>OY760175.1:0-4800000 GCA_963663165.1 uncultured Desulfospira sp. | reverse complement strand
GAAACCAGATACGAAAAACCCGCAATACCAACCGCAGCCATACTGAATGCTACCGGCAGACGGGCAAACAACAGGCAGATCAGAACACCGATGGCGATGACGCCGACAATTGGAGCTTCCATTGTAATCCTTTCTTCAGATTGAGATTTAACTTGACGTACCGCCGGTCATTGCCAGTTGTACCAGGCCTTTTGTTTACCGATCAGAACAGAGCCGATATCGACCGCAGGGACAAGGGCAGCGATCCCGTATGCAGCGGACATGCCATATAAAATTGGGTAGAATGGGAATTGCAGTGTCAGAGAAAGTTCTCCGGAATTCTGAAAATAGATACCGTACCGAAAGGTTTCAAAGCTTAATAAACCTAATAGAATCAGCACAATGATATTCACAAAAACAAAAAAAACTTTTTGTACCGGTCTGGAAAGCCTGGACACGATAAGCTCCACCGCAACATGGGTCCGTTCCAGGGTGGCCTGGGCCATTGCAAAGCTGATCATGATGGCGCTTAAAAAGCCCACGATTTCATAAGTTCCGGGAAACGGCATTCTGAAAAACCGCAAAATAATGTCAAGGCAATTGATCCCCATCATGGACACAAGACATATTCCTGAAACATAATTGAGTTTTGATGCCGGCCATTTAACGGCCATGCGAAATCGTTGCATATTCAACATCCTTTTTTTCACTGGTGCAGGATCAACCGTTTGATCCTGCACCCCATTTAGACACAACTAACCGGTTTATTTATACTCTTTAATCAGTTTGAGCGCTGTCTCAACATATAATTCGCCGGGCAGGCCCCGCTTTTTGGCGTCCTCTATATACCCGTCAATCACCGGCTGTACCGCCTCTTTCCAACGGGCGTTTTCTTCCGGGCTCAAGGTGATCATCGTATGGCCTTCACCGAGTGCATACTCCTTGCCTTCCTTATCCACCTGGTCCCAGGCCTGGGCATGTTTCTTGGACCATTCGGTATTGACTTCAGTAAAAATTTCCTGGATATCCTTGGGCAGGGAGTCCCATTTGGGTTTATTCATAATCAGGTAAAAGGTGGAGGAGTAGCCCACCCCGTAGCAGGCGGTTGTAAACTTAACCACATCAGCCTGTTTCCATCCCTTCAACACCTCCATGGGGCTGAAATTGCCCTCAACCACCCCTTTTTGGAGGGCTTCGTAGGTATGGCTCTGTCCCATGGCCACCGGCACCCCGCCCAGGGACTTGATAATCAGGGCCGTGGCGCCCTGCCCCCTGATCTTCCGGCCCTTGATATCTTCTAAACTCTGGATGGCTTTCTTTGCATGAAGCACTCCCGGACCATGGGCGTGCAGGTACATAACCTTAACTTCCTTGTCCAATTTTTCAGGGGGGAATTTTTTATAAATATCGTTGATTACAGATGTTGCCATTTGTCCACTGGTAAACCCAAGGGGCAGATCCACCACCTCCATCACCGGAAACATGCCCCGGTTGTAAACAAAAATGGACATTCCAATATCGCTGATTCCCGACTGAACACCGCTGTACATCTTGTCCGCTTTAAGGATCGCACTACCGGGATAATAATCAACCTTTACCCGGCCGTCGGTTCTTTTTTCAATCTCCTTTATCCAGGATTCTCCAAGCTGCGTTTGAATATGGGTAGGTGGAAAGATATTGCAATACTTAAGTTTAATAACCTTTGCCGAAACAGTAGCAGGCCCTCCAGCAACAAAAACCATAGCAGCGAAAAACAGAAAAACAATAAGATCTACTCGACGTACCTTCATTATGCTGTCCTCTTCTTTAATTTGAGATTAATATTTGGAGCAAAAGCCACGCGCCTTCTTAACACCTGTTGAGTTGTAGCAAATTGTAGAAAATATCCCTCCTTTTTTATGTGAAGCCTTATCAGCAAGCTGAAAAAAGGCCTCTATTTTTGGTGATGGACCAATCCCCGGCCGGATAACCGGGGATTGGGTCCGGTTTCTACCATCCAGGGCATGACCATTATTTCAGTTTGGAAATAATGTCAGCCATATCCTGCTCAGACAGCTTTCTGGGGTTGGTCGGTGCTTGAGCGCTCTGCAGGGTGGCCTGGATAATCTGGGGGTTATCCTTTTCCGTGTAATTAAAATCCGTTAAATTCAGTGATATCCCAATGTCGGTTAAAAACCCCTTCAACAGGTCATAGACCTGATCCTTAGTGGCATCATCACCGGTCTTCGGGTCATACAATCCCATGGTTTTGAGCGCCGTTATTACCTTGGCGTTGCTTACCTTGGCGTTGAACTGAAGCACCGTGGGAAGCGACATGCCGCAGGCCTGCCCATGGGGCATGTGGTAAAGGGCGCACAAGGGCATGGCCATGGCGTGGCACAGGCCAAGATAGGAATTCATGCCGGCGGTCATGGCCATTGTCGCGCCAAGCTGCATATATTCGCGGGCTTTAATGTCCTGACCGTTGGCTATGGCTGGTTTGAAACCGGTGCAAAGGTATTCAATGGCCTTTAATGCGTATATTTCCGTGACCACACTCGCCCGGTTGGAGATATAGGATTCCGTGGCGTGGACAAGGGCGTCAACGCCGCTGCATACGGTGACCCTCGGCGGCATGGAACAGGTCAGCTCAGGGTCGGTCAGGGCGACAGTGGGACATATTTTCTTGCTGATGACCAGAAATTTGGTTTCCCGTTCTTCATCAATGAGGACCACACCGTCTGAGACCTCGCTTCCGGTCCCGGATGTGGTGGGAATGGTGATGATTTTCTGCTTTGGCACCCCCGGCACTTTGTTGAACCCCGCATAATCGGAAATATGGCCGCCAAAAGAGGCGATCAAGGCAAGTCCCTTGGAGACGTCCAGCACACTGCCGCCGCCAACGGCAATAATTGAATCAAAGCTTTCCAGATCCAGTTTGTCAACTATGGCGTCAAACAGCTTTACGGTGGGCTCCATGGTGACATCCCCGCAAATTGTGTATTCCATGCCGGCATCTTTCAGTGAGTTTATGACGGGATCAACCACTTTATTTTCAACCAGCAAATCGTCGGTCAGCAACAGCGCCTTGCAACAGCCAAGGTCTTTCATCACTTCATTGACTCTGCCGGCCATGCCGATGCCATGCCGCCAGCTGGTGGGCAGATCGAATCCAAATGCCGAATAATTTTCACTCATAAGAAAGCCTCCTTAAATCCCATATTAATTTTTGCTTATCCGCATGGTTACCAAATGCGTTTTATGAAAGCAATATTAAATTACATTTTTTTGTATACGAATAATTATACTTAATACTATATCTAATTGATTTTATATATTATACTCCAATAATAAAGATATAAAAAAAATATAAATTCTATATATTTATGAGGATACAAAAACCGTTTTCCCATCTTTTTCAGGGAGCCTGGGCCGACTCGCAAATCACTAACCGCCGGAATAACGGGCAACTGCCTTTTTAAGGTGACACCCCCCCCTGCTGGATATGGCCGGGTTGTATTACCAGCTTAGGAAAATTGGTCCCGAAGCAGCTGTTCAGCAGCACCCCCACGGCTTCGCTCATTGAATGTCTTCTCACATGGCAAAAGCATGCACCGAAGACCTGACTAACCGTCACGGACGGCTTGGATTATCCAACCAAGAACCGTCCACAACAAAAAATGAAAGTCTTCTCAGGATGTTAGTGAGACTTTCATATAACGGCCACGGGCCGCTTTGGGTGCATTCCCATTTAGTGGCCTAAGCAAAGTGACCGAATTTGTATGAAGATATTGTCAGTCAAGATGTTCCACCTCCCGGAAAGGAGCTGACTCCTTAAGAACAACATTGATTCGGATGTTTCCGGTTTCCAGAATATACCCGGTGATTTCATTCTGAGATTTATAACCCGACGTATTGCACTTTCAACACAGCCGCTGCCAGTAGGTATTTTCAGGCTGCGGAACTGGCGATACTGCATTCTGTTTCGATTTTTCACGAAGTAACTTTTAAATTTGGATAGTGCTTCTATGCGCCTTTTAGGGTACGTAATGTGTTTTACAATTTCTTTTCTAAGGTCTTTGAATCTGCCATCCCAAAGGAGGTTCTTCCAAGATTCTGCTATCCGGTTTCTTTCTTTTATAGGGATTCTCTTTGGCAATTTGTCCACGATTTCATGTAAATTCTGTTTTGCATGGGTGTAGTCGATTACCTCATAATAGGATTCGATTTCAAGCCGTTTGGCCAGCGGGCCTGTTCGCTTCCAATAGATACGTGCACCGTCACAGCAGAAAACAACACGCTTGGCTTTGGGAATATCTAATTCACGCAAGTAGATCTCAAGAATATCAAAAGCGGCATCAATACCGCCCATTGTGGCATCATAAACCGGCAAGTGTTTTTTGGATATTGTGCCGTCCGGATCGACAATATGTATGACAAACTGAATGGGTTCTTTCCATTCAGTATGATATCCCTGCCGCTTTTGGCCTTTTGATTTACGTCCCCGTTTTGGCCTCCGTTCTCGAAGGCGACCGCCGTCGATACAAACCAGAACCGTTTTGCCACCAACGCGATCAGTATCTCCAAAAGATACCCGGCCACGCAGGGGCATAGCTTCCTGTGCAAGATTCATTGTTATGCGGCGTATGGTTTTGACATTTAAGTTGATTGCATGGTTTTCCAGGGATCTTCGGGCAATTTCAAAAGAGGGGCAGAGCAATGCTGCATGGACCACCGACGAAGCGAACAGCGTTGAACACCTGCCGATAAAACCAAGGTAATCAAGCCCAAAATGGCGGCCTGTCCCCTTTTGTCGTTTTTTTGTTTTAGGGCCTGGCCGTTGTTTGGAAACAACTTTTGAAAAGTAAGGGGATCGGATGCTCAGGGTAGTTCCTGTCAATAATCGAATGCTGCTGGGGCGGTATCCGTTGAAACGCAGTCCCTTTTTACCGGCACCAATTTTCAGTTCAGATAAAAGATCCGGGTCAGACAGTGCCTTTTCAATGACGGGAACCAGAAATGCTTCCACAATAATGAAGAGGCCGTTCCGTACCTGCTCACACAGGATATTAGCATTTTGATGGTTTTGGAAATCAGCTACGGCTTTTGTTAGAAGGGTTCGAATATCCCTTATAGTGGAAGCAAGTTTCATGATCAGTCCTCGAATTGCAGGTTGAAAAATTACCTGTCATTTCGATGACTGAAACCCTCAAGTTTGTGTGCATAGCTGCTTTTTATAATTGGAAGTCAACGGGTATACATAGATGTCTTTTATCGGCACCTGAAGTCTGTGGTGCCTGTCTTGACGGCTTCGCCCTTTGCTTTGACCAATTTTTTGCCAATTTGCCGCCTGGTAGCAAGTTCCGGCAAAGCGTGATCGATCCACGAAAGTTTCTACCAGACAGATATCGTGACCATATTTAGCTGTCCAGTCCCGGCTCAGCCGCCTAAGACATGAACCCAGAATATGACTGGCAAGATGGGGAATTCGAATCCATGGCAAAATCAAAAATCGGGTATTGTTGGTCGTCATATGCAGGTTCCTGCGACGAGCCGACCTATCCCAACCGATGAATCGGTCACGAGGGGCCGTTTTCCATGCTGCTGAGCCAAAAAGCAGGCAGGCAACCGGACGAGAATTGCGATCAAAAGCCATATACTTCATATGTTCTCCGACATACCCTTTACACCCAAGGTAATGATATCGATCCATAAGGCAATGGAATAAATCATCAATATCTCCACGGCCCGATACCGGTATCAATTGTATCGGGCGGATCTTACGCAAAGTGGTTTCTATCGGCTTACAATCATGGGGGACATCGGGAATACGCCGCTGACGGTTACCGCTATGACGGGCAACGGGAAGTGTGACCATCCCTTTTTGCTCAAGTTTTCTCAGCATGCTTCGACAGGCCATGTCCTTGAGCAGACCTTTTTCCGTGCGCCAATCCCAGCGAGCACACAATTCTTTGGATAAACGAGTGCGGTGCCAGGCGGGATTGTCGTTAATCAAATGGCGTATCGTTTGTATATCAACTTCTGAAAATTCACGTCCTTGAATGGTTAAAGTCCTGCTCATGCAAATCTATATAACCGTCACGGACGGCTTGGATTATCCAACCAAGCACCGTCCACAACGAATAATGAAACTGAAGATACCAGCGACGGTAGACTATAAATTGGGCACCGCAGGTGCTTCGCCCTCTTGTCTCTTGTTTCTTGTCTCCAGTTTCTTATAAACCTTTCATGAGCCAGGAGTCCAGCTTTTTTTGGGAGGGCAGAGTATTCAATGCAGCATGAAAAACGGAAAAATTGGATACATGTCAGTTCATGCCACTAAATGGGATTGCACCCCCGTGCCATAGGGAATTTATCCGCAGTCACTATTCCCCAACGCCCTGCAAATGGCAGCAGAAAGCCGGTAGGTATTGACCGGTTTGTACAGCAGATGGTCTATGCCGGCATCGTGGGCCGCGGCTTTGATCTTCTCACCAAAAAAACCGGACATCAGCAAGATGGGAATTCGAATCCCGGCCCGATCAAGCTTTCCGGCAAGTTCCAGGCCGGTTATGCCGGGCATGGTATAATCCGTGATGATCAGATCAAATTCGTCAGGACCCGATTCAATGGCGGACAGCCCGGCCACACTGTCTGTAAATGCCGTCACCCGGTATCCTAGATTTTCAAGGATGGACCGCATGGCGGCCACAATGTCTGTCTCATCATCTATCAGCGCGATCCGTTCCGTTCCGCGCCGGATGGGAGAACGGATCTGTTGAATATCCGGCTTATCCTCTGTGATGCAGGGAAGAATCACATTGAACACGGTGCCTTTGCCGACCCGGCTGTAAACGGTGATAATGCCGTTCATTTTTTTGATAATGCCGTGAACAACGGACAGCCCAAGTCCCGTGCCTTTGCCCTGGGCCTTTGTGGTAAAAAAGGGGTCAAAGATATGGTCAACGGTTTGGGCGGGCATGCCGCACCCGGTATCTGAGACGCGAAGAATGATATGCTTTCCTTCTTTGATCCCCGGATGGGTGCGGGTAAATTCCCGGTCTACCATAAAATCTTCCAAGGCCAGGCCAATGGTTCCCGGGCTCTCCCCAATGGCATGGACCGCGTTGGTAAACAAATTCATCACCACCTGGTGGATCCGGGTGGGGTCGCCCATGACAGCCGATGAGCTGTCTATATTGGCATCAATGCGAATAAATGCCGGCATGGAGGCGCGCAGCAATGTCAACGCCTCCTTGACCACGGTTTTAAGCATAAAGGGCACCAATTCCATCTTGCTTTGGCGGCTGAAGCTTAAAATCTGGGTGACAAGGCTCCGGGCCCTTTCCGAGGCCGTGGCGATCTGGCGCAGATGGTCTTTGAGCTTGGGATCAAGGTCCGGATGGAGCAGCGACAGTTCGGTATAACCAAAAATAATACTTAAAATATTGTTGAAATCATGGGCAATGCCGCCGGCCAGGGTTCCGATGGCCTCCAGTTTCTGGGCCTGGCTCAACCGCTTTTCAAACATGAGTTCATCGGTTACATCCCTGCCGATTTCCAGGTACCCCTGAATCCGTCCCCGGTCATCTTTCAGGGGCACAATCATCACGTCAAGGATGGCCACGGTCTTTTGGCCTTCTGCCTTGAATTCCAGATGGCCGGACCATGGATTGCCGGATTCAAGCGCCTGCCATATGGATTCTCTGGGCAGGCCCCCGGAATTTTCAAACAGGGGCTGGGCGCCAATCACATCTTTTAAGGCAATGCCGGTTATCTTTTCAAAGGCGGGATTGGCAAATATAATTTTCCGGTCCGGTCCGATCTGCACAAGGGCTTCGGTGGCATGGCGGGACACCTGGGCGACCATTTCCATCATTTTCTGGATGGGCGTGCTGAGCCGGCTGAAAAAGATATAGATGGTCAAAACCGTAATGCCCAAAAAAACAATTCCGCTGATGAAAATCGACAGCAACAGCCGGTTCACCGGGGCCATGATTTTATCCAAGGGCTGGGCATAGACCACTGTCCAGCCGATAAGCCCGACTGGACTGACGCCGGCGATTTTTTTTTGGCCTTCATATACATATTCGGCAATGCCCGGCTGGTTGCTTTCCATCAAGGGCTTAACCGCCCGGGTAGCTGGAGACCCATCAAGAATTTGTTTTGAAATCAGATCTTTTTCAGGATGAATCAGAATCTGGCCCTCTTTGTTGAGCAGGTAGGCATACCCTGAATTGCCCATTACCGGGCGGGTAATGATATCTACCAGAAAATTCGTGGAAAACACCATGGCAGCAACGCCAAAAAATTCCTGGCCTTCCCGTATGGGGGTACACAGTACCATAACGATGTCATAATCTGAGGTCCCCCTGGCATAAAGCGGAACAGATATATTGGTTTGCCCGTTTTTTGCTTTAATAAAATATTCCCGGTCGGACAGATTTAATCCGATCTGACCGGCGAATCGCGGGTCAACCTTTATGGTGCCGTTCCTGTCTGCCAGGAACATGGTGGTCCCGCTCCATCCGATGGCGTCAAAAACGTCTGCAAGTTCCCTGGCGGCAATGGTGTAGTCCCCTGTCTTTGATGCATGGATGATATCCGGATCTGCGGCAAAAGAAGAAATCAGCCGGGTCTCATGGCTCAGGAAATCTTCAATTCTCTGGGCAACATCAGCTGAGAAATGAATCGCATTTTCCCGGGCCGCCTTCATCTGAAAATCCGACAGCTGGACATAAATAATGCCGGCCGCGATGATAAACGGGATCACCACCGCAGCGATGCCGCCCATGATCATTTTATGTTTCAAACTGATATGATCGCGCATTTGGCCATCGTTTTTCCAGGATCAGCGGCCATGGCTCATGGCCCTGCCTGTTTTTAATTAAACATTTGATGCGTAAGACCGAAGGGGCTTAGGTAAAAATTGTACCAAATACCGCAGGAAAACAAAATGGGAAACTTTTAACGGACAATGTCTTGAAACTCTCACGCCGGTTTCCTGTTTTTTTAAGGGTCGCCCCCGGCACCTGTTTTAAAAATCCCCCAAACAGGTGATGCTTTTATCCCTTTGTTTTGTTATTCATAATAAACAACCGTGAGAGAGGGGGGGGGACAGCACCCACGACGGTCTTATACTTAGTGTTTGACCGAAAAGTCACCCATCTGCTGCGTTGCAGAAAAATTTGCAATCCTCACAACCCTTATGGTTGCTCCGGTTGCAAATTTTTCTGCGCCTTGCATCTGGCCAACTTTTCGCCCAAACACGGGTTTTCGTTCAGACACTACTTACAAAAAAGGCTTCTTGAAAAAAGGAGGCATCATAATGGATTTTCAAAAAATAAAGCTGTTTTTCATGTGGTGTACCATTATAAACGGCGCTTTGCTGATTTTCAGCGTCATCATCGGCATGGCTGGGCTTGACCGGGTGGTTCTGGTTCACAGCAAATTATTTCAGATTCCCCGTGAATCGTTAAACGAAATTTATTATTGTTTCATTGGCTTGTATAAAATCGTCTGGCTTGTTTTTAATGCGGTGCCTTACGCAGCCCTGCTGATTATCGGAAAAAGATAGCATAAAGGGAAATTTCAAAATATGGAGCTTATGCAAGACATTCAAGTGCTGCCGTTGGATTTTAAGATGTTGTATTCTGTTTTAATTATCTGGGGACTGGCCGCCGCCACACCGGGACCCAACTTCTTTATCACCATTCATACCGCCATCGGCACCACCCGCCGGTTGTCGTTTTATACGGTTTTGGGGATCGTTGCCGGCACACTGGTCTGGTCCGTATCCGGATACATGGGCATCTCCATTTTATTTAAAACCGTGCCGATACTGTATATTTTTCTGAAAATAACGGGCGGCCTTTATCTCATGGTGGTGGGGTTGAACCTGATTTTTAAAAGGAAAGATCCGGTTCAATGCGATAACGGCACCAAACCCCATTCGGCCATGAGCTGTTTCAGGCTCGGGCTGTTAACCAATCTGCTTAACCCAAAGACAGCGTTTTTTATGACAGGCCTTTTTGCGGCAACGGTTTCACCTGATCCGGCCCCCCAGAACGGCGCGGCATGCGTTTTATTGATATGCGCTGTTTCCGCTGGCTGGTATTCTTTTGTGGCCGCTGTTTTTTCATACGATAAAGCCAAAAAAGCCTTTGAGGCCCACAAACGAAAAATTGAAAGGACCGCCGGTGCCATATTTGTCGGCTACGGCATTAAACTGGCCATATCCAGATAAAGGATGCAAAGAAATTGATCCCATGGGGAATTCCAAAACGGCCGTAAAGTTTTTGGCATGGTGAAAAAAAAGCTGACACAATGAGTCAATCTGCCTTTCCGGCACCCGCTGTATTCATAAAAATTTTCCAGCCGAAAAATAGCTGTGGTGCAGGGTTGCGCCCCATTTCACCAACCGTATTTTTACTGAAATTCCCCATGGCATTCTTTTTGCTAAATTATATTGGTAAACGATTTTAAAAATAGCTGTAACGGCCTGATGACAAGGCTTTTTGGGTCTATGGAGTCAACCGTTTTGTTTTTAGATGATTTTGGAAAAGGGTTGCATAATCGCATGAGATAAGATATGAGCCTATACTGTTTTTGATGTTTTATGGGAAATTTTTTAAATAAAAATTGAAAAATTAAATAATGGTTTTGCACCACTTAATTATCGAGCGGAGAAAGACTGATTTGGGAGACACGTATTAAATGGATTTTATCACGATAGCAATTATAGGCGTAATTATTTTAATGATTCTGCTGGTTATGGGGATGAACATCGGTATTGCGATGATGGCGGTCGGTTTTTTCGGGTTCTGGTTTGTCAGGGATTACGGGCCCGCCCTGGGGCTTTTAAAATCGATTCCCTTTACCCAGGCAACCACCTATTCGTTCACCGTTATCCCGCTGTTTGTGCTGATGGGCCAGTTGGCCTTTCACTCGGGGATGTCAGCGGATCTGTTCGATTTTGCCAACAAATGGCTGGGCGGCCGCAAAGGCGGGCTGGCCATGTCCACGGTGGCGGCCTGCGCGGGGTTTTCCGCCATCTGCGGGTCAACCGCAGCCACTGCCGCGACCATGAGTGTGGTGGCCCTGCCCGAGATGCGAAAGGCGGGCTATGACGACAGCCTGTCCGCCGGGTCCATTGCTGCCGGCGGGACCCTGGGGATCCTGATTCCGCCGAGTACCGGTTTTATTATTTACGGTATTGTAGCCGAGCAGTCCATTGGAAAACTGTTCGCGGCCGGCATTATCCCAGGGATTGTCCTGGCCATCTGCTACATTTTGACCATATCCGTTGTGGTTCGGATTAAGCCGGAACTGGCTCCAAAGGCCGTCCACTATTCCTGGAAGGAAAAACTGATAGCGGTCAAGGGCGGCATGGCCCTGATCATGTTATTTCTGATCGTTGTCGGGGGCATGTTTATCGGGCTGTTTACTGCCAACGAGGCGGCAGCAGTAGGGGCCTTATTGACCCTTATTTACCTGATTTTAAAGGGAAAATTCAAATGGAACGTGTTTATGGAATGCTTAAGGTCAACCATAGTCACCTCCTCCATGGTATTTTTGATTCTGATCGGTGCTTATGTTTTTGGCGCTTTTCTGGCCATTACCCAGCTGCCCATGACCCTGGCCGAATGGGTTGAAACCCTTGCCGTCAGCAAATACGTGATTCTGGCGACCATCATTCTGATTTATGCCCTCTTAGGCTGTATCATGGACTCACTGGCCATGGTAATGCTTACCGTTCCCATATTTCTCCCCATTGTGACCTCCATGGGATTTGATGCCATCTGGTACGGCGTTGTCATGATCATGGTTATGGAAATGGGTCTGATTACCCCCCCTGTCGGCATGAATGTCTATATTGTTTCCGGCGCTGCCAAGGATATCCCCCTTGTTAAAATATTCAGAGGAGTTGCCCCCATGGTCGGCGGCATGGCAGTGGCCATTATCATTGTCTGTCTGTTCCCGATCCTGTCACTCTGGCTACCCAGCTTTGTCGGATCATGATCATAGCCACAGAACCACGACTACTACGGCCACGGGCCGCTGAAACGGCCCATAACCTATCATGAAAAAATTACTAAAGGCTGTAATGTAATTTTTTCATATAACCGTCACGGACGGTTTAAGGTGTCCGACCTGAACATCGTCCATGACAAACACTGAAAGTCAATGCAGGATGTTAGTGAGGCTTTCTTTTTTAAAAAAACTTTAAGGAGACATGAAAATGAAAAAGACGTTATTTACTGCATTTGTGATGACCGCGGCACTCAGTATGTTTGCGCTTTCGTTGGGTGTTCAAAGCGCTTGTGCCAAAAAGTACCAGCTCATTGTACAAAACCATGACCCGGCCACCAGTATCTGCGGGCAGTATGTGGAAGCCTGGGGCAGCAAAGTTGAAAAAGAATCCAAGGGACAAATTAAGTTTGTCTATTACCATGGCGGTTCCCTGGTCGGTGCCGGCGGCTCTGTTGACGCTGTCGTAAACGGTACGGCAGATCTGTGCTGGAGTGCTGCCGGGATTTATTCCGGCCAGTTCCCGATTTCAGAGTTTATCCTGCTGCCCCAGAACGGCATCACCTGCGCCCGCATGGGATCAGCTGTTTTCATGGACATGCTCAAAGAAATCCCCGAGCTTCAGACCGAATATGAAGATTTTTATGTAGTTCAGCTCTCTGCCTGCACCTACGCCCCCATCAGCACCACCAAGAAAAAAATCAATACCATTGATGACATGCAGGGCCTGCGGATTCGTGCGCCAGGTTCAACCTGCGCTTTATGGGCAACCGCCATTGGTGCCGCTCCCATGACCGTGGCCACCCCGGAAACCTATGAATCCCTTGAAAAAGACGTGATTGAAGGCTGTCTCAATGACTGGCACAACATTGCGGCCTTTAAACTGACCGACGTCTTAAAGTACATCATGGATTACCCGGCCACCCATTCTCCCCTGTTTATCCTGATGAACAAAGACAAATATGAATCCCTTCCCGATGAACTCAAAGCCAGCATTGATAAGTATTCCAAAGATTATGCCAGCAAAATGGCCGGCGTTTACTGGGATTCAACCCGGGCCTGGATTTATGACAACGCCGACAAACTCGGGGTTGAAATTTACAATCCCACCGATGAGCTGGTGGCCAAGTTTAAATCTGTCAAAGGTCAGGTACATGCCGAGTATATTGAGTACTTGAACAAGAAAGGCCTCAACGGCAAAGCCATCTACGATAAGGCCATGGAAATCTCCGGCCGGTATGCCGCCCAATACGCCAATCCCTGGGCTGAGCCGGTGACCATTGACAGCTTTAAAGACTGATAAACCCGCATTGTGATTGAGTACAGAGAAGGAAAGGACCGGATATGAAGACTTTTACCCAGATTACCGACAAAATGTGCCGATATATTAGCTATCTGAGTATGGCGGGAGCGGCGTTTCTCATGGTTTACATGAGCCTGGATGTGATACTGCGCCACGTGTTTAATTCACCCATTAAAGGCGGATACGAGATATCAACCCTGGTAATGTGCGTATTGATCTTCACTTCCTGGTCCTACACCCAGACCGTGCATCGGCATATCCATGTGACCATGTTCATCGGGATGATGCCCCAGGTTCCCAGATTTATCTGTTTTGGCTTCACCTCAATTCTGTCAACGGTTGTTCTCGGGTTTGCAACCTATGCCACCGTCCTGCAGACCCTTTACTTTTATAAGAAAGGGACTTGCACCGGGATGCTGCTGGTTCCCCAATGGCCCTTTGTGCTGATTGAGTGTGCCTCCCTTGCCTGTTTTACCGTTATTTTATTGCGGGATGCCATAAAAGCGGTTCTGGCCATTAGCAGCGATGCATATGCTGAGGAAATCCAGGCCCTTTGGGACTGATCAGACCTTTGATGGGAATTGTTTTTTTATCACAGCCGAAAGATTAACAAAAAGCAAGCCCGGGGGCACGGGACAACCAATTGCGCCCCGGGCAAATTCATTAAAAAAGCCTGAAGGACGGGATTTCCCACGTCCTTCAGGCTTTTTGCTGCAATTGTATTATAACTTACCGTTAATCCCGGGCTTGGACGGAAAGTTACCCAAATGCAAATTTTTCTGCAACGCAGCAGATGGGTGACCTGCCGTTCAACCACCTGTTAATAGTCGTAGAATCCTTTGCCGGTCTTTCTTCCCAGCCAGCCCACTTCAACGTATTTTCTGAGCAGCGGGCAGGGACGGTACTTGGAATCTTTAAACCCGTCATACAGGGTTTCCATGATGGCCAGGCAGGTGTCCAAGCCGATGAGGTCGGCCAGGGCCAGGGGGCCCATGGGATGGTTCATGCCAAGGCGCATGACCGTATCAATATCTTCTACCTTGCCCACGCCCTGATACAGGCAGAACACGGCCTCGTTGATCATGGGAAGCAGGATCCGGTTGGCGATAAAGCCCGGATAATCATTGGCTTCCGCCGGGGTCTTGCCGAATTTTTCGCACAGGTCCCAGGTCAGCTTAAAGGTTTCTTCTGACGTGGCAATCCCCTTGATGACTTCCACCAGTTTCATCACCGGTACGGGATTCATGAAATGCATGCCGATGATCTTGTCCGGCCTTGAGGTCTGGGCCGCGATCCGGCCGATGGGGATGGATGAGGTATTGGTGGACAGGATAACTTCAGGGGGGCAGGCCTTGTCCAGTTCCTTGAAGATATTGAATTTCAAGTCCTCGCGCTCCACAGCCGCCTCAACCACAAAATCCACGCCGCCCATGTCCGCAAGGTTGGTGGTGGTTTTAATCCGGCCAAGGATGGCGGCTTTATCATCTTCTGAGATCTTTTCCTTTTTTACCATCCGGTCCAGGTTCTTGGTAATGGTGGCCACCCCTTTTTCACAAAACTCAGGCTTAATATCGCTCATGAGAACTTCAAGCCCGGCGGTTGCCGCTACCTGGGCGATTCCGTTTCCCATCTGTCCTGCGCCGATTACACCAAATTTTTCAACACTCATTTTTCCTCCTTGAGAAGATTCACAGATATCGATTTCAAATTAAAACAAACGTATGGACAACGATCTGCCAGAATCAATCAGGGCAATGCCGGGTGAATCGTCGTCCAAACCAGACTACCGGTTTACAATCATGGCCACGGCCTCGCCGCCGCCTAAGCAAAGAGATGCCAAGCCCCGGTTTACATCGCGTTTTTCCATCTCATACAGCAGGGTGGTCAACACCCTTGCCCCGGACGCCCCGATGGGGTGTCCTAAGGCCACGGACCCGCCGTTGACGTTGACCTTTTCCGGATCCAGCTCAAGAACCTTGTTAATGGCCGCAGAGGTTCCGGAAAACGCCTCGTTGATCTCAAACAGGTCAATGTCGGCTATGGTCAGTCCCTCTTTTTTCAAGACCTTGGGAATCGCATAAATGGGGGCCATCAGAACATATTTCATATCAATGCCATAGGAACACTGGGAGCCGATCTCAGCCATAATGCGGCAGCCTAAGGCCTTGGCCTTTTCCTCTTCCATAACCACCACGGCCGAGGCCCCGTCGGAAATAATGGAGGCATTGCCGGCAGTTCCCACACCGTCTTTGTTAAAAGCGGGTTTCATTTTGGATAACCCTTCGAAACTGGTATCCTGGGGGCATTCGTCGGTATCAAATATCTTGGGGTCCCCTTTTCTCTGGGGGACCTCAACGGGCACGATTTCGTCTTTGAACCGGCCGGAAGCTACGGATTCAACCGCACGCCGGTAGGATTCTGCCGCATATTTATCCTGGTCTTCCCGGGTGACGTCCCATTTTTCAGAGCACAGCTCGTTGGACATGCCCATGTGAAAATCATTAACAATATCCCAGAGCCCGTCATGGATCATGTGGTCTTCAATCCGGCCGGGCCCCATGCGGTGCCCCCACCGGGCCTTATCCATATAATAGGGGGCCATACTCATGGTTTCCATGCCGCCGGCCACCACCACGTCGGCATCACCGCACTGAATGGCCTGGGCGGCCAGCATGGCGGCCTTAAGAGATGAACCGCAGACCTTGTTCACGGTAATGCATTCCACTTCCCAGGGAAGACCGGCTTTAACCGCGGCCTGCTTGCCCGGGTTCTGGCCGTATCCACAGGGCAGGACCTGTCCCATGATACATTCGTTAACCTCTTTTCCCTCTATCCCGGCCCTGTCCAGGGCGGCCTTGATCACATGGGCCCCGAGATCGGTGGCGCCGATGTTCCCCAAACTGCCGCCAAAACTTCCCAATGGTGTTCTGACCGCACTGACAATCACTGCTTTTTTCATGGAAACCTGCTCCTTGTTCGAATTATTTTTAACTGTTTCTTAGCATCTTTGTTTATCTTTTACCAGCCATGCAAGGGTAAATTTACCCTGAAAGAATTATCACATAAATTCTATTGATTAGAAGGAGCATTCATCAACATCACATGGCTTTGTTTTTTTAAAAACCATGAAGGGCATGAAGTTCATGAAAAAGTCCTTCCTTCATCATCGTTCAGCCCGCCTACATCTTTTCGAAAACCCGTGTTTGGGCGAAAAGTTGCCCATATGCAAGGCACAGAAAAAGTTGCAACCGGAGCAACCTTATAGGTTGTGAGGATTGCAACTTTTTCTGCAACGCAGCAGATGGGTGACTTTTCGTTCAAACACTACATATTCCGTCGGTATTTTCCCCCTACCTCATACAATGCCTGGGTAATAGACCCAAGAGAACAGGATTTGACAGTTTCCATCAACTCTTCAAACATATTCCCCCCGTTCAGGGCGGTCTGTTTAAGATCTTCAAGGGCCTGTTCAGACTCGCTGGAATGGGCGGCTTTAAACCCCTCCAGCCTTCTGAGCTGCTCATCCTTCTGCTCTGAAGTGGCCCGGGCCAGTTCCAGCTCGTTGGCCATCCGGGCATAATCGGCATCCGGGTCCTGGAAGGTGTTGACCCCGACAATGGGATGCTTGCCTGTATGCTTTAGATATTCATAATACATGGACTCTTCCTGGATCTTGCCCCGCTGATACCCGGTCTCCATGGCCCCGAGAACCCCGCCCCGTTCCGTAATCCGCTCAAACTCTATAAGGACGGCCTCTTCCACCAGGTCCGTGAGTTCATCCACAATAAAACTGCCCTGGAGGGGATTTTCATTTTTGGCCAGGCCCCATTCCCGGTTGATGATCAGCTGAATGGCCAGGGCCCGTCTCACAGACTCGGAAGACGGGGTGGTAATGGCCTCGTCATAGGCATTGGTATGCAGGCTGTTGCAATTGTCGTAAATGGCGCAAAGCCCCTGGAGGGTAGTCCGGATATCGTTGAACTGGATATCCTGGGAGTGCAGGGATCTGCCTGAAGTCTGAATATGGTACTTGAGCTGCTGGGATTTGATATTGGCCTTGTACTTGTACCGCATGGCCACCGACCAGATCCGCCTTGCGACCCGGCCGATAACCGTGTATTCCGGGTCCATGCCGTTGGAAAAGAAAAAGCTCAAAGACGGGGCAAAGGCATCAATATCCATGCCCCGGGACAGGTAATACTCCACATAGGTGAACCCGTTGGCCAGGGTAAAGGCCAGCTGGGAAATGGGATTGGCACCGGCCTCGGCAATATGGTAACCGGAGATGGACACCGAATAAAAATTTCTAACCTGGTGATCAATGAAATACTGCTGGATATCCCCCATCATTTTCAAGGCAAATTCAATGGAAAAAATACAGGAATTCTGCCCCTGGTCTTCTTTGAGGATATCGGCCTGGACCGTCCCCCTGACCGTAGACAAAGCCCGGGCACTGATCTCTTTGGCCTCATTCTCATTGGGATCGCGGTTGTTTTCCGCTTTAAACTTATCCGTCTGCTGGGCAATGGCCGTATTCATGAACATGGCCAGCATAATGGGGGCAGGCCCGTTGATGGTCATGGAAACCGAAGTGCTTGGCGAGCAAAGGTCAAACCCGTCATAAAGCACCTTGACATCGTCCAGGTTGCAGATGGACACCCCTGAGGTACCGATCTTTCCGTAAATATCGGGCCTTACCTCCGGGTCATATCCAAACAGGGTGACCGCGTCAAAGGCCGTGGAAAGCCGCTTGGCCTCGTAGTTGGACGACAGCAGCTTAAACCGCCGGTTGGTGTCCGCAGGCCCTCCCTCTCCGGCAAACATTCGGGTAGGGTCCTCATCCGCCCGTTTTAAGGGAAACACCCCTGTGGTATAGGGAAAATACCCGGCAAAATTTTCCTTTCTCATCCAGGTGAACTGTTCGGCGGGATCTTTAAACTTGGGCAGGGCAATTTTGGGAATTTTTGAATGGGAAAGGGATTTTGAATACAGCGGCACCCTGAATTCCCTGTCCCGGACCGTGTAGACAAACTCATCGGCTTTGTATTTCCGGGTGCACTCTTGAAAATCATCAATCATCTGGTCCGTGTCTTTTTCAACCAGGGCTTTGGCCTCTTCAAGGGCTTTTTTGAGATTCCCGACAATCTGGTCCAGATTATCCCCGCCCCTTTCTTCAATGGTTTTAAGGGTTTCTTCAAGATGCCACCGCTGTCTTACGGCGTCGGCCTGGGCTTCGGTGTTCTGGTGATACCCTCTGACCGTATCGGCGATTTCCGCCAGATACCGGGTTCGTTCACCCGGAATAATAATGGTCTTTGATGAGGATTCCTTCACCCCTGTCCTGGGGATGGAGGATTCATAGACAACCCCTTTTTTCTCGGCAATGAGATCCAGCAGGCCATGGTAACAGGCCGTAACCCCGTCATCGTTGAACTTTGAGGCAATGGTACCGTATACGGGCATGTCCTTGGGGTCTGTCCCCCAGGCCTTCCGGTTGCGCTGCACCTGCTTTCTGACATCCCGGACCGCATCTTCAGCTCCTTTTTTCTCATACTTGTTTATCGCCACCAGATCGGCGTAATCCAGCATGTCAATTTTTTCCAGCTGGGACGGGGCGCCAAAATCCGATGTCATCACATAAACCGAAATGTCCACCAGATCCACTACCCTGGAATCCCCCTGGCCGATACCGGCGGTCTCCACAATAACCATGTCAAATCCGGCGGCCTTGACCACTTCCACGGCATCGGGAAGGGCTTCAGGCAGCTCAATCTGGGACTGCCGGGTGGCAAGGGAGCGCATATAGACCCGATCTGAATCAATGGAATTCATCCTGATCCGGTCCCCTAACAGGGCGCCCCCTGTTTTTCTCCTGGACGGATCACAGGAAATTATGGCCAGGGTCATATCTTGAAAATCCCTTAGGAGACGGTTGATCAGCTCATCGGTTAAAGAAGATTTTCCGGCCCCGCCCGTACCAGTCAGACCGATGACCGGCACATCCCTTTGGGAGGCTTTCTCGGATACCTGGGCCATGATTTTGGCTTTGAGGTCAGGGTCATTGGTGCCGGTATCCTGGACCGCCGAGATAAAGTTGGCGGTCACGTATTTGTTGTCAACGGTAAGGTCATTCACATTCAGAGAATCGTAGTCCACCGTGGGATGGTCCATCATTTCCATCATGCTGTTGATCATGCCCTGAAGCCCCATTTTGGCCCCGTCCTCGGGGGAGAAGATCCGGGTCACGCCGTATTCATGAAGCTCGTCAATTTCCGCGGGGATAATCACCCCGCCCCCCCCGCCATACACCTGTATCCCGGGGGCCCCTTTTTCCCTTAGCAGGTCCACCATGTATTTAAAATACTCCACATGGCCGCCCTGGTAACTGGACACGGCGATGCCCTGGGCATCTTCTTCGATGGCCGCGTCCACCACTTCCCTGGCCGAACGGTTATGGCCAATGTGGATCACCTCGGCACCGGTATCCTGGAGGATCCGGCGCATGATATTAATGGATGCATCGTGGCCGTCAAAAAGGGATGTGGCCGTTACGATCTTAATGGCATTAGAAGATTTGTAGGCTTGGGGGTCTTGGCTCATGGGTTCTCCTTTTTAAAAGATCCGGGTTTAAAATCGGGTGTAAAATCCGGGATCAAAACGCTGAAGTTTGAGCAAACTAAACTGAGTTTATATATTGTCTACTTACACATATGAACAAAAAAATAAACCTTATTTTTTTATTTTTTCCTTAAAAAATTGACACTTAGGTAATAACCGCACAACGCTTGTAGGTAAAACCATTAGTTTAAAAAATTCACGGGTACAGGAATTTTCCATTTCATAAAATTCGCTGAATGCCATGGGATATCCGGGGGAGTTACACCGAATCCCAAAATTAATAAATCAAGCCGAGAATGAACTGAATCTGAATGGTGGTATACTCGTCAATGGTGAAATTTCGTTTAAAATGCCAGCGGCGAAAGGCCCACATCTGCCCTAGAACGGAAATATTGTGGCCCACCAGATTGATCTGTTTTTCAGTCAGCTCGGGGAAATTGTTTTTTCCGGCCATCCCGGACAGGGCATTGATAAAGATATCCGTTATGTTGATTTCATTGGCAAGGACCCTTTTTTGCCACTTTTCAGGTAAAAACTGGGTGACCTGATACATCAGCAGAATATGGTCAGCCATATTGTCACACACCTGAAAATACTGCCGGATAATGCCGGCCAGCTGTTCCTTTTCCCGCTCATTGCCGGACAGGGCATTTTCAACGGCCCGGCCCACCTCCTCGTGAATAGTCCGGCAGACCAGGTAAAGCAGGTCCTCTTTTGAAGACACATACTCATACAATGAACCGATGGAAAACCCGGCCGCCTTGGCAATCATCCGGGTGGTGGTTTTATGGTATCCATGCCGGACAAATAGTTTAACCGTGGAATCAATGATCTGACGCCGGCGTTCCCGGACCAGCTCAGGGTTTTTGATCTGGGTGGGGACTTCACCGTAGACAGTGTCTGACTTGGGTTTACGGGTTTCGGCCAAAAGAACCTCCTGTATATAATAAAAGGCTGAAGGGGTTTAGACTGAAGGCGGTTAAGGCAGCCGGTCCCATGACCTTCATGGCTTTCGTTGTTTATTATGGGTCATCAGCCTGTGATGGTGTTAAGTAAAAATGAGGGTTATGGGCAGGTAATGAATAAATACCTGTTACCTCAATCGTTCAGTTGTGGTATAATCCGTCATCTTAAAACCTCTGACCGAGCGCTCGGTCACTATTAAATTCACAGTTTCCCCAATTTGTCAAGATTATCGAAATTTTTCACACTGTTGATATCTAAATTTATAAGGATACAGGCTCAGGCGCCCGGGTCGTATCTTTTCAAAGGAAATCTTGCAAATTCTACAAATTTCGAAAAAATCATACCGTTTTAATTCCCCTGAAAAAATGCGTGCCCCCCGACCTAAAAAGCAAGTTGCCTGGGTGAAAATTATGTGGCCCGGGGTAGAAAACGGGCCGGATTGGAATTAACATAATGGGATATGGGAATTTTTTTTCGGAGATTTAAAAATGCTGCTGAAAACCTTTTGCCTGGAAATTGTGAATAACCACTGCATGCCCGGTGCCATGAGTGTCAATGGTATTGCCCGTCTCGATCAGGATGTGGGCTGTGCCCTGCCCTACTTAAACGCCGTTTTAGGGGCGCTTGAATATATCAAAGATCCGCCAAGCGCTACGTTTCGCACTTATGGCCGCCTGATCTCGGTACGGTCCGATCAGATCACGGTCAATGCGGTGGAAAACCGTGAACAGGCTGAAAAGATCATAAATTTGATCAAAAGGGAAATAAATGACGCCTGGGAAAATCGCGCGACAATCACCCCATGCTATAAAGGCCTCCACCGCCCCCAGGTAGTGGAAATTTTAAAACATCTGCCCTGTACCAACTGCAGGGAGTGCCGGCAGCCGACCTGCATGGTGTTTGCCCTCAGACTGGCCGAGGGGGCCAAAGGGGTAGATGACTGTCCGCGCCTTGAAGAAAAATCCAGGGCCGCCCTGAATTCATACTTAAGCCGGTTTGATCTAGAGGATTAACTTCACACCCTCACCATCAAACTGCCAATTACCTGAGTTGTGCGGGGCAGGACACACAACAAAAAAAATCGATCCATAACCATACATGTTTTGACGTTTTTGACGTTTTTGATTTTAATTTCATGGAGTTATGGTCATGTTATTGTTTGTGTGATCCGTTCAATATTGCCAATCTTCAGGTGTGATCTACTCGTCCTCTTCGATTTCGTGGTCAATCCGGGCCATGCAGGCCCGGTTCCGGCCCTCATTTTTGGCCGTATAAAGGGCCTCATCCGCCATTTTCAAAGTTTCATCCAGGGTTACGGCATGGGTGGGACAAAGGGCCGCGCCAAGGGAGATGGTGACCCGGTAGGATTGTCCCTTATGTTTTACAATCAGCGACTCCCTTACTTTTTTGCACAGGTCTTCTGCCTTTTTGTGCAGCCCTCTCAAGGTCGTGTTGATCAGGATGGCAATAAACTCTTCGCCGCCGTACCGGCACGAGATGTCCTCACCCCTGGTATTCTTTTTTAATAATTGGCCCAGTGATTTTAAAACCGCATCCCCGCAGTCATGCCCATGGTCGTCGTTGAATTTTTTAAAATGATCCACATCCATCATGATAATGCCGATTTTATGTTTGTTGCGCACCATTCTGGAGGCCTCAAGCTTAAGGGTTTCATCCATAAAACGCCGGTTATGCAGGCCGGTCAGCGGATCAACGATGGACTTTTGCTTAAGGGATTCCTGAAGCCTGATATTGACCAGGGCCATGGCAATATGTTCGGCAATGGTGGTTCCAATCTCTTTTTTCCTGGGCAATTCGTGGATTTTTCCATTCCCGGAGGCACCGGCCACTTCAGGTTCTTCGGATTTTTTATCGTTTACCGCATAAAGCAGCCCAAGGATCTCCCCCCGGACCGTCATGGGCACACACAGGGAATCAGACGATACAGTGCCCTGAAAATGAGGACAGTAAAGGGCATTTTCATCTTTATCGACATAATAGGGCTTGCCCTGGCGAAGGGCCCAGCACTCATCGGGTGAAAAACCGTTGTCATCACCTTTGGGACTGCCCCATGTGACCACCGGGAACAAGGTGTTGCTCGCTTTATCATACTCAAGCAGCCGGCCGGATGTCCCTTCAAAAAATTTTTGAATGTACTGGTGGGCAATCCGGTATATTTCCGGGCTGGTTGAGCAGACCTGGATCATTTCACTCATGGTCCTGAACAATGCGTTCTCGCTGTTGACCCGTTCCAGTTCACTGACCCAGCTGGACAACTCGCTGGTTCTTTCCATCACCCGGTGTTCAAGCTCAATATGGGATTTTTTCAAATCTTCTTCTGATTCTTTACGCTTGGTTATATCCGTGAAAAATGCATCAAAATACTGGATCTCGTTGTTATCGTCTTTGTATGCTCTAGCGCTTAAGGAACACCAGAAGGCGGTTTTATCCCTTTTAAAAAATTCCGCCTCATACTCAGTGACATAACCGTTTGAATACAGTAGCTTAAGCATTTCTTTCCTTTCAGTGGCATCTTTGAACTGCTGCTCAGCCAGATTGGTGATCTCTTTTAACATTACCTGTGTGGACTCGTACCCAAAGATTCTGGCCATGGCCGGGTTGATGGTGACCAGTTTCCCATCTTTTGCAATCTGGCAGATGCCCTCAATGGAATTTTCAAAAATGCCCCTGAATTTTTCTTCCGACTCCAAAAGCCTTCGCCGGGTTCTCTGAAGTTTATCGATAAACCGGTTGTAATTCTCGGCCACCCTATCCATTTCACCGCCCCACCGGACTTCCATCCGCTGGGAATATTCCAGTTGTCCGCCACTTCCAAAGACGCTGATCATCTCCTGAAGGGGCCTTGCCAGCATGGAACTGATCAGCCAGGTAACGATGATGACAACCGGAAACATGACCGCTGCGGCGATCAGCGTGAACATGCCAATGCGCTTTAGCGGGCTGTAAAACTCTTCCAAATAGCTTGAGGATGCCACAATCCAGTCCAACTCAGGGATATAGTTAAAAATCACCAGCTTGTTTCTGGAGGTGGGATCCCCTGGATTCTTCCACGGATAGATGATTTTGCCGTTTTTTTCTTCGCAGATCTCTTTGATGAACATGCGGCCGTTTTCATCCGTAGAATTGTATATATTGGTTCCCTCAAGCTTGGGGTGGATGATCAGAAGCCCCTTGCTGTCCATTATATAGGGGTAGCCTGTTTTGCCAAAGGTCAAAGACAGAATATTATCTTTGAAATCATCCACACTGACCAGCCGGTTAAATTCATGCCGGTAGGATGACACACCGATAATCCAGTCCCATGGTGCAAAATAGCAGAGATAGGTCGCCTTGGCCCGTTCATTGGTTTCACCGGGGTTGGCCCAGTTATATTCGATATATCCTTGTTTTTTCCGGATTGTTTTCTGGATAAAGTCGTAATTGGAAACATCCTTTCCGATCATTTCTTTAAGGGGATGCACCCGGGTAATTCCTTTGGAGTCAATGCAATAGACATAACCGCTTTTTCCAACGGTCTGGCTGAGAAGAATGTCCGTTGCGAGTTCTCTTGCCTTTTGTTCAGAAATTTCGCCGGCCTGTGACTGATGATAAATACGGGTGATGATTTCCAGGTTGCCTTCAGCCCTTGACCGCAAATGATTTTTAATGGACGCATCAATGGCGGCCTCTACCATGCCATGAATGATATGGGTAAAATTTCCCAATTCACTTTCAATGTTCGCCTCCAGGGTGGATTTGACCATGGAATAAATGACCGTAAAGCTTACGACCAGAATACAGGTAAATGTCAGGGTATAACTTAACAATAGCCGGGACCGGATGGACAGTCCTCTAAAAAAAGCCAACATAACATCTTTCCTCTTTTTATAATCGAGATTAAACACTTATGCCGGTTCAAGAAATCAAGGATTGCGCGAAATTAATAGATTGGTGCCAATTAGGATACGATTTTCGATGCAAATACAACCGATAGGGCAGAATATTTTTTATTTGAGGTGAACCGCTGCTGTATAAATTGAATATTAGGACAGAACACCACTTTTTGTCAAGTCGGCCGGCAATGTCCGGCAGGGTGATCGCACGTAACTTGCCTGCCGGTGATTTCAATTTCGATGATAAGGATAATAATGTAGAAAAGGTAATTAGACTGAAGGTTGTTAGGCTGAAGGGATGCGCAACCCTAAACCCCTTCAGCCTTCAGCCTAAACCCCTGAAATCAATTGGAGATTATCCTTAATTTCTCATTCCGGGATGGATTGTTTTTTTACATGCGATTGCCCTGCAATGTCCGGCAATTCGACATTTGGGGGGAAAAAGGATCATCTTCAATAAAATGAACGGAAACCGGAAGAGGGGAGACCGCAGACCGGGTGCGAAACCCATAAGGGTGAGCGATCCGGTCTCCCGTCTCCTTTTCTCCGGTTTCCTTTTTTTATTTTCCTTATCATCAAAATTGAATCCTCAGCAGGCAAGTTACATGCCATCACATTGGTAAAACTCCTGTTCCAGGTTGACAAGAAGGCCCCCATGTATAATATATGATTTAAAATTTTAACCTTAAGGAAATAATATATGGAAGAAATAAAAAACATGAAAAACGGTGTGCTGTCTCAGGTTGATGAGAAATTTGGACTGTTGTCCGACGAAGAAATGCAAAAAAAATACGAAATCATCGAGCAGCGGCTTTTTGAATTTGCCAACTTTCTGGAATCCCAGCTGGTGTTGCTGTATACCCCCTTAACCTATAAAATCATCGAAACGTCCCAAATCATCAAAAAAACCCTTTACATTGAAAAAGGTGTGGTCCTGCCGGTATTCACCGATGCAAAAAATTCGTTTCTTCTATATAAAATAACCGATTTTCAGAAAGATCTGGTTGAAAACCAGGACGGTGTCCTTGAGCCTGATCCCGGCCGGTGCAAAAAGATCCTGCTGGACGAAGTCGATATCGCCATTATTCCCGGGCTTGCCTTTGATGATAAAGGGGGCCGGGTCGGATTCGGCAATAACTATTATGCCAAACTGATCACCAAACTGCCTGAAACCTGCAGGAAAGTCTCCTTGGCCTACGAAGAGCAGATGGTGGATCAGATTCAAATGGAATCCAGAAAGTACACCGTGGATATTATCATCACAGACACCCGGGTGATTTATAAGATATAAGGCCCTGGCGGGCCATTTAAGAAACGGAGACCAGAAAAAGGGAGACCGGAGACCGGATGTTGCGATTTCCTATGGGTTGCGCATTCCGGTCTCCGGTCTCCGGTTTTCGGTCTCCATTCAATTTTGCATGGCAGCCCCATCGGCCCCGCCATTGTCCTCAAATAACTAATTATTGACTGTCTACAGCCCCCCATGGTATCAGAATAAAGTTGTGAAGAATCTTACCAGACAATGAATTGGCAACCTGCAACCCCATACCCCCAAGGATTAAAATGCTGGATATAAAACTTATAAAAAACCATTTAGATATCGTTGAAAGCGGAATGAAAAAAAGAGGGGCAGACATTGACTTCTCCTCTTTTCTTGAAACCGAGGAAAAACGCAAAGCCCTGTTGATTGAAATTGAGCAATTACGTTATGAACGGAACACCGCCTCCACTGAAATCGCTGAGATGAAAAAATCCGGTCAGGATGCCCAGCCCAGCATTGAAAAAATGCGCACGGTTTCAGAACGGATCAAAGAACTGGACAAGGCGCTTTCTGATCTGGATGAGGCGGTTAACAGCTTTTTGATCACCCTGCCCAACCTGCCCCACGACGATGTCCCCCAAGGCAAGGACGATACGGAAAACCGGCTGGAAAAGACCTATGGCACCCCCGAAAGTTTCGACTTTGACGCTAAGGCCCACTGGGATTTGGGGGAACGTTTGGGGATTCTGGACTTGGGCCGGGCCGCCAAGCTGGCCGGGGCCAGGTTTCCGTTGTATATGGGGGCCGGTGCCCGGCTTGAACGGGCCTTGATCAATTTCATGCTGGACATCCATACCACCGAGCACGGTTACACCGAGGCCCTGCCCCCGTTTATCGTGAACCGGGCCACCATGACCGGCACGGGACAGCTGCCCAAATTCGAAGAGGACCTGTTCAAACTTCAAGGATGGGATTACTTCCTGATTCCCACCTCAGAGGTGCCAATTACCAATATTTATGCCGGGGAAATCCTTTCCGAAGACCAGCTGCCCGTAAAATACACCGCCTATACCCCCTGCTTCCGGTCTGAAGCCGGCTCCCACGGCCGGGATACCAGAGGCCTGATCCGGCAGCATCAATTTAACAAGGTGGAAATGGTCAAGGTCACCCTGCCGGAAACCTCCTTTGATGAGCTTGAATCCCTTCTGGCCAATGCCGAAACCATTCTCCAGCGTCTGGAACTGCCCTACCAGGTGGTCACCCTTTGCACCGGGGATTTGGGATTTTCCGCCACCAAAACCTATGATATCGAGGTCTGGATGCCGGGCCAGGATGACGGAAAAGGCAAGTACAGGGAAATTTCCTCTTGCAGCAACTGCCTGGATTTCCAGGCCCGGCGGGCCGATATCCGGTTCAAGCGCAAGAATGCCAAAAAAACGGAATTCTGCCATACCCTGAACGGGTCGGGCCTGGCCGTGGGAAGAACCTTTGCCGCCATTCTTGAAAACTATCAGCAGGCAGACGGGTCAGTGAAAATCCCCGAAGCCCTGGTGCCGTATATGGGAGGCCAGACGGTAATCAAAAATGAATCTTAATCTCTTTCCTGAGGATATCAGGCCCCATATCATTCCCGAGCCCAAAGGGGATCTGTACTATCAGTGCCTGGGCTGTCAGGCCCGGTTTCCCGTCACCAGCCTCTTGTATGTCTGTCCGGAATGCGGACAGGTGCTGCTGATCCACGACCGGAATGCCGACCGGTTAAAAGAGATTGACGGCCAAACCTGGCAGCGGATCTTAGACTACCGGAAAATGCTGAAAATTCCAGCCCTCAAGGGAATTTACCGGTATCACGAATTTATCGGTTCCGTGATCCCCCTGGAATCCATTATCTATCTGGGGGAAGGGCATACCCCGGTGATTGAGGCCAGCCCCCTGCTGCAGAAAAAGGCGGGGATGCGGTTTTACTATAAAAACGACGGCCAGAACCCCAGCGCCTCTTTTAAGGACCGGGGCATGGCCAGCGCCCTGTCCAGCATTAAATACCTGATTGACCAGAAGCTTGCTTCCGATGTCATTGCCATTTGCGCCTCCACTGGGGATACCTCTGCGGCGGCAGCCCTGTATTCGTCTTATCTGGGCGGTCTGGTCAAATCGGCGGTTCTGCTGCCCCATAAAAAGGTGACCTCCCAGCAGCTTTCCCAACCCCTGGGAAGCGGGGCCAGTGTACTGGAAATCCCCGGGGTTTTTGACGACTGTATGAAAATCGTGGAATACCTGTCCAACAAATATCCGGTAGTTCTGCTAAATTCAAAGAACGCCTGGCGGATTCTGGGCCAGGAATCTTACTCCTATGAAATCGCCCAGGACTTTGACTGGGATATGGCCCATAAAGCCGTGGTGGTGCCCATTGGCAATGCCGGCAACATTTCGGCTGTCATGAACGGGTTTCTTAAGTTCTTTGATACGGGCATCATCGACCGGCTGCCCAAAATCATCGGGGTCCAGTCCGAGCATGCCGATCCGGTTTACCGGTATTACCTGGAACCGGATGAGGCCAAACGGCAGTTCAAGCCCGTGGATACCCAGCCCAGTGTGGCCCAGGCCGCCATGATCGGCAACCCCGTGTCCATGCCGAGGGTCATTGAGATTACCCGAAAGTACAACCAGGCCTCAGGCAGGCAGAATGTCTTTTTTGTCCAGGTGACCGAACAGTCCATCATGGACTGGCAGCTCACCGCCAACCAGAACGGCCATATCACCTGCACCCAGGGCGGCGAATGCCTGGCCGGCATGGTCAATGCCGTGAAACAGGGCATTCTTGCCAAAGACGAAACCGCCATCCTGGATGCCACGGCCCATGCCATGAAATTTTCCGGATTCCAGGACCAGTATTTCAACCGGCAGATTCCCGGACCCTATCACATTGTATCCAACCCGGATTACATTAACCTGCCCGAGCTGGTTCTGCCCGATGACCCTGATATGGTTCCGTCCCAGGAGAAACGGCTGAACCCGGACGAGTTTGAAATTTTTGTAAAGGATATTGCCGGAAAAATTGCCGATAAACTTAAACTTGATCCATCTTAAACGATGATTGCATCTTTCCTGAAAGCTAAACACGGCCTAACCCTGCGGTTGGTTTTAGCAGGTCTTTTCCTGCTTGCCGGCCAGGCCGGGTTTATATACGGGAAAACCGTTAAAACATCTTATAAAAAATTTTCTATTTTTACCTTTGAGGGAACGGATTATCTTTGCGAACCTTATGAGGTCAAGCCCGATGACTGGCTTTATAAAATTTTCAGGCAAAAAGGGGAGATATCAGAAAAGGATTTTCCCTTTTTCCTAAAAATTTTCAAGGCCATGAACCCCGACATTGACAACATTGACGCCATCTCCCCTAAATCGAATATTCTTATCCCCTTAAAAAAAGTAACCAGAAGCGATTATAAACAAGATGCCACCGGCGCTGTTGAAGTCCCGGTGGTGGAGTTTTCCACCACCCCGGAAGCGCCAGACGAACCGGTCATTGAATTTACCGAACATACCATGGAACCAGGGGATACCCTGTCTGAGCTTATGGACAAGCGTTTTCTGGAAAAAGGGGGAAAACTCAGTGAAGAGGGGGAAAAACTTTTTTTACAACTCAACCCGAGGATTAAAGACATCCACCTGATCCATGCCGGGGCCAGAATCAAAATCCCCAAACCGCCCGTCTCATTCGAATTTGCTCAGGATTCCCCGTTAGGGCAAAAAGCACTGTTTCCCCCCGGCGGCCCGGGAAAATCGTCCAAACCCAAAGAAACGGCCATTTCCCCGGCAATCCAGGCTTATCGGCTCCAGCAGCTGAAACGGTATGCCGACCTGATTCATGGAACCCTTATCAACCAGGGGACCATGACCTTTCCGGGCAAAGAGGCCCTTCCAGACGCTACCCTTGACCTGGCCCATACGCCTGTAATTGAAAGGGGGGCGGAGGATAAAATTTTAATTTTCCCCGGCGGAACCCCCATTGACCCCCTTGTCCTGAAAAATATAAAGGCCTATTGGCATCATCTCAGGACAATGGAGATTGACCGGGCCATTCATGAATCCCATCACATAGAAGCTGAAAAAAAGGCCAAGGGGCCGATTCAGGTTGATCATTTTTTAACTGCCTTTTTCAAAGGCCTGGGCCTTGATTTTACCCCCAATGAAAAAATTGATTTTATGGTCGGCAGCCTTGAGATGTCGGCCGAACTTGGCCGGGTGGATTTACCGGACAAGCCGGATCTTCTGATCAACTCCGGCAAACTTTTCGGACTTGCCCTGAATGCTTTGGCCGAAAAAGGATTTGACGTCCTGCTGATTTCGCCGCAAATGAGCGAAACTGAAATCTGCCGGCTTCTGTTTTCCAGGCTCGGATACACCACCTGGGAAAACCCGCCGTTTACCTTTAAAGGCGTGGTCAAAACCATTCCCGGTATCTATGCCATGGGCCAAACCAAAAAAATTTTCGTATCCTGGAAACCCCTTGATCCCCGGGCAACAGACTTCCTATCCCAGGAAGCCGTCACCCTGATCCAGGTCAATGCCAGCCCCGGGAGCCTTCCATGACCAGAATCTTAACCCTGCTTCTTTCAACACTGATCTTATCTGCCTGCGTCAGTTCAACTGACCGGTCAATCCAGGCCAATGTGGCCCAGGCATTAAAAACCGAAGGGGATATTTTCTTAAGCCAGGGCCAGTACACCGCCGCGCTTTCCCGGCTGTTAGAGGCCCAAAAAGGCCTCTCCGATGACCCGTTGTTATACAACAGCTTAGGTCTTGCCTACATGGGGAAGAAACGGGATGATTTAGCCGAATCCGCCTTTCAAAAAGCCCTGAACCTTAAGCCCGGTTATGCCGAAGCCACCAACAATTTAGGGGCCGTGTACCTTCGCCGGGAAAAATGGGACCTGGCCATTGCCACCTTTACCGGCCTGCTGGACGACCTTCTCTATCCCACCCCCCACTATCCCTTGTCCAACATTGGCTGGGCATATCTGGGGAAAAAGGATTTTCAAAAGGCGGAATTGTACTTTGGAAAGGCCCTTGATTTGTTCCCGGGATTTATTACGGCCTCCCATGGTCTTTCCCAGACCTATATTCAGGCCGGCCGGATCCAAACCGCCCTGTCCTATCTGAATGTGGTACTAAAACGGTCTCCTGAAAGTTTTATTCTTCATGCAGACATGGCCCAGGCCTATGAAATGAACAACGACAACGCCCGGGCCATCGAGTCCTGGAAAATGGTCCGCCGGTATGCGCCCAAAAATTCCATCCTCTCCAGAAAAGCCGAACAAAACATATCTGAACTGAAATAAATTCAACTTGAAAGAATTATGACACGAATTGAGCCGGGTTTATTTAATGAATCCCGGTGAGCATACCATGGATCTGATTTTTAAATCCATGAAGGGCATGAAGCACATGAAGAGGCCCTTTTTAAATGCTCTTCATATGCTTCATGGTACCATAATTTAACGGCTCGAAGGATCGATGGCCGCTTCTCTTCTGATCTTCCGGTTTTCCCTTTGTTCGAGCTGGACAATGGTCGGGGTCATGAAAATCAACAGTTCATTTCTGTCGCTCTCTTTGGTCTGAGTTCCGAAAAGGGTCCCTATAACCGGGATGCCGGTCAGGAAGGGCAGGCCCTGATCTTCCTTATTTTCCGTTGTTTTGACAATCCCGCCGATAACCAGGGTATCCTTATTGTTTACCAGAAGTTCGGTGGTGGCCTCATTGGTGGAAAGGATGGGAGCCCCGCTGGTGGTCTCTACGCCCGCCACATCATTTTTGGTCAGGGTCACCTTCATTGAAATCCGGTCATCGGGCGTCACATGGGGGGTGACCTCCAACAGAAGGTCAATATCCTTATACTCCACAGATGATCCGCCGGAGTCATCCCGCTCAAGATAGGCATACTCCACGCCCTGCTTGATGGAGGCGGTTTTATTGTCCAGGGTTAAGATTCTGGGAGAGGAGACTATCTTTATATCCCCCTGCTCCTCAGAGGCCTCTAACTGGGCGTTTAAGGCGGCCACCGATGATCCCGCGATATTAAAAAAGGAAAACTTCCCGGCAACCCCGGAGCTGTTCAAGGAAAGATCAAAGTCATCCACAAACCCCGATGTGGTGCCCGAGGCATTGGACAGATTCCATCCAATGCCAAGGCTTCTGACAAAACTCTTGGAAACCTCAACCACCCTGGCTTCAATGATAATCTGCGGGGTGACCCGATCCAGCTGTTTGATAATTTCATAGGCGTGGTCCAGTTTTTCCCGGATATCGGTAATGATGATGGTATTGGTTCTGGTATCTATGGTCATGGCCCCGCGGATCCGGTCCGTAATTTCAGGCTTTGTTTTCCAGTCGACATCCTTATCTTCTTCGTCCTTGCTTAAGACAGGATAAATATGCTTGCTGATTTCCAGGGCATCGGCATAATTGATGGCGATGAACTCGGTATAAATGGGCTCAAGGCTTTTCTTATCTTCCAGGGATTTTTTCCGGGCATCAATGGCGGCCTGTAATTTTTCTTCTTCATCCTTAATGGTTTCCAGGGTAGCGATTCGATAGACGTTTCCTTCTCTTTTCTTGCCCAGCTGATTCATTTTCAATACCAGGTCCAGAACCTGATCCCAGGGAACCGGATCTTCCAGGCTCAGGGTCACCCTTCCCCGGACATCATTATCAATGGCAAAATTATAGCCTGAAACCGTTTTTATTATTTTAAATACATTTCTGATATCTGTATCAAAAAAATCCAGCTTGATTTTCTCTCCGGTGTACTGCCTTTCTCCGGAACCGGTTAGGGAATCAATATCCTCCGTTACCGAGTCCCCCTCTGAAGAACTTGCCAGCTGCCGGCCGTCATCAATGTCTTTTGCCGGCCCCGACGACGCTTGCTGTACGGGAACATCCGAATTCAAATCAACCTTGGCTTTGCTGAAAGCCGGGGGTCTGACCGAAGACGGCTCAAACACAACAAAAATTCGGTTTTGCTCCTGAAATACCCGGTAGGGCACCTGCTCTCTGACCTGAATGGTAATGGCCCCGTCTTTGGAGCCCGGGCTCAGCTGTCCGGGAAGGATCTGTTCAACGGCTGAATCAAAATAACGGGTGGACAGGGGTCGCTGGTGAACTTCAGGGATAAGGGTATCATACAGGTTAAGGGACAAGAGGTTGCCTGATTTGGCGACGAGATCGTAGCTTACCGGGCTGCTGGTTTCCACAAAAACGGTGGACCTTCCGGTCTGCTCCGTATCAAATGAAATATCCGTTAACCGGGCCTGGCCGCCGGAAAAGGCTGTCTGGGAACCGGTTGTTTCTGAAACAAATTGAGCGGTCTTAGGGGACTGGCCTGAGTTCCCGGTCAGGGAGAGCACCTGGCTGCGATCCTGTTCCCCGGTAAAATCCAGCTTCAACAAACTGTCATCCTGTTCAACCGTATAGGAAACATCCTGTTTTAGCAGGATTTCCACCTTGGCCGTGGTGTTGGCCTGATCTGCGTATCCCACCTTGATGTCCTGGACCATATCAACCCCTGAGGAATTCGGGGCCAGCCCTTCTGAAATACCGGTTTCAGACAGGTACACGGCAACGCCAAAGGGAAATGCCTGCTTAATGGTGGTATACCGCTTCAGGGAGGCGTCCCCCTGAATCAACACTTCAACCCCGGTATCGGTTTCCCTGGCATCAACCGCTGTAATCATGCCCTGTCCGGCCGCGTCATCACCGGTGGCTGCCACGGTTTTGCCGCCGGCAGCCTCTGTTGATTCAACCACGGCCGGCTGATCTTCCATGGACGCGGTCTGGCCGTTTTGGGAAACACAGCCGCAAATCAGGGATGAAACGATAATGAGGCCTCCCATTATCATCCTGGAAATAATCATGTTAAACTGAAAAAAAGGCATATTATTCCCCATCTTCTTTGTGAAGTTTCATTTCCTGGAAACGCTCTTTCGGCTTTCCTTTATAATCTCTAATCACTTCTTTTATGACAATGCTGCCGGATTTAATCTGTGTCACCTTGCCTGAGTTTTTTCCGATATAGGTTCCCACCTTGACCTCATACCCTTTGCCTGAGGATTCCTCGACCATGGCCAGTTTCTGGTGGTTCGTTTCAAGGACCGCCACAAGCTTAAGCTGGCTTAACTCCATTTTTTCCAACGGGGTCAAGGGACGGGACGGGGCCCTTATCTCAACCTTTCGGCCGGTGCCGTCCAAAGGTTCTTCCTGCACCAGGGGGGCAAAGGGGTCGGTTTTCACCTTTGGCTCATATTTTTTGCCCTGGCCCATGATCAGATTGGCCACAAGCTCTTTCTGGTCTGGATCCAACTGGGGGGGCGGGGGTTGGCCCACAGCACTTTCCACATCCCGGCCAGGCGCCAAAGGCGGTATCTTTTCAGGGGGCGGCAGTTCTATTTTTTCAGGAGCGGCCGGCTGCTTTGGGATGGCAGCCGACACCACCTCAGGGGTGGCCGGCTGATTTTGGGCCGTTGTTTCTTCCTGGCATGAACATAAAACCGCAGCACAACATACGGCCAGAACAACCATCACAGCTGATATTTTTTTAATTCTCATACCTGTTCCCATGCCAGTTCCTAATATATGATCTTAAATACTAGGGCTATCCCTTTTTATGGCCCTTTTTGCTGCCCTTGTCTTTATCCTTGCCCTCATCTTGAGGCTCTACAAACATATAGGTGACCGCTGTACAACTCATTTGAATGTCACCCTCTCCCTTTTGGGGCCGGACCATATCCAGGTCATTGATATTGATAATCCGGCCCATATGGGCAATCCGGAAGAAAAAATCGGCCATCTGGTGATACCCCCCCTCCACTTTCATGGACAAGGGGATCTCTTTATAAAATTCCTTGTTCACTTCGGCTGTGGGCTGAAAAAGGAGGAAATCGAGCCCGGCCATGCTTCCGGCCTGGGAAATCCCGGTAAGCATGGCGGGAATTTCCCGCTTGTCCGGAAGGGCCTCCATGGCAAAATTGAACTCCTGTTCAACCGCCTGCATTTCCTTTTCCCATTTGGGCAAAGCCTTTGCCCTGGCCTTATAAACATCCAGATTCTTGGCCACCCGTTCATGGTCTTCGGTCAGCTGGCTTAACTGCTGAACCTTAGGGCTATAAACCAGATAATAATAGCCGCCGCCTATGGCCAGGAAAACACCGGCACAGATTAAAAGGCGCTGTTTCTGGGTTAACCGGCCAACCCTTTCAAATGCCTGGGCAACCCGGGTCTTTAACGTCTCAGTTGCTTTTTGCGCCATTATTTACCTTTTTTCTTTTTCTTATCGGTTTCTTCAGGTTCCGGGGTAACCGGCTTCATGCAGGACAGTTCAAATGCCTTGAGCATATGGCCGTCGTTAAGCTTTCTGACCACGGATTGCTTCAGGTCAACCTGGGTAAACCAGCCTAAGGCCTCAAGATTTTTCATAAACTCGGCAATGGTGGGATTGTCAAAGGCCACCCCTTTGATCTCAACCTTTGTGCTGTCTGCTTTCAAGGCTTCAATCCACATCTTTTCAGGCACCAGCCGGCCGGGCAGTTCCGCGACCAGATCAAAGTGTTCGTTTCGTTTGTTCTTCAGGGAGTCAACGATCGCAAGTTTATTCCTGAGAACTTCCAGGTCTTTTTTGATTTGGGCCACCCGGTCTGCCTTCCCCTTGTAAAGGGCAATCTGCCGGTTAACCGCTTCAATATCCAGCCGGGTTTGTTCAATTTTTTTGCCAAGGCCAAGGGTATACCAGGTTAACAGCAGCAGTGAAAAGACAATCACCAGAAAAAATACGGACACCTGGCGGCGGATATTTTCCTTTTTGCGCTCAAGCCTGAAAGGTAACAGATTGACTCGTATCATTTGTCATCCACCCGTCTCATGGCCAGTCCCAACGCAATGGGTGCCTGGGGGCCAAGTTCTCTGATTTGGGAAGCCGGAAACATTTTCTCGTCTATTTCCAGTCCGCTGAAAGGCTCCATAATGCTGACAGCCGCATCAATCTCAGATTGAAGTTTCTGGGCAAACCCTCTGACAGACGCCCCTCCCCCGCTGAGCAGCACTTTTGAAAGCCCCTTTTCACTGGCGTTAGAGCGAAAACTGTTGACCACCTCACAGATCTGTGAACACCAGGCACTGGACACCTGATCTGAAACCTCCCGGATCAGGGCTTCCTCTTTTTTTCCTCTAAAAAGGGTTTCGGCCTCTTCAATCCCGATCCCGAGCCTGTCAGACAAGGCCTCAAGAATCTGGTTGGTTCCCGACACCGCGTCCCGCATCATCAGCGAATTGCTGCCTTTAAGAATATTCAAAGAGGTCTTGGAGGCTCCCACATCCACCAGCAGGGCCACCGTGTCCGGAGAAAGCCCGGGAAGGGTTTCGTAAACATTTTGAAGGGCAAAAGTATCCACATCAATGATTTTGGGGTTCAGGCCGGCCGTTTGAATCAGGTCAATATATTCGGCCACCAGATCTTTTTTGGCCGCCACCAGAAGGACATTCATCTGTTCCGATGAATATTCACTGTCCCCGAGAATCTGGTAGTCGATATTGACGTCTTCCACATCATAGGGGATATACTGTTCGGCTTCGGAAAATATGGTTTTGTGAAGTTCCTTGGCCGGCACCTTGGCCGTGCTGATGGTCTTGATCACCACAGAATGCCCGCCCGTGGATATGGCCACGTTCTTTTCTTTTATTTTATGATCTTTAAACAGTTTTTTGATGATGCCGGCAACCGTATCCTTATCTTTGATCCGGTCTTCTATAATGGCACCATGAGGAATTCTTGCCAGGCCGAATTTCTTAAGACTTGTTCTCTTTTTAGAAATTTTGAGTTCAGCCACCTTGATAAAGGTTGAACCGATGTCCAGGCCGACAAGATGCTTATTTCCACTGAATCTCATAAATTACCATCCTTGGGGGCCGGCATTTGGGCCGATATGAACAGAACATAATATCTTTTTACTCTGGTAAGATAAGAATAAATCATACCAATTTTTTTCTTATTTTGGTACTATACGGCTCTAAAGTCAAGGATTATCGCCAGTTATGACTATGAAGAGCAAAAAAAAAGCAGTTTTTAATCCCCATACGGATCAACCGGATATGGACCAACCATGAAAAAAAGGTATTCCCCCACCCCCGCCGCACAAGGGACAAGACCATTTATACTGGTCAAGGCATTTACTTTCTCCAGCATGATCGTCATGCTGACGGCCACCATAATTATTGCCGCTTTAAATGCCCACTGGGTAAGAAATATTCTCTTAGAAAAGAGCAAAGAGTATAACATGCTCCTGGTTGAAAACCTTAACCATCAGATCTTTTTAAGATTTATTGCCCCGGTGGCCCTGCGTAAGGGTGAAATCAAATTAAGGGAAAAAGAGCAGAGCAGGCTGTTGGATGCGGTGATTAAATCCACGCTCCACAGTTTTCATGTAGACATGGTCAATATATATGGTACCGATAATGTCATTGGATACAGCTTTGATGAGTCCAAAATCGGTAAAACAGATGCCGGTGGGGTCTACTATCAAAAAGCCATGAACAAAGAAGCCTCTTCAAAGCTGATCCAGAAAGGCAGTTTTCTTGAACTCTTGTTCTGGTATCCCCAGGAAACCAAAATTGTCACCTTTGCTCCCCTCATGCAGGAAATTCTGCTTTCCAAATCAGATAACCGGACCGTTATCGGCGTCATTGAAATCGTCCGGGATATATCCCATGATTACCAGCAGGTGTTCAAACTACAGGGATTGATTGTGGCCTCCTGCGCCGGGGTAATGGCGATTTTATTTCTCATTTTAAGATACATTGTCAAACAGGGAGAAAAAACCCTTGAACAGCGGGCGGAAGAACGGCTAAAACTTGAGGAGAAACTCCGGCAGGCAGAACACCTGTCCGCTATCGGAGAAATGACCGCCGGCGTATCACATGAAATCAGAAATCCTTTGGGGATCATTAAAAGCAGTGCCCAGCTTTTAAAAAAGAAATTAGACCGTCTGGAAGTCAACAGCAATATCCCGGACATTATTGTGGAGGAATCCACCCGACTGGACAATATCATCACGGATTTCCTTGATTTTGCAAGACCTAGGAAACCAGATTTAAGGCCCTGCCAGATCAATGATGTGATTGAGAAAAACCTTACCTTTCTTTCCCCCCGGATGGAGGGATCCGGCATTGAAATTATCCAGATGCTTAACCCGGATATCCCTGAAATTCCGGCAGATCCGCCCATGCTCTACCAGGCGTTTTTAAACATCCTGCTCAACGCCTTCCAGGCGGTAAAGGGAAACGGAACCATTACCATTTCAACCGGTGTTAAGGACGAACAGATCCACATCTGCTTTGCCGACAACGGAGACGGAATAGACCCGGACCTGTTAAAAAAAATCTGGACCCCTTTCTATACCTCCAAGGACACCGGCACCGGCCTTGGTTTAGGGATCGTTAAAAATATTATTGAAGCCCATTATGGCCGGATTGAGGTGTCCAATGCCGTTCCTTCAGGCGCGGTTTTTGAAATTTTTCTACCGATTCAGGAGTTTGAATGGAAACCATATTAATTGTTGACGATGAAAAACATTACCCCCTGATTCTAAGCGAAGTTCTTGAAGAGGAGGGGTATGCATCTTTGACTGCCTCAAGCGGTATGGAAGCCTTGGATATATTAAATACCCAGCTCATTGACCTGGTTCTCACCGACGTTAAAATGCCCGGGATGAGCGGCATTGACCTGCTTGAAAAGGCCAAAAAATTGAAACCGGATCTGCCGGTCATCGTCATGACGGCTCACGGCAGTGTTGAAAAAGCGGTTGAAGCCATGCACAAGGGGGCCCACACCTTTATTCAAAAACCCTTTGAAAACGAAGCCCTGATTGCCCATATTGCCAAGGCCCTGGCCCTGTATAAGATCGTTGAAGAAAACAACCTGCTAAGGGATGCCATGCACAGCCGGTACCAGTTCGATCATATCATCGGAAAAAGCAAGCCCATGCAGGAGTTGTATGAAACCATCAAGAAGGTGGCCCCCACCAATGCCTCAGTGCTGATTGAGGGGGAGAGCGGGACAGGCAAGGAGCTTGTGGCCAAATCCATCCATTACAACAGCGCCAGAAGCAAAGCCCCCCTTGTGGCGGTGAACTGTTCGGCTTTTGCCGAATCCCTTCTTGAAAGCGAACTGTTCGGCCATGAAAAAGGGGCGTTCACGGGCGCGGCCAACATGAAAAAAGGGCGGTTTGAGCTGGCTCACGGCGGAACCCTGTTTTTAGACGAAATCGGCGAACTGCCCATGCCGCTGCAGGTCAAGCTGCTCAGGGTTCTCCAGGAAAAAACGGTTGAGCGGGTGGGCGGGACCGAGCCCATCCGGGTTGATTTCAGGCTCATTGCCGCCACCAATAAAACCCTTGAACAAGAGGTTCAAAAAGGAAATTTCAGGGAAGACCTGTATTACCGTCTCAATGTGGTCAAGGCCGTCCTTCCCCCGCTGCGGGAACGAAGAGAGGACATCCCTCTGCTGATCAATCATTTTATCGAAAAGTACACCCATGGCCCGGAATCCGCCAACCGGCCCATTAAGGGGATAAACAAAGAGGCCATTCAGGTACTGTATGACCATTCCTGGAACGGCAATGTCCGGGAGCTTGAAAATGTCATTGAACGGTCGGCCATCCTCTCCACCGGGGATATGATCTCCTTAACGGATCTGCCCCCTCAGATCCGTGAAAGCTGCGCCCCGGGTTTCAGCCTGGAAGGGATATCCCAGGAATCAGGCCTGTCTGAGACCCTTGCCGCCGTTGAAAAATGGATGATCCAGCGGGCCATGGAAATGTCAGGCAATGTTCAGACAAAGGCCGCCCGGATTTTGGGGATTGGGAAAAGCGGGCTGAACCAGAAGCTCAAAAAATATGACCTTGATAAATAGGGTTTGAGAGGACATGGGGTTCAAAATTTTAAACTTCCCCAACACATTGAAATAAAAGCCAATCCAAATCCCATTCAAAAAAGTTCAAAATTTTGAACTCTGAATAAAACCTTATTATCTCTTATACTTAACTATAATCCGCCCCGCCACGGATATGGAAGTGTTCAAATTTTTGAACTGTTACCTCCCCCATTCAGGGCTGCAAACTGGTCCCCAATAAAGGGCGTAAAAATTTTTAAAACGAGAAAATCGTTGACCGGCGGGCTGTTAAAAAGGAAAAGAGGGAAAATGAAGTTTTATTTTGATCAATGGCAGGGCTTTTGCATTATATAATTTTCAACTGACCTCGGTTAGTTTTTTCATCTTTTTTTCCTTTTCTGGAAAAGGCTGTAAGCGTAAAGCTTACAGCCTTTTTCAGTTTTACAGGAAATCTTTACGGACGGTTATCGGGCCGCCGATTTGTTTTTTGCTATCTGCCCATAAATAGAGTCCTTGTAATCGGAAGCAATCTTTTCATACAGGTTCTGGCTCAGATCAGATTTATTCTCTGCCTCGTAAAGGCCGGCCAAAGCGAACAGTGCCCCGTCTTTGGAAAGATCTGAATCAGACTTTTCCACTTTGGAAAAATAAGACTGCGCCTTCTCCGTCTCTTTCTTGGCCAGACAGACGTTGCCCATGGCTGTCAGCAAAAAATTTTTCAGGCCTTTATCTTTTTTAAAGATATCATAGGCATGGCTGTACATGGCAAAGGCCGTATCATAATCTTGCGCATCATAACAAATTTTTGCGAACTGAACCCTGGCCGTCTTTCCGGCACTGGTGTTGGCGTAATCTTCAAAAATGGTGTTAAAGTCGTCTTTAACCGCCTCATATCCTTTTTTCTGGTCTTTGCCGGCCTCGGTCACATATTTGGAAATGGCCTGGGCAACCAGTTCCGAGGCCGTGTTTTCCGAATTTTTTAAACTGGCCATAATACCGGAAAATATCGCGATAACGGCAACCACTGCCGCTATGCCGATCAAAATCGGTTTTTTATGGGCCTTTGCCCAGGCCGCCGTTTTTAACACGTTTTCCTGGAAAGGGTCTATCTGCTCCAACTCTCTTTTTCTCTCGTTTGAAACCCGCTGCTCTGCCATGCCCCACCTTTACAATTGTTGTTAAGTCAAATTTATGGTTTTTTAAGTACTTACTTTTGTTTTAAATCACCAGACAAGGCTTTTGTAAATCCACCCCTTTTCTCCATCTGCATGCTCTATCTGAATCCAGTCGCCCTGCCGTTTGAGGACCTTAAACGGGACACCCCGCTCAACCGTAAACAGAATACGGGACTTGGTTGAGGGTTCGGACCGGACATTGGACTTGGCCTTTTTGGTAATTACGCTTTCGATTTTGTCCACAAGGGATTCATGTATCCAGGCCGCATCCCCTTCAAAATCTTTGACCTTAATCCATTTTCCGGATTTTTTAACCTCCAGAAAAGGATGGTATTGTTCCACCTGCCATAGGACTTCATAATTGGTCCCGGGGCCGGACCTGATGTTCGCGATGGCCGCTTTAATGGCAACCCTTTCTTCGGCCAGACCCAAAACCGGCCAGGCCAGGACCAGCATTAACCCAAGAAGACCGGCAACCCAGTATTTACATCTGTATGTGGTTATGCATCTTCCCATGTGAACTCCTTTGTTCTGCCCGGATGCCCGGCGCATCAAACTCACCATATCATTTGGTATACTCTCTCCGGCAAGGCTTTCCGACGCTGCAGTTTGATAAACCGGACCGCCCCGGAGAAATATATTCCGTCTGATATACCAGAAAAGACGGGGGCAATGCAACCAAACAAGAACGGAAGGATTCAGATCTGTGATAAATTTTCAGGCAGCCGGGGGAGAATGCGGACACCGGCTTTGGCCATCTGTTCCAAAGCCGCTTTACCGGTATCTTCTGAAACGGCCCGGCATAGATCTGACACCAGCACCACCTTAAATCCGAGACCCAACCCATCCATGGCCGTGGCTTTAACACAGTAATCCGTTGCCAGGCCAAAAACCACGATGGTCTCAATTCCCCTTTCTTTAAGGGCGGCTTCCAAACCCGTGGGTTCCCCGCCGTCATCAAAAAAACCGGAGTAGGAATCGTATTTGGGGTGGGTTCCCTTTTGAATGACCTGGTCAACCAGGGCACCATCCATCAGAATACCGGCATTTTCGCTTTCCTGGATACAATGGGGGGGCCACAACACCTGGGATCTGCCGTCAATATCCAGGACATCTAACACGGCTGCCCCGGGTGTATTGGTATAAAAGGAAATATGGTCCCCGGGGTGCCAGTCCTGGGTTGCAATGACGGGGTATCCGGCCTTTTTGAATTTTTCAACGCAAGCCACAACCTCATCCAGATACGCCTTCCCGGTTCCCTCAACGGCGAGGGCGCCTTGTTTTAACTGGGTAAAATCCCCCTGGACATCCACTGCCAGCACCGCTGTTTTATCTGTCATTTTTGATCTCCTTAAGGTTAAAGGCTAATATTGCAACCCATAGCTTAAAAGAAGGCAAGCCTGTTTTCAAGGCCGTAAAAAAGGTACTTAGGCTGAAGGTGGTTAGGCTGAAGGGATGCGCGACCTTAAATCCCTTCAGCCTTCAGCCTAAATCCCTGTATCATATTGGAGTTAAGGTTATTATTCCAGACGAAATCGGCATAAATTTATTAGCAGATTGTTTTTAGGATGAAAATAAGTGGCAATGATGTTTTGCCGGTGGTAAACTGGCCTTCATCTCAGATTAAACAATTCTGTTCCATTTTCAACTTAAGGCCGGCGGGCTGTTCATGCAATGGTACCGTCATTTTTCTTTAACAGATAGCCAAAGGGGGGAATGATCAATGATTTCATTGAAGGTTAACGGAAAAACCATGACGGTAGATGCCGAACCCGGCACCCCGCTTTTATGGGTGCTGCGGGACACCTTAGGGTTTACCAGCGTGAAATACACCTGCGGCATTGCCGAATGCGGCATGTGTACGGTCCTCATTGACGGCACAGCCCGGCGGTCCTGTGTGATGGATGTGGCAGACGCGGCGGAAAGTGAGATTACCACCATTGAGGGGCTTGCCGAAGATCACCCGGTCAAGGTGGCCTGGACTGAAAAACAGGTACCCCAGTGCGGCTACTGCCAGCCCGGCATCATGCTCCAGGCAGCTGATTTTCTTTCAACGGTAAAAAATCCTTCCAAAGCCCAGATTAATGAGGCCATGGATAACGTGATCTGCCGTTGCGGGACCCATCCCAGGATAAAAGAGGCCATGGTGCTTGCGGCCCAGATAACGGGCAACAGGGAGGATAAGCCATGAAAACCAAAATCTCGAGAAGATCTTTTTTAAAGAACACCAGCCTGGTGATTGCCGTCAGTGCATTGTCCGATCACATAACCCTGTTGAACTGGTCTGCCCAGGCCATGGCAGATCCCTCTTTTAAGCCCCACGCATTTCTGGAAATCGCCACGGATAACCGGATCACCGTCTGGGTTGGCCAGACCAATCTCGGTCAGGGGACCCATACCGGCATCCCCATGATCATTGCCGATGAACTTGATGCGGCCTGGGAAACGGTCCGTGTAAAGCCGGCACCGGCCGGAGAAGCATTTAAAGATCCGGTGTGGCATGCCCAGATAACCGGCGGGAGCACCAGCATCCGCCATCGCTGGGATATGCTGCGAAGGGTCGGGGCCGCCGCAAGACAGATGCTTAGGCAGGCAGCGGCAGGTCAATGGGGGATCCCGGTTGAAAAATGTTCTACCGCCTCCGGAAGGGTCACCTGTCCGGACGGCCGGTCCCTGGATTACGGCAGCCTGGCCCAGGCCGCGGGCAAACTTCCGGTGCCGGCCCCCCCGCCATTTAAGACCCCGGAAGAATACACCATTATCGGGTCAGAAAAAAGGCGGCTGGATATCCCGGACAAGGTGAACGGCAAAACCGTGTTTGGCTTTGATTTCACCCTGCCGGATATGTGCATTGCGGTGGTGGCCCGGACCCCTTCATACGGCGCTAAGCCGGTATCTTTTAATACCGATGCCGCCATGGCGGTCAAAGGGGTGGTAAAGGTGGTTGCCTTTGATGACCGGATTGCGGTCTGTGCAACCACCACATGGGCGGCCATCAGCGGCCGGGATGCACTTCAAGTCAAATGGTCCGGTGCCGTGATGCCGGATCTAAGCGATGAGGCCATTGACCGGGCCTATGATGCATATCTGGATAAACAGGGGGCGGTAGCCTTAAACAAGGGGGATGCACCCAAAGCCCTTAAAACGGCATCAAAGACCCTGGACCGGATTTACAAAACCCATTATGTTTCCCATTCACCGGCAGAGCCCATCAATTGTACGGCATTTGTGGAAACTAACCGGTGCCGGATCTGGGCCCCGACCCAGGGGGCCACCGCCTTTCAGATGACCGGGGCAAAGCTGACCGGCCTGCCGCCGGAGAAAGTGGAGGTCAACCTCCTGCCGGCCGGCGGCGGGTTTGGCCTGCGGGCCGAGGTATACCCGGTGATGGATGCGGTCCTGCTCTCCAAAGAGCTGAAGCGGCCGGTCAAAGTGGTCAATACCCGTGAGGATGATTTCCAAAATGATTATTTCCGCCCGGCAAACCGTTCCAGGGTCCGGGCCGGGCTGGACAAAAACGGCCGGATTACGGCCTGGTCCCACAAGGTGGCCGCCCAGTCTGTCATGACCCGGGTCATGCCGGACTTTGTCAAAGACGGCATTGATCCGGACGCGGTATCCGGCACCCGGGATATGCCCTATGATCTGCCCAACCTTCTGGTGGAATATGTGATGGCAGACCTGCCCATATGGGTGGGATTCTGGCGGTCCGTGGGCTTTTCCACCAATGTCTTTGCCGTTGAATCCGCCATGGATGAACTGGCCCACGCCGCCGGCAAAGACCCGGTCCAGTTCCGTCTTGACCACATGAAGCCGGACAGCCGGCCCCACAAGCTGTTGTCACTGTTAGCGAAAAAAGGCGGCTGGAAGACCCCGGCGCCAGAGGGCCGGGCAAAAGGGGTGGCCGTCACCTCCTGTTTTGAGTCCCATGCCGCGCACATGGCCGAAGTATCCGTGGATAAAAAGGGACGCATAACCGTCCATAAGATGGTCTGTGCCATAGACTGCGGCACCGCCGTATATCCGGATGCCATCCGGGCCCAGGCCGAAGGCGGGGTGATCATGGGGCTTAGCGTTGCATTTTATGAAAAAGTGCGGTTTGCCGGCGGCGGCGTCAAAACTACCAATTTTGATGAATATTCCCTGCTGACCATGTCCGATGTCCCTGAAATAGAAGTCCATATTGTCCCCAGCAACCTTAAGGCCGGCGGTATTGGTGAACCGGTGTTCCCGTCGGTGGCACCTGCTGTGGCCAATGCCGTATTCAGCGCAACAGGCATACGGCTTACCCGGCTGCCCTTCAACACGGAGCTGCTGATAAAAAGCTGACCTCAATAACAGCAAATCGTTGGATAGGTTTCAATATTTGTTGTATACAAAGAAAACTTGCCATAACAGATATGCCCTGCCCGGCACCAACCTTAACCAAGAAAGGAGCGTCCCATGGAACTGAAAACCGTAACCATTGAAAATCCGGATGAGCTGAACATGATCTTTGGCCATTCCCATTTTATCAAAACCATAGAAGATATCCACGAAGCCATTGTCAACACCGTGCCCAATGCCAAATTCGGCGTGGCTTTCTGCGAGGCGTCTATTGAACAGCTGGTGCGCTACAGCGGCACTGACGAGGCCCTGATTGAACTGGCCAGAAAAAATGCCTGGGAGATTGGTGCCGGCCACTCGTTTATCATTTTCATGAAAGATATGTTTCCCATCAACATCCTGAACACCATCCAGAACGTGCCTGAAGTCTGCCGGATCCACTGCGCCACGGCCAACCCGGTCCAGGTCATCATCGCGGAAACCGAACAGGGGCGGGGGGTCCTTGGCATTATTGACGGATTCTCTCCCAAAGGCATTGAAAATGAAGAAGATATCAAACGGCGGAAAGGCTTTTTGAGAACTATCGGATACAAGATGTAACAAAAAGGCCCTGGAAAACCAGGGCCTTTTTTATCATTACCGTCAGGCAACGAGATGTTTTACATACATCTCACCCGGCCAGCCGTTCAAGCCGTTCTTCTTCTGTCTTGCAGCGGATACATTTGGTGGCCACCGGCCTGGCTTCAAGCCTTCGGATGCCGATCTCATCCCCGCATATTTCACAGGTGCCGAAGGTCTTGTCTTCAATACTTTTAAGGGCCTTTACGATTTTTTTAATCAAATGGCTCTCTCTGGACTTGATCCGCAGCTTCAACGCCCGGTCTGCGGCAACAAGCACCTGATCGAAATCGTCAATTTCCCGGGAATTTTCGGACAGCAGCTCTGAAACCGCATGTCCGGATTGAACCAGCAGGATTTCAAGTTGCCGCTCAAGGATCTCCTTGAACCAATTCAATTGTTGTTCTTCCATGATGATACCCTTTTTCTTATGGTTTCAAATGGTTGTTCTGATCAATCCGGATAATCACCGTCCAGGATAAACTCATCATTAAAATGATGAATAAACCGGTCATCAATGACGGGGTCCTCTTGTTCATCAAATGCGTTGTCAAAGCCGCACACCGGACATTGAACAACCCCGGGTGCCAGCAGAACACCGCAGCTTAAGCAGAAATCATAACTCATGGCTTGCTCCTTTAATTTAGTGTTTGAATGAAAGGTCACCCATCTGCCGTGTTGCAAAAAAAATTTGCAATCCTCACAACCCTTATGGTTGCTCCAGTTGCAAATTTTTCTGGTTTCTGACCTTTGGTTACGCCTTGCATCTTAAGCAACCTTTCGCCCAAACACGGATTTTCGTTCAGACACTAATTTTATATAAAAGTCTCACTAACATCTTGAGAGGACTTTCATTATTTGTTGTGGGCGGATCTTGGTTGGATAACCAAATCAGCCCGTGGCTGTTATACAAAAGGGGGGATTGTTCTCATCAACCACAACAATGTGAGGCAACGGTTTGATAAAATTTTGCCTTAAACTGTAGGTATAGGCGCCCTGGGTGGGGATCATCAGCACATCCCCCTCTAAAATTTCTTTTCCAAAATAGGCCTGGCCCCAGACATCATGGGGGGTACACAATGACCCTAAGATCTGGCAGGGTTTTTCCTCAAGACTGGCCCTTGTCAGGTTGATCACCGGGAAATAGTCGGTTTCAAAGCGCTCCCAGCCGATGGCATTGGTCCCGGCGTCTGTGATCACCAGATCTTTGGTTTTGCAGTCCACCACGGTAATGAGGATATGCATGGCATCATTGCAGATCCAGCGGCCGGGCTCAAAACAGATCCGGCAGGGCTTCAAGGGGAAAATATGCGCCGTTAAAGCCGAGGCCAGGCAGTCGGCAAATATCTCAATGGATGCCGCCTGGATATGGGTGTGAACCAGCGGGTTTTCAGAAACCAGCCACTCCCCCTGGGAAGGCCAGTATCCCCCGCCGATATCAATGAAATTCAAATCCTCAAAAAAGCGGTCCGGCATGGCTTTCAAATGCTCGCCAAGCTGTTTGATAAACGCTGTCTGCCGTTCCGGGCCCAGGTTCCATGAAGAGTGAAACTGCAATCCAGAAAACTTAAGGTAATCGGAATCCCTGATCTGATCGTATAACGGCCCAAGCTCCTCCAAAAGGATACCGAATTTTCTCCACACCCCCTCAGGGTTGGTGTTCAGCCGCAGCCCCACATGAACCGGTTTGTTTTTTTCTTTGGCAACGGCGTTTAGCCGGCCAAGCTCACCTTCACTGTCCAGCAGCACCGTTACCTTGTCGGCATGGTCCACGGCCTGTTCAAGTTCGGCCCGGGTTTTTCCCGGGCCGGAAAATACAATGGCCTTAGCGCCAAGACCAAGCGCCAGGGATAGTTCCACCCCGCTGGAAACATCCAGTCCAAAGCCCTGGCCCAGCAGGCCCCTGGAAATCTCGGGCATGGCGTTGCTTTTCACGGCAAAATAAAACCCGCAGTCCGGCAGCCGGCTGCTCATGGCAGTTTTAAACTGCTGGGCCCGGCGTTGAAGCACCGGGGTTTCCAGTACATAAAGGGGAGAGCCGAATTGTTCCGTCAGGCGGCAGAAAAGCTGCCGCCTTGCCAGAAACCCGTCAATAAAGTCGTTTAAATAAGGTTTAGACAATACCGTGCTTTCACAGGCCGGGGTCATGACGCGATCTCCACTTTCAAACGCTTGCCGATCAAAAGGCTCTGGGACTCCAGATGGCTGGACTTTTCAGGCTTGATAATCATGTGGCCAAGAAGCCAGGAGTCATAATCCTCCGGCGGCATGGTAATCCGATGGCCGGGTTTCCGGGTAATATTGATTCGTTTAATCCGGCTGTCAGATGCCAGTTCATCCATGTTAAAGGATTTTAAAACCCCGGCTTTATGGGCATGGATTCTTAACCCGATATGAACGGGGAAACCTTTGGTATCATTTAAATTGATGGGCCTTTTCTGTGCGAAATCCAGGGTTAACCCGATCATATCCAGGTTCCCGGCCGTCCTCATGAGCTCGGGCAGACAGTCCCCGCCCGGGCGGGGGGTCAGCTCAATGAGCTTTGCCTCGAGATCATTAACCACAAAATCCACCATACAAATCCCTTTGTTGACCCCGAGAACCCGGGCGCTCTTCAGCAGCATGGCTTCAAACTGGCCGCCATCCATGCCTTCGGGCAGTCTGGCCGGCAGGATATATCCGGCAATGGTGCCAAAGGGCTGGTATGGCAGCTTTATTTTTTTGGCCAGGCGAATCATTCTAACCGCGCCGTTGTCGATGAACATGTCACAGCTGTACTCGGGGCCTTCTGCAAATTCCTCGGCCAGCATGAGAAACCGGGTTGAAGATTGTTTTTTAAACAGCGGGTGGGACTTTCTTTTGCCAAGCCCTTCCCGGATGGTGTTAAACGAGGTTTCACAGTCTGTTGCTGTTTTGCATCGGAACACCAGCTCACTGCCGCTGCCGTAAAAGGGCTTGAGGACAATCCCGCGGGGACATTCCCTAAGAAACGCCTGGGCCTGTTCCAGGGTATTCACCGGCTGGATTTCAGGGCACGGGATCTGATTTTCCTGCCAGATCTGTTTGCACACAAACTTGTCCCGGCAGTTGCGGACCGCTTCGACGCTCACAAAGCCCAGGCCAAACTCTGATGCGATCACAGCAGCCAGCTCCAAGGCCTCACAGTCAAAACAGGCCACCCCGGAAATCTTTATCCCGTGGGTTCTCAAATGCGAGGAAAGGACCTTCAAGACGACTTGTTCATTATATAGCCCCACCAGGATCTCTTCACCGGCACAAGGGGCAGGCTCGGCGGCACCGCGCCTGGCCTTTGGGTCTGTCAGGAACAGGGCCCTGCCGGGATAATTCTCCCGTATAAAGTGAATATAATCCGGTGTTGTGCCGACAACCAGCACTTGATCCTTGCTACGCGCAGATGCGTTCTTCATGGCCGTGTGCCGGACCTGAAACCGTTTGGTTCCCGGCTTCCCGGATATAAAAGTCTTTGGGATCTATTAAATTTTGCACCGGGCAGGCCGGGCCCTGGCCGTCGATGAGAAACAAGGGTCTCGGGGTAAGATGAAACCGTTCTTTCCAGTTAAAATCGCCACAAAGGAAATCCACTGTGCCGATTTGGTTTTTACAGGCCCACTCGATGTGATGAAGGTTAATCAGCTTTGCGACCCCTTTAAAACAGGGGCTGGTGCCCCCTGCCAGGAGGGTGTAGGTATTGTTGAACACCGCGCCCATATCCACTGCCGCTGTCTGGCCGCCAATGCGGATGGCCGTCATTCTCAGGCAACCCATTTCTTTGAGCAGCACGGCAAGCCGCTGGAATGCCCCATGAAACCGCGGGTCATGAAAATAGGAATTGGCCACAAAAGAGGTGGTGTTCAGGCGGAACAGGTCTTCAAGATCCGCCAGTTCATTGATCCTGAAACTCACCTTAAGGGCCTCAAGGGCGGCCATCTCTTTTTTAATGTTTTTTCTGGATTTGCCGGAAAACCCCAGCCAGTAATTTTCAAAATTATAATTGAAGATGCCCGGATAAAACAGGTATCCCTTTTCGTCCTCGGTTGCCCGGCCCAGGGTATCCAGTAACGGGCTTGGGCTCAGATACCTTAGATGAACCGGTCCCGGCACGGCCTGGATCAGCATCTCGAAGATCTCTTTGTCCCGGGCAATGATCCGGTTTTGCTCTATCCAGGTCTTGCCATGCCAGGTTTCTCCCGGAAAAATAACATACTGGTTTGACTCTTCGCACCAGCTTAAGGGCAAAAATCCCAGGACCCGGCCGTCGGATTCAACCGTATGAAATCTGAGCGGCCGCTGAAACTGCTCATGGAAGCAGGCCCTGACCTGCCAGAGGTCAAAGAGTTCTTTTTCCGGCCAGAGCCTCTCCCACAGGGTTTGGCAGTCCCGGATATCGGTATAGATCTTAAGTTTCATATTCCACCTTACTTCCGGTAGGTGACATTGATATGGGACCAGGCCCCGCCAAAGGCTTTTTGGGAAAATTCCCGGACTACTGCGGGATCATAGGCTTTACAGCTGAATACATCCAGGTAGACCGCATTGGTCAGGTTGGCAAAATGACCCGAAATCAGAGAGGTTTCAATGAGCTGAATCATGGAAAAGCCGGCCACTTTTTCATCCTCGCCAAAATGGACAACCTGGGTTTCCCCAAAACGTTTCATCTCAATGAGATCACACAATTCCACGACAAATTGTTTGATGAACTCGGCATCTCTGATTTTTTCAGGATCGCACTCGTATATGTCAATGGCAGAAGCAATCCCCCAGACATCCGGCGCGCTATTCTGAAAATTTGAAGGGTCAATTTTTAAAGCCGTTGCAGCAGATGTATTCATTTTTATTTGTTTCCTTTCCCTGATGGGGTTAATATTCGTTCTTAAACTCAAAATCTTTTCGTTTGGATTTTCTTTTCTTACGGTTTTTTTTCATATTCAGCCGTTCTTCCCACCCCAGAGAGTCGTCACTGTAATCCTTGAATCTGGGGGCCTTGTGGTTTGTCTTTCCAATCTTTTCCCTGTTCATCTTAAGATCCTTTTTTAGACGTTCAGCCCGAATTGGACTTCACCCCCCCCTTCAGCATCTATTGTGCCATGGAAAATAAAAATCATAACTTTTTAATAAATCATATAAAAACAACTACTTATAAGATAAACAGCCCATAAATTTCACCGCTTTTTTCGGTATAAAATTACCGACAAATAATATTTTCGGTATTAATTTTCTGAAAAATGTGATACATAGGGTCGACATGATGGGAATATTCCCCATACAAATAAGTATGTTTTCATCATTTCGGTAGTTTTTTACCGAAATTATCGGTCGAAATTATCAGTAGACATTATCAACGGGAGGACGGACAGATGCTGATCCGTGTCATCTGTGCCATCAGCGAAAAAAAACTGTTGCCGAAATTGAAAAACCGATTATCCCAGCTTGATGTCCAGCTGGAAATTACCCGGGAGCAAAAAATACCCTGGCAGGAAATGGTCAGAAGCTGTGCAGACATCTTCATCGTCAGCAGACGGCTGATCCCCCCCCCCATAGAATCCAACATCGCCATACTCAACGAACTGCCCGAAAAACCGGTCACCATCATACTGGATGACAGGGAATCCTCCGAGGAACATGCGGCGCTCCTGGCCATGGGCTCTGATGTGGTTCTCTACTCAGGGGTCCCGTTTGACAGCATTTGCGAAGCCATTGAGAGTACCATCGAATCCAGGCGGATATTTCACTATGCCCACCGGTTTGATCAGCGGGGCCGGTTTTTGCCCCGGCTCAATGACTTCACATCCAACAGCAAAGAGATGCAGATATTCCTTGACGAGACATTGCAGGTGGTCTCCAGTGATGCCACCCTGTTGATTTTAGGGGAGACCGGCACCGGCAAAGAACACCTGGCAAAGGCCATACACGCTGAAAGCCCGCGGTCATCCGGCCCGTTTATTCCCGTTAACATGGCCGCCATTCCGGACCAGCTCATGGAAAGTGAATTATTCGGTCATGAACAGGGGGCGTTTACCGGTGCGGTCCGGTCCCGGCGGGGGGCCTTTGAAATGGCCCACCAGGGCACACTTTTCCTGGATGAAATCGGCGAAATGCCCCTACTGATGCAGTCCAAGCTATTGCGGGTCCTTCAGGATTTTGAATTCACGCCCGTGGGCAGTGAAAAATCCGTCTGGGTAAACGTCCGGATCATTGCCGCCACCAACAAAGATCTTGAAAAAGAGGTGGAGAAAGGCAATTTCAGACAGGATTTGTTTTACCGGCTCGGCGTGGTCACCCTGACCCTGCCCCCCTTAAGAAAACGAAAAGAAGACATCCCGGCCATGGCCAGTCATTTCCTTAATGTCTATGCCAAAAAACTGGGCCGGGAGATCAACCGGTTTTCCCCATCGGCCATGAAAGCCCTCGGCCGCTATGCCTGGCCGGGCAATATTCGCGAACTCATGAATGTCATTGAACGGGCGGTCCTGCTGTGCAAATCAGGTGAAATCTCCATTGAAAATCTTCCCTCTACCCTCCATGATAAAGAATCTCAGGCCAAAAACGCCCTTTCTCTTTTGCCCGAAGACATAGAAGCCTGGGGAACCAAAACACTGGCACAGGTCAAACAGGCCATTCTGGATCAAGTTGAAAAGCGATACTTTGAGGTCGTGTTAACAAAGACCAGCGGCCGGATCGGGGAAGCCGCCGAAATTGCCGGGATTCACCCACGGGGGCTGTACGGCAAAATGAAAAAACTGGGGCTTGATAAAACCCGCTTTAAACGATAGTGCCCGCCAACCATAATATATTGCCTGAACATACACCCGTGTCTGGGCGAAAAGTTGCCCAGATGCAAATTTTTCTGCAGCACAGCAGATGGGTGGCTTTTCGTTCAAACACCAATATAAGTCTGTTTGCCCCGGATATCTGAATTTTACCTTGACTGCATCAGGGGAGGCGTAATATTTTTAATGTTGGGGATTTTCAATATTTTCTTTGGCAAAAAAACAAGTCACCATCCCTATCATGCTGATTTAAAAAACCGTCCGGGGGGTACAACCCACCGGATCACCCTGGCAAATGAATTATAAAATCAAATAAAATTATTATATATCATAACAGTTCAGCCCGTAACAACCTGCCTGGTTATAAAAAAATATTTATAATTTCAAATAATTATACAAAAAGAAAAAAATATTGGGTCGGTATGGATATTGCATCATAAATACTGAATGCTGTATACCGAATGCGGTATACGAATTTATGGACAGGACATACAATAACCCGGCCACTAACGGCCACGGGCCGCCTTGGTTATCCAACCAAGAACTGCCCACAACAAATATTGAAAGCACTCAACAGGTTGCTGAGTCTTTCATATAAATAGTAAGGAATAGGCAATAAAAAGGCCCGTGGCATTGAACACGGGACAGATCGTGACCCGACAAGATAGACAGGGAATTATTTAAAAACAAAAAGGAGCTAAACCCATGACTAAAAAATGTTGTATTTTGTTTTCCACCCTTATGTTTGCCGTATTGATGGTGAGTATCCCATCTGGCGTGACAGCAGCCTCAACCAAACCCGTCAAACTTAAAATGGCCCATGGGTGGTCCACCAAACACCACATCCATGCCCATCTTGATCAATGGGCCAAGGATGTAGAAAAAGCCACCGATGAAAGGGTTAAAATTCAGATTTTCCCCGGCGGTGCGCTTTCAACGGCAAAGCAGCTCTATGACACTGCCAAACTCGGTGTCGTTGACCTGGTATGGTTTATCCAGGGATATACGCCCGGCAAGTTCCCGTTAACCTCAGTCATCGAATTGCCGTTTATGACCACCTCGGCCGTTCAGGGGAGCCTGGCTTTGTGGGACCTTTACGAAACCAGCCCCGAAATGCAGGCTGAATATAAAGGCGTCAAGATCCTGTCCCTTTGGACCGTGGATGCCGGCCAGTTGATGACCACCCGCAAGGTGGTGCGCAACGTCGAAGACATTAAAGGATTGAAGCTGCGGATAGGTTCAGACACCTTGAAACCCACGGCTGAGGCCTTAGGGTCGGTTCCAATTCTCATGGGGATCGGAGAACTTTTCGACGCCATGCAAAAAGGTGTGGTTGATGGTACCCTGCTGGGCACATCCGCCATCCGGACCTTCAAACTTGCGGATATCATGAAAGGATTGACCATTGGAAATTTCTTTGTGAATGCCCAGGCCATGGGGATCAATGAAAGGTCGTGGAAAAAAATCTCACCGGAAGACCAAAAAATCATCCAGGATCTTTCCGGTTCGCGCCTGGCCCAAATCATGGCAGACAGCTACGATAAAGAGGCCGAAGTCGGGCTTTCAGACGCCAAGGCCGCCAAGGTTGAGATTGTCCCCATGCCTGACCCTGAAATGGCCAAATGGAAAAAAGCCGTGTCCGGGATTTACCAGGACTGGATTGCAGACATGAAATCAAAGGGTCTGCCCGGTCAGGAATTTTATGACAAGACCAACGAACTGATTAAAAAATACGAGTAAACCATGAATATTGAATCAATCGACAAAACTGTGGAGCGGATTGCCGCTCCACCATGCAAATGGTTGCATTGGGTTTCCATGGTCGTGATGATGATGATGATGCTCCTCTCCGTAGGGGACGTTCTCGGCCGTTACCTGGTGGGATTTATCCCGTTTCTCGGACCCATCCCAGGCACCTTTGAGCTGACTGAATTTATGCTGGCCGTGGCTGTTCTCACGGCCATCGGCCACACCCAGATGCAAAAAGGGCATATCAGAATCGATATTGTCCTTAATCTGCTTCCTGAACGTGTCGGGCACATTCTTGACAGTATCACCGACTTTCTCGGCCTGATCATGTTTGCGCTGGTCACCTGGCAGTCAGCCAAATATGCAAAACTGCTCTATGCCTCCAATGACGTGTCAGGCGTGTTAAGGGTGCCGGAGTATCCATTTTTAATCCTTGTTGCCATCGGAAGTTTTTTGTTCTGCCTGGCGATTTTGTCCACTTTCTTAAAGTCTTTTAGAAAGGCCATAAAAAAATGAGCCCTGAACTAGTAGGTATTCTTGGAATTTTTGCATTGCTGGGCCTGTTTGCAATGGGCATGCAGGTCGGCATGTCGATGCTGATCGTCGGCTTTGTGGGATTTGTGATTCTGTCTGACACGTCAGCCGGACTGACCCTCCTGGGAATGGTTCCCTATGCCACGGCCGCCTCATACGGGTTGTGTGTGATCCCCTTGTTCATCATGATGGGATTATTTCTATCCTATGGCGGCCTGGGCAAGGATATTTTTGAAGTGGCCAATACCTGGGTAAGACACGTAAAAGGGGGCATGGCCATGGCCACCATCGCGGCCATCGCCATGTGGTCGGCCGTTTCCGGTTCCGCCACGGCAACCGCCGCAAGTCTCGGATCTGTTGTGCTGCCGGAAATGAAACGCCATAAATACAGTGACGCCCTGGCCACCGGCTGCGTGGCTGCCGGGGGGACCCTGGGCATCCTGATCCCCCCCAGCTCGGTCCTGGTTCTCTACGGCCTGCTCACTGAAGAATCCATCGGTAAACTGCTCATTGCCGGCATTCTCCCAGGCCTTCTCCTGGCCATCCTCTTTTCGCTGGCGATCCTGGTATGGGTCAAGATCAACCCAAATGCAGCACCGGTTCAGCCAAAGGCATCATTCAAGAAAAAGATCTCATCGTTAAAGTCCATCTGGGCCGTCATTGTCATCTTTGTGCTGGTAATGGGCGGAATCTACCTGGGGTTTTTCACACCGACAGAGGCGGCGGCAGTGGGGGCGTTTATCTCCCTGATCGTCTCAGTGGCATCCAAGCGGTTCAGCCGTGATGCCATGGTCGGTTCCCTGAAAGAAGCCGCCAGTACAACGGCCATGCTGTTCGTCATCCTTATCGGAGCCATTGTCTTTGGCCGGTTTCTGGCGATCTCCACCATCCCGTATCAACTCTCCGCTTATATTGCCGCCCTTGATGTATCGCCTTACGTCATTGTCGGTATCATTGCTGCGGCGCTGGTTTTTCTGGGATGCTTTATTGAAGGCATCTCTTTGATGGTGCTGACAGTGCCCATCCTCTACCCGCTGATCATTGATCTGGGATTTGACGGCATCTGGTTCGGCGTAGTACTGGTTACGCTTCTGAACATCGGTATGGTCACGCCGCCTGTGGGCATCAACGTCTATGTGGTCGCCGGAGTGGCTAAGGATGTGCCCCTGGTGACGATCTTCAAAGGGGTCACCCCCTTCTGGATCGCCATGGTGGTTGGGGTGATTCTGTTGATCGCTTTTCCACAGATCTCACTGTTCCTGGTCGGTTTTATGTAAGCGGCCCGGTAAAGCCGTGGCTGTTACGCAGCCCGGCTGCTGATGTTTTAATTTAAACCCTCAAAGGGGCAGCCCAAAATGGCTGCCCCTTTTTTTACCTGAATATAGAAGTTGGGGCTTGATAAAACCTGGTTTAAACGATAGCTTCCGGCCCTCCCCGGACAATTTTTCCTTCGGCCACCACAAGGCTTGGAAACGCAGACAGGTGGAACAGGTCTTTGTTCCAGACCACCAGGCTTGCCAGCATCCCGGGCTTGATTTCCCCGATCCGGTCGTCCAGGCCAAGAATTTTTGCATTTTCATGGGTGACAAGCCCGACAGCGGTTTCCGGCGCCATGCCGGCGATGAGAAAATATTTCAAAGAATCCCTTAAATGATGGGCCAGAATGACCGGATGATCCGTCATCAATCCGAACTGAGCCCGGGAAGCCAGAAGGCTGCCCACGTTTTTATAAGATGCGGTTTTCAATTCCACTTTGTAATCCAGGGAGGCCAGAGGGCCGTAAACAATGGGAATACCGTTGTCGGCCAGCTCATTGAACACCTCGGTGCTGCGAACCCCGCAGGTATGCTCTGCCGTCACCGCCAGGCCGAATCTTTTTTTAAGGTCAACGAGGAACAGGGCATCATCTTCTTTATGGACATGAACCTTTATGGGCTTTTGACCGTTCAGCATCCCGAACACGGCCCATTGCTCCGACGAAAGCGCATGTTCATACTCTGTCTTGATCCAGGATTTCTTTTTGAGCCTCTCCTGGGTTGACTGTTTTGCACTGCCCGGGCCCTTATCAAGGTCCCAAAGCGACCGGTCCCGTTTAACCCGGGCCTTGGCCTCCTGCCGGGTCACCTCTTCAAACTGTTTTTCAAGAAAGGCGGCATTCCCCATGCGGGTATTGTGCTGCTGCCCTTTGCGCCTGGAATCCGACCGGGGGTTAAATCCCAGTGCCATTTTATACCCATAATGGCCGATCACCGCATCTTTACAGGTCTGGCTGAAATTTTTGATCAGCATGGCCTGGCCCCCTAAGATATTGCCGCTGCCTGGCACGACACAGGAATAAAGAACCCCGAAATCAACGGCTTCCTCAAAGGCCCGGTCATCAAAATAGATGCTGTTCACGGGATTATGCAGCGGCGCAAAGGTGGTTTGCCTATCATCCGTCTCGGATTCAGCGGCCGGCTCCCCCTGCCGCTCCATTCCGATGTGGGAATGGGCATCAATGAATGCGGGGGTGACAACCCCTGAATAAGCGGCTTTGCAGGACCGGCCCGTCACCTCAACAATGCGGTCTTCTTCAATGACAATGGTTTGATCCGTTAACAATTTCTTTCCGGTATAGAGCTGTTCGGCCCTGATCACTGTTCTTTTTGGCTTCATTTTTCCTCCCATGCAAAAAACGGTAATATTCCTTTATTAATACCATGTTTTTGTCTAAAATCATCCCTATTGAAATGCCGGGAAACATAAAAACCGGCCTGTTTTGAAAAAGGATATTATGTACTCACCGCTCCACTACCAGGTCTCAGAATATGACTGCGTTCCAACCGCTCTAATTAACGGGATCTCATACCTGTTTCACCGCAAAGAAATTCCGCCCATGGTTATCCGGCATATTTTCCTTTACTGCCTGGATACAGTGGGCCGGAATGCCAGGTTCGGCATCGGCGGCACCAGCCGGTATGCCATCCAACTGGTCGGCAACTGGCTGAACTCCTATAAAATAAAATCCTTTTCCGTGCAGACCAATTTTCTTAAAGAAGAAAAGGTCAACCTCAATCCTGACGGCCCCATTCAAACCTGCCTTGACCAGGGCGGGGTTGCTTTGTGCAATATACTGTTAACCAAAGGCGAGGAACACTATATCATGGTGATCCAGGCAGATGACAACTGGGTTTATTGTTTTGATTCCTATAGAAGAACCCGTATCCGGGGGATGAAAAAAAATGCTGTTGTTTTAGAAAGCCCGGATGGCAGGACACCCAACTTAAAAATAAAACGGGAATGGTTTGAACAGACGTTGAGCAACCGCTTCTGCCTTGGGCCCATAAACCTTAGAGAAAGCCTCCTGCTTTTGAAATCCGATTAATCGGGACCGAAATAAACATGATTCAAATAATTTCCAACAGCTGGGCGCTGTTGCTCGGCATGGGATTAATCATGCTGGGCAATGGCCTGCAAACTTCCCTTTTAGGGGTCCGGGCCTCCATGGAAAATTTTGGCACGACCATTACAGGGGTGGTGATGGCCGGATATTTCGTGGGCCTAATTTTTGGCTGCCATATCACCCCACAGCTCATTAAACGGGTGGGACATATCCGGATTTTCGGGGCACTGGCGTCCCTTGCCTCGACCTCTATTTTGTTGCAGGCCATATTTATAGACCCGCTCACCTGGTGGATTATGAGACTGATCACCGGTTTTTCCTACGCCGGCCTTTATATCGTGGTCGAAAGCTGGCTGAACGAATCGGCAACCAACCAGACCCGGGGCAAACTGTTCAGCCTTTATATGCTGATTTCCTTTAGCGGCATGGCCGGCGGCCAGATCATGCTGAACCTGTCCGCCCCGTCCAGTTTTGAATTGTTCCTGCTGGTGTCGCTGATGATCAGCCTTGCCGTCATTCCCATCTTGATTTCCGTATCCATGCCCCCGCCGTTTGAAATTATGGAAAAGGTCAGCATCACCCAGTTATATACGGTGTCCCCCCTTGGCGTTATGGGGATGACGGTCAGCGGCATGGCCATCGGCGCCATTTATGCCATGGGACCGGTCTTTGCCGCCGATGCCGGCATGTCGGTCAAAGAAATTTCGATTTTCATGGCCGTCATCATTTTCGGCGGGTTTTTGTTTCAGTATCCCCTTGGCTGGCTGTCCGATACCATCGGCCGAAGAAAAGTGATTGTTTTAAGCTGTATTTTAGGGACCTGCATCTCCATATTTGCCATTCGGCTGTCGGGTGATGAGACTGTTTTCTTTTTTACCGTTGCATGCGTCGGGGGATTTTCCCTGCCCTTATATGCCCTTTGCGGCGTTTACATTAACGACTATCTCAATCCCACCCAAATGGTGGCGGCCAGCGGGACCCTGGTTCTTTTAAGCTCTCTGGGGGCAGCCATCGGCTCTCCGTTAACCGCAGCAGCCATGGACATTTTCGGGCAGAATGCATTTTATGGCAGCATTGCGGCCATGCTGGCGTCCATTTCTGCGTTTTCCCTCTGGCGCGCCAGCAAGCGGCCTGAAGTGGCAAAGACAGCCGGAGATTTTGTGGTGATGCCCCCAAGCCCCATGACGGCTTCCCTTAATCCGGACGTTTCCCTCAGTGAAATAGAAGCCGCCGTCAGGAAAGAAGCCGATCAGATCCAGGATAGTTTTGACGAACTGGTGAACAACCTTGAAAACCAGGAGGGTTAATCGTTACCGTCTGGGATTTGGGCAGGGGCATGTCACCTGCCGTCTGTTCGATATGCAAAAACGGAAACCGGAGAAAAGGAGCCGGGAGACCAGATCGCGCAGCCTTAGGGGTTTCGCATTCCGATCGCCGTTCAGGTTGATTGGAGATTTAACTTATTTTCCCTATATGTCCCCCGATTCCTGCCCCGGGCAACCCGAAACAAAAGGGTTTGTGCTTTCAGCCAAAATCGTGATAGAGTATCAGAAACTTAAATCAACACACCAATTATCATTTTCGTCTTTAAAATTACGAAAAGGGACTTCTGTGATCCTTTGCAGGATCACACCTAAATTTCAGGCATTTCTTCGCCCATAGGTTCAGTAATCAGCCGGCAGGGAGGGTTGGCAAAGTGTCGCGGCAGGCAACCCGAATCATGCCGGCGCTTTGAAAGTAAAATATTTAACAATTTCAAGATATTAAGGCTTTCACAATGAAACACACCAGTCAAGCTTTTACAGAAAATGACAGGGAAGCGGTCATCTCTTGTATCGCCTTTATTAAACAGTTCAAAAAACCCCATTTTTTTTCCATGGCCCTGACCTTTGGAGCGGCGGTCGTTCTATTGGGCCTTGTTTTTTCCTCGTCGTCTCTGAATTTATACAGGCTTTGCTGCCTTTCAGTCATTGTCCTGTCCGGCATCCTTGAAATGGTGTACGCCATCAGGGTTGAATTTGATATCACTTTGCTAAACTGGTTTTTAGGGCAAACCAGCAGCATTGATAACGGCTTGGGTGAAACAGAGCAAAGGCCAACGGACGAAACGTGCCCCAAAAAGTCAGACAGTCCTCTTAATGCCTGTTTAAACGGCTGTATCCGTCTGTTCACAACCCATGCACATATTTGCAGCATTCAGGTGGTCATTATCCTTTGTGCTGTAATTGCCGATTGCCTTTTAAACAAATGAGGTAACTGTTCAGCAGTGCCCCATATTCGCTTTTGCATTAAAAAAAGGGCCCTGGGGGAAACCCCAGGGCCCTTTGTATGGGCTGGTCAAAAAGCTGCGGCTTAAAGGTCGCCGATGGCTTCGGTCAGTTCAGGCATGAACTCAAGGATGTCGGCTTCGATGCCCACATCAGCCACCTGAAAAATCGGGGCTTTGGGGTTCTTGTTTACGGCAACGATAAAGGGATTTCCCTTGATGCCGCCCATGTGCTGGAAAGAACCGGAAATGCCCATGGCCATGTAAACTTTGGGTTTAACCGTCTGGCCGGAGGTGCCGACCTGACGGGATTTTTCAAGCCATTTGGCGTCCACGATGGGTCTTGAGCAGGAGACCACCGCGCTCATGGCATCGGCCAGTTCCTGGGCAAGTTCAATATTGTCTTCATCTTCAATACCGCGGCCAATGGAGACCAGGACGTCGGATTTGGTGATATCCACATCACCCACTTCGGCTTCTACAATCTCAAGGAACTTCCGGTTAGCGGAAAGGTCCCCGGCATCTGCGGATTTATCCGTGACGGACCCGCCGGCAGCACCATCAACCGGTGCAAAAGCGCCCGGACGGATGGTCATGACGGCACCGGCAGACGCATCCACCGTCACATGGGTGGAGACGGCACCGCCGAGTTCCTGGCGGACGGCTTTAATAACAGAACCGTCCATGCCTTCAAAATCAACGATGTCCGCGGCATAGGCGGAATCCATTTTAACGGACAGGCCGGGGGCCATGTCCATGCCCAGGGTATCATGGGCAACCAGAACGATAGAATCGGCCTCAAGGACATTAAGCAGGGCTTTGCGGACGATTTCACCATTGGGATATGCCAGTTCGGCATTGTCGATTTTAATCACATTGGCATAAGTTTTGGTCAGTTCCTGGGCCACCTTGTCCAGATCACCGCCGGAACCGGTCACCACGGCCGTGATGGCAGCGCCGTCATCTATTTTCTTTGCCGCCGTGGGGAACTCCAGGGCCACATCCTCTGCAACCCCGTTTTTAAAAGGAATATATGCATAGATCTGTGTCATGATTAGAGTCCTCCTTTGGCTTTGAGCTTTTCAATGAGCTTTTCAATGATCTCTTCTGTGGAGCCTTCCAGCATTTCGGCCCCTTCCCCGAGATCCGGTACAAAGTAATCCACCCGTTTGGTTTTGGCGCCGGCGGCCCCTACGCTGCCCGCATCAATGCCAAGATCACCGGCTGATTTTTCCGGAATTTCAACCTGGGCCACTTTCCGGATACCGCGGATCCCCACATAACGGGGCTCATTGATACCGGTCTGGATGGACAGAACTGCCGGCAGGCTCATTTCATTCATTTCCTGATTTCCGCCTTCAATTTCACGGCCGACCTTAATGGTCTTGTCATCCACAACCTCAATCTTGTTCACCAGGGACGCATAGGGAAGATCCAGCATGGCAGCCAGCATACCGCCCACCTGTCCGGCCCCTTCATCGGCCTGGGCACCGGTCATGATCAGGTCATAAGATCCCTTTTCAATCTCTGCTTTGAGAATGGCGGCAATGCCTTTGCCGTCAGAGCCTTCAAATGCATCATCCGTGAGAAGCACGCCGTTGTTGGCGCCCATGGCCATTTCCCGGCGAAGGACTTCTTCGGATTCATCATCGCCCACGGTGACCACGGTAACATTTCCGCCCTTGTCATCCACCATCTGGATGGCTTCTTCAACTGCGTAGTTGTCCCATTCATTAACCGAGTAAACCAGGTCATCCCGGTCCAGGTCGTTGCCGGCCGAATTCAGCTCAAATTCGTTTTCAGCAGTATCCGGAACCCGTTTGACGCATACCAAAATTTCCATTATTGCCTCCTTTGATTTTACGGCTCAGTTAAGAAAATTAAACTGTTCCGTCTTAACATATTATAAATGTTGTGCAATCAGTTGCGTAAAATCCATTGCCTCCATCTCCCCTTCCTTGCCGGCCACTTTGATGGCGTCCTGGATATTGACCAGGCAGAAAGGACAGGCCGTGACAATGACATTGGCACCGGCTTCGGCCGCCATGTTCACCCTCAAAACCCCCATGCGGGTCTCTTCTTCAGGTTCATAAAACAGCATGAGCCCGCCGCCGCCGCAGCAGAAAGAGCGGTCCCGGCTCTTTTCCAGTTCCACCCGGGTCAAGCCCTCAATGGCGTCAAGAGCGGCTCTCGGGTCTTCATATACCCCGTTGTGCCGCCCCAGATAGCAGGGATCATGGTAAACGTAGACCTTATCCCTGTCAATACAGGGTTTAAGGTTCAGTTGTCCTTTGGTGATTTTTTCGGCCACCACCTGGCTGATGTGGCGGACCGGGGGAAGCCCCTTGTAATCGTTTTTCAGGGCATTGTACGCATGGGGGTCCGCCGTGACAATACTGGTAACCCCGGATTCCAAAATCGCTTCCGTATTCTGTGCCTTGAGGTCCTGGAACAGCATTTCCTCTCCAAACCGGAGAACTTCATTACCGGCATCCTTTTCGTCCTTGCCCAGAATACCGAAATCCACACCGGCTTTTTCCAGGATAATGGCGGTCTTTCTGGCAATATCCTGGATGTTATCGTCATATGAGGAGATACTGTCAACAAAATAAAGGGTATCGGCTTTGTCTGCACCCAGGTCTTTTACGGTATGGGCTGCCGCAAACTCCTTTTCCTCTGCCCACTCGGCTCGTTTCTTTTCCATTTTGCCGTAGGGATTGCCGCGTTTTTCAAGGGCCTTGAGCGGCTTTTGCAGGGACTGGGGCACCATGCCTTCATCCACCATGCCCCGCCTCATGTCCACGATTTTGTCGATGTACTCAATCCCTAAGGGGCATTCCTGTTCACAGGCGCCGCAGGTGGTACAGGACCAGATTTCATCCTCTGTATAAATATCCGCCACCAGCAGCTTGCTCTTGTAAATTTCTCCTGACAGGGGATAGTTTTTAAAGATCAAGTCCCTTGCCTTAATGGTGATAAACCGGGGAGACAGGGGCCTTCCCACTGCATTGGCCGGACACTGGTCTGAACACCGGCCGCAGTCGGCGCAGGAGTAAAAGTCCAGCATGTGCTTCCAGGTAAAGTCTTCCAGGGTTTTAACCCCAAAAGATTCGAGGCTGTCCAGGTCTTCGTCTTTAACGCCGTGGCGGACCGGCTTGATATTCCCTTTTTTAACCCGCATGAAAAAGACGTTAAAAATCGATGTGATAACATGAAAATGCTTGCCCATGGGCAGAAAGCATAAGAAAAAGAAAAAGGACAGATCATGGACATAATACATGACGATGTGAATCCCCTGGAGGGATTCAGGGGTGAACATCTTAAGTATTTTGCTGAAAATCCATACCAAAGACAACGGGGCCAGAAAGTGGGTATGCCCGGCATCTATGGTGGCGGCATAGGCGATTTCAGATGCCTCAAATAGACTCTCTGACAGCATCAGGGTTGAAATAATCCCTAAAACAAATACGGCCTCGGCCGTGTGATCTTTTCCGTATTTGGCCGGTACCGCATACCGTTTGGGTTTATAGTATCCCCGGCGGATGGCGGCGATAATACAGGCGATCAGAACAAAGGTGGCTGCGTAATCCTTAATAAAGTTATACACCGCCCCGAGACCGCCGCCAAAACCGGGCAGCACAAACCCGTCGGATATACCAATGATCACCAGGGAGGTGGAGCGGATGGACAAAATTAAAAAGCCGGCAAAGATCACAATATGCAGCACACCGGCCAGCATATACCGCGGCTGCCGGATCTGACCCAGCCAGACCACAATTAAATTTTTAATGCGCAAGGCCAGATGATCAAACCGGTTGTCCGGTGCGGCCCTGACCAGAGGGGCGATCCGTCTTGCCATGATATAGGCAAAATAACCCACACCGATAATGGGAATAATTACAGACAGAATAATTGTTGGGAAAAAACCGAACAATTTAAAACTTGCCGGACCAATGATTGCTTCCATGCGTTACACCTCCAAAATGATTTTGCCTAAGAGTTAATAACCTCGAGTTCAAATTGCTTTAATAAACATGATGGTTTCAGTCAAGGGAAAAGCCAAATTCACCGAATTTACCCAATTCATATATTATTGTTGGATTTATATACTAATTGTTATTTATTCTGCCCCGAACCCCGTTCATGTAAAGATCGACCAGGGGATCCGCCATGGCCAGCAGGTCATACCGGCCCTCCGCCGTGACCCAGGTGTTGATCACCCCCTCAACGGCCCCGAGAATAAACCGTTTTACCAGGCCCACGAAAAGATCCTGGCGCATGGTCCCTTCAATCTGGCCAAGCTCGATAATATCGGATAACAAATCCAGATACATCTTTGAGATATGTTTGATCTGGGATTCAATATCCCGCAGATACCGGACTTCAGACTGAAAAATAATGGCCATGTTCTTGTCGTTCTGGAATTCCTGAAGATGGCACCGAATCAGATTCCGCAACTTTTCCTCTGCATTCCGGCCCGATTTAACGGCCTCATTCATCTTCTGGAAAACAATTTTTGTTTTAAAGCTGACGAATTGATATAAAATGTCATCCTTATTTTTAAAGTACAGATACAAGGTTCCGTCGGCCACGCCGGCCCTGCTGGCAATCTGGGATATGGTTGCCTTGTGAAAGCCGAATTCCGCAAACACGCTGCCCGCACTGTTCAGGATTTTATGATATTTTTCTGTTTTATTTTTCTGCAATCTCCTATAACCTTTCCTGGCTCGAACCTTAGGTTCAGTCACCCTGCGATAATGAATGAATAATCATTCATTATCTACCAGAAAATTTTTGCAGTTGTCAAGTCCAATATACCTCTAACAATATCCCTGCTTACTACCCATAATTCAATATTTTTAGATCGTTAAAACAAACATCCAGAACGACGGGCAAATTAATTTTTAAGTTTTATCCCCAAAAGGCAACATGAATGTATATTCATAAATGGATTCTCCTTGATTTCAAGCGGATTTCATGCAAAGAAACATACCGGACCAACCCAAACCTACAATTTGAAAGGAGGATAGAATGACTTCAACCGCCACATATTCAGAAAATTTTCAACACGCCCTTGATTTTGGCAGACCTCCCACGGTGAAAGCGCTGTTTCCCAACTCCAAAGCCCTGATTGTCAGTGGAAAATACATTGATCAGGCCATGTTAAAAAAGGGGAACTGCATGACCATTGCCGCCAACGGGCGAAACTCTTTTTGCATTCGGGGGGCTTTGGCCGCAGCCCAGAGGGCCAATGCCGCCATTATCATTGAAATCGCACGCTCCGAGGGCGGCACCGGTGCCTATTGTGCGGTCAATTTCTGGAACATTGCCAGAATTACCGATGCCTTCATGAACGAGATGAACATTACCATCCCCGTTGCCATTCATGCTGACCATTTCGGCATCAAGTCCGTGGATGATATTGAACCGGCCAAAAATGAGATTACGTCTATTTTTGATGCCGGCATGACCTCCATCGCCATTGATGCCTCGCACCTGCCCGACGACCAGAACCTGCTGGCCAACCTTGAGCTAAACCCCTATGTTCCCGACTGGGCCGGCCTTGAAACAGAGGTAGGTGAAATTAAAGGAAAGCTTGGCCTTTCCACGGCCCAGGAAGCCCTGTTTCTGATCCAGGGACTGAATGCCCACGGCATTTTCCCCGACTGGATTGCCCTGAACAACGGCACCACCCACGGTATTGAACAAAGCGGCACCGGAATCAGCGTGCCGTTGACTGCTCAGATCCATGAGGCCCTTTCCCCTTACCATGTCTCAGGTGCCCAGCACGGCACATCAGGAAACAACTCTGACAGGCTCCGGGAAATTGCTTCCAAAACCCGGACCACAAAGGCCAACGTGGCCACGGCCCTCCAGATGATTTCCTGGGGACTTCAGGTCAATGATTATGGGAATGCCATTCAGGATGATGACGGAAACTTTATTAAAGAGGATACCAAAGGGGCCTCTAAAGAAATTTGGGCCAAAATGCTGGATTATGCCAAGGCCAATGGGTTGAAAGGCGGGAACTTTAAAAAACTCAACCTTCCCTTTGAAAACAGCCTGGTAGCCCAACCCAAAAAGATCAGGGACCGGATGGCCAAAGACGTCGAGGACTTTGTTTACACCCTTCTGACAGACGTATTTAATGCCAAAGATACCGCCGATATTGTCATTGAAGAAATTCTAAATTCAAAATCCCATACCCCGGGGGCCAAAGGGACCCAGATCGAAGCCAAAGAAGATTGGACCAAAGAAAAAATCATTGAAAACGCCGCAAAGATAAACTCAGACAAAGGACCTGAAGGGAATTTCGACGATTAAGGAATGAAAAAGAAATTCACTAAAAAAACATTAAAAAACGCTAAAGTTTTAATTTTCCCCTACCGATAAAGTGTTTAAGGAGAAAATTAAATGCAGATACCCTCTTATCAAATACAGAATGTCATGAAAGTCTATTCCAGGCAGTTAAGCCAGGGCAAGATGCTCAGCCGGAACAGACTCAGCGCTGATCAAAGCACGTCTGCAGACAGTGTCACCATCTCCTCGGAGGGAAAGCGCCAGACCATTATTGATAAGGTTGCCTCAAATATTGTTGACCGGATTGTTACCGAAGGTCCCAGAGAAGAAAACGAAGAGCAGATAACGGATCAAATTGAAAAGGAGCTTGGCAAAAAAATTAATTTTACCAAGGACAAAAACCAGTTCACTTACACTTCCGTTGATAAGGACAACAACAAAGTAACCAAAACCCTTTCCGTTGAAGATTCCCAGTTTGTATTAAAGAGAATGACGGAACTGGCCCGGCAGGTTGCCGACAACAATATGGAATCTTAAGGGAGGACAAACTCATGCAAATATCAAATTCAACCCCTGATTATATCAATCAGACCTATACCAATCAGGTGGCCAATGCCCAGACCAAGGTAGAGAAACCGGCTGTTGAATCTGATGCTGCTGAAACCAAAACGGACAGTATCAATTTATCTGAAACCACCCGGGATCTCCAGAAAATCAGTCAGGCAATGGAAACTGACCCTGAAGAAAGAACCGAACGGCTCCAGGAAATCAAAGACCAGATCCAGGCCGGACAATACAACATCAATGCTGAGCAGATAGCGGAAAAAATGATCGGCTCTATCATGAACGAACTGGGATAAGGGAGCAATATTTTCCCACTTGGCAGGCAGACCTGAATCAGGCTGCCTGCCTTTTTTTTATAACGACTTGTTTTTTAAAGTCATTTCATATACCCTTCACAACAGCAGCCCACTGGCATATCTCTTGCTTTATCTTCTGTTAAGATATAAAGGAGATCAACATGGTTAATATCAATCAAATTAATGAATCCATACAGTCCCTTGGGACGGCAACCTCAAAGGCTTCAACGTCTGACGACCAGGCCGGGGGTTTTGAAAATGCCCTTTCCCGGGCCATTGGACAGTCCGGCGAGACAGCTGAAGGAACTGATGCGGTCAACGCTCTTGAAGAAATAGCGTCCAGCTACGTCCAGATCCAGGACTCGTCCCTGGTGGTTTCAGAAAAGACCGGTGAACTGCTTGATCTTTTAGAGACCTATATTGCCCAGCTTGAGGACCCTGAGGTGTCATTAAAGAACCTGTCTGAAGTCATTGAACAGATGAACACCGATGCCTCTTCCCTGTTAACGGAAACCCACTCCCTGACCCAGGAAGATGAAGGCCTCAAGGATATCGCCACCCAGACTGCGGCCACCATCAAAGGGGAGTATCTTAAATTTCAGCGGGGAGATTATCTGTAATCTGCCTGGCCAGGCCCCGGTATTCCCCCTCTGTTTCAGGTGAAATCCTATCCAAAGCCGACCATATCTTTTTCTGGCACCCTTCCCACAGTTTAAGCCGGGCCGAAAACAGACCCGGCCCCATTTGCAAGCCTCAACAGGTAAGTCAAACATAATTTTTTATACAATTTTAAAAAATCTTGATCCAAAAACAATGATCGGGTATGCTTTCATTTTAAGAGACATACCCTCTATTGTTGTGTGTGATCGTGATGAAAAACAATATTCATATTGAATTATGGGACTCAAGCAACCGGTGTGAGATTGTCCGGGAGAGCCCCTGCGCCCATGAAATGGACACCTCCTTTGAATCCTGCTGGCCCATGGCAGACGGCTACCTGAAAAAAATCCGCTTAAAGCCCGGGCTCGCCATTTACATCATGGACTGGGATCCCGGGCCAGGATTCACCATGAATGCTTCGATCCGGAATGCCGGGTTCGGATTCAAATTCTTTATTTCAGGAAAAATGAAATATCAGAACTGTGCCGTCAACCAGGAAATGGTCATGGCCGGAGGGCTTAACCGGTTTTCATTTTTCCCCGTTTCCAGAGGGTCCGGCCAATGCATTTCAAGGGACAAGGTTAAAGTTGTGATCATCACCATGGCCCCATCCTTTTTCCTTTCCCTGTTTCAAGACATCCCTTTCGGGCTGCTTTCAAAACTGCCCGTTCCGGCGTTGAACAAGGCGTTTTACCATATTTGTCCCAATACCCCCGCCATGGAGACCGCCGCTTTGGACATCTTTAACTGCGCTTTTCATGGAAGCCTGAAAAAAGCTTTTCTGGAAGGCAAGGCATTGGAGCTTGCCGCCTGTCAGCTCCACAACCTTATGCCATCCCCGCCGCCGGCTAAGCTTTCCGGCGAGGAACGCGACAAAATCCGGGCAGCCAGGGAAATCCTTGTCCGGTATATTGATACCCCTCCGACCTTTTTGACCCTTGCCGGGATGGTGGGGATGCCCCACAACCGCCTTTCCACTGGCTTCCAGACTGTTTACGGCACCACCCCCTTTGCCCTTCTCAGGGATCTGAGGCTTGAAAAATCCCGGACCCTTCTCAAATCAAAGACCGGCAATGTAACCCAGGTAGCCATGGATGTGGGCTATGCATCCTTAAGCCACTTTGCCAAAGCCTTTAAGAAAAAGTACGGCATTTCACCAAAGCAATACCAGCTGAATAAAAGCGTCTGAGTTTTTTCCCCAAAAATCTGTTTTTCCCCGTTCCATTACGGAATCATTCAAAAAAGGGATGGGTTCGTTAGAAATAAATCCCGGAATCTTATACATCTGTCCCGGATAGCTCACAGGCATTTACCAAACCTTGGGATGAAGATGGAAACAACCGTACAGGAAATGCGCAAACCGTTAAGCACCTGGCTGCTTCTGGGCAGCCTCTATATGACCCAGTATCTGGGCCTGGGATTTTTCTGGATCGCCCTTGTGGTCATTATGCGGCAGCAGGGCCTTGCACTTGAAAAACTGGGGATCATTTATTCTCTCACACTGTTCTGGGTGGTTAAATTTTTATGGGCCCCTCTGGTTGACCGCTTCAGCATTAAACGGCTTGGCCATTACCGAACCTGGCTGCTGTTTACCCAAACCGGCATGGTGGCCTGTCTTGTTCTTATTGCTTTCTTTGACATTGCAACCCAGTTTCAGGCAATTTTTTCAGGATGTGTGGGCTTGGCCTTTCTGTCTTCCACCCAGGATATTGCCGTTGACGGGCTTTCCTGCTGCCTGCTGTCAAAAAAGGAACGGGGCATGGGCAACGGAATCCAGGCGGCCGCCGGCATGGCCGGCAACATGCTGGGAGGCGGGGCCATAATCATGGCCTATCCCTATCTGGGCTGGGCCGGCTGCATGGGGATACTGGCAGCCGGCACGCTGGTCTCCCTGATTCAAGTGGCCTGCTTCAGGGAACCGTCTCATCCTGTGGACACCTCGAATAACAAGGTGTTCTTGAGCCGTCTCCACAGTTTCTGGCGGATCCCCGGGCACAAACAATGGCTGATGGTGATCCTGATCTTCCCGGTGGGCAATACCCTGGGATATGCCTTGATCACCCCCATACTGGTGGATGCCGGCTGGCCCATGGCGCGTATCGGCATGCTGGTCAATATGCTGGGGGCAACCTTAAGCGTACTGGCCGCGCTTTTAACCGGCCGGTTCTTGCGGGACCATACCCGGTTTGCCGTGACAACCGGCACGGCTGCGGCCCAGATTCTGGGGCTTTCGGCTATGGCATGGCTGTTAACAGGCCCCTGCACACCCTTCCGGGTTTATGGCGCAGCAGGTCTTTATTTTCTGAGCCGGGGGGCACTGTTTGCCCTGATGAATACCCTGATGATGGACCATGCCTCATTAAAAAGCCCCGCCACTGATTTCACCCTTCAATACAGTGTATATGCCTTCGTCATGTTCCTGGCCGCCGTGTCCGGCACCGCTTTGGCCGGACGGACAAGTTACCTTGCCGTAATGTCTGCCGCCAGCACCATTACCGGGCTTGCCATGGCGGTTTCCATATATGCCGCTCCACCGGATTCAGGGAAAAAAGAATTAAGAACTATTTTTAAGCCCGATTTCCACCCCCCCAAATTTTTCACTGCCAACAAGAAAGGTAAATAATTTGAGATCATTGCCCCCTAAATTCAAACCCATTTACAATCAATTGACCCTGGGGTATCTGCCCGCCATTGTCAACGGTGCGCAACAGGCCGGCATTTTTGAAGCCCTGGAAAAAGAAAGCGCACATGCCAGCACCTTAGCCAAAAAGCTTGATGCAGACCCCGGCATTCTTCCAGCCGTTCTGGAGGTCCTTGCCTCTGTAGGGATTCTGGCCTGTGACAGGGATTGCCGGTATCACTTAAGCCGGTCTGCCCGGCACTTTCTTCTTGCATCCGCACCTGCCGCCCAAATCAGGGAAATTCAGGCGTTCTGCATGAAACCCGGGCCTTTTGACGACCTGCCCGGCCGGTTAAAAAACGGTGCGCCTCAGTTGGATCCTGCCATTTTTGCCAGCAAGGAGGCCCTTGTGGATCTTGAACAAAGGGCCCGGGGCGGACAGATACAGGAGGTGGTGGATTTTATCTGTGCCTTCCCCCGGTTCGCATCTTTTAAGCTCATGTGCGATTTTGCCGGAAGTTCCGGGTACTACTCCCGGGAGTTGCTGAATAAAAATCCAAACCTTAGATCAAGGATATATGACATGCCCGGGGTAACCGCCCTTGCCGAACAGACGGCAGGTGACAGGGAAACCGGGGACCGCATGGAGTTCGTTGGGGTCGACATGGACACCTGTCCGGATCTCGGTCAGGGGTATGATCTGTTTTTTGTTTCCCATTTTCTGTACCACTGGGCAGCGGCAGGCCATCTGTCCCGGTTTTTTAAAAAGGTAAACCGGGCCATGCGCCCGGGGGGGGTCTTTGTATCCAACCATCTGGGCAATGCCGCCAAAGGCCAGGACCATACTACCCAGTCAATCATTGAGCTTTTAGCCAGAACCCAGGGGTATCCCACCCTCACACTGGATGAATCAACATTAAAACAGGCGCTTTCTCTGGCCGGTTTCTCAGAGTTCAGGGTCCGGCCGGCCAAAGACGGAACCCATTTAACCCTACAACGTAACTTAGGGTGTATTCTTTCTATCAAGAAGCCTCCTTTTTCGATGCGATAGATATGCAGCGTGATTGCGCCTTTGGTAATACAAAACCGATTGTATAACGGTATGAAAATGACAAGGTCTCAATGGCAAAACCACCTCCATTAGTATTCTAAGCTGCGACACTGTAATAGATGGAGCTTTTTTTTCCCATCCTGATTTTCAGGTGCCACAAGAAAAAATGTGCAAGCATGCACGTTATTATATGATGATTCCAGCCTGGGTATTTACGGACCTCATAATGATCCATGCCAAGTTCAGTCTTGGTTTCCTCAAAACACTGTTCAATTGCCCAACGAATACCACTAAGCCATACAAAAAGCTTTAATCTGGCACTAACCCCGGCATTGCTAAGGAAAAATTTATAATCCGGGGATTTCCCAAGGGTTCGCCTCATGATCAGCCACACCGATTTTGTAGGCGTGTTTCCTTTGGAAAGTACCACTCGTCTTTTGGTAAATTCATATTCAATAGGTCCTTTGGTACCTTCAGATACTTTCCGGCGGTACCAGAAAAAATCATTTATATTTTTTGCGATAGTTTTGACATCGACCGGCTTTTTGGAGGATTTTTCAACAACTATTTTTGTACGCTGCTCTCCTTTGTATTTGTAAGTTTTTTCAACGGTAATAGGTCTGTTAAACCAGCATTGAGTATTACAAGGAACTTCTACAAAATAGGTCAAATCCGGATGTTGCTCAACAGCTTCAATAAAATCATCACTGTTGCCATACAATGAATCCGCGGTAACATACTTAAACGGCACGATGGCTTCTTCTGCGAGTTCGTTCAACATTTCGGAAGCCAATTGCGGTTTTGTCTTAAACGAAACAGACTCAGGCAGTTTGCACTTTTTTCTTCCCTGTTTGTGATCGTCTTTAAACCATAGTTCAGGTATAAACAGTCGTTTATCAATCAATCCGTAGCCCTTTGGGGAAGCATAGGCTGCAAAAACACCCACTTGGCTGTTTTCAACCTTGCCGACATTCCCGCAATATTGTCTGGCAACACCGATGGATTCATTGCCTTTTTTAACAAAACCGCTTTCATCAAAAATAAGAACGCCATCAGGTGTCCCCATATCTTCATTTATGAGATTACGATACTTGGCCATAATATTGGCGTCATTCCATTCAGCATCGCTAATAAAACGCTGCATTGCCCTAACATTGCCATCTTCAACGGCCAGAGCAATGGGTTCAATTGATTTTCTTTCCAGGTCACTAAATTGCCCAGCCATATACCTGAAAAAATGTTCCCTTGACTCAGAACGATGAAAACAGTCGTGGAAAATTTCATGAAACCCTTTAAGTTCATTGAAAAAATTTTTTACATCCCCTTCACAGATATCAAATTTGGGGATAGGATAAAGGTACTCATCTTTTCGGATTTCAGGCAACATACTCTACCTCCTATATAAAAGTTATATTGCGGAGTGTAGCAGATTATGTTACCTAAAACAATAATATTAAATATAAGTCACGTTGTAGGGTTAAACAACACCCTGGTGTCAGCCCAAAAAATAAAGGAGATTTAAAACAACATGAAAACATTGAACCGCCCGGATTTTCACCTTGTGATCACCGCAATGTTACTGCTCGTACTGTCAATGGCCCGGTCCGGACTTGCCCAATCCCTAACCGAACATGCTGAAATTATAGACGAGGTATTGGTCACAGCGGAAAAGCGCAAACAAGCCTTAAAAGAAGTTCCGGTTTCCGTCACCGTCATCAACGACCTTGAGATTCAGGACCGGGATGTCAGGGATGTCAGAGACTTGTTCAATCTTATACCCAACCTGTCTGTAAGCTCCCAGAACCAGAATGTAACTTATGTGGGATGCCGGGGTGTCAGCCCCAATATGTTGAATCGTCGAAATCCCTTTGTCATGTATGTGGACGGGGTCCCTTTTAATAACATCGCCGGATACACGGCCGACTTCACCAATGTAGAATCCATTGAAGTTCTCAGAGGTCCCCAGGGAACCCTTTACGGCAAAAATGCCATGGGCGGTGTCATGAACATAACCACCAAAGCACCATCCAATGATTTGGACGGCCGGGTGTCCCTGGATATTTCAGAATACGAAACCTATTTTTTAAAGGCCGCCGTCAGCGGTCCAATTAAAAAAGACACCCTGTTTTTCGGTCTTTGGGCCTCTGAATATCAGACCCGGGGCTATATGGAAAATGACCATCCGGACCAGGACTACTACGATGACAGGGATATTCTCAATATCAGGGGACGGCTGCGCTGGGTGCCTTCCGAACAATTGGAGATCAATTTATTTTCAGGCAAAGAGGTCCGGCAGGGAGGGGACGGTCCCATGATCGGGGACTCGCAAATCCGATTTCATGAATATAAAAACCCGGATGATAATGTAGATGCAGACAATTTTAACAATGCCCTTCATGCCCGTTTCCACACCAAAAAATTCGATATTGTATCAACCACCACGTATAAGAAAGCGACCGAAGACTATGATGTGGATTATTCATACGGCAGCCGTTCGGTTACCCACGGTATTCTGGATTACGAAAACACCACCTTTTCCCAGGAACTTCGTCTTCAGTCCCCTGACGAACAGGGAGGCATTGCCTGGATTGCCGGTGGTTACTTTGAATACGACCAGGACAAGGACAATGAGATGTCCATGCAGTACCTTCCTTCGGTCATGATGAACTTTAACCGAAAAACCGACTGGCCCTGCACCACAACCGGTAAAACCACAGCCGTATTTGCACAGGCGTCCGTCCCGTTTTTTAACGCCTTTAAATTCACTATCGGCGCCCGGTATGAAACCGTCAATAAGGAAATGGATTATTACCGAACCACCACCAATCTGGACACCGGCACCGTTATCAGCACAGCAGACTATACCATTGAGGACGACTGGGACAGTTTCACGCCAAAAGCCGCTCTGGATTACCGGATCTCAGATAACATCATGACCTATGTGAGCGTGTCCCGGGGATATCTTTCCGGGGGATTCAACAACACCATTGATGACCCTGATGCCACTGCCTATGATCCCCAGACCTCAACCAGTTATGAATGGGGGGCCAAAACCACCTGGCTCAACAACCGCCTGGCCTGCAACCTTTCCCTGTTTTATATGGACATAAAGGATATGCAGGTAACCGAATATCCTTCAGCGTATGTCATGGTGGCCTCCAATGCCGGCAAGGCACACAGCTACGGAGGGGAACTGGAGGTTAAATTCAGGCCGCTTCCGGGGCTTGTTCTGTATACGGGCCTGGGGTTGATCCAGGGCGAATATGATGAATATATGGGATATGGCGGGGAGGACTATGCCGGAAACAAACTGAAAAACACCCCGGAATACTCCATCAATGCCGGCGTTCAATACCGCCATTCGTCCGGCGTCTACACCGGCATAGACGTTCAGGGATACGGGAAAACCTATTTTAACGAATCCAACGGGGACACTTCATTGCGTGACCCTTATGCGGTTGTTAATTTGAAACTGGGCATGGAGCTTTCCCACTGGGATTTTTATGTTTACGCTAAAAATTTATTTGACGAGGAATATTTCTCCAGTATCTTTACCAGCACCATCAGAAATTCATATATGGTGGGCAGCCCCAGGACCATCGGCGCCAATATCGTTTTCCGGTTTTAACGGCCGGCATCTTTGCCGGACCCGCCAGTCCGGCAGATCAAAGGGCGGGATCCATTGCAGGCCAGTGATGAAAACTGCGGCTGGTTATCGCCCCAACTCCAAGGGAGGGGCTTGAAGCCATCACAATACCAAAAGCTTGGATTCCAATGGCAAAAGAGAAGTATTTTAAATTCCAGCGGGGGGATTATCTGTAATCTGCCTGCCTGTCAGCTGTTTGGCCCGGTTCCAGTATTCATCTTTTGCCTGAGGTGAAAGCGTCTTCAGCACCTGACCGTCTTTTTCCAGAAGGGTCTCCATGGTTCTGAACCGGGCCTCAAACTTGGCCGTTGACCTTCCCAGGGCCGTTTCCGGGTGAAAGCCGGCAAACCGGGCCACATTGACCAGAGAAAACAAAATATCACCAAACTCCACCATGGCGTTATCTGAATCATTTTCCGCCACGGCGGTCTCAAATTCACGAATTTCTTCTTTTACCTTATCTACAACCCCGGCCATACTGTCCCAGTCAAACCCTTGCTTAACCGCGCATTTGGACACTTTCATGGTTCTTAAAAGACCGGGCATTCCCTTGGGAACGGAATCCAGGGCGGATTTTGGCGGCACTTTCTGCCCCTGTCCGGAAGTTTTTTTCTGATCCGCCTTTTCAAGCACCTTTATCCGGTCCCATTGCCGGTGAAGTTCTTCATCACTGTTTACCATAGCTTCACCGTAAACGTGGGGATGGCGCCGGATCATTTTTTGGGCCACCGCCTCAACCACCTGATCAAAGGGGATCTGCCCTGCATCATGGAAAATTTCCATGATAAACAGGACCTGGAACAGAACATCCCCGAGTTCTTCACAAATATTGGCCGTATCTTCTTTTACCAGGCCTTCTTCCAGCTCATACAATTCTTCGGCCAGACAACGCCACATGGTCAGCGCCGTCTGCTTCTGGTCCCAGGAACAGCCGTTTTTTCCTCTGAGGGTCCTGATAATGTCCAGGATGGGGGCTATTGATTCCAATTGAGTTTCATTCCTTTTATCTGTTTTATAAAATCGGATTTAATATTCTGGGAAACAAAAATCCCCATGGCATTTGAGACAGCGGCAATGTACGGGGCGGTCCTGGATTCGGCCAGGTATCCACTGCTGTTGGGGATAAACACGGTGGCCATGATAAAGAGAACCGACACGATCAACAGCCCCTTGGCCGCCCCGAATACCAGCCCGAAGGTCCGATCAACCCAGCCTAAAAACACCAGATGGAGGAATTTTCGAATCAGGGCCGCAATCAAGGCCACCACTATGAGAACCGCACAAAAAACGGCAAAAAAACAGATCAGTTTTTTCAGCCATAAAGAATCCATCAGCGGGTCCAGATAAGGAATCAGCCGCCCAAAATAGGTGTTTGCCCCGTAAAACCCGGCAATCACCCCGATAATCCCCGACGCTTCACGGATCAATCCTTTAAAAAAACCCAACACCAGGCAGACGCCCAGCACCATCAGGACCAGCAAATCAAATCCGTTCATTGACACGCCCTTTTTTTATCCATTCAACTGAATCATTTTTAAAACGGTTCCAGGCCCGAACCAAGAGTACCCCCAAAACAAAGCGCATCAGCTATCATCCAAAGGCTAACAGCTAAATGCTAACGGCTAAAAGCTAAAAGCCAACAGCTTCCATAATTACCAGGGGAGCAATTTTTCAGTCAAGATTTTTATTGACCTTTTATTAAATAAGTTGCACCTTATAGCCCATGAAGACCCTTGAGTTTAAAAACCCCGGCCTGGCCAGGAAGCTGTTCGGATTTCATAATATTCACCTAAAAAAATTGTCACGGCAGTTTAACCTGGATATCAACTCCAGGGGAAACGAACTGACCATTTCCGGAAACCCGGAAGATGCCGACCGGGTGGCCCGCCTGCTTGGCGAGCTCTACGGACTGCTCAAAGAAAATTTTGACCTGACCCCCCAGGACGTGGATGCCGCCGCAGCCGTCATCAAAAAAAACAACCACGCATCCTTGCGGCCTATCTTTTTAAACACCGTGTTTGTTACGGCCAAAAACCGGGCCGTTGCCCCGAGAAATCCAGCCCAGAACGCCTATGTCAATGCCATTAAAACCAATGATATTTTGTTTGCCATCGGACCGGCCGGCACTGGAAAGACATATCTGGCCATGGCCATGGCCGTGGCCGCTTTCACCAATGGCGATGTTAAAAAGATTATCCTGACCCGCCCGGCCGTTGAAGCCGGTGAGGCATTGGGCTTTCTTCCAGGGGATCTGGCCGATAAAATCAATCCCTACCTTCGGCCTTTGTATGATGCCCTGTATGATATGCTTGATTTTGAAAAGGCCAGGGCCTATATTGAGCAGGAGGCCATTGAGATTGCCCCCCTGGCATTTATGCGGGGCAGAACCTTAAACAACGCCTTTATCATCCTGGACGAGGCCCAGAACACCACGCCCCAGCAGATGAAGATGTTTCTGACCAGACTTGGCTACGGGTCAAAGGCCATTGTAACCGGGGATATTACCCAGATCGACCTGCCGGACAAGAAACGGTCCGGCCTGATTGAAGCGCGCAATATATTGACACGGATAAACGGTATTGATTTTCTGTATTTTTCAAAGGATGATGTGGTAAGACACCGCTTGGTTTCCGATATTATTGAGGCCTATGAAAAAAACAAAAAATGAGGCCTGGACCAAACAGGCCGGCAAATTTTTATCTTCCTCACCCTTCCCCTTGTGGGTCATGCTGTTTACAGTGACGGCCCTGTTTACCCTGTCCCAGGTGCCGCCTGAAAAAAAACAGATCACCTTTTCCTACCAGATCGGGGATGTGGCAAAACGAGACGTCAAGGCCCACAAAGACTTCTTTATTGAAGATAAGGAGGTCACCCGGAAACGAAAAAATGAGATCAGAGAATCAGTAAAAATCGTCTATGATTTTGATGCCGGGCTGTTAACGGAAATCTCGTCCAATGTAGATGAGGCAATGGCGCTTGGCCAGAAGCTGTTCATTACTTCCCCGGACATTACCGCGGATCCCCAGGGTCTTGCCCCCTTAGAACCGACCTTTGCCCAGGTTCTGGAAACCAAGCCGGCCTTTGAAGAGAAACTCGGCATTGAACTGAGCAAGGGGGCTTACAACATTCTTTATAAATACAAATTCTCCCAGGATATCAGCGACAAAATCAAAGCCATTGTGGAAAAGATCCTGACCAACGGTGTTGTGGCCAATAAAGACATCCTGCTCAAAGAAGAAAGCAAGGGAATCATTTTAAGGACCATCCAGACCAACGAAGAAAAGGTCGTCACCAACCTCAAAGTCTTTTACGGGCCTGACCAGGCCAAGGCCATGGTCAGGATCGAAGGCGAGCCTATCCTGAAAAAGGAAAATTACAACCTGTCCAACCTGATTGTGGATATCTGCCAGGCCCTGCTTGTGCCCAACATCACCTTGAACAAAAATGAAACCGAAAAACGGATACTGAATGTCCAGTCCACCATTAAACCGGTGATGTACCAGATCAAGTCAGGGGAAATCATTCTCAGGGAAGGGGATGTGGTGGACAAACTCAGGCTGATGAAACTCAATGCCCTTGAGGAGCAGACCGAGGAAAAAACGGTGGATGTGACCATGGCCGTAACCGGTGTTGCCATGACCACCTTTTCCCTGATTCTGATTGTCTACTTTCTGTTTTTAAAAACCCACAAGGCGCTTCAGAAAAGCCACAACAAACATATGCTGTTCCTGGCGCTAGGGCTGATGTTATACCTTGGCTTTGTCCAGACCGCCATTTACCTTGCCCAGTCAGCCAACCCGGAAACCACCTGGGAAGTGGCCACCTCATCCTTTTACATGATCATTCCGGTTCCCGGGGCAGCCATGATTGCCTGCCTGTTTCTCGGGTTTGACATTGCCCTTTATTTTACCATTGTGCTGTCCATCCTGGCCAGCCTCTCCTTTGGCGGCAATTTCCAGATTTTCCTGTTTTTCTTTTTAAGCAGCATCACGGCCGCCTATTGGATCCGGGAACGGCAGGAACGCAAAAACTTCATTCTGGCCGGATTTAAACTGGCCATTATCAATGCGGTTCTGGCCATCACCCTGGGGTTTTACACCCAAAGCCAGACCGAACTACTGCTGCTGGCCAAAGAGGTGATGCTGGCCTTTTGCGGGGGACTTCTGGCCGCCACCCTGACCATCGGGTTTACCCCCCTGATTGAACTGTTGTTCGACTACACCACAGAAACCAAGCTGCTGGAATTTTCCCACCTGGACCAGCCCCTGATTAAAAAACTGATGATTGAGGCCCCCGGGACTTATAACCACAGCCTGATTGTGGCCACACTGGCCGAGGCGGCCGCATCGGCCATCAGCGCTTCGGGCCTCAAGGCAAAGGTCATGGGGTATTACCACGATATCGGCAAGCTGGACAAGCCCATGTATTTCATTGAAAACCAGGCAGACGGAAAAAACCGGCATGACAAGCTGTCGCCGTCCATGTCCGCCCTGATCCTGATCCAGCATGTTAAAAAAGGGGCGGAACTGGCCAAAAAATACAAACTGGGAAGCGAGGTCATTGAAGGGATTGCCCAGCATCACGGCACCTCTTTGATCAAATATTTTTACAACAAGAGCCTGAAATCAGGCAATGAGAATATCAATGAAGAAGATTTCAGGTACCCGGGCCCCAGGCCCCAGACCCGGGAAGCCGGTATTGTCATGCTGGCCGATGTGGTGGAAGCGGCAGTCAGGGCCCTGGAGCGGCCCACGCCAGCCAGGATCAAAGGCCGGGTAAAAGAGCTGATCAATGACATTTTTGCCGACGGCCAGTTAGAAGAGTGTGAACTGACCTTAAAGGACCTTCATGAGATCGCAAAAAGCTTTAATACCATACTGACCAGCATCTACCATAACCGGATTGAGTATATCGAAAAACCCCAGGAAAAGAAAAAAGAGAAAAATGGCCTCCCCAAAGATCCTGATCGACAACCGGCAAGAAACGAAAATCCCAACCCCGCCCCTGTACAAAAAGACCGAACAGATCTTAAACGCCTTGGGCTTTAACGCCCATGAACTCTCACTGGTCATCATGGATGACCAAGGCATTGAAGACCTTAACCGGACCTACCGGGGGATTGCAAAACCCACCAATGTGCTGTCTTTTGCCATGCAGGAAGGGCAGTTCGGCGACATCACCCCCGGGCTTTTAGGGGATGTGGTCATATCCGCCCAGACCGCTGTCAGGGAGGCCGGTGAAGCTGGCATCACCTTAGAAGAAAGAATGTCCCAGCTGCTCGTCCACGGGGTCCTTCACCTGATCGGATTTGACCATGAAAAAGGGGGCCGGGAGGCCGATCTCATGGAGAAAAAAAGCATAGAACTGCTGCGGCTGATAGAAAACAACCCGGATCTAACCGCATTTTAACAGCAGGGCAAAACCGGCCCCGGCAGGGTGTGAATACCCACGACGGTTGAAGGCTAACCGCTAACGGCTAATAGCTAACCACTTTCATAACAAGGAGAAAAAATGGCAGAACTGGCCGTAAACGTAGACCATGTGGCCACATTAAGGCAGGCCAGGGGTGCCCGCTACCCGGACCCGGTAGCGGCCGCACTAACAGCTGAAGCCGCTGGGGCCGATGCCATCGTGGTTCATTTGCGAGAAGACCGAAGGCATATCCAGGAAAGGGACGTCCGGCTTCTGCGCCAGGTGGTTCAGACCCGGCTCATCCTGGAAATGGCCGCCACCAGTGAAATGTTGGGTATTGCCCTGGACATCAAGCCGGACACCGTTACCCTGGTGCCGGAAAAACGGCAGGAGCTGACCACCGAAGGGGGACTTGACCTGATCACCCACCAGGACCACATCCATGAAGCCGTGTCTACCCTGAAAAATGCCGGAATCAAGGCCTGCATTTTTATTGATCCCGACCTGGACCAGATCAGAATTGCCCATCGAATTGATGCGAACGCCATTGAGATCCATACCGGCGCCTTTTGCGATGCCCGGTCCGAATCCCGCCGGCAGATGGAGTTTTTAAGAATTACGGACGCCGCTAAAATGGGGAGCAAACTCAGGTTAGGGGTCCATGCCGGACACGGGATCTGTTACAACACCGTCAAAGCCTTTAAAGGGCTTGAAGAAATCACCGAATACAGCATTGGCCACAGCATCATCTCACGGGCGGTTCTCACAGGGATAGACCGGGCCGTACGGGACATGAAACAACTCATTGAAACGCTATAGCCAGATACAGAAAAAACGAATGCGGATCACACCATGCGCCAGGAAACCATATTAATTATAGATGATGAATCTTCGATAAGGGAAAGCCTGGCCTCCTTTCTTACCGATGAGGGGTACCAGGTCCTGAAGGCGAAAAACGGAAAGGCCGGTTTGCATTTCTTTTTTAACAACAAGGTTGATGTGGTCATCACCGATCTGAAAATGCCTGAAAAAACCGGCATCCAGGTCATGGAAGAAATCAGCACCCAAAGCCCTGAAACCCCGATGATCGTTATCTCCGGATACGGAGAGAAAAAAGATATCATTGCGGCCCTGCGCATGGGGGCAAAAGATTATATCACCAAGCCCATTGAAGACCTTGACATGATCCATCATGTCATCCGAAAAGTGCTGGAAAATAAATACCTGGTGGAGGAAAACCAGCGGTACAGGGATCGCCTCGAGAAAAGCGAGGCCCGGTACAGAACCATTACCGAGCAAATCGTTGAGGGCGTATTAACGGCAGATGAAAATGAAGTTTTAACCTTTGCCAACCCGGCCTTTTATAAAATGCTCGGATACCCAAAAGATTCCCTGCTCAACCAGAACATCAAGAAGCTGACCACCCCAGAAAGCTTCGAAATTATAAAAAAACAGACCCAGATCCGCCGCCAGGGCAAGAGCAGCCGGTACGAAATCCAGATGATCAACCACAGCGGAGATCCGGTCCATACCGAGCTGGCATGCAGCCCCTTATTTGATGAAAAAAACCAGTATAGCGGCGCCATTGCCGTTGTCAGGGACATCTCACGACAAATCGAACTTCGGGAAAACTACCGCAGATTTATGGAAGAACAGACCCGCCACTCCAGCGACATCAAAATCATCTGTGCCAATTGCAAAAGTATCCGGGATAACCGGAAAGGGTGGATTCCCATAGAAGAATTTCTCGATGACATCACCTTTTCCCACGGGATCTGCCCGGCCTGCTCCAACAAGCTTTACCCCCATCTGAACATTTCGCTGACAGAAGAAGATGAGACGGATTATTAACAAATGGGGATCAAAAACCGCTAAAATGTAGGGGATTTAGGCTGAAGTAGTTTAGGGTTGCACAGCCTTCAGTCTAACCACCTTCAGCCTAATTACCTTTTTATTAACCCGGCCAGCTGCGCGGCTTCGCTGACCCCGCTGTCATTATTGGATGCCGTATTTTCAAAACGATCCAGCAAATCCCCGGCGCCGTTGGCCGTGATAAATCCCCTGCCGGCCCAGGAAAGAAGATCCTGGTCATTGTAATCGTTTCCCACGGCAATGACATGCTCCCGGCCGATGTCCAGGCGCATGGCCAGCCGTTGAATGGCACGGCGCTTTGAAACCTTAGGGTGAAACACCTCCACCCACAAAGACGCATGGTCCACAGGAGATGTGGCATGGATTACACTGAAACCGGCCAGATCAATTTTTATCTGTTCCAGGCATGACCGGTCCGGTTTCCCGGGCAGCACCGCCAGCACTTCTGTGGCAGATCCGGCCATTGCCCCATGATCATCCAGAGGCGCGGCAAACTCCCGGTAAAGTGCCACCCGTTCCCAGAAATCCGGGTTCTTTCGACCATGCTGTTTATATAAGAAATAATGGGTATCGGGGATGGCCCGATGGACCATGAAATCCATTTCCTTACCAGTAAAATAGGCACAGAGCTGCGCAACTTCCGGTTCGGGGATATCATGCTGTTCTAAAAGCTGTCTGCCCGGCAGCGCCATGGTTCCGGCCCCGGTGGCAAACACCAGGTAATCAATGGGAATTGATTCTAAATCCATCCCGATATGCGCCAGTGCCCGGACAAGGGACCAAAGGCTTCTTCCCGTTGCAATGGCCGTGGCCACCCCTTTTTTTCGCAATTTTTCAAGGGTGCGCCGGTCCCGGTCGGATATGGTTCTTGCGTCATTAAACAGGGTCCCGTCCAGATCCGTAACAAACAGTTTTTTTCCCATAGCGCTCACGGGTCTGCCGGACCGGAAATTCACGGTATTGAAGGGGTCACCGACTCACGGACAAGGTCCAGAAGCTCTTCAAGATCAAAGGGTTTAATCAAAATGCTGGCCGTTGTAATCTGACGGGTAACTGGAACGGGAAGGGGAACGCCGCTGCACAGAACCGCGGGCAAACCAGGCCGGATCTCCTGGATTTTCCGGATCAGCTCATCTCCTTTGATGCCGGACATGGCATAATCGGTGATCACCATCCCATAGTCGGCCCCGTTTTCATTAAAATGCACAAAGGCCTGGGCGGAATCGCTCATGATATCCACCTCGTACCCATAGTCCTCCAGCATCTCCCTGATCACTGAAGAAATATAAGACTCGTCGTCCACCAACAGGATGCGGTTTGCGTTCTCTTTTTCAGGCCGGCCGGCATTCATATCCGTTTCCATAACAAGGTAAGCTTATTTTTGTTTTTTAAGGGCTTCCCGGAACACACTTTCCAACGTACCCATGGGCTTTGTTTTTTCAGATTTGGCAAACTGTTTCCAATTATCCGGATCTTTCTGGTCCGGCGGTGCCAGGGTGATTCTGCGTTTTTCCTCGTCTACTTCCTGGACCAGGGCATTCACCGGGTCGCCGGGTTTGAGTTTATCATAATCCGATGCTGAAGGGGAATTTTTTATCCCGGACATGGGCATCAGCCCGGTCACCCCAGGCTCAAGCACGACAAACAGGCCGAATGTCTCCCGTTTTTCCAGGCGGCCCTCAAGGACCGTTCCCGCCGGGTACTTGGCACTGGCACCGGTCCAGGGATCCCCCAAGGCATCTTTCATGCTCAGGGAAATCCGTTTGCTCTCAAGATCAATGGCCTTGATCACCACCTGAACGGTCTGCCCCTGTTCCACCACGTCTTCGGGTCTGAGAACCCGCTTGATATGGCTCATCTCACTGATGTGAACCAGGCCATCCACACCCGGGGCCAGCTCGACAAACGCACCAAAGGGGGCCAGCCGGACCACTGTTCCACTCACCTGATCCCCCACATGAAAGGAATCCTGCATATTGTCCCAGGGATTGCCCAGGGTCTGCTTAAGGGAAAGGGAAATTTTGGGAGGCCCCTGCTCCTGGTGGTCGATTTTCAATATTTTTGCCGTGACCGGTTCTCCCACACTGAGGACCTCTTCGGGTTTTTCCACCCGGGACCAGCTCAGTTCGGAAATATGGGCCATGCCTTCCACACCGGGGGCAAGCTCGATAAAGGCCCCAAAGGACATCATCTTGGTGACGGTTCCCTGAACCGTGTCGCCCGCAGCCACCCGGGCCAGAAAGGCCTCCTGCTCTTCCCGGATCTGTTCAAGAAGCAGCTCTTTTCTGGAAACCACAATATTCCGGCCTTTTTCCTCGTATTTGGTAATTAGGAAGGTGTGGGTCTGCCCCACATAATCCTCGCCGGTTTCCACATACCGGACATCCATCTGGCTCACCGGACAAAAGCCGCGTTTTCCCAGAAGGTCCACACTGAACCCGCCCTTGACCTGGCCGGTCACCTTTCCCTCCACCGGGGTCCCGGCCTGGTATGCTTCCAGGAGCATGGCGGCTTTGCCCGCACCGGAAATGGCCCTGGACAGGATAATCTCACTTTCGCTCATGGACACAACATACAATTTAAGGACATCACCGGCCTGAAAGGGGAATTCGCCGTTTTCATCCAAAAGCTCAACCTTTTCCACCACCCCGTCGCTTTTGGTCCCGGTATCCACGTAAACAGAGGATTTGCCGATGGAAATAATTTTTCCTTCCACCATATCCCCCTGTTTCAGGTCCCGGTTTAATTTTTCATCATAGGATTCAAAAAGCTGTTCAAAGCTCATCTCCTCCATGGTGTCATCCTGATCCGGTTTATCTGACATTGGTCCTCTCCATATGCCCATTTGGGTTGTTGTTGTCCCTTTTTGCCGTTATCGCTTAAACAGCCAATACAGATGATAGGTACTATACGTTAACGTCCCAGCTGTAAAGGAAAAAAACATTCATTCTCAAACTCAGTCCTTTGAATTTGAAGTTTCTACCTTTTCTTCACCATTCAAACCATCCAGAAGTGCTGCTGCGACTGCGGCATTCATTCCCGGCAGCCGGCTGAGTTCTTCAAGGCCGGCCTGCTTCATTTTCCCGATTCCCTTGTAACGGGTCAAGAGCATTTTTTTTCTTTTGGGCCCGATCCCGGCAATGGAATCGAGAACCGACAATCCGCCCCGTTTTTCCCGCCGCTTTCGCTGAAAGCTTACGGCAAACCGGTGGGCTTCATCCCGGACCTGCTCTAAAAGATAAAGGGCCTTTGGGGCCTGGCCCGTGTTCAGGGGGTTGGACCGGCCCGGGATATAGATCTTGTCCCTGACCTCTCCTTTGGCCTGGTCTTTCTTGGCCAGGCCTGCCAGGGCAAACCGTCCCTCAAGGCCCAGTTCCTTTAACACGGCCAGGGCCATGCCCAGCTGCCCCTTGCCCCCGTCCACCACCAGAAGGTCGGGGTGAGGGTCGGATTTTCCCGACCCTGAAAACCGTCGCTCCAGGACCTGAAACATGTAGGCGTAATCATCCTGAAAAGGGATATCCTTTATAATATATTTTCGGTAGGCGCTTTTATCGGCCCGGCCGTTGGTAAACACGGCCATGGACGATACCGGGTCCCGGCCTGACAAATTGGAGTTGTCAAAGCACTCAATGCGCCGGGGCAGGTTTTTTAATCCCAAAAGCGACTGGAGCATGTCCATGGCCGCCTGTTCCTCCTCTTCTTTTCCCAGCTGTTTTTCAAGCTCCCGGGCCGCGTTGGTCATGGCCATGTCTACCAGCTGCTTTTTTTCGCCCCGGACCGGCACATGAAGGGCGGTTTTTTTTTCTTTTCGCTCTGACAGTTCCTGTGCCAGGGTGTCCCGGTTTTCAATGCCCCGGCTCAACAAAACCAGGGGCGGCAGGAACGAGGTTTTCTCATAGTACTGGTCCAGAAAGGCGGACAAAATTTCATCCTCGTCCTTAAATCCTAAGTCGGCCGGATAATGGGCCGTATCAATGAGCCTGCCCGACCGGATCATCATCACGGTGACAATGGCCCGGCCCCGGTCGCAGGAAAGGGCAAACACGTCCCGGTCCTGCATGTCCGGACAGACCACCACCTGTTTTTCCATGACATTTTCAATGGCAAAAATCGTATCCCTGACCTGGGCTGCCTTTTCAAACTGAGTTGCCGCCGCATACCCTTTCATTTCAGTCTTGAGCTTTTTGAGGACCTGGCCGGATTTGCCCTTTAAAAACAGGACCGCATCCTTGACCCGCGCCTTGTATTCTTCACTGGGAACCGGCATGCAGCACAGCCCTAAACAGGCTTTAATCTGATAGTTCAGACAGGGCCTGGACCGGTTTTTAAACTGGGTATCCCGGCACCGCCTTAACTTGAAAATCTTCTGGATCTGCTTTAAGGTCTGGTTCACACTCCGGGATGATGAATAGGGGCCGAAATAGAGGGCATGGTCCGATTTAACATTCCGGACCCGCTGGATGGACGGATAATCCTGGCTCATGTCAATGCGCAGCAGGGGATAGTTTTTCCCGTCTTTGAGAATGACATTGTATTTAGGCCGGTGTTCCTTGATCAGATTGGACTCAAGGATGAATGCCTCATGATCCGAGCCGGTAATCACCAGGTCAAAATCCTTGATCATATCAATGAGAACAGCGGTTTTGGGATCATGGTGCTGCTTTTTGACAAAATAGGAAGAGAGCCGTTTTTTAAGGTTCTTGGCCTTTCCCACATAGATGATCCTGTTTTTGGCATCCTTCATCAGGTAAACCCCGGGGCCTGCCGGGGCCTGCCGGTACTTTTCCATGATCTTTTCTCTGGTCTGGCGCCCCTTTAAAGCCTGATCCATGCCGGTTAGACCTTATCCTGAACCGTTGAGATCTTCTGCAGCTCTCTTATTTTATCCCTGAACCGGGCCGCCTTTTCAAATTCAAGCTGTTCTGCGGCAAGGTTCATCCGGTCTGTCAGATCCCGGATGAGGTCATCCAGTTCCAGTTCCTCGGCTTCATAGGCCTGAATCTCCTCATCTACGGCTGCGGCCGGGTTCCGTCCCGGCAGATCGCTCATGGTATAATCAAACGAATTAATGGTTTTCTGGATGGTAGAGGGCACTATCCCGCGGGCCTTGTTGTACTCCTTCTGGATCTCCCTTCTTCTCAAAGTTTCGGCCATGGCCTTTTTCATGGAACCGGTCTGGTTTTCCGCATACATGATCACCCGGCCGTACGCATTTCTGGCGGCCCGGCCGAATATCTGGATAAAGGAGCGGTAAGAGCGCAAAAAACCTTCCTTATCAGCATCCAGGATGGCCACCAGGGAGACCTCGGGGATATCCAGCCCTTCCCGGAGCAGGTTAATGCCGACAAGGACATCAAACAGGCCCCGGCGAAGGTCCTGGATGATGTCAATGCGCTCCACGGTGCCGATATCCGAATGGAGGTATTTGACCTTGACGCCCAGGTCCGCATAATATTCGGTCAAATCCTCGGCCATGCGCTTGGTCAGGGTGGTGACCAGGACCCGTTCATTGGCTTCCACCCGTTTGATGATCTCCTCATAAAGGTCATCCACCTGGTTTTTGGCATCCCGGACATCCAGGCCCGGATCCAGCAGCCCGGTGGGCCTGACAATCTGCTCAGCCACCCGGCCCCCTGCCTTTTCCATTTCATAGTCGGCCGGGGTGGCGGACACGTAAATGATCTGGCGGACCCGCTCCTGAAACTCTTCAAATTTCAAAGGCCGGTTGTCCACGGCGGAGGGCAGCCTGAACCCGTGTTTCACCAGGGTCTCCTTTCGGGACCGGTCCGCCTTGTACATGGCCCCGAGCTGGGATACGGAGATGTGGCTTTCGTCAAAAAATAATAAAAAATCTTCGTCAATATAGTCTAAAAGGGTGGGCGGCGGCTGGCCCGGCGAGCGGCCGGTGAGGTGCCGGGAATAATTTTCAATCCCGTTGCAGTACCCGATCTCATTGAGCATCTCAATATCATACTGGGTCCGTTCCTCAAGGCGCTGGGCCTCCAGAAGCCGGTCGTTTTCCCGGAACCAGGCCAACCTCTCTTTAAGTTCTTTGATGATAGATTTAACCGCTTTCTGCCGGGTCTGCTGTTTGGTCACATAGTGGGAGGCCGGATAAACCGCCATCCGGTCAAAGCGTTTAAGGACATCCCCCTTCAGCGGATCAATCTCACTGATCTCTTCAATCATATCCCCGAAAAAATCAATGCGGACGGCCCGGTCCTCCTCATAGGCCGGAAAGACCTCCAAACGGTCTCCCCGGACCCGGAACACCCCCCGGTGAAAATCCGTATCATTTCTTGTATACTGGATATCCACCAGCCTGGCGATGACCTCCTCCCGGGAAATTTCCATGTCCTTTTCCAACGTCACCCGCAGATCCAGATAATCTTCAGGGGCCCCCAGACCGTAAATACAGGAGACCGACGCCACCACAATGACGTCCCGCCGGGACAGCACCGACCGGGTGGCGGAGTGGCGCATTTTATCAATGACCTCGTTGATGGAAGAGTCTTTTTGAATATAGGTGTCGCTGGAGGGGATATAGGCCTCGGGCTGGTAATAATCGTAATATGAGACAAAATATTCCACACAGTTTTCCGGGAACAGGGCCTTGAACTCATTATAAAGCTGGGCCGCCAGGGTTTTGTTGGGGGCAATGATCAGGCTCGGCCGTTCCATGCGGGCAATGATATTGGCCATGGTAAAAGTCTTGCCCGACCCGGTCACGCCCAAAAGGACCTGGTGGGGCTCACCCTTTTGAACGCCCTTGGACAGATACTCAATGGCCGCCGGCTGGTCTCCGGTGGGTAAAAAAGATGATTTTAGCTCGAACAACCCCATATGGTCTTTGCCTGTTCATTATTGATAGCCTATTTTTACCACATTAACGCTTTGTTTACCAACCACAAAGCATTCACAATCACCACACAGTTTAACGGACAGCTAATCTGTCTTTAATTAGTGCCTGAACGAAAACCCCGTGTTTGGACGAAAAGTTGCCCAGGTGCAAGGCGCAGGAAAAGTTGCAACCGGAGCAACCATGGGGTTGTGAGGATTGCAACTTTTCCTGCAACACAGCAGATGGGTGACTTTTCGTTCAAACACTAATTAAGCTTTAATTTTTATGGGTTAATAGCTTGGGATAGAATGCAAGGTTGTTTTCAAGCAATGTGCTTTTCAACTATTCGAAGCAGGCAGAGATGGTTAAGAAACTGAATGCAGCCCAGAAAATTGCCTACCCGGCGGTCCGGCCCGGGGCCGAGAGTCAGATCAACCTTCCGGGCTGTATCGGCCGGGGAACCATCAAATTTATGTGCCTTCGCTCAGGTGTACATGTGAAAGTGTCGGATTTCACCCTTAATGCGCCAACCCACTTCGATTACACAGACTTCCCCCCGGCCTTTGGGTTTGCCTTTTTTCTGCACGGCACGGCCGACCTTTTCATCAACGGGAAAAAAAAGCTGATATGGTTGGCCCAAACCTGAGCGCCACCTACCATTTTCAGGAACAAACCATCCGTGACCTATACGGCCCGCAACGGACGAGCCGGATTATCCTCATAATGGCACCCCGGGAATTTCAGGCCCTGATGGGAGAAACCTGGGAAAACCGGCTGGTCCCCCTTCAACACCGGTCCCGTTCCAAGCTTTTTCTGGATAGCCTGACACCGGACATGCGCAGCGTACTCATGCAAATCATCAACTGCCCTTATGAAGGAACGGTGCGTGAATTTTTCCTGGAAAGCAAAATTCTGGAGTTGATGGTCTATAAAGTGGACCAGCTGAATGCCGGGAAGCCCCGCCCTGGCAAACGGCTTGCCATTAAAGCTGAGAATATTGACAAGGCCAGGCACGCCGGGCAGCTGCTGGCACAGCATCTGGAGGCCCCGCCCAGCATTCCGGAACTGGCCGGCCAGGCCGGAATGAGTCCAAGCGGCCTGTACCGAAGCTTTAAAGCGGTATACGGGGTAACCCCCTTTGATTATCTGAAACACAAACGAATGGAAACGGCCCAAAGACTTCTTGACCAGAACGAAATGACAGCCACCCAGGCCGCCTGCGCTGTGGGCTACACCAACCTGAGCCATTTTGGCAAAGCGTTCCGGGCCCATACCGGATATTCCCCCAAACAATACCTGATGCGTATGGGCCGGAAGGGATAATAATAATGTATAGAAAGGAGACGGGAAACCGGATGAGGCGGTGCTGTTGGGTCGGCCGTAGGGGCGATTCATGAATCGCCCCTACACCGTCATCACATGTAATATAAAAATCCAAGATTCAACTATTTTGGAGAATATCCTTACCCTGCCCCAAATGGCTATTGTTGAAAAACGCGAAGGCCGTCGACTTCCATGAAATGGCGATCGTAAGTGATGATGGTAGAGCCTGTTTCCATAGTATGGGCGGCAATCCAGACATCATTAATGGGGATGGGCCGGCCCTTTTTTTTCAAGCTGTTTTTAATGTGTCCAAACAGATCTGAAGTTTCCATGGTGGCATTAAGAATTTTAACGGTAGATCGGTTTAGAAAGCGGCCTAACAATTCCCGGTTTTGCCTCTCTTTTCGGCCACCGGCAAAACCGGCATAAAGTTCACCAATAACAAAAATCGACATATAGCAGCAGGATGCATTGGCAAGGACATTTAACACCGCTTCATCCCCACTTAAAAGGCTTACATATGCATTGGTATCAAGCAGGACGTTTTTCATTGCCAATCCTCTTGATCCACGGCATTGAGGGACTGAGTGTTGCTTTCAAATTCCTTTTGATCGGCCCTGGTCCATACACCGCAAAAGGCTTTAAAATCATCCCGATGGCGATCTGAATTGGCAGGTTTTATACCCAGCGCTTCTTCAAGAATTTTTTTTACGGTCTTGTTTATGCTCAATCCTTCTGAAAACGCCCTGGATTTGATCAGCTCAGCCAGGGGTGGTTCAATACCGTGAACAGTAATTGACTTCATTTTTTCCATTTTTCATCTCCAAATTATTTCTTTATGTTTCACTTTTATAAATATTAGTTCACGCCTTACTCAAATTCAAGAGTAAAACTTGAAATATTCGGGTCAAACCTGGGATTTTGAATATGTGATAAGTCAGCGTTTCAAATGAATCCTTTCCTGCCTTGGCCAATGACCCGGCATTTTCCACGCCATCCCAGTCCTTAGCGGGTTTTCCCGGAAATTTGAGCCCCGGGAAAGCCCCGTATTTTTGTTAAAATTTGATTAAAATGTTAAAAGTGGAAATCTCGGGCCAGGTTTTGAAAATCCAGCGGCAATCATTTTTTTTACCTGTGTTATTAGGTTTCTGCCCCCGGCAAAAGGTCCGGGGCATAATTTTAATACAGCGTAAAAAAGGAGAAGACACATGATTTTATCAAAGAAGTTGATTGCAGCAATCATGTTTTGTTTTGGTCTGGTGGTGATGGGGGCAACATCTGCTACCGCCTATGAAGTTAACATTACCATTTCCGGGTTGGAAAACCTGGACCTGGCAGGGTTTGAATTTGATGTGAACTATGATGGCACTCTGCTCACCTTTGATGAGTACAGCCTGACTGAAGAACTCGGCAGCTTTGACTCTTATGATGCTGAAGACAGGAGTGATAAGGAATATGCAACCGGAACCGCTTATCTGGCGGTTGTTTCCTACCTGACCGATTCAGCGGATTTCAGCACTCAATCCGCCTCTTTCACCCTGGCCACCATCTCCTTTTCAGGGGATGAGTCTGCCCTTTCCGGCATCAGTCTTTCCAACATTATCCTGTCCGATGTTGACGGCAATGCCATCGCCTTTACCGTTAACGGCACCCACATCAGCGCCGTTCCGGTTCCCGGCACCCTCTTGCTGCTGGGCGCGGGCCTTGCGGGGCTGGCGGGTTTAAGACGGGGCCGCAGGAGCTGCTAGTCAGGCTGCCCGGCTTAACCGATGCAAACTATTGAAGCATCAGGCTGGCTTTCCAGGGGCAGTGCCATGGGAAAGCAGAACTGCACATGACAGAAAAATAAAATTAAAAAAGAGGAACTGATGAAAAAATTGAAATTGATACCAATGATGTTGGTGCTTTTTGCACTTTTGGGCCTTGTTCCGGGGACAGCCCTGGCTGATACCACGGAAGACGGCGATTGGACTTACTACAATTACGGTACATACATTTACCTCACAAAATACCAGGGTGAAGGTGGTGCCGTAGAAATCCCCGCCGAAATCGACGGGCTGCCCGTGACAAAACTCAATTACAAATTTATTTTTTCTTCAAGCGGGTCAACCGTAACATCCATTACAATACCGGCCTCTATAACAGATTTTACTAACCGTTTATTTACTTTTTGCACGTCCTTGACGGAAATCATTGTTGACAGCGAAAATACGATTTTCATGAGTCAGGACGGCGTATTGTTCGACAAAGCGGGGACAACCTTGGTCTCTTTTCCCCAAGGCCGAAGCGGCATCTACGAAATCTCCTCCGGTGTGACAACCCTCGGAGAGGATGCATTCTACCAATGCATCGGCCTGACGGGAATCACCCTCCCGGACGGTCTTGAAGTTATGGGAGAAAGTGCATTCCAATATTGTTCGGGCTTAACATCCATTACCATCCCATACGGGGTAACTCTGCTTGATGAATATACATTTTCCGATTGCACCAACCTAAGAGAGGTCAACCTTCCCAACAGCCTGACCACGATCAACAACCGGGCATTTCAAAATTGTGAAAAACTGACCGAAATCACGATTCCCTACAGTGTGACATGTATTAACAGTTATGCGTTCAACAATCATAATACCGCACTTTTAATCCGCGGCGTTCCCGGCTCGGTAGCCGAGGAGTTCGCCACAACAGCCGGCATCGACTTTGAAGCTGTGGGCATTGATGAGATGCCGCCCATTCTGACCGCAGGAACATCAGAACGCACCAGCCTGGAACAAGCTGTCGTGACCTTCACTACCAATGAGGTGTGTGAGTACTACTATGCCGTGGTGGAAGACGGAGCTGACCAGCCGGAACTGGATACCACGGTCGATGGCACGGCCTGCACGGCAGGCGAAGTGGCCTTCACCGTTACCGATCTCACAAGCGGTGCCAAGGACGTCTACATTGTCGCCAAGGATGCCGACGACATGGTCAGCACGATTCTGGTTATGGAAATTCATGAATACGATGATATTACACCGCCAGTGCTTTCAGATGCTTCCTGGAGCCGGACCAGCTATACCGAAGCCACTGTCACGTTTACCGCAAATTAAGGAGGAACCTTCTATTACGTGGTGTATGAGGCAGGAGATGAAACACCGTTCATAGAGACCGTCATGGCAGGCACCAGTGCCGACATGGCGTGGCAGGAAATACCATTACCCTGACGGATCTTGAGCCGGATGCCCTCAACGTCTACATTGCAGGCGTGGATTTTCAGGGCAATACCAGTGAGATCCTAGAAATCGAGATCGGCGGGTTCCCCACACCCCCTGAAGACTTTACAGCAGAAGCCCAGCCGGTTGAGGCGGGTACATCTTCCGTACTCTTCACCTGGACCTGTGCGGGTGATGCCGATGAATACTATTTTTACCAGAGTGAGTCGAAAACAAACCTGTTGTCATCCGAGCCCCGGATTCTTTCCGGCAAGACGGACTATTGCTATGCCAACGGTCTTGACTCCGGAACCACCTATTACTTTGCCCTTGCTGCGGTGAATTCGGTGGGATCAGGCGAGGCTGTCTATTCAGGCGGCATCACCACCCAGTCTCCGGGACCGGATACCGAGGATGTGATTACCGTCAGAAAAATCGCCGGATACAGCGCCGGCACCGTGGATACGGACGGCGGCGTGGCTGAGATGGTTGAGTTTAATAAGGAGAACGGCAAATTCTATATCGTCAACGGTGCCACAAGCCCCGCCACCCTGGATATTGTCACCCTGCAGGCTACCGGGTATCCGTCAAGCGGCTATTTAAACCTTACCAGTAAAACAACCATCAATATTGAAAGCCTTCTTGCAACTAACGTTTCAGATTTTACATACGGCGACCTGAGCTGCGTGTCCGTCAGCACCGTTAACGACCGGATTTATTTGTCAGTACAGGAAGACGATTACATCAGCAAAAAAGGTATTGTTCTGGTTCTTGATTATGACGGCAACTATGTCCACCACTATGAGGCAGGATTCGGTCCGGACATGGTTGTTGCCTCTCAAAACGGACGGTACATCCTCACGGCTGACGAGGCTGAACCCAGAGGGGCCGCCCAGTCCGACATCTCCCTATACCCCAAAGGTTCCGTAACCATTGTGGACACCATGGGCACATCCGGCACGGACGATGACACCGTCACCCATGTCTATTTTGACGATGTATCAAAGATTGATGATGACGTACATGTCCGAGGAGTTGAAGCTCAGGAAGACAGCTATTTTATGGTACCGCGTGATAAAACCGATGCGGTTACGGACTTTGAACCCGAGTTCATCACCCTGTCCGAAGACTGCGGAAAAGCCTATGTGTCTCTCCAGGAAAACAACGCCATTGCTATTATTGACGTGGCGGCAAAGACGCTGGTTTCAGTCAAGAGCCTTGGTTTCAAGGATTTAAGACAGCCGGAAAATTCTCTGGACGTAATTGAAGACTCGAACATCACCCTTGAAAATATTCCCGCATTCGGCATGTACATGCCTGATGCCGTGGCAAGCTTCAGTGTTGACGGCAAAACCTATATCCTGACCGCCAACGAAGGTGATTTTGCAGAATTTTATCCAAACAACGCACTGATCCAGTCCATAGTCCCGTACCTCACAGGCGACGAGGCAGCCGGTTTTTTCTACACCACCGATGTCCAGGTGCCCAGCGGAACCCAGGATGAGGTCTATTTTTTCAATTGCGCCAGGGATATGGGCAATACCGACGAAGTGTATCTTTTCGGGGCACGCTCCTTTTCCATCTGGGATGCAGACACCATGGTCCAGGTCTATGACAGCGGCAACGACTTTGAGGTGATTACGGCCCAGCGTCTGCCCGATTATTTTAATATTGACAACGACCATTACAAAACCAAGAAAATGGACAAGCGCAGCCCCAAAAAAGGCCCGGAACCCGAAGGCATTGAAGTGGGTGAAATCAACGGCAGAATCTTTGCCTTTGTGGGCCTGGAACGTATCGGCGGCATGATGACCTACGACATCACAGACCCTGCAAACGCCTTTTTTGTCAACTACATCAACACCCGGCCCTTTGACGGCTCCTTTCTGGACTCCGCCCCCGAGGGTCTGGATTTCATCCCGGCGGCAGACAGCCCCACAGGAAAACCTCTGGTGCTCATGGCCTGCGAAGTGGGCGGCACCGTGGCCGTATTTGAAATCGACGTGCCCCTTCAAGGCGATCTGGACGGGGACGGTGATGTGGACCGGGCCGACGTTGCTGTGGCCAGAAGCCACTTAAGACAGGATGCCTCCGCATGCCCGGCCTGTGACCTGGACGGCGACGGCACCATCACGGTACGGGATGCCCGGAAAGTGATCCTCCTTTTCACCAATTAAACAGCAAGTCGTTTTATAGACAACCACGGGCCTGCCCGGACGCTGATCCGGGCAGGCCCGATGTAATTAGAATTAAAATTCTTTGTGATAACCAATGTATATTCCGCCCTGGACAGTCGAAATCGAAATCGTTATCGAAATCGAGCGGTACGCCTGTTTAAACAGGGGATTCTGAAAATAAGGAATATTGGCGTTATCCTTATCTTTCATTCCGGAATGGCTTGCTTTTTTACATGCGATTGCCCTTTGGAAGACTTGGAATTCATATTGACATTCCAAGGCCATTCATGGCAGGGTATAAGGATCGAATTTCAGGCCGATGAGCACCGGATAACCCGTTTATCTATGGGGAAATAATAAAAAACCTGGCCGTTTTTATACTTTCAACAAAAGATTTTTTTGTACAGAGTTTGATTATGTTAAAAGATTTTTACAATGAATCGGTGGAACAGTCTGGCAATATTCTCCGGTTGGTCCTCCAGCATATCTCAAATCAAAAACTGCCCTTCAATCCCATTGCCTATGCGGTGTGGTATGAATACGCGGCCGGCAGGAACAAAAAACTCTCCCTTGAGATGCAAAAGCGCATGGAAAAGGGTCTCGATAACGACCAGGTGATTGACCTTTTCCGGAAATACATCGCCGAGGAGCAGCTTCTAAGCACAGAGACCACCCTGAGAAAATTCCATGAAATCCTGTCTGAAATTGCCAAACAGCTCGGAGACTCCGGCGGAGAGCTTGATGCCCATGACAGCTCTTTTCAGGTCTATGCCCAGAGGTTAGGCCAGGCCACAACCATGGAAAGCATTACGGAGATTGCCGCCAAAATCCTGGAAGAGACCCGGGAAGTCATTGAATCCACCCGGCATCTTAAAACCCAGCTTGAAGCCACAAAAAAGGAAGTCCAGACCCTTCGCTCCGAAATGCAGGGGATCAAACAATCAGCTGTCACAGATGTGCTGACCGGGCTGTTGAACCGGCGGGGGCTTGAAGAAATAATGGCCAGGGTCTTTGAGCATGTCCAGAGCAATAACTCATCCATGTGCGTGGCCATTATTGATATCGACCATTTTAAAAAGGTCAACGACACCCACGGACACCTGATCGGAGACAATGTGCTGAAAATGCTGGCCACGGTTTTAAAAGACCACATCAAAGGAAAGGATACGGCGGCACGGTACGGTGGCGAAGAATTTCTCATTGTTCTTCCCGATACGCAGCTTAAAGGGGCATGGGTGTTGTGTGAACAGATTCGAAAAAAACTGGAGAAAATGAAATGGATCGCCCGGGACACCAAAAAAAACCTGGGCTCCATCACCATTTCCATAGGAATTGCCCAGTACCGGCTTGGAGAGACGGTAGAGACCCTTGTTGAGAGGGCCGATAAAGGGCTTTATTTTGCAAAGGAACATGGCAGGAACCAGACCATCACCGAAGAAAAGCTTGATTAAAATCTCACCGGGCGTCATTATCCTGTAAACAACCATAACCGCTTACCCTGAACTGAAGCTTAAGGAACCAGATCACCCATGGGGGAACAAAAATACACCCTGACCATGCTGGTGGAAAACGAGCCCGGTGTGACCGCCAGAATCACCGGCCTTTTTGCCGGCAGGGGATATAACATAGAAACCATCTGCGGGGCGCCCACGGCCAACCCGAGAATGTCCAGGATCACCATCACCACCCTGACCAGTCCCCATTTGCTTGAACAGTGCATGAAGCAGATCAAACGGCTGGTCAATGTCATCAAATTAAGGGATATGACCGGGGAAAAGGCCATCAAGCGGGAAATGGCCCTGATCTGCGTTCGGGCCCGGCCGGAAAATCAGGAAAAAATAAGAGAAATTATTGCACCGTTTCAGGGCCGAATGCTGGATGAGGGTGGAGAGTATTTTATTTTTGAGGTCACCGGGGATGAAGACTGTGTGGACCTTATGCTGGAACAGCTTGAACCCTTTGGCATTAAAAAACTGGCCCGGTCCGGCATCCTGGCCCTTTACAAAGAGTCCTGAATCAATGTCATTAACTTAAGAGTTTTCATCACTAAAAGTTAGGACGGCTCTTGTTAACATCATGAAGAGCACAGCTCCCAATACCTGACCCTGCCCGTCACTGCTTAAGTTAATGACATTGAGTCCTGAATTGTAACTATACAGCTAACGGCTAACCGCTCATTGCCAACCGCTCAAAGGAGATCCGGCCGGGTCATCTGGTAGAGCCGGAAGGCGGATACCCGGTTTTTTCCATACAAAGATGATGAGAGGCTTCCCGTGGGCCTGAGCAAACTTTTCAACTGCTGCTTGAGTTCTTTGACTCTCTCCTTAAGCTGTTCAAGGGGATTTTCCGGCTGTTCCGGCAGGCCGGCCGGATTGTCGGCAATCCATTCAAAGCCCTGGATCAGGGTGCCGGTTTCAAGCACCGTTGAATTCTGAAAAAAGCCCTCAGTTATAAACGCGGTTCCACTGGCGGACAGGGTGTTATCCTGAACCGTTTCCTGCTGTTTGGCAAGGTCAATCTGCTGGATTGAGCCCACCTCCCCGGTTTCATACAAAAACAGGCCAGAAGCCCTTACCTGGCCGGCCAGGTGGTTATCCTCCCCGGTGAGGCTCAGTTCTGTGGCCGTACTGCCCAGAAAAATGGCACCGATCCCGGCATCTTTCAGGGAAATCAGGTGGTCAGTGCCGGTGTCGTCCCGGGTCCAGACCTGAAGTTGTTCAAACACGGCGTCGCTTTCATCAATCCAGCCATTGCCGTCGTCATCATAGGCTGAAAGTTCCCCGAACCCGTCCCCGGTTTTTGTCCCAAACAACTCGGACCCGTTGTTGATGATGCCGTCATTATTTTTGTCCAGGCTGAGAAATCCGGACCCGGATGAGGCGAAATGAACCGTGTCCATTTCGCCGTCACTGTCCAGGTCAAAATCAAAGGTCACATCCGATAGCGCGGGGACCCCTTTGTCCAGGCTGATAACCAGCGGATCCACCAGGATTTCCCGGCTTACCTGAATCAGGGTTTCCTGTTCGGTTTCAGATAAAAGGGTTCTTTCCATGGAAAACTCAAGGGAAAAATCAATGTTCCTCCCGTCCTGGGTGGTCACGGTTCCGGCGGCTGAAAAATTGGCCTGCTCCTTTTCATATTCAACCTGGGCCTGGCTGATCAGCCACTGCTGGGTGACCCCTAGGGCTGATTCTTCCGTGTTTTCGGTCAGGGAACTTAAATCGCCGGCGGCCAGGTCTTTGGACAGGCTGGCCCCGGTCTGCGCAACCGCACCGGCCACCACCTTTTTGTCAATTACCGCCCCCACCAGCTTTTCCACTGTTTCGCGGTAATCCGCTGTGGTGCTGTCTTCTGTGTCGCCGGTACTGACCGTGGATGCGGCCCGTAAGGTTGACGCATAACCGGACAAGGCCTGACTTTCTTCCCAAAAGGAAATACTGACCCGGTCCACCAGGGCAAGGGGGGCACCGGTATCCGCTGTCTGGTTTGAATCCCCGGATCTGGATACCTGTTTAAGGCTGGATATCTGACTTGAAGTGATATCCGTCTGCTCCAGGGTATGACTGGACGACATCATTATATCGGATGATGCAATTCTCATAGGCCACCTCTTTGTAATATGGAATCAGATCGGCATTTTTTTTAAAAAACTTGACGGGAAAGGCAAAAGAAAATATTGAAAGTCCAGGAAATTTAATGGTATTTAAAGTAATTCAAAGCCAAATAAGGAAATTCCCTCTAAACATTGATCATGGTTTACCACACTTTTGAACATATTCCTGCGGGCAGTTTTAAAGTGGCCCGGAGTTCGAACACTGTCTATCAGGCTTTTCTGGGCACCTGCCTTGGCGTGGCCCTGTATGATCACACCACCGGTACGGGCGGGCTGATCCATATTCTGCTGCCCGAACCCCCCGGATCCGGGTGGGATGCGTATCCGGAAAAGTACGCATCCACCGGCATTTACATGATGATTAAAGAACTTGAAAAGCTCGGATGCAAGCCCCAAAACCTGAAAGCTGTTATGGCCGGGGGAGGGCTGATCGGGCCGGTTAACCGGCAGGACATCAACCTTGACATCGGCGGCCGGTCAGCTGAAATTGCGGTCAGGCTCCTTAAAAATGCCGGCATTACCATTGTCAAGTCTGAAACCGGCGGACTGTCCAGTTCCACTTTAGAGCTGGACATGGCCACGGGCAATGCCCGGATCAAAGGCCCCCAGGAAGAAGAATTCAGGCCTGAAACCGCCTTTTCCAAACCCAGCATCCAGGATATTCAGGATACGGTGGAGAACTTAAAGCCCATCCCCCAGACCGCCCTTAAAATTTTAAGAATGTTCCAGGGAAACCGGGTTGACATCGAAGAGGTCACCAAAGAACTCGCCCAGGACCAGGTCCTTAGCGGCCAAACCCTGAAAATATGCAATTCAGCCCTGTTTGCCGGAAACATTCCCATAGAAACCCTCAAGGACGCCGTCATCCTGTTGGGAGAAGACCTGTTGATGCAGTCTGTTATCGTGGCGGCCATTGACTCCTATTACGGACAGGTGGCCGGCTCAGGGTATTCCCTGCGCAAAGGCGGGCTGTTTTTTCATGCCGTGGGGGTGGCCGCCACTTCGGAAAAACTGGCCCAGAAATGCGGAAAGGTGGCCGGAACCAATGCCTATACGGCGGGCCTGCTCCATGACATCGGCAAGGTGGTCCTAGACCAGCATGTGGCGGATTCCATGCCCCTGCTGTTCCGGAACTTAACGGAAAAAAAAGTAAGTTTTCTGGAATCGGAAAAAAAGATCTTAGGCATTACCCATTGCGAAACCGGGGCGTTTCTGGCCAAAAAATGGAAGCTTTCCAAGGCCCTTTACGAGACCATTGCCTTTCACCATTACCCCGAACAGGCATCTGAACACCAGGATCTGGTTTCCATTGTCTATCTGGCAGACCTGCTGATGGAACGGTTCCAGAAGGGAATCGGCATTCAGAAGATGCAGACCGAAAGCTTAGAGCCAGTCCTGGACCGCTTAGGGCTCTCCTTGTCCGATATCCCGGTCATCATTGATGACGTTCCCTTAGGAGATATCACCCTCAACCCATAGCCATTTACGCAGGTTTATGAAACAAAAAATGAAACAACCCATTGAGATGCTCAAAGCCCTCCCGGGGGTAGATATCGTGCTGGAAAAGGCCGGGCAGGATGACCGGTTTTCCGGCATGCCCCGCTCTGTTATCCTGGAATCCATCCGCTCAACCCTTGACATGTTCCGGCAGGACATATTGAACGGCAAATCATTTGACCTCAAAGATGAACTGATCCTAAGCCAGGTGGCTGCCCTGGCCCGGGAAAAGACAAAACCCAATCTGGTTCCCCTGATCAACGCCACCGGGGTGGTGCTTCATACCAACCTGGGCCGTGCCCTGCTCTGCCAGCAGGCACTGGACAATATAACGGCCATTGCCCGAGGGTATTCAAACCTTGAACTTAACCTGGCCACAGGCAAGCGGGGGATCCGGTATGCCGCCGTGGAAGACCTGTTATGCGAACTGACCGGGGCCGAGGGCGCCATGGCCGTCAACAACAATGCCGGGGCCGTGTTCCTGGCCCTGAATACCATGGCCCAGGGCACCGAAGTGGTGGTATCCAGAGGAGAACTTGTGGAAATCGGGGGCTCTTTCAGGGTACCGGATGTCATGGCCAAAAGCGGGTGTATCCTAAAAGAAGTCGGGACCACCAACCGGACCCATTTAAGGGACTATGCCGATGCCGTGTCAGAGGCCACCGGGCTTTTTCTGAAAGTTCATACCTCCAACTATAAAATTCAGGGATTCACGGCCAGCGTCCCCCTTGGCGTTCTGGTGGAACTGGGGCGGGAAAAGGGCATTCCGGTCATGGAAGACCTGGGCTCAGGCACCCTGATTGATTTTTCCGAATATCAAATGCCCAAAGAACCCATGGTTTCAGACCAGATCAGTTCCGGAGCGGACATTGTCACCTTTAGCGGGGACAAACTTCTCGGCGGCCCCCAGGCCGGTATCATTGCCGGGAAAAAAGAGTTTATCGACAAAATCAAAGCCAATCCCATGACCCGGGCCCTGCGGATCGACAAACTCACTCTGGCGGCCCTGGAAGCCACCTTGCGGCTTTACAGGGATAAAGCCAATGCCGTAAAAGAAATCCCCACCTTAAGAATGATGACCATGCCCTTTGAAGAAACCTGCCAAAAAGCACAGGTTCTGCTTGCGGCCATCCAGGACAAAACCGGGGCTTTGGTCGTGGTTGAAACCGCTGACTTACAGTCCCGGCCCGGGGGGGGATCATTTCCAGAACTGATGCTGCCCACCCGGTGCGTGACAATAAAGCCCCTGTCCATCTCGGCGGCCGGCCTGGAAAGACAGATGCGCGCCGCATCGCCACCCGTTATGGGACGGATAGAAGATGACCGGTTCATTCTTGACCCCAGGACCCTTCAGCCGGGACAGGAAGACCTTATTGCCAACACCCTATCCAGGATATTAAATGAAAATGAGTCTTAAATTTTCTTCAAAAGAAATCCATTTTTTGAGAACCGAATCAGACCAGGATCTGGCCGGCCCGCCTGAATTTTATTTTTCGGACCTGGCGGTTTCGCCCAGTGTTCCCCTTGAAAATTTTATGCAGCGGCTGGGAGAGGCAGACATTCCCGACGACAAATTTCTTTGCGCCGTCCTTAAGGTCCCCTTTGATCTGGCTGAAGAAGAGCTGGAAAAATCCAGCCAGATCTTTGAGGCCTGTTTTCAATCCCTTCTGGACAAGCCCGTATCCGGGGGCGCCACCGCCCATATCCGGGGCATATGGGAAAATTTGGATGAAACAGCCTTTATTCTTGCCTTTTGGGACTACAATCAGACGGATACGGCCTCAGATCTTCTCAACGCCTTGAAAGAAAAAATATCCAAAGATCTTAAAACCGACGTTTTGATGGGGGCGGCCTGGTTTCCCTTTGCTGAATTCAGGCGGACCCAGGTCCCGGCCAATGCCCTGAAAGCCATCGACCATGCGGCTTTTTTCGGCCCCGGGCATACCGTCTATTTTGATGCGGTTTCCTTAAACATCAGCGGGGACCGGCTCTACCAGCATGGTCTTTATGAAGCGGCCATCCAGGAATACCAGACCGGGCTCGAACTTAATCCAGGCAATATCAACCTGCTCAACAGTTTAGGGGTCTGCTTCGGGGTCTCAGGGGAACTGAACCTGGCCATGGACACCTTTAAAAAGGCCCTGGCCTTGTCTTCTGCGGAAATCATGGTCATTTACAATATCGGTCTGATTCACCAGATCCGGGAGGCCGACGATAAAGCCCTGGTCTACTTTAAAAAAGCCCATGCCGTTAACCCTGACCTGTTTGAGGTGGAGCTGACCCTGGGGCAGCTGCTGTTAAAAACGGGCAAACCCGGCCAGGCCCTGCCCTACATTGAAGCGGCCTGCCAATTGAATCCGGAATCCGGCATTGCCGTCAGAACAATGGCCGAAATTTTTCTTGAATTAAAAGACCCGGACCGGGCCGGTGTTGAATTCAACAAGGCGGTTAAGCTGATCCCTTCCGATGGGGCGGCCCTGTCCGGATATGCCCAGGCCATGCTTGAACAGGGGAAAAACCTTAAAATCGCACTGACTTTTGCCCAAAAAGCCTTAGGGCTTGACCCGGACAATGAGGTCTTTAAACAACGCGCGGCAGCGGTATCGTCAGCCTGTGAGCAGGCTGAGCAGAACAAGGCGCCCAACATTAAATCCGCCTGATATATAAAAAAAATTATGAACCCAATTATAGAAACCAGCGTCAGGGAAAGCATTGAGGCCAAGCAGTCTTTTTTCGATTCCCATGGCCCCAAAATTGAACAATGTGCCCAGGTTCTGGCCCAGCGGCTGTCCCAGGGCAAAAAACTGCTGCTTTTCGGCAATGGGGGGAGTGCGGCCGACTGCCAGCATATCGCGGCCGAACTGGTTAACCGGTTCCAGATGGAACGTCGCCCCCTTCCCGCCATTGCCCTGACCTGTGATACATCCATCATCACCAGCATCGGCAACGATTATGCTTATGAGGATATTTTCATCAAGCAGGTGCAGGCCTTAGGGCAGAAAGATGACATTGCCCTGGGGATCTCCACATCCGGGAACTCCCCCAATGTGATCAAGGCGGCGGAACAGGCAAAAAAAATGGGACTTTTCGTTATCGGTTTTTCCGGAAATAAGGGCCGGCTCAAAGCGATCAGCGACATTGCTTTTTGCGTAGATTCTCCGGTCACTGCCAGGATACAGGAAGTTCACATCCTTCTGGCCCATATTCTCTGCGACCTGGTGGAAAGGAGCTTGTTCAGTGACCCTTCCTGATCTTGATTTTTCCCGGGTCACCACCTATTCGGTTAAAAACCGAAAAAGCCTGGTGTCCAAGGACGATTTTACCCGCCCCTGGAAAAAAGGCGGCTCTCTGTCCGATTTCCTGGATTCCCTTCCCGGGATCCTGGCCGGCCGGGATTTAAGGGAAGTGATCAGCGCCGTGGCGTTGGCCGTCCAAAATCAAAAACCGGTCTGCGTGGCCATGGGCGGCCATGTGATCAAAACCGGGATGAACCCCGTGATCACGGATCTGATGGACAAAGGGGTATTGTCCATGATTTCCATGAACGGGGCCGGGATCATCCATGACCTTGAAGTGGCCATGAACGGAAGCACCTCGGAGGATGTGGCCATGTCCCTCACCGACGGCAGTTTCGGCATGGCCAAGGAAACCTCTGAGTTTTTAAACCAGGCCATTGAACGGGCCAAAGAAAAATCCATGGGGCTGGGCCGGGCCGTGGGGGAACTGATTCTTGAAGAAAACCTTGATTATCGCCACCTGAGCATCAATGCCGCCGGCGCCCGCTTAGATATCCCTGTTACCGTCCATGTGGCCATGGGCACCGACATCATCCACATGCACCCGGGCTTTGATGCCGGGGCCTGCGGCAAAGCCAGCCATGATGATTTTAAAATTTTCTGCGCCGTGATTTCCAAACTCGAACACGGGGTATTTATCAATGCAGGGTCAGCCGTGATCCTGCCCGAGGTCTTTCTCAAGGCCTTGACCCTGGTTCGGAACCTGGGCCACCCGGTAAACGATTTTACCACGGTTAATCTGGATTTTATCCGCCATTACCGGCCCATGACCAATGTCGTCAACCGCCCCACCCAGGGGAAAGGGAAAGGATACGCCATTATCGGGCACCATGAGATTCTCATCCCCCTGATTGCGGCCGGGGTCCTTGAAGTCCTAAATTAAATGATGTAAACTACAATCAATTTGCCCTACTGGAGACCCTTGACCATGAAGCGAGACCTTATCCACCCGACCTTTCTGCTGCTGCTCGTATCGTTTATCTCAGCCATTTTTCTGGTCATGATCAAATCCTTTCTCATGGCTATTTTGCTGGCCGGTATTTTTTCGGCCCTGGCTTACCCGATGTACCGGAAATTAACCCTCTGGCTGAAAGGCAAAAAAGCGGCGGCATCCGGGATAACGATTCTGATCATTATCCTGATTGTCCTGCTGCCCTTAAGCGGCCTTTTGGGCATTGTGACCTCCCAGGCCATCAAGGTCGGGCAGACCGCCACCCCCTGGGTGCAAAAGCAGTTATCCTCGCCGGTCGCCATTTCCCAATGGCTGGAGGGGCTCCCCTTTTATGAACAGGTTGAACCTTACCGGGAAACCATTTATAAAAAAGCCGGGGAACTGGTGGGGGCAGTCACCCAGTTTTTTGTCAACGGCCTTCAGGCAGCGACCATGGGCACGATGAACTTCATATTTACGGTGTCCATTCTACTGTATGCCATGTTCTTTTTTCTCATGGACGGTGATAAGCTGCTGGATAAAATTTTATTTTACATGCCCCTTGATGATGACGATGAACGAAGACTGCTTGCAAAATTCACCTCGGTTACCCGGGCCACCATCAAGGGAACCGTTATCATCGGCATCATTCAGGGAGGGGCATCAGGAATTGCCTTTGCCGTGGCCGGCATCCACTCTTCTGTTTTCTGGGGTGCCGTGATGACAGTATTGTCCATTATTCCGGGCATTGGAACGGCGTTGATCTGGCTGCCGGCAGCATTCTGGCTCGGGGTTCAGGGGCAATGGATCAAAGCGGTTTGCCTGGTGGCTTTCTGCGGCCTGGTGGTGGGAAGTGTTGACAATCTTCTCAGGCCCAGGCTGGTGGGCAAAGATACGGAAATGCATGACCTGCTGATTCTGTTTTCCACCCTGGGCGGGATTACCATGTTCGGTATTATCGGCATTATCATCGGCCCCATTGTTGCGGCCCTGTTCGTCACCATCTGGGAAATTTACGGCGTGGTCTTTAAAGATGTGCTGCCCGAAGTCAAGCCGCATTAACGGCCACATGCCTACCGGATGGTAATCCAATCAGGTCCGGCATGTAACCAATATTAAAGTGTTTTGTCATCGTTTAGCCTTTAGCGTGTGCGGCGTTTCAGGCGCCTAACAGCTAAGAGCTGACAGCTAACAGCTTTTATACAAAACGAGTGAACAGCCATGGACATTCCCCACTACATTCTTGATCGCCTCAAAAAGAATGAAGAAATTGCAAAAAAATTTAATGCGATCGAAGCGGGCATTTTAACCATTTTAAATTTCCAGGATTTTCTGGAAAGGCTGCTAAGAGAAATCAGTGAAAAATTCAATATTCCCTACACCTGGATCTCCATCATAGAAGAAAGCCGCCTGGCCCGCCAGTTAAAGGAAAGCAACCATTCTGACCTTCTTAAAGCGTCCACCACATTCGTCACAAGGCAGGATTTTCTGGCCATCACCGGCAACCGGGTGGCCCCAATTCTGGCCAACACCAGCCTTGACCGGTATGTTTCCCTGGTGCCGCAACGCCTTTTAATGGAAATCGGTTCCATCTCCATCGCTCCCATCACCTTGGATGGAGAAATCGTCGGTTCCATTAACCAGGCCGATTACGACAGGCAGCGGTTTGAGCCTGGAATGGACGCATCCCTTCTTGAGCAGCTGGCCTTAAAGGTTTCCCTTTGCCTTTCCAATGTGGCCGCCCATGAGCAGTTGCAATTTCTGGCCTTTCACGATCCATTGACCCGGCTGCTGAACCGGGGGGTTATGGAACGTGTGCTGGACCGGGAGTTTCACCGGTCTGCCCGGTACGGCCAGGACCTGAGTGTCATTTTTATGGACCTTGACGATTTCAAATCCATCAATGACACCCATGGCCATGACATCGGGGACCTTGCCCTGTGCCATGTGGCCAACTGCCTGACCGAACTGAAACGGGAGTCTGATGTCATTGCCCGGTTTGCCGGAGATGAATATGTGGCCATTCTGCCCTCGACGCCCCGGTCAAAGGCGCAATTGTATATGGACCGGGTTAAGACCAAACTCTCCCGGACCCCGTTGCCGGTAAAATCAAATTTCCCCGGGGGGCCGGCCATTCACGTCCGGCTCAGCCATGGCATTTCCTCCATCTGCCCATCGGCCGGAAAGGAAAATATTCCGGATTCTCCAAATGATCTGCTCAAACAAGCTGATAAAGAATTATACGAGGCAAAAAAGAAGAAAAACGCTCTCAAATCAGCTGGGAAATAGCTTTGATCTTGCCTTGTAATGGTGTACGCTTGGGGCAAACATCAGCTAAAGCCCAAGACACGCAACCACCGCGCCTTAGCGCCTGCTTAGGTAATATGATATTTAAAAACCTTAATTTTAAAAATAAACTGATTGTCTCCTTCTTGATCGTTTTCATCCCTATGTTTGCGATTGGCGGTGCCATTGCCTACTATAAAATCAAACAATTTCTTGAAACCAGAATCGAAAACGAACTCAACCAGAACCTTTCCGCTTTGCACAGGATTATTGAAACCACAGCACAGGTGGCTATTAAAACCCATTTGTCGGCCATTGCCCAAAAAAATTACGCCATTGCAGACCACTATTACCAGAAAGTTTTGTCCGGGGCCTTGAGCAAAGAACAAGCCATCCAAACCATTGAAGAGATCTTTTTAAGCCAGGACATCGGCATTAACGGGTATATTTACTGTGTTAACTCTGACGGGGACCTCATTATTCACCCCAAAAATGAAGTTAAAGGGACCAATATTTCAGAATATGAATTTGTAAAACATCAGATGCAATCAAAAGAAGGATATTTAGAATATGAATGGCAAAATCCCGGTGACCAAGAAAAAAAAACCAAAGCCATTTACATGCGCTATTACCACCCATTGGACTGGATCATTTCTGTTTCAACTTACCAGGAAGAATTCAAACATCTGGTCAACTTAGATGATTTCAGGGATATTGTTCCCACCATCAAGGCGGGCCAGTCCGGGTACGCCTATTTTCTGAACAAGCAGGGCGTCGCCCTGATCCACCCTGATCCCCAAATTGAGGGGACCAATTTTTCCCTGAGAAAAGATTTGCCGCCAACTTTTATCAGCCAAATCCTTGAAAAGGACAGCGGAGAGCTTGAACACCTCTGGAAAGGCCCGTCAGATAAGGCCCCCCGAAAAAAGGTGGTTTTTTTCAAGCACCTACCCCGATATGACTGGATTATCTGTACTTCAGGCTTTCTGGATGAAATTTATGCGCCGTTAGCTTCCTTTAAACTGATGTTTTTTTCAGCTGTCGTGATTATCCTGGTCATCAGCTATTTTCTAACATATTTTGTGAGCAGCACCCTGACCTCCCCTCTGGCATCCCTGATTAAGAAACTTGAAACCGATGCCAAAGGGGATTTTTCCGTTCGGATGAACTATCATGCGCCGGATGAACTCGGCACCTTATCCACCCATTTTGACCAGTTCATGGATCGTTTGGAATCCATGCACAAACAATTGAATTCCGAGATGGCCAAAACCCAGAAAGCTCAGGCTGCACTGGTGGAAAATGATTTAAAACTCAGGGGGCTGTTTAATCAGGCCTTTCAATTTATCGGCATCTTATCGCCTTTGGGAACCCTTGAGGAAATCAATCAGAGCGCCGTTAAATTTTCTGGTTTGAGAGAAGAAGACCTGCTGTTTAAACCGGTATGGGAAACCTTGTGGTGGGCCAATCATTCTGATTCCCGGCTTCAGATAAAACAAGGGGTTGAATCAGCCATGGGGGGCCGGCTGTCTCGCTTCCAAATTATTGTTCCCCTGGCCAAAGGGAAACAAAGCCATTGCGATATTTCCATTAAGCCTGTTCTGAATAATTCAGGTAAAATTGAATTTATGATCCTGGAAGGGCGGGATATCACTATTTTAAAACAAATCGAGCAGGAAAAACGGCAGATGGCTGTCCAGCTTGAAAAGGTGCATAAAATCGAAGCCATAGGCACTTTGGCCGGCGGTATAGCCCACGATTTCAACAATATTTTATCCAGTATTTTCGGGTATACCCAGCTGGCTGAAATGAGCCTGGATACGCCTGAAGCTACCAAAAAGCACCTGGGCCAAATTCTCAAAGGAGCCCAGCGGGCCGCCTCTCTAGTCCAGCAAATTCTGACCTTCAGCCGGAAGACCGAGTTCAAAAAGCAACCCTTAAATATTCATCTCATCCTAAACGAGGCCTTAAAGCTGCTCAGATCCTCTATTCCCACCACCATTGAAATGGAAACCATTATCAACAGCAAGGCCATGGTTATGGCTGATGCCACCAAAATGCATCAGGTGATCATGAACCTTTGTACCAACTCTTACCAGGCCATGGAGGAAAGGGGTGGGACCCTTACGGCAATATTGGATGAGGTAACCTATACCGATTTGAAAGCCATCGGCCTCAAAATGCTTTTACCTGGAGAATACCTGGTCCTGTCGATAAAGGATACCGGGCACGGCATGGACCAATCCACCCTTGAAAAGGCGTTTGATCCCTATTTTACAACTAAGGAAATCGGTAAAGGTACCGGGTTCGGGCTGGCCCTTGTCCAGGCCATTGTGGAAGAACACCAGGGAATTGTCCATGCTGAAAGTGAGGTAGGAATTGGCACCACCATAACCGTTTACCTGCCTAAGGCCCAAGAACAGGGCAGCCCCCAGGCGCCCCGAGACCCCATTGCCCCCAGAAAAGGGGATGAAACCATTGTCGTCGTGGACGATGAATCGGCGATCCGCCAGATGACCGAAGAACTGCTTGAAGATTTCGGGTACCGGGTATTTACCTACGCCAACGGGGCGGAATGCCTGGCCGAATTCAAGAACAATCCGGACATGTTTGACCTGGTGATTACAGATCTGACCATGCCCAAAATGAGTGGGGACGAGCTGTGCCAGAGGCTGATCGAAATCAAAAATAGCATTCCCATCATCCTTTGCACGGGGTACAGCAGTAAAATTTCAGATCATGAGAAACAAACATTAGGGGTAAAGAAATTCCTGAACAAGCCCATCAACAATATGGAGCTCCTGGCGGAAATCAGGAATGTTTTGGATAACCGCTGAGTCTGTACAAAAAAATCCCCGGCAGGACCGAGTTCCTGCCGGGGAAAATTTTTGTTTCTAATCCAGATAATGTCTTTATATGAAAGTCTCACTAACATCTTGGGAAGACCTTCATTATTTGTTGTGGCCGGTTCTTGGTTGGATAACCAAGACGGCCCCCGTGGCCGTTAGTCGAGAATCAGTTCGATCTGCACCATGGGCGCGACATCCCCTTTTCTTGGGCCCAGCTTGGTAATTCTGGTGTACCCGCCCTGTCTGGAGCTGAATTTTTCAGATACCTCGTTAAAAAGGGTATGGACCACATCTTTTTCACGGATAACCGCTAATGCCTGACGTCTGGCATGAAGATCCCCCCGCTTGGCCAGGGTAACCATTTTATCAGCGATTTGCCTTAAGCCTTTGGCCTTGGCTTCAGTGGTTCGGATGCGGCTGTGTTTGAACAGGGAGGTGACCATGTTCCTAAACATAGCCTTTCGATGACTGGATGTCCTATTTAATTTTAATACGGATTTTCTATGTTTCATGGGATTATTCTCCTTCCTGAATGGTCGTCTCTTCTTCCGGTGGTTCAAACCCCTCAAGATCCATGCCCAGTGACAGATCCATGGAAGATAATACTTCCTTGATCTCGTTCAAGGATTTTCTGCCGAAATTCTTTGTTTTCAGCATTTCACTGTCTGTCTTTTGAACCAGCTGGTAGATGGTATGAATTCTGGCGTTTTTCAGGCAATTTGAACTCCTGACGGAAAGTTCAAGCTCATCAACTGAGCGATAGATATTTTCATTAAATCCTTTTTCGGATTCCTCGCCGCCCTCTTCAAGATGATCGGGCTCCATCTCTTCATCAAAATTGATAAAGGGATTCATTTGTTCTTTTAGAATTTTAGCGCCGTAGGCCACGGCATCCTCAGGCCTGACACTGCCATCCGTCCAAATTTCCAGGGTGAGCTTGTCATAATCGGTTTTCTGGCCGATTCGAGAAGTTCCAACGACATATTTTACCCGTTTAATGGGGGAAAAAACTGAATCAATAGGAATCGTCCCGATAGGGGCATCATCGTCTTTATTGGCTGATGCAAGGGCATACCCTTTGCCGGTTTTGACAACCATGACCATATTGAGTTCACCGTTTTTGGACAAGGTGGCAATGTGCTGTTCAGGGTTAAGGATCTCAACCTTTCCGTCAGCACTGACAATATCGGCCCCGGTAACCTTGGTTTCCCCTTTTATGTTCAGGGTAAGGATTTTATCATCGGCATTGTCAACCTTGAGTTTAAGCTCTTTCAGGTTAAGAATGATCTCGGAAACGTCTTCCCGTACATCAGGGATGACACTGTATTCATGAAGAGCGTTTTCAAATTTTACTGATACAATGGCAGCGCCGTATATGGATGAAAGAATGATCCGCCTCAGAGAGTTCCCAATGGTGATGCCATATCCCCTTTCCAGAGGTTCACACACGAATTCTCCGTAAGTGGATGTCGTGGTAACATCGAGCTTCTCCGGCTTGATCATTTCTCGCCAGTTTAAATATGCTAATTTTTCAGATGACATTTAAATCTCCTGAATGAATATGTGGAAAAACCACAGGATTGACCGGCTTTCCCTATTTTGAATACAGCTCTACGATCAATTGTTCCTGAATGGGCAGGGTAATATCTTCTCTTACTGGAATACCGACAACCTGGCCTTTGAATTTATCTTTTTCAATTTCAAGCCACTGGGGAATGCCTCTTCTGACAATGGCATCTAACGAGTCGGAAATGGCTTGAATATTTCTGCTTTTTTCGCGAAGTTCAATTACATCACCTTTTTTGACCTGATAAGAAGGGATGTTAACTTTTTTGCCATTAACAACGAAATGGTTGTGCCGGACGAAATGTCTTCCCTGGTTTCTGGAGTTCACGAACCCCATCCGGAAGACCGTATTATCCAGCCGGGTTTCAAGAAGGCTTAACAGATTGGTACCTGTAATCCCTTTGCGGCGATCCGCCTCTCTGAAAAAAATCCGGAACTGTTTTTCGGAAATACCGTAAATCCGGCGTACTTTCTGTTTTTCCCGGAGCTGCATCCCATAATCAGACTGCTTGCCTCTTTTCTGGCCGTGTTCTCCGGGGGGATATCCCCTTCTGTCAAAACTGCATTTATCCGAAAAGCACCGATCGCCTTTCAGAAAAAGCTTCATATTTTCCCGTCTGCACTGACGGCAGACTGATCCTCTGTAACGTGACAACGTTTTCCTCCTTTATCAATCCGATAAGCTTAAACTCTTCTTCTTTTGGGCGGGCGGCATCCATTGTGAGGAACCGGGGTTACATCCTTGATCATGGAGATATTGAATCCAAGGGCGTGCAACGCCCGTAAAGCGGATTCCCGACCGGGTCCCGGGCCTTTAACATAAACACCGACATTTTTCATCCCGTGTTCCATGGCCTTTGCACCGGCATCTTCGGCAACCAATTTGGCTGCAAAGGGAGTGCTTTTTCTGGAGCCTTTAAACCCCTGCATCCCGGCACTGGACCATGAAATAGTGTTTCCATTTTCATCAGCTATGGTGACAATGGTATTGTTAAACGTGGATTGAATATGAACGATGCCCGTAGAGATATTCTTTTTAACCCGTTTCTTTGCTACAGTTTTTTTAGACTTTTTTGCCATAAATTGACACCTTTTAATTTAACCTACTTTTTCTTTTTAACAGCAGCCCGTTTGGGGCCTTTCCGGGTTCTGGCATTGGTACTGGTTCTCTGGCCGTGACATGGGAGCCCTTTCCTGTGGCGAAGTCCCCTGTAGCACCCCAGATCCATGAGCCGTTTAATATTCATGGATACTTCAGACCTGAGCTCACCTTCAACCTTAAACTCGGCATCAATGACTTTTCTGATTTCGTTCACCTGTTCTTCGGTCAAGTCGTTTGCTTTGGTGGTAGGCTCAATACCGGTTTTTTCAAGAATCATTTTTGACCTGCTGCGGCCTATACCATAAATATAGGTCAAAGCAATCCATGCATGCTTATCTCTTGGTAAATCTACTCCTGCAATACGTGCCAAATTCTTTCTCCCTATCCCTGCCTCTGTTTATGGCGTTTGTTAATGCAAATAACTCTGATGACACCCCGTCTCTTTATTACTTTACAATCTCTACAGATTTTTTTAACAGATGCTCTAACTTTCATCTATCTTACTCCTAAACTTGAGATTTTTCTATTTATAACGATATGTAATTCTGCCACGGCTCAAATCATAGGGTGATATTTCAACAGTCACTTTGTCCCCGGGCAATATTTTAATAAAATGCATTCTCATTTTTCCGGAAATATGGGCCAAAAGAACATGTCCGTTTTCAAGTTCAACTTTGAACATGGCATTGGGCAACGTTTCCAGCACCTTCCCGTCCACTTTGATGGGTTCTTCTTTTGCCATAATTTTACTTTATCTCCTTATCGATCCGGTATCCAACCAATCACCTGCCCTTAATCCTTTTCGAGCCGCCCCGGCCCAGAAACCCGTCATAGTTACCTGTGATCAAGTGGGATTCTATCTGGGATATAGTATCAATGGACACCCCCACAACAATGAGAAGGGCGGTTCCGCCAAAATAAAACGGAACATTAAATTTGTCCATGAGCATGGTCGGCAGCACACAGACAGCAGACACATAAATCGCACCGCCAAGGGTAATTCTGGTTAATACTTTGTCAATATATTCTGAAGTCCGTTTTCCCGGCCGGATGCCCGGGATGTACCCGCCGTTCTTCTTCATGTTTTCCGCGACATCATCGGGATTGAACTGAACGGCTGTATAAAAAAAGCAAAAGAAAATAATAAACCCAATATAAAGCAGATAGTACCATACGGTCCCCGGGCTGAACATAGCCGCAATGGTCTGCATGGCCGGCAGATTGGTAAACTGGGCCAGGGTTGTGGGGAACATGATAATGGAAGATGCAAAAATCGGCGGAATAACACCGGCCGTGTTAATCTTCAAGGGCAGATGGGATGTCTGTCCACCGTACATTTTCCTGCCCACTACCCGTTTGGCATAATGCACCGGAATTCTTCGCTGAGCCATTTCCATATAGATAATGCAGGCCACCACGCCGATCATCAGCACCAAAAGGATCAGAATGGAAAAAAGCCCCATTTCACCGGTACTCATCAACCGGACGGTATTCCCCACAGCTGAAGGCATATTGGCCACGATACCGGCAAAAATTATCAATGAAATCCCGTTCCCGATACCCCTTTCCGTAATCTGCTCACCCAGCCACATGATAAAGGCCGTTCCAGCCGTCAGGGTGATAATGGTGATCAGTCTGAAACCCCACCCGGGATACGGCACAATGGGAACACCTGCCGGGGAAGACATGGACTCAAGCCCAACAGCAATGCCAAAACCCTGAATAATACTTAAAATTACCGTTCCGTACCGGGTATACTGAGTTTTCTTCTTTCGGCCCGCATCCCCTTCCTTTTTCAGCTGGTCAAGGTAGGGGACAACCACGGTCATGAGCTCCAAAATAATGGAAGCGGAAATGTAAGGCATAATCCCCAGTGCAAAAATAGAAAGCCGCTCCAATGCCCCTCCGGAGAACATGTTGAACATGGAAAACAAGGTCCCTGACGCAGACTGGAAAAATGAAGCAAGGGCTGCCCCGTTAATCCCCGGCGTCGGAACATGAATACCGATCCGGTATACAAAGAGAAGCGCAAGCGTGATGAGCAACTTCCGTTTCAACTCCGGAAGTTTGAACAAATTCTGGTAACTGTTCTCTATCATTTTGGTTATTTCCTTACATCCCCTGTAATTTCAATTTTTGATCGTCTGATTTGAGACCTGCCCCGTTTTGGTTTTAAGCTTCCGGGCTCTCAGGGGTTTCCAAAGCCTCTGTGACTTCCGGAGCCGCTGCGGCGTCTTCTACTATTGTTCCGCCGGCGGCTTCAATCTTTGTCCTGGCTGCCTTAGAAACCAGCAATCCCTTTAATGTAAACTTTTTGCTGGTCTCGCCGTCTCCCAGAATCTTAACCCCGTCAAATTTTCCCTTTACCAGCCCGGAATCCCTGAGAGACTGGACATCAATTAATGCCTCATTCTCAAACCGGTCAAGATCTTTAACATTTAAAACCACATTATGGGTTTTAAAAATATTGAGGAATCCCCTTTTGGGCAAACGCCGGTAAATCGGCATCTGGCCGCCTTCAAATCCAGGCCTGACGCTGCCGCCTGACCGAGCCTTTAAGCCTTTGCTTCCCCTGGTGGCGGTTTTCCCCATCCCGGACCCGGGGCCTCTGCCCACTCTTTTTCTATTCTTTCTGCTGCCAGGAGCAGGTGCCAGATCATGAAGCTGTACCATTAGACCTCCTCTACTTTCAACAGGTGTGAAATCTTTTTAATCTGTCCCAGGATAACCGGATCTTTTTTATGCTCCACGGTATGGTGCATCCGCTTGATCCCTAAGGACCGGACAATCCGCCCCTGTTTTGCCGGCCGTCCAATGGTGCTTCTAATCTGTGTTATTCTCAATGTATCTGCCATTGTTAACCTCATTAAATATCTTCAGGCCGCAAGCCCCTGCGCTTGGCGACCTCTTCTTTGGTACACAGCGATTGAAGACCTGCCATTGTCGCTCTGACAATGTTCTGGGTGTTGTGGGTCCCAATGCATTTGGTCAGGATATCCGTAACGCCCGCTGCTTCAAGGACTGCACGGATACCACCACCGGCAATCAGCCCGGTACCGGGGGATGCGGGTTTGAGGAGAACCTGTCCGGCCCCGGCGCGCCCCACAACCTCAAAGGGAACCGTGCCGTTCAAAATAGCGACCTTGACCATGTTCCGCTTGGCCTTTTCCATGCCTTTTCGAATGGCTTCGGGAACCTCAGTGGCTTTTCCAAGGCCGTACCCCACGGTGCCTTCACCGTCTCCAACCACCACAAGGGCTGAAAAACTGAAATTCCTGCCGCCTTTAACTACTTTTGCCACGCGGTTGATCCGGACAACTTTATCGATTAACCCACTGTCTTCCATCTGTTGTCTTGCCTGTTGTCTTGCCAAGGGTGTTCCTCCTTATTTAGAAATCCAGACCGGCTTCACGGGCACCGTCTGAGAGCGCTTTAACGCGGCCATGATATAAAAACCCATTTCTGTCCAGAACCACTTTTGTAATTCCTTTGTCAATGGCCCTCTTCCCGACAAGCAGCCCAATTGCCTTGGCTACATCCCGTTTTTTTCCCTCTGCGGGGCTGTCTTTGTATTCCCCGTCCAGGCTGGATGCGGAAACCAGGGTCCGGCCTTGGGTATCATCTACGATCTGGGCATAAATATGTTTGGAGCTTCTGAACACACTCAGTCTCGGACGTTCCTGACTGCCGGTGATACTTTTTCTGATTCTCTTTTTTCTTTTAAGCCTGGATACAAGCCTTGGTGATGTCTTTCCCATGATATTTATACTCCCGCTCTAATCTTTACCGGCTGTTTTGCCCGCTTTTCTGATGATTCTTTCATCGGCATACATTATGCCCTTTCCCTTGTAGGGCTCTGGGGGCCTGACCCGTCTGATATTCGCCGCTGCCTGGCCAAGAATCTCTTTGTCTATTCCGCTGAGCGTAATCTTGGTGTTGTTTTCAACCTGAGCGCTGATGCCTTCAGGCAGTTCAAAGTCGACCGGATTGGAGTACCCCACGTTGAGTACGAGATTCTTCCCTTTGGTTTCAGCCCGGTAGCCAATCCCTGAAAGGACCAGCTGCTTTTCATACCCGTTGGTTACACCGGTTACCATATTGTCGATCAGAGACCTGAACAGTCCCTGTAGCGCAACATCCTTCTGGTTGGAAGAATCTGCACTCACCTTTAGTTCACCATCATCTATTTGAATCTTAACCGCCGGATGAACTTTACGTTCGAGATTGCCTTTGGGTCCTTTGACTTTGATGACATCCGCATCCAAAGTAACCTGGACCTTATCTGGAAGCTGAACCGGCTTTTTTCCTATTCTCGACATATTCTACTCCTGTCTTACCATACGTTACAAAGAATTTCACCGCCGACCTTCGCTTCTTTAGCCTGTTTATCCGTCATAACCCCTTTTGAGGTGGATACAATGGAAATACCCAGGCCGTTTAATACCGGCTTAATCTGTTTGGATTTGCTGTATACCCTGCAGGATGGTTTGCTGACCCGTTTAATCCCGAATATGGTGGGCTGCCCATCTTTCACATACTTAAGATAGACCCGGATCACTCCCTGAATCTCATTTTCAAGAAACTTAAAATCCTTGATATACCCTTGTTCCTTTAGCACCCGCACCATTTCCAATTTAATCTTTGATCCGGGGATATCCACGTTGGCAAACCCCGCCTTCCCGCCATTTCTAATGATGGTCAGCATGTCTGCAATTGGATCACTAACTGCCATTTGAAGTCTCCTTAACTTTCAGCTGATAATTCAATATTGTTGGATTTGTCTGGTCTACCAGCTTGATTTGGTAACGCCCGGGAGCTTGCCTTCGGAAGCAAGGGTCCTGAAACAAATTCTGCAAATACCAGCTTTTCTGATAAATCCTCTTGGTCTACCGCATAACGGGCACCTGTTGTACGCACGTACAGAAAACTTAGGTTTTCTATTGGCCTTTGCGATTAAAGCTGTCCTAGCCAAGCTTTCCTCCTTAAGATCCTTAGTTTTTAAAGGGCATTCCCATTTCTTTCAGGAATTTTTTGCCTTCTTCATCGGTTTTGGCTGTGGTCACAACCGTAACATTAAACCCTTTGATGCTGTCGGTCTTGTCATAATCAATTTCAGGGAAAATAATATGCTCTGTGATCCCCATGGAAAAATTTCCGCGACCGTCAAAGCCTTTTCCTGATACGCCCTTGAAGTCTCTTACACGGGGAAGTGCAATATTGATAAGCCGTTCAAAAAAATCATACATTTTTTCACGGCGCAGGGTCACCTTGCACCCAATGGGAAGGTCGGCCCTGAGCTTGAAATTGGCAATGGGTTTTTTTGCCCTGGTAACAACGGCTTTTTGTCCAGCGATAAGCGTCAGCTCCTGAACAGCTGATTCGATTATTTTCGGGTTCCTGACCGCTTCTCCAAGCCCCATATTCAGGACAATCTTTTCAAACTTGGGCACCTGAAATTCGTTGGTATAGTTGAAGCTCTCCTTTAGTACCGGAACAACTTCATTTAAATATCTTTCTTTTAGCGTGGTCATTTTTCTTCTCCGGGGGTGAGGGTCCTAGGCGTCGATCTGCTCATTGCATTTCTTGCAGATTCTAACCCGCTTACCGTCTTCAAGCTGTTTTATTCCGATCCGGGTCGGTTTTACACAGGAATTGCACATGATCATCAAATTGGACAGTTCAATGGGCATGGCTTTGTCTATAATCCCACCCTGGGGATTGGCCTGGGTGGGCCGCTGATGAACCTTGACGACATTGATGTTTTCGACAACGGCCCGGTTGGTCTTTTTCACCACCTTGAGTACTTTACCGATTTTGCCTTTATCTTTGCCGGTAAGCACTTTTACCTTGTCATCTTTTTTTATTCTTATTTTTCCAGCCTGCATGTTATTTTCTCCAATCCTTAAGCTTAAAGGACGTCAGGGGCCAAAGAGATGATTTTCATAAATCTTTTTGCCCTTAACTCCCTTGCCACCGGGCCGAATATACGGGTTCCGACAGGATCATTGTTCTTGGTCAATACCACTGCCGAATTGTCATCAAACCGTATGGAAGAGCCGTCCGGCCGGCGAATTTCCTTTTTGGTTCTGACGATCACCGCCGGTACAATATCACCCTTGCTCACCTTGGAATTCGGGATGGCCTCTTTGACACTGGTGATAATAATGTCACCGATACCGGCGTATTTTCTTTTGGATCCGCCCAGAACCTTTATACAATAAAGTTCCTTTGCTCCGGAGTTGTCTGCGACCGTCAATCTGGTTTCGCTCTGAATCATTTTCTTTGTAACTCCTTTACTTAAACGGCTTTTTTGGTGATCTCAGAAACCCTGAACCGTTTCAATTTGCTCAAAGGACGGGTTTCAATGATCTTGACTTCATCACCAATCCGACATTCGTTCTTGGCATCATGGGCATGGTATTTTTTGTACCGTTTGATATATTTTTTATACACTTTGTGCTGTACAAACCGTTCAACCCGGACAACTACTGACTTATCCATTTTGTCGGATACAATTAGCCCAATCATCTCTCTTTTATTTTTTTTATTTTCCATATCGATAACTCTTTAGCTAATGTTAAAATCTTTTTGCCGGGAGATGGTATAGAGTCTTGCGATGTCTTTTCTGACCATGGAAAGCGTTGCCGTATTTTCAAGCTGCCCGACATCATTCTGGAAACGAAGGTTGAACAGTTCCTTTTTGAGCTCGACCAGTTTTTCCTTTACCTGGCCTTCATCCATTTCCCTGATTTCACTTGCCTTTAACATAACTTAACTCCTTTCCACAAAACGAGTTTTCAGGCAAAGTTTTCTTGCAGCAAGCCTTAAGGCTTCTTTGGCAACTTCCCGGGAAACCCCCTCCATTTCATAGAGAATTTTTCCGGGTTTTACCCTGGCTACCCAGGCTTCAGTAGCGCCTTTCCCTTTACCCATCCTGACTTCAGCAGGTTTTTTGGTTATGGGATGATCCGGGAAAAATCGAATCCAGCTTTTACCCGTTCTTTTAGCGTATCTGGTCATCGCGACCCTGGCCGCCTCAATTTGCCGTGCATTTATATAACCGCACTCCGTCGCCTGGAGCCCGAAATCACCAAAGCTCAAGGTGTTTCCTTTTGTTGGGGATCCTTTGGTCCGACCCCGGAACTGTTTGCGGAATTTTACATTTTTTGGACTAAGCATTTGCGTTTCTCCTATCTAGCCTGCTGTATAATTGAAGTCTAACGTCTTAATTTCCAGCCAGGGCCTGTTCACCAGAACTCAAAATCTCACCTTTAAAAATAAAGGTCTTTATGCCTATTGTCCCGTAAGTTGTTTTAGCCTCAATAAAGCCATAATCAACATCAGCCCTGAGAGTGTGCAAAGGGATACGCCCTTCTTTATACCATTCGGTTCTGGCCATTTCCGCTCCGCCCAGGCGGCCGGAACAGATAATTTTAATCCCTTTTGCCCCAAACCGCATGGCAGACGTAACACTTCTTTTCATGGCCCGTCTAAAGGCAATTCTTCTTTCAAGCTGCTGGGCAATATTTTCAGCAACTAGCTGGGCATCTATTTCAGGTCTTCTAACCTCTTTGATGTCAATCAGAACTTCGGGAACAAGCAATTTTTCCAGCTCTTGTTTTAACAGGGCGATCTCCGCCCCTTTTTTGCCGATGATGATACCCGGCCTTGCCGCATAGACCCTCAGACGGATCTGTTTGGAGAATCGTTCGATTTCAATTTTTGAAATTCCGGCGTGGTAAAGCTTTTTTTTCAAAAATTTCCTAACTTTGAAATCTTCTTCAACAAACTCGGCATACTCTTTGTCTGCGTACCATCTGGAGTCCCATGTCCTGATGATGCCTAATCTTAATCCAGTAGGATGTACTTTCTGGCCCAAGCTTTTGTTCCTCCTCTTTAATCGACCTGTTCAACGATTACGGTTAAATGACTGGTTCGTTTCAAAATCCTGGCGGCTCTGCCCCGGGCTCGGGGTCTAATCCGCTTCATGGACGGGCCTTGGTCTACAATAATATTTTTAACGATCAGCTTATCCACGTCCAGTTCGTTATTGTGTTCTGCATTGGCAACAGCCGACTGAAGGGTCTTGTGAATAATCCCAGCCGCCTTAAGGGGCATGAATTTTAGCAGCATCAGGGCCTGTTCAGCATTCTTTCCTTTGACTTCACTGATCGGCAACCGTAGCTTTAAAGGAGAAATTCTTGCGTACCTTGTCTTTGCTTTGACTTCCATATCTATATTTCCTTTTGCCTATGAAATTACCGTTTGGCCTTTTTATCCCCAGCGTGCCCCCAGAAGGTCCGGGTCGGTGAAAACTCGCCAAGTTTGTGCCCCACCATATTTTCCGTGACAAATACAGGAATAAACTTTTTGCCGTTGTGAACGGCAAAAGTAGTCCCTACCATTTCAGGAAGAATAGTGGATCTCCTTGACCAGGTTTTGATAACCTTATTGCTGTTGGATTGACTTGCCGCCAGAACTTTCTTTAAAAGCTCAGGAGCGATATATGGTCCTTTTTTTAATGATCTTGGCATAATGGGTCACCTATCTTCTCTTAGCTCTTCTTTTGATAATAAACTGATCTGTTCTGGCATTGCTCCGGGTCCGCTTGCCTTTTGTGGGCACACCCCAAGGCGTACAAGGCTGACGTCCGCCTGAGGACCTGCCTTCACCACCACCCATGGGGTGATCAACCGGGTTCATGGCAACCCCCCGGACAGAAGGTCTTTTTCCCATCCATCTGGTCCGGCCGGCCTTTCCAATACTGACATCCCCGTGTTTTTCATTACCAATTCTACCCACGGTGGCCTTGCACTTGAGATGAACCATGCGGACCTCGCCGGAAGGTAAAAGCACCTGTGCGTAGCTGCCTTCTTTGGCCATCAGCCGGGCATAAGTACCGGCACTTCTGACAATCTGTCCGCCCTTGTTCTGTTTCAGCTCAATGTTGTGAATCCGGGTACCGGTAGGAATATTCTCAAGGGGCATGCAATTTCCCGGTTTAATATCAGCATCTGGTCCGGTTTCCAGGATATCGCCCACCTTTACGTCAAGGGGTGCCAGGATGTATCTTTTTTCGCCGTCGGCATATACCAGCAGGGCAATCCGGGCACTTCTATTGGGGTCATATTCAATAGCCGAAACTTTTGCCGGAATACCGTCCTTATCTCGTTTGAAATCTATAATACGGTATTTCTTCTTGGCTCCCCCGCCCCTGTGCTTGGCGGTAATTCGGCCAAAGGAATTCCGGCCGCTTTTCTTATTCAGATTTTTGGTAAGCCGCCGTTCCGGTTTGGTCTTGGTAATTTCTTCAAAAGAAAGGTATTCCTGTGCACGTCTTCCCGGAGATGTCGGTTTAGCCTTTATAATTGTTGACATATGGTTACCTCTTTAAACACCTTCAAAAAAATCAATTCGTTGTCCCGGTATCAGCGTTACAATGGCCTTTTTCCAGTCATTTCGTTTGCCAAGAATCCTTCCGCGTCGCTTAACCTTTCCTTTTACCTGCACCGTGCGAACCTGCTTGACTTTGGTGTCAAACGCCTTTTCTACGGCATTCTTAATTTCGACCCGGTTGGCTCTCTTATCTACAACTAAAGTCACCTGGTTGTTCAGTTCTTTTTGAAGGGTTGTTTTTTCTGTAACAACAGGTCCTCTGATAATGTCATATTCGTTCATGATCAGTTTAACCTCCCTTGGATATTCTCGATGCTGGACTGAACCAGAAGAAGGTTCTTGAATTTTAAAATATCGTATACATTCAGACCTGCTGTCTTGATAACTTTAACATCCGGAATATTCCTTGAGGATAATGCAAGGCTTATATCATCCGTATCAGAGACAATCAGAAGATCGTTCAGATCCATCGTCTTTAAGATATCTGCGAGAACTTTGGTCTTGATTTCTTCGAGGTTGAGTTCGTCAATGACAAACAGTGTTTTGTCTTCGAGCTTGCTGCTCAAGGCCATTTTCAAAGCAAGTTTTCGAACCTTTTTAGGGACGGTAAATGCATAGGATCTTGGAGACGGCCCAAAAATTACCCCTCCGCCTTTGCGCAACGGGGATTTAATGCTGCCGGCCCGGGCATTACCGGTCCCTTTTTGTCTGAAAAGCTTTTTCGTACTACCGGAAACCATTCCCCTGGTCTTAGACGCAGCAGTCCCTGCCCGTTTTGATACGAGCTGGGACCGAACAACTTCATGAAGAACGGATTTCTTAACCGGTATGCTGAATATTTCATCAGGCAGTTGAATTTCAGATACTTTTTCGCCTGCACTGTTTAATACATCTACAGCAGCCATATTCTTCCTCTTAAATTTTGATCAGCTATGCATCACTGCGAGTTCAAATGCAATACCCATAGCCGCGTTTAACAATCTACTTGCTAAGTTTTAAACCGAACAGATTAATCTGTTAAAATTTTATTTTTTTTCGGTTTTATAGACTTCAATAATGCCTGTTTTGGGACCGGGAACGGCTCCTTTTATCAGTAACAGATTGTCTTCGGCTTTAATATCGACAATCGTTAAATTCTTGGTAGTCTTTTTATTGGTTCCCATCTGTCCGGGCAGCCTTTTGCCTTTGATAACCTTTGCCGGCCAGGCCGAGTTACCAATAGAGCCAGGCTTTCTATGGTTACGGTTACCGTGGCTCTCAGGGCCCCGGCTGAATCCGTGCCGTTTAATGGTTCCCTGAAAACCGCGCCCTTTAGTAATGCCTGAAACGGATATCTTTTCACCCACGTTGAACATACCGACATTAACTTCCGAACCCAGTTCAACATCGTCAACCGAGTCGGTTCTAAATTCCCTGAGTACCCGGAATCCTTTGTCTCCCGCCTTGGCCAGATGGCCGGCGGCCGGTTTGTTCAATTTGTCAACAGACTGCTCATCAAATCCGAGCTGGAGTGCCGTATACCCGTCCTTTTCCAAGGTTTTGATCTGGGTTACCACACAAGGTCCCACCTGAACAACGGTAACAGGAACAAGCTCCCCGTCTGAGGCAAACACGTTGGTCATCCCAATTTTTTTACCTAATATTCCACTCATAATCTGTCCCTGACGCCCCTATAATTTAATTTCAACATCAACACCCGGCGAAAGATCCAGTTTCATCAGTGCATCAACGGTCTGCTGGCTCGGCTCCAGGATATCCATCATTCTCTTGTGAGTTCTGATTTCAAACTGTTCCCTGGACTTTTTATTCACATGGGGAGAGCGCAAAACCGTAAATTTATTAATACGGGTGGGAAGGGGAACCGGCCCAACAACTCTTGCGCCGGTTTTCCTTGCCGTATCAACAATATCCACTGAAGACTGATCAAGCAGTTTGTGGTCGTACGCCTTAAGCCTGATTCTGATTTTTGTTTTCAACATGATATTGTTCTTTCCTATGACCCCTTATTCAACAATTTCACCGATAACACCGGCGCCAACAGTCCGTCCGCCTTCCCTTATGGCAAAGCGAAGTTCTTTTTCCATGGCAATGGGGTTGATCAGCTCAACATTGATGGTTGCATTATCACCGGGCATGATCATTTCAACGCCCTCTTCAAGGGTCAGAACCCCTGTAATATCCGTGGTTCTAAAAAAGAACTGGGGACGGTAGCCGGTAAAGAACGGGGTATGACGCCCGCCTTCTTCCTTGCTCAAGGCATACATCTCGGCTTTGAACTTGGTATGGGGGGTAATGGTCCCCGGTTTGGATACTACCTGGCCTCTTTCCACCTGGTCCCGCTTGGTGCCGCGAAGCAGCAACCCCACATTGTCTCCGGCCTGGCCTTCATCCAGCAGTTTTCTGAACATCTCAACGCCGGTGCAGACGGTTTTGGCGGTGTCACGGATACCAACAATTTCGATTTCCTCACCGGTCTTGATGATCCCTCTCTCAATCCTGCCGGTAACAACCGTACCACGGCCGGAAATGGAGAACACGTCTTCGATGGGCATCAGGAAGGGTTTGGCGGTATCTCTTTCAGGCTCCGGAACGTAGCTGTCCAGTGTGTCCAAAAGCTCGAAAATAGGCTTGGCTTCATCACTGTCTACGTCTTCTGTTTCCAGGGCTTTAAGGGCGGATCCTCTGATTATCGGGGTTTCATCTCCGGGGAATTCATAGCTGTCCAGCAGTTCCTGAAGTTCCATTTCCACCAGTTCGATGAGTTCCTCGTCATCCACCATATCGCACTTGTTCAAGAAAACAACGATCTTGGGCACACCAACCTGACGGGCAAGAAGAATGTGTTCGCGGGTCTGGGGCATGGGGCCGTCATCAGCACTGACCACCAGGATCGCACCGTCCATCTGAGCGGCACCGGTGATCATATTCTTAATGTAGTCGGCATGGCCCGGGCAATCCACATGGGCATAGTGACGCGCATCGGTCTCGTATTCAACATGAGCCGTTGCAATGGTTATACCACGTTCTCTTTCTTCAGGCGCCTTGTCGATCTCGTCAAAAGGAACATAATCGGCGTGACCCTTCATCCCGGCAAGCTTTGTGATTGCTGCGGTAAGCGTCGTCTTCCCATGGTCGATATGACCAATCGTTCCTATGTTAACATGCGGCTTGGTCCGCTCAAATTTCTCCTTAGCCATTTTCTAATGTTCCTCCCGTGGAATCTAAATCTCAATATTGAAAAATTTTACCACCTGAAATGGGCAAAAGCCTTGTTTGCCTCTGCCATTTTGTGCGTATCTTCTCTTTTTTTGATGGCGCCGCCCCTGTTGTTGTAAGCATCCATCAACTCACCTGCGAGTTTGTTGGCAAACCCTTTTTCCGAACGGCTCCGGCTGAAGTTAATCAGCCACCTGAAAGCCAGGGCGGTCTGCCGGCTCGGCTTAACATCTGTCGGGACCTGATATGTGGACCCTCCGATTCTTCTGGACTTTACCTCCACTGCCGGCTTGATATTATCAACCGCCTTTGAAAACACCGCCAGAGCCGGTTCACCAATCCTATCTTCGGCAATGGACAAGGCGTTGCTCACCACCTTACGGGCAGCATTTTTCTTGCCGTCCCTCATCACACAGTTTACAAATTTTGCCGCCAGTTTCTGTTCCTGGGTGGCATCCCGTGAAATATTCTCAATAACGATTTCTTTATCTGCCATCTGTCATGTCCACCAAATAGTGTAAATTGTAAACCTTTTGAGTCCCGTTTATTTGGGTCTCTTGGCCCCGTATTTAGAACGTCCCTGTCTTCTATCATCTACACCGAGGGTATCCAATGCCCCCCTGACGATATGATAGCGGACACCGGGAAGGTCCTTTACCCTGCCGCCCCTGACCAATACAACCGAGTGCTCCTGAAGATTATGCCCCATGCCGGGGATATATGCAGCCACTTCCATACCGGTCGTCAACCGAACCCTGGCGACTTTTCTCAATGCAGAGTTTGGTTTTTTCGGCGTTGATGTATATACCCTGGTACATACCCCTCTCTTCTGGGGACCGCCTTTCAAGGCCGGTGTACTAATCTTTTTTTCCGCTTTCTTCCTGCTTTTTCTAACCAACTGATTTATGGTCGGCATAGTCTTCCCAACGCTCCTTATCAAGATAATGCATTGTCATACACGACAAAATGTTTAATTTTACATTCTGTTTTTTTATAAGTCAAGCATTTTAAATTTTTTATACTTCCTGTACTTCCCCGGCTTCCACCTCGACGTTGTGGTAACCGGGGAATCCGGTACCGGCTGGAATCAACCGGCCCATCACCACGTTTTCCTTTAATCCCTTGAGGCTGTCGTATTTTCCTTCAATGGCCGCCAGAGTCAACACCTTTGTGGTTTCCTGAAATGATGCAGCCGACAGAAAACTGTCTGTTGAAAGAGAAGCCTTTGTAATCCCAAGGATTAATGGTTCCCCCTTGGCCGGCTCACCGCCCTTCATGGCAACCTCACGGTTTCTTTCTTCAAAAATAACCCGGTCAACCTGCTCATCCGGAATAAATTCCGTGTCTCCGGGGCTGGTGACCTTAACCCGGCGCATCATCTGCCGGATGACAACTTCTATGTGTTTGTCATTGATCCGAACCCCCTGCAACCGGTAGACCTCCTGAACTTCGTCCACCAGATACTTCGCAAGGGCCACCTCGCCCTTGATATTCATAATATCCTGGGGGTTGGCGGCGCCGGCGATCAGAGCGTCGCCCGCCTTGACATAGTCGCCTTCATAAACCGTCACATGGGCGCCCTTGGGCACCGAATACTCTTTTTTATCCCCCACATCGGTCGGCGTAACGGTAACCTTCTGGCGTCCTTTGGTTCCCTTGGACAAGGAAACATACCCGTCGATTTCCGTGAGCATGCCGGGTTCTTTGGGTTTTCTGACCTCAAAAAGCTCTGCCACACGGGGAAGACCACCGGTAATATCCTTTGTCTTGGTGGTGGCCCGGGGCAGTTTGGCAATAACATCGCCGGCCATGATGGCGTCATCCTCTTCAACGGTCAGGATGGCGTTCACCGGCAGGTAGTACTGGGCATTGGTCTTAGAGCCCGGAAGCTTTACCGCTTTGCCGTCTTTGTCTTTAATGGTAATTCTTGGCCGGACCTCAGATTCTTTTCCTTCGATGATTGTACGACTGACCTTCCCGGTCACCGGGTCTATCTGTTCTTGAACCGTACTGCCGACTTCAATGTCTACCAGCTTCACCCGGCCTGAAACCTCGGTGATAATAGGTGTGGTAAACGGATCCCAGGTGGCAATGATATCCCCGGGCTCAATGGCCTGGCCGTTTTTGAGATGAAGGGTGGCACCGTAGATGATAGTTTCCTTGGCCCGCTCCCGTCCTTCTGCCCCCACGATGGTGATACCGCCACCTTTCCGGTTCATGACAATCACCTCGTTTTCCGCAGAGGTAACGGTCTGGATGTCCTCATTATACTTGAGAATGCCGCCCACCCGGGCCTTTATTTCAGCAACTTCAACCTTTCTGGATGCGGTGCCGCCGATGTGGAAGGTTCTCATGGTCAGCTGGGTCCCGGGCTCGCCAATGGACTGGGCCGCCACGATGCCAATGGCCTGGCCGATTTCCACGGTGATCCCGTGGGCCAGGTCCCGGCCGTAGCACCTGGAGCAAACCCCGTGTTTGGAGTTGCAGGTTAACACCGAACGAATTTTTACCTTTTGAACACCGGCCTCCTCAATCCGTGCCACGTGGGCTTCGGTCAGTTCCGTATCCGCTGCCACAATATGTTCATCTGAATAAGGGTCCCGGATATCTTCCTGGGTCACCCTGCCCAGGATTCTTTCACCCAGGGTCTGAATGATTTCTCCCCCCTCATACAGGGCTTCCACCTCTATGCCGTTAATAGTCCCGCAATCATGTTCAACAATGGTGCAGTCCTGGCCGACATCAGCCAGACGCCGGGTCAGATACCCGGAGTTGGCCGTTTTCAACGCCGTATCCGCCAGGCCTTTCCGGGCACCATGGGTGGAAATAAAGTACTGAAGCACAGACAATCCTTCACGGAAGCAGGCCGTAATGGGGTTTTCAATGATCTCACCGGAAGGCTTGGCCATAAGCCCGCGCATCCCAGCCAGCTGACGCATCTGATCTTTGGAGCCCCTGGCCCCGGAATCCGCCATGACGTAAACTGCGTTCATCATTTCAGCGGTTTCAGCATCGGCTGCCCCCACGGGATTTTTCATAACTTCCATCATGGCATTGGCAATATCGTCCGTTGCCTGGGCCCAGATGTCCACCACCTTGTTGTACTTTTCTCCCTGGGTAATCAAACCTTCAGAATACTGGTTTTTGATGTCGTTAATATTTTGTTCTGCCCTGGCAATAATATCCCATTTTTCATCCGGGATAATCATGTCGTCCACACAAATGGAAAGCCCGCCCAGGGTAGAATACTGGTAACCGATATCTTTGAGCCGGTCGGACAGAATAACGGTTTCTTTAAGCCCGATGTTCCGGTAGGCATAGTCAATGAGTTTAACCGTTGAAGACTTGTCCATGAGTTTATTGACCAGGGTAAAGGGAAGGGTGGTCTTTCTTTCATCCACTTTGAAAATGGTATATTTATCCCCCACCACACGGACATCGGTGAACTGGCCCTTCTTAAGACTGAAAAGCTGTTCAACCACAACGTCAGACAGCTGAAAAATATTCTTAAACTCTTTTCGGCTGAGAACACCGGTTTCTCCCCGGGTCTTTTTGATTTCATCATCCGAATATTTTTTCAATACATCTTCAAAATCTTCACCGGCTTTAAGTGCTTCTAAAGCCTGCTCGCACTCTTCAAAAGTTTCTGTCCGAATTCTGCTCAAGGAGAGCAGGGTATCCCCGGGGATGGTTTCCCACAGCAGAATACGGCCCGTGGTGGTGTCATAGGTCTCATCATCGATCCGGACCTTTATTTTTGCATGAAGATCCAGAGCCCCGGCGTCAAAGGCATACCGGACCTCTTCAATGCTTGAAAAGCTGATTCCCTCCCCTTTCCGGCCGGCCATGGCCCGGGTCATATAATAAATCCCCAGAACAATATCCTGGGTGGGAACAATGATGGGCTGCCCATTGGCGGGAGAGAGGATGTTGTTGGTAGACAGCATCATGATCCGTGCTTCGAGCTGGGATTCCAGCGAAAGGGGCACATGAACCGCCATCTGGTCCCCGTCAAAATCGGCGTTGAATGCCGGGCATACCAGGGGATGAAGCTGAATGGCCTTTCCCTCAATCAGGACCGGCTCAAATGCCTGGAAACCCAGACGGTGAAGGGTCGGCGCCCGGTTGAGCATGACCGGGTATTCTTTTACAACGGATTCCAAAGCATCCCATACCTCGGTTTCCTCTCTTTCCACCATTTTTTTAGCACTTTTAACGGTGGACACCAGCCCTTTTTGTTCCAGATAATTGTAAATAAACGGCTTAAACAGCTCAAGGGCCATTTTCTTTGGAATCCCGCACTGATGAAGCCTTAACTCAGAGCCTACCGTAATAACCGTACGTCCGGAATAATCCACACGTTTTCCCAACAGGTTCTGACGGAAACGGCCCTGTTTGCCTTTCAGGGTATCACTCAAAGATTTCAGAGGCCGTTTGTTGGTGCCCGTAACGACCCGTCCATGGCGCCCGTTATCAAACAGCACGTCCACGGATTCTTGAAGCATTCGTTTTTCATTCCTGACAATAATGTCCGGGGCATCCAGGTCCACCAACCGTTTTAACCGGTTGTTCCGGTTTAACACCCGGCGGTACAGATCGTTGAGATCTGACGTGGCAAACCGGCCCCCTTCAAGTGGAACCAGAGGCCTTAAGTCCGGGGGAAGAATGGGGCAGGCGGTTAAAATCATCCGGGAAGGTTCAATCCCTGAATTCAGGAATGCATCAATGACCTTGAGCCGTTTGGCCATTTTCTGCTGTTTGGCAACGGACTTGGTTATGGAAATCTCTTCTCTGAGTTCATCATGAACTTCCTGAAGGTTGATTTCCTCCAACAGCCTTAAGATAGCCTCAGCACCGATGCCGGCATCAAATCCTTCTTCTCCAAATGCCTCTATAGCTTCATAATACTGATCGTCAGACAGGAGCTGCATTTTTTTGAGCCCCGAGTCTTTGGGGTCAATCACAATATAGGAATCAAAGTACAGAACCTTTTCAAGGTTTTTAAGGGTCAGGTCAAGCACGTTTCCAATTTTGCTTGGCAGGCTTTTAAGAAACCAGATGTGGGACACTGGAGAGGCAAGCTCAATGTGGGCCATCCGCTCCCGCCGCACCTTGGACTGAATGACCTCAACCCCGCACTTTTCGCACACAACGCCCCGGTGCTTCATCCGTTTGTATTTACCGCAGTTGCACTCATAGTCTTTGGTGGGACCGAAGACTTTGGCGCAAAACAGGCCGTCTCTTTCCGGCTTGAATGTTCTGTAATTGATGGTTTCGGGTTTTTTTATTTCACCGTGGGACCATTCCCGGATCTGGTCGGAAGATGCAAGGCTGATTTGAACGCCCTGATAAACCTTGGGATCTTTTGGTTTAGCGAAGAAATCATATATATTATCCAATATTCTTCTCCTTATTTATCGCCTTCAATCAGTTTCATATCCAATCCCAGACTGTTGAGTTCCTTCATCAATACCCTGAAGGACTCAGGCATCCCAGGCTCCAGAACATTCTGGCCTTTAACAATTTTTTCATACATCCGGGTTCTTCCGGTCATGTCATCGGATTTTACCGTTAAAAATTCCTGGAGTGCGTGGGCGGCCCCGTATGCTTCCATGGCCCAGACTTCCATTTCTCCCAGCCTCTGGCCGCCGAACTGAGCCTTGCCGCCAAGGGGCTGCTGAGTAACCAGAGAGTAGGGGCCGATGGATCTGGCATGGAGTTTGTCATCCACCAGATGGTGAAGTTTGAGCATGTACATGGTCCCGACGGTAACGGGTTTATCAAAAGGCTCGCCGGTTCTTCCGTCATACAAAATGGACTGCCCGGAACGATCAGTTCCCGACTCTTCGAGCAAATCTTTTATTTCTTCTTCCGTGGCACCGTCAAACACCGGGGTGGCGGTATGGACACCGTTTCGGTATAATGCTGAAAATTCAATGAGTTCCTGTTCCGACATCTGGTCGATCCGGTCTCCCAGGGCGTCTTCAATCCCGTCAACACGCTGTTTTTTGGTAAGGGTAAATATGCTTTTTACCTTTTCCCTGAGCTGGTCCAGTTTCATTTCGTCAAGCAGGTCATCAATCTGCTGGCCCAGATTATGGGCTGCCGCCCCAAGATGAATCTCCAGAATCTGACCGACATTCATCCGGGAAGGAACCCCTAAGGGATTGAGCACCATGTCAACGGGGCGGCCGTCGGCAAAGTAAGGCAGGTCTTCGGTTCTCAATATTCTGGACACAACCCCTTTATTTCCGTGACGGCCGGCCATTTTATCTCCCACGGAAAGCACCCTTTCCATGGCCACACTGATCTTGATGAGCTTGAGGACGCCCGGCGGCAGGTCATCTCCCTTTTCAAACCGGGATACCTGGCGGTTAAAATGCTCTCTTGCCTTTTTAATTTGCTCCTGGGCCTGTTCAAGGGTTACCTGGGCCCGCTCGGTTATGACCGGATCTTCCAGGGCTATATTTACCAGAACAGATACCGGAATTTTTTCAAGGCTTGATGCCTGGATAATATGGCCCTTTTTCAGAACCACTTTCCCGTTTTTCTCCAACTCGGAAAGAACGGCCTGGCCGGCGGCAATGGATTCCACCTTTTCCCGGGCAACCTGGGAAATAATCTTAATTTCATCATCCCGGTCTTTTTCAAACCGTTCAATTTCCTCATCTTCGATCTGACGGGTCCGGTCATCCTTGGCGAGGCCCCGCCTGGAGAAAACCTTGGCATCAATCACCTTGCCGTTGACCCCCGGCGGAACGCACAGAGAGGTGTCTTTCACGTCGCCGGCCTTTTCACCGAAAATGGCCCGCAGCAGTTTTTCTTCAGGGGACAGCTGGGTTTCACCTTTGGGAGTGATTTTCCCCACCAGAATATCCCCAGGCTTTACCTCTGCGCCCAGCCGGATAATACCGCTTTCATCCAGATTTTTGAGTGCTTCTTCGCCGACATTGGGGATGTCTCGGGTGATCTCTTCCTTGCCCAGCTTGGTATCCCGGGCCAGGACCTCAAATTCTTCCACATGGACGGACGTGTATACCCCATCCTTAACCAGCCGTTCACTGACCAGAATGGAATCCTCATAGTTGTATCCATCCCAGGGCATGAACGCCACGGTGACATTCTTGCCAAGGGCAAGCTCGCCCATTTCCGTTGAAGGGCCGTCTGCAATGACCTGTCCTTGTTTAACCTGGTCTCCGACCTGAACAATGGGCCTGTGGTTAAAACAGGTGTTCTGGTTGGACCTGACAAATTTGGTACAATTGTAGATAGACACGGCTTTTGCAAATGATCCCTCGGCCTTGTCATCATTTCTGACCACAATCCGTTTGGAGTCCACATCCACCACGATACCGTCATAATCGGCCACAATGGTAACCCCGGAATCCCTTGCCACAACACTTTCCATACCAGTGCCCACCAGGGGGGCTTCGCTGCGGATCAGCGGAACAGCCTGGCGCTGCATGTTTGATCCCATGAGAGCCCGGTTGGCGTCGTCATTCTCCAGAAAAGGAATCAAAGAGGCGGAAACTGAAACCAGCTGATTGGGAGAAACGTCCATAAATTTAATGTTCTCATTTTCAACCATTTCAAATTCGCCGGCCACCCGGGCAGAAACCAGGGGATTAACGAAATTTCCATCGGAATCAAGAGGGGCATTGGCCTGGGCAATGGGATGGCTTTTTTCTTCAAAAGCGCTTAAATGGGTAATCTCTTTGCTGGCGTTTCCGTCCTGGGCAATCCTGAAGGGGGTCTCGATAAACCCGAAATCATTGACCCTGGCATAGGTACACAAGGACACGATCAGTCCAATGTTGGGCCCTTCAGGGGTTTCGATGGGGCAAATTCTGCCATAGTGGGACGGATGGACGTCCCTGACCTCAAATCCGGCCCGTTCCCGGGTCAACCCTCCGGGTCCCAAGGCAGACAGCCTTCTTTTATGGGTAGTTTCAGACAGGGGGTTGGTCTGATCCATGAACTGGGAAAGCTGGGAGGTCCCGAAAAATTCTCTGACCACCGCAGAAACCGGCTTAGGGTTGATCAGGTCATGGGGCATCATGGCATCGACTTCCTGCATGCTCATCTTTTCCTTGATGGCCCGTTCCATTCTCACCAGCCCGATTCGGTAATGATTTTCCAGAAGTTCCCCAACCGCACGAACTCGCCGGTTCCCGAGATGGTCGATATCATCCACCTGTCCTTGGGTGTCTTTAAGCTCTATCAGGGTATTGGCCGTCAGCAGGACATCTTCTCTGCGTAAGGTCTTCACGTCAATTTTGGTGTTCACCCCAAGGCGATGATTCATTTTCAACCGGCCAACCTTGGACAAGTCGTAGTAGGCCTGTCTGAAAAACAGGTGGTCAATAAATTCCTGGGCAACTTCCACTGTCGCCGGGTTACCGGGCCGCAGGCGCCGGTAAATGTCCATCAGCGCCTCTTCTTTGGTTTCTGTTTTGTCGGATACCAATGTCTTGCGCATGGAATCGGAACTTCTGGCATCCACGTACAGGATATGAAAGTCATCCAGGTGATGGGCTTCCAGTTTCTCAAAACTGTCTTCGGCAATCAGGTCACCGGCTTTAAACAGGAGGTCACCGGTTTCCTCATCAACATAATCGTGGGCAAAGGCTTTGCCTATCAGTTCGGATTCAGTGATAGGGATATAGTCGAGGCCCTCATCCTTGAGCTGCTTTAAGGCCCGTTTTGTAAAAATTCTTCCCTGTTTGACCAGGATCTCTCCTGTTTCAGGAGATGCCACATCAAATCCTGCCCTCTGGCGAACCAGATTCTCGGGAATAAACTCTTTAAAAAACGAGCCTTGCTTATTTGTTATCCTTTCTTTGGTATAAAAGAAATCAAGGATATCCTCGCTGGTATACCCGAACGCCTTAAACAAAATAGAGACTGGAAATTTGCGCCGCCTGTCAATCCGGATATTGACAATATCCTTTGCATCAATTTCCATATCAATCCAGGACCCGCGAACCGGAATGATCCTGGCGTTGTAGATGATCTTTCCTGTGGAGTAATTCTTGCCTTTGTCATGATCAAAGAAAACACCCGAAGACCTGTGAAGCTGGCTGACCACAGCCCTTTCCGTTCCATTGATGATAAAGGTCCCCCGGCGGGTCATCAAAGGGATAGTGCCAAAATAAATTTCTTGTTCTTTGATATCACGAATGGTGGAGGTTTCCGTCTCTTTATCCTGATCGTAAACCACGAGCCGTACCCGGATGTTCACCGGGATATCATAGGTCATCCCCCGGCTGATACACTCTTTAACAGAATGTTTGGTCTCTCCAAAAGAATATGACACATATTCCAAAGAGGAGGTATCGGTAAAATCCTTGATGGGGAAAACCGATTTAAACACGGAATGCAACCCCTTGTCCTCCCGGTCCTGGGGCTCAACATCCATTTGAAGAAAACTTTCAAAGGAGTTTCGCTGCATACCGATAAGGTCCGGAATATCAATGATTTTCCGTTTGCTGCCAAACTCTTTTCGATGTCGGATAATTGTCAACAGACTTCCGGTCATAATATCTCCCAATGTGAGTTTTTCCAACCGTAAAAGCGGAGACACGGCCCATTGCCTTGCCTCCGCACATTGTCCATCTTAACGATGAACATTAATTTTTACTGATATTTCATTACTTTACAGAAACCTGTGCTCCGGCTCCTTCAAGCTGTTCTTTGATTTTGTCTGCCTCTTCTTTGGACACACCTTCCTTCACAGCCTTAGGCGCTTCTTCAACCAGGGCTTTGGCTTCTTTCAAGCCAAGTCCGGTAATGGCCCGGACTTCCTTGATAACATTGATTTTCTTATCACCAATGGTCTCAAGAATAACATCAAACTCGGTCTGTTCTTCAGCAGCGGCACCGGCATCGGCACCGCCGGCAACCATGGGGCCGGCAGCCATTGCAACAGGGGCTGCGGCACTGACGCCGAATTTGTCTTCAAATTCTTTAACCAGTTCTGAGAGTTCAAGAACGCTCATATTAGATATAAATTCAATAACATCATCTTTTGTGATATCGGCCATTTTTAGTCTCCTCAAATAAATATAAAAAGGGTATTGATTACAATAGTTTAAATAAATGTAAATTGGCGATTTAAGCCGCTTCTTTCTGATCTTTTACAGCGCTAAGCACATTGACAAAAGATCTGGGAACACCTGAAAGAACATTGACCAGGGATGTGGGCACAGCATTGAGTGTGTAGACCAGTTTGGCGAGCAGTTCTTCCTTGGACGGCATTTTGGCCAACTGCTGGATTTCTTCCGGAGTTAAAAGCTTACCGCTTAAAGCGGCTGCCTTGATCTCCAGCTTCTCGTGAGCTTTGGCAAAATCGGTCAGAATCTTGGCCGGAGATACCGGATCAGTGGCTGCCGTGATGATGGCATTGGGACCGGTGAAAAAATCAGCCAACACGGCAGAGTCAGTATCTTTGGAAGCCAGGTTCAGAAGCGTGTTTTTAACCACTTCCATACCGGCGCCGGCTTCGCGAAGCTTGGCGCGAAGCTCGGTCACTTCCAGAACATCCAGGCCTTTGTAATCAACCAGGATTGAAATCTCGGTTTCAGCAAGCTGCTGGGCGAGTCTTTCTACCAGTTCTTTTTTCTGGGAAATATTAAGCAATTTAATTACACCTCCTTTCTTAATTGAATCTTACAGGAAGGTGCCAACTAGACCAAAACAAAATGGTTTTTCTGTCTCGGCAGGCCGGCCATTCCGATTATGCGCCGTTCCCGGCGCACCTACTGTCTAGGACAGGTTTTTCTTAACTTTATTTAATTAAAAGGGGATCAACTTTAATGCCAGGCCCCATGGTTGATGAGACGCTGATGGATTTCAAGTAGGTTCCCTTGCTGGCAGCCGGTTTTAAGGCAATCAGCTTATCCAGAAACGCTTTGGCGTTTTCAAGCAGTTTTTCAGGACCGAATGATACTTTACCAACAGGAACATGAACAATACCGGCTTTCTCAACTCTGAAATCGATCTTTCCGGCTTTAAGCTCATTGATCGCCTTTTCAATTTCAAAGGTCACCGTGCCGGTTTTTGCGTTGGGCATCAGCCCCCGGGGGCCTAAAATCCGGCCAAGTTTACCAACGGTTCCCATCATGTCAGGCGTTGCAATGGCCTTGTCGAACCCGAACCAGCCGTCTTTTATCTTTTCAACGACATCATCAGTGGCAATGAAATCAGCTCCTGCATCAAGGGCTTCTTTTTCTTTTTCCCCCTTGGCAAAAACAAGGATTTTTACTTCCTTGCCCAAACCATTGGGCAGAACTACTGTGCCGCGGACCATCTGATCTGCATGTCTTGGATCCACACCAAGCCTGACAGCAATATCAACGGTCTCATCAAATTTTGCGTGACTTGAAGAAACGGTCAGATCCATGGCCTCTTTAGGATCATATTGCACAGTTCTGTCCACTTTCTTCAATGCGTCTATGTGTTTTTTACCTCGCTTAGGCATTTTTCCATCACTCTTCGACTTAAAGGTTAAACGACTTCGATCCCCATACTTCTTGCTGTGCCTGCAATAATTTTTACAGCCGCATCTATATCCGAGGCATTCAGATCCTCTTTTTTGGTTTCAGCGATTTCAACCAGTTGGGCATGGGTTACCTTGCCGACTTTGTCCCGATTGGGCACTCCGGAACCCTTTGATATTTTGGCTGCGGCCAGCAGCAGTCTGGATGCAGGCGGCGTCTTGGTTATGAAGCTAAAGGATCTATCCTGATAAACCGTGATTACAACCGGAATAATTGATCCTGCATCATTGGCCGTTTTCGCATTAAACGCCTTGCAAAAATCCATTATGTTGACGCCATGCTGACCCAGGGCCGGTCCGATGGGAGGTGAAGGATTGGCCTTTCCGGCTTCTACCTGAAGCTTTATTTGCGTCATTACTTTTTTTGCCATTTTAAATACTCCTGAAACTCTTTAAATTTTGGTCACCTGTATGAAGTTCAATTCCACCGGAGTTGCCCTGCCGAAAATACTGACCAACACCTTTATTTTCTCCTTGTCCGGAGAGACTTCCTCCACTGTTCCGTTAAAATTGGAGAACGGCCCGTCTATGACCCTGATATCGTCACCGGGCTCAAAGAAGTATTTGGGCTGGGGTTTGTTTTTCCCCGTCTGCATTTTATCAACAATGGCCTGGGCCTCTTTATCACTGATGGGCGCCGGCTTATTTTTTCCCCCGAGAAATCCAGTCACCTTAGGGGTCGAACTGACAATGTGCCATGTCTCGTTGTCCAGGTACATTCTGACCAGAATATAACCCGGATAAAACTTTCTTGAAGATTCACGTTTTTTCCCACCAACCAACTCCACGACGTTTTCAGTGGGAATCAGGATCTCACCGAACTTTTCCGGATGTTTTGAGGCATCAATCTTTTCTTCAAGCGCGGTTTTCACCTTTTGCTCGTGGCCTGAATATACGTGAACCACATACCATTTTAGAGACATGTTACTACCTTATTTTATTTATGTAAGGACAACCTGAACCAGCTTTGAAAGGCTGTAATCAAAAAGTCCAAGAAAGGCTGCAACAACAAACACAAAAATAATAACGACAATGGTCGTTCCGGTAGTCTGCTTTCGTGTGGGCCAGGTCACCTTTTTCAGTTCAATTTTAGCTTCTCTTAAGAACTCCATTCCTCTCTGGAAGATGTTGGGTTCGCCTGGTTTCTGCTCTATAACGGCTTTTTCTTTCTTAACCGCTGCAACTGCAGGGGACACCGATGATTTTGCCCCACTTGACCGGACAGTCCCGTCCGTTTCGGATTCAAGGTCTGTTTTCTTCTTTTTCTTTTCCCTGAAATCCTTCTTTTTCTGTATGCGTGACATAATACTCCCAGAGTTACCGCCGGTTCAGGCCAATACCTGGGACCGGCGGTTTAAAATATGGCAGGTCAGGAGGGATTCGAACCCCCAACATCCGGATTTGGAGTCCGGAGCTCTGCCAATTAGAGCTACTGACCTGCATGGGCTTAAGCTATTTAATTTTTGTTTCCTTATGAATCACATGCCTGTTACAGAACTTGCAGTATTTCTTAAACTCAATCTTATCCGGAGTTTTACGCTTGTTCTTTGTGGTGGTATAATTTTTTCGCTTGCATTCAGTACAGGCAAGGGCAACAAGAACTCTATCCACTGTATGTCCCCTAAAATTTATTCAACAATTTCACCGATAACACCGGCGCCAACAGTCCGTCCACCTTCCCTTATGGCAAAGCGAAGTTCTTTTTCCATGGCAATGGGGTTGATCAGCTCAACATTGATGGTTGCATTATCACCGGGCATGATCATTTCAACGCCCTCTTCAAGGGTCAGAACCCCTGTAATATCCGTAGTTCTAAAAAAGAACTGGGGACGGTAGCCGGTAAAGAACGGGGTATGACGCCCGCCTTCTTCCTTGCTCAAGGCATACATCTCGGCTTTGAACTTGGTATGGGGGGTAATGGTCCCCGGTTTGGATACTACCTGGCCTCTTTCCACCTGGTCCCGCTTGGTGCCGCGAAGCAGCAATCCCACATTGTCTCCGGCCTGGCCTTCATCCAGCAGTTTTCTGAACATCTCAACGCCGGTGCAGACGGTTTTGGCGGTGTCACGGATACCAACAATTTCGATTTCCTCACCGGTCTTGATGATCCCTCTCTCAATCCTGCCGGTAACAACCGTACCACGGCCGGAAATGGAGAACACGTCTTCGATGGGCATCAGGAAGGGTTTGGCGGTATCTCTTTCAGGCTCCGGAACGTAGCTGTCCAGTGTGTCCAAAAGCTCGAAAATAGGCTTGGCTTCATCACTGTCTACGTCTTCTGTTTCCAGGGCTTTAAGGGCGGATCCTCTGATTATCGGGGTTTCATCTCCGGGGAATTCATAGCTGTCCAGCAGTTCCTGAAGTTCCATTTCCACCAGTTCGATGAGTTCCTCGTCATCCACCATATCGCACTTGTTCAAGAAAACAACGATCTTGGGCACACCAACCTGACGGGCAAGAAGAATGTGTTCGCGGGTCTGGGGCATGGGGCCGTCATCAGCACTGACCACCAGGATCGCACCGTCCATCTGAGCGGCACCGGTGATCATATTCTTAATGTAGTCGGCATGGCCCGGGCAATCCACATGGGCATAGTGACGCGCATCGGTCTCGTATTCAACATGAGCCGTTGCAATGGTTATACCACGTTCTCTTTCTTCAGGCGCCTTGTCGATCTCGTCAAAAGGAACATAATCGGCGTGACCCTTCATCCCGGCAAGCTTTGTGATTGCTGCGGTAAGCGTCGTCTTCCCATGGTCGATATGACCAATCGTTCCTATGTTGACATGCGGTTTAGTCCGCTCAAATTTCTCCTTGGCCATTTTTTAATCCTCCTGCCGTTAAGTGGAGCCCATGACCAGAATCGAACTGGTGAACCTCTTCCTTACCAAGGAAGCGCTCTACCGACTGAGCTACATGGGCACTGAAAGGCAATCCAAATTAATATAATAAAGTCTTATTTTCAATGTGAAGATTCTCTGGCTGGAGCGGGAGACGAGGTTCGAACTCGCGACATTCAGCTTGGAAGGCTGAAGCTCTACCAACTGAGCTACTCCCGCACTTACACTTAATTCATCGACTTTTCAGCCAATCTGTAGTACGACCAGTGTTAATCTCCTACATTTTGGTGGTGGGGGGAGGATTTGAACCTCCGAAGGCTGAGCCGTCAGATTTACAGTCTGATCCCTTTGACCACTCGGGAACCCCACCTCAACTTTTTTTGGAGCCGATACCCCGAATCGAACGGAGGACATTCTCATTACAAGTGAGATGCTCTACCTACTGAGCTATATCGGCTCATCTTCTATCGAGGACAAACACCTCGACAAAAAGACCGAAAGATAATATCAGAGTGAATTACATTAATCAAGCATAATTTTCAGGCAAAAATCAATATAGAGATTAGATTTTTACCATCTTAATAGCTGAATTTGCCAAATTCCCTCCAAAAATCTCACTTTATCGAGATTTTCCCCGAATTCCCCGTTCTTACCCGGAAACCGGCCAATCTCCAAAACAACTTGGGCGGGTATACACCATTTGCGCCCGGGTTACAAGCAATTAAATTTCTTTTTTATCTAGTTGACATCACCATTGAATCCACCAAAAAGCCAAAAGCCCTTTCTGTTGCCAGATTCAAATTTTCACCGCCTGATACAAACAAATAAAAAAAAATCAGCTATATTGTTGACAACTTTGTTCAAATCTACTAATTATTACTTAAAATCCGATCATTTATCTTTTTTATCTTGAAGGAGAAAGAATTCGATGGCACTCAAAAAACTGGCTATCTTGACAATTATCCTGTTACTTATATCAGGATGCCAGCAATCCCAGACTAGAATTGCCGGACCAGTTGACTCAACCAATGGCGATAGCTCGAGCTTAGATAACCCTTCAAAATCAAACGATAATTGCAACATTTTATTTCATTCGAGAAAAAATAAAAATTTAGAAAAAAATACAAGTGAGATTTCTATCTCCACGGCTTCTGATACCGGCGGTGTGACCCGGACAAGCCCCCCGGAAGCTAGCCAGGGACCTGACCAGGATAAAATTGATAAGGCCCTTGAACTCTGCAACCATGCCCAGAAAATGTGGGAGCAGGGCAACCTTGAAGAGGCCCTTTCAAACCTGGACAATGCCTATTACCTCATTTTAGAACTAGATTCCGAAATTGCTCCCGAAATCACTCAGCAAAAAGAAGATATCCGATTTTTAATTTCAAAACGGATTCTTGAAATCTATGCCTCCCGTCAAATCGTTGCCACCGGGCCTCACAATGAAATACCCGTTACCTTAAACACCCATGTCAACAATGAAATTAAGCGCCTGACCGGCCCCGAAAAAGGGTTTTTTATCAGGGCCCTTGAGCGGTCCGCCCGATACAGACCCATGATTGTCAGTGAATTAAAAAAATCAGGGCTGCCCGAAGAAATTTCATGGCTGCCGCTTATTGAAAGCGGCTTTCAAATCAGAGCACTTTCCCCTGCCCGGGCCTTAGGGCTCTGGCAGTTCATTCCGTCTACCGGATATAAATTCGGGCTTTCCCGCAACTATTATATTGACGAGCGCATGGATCCGGTAAAATCCACCAGAGCTGCCATTGCCTACCTCAAAGAACTCCATGAACTTTTTGGAGACTGGGCCACTGCATTAGCAGCCTACAATTGCGGCGAGGGCAGGGTATTGAAGCTCATTCGAAATCAAAAAATAAACTACCTGGATAACTTCTGGGACCTCTACCAGAGCCTTCCCAGGGAAACCGCCCGGTATGTCCCCAGATTTCTGGCCACCCTCCATATAATTAACAATCTGGAGACCTATGATATCTGCGCTGAAAATCCTTTAGAACCCCTTTCTTACAAAACAGTTGAAATCAACAGGCAACTCAGGCTCAAAGACATTGCAAAGGCAACCGGCATTCCACTGCCCCAGCTCAAAGATCTCAACCCGGAACTTAGATACGAGTTGCTGCCGGCTGAGCCCTATTCGCTTAAAATCCCTCAGGGCGATTCTACTCAATTTATGGCCAGCCTGGAGAAAGTAAACACCATTAACTATTCCCCCCCCGCGGCCTTTGTGTATCACCGGGTCAGAAGAGGCGAAACCCTGTCCGGCATTGCCGACCGGTATCATACCTCTGTCAAGGCCATTTCCCGGGCCAACCGGATCGGCAGGAAACACACCATCATTGCCGGAAAATTGCTTAAAATTCCCAATCGGACGGGACAAACCGTTTCTTCTGCACCAACCGCCACCCGGCGGCCGGACGAAACCGTTAAGTATAAAGTCAAACAGGGAGACAACCTCTGGCTTATTGCCAACCGGTTTTCTACCAGCACACGGCAGATCATGGCCGCCAACGGCCTGAAAAACACTAACCTGACCGTCGGCCAGTCTCTGGAAGTTCCTTCCGGGGATCAAAAACCAGACTCAACCGGGCAGGAAACATACCGGGTCCAGTCTGGTGACAGTCCTTTTTTGATTGCAAAAAAACACAACATGAGCCTGGACCGGCTCCTTTCTTTGAACCGGCTGAATAAAAGGAGCAAAATCTATCCGGGCCAGAAACTGATCATCGAATAACGGCCACGGGCCGTCTTGGTTATCCAACCAAGAACCGCCCACAACAAATAATGAACGTCTTCTTAAGAGGTTAGTGAGACTTTCATATATCTGCCATGGGGCACAAGCCCACAACGAATAATGAAACTGAAGATACCAGCAACGGTAGACTATAAATTGGGCACCGCAGGTGCTTCGCCCTCTTGTCTCTTGTTTCTTGTCTCCAGTTTCTTATAAAAAATCAGACCGGATAACCCAGGATATTTTGTCCTTGCCTTATTAATGCCATTGGGGTATAAAATCAGGCCGAACTTGAGCCGTGTCGGGATGTAAAGCACATATCCCTGGTAACTTTTCCCGGACTTGTTTGAACTTAAGCCCCCGTAGCTCAGTGGATAGAGCATAGGATTCCTAATCCTTGAGCGCAGGTTCGATTCCTGCCGGGGGCACCATCAAGAGACTGGAAACGTGATACAAGAAACAAGAATACTGCCTGATCGGTTCAATAATATACAAAACGCTGGATTAATTCCTTGGGTTTTCAGGAAACGAACTTAAAGAAACCGGAACTTCTGGCGCCTGCCGGAAATTTTGAAAAACTTGAAATTGCCATTCATTACGGTGCCGACGCCGTATACCTGGCCGGCAAAGATTTCAGCCTGAGAAATTTTTCCGGCAACTTCACAGATGAAGAATTAAGCCAGGCCGTCAAGATGGCCCATCAAAACAAGGTGAAGGTCTACCTGGCCTGTAATATCTATTCCAGAAACCATGAACAGGAGCAGATAAAAACCTTTCTGACAAAAGTTGGCCATTTCCGGCCCGATGCTGTTATTCTTTCAGATCCCGGCATCATTCTGCTGGCCCGGCAGATCATCCCCGACATCCCCATCCATTTAAGCACCCAGGCCAACACCACCAATATCAACACGGTAAAATTCTGGGAAAAAATGGGGATTGCCCGGGTCAACCTGGCCCGGGAACTCTCTCTTAAGGAAATCAAAGAGATTACCGGTCAGGCGAACATCCAGACCGAAACCTTTATCCATGGCGCCATGTGCATGTCCTATTCCGGCCGATGCCTATTAAGCAGCTTTTTGAGCAACCGGGACAGCAACCGGGGGCTTTGTAGCCATCCCTGCAGATGGAAATATTCTGTGGTGGAAGAGCTTCGGCCCAATGAATTCCATCCCCTGGCCCAGGATGACAGGGGATCCTATCTTTTTAATTCCCGGGACCTGTGCATGATCCATCACATTCCGGAACTGGTCTTGGCCGGGATATCTTCCCTTAAGATTGAAGGAAGAATGAAAGGGATCAACTACCTGGCATCAGCCGTCCAAACTTATCGCAGCGCCATCAATGCTTATGTGGACAATCCCCAGACATATCGCGTCAAAGAAGAATGGATAAAAGAACTGGACCTGACCTTTCACAGGCCCTACTGCACCGGGTTTTATTTCGGAAACCCCAACGAGGTTTCTCCCAATTATGACAACACCCATCAGGGCAAAATTCACAGTTTCATTGGAAAAATTGTCGACGTTTACGAAAACGGCTCCTGTTTGGTGGAAATTCGTAACAAAATTGGAATCACAGACCGGGTTGAAATCTTATCGGCAACAGGATCAGCCAGGACATCCGCTATCCTTTCATTAACGGATATTGACATGAATCCAATAGATTACGGCCAGCCAAACACCAAAGCCCGGATTCGCATGGACGGCACTTTTCGTATCAACGATATTCTCAGAAAACTTGAATCCTGACTGGTTATAAAATATTGTTATTTTCAAAAATATATTTTATCATTTAATACGAATTTGCAATAAGCCGTAGCAGGGAAATATCCTTGATTATCCCCATTTCTTAGTTTGACTTTCCATTTTCTTTTTTGTAAACTGTTCAATCATTGGGTATTTTTCCTTTTTCAAAGACAAAAAGCCTTCAGGACAGGAGAATTATTATGTTTGAAGATGACGAAACCCTACAAATGTACATTGAGGAATCGCTCGACCACCTTGGGGATATTGAAAGTGACCTGCTTGCAATCGAAGAGGCCGGAGCCAATATCGATATTGACCTGGTCAACAATGTCTTTAGGGCCGCCCACTCCGTCAAAGGCGGGGCCGGTTTCATGGGGTTGACCACCATCAAAGATCTTGCCCACAATCTGGAAAACGTACTCGGGCTGATCAGAAACAAAGAGCTTGTTCCTGATTCCGGCAAAATCAGCATCCTGCTCAAAGGGTTTGACAAGCTTGAAACCCTTTTGAACAACATTGAATCCAGCAACGAAGTGGACATCAGCGAACATGTAAAGGCCCTTGAAAATATCACCAATGCATCGCCACAGGAAGATGCGCCTGCCGCAACGCCTGCCGCGGCGGAAGCAGCCCCCGCCACTCTTGAAACAGTGGATATCGTCCTTAAAGACGGACGGATTTTTGAAAAAGCCCCCAAGCAGGAAATAGAGACCCTGCGCGGTGAAGGCAAGAACATTTTCCTTGTGGAATACGATCTGATGGCAGACATCCATCAAAAAGGGAAACAGCCCGCGGATGTGTTCGAAAACCTCAAGAAAACTGGTGTTATCATAGATTCCAGGACGGATTTTGACATCACGGGCTCCCTTGACGCTCCCGGGTTGCCGGCAAACATCCCGCTTCAAATTCTTTTTGGGTCTATTATCGAAGCCGATATGACTGAAACCCTTTTCGACCTTAAAAGCAACTTCATTCATGAAATAACCCCGGAAATGGCTCAGGCCTCTTCGGCGCCGGCTTCAGGAGAGGCCCCCAAAGTCATGGCCGCTCAGAAAGTTGAAACAGCAGCGGCGGCACCGGAACCCGTTGCCCCGGCCAAACCTGTCGTTCAGGAAGCCGCGCCCGCCCCACAGCAGGCCGCACCGGTTGCCAAGCCCGCCGCCCAGGAACCGGCAAAGGCCGCAGACAAAGATATCCATCTTGCCCAGAAAACCCAGTCTTCTCTCAGGGTGAATGTCGGGCTTCTGGATACGCTGATGAACCTTGCCGGGGAACTGGTTCTAAGCCGGAACCAGCTTCTTCAGGGCATCAACTCATCCAATGGAAAGGCAACAGAGCTGTCCAGTCAGCGCATCGACATGATCACCTCGGAACTCCAGGAAGCCATCATGAGAACGAGGATGCAGCCCATAGCCAACATCTTTAACAAATTTACACGGGTGGTCCGGGACCTGTCCCAGCAGCTTGGCAAATCCATTGACCTGATCATCGAGGGCAAGGAAGTTGAACTGGACAAAACCATTCTTGAATCCATTAATGACCCCTTGACCCATCTGGTTAGAAACTCCATTGACCACGGCATCGAAACGCCCATGGAAAGGGAGCAGATCGGGAAACCATCCACGGGAAAGATTTTTCTTAAAGCCTTTCATGAAGCCGGACAGGTCAACATCGTCATTTCCGACGACGGCCGGGGACTGAACCCTGAAAAAATAGCCCAATCCGCTGTTAACAAGGGGTTGAAAACAGAACAGCAGGTCGCCGACATGTCGGATAAAACCAAAATGGAATTAATTTTCCTTCCCGGCTTTTCCACGGCAGAACAAATCACCGATGTGTCCGGCCGGGGGGTGGGCATGGATGTTGTCACAACCAACATTGAAAGCCTTGGCGGAATTATTGAGATTGATTCCACCCCGGGAAAGGGAACCGACATTCAGATCAAGCTGCCGCTGACCCTGGCCATTATCCCCAGCCAGATCACCTCTGTCGGCAATGAACGTTATGCCCTGCCCCAGGTGAACCTCAACGAACTGCTCAGGATTCCGGCAGCCCAGGTCAAAGAAAAAATCGAAAAAGTCGGGGACGCTGATGTGGTCCGGTTAAGGGGAGAACTGCTGCCCCTGCTCAACCTGGCCAAAGTTCTTAACATCAAGAAAACCTATGTTGACCCTGAAACCAATGAGGAAATTCCGGATCAACGGATGAATATAGCAGACCGGAGATCCAAGCGACTCCAACCGCAACAGAAAGACGATAAAAATGAAAAAGAGGCCGCAGACGGCGTACGGGATGTCGTAAAAGACCGGCGTTTCCATGCCGCCAGTGCCATTAATATCGCTGTAGTTTCAGCCGGACCCTACAAATACGGGCTGGTTGTGGACAACCTCCATGATTCAGAAGAAATTGTTGTCAAACCGGTGGGCCGGCATTTGAAAAGATGCTCGGCCTATGCCGGGGCCACCATCATGGGGGATGGAAAAGTCGCGCTTATTCTGGATATTTCCAACCTGGCCCAGATGGCGGAACTGGCCACCATTGATGAAGCCAACCAAATCGCCAAGACCGCACAAGAGGCGGAAGCCGCGAGGGCCAACCAGGACAAGGCGGCCCTGTTGACATTCAAAAACGGCGAAACCGAATATTTTGCAGCCCCCTTGAACCTGGTTGAAAGAATTGAACGGATTCAAACCTCACAAATCGAAAAAATTGGTGAGCGGAAAGTGGTTCAGTACAGGGGCGGGGCACTTCCCCTTTATGAACTCTCCCAGGTGGCCAATTTCAGTGAGCTGCCCCAAAGAGAACAGCAGGAAGTGGTTGTTTTCAAGGTAAAAGACAGGGAAATCGGCCTGATGGTCACCCCGCCGGTGGATGCTTTGGAAGTGTCATTGAGCCCGGATGAGAGTACCTTAAGGCAGCCGGCCATCACCGGGTCACAGATCATCAACGAACATACCACGCTGCTGGTGGACATCTTTGAGATGATCAAACTCTTAAACCCGGAATGGTTTAAGCAGGAAGCCCAAGCCGCAGCCGCCATGTCCGAAGACGGAGAAAAAATCATCCTGTTTGCCGAAGACTCCACCTTTTTTAGAAATCAGGTCAGAACCTTTATGGAAGAAGACGGGTATAAAGTCATCGAGGCCGAAGACGGACTGGTGGCCTGGGAACTTCTCAAGGACCGGGTGGATGAAATTGACCTTGTGGTCACTGACCTTGAAATGCCCAACATGGATGGGTTTGAACTGACCAAGCGGATTAAAAACGCCCCGGAATACCAGCATCTGTCTGTCATTGCCCTGACCTCTCTGGCCAGTGAGGCCCATATGGAAAAGGGCAGAAGTGTGGGAATTGACGAATACGAGATCAAGCTGGACCGGGAAAAACTGATGGCCAAATTACGGGTTTACCTGAATGTTCAATAAAACCGGCCGGTCCGGGCTTTAAGGCCCGGCATATGAACGCCATTGGCCTTTCACTGTCGAAAGTCAACCTTTGGATTGTATCGGCTTGGCTAACCGCTAAACGCTTTTTATGAGGACTCAAGGAGACAACATGAGCAAAGCAGCAAATAACACATCTTCAAAAGATATGGAGTTCTCCACGTTTTACGTGGGAGGGGCATTGTGCGGCATTAATATCCTGAATATCCAGGAGATAAACAAGCATTTTGAAATTACAAAAGTTCCCCAGTCACCTGAATATATTGAAGGCATATTAAACCTTAGGGGAAAGATTGTGACCATTGTCGATTTAGGCAAAAAATTAGGGCTTGTTCCTGTCAATAAAGACAAGGACAACCGGAATATTATCGTCAACTCGGAAGACGAGCCCATCGGCCTTCTGGTGGACTCTATCAGTGATGTGGTTTTAGCAGATGAAGATGATATTGAGCCGGCACCGTCCAATATCGGCGGCGCAAGGGGGAAATATTTCCAGGGTGTGCTGAAAACGGAAAAAGAGCTGATCGGTATACTTGACATAGACGAGGTTCTCAAAGAATAATGACCAATCTTACCGCAGTGGTGGTGGACGATACCATTGTCTACAGAAAAATTGTTGGGGATGTTTTAAAATCAATATCGGGTATCGAAGTCGTTGGAACAGCCAATAACGGTAAAATTGCCCTTTCAAAAATTTCAACCCTTAAGCCTGACCTGATCACCCTTGACATTGAAATGCCTGAAATGAACGGGATTCAGGTTCTTGAAAAACTGAAGGACTATGATGATCCGCCTTCTGTAATCATGGTGTCCACCCTGACCCAGGAAGGCAGCGAGATGACCATCCGGGCACTGGAACTTGGGGCCTTTGATTTTCTTCCCAAGCCTGATGAAGGCCGGATGGCCGAAAATACGGAAAAAATCCGGGCCACATTAGAGCCCATTGTGGCCACCTTAATCCGCCGGAAAATGTCCGGTTTCGGGCCGACTTTAGAAAAAAGGAAGCTTGTTCCACCCCTCAGAGCCCCTGCCCAGAAGCCCTTGTCAGCCACCCCGCAGACGCCGGTGCCCAAAACCGGCCCGACGTTGCCCCCCAGATCTGAGATTGTGGGAATCGGCATTTCCACAGGCGGCCCCAATGCCCTGGCCCAGATGATTCCTTTATTGCCTGGCAACCTGAAAGCCCCGGTATTGATCGTCCAGCATATGCCGCCCATGTTTACGGCATCCCTTGCCAACAGCCTGGACAAAAAAAGCCCTTTGACCATTAAAGAGGCCCAGGACGGAGACACCATCGCACCGGGAACAGTATTTATAGCCCCGGGCGGAAAGCAGATGAAGATTGTGGCCGCAGCCGACGGCATTTCCCGGAAAATCAAAATTACCGATGATCCGCCGGAAAACAGCTGCAAGCCTTCTGTGGATTACCTGTTCAGATCCATTGCCCAGCACTATGTGGGGAGGGCAACCGGCGTGATCATGACGGGAATGGGATCTGACGGGACCAAGGGGCTTGCCCGGATGAAAGAAAACGGCAGTTTTATCATTGCCCAGGATCAGGCCTCATGCACCGTTTACGGTATGCCCAAAGAACCCATCGAATCCGGACTGGCCGACGTTATCGCCCCGCTGCAGAGAATCGCGGATGAAATTATAAAATCAATTAAATGACCCCCAAACGGCCAGCTGAACATGAGCAAAATTAAAGTTACGCCTGAAGAATTTACCAAATTTTCAAAATATATTCTGGACATTTCCGGAATCGCCCTGAGTGCCGGCAAAGAATATCTTTTGGAAACCCGTCTGACGCCTATTCTCAACCGGACAGGCTGCAAGTCGTTTAATGAATTGCTTCAAAAATCCAGAATGGATTCAAAAAAGGGACTGGAAGGGGAAATCATTGACGCCATTTCAACCAATGAGACCTATTTTTTCAGGGACAAATCTCCATTTCAGCTCCTTGCCCATAAAATTCTCCCGGACCTTATCGATAGACGGGCCACCAAATTTCCCGGCAGAAAGGTCCAATTAAGGCTCTGGAGTGCGGCCAACTCCACGGGACAGGAAATTTATTCCATTGCCATGACCCTGTTGGATATGGGGGTGACCCCCCAGAAATATGACATTAAACTGTTTGGAACCGATATTTCCGATGCCGCCATTGCCCAGGCAAGTTACGGGGTTTACAACAAGTTTGAAGTGGCCAGGGGACTTGAACCGGCCAAAAGGGATAAGTACTTCACCCCTCATGAAGACCGGTATAAAGTCAAGGATGAGCTACGCAGTATGGCCCAGTTCAAAAAAATGAATTTGATGAAACCCTTTATGGGCCTGGGCAAATTTGATATTATCCTATGCCGGAACGTGATGATTTATTTCACCCCCGAGGACAGAAAACGCATTTACCAGAACATTGCAAAAACCCTGGAGCCCGATGGATATCTGCTCATCGGCTCCACGGAATCCCTTGTCAATGATACAGATTTATTTGTTTCCCAGAAATATCTGAATTCCGTTTTTTACCGGTTTAAAGAATAATAGGTGAACCATGGGCTCTATAAGCGAAAAAGAGTTTATTGATGAGCTGGTCTTCTGTCTCAAGGAAGAAGATATTGTCAAGGCAAAGGCCCTGCTCCAGTTTGCATCGGATTCAAACGCCAATATTCAGATACAGCAGAAAGCGCTTCTGGAACTGGCCAAAGGCCCTGAAAAAATCGTATTCCCCCTGCTTGAGTACCTGACCCGGATTGAGATCTCAAGCCCGGAAGTCCGTGAATCCTTATACGAGCTTATTCTGGACATGGCCTATGGCAACACCGAGCTGGTCATTCAATATATCCTGAAAAATGAAAAGCCCACCCGGCTCTTGTTTATAAAAGCCGTGGGGGATCTCATGATGACTCAGGCCCGAAAAGCGCTTGAAAAAATTATCGCCGAGGACAATGACAAGGAGATTCTGTCGGCTACCCTTAAATCCCTTGGCGAACTTCGGCAGCCGGAATCCATTGCCATCATTGCCCTGATGGCCAAAAACCCCAATGCCGCAGTAAAGCGAACGGCCATCCTGGCCATTGCTGAAATCGGCGGCAAAGATGCCGTGGACCAGCTCATCGGGTTTCTTGGAGACAGTGAAGAAGGCGATAAACTGGCCGTGGAGTCCCTGGCAGAAATCCAGGATGTTTACGCCCTTGAAAAACTGACCTCCCTGTTAAGCTCCCAAAAAACCCAGGTCCGGGATACGGCCATTGACCAGCTGATCCGGCTGGGCAGCAAATCTACCCCGATTTTGACCAATGCCTTTCAAAATGCCGAGGCCGATTACCTGGTCCACCTGGTCACCACCCTGGGTTATATTGGTGATCCGGCGGCCATCTCAGCCCTTCTCAATATCATCAATACCCATCCCAAAGATCCCAACATCCGGCAGGCCACCTTTGAGGCCATGGAACGGATCCCCTCTCCCAAGACAGCTATCTGCCTGGCCCAGGGCCTACAGGACGAGGTTGAAGCCGTGAGAATGAGTGCGGCACGGGCCATTGATAAAAATTTGTCCAAGCCGTTAATCGCGGGCTTAAAGAATATTATCAGAGAAGAGTCTGGCGAATCCGCCAAAGCCGTGGCAGCCCTGATTGACACTGAGGCAGGGGGGGTGTTTAATTTCCTGATCCAGGAAGAGTCTTTCAATAAGCTGGCCAAACAGCATTTTCTGACTACGGCCTCTCCCAATGCAAAGAAAAGTTTCCTTAAACAGATGGCGGGATTGGGACAAAAAGAGCTGGTCCAGTCTCTGGCAAAGGAAGCCCAGTCGGCTGGAAAAATGGAACCGGCTGAAACCAAAACAGCCATTGCCATTGTTGACGATTCAAAAATGATGCTCAAGCTTTACCAGAACAAGCTGTCGGCCTTGGGACATTCCCCGGACTGTTTCAGCAAGCCTGAAGATGCCATTGTCCATATCCTTAAAAATCCGCCCCGCCTGGTGATTACCGATTTGAACATGCCCAATATCAGCGGCCTGGAACTGACCAGGGAAATCAGAAAAAAATTCTCCCGCCAGGACCTGCCCATTCTCATGATCACCACCCAGAGCGATTTTGTTCAGAAAGGTGACGAAAAGATGCAGGTTAACGACTCCATCCTTACAAAAGCCGGGATAAACCATATTTTGTATAAACCGTTTTCAGACGACGATTTTAAAAAGGCGGTTTCAGGCTTTCTTGAATCGTGAACGGCTTGTCCGGTCCGGTGACAAACGCCCCTGTCCAGGTCCAGCAAGAATGGGAATGGTAGTGCGGCCGGTTTCCTCAAACAGACCAGTGAAACAGTGGGGTGTCGTCGCAGCACTCATCACAGGGCTTGCCGCAGGTCTTTTGCTCGGGATATTTTTCGGGCTGTCCCATGACCTTCCACAGATCAATCAGCTCAAACAGTTTAAACCCTCCTCGGTCACCACTTTACTTGACGGGCAGAACCGGGTTATATCAAGGTTCTTTCTTGAAAAACGGTTCCCCGTATCCATTGACGCGGTGGATCAAAAATTAATCACTGCCCTGCTGGTCACTGAAGACAGAACTTTTTATACCCACTCGGGCATCAACCCAAAGGCCATTTTAAGGGCATTCATCCTGGACCTGAAGTCCGGAAAGTTCAAGCAGGGGGCCAGCACCCTGACCCAGCAGCTGGCAAAAACGTTGTTCCTTTCCCCTGAAAAATCCATCGTGCGGAAGGTCAGGGAAGCCATTCTTGCCCTTCAAATTGAACGGCGGTACACCAAAGATGAAATCTTAGAACTGTATTTAAACCAGATTTATTTAGGATCCGGCTCCTATGGGGTGGAAGCCGCCTGCCAAACCTATTTTAACACCTCGGCTGGCCACCTGACTCTGGGCCAGGCCGCCCTGATTGCTGGGCTTCCCAAAGCCCCCACCACCTACTCCCCCATCCGCCACCCAGAGCTTGCAAAAAAAAGAAGGGTCGTCGTCTTAAAACAAATGCTGGATCTTAAAAAAATTTCCCTCACGCAATATACCGGCGCCTGCCAGGAACCGTTAACCCGGGACGCCGATACACCGGCCGTTGAGCCGGCCCCTTACTTTGGGGAATTCGTAAAGGCCCGGTTAAATACCATGGCCGATTACAGCAGCCTGCATGCCAAAGGCGCCAATGTCAGGACATCCCTTGACCTTGACCTTCAAAAGGCGGCCCAGAAAGCCATTCAGGTTCACATGGGTGAAATGGAAGACCGGCTCAAAAAAAACGGCATGGATACCTCTTGTCTTGAATGTGCCCTGATCGGAATTGACACCAAAACCGGGGGAATCCGGTGCATGTCCGGGGGTAGAGATTATGCCCGCAGCAGTTTTAACCGGGCCGTACAGGCCTTGAGACAGCCCGGGTCCGCATTTAAGCCCTTTGTATATGCGGCGGCCTTGAATGCCGGTTTTTCCCAGGCAGACACCCTGGTGGACGCCCCCCTTTCCATTGAGCTTGATAACGGGACCTTCTGGGAGGTCAACAACTTTACCCCATCCTATGCCGGACAAATGACCCTCAGGGCGGCCCTGGCCTTTTCCAAAAATACGCCGGCGGTCCGGCTGATTCAAAAAATCGGCCCAGGCGCCGTGATCACATTTGCTCAACAGGCGGGAATCACAGCTGCTTTAAAACCCTATCCATCCCTGGCATTAGGGAGCTTTGAAGTCACGCTCATGGAACTGACCGCCGCCTATCTCCCCTTTGCCAACAACGGCATCAGCGCCGCCCCTTTTTGTGTTGCCAAAATTGAAGACCTGGACGGCAGGCCCCTGTTTACATACCAGGAACAGAAAACCAAGGTGATGAGCCGGCAGGATGCGGCGGTTATGGCGGATATGCTAAAGGCCGTGATCCAGGAGGGAACCGGAAAAAAAGCCCAGTGCATCAAAAAAGAGATCGCCGGGAAAACCGGGACCACCGACGATTATAAAGACGCCTTGTTTGTGGGGTTCAGCCCGGGCCTTGCCTTAGGGGTATGGGTGGGCAATGACAACGGCACCCCTCTTGGCAAATATGAAACCGGGGCCAGGGCGGCCCTGCCCATCTGGATTGACACCATGGCGGCGGCCCTTGAAAACAAACCGGTTCAATATTTTGATATACCGGACCGGACAAAAATGATATATATCAACCCCCGTAACGGAAAAGAGGTTTCCCCAAAGGATTCATCAGGCGTTAAGGTACTTGTAAAGTTGAAGGATTGAAAATGATACGAAAAGCCTTGCTGGAAGATGTCAATGCCATACACGGCCTGCTGCAATTGTACGCCAGAAAAGAGGAACTCCTGGCCCGCCCGTTGAGCATCCTTTACGACCACCTCAGGGATTTCTGGGTATACCAAGATCCGGAAACCCACAAAATCGTGGGCTGCTGCGGCCTCCAGTTCTGCTGGGAGGATCTGGCTGAAATCCGGTCTCTGGCTGTTGCCCCGGGATTCACCAGCAAAGGGATAGGGTCCACCCTGACCGAACGGTGTATCCAGGAAGCCCTGTATTTTAAAGTTAAAAAACTGTTTACCCTGACCTACCGCCCCACTTTTTTTGAGCAGTTTGGATTTTCCATTATACAGAAAAGCGAACTCCCCATCAAAATCTGGTCCGACTGCATTGCCTGTCCCAATTTTCCCAATTGTGATGAAACCGCCATGCTCAAAATGCTTACGCCGGCTGAAGACTGAAGGCTTTTAGACTGAAGGGGTTTAGGCTATCTAGTGTCTGAACGAAAACCCGTGTTTGAACAGTAGCTATTCAGCTAATACTGAAAAATAAGCGTAACTGTTCAGCTAATGCTGAAAAACAAGCAGAAACCAGGGGCCGTAGCTGTTCATCAGTGCTTCATATTTGTTTAGTCAGGTCTTCGTAGCATACTTTTGCTATGTGAGAAGGCCTGAATGAGCGAAGATGGGGCACTGATGGACAGTTACCCTATACATAAATCATTTTATAGGGGATCGGGGCATGATGATTGACCGAGGGTTTGGGAAGGATATGCTCCTGGGCCACGGTCAGCAGGTTGGCATCGGCCTTGAGTTCTCTGAGGCGCCCGCCTTCTGAAGGCTGGCCATGGCTGGTGTGATCATACCGAACGTTCAATATGCAGACATAGGAGCGGCCATGCCGGGCCACCACATAATTTTTGGTAAACGAATTCTGGGTAATATCTGCGAACTTGGCCAACTCCTTGATCTTCTCAACGGACAGTTTGACCAAAATAGCCTTAGTCACCCCGTTTTCATCAATTTTTAACAGATTTCTGGATTCGCTTGAGGACACATAGATCGTGGTAATGCCCTTGAACTGTCTGAAATATTGGGCCGCCACAATGGCAGCGGTTCGCCGCCCCCCGGACATTACCGGAACCCCGTAATACTCAAAAAGCTTTTTTTGAAGATCTTCGGCGTATTTATCCCCTTTTTCATACAATTCCTTGGAAATGTACCGCAGGGATTTGGCCAGCTGCTCCGAGGCATCAGCAATGGGCCAGTCCACCCGGACGTGGAAATGGGTCAGGGCATACTGGACCTTGGCTCTCGGGTTTCTCTGAATTAAAAGGGCGTAGTCCACGGGCAGCAAAGACCTGAGCAAAGAGAAAAAATCAGCGGTCTCAAAAAAGGTCATGTTCCGGTTGAAATTTTCCACATTGGGGAAATATTTATGCCTGAGCAGATTGGTTTTCGTGGTCTTGTTGGCATCAAAATACCGGATATACTTTTTGTGCTGCTCGCCGATATAGTCTTCACTGAAAATAATCAGAAACGAATTCTGGGCATCAAACTCCACAGAAGGAATTCTGGCCCTGGGTTTGAGTTCTCTGAGTTCCACAAAGGGGTAAGGGGTCTTAAGGCGCAAAAAATTGTTGTAAGATCCAATCAGCGCATATCCGATGACAAACTGATCAAGCTCATCCCTGAGGACTTCATAGTAGGATCTTCTCAATTTGGCTTCCCTGCTGAGAAAATCTCTTTGCATGAAATAATCCACCTTATTTTGCCCCCCTTTACAAAGCTGTTAGCCGTTAGCTTTTAGCTGTTGGCAAGGAAAACGAACAGCTAAAAGCTTTAAATTCCATGAATTTTATTCCAAGACAGCGGCGCCTGGCAGTTGTTTGCCCTCCATGAGATGAAGGAATGCCCCGCCTCCTGTGGAAATATATCCGATTTTATCGGCTACTCCGCAAACCTTTGCCGCAAGCCCGGTATCGCCGCCGCCCACAACGGAAAATCCCGGCGAAGCGGCAATGGCGTCGGCCACAGCTTTTGTCCCGGCCATAAAGGGCGTCATTTCGAATACGCCCATGGGGCCGTTCCAGACAATGGTGCCGGCCTGTTTAAGGGCATCGGCGTAAAGGGCCGCAGTTTCAGGGCCGATATCCAGAATCATCCAGTTGTCAGGGACCTGATCCAGGGTTACGGTTTTTGACTCGGCCTTGGCATCAAACTTATCCGCCGCCACCAGATCCGTTGGCAGCAACAGCTCGATTCCCTTTTCCCTGGCCTGTTTTACAATGGAGGCCGCCGTTTCCACCAGGTCCTCTTCAATCATGGACCCCTTGGTATCCACCCCCTGGGACTTGAGAAAGGTGTTGGCCATGGCCCCGCCAATGATCAGTTTGTCCACCAGTTTGAGCATATTTTCGATGGCATCCAGTTTACCGGACACTTTCGCACCGCCAATAACCGCTACCAGCGGTCTTTTAGGCGTTTCAACACAATTGGCGTAGGCGTCCAGTTCCTTTTCCAGCAAAAAGCCGGCACAGCTGACCGGAGCGAACTTGACAATGCCGGTCACCGATGCCTGGTCCCTGTGGGAAACGGCAAAGGCGTTATTGACATAAACATCGCAAAGGCCGGCCAACTTCTGGGCAAATCCGGGATCATTGCTTTTTTCTTCTTTATAAAACCGTAAATTCTCCAGCATCAGCACCTGGCCGTTGCCCAGTGCCTCAACCTTTTTCTCAACAGACGCCCCCACGCAATCGTCTGCAAAAGCAACCTCCTGGCCAATCAGTTCAGACAACCTTACCGCTGCGGGCGCCAAGCTGAATTTTTTTTCAGGCCCCTGTTTGGGGCGCCCGAGATGGGACGCCAGAATAATCCGGGCCCCCTGTCCGATCAAATATTGAACCAGATCCAGGGTCGCCCTGATCCGGTTATCATCGGTAATATGGCAATCCTGATCCATGGGCAGGTTGTAATCCACCCGGACAAACACCCTCTTGCCGTTAACATCAACATCCCTGACTGATTTCATTTTATAAACTCCTTTATTATTTAGCTGTTAGCTGTTAGCCATTAGCTGTTAGCTGTCCCCTTTCAATTCATCCCTCATCCTTCATCCTTTTCTTGTGGACCTGTTTTTTCCGGGACCACCGTTCAAAAAAGGAGATAAGCCCTGCCTTATCGCTTCTCTCAATGACTTCTTCTTCTACTTTGGCGCCCTGTTTTCCGGCCATGGCCTGCTTTAAGCACCGGGTTTTCACCGGACAGTGGAAAAAACAGTCATCCGGTGTCTGGCGAAGACCGGATTCGGTCATGGGAAACACTTTTTCAAGATTTCCAAAACAGGGCGGCAGATCCTTTTGCTCACTCATTGTCCTTGTAAAATTCCTTGTTGAATCCGGCAATTAATTGTTCTGCGGCAAAACTGTAATATCCCCGGCTGCCGATAATCAAATGTTCATGGACCCTTATGCCGACATAATTGAGGGCAAAACACAGGGTCCGGGTGATCTGTATATCACTTTTTGACGGCTGAACATCCCCTGACGGGTGGTTGTGGGCGAAAATCACGGCCGCTGCCTGGTGCTGCAATGCCCGGATCACCACCTCTCTGGGATAGACCGAACTGGTTGTCAATGTTCCTTCAAATAAGGTTTCACTGGCCAGGACCCGGTTCCGGGCATCCAGAAACAGGCCCACAAAAACCTCCCTGCCCTTGAACCCGATGGTATGATTCAAATAATCTAAAAGATCGTCAGGCCGGCTGACCACGTCACGGGAAACCACCCTGGCCTGTAAATACCGGTCTGCTGCAGCTTTGACCAGGCGGATGCCAATGGAATTGACCGGACCGACGCCGGATACCCGGCATAAATCGTCCAGATCCGCCTCAAGAACGCCCTGGAAGCTCTTAAAGGTTTTAAGCAGCTCCTTGGCCATGCCCTTGCAGTCTTTCACGGGCGTATTCAAGGTCAGTAAAAATTCAATGACCTCATAATCGTGGAAACCGGCCAGGCCGTTTTTTAGAAACCGCTCCCTGAGCCGTTTGCGATGCCCTTGCCCTTTATGAGGCGGATTCTTCTCCTGTTTCGGGTTCATCGGTTTCACCCGGATCGCCGTCGTCTTCCCCATTCTCCTCGGGAAGCCGGGCAATGCCGATCAGGGTCTCGCCCTGACTCAGGTTAATGAGTTTTACCCCCTGGGTGTTTCTTGAAATCACGTTGATGCCTCCAATGGCTGTCCGGATCAGTTTTCCCTTATCCGTCACCATCATCAGTTCATCATTGTCATCCACCAGGGCAAGGGAAACCATCTTTCCGTTCCGTTCAGAGGTTTTAATGGAGAACACGCCTTTCCCGCCCCGGGCCTGGCTTCTGTACTCTTCAACCAGGGACCGCTTTCCATAACCGTTTTCTGTTACGGTTAAGAGGGTCTGTTCCTCTTCTAAAACTTCCATGCCCACCACCCGGTGGCCCTTGTCAATCCGCATGCCCCTGACCCCCATGGAATCCCTTCCCATGGGCCGGACTTCAGACTCGTTAAACCGAATCACCTTGCCGCCTTCACTGCCCAGAAAAATGTCCATGCTCCCGTCGGTAATCCGGGCCGATATCAGTTCATCCCCGTCGGCGAGTTTTACCCCGATAAGTCCGCCGGACCGGGGTCTGGAATAAGCCATGAGATCGGTTTTCTTGACCCGCCCCTGGTTGGTGGCCATGACAACGAAACGGTTTTCCGTAAACTCGTCCACGCTCAGGACCGTGGCCAGTTTCTCCCCTTCGTCAAAGTTGAGCAGGTTGACAATGGCCTTGCCAAGGCTGGACCGGCTGGCCATGGGAAGCTCATACACCTTGGACTGATACACCTTTCCGAAGTTGGTGATGAACAGGAACGTGGCGTGGGTAGAGGCCACAAACAGATGTTCCACAAAATCATCGGATTTGGTTCCCATGGCGGTTTTGCCCTTGCCGCCCCGGTGCTGGCTGGCATAAAGGGACACGGGATTGCGTTTAATATAACCGCTTCGGGTAACGGTGACCACCATGTCTTCTTCAGCAATCAGGTCTTCCATGCTGATATCGGCGGTGGTCTCCATAATCCGGGTCCGCCGTTCATCCCCGAATTCTTCTGAAAATTCATTGAGTTCATCTTTTATCAGGCCACGGACCACGGCTTCACTGGAAAGAATTTCCTTGAACCAGGCAATGGACTTGAGCAGCTCTTCGTATTCCAGGGTGATCTTTTCCCTTTCCAGGCCGGTAAGCCTTTGAAGCCGCATGTCCAGAATGGCCTGGGCCTGGATCACACTCAAGTTAAAGGTTTTCACCAAGCCTTCCCTGGCTTCCTCCGGAGAATTGGACGCCCGGATCAGGGCCACCACCTCATCGAGGTTGTCCAGGGCGATCTTGAGCCCTTCCAGGATGTGGGCCCGTTCCTCGGCTTTGTTCAGGTCATACCGGGTCCGCCGCAGAATAACGGTTTTCCGGTGCTCGATAAAGTGGTTAAGAATGTCTTTAAGCGTAAGCAGCTCCGGCCGGTTGTTGACCACGGCCAGGAAGATAATACCGAAACTGGTCTGCATGTTGGTATGTTTATACAGCTGATTGATCACCACTTCCGGAAACTGGTCCCGCTTAAGGCCGATGGCAACGCGCATGCCCTGGCGGTCGGATTCATCCCTGACATAAGAAGCGCCCGTGATCACCTTTTCACGGATCAGCTCAGCAATTTTTTCCACTAACTTGGCCTTGTTAACCTGGTAGGGCAGCTCGGTCACCACAATGGTATCCCGGCCGGTTTTTTTATTTTCTTCGACTTCGGTCTTTGCCCTTAAGGTAATGATGCCCCGGCCGGAGTTGTAGGCTTCATAAATCCCCTTGGTCCCGTAGATATGGCCGTATGTGGGGAAATCAGGCCCCGGGATATACGCCATGAGATCTCTGATCCCCATGTCCGGCTGATCAATCAGGGCCTTTAAACCGTTTATGACTTCATTGACATTATGGGGCGGGATATTGGTGGTCATGCCTACGGCAATACCGGAAGAGCCGTTCACCAGCAGGGCTGGGAATTTGGTGGGCAGTACCGCCGGTTCCTCCAGGGTTTCATCGTAATTGGGGAGAAAATCAACGGTTTCTTTTTCAAGATCCGCCAGCATCTGATGGGCGAGTTTGCTCATCCGGATTTCCGTGTACCTCATGGCCGCCGGCGAGTCCCCGTCCACAGACCCGAAGTTGCCCTGGCCGTCCACTAAGGTGTACCGTAACGAAAAATCCTGGGCCATCCGGACAATGGTGTCATAGACGGCAGAATCCCCGTGGGGATGATATTTACCAATCACGTCACCCACAATACGGGCAGACTTTTTATAGGGTTTGTTCCAGTCATTGCGCAGCTGCTGCATGGCATACAGCACCCGCCGGTGAACCGGTTTCAAGCCGTCCCTGACATCGGGCAGCGCCCGTCCGATGATCACGCTCATGGCATATTCGAGATAGGACTGTTTCATTTCCTTCTCGATGCTGGTTACATGGCTCTCACTCATTGAACTTTTTACTCCAGATTAATTTGATAGTCCCTTGTCGGACTTGATTAATTCTACTGAATGATTTTCTTTTTGATGACCGATCTGTTTGGCCGGTTCAACCATGGACTGAAAGGTTGAAAAATAAATATCGGCCAGGGTCAAAAACAGGGTGGCAATCAGCGGGCCATAAATAATGCCTAAAATTCCGTAAATTTTCAGCCCCCCGATAATGGCAAAAAAGACCACCAGGGGATGCATGGCCACCCGGTCCCCCACCAGTTTGGGTTTAAAAATATACTCTACGCCCCAGGAAAGGACCCCGTAAAAGACAAAGACAAAAACACCCATCACAATATGTTTTTTCAAAATAAAAAATATGGCCGTCGGGATCAACACCACCCCGATGCCCACAATGGGCAGAAAGGCCAGAAACCCCATGATCACCCCCCATAAAAACGGGGAATTCAGCCCGAGAAACCAAAACAGCAATCCCCCGGCAACGCCCTGGATCACACCGCCCAGTCCGTTTCCAATGAGGACGGCGCCGGCCATATCATTGAACTTGTTGAACAACTGCTGGTCATGTTCATCCTGGAGAGGGGACAGGTCATACAAATACAATTTAAATTTTTCTCCATCCATAAACATGTAAAAACAGACAATGATCATCAGGCAAAAATAAAACACCAGGCCCAGCAGGTTGGAGGTTACGAACTTGGCCTGCTGAAACAGGGAAAATCCCACCACCTTCCCTACCTCCGATATGGGCTCAATAAGTTCGTTCCAGGAGATGGTCTGTTCAATCCCGGCCTGTAATAACAGTTCATTGAGCTTCACCAGGGCCTTGGTATTTTCCAAAAGGTCAATCAGCTGTTTGGAAAAAACGGCATCCCGGGCCATGCTGTAAAGGCCTAAGGCCTCTCTTGACAGAACCCCCACAAAAAACAATGCCGGAATAAACACTGTAAAAAAGATGATCAAACACGTGAGTACGGCAGCGGCCCTGGAAGAAATCCGTTTCCTGAACTTGCCGAAAACCGGCATAAAAATACCCGTGGTGACGACCCCCAGGATAATACTGGCAAAAAATGGGGCAATCAGTTTGCCCACCAGAAGAATGGATATGCAAAACAGAACCAGAAAAAAGAAAAATACCGCTCTTTTTATAATATTCTGTTTTTCTTCCAAACTGTCACCACTGGCATAGGGTGAAAAACCCTTAAGGCAAAAAACCATGCAAAGCCGTAACGTGCAGACAGCCTGCACAGATACGGCTTCACATAAGCTTTAGAATAAAGTTGAATGTCCTGTCGTCCGGCGTTTAGCTGCTGATGACACCTAACGCAGCCAGAATCAAAAGGACTTCAAAAATAATGACCTGAACAAAACTGCCAAAAAAATGATATACAATGCCCCCGCCCACAATGGCCGGAACCGCCGTGTAAATCAAGATGCCTAATTTCCTTGGGATATCCATAATAAATTCACCTCATTGAGCTTGAGTACCTGGCTTTCGCAATCCACCATATAAATCTTGGAAATTTTTACCATTTATAGCCACTCAAGTAAACCAAAATCCCTGGATTTCACCAAAAAAACAAGCCGCCGGCCAAAGGCCTGTGGGAATTAAACGCTATTTTGACTCAATAATGAATGAATCCACAATCTTTTTAAGGTTTTCCGCAAGCGCACTCATTTCAGCTGAGGAATTTTTGACGGTGGCGCTGGTGTTGAGCATCTCCGTAGACGAAGCATTAATCCGGTCAATTTCTTCAGAAATCTGGGTAGACACCTCAGAGCTTCGGCCCACATTCTCATTGACCTCCTGGATCCCAAGGGAAAGCTGTTCAATATTGCTGGAAATCTCCTGAGTTGCCGACGACTGCTGTGAAACGGCGGCCGCAATGGTTGACACCATTTCCTTGGCACTGTTAATAACATTAATGACTTCTTTAATGGACTGAATGGAAGAGGTGGACACATTCTGCACATTCTCAATCTGGGCCTTGATATCCTCTGTGGCATTGGCAGTCTGGTTGGCCAGGTCTTTAATTTCCCCGGCAACAACCGCAAACCCCTTTCCGGCTTCCCCGGCCCTGGCCGCCTCAATGGTGGCGTTAAGGGCCAGCAGGTTGGTCTGATTGGATATATCGGTGATGGTTTCGGTAATCTGTCCGATGGATCTGGCCGCTTCGTTCAGAGATTCCATTTTTTCACCGGCCTCAATGGTTTTATTGGCGGCATCTTCTGAAATTGCCCTGGTTTTTTCCGCATTTGAGGAGATCTCACCAATGGTTGAATTCATTTCCTCGGATGCAGAGGCGACAATATTGGCGTTGTTTGAGGATTCATCCATGGCCGCCGCCACACTCCTTAAAGTGCCGCTCATCTCTTCTGTAGACTGGGCCACCCGGTCTGCCTGGCTGGATGTCTCCTGGATACTTTTGGTCATTACCTCGGCAATTTCACTCAATTGAGTAGATGCCTGGCCAACGCCGGCTGATTCTTTGGCCAGTTGCCGGATGATATCCTGAAGCTTGTCCAGAAACGTATTAAACCACTTGGCCAGTTCGCCGAGCTCGTCCCCGGACTTTATCTTGAGCCGCTTGGTTAAATCCCCCTCGCCCTGGGCAATATCCTTCACATTTTCTATCATTTGCCACAGCCCCCGGGAAATCCCGACGACGATCAAAACAACCAGGGCAATAATGATGACAAAAATAATGCCTGAAATCCCGATCATTCCCATGAGCATGGATTTTGCGCGGCCGCCGATTTCATTGCTCAAAGCCGCCTTCTGAGTGTCTATGTTATCAATATAGACCCCGGTGCCAATCCAGAATTTTGTTCCGGGTATCCATACGGAGTAGCTTAATTTAGGGGCGTCCCCCGTGCCCGGCTTAGGCCAGATGTAAGTAACATATCCGCCCCCGGCCTTGGCCTGTTTATACAACTCCCGGATCACATAGACCCCGTTCTTGTCTTTGACCTCGTAAAAATCCTTGCCTTCTTTTTCTTTGGCCACCGGGTAGGCAATATTTTTTGTTTCCTGGTAAACAAAGAAGTAACCGGACTTATCTTCTTCATACCGGATATCATCAAGCTCTTTTCTGATTTTTTCAACCCGCTCATCATGATCGCTTATATTTTCAACACTTTTCCCTATGGCCACGGCCAGGGATTCAACCGCCAGCTTCAATTTCCCCTTCTGCCCTTCCAGCATAACAGCGCCCGTATTCACCAGGGCAAGATCCCGGATCTTATTGCTGTTTGCCATGGAAAAATAGACCATGACCCCAAACATCAGGACAATCAGAATTAAGATCAAATACATGCGGTGTTTAATGGTCAATTTTTTCAACATTTGCACCCCCTGGCTTTAAATATTGCGGTTAGTCTTTATGCAACCTTCTTAAATTATGAACATCAATCTTACTCCCCAAAGGCGGGATAGCTGTGAATTAGCTTTTTTCTCAAGTAAAAAAATTATAATTTCAACCTTCCGTAAAACCGGGCAGGCGAGACAGCGGCAAAAAAAAGACATCTAAAAATTGGGGCGAACCGCTATATTATCAGGAAATTTACGTTAAATTTAAAAATCATTATACCGGCAAAATAATAAAAAGAAAATATTAAAATTTCTAAATGAACGCGATTTTTTAAAATATTTAAATTCATTCTCGCCGCGGTTTCCAATCCGTTAAATAATATGATATCCCGGCTTGACAAAAAGCCCTTCACAGGCCTAATATGACAGGAATATTAAAATCTTTGCGATCCGAATCATGAATTTCAAGGCGGTCCAATTTTTCGCCACACCCTTAAGCGCCGACGGCTGCAAACCCGGGAGATGATATTCATTTTCAGCGGCCTGCGATCAATTGAGTCAAGGGCTTATGGTTTAAGCCAACGCCACAACCTAACCGTTTAAGGAGCACCCGTGACCATTAACAGGAAGAGCACCATTGGGGTTCTCATTTTAGCCATTTTGATCACCCTTCTGATCTTTGGATTCAGCCAGGGGCTGATCATGCACACCATTATTAATTCTGCCGGGAAAAAAGAAATCGCCGCCATCCGGAACGAAGAAATGAACAAGGCCAGGCATAAACTTCGCAATTATGTTGAAATCGCCTATAATATCGTCCAGTCAAATTATGAAAACACCCAGGATACGGTCTGGCTTCAAAAAGAATACGGTCTGGCCCTCAACAAAGTCATTGATGTCGCCGCATCCATTATCCAGGAACAGATCGCTCTGGCTGAAAAGAATGTCATCTCACTTGAGCAGGCCCAGCAAAACGCCTTTGAATCCATTGGCCAGCTGACCTATGACCGGGGAACCGGTTACATCTGGAAAAAAGGATTAGATACATTAGAACGCGATGTCATCCCCGAAACAGCCACAGGGGAAAACGGCAGGGCCAAAACACTTGACGAATTAGGGATCGGCTATGTCTGGATCAACAACGACCAGCTGCCTTATCCAAAGATGCTCATGCACCCTGTTCAGCCGGAGCTTAACGGCACGGTCCTTGATGACGAAAAATTTAACAGCGCTTTAAAATCAAAGAAAAACCTGTTTGCCGCCATGGTGGAAGAAGTCCTCAACTACGGCAGCGGATATATTGATTATGTCTGGCCCAAGCCCGGGGCCGACGGCTTTGTCAGGCCCACCCTGAAACTGTCGTATATCCGGTGGATTCCTGAATGGGGCTGGGTCCTTGGAACCGGGATCTACATTGACGATGCCATCACCCGCGCCGTGGAAAAATCAAAGCAGGACTTAAGAAAAATGCGGTACAACACCGGGGTAGGATATTTCTGGATCAATGACAACACAGAGCCTTACCCCACCATGCTCATGCACCCCACCATGCCGGAACTTGAAGGCAGGGTAATGGACAGTGAACGGTTCAAGGTGGCCATCGGTGATGAAAAAAATCTGTTCAAAGCATTTGTCACTGCGGCAAAACAGAAAAACGGGGGGTTCGTCACCTATATGTGGCCGAAGCCGACCCGGGACGGCCTTACCAGGGAAGAGCCAAAACTGTCCTATGTCCGGACATTTGAGCCGTTTAACTGGATCATCGGAACCGGGGTTTATATTGATGCCATTGATACCATGATTGAAAAAAAAGTGGCCGTCATCCAGGCCACCAATTTTTCTCTGCTGTTAACCATTTTAACGGCTGCGGTGCTTCTTTTCCTGTTTTTGAGCGTGACCGGGTATCTGCTCATTGATAAATTTTTTATCCGAAGAATTAATGCCACCAATGATCGGTTAAAAAAAGAAATTAATGAAAAAAACCGGACGGAAAAAAAGCTGATCATCGCCAGAAAAGAAGCCGAGGTGGCCAATCAGGCCAAAAGCACATTCCTGGCCAACATGAGCCATGAAATCCGAACCCCCATGAATGCGGTGATGGGATTGGCCCATCTGCTCAGACAGACCGACCTGACACCTCAGCAGCATGATTACCTTGAAAAAATCACCCTGTCCGCTGATAATCTACTGCGTATCATTAATGATATCCTTGATTTTTCCAAGATTGAGGCCGGCAAAATGGAACTGGAAGAAATCTCGTTCAACCTCTACGATGATATTCTGTACAATGCCTGCCAGGTGGTGGGGCTTGCCGCCAACAACAAGGGGCTTGAAATGATGGTCGATTTAGAGCCGGGTATCCCGGAAAGGGTCCTGGGTGACCCGGTCCGGCTGCGGCAAATTTTGATCAATTTGCTCAATAACGCCGTCAAATTTACCCAGGAAGGCGATATCACCCTTAAAATGACCACCACGGAAATAAAAGATGACACCATTCTGCTCCGCTTTGAGGTCTGCGACAGCGGGATCGGGATGAGCGAAGAAGAACAACGCCGGCTTTTTACCGCATTCAGCCAGGCCGACAGTTCAACCACCAGGAAATTCGGCGGCACCGGCCTGGGGCTGACCATCAGTAAAACCATGGCAGAAATGATGGGCGGACAAATCGGAGCGATATCCGCTCCCGGCCGGGGATCTACCTTCTGGTTTACCGCAAGGTTCAAGATAGACCAGGAAAAAGGGACACGACCCACGCGAACACTTGATGACCAGATGAAGGGCATGCGGGTGTTAATCGTTGATGACAATTCCACCACCCGGCTTATTCTGATGCGCCAGATCAAAGACTTTGGATACCAGGCAACAGAAGCCCAAAGCGGGGAAGAGGCGCTTGGCATTTTAAGAGATGCCGACCAGAAAGGCGCACCTTTTGACCTGGCCATCATTGATTTTAGGATGCCGGGCATGGACGGAATAGAGACCGCCCGTCAGATTCAGACGACTCTGAACTTAAGCCAGAAACCGATCCTGATCATGCTGACAGCCTATGACAAGAAAACCGTGACAGATCAGCTTGACGGTGTTGAGTTTGCCCAGATTCTGGCCAAGCCCATTTTCCCCTCGCTGTTGTTTGACGCCATCATGTCGGCCTTCGGCAAAGAAATCATTACCACAACAGGGACCGATTTATCCGCTCTTCCCGACCATATCAAGGGGGCCCGGATTCTTCTGGTTGAAGACAATGAAATCAACCAGCAGGTGGCCTGCGAGATTCTGTCCAATGAAGGGCTTGAAGTAACGGTGGCTGAAAACGGCCAGGTCGGAATTGAGTGTTTGATGAACGCCTTGAAACACGGGAATGGTTTTGATCTGGTTCTCATGGATGTTCAGATGCCGGTTATGGACGGGTATACGGCCACAGAAAAAATTCGCCGTATCCAGAGCTTTGAGGGACTTCCCATCATTGCCATGACCGCCAACGCCATGGCCACAGACAAGCAAAAAGCCCTTGAAACGGGAATGAATGACCATGTGGCCAAACCGATTGTCATTGATGAACTGTTCAAGGTTCTTGAAACCTGGATCGTTGTCCCCAAAGACCGCCGGCCGGGCGCGACCAAGGTACCCGGGCAGAACCGGGAAAAAATTCTGAAAGAAAAAACCGTGCCTGATATTATCGGCATAGATACAAACTTAGGGCTAAGGCTGGTGGGCGGCAATATCAGCTTATACCTTGATCTGTTACAGCAGTTTCAGAAAAACTATGGCGAATATATCGGGTTTATCACCACCGGAATCGAACAAAAAGATTATGAACAGGCCAAACATTATGCACACACCCTGAAAGGGGTGGCCGGCAGCATCGGCGCTGTAGGATTGAGCCAGGCCGCATCAGACCTGGAAAATGACCTGAACAACCAGGACCATGGGGCCGTCAGAGGGTCAATGGCATTTTGCATTGAAAGCCTTAAAAACATCTTAACCGAACTTGAACGGGCATTCCCCGGTGAAACTCAAACGGCTTTAGAGCCGGCTGCCGCCCCTGTGGACAAGTCCCCGGAATCATGTCTTGCCGTGATTGACGCCCTTAAAACACTTCTGGCGGACGACGATTTTGAGGCCGTGGACTTTTTCACCGGCCACAAAAGCGAACTGAAAAACGGTATTCCCAAAGAACTTTTCAGCCGCCTTGAGTCAGCTTTGCAAAAGTATAAATTTGATGAAGCGCTGGAAACCTTGTCCCAAATCCCGGGCAAAAGCACCTGAAAGGCTTCACTGTTCGCACAACCACGGGGTAACGCCAACTTATAAAACGTGATGCCATGACCAATAAAAAAACAATCCTTGTGATTGAAGACACCCCGGAGATCCTGACCGTGATCAGCCGGACGCTAAAGGAACGTTATAAGGTAAAAGTGGCCACAGACGGCCATAAAGGGCTTGATGTCCTGAAGCACTCATTGGTGAGGCCGGACCTCATTTTAACCGACATTGTCATGCCTGAGATGGACGGGTATGAGGTTTGCCAAAGGATTAAGCGGTCTGAATTCAGCGACATTCCAGTAATTTTTCTGACCGCCCTCAACAATGCCGAGGATGAGGAAAAGGGACTGCGTCTCGGTGCGGTTGACTATATCTATAAACCCATCAGCCCTGCCGTCCTGATGGCCCGGGTATCCACCCATCTGGAGCTCAAACAGGCCAGGGATTTTCTCAAGGTACAAAACAGCATTTTAGAGCAGATGGTAAAGCGCCGGACCAAAGAACTGGCCCGGTCCCAGGAAGCCACCATTGTGGCCATGGGAAGCCTGGCGGAATTCCGGGACCCTGAAACCGGGAACCATTTGCGGCGGACCCAGCATTTTGTCAAGGCCCTGGCCGAAGAAATGGGCACCCTGCCCGAATACCATGAGTATCTGACTGAAGACCGGATAGAAATGCTGTTTAAGTCGGCCCCCCTCCATGATATCGGGAAAGTCGGGGTGCCGGACAGTATCCTGCTCAAGCCCGGACGGCTTGACAACATGGAATTTGAAACCATGAAGGAACATACCCTGTTTGGAAAGTCCGCCATTTTTGAAACCCAGAAACAGCTGGACAGCACCAATTTGTTTTTGCATCTGGCCGAAGAGATTGCCGCCTTTCATCACGAGCGGTGGAACGGCAAAGGATATCCAAACGGCCTTAAAGGGTTTGAAATCCCCTTGTCCGCCCGGCTCATGGCCGTGGCCGATGTGTATGACGCCCTGGTTTCGGTTCGCTGTTACAAACCTGAATTCTCCCACGATAAGGCTGTGGAAATCATTGTTTCAGAATCCGGTGAACACTTTGACCCGGACGTGGTCAAGGTCTTTAAAAAAGTGGCGGCAAAGTTTAATGAGATTAAACTTTGCTTTAAGGATTAATTCCCATGCCGCAGAAAATAAAAAGGGCCGGGCAGAAAAACTGCCCAGCCCAGGTTGTTAGCACCATTTAGAACTTCAGATCAGGTTCAGCATCAGGCTCAGGTCAGGTTCAGGTTCCGCATGAGGTTCAGAAAAAACAGCAGCAACAGGAGCAGCAACAGGAACGTCAGCAACAGGATCAACATCAACAAATGGACAAACGGTGGCTATCATAGTCGACAAAAAAGGCAAGGTCAAGGAAAAAATTTACCTATTTTTTATTTTTTTGACAAGTCCCGTACCGCCTACTTTTCAATGATCATGGCCATGCCCATGCCGCCCCCGATACACATGGAGATCAGGCAGTTGGCATATCCTTTTCTCTTCATCTGATGGATGGCCGTAACCATCTGCCGGGCACCGGTGCATCCAATGGGATGGCCGATGGAAATCCCGGAACCCAGTTCATTGGGCTTTTCCACGTCGATATTAAGTTCTCTCATGCAGCCAATGGCCTGGGATGCAAAGGCTTCGTTCAACTCGATCATTTCAATGTCACCCATGGTCATTCCGGTCTGTTTGAGGACTTTTTTCACTGCAGGAACCGGCCCTAAACCCATGTATGCGGGGTCAACGCCGCCGGCGGCAAAGCTCTTGATTTTTGCCAGTTTTTCAAGGCCGAGTTCATCGGCTTTTTCTTCGGTCATGAGCAGAACCGCTGCGGCCGCATCGTTGATTCCTGAGGCGTTGCCGGCAGTTACAGAGCCGTCTTTTCTAAATGCCGGGCGAAGCTTGGCCATTTTTTCAAGGCTGGTGTCCATGGGCCGCTCGTCCTTGTCCACAATGGTATCCCCTTTTCTTGAAGAGATGACCACCGGGACAATTTCTTGGGCAAAGGTGCCGTCATGAACGGCGGCATAGGCCCGCTGGTGGCTTAACAGGGCCAGCTGGTCCTGTTCTTCTCTGGAGATGCCGTATTTGTCCACAATATTTTCAGCGGTCTGGCCCATGTGGTATCCGTAAAAAATTTCATACAGTCCGTCAAACACCATCAGGTCATGAACCGGTCCCTGTCCGGTCAACTCCATACGGTGTCCCCATCTGGCCTTGAGAAGGGCCATGGGGGCGTTGCTCATGCTTTCCTGGCCGCCGGCAAGGATAACCTCGGCCTGGCCGGCCATAATGGCCTGGGCACCCATGGCAATGGCTTTCAGGCCAGAGCCGCAGATCTTGTTAATGGTCACGGCCGGGGTAAACCGGGTAATACCGGACGCGATCATGGCCTGTCTGGCCGTATTCTGTCCCTGGCCTGCCTGAAGCACATTGCCCATGATGACTTCATCAATAAAGACCGGTTGCAGGCTGTCGTCATAATCGTATCCCTTGGACTCAAGCTCAATCCGGCCCTGATCCTTGAGGGCCTCCGGAAAGAATTCGGTCTGCTCATCAGAAACCTCAGGTCGCAGGCCTGCCCTTTTGAGGACGTCTTTCATGACATATCTTCCCAACTCAACCACAGGAACACTTTTCAACGAACCGCCAAAAGAACCGACCGCTGTTCTAACGCCGCTTACAATGACAACATCTTTCATTTCTTTCCTCCGCTTATATTGATTTTTCTTGATGTAACGGCTACACGTAACCTTTAAACTACTGGTCAATAGCAGACCAGGCCTTAAAAGACAAGGAATTCTCCATGTGCCTTATTTTATTTGGATTAAATATATCACCCGCTGCCCCCCTGGTTTTGGCCGCCAACCGGGATGAATTCTTTGCCCGGCCCACCGCGGCCATGGATTTCTGGGATGGTCCCGCCCCTGTTCTGGCCGGCAAAGACCTGGCACAGGGCGGGACATGGTTAGGTCTGAATGAAACGGGGAAATTTGCCGCCCTGACCAATTACCGGGACCTGTCTTCGCTTAAAGAAAATGCCCCGTCCAGAGGCGAGATCATCCCCCGGTTTCTTGAATCTGATACCGACCCTTTAACATTTCTAGGTTCCCTTGATCAAACAGCGGACCGATATAACGGTTTTAACCTCCTGGCCGGGCAGATTTTCGGCAACACCCCCTGCCTTTACGGATATTCCAACCAATCCCGGAAAATTGATTTGATCCCGCCGGGGATCCACGGCCTGAGCAACCACCTGCTCAACACGGCCTGGCCAAAGGTTCAAAAGGGCAAAGCACGGCTCAAAGAAGCCATGGGCCATGGGAGAAACCCGGACCCGGAAGTGCTTTTTTCCCTTTTGGGGGACCGGTCACGCCCCCATGATTCAGATTTGCCGGACACCGGTGTCGGACTTGACTGGGAAAGGATTCTGTCTTCCATCTTTGTGGAAAGCCAGGGCTACGGAACAAGGTCTTCAACCCTGGTCATTGTTTCCCCAAACCAGACCGCCGCTGTTACTGAGAGGACCTATGATGATACCGGCGCCCCCAAAGGCACGGACCAAAAATTTTGCCTTGGGACCCCAGATGATATAAAGTGATCCAGTAACCTGTAACCAAAATGGTTTTTTATGTCCAGATTTATCAAAAAGTCAAAAAAACAAGCCGGGGCTGCCCCGGGACTGCAAATTGACCCCGCCGCCGCTAAAGGGCCGGCACCAAAAATCTTTGTGCATACCTATTCAAAAGATTCATTTAATGAAACCCAGGTGCCGGATATGGATGCGGCCGTCCCCTATATTCGGGACAAGGAGATGGCCTGGATTCACGTTATCGGCCTTGGTGACCTGGAAACGCTTTCAAAAATAGGTGACCTGTTCCATATCCACCCCCTGACCCTTGAAGATATGGCCAACCCGGGTCACCCCCCTAAATTTGAAGATTTTGAAGACTATTTTTTCGTCGCCTTAAGACAATTGGCGTATACCCCTTCCAAGAAAATGGTGTCCACTCATCCGTTCAGTATTGTGGCCTGCCCGAATGTGCTGATCTCGGTCCAGGAAGAGGAGATCCCCTGCCTGGAACCGGTGCTCAAACGGCTGCGAAGCGGTAAAGGGCGGATCCGGAACGCGGATTCCGGCTACCTGGCCTATGCCCTGATAGATTCCATTGTGGACCACTATTTTCAGGTTCTGTTCCAGATGGGGGACGAAGTGGAGACGCTGGAGCAGGAAATGCTTGAACGCGTTGATCCAAGCCACCTTGAACGGCTCCACAATCTTAAACGGGAGATGATCTTTTCCCAAAAGCAGGTCCGGCCGTTAAGGGAGGCCGTGGGCAGCCTGATCTCATCCGAGTCCCTGTTGCTGCCTGAGGAGACCATTCGCTTTTATACCGATGTGTACGATCATCTGATCCATATTCTGGATACCATCAACTCTTTCCGGGATCTGCTGTCCGGCATGCTGGATCTGTATATATCGGTCCAGGCCAACCGGACCAACGATGTCATGAGGACCCTGACCATCATTGCCACCATTTTCATTCCCCTGACCTTTCTGGCCGGTATTTACGGAATGAATTTCAAGGTCATGCCTGAACTGGAATGGCAATGGGGGTACTTTGGCCTTTTAGGGCTGATGGCTGTGGTGGGGGGAACAATGGCCGTTTATTTCAAAAAAAAAGGGTGGTTTTAGGAGGCTGATTTATGACCGTTTACCTTGATTTTCGAACCAGACGCTGGGTTTTAAACTTTTGTTTGCTTTTCTTGATGGTCACGGCGATTGCCGGCCCCTTGCGGATCAGCGCTGTGGCCGCAGAAGGCAATGGCGCATCAAAACTGATCGATGATCTGGGGCAGATTCTGGATAAATCCCTGGAAACCGAACTCAAAGACCTGGAAAAATATAAAGAGCGCCTGGCCATAGAAGACCGGGAGCAAAACTACCTGACGGCCGCATATAACGGATACCGGCTTCAGTTATCCACTTTCTGGAATCTGCTGCTGTCAACCGGCACAGACATTTCCGCACTCCAAAAAACCCGTGCCGAGCTCAAGTCTTCCATGGTTGAAATCCAGAAGATTAAAGACGGGCTTGCCCCGGACGAAGACACCCTGAAACGCGAACTTAAAAACCTTGAACAGCAAAAGCAGCTGGTGGACAAACAAATAAAGGAACTGGTCCAGATCAATGCAGACAAAAAGGGCGATTCCACTAGCCTTGCCCTGAAAAAAACAGCCGATCGCCTGGCCGGTGTCCTCAAGAAAAAAGAAGACCTGGTCACCCGGCTGGACCAGATTTACCAGACCCGGATAACCAAAATGACGGAGGTGCTGAATTCTTTTTCAGACCTGGAAACCCAGCTTGAGCAGACCATTGAGGAACGGAAAGCCAAAAATCTGTTTGAGCGAAAATCTAAAAACTCACGGCTGAATGCGTTTAATGTTCTTCTCAATGAAAGCCTTGATTTATGGAAGCACATCCGAACGGCTACTGAGCCGGGATTCTGGATAACCGGTGCAGAAGCCCTGTGGCAGAGCGCCGGGCTTGTGGCCGTATCGTTTATTTTTGTGCTTTTTGGGGCACTGGCCATCCTTTCCCGGTTGAAATCTGCCGCATCCGGTCTTAAAGACCTGCCGGTGGCAAGCCAGTTGGGACCCTGGCATCTGATGGCGGCCGATCTTTTAAAAATGTCTATTATCCCCGGCGGCACAGCGCTGACCATTTTCTTATACAGCCGTCTGGATAAGATGGTTCTGGTAGCGGCCGGTTTTAAAACCGCTTATGTGATCATCCTGATTTTCCTCGTTGTCCGGTGGGTTGGCCTGGCGATTTCAGGGCCGGCCCGGGAAACCGTGGGAGGTGAGGCCAATGCCAAGCGGTTAGGCCGCCTGAGCCGGGGGGCAGCCTACCTCATTTTTGCCCATACCCTGATTCAGGCCGTTCTTGGCATGGATTCCGGTCTTTTAATCCTGCTGCGGATGGCCGGCACCTTCTGGCTGCTGGCCTGGGCCATCATGACCTGGAAGGATGTCAATGGAAAAAACATCCGGGGACTTGGAAAAGATCAGAACAAACCCGTTCTGCTCAAAAGCCTTTCGTGTAAATACCTGCTGATGACCATTGCCGGTGTCGCCCTGGTGATGGATATGACCGGTTACGGCTCGCTGTCTTTTCACTGGCTGATTTCCTGGATAAAAAGTATTGTCATTCTATTCTGGTGGGGCGTATTCCATGCCCAGCTTAAGGAATGGGATCATTATTACAAAGAAATAAGCCATACCCGGAAAGAAGAGTTTGTTTACGATGATTATCCCCTTCAATGGCTGATGATCCGGGCAGGCCAGCTCTGCTGGCTGGTATCCCTTCTGCTGATTCTTTTGCTGACCTGGGGAAATCCCCAGACCGTTCTGGGAAGGCTGTATCAGATTCTGGCCCACCCCTTGAGCATGGGCAGCATGAATTTCAGCCTCCTTGGCATTGTATCCGCCGGCCTGGTGCTGATTTTCACCTATGCCCTGATCCGGATGTGGCGGTGGCTGTTTCAAACCAAATTCTTGAGCCGGAGCGGCATGGCCCGCGGGCTTCAGGAATCCATCACCACCATCTCCGTCTATGTGATCTGGTCGTTTGGGATTTTAATTTCCCTGCATGTATTCGGCCTGAACACCGCCTCCATGGCGGTTGCCTTCGGCGCGTTAGGCATCGGGATCGGGTTCGGGCTCCAGAATATTTTCAACAACTTTATCTCAGGCATCATTCTCCTGTTTGAACGGCCCATACAGGTTGGGGACGATGTAGAAGTCAACGGTGTCTGGGCCCGGGTCCAGAAAATTAATGTGCGGTCCACCGTGGTCCAGACCTATGACAACGCCTCTTTGATCATTCCCAATGCCGATTTCATCAGCAGCCAGGTTACCAACTGGAGTTTCAAGGACCGGCGGATCCGGCGCAACATCAATGTAGGGGTGGCCTATGGGTCTGACGTGGAACTGGTAAAGGAAACGCTTCTGGAAATTGCGGCCCAGGCCCCGAGGATACTTCGCTACCCGGTACCCACTGTGCTGTTCACGGACTTTGGTGACAGTGCCCTGAATTTCAGGCTGCGGATCTGGACCGATGTGGACAACATGCTGGAAGTGGAAACCGATGTCCGGTTCCGGATCGACCGGGAGTTCAGGAAAAAGAACATCGAAATCAGCTTTCCCCAGCGGGATATCCATATCCGGTCCATTGCACAAGGCACCGACCTGCCCCTTACCCCCCCGGACACTCCCGAAAAAAAAGCAACGCCGGAATCGCCTGAAGATTAAAGGCCATGTAACAACACCTGGATGGGATTTTAAAAGACAGAACCGATTCAACCCCGGGCTTGGCCAGCCATTAAGCCGCCCAAAGCCCGCCCTCAAGGGCAAGGCCGTATGCCACACTGGAGAAGGCATCGGCTGTTTTGATCTTTTCCGGGCCCAGGCGGGATTCAAAAATTTTCCTGATCCGGGGAATGTACGAGGTGCCGCCAGTAAGAAAAACCGCATCAATCCGGTCAGGAGCAATGCCGGCACCGGCAATGGTGTGATCCACGCAGGCCCCGATTTTTTCCACCAGATCCCCTATCATCTGCTCAAACTCACTTCTTAGAACCGGTTCTTCAATATGAATGCCGTAATCTTTGAAAATGACGGCCCCCTCTTCATGATCCGAAAGGCGGCACTTTGCCGATTCAATGGCCTTAAACAGGAGATATCCGTAATTATCCTCGATCAGATGCTCCAGATTTTCCAGAAGGCGCCTGTCTTTTAAACCAGCACAGACTTTAAGTTCCTTGATGCTTTCAAGGATTTTGGGCTGTCTGAGCCACGGAATCCGGTGCCATTGAAGAAGATGGGCCAGCACCAGGGGGGAGAGTCCTGTCAGATTCTCGCTGAACATGGATTTAACCTGAACCTGGGTGCCGTAATGCCAGGCCACTTTATGCCGCATGATCCGGGCATCAAAATCATCTCCGCCCACGTACAGCCCGCCCACAGAGAGAATATTCTGCTCCGATGCAATGGTGCCGGCGTCTTTTCCGACCTTAAGAACAGTGAAGTCAGAACTTCCCGCGCCAAAATCCCCTACCAGCACCATCTGTTCATGGCCCGGTTCAAGCCCGGCCTCATAGGCCCGGGCCGCAGCCACCGGTTCCATCTGCAAGCGGACATCCTTAAACCCGGCAAGGTGTGCCGCCCGGATCAGACGATCCTGTGCCGTGCGCTCCCTGTCCTCTTCCGGGGAAAAAATTACCGGCCGGCCCAGGACAACCCGGTCAACCGCTTTCCCAATGATCCTCTCTCCGCGTTCCTTCATGGTTCGAAGGATCAGGGATATCAGCTCTTCAAGGGTATACTGTTTACCGTAAACGGCGGTGTGCTTAAACGAAGTGTCTGACAAAAAGGATTTGACCGACTGCATATACCGGCCTTCGGCACCGTTATCAATATAATTTCTAACGCCCTCGTGGCCGACATAAGAAAGCGCCCGGCCGTCTTCCTTGATAAAATAAAGAATGGATTTCAATGAATTGGACAGGGGGTTGCCCGGATCCACGTCCAGAAGACGGACCTGGTTGTCAACACAGACGGCCAACGCGGAGTTGGAGGTCCCAAAATCAATGCCGAATATGGGTTTCATGATCTTTTTCACAGCCTCCGGGGGTTGCCCGGGGTCAATAAAAGGTTAAAATTAAGCCGCCATAATTACAGGATAAATCACTGTTTGGAAAGCCTTGTTGAATTTTTTTTATTTTCAGGATCTGGGTTTCAGGCATTCCCGATCACGCCATCAGGGCTGCCCGAATCTACAGCATTGACCAGCCGCCAGGCCTTTTGGTATATGACTGCTGTGGCACTGCTGTCGCTTGGAATGAGCGGGAATTTCAAAATAATGGATCTGTTTTCTGGGGTCGGAAAACAAAAAAAAGAGTTGCCAAAACTGTCATGGAATTTATGTTAACTGTCATCAATGCCGTTGTTCTTATCGGTTTAAGCTCATTTTTTCTGCTGCTTGGCATCTCCTCCGTCATGGAAAAAGAACCCCGTGCCGCCAAAATTTCATTCCTGTTTTTCGGGATCAACGGCCTGGTCTGGATCTTTTTCCTATTTGCGCCGTCTGCTGTAAGGCCTTTGAATGTTCTGGTTATTGCAGGGTTTGGCCTGTTTGGCCTGCTCTCCTTAGCCCGTTTTTTTCCAGGCCAATCCCCTGAAAGGGATGATTCAGATGTCAGGCCATATGATGAGCGGGACAATATGTTTGCCCGGAACAACCTGCAGCACTATCCGGAACTGATGGCGGATTATTATGAGATGCGGCCTGAAAACCGGTCTGTGGACGCCCAGATCCATGCCAAGCCTGAATTCGGGGATAAGGCCCAGGTGTTTCACCATGATCTTGCCGCCCCGGCCTATATCGCGGCATTCAAATACCTGGAACGTGCCATCCCGTTGTCTGACGGTGACGTGGCGGCTGAAAAAAAAGAAATCAACAGGGTCGAGTTTGCCCGGACCCTCTCGGAATTTGCCCGGTTTTACGGGGCCTGTGATATCGGCTTTACCCGGTTAAAACCCTATCATTTCTACAGCCACAGAGGAAGGCATGCCCGTCACTGGGGTGAAAAGACGGACCAGGATTACTGTACCGCCATTGTTATAGTTGTTCCCATGCGGGTTCCCATGCTCCGTCAGGCCCCTACCGGAAGCGTTATCCAGGAATCGGCCCAGAAATATGTGGAAGTGGCTAAAATCGCCAGCATTACGGCCGAATACATCCGGGATTTCGGGTACCGGGCCCGGGCCCACACCGATGCCAACTACGATACCCTGTGTGTGCCGGCAGCGGTGGCTTCGGGCATGGGAGAACTGGGCCGGATGGGGCTTTTCATGCACAGGGTCTTTGGCCCCTGCGTCCGGCTGGCCCTGGTGACCACAGAACTTGAGCTTCCCGACTCTCCCAACCTGTCTTCCCCGTCCATGGGAGAGTTTTGCAAAATCTGCAAAAAATGTGCAGACAACTGCCCGTCAGGCTCCATACGCCACGGTCCGGAACCGGTCAGCCGGAATACACGCCACTGGTCTATCAGCCAGGAAAAATGCTTTTCATACTGGAAAACCATCGGCACGGACTGCGGCCTGTGCATTGCCGTGTGTCCCTACACCAAACCGGACACCTTAATCCATAAACTGGTCCGGTTCTATATTTCAAGAAATGTGATCAATCAGAGAATCGCCCTTTTCATGGACGACCTGCTTTATGGCCGGAAAAAATCCATTTCAAAGGTCAATCCAAAACAAATTTTTTATTCAGATAAAAAATAAATTTAATACAGAACTTGCTTTTTGACTCCCAAAGTATAAAAAATACTAGGAGCTTGAAATATGCCCCTGTCGGGCCACAGGCACAACATGTTGTGCCTGTGGCCCGACAGGGGCATTCTCCGAAAAAAGGGATGTAGCAGGGCAGAGGCAAAAGGACAGTCGGTATCATAAATCTCCAAAGCAAATATGAAAACTCCCCAATTTAATCTGACTTTAGGCGCACCTCACCAGAAACCCCGCGTACAGTGAAAATCAATTCCAATACTCAACTGCCGGGATCTGGGAGACTGAAAAGTCATAAACCAATTCAAGAATGGGATCAGAAATACTCTGCTGAGGTAGATCATGCTTGTGAATATCCCATAAGCCCAGGTGACGCAGAATTTTTTCTATAACGGCCACGGGCCGCTTTGGTTATCCAACCAAGAGCCGCCCACAACAAATATTGAAAGTCTTCTCAGGACGTTAGTGAGACTTTCATATAAAACATCGAGATTTTCCACAAAAGAAACCAGTTTCATTTGCCCCTGACATTTTGGGCAAACCAAAGGATCAACTTCATAAATTTTTTGGATTAACCTGGCCCAATTCTGCCTTGCTTCTTTCGAAGACACCTTATTTTGCATAATTGTCGGGATTGTGTTATCAAATTCAAAGCGCCACATAAAAAGCGACCAGTTCTGATAATCACTCGCAATTCGGTGATTGACTATCTTGGGGAAATAACTATTGTTCCAATAGCGTCTACCATCAGAGATATTCCCAGCAAAGTAATTTTGTTCCAAAGTGATGGAATGGCCAAAGAATGCGCAATCAATTGTGACCATATTCAAACCGTACCCAAGGGAAAAATTGGTGCGTTAATTACAACACTCGATCAGACAAAACTTAATCTTGTAAAACAAGCAATCTCATTTGCTCTTGAACTTTGGCTTAAGGCGGATTAAAGATAATCGGGTAGCCGGACAGCACCCTGCGTGCGGGTCCGCACAGGGCGTTTTAATTATAGGGGGCGATACTAAATTATCAAATTTGGAACCACGAAACAAAATTAAAATTGGCTTGTAAATATTTTAGTCCCCCGAATTACCGAATTGAAATAACTACTGGATTCTCTTTTCAGTGTTTAGTATTCTTCTCGTCTTAGCCGGCCTTTTGTGCCTGGTTACAAAACCGCCTGTCATCAAACAGTAAGTGGGCTTAATTTTATGATTAATATTAATGAAAATAATGTTGTTGGAAAAGGACATCATAGAGACGTTTACAGACATCCTGAAAACCCCGATCTTTGTATCAAGATAACAGTTGACGAGAAAATTACGGGCCGGAAGGAGCAGCGCGAAAGAAAATATTATATACATCTTCAAAAAAGGAACATCTCCTGGGATATGATTCCTAAATATCATGGTGAAATAGAAACAAATCTGGGCATGGGCTCTGTTTTTGATCTCATTCTGGATTATGACGGCTGCGTGTCAAAAACATTAGGAGACTATATATCCACCAGCCAGATAATGGAGCCGTACTATGACAATCTGCTGAATTCCTTGAATTCATTGAAAAAATATTTATTGGAACACTGGATTGTAACCAGCAGGCTTGCGCACAGAAACGTATTATGCCAAAGAGATAAATCCGGTATTTCTCAATTATTTGTTGTTGATAATATCGGCAATGCAGAGTTCATCCCAATCTGTAACCACAGCGCCTGGCTGGCCAGAAGAAAAATAAGCAGAAAATGGAAACGTTTTGAAGACAGCCTGATAAAGTACTTTCCAGACAATAAAGCCCTGCACAAAATGTTAGAAGCCATCTCAAAATAATCTTTTGGCCCAAGTGTGAGCATGCGCTCCTCTTCGAGCCTTCGTTGAATCAAAATTGGTGATTTATTTTTGAGTGCCCCCTTAGGCGGGGCGATGCCTAAGGGGGGTTCAAGTGGGGCAGTGTGATTTGAGGTCGGGGAGACTTTATTCTATCATCCTTTCGAAAACGCCCCCATACGGGAATAGACCGGGGGCTTCCGGCCGTTAAAATACCCGCAGGCCCGGTAATAGAGGAGATCCGTGGCCCAGGTTTGAAGATCTGACGGGGCTTTGAAGGCCTTTCCGGCCAGGCGAACCGGGGCGGCAAACAGGTCCAGGATGGGGCCCGCAAGTTCTGAGGGGTCCCTGAAGCATTCCCAGTCGCACAACCGGCAGTCGGGCTGAAGGGCTTTAGATTTTCCATTCAGTTTCCAGAATTTTCCGAAATTTTCACTGCCCCGGTATCCGCAGGGAAAGGTGGAGCCGGTCCTGGAATCAATAAAATAGTAGTTCAGCCCCCCCTGGCAGGGAAAGGATGTATTCACCTGCCCGTTGTATTCCCTGACCAGGGCGTTAAGGGAGGCTAAGGGGGTGAAAATCCGGATTTTATTCCGGAATTTGGGAATGGTATGTTTTAAGGACAGAAAGATCATTTGCTTTTCATTTCTGGTAAACCGGACAATATCTTCGGTACAGGTGGCGGCATAAACGGCATCAAGATCTTCATCGGCCGCATCAACGCTCATGGGATAACAGGCATTGACAATAGTGAATCCTAAGTCAATGGCCTTTTGATAAAACTTTGAAAACCCGAGGCAATAGGTTTCGTAAACCGCCTGTTCATACCTTTGGGCATCTGAAAAATCCCGGGGATTCAGGTTCCGGGTCAGGGCGCCCCCCAAGTTACGGTTGATCCCAAGGTTGGCGGACGGGTACAGGCCGTGGGCGTGAAAAATGGGCAACGCCTTTTGAATCCCTGCCACAATCCCCTCAAATCCTCGCATCTGTTCGTGAATGGCCGGATCGCAGGAATCCAGGCTGATCCAGAAATTTCTCACGGAAGTCCGGGTCAGTCTTTCCACCAGCCGGGTAATTTTATCGGTAAACCCGGGTTTGTCACTGCCTTTGAACATAAACCCGTTGGTGCCGGTCCGGATAAAGGGGATCTGCCGTTCCCCGGCCCGGTTCATATAATCGCACAGGTCGTCCAGCCTGAGCAGGGGCTCGCCGCCGGTAAAGGAGATGGCCTTGACCTTTCGGTCCGCCGCCGCATCAATAATCTTGAACACATCCTCCCGGTCCAGGGTTTTTCTTTCAAAGTCTGAGGATATCCGCATGCCGCACTGGGGACAGGTGGCGTTGCATTTATCCGTGATCTGGATCACCACCTGGCCGGGCAGGTTCCGGATCAGTTTTTGCCGCCATTGCCGGTTGAGCCGTTCCGGGGCAGCCATTATTGTTTGGATCATGCGGATTTAGAGTACAATGCCTCCCCCCTGATGCAGATAGACTGGTTGGGCAGGTCTATCATGTCGGTTAATGCCTTTTCCCAGCTGAACTGGGCATGAACCCGGCTGCTGATCTCTTTTTTGTAATCGGCATAGCCGTCCGGATCGGCGGCTTTCTGGTGAACATGGGCTTTCACCGCCGCCACCCAGTCGTCCCTGCGGGCAAGGGAAAGCACCCGGCCCGTTACCCGGTCTTCCACGATTTCCTGGGGGCCGCCCACATTGGTGACCAGCCCGGGTAGGCCGCAGGCCTGGGCTTCCAGTACCACCATGCCAAAGGTATCCATGGTGGACGGAAAGACAAACAGATCGCCTGAATTGTAAAATTCAGGCAGGGCCTCGTAATCGACCTTGCCCTTCATTTCAACCCCCGGCATCTGGTCCGTGATTTCTTTGAAATAATCAAAGTCCGGCCCGTGGCCGGCCATGAGCAGCCGGATTCCCGGAACCTGTTCCTTGACCTGCTCAAAGACCTCCAGCAGATAGGTGATGTTTTTATCATGGCTGACCCGGCCGGCCCAAAGGAGGGTAAACGCCTTATCCGGGGACGCCTGAATTTCCGGTTCCCGGTAATTGAACAGGCTGGTGTTGATCCCCCGTTCGAAAATTTTTAATTTTTCTTTGGGATATCCCCGGTCGGTCAAAATATCCACATAGGCCTTGGAGGGAACCCTGATCTCATCCATCTTGGAAAAAAACATCCGGTCATACTGAAAAATCAAAGAGGACAGGGACGGCTCTTTAACCGTCAGGTCCATCTGGACTTTAAAATCCGTATGATAAATACCGGTGCTGGGGATATCCAGCATCCGGGCCGCCATGAGGCCGAGAAGGCCCACAGGACCGGGGGTGGAGATAATTACCCGGTCCGGGTTGCAGGTGCTGATCTGGTCAATGGCCTTAAGAAGTGAGGGAAAGTACATGGTATAGGAGGTATAAAGTTCCGGCCTGTAGGAATAGACACTGTCCAGGTTCATCACATTGGGGGGCAAAGACTTGATTTTATCCCCGCCGGGATGGCAGGTGACCAGGGTCAGGTTCCGGTCGGTCCTGAAGGCGTGCCAGGCAATCTGGCGCAGGCTGACGGAAACGCCGTTCAGGTCATGGATGGTATCGGTAAACCAGAGGACCCGTTTTCCCGATGGGGCCTCGGGTTTGTCCATCTGTTCCCGGAGCCGGTTGATAATGATCCGGTCACGGGACAGGTGCCGGACACTGGTGACAAAGGGGGTGGACAAAAAGAAAAAGGGAAGAGAGGCAAACAGGTTTTTCAGGAACGACACCAGGGACAGTTTGTCAATGGCATCGGCCATGGAGTCCATGACCATGATAAAATAGTTGTCAATCAAAGAAGACAGGTCCGCATAAATCCGGTCAAACTTGGTATCCAGATCTGAATCGCCGGTATCGTTAAGGTCCTTGGCAATGGCGGACAAAAACTCCATCATCAGGGTCTCCGGGCACCGGGCCTCCCGGGCGGCGTTGCTGTCCTGATCTTGGGGGAGCAGGGCATTGGCAATCAGGGCACCGTTCTGGTCAAACAAAATGGAACTGACCATGGTAAAAAGGTCATGGGAATCCGCACCGGCCTTATGCCTGGAAAAATCATAGGCAATCTTATAAATGGAAAAGGCAAAGGTTTTAAAATCGTGGCTCCGGCCCTCGGGACGGGTCTGCCGGTCCTGCACCGCCTTAAGAAAGGTTTTATGGTCATGACATTGAGGGGCCTTGGTAAAGGTCATGGCATGGAAGAGTCCGGCGTGGTCGTCAGAGCCGCCGGTCAGCCCCTTTTTCCAGGGGGTGGGCCCATGGGGTTTGATCCCGTGTTTGGCCTCTAAGCGGATCATGTCCTCCGGGGTGAGTTCCCCTAAAAGCTTCATCCATTTTCTGGCATAATATGGGCTTCTGGCCCCGTTGATCCCCTCAAAATTATTAAACAGCAGCATAAGCTTTTCAACCAGATCTGCATCTAACTTGTCATTTACATTGTAAGTGGCATGGGCCAGGGAATGAACAATGTCGTTTTCAACCAGAAACTCCCTTAAATCATAGATATTTCTCCTGATGGCATCAATTTTGGAAAACTGTCCCTCGTCAACATCATAGACCAGGACATGGACCTTGCATCCGTTTTCCGGAAAATAGGCCGTGACCTCCACACTGACAAAGGTGTCGTCCGGATGCCGGCGGTGAAGCTCAAGGGCGCCCTTGATGGTGTTATGATCCGTTAAGGTCACAAACGCCATGCCCCGCTCCTTGGCAGAGTGATAAATAAAATCAATATCCGTATAGGATTCCTGGGTGCCGATCCGTTTTAAAAACCATTCGGCAGGGTGTTTTGAATAGCAGGAATGAAGGTGCAAATCCGCACAGGTCATCATGATCCCTCCTTTTTAAGCTGTTAGCTATTAGCCGTTAGCCATTAGCTGTTAGCTGTTAGCCGTTAGCGGTTAGCTGGGGGCTATGAGCCGGCAACTATCAATTTTTTATTTTGGTTCCTTAAATACCATTATTTTTGTGAGATAAAGTTTAGCTTTTTGTAAGAATTTGGTTTTTGTTTTTTTTAAACACTGGATACCGGTTGACACGGGAATGGTTTTATGGTCTATTCCAACCATAACCCTATGGAGACAGACCAGATGAATTCACGCTATACAGGCAGCTATTATTTTTGGTATTATTTTTATACCCGAACTGCCTGTGGCGTATGGATGAATCTCTAGATTTCAAACCGCAGGCAGCAGCTGCCTGCGGTTTTTCTTTTCTGCCCGGGCGGTCCCAAGCCTGAAAAATTTAAGGAAACCGCCATGAAACTCACTTACGATGTAAATGTAAAAGAATTTATTCCCATTATTTCCCCTGACCGCATCAAACAGGAAATTCCTGTTGAAGAGGATGTGGCACAAACCGTCATCAACAGCCGCAAGGATATTGAGAATATCATTTCGGGAAAAGACAAGCGCCTGATGATTATTGCCGGCCCCTGCTCTATTCACGATACCAAGGCGGCCCTTGACTATGCCGGGAAGATGAATGACCTGAAAAAACAGGTGGCCGATAAAATCTGCCTGGTCATGCGGGTCTATTTTGAAAAACCCCGGACCACGGTGGGGTGGAAAGGGCTGATCAATGACCCGTTCCTGGACTCGTCCTACAATGTAAATACCGGGTTGAGAACCGCCCGGTCCCTGCTGGCCGACATCAACAAAATGGGACTGCCCACGGCCACCGAGATCCTGGACCCCATCACCCCCCAGTATATCGCAGGCCTGCTTTCCTGGGTGGCCATCGGCGCCAGGACAACAGAATCTCAGACCCACCGGGAAATGGCCTCGGGCCTGTCCATGCCCGTGGGATTTAAAAACAGCACCGACGGAAGCCTGAAAGCCGCCATCAATGCCATGCAGGCTGCGGCTGCGCCCCAGCATTTTCTGGGCATAGATCCCCATGGGATGTCCGCCGTTGTCAGTACCAAGGGCAATAAATACGGCCACATTGTCCTTCGGGGCGGGACCCATCCCAACTATGACCCCATTTCCGTAGGAAAAACCCAGGAACAGCTTAAGGAAAAAGGCCTGCCCGATGCCATTGTCATTGACTGCTCCCACGATAACTCCGGCCAGCGGTACACCGGCCAGGCCTTTGTTTTTCACAGCGCCCTTGACCAGCGGCTCCAGGGAAACCACCGGATCATCGGGTTGATGCTGGAAAGCAACCTCTTTGAGGGACGCCAGGATTGTTCCTGTGCGCCAGACGAGCTCAAATACGGGGTTTCCATCACCGATGAGTGCATCTCCTGGGACAGCACGGTTGAGTTAATTAAGACCGCCTATGATAAATTATCCACGGCTGACCTAATCAAGACCGTAGGCTGAAGGGGTTTAGGCTGAAGGATCTCAATCCCCTTCAGCCTAACCACCTACAGCCTGTCTCCCTAATACCACTGGTCGCATTTGTGCGCCCACCCCGAAAGGCGGCTTTTGTCACCTCTCGTCTTTCAATTGAATTTATTTCAACCATATTAAATAGTTATATCAAATCACCCCCCGAAAGCCACTGCCATGGCACAGGCTTTGCTAACCTATAAGATGCCATATTGAAAAGATTATGGGACATAAGCTTGACATGAGCCCATGTCTGACAAACATTATGGGGGCTGTTGCCCATAGGCACCGGCTGGTTTGATTGGCCCTGAAGGCTTGCTGCAGACAGCCTTTCAGTTGTGGACTGCTTTTTGACGCCAATCATCAGGAGCGGTCCGGCTTCTGCTCTTTAGGGGTTGACCGTTTTATATGAAAGTCTCACTAACATCTTGAGAAGACTTTCATTATTTATTGTGGGCGGTTCTTGGTTGGATAACCAAGACGGCCCGTGGCCGTTATTTGGAAACATTGGAGAAAACAAACATGAAACAGGCGGTTATCGCAACAGAAGATCAACCTAAATTTTCTGATATTGTACAGGCCCTGGCAGACAACCAGTTTGAAATTGCCTGGGCGGCTTCCGGCCAGGAAGCCGTGGACCTGATAAAACAACAAAAGGCCGTTGATCTGTTTATTGCAGACACGGGACTTGGGGATATGGAGACCAAAGAACTGGTGGAAAAAGCCATAATGACCAATCCCATGGTCAACTGCATTCCGGTCAGCTCCCTTGCCCATAAGGAATTCCATGATTATTTTGAGGGCCTTGGGGTGTTAATGCCGCTGCCTTTAACCCCCGGCCCCCAGGACGCCCAGAACATGATCGCCTGCATTAAAAAAATTTTCAGCCTGACAAACGGCTAACCGCAAACAGCGAAAGGCTAACGGCCAATAGCTAACTGCTAATTACAAGGACCCAAAACAATGATTATCAGCATTGCCAGCGGCAAAGGCGGTACAGGAAAGACCCTCGTGAGTACCAACCTGGCACGGATGATCGGGGAAAAGGCCCAGATCCTGGACTGTGATGTGGAAGAACCCAATTCCCATCTGTTCTTACATCCTCAAATGGATGAAAGCCAAAAGGTCAATGCCCCGATCCCGGAAATTGATCAACAAAAATGCACCTTTTGCAGAAAATGTATGGACATCTGCCGGTACGGCGCCATTGCCGTGGCCGGTAAAACCGTGGTGACCTTTCCGGAACTGTGCCACTCCTGCGGCGGGTGTATGGCCATCTGCCCTGAAAACGCCGTAACCGAAAAGGACAGATCCTTAGGGGTTGTGGAGGCAGGGACCTTTAAAACCGATGAGCCTTCTTCTATCGGATTTGTCCGCGGTCTCATGGATATCGGACAGGTCATGGCCCCGCCCATTATCAAACAGGTCCGGACCCATCAGGACCCTGACAAAATCAACATCATCGACGCACCGCCGGGGACATCCTGTCCGGTTATTGCCGCCATGAAGGGGGCTGATTTTGTGGTCCTGGTCACCGAGCCCACCCCCTTCGGCCTTCATGACCTGACCCTGGCCGTTGGAGCGGTCAGGCTCCTTGGCATTCCCCACGGCCTGGTCATCAACCGGGCCGGCATGGGGAACGATGATGTACTGGCCTACGCCCAAAAGGAAAACATCCCGGTTTTAATGGAGATCCCCTTTGACAGACGGATTGCCGAAAGCTACTCCAAAGGGGAACTTATTGTTTCATCCCTGCCCGAGTACCAGGAAAAATTTTCAACGCTTTTGGAAAAGATAACCACCATATTAGAAAAAAGGAGTCCTGCCCAATGAAAGAACTGGTCATACTGAGCGGCAAAGGCGGGACCGGCAAAACCAGCCTGACAGCGGCCTTTGCGAGCCTTTCAGAAAATCAGATCCTGTGTGATGCCGATGTGGATGCGGCGGATCTCCACCTGCTCATGGCGCCGGAAATCAAGCAGACAACCGACTTTGTAAGCGGCAATGAGGCCATCATCAACCCGGATAAATGTACCCAATGCGGTCAGTGCATGGCCCTTTGCCGGTTTGACGCGGTCAAAGAAACTGATGACGGGTTTACCATAGCCCCCATAGACTGTGAGGGGTGCGGCGTCTGTGTGGACATGTGCCCGGAACAGGCCATTGATTTCCCGGAAAAAACCTGCGGCCAGTGGTTTATTTCCGAGACCCGGTTCGGCCCCATGGTCCATGCCCGGTTGGGAATTGCCGAAGAAAATTCCGGCCGGCTGGTGGCCCTTGTCCGGGAACAGGCCAAAAAACAGGCTCGGGACCGGAAAATTGACCTGATCCTCACCGACGGCCCTCCAGGCATCGGCTGTCCGGTGATTGCCAGTATCGGCCAGGCCAGCGCCATTCTCATTGTCACCGAGCCCACGGTTTCCGGGGTTCATGATATGGAGCGGGTGGCCCAGCTGGCCAAGCATTTTAAAATCCCGGCCATGGTCTGTATCAACAAATTTGATCTGAACCCGGAACAGGGCCTGGCCATTGAAGCCATTGCCGAAGAAAAAGGGTTCGGCCTTGCCGGCAGAATCCCCTTTGATCCGGAATTTACCCGGGCCATGATCCAGGGAAAAACCGTTCTGGAAACGGCTCAGGATTCTGATGCCGGACGGGCGATAAAAGAGATATGGCAGAAGGTTATGGATAGTTCTGCCATGAAGCTTGAAAGAATAATGTAGTGTTTGAACGAAAAGTCACCCATCTGTTGCGTTGCAGAAAAAATGGCAATCCTCACAACCAAGAGGTTGCTCCGGTTGCCATTTTTTCTTCGCCTTGCATCTGGGCAACTTTTCGTCCAAACACGAATTTTTTGTTTGGACTTTAATATAACCAGAAAAACAGGCTGAAGACTGAAGGTTGTTAGGCTGAAGGCAGGCAAGGCAAGCCCCTTCAGCCCAAGCCCCTTCAGCCTAAACCCCTAATTAAGGAGCAGTATGAAATGAAAAACGGTAGAATTGCAGTCCCCTCCAATGGGGAAGGCGGACTCAAAGGAACCAGGGCAGGTCATTTTGGACATTGTGATGTCTTTACATTAATTGATGTCGAAGATGGCAAGATCAAAGAGGTTTCCATCCTTCCCAACCAGGAGCATGTCCAGGGCGGCTGCATGGTTCCGGTCAACCTGCTGTCGGAAAACAGGGTGAATGCCCTGGTGGTCGGCGGCATCGGCATGAGGCCGCTCATGGGCTTCCGCCAGGTGGGCATTGACGTTTACCACGATGCCGAAAGACCGGAAATTGAACCAGTGGTCATGGACCTGATTGAAGGCAAACTTACGGAAATCAGGAATGACCAGGTCTGCGGCGGTGGCGGCGGACAATAGATAAAGCAGCCATGGTCAGGCACCAGGAAATGCCTGACCATGGCTACAGCCGGAAGGCTGATAACAGCTTGCACAAACAAAGAAGGACAACCAAAATGAAAATTGCCGTAACATCCCAGGGCAAAGACCTTGAGGCTGAAGTAGACCCCAGGTTTGGCCGGGCTGCATATATTATCATTGTCGATACAGACACAAAAGAATTCGAAGTCATTGACAATGATGACAACAAAAACGCATTTAAGGGCGCCGGGATCCAGGCGGCCGCCAATATCGCCAATAAAGGGGCCAAAGTGCTGCTGACGGGGTTCTGCGGCCCCAATGCATTCAAAACCCTGGATGCGGCCGGTGTTAAAGTGGCCAATAACGCCACCGGCACCATCAACCAGGTGATTGAAAAATTCAACGCCGGTGAGTTTGAATTTGCCGATGACGCCAACGCGGAAGGCCATTGGTAGGAAGAAGCTGTTAGCTTTTAGCCTTTAGCTGTTAGCTATTAGCGGTTCGCCGTTGGCTTTTGGATTGGATTGAGGCTGAAGACTGAAGGTGTTTAGGCTGAAGTATGAGTTCCCTTTTATTGACAAGCCCCCTTCAGTCTTCCGCCTTCAGCCTATTTTCCTAATAAATGAGGTTTAATTATGCCCCTTTTTGATTTTAAATGTGAAGACTGCGGTCAGTCCAGTGAAGTGTTAATCGTCAACTCATCGGATTCACCGGTCTGTACCCATTGCGGCAGCAAAAACTTAACCAAACTCATGGCGGCCCATTCCTCCATGTCCGGTTCATCCGGAACCCGCATGCCCGGATTCAATGACACGGCCTGCTGCGGCTCCAGACCCGGTGAGGCATCCGGATGCGCCGGCCCCGGCTCCTGCTGCGGAAAAACCTTCTGATAAAACCGTCGCCAACAGCCCGAATTTTTAAACCAGATTTATTTCCGGCAAAGCTTAAAAGCTAATGGCTGACAGCTCATCCACCATGACGCAGACCGCTTTTGAAAAACGGGTAAAACGGCGGGTCATTGCCAGGCCCCACGAATTCTTTGCGGCCTGCTCACCGGGCCTTGAGCCCTTATGCCGGCAGGAATTGGAAGGTCTTGACCCTGATATCCGGGACATCCGGATCATGCCCGGCGGGGTTGGTTTTACCGGCAGGCTTCAGGATGGGTATCTGGCCAACCTTTGCCTTAGAACCCCGTCCAGAATCCTCATGCGCCTGGACTCTTTTAAGGCGGTTCATTTTGGAGAATTTGAAAAGGGCCTTGGCAAAATTGACTGGGAATTATTTTTACCGGCAAGCAGTGACCTTGATGTCCGGGTCTCCTGCAGGCAATCCAGGCTTTACCACTCGGATGCCCTGGCTCAGAAAAGCCTTGGGCTGATCCAGGACAGACTTGGACAGGCAGGGTTCCCCCAAGATTCCAAAGCCGATTCACAGGCCGTGATGATCCGGGGAGAAAAAGACCGGTTCCAGGTTTCCCTGGACATGTCCGGTGCTCTTTTGTTTAAGCGCGGGGTCAAACCCAACACCATTGATGCCCCGCTGAGAGAAACCCTGGCCTTTGCCGTCTTAACGGCAACCGGGTTCTCTCCTAACGATATATTGCTGGACCCCATGTGCGGCTCCGGCACCTTTTCCATTGAAGGGGCCATGATCAAATCCCGGGTTCCCCCCGGATTTTTCAGATCTTTTGCCTTTGAAACCTGGCCGGGGTTCAGGCCTGAAAATTTTAATTTCCTGAAAACCCGGATGAAAAAACAATTCAAGGTCATGGACCGGCCTGAAATTTTCGCCTCAGATACAAACGAAAAAGCGGTGGATGCCGTTAACGCCAACATTTCAGCCCACGATTTTTTAAAACCAATTCAGGTCCGGCAGGCCAGCTTCTTTGATATCAATTGTGACGGGATGCCCCCCGGAAAGGGCGTGGTAATCCTGAACCCACCCTATGGCAAACGGCTGGAAACAGGCGACACCCTTAACTTTTACCGTGAAATCGGCCAAAAGCTGCGATCCGATTTTAAGGGATGGCGAACCGGCATCATCTGCCCGGACCAGCGGACATGGAAAGCCTTAGACCTGACCCGACTTCATCCCGCCACCATCTTTAATGGGGGCCTTAACCTGATCCTGGGAACCGGTGTCATCTGATCCCCACAATCGGACCCGTCCCCCTGAAAAAGATAAAGCTTCCCAGGCCGCCCTTTTCTCTTTCAGCCTTTCAAAAGATCCGCCTTAACATTCTCAAGCCCGAGACGGTCAATCATCCGGCCCATGCGCTCCCGCTTTGAATTTTCTTTATAGTAGTCCACCACCCGGGCCACCATCCCTAAAATCTCCTGATGGGGAATATCCTCCGCCAGGATATCGGCAAGCCGGGGCAGGGCCGAGCCGTTTCCGCCGATGGTAACAGTCCATCCCTTGGGCGTACCGTATAAGCCGATATCCTTGATGCAGTTTTCAGCGCATTGGATTTTACAGCCGCTGACCCCCATTTTCATTTTGCTGGGAAGCACCATGCCATGGTAAATTTTATCCAGTTCCAGGCCCATGGCAAGGCTGTCCTGCTGGGCCAGCCGGCAGAACTGACTGCCGGGGCAGGCCTTGACGCTTCTGACACAAAGCCCGGTGGCCTGTCCCGGGTCCATGCCCAGGTCTTTCCAGGCCGGATCTACCTGATCTTCGGTAAGCCCGACGATAGCGATTCGGGCCGCGCTGGTCACTTTGAGGGCGGCCACCTGGTACTTATCCGCCGTATCGGCAAGCTTTCGAAGCTGGTCCGGACTGACCAGGCCGCAGGGCAGGTGGGGGGCAATCGCGTAAGTAATATTCTCTTTTCCTTTTTGGCGGATAACGCCTTTTTCTCCGTCTTTTAACATATTAAATTTTCCATATACCATTTGGCCGCAAGATCAAGCCCGTCACGGACCGAATACCGGGGCACATATCCCAATAATGACCCGGCCTTTGAAATATCTGCCAGGGAATGCCTCACGTCTCCGGCCCGAAATTCCCGGTATTCGGGTTTGGCGCCGGCACATTGGGGGTGAACCGCAGCCACACGTTCCCGGATCATATCAAACAGTTGGTTTAAGGTGGTCTTTTCCCCAAAGGCCACGTTGTATACCTGGCCGGCGGCCTCGTCCCCGGAAAGGGCGGCCAGGATATTGGCCTGGACACAATTGTCAATATAACAAAAATCCCGGCTGGTCTCCCCGTCCCCGTTGATAAAGGCCTGCTCCCCTTTGATAATGGCGGCAAACCAGAGGGGGATCACGGCGGCGTAGGCCCCAAAAGGGTCCTGGCGCCGGCCGAACACGTTAAAATATCTGAGCCCAACGGCCTTAAACCCGTAAGTCGAGGCAAAAACCGCCGCATACAGTTCATTGACATATTTGGTCACGGCATAGGGAGAAAGGGGAGCGCCGATTTTATCTTCGACTTTGGGAAGGCCCGGGTGGTCCCCATAGGTGGAACTCGAGGCCGCATAAACAAACCGGCTCACATTGGCATCCCGTGAAGCCACCAGCATGTTCAAGAAACCGGTGATATTGTTTTCATTGGTGGTAATGGGGTCTGCCACGGACCGGGGGACCGATCCCAAAGCGGCCTCATGAAGAATATAATCCTGGCCCTCACAGGCCGAACGGCAGGTGTCAAGATCCGTGATATCCCCTTTGATAAACTTGAAATTGGCCCATTTTTCAGGCCCCACAATATCCCGGACCTGGTCCAGGTTGTGCTGAAATCCGGTGGAAAAATTATCCAGCCCGGTGACCTTCTGTCCTAAATCCAAAAGAGTTTCCAGAAGATTTGATCCGATGAATCCGGCACATCCGGTGATCAGCCAGGCACAGGATCTGTTTTTTAAGTCGGCTAACGCCTGTTCATAAGTCACTATGTTTTTCCTCGTAAACGTTACAGGGTTAATACTGAATTTACACAAATCCCTTTTCACTGAGCAGCAGCAACACCTCCTGGGCGGCCTCGTCGGGGGTCAAATTGGTGGTGTCAATCCGCAGCTCCGGCTGCTCCGGGGCTTCGTAAGGGTCATCCACGCCGGTAAACCCCTTGAGAAGCCCGGCCCTTGCCTTGGCATACATGCCTTTTCGATCTCGTTTTTCACACTCTGAAATGGGGGTGGCCACGTGAATTTCAAAAAAACCGCCATAGGCTTCAATGGTCTTTCGAATTTCGGTTCTGGTCCGCTCATAGGGCGCAATGGGGGCACAGATGGCAATGCCTCTGTTTTTGGTAATTTCAGAGGCCACAAAACTGATGCGCCGGACATTGATATCCCGGTGTTCTTTGGAAAAATTAAGCTCACTGGACAAATTTCTTCTCACGATATCCCCGTCCAGAAGAGATACCGGCCGGGTCCCGATTTCCATGAACCGGGAGTACAGGACCCGGGCAATGGTGGATTTGCCGGCACCGGAAAGTCCGGTTAAAAAAATGGTAAACCCCTGGCGTGAGGGGGGCGGGTAGGATCTGTCCAGTTCCGTCAGTACCTCCGGGAAACTGGCCCATTCCGGAACCCGTTTTCCGTTTCTGATCCGGTCTCTGATATCACCGCCGGAAAAAGAGATGCTGTCCTGATCCTCTCTAACCTGTGATACCAGCTTAAACTCATCATCAAAGGGCAGGTAAACCATTTCCTCGAAAGAGACCGCTTCAATGCCCAGCTCTCCTGCGGCCTCCCCGGCCAGTTCCGCGGCCTGGTCATAGCCGTAAAAGGGGTTCCCCTCACTGTCCTTCCCCGGGCTGCCGTGGTTGTGGCCGATGACAAAATGGGTACAGCCGAAATTCTTGCCGATGATCATGTGAAGGACCGCGTCCCTCGGGCCTGCCATGCGCATGGACAAGGGCAGCAGGTTGATCATGTGGGCGTTGGGCGGATAATGGCTTTCCAGTTTCTGGTAGCAGCGCATGCGGGTGTAATGGTCAAAATCACCAGGCCGGGGAATTCCGGCCACCGGCAGCAGCAGCAGGTTGGCCTTGGCCTGGCGCATGGCCTGGATGGTCATTTCAAACTGGGGACGGTGAATGGGCTGCCGGGTCTGGAACCCCACAATCCGTTTCCACCCCAGTTTTTCAAAGGCCTTTCTCACCTCTGCAGGGGTCATCCGAATCTGCCTGAAATCCGAATGAATGGGCAGGTTCAGGGCCTGAATACTTCCGCCAATATAATATTGCCCGGACTTGTTAAACAGGTAATCCACCCCGGGATGGGTCTGGTCCAGGGTGTTGTATACACTTAGCGCCTCTTTTTCCGGTTCCACAGGCCAGATATCGTCAAGGTTCATGACCCCTAAGGGGAACCCTTCCTGGTCCCTGAGAACCACGGACTGGCCGACTTCAAGACTGTTGGCCAGGGTTTCGCCAATGTCCAGGCAGATGGGAACCGGCCAGATCTCTCCCGAGGACAGCCGCATCCGGTCCAGAACCGACTCATAGTCGATTTGGTTCATGAATCCTTTCAACGGGCTGAATACCCCGGTAACCAGCAGCTCAAAATCACAAATCTGCCGGTCGTTTAAAATCACATCGGGCATGGAAGATGTCAGTTTTTTCAAAACCATATGCTGCTCATCATCCACCAGCAGATGGGTCAACTCATATTCGGGCATGTTGTATGATCCTTAGGGCTTAATCATTTTCACCTTGAGATTAGAAAAACATATGGGTCTTTTTTATGACAGGCAGTACATTTTATAAAGGAAACCGGCGGAAAAAACAACGGTGTTAACCAAATTTGAATACTTCACACCATCACCTGACCGGGCTGACAGCTAAAGGATAAAAGCAAAAGGGCCGAAAGGCAGCACACCTTCCGGCCCCTATGGAGGAAAAGAACTTTTTTACGGACCCTGTTTGGCCCGGGACCCCGATCACGTCCCGGACCAAAGCAGACCCCGGTTTCACACGGAAACCAGGGCCCAGGGGTCTATGGTGTCAGTTCCTTGTGACACTCAACAGGCTTTGCAATGCAACACCTAAATATTGCAATAATTATGCCAAATAAATGGAAAGGCTATCATGCTGATTTTAAAGAATATTCAAAATCATCCCGTAAAAACCGGGTCGCATAAATACAACTTTTATTGTAGGAATAAACAAAGAATGGAAATACCGCTTACAGGGAAGACCATCCAGCCGATTCACAACAAAAATTGTAAACACAACTTTTGTTGTGGGCCAGGCAAAGAGCCGTGTTTGGACTGTAATTTATCCTGATGCCATGTTTACTGCAACGCCGCAGATGGGTTAATGGCCGCCCAACACTATTCGGTTTTCATCTTTTGCAGCCGCTTGCTCAACGCCTGCTGGGAGATCCCCAGAATTTTGGCAGCTGCCGACTGATTTCCCCCGGTCCGGGCCATGGCCCGCTCCACCAGTTCCCGGGATGCATCCTTTAATGTGGGCAGATCAGAATCCGGCCCATCCTCATCCAGCAGCTGTAAATCTATATCGGCCAGCCCTTTGAACAGCTCTGCGGTAATGGGCCCCTCTTTATGCCGGGACAGGGCATCGTATACCATGGATTTGAGTTCCCGGATATTCCCCTTAAAGGGATAAGACTCCAATTGTTCAATAAGATTTTTGGGGATATCGGGAACCGGCTTGTCCAGCTCGTCTGCGGCCTGGCAGACAAACCGGTCCAACAGCAGCGGAAGATCCAGAAGTCTTTCCCTTAGAGGCGGCAGGGTCAAGGTATGGGTGGACAGCCGGTAAATCAAATCCTTTCTGAACTCCCCATTTTTTTCAAGGGCCCAGAGATCCTGGTTGGTGGAGGCAATAATCCTGACATCGGAATGGCGGGTCCGGTCACACCCCAAAGGCAGGTATTCCCCTTCCTGGAGCAGCCGCAACAGCTTTACCTGGGAGACCAGGGCCAGATCCCCGATCTCATCTAAAAGAAGGGTTCCGCCGGCGGCCTGTTCAATCAGGCCGGATCTGGATTTCTCAGCACCGGTAAACGCCCCCTTGACATGGCCGAACAAGGTGTCGGAAAACACATTGTCATCTAAGCCGGCCACATTGACCACCACCAGCTGCCCTTTTCTGTTGCTCAGGGCATGGATGGACCTTCCCACCAGTTCTTTGCCAACCCCGGTTTCCCCGAAGATCAGAACCGGCTTGGACGACGGGGCCACCGCCTCAATATAATGAAAGATGGAATGCATCTGCTCATCCTGGGTGATGATATGCCGGAAGGCTTCGGGATGCTTAACCTGGTCAAAAAGATCTTTGGGCTGACTGACGGTTCCGGTTTCCGAACTTTCATCCAGGGCATGTTTCACCACATTCAGAAGCTTTTCCTCTTCCACGGGCTTGATCAGATAATCCATGGCACCGATTTTCATGCACCGGACCGCCGTATCCACCTCAATGGTGCCGGTAAGCACAATGACCGGAATCCGGGGCCATGTTTTCCGGATAATTTTTAAGAGTTTTCCCCCGTTGATGTGGGGCATGTTCAGGTCGAGCAGGACCAGGCTCGGGACGCTCCGCTCCATCTGACGGATCACATCCCTTGAATCGCTGATGGTAATCACATTGTCCATGCCGGCCATTCGAAGGGTGGTATCAACGGCCAGCAGGATCTCTGGTTCGTCATCAACAATGAAAACAGGGCGGTCGGGACACGATATTTGTTCCATAATAAAACAGTCCAAATTTGATTTTAATTTGGCAACCGTAAGCTATTCTTTACCTTATTTGCTGTTCAAGGGCAAGTGAATCCTGGCGGTCAACCCCTGCCCCGGGACAGAGGAAAACAACAACATCCCCCCGTGATCGCAGATGATTTTATCAGAGATGGAAAGGCCAAGCCCGGTGCCCCCGTCATCTCTTCTGGTGGTAAAAAAGGGGTCTTTCAACCGTTTTAAGTCCTGCTCGGAAACCCCCGGGCCGGTGTCCGAGACCTCAATAATAATAAATCCGTTTTCATTGTCCGCAAAAGCGGAAATGGCGATGGACTGGTTAAGATTTTCCAGGGCCTGGGCTGAATTGACGATCAGGTTGATCACCACCTGCTGAAGCTTTTGAAAGTTTCCCTTGACCATGGGAAGGGCCTCATCACAGTTGATTTTAAAATTCCGGGTGGCTTTCCGTATAATGGATGCGGTTAACCCCACAGATTTCCGGACCAGCCGGCCGATGTCGATATCGTCATCCATATCCGGTGTGCCGGGCCTGGAAAAATCCTTGAGTTCAGAGATAATTCTTTTGATCCGACCGGCACCGTCCTGAAGGGCGGCCAGCATCAGATCAATCCGTCTTCTCAAATCAGGATAGGACATGTGGCATACCCGGGAATCCGGATGCAGGGAAAAATGATCGTCCAGCACCGGCAGAAAAGCGTCCCATGCTTTTTTCAGGTTGGGTGCATTGAGCATCAGGGATGCGGCCGGATTGTTGATTTCATGGGCCACTCCGGCCACGAGGATCCCCAGGGAACTCATCTTGTCAGCCTGCAGCAGCTGCTTTTCCCTTAATCTGGACTGGGCCATGGCCCTGACCCGTCTTTGTTTTTCCTTTGCCGCCTCCCGGATAATATAAAAGGACAAGAGCAGGACCGCCGCCATGATCCCAAGGCAGGTCAAGGTCAGATGCCGGGTGATCAGAGAAATCTGGGCACGGACATCTTCCACATAGATCCCGGTGCCGATGATCCATCCCCAGGGGGCAAACCCTTTGACATAGGAGATTTTAGGAACAATCCGGCTCGGGTCCTCTTTCCACTGCCACAAATAATCCACATACCCGGCCTTTTGAGCCCTGACCAGGGCCACCATATCCTTGAACAGGTACTTTCCCGCAGGGTCCTGGAAAGTGGAAATATCCTTTCCGACCAAATCCGTACGATAAGGGTGCATGACCATGACCGGCCCCATGTCGTTAATCCAAAAATAGTCCTTTAGATCAGGCCCGTACCGCAGGTTCAGCAGGTGGTTGGCCACCTGTCTTTGGGCCTCTTCCCGGGAGATTTCCCCCTTTTGGACCCGCTCATGATACAGGGAAAGGGTGGACCAGGCCGTTTCTGTCAGGTGCATGATGGCCTGCCGTTTTTCTTCCATGAGGTTCTCTTCCATCATGGGGATAATCAGCAGGAAAATGGTCAGGGAAAACAGCAGCATGGTCAGGCCCACCGGAATAATAATCCGGACTGGAAACACATGAAAAGGGATGTGCAGCGGATTGGGCACCGGCGCCTCCGGGTGAATCAGTTAGACCATTAATTAGAACATTAATGTCTTTGAATAGACAATGGACACCAATTAGTCAAGCCCTTGATTTTTAGAATGTCCTGGTATTTAAACGGGTTTTCCATTATGGTAGGTACCGTTTTACAGACCATAGCTGATAGGAAAGGTTGAAATGATAAAAGTGTTAATGGTCGGCATGGGCGGTTTTGCCGGTTCCATCTGCCGCTTCATGGTATACGAAGGGGCCCGTGTTTTTATTAAAAACCAATGGCTGCCATTAGGCACACTGGCCGTTAATATCTTTGGCTGTTTTCTCATCGGATTTCTGGCCGGCCTGTCCGAGGCCAGGGATATCTTTACCCCGGAAATCAGGGCCCTGGTATTTATCGGATTCCTGGGCGGGTTCACCACCTTTTCCACCTTTGGCTTTGAACTGTTCTCCATGCTTAGAAACGGCCAGATAACGGCCACCATCATCAATATCGGATTACATCTGTGTATGGGAATCCTTGCCGTCTGGCTAGGGTTTTCCGTTTCCAGAATCTTTTATCCCCATACCGGCATCTAACCAATATGACATCAGACCTTCACACACACCACTTCACGGTTCAGGTATATTACGAAGACACAGACCATTCAGGGGTGGTTTACCACGCCAATTACCTTAAATTTTTTGAACGGGCCAGGGAAGATATCATTGGCGTTGCCGAACTTTCCAACCTATGGCACCAGGACGGCATCGGTTTTGCCGTGTACAAAACCTCCCTGAAATACAACGAAGGGGCGGTATTTGGAGACACCCTTGACATCCGGACCACTTGGGAAAAGCAGGGTGACTACCGGGTGGTCTTTTTTCATGAAGCCTGGCGGCCGGAAGGGAAAAAAGCCGCCGTAACCTGCGAATTAGAACTGGTCTGCCTGGGCCCCGGGAAAAAACTGATGCCCGTCCCTTCACTTCATTTTCTGCTTCGTGTTTGAACACACCAAAGCAATCACATTTAGAAAACAAACCGTTAAAGTGTAACTGAGACCGGAAGCCAGATTCGGACGTACTTAACATCCGGTCTCCCGTTTCCCGCCTTTCGGTCCTCTCTTTTATATTTGGATTTTCTATTCAAGTCGTTGACACCCATAGTATATCCCTATATAAACATTCTGAGAAAGACAATTTCGCCTGCAAGGAAAACGCTTTTTTGTAGCGGAACACTAAAGCGGTGTCAGATCATTAACAGCATCAAGGAGGTGCCCGTGAAAGATGAACAAAACAAATTGTCAGGGGTTTCAAGGAGGGGGTTTCTAAAAGCCGTAACCGGAACAGCCGCCGGAATCGGTATTTCTCAGATGTTTAATCCCGCGCTGATCCAGGCCCTTGAAAAAGGCCTTGAACGCCATCCGGTCTTATGGATTCAGGGACAGGGATGCACCGGCTGCTCAGTTTCTTTGCTGAACAGTGTTGAGCCCACCATTGCCGACATTCTTCTCAAAGTGATCAGCCTTCAGGTCCATCCCACGGTAATGGCCAGTGAAGGGGAAATCGTGATGGAGCACATACATGAAGTTGCCAAGGAATACAACGGCAGATTCTCCCTTGCGATTGAAGGCGCTATTCCCACTGCGGCCAACGGCAAATACTGCGTGGTCGGCGAGATGGGCGGAAAAGAAGTCACCATGATGGACCTGGTTAAAGAGCTTGCCCCCCAGGCCGGTTCCGTCCTGGCCATCGGCACCTGTGCCGCATACGGCGGAATTCCCGCAGCCCGGGGCAATGTTACCGGCGCCACCGGCACCATGGACTTTTTCAAAGCCAATGGAATCAAGACCCCCACCGTCAACATCCCCGGCTGCCCGCCCCATCCGGACTGGATTGTGGGCTCCATTGTTCACCTTTTGACCAAGGGTGTTCCCGAACTTGATGATGCCGGGCGGCCCACCCTTTTCTTTGGCGAAAACATCCACGACAACTGTCCCCGCCTTGAGATGTACGACGGGGGAGAAATGGCTGAAAAACTGTCCGACCCCAAAGGCTGCCGTATGGATCTGGGGTGCAAAGGGCCGGACACCTATGCTGACTGCTTTAAGAGAAAATGGAACAGCGGCATGAACTGGTGTGTGGATAATTCCGTATGTATCGGCTGTGTTGAACCGGGGTTTCCAGACGGCTCATCTCCTTTTTATGAACCCGCTTAATTTCCGGAACTTAACGAAACCAAGGAGGTTTTATTATGGCAGGCAGTAAACTGAAAATCGCCATTGATCCGGTCACAAGGATTGAAGGCCATTTAAAAGCTGAAGTAGAAGTAAAAGACGGCAAAGTCGTTGATGCAAAAATATCCGGAGGCATGTACCGCGGGTTTGAACAGATCCTGGTGGGCAGAGATCCCAGGGATGCTACCCAGATCACCCAGCGGATCTGCGGGGTATGTCCCACGGCCCACGCCACGGCATCGGCCCTGGCCCTGGATGATGCATTCGGCGTTGAACTCACGGATAACGGCAGAATTGCCCGGAACCTGATCCTGGGCGCCAACTTTCTCCAGTCCCATATTCTTCATTTTTACCACCTGGCCGCCCTGGACTATGTCAACGGTCCGGACACGGCCCCGTTTATTCCCCGGTATGCCAAGAATGATGTCCGCTTACCCAAAGACCTTAATGAAATCGGCGTGGGCCAGTATTTGGAAGCCCTTGAGATCAGAAAGGTCTGTCACGAAATGGTCGCCCTTCTGGGCGGAAAAATGCCCCATGTCCAAGGGATTGTCGTGGGCGGCGCTACAGAGATCCCCACCAGGGAAGCGTTGGATGCCTATGCCGAGCGGTTTAAAAAGGTAAAAGAGTTTGTTTTCAACAAGTATATCCCCTTGATCTACACCCTTGCGGGCCCCTACGGCGATCTGCTCAAGACCGGTGTGGGCCATAAGAACCTGGTCTCCTGGGGCGTTTTCCAGCTGGATGCCAAGGGCAACACCCTGCTTAAACCCGGCGTCTACACCGACGGCAAAGATTACCCGGTTGACCCGAACATGATCAAAGAGTACGTCAAATACTCCTGGTTTAATGATTCCACCACCGGGCTCAACCCCAAGGTGGGAAAGACCTTGCCGGAGCCGGAAAAAGCCGGTGCCTACAGTTTTATCAAGGCCCCGCGATATAACGGCAAACCCCATGAAGCCGGCCCCCTTGCCAGAATGTGGGCCACCAATCCCGAACTGTCCAAAGCCGGACAAGATGCCCTGGGCGTAAAAAAATTAAGAGACATTGGCGATGCCTGTTTCTCCATTCTCGGCCGTCATGTGGCAAGGGCCGAGGAAACCGGCCTGGTAGCCCTGGCGGTTGAGCAATGGCTGGCCGCAGCCCAACCCGGCAAGGAAACCTTTGTGCCGGCCCAAATCCCCGAATCCGCTGAAGGCCTTGGCATGACCGAAGCCCCCCGGGGTGCCCTGCTCCATTACGTGAACATCAAAGATAAAAAGATTTTCAATTACCAGGTCACTTCGGCCACCATCTGGAACGCCAACCCCAGAGACGACATGGGCCAGAGAGGCCCCATTGAGGAATCCCTTATCGGGGTCCCGGTGCCGGATGTTGAAAATCCGGTGAATGTGGGGCGGCTGATCCGATCCTACGACCCCTGACTGGGCTGTGCCGTCCACGTGCTGGACGCCAAGACAGGTAGAAAGATCAAAGTGGAAGTTCCCCTTTGATTCGTGTTTGAACGACAATTCACCCATCTGCTGCGTTGCGGGAAAATTTGTAATCCTCACAACCCTAATGGTTGCTCCGGTTACAAATTTTCCTGGTTTCTGACCTTTGGTTACGCCTTGCATCTGGGCAAATTCTTGTCCAAACACAGCCCATGCGGGCCGGGGTCCCTTCTTCGGCCCAATTTATAATAAGGGCTTGGAAACTAACTGCTAAAGGCTACAAATGAAAAAACTACTGGTTTTGGGGGTGGGCAATATTCTTCTCATGGATGAAGGCATGGGCGTTTATGCCATCCAGGAGTTCTGGAAAGAAAAAGATGACTGGGACGGGGTCGACTTTATTGACGGCGGCACCTTCACCCAGGACATCTTCTATCTGTTTGAGGAATATGAAAACGTTCTGGTCCTGGACATTGTCCGGGCCGGCCACACCCCCGGCACCATTTACAGCCTGGACGAAGATGACTTAAGAAAAGATGAAAAACAGGTGCTGTCCCTTCACGACATTGACCTTTTAGATTCCCTTGGCATGGCCCAGATCAGGGGAAACCGCCCCAAGCTCAAGGTCATCGGCATTGAACCGGAGAAAATCGACTGGGGAACAGAACCCACGAAGGCCCTGGCCCAAGCCCTTCCCGATTTCATGGAAACGGCCAGGAAACATATCCGCGCCATAGTCACGCCATAGCCCTGGGGTTTTCCAACAACTCAACCCTTTAAAAACCCCCTCAAAAGTCCTCTATTTACGGCGGCCGCTAAACAACATGGCATTTTCAATGGCAATGGCGGCCTGATGGGAGAACAGGTTCAGCAGCAGGGCGTCATCCTCTGTAAACACCTCATCGTTTTCCTTGTTCATCACCTCCAGGACCCCGATGATTTTTCTTTTGGACCTTAAGGGGACACAGAGAATGGATTTGGTCTGTGCACCGGTCATACTGTCCACATCGGAAAAGAACCGGGAATCTTTTTCAGCATCGGCCACAATGACATGCTGCTGATTCTGGGCCACCCAGCCGGCCACACCGGCCCCCTTGGGAATCCTGACGTCCTTGAGTTTGTCGGCTTCAGGCCCTGTGGGGACACTGAACACCAGTTCTCCTGTGGTCTCATCTATCAGCATCAGGGTGCTGGCCTCGGCACTGGTCACGATATTGGCATATTTCATGATCAATGACAAAACCTCTACCAGGCTGTGGGTGGAGTTGATCAGAAACCCGATCTGAATGACCAGGGAGAGTTTTTCACTGCTCAGCATCCTCAATTCCCTGACCTGGCGATTTTGCATGGCCAGAACCGGCGACAGGATATCCTGGGTAATATAGTTTTTCTCCAGGAGGATCTGGCCGAGCAGGGGAACCTCCCGGTCCTTTCCCCTGGTCCGGGTCACCAGTTCGCTGGGGCTTACCCCGGATTCCATGGCCGCCCCTTTTAAAAGGTCCTCTTGTATTTTCAAGGCCTCTGCCAACTGCTGATCCGTGATAATTCCCAAGTGTTTTAAATGATCCCCGAGAAGGTGAGAGTTGATATTCATTTTTTATCCTTAAGAATTTAGGTTAGCGCTATTTTCAAGCCTTACCGCAAAGCGAAACTTTATTCAAGACAAATCAAATCCGGACATAGGGAAACCGTGTTTATAATGATACTTTTAATCTCCAATTGAGTTTAGGGGTTTAGGCTGAAGGGATGCACCATCATTAGGAATTCGCAACCCTAAACCCCTTCAGCCTTCAGCCTAATCCCCTAAAGTTTTTACATTATATTTACTACTGATGGCCAAAAATCATGCCGGATTATAAATGCGGTTACCCTGAATCCGAATGAAATGGTTGACATGAAAAAAACCCGCGTATATTTGTAAACATCAGGGATGAGACCTGGACCGTTAATGCCAACAGCCATTTTAAGGATATTTATGAAAACAGCCCATTTATTAAAAATTATATTTACCGTTACTATCCTGATCACCCTTCCGGCTGCAGGCCTCCGGGCCAAGGAACAATTCGAGCTTAAGCGGTTTATCCCTGCCGCCACCTGTGCGGACTGCCACGGCAGTATCTTCAGCCAGTGGGAAAATTCCTTGCACAACCTGTCCCATAAAGATCCGGTCTATTCAAGAGTGGCCCTCTTTCTCCGAAAGGGTTTAACCCATGAAGGAGAAATCAAAGAGGCTGAAGCCTGCGTCAAATGCCACACCCCGGTAGGGGTTGTCACCGGGTTCCCTGAAAAGCTTTCCGATGACCTGTCCAAAACCCCGGAGATTGCCACCCAGGGGATCCAATGCGACTATTGCCATGCGGCCGTCAACATCAGCCAAATGTACAACAACGGCCTTGTGCTCGAACCCGGCCACGGGGAAGATGCCCCCGGGATAAAACACGGCCCCTTTGATGATGCCCAGCCCGATTTTCACGAGGCCGCGTTCTCAAAACTCCACACGGAATCCCGGATCTGCGGAACCTGCCATAATGTTAAACATGTGGCCTTTGGCACCGACCTTGAGACCACTTATACCGAATGGGAACAAAGCCCTTATAACACCGCAGACCCCGAAAAAAGAGTCACCTGCCAGGGCTGCCACATGTTTCAAAGGCCCGGAATCCCGGCCACCGGCTCCACCGAAAGACCTGAAAACCCGGGGGCGGCAACCGACTATTCCGATGAACGGCCCCATATTTTCACCCATTATTTTGTGGGTGCCAATGCCGGGGTCCCAAAGGCCTTCGGCTCTCAAGAAAAGGCCGCCATGGCCAGAGAAAGGCTGGAAAACGCAGCCCGCCTTTCTGTGGACACGCCCCTGGCCGGCCAGAAAGAATTAACCATTTCCATTACCAACTCCGGGGCCGGCCATTCGATTCCCACGGGCGTGGGAGACCTTCGCCAGGTCTGGCTTGAAATCAGCATCACCGACAAGGCCGGTCAGATCCTATACCAGTCCGGCATGTTAAACGAAAAACAGGAACTTCCCGACGACGCCCTGATCTTTAAAACCACCTTTGGGGACGGGAAGGGAAATGAAGTGATCAACATTGCCAAGGCCCGGCAGGTCCTCAGCGACAACCGGATCAAGGCAAAAGAAACCCGGAACATTACCCTTGACCTGCCAAAGGCCCTGGAAAAAGGTGCCCTTATAAGCGTGCGGCTTCTTTACCGGAGCATGCCCCAAAAACTTCTCAACATGGTCCCGGGAGGCCCTTTCCCGGATTTGCCTGTGATTGAAATGGCCAAAGAAAAAAAGCAGATCTGATTGTTGTTTTAAAACGCCTGTGGTGCGGTTGCCGGCAACACCAGCTTAATATGGGTACCCTTTCCCGGTGAAGTGGTTATATCCATATGGCCGCCATGGCTGCGGAGCCGCTCCTGAATGGAGAACAGGCCAAAGCCTCCCTCATTACCGTCCTGAGGATTGATTTGATCCGGATCAAAGCCGGTTCCATCGTCTTCCAGGACAACCCATAAATCGTCTCCTTCCATACCTGCCGTCAACCGGGCTGTCTTTGCCCCGGCATGTTTCACCATATTAAACATCAGCTCACGAACGGACTGAAACATCAAAACCCGGAGGTTTTCTTCTATGGAACGGCACAGCCCCCGGTCAAAAAATCTCACATCCACTTGATGGATTTTAACGGTCTGATCAGCAAGCCAGTCCAGGGCGGCGGACAGCCCGAGGTCATACAGAACCGGAGGGCTCAGTTCAAATGTCAATGTCCGGACATCTTCAATGGTCTGATGAAGCACCTGACGGATGCCTGTAAATTCATCCCATTGGGCCAGCTTATGGTCTTGCTTAAGCTTTTCAAATTTCATTATGGAACGGCTCAACGCCTTCCCTACTTGATCTTGTAACGCCTGTGCCAGTTGCCGGCGCTCTCTTTTTTCAACCAGGAGAAGCTTTGAAGACAACGACCTGAGCTGATCCTGATAAGCCAGGACTTCCTTTTGGGCCTGATTCCGTGCCCAGGCATTGGCCAGAATTTTGGCCACTGTTTTAAAAACACCCACCCGTTCCGGAGTAAAAACCCCCTCTAACCGGTTGTTTTCCAGATACAAAACCCCGGTCACTGTCCCCTGGTGCCGGATGGGAAGACACAGGGCCGACTTCAGGTTTTCAGACCGGATATAGGAATCGCCCGCCATTCTCCTGTCCTTGAATGCATTGGCCAGCACCAGATCTTCTCCCGTACGCCTTACATACCGGACCATGCCTGAAGAAAGGTCTTTAACCTCAGCCAGCGGCACCGGAACAAAATCCTTAAGGGACGGCATACCGACCCTGGCCTCAGCCATCCATTGGCCGCCGTTGTTTAAAATCAGGTATCCTTTTTGTGCACCGGCATTTTCAAGGACAACCGACATGAGTTTATCCATCAGGCGGCTGATGACCGCCTCCCCGGATATGGTCTGGGCCGCATTTATCAAAACGGCAAGGTCCATATCCTGATGGCCCTTATCCGGCTTTCCCTCACCCGGCAAGGTATGGGAATCCGGCAAAGTGACATATTGGGGATAATGGTCAGACAGGTATGCGGCCCTGTCAGGTGCCCCGCATTTTTGGTATCCTCTGCGGGCCATTATGAAATACTCCCCGGCCACATGGGAGCGGCCGGTTTCATGAAAAAATTTGCCGGCCAGCTCACAGGCCAGCGCTTTTTCCTTTAAAGCTTTATTTTTCCCGGCATGGGTCACGGCAAGGTCATAATACTTTATGGCTGCATATTCATCACCTTTAATTTTTGCTCTTTCAGCTTGAGCCAAAAATTCCCCGTACTCCGTATTAACCGGGGTTTCCACTTTTCCTAACCTTGGCGATGTACGGTGTTGGCCCCTGTCGGCATCATGTTTCAAGTGAGGTCAACCCTTCTCTTACGGCATATTTGGTCAACCCTGCGACATTAAAAATGCTTAATTTTTCCATTATTTTGCGCCGGTGGGTGGATACGGTTTTTTCAGAAACATGGAGTCTGGATGCAATCTGGATTGAAGAGAATCCTTCTGCAATTAACTGGAGAATTTCGCGTTCTCTTTTCGTTAAAACCGACACGGTGGAAGTTTCGCTGATGGGCCTGCCCTGAACGTAATCCATGAAAACCACTTTCGCAACGTCCGGGCTTAAGTAGGGTTTACCGCGGATAACGGCCCTAAGGGCGTCTATAATTTCATTAACTGAACCATCTTTCAACAGATATCCGGACACCCCGGCTTCGAGCATGCCGGCAACATACCTGCGTTCAGAGTACATGGATAACGCAATTATTTTTATCCGGGGCCATTTTGATTTGATCTGCCGGGCCGCGTCAATACCGTTCAACCCCGGCATGCTGATATCCATTACAATAATTTGGGGAGACTGGTCTTCAGCCATGGCAATGGCCTCCTGCCCGTCTCCGGCCTCACAGATGACTTCCATGTCCGGCTCTTTTCGGATCAAAGCCTTAATTCCCTCCCGGGTCACCTTATGGTCATCAGCTATCATAATCCGGATACTCATGCATATGTCCCTTTGCTTAAAAACAGTGTGCCGCTACGGCCCTGCCGGCACCACCAACGTGACCCGGCAACCCTTTCCCGGTGCCGCATCCACATCCATGTATCCGCCCTGGCAGCCCAGCCTTTCCTGGATCGAAAACAGGCCCAGTCCATTTTTTCCGGTGCCGGCAGACCCGATTTTATCAGGGTCGAAGCCACTTCCCTGGTCTTCAACCGTTACCCAGAACTCTGCCTCATTTGAGCCTGTGGATAAGGCGGCTTCCTTTGCCTGAGCGTGTTTTACAACATTGGACAAAAGTTCGCGCACACACTGAAATATTAAAATACTCATTTTTTCATCCAATTGCCGGACCGGTCCGTTCCGGACTGGTCCGGCATCGTAAAAACTGACTTTTATCTTATGGGTCTTATATGTTTGTTCGGCCAGCCAGTCAAGGGCCGCCGGCAACCCCAGATCATAAAGGACCGGAGGGCTTAACGCAAATGTCAAATAACGGGTGTCTTCAACAGACCGCTTGAGAATCCCGCGAATTTCAGCAAGCCCCCGGGTTGAATCCGGGCCAGCCTTTTGGCCCAGTCTTTCCAGCATCATCAATGCGTGGCTCAGGCCATGGCCGATCCGGTCATGCAGGGCAACGGCAAGTTTGCGCCGCTCCTGCTCTTCACTGAGCAAAAGCCTGGAGGAAAGGTCTCGCAGCCGGTCCTGATAAGCCAGGATCTCTTTTTCAGCCTTATTTGCGGCCCAGGCGTTGGCCAGAATCTTGGCCACCGTCTCCAGGACGTTCACGGACTTTAACGAAAACACACCGGCAGACAGGTTATTTTCCAGATAGAGAACACCGCTGGTAACGCCCTGGTGGCGGACAGGAATTGCCAGAACGGATAACGGCGTGTTTTCAAGAAAATAACGGTCATGTGTAAAGGCTTTTTCTTTTCCGGCATGATGAAACATCAGGTTTTTCCCGGTCCTGAGTACCGACCGGATAATCCTGACCGGAACTTCCCGGCTTTGGGACAGGGGAACAGGGGAAAACAACGGCAAATCATCCAGGGATACAAGGCCGGACACCATCCAGTCCTTCCCGTTGTCCAGGACCAGCCCGGCCTTTCTCACCCCTGCATCTTTAAAGACAATATCCATTAATTTTTCCATGAGGCGCTGAATCACAACTTCCCCAAAGATCGCTTCCGAAGCCTTGATAATGGCAGAAACGTCAACCGGCCCGGACGGTTTCAATGGCAGGGGAGCCGTATCATCATCAGCAAACGTTGGATGGCTCAAAAACGGATACACGGATTTCAAATGGCCAACTTTTGCCAGTGCCCCCCATTGGCGGTAGCAGTTCACGGCCTTTGAAAGGTAAACCCGTGCTGGAACCTGAAGGTTCTGGGCATGATAGAAAGCCCCGCAAAGTTCCCATGCCAGGGCCTCTTCGTTGATGTACCCGTGTTTTTTTGCCAGGGCGATGGCCCTTTCATACAGCATGGCAGCCTTTTTTTCATCTTTTAATATCCGGGCCTGTTCGGCCTTTACCAGCAAATATTTATGCTCATGGTTCATGGGCGCATGACGGGCCCATTTTTTGAGTTTTTTAATAAATCTGCCTGCTTTTTCCCGCAGCTGTCTGTTTGACGGCAGGTTCTCCGACCGGTCTGTCGCCGGCACTGCCCCGGCAGATATCCTCAAACAGGCCAGGGCACCGTAAAAATGCAACAAGGGCACACCCAGTGTCGCAACAGCACTTCCAAAAACAGTCTCTGATTTTTCAAGATATTGAACCGCCTGCTCATTCTCATAAAAAAGGCAGGTAAGAATCATCTTGGTATGATAATAAACCGCAGCACCGTTCTGGTCGTCCAATTCACAAACCGCTTTTTCCCGGTCTGTTTCACAATAAGCGCTGCCTTCCAAAAAAATGGGATTATCACAACGCCCCATGAGATTGCGGACAAACTGCCAATAGATATCATTGTATTTTAAAGTGGTGATCTGCCTGAGATCCCTGATGATGGAATGATTTTCGGCAAATTCTTTTTCAAGTTCCACAAGATTTTCACCGGCAAAAATCCTATGGTAGCCCCTGACGTATTTTGCAATGGCGGCAAATTCGAAATCCCCGGTTTCAATACCGGCCCGATAAGCCTGGTTCAACGGCTTAAAACCATTCTTAACATGACTTTTCCAGTGGTTGATAAATCCATAAATAATGACATCCACTTTTGCCTTTTGTTCATGGGCATTGAGCTTTTCCGTCAAGGCAAGTGCGGTCCGTCCGAACTGATATCCTTTTTCCGGATTTTCCAGAATGCCGCTGAGCACAACCCCGGCGTATCCGGCCAAAGTCGCAGGGGTGTCCTGGGTCAAGCCGTGCAACCGGTTGAGGCGCAGCTGTTTAAAAGCAACTAAAAGGCCTAATTCCGGCGATACAAAATAGGCCGATGACGCAAGCACGGACAATGTTTTCTGGATAACCGATATTTTTTGATCACTCAACACCTGAACATCCATGAAATGTTCTGTCCGGTGGCGGGCCAGTGCAAGCCAGGTTTTTACAAGGGAAATGAGGACATGATGCCGGGCAGGTTTTTGGGGGAAATCAACCCCCATTTTTTTTAGCGTATCAAGCCCGGTCCGGATTGCGTCCTTAAGCCTGTCCCGGGCTTTAAAAGCCAGAATTTGAGTGTTTCTTACAGCTGCCGTATCCATGTCGTTTCTGGCATGGTGAAAAACAACCTGCAGCAGATGGTCCATTTCCGGATAAAGACCACACAGATAAGCTGCCTCAACAGCATCTGAATATAAGGAAAGCGCCCGTTCATACTGTGTTGCCCAGCAATCTTTTTCCAGAAACTCCAGGCAGATGTTCAGGTAATGAAACTGGCTTTCAAATGCGGTTTCAGCTTTTGCTTTTTGAGCCGCCAGATGATTTAATTTTACCAGGATCTGTCCTTCGGCTTGATCATCCACCAGCCCCCTGCCGTAATTATAATGGGTGGTTATTTCAAAAATATACCGGCCCGGTTCCTTAGGGTTAATTTTTTTGTACCATTTTCGGGCAATGGTTAAATGGCGCTGTTCCCTTTCCGGAACGGATATGAGACGGTAGGCGGCATGATGAATCCGGTCATGGGCAAACCGGTACCGGCTGCGGGATTCTTTAGCCGGCTGTTCAGTGAGAATATTCTTTTGTACAAGTTCCAGGATGCCCGGAAGAATTTTTTCAGACGGCTGATCAAGGGCCGTCGACAGAACTAAAAGATCAAACTCCTGGCCAAGGCAGGCGGCGAAATTCAGGATTTCTTTAAGCTGTGCATTGAGTTTCCCAAGCCGGATGGATGTTAAATCAGCCACGTTCTCGGTGACTTCTTTGGCGGCAAGTTCCTGATGATTCCAATGCCACTTTCCATCACCGGCATTAAAAAAAAGCAAATGATCCTCATACAGGGCATTTAAAACTTCTTTTAAATAATACGGATTGCCGGCGGTCTTTTTATTCAGCAGATCTGCAAGGCCGGCAGCGGTCTGCTGATCCTGGTTGACCGTATCCCGGACCAGATCGGTGATATCCCGAAAAGGCAGGGCCTGAAGGGATAACAGGTCACCCCCGTGATCCTGCTCAAGGCGGGAAATCAAAGGGGATAAAGGATGGGGCCGGCCCACCTCATTTTCACGGAATGCACCGATGAAAAACAGATGGGGGACGGCAAGACCATAAATCCGGTCCAGCAGGTTGACAGCCCCCTTGTCCACCCATTGAAGGTCGTCTAAAAAGAGAATGAGCTGGCGGCCGGGACCGCAGTTCGCCCGTATGAATGAGGTGATGGTGTGCCAGAAACGGTTTAGGGATTCTTCAGGGCCAAGGGCGCGAAGGGGCGGCTGGGGGCCGAATATCAGCCGGGCTTCAGGAATCATTTCGCAGATCAGGCTGACATTTACCCCGGGATCACTGGTGATTTCTTCCTGCCATGCGGATATGGTTTTCGCATCCCGGGTTAAAATATTTAAAATTAAATCCCGCAGGGCATCAATTAATGCGCCATAAGGTTTTTGCCGTTTATGGACATCAAATTTTCCTGAAATAAATTGAACCGCTGCCCGGGGGTGCTGACGGGTTTGAAGTTCAGATTCAAATTTTCGCACCAGGGTGGTTTTACCGATCCCCGAATATCCCCTGATCAGCAAAAAAGAGGACCGGCCCTTTAACGTTTTATCAAACAGCTCATTGAGAAAGGCGGTTTCCGTTTGCCTGCCGTAAATGGTGTCTGTTATTTTGAACCGGCTGCAGGCATCATTTTGCCCAATGGGAAAAAAAGGGATTCGGCCTTGCTGTTCTAAATGGTTAAGGCATGCCGTAACGTCAGACGAGATGCCCTGTATACTTTGATACCGGTCTTCAGGATCTTTGGACAACAGCCTTTGAACCATATCTGAAATCACTTCGGGGATCTCTAAGCCCGGGCTTTCAAGTCTGGGGGGAGTTTCTGCCATATGGCTGTGGATGATTTTTTGAGGGCTTGCGCCTGTAAACGGAGGGCAAGAAACAAGCAGCTCATAGAACAGGATACCCAGTGAATAAAAATCGGAACGAAAATCAGGCAGGCGATTTGTGAGGCCTGTCAGCTCCGGGGAAATATACGGCAGTATTTTTGAGTCAGAAAGTGCCGCATTCCATTTAGCATTGCCTCCCGTGTCACAGGCCCGGACAGGGTGGCTGTAAATGGAAAAAGGACCGAAGTCAGAAAGAAAAACCGTCCCAGTTTCCGGCTTAATGTGAATGTTATAAGGGTGTAGAGGCCCTGCAATAATCCCTGTTTCATGAATACGTTTAACGGCTTCACAAATCTGGGCAACCATATGCAGGGACTGCTTAAGATCCGGCCGGGTTTGCACCAGATACTGCTCAAGGGCGATGCCGTCTGACGCCGGAAATGTGAGAAAAATTGTTTTCTTAAAACCGTTCCGGGGATCTTCATTTATCTGTAAAGACAACAGCTGCGGCAAATGGGGACAAGGGGTATGCCTGAACTGATCGCAGACAAACATAAATTTTTCGATCTGCGCCAGAGGGATGCCGTCAATGCCGGCGGCAACCCGGATAAACCGCTCCTGTGAACGGCTGCTTTGAACCATATGACTTTGAAAGTCCGGACCGCAGTGAATCTGTATAACTGTTTCATCTTCGGCAGATCGCATCACACTCCTGTGGTTCAATCCCAATCCGTTCCCGTTTCAACTACCGGCATGACAACCATTGTAACCCCCTGCTGATATCAGAATTTTTAACGTAAAAAAACGATTTTTTCCGGATCGGTTACGTATTCTGACCGGTACATCTCAGAATTTCTGAAGTCAAAAATCTGAAAATCTGAACAGGGAAATCCGGGTTTCGCCGATTGCCGGTCCGCCGCATCTTAAGTAAAAAGAGAAGCAGCCGTAAACAGGCGGGTTAACCCGGATTAACATTTCGTTTGCTGACGGCTGCAACGATTTTTTAATGTTTTTAAAGCGTGTTGGCTCTTTAAAGGGTACCCGGTTATAAAATTGCGGAGAATAAAGGTTAAATCCAGGGAGGAAAAATGTTGAAAACAGGTTTTATTGGTTTTGCTGTTGCTTTGTTATTGGGGGTTGGGACAATGGTTAATGCGACCCCCATAGAATATGACCTTTATATTACAACTCAAGACGGGCGATTAATTGACATTGGTTTTCTAATTGATCCGGATAGAGACGGGGTCCTGAAGTACGAAGATGGCAGTATTTACGTGACAAAAACTGATACACCGATAGCCGATTGGTTTTACGCCACCTTAACACGGGTTGGCGATGAAGCCATTACCGAAGAAAACTGGTACAAAACCAGCGACGGCGATGATGCTTATTACGATACGTTTACTGTTCAACAAAGGGATGGCGATGATTATTTCGGGATTACCATGTGTCAGGATTGGAATCCTGGAACCACAGAAGATGACCGAAAATATTCCGGCTATGCCATACACTTTACCGGGCTGACAAGTGCTGATATGCAAAAAGCCGATCCCCTTGAAAACGCTGAATTGCGCAGTTTTTTTGAATACGGGGGAGACCGTTTTGTAGATGTGAAGACCTGGAGTTTCACTGCCCCTGCCGCATCCCCAGTCCCCGAACCGGCAACACTGCTTCTGTTCGGGGCGGGTCTGCTGGGTTTGGCAGGGTATAACAGAAAAATTAAAGGGAAAAGCTCCCTCCACCATTGAGATGTGCCAACAGTTTAATCTTAACCCAAACATAAAATACATGAGGAAAACATGAAAAAACTGACAGGATTTTTATGGGTATTGTTTCTGGTTCTTGGCTTTGTCGGGACTACATCAGCCGATATTGTCACCATTTCTTTTTCCGGGACATTCAACAGCTGGGGAGATGATATGGATGACTATTCATGGATTCAGTCAGATCAATATACCGGCATTATAAAATTTGATACCAATGCATCCTATCAGGAACATTACCCAAGCCCTGATTATGGCTATATCAAGGAATATCAATTTCTTGAATTCACACTGAATATGGGCGGGTTTATCGTTTCGGATTCCGGCACAAAACCCGAATACGGATTCAGGGTCTATAACAACGCACCGGGATATGACGGGGCGGACAGCATACAGATATACGGCGCAATCTCATACGCCGGAGACAATGATGCGAACACGACATTATCAATGAGCTGGATATTAAAAGACACGTATTCATCAAATCCGGGAGGCACGCTGGATAATACGGATTTACCTTCCGGAGAAGAGATGGAAGCCTTTTTAACGATCCCTTACGGCTGGGATTTCTGTGCCGTCCAGCAATCTTACGGCAAAGATGTTAATTTCAATTTACACCTGCCGTCATCATTCACCGTATCACAATCACCGGTCCCCGTCCCATCGGCCGCCTGGCTTTTCAGCTCAGGCATTTTCAGCCTCATTGGCCTAAGACGGCTTTGTGAACATTTATAACCAGAGAAAATCAATCCCTGACCAAAGGAGATTAAAAATGAGAAAAAAATTATTTGCTGCATGTTCAGGTCTGTTTTTATTATTATGCCTGTGGGATACCGCATATGCCATCATGGCAGACGGCAAAGACTGGCGCCAGCTGACGGATACGGTAAATCTAAGCTACAACGACTTGGCCCAAATTTACGACACCTCAACAGGTCAGCTCAAAGACAGCACTGTTACGACGGTGGGCGGTGTTGATTTCAGTGGATGGATTTGGGCATCTTTGGAAGAAGTCGCCTCGTTATACTCCAGTTTTAGCGGGCTGACTATCGGCGTATATGAGTCTGTACGTGAGGCGGGGTCGGCCTGGGCTCCGGAATATTTTAATTTATTCGAACCGACAAGCTCATCGAGCTACCATGGCTATGAGCAGGCTGTTGGAACGTCAAGAACGCTGTGGCCAAACGGCCTGACCACCCCCACCGTCATGCAGAATCGTCTTGATGACAGCATAGAGGATGTCGTTCATACCAATGGCTCATGGGGCCTGGACACGAAAATGGATAGTGCGGGTTTCCATATGTACAAAGCCGCATCTGTCCCCATCCCAGGGGCAGTCTCGCTGCTTGGTGCAGGTCTTCTCATGCTTGCCCTAGTAAGGCGGAGAAAAGTCTTTCCAGAAAATCGATAACCCGGATATATCATGACTTTTTAAATAATTTTGAAAAAATGTACTATCATTCCGTTGGGTTGCATAATACATTAACAAAAGAGTGCCTCCATGACCGTCACCGTTCTCATAGCAGACGATGATCATATCACCCGAAAGGAAATCGCTTCCCGGATACAGCAGCAAAAAAACATGGCCGTGGCCGGGGAGGCGGAAAACGGAGAGCAGGCTGTTGAAACGGCCCTGTCTTTGGAACCGGATCTGGTAATCATGGATATTCATATGCCGGAACTAAACGGGATTCACGCCTGCCGCAGGATTCTCTCCCAAAAGCCTGAAATCAAAATCCTGGCCCTTTCCATGTATTCGGAACGGGCTTACATCAACGCCATGCTCGATGCCTGGGCATCCGGGTATCTTTTAAAAACCGACCTGATCAAGGAATTGATGGACGCCGTTAAAACCGTTTTACAAGGCCGCCAATATTTGAGCCCGGTTTTGGTAAAAATACTGGTGGATCACTTTATAGAACGGCCCGGTTATCATAAAAATTCCAAGGTTGTATCCCTGACCGACCACCCGGAAAAAGAAGCCAAACCCAAGTTTGAACCTTGAAAACCCATTGTTTGATGGTTATAATCTCTGGTGTTTCATCCCCCCACACACCTGCTTTGGCAGAAAGGACTTATATGTCCTGTACAGAATGGCCCGGTTTTTTGATGTTGGTTTTAATAAAAGAAAGACAGACCATAATGTTGGGCAATTTTTCCTTAATGCTTTTTTCCACTGCAGGCCCTAATTTTTTTTGAACAGGCAGATTAATTGTAACAGCAAACAGGAGGGAAAAAATGAAAGTCACAATCACCAAACAGTGCATGGGCGACAGAAACTGCAACAACCTTTGTCCGGAAGTATTTGAGTATGATGAAGATGATCTGCTCTCCAAGGTAAAAATGGACCCCATTCCCGAACACCTGGAAAGCATTGTCCGCCAGGCCGCTGATGAATGCGGGGCAGACGCCATCATCATCGAGGATTAACCCATGGGAAAATTCAAGGAGAGCCGGACGGCAAAGAACCTGCTGATTTCCTTTTCCTTAGAGGCCCAGGCCCGGACCCGGTATAATTTTTTTGCCCAGAAGGCCCGGGATGAAAAGTATGCCCAGATCGCCAAAATTTTTGACGAGACCGCGGCCCAGGAATATGAGCATGCCCTGCGGTTCTTCAAATTTTTCAACGGCGGGGAGCTTGAAAGCACCTGGACGTTTCCGACCGGGGTGATCCTGGATACCCGGGCCAACCTGATCTCAGCGGCAGAGCTTGAACTCTCGGTTCATTCAAAGTTTTATCCGGGATTTGCTGCCGTTGCCGAACAGGAAGGGTTTCAACGGGCAGCGGACACCTGGAACGCCATCAGTGTGTCGGAAGTTCACCATGAAAAAATGTACCGGCAGCTGGCAGCCAATATTGCCCAAAACCGGGCCTTTGCCAGGGAAGAGGAACAGACCTGGCGCTGTTTGAGCTGCGGGTATATTCATCACGGTGCAGCGGCCCCGGACAAGTGCCCGGCCTGTGTTAAGCCAAACACTTATTTCGAGCTGCTCTGCGAAAACTGGTAGTATTTGAACGGCTCGATAGAGGGGCTTCAGCTCAAAATGCCGATCATCCTCTATAGCGTTGACGGAAAAGTTGCAATCCTCACAACCTTCAAGGTTGCTTAAGGTTGCAACTTTTCCTGATTTCTGACCTTTAGGTTACGCCTTGTACCTCAAGCAAGTTTTCATTCAAATACGGGGATAGCCAGGGATTTAGGCTGAAGGACGTGCATTTTCATCCTTCAGCCTTTCTTGTGGACTATCATCATTAAGCCCAAAATCATAAAAACCCGTCAATCTCAAAAAATAAACATAGTTTACCGCAAGAAAGTCCTAAAAAACAGCAAATAAATCCGAGACAGGCACATTGAAATGTGTATATATTGTGTTGAAAAAATTTGCAGTGAAGCAGCTCTGGAAATGTTATGGATAGCCCGGCATGGGTAGATAACCGGGCCGTTTTCTTCATCGTATTCCTGAATCATATAAGGAGGTGGCGCGGTCCATCAAATTTTTTAACCAAATAAAAGAAAGAAGGCCTGCATGCCTCCGCCAAGACGCCTTGCAGGCCTTCTATTTATGCACCGACGAGAACGAAGGCGCAACATCTGTTTTTAAATAAAACAGATTCTGATAATTTAGCGTATATCCGCACTTTAATCAACCCTGACCGGGACCGACCATCCCGTGATTCCCGCCTTATATCTCGTCCTTACCCCAAAAAGGATAAGAGATATGACTATTCTGAAAACAATACATGTTTCAGCATTATTCTTACTGTTAAGCATCACCAACAGCCTGGCCCTCACGTATCTGCCAGAAGATGCGGAACGGGGAGGCATGTGGGCCAATACGTTAATCAACGCATCGGATCAATATAAAGACGGCAGCGGCAATTTCATCTCAGACGGATCCTGGAGTGATGCCCACAATCTGCTCGGTCCCATCCCGGAAAGTCAGAACGGACACGCGCCGGTTCACAGCAGCATTGTAACCATGAACTACAATGAAGACAGCTGGGTGATTCTTGGCTTTACCGATGAATACGGCAACACTTTACAGGTAAACAACGACCCGACCAATCCGGGCGGTTATGACGGTATTGTCTGGGGGAACGCCTTTTATGCCTATGGCGGACCGGGGTCTTTCAGTGAGCCCGGCACCATATACCTGAGCCAGGACGGAAACCTCTGGTGGGCGCTTCCGGCCATTTTTGACTATGAGCCGTATTATTACGCCAGCGTCAGCGGCACCCACCAGACCTTTGACCACACCCCCGGCAACGGCAGCGGCCTGGTTTCTCCGGGGGCACCCCTTGAGTTTGACGGGAATGGAACCGCAACTTCAACCGGTTTGGCCGGCGGGGACGCTTTTGATATGTCTACCGCTTATTTCGCAGGCAATTGGATGGATCCTGATGATGATGACCCCTCTTTAACAGGGCTGGAGTGGTTTTCTTACATCCTGGTAACGGGACAAGGGGCCAAAGACAATGCCGGAAATGCCATAAGCGGCGGCAGTGACTGCGATTCAATTTATGTTTTTTCCACCTCGCCGGCTCCGGTGCCCGTTCCAGGCACCATTTGGCTGCTTGGGTCAGGTTTGGCCGGATTATCGTGCCTGCGTAGAAAATTTATTAAACAGCAAGCTGTACCATCATGCCATTGAGCGGCGTGATGTTTTATTGTCGCGTTTGCGACTTTGCAACTCATCTAATTAACTTAAATTTGAAAGGAACTTTTTAAAATGAAAACCGTAACAGATGTCAAAATTATGACCAAACACTTATTGGCTTGCGCTGTTTCTTTTGCAGTCTTAACGGTGTTGGTGCCCGGTAGTTCCCACGCAGCAGAGTTCACCTTCTTCGGTGAAGCTATAATTCCAACATGGACAAATGCCACCGGTTGGGATGTATCAGCCGACGGCTCTACCGTGGTGGGGCAGGCTACATATATTAGCAGTGATTACTCTGTAATGTTGCCGAGTGCTCCCGTAAAATGGTCTTCATCATCCGGCATGACCATCCCCGGAGGTTTGGCCGATGCAGGTGTCGCCTATGCTGTTTCTTCCGATGGTTCGGTGATTGCCGGAGGAATTGGCAATGACGCCTATAAATGGAGTGAATCCACAGGTGCGGTTACACTGGAATCCGGCTCAGTAAAATATGCCACCGTAAAAGGAATGACATCAGACGGCTCGACTCTCGTTGGTCAGGTCACATATGAAAACAATGAAAAAGAGGCGGTCATGTGGGATGCACAAGGGAATATGACGGTTCTCGGTGATTTGTCCGGAGGAGACCTCAGAGGTGAGGCCATAAGGATTTCCGACGACGGATCGATCATTCTCGGTAACGGTGCCGGAGAGGCTGGCGGCACCGAAGCGGTGATCTGGAAAAACGGCGTTATCCAATCCCTTGGGGATCTGGAGGGTGGTCGTAATTACAGTGAAGCGCATGACATGACACCCGATGGGTCGGTCGTGGTGGGAGCCAGCAGCGGAGACGGCCCGAATGGTGAAAGTGAAGCCTTTGTCTGGACGGAGGAGAATGGCATGATAGGCTTAGGCGACCTGTTTCCTGAAGGATATGATTACAGCTCCGCAACAGCCGTTTCAGCTGATGGATCAATTATTGCCGGGGTGACCAGAGACAATATCATCAGATCCTTTCTGTATAGCGAAGATTCCGGCCTGGTATTTCTTGATGAATTACTGGCAGAATCCGGGATAGACCTGACCGGCTGGGTGCTTGCGGTTTGCGGAATGTCTGCAGACGGAACCGTTCTGACCGGATATGCGGTTAATTTATACGACACGGATTCAGGACAATTCGCATGGGTTGCAAACCTTAATGCCTCAGCCGTGCCTGTTCCGGGCACTGTATGGCTGTTGGGTTCAGGGCTGCTTGGAATAATCGGTATTCACAGACATAAAAAACAAAATTCTTAAAAACTCAATTTTCGGATTTAAACGCCACTGATAAACGGACCAGCGGAATCAACCGTTGGACAATTAATTTTACTCTGACCCTATAAAGGATACAGATATCCCGGATAGGGCGCTCCCAAAGGCTGAAGGACCTGCAGTTTCATCCTTCAGCCTTCATCCCTCATCCTTTCAAACGCTCTTCCATAATCAGGGCCGCGCCCAGGGCCCCCATCATCTGGGGGGCTTTGGGGACCAGCACCTCTCTTCCCAGGGCTTTTCCGACCATCTCACAGATACAGGGGTTTTGGGCCACGCCGCCGGAAAACACGATGGGGCCCTCCGAGGAGATCCGGTTGAGCATGCCCACGGCCCGCTTGACCACGCTCAAGTGAAGCCCCCGGGCAATTTCCTGGCGGTCTTCGCCTTTGGCGATCAGGGAGGTGACCTCAGACTCGGCAAACACCGTGCACATGCTGTTGATCTGCAAATCCTTTGCTGCGGCAAGGGCGGCCGGCCCGAACCCTTCCAGGGTAAACCCCAGGTTCCGGGCCATGATCTCCAGGAACTTTCCCGTTCCGGCAGCGCACCGGTCATTCATCTCAAACTTTACGACCCGGCCCTGGTCATTTAGGCGGATGGCTTTGCTGTCCTGGCCCCCGATATCCAGAATGGACAGGGCTTGAGGGAACTCAGACCGGACCCCGGCGGCATGGGCCTTGATTTCAGTCACCGTGTCCGCGTCCTCAAAGGCCACCTCAAACAGATTCCGGCCGTATCCCGTGGCCATGATCTTTTCATATTCAAGGCCGTCCATAAGTTTTCTGGCCTGGGAAATGGGATCAAACCCGGTATCGGTCTGCCGGGTTTCCCTGATCCGCCCCTCTTCCACCAGGACCAGTTCAATGGACCTGGAGCCAATGTCAATGCCGGCGCAAATCACGAAAACACCCTAATCTGAAATCTGTTCAACAAAGGCTTCCACCCGGGTCTTAAGCTGGCCCACGTCTTCCATGCCGTAATCGGTCTCAATCCTGAGACAGGGGATATCAAGGCTTTCAAGTTCCTTTTCCACGGGGATGGACTCCATGATATACGGCTGGCAGAATTGAAGACCGTAATGGATCACCCCATCGGCCCCATAGGCTTTGGCCATCTCACGGACATGGCTTACCCGGTCCGGATTAGGGGTAAAAATGGCACAGTCCACCTTAAAATACCGGTCAGCAATGGCTTCCACCATGTCATCCACAGTGTCGCCTGAATCATCGGTCAGGTTCCGTGTCCCCCTTTCACCCACACAGGCCTCTTCGCCCACAATCACCGCGCCGGAGGTTTCAATGATCCAGGGCAGTTTCCAGTTGGGAACGGCCATGGGACAGCCGGAAATCAGGATCCGGGGGGTTTTGGCAGCAACCGCGCCCTGGTTTTCCTTGACCCGTGCCTCAAGCTCGTCACAGATCTTGTTGACGGATTCGGTAAACCGGGCCGGATTGTCATAAAAGAACACCTGGTTGGCCAAAAGGGCGTCCAGCCCGGAGATGGGTGCGGGATCGGCTTTCCTGAGCAGATTAAGCCGGTGAAGGGCCAAGCGTTTTGCATTGACCACCCGGATGCCCTCTTTAAGGGATTCTGCTGTAATTTGATGGCCGGTCAGGTCCTCCACGGCGGATTTAAACCGGTCATACTCGGTTTTGAGCAGCTGCCGGCCCATACCGGATTTGACCTGGGGCAGGTCCATGACATAGAGGTTGTCCACCATGCCGCCCAGTGTTTCATAGGCTTTTTTCTTCCCGTCACAGGTATTTTCCCCCACGATCATGTCGGCACTTTCAAGGTAAGGGCAGACCTTTCCGAGTTTAAATCCAAAGGAGGACTTAATCAAAGAGCAGGTGTTTCTGGGCAGCAGCTTTTCGACTTCTTCAACGGCAAAATCGGCTCCGGAACAGAGCCCCACCAGGGTGGCGCCGGCCGCCAGGACGATCTCTTCAGGGACAAATACGCAATAGCTGCCGATGATTTTCCGCCCCGCCTCTTTTTCGTCCAACAGTTCCTTGATCCTCAGCCCGTGGACCTCGCTCATGACAAAGTCAAAGTATCCCATCCCGTCAGGGCGGTTTTTCTGGGCCAGGTAAATGTCCTGGTACCCTTGTCCCAATACGCCTAAAAGGGCGTCATGGGCTGCCAGATCCAGCCCTAAACTTTCCCACATGGGGACATAATCTTCACTCATTTGGACTCCTTTGATAAGGGTTTATCATCAGTTGCCGGATGCCCGGTCCAGGCTGGACTCGGGCTCAAGCGCCTTGAGTATCTGATCGGTCAGTTCTCCAAACCGGCCCAATGCACGGCTTCTCGGGCGGGCCATATCCACATCGATAATCTGCTTTATCCGGCCCGGCCGGCTGGTCATCACCACAATGGTGTCAGACAAAAAAACAGCCTCATCCACACTGTGGGTCACCAGGATAATGGTTTTGCGGGTGACTTCCCATATTTTCAACAGCTCTTTTTGCAGCAAAATCCGGGTATGGGCATCCAGGGCCCCAAAGGGCTCGTCCATGAGCAGCACATCCGGTTCATTGGCCAGGGCCCTTGCAATGGCCACCCGCTGTTTCATTCCCCCGGAAAGCTCATGGGGAAAGGCATCTTTAAAATCCTCAAGATTGACAATGCTAAGATATGCCAGGGCTCGGGAGCGCCGTTTCTCTTTTGCCATGCCGGCAAACTCAAGCCCGGCAGCCACATTGTCCCGTACCGACATCCAGGGGAAAAGGGAGTATTCCTGAAAAACAAGGCCGATCTTAGCACACGGTTTTTCAACGGGCAAGTTCTGGAAAAACACCGACCCGGTCGATGCCTTTTCAAGCCCGGCCCCGATCCGCAGGATAGTGGACTTCCCGCACCCGGACGGGCCCACAATGGATGTAAAGGAATTTTGCCGGATATCCAGGCTGATCTCCTGAAGGGCCTGTAAATCATCCCCTTTCTCCGTGACGTATACCTTTGACAGCCCGTTAAAACGGATGCCCTCTAAGTCACAGCCGCTTATCCGTTCGCCTGTTTGCACCATGAAAAATTCTTCCTTTCCACCCATCTGAAAATCATATCCATAAGAGCGCCCACACATCCGATGGAAATCATGCCGGCAATCACAATATCTGTTGACGCCAGGGTAAACGCATGGGTGATCATATAGCCGATGCCCGATAAAGAGCCGGGCAGCATTTCAGCAGAGACCAGACACATCCAGGCAATGCCCAGGCCGATGCGCATTCCCGTGATGATGGCGGGCATGGCCGCGGGAATCAGGACCTTTCTGAAAATCTGGCCTTGGGCCGCCCCGAGCACCCTTGCCGAATCAATCAGGGTGGGGCTGACATTGCGGACCCCGTGAATGGTTGAGGTCAAAATGGGATAAAAAGCCCCGACAAAAATAATAAACAGCATGGCCAGCTTGATATTGTCCAGATAGACAAACAGCTGGCCGGTTTCAACCCCGGTCAGGGTGGCAAAGCTTGAAATGCCGAACCAGGCCATGACCAGGGGGACCCATGCCAGGGGGGGAATGGGCCTGAACAGATTTAAAAATCCGTTCAGGGATTTAAAAACAAGGCCGTAATACCCCATCATCACCCCAAGGGGGATGGCCACGAGAACGGCCAGAAAGTATCCCATCAACACCCGCACCAGGCTGACCAGGACATTGCCGGTCAGGGACCCCATGCTGATAAGGTCATCCAAAGGGGCGGCCAGAATGGCACCCACCTGCCCCACCTTGGGCAGAATAACCTGATTGCCGACCCGGTGGGCAAGAAAAATCCAGACCACAACCAGAAGCAGGGGTGCAAGCCAAGGAAGAATGGGAGAAAAAACCCGTGCTTTCATATTATTTCCTGACGTCCCCTGCCGGGATGGCAACACCCCGGCAGGGGATAAGTTTTTGCGTTGTGCGGTTATTTGGAAAGGCTTTTTTCTACAAAAGAAAAATCATAGAGAAGGGAGGTTACCGTTTGAAGATCAGATCCTTTCAAGGGGCCTTTAAACTTGTTCATGCTGTTGAGCATGTCCAGAAAAATCCCCTCGCCTTTCATCCAGTTTTCTGTGGGATCCGTGGTATAGATGATGGAGGACTTTTCAACGGCTGCGGCCGGCACACCAATCCAGGCGGCGGAAATGTCGGCGGCCTGTTTTTTGTCATCGTTGCACCACTTGGCCGTGTAGGTCATCAGGTCGGTCATGGCCTGGACAATCTGAGGCTGGTTGTCAATCATGTCCTGGCTGGTTCCGAAAACGCAGCAGGGAAAATCCGTCCACTCGCCCTTGGGGGGAAGGTCCCGGGAATCAAGGCCGATATGCCCCACTTTTTTATATTCGGCCACTGCCGGGTGAGGGGCCGGGCCGACCCAGCAGTCCACCTGTTTGCTCAAAAGTGACGGGACCAGGTTTGACGTGGTTTTAAGATCCACCATGAGGATATCGGCATCAGCATCATTGGGGTTACCGGTAATGGTAAACCCGGCCTTATGCAGCGCCCCTTCAAACACCACCCGGGGGGCGGAGGTGGGAGAGTGGTATCCGATCTTGAACGGGGTTTTTGAATTTTTGATGGCTGCGGCCAAATCCTCATAGCCGTTCACCGGACTGTCCGCCGGAAACACCATGCTCATGCCGTCCACATGAAGGGGGCACAGGATCTTCATGGCCGTTCCCTTGTCAATGCCGCTCATAAATGCGGTAGAGGAGGCCAGTCCCAGGTCAAGGCGGTTCATGGCAAACAGCGTGGCGGTTTCTGACCCGCTTTTGGATACGATCAGGTTAATGACCGCCAAAGGGGTGCCGTCAGCCGCCATGAGTTTATATTTTTGTTTGGGCACCATCTCGGAAAGATAAGCGCCCGAGGCCTTAAGTTCTTCTCCTTTAATGGCGGCAACCATCAACGGGGTGTGGTGGGTGGTAAAGACATACCCCATATAGAGACTGGGAACGTCGGCCTTTGAAAAAGCAGGGCAGGTAAAGCAGGCGGCTGCCGTCAGGGCAAGCATGGTCAACATCAGATTTTTGATCAACCGTTTGCAGTTCATTAAGAGATTCTCCTTTTTATCATTGATATGGTCTATTCCATCAGCTCCATGGAAGCTTCGATACGGGTTTGCAGCTGTCCTTCATCCGAAGATGAGTAATCGGTTTCAATCTGGGCAAAGGGCAGGTTGAGATCATCTTCCACCAGGCGGTGAATGATCCGGGATTCGGCATTATAGGTGTGGCACCCAAGCCAGGTCAGGTCAATGACCCCGTCCACCTTGAAAAGTTGGGCCATCTGACGGATGGACTCAAGGCGGTTGTCATTGGGGGTCATGCATGAACAGGGAATGTCAAGGTACCGGCGGGCCAGGGCTTCATAGGGGTTGCCCGACTCATCAACGGGCAGAACCAGCCCCTTGAGTCCGGTGCAGTTCTCCATACAGACCACCCGGCCCCCGAGGTCTTCAATAATACGGATCACCTTTTCACAGCCTTTGCCGATGGGGCAGCCGGTGAGCAGGATGCGGGGCACTTTTCTTGGGGCAAGATCCGGCTGGGCCAGAAAACTTTCAAACTGCTCCTTTAAGGTGTAAAGGCTTGCCAGATAGGCCTGCTGGGAAACCGAAAAGCTTTTGCTCTCATAAATGGCCAGCATCTGACTTTCCGACACCGGGGAACGCGGATCCGCAGCCAGGACAATGATGTCATAAAGGGCTTTTTTAATTTTATTCTGGATCACGATCTGATGGTGAAGGTTTTGTTCGGTCACTTTCTGCTTTGAATATCCGCAAACAAACCGTTCCAGGTCAGCCAGGCTGTCCATCCAGTACCGGAGGGCGGAACCGCCCCGGCTGGTATAGGGAAGGTGCATCAGGTGCAGGGGTTTGATCCGGCCCATCAGCTCATACATCTTTTTTTTGCCGTCACAGGTGGTTTCGGCAATCACCACGTCCGAAAAGGCAAAAAACGGACAGGTATCGGTCACGGCATACCCGTAGCTGGATTTAATCAAGGGACAGAAGCTTGCCGGCAGGTCCTTTTCCGCCGCCTGGATGGGGGCCTGCTTTTTGCCGCAAAGCCCCACAGGAACCATGCCCGCCGCCCGGATCAGTTCACTGGGGGCATACACACAATAGACCCCGGCAATTTTTCCCCCATCCTGGTGCCACTGGTCAAGGTCGGCAATACTGAGTTCTGAAAAAGAGGTAAAGGGCTTGAAATCAATCATACAGGTCCTTTTTTGGAAGCATTTGATATGAACATGAATACTAAAAAAAAATCTGGCCACAGGTCAAAGTGATAATCTAAATAACCCGGCAAACCATAAATTGATTTTCTCCATAACAAGGCGGTTTCAGGGGGGCCGGGTTAAGCTCAACCCGGTCGTGGGCATATATAGCCGATATGTTAACCCCATAGGCGAAAAGGGTATTTTCCCTGGGCCAACAGGAGATTTCTTTGGAAATTATGCCGGCTCATGGTAAACTCTGCTAATTGAAAACCAATAAAGGCCAAATGCCGGCACAGCTAAAAATTATTGACAACTTTACGGAATGGGACCGGTTTGTCTTTGCCATGCCCGGCTCATCCTACGGGCATTTATCCGGCTGGCAAAGGGTCATTGAACAGGCTTACGGCCACTCCCCCCTGTACCTGGCCATCCAGGGCAGCCCATGCGGGGAGATCCGGGCAATCCTTCCCCTTTTCCGGTTTAAACGCCCCTTTTGCCGGCCGGACGGGGTTTCCATCCCCTTTTTTGACCAGGCCGGCATCCTGGCCCGGGACCCTGAATCCGGAACCCTGCTGCTGCAGAAAGCCGGTGCCATGCTTGCCGGCAAAGGGGCCGGTGCCATGGTGCTAAGGCAGGGCCCCGATTTTGAGATGTCTGATTTTCAAATCCGGGAACAGGCCCCCCGGGTTTACAGTGAAAAGGTGGGGCTTGGCATCCCCCTTGCCCCGGACCGGCAGCAGATGATGGCAGGATTTCCCTCCAAGCTCAGAAGCCAGATCCATAAAGGCATGAAACACGGCCTGACCTGGGATATCGGCAAAGCACGCCTTGTTGACCCCTTTTATCAGGTGTTCAGCCGGAACATGAGGGACCTGGGATCGCCGGTTCATTCAAAGCCATTTTTTAAGCTAATCTTTGCCTGTTTTCCCGCCCATGCCTTTATCTGTGTGGTGTATTACCAGGGCAAGCCTGCCGCGGCCGGGTTCATGTTCCGGTTCAAGGACCGGCTGGCCAACCCCTGGGCATCGTCGCTCAGAGAGTTCCGCCACCTGAATACCAATATGCTGCTGTACTGGCAGATGATCGGATTTGCCTGCAACCTGGGCCTTCACACCTTTGATATGGGGCGGTCGTCCAAAGGGGCCGCCACCTACCGGTTCAAGCGCCAGTGGAGGCCCAAAGAAACCCCTTTAAGCTGGTATTCCTGGCAACTGGACCAGGGAAAGCCGGCAAAAGAGACCTTGAGCCTACCGTCCTGGGCAATGCTGCCCCAGTGGGGGGCCAACCTGGCGGGGCCCAGGGTCAGGAAATACATATCCCTATGATCGATATTAAAATCCCCATGCCCTTTCTGGTCACCGTGGATGATGTGGGCTGGTGGAACGGTCAGGATGGCTCCGCCCTGAACCAGCCCTTCCGGACCGGCATAAACCGGGGCCACTGCCTGGCAGATTACCAGGCCCTTATCGCCCTGGGCGAAAAATTACATATGCGGATTCCGGCGGGTTTTGTCATGTGTGAATGGGACCGGACAGGCCTTCTCAGGCACCTGCCGTCAGCCACCTGGATGGGGGAGCAGTGGCGGGGCTGTCCTGAAAACACGGCATTAAAAGAACAGGCCGCCGACCTCATCAAAACATCCGGGGATTTTATTGAACCGGCCGTCCACGGCATTGGCCACGAATTCTGGGAAAACGACAGACTCAGCCGAAGCGAGTTCCACGACCGGTCCGGCACCATGCGCCCCTCCGATGAAGTCAAAAAACACCTGGAATATTTTTTCAGGCTCATGGACCAATATGGCCTGAACACCAGCTTAAGGCTGTTTATTCCCCCGGCCCTGAACCACAGTTTCGGCAACGGCGAAAAAGGGTTTCAAGGCATGGCGCGGGACTTTGGCATCCAGTACATCACCTTGAGATTTGACAGGGCTAAATGCCATGCCCAACCCCAGTTCCCAAACATCGGCTGGGAAGACGGCATCATGGTCATGGACCGGGGAAAGTCCGACATCTCCTGGAACCGGACCGCCCCTGAGCCAGAAGTTGACTTTGGCCGGCCGATTATCCCCCTGCACTGGGCCAATATCCTGGATAAAAACCCTGAAAACAATATGGATGTGGTCCATGCCTGGGCAACGTTCATTACCCGGGAGGCCCGGAAAAGACAGGCCCTTCAGGCCCGGGACATTTCCGTGTGCTTAACCCAGTATCTGAATCAGACCCAGTCTACAGTTCAACACCAGGGCAACCGGGTTGTCGTCCACATGGACTGGATTGCCAAAGTCCCCCGGCAGGCCCTGTCCGACGCCGTTTTTTTCTCAGTGAATACCCCTCCCGGTCTGGAATTGGCCATTGCCGGTGCCACACCCCAAAAGCCGGCCACACCCGGAGAAGCCCGGTTTCTCAAGCTGGAACTTCCCGAATCCGGAAAAATCGTGTTTCAATGTCGCCACAAAATTTGACCGGTCCTTTTTAAGCCGGTTCCCCTGCCCGGCTTTTGAACAGCAGCAATGAGAAATTTTTTACACACTGAGAAATTTTTTACATAAAATGATTACATTTTTTCTATAGAAAAAAATTCCCAAAAATTTCGTAAACCCCACAGATCCGGCTTTCCAGAATACCATTTTTTTCGGCACGTTTATTGCTTCATTTGATATTATATTATTATATAATAAAATTGGTATTGATTTCACGTTGGCGGCAGCACCCGTCTCCCATGTTTACCAACTAAGGATGGAATAAATGTTAGGCATGACTTCAAAAGAAATCTGCATTCATGCGGCAATCTGTGTTCTGCTGATGGTTGTTTCAACGTTACCGGCATTCAGCCGGGACCTTGAAAAGACAGACAGCCCGAATTCAATTTCACGACAGATCCATTATTCGTTCACCCTGAAAAATACCACCGGCGATCTTATTGAAAATGCCCGGTTCTGGACCTATGGACCGGTAAAGCTGACGCCAACCCAGCAATGCGTCAACATTGAAACCGCCCATCCCCATGAGGTGATTGTGGACGATCTGGGCAATCAGATTCTTTATTTCGTGATCGAAAAACTGCCGCCTTACGGCAGCCGGATCCTTTCCATCACGGCAAATCTCATGATGGCGGATTCGCCCAACCCGGAAAAGGCGACGGATTTAAACCCCTTTTTAGAGCCTGAACCATTCATCCAGTGCGATGACCCGCAAATCATCCGTACGGCCCAGCCGCTGAAAGCCGCCACCCCTGAAAAAACCGCCCAAAACACCTTCCAGTGGATGGTCAACCACATGACCTATGCCGGCTTTTCGGGCAAAGACAAGGGCGCGCTCTACGCCCTTGAGCACAAAAAAGGCGACTGCACCGAATACATGTACCTCTTTGCTGCCCTGTGCCGGGCCAACGCCATCCCGGCCCGGTGCGTGGGGGGATATATCTGCAAACAAAATGAAGTGCTGCATCCGGCCAGCTACCACAACTGGGCTGAAATTTATGAGAACCACACCTGGCAGATCGCCGATGCCCATAAACGGATCTTTAAACAGAATGCCGCCTGGTATGTTGCCATGCGGATTTTTGGAAAGACCAAAACAGATGTCATGGAAGGCCACCACCGCTTCCGGTTTGAGGGCAAGGGCTTAAAAGTTACAATGAACGACTGATCCAATAAATTACAGGGCCGAAAAAAATAGCGCCATTGATGGAGAAGAGGACATAAAGATGAAAATTTTCACGCCAAGCTTGAAAAAAGAAGCATCCGCACATGAACGGGAAAACCGTTTAAGTCAATTTAGACACCGGACCGGCATTTTTCTCTTGCCTTTGGCACTGATAATTTTTGCCCTGGTCTGCCTGTCGGTAAATAATGTATCCGCCCAGGAATTTACCCAAAACGCATCCATAGGCTTCGGTGTTTCAACATATGACGAACAAACCATCATCGTGAATAACTGTACCCTCACGGTGGACGGTCCCCATACCTTTACAAATGTGACCCTGATAAACGGTGGCGTGCTGACCCACAGCGCAGCCTCTGAAAATTTATTGGATCTGACCATAACCGGCGATATGTCCATTGATTCGGATTCAAGCATCAATTTAAACACAAAAGGATATGCCGGATCGGAAGGGCCGGGCCAGGGCACTGAAAGCACTAGGGATGCAGGAGGCGCTGGCCACGGCGGCATTGGCGGCATTTCTAAAGATGGGAGTGTGGCCGGAGGGGAAAGTTACGGGAGCATCACTGAGCCGACGCGGCCCGGCAGCGGCGGCGGTGACAGCTGCGGCACCGGTTACAGGTATAAGGGCGGGGCCGGCGGCGGGGCCGTAAAACTGACCATAGGCAGTACTCTATCCTTATACGGCGGTATTCATGCCGACGGCGGGAATGGCGCTAATGATTACACTTATGCCTCAGGCGGCGGATCAGGCGGATCGGTTTATATAACAGCGGGGAGCATAACCGGAACCGGTGTGATTACAGCCGACGGCGGTGATGGATACTCCGATGACGGCGGTGGCGGCAGCGGCGGAAGAATTGCGGTTTACTATAACACCTTTGATCCTGAAGCCGATATTACCATGTCAGCCTACGGCGGATTAGGGTATAGCGCCGGGCGCGGCGGTACCGGAACCATCTACCTGAAATCCCCGGAAAGTGCCAGTGGGCACCTGCATATTGTCAACAACAGCTACTCCGGTGTAACAACGCCGATAGAAGGCAGCTATGATGACGTGATTATCTGCGGCGGCGGCGAGGTCATTTTAAGACAGACCGGGGCTTTTTCCATGGCCAACCTGACCATCAGCGAAAACACAACGGTTACCCACCCGTCCAACAGCACCGAAGCGGAATCACCCTTTACCCTGGATTTAACCGTAACCGGCAATATGACCGTCGACTCCGGTTCCTATATCAATGTAACGGCAAGAGGATATGCCGGCTCGCAAGGACCGGGCCAGGGCACTGAAAGCACTAGGGATGCAGGAGGCGCTGGCCACGGCGGCATTGGCGGCATTTCTAGAGATGAGAGTGCGGCCGGAGGGGAAAGTTACGGGAGCATCACTGAGCCGACGCGGCCCGGCAGCGGCGGCGGTGACAGCTGCGGCACCGGTTACAGGTATAAAGGCGGGGCCGGCGGCGGAGTCGTAAAGCTGGATATAACCGGTACGCTTAACTTAAACGGCGCCATTCATGCCGACGGCGGAAATGGCACCACTAACTATACTTATGCCTCAGGCGGCGGATCGGGCGGATCGGTTTATATAACAGCGGGGAGCATAACCGGAGCCGGTGTGATTACAGCCGACGGCGGTGATGGATACTCCGATGACGGCGGTGGCGGCAGCGGCGGAAGAATTGCGGTTTACTATAACACCTTTGATTCTGAAGCCGATATTACCATGTCAGCTTACGGCGGATTAGGGCATAGCGCCGGGCGCGGCGGTACCGGAACCATCTACCTGAAATCCCCGGAAAGTGCCAATGGGCACCTGCATATTGTCAACAACAGCTACTCCGGTGTAACAACGCCGATAGAAGGCAGCTATGATGACGTGATTATCTGCGGCGGCGGCGAGGTCATTTTAAGACAGACCGGGGCTTTTTCCATGGCCAACCTGACCATCAGCGAAAACACAACGGTTACCCACCCGTCCAACAGCGCCGAAGCGGAATCACCCTTTACCCTGGATTTAACCGTAACCGGCAATATGACCGTCGACTCCGGTTCCTATATCAATGTAACGGCAAGAGGATATGCCGGCTCGCAGGGACCGGGCCAGGGTTCAGAAAGCACTAGGGACGCAGGCGGTGCAGGCCATGGCGGCATTGGCGGCATTTCTAAAGATGAGCGTGTGGCCGGAGGGGAAAGTTACGGGAGCATCACTGAGCCGACACTGCCCGGCAGCGGCGGCGGTGACAGCTGCGGCACCGGTTACAGGTATAAAGGCGGGGCCGGCGGCGGAGTCGTAAAGCTGGATATAACCGGTACGCTTAACTTAATCGGCGCCATTCATGCCGACGGTGGAAATGGACATACGGACTATACTTATGCCTCAGGCGGCGGATCAGGCGGATCGGTTTATATAACAGCGGGGAGCATAACCGGAACCGGTGTGATTACAGCCGACGGCGGTGATGGATACTCCGATGACGGCGGTGGCGGCAGCGGCGGAAGAATTGCGGTTTACTATAACACCTTTGATTCTGAAGCCGATATTACCATGTCAGCTTACGGCGGATTAGGGTATAGCGCCGGGCGCGGCGGTACCGGAACCATCTACCTGAAATCCCCGGAAAGTGTCAATGGCGACCTGCATATTGTCAACAACGGCTACTCCGGTGTAACAACGCCGATAGAAGGCAGCTATGATGACGTGATTATCCGCGGCGGCGGCGAGGTCATTTTAAGACAGACCGGGGCTTTTTCCATGGCAAACCTGACCATCAGCGAAAACACAACGGTTACCCACCCGTCCAACAGCACCGAAGCGGAATCACCCTTTATCCTGGATTTAACCATAACCGGCAACATGACCGTCGACTCCGGTTCCTATATCAATGTAACGGCAAGAGGATATGCCGGCTCACAAGGACCGGGCCAGGGCACTGAAAGCACTAGGGACGCAGGAGGCGCTGGCCACGGTGGTATTGGCGGCATTTCTAAAGATGAGCGTGTGGCCGGAGGGGAAAGTTACGGGAGCATCACTGAGCCGACGCTGCTCGGCAGCGGCGGCGGCGACAGTTGCGGAACCGGTTATAGCTATAAGGGCGGGGCCGGCGGCGGGGCCGTAAAACTGACCATAGGCAGTACTCTATCCTTATACGGCGGTATTCATGCCGACGGTGGGAATGGCGCTAATGATTACACTTATGCCTCAGGCGGCGGATCAGGCGGATCGGTTTATATAACAGCGGGGAGCATAACCGGAACCGGTGTGATTACGGCCGACGGCGGCAACGGATACAGCATTGAAGGCGGTGGCGGTGGTGGCGGAAGAATTGCAGTATATTATAACACCCTTGATTCCACCGTTACCATGTCTGCATATGGCGGATCAGGGTATGAATATGGCGGTATAGGCACCATTTATCTAAAATCATCAGAAAGCACCAATGGAGATCTGGTTGTTGACAACAACGCGAGCAGCGGGAGTATCACCCCGGTTTCCGGCGACTACGGCAAAGTGATCGTCCGTGGAGGCGGCGAGGTGGTGCTGGAGCAAACCGGTTCCGTTTCCATGGACACGTTTGAAATCAGTGAAAACACAACCGTTACCCACCGGGCCAACAGTAGTGCGCAGGTATATACCCTGGATCTGGCCATAGCCGGGGATATGTTTATTGAATCAGGCTCCAGCATTGACATCAGCGAAAAAGGATATCCCGGCGGACAAGGACCCGGCCGGGGAACGGACAACTACAATGATTCAGGAGGTGCCGGTCACGGCGGTACCGGCGGCAGTTCTTCTTTCACCAATGGGGGTGCAAGTTATGGAAGCATCACTGCCCCCATGGTTCTGGGCAGTGGCGGCGGCAATAGCTATGATACCAGTTACAAAGGCGGCAGTGGCGGTGGCGCCATTAAGCTGACCATAGACGGTACTCTGACCCTGGAAGGCGGCATCTATGCTGACGGGGGTGCCGGTTTTAGCAACTACACTCATGCCTCGGGCGGCGGTTCCGGCGGTTCAATTTATATCATTGCCAAAACGATATCGGGATCAGGCCGTATCACAGCGGACGGCGGGAATGCTTACACCTCAAATGACGGCGGGGGCGGGGGCGGGGGAAGAGTCGCCGTTTATTATAATACTCTTGATTCAAGGATTAAACTTTCTGCCTATGGGGGATCAGGGTATCAGGTTGGCGGTACCGGTACCATCTATTTGAAATCCTCAGCTGATGACGTCGGGACTCTGCAAATTTTAAACAACACCAGCCAGGGCGGTATAACACCGATTTACGGTAACTATGGTGATGTCAGTCTCCATGGCGGTGGACAGATTGTCCTGGAACAGACCGGATCGTTTTCCATGGCCGGCCTGGCCATCAGCGACAATACAACGGTTACCCACCCGGCCAACAGCCGTGACCGGGAGTATGCCCTGGATCTGATGGTAACCGGCAGCATGCATATTGAATTGAATTCGAGCATTGACGTCAGCAAACGGGGGTATGCCGGATCAGAGGGCCCCGGGCAGGGGGAAGACAACTATAATGATGCCGGCGGCGCCGGGTATGGCGGCAGTGGCGGAAATTCACAATATGCCGCCGGTGGTTCATTCTATGGAAGTGAAACCGAACCCACAGCTCTGGGCAGCGGTGGTGGCGACAGCTATAACAACAATTTTAAAGGCGGCAGTGGCGGCGGGGCACTAAAATTAACCGTAGGTGGTGTTCTGATTCTGGATGGAGATATTCATGCCGACGGCAGTGGCGGTTATAATAATTATACTCATGCCTCGGGCGGCGGCTCTGGTGGATCGGTTTATATAACAGCAGGTGAGATAACCGGATCAGGAATAATCTCAGCAAAAGGCGGAAATGCTTATACCATTAATGATGGCGGTGGTGGTGGCGGCGGAAGAATTGCGTTCAACTATTTTTTGACACCCCCTTCGGAAACTTTCCTTACAGCAAACGTCACCGTTGCAGGCGGTACCGGCTATAACAGTGGTGACGTGGGTACAATATATGTTCCATCCGTGGCCAACCCGATCATTACAACCAATAACGGCGTCAATCTCACAACCGCTGAAACCAGCTTTGTAATAGAAGGGACCTGCCCCACTGGAACCCATCAGGTTCTGGTGAACGACACGTCAACAGATGTTACCTATACGCCCGGAGAGACAACCTGGCTATGCCTGGTTTCTCTAACAGAAGGGTATAACTACTTTTATGTCCAGGCCATAGACGGCAGCAACGATGAAAGCGGCCGGACTTTAATCACCATTACCCGGGACACCACGCCGGAAGGGGCTCCTGTCATCGCCACCAATGGGGGCGGTGACATGACGGTTCAGCTATCCACTTTTATTCTGGAAGGGACCTGCTCGGAAGATACGGCCTCTATTTTGGTCAATGGTTCTGAAGAAGGGGTAACTTATACGGCGGGGTATACGACCTGGACCTATAAGACCGAGCTTTCCATAGGAGAGAATCTCTTCAGTGTTACCGGCCTGGATGAATCTTCACTGGAAAGTGATGCCGATACCATCACCGTTACCTTTGAAAACAACCTTCCCGAGCAACCTGAAAACCTGGCCCCGGCAAATGGCGATGACTCGGTCAACCCTTATGTGACCTTGACGGCTTCGGATTTTAACGACAGTGATACGGACGATACCCATACCACCACCCAATGGCAGGTCCGGTCATCTGACGGCACCTATGATGACCCTGTGTTTTATGAAGAGACCACCACGGACCTGACCAGCATCACCCTGTCCTACGGGACCCTTGAATTGGGCACCACCTATTACTGGCAGGTGCGGTACAAGGACAGCCGGGGCAGCTGGAGCGATTACTCTGTTGAAACCTCATTTACCACATTGCTGGATACCGAGCCTCCGGAAACCACCGTTTCATCCGGGCCTTCGGATGGCGGGATTGTTTACGACAGCACGGCCGGCTTTACCTGGACGGCTGTGGATAATGTCCAATGGCAACTGACCTATGCCGTCCAGCTCGATGACGGGGAATGGTCCGAATATTCGTCGGACACCAACATCCAGTATACCGGACTTGAAGACGGGGAACATGTTTTCAGGGTCAAGGCCATGGATTATTCGGGGAATGAAGACCCTACCCCGGCGACCCGGACCTTTACCATTCAAACTGCCCCTGAAAATGTGACCAACCTTGCGGTTCAAAGCGGTGCCGACAGCTTGACCTTTACCTGGAATCACTCTGTAAATACCATGGGGGATCTACACCATTACATGATCTATTTTGATGGTGGCGACGGGGTAGAGATTTCTTATGATTCGACCCAGCTTGACCAGTCGAACCAGTATGAAGCGACCGGTCTTACATCGTCAAAGGCTTACCTGTTTAAAATCACGGCTGTAGATACCAACGGCAATGAAAGTTCCGGGGTTTCCATTACCGGATATACGGTTATGAAGAATCCGGGTACCCCATCAGTGGAAGCCCTCAGTGGCAGGGTAACCCTTTCCTGGAATGCGGTTCTGCCGACTGAATACGTTAAAAATTACCGTATTTATAAAAGCACAGATCCTTTTACCAGTGTTGAGGGCATGTCTCCGGTTTTGACCACTACCGGAACCAGTATCAGTGTTGCAGGGCTGACCAACGGCACAACCTATCATTTTGCCGTGACAACGGTGAACCTGTCCGGCGGGGAAGATCAGGAAAGCATCAATACGGTTTCAGGCACTCCCAGGGCAGATACGCTCGGGCCCGTCATTTCCAACATCACCCTGAATGGCACTGCCATTGCCGACGTCACAACCGTAAACAGCACGGCCACCATCAGCTGCAATGCAACCGATGAAACCGGTGTCTCCCGGGTTGAATTTTTAATTGCCGGGACCACTTATTCCGATACCAGCGGATCGGATTACGCCTGCCAGTGGGATATTCTGTCCGTTGACGACGGGCCATATACCGTTCAGATTACCGCCTACGACACCCTTGGCAACACCACCACGGCCTCTTATACCGTTACCGTTGCCTTAGCCCTTCCGCCGGCACCGGTAATCACCAGCCCTTCCAATGGAGAGATGGTTAACGAGGCCGATATTACCGTGTCGGGAACGGCCCAGAAGCTTGCCGGTATCAAGGTTTACATAAACGGGTCGGCCGCGGGCAATGAAACCACAGCCGATGCCAAGGGCAAATTCAGTCTTTTGGTAACCCTTGCAGAAGACGAGAACACCCTTGAGGCCACGGCCGAAAACCGGACCGGAGAAAGCGTTAAGAGTACCGCCGTTACCGTCAAATTAGATACCAGCATCCCGGACAGCCCCTCCCACCTTAAGGCAAATTCCGGTGCCTCAGGCGTCATTACCTTAACCTGGAGCAAGCCCCTTGATACCACGGTCCAGGGCTATAACCTGTACCGGTCCGCCACAACATTCACAGCTGTCGGCCAGGGAACAAAGCTTAACTCATCCCTGATCACAGCTTTAACCTATAAAGACCTTCCCGATGAAGACGGGGAATATTATTACGGCATTACAGCCGTGGATTATGCGGAAAATGAGAGCGCCCTGTCCGCCACGGTGTCCGGTATTTCCGACCGGGTGGCCCCCCAGGCGGCCATTGAATACTCACCGGAAGAGCATTATGAGACCACTACCGGCCGTATGGGAACCGGGATTGTTTATGTGACCCTTACGGTAAGCGAACCCCTGGTGACCACCCCCTTCCTGAGCATCAACCCCGTGGGGGCCGTTCCCATGACCATAGACCTGGATCAGGAATCAGAACTGACTTACACCGGCGTGTTTGTCATTGATGAGAACACCCCCACAGGCACGGCTTATGCCGTATTCTCGGCCAGGGACGAGGCCGGAAACCGGGGCGATACCATTGCTTCGGGCGATACCGTGGAAATTGACACCGAGGGGCCCGCCCTTATCGACATAAAGATTACCCCTGCGGCCCCTGTACAGAACGATGAAACCGATCCCGTAGCGATAACGGTTGTGCTGGGCCTTTCTGAAGCGGTCAAAGACGGGGAGACCCCGGCATTGTCTTATCAGCTTTCCAAAGAAGGCCGGGAGCCTGTGGAAATCGATACCACTGATATCACTCGTATCGAAACAGCAGACGGCCATGCCGAAACCTGGCAGGCCGTGTTCACCCTGCCCGCGGATGCCGGTTTTGAAACCGCCGAAACCCTGGAATTCATCTATTCAGCCGTGGACGATCTGGACAATACTTCCGATGAGATCACCGCAGACAATGCCTTCCAGATCTATCAGGGCAGTCTGCCGCCTCTGGCAGCCCCCACCGGCCTTGCCGGGGTTTCCCTGCCGGCAGGAGAAATCCGGCTGACCTGGGATGCCGTGGATCAGGCGGTGGGATATGTGCTTTACCAGCAGGTACCGGGTGAATGGCAGGCGTTGGCCAACCTGGATACCGTTACTGAATACACCTGTAATCCCGGGGCAGACGGCACCTATACTTATGCCATTGCCAGCCTGCGCACAGAAAACCAGGAAACCGCCGAAAGCGGCCGGAGCGCATCCGTTGAAGTGGTATCCGACAGCACAGCCCCCGGGGTCCCAACGGGTCTTGCCCTGACGTTGACCGCCCAGGGGATCCAGGCCACCTGGACCGCACCGGCCGATACCGAAGACATGACCTATTCCCTGTACCGGACCGATAACGCCGGCATCACTTCCATAGAAGGCCTGACACCCGTACGCACCGGTATTGAGGTGGCCACCGCCATTGATACAAAGCCATCCGAAGACCGGCATTACTATGTGGTCACGGCCGTGGATCAGGTGGGCAATGAATCGGCTCCCAGCGACCCTGCCTACCTTGATTTTGCACTGCTGCCCGTAGATGAGCTGAGCGTGGTCCAAACGGATGACGACAGCCCCGTCATTTCCTGGACCCATTCCAGCACCAGTATCAGCGGGTACCATATTGAACTGGGACCCGAAGGCGGCACCACCCGGCTCAACACAGCCCTGCTGGCCGGCTCCCCCTATGAAGACACGGGATTTGACGGCAATGACCGGCGGTATACCGTCATTGCCGTGAATTCAGAAAATAAGGAAAGCCTTGGCCGAAGCATTGTCCTGCCCGCCTTAAGCGCCGTCCTTCCCGAAGGAACCGGCCTGAAACGCGGGCTCATGAACCGCCTGGAATACACGGTGACCAACAGCGGCACCACGGCTGTGGAAGATGCCGTGTTAAAGGTCACCGTTGAAAGCCATGAACACGTTTCATCCTCCTTTGACCTGGGGGGCGGCGAATCCCTGACCGTGCCCGTGGTCATTGGCGGATACAGTGATCTGCCGGATACCTCATCCATTGAAACCGTGATCCAGATCACGCCCAATGACGGGGAAACCGTCCGGATCGCCACAACCAGTGACATTTCGGTGGGCACCGGCATGCTCAAGCTTTCCTTTACCAATGATGAGTTTGTCCGCAGCACCTCAGGAGAAATCGTCTTTACCCTGGAAAACACCGGGGATGAACAAATTGAAATGGTCACGGCGGAACCCGGCAGCAAAGCCTCCGCTGACATCACCCTGTATCTCAACGATGGAGAAGGCAACACCCTTTCCACGGGAACCTATACCCAGAATTTGGGCCCCAATGTGGTGACGCTGGCCTCGGGCCGTACCGTGGCCCGAATCGGGCCGGGGGAAACATTTGAGTCCCGGCCCATGAGCATTACCGTGCCTTCAGATGCCCCCGATGAGATGACCCTGGTCCTGAGAATCAACCGCATTTACTATGCCCTGGGAGAAGACAATGAAGTCGAGATGAGCGGGGTGCGGACAAAACGGGATATCACCCTGATTGACACGGCTTACTATGGAGAGATTTCAAGCATTACCCCTGAAACCTCTACCGGGGACCAGGATATTGAAATTACCGGCCAGGCCGTGGACCGCGGTGACGGTGATCCCCTGGCCGACGTGCCCTTGACCCTGTTCATCACCATAAACGGATTCGAAAGAAGCGTGGATGTCTTTACCGGCAGCGACGGCACCTTTACCTATGCCTTTGAGCCCAGACAAGGGGAGTATGGGGATTACGAGGTTTGCGCCATTCATCCGGACCGGACCGACCGTCCGGCTCACGGCAGCTTCACCATCAATAATCCCAACGACAGCCTGATCAGTTTTTCACCGGCCATTTACAATCTTACGGCGATTCGAAACTACGAGTATGAGATTGTGGTCACCGCTACCGCCGGCAGCCTGGCCCAGGCGTCCGGTCTTGGATTTGTCTATGAGGCAGCGGACCAGGATGGTGGCGTCTTCCCAACGGGCATTTATGTGGAGACCGGTGACCCTGTCGAAAGCCTTTTTGCCAATGAAAGAACCACCCTGCCCATCACCGTATGGGCCGATAATGCAGCCGATGGGAATGCCTCCCTTGTGCTGCGCCTGGTCAGTGATGAAACCGGCGATGGAGACTTAGGAACCCTCACCGTCAATGTCAACTGCCTTGCCACCGATGATGCCGATGCCGGCCCGTCGCTGTCATACTCACCCGGTTATATTGAAACCGGCCTGGCCCTGAATGAAAGCACATCGGAAACCTTAACCCTTAAAAACAAAGGCTTTGCAGAACTTACCGACCTGTCTGTGACACTGGTGAACGCCGACGGATCAGAGGCCCCGTCCTGGGCCGTGTTGAACCTGCCCTCGGATCAGGAGTCCATTGAGATCGGTGAAAGCGTGGACTTAACCCTGCTTTTCTATCCCACTGAATCCGCTGTTTCAGAAGGGGACTACGCCTTCTATGTTCAGGTCAGCGGTGCCAACTATGAGGCGGACCGTATTCTGGTCCATGTGGCGGTGACCGATTCAGGGATCGGCAACGTCCTGTTCAAGGTGTCGGATATTTACACGGCCACCATTGACGAAGACACAGGGGAGATGATTCAGGGCCTTTCCGGGGCGTCCCTGTCGTTGCAGAATGAAAATGTCACCAGTGTATCCTACACGGCAAAAACCGACAAAAACGGTGAAATCTGGTTGTCGGATCTGCCCACAGGCCGGTATAAGTATTATCTAACGGCGGATAACCACGACCAGGTCACCGGAAGGATCTGGATCAAGCCGGGCATCACTGTCACCGAAGACGTGTTCATGGGATACAACCTGGTCTCTGTGGAGTGGACGGTTACCGAAACCACCATTGAAGATAAATACGAGATTGTCCTGACCGCCACCTATGAGACCGATGTCCCGGCCGCCGTGGTGGTGGCTGAACCGGCTTCCATTTCCCTGCCGGACATGGAACCCGGGGATGTCCTGACTGGAGAAATCCGGTTTACCAATTACGGGCTGATCCGGGCCGAAGAGATTGAATTCTCTTTACCCGACTCCAGCGAATACTTTAAATATGAACTTCTGGCCAGTGTCCCGGACACCATTGAGGCCAAGGAGTCCATCACGGTGCCCTACCGGGTGACCTGCCTTGCCAGCCTGACCGGCGGCGATGACGGTGCCGGGGGGGATTGCGTCACTTACTCGGACAAAACCTGTTTGTGGTATCTCTACGTCTGTTCCAACGGAACCCATTATGAAGATATTGTATGCTCCGGGTTTACCTGGGTCGGCGGCGACTGCTCCGGCGGCACATATGCCATTGTTTCCGGCGGCGGCAGCGGCGGCGGCGGGACCAGCAGCGGGGGCGGGACCAGCGGCGGCGGCGGGGGCGGGACCTACACCGGGTCCTATACCCCATCGGGGGTGACGGCCGACGGGGTGGTCTGTGCCCCCATAGCGGTCTGCGAAGTGTTTGACGAATGCTGCAAAGCCAGCGCCCGCGCACGGGTCGGAAGCTATGTCAACCTGATGAACGGAGATTATGAAGACGACGTCATTGATATGTTTTTGAAAATCCCCGGGGATGTCCTGATCGTCAGAAGATTTTTCTATAATCAGGCATGGCATTTTGAAAACAACGGTGCAGAGCTGACCTTTAATTATAAAGTTGATTCCTCAACGCCGGAAAGCATTACCAAAGACGGGGTGGATTACGAGAAATCCGACACCGCCGGAACGGTTTACACCTTCAATAAAATCAAACATATTTACAGGGACAGCGACGGCTATTTATGGAAAGACCGGATCGGCAACTGGGTCCAATATGACACGGAGGGCCGGATTTTATTCAGGGGGAACCAGGATCAAACCAACTTCACCTATGGTTACGATGAGGATAATCCCGACCTTCTGACCCATGTTTTGGATAAAAATCAGGATATCGTCCTCTGGTATGAGTATAACTCGGATGGGCAGGTGGTGCTTGCCAAAGACTCGGATTCCGGTGACGCCCGGCAAGTCTCCTACCAGTATACCGACGGCCACCTGACACAGGTGACCGACCTTCTTGGAAACGAGTTCAGCTATACCTACGATACCGATGGCCGGATGACCTCCAAAACCGATCAGATCGGCCGGGCCCTGGAGATTGAATACAACACCTTTGGATGGGTCTCAGCCGTTATTGACGCTGACGGCAACCGCACAGAATACAGCTACGCCCAGAACGATGCCGCAAACGAGCGGTACAACATGATCACCTATGCAAACGGCCGGGTACAGGAGACCTGGTATGATGAAAAAGGACGGGTGACCCGTATAGACCTTAACGGAATTACCATTGAAGAGAATATTTACGAGAACCGGAAACAGTATAAAACTGATGAACGCGGGTACACAACGATTTATGAATTTGATGAATGGGGCCAATTGATCAAGAAAACCTATCCCGACGATTCTTATGAAGTCAGCGAATATGATCCGGACACCCAGTTACTGGTCCGGCGGATCCAGAGAAACGGCACTCAGATCACATATGAATATGATGAAAACGGCAATATGACCCAACGGATTCTGGCCCCGGGAACGGACAATGAGATTGTTTATCAGTATACCTATGACGACAACGGCAACCAGCTGACCCAGACCATTGCAGGTGATGACAACACACTTGAAAGCGAGATAACCATGGTCTACGATGACTACGGCAATATGGTCTCAAAGACGGATCCTGAAGGGAACACCACAACCTATACATACAACAATTTAGGAATGAAGCTGACCCAGGAGGATCCCCGGGGCAACACCTGGACATTTACCTATGATGATGCGGGCAACATGGAGACCCAAACCGATCCTTTAGGCAATGTCACCCGTTATGAATATAATGCCGCCGGAAACCGGGTATCGGTGACCGATGCCATGGGCGGTGTTTATGAATACACCTATGATGCCAATAACCGCAAGCTTTCCCAGACCGACCCCATGGGGAACACAACGGTCTATGAACGTGACTTTGAAGGAAAAGTCCTGCAGGAGACGGACGCCGAGGGCAGTTTTCTTGTTTATGAATATGACGGCCTTGGCAGACTGATTTCACAAGGCAACTCGGCCGGGAAACAAATTACATATGAATACGATGAAAATTCTGCGGCAGGATGCACCGCCTGCTCTAATGGCGGCCTTGATAAGCCTTCTGTAATCCGGTATCCCACAATGGATGTGCGCCATGTCTATGACAGCCTGGGAAGAAAAATTCAGGAACTATATGAACTTGATGGCGGGGCAACAACCCATGAACGGTCCACCAGCTATGACATCATGGGCAATATCACGGATCAAACCGATATGAACGGGGTTACCCATACCGTTGAATTTGATGATATCAACCGGAAGGTAAAGGAGATCCGGCCCGACGGCACCGGTATCAGCTATACCTATGATAAACGCAAAAACATGCTCAGTTTAACCGATGCCAACGGGCATACCACCGCCTTTGAATATGACCGGAATAACCGTTTGATCAAGGAAACCCGGCCTGAGGGGCAGGAAACCGTTTATGATTACGATGAAAACGGCAATCTGACCCGGAGGATGGATGCCCAAGGCAGGATCACCCAATATGACTACAACAAGGTCAATAAACTTGAAGAAATCCGTTATTATGCGAGCGCCACTGCCGCAAGCCAGGATCCGGATACCCCGGATAAAACCATTGCCTTTGCCTACAATGAAACCGGTAAGCTGACGGAATATAACGATGGTGAATTTTCGGCCCAGTACGAATATGACCTGTCCCAGAGAAAAATCAGCGAAACCATAACCTGCAATGATTTTACCAAAACCTGGGCTTATGAATATTACAAAAACGGCCTGAAAAAAAGCTTTACGGCGCCTGACGGGACCCTCTATGAATACACCTATACCGAGGACAACAAGATTGGCACCATTTCCATTCCGGGTGTGGGAACCGTCTCCTACAACGCTTATGCGTGGAATGAACCCGACAGCATCCTGCTGCCCGGAGGCACCCTGCGCGAATTTGAATATGATGATTTCTACCGCCCCGGATCCATCACCACCAAAGACCCGGGGGATAATACACTCATGGACCAGGCGTTTGTGTACGACAATGAAGACAATGTCACCTCGGTAACCACCTTAACCGGAACCGTCACCTATGATTATGATCAACAATACCGGCTGACCGGCGTTGACGATTCATCCGGCGGGGCGGTCAGCTATACCTTTGACCACATGGGCAACCGGCTGTCACAAACCGGCGCAACGGCAGACTGGACATATAATGAGAATGACCAGCTGCTCTCCACCGGTGATGCAGAATTCACCTATGACCTCAATGGAAACATGATTTCCAAAACAACCGGATCACAGACGTTCAACTACACCTATGACCACGAAGACCGGTTAATCCGGATTGACCTGGATTCAGGAGGCACTCAGACACCGATTGCCGCCTACGGTTATGATCCCTTTGGCCGCCGCACGTGGAAAGAGGTGAACGGAACAAAAACCTATTTCATCTACGCCGAAGAAGGGCTTGTGGCAGAGTTTGATGAAGCAGGGGAGCTGATCCGGGCTTACGGGTATTCTCCCGTGACAGTGAATTCAAATAACCCGGTCTTTATTAAATCCGGAACCAGCACCTATTTTTATCACACCGACCGCCTGAAAAAACCGGTTAAAATCACAGACGTATCCGGTGGCGTAGTCTGGTCGGCAACCTATGATGCCTACGGCCAGGCCCAGGTGGATGCCGGTTCAACCCTTGTCAACAACTTGAGGCTGCCGGGCCAGTATCTTGATGAAGAGTCGGGCCTGCACTATAACCGGCACAGATATTATGATCCTGCCGCAGGCCGGTACATTCAGGCCGATCCCCTTGGGCTGGGCAACCGGCCCAATGCCGGAAAATATCAGACCAGCCAGTCCTGCATACAGGGATATAACGATATTGATATCAACTATTATGTATACGCAGATGCCAATCCCATCAATAAAATTGACCCCTTTGGAACACTGAGTATCGGCCTTGGCGTGGAAGTTTCCACCGGATGCATTCCCATCCTCGGGGCTGTCGGCATAGAAGCTTCAGGAAAAGCCGGGCTTGCCAAGTGCTGTAATTGTGAAACCAGACAGATGGAAAGCATGCATGTTCTGGAGGTCTGTCTGATGGCCTGCGGCGGCATTGATCCGCCTTCAATAAAAATTTATTTAGGCCTTGACTCCAGCGATTGCTGTCCAAAGGGAACCGAGGGGGAACTTGAATTAAAAGCTGAATGTTCCATACCCGGATTAAGCTGCGGGATAAGCCTTAAGTTCCCGCCCTTTCCACCCGGGCCGCCAACCGTCAGCTGCTCCGGGGGGGGCAGTGCCGGTATTACCGGTATTGACATGGGGGCATCCTGTAAAGCAGGGGGATGCGGGAAAATAAAATGGTAGCGTCAAATTCTAAGGAAAAGACAATGAAAAAAAACAGATATATAACCAGTGTGATTGCCCTGGCCGCCTTCACCTTCGCATGTTTGTTTCTCCTTGGAAATGCCCTAGCTGACGAGAGCGTATGCGCCACGGTAAGAATTCAGATCGACCAGGAGCTGACCCTTGAGCGCCAGGCCTTTGATGCCCATATGAAGATCACCAACGGACTGACCCATGTTTCTCTGGAGGATGTGGAGATCCAGGTCTCCTTTGCCGATGAGGACGGCGAGAATGTGCTGGCGTCTTCGGATTCGAGCAATACCGATGCCAAATTTTTCATCCGGATCGATACCATGAGCAACATTGATGACGTTAACGGGGACGGCATCGTGGAACCCGATACCGTGGCCGACATCCACTGGCTGATCATCCCGGCCCAGGGGGCGAGCAACGGCCTTGAGTCCGGCACCCTTTACTATGTGGGGGCTCGGCTGATCTATACCCTTGGCGGGGAAGAGCATGTCACTGAGGTGGATCCGGACTATATTTATGTTAAACCCATGCCTGACCTGGTGCTGGATTATTTCATTCCCCACGATGTTTACGGGGATGATCCCTTCACCAGTGAGATAGAAGCGGAAATCCCGTTTTCGTTGGGGGTGAGGGTCAGCAATGCCGGTGCCGGCGCGGCCAACGCCCTGAAAATAGAATCGGCCCAGCCCAAAATCATCGACAACAAACAGGGGCTGCTGGTCAACTTTTACATCCAGGGCAGCGAAGTTAATGGAGAGGAAGAGACCCCAAGCCTGCTGGTGGACTTTGGGGATATCGAGCCCAATGAGGCCGGCACGGCCCGGTGGATCATGGCCTGCTCCCTTTACGGGACATTTACGGAATTTACCGCCGAGTTTACCCATTCCGACGAACTGGGCGGGGAACTGACCTCCCTGATAGATTCGGTGAACACCCATTTCCTGGTCCATGATGTATGGGTGGACCTGCCCGGCAGAGACGACATCCGGGATTTTCTATCCCTGGAAGGGGGCACCTATACCGTTTACGAATCCGATAATCTGGACACCGGCGTAACCGACCGGAGCAGTTCTGCCACCCTGACAGCAGGCGGAACCAGCGGCACCCGGGACACCTATACCCTGACCGTATTGGCCACCACGAGCGGCCCCATGGTGGCCAAGCTTTCTGACCCACTGGACGGAGAAAAGGTTATCCTGTCCGCCACCCGGTCCGACGGCAAAGCGATATCAGAGGACAACGTCTGGCTCTACCAGACCAAAGAAGACAATGAGCAGGGCGACAAGGTGTGGATGTATTATGTTTACCTGTTTGACGTAAACACCCCCGTTACCTATACAAAGGAGGAGAACAGCCAAATCAGCTCTTACACCACCTATACCATCGTGTTTGAAGATCCCGAAGAGATGGACCAGGCACCGGTGCTTCAGTACATCGAAAACAAACAAAAACCTGAAGAGCAGCTGCTCTCTTTTATTGTCCAGGCCACTGATCCCAACGGTACCATCCCGGCCCTTTCCACCTCAGCCTTGCCCAAAGGGGCGACATTTACGACTATCGGCGAGGGCATAGGCCGGTTTGACTGGATCCCGGCCATTGGCCAGGCCGGATCCTATGCCATCAAGTTCAAGGCCTCGGACGGAGCCCTGACCGACTCCCAGACCGCCACCCTGACCATCTGCCCTGTCAATGATATAGACTGTGACGGCATGGACGATGAGTGGGAGGAGGAACATTTCGGCACCCTGGACCGGGACGGCACCGGCGACTTTGACGGTGACGGCATTTCAGATCTGGATGAATTTTTAAACGGCACCAATCCCACCGGAACCGAAAACGCCCCCAGCGTTCCCGTTATCAATGCACCCGAACCCGGTACCATTGTAACTTCACTTAATCCGGACCTGTCGGTTCTTTGCAGCACAGATGCCGATGGCGATATTTTAACCTATGAATTTGAACTCTTTTCAGACGCCGGATACACCACACCTGTGGAAAGTCAAAGCGGTGTCACGGAATCGGGCAATATCGCTTTATGGACCGTCACTGAAACCCTTGTGGAAGACCAGACCTATTATTGGCGGGTAAGAGCCTTTGACGGCACGGCCTATTCCTTCTGGACCCATGGATCATTTCTGGTCAGTGAAGCCAATGATCCGCCGGGAGCGGTTGAACTGCTGACCCCGGAGGAATCCGGGAGTGTGGATTCGCTCACTCCGGTCCTTGTGTCCGGGTTCAGCACTGATCCGGAGGGCGATTCCCTGACCTATACCTTTTCGGTTTATTCGGACCAGAATGAGATAGTGGATTCAGGCCAGGGCAGTGTGGATGAAGCATCCGGCATGGTCTCCTTCCAGGTTAGCGCAGATCTTGAAAACGGCAGTTCTTACCACTGGCAGGTAACCGTTGAAGATATTGAAGGGAACCCGGTGACCAGTGAACTCTCTTCCTTTACCGTAAACACCGCCAACCATACCCCGCCGGCACCTGAAATTGATTCACCGGCAACCGGAAGTGAAGTAAAAACCATATCGGTTATGCTGTCTGTCAGCCCTGTCAGCGACCCGGACGGGGAAGAAGTAAATTATGACTTCCAGATTGACACTTCAAAAAATTTCAGCGCAAGCGACCCTGTAGGGACCGGGTCCGGTGAGATCACGGTTTCAGAAGATACGGTGCAATGGCAGGTGCAGGACCTGGCCGACAACACGGTTTACTATTGGCGGGCCAGATCCCGTGACAGCGAATCGGCAAGCCAGTGGGTGGCGGGCCAATTCTTTGTCAACACCTATAACGATGCCCCGGGAATCCCTGTGCTTAAAAACCCGGGGAACCTGTCCTGGGCCGATCAGTTAACACCTGTATTGTCGGTTCATCCGGTTGAAGACCCGGACAATGATGCCGTGGAAATGATGGTTGAAGTGTATACGGATGAACATCTGACTGATCTGGCGTTTGATGAATCGTCAGACACCCTGTCCTTAACGGTTTCCCGGGAACTTGAAAACGCCGCCTGGTATTACTGGCGGGCAAAACTGGTCGACGCCCACGGCATTGAAGGCGACTGGAGCGACGCCCAGGCATTTTTTGTTAAAGAGGATACCACCGATGATCCGCCGACCGTCATTTTGACTGCACCGGATACGGACAAGGTCATCACGGTTGAAGGGCCTGATACTGTATGCACCATTTCATGGGAAGATACAGACCCGGATTCCGATGCCCAAATCTCCCTGTACTATGACACCGACGATTCAGGAGAGGACGGCACCCTGATCATCTCCGGTATTTCCGAAGATTCTGATGAATCCGGCGATACCTATGACTGGAACCTCTCCGGCATTGCCGGCGGCACCTATTACCTGTATGCCCGGATTTCCGATAACACCAGCACAATTTCCGATTACGCGGCCGGCGCCATCACCGTCAACTATAAGCCGTCAGATCCTTCAGCCCCCACACCTTCAGATGGGCAAACCGGTCTGTCCGTTGACCTGGCCCTGTCCTGGACCGGCGGGGACCCGGATGATGGGGATACGGTGACCTATACCGTCCGGTACAAAACAGAGGACGGCAGCTTTACCATTGATGAAAATTGTGAAAATCTGCCGGATACCGGATGTCTGCTGGCATTAGAGGGGTTCAGCACCACCTACTGGTGGCAGGTCCTGGCCACGGACAGTTATAGCCAGGTAACCCAAGGCCCGGTCTGGCAGTTCACCACATTTGCCGAAGACGCCGATGCCGACAACGACGATCTGAGCAACGGCCTGGAAATTGCCTATGGCACGGATCCCTTTGACAGCGATACGGATAAAGACAGTTACTCTGACGGCGAGGAATTTTACGCCAAAACCGATCCGCTGAATGCCTCCAGCAGACCGCCCTATCCGCCCCGGTACGGTGACCTGGACGGGGATCTGGACATCGACGGAAGCGATCTTTTCCGGCTCATGTCCCTGCTTCACCTGACATCAGCCGATGACGGGTTTGATGCCGATGCCGACTTTAACAGCGACGGCGTCATTAATGAACAAGACCTTGAACTGTTCACCAACATCTTCGGCTACCGTTTCACCGGGGCCTGTTCAGATGCGGACCTTGACGGCGACAATGATGTGGACGGCCAGGATATCCTTGTTTTCAGCCGGCTTATCGGAATTGAATATGACTCAGGAGATCCGAATTTTGAGCTCTATCATAAGGCTGATTTTAACGGCGACTACAAGATCGACCACCTGGACTTTCCGTATTTTGTGGTTCTTCTAGGCTGCACAGCGGAATAACGGTTAATTGTCACGGACAAAAACCCGGGTCATAACTGGTGCCGAATTACAGATCATAAGATTTGGGTCGTTTTCAGGCAGTTTTGCTTAGTTTTCAGCATTAGCTGAATAGTTACGATATATTTTGAATATTCTTTGATAGGGGGGAAGGCATCCGGGTGTCATGGGCACTGGGATCAAGAACACAGAACATCCCCATCCAATTTTCTGTTCGAATCACGCCTTTATCGAAACCTATTTTTAGGAAAACTTTTTCTTATTGTGAAATCTTTTACATAATAGTTCACATTTTTTTCCCAAAACGCCATCCTCAAAATAATAGCTCAAAAAGGTATCGTATTGAATTAATGAGATCTTTCAAACATCATGATCACAGGCATAGTTTTTGCAAATACTAATCCACTGACGACAGAGCGGATTCGCTTAAAAGATATATTTTCACTGTCAACGACATCTGTATGCCGTTCCGGACCGGGGCAGCACCATTCAAAACCGGTGCATCAATCCGGGTATCCGTCGGCAGGATCAAGTTCTGGGCCATATGCGATGCCGAAAATGGGGTTGAAAATAGACATACCTGCGGATTTGTGAATTTGGCGACTATGAATGCAGAACATGGATATTGAGATAAAGAGGGCACAGGATGCAGTTTTCAGCTTCGACCGGAAAAAATCGATCTTCTATATTTGAATGGAAACATAATTTAAATCAAACCCGTGGCCGTTTAAGCATCTTTTGCTTATGGTTTACGCTGCTGATGACCTGCTCCATGATTTTCGTACCGGTCAATGATGCAGAAGAGACGACCTTTTCCTCAGCCGCGTCTATCGCTGCCAATGATTCATCATACGACAACCAGGCCATAACGGTTGATGGCTGCACCCTTACAGTGGACGGCACTCACAGTTTTACACAGATAAACCTGATCAACAATGCGGTCCTTACCCATTCGGGGCCGGATGACGCCTTGCGCAATCCCCTTGATATTACAATTACAGGCGATGCCCTTATTGAAGCCGGCTCACGCATTAATTTGAGCGGCAAAGGGTATACGGCCGGAAACGGTCCCGGCAAGGGTGAAGACGCAAGCAATTATGCGGGTGGTGCCGGGCACGGCGGAAACGGCGGGAGCTCCATCTCCGCCGCCGGTGGACAGGGGTATGGCAACGTGACTGAGCCGGTAACCTTGGGAAGCGGCGGCGGCAACAGAGACAATTATAACGGTGGTTCCGGCGGCGGGGCATTGAAACTTACGGTTAACGGCACCTTAACCCTGAATGGCGATATTCTTGCAAATGGCGCATACGCAGGCACATATTCGGGAGGCGGGGCCGGCGGTTCCGTCTACCTTACGGCCGAAACCATTACAGGATCCGGTTCGGTTTCGGCTGACGGCGGAAACGGCGGAAACGGAGCGGGCGGCGGCGGGGCCGGCGGAAGGATCGCAGTTTATTATGGCACCCTTGATGCCACTGTCGGCATGTCGGCTTTTGGCGGGTCAGGATATGAATGCGGCGGACCAGGCACCATTTACCTGAAGGCATCCGGAAGTGATCTTTCAGAACTGCTTATTTTAAACAACGGCAACACCAGCGGGGTAACACCGGTTTCAGGCACCTATGAAACCGTGACCATCCGCGGCGGCGGCACCATCGCCTTAATGCAGACCGATCCGGTGTCCATGGTCTCTCTTTTAATCAGTGAAAATACACAGGTGACCCATCCCGCCAACAACTCAGACCAGACCTACGTCCTGGACCTCACCGTTACCGGCAATATGCAGATTGAAGACGGTTCAAGTATCGATGTCAGTTCCAAGGGATATACCGGAGGGGAGGGCACAGGCCAGGGGGAAGACTCAACCAATTCCGCGGGTGGGGCCGGCCATGGCGGCAATGGCGGCCGCGCCAGGTATACCGGCCGTGGAGAAAGCTACGGTAGCCCGGCAGAACCGGTCACCATAGGAAGCGGGGGCGGCAGCAGAGACAGTTATAACGGAGGTTCCGGCGGCGGGGCTTTAAAACTGACCGTTAATGGCGTATTCACCCTCAACGGTGACATACTTGCTGACGGGGGAAATGGAAGCTACTATGCCGGCGGTGGTTCCGGCGGTTCCGTCTACCTTATTGCCGGAACCATTACGGGATTCGGTTCGATTACGGCTCATGGCGGGAATGGATACAGCAATGTTGCAGGCGGCGGGGCCGGCGGAAGGATCGCGGTGTACTATAGCTCCCTTGATGCCACTATCGACATGTCGGCATACGGCGGATCCGGATATGAATACGGCGGAACCGGCACCATTTACCTGAAATCCTCTGAAACCAATAGTTCAGAACTGCTTCTTTTAACCAATAAATACACCATCGGGGTGACGCCGGTTTCAGGCACTTACGAAACCGTGACCATCCGCGGCGGCGGAACCCTATCCCTGCTCCAGACCGATCCGGTTTCCATGACCTCTCTTTTAATCAGTGAAAATACAAAATTAACCCACCCGGCCAACGATACGGACCAGACCTACACCCTGGACCTCACCGTTACCGGCAATATGCAGATTGAAGAGGGCTCAAGCATCGATGTCAGTTCCAGGGGATATACCGGAGGAGAGGGCGAAGGCCAGGGGGAAGACTCAACCAATTACGCGGGCGGGGCCGGCCATGGCGGTAATGGCGGCCGCGCCATGTATACCGGCCGCGGAGAAAGTTACGGGAGCCCGGCAGAACCGGTCACCATAGGAAGCGGGGGCGGCAACAGAGATAGTTATAACGGAGGTTCCGGCGGCGGGGCTTTAAAACTTACCGTTAATGGCGTATTCACCCTCAATGGTGACATTCTGGCTGACGGGGGAAATGGGGAATACTATGCCGGCGGCGGGGCCGGCGGCTCAGTCTATCTGGCTGCCGGGACAGTTACAGGCTCCGGTTCGATTACGGCTCATGGCGGGAATGGATACAGCAATGTTGCAGGCGGCGGGGCCGGCGGAAGGATCGCGGTGTACTATGGCTCCCTTGATGCCACTATCGACATGTCCGCATACGGCGGATCCGGATATGAATACGGCGGAACCGGCACCATTTACCTGAAATCCTCTGAAACCAATAGTTCAGAACTGCTTCTTTTAACCAATAAATACACCATCGGGGTGACGCCGGTTTCAGGCACTTACGAAACCGTGACCATCCGCGGCGGCGGAACCCTATCCCTGCTCCAGACCGATCCGGTTTCCATGACCTCTCTTTTAATCAGTGAAAATACAAAATTAACCCACCCGGCCAACGATACGGACCAGACCTACACCCTGGACCTCACCGTTACCGGCAATATGGAGATTGAAGAGGGTTCAAGCATCGATGTCAGTTCCAGGGGGTATACCGGAGGAGAGGGCACAGGCCAGGGGGAAAACGCCTCAAATTATCCGGGCGGGGCCGGCCATGGCGGCAATGGCGGTTCTTCCAATTATGCCGACGGCGGAGGAAGCTACGGGAGCCTGGCAGAACCGGTCACCATAGGAAGCGGCGGCGGCAACAGAGACAATTATAATGGGGGTTCCGGCGGCGGGGCTTTAAAACTGACTGTTAATGGCGTATTCATCCTCAATGGTGACATTCTGGCTGACGGGGGAAATGGGGAATACTATGCCGGCGGCGGGGCCGGCGGCTCAGTCTATCTGACTGCCGGGACAGTTACAGGCTCCGGTTCGGTTACGGCTCATGGCGGGAATGGATACAGCAATGTTGCAGGCGGCGGGGCTGGCGGCCGGATCGCAGTGTACTATGGCGCCCTTGATCCCAATATCACCATGTCCGCATATGGCGGATCGGGATATGAATACGGCGGAATCGGCACCATTTACCTGAAATCGTCGGACAGCAGCAACGGCAGCCTGTACCTTGACAACAACGGCAACACCTCAAGTACCACCCCAATTTCCGGTGAATATGGAGAGGTCGTCATCCGGGGCGGCGGGGAAATGGCTCTGGAACAGACCGGATCCGTTTCCATGGCATCGCTGACCATCACCGGAGAGACGGCGGTCACCCATAGGCCTAACAGCACCGACCAGGCATACACGTTAGACCTGACTGTCACCGGCAATATTACCATTGAATCAGGCTCCAGCATTGATGTCAGTGGAAAAGGATATGCCGGCGGAGAAGGCCCGGGCCAGGGAAATGATTATGCCGGTTCTTCCGGTACCGGTGGTGCCGGACACGGTGGACATGGCGGCAGCGGGCAATATGCCGATGCCGGTCAAAGCTATGGGGACATTGCCGAACCCACGACTATCGGCAGCGGCGGCGGTAACAACACCTATTACGACCATGACGGCGGTTCCGGCGGCGGGGCTGTCAAACTGACCGTAGGCGGAACCCTCAACCTGAATGGAAATATCCTGGCCAACGGGGCCAACGGCTATAGCGGATACGGGTATACCGGCGGGGGAGCCGGCGGTTCCGTTTACATCACGGCCGGGGGCATTACCGGATCAGGGTATATCTCAGCCAATGGCGGCACCGGCTACTACAGCGGCGGCGGTGGGGCCGGCGGAAGGATTGCCGTTTATTATACCAGCCTTGACGACACCGTCGATATATCTGCTTATGGAACAACCGGCAATGAAAGTGGCGGTACCGGCACCATTTACCTGAAATCACTACAAGATAATAGTTCAGAGTTACAAATTGCCAACAATGGGATCACCAGCGGGGCAACCCCCATTTCCGGCACATATGAAACCGTCAGTATCCAGGGTGGCGGTATGGTTTCCCTGGAGCCTGCCGGATCTGTTTCCATAGGCTCCCTGGCCATTACCGGGAATACAGCGCTCAGCCATCCAGCCAACGGCACAAACCAGGAATACACTTTAAACCTGACCATCACCGGTGATATGACCATTGAATCGGGTTCCAGTATTGATGTCAGCGAGAAGGGTTATGCCGGTGGAGAAGGCCCGGGCCAGGGAAATGATTATGCCGGTTCTTCCGGTACCGGTGGTGCCGGACACGGTGGACATGGCGGCAGCGGGCAATATGCCGATGCCGGTCAAAGCTATGGGGATATTGCCGAACCTACGGCTTTTGGCAGCGGCGGCGGTAACAACACCTATTACGACCGTGACGGCGGTGCCGGCGGCGGGGCTGTCAAACTGACCGTAGGCGGAACCCTCAACCTGAATGGAAATATCCTGGCCAACGGGGCCAACGGCTATAGCGGATACGGGTATACCGGCGGGGGAGCCGGCGGTTCCGTTTACATCACGGCCGGGGGCATTACCGGATCAGGGTATATCTCAGCCAATGGCGGCACCGGCTACTACAGCGGCGGCGGCGGGGCCGGCGGAAGGATTGCCGTTTACTACGATACCCTTGACTCTCAAATTGTCATGTCCGCTTATGGCAGGTCCGGGTATAAAAACGGCGGAGCAGGCACCATCTACCTAAAATCATCAAAAAACAGCCTGTCGGATTTACTCCTGGCCAACGATATGACCAGCGGAATAACGCCCGTCTCCGGTGACTATGGCGAGATAATCGTCCGGGGCCGCTGTAAGATTTCTTTGGAGCAGACCGGCTCGATTTCCATGACAACCCTGACAATCAGCGAAGATACCACGCTTTCCCACCGCGCCAACGAAAGTGATCAGGAATACACCTTAAACCTGACTGTAACCGGGGATATCAATATTGAATCAGGCGCCAGCATTGATGTCAGTGAAAAAGGATATGCCGGCGGAGAAGGCCCGGGCCAGGGAGATGATTATGCCGGTTCTTCCGGCACCGGTGGTGCCGGACACGGCGGACAGGGCGGCAGCGGGCGATATGCCGACGGCGGCCCGAGTTATGGCGACAATGTTGAACCGACCACTTTGGGCAGCGGCGGCGGCAACAACACCTATTACGACCGTGACGGCGGTGCCGGCGGCGGCGCCCTCAGGCTGACCGTCGGCGGGACCGTCAACCTGAATGGAAATATCCTGGCCAACGGGGCCAACGGCTATAATGGATACGGGTATACCGGCGGGGGCTCCGGTGGTTCCATTTACATCACGGCCTGGGGCATTACCGGATCAGGGTATATCTCAGCCAATGGCGGCACCGGATACTACAGCGGTGGCGGCGGGGCCGGCGGAAGGATCGCCCTCAATTATTTTACCCTTTCCCCCGGCGATGAGATTCTTGAACATGTGACGGTCTCAGGTGCCAACGGAAATGAAACCGGCGAAGACGGCACCATCTATATCCCGGGGTATGCCAATCCCATCATTACCACCAATACCGGTATTGATTTTACCACCAGTGACGCAAATATAGTACTGGAAGGGACCTGCCCTTCAGAAACGGCCCGGATTCTGGTTAACGATACAGAAGACAATGTGACCTATTTATCCGGTGAAACAACCTGGCAAGCGGCTGTTTCACTGGCAGAAGGGCACAACTATATTTACGTCCAGGCCTTAGACGGGACCGATACCCCCAGCGGCAGGACCCTGATCATCATTACCCTTGATACCACACCGGCCGGGGCCCCGGCCATTACCACCAATGCCGGCGGCGACATGACCGTTCAGTCGGCCTCCTTTGTTCTGGAAGGCACCTGCACGGAAGATGCAGCGGCCATCCTGGTCAATGGCTCTGAAGAGGGCGTCATCTATACTCCGGGCGGCACCACCTGGTCCTATGAGGCCGAGCTTTCCATTGGCGACCATGTTTTCACCGTCACCAGCCTGGATGGGTCCGGCAATGAAAGTCCTGCAGATACCATCACCATTACCTTTGAAAACAACCGGGCAGACCCGCCTGTAAATTTAACCCCGGCAGACGGGGACGAAGATATTAACCCCAACGTGACCCTGACGGCATCTACGTTCCAGGATGCGGACCCGGAGGATACCCACACCTCCACCCAATGGCAGGTCCGTTCAGCTGACGGTTCTTATGACGACCCTGTCTTTTTTAAAGAGACCGCCACGGACCTGACCGCCATCACCCTCTCCTACGGGACCCTGGCCCTTGACACGACCTATTACTGGCAGGTCCGCTACCTGGACAGCCGGGGCAGCTGGACCGATTATTCTGATGAAACCTCGTTTTCAACCCTGCTGGATACGGACCCGCCGGAAACCACCATTTCCTCCGGCCCTGCCGATGGGGAAATTCTGTACACCAACACGGCAGGCTTTAGCTGGTCAGGGGAAGATAATGTCCAGTGGCTGCTGACCTATGCCACCCAGCTGGATGATAATGACTGGACGGCATATTCAACGGATACCAGTATTCAATATACCGGCCTTGCCGACGGGGAGCATGTGTTCAGGGTCAAGACAAAAGATGATTCGGGCAATGAAGACGCCACCCCGGCGGTTCGTTCCTTTATCATCCAGAATGCCCCTGAAGATGTAACCAATATTTCGGTCAAAAGCGGTTCCGACAGCCTGGCCTTTACCTGGGATCACTCCGCTGATACCACGGGAGACCTTTCCCATTACCTGATCTATTTCAACAATGGCGAGGCCGTAACCCTTTCCAAAAATGAAAATCAATATGAAGCAACCGGCCTTGCGTCTTCTACGGCCTATTCATTTAAAATCACGGCCGTAGATACCAGCGGCAATGAAAGTTCGGGGGCATCCGTGACCGCCTACACGGTTATGGAAAACCCAAGTATTCACACCATTGAAGAACTCAACGGCCGGATCACCCTTTCCTGGAGTGCGGCACAACCATCGGAATACGTTAAAATTTACCGTATTTACAAGAGCACCGGAAGTTTCGACAGTGTTGAGGGCATGTCGCCGGTGCTGACCACGGCCGGCACATCGGCAAGCATCGCTGGACTTGCCAACGGCACAACTTACTATTTTACCGTGACAACGGTGAACCTGTCCGGCGGCGAGGACCAGAATGGCGTAACAGCCGTTCCGGCCACCCCCCGGATGGATTCCTTTGGCCCTGTGATTTCCAACATCACATTGAACGGCGAACCCCTTACCAGCGGCATGACAGTGGACAGTACAGCCACCATCAATTGCAATGCATCCGATGAAAGCGGGGTATCCCGGGTTGAGTTCCTGATCAACGGGACCGTGTTTTCCGACACCAGCGGATCAAATTACACATGCCAATGGGACATCCTTACCGCTGATGACGGCTCGTTTACCATCCAGATTACGGCCTACGACACTTTAGGGAACACCACCACGGTCTCCACCACCGTCACCGTGGCCCTGCCGCTGCCCCCGGCACCGGTAATTACCGCGCCGGCCAGCGGCGAACTGGTCAATGACCCATCCATTACCATATCGGGAACGGCCCAGGCCCTTGCCGATGTTATGGTTTACCTGAACGGGGCTGAAACCGGCAGCTGGACTGCGGCAGGAGCGAACGGAAGCTTCAGCCTTGAGGCCGTCCTGTCAGAAGGAGAGAACAGCATCCAGGTGAAAGCCCGGAACAGGGCAGGAGAAGGGCCTTTAAGTACGGCGGTCACCGTCACCCTGGATACGGACATCCCGGACAGCCCCACCCACCTGGAGGCTTCCTCCGGCACATCGGGCACCGTGGTATTGAGCTGGCTCAAGCCCCTTAACAGCACCGTTGAAGGGTATAACCTGTACCGGTCGACGGCATCCTTTGAAACAACCGGCGGGGCGCAAGTCCTTAACACGAATCTGATCACGGCAACCGCCCTGACAGACCTTCCCGATGAGGATGGACAGTATTACTATGGCGTCACGGCCGTGGATTATGCCGGAAATGAAAGCGCCTTGTCCGCCCTGGCTGCCGGGACATCCGACCGGGCAGCGCCCCAGGCGGTGTCCATTGAATACGCTCCCCAGGGGGCATATGATTCAGATACCGGCCGCATGGGACCGGGGATGGTTTACCTGACCCTGACCGTGAGTGAACCCCTTGCCGCCACGCCCTTTTTGAGCATCAATCCCCTGGGGGCCACCCCCATGACCATCGATCTGGATCAGGCATCGGATCTGGTCTACACCGGGTTGTTTGTCATTGAATCCAGCGCGCCCACAGGGACGGCCTATGCCGTATTCTCGGCAAGGGATGACGCCGGGAACCGGGGGGATACCATATCTTCAGGCGGGTCCGTGGAAATTGACACTGAAGGCCCGTCTCTTATCGACATCCGGATGGAACCGGACTCACCTGTAAAGAACGACGAAACCGAACCGGTTGAGCTGACCGTGGTCCTGGGCCTTGATGAGGAGGTCAAAGACGGTGAGACACCTGTCCTCTCTTATCTGCTCTCAGGGGGAGATGGGACCGCCATTGCGATTACCGACATCAGTCTTATAGAGACCCAAGACGGCCATGCCCAATCCTTCCAGGCCGTGTTTACCCTGCCCGGTGATGCCGGCCTGACCGGGGCCCAGACCCTTGAATTTATCTATTCCGCCGTGGATGATCTGGACAACTCTTCCGATGAAATTACCGCAGACAACGCCTTCCAGATCTACCAGGGAGACCTGCCCCCGCTGGATGCCCCGACAAATCTTTCCGGGACATCCCTGGCTGCAGGCGACATCAAACTTTCCTGGGATGAGGTTGACCTGGCATCCGGCTATGTGCTCTACCGGCAGGCACCGGGAGAATCTGGCTTAACCCTTTTGGTCACCCTGGAAGCGGACACTGAATATACGGACAACCCCGGCCTGGACGGCACCTATACCTATGCCGTGGCAAGCCTTAGAAATGAAAATGGCCAGACGGCTGAAAGCGGCAAAAGTGCCTCCATTGAGGTTGAATCCGACGCTACGGCTCCGGGGGCCCCCACGGATCTGGCCCTTGAACTCACCGCCCAGGGCATCCAGTCCGCCTGGACGGCCCCGGCCTATACCGAAGCCGTCACCTATTCCCTATACCGGGCCGATACGGTCGAAATCACTTCCGTGGAAGGGCTGACCCCCATACGGACCGGTATTGAAGATGTCACGGCCATGGATACCAACCCGTCGGATACCTGTCACCGTTATGCGGTCACCGCCGTTGATGCCGTGGGCAACGAATCAGCCCCGTCCAACAGTCCTTATCTTAACTTTGACCTGCTGCCGGTGAACGATTTAACCGTGACCCGGGTGGATGAAGAGAACCCGGTGATTACCTGGGCCCATTCGGGGTCCACCATTTCCGGGTTCAATATTTACCTGGGTGCAAAGGACAGCCTCACCCGGCTGAACACCGGACAGTTGACCGAGTCCACCTATACGGACAGCGGATACGACAAAAATGACCGGCGTTACACGGTCATTGCCGTGGACAACAACAATGAGGAAAGTCTTGGCCGAAGCATAGTCCTGCCTGCGTTGATTGCGGCGCTGCCCGAAGGTGCCGGTCTTAAGCGGGGGCTTATGAACCGCCTTTCTTATACCGTGACCAACAGCGGCACTTCGGTCGTGGAAGATGCCGTGTTACGGGTAACCGTGGAAAGCTATGAACACGTTTCAGAGGCCTTTGACCTGGGTGCCGGAGAATCGAGAACCGTGTCCGTGGTGATCGGCGGATACAGTGATCTGCCGGACACGGCAGCCCTTAAAACCGTCATTGAAATTGAGCCCAATGACGGCGAAACGGTGCTCATTGAAACCAACGCTGAGATCGAAGTGGGCACCGGCATGCTCAAGCTTTCCTTTACCAATGACGAGTTTGTCCGGGGCACTTCAGGAGAGATCGTCTTTACCCTGGAAAACACCGGAGATGAGCAGATTGAAATCGTTACGGCCCAATCCGGTGGCAGTGCATCAGCCGACATCACCCTGTATCTGACCGACCAAGACGGCAATACTCTTGCCACGGGATCTTACACCCAGACCTTTGGCGGCAACGTGGTCTGTCTTTCCAACGGCCTTACGGTTGCCCGGATTGATGCCGGCAGCACCTTTGAATCCAAGGCCATGAGTATTGGGGTCCCGTCCGGTGCCCCCGATGAACTGTCACTGATTCTTGAGATCAGCAGCATTTATTACAGTATCGGGGACGCCCAGCAGGTGGAAATGGAAGGGGTTAAGACCAGCAGGGAGATCACCCTGATCGATACGGCCTATTACGGCGAGATCTTGAGTGTGGCCCCCAAAGAGTCCTATGGAGACGAGGACATTGAAATCACGGGCCGGGCCGTGGACCGCAATGACGGTGAACCCCTGGCCCAAGTGCCTTTAACCCTGGTCATCACCATTAACGGATTTGAAAAAATCATTGATGTGTACACCGTCAGTGACGGCAGTTTTTCCTATGCCTTTGACCCCATAGACGGCGTGTACGGGGAATATCAGGTCTGTGCCGTTCACCCGGATCTCAGCGACCGGCCGGTGCAGGCCCGTTTTTCCATCATTGAACAGGGCAGCACGGCCATCAATTTTACACCGGCCACCTACAACCTCACCGCCCTGAGAAATTATGAGTACGACATACCGGTCACGGTTACCGCCGGCAATGCGGCCCAGGCCACCCACCTTGAGTTTGTCTATGATGCATCGGATCAGGACGGACAGACCCTGCCCACGGGCATTCATGTGGATACGGGAGAGGTGGTATCAAGCCTTGGGGCCGGTGGCACCCAAACCATGACCGTCACGGTATGGGCCGACAATACGGCCGATGAGGATGATACCGTTGTGCTGCGCCTGGTCAGTGATGAAACCGCTGATGAGGGCATCGGAACCCTTACCGTCAACATCAAGTGTGTTGAACCGGACAGTTCCGACGCAGGCCCTGTCCTTTCCTACTCACCAAGCTATGTGGAGACCGGCCTGGCCCTGGATGACAGTGCTTCCGAAACCCTGACCCTTGAAAACAAGGGCTTTTCTGAACTTGCGGACCTGTCTGTGGAACTGATCAATACCGACGGAACCGCCGCCCCGGACTGGGTGGTGCTGAACCTGCCCTCAGACCAGGGGTCCATTGACGTCGGGGAGAGTGTTGAACTCACACTGATGTTTTACCCCACCGAAGATACGGTTGAGGAAGGGGAATATGACTTTTACATCCAGGTGGCCGGTTCCAACTGCGATACCGCCAACATTCTTGTCCATGCGGCCGTGACCGGTTCCGGCATCGGCAACGTGCTGTTCAAGGTATCGGATATCTACACCGCCACCATTGACGCTGAAACCGGCGAGATGATCCAGGGACTTTCCGGTGCGGCCCTGACCTTTCAAAATGAGACGGTCACGAGCATCTCCTACAGCGGGAGCACCGACGAATACGGGGAGATTTTGTTATCAGACCTGCCCACGGGACGGTATAAATACTACCTGACTGCCGACAACCATGACCAGGTCACCGGCAGGGTCTGGATCAAGCCGGGGATCACGGTTACGGAAGACGTGTTCATGTCCTACAATCTGGTATCGGTGGAGTGGACGGTGACCGAAACCACCATTGAAGACAAGTACGAGATTGTGCTTTCCGCCACCTATGAGACCGACGTCCCGGCCGCTGTGGTGATTGCAGACCCGGCGTCCATCACGTTGCCGGACATGGAACCCGGGGATGTGCTGTTAGGGGAGATCCGGTTTACCAACTACGGCCTTATCCGGGCCGATGAAATTGAATTTGCCCTGCCCGAATCCGACCAGTACTTCAAGTATGAATTTTTAGCCAGTATACCGGAAAGCATCGGTGCCAAAGAATCCATTACCGTTCCCTACCGGGTGACCTGCCTTTCCAGCTTAAGCGGCGAGGATGAAGGCGCCGGCGGCAGTTGTTTTACCTATACGAAATCCACCTGCCTCTGGTATCTGTACGTCTGTTCCAATGGGACCAGCTATGAAGATGTCCGGTGTGTTGTCTTTACCCATGCTATGGGGGACTGCTCCGGTGATGACGGCATCGGCGGTGTGGGCTCCGGCAGCAGTACCGGCACCGGCAGCACCGGCACCGGGGGGAGCACCGGGTCAGGCTCCGGGGGCTGGTGGGGAGGTGTTTCCGGCAGACTCTTTACCGGCTCCAGCGGCAGTGGATACACCCCGTCGGATTCCATTCCCGACGGTGTGGTCTGTACACCGGTTGCGGTGTGCGAGGTGACCGACGAGTGCTGTAAAACCAGGGCACGGGAGATGGTTGGAAGTTACGTTGACCTGATGAACGGCGAATATGAAGATGATGTTGCCGACATGTCCCTGAAAATCCCGGGGGACACCCTGTCCGTGCACCGGTATTACTATGATCAAACCTGGCATTTCAGTGATACCGGCATGGGGCTTGAGTTTAATTATGATGTGGACGCCTCGGTACCGGAAAGCATTACCAAAGACGGGGTGGATTACGAAAAGTCCGACACGGCCGGAACGGTTTACACCTATGACAAGGTTAAAACCATCACCAGAGATGACGAGGGCTATTTATGGAAAGACAAGGTCGGCAGCTGGATCCGTTATGATCTTGACGGCAAAATCCTGTCCAGGGGAAGCCAGGACAGAACCAGCTTCTCTTATGTTTATGATGAGGATGATCCCGATCTTCTTGTCCATATCGTTGACAGTCTCGGGGATACGGTTCTCTGGTATGAATATGACCCGGACGGCCGGGTCCTGCTGGTCCGAGACGGTGACGGCCGCCAGGTCTCCTATCAGTACACCAGCGGGCAATTGACCACGGTCACGGACCTTTTGGGAAATGAGTTCTACTACACTTATGATTCTGACGGGCGGATGACCTCCAAGACCGATCAGGCCGGGCGAACCACACAAATGGAGTACAACTCCTTTGGATGGATTTCCGCCATCATTGACCCCAACGGCAACCGGACAGAATACAGTTACGCCCAGGGCGATTCCCAAAGCGAACTGTACAACATGATCACCTACCCCAACGGCCGGATAAAAGAGACCTGGTACGATGAGCTTGGCCGGGTGACCCGTGTGGACCTGAACGGCACCACCATGGAAGAGAGTGTGTATGAGAACCGGAAACGGTATAAAACCGATGAACGGGGCCATACAACGACCTATGAATTTGACGAATGGAACCAGTTAATTAAAAAGACCTATCCGGACGGGTCAACAGAAGAGACCGAATATGACCCGGACACCAAACTCAAAGTCAAACGGACGGAGAGAAACGGAACCGTCGCCACCTATGAATACGATGATCACGGCAATATCACCCAGAGAATTCTGGCCCCGGGGACAGATGATGAAATCACCTACCAGTTCACCTATGACAGCGACGGAAACCAGCTGACCCAAAGGATTCTGGGAGATGACAACACCCTGGAGAGCCTCACCGTAATGACATATGATGAATACGGGAACATGGCCTCCATTACGGATCCGGAAGGCCATACGACCCGTTACACCTATAACAGTTTAGGGATGCCCCTGACCCGGGAAGATCCCCTGGGGGGCACATGGACCTATGTGTATGATGTTGACGGCAGCATCCTTGAGGAAACCGATCCCTTAGGGAACACCGTCACCTATGAATATGATGCCGTGGGCAACCAAATAAAACAGACCGATGCCATGGGAGGGGAATATGAGTACGCTTTTGATGGTAAGGACCGGTTGATCCGGCAGACCAATCCTTCAGGTCAGACCACGGTCTATGAGCTCAATTTTGAAGGCAAAGTGCTTCAGGATACGGATCCTGAAGGACGATATCTCACCTATGAGTATGACAAGCTTGGCCGTTTGATCTCCAAGAGCAATTCAGCGGGAAAACAGGTGACATACGAATATGATGAAGAATCGGCGGTGGGGTGTTCTTCCTGTTCCGCCGGCAGCACCGGGGAACCCTCCCTGATCCGGTATCCCCATCTGCTGCTGCATCAGGTGTATGACAGCCTTGGACGAAAAATAGAAGATATCTATAAGTCCGAAGAGGGGGAAACGCTGCGTGAACGGCTCACCGAATACAATGATATGGACAGTATCTCAGCGGTGACCGACCAGAACGGACTGACCACAGCCTACGAATACAATGGTGTGGGCCGGAAAGTCGCGGAGGTCCGGCCCGACGGCAGCCGTATCGAGTACGCCTATGATGACCGAAAGAACCTGATCAGCTTAACCGACGCCAATGGCCATGTGACCCGGTTCCAATATGACCGGAACAACCGGATGACGGCAGAAATCAGACCCGATGAAAAGACAACGACCTATGAATATGATGCCAACGGCAATCTTGCCCGCAAAACCAACGCCCGGGGACAGGTGGCTGAATATGACTATAATGCCGTCAACAAACCCGTAAAAGTCCGGTATTATGAAAACAGCAGTGCCGGCACCCCGGAAAAAACCCTTACCCTTTCCTATAATAAGGCCGGCCAGCTGACGGATTACACCGATGGACAGATCAGTGTCCATTACGAATACGATCAATCCCATCGGAAAATCAGTGAAACGGTTAATTACGGGGCATTTTCAACCACCTATCAGTACGACTATTACGGCAATGGATTAAAAAAAGGGTATACCGGCCCGGATGGCACCGCTTATGGATATACCTATACCCAGGACAACAGAATTGAGTCCATCACCATTCCGGGAGCCGGCACCATTTCCTACAACGACTATGAGTGGACCAGCCCCAACACCGTCCTGCTGCCCGGGGGCACCCGAAAAGAATTTGAATACGACACCTTCTACCGGACCACGGGCATTGCCGTCAAAGATCCGGGGGAAAACCCGGTCATGAATCAAAGTTTTGAATATGACCAGGAACTCAATATCACCTCAATTTCTACGTCCACCGGGACCACCGCTTATAATTATGATGACCAGTACCACCTGGTATCCGCCACCAGACCTTCCGGTGAAACCATCAGCTATACCCTTGACCCCATGGGCAACAGACTGTCACAAACCGGAACCACCGGGGACTGGGAATATAATGATAACGATCAGCTGACGGCTTATGCCGATACCACCGTCACCTATGATGCCGACGGCAATATGGCCACCAAAACAACCGGTACCGAGACCTTTGAATACACCTATGATTTTGAAAACCGGCTGGTTCAGATCACCTCGGATCTACAAGGGGTGATGGCCGCTTATAGCTATGATCCCTTTGGGCGGCGTATCAGCAAAACGGTGGACGATGAAACAACCTATTTTGGCTATGCCGATGAAGGCCTTACGGCAGAATATAACGATAAGGGAGAAATCCTTAAGTCCTATGGGTATGTGCCCGGGGCCAAAGGCTCCATTGATCCGGTGTTTGTCAAAATCGGCGCCGCCTATTATTTTTACCACAACGACACCGTCAAAAAACCGGTGAAAATAACCGATATGGCCGGCGCCGTTGTGTGGTCAGCGGTTTATGATGAATATGGAAAGGCCAGTGTTGATGAAGGGTCGACCATCGTCAGCAATTTACGGCTGCCGGGCCAGTATTTTGATGAAGAATCGGGCCTGCACTACAACTATGCCAGGTATTATGACCCCGACACAGGCCGGTACCTGGAAACCGACCCCATTGGCATGGGAAACCGTCCCGATGCCGGCGAACACCTGACCGGGAAGTCCTGTGCAGGCTCTTTTTCCGATGTTGATATCAACTATTATCTATATGCCGATGCCAACCCCGTCAACAAGATTGATCCTTTTGGGACATTCAGCTTTTCCGGCGGGGTCAAAGGATCTCTTGGCTGTATCCCCCTTGGCCCCATTGCACCGGCGGGCATTAAAATTTCAGGAAAACTTCAATTCACCCGCTGCTGTAACTGTGACACCAAGCAGATGGAATGGAAAACAACCATTGAAGCGTGTATACACGGATGCATAGGGGTATCGCTGCCCTCACTGAAAAAAATCGGTAAGGTTGAAGGGACCAAATGCTGTCCCACCAGTCCCGAATGGTCCGCCAGCCTGAAAGCCTCGTGCAGCGGGTTTGGAATTACGTGTTCAGTCAGCTATACCGTCAAGTCGTTTCCGTCCGGCAAATTTGCATATGGGTGTAAAACCGTGGGGGTTTCCCTTGGAATGACCGACGCCATTACCAAGGGGCCATCCTGCTCTGCCGGAGGCTGTGCCAGTGTTTCATTTTAAATTGATCAAGGGAAAAACAATGAAAAAATCCAAATATTCCGTCCTGAGTCCGGCCCTGATGATGCTCTTTTTCATGGGGTTATGGATTCCCTTGTCTGCCATGGCCGACGAGACCGTATGCGCCCGGGTTAAAATCCAGATTGAGCAGGAACTGACCCTGGAACGCCAGGCCTTTGATGCCCACATGAAAATTACCAACGGGCTGACCCATGTCGCTTTGGAAGATGTGGAGATCCAAGTCTCCTTTGCCGATGAAGAGGGCACCAATGTCCTGGCCTCATCGGATTCGAGCAATACCGACGCCCTGTTTTTCATCCGGATCGATACCATGAGCAACATTGACGACGTTAACGGGGACGGCGTTGTGGAACCCGACACCGTGGCCGATATCCACTGGCTGATCATCCCGGCCCAGGGGGCCAGCAACGGCCTTGAGTCCGGCACCCTTTACTATGTGGGGGCTCGGCTGATCTATACCATTGGCGGGCAAGAGCATGTCACTGAAGTTTCGCCGGACTATATCTATGTCAAGCCCATGCCGGATCTGGTGCTGGATTATTTCATTCCCAACGACGTATACGGGGATGATCCCTTTACCACCGAAATAGAAGAAGAAATCCCCTTTTCGTTGGGGGTGAGGGTAAGCAACCAGGGAGACGGTGCGGCCAGGTCTCTGAAAATCGAATCGGCCCAGCCCAAGATCGTGGAAAACGAGCAGGGGCTTTTGATCAACTTTTTTATCCAGGGCAGCGAGGTGAACGGGGAAGCGGAGACCGCAAGCCTTCTGGTGGACTTTGGGGACATTGGGCCCAATGAGGCCGGTACTGCCCGATGGCTCATGACCTGTTCCCTTTACGGCAAGTTTGTGGAGTTTACCGCCGAGTTTACCCATTCCGACGAGCTGGGCGGGGAGCTGACCTCTTTGATCGATTCGGTGAACACCCATTTTCTGGTCCATGATGTGCTGGTGGACCTGCCCGGCCGTGACGAGATCCGGGATTTTCTGGCCCTGGACGGGACCGCATACACTGTCTATGAATCAGACAATGTGAATACCGGCGTCACCGACCGGAGTGCATCCGCCACACTGGTAAAAAGCAGCACCTCAGGCACCCAGGCCACCTATACCCTGACCGTGCCGGCCACCACCGGCCCCATGGTGGTCAAGCTTGAGGACCCTTTCTCCGATGAGAAGGTGATCCTGTCCGCCACCCGTTCCGACGGCAAAGCCATATCCGAAGACAATGTCTGGCTCTATAAAACCAGAGAAAAGGATGACCCCTGGGACTGCTATGTTTATCTGTTTGATGTGAACACCCCGGGGACCTACACCATTGTATTTGAAGATGCGTCGGTCCTTGCCACCGCCCCGGTCCTGCAGTATATCCCTGACCGGCAGCGCAGCGAAGAAGAACAGCTCAACTTTATTGTTGAGGCAAGTGATGCCAACGGGACGATTCCCGCCCTTTCCACCTCATCCTTACCGGCAGGGGCATCCTTTGAAGACAACGGCGACGGCACAGGTCTTTTTATGTGGACCCCGGCCGCCGGCCAGGCCGGATCCTATGCCATCAAGTTCAAGGCCTCGGACGGAGCCCTGACCGACTCCCAGACCGCCACCCTGACCATCTGCCCTGTCAATGATATAGACTGTGACGGCATGGACGATGACTGGGAGGAGGAACATTTCGGCACCCTGGACCGGGACGGCACCGGCGACTTTGACGGTGACGGCATTTCAGATCTGGATGAATTTTTAAACGGCACCAATCCCACCGGAACCGAAAACGCCCCCAGCGTTCCGGTTGTCAATGCCCCTGAAGTTGACGGGGTTGTATCTTCCCTTTATCCGGAATTGTCCGTTCTTTGCAGCACAGACGCTGACGGGGACACATTAACCTATGAATTTGAGCTTTTCTCTGACGAAGGGTACACCGCCCTTGTGGAACGTGAAAGCGGCCTTCCGGAATCGGGTAATATGGTTCCCTGGACCGTCACTGAAACCCTTGTGGAAAACCAGACTTATTACTGGCGGGCCAGGGCCTATGACGGCACGGCCTATTCTCTGTGGACCCACGGATCATTCCTGGTCAGTGAAACCAATGATCCGCCGGGAATACCGGAACTGCTGACGCCGGAAGATTCCGGCAGTGTGGATTCACTCACCCCGGTCCTTGTGTCCGGGTATAGTACCGATCCGGAAAAGGATTCCCTGACCTATACCTTTACGATATCCCTGAACCAGGATCTTTCCAATCCGGTCTGTTCCGGCCAGGGCACCCTAGATGAAGCCTCCGGCATGGTCTCTTTCCAGGTCAGTGAAGACCTTGCAGACGGCAGCACGTATTACTGGCAGGCAACCGTTGAGGATACTGATGGAAATGCGGTCCAAAGTGAGGTTTTTGCCTTTACTCCGGATACATCCAACCAGACCCCGCCGGTTCCAGAAATTGATTCACCGGCAGTGGGCGAAGAAGTTAAAAATACAGCGGTGGTGCTGTCTGTCGGGTTAGTCACAGACCCTGAAGGGGCCGATGTTGAGTATGATTTTCAGATTGATGTTTCAAAGGATTTTTCAACGGCACAAGAGATGACCATCTCCGACGGCACCGCCCAGTGGCAGGTTCAAGGCTTAAACGACAACACCACTTACTACTGGCGGGCCAGATCCCGTGACAACGAGTCGGCAAGCCAATGGGTGGTGGGTCAATTTTTTATTAATACCTACAACGATGCCCCGGGCACCCCTGTACTCAAAAATCCGGGGGCCCTGGCATGGGTGGATACCCTGACCCCTGAATTATCTGTCCACCCGGTGGAAGAACCCGACAATGATACCGTTGAGATGATGGTTGAGGTTTACACCGATAAAGACCTAACCGATCTGGTGGTTGAAGAATCCTCAGACGACCTTGCCCTGATGGTTTCCCAGGAACTTGAAAACGCCACCTGGTACTATTGGCGGGCCAAACTTATGGATGCCCACGGCATTGAAGGCGACTGGAGCGAGGTTCAGGCCTTTTTCGTCAAGGAGGATACCACCGATGATCCGCCCGCCATCACCTTGACCGCACCGGACACGGGTACGGTTATTACAGTGTCCGGTTCAGATACCGTGCTGGCCATTTCCTGGGACGATACCGACCCGGATTCCGATGCCCAGATCTCCCTGTACTATGACGATAACGATTCAGGAGAGGACGGCACCCTGATTGTTTCGGGTATTTCAGAAGATTCCGATGAGTCCGACACCTATGAATGGAACCTTTCCGGCATGGCCGGCGGCACCTATTACATTTACGCCCAGATTGCCGATGGCACCAGCACCGTCACCGCTTATGCGGCCGGTGCCGTTACCGTCAACCATAAGCCATCAGCACCTTCATCCCCCACGCCTTCAAATGGCGACACCGATGTCTCTGTTGATCTGGCCCTCTCCTGGACCGGGGGTGATCCGGATGAGGGGGATACGGTCATGTATTCCGTCCAGTACAAAACTGAAGATGGCAGCTTTACCATTGATGAAACTTGTAAAAACCTGCCGGATACCGGATGCCTGCTGGCATTAGAGGGATTCAGCACCACCTACTGGTGGCAGGTCCTGGCCACGGACAGTTATAACCAGGTCACGGAAAGCCCGGTCTGGCAGTTCACTACATTTGCCGAAGATGGGGATGCCGACAACGACGATCTGACCAACGGCCTGGAAATTTCCTACGGCACCGATCCCTTTGACAGTGACACGGACAAGGACAGTTATACCGACGGCGAAGAATTTTACGCCCAAACCGATCCACTCAATGCCTCCAGCAGGCCGCCCTATCCGCCTAAATACGGCGACCTGGACGGGGACCTGGACATCGACGGCACCGATCTTTTCCGGCTCATGTCCCTGCTCAATCTGACTTCGGCCGATGACGGCTTTGACGCCAAGGCCGACTTTAACAGCGACGGGGTCATTGATAAACTGGATCTTGTACTGTTCGCCCATATCTACGGCTATCTGTTCAAAGGATCATGCTCAGATGCGGACCTGGACTCAGACGGGGATGTGGACGGCCAGGATATCCTTTTCTTCAGCAGCCGTATGGGGCGTGAACTGAATGCCAGTGATCCGGATTATGAGACCGACTCAAAGGCCGATTTCAACGGAGACGGCCGGATCAATCACCTGGATTTTCCCTATTTTGTGGTCCATTTGGGCTGCAAACAGGAATAATCACAGGCCCAGTATTTGTTCCTCAATTCAACCTGCCGGGGGCCGCGCAAGGCAAATCCCCCGGCAAATTGAATTGTCATCAGGAATTTTATTCGCAGCCCTTTTCAACGGGTTTTTCTACAAAATCAAAGCGCTTGCCGTGGTGGTAAAATTGAGGGTTTCGCCCTCTTTTTTATATTCTCACGAAAGAGCGCAAAGAATAGCATTCCCCCAAAGCCATTTGAGCTTTGCGTCTTTGTGCCTTTATGTGAGTTTTTTTGTAACTCTTTACATGGAAAATTTCATATAAAATAATCTTTATTTATATTTTTCGAGTTTAATATAAGTATATTTAAAAATTTATAAAATAATTAAGTTGACATAAAGCGCCCCCCCGGGATATTTCTACCTCTACCCGGATACTTCACCAAGTATTTTTAGCTGATGATTAAACAAAAGGAGGTTGAAAAATGGAGATGAGATTTTCTAAAGGAAACGATGTCCTGGGAACTAAAAACCGGGGTAATCCATGTGAGTCAAGCCTTTGCACCCTTTGCCGGGCAGACTGCCAGGGCAAGTGTGAGACCTGGCAGTCTTCCATGGTGGGGCGCAAACTGCTCTACCCGAGAAGTTTCGGCCTGGTCACGGCAGGTGCTAACAACACCACCCATGTGGGGGTGTCCTATAATGCCTTGAGAATACAAGGATATGCCTATGGCGCATCCGGAATGGGCCCGGATCTGACCAACAGCCCGGATGACTGTATTTTCCCCAATGTCAGCCTGGAAACCGAGTTTGGCAAAAACATCAAAACCAAAATCCGGATGCCCTTGATGACCGGTGCTTTGGGATCGACATTCATTGCTGAAAAGTATTGGGATTCCTTTGCCATCGGCGGCGCCCTGGTGGGGATTCCCGTTGTGATCGGGGAAAATGTGGTGGGCGTGGACCGGAATTCGGAAATCGGCCCCCAGCAGAGCAAAAAAGGCAAAATCGTCAGCGCGCCTGAACTTGACCGGAGAATCGAAACCTATCTGAGATACTATGACCAATACGGGGCCATCATTGTCCAGCTCAACGTGGAAGACACCCGGAACGGCGTTGCCGAATATGTGGCCGACAAGTATGGGGACAAGTGTATCATTGAACTTAAATGGGGCCAGGGCGCCAAAAACATTGGCGGCGAAATCCAGGTCAGAAGTCTTGATTATGCGCTGTTCCTCAAAGAAAGAGGGTATGTGGTTGACCCGGATCCCTCCATCCCCGAGGTCCAGCAGGCCTTTGAACAGGGCGCCATCAAATCTTTTGCCCGGCACAGCCGCTTGGGGGCAACCCATTTGTCCACGGTGGCCCAGGTCCAGGAAGGCTTCATGAATGCCGTGGAATACCTGCGGGGGCTGGGATTTGAACGGGTCACCCTGAAAACAGGCTCCTACGGCATGGAAGAGCTGGCCATGGCCATTAAATTTTCAACCGATGCCCAGCTTGACCTTCTGACCATTGACGGATCCGGCGGGGGAACCGGTATGAGCCCCTGGAACATGATGCAAAGCTGGGGGGTCCCTTCCATCAACCTGCACGCCAAAGCCCATGAATATGCGAGCATTCTGTCCTCTAAAGGAAGACAGGTGGTGGACATGTCCTTTGCCGGCGGTTTTGCCCTGGAAGACCACATTTTTAAAGCCCTGGCCCTTGGCGCCCCTTACACCAAACTGGTCTGTATGGGCCGGGCCATCATGATTCCGGGATTTCTCGGGGCCAATATTGAAGGAGCCATTTATCCTGACCGGAGAGCCAGTGTGAACGGCAACTGGAACGAGCTTCCCAAGACCGTTCTGGAAGTGGGGAAAACCGCTGATGAAATTTTTGCCGGTTACCACGACCTTGAAAAGAAACTGGGCAAGGATGAAATGAGCCAGATTCCCTATGGCGCCATTGCCTTCTATACCCTTGCCGACAAGCTTGGCTGCGGCCTGCAGCAGCTGATGGCCGGGGCCAGGAAATTTTCATTAAACCAGATCACCAGAAACGAACTGTTCTCGGCAAACCGGGAAACCGCGTTTGAAACCGGCATTCCCCATCTGGCAGATGTGAACAACGAAAGCGCCAAAAAAATCCTGAACTCCTAAGCTGTTAGAGTTCTCAATTATTGTACCGACCGGATATTTCATGAATCATGAAATATCCGGTTCTAATTTGTGTGCATGAAGGAAAACCCGTGTTTGGGCGAAAAGTTGCCTGCCGTTTAAACTTACTGAATGCAATTTCAGTGCGCAGCACTGAAACTCTGTGCTTCTCTGTGCCCATCTGTGGTTAAATTTAAAGAGTGGACGAAGCCCACAATTTATAAAACCAGGAGGTTAAAGAAGAATAATTCAACCCCTTCGGGATTTCATATTTTTAAACCACAGAGGGCACCAAGGTTTGGCTTCCGCCAAACACCACAGAGGGGTCCGGACCCTGAATGCATATGTAAATGATACTCATCGGGGACCATTTTTTTTTCATGCGATTTCCCTGGCAGATAGATAACTTTGTGAGCTGACGCTCCCCTATCGAACCGTTCAAGCACTAATTAACCTTAAGGGTTATCCATATCATTCTTACGGCATCTTTGGTCCTGTTGATCCACTGTGACGGGGTGTCTGTCCTGAAATAAACGGTGTGCCCCGGTTCAAGGTCATGCCGCTGCTCCTGGTAGACCATCTGAATGTTTCCCGATGTCAGGCAGCCGATTTCTTCTCCCTTGTACTGAAAAAAATGAGAATTGATTTTGGCCCCAGGGTAAATAATGACCTCAAACACCTGGGCTTTTCCCTTAAAATCAAAGGGGGTCAGCTGGTAGATTTCCAGTTTCTTTTCAAACCCCTTTGACATCTGGACCGCAATTTTCTGCCCGGGATGGAATGCCACGCTGTCAATCCTGGCCGGATCCTGAAAAAAAGAGCCCACGTGGACGGAAAGGTGTGTGGCAATTTTATACAGCGCCGGGATTGAGGGAAACACCTGATTGGTTTCAATCTGGGAGATATTGCTCGGGGTCACCCCCACCAGCCCGGCCAGCTCCTTCTGGGACATGCCCTGACTTTTCCGGACCCCCCGGATAATCCCGCCAAGATCATTCTGGACAGGGGACTGCGCGTCCTCTTCAACCAGGAACTCATTTTCTTCAAACGAATAGCAAAGGGGTTTTCCCAGAATCCCGGGGGAACGGTTTTCCGTTTTAATCACCGTCAGGCAGGTATGGCCCTGATCTATGGACAGGTCGATCACCACCTGGGCAATCTGGTTGATATGGGCCTTAAGGCGGTTGGAATGGGCTTCTTTTTCCAGTATCCAGTAGGCAATGGTGTCCAGTTCATAAAGCCTGGGGCAGGTGTGCGAATAAAACCTGATCACCTTGTCTTCGCCCCCCCATAAGTCAGCCATACCGGTCAGGCTTTCAAAAACAAACCGGACATCGTTGACCAGGGTTTTATGAAGCCCGAGAATGGCTTCCAATACCGCATCTGGATTTTCCGGATGGGTGATTTTGATCACCTGGTAAGGCCACTGGGCCCCGTCTTTTTCGTAAAACTTGTTAAAAATCTGCGCATTGTCGCCCTTGCCGTTGGTAAAGCAGTCCAGAACGGTCAGCTGCTGATTTTCGGCAAGCTTTCCCAGTTTTTCGATGAGGTTTTTAGGTGACCGGTCAAAGGAGACATAGACAATGGATTTGTTTTGCGCCCTTGACGACCGGATAAATTCAAGGCAGAAATCCAGGGCCAGGGTCCCGGCCACATCGTGCCAGAGAACATTGTCCCCGATGTAAAGTCCTGTGATGATCCGGTCCAGGCCGTCCAGCCCGGATGTAATTTTCGTTCTCTCTTTAACCATTTTTGCATTTGGCATATGAATACCTGCGTCTCCCTGTTGAATATAATATTGGAGATAAATTGTCGATCAATAATTAGACATGATGCCCCTGGGATTTAAATTCAAAGGATTCCAGGATCAGATTAAGGGTTTCACCATGGCAGAATCTCATTTATCCATTCCGGCAATGGATGGACCTTGAATTCAAACCGACCGTTTTTCATTACAGCAATTTGTTTGAAGCGGTCCTTTTCTGATGAATTGTCTAAAATCCAGGCCTGGTTTACCAGGGTCAATGCCTCCTTGATGTGTTTTATCGTTCTTGGAATCCTGGAATAAATCTTTTGGGTAGGGACATTGTGGCCGCCTTCAAGGGTTCTTTGATGAACACGGGCTTCATTCAACTCTGGATTTATCAGGTGAATATAAACCAGAACTATATCATACTGTTTATTTTTAGCCTGCTGGATAAATTCGATTTTTGAAGGATGGGAAAATACGGTTTCAAAACAGAATGAAGCCCCCTGATCCAGCATTTCCGAACGGATGCCTGCCGCCGCATTGGCCGCCTCATAGCTGACGGTTTCCGGGTTATCCAGATCAATTTCCCTGGCGATCAAATCGGCATTGACAAATTGAATACCATGTTTTGACAGATACTGTTTGTAAAAGGTAGATTTGCCGGCCCCGTTTGCACCGGCCAAAAGCCAAAGTTGTTTTTCTTCAGGCATCGGCGGCCTCAAACACGCCATTCCGGAACCGGCCGGTGTTCCTTTCTCCGGTTTGTGTATTCACCTGGTCAATGCAGCCGGGTTTAGAGAGACTTGCCTCATAAAAAACAGGGGCACCTGTCACGGGTTTGCCGTTAAAACCTGTGGTCCGGTCAGATTCAAGCTGCTCAAAGACCGCATCAGGATCAACCGGGGCAGAGGGTACGGCCTCAACTTTCACGGTTTTTAAACCCTGCAAAACAGCCAGGGCATCTTCCATATTAATTTTGCTGGATATCATCTTCCCCAGGGTTGCCCAATACTCCAACTGATTAGGGATGCTCCGGTGATAAAGGGCTCCGGCTGCCTGTGCCTGGAAAGCCAGCTGTTCACTGATTCTGATTGATTTTGTGGCCATACCGTCCTCCTTCCTCCCAATTATGATGCTAACCGCTAAACTTTGTCGCATTCTGCCACAAAATTAACTCTTTCCCATAATTTTGTCAAGGGCAGGCATTGCCTGAAATTCGGCTGGGGGTCAAAAAGGGGTTGACAACGAGGAAATTCTTATCCTATATCCGGACATAATCATTTGTAATTTATATGAAAGTATCACTAACTACCCGTAAATACTTTCAATATTTGTTGTGGGCGGATCTTGGTTGGATAACCAAATCAGCCCGGTTTCTGCCCTTTAGGGTATGGCTGTTATATAAAAATCTGTAACCAATCACAAACAAGGAGGGTGCTATGAAGTCGTTTTTCTTTTTTGGTCTTGCCGTCATGATTTTTTTGTCGCCGCCGGCCTGGTCTGAATGCCCGGGGGATATTGACTTGGATGGTGACGTGGATGCCAAGGATTTGTCTGAGCTGGCCCTGAATTTTGGGAGTACGGGGTGCAGCACTTCTACCGTTAACCTTGAAGACTACCGCGCCCCATCCGGAATGGTTAAAACCGTCAACATCCGGAGATTCACAAAAGAAGCCCCTTGGTATTACGACACCACCTTAACGGTAACCAGTGGGGAAAATGTTGCAACATGGACTTATGAAAATGGCAGCAGCACTAAATACTATGATGACAGGGAAGAGTATTATGATTCTGAAGACACCTTGTACGGTACACGCACCTACAATCCGTCATCGATTGAAACGCTGCCGGATGTTACCAAACGGATTGGAGAATCCTGGGGTGGACACTTTGTATCTACGTTAGAGTATTTCGAAGAAGAACCCCAAGGCAGCACTGTAAATGTATGGACGCTTACCCTGCTGGGAATTGAGGATGTTACCGTCCCGGCAGGAACGTTCCAAAACTGCATTAAAATCTTGATCAACCGCGGCAACCAAACTACCTCCATGATCCGTTGGTATGCGCCCGGGATAGGATGGGTAAAGCGGGTATATGAATCCACCAGTTCAAGTGGCGGTACAATTTACGAGCTGACCGCTTACCAGATTCAGGAATAAGTGGAAAAAGGCCATTGAAACATGAAATATCAAACCGAATGCTCGAGATTTCATGTTTAAATGCTTACGCTTAGATTTTCCGGGAATCGAGTCAGCAAATAAAAAGGGGCGCAAAAATTTGCGCCCCTTTAATATTATGACAACTTTCCCGTGAAGGGATGTATTAGATGCTCATAATGGTGGTACCGCTGTTGCCCATAAGGCCGTAAGTCTGGGCCATGGCAACCTTGATGTCTTTGGGAACCTGACGGTTGCCGGCTCTTTTCCTGAGCTGGTCAGAACATTCAATGACCTGCCACAGGGCCTGGGCAGCCACGGCTTCACCATGGGAGGAGAATCCGCCGCTCAGGTTGGTGGGCAGTCTGCCGTCGATCTCGGTTTCACCGTCGCGCAGCATCTTGTCGGCTTCACCTTCTTTGCAGAATCCGCAGGTTTCGAGGTATACCAGGTAATGCCAGGAGCTGTTATCGGGAAGTTCGAGATATTCGATCTCGTCAGGTCCGATACCGGCTTTTTCATAGCATTTGTGAGAAGCCGCATAGCTCTCACTGAGCATGGGGGCATTGTTGCCGGCCGGGCAGGACACCACACCTATGCGGATGGTGGGATCGCCGTACATGGCGGAACCCATGGTAACGGCATTGATCTTAACCGGTTTGTCGGCCTTGGCAATGAGGTCCTTGTCGGCGGTAACGATACAAGCGGCAGCACCGGTGGAAACCGGGCAGATCATGTAAAGTCTTAAAGGATCGCAAACATATGCGGAATTGAGTACTTCTTCAATGGTATAGGCTTTTTTAAACCGGGCCATGGGGTTCATGTTACCGTATTTACTCATGATCACCTTGACTCTGGCCAGATCTTCCTCGGTGGTACCGTATTTGGCCATTCTTTTGCGGCATTCCAGGGCCCAGAAAACCGGGTTGGGCATACCGACCATTTTCCACCGGATAACGTCACGGTCCTGGGTGGGGTCATCGGTTTTGGCGCCAAAAAAGCCTTTGGGAGATACGTCGGCACCATAGGCCAGACAGGTATCGGTTTCGCCGGAAGCAACGCTGTTGTAGGCCATTCTCAAAGAGGCGGTACCGGTGGCACAGGCATTGTAAACATTGACGACAGGTACGCCGGTTTCACCGAAAATACTTTCCAGGTACTGGCCGGAGAGGTGACCTGCGTTGCCGCCCCAGATATAAATCCCGGACATGATGGCTTCAATTTTTTTCCAGTCAACGCCGGCGTCTTTCATGGCGTTGTCAACGGCTACGGTACCGAAATCGCTGAAGTTGGTCTCTGAGAATCCCTGCCATGGCGATATCCCTGTTCCAACAAGATATACATCTCTCATTTTATATATGTCTCCTTATGAAATTGGTTTATTCAATTATTTTACCGGCTGAAATGCCCAGGTCACAACATCCTGTTTTTCGTCATTGGAAAACAGTTTGAGGGTCGTGGTTTCCATTTCAGTTCCAAGTTCAATGTTGTTGAGGTCAACACCCTTAAGGATGCCTGCAATTTGAATTTTTTCATCTTCAAATTCAACCAGACCAATTGCATAAGGAACAATTTTCTTTTCTGTTTTAAATGGTGGCGGGGGCATATAATGCTGAATAACATAGCTTGCCAGTTTGCCTTTATTGGGAAACAGGATGTCTTCGTTGCCTTCCCTTGCACACCCCGGGGCATGCTGGTAATGTCCCTTGGGGAAAAAGCAGGTTCCGCATGATTTGCATTTTGCGCCGATTAATCTGACTTCATCGGTGGACCAGTCAACCAAACCTGGTATCCGGGCTACCATATTTGACGTGTTTTCCATTCGTTTCATTCCTCCTAGTGAATTTATATGAAAGTCTCACTAACGTCCTGAGAAGACTTTCAATATTTGTTGTGGGCGGTGCTTGGTTGGATAACCAAGGCGGCCCGTGGCCGTTATATTAGTCACGCTTAAACTATTGTTCCGTAAAACCCTGCCGTTACCGGCCCACAAAATTCGGGGCTCTTTTTTCAACAAAGGCCGCAACCCCCTCGAACTTGTCTTCAAGTCCCAGAGAAAGGCTGTAAAGCTCATATTCAAATTTCAGGCCGCACTCCAGGCTGGACTGCATGGAAAAATTAACGGCTTGTTTGGCCAGTTTCAGGGAAGCCGGGCTTTTCTTGGCAATTTTTTTGGCCATCTCTCTGGCCTTGTCCAGGAGCTCTTCATCGGGGACCACCTGATTGATCATTCCCATGCCCAGGGCCTCCTGGGCCGTAACGATGTCACTGGTGAAGATCAGTTCCTTGGCCTTGCACGGACCGATCAGCCGGGGCAGGCGCTGGGTGGCGCCTCCCCCGGGGATAATACCGATATTCAGCTCAGGCTGTCCGAACTTGGCCTTTTCCGAAGCAATGATAATGTCGCAGCCCAGGGCAATCTCGTTGCCCCCGCCCAGACAAAACCCATTGACCGCAGCAATCACCGGTTTGGACAACTTTTCGACCCGCTCCCCTAAACGGATTAAGGTATGGGCATGGTATGGCTTGGTTTGATTGAACTCCTTGATATCCACACCGGAGGCAAAGGCTTTGCCCTTTCCGGTAAGGATCATGACCCTTATGTCGTCGTCAGCCTCGATTTCTTCAATGGCTGCGGCAAATTCGGCCCTAACTTGATTGTTAACGGCGTTTCTTGCATCCGGACGGTTAAAGGTGAGTATGGCAATATGATCTTCTTTTTCCAAAAGCATATTTTCGTAATCCATAACATTCCCTCCCTTGATTAGGATTAGGCAGATTCTTTTTTGGCTCTGAACATCCCGTATTCACACAGCTTGCTTAATGCTTTTACGCCGGAAATCAAAGACGGGAACACCGGCAGGTCTTTGCCGAGTTCGTTCAGAATAACATTCTTGTTCTCGTTGTATCCAACCACCAGGCAGATCACCACGGGTTTGCCAAGCTCGCCCACGATTTTCTGGATGATCTTTTTCTCAATGGCTTCTTTGGTGTAGTCAAAACCGGCCAGCATCAGGATCACAGCATCAATGTTGGGATCTTTGATAGCGGCAGGGAAAGTGATTTCCAGGGTTTTGGTAAACCCGATCTTGGTGACGGAAAAGTACAGGTCAACCGGGTTGCCTACGGGGGTGTCAAATTTATCTTCAACTTCTGCAATGGTTTCAGGGGACAGCTTGGGAAGCACCAGGCCATGGCTTGCGCAAAGGTCTGATACATTTACGCCGACAGAGCCTGCCACGGTAACAACGGCAACGCGGTTGCCCTTGGGCAGCGGCTGAGTAGAAAAGACTTTGGCAAAGTCTTTGAGTTCCATGAAATCATCAGCCATGATCATGCCGGTCTGTTTGGCAGCGGCTTCGACGATCTTGGCATTGCTGGCGATAGAGCCGGTATGGCTCATGGCCGCCTGGGCACCGGCTTCGGTCCGGCCCCCGCTCAGGAAAACAATGGGTTTTTTAAGGGTGACTTCCTTGGCGATCCGGGTGAGGTTGGCACCGTCGGAAACGGTTTCCAGATACATGGAAATAACATCAACATCGTCTTCATTGCCAAAGTATTCGAGCAGGTCATTTTCGCTGACATCGCATTTGTTCCCAATGGAGCAGACCTTATTGATGTCCAGGCTTTCATTGCCGACCAGGTCTGCGGCCATGCCGGCAGCCAGGATACCTGACTGCCCGATCAGCACAACGTTCCCGTTGGGAACCTTTTTGATGATCGGATAAATGGATGTCACGATATTCCGGGATACAATGCCGGAGCAGTTGGGCCCGATGACCCGGATATTGTTTTTCTTGGCCACAGCAACGATCTGATCCTGAATGACCTTGCCCTCTCCGCCGATCTCACCAAATCCGGCAGATTCAATGATGACGGCTTTAACGCCTTTTTCAGCACATTGTTCTACTGCGGCAAGGGTAATTTTCGGTGACGGAAGCGCCGTGACCACCAGGTCAACCTCGCCGGGGATTTCGGTTACGCTCCGATATACTTTATATCCCAGTATTTCATCCGATTTCGGGTTTACCGGATAAACATCTCCGGAAAAGTCGCTATCGGCAATATTTTTCATGATTACATACCCAAGTTTTCCGACAGTTCCGCTGGCCCCGATAACTGCCACAGATCTTGGTTTAAAAAATCGATCCATCAATTCCATGATTATTCACCGTTCCTTTTATCGTTTTTGTATCAATTATGAACCTTATATATAGATGGGCTTGCCGCCAACGCTAATCTACTGAAATAATGATACGTGCGTCCACAACAACGGCCCCGTCTTTGTAAGCGAATACCGGGTTCATATCGATTTCCTGGATTTCCGGTGTCGCATTAACAAGGTCGGAAAGTTTGATAAGCATCTGCTGAAGGGTGGCCACGTCGGCCGGTTCCTGGCCGCGGTAGCCTTCCAGCAGTTTCTTGCCCTTGATTTCGTTGACCATATCTTCAGCGTCGGACTCGTCAATGGGTACAACGCGGAAAGAAACATCCTTTAATACTTCGACAAACACACCGCCTAAGCCGAACATGATGACCGGGCCGAAACTGGCATCCTTGATCATGCCGATGATGACTTCGGTACCGGCTTTTCCCATGGGTTGTACCGAAACGCCCTCAATGTTGGCGCCGGGAACCGCAGCCTTGCAGGATTCAAGAATGGTGTCATAAGCATTCTCGACCTCGGCTTTGGTCTTCAGGTTGACTTTTACGCCACCGGCATCGCTCTTGTGGCTGATATCAACCGAAGATACTTTCAACACTACGGGATATCCAAACTTTTCACTCAACTCTACAGCGGCCTCTTTGGTCTCGGCCAGCTGAGTGTCCGTACAATTGATACCCGACTGCATCAGAATCTGCTTGGCTTCAATCTCAGTAAGGACGGAACGCTTTTCTTGCCTGGCTTGATCCAAAATTTCTTGTGGTTTCATTACTCCCTCTTTAGTATTATAAAAATTCGGTAAATTCTGATTGTCATTCTGCCAAATATTAGCAATTTTCGATTGCCATTCGGCCAAATGTTGACAATTCTGATTGCCAATCTGCCAAATATTAGCAATTATATCTATCAACGGAACTTCATAACAGATACAAAAACCAATGTCCAGTAATTTTAATAAGTTTTTTATATTCGGAGGTTAAAAAAAAGGACGGGCAGAAGATAAATCATATGGATTTTAAGGCGATATCAGAACCAAAAATCGCACAGATTACATGTAATTAGTATCCTTTACCAATATCCACCATATCGGGAACCGGCTCTCCATTTATAAATTTTTTAATATTATCGGCAATAGTCTCCCCGCCAATGGCCGGATCAATTATTCCGGCACTATGGCAGGTCACCAAAATTTTTTCGTGGGACCAGAACGGGTGATCCGCCGGCAGGGGTTCCGTGTTAAACACATCAAGGGTAGCGCCGTTGAGATGCCCGGCATCCAATAGCTCAATTAAATCGGTTTCAATCAGGCACTCTCCCCGCCCCACATTAATTAAATAAGCGCCCTCAGGCAACTTTGACAGGGTTTCTTTGGATAAAATACGTTCGGTTTCCCGGGTATGGGGCAGCATACAGATAAGGATGTGAACGGTTGACAAAAAGTCATGCAATTGTTCATTTCCGGCATAGCTGGTTATATGTTCCATATCCTTTTTTCGTCTGGACCATCCGGCCACATGATACCCCATGGCCTTAAGCCGCCCGGCGGCATACCCGCCCAAATTTCCCATTCCCAGTATGCCGACGGTGATGTCGCTTGCCAAAGGCGAGATGATCTGGCACCACAGCTTTCGGGCATGGGTCGCTTCAACTTCCGGCAGCCGTTTATGAAACCGCAGGACATGCAGCACAATGTATTCGGCCATTCTCATTCTCAAGGCTTCACTGACACACCGGATGATGGGAATCTGTGCGGGATACCCCGGATCTTTTAAAATGTGGGACACCCCGGCCCCTACCGAGGCCACACATTTTAGATTGGGAAACCGGTCAAACATCCCCATGGGCGGATTCCAGACAATGGCATAGTGAACATCCAAAGGATCATAGTCATCCTCATCCAAAAGCACCACCTTCAACTCCGGCAGTCTGGACTGAATGATCTGCTTCCACCATTGCCGCCGCCGGGGGTCAACCCTGATAACCAGACTTTCCATTTTCAATCATCTCTAACGGTTAAGGATAGAACCATGTCCTCTCCGAATCAATAGCTGCTGACGAGGACCATTATGCATTGGCAAAAAACATCCGTCAATCGGCTTTTTAAAGCCTGAAGTGCGCTGAAGACCATCTGCTTCAAATTTTCAGTTTGGCTCACGGTTTCCGGTCTCCGGTCTTTGGCCGCCACCTAACCCATTCTCCCCTGTCCCGGGAAGGGAAAAATAAAACACAGACCCGCCAAAGTCCTGGTTTCTCACCCCGATGGTGCCTTTGTGGGCCTCAACGGCCAGTTTGCAAAAGGTCAGCCCCAGTCCATAGGACGGCACTGCGGTCTTGGGCCCCTGTTCAAGCCGGCTGAACTTATCAAAAATTTTATCCTGAAATTCAACGGGAATGCCATTTCCTGAATCCTTAACCTCCACCATCAGACAGGATTCCACCTCACCGACAAAGACCTCTAACCACCCCCCCCTTGGTGAAGCTTTAAGGCCGTTTTCAACCAGATTAACCAACACCTTTCTGATCATTTGCGGGTCAAAATATCCCATGCAGGATTTACCGGATAACGACAACTGCTGTTCATTCATTTCAGCCAGGCCTTTCATTTCTGCCAAAACAGTTTGCGCCAGTTCCTTAAGGTCAAATTTTTCCGGTTTAAGGACCATTTCATTGGACTCAAGCCTGAAGGTATCCAGAAAAGAGCGCATCATCCGGTTGAGCATGCCCGCTCCCTCCCGGGCGGCTCTAAGATGTTTTTGAACGGTGGGATACTGGTCCAGGCCCGATTCCAGAAGGTCCAGATTGCCGGTGATCACCGACAACGGAAACCGCATATCACGAATCATCATATGGGCCAGGTTGTCCTTTAAGGCTTCCACTTTTTTAAGTTCTCTGTTTGTCCGTTTAAGCTGGGCCTCCCGGATCGCCAGGGTGGCCTCGGCGATTCGTCGCTGGGAAACCTCCCAGACCATCTGCCGGTTCCATAAAAGCATGACCAGAATCACCGCCAGGACAACCACCATGCTTTTTTTAAAAAACACATAGTCAAACCCTTTTTCATATTTGATCAGGGCCCATTTCCGGTAAAAATAATTTTTTTCCGCATCGGGGAGACGGTCCAGGGCTTTTTCTAGAATCCCGGCAAGCTCAGGCCAGTCTTTTCTGACCGCCATTCGCAATTTATAGGTGTACCGGGTTGTGCCGGCGATTTTAATATCGTGGTCTTTTAACCGGCTTAAATAATAATTTCCCGGCAGGACATTACACAAAAATGCGTCCACTTTTTTCTTCTCAAGAAGGGCAAACCCGTCTTTTACCGTATCCACCCGGGCCAGGGAAAGATCGGGAAAATCATGGGACACCCATTGATCAACGGCATAATCCTTGACCACGGCCACTTTCATCTTAGAAATCTCAGACAGGTTCCGGACATAGGGCATATCCTTTCCGGAAAAAATAACCACCGGCAGGGACAGATAAGGTTTGGTAAATTTAAGAAAAGACAGCCGCTTCGGGGTAACCGCCAGACAGGTACACATGTCCAGCTCTTTTTTTTCAAGCTTTGATTCGATTTTCGGCCAGCCCAGGTCGCGCCCCATGTCAAATTCCAGGCCCAGCATCTTTGAAATGGCGTTTAAGTAGTCCATGGAAACCCCTTGGGGGGCACCATCTTTATCAACAAACTCAAGGGGCGCCCAGTGCCGGTCCCAGGCCACCCTGATCCGGGGATTCATGAGCAGCCACTCACGCTCCTTGTCGGTCAGCTGGATCTGTTTCTGGGAATCCAGAGGCAGGGGCAGCCACTTTGACAGAATCTGATCTTTCTCCCTGAAGGAGACCGACGCCAGGGCCCGGTTGAGAATCCCGGCCAGCTCGGGCCAGTCCTTTCGAATCCCCATGGACAGTGACTGGGGTTCGGGGTCGGCATAACCGGCAATCTTCAGGTTGGTCAAAGACAACTTTTTAATGTCATGGGATGCCACGGCCAGGTTTCCGATGGCGGCATCAACCTTTTTACTGGAAACCGAAACCAGGGCATCCAGAAAGGTTGGATAGGAAACCACCGTGATGCCGGTGTCATGTGTTAAGGCGTCCTGGCAAGACCTGTCCGCCTGAACCCCAACCTTAAGCCCTGAAAGCCCTGAAAGCCCAATTTCTCCACAAAGCGGTGAATCCAGCGTGGTAATGATCACCCGGGAAAACTGGATATATGGATTGGTAAAGGAAAGAAACGGCTGCCGACCGGGGGTGTCCGCCAGGCAGGGCAGCATGTCGATCTGTCTTGACCGGGCGGCTTTAACGGCCTGGCCCCAGGTATTAAATCCGATTCTTTGAAAATTCAGGCCGGTTTTCTTATGGATCAGTTCGAGATAGTCTGCGGCAATACCGGTGAACCGGCCGTCCTGAGACAGGGATTCAAAGGGTGAAAAATAAGGGTCTGTGCTGAATTTCACCACAGGGTGATCCCGGACCCACTGTTTCTCCTTGAAAGACAGGTCAAGAAACGGGAGGGGCTCGTCTTTGAGCATATCCAGCCTGATTCTGCCGCCGTTCATATAATGGCCCATGGCTTTGTGGTAAACCGAGTCCGGGTCCTGCTTATATTTCCGGAGGCTCTGGTCAATCTGATCCAGCAGCGCTTGAGAATGTTCCCCGTCCCTGGGAGCGGCAAAGAGAAGCACCATGGGGCTGAAAATCAAGGGGGTGGTGGTCACATCGTATTCGGCTTCATTTAAAATACCGAAAAGGCGGTTGACCACACAGGCATCCACCTGGGCGCTGTCCACCAGCATCATGGCATCGGCGTAACTGCCCACCTCCACAAACCGGCAGGAGATATCCAAGGAGGACAAAAGCCCACGAATTCCACGATCTCCGGTGTTATAGACATCGCCTGAGACCACGGCCACGGTCCGGTCTTTTAAATCTTCAAAGGATAAAATAAAAGAATTTTTTCCCGTGTAAACGGCCCCCCAGTTGGTAATCACCACTTCTTCACTAAAAGAAAAAAGGGCCTCTCGCTCTTTGGTCTTTCCAATATCCACCAGCAGATCAATTTCTTGTGACTTCAGGCGATCCAGGCATTCCTGCCAGGTGCCGGGGACAAATTGAAGGGTCCACCCCCTTTCACGGGCCATGGCGTTGAGAATGTCCGGGTACAGCCCTGCCGCCGTCCCGTTCCGGGTAATAAAAACTTTAGGAGGGTTGTCATAAACCCCTGCCCGAACCAATTCTCCGGCCCCGGCAGGGGCCGCCGGCAAAAGCAGGAGAACCGCCATCAGCCATACAGACAGAACAAAAACATGCTTGAAGCGCTTAAATCGGTAAAGACGCATTGGTAACGGATACCCATTTTAAAATTACGATTAACGGCGCACCGGCCTCTTCTTTGAGATGTCAATTACCGGAAAGGAACAGAACTACCATTATCTTTGCAGGCCGGATTTCCATGGAAATCGCCATCCAAATCGAAATATGTTCTATTCCGATTTGGATGGCACGTTAACTTGTCAATGCGGTTTCCCTGTGCCTAAGAAGGCTTAACCATAAGGGGTTAATAATCAAGGGAAGATACTTCCAACGCGTGTTTCTGGATGAAATTCCGCCTGGGTTCCACCTCTTCACCCATGAGAAGGGTAAAGATTTCATCGGCTTTTTCCGCATCCTCTATATCGACTTTGAGCATATTCCGCTTTTCCGGGTTCATGGTGGTTTCCCAGAGCTGGTCTGCATTCATTTCGCCCAGGCCTTTGTATCGCTGGACCGTGATCCCCTTTTTGGCCTCTGCCATGATATATTCGTAAAGTTCGTCAAGGGAGCCTAGTTCGTGGCGAATACCGGCCTCTGACTGTTTTGATACGATGAAAAAGGGCGGTTTGTCAAATTGTTCCACCTTTTCGTAATTTCTGATCATTCTCTGATAATCGTTGGTGGCCAGCAGTTCCCGACCCACCCTGGCCAGCAGTTGTTTCCCGGCCTGATCATAAACATCCATTTCAAAGATGCTGCGTTCCTCATCGTACTCGATTTCTCCGGTGCTGTAATCTGACTGGCGAAGGTTCTGGGACAGGGTTTCAAAATTGTCCCGGCTTTCCAGAAAAAACTTGTGCTTGACCCCGTTCTGAATCAGGCAGAGCAGAAGGTCGGTATCAAAATCCCTTCTTTTCAATGAGCCAACACAGGCAAAATACTGGGCCATGTCCAGGAGAAAGGTATAAAAGGCTTCCTGGTCCATGGGGTCTTTTTCGGTGTTAAAATACAGATCCTTCTGGGAGGAAATCCGCTGGACCAGATGGTCGGAATACTCTTCTTCGTTTTTCAGGTACACCCCTGATTTTCTGGAGCCGATGCGGAACAGGGGCGGCTGGGCAATATACAGATACCCTTTAGAGATCAGATCCGGCATCTGCCGGTAGAAAAAGGTGAGCAGCAAGGTTCTGATATGGGAGCCGTCCACGTCGGCATCGGTCATGATCACAATCTTGTGGTACCGGATTTTTTCCACATCATACTCTTCTTTGCCGGCACCGGTGCCCAGGACCGTGATGATATTTTTTATTTCATCGGATCTTAAAATTTTATCAAACCGGGCCTTTTCCACATTGAGAATCTTGCCTTTTAAGGGAAGGATGGCCTGGAACCGCCTGTCCCGGCCCTGTTTGGCCGACCCGCCGGCAGAATCGCCCTCCACCAGGAACAGTTCGCGCTCGGCCGGGTCTGCATACTGGCATTCGGCCAGTTTGCCGGGCAAAGACGAATCCAGCAGGGTGCCTTTTTTCCGGGCCAGTTCCCGGGCCCGTTTGGCCGCATCCCTGGCCCTGGCCGCATCAACGGCCTTGCCGATAATTTTTCTGGCCACCCCGGGATTCTCTTCCAGATACTGGGACAATTTTTCATTGAGCAGGGACTCCACGATTCCCTTGACCTCGTTATTTCCAAGCTTGGTTTTGGTCTGCCCTTCAAACTGCGGCTCCATCAGCTTGACGGAAATCACCACGGACAGCCCCTCTCTCATGTCCTCCCCGGAAATCTTGATACTCTGCATGTTCTTGGGAAGGTTGTTTGAGCCGGAAGAGACATAGGCGTTCACGGTCCGGGTCAGTGCCCCCTTGAATCCGGAAACATGGAACCCGCCCTCTACGGTCCGGATATTGTTGGCAAAAGAGTAAAGCTTTTCCTTGTAGGTATCGTTGTACTGGATGGCCACTTCAATGGTGACATCCTTTTTGTCGCCAAAAATGTGAATGGGCTCATGCAGGGCCGTGCAGGACCGGTTCAAAAATTCCACAAAAGAGACAATCCCGCCTTCGTAATAGAAATCATCCTTTTCCGTGGAGCGTTCATCTTCAATAATGATCCTGACCCCTTTGTTTAAAAAGGCCAGTTCCCGCATCCGTCTGGACAAAATTTCATAGACAAAATCATTCTTGTTCATCACCCCGAAGTCGGGTGTGAACTTGATCTTTGTCCCCCGTTTGTCCGTATCCCCGAGAATGGTCAGATCGGTTACCTTGTCGCCTTTGGAATAGGTCTGCTGGTAAATCTTCCCGTTTTTATAGACCTGCATTTCCAGATTTTCAGACAGGGCGTTGACCACGGAAATGCCTACCCCGTGAAGCCCGCCAGAGACCTTATAGGAATCTTTGTTGAACTTACCGCCGGCATGGAGTTTGGTCATGACCACTTCACAGGCGGGTTTGTTCTCTGTTTCGTGCATTTCAACGGGAATGCCCCGGCCGTTATCCTCAACGCTGACGCTCATATCCGGATGAATGGTCACCAGAACCTTGTCACAGTATCCGGCCATGGCCTCGTCAATGCTGTTGTCCACCACTTCGTAAACCAGATGGTGGAGCCCTTCAATGTCCACGTTGCCAATGTACATGGACGGCCGTTTCCGGACAGCCTCAAGCCCTTCTAAGACCTTTATGCTGCCCGCATTATATTCTTTTGCTGTTTCTTGAGTATTCATGATAGATGCATCGCCATTATTACACAGATTAGATCATTTTTGCCAGGGGCCTTGAGAATGCAGGGGCTTTTCCCATCCTTGACATGCATGATCACCATTGGTTCAGCCTTGAACAGGTTCAGGGCGTCCATAAAATATTTGGGGTTAAATGCCCCCTTGATTTCCTCCCCTTCGTAACCGATCATGATCCTTTCCTTGGACTCGCCGATTTCAGGGTTGGTAATGGTCACCACCAGCTCGTTATGCTTAAAGTTTAAAATAACACTTTTATAATCATCCGAGGTTAAAATGGAGACCCGCCGCATCAGGGTGGAAAACATGGTCCGGTCCATTTCAACAGGCGTCATTGCCCCGGTTTCCAGGACCGGCTTATAAGCGGGGTAATCCCCGTCCAGCAGCTTGATCATGATGGACTCGCCGGCCCGCTGAAAAATAAAATGATTGTCCTTGATGCCGACATTGATAACGTCTTCGGCCTCTTCAATAAACCGGCCCAGTTCAAACAGGCCTTTTTTGGGAATAAGGATCCCCTTTTCAGAAAGATCCAGGTTGCCCTCATAATCTGTTTCATAAGCGTTGAGCCGCTTGGAATCCGTGGACACCAGCCGAAGTTTCCGGCTGCCGTCTTCCTTTTCAATTTTTTCCACCAGAGAGCCCAGGATATAGGTCCGGTTTTCTTCCCCGGCAACATTAACGGCAGAAGACACCTCTATCATCCGTTTCAGGTTTTTTGACCCGATCTGAATAAACTCAACATCTTCAATAAAAGGGGTTTCCGGGAAGTTTTCATAATCTGAGGAAACGATATGAAACAGGCTGTCACCCTTCCCGATTTCCACCCACCGGTTTTCCACTTCATTGACGGGGATGTAATTGTCCGGATACTCCCTGACAATCTCGTAAAACTTCTTTGAGTTAATGGACAGGATGCCTTCGGTGTCCACCTGGGCATCATAGGTGCCTGTAAAAACAGTTTCCAGGTCATTGGCCGTGATGGTGACCTGGGAGCCCATGGCTTTGATCAGCACATCAGACGTAATGCTTAAGTTTGTTTTCCTTCCCGTAATTCCCTGAATTCTGGACAGAACTTCCAGGATCTCTGTTTTATCAAAGGAAATTTTCATTCTTTGTCCTTATCCGCAATGTTGTGTTAGCTGTTAGCCGTTAGCCATTAGCCGTTAGCTTTTAACTGACCGCTGCAAACCAAAAGCTAAAGGCTAATCGTTTCCGGTCCTGGCAAGGAAGTTGAATCCAAGGCGGGCCGTGACATTTATGCCGCCCAAACTCTATAACAATTTGATTAAATTATCAACTCAAATGAGAATGATCTTGTTCTAAAGATCGCACCATGGTCGGCAAAGCCTGCTTAATGGATAAGCTGCCCGACAGGACGTCCCATAGCTTGTGCCGGCAATACAGGCCGCAAACACATTAATAAATGATAAAAAACAAGCCTTCTGCAAAAAACTACAATAATGACCACCTTTCTAATTATATAAATATACAATATTGCAACTAAAATAAATTAAAAAAAATGAATTTATCACTTGACGCCGACTTTGAAGAATAGTATTCATCAAAAAAAGAAAATAAAGAATAATATTCTTCAAACAGAGAAGGTAGCATGGCAGCCGGCAACATCATTCAATACATCAAGGAAAAACGGGGAGAGTTCTCAAAGCAGCAGCTTAAGGTTGCGGCTTACCTTATCGAAAATTATAAGGACATGGGGTTTTTAACGGCCACCGAGCTTGCCAAAAAGGCCGGGGTCAGCCAGCCCACGGTCATCCGGTTTGCCCAGTTTTTAGGATTCCCCCAGTACAACCTGTTTGTAGAAGCCTTCAGAAAGGTCCTCAATGAAGACCTGACCTCCACCGACCGCCTGAACCTGAGCCTTAAAAACGGTAAAGATCCGGAGAGCGCTGCTCTGGACATCATCTCCCGGGAAATTCAGACCTTGGAGCAGCTGTCCAATGAATTTCCCCAGCAGGAGTTTGATCTTCTGGTGGACCGGATTTGCACCAGCGACAAGGTGTTTATCATCGGCACCCGGGGAACGGCATCCTTAGCCCAGTACTTTGCCTATTTCCTGGCCAAGGTAAAATCCGGAGTCTTTCCCATGGTAAACGGCTCCACCGATGCCTACGACCAACTGCTCAATGCACCGCCCAACACCCTTGTCATCCCCATGGCCTTTCCCCGTTACCCCAGGGAAACCATTGAAATCGCGGCATATTGCAAAAAGAACGGCATGACCACCATCGGCATCAGCGATAAAATCGACTCCCCCCTGGGCCGGGTGGTCTCCACACTGACCGTAATCCCCATTACCTTCAGCACCCTTTTTGACTCCTACAGTTCGCTGCTTTGCCTCTTTAACAGTATCGTCACCCAGGTGGGCCGCAAAAACAGCAAAGAGTCCCAGGCCTTGTCACGGGCTTTCGAAACCCTGGCAAGGGATACCCGAACATTTTTATGACCCGCAGTTTAAAGGAACATTGAAATTTTATATATGAACACCAACCATCAAAACCCAGCGTCGTTTTTCTCAAACTCCCGGATGGAACATTTAATCGAAACCTTTGCCCGGATCGGGGCAGACCCGGCCGGTGGAATTTCCCGCCTGGCCTTCAGCAAGGAGGACAAAGCCGCAAGGGATCTGTTCTGCGACATGGTCAAAAAGGAACTCAACCTTGAAGTCCGCATGGATGCGGCCGGAAATCTGTTTGCCTTGCGGCAGGGCAGCCGGCCCGACCTTCCGGTCATCATGGCCGGCTCTCATCTGGACTCGGTTCGAAACGGCGGAAAATATGACGGCCCTGCCGGTGTGTTTTGTGCCTTTGAGGCCTTTCGCGCACTGGATCTTGCCGGCATCCAGACCCGCCATCCATTTGAGTTGTGCGTCATGACCTCCGAAGAGCCCAACACCTTCGGCATATCCACCTTCGGCAGCCAGATCGTTACCGGAAAGACCACCGCCGATATGTTAAGGCCCCTTAAGGACGCAAAGGGGACCCTGATCGGCGATGCCGTGAAAACCATTGGAATTGATCTTGAATCCGTTGAAGACGCAAAGATCGGACCGGACCGGATCAAGCACTTTGTGGAGCTCCACATCGAGCAGATGCCTTTTCTGGAAAGAGAAAACAAAGACATCGGCGTTGTGGAAGGGGTGACGGCCATATACAGGGAAGCCGTCACCATTGAGGGAAAAGCCGGCCACTGCGGCACCACCCCCATGGCCGACAGAAAAGACGCCCTGTGTGCGGCAGCCGAATTTGTCCTTGCCGTTGAATCCGCCGCAGCCGAAGAAGACGGACGGGCCGTGGCCACGGTGGGGACCTTGAACGTATTTCCCAACGCCATCAACATCATTCCCGGCCGGGTCCGCCTCAATTTTGAAATTCGAACCTTTTACCCGGACAGCCTTGAAACCATAAAAAGCAAAATCAATACCGGCGTAAAAGACCTCAAGAAAAAAAGAGGGGTCGCTGTTGAACGCCGTGTTGACTACAACAAGCCCATCACAAAGTTTGATCCCCAGGTGATCCGGGCCATCTCCCGGGCCTGTGATAAATTGGGGCTTTCCTATATGAACCAGGCCAGCATGGCCGGCCACGACGCCGCCCACATGGGCAGCATCTCCAAAGCCGGCATGATCTTTATCCCCTGCAAAGGGGGCTTAAGCCACTGCCCTGAAGAATTTACAACCACCGACCAACTGGTAAAAGGCGCCCAATGTCTTTTAGAGGCGTTATTGATTTTAGACAACCCAAATTAAGGAGAATACCCACCATGGAAGCAACCATAAAGCGTTTGAAAGAAGATGAGATCCAGTTCATCAATTTCCAGTTCACCACCATCAACGGCAGCATCCGCCAGCTCATCAATCCTGCCAAAAACCTTGAATCCCTTTTAAAAGACGGCCTGGCCTTTGACGGTTCATCCTGTGGATATGTGCCCGTCAACCAAAGTGACCTTTGCCTGATTCCGGACCTTTCAACCTACCGGGTCCTGCCCTGGGGCCGGCCTGAAAACAAAACCGCATCCTTTATCTGTGATGTCTATTCAGGAGACGGCACCGTCCCCTTTGAGTCCGATCCCAGGGGCATGCTCAAACGGATGATCGCCCAGATGAAAGAAGAGTTCGGCGCCGACTGGGAGCTGATGCTCGCCCCGGAAATCGAATTTTTCCTTTTGGACAAGGACGAAAACGGAAACTATATCCCGGCGGACCGGGGATCCTATTTTGAGATCCCGCCCTATGACCAGGGGTGTGAATTCCGCAAGGACATCAGCCGTGCCCTGGATTCCGTGGGGATCAACACGGAGAAGAACCACCATGAGGTCCCGCCGGGAAAACATGAGATCACATTTGAGTACAGCGATGCCCTGGCCGTTGCCGACATGACCATGGTCTACCGGCAGGTGGTCAAACAGCTGGCCGCCCAGAAGGGACTGACCGCCTGTTTTATGGCCAAACCCTTTGACTGGACTTACGGCTGCGGCATGCATGTCCATTTAAGCCTTCAGGATGCCGCCCAAAAAAGCAACCTGTTTTACGATGAGGCCAAACCGGATTTCCTGTCCGATACGGCCCGGCATTTCATCGCCGGCCTGATCGACCATGCCCAGGGGCTTGCCGGAATCACCAACCCCACCATCAACTCTTATAAACGGCTGGTGCCGGGCTGGGAAGCCCCGGTTTATGTGTCATGGGGGTTTGGCAACCGCTCAAGCCTTTTGCGCATCCCCAACGGCAACCCCAAGGCACGGCGGGTGGAAACAAGAAATCCCGATTCAAGCTGCAACCCCTATCTGGCCTTTGGGGCCATTCTCTCGGCCGGCCTTGACGGGCTGCGCAGAAAAGCGGCTCCCCCGGAACCTTACAACGGGAACATCTATGACCTGACGCCGGAAGAAAAAAAGGCCCACGGCATCGGCAACCTGCCGGCCGGCCTGAAAGAAGCCCTGGATGCCTTTGAGGCCGATGAGGTGCTGTGCAAGGCCTTTGGCCCGGCATTCACCGATACTTATCTGGCGTTAAAGCGCAAAGATGTGGCGCAGTTTGCCGCCACGGTCCATCCCTGGGAACTTAAGACTTATGTCAATATTTAGGACGAATCAGACCGGGTCCTCCAAACATTTAACAAATATGGTTTAACAATGGGTACCAGACTAATAAGGATTATGGTTGTTGCAGCGGTTTTGTTTTTTGCCGCCATACCGGTACTGCCCCTGTCCCAGCCCTATTTCTTCTACCTGATGTTCTGGGTCGTTGTGGCAAGTGCGTTTAACATTATATACGGGTTTGTGGGATACCTGCCCTTTGGGTATGTCATGTTCTACGGGGTGGGAACCTATACCACGGCCATTTTGTGGAGCCGGTTCCAGGTGCCGGTTCCCTTAGGGATCCTGATGTCCGGTGCGGTGGGGGTGGGCCTTGCCCTGCTGTTTGCCCCCACCCTGCGCCTTAAGGGCATCTATTTTGCCATTGTCAACTTTTCTTCGGCCATGATTCTGCGAATACTGGTGTCCAACCTGCCCGAATCCTGGACCGGGGGCAGTTTCGGCATCACCCTGACCGGGGCCTACAACCCTGTGGCCGGATATTACCTGATGCTGGTGCTTATGGTGGTCACCGTGGGGGTTTCTCTGTGGCTGTCCGGGTCAAGGCTCGGGATTGCCCTGCGCTGCATCCGGGATGATGAGGCCGCCGCCATGGTCATGGGAATCAACGTGCAGATGAGCCGCCTTAAGGCCTGGTGTCTGGCGGCCTTGTTCCCTTCCCTTGCCGGCGGCATCGAAACCTGGTTTACCGCCATTGTGGACCCGGACACCTCGTTTAACGCCATGTTTACAGCCAAATCCATTGTCTACGCCATGTTCGGCGGCCTTGGCACCATCACCGGCCCCGTGTTCGGCAGTTTGTTCATGTACGAACTGGATGATTTTATCTGGGGCCATTTCCCTTTGATGAACCTGATGGCCTTGGGAATCATGGTGGTTTTTTTAATCCTTTTCCTGCCCAAGGGGGTTGTGGGGACCCTTCTCCACAAACGGCCCCGCCTGCGGCAGGTCATTAAATAACCTGGAGGAAAATACAAATGAAGGAATTAATTCTCATGGCACTGGCCTCCGGTATATTGATGGGGTTAATCTACGGGCTTGTGGGCATCGGCATGAATATCCTTTACGGGGTCATGCGCATCGTTAACTTTGCCCATGGGGAATTCATGATGCTGGGCGCATACCTGGCCTATGCCCTGAGCAAGGGATTCGGGCTCAACGCCCTCCAGAGCATTTTTATCGTGATCCCGGTTTTTTTCCTGCTGGGGTTTGTCCTGCACTCGTTTTTATATGAACGGATTCAGCGGTCCGATGATCCTGAGGTGGCCTCGTTTCTGGTTTTTTTCGGGGTTTCCCTGATCATCACGGCCCTGATCCTCCAGATCTGGGAAGCCGACCCAAGAAGCATCCCCTTTCCTTTTGAACGGGTATCGGTTTTTATCGGTCCCATTTTCCTGCCCATGGGACGGCTGATTTCGGCGGGCATCTGCATTCTGGTCATCATCCTGCTGACCCTGTTTTTGTACCGGACCTCCATGGGAAAGGCGGTGCGGGCCATTATCGAAAACCGGGAAGCGGTCTCCATTTTGGGGATTGACGTTAAACGGGTGTCGGCCCTGGTGTTCGGGGCCGGCCTGGCCATTGTGGCCATCACCGGATGCCTGATCACTTTAAGCTTTCCGGTCATCACCCCGGTCCAGGGGCAGTTCTATACCACCATTGCCTTTCTGGTCATCGTTTTGGGAGGCCTTGGCACCCCCCTTGGCGCCCTTTTAGGCGGCCTGATTTACGGGGTGGCCGAAAGTTTAAGCTCCGTGTTCATGCCCGTGGCCCTGTCTCCCGTGGTGGGGTTTGTTATTTTGATATTCATGGTCATGGTTCGCCCCCAGGGCCTGTTAGGCAAGGTATCCACCCGGATTTAAGGTGAAAAAAATGAACAACCTGATTGAAGCGGAACACATTGAAAAATCCTTTGGCGGCAATAAAGCCCTGGAGGATATCTCCCTATCCGTACCTGAAAATTCCGTGGTTTCCATCATCGGTCCCAACGGATCGGGCAAAACAACCTTTTTGAACTGTATCAACGGCATCTACACCCCGGAAAAAGGGACCATACGGTTTAACGGCCGGGAAATTACCGGCAAAAAGGTCCACGAGATCGCCCGGATGGGCATCAGCCGGACCTTTCAGGTGGCCCGGATGTTCCAGAAGATTTCCGTTATTGACAATATCCTGGCACCGGTCCTGGATTCCCCCACCGATATGACGGATTTGAGGGAACAGGCCCTGGCCCTGCTGGAACGGGTGGGCATGGCCGACAAAAAGGACAGCCTGGGCGGTGAATTGTCCGGGGGCCAGCAAAAGCTCATCGAACTGTTGCGGGTCTGGATCATGGATGCGGACCTCGTTCTTCTGGACGAGCCCTTTGCCGGGGTCCATCCGGAGCTGAAATCTTTATTTTACAATGAGATCCTGGCCCTCAAGGACATGGGAAAAACCTTTATTCTCATCAGCCATGATATGAAGTCCGTTTATACCCTGTCCGATGAAATCATCGTTTTTGACTTAGGCAAAATCATTGCCAAGGGAAGCCAGGACGACATCAAGAACAACGACCAGGTCATTGAGGCCTATCTGGGAAACTAGCCATGACACTGCTTGAAGCCAAAGAGATCACCGTGTCCTACCATGGGGACATTGAAATTTTAAAAAACGTTTCCTTAAAGGCGGAAAAAGGGCAGATCACCACCATTATCGGTCCCAACGGGGCCGGAAAATCCACCCTTTTAAAATCCCTTTACGGCCTGTTAAAGCCCAAAAAAGGATCTGTCCTGCTCAACAATGAAGACGTTACCCGAAGAAAAGTTCACGAGTTCATCGGCCTTGGGGTGACCTATGTGCCCCAGCTGCGCTCCATTTTTCCGGAACTGACGGTCAAGGAGAACCTGGAGCTGGGCACCTGGATATTTAAAAAGGACAAAAAACGGGTGAACCTCGCCATTGAAAAGGTCTGGGACCGGTTCCCCATCCTGTACCAAAAAAGAAAGGACCGGGCCGGGCTATTAAGCGGGGGCCAGCAGAAGATCCTTGAAATCGGCAGGTCTTTGCTTACGGACCCTGAAATCTGTCTTTTCGATGAGCCCACGGCCACCCTGGCCCCGAGTATTGCCAAGGAGATCTATTCGACCATCCTTGATTTAAAAAAAGAGGAGATGACCATTGTCATGGTGGATCAGCGGATCCGCCAGGCCTTTGACATCTCCGATACCATCTGTGTCCTGGAGCTTGGACAAAACAAGGTCACAGGCACCAAAGAAGCGTTTGACAGCGGACTTAAAGAGATGATCAAAGGATGGCTGGATTAACACGTCATGTCCGGACCGGCTTTGTGCCCCTCAATGTTCCGTCTAATCTATAAAGTAGCTATTTTTAAGGAGGATCTATCCATGAAGAAAAAATCATTGGCGTTAATTGTACTGGCCTTGCTGGCCCTGAGTTTTTCAGGCTCTGCCTATGCCAAAGATGTAATTAAAATCGGTTTGACCGTTTCCACCAGCGGCAAGTATACCTTTGCCTCTTCCCAGGGATTCAAAGGGGTTTCCATCTGGGCGGACCAGGTCAACAAAACGGCGGCATCACCCTTGACGGGAAAAAGCTGCCGGTAAAACTGGTCTATTACGATGACCGAAGCGACAAGGAAACCGTTGTCAAGCTCTATGAAAAGCTGATTAACGAGGACAAGGTGGACATCTGCTTTGCCCCCTTTGGTTCCACCCTGACCGGTGCGGCAGCCGCCATTACGGAAAAATACGGCAAAATGCTGGTGATCTGGTCTGCCGCATCAGACGCCATTTATGAGCAGGGCTACAAGACCGTTGTTTCGGCTACGGAAGCCCCGGTTTCCCTGATGCCCAAACCCGAAGTGGATCACATGGCCGCTTTGGGAGTCAAGAAACTGGCCATTGTCTATGTGGACGAGCCCTTCCCCTCCGGTCTGGCCAAGCATGCCAAACGGCTGGCCGAAGAACAGGGCATTGAAGTGGTCATGTATGAAAAATTCTCTCCGGGAACCAAGGACTTTTCCATCCTCCTCCAGAAGGTCCGCATTTCCAAACCGGATGCGTTCTATGCCTCTGCCTATATGGATGACCAGAAAATTATGGTCCGTCAGATGAAAGAGGCCAACCTCATGTTCCCCTATGTTTACATGGTGTACTCGGGCATGCCCCAATGGTTTGACCAGGGGGACGACGGCCTTTACATCTTCGGCCACACCCTTTACCACAACAGCCTGAACTGGAAGGTCAACGCCGGCCTGACCCGGATTGAATTTGAAAAAGTGTTCAACGAAACCTATCCCAAAGCCGAGAATCCCCCGGACTTCCAGAGCTCTCTGGCTTACGGTGCCGGTGTCCTGCTTGAAAAATTCATCGAAACCGCCGATTCCCTTGAGGGCGCCGCCCTGAAAAAGGCTGCCCTGGATCTGTCCAACAAGGTGACCGTTATGACCGGCCCCTATGAAATCGATGATGCGGGCAAACAGCTTCAGATGCCCTTTATCGTCACCCAGGTTCAGAAAGTGGACGGCAAGCCCAATATTGTGCTGCTCTATCCTGAAGCCGTGGCCACAGGCCAGGTCAAATATCCCATCCCGGCCTGGAAAGACCGTTAGATGCGGGTTTAACGTCTTGAATTGACCATGCTATGCAGCAGGGAGGGAAGCCTCCCTGCTGTTTATGGTTAGAATTGAGGTATGAATATGGATAAAAAATTAAGAACCACATATGTCCTGGCGGACCTCACACAGCAGATCCGGTACGATGCCCTGCCCGGGGAGGTTGTAGAAAAGGCCAGAGAGCTGATTTTTGATTCTTTAGGCTGCATGCTGGGCGGTGTGGTAATGGAACAAGGAAAAAAGGTCATCAATCTGTACAGCGCCATGGGCGGGGTCGGGGACGCGGACATCTTTGGTACCGACAAAAAGCTGCCGCTGCTCAACGCTGTATATGTCAATGCGTATCTCTCCACAGTGCTGGACATGGATGATACCTATGACGGGCATCCGGGCTCAACCATTGTTCCGGTGGCCTTAACCCTGGCCTGCCAAAAAGGCATATCCGCCAAAAAACTCATTGAAGCCGTGGTGGCCGGATACGAAATCGGGATCCGGGTTTCTGACGGGATCAAACCCACACCGGAACGAACCCGGGTGGTCCGGGGGATCAATACCTGGCAGATTTTCTGCGCCACAGCAGTTGCCGCCAAAATCATGGACCTGGATCTGGAACAGACCGCCCACGCCTTTGGCCATGCGGCCATCCATGCCACGGTGCCGTCCCTGCGCAAATGGGGATTTATTGACGGAAAAATCCAATGGCTGAAAAACAACTTCGGTTATACCTCCTACGGCGGGGTGTTGTCCGCCATGCTGGCCAAAGAGGGCTTTATTGCCGACACCACCATTTTTGACGGGGAAGACGGATTCTGGATTATGGCCTCTTCAGACCGGTGCGATTATGAAAAGCTCCACCAGCCCCTGAATGAATTCAAAACCCTTAAAGTCCACACCAAACCCTATTGTGCCTGCCGGCATATCCATCCGACCCTGGACGGTCTGACCGCTGTGGCATCGGAAACCTGCCTGCCACCTGAGGATATCCAAAGCATCCGGATCTCAACCTTTTATGAGGTGGCCCAAGATTACACCTCCATGCCCAGCCTGCCCTTTGATATCGTGTTCAGTGCCCCTTATGTGGCCTCCCTGGTGATGCACCGGATTCCCCCGGGCCCCGACTGGTTCAGAGAAGATTTTCTTTCAGATGAAAGCATCCTGGCCACGGCACGGAAAGTAACCATTGACCAGTGGGATGAGGCCAATGAACTTTATCCTCTGGTAAACCGGGAACTGATGTCCCGGGTGGCGGTGACGGCCAAAGACGGAAGCGTTTATAAAAAAGAAGTCCGGATCCCAAAAGGAGACCCCAGAAACCCCATGAGCCCCATAGAGACAGAGTCCAAATTCAGGGCCATTGCTTCGGGAGTGCTGGACGATAACGCCCTGACGCAACTTCAGGAGGCCTTTGATCTGTGTTTTTCAAAAACCTTTGATCTGGCCCCTGTGTTTTCCTGCCTGTCGGCCGGCTAATTTTATTCCGTAAGCCAGGATTCATGGTTGTACAAAGTGAGCAGCACCGGATAAAGCAGGGTGTTGACTGATGTTTCCTGGGTCTTGAGCATGCCTTTGCCGAAAATCGTCTGGCGCTTAAACACCTCAGGGCTGATGAACCGGGTGGGAACCGGAATTTCAAGCTGATTCATCCGGCCTGAGACAAAGGGTTCACCCAGCACCGGGTTCCAGGCCAGGAACCAGCCCCAGTCGCCGAAGCTGGGCACGTTTTCGTGGAAGGGAAGGATACAAAGGCCTGCGGCTTCAAGAGTCCTGCCGATACAAAGAAAGCTTTGCTTTGCAAAATACGGGGAGGTGGCCTGGATCACGGCCAGGCCGGTTTTGCCCAGTTTTCGCTTGATTTTGGCATAAAACTCCTTTGAGTAAAGCTTGGCAAGCTCCGGGGTGGAGGGATCGGGCAGGTCCACAATGATCACGTCCCAGAACCCTTTCACCTTAGACAAAAACCGGTCCGCATCAATATTCATGATATTGACCCGGGCAAGTTCCTTTGCCTTCAGGGTTCCTTTTTTTCTGGAACCGGTATTCACATAAACCTTGCGATCTTCTCCCGGGCTGATTCCGGAACCGTCAAGGCAAACCAGCCGGCTGTCCTTGAATGCGCCCCCATTGAGCCGGACCAGCAGGGGGTGGGATGCGGCAAGGAGGGTCATATCCGGGTCAAGGTCCACCAGGACCACCGCTTTGACCTCAGGGTATTTAAGGACCTCCCGTAACGCACAGCCGTCTCCCCCGCCCAGGATCAACACCCTGGTTTTGGCAACGGCCAGGTTCATGGCCGGGTGGACCAGCGACTCATGGTACCGGTCTTCATCCAGGCTGGAAAGCTGAAGGTTGCCGTTTAAAAACAGCCGGATCTCATCCAACGGCTTGTAATGGGTAATGACAATGTGCTGATACCGGGTGGTTTTACTGAACACCACCGGATCATCATAAAGGGGCTGTTCGTTTTTGACCTGCCACTGTCGGCTGTTGTGATACCCGAAGACAAGGGCCGCACACACCAGGGCCATCAGCACAAAAAGAAGCCCGCCCCCCGGAATCAACTTTTTTTTCGTAAAATAGACAAAGGTCACCAGGGCCAGGGAAAAGTTGATCCCGGCGGTCAGAAACGCCCCCTCGGTAATGGGAAAGAACCGGAGCAGGACAAAGACATAAACCAGGGCCCCGATCAAAGACCCGATATAGTCGGCGCTCAGGATATGGCCCAGATTGGTGGACAGCTCGGTTGAATAATCGTTGTTGATCCTTATGATCACCGGAATCTCAAGCCCGATGAGGATACCGATCAGGCTGACAAAAAAATAGAGAATCAGGGGATAATGGCCCGTATACCCGTAAGACAGATAGGTCAAGGTCGGGGAAAATCCCCCGGCCAGGGCCAGCCCGGTTTCAATGCCGATAAAGGCGGGAATCAAAAGGGCTTTAGGGATATTTTTTTGAATCAGGCTGCCGAACCCCATCCAGAACAGCATCAGCCCGATGACCATGGCCCACTGCTCAAAGGCATTGCCCAGGATCATGGAGGCCAGGGATGCCTGGATATACTCCAGAATAATCCCGCAGGCCCCGGACGCCAGCATGCAGGAGGCCAGCAGAAAAGAGGCAAAGTTGAAGGATCTATTTTTAAACGGTGATGTCAAAGGATCTTTAAAAGACATGGGGTTTGGGATATGGGACATGGGGTTTGGGGTTATCCGACAGCGCACCCCACATCCCAGGTCCCAAGTCCCATATCCCCAAATTACATGGCAAAGGCAATCACCAGGGCCACCGCCGTCATAGCACATTCCACCACAACCATGGCCGAAACATTCTGGTCTTCGGTGATTTCAACAGCCATATTGGTGGTGGGCAGCAAAAGCCGGTCAATGAGCAGCCGGAATGCCAGCAGCAGGATAATGCCGTATACGGTATAGACAAAAAATCCGGCAACGTCGGCTCCCCACCCCAGGAACGGGCCGGAAACGCTTCCCATTAAAATTACCCCTAAGGCAATGAGGATGCCGCCAAGGCTTAAGCCTGCGGCCGGGTTGTTCTTTTTGATTTCATCCCTGATATTAAACCGGGTGGCCAGTTCATAGAGAAATCCGAAAATCAAAAGGGCGAGCTGGCCTAAGATGAAAAACAGAACCGCACTGCCCAGAGACTGAAAAAAGGTGCCGCCCCCGCCGGACAGGCTGCCTTTAAGGATCAGCCCTGTGGCAATATACATGCCGGCTTCCACCAGCCCCACCGCCGTATTTCCCACAATGGTCCGGCCGTCCTCCAAAATAAACTGTCTGACACACTCCTCATCATTGGACACATGGCCCAGCATGAGAAAGTCATTGATAAACCGGGATAAAAACAAAAACCCCACCACCAGGACCCCGTCGACAATCAGATGGAAGGTATCTGTAAAAAACCCAACTGAAGGGCCGTCAAGGGCGCCTGACAGGCCAAGGGCAATCCCGAGATAAAGGCCGCCCCGCCGAAGGCCCACGGCCAGGTTTCCATTGTCAATGTGCTCATCATCATCAAAATCCCGGGTCCGCCGGTCATCAGCAATTTTGGCAAGCCATATAAAAAAAATACTGACCAGGGAAAAGAAAAATCCCTGGAACAGACCTGTGAAGATGCCTCCTGCCGTCATGATATATGTCTCCTTTTAATTAGCTGTAAGCTTAGCTGATAGGCTGAAGGGGTTTAGGCTGAAGTATGTTGTTAATCCCTATTCTTAAAAATGACCTTCAGTCTTCAGCCTATCCACCTAAATGCCCTACTTCCCTCTTGCCCCCGGGCCGCCGCCCCGGACCCTGGAGCTTGCCCCCCTGACGGACGGAGCCTTGGTTTTAAAGCCGCCGGACTTGGAAAAGGTTGAACCTTGATACCGGGGCGAGGTTTTAACCGTTGAGCCAGAGGTGCCGAACGTCTTCCCCCCGGATGCCGTGGTGCCGTAGTAGGGCTTTTTATACCGGTAGTTGTCATGCCAGCCCCGCCAGGAGCGGTAAGAGTAATAATAGGGCGGAAAAAAGAACAGGTTGGAGAAAAAGGCATATCTGCCGTACCAGGACCAGAAGCGGTCCCCGTTGTTATCGGTTTTCCACTCCCCGTATTCCGGGTTGCCCACATAGGCCATGCCCGGGGGGGCCGCCTGGGTAAGGCAGTCTTCCTCAAATACCCCGTAAGGCTTGGACACAATGGCCATGCCCAAATTTTCAAAGTTTTGTTCAAAAAAACTTGGGTTCACCTCTTCCCAGTCGGTTTCCCGGGTTTTTCCTTCCTCTTCCAGAAGATACTTGTGAAAACAGCGGACCACGGTCTGGTCAACCCAGAACTCGGCCGCATTATGCCCGGAAGGCCAGCGCTCTGTGGGGTTGATGTTCAGCGCATCCCAGGCCGGGCCGATCCGGTTTTTCAGGCTGCTGGAAGAAAATCCCGGGACAATGGATGCAATAGAGTCAAGCTCGGTGTCATTCAGGGCCTCAAAGGTCTGGGCATCCACCGGCTGTCTGTAGACCTCAATCTTGGAGGTGTTGTAATCAGACCGCTCATCCCAGGATTCGCGCTTGATGGTCACAGCATACTCCTGCTTCATATCCTGAAGGACCTTGGTATAGCTTTGGTAAAGCCCGGCTATGGATGATTTGAATTTTTTTTCAGACTCGGCTGCAAGGGTATAATCCTCTGCCACGGCATCGGCGCTGTCAACGAACAACGCCAGGTCAACCGCCTGCCCGGCCTGTTTGTTTTTGACCTCTTTTTCAATGGCTTTGGTTGCGGCCTGGCAGTCCCGGCGCATTTTCACAAACGGGGCAAACCGGGCATCGATTTTTTCAACCGCATCGGGAAAATCTGTTTTGGCCTTTGCCACTTCGGTCCCTTCAAGGTCGTTCACCAGGGCCTGAATTTTCCGGGCCTGGTCCTGGGCCTCTTTCTGGATACCGGCCATGTTTTCCCGGGCAATTTTAAACTTTGCAAACCGCTCGAAGGGATACCGGGCCTGCTGGCCAGCCTCTTTGATCACCTTGTTAATCCGCAGGGTCTGGGCGGTTACGGGCCCGGACAGTTCCGGCTTGTCCTGTTTGATCAGGGGCTTTAAATCCTGTTTAAAAAGGGTCTCTGCCCGGTCAAGGCCGGTGGCGGCTTTTTGAAAGTTACCCTCCCAGTCCTCTTTTTGGGCATAGGAAGCAAAGGGGTTAAAATCCGGGCTGGAAACAAGAACAGAAAATTTTTTCCTCTGGTCTTCCAGGGTGGTTCGCGATTTTTCTATGGCACCGGGGATTTCCTTGGCCTTTTGTTTTACCTGGTCGGGAAGACCGGGGCCGCATCCTGACAATCCCAGCAGTGCCGGAATCAGGATCAGGATGGGAATAAGCTTTTGGAAAAGCTTCCTGTGTCCTATAAACATCCTGTATCAGTCTCCTTTTGTATTAGGTCTTAGGCTGAAGGGTGTTAGGCTGAAGTATGAGCAACCTTCAGCCTTCAGTCTATTTCCCTTCAGTCTTTGCAGCGATAATATTGACGGCACCGGGGGCCACAGGCCTGCTGGTATAGATCTGGTATTCTTCCCTGACCGAGCCCTGCCATTCCTCAATGGAGAGGTACCGGTTTCCCGCCTCGTTTTCAAACTCATAAACAAAGAGCTTCTCTTCCTGGCCGCCCCGTTCATAGATGGCGGCCCAGTCGTCTTCATACCAGAATTTCTCCCCTTTATATACCACGACATCCTGGTCATCGGCAATCTGGTCCAGGTCATCCTCATCAATGGACTCCCCGTCTTCATCCGTCAGTTGCCGAAAAGAAATCCGTTCCTGGGTCAGGCTGATTTCCAGCTCATCGTCATATTCCCATTCAAACCAGATGGTCTCACCGGTTTCAAGACACAGACAGGTCAGTTCAGTAACCGTATATCCCTGGCGGGTCTTGAAATTTTCAGAGGTTTCCTCATAAACGGCCGTTTCTTTGACATAAAAACTTTGGCCTTCAAAGCTGAAAAAAGCCCCGGCCCCGATGTCTTTCAGGGTCAGTTCCATCTGCTGCCTTTCCGGAACCAGGGCTTCGGGTGTCAGGGTCCGGATAATGGAAAACCGTTCCTCATAGGATTTTTTCACTGCCGGATCAATCATAGTTTCTCCCGTATGAAAGACTGAAGGGGCATAGGCTGAAGGCTGTTAGGGTTGCCAGTGCCATGACCTTCATGGCTTTCATGGTTTGTTGTGAATTTATAATCTACATATTTTATATATACTTTAATGTCTGGCCGGGGGCCTGGGTTTGGACGAGAATTTGCTTAAAATGCAAGGCGCAGGCAAATTTGTAACCGGAGCAACCTTCAGGGTTGTGGGGATTACATCATTTGTGAAGCCACGCCGCAGATGGGTGAATTGTCGTTCAAACGCTTATGTCTCCTGTCTTCTGGCGGTCAGGGCATCGGTCCTGGCACGGAATTTTTCATTCATCTGCCCTAAGGCCGTGGAACTCTGGGAGGCAATGCTGATGGTCTCCTTTGAAATCTGGGCATAGGCTTCAAATGCCTGTTCATAGGTCTGGCAGGCCTCTTCCAAAGCATCAATATTCACGGTCATGGACTGGCTCATCTGGGCCCCCTTGACTGCTGCAGCACCAATTACTTTGGCCGTGTCTTTCATGGTTTCAGCGGCCGCCTGCTGGACCATGTCCAGATGCTGCATGGTTTCCATCTGCTGTTCAGCCGCCACCCGGACGGCCAACGCGTTTTTCACGGCCGTGGACAGGATCATGTCGGTTCTCTGGACCAGCCGTTTGACCAGATGGGAATTTCTAACCATCATCTCCCCGCCGAACCGGGTCTGGAGATTGGAGTTGTCAATGGTCTGAAGGTCTACCACGGCCATGGCAAGGTCTGAGGTGAGGGTGGTCAGGGCTTCCTTGATCCGGGGGTCCTGGGCCTGTTCAATCTGGGCCATAAGCCGGGTCCAGATCAACTGGCCCAGGAAAATTCTTTCCTGAAGGGCCGGCTGGACCTCTTTTAAGGCATCACAGATTACGGCCAGTTCCGAGGCATCAAAGGCCACCTGGTCGGCCTCGTTGCGCAGATGGGTCCGGATGCCGTCAATGGTGGAATTCACGGTTTCCCGTCTTTCCGAAATAATTCTAAGGATCTCATCCCCCTTGGGCAGCCGGTTTACGGTCCTTGTAAACAGGCCCATCACCTTTTTGGGAAAGGGCATTTCGGTTCTGGCCACCACGGTGGGGTTGACCTTGTCCAGCTCGACTTTGATGGCCAGAATATTTTTCCCCACCGGGGAGGATTCATCCGTGGCCACGTTTTTAAGGACACTGCCCATTTTCCGGTCATAAAGGCTGACCTGGGCCTGGGTCTGTTCCATGATCTCCTGGCCTAAGGAAAAGACAAAATTTCCCAGCTGCCAGTTGGACGGATCGGCTTTAACCTTTTCTATAAATTCGTCGGCCTCAGCCTCCAGGGCCTTGAGGTCTTCAGGGGCCAGGTGTCTGGGTTCCACCGGCACCAGGTTGGAGGGAGCCTGAACCGGCGTTAACGCGCCCTGACCTGACGTTTCTGTAACTTCTGCCAGAACCGGGGCCTTTGCCTGGCTCACAACACTTTGAAGATCTTGTACTGCCTCGCTCATGGATCTCTCCTTGTATGAAAGGATGAGGGATAAAGGATGAAAATGATTATCCGGCGGCCTTCATCTGTTTTTCAATATTATCGATTTGGCGTTGGACCAAATTTACCCGGATACAAATTTTTGCAGCAGCCGGGTGAGGGTTCGTCCGAAATTTTCAGGAGAACTTTCCGGCCAGAAAGTGCGCCATGGTTTTAAACTCAGCGGTTTCATTGCTTTCAATAATCTGCCGGGAGCGTTTGGTCACCTCTTGCAGGTTCTTGATGGAATTTCTAAAAATATTGTCCTGGGCCTTTCTGCTCTCAGCGGAAAGATCCAGAAATTCCTTTACAATTTTATGAAGGTGGTTTCCCCCGATTTTTTTGAGTTCATAGGTCAGGGCTTCACCCGGGTACCGCTCCATCATGGGAGGAATTACGGATTTTAAGTCATCCATGATGGCCTCAATCTCAAGGGTCAGGTCTGAAGGGAACCCGGCATCGGTTCTGACCATCAAATTAAGCTTGAGTAAAGAATCCAGGACAGTTCTGAACTCTGTCTCATCTTTAGGGGGCTGTTCCGGCTCAGGGGGCGGTGGCTCGGAAGAAGCCGGGGCCGGCTTCTTTTTTTTTAACACCGTCACGCCTATTCCTATAGCCGCGGCCACAGCAACCAGGGCTGCAATGGTTCCGGTCATTGATCTCTCCTGTGGGTTAAATTGAAAGAACATGAATAAAACCAATGGCCGTCCAGGGCTTCAATACCTTGAAAAAAATCCCGGTGGGTCCACGGTTTCAATAAAGGCCACCATAACAGTAAATCTGTGGTAAACGCAACATATTCTGTATTTTTTGCATAAAATTACCCGGCGGAAAACCAGGCCTTGTATTTTATGCCAACATATTGAAAACATTAAAACAGCGCCTTCGCTTCCCGCCATACCCCCCGGCCAGATAAAAACAAAAATGTTATTTATTTTCTGCCATTTCAATATCACCCCCCGGGCATTGCGTTTTTACCCCTTGAAATCCGTTTACCCCCAAGGCTTTTAAAATTTTTTGTCCAGTTTGAAAAATTTGGCACACGGTTTGCATTATAAATTTTCATAGTTTAACACGCAATTTAAGGACATATATAAAATGGACAGCACCAAAGAATTATTTGAAGTTAAAAAAACATTCGGGCTCAGCGTACTGCTTAAACTGACCCGGAAAAATATAGATGGAATTGAGATCAATGAGATTGGCGGGAAATACCGGTCAAACCTGACGCCTGCCCAAATGAACCAGGCCGTCACCTCGACCCTGGCATCCCATAATATCCATCTTAAAGTAGGCTAAAGGTTCCTGCTTGCGTTACACCCGCGGCAGCGGCCCTCCTCCTCCCAACGCTGCCGCACCCCTCCTTTAAGTTCCCTCCGCAGGGCCACAGGCCGGAAAGGACGCTCCTCCTTTCCGGCCTTTTTTATGGGTGTGTTTGCCCAGGCACTGTCTGTCAAAATGGCCCTGTCCCTGAGACAACAACAGGTCGTGACATATCCGGGCCAGCAGCCTTCAGTCTTTAAAAAAATTACATAAATGCAAATTTTTTAACGGTATAAAAAAATCAACCGCCTTCCTTTTCATTGTTATTGACAATAATTGTGCTATTACGTAAAAGCAGTTTTTCTGTTATGGTTCACACATTAATGTATCATTGAACAATATGGACAAAGAAAGGATACACGCCCATGACCTGGACACTGGAACAGGCCACCGAATTGTACGGTGTGGACAAATGGGGGGCAGAATACTTTAGCATAAATGACCGGGGAGAGGTGGTTGTTGCCCCGTTTGGCGCCCGGAACAATACAAAAGTCAGCCTGTTTGACATCATCCGGGAAATAGAGGCCCGGGGCCATTCCATGCCGGTTCTGCTTCGCATTGAAAACATCCTTGGCTCCCAGATCGGATCTCTCCATGATGCGTTTCGAACCGCCATTAAAGAAAACGGATATACCGGTGAATATAAGGGAGTTTATCCCATAAAGGTAAACCAGCAGGAACAGGTGGTGGAAACCATCACCAAATACGGCAGGGAATACAATCACGGCCTTGAAGCGGGCAGCAAATCAGAGCTCATTGCCGCCATATCCATGCTGGACAACCGGGATGCCTGCCTGGTCTGCAACGGGTACAAGGATGAAGAATTCATTGATCTTGGCCTTTTTGCCATTAAAATGGGGTTCCAGGTCATTTTTGTGGTGGAGGTTCCCGGAGAAATCGATTTGATCATTGAACGGGCCCATGTTCTTTCCATATCCCCCAACATCGGCCTTAGGATCAAACTGTCCACCCAGGCCGAAGGGAAATGGACGGAATCCGGCGGGGACAGCAGCGTCTTTGGCCTGACCATGAGCCATGTGATAGATGTCATTGACCGGCTTAAACAGGAAAATATGCTGTCCACTTTAAAACTGCTCCACTACCACATCGGCTCCCAGATTCCCAACATCAGCGACATCCGGGCCGGGGCCATGGAGGCGTGCCGGCTTTACGAAGAACTGATCAAAGAAGGCGCTCCCATGGGGTTTATTGACCTTGGCGGTGGCCTTGCCGTGGACTATGACGGGTCCCACTCCAACACCCCCTCAAGCCGGAACTACACCTTGGAGGAATACTGCACCGACATTGTGGAGTCCATCATCACCATGCTCGATAAAAGCGGGATTCCCCACCCCACTATCATCACCGAATCGGGCAGGGCAACGGTGGCCTATTCATCTGTTCTGCTGTTTAACATTCTGGATGTCAGCTCCTTTGAGCCGCCCCCTGTTCCTGAAAACCTGCCCGAAACCGCCCATGACCTGATTGACAATTTACTGGCCAATTATCATATGGTCAGCCCAAAGGACCTGCAGGAGTGCTGCAACGATGTCCTGTTTTACCGGAGCCAGGCCCGGCAGTTGTTCAAACACGGCCAGATCTCCATCCGGGAGCGGGCCCTTGCCGAAAACCTGGTCCAGCATATCCTGATTAAAATCAGCCAGGTGGCCAAAACCCTGACCCGGGTTCCCAAAGAGGTCAAAAACATTGAAGAGCTGGTCTATGACATCTATTACGGCAATTTCAGCTTGTTCCAATCCCTGCCCGATGTCTGGGCCATAGACCAGATCATGCCCATCATGCCCATTCACCGGCTCACCGAGGAACCCACCCGGCCGGCCATTATTTCCGATATCACCTGTGACTGCGACGGTAAATTAGACACCTTTCCCGGGGTAGACCAGGAAAGAAACCGGATTCCCCTTCACCCTTTGCGTGAAAATGAAGAGTATTATCTGGGGGTTTTCCTGGTCGGGGCCTACCAGGAAACCTTAGGCGACCTGCACAACCTGTTCGGGGATACCAATATTGTCTCCATCAGGGCAAACCCCGACGGGTCTTACCAGTTTGCCCATGAAATTGAGGGGGACTCCGTGGAAGATATCCTGTCTTATGTGGAATACGACCTTCGGGCCTTTAAAGGGCGGCTCAAAGCGATAGCCGAAGAATCCATTGAAAAAGGGCTGATCAAAACAAAAGAACGCAAGACCATTCTCAAGAAATTTGAAGAGGGCCTGCGGGGCTACACCTATTTTGAAAAAGAGTAAGGAGGAAAAATATGTCACGTGTCCTGATTATCGGCGCCGGCGGCGTCGGCAACGTGGTCGCCAAAAAATGCGCCATGCACAAAAATGTATTTTCTGATATATGGCTTGCCAGCCGGACCTTGTCCAAATGCGAAGCCATCGCTGAAGAAGTGGAAAAATTGTGCACCGTTTCCATCACCACGGCCCAGGTGGATGCCGACAAGGTGGATGACCTGGTTGAACTGCTTGAGCGGTGCCGGCCGGAACTGGTGATTAATGTGGCCCTGCCCTACCAGGACCTGTCCATTATGGACGCCTGCCTTGCATGCGGGGTCAACTATATGGACACGGCCAATTATGAGCCCGAGGACACGGCCCACTTTGAATACAGCTGGCAATGGGCCTACCAGGATAAATTTAAGGAAAAAGGGCTCATGGCCCTGCTGGGGTGCGGGTTTGATCCCGGTGTTACCAACATTTTCTGCGCCTGGGCCCAGAAGCATCTGTTTTCTTCCATTGAAACCATTGATATCCTGGACTGCAATGCCGGTGACCACGGCCACCCTTTTGCCACCAACTTTAACCCGGAAATCAATATCCGGGAAGTCACCCAGGTGGTCCGCCACTGGCAGGAGGGCACCTGGGTGGAAACCCCGCCGATCCTGGAAGACGACTGCGTCCACTTTACCTTTGACTACCCGGTGGCCGGCCCAAAGGAAAGCTATCTGCTGTATCACGAAGAAATGGAATCCTTGGTCAGGCATATCCCGGGCCTGAAACGGATCCGGTTCTGGATGACCTTTGGGCAGCCTTACCTGACCCATCTTAAGGTCCTGGAAAACGTGGGGATGACCCGGATTGATGAAATTGAGTTTCAAGGGCAGAAGATCGTCCCCATCCGGTTTTTAAAGGCCCTGCTTCCCGATCCCGGTTCCCTTGGGAGCAACTACACGGGCAAAACCGTTATCGGCTGTGTGGTTAAAGGGGAAAAAGACGGGAATCCCGTTCAGAAATATATTTACAATGTCTGCGACCATGCCGAGGCCTTTAAAGAGGTGCAGGCCCAGGCCGTCTCCTACACCACCGGTGTGCCGGCCATGATCGGGGCCATGATGATGGTCAAAGGCATCTGGAAAGGGCAGGGGGTGTTTAACGTGGAGCAACTTGACCCGGACCCCTTTATGGAAGAGCTCAACCAGAACGGGCTTCCCTGGCAGGCCGTTGACTTTACGGGCAGCCTTCCGGAGTAATGCGGTGAACAAGGCCCTTGATCAGAAAACCCTGGCGTATTTTCCGATCCGGATCATTGATCAGGTAAAAACCCCCTGCTACCTGATCAGCGAGGATGTCCTGCACCGCAACGGCCGGATCCTTTCCCGGGTCCGGGAACAGGCCGGTGTTAAAATCCTGCTGGCCCTCAAGGCCTTTGCCCTGCCCGCGGTATTTCCCCTGCTTTCCCGGTACCTTTCCGGGGTCTGCGCCTCCGGCCCCATCGAGGCCAGGCTTGGCCGGGAGGAGTTCGGCGGCCAGGTCCACACCTATGCACCGGCCTATACACCGTCCCAGATGGCGCGGGTGTTAACCTATTCTGATCATGTGATCTTCAACTCCATGGGCCAGTGGAACCGGTATAAAGAGCAGGTAAACCAAAAAGGGAAGATTAAGGCAGGGCTCCGGGTAAACCCGGGCCATGCCGAGGTTAAAGTGGATTTATACAACCCCTGCCTGCCGGGCTCCCGGTTCGGGGTGTCTGCCAAAGACCTTGAAGGGGCAGACCTGTCAGGCATCACCGGGCTTCACTTTCACGCCCTTTGCGAACAGGGAGCCAATGTGCTGGTCCGGGTTTTAGAAAGCTTCGAGGACCGGTTCAAACCCTATATCCAGCAAATGGAATGGATCAACCTGGGCGGGGGGCACCATATCACCCGCTCCGGCTACGACATTGACCTGCTCTGTGACACCATCAACCGGTTTCGCAGACAGTACCATGTGGATGTCTATCTTGAACCCGGGGAAGCCGTGGTCCTTGACGCCGGGGTCTTTGTCACCTCGGTGGCGGACATCATTCACAACGATCTTGACATTGCCGTGCTGGACTGCTCAGCCGAAACCCACATGCCCGATGTGCTGGCCATGCCCTATCGGCCCCACATTCTGGGATCAGGTACACCGGAAGAATTTGCCCACACCTTCCGGTTAGGGGGAATTTCCTGCCTTGCCGGGGATATTATCGGCGACTATTCTTTTGCTGCGCCCCTTAGGACAGGGGAGCGGCTGGTTTTAACGGATATGGCCCTGTACACTTTTGTAAAAAACACTACGTTTAACGGGGTAGAGCTGCCGGCCATCTATACTTTTTCAGGCAAGGATGATTCCCCCCGGCTGGTAAAGTCCTTTGGTTACGACGATTACCTGGGGAGGATCAAATGAAAAAAGAAGCCCGGCACCTTCATTTTCATGGTGATGACGTTGCCCCGTCATCACCTGAAGACGCCCTGTTCCACGTTATCCCGGTTCCTTTAGAGCAGTCTGTCTCCTACGGCACCGGTACGGCCAACGGCCCCAGCGCCATTCTTGAAGCCTCCTGCCAGCTGGAGACCCTGGCCTTAGGGGTTGATCCCTCCATCCACGGCATTCATACCGCAGCCCCCATTGACTGCCAAGGCCCGGTGTCTGCAGTGCTGGAACGAATTGAAGACGAGGTAAGCCTTGCCCGCAGCATCCCGGTTGTTCTCGGCGGCGAACATACCGTGACCCTGGGCGCGGTCAACGCTTTGAGAAAACGGCACCCCCAGTTTGGCGTAGTCCAGTTTGACGCCCATGCCGATTTAAGAAATATTTATGAAGAGAACCCATTAAGCCATGCCTGTGTCATGCGCCGGGTACACGAGCTTGGCATTCCGCTGGTCCAGGTCGGCACCCGGAGTTATTGCCTTGAAGAGCAGGAATACCGGCAACAGCACGCCATCCCCTTTTTTGACAGCGAAGAGATCCACCGGCATTTGCCGAAAAACCCCCTGCCCGACGATTTTCCCGAACAAATCTATATCACCTTTGACATTGACGGCTTGGACCCGTCCCTGGTCCCGGCCACCGGCACCCCGGTTCCCGGCGGCCTTGGCTGGTTCCAGGCCATGGACCTGATCAAACCGATCACAAAAAACCGGACCTGTATCGGCTTTGATGTGGTTGAACTGGCGCCGATCCCTTATCTTCATTCCTGCTCTTTTACCGCCGCCCAGCTGGTCTACAACATCATGGCCTGCGTGGTTTTAAATCAATAGTGGTATCGCAGTTGAGCAACTTCAATTGAATTTTCAAAAACCCGGTATACAAACCGGTGTTCATCGGTTATCCGTCTGGACCAGTAGCCGAAAAGCGCATGTTTTAAAGGTTCAGGCTTACCAACACCCTCAAATGGGGTTCGCTTTGTATCTTTAATAAGTGTGTTAATACGGCGTAGAACTTTTTTATCGGTTTTCTGCCAGAAGAGATAGTCATTCCATGCATGGTCCGAAAAAATGAGCTTCACTCCAGCAGCTTCCTTTCCTGTCCTTTACCGCTTTCAAGCTGGGCGATGGATTCGATAAGACGCCTGGCGTTTTTTGGTGACCGCAGAAGATAGGCGGTTTCTTCAAGGGCTTCATAATCTTCAAGTGATATCATGACCACAGAACCTGAAGATTTTCGGGTCACAATGATGGGGGCACGGTCATTACAGACCTTTTCCATGGTTTTAGCGAGATTTTGCCTTGCATTTGTATAAGTAATGGCTTCCATTCCGGCACCTCCTGTACAGTTTACTGTACAGATTTATTTTGAATTGTCAAGAAATAATAGATCTCCATATTCTTCGATCCTCCACAGCCATGAACGTGGTGTTTTCAGCAGGCATACTACCATGCACTTAAAAAAACTCACGCAAAGGCGCAAAGTTTAAATTGCCCTGGGCATTGTTATTCTTTGTGCCTTAGCGACTTTGCGTGAGCATATAAAAAAGAGGGCGACGCCCTTGATTCGATTTGTTTCGTCTGGTGCCGGGCAAAAAAACATTTAATTCTTTGACATAATCAAAATTTTATACTATCAGACCTGTCAATATCTGCCAGAAGGCAGTTCTTATTTTATTTGTTGTCTAATTAGAAATTAAGCCACGGAGGCTTTTTATTCCGGAATTCCGGAATAGTCTTCCGTGGCTTTTTTTATTTGTAGCGCTGAAACGAGAAAGGAGTTGTTCTTAATTATTTACTGATTTGAAAAGGAGAAGAACCGGATGAAAAAGCAGGACAAAACGTTAATACGGCTGTTCCCGGGCTCTTGGAGAAAGGGCATGATAGCGACGGCTTTGGGGATTTTTATACTAGTGCCCATGACGGCATGGGGGACCTCGTCACAGGCGGTTTCTGATGATAACAGCCAGGAAGCCTGTGAGCTGGGCGAAATTGTGGTCACTTCGGACAGAGAAGGTGAGGCCATGGGTATCGCCATTGACCCTACCGCCACCAGCGTGGTCATTGAGACCTATGAAAGCGCCAAAACCCCCACCACGGTACAGGACATTCTGGAAAGCATGGCCGGCATCGATATTCAGCGGGGGGACCAGACCCTGTCCGATGGGAAGGATGTGGTCAAAATACGGGGCATGGGGGCCCGGCGGATTTTACTCCGCATCGACGGACGGCCCATCCGGAATGCCGGGGGTTTCTCGGACAAACTGGTGGACTGGAACTCTTTGACCCTGGAAAATGTGGAGCGGGTGGAAGTCATCCGTGGCGGGCATTCAGCGGTTTACGGAGAAACCATTGGGGGTACCATTAATATCGTAACCAAAAAAGGAAGCACCAAAAAAGACAAAAAGCCCGAGGCCAATGTCATGGTGGATATCTCCGAATACGGTACCCAGAAAGCCACAGCAGGGCTGGCAGGAAACATTAAATCCTTTGGATATGCGGTTGGCGGGGCTTACAGGACGTCTGACGGTTACCTGAAAAACAGTGAATATGAACTCAAGGATGTCAACTGCCGTTTATCCTATACCTTTCCCTTTGAGGGCCGCCTGACCTTTGGATACAAGGGAAGTTTCCAGGATAAGGAACCTTATGTGGTTAATGATCCTGACGACGTTCTGGCAGGAGGCTTTTACGATTCCAGTTATCCGGTTATTGAAGCGTTGACCGGATCAAGCAATAACTACCCGGGCAGCGACAGTTTTGAAAAACGCGAAACCGAATATTTTGATCTTTTCTATGAACAGTCCACCCCCATAGGGGACTGGAAATTCCACCTGTACAAATCTGAAGAATTCCGAGATGAAAGCCATTACAATTACAGCCCTTATTTCGGCTTCTATGACTATCCCATGGATGTTACCTTTGATGACTGGGGCTGGATTATCCATAACCGGTTTTATCTGACGGATGCCCATCATATCACCATCGGTGCAGAAGGGCGTGAATATGATCTGGGGTATAACGCTGATATGGGGGGAATGATGGAATGGCATGTGCCATCAGCCAAGATGATTACCCATAAGGCAGCGTTTATTGAGGATGCCTGGCAGATAACGGATAAGCTGAGCCTGACTTTAGGGCTTCGTTATGACAAGGTCGACATGGAAATTGAAGCATCCTATCCAGGATATGAAGATCAAGATTTTTCCGAGGATACCGATGTCTGGTCACCCAAATCCCGTCTCAACTATGAATTTCGGCCCGGAACCACAGGGTATCTGAACATCAGCCGGGCGTTCCGCACCCCAACGGGCATGGAAGTGCTCTGGATGGGCGCTCCTACAGGCATCTACCTTGATAAGGAAACCGCCATGGAATATGAAGGCGGCATTATCCAGAAGGTTTCTGAAGACATTACCGCTCGGTTGGGTTGTTACTATTATGATATCGACAATTACGTTATGTTTAACCAGAACTATAATGCCCTGCTTGCCGCCGGCAATATTGAAGATATGGTTTTTAATGCCGACTATCTCAAGCTGAAAGGAATTGAAGCCGAAATCCGGTTCAGCCTTTTTGACGGGCTTAACGGTTATCTGAACTACACCTACCAGGAGTCGGACTTGGGCCCGACCCAGGTGGATGAGAGCCAGCTTTACGACGACCATTACCAGCTTCCCAAACATAAAGCCGCTTTAGGCTTAAGCTACGCCATTTTCGACAACAGTATCCTGATGTGCAATGTCCGGTATGTGGACAAGAGAAAAACCAGCCTGGACCAGGAAATTGACGCCTTTACCACCATGGATCTGGCATTTGAGCAACGGTTTTTAAACCAGCAGGCCAAGGTCAAACTGTATGTCACCAACGTTTTTGATACCGATTACGAAGAAGAATACAAAATTCCGGCCGTCGGCAGGGTATTTGGCATCAGTCTCGGATATAAGTTTTAAGGAGAATATTTAAAATGAAAATAAATCAGATGGACTGGAATGAAATTTGGAAACAACAAATGGCAGCTATGGTTGCCGCCATGGGGGGATCAGACTGTGCCCGGGCCTTTGATAATGAGGCGTCAGCCCGCAATTACTGGCAGATGGTCTTAAATGAGCAGGGATGGATAAACGATCTGCTGGACACCTTCCCGGTTGATGAAACCTCCCGGATACTGGATGTGGGGGCCGGCCCCGGCACCCTGACCATCCCTTTAGCCCCTAAGGTGGGGCATATTACCGCCGTAGAACCGTCAGGGGCCATGGCCGCAGTACTCCGTGAGAACATCAAGGCCAACAACCTGACCAATGTTGACTGCGTCCAAAAGAAATGGGAAGAGGTTGACGAACAAAAAGACCTTTCACCTTACTTTGATGTGGTTGTTGCCTCTTTTTCTCTGGGGATGCCGGACATTGGCCTGGCCATTGAAAAGATGCTCAAAGTGTCCAAAGGCCATGTTTTTCTGCTCTGGTTTGCCGGCCCGCCCTCATGGGATAAGGATTCCACATATATTTTTAAAACCCTGTTTAATATGGAATATCCTGGCATGCCCCAGGCAAACGTTATTTTCAACCTTCTCTATCAAAAGGGCATCTATCCTAATGTGGATGTTTTCCCGGGAAAGATGGAACATCACTTTGACAGCCTGGACGACATGGTGGCTGATTTCACCATGAGAATGCCGAAATTGTCCCAGGAACAGGTGTCTGAAATAAGAGATTACTATGAAACTGTGGTGGAAAAAAAGAATGGTAAAGTCATTCTCCCCTATACCTGGCAGGGCATGACGCTCTGGTGGAAAACCGCATAATCCAACGCCGGAAAACGAAAGTCGGCTGCTGCCGGATCAAATACAGATCCCGGCGGCAGCCGGCGTTTAACTTAAAAGGATTGCGAATTAATAAATGCCAGAATTCGGTCTGCCAGCGCCTTAGGCCCTTCCAAATGGGGGGCGTGGCCGAATTCCTCAAAGATGTGAACCTGGGCCCGGGGCAGGCGTTCTTTTAAAAAATGGGCGGTTTCACAGGGGAACAGGGTGTCGTGGCGGCCCCAGAGCAGCATGACGGGCATGGTCAGGTCCGGACACAAATGGTTAAGGGAGGCCTGTTCCAGGGCTTGCGGGTCTGAGGATACGGCATCCAGAACCATGAGTTCATCTAAAAGCTTCTTGTACCAGAGCCTGTTTTCTATGGCATGGCTGATCATGTGTTCCCTGACACAGACGGGTATGGCCGGCCTTTTTTTAAATATTCGGTTTTGCAGGGCCTCATATTCTTCAGGGTTTTCGATTTCAAAAATATTAATGCCGGCAAGGGCATCGTCATAGATGGACCTGCCGATAAGTTGGTAAAAGCCGGCCGGTCCTACTAAAGAAAGGGTCTTTACCTTTGCGGGAAAGGCTGCGGCAAGCTTTGCGGCAATGGCCCCGCCCAGAGAACAGCCGGCCAGGTGAAAAGAATCCAGACCGGTCTGTTCAATGAACTCCCCCAGCCAGAGGATGTAATTGTCCAGACTGTACAACAGATTGGGGTCTGCGCTGCTTTGCCCGAATCCGGGCAGATCCGGAATAATGATGTCAAATTTTTTGGTTAAGCCCCTTGAGGTGAAATAAAGGCTTTCTTTCCGGTCTGAAAACCCATGGACCAGCAGCAGGGTTTCGGGGTTGCCCGATGAAATTTTGGCCCACTCGATACGGGTTCTGCCCTTGTGGGTATATAGCTGTGCCCCAAGCCTTTTACCGGCCTTTTTATAAAAAGCCTCGGCCATTGTTTTTCCGATTCTCGCTTTGGCTTTAAAGCCTATGGATGGTTTGAAGGTCATGGTGTTCTCCTATTAAAATGTTTCATCCCCAATATCAGATACCCCAACGCGCCCAGAACCATGCACAGGGCCCCCCAGGGAAATGCCAGGCCCAGGTTGAAAAAATCCATGGCCAGCCCGGCCAGGATAGAGCCGGTAAACATGCCCAGGCTGTGGGCCACGGTCATCACCGCCATAATAGACCCCATGGCGCCGGACAAATCCCCTTTGATGACGGCCAATGCCGTCACCGCCGGCATGGAGATGCCGCCCCCGACCCCGAACAGGGAAACCGCTAACAGAAGATGGACAAAAGAGCCGGAGACATAAACCATGAACATGCCAAGGCCTGCGATCAATCCGCCAATAATGATCATGGCGCTTTTATTGAACCGGTCTGCCGCATATCCCATGGGCAGCTGCAACACCCCGGATACAAACACCCCCATCATGACCAGCAGGCCGATCTGTGATCCGGAAAGGTGAAAGGCCGTGTCAGCAAAAAGGGGCAGAAAACACCAGATAATCCCGATGCACCCGGTATAGGCGAACCGGAAAAGAAACAGACCTGAAAGCTCCCAATCCTTGAGCAGGACCGACCACGGGACCGGGGATTTGGATCTGGTGTTCAGTTTTTCCTCGGACAACGGCGGAAGATACAAGACAGATAAACAAAGCCCGGCCACGGACAACACCCCCATGCAGATAAAGGCACCGTTCAAGGACCAGACATCGTTGATCAATCCGCCCATGAGCGGCCCTAAGCTTAAGCTCAAAAACATGGACAGGTTAAACAACCCCATGGAATATCCTTCAGACCCCTCGGGGGTGATCTCCCCCACATAGGCCTGGACAACGGGCATGACCATGGCAGACCCCATCCCCTGAAAAAACCGGATAATGATCAGCTGCTCAACACTTTTGGAAAACAAAAAGGCGATGGATATCAGCACATAAGAAAACAGGCCGCACACGATAAAGGGTTTGCGGCCTCTTTTGTCGGACATCCGGCCGAATACGGGCAGAAAAAATGTCCGGGAAAGGGAAAGGGAGGCAAAGATCATGGCCACATAGACACCGGTAGCCCCTAACCCATGGGCATATACCGGCAGCAGGGGAACCACCACCCCTACCCCGGTAATGGTGGCAAAAATGGCAAAAAAAAGGGTTAAAAAAACCTGCTTGTGATCCGAGGGAATGATCCTGACGCCCTGCTTGAAAATCATGGAAGAAAGCTTGGAAACCGGCTCTTTCAAGGTATAAAAAAAATCCATAAACAACCTGTTTCGGGTTCCTTCTTGTGAAAGCGGTTAGCGGTTAGCGGTTAGCTGTTAGCCATTAGCAAGCCGATGCCGCCCAAAAGCTAACGGCTAATGGCTAATAGCTAATTTAGGGTACGCCCTTATACCATATTTTATGCAGAAAATAGCCGACAAAAAAAGCCGGCGGAATTCTCCGCCGGCTTTTTTATCTTTATGTGCTTGAAACAGTTTAGTTTTTAAGACAGGCGTCTCCGGAATCCCAACAGAGCTGTAAGGCCGCTGGCCAGCAGAAGAATGGAGCCGGGTACGGGAACCGGATCCTGCGGGTCGGATGTCTTCTCCCCTTCGATTGTGAGTTTTGCTTTAGTGGCGGTTACACCATCGAAAGAATAGCCCGTGATATTCGTAATCGTTTCCAGTTCGACGGTTATTGTAAGAGGACCTTCATTCAAATATGAAGAAATATCATTCCAAATGGCACCATCGCCATCCCTCATGTAATCGAGAAAAGAACCATTTACCGACACTATAAGTCTTTCAAAAGCCACCTCAAAAGTTGACCAATTAGAATCATCATCAATGTCACTCGCCCAGATTATCAAAGATACTGATTCAATATTTGTATAATCTGATAAATTAAACTCCCAAGAGTCACGATTACCGTTCGATAAAAGAGCGATATCCCTATCATCTATAAGATCATACGTCGCGGCGCCAGCAGTCCCCACAGTGCCGGCCAATAACAATATGACCAGCATCAATCCCAATTTCTTCATTAATTTCATTTTTTGCTCCAAATTTAAAAATTTTGATTGTCGATTACCGATGTCCGTCAGCACAACCCTTTGTGTCGCCGAAACAAGCAAAACCATCAATAAAATCAATCATTTGAAAACCATAGCCGTTGTTATTAAGAAAAACGGCATTTTGGATATTATCAATTCCCATGGCCAAGTCAAGTTTTTTTTGCGTCAGGGGCTTACCGCAGATACTCCTCAACCTGATCCAGAAATCGGCTCCGGGTGGAGAAATCTCCTTTCCGGTAGTTGGCGTGGGTCAGGTATAAAAAGCGCTCTGCCCGGGTCATGGCCACATACATGAGGCGGCGCTCCTCGGACAGGGCCTGGTCCCCGTCGTCAATGGACCGCCAGTGGGGAAACAGCCGCTCCTCACAGCCGGCGATAAACACTGTGTCAAACTCCAGCCCCTTGGCGGAATGGATGGTCAAAAGCCCCACGCCATTGGTGTCAGCCTCATCCTGGTCCTCCTTATCTTCCCGGATCAGGGCCGCCTCTTCCAGATAATCCAGAAGGCTGTCCTTGGGCCTTGCCGTATGGATGAGCTGCTCGATATTTTCTTTTTTTGAAATATATTCCTCCCGGGTTTTGGTCTTGCTTTCCAGGTATTCATCATACCCGGTCCGGTCGATAACGGTTTGAATGGCCATGGCCGGGGCCATGTCATGGATGGTGTCAATAAGTTCGAACAGATCGGACAGGTTGTCATGAACCTTTTTGGTTAAAATTTTTTCTTTGACCATGGCCCTTGCCGATTCCTGCAGGCTCATGCCGGGCTGCCGGGCCGCGGCCATTTTTTTGACCATGGCAGGGCCGATGCCCCGTTTAGGGGTATTCACGATCCGCTCAAAAGAAAGGTCATCATTGGGAAAACAGGTGGCGCTTAAATAGGAGTTGATGTCCAGAATTTCCATGCGCTCAAAAAACCCTTGCGCCCCCATGAGCTGGTAAGGGATCCGGAACTGCCGGAAGGTTTTTTCAAAGGGCAGGGAGCAGAATTTGGTCCGGTAAACCACGGCCATCCGGTCAAAGGGGATTCCCTGTCCGTTCCGGTTTAAGGCCAAAATCCGTTTGGCGGCCCATTCGGCTTCATGGGCATCACTCAAAAAATCATAAATTTCAACCACGCCTCCCTTTTTCCGGGAAAAACACTTTTTATCCATTTTGTCAGGATTATAGTCAATCATGTCATTGGCCGCCTGGACAATCTCATCGGCTGACCGGTAATTTTCTTCGAGCCGGAAAATTTTTGAATCTTTGTATTTTTTGGGAAAGCTTAAAAAATGCCGGACATTGCTCCCCCTGAAGCCATACACGGCCTGCCAGTCATCGCCTACGCAAAAAAGGTTCCGGTGGGGCCCTAACAGGAGCCCGGTCAGATCCTCCTGAAGGTTGTTGGTGTCCTGGTACTCATCCACCAGAATATAGGAAAAAAGCCGCTGGTACTGCTCTCTGATATCCGGATGGTCCCGCAGAAGATCCCGTGTTTTTAAAAGGATATTGTCAAAATCCACGCAGTTCATTCCTTTGAGCCGGTCCTCGTACTGGACAAAAAAATCATCAATTCTCACCCCGATTATCCGGGGACCATGGTCAAGGTATTTTTCGGGATTGCCTGAATTTTTGGCCCGGGATATGGCACTCAGGATTTTCCGGGCCTGTTTTTTGTCCACATTGTTGGTAACGCACAGCTCTTTAATAAGCTTTTCCTGCTGGTACACGGTAAACACCTGGACAGGGGGGGCATATCCCATGACCGTGCAATGCCGTTTTAAGATCATCAGGCAGGCGGAATGGTAGGTGCGCACCCATAAGAACTCCTGGCGGGAAAGACCGGTCATGTCCATGAGCCTTGCCTTCATCTCGTCGGCGGCTTTGTTGGTAAACGTAATGGCCAGGATCCGTTTGGGATCATGGCCCATGTTAATCAGGTGTGAGAATTTGGCTGTCAGGGTCCGGGTCTTGCCGGAACCGGCTCCCGCGACAACCAGTGCCGGGGAGCCGGTGTGATCAACAGCTTTCTGCTGGGGCTCGGATAATTGCATAAGGTATGATGTGGTTAAGCGGTCTTATCTATAATCTGCTTTAAAGTGGTTTCAATTTCAGTTCTGATTTCTTCCAACCGGGCCTCGGTCAGGGCCTCAAACCTCAGGACCAGGGCCGGCTGGGTATTGGATGCCCGGACAAGGCCCCAGCCGTCATCGTAAAGGGCCCGCAGGCCGTCAATGTCAATGATCTCCTGTTTTTCCCTGAAGTGGGCCACCATTTTGGCCACCACGTCGAACTTGATATCATCGGGGCAGTCCACCCGGAGTTCCGGGGTGGTAAAGGTTTTGGGAAGATCGGCAATGAGTTCGTCCACGCCCTTGCCGGTATCGGCCATGATTTCTAAAAGGCGGCAGGTGGCATAAAGGGCATCATCAAAGCCCAGGTACCGGTCCTTGAAAAACATATGGCCGCTCATCTCTCCGGCCAAGGCTGCATTTTCCTCTTTCATCTTTTTCTTGATCAACGAGTGGCCGGTCCGCCACATGATGGCATTTCCGCCGTGCTTCCGGATATCTTCGTACATGACCATGGAGCATTTGACTTCGGAGATAAAGGTGGCCCCGGGGCTTCTTTCCAGGATTTCCCGGGCGTAAATCACCATGAGCTGGTCCCCGTAAATCACGTTGCCGTTTTTATCCACCACGCCGATACGGTCTGCATCCCCGTCGTAGCCGACGCCTAAGTCCAATTTTTTTTCCTTGACCAGGGCAATGAGGTCGGTAAGGTTCTTCTTCTGGGTGGGATCGGCTTCATGGTTGGGAAAGGTGCCGTCTAAATCGCAGTAAAGGTCATGGACCTCGCAGCCCAGATCCTTTAAAACAGACAAGGCGGTGAGTCCGCCGGTGCCGTTGCCGGCATCAATGCCGATGCGGATCTGTTTGCTGATGGCAATGGTGTCAAGGATGTTGGCCTTATAAGGGGTGATCACATCGGCCTGTGTCCTTGTTCCCTGCCCCTGGGTGAAGTCATTTGCCTCAATGACCTTCCGGACCTCCTGAAGCCCTTCACCATGGATGGAGTCATGGCCGCTCATCATCTTGAACCCGTTATACTCCGGGGGATTGTGGCTTGCCGTCACCATGGCACCGCCTTGAAGGTCAAGGTGGTGAATGGAAAAATAAAGCACCGGTGTGGGGCAGATCCCGATATCCACCACATCGCATCCCGTTGACGTAATGCCCTGGATAAACAGGTCAGCATACCGGTCTGACGTCTGCCGGCAATCCCTGCCCACGGATATTTTCTTGTTTCCCTTCCGGAGCAGAAGGGTTCCATAGGCTTTACCGATGTTGGTCACATCCTCGTCCAGGATGTCTGTGCCAGCCACGCCACGAATATCGTATTCCCTAAAAATTCCAGGATTCATGATCCCTCCTTTAAATCAGGTTGGACAGCAGGGCAAGGGCCCCGGCCAGCCAACAGTAAGGGGCAAACAGGTGAAACTTTCCTGTATGAACCAGTTTTAATAGTAATTTTAAAGCCGCAAGGCCGGTCAAAAACGATACAATTGTACCACAAACCGTTGCAGGATCAATAGCCAGGCCATTTTTTAAGGATTCTTTCACACTTAAGAGTTCTGCCCCGAATATGGCCGGAACGGACAGTAGAAAAGAAAACCGGGCAGCCTGGGACCGGTCAAGCCCGGCAAACATGCCTGCGGCGATGGTGCTGCCCGACCGGGAGATCCCCGGAATCACGGCAAGGCCTTGAGTAATCCCGATCAATACCGCCCGTTTCACGTTAAGCCCGGCTCCGGATTCACGGGGCTGGTAAAATTTTCTGGACGCCCATAAAACAGATCCGGTCAGGATCAGCATCAACCCGACCACCAGAGAAGAAGTAAAGAGCAGATGTTCAAATTTTTTGATCACAAGACCGATCAAAGCCGTGGGCACGGACCCGATAATGATCATCAGGGCAAATTTCAGGTTCGGGTCCTCGTTGAACAAATGACGGACCGCCCGGCCCTGCATCCGCCGGGAAAGGCAGGAAGCCATTGAGGCCAATATGGCCTTGATATCTGAAAAATAAACCACCAGCACCGCGGCCAGGGTCCCCATATGAACGCTGATGTCAAAGGACAGGACCGATTCTTTGATTCCAAAATAAAGCTGGCCAAGGACCAGATGCCCTGAACTGCTCACGGGCAGAAATTCGGTGAGTCCCTGTAAAATTCCCAATATGATTCCCTGGTATATTTCCATCTCAAACATTTTCCTTTGTTAATTGCCATTACGAGCCGGGGCCAGCCTTTCGTATATAATGTGTACCTGTGATTTGCAAGTTTGAATCTGTTTAGTTTTATGCACCATTTTAAAATAAACCTTGAACAGATGGCGATGAAACGCTATTAAAAAAGTGAATTCTGAATTTACAAGCCCCAAAAGAAACCAAATGATGGAAAATTATTCCGAAAAACAGATCGCCGAAGACCAGGCAGTTGACAACGCTGTTGACCGGCCTTCGGACATGGCGGAACAAATCCGGATTTTAACTGAAAAAATAGAAAATCTGGAAACGAAGCTCAAGCGGTCTGAGAGAATGGAACTGATCGGCATCATGGCCGGTGAGGTGGCCCATGACTTGAATAATATTCTTTCAGGCCTGGTTTCCTACCCTGAAGTTCTGCTTCATCAATTAGAAAAAGACAGTCCCCTTGTCGACCCCATCAAATTCATCCACGATTCAGGGACAAAGGCTGCGGCCATTGTACAGGATCTGTTGACCCTGACCCGGAGCAAGGTCAAAAAAGGGGATGTGATCAATTTGAATAATGTGGTCCATGAATACTTAAACAGTCCGACCCATCAGCAGCTGGAACTAAATTACCCCCATGTGCTGTTTAAGACGGACTCAGAACCGGACCTCATGGACATCAACGGTTCCGGGGCCCACATTTCCAAAATAGTCATGAATCTGGTCATGAATGCGGCAGAGGCCGTGGCCATTGCAGGGTGTGTAACCATAGAAACCTTTAACCGGTATGTTGAACGGCCCGTTTGCGGGTGTGATCAGATTAGCGAGGGGGAATATGTCATCCTCCGGGTCAGTGATGACGGGCAGGGCATATCCAAACCGGATCTTGAACGGATATTTGAACCCTTTTATACCAAAAAGAAGATGGGAAGAAGCGGGTCCGGACTTGGGCTGTCCGTGGTCTGGAATACGGTAAAGGACCATAACGGCTATATCGACGTAACCAGCCAGAAAGATCAGGGAACGGTTTTCGACCTCTATTTCCCGGCCACCCGGAACAAATCCGGATACGTGCCCGAGGATATCCGGATTGAGGATTTCAGGGGAAACCAGGAAAAAATACTGGTCATTGATGACATCAAAGAGCAAAGAAAAATTGCCAAGGGAGTCCTTGAGATGCTGGGGTATTCCCCTTTTTCTGCCAATGGAGGAAAAAATGCCCTGGCTTTCCTAGAAAAGAATCCCATGGACCTTTTACTCCTGGACATGAAAATGGACCGGGGAATCGACGGATTGGAAACCTTTGAAGGGGCCCTTGAAATCAACCCCGGACAGAAAGCGATCATTGCCAGCGGATATGCGGAAAATGAAAGGGTTAGAAAAGCCCTGGAACTCGGGGCCGGGCAGTATATTAAGAAACCGTTTACCATTCGCAAACTGGCCGTGGCCATAAAGCAGGAATTAGCTAAATAAAACAATGAAAAAAAAGACACTTATCAAAAGAGAGTTGATTTCTACCATTTATTCCTGTATAAAAATTAAGGTATTTTGCAATTCAAATGCACAGTATATACGGTTTTTTAGACCGAAAATGCTAAATTTTTAATGAGGTGAAACATGAAAAAGAAGTTTGTAGTTCAGACCCTTTTGTCCCTATTTGCACTGCTGTTTTTCTTTGGATGCGCGGCCCAGCAGCCGGCCAATCTGCCGTCCTTTTCAGCCCAGACCATTGATACGGACAATTACGTTTCAAAGGTGGATAATTTCCTGATTATCCTTGATGCTTCCAGCTCCATGGAAACCAATGCCAAGTTCGACGTTGCCAAAGCCGTGGCCAACCGGATGAACCTGACCATTCCTGAGATGGGACAAACCGCCGGTTTAAGATCTTTCGGTCACCATCCGGCTGTCTGCAAGAAAGACACCAACCTTTTCTACGGCATGGCGCCATATGCCACCGCAGACCTGGGTGCCAAACTTGGCCCTATTTCCAAACCTGGCGGGAACAGCCCTCTCAGCGGTGCCTTAAAAGCCACCATAGCTGATTTTGAAGGATTAAGCGGAAGCAGAAATGTTGTCATCATTATTTCAGATGGCCTTCAGATGAAAGCGTCTGCCTCCAAAGCCCAGGCCCTTAAAGACAAATATGGCGACACCCTGTGCATCTATACAATCCAGGTTGGTGAGAGCGCTGAAGGTCAGGCCCTGCTTGAAGAAGTTGCCAAAATCGGCGGCTGCGGCAAATCCCTGACTGCAGATGAAGTCCTGACAGCTGCCGGGATGACAGCATTTGTAACAGACGTTTTCCTTGAAGAAAAAGATGCCCCTGCGCCGCCAGCACCCAAACCCGTTGTGACCACCGAGGGCAGAAAAGATTCTGACGGTGACGGCGTCTATGATGATGAAGACAAATGCCCCGGAACTCCCAGAGGTGCAAAAGTTAACGCTGTTGGCTGCTGGTTCCTTGACAACGTCCTGTTTGACTTTGACAAGGCCGTAATTAAAGCCGAAGCATTACCCCAGCTGGATGCGGTGGTTAAAATCCTGAAAGAGAATCCTGCCATGAGCGTGGAACTCCAGGGTCACACCGATAATATCGGCCCTGAAAAATACAACCAGGGCCTTTCGCTGAGACGGGCAAACGCTGTAGCCGCTTATATGGTTGACAAAGGCGTTGCCAGAAACCGGCTGGCCACCACAGGCTTTGGTTTCTCAAAACCCGTTGCCCTCAATGAAACCAAGTTTGGACGCTCCCTGAACAGAAGGGTTGAGATTCATCCTTACTAACAGAATATAGAGCACAGCGGTTTTAAACCGCAGAAATAAATTAAAAAAGGACAGCATTTTTGCTGTCCTTTTTTAATTTAAACTGGTTGATAAATAAACTTGGTATATGGCTTGGCGGCCCGCTGTTTTTATGCCAGGTAAGCTCTCTGCCGGGATTCGGCTTCCAGATTTTCCAGGGCTTTGATGGACATGGTTGCAAAGGGCATGACTTCCAGACGCTTTAAGCCAATTTCCTCACCGGTCAGCTCACAGTATCCAAAATCACCGCTTTCTATCCGCTCAAGCGCTTTTTCAATTTGTTTAACCTGCCCGATATACCGTTCAAAAGCACAGACTTCAGCCTCAAGGCTGATCATGGAATTACTTCTGTCCAGGATATCGGCCTGGACCGTCTTCAGGGTTTTAATCTTGTTCAATGTGGTTTCGATTTTCCCGGTCAGCGCAATTTTATGAGCTGCCAGCTTGTCCCTGAAATAGGCGATCTGCCTTGCATTCATATACGGTTCTTCCGGGGACGGGATATACATGGTCTCCATGGTCATACGGCCTCCAACTTTAATTGTTCATTGGAATCGACATTCGGTTTTGACGAAGACCATGGTAAAGAAACTTGGTTACCTAAGGATTAAACCAAAGTTAAAATAATGTTAGGGCTTCAAAGCAGCTTTGACCCTTTCCATAGCCTCAGCAACATTCGCGTGGCTGTTAAACGCAGAAATCCGGATGTACTGTTCCCCGCATTTTCCAAATCCGCCGCCTGGCGTACAGACCACACCGGCCTTGTTGAGCAGCAGGTCAAAGAAGTCCCAGGAATCCCGTCCCTGGCCGTCAATCCAGATATAAGGCGAATTGTCGCCGCCATAGCATTCAAATCCCAGAGCCCCCATGGTTTTTCTGATGACATCGGCATTGGCCATATAAGAATCTACAAACTCCTTGATCTGGGCCTGACCCTCTGGAGAATAGGCGGCTTCAGCCGCTTTTTGAACCGGATAGGAGACCCCGTTGAATTTGGTGCTCTGACGCCGGTTCCACAGCCCATGCAATGAAACGCTTTCCCCCTGGCTGGTGTATACCATGCACTCTTTGGGGACCACGGTGAAACCGCACCTTGTCCCGGTAAACCCGGCGGTTTTGGAAAAACTGCGGAATTCGACGGCCACCTGCCTTGCGCCCTCAATTTCATAAATAGACTTTGGCAGGGAATCGTCCCGGATAAAGGACTCATAGGCCGCGTCAAACAGAATCAGGGCCTTATTTTTTATGGCATAATCCACCCATTCCTTTAAGTCCGATGTTGTGGCGGTCGCACCCGTGGGATTGTTGGGAAAACAAAGATAGATCAGGTCCACGTTCTGGTCGGGCAGGAGGGGAAGAAACTTATTTTCTTTAAGGCAATCCATATACACCACAGACCCGTACCGGCCGTTTTCAAATCCGCCGGTCCGTCCGGCCATGACATTGGTGTCCAGGTATACCGGATAAACCGGGTCCGGGATGGCAATGGTAATATCCGTGGCAAACAGCTCCTGGAAATTGCCGGTATCGCATTTGGCCCCATCGCTGACAAAAATTTCCTCCGGATGAACATCCGCGCCCTTGGCCTGAAAATCATGGGCCGCAATTTTTTCCCTTAAAAATGCATATCCCTGTTCCGGGCCGTACCCCTTGAAGGTGGCGTCATGGGCCATTTCATCCACGCCCTCATGAAAGCCTTTGATCACCGCATCGGGAAGGGCCCGGGTCACATCACCGATACCCAACCGGATAATCCGGGTATCCGGATGGCTGTTCTGAAATTCCTCTACTCTTTTGGCAATATCGGAAAAGAGATAGGACGCTTTTAATTTTTGATAATTTTCGTTGGCTCGGATCATGGTTTATCCTTTCACATTATATTAAGTTGATTTTTATTATAATCCATTTTTTTACACACATCCCAGACGGCCCGGGTCAGGCTGATAAATTCTGCCACGCACAGGGTTTCTGCCCGTCTTTGGGGGTCAATGCCGGCCAGTTCCAGGGCCTGGATAGATTGGGCCTTATCCAGCCCGATCTCTTTTCCGGCCAGGGAATTCTTCAACGACTTTCTGCGCTGTGAAAACGCGGCCTTGATCACTGAAAATAGCAGATCTTCCTTACCCCCTTCGAGCCCTGTGTCTTTTATGAAATCAAACTCCAAAACCGTTGAATCCACATCCGGTCTAGGGAAAAATGACGCCGGGCCCACATGGGCTAGAAAACGGATTCTGGCCGCATACCCGGCCACGGCAGAAAGCCTGGAAAAATCTTTACTGCCGGGATCAGCCACAATCCTAAGGGCCAGCTCCTTTTGAAACATTAAAAAGGCCTTGTCCACAACCTGCCTGTTTTTCACAAGCCCGAACAGAATCTGGGAAGAAATATTATAGGGCAGGTTCCCAATAACGGTCAAATGGCCGCCTTTGGCCAACCCCGGTATATCTGTCTTAAGAATGTCCTGATTTAAAATATGGACATGAGAAATCTGCCTGTCTTCAAGTTCCCGGGCAAGCAATGGGACCAGGCGCCGGTCTTTTTCAACCACGGTCACCCAATCGGATACAGCTGCGATATGCACGGTCAAAGCCCCCAATCCCGGGCCGATCTCCAAGACTCTTGTATCTTTTGTGATCCCTGTCCGGTCTACTATCATTTGAGCCGTGGCCGGGTCTGAAAGGAAATTCTGCCCCATTTCCTTTCCGGCATAGAGTTTTTCACGTTTGAGTATCTGTCCTGGATGGGTCATTCTATCCACCTGATTTACCAGAGAGTTAAGGGTGCATTCCCCTCAAACTCCCCGCAAAGGGATTACTTTCTTTCCTTGAAATATAATATTTGACTTTTCCTAGTTAACAAAGTAATTTTATATTATTGCCGTAGACAATTAATTCTTACAGACCCTATTCTATACTTCAATAAACCGAAGTATTCAACATAAATAGCGGAATAGGGCAACATCTTTCGGGCCAAAGGCAACCCGGGAAAGGAGATTGATATGGAAACAAATGAAGAAATCGGAACCAGCTGGGAAGGATTTGTAAAAGTACTTTTTCATCGTCTGGACATCCCCACCAAAGGCGACATCCAGGATCTGCACCACAGGCTTGACCGGTTAGAACAACTGATATACCAAAAGCCGCTCGGAACGAAAAAAGAGCCCATGCAGAAAACGGCCAAAAAGAAAAGTGCTTCTGCCATCGTGCTGGAAGTCATTTCAAATTACACTGACGGCACCAATTTTAAGACCATCAAAGCCGCCACAGGGTATGATGACAAAAAATTAAGGAATATTATTTTCAGGCTCGATAAAATAGGAAAAATCGAAAAAGTCAGGCGGGGCATTTATAAAAAAATCTAAGGCCTGATTTTTAAAAGTTCCCGGCTTACACCCCGGGATTATGTTTTATTTATGGTTCCGGCAGGTCCCCTGATTGAACCTGAGGACTGCCCATGAGGTACAAAACAAAATCAATGGAAAACCATACCACCGGCATCCAGTCGTTAACAACAGGCCAGAAAATCAAAGGGTACCAGGTCATTAAAACCGAATCCCTGCCGGCCATCGGCTCGGAACTGATTCTTCTGGTTCATGAACAAACCAAAGCCACTCATATTCATATTGCCAACAAGGACAAAGAAAACACCTTTGGCGTATTTTTCAGAACCGTGCCCAAAGATTCCACGGGCGTGGCCCACATTCTTGAGCATACGGTCCTGTGCGGGTCTGAGAAATTCAAGGTCAGGGATCCGTTCTTTTCCATGATCAAGCGCAGCCTGTCCACGTTCATGAATGCATTTACCGCGTCAGACTGGACCATGTATCCGTTTTCCTCCCAGAACCGCAAGGATTACTACAACCTCATGGAGGTCTATCTGGACGCCGCGTTTTTTCCCAATATTGATGAACTCAGTTTCAGGCAGGAAGGCCACCGGCTGGACATTGTCCCCGGTGAAGACGATTCTGCTGAGCTTGAGTACAAAGGGGTGGTTTATAACGAGATGAAAGGGGCCATGTCATCTCCGGGCCAGGTCCTGGGCCGGTCCCTTATGGCCGGGCTATACCCGGACACCACCTACAGCAACAACTCCGGCGGCGAGCCTTCGGACATCCCAAACCTGACCTGGCAGGGGTTGAAAGATTTCCACGCCGAATACTATCATCCCTCAAATTCTTTTTTTTATACTTACGGCAACCTGCCCCTTCAAGACACCCTTGAATTTATTTCCCAAAAGGCACTGGACCGGTTTGATTTTCTTGAGGTGGATTCAGCGGTGGCCCCCCAGCCCCGCTGGGATGCCCCCAGGACCAGAACCCAGGCCTATCCCTTTTCAGACCTGGAGGAAATCGACAAAAAATATCAAGGCTGTGTGGCCTGGCTGACCTGCGACATACGCGATTCATTTGAAATTCTGGTCCTGGCCGTCTTAGAGCAGATTCTTCTGGGCAACTCGGCCTCCCCATTGCGAAAAGCCCTGATTGATTCAAAACTGGGGTCTGCCCTGTCAGACTCTTCCGGGTTTGATTCGGATAACCGGGACACCATGTTTTCATGCGGCCTCAAGGACATCACCAAAGACTCGGTCAAAAAAGTGGAAGACATCATCTTTTCAACCTTAAATGACCTTGTTGACAACGGGATTGATAAGCGGCTTATCGAATCGGCCATCCATCAGATTGAATTCCACAGAAAGGAAATCACCAATACGCCCTATCCTTTCGGCATCAAGCTGCTGCTGACCTTTGCCGGAACCATGATCCACGGCGGCGACCCGGTGGCCTGCATTAACATTGACGATGATATAAAGCGGCTCAAAACCCTGACAGACCAGGGCCCGTTCCTTGAAAACAAGATCAAAGCCTATTTTATTGACAACCCCCACCGGCTGCTGTTCACCCTGGAACCCGACCCTGATCTTGAAAACAGGGAACTTAACCGGATAAAAGCCGAATTGGCGGCCAAACTCAAGGAACTGACCCCTGAGGACATTGAGCAGATCAAAGCCCAGAGCAAGGCGTTGGAAGCTCTCCAGGAACAGGAAGAGGATGTCACGGTCCTGCCCACCCTGGAACTGTCCGATGTGCCGCCGGAAATTGAAATGATCCGGCCGGACCGCATGGATGGCGTTTGCCTGTCAGCGGCGTACAATAAGCCGACGTCGGGGATTCTTTATTTTACCTGTCCTGTGGGGGCAGGGCTGATTGAGCCTTCCCTGTTCCCCCTGGTGCCTTTTTTCAGCCGGGTGTTTACCAACTGCGGCACCCAGCAATATGGCTATGAAAAAATGGCCGAAGACATGGACCTTTATACCGGCGGCATTACCATGTCCCCGTTTTCCGGCACCTATTTCAGTGAGCAGGGCGGATTTCATTCTTTTCTGGCCCTTCAGGGGAAGGCCCTGGACCGGAATGTGGATAAACTGTTTGAACTGATTCGGGAGTTTGTCCACGGGTATGGGTTCAAGGACCATGATCGGATTAAAAGCCTGCTTCTCCAATATCAGGCCGGCATTCAGGCGTCTATTGTGTCCACCGGCCACCGGTATGCCGTGTCCCTTTCGGCCCGCCATCTGTCCAAAGCGGCCTACATTAATGAACTCTGGCATGGCATTGCCCAGTACAAGGCCATCCAGGATATCATTGCAAAAATTGAAAAGCCCAAAACCCTGGATTCCCTTGAATCCGATTTTACCCGGATTGCCCAGGCCCTGTTCCGGAAAGGCAATTTTAAACCGGCCCTGGTGGGCTCGGGCCAATCCATTCTGGCCTCAGAAAAGAATATAGACCGGATTTACCAAGGGCTTCCCAATACCACCAAGCCGGCGTTTCATACCCCGGATATCTCCAACGACACCCGCCTGCCCAATGAGGGGTGGTATACCAATACCGCCGTCTCCTTCGTAGGCCAGTCATTTAAGGCCGTGAAGATCACCCATGACGATTCTCCCGGCCTTTCGGTAATCAGCAAGCTGCTGCGTTCCTTATACCTTCACCGGGAAATCAGGGAAAAAGGCGGGGCTTACGGCGGGTTTGCCATGTACAACACCGAAGAGGGAGTTTTTTCCTTTGGGTCCTACCGGGACCCCCATATCAAGCAGACCCTGGATGTTTATAAAAGCGCCTGTGACTTTATCATGAAGGGGGAATATACCCCCACCGATGTTAAAGAGGCCATTCTCCAGGTCTGTTCGGACATTGACAAACCTGAAACCCCGGGGCCTGCCGCCATGAAGGCATTTTACCGGGATATCACCCAATTGTCCGACGAGATCCGTAAACATTTCAAGGATGAGCTGCTCAGGCTGGACAAACAGAAAATCCAGCAGATTGCCCAAAATTATTTTAATATTGATGACAAAGAAAAAGGCGTTTGTGTGATTTCCAGCAAGGAACGCCTTGAAGACGCCAATCAGGCCCTTGAAAAGGAAAACCGGCCGCCGTTAACGCTCAACAAGATTTAGGCTGCCCGTTTTTAGGCGTGTAGGAGCCCCCGAGTTTACCGACTTCCTCCAGGACTTTTTGGGTCAGTTCTTCCAGTTTGTTCTGGATGGTTGGGGTCAGCTTGTCGCTTAGGGTATTTAAGTCTTCAGGCTCAATGCCGATGATGGTGGTCCGGGGCACATGGTCCAGGGCTTTGCACAGGGTCAGGGCCTCAATCAGGTCCACCTGGTGAAGGGAGTTCTTGGCCAGAATCCGGTCCGGGATCTGGTCATGTTCCAGACGGTGAAAATCACCGGGCTTTCCATGATTTAACACCGTATCCACCACAATGAGCCGGCCGGCACTGGAAATCACCCCCAGCAGGTTGATTCCCAAAACCCCGCCGTCCACCACGGAAACGTTGTCTGAAAATTCGTATGCCGCCATGAGCGCTTCAACCACGCGCACGCCCACGCCGTCATCACTGTAAAGGATGTTGCCCACGCCAAGAACGGTAATATTGTCATTCATAATCTTCTTTAGGGGTTTAGACTGAAGGTGTTTAGGCTGAAGGAAGTCAGTGCTCTGATCATCCTTTAAGTCTATCCACCTTCAGCCTTCAGTCTATCAACCTATATCACTCTTACCTTATAGGTTTCGTTAGTATGCGGATCAATCACGTGTATGGCACAGGCAATGCACGGATCGTAGGAATGGACGGTTCTCAACACTTCCAGGGGCTTTTGGGGATCGGCAATGGGGGTGCCGATCAAAGAGCTTTCCACAGGCCCTTTCTGATTTGAGGCGTCGCTGGGACCAAGGTTCCAGGTGGAGGGAACCACGTACTGGTAATTTTTGATCTTGCCGCCCTCAATATCGATCCAGTGGCCCAGAGCGCCCCGGGGAACATCATTGAGGCCGTATCCCCTGCCCTTGTCCGGCATGGTCCAGGACTGGTAGGTCTTTTTGTTGCCCGCAGAAATGTTGGATTTAAGGGTATCAATCCATCCTTCCATGGCATCACCGACCACCACGGTTTCAATGGCCCGGGCAGCGGTTCTGCCCAGGGTGGAGAACAGGGCATCGGTTTTCACGTCCAGGGTTTTAAGGGTATGGTCCACCAGTTTCTTTACGTGTTCCTGGCCGCTGGTATAGGCCACGAGAACCCTTGAAAGGGGGCCGACTTCAGCAGATTTGCCCGCATACCGGGGGGCTTTTATCCAGGAGTACTTATCCTCCGTGTTGTAGGTCACTTCACCCTTGATGGGCTTGGTTTCCCCCTCATAGGGATGTTTGGCGCTGCCGTCTTCATACCAGGACCGGGTAACGTCCTCAGTGATTTTTTGAGTATCCACGGCTTTGGGGCTAAGGTCTCCTAAAAGAACCCCGCTGGGAAGCAGCAGGTCGTCATTGATATTTTTCTGGGGGAAGTCGCCATAAGCCAGGAAGGTGTCGTTGTTTCCGCCAATGGCGCCCCAATTTTTATAAAAAGAGGCCACGGCCAGGAGATCCGGCAGATACACTTCGTCCACAAAGGCTTTGGTTTCTTTCCAGATATCCACGAACTCATCAATTCTTTCCGGGGTCAGGTCGCCCACACAGGTGACACCGCCCACCACCAGGGACTGGGGATGGGGGTTTTTGCCGCCGAAAATGGCATGCATCCGGGCGGCTTTGGCCTGGAGTTTGATGCCTTCCAGGTAATGGGAAGCCGCCATGAGATTGGCTTCTGCCGGCAGCTGATAGGCGGAGTGGCCCCAGTAAGCGTTGTTAAACGGGCCGAGCTGACCGCTGTTGACAAAGGTTGTCAGCTTGGTCTGAACCGTTTTGAAATATTCTGAACTCTGGGGACGTCCGGACACATTTTCCGAAAGTTTAGCGGTTTTAACCGGATCTGCTGACAGGGCGCTGACAATATCCACCCAGTCCAGGGCGTGGAGGTGATAAAAATGAACAATATGGTCATGCTGGTACTGGGCCCCGTGAAGCAGGTTCCGGATAATTCGGGCATTCTCAGGGATTTCAATGTTACAGGCATCTTCCACAGCCCTGACAGAAGAAAGGGCATGAATATAGGTACAGACCCCGCAGGACCTTTGTACAAAATGGTGGGCATCCTGAGGATCCCGGCCCTGGAGCATCATCTCAATACCCCGGAACATCTGCCCTGAACTCCAGGCATCCTTGACTTTGCCGTTTTCAACTTCAACTTCGATTCTCAAATGACCCTCGATTCTGGTAATCGGGTCAACAATAATTCTTTTACCCATAATAATATCCTTTCGTAAGCTGTTGGCTTTTAACGGTTAGCCGTCAGCCATTAGCTTTTAACTGTTAATCGTTAGCCGTCAGTGGCGGTTAAGATTCTTCGTAAAACGGTGTCATGCTGTCCCAGAAGTCAGGCTCGCTGCATCCGATGCAGGGATGGCCGGCCTGGATGGGAAAGCTGGTGGCATCATTAAATTTTGCAGTAGGACAGTTATTATAGGTTTCAGGCCCTTTACAGCCCATCTGGTAAAGACAGTAGCCCATTTCAGCTTCCTTGGACCCGAATTCTTCAACAAAATTGCCTTCTTCGTAATGCTTAAGCCGGGGGCAGTTGTCGTGAACCGTCTCGCCATAGGCGAACATGGGCCTGCCGTAATCGTCCAGCTCCATGGCTTCATTGTTCAGGTATTTGAGAATGGTCCCCAGCAGGTTAAGGGGATTGGTGGGACAACCGGGGAGGTTGATGGGGGAGATGCCCAGCGCATCACCCACGCCCTTGTATCCACCCGGGTTGGGAGCGGCTGCCGCTACGCCGCCGTAACAGGCACAGGTTCCCAGACAGATGGTTGCCGCGGCCTTGGGCACGACATCCTTGGCGATTTCCAGGAAAGTTCTGCCGGCAACTTTGCCGTAGGCCCCGTTGTAATTGGTGGCAATAGCGCCTTCCACGACACATACGAATTTACCGGTGTACTTTTCAACGGCGTCATGCAGGTTCTTTTCGGCCTGATGGCCGGCTGCGGCCATGATGGTTTCATGGTACTCAACTGAAATGGTTTCAAGGATAATGCCCCCCACATCCGGTGTCCTCAGGAAGGCTTCCGAACAGCCGGTGCATTCACTGAAATGCAGCCAGACCACAGGCGGCCGGGTTGCTGCGGCCTGTTCAATCTGCTCGGCGACCTTGCCCACACAGGAGTAGGACAATCCCATGGTAGCGGTAAGGGCAGTACAGTACTTGAGGAAATCCCTTCTTGAGACCCCTTTTGCTTCCAACTTTTCGTAAAACGTTTTTTTAGACTCTTTTTGCATAGCACCTCCATTGGTATACTTATGATTTCATATCATAATTCTCCCTTTACCACTCATAGATGAAGACCGGCCAACTAATCAAATTGATTATTTGCATACGCGACGTAAAAAAGAATTGATAATCCCTATGCGACGAAATCCAGCGCCTGCTGAATATTCGGTCCGTGTCCCATCTCATTTCAAAAACCGCAGCGTTTTTACGGCTCCTGAAGTAGCAAAAACGCAGATCAATGCGCTTTTTCAGAACTAAACAAGCGGGAAAGCCTGTCCATAGCCTGTTGAGAAATCTCTCCTCTCTGGCCGGCGATATCCAGGGTATGTCGTCCCAAGAGTCTGTACAGATCTGAAAATCGTGGCATTTTTTCGTCGATATCGGCCAGGTGCCGGGCAATGATATCATCATCCCCCCTGGCCACGGGGCCGGTCAGCGCATTCACGCTGCCCCGGGCTTTAATGTTTTTCAAGGTTCCCTGAATCAACGGTTCCAGAATTTCATAGGCCCGGCTTTCGGGAAGCCCGGTTTCCATCAAAAGGCAAAGGGCAAAATGCTCCAGGGTTACCAGATAATTGGAAGCAGCCACAGCCGATGCATGGTAAAGGACCTTGGCCCGGGTGGGAATAGTGAAGTAATTGGCCCCAAGGCTGTTGACAATCTCTTTGCCCAGGCTGACCGCTCTCTCACTGCCTTCCAGTGAGATGTTAATTCCTTTAAACGGGGATGCCTGCCCCGGTTTGTAAGGGGCAAAGGCCTGGAGGGGATGGATGGACCCGATACCGGCCCCGACCTTTCCGGCTGAATCCAGAATACTGGACGGCAGGGCCCCTGAAAGGTGAAAGACAATAGAGTCCGGTCCAAATCCGCCCTTTGAAGCCATATGGCCACACAAAGACTCAATGACCGTATCCGGGGTGGTGATAAAAATAAGGTTAGAGGTCCGGGCCGCTTCAATGGGGTCATCCACCACCTTGCCTGCGCCCGCCGCCTGGACAGCCCGGCGGGCAGACTGTTCGGTTTTGCTGCACAGGGCCGCCGGCACAAATCCATTCTGGGCCAGAAAAGCCGCCAGGTTGGTTCCCAGGCGGCCGCATCCGATAATGGTAAAGGAAAGGTTATTTGTATTCATAATCTTCAGAGGGAAAGGTTCCCTGCCTGACCTCTTCAATGTAGGCGGCCACACCTTTTTTGGCCTCAATGGCCAGGTCCGCATACTTTTTGACAAACTTGGGCAAAAACCGGTCATTGATGCCCAGCATGTCGTGAAGAACCAGGATCTGCCCGTCACATCCGGCCCCTGCCCCGATACCAATAGTGGGGATGGCCAGGGCCTGGGTGATCTTTGCGGCGATGGGGGATGGAATCCCTTCCAAAACAACGGAAAAAGCCCCGGCATTTTCCACATCCTTAGCATCCTTTAACAGGCGCTCTTCATCCCTCTGGACCTTGAACCCGCCCATCTGGTGGACCGACTGGGGGGTCAGGCCGATATGGGCCTGAACCGGAATCCCGGCCTTTGCCATGGCATTAATGGCCGGGCAGACATCGGCCCCGCCTTCAAGCTTTACGGCCTGGGCGAGACCTTCCTTGATGATCCGTCCTGCATTTTCAACAGCTTTGTCCAACGAGACCTGATAGGACATAAACGGCATATCCCCCACCACCATTGAGTATTGGCAGGCCCGTGACACCATGGCCGTATGGTAGATCATCTCATCCATGGTAACGGGCAGGGTGGTCTCTTTTCCCTGAACCACCATCCCCAAAGAATCCCCCACCAGGATCATGTCGATCCCGGCCTGGTCCAGCAAAGAGGCAAAAGGATAGTCATATGCGGTCAGGGCGGTAATTTTTTTCCCTTCCTGTTTCATTTTCATCAAACTTGACGTGGTGACGCGGGCCGGCATGGGGCACTCTCCTTTGACTAAAAATTTATAAACAAGCGGACATTGATGCGTGACTACACTAAATCAAAATCCGTTAAGTTTCAAGGCTGTCTGTCCCGGAAAAAGGGTGATCGCATGTAACTTGCCTGCTGGTGATGTCGATTTCGATGATAAGGATAATAAATAAAAAAAGGAAACCGGAGGAAAGGAGACGGGAGACCGGATCGCGCATCCTTAGGGGTTTCGCATTCCGGTCTGCGGTCTCCTTTCCTCCGGTCTCCTTACGTTTTATTGGCGGTATCCTTATTCCCCCATTCCAGGATGGATTGTTTTTTTACATGTGATGGCCCTGTCCTGGAAACATGGCGAATCAGGGTTGACCGGGCCGGTTTGCCCGGGTATAACCCTCAGGACGGACTGTCAGAGGCGTTTTGGCTTTTATTTAAAGCCCAAAATACGAAAAACAAAACCATGTTTGCTCAAGATCCCCTTGTAAAACCTGATTTAAGGAGGCGGATATGAAAATCAGATACAACTCCCCTGTTATTCTTACCTACGGCATTCTGGCCCTGATCTGCCTGCTGCTGCCGGTTTCAAATTTTACGGGACTGAGCCTTTCCTCCCCTTCCCACATGGCCTTTTCAGACCCGAAGTTTTACATCAGGCTGTTTACCCATGTCCTGGCCCACGCCGGATGGACTCATTTTAAAGGAAATATCATTTTCATCCTGCTTTTAGGCCCGCTTTTAGAGGAAAAATACGGGTCCTGGCGGCTCTTTGAAATGTTTGTCATCACGGCGGCCGCAACGGCGTTATTCAATGCCGCCCTGTTTCACACCAGCCTGATCGGCGGCAGCGGCCTGGTGTTTATGATGATCCTGCTGGGTTCTTTTTCCAATTTCAGGAGCCGGGAGATCCCGTTAACCTTTATCCTTATTGCCGCCATTTACATTGGCTCTGAGCTGACCGACATCTTTAAAACCGACAATATCTCCCAGTTCGGCCACCTGGCCGGCGGATGTATCGGTGCCGTCTTCGGTTTTTTACGGGGTGGGCGGCGGTAACAAATTATCTGCGATTATCCGGTCAGGGGATTGACAAAACCCCCTTGTAATCCTTATAATTTACGTCACTGTCAGGGTGCCTGGGTTTCCCGGCTTTTTAACTGAAAGCGGGATCCGGGGTAAAAGGAAAAACGGTGAAAATCCGTTGCATACCAGCCGTTGCCGTAAGCGGGGACGAAACCTGCAATATGCCACTCTGTGAAAAAGCTGTTAGCTATAAACCATTAGCCGTTAGCCGAAAGCTAATGGCTAACGGCTAAAAGCTAATAGCTCAATTCAGGGGAAGGTGCAGCAATTAGAGTGATCCGCAAGCCGGAAAGCCTGCCCGGACAAAAAAGCGCCAAAGGATTGCCGCTGGAATAAGGTCCTGTTGAATAATTTTCCCGACACCAGGGAAGTATTTGGAGGATTCTTATGACCATAAAAACCGATAGGGCCTTTGGGGCTGTCATCACCCGCCTCATCAACAAGGAAAATCTAAGCCGGGAAGCCGCCTTTGAGGCGTTCTCCACCATTCTCAGCAATGCCACCACCCAGATCCAGCAGGGGGCCTTTCTGGCCGCCCTTACCGCCAAAGGCGAAAGTGCTGAAGAAGTGGCCGGGGCCTGGGAAGCCATTTACGAGTTGGACACCACCAAAGTAGCCCTGGACCTGGCGGTCGCGGAAAATTCCGGAACCGGCATGGACTCTTTTAAAACCTTTAATATTTCCACTGCCTCATCCATTATAGCCGCCGCAGGAGGCGTTCCCATGGCCCGGCACGGGGCCCGGGCCATTACCTCGACCTGCGGCACGGTGGATATGGCCGAATCTTTAGGGGTGGATGTGGAGTGTTCCGCCCAGACTGTGGCCAAAAGCATCCAGTCTGCCGGATTGGGGCTGTTCAACGGGATGAGCCCTAAGATTCACCCCAATGCCCTGGGCCGGATTCTCTCCCAGCTTTATTTCGGGTCCACCCTGAACATTGCCGCCTCCCTGGCCAACCCGGCCCTGCCGTCCATTGGCGTCCGGGGGGTATACGCTGAGGAAATGATCATGCCGGTGGCCAAGGTCATGAAAGAAATCGGCTATACCCGGGCTATTGTGCTTCACGGACGGGTAGACGGTTCAGGACAGGGCATGGATGAGGCTTCGGTCTGCGGCCAGACCCGTTGCGCTGAAATCTCAACCGATAAAACAACCGGCCAGGCACAGATCAAGCGTTTCACCATTGACCCCAGGCCCCTGGGACTGGCCGCCTCATCCTGTGAAGATTTAAGGCCGGAACCTGAAATGGACCGGGAGGTGAAACGATTTGCAAGGCTCATGGCCGGAAGGGAAAGCAGCGCCCGAAAAGATGCGGCCATTCTCAATGCCGGCCTGATCTTGCTTTGCGCCGGCAAGGCCAACGACCTGGACCAGGGCATTGAACAGGCCGCCTGCCTCCTGGAAAACGGCAGGGCCTTTGAAACCCTGGAAAACTGGGTATCGGCCCAGAACAGTCATCCTGAGAAAGGATTAAACACCCTTCATTCACTGGTTTAAGGACACCATCATGGAACTGTTGATTATAAAATCCCACCATACATATTTAAGATTTAAGGACAGCGGCATTCTTGAGGTCGGCCTGGACAAGGCGTCGGTCTTTCCCATGGACCGGCTGGAAGAGGTCAGAAAGCTTATGCGGCAGGCCTCAGAAAAAGGATATCCGAAGGTCACGATTAAAAAACTGGTGTTAACAGAAGAGGATTTGTCATGATCCAAATGGTGCTGACAGGGTTGGGAAAACTTGAAATCCAGCCGCTGCCTGTCCGGGAACCCGGACCTGATGAAGTCCTGGTGGATGTGCTGGCCTGTGCTGTCTGCCGGACCGATGCCAAGATGTGGGTGCAGGGACAGCGGGATTTGGTGTTTCCCCGGGTGTTAGGCCATGAGATGGTGGTCCTTGCCCGGGACGGCCAAAGGTTTTTGGTCTGGCCGGGAACCAGCTGCGGGACCTGTTCTTATTGCAGATCCGGCAGGGAAAACCTTTGTGATGAAATGAAAATTATCGGGTTTCACCGGGACGGCGGATTTGCCCACAAAGCCGTGGTGCCCCTGGCAAGCCTTATTCCCGCACCAGACGAACTGGATACCCATGTGGCCTGTTTCGCCGAACCTGTGGGATGCGTGGTCAACGCCTTTGATCAATTTCCCGTTACCCCGGGCAAACGGATCCTTGTTTACGGCGGGGGCACCATGGGGCTGATCACGGCCATTTATGCCCGGCACCGGGGCCTTGAGCCCTTTATCCTGGAAAAGGATGAGGTAAAAATCCAGAAAATCGCCCCTGTTTTGGCGGCGGAAGACCTGGCCTGTGCCAAGGAAACCCATGACAGTCGGTTTGATATCGTGATTAATGCCTGTCCCGATTATATTGCCTTTAGCCAGGCCCTTACCAAGGTGGACAAGGGCGGCCATTTCTCCTTTTTTTCCGGCATCACCAAAAATGAATCCATTGAAACCAACCTGCTGAACCTGATCCACTACAAGGAAATTGCCATTTCAGGGGCCTATGGCATGAAAAAATCAGATATGGAACGGGGTGTCCCCTTTTTGATTTCCCATGAAAAATCCCTGGCCCGGCTAATTGAAGGGGTGGTTCAGCCGGAACAGGCACCGCAAGTGCTTCCAAAAGTATTAAAAGGCAAGGCCTTTAAATATATCCTGGATTTTACCGGAAAAACCACTAAGACATCGGCCCGGGATCAGGCCCTGCCGAAAAAACAGGAGGCCCTCTCTTCCTTCACCACAATTTCTCAAAGCCGGTTAATCATGGACACCATCAAGGGAATTGACCCGGCAGGCACCCTCGGCCCTGAAGCCCGTGCCAAAATGGACGATAAAAGCAAGCCCCTGGGCTCCCTTGGAAAATTAGAAGGCTTAGGGGTGCAGATGGCCGTTATCCAGAACAGCCTGAAACCGGCTATCCGGAAAAAAGCGGTCCTGGTGTTTGCCGCAGACCATGGGGTTACCGAAGAAGGAGTGTCGGCATTTCCCCGGGAGGTTACCGGGCAGATGGTGGATAATTTCCTTAACGGCGGGGCCGCCATCAACGTGATCTGCCGCTGTCACGGCATTGACATGAAGGTGGTGGACATGGGGGTGGACAAAGACTTTTCCCCCCACCCGGACCTGATCCGGGCCAAGGTGGCGTCAGGAACCAGGAACATGGCCTTAGAACCTGCCATGACCCGGGATGAGGCGGTACAGGCCCTTGAAAACGGGATCCGGGCGTTTGCCGCCGTCAGCGACCCGGAGCCCCCCCAGATCCTGGGGTTGGGAGAAATGGGCATCGGCAATACCACCAGCGCCACGGCCATAATCTGTGCTGTCACAGGCCTTTCACCGGCACAGGCCACGGGCAGGGGAATCGGCCTGGACAACAAAGGGCTGTCCCATAAGGCAGAGGTAGTTGAAAAAATACTTCATTTCCACGCCATTGACCCGGAAGAGGGGCTTGATGTTCTCATGAAGCTTGGGGGATTTGAACTGGCCGGCATTGCCGGTGCGGCCCTGGCCGCCGCATCAAAGGGGTGCGCCGTGGTTCTGGACGGGGTTATCTCCACGGCAGCAGGCCTTCTGGCCTATATGCTCTGCCCCCAAATCCGGGGGTATCTTATCTGCGGCCATAAATCCGTGGAACCGGCCCAGGCCGCCGCCCTGGAATACATGGGACTTGAACCCGTAATGGATCTGGACATGCGGTTGGGAGAAGCCACGGGCGCGGCCCTGGCCATTGAGCTTGCCCAGACCGCATGCCGGATCATGAGCGAAATGGCATCCTTTGACGAGGCCAAAATATCACGATCCCCGGCCAGATAGCCCCCCTGACGTGACGGTATAAAAAGGCCGAAAGCTTTCGTAAATTGTAATATTTGATTAAACGAACATTATTCATATTATGAATAAATTAATTGGTTGACAAATAAAATTTACTCATATAATTGAGTTGTCAATGTTGAACAAAATTTTATTTGATTAATGAATACATCCAGATTATTTGAACAGTTTCAGTGCTATGGAGGACATCCTGCCCGGGATGGGGCTGAAACTGTGCGAACCCTGCCCCATGCCATCGGCAAAGGGTACCGCAGGGAAATATCCCTGGAGCCAGGATTAAAGCTTTACCTGGAACATTATACCTTAAAAGAACAACTGTGTGCCCGGGTAATTCCTGAACATTATTTTTTGGGAATCACCCTTTGCATGTCCGGCCGGCTCAACTGGACCCAGGACCGGCCCGGGCCGGTTCCCACATACCAGACCCTGCCGGGGCAGTTCGAGATGTGCTTGTCCGGATCTGACCTGGATAATGGCATCATTGAGGGCATGCCCCATGACCCCATCCTGCTGATCAGTCTGCTGATTGAACCGGACAGGCTGCCTTACCGGGAGATGAGCAAACGCATCATGGGCGGCCTGCCTTTTGCAAAGGCCCAAGCATCTGAACCGCTGCCGTATGTCAAAAACAGTTTAAGTCCTTCCATGGGGATGGCGGCCCGGCAGTTAATGGATTGCCGGTTCACGGGAACCGCAAAAACCATTTATCTGACCGCCAAATCTTTGGAAATCATTGCGCTGGCCATGGGCCGCTTCAAATCTCCTTCTCTCCCTGAGGCCCATGGCCGCCTTCCCTCCAGCCGTGAAAAAGAACAGCTGTACCAGGTCCGCCAAATCCTGGACCGGCAGTATCACGACCCGCCGACCTTGGCGGCACTTGCCCGGCAAACCGGGCTGAACCAGACCAAATTGAAAAAAGGATTTAAGCACCTGTTCCACACCACAATTTCGGCCTATGTCCTTTCCAGGAGAATGGAAAAGGGACATGAACTGCTGGAAAAAGGGGACACCACCGTATCAGAGGTGGCCTATCAGGTCGGGTATGCCAACCGGGCCCATTTTACCCGAGCCTTTACCCGGCAGTTCAACTATCCGCCGGTCACCCTCCTTAAAGAGGCGACAGCCCGGAAGAGCCAGCCGGCCACATGGTGAAGCCCAGGTTTAGGATGCCACCCCCCCCATGAATGTCCGAATAAAATCAAGGCGCCATTCAAAGCTGTCCCCTTGCCACAGGCAGTTACAAGGCGGCAGAAAAAGTAAAGGACAGCCCAAAGCCCCATGGCGGTTTTAATATACATATTTACAGGGGCAATGATGGCCCAAAGCCCCGGTTGCTGTTTACGGCACCACACCGGTGAACATCGTATAGGTAAAAAATCCGTAAAACCCGGGCTCTAAAAGGACAAACCGGTCAGACTCAGGATCGGTCAGGGCCGTGTACAGGGATTTTTCCCCAGGCGCCAGCCCGGACGGAGAACCTGACCAGCGCATGTAAAATATATCTTTCATGGCCTGTGTTTCCCCGCTGGACAAAGGCAGGGAAATGTCCCGTAAAAAAGTTTGGCACCGAACGGCTTTCAGGCCCATCTGTTTGAATACCCCTGCCGTGGCCATGAAGTGGTGCAGCGGGGCCATGCCGGCCTCAAAGGGGGCCAACCCCTCAGGGGTTGTGTTCAACCGGGCCTCCAGCATTGGATATCCCGGCAGCAGCATCTGGGAAGACCAGGCGGAAAGGATCAGCCGTCCCCCGGGTTTTGTCACCCGTTTCATTTCCGATAAAGGGGTGGTATTCAGGCCTTTGGCGTAATTGACACAATCCATGCTCCAGGCCCAGTCAAAACAATCGGCTTCAAATTCAAGGCGGCCGGCATCCCCCCGGACAAAAACCGGGGAGTCTTTAAGCCCGAGTGTTTCGGCAGTCCCCCGGGCAATTTCGATAAACTCCCCTTCCCGGTCAAGGCCGGTCACATCAAGGCCTTTCAGGGCCATCTCCACAGCGGGAAGCCCGATGCCGCAGCCGACATCAAGCCCTTTGCCCTCAAGGGAAAGAAAGTCCAGCATGGCACTGAGAACCGGCTTTCGTAACGGATGGGAACCGGCCAGGCAGCGGATATATTCATTGGCATGATTGGATAAAGATTCAACGATACGTTTCATTTTCTTGCGATGTCTACCTCCATTTCATTAGATACCATGAACATTTTTCTGGTCTGCACCTGTTTGAACCCGGCCCGGAGCAGGGCCGGTGCCAGAAACCCTTCGCAGGGCAGTTCCCCCTGGCCCATAAGGGCATCGGGCAGCATGCCCAGGACCATGGGCCCGGGGCCGGTCCGGTCCTTGGTCACCACCCCGTGAATCCCTACCAGTACCCCGCCGGGATTTAAGGCATCATAAACCCGGGCAGCAATCCGTTCCAGTTCGCTTCCCTCATAATACAGGGTATCTGAAGCCAGCACCAGATCATACCCGTTTCCCGGGTCATCTTTGGTGTAATCGCCTGAAAGCGTGGTGATCCGGCCGACACAGCCGAACCGTTCAATATACGCCCGGGCAATGGCCGCCACGGATGCCCTGTCAAACACCACGCTTTCAAGGGTGTCATGGGCCTGGACAATGGCAACTGAATTCAACCCCGGCCCGCCCCCGAGATCCAGCATTTTCTTCATGCTTGAAAATTCAGACAGGTCCCGGACAATCCCGGCGGTTTTGGCGGCCACCCCGGCAAGTTCGGTCTGGGCATGGGCATGGGTATAAAATTCGCACATGGCCTCAGAGTTCATATGGGTGTCCGGCCCGGGAGGCGTGGGACCTTTCTTAACCAGGGTTTCAAAATTATCCAGGATCGGGCCGAACATCCCGGCGGCCTGGTCCAGCCATCCGGTGATGCAGGCCGCGCTTTTTGACCTAAGAAAGGCGTTTGATTCTCCTGTATTTTCATATTTCCCCTCTTTATACCGGACAAGGCCGCAGGCCGTAAGCCCCTTGAGCATCAGCCGTGTATTGTCCGGGTGGGTGTTCAGCGCTGCCGCCACGGTTTCACTCTCGGCCGGGGTATCGAGCAGGTCAAACACTTTAAGCTTGATGGCACAAAGCAACAGCCTTGATTTAATACTGCTGAAAAGCATCTGTTCAATGCTTCGGTAGTTAATGCCGGTGTCGGTTATGGTTTCCATGGTCCTCCTTTGATTAGCTGTTAGCTGTTAGCCATTAGCTGTTAGTTGTCCGCGGGTTGGTACAGCTTAAAACGGTTCTTTTTTTCACTCTTGCTGCGGGCGGACCTTAAACGAAAATTTAGGCCGCCACGGTCTTTCAGGGTAAAATTCCCTGGGTTAGATAATCGTTAAATTCCTTATGGGGTTCTGAAAGATCCAGGTTCATCCTTACCCGGCCCTGATCCAGAAGCACAGCCCGGGCACAGGTCTTTGCCATAAACTGCGCATCATGGGTGACCACCACCACAGCGCGGCCCCTTTCGGCAAACGCCTTGAGCAGGCCGGCAAGGCGGTTCATATGCCCGGCATCCATGCCGGATGTGGGCTCATCAAGGATCAAAAAATCCGGGGCCCTGGCCAGGGCGCAGGCAATGGACAGGCGCTGCTTCTGCCCCCCGGACAAGGCCTGGGGATGACAATCGGCCAGGTCCAGCAGGCCCAGGCACTGAAGGATCTCCTCTATGGCAAAACGGTCTTTTCCTGCGCACCGGGGCATGGACAAAACTTCCTGCCGGACACTGGCCCTGAACAATTGATGGTCTGCCTGCTGGAGCACCAGATGGCAGATCTTAAGCCGCTCTTTGGCCGGCAACGGGGTGCTGCCAAGGCAGACCTCACCTGTTGTCTTCCGGATCAAGCCTGAGACCAGCCGGCACAGGGTGGTTTTCCCTGACCCGTTGGGACCGCAAATCCCTAAAATTTCTCCCCTTGAAATGGTAAAGCTGACATCTCTAATCACCGGGTTGGCGTCTCCTTTGTGCCGGAATCCCAGGTTATTAAGCACCAGGTCCTGGCGGCCGACCTTCCCGGAACCGCCGGCACCGGCACTCCCCGATCCTCCGTTAAACTCAAGGTGTGCCGGATCCATTCTGCGAAGCCCCCGGGTTTCAAGGGCTGAAGATGAAAGCGCTTGAATTTCCCCGCCCTGGTAACAGGCTTTAATTTTTCCCCGGTCCATGACCACCATGCGGTCAATCAGGCCGGCCAGGTAATATAAGCGGTGCTCGGCAATCACAACGGTGTGGCCTTTTCCTTTGAGCCGGCGGATAATCCAGCGTAAATTTTGAACCGACCCCGGGTCCAGGTTGGATGAGGGCTCATCCAAAACATAGATGCCGGGTTCCATGGCCCAAACCGAGGCAAACACGGCCCGCTGCTTTTCCCCGTTGGACAGTTCAAACACGTTCCTGTCCCGCAGATGTTCCAGGTTGAACAGGGAAAGGGCCTGCGCCAGGCGATCCGTCATCTTTTTCTTTTCAAATTTTAAGTTCTCACATCCCCAGACAACCTCATCTTCTACCCGGGTGGTAAAAAACTGGGATCTTGGGTCCTGGAATACAGATCCCATGATCCGGGCCAATTCATGGGGTCTGAAATGCTTAACATCCCGGTAAGCCCCGGCCCGGTTCACCAGGACCCGGCCGGCCCGCCACCCTTTTTCAAAATGGGGAATCAATCCGTTAACGGCCCGGGTCAGGGTGGTTTTCCCGCACCCGCTGGCCCCGCAGACCAGGATGCATTCCCCGGGTGCGGCATCCAGGCAGGCATCCTTAAGTATCCAGCCGGTTTTGTCCGGTTTGTAGGTAAAGCTTAAATTTTTAATCCGGATCACATTCCCCCCATCCGCCAATCCCAGAAAAGGATCGCAAAAGCACCGGCAGCCCAGCTGCCCGTCCATGCCAGATCCTTTAATGAAAAGCGGATCTCGTAAATACTGACCGGTTCGCCCGGGGCATCAATTCCCCTGGCCAGGGCCGCCCGAGACAACTCTTCCCCGATAAAAACAGACCGCATCAGCAGCGGGATTAAAACCGATTCCATCACCCGGAAAGGATGGGCTAAAACCGTTGCGGGCGACAGGACAAGCCCCCTGAAGGCCAACGCATCCCGGACATGGGAAAATTCCCGGACAAACGACGGCATGAACCGCAAGGTGACCCCAAGGGGCAAAAGGATCATGGCCGGGACCTTCATTTTGGCCATGGCCCTTAAAAAAAGGGTGGTATCCACAGCTTTGTACAAAAAGACAATCATGGCGCACATGGGGCCGAACTTGAGAGCCAGAAACAGGAGCCCCATACCGGTAAGGGTCTGGGACCCGGTTATCCCGTGGTATAAAAAGATACCGGCGGCCAGCAGGACAGCAACGCCTGTAAAAACCAGAACCCCTGCCACGGCCCGGCAGGCAAGGCAGAGCAGCAGCGATGCCGCCAGAAGAACAAGCTGGCATTCCCATTGAATACAGGCCAGTGACGCAAAAACAGTTAAAACCGCACCGGCCAGCTTGGCCCGTTCATCCAGGGAATAAATCATGGAACATAACACCGCACACCTGTCTGTCAGCGGCTTACCGCTTTTCATTAAAAGCCCGTCTCTCACGATGCCGGAAAGCCTCCTGAAAAATGATTCTTTCAATATTCGTTGTGGACAATTTTTCGCCGCCCAACCCGGATATTTCGGACTAACCCAATCAGTCTGCGGCTGTTATACAATAGGCAAATAAAGGCAGGCGAACCATTAAAGGTTTATTGCGTACCCCTGAAGGTTTTTGGCGGATTATGCCCCATGAAAATCCTTTATGAATACAACGCCACCAGGATTTCAAATAACCTCGGGCATCCGTCTTTATTATATGAAAGTCTCACTAACAAACTGAAAAGACTATTATTTTTCGTTGTGGGCGGTGCCTGGCTGGATAACCAAGTCGGCCTGTGGCCGTTTATAGGGGATTGGATGGTCATGGCTTTTAATAATAGTCCGGGGTTTGAAATTCCACACTGGGGTCACTTCGATAATGGTGTAGTCCTCAGTAAAAATTTAAAATGATCCCTCCTCCACAATACTTCTGATATCGGATGCTTTTTTGAAATAGGATAGGGCGAGCTTAGATAAACAAATTGAACACTTATTAAACTCTAACTATTAGGTAAATTTTTCAAAAATTCAGTAACTGCCATCTTCACTTCGGTACGATGTGTAAAAATAGCAACATGCTCTCCTTTTTCGGCTAAATATAATTGGGCATCTGCTATCTCTTCAGCTAATCTTCTGCCATGCGCATTGAAAGGGACGTGTGGGTCGTCAGTACCGTGAACAATGAGAGATGGAACCGTGATCTCATTTAAGGCATAATCATGGCTTTGGGTGATTCTGATATCATTGATTGTACCTGGAAGGCGTTTGGCCATATTGTCCATCATTCCTGTTGAAAGCTCTTTGAATAGCTTCATAGTTTCGCAATCTCTGGTAGTTTTGGATAGAACATCAGGAAAGGAGACCGATTTCTTTAAAGATTCTTCAATATTATTCTCCACTCTTTTACGCATCATATGTGCAATAAATGGAATACGTGCCAAAATTTTAATAACATTGAAACCAAACGGTATTGGTGTGTTATTTTTTCCACCTGTTGTTGAACACAAAACAAGAGCTTTGCAGCGGCCACAATGCCTTAAAGCAAAATGTAATGCAGAATACCCGCCTCCGGAAATAGCAAACACAATTACTTTGCTGATATGTAAAGAATCAAGAAAAGCAGCTATCAAGTCGGCCTGTTTCTCAGGAGCCTCTCTTCCCTTTAATGGGGTTCTTAGATATCCTGGTCTGGATATTGATAAATACCTATAACCTTCGGGTCCTATTGTCCTTCCCAAAATATCGGATTGGTCATATCCACCCATAGCTCCATGAATTGTTAATATGACTTTATTTGAGTCAATCCCCGTATCCCTTTGAAAATATTCAATTGGCCCTAATACAGTCTCAGCCACTTTTACGCCACTCATGCCTGACATTTGATTTGCTCTCCTTTTATATCGAAAAAAATATGGTATATTGGTTCAAGTTGTGGACTTTTTGCAGACTTGCCATGCATGGCTTGATGAATAGCCAGTCCATTGACAGTATTCCAGAAAAAGAAAGATAGATCTTCTGCAGATCCTTTCTTTATCGTCCCAAGTTTCTGACCATTGGAAATGATTCTGGAGATAACTTCATAGGGTTTGTCATGATTTTTTTGAATGATTTTTTTGGCCTGGTCTGGAATATTATCGCAAGATGCCGCCTGAAAAACTAAAATATGATAAAGACATGCACTTGGATTTGATCGGATACCCTTAACCAGTTCATCTATCGCATATTTAATCTTTTCGTGAGCCTCAAGATCCATAGATTCAAGGAATTCACAGGCTTGAATCATTCGATTGAAAGCAGTCTCAACCAAGGCTATGAATATTTCTTCCTTTGATGAGAAATAATGATAGACCAAACCATTAGACATCTTTGTTTTCCGAGCCACATCGCTGATTTTTGTTCCAGATAGTCCGTTTCGTACAAAAAGCTCTAAAGCGCCGTTTAATATACGTTCCCTGCGTTCTTGTTTAATTTTTTGGTTTGTTTCAGCATTTCTTGGCATATTATTTCTCCTGCTTCATCTTAATGGAGTAAGTGAATTACCATTGATTGAATATTTATTCAATAAAAAAGTTGTGAAAAAATTTCAAGCGATTACTTATGGTATTTATGTTGTGTGCAACCTTTGCCAGTAAAGGCGTTGACTTCTTATGTCATTGGGTGCTCGGATCGGAAATTCGGAAGATCAAATTAAGCTTTTGAGGTGAAGACTACCTACGTAACATTGTCCGCTTTTCAGGTGAACGAACCCACCAGACTATCCTGTAATTCAGGCTCGTTCCAATATCAAAAATGATGTCGCCGATATTATTTTTTGCCTTTTATTTTCTTTGAGGTTTCTATTTGTTTTACCGCCTTATCGAAGTCGCTCAGTTCATTTTTTGAAGAGATCAAACGCCGGGTATGAAATTTTTCATACTCATTTTCAGCCGTCTGCTTTGCCGATTCATGGGAAATTTTTCCCGCATGGTTCAAAATGTCCCGATCATTGATCGAAAGAAAACCATCCAGCTTTTTAATCCAGTCTTCCATATACATGGGAATACGGCGCATGGCCTGGCCTTGTGCAAAAATAAGGTATTGTTCAACCAAATTATTTAAGGCCGCTAATTCGTCTTCATTGAGGTAATTTTTTGCAATGACAACGTCCTGCTTGCGGACCTTTGTCCCCCGGTAATTGGTCAGCCCCATATTGGGTTTATCAGCATCAACCCGGGAATGAATAATCTCAGCGGCTGTTTGGCCGGTTATGGCCCAGTGCATCTTGTTTTGGACTGTCTTAAAAAATGAAATACTGATATCCATGGTGGGATCATAATCTATGCTTGTGGCATAAATATCGGTAATTTTCTGATAGAACCGACGCTCGGACGTCCGTATATCCTGAATCCGCCGTTCCAGTTCCTCAAAGTAATCAAAGGGAAGGTCTGGATTTTTCAAACGGTCATCGTCCAGAGTAAACCCTTTGATAATATATTCCTTGAGCCGTTCCGTTGCCCAGATACGAAAACGGGTGGCCACACGGCTTTTTACCCGGTAACCAACGGATATGATCATATCCAGATTATAGTAATCCAGCAGGCGTTTTACGTCTCGGTTCCCTTCCCTGCGAACTGTCAAATATTTTTTGACAGTTGCCTCCGGCGCCAACTCACTTTCTTCATAAATTGAATTAATATGATGGCTTATATTCTGCTTTGAACTTTGAAACAGATCTGCCATCAACTGCTGGGTTAACCATACAGATTCATCCTCAATCCGGACATCTAACTTAAGCCGGCCATCTTCGTCCTGATAGACCAAAAACTGTCCTTTGGATGGTGTGTTTTCTTGCGGTGTGTCCCCGGCCATTAATCAGTCTCCCATATTTCTTATAACTGCCATGGGCCACAAGCCCACAACGAATAATGAAACTGAAGATACCAACAACGGTAGACTATAAATTGGGCACCGCAGGTGCTTCGCCCTCTTGTCTCTTGTTTCTTGTCTCCAGTTTCTTATAAAACTCCGGGCCATCCTACTGACCCGCCTGCATTTATATATGGCACCCCCGAATTGCACCTATTATTAAAAGTGTTATTCTAATTTTATTGTACACGCTAAGCCGACATCAGAACAGCATACGTTTTAAATTATTTGCACTGTTAGGTGAGTTGATATGAAAAATTCGGCAGCCATGATAGAGACTTTTGAAGCGAGGACTACTTATTCGATCGGTTTTGTTTTTCAATAGACAATTGCCATAGACTTTCCCTGTAATGCTCCCGTAGATGCCGTAATGGAGACGACTATTTTAAAGGCTTGGAGATAAAGATTGATGCTATATACCATTGCTAAATACACCTTTCTGTTTTATACTTCAGATATATAGCGAATTTATTAAAGGAGATTGGGTTATGGCTGTAGGAACCGTTTTTGTAAATAATAGAACCCAAGCGGTAAGATTGCCGGTTGACAGCAGGTTCCCTGAAAACGTGAAAAAAGTTGTTGTCCGTATTGTCGGCAAAGACCGCGTACTTTCGCCCGTAGAAAATACATGGGACAGTTTTTTTCTTTCTGACGATGGGGTGTCCGATGATTTTATGACGGAGCGTGCGTCACAGGAACAATCAGAAAGGGAATCTTTTTGATGTTGAAATATATGTTGGACACCAATATTGTTATCTATGTGATTAAGCGTCGGCCAATTGAAATTTTAGACGTTTTCAACGCCCATGCAGGGCAGATGTGTATTAGTTCAATTACGTTGGCCGAAATTTTACATGGTGCCGAAAAAAGCGCTATGGTGTCTCATAATTTAAGAAAAGTAGAAGATTTTGTATCCCGCCTGGAAGTCCTTGCCTATGACGATAATGCTGCAGCCCACTATGGAAATATAAGAGCTGACTTAGAAAAGAAAGGCACCCCTATCGGGGTCAATGATTTGCATATTGCCGGGCATGCCCGAAGTGAATCATTGATCTTGGTTTCAAACAATATGCGTGAGTTTATTAGAGTTGATGGTTTAAGGTTGGAAAATTGGATCGAAACGAAATAGGTTTTAAAGTATTGAAGGAGAGGACTACTCGCATTACAAATTTTCGATGGATGCAACCAAAGACTATCCCTGTCATCGAACCCTTCTTTGAAATGGACATGGGGCAACAAGGAATCGATCAGACAAGCCCGGAATCTTTATGGCATATGATTTTATATTTTTTTCTGAACTTTAACACATTGGGGTCAAAATTTACCATAATATCAAGATATTGAGCATCCAGAAATCTTTTTCCAGGCGTTCCCAGGCATTTTTAAGATAATCCCAAAACCGATATTCGAGTTCCTTAAGCTGGGGTTCAAACCCTCCGGCATCCGGTTTATAACCCCACACAAAGCCTTCTTTGTCGGGAACTCCGTGGTTTTTCCCCTGAACATATTCATGGGGTATGAGTTCTTCAATATAGTCCTGACCGTATTCATCAAGTCTGGAATAAATATTCCGAAGGCCCCGGTCATGTTCTGAATAAGTTCCCACCGCTTGCCGGAAACAGAAGATCTCCTGCAAAAAACCTTTAAAGGCACGCAATAAACCCCATATGGTTCGTCGTTCTTTATTTTGTTGTTGTATAAGGATTTTATAAGTTAATTCTAAATATTCAACAAAAAAGGGGTGACATGTTACGCTCTATAAAATATCCGGCCGGAATCCTGGCCGGTCTGCTGATGATCACAGCCCCGGTATTCGGATCGGAGTTGTCTGACCGGGAACAACTCGAAACCCTGATTGTTACCGCACAAAAGATCGAAGAGGACGCCTTGAAGATCCCGGTGTCCGTATCTGTCTTTTCCAGTCAGCGGCTGGAAAATGCCGGTATCGGCAATTGCCTTGAAATGACCCGGTTTGCGCCCAACGTTTATATGAAAAAGTCCACCTCCGAGAACATGATCACCATCCGGGGAATTACGCCTTTTGATTCATCGGTCTATTCTCCTGCGGCCTTTTATGTGGATGATGTGCTGCTGCCGCTGCACTATATGCACAACATTGATTTTTTTGACCTGGAACGTCTGGAAGTGCTTAAAGGGCCTCAAGGCACTTTGTACGGCGGCAATTCCGAGTCCGGGGTCATCAATGTGATCACCCGGCAGCCGGGCAATACATTTTCCGGGCGGGTGGCCCTGGATGCCGGGGCCTATCCGTCCATTGACGGCGATCCCATGACAGCCAGGGCCAGACTGAGCCTGTCTGGACCCGTGCAAAAAGACCGGCTGTATTTCGGGGTGGCCGGTATGTGGGAAAACAGCCAGGGCGTTACAACCAACCTGGCAACCAATGAAGATGATGCCTCAAAGATGGACCGTTACAATGGCCGGGTGTCACTGCGGTACACGCCCTCTGAAGCTCTGGAGGTTTCTTTTATTGCCGATGCCATGAAAAACAAGGACCATATCGGGGTGTACCGGTTTGAAACCGGTGGCTATGTCACCGACCCGTATACCGTCAGCCATGAGGAAACGGACTGGTCAGATGAAGACGGAAACGGCCAGGTCCTTAAAATCAAGTATAGAACTAAGGCCCTTGAATTTCTTTCCGTAACCGGCCGCAGGGATTATGAGAACAACAACCAGCAGGATTATGACTGTACCAGTGATCCCATGAACAACTGGGGAGAGGTGGTGTCCGACTATGACGACACGATCCTGACCCAGGAATTCAGGGTTTCCTCGGCCAAAGACACGCCGTTTACCTGGCTTGCCGGGCTTTACGCATTCAAGGAAGATACCCGGATCACACAGACCAATGCCGTTTCCATGGAAGACAGCTTAACCGATATTGACAACAACGGATATGCCTTTTTCGGCAACGCAACTTATACTTTTTTTAACCGGCTTCACATCAGTGCCGGCTTAAGATATGACGCCCAGTTCCAGGAAGGGGAAAACCATCAAAGCTACTACGACTATAATACAGGGGGCATGGGTGCCAGGAACCTGTCTGAAGATCAGAATTTCAGGGAACTCCTTCCCCGGTTTTCTATAGGGGTTGATTTAACGGACGATATCTATACTTACGCAGTTGTGTCAAAAGGTTTCCTGGCCGGCGGATACAATTATTCCCTGGCCGTGGACACCCAAACCCTTACCTATGACCCCGAGTATGTCTGGAATTATGAGGCCGGCATCAAGGCCTCTTTTCTGGATGGCCGTCTGGCAGCAAGCCTGTCTGCATTTTATTTGAAAATTTCGGACAAGCAGGTGTATGAACAGATTTCCGGAGCCAATCCCGGGACAAAAGTGGACAACGCCGCCAAGGCCCATACCCAGGGGATTGAATTGGAGATTTCGGCCAGGCCGTGCCGGGGGCTTGATCTTTCGGCAGGCTTAGGGCTGATCCGGGGTGAATACGACGACTGGATCGCCACAGAGTGGAACGATACTTATACCGGTTACGAAAAAAACGACTATTCCGGAAAAGATCTTCCCAATGTGCCGGAGTACACCTTCAGCCTGGGCGCCCAATACCGTTTTTTGAACGGGTTTTTCATGCGGGCTGATGTCAACGGGGTGGGGTCTTTTTACGGGGATCACGCCAATACGGTCAAGGAAGATGCCTATGCCCTGGTCAATCTTAAACTGGGATATGAAACAGAAACGTTTGATATCTATGTCTGGGGAAAAAACGTGTTTGACAAGAAATACCATACCATCAAATACGACTGGGACGGCATGGAACTGGTCCAGGACGGGGAGCCGTTCTGTGCGGGCCTGTCGGTTGTCTGGCGGTTTTAAGCAAACATATGCGACCGCAACCAGAAGAAAAGGCCTTTAGCCCCAAAAGCTGTGATATCATTCTTTCGGGCACGGGCAGGGCCATGTCCCACCTGATAATGGCCGGCATTTTCAACAGCCTGATACTGATGCTCAGCCACATCCTGTATGCCGTTCATTCCCTGGCCGGGCTCTTTATCCTTTCCTATTTTCACCAGGCATTTGAAAACCTGTTATTGGCCACGGTGTATATTTTCATGGTGATCAAGGTGCCGGGCCGGGCCCTTGCCGTTAACGCCGGGGTGTGGGGATTTATGGGGCTTGCCATGGGATTCTGGCAGATTCTGGCGATGGCTTTGCCGGCAGGCCTTGCGGCAGACTGGTTTATCCGGACCAGGGGATCTGAAAATTTAGGCGTAATATCGGCAGGGTACAGCTTTTATGCCACCATCCTTGCCGTGGCCAACGGCTGTCCGTTGCTGTTGATGAAGGACAGCCATACCATCGCCCGGACCGCCCAGGTAGACCCCTTTTTTGCAGGGCTCATGGACAAGGTCACAGTTCCCCTGTTTTTCGCCCAGGTGGCGGTCTCCTTTCTGGCGGCTGTCGCCGGGAGCTTGATTGCCGTAAGGCTGATCAACAAACATGTTAAACCGGCAGGAATGATGTGAACCGTTTTAAATGGCGGGTGGTCAGGTCATTTGCAACAGCGTTTCCACTTCCTTCATCCGGAAGGTGAAGTCGGCCATGATGCCGGCGATATCATCGGCTGAAATGCCGATACTTTCCATGGCCTTGCGATGGAACCGGTAGGCCAGGCCGTCCGCGCCAACCCCCATGCCCATCATCATGCAGATACAATCGGCCAGATAGACCACGGTCATGTCTTTGTCCTTTACCATGTCTTCCCGGGAAAGATGATGATTGCTGATGATCATTACCATTTTGGGGGAGAATTTCCATATCCGGGCCATCATCCCGCCAAGTTCGGCATGGTCCACGCCGATGACCTCTTTCTCCGCCTCCATGAAGCTGAAATGCTCATTGATCACCAGGTCGGAAATTTTTTCATGGGCGTTCCGGATATATTTATCCATCACGGTTTTACCAATATCCTTGAGAAGGGCTGCGGTAAATATGCTGCACGTATGGGGCAGGCCGAGCTGGACCGCCACCTGTTTTGCTATAAGGGCCGATGATACCGAATACTGCCACAGGGCCCCTTCATGCAGGCCGTATCCGCCCAAAGGCCCCTGGGTTATCTTGGCCGCCACTTTCAGCAGGACAATCTCCACAAGACGGTCCATACCCAACATTTTGGCCGCATCCGAGATGGTTTCAGCCGGGTATTTCAATCCAAAGTATGCTGAGTTGGCGCTTCGAAGGACATCGGCGGTGATGGCCGGGTCATACTGGATTACATTGGTGACATCGTTCATGGTCTTGTTGGGGTCTTCCACCATCTCTAAAAGCGTCATGGCCACGGCGGGGATGGGCGTCAAACTTTTGATTTCCCGGGCCATTTCCTGAAAGTTTGTCATAACTGCACCTCGCCTTGCCCTGACGTTTCCAAAGAGATCCGGCCGGTGGTGATGTCCATTCTGGCTGTCCGGTTAAAATTGCCGCCCACGGCCTGTTTCCAGATGGGAATATTCTCACGGGCCAGTATCCGGGTTAAGGCCGTGTAATTTCGCTGCCCGATATTAAAACCCCCCTCCTGGTCCATAAACTGGGCACCGCCGGCAACAAAGACCCTGAGCCTGTCTTTTTCAGCACCCAGCCGATAAACCTGTTCAAACAATGTGGGAATACCGGTGTCCGCAAACATGAGCGGCTGGGTTTGTGCCTTGGTTTCATCAATGGAAGAATCCGTCAGAATGTAATGAAGTATCCCCCCCACCCGGGCGCTCAGGTCATATACCCCAAGCCCGATACCTGAACCCAGTGCGGGGGCCACAATGGTGTCTCCCGAATGATTGCTGACTTTCATGTCTGCTATACCGACAATATGTTCCATGTCACCTCTATTTCTTTGGGTAAATACCGGGTAACGGTCCAAAAACAGCGTTAGCCCCTTTCATCCCAGAGTACGCATAATACGCGACAAACCCGGCATTATTTTTTTATCTGAAGAGATAGACAGCCTCACATGTCTTGAATTTTCAACGTGTTAGTTTTCCTTGGATAGACCAATCGTATCATAAGTGCTTCATATTTGGAATGTCAAAGAAGCGAAAAAAGTAAAAAGCGCCGGCCATCACAGCTGTTCCGGGGTAAAGGCCACCACATCGTCAATGGCACCGGCATTACAGAACAGCATGGCCAGACGGTCCAGCCCCAAAGCGATTCCGGCGGCCGGCGGCATGGCGCTAAGGTCCTGTAAGAATTTTTCGGGGATGGGAAGGCTTTCCATGCCCCGGTCCTGCCGGATCTGGTTTTCTTTGATAAACCGCTGCCGTAAGGTTTTCGAATCCGTAAGCTCGGTAAACCCGTTGGCCAGCTCAATGCCGGCAACGTAGAGTTCAAACCGCTGGGCAAGATCCGGACAGTCTTGTCTGAGCATGGCAAGACTGGCAAAACAGGCCGGGTAATCGTAAAGGATACAGGGCCGGTCAAGGCCTAAGCCAGGTTCGATGTTAAAGCCCATAAGTTCATCAAACCGGTCCGTTTCAATGGCCCGGGCCATGGTGACATCCGTATAATCTTCAAAGGCCCGGGACACGGAAATCCGCTTAAACTCAGGGGAAAGGTCAATGGATTTTCCCTGGTACTCAAGGGTGGTTCCCCTGCCAAGTCTTTTGGCAATAAACCGGAAAAGATTTTCACACTGGGTCATCAGATCATGATAGGTTTCATGGGCCGCATACCATTCAAGCATGGTCAGTTCCGGCAGGTGCCGTTCCCCGCGTTCATTTTTCCGGAAGCATTTGCAGATCTGGAAAATCTTGGGAAGGCCCCGGGATAAAAGCCGTTTCATACAAAGCTCCGGGGAGGCCTGAAGATACCCAAGCCCCCCCCCTGAACCGCCGGCCGTGACCGGGTCAATATGGGCCTCGGGGATAACGGCCGGCCCCATGACAGGGGTCTCTACCTCAAGGTATCCCTCCTGAATAAAAAATTCCCTTGTGAACCCAATCACAAGGGAACGAATTTTCAAATTTTCAAACCGCCCGCCCAACGCCGGAAAGACCCTTTTATTTTTTTTTTACCAGATACTCGTCTTTTGGCCGGTCCTGGAGAAAGACCCGGTCAAATTTTTTCGGATCGGCCTTGTCATAAAATTCATATCCCCTTTCAATGCAGGCCTGGCAGGCGTTGATGGGAATGTGAACCCCGAGAATGTGAAGGCCCGGGGCACCTTTGGAGTCAATTTCAAAGCTGCCGCCGCAATCCCTGCAGGTCCAGATTTTTTCCTTTTGACGCTCGAAAATATTGTCCGTATCATAAAAAATTTCCCGGTGGCGGACCAGCAACTCGCCGGGCGGACCGGCCTGTTCCCTTAAGATATCCCGTTTTGCCCAATAGCCGTTGATCTGGTCTGTGGTCTTCTTGATCTTGTCGGTCACGCTCACGGACTGCTTGAGCCTTTCCGGGTTGTAATCAGGCTCCACCACCCCCGAATAATCAATGCCGGCCATGGCCAGAATAATCCCTAAATTGACATAAGGCAGTGCCCCTTCAATGGCATACCCGCCTTCGAGAACCGCAATGTCGGGTTTTAACATGCTGGTCAGCTTGGCATACCCCTGGGCGGAAAAGTTCATATTGGTCAACGGGTCGGTATAATGGTTGTCCTGGCCTGCGGAATTGACCACAATGTCCGGCTTGAACTCTTCTAAAACGGGCAGGACACAGTTGCGGATCACATAAAGATATCCTTCGGTGGAGGTGCCCGGAGGCAGGGGAATATTCAGGTTGGTTCCCTTGGCATTGGGGCCGCCGAGTTCGCCGGGAAACCCGGTGCCCGGATACATGGTCCGGCCGTCCTGGTGAAGGGAGATAAACAGGACATCCGGGTCATGCCAGTAGATATCGTTTGTCCCGTCCCCATGGTGGCAATCCGTGTCAACAATGGCAATCTTTTTCACCCCGTAATGGGACCGGATATACTCCACCATGACCGCTTCAATATTGATATGACAGAACCCCCTGCCGCCATGGGAAACCCTCATGGAGTGGTGTCCCGGGGGACGGACAAGGGCAAAACCATTTTTAACTTCTTTTTTGAGGACCGCATCGGCAATGATCTTGGCGCCGCCGGAGCTGATCAAGTGAGATTCTGTGGTAATGCTTCTTTCATCAGGAACGCAGAAATGGGCTCTTTGAATGTCTTCGGGAGTCACCAGGTCAGGCTTGTATTCAATAATCCCGGGGATGTCAAATATCCCTTCTTCCATGACCTGATCCTGGGTGTATAAAAGGCGCTCTTCCCGTTCCGGATGGGTGGGGTCAATCGCCCAGTCAAATGCGGGGAAAAACACAAGGCCTGTTTTGTTCAACGCTTTTAACATGATTCCCTCAAATTTTATATGAAAGTCTCATTAACAAGCCGAAAAGACTTTCATTTTTCGTTGTGGACGGTGCTTGGTTGGATAATCCAAGCCGTCCGTGACGGTTTATATGAAAGTCTCACCAACATCCTGAGATGACTTTCATTATCTGTTGTGGGCGGTTCCTGGTTAGATAACCAAGACGGCCCGTGGCCGTTTATATGAAAGTCTCACCAACATCCTGAGATGACTTTCATTATTTGTTGTGGACGCTTCCTGGCTGGATAATCCAAGCCGTCCATGACGGTTATAAAATTACTGGAGAACGGTTTCATACCCTTTAATCAGGCCCGGTTTGATCTGGATCTTTGTCCGGTAGATTTTCCCTTTTGGAGAAAAATTCCTGACAATGTTGAACTTCTGAAATTCAACCACTTCCACCTCATCCAGATTTTCTGAATCCGCACCGGAGTTGATGGCCTTTTCCTTTAACAACCCATAGGCGGTTTCGATCAGGTCATCCTCGGAAAAGGTCTTGGAGATAGGCTCGGCAAAGTCTTCCTCATGGGCGGTGACAACACCTTGTTCCGTATCGGCGTTCAAGGAAACCTCGCAGGTGGTCCGGGCACAGGCCGCGCCAATGGCGTTGGCCACGGCAGATTCCGGAACGGCAACGGTTTCAATCTGGTACATATCTTCGATTTTTTCTGCAAAATATTTGGACGGCCCGCCAAGAATCAGGATCTTGCTCGGGCTGAGCTTATACCCCTCTAAAAACTCATGGACCGTATACACGGGCATTGAGTTGATCTGGTCAATCATTTCAAAGGTTTTTTTCAAAATAATGGAACAGCATTTTTTAAATATGGCTTCAGCAGCGTCCGTGTCTTCTAATCCGAGCTGCAGGGCAATGCCATGGATCCCTTCAGTGGCCTTTTCCCGGTTCCCCTCATCCATTAGGCCAAGAACCACTAACGCATCCGTCGGCGTGGGCATAGGGCCCCCAAATGCCATGGCAGGTCCTTTCCGGTCCGGCCCAACAGTCAGCTGGCCTGATTCGTCCACCCTGAGGGCGGAATCACCGCCAATGCCTTTGGAGTCGGTTCTCAGCGACCGGATCAGGCTCTTGTACCGGCCTCTCTGGATGCCCACGGGCTCCAAAAGAGGGGCTTTGTCCACTAAAAAGGCAATATCCGTGGTGGTCCCCCCGATATCCAGCACAATGGCGTCCTGTTTTTCAGGCGCATGGGGAATAGCCCCCATGATACTTGCCGCAGGGCCGGAAAGAACGGTCTGCCCCGGAAAGGCCATGGAAGATTCCAGTGTCATGGTTCCCCCGTCCGCCTTGAGGATATGAATGGGAACCCGCAGCCCTTTTTCTTCCAGAGAATGCTTGACGGCTTCAAAGAAATTTTTATGCAGTGCGAAAACAGCGGCATTCAGGTGGGTGGTGGCGATTCGCCGGGGAAAGTTCAAATTTCCTGAAACATGATGACCTAGAAATACCTTTTTAAAATGTTTGTTCAGTATCCGTTTAATCAGGATTTCATGGGACGGGTTTCGAACGCAGAACTTGCTGACCACGCCCACGTATTCGATTTTGTCTTTTTTTAATTTCTTGACAATATCCTCAATCTGCATTTCATTTACCGGGGCCTTTTCCCTGCCCCGGTGGTTGATGGAGCCGGCCACGGGGTAGTAATGGTCTCCAGTGCGAAAAAATTCAGGATCAATGCCGGGACCGGCGGACACAATCATCCCTACAGGCTCCATGGTCTGCTGGACAAGGGCATTGGTTGTCAGGGTGGTGGAAATAACGACCCGCTTGACGCGCCCAGGGTCGGTGTCGCCCATGAGCAGGTTAAACCCTGAAAGAACACTTTTAAATAGATCGTCAGGATCTGTGGGAACTTTGACCTTTTTTTCAACCCCTCCGTTCCTGCTGATAAGAACTGCATCGGTATGCGTGCCGCCAACATCAAGTCCTATTATCATGGCGCCTTCCTAATTTTTTTTATAACCGTCATGCCCAAGGGGCAGAACCCGGGACGGCCGGGGGTTTAGAACCCGCTTCGTTCACAACAAAAATTGAAACTGTTGTCCCAGCTTCGGCTGGGGTTTCATTTTAAAATTGTACCAGCCCACTCTTGATATAGTACCATGGCGAAGCTTGTCAAAAAAATCAGGGGTTGTCAATGAAGTTTTCAATGAAGTTCGTCCACAGGGAAAAGCAAGGACGTCCGAAAAAACAGATGCCGATTTACTTTAACGGTTCTTTGCTTTTCATTGCGCGTTTACCGCCCACAACTGACGGCATCTCTTTAGCGATAATGCGTTTAAATTTCAAGTAGTTTTGGTTATTAAAGCCAAATGATTTCCCACCCCCGGCTTTTAAAAACCCAAGTTTGGTGGTATAAGTTCCATCCTGACAATGGCCGCGGGCTGTCCGGCATTCATTCATTTGCAGGGGGACGCCCTTTGGAAAAAAGCAGGAAAGACGGCTTAGGGCCAAAGCTAAACGCCGACAAAGAAAGGAGATGTGATGGAAGTTGTTAAATGGCACAGGGAAAACACGGTGGCGGTGGTTGACATGTGCAATGAGGCCAACCGGCAGAACCTTGAATTCTCGAAGCAGATCAACCAGTGCCTGGATCAGGTGCTTGAGGATAAGGAAATTTTCAGCGTCGTTCTTACATCTTCGGATGAAAAAAACTTTTCTCAAGGGGTTGATGTGGACTGGTTGGGCCAGCAATTTGCTCAAAAGGACTTTCAATCCATAAAAGCGTTTATGTATAACATGAACACCCTGTTCAAACGGCTGCTTCTCTTTCCGGTCCCTGTGATTGCGGCCATCAACGGCCATGCCTTCGGCAATGGCGCCATCCTTACCTGTGCCTGTGATTTCAGGTTCATGAGAAACGATAAGGGGTATTTTTGTTTTCCCGAGGTGGATGTGATGATCCCCTTTCTTCCCGGGATGATCGCGTTTGTCCGCAAGGCTGTTCCCGAACCCTTGTTCAATGAACTGCTGTTGTCCGGAAAACGGATGACCGCCTTGGAACTAGAAAAAGGACAGGTCATTGTCAAGGCCTGTGACAGCCGGGAATCTTTGATGGCCGAAGCCATGGCCTATGCCGGCACCTTCACCAAAAACAGGAACATCTTCGGGGAACTGAAAAAGCGGCTTCACAAGGAAACCATCCGCGTGATTGACGAGCAGGACCCTGAATTTATCGAACCGCTCAACCTGATGGTTAGCTAACTATACCGGCTTCTGGCAAATTCAATAAATTTTTTACAGATGGGGGAGCGCTCCCTTCTGGCATGCAGGGTCAGATAAAAAAACCGGTTCAGGTCAAGGCCCTCAACGCTGATGGCGGCCAGGCGCTTTTGCCGGATATAATCTTCAACCGCAATGGTTGACAGAATGGAAATCCCCAGGTGGCTTAAGATGCCCTGAATCACAGCGATGGTGCTGCCCATGGTGATGCGGATGTTTAAATTTTTTGAGTTGAACCCGGCCGCATCCATGCTGTGAAGAATGGACTGCCAGGTCCCGGAGCCCTTTTCTCTGGCGATAAAATTCTGGGAGAACAGCTCTGAACATTGAACGGACTGGCGGCCGGCCCATTCATGGTCCACCGGAACGATCAGCTTCATCTGATCCGATGCAAACTTTTCCTGGACAATGGCCGGATCTTCGGTGCCGGCCCCAACAATACCGATCTCAATCCGCCCTTTTTTAACATCCTCAACCACCTGGCGGGTATCCCCGGTATTCAGGGAAACCAATACATTGGGATAGGCCTTCATAAACGGCTCCATCACCTTTGGCAGGATATAACCGGCCGGGATGGTGCTTCCCCCGAGGCTCAGTTCCCCCCGGGTCCTTCCCAGAAAATCAAACATGGCCGACTCGGTCTGATTTTTAATGTGCAGAAGCTCAGTGGCGTATTCGTAAAGAATCTGGCCGGCCCGTGTGGGTTCGGTTTTTTTGCCTAACCGGTCCAGAAGCCGGCACTGGAAATGGTCTTCAAGCTCTTTAATGTGGGTGGAAACCGTGGGCTGGGAAAGGTTAACGGCTTCAGACGCCTTTGAAAAACTCTTATTGTCCACCACGGAAGTAAAAATTTTCAGCTGCCATAAATCCATATCACTCCTTTTTCCCTGTTGTCTTGCTGGATTTGGGGAATTTTTCCTTAAGCTTAATAAGTGCCGGTTCCGGAACCATGTCGGACACATCTCCGCCGAACTGGGCGGCTTCCTTGATGATGGAAGAGCTGGTAAAAATCCACCGAAGGCCGGTCATGAGAAAAACCGACTGGACATCTTTATACAGTTTCCGGTTCATCAGGGCCATCTGGAACTCACTTTCAAAGTCGGATATGGCCCTCATCCCGCGGATAATGGCAACCGCATTTTTCATCTTGGCATAATCCACCAGCAGTCCGTCAAAGGAATCCACCATCAGATTCGGGTTGCCGTTAAAACTGTTTTTAATAATATCCAGCCGTTCCGGGATGGTAAAAAGGCTTTTTTTATTGGGATTGATCAGGATGGTCACAATAACCTGGTCAAAAATTTCAAGGGCCCTTTGAATCACATCCACGTGGCCGTTGGTCAACGGGTCAAACGACCCCGGATAAATGGCAATCTTTTTTTTATCTTCCATATACGGTTTCCTTCAGTCCGGCGCTCGGGTCAAAATAGAAATAACGGTCTTTGAGTATTTTTTTTGCCGGTAAATGTCAAGGACGTTCGGAATTTGGGGCAAATTTTCGGCAGCTGCGTGTTCAATAATCATGAGGCCGCCGGGAACCAGAAGATCCGTAAACAACAGTCTTTCCATGATGTGGCCAATCATTCCTTTTTTATAGGGCGGGTCCATAAAAATAAGATCAAAGCGCCCGGATACCAGTGTCTCCGGCAGGGGGCCTGAAATGAGGTCGGCCTGGACAAGGTTGGCCCGGGGGCCCATGCGGCACAGGTCAATGTTTGCCTGGATAATTTGACACGATGTTTTGGCGTTATCCACAAAAACAACATGATCGGCACCCCGGCTCAAGGCCTCAAGGCCAAGGGCCCCGGTGCCGGCAAACAGATCCAGGACCTTTGCGTGGCGCACCTTGGGCCCCAGGATATTAAACAGGGCCTCCCTGACCCGGTCTGAGGTGGGCCGGATATCCCACCCCTGGATCGGGGTCAGTTTCCGGCCCCGGCATGAGCCGGCCACAATTCTCATTTGCCCAGTCTTTTTTTGATAAACCGGACACTGGTCCCGATTTGTTTGGCCGCGGCTGAAACATCGCCATCCAGCTGATCCAGCTTATTTTTGATAAATTCCTTTTCAAAATAAACCCTGGCCTGCTCAAGGCCGTCAATGTTAAACAACCATCTTCGCTCAGGATGAACCGGCTCGCTGGACTTGGGATTGTAGGGAAACGGGATGTCGGAAAGCGCTATGACATCTGTTTCAACCATGATGGACAGCCGCTCCAGAAGATTTTTCAACTCCCGGACATTCCCCTGCCAGGGGTACTGGCTGAGCAGGTCCATGGCTTCAGGGCAGATGGTTTTCCGGGAATGCCCCTTGCCGGACAGTTTTCCCAAAAAAGTATCCACCAGCAGCGGAATGTCTTCTTTTCGTTCTCTTAGGGCCGGAACCCGGATGGGAATAACGTTGAGCCGGTAAAACAGGTCCTCTCTGAACCGGCCTTCCTGGATTTCTAGTTCAAGGTTTTTGTTGGTGGAGGTGATGAGCCGGACATCCATATGAAGGGTCCGTCCCCCGCCGATTCGCTGAAAAGTCTTGGACTCCAGGGCCCTTAATATTTTGGCCTGGGTATCAATGTTCATGTCCCCGATTTCATCCAGAAAAAGGGTCCCGCCCGAGGCCAGCTCAAATTTGCCCTTATTTTTGGAGGTGGCCTTGTCAAAGGCCCCTTTTTCATGGCCGAACAGTTCAGAATCAATATTTTCCGCAGGGATCGCGGCGCAGTTGATGGCAATAAACGGGCCTTCAGGCCGTAAACTGAACTGGTGAATGGTCCGGGCCACCATTTCCTTACCGGTCCCGTTCTCCCCGGTGATCAGGATGGACGCATCGGAAGGGGAGGCGGCCATGACCTCGGCATAAAGCTTTTGAACCGCCGGGCTGGTGCCGGTGATGGAGTTCTTTTCAATGCTCTTTTTGCGCAGATAGATGTTCTCTTCTTCCAGTTTCCTGAAATTTAAGGCATTGTTGATGGTCACCATGACCTTGTCAATGGAGAGCGGTTTTTCTAAAAAATCATAGGCCCCGGACTTGGTGGCGTCCACGGCGGATTCAATGGAGCCGTGTCCCGTGATCATGACAACGGGCAGGCTCGGGAATTTTTTCTTGATCTCCTTGAGGGTTTCAATGCCGTCCATTCCCGGCATCCAGATATCCAGCAAAACGATATCCGGGGAGTCGGACTCTATTTTTTTTAAGGCCTCGTACCCGTTAAAGGCATGAATGACCTCAAATCCGTCATCGGATAAAATCCCCTCAAGGGATTCAATGATGGTGGCTTCGTCATCAACTATTAATATGGCAGGATACATGGGTCTTCCTTTCTAAGGTTTTTAGGCTGAAGACTGAAGGGTAAAGGAACCGGGCTGTTTCTCAAGGGCCTTCAGCCTTCAGTCTATCCACCTAAACGTCACGCCGGCAGTTCAATAATAAATTTGGCCCCCCTGGGCTGGTTGTCCTGGACCCGGATCACCCCGTTGTGATCGGAAATAATGGAACTGACAATGGCCAGGCCCAACCCCATGCCGGACTGTTTTGTGGAAAAATACGGCTCAAAAAGCCGGGTTTTTTCTTTGTCTGAAATTCCTTTGCCATTATCGGCAATTTCAATTCTCACAATCTTGAGAATCTGGTCATAAAACACGTCAACGGTGATCACCCCGTTTTTGTTAACCGCATAAACCGCATTATCAAACAAATTGATAAAGGCCTGTTTCATGTGCTGGCGATCCAGTTTGAGCAAGGGGATCTCCGTGCTGAAGTGTTCCTTGATTTCCACATTTTCAAGGCCTTCCCTATAAAGGGCAATGGTCTCCAAAATGATATCTTCGATGCGGTCCTTTGAAAAATTGGTGTCCGGGAATTTGGCAAAGGCCGAAAACTGGTTTACCAGGTTCCGGATCAGGTCCACATGCTCCACAATGGTGTCGGCACACCGGTTGAAAATCTCATCATCAATCTGCTTGCCGTATTTGCGCTTAAGCCGCTGGGCCGACAGCTTGATGGGGGTGAGCGGATTTTTTACCTCATGGGCTATGCGCCGGGCCACTTCCCGCCAGGCCACCACCCGCTGGGCCTTTTCCAGCGCCGTGACATCATCAAACACCAGAACCCCGCCCACGTCCTTATCGGTGTCATCTTTTAAAATGGCATAATGCAGGGAAAAATGCTTGGGAGATCCCGAGATGGTGGCGGAAATGGGAATCTGAACATGGTGGGGGCTGTGGGCGGCCTGTTCAAATATGGTGTCCGCCACTTTCAGGTATTTTTCACTGAGGACCTGCTTAAAATTCCGGCCTAAGACCTGCCGGCTCTGGATATCCAGCATGGATTCCGCGGCCTTGTTCATGGTGGTGATGATGCCCTTGTTGTCAATGGAGACCACACCGGTGGACACGTTTCTTAAGACAATTTCCATGTACTGCCGGCTTTTTTCCAGCTCAACATACTGGTGTTCCAGCATTTTACCGGACATATCCAGCTGTTTTCTTCCGGCGGCCAGCTGTTTGGTCATGGAATTAAAGGAGTCAATCAGGGTTCCGATTTCATCATCGGTCTGATAATCAATCTGGTAGGTTAAGTCCCCTTCAGCCACCCGTTTGGTGCCTTCGGCAAACTTCATGATGGGCACGGTAATGGACTTGGCCAGCTGAAACCCGAACCAGACGGAGCAGAAAAGCACCAGCAGTGCCACAATGGACAGGGCAATATAGTATGAAATCTGGGCCGGTTTCTTGGTTAATTTCAACTGCTGGTACTCCTCAATTCCCTTGAGGATGGCCTTAAGATTCTCGGAAAGGTCCATGGATACAATGGTGGTAATCACAATAAACCCCTGGGCTTTATCCGGAGCAATCCCAAATGGAATGGTGGCAACGGTCCTTAAAAATTCTCCCTGGTCAATGAGCTGATAGATGGTGGCGCTGGCCTTGTCCGGGGCAATCCGGGTCAGTTCATCCGTGGTCAGCAACCCGAAATGAAGGGCCTCCACCTCGTTGTCCAGGGACAGGCTGATCCGCTTGGCATCCGGCGTATAAACCTCCACGGCATGCCGGTTAAACGCCCGTTGAATGACCTGGGTATACCGGTTCAGGCTCTTTTCATTTTTCTTATCCAGCAGTTTCCGGGAGTCGATCTGATAGGCGGCCCGTTTGGCAAAAAACTCATTTTTTTCTTCAATATAATCGTAGAGTTTCTGCCCTACCGCCACCGAAGAGTTCAGGGTCTGCTCTACCGGCGCATTAAACCAGAAGGCAATGGACGTGGACAAAAACTGGATGGCAAAGAAAAACAACACCGTGGTGGGCAAAAGGGCCAGGACAACAAAGGAAATCACCAGCCGGGTTTTCAGCTTTGAGCCGAAAATATTTTGCTTTTTTTCCGTATAAAGTTTAGCGAGATTCCTGAAAACAAGGATAAGAAGGGTCAGCAGCAGCAGCAGGTTGATGTTGATGAGGATAAACATCAACACGGTACTGGAAAAGGGAAAGTCACTTCCAAAGGGCGTGATCTTTATTTCAACAAAGGTCAGCACCCCCACAATCAGAAGGATAGCAAGGATTAAAATTCCTTCTTTTTTCCTCCTGGACATTTTTCCAGGCAGATGTTCTCTTTCACTGTCCATGGATCAATACGTAAAATTTACAAGATACCAGTCGGTTTTAACATCCCAGAAAGAGACAAAGAAAAACACATTGTGAAGGGAAAGGGGAAGGGTCACTTTATCCAGTTCCGCTTTGATTCTGATCTGGTATTTACCGCCCTTGACCAGCTTGTTTAACGGAATGACCTTGAGGTTGTCAATTTCCGTCATCCAGGACTTTGCCTGGTCAAAGGACTTAGTGGTAAGCGGTTTTTCGTCTTTCCAAGGCCTTGACACCGTATACTCTTCTTTCAGGGAATTAAATTTTATGGTGGATTTAATCTGAACATCGGCAATTTTTTTATCCAGCCAGGAATCACTGGTTTTGTACAAGGCGACCAGAAATGAAAAGGTCGTGGGCACCCCGTTTTTGACGGCCTGGCTGATGTTCTCATCAAAGGCTTTTTCTACCTGAAAATAGGCCAGAAGGTCATCTCTGGTGTTGGCCAGCTTGATATTGGCCAGCATGGCCGAATTGTCCGCAAAACAGGCCAGGGGCAGAACCAGGCCGGCAACAAGGATGAGGATAAAAAAAAATTTATTCATGGTCAGTTTACCGGTACCGGTGTGGCCGGCCCGGTTTCCCATGCATCGGTGTTTTCAAGAAGCTGCCGGATAAACTTGTGGTTCAGGGTATGGCCGGATTTATGGGAAATAATATGCCCCTGGATGGGCATGCCCAGCAAAGAAAAATCCCCAAGGCTGTCCAGCAGCTTGTGCCGGACAAATTCATCCGGATACCGTAAGCCGTCCTCATTGAGAATTTTGTCTTTGTCCAGGATAATGGCATTGTCAAGGCTGCCGCCCTTTCCCAAGCTGAACCGTTTAAGCAGTTCAATATCCTTTACAAACCCGAAGGTCCGGGCATGGCTGACTTCCTGTTCAAAGTTATTTTTAGCCCGGTCAAAGGTGATTTTCTGTTTTCCGATCAACGGGTGGTCAAAATCAATGGAACAGGTAATCTTAAAACAGGGCGCAGGGACCACTTCCACATATTTATCCTGCTCTTCTACCCGCACTTTTTTCTTCATGATCATGAAATGTTTGGGCAGGTTCTGGGCCACAATCCCGGCCGCCTCAAAGACCTGGGTAAACTCCCGGGCGCTGCCGTCCATGATGGGCATTTCATATTCGTCCATTTCCACCAGGGCATTGTCAATGCCAAGGCCGGCAAAGCTGCCCATGAGATGTTCAATGGTAGAGACAATGGCGCCGTTGGTGCCGATCACGGTGGCTAAGCTGGTATCCACCACCCGCTTGAACAGGGCCTGGATGGGGGCTGTGCCGGGCAGGTCCACCCGCTGAAATTTAATGCCGTGATTTTCCGGCGCCGGCTTTATGGTGATGTTGTTTTTTTTGCCGGAATGAACGCCGGTCCCGGACAGGCCGACATTTCGGGCTATGGTTTTTTGTTTAAAGTATGAGTCCATGTTGTTTATATTTATAAGCTGTTAGCTATCAGCCGTTAGCTGTTAGCTTTTTGCTGATAGCGGTCAGGCGTCTGTAACAATATGAAAGTTGATGGCTAAAGGAGGATAGCGGCAGCCTTCAGCCGTTGCCATGGCAATATCCTGCCAAGGATCCTTTGGTGACGGTTTATATTTTGAATATCCAGCTATATATAGCCGAATTCCCGGCTTATGGCAAAAGAAATGCGTTTTTTCTTAATTCCGGGGACACGATACAAAATTATCGTTTTAATCTTGGCCCTTTCGGGCCGGTCTTCTTTTTTCTCAGCATCCGACCGGTCTCGGTTTCGAGCTGGATAATGTTGCGGGAACCGCAATTAAATGGGTATGATTGGGCATCAGGCAGTAACTCCAGATTTCTACATTAAAATGCCCGCACCATTGCGCCATCAGATCAATATAGGCCTGATAATCTTCATCCAAAAAGAATGTCTGCTGCCTGCGGTTACCCCTTTGCGTAATGTGATGGGGGTATCCCGGGGCTACTGCTCTTGCTATCCTTGCCATATTGGTACTTATTGCAAATCAAACTCAACTTATCAATATTTTTGTTTCGTGTCCCCGGAATTCGGAATTCGGAATTCTAAAATACACTATTGTATTGAAGTCCAGGTAAAAAACCGACTTTATCTTTGTGTAAAAAAAAAATATGATTGAGTCGAAGGAACCGACAAAATTGAAGCGAGATTTTGTCATTTAAGTAATTCAATGAATACGGGGGAAGAACACATGAACGGGTACTGTGGGAAAATGCTCTTTGTCGATTTGACCAGTGGTGAGTGTCAGGAGCGTGACTTGCCACAGGAAACTGCCGAAAAATTTATCGGTGGCTACGGCATTGGTGCGAAAGTGCTGTTTGATATGATGAAACCGGGCGTTGACGCCCTGGGGCCTGAAAATATCATCGGCTTTACAACGGGACCTCTGACCGCCACAGGAGCCTTGTTTGGCGGGCGATATACAATTGTCTGCAAGTCCCCGGTTACCGGAGGATGGAATGATGCCAATTCCGGAGGCTATTTCGGAGCAGAATTGAAGAAAGCTGGATTTGATGCGGTTTTTGTCTCTGGAAGTTCCTCAAAGCCTGTGTACCTTTGGATTAATGACGGTGCTGTGGAAATCAAGGACGCCGGTCATCTGTGGGGCAAGGATGTTGTAGATACCGAGAAAACCCTTAAGGAAGAGCTCGGGGACAAGAAGCTTCGCCTGGCGACCATCGGCCAGGCAGGTGAAAAATTATCGCTCATTTCCGCCGTTATGAATGACGGGCATCGTGCAGCCGGACGGGGGGGATGCGGGGCGGTCATGGGGTCCAAGAACCTGAAGGCCGTCGTTGTGAGAGGAAAGGGTTCCATACCCGTGGCCGATAGGGATCGTCTTAAGGCGGTTAATCAGGATATCATGAAGACCATGAAAGAAGGCCCCATGGCGCAGATGGTAGGGGGCTTTTCTGCATTGGGCACCACCCTCATGACCAGCGGGTCCATGATGTGTGGCGATGCTCCGGTGAAAAACTGGGCGGGTGCCGTGAACGCTGATTTCAAAGAAGAGGATGTTTCCCCCTTTGAGGGTGAAGCCATGGATGCCAAGTACCGGACCAAAAAATTTGCCTGTGCCAGCTGTCCCATGGGATGCGGTGCCGTCTATAAAGTTGAAGAGGGCAAATGGCCTGTGGGCGAAACCGGCAGGCCTGAATACGAAACATCCATCAGCTTTGGTCCGCTGGTTATGAACAAAGATGTTGAGGCTTTGATCAAATGCAACCATATCTGTAATCTCGACGGTCTGGACACCATCTCGGCGGGAGGTACACTTGCCTGGGCCATCGAATGCTACGAAAACGGGCTCCTGTCCAAAGAGGAAACCGGCGGTCTGGAGTTGACCTGGGGAAACGGGGAAGCACTTGTCCAGGCCACCCGGGAAATGGCCGATCAAAATACTGAATTCGGCAAGCTGCTGGCACTTGGGTCTGCGGCAGCAGCCAAGAAGCTCGGGAAAGGTGATGAATATCTGGTTGCCGTAAAAGGGATTGAGCTGCCCATGCACGATCCCCGCTTTGGACCGGCGCTTGCCAGGACCTATGCCGTGGACCCGACCCCGGGCCGCCATGTCAAGGGAGGTATCGGCTTGGGACCTTCCCCCCTTGAGGATAAAAACAGCCCAAAGGGCAGTGGACCACCGGACGTCATGGCCACCGCCGCCAGGGAAGTGATGAACTCAGCGGGCCTATGTCTTTTCGGCAACGACTTCTGCGGCTTCCCCAATATGCCCAGGCCCCTTCTTGAGGCGGTTACCGGCTGGAAATTCGGTGAAGAAGAGGAACAGGCCGCGGGCCTTCGAATCTTCAATCTGCGCCAGGCCTTTAACGTACGGGAAGGGTTACTGCCGGCTGATTTCAAGCCGCCTGCACGATCGGTTGGAGAACCTCCCCTGGCCGATGGCCCCATCGCGGGTATTACTGTGGACCATAAAGGGTTTATCAAGAATTTTTACGAAACAATCGGCTGGGATGAGGCGACCGGAAAGCCCAGTCGGAAGTCCCTTGAAAAACTCGGCGGTATGCAGAAAGTCATAGAGGAACTGAATTTATAGTGATAGAACCGCTTCTCCAAATTATGCCCCCGGGAGAAGCGGCTGGGAAATTTTTTAACCAATGAAAACTTACTGTTTGATGATCACTTCACCTTTCGACGAACATTGTATGTTATTGTCAGAATCTTCAAAAGTCTGACCCTCGTGAAACCTGGGTTAATAACGCAAAAAACGGTTTCACGAGGTGACGGAAATCATTTCGAGATGAGCGAATAATCAACACCCAAAAGGACAAAAATGGCAAAGACGACAGGAAAAGACGCTTTAATTGATCTCCTTTCCAAGGAGAGTGTTGAATATGTTTTTGGAATTCCGGGCGCTACGGAGATTGTCTTCATGGACGCCCTGGAGCGGGCGAACGACATTGAATATATACTTGGTTTGAATGAAATTGTCTGTGCAGGTATGGCTGAGGGATATGCCCGAGCATCCGGAAAGCCGGGGTTTTTGAACCTGCATACCGGGCCGGGAATGGCAGCGGCCCTTCCCATGTTGTATAACGCCTGTTCCGGAAACGTACCCATTGTGATTACCGTTGGTCAACAACATAGCAGGCTTTTGCAGCGAGACCCGCACTTGACCGGGGACATTGTTGGCATGGGTAAGCTTTTTAGCAAATGGGCTACTGAAATTATACATGCCCAGGACATTCCGGTTACGGTGCAGCGGGCCTTTAAAATGTCAATTCAGCATCCGGCCGGGCCTGTACTTGTCTCCATACCCTACGATGTATTGGATGGGGAACTTGATTACACCTATAAGGATAATACCCGGGTATACCCCGGGGTAAGGCCGGACGCAGAATCCCTTGTCCTGGCCATCGAACTACTCAAGAAAGCCAAGAACCCTGTCATATTCGTGGAAAGTGGTGTCAGCCGATGCAACGCCATAGAGGAAACAGTCCGGTTTGCTGAAATGATCGGGGCGAAGGTGTTCCAGAGCTGGATGTCGGACGTGAACTTTCCGGTGACCCATGGCCAGTACCTTGGTGATCTGGACCCGACATCGCCTCCGGCCCGAAAAATACTGGAAGGGGTTGATCTGTTGATCGGTATCGGTTGTCCCATGTTTGCCCAGGCCTTTGTCAATCCGGAACCGACGCTACCAAATGACATCAAGATCATGCAGTTTGACGAAAATCCATGGGAAATAGGCAAGAATTTTCCAGTGGATTGTGGAATTCAGTGCGATATAAAGGCCGGCCTCACCGACATTCTCGCGAAAATGGAAGGGCAGTTGGATGATGGCTACCAGAAAATGGCCGCCTCCCGCAGGTTGTCAATCCTGGCTGAGAAGAAAATGAAACTGGCAATGCTTGAAGAGCAGGTCCAGGCTGAAAAGGACCAGTGTCCTATTGCCATCTCCCGACTCATGTCCGACCTGAAAAAGGCATTGCCTGCCGACACGATTATTGTGGATGACTGCTGGTCGTCTTCAGCGATGCTCAGGCAGGTGTTGGATCTTGATACGCCCGATTCCTTCATCAGGGCCAGGAACGGCGGGAGTATCGGCTCAGGCCTTCCCATGGCTTTAGGGGCCAAGCTTGGCGCACCTGATAAGAATGTGGTGGTGGTTTCCGGTGACGGTAGCGCGGCCTGGAGTATGCAATCTTTTTGGACCGCAGCTAAATACAATATTCCTGTTACCTTTATCATCACCAATAATGCAACCTATCGTCAGGTGAAGCTGGTGCGCAAGGCTGTACTGGGTGACTATCCTCTGAATGAAAAACACCCCGGCATGGAGCTGGACAGTCCTGTCATGAATTTTCAGAAAATGGCTGAGTCCATGGGGGTAGCAGCAACCCAGGTTGAGGATCCCAACGAGTTACTGGCCACTTTGGAGGATAATATTGGCTCAAACCATCCAAACCTGATCGAAGTTTTTGTTGAAAACGCCAGTAAATAGTAATCAGCCACCGGTAAAACCGGTGGCACAATTCCGAATTCCGGGGACACCGAATTCCGGGGACACGATACAAAATTATCGTTTTAATCTTGGCCCTTTCGGGCCGGTCTTCTTTTTTCTCAGCATCCGACCGGTCTCGGTTTCGAGCTGGATAATGAATTCATCCCCTCCCAAGGGACGCCCGGTCCTCTCATGCTTTTGCATCGCATCCCTTTGGACATGATCAACAGGGAGATTTATAAATTCATCCCACTTATCTACATATGCCGATAAAGGTTCCACCCTCACAAGAGGATCTTTGGCGAGATTTAAGTGTGCCCTGCAAGAACTCCACCGATATTCTTCCGGCTTTTTAACCAACCCGGCCCTGACGGGATTTTGCTCAATATATCTGGCAGCTGCCAGCAAATGTGGTTCGTCCAAAATGAAAGAGGTGAAACGTCCCTGCCAGAAATAGCCCCGCCAGCCTTCCCGGAAATTCACCATTCTTGCATATCTTCTATGGGCTTTGCCTATGGCCGAGGCGATCCCGTCTGATGTTGCGGGAACCGCAATTAAATGGGTATGATTGGGCATCAGGCAGTAACTCCAGATTTCTACATTAAAATGCCCGCACCATTGCGCCATCAGATCAATATAGGCCTGATAATCTTCATCCAAAAAGAATGTCTGCTGCCTCCGGTTACCCCTCTGCGTAATGTGATGGGGGTATCCCGGGGCTACTGCTCTTGCTATCCTTGCCATATTGGTACTTATTGCAAATCAAACTTAATTTATTAATATTTTTATCTCGTGTCCCCCGAATTCGAGATATGATAGAAAAAGAAAACGGTTACAAACGGGCTTGCCCTTTGTGATTTGTTTTTTTCGGCCATCAACCGGTTGACTTTGGCGAGTGCGGGTTGATGGCCTTCTTTCCTAAAAACATCCCTGATATCAAAATAAACTTGCTTTTCACGACAAAAAGTATAACTTAATATGCTTAGTTGGTATCCTTTAAAGTTAAAGTCAAGGAAAAATATGTTTGCACACAGGCCCATATTTATAGAAATATACAGGCAAGGAGGAACTTATGAATAACAATAAAGCCATTATATCCGGATTGCCTGATAAGTTAAAGAAGCTGCGCCAGGGCCGGGGCTTGTCCCAGGGGCAGCTCGGCAACAAACTGGGCGTGAATGTCCAGTTGATATCCAAATACGAACGGGGAGTGGTCTGCCCGCCCACCAACATGGTCGTTAAAATTGCTTCTGTGTTTGACGTCAGCCTGGATTACCTGCTGCGGGATGAAGCAAACGTGGCAATCAACAAGATCAGGAGCCGGGAGCTTCTAAAGCATATCGAAGAAATAGAGCAACTTCCCGAAGAAGACCAGCAGGTACTGACCAGCCTGCTGGATGCATTCATCAAAAAATATAAATTTGAACAACTGGCCCGGGCCTGATTGTTTGTAAGGAGACGCCATGCAGACCGTAATGGATGAGGCCAGACTCAAACAGGTCTTCAAGGAAGCACTTGTCGAGATGCTCGAAGAAAAACAGAACATCTTTCATGAGATGATCGTGGATGCCATGGAAGACATTGCCCTGAGCCGGGCGATCCAGGAAGGACAGAATACCGGCACTGCCACAAAAAAAGAGATATTTAACATACTGGAAGGCCGGGCGTGATCCTCGATTTTAAAAAGAGCTTTGCCAGAGATTTAAAAAAACGCAAAACAGACCAACCCTTGCTCGACCGGGTCCGGCAGATCATCCGGGAAGTGGAGGAGGCCCCGGACATCCACAGCATCCGGAACCTTAAAAAGTTAAAGGCCCAGGGTAGTCACTACCGCATCAGAATGGGTGACTACCGCCTGGGCCTTGTTATTGAAGAAGATGCCGTCTGCTTTGTCAGGTTCCTGCATCGGGGTGAGATTTATAAGTATTTTCCTTAGGTTGATGGGAATTCTGTATCATGTCCCCGGAATTGAATATTTTTGTCCCCCGAATTACATGCTCCCCAGGGCTAACGCATGTAAAAATTCTGAGTTGCCTATGGTCATGGCGTTAATTAACCAGGGACCGGGGGTCGGGCGTATAGCTTCGATTTTCTCGGTGATCCGGCCATTGTCGTTCCTGGCAAGGTCAATGGCCAGAACCGGGCTTGAGGATATCAAGACAGCAGAGGATTCAAGCTCACCATAGCTGTTAAAGGTCCGGTTCATGGTGACTGCGTTGTTAAAAACCGTTTCAGAAAGGCCGGTCTCCTGGTTCCTGGAAATGGTAAAACTTCCCGATGCCGTCAACAGGCCGTCGCTGTCATACCCCGGAATATCAAAAGAAATGCGTTTTTTCTTTGGTTTGTCCATATTTTTTTGGTAGATTGTCAGGGAGTTAGATAAGAGGGATTTAGACAGCCTGAACCCCGCAACCGGTTAAATTTTGTCCCCCTTCTGCCATTGACCTTCAAAAGGAACCCCATGATCGCAAAAGTTAATTCATGCGCCGTGAACGGCATTGACGCCATTGTGGTGGAGGTGGAGGTGGGTATTGCATTTGGTCTGCCGGTTTTTTCCATTGTGGGCCTGGCCGAGGCAGCGGTCAGAGAGAGCCGGGAGCGGGTCAGGTCAGCGGTTAAGAACTCCGGGTGTACCTTTCCCATGGACCGGGTCACCATCAACCTGGCACCGGCAGATTTGAAAAAGGAAGGCACCGGACTGGACCCGCCTGTTGCCGTGGGAATTTTAACGGCCTCGGGCCTGATCCCCGGCAATGCCCAGGCCGCCTATATTATGGCTGGGATAAATGGGGTCAGAGGCCCTAAGTTATTAAGAGAATACAGGACATTTAGACTAAAATTGGCAATGAAGGGGTTATAATATGAGTTGTAAAGAAACTTTTGCTACTTTAAGAATTTTTTCTAAAAAGATATCACCTGAAATTATTGGCAGAAGATTGAATATTACTGCAACAGAAATGATTCCTTTAGACCAAGAATCTCATAATAGATCAAGGCAAAAATACAATTTTTGGAGTTGGTCTACTGAGGGAAAAATTGATTCATGTGAAAACCTGAAACATTTATCCAAACTTATTGAATTACTACAAGATAAAGAAAATTTATTGTCTGATCTTCGTAAAGATGATTGTAGTATGGACGTCTTTTGTTACTGGGTTTCAACAGGGAATGAAGGATTATTTTTGGATTTAGAAACTATGAAATCTTTTTTAAAATTTGGGTTAGAAATCCATTGGGATATTTATTTTGATAATGAGGTCTAATTTTTTAAGGTTAACACGGACTAAAAAGCCGTGTTAACCTTATTTAATTTATTGGCCTAAGTTATCAACATATTCTCCATTTGGATCAACAATATCCCCTGTATCTGGATTCACACCATATGGATCCGTTGCTTCACTACCCAAATCCTTCTTTTTTTTATCATGGAATCTTCGCCGAGCATCATTTTTATCTATATTGTTTCTTCGCCCCCACTCTTCAGCACCCTTATCACCAGGCCAGAAGCCAGGAGGAAATTTGTCAGAAGTGTAACCGGGGCAACTACTACCTTCATAGTCTTCGAACATCATATCTGAAAGCATCTGCCCTAATGCCAAACCAGCCCCAATACCTGTTACAGTGCTGGCTGCTCCTGCTCCACCACCACCGGTAGGATCTTTTTGGATTTGATGAGGATGAGTTTCCGACCAAAGCCCTTCAGGATCCACAAAATTAACCGGATCATTCAGGACATACCCAAACAAATTAGTATCCCCGCCGGCAAACAGGATCGGGTCTTTGGCGGTCCACTTGCCGATTTCGGGCATGTAATCCCGGTATCCAAAACGGACAAGGCCGGTATCGGAATCCTGCAGGCCGCCGGCAAAACCAAAGGGAATAGTAAAGGCTGGATGGGTATCTCCTATTATATTGCCGAAGCTGTCATAGTCAAGCTGTTTGACAGGGGTGCCGGAACTGTCGGTTACGAGCCGGAGAGATCCGACCTGGTCGTAAGCCAGATAGCAGGTGGTCCCGTCCTGGGTCATGGCATAGGGCACCCGGTCGTCTGCGTAAAGGAACCGCTGCTTTAAATCATCATTGCCGTCATACACGGCAAGCAGGGTTGTAAGGCCGGACCACAGGTATTTTTCGACTATGGTGCCGTTGACTTTCTTGGCCGCTCTTCTGCCGAGAGGGTCCTAATTCGGGGGACACCTTACTTAATTATTTGGAATTATGTAAGGTCCCCCGATCCCGAGATTATCCCTCAGTTATGCCCCTTGTCCTTAAAAAAATAAATAAGTAGGCAAACAATCCATGAACCAATCCACAATCCAAAGACAATTTCAACCCATCCGATATTATTGTGGAAGAAATGGGTTAGGATGTTAGCACAAATTGTTACTAAAGCCGATGATGTTATGCAGATATAAATGTTTAGCTGATGAATACTATTTGAGAATCTAATAAGTGAACACATAACACCTACTAAAATTATACCTGAATAAATTAGATGATAAATACCCAAAACGATTATTGTGCCTACTTTGCCAACATCATAAACCATCGCATCCCAGCTTGCTTTTAACAGCCAATTAGTGATAAGCCCAACAGAAATAACAGTTGCGATTATCGAAATAACACAAAAAGTTTTTGAATGCTTTAATTCTGTTAGAGGAATTTTAATCATGATATTATCAAAAGAATGGATCAAGGGAGATAGGTATATGATTGTCATAAATTGGGCCTTGCAATCTATCATATTCATTTCTTAATGCATCGGCAAAATCTTGGCAGTTATGGTTTATTAAATCGTACCCATTACTCGTACCTTGCTTGTTCCATTCTCCACTGTTACGTAAATTGTTTTCAGCTATTTCCATAATAGCGTCATCATAATATGGGCCAAACATTTCATAATTGCTACAAGCTGACGAGCTATCTTTATCAATTCCTCGATTGAAATATCCAACATTATGACCGTTCTCGTAGAATCCATGCTCATGCAATAATCTTTGGTTACTCGCCCCCTCATTATATCCTATTTTACCTGGAAAAGACCCAAGGGGTCTGGTACCAAAACGAAATTCACCAGTTGGATCAACAAAATTAACCGGATCATTCAGGACATACCCAAACAAATTAGTATCCCCGCCGGCAAACAGGATCGGGTCTTTGGCGGTCCACTTGCCGATTTCCGGCATGTAATCCCGGTATCCAAAGCGGACAAGGCCGGTATCGGAATCGTGCAGGCCGCCGGCAAAACCAAAGGGAATAGTAAAGGCTGGATGGGTATCTCCTATTATATTGCCGAAGCTGTCATAGTCAAGCTGTTTGACAGGTGTGCAGTGCTGACGCATGAATAAAAAAAGGTTGGCTTTAGTCGATCTAACCACTCCCTTTGGGGGGAGATCCAGCCTTTTTTAATTCAAAAAGGCAGTCCTTCAGACACTGACTATGGCCGAAACGAAAGACGGTCCTTCGGTCCGAACATAGCGTTCCCACCTCTCTGCTTGGGAGAGTGTTTTCGATTACCCGTCCGTCGTTGCCGTCATACTAATCGGAGTTGAAAGGGAGTGGACAGACGATCTTCCAGCCACATGTAATCCAGCCACGGGCCGGACATGGTATCCCGGACTAAACGAATCAGGCCCCGTGCGCCGGTATCTTCAATAATCCTGGCAAGCCGCTGCGAGTATCTGGCCAAAACGTTAAACATATGGCCCAGGCGCATCAAGGCATGATACCCCTTCATGACGTTCCAATCATACGAAAAACAGTGCTCGTACTCATATCCATGATGTTTCTCAACGAGAATACCGGTTTCAATACACCAACGGGAACGGGCGGCTATGTTGCATCGTTCGTGAAGATTAAATCTGTCCAAAGGTTCGCTGGACAACCACACATGACGACTATTTTTCTTTTCCGGTTGACCGCTTTCCCGGCTAACCTCTTTCCAGCTCTCTTTGCATTCAACAACGTGCAGGATTTGACTTTTCTTGCCGTTCGGACCAAACCGGTAGTCAATGGCGTTGATCCACCGAAAAACCTGTTTCCTATTGCCCCATGTGTGTTGGTGGCAGTTTTCTGTATCGAGTGCGGCAAGCGTTTCAAATTCATTCATTACGCTGGGTAGAGCGTCATCTTTCAGTACAATCATGAACTGCCATTTGTTTGTTCGGCAAATTTCTGCCACGGGGCCCTTGGCATAAAGCCCATCCAAAAGCACCATAATTTTTAGGGCGGGAAATGCCGCCTTCAGGCAAGAGGCTAACCGGTAAAACGCCTTGAGTTCGCAGTCCTGCTTATCATTAGCGGTATCTCCTTCGGTGTAGCTCAGGATTTCGCTTATCAGCGGAATGCTCATGCCATCGGAAAACGCAAGATTAGCTTCCAGAACATAGACATGATACTGTTTCCTGGTGCCATCCTCTTTCTTGATGTTACGTTCCAGGCACTCTTCATCCCAAAGCCAGTCGCGTTTGAATTTACCGGTACCATCTATGGCAATCGGATAACAGCCATTGACCAGGTACCGTCGAAATTTCTTTTTCCGGATCAGATCTCTGACCAGATCGAGATGAAGCTTCTTGATTTGATTGATATCAATCTTAGACAATAGGCGTTTTAACGTATCATGATGGGGAAGCGTTTCAAGCTCCGGGAAAAAATATTGAAGATTCTTCCAGAACATCGGCCGGCTCATTTCTTTGTTGGCCTCACGGCAAGAAGCCATCTGAAACACAAAGGTCAGTATCCCATAGATCATGAGTGTGGATATTTGGTGTTTTATCTTCTTAGGGTTTCGAGGGTCTTCAATCTTGGCCATACGTTTGAGCAGAATTGGCAGCTTAGCGCGAAAAATACTCATTTTCTCAGCCACGGCCTCATTGCGGATGCGCCCCTCCTGTTCTACACTTTCATATCGGCATTTGCAGTTAGAAATTGTGCCATGAGAGGGCGGCTGAAATCCCCTGGCCTCTTCATCCCGACGTAATTTTCTCTGCTCCTTTTTAAACTGCTTTCTTTTGGCCTTTATCTCCTCACGATTGGGGCGTCGGCTAGGCTTGCTCATCCGATCTGCCTCAAAACCTGACGGAAATTATTCACCAGCGGATAAACGAAGATTTTTTTGGGACTGGTCCTGTAACTTCTACCCTGCCGGACAAGCCCCTTTCCGCTGGTCATGCCAAGGTGTCTAAAATTGGCCGCCCGATAGCACGTCCCATCGAAGTGTTGTGGGTCGACAAAGGTCTCCAGCAAAGCCGGCCGATACCCCCAGCTCCGCTCCCAGTCTTGCACCAGATCTCTGACAATTTTACCCAATACGTGACTTGCCAGATACCGGACCTTGACCCACGGAAAAATCAGGAAGCGTCCATTGTTTACAACAAATCCCAAGTTTCTTAAGCGTTCGTTGGTGCTCCAGCCGATCCATCGATCCCTCGGGGTCAGCGCCTTGGCCGCCCCTGAGAACAGCATACATCCCAATATGCGCTCTTGAGCTTGTATCAAATAACGCAGATGACATCCGAACGGCCGCTTGTAGCCAAGATAATGGTAACGGTGCAGGTATTCATTAACCAGTGAGCGTTCTTCCGTGTCTTGTGCGACCCTGACAACGATCGGCCCGATATCCGAAAGCGTGCCCGCTACCTTATCTTGGGGCTGGGTCCTGTCGTCCGCTACCGGCAGTTTCTGTTGAGAGCCCTTTATGGGACCGAGTTTCTCTTTTTCAGGCAACCGTATGAGACCTTGGGACTCCAGTCGCAGAAGCAATTTCCGGCAGGCATCCACCTTGTTCCTACCAGAAGCGGTATACCAGCCCAAATGTTCGCATATTGTATGAGCCAGTTCAGTCTGACTCAAATTCGAAAAGGTCTCTACTGTCTCGCAAATCTGTATAAGCTCTTCGTCTTTAATTTTCCGGCCACATTGGACAATCACGACATCCTCCTCTTCAAATGTAGTGTCTCGATTGGGGGGGCGCTCATTCGTACCCTATGCTACATTATCAAAAGGCCGAAATTTTGTCTATTTAAATTTTGCGACAAAATAATTTTGGATATCGAGCTGCGTCATTGATATCATTGACTATAAATTTTCATGCGTCAGCACTGACAGGTGTGCCGGAACTGTCGGTTACGAGCCGGAGAGATCCGACCTGGTCGTAAGCCAGATAGCAGGTGGTTCCGTCCTGGGTCATGGCATAGGGCACCCGGCCGTCTGCGTAAAGGAACCGCTGCTTTAAATTATCATTGCCGTCATACACGGCAAGCAGGGTTGTAAGGCCGGACCACAGGTATTTTTCGACTATGGTGCCGTTGACTTTCTTGGCCGCTCTTCTACCGAGAGGATCCTGAATGTATGAAATGGTTGTTCCGTCAGGCAGGGTTACGCTGAGCAACTCCCCCGTAGAGGAATACATATATCGGGTTGTTTCACTACCGGCGGTTCTTGCGGCAAGGCGGTCGTCATAATCAAATTCATAGCTTATGTCCCCTGCGGTAATGATGTGGTCTTCATCGGAAAAGGCCAGGCTCCGGCCCGGGATTTCCCTCAGGGTGTTCATCTCATAGATCCGGTTGCCGTTGTCATCATACTGGTATTCTTCGACCAGTGTCCCGTCTTTGGCGACGCCGAGCAATCGCCCCACCGGGTCATACTCGTAACTGAACGTATGGCTGATGCCTTGTATAACTTCGGTTTTCTCGGTGATCCGGCCATTGTCGTTCCTGGCAAGGTCAATGGACAGAACCGGGCTTGAGGATATCAGGACAGCAGAGGAGTTAAGTTCTCCATAGCTGTTAAAGGTCCGGTTCATGGTGAATGCGTTGTTAAAAACCGTTTCAGGAAGGCCGGTCTGCCGGTTTCTGGAAATGGTAAAACTTCCCGATGCCGTCAACAGGCCGTCGCTGTCATACCCCAAACCGACATCCGTACCGGCGTATGCCATGGCGACAATCTGAAAATCATCGTTATAGGCAAGGGCTATATCCTGGTTCAGTGTCCCGGCCTGGCTGACCCGGGTCAGCAGGCGGCCGTCATATTTAAAGACAATTTCCTGACTGCCCCTGATGATGGATGATAGGTGGTTCATGCAGTTATAGTCGTAGAAGTTGGTCCACTCTTGGGTATCGGTCCGGGTGAGGCGGCTGTCGGTATAAGTGTTGGCAATGGTTTTGCCGGAAGGAAGGTTGACGGCGGTAAGCTTTCGTTCCGTATCATAGCTGTAGGAGGTTACGCTGCCAAGGGGGGTGGTAAAACTTGTCAGCTTGTCCACGCCGTTCCAGGTAAAGCTGTTGTCTGCGGGGGTGGGGGTGGTCAGTACCGTAAGATTGCCCTTGCTGTCGTACCAGAATCCCACAGCGGAACCGTCAGAATATTCTATGCCGGTTACACGGCCAAGAAGGTCATGGGTATAACGGGTGGTCCGGTTCAGCGGGTCAGTGACGCTCTCAAGGTTTCCTCGGTCATCATAGCTGAAATCGGTAATGCGGGAACCGGTTTCCTGAGAGATGATTCTGCCGTGGCTGTCATAATTGTATTGGGTGGCTGACAAGCCGCTGGTCTGGGTCTGGGTTACCAGAAGGCTGTCCGGATCAAAAAGGCTGACAAACTCCCTGCCTTCAGGAGAGATTGCTGTTTTTACCCCGTTTTCATAATCCGTAAGCACGGTGGTGGTTGCACCGTTCCGGTCAAAAGTTAAGGTTTCGGTCCGGGTTAAACCGTCTTCGCTTTGGTCATAGACCCTGTCAATGTCAACCTGGCTGGTTAATCCGCTGGGGGTGCTTACGGAAACACTTGCCGGTACTTTGCTGCCGGTTTCATGAATCTGGATCAGGTCTTGAAATATCACTTTCTTATAATTCAAGACCTGACCCCAATCTTGTTCAATCTTGTTCTTGACAATACTTATCATGGATGTCCCCGGAATTCTTTAGTCCGGAATTCGTATGGCCCCGGACTCGCTACTCTGGACCGAGTAAAAAAACAAGATACCAAATCAAAACGACAGCCGTTAAACAAAAAGTTAGCAACTTATTTAACCCGATCCTTTTTTGGGGGATTTTTTCAATATTTAAAAAGTCCATGATGGTTTTTTGAACTGAAGGAGCACCAGCTCCTCCTGCATGACCCATTGCAAATAATATTATTATTGGTACAAAAAAAAGAAGACATAAAATTTTACCTAATATCACAAAAGGCATCGGCATTAATTGACTTTTTGGAAAAAACACAAAATTAGCACTAAAAAATAGCAAAAACACTAAACAAATGAGTAATAATAGATATATTGCTATTTCAATTCTAAAATCTTTTTTATCAACACTATCTACATTTAGTCTCCATTTTTTGATTCTAAAAACCAATTTATTAAAAACTATAATATTGGTAATTAGACCCAAAACAAGCGTGAGATAAGTAATAAAAATGAGATAAAATCCTCGAAACGCCTATCAATAAAAGGTATAATAAGTTTACCACAACGAAATATACCAAATTGAAAGGACGTTTCGAGTGAATAAAAATATCAACAAAAATTTGGCAAAACGCAAGAAAAAAATAAGCAAAAAGCTTAACAAAAGAGATTGGGATGAACAGCCAGCCCCTATGTTTAAAGCATCCAACATTCAATACGAGATTGACGGTCGCCTCCAAGGGGTTGCTCCGGCGGCATAGGGTTAATTCATATGCTTGCCAAAAAGACCGGCCTTCTGAAAGAAATTGATAAGGAGCTCGAACTGCTTAAACGCCATTTGCCCTATCATGAATCAGATCATGTCGCCAACATGGCATATAATATTCTTGCCGGTGGCACCTGCCTTCAGGATATTGAGCTGCTCAGAAACAATGAAGCCTGGTTGAATGCTCTGGATGCAGAAATTATCCCCGATCCCACTACAGCCGGAGACTTTTTGCGCCGGTTTTCCAAGGAAGATATCATAACTCTGCAGGACGTCAAAAATACCATCCGGAAAAAGGTATGGGAAAAGCAGCCGCAAAACTTCAAGAAAGAAGCCATCATCAATATCGACGGCACTATCAGTGAAACAACCGACGAGTGCAAACAGGGTATGGACATCTCTTATAATGGTAAGTGGGGATATGCCCCTCTGATAGTCTCTCTGGAAAAAACAAGGGAGCCTCTTTATATAATCAATCGATCCGGCAATGCTCCGTCCCACCTCAACTCTGCGGGTTGGGTGGATAAGTCCCTTGATCTGCTGGAAGGCACTTTTAAAAAATTATACGTTCGGGGTGATACTGATTTCAGCCTTAGGGCCTCAGAAAAATTAATATCCACAATTCCATAGTCTGAATTCTGATTTCTATAGACAACATGGAATCGATAGTTTATGGTCAACATGGAAGATTACATAAAAATACAGGAGGACCATGTTTGATCATTCTAAGCACAATTTACCCAAAACTATATCGGAATTAACGCCACCACTAAAGGATTTTCTGAATACCACTCGAAGCAAATTAAAAGGCCATGAACGGCGCCAATTCATGGCACGCGTTGTCTCCCTTATGGGGCACGGCGGACAACTAAAGGCTGAAAGAGAACTGGGTTGGGATCGGAAAACAATAATCAAAGGGCGACGGGAAATAGAAAGCGGAGTTACCTGTGTTGATAATTTTTCCGGACGAGGCCGGAAATCGTGTTTAGAACATTTTCCGAATTTAAAAGAGGACATAACTCGTATTGTAAACCCTATATGTCAGACTGATCCTACATTCCGTACCCAGAATTTATATTCCCCAATATCTGCGAATGAAGTATTCCGTCGATTAGTTGACGACATGGGATATGACCCTGAGAATATGCCAACAGTACGGACTCTATCCACCATAATGAATAAATTGGGTTTTAAACTGAAGAAGGTCGCCAAAGCCAAGGTAAAAAAAAATTCCTGAAACAGACATCATTTTTGAATATGTGCATAGGACAAACCAACTAGCCGATGAAACAGATGGCGTTTTACGTATCTCAATGGACGCAAAAGCCACTATTAAAATAGGGCCTTATTCCCGAGGCGGATATAGTCGTTGCAATCTTAAAGCGGCGGACCATGATTTTAAACCCGATTCCCTTTTGAAACTTTTCGGTATCAACATACCTGCTCTGGATGAAAATTATATGTACTTCACTGAAAGCAACATCACCTCTGATTTCATGATTGATGCGCTGGAATCACTCTGGCCTTCTTTGAACGCAAGATTCGCCCCACATACACTGGTGATCAATCTTGATAATGGGCCGGAAAATAGTAGCCGAAGGAGCCAATTCATTAGTCGCCTCGTGGACTTTGCCAAATCAGCATTTGTAAATATTAGTTTGGTGTACTATCCCCCGTACCACAGTAAATACAACCCAATAGAGCGAGTTTGGGGTGTTTTGGAAAATCATTGGAAAGGCGAATTGCTGAACAAAATTGAAAAGGTTCTCGGTCTATGTCGAACAATGACATGGAAAGGAGAAAATCCTGTCGTCAAATTAATCAAAGGTGTTTACCCGACAGGGGTACGTTTGGTCAAGTCCGCCGTGAATAATATAGAAAACAAAATTATTCGGATTCCAGGGATTGAAAAATGGGCTGTTGATATTCCATGCTATGAGGAATGAATTGTGGGTTTTAATTTTACCACATCCCTTACTTCCAATTTTGACAAATGGGATCAACGCTGTACCTTTGTCTTTGGCATGGATGCCAGATCAAACCTGATAAAACTGGCCGGTGGTCTTTCAGATTGAGAGTGATCACGATATTTGATGGAAAGAGGCTTTATTTTTTGCAAGCTATCTTATGGAAATTTTTCACTCCCTTTGTCGTTCCTCATTTTTCACTATACTTTAGGGCCGATCGGTCCTCCTTCCGTTAACTTGAAAGAATCAACGATAAATGAGGGATAGATTTTTTGAATTAGATTTAATTACAGGTAGATATAAAATTCTTAGAGCGTACCACCCCTCCCTTGGGTATCGTAAAAATTTGCTGGTTTGAGACATTTTTATCAACTTTCCCATCTACCCATGGGGGGTGGTGTGTCAAGCTATTGTTTCTTCTCCTCAGTTCCACCAAATAGCATGAAAACGTGTCCATCAAATATCGTGATTGCTCTCACAGATTCCGAATGGGAGATATTTGAAAAACAGCCGCAAGCCATCAAAACAATCCCCAGAAAACGTCCTGAAAATATCAAACTTCAAGTGGTCAAAAAACGCAATTTCAAACGTCTTGAGACCGCCTGTGAACATATAGCCGAATTTGAATATAAACCTGGTAAATGTCGGCAACCCTACCGGATGATCGTGCTGCGCAAAACAATAAATGAGTATAAAGGCGAACGTCTATTGTTTGACGATATCCGTTACTTTTTTTACATCACAAACGATTGGAAAAAATCAGCCAGGCACCTGGTGGATTTTTACCGGAAACGGGCGGATCACGAAAATGACATTGATCAGTTGAAACATGGCGTGCATGCAATGGCTAATCCTTCTGATTCCCTAAATGCCAACTGGGCCTATATGGTTGTTGCATCTTTGGCATGGGATCTGAAAGCCTGGTATGGAATGATGATGCCGTATCGAGCTTTAGGTCTTTCCATCGTCCGTATGGAATTCAAACGCTTTATCCAGACATTTATAAATATCCCTTGCTTGATCATACGTTCCGGCAGGGCCATTAAATATCGAATCATTGGTTATAACAACAGGCTCACAAGCGTGTTCAAGTTTTTTAACTCTTTGAAGACTGCCTGGGTTACATGATGCCTTTGCTCCGGACAGTTATTGCAAACGGGCTGCAATGGCGAGTCTAAAACCTGTAGATTTCAAAAGGGAATTTAAGCAATGAACCACAACACAATCGGCAGTATTCCAAAAAACATCAGGACTCGTGCGTCTGTTTGATGGAAATTGGAGACACAAAATAATAGCTCGGGTCGACAATTGCTTATGAGAAATTCATTTTTTATAACACGCTTGTTTTGGGTCTAACCTTGAACAGCTAAACCCAAAACAAGCGTGAGATAAGTAATAAAAATGAGATAAAATCCTCGAAACGCCTATCAATAAAAGGTATAATAAGTTTACCACAACGAAATATACCAAATTGAAAGGACGTTTCGAGTGAATAAAAATATCAACAAAAATTTGGCAAAACGCAAGAAAAAAATAAGCAAAAAGCTCAACAAAAGAGATTGGGATGAACAGCCAGCCCCTATGTTTAAAGCATCCAACATTCAATACGAGATTGACGGTCGCCTCCAAGGGGTTGCTCCCGGCGGCATAGGGTTAATTCATATGCTTGCCAAAAAGACCGGCCTTCTGAAAGAAATTGATAAGGAGCTCGAACTGCTTAAACGCCATTTGCCCTATCATGAATCAGATCATGTCGCCAACATGGCATATAATATTCTTGCCGGTGGCACCTGCCTTCAGGATATTGAGCTGCTCAGAAACAATGAAGCCTGGTTGAATGCTCTGGATGCAGAAATTATCCCCGATCCCACTACAGCCGGAGACTTTTTGCGCCGGTTTTCCAAGGAAGATATCATAACTCTGCAGGACGTCAAAAATACCATCCGGAAAAAGGTATGGGAAAAGCAGCCGCAAAACTTCAAGAAAGAAGCCATCATCAATATCGACGGCACTATCAGTGAAACAACCGGCGAGTGCAAACAGGGTATGGACATCTCTTATAATGGTAAGTGGGGATATGCCCCTCTGATAGTCTCTCTGGAAAAAACAAGGGAGCCTCTTTATATAATCAATCGATCCGGCAATGCTCCGTCCCACCTCAACTCTGCGGGTTGGGTGGATAAGTCCCTTGATCTGCTGGAAGGCACTTTTAAAAAATTATACGTTCGGGGTGATACTGATTTCAGCCTTAGGGCCTCAGAAAAATTAATATCCACAATTCCATAGTCTGAATTCTGATTTCTATAGACAACATGGAATCGATAGTTTATGGTCAACATGGAAGATTACATAAAAAATACAGGAGGACCATGTTTGATCATTCTAAGCACAATTTACCCAAAACTATATCGGAATTAACGCCACCACTAAAGGATTTTCTGAATACCACTCGAAGCAAATTAAAAGGCCATGAACGGCGCCAATTCATGGCACGCGTTGTCTCCCTTATGGGGCACGGCGGACAACTAAAGGCTGAAAGAGAACTGGGTTGGGATCGGAAAACAATAATCAAAGGGCGACGGGAAATAGAAAGCGGAGTTACCTGTGTTGATAATTTTTCCGGACGAGGCCGGAAATCGTGTTTAGAACATTTTCCGAATTTAAAAGAGGACATAACTCGTATTGTAAACCCTATATGTCAGACTGATCCTACATTCCGTACCCAGAATTTATATTCCCCAATATCTGCGAATGAAGTATTCCGTCGATTAGTTGACGACATGGGATATGACCCTGAGAATATGCCAACAGTACGGACTCTATCCACCATAATGAATAAATTGGGTTTTAAACTGAAGAAGGTCGCCAAAGCCAAGGTAAAAAAAAAATTCCTGAAACAGACATCATTTTTGAATATGTGCATAGGACAAACCAACTAGCCGATGAAACAGATGGCGTTTTACGTATCTCAATGGACGCAAAAGCCACTATTAAAATAGGGCCTTATTCCCGAGGCGGATATAGTCGTTGCAATCTTAAAGCGGCGGACCATGATTTTAAACCCGATTCCCTTTTGAAACTTTTCGGTATCAACATACCTGCTCTGGATGAAAATTATATGTACTTCACTGAAAGCAACATCACCTCTGATTTCATGATTGATGCGCTGGAATCACTCTGGCCTTCTTTGAACGCAAGATTCGCCCCACATACACTGGTGATCAATCTTGATAATGGGCCGGAAAATAGTAGCCGAAGGAGCCAATTCATTAGTCGCCTCGTGGACTTTGCCAAATCAGCATTTGTAAATATTAGTTTGGTGTACTATCCCCCGTACCACAGTAAATACAACCCAATAGAGCGAGTTTGGGGTGTTTTGGAAAATCATTGGAAAGGCGAATTGCTGAACAAAATTGAAAAGGTTCTCGGTCTATGTCGAACAATGACATGGAAAGGAGAAAATCCTGTCGTCAAATTAATCAAAGGTGTTTACCCGACAGGGGTACGTTTGGTCAAGTCCGCCGTGAATAATATAGAAAACAAAATTATTCGGATTCCAGGGATTGAAAAATGGGCTGTTGATATTCCATGCTATGAGGAATGAATTGTGGGTTTTAATTTTACCACATCCCTTACTTCCAATTTTGACAAATGGGATCAACGCTGTACCTTTGTCTTTGGCATGGATGCCAGATCAAACCTGATAAAACTGGCCGGTGGTCTTTCAGATTCCGAATGGGAGATATTTGAAAAACAGCCGCAAGCCATCAAAACAATCCCCAGAAAACGTCCCGAAAATATCAAACTTCAAGTGGTCAAAAAACGCAATTTCAAACGTCTTGAGACCGCCTGTGAACATATAGCCGAATTTGAATATAAACCTGGTAAATGTCGGCAACCCTACCGGATGATCGTGCTGCGCAAAACAATAAATGAGTATAAAGGCGAACGTCTATTGTTTGACGATATCCGTTACTTTTTTTACATCACAAACGATTGGAAAAAATCAGCCAGGCACCTGGTGGATTTTTACCGGAAACGGGCGGATCACGAAAATGACATTGATCAGTTGAAACATGGCGTGCATGCAATGGCTAATCCTTCTGATTCCCTAAATGCCAACTGGGCCTATATGGTTGTTGCATCTTTGGCATGGGATCTGAAAGCCTGGTATGGAATGATGATGCCGTATCGAGCTTTAGGTCTCTCCATCGTCCGTATGGAATTCAAACGCTTTATCCAGACATTTATAAATATCCCTTGCTTGATCATACGTTCCAGCAGGGCCATTAAATATCGAATCATTGGTTATAACAACAGGCTCACAAGCGTGTTCAAGTTTTTTAACTCTTTGAAGACTGCCTGGGTTACATGATGCCTTTGCTCCGGACAGTTATTGCAAACGGGCTGCAATGGCGAGTCTAAAACCTGTAGATTTCAAAAGGGAATTTAAGCAATGAACCACAACACAATCGGCAGTATTCCAAAAAACATCAGGACTCGTGCGTCTGTTTGATGGAAATTGGAGACACAAAATAATAGCTCGGGTCGACAATTGCTTATGAGAAATTCATTTTTTATAACACGCTTGTTTTGGGATTAGAACAGGCGCAAATAAAATAACTATTCCGTAAACTAAATCCATAAATAATTATCTCGCTATAAAAATGATAGCCAAAGATATTTTAAATTTAACGTTATCCACAAAGGCTTTCCGTAAATGTGAGAGATAATCTCTCAATGACAAGCGGTAAGCCGCTAATCAATTATGGGGCATTTTGTCTCCTCCTTGTCCTCATCGTGGAACAACCATTCGGCAAAATCAACAAGATGGTCCATTAGTATGATGCTCTCAACTTTTTTGTGTAATAGCCCGAGACCTCCTGCCTCTCCTAATCTCTTTGCAAGGTCCCTATTATAAGCTTGATGAGCCTCTTCTCGCTCTTCTGGGGTCCGATTATCACGTGCCCATGATGGCAAACTGTCCTCAAACCAATGTTTCACATAAAGCCCCAAAGGATCAACAAAATTAACCGGATCATTCAGGACATACCCAAACAAATTAGTATCCCCGCCGGCAAACAGGATCGGGTCTTTGGCCGTCCACTTGCCGATTTCCGGCATGTAATCCCGGTATCCAAAGCGGACAAGGCCGGTATCGGAATCGTGTAGGCCGCCGGCAAAACCAAAGGGAATAGTAAAGGCTGGATGGGTATCTCCTATTATATTGCCGAAGCTGTCATAGTCAAGCTGTTTGACAGGGGTGCCGGAACTGTCGGTTACGAGCCGGAGAGATCCGACCTGATCGTAAGCCAGATAGCAGGTGGTTCCGTCCTGGGTCATGGCATAGGGCACCCGGTCGTCTGCGTAAAGGAACCGCTGCTTTAAATTATCATTGCCGTCATACACGGCAAGCAGGGTTGTAAGGCCGGACCACAGGTATTTTTCGACTATGGTGCCGTTGACTTTCTTGGCCACTCTTCTGCCGAGAGGATCCTGAATGTATGAAATGGTTGTTCCGTCAGGCAGGGTTACACTGAGCAGCTCTCCTGTAGAGGAATACACATATCGGGTTGTTTCACTGCCGGCGGTTCTTGCGGCAAGGCGGTCGTCATAATCAAATTCATAGCTTATGTCCCCTGCGGTAATGATGTGGTCTTCATCGGAAAAGGCCAGGCTCCGGCCCGGGATTTCCCTCAGGGTGTTCATCTCATAGATCCGGTTGCCGTTGTCATCATACTGGTATTCTTCGACCAGTGTCCCGTCTTTGGCGACGCCGAGCAATCGCCCCACCGGGTCATACTCGTAACTGAACGTATGGCTGATGCCTTGTATAACTTCGGTTTTCTCGGTGATCCGGCCATTGTCGTTCCTGGCAAGGTCAATGGACAGAACCGGGCTTGAGGATATCAGGACAGCAGAGGAGTTAAGTTCTCCATAGCTGTTAAAGGTCCGGTTCATGGTGAATGCGTTGTTAAAAACCGTTTCAGGAAGGCCGGTCTGCCGGTTTCTGGAAATGGTAAAACTTCCCGATGCCGTCAACAGGCCGTCGCTGTCATACCCCAAACCGACATCCGTACCATAGCTGTTAAAGGTCCGGTTCATGGTGAATGCGTTGTTAAAAACCGTTTCAGGAAGGCCGGTCTCCTGGTTCCTGGAAATGGTAAAACTTCCCGATGCCGTCAACAGGCCGTCACTGTCATACCCCGGAATATCAAAAGAAATGCGTTTTTTCTTTGGTTTGTCCATATTTTTTTGGTAGATTGTCAGGGAGTTAGATAAGAGGGATTTAGACAGCCTGAACCCCGCAACCGGTTAAATTTTGTCCCCCTTCTGCCATTGACCTTCAAAAGGAACCCCATGATCGCAAAAGTTAATTCATGCGCCGTGAACGGCATTGACGCCATTGTGGTGGAGGTGGAGGTGGATATTGCCTTTGGGCTGCCGGTTTTCACTATTGTCGGCCTGGCTGAGGCGGCGGTCAAAGAAAGCCGGGAGCGGGTCAGGTCGGCGGTCAAAAACTCCGGGTATACCTTTCCCATGGACCGGGTCACCATCAATCTGGCGCCGGCCGACGTGAAAAAAGAGGGGACCGGGCTGGACCTGCCCGTTGCCGTGGGGATTTTAACGGCTTCGGGCCTGATCCCCAGCGATGCCCCGGCCGCCTATCTCATGGCCGGGGAACTCTCCCTGGACGGCCGGGTCAAACCGGTCAAGGGCGCCCTGCCCCTGGCCCTTGCCGCCCGGGATCAGGGATTTAAAGGGGTAATCATCCCCAAAGAAAATGCCGATGAAGCCGCCATGGTGGACGGGATTGAGGTCCTTTGTGTAGACCGGCTTTCCCAGGTCATGGAGCACTTTTCAGGCCATGTTCCCCTTGCCCCCCATGTCCTGGACCCTGAAGCCTTTGAAAAATTTACCCTGACGGAAGGCGGCCCGGATTTTTCGGATGTCCGGGGCCAGGCCCATGTGAAACGGGCCCTGGAAATCGCCGCCGCCGGCCAGCACCATGTCCTTATGACCGGTCCCCCGGGATCGGGCAAAAGCATGCTGGCCAAACGGTTGCCCGGCATCCTGCCCAAACCCTCGTTTGAAGAAATCCTGGAAGTCACTAAAATTTATTCGGTCATGGGCATGGCCGGCAGCCACCGGGGCGGGATCAAGGGCCGGCCCTTCCGGTCCCCCCACCATACCATCTCGGATGCCGGCCTTGTGGGCGGCGGCTCCAAGCCGCTCCCCGGAGAAATCAGCCTGGCCCACAACGGGATATTATTTTTAGATGAACTGCCCGAATTTCGGCGCAATGTCCTGGAGGTGTTAAGGCAGCCCTTAGAAGACGGCCGGGTGAGTATTTCCAGGGCCGGAGTAAAGGCGGTCTTTCCCTGCAAATTTATGCTGGCCGCCGCCATGAACCCCTGCCCCTGCGGGTATTTAAGCGACCCCTCGGGAAAATGCACCTGCACCACTCACCAAATCGACAAATACCGGGCCAAAATATCCGGACCGCTTCTGGACCGCATCGACATCCAGATCGAGGTTCCCAAAGTGGCGTTCAAGGAACTCATGTCACAGGACAAGGCCGAACCGTCCAACGCCATCCGGGAAAGGGTGGAACTATCCGCCCGGATTCAGGCCCGGCGGTTTGAAAAAGACCGTATTTTCTCCAACAGCCGGATGGAAAGCCGGCACCGGGAAAAGCACTGCCGCCTGGACAAAGAGGGGCGCACCATCCTGGAACGGGCCGCCACGGTGCTAGGCTTGTCGGCCCGGGCCTGCCATTCAGTGTTGAAAGTGGCCCGGACCATTGCCGACCTGGATGCCTCAACATCCATCCAGCCCCAACATCTGTCTGAAGCAATCCAATACCGAAGCTTTGACCGGAACCCCATATAATTTTCGCCCGGACACAACATAACGATGCAATCAGAAATCCTGCTCAATTTTTCAGAGGCTGGGGGCTCAAACGCAACGGCGGATCATCCGGGTCATTTTTTTGTTGAACTCAATTGTTGACGTGTCCTGCTTACGCTTTTTTTCGTAGCAGCTATGATCTCCTCTACCAGGCTGTTCTGCTGATATCTGGCTGTAAAATCAACATAGGTAGTGTCAATTTTACCGGTCATCTTAAGGCAAAAATCCAGCAATCTTTTCTTTAGGACAGGATAATTGATGTTTACCTCTTGGGCAAACCGTTCCCAATGCCTTGCCATCACCCATTCCGGCCTGTTTTCCCCTCCGATTTTCATCGCCAGTTTCTGTGACAGGTTATCATATATGGCCGTACACAACATGTCATAAAAAGGAGCCAATCGAATTTGCCCGGTCTGATATATAAACGACAAATTTTTTGCATGGCCATCCATATTCCCGATTAAATAATTAAAAAACACCCATTCCATCAGCTGCTGAAAATCTTTTATCGGATTTGCAGAGTATGCCCGGACCAGATCAAAGCATGCTTTCAGCCCGGGGCCGCCCTCTGCCTGATACTTCAACTCATGTGAAAGCCCCATGGCCTGGCAAAAATCTTCCTGGTGAAGACGCTTGAGAATATCATTATCCAATATCCTGTCGTATCTTTTGACTAACAAAACCTTTTGATCCGCCTTCCGGGCAATGAGAACCGGCAGGACATTCAAACCAACGGCATTGGCAAGCATCATACAAAAACATTCATTTTCAATGGAAAACTGAAAATGAACCATATTCGGTTTTAAGATGAAATTGCTTGGCGCACCATTTTCCGGGATAAAAAAGTCAGGCTCCTTATAAAAAAGCGCCAGCTTTTCCTGTGCCCCTGCAAGGGATATCCGGATACCTTCCTCACCGGCAAGCAGCGGGCGAATGGGTATATCCCTTATCAGATCGGTTAATTGCCGGTCTGATAAGAGACGATATGTATATTGATCTTCAGATTCAGGGCTTTCCGATTCAGGCAGAATAGTTATCGCCCCGGCACACTCACCGCCAATCCGTTTGAGAAGCAAAAAATCATTTTTATCTGAGATCCCCAGTTTCTTCGCAATGAATGTCTTAACCGCAGATTCAGGTAACAGATTGGAAAAAAATGATTTTGCCTTGTCGTGAGAAAAAGCATCTTCCTGCATCGGCAGGGAAACAGATATTTGAAACGCATCCGGCGACGTCAGCCATTGTCTATCATATTGGAATGAAAACATTCCCTTGCCATCAATAGCCAGGGAACCGACTCTGGTTTGCTCGAAAAATATATTCAAAGCTTCCAAATTCAGCGATCTCCACGTTTAACCAGATGGAGTTCAAGACCGAGGCTGTTTAACAATTCAAATACTTTCCCGACTTGAGCGGTTGCTTTGCCTTTTTCAAGCTCTATAATAAATTTTCTGCCGACATCACTAAATTCAGAGATCTCTTTCTGGGTCAGCTTGAGGCGCTTGCGTTCCTTTAGCAGGTATTGCCCTAATTCATCAGGATTATTAATTTTTACTGAAGGCTTCAATGGTTCACCAATGGTAAAGTTTCCGATAGGGTACTTTTAGCTGTTTTGCAGGCGAAACGCAATAAAAAGTTTCCGACATAGGACTTTTCGCTCTTTTTATTAAAAACAGGCCGGAAAGTAACCGACCAGAAACTTTAAGGGGCGCCCCCCATTCAAACAACATGAACAAATAGGTTGATCGGCCCCCTTTTTTATCATACAAAATTTGTCAACGCCCGGTACAGCGGGCCAAACCTTTTGGGGCTGCCGATGCAATGAAAAGTCTGGCGCAATTCTTCAGAGACCTGAGCCTGGGGCACAAACTCCTGGGCGGCTATACCCTTTTGTTTGCGGCGGCAGTGCTGCTCGGATGCACCATCATTTATTACCAGGTCAAGGCCGCCGTTGAATCCCAGATTGAAAGCGAACTGACCAATGCCACCAGTGCCATCGTGAATATGGTCCGGACCGCCACGGCCACCTCCATTAAAAATCATCTGCGGGCCGTAGCCGAAAAGAATCTGGACATTGTCAACAGCATTTACAAAGAGTTTGAAACCGGTGCCCTGACCGAAGAACAGGCCAGGACCATGTGCCGGAAGGTCCTGTTCAGCCAGGTCATTGGGAAAACCGGGTATATATTCTGCGCCAATTCAAACGCCATTGCCATTGAACACCCCAATCCCGGGATAAACGGGAAAACATATTCTGAGCGCACCTTTGTCCAGGACATGATCCGAATGAAAACCGGTTACCTTGAATACCAGTGGCAAAACCCGGAAGATGACGGACTTAAACCCAAAGCCATGTACATGGCCTATTTCAAGCCCTGGGACTGGATCATTGCCGTGTCCTCCTACCGGGACGAGTTTTTAGAGCTGATCAATATCTCGGACTTTAAAAAAAGCATCTCAAGCCTGAAATTCGGAGAGAGCGGATATGCCTACATCAGCGACACTAAGGGCAATCTCATTGTCCACCCTTTTATGACGGGAAATTTTCTGGATTCAACAGACAGCTCCGGGAACTATTTTGCCCGGGAAATCTGCGAGAAAAAAAGCGGGAAAGCCGTCTATACCTGGAAAAACCCCGGGGAAACCCAGGCCCGGGAAAAACTGGTTATTTTCAGTTACCTTCCCGAGTATGACTGGATTGTGGGCTCGGCCTCCTATCTGGATGAAGTCTATGCCCCTTTAAAAACCTTACGGCGGGTTATTCTGACCATTGTCCTGTTTACCTGTGCCCTTGTCTTTACCGCATCCTTGAAGATCAACCGGCTGGTGGTCCATCCCCTTGAAACCCTCATTGACCGGTTCGACCGGGGCCCGTCCGGGGATTTTTACACCCCTGTGCCGGTGTTATCAAATGATGAAATCGGACGGCTTTCCAAATATTTTAACCGGTTCACGGACAAACTCAATGATTACAAGGAAAACCTGTTATCGGAAGTCCGGGAACATGAACAAACCACCAAAGCCCTTCGCCTGTCCGAGGAAATGTTTTCCAAAGCCTTTAGAAGCAACCCGTCGGGCATGTTTATCTGCTCCCTTAAAACCGGCCGGATCATCAACGTCAACGACAGTTTTTTAACCTTTACCCAGCGGTCCATGCTGGACACTATGGGCCGGGAAATCATGCAGATAAGGCTGTTTAATTCGGGCGGCGAGGGCCGGGCCCTGCTCCAGGATACCGAGACAAAGGGACGGGTACCCCCCCGGGAAATCTATTTTTTAACCGCTGACGGGGAAAAGAAAAAAGGGATTATCTCAACGGAACGGGCCATGGTCTGGGGCGAGCCCTGCATGCTGGCCGCCATGGAAGACATCACGGAATCCAGCCGCCTGGAACGGGAGATTCTCACGGTCAGCGAACGGGAAAGACGCAAAATCGCCATGGACCTTCATGATGATCTCTGCCCCCAGCTCATGGGCATTGAGGTCATGACCAAGATGCTGGCCCAGAAAATTGATCAGAAAAACCTTGGCGGAAACCTTGACCCGGAAATCGAAAAGACCTCAAAAATCAGGGCCTTGATTCAGGATGCCGTGGAAAAGACCCGGGCCTTATCCAGGGGCATATCCCCGGTGAACCTGGCAGACCGGGGGCTTGACGTCTCCCTTGAAGACCTGGCCGCCTATGTTAACACGGTGTTTCACATTTCCTGCACGCTTGCCTGGACCCTGGACCGCCCCTTTAAAGATCCGGAACTGGCCGCCCATGTATACTATATTGCCCATGAAGCCGTGTACAATGCCGTCAAACATGCCCGGGCCAGCCGGATACGGATCTGCCTGGAAGGCCTTAAAGAAACCGCCATGCTTACCGTGACCGACAACGGCACCGGGTTCACCCCCAATGGAACTGCCCTGGGTATGGGCCTTAAAATCATGTCCTACCGGGCAGCCCAGATCGGGGGATCCCTTGAAATTAAATCCCTGGACCAGGGGGGAACCGGAATCTTTCTGGCATTTGCCCACAGGCCCTGAAACCACAGGAAGCGACAGATGAAAGAAAACGCCTTCAAAATTATCATTGTGGAAGACCACCCCATTTTCAGAATGGGGCTGGAGGAAATGCTCAATAATGAACCGGACATGACCGTGTGCGGCCATGCCCAAAGTGTAGACGAGGCCATGGATCTGGTGGAATCCTTAACACCGGACCTGGCCATCGTGGACCTGTCCCTAAAAGACAGTTCCGGCCTGGACCTGATCAAGGCCATCAAGACCTTAAAAAAACCCGTGGCCTGCCTGGTGCTGTCCATGCACGACGAAGCCCTTCATGCCGAACGGTGTATCCTGGCCGGGGCCAGGGGGTATATGATGAAGCAGGAAGCCTCTGAGTCGGTTGTGTCGGCGGTCCGGCAGATCATGAACGGCGGCATCCATGTCAGCCCCGCCATCATGGGCCATATCCTTGACCTGTTCCGGAACCGGCCCAAAGATGTCCACGAATTCCCCCTCAAGCGGATGTCGGACCGGGAACTTGAAATCTTCAAACTCATCGGCCTTGGCATGACCTCCAAAGAAATTGCCATTCAGCTCAATGTCAGCATCAAAACCGTGGGCACCTATCGGGAACGGATCAAGGACAAACTCAGCCTGAAAACCGCCAATGAACTGGTCCGGTACGCGGTCATCTGGGTGGAGACCGGCAATTTCAAAGGCCCTGCCTGACGGAAAGGCCCTTTCCTCCCGCCTCAATTTTGATTTGGCAGAATCGTGAGTGTGTGTGAGCTCGCCTATACGGCTCACACACACTCACGATATCTGTTTCCTGCAAGGTACCAATGTAAAAAAAGGAAGCCGGAGAAAAGCAGACCGGAGACCGAAACCGTCAAGTTCCCTGGTTTGAGCGTTAGGGTTGGAGCGGGCCCTGCCCCGCCGGCGGTTTAGCAAAACAGACAATCCCGGCCGAAAGAAAACTGGCCAGGGCAAACAACAAAAATGATGTTGTATAACTCCGGGTGGCATCAAAAATCAGGCCGGCAATGCTCGGTCCGAAGGCTGCTCCGGGCATTGTGATAAACCAGATGGTCCCGAACAGGGTGGCAAAAGAGGGGATGCCGAAACACTCTGCCGTAAGCAGAGACATCATCATCAAAATTGATCCCATGGTCAGTCCAAAAACAAAGGCACAAAGATAAAGGACCGCCACATGGTGGCTGAAGGCCAAAGTCATGATGGCCAAGCCTTGAAGGATGGCACAGGCCATGGTGACCATCCGGTTGTCCAGGCGGTCCACAAAAATACCAAGGACCATCCGTCCCAAAATGCTGGCCCCGGTGGTGATGCTCACCGTGGCGGCCGCCTGCTGGGCTCCCAGGTATTGGGACAGAAACGACACCTGGTGGACCAGGTAGGCAATCTGGCAGCCAAGCGCCAGCATGAAAGTCAGGGAAATAGACCAGAACGCAACGGTTTTTGCCGCCTGGCGGCGGGTCCATTTTGCCAGCTGAACTTCTGATGTTACACGGGGTTGGCCGGTAGGCCCATCCGGGGTGTCGCCGTCCGGGAACTGGCCGATATCCGATGGCCGCTGCTTGATGAATATGAGGGTGACCGGGACGATAACCAGGACATAGATCAACGACAGGGTGCCAAGGGCTTTGTTCAACCCAAGGTTCAGGATAAAAAAACTGGCCAGCGGAACCATCACCATCCCGCCGATGCTCAGCCCATTGCCGACAATACTCATTGCCAGCCCCCTTTTTCGGACAAACCAGTTTGTAATCAGTGTGTTGACAGGGACCAGGGCCGTGGCACAGAATCCTATGGCCAATATAAAATAAACCACAAACAACTGGGGCAGGGTTTGAACCTTTGTCAACGCCATGAGCCCGGCGCTAAAAAACAATGCGCCGAGTACCAGAAATCGCTTGGGACCGTATTTGTCCACCCATTGCCCCATAAACAGGGCGGCCAGGCCGTTGGTGAAAAAAAACAGGGTGATGGCAGCCGATACCGTTCCCTTGGACCAGGCATGCTGCTCACAAAGGGGATCTAAAATGACACTGTGGCCGTAAAAGCCGATTCCATTGGCAACCAATAAAATAGCGGTTCCGGCAAAGACGATCCACCACCCGTAAAAGTGTTTCATTTCATTCATATCAATAAAGGCTTTGACGGTTTGAATTGCCAGCACAGTAAATCATTTTAAACATAAGGACAATCCATTAATTTCTCCCATCCGGAGCCAAAAAACATATAACGCTGCTGGGTATTATGAAGATCTCACCGGGATTATTTTCAACGGCCAGCGTAAACGGTTCATATCTTGGCTGGTGAAAGGGGAGTTCCTGTCTTTTCAGGTTCATCCGGTTTCATCGACCAATAATAGGTCTTTTGAACCATTGCCCTTATAATTGTCTCGCAGTCAATGAGCCCTTTCAAAGGCGAAATTTGTTCTGTAATAAACTCATAAAGGGTTTCGGTATTTTTTGCATGAATGCAAACAACTGCGCCGGATCTGTAGTTCAGGGTCATAATAAAATGGACTTCAGGGAGGGGATAGAGGCTGTTGCAGATATTATTCAATTCCAGGGGTTCTGCATCCAGCATGATATAGGCACTTGAAGATACGTCCGATCTGGAGGGAGTCGGCACCGCGATGATTTTTATGATTTCACTTTTGCACAAAGCGTTTATCCGCTTGTACAACGTGGTGACATGAACCCCCATTTTTTCGGCCAGCTTAACGGTGTTTGCACGGCCGTTTTTTGCCAGCTCCCAGATCAGAATCCAGTCTGTATCTGTCAGTTTCGTATGGCCATTGGAAAAAGGTTCTTTCTGAAAAAATTGATCGTAGCGCTTTAAAACATCCCTGACGATATAGAACTCAACTTTCTTGATGCCGGCAATCGCATAGAGTTCTTCATGTATAAACTGATGTAACAACTCCCAGCTCGGGAAATATACGCTGATCATAATATCGAAGCGGCCGAAAACCGTCTGGACCAGGTTAACAAAAAAATGTCCGCTCAAATGCTCGCAGATATCTTTGATTTTGGAACGATCAACCTTTATGGCGATGACAGCATTGGCAAAAAGCCCCAATTTATAAGGATTTGGCTGAGCCCTGACCGTTATGACTTTGGATTTAATGAGACGGCCGATCCTTACGGCAACCGTCTTTGGCGTGATATTTAGCTTGGCGGCAAGATCAGCATAGCTGGCGCTGCCATCCGCCTGGAGTTCCGCTATCAATCTGAGGTCGGTCTTATTCATTTTCAACGATATCCTTCGAATAAACCATATGTTTTAATAAATCCCATAGAGGGGGGCTTTTGGATTCGCAGATTACTTATAGACGCCCGCGTTGTCAATTTTTTAAGCTTATTTCTAAAAAAGGTGTATTATTGAAATATAAATTTCTTGTTTTTATATCTATATAATATTTTTTTCTAAAAAATGAAAATATTATTGACAACATTTTTTCATTAATTATATATGATTAAAATAGTAACTGAATAAAAAAATGTAGTAGCTATTCAGCTAAAGCTGAAAACTATGCAAAACCGGGGTCCGTAACTGTTCATCAGTGCTTCATATTTGTTTAGTCAGGACCTCGTAGCATACTTTTGCTATGTGAGAAGGCCTGAATGAGCGAAGATGGGGCACTGCTGAACAGTTACAAAATGTAACGCCCCTGGTTAATGTAACCAATGGAAATCATGTCGTTATGTTAACCAGGCAATTTGTGGTTGCTGGTCACGATTTTTTCAGGTCTCTGCTGATTTTAAAAAATTGCCTGGTTAATTAAACGCCTGCTTTCATGAAAATGAGTTTCACCCTAACGTAAGGATAAACAGACATGGCGGAAAAAGTATTGACCAACTGCACTGTGGGCGGTCCGGTGCATGTTCATGTGGATGGCGGAAAAATCACCCGTATCAGGCCGTTGCAGCTGGATGACAGCGACCCGAAAGACTGGACCATTCAGGCCCGGGGCCAGAGTTTCACCCCCTTAAGAAAGGTTACCTTAGGCCAGGTGGTCATGACCGAAAAAGACCGGACCTATTCCCACGACAGGATAAAATATCCAATGGTTCGTGAGGATTTTGATCCCAATGGCGAGAGAAACCCCCAGAACCGGGGCAAATCCGGTTACCGCCGGGTCAGCTGGAACGAGGCATTGGATATGGTATCCTCTGAAATCAAGCGGGTCCAGAGCACCTACGGCAAAGAGGCGGTTACCGCAATTCCGTCTTCCCACCACAACTGGGGGCTCGTCGGTTATAAGATGAGCGCGTTCAGGCGGTTTTTCAGCTTTCTTGGCTATACCCAGATCTTTGACAACCCCGACTCCTGGGAAGGGTTTCACTGGGGGGCCACCCATGTTTACGGTTACTGGTGGCGCCTGGGGGCCCCGGAGCATTATGACATGCTCCAGGATGCCCTGCAGCATACCGAAATGATTGTCCACTGGTCCAGTGATCCGGATACCACAAGGGGATGTTATGCCGGGCAGGAATCGGCCATCTGGCGGGTGTGGATGAAAAAACTGGGCATCAAGATGGTCTATATTGATCCCTTCTGCAACTGGACGGCCCAGAAAGATGCCTATAAATGGCTGGCCCCCCGTCCCGGGACTGAAACCGCCCTGGCCGAAGCCATTGCCCATGTCTGGATCACCGAAGACCTGTACGACAAAGATTTTATCGGGAAAAAGGCCCACGGATTTGACGAATTTAAAGATTATATCCTGGGAAACAGCGACGGAAAGCCAAAAAACCCCAAATATGCCGAAGAATTAACCGAACTTGACCAGGCGACCATTAAGGCCCTGGCCAGGGAATGGGCCGGCCACAAGACCATGCTGTCCTGCGGGGCCCGGGGCGGCTGGGGCGGCTCCATGCGCTCGGCCTTTGGCCATGAGCTGTCCCGGTATATGATCCTGCTGTCTGCCATGCAGGGAATGGGAAAACCGGGCACCAACTTCTGGCCGGCGGTGATGGGCGCCCCCATCAACACCGATGTGATTTTCCCCGGGTATGCCGATAAGGACGGCAACATTGCCAGCCCCGCCATTGCCAACATTGCCCCGGTCAATCCGGTGAAACAAAAATTATACCGTATCCTGCTGCCCAAGGCCATTACCGAGGCACCGGTCAGCTGGATGGGGGACGGATTCTGCGGCGAGACTTTAGAGCAGCAGTTCAACCGGTACCACTATCCCATGGCCGGCCATTCCGAGGTCAAGCTCTTTTACCGGTACGGCGGCTCTTTTATCGGTACCATGACCGAAACCAATAAGTATGTTGACATGTACCAGAGCCCGAATCTGGAATGCGTGGTCAGCCAGGATATCTGGGAAACCCCGGAATCCCGGTTTGCCGATATTATTTTGCCGGCCTGCACCAATTTAGAGCGGGATGACATTGGCGAATCATCCAGTTCCGGCGGATATTCCGCCCATGGGGTCAACTCCTGCAACCGCCGGCTGGTCGTACTGCAAAAAAAATGTATAGAGCCCCTGCATGAATCCAAATCCGACTACCAGATATTCCTGGAACTTGCCGAGCGCTTAGGGTTTGGTGACGACTATTCCGAAGGGCTGGATGAAAAAGGGTGGGTCAGACGGTTCTTTGATTATTCCGATCTTCCCCAATACATCAGCTGGGAGGAGTTCGAGAAAAAAGGGTACTATATGATTCCGCTGTCCGAAGACCATAAACCCACCCCGGCCTACCGGTGGTTTTATGAGGACCGGGTCTGTGACACCCCGGACTCTTCACCCAAAAAGACCAAAACCTTAAACACCTATTCCGGAAAAATTGAGTTTGTGTCGGAAAGCCTGAAGCATTTTGAGCCCGATGATACCGAACGCAGCCCCCTGCCCGGCTACAAAGACAGCTGGGAAGGCCATAAATCAGCGTTATACGAAAAATACCCCTTTCATCTGATCAGCCCCCACCCCCGCCACGGGTTTCATACCCACTATGACGCCCATGCCAAGTGGCTGTGGGAAATTCCCGAGCATCGTATCATCAAAGACGGCCATCCTTATATTGTTGTCCGTGTCCATCCGGATAACGCAAAGGACAAAGGGATACAGACCGGGGATATGGTCAAAATGTTCAATGACCGGGGAGAGGTCTTGGGCATTGCCCAGCTGACCGAACGGGTCCGGTTTAATGTTATCCACTGCTTTACCTCATCGGGAATTTACAGCCCGGTTGAGCCGGGAAAACCGAGCATGGATAAGGGCGGCTGCGTGAACCTGCTGACATCGTCCCGGTTTATGTCCAAAAATGTGGCCGGAATGGCCCAGAATTCCACACTGATTGATATTGTAAAATGGGAGGACAAATAGGATGACCAAATATGCAATGGTAATTGATGTCGACCTGTGTACCAGCTGTTATGCCTGTTTTCTTGCCTGCAAAGATGAGCACTGCAATCAGGCGCATCTGCCGGTCACCGCTGCCCAGCCCCACATGGGCCACCGCTGGATGGATATAAAAGATGTGGAACGGGGCAAATCCGCCCGGGTTAAGGTGGCCACCTTTCCCATCCCCTGCATGCACTGCCAGGATGCCCCCTGTGAAAAGGCGGCAACAGACCATGCTGTGATCCGCCGGGATGACGGCATCGTGCTGATTGACCCCTTGAAAGCCAAAGGCCAGAAGCAGCTGGTGGAGGCCTGCCCCTATAACGCCATCTACTGGAATGAAGCAGAAAACCTGCCCCAGAAATGTACCCTGTGCGCCCACTGGCTGGACCAGGGATATAAAGAACCGCGCTGTGTGGAAGTCTGTCCCACCCAGGCCTTAACCTTTGGCGACCTGGAAGACCCCAACAGTGAGGTGGCAAAAAAAATAGCCCGGGGGTCTGTGGTATTAGAGCCCGGGGACAGCGGCTTAAATCCCCTGGTGACCTATCTCAATGTGCCGGGGATGCTGGTGGCCGGTACGGTTTTTTGTCCCGATGTCCAGGAGGTGGCCAGGGATGCCCAGGTGACCCTGTCCGGAAACGGCACCACCCAATCCGTTAACGCCAACGGGTTTGGCGACTTTGAATTTGAAAACCTGCCCAAAGGCAAAGATTATACATTAAAAATAGAACTGCCCGGGTATTTGCCCTGGGAAACCACGTTAACGACAAATGAGCATTGGGTTGACGGCCTGATCCAGTTAACCAGACAGTAAACAATGAATTAAAAAGCCCTTTTTATAAGGTTTCCCGGGTCCGGGCATACCACCTCATCTCCCCGTTTGACAGCGGTTTAAACCGGACCCGGGTTTCTCTGCCCTCAATACCCTTCCCCATCCACCGTCAAAAAAGATGTAGGCAATCCGCCTACAAAAATTTGGGGAAACCCCATACCCGGGGTTCAGCCGCCCACCGATTTTTTTCCTTTCCAGCTCCGTGTATGAATGGTTAACGCCTTTGGCAGCCCTTAGAAGCCGGCTAACGGCTAATTGCTAACAGCTAACCGCTAAACCAAGGAGGCCCCATGAAAACCAAACTCATCCCCGCCGTTGACACGGCCTATGCCTACCCCCTTCTCATTAAAAACCTGTTAAACACCCCCCTGATCTATTCCCCGGATCAGGAAATCATCTACCGGGATGTTCACCGGTACACCTACCGCACTTTTGGTCAGCGGGTCAAGCAGCTCGCGGCCATGCTCACGGCCCAGGGGGTAAAACCCGGGGACACCGTGGCGGTCATGGACTGGGACTCCCACCGGTACCTGGAGTGCTTCTTTGCCGTGCCCATGATGGGGGCGGTGCTTCATACCATTAACATCCGGCTGACCTCGGAACAGCTCATCTACACCATCAACCATGCCGAAGACGACGTGATCCTGGTCAATGAAGAGTTTGTTCCGCTGCTTTCATCGGTTAAAGACCGGTTTGAAACGGTGAAAAAAGTCATCCTGCTCTCGGACAAAGGGAACTTCCCCGAATCCGAACTTGAATTTGACGGGGAATATGAAGCGATGGTCAGTGCGGCCCCGGCTGAGTATGATTTCCCGGATTTCGATGAAAACACCATGGCCACCACCTTTTACACCACCGGCACCACCGGCCTGCCCAAGGGGGTGTTTTTCAGCCACCGGCAGATTGTGCTTCATACCTTTGGGGTCATGGCGGGCCTTACCGCCTACAAGTCCCAGGCCAACATCACTTCGGCCGACGTCTACATGCCCATGACCCCCATGTTCCATGTTCACGCCTGGGGTATGCCCTACCTGATGACCCTCTTGGGGGCCAAGCAGGTCTACCCGGGCCGGTATGAACCGGAGATGCTGCTCAAGCTCATCGTGGGCGAAAAAGTCACCTATTCCCACTGCGTTCCCACCATCCTGAACATGCTGGTGACCAGCCCGGCCATTAAACAGGTGGATATATCCGGCTGGAAGGTAATCATTGGCGGGTCATCCCTGTCAAAGGGACTTTGCCTTGAGGCTTTAAAACACGGTATTAACCTGTATACCGGATACGGCATGTCTGAAACCTGCCCGGTGCTGTCCCTGGCCCTGATCAAACCCCATATGATGGAGTGGGACGAAGACCGGCAGGCCGAAATCCGGTGTAAAACCGGCCTTCCCATCCCCAACGTGATTCTGGAAATCACCGACGTCGAGGGCAAGCCCCTTCCCCATGACGGCAAAACCCCGGGCGAAGTGGTGGTCCGGGCCCCATGGCTGACCCAGGGGTATGTCAAATCGGAAGAAAAGGGACGGGATCTATGGGAAAACGGCTGGCTTCACACCGGGGATATCGGAGTGATAGATGAAGAAGGGTATCTAAAAATCACGGACCGGCTCAAGGATGTTATCAAAACCGGGGGCGAGTGGATTTCATCCCTGGATGTGGAGGACATCATCAGCCAGCACCACGCCGTAAACGAAGTGGCCGTGGTTGGGGTCCCCGATGAAAAATGGGGGGAACGCCCCCTGGCCATGGTTATCCTCAGACAAGAGTATCAGAATGATGTTACCGAAGATGAAATCACAAATTTCTGCATGAAATTTGTGGAAGAGGGGCGGATTCCCAAATACGGTATCCCCTCAAAAATCGTCTTTACCCATGCCATCCCCAAGACATCCGTGGGTAAAATCAGCAAAAAAGACATCCGGGCTGAATATCAATAGCGGCCAAGTGTTCAGGCTGAAGGGATTCAGGGTTTTAATTCCCTTCAGCCTGTTTGCCTTAATCTTTCATGGTTTGAACGATTTTGGCTGAAAACTAAGCAAAAACAGGGTCCGTAACTGTTTATCAGTGCTTCATATAAACGGAAATCTGGAAACACCCCGCAGTTTCAATGGCGTGATAGGCGTTTTCATTTCCCCCAAATACCAGATAAATCTGTATCCATGTCACCCTCCTTTAGAAGTTCACACATTGAAACATGAACTCAAACAAAACCTTTGTCAATCTGTGAGTTTCATCAACCCAGCGAAATAGCACCGGGCGTCAAGTTTATTTTCACCCTGTAAACCGGACAGACATTTTTTTGAAAAACCGGTTTCGATCTCTTTTTTATCACCGGGACCAGGATAACCATCTACTTTCCCCTTATATTTCAATCGGTTCAGCCATTCTTTTCCTTATCAATCACCCCATGCATATGGCGCTTTCATTATGGTCCTATACTTGCAGGCCCACCCATATTTGCAGGCCCAATTGATCCGTATCCTTGGGAAAGGCCGGGGTGCCGTTGCCAACCACGTTGAAAGGCGTGTTAACCACCTGGAAAAAAGCTTTGGGTATCTGGGATACCATCATGATTTGTGTAAAACAAGCAGAACAGGAGAACAAAAAGCATGTCAACCAATTTAAAACTCGGAACAAAAATCAGTATAGGATTCGGCATTGTTCTGGTACTGCTGATAGTGGCTGCTGCCGCCGGCTTTACCGGACTTTCAAAGGTGGTCAGGCAAATGAGCGATGCCATTGACACCGGGAATCTGACCATGACCATGTATGAGTCTCGGCAGCAGGAGAAAAACTTTATCATCAGAGGAGAGGAGTCCTATGTAAGTGCGGTCATTGAGCAATCAGATTTAATTCAAAAACAGATTAATGCCATCAAACACCGGTCAACTGATCCCGAAACCCTCCGGCAGCTGGAAGACATGGCCGGGATGGCCGATAAATACCGGCAGGCATTTGATACTTATATCAGCATGGAAAACAGTGTAAAAGAAGCTGACAAGGCAATGGTAACATCGGCACGGCTGATGGAAGCTGCCGCCAAAGCCATTCTTGATGCGGACCGGGCTGAATGTGAACGCCTGATGGATCAGGATGCCGGTGCCGGGCAGATCACAGGGTTAATGAAAAGTGCTGAGAACGCCGAGGCCATTATCCGATTGGTGCTGCAATGCCGGCGTCATGAAAAAAACTTTTTGATCCGCAAAGATGAATCCTATTTCATCAAGGTCAACAGCATACTTGATCAGATCGTGGCCGCAGGAAAGGACAGCAAGCCGATCGTTCAGGCCTCAGATGAATACCGCCAGGCCTTTTCCAGGCTCAAGGCCCTGAAAGACTCACAAAACGATATTAACGATACCATGGTGGCATGCGCCCGCAACGTCCAGAACCTTGTTAAACTGTCCCTGGACAGACAGCAGCAGAAAACCGACCGGCAAATCATCAACGCCAAGCGGCTGATCATCGGGGTCGCAATTCTGGCGGTTGCCTTAGGTATTGGAACCGCCTTTTTCATCAAAAAAAGTGTTTTGTCACAGCTCGGAAGTGACCCGGCCGATATCGCCGATATGACCCACAGTATTGCCAATGGAAATCTGGCCATCGAATTTGACCCGGCAAAGAATAAAGGGGTATACAGCGACATGAAATATATGGCTGAAAATCTAATCCAGATGCTCACGGACATCACAAACGGCGTACAGACCCTGACCGCCACTTCAACGCAATTATCAGCCGTTTCGGAACAGATCACCACGAGTTCGGAACAGACGGCAGAACGTTCCAATAATGTGGCTGCCGCTGCTGAAGAAATGACAACCCACATGAACAGTGTTGCCGCCGCCGCAGAGCAGACCACGGTAAATATCCAGATGATTGTTGCCGCTGCCGAGCAGATGTCGTCCACCATCAATGAAATTGCCGGCAACACCGCCAAAAGCAGCGAGACAACAGCCAGGGCCGTCGAAACCGCCAGGCAGGTATCCTTAAAGGTCGATGACTTAGGCATGGCGGCATCCGAGATCAGCAAGGTCACCGAAACCATCGCGGATATATCCGAGCAGACCAACCTACTGGCCCTTAACGCAACCATTGAGGCGGCCAGGGCCGGTGAGGCCGGCAAAGGCTTTGCCGTTGTGGCCGGGGAGATTAAGGCCCTGGCCCAGCAGACGGCCGAGGCAACACGGGAGATCAACGATAAAATTCAAGGGGTCCAGACCACCACCAATGAGGCTGTCGCCGCCATTGAATCCATTGTGGAAATCATCAATGAGGTCAATGGGATCGTTACCACGGTGGCCTCTGCCATTGAAGAGCAGGCCGCCACTACCCAGGAAATCGCCAACAACGTTGCCCAGGCCTCACAGGGGGTCCAGGAAGTCAATGGCAATGTAAACCAGACCTCTCTTGTGGCCGCTGAGGTCGCAAAGGATATTACCGAGGTCAGCAATGCCACCGAAGAGATGAACACCGGCAGCAGACAGATTTTTACCAGCGCCAGCGAATTGTCCCGGCTGGCGGAGAACCTTAATGCCATGGTAAACCAGTTCCGGTTATCATAAAGCGGTAGGGGCGATTCATGAATCGCCCCTACAACCGCCGCAACATGTTGTCCAGTTCCGGCTGTCATAATATATAGATTTTCCCATCAGACTTTTCGTGTTAAAGTGAGGGGAAAAACCTCAAACGGATCAGGATATGGACTCTCTTGTATTTGCCGCAGGATTCTGCATCATTGCCCTGGCTGCCAGGCAGATCGGCGACACATTTAAGCAGGTTGGCTTTCCCCTGATCAGCGGGTTTTTATTCACCGGCATCATTGCCGGGCCTTATGTTCTGAACCTGATTCCGAGTCAAGCCGTTTCCTCCCTGACCTTTGTGGATCAGGTCTCTTTGGGGCTCATCGCTTTTGCCGCCGGCGGGGAACTCTACCTTAAAGAGCTTAAGTCACGGCTGGCGGCCATTGGATGGATCACGTCGGGCCTTGTGATCTCAACCTTTACATTGGGTTCTCTGGCCTTGTTTTCCCTTGCCGGCCACATCCCTTTCATGGCGGCCATGCCGGTTTCAGGAAGAATTGCCGTGGCCATCCTTGGCGGCGCCATTCTGGTGGCACGAAGCCCGTCCTCGGCCATTGCCATTATCAATGAGCTCAGGGCCAAGGGCCGGTTTACACGGACGGTCATGGGGGTGACGGTGATCATGGACGTGGTGGTTATCGTGCTGTTTGCCGCAGCCACCACCGTGGCGGATGCCCTTCTGACCGGGTTAACCGGGAATGCCGGATTTGTCTTTTTTCTGGCCCTGGAGATTGGGTTGTCCATGTCTATGGGCATTCCGGTGGCGGGAGTCTTGTTTCTCATCCTCCGGCTTCCAGCCCGCTTTTTTTTTAAATCCGTGCTGGTCCTCTTAACCGGCTATCTTGTATTTATCGGTTCTTTTGCCCTTCGCTCCTGGACCCACCGTCAGATGAATGTTGAAATTCTCATTGAACCGCTTCTGGTCTGCATGGTGGCCGGATTTTTAACCGCCAATGCCCGGCGGTACCGCAAAGAGTTTCTGGACCTTCTCAACCGTTCCGGCCCCGGCATTTACATTGCCTTTTTCACCCTGACCGGGGCCTCCATCCGGCTGGATATCCTGGCCGATACCTGGTTTATCGCCCTGATCCTGTTCGGGGTCCGCATCCTTGCCATATTTACCGGGTCTTTTTTGGGCGGCTTTCTTTCCAGTGCCGGAACCAAAGCCAGCCAGACCTACTGGATGGCCTTTATCACCCAGGCCGGCGTGGGGCTTGGCCTGGCCAAGGAAGCGGGCATGGAATTTCCCCAGTGGGGACCTTCTTTTTCCACGATAATGATATCGGTTATTGTCCTTAACCAGATCGTGGGCCCCCCATTGTTCAAGGTGGCCATCAAGAAGATGAAAGAAGATCATCCCCCGGCCAGGCCCAATGCTGTCACCGCACCACGAAATGTGGTAATTTTTGGAACCGACAGCCAGTCCACGGCCCTGGCCCATACCCTGTTTTCCCATGGTTGGAAGGTGAAACTGGCCCAGCCAAGGGGCGGTTCCACCACCGCCGCCTTAGAAAACAGCCCCCAGATACCGGTCCAGGTGGTGGACGCCTTTGACTGCCCATCCCTTGAAAAAATCCAGTGCAAAACTGCAACAGCCATTGTTGCCCTGTTAAGCGACAGGGAAAACCTGGAGATCTGCGAAACCGCCTTTGAACATTTTGCCACCCAGACCCTGGTGGCCCGGCTCAATGACCGGAGCAACCTTGACGCGTTTGAGGACCTCAACGTATTGGTGGTGGACCCGTCCACGGCCATTATCGGGCTCCTGGACCACTTTGTCCGGGCACCGGGGGCAGCGTCCCTGCTCATGGGATTTCACCGGGGCCGGGATGTGGCTGACGTGACGGTCCGGAACCCGGATCTTGCAGGCCTTTCCTTAAGAGACCTTCGCCTGCCCTTTGACTCGGTGATCATGGCCGTCCGGCGCAGGGGAACCCTCTATGTCCCCCATGGGTTTACCCGGCTGGAGTCCGGGGACCGGGTCACGGTCATGGGCACCACGGCGGCCTTAAGGGAAATTGCCCTTCGGTTTGGCCAAAACGAGGGCCAGGCCGCATTGAACCTGGTGGAAAAGGCCGTGCCTGAACAATTAAAACAGGACGGAAAACCCCTTTATCTGCCTGAGAACGGGCAAAGGGACCGGTTTGATCTTCTGGTGGAAAAGGCGGTGGTGGCCGATCTCAAGCAGGAAATGGACCAGGACGCCTTTTTTGAGCTGGCCGCAAAACAGATGAGCCGGCAGGTGAACATTGCGGCATCCACCCTGTTTGAAATGCTCAGTCAGAGAGAAGCCGAAATGACCACGGTGCTGGCCCCGGGACTGGCCATCCCCCATATCATCATTGAAGGGGAAAACCAGTTCGGCATGCTCATTGTCCGGAGCCGGAAGGGCATCATTTTTTCGCCCCAGGCCCCGGGCGTTCATGCCGCCTTTGTGCTGGTGGGGACAAGGGACGAACGAAACTTTCACCTGGAGGCCCTGTCGGCCATTGCCAAGATTGTCATGGACCCCAGGTTTGAGCATAAATGGCTCAGGGCCCGGTCGGCCAGAGCCCTCAAAGAACTGCTCCTGAATGCCGACCGGACCCGCCGGCCGGCCACTCCCTGACCCGAGGACTTCTATCGGTTACCGGATTTTCACCAGTTCCTTTTCCGTGGCGATATAGACATGTCCCTGGGAGTCAACGACCGGTGCTGTTCTGATATGGTCTGAAAGGACCAGGGAAAAAACGGCCTTGCCGTCTGCGGATAAATAGATCAATTCGTTTCCCGCACTGACGAGAAGAGAATCATCGGCCAATGATGTCCCCTGGGTCACATCGGTTTGGGCGGTCACCTGCCATTGGCGCTTGCCATTTGAAACCGCATAAATATCCTTACCCGAGAACAGGTAAACCCCCTGGTCCCCGAAGGCTGCGGGCGGCTGGTTCACCGTCCAGGGCAGGTTATCGGGAAAGTCATCGCAACCCCATCCCTCCCCGCCGGACAAGGATATGGCCGCAACCGTCTTTTTGCCATCTGCCATGCCCGAAATAAACAGCATGCCCTCAGGGGATGCACACCAGTCGGCAACCTGGGTAACCGGCCAGGCAAAAGAAGACGTTTCCTCACTGTCTTCAACATCAACAGATATGATCTCATCAAGCCCGAAGACAAGGCGGTTCAAACCAGGGATAAAAATCGGATCCGCTTTCTGCATCTGCCTGAATTCACTGCCTTCCCGGGCCATAACCTTTCCATAAACGGCATTTCTCCAGATGGCAACCGGTTTCTCTTCGGGTTCATGGCCCGGCCAGAAGGCGGCGATGATGAACTGCTCTTCCATGGGCCAGAAAAGGGTCATGCGAAAGTCTTTATTTGCAACGGCCGGCAAGGGCGCATCTTCCATCTTAAGGCCGTTATTCAGGTCCAGCTGGTTGAGATAACACTCACCGGTTTCATAGTAGAGAGAACCGTTTCCACAGGCGGTCATTGAATTAAACCGTTTCGGCCTTGAGAAAAGAAGCTTCCCGTCCGGTGCAAATACCAGGAACTCGGACACCATCTCCAGAACCACGTGGTCTTCCCAGACCTTGAGGCGGATGATGTTCTCCGGGCGGCTGTTTTCAAAAGATGTGCGCCATTCAATCTCCCCTTTTGCAGTGCTTGTAACCGGGACCCGGCTGTTTCTTAAAGAGTTGGCATAATGAACAGGGTATGTTGACAACAGTGTCATGGAGATCTCCTTTTTGCTTTCTGTGATGCTGTTCTGCGAACAGGCAATGCCGTTTAAAACCAGGAAAACAATTGCCGCCGCTCCCAGGTTGATGCAGCGTCGTGGATATCTCATGGTTAAATATCCTTTACCGTAAAGCTGCCGCCTGCGTTTGTTTCTATCCAGGTTTTCAACACGGTCAAATCCTCTTTAGCCAGGTTGGTGTCAACGTTATGGGCTGCCCCGAACAGAAAACGGACCAGTTTTTTCTGGTTGAAGTCGTTTCCGGCCTTTGGCTTGGCCGGGGCTGCAATATCAAAATCCTGGGTATTATCTTTTTTGACCTCTAACTCAAAATGGGTTCCGGCTGAACCGGCATTCCCTGAACTGACAAGCTCATATTGGGGAAACACATTAATATAGGTTTTCTTGAAGTCATGATCGGCATCGCTTTCAAGCTTAAATTTGCCATTTGCGCCACTTAGCATGCTGTAAATGGTTTTGCCCAGGTTTGAAGCCCAGTCTTTTTGTTCGGCATCTTTCCAGCTCGAGGTCCGCATATCCACCTTTAGCCATTTGTCATCGTCTTTTGAGCGGTCTGCCGATGTATGGCTTCCGGTACAAAAATATTTACTGCCGCCATGATCAGCCAGATTGGACCGGTCATAAGCGGTTCCCGGTTTCCAGTTTCCTTTTTCAGTGACCTCCAGCCACTTGTCGCTGGCATTGTCTGCATCAAATGCGCCGGCATTGTGGTTGGCCTTGCAGATAAAGGTCTTCCCGCCTTGCACAGCCCTGTCCCACGGAACGTAAGCGGTTCCTGTTGTCCATCCCCCTTTGTCGGGGACCACATGCCACTTGCCGGCATCTGTGGCAAACCCTGAAGATGTATGGGCTGATTTACAATAATAGTATGCTGAACCGTCTTTAACCATATCCTGCACCGCATATGCCGTATCTTCCGACCAGTCTCCCTTATCCGATATTTCTATCCAGTTGGCGGCTTTATCCGTGTTAAAGTCTGGGGAACTGGTATGATTTTGTTTGCAGATATACTTTGCCCCCCCCTGGGTTACGACATCTTTGGTCTTATAGTTTTTCCCTGCCTGCCAGGCACCCAGTGCCCCGGCAATGAACCGGACTGAAATCCGGGGGGACAGAACCAGAATGCCGTCATAGGTTCCACCGTTCAATCCTCTTGCAAATTCATCGTCCCCGAGTTTGTATAGCAACAGGTCACATTTCCCGTTCCCGCCAAGGGCATGGCTCATCCCCGAATAAGCGGGTTTGTAGATATCACGGTATTTGGACCGGGCGCTGTTATGATAGTCCGCATCTGACGAATCCCTCAGTTCATATTCTAATTTGGCTTTTCCGGCCGGCGAATAGGTGATTTTAAACTGTTTGCCGTCTAAAAATTTATTCAGGGGCCTTCCGATCCGTGACTCATCGTTGAGCCAGTTGGCCCTGCCCCAGAATTGGTGCATGCGGATCGCCTGATTTGATTTCATGATGGTCGGGTTATCCGGAACATACGGCATTCCCGGATAATACTGTTCGTACCGTGGCAGAATCCCTGAATATCCCTCAAGATAATATACGTATTCATCGTACAGCCCGATGGCCGCATGCCCCAGTTCGTGGGCAAAGGCGCACCGTGCCGGGGCTGTTGTGCCGTCATAATCATTTTCACGGGCTTCCGTGTTGGCAGCGCTCCCCCAGTACTCGCCTTCGCCCTGATAGGCGGTGTTTCTCATGCGCATAACCGAATCAGACGCCCAGCTTCCCAGATCATTGGTCACAATGACAACCAGACATTTATGGCTTCCACCCCTGTCCACAAAAGTCCCTGCGGGATCTTCGACCTCTTTGGCTTCAAATAATGTGGAGGATTTAATGACAACATCTGTTTTTCCGTCATTTTCATCAAACTGATAATCTTTTTTATTCCAGCGTTCCATGGCGTTTTTCATGCCATGCTTTATATAATTTTGTTTGTCGGTAAGACTGCCGGGATGCCTTGTCCCTGTACTGTCCTTTTTAAAAAACATATCCCTGGTATATCCGGCCGGCAGTCCGAGGGCAGCCACCTTGCCGGCATCATCTTCATAGAAGAAACGGGCTGACCAGTATGTGACAAGGCTGCTGTAAACCGTACTGTCCTTTTCCCCGCCATAATGCAGATAATACATATCAAAAACACGTTTTGAAAACACATACGCCTTTGCCACATCATTGTCTGAAGAAAAGACCACTTTTTTACTGACATCACTGTCTTCCAGTTTTGCCGCCCGGGCCCCGAGGACTTGTTTTTTTGAAAAATCCGCAGCTTCCGCCCGTTTGTCGAACAGGTCATAAAATCCGCTGCAAAAAACAATCACCCGGGTGATTAAATCTTTTTTATCCGCCTGGGTCTCCCCGGTGAGAATCACATTCCGGTAAACGTCACTGCTGTCCTTTTGAAAGATGGTTTTACTGTGGCAGGGCTCATCGGCCATGGGGTCATAGATGGTCACTTTAAATTTATCGTCCGGATCCTGGTACAGCAGTGAAACCCTGGAGTGCTTGGAAAGCGCCTGGTCTTCGTCTTTCTTATTCTTGTCCATTGCATCATATTTGAGTTGGGCCCCATTTTTATCCACCAGGACAATATCATCCAGAGAGAATTTCAAAGGCTTGCCTGAATCAAAGGATCCTTTGATGTCATCTTCCGTCAGTTCGTCAAAAAACTTGCCCTTGTCCGGAAGCCGGGTATAGTAATTTTTTGATTTCCATTTTTTGGGCAGGTCATAATATATATTCCTGTCTTTTCCGGGTTTCAGGGCTTTTTTGTTGTCTTCTACGGCCGGATCCATCACCTTGAACTCACGGTCGGTTTCAGATTTTGAATGGATATAGGTATGCTTATATCCGAACTCAAGCATCATCTTATTGTCCAGCTTCAGTTCTTTTTTGGCGTCATCCTTGCTGATAATCCAGGGAAGGCATTGAACCCCCTTTTCCTTATCTGTCACGTTCAACGTCCAGTTGGATGCCGTATCAAAGGAAGCCGCATTTCCGTTTTCACATTTATTCACCCCTTTGAGCAGAATCCCCGGTATGCCGACGGGCTTATCGCCGTGGTGGGATTTTCCGTATTTGCGGTCATAAAATACAAACCGGTTAAACTGCCACCTTGGGTCCAGGGTCACTGTTGCGGGCGAGCCTTCAGAGCCCACCGTGGTGGTGAGCTTCGATAATTTTTCAAATTGAAAGGTGTCCTTATTATAGGTAATGGCCCCGTCTACCGTCCACTCAGACACGGACAGGTTCCACTTGCGCTTGGGAAGCATAAACACCCGGCGTCCTTTATTCATCTGCCTGGCCAGGCGGTTGGCCTGGCTGTCCATATCCTCTTCCAAAAGGTAAAGCTGTGTTTTGGCGTTCTCCCCGTCGTTTTCACAAACAATAAACTCGCGTTTGACCTGTTCGTTAAAGCTCAATGTAAACCATTCACGGTCCGCCTTTCTCACGATTTCGACATAGGGCTTTGCCCCGTCACCTTTTTTATCGTAGACCACCCCGTCCTTTCCCACAAAGGCATCCACGGGACTGCCGGCATTAAAGGCAAAGCGGACCGGAAGCTCCTCAGGAAAAATCCGCGGATTTTTTTCAGGATCCTTAAATTGAAGTTTCATATGGATTTGAAGAATCAGCTCAACCTGAAACTCCACCTTGCAGTCATCGCTTGAGCGGATATCCACTTCTTTATAAGGGCGCTGGCCTTCGGGCAGTCTGTATTTGGTTTTATCTTCATCCCGAAATGAAATCGTAATCCGGTATTTCCCTGTCTTGACGGATTCATGCTTAACCGGTTCCATCTGATCGGTGGTCTGATCCGGCAGTTTTTTGTTTTGTCCCAGGATTTCGGCCGTGACTTTTACCCCCGGGATCAGTTGGGTTGTTTTATGCTTATTGACAACCTTGACTTCAAGAGATGCCCTTCTGACATAAAACAAAACCTCTTTTTCTTTTCCGGCGGTTATATAAACGTTCTGGCTGTCGGGAACCACGTAATCCGAGGCGTGCCTGCCAAGATCTGAAATGGTAATCTTATAATTGCCGATGGGCAGCTTGTTAACGGTCAGCCAGTCATTTTTCACGGTTTTTTGCGCGGCCCGCTCACCGACCTGGATGGAAACATCATCCAGAATCTCATTTACATCGTTCTCCCTTGCCAGGACCTTTACTTTAATGGTGGCAAAGGGAACGGCCTTGACCATATGAATAGTGGTGCTGCCCAAAGAGACCGTATTGGTTTGTCTTAACACCGGCTGATGGGTATCATCCATGCTGGTCGGCAGGGTGGTGTCGATGTTATAGGTGCCGGGCTCCGTGGGCTTAAACAGGGCAATTCCGTCGGAGTCCGTCTGTTTATGCTGACTCACAGGACCGCTGAGTTCTACTTTGGCCCCTTCCACATACTGTCTGTCATCGGCCCGGATGACATTGACCAGCAGCCCTGTCTCCTTTAACGGACAGGTTTCAACGGAGTCTCCGGCTTTTTTTGATTTAAATTTCTTTTTTACTTTCTCTAATACGTTTGAAAATATGCCCATTCAACCTCCTCCCTGCCGGGCTTATTCCGCTGACCGGTCTTCCAGGGCCGTATAAATAAATTCCATTTTTTCCGTTTGGCTTAACCCTTTTTTCTTCAGGATCGGCAGCATCCATTCATTGCCTTTCCGGTCTTCAAAATCAGGCCCAATGGCAACAGTAAGATCAATAAAAAGAATTACCGACTGCTCATCTGTGATATCATAGAGTTTGGCATGTTCAATCCCTTGGAGGATAATTCCCTTGATCTCAAGATCGGTCTTGTCTTTTAGGTTTTTTTCAAAATTTTCCGTTAGATGCCGGTGTGCCTTATCCATAAAAACTTCAAGCATGGCAACATCCAGAATCTTTTTTTGCTCTTTTCGGATGGATAGCATAGAATACTGACTTTATTGGTGGATAAAATATCAGGAAACGAAAAACCGTTTCGGACATTAGAGCATTACTCGGTGAAACAATACACAAAGGCTGTTGGAACCGCAATAGAAATAAACAACTGGATTTATCACTAATTTACAGGACTGTTTCCATGGATCCCACCCTGTCACAGAAAGCTTCGTTGGCCAGGTTGTTGCGCCGGATGATCTGGCATGCCATCCCCTTTATCCTGGTGTTTCTGGTGGTTGTTTTTCTGGTGATTCCTTTGCACAAGAAAATTGCCGAAAAAAAGGCCGCCGTTGAAGCCCAGCGTCACAGCCAGGACAGCGGCCAGGACACCTTGACCAACGTCACCACCCTTGAGATGATCCCCCGGGAACTGTTGGAAAAGATCAGCCTGCCCGGGGTGGCCAAACCCTGGATATCTTTGGAAGTGGTCTCTGAAGTTCAGGGGAAGGTGATCAAAAAAATCGACCAGGGCCGGCCGGTGGAAGAAGGCGACATGATCGCCCTCATTGACCCGCGCGATTACCAAAACTCCTATGATTCCGCCCTGGCCGATTACGAAACCGCCCTGACCACGCTCAAGCGGTATAAGGCCCTGTCCGGCAAGCAGTTTGTCACCGCAGCCCAGCTGGATGATGCCGATGCAAAGGTCAGGACCAGCAAGGCGGCCATGGAAAATGCCAAACTGGCCCTGGACCGGAGTACCATTCGCTCCCCCATGGCCGGGGTGGTGAACCGGACCTTCATTGAAGTCGGCAGTTTCCTCGGGGTAGGGGACCCGGTGGCCGGCATCCTCCAGATGGACAAACTCAAAATCGAGGTGGGCATCCCGGAATCGGATGTGGACGCGGTCCGGAAACTGTCCCGTTTTGATATCACTGTGGATGCCTTGAATTCCAGTCACTTTGCCGGAACCCGCCACTACCTTTACAAAAGCGCGGACCCCATGGCAAGGCTCTATAACCTGGAAATTAAAGTGGACAACACCGATGGCCGGATCCTGCCGGATATGTTTGCCCGGGTGACCATTGTCAAACACACAGACCCTGAGGGCCTTGCCGTACCCACCTATGCCCTGGTCACCCTGAAAAACCAGACCGGGGTATTTGTGGAAAACCAGGGAATTGTCCGGTTCAGGGAGGTGGCAACCGGTTTCCAGACCGGCTGGCTCACCCAGATTTCCCGGGGGCTTGAACCCGGCGAGCAGGTGGTGGTATTGGGCCACCGGATCATTGAAGACCATGAAAAAGTTCATGTAACGGCCCGGGTAAAAAGCCTTAAGGAACTCAACTTATGATCCTGTCTGATGCGGCGGTAACCAACCGGATATCCGTCATGGTCCTTACGGTGATCATTCTGGTGGTCGGGATTTACTCGTATATTTCCCTTCCCCGGGAAAGCGACCCGGACATCACCATCCCTTATGTGTTTGTCCAGACCGACTACCGGGGGGTGTCGGCATCGGACATTGAAACCGCCATTACCATTAAAATTGAAAAAAAGCTCAAGGGCCTGGACAAGGTAAAAAACATCAGTTCGGTGTCCTCCCAGGGCCTTTCCCAGATCAACATTGAGTTTCTGCCCGGAACCGATATTGACGAGGTGTTGACCAAGGTCAAGGACAAGGTGGATGAGGCCCGGAACGATCTGCCCACGGACCTTGAAAATGAGCCGTCGGTCTATGAGGTCAATATCTCTGAAATGCCCATTGTGGTCTATTCCCTGGCCGGGGACTGCGGCCCCAGGCGGCTTAAAAAAATTGCCGACGACCTCAAGGATGACATTGAGGGGGTGCCCGGGGTGTTAGAGGTGGAAATCACCGGGGGCCAGGACCGGGAAATCCGCATTGAAGTGGACACGGACAAACTGGCCTACTACAAAATTCCCATTACCAGCCTGCAAAACGCCGTGGTCAGTGAAAACCAGAACACCTCGGGCGGGGCCATAACTCTCGGGCACGGGCGGTACCAGCTCAAGGTGCCCGGCGAATTTGAAACCCCTGAAGAAATCCTGACCATTGTGGTGGCCACCCACCAGGGCCGGCCCATCTACCTTAAAGATGTGGCAACGGTGGTGGACGGCATCAAGGAAGAAACCTCACGGTCCCGGCTCAACGGAGTGGACGCCATCAACATTTCCGTTAAAAAACGGGTCGGGGAAAATATCATCGCCATATCAGACAAAATTGATGCCATTGTCAGACAGGCCCAAAAAACCTTTCCCAAAAACACCACGGTGACCAAGCTCATGAACAAATCCAGGGACATCAAGCTCATGGTGGCAGACCTGGAAAACAATATTATCTCGGGCCTGATTCTGGTGGTGGCCGTGCTGCTGGTGGCTTTAGGCTTCCGGAACGCCCTTTTGGTGGGCCTTGCCATCCCCTTTTCCATGTTTTTATCCTTCAGTGTCCTCCAGGCGTTGGGCATCACCCTGAACATGGTGGTCCTGTTTTCCCTGACCCTGGCCCTGGGCATGCTGGTGGACAACGCCATTGTTATTATCGAAAATATCTACCGGTACATGCAGCAGGGGGTGCCGCGGCTGGAGGCCGCCATGAAGGCCACCGGCGAGGTGGCCTGGCCGGTTATCGGCTCCACCCTCACCACCCTGGCCGCCTTTTTTCCCATGATTTTCTGGCCCGGCATCATGGGCGAATTCATGCGGTATCTGCCCATCACCCTCATGGTTACCCTGGCCTCGTCCCTGTTCGTGGCCATGGTCATCAACCCGGCCATGTGCGCCTATTTTATGCGGGCGAAATCTGCGGATACCACCGCTGAAACCCTTACCCCGGAACAGATCCAGGCCAGGGGGGAGGACCCCATCGAAATCAAAGGCATCTGGCTTTCCTCCTATGCCCGGCTGCTGAAAACCGCTTTAGACCATAAGGTGGCCGTCCTTCTGGCCTCCTTTGTGGTACTGGTCCTTTTTTTTCAGGTCTGGATGCTTACGGTGGGGGTGGAAAAGCCCGTGGAATTTTTCCCGGCCATCGATCCCGGCTCGGCCTATGTCAACATTGATACCCCTGAAGGGGCGGATCTGGAATTCATTGACCAGACCGTCAGGCAGGTGGAAATGGCCATCAGCGGTTCTGAGAGTACCGACTACAAAACCGCCGTGGCCCTGCAGGAACATGAGACCAATGACGGGACCGTTTTCATGGCCCCCACCCATATCAACAATATTGAGCACATGTATACCCGGATGGTCCAGAATGCCGGGGGCAGTTCCGTGTTTGATTCCAATCTGCCCAACCATATCGGGCTCCAGTTCATTGAGTTTGAACACCGGAAATCCCCGACCAAAAAAGACCTGGAAGAAATCAGAAAGCGGGTGGCCCTGATCCCCGGGGTCAGGATCACGGTGGATGAACTCAAAGAGGGCCCGCCCACAGGGCCGCCCATCAACATTGAAATTTGTGGGGATAACTTTAAAGTCCTCAGCAAGATTGCGGAACGCATTAAAACAACGCTGAAAACCATCTCCCATGTTGAAGATATCCGGGACGATTACCAGGGAGAAGTCCCGGCCGTCCAGGTCCACATTGACCGGCAGAAAACCGCCCTGTTCGGCCTGACCACCAGCGCCATCGGCAATGCCCTGAAAATCGCCTACAACGGCCTGGATGTGTCCACCTATTACGAGGGGGATGAAGATTATGACATCATGGTGGTTTTGTCCGAGCCGGACCGGAAGGTGTCTGATATTCTCCAGAAACTGATGATCCCGGCCCCTAACGGACAAATCGTTCCCTTAACCACCCTGGCCACCATCGAATACAGCGGGACCTTAGGCGATATTGTCCGGAAAAACCATGAGCGGGTGGTCACGGTCAAGGCCAACGTGGATGAAACCAAGGTCCCCGGTTCCGTGGCCCGGATGCAGGCAGAAGAAAAGCTAAGGGATATGAAACTTCCCTTAGGGTATACCTGTCAGTTCACCGGGGAGAACGAAGAACAGGAGGACGCGGAGAAATTTTTGTCCAAGGCGTTTTTAATTGCATTGTTTTTAATTTTTCTGATCCTGGTGACCCTGTTCAACTCCGTGATTCAGCCGGCCATTATCTTAACTTCGGTGGTTTTATCCTTTGGCGGGGCCTTCTGGGGCCTGACCGTAATCGGGTCCCCCTTCGGCATCATCATGACCGGGGTGGGGATTATTTCCCTGGCCGGGGTGGTGGTCAACAACGCCATTGTCCTTATTGACTACACCAATAAGCTTCGGGCGTCAGGCCGGTCCATCCGGGATGCGGCCACGGCGGCAGGGGCCACCCGGCTGCGGCCGGTCCTGCTCACGGCCGTCACCACCATTTTGGGCCTGTTGCCCATGGTCACTGGCATATCCTACGACTTTCACGTCATGGCCCTGTCCCTGTCCAGCGAATCCAGCCAGTGGTGGCGTTCCATGGCCATTGTGGTCATCTTCGGCCTCTTGATCGCCACCCTGCTCACCCTGGTGGTGGTCCCGACACTGTACACCCTGATCGAAGAGTCCAAGCTCATCCTGTCCAGGGGGTATGCCCGGACCCGGCAGTTTTTCCTGGGGTATTGACCGTAAATTACCCGGAAAAACCAAATGACTGTGGAGAAAAAAATGGAAACGCTGGCCAAACGACTGGTCCAAATTGCGGATGAACTTGCCGGGGAAGCCAACAGGCAAACCTTTAATTCGCCGGTTGAATATGTTTATAACCCCTTAAGCTATGCCAGGGAGCCCTTTGTGAAGTACATTGAAAAATACGCATTCCCCGGTGCGGCCATTTGGGTTGGAATGAATCCGGGACCGTTTGGGATGGCACAGACCGGTGTGCCTTTTGGGGATGCCACCATGGTGCGAGAGTTTTTAAACATAGACGCAGCCCTTGAAAATTTGCCCTGCCAGCACCCCAAACGCCCCATTCAAGGATTTGACTGCAAACGCAGCGAGGTCAGCGGCACAAGGCTCTGGGGGTTTGCCAGGGACAAATATAAGACGCCGGATGCATTTTTTTCAAAATTTTTTGTGGTGAACTACTGCCCGCTCGTTTTTATGGGAAAAACCGGGAAAAACATTACGCCGGACAAGTTGACGGCCGCTGAAAAACAGGTCCTTTTTGCAGCATGTGACCGGGGACTTCGCCGGACAGTGGCTGAAATGAAAAGCAACACGGTGGTAGGGGTGGGGGCATTTGCCAAAAGCGCGTGCCAAAGGGCGCTAAAGGGATTGGATGTTTCCATTGGACAATTGCTCCATCCATCCCCTGCCAGCCCCGCCGCCAACCGGGGATGGGCAGCGGCCGCTGAAAAGCAGCTCCGGAATATGGGGCTGTGGGATGCCCCGGAATAAACAAGGATGTCCCCGTAAATTGACGAAACCGGCAGGTTTTCCCGGGCTAATGACCATAAAAATCACTCATCCTAATCTTTTTTCTTCCCGTTATACCATGATTCATGGCCATACATTTTATCGCCGCATTCTGAACACATGCCATGGCTGAATCTGGAATCAGAGTATTTTCTGACGTAGGTTTCCATATCATGCCACTGCCCTTCATAATCCCTTACTTTTTTGCACACTGAACAAATGGGAATCAAATGCCTTAACTGCTTCATTTCCACGTGGGTCTTCACCCGGGCCAGCAGCTCAGCGGATATAAAGGGCTTGGACACATAATCGACGCCGCCGGCCTCAAACCCGTTGACAATATCCTGGGTCTGGGTTTTGGCGGTCAAAAAGATAACCGGTATATGGCTGGTGCCCAGGTCTGCTTTTAACTGGGTGCAAAACTCATAGCCATCCATTTCAGGCATCATCACATCCAGTAAAATAAGATCCGGAAGCCGCAGGGCGCAAAAGTCCAGTGCAACGACACCGTTCTGGGCCACCCCCACCTCATAGCCGTTGGCCATCAGTAAATTGCCAAGGTATTGTATATTTTCCGGGTTATCATCAACGACCAGAATCAACGGTAATTTTTCATCCATCAGACGTCTCCAGATTTCGGATAAATGTTTCAATCATTTGTGAGTAGCCCGCCAGGCACTCATCCATCTGTTTAATATCAAAGGCACTTAAAAGTGCCAGCATGTGAGATCCGTACCGGGAAAGCGGCTCGATATGGAACTGGCGGCCCAATTGATCAAGGGATTCTCCAAGCTGTTTAAACTCATTTGCGGTAAAAACTTTTTTAAGGGTATAAAACCGGGGCAGAACGTCATCTTTTAAGTGCCGGCACAATACGTCCGGCTGATCCGGTGTTACGTTGAGAAGCCCATGGGGGGCGGGTACACCAGCCGGCTTTTTTTCCTTCACCGTATAGGCCAAGTGGGGGGCGATTTCAGATATCAGCCGGTCAAAATGAATGGGCTTTGCCACATATCCGTCAAACCCGTACTCAAGAACAGATGCCTTTTCTTCCCGGGTAGGTGCTGCTGTCATGGCAATAATGGGAATATGAGCGGTATCCTCAACTTTTTTGAGGAAATCCAACGCTTCAAAGCCATTGAGAAGCGGCATCCTGATGTCCAGTAAAATCAGCCGGGGCTTGTATTCAATGGCCAGCAGTATGCCTTCATGGCCGTTGGCTGCGGTGATCACCTCAAGGCTTACCTTGGACAGGGTTTCCTTTAACAATATCCGGTTGGATTCAACATCATCCACCACCAGGACCTTTACGGGATCAAAGGCGATATTCTCAAATGAGAGAGTGTTGGTTTCAAAAGCTTCAGAGAAGGAAGATGCGATTCCCACAACGGCGAACTCAACATCAAACCGGCTGCCCTTACCCATGGTACTGGACACAAAAATCTGCCCGTCCATCAGTTCCACCAGCCGCCGGGTGATGGCGAGCCCCAAACCGGTTCCCCCGTATTTGGCGGTATCGTGCTTATCTGCCTGCTCAAAGGCTTTAAAAACATTGTCCTGTTCTTCTTTGGAGATGCCGATGCCGGTATCTTCCACGGATATGGTTAACCTCCCCTTTCCCCGTTCTTTACCCATAAACCCCGCCGATAAGGTCACACCGCCGGTCTGGGTAAATTTGACGGCATTGCCTACCAGATTGAATAAAATCTGCCTGATCCGGATCTCATCCAGATACAGCCAATCCGGCAAATCGGTTGAAAGATGGGTCAGAAAGGTTAACTTCTTAACTTCGCATTTTATTTTGAAGATCTGCTGGATCTCCATGAATATGGTCTCAAGCTTGACCGGGGCATAGGTAATGGCAATTTTACCGGCCTCAATCTTGGACAGGTCAAGGATATCATTGATCAGGGTCAACAGGTTCCGGCCCGACGTTTTAATGGCCTCCAGGTAGCTTTTCTGCCGGGGGTCCGACACCATGGTGGTGAGCAGCTCACTGAAGCCGGTCACGGCGTTCAACGGGGTGCGAAGCTCATGGCTCATGTTGCTTAAAAATTCAGATTTGGCCGCATTGGCTTGTTCGGCTTTTTTCCGGGCAATGGCCAGGGCTTCGTTCTGGGCGGCCAGCTTACGGGTTCTTTCCTGAACCCGCTGCTCCAGCTGATTGTAAATTTTGGCATTGTTCAAGGAGATGGCAATCTGGGTGGACAGCAGCTTGATGGTTTCCTGTTTGTTCAATGAGAACATGTTTTTAATCCGCGTATGCTCCAGGTAAATGACCGCAATAGTTCTGGAACTGACCACCGCGGGCAGGATGATCAGGGACTGGGGTTTAACCCGGTTTAAATAATCATCTTCCAGGTGAATGGAAAACTGGTCAATCCGGGCGGACTGGCCGGTTCTGATCACGTAATTGACCATATCCACAGACAACATGTCCCGGCTCAAGGGCCGGCTTTCCAGGTAAAATTCTTCTCCCCGGGTATTTTTAAACGCTTCAACGGCCCACTGGGTATCCTTTAAAATCAAAAAGCCCCGTTCCGCCCCGGAGACCTCAAGAAGCACCTGCATCATCTGTTTGAGCAGTTTTTCAATATTGGTTTCCTGGGCCAGGATATTCTGGGCGTTGATAACGCTCAACAGATCAAGATCCTGAAACTGGCTTTCAAAATAGACCGTATGGTGTCTGCTGCGAAGCTGGGCACATTTTCTTTTGGCGCCCCATAGCTCATAGGCATGAAAGGCTTCTTTGGCATAATACTCTGCTAATTCCGCATTGTCCTGTTCCTCCCAGAACGAGGAAAACCGTTCACAAATTAAGGCGTTTTCATGGAGAAACCGGTTTTGGCGGGCGGCCAGGAGCGCCTGCATATAGCACCGGACGGCCAGGGCAATATCCTTTTGTTTCCGGGCGATTTCAGCCTCAAGCAAATGCAGTTTGTGCTTAAAATTTTCCGGGGCCCCCTGGCTCCACTGCTGCATCTGGTCACGGGCCCGGGTCACGGTTTCCCATTTTTTATCGGCAGGATTCAATACCGCGCAGGCGCTTAAGCCCAAATAAAACAGACCGGTCTGGGCAGCCAGGAAACTGGTAATGAAAATAAACCGTTTTTCAGCTTCAAGGCCCAGCTCATAGGCCTTTTCAACATCACCGAACAGATAGGCCGTCTGCATTTTAAAAATGTGCAAAAAGCAAAGCCCCATGGCGTTGGCCTGGTTTTGGCGGATAAAATCGTCTTCGCTGAATCCTTCCCGGCAAAAGGTTAAATATTCGCCCTCCTCTGCCATAAGGGTTTTCACTATCTGGGAATAGGGATAAACGACGGCGGTGCCGTGAAGGTTCTGGGTCTTCCGGTTAAATTCCATGGCCTTTTCAGCCTCGGCCAGGACCCTGTCGAGGGGATCGCCACGTTCCCACAGATAGGACACCGTATCGTATAGCGTATAGCCCGCCATCTGGATATCACCGCCCTGTATCAGCAGATGATGCGCATCCCAGGCAATTTCCAGGGCCGTATCATCTTTGATGGGGTTGCACCAGTGCCAGGAAACCAGAACAAGGATATGCTTGGCATTGCCCAGAGCCCGTTTATTGCCCGCAGCCACCTGAATGGCATACTGGCAGTACCTGAAAGCGGCCTGGTAATCGTTTCGAATCAGAATATACGGGGTGGAGGCCACGGCCAGGGCATAGGCCATATCCTCCAAAACACCGTTGCGCAGGGCCTGCTTCACCGTGGTGAAAAACAGCAGGCAGGAGATCTTCGGATTTTATATGAAACACTACCCCGTAAAAAGGGAATAGAATTCCGTTGGTTTATGGGTTTGCCCCAAAACATTTTGATTAGCGTTACAATTTTTTAATATCCAATCGATAATATTTCCCGTTTGGTTAATATCTCAAGCACAGAAGATAGTTTCTTAAATCATCAGTAGTGGTCAGTTTACTTAAATAAGTTTTATATACGTAGTTCCCCTGGTGGGGACTAACAGTTCGTTGTGCAAAAAACCGACCAGTCATGTTATATTCGCGCTCTAAGGCTTCATTTCAACATCCGACTTTTTATTACTGAGTCAATAATCAATTTATCTGTTGTACGCCTCTAAACAATATCGGTACAAAACATGTTGCTAAGTTATTCAGCTTTCACACGGTACAAGTTTCATTCCTAATTCATCCGCCTTTCTTGCCAAATTCTTCAACATTCTTTGCTTATTGGGTTTGCTTAAATAGTCCTCGCCAAGGTCTTTATAAATGTCCCCGTTTTTGATGATGCTGTAAATAGCTTTTGCTATCCTGTGGGCTATGGCAACAATCGCTTTTCTGGCACCCCGCCTTGACTTCAGCTTATAATATTTGGCCTTGTAGTACGAGCCCTTCTTTTTAATTGCAGCCCATGCAGCCTGCACTAAAATCGTTTTGAATGGATGATTTCGAACCGCGTTCCGGCCGCTTTTCCTTTTACCCGCGCTTTCATTGTTTCCCGGGCACAATCCGGCCCATGCAACAAAAGCAGACATGCTTTCAAACTCATTCAATGTGACCCCGACTTCTCCAAGAATGGATTGCGCTGACTTTTTATCGATCCCGGGAACTTCATCTAACCTTTTCAGTAAATTTTCATAGTCGAGGGTAAGTAATTCCAATCTATCATCAATTTGTTCAATCTGTTTTTGAAACATCTCAATGGCCTCCATCATGCCAATCAGTTGGAATCGATGATGATCTTTAAAATATCCATGGAGGCTTAAATATAATTCAGGAATTTTCTTTTTAAGCCCTCCTTTTGTGCATTCCTGGACCTTTTCCAAAGTCACTTCACCGTTTTTGCATAACAAATCAATGAGATTCAAACCGGTAAGCCCGAACAAATCAGAAACAACAGAATCAATTTTAATATTTGCCGTGATAAATAATTTATGAACACGTCGCTTATAATCAGCCAGAGATTCTGTATATGTTTTTCGTAATCGGCTTAACTCACGCCATTCACGAACATGTTCAGGGGGAATAAAACTACCTTTTACCAACCCATGACGAAGCAGTCCTGCAAGCCATTTACTGTCACAGATGTCTGTTTTTCTGCCTGGAACATTTTTAATATGCCTGGCATTCACCAAAACAACCTCCATCGTACCTTCAATGGTGTTATAAACCGGATGCCAATATACCCCGGTACTTTCCATTGCCACTACAGGACAGCTGTTTTCAATCAACCACATTTTCATTTTTTGCAAATCTTGAGTAAATGATGAAAATTCTCGAATCTTATGCTGTTCTTTCCCATTACCATCAACAGTGATTAAACAGGCTGAAATTTTGTCTTTGTGAACATCCAAACCACAACAAATTGGGTGAACAATTTGGATTAATGTGCTATTTTTTGATCCCTTGGTCATAGCTATCTCCTTATATTTTTCTTGGTCGAAAAAAAAATTGATAGCTATGACCTTTTTTCAAAATTTGCAAGTGTTTCATGCTTCGTTGTGTCCGCTAGGACATGGGGGTTATAAAAAAAAGACGCCGGCAGCATGGCCATAATGACCTCACATATCACCTGCATCTCATCACTGTTTTTTTGTTCAATATCACTTAGCTCATGAATATTTTTTATCCCGGCCTGGGCCAGCAGGCGCTCTGTCTTCTCCAGTTCACGGCCCAGGTCCGCTATCCCGGGATCCATGCTCAACTGAACCCCCACGGTTTTAATAATGGACATGCCGAACTCAACCGCCTGCCGATAATTTTTACGCATGCTGTCCTGGGACACTTTGGAAAAATAATTTTCCCTGAGCAAAAGCGGGTCTTTATACCCGGCCAGCTTGTCGTAAAAAAAAGTATCGGCCTCATCAAATAAACTGTTCAGGTAAAGGGCAATATGATACTGGCGGTATACCCTGAACCGGATTGGCTCAGGCAGGGCATCATTTAGCAACCCCATGGCCTGGTCCACATAATGCAGGAATGCCTTGTAGGCGGAAATTTCTTTGCTCTTCAGCGCCGCCGCCATGTAGATGCCGATATAGGGTTCGAGATTTCCAACAATCAATTCAAACCCTTTATCCAGGTGGCCTGCCAGATTAAACATATCCTCCGGCGTGTCCATGCGTTTATGGGCCATCAGGGTGACTGCGATGGCAAAATGCAGGCCGGGCAAATCACCGGCCGGGTTCAACTGGTAACAGGCCTGCTGAATTTTATCATGGGTGAAGTAGACACGCGGCTGCTTTAAGGATACCAGGCCATGTTCAAAGGGTATTTTTAAAAGTTGTAAAATCTCATTGATGGGTTTACCGGTGACAATGGACAGGACATCCAGATCGGCGTTGTGGCCGACGGCGCCGATGACTTTCATCAGATCAATAACGTTTCCGGGCAGGCGGCGCAGCCTTGTCTGCATCAGGGCCACCACATTTTTTGAAACTTTCAGGGCAGCCACCCGGTCTAAATCCACTGACCAGTTTTTTCCTGCTGCATCCCACTCAAAATACCCCTGATCCGCCATTCCGGCCAACAGCTGATGGACAAAAAAAGGATTCCCATGGGTTTTCTCAAATACCATGTGGCTGAGCGCCTGGTTTTCGCAGCCCATGCTGTCGGCTATCAACTCAGACACATCACCGGGCTGCAAATCATCAACCCGGATCTCCTCAAAGGGAATCTCATACCGGTGAACATCATCAAGCAGCCGGTGAAAGGGATGGTGCGGGTCCACTTCGGTGGCGCGGTAGCACAAAACCACCAGCAAAAATCCCTTTGAATTCTGAAAAACAGCGCGCAGCAAATTCAGTGACACCAGATCGGCCCACTGCATGTCGTCAAGAAAAAGGACCAGGGGCCGTTCCCGGGTAGCCACCATCCGGATCAATTTTAAAAATACATAGGCGAACCGATGCTCGGCCTCTTCGCCCACATATGTCTCAATGGTTTCCTGCCGGCCGACAATCATTTCAAGTCTGGGAAACACCAATGTCAGAATCATTCCCTGATCTGCAATGGTGTTTTCAAAGGACTGCTGGAAATCATCCAGGGTCTTTTGATCCGATAAAAGCAGCATGTCAAAAAATTCATCAAAGGCCTCTACAATGGCAAAATAGGGAATATCTTTTTTGTACTGCTGAAATTTTCCGGCGATAAACCGGCATTGGCCAGGTGCAAGGGATTTTTGAAAGGCCTGAACAATGGTTGACTTTCCGACACCGGCATGCCCGGCAATGGTTACAAGGCGGATCTTTTCTTCCCTGATCTGTTCAACGGCCTTCTGCAGCCGGCCGGTTTCCGGTTGCCTGCCGTAAATTTTTCCGGACACCTTAAATTTTAAATCCCTGTCCATGCTGGCCGGTTCAAACCCCGGGTCATCATAATGCTTCAAATCGTATAAAATGCCGTCAATGGATTTGTATCTCTGGGCCGGCTCCTTTTCCAAAAGTTTTTCCGTTATCCGCGACAAATTCTCAGGGATATCGGGATTTACGCAAACAGGGCTTTTCGGCCGGCCGGCCACATGCAGGGAAATCAATGCGGCCATGTCCGGGTCCTCAAAGGGCAGCCTCCCGGTTAAAAGCCAGTACAGCAGCACGCCAAAGGCATAATAATCACTGCTGAATGAGGCACTTCCCGCCACCTTATCGGTCCGCTCCGGGGCCACGAAATGGGGCTGAAAAATATGGCTGAACCCCGGGGACTTTTCTTTTCCCGAAAGGGCCGCCGCCACCAGGTCGTGGAGCATGATCTTTTTGTTCTGGTCGATGGTGATATTGGCAAAGGAAAGGTTGTTAAAGATAACCCCTTTGTCATGGATATCCTTGAGAATGGCCAGCAAAGACCGGACAAAAAATAATTTATCTGCCAACAAAGACGCTTCATTAAAATAGACATCCGGAGTAACCCCTTTGTAAGGGGGTTGAACCAGCAACGTTTTTCCTTCATGTTTAACGGCGTCAACAAACTGGTCCACAGGGCAGCCGGAAAGGCACCGGGATATCAACTGCTCATGGTCTGCCATCTTGGCATCCAGATGCTCATGGACGAAAAACGGGTCCCCCGCCCCTGTGTCCCGGGCCAGATAAACAGCTTTATACGCTTTATTTTCAAGTATTTCTAAAATTTCGAAATTACCAATCTTCATCTTTAATCTTCCAATCTGCCCAAGGTAAACGGCCTGGGGAAAAGGCGGGAAAAAAGCCCTGATCCTTAAGTCGTTGCGACACTATTTATGCTAACGCCATACCGGTTAAAATACACGAAAAAAAGGCATAAGGCAAAACACGGCTGTTCCATGTTTGATGTTTATCTTGGGGACAAAGCTGAAGCTGATGTTAGAGAGCCTGTCCACCAGAAAACCGGATTGAAATATTTGAATCTTTAAGGTGTTGTTATGACAAAACAAAGACGATGGTCAAAGATTGATCTCTTTTGCCCATACAACGGCCAGGAGACCTGAGAGCAGGATTGTCAGACTTCCAGGCAGGGGGACGGCGGCGGCCCCCCCTGAAACCGCAATAAGTTTGCCCGAGCCTGCGGCAAAGTCGTATGAAATGCCGCCAAGGTAGTTGTTTTCAGAAAGGTCTGCCAGATAATAAATGTTCATATCGCCACAGACATTTATGATCCGGCCCTGATCGTCAAATTTGATGCCGGTAATGATCTCCGTGTAAAAAGCCGTGCCTTTATTCTGTTCATTACCGTCTAAAAGAAAAAGCATATCTACATCATCACCAAGGTCTGTGTATCCCCAGGCAAAATTATCGCTAAATCCGTCAAGGGCCGACTCTGTCTCCAGGCCTGCCAGGAAAAAGTTATGGTTTCCGTTTATACTTCCTGTGAAAACCAGCATGGCGTTGATGGTGTCCCACTCGGTGTTCCGGGTGCTGTAATTGGCAAAATCACCGGCAATGAAAAAACGTTCCAACGCATCCTGGCCGGACTCGCCGGCGATAAGGGCGCCGTTTTCATCCACTGTAATATTATCCAGCCAGGTGTCACCATGGTTGCTGTAAAATGTGCCTTGTTCCAGATAGTCTCCTTCAAAATGGACCTCGCCGCCGTTGCTGAGGATGGTGCCCACGTTGGCTGTGTTGCCCCGGATGGTTGACCGGCCTTCAGTGAATTCCATTTCACCGGCGTTGGAGAGAGTAGTGGCTGTGATGTCTCCATTACCGGTAATCCGCCCGGTGTTGACAATGGCGCTGCCGCTGTTGTCAAAAGTACCGGATTCCAGGGCCAGGGTCCCGTCTATCTGGATATCCCCGCCGGTATGGGTGTGGGTGCCCGAAAGCGTATAGGAGCTTCTCTTTCCCACAGCCATTTTGCCTGTGGTGGAGATGGCCTGGGTAACCTGGAGGTGGGCCCCCGGCCCGTCCAAGGCATCCAGCGTGGTTTTGCCGCCGCTGCCATCGGGTATCTGGGTGCCGTCAAAGGTGCTGCTGCCAATGAAGAGGTCAGAAAATTGATTGATTGACCCTTTGAGCGTCGTGATGCCGCCGGCAAAATATCCGTTCCAGCCGTCGGCTAAGGTTGATGTGATGCTGTCGTTCATGGTCAGGCTGAATTGCTGATCCACGTCGGAAAGGTCTGCCGTTCCATCCATGTTTGCGGCATAACCAAACGTCAGGAATGAATTATTTTCGGTGGCGGTGCTGTTGACAATGCCGCCATATACAGATGCACCGTTCAACAGGTGTACCACGTTTTGGGAGTCGTACTCCTGTGGTTCCAGAATTTCGTCTTCTTCTGTTTCCGGCAGAATGAAGCCAACAGGCCAGAGGATATAGACAGGAACGTTGGAGTTCAGCGCATATCCGCCTGAACCGGAAGAGGAGAGGGAACCGGTAAGGTAGACGACATTACCGCCGCCGTTAAGCCGGATCCCGTCGGCGGCCTCGCCTGAGGTTTCAATGATTCCGGATACATTAATGATATCATTGTTTTCCGCAGACAGGGCATGCGCCTGGCTTCCGGATGTGCCGGCATACCCGGAAAGGGTAACGGATGCGTTGGTTCCCGCGTAAATCGCATGGCCTCCCTCACCCCATGTGGAGATGCTTCCGGAGACCGAAGCGGAAGAACTACCGGCGTTTAGGCCATGGCCCTCTTTCCCATCGGTTTCAATACTACCGGATATATTAATCCTGTCGGCCGTATCAACGGCGTAGCCATAAGTGCCATGGGTTTTGATACTGCCTGAGATATTGATCTCTTCGGTTTGTTCTGTAACAATCGCACAATTGCCGTCGGTTTCAATTAATCCTGAAACGGTAATGGATGTTACATCTTGGGCATAAATCCCGAAACTGTTTCCGGTTACATTTATATTACCTGAAATATTGACCTCATCTGCGTAATGAGCGACGATTCCGGCTCCGCCGAACCCCTCATGGTTTATCGTCCCTGATACATTGATTGTGCCTGTGCCGCGGCTGTATATGCTGCGGGTGTAATCCCCCCAAGTGGATATATTGCCGGCCATATCAATAGTTGCCGGCCCTTTGCTGTAAATGGCTGAAGCATCCTCTCCGAAAGTTTCGCTGTCATTGGCCTCAATGGCATCTGAACCTGATCCGGATGTCCTGATGGTTCCCGATACGGGGCATTTTTAATTTTATAGATAAATGGGGTTTATTAAATACAGTTCCATAGCCGCAGACCCGGCCTGCCGTTTCCAGTTTCCGGCAATTTTTCCCAGGGCAATCGCATGTAACTTTCCCCACTGTTTAAGCTTACCGAATGCAATTTCAGTGCGCAGCACTGAAACTCTGTGTTTCTCTGTGCCCCTCTGTGGTTAAATATAAAGAGTGGGCGAAGCCCACAATTTATAAAAACCGGGAGGTTAACGAAGAACAATTCAATCCCTTCGGGATTTCATGTTTTTAAACCACAGAGGGCACCGAGGTTTGGCTTTCGCCAAACTACACAGAGGGGCGGGCCTTGAATGCATATGTAAATAAAAAGCATTAAGGATAATTTTTTTACATGCGATCACCCTGCAATTTTTCCAGGGTCCTGTATACAAATCACCGTAAAAACGGTATAACAGCGGTCAATTTTTCCAAACAAACAAAGGGAAGACATGATTCAGAGTATTCTGGACAACGACTTATACAAATTTACCATGCAGCAGGCCGCCCACATGCTGTATCCCCGGGCCGAGGCTGAATATAAATTCCTCAACAGGGGAAATACCCCCTTCCCTGAAGGCTTTGCCCAGAGGATCCGGGCAAAGGTTGACGAAATGGCGGGTTTAAGTTTATCCAGGGAAGAAAAACAATACCTGGAAGATACCTGCTATTTTCTTACCCCGGTCTATCTGGATTTCCTTGAATCCTACGTCTTTGATCCCGGCGAAGTCCGCATTGAACAGCATGGCGTTGATTTGTTACTGACCGTTAAAGGCCCATGGTACCGGACCATATTGTGGGAAATCCCCCTGATGGCCCTGATCAGCGAAATTTATTTTTCCATGATGGACTTTCCGACCATGACCCGGCAGGAAATCCGGGACATTAACCGGAAAAAAGCCGAAACCATGCGCCTGCACCAGGTGAAATTTGCCGATTTCGGCACCCGGCGCCGGTATTCGGCCGCCAACCATGAAAATCTGATCAAAGACATCCTTGAGCTTGAAAACCACACCTTTGTGGGGACCAGCAACGTTCACTTTGCCAAAAAATTCAACATCACCCCCATCGGGACCCTGGCCCATGAATGGCTCATGTTCCATGCCATTCTTTCCGGCTACCAGATGGCCAACATCACGGCCCAGGATGCCTGGGTCCGGGTCTTCCAGGGCGATCTGGGCATAGCCCTGACCGACACTTATACCACCGACGTGTTCCTGTCCGGGTTTGACACCGTTCATGCCAAACTTTTTGACGGGGTGAGGCAGGATTCGGGAGATCCGGTAACCTTTTTGCACCAGATCCTGGCCCACTATAAAAAGCTGCACATAGACCCGGCTTCCAAAACCGTTGTTTTTTCAGACGGGCTGGACGTTGACCGGGCCATTGCCATCCACAGGGAGTGTAAGGGAAAAATCAAAGACTCTTACGGGATCGGGACCAACCTGACCAATGACGTGGGGGTCAAGCCGTTGAACATGGTCATCAAAATGTCCAGGGCAAGGCCGGACAACAAGCGGCGCTGGCAGGAGACGGTCAAGCTTTCAGACGATAAAGGCAAGCATACCGGTACGCCCCAGGAACTTTCAAACTGTTTGAAAATACTTAATATCAGCGATTAACGCGTTCCCCGCTTCTCCATCCAGGCATCAAAATCCAGGTAAATCTTTCCGGGTTTGGGCAGGGGCATCAGGGCATCTGAAGCCTGGTCCGGCTGATCCGAATCGGAAAAAGAAGGTTCGGATTGGAATGGCCCGGTGTCTTTCTGACTTTTTTCTCCACCGGCCCCGGTTTGCCCGGAAAGCAGTTCCTTGATCCGGGCCACGTCATCCACAAGGGTTTTGATGCCCGCCGCCGCCTCAACAAGGCTTGAAAGCCGCTCTTCGATCCGGGACAGGTTCTGGGTGATCAACGCCATTTTAGCAGAATTTTGCGAGGCCAAAAGACCTGCCGGCACCTTATCTTTCTGAACCGGTTCGGCCGGGACCGTATCTGCCGTTTCAAACGTGTTCAGATCATCAAAGCACTGCTGCCAGAACAGCTCCATGGGGATTCCGGGCTGATCTTTGCCGGATTGGGCCAGCTTATCGGCAATGCCGGCAATGCATTTGGCTGCAGGAGATGAGGCCGAGGAAATAACAAAGGGAACATGGGAAATAACCGCCTTTGAAACATGGGGGTCTTTGGCCACAATCCCCAAAGGAGAAATTTTTACGGTTAAAAACCGTTGAACGGTTTCTTTTAATTTTTTCCAGGTATTGACCGCCATAACCCGGGTCTTTACCTGGTTTAAAATCACTTTTACGTCCGGCACCCGGCCGGTTTTGGACAGAACCTTTAACAAGGAATAGGCATCGGTCAAAGAGGTGGGCTCCGGCGTTACCACCAGGATCATTTTATGGGATGCCCGGCAAAAGGACAGGACCTGGGCAGAAATCCCTGCCGAGGTATCAAACAAAAAATAATCATACTCATCCAGATCCAGAAAAGCCTTGATCAGGGTGTCGGCCTCTTTCCGGCTCAGATCAGCCATTTTTTCAACACCGGAACTTCCCGGAATAATATCAATCCCATGAAAGTCTTTGATCATGATCTGCCTTATGCCAAGGCCGTTATGGATGACCTCTTCCAATCCGTGTTCAGGCGTCAGGCCGGTCAGGATATTCACATTGGCAAGCCCTAAGTCCGCGTCAAACAGGCAGACCTTAAAGCCTTTTGACGCAAGGGACAATGAAAGGTTCAGGCTGATGGAGGTTTTGCCCACCCCGCCCTTTCCGCTGGAAATGGTAATTACGTTGGCCATAGATATTGTTCCTGATCTGTGGGAAAGGCGGCAATCAGAACCTTCCCCTGGTCCTTTTCCAGGCTGAAACGAACCGATCTGCAATGAAATTTCCGGATAATTTCCTCATGCTTTTCCATGATAAAGGTTTGAAATGCCACATGGCGGTCTGTTCTGCCCCCAAGGCCGACCAGATCCCGAAGCTGCTCATACCGCTCCCAAAGTTCGAGAACGCCTTCCTGTTCAATAACCGGGTCCTTGATATCAATCTGATACTTCAGCAGCAAGGAGAGTTCCCCGGGGACTTCATCAGAAGGATTCTCACACATAACCGGTATATGGGGTTCATTGTACAGCAGTTTGTAAAACCAGGTAAATCCGGAATAGGGGATAAACAGGGTTTCAAACCGGTAAAGGGGAGAGCGTTCGTTTAATTCCCGGATAAACAAAAAATTCTCCGGGTCCGTGATGCCGATTAAAAGGGTTTTCCCCTGGAGCAGCAGCGGAATCACCCCGTTCTTTAAGGCTTCATCCTTGGTGATCAGGCTGGCCAGCTTGTCCCTGTCTTTCTGGTTAAAGACAAAATCACTAATGGACCTTAACGGGACCCGGAACAGATCCACTAAAATCAGGGCCAGCTGCTTTTTGGGAAGCACATTTTCTTCCAGCAGAACACTGATCAACGGGATTCCGCTTTTCAAAGACCGGTCTGCGCATTCCCTGATCACGTCAAGGGGCACGATATTTTCGGCCTCAAGATAGGCCTGAACCGTGAGAAGCTTATGGTTCTTTTTAAGGACATAATAGGCATCCACCGGTGTCACCAGATTCAGATCGCATAAAATCATGCCAAACAGCCGCGGTTTTTCCCGGCTTTCAGAATTCCGGCTTTTTTCCTGTACGCTGAGCGCCCTTTCCAGGTCCTTTGAAGAAATCAGCCCCTCTTCCATGAACAAGGCCCCGATCTGAAGACTGGTATTGTCTTGGCTAGGCATTTTTATCAATGAAACCATCCTTGGTTCTACAGCCTCTCAGGCTTTTCGTCTGGTGTAACCGGCAGAAAAACGGAAAAACTGGTACCTGCCCCCTCTTCGGTCTCGCAGGTGATGTCACCGTTAAGTTCTTTGACAATGGAATGGACTATGGCAAGTCCCAAGCCCTGGTTTTTCTTTCCTTTTTTGCTGGAATTATAAGGCTCAAACAGCCGGCTTAGAATCTGGGGGGAAATTCCGGGGCCATTGTCAGTGATACAAATTTCTATCCTGCCGGAATCTTTTTTCTTCTCATCTATCATAATTTTTTCAGGTCCGGCCAGAAACCTGGTTTTAATCTGAATTTTTCCACCGGTTTTCATGGCTTCGGCACTGTTTTTCAGCAGATTGATCAACACCTGCTTTAATGCATTCCGGTCTGTTTTGATTTTCGGCAGTTCAGGGTCCAGGTCCATATCCGTATCAATCCGGCGCGACATAAAAAAGGATTTGTTTAAAAATTCAAAAATCCGGGAACAAAACCGGTTCACATCCAGGGGTTCCAACCCGCCGATCCGGGGTTTGGCAAACACGGACAGATCTTCAAGCAGCGCTGCCACCCGGTTCATTTCCTCCCCCACCACGGACAGCTCTTCCTGGGCCGGATGTTTGTCCGGCAGCCTCATGCGCAGGGATTCCAGGTAGTTCTTGATGATGGCAATGGGGTTGTTGATTTCATGGACCACCCGATCCGTTAAAATGGCATATGCTTCCATTTTCTTCTGGCTGATATTGGCGGCATACTCCTGATGAAAAAACAGGTTTTCCATGCAGACCCCCACCTGCCGTGAAAACAGGTCCAGCATCCCCTGATCCCGGTACATCCGGCCGGCCTCGGTCTGGCTCACACCGGCCACGATCAGGCAGACCACCTTTTGGGGGGAACTTACAGGGATGCAGATCATCCCCTCGGTTTCCAGCAAACGGATGATCTGGGTATCGGACATGGCCTGAATTTTTCGATCCCGAACCATAAAACTGGATTGAATTTTGTTGGTTTTTACGGACTCAACCAGCAGGCTGGTCTTGTTGGACATGGGCAGGGCAATGCTTTTAATAATTTTATACAGCCGGTCCTTTGGGGAGCAGTCGCCGGTAATCTGCCCTTGTCTTTCATCGGGAAAAAAGAAAAATACCCGGCCGACATTAAACATAATCTTCAGCCCGTTCTGGGCAATCTCCATGATCCCGTCAAGATCCCGGGCCTTAAGCAGGTTGTCCAGGGTGCCGTAAAGCAGGGAATAATCCTTGATTTCGCCGCCAATGGCATCATCCTGGGCCTGAGCCGTTTCCGGGCCGCCCTTTATCCCAAGGGTCTCGGCCATTTCATCGGCCTCCTGCTCAACTTTGTAGGTCATTTCATTGAGAATATCCTGGGACAGGTCTGAAAATTCGGCCAGTTCCGGTATCCGGTCACGGCCTGACGGATCGGCCAGAATATTGGCCAGATAAACCGCCTTGATCTGGGCCAGCTCCCCTTGAATTTTTTCCACGGGTTCATTAATGAACAGAACCGCTCCGGAAACAATGGGGTTCAAATTCCACTGTCGGAAAAACCAGGCACTGATCCGGGGGGTATCGGCCCCGAAAATTTCCATTTCCATGGCCTGAATCCGGGTCTCGTCAGATGTGGTGCTGATAATGGTTTCATAGGCCTCGGGGTCTGTCTGGATCAAAACCAGCCGGCCGATATCATGGAGAAGGCCTGCCAGGAAAAATTCATCTTCATTGGGCAGGTTGTATTCCCGTGCCAGTTGCTGGGCCAGAAGTCCGCACTTATAAGAATGAAGCCAGAACCGGTTCATATCAAACCCGGGCGGCACGTTGATCAGCTTGAAAAAATGCATGGCCGATGATGAAATGGCCATATTCTTAATGGTGTCCAGGCCAAGATAGACCACGGCGTCTTTAATGGTTTTCACCTCTCCGGGCAGATTGGCATAGACGGAACCGATCACCTGAAGCATTTTGGATACCAGTCCCGGATCCGTGGAAATAATCTCGGTGACATCCCGGGTGTCGGACTGCTCATCATTGCAGGCCTTGAGCAGCTTAACCATCACCTGGGGCAGCTTGGGAAAATTACCGGAGTTTTTAATCTCCGCAAATATGTTTTTTTCCGCTTTCATATCGGTTTTTTTTATTAATTTTTTCCTACCATACCTACATTATTTCGCCGAACAAATCTACCCCTGCGCATATTATTCCAGGGTAACCCCATTTATAATCAGGCAGGATATTTGGACATCGTTAGTAAATTTAATAAAAATGGTAATTAGGCTGAAGGTGGTTAGGCTGAAGGGATGCGCAGCCCTAAGCCCCTTCAGCCTTCAGTCTAATTCCCTGCATTTATGGACCGTAAGCTGGGGAAAGGGAATTTCCCAGTTGTTTTCCGTGCAGGCATCCACGCACCATCTTTGAATGGCCCGGTTAAGCCGGTTGTACAACGGTGCCATGTCCCCTTTAAAGTCTGAAATCACGACAAAATCAAGGGATGACCCGCCGGCCTGGGCGAATTCAACCCGAAGGTTGAGGAGGGAATCTTCATACCCTTCCTCCTGGATTCGTTTTTTAATGGTCTGGTCCAGAATTTCTAAAATCCGGCCCGTGGATTCGGCCTGAAGATCATAGGAAATCCCAAACAGCACCTTTATCCTAAAATTCGCCGAAAGATTTAAAGGCGCTAGAGATAGAAAATCCCCGGTCTGGTACGTTTTCCGGGCGCCGCCGCGCTGGACCAGCTCCACCATTTCATGGGACAGGCTGGTGACACACCCCCTTATACCGTCGGAAAGAATCACCCAGTCGTCTTTCCGGCAGGGAAACCAGGGTTCATAGGACTTGAATTCCCGGGAGGTCTTGTCCATTAACTCGGCAATGGGCACCCTGAGGGTTATATCCAGGTCCGGATTTTCCAGAGCGGAATACATGTTGATATTTTTGACCAGCCAGGGAATACCGTTGAGGACCACCCGCTCTCCCTCCCGGACAGGCCCGATGTTGAGAATGAGCCGGGCCTGGTCCACGTATCCGGGCAAGGTGTTTTTGGCCGTCCATATAAGCCCCGCCAGCAATAGAATCACCAAAGAAAGCAGCACCCAGTCCTCAAACAGGTAAAACACAAGGATCAGGACAAAAATGGACATGACCAGGGTCAGAACACTGAAAAACAGGCCGATGGCTTTGACATGAAAGGGCTGGTACTTTTTTGAATACCCGGGCACCACAGCGATCACTTTTCGGTGAAGGAACCTTAAAAAAAGCACCAGACAAACGCAGGCCAGCACGGCAATTAAAAGAAAAAGTCCCCGGGTGCGGAAAAACTTTTTAATGGAGGTCTGGCCGGATTCCAGCAAAGACTGGTCTTTGGCCTCTATTTTGTTTAACTCCATCTGAATGACTTCAAGCTTGCTTTTAACCTGGCTTTGCACCCCCTCCCACTCGGGCACCAGGGCCTGAAGGCTGTCTTTGAGTTCTTTGTCATTGGCCTTTTCGATCATGGTTTTAAGATTTTCACCGGCCTTGGTGGCCACGGGAAGGGCTGATTCATAATAGGCGATCTGATCTTTGAGCTTGGTTTTGTGCCGGGCCCTGGCCGTGAGTTGTTTGAGTTCCATGATTCCCGGTTCCACCAGAGAAACCAGCTCATCTTCCCAATTGAATTTTTCTTCTTTTTTCTGGGCAAAAATCCCGATGTCAATGCCGGTGGCGATCCGTTCAAAATCCGTGTTAGCGCCGGCCAGGGCTTCATCAAGCTTGGCCAGTTCTTCGGTGAGTTCCGCCTTTTCCGTTTCAGATGAACTGTTCCCCAACTGGGTTTTTTTCTGGGAAATTCGATTTTCAAGGCTTTTTTTCAGTTCAAGAATGGACAAAAGCATATCCATCGAGGTGCTGTCCGGGGTTTCAACCTTAGGGGGCCGGGATGTGTCGGCAGTTGAAGTTTCCAGGGTCGGTGAGGATTCCCCGGATTCGGCCCACAGGGTCCCACAGGGTCCCATCAATATCAAACCAACCAGAACGGCGCTGGTCCATAAGTGCAAATCTTTTTTGATAAAATTTTTGTATTTACAGATCGTTATAAACATATACATCATATCCTTTAATTGATTATTTACAAATCAGTTCAGCCAACATATCACACATACCATTTAAAAAAAATGTAACTGTTCAGCAGTGCCAGGGTGATCGCACGTAACTTGCCTGCCGGTGATATCAATTTTGATGATAAGGATAATAATGTATAAAATGGGGACTTGGGTAAGGCCGTGGATACTGCAATCCCCAAGTCCCATATCCCAAGTCCCAAGTCCATTATTTTGGAGACTCTCCTTATTTCCCATTCCAGGGTGGATTGTTTTTTTACATGCGATTGCCCTGTCAGCAGTGCCCCATCTTCGCGCATTTAAGGGGCGCCCTATGGTTCGTTGCAAATGAACACGGCTTTTTGGAGAATGGCGGATAATTTTTATGCGTAACACCGGATGGAATCAGGGCTTGTTCCGGCGGCCTTTTTTTTCATAATCGGAAAGGGCCAGATAAAATGCGCCCACCGCCAGTTCGGCACAATGGTGGTTGTCTTCGGGAAGGGTTTTTAAAAATTCAATGATGGTCTGGTCTGTAATTGTCCAGGCAGATGCCATATCCTTTCCTTCAACCATCTGGGCCAAGGCGGCGGCGCTGGCATTGGTGTTCATGCATCCTTGAATATCGTAAGACGCACTTTGGATCAGTTGATCTTTCATTTGCAAAAAGAACTCCACCGTGTCACCGCAGTCCCCGGTCCGTTTTCCATACCCGTCCGGATTTTCAATTCTTTCCTGCCGGTCATGGGAAAAGGCCATGTTCAAATAATTCAGCGAATGGTCCTGCCAAAAATCAAATTCTTTTTCCGTCACCTTTCTTCTCCGTAAACAAACGTAATGCCCCATACCGGACAACGGCACTTCTTCTCTGGGGTTAATCTTTGGATGAATCATAAAATGTCAATCAATGGGGTATAAAATTTCACCATTGACAAACCCTGACGGTTTTATAAAATCCTATTGTTAGCTTTAAAATTTGTATCGCTCAAAATGGTATAGTAAGATCGTCGCCAAAGAAAACCGTTCAAGGGAATGCTTTTTTTAGCATTATTTTTTTTCAAGGACACGCCATGAACCCGTTTCGTTTAATTAAAAATTTTCCCATCCGGTACAAGCTGCTCTTTATTTACAGTGCCTGTTTCATGGTGATCATGACCCTTTCCAGCATAGCCATCTATACTATTGTTAAGAAAACCGTAGAGCACAACATTGAAAGCGAGCTGAAAAATTCTGCGTCGGCCATTCTCAACAACGTCAAAACAGCCGTCAGTGTTTCCATAAAAAATCGCCTCCGGGCCGTGGCTGAAAAAAATTATGAAATCATTGCCCGGCTTTACGACCAGGCCAGATCTGGACAGATCAGCCTGGAAGAAGCCAAAGCCCGTGCTGTTGACATCATTTTCTGCCAGAAAATCGGCACCAACGGGTATATCTGCATTCTGGACGGCTCCGGAAGGGTGCTCAAACACCCCAAAAAGCAATTGGAGGGGCTCGATATATCAGACCATAATTTTGTCCAGGAGATGATTGCCAAAAAAACCGGATATATCGAATACCAGTGGAAGAACCCCGATGACAAAGTGCCCCGGCCCAAAGCCCTTTATCTGTTTTATTTTGAACCCTGGGACTGGATGATCACGGTATCCTCTTATCGAAAAGAATTTTCTAAACTGGTGGATATCAATGATTTTAAAGAAAGCATCTTAAGTTTGAAGTTTGGAAAAACCGGTTACAGCTATGTGATGGATACAAAGGGCAATGTGATTATTCATCCCGAACTTACCGGGGTCAACGTGCTTGAGGACAACCGGTTTTCCAATGATTTTTTTCTGGAAATGATGAAAATAAAAAACGGCAAGCTTATCTATTCGTGGAAAAATCCCGGAGAAAAACTTCATCGTAAAAAACTGGTCGCCTTTAACTTTATTCCTGAATATGAGTGGTTTGTGGCCTGTTCTTCTTATTTAGATGAATTTTATGCGCCGCTTCAGACCATAAAAGACCTTATTGTGATTGTCGGGCTTGCGGCCATTGCCGTGTTTTTGCCGGTCAGCACCTTGTTAAGTTCCACCATTACCAGCCCCTTGCAAACCTTGATGAAACGGTTCAGCCAGGACATAGCCGCCGGATTCTCCAACCGGGAAATCCAGATGGATTCCAAGGATGAAATCGGGCAGCTGACCCATTATTACAACTCCTTTATGGACCGGCTCCAAGCCTATGATAAAAAGCTTCAATCGGAAATTAAAGAACGGCACCAAACCCAGGAAGCCCTTAAAGAAAGTGAAGAAAAGTACCGCTCCGTCATGGGGGCAGTTCCCGATCCCATTATTGTATATGATATGGACGGAAAAGTAACCTATTTGAATCCGGCCTTTACCCAGGTTTTCGGGTTTACCCTGATGCAAAGCCTGGGCAAAAAAATGGACCATTTTGTTCCCCGGGCCCACTGGAAAGAAAGCATGGACGGCATTGCCGCCATCTTAGAAGGGAATACGGGCCATTTGCTTGAGACCAAACGGAAGGCAAAGGACGGCCGCCTCATTGATGTGATAACCCGGGGATCCGTATACCGGGATAAGGACGGAAAGCCTCTGGGAACTGTCATTATTCACCGGGATGTCTCTGAAGTAAAGCGCCTTGAAAAGGCCATCATGGAAACCGGAGAACGGGAGCGCCAGGCCATTGGCAACGACCTTCACGATGACCTTTGCCCCCACCTCATCGGCATTGAAGGGCTGGTCAAGGTCATGAAAAAAAAGATTGAAACGGATTTCCCGGATGCGGCCCTGTTTTCCGACCGGATATCGGAACTGATCAAAGAGGCCATCTCTAAAACCCGAAGACTGGCCAGGGGGCTGTGTCCGGTTTATTGCTACCAGGGGCTGGCCCCTTCCCTGGAGGAACTGGCCGAACAGACCCGCTCCATCCACCGGATTAACTGCACCCTTGAGGTGAAAAACGGTGTTAAAATGGACAACCACATGGTGATCATCAACCTTTACCATATCGCCGGAGAAGCGGTCAGGAACGCCATCCGGCACGGCAAAGCCGACCGGGTCAGCATCCTGGTTGAAACCGAAAACGACCAGTTAGGCCTGAGCGTGACCGATAACGGAATCGGTATAGACCATGCCAAGAAAACAACCGGCATGGGACTGAGAATCATGAATTACAGGGCCAAAATCATAGGCGCAGCCATTATGATTTCCGCGGGAAAAGAGACCGGCACCATGGTTAAACTTACGATGCCGGCATCTCCGGACATTTCCTAATGGCATTTATCCTTTAAAAATGGTACCTTTGCCTTATGCTCGCTAAAAAGAAAATACTGCTGGTGGAAGATCATCCGATTTTCCGGCTCGGCCTTGCCGAACTGATCAACCAGGAAGACGATCTGGAGGCCTTTGGCAGCGCCAAAGACGTCACGCCGGCCATCAAAGAAATCGAAACCATGGGGCCGGACCTGATCATTGCCGATATCACCTTAAAATCGTCAGACGGCATTGATCTGGTCAAATATGTCAAGCAGCATCACAGCCAGATCCCGGTTCTGGTTCTCTCCATGCACGATGAATACCTGTATGCCCAGCGCTCCCTTGCGGCCGGGGCCAGGGGATATATCATGAAACAGGAGGCCATGGAATCCGTGGTTACCGCCATCCACAAAGTTCTGGAAGGCAAAGTTTATCTCAATGAAAAGGTTAAAGAGCATATCCTTTCAAACATTTCCCAACCCCAGGAAACCCGGGAAAAATCTCCCATTGACCGGCTGACGGACCGGGAACTCCAGGTCTTTAAAATGATCGGCAGGGGCTTTTCCACCCGGGAAATTGCAGAGCGGTTATTTTTAAGTATCAAAACCATTGGCACCTACCGGGAACGGATAAAAGACAAGCTTCACTTAAAGCACGCCAACGAGCTGGTCCGGTGTGCGGTCCACTTTGAAAAAACCGGCCTGATCAGCACCCGGCCCGAATAGCAGGGAAAGACTTTTTTTTATTGTTGACACAGCTTTATCAAAAAGGTAATGTCACAATGTTCAGGTGCTGTACGGCAGTTAAAAGGGAATCCTGTGAAACTCAGGAGCGGACCCGCCGCTGTAACCGGGAATGACACTCACATTAGCCACTCTTCACTGGAATTACTTAGGGGAAGGCGTGAGAAGTAAAGTGATCCGGAAGCCAGAAGACCTGCCTGGACCATTGATCGAGATGCTTGCGAGGATTTAGGTAGATCAATATGATTGTGGAAAAATACGGTTCCCATACCTCTACAGGTATGGGTTTTTTTACGTCTTTTTCCATGAAATCAGGGTTGAAAGCAGTTGCAGTGCAGTACATTTTACGGCCCGGCCGTAACCCCCTGATGAAAGTTTCACATGAAACCAATCGTATCCAAAAAACCGTCTGAAACTTAAGGCGGTTCCTTCCTGATCCTTTTAAGCATTCAATGGTTAAGCAAATATTTTTTCTGCCGTATCGGCTATGCCGAACATTTTTAAATGGTTAAGGTTGGGGGACCTTAATTTCCCGGAATGGCTGTCACCCAGACACCGGACCGGGGTTCAGGCTATCGCCTGGGAGTATGGCATAAATGCGTATACCGGTTGCCATATTTGTAGGGGGGAAACAGGATATCTGGTGGTCCTGTTTCCCCTTTTTCTTTTTTTCAGGGATCTAGGCTGAAGGGGTTTAGGATCGTGCACCCCTTTAGCCTAACCACCTTCAGCCTAACCCCTCACAAAACCCAAAGGTGCCGTATAGGATTGACCCTGGCGGATCGGGATTTGCACTTTACTTTCCACGCTGAAGTTTTTATGCTGTACCTTGGCCCTACAGGAACGGCAGACCAGGCGTTTGTTATTTTTAAAGGATTTAAGTAAAAAATGAACACCGGCCTGATAATTTAAACGGCAAATGAATTTGCCCTGGTCCATCAGCAAAAGGAAAATTAATGGCGGAACACGGAAAATTATACGGTATCGGGGTTGGTCCCGGAGACCCGGAACTGATAACAGTAAAGGCAGTCAAGGCCATTGAAAAAGCAGACATTATCTTTACGGCGGCCTCAAGCAAAAATCCATACAGCCTGGCAGTGGAGATTGCCTCCCCGTATATCTCTCCTGCCGCCCGGATTGAGACCTTAAAATTCCCTATGACTAAAGATGAAAATACCACGGATCAGGCCTGGACCGACAACGCAAAACAGATTGCAGCGGAACTTGAAAAGGGGAAAACGGCCGTTTTCCTTACCCTTGGTGATCCCATGACCTATTCCACCTTTGGCTATGTCCTCAAAAAAATGAACATTATCATGCCTGAGGCGGACATTGAAACCATTCCCGGGATTACCTCCTTTCATGCCGCCTCAGCCCGGCTGAACCGGATTCTTGTTGAAGGGGAAGATTCTTTGCTGGTCACCTCCGGTGCCTTTGGGGGAAGCCGGATCAGAAAATTCATGTCCATTGAGAATGTGGCCATTGTCAAGGCGTATAAAAATATAGACGATATCAACGATGCCCTCAAAGAGGCCGGACTTTTTGACAGGGCCGTGGCCGTTTCAAAATGCGGCCGGGAAAACGAAGAAGTTATTGATAATATTGATGATCTTTCAAAACGCGACGCCGATTACTGGACCCTGATTCTGGCATCAAAATGAAACGGCAAAAACCGAATTTGAAACACCTTGGGATTTCCCTGGCCCTAACCCTGACAATTCTCTGCATTGATCTTGCCTGGACCTCCGGGACCTCGCCTCAAGATCTTGCCGCCAGGCTCGGCTTTCCCCTGCTCAGGCTTTTGGGAATCATCTGTTTAGGGCTGTTTGCGGGCCAGGTTATTGAAACCTTTGGCTGGACCCGTCAGCTGGCTGTGGTGGCACGCCCTTTTTTCAACTTTTCCAATTTAGGGGTTCATTGCAGTGCCGCCTTTACCACGGCTTTTATTTCAGGGACCGCCGCCAATGCCATGCTGCTCGAATTTTATGAGCAAAAAAAAATTTCAAAGCTTCAATTATTTTTAACCAATTATGTCAACCAGTTCCCGGCCTTTTTTCTTCACCTTCCCACCACCATGTTTGTGGTGCTCCCCCTGACCGGGGCTGCCGGGGCTTTATATTTTCTGCTGACCTTTACCGCTACCCTTTGCCGAACCGTCCTTTTTTTCATGTTTGGAAAGGTTTATCTGAAACAGCCTGAGGCGCTGTTTCTGGAATCAGCTGTCCTTGAGCCTGATGCCAATCCGGATAAGCCCCGGTTTATTGACCTGATTCCCAACATTAAAATACACCTGCCAGCCCGAATGGTTAACATTGCCGTTTGGGTGCTGCCCATCTACACCCTGGTATTTATCTTGAATTCCAATGGATTTTTTGATTATCTGAACCGGGTGTTTACGGCCTATGTCTCTTTTCATTTAATTCCGGTGCAGTCCTTATCTGTGGTGGTATTAAGCTTTGCCGCAGAATTTACCTCCGGTTTTGCAGCTGCCGGAGCCCTTATGGATGCCGGGGTACTGACCATTAAACAAACGGTTATTGCCTTGTTGCTGGGCAATATTCTGGCCTTTCCCATTCGGGCGTTAAGACACCAGATCCCCCGGTATGTCGGCATTTTCTCCCCCAAGATGGGGCTGGAACTGCTGTTGTCAGGGCAAATGTTCAGGATATTGAGCCTGATTTTTATTGGCATCTTATATTATTGGGTGGCATAAAATGGAGCCTATTCACGTTATCGGTATTGGCCTTTGCCGGCAGGATTTAACCCAGACCCACCTGGAACTGATTGGCCAAGCCCAGGTGCTGGTGGGCGGCCAAAGGCACCTTGATCTGTTTGCCGGCCACAGCGCCCATTGCATCCTTATTAAAAGGGACATTGGACAGGTCATCCGGGAAGTCAAAGACCTTTTCACCACTAAACGAATCGTTGTCCTGGCCTCTGGCGATCCCCTTTTTCACGGGATTGGGTCTGCTTTGCTGAACCATTTTGACCGGAATCAGATCGTTATCCACCCCAACATCAGTTCCATATCAGCGGCATTTGCCGCCATTAAAGTGCCCTGGCATGATGCCCATCTGGTCAGCCTGCACGCCAAGGGGCGGGTGGATTTCTCATTTTCAAACTTGAACTTTAAATCTAAGGTGGCGTTCTTAACCTCGCCAGGCAAAGGGCCGGAATTTATCGCCGGGCAACTCATCCAGCACAATGTCACTGGATTTCAAATCTGCGTTCTTGAAAATCTCGGGGACACCGACCGGCAGTCCATACGCTGGTTTGATGATTATGCACAGGTTACGGCACAAAAATTTAGCCATCCCAACATTGTGATTTTGATTAAGTCCCAGGGCATTTCATCAAAAGAGAATGAGGCTGCCAATGTTTCACATGAAACAACCTTTGGAATGGACGACCACCTGTTTTCCCATACCAAGGGGTTAATCACAAAATCAGAGATACGGGCCGTTTGCCTGGCCAAATTGTGCTTGAACCGAAAAGATCATACATTATGGGATGTGGGGGCAGGATCCGGGTCTGTTTCCATTGAGGCGTCGGCCATGATCCCCCGGGGAAAAGTGGTTGCCCTGGAAAAAAACCCGAACCGGATATCTGATATTAACAACAACATAACCCGGTTTAACTGTGCCAATATTTCGGTACACAATCTTAAATTTCCGGAACAGGCCCAGGAATTGCCATGCCCGGACCGGATTTTCATTGGCGGCGGCGGCAGGGACCTGGGAAATATTTTAAACGCCTCCTGCGAACATCTTCAAGATGGCGGGATCATAGTGGTGAGTACCGTACTGGTTCAAAATACCAACATGGCCCTGGCGACCTTAAAGACCCGGGGATTTCATCCATCCATGGTCCAGATTTTAATTTCACGGTCTAAAGCCATGCCCTTTGGCGACCGTCTTGAAGCCTTAAACCCCGTATGGCTCATCCAGGGGAAAAAACCAAAACCAGCGCAGGCCCAGGAACAATAAAGGAACAACCAGTGGAGAAAAATAAAAAAGAAGTCATTTTTGCAGGAGCCGGACCGGGTGACCCGGAGCTGATAACCGTTAAAGCCATGAAGGCCTTGCAAGCGGCCGATCTAATCATTTACGCAGGCTCCCTGGTTCCCGAGGCGGTACTCTGCTGGAAAGGTGACCATACCCGGACCATATCCAGCGCTGATCTCAATTTAAACCAGATTGTTGAATTAATCTTAACCGCCTATAAGAAAGGAGAGCGCGTGGTTCGCCTTCATACCGGAGATCCGGCATTATACGGCGCCATCTTTGAGCAGATCCTTGAACTTGAAAAAAACAGTATCCCGTGCCAGGTTATCCCTGGCGTGACAGCGGCCTTTGCCGCTTCTGCCCGGCTTAAAATGGAATATACCATTCCAGAAGCCACCCAGACACTGATTCTCACCCGCATTGCCGGGCGGACGCCGGTCCCGGAAACCGAGGACCTTGAAAAACTGGCGGCTCACAGATCCTCCATGGCCATTTACCTGAGCATGTCCCACACGGCAACGGTTCAAAGAATCCTTGAAACCCATTATGGGCCCGAAAGCCATTGCATCATTGCCTACAAAGTCTCCCATCCCGAGGAGAAAATACTTCCCTGCAAAATCAGCAGCCTTGATCAGACCTGCAGGCAAAACCACATAGACCGGCATGCCCTGATTATCGTTGGTCCAGGGGTTGAAGCAGGCAGCGCCGGAAACGAGCCGGCCAAATCAAAGTTATATGACCCGGGCTTTTATCATGGATACCGCACCTCTTAACAAGCCGGTATCAACCGGTAACGGCCGACTGGCGGTTTGGGCCATAACCCCTAACGGGCTTGCCCTCGGCGAAAAAATCTGTTCCAGAATACCTGATGGTTCGTTGTTTGTAAGCCGAAACATCAGCCAGGGCTGCCATATTGAAGGCTGGACTGTTTTTGACAACCTGGGAAGGGAAATCAAAAACCGGTTTAAAGATTTCAGGGGCCATGTTTTTATTTTTTCAACGGGGATCGCTGTTCGCATGATTGCTTCGCTTATTGAATCCAAACTGGTGGACCCGGCCGTGGTGGTCATGGATGACCAGGGCTGTCACGCCATCAGTCTTTTGTCCGGCCACCTTGGTGGGGCCAATGAGCTGGCCCAGAAAATGGCGGAACTGACCGGCGCCGTGCCGGTTATCACAACAGCAACCGATGTGAATCAGTTGCCATCCATTGACTTGGTGGCAAAAAAAAAGGGGCTTTTCATTGAAACCCCGGAACATATCAAGCGGATCAACATGGCCTTTTTGGAGAATAAAAAAATAATTATTCATGATCCGGAACAGCGCTTAACGGACGCTTTGCCCGAATCATACAGGGAGCCGGCAGGACCGGATCAAGTTCAGATTGATCTGCTATGCTCCTGGAAGGCCCAAAAAGTTTCATGTGAAACAATGATCCTCCGGCCCCGGGTGTTGTGCGTTGGCATGGGGTGTAACCGGAACACGCCCTTCGAGGACATCCATCAATTTTTTAAAGATATTATGGCAAATGAAGGCCTGAGCCTCAACAGCCTCTATACCCTTGCCACCATTGATGCAAAAAAAGATGAATCGGGGTTGCTGGCATTGTCCCGGGCCCTGGACATCCCCATCCGGTTTTACAGCCGGGATGAATTAAACGGTGTGGATGACATAAAAACCCCATCCCTAATGGTTGAAAAGCATATGGGGGTTAAAAGCGTTTGCGAGGCCGCGGCCATTCTGGCAGCAGTTAATGGAAAACTTATTTTACCCAAAAAGAAAAACAAAGATATTACCCTGGCGGTGGCGGTGAAACCATGAAATTATTTATTGTCGGAACAGGTCCGGGAAGTCCGGACCATATGTCAAAACGGGCCCAGGAGGCCATTGAACAGGCAGACTGTATTGCCGGTTATACCACGTATCTGGACTTAATTGCCCATTTAATAAAAGACAAACCCCTCATATCCACGGGCATGATGAAGGAAATGGACCGGGTGGAACAGGCCATTGAGCAGGCATTGGCCGGAAAATCATGCGCCCTGGTTTCTGGGGGAGATCCCGGAATATACGCTATGGCCGGCCTGGTGTTTGAAATCTGCGCCCAAAAGAAAATTCCAATTTACAGGACACCACCGGAGGGGGCCTCTGGGAACTGCCTTGTACTGGAAGTGGTTCCGGGGATTCCAGCCCTGGCCGCTGGTGCGGCCCTGGCCGGTGCACCCCTGACCCATGATTTTGCCGCTATATCTCTAAGTGATCTGTTAACGGCCTGGGACAAAATCGAAAAACGGCTGACCTGTGCCGCCATGGCGGATTTTGTTATGGTGCTTTACAACCCTAAAAGCAAAAAACGGGACTGGCAGCTGGCCCGCGCCAGGGACCTGATCATGGAACACCGGTCTCCCGATACCCCTGTGGCCGTGGTGACCGGGGCAATGAGAGAAAACCAGCAAATTTATCTGACCACCATTAAAGAGATGGATTGTGAACAGGTGGGCATGCAGACCGTGGTGTTTATCGGCTCATCAACCTCCATGCAGTACATGGATTTTATGTTTACACCAAGGGGGTACACGAAAAAATACAATATCAGCGCATAAGGAGACTTTTATATGAAAGGATATATCCAGGTCTACACCGGAAACGGGAAAGGAAAAACAACGGCGAGTTTAGGGCTTGCCATGAGGGCTGCCGGGGCCGGTTTAAAGGTGTATATTGCCCAGTTCCTCAAGCACGGGGATTATTCGGAAATAAAGGCATTGTCCAAGTTTGATACCATTACCATTGAGCAGTTCGGGGCGGGTAAATTCGTTATGGGAAATCCGTCTGAAGAAGAACAGGCTTCGGCCCGGACCGGGTATTTAAAATTATGCGACGCATTAAAAAGCGGGCGCTATGACCTGGTCATCGCAGAAGAGGGCAATGTGGCGGTAACCTGTAACCTTTTTTCAGAAGAAGAACTGCTGGCCCTTCTGGATATGAAACCTGAAAACGTGGAACTGGTCATAACGGGCCGGGGGGCGTTGGAGTCCGTGATAAACAGAGCGGACCTGGTAACCGAGATGAAAGAAATCAAACATTATTATCAGCAAGGGGTGATGGCCCGGGTGGGAATCGAAAAATGAGAACCAACATTGCTGTAATGGGAACCGGATCAGATGTGGGCAAAAGCATTGTGGCGGCCGCCATCTGCCGCAGCCTGGCCGATAAAAAAGAGAAGATAGCCCCCTTTAAAGCCCAGAACATGTCCAATAATTCAGGGATCACCCCTGAGGGCCTTGAAATGGGGCGGGCCCAGATTGTTCAGGCAGAAGCGGCCAGGGTTATTCCCCATGTGGACATGAACCCGATCCTGTTAAAGCCCACCGGAGAAAAGCAGTCCCAGGTGGTGCTGTTTGGAAAAGCTTTTGGAAACCATACGGCAATGGATTACCATAAAAACAAAGGATTTTACTGTGAAAAGGCCTGGGAGGGGTTTGACCGGTTATCAGAAAAATATGACCGGATTATCCTGGAAGGGGCGGGTTCCTGTGCTGAAGTGAACCTTATGGACAGTGATGTTGTCAATTTTCCCATGGCCGCCCATGCCAATGCCCATGTGGTGCTGACGGCTGATATTCACAGGGGCGGGGTGTTTGCCCAGATTGTGGGCACCCTGGCCTGCCTGCCGGAGACCTATAGAAACATGATCAAAGGATTTATCATCAACCGTTTCAGAGGGGACATTGCCCTGTTCAAGGACGGCGTGGACTGGATTGAGAAGACTACCGGCAAAAAAGTATTTGGGGTACTCCCCTGGTATTCCCATTTCAGAATTGACGCAGAAGATTCGGTTGAAATTGAAAAACCGAATAATACCAAAGAGTTAAATAAAGAAATGCCGGCCATTGCCATTATCCGGCTGCCCCATATTTCCAATTTTACAGATTTTCACGCCCTGTCTGAAATCAAGGGGCTCCAGACCCTGTTCATTGACCGGCCCATAGATCTGTCCGGTTTTAATGCCGTCATTATCCCCGGCTCCAAAAATACCCGGGCAGATCTTGGGTGGATCAAAAAAACCTTTGGGCCGGCCCTTAAGGCCTACCACCGTCAGGGCGGCCATATCCTCGGGATATGCGGGGGATATCAGATTTTAGGGCAATTTGTGGATGACCCTTACGGGGTTGAGGGCAGCCCGGGCCGGACCAAAGGCTTAGGGCTTCTACCCGTGGAAACCGAACTCAAAGACCCGAAAACCACCACCTTAAGTGATTATTCCTGGGAAGGGGCCTCTGGAAAAGGATATGAGATCCACATGGGCCTGACCCGGGTAACTTCAGGGGCTCCTTTTCTTAACATCAGCGCCAGAAATCATTTGCCCTGTGACGAGAATGACGGGTGCATCAGCAGCGACGGAACCGTGGCCGGTACCTATATTCACGGATTTTTTGATTCCGCAGCCGTGGTATCCAAATGGTTTTCCCTGATTGGCCTTGAAAGTCATAACTTTGAAATCCATGACATGGCCGCCATCAAAGAAAAAAACTATGACCTGCTTAAAACCCATTTTGAAACCCATGTGGACCTTGGGCCCATTTTTCAGGGATAAGGTTTACATTATATTATAAATTTTTTATGGTATTCTTACAGCTTTTTGCTTCTCTCCAAGAGTTCTTGGCCCGAATATAGTGTAAAAGCTAAAGAAAAGATTGGTGACTAATAATTAACCCCTCTCTGGCTGGATATGATAACGTCCATGCCCGGAACTGTGAAAAGTGACTGAAACCACTGTCCCAAGCCTGGCCGACCTGGCATTACAATATGGAACCATTGATAAGGGCCAATATCAAAAAATTACGGCCCTTCACGCTTCAAATGCTAAAAAGAACAGTCCCCAGGACTACGAGACCATTCTAATCAACCAGGGCCTTGCCACCGGGTATCAGATCGGACTTCTTACCTTAATCCGGGAATTTTATATTATCCGGAAAAAAGGGGAGACATTCGGTAAAATTGTCATCGAAAAAGGGTTTGCCACCCAGGAGGAGGTGGATAAGGCCTTGGAGTTTCAAAGAAAGGAGTTCCAGCGGGCCAAAGTTAAAAAACTCATCGGTGACATCCTGGTTGAAACCGAGGTCATCACCGAAAAGCAAAAAAACAGCATCTTAAAAGAACAATCGTTTATCGAGCAGCAGGCAGAGGAAATTATCAGCAAGAAAGAGCCCCCGGAAAAGCCGCCCAAAAAAGAGGTCCAACTTTCAGAATACGAAGAGCAGTTCTTAAAAATAAAAGCCTTGGATCTTGAGTTTGCGGCAGCGGTTGTAGAGAAAAAATTTGCCGTCCAAAAAGATGTTAAATCTGCTCAGGACGCCCAGGCCGAATCGTTTGAAAAAAACAATGTCATCAACAACCTTGGGACCATTATGGTTAAGATGAACACCCTGAGCGTAGATCAGATGAACATTGTTTTAGAAGAGCAGGAGCGGCACGAAGAGGCCGCCGCCGCAAAGGCGCTTTTCAAAGAACAAAACCTGGTCTTATCCATCAGTGAGGACAACATGGAGGCCCGGGTAAAAATAGCCGAAAAACCCACTGAACCCATCACCCTGGCCATGATTAAACAAAGCCTTGAGGACCAAAAAGTGACCTCAGGGATTTATCCGGATGCCATTATTGAAGTTCATTTGCAGGAAGGCGACAAAGAATTCACCGTGGCTTACCAGGATGGCTCGGAAGAGCTGATAAAGGCAAAACATACCGCTTTTATAGGGGGGACAAAACAGGGCAAAACAACCCAGGCAAAGAAAGGGGACATTATCGTTGAGGAGGAAGTAACAACGCCGGCATACGATAAAACCGATATTTTTGGAAAAACCCGCTCAACCCAAGACCCGGGCAAAGACTTTACCTTCAGGAGCGGCCCAGGGACCAAAATTACGGAGAAAGGCGCAAAAATCGTTGCCGTCAAAAGCGGGGCATTGTTTGTGTCCATTGCCAGAAAGCTGTACATCAATCCCACCGTCCATGTTCTTGAAGATATGGACTTTCGATACGGGGCATCTCCGGAACCATACGCCCAGCTGCATATTTCAGGGATTCTGACCGGGGCTTTTCCGGTGACGGCTGGCATGATCAAGGCCATTGAAATCCGGGGGGCCACCATCAAAGTATTGGGGGATATCCATGTGGATGTGGGCATTACCGACAGCACCATCGAAAGCCATGGCAACATCCGCGCCAGGTATATCCACAACTGCAACATCCAGACCTTCGGCAATATTCATGTCCAAAATGAAATTTATGACTCAACCATATACAGTGCCGGGAAGGTTGATTCAGACCAATGCCGGGTGATTTCTTCAAAGGTTTATGCCAAGCAGGGAATTGTGCTGGCCGGTGCCGGAAGTCAGACCACGGGGGCATGTACCCTTTGTGCCGGGTCAGAACACGCGCTTCTGGCGTATAACAGGATAAGATCCGGAGAAATTGATGAACTCATGCAGGAAGTCAATGAGCTGGAAAAACAAAAAGAGGACCTGACATTTGGTTCCAAGAAAATTTTTCAGAAAATGATAGAGTTAAAAATGTTTCATGATCACGCTAAAGAAAAACAACAACTGCTGGTCAAAGAGTTTAATGCAAAGAAAGAACAAATAAACAAAGAAAATAAAAAAAATTTAATCTCACTGATAAAAAATTTTGAAAAAAGAATGGGAGAATCGGTTAAGTCTATTAAAGAGTATAACCTTGAGAAAAAAAAATGTGACTTGGAAATCAAAAAACTGGAAAGCCAGATCGCCCTGCTAAAGAAAAATAATGAAAAGAAAATTTTAACCCTGGAACAGGACATCTATTCTTTTTATGAGTGGGCCAGATCCCAGAAAAGCAACTGCGAGATAAAAATTTTGAAAAAAATATTTCAGGGGACGGTTTTGAAAAGCACTTATGCTGAGAAAAAAACCAAAACCGATATTGAAAAATTCTGCGCCACTGAAGTGCGTGATAAAGGGGCTGCCCAGATAAAAATCACGCCCTCCTGAAAAATCTGCTCACAAAAATTTCCGGCTGCGTGGGGAAGGATTATCTCCAATTATGTAGCGTGTTTGATTATGTTGTGAGTTTTATTCATTTTTATTCAAAAAGATTTTTCAAATCTTTCATTTTATTCGTATAATTCCAAATCATATGCATAGAAAAAGCCCGGAGTAGCCCCTCCGGGCTTTGATTGTGAACTCCCGTCGATAGCCGGAGAAGCCCACACACACAGTTATATTTCTATATCATTTTCCGGTTATCTGCAATACCGGAAAAATCTAAAATGCTTTTAATTCCAAATACATGCCGATGGTGCCATTTCGTATTTTTTGTTTGCAGGTTCTGCTGGAGAGGGCAGGCCTATTGTTGCAGGGACTGCCGTAAGGCCGGAATCCTCAGAAACAAAAGAGAAGCACAGCGACGATACCGCCAGACCGAGAAGGGGAAAAGACGGCATCGGGAAGCCGAGAACCGGCGTCGGCATCGAAAAAAAATTCAAGAGACAAAAAACATGGATGATACAGCTTCCACAGTGCTGCCTGCTTGGTGTAGGACAATAATATTGTGGATTTTGTTTCAGATTCAGGGCCTTCCAATCAAACCATATTGTCAGTTCTGCGGCTCTTCAGGTCAAGTCGTCACACAATTTCCCCGGCGGGGATATGGATAAACGTAAAAACTGGAGGCGCGGCATGGTAAAAAAAGAAATCCTGAACCCTTCAAGGGTGCGTTGTATCAAAGGAGGATTTAGTTTTATCCCCCATCGGTTTCTTACGGGTGGATTTTTGCGAGCATTAAGCCGGGACGAGTTGTTATTGTATTTTTTCCTGGTTCTGGCCGGTGACCGCAACGGATTAAGTTTTTACAGTTATGATAAAATATGCACCCTGCTAAAAATGCAACTGGACCAGTACATTGAAGCTCGGGATGGATTGATGGAAAATGATCTGATTGCCTTTGACGGCACCATTTACCAGGTGCTTTCCTTACCGGCCAACCTTATACAATCTGCTGTACAAAAAAAATCTTCCCTGAACAGCCGTCAACCTGAATCAGTTGGAAAAATTTTGAGCAAACTGGTTATGGAGGCCGATCATGGTTGAGCAGACACCCAAAAGTCCGCCCGGTTATGATCTGGATCAGATCCGCCGGGATTATCTGGACCATATGCTTAAAATCAAGGAAAGCTCTCCTTCTCAAACCTGTTGCAGGACCAAAATTATCAAAGCGTTTGACAGTTATCTGCAAACATCGGGAGTCTCACTGGTCAATATAAACATAGGGCATGTTGATGATTTTCTGGCAAGGTTCAATGCCCCATATGCAAAGAGTACCCAGGGGGTATACCGTTCCTGTTTTCGAGGCTTTTTGCACTACCTGTATAATGAACGGCATTTGATCCAACAGAATTTAGCCCCGCTTGTGACCGGTCCGCCAATGTTTGCTCAAGTCAAGCCTCCTAAATTTTTAAGACCCGGTGAAGTCCGTCAGTTATTTGATCATTTGCCCTGTGCAACATCCAAAGAGCTTCGTGTCTATGCACAGGTTCACCTGGCTTATTATCTTGGATTGCGCCCCATTGAAATCAGCCGCCTTACTCTGGACGATATCTGTTTTGCCAAAGGACTGCTAAACCTGGAAAACACAAAAAATGCAAAGCCCCTTCAATTGCCCATTCCCGATGAAGTTATCAAAGCAATCACCGCTTATATCGTTGGAGGCAGGCCTAAAAGTCAGTCTCGCTCTCTTTTTTTAACCAGCCATTGCCCACCTTACAGAGCTGTAAGTGCCTGGCTCACCAGGCACGATTTAACAAAGGCGTTGCGGGCTGCCGGTCTTCCCGGTACAGGATATTGGCTGCGCCACACCTTTGCACAAAACATGCTGGAAGCAGGTGCCGGCATTTTTGAAATCAAAGAAATGATGGGGCATTCCATCATTGATTCCACAAAAGTATATCTAAGTATCCACAAGGAATTGATGCGCCGGGTGTTGTTCGATGAAACCGTTTAAAAGCTTTTTGGCCACAGAGATGGAAAACTTTATTGTTTACCGGCAAGGACTGGGATACAGTTGCCATATGCTCCGGTGGGCCTTGCTTACCTTTGACGATTTTTTAATGAGGCAGCCGGATCTCTCAGACATTTGGATGCCCCATTTTTATATCACCTTTAAAAATGAGATTGGCCTTGAGCCCTCCGGCGTAGCCAGCATTCTAAATGTAGTTCGAGGCTTTTTTGATTATCTGAAACGGCAGCGGATAAATCTTGATAACCCTTTGAAAGATGTGACCGCTCCGGCCCGACGCACCTTCATCCCCTTTATATTCTCACCGGAGCAGGTAGAAATGTTACTGGGGGTGGTATGCGGACGGATCCGGCAAACCCCTATGCGGTTCCTTAAAGATTACAGTGAATATCTGGTGATCCTTCTGCTTGCCCGCTGTGGGCTGAGGATGAATGAACCCTTGCGCCTGAGATTGAAAAATTACCGGCCGGATGAAAAGACGATTTACATAGAGAAAACCAAGTTCAAAAAGGACCGTCTTATCCCTATTCCAAAATCAACTGCCATGCAGATTGACAACTATCTTTTAACCAGGGCCGCTTTAATTGAAAACGATATGAATCCCTACCTGTTCATGGGGATAGGGGAAAACGGCTTGAACGATAACCGTATTCGCTCTGTTTTTCACGATGCTGTGCGTCAAATCGGGATCCGCCGCCCAAGGAAAATTATCGGCGACACGACCTTTGGGAAGCCCACTCCGCACTGTTTACGGCACTCTTTTGCCATTAACACCTTGAAGGCAGCCATTGCCCGGAAACAATCACCCCGGAATGTGCTGCCGGTGCTTGCCGGCTATATGGGTCATGTTGAGTATAAATACACCATGGAATATTTGAAAGCAGTTGATGCTGAAAGCCGCGACAGCCTGTTCAAATTTACCACCGGCAGAAGGGATGAATCATGAACCTGACCCGTTGCGTTGTTCAATTTTTTGACCAATACCTGCCTTATGTCAAAGGGTGCCGCCCCAATACGATCAAAAGTTACCGGGATACCATGCGCTTTTTTTTACCGTTTGCTGCCGAGTACCACAGCGTAAAGGTCAGTTCGCTCAATCTGGAACATATCACGGTAGAATTAATTTTGCAGTTTCTCAATGAGCTTGAATCCAAACGGTCCAACACGGCTAAAACCCGGAACCAGCGCCTGGCCGTTTTAAAGTCTTTTGCCAAAATGATCCGTTTTATTTATCCCGAGCAACAAAAACTGACCAATGCGATCCTTGATATTCCCCGGAAACGAAGCCAACACAAGTTGATCGGATTTTTGTATCCCCAGGAGATCAATCAAATCCTTAATGCGGTCCAACTTAAAAGAAAGGACGGGTTCCGAGATTATACCCTTCTGTATCTATTATATGATACCGGTGCCAGGGCAACGGAAATCGCTACCCTTGAGATGGATTATTTTGATTATGAAAATCAAACTCTGGCGATTCTTGGGAAGGGTAACCGATATCGACAAGTTCAGTTGCTTGGGAAAACAGTAGAGCTTATGCATCAGTATATTGAAGAACATCGCAATACGCCAATCCATCCGTTTAAAAAAAGGCTGTTCATCAACCAAAGAGGAACAAGCTTGACCCGCCACGGTATCAACCGGATCTGTAAAAACTACCTTGAACAGGCTTTACCGGCAAAGCGGACAGCGACCATGCACCCCGTCCATAGCTTCCGTCATTCGTGTGCCGTTCGAATGCTCTCAGAGGATCGGCCTTTATCTGAAATTAAGAATCGCTTGGGGCATTCTAATGTCAAATCCACAATGGTTTACTTAAAGCTTGATCTAGGCCAGAAGCGACATTTACAAGAGAACTTCATCCAGTTCACCAAACAGCACCTGAAATCTGATCCGAAGATTGAGGAGTTGATCCAGTGGGAAAACAAGCAAAACGTTCTTGAGTGGCTGGATAGTCTATAGATCCTTACAGACTTCATCACCAGCACTCCTCAGGGCAAACTGTAGCTGTTTATTATGTTTAGTGATTTGTTGCAAATTTGTCATACCCTTGATAACCCACTGTTTATTTGAACGATTTTGACTTACGGCATTACGGCGCCCAAACCACCGTCAATCAAGGCTTCAGGACCGCTCGCAACATAACTCCAAAATAATGGACTTGGGACTTGGGATATGGGACTTGGGGATTGCAGTATCCACGGCCTACCCAAGTCCCATATCCCATATCCCAAGTCCCAATTTTATACATTATTATCCTTACCACCCCGGAATAGACTATTCTAAATTCACCTTAAACAACTCTGTGTAAACCGCACCGGACCGGGTCAGCCGGCTTTGATAAAGAGACAATTTATTAACTTTGAAAGGTTCGGACCGGATACCTCTGCCATCCTGCATCAACTGAACCAGAATTTTAGGGTCAACCCTTTGCTTGACCCTGGCCAGGGTAAAATGGGCAGCGAACCGCCGGGTTTCTTTTTGTAATCCCATTGCCGAAGAAAGCGCATTATCAAGCCTGGAAAAAAGCAGCTCCAGCAGGTCAGTCCGCCCCCCTGTCCCGCCCCAGATCACCCGGGCATTCTTGACTGTGGGAAAGACGCCGATGCCGCCGGCGGTCAGTTCAAATCCGGAAAGATCCCGGGCCGCCGTTTCCATGCTCTTCTGAATTAAACCAACCGAACCAACCGGAACGTCGCCCAGGAATTTCAGGGTAAGGTGAAGGGTGTCCAGCCGGGGATAAGCGCCATGAATCCCCGCCTTTTTAAGCATGGCCTGAAGGTCCTTGAGCACCTTTTTCACATGCCCGGGGGGTGAGATGGCGATAAACGCACGAATATGGTCTGATTTTTGATTCATTTTAGCTTAAATTAGAGACCGGATGCCCACGCCACCCAGAGAATACGCGACGTCCGGACTCCAGTCTCCGGTTTCCGGTCTCCCCTCCCCCTATGTCCCATGTACTACGACCGTTAATGTCAACCAGCTGCCGCTCTTGGCCCTGGACATTTCACACCTTATATCATACTGTGACCCATGCGGTTAAGACTGATCATATTTATCCTGGCGCTGATTGCGTTTTCTTCCGCCTCTCTTGGGGGCTGGCTGTATTATCACTCCTACCGGGAGGCGGGATTTCAAAGAACCCAGGCGGAGGCCCAGACCCGCCTCAAGCTGTTAAGCGGGCAGCTGTCCGCCTATTTGTCCGGCCATGTGAACACCGTTGAGACCCTTTCCATGATCAGGGAGCTCAGGACAGCGGTTGAAAATACCAACCTGGAGACCATTTACCAGGCCAACCAGGTCCTGGATATCTTTAAATCATCCTTAAAAATTGATGTCTGCTACCTGATGGATATCCATGGCATAACGTTGTGTTCTTCCAACAGGAACCATCACGACAGCTTTGTGGGGAAAGATTTTTCCTTCAGGCCCTATTACCACTCAGCCATAAAAGGTGAGCCTTCTACCTATCTGGCCCTTGGCACCACCTCACTGAAGCGGGGGGTCTATTACAGCCATCCGGTCTATGCAAAGGACAACACCACCATTACCGGTGTAGCGGTCATCAAATCATCTGTGGAGTTTGTTGAAACCAGCCTGTTTGAAACTAGCGACGATACGTTGTTGTTTATAGATCCAGTCGGGGTGGTTTTTATCACCAACAAGGATGAATTCCGGTTCAAGCTGCTGTGGAAGCTTGATGAACAATTTATCAACCATATTCTCGATTCCCGGCAGTTTGGAAACGGCCCCTGGGAATGGACCGGGTTTACGCAAGTAAGCCGTGAACGGGTCGTCGATGCCAAAGGGGTGGAGTTTTTAATGTCCGGCCTTGAGGTCCCCCGTTATGAGGGCTGGCGGCTCATCTCTTTAAGAAACCGGAAGCAGATCGAAAAGCTGGCCACAGAACCCTTTATCCGGGTAATCGGGCCGGTGGTGTTTCTGGTCACCTTCCTGGCCGGTACCCTGGTTTTTATTCTGTACCAGCTGGCGTCCAGGGAAATATCCCAGAGGAAACAGGTGGAAGAACAGCTTCGGATCAGTGAGGAGCGGTACCGGCATATTTATCACAAAACCCCGGTTATGCTGCATTCCATTGACACGGAAGGACGAATTATCCGGGTATCAGACCACTGGGTGGAGCGCATGGGCTTTTCAAGGCAGGAAGCCATTGGCAAAGACCTGATAGACTTTTTTTCCCCGGAGTCACGCAAGTTTGCTGAAAATGTCATCTTTCCCCGGTTTTTCAGCACGGGAATGTGCAAAGATATTCCCTATACCATGGTCAAAAAAAACAAGGAAACAATGGATGTCATGCTGTCCTGCTACGGGGTAAGGGACGAGCTGACCGGAAAGGTTGTCCGGTCTTTGGCCGTAAGTGTGGATGTCACCGAAAAGAACAAAACCCAGAAAGACCTCCAGGCCGCCAAAGAAAAGCTGTCCCAATACTCCCAGGATTTAGAGCAGCAGGTCCAAAACCGGACCGCCCAGCTGGAAAAGGCCCAGGACAGCTTAAAAAAACTGTCCACAAAAATCATCGCATCCCAGGAAAGGGAAAAAGAACTGGTGGCAAGGGAGCTTCACGATCATCTGGGGCAGGTCCTGACGGCCTTGAGAATGGATACGGTCTGGATAGAAAAGCACCTGGTAAAAACCGATAAAACCGCCGCAGAACGGGCCGCGAGAATGAAGGCATTAATAGACGAAACCATTCAGGATGTCCGGAATATGGCCCACCGCTTAAGGCCCAGGGTTTTGGATGACTTAGGGCTGGTGGACGCATTGGACGCATTGGTATCGGACTTTGAAAACCGGTCCAACGTGTCCTGCATATTCCAGCATGACCCTATCCCCAGAATATCCAACACCCTGGCCACCGCATTTTACCGGATCGGCCAGGAAGCCGTCACCAACGCCATCCGCCACTCCGGGGCAACCACCATTCTCGTGGAGCTTCGGTGCCAGGATGAAAATCTTGTTCTGATTGTCAAGGATGACGGACGCGGCTTCAACCCTGACAAACAGACCGAAAACCAGGGGTTTGGCCTGGAAGGGATGAGAGAACGGGCCAATCTGGTGGGGGGAATCTTAACGATCTCTTCCTCGGCATTTAATGGAACCCAGATTGCCGTAACCGCGAAAGGGTAAACTATGATTAAAGTGCTTCTGGCCGATGACCACAGTATTGTCCGGGAAGGCTTAAGACGGGTACTTGAAGATTCCAATGAAATCCAGGTGATTGCCGAGGCTTCCGACGGTGAGGAAGCCTTTGACCAGGCCATGAACAAAAACCCGGATGCCGCTGTCATTGATATTTCCATGCCGGGCATGGACGGGTTGGAGGTGGTGGCCCGGATGACTTCTTATTGCCCCCAGATCCCGGTCCTGATTTTGACCATGCATGAAGAAGACCAGTATGTGATTCGGGCCATTGAGGCAGGAGCCATGGGGTTTTTGACCAAACAAAGCGCCCCGGAACAACTGGTGGAAGCCGTCAAAAAAATCCACGCCGGGGGACGGTATTTAACGGAAAAGGCCAGTGAAGCACTGGCCTTGCGGGTGATCCGGGGAGACCAGAACAAAAATCTTGCCGAATCCCTGTCCATGCGGGAACTTCAGGTGTTAAGAAAACTCGCCCTTGGCAGTACCAACCGGGAAATTGCCATATCCTACAATATCAGCATCAAAACGGTGGATACTTACCGGGCCAGGATACTCAAAAAACTCAGCTTGAGGAACAATGCAGAACTGTCCCGGTTTGCCATTCAAAACAAGATCGTGGATTTATGAGTTTTAGCTGTCAGCTGTTAGCCAAGACAGATATTGCCTGAACGAGAATCCGTGTTTGGGCAAAAAGTTGCCCAGATGCAAGGCGTAACCAAAGGTCAGAAACCAGGAAAATTTGCAACCGGAGCAACCTTTGGGGTTGTGAGGATTGCAGATTTTCCTGCAACGCAGCAGGTGGGTGACTTTTCGTTCAAACACCTGCTAACTGCTTTTTTTCGGTTTCAGATACTTAATCCAAATACCGCTCAAAAACCAGGAATAGGCCCAGGTGGCAAAAATAATGGCAACAAATGCCTTGGCAATATCCATGGAAGACCCGTCCAGGGAGAACCCCGGCACATATCCGAACAGAATCGGTCCCAGATAAAGGAACTTGGCAAATTTAAAAGATGAAAATGCGGTTTTCCACATGTTGGCCTTGGCAATGGTGGCCCCGGCAAAGGCGGCAATACAGACCGGCGGCGTGATATTGGAATCCTGGGACAGCCAGTAGACGATCATGTGGGCGGCAATTTCGTTGACCCCCAAATGGGTCAGGGCCGGCACCGCCACCACGGCCGTGATCAGGTAGGCTGCCGTAACCGGCACCCCCATCCCCAGCACCAGGGATGCCAGGGCAACCAGTAAAATGGTCAACAGCAAAGACCCGCCGGCCAGTTCAATCATGATGTCGGCAAAGGTTAAGACCAGGCCTGAGAAGGTGAGCACCCCGATGATGATGCCGATGACCCCCACCGTGGCACCGATTTTCAGGCTGTTTTCCGTACCGGACCGGGCCGCATCCATAAAACTGCTCAAACCGGGTTTAATCTGTTTGGGGAATTTCACGTAAACGAAAATGGCCGCAGCAAGTCCGATAATCAGCCCGGCCCACTGGGGAACAACTGCCTCTCCTTTTTCGCCCCCAAAGGCCAGATTAATCATGGAAATTAAAAACACCGCCGTAACAATTAAGGCCATGGTCAAGTCCATGCGATCATTTCCCCCGATCCAGCTGATATACACACAGGTGACAAGACCGATAATGGCCGAATACCCGGGAGAATAACCGGTAAGCATTAAAATGGTAATGGAAATCAGCGGGATGGTATAAAACCACTGGGTTTTAAAAATGTGGGATGCGGAATACTCAGATTTTTCACCCACAATACCATCTTTTTTGGCCTCATAATGGACCATGCAGAATACCGAGAAAAAATACATCAGGGCCGGAAAAATGGCCACCAGCATGATCCGTGAATAGGGCACGCCGGTCAGTTCCGCCATGATAAACCCGCCGGCTCCCATGATCGGGGGCATGAACATGCCGCCAATGGAGGCCGCCGGCTCAATGCCGCCGGCAATATGGGGCTTGAACCCGGCCTTTTTCATCATGGGGATGGTGAACATCCCCGTGGACACGGTATTGGCAATGGCAGACCCTGAAATGGATCCGAAAAGGCCTGAGGCGATGACAGAGACCTTGGCCGGCCCCCCGGTTTTATGGCCCACAGCAGCCAGGGGCCAGTCAATAAAAAACTTCTGTGCCCCGCATTTTTCCAGGTAAGCACCGAACAGGACAAACAAAATCACATAGGTGGCCAGCACATTGGCCATGATGCCGAACACCCCGTCACTTTTATAGAAAATAGAAATACACAGTTCGGTAAAGGGCGCGCCGGCGTGGGAAAAAAGGGCCGGTGCCAGATACCCGTATACCCCGTAAATCAGCATTGCAGCCCCAAGGATAACAAAAACATTTCCCACCACCCGGCGGGCAAGCTCAATGCCGACCAGAACCCCAACAATGGCAAAAACCATATCCACATTGGTTTCAGCACCGGTCCGGTAATTGATGGCCTCAAACAGCACAATCCAGTACCCCACAGACGCAACAGACATAACAATGAGAAGATAGTCTATCACCCGCCCGATTCTGGTTTTGGATTGGTAGAGAAGGAAGACAAGGATATAGGTGATGATCACATAAATCCCCCTGTGGTACTGGGTTGCCATGGGCTGAACCACAGCGGCCCAGGAATAAAAAACGACCAGAGTGACCGAACAGATGTCAAAGATAATCTGTTCGATTCGATTAAGTTTTTCGTACACGGTTTGCCTTTCGTTTTTAGCTGTTAGCTTTTAGCCATTAGCGGTTAGCTTTTGTTCTTGTTAAGGATGGGCCTGGTTTAAATAACCAGGCGGCTTAAAAAAGGGGATTCCGTACCGGGAAAGGGGTGTCCCGGGTACGGAAAATAACCATTTTTAATTAACTTTATAAGATGCCTTTTTCTTTCCAGAACTTTTCGGCTCCGGGATGAAACGGTGTGACAACACCGTCGGCACCGGTTTTAACAGACATATTCTTAAATGTTTTTTTCTGGGCTTTCATGTGGGCCAGTCCCTCGTCTGTGTAGATGATGGACAGCATTTGATAAACCACGTCATCAGGAACCTTTGAGTTGGCCACCCAGAGGGCGGAATCCTGAAAAGACGGCACATCGTGATCAACACCCTTGTAAGTGTTGGCCGGAACCGAAAGTTTGGCAAAATAAGGATATTGGTCATAGAATTTGGAATTTACAGCATCGGCATCCAGGTCCACCATGGCAATGTCATTGGTCTGGGCCGCCATGATAACGGCGCCTGAAGGAAAGGCGGTAAACAGCCAGAAGGCATCCAGCTGATTGTTTCCAAAGGCCTGGGCCGCATCATTATACCCCATGGCGTTTCTTTCAATCTTGTCCCAGACGCCCATGTGTTTGAAAAACAGTTCACAGTTGGCAAATGCGCCGGAGCCGGCATTGCCCACGCCCACTTTTTTCCCCACCAGGTCTTTGACAGACTTGATGCCCGAATCTTTGCGGATGATCAGCTGAGCCGGTGCGCCATAAAGCCAGGCAACGGCCAGAACGTTTTCATACTTTTTGGTGTCGTTTGCCAGCCGGCCGTTACGTCCTAAGTAGACATGGCCGGAATAGACCACGCTCATCTGCTGCCGTCCGGCATCGGTCTTTCTTAAGTTTTCAGTGGATCCGCCCGAAGACTGGGCCTGGACCTTGAATTCGGCAACCTCTTTTATGGGTTTATAAACCTGAATGCTGTTGGCAACCACCTGAAACGTTCCACCGGCCGGCCCCCCACCGAAAACCACACGGGTTTTAGCAAAAGCAGACTGGCTTAATCCAAACGCTAACACGGCAATCAATCCGGCAACCAATAAACTTTTCCCTCTCATTGCGATCCTCCTTTAAATGATTTAAAAAAAACGAAACCCCTCTTTCTCTCTAACATGGCAACCTACCAAGGGAAAACCAATGCAACAATTGGAAGTTTTCTGATTGTTGTGTCAGAAATTTTCTTACAAGCCCCCGTAACTGTTCAGCAGTGCCCCATCTTCGCTCATTCAGGCCTTCTCACAGAGCAAAAGTATGCTACGAAGTCCTGACTAAACAAATATGAGGCACTGATGAACAGTTACGGACCCTGATTTTTGCTTATTTTCAGCGTTAGCTGAATAGTTACAAGACCCCAATTTAAAAAATTCTGATTATAACGGATTTAGGGGAACAGAGGCCAAAACCGCTCTAATCATTGGAAGGGGGTAAAAAACTTTTTCGTAACCCATTGAAATCAAAGGGAATTCCGACTAGACTTTTTGTCAATAATTTCATATAGTTAGAGACCAAACCCGCCAAGGAGGTCTCTAACTATATGTGGGAAACAGATACAGAATCCGCAATCCGAAACCATAGAACCATATGTGTGCCTTTTTCTCAAGATGATTATAATGACAACATTCAAAATCCTGACAAATTTCGGAACTGTCTCAATGAAAGGATTGAGCTTTTCCCGGAACTATTTCCAGCTGAAATTTCCAGAGAAGGATATCGAATGAAAGATATCTATCACTCAAAAAAAATGTTGATCCCTATTCGGCGAATCGAGATGTCCGGCATTGCTTACACAGTCCGCCCTTCCTTTGTGACACCCTATCTCACCGGCTTGGTCGATGAGGTTGAAAAAGCTCTTTTTATGCGAAAATTTAATGTGCCCTTCTGGGCACTGAGCCACATTTTCGGTAAGGATCCAATGTATTGGTACCGGATTGAGCAGTCACTTGGTCGCAATAGTATCGTTGGAACAACCATCCGACAACCGGAAGACATCCCGCAACATCTTGCGGCGGATGAGAAGCATACCCGGATTCTGGGAGAAAAAACTTATGTGGCAACAACTGTTGGAAATGGCTGCATTCTTGGAGCGTCTGTTGCTCAAAATGCTGGAAAACAAGCCTTGACTGGAGCTTATCAATTTTACCGGGATGAAGCCCAATGCCTTCGGCCTGAATATTCTCCGGAGACCGTCAATATAGACGGATGGAAAGCTACCCGGCAGGCATGGAAAAGCCTTTTTCCATCGGTAGCCATCGTTTGTTGTTTTTTGCATGTATTCATAAAAATTCGTGATAGGGCAAAGAAGAAATACAGAGACATTTTTGATGAAACAGCATCAAAACTATGGGATTGTTATCGGGCTGAAAGCAAAATATCATTTTCACAGCGAATCAGGAGGTTGATCGAATGGTGCAAAAAGCAAGATGCTCCGAATGTTATATCAGACCCCATAAACAAATTACGGAAAAATATTGTTTCATACAGAAACGCCTATGATCATCCCAAGGCACACAGAACGAGCAACATGGTTGACAGATTGATGCAAAGAATGGATCGCCATCTGTTCAGCACTCAATATTTTCATGGAGTAATGGATGCAGCGCAACTGAGCATTCGAGGATGGACACTCATTCATAATTTTGCTCCTTACAACCCGGAAACCGTCAAAAGGCATAACGGATTCAAAAGCCCAGCTGAAAGGCTGAATCAATTTAGATATCACGACAACTGGTTGCATAACCTTTACATTTCGGCTTCTTTGGGTGGGTACCGAAGCCCTCCCCAAAATCCGATATAATCAGAAAAAATTTTTCTGGACAACAAAAATCAACTGATTATTTTAACTGTTGAGTTAAACTTTTATACAACCCGAACGGTAACCGCATGTTCGGGAGGGAAGGAATCAAACCATGGCCGCAACCCTGAGACAGGATAAAAAAGACAAGACCATCCGCAACATACTGGATGCGGCGCTGCTGATTTTTGCCGCCCGGGGGTTTAACAGTGCCCGCATGGACGACATTGCCGAAAAGGCCGGGGTGAACAAAGCCATGATTTACTATCGGATCGGCAATAAACTTGCCCTGTACCAGGCCGTGGTCAAGGACGCATACAGCGACAAGGCGCAGCAGCTGAGCCGGGAAATTGAGACCCAATCGACCCCCCAGGAAAAACTTTCCGTGTACATGGCTACGGTGGCCGACATCATGGAAGCCCACCCTCATTTTACAAGAATCATGGTCCGGGAAATGGTTTCCGGGTGGACCCATTTTGACCAGATGGTATTTGAGGAGGTCGGCGTTACCTTTAAAATGCTTCAATCCGTCATAAACGATGGGATACAAAAAGGGGTGTTTGCCCCGACAGACCCCCTGGCCGTTCACACCATGATCATTGGCACCCTGATTTTGCATCATCTGGCCCTGCCCGTGGAAAGCGAACTTCAGGCAGCCCTGGACAGACCGCCGTCGGACACCAGCGGCTTTGCCCATTTGTTTCCCAAGGTCAGGCAACTGATTCTTGCAGCCCTCAGGCCCCAAACGACCGAACCCTTTTCAAAAGCATAAAACAACAAAACCTGCTTTTGATTAATGAAAGGCTTTTTTATGAAGAATCTTAGAATTTTCAACCGGTTTGTTTTCTTCTTTATGGCCGGGGCCATATGTCTGGTTTCAGTTCCCGGATCCGGACCGGGGATTTGCCGGGCCCAGGAGGTTCCTTGGGAGGGGCCTCAGGAGGCCCTTACCAAGGACCGGGCCGTTGAGATCGCCCTTGAAAACAGCCTGAAACGGCGCATGTCAGGACAGGACATTGATATGGCCCATGAGGGCCTGGCCCGGGCAAAATCGGCATTCGGGCCGACCCTGACCCTGGAGGCCGGCCTTTACCGGTACGATGATCCGCCCAGCATTCTTCAGACCAACCAGGGGCTTGTTCAGCTCAACAACGCCCTGTCCGCCATGACCTACGGCCAGGTGCCGGAACTTTCCATGCCCGATGACAGCCGGACTTACTATGGCGCCGGAATCAAGGTGACCCAGCCCCTGTATACGGGCGACAAACTCAGTGCCACCCGCCGCCTGGCCCAGGCCAACCTTGAAAATGCCCAAAAAAATATGGCCGCTTCAGACAACGACCTGGCCCTGTCCGCCAAAAAAGCCTTTTATACGGTGATTCTGGCCCGGCAGATGGCCCGGGCCATGGACGAAGCTGTTATCAGCATGAAAGAACACGTCAAAGAGGCAACGGCTGCCCATGACCAGAAAATCGTGCCCAAACTTGACCTGCTCAGGGCTGAGGAAAAGCTGGCCGATTTAAAACAGCAGCAGCTATACGCCCACAATAATGTTAACCTGGCAAGGTCATCCCTTAATTATGTTCTCGGGGTGGACATGAACACGATATTTGCCTTTGGGGACGACCCCGGGTGTGTGCCCCTGATCCACGATCTGGATACCTGCATTAAAACCGCCCTTGAAAGCCGGCCGGAACTGGACGCATTTCAGGCCAGAATTAAAATGGCCAAGGAGCAGATCACCATTGCCAACAGCAAACGGCTGCCCCTGCTGGCCCTGGTGGGAGAAGTCCACCATTATGAACCGGAAAACGAAGACCCGTCCGCCCAGATCGGCCTTGTGGCCAGCATGGATCTGTATGATCACGGCCGGGTGAAGCATGAGACAGCCCAGGCCCGGATCCAGCTTGAAAAGGCCCAGACCGCCACAAAGGAGCTGGGCCGGGGTATCCGCCTTGAAGTGGAAAAGGCCTTCCACAACGCCCAGGCCGCAATGGCCTCCATCGGGGTGGCCCAAAAATCCCTTGCCACGGCCCGGGAAGCCTTAGACGCCGCCCGAACCCGGTACCGGGTGGGCCTGAGCACCTCCCTGGAACGCCTGGATGCCGAAGTTTCGTTTACCCGGGCCAAAACCAATCATATCCATGCCCTGAGCATGTACAACATTGCGGTATCCGAACTGGAACGCGCCATGGGAAAGGAGTAGACCTGCCATGAACCAAGCCATAACCCGCCGTTTTGCCCTTGCACTGATCTGTATGGCCGTACTTTCTGTCTCGGGCTGTAAAAATCCCCTGGCCCGTGACGAAAAACAGCCGGAACCTGAGGCCCCTGTCCTTGTGGCCGCCATGACCATTTCACCTTCCCAAAGCCATTTGGCCCATGTGTTTTCCGGCGAGGTCCGGGGCCGGACCGAAACGGCCTTAGGCTTCAGGGTCCCGGGCAAGGTCATCGCCCGGCATGTGGAAACCGGCACCCGGGTCAATACGGGAGATGTTCTCATGGCACTTGATCCCAAAGATATCAAAGAAGCGGTCACCGCAGCCCGGGCCCAGGTGGAGGCCGCGGCCAGCCAGTCCAAGCTGGCCTCTGACCTGCTCAAACGGTTCAAGGCCCTTTATGACCAGGATTTCATGAGCAAGGCCGAATTAGACCGCTACCAGAATGGGGCGGATTCGGCAGCGGCCGTGTTAAAACAGGCCCGGGCCCAGCTCACCCAGGCCGCCAACCAGCTAAGCTATTGCGCCCTTACGGCTGACAGCAGCGGTGTGGTCCTGGATGTCAGGGCGGAAACCGGCCAGGTGGTGGGAGCGGGCCAGCCAGTGGTCATCATGGCCACCGGGACCGAACGGGAAATTGAGATGTTTGTGCCGGAAAACCAGGTGGAAGAATTCCATCCCGGGGCTCCGTTTAACGCCACGTTCTGGGCACTTCCCGGAATAACCGTTACGGGACAGGTCCGGTATATTTCCCCGGTGGCCGATCCCGTCACCCGGACCTACAAGGCCCGGGTCACCCTGATTGATCCCCCGGACTCAGTCCGCCTGGGCATGACCGCTTCAGCCGTCAGCCTGGCCCACAATGACCTTGCCGTCAGCCGGATCTTCATCCCCCTTTGCGCCGTATACCAGACCGGCGGTACCCCCATGGTCTGGGCAATTGAAAACCAGGCCGCCCACCTGCGCAAAATCCGTCTCGGGCCTGTTGGCAGGGATGATACCATCCAGGTCTTGGACGGCCTGTCCGCCGGGGATGTCATTGCTGTTGCCGGGGTTCACAAGCTATTGGAGGGCCAGGCCGTCAGAATCCAAGGGGCGGAAAAATGAAACACTTCAATCTCACGGAATGGTCCTTAAACCACCGGCAGCTCATCTGGTTTATCATCTTCATGACCGCCCTGGCCGGGGCCTATGCCTACCAGGGCATGGGGCGGATGGAAGACCCCAACTTCACCATCAGAAAAATGATTGTGGCCGTGGGCTGGCCCGGAGCATCGGCCGTGGAAGTGGAACAGCAGGTCACCGATAAAATCGAGAAAGAACTTCAGGACACCCCGGGCCTGGACTACCTTGAAAGCACTTCAAGGCCCCAGCAGGCCGTCATCCTTGTCAATCTTAAGGAAACCGTCTCCCCCGAAAACATCAGGCCCACCTGGCTTGAAGTCCGGAACATGGTTCAAGGCATCAAAGACGAACTGCCTTCAGGAATTATGGGACCCTATTTCAACGACCGGTTTGACGATGTCTACGGCAATATCTACGCCCTGACATCCGACGGGTTTTCCTATGAAGACATGCGCCTTAAGGCCGAAGGCATCCGCCAGGAGCTGTTGGGAATAAAAAGTGTTAAAAAGGTGACCCTTTTAGGGGTCCAGCCTGAAAAAATCTATATTGAAATGGACAGCCAGAAGCTTGCGCGCTTAGGGATTGACCCCCTGCTGGTGGCGGCCATTATCAAAAAGCAGAACACCGTCACCCCGTCGGGCATGGTTCAAACCTCCCAAGATAACGTCTTTGTCCGGGTCACAGGCCTGTTCGACAACATCAACGATTTGCGCAACCTGCCCATCCGGGTTTTGGGCCGGACCTTCCGGCTGGCGGATATTGCCACCATCAAAAGGGCCTATGCTGATCCGCCCGAACCCATGATGTACTATAACGGGGAACCGGCTATCGGCATTGCCGTGTCCATGGAAAAGGGGGATAATATCCTGAAGCTTGGCCAGGAACTTAACGCCGTGCTGTCCCGCATAAAAAAAAACATGCCTTTAGGGTTAAGCCTTCACCAGGTGGCCAACCAGCCCCGGGTGGTCAAGGATTCCATTGACGAATTTATCAAAACCCTGGGCGAGGCCATTACCATTATCCTCATCGTCAGCTTTTTAAGCCTGGGGCTCAGATCCGGCATGGTGGTGGCCCTGTGCATTCCCTTAGTGGTGGCGGCTACCTTTCTTTCCATGAAAATATCCGGCATTGACTTACAGCGGGTTTCTTTGGGGGCCCTGATCATCTCCCTGGGGCTTTTGGTGGACGATGCCATGATTGCCGTGGAAATGATGTCGGTAAAGCTGGAACAGGGCTGGGAAAAAACAAAAGCCGCCGCCTTTGCCTACACGGCCACAGCCTTTCCCATGCTCACCGGCACCCTGATCACCTGTGCCGGGTTTATCCCTATTGGATTTTCCCTGGGGGATTCCGCTGAGTTCTGCAATACCATTTTTCCGGTCATCACCCTGTCCCTTTTAATTTCCTGGGTGGTTTCCGTGATGGTCACGCCCCTTTTCGGGACCTACCTGATCAAGGCTAAACCTGTAAAAGCAACGGAACAGGATAAAGATATCTATGACAAAGCCTTCTACCGGGTGTTCCGGCGGATCCTGGTCTGGTGCCTCAAATTCCGGATAGTAGTGCTGTTGATTACTCTGGCAGGGTTTGTTGCAGCCCTGCACGGCTTTAAGTACGTTAAGGACGAGTTCTTTCCGGCCTCGGTCAGACCGGAACTGGTGGTGGATCTCACCCTGCCCGAAGGATCTTCCATAGAAAACTGCGATGACCAGGCCCGGGTCTTTGCTAAGGTCATTGCCGACAATCCCCATATTGACCATTTTGCCTTTTATGTGGGCTCTGGTGCGCCGCGGTTTGTCCTGGCCTTTGACCCGGTCATGCCCCAGTCCAACTTTGCCCAGTTTATCATTGTGGCCAAAGGCCTTGACCAGAGAAAAGCCCTTGAAAAAGACATCCAGGACCTTTTGGACAACTCGTTTCCCCATGTAAGGGGCCATATCCAGACCCTGCAACTGGGGCCGCCGGAGCCTTACCCGGTGATGCTGCGGGTTTCCGGTCCAGATTACGCCAAGGTCCGGGACATAGCCGGCAAGGTCAAGGATGCCATGGCAACAGATCCGGCCTTAAGAAAAATAAATTTTGACTGGTATGAGAAAACCAAAAAACTTGAGTTAACCATAGACCAGGACAAGGCCCGAATGCTGGGCGTTGCCAGTTCCGACCTGGCCCTTGCCATCCAGTCCCAGATTTCAGGCATCCCGGTCAGCCAGTTTCGGGAAGAAGACAAGACCGTGGACATCGTGCTGCGGCTTTCTAAAGACGACCGGCAATCCCTTTCAGATATCCGGGCCCTGCCCATTCATGTGGGCAAAGGCAAAACCATTCCTTTAGAGCAGATTGCCGATATTGGGTTTGGCATGGAAGAAGGGGTGATCCAGCGGCGCAGCCTTTTACCCACCATCACGGTCCAGGCCGATACTATCCCGGGCATCACCGGTAACGACGCTACCAATAAACTGTACACCGCCCTTAAACCCGTCCGGGAAAATTTGCCACCGGGGTATGCCATTGACATCGGCGGACTGGCCGAACAAAGCCGGAAGGCCACCGGGTTTATCCTGGAAATGGTGCCGGCCATGTTCATGATCATTGTCATTATCCTCATGATCCAGCTCCAGAACATTTCCAACATGATCTTGACCCTGCTGACCGCGCCCTTAGGATTAATGGGCGTCATTGCCTCGCTGCTGCTGTTTAATATGCCTATGGGCTTTCTGGCTCAGCTGGGGATTCTGGCCCTGTCCGGCATTATCATTAGGAACTCGGTAATCCTCATGGACCAGATCGACCGCCAGGTGGCTGCCGGGGAAAGCCGGTACCATGCCATTATCAAGGCCACGGTTTTCAGGTTCAGGCCCATCATGCTCACGGCTGCGGCGGCCATTCTGGGCATGCTGCCCCTGGCCCGGGACAAATTCTGGGGGCCCATGGCCGTGAGCATCGGCGGCGGGCTTCTGGGGGCCACCATCTTAACCCTTTTTGTGCTGCCCTGTATGGTGGCGGCCTGGTACCGGGTAACGGCAACCGATAATTAGGGTTTGAACGAAAAGCCACACATCCGGTAACCCGGTACGTTTTTTTTGGGTGCGGCTGAACCGGAGCAAAAAAATGGGAAAAAACCAGGTGGCCGCCGGGAAGGCCCATGTCCAGATTGAATAATACATCAGTGCGGCACCCGCAACCAGAACGGCATAAGGACGAATTTTGTTTGATCTAATTTCCATATATCGCCCCCGCAAATTGTTTAGCCGCTAAACCTTTTTTACAATCTTTTTATGTCATGCCTGAACAGATAACTAGGAAGAATTTACCGCATTTCAGCCGCCCTTCAAAATGGCTGGGTTTTGGATCTGATAGGATTTCAGGTGGATATCAAAAAGGCATGAAACTTGCATTGATGTAAGGTTGTCCGGCAGCCAGGACGATGTCGGTGATCTTTTTTCCCGGTCCAGCCTCAAGAAGAGGAAGACACCGGCAAATCTGAAGGAGGCTGCATGAAAATCAATGCCTATTCCCTTAACCTTTCATCAGACAGAAGTTATTCAAAAACCCAGACCATCCAAACCCGCGAGACCGTTTCATTCAATGAGGTCATGGCGGCCGGGGCCCGGAACACCCCCCCCACGGCCCTGCCCCGGGGGCTGTGGGGGCCGGCGGTGTCCACCGGCGGTTCCCATTTTAATCCCGTATCCGGAGAAACTGTTCAAACCGTGTCCTTAACGGAGAGTTTCATGGCCCAACTGGAAATCTTAAAGCAGATCGCCCAGGAAATCCTCAACAAATTCCAGGAACAGCTGTCGGTGTCCGCCAGCTTTCAATTGATCAGCTTAGATGACATTTATGCGGGATTCAATTTTGAATTCGGGGGGTCTCTGGTTAGGCAATGGGAGACCACAAGAACTGAAATTTATACCCACAGCGAAGAAGAAATCGTCACGGTCTCAGGCCAGGGCACGGTAATGACCGCCGATAACCAGGCCATTGATTTTTCCATGGACCTGTTAATGGAGCGGCAATTTTTCCAGGAATCATTTGTCCAGTACACGGAATCAGGCTACACCCTGGTGGACCCTCTGGTGATCCAGACCAATGTTGAAACCCCTATGCTTGTTGAGGCCGCCCAATTTTCCTTTGACCTGGACCTGGATGGTGAAACGGAAAATCTGCCGCAGCTCAACAGCGGCTGCGCCTTCCTGGCACTGGACCTGAACCGGGACGGAACCATCAATGACGGCAGTGAGCTTTTCGGCCCGGCCACCGGGGACGGATTTGGGGAACTGTCCGCATATGACCAGGACAACAACCTGTGGATCGACGAAAACGATGAGATGTTTGACCAGTTTGTACTCTGGACCCCGGGAGACAATTCAGGAACCCTCACCCGGCTCAAAGACGCGGATATCGGGGCCATTTATCTTAACAGCGTTTCGTCCCAGTTCGGCCTGACCACAGCGGACAACACGCTGCTGGGGCAGGTGAGTGAAACCTCCCTTGCCCTGACAGAATCAGGACAGGCGCTGCCAGTTTATGAAATAAAGTATAACGTATAAAATGGCGGCCGAAGACCGAAAACAGGAGACCGGGGGTTGAAAAAACTTCCGGTCTGTGCAGCCCTGATTTCAGTCCAATGACTTTTTAAAAGAAATGGGGAAGGACACGGCAGCGCCCATAAAAGCGCCCACCGTAATCGGAACAATAAGGGCTGAGGGCATGTAAAGCACCACAATCAAAATGGTGGCCAGGGGCTTTTTCAGCAGTGCGGCGGTAGCGGCTGTCATCACCGTTGCCAGCCCCACCATGGGATGGATAGCCGGAATCAGGCAGGCCGTTCCCAGGCCGATGGCTGCCCCTGCAAACATGATGGGGAAAAATTCCCCGCCTTTCCAGCCCGTGGACACGCACACCCCCAATGCCAGCACCTTGGCAAGGCCAGTTAAAACCAGCAGGCCCCCACCCATTTGCTGGCCATGGATTAAAAGATCATTCAAGCCGGCCTGGCCAGAGAACAACACAAGGGGGCAAGCCGTTGCCAAAAGGCCCAGCACAAGGCCGCCCATCAGGCCGCGAAGAATTTTGTGCCGGTGCAGGGGCTTGAGCCAAAGTGTAAGATAATGGTGAAAATTCAGGTAAAGCCTTCCCACCATGGCCCCCAGCAGCCCCAGGGGAACCGCCATGAGCAGGTCCGTGCCGTTGCGGGGGCTTTTATACGGCAGATAATCATAGGTTCCCCTAAGGACCTCCCCTGCCAGAAACAACGCCACAGCAAGCCCCGCAACCCCGGCAAACACGCCTGGAATCATCACCCAGGCCGAGGGGATTTCATCCCCGTCCGGGGATTCTAAGGGCAGGGCCGCACTGCCGAAGGGGGAATAAAAAAATGCCCCCAGGCTTGCGCTTACACTGAAATAAGCCAGGGCATGGGCCTGGCGTGCCCCCATTTTGATGCGGCGGGCCACCCAGGTGCCCAGTCCCCCGGAGAGCCCGATCAACGCCGCTTCCGGTCCCAGGGCTGCCCCAAAGCCAAGAGACACCAGGGAAGTTGCCACCCCGTGGGGCACATGGGCCACGTCAAATCCGCCCTTTGTGCGCACATCTTCTAAGGCCTCTTTCATGGGTTTGGGGTAATCCCCCAAAAATTGCTGGCAAAGCCCGACCAACAGACCGCCAACGGTACAGACAACAAGGGCATACAGACCAAACGGCCCAAGCCGGCGGGGAATCTCTTCCCAGACCAACCCTGTGAGCCAATGCTCGGCCAGCAGGAACGCCGCCGTTGCCAGCCCCACCACAGCCCCAAGCACCACCGCGTACAACACCAGTTGATAAAAACCAGGGTAAGATAAGGTATTTTTGTCCAGTAACATACAAAAAGCCTTTAAGCCATACCCACCCATGAAGTCAAGTTAGAAGTTCATCTCCAGTGTAGCGGAGACCGGATGCTCAGACCTGAAGGTTTTGTAATATCCGGTCTCCGGTCTCCCGTTTTCGATCTCCCGGGTTTACTGATACACCATCACCTTTTCAGCATCCAGAATGCCGATGAGCTGGTCTTTGTTTTCCAAAACCCCGCTAAAGTATTCTTCCTTAATGTGGTCCATGTTTGAGGGGGTGGGTTTTATATCCTTTTGATCGGCCGGCACCACATCTCCAATGGCATCCACAATCAGGCCGATATATTCCCCCTTTGATTCAACAATGATGATGCGGGTATTTGTCTTGCTGTCTGCGCAGGGCAGCCCGAGGATCCGGCCGGTGTTCAATACCGTGACAATGTTTCCCCTTAAATTCATGACCCCCTCAATATGGTCAGAAGACAGGGGAACGTCTGTGATTTCAAAGGGTTTGTTGATTTCCTGGATGTTTAAAATATTGATCCCCAATACGGCGTCACCGATATAAAAGGTAGAGATCTCAGCCGTCCCGGAAAAGGTCTGGTTTTGATTGTCAAGCATGATGACTCCTCTTTATCTTTTTGCATGAAAGCCTCACTGACATATTGAAGAGACTTTCATCATTCGTTGCTGGCGGTTCTTGGCCGGACAACCAAGGCGGCCCTATCCGTTATCCAAAAAAAACCTGGGCCGCTTCCAGAACATCCATTACCAGGGTGGTGTGGCCGTTAATGCTCATGGTTCCTTTAATCCCGCGTTGCTGAAAATGCTGTTCATCAACATTTAAGTGAAGTTCAAGAATGTCCACAGGCCCGGACACCATCAATCCAAACTCCCTGTCATTGACTTGAAACACAATGACCTCCTGAAGCTCTTTTTCAGGCAGGGGCAGGACATCGGCTATCTGGGAAATTTCATAAAGCCGGAGGGATTTTCCCCGGTATTGAATCACCTTCTGGTTTTCTATTTTTTCAATATCAGTGGTGGGGAATCGTTCAATTCTCTGGACATGGTCGAAAGACGCGGCAAAATATTCGGTTTCCATATTTTTAAACAATGCAATGGATTCTTTATGTCCTTCCTGTACATCTTCTTGAACCAGGCTGGTGGAAAGCGCTTTTGATTCCGACACCGTAGACAGCCCGGCCATCTGGGCCAGGTTCAAGATATCAAGAATCAGGCAAACCTTTCCATCGCCCATAATGGTTGCCCCGGCATATGCCTTATAAGGCTGCAGATGGCGCCCCACCGGTTTGACAACAATTTCTTCAGAATCATGAAACCGGTCAACCACAAGCCCGTACTTATAATTGCCTGAAGAAACAATCGCTATATGGGTTGCCCCTGATCCCTGCAGCCGCCGGTCTGCCTGATCCCGGTTGAGCATATCCGGTTTATCACTGGTTTCTTCAGAACCGATCACATGACCGTCCGGGGTATATTTTCTGGAACGGCGGTCCGCCAGATTTTTTCTCCGGTCAGGCATGACCGTTTTATTTTCCGGGCTGATGTACTTTTTCTCAATACCCAGCAGGCTGGAAAGGTTGAGCAGCGGCAACAACTCTCCGCGAAGCCTTATGACATCAGCGTCCCCGACTTTTTCAATTTTATCTTTAACCTGGCCTGCCGGAACCCTTAACAGTTCACTCAGGTTGGTCTGGGGGATGACAAATTTTTCTTCTCCAATGGAAATAATCTGGCTGGGGATAATGGCCAGGGTCAACGGCAGTTTTATGGAAACCATCCCCCCGTGATCCTTTATGGCGCCCACTTCAAGCCCCCCCCCGAGCCCTTCTACGGCAGCGGTTATGGCTTCAGGAATATCAGCGGGTTCAATGGAAACCGCATCCGAGGAGATGACCACATTGACCTGGCCGGCATCCTGAAACGCCCCGAGCCATATGCGCTGGTCACCTGGGGGTTCGATTTCCTGGCCGGTTTGAAGGGCCTTAATAAAAATTTCAACCAGGGCATCCAATGGCTCATGAACAGACTCAAGGATGGTTCTGTCCAGGGAGACCCCTTTGCTTTTTTGATCAAACGCCATCAGATCCCTAAATTTGCGGCAAACCTTTTCAAAAAGGCTGTCAACGGTCTGCATCCGGGTCTGCATAATGACATCCTGAATCTCGGACGTGATCAGGTCAATGTTCTGCCCGGACAGGGTGATGGTTTCCATATCGGAATCATTGAGTCCCTGGAGCAGCTGGTTTCGGCCCAGCACCAGTTCTCCTGCAAGGGAGATCAAACTTTCCAGAAGGCTGCGGTTGACCTGGACAGGCGAGTTGTCTTTCTTGGACGATTTTTCCATTTTTTTCTCCTGAACCGGTTGGCACGTTAAGTCCCGGTTTTTTCAACAAAGGCCTGCCAACCCTTTGGCCGGCAGGCCTTTGCCCTGTCTACAATTGAAACCGGCCGACCATCTCGTTAAGGCTTTCCGCCAACCGGGACAATTCTAAAGCGCTCTCGTTGATCTGCAGGGTGCCGCCGGTGATTTCATCTGCGGACCGGCTGACATTGTGGACATCCTCTGTCACCTCACCGGCCACAGCAGAGGTCTGGTTCACATTTTCATTGACTTCCTGAACACCGATGGCCGCCTGGCTGACATTATTGGAGATCTCTTCGGTGGTGGCGGACTGTTCTTCAATGGCTGCGGCAACCGAGGTAACGATGGAATTGATTTCGCCAATAATTTCAACGATGGATTTGATGGCTTCTACAGATTCGCTGGTGGTGGCCTGAACCTCTCCGATTCTCATACCGATTTCATCCGTGGCCTGAGCGGTCTGCTTTGCCAGTGCTTTTATTTCACCGGCCACAACCGCAAACCCCTTACCGGCTTCTCCGGCCCTTGCGGCTTCAATGGTCGCGTTCAATGCCAGGAGGTTGGTCTGCTCAGAAATATCGGCGATGGCTTCGGTCACCTTGCTGATCTCCATGGCGGCCCGGCCCAGGGCATCTACCCGCTGAGAAATATGTTCGGCCTTTTCAACGGCCTGGGCGGTGGTCTGGCTGCCCTTGGCGGTATTGGATGCAATCTCATTGATCGTGGCAGACATCTCTTCTGCTGCGGCCACAATCATTTGCAGGTTGGCGCTGGTCTGCTCTGTGGCGGCGGCCACACTGTTCATGGCTGTGGCCATCTCTTCTGCCGCAGAGGACACGCTGTTGGCCTTTTCAGATGACTGTTCGGCATTGGCCGTCATCTGCTGGGACACGGCGGACAGCTCAGTGGAAGAGGATGTCAGCGTCTGAATCCCTTGAGAAATATCTTTAAACATCTGTTTTAAGTTGTCGGTCATCTGCTTCATGCTGGCATAGACACCGGTGATGGGTTTTTTGCCTTCTGTGAATTCGTATGTCAAATCCCCTGCCGCAATCAGGTTGGCCACTTTGGCGATTTCAGACGGGTCATGGCCCAACAGTGCCATGATTCCTTTGACAAACCAGAGGACCGCCAAAACGGTAAGGACCAGAAAGATGCCGGCGGCGACAAGAACAATATTCCGGATAGAGACCACAGGGGCCATGAATTCCGATTCATTCTGGGTGACGACAAGGCTCCAGCCCGTGGCCGTAACCGGTGCGAAAGCGGCAATTTTATCAATTCCTTTAAACCGATATTTTTCAACATCGGATTTGCCGGCAAGGGCTTTGTCCGCAATACGCTCCATTCCCTTAAGGGTCGCCATATTCATCTCAAATATGTTCTCTTTTACCGGATGAGCGATAAACAGCCCGTCTTTGCCCACCATAAAAGGATAACCGGTCTCACCGATTTTTACCTGGGTAATCTTTTCAGACAGGGCCGTGAACTTGACCACCAGCCCCAACATACCACCAAAAGAACCCGAACTGTTTTGTAAAGGAACGGCCACTACAAACACCGGCTCACCAGTTTTTTTAGAAATAACCGGCTCACCGATAGAGATGCTGCCTGATCTGGCCGACTTAAAATATTGCCTGTTCGCCACATTTATATTTTTTTTCCTGGCGATGCCGCCATTGCCGTCAGAGACAACCGCGCCGGAGATATCTGCAATAATAATATCCTCGTAATTTTTCTTAATCTTCTGGAAAACATTGGAAAGATACGAGTCCGCAGCCCGCACCTTAGAAGATGCGTTGCCGGTATCTTCCGCCCCGGTGCCTGCAGCCACCTGCTGGACAACAGGGGCCGCTGCAATGGTCTGGGCTTTTTCGATTTCCTGGGCCATGGAAAGGTTGACCATGGTGGAAAGATTTTGAGCGGCGAGCATTGCCTGCCCCTGTGCACTGCTGACCAGTGCGGATGATGATTCGTATATGGCAAAAAGGCCGACCACAATCAGCGGAAGCATTGCGGCCACAACACCACCAATAATCAGTTTTGTTTTTAAAGTCATTTTTTTCATTTTGTTTTCTCCCTTGTGGGTTTATTTTCAAACTTTCGGCTGCATGCATTTCATATTATGGCAAGAGATATGCCAACAGATGAAAATTTTTTATTTTCGTTAAAAAACAGCGTGTTATATTTATTTGAGTCATTTTCATGCCGGTTTAATTCGATTTGCTTTCTTGAAAACAAGAACGATTTGCTTTCTCGTTTCCAAGAAATAAAAATCGGTTTCATTTAAAAATGCCCCTTAATTGATTTTAAACCGGTTGCCTGAGCGCATCTGCTTTTCTTCTATGCGCTGAAGAACCCAGATAATATCTTCAAAATTATTCTCAGGATAGCTGACATACAACGGCTCTAAAAGGAATGTGAACTTTTCCAACCCGTCCATTTTCTTACAGAATATCAAAATCAGCTTTGTGTTCTCGAACAACGGCACCAGGGAAGACAAAAGGGTTATACTGTTTGAATCGGTCACAAATGCAATCAGCGCAGAAACGTTGTGCAGCGGCCTGCATAAGGATTCTGACAAATGCTGTATGGTGTTGGTTAGAACAATCTGTACATCAGGGAATTCCTCTTCTATTCGTGCCTGTAACCGGCTTTGGAACTCACTGTCTTCCGGGTCATGCAAAATTATTTTCATTGCTGGATACTCCTTTTTTCGTGTTGATTCATACCTTGCAGCCGTTCCAATGTTGGATAACGATAGTAGACAAATTAGCAGAAAGCATGCCAAGCCATGGGGCCAGGGCGTTTAAAAGGGGTGAAGATGGTGCTGGGAAAGAGGGGTGAGGTAATAATGCAGGGATTTAGACTGAAGGGGGTTAGGCTGAAGGGGCTTTCCGCCCTAAATATCTTCAGCCTTCAGCCTAACCACCTGAACGCTATTGATAAGACCCAAATCCGGGAAGGTTATACTTGTTGAGCAGGGCATACAGCCGGGCCTGAGAGACGCCGGATAGCCGGCAGGCTTCTTTCCGGTCGCCGCCGGCTTTGGCCATCAACTGGTTGAGGTAATCTTTTTCAAGCTGTTCCCGGCAGGCATTTAACGAAGGAAAGCCCTGGTCGCTCTCCAGGGCATTGTCGACCATGGGCCGGGCATTCTCCTGAACCGCCGGGGTTTCAAAAGTTAATTTTGAAAGCCGGTAGCTGGGCGGAAGATGCTTGGAAACCAGGGTGGGATCATTTCCGGCCGACGCCAATATATACTCCAGAACATTGAGCAGTTCCCGGATATTGCCGGGCCAGGGATTTGACATCAACGTTTCAAGAAGCTCCGTGGATACGGCCTTGGCACCAAGCTTGTACCGGTTTGAAAGCTCATGGATCTTTTTTATAACAATCTCTTCAACATCCTTTCCCCTGTCCCGAAGCGGCGGCAGGCGAATTTCCATGGCCCGTATCCGGTAAAGGAAATCCTCCCTGAATTTTTTTTCTTTGACCAGTTGATCCAGACTCAGATTGGTCGCCGATATCAGGCGGATATCCACTTTGATTTCTTTTTTCCCCCCAATACGGCGGACAGACCTTTCCTGGAGGGTTCTCAACAAGGCCTTTTGAATGGACAAGGGCAGGTCACCGACTTCATCAAGCATTAAGGTGCCGCCGTCGGCCTGTAGAATTAGGCCTTCCTGTTTGTATGCGGCCCCGGTAAATGCGCCTTTTTCATGCCCGAAAAGGGTGCTTTCAATGAGGGTTTCGGTAAGAGAGCCGCAGTCAACGGCAACAAAGGGTTTGGATGCCCGGTTGCTGTTCTCATGAATGGCCTTGGCAAACAATTCCTTGCCGGTTCCGGTTTCGCCGGTGACCAAAACACTGGCATCGGTGGAGGCGACCTTGCCCACTTCGTCCAGGCATTTTTTAAGGGCAGCGGATTCCCCGATAATTTTGGACCGTTTCAAGAGGATCCGCTCACGGGACGCCAGCTTCTCCTTTCGATACTGCAGGGCCCTTTGGATGGGAAGGCTCACATCATCCAGGCGAAATGGCTTTTGCACAAAATCCCATGCCCCGTTCTTGAATGCGATCTCTGCGCCCCGGGCATCACCGGTTCCGGTAATGATAATGATTTCCGGGGATGACGGCAGGTTTACCAGATCCGGCATGATATCCAGCCCATTGCCGTCGGGCAGTTCAAGATCAAGCAAGATAATGTCAAAATCGTTGCTTTGGCTCAACGCCGTGGCTTCGGCTATCTTATTGGCGGTAAATGTGTCACACCCCATTTTTTTAAGAACGGTCTCAAAAAACAGACAAATTTTAGTGTCGTCATCAACAATCAGCACACGAATCATACAGACCCCTGTTCTTGTTTTTTGTTCATTGCTTTTTCAATGGCCACAGAGAGTTCACTGGCGGTCATGGGCTTCATCACCATATCGGTAATACCGGCTGACGTGCATTTTTCTTTGCTTATCTCATGGCTGAACCCGGTGCTCAGCACAATGGGAATATCCGGGTTGATGCCATGGATCTGTTTTGCCACCTCAAAGCCATCCAGGCGGGGCATGGTCATGTCAGTCAATACCAGGTCGTACCCGTTGGGGTTGTTTTTTACATTCTCAATGGCTGCCATGCTGTCCGTCTCCATCACCGCTGAATACCCCAGCCGGATTAAAAGCCCGCAGGCACTTTCGGCAATTGGCGATTCATCATCAACCACCAGAATATTGCCCCGGCCCCTGACCAGTATGGCGTCTGCATCTTTGGTCAAGGGTCTGACCTCATGGTACTCGGGCAGCAAAATTCTAAAGGTGGTGCCAAGGCCCAGGTCACTGTCAACGGATATGGTGCCGCCCATCTCTTTGATGATCCCATATGCCGTGGCCAGTCCCATCCCCGTTCCTTCCCGCCGCCCTTTGGTCGTAAAAAAAGGTTCGAAAATCCGGTCCAGATATTTTTCATGAATACCGCACCCGGTATCAGAGATCACCAGTTCAATGAACTTTTCCGCCGGGATTTCATCTAAATATCCGGTCCGGGACGCATCAGGTTCAACCCTGTCCAGGGTAACCCTGAGCACCCCGCCCTTTTCTTTCATGGCATGGCCGGCATTGGTGTAAAGGCTCATCAGAATTTGATATATCTGGGTGGCATCCCCAAAGACCTGTGCCTGTTCAATCCTTAAATCCCGTTGAATTTCGATGCTGGCCGGCAGGGAGGCGCGGATGAATTTTAAAGATTCTTTGATCATGGGATTCATAATGATGGGCTGCTTTTTGGTATCAGACTCTCTGCTGAAGGTCAGGATCTGCCGGACCAGATCTCTGGCCCTTAAACTGGACGAAGACACCTGGGTTAAGTATTCTTTCAACTCTTCATTGTCTTGGGCCTCAAGCATTGCCAGATCCGTAAACCCCATCAGGCCCGAAAGAATATTGTTAAAATCATGGGCAATACCGCCGGCCAGAATCCCAATGGCCTCCATTTTCCTTGCCTGGGCCAGGTGTTCCTCCAGTTTTTTTCTTTCTTCATCCGCCTGTACCCGCTCTGAAATATCCTGAAGCGCCCCGATGACACGGATAATATTCCCTGAATCATCCCTTACGGCCTCCCCGGTGACATGGACCCAGCGGCGCTTTCCTGTGGTGGTGATGATCTCAAATTCCTCATCAAGGCTTTTTCCCCCGGCAATACACAGTTCGTAGGCGTTGTGAATTTTTTCCTGCCACCCGGGGGCGAAAAAATGATTAACTTCGTCAAAGGTCGGGGGAAAATCAGACTCCCTTTCATGGATGGTATTCAATTCATCGGACCATATGATGGCCTCGCTTTTTACATCAACACTCCAGCCCCCGACTTTTGCGATTCGCCCGGCCTCCCGCATCAGTTCCGTGGTCCGCTGTAAAATTTCAATGGTATTGGTCGCCTCCTTGGCCAGCAGCCAATATCGTTCCTGAATTTTTTTTAACTCAGTTTGGCTTTCCCTGCCCTGGACTTCATCCAACTTGCCCTGCCGTTCAGCCCTCAACACCTGGCGGGTAATATAAAAAGAAACACCGATGATAACGCCAAGCATACCGGCAAAAAGCGGCTTCAACAGCGGTTTGTCCGGCTGAGAAATGAACACAAAGAAAAAACTCAAAAGAAGAATAATATAAGAAGTATATAAAGGAATGAGGATTCTAAGAAAACGGGATGATTTTTTTTCTTTGGCAAGATTATTTTTCAATCCATCTCCTAAAAAAGGGAATTCAATGAGATGGATTATCTTAACATTTTAATTGATTGAGTCAATGATTGATCTATGGAAACTGGTTGTGCAGTGTTTCCGGGGCGGCCGTAGGGGCGATTCATGAATTGCCCCTACTGAAGGGATGCGCAACCCTAACCCCCTTCAGCCTGAATCCCTCTTAGAACAACAGCGAGCCGATCTGGTAGGTCAGCACAGACAGGCCAAAGGCCAGGGCCGTATTAAATCCAAAGGAGGATGACCCCATATGCCGGAACGGCATCAGCAGGAAAAGAACAATTCCGACGCCTTTTCGGCAACGAGAGGCTGGGCCGGTTTGAACAGCGGTTTCAGGTCCTTGAATCCTTCTTAAAGCTTGAAGATCATGTCAGCCTTTCTCATATTGCGGCCCAGGTCAAACAGGACGGCCTTGATACCGACAATGACTTTCTTGAAGAGTGCATGGATCTGCTGTGCCGGTATGGATTTGCCAGCCAGGTGGTGTTTGACCAGGGGGACACCATTTTATATGAACACCGGCATTTAGGGGTCCACCATGACCACATGATCTGCACCAAATGCGGGGCGATTATTGAATTTCAGGATGACGCCCTGGAGAGCCTTCAGGAAAAGCTGTCCCGGGAATACGGCTTTTTCATGCTCCAGCACAAAATGGAAATCTACGGCCTTTGCGGCCAGTGCATGGCCCTGCGGGATGACCAGATTCCCCTGTCCAAGGCCCGAACCGGGGAAAAGGTAGAAATTGTCAGCGTCAGCGCCGGCAGAAAAATGCAGATGCGGTTCGCCTCCATGGGACTTCGGGTGGGCATTATTGTTGAGATGATCTCCAGCAGTGTCGGCGGACAGGTGGTGATTGCCTCTGACTGCAACCGGCTGGTCCTGTGTGCGGGCATGGCTGCCAAAATCTGGGTGAGGCCGGCCACAGGGACGGCGGCCGGCAAGGAGACCAAGTCCCTGCCGGACCATCGGCCTTTTTCCTGAGAAGCCATTCCCCTGGCGGGGCTTTCACCGGGAAAACAAGGATGCATCGCCCGGATCAACGGGGGGCATTTTTCCCGGCGGCGTTTGAAAAAGCTGGGGCTGAACCCGGGAGTTGTTGTCCAGATTGTTAACGGGGGACCATCGCCGGGCAGTGTTGAAATCATGGTTCGCGGCCATCGCCTCTGGCTGCCGGCCAAGGACGCGTCCCTGGTTTTTCTGGAACATATCACCCCGTAATCCTGAATCCCTTCACCGATGATTTTTCTTGCCCTTTAATTTCTGATTCAACGGTATCTGTATTTTCTGTTCCGGGATGAACCGTTACGGACCCTGGTTTTGCTTAGTTTTCAGCATTAGCTGAATAGCTACATTTTTACAGGACTTTATTTTTTTTATAGACAGGCCTGATCATCAAGCGTAATATGCAGGTTTTTAATTGTCACGGCTTTCGGGGCAAAACAGGATAAAAATTCCCCCAAAAGGCCAGTGACCCAGGAAGGTCGACTAAAAAAAATGGAACAGAACCAGGCGCTGTCCCGGTGGCAGGCATGTTTTTGTCCTGATACCGGATGGACACGCTGTTCCTTTAACGGGGCGGACCTGTTTAATGCCAAGCCGCCTCCGTCAGAAATTTACCTGGCCCGTTCATGCCCGTCCACCATGGACCTGGCCTGGGACCTTTCAGCCCGGGGCCGGTTTCCCGAAATGTCCTGGATTGCCGCCATGGCCCAGACCCGGGGCCGGGGCCAGGCCGGGCGGGAGTGGCAGTCATGCCCGGGCAACCTGTATGCAACGCTGCGCCTGCCTTCAGGGGCTGGTTCAGACCATCTTTTCCCGTTGGCCCTGGCCCTTGTTCTGGCCAACGTTCTGGCCGCCGCCGGTCTTTCAGCACAGGTCAAATGGCCCAATGATGTCCTGGCCGGCGGCCGGAAAGTGGGCGGCATTCTGGTGGAAGAACGGCAGGGACAATTCATGGCCGGCATGGGCGTCAACGTGGCCGGCTTTCCGGAATCGGACGGGGCGTCTATACCCGCCGCCTGTCTGGCCGAATACGGTGCGGATATCAGCGCACCGGCCCTGTGGAAGACCCTTTGGGCAGATATTCGGAATCGTTTTATAAATTTAACCGCACATCCCCATACCCTGGCCGAAGAGCTCAACCGGTTTCTGGCCTTTAAAGAGGAGTGGGTGGTCTGGGAAAACGCCCGGGGCCGATCCGAAATTGTCCGCATACGGGCCTTTGATCCGGACGGTACCCTCAGGGCCGACAGTGCCCATGGTGAAAGACAGATCCGGTCCGGACGAATTTTTCCCCGAACCGGGGGATAGTCATCAGTTGTTAGCCTTTATAAGCTTCCAACCCCCGGCTAACAGCTAACAGCTCATACAGGAGAGATGTTACACATGAAAACATTTGACCAAGTAAAAGAAGAGATCCGCAACAAGAAAATTCTGGTTGCCAACCGGGGCATCCCCGCCCGCCGGATCGTCCGCTCCATCCGTGAGGTTCTCCAGGGCATCCCGGTGCTCACCGTGACCGACGTGGATAAAACCGCGCCCTTTACCTCCGGTGCCCAGGAGCTGATTTTCCTGGGGGAAAACCCCAGGGCCTACCTGAACATCGATAAAATTTTAGACCGGGCCAAGGCCCACGGCATTGCCGCCATTCATCCGGGCTGGGGCTTTGCCTCGGAAGATGCGTCCTTCCCCAAAAAATGCGAGGATGCCGGTATCCTGTTTGTGGGGCCGCCCACCGAACCCATGCGGCTGCTGGGCAACAAGGTCCGGGTCCGGGAACTGGCCATCAAGATAGGGGTTCCCGTGGTGCCGGGCTCCCCGGACTCCGTTGAGGTGGCCGAAGCCCGGAAGATCGCAAAGGAAATCGGGCTGCCGGTGATGCTCAAGGCCGAGGGCGGCGGCGGCGGCCGGGGCATTTACGAAGTTTATAACATGGACGATCTTGAAACCGCCTTCTCCAAGGCCTCGGTGCTGGCCCAGGCCTCTTTCGGCAATCCCAGGATCTATGTGGAAAAGCTGCTCACCGATGTCCGCCACATTGAGATTCAGGTCATTGCCGACCGGTACGGCAACGTGTTTGCCTTTGACGAGCGGGACTGCACGGTCCAGAGAAACCACCAGAAACTGGTGGAGATCACCCCCTCCCCCTGGCCGGGCATGACCCAGGAACTGCGGGACCGGCTCAAAGACTATGCCAGGAAACTGGTATCCGAAGTGGGGTATTATTCCCTGGCCACGGTGGAATTTTTAGTGGACCGGGAGGGCAACCCCTACCTGATCGAGGTCAACACAAGACTTCAGGTGGAACACGGCATCACCGAGTGCCGGTACGGCATTGACCTGGTGGAAGAGCAGATTGCCATTGCCTTTGGCGCCACCTTAAGGTTTACCGAGGAGAACACCAAACCCGATGCCCATGTCATCCAGGTGCGCCTTAACTGTGAAGATCCCCGGCACGGGTTTGCCCCCAATGCCGGCCCCATTTCCCGGTATATCTCCCCGGGCGGCCCGGGCATCCGCATCGACTCCTGTATTGCCGGCGGGTATGATTTCCCCTCCAACTATGATTCGGCTGCAGCCCTGTTGATTGCCTTTGGAGAATCCTGGGAAAAGAGCCTGGCGGTTTTGGGCCGGGCACTGAAAGAGTACATCATTGGCGGATTGAAAACCACCATCCCTTTTCATCAGAAAATTGTGGACCATCCCGTGTTTCAGTCCGGGGAATATTCCACCCGGTTTGTGGAGACCACACCGGAGCTGATGCTTTACCGGGACAGCGAACCTGAAGGCCTGCGCTTAAGCCGGCTGGTGGCGGAGATCTCCGCCCTGGGTTACAACCCCCATGTCCAGCTGTCCGAATACCGGGGGGTCGGCGACAAACGGGTGGGCCGGTTCAACCCGGTCCTGCCGGAAATATCCCATGGGGCGCTCAAGGGCGCATACCCCAGAAACGACCGCCAGGCCCTGCTGGATTTTATCCGGGATACGGACCATGTCCATTTTTCCGACACCACGCCCAGGGACACCACCCAGTCCAACACCGGCAACCGGTTCCGCCTGGCCGAAGACCGGCTCATCGGCCCCTACCTTGACCAGTGCGGGTTTTTCTCCATTGAAAACGGGGGCGGTGCCCATTTCCATGTGGCCATGATGGCCAACATGACCTACCCGTTCAACGAGGCCCGGGTCTGGAACCAGTTCGCTCCCCTGACCCCCAAGCAGATCCTGGTGCGCTCCACCAACCTTTTAGGGTACAAGCCCCAGCCCCCAAACCTCATGCGGCTGACCAGCGAAATGATCTGTGAACACCACGATATTGTGCGCTGCTTTGACTTTCTCAACCACATTGAAAACATGCGCCCCTTTGCCGAAACAGTAATGAACGCAAAGGGCAACGTGTTTGAACCGGCCGTGTCCCTTTCCTGGGCCAAAGGGTTTGACGTGCCCCATTACCTTGGGGTGGTGGACGAGATCGTGGCCCTGGTGGCTGATGTGACAGGGCTCTCCCCTGAAAAGGCGTCGGCACAGTTCATCCTGGGCCTGAAGGATATGGCCGGGGTCTGCCCGCCCCGGTTTATCGCCAAACTGGTAAAAAGCATCCGCAAAGCCTATCCCGATATGGTCCTTCATTACCACCGCCACTGCACGGACGGGCTTTTTGTCCCGTCCGTGGGGGCAGCGGCCAAAGCCGGCGCCCAGATCATTGACACGGCCTTAGGGGCGGCGGTCCGGTGGTACGGCCAGGGCGAAGTCTTGTCCACGGCCGCCTATTTTGAAAATGAACTGGGCCTTAAAACCAATTTAAACAAGGATGCCATAAGGACCTGCAACTTTGTCCTCAAGCAGATTATGCCCTATTACGACCGGTACACCTCTCCCCATTTCCAGGGCGTGGACTACGATGCGGTCCGGCATGCCATGCCCGGCGGGGCCACCTCGTCCTCCCAGGAAGGGGCCATGAAGCAGGGGTATATCAGACTGCTTCCTTATATGCTCAAGTTCCTGGAAGGCACCCGGCAGATCGTCCGGTACCACGACGTGACCCCGGGCTCCCAGATCACCTGGAACACGGCGTTCCTGGCCGTGACCAGCGCCTTTAAAAGGGGCGGTGAAGATGAGGTGCGCCATTTGCTCTGGGTACTTGACGCCATGGTCCACAGTGAAGGCCATATCGGCGATTCCCTGAAAGCTGAACGGCTCATGCTCTATCAGGACAGCAACGATGCCTTCAGAGACCTGCTGCTGGGCAAATTTGGCCGCCTTCCCCTGGGCTTTCCGCCGGACTGGGTGTATGAAAGCGCCTTTGGGGGGGAATGGCAGCAGGCCATTGCATCCAGAACATCAGCCTCACCCCTGGACGGACTGCCCGCCGTAGACATTGAAGCCGAAACCAGAAGCCTCACCGACCAGATCAGCCGGCAGCCCACCCCGGACGAGGTGGTCATGTACCTGAACCATCCCGGGGATGCCCTGAAAACCATTATTTTCAGGGAAGAATTCGGCAATCCCAACAAACTGCCCCTGGATGTCTGGTTTGAAGGGCTTGAAACCGGACAGGAACTGGAGTTCCGGGACGGGGCCGGCAAGCTGCACGCCATGACCATCCTGGAGGTAGGACGGCCCGATGCCTCGGGCATGGCCGATGTGCGGTACACCCTTAACGGCGAACTGTTCTTCTATTCGGTCAAGGTGGCCGAGCCCACCGGCACCGGCGCCGCCGTCATTGAGATGGCCGACAAAGCCGATCCCTGCCAGGTGGCCTCTCCGAGCCGGGGGGATCTGTGGATCATGTACGTCAAGCCCGGGGATGTGGTGAAAAAGGGAGAAGAACTGTTCAACATCACCATCATGAAGCAGGAAAAAGCCGTGCTGTCCCCCATGGACGGCGTGGTTTCCCGGGTCCTCAAGGTGGCGGATTACAAGTATGACAAAAAAATGGTCCCGGTCCAGGAAGGCGAGCTTCTGGTGGTGCTGGCCCCGGCAAGCGATGCCTGCAAGGCCTGCGGCGCCCCGGTCAAGGACCCGGACTTTTGCTTCTGTCCCAAATGCGGGGCAGCGTTGAAATAAAAAAAACCACCGTGCTTTCATTTCCCCCGGCTGCCGGCATCAGCAGGCCGCCGGGGGGTTTGTTTGCTCCCCGCCCCCGCCCTGTTCTAATCCCCCAAGCCGTTCATTCCGAAGCTTCACGGTAAAGCAAGTGGTTTTCTCCTCAGTCCCTTAATTTGATCTTCCAGATTTTCGATCCATGTAACCAATAACAAAAGACGCCAACGCCGTTTCAGAATTGGTTTTGGAGTTCTTAAATGCCATTTATTGCGGTCTGCTAAAAAATTTAAATTTACAGAAATCGGAAATCCCGGGATACACGCAACATTGCTCGCCGGTTTGAGGATTTAAAAAGTGTGGACGTACAGGAAAAGTCCGGGGTAGGATTAAGTTAAAAATCGGAGCTTGTTAAATGAATAGTCCTCACCATCATAATAAATTTAGTCTGATAAAGTTCAACATCTGAAAGGTCAAGACAATCTCAAATTCATGTTATTTGCCTTTATATTTATTGATTTTGTTTTGCTTAAGCGGTATTCGAATGCAGGAGTCTTTAAAAATAGGAACAAGTGGAATCTGAACTTCGAGCTTTCCTATTTTTTTTGTTGTTCTCAAAAAAGAATTATTTTAACCAATCCAATTGGTTGATTAGATAACTGAGAAGCCCTTTGGGGTAGGTGTTTTTTTGAGTCATCTAAAGTATGGAAAAATTTAACAAGGGATGATTAATGAAGCCGGACTCAATGCAGTGTATATGTGAAACCAGGATACTGGTCGGATTTATAGGTGAAAAACAGCAGGCATCCTGGTGGGAGTCCTCTTTTTTGTCATCATCAAGCAGAGTGTTTCTTGGGCCAATTTATCCAAATTCCATTGATATCGCCCAATATAGCGGCGTTTGTCAGGCGGCTTCAATCGTGCACGACGAACATATAGGAATAAGTAAACACTATCATCTTTACCGGCTTCCGGATGCCATTGAACGGGTACTTTTTAAGTGTATACAGGAACATAGTGTGTTTGATAAAATGGCTGATTTTCTTAAAAGCACGGATGCAGCCGTTAAAAGACTCAAAGAATTGGGAGCGGATGCTGTTAAAAGATCAGATGGCCCAGTTTCCGCAGGCCAATATTCGGATAATAAACTGGATGCATTGATTCAAATATCCAGGTCTCACTACATTTCTGCCTTTGAAGGTATTTACAAAACTTTTCCATATATGACATGCATATGACCGGTGGTACAAAAATAAAATATACGACACAGCTTCAGGCCGGCTTGGGCCTTATTGAAGAGACAAAATCTTTATTGTCGATTTACAACCCCGGGATGACAGTGGCACAGCTCTATGACACGGCACTTGACTCCGGGCGGTTTCCCATGGTTTCTGCCAGGCGTTTAAGGAATATCATTGTCGAATGTTTTTCACCCCGATACCTGAAAACAGATACAGCAAGATTTTTAAAACCCATAAGCCAAAATGCGCCGGCACATGTCCTCAACCAGCATTTATTAGTTTTTACTGCCCTGGCCAATCAGATTCTTTTTAACTTTATAACCGAGGTTTACTGGAACCGGTATGCCGCAGGACGGGACACCATTTCAAGCGATGATGCCAAAGATTTTGTCAGCCAGGCCGTCAGTGAAGGAAAAACCCAGAAGCCATGGGCTGAATCAACCATACGCAGGGTTTCATCCTATTTAATCGGATGCTGTGCAGATTATGGCTTGTTGTCATCCAGAAGATCCCCTGTCAGGCAAATCCAATCCATACGTCTTGAGGAATACACCCTGCTCTTTTTTTCATACTGGCTTCATTTTCAACAGATGGGTGATAACAGCATCATCAAGCACGATATATGGCGGCTGTTTGGAATGACACCAGGTGATATCAGGGAAGAGCTGAAACGAATTTCAAAAAAAGACTGGTTGATTGTTCAGTCTGCCGCAGATGTAACAAGAATCAGCTGGCGCTTTAACAGCTTGGAGGAGGTCGTTGATGTCATCACTGAAAGCTGATTTTAATGAATTGATCAAACGGATCAAAACCGGGCGGGAGCTTGGCCATGCCAGTTTCGAGCCCATATTCTACCTGGTTTTCGCCCCAAAGCAGATCCTTGACGTTAAACGTCAAATGCCTGCCTGGACGGCCAAGCTCAAAAATGAAGGATGGAAGGTGAACATCTTTTCCGTGGCCGTTGAAATTAACAAGATCCTTGAGTCTGCACCTTTGCGTAAAATCTGGCTGGCAGCAGACGCCAAGGCCCCTTTGCAGTGGGATAAAACCAACAAAGCCCTGGCCAACGCCCTGACCAACGGCGCGTTGCAGAAAAAACTGGAAACTATGCTGGATGGCCTGGAATCAGACCCCCGGAATATCCTGCTGGTTACCGACATTGAAGCATTGCATCCATATATGAGAATTGGTGCCATTGAAAGCCAACTCCAGGGTAGATTCTCGATTCCGACAATATTCTTTTATCCGGGAACACGAACCGGTGACACCCGGCTCAAATTTTTAGGGTTCTATCCAGAGGACGGCAATTACAGATCTGTTCACGTTGGTGGTTGATACTAAAAAAACAGGAACCTGCTATGGAAATTAAAAATTTATTCGATGCAAATAAAAACATTTACCGCACCATTGAAAAAGTAATCACCTATGGTGCTTCCCAGCAAGAGCGTCTCAAAGCAGAAATTTCGGAATACGTGGTCACGGAAAGTATTGAAGAGCAGTTTGAAAAGCTGCTTGGAAAAATGCAAGCCGCCATGGAAGCAGGTGGAGAAAATGAAGTCGGTGTCTGGGTATCCGGTTTTTACGGGTCCGGTAAAAGTTCCTTTACCAAATATCTGGGGCTGGCCTTTGACGAGAATATAACCATTGACGGCATTCCTTTTATCCAGCATCTCCAGGACCGTCTGAAAAAATCAACCACCCGGGCATTACTCAATACGGTTGCCAAACGATTTCCTGCAGCCGTCCTGATGCTTGATCTTGCCAGTGAACAGGTGGCCGGTTCCACCATGGAAGAGGTCTCCACTGTCCTTTATTATAAAGTTCTTCAGTGGGCCGGCTATTCTCGCAATTTAAAGGTTGCTGCATTTGAGCGAAAGCTTAAAAAAGAGGATCGCTACAATGAATTTTTAGACCTGTTTAAAACGTACACCGATGACCAACAATGGGCCGACTATCGCAATGACGACCTGGTGGTGGACAGCCTGATCCCGGAAATTGCCCACCAGATGTACCCCGCTCTTTTTAAAACACCTGCCTCATTTTCAACGGAAACAAGCCAAGTGATCCGCTTTGAAAATGACCGTGTGGACGAAATGCTTGAAATTGCCAGGCAGGCCACCGGCAAAGAACACATCATTTTTATCATTGATGAAGTCGGCCAGTATGTCGGCTCAAGAAAGAACCTGATCCTCAATCTGGACGGTCTTGCCAAAAACTTAAAAAATATCGGTAACGGCAAGGTATGGATTATTGGAACCGCCCAGCAGACATTAACCGAGGATGACCCCAACGCCTCTTTGAATTCATCGGAGCTGTATAAACTCAAAGACCGGTTTCCCATTCAGATTGACCTGGAGGCCAATGACATCAAAGAGATCTGCTACAGCCGCCTGTTAGGCAAATCTCCGGCCGGTGAAAAAGAGTTAGGAGAGCTGTTTGACAAACACGGGCAGATGCTGCGCCATAATACCAAGCTTGTGGATGCCAGGGTATACGGCGCTGATTTTGACAGGAAAACCTTTATAGATCTTTATCCCTTTTTACCGGCCCATTTTGATATCCTGCTGCACCTTTTAGGGGCGCTGGCAAAAAGCACCGGAGGCATCGGGCTTCGTTCAGCCATTAAAGTAATCCAGGATATACTTGTGGAGGGAGCTGACGGCCACCCGCCCGTTGCCGATCAACCGGTGGGCTGGATCGCCACGACAGTAACCATCTACGACACCCTTGAAAAGGATATCCGAAGAGCTTTCCCTTCATACCATCAATCTGTGGGCAAGGTGGTCAATAACCGGTTCCACGACTCCGTCATTCACCAGAACATTGCCAAAACCGTTTGTGTACTCCAGATCCTGGGCAATTTACCTGTCTTAGTTGAAAACGTCACAGGCCTGATGCATCCGGAGGTCAGTGACACCTCGTCCCTGGAACAGGTCAAGGCCGCCATCGAGGATCTCATCAAAGATCCCATTGTACCGTTTGGTGAACAGGACGGGCAGCTTTGCTTTTTCAGTGAACGACTCAATGATATCGAACAGGAACGTGCCACCATCCCCTTACGGCCGGTTGAGCTTAGACGGATTCAAAACGAGGCATTAAAAGAGATCTTTTCTCCGCTTCCCAGCACACAGCTGGCCGGCAGTCTGTCCGTGCAAACCGGGCTTAAAGCCCTTGCATCATCCGGTTTGCCCGTATCCATTGCAGGAGACAGGAATACCATCCAGACCTTTATCGAGATTGTGGAACCCAACGCGTATGATACCACCAAAATCCGCCTGACCGATGAAAGCCGGCACAACTCAGCCAAACACCATATCTTTCTTGTGGGCAAATCCACTCCTGAAATGGAAGAACTGATCAACGAGATCCACCGCAGCCGGGAAATTGTCAGCAAATACCGCAGCGAACCGGACCAGGAGGTCAAAGAGTACTGCAACGGCCAGGCTGACCGGGCCAACCGACTGATGCTGGATCTGGAACGGATCATTAAGCGCAGTCTGCTCCAGGGCTCTTTTATCTTTAAAGGAGAGCTTTCTGCGGTGGAAAGCATTCACAGCGAGCTGATCGAGGCCTGCCGCAAACACTTATCCGGGGTGGCAGAGCAGGTGTTTGACCGGTATGCCGAAGCCCCTTACAGAAGTGGAACTGATCTGGCCGAAAAATTCCTGCGCCTAAGCAACCTCACCGGGGTCACCACCCAGACCGATCCCTTGGGGCTGGTGCAGACCCAGGGCGGGCGACCCTCCATCAATACCGCCCATAAGGCTGTGACAAGCATCCGGGACATGATTGAACGCCAGGGAGCCATAGAAGGAAAACGGCTCATTGAAATTTTCACCGGCGCGCCCTTTGGCTGGTCCCAGGACACTTTACGCTATCTTGTGGCGGCCATGCTGGTGGCAGGAGAGATCAAACTCAAAGTGGCGGGACGGGAAGTAACGGTAAAGGGGCAGCATGCCATTGATGCCCTGAAAACCAATAACAGCTTTAAATCCGTGGGAATCTCTTTGCGGGATGAACGCCCGAGCATGGAAATCCTGGCAAAGGCGGCCAAGCGCCTGACAGAGCTTAGCGGGGACATGGTGGTGCCCTTAGAAGATGATATCAGCAAGGCCACCATAAAACTGTTCCCACAACTGCAGCATGCTTACGGTCCCTTGGCTGAAAAATTAAAATCCCTTGATCTTCCGGGATCAGACAAGCTTTTAAGCCTAAGCCAGGACATCAAGGATGTGCTGTTTACCGACGCCTCGGACGCGCCCCAGCGCCTGGGCGGGGAGGATTCACAGCTTTACGCCAATCTCAAATGGGCTTCTGAATTAAAGCAGGCCCTGGATCATGGTCTGGAAGATACACTTAAAGCGTTGCAGCAGCACAGGAGAGAAATTAATGCCCTGCCTGACAGCGGTACGCCAGGGGTTTTAAAAACCGAGCTTACCGATGAGTTGGGACAGCTCAAGGAGCGCCTGGAAACCCCTGATTTTTTTAAACACAGCACTGAATACGCCACAACCCTGACCCGTCTTAAGGCCCGGGTCCGGGATGCAGTGATCGCCATGGGGGATGAACAGAAAAACCGCATCAAAGAGGCTGAAAAGGATCTGAACCGTATCCCGGAGTGGAAAGAACTGACCGGGCAGGAACAGGATTATATGCTGGCCGATCTTGAATCCCTGAGTACCGAAGTCTGTGAGGACGTTGTGGGTCTTAGAAACCTGGTCAGCCAGGAATATACCATTCAAGGCAAACTTCAGGATTGTAAAAACCGGGTGGAGAAAAAAGGCCGGGAGCGCCTGCAGGAAAAGCTTAAACAAGAGCAGGACAAAGCAAAAAAAGAGGGTAAAAAGAAGATCTCCCGCAGCCTGCAACCCAAAGCTAAAATCACAGACTTAAACGACCTGGATGAGCTGATACAAAGGCTGCAACAGATTCGCGGTGAGCTGCAATACGCCCATGAATTTGAACTGACCCTGAATCTTGAAGCGAACAAGGACATCTGACATGGCCTTTGATCAAACCACCCGCACCCGTCTGCAGAAATTTGTGTCTGAATCCCGGGCCGTTTTAACCGAGGAGTTTACCCGCCAACTGCAGTCCACCTATGGCATGGACCCCAAAACCGGGACCATTGCTGATCTTGAAACCCTGACCTTCCTGGATAACCAGGGCAAACAGACCGCCCTGCTGCTGCGGGAAACCCTGGCCCATTATCTTACAACCATCCAGGGTAAATCCCAGAAGGAGCGGACCTGCCAGGCCCTGAACCGCATTATCCGGGAACAGGCATTCACGGTCCTCAACCGCCTGGGTGCCCTTCGCATGGCCGAATCCCGGGGCTTTCTCATTGAATCTGAAGTGGACCCTATGTCAAGACCGATTTTGATATTTTTTAAGCTACATTTTTCTGGGATATCTTCCCGGTACCCATCCTTGCCAGATTGTTCTTGCCATTTCATACGATCATGTTACTATCCCGCCGCCGGTCCGGAGGATAGGGCAATGCTGGGAAGCAACCCGAGCGCCGTGGCTGGTGACGAAGACATGGGGGCAGTATGCAATCAACTGTATGCTGCCCTTTTCCCATGTTTTTGTCCTTAAAGCGTTAAATCCCCGCGCCTTAGCGCGGAATAAATAACCCCGTAGGGCCGCCGGAGGCAAGATTTAAGCTGCTCGATAGACTGACAGCGGCACCCTATATCCCAGGGCCTGATGAAGTCTCTCCTGATTATAAAATTTAATAAATGCTTTCAACGACTCCTGGGCCTCCTTTACTGTTCGGTAATCCTTTAAATATACTTCCTCATATTTGATGGTTCTCCACAGTCGTTCCACAAAGACATTGTCCAGGGCTCTACCCCTTGAATCCATACTGATTTTGATATTCCTGGCTTGCAGTATTTTCAAAAATTTCAATGAAGTGAACTGACTGCCCTGATCAGTGTTGAAAATTTCAGGCGTTGATACAATCAATGCTTCCTCAAGCGCTTCAATACAAAAGGTATTTTCAAGGGTATTGCTGAGCCGCCACGAAAGGACATACCTGCTAAACCAATCTATCACCGCTGATAAGTACATAAATCCATTGCCGATTCGGATATACGTAATGTCGGTACTCCATACCTGGTCAGGCTTCATGATTGCGACCCCTTTCAACAGATATGGATAAATCTTATGATTTTCATTCCTCCTGGTTATTTTGGGTTTGGGATAAAGGGCCTCGATCCGCATAAGCCGCATTAGGCGCTGCACCCGCTTTCTGTTGACCAGATGACCGCTACTGTTCAAAAAGGCTGTCAGCCTTCGACTTCCATAAAAAGGTATCTGCGTGTGCTGTTTATCAATCAGATCCATCAGGATAAGAGTGTATGGATCTATCGGTCTCGGCCTGTAATACAGTGCCCCTTTCGAAACTTGAAGCAGCTCACATTGCCTGTTAATACTTATGCTTGGGTGATTTTGCTCTATCAGGCTTTTTCGGTCATCAACCGATTGTGTCAACCTTTTTTTTTAACCAGTCATTCTCGATTTCGAGCTGACCGATTTTCTTATATAACTCGTCTATCAAATTCTGATTGTCATTTTCCTTTTTCTGTTTGGCTGATGAAAAAAGATCCGGTAGTCCTTCCAGTGCCTCATTTTTCCACCTGGTTAATAAGGTTCTGTGAATTTCGTACTTGGTCGCCAGCTCAGAAACCGTTTCATTTTCACGAATCACATCTACAACAACTTTCGCTTTGAATTTTCCAGTGTAATTTTTTCTCATAGACCTCCTTTTTCGGTACAAATTCGAACCGGGCTTTTATCACTTCACGTGTAGCTTAGCAACTGGTTCGAATTCTGGGGTCCATTATAATCCATATCCAAAGGGTATAGTTCAAAAGGATTTCAGCTGTATAAAAACCTGGCCGGCACTGCCCTGGGCAAGACCGAGCAAACCGTTACCGGAGATACCTACCGCCAGTATCTGTTCAGCCTGTTTGATGAATTCAGCCTGGATCTTTCCGTACTCTTTGACCGGTACAGCGTCCAGGGACGGCTCTTTCCCCGGGAATCCGCATTGCTGGCCCTGCTGGACCAAATCAACCATTTTGAGATTGAGCACCTCTGGGCCGAAGATGAGACCATTGGCTGGATCTATCAGTATTTCAACTCCCAGGAAGAACGTAAAAAAATGCGGGCCGAATCCCAGGCCCCGCGAAACAGCCGGGAATTGGCGGTGCGCAACCAGTTTTTTACCCCCCGCTATGTGGTGGAGTTCCTCACGGACAACACCCTGGGCCGGATCTGGTATGAAATGACCCAGGGGAAAACTGGCCTTGTGGACTCCTGCCAATACCTGGTCCGCAGGCCCAATGAAATTTTTTTGGCAAAGGGAGAACAAGCTCCGGATACGAACCCAGAAGAGAGTGAAAGCCTGTCCCAGGAAGAGCTGCTCAAGCAGGAAGTATACATTCCATTCAGGGCGCTCAAAGATCCCAGGAATATCCGAATGCTTGATCCTGCCTGCGGGTCTATGCACTTCGGGCTCTATGCCTTTGACCTTTTTGAAAAGATTTATGACGAAGCATGGCAACTTGAAACGGAGCTGGGATCCGATGAATTGGAACGGTCAAAAGAACTCAAGCCGTTGCAGGATTCGTTTGCAGATTTTGAGGAATTCCAGAAAGCCATCCCCAAACTGATCATTGAGCATAACATCCACGGCGTGGATATTGACCCAAGAGCCGTTCAAATTGCAGGGCTTTCCCTCTGGCAGCGGGCACACCGGGCCTGGCATCAGATGGGTGTGAAACCCAATGAGCGCCCCGGGATTAAAAAGTCCAACATTGTCTGCGCCGAACCCATGCCAGGGGATAGGGAAATACTTAAAGAGTTCACATCAACGCTGCATCCTCCGGTGTTGGGGCAACTGGTTGAAACCATTTTCGATAAAATGGAACTGGCCGGGGAGGCCGGGACCCTTCTAAAGATAGAGGAAGAAATTCAAACCGCTATTAAAAAAGCAAAAAAAGAATACCAAAAATCCCTGCAATTAAACCTCCCGGGATTTGAACCCACTGGCCACCGGCCACTGACCACTGACCACTCCAACTTCTGGGATACTGCTGAAAAACAAATCCTTGATACGCTAAAAAAATATGCAGACCAGGCCGAGTCTGACAATGGACAAAAGCGGCTTTTTGTTCAAGATGCCGCCAAGGGTTTTGCTTTTATTGATCTTTGCCGGAAACGGTTTGATGTTGTGTTGATGAATCCTCCCTTTGGAGCAATGGCCTTAAAAAGCAAACAGCAAATGACAAAGGCATATCCCAACAGCAAAAATGATTTATTGGCGCTTTTTGTGGAGCGCGGTTTGGCTCTGCTTTATCCTTGCGGCCGTATCGGAGCTATCACCTCGCGAACTTGCTTTTTTCTCTCCAGTTTTCAGAAATGGCGCGAAGCGGTTGTGTTGGGAATCGGGAAGCCCGAAGTTATGGCGGACTTGGGGTATGGTGTAATGGATGATGCCATGGTGGAAGCTGCTGCGTATGTAATAAGCAAACAACGCGTTATTATAAAAAATATTGAAGAATCTATTTTTTTTAGATTGTTAGAAAATAAAAATAAAGAGAGTAAGTTACAAAAATTTTGTGATGCGTTTTGCGAAGGTAATAAAAATAATAATGTCTTTTTCTATGATCACAAATAACGGTTGGATTCAATAATGTCAATCGGTTACAAGCCAAAAAATGCCATACTTGATCATTTTTTTATGACATTTTTTCTCATTCTTAATTTGACCCATAAAAAACAAAAAATTGTAAAAGACCCGAAAATAAAGGATCCTGGGTTATATTACTTGCTAGTAAAAATTCAAATCAAGGCTTGTAATGTCAGCCCGCTTTTGATAAAGTATTGCATATATTTGGTTAGTTCTGAGTATATTTGCAATACTTTATCAGGAGGTGCTGGTACATATGGACAAAACACCAGACCTGAAGCTGATTTCAGCCTTTCAGGAAAACAAATGCTGGATGATCCAACCACTGGCCGAGCGAATGAACTACTCCATCCCTTCAGTTCGGCGATTCCTGGCCAAAACCGGTTACTTCAGCAGTTTTTCCCACAATGGGAAATGGTACACCCTGGCCTCGATACCCCGTTTCAGCAGCAAGGGTCTTTGGTTTTACCGGGATATCGGTTTTTCAAGACATGGCCCGCTTACCCATACGCTGGTGAATCTGGTCGAGAAAAGCACATCGGGGATGACAGCCGATCAACTGGGGCAGTTGCTTCGGTGCCGCTGCCATGCCGTTCTGGTTCAATTATACCGCAAGGGGCAGCTGCAAAGACAAAAGCACGGCAGTTCCTATGTGTACCTGGCCATCGATCCTGTCAAAGCCGATGTTCAGGAAAAAGCCCTTCAAACGGAATATACACCCCTGCCGGCGGAGTTGGCTGTACAGATCCTCGTGGTATTTATCCAGAAACCCGGTTTGGATTTGAAACAGTTGGCCAAATCTGTTTTTCAAAAAACAGGAGTGCGGATCAACACAGATCAGATTCAAACGCTTTTCGATACACACGGGATAAAAAAAAAGGCCTGAATTCCGGAGCCAAGGCCTGGCTCGCGCTCAGCCGGAATTTAACCCGGCTTTACCACGATACACTGCCGGGGGCATTGTTCCCGAATCCCCCGGACGTCAGGTTTCGGCCCAAAGAGAATCGTTGTTCTTGCGGCAGGACTCTTTTTGTCCAGAAAACCAGACGAAAAACCGTGTTTACCATGAGCGGTCCTTTTAAAGCCCATGAGACCCTGTACCACTGCCGGACATGCCGAAAAGTTTACCGTTCGAAAGATTTGCGGAACATCGTTGCCAGATATTGTAATGTGGCATGGGATGTCCTTGTCTTTGTCGGTAAAAGTCTTTACCATCGCTGTCTGACAACTGATGAGGTCTGCCTTGAACTTATGCTCAAAAATATTGATTTGAGCCCTTCAGAAGTCGAATACCTTGGACGCAAATTCATTCTCTACCTCGCATTGGCGCACCAGCAGGCCACCCCTCGCATTGAACAGGCCATGAACCGCAGCGGCGGATACATATTGCACCTGGATGCCACCCATGAAGGAGATGCTCCAGTTCTGATGACCGGGATGGACGGTCTGAAGCAGATTGTACTGGGCAATGTAAAAATCCCCAGCGAACATACCGACCATATCGTACCTTTCCTTGAGCAACTGCAAAGAAACTACGGCCCCCCCATTGCCTGTGTCCATGACATGGGGACTGGTATCTGTAAAGCAGTGTCCCTGGTTTTTCCTGGTACCCGAGACTTTGTCTGCCATTTTCATTTTCTGCGGGATGCTGGAAAGGATCTGCTCGAACCCTCTTACGGTCAATTAAGAAAAACCCTGCAAAAACATGCCGCCACCACCAGGCTGGGTGAAATTATCCGCGATCTTCACCAACGGATTGATAACCATGCTCTTGATGCGGAGCACCTGACAGCTGCCATTACAGAAGGACATACGTTAGAAACTATGGATCAGACATCTTCGGCTTCGATCTATTCTCTGTGCCTGTGGTGCCTACAGGGTAAAAAAGAAGGAAACGGATATGGGTTCCCGTTTGATCGACCACTTCTGGCCTTTGCCCGCAGAATTGCGCAATTGAAAGATTCTCTACCCTCCATTCAAAAAAAGGTCCCCCGGGACAAAGTTGGAGAACGGTTATTTGGCAAGCTCAATAACCTGGCCAAAAATATCTGTAATGATCCCGATTTCATTCGATCTATTGATGATCTTGAATGGCGGACCCTGCTTTTTGATGACCTCCGGAGAAAAATGCGTATTGCAGATCCTTCCGGACGGAACGGCTTGAATGATGATGGATCGAACAAATCCATGAACAGTATCCAAAAAGCCGTAGGCCGATTCCGTTCGAGACTTGATAAAAACACCAAGTACAAAAGAGATCTGCTTTGTCAAAAGTTGGCTAAACAGATCGATAAATACGATGAACGACTGTTTGCAGATCCCATTGAGGTCGACACTCCGTCCGGAAAAATAACCATCTATCCTCAGCGCACCAACAACCTGTTGGAACAATTTTTTCGGGGGCTGCGCCGTGATCATCGAAGAAAAACCGGTAACAACTCAATGCGGCGGATTTTGCATGCAATGCTGGCTGACACGCCCCTGATAAAAAATTTGGGAAATCCTGAGTATATGCACTTGCTTCTGAATGGGAAGAAAAATCTTGAAGAACTGTTCGCGGACCTCGAAATCGACGGATATGAACCTATTTCTTCAATTTCTCATACCGACCGGGTACTGCCGGGCTTTAGGAAATTGATAATAATGGATAATCTGCCGGAAAAAATTCAACTGGCTTTGGAGAAATGTTCATGATTCTACAAAATCCAACTGAATTTTGTGGTCATAGGTCTTTTTGGTAGAGCCAAATTCGTTTTCATGTATCCCTGGAATACCATTTGCGTATTGGACAAGCAAACTTTTGCATAACATTTTTAAAAAAAATGAAAAATTTGAATTGAATGGCCGCTTTGTAAAACATGGATTAACGACAGGAAACGATGAAAGATTTTTACGCACTTGGTGGGAGATAAAGCTGGATGACGGATGGCTTCCATTTGCTAAAGGAGGAAGCCACTCTCCTTATTATTCTGACCAACAACTGCTTTTAAATTGGTTAAATAATGGTAAAGAATTAAGAGCTGGCTATGAAACGAAAATTATTCCAGGGACAAGGCTTGATGGAAATCAGTTTTTTGGGAAGGTAGGTTTAACATGGCCACTTAGGGCTCGTTCTTTTTCTCCTCACATTTTGTCAAAAGGAGGTAGTTTTTCTGCCCGCGGATATTGTGCTTTTCTTCCTGAAGGGGAGGAATTATCAACGTTATCTATATTTAATAGCAAAGTTTTTGACTATATTTTTAAAGTTGCTCTTGGGCGGTTTGAATTCCCAGAATTCATCGTTGGGGTCTTACAGCGAATGCCATGGCCTCCAATTAAAGATGATATAAAATTTAAATTAGCTAGTATGTCAAGTCGAATTTGGTTATTAAAATATCGACTTGACTCTATTTCTGAGACATCGCACGCTTTTACCCTCCCTCGCTATCTTTTTTTGAAGTACACTACGTATAATTTCGATGAAATTGAGCTTGAAATAGATACCATACAAAAAGAAATCGATGAATTAGCTATTGAATTATATAATTTCCCCGAAACAGATTTAAAACTTTTGCTGAAAAACAAAAATGTTGTTTTAAATGATCAAAACGAGAAAAAGGATAAAAACGAGTCCTCTTTAGACGAAGATCAGATTTTAGAATTGATCAGTTGGGCTTTTGGAGTCGCCTTTGGGCGTTTCGATATTAGTCTTGCTATTGGCAAACGCTCTATACCCAAAGAGCCTGAACCTTTTGATTCATTGCCATTTCTTAGTCCAGGGATGGTGCCATACAACAGCAAGCCGTTTTGGGAGCATTGCGGAATATTACCAGAAGATTCTAATCATCCAAACGATATTCAAAGCTTGTTAGAAAAAATTTTATCCATTGTAGAAATTGAAATTACAATTGATGTTCTTCAGTGCTTGAAAAATGAGTTCTTAAATTATCATTTAAAAACATATAGTCGAAGTAAACGAATCGCTCCAATTTATTGGCCCTTCTCTATACCTTCTGGGTCTTATAGGCTCTGGGTGTATTATCCCCAAATAAGTGAACAAACCCTCTATACCTGCATAAATGATTTTGTTGAGCCAAAACTTAAATCCGTCACAGATGACCTGAACGATTTAAGCAGCAAATCTAATCGCAGCACCGCCGAAGAAAAAGAGCTGGCAAAACTCACCGACCTGGAAGCCGAGCTGAAGGATTTCAGGGATGAACTGCTGCGGATTGCTAAATTTTGGAAACCCAACCTGAACGACGGGGTCCAGATCACGGCAGCTCCCTTGTGGAAACTGTTCCAGCACAAACAATGGCAGAAAAAACTGAAAGAAACCTGGGAGAAATTGGAAAAAGGGGAGTATGATTGGGCGCACCTGGCCGGAAGCATCTGGCCGGAACGGGTGCTTAGAAAATGCCATACAGACCGGAGCCTTGCCATTGCCCATGATGTGGAAAACGATTTCTGGGAAGAGATAGAGGTGCCGGTCATCCGCCGGGGCAAAGATACGGGAGTGACAAAATGGGAGTGGCAGCCCAGAGAACTGTCGGAAACCCAAATGCGGGATCTGATCCAACAGATCATTGAAACCGGTCAATTATCCGGGTAAACAGGAGATAAAACCCATGCACAATATATCTTCAAAGAAAAAAGGCATGCCAAGGATTGAGTCGGTAAAGGTGAAAAACTTTCGGGCGCTGAAAGATGTCACCCTGGATAAACTCACCCCCATGACCGTGCTTTTAGGCCCCAACGGCAGCGGGAAATCCACCATCTTTGATCTGTTCAATTTTCTATCCGAATGTTTTCAATTTGGCCTGCGCCATGCCTGGGACCGCCGGGGCCGGGGAAAAGAGATTAAATCCCGGGGGGCAAACGGCCCCATTGTGTTTGAACTCAAGTACCGGGAAGCGCCAAAGACACCGATTATCACCTATCATCTGGCCATTGACGAAGGGAAAAAAGGCCCTGAAGTGGTGGATGAGTGGTTGCAGTGGCGCAGGGGCAGCAAGGGCCAGCCCTTCCGGTTTCTGGAGTTCCACCGGGGCATGGGCAAAGCGGTCAGCGGAGAGGTCCCTGATGTGGATGATGTTCGCACCGAATCCAACCTGACGTCTCCTGATCTGATCGCTGTCAACACCCTGGGACAGTTGTCGGATCATCCAAGGATTGCGGCATTACGAGAATTTATCACGGACTGGTATGTCTCCTATCTCTCCATTGATCAAACCCGCAACCAGCCCGAAGCAGGCCCCCAGGAGCGGTTGAGCAAGACAGGAGACAATCTGCCCAATGTGATCCAGTATTTAAAGGAGCAGCACCCGGACCGCCTTGAAAAGATATTTGAAATCCTTCGAAAAAGAATCCCCCGGCTGGAGCGCGTTGATGCGGACCCCATGCCGGACGGACGGCTGCTGTTGCAGATCAAGGACGCGCCCTTTGAAAAACCGGTGCTCTCAAAATTTGCCTCAGACGGGACCATGAAAATGCTGGCGTACCTGACAGTGCTTTATGATCCGGAACCGCCGCGTTTTGTGGGCATTGAAGAGCCGGAAAATTTTCTTCACCCCCGTCTGCTGCCGGAACTGGCCGAGGAGTGCCGGGCTGCGTCTGAAAACGCACAATTGTTGATCACCAGCCACTCTCCGTTTCTGCTCAATGCCATGCGGGATACTGAAGTGCGTGTCCTGTACCGGGATGACAGCGGTTTTACCAAGGCGGTCAGGGTCTCTGATATCCCGGGTATGCCTGAAATGATAGAAGCCGGCGGCTCCATCGGACATCTCTGGATGGAAGGTCATTTGGGTTTTGGCGATCCCCTGGTCAACTTTGGCGCGCCCAAGTCAATAAAAAAGGGGAAAAAATAATGCTGGAGAAACTGATCGTTTTTGTGGAGGAGTATTCCATGGAAGCGGCTCTGGATATCCTGCTGCCCAGCATGCTGGATGGGGCTGAACATCAGATTATCCGGTTCCAGTGCAAGGATGATCTGTTAAAACAGCTGCCATCACGGCTGAAAGGATATAGCGCATGGATGCCCGACACCTGGTCGATCCTGGTGCTGGTGGACCGGGACGATGATGACTGCATGATTTTGAAACAGCAGCTGGAGCAGTATGCCAGGGACGCCGGGTTTTTAACCAGATCATGCGCCCGGGCCGGTGAAAATTTCAAGGTGACCAACCGCATTGTGATCGAGGAGCTTGAATCCTGGTACTTCGGGGACTGGGCCGCAGTTAAAACAGCGTATCCCAAGGTTCCCAAAAACATTCCGGGAAAAGCGACCTATCGGGACCCCGACAATATCCAGGGCGGCACCTGGGAAGCCCTGGAACGAATTTTAAAACGGGCCGGTTTATTTTGCAGGGGGGCTGCGCAAAGCAGAGTGTGCAAGACAGGTTGCCCGGTGTATGGATATCAATCAAAACCGCTCTTTGAGTTTTAACAAGTTCTGCGGAGCTGTACAGTCGATTGTTGCAGGAGCCATTGCATGAGCATAAAAGCCTTTATTCAGGAAGAGATATTAATACCCCGCCTGCAAAAAGCGCAGGTTTTAGCCGTGTATGACCCGGATGGCCGCTATGGGCAGCTGTGCCTTGAAATGGCTGATGACACGCGCCGGGTGGTGGATGCAAGTCCCTCCAGTATCACCAGCCGGGCCGAAGCCATTGAAGCGCTGTCGGCCCTGGGCCGCAATGAGATAGAACAGCTGCTGATTTATGTGCCGGCAGCCAAACCCATTGAAGATGAAGAAAAACAAAGAGATCCCTTTGCGCTCTATCCGGCGTGCGGCGCTATTTTTCCGGACGGTGACGGGGACACTTATTTGAGCATCTGCCTGAAGGCCAAACCTGACCATGCCACCCAGGTGCGGGCTGTGTTCACGGAAAATGAAAATCCAGGCTTTGCGGTGATTGATGCCATTGGCGGCGGTCTCAACTGGCCCAACCTGAGGGCGTTGTTGGCCGTGGAATCCACCCGGGATATCCTGTTTGCCCTGCTCAGTCCCAGTGACAGGCAGCTGGATGCGCTTAAAGGAAATGACGCCTGGGTGGGGGAGGTAAAAGACCTTTTAAAGGGCAGCATGGGACTTGGCCTGAAAACAAAAGGGAAAACCTGGTCTTCCATTGCAGACGAATTGTGGCGCTATCTTTTGTTCAGCGAATTCATGTTTGATCTGCCCGAATCCCTTCCCGATAGTTTAAGCGATGTCCCCCATGCACCAGGGGCTGCCAGACCTTTGATAGAAGATCTGTGCGATCGCCTGCGAAATGACCGGCGGACCCAGAATATCTACGTCCAGCGTGCGGAATCCATAGAAAGCAAATCCCAAGGGTTGAACCTGGTTGAGGCATGCAGCCATATCAGGGATCTGGGGATTAAAGACACCTTTCCCTTTGAAGAGCGGACCTTTTTGAAAAATGCCATATCGGCCTTACTGGACGATGATATTGATCAGGCCCGGGGAATCATTTCAAACCATGCTGCTTCGGTATGGCATGGCAAAGGAGAAAGCCAGGCCCAGTGGGATTTTTTACGATCTGCTGTTACCCTGATTGAATGCTGCCGGGATAATGACCGGGCGTTGCAGGATCATGGGAAATCCATGGACGCGCTGATTGACTTTTATATCAGCCGGTTCAGGGAGGTGGACCAGAGGCACCGGGAATTTGAGCAGGCCGTCAGTGATTATGTATGGAAAGATATCCAGGGGATTTTTACGCCGGTTCAGGTGTTTGTGCGAAAGCAATATGGAGTACTCACGGGAAAAGTGCAGTCTCTTTTCACCAGGCACTTTCAGCAGACAGGCTGGCCGGTCACCGGCAGAATGGCGAACACCCAGGTGTTTGATAATATGGTGGCCCCGAAACTTGAAATCAGCGGCCATAAAATTGCTTTGATCATGGTGGATGCCCTGCGGTATGAGCTGGGTGTTGAACTGGAAAAGCAGCTTTTGGAAGACACCCAGGCACAAATCACACCGGCATTGGTGCAGCTGCCAAGTATTACCCCTGTGGGAATGGCAGGTCTTTTGCCCGGTGCGTCTGTTGATTTTAAACTGGTCAAAACCGATGCCGGGTTTGCCCCCCAGGTCAATGGAATTGTCGTGACCAATGTTGCCCATCGCATGGATTTGATACAAAAGAAGTATGGAAGCCGTTTCCAGGAGACCCGGCTGGAGGATTTTGTTCGAAAACGTTTTGACATCAGTCCGGATACGGATCTGCTGGTATTAAGGTCTGTGGAAATCGATACGCATTTTGAAAATAATCCGGATACGGCACCCACGGAAATAACCAATGCGCTTAAACGAATTCGTGTGGCGGTTCATAAGCTACAGGAAGCAGGATTTGAAGAGGCGGTCATTGCCACAGACCATGGATTTTTTATGAATACCCATGCAGGCCCCGGGGATACCTGTACAAAATTGCCCGGGAACTGGGTGAATATCCATGACCGGGCCTTGATAGGAGATGGTCAGGCAGATGCCGTTCACTTTTGTGTGGAGGCTGAAAAAGCTGGTATCCAAGGAGATTACAACTGTTTTGCCGGACCTTTGAGCATGGCATCATATAGGGACGGGTTGCTTTATTACCATGGTGGGTGTTCGCTCCAGGAGTGTGTAGTGCCGGTGATCCAGTTGCAGTTGAAGCAAAGCAACTTGGGCGATGACAAGGATGTTTCCATAGAGCTGAGCTATAAAAATGGCGCAAAACGGATTACAACAAGGTTGCCGGTCATTGATGTGCAGGCGATCTCCCAGAGTCTATTTTCACCTGATAAAGAGTTTGAAATCTTGCTGGAAGCCCATGACAAGAAAGGCAATGTCGTGGGTGAGGCAAAGCCCGGCGGATCTGTAAATCCCGCGACCGGCGTCATTACGCTTAAGGCCGGTGAGAAAGTGAAGGTGGCCATTAAAATGAGCATGGAATTTGAAGGCAAATTTAAAATCAAGGCATTGAATCCCACAACAATGACGGCCTATGACCAGATCGACTTGGAAACAGATTATACGGTATAAAATATGGATGCATTAGATAAAAAACTGATTTCAGTGTTTGACGGAAAGGTGGTTCGCAAAGATCTGCTCCACCGCATCAAAAAAGGTACCAATGTGCCCACCTTTGTGCTGGAATTTTTGCTGGCACGATATTGCGCCAGTGATGAACCGGCAGAAATTCAGGCCGGACTTGAGGCGGTTCTGGAAACGCTCAATGACAATTATGTGCGTCCCAATGAAGCCAACAAAGCCCAGTCCAAAGTGGCGACCAAAGGGAAATACAGATTTATTGATAAAGTCCACGTCAATTATGTGGAAAAAGACCGCAGGCATTGGGCGGCATTAGAGAATTTCGACTCCAGGCGGATTGCCATTGCCCATAAATACTTTGATGAAAATGACCGGTTGCTCCAGGGTGGATTGTGGGCGGAAGTTACCATCGCATATAATGAGATTGAAGAAGATGACTATGCTTTTTATGTGGAAGACCTGCGCCCGATTCAGCTCAGTCGATTCGATTTTGAGCGTTACTGCGAAGGAAGAAACGAACTTACCCGCAATGAGTGGATAGATATTATTTTGCGTTCCGTGGGGCTGGAACCAACGGTTTTATCCCCACGGCTGAAACTCCACTTCATAGCCCGATTGTTCCCGCTGGTTGAACCCAATTTTAATTTTATTGAGCTTGGACCGCGAGGTACCGGCAAGTCATACTTTTTTAGTGAATTTTCACCATACTCAACCCTGATCAGCGGTGGCCAGGCCACTAAAGCAACTTTGTTTTATAATAACCAGCGGAAAAAAATCGGACTGGTCGGGTTCTGGGACACCGTGGCATTTGATGAAGTCGGCGGGATCAAGGTCAAGGATCAGGATACCATTCAGATCATGAAAGATTTCATGGCCAACGGCCGGTTTTCCCGTGGGGTTGAGGTAATTGCTGATGCATCCATGGCCTTTGTGGGCAACCTTGACTTGTCTGTCCAGCAGATCGTTCACTCAGAAGTTTATGACCTTTTTCAGCCCCTTCCCAAGGAATTTGACCTGGCTGTGATGGACAGGTTTGCCCTTTATCTGCCCGGCTGGGAAATGCCCAAAAACAGCAGTGATTTTCTAACGAAAAACTACGGATTTATCACCGATTATCTTGCCGAAGCCTTTCACCATCAACTCAAGCACACCAACCGGTACGAGGAGGTCAGCAAGCGAATTCGCCTTGGCAAATCCGTTGAAGGCCGGGATGAAAAAGGCATCAAAAAGACTGTGGCCTCTTTTCTGAAAATCCTTCATCCGGCGGGTAATGTTTCAGATGAAGAATTTGAAGAATATGTCTCCTATGCCATTGAATGCCGAAGGCGTGTCAAAGAGCAGATGAACAAACGCAAATCAGATGATGAATTTGCAAAAATCAATTTGTCGTATATCAACAGCAAAGACCAAGAAATTGTTGTTTATTGCCCGGAATCAAAAACAGCAGACGCCACCCAGGAACCTGTCAGAAAGGATATCCACGGCAGTGAAGGAACAAAGGAAAACAGCCGGCAGAAAAGTGCGGAAAAACAAAAAATTGCTTCGGTGGATCAGCTAAAACTGCCTGAACCGGAAGAAGAACCCGGCGCGGAACTCCTCATAAAAGAGGAACCTCGGGAGCAACATTTTACCATCAACTATGGCGCAACGGGATACAGCTATGAATCCATTTTATCCCCGTACCTGACAGGAGCTAAAACCATAGAGATAGAAGATCCATATATCCGGGCAAACCACCAGGTTCAAAATTTCATCCGGTTTTGTGAGGCGGTGATTAAAACACCAACAGTCCAGAAAATTTCACTTTTAACGAGCTACGATGACCAGACAGACCTAAAAGAACTTTCAGACCGGCTGAACGATGTAAAACAAAGCCTTTTAGAACTGGATATCGCGCTTGATATCAAAATAAACGAACATCTCCATGACCGTGAAATCAGGATCGATAATGGCTGGACAATTAAAATCGGCCGCGGCCTGGATTTGTTGAGAGCAATCACGATAATTCATGGACAACGTTTCATGGTAAATAAGGGCTTTCCCGGAGGCCAAGAGAGCCCGATTTTAACTGATAATTTTTTCAGCTTTTTGTAATGTCCTGATCAGATACTGTGTTTTTTTTCGTTCATCCGCATGATTAATCCAATCCTGCCTTTCATTGATAATGCGATTGTAAATTTCCATTCGTGAAAAACCTCTTCTATAGAGGGCCAGAGCATATGCAAAATCAGTGGCAGATTCGTCACCCTTATCATAGAGGGAGCGGGAAATATTACCGTTATGGCACACTCCCCCCCGGGGTTGATGGGAAAAGACTTCTTGAGGTCGGGAGGATAATTCTATTTCAGGGACAATAGCCTGGCATTTCCAGTCCACCCATAATAGCTTTGCCAAAGGGTATTGTCCTGAAGGCGTTCTATGTTTTGCTTTTCTGTTCCTGAACCCGGGGCATCTGCCCCACCTGTTTTTCGGGTCGGCGCCGGGATCACTGTGCATGTTTTCCAACCAATACTTTTTTTCGGGAAGGCTTAACGGACGGTCACTGTGAATCCAAATTTGATAATTGCCGGGAGATGTTTCCATAACCATCCTGCCTGGTTTAAAGCGGTTTGATATGGATTGATGATGCCGGATAAGCAGGTCAATGTTTAAATCGTCGGCAAGAAAATAATAAGGCTCAATAACAGGATCAGGTCTGATCAGGATGTGCCTTCCTCCGGCATTTTCAGCTTTAAGATAAGGGATGTTTTTACAAGAGGGGAGAACGGGCCACCGGCCCTTAATTTCATCAAGAACTGCCAGGCTGAAGCGGTGCTTAAAATAATTGCCGATTTTCCATAGTATTTTTTCCATTGAGGCAGGCCCGGACCTTTAGAGTCCGGGCGTACGTTTAAAACGGCTCGTGTTCTTTATGACGGTTCTTTTCCGTGAGCCTTTGTTTCTGGAATTGCCTGAAGGCCCGATATTCCATATTCAAGTTTTCAAGTCCGGCAAGGACCATATCCAGGATAAAATGTTCCAATTCCTGTGTAATTTCTTCCAGTTTCATGTCCGGATCATCATAAATACCCATATTGTTCTCCTATGATTTTTTATTGGGCGGCTGTCTGGAATAGACTTCCATAAAAAGTTTTTCGTCCAATTGATTGAGTTCTTTCTCAATCCCCGCAGCCAGCAGGTCTGCGGCCATACTGTTAAGAACCCGCAGGTTGCCGGCGCAATGGTCTGCAAGGGTCCTGATCAGAGTTTTCGTCATTAAGTGCGGGGCGCCGGCCTGGTTCAGGCTGTGATCCATGTAATCCAGCAGGTCATCCCGGACATAGGGAAGCAGCGTCAACCGGAACTGCATCCGGCTTCCCAGCGATACCAGGGATCTTGATCTGAACCGTTCCGGGAGCCGGTCATCGCCGCAAATCACGGTGGTCAACAGGTTTTGGGAGTCAAAGTCCGCGCTGTTCAACAAACGCAGTTCATTTAAGCATCCGGTCAGCATCTCCTGGGCTTCATCTATGAGCAGGATGGGCCGGAACAAGGTGGTTTTTACATGATGCCTCCAGCGCTCCCGAAGATCCTTGAACCCGCCATACCGGTTGGCAGGGCTTAAATTGACACCAAACAAAACTCCCATTTCCCGGTAAAAGTCTCCGACACTGCTTTGGGGACGTTCCATTACCCCGACAACTACCTCGTCAAGTTTACCGAACTTTTGGGCAATCATCTGCAACGCCTTGGATTTGCCAAGGCCAGGGTCCCCGCTGATCAAAGCAAAGCCCCCGTTCAGGGTCATATTCTCAAGACGAAAAATAAAACTGTTCATCAATGGCGGATGCCATAAAGCCTCCACGGGGATATTGGACAAAAAAGGATTCCATTTAAGGCCGTAATAAGCCAGAAGCTGTTTGTTGTTCATGATTCTCCTTTGGGCAGATAGGCTGGGGGCATGCCGCTTTGGGCATACTCGGCCATCAGTTTTCTTAATAATGCAGGCTCGGATTCTTTCAATGTTTCATCCGGTAGAATGGTATGTTCAGGTCTCGACTTGATCTTTCGTTTTCCTGAAGCATTTTTGATTTTGTCTTGGGGGTAGATCGGCGCAATCTGTTTGCCGGTTCTCTGGTCCATGAGCCAGGCCATGGATTTATCCCAATTGGCAAAGCAGACATGTAACCGAGGGATATGGTGAAACCGGGAAGGGATCTCAAATCTTACCCCGTTGATGGACACGGTACCGTCAGACTTGCGCTGATTTCTGACTTCGCAAACTGTAAAGGCGAAACGTAATTGTTCTTCATCCGGTGCCGGCCGGGAAACATCTTTGCCTTCAAGCATGCGTTGAACAGGAGATGTGCCGATGTCACTATGCCTGGTTTTGTTATATTCCATCTCGACCCAAGCCTGACTGCGGTGATTGAGATATTCCAGTGTCAGAGGGTCCACCCGGGTCAGCATGGCCATCAATCTGCCTTCAAGGGTGCCCCAAAAGGCTTCCTGCTTACCGTTTTGATAAGGGCTGTAGGGCAATGTCGTTTCATGAAGTATCCCTGTTTTCTTAAGCCCGTTGCAAAACTCATGGGAGGTCATGGCAGATCCGTTGTCCGTCATCAGTGCCCTGGGAAGCCCCCTTTTGAAAAAGGCCTGGGTCAATCCATGAATCAAATCCTGGGTGGTTTCTCCTGAATACCATTGGATGTGGCAGCACAGGCGGGAGTGGTCGTCAAGAATACATAAGGCTTTGGGCGTATACCAGTTACCGTTGTTATCCACCACCCGCAGACTGCCTTCATGAAAATCCAGATGCCACAGGCTGTGAACACATTCTGCTTCATATCCACGGATCTCATGGCTTTCGAACCGCGTTGCGGCAGTTTTCATGCCCGCTGTCTGTTTTTTCTTGGCTGAGGGTTTCCTGGTCCACCCTCTTTCGACCATCCGCCGCCGGACACTGGCATAGGATGGTATCGATACTGAATTGGCTTTTTCTTGAAGTTCTGCTGCGAAATTATCTGCGTGCAGTTTGTAGCTCCAGTTCGGATAGGTCCGGTATTGTCTGCCCAGCATCCGGATCAGTTCAGGCGTGAATACAATTGAACCGCCATAGTCTGAACGAACTTTCCGTCCTAAAGCAATGATGGGGTCCTGGGCATTTTTTGCCTTGTAATACCAGCTTTCAATAGTTGAAAAATGAAATACCGTCGATTCGTTCGTGATGGGATGGGTGTAAATCTGATTGGAAAGCTTTTCCAGTTCCTTACGCAGCTCACCCTTGGCCGGCGGATTTGCCAGCAAACCACCAACGACTGAGAAGCGAAACAAAGCCCATTTATCAACCGGACTTTGGTTTTTACTGTTCATAGGCCGGGGTCCTTTCAATTTTAAGTTAAAATTTTCAGCGGAATGCTGATAAAAATCCCGGCCCCTTTGATAGAACAGTTGATCGCCCAAGGCCACGCCCATCTTCTGCGTGAGATTACCCGGCCCTTATTTTTTGTGATATTTCATTGCCTTGAGACAAGAATGACAAACAGGAGATCAACGTTTCTTTGATGGATGCCTGTTGATGCAGATAGAAGTTGACCAAACTTGCCGGAAGACTGTCATTTTTCACGCTTGCAGGCACTCGGCCCCGGATTTTCTTCCATTGAGCGCTTGTTGGAAATATTTCTTTAAACAAACCGACCCAGCGTCTAAGGGTGTTGCGGGAGATACCGATTGTTTCAGCAAACCTGGACATCGTGATACCTACAGATTGGTTCTGCCAGTCGGACACAATCGTCAGAATGGCCGCATACCAGTAAATGTTTTTACCAAGGAAACGGCAGGTTGGCGGGATCAAACGCCGTCGGCAGCCTTCCCTTCCGCAGCATAAACTGAATTGTAAAAAACATTCTTCAGACAACCCTTCAGGCTCCCCCCTGGGTTTGCGCAGATAATTGGCATAATACAACGGTCCCTGGCAGTGGGGGCACTTCATCTGTCTATAACGTTCGGCTGTTGCCAGATCTATTTTGTATAGATTCCAAAAAAGACTTTCGCTTTTTAGAACTTCTGATAGCATATCTCCTGCCCTGTTATTGGGTGGGGAGGCAGGAGTTTCACGATTATTTGCGAGATAAACAAGGGAACTTCTGCCTCAAACCTGACATATCTTGCAAATTATCTTCAATTTTTCCATGATTTTCTGTGACCATTCTCAATTTGTATCAAAAACCTGATTCCTGGTATAGCGTTGGCGTCTATGACCAATCTCTTAAAAAATGCCTTGAAACCAAAATTGATATTTTTCGACCAGACACGGAACCAAGATAATAGTTCCCCCGTCCACACACTGTAGTTGTATGATAATTTACAACAATGAAATAGATTGAAATTTTCACCGAGGACTACATCAAAAACGAACACCCCTAAATGCTGAATTCCAAACCCCAGACTATTATCATAGTTATGGACATCGGCCCCATAAAACGAGGGGACTGTTGAAAACAAACGTTTCCCTTTTATTCTGATTCACGTTGTTTGAATGACTTTTGCACCGGTTGGCCTGTTTCGGCAACCGCCACAAGAGTTTCAAGCCGAACCACCCGTTTATCAATGCCGTTGGTTTGATCAGCCAATTTCTCGGTTCTGTCATTAAGCCTTTGAACGGTATTTGCCGGATAATGTCCAACACCGACTCTTTCCAACCCGTCATTGTTTGATCTCCCCTTTAACCGCAGAAAGATTCTCAAGGCAATGATCTGCTTTTTTAATGGTAGCCTCTGTTCTGGCAATGGCGTCTTTTACCTTTGCATGAGCAATGGCCAATAATTCTTGTTCCTGGTTTTGAGCCAGTTCACCATCAGGGTCATAAGCGTCTATAGCATCCCGAACAATTTGAGCAGCGGAACGCCCTTTCAAGGAGGAACTCAGCGTTTCAAGTTTTTTTACCTGGGCTGGGGAAATGAAAAATTGTTTTCTGACCAATGTTTTTGATTGTGTTTGCATCGCTCTAACACCGGCATACGTTATAGGCACCTGTTATACACATCATATAAGCAAGCATTGTATTCAAACCGGCATTTGAAATAATTTATTGAATCTTTAATAAAATTTGCGCTTGACACAAACCGGCTTCTATGTGTAAACGACAATTGGGTGACCCATTCACCCTAACCCAGATAGCCGCCCTTTTCCTTTTCTGATGATGATCTATTGCGGCGCTCGGCGGAATAAAACAGGGCTTAACACAGATAATTTTGGAAAGAACCTTGTCCAGTACAAAGATTGAATACGAACCGATTAAAATTAAAAACACCTTTGAGTTCATCGTTGACCAGCTTCGGAAAAAAATTTTTAACGGTGAGTTAAAAATTGGTGACCGGCTGCCCACGGAGCGGGAACTTGCCCAGCAGGTTAAGGTGAGCCGCAATACCGTTCGTCAGGCATACCAGATCCTGAACACGCTTGATATTGTGGATATTTCAAAAGGTGCCAACGGCGGGGCCGTTATCCGGGAGCCGTCCCACCGGCCGCTGACCCAGGCGTTGAATAATCTGATGGGGCTTGGCCGGATTAAACTTGAAGATATGACCGAAGCCCGGCTGTTTCTTGAAAAAGACATCATTGAACTTGTCCATCAGCGGGTAAAACCGGCAGATATCGAAATTCTTGAACAATGTGCCCAAAAATCCATGGATCTCATTGAGCAGGGAACGGTGGCCCACAAACAGAACTTTATTTTTCACCAGCATTTGGCCGACATCGGGGGCAACCCCATACTCAAAATGGCTTATGCGTCTGTTTTGGACCTTCTTAACATGATTGTTGAAACAACCGCAGACATCACCATGTCAGCCATCATTGCACAGGAGCATCTGGAGTTTATTCATCTTTTAAAGAAAAACGATTTAGACCGGCTGATTAAATATACCGAAGCCCATATCCGCGGCTCCAATGAACGGCTGTATGCCATTTCAGACGGCAAACCGTTTTTAACCATGTGGTAAACAAACCGTTATAATTGAAACCTTCAATGAGTTAAGGAATCCAAATTTAATGCTGACAGATCTTCAACGCCTGGAAATAAATAAGATACCCTGCAAGGAAACCGGTATCGAAATAAAAAAAACCATCTGTGCCATTTGCGAAAGCGGCTCGTCCAGCTGCGGCATCAATGCCTATGTCAAAGACGGAAAGGTCATTAAGGTTGAAGGCATGGGCTCTTTTCCCCAGAACCGGGGCACCTTGTGTTCAAAAGGGGCGGCCAGCCGGCAGTATATCTACAACAAAGACCGCCTGATGGCGCCAATGAAACGGACCGGTCCCCGGGGCAGCGGCCGGTTTAAAGCCATCAGCTGGGAAGAGGCATATTCGGAAATAGCCGGCAAACTGCTTTCCATTAAGGCGGAATCCGGCCCTGAGTCCGTGGTGTTCGGGGTCGGGTATACCAAATGGCTGCGCCCCTTTGCCCAGCGGTTGGGCATCAGTTTCGGGACGCCCAATTTTGCCACCGAATCCAGCACCTGCTTTTATGCCACGGTCATTGCGGCCAAGCTGACCTATGGCCGCTGGGGCGGCCCGGATGTTAAACATTCCGACTGTCTGATGCTGTGGAGTAAAAATGCGTTTAATTCCTCAACGCCCGGGGCCAAAAAACTCATCGCTGCCCGGAAAAGGGGGTTGAAAATTATTGAGGTCAGCCCGGTTGTCACCCACCAGACCCGGTATGCGGACATCCGGCTTGGACTGCGCCCGGGAACCGACGGCGCACTGGCCCTGGGCATGGCCCATGTCATTATCCGGGAAAACCGGTTTGATAAAGATTTTATTTCCAGGTGGACCCTGGGATTTGATGAATACAAAGCCCTGGTACAGGAGTTCACACCGGAACGAACCCAGGCGATCACCGGGGTGCCGGCAGAAAAGATTGTGGCAGCCGCCCGCCTGTTTGCCGGGGCCCGGGCAGGATCCATCATGACCAGTGCAAGCCCGACGGTTCACCATACCAACGGCGTACAGAACCATCGGGCCATTATCTGCCTTTCCGGCCTGACCGGCAACTATGATGTTCCCGGCGGCAATTATGTCATGCCCGAATCCTGGCTTCATGTATCCACAGCCATTCCAACCCGGCAGCGCGAATTTATCTTTCCAAAACCATTGGATGAACTGCCCCCCCGGGTAGGACAGGAACAATTTCCCCTCTGGTGCCGGATGGTCAATGAGGCCCAGGCCATGGCGTTGCCGGAACAGTTGGCCAGCGGCAAACCGTATCCCATTCGTGCCCTGGTGGCATTTGGGTACAATCAGCGCATGTGGCCGGGAAACGATGCCCTGCTGGCCGGCCTTGACCAGCTGGATCTGTTCGTCAACGTTGATCTTTTCATGACCGATACGGCCAGACAGGCCGATATCCTGCTGCCCGCCTGCACTTCCTTTGAGCGCAGTGAGTTGCGGATTTACCCGGGAAACCATGTGATTTATACCCAACCGGCCATTGAGCCCCTTGGCCAGTCCAAACCGGACAGCGACATTATTTTTGATCTGGCCCGGCGGATTGCACCGGATGATCCCCTCATGAGCCAGGGCTATGAAGCCTGTCTGGACTGGATTCTTGAACCTTCAGGCCTCACCTTGGAACAGCTCAAACAGCATCCGGCCGGCTTGACCGTGGAAAACCTGGAAAATCCCCCCTTTCGAAAATATGAAACCAACGGATTTCCCACGCCCAGCGGCAAAATGGAATTTACATCCACTGATTTGAAAGAAGCGGGCTTAGATCCCCTGCCGGTTTATCAGGAACCGGCCTTAAGCCCGGTGTCCGCCCCTGAAGCGGCCCAAAAATTTCCCCTGGTCCTGGGGACCGGGATCCGGGTCCCCATGTACGTGCATTCCCGGACCTTCAGAAATGCGTGGGACCGCTCCCTTCTCCCGCATCCCACCGTGCTGATGAACCCGGAAGATGCCGCGCAAAGGGGGATTGGCAATAATGATGATGTTATTTTATCGACCCATCGCGGACAGGTTGCCGTTAAGGCCCAAATCACGGCAACCCTTGGCCCCGGGCTGGTGAACATGTTTCACGGCTGGCCGGAAATTGAGGTCAACCAGATGATTGACCCGGATTACCTGGACCCGATTTCAGGATTCCCCGGATTTAAATCGCTGCTCTGTGAAATCAAAAAGGCTTAAAGGGAAAGGATACATATGGTTACAAATAAAACACTGGCCTTCACGTTTAATGCGCAACATTGTTCGGGCTGTATGGCCTGTGTGGTGGCCTGCCGGGACCAGAACGATTTTAAAGCGCCGGATACGGCCCTGCGCCAGGTGACCGGCCTGGAACAGGGGGACTATCCGGCCACGGTGGCCCATATTTCGCTTTCCTGCATGCACTGCGGGGATGCGCCCTGCCTGATGGTCTGTCCTACGGGGGCTATTTTCAGGCATTCTGAGACCGGGGTGGTGGACATTGACCGGGACCTTTGTATCGGCTGCCACAGCTGTGAACTGGCCTGTCCCTTTGGCGCGCCTAAATTTGCCGGAGACGGCAGAATGATTAAATGTGATCTTTGCATTACACGCATTGAAAACGGACTGGACCCGGCCTGTGTGCGAACCTGCACCACCGGGGCCTTGCAGTTCGGCTATACCGACGACATTGCGGCCCAAAGAACCAGCGAGGCGTCAGTGAACATACTCAAAAGCTTTTTGAAAAGCCAGGACGGCGGGTTAAAATGAAACGGACCACCAGCCAGCAAATCGCCATCCTGGGCAACGGCGGCGCTGCCGCCCATGCCGTCATGGGGGCCAGGTCCGCCGGGTTTGGGGGGGAGATTCACCTGGTGTCGGACACGGACGGTCCGGCCTTTAACCCCATGCTGGCGCCTTATTACCTGAAAGGCAAGTTGTCCTGGAAGCAGTGTTTCCCCTTTGGCCCGGATTTTTACCGGCGCTATGATGTCACCTGCCATTTTGGATCAGGGGTGGAACACCTGGATGCCTTGAACCAGTCGGTGCAAATGAAAAATGGGAACACCCTGGCTTATGACAAATGCCTCATCGCCACCGGTGCCAGTCCCGTCATTCCACCGGTTCCCGGCCTGCAAGACGCTTCCAGCGCCTTTGTCCTGCGGTCGGCCGACAGCACCCTGGCCATTGAAAAGGCCATGCAGACCGCAAAGAAAGTCGTTGTCCTCGGGGCCTCTTTTGTCGGGGTCAAGCTTGCCGAAATCCTTCACCGGCGAGGTGCCAGGGTTATTTTGCTGGACGTGGCATCCCAGCTGCTGCCCCGGGGTGCCCATCCGGAAACGGCGGCCCGGCTGGCAGCGTATTTTCAACGCCGGGGCATTGAAATCCGTATCGGATGCAGTATGGAAAGCATGGAACAGGACGACGAAGGGGTCTGCTGCTTTTTTCCCGATGAGGTCATGGAGCAGGCCGACTTTGTGGCTGTTTGCACAGGGATCCGGCCCAATATCCAGTTCCTGGACAAAAGCCGGGTGGCCGTGGACCAGGCCGTTCTGGTGAACGATCAGATGCGGACCAATATGGATACGCTTTATGCGGCCGGAGACGTGTGCCAGGGCCTCAACCGGCAAACCGGCCAACAGGCCTGGCTTGGCACCTGGGGAAATGCCTGTTACCAGGGCCGGACCGCCGGCATCAATATGGCCGGAAAAACGGCCTCTCATCCGGGGCTTGTCCCCCAGCATGTCAGCCCGTTTTTTGACTGGACCTATGCCCAGATCGGGGATGTCCACCGCCAGGGGGAAAACATCCAGGTCTCCATAACCGGAGAACCTGAAAGCGACAGCGGTTTTAACCTGCTGGTATTTGAGGACGAACGGTTAATCGGTGCCAACCTCATCAACGGGTTAACACATATTGGAAGCATTAAAAAAGCAATCACTTTGGCGCGGTCCTGGGACCCGTTCAGCGCAATGATAGATTGGCCTACCTTAAACGCAACTTAGTCATGCAAGGAGGATACATGAACGATGCAGAACGAATCAATGCATTAATGGCAGGTCACAAACCTGATAAAGTCCCCATTTTTGCACTTGGCGGCAATGGCTTTGCCATGGTCAGCAACAACTACCCCATCGTGACGCTCTACAATGATTTTTCAACCACGTTGGAAAATTACCGCAAGACCGCGTCACAATACGGCTGGCTTTATACGCCATACCTTGCATACGCCTCCATGGGGGCGTGGGAAATGGGCGGAGAAATCAAATGGCCGGACGGTGAATTTTCCCAGGCCCCCTCGGTTCTGAAACATCCGGTCACATGCCCTGAAGAGGCCTTTGAGCTTGAAGTTCCCGAATCTCCCTTGACGGGGATGGTGCCGCGGCAGATGGAATTTTACCAGAAGGTGCTGTCCGAAACCGATGACATTAAACCCTGGCGGCTGATGTGCCAGCTTGAAGGGGTTTTTACCTTTGCATCCAACATTGCCGGGGCTTCGCTTTTTTCACGGTGGCTGATCCGGCAGCCCGAGGCCGCCCACCAGCTGCTGGAAAAAACCGTTACGTTTTTAGAACGCCTGGCCCAGCATATCAAAGACTTGTTCGGGACCGAGAAAATAGTGATCTTTGGCGGTGAACCGGCCGCATCCAATCAACTGATTTCCCCTAAAATGTTTGAAGCCTTTGCATTGCCCCATACCCAAAGATTGCACAACCGGCTGATAGAGATGGGCTTTACCACCATGCTCAAACACATTTGCGGCGAGCAGAACATGAATCTGCCCCACTGGCAGAACATCCCCATGGGGAATCCCGGCTTTGTCAGCTTTGGCCACGAAGTTGATCTGGACCGCGCCGCTGAATATTTTCCCAATGATATTATTATCGGCAATCTGGACCCAAGCCTGATTCAATCCGGATCTGAAGAAGAGGTTTACCAGGCGTCTAAACGGATAATCGAACAAGGCAAAAACCTGGCCAACGGATTTATCTTTGCTCCGGGCTGCGCATTGCCCCCCAAGTCACCCCCCGACAATATCATGGCCATGAAACGCGCTGTGGATGATTTCGGATGGTATTAACCGGTAACGATTAGAGGAGTTAAACAATGGCATCCAAACAGGAAATTTTTGCAAAACTCAGCGAGGCCGTACTCAAATTCGAAGAAGACGATGCGCGCATGGCAGCCAATGAAGTCATAGAAAACAATATTGATGTGACAGAAGCCATTTTAAACGGGCTGGCCCAGGGCATGGCCAAGGCCGGGGAATTATTCAAGCGCCAGGAATATTTTGTTCCCGAGGTCCTGCTGTGCGCCGATGCCATGGAAGAGGGATTAAAGGTGTTGCGCCCGCACATCACCAAAACCATGGAAACCCAGTCCAAGGGAAACGTTATTCTGGGCACGGTAGAAGGGGATATCCACGCCATTGGGAAGAACCTGGTCAAACTGATGCTGAACGCCAACGGTTTCAAGGTGCATGATTTGGGTGAAGACGTTCCCATGGCCCGTTTTGTGGAGGAACACCAGCGCATCGGGGCGGATATTATCGCTGTTTCCACATTAATGACCACTACCATGATGGCCATAGAAAAGCTAATCCCCATGCTCAAATCCTGCGACCCCAACGTTCTGGTCATGGTCGGGGGGGCGCCGGTTACCAAAGAAATCGCCGAAAAATTCGGTGCGGACGGCTATGCTGCCGATGCGGTGTCTGCCGTAACGGAAGCCGAGCGCATCCTTTCACTGAAGTCTGCGTAGAAAAAGGAGAGCTTTAAGTGAATCCCCTTAAAATATTTATGAATAATTTTGACCGTACCCCTGTTATCCCCCTTATGGGATTTCCCGGAATCCAGCTGACAGGGGTCTCGATTAAAGAAGCGCTTTTTGATCCTCAGGCACAAATTAACGCGTTACTGGCCCTTGGGGCAGAGACAAGGCCCGATGCCCTGTTCACCATGATGGACCTGACCGTGGAGGCCCAATTCCTGGGGTGTGAATTAAAAATTTCCGATAATGATCCGCCGGCCGTGGCCAAAGGGCTGCTGGAGGATGCAGACCATGTCGAAGAAATCTTTGAGAACAAAGTCACCGGCGGCAGAATGCCTCTTTTTGCCGAAGTTGCGGCCGGGGTGAAAAAAGAACTGGATATCCCTGTGGGGTCATATGTAATCGGCCCCTTTACCTTAGCCTGTGAAATCATGGGCATCAACCGTGTCATGAAAGCGACACGGAAAAACCCGGACATGCTTCACCAGCTTCTTTCATATGCGAGCCGGGTGATTATGGACTATATCAGGTTGCTGGAAAATGCCGGGGCAGACCTGATCTGCATCCTTGAACCTTCCGCCATGATGATATCACCCGTTCAGTTTGAGGAATTCTCCGGCCGGTATTGTCAACACATTATTAGAGAAGGGATTAAACAGATCAGCATCCTGCACATCTGCGGGGATACCAGCCACTTGATCGCGGAAATGGAAAAAACAGGCCCGGACGCCCTTAGTCTGGACAAACAGGTGAATTTTCCCAATGCGCATCAGTCATTGCAACATGATACGGTGCTGATCGGCAATGTTGATCCGGTTTCCGTGGTGACCTTTGGGGATGCCGACTCGGTTAAGCACCGGTGCCGGGAGCTGCTGGATGCCATGCAGGGAAAAGAAAATTTTATCCTCAGCACCGGATGTGACGTCCCGCCCAACGCGCCCATGGATAATATCAAGGCCATGATTGCGGCAGTTAAGTAAAAAGGGGTTTAGACTGAAGGCTGAAGGGACTTAGGATCGTGCAACCCTTCAGCCTAACCGCCTTCAGACTATATCCCTATGGAAATTGAAGGCTGTTGACAAAATGCTTCATAAACTTGGGCTGGCTGGCCAGTTCCACGTAGGTCATCGTTTTTAAGCCTTTTTCGATAAAGGTGCGGGTTTCTTTATCGGCCAGAAGGGCGGTGCTGCCGTCTATGGAGGCGTTTCCGCAAAAGAAAATTTTTGTGGCGGTGTCAGGGGGAATCAGGCCGATTCTTTCCATGTGGGCCGGGCGAAGATAATTGCCGAATCCCCCCGCGATAAAAATTTTATCCAGGTCCCCGGCCGTGATGCCCCCGGCCTCCAGAATTAGATCAATACCGGTTCTCACGGCCCCTTTGGCCAGCTGGATCTGCCGGATATCTTTCTGGGTCAGATACAGGTCCTGCCCGTATTTGAACTTAACCTGGTCTTCATCCTCCAAAATATAAATATCGTCGGACCCGGGTTTTGAAAACCGGCCGCTGGGCTCCAGATACCCGGAGTCCAGCAGCACGGCCAGAAAATCAATAATACCGCTGCCGCAGATCCCTTTGGCGGGTCCGTCACCAATGGTTTCAAATGCAAACCACCCCTCCCGGCACACGACCTTTTCCACGGCCCCGTCCGTGGCCCGCATGCCCGTGGACAGGCCCATGCCCTCAAAAGCGGGGCCGGCAGCCGTGGAGGTGGTAAACCGGTTTCCCTTTACATTCAGGCAAAGTTCGCCGTTGGTGCCCATGTCCAGATATAAAACAGACTTGTCTTCATCAAAAAAATCCGGCCACAACAACAGGCCCGCCGTGATGTCCGTTCCCACAAAGGCGTGCATTACCGGCGGCAGATAGACCCTGGCCGCCCTGTTCACATTAAGTCCCCATTTGGCCGCGCTGAAGCTTTCCCCCCCTTTGATGTCAAAAACAAACGGGGCCCTGCCAATGGCGGCGCAGTCCATTTTGGCGGCCATCTGAAGCATGGTGGTATTGGCGCCGATGGCCACATCGATAATCTCCCGGGGCCTGATGCCGGCGGCGGCACAGGCCTCTTTGAGCATGGCATTGAGCTTTTGCTGCACCAGATCCCCCATTTCGTCTATCTTTTCAGGGGTATTGGCGTAATTGATCCGGGTGAGGACATCATGGCCGTGGGCGACCTGGGGATTCAAACGGGAAGCAGAGGAGAGGACGGCCCCGGTATTTAACGACACCAGGGAAATGACCATGGTGGTGGTGCCGATATCAATAGCAAGGCCCGTGGGCCTGTCACCGGGCTGCCAGCTCTCCAGGGCCGCAGGCTCAGCCTGATTATCGTACCATAGTTGAAATCCATTGGGTCCCTGGTCTATTTTTACTGCCGGATTGCTTATTCCATTCCCGGATTTAAGGGTTTGTCCAAGGATCCGGCCCTGGTCCATGTTCTGTTTATCATAGGCAAAGTTATTCTCCAGACGGATGGTGACATCCCCTTCGGGAACTGCCATACACGCCAGCCGCAGCCCTTTTTTTTCATCTTCCGGGCCGATATTTTCGTGGGGTGTGGCAGGGACCTTGCCGGACATAACCCACAGCCGGCAGGCCCCGCAAATCTGGTTGCCCCCGCAGGGTGCCTCGATTCTGATCCCGGCTTTGGCCAGGGATGCCATAAGGGGTTGTTCGTCTTCTGCCTCAATGGTTATGCCGATGGGTTCAACTGAAATCTTGATCATTTGTTCTCTGCGTCCTGTGTCGTTCTTGTGGTTCTTCTCGCTACAAATACAAGCCCCCATTTCCCGCGCCATGATCCCGTTATACGGGAAGATCGATATCAGCATACCATATCAGCGGCGTGGCCAACAGTCCATCTATTCGTCAAATCCCGGACACCCGGTAAGCCTTGCATGCTTTCGGGTAAAGGGATACTCCCGGCAGACCCGGGGTTTGACTTCCTGGATGGTGCAAAAAAAGCTTTTTTTGCCGGACTGTTTTCCAAGGAACGGGCAGGAATCGGTTTCTGTTCCGGTTTGGGGATCCACCCAGATCCGGTATTGAATGCCGTTGCCGCCGGAGGGCTCGGGTTTAACCCAGGCCAGGATATCGGTTCGGCCAAGGCGTTCCCATAACCGGTAATCTTCTGTGGTGCAGGTATTGCCCAGCCCGGTACAGCAGTGTCCGCACCGGTTGCAGGCAAATCCGGCCATCTGGCTTCTGACCCATATTCCGGGCTCTCCCCCCTGCTCTCCGGCCAGGGCAGGGGCCTCAAAAACCCTGCCGCAGATTTTGGCCATATCTTTGGCACAGATCTTATTTGTCTCCAGCATATGGATCAGATAAAACCCCATCGCCTCGTCCGCCACCGGCTCCTCAGGAAAGCAGCCGCTGCGGGCGATCCAGGCCCGTTTCTGCTGATTGAACATGCCGGTTTTAAAATCGTCTTTTAGAATCATCGGCCCGATTTCATGGCACATGTGCGGCTGGGGGCCGTACTGCCGGAAATCTTCGGCAAGGGCGCCAACCGCCTGGGACAGTGTCAAAAAGGTCTTCTCATCCGGGGACATGGATTGCAGCCTCTTCAAAAGGTGTCGTTAACTTACGGGAAAGCAGGGGGATCTCTTTTTAGAGAACTTAACCCCGGCAGTATCAAATGACAAGGAAAAAAGCGCGATGCCACAGATCTTATCTGCCCTGAAACTTAACGTCTTCACGGTCTTTACAACACCATAATTTACAGATAGATTTGGGCATAAAAAGAAAGGAAAAAAATTGATCCCCTTTTTAAAAACCGTCCCTTTGTTTTCAGGGCTTTCAAACCGGGAACTTGAAACGGTCAGCGCCATTGCCACGCAGCTGACCATGGGAAAAGACGAAATGATTTTCCATGAAGGCGACAGGGCCGACGGGTTCTACATCGTTCAAACCGGTAAAATCAAAGTGTTTAAACTCTCCCTTGAAGGCAAAGAGCAGATCCTTCATATTTACGGCCCCGGTCACATATTTGGAGAGGTCCCGGTCTTTGAGGGAAAGACCTTTCCCGCCTCCTCCATGGCCCTGGAAGATTCCCGGATCGTTTTTCTGCCCCGGGCCCGGTTTGTGCAGCTGATCACCATCACCCCTGCCCTGGCCATGGACATGCTGGCGGATTTGTCCCGGCGGCTGCGGGAGTTTACCGTACAGATCGAAAACTTAAGCCTCAAAGAGGTCCCCTCCCGGCTGGCCGCCTATATCCTGACCCTGTCCATTGAACAGGGCAGCGAGAAACGTGTCACCCTGCCAGTTTCCAAAGTCCAGCTGGCCAACCTCATCGGGACATCCCCCGAGACCATTTCAAGGGCGTTAAAAAAATTGTCCGGCCTTGCCCTGATCCAGGTTGAGTCAAAGGATATCCTGATCCAGGACCCGGACGGGCTGGCCGAGGTGTCAGAATCAGCTAAAATTTAACGGCATGAGCTGCCGGGAGATAATGCTCTAATCAAGGTTTGACCCCTGTGTCAATTTTTTTTATACGCTGTAAACCTTTAGCCGCCCTTTTCCTTCCCTTCCGGGTTTAAATACGGCGGGGTACACAAGGGTGATGCCTGGGTAACCGGCATCCAATCCCCTTAATTGATACCTGTTTCCAGAAACAGGTGTCTTTTTTTCGGCCATGAAAACCCTGCGGGCCGCCCGCGGCCACCCCCTGGCATACCATTTGCAAAGTTATTTATATAGTTGAAATAGTTATAGTTGGAATAGTTGGAAATTGGTATTTGGAAAGCCTTGGTTTGCTCCGGCCAAATCGTCACTGTCAGGCCGGGGATAATGTCCGGGCAGGCCAGGCCAAAACAGGCCCTTGAACCGGAAAGTATGAAAGGAGGGAAACCCTATGGATAAAATAAAAACCATCATGGTATGTGTGGATTTATCGCCTTATTCCCTTGAAGCCCTTGAGTACGGTATCACCCTGTCAAAAGAGAACGATACAAAGCTGATTGTCTTTAACGTGATCAACCAGCGGGACATTCTCGGCGTTGAAGCCATTGATATTCATTCCGGGTTCTTTGTTCCGGCAGCCACAAGCATTGAAGATTACATCGCCGAATTAAAAAAGAGACGGCTTGAGGAAATAGAGGCCATGCTAAAAGAACGGTTTGCCGACGACCGGCACAGAATGGAGATCCGGATTGAAACCGGGGTGCCTTACAACGTCATCCTCGACGCGGTGGAACCCTTGGGCGCGGACCTGGTTGTCATGGGCAACAAGGGCCGGGGCAACCTTTCCCGGTTTCTGTTTGGCAGTGTTGCTGAAAAGGTTTTCCGCCACTGCCCCGTGCCTGTTGTCAGCATCCGGTCCAATTTTAGCCGGGAGTAAAGGGCTTCTGGCTGAAGGCGGTTTCTCGGCTGGCGAGTTCCCTCCCCGTTTGATCTTCAGCCTCCCGCCTTCAGCCTTCAACCTCAAGATAGGGGGCAATGCCCCAGGCGTGATCGGCCTTTAAATATCTTATGGTCTTTGACGGCTTGACCGGGATAAAGGACATGGCCCGTTCCGATAACGCCGTGATGGACAGGGCCGGGTTCACCCCGAGGTTCTCCGGGATCATGGACGCATCGGCAATGAGCATATTCTGATATCCCCTGACATGATTTTTCTCGTCAATCATGCCCCGTCCCGGCTCTTTGTGAAGGCTGCAACCGCCCATGATGTGGGCGGTAATGGGCGCATTCATGTACACTTCGGTAACGATCCCGGCCGGGATCCCGTTCATCTTTTTGGCCAGAATCCGGGCAAATTTATTGGCAATGGGAATATAGACAGGATTTTTTCTGACACTGGCCTGCACCGAGGTCAGGCTTTTTTCAAAAGGCCAGAAAAAGCGCCGCTTTCTGAACACATTCAGGTAATTGTCATGGGTCTGCATGACCAGGATAATCAGGGTTCTGCGGGCAAACCCCAGGGGGTTTAAAAGACGAATAAACTGAACCGGATGGCGAAGAACATTCAAAAAGTACCGGACCATCCGGGGAATGTTTCCTCCGCCGTCGGTCAACAGCACAATCAACAGGCCCATGAAATCGTTTCCCGCAGCATACCGGACCGGCTCCATATGGGTGTTTTCGTCGGGATGAACACTGGAGGTAATGGCCACCCCTTTTGAAAAATCCACATCCCGGGATTTGGCCTTTGCCCCGAGAATGGCCTCACTGTTGGTCCGGACAATTTTTCCCAAATCCCCGGACAGGCGGGGCAGCCGCCCGTTTTCCTTAAGTTTGAGCAGCAAAGAAAGGGTGCCCATCACCCCGGCGGACACCACAATGCCCCTGGTTTTAAAGGCTGTCTTCCGGCCCAACAGGGCCGTTGTTTTAACAGAGGTGACCACATACCCGCCGGCGCCGTCCTCTGAAAGGGGGCGGATATCCGTTACCTTGTTTTCCGGGATGATTTGCGCCCCGAATTTTTGGGCAAAAAACAGATAATTTTTATCCAGGCTGTTTTTGGCATCCTTGGGGCAGCCGGTCATGCAGGCCCCGCAAAGCTCACATCCTGTCCGGTCCGGTCCCTGCCCGAAAAAATAAGGGTCTTTGGCTGTTTTGCCTTCCTGCCCGAAATAAACCCCGACCTGGGTTTTTTGAAAGGTATGGCCCCGGTCGAATGCATCGGCGGTTTTTAGCATGAGACGATCGGATTCGCCGATATATTGATTCTCCGTTGCCCCGAGCATTTTTTGGGCGATCCGGTAATAGGGCAGCAGCCCTTTTTTGCCGCCCAGCCGCTTCACCGTATCATGTTCAAAAAAAGCGTCCGGCGGCACATAAAGGGTATTGGCGTAATTTAAGCTGCCCCCGCCGACACCGGCACCCCCGAGAATAAACACATCGTTTAAAAGGGTCATGCGCTGGATGCCGTAAAGGAAAATTTTCGGCATCCACAGATATTTGCGCAGGTTCCAGTTGGTCTTTGCAAAATCCGTATTCTTCCATTGTCTGCCCGATTCAATAACGGCGACCTTGTACCCTTTCTGGGACAGTCTCAAGGCCGATACGCTGCCGCCAAACCCAGACCCGATGACAATGTAATCAAAATCAAATCCTGAAGATTCCACAGCCGCCTTCCTTTATTTGAGGAGTCCATGAAAAACATTCCGGCCAAGCCGGCCGTATCTTATGAACGGGCCGGCCTGCCCCCCAGGGTAAACGCCAATGCCAGACCAAGGGCAGAAAAAGAGGACGCAATATAAAAGGCCGTGGTGTAGCTGCCGTTTATATCAAACAGATAGCCCGTGAGCAACGGCCCCACCGCAGCACCGGTGGTAAAGCCAATGATCAGAGTCCCTAAAATTTCACCGTGGGCCTTCAACCCGAAGATATCCGCCACAAGCGGGCCCTGGGCACAGGCATTTCCGCCGTAAGCCAGGCCGAACAATACGCTGAAACCGTAAAGAAAAACCAGACCGGCGGCACAAATGGGCAGCCACAAGGACCCGAACATAATCCCAAAACAGATGATATAGGTGGCTTTGCTGCCCAGGCGGTCTCCAAAATAGCCAAAAAAAACCTTCCCGCCGATGCTGGCAATCCCGATGACGGACACCAGACCGGCTGCAGCGGCAGGCGATTTGCCGATCTCAATGGCATGGGGAACAATATGAACCAGCATGGCCATCAGGCAGTACCCAAAGCAGAAGAACATAACCAGAATCATCCAGAACCCCACCTGGGAAACGGCCTCTTTTAAAGAAACCGATGGACCTGCTGGTGCTTTTCCTTCCGGGTTTCCCTTGCTCCCTGTCCCCGGGGACAAACTTTCCGGATTGGATTTAAGGCACTGGGCCGACAGCAGCACCACCATCAGCATGGCCGTGCCCAGGACGCTGTAGGAAACCCGCCAGCTGTAATTGGAAATCAGATAATTGGCCACCGGCGACATGACAAAGGTCCCAAACCCCATCCCGCTGATGGCAATCCCGGTCATAACCCCTCTTCTTTGGGCAAACCATTTGGTAATGGTTGACACAATGGGAACATAAATCCCGCCGGTTCCGATCCCCGTAAACAGCCCGTAAGACAGATAAAGCTGATAGCTTTCTTTAATCTGGGTGGTTAAAATAATGCCGATAAACAGGGAAACCCCGCACAGGGAAAGCACCATGCGCGGGCCGTATTTATCGTTTAACTTTCCCATGATCATGCCCGAAGGCCCCTGAATGAGCCATGACAGGGAATAAGCACCGGAAATAGCGGCCATGCCCCATCCGAATTCAGCAAAAATCGGCTTCACATAAAGGCCGAAGGTGTAATGAACCCCGAACACCAGCAGGAGAATCAGAAAACTTGCCAGAACAACGATGTACCCATAATAAAAACCGCCCGCCTGCTTTGCCACCGATTCCGCTCCCGTTTTTAGCTGTTAGCTACTAGCTGTTAGCCTTTGGTTGTAGGCTTTCATGTCAATCTCAGACCCATATGTAAACCAGCTTCAAATGTCAAGGAATTCTGATGGCGGCCTTGGGATAAGCGGGTTTGGAATAATCCGTTTAATCTCCAATTATGTAGGGATTTAGGCTGAAGACTGAAGGGGTTTAGGGTTGCGCATCCCTTCAGCCTAACCACCTTCAGTCTAATTACCTCTTCTACATTAAATTCACAAAGAATATCATGCCGAATCACAAATGCGATTGCCCTGGCTGGCGGCCATGGTATAAATTCGACGGCTTAATTTTATAATAAAAATATTTGATCAACAAACTGCTTGACTAATAAATATAATGCGTATATTTGGTTAGCGATCATAAATTGATATTCAAACTATCTGATAACCAAACAAAAGGAGCTGAAAATGATTCGACGGCATGCAAACTTAAATATATACAAAGAACTTTTTTCATCTGAAGATTTCATCAAAACCGCCGCCGGCACGGCCCTGATCCCCCTGGCATACCTGGCCGGGATGCTTCCGGTGAAAAACCTGCCGGTTTTCAGCGTAACGGATATGGTGCTGCTGCTATCGGTTCTGGTCAACGGGGTTCCCATCATCATGGAGGCTGCCAGGGGCATCATGAAGCGACGGATGAACGTGGATGAACTGGTCTCCATTGCCATTATCGCCTGTCTTGTCAGCGGTCATTTTCTGGAGGCGGCCGTGGTGTCCGCCATCATGGTGGCCGGCGCCCTGGTGGAAGAAGCGGTCAGTGATTCCGCACGCCACGCCATTGAGGATTTGATAAAGAAGACCCCGGATACGGCGGTTCTGGAAGAAAACGGCCGGGAAAAAACCGTTAAGGTGTCCGAGGTGGGCAAAGGTGATGTGGTCATTGTAAAACCCGGCGGCATGATCCCGGTGGATGGCATTGTGGTGGACGGGGCCTGTGCCGTGGATGAATCTGCCGTGACCGGGGAACCGGTGCCCAAACCCAAAAAACAAGGGGATGAGGTCTGGGCCGGAACCGTGAACAGTGACGGATTTATCCGGGTAAGAACCGAAAAGGTGGGCAAAGATTCAACCATGGGCAAAATCATCTCCATGGTCTCCGCAGCGGAACAGTCCAAAACGGATTCCGCCAAAATTGTGGACCGGTATGCCCGGTGGTTTACCCCGGTTATCCTGTCAAGCGCCCTGATCACATTTGCCGTCACCCGGGATTTAGAGCGGGCCATCACGGTATTGATTGTGGGATGCCCCTGTTCCTTTCTTTTAGCAGGGCCTGTGGCCACCGTCTGTGCCATTGGCTTTGCCGCCAAGGAGGGAATTCTGGTCAAAGGCGGAATCTATCTGGAGCATATGGCCAGAGCCACGGCTGTTTTTTTTGACAAGACCGGCACCCTGACCAACGGAACGCCGGAAGTCAAAGAGGTGATTCTTCAAGGGGAAGGGGAGGATGAGCCTACCCTGCTGAGAACCGCTGCGGCCCTGGAAATGAAAATGAACCATCCCCTGGCCCGGGCCATTTTACAAAAGGCCGGGGAGTTGTCCCTGGAGATACCGGAGGCCGATGAGGTGGTCCATATCCCGGGTCTCGGGGTCAAGGGCCGAGTGGATGGCCGGGCCGTGGAAATCGCCACCACCGAGGCCTTTTCTGAAAAAGGGTACACCACGGTGGAAATAAACATCGACCAGGCCCCGGCCGGATATATCTGCATGGAAGACCAGGCCCGGCCCGCAGCCCGGCAGGTGGTCAAGCAGCTTAAATCCATGGGAATCACAGATATTGCCGTGATTTCAGGGGACCAGCAAGCCCCGGCAGATGCCATCAGCCGAAGGATTGGCATTGATACGGCCTTTGCCGGCCAGTCGCCTTCCGACAAACTGGCGCGCATTGCCGCCTATGACAAGGGCGTCCTGGTCTATGTGGGGGACGGCATTAACGATGCCCCGGCCCTCAAGGCAGCGGACACCGGCATTGCCATGGGGCTGAACGGATCCGATGCGGCCCTTGAAACCGCAGATATTGTCCTGATGAACGACCGGCTGGACAAGCTTACGGTTCTGTTCTCCCTGGGCCGGACCATGAGCCGGGTCATTCAGATCAGCATTGCATTAAGCTTTCTGATCAACCTGGTATCGGTCATTGCCGGCGCCACGGGCTGGCTGACCCCGGTGTGGGGGGCCGTGACCCACAATGCCGGATCCATCCTTGTGGTCGGGCTGTCCTCATCCATCGGGTATCTGGCAAAGACCCTTTTTAAGGTATGAATACTTCAGCGCATATTTTTTAAAAAGCCGCGGGGAACTCCTGACCCAAGGAAAACACTTGACTTTTGCAAACCCACAAGTTAGGTAGCATATGCTCAAATGCTCAAAACGTGTGGAAACGAACACAAACTTTGAACTGTGGTGGCTGAAGCCCCCTTACGGCACGTTTTAGAGGGAACACAATAAGTTTGATCCGCGAACAGCGCGGGTCAAGGCAACAACTTGAGGCATAATAAAACCAAAGGCCACGAAGGTCCATTGCCCCCAAGCGGGGTATGACTGCGTGGCTTTTTTTGTTTTGGAATAAAAAGAGTGTAAAAAAAGAAGGCAACCTTACTCCGGCCAAGGAATGCAAGGCTGCCCCCTAATGTGAGACCCTTTCATAGCGGTGAAAGGATATTCAGAGAGTAAGAATATCATCCAAGTATCCCTTCCGTCAACGCAATGATTGGGCCAAACCAATTTTATTTGTAGGTATGGAGGGAAACTGTATGAAATTTCTTGCAAAACTGATCTGCTTTGCCGCAATGGCCTGTCTTGTTTTCCTGTCACCGGCAGGAAACAGCCATGCAGCCGATGAATCCGAAAACGAAACCATTGAAACGCACACCCTCAAAGATGTCACCGTCACGGCAACTAAGAACGAGGAGGTGCCGACGCTTGATCCTGAAAAATCAACCATCAACCTTGAAACCTATCAAAAGGCCACCGCCGTCCACAATGTGGTGGACATTCTAAGGGACAGCGCCCTGGTCGACTACAGGGGAAAAAGCGACATTGATGTCCGGTCTGAACGGGGGGAATCTCCGATTCTGCTTAGGGGATTCGGGGTCCGGCGTTATGTCAATGCGGTAGACGGCGTTACCTTTGATCAACCCTTAAGCTTTGGCCAGGTGGTGGATTACAGCCTGGTCCCCATGGATCTGCTTGAATCCGTGGAAATCATTCCCGGCGCCCATTCGGCAAGATATTCCGGTAAAGCCATGGGCGGGGTGATCAATTTTAAAACCAAGATCCCGGAAATAAAAACCAGCACCAAGCCGGACATCAAAATCACCTCCAGCATTGGAGAATACGGCACCTACGACAACCGGATGGTCCTGGAAGGCGGCTATAACGGGTTCAATTACGCCGCAACCTACCGGAATTATACGACAGACGGATACCTGCGGCACGGCGCGGCAGACACCGAAGATTTTGGGCTGATGCTCGGTTACAAATTTTCATCCGGCGCGTATCTCAAATACATGGGCAACCTGGTGCAAAAGGAACGCGAATCCTACGCACTAAATGACCCTTCCGGGGATTATGATTCCAGCTACCCGGTGGTGACATCCAACACTGCCAGTAATATTACAGCGGACAGCCGATACTATCTGGAAAACTGGGCCCACCGGTTATCCTATTTCCAGCCGACGTCCATCGGTGATATCTCTTTGGGGGTGTCCTATATCGAAAAAACCGATCATTATTCCACCCAGATCACCAACGGTGTGCTGGTGGAAAATCCCAACTCCAAAGGCAGAACCCTGGCCTACAATATCCAGGATGAGATCAAATCGTTCAAAAACCACACCCTTGTTGTGGGCTTCGACGCCCTTGATTACTATGTTACATTTGAACCACGAGAAGATGACGACAACAAAGTCAGAAGCCATAAATCCGGATTTATCGAAGATACCTGGCAGGTCACTGAAAACTTCAGCGTGAGGGCCGGCTTGCGGTACGAGGCCGTAGATCTGAGCATCAACAACTACTCCACCATCATGGGGTGGGGCTCTGTCCAAGGGTATCAGGTCACCCTTGATCCCGCCCAGAAATATATCGATAAATCCTTTGATTCATGGATGCCCAAACTGTTTGCCACTTACAAGCTGGATGACCACGCCGCCTGCCTGCGCGACACCTCTGTGTCCATTGGCGTCAGCCGGTTCTGGAATGTTGCCCCCTTCTGCCTGGTATGCCCTGGCCGGTATGCCCAGGTGGACCCTGAGCATGGCGTCAACTACGACCTGATTATCAACCGGCGGCTGTGGAAAAACATTAACCTCAAGACGGATTTTTCCTATTATCAGATCAAGGACTATGTGGCAGACAACTGGGATTTCGGCACATATTCCATGTATCAAATGAAAAACGGGAAAAAAGTCTTCACCGGCGCCGGACTCCCGGCAGGACTTGAAGGCAGCGATATGTATATCAACCTGGATGAGGTCAACCGCTACGGCGCCGAAGTGGAAATCAGCGGCAACCTGCTGGACTGCCTTTCCTTTTATGTCGGCTACATGTTCCAGGAATACGATTACGATGGAGATGAGCCTGCCGGAAAGGAACTCGGTGACGTTGCCAAGCACCGGGTCAACGCCGGCTTGCGATACCATCCCTTCAAAAAAACCACCATATCCCTTGATTACAAATATCAGGATGAGCAAATTGCCCATGAAGTCTCCGAATCCCCTGCCGGATCAGGCAATTATGTCTCCACCGACAATTACATGTCAGCGTATAACGTATTCGATCTGGGGGTCACCCAGATCCTTTACAACAGCAACAACAAATATGGCATCAAGGACCTGACCATCAGTGCTTATATCAACAACCTGTTCAATGAAAAATACGAAAATTCCCGGGGTTATCCCATGACGGACCAATCGTTTACCTTTGAACTGAGTTTTCGGTTTTAACCGGGGAAAACATGACAACACATACAGTCATAACCAAGTCAAAACGGATAACGTCCTCAGGGGGAAGACTCATCCACGCAAAACCGTGGATGAGTCGAACAAAGAACCTGGCAAGGCTGAGTATCTTCTTGTGTCTTTTCTGGATGTTCATCCCGGGTGCCGTTGCCGGCGACCCCCTGGTGCTGCCGGTGACGGAAGATTTCCTAAAAGGATCGATCCTTCATAAGGGGGGCGGCCCCACCGGATCACTGATGTACGAGGGGCTGGTAACCAAAAACAGCCAGGGGGGATATGACGGCTGGCTGGCCGAGGGCTGGCAAAGCGACCCGTCGGCCCGGGAGTGGACCTTTTCCCTGGTAAAAAATGCCCGCTGGCATGACGGGGAGCCCTTCACGGCCCAAGACGTAAAGTTCACCTATGATTACATGAAAGAAAAACAGCTGTGGCTCTCCACCGTGCTGTGGATGGTAAACAGCGTGGAATGCCCGGATGACCATACGGTGACCTTTTATCTCAAAGACAGTTTTTCCGAGTTTCTCGACCATCTTTCCCACTGCCCCGGAATTGCTGTTATTCCCCGGCATATCTGGAAGGATATCGCAGAACCCATGCGCTACGAAGACCAGCATCCCGTCGGCACCGGGCCGTTTTCTTTTGTGCGGCGGATTCCCGGCCAGTTTTTTGAAATGCAGCGGTTCGACGGCTACCACGGCCCCAAACCAGCCTTTGAAAAAGTGGTTTTACGGGTCATTAAAAATGCCGACATCATCAATCTGGCCCTTAAATCAGGCGAAATCCATGCGGCAGATGCCGTGCTGCCATGGATCGCCCCCCTCCTGGAACGGCAGGATCAGCTGGCCCTGATCCGGTATCCGGGCAAGCGGCTCTATGGGCTCTGTTTCAACTGCCGCATCGGCCCCACCGCCTCCCCGGCCTTTCGGCGGGCGCTGGCCCACCTGGTAGACCGGGACCGGATTGCCAGACTCGTATTCCACGGTTATGGCGCCCCGGCGACCAGTTGGCTCATGCCCCGTTATGCAGCCGACTGCATTGAAAAGAATCAAACCGCTTATACCTTTGACCCGGATCGTGCCCAAGCATTGCTCACCGGTGCCGGATACACCATGAAAGACGGTGTATTGCACGATCCTGAAGGAAACCCGGTAAAGCTGATCTTCGTACTGGGGGGCAAAGGATCCGCCTGTGTGGTCAAAAAAATGGCCGAGGTGCTTCGGGAGGATTTCTCACGGTTCGGGATCACCCTTGAACTCAAACAGGTTGATTTTTCCATGTGGTCCAAGGAGGTGCACAAAAACCACCTGTTCATGTCGGGAATGCCGGATTTGATGCACGACAACGCCGATGACCTCACCCATTTTCAAACCCGGTCCTTTTTCAACAGGCCCAACTGGTATGGTTACAGCAGCGAAGAATTCGACCAACTGGCCGATGAACTGCACCGGACCACAACCCCTTCGAAGAGAAACCAGCTGGCTTTAGACATGCAGGCGGTTCTGGCCAAGGACGTTCCCGCCTTGCCCGTCTGTCTGTCCGACGGACTCATGGCCTACCGGAAGGACAAGATTGCTTTTCAAGGTCCCGTGGAAACCATGTACGGAAATCTCGTGGACCTCTATACCCTGCTGGCTGTTCAGCCGGCCAAATCCCAATAAATGGAAAGGACGGAACTCAAATGAAAATCATGATATGCGGTAAGGGCGGTTGCGGCAAGAGTACCATTACCGTGCTTTTGGCAAGGGCGTTTCAGCAGCGCGGACACCGGGTGCTGGTGGTGGATGCAGACGAAAGCAATGTCGGCCTTGGCCGGCTCATGGGGACCCCGGCCCAGGGCTCTTTGCTGGGCCACCTGGGAGGAAAGAAGGCCTTACAGGAAAAAATGATGGCGGCCTTTCCCAAAGGACGCCCGCTGGAACTGTTTACCGACAGCTGGAAAATTGAAGATATCCCCGAGGACTGCCTTTCCGAGGCCCAGGGGATTCAACTCATGCCGGTGGGCAAGATTGAGGAATTCGGTGAAGGGTGTGCCTGCCCCATGGGGGTCCTTTCCAAAATGTTTCTGGAAAACCTTAAAACAGAGGACAACGACATTGTACTGATCGATTCCGAGGCCGGTGTGGAGCATTTCGGCCGCGGGGTGGAATCCGGATGCGATGTCATCGTGGGCATTGTGGACCCCACCTACGAGTCGGTGCTGTTATCCCAAAAAATGCAGGAAATGGCTCAAAAGGCTGAAAAACGGATCTGTTTTGTCCTCAACAAACTCAATGAACAGGTGGAAGAGGCGCTTAACGGCCATATGCCGAAAGTTGATATCATCGCCAGAATTCCCCAGAAACCGGAAATTTTCTCCGCAGCCCTGAACGGCCAGACCCTGGACATGGCGCTGCCGGATATTGAGGGCCTTTGCGAGACCCTTTTGACCAGGTAACCAGATCCGGCAAAAAAACCAATGGAAAACGACTATCTTCTTTCCCGGGGGATATCCTCCCTGATGGCCCTGGCTGTCGGCATCACCCTCAGCTTCTGCCTGTTGCACGCCATGCCCGGCACCTATGTCGACTACCTGCTCGACTCGGCGCCGGGCGGGCGGTTCCTGGCCGTTGATTCCCAAATGCTGGGACGGCAGTTCGATCTGGACCGTTCCGTCATTGTCCGGTACATGGATTATGTCGTTGATATTTTCCGGGGCGACTGGGGCGTCTCTTTTACCTATGCCCGGCCGGTGGGCGGGCTCATCCTTGATAAACTGCTCTGGTCCCTGGCGCTTTTGTTCCCTGCCAAGGCATTGTCTTTGGTCCTTGGCGTATTGATCGGCAGTTATTCCGGATGGTACACCGAAAAAAAGAGGGATTTTTTTCTGCTTTTTGGTGCGTTATTCATCAACGCTGTCCCGTCCTACATCTGGGCCATCCTTGCCATCCTTATTTTCGGATACGGTCTGAATATCTTTCCTTTGGGCGGTTTTGCCGGCATGGGCGCCCTGGAAGGCGGAATTGGCGTGCTTGACCTTGCCCACCATGCCGTTTTGCCCCTGCTGGTGCTATCGCTGTGTTCTGCGCCCAACACCTACTACCTGGTCAGAAACACCCTGGCCATGACGGTGCGGGAAGACTATGTCATCACGGCAAGGGCTGCGGGGATCGGTGACATGCGGCTGATGTTCCGCCATTGCCTGCCCAATGCCCTGCTGCCGGTGGCCACCCTTATCCCCCTGCAAATCGCCCACCTGATGACCGGAAGCGTATTCATCGAATCGGTCTTCTCCTGGCCGGGGATCGGGCTGCTCACCTACGAGGCCATCCGGGCACGGGACCTGCCGGTTCTTCAGGGCGTATTTTTACTGTTTACCATCATGGTGGTGGCGGGAAACCTGCTGGCCGATCTGTCTTACGGCCGGATTGATCCAAGGGTGCAAACCGGTGAATAGACAAGTCATTGGCTGGTGGAGCTTTGGGGTTCTGGGCGTATTTCTGGTGTTATGCTTTACCGCATCCCATATTCTCCCATACGGCCCCACGGATATCGTGGCCCCCCCGCTTATTCCCCCCGGCACCGATCACTTGCTCGGCACCAATGAGCTGGGGCAGGACCTGCTCAGCCGGGTCCTTGCGGGCGGGCGCAACTCCATCATGGTCGGCCTGCTTGGGGCCGGGCTGGCAACCTTGATTGGAACCTTGGTGGGCATGGTTTCCGGTTATTTCGGGGGGCTTACAGACCAAATTCTTTCCCGGCTGATCGACGTGGTCATTGCCGTGCCGGTTTTTCCGTTGCTGATCATCCTTTCGGCCCACTATTCCCTGTCACTCTATGCCATGGGCTCCATCATGGGGGTGGTGGGCTGGTGTGCCTGCGCCCGCATTGTGCGCGCCCAGGTTCTGAGCCTGTCCCAATGGCCGTTTGTCCAAGGGGTACGGGCCATGGGAGCCAGTCATGTCTATATTCTTTTTCGCTACATTCTTCCCTTTGTCCTGCCCCTGTCGGTGGTCAAGTTTGTCTTTGCCCTGCAGGGCTATCTGCTCATGGGGGTCGGGTTAGGCTTTATCGGGTTAGGGGATGCCCAAACCATTGACTGGGGGTGGATCCTCAATCACGCCTTTACCAGCGGGGGGCTGTCTGCAGGGTGCTGGTGGTGGTTTCTGGCACCGGTAGGGGCCATTGTGGTGGCCTCCCTTTCCATAGCAATGATCGGCTACAGCCTGGAGCAGCGGTCCCATCCCCTGTCCGGCGGACGCCAGCGGTGGACCTCGCTATGAGCCTGCTTTGCATTTCAGATCTGGAAATCGGGTTTTGCCTCAACCGGCAGTCGGTGAGCGTGGTGGACGACGTCTGCCTGGAACTTTCGGCAGGAGAACGGGCCATCATCATCGGGGAAAGCGGCTGCGGCAAATCCCTGGTGGCCATGGCCGTAATGGGAATTCTGCCCCCCAATGCCGCTGTCCGGGGTACCATCCGTTTTGAAGAAGAAAACCTGACCACAGCGGACAAAAACACCCTTAAAAAAATCCGCGCCACCCGGATCGGTTATGTGCCCCAAAGCGCCGGAACCTGTCTTAACCCCGTATTCCGCTTCCAGACCCAGGCAAAAGAGGTGCTGCGGGCCCCAGGCCACGGCCCGTCGGCAACCTCGGCGGTTGAAAGGCTTCTCAAACGGGTTGGCCTGTCACCGGCCGTGGCCCGGATGTACCCCCATCAGCTCAGTGAAGGCATGAAGGGCAGGGCACTGTTTGGCCTGGGCACCTGCCGGGAACCCGATCTGCTGGTGGCTGACGAACCCACCAAAGGGCTGGACAACGTCACCAAGGCTGAACTGGTGGCCCTGCTGGACCGGTTTACCGAAAAAGGAAAGCGATCGCTTCTCTTGATCACCCACGACCTTGATGTGGCAAAAACCCTGCCGGGCCGGCTGGCCGTCATGTATGCCGGCCAGTTTGTTGAGGTCGGTGCCAGCCATGCCATCCTTGACGGGGCGGCCCGCCATCCCTATACACAGGGGTTGCTCAAAAGCCATCCCAGCGCCGGGCTGCATCCCTTGCCGGGCAAAGCCCCGGGGATTTTCCACCGGCCCCTGGGCTGCCGCTTTGCCGGCCGGTGCCCTGAAGCGGATGCCGACTGTATGCACCATACCCCGGCCCTTAGAAGAATTGCCGGGGATCATTGGGTGAGGTGCCGCCATGTTTGAAATGCAGGATGTGGGCAAGGTTTTTGTTCAGGGCCATGTCCTGAAGCGCAAGAGCCGCGTGGTCCATAAAATCAACCTTATGGTGAACCCCGGAGAAACCCTGGGGCTCATCGGCCCGAGCGGGGCAGGCAAATCAACAATTGGAAAACTTGCCGTGGGCCTGATGGCACCAAGTGAAGGCCGGCTGCTGTTCCAAGACAGGGATATCAGCCACCCCAATTACCAATTGTCACGGTGGCTCAAAAAAAAGATGCAGATTATCTTCCAGGATCCGCAGTCAAGCCTGCATCCTGGAATGAAGATCGGCAATTTGCTCAAAGAACCGCTTCGCCTTCATCGCCTGGTTTCCCGGTCAAAGGAGGCCGGGGCCGTTAAGGCGCAGCTCGCCCGGGTCGGCCTGGACGAGGATATTCTGGACAGATACCCGGCCGAGGTGAGCGGCGGGGAAAAACAGCGCATTGCCATTGCCCGCGTCATGGCCTTAAACCCCAGCTTTGTGGTTCTCGATGAACCGACATCCATGCTCGATGTCTCTGCCCAGGCCAATATCCTGCACCTTCTCATGGCCCTGCAGCGGGACCGGGGAATGGCCTATCTGTATATTTCTCATGACATCCGCCTGGTGGCCGCATTCTGCCAGCGGGTGGCCGTGGTATCTGAAGGGCGTATCGTTGAGCAGGGGCCGGTCAACAAAGTGATGACCGATCCCCGGCACCCATGTACCAGACAACTGCTGGCCGCCGATGGCGGCTGAGAATAACCGTCACGGACGGCTTGGATTATCCAACCAAGAATCGCCCATAACCAAAATTGAAAGTAACTTTTATTAAGAGACTTTCATAAAAACTCACATAACATTTCAAGGAGAACACCATGGAAAGACTGGCAACCGCCACCCCCCCCATTGAAGACCGGTCAAAGTACCTGCGGGACCTGGCCGCAAGTTTTGAAAAAGGTCAAATTTTTCTTACCGCTCTGGAACTCAACATATTCAACGAACTGGCCGAGCCCTGCGGGGTGGAAAAATTATCTGAAAAGATAGGGACCCAATCCCGGATCACCGGCCGGCTTCTGGACGTCCTGGCCGCCATGCACCTGCTCACCAAAGAGGGGAATAAATACCAGACCGCCCCTGATGTGGCCCCTTTTCTGGTCAAAGACGCGGACTATTTTGCCCGGTATTTGAATTTTTCGACCCAATCCCGCGATACCTGGATGCAGCTGGCCCAGGTGATGAAAACCGGTGCTACCCGGGACGCCGACCCCCATGACCATGTCTATGATCAGCAGTGCATCGACTGGATGGCCCGCGGCACCCTTCTGGGCAGGCTTCAGGGAACGCTCAGAAATATTACAAAATTCCCTGAATTTACCGCCGCCAGGAAGCTCATTGATCTTGGCGGTGGCCATGGCCTTTTCGGCATTGGCTTTGCCCAGGAGAACCCGGACCTTGATGTGGTCATTTTTGACAAGCCCGAGGTCACCCCCATGACCCAGACATATATCGACCGGTACGGCATGCAGGAGCGGGTCAGGACCATGTCCGGCGACTATACCAAAGACGATCTCGGGTCGGGATACGATATGGCATTCGAGGCCTGCTCCTTCGGCGGACGGGGTGACGAGGCACTGGCCTTTTACCGGCAGGTCGCTGCCGCACTGAAAGACGGCGGGCTGTTCATCCGGCTCACCTTCACTATCGATGATGACCGCAGTGGTCCGCTCACCTCCCTGATCTGGGACTTAAAGGAACAGATCTCAGGCCAGAGCAAAATGCACATGAAAACCACTTCCGAACTTTATGAAACTCTGGCAGAGGCCGGATTTGAGCGGGAAAAGGTGATCGATATGGCCGAGTGGTCCAATATGGAAACGCGTCTGATTATTGCCCGGAAAGCTTCATGAGGCAAAGCCATTGTACGGGTCATCATGGCCATGGGCACAGTCATGGAGAGTAAACAACCCGAGTTTACTGGGCCTGGGTGCCGAAATTTTGGGCCATATCCAGCAGGCAGTCCAGGGTAAGATTTTGGGCAAACCCGGCCAGGTCTTTGCCGTCCACGTCACCGTCACCGTCCCGGTCCGGGGTGCAGGGCAGATCCTGTATCAGGTTAAAAACGTAAAGATTGATGCTGCCCGGAGCAATCCCCCCGTCCTCAGCCCCGGTCTTTTGGTTCAGGGCAAAGTCCGGGGAAAAATCCGCCGGATCAATATCCTTAGCGCCGATAACCACGTTCAGGTCTTCGATATTGTTGAGCCTTGGGTCAACCGGGCCGCCTTCCGGGGTTTCCAGGCGGTACCGGGTAATGGCACTGACCCGGTCAAAGGGCAGGTGAAGGGTCACCGGGGTAAGTCCGGTTCCAAAATCCACGCCATCATGATTGCCGTCCAGTTTCCGGGACAGGACAAACACGGAAAACGACTCCCCGTTGGTCAGGGCATAGGAAGAAATTAAGGGAATATCCCCCTCTTCTCCCTCAAAAATGGGTTCGGTGTTGTGGATGGTCTCAACCATGGTTGATCCCAGGGCATACCGGTTTCTCATCTTCAGGGCCAGCCAGCCGGCATGGGCCCTGAATCCGCAGGCCTCGGGCAGGGTGTGAGACGTCCACCATGTCCCGGAAGAAAACCCCAGGTAAGACTGGTACGCATACCCGTTCAGGCTGGAAAACAACCAGGCATCCAGGGCGGCCAGGCCCATGGCCGCCGACTTTCCATAAAACTCGTCGACGTCAGGATCTTCATCATTGGTCCAGTACCCGGAAGGGCCCCCTTCATAGGCCTGGAGCCTATAATCGGTTTGCCCGGATGCATTTAAGGCGTCCCGGGTGGCCGCGGCTTCCAGAATCAGCTCCTGCATGGAACCGTGCAGCCCCAGAAGGGTCATCTGGACCCCGTGATTGTCAAACACCGAGGTTCCGGTGTCATTGGTTTCCCATTTGGGCCCCACATAATTGGCATGGCCCAGATAGGAGATGGTTGCCCCCTGTAACAGGGCCAGCTCGCCATAGGCGGATGCAGACCCGTCATAGTTGGCCCCCAGGGAAAATTTAATTTTATCGCCAAGGCTGTAAAAGGCCCATTCGGGCATCTGCATGACATGCTGGTCAAACATGTATCTGGCGAACAGCCCGTACTCTTTGCCGCCATGGTGGACCCAGCCTGGCCGTCCCCAGCCGTCCCAGCCGTATCCGCCGGCACCGTTGTGCCAGGTCTCGTTGCCGTATTCAACCACAATTTCCCGAAATTCATCGGTCCAGGGGGTGCCGTTGCCGTCCCTGTACGTATACCTTAGGTAGGCATATGGCTTAGTTTCTGGCGTATCCACGGACGGGTCATAGGGAACCCCTAAAAATTCGGCCAGGGCCATCCACTCGTCTTCCGTATACTCCTCAAGGCCGGTAAGATAAGGAACCACCCGGGTTTGAGGGCTGTCCCCGGTTTTGTACGCCCAGTACAGGCACTGGGCAATGGTCATGTCCGGGGCATTGCCGGTCCCGGAATTCCAGGCCACGTTGTATGTGCCGTTGCCATAAGCCGATATAATTGGTCTTTAATTTGATATAGGCATAATCCCCGAATTGCAGGCCTAAGCCATCGTCATTAACATAGACCCGGGCCCTGTCGTCGGACGTATAACCGTCCCGGTCGTCATTGGCTATATAGCCGCCCGGCGGGATGGTGGTTTCTCCCAGGAAAACCACATGGTCGGCGCCGGTGGTGTCGTTCATGTTGGTGCCGCCATCATAGCTTAAGGGATTGCCGCCCTGGTCCACGATCCGGTAAAACCGGATGGCGGCACCGTCTAAAAGCCCGGTCCAGGCCAGATTCCAATACCCGGATCCGCCAAAGGAATCCCATTCAAACCAGTCCGACCCGGCCCGGTCAACACGGACAAACTTGCGGACAACCATGGGCTCAAACCCGCTGCTCCAGACATGGTTGTTGATGGCGAAATTGGTTCCCCCGGCAATGGTGGTCAGGTTGGCCCCAATGGGCTCCACCCCGGTGGCCGCCACATCCTGGGTAACCGTGATATCCGCCGGAATAAACGGGGGCTGCGTCCCATATCCCTGCCCTGTAAAGATGATCAGATTGGCCCATACCAGAATAAACGACAGGGCAACCACAACCCGTTTTGATTGGCGTTTTTTTCCCATGGCCTGGCTCCTGTGTGATGTTCATTGACGATACCAGAGTATACCGGAAATTATCATTCGTATGGTTAGGATTAGATTAAATCTTATCCGTTGTCCAGAGAAAGTGTCACCGGTTTTCATTTTCAAAACAGGGTCAGGGGGGCACCGTATTGGCCTGATTTATGCTGTGCAAGCGTGCCTTGAACGTGACAAGGTTTGCCTGGAATATATAGAAAATTACCGGGAAGGCTTGTTTGGTTCAGTTAAATAGTTCATTATAGGACTCCAATAGTTCAATGGATTACCAGAATAATTAACGGCAACAAAAGTAGGGAAAAACCATGTCAAAACTAACCGAAGTCAAGGCGCTTACCGAAAAAGGAAAAACCAAGCTTCTTCCCGGCGTAGTCCAGGAAGCCATTGATGCAGGAGATCCGCCCCTGGATATTTTGCAGGCCATGGTGGACGCCATGTCGGTTGTGGGTGAAAAATTTTCCGCCGGCGACCTTTTTGTACCGGAAATGCTCATCGCCGCCAAGGCCATGTCAAAAGGCGTTGAGGTACTCAAGCCCCTTTTGGCGGCAGAAGGCGATTCCATGTCCCTTGGCACATGCATTATCGGAACCGTCCAGGGCGATTTGCACGATATCGGCAAAAACCTGGTGGCCATGATGGTGGAAAGTGCCGGGTTCAATATGGTGGACCTGGGCGTCGATGTGTCGCCGGAAAAATTTGTGGAAGCCATTAAGGCCAATAAAAATGTAACCCTGGTGGCCTGCTCCGGTCTGTTGTCCACCACCATGCCCGCCTTGAAAAAGACGGTTGAAACCATTAAGGCCAGCGGCCTTGAAGGGTTTAAAATAATCGTGGGCGGGGCCCCGATAACCCAGGAATTCGCCGATGAGGCCGGAGCCGACGGATATGCCCCTGATGCCGGCGGCGCTGCCGTCAAGGCAAAAAAACTGGTAACCCAGGCCGAATAAAAAGGAGCGGCACCTCATGCTGACCAAACGACAGAACCTGATTGAAACGATGAAAGGCGGAAATCCGGACCGGTTCGTCAACCAGTACGAGTTTATGGAAGTTATTCTTACCGCCCCCAGGAGAATCAGACCCCAGCGCGGACAGACCATTGTCAACGAATGGGGGATTACTTACCAATGGCCCGAAGACCAGTTAGGGGCATTTCCTGTCCATACCGGTGAACTCAAAGCCCTCAAGGACATCACCCAATGGAAAGAGGTGATCAAAGCGCCTTCGGTGATTTTCCCGGAAGAGAAATGGGAACCTGCGGTCAAACAGGCTGAGTCTGTGGACAGGCAGGACAAATACGTGACCATCTTCTATGCCCCGGGCCTCTTTGAAATGACCCACAGCCTCATGGGGATGGAAAATGCCATGATGGCCCTCTATGAAGAGCCCGAATGCATGGAGGAACTTATCGATTTTCTGGCCGAATATGAACTGGCCCATGCCAGGGAAGTGGTCAAGTATCTCAAGCCCGATGCCCTGTTCCACCATGACGACTGGGGCAGCCAGATCTCGTCGTTCATGTCCCCGGACATGTTTGAGGAATTTTATGTGCCGGCCTACAAGAAGATTTATGGGTTCTGGAAAGACAACGGGGTTGAACTCATCGTCCACCACAGTGACTCCTACGCCGCCAACCTGGTGCCCTTTATGATTGAAATGGGCATTGATATCTGGCAGGGGGTGATGACCACCAACAACACCCCGGAACTGATCAAAACCTATGGCGGTCAGCTCACCTTTATGGGACAGCTGGATTCAGGCCCTCTGGACCACCCGGAGTGGACAGTGGACGCCATCGAAAAAGCCGTGGAAAAAGCCTGCACCGAATGCGGCAAACATTATTTTATCCCCTGCCTGACCCAGGGCTTAGGGTTCAGCTCCTTTCCAGGGGTCTATGATGCCGCCGCCAAAGCCATTGATGACATGAGCCGGAAAATGTTCTGACGTCAGCTTGATGTATAAAATGAAGACCGGATGAGGGGAGACCGCACACCGAAAGCCAAATCCCGGCGGGCACAAAAAACGGGCTCCTGGCTTAAGGTCACTGGGAGCTGTTTCCAGGGGGTCTACGATCTGGTCCGGCCCGGCCCGATCTTTGTTCGGTTTGGACCAGGCCCCATTGGACCCCGCTACCCCTGCCGGCACTAATGTTCTATCTTGCCATGGGACTGGACGACGGGTGATTGCACGTCATGGGATTCCGGTTTTCTTAACCAGGAGCGTCGGTCCTGAAACGCCTTGATCCGCAGCTGTGCCCATTCGGTGACGATATCCAGGAGCAGCTCCTTATGTTCCCCATCTTCAAGGCTGTTTTCAATTTTGCGCTTTAAGGCATGCTGGGTTTCCTGAACGTCTCTGAAAGACATATACCGCTCTGTTTTACAGGCGTTTCGTTTTTCCGCTTCTAATGTAAAATCCTGGTGAAATTCACCGAGTCTTTTGTTTCGACCGATAAAAAAAATTAAACTCAAGGTTACGCAGATAACAAAAAACAGTACATATGTCATAGGGTCTGCCCTTTGATTAAATGGATTAATTTAAACCGATAGGGATGCCTAAAACTGGGATCCAGTAGAAAATAATCATGCCGATAATGACGAGAACCGCCGCCGGCCAGGCCAAACTTGCGCCCCGGATAAAATCTTTTGAGGAGAGCAGCCCGCTGCTGTAAACAATGGAACTGGCCGGTGTCCCGATGACCAGCCAGAACGCTGCGGAAGAGGAGATGGCCAGGGCGATTCCAACAATTAAAGGGTTGGTGCCCGAGGATTCCGCCATGCCGATGATGACAGGGCCGATCACCGCGACGGTGGCGCCGGCGCTCATGAGGTTGGTCAACCCCGCCCCGACAAAAACCGCCAGAATGACCAGCGGAATTCCGGATTTTATCCCCAAAGGCGCCACCAGTACCATGATCTGGTCCGCCAACCATGCCGCGGCACCCGTGGCTTTAAATGCCGAACCCAGCGAAATGGCCCCCGCATAGAGGACAACCACGCCCCAGCTGATTCCCTCTTCATAATCCACCCAGGTGGTCAGACCCAGCAGCATGTATAGTACGGCACCCAATATGGCAATACCGCCCAGACCCAGGGAAAAACCCAAAAGGTCCCGAATTAAGCTTTTATCAGTAATCCACATAAAAACGACCAGCCCCATGATGCCTGCCACCAGCCATTGTTTACCGGTCACCTTCCCGTGTTTCTCCAGATCCTGCTTAAGAACAGACACGGCATAGGAGAGATCATCGGTCTCCGGTTTGATTAAGAACGGCAGGATGAAAGACATCACAACGGACATCAGCAGTGTGTAACTGATGCCCATGCTGATCCACTGGATAAAAGAGACCTCAATATTGAAATCGGTTAAAAATCCGATCATAATCGCATTTCGCGCTCCGCCTGTGGGCGACATGGGGCCGCCGATCATGCAACCGAAAGCGATTGTAAGGGTCAGAAGTTTACCTAAATTCGGACAATCTGTTTTTTTACTCGTCAGCGTAAAAAGAGCAACGGCCAAAGGCAGATACATGCCGGCCACCGCGTGTTCTCCAATAAAGGCCGCTGGAAAGGCCGTGCCGATAATGATCCCGACAATGATTCGCCGAACATTGGTGCCGGACCATTTCATCACCAGCATGCCGATACGCTTATCAAGTCCGTATTTTACCAGGGTGGCGCCAATGGCAAGAGATCCTGCAATAAACCAGACCGCATCATGCGCATAGGTTTGCACAATCCGCATGGGCGGTGTGGTGCCGAAAAACAGTTGGATCAAACCGATTGAAAGCGCCACGGCCGGTAAGGGAACCGCTTCGGTGGCAAAGAACACCACGCACATGGCAAGAAGTGCAATGATCACTTTAATATGGTTTGCCATAATTTCAACCGATGTCCCGGCCTGGGCCTGCGGCGTTAATCCGGAATATATTGAAAAGGCCTTCTCCAACATGGAATCCGGCATGGGAAGAACCAGCAATACAAAAAGAAAGATGGCGATGCCCAATGCCAACCATCTGAAATCCGTTCGGCGTGCAAAACCGGTACCCTGCGACTCTTCCTCCTGATTATCTTGAGTTAATACACTTGATAATTTCGCCATCATTAACCTCCAGTTTTGATTGTCCATGATGAAAGGATGATTTCATGTGAGAATTTGTGCGATTTTCTAACTATATGCTTTATTTAAAAAAAATGGAAGGGAAATTCCCCCTGAATTATCGCCCCTTGGATTTGAAGCACACAGGAAACCGGGTCCGCACTGAAACCGGCGTCAGCGGGGGGCTTGTTCGGTTGAACCTTATCTTTCATTCCGGGATGGACTGCTTTTTTGCATGCGATTGCCCTGACACATTCCGGGTTCCGGGTTGCGCCTGAAATAAAAAATGGTATGATGCCCTTGAAGTTAATTTTTATCATACGGGGTTGCCAATGAATACAGAAGAGAACCGCTCTGTGACCGAATGGTTCAATGAGGGGTTAAGATGTTTCCATAAACCCGACGGAATCGGTGCCGTACGGGCCTTTGAGACCGTTGTCAAAATGGACCCGTTCTACCGCCATGAAGATGGGGACAACCCCTATTTTTATCTGGGTAAAATCTGCGAAATAGAGGACCGGCTCGATGATGCCGTCCGGTTTTATTCCAGCGCCTTGACTTTAGACCCCTACGACGAAGAAAGCCTTATTGGACGGGGAAGCTGTTATACGGTTAAAAAAAATCATGACCTTGCTGTGGCTGATTTTAAAACGGTATTGGATTTTTCACCTGAACGCCGGAACGCACCGCTGAAGCATGTGCTGTATGCGATTGCCGAAAACTACCGCCAGCAAAAGGATTTTCCAAAAGCACTGGATTGGGGGGAGAAAGCGCTTCTGGCCGACCCGGACAACCATCGGCATCAGCAATTGGTCGCCGAAGTCAAAAAACAGATGGGGGAACGCCCTTAAGGAGATCGCGGATATCACGGTAAAGAGGGACGTTTGCCGCCGGCTCCGGGTTCAGGTCAACGGCGATCTCCTTATGGGCATTTATGGTCTCAAGGGCCCCGGTTTAAATCCCGTTGGCCACCTCAAAGGCATCCCAGATGGCGTACATGATATTGCTCACCCGCCTGGCATCCCCCAGCACCCAGGTGTTGGGAACCTTAAAGCGAATGGCCTGGTACAGGCTGTTGTCCGGATGATACCCCACGGCCAGGATCACACTGTCACACGGCATCCGGCTTTCCTGTCCGTGGGTTGTAAGGCCCAGTGTACCGTTCTCAAATGAGGTCACCCGGGTGCCGGTTTTAACCTCGATGCCGTTATAGGGAATCAACGCTTCGAGCATTTCACTGTTGGCATGGCACAGGGGGCCGTTTACGGAGAGAATCTCATCCATCTGCTCCACTATGGTGACGCGCTTGCCCTGCCGGGCCAGCCACAGGGCGGTTTCACACCCGATCAGACCGCCGCCCATGACCACGGTGCAGGCCCCGGGATCTTTCTGGTTTAACAGCACCTGTTCGGCGGTGAACACCTTATCATCATCCCCCAAAGAGAGGATATTGGGCTTTGAGCCCGTAGCAATGACGACCGCGTCAAAGGCGTTGGACAACACAAAAGACTCATCCAGGGCGGTATTTAAATGGACCGGCACCCCCAGGGTCTCCAGCTGGCGGGTGTACCAGTTCACCAGGGCAATGTCATCGTGCTTGAAGTCCGGTGCCCCCCCGGGAATCAGGTGCCCCCCCAGGGTGCCGGATTTTTCATACAGCACCGGTTCATGGCCCCTTGTGGCCAGGACTCTTGCCGCTTCACACCCGGCCACACCGCCGCCCACGATCAGCACCCGCTTTTTCTTTAAAACAGGCTGGTAGGCCGCGACCCGTTCCCGGCAGGTCTGGGGATTCACGGCACAGTTTAAGGCCGCATAGGTCTGGACCCTTCCCATACATCCCTCCTGGCAGGAGATGCACGGCCGGATGGCGGCAACGTCGTTGCACATGACCTTGTTCACATAATCCGGGTCGGCCAGCAGGGGACGGCCTAAGCTCACCATATCGCAGACGCCCTCTTCAACGGCTTTAAGCGCCGTGGCCGGATCGTCCATTCGGCCGGCACAGATGATGGGGGCATCCACATTCTCCTTCATGGCCCTGGCAAAAGGCATGTAAAGCCCCTTGTCCTGGTACATGGGCGGATGGCTCCACCACCAGGCATCGTAAGAGCCCACATCCACATCCAGGCTGTCATACCCGTATTGAACCAGGAGTTTGGCCGCCTCAATCCCCTCGTCAATGTCCCGGCCCTTTTCTTCAAATTCTTCGCCGGGCAGGGCGCCGGATTTAAAGTCTTTGATAAAGCTTTTGGGGCTGTAGCGCAGGGTCACGGGAAAATCATCCCCGCAGGTCTCCTTGATTTTTTCCACCACCTGCCGGGCAAACCTGAGCCGATTGGCCAGGGAGCCGCCGTATTCGTCCGTGCGCCGGTTGAAAAAGGAGATGGCAAACTGGTCAATGAGATACCCCTCATGCACGGCATGGATCTGGACCCCGTCAAACCCGGCCCGCTGGGCATGAAACGCCCCCTGGCCGAACATCTCAACGATATGAAGGATCTCTTTGATTTCCATGGGCCGGCAGGTTTTGTCCAGCCAGCGGTGGGGGATGGCCGAGGGGGCCACCGGCGGATGTTCCCCCATGTTGGTGGGCACGGTGACCCGGCCGAATCCCCCGGACATCTGCAAAAAGATCCGGGCATCATAGGCATGGATTCGTTCGGTCATCTCCTTCCCCGTCCGGACAAAATGGACCGGGTCATGGGTGGAGCAGGGCACATGGCCCATGCCGTGCTTTTCAACCACATTGTCCACAAAGGTGACGCCGGTGATTAAAAGGCCGGTCCCGCCCCGGGCCCTGGCCGTGTAATAATCAATGCCTCTCTGGTTCCAGCCGCCCTGGGCATCGGAGAGCCCCAAAGGGCCCATGGGGGCCATGGCATACCGGTTCTTGATTTCCAGGCGGCCAATGGTAACCGGTTCAAACAATTTTTTATAGGGAATCATATGGTGAGTCCTTTCTACTTTAATAACGGTCATAATCTAAACGGGCAAAAACCGGACGGTTTTAAAGGGAAGGGCCCTGCATCCCTGACAGCCTTCAGCCGAAACCCCTTCAGCCTTTCCATTCAATAGGTCGCGATGCTGGGCAGATAGGTAACAATTTGTGGAAAGACCATGAGCAAAAGCACGGCCGCAATCAAGGCGAAAAGAAAGGGCATAATGCCTTTGAAAATGGTTGCCAGTGACACATCAGACCCTGCCACAGCCTTGATCACATACACATTGACGCCCACCGGCGGGGTAATGGTCCCCATTTCACAGATTAAAACAATGATGATGCCGAACCAGTAGACATCAATGCCAAGGCTCTTGACAATGGGCAGCAGAATGGGAACGGTCAGCACAATCAGCCCGAACCCGTCCATGAAACAGCCGCCGATCAGGTGAACAAAGACAATGACCCCCATGATGACCATGGGCGGAAAATCAAGGGAGATCACCCAGTCCGACAGGATAAACGGAATTTTGGTAACGGCAATGAAATGGCCGAATATCATGCCCCCGGCAACAATGAACATGACCATGCAGGTGATCATCAGGGTGTCCCGCCCGGCCTTGATAAACTTTTCAAAGGTGAGGCGGCGGCGCAGCAGTCCCACCAGGATCACACCGGCTGAACCGGCCCCGCCGGCCTGGGTGGGGCTGAACCAGCCGGCGAACAGGCCGCCGAGCACCAGAAAAAACAAAATCAGCACTTCGCCCACCGCAAAAATGGCCTTAAGTTTTTCTTTAATGGTGGTGGAGGCACCGGCCGGGCCTAATTTGGGGTTGATCCGGCACAGTATCTGGGCCGTTAAAACAAACAGGGCCGCCAGCATGATGCCGGGCAGGACCCCTGCGATGAACAGCTTGCCGATGGACTCTTCGGTCATGATGCCAAAGACAATGAGCAGGGCACTGGGCGGGATCAGGATGCCGAGACTGCCGGCAGCGGCGATACAGCCGGTGGCCAGGGAGTCATCGTAATCATACCGTTTCATTTCCGGAAGGGCCACGGCTCCCATGGCGGCGGCCGTGGCATTAGTGGACCCGCAGATGGCGGCAAATCCAGCGCAGGACATGATGGCGGCAATGGAAAGGCCGCCCCGCATGTTGCCGAAAATGGCAAAGGAAGCGTCAAACAACCGCTTGCTCATGCCGATCTCAAAGGCAATACACCCCATGAACACAAACATGGGGATAACGGTAAGGCTGTAAGAAGAAAAGCTTTCAAAAATATCAATGGCCAGCATGTCAAGACCGGCATTGAAATTGGTCAGAAAGCCGAACCCCACGAACCCAACAAACCCCATGGCAAAGGCAACGGGAAATTCAATTAAAAAAAGCACCACCAGTACAACAATCCCCAGAATACCGACAATAACAGGATCCATTTATTCTCCCGATTTTTTGCAGTGGTTGATCAGTTGGAGCAAAACAATGACCAGCAGGGGTAAAAAAGCCACTGCCAGGGCATAGCCAAACGGGTACAAGGCAATTTTTACGGTAAGGGATTTTTCCCCGTATTCCAGCAGGTCGCCGGCATAAAGAAACATTCGCCGTATAATAAAGGCAAAAAACAGCCCGCACAGGCTTATACTCAGAAACCGGGTGACCCAAAGGACCTTTTCCGGCATCAGGCCGGCCCCGAAATCCACCTTGATATGGCGCCCCATTTGATAAGAACGGGGCATGGCAAACCCGATCACCAGCAGACTGAGCAAAGAGGTCAGGTCCATGGCGCCGGGCACGGGCCGGGAAAACATTTTGCCCCCCAGAATATCCACGGTCACCAGGATCAACATCACCGTCAATGCCATCAGGGCGATGAGCTCGAACCCATAGCTGATACGGTCCATCAAAGACTCTATTTTTTTCATGGCGAACCCTTTCAAGAACATCGAAGCACGATTTTATGAAAGCCGTCAGCCCATAAGGCGAACCCAAAGGCTGACGGCTGACAGCTAAACGCTAACGGCTTTCAAGCATTAATCCTTGGGCAGGTTCGCTTCCACCCAGGCATTAGACTCTTCCAGGCTCGGCTTTTTGGCAGACCAATAGGCCACACGCTCGTTGAAGTAATCCAGGTATTCTTTGGCCGGAAGGCCCATGGCGGTTTTTTCTTTGATGTATTTTTCGATGACCGGCTGGACTGCCGCCTGCCATTCGGGTTCCTGATCCTTTGAAATGGTGATCAGTTCCCGACCGGGAAGGGATTTTAAGTACTCAAACCCCAGGTTGTCCAGATACGCCCAGACATGTCCGTGGTAGGCCGGGTAGTTGGCGCTCACTTCGGTGAAAATTTTCTGGATATCCGCCGGCATGGCGTCCCATTTTTTCTTGTTGATGACCACATACTGGCAGCTGGATGTGGAGACGGGGGTAATGGTGGCGTAATTGACCACGTCGGCATGCTTCCATCCCTTTAAGGATTCCGGAGAGGAGAACTGGCCTTCCACAACCCCTTTGGACAGGGCGGCGTAGGCTTCGCCCATGTGCATGGCCCGGGGGATGGCACCAAAGGCGGCCACTGTAGAGGCGGCACCGCCGCTGCTGCGTATGAGCAGCCCTTTCAAATCGGCCAGACTGCGCACGGGAACGGACCGGGTGGAGATCACGTTCCGGCTCGGGCCATGAAGATAGAGGACATGGACCTGTTCGTATTCTTTAAGCTTGAACTTATTAAACAGATCCGTATAGACTTTTGCCGTCACCCATGCGTGATCCAGTTTGGACGGCATTTCAAAAATTTCACTGACCGGGAAACGGCCGGCAACGTATAGCGGACAGGACATGCCCATGTCTGAAAGGCCTTTGACAACCCCTTCGAAATTTTTGGTGGCAGAGGTCAGTGTGGATCCGGGATAAATTGTGATTTCGACCCTTCCATTGGTTTTTTTGGCGATCTCGTCACAAAAGAGGCGGTTGAGTTTCGTATGAAAATGAACAGGAGGAAATACCGTGGAGAATGTCAGTTTGATGGGTTTGTCAGAAGCCGCAAAAGATGTTGTTACAACGGATGCCAAAAAAAGAATAACCAGACACAAGATGCTTGAAAAATTAAAAATTTTGGTCGCTTTCATGTTACTTCCCCCTTGGTTTTTTTGGGTTAATAAATGATGTTATTTGTCCTTCTTCCTTCCTACAGCTTTAAGCGTTATATTTCCATTGCGTTAAGAACCGATTTCCGGGCGGCCCGTCAGAAATCCTGACGGGCCGTCCAGACACTATTTAACAATTTCCACAACCCCGTTATCGGCATCAATGCATACCCAGTCTCCGGTTTTAATACATTCCATGGGGTCTTGTTCCAGTTGATGCACCATGGGGGTGTCGGTGATAATGGCGCTGACGGCCACCACACCCTCAACCACCCGGTTAATGATGCCCAATGGGGCATTGCCCCGTTTATAGGCCGCGTAATACTGCCATGACCCGGTGGTGGACCCTTTTCCCGTGGGAAAGACCAGGATTTTGCCGGCCACGGACTGCCCTTCAAGCTCGTGGCCGGGTTCTCTGATGATGCCGGTATCCGGATCCATTCCCCCGGTAAACGAGATGGCCATTTGGGTTACCATGGCCTCTCCTTCGGCCACGCCTCTGGTTACAGGTTTGGCTTTCAGTTTCATTTTTTTCTTCCCTCCCATTTTCCGGATATGGCAGACTCAATGCATTCCTGAGTGGAACCAAACCATGTCTGCAGCCCTGACAGATTGTGGGTATAATAGCAGGCCCTTGCCGAATTGAGCGCCACCACCCGGACCCCCTGCTCCTTTAAATAGATATGGGGGGAGTTGGCGCCGATGTCGCTGGCCACCCGGACGCCTGACCGGGAAAGGGTTTCCAGCAACCCCATGCGCTCGCAAAGGGTTTTAACCCACCGGGACGTACAGACCCACAACTGGGTATCCGGATGAATTTTCCGGCCGTCCAGCAACTGAGCGATCTCCTGAACCTCCTGAATACTGCACTGGGGACACCCGAACAGGACAAATTCAATCTTGTCGGAGTCGGCGCAGGAAATCTGGGTATAGGCCAGGTCCACATCCGCCTGTGTCGGCATGATGGCCGGGACATCCGGGACCTTGCCGCCAAAAGCGGCCTCCACCGTCGGGGCCTCCGGGGTGATGCCCACCAGGTGAATCAGCCCTGCGGCACCGGTAACCGTCATGGTATATAACAGCCCCTTGATCTTTTCGATGTGCAGATCCGGCGGCAGGTTGACAAACGCGGGAATCCCCGAACTTACGGTTTTGCCCAGGTGCCAGCCCAGGGCCTTGAAATCGGCGGGTCCGTAATTTTCTATGTCAAGGCCGGCCACATCAATCAGCACATCGGCTTTCCGGTTTTCATCCAGGTGCATTCCCCATTCGGGAATGACACCGGTGATGGCCGCGGCTAAAGCCACATGGTCGCCGTCCCGGTTGGACCGGGCCCCAATGACGGAGTTGGCAAACACCTGGCTGCCCGATGAGGCCCAGGCAATGTGATCCCCGAACCGGGGGGCATTGCCCACCAGATAATGGTGGCAGGAATAGGTCGGGGTAATGCCCATCTTCTGGACGGCATCACGGATTCTTTCCTGCATGTTGCGGTAATGCTCGGGAATGTTCATCTCGTCGACCTGTTCGGGATCGTACAACTCGGGGTTTTTGGTGGTGAACACGCAAACCTTTGCCCCCTCATCGGCCAGGGTTTCCAGCCACTCAACCCCCTCCTCAAACAGTACCGAAAAATTGCCGGCGATATGAACGCTGGTAACCGGGATCAACCGCTTGGCGTCGTAGCATTTCCCGTAAGCCAATAGAATTTCCATGGCTTTGGCCATGCCGCGACCGTGCTTTCCATCCAGCATTTCCTGCTGCTGCCTTGTAAGGTCCATAGGGCCCTCCTTGCATTCAATGATCAGCTTTAACCTAGTGTTTGAACGGCTCGATAGAGCGCTTCGTTCAAACACAAACTACTTTCTAAAATAAACGGACAAAATCTGGTGTGGTTCGTCTGCAACCACAGAGTGGGGTACGGCGGCATCAAAGTAGATCAGGTCCCCTTCAGCGGTCTCGTAGTCAACGCCGTCGTAGTTGAAAGTCGCTTTGCCTTTTAAAATATACGTAAGTTCAAACCCTTTGTGGGAATGCTCACTGACAACCTCTCCGATCTTGTGGCTGACTTTTGACACGGAGATATTGTCGCTGATGACGCCTTTAGGGAGAAGCAGTTCAAGGCACATCTTGTCAGAAGAAATCTCCGGGGCGGTTCCTTTTTTAATAAGGGTCAACTTGGAAGGATTGGTAAAAAAATTGACAATGGGTTCGCCCAGGTGGTGGGAAATTTCCGACAACAGGGCCACTGAAGGACTGACCTGGTCCGTTTCCATGCGGTGCAGGGTCAGGTAACTGATGCCTACCATTTTGGCAAAATCCTTCATGTTGATGCCCCGTTTTTTCCTGGCATGACGTATTTTATTTCCGACTTTCATGGTCATAGTGGGGCTAGATATATCAACAATGAAATAAATTTCAAGCAAAAAATATATTTTTTGATAAATATATTTGATCTGCGATGCGGAAACTGATTTGACCGGGCGAGGATGCCCGAACACAGGCTGGCCGCAACGGCACCCAGAGTTACTCGTTCCGGATCTTGGCCCCTTAGAAAAAAAATATAATGGAAGATAAGGCTAATCTCCAAAAAATTGGACTTGGGACTTGGGATATGGGACCTGGGGATTGCGGCATCCACGGCCTCCCCAAGTCCCATATCCCATATCCCAAGTCTCAACAATATACATTATTATCCTTATCATCCGAATCGACATTACCGGTACGAACGTTACAGGCGGTCACCCTGGACATTTCAATATAAAGCTTGCATTTTATTTAAAATACGTATACTTAAAGTTGTTTTGAATTAATATTGATATTGAAGGCCGGCGCTGCCGGCCTTTTTGCTTTTAAGGAAAACCATGTCTCCCCCAAATTTAAATCCGGCCCGGTTCGACGAAATGAGCCTGAATCCCGATGTCTTCTCAGCATTGCAGACGGTCGGTTATACCACCCCAACGCCCATCCAGGTAAAGACCATTCCCCATATGATGAGGCACAAAGACCTGCTCGGTCAGGCCAGAACCGGAACAGGAAAAACCGCCGCTTTTGCATTGCCGCTGCTGTCTCACATCGATATCGGCAACAGACGGCCCCAGGTTCTTGTATTGACCCCGACCCGGGAGCTTGCTATCCAAGTGGCCCAGTCTTTTAAGGACTACGGCACCCATATGAAGGGCCTTAATGTCCTGCCGGTCTACGGCGGCCAAAGCTATGAGGTCCAGCTTAGCCGGTTAAAACGGGGGGTCCACGTGGTCGTGGGAACCCCGGGCCGGCTCATGGACCATATGCGGCGTAAAACCATTTCCTTTGCCGGCCTTACGGGTGTGGTTCTGGACGAAGCAGACGAAATGCTTCACATGGGGTTTATCGATGACGTTGAATGGATTTTATCTCAAATCCCGGAAACATCCCAGATGGCCCTTTTTTCCGCGACCATGCCGGCACCCATTCGAAACATTTCAGGCAAGTACCTTAAAGATCCTGTGGAGATTATTATCCAGCATGATGCCGATGTCACCAGCACCATCAACCAGAAATTCTGGATGATCAACGGGGTTACAAAAAATGATGCCCTGGTCCGGATACTGGAGGCGTCATCCCATGATGGCGTCATTGTGTTTACCAGGACCCGGAATACCACAATGGAACTTGCCCGGATGTTGGAAGAAAAAGGATTCAAGGCTGAAGCCCTGAACGGAGAGCTTGCCCAGTCCGCCCGGGAACAGACGGTGAACCGTCTGAAAAACGGGAGTATTGATATTCTTGTGGCAACGGATGTGGCGGCAAGGGGCCTTGATGTGGACAGAATTTCCCATGTCATCAACTATGACATGCCGCCCAAAACAGAGCCTTATATCCACAGGATTGGAAGAACCGGGAGGGCGGGGCGAACCGGCGAAGCCATTTTGTTTGTCGCGCAAAAAGAACGGTGGATGTTACGGCAGATTGAAAAGGCCACCCACCGGAAAGTTGAAGAAATGTTCCTGCCGTCCAACAGGGAAATCAATGAGACCCGGGTCAAAAATTTTAAAGAAAAAATTTTTCAGGCCCTGCGCGGGGAAGATGTAAATGATTTCACGGATATTGTGGAAACCGTGGCAAAAGAACAGGATGTCCCCATTTCCCGGGTGGCCGCGGCCCTGGCAAAGATGGTTCAGGGCAGGGAGCCTTTTCTGCTGAATGAGACGGCAGACCGGCGGGTTGATAAAAACAGCTTTACAAAGAACCTGAAAAAAGAAAAAATACCGGTTAAACCAAACCGGACTCAGAGGCCTTCGCGCCTGGATCTCGATAAAATCGGCCCGGCCAAAAAGGGGATGGAGCGATACCGGATTGAAGTCGGGTACAAACACGGTCTAAAACCAAGCGATGTGGTCGGTGCCATTTCAAATGAATCGGGCCTTGAAAGCCAGTATATCGGTTCCATCAATATTGACTATGATTATGCATTGGTGGACCTGCCTTTCGGCATGCCCAAAGAGATTTTTCACCTGTTAAAGAAAACATGGGTCAGGTCAAAAAAAATGTCCATCTCCAAATGTACCCACTGAAAAATTAGGCAGAATGTGTCAATTTTATGTTAATTGATGAAATCTATTGAATATAATGGCGCTGATTTTATTTTAACAACAGATTTTTTGTTCATGGACCCAAGGCCGTCCCCATGGGTCTTTAAAAAAAGGGACGGCTTTATGATTTCCATGGCATAACAGTTAAATTTCCATGGTATTTTTCAGCCGGGACGCCCCGGATGAAAAGAGGTTTGAATATAATGAAGAAAAAGAGACGACGGATTTGGCCGTTTGTGTTGCTGGTTCTCATCCTTGCCGGGGCCGGCGGGGCCTGGGTTGAGCGGGACAAACTGTTTAAACCGGCGGAACCGGTATTTGTTACCGTGCCGGTTGTACGCCAGACCATCCAGGAAACCGTATCCTCCACAGGGGTATTAAATGCCAGCAAGCAGGTGGATGTGGGCGCCCAGGTATCCGGCCAGATCCTGTCTTTGAAAGTCGGCCTTGGGGATTGTGTCACCAAGGGGCAGCTGCTGGCCGTGATTGACCCGTCCGTCCCCCAGAATGATTTAAAAGACGCCCAGGCTGAGCTTTACCGGATTAAGGCCCAGAAACGGGTCAAGCTGGCCCTGCTCAAGCAGTATGAGCTGGAATACCAGCGGCAGAAGGCCATGTTCAAGGACCGGGCCTCGGCCAAAGCGGACCTTGAAAGCGCTGCGGCCACCCTGGACTCCACCAAAGCGGAAATTGATGCCCTGGATGCCCAGATGACCCAGGCTGAAATCTCCGTGGATACCGCCAAAACCAACCTGGGCTACACCCAGATTGCCGCCCCCATGGACGGGGTGGTGGTGGCGGTTGAAACCGATGAAGGCCAGACCCTGGTCTCCTCCCAGAGCGCCCCGACCCTCCTGATCCTGGCCGATCTTAACACCATGACGGTCAAGGCCCTGATCTCCGAAGCCGATGTGGTCCGGGTCAAACCGGACATGCCGGTCACCTTCAGCATCCTCGGCGATCCGGACACCATTTACAAAAGCAAGCTCAAATCCGTGGATCCGGCTCCGGAATCCATTACCGACTCAGATACCTCCGCCACCACCATGAGCTCTTCGGCCACCTATTATAACGGCCGGTTTGACATCCCCAACCCGGATCACAAACTGCGGATTTTCATGACAGCCCAGGTGTCCATCATCCTGGGCGAGGCCAAAAACGCCCTGTCCATCCCCTTGTCCGTCCTGGGCAGCAGCATGGGCCAGGACCGGTATGAGGTCCGGGTGCTTGAAAACGGCCATGAACGGCCCCGCATGATCCGGACGGGCTTAAAGGACAATATTTACGTCCAGGTCCTTGAAGGACTCAGAGAAGGGGAACAGGTCATTGTGGGAGACTCCAAAACATCGGCGGTCCAGGCGGAGCAAAGCAACGAAAAAAAGAAAAAAAGAGGGTTTCGCGGACCACCCCCCGGCGGCGGCGGCGGACCACCGCCCATGTAGGTTGAGCCATGACAACGGCGTTACTTGAAATAGAGGGGCTTGAGCGATCCTTTCCCTCCGGCGGCACCCGGGTAAAGGTTTTAAAGGGGCTTAACCTGAAGATTCATTCCGGTGAAATGGTGGCCATCATGGGCACCTCGGGATCGGGAAAATCCACCCTGATGAATATTTTAGGATGCCTTGACCGGCCCACCGGCGGCACCTACAAAATCAACGGGGAAGAAACCGGGACCCTGGGCAGCGATGAACTGGCGGCCCTGCGCCGGGAGCACTTCGGGTTTATCTTCCAGAGCTACCATCTTTTAAGCCACCTGGATGCCGTGGGAAATACGGAAATCCCTGCGGTTTACTCCGGGATCCACAAAAAGGCAAGGACCGCCCGGGCCGCAGCCCTGCTCAAACGGTTAGGCCTTGAAGACCGCGGCGAATACACCCCCGGACAGCTCTCCGGCGGCCAGCAGCAGCGGGTCAGCATTGCCCGGTCCCTGATGAACGGCGGCCGGGTCATCCTGGCCGACGAGCCCACCGGGGCCCTGGACACCCAGAGCGGGGATGAGGTCATGGCCATTCTAAAGGAGCTTCACCTTCAGGGCCATACCATTATCCTGGTGACCCACGACCCCCTGATCGCGGCCCGGGCCCAGAGAATTATCCGTATTGCCGACGGTGAGATCCTGTCTGACGAGCCCAACCCCGAAGCCGGCAGTACCGTGCCGGTTCAAAAAGAACCAGGCGCCTCGGAAACCCTGAGAAAACAAAACCCCGTTGCGGCCCGGATCGGCCTGTTTTTTGAAGCCTTTAAAATGGCGTGGCTGGCCATGACCTCCCACCGGATGAGGACCCTTCTGACCATGCTCGGGATCATTATCGGCATCATGGCTGTGGTCAGCGTGGTGGCCGTAGGCCAGGGTGCCCGCAAAAAAGTGATTGACGACATCAACTCCATCGGCACCAACACCATTGACATCTATCCGGGCACGGGCTGGGGAGACATCCGGTCAGGCCGGGTCCAGACCCTTGTCCCGGCGGACCTTGAAGCCCTCAAGGCCCAGGTTTATGTGGACAGCTTAACGCCCAATATTGCCTCGGGAAAAGAGGTCCGCTTTCGCAATGTGGTGGCCAACGCCTCTATTAAAGGGGTGTCCCAGGCCTATTTCAGGGTAAAGGACATTACCATTGAAAGCGGCCGGTCTTTAATGGAGCGGGACATCACCAATTTGTCCCAGGTGGCGGTCATTGACCAGAACACCAAGAAAAAATTTTTTGCCGACGGGGGGGATCCCTTAGGCAAGACCATCCTGGCCGGCAGTGTGCCCGTGATCATTGTGGGGGTGGCCGCCAAAAAGGATTCGGCATTCCAGGATGAGAACCTCAACGTATGGATGCCCTATACATCGGTCATGAGCCGGATTTCAGGCCAGCGGTATTTCAGCTCCATCACCGTGAGGGTGGCCAAGGGCATGTCCAACGACATTGCCCAGCAGGGCATCGAACATCTTCTCACCACCCGGCACGGCACCAAGGATGTCTATACCCGAAGCTCGGACAGCATCCTGAAAACCGTTAAAAAGACCACCACCACCCTGACGCTTTTGATCTCGTCCATTGCCGTGATCTCTTTGATTGTCGGCGGGATCGGGGTCATGAACATCATGCTGGTCTCGGTGACCGAACGGACAAGAGAGATCGGCATCCGCATGGCCGTGGGTGCCCGGCAGGCCGATATCATGCAGCAGTTTTTAATCGAAGCCGTCCTGGTCTGCATGATCGGCGGGACCTTAGGGATTCTTCTCTCTTTCGGGGTGGGGGTGATTTTTTCATACTTTGTCACCACCATATCCATGCAGTTTTCCCTGTTGTCCATTGTCGCGGCCTTTTCCTGTTCAACGGTGATCGGGGTGCTTTTCGGGTTTCTGCCGGCCCGGGGCGCTGCCCGTCTGGATCCGATTCAGGCCCTGGCAAGGGAATAGACAAGAAACTGGAGACTAGAGACAAGAGGGCCAAGGCCGGCTTAAGGAGATAATGGTTATGAATTATAAAATCTGGCGATTTTGGCTGATGTTGGCCATGCCGGTGCTTTTCTGCTGCGGGTGTGCCGATGTCCGGGGGGTTTACCATGAGCCGGACATCAAGGTACCGGCTCAATGGGAAATCCTGCCGGCCAGCGGGGAGCAGGTCATTGACGCCGGCCAGTGGTGGCTGACATTTGAAGATCCTGAGCTTAACGAACTGATTGTACGGGCCCTTGAGGCCAACAACGATCTGGCGGTGGCCGCCTTTAAACTTAAAAAAGCGCGCTTACAGCTGGAACTTGCGCAAACCGGTCTTGGGCCGGACTATTCGGCCAGCGCCAGCGCAGGTACCCAGAAAAACCTGGAAACCCATACCCGTTCCAACAGTTATTCAACCTCGACAGGCTTAAGCTGGGAACCCGACCTCTGGGGAAAGCTGGCCGCCAGCCGGGACTCTGCTGAATGGGAGGCCAAAGCCACAGCCCAGGACCTTGCCAATACCGCCCTTTCCCTTATCGGCACCACGGCGGAACTTTACTGGCAGATCGCCTACCTGAACCAGGCCATCACCACCAGCCGGGAGGGAATCGCATATACCCTGGAAACCCTTAAGATCGTCCGTTCCAAATACAACTCCGGGGCGGTTTCCGAGCTGGATCTGGTCCAGGCGCAGCAGAATGTGGAAAGCCAGAAATCCGAGCTTTCCGGTTTAAACCGGCAGATGGCCCAGGCCCGCCATGCCCTGGCCATCCTGTTCAACCAGGCCCCGGAAGGGATTATGGCCGACCCCAAACGGCTGACAGACATGCCGCTGCCGGCCATTGACCCCGGCATTCCCGCCGCCGTACTCGGGAACCGGCCGGACCTTAAGGCCGCGGAAATGCGGCTTCGTAAGTTAAGGGCCGATGCCGATGCCACCCGGGCAAGCTATTACCCCACCTGGAGCCTCACCGCAAGCCTTGGCACCAGCAGCACCACCCTGTTAAACATTTTGTCCAACCCCGTGGCTGCCTTAGGCGCCGGGGTCAGCCTGCCCTTTGTCCAGTGGCAGGACATGAAGGTCAACACGGAAATCGCTGAAACCGATTACGAACAGGCCGTGGTCGAATTCCGCCAGACCCTGTACGAAGCCCTGCAGGACGTGGCCGACTGCCTGTCGGACCGCAAATATTATATGGAACAGGAAACCGCCTTAAGAAAGTCCCTGGAGTTGGCTAAAAAAGCCGAGCACATGGCCCAGGTCCGCTACCGGGAAGGGACCACCGGGGTCCAGGACTGGCTGGACCAGCAGGAAACCCGGCGAAACGCCGACCTGTCCCTGGCCGAAAACCGGTATAACCAGCTCAAAAACCTCATGACCCTTTACCAGGCCCTAGGCGGAGACACCAACCGGCTTGAACTGAATTAAACGTAAATTTGGTTGTCATGGGATCACTGGGTAACAAGACTGGCTTCTACGCCCAATAATTTTGCGGAGTCAAAAAATTTTATATCCGCTGTCAGAAGGGAAATTTTATTAATATGGGCAACAGCAAGGTGCAGCGCATCCAATGTTCTCAATGGCGTATCAAAGGCAGAGATCCATTCCATAGCCATTGAGTAATGTTTTGGCTGTATCGGCAAAAAAACAAAACCGTTTTTATCCTTATGGGATTGAAATACGGATAAAATGCGGTTTCCATCATCCTTTGACAGTTCATTTTCCCTGATTTTTCTGGAAACAGCAGAGCTCAATTCAACCTCTGTAAGCTGGCTTATGGCCGGCCTTTTGGTCTTAATCAGAATTTTTTCAACCTTGTGGCTTATTTTCTCCGGGCAATAATAAGCCACCAGGATACTTGTATCGATGTATACCATTAATATCGTTCGGCTTCTCTCTGGTTAATCACTGTCTGGCTTAGGGGCTTTCCTTTAACATGAATACTGTTTCTAAACTGTTCAAGGCTTTCGAGCGGTGCGGGGTCTTCATTGAAATTGATCATACGGGCAACCCGTTTACCCCTGCGGGTAATGACGATTTCTTCCCCCTTCTCAACACGGTCAAGGATTAGGGCAAAGTTGCTTCTTGCCTCTTTAACATTTATTTCCGGCATGCCATACCTCTTTAGCGTTATGTGTACAACTAAAAAGTACACCATAGGACATAGTTTGTCAAACAAAACCGAAAATGGAAAATCGGGGGAGGGCCCCGATATATCCACTAACGGCCACGGGCCGCCTTGGTTATCCAACCAAGAACCGCCCACAACAAAAAACGAAAGTCTTCTCAGGATGTTAGTGAGACTTTCATATAAAAGAATTCGCAACATCCGGTCTCCGATTTTCGGTTTCCGGCCTCCTCCCCTCTTCTTGATCCTTTGTCCGGCTTTACAATTTTCATGAACACCTTATAATAGCTGGACCAGGCAGCGGGAAAGGAATAAATGCCCGCCGGTTTCGGGTGAAACCGGCTGTTTTGTTAATTGCTATGCGGTGATTTAAAGACATGATTAAAAAAGATATTTTCGACAGGGACATCAAAGCCCAGTTCCAGGCGTCGGCCAAAGACAAAATGTACCGGTTCATGATGGCCGGGGACCGGATCAAAGGGGCGGTGGTTCATGCCACCAGGATGGTCAACGAGATGAGGGCCAACCATGAATTCGGCCCGCTGGAAACCCTGGTGCTGGGCCAGGCCTATATGGCCGCCATCCTGATGACCTCAGGCCTTAAGGGAAAAGAACGGCTGGGACTGGCCATTGGATGCTCGGGACCCATCAAGGGACTCAATGTTGAAGCCAATGTATTCGGGGAGGTCCGGGGCTTTTTAAAAACCGGCCATATCCAGGTTGAAAACCCCGGACAGGTCAAGGGGCTCTCCTCTCTTTTCGGGGCCGGATTACTGACCGTTACCAAATATCTTGAAGGGGCGGCCAGGCCCTATTCCGGGCAGGTGGCCATGGAATACGGCAGCATTGCCGAAGACCTTGCCAATTATTTTCTGATTTCAGAGCAGATTCCCACAGGGTTCAAGCTCAGCCTGGATTTTGATGAAAATGAACAAGTCCGGGGCGCCGGCGGCATATTCCTCCAGGCCATGCCCGGTGCAGACCCGGATGATACGGCCCGGGCCGAAAAGGTGTTGCAGAAAATTGATTCCCTAGGACAGGCCTTTGCCGACGGGGAGGAGCCCGAAGCCCTTGTTACCAGAGAATTTTCAGATCTCAAGCCCCGGCTCCTGGACAGTTCAAGGGTTGAGTTTTTCTGCCGGTGTTCTTTAGAAAAAATGGCCGGTTATCTGAAAGGGCTGCCCGAACAGGAAAAAAAAGAGATCCTGGAACAGGAGACCTTCCCCATCGAAGTCCGGTGCCATAACTGCAATTCGGCATACCGGTTTACCCGTGAGAATATTAAGTCGTATTTGTAGTTAGCGATTAGCGGTTAGCCGTTAGCTGTTAGCGGTTGGCAGAATGGAACCATTGAAGGTGCTGATGTGCGGCGGCTGACCGTCAAACCCGGCGTCACCGAAAATGATCCTTGCAATCCCTTGGGAATATAGATAAAAATTATAATTTAATGCGAGAACCTTGGGGACAGGCTCAAGTGCTCAGCCCGGTGCTTTGTCCAAATAGCTAACCGCTAACGGCTTAACGCTAACAGCTAAATCGAAAGGTTTAAATCATGTGCAACCATTGCGGCAACCATTCCCATGATCATTCCCATGATCACCCCCACGACCATCATCATGGCCATCCTGAAATTGTTCAGCTGATGCCGGTCCAGAACAATAACCTTTATGCGGTTTACCATACCCACAGTCCCCTGGACTTTGCCGTCCAGACCGGGAAAAACAACATCAGTCTTGTGCCCGTTCTGTTCATGGGGCTTATCCGCCTCGGGGAGAAGACCATGGTAGAGGGCTTTTTTGCCTCCAGTTCGGTTCAGTCCTGTGAGGATATTGAAGGCTTTAAGGGGTATGCTTCCTCATTGGAGAATGCTGAAAAACTATACGCTTAAGCCCGTGTTTGAACGAAAAGTCACCCATCTGCTGCGTTGCAACTTTCCCTGCGCCTTGCATCTGGGCAACTCTTCGTCCAAACACCATGTTGTTAAGTCATAAACACTTTTAAATATAACATACTGAAAGGACTCAAAATCCTATGCACAAGCTACTGACGGACAGTCCCGGTGAAAACATCATGCTTCTGGGAAATGAAGCCATTGTCAGGGGGGCGGTTGAAGCCGGCGTGGCCTTTGCCACCACCTATCCTGGGACCCCGTCCTCGGAGATCTCTCTTAACCTGTTTCAGATATCCCATGAAACCGATCTTTATTTTGAATATTCGACCAACGAAAAAGTGGCCCTTGAAGTGGCGGCGGCCGCAGCCAATTCAGGGTTAAGAACCTTTTGCATGATGAAGCATGTGGGCCTGAACGTTGCGGCTGATCCCCTGATGACCCTGGCCTATGTCGGCGTCACGGCCGGCATGGTCATTCTGACGGCCGATGATCCGTTCATGTTTTCAAGCCAGAACGAGCAGGACAACCGGTACTATGCAAAGTTCGGCAACCTTCCCATGGTGGAGCCCTCATCGGTAGCCGAAGCAAAGGATATGATCAAGCAGGCCTTTGAGCTGTCTGAAACCTTAAAACAGCCGGTTCTCATGAGGACCACCACAAGGATCAACCACTCCAACGCCTTTGTGGAACTAGGAAATATCAAACCCAGACAGACCAAAGGCAAATTTATCAAGGACCCTTTAAGATGCGTCACGGTGCCGGCGGTTTCAAGGAATCTTCACGCCAAGCTTCTGGAAAAAATGGCCAAGGCCCGGGAACTTTCCGAATCTTCTGAATTTAACTTTGTGTCAGGCCAGGGAAATTTAGGGATCATCGCCAATGGGGTCAGCTTCCATTATGCCCAGGACGGAGTTAATGATCTTGGCCTGGAAGACCGGGCAAAAATTCTTCGCCTGGGGCTTACCAATCCCCTGCCCGAAAGCCTTATCAAAGATTTTATAAAGGGCTGTGAAAAGGTTCTGGTCATTGAAGAGGGCGAACCCTTCATGGAAGAGGCCGTCAAGGCCATGGCCCAGGAAACCGGGGTTGTCATTCCCATTCAGGGAAAATCCAAAACTTTGTTTTCCAGGCTGTATGAGTATGATCCGGCCATGGTCAGGGAAAAAATGGCCCTGTTTTTTGAGGTGGATTATACCCCCCCAAAGGCCGTGGACACCTCGGATGTCCCGGAAATCCCCAACCGGCCCCCCAACCTTTGTTCGGGCTGTTCCCACAGGGCCACCTTCTACGAGGTCAAGGAAGCGGCCAAAGGCATGGACGTGGTCTGTCCCACGGATATCGGCTGTTATACCTTAGGGTTCATGCCGCCGTTGAGCATGGGGGATTTTGTGGTCTGCATGGGGTCATCGGCCAGTTCATCGGGCGGATTTTCCAAGGCCACTGACCAGAAGGTCATCGGGTTTATCGGGGATTCCACCTTTTTCCACTCCGGCATCACCGGCCTTGTCAATGCAGTGTTCAACCACCACAACTACACCCTGGTGATCCTTGAAAACGATATCACGGCCATGACCGGACACCAGCCCCATCCGGGGGTGGATATGGAAAAGTTCGGCCTTTCCGGATACGGCCGGGTCAATATTGAACAGCTGGTCCGGGCCCTTGGGGTGGAACATGTCTCTGTGATCAAGCCTTTCAAGGTGAAGAAAAGCATTGAAACCATCAAAGAAGCCCTGGAATTTGAAGGGGTTTCGGTGATTATCTCCAAAGAGCCCTGTGTCCTGTATGCCAAGTCCATGAAGATGATGACGCCGCGGCCCTTTATGATAACAGACAAATGCAAAAACCACCGGGACTGTATCACCACCATTGCCTGTCCGTCGTTCTTTATTGAAAACGGCAGGCCTGCCATTGATGCCAACACCTGTGTGGGATGCGCTGTCTGCGCCCAGATCTGTCCTGAAAACGCCATCAGGCCTTTAAAAAATTAGAATGCAAGGAACGTATCATATGAAAACAACCCGAATGATTATCGTAGCTGTTGGCGGGCAGGGCAACCTTTTGGCCTCTAAGGTGCTTGGGGAGGCCGCCCTGATTGCAGGGGTTCCTGTCCGGATGAGTGAGATTCACGGCATGGCCCAGCGGGGCGGGGTAGTGGAATCCGCCATTGTCTTCGGAGACGCCCAAAGCTCCATTATTTCCGATGGCGAGGCCGATATCCTGCTGGGGTTTGAACCGGCTGAAACCCTAAGGGCTTTAAACAAATGCGGCAGCCACACCATGGTGGTGACCAGCACGGCACCCCTGCCCCCCTTTACCGTGGCCATCGGCAAGGGCGAGTACCCGGATATAGAACTTGCCAAGGAGCTGATCAAAAAGAAAACCGCCGGCCTGGTGGCCTTTGACGCCATGGCACTGGCCCAGCAGGCCGGAAGCCCCATGAGCGTCAATATCGTTCTTCTGGGGGCCTTAACCCGGATGGGGGCCCTGCCCTTTACCCGGGACCATGTCATGGAAGCCATCAAACGGCGGGTCAAATCAAGCTTTCTGGACCAGAACCTCAAGGCCTTTGAACTGGGCTATGAAGCGGCCGAAACCGGCGCGGCAGCGTGATTTTAGCTGTTAGCCATTAGCTGTCAGCTGCCAGCCGTGCGGTACGGCTGGTAACCCGCGTTTGGACGAGAAGTTGCCCATATGCAAGGCGTAGAAAAAATGGCAACCGGAGCAACCTGGCGGTTGTGAGGATTGCCGTTTTTTCTACAACGCAGCAGATGGGTGGCTTCTCGTTCAAACACTATTTTTCCGGGCCTTCGATAAAGGACCAGTGCCTGTACTTGCGTGACGCATGACTGCATACCGATCCGCTGATGAGCACCACCCACAACAGCGGCAGCGTTAGGCTCTCAATTGTAACGGCAAGAACCGTACAGAGGATATGAAAATAGCTCATAAGGCCGTTGCCCCGGTGGGGCCAGCGGCGGTCATGAAGATATTCAAACCCTGCCAGCAGCAGGCCACTGACAACAACCCCATGGAACCAGGGCAGCAGGCTGTCGTGGGAAACAGACAATAGCGAACCGCCGAAATACACGGCCATGGCGGCCAGATGACCGGTTCTGACAGCGATATTGAACCATCGCAAAACCGTCTTGTTATTGTAGCCGGGTGAATTTTTATGTTGTGTCATGGCCGTCTTTAAGGGGGCTGTAATGCCGGATTATAGGGATATTTTTGCAAAAAACTGGGATACCCTAACACACGAGCAGCAGAAAAATCTACAGCAAAAAAGGGTTTGTGTGGTGGGCTGCGGCGGGCTTGGCGGGTATGTCATCGAACAGCTGGTCCGCTTAGGGGTCGGCCATATCGACTGCTTTGACCCGGATCTGTTTTCCATCAGCAACTGCAACCGGCAGCTCAATGCCACCAGTGAGACCATAGGCCAAAACAAGGCCGAGGTAGCGGCCAGGCGGTCTGAAAAGATTCATCCCTTTGGCCAGGTGGTTCCCTTTCCCATGGATTTTCGAAAGGTTACGGACCCGGACATATTTGGCCGGGCAGATGCCGTGGTGGACTGCCTGGATAATGTGGACGCCAGGCGCGACCTTTCAGACCTTTGCTCCCGGTACGGCAAAGCCCTGGTATACGGGGCGGTCAGCGGCTGGACCGGCCAGGCCGGGGTTCAGCTGCCCAAGGGGGATCTGTACCGGAAACTCTATCCCCGGCACATTGATCAAGCCCGGCAAAAGCCGCCGTCAGTCCTCTCCTTTACCGTTGCTTTGGTGGCCGGCATCCAGGTTTCCGAAACCTTGAAAATTTTGCTGGCACAGCCGTCGGACCTTGCCGATGGCTGCCTGATCATGGACCTGAAAAACAACGAATGGGTTACCCTAAGGACCTCAGATGAAATAAAGTGGTCAAAATTGCGCCGGGCTTTGGCTCATATACAAGGCGCATCAAAGGCCCAATAGTAGGGCTATTGGGCCTTTGATGCAACGCAGTAGATGAGTCAAAGAACAAGTAATTTTGATCCCTTTATAAAATTTGCGGTCCTAAACTAACTTCGTTTCCGGTTTCCCGTGTGGAATAACCGCCAAGGGCTTCCACGGCCTGTTTGAATTCCCTGCCGTTGATCAGTTCCATGGTATGGGCCATGGCCGGTGTGCCAAACACCGCTTCGGGGATGATCAGGTCATACCGTTCTTCAACCAGGGGAACAAAGCCCAAGCCCATGGCCTGGGCCGCGGATTTTATCCCCAAGCCCGTATCGGCCCGGCCCGAAAGAACCGCCACGGCCACGGCCATATGGGTGTACTCCTCCTGGTCATACCCGTCAATATCATCGCAGTCCAGATGGTTCCGGTCTAGTTCATAGTCAAACAGCACCCTTGTGCCGGATCCGGCCTGGCGGTTGATAAATTTGATATCGTTTTCCAGAAGGCTGGCAATGGAATGAATGTTTTTAGGGTTACCGGGTTTTACGATAAATCCCTGTTCTCTATAAACCAGGGTAATTAACCGCAGGTCCTTGCCCTTGATGTACTTTTTGATGGTTTGCACGTTGTAGGAGCCGTCATTTACGTCAAGAAGGTGGCTGCCCGCCATATGGCACATCCCGTCTTTAATGGCGATAATCCCGCCAAGACTGCCCACATGGGATGATGAAAGGGAAAACGACGGCTCGTTTTTCTGGAGAAGGTCGCCCAGAACATTAAGGCTTAAATCATGGCTTCCGGTACACAGAATGGTGGCATCAATCCGGGACCTGGGGGCGAGTAGTTCAATGGTCTTTTTTGTTCCCCCTTTTATGCCCTCAGCCCCGGCTTCAATTTTGAGCATCCCGTTGGCCCGGGTCAGGGTGGTGATGGCCCCGGCCCCTTTTTTCAAAGGCGTGGCCACATATGTTTCGCCAATTTTGCCCACCACCATGCGCCGGAATTCCTCAATACCGGATTTTGAGGGCAGATCTTTGGTAATAACGGCTTCTATGGTCCGGGAAGCCGGAAGGGTGATGCCCTGCATGCCGGCCAGAAGGGGAACGGCAAATTCCTCCATGGCAATGATGGCCGATACGGGATAGCCGGGAATACCGACCACGGGTTTATTTTCAATAATGCCCAGAATGGTGGGTTTGCCGGGCATGATGGTAATGCCGTGGGTGAGTACCTCTCCGAGTTCTTCTATGGCCGGCAGGGTGTAATCGGCACTGCCCGCAGAAGATCCTGCGTTGATGATGACCATATCGGCATCGCTCTTCACGGCGGTGAGCAGCCGGTTTTTTAAGCCGGCCAAATCATCTTCTATGATGGGCTCAATCCAGACCCTGGCCCCGGCCTGCTCGGCAAGGGCGCAAAGGGCGGCCGAGTTGGATTCGATGGTTTTGCCGGCAGGCAGTTCAGAAAGGGTGTCGTCAAGTTCTATCAGCTCTGAACCCGAGGGGATAATGGTAAGCTTAGGGCGGCAGCGGACACTGATCTGTGAACAGCCGGCCGTTATCAGGGCCGCCATATCCGCCGGTACAATTTGATGCCCGGTGGGAAACAACAGCTCGGAAGCCACGATATCCTCGCCGACTTTGCGGACATGCTGCCAGGGGTACGCAGGCTTGCGAATCACAGTGGTATTGCCGTCTTCTGCCATGACAATATCTTCGATCATGATGACGGCGTCTTTGTCCTGAGGCATGGGATGGCCGGTATTGATCATTACCGCCTGCCCGGCTTCAAGGGAAAGGGTAAGGGGCGCCTGATCCGAGGCGCTGAAGGTTTCTCTGGCCAGAACGGCGATCCCGTCCATGGCGGCCGAATGAAAGGATGGAGAAGAAAACCTTGCAAACACCGGCGCTGCCGTTACCCGGCCCCCTGAAGACCGGACACCAATGGTTTCCTGACCGGTTCTGTACCCTGAAAAACGGGCAAAAAACAGTTGTTTTGCCTCACCCCTGGACTTCATGTTTAAATAAACATTTCGTTTGGCTGGCACGTTATTTCCTTTCAGGTTTTGTGAAAGGCTGAAGGGGTTTAGACTGAAGGCTGTTAGGGTTGCTTCGCCCCTTCAGGCTCTCTTTATGTTGTGGGCTTATCCGGATTAGACAACCCAATCAGCCCGGTGCGGTTACATCAGTGATGGATTAAATCCGGTATGATGTTCATCGGGAAAAAGCAGTACATCGACCACACTCCCCTTGTCCAGCCCCTCGGTATCCCGTCCGATGGGCAGCAGCCCGTGGGCGTCAACCAGCGGGGCGATCAGTCCTGAACGGCCGTAAAGGGGCGCTACCTCAAGGCCGGTATCCCCCCGGGCCATGGTCAGCTGTACCCTGACATAATCTTCTCTGCCACTGACCGAGGCAATGGGCTGGGTGGTTCTGCCCCGGACCATTCGCAACCCGTGAGAGGCGCAAAGGCCGGAAAGCTTTCGAATTAGCGGCCGGACAAAAAGATAAAAAATAACAATGGCCGAGGTGACATGGCCGGGAAGCCCGATCAGGGCCTTGTTGTGCTGCCGGGCGATAATGGTGGGTTTTCCCGGGCGGATGGCAATCCCATGGACCAGGAGCTGGGCGTCTGTTATGGATTCGATAACCTTGAGGGTAAAATCCCTCATCCCCACGGAACTGCCGCCGGAGAACACCAGGATGTCTGCCTGGTCAATGGCCTTTGAACTCCTGTCCACCAGGGCATCAAAATCGTCATTGCAGATGCCGCATAAGATGGGGATCCCGCCGGCTTCAGCAATGAGGGCCGCCAGGGTGGTGGAATTGATGTCCCTGATTTTTCCCGGAGCCGGTGCCGGGGTGTCGGCCGGCACCAGTTCATCACCGGTGGAAATGACGGCCACTTTCGGGCGCTGATAAACCGGGAGGCTTGAAATGCCCAGGCCGGAGAGAACCCCCATGTCCTGGGGGCGCAATATGCGGCCCCGGGGCAGGACCAACTCCCCTTTCTGGTAATCCTCGCCGGCGGTGATCACATTTTCCCCCGGGACAACCGGTCTGTATATGGCAATGCTGTTTTCATCAAAATCCCTGGTATATTCCAGCATGACCACGGCATCGGCTTTTTGGGGCAGTTCCCCGCCGGTCCAGATCCGGGCGGCCTGGCCCGGGCCAAGGGTGATATCCCGGCTGGTATGGCCCATCTTAACTTCATGGATCATCTCCATCAGGGCCGGTTCAGATTCGGAACAGCCAAAGGTGTCCCGGGCCCGCACCGCAAATCCGTCCATGGTGGACCGGAAAAAGGGCGGGAGCTGTTCCGGGCTGAAAATATCCTTTGCTAAAATACGGCCCCGGGCAGAAATCAGATCTATATTTTCTGCTGCCAATGGAACAAACTGCTCATATAAGGCAAGGACTTCCGAAGAGCTTTTGAGATTGAAGAAATTTTTCATAATGTTAAAAAAAGCAAGCCAATGGTGTATCCGCCGGTATTAATCATAACCACCGGGAATCTTATCATATCATATCTTTTTTTAAAATGAGTTTGTTCTGGGCTATCCCCCGCCGATTACGGGGAAAATGGCCAGTTTGTCGGATTCTTCAGGGATTTGGTCCAGGGGGCAGTGGCGGGAATTGATCATGGTGATGCCTACCTCCTGTGGGTTTATCCCCAGGGAATCAACGATGTTTTCTACCGTTGTTCCCTGGGGAAAATCCATAACCTTCTCTTTGAACCGGCCATCCCGGAAATAGGCAAATAATCTTACGGTAATCTGCATGCCGCCCAATAACCGCCAAAAGGTTTTAAATCATGATCCATAGCGGGAAGCCGTTAAAAATCCCAGAAGGAGTCAATGGTTTCATCACTGATATCCCAGACCACATTGTGGGGCGCAATGGCTTCGGTTTTGAAGAATTCCGGCAGCCGGTCATCCTTGTTGGTGAACCCTGCGGCCAGGTTAAAATTATGTTCGGTCTTCAAGATGGATTTGCCCAGGTTGGTCACGTCATCTGCGGTCAGGGAGATGCCGAACCGGGCATTGATCATGTCGATCAGGGACGGCAGGCAGGTTTCATCATCCAGCGCCGCAAAGGCGATGAACAGGCACATGCCCGTGGAATCAATGGCTGCGGTGGCAATCTGGAGGTTCCGGGAAAGTTCCACCTGTCCTTCCTTGCTCAAGGGGTCAACAGTACCGCCCACCCCGAGGATGTTGGTGGCAATGGTGTATCCCATGGTGTGGTCCGCCCCCTGGGTGGAGGTGGCATAGGTGATGCCGATGCCTTTAATGGCCCGGGGATCATAGGCGGGAATGGCCTGCCCCTTTACCACCGGGACCCGGGTGGCACCGAACATTTTCCCTACGGATGCGGCGCCGTTGCCGATAATTCTTCCCAAGGGGGTCCCTTTGCCGACTTCCTCGCGAAGGATGCGGCAGACTTCAAGGCCGTCGCCAAAATTAAGGATACCCGCTTCCATGGCCACGCCAAATGCCACGGGGATTTCAATGGAATCCAGGCCGAGATCATCCAGAATGCTGTCGGCTTCGGCCACATGGTCCAGGTTGTCGATGCAGCAGTCCGCGCCAAAGGCCCAGATGGTTTCATATTCAAACCCGGAGGTTTTGTATTTGCCTTTCAGGTCCGCGTAGATCTGGGAACATTGAATAACGCAGCCCGGATGGCAGTTGTGTTTGGGTTTGCCGCCCCGGGCCGTGATGGTGTCATACATGGTTTCGCCGGAGATGGCGTCATGCTGCTCATACTGTCCGCCGGTAAAATTTCTGGTGGGCAGTCCGCCGGATTCGTTAATCACGTTGACCAGGACATTGGTGCCGTACTGTCCGAGACTCTGGCTGACCGGATGGTTGACCAGGGCTTTGGAGAACGCCTTATTGGCCGCTTTGAAGGCGTCCGGGTTAGCAATGTCTATTTTGGCCTTGCTGGGTTCAACGGAGATAAACTTTATCCGTTTGGTCCCCATGACCGCGCCCAGGCCCCCCCGGCCGGCAGACCGGATGTGGCTGTCAGGGTCCTTTATGGAGAGATTGGCGGCGCTCATGAGCATTTCACCGGCAGGGCCAATGGCGATCACCCCGATTTTGTCACCCAGTCTCTCATTGAGGATTTGAATGGTTTCAAAATTGCCCTTGCCGATGGTCTCGGTCTCTTCCTTGATGGCCGCCCCCTGCTCATCCACGTGGAGGGAGTACCATTTTTTATCGTCCGCGGGCTTGCCTTCAATGATGATGGCTTTAATCCCGAGCCGGGCCAGAAACTGGGCCGACGTACCGCCGGCGTTGGACTCTTTGATGGTTTCGGTCAGCGGGCTCTTTGATCCAAAGGAGAGACGGCCCGAATTGGCCGCAGGGGTGCCGGAGAGCAGGCCCGGTGCAATAACCAGCTTGTTGTGCTGTCCTAAGGGGTGACAGGTGGGCTCAACCTCGGCAGCAACAACGGTTGAAGTCAACCCCCGGCCGCCAAGCCCCATCCATTGATCCGGTACGGATTCAACTGTTGTGCTTAGATCCGACATGTTTACCCTTAAAATTTTCTCAGCCATTGCCTGTCCTCCATATCTGTAAATTAAAAAAACTCGTAACTGTTCAGCAGTGCCCCATCTTCGCTCATTCAGGCCTTCTCACATAGCAAAAGTATGCTACGAAGTCCTGACTAAACAAATATGAAGCACTGATAAACAGTTACGGACCCTGCTGTTGCTTAGTTTTCAGCATTAGCTGAATAGTTACAAAAACTCTTTTGTTTAACAGGGCCTGTAAAAGTATTAACCTGTTAAAAAGTCGTTTAATTTTAATCGGATTTTGGTTAAATAACAACATATAAAAAACATATATTTCCACACCCCAAGGAGAGATAATGCCAATGCTTGCACAAGTCGTTTTTCAGTATACTGCCAATGGGCAACACCGGTTATAAATGAAAAAAGACTCATATTCAGGCACCTTACCCGACGTCCGGTTTACGGTTTTACCCGGAAAGGCGGTCATGTTTTCAACTCTGTTTCAATCCGGCATTGAAATTGAAGCAGTATCCGGTGTACTGCTCGGTGATTTTATCTGCTCCTGCCCGGGCTTTTCACAAACCTATGTGGCCCAAAAAGTGCAAACCATCTTTTTGAACAGCAATCCCGTTGACGACCTGAAGACCCCTATTGAGGGAACCCGGGCGGTGGTGGCCCTCTCCGCTGCCATGCCGGGTCTTGCCGGGGCCATTTTCAGAAAAGGCGGCATCCACAGTTCATTGCGCACCGTGCCTGAAAAGGCGGCCCGGGAAAACGGAAAAGGGGGAGGTGTAACGGTAACCTTAAAGTTATTCAACCAGATCGCAAGGGATAAAAGTACCGGGCTTTTAGAGGCTGGCGTTACGGTATCTGGCCGTTCATTTGTCTCTTTCATGAAACGGCGGCCAGATGTCCTCAACGCCATATGCCGCACAACCCTTGATTCAAAACCGGTTGCACCTGAACAGCTGTTAACGGCCATTGAACCCTATCAAAAAATCAGGCTAACGGTTAGTGAATAGGGCAACCACATTTATAATCCGGCATGATTTTGGGTTATTGGTAGTAAAATTAATGTAGAAAAGGTAATTAGACTGAAGGTGGTTAGGCTGAAGGGATGCACAACCCTAAACCCCTTCAGCCTTCAGCCTAATCCCCTACATTGGCTGCCGAATAGGTTGACTTTCCCTTTCCCGGAAAGATGTGATAGTAAGGGAAGAATCGGTGCATAACCTTAAAAAGATCTGATAAAAATGAAAAAAAAGACTGACACCGGCCGGATCCACGTGATCAACGGCCCGAACCTGAACATGCTGGGAAAGCGGGAACCTGAAGTTTACGGGTCCCTAACCCTGGAGCAGATCAACACTGAACTGGAAAACGCCGCCCGGAACCTGGGCCTTGACCTGGCCTTTTTCCAGTCCAACCATGAAGGGGCCCTGGTGGATTATATCCAGGCCATTTTTGAGCAGGACCCGGCCGGCGTGATTATCAACCCCGGGGCTTTAACCCACACCAGTGTGGCCCTGCGGGATGCCCTCCTCCTTCTCTCCTGCCCCATTGCCGAAGTTCATCTGTCCAACATCCACAAACGCGAAGCATTCCGCCATAAATCCTTTGTGGCCGGAATTGCCACAGGCCAGATCACGGGGTTCGGCCATTTTGGCTACCACATGGCCCTTTTGGCCATTCACAACAGCCGGCTTAACGCCTGATCCGGCAGCCGTCTGCCATGCGGTATATTGATTCCCACTGCCACCTCCACGATGACCGGATCATCCATGATATGGACCATATCATCGGCCGTGCGGCCCGGTCCGGGGTGGACTATATGGTCACGTGCAGCACCATGGAAAGCAACTTTGAAACCACGGCCCGCCTGGCCCAAAGGTATCAAAGCGTTCTGCCCTGTTACGGGATTCATCCCTGGTTTTTAGATTCGCTGTCGGACAACTGGCGGCAGGTCCTGGCCGACCGGGTGGGATCAGGTCCCTGGGGCATCGGGGAGACCGGCCTGGACTTTATGGATAAAACCGCTGACCGGGACCTTCAGGTAACGGTGTTTAAATTTCACCTGGGCCTTGCCCTTGAATTCAAACGGCCCATCAACATCCACATCAGAAAGGCCTGGGACGGCTTAATCCAGATCTTAAAAAAGACCGGCCCGTTAAAAACCCCGGGGCTGATCCACTCCTATTCCGGGTCAGCGGACATGGCAGCGGTTTTAGAAAAATACCATCTCTATCTGTCCTTTTCCGGGTCCGTGACCCGGCCCAACGCCAAAAAAACCGTCAAAGCCCTTGGGGCCGTCGCCATGGACCGGCTGCTGCTGGAAACTGACGCCCCGGACATCTATCCCAGCCTTGGCCATGAGCCCCCTTCTTCAACACTCAACGAACCGGCCAATGTCCCCGCCATTGCCGGCATCGCGGCCCGGTTAAAGGGGATGGATGAAAAAACTTTCTGTGACCGGGCCTATGCCAACAGCCTGAAGATATTTAACCCTATTCTGCCTTGAGGACGCCTGTTTTGGACCAGTTTGCCCGCATTGAACAGCTGTTAGGCCCCGACAACATGAAAAAAATCAAATCCGCCCGGGTGGCCGTGTTCGGCCTCGGGGCCGTGGGGTCCTTTGCCCTTGAGGCCCTGGCCCGGTCCGGCATCGGCTTTTTAAGGCTGGTGGACTTTGACCGGGTGGATCTGTCCAACATCAACCGGCAGATTCTGGCGTTGAACTCTACGGTGGGACGGTCAAAGGCGGAACTTGCCAGGGAACGGGTCCTGGACATCAACCCGGAATGCCGGGTGGACCTTCACTCGGCCTTTGTCAATGCCGACAGCTTAACCGATCTCTTATCCCCGGACCTTACCCTGGTGGTAGACGCCATTGACGGGCTCAACTCAAAGGTCAACCTGATTTTCGGGGCAAGACTGATGAACCTTCCCGTGGTCTCTGCCATGGGCGCGGCCGGCAGAACCGACATATCCATGATCAAAACCGGGGATATCAGCGAATCCAGTGTCTGTCCCCTGGCCCGGGTGGTCCGGCAGCGGCTCCACCGGCGGGGGCTTTATGACGGGGTGCGCTGTGTTTATTCCACCGAACCCCCCTTGAACAAACAGCCCTTTAAGCCGGCTGATGTTGACGATCCCCTGCCCGGCCACGGCCGGTCCCGGCCCCCCCTGGGCAGTGTCTCCTGGGTGCCCGGCGCCTTTGGCCTGGCCGTGGCCCAGGAGGCGGTCAGCATAATTCTTGAAGCGGACAGGCCGGATAAATTGATGTAGCCCACATTTTAATACCCAGATGGATCATCTGAGGATATAATGGGGATGAATGGAAGATAACGCCTGTGACCGCAGGGATAACCCGTCACCACAGCCTTACCGCAAAAAGAGGAAAAAAATGGCCATCAGTACGACATACGAGAAAATGGGGTTGTTTTATCTGGGGCGAGAGCTTGATTTAAACGGGCAACCGGCCGGTGATGCGCCGTTTTTATATGCGAGCCGGAACCTGGTTACCCACGGGGTGATCCTGGGGATGACCGGCTCGGGCAAGACCGGGTTGGGGCTTGGCCTCATCGAAGAGGCCATCATGGACGAGATCCCCTCCATCATCATTGATCCCAAGGGGGACATGGGAAACCTGCTGCTCACCTTCCCCGAGTGCCGGGCCCGGGATTTCGAGCCCTGGATCGACCCGGCCGAAGCCGCCAGAAAAGGCATGGATGTCCCTGAGTTTGCCCAAAAAACAGCCGATACCTGGAAACAGGGCCTGGCCGCATGGGGCCAGGGACCGGAACGTATTGAGGCCATGGGCGCCAAGTCGGACCTGACCATCTATACGCCGGGCAGCTCTGCGGGCACACCGGTTTGCGTCCTTGAGAGTTTTCAGGCCCCTTCCCCCGGGATGATCGATGACGCCGACACCCTCAACGACCTGGTGGAAGCCAGTGTGAGCAGCCTGTTATCCCTGGTCTCCATCAAGGCGGACCCGCTGCAGAGCCGGGAGCATATCCTTATCAGCTCCCTGTTGCTGCATTACTGGCGAAAAGGGGAATCCCCTTCCCTGGAAGCCCTGATCGGCGGGATTGTGGCGCCCCCGTTTGAGAAAGTCGGCGTGTTTCCCATGAACAGCTTTTACCCCCAGACCGACCGAATGAAGCTGGCCATGACCTTGAACAACGTCCTGGCAAGCCCGTCTTTTTCCGCCTGGACCCAGGGGGTTCCCCTGGATATTCAGCAGATTCTCTACAAAAATGACGGCCGGCCCCGGACCGCCATATTTTCCATCTCCCACCTCACGGACAGCGAGAGAATGTTTTTCGTGACCATGCTGCTCAACCGCGTGGTCAGCTGGATGCGGCGCCAGCAGGGATCTGCCTCCCTCAAGGCCCTGCTCTATATGGATGAAATTTTCGGGTATTTTCCCCCGGGAGCCAACCCCCCTTCCAAAAAGCCCATGATGCTGCTTCTCAAGCAGGCCAGGGCCTTTGGGGTCGGGGTTGTCCTTTCCTCACAAAACCCCGTGGACCTTGACTACAAGGGACTTTCCAATATCGGCACCTGGTTTATCGGCCGGATGCAGACCCGCCAGGACCAGGACAAGGTGGTGGAAGGCATTGCCGGGGCCAGCAACGGCCAACTGGAAATCGGGGAGACCCGCAGGCTGATCGCCGCTCTCCAGGGAAGGCAGTTTCTGCTCAACTGTGTTCACCTTGACGGGACAACGGTGTTTGAAACCCGGTGGGTCATGTCCTACCTGAAGGGGCCCATCTCCAGCCGGGACATTGAAAAACTGACGGCCGGCCGAAAAGACCCTGCCGCCGCGACTTTAATCGAGGATCATGGCCGGGGACCGGTTTCGCCGGCCCCAAAACCGGATCTGCCGCCGGCCCAAGCCATGGCCCCCGTGATCAGCCGGGACATTGAACAGCGGTTCCGCCTGCCCAATGTGATTGACCAGGCCCCTGTTTTTGAGCCCTGGCTGGCGGTGTCTGCGTCTGTAAGGTTTTACAACGCCAAACGCCATATCGAGCAGGACAGCAGGGTCTGCCGCAGGCTTTACCTGCCTGAAGACTGGCGCGATGCCGATTGGGAACAGCTTGAGCCCATGGAATTTGACCTGGCGGACTGCTCAACGACCGCGCCCCGGGCGTCCCAGTTTTATCCCCTGCCCAATGCCTTTGCCCGGATGAAAAATTTTCGTTCCCTGCAAAAAGAATTTACCGACCATCTTTACCACAGCCAGCGGCTGGAGCTGTTTTGCGTGGATAAACTGGGCTTTGAATCTGAGCCTGGAGAGGGTCTGGCCGACTTTAAAATCCGGCTTCGGGACCATTTGCGGGACCAGAAGGAGCAGGCAATTGAAGACCTCCGGAAAAATTATGCCCAAAAGCAGCAGCGCCTTGAAGACCGGCTGGAAAAGGCCCTTGTCCGGGTGGAAAAAGAAAAACAGGATGTCCAGGCCAAAACCGCGGATACCCTGATCAGCTTCGGCACGGCGGTTCTTGGGGCTTTTTTCGGCCGCAAGACATTCTCGGCAGGCAATATCCGCCGGGCCGCCTCCGGGGTCCGGGGCGTGGGCCGGGTGAGTAAGGAAAAGGGCGATGTCCGCAGGGCCCAAGACAGCGCGGCCCTGCTTCAGGCGGATATGGATGCCCTGGCCGCCCAGATTGAATCCGATGCCGCAACGCTGACGGAAAAATTCAATATTGAAAATTATGAGATCCGGACCTTCCCCATCAAACCAAGACGCTCGGATATTTATGATGTTGATGTGGCGCTGCTTTGGGATGTATGTATTAGCTGTTAGCCGTTAGCTGTTAGCTATCGCCTGAACGAAATCCTTGTCTTTGGACGAAAAGTCAGGTTATTCTGAAAACTCCCGGGCAAATAGATTCAGCATCTTATATTCTAAATCCCTATGATCACAAATAACGGTTGGATTCAATAATGTCAATCGGTTACAAGCCAAAAAATGCCATACTTGATCATTTTTTTATGACATTTTTTCTCATTCTTAATTTGACCCATAAAAAACAAAAAATTGTAAAAGACCCGAAAATAAAGGATCCTGGGTTATATTACTTGCTAGTAAAAATTCAAATCAAGGCTTGTAATGTCAGCCCGCTTTTGATAAAGTATTGCATATATTTGGTTAGTTCTGAGTATATTTGCAATACTTTATCAGGAGGTGCTGGTACATATGGACAAAACACCAGACCTGAAGCTGATTTCAGCCTTTCAGGAAAACAAATGCTGGATGATCCAACCACTGGCCGAGCGAATGAACTACTCCATCCCTTCAGTTCGGCGATTCCTGGCCAAAACCGGTTACTTCAGCAGTTTTTCCCACAATGGGAAATGGTACACCCTGGCCTCGATACCCCGTTTCAGCAGCAAGGGTCTTTGGTTTTACCGGGATATCGGTTTTTCAAGACATGGCCCGCTTACCCATACGCTGGTGAATCTGGTCGAGAAAAGCACATCGGGGATGACAGCCGATCAACTGGGGCAGTTGCTTCGGTGCCGCTGCCATGCCGTTCTGGTTCAATTATACCGCAAGGGGCAGCTGCAAAGACAAAAGCACGGCAGTTCCTATGTGTACCTGGCCATCGATCCTGTCAAAGCCGATGTTCAGGAAAAAGCCCTTCAAACGGAATATACACCCCTGCCGGCGGAGTTGGCTGTACAGATCCTCGTGGTATTTATCCAGAAACCCGGTTTGGATTTGAAACAGTTGGCCAAATCTGTTTTTCAAAAAACAGGAGTGCGGATCAACACAGATCAGATTCAAACGCTTTTCGATACACACGGGATAAAAAAAAAGGCCTGAATTCCGGAGCCAAGGCCTGGCTCGCGCTCAGCCGGAATTTAACCCGGCTTTACCACGATACACTGCCGGGGGCATTGTTCCCGAATCCCCCGGACGTCAGGTTTCGGCCCAAAGAGAATCGTTGTTCTTGCGGCAGGACTCTTTTTGTCCAGAAAACCAGACGAAAAACCGTGTTTACCATGAGCGGTCCTTTTAAAGCCCATGAGACCCTGTACCACTGCCGGACATGCCGAAAAGTTTACCGTTCGAAAGATTTGCGGAACATCGTTGCCAGATATTGTAATGTGGCATGGGATGTCCTTGTCTTTGTCGGTAAAAGTCTTTACCATCGCTGTCTGACAACTGATGAGGTCTGCCTTGAACTTATGCTCAAAAATATTGATTTGAGCCCTTCAGAAGTCGAATACCTTGGACGCAAATTCATTCTCTACCTCGCATTGGCGCACCAGCAGGCCACCCCTCGCATTGAACAGGCCATGAACCGCAGCGGCGGATACATATTGCACCTGGATGCCACCCATGAAGGAGATGCTCCAGTTCTGATGACCGGGATGGACGGTCTGAAGCAGATTGTACTGGGCAATGTAAAAATCCCCAGCGAACATACCGACCATATCGTACCTTTCCTTGAGCAACTGCAAAGAAACTACGGCCCCCCCATTGCCTGTGTCCATGACATGGGGACTGGTATCTGTAAAGCAGTGTCCCTGGTTTTTCCTGGTACCCGAGACTTTGTCTGCCATTTTCATTTTCTGCGGGATGCTGGAAAGGATCTGCTCGAACCCTCTTACGGTCAATTAAGAAAAACCCTGCAAAAACATGCCGCCACCACCAGGCTGGGTGAAATTATCCGCGATCTTCACCAACGGATTGATAACCATGCTCTTGATGCGGAGCACCTGACAGCTGCCATTACAGAAGGACATACGTTAGAAACTATGGATCAGACATCTTCGGCTTCGATCTATTCTCTGTGCCTGTGGTGCCTACAGGGTAAAAAAGAAGGAAACGGATATGGGTTCCCGTTTGATCGACCACTTCTGGCCTTTGCCCGCAGAATTGCGCAATTGAAAGATTCTCTACCCTCCATTCAAAAAAAGGTCCCCCGGGACAAAGTTGGAGAACGGTTATTTGGCAAGCTCAATAACCTGGCCAAAAATATCTGTAATGATCCCGATTTCATTCGATCTATTGATGATCTTGAATGGCGGACCCTGCTTTTTGATGACCTCCGGAGAAAAATGCGTATTGCAGATCCTTCCGGACGGAACGGCTTGAATGATGATGGATCGAACAAATCCATGAACAGTATCCAAAAAGCCGTAGGCCGATTCCGTTCGAGACTTGATAAAAACACCAAGTACAAAAGAGATCTGCTTTGTCAAAAGTTGGCTAAACAGATCGATAAATACGATGAACGACTGTTTGCAGATCCCATTGAGGTCGACACTCCGTCCGGAAAAATAACCATCTATCCTCAGCGCACCAACAACCTGTTGGAACAATTTTTTCGGGGGCTGCGCCGTGATCATCGAAGAAAAACCGGTAACAACTCAATGCGGCGGATTTTGCATGCAATGCTGGCTGACACGCCCCTGATAAAAAATTTGGGAAATCCTGAGTATATGCACTTGCTTCTGAATGGGAAGAAAAATCTTGAAGAACTGTTCGCGGACCTCGAAATCGACGGATATGAACCTATTTCTTCAATTTCTCATACCGACCGGGTACTGCCGGGCTTTAGGAAATTGATAATAATGGATAATCTGCCGGAAAAAATTCAACTGGCTTTGGAGAAATGTTCATGATTCTACAAAATCCAACTGAATTTTGTGGTCATAGCTAAATCCAGGGTCTTTTTCTCCCCCGGGGCCAGGGCGATCTCAAACACCAGGGTCCGGTAATCCTCTTTGCGGTATTCAGCGCCCATTTTAACCGGCTCCCACTGGCCTTCAATATAATCTTTCAGGGTCAGGACAACGGGGCTCTCCTTTGTGTTTTCAATGGTGAACCGGGCTTTGACGATTTCGTCATAAACCTGGATTTTGCCGCTGTCGTTCCGGCGGATATGGGTCCGCTCGCTGTCCATCCGGTGTTTGGCAACGATAACGTCCCGGGTTTTTCCGGTTTCAAGGATAAGCTTATCCCCTCTGGGCACAAACCGGGCCATATCCTCGCCTGAAAAAATGGTGGTTTGGCTTAAATCTTCCTGGTACAGCCGGACCTTTCCGTGAATCAGATCGGCAAACCCCAAACCGCCTGCCGTTGTATTCTCAAGCTTGTACCCGGCAGGGATTCCCACGGCGGTTTTTTCCTTTTCAGGGTCATGGGGCATGATGGCCGAATCCCAGGTATACACTTTGGTCACGGGAATGCCGGCCTTGTCAAAATAGAGGATTTTCCGGGTTTCAAAGTTCCGGGACTCTGTGGGAAACGACGTGGCCGGGTTGAGCCAGATGGTGGCCGGGGCAAAATCCTCTCCTGAAAAATTGCGTAAGATCAGGTGGGATTTCAGCCGGATGGCCTTTTCACCGGCGTCTGCCGTAGCTTCGTAGGTGACCAGGCTGTCCAGCCCCTCAAGAAGATAGGAAATCACCACGGGCTGGGATGTATCGGCCTTGCTGTGAACCTCCCACACCAGGGCGGATTCCCCCGGCGGAAAAGAGACCGACAGCAACGTGGTGCTGCCGCCCACAGGTTCAAGCAGGATGGAGTCCGGGTCAATGGCCACGTTCTGCCAGGAAAAGTCAATTTCATTGCGCCCCTTTTTAAGGCTCAAGGTCCGCTTTTCCTGAACCAGGGCCGCATGGCCGCCGGTGAGGCGGACCACCACCTGATCCCTGGCCGGCAGGGAAACCAGGCTGGTCCTGGCCTGGCAAATCCGGAAAACGGGCGGGCACAGGATCAGGCAAAGGGCCAGAAACACCCCTAAGCCGGTAATGACGGGGGCCGTGAACGGTAATCTTACTGCTGCCATTTTCTTTCTCCTGCAAAACGGGTTAGCTGATACCGAATGGTCTCCTTTTGACCCGGATCCAGCAGCAGTTCAAATTTAAAGCTGTCCTGGTCGATTTTTTCAAATTTCCCCTTAAAAGATATCTTGTCCAGCTTAAAATGGGGATTTCCCATATTCCGGGTAATCTCGATCCGGGCTTTGGTGTCTGAAAAGTTGGCGGTTTTGATTTCCATATCCCGGACCTCGTCAAACCCGGACAAATCTTTTTCTTCATCAAAGATGAGATGTTTCTTCACATACCCCATGACCACAGGCTTGACCGATACCCGCTGTGACGGCCCCAAATCAAGTTCCGAGGGTTTGCCCACAGACAGATATTTCATCGGAGCAGACCCGGCAAAGGCCATTCCGCCCTGGCGGTCCACGGATTGATACACGCTCACCTCTCCGGCCGGCAGGGGGACGGCCCCAAGCCCGGATGGTTTATCGTTGGTAAACTTGAGTTTGCGGACCACCTGGTCGCCATACCTTTCTTCTTCATACTGGTAGACATTTTCCACCGCCACCCTGGGGGCATCAAAGGAGAGCAGCTGCTTGGCCCACCCGCTGGGGATGGTTTCCCGTCCCTCAACCGTATACAGGAAATACTCGGACAACCCCTGTTTGACAATCTCCTTTGGCCGGGCCGCGATCTCTTCGCTGTCCATGCCCACAGACGGGAGCGCCTCCATCATCCGGGCCGCTTTGGCGTAGGCGGCCCGGACCTGCTGTACCGGAACCGGTTTTTCCGGTGCGCCGTATGGATAGGTGCGCTGGGCCAAAAAAGCAATTTCGTCCAGCAGATTGATTTTCCCCACCACCAGGCGGGTCTTTGCATTGGGATAATCCTCCCCGGACTGGTTGTTGACCCGGACATACCCCTTTAACCCCATGGCGGTTTCGTCTTCCGACATCACCGCTGTATAAAAGGCCTGCCATGAAATCCCGGAGGTAAAATAGGTGATGTCCACCTGGGCCCGGCAGGCCTTGTCTGCCTGAATATACCAGATGCCAAGGTCTTTGGCCTGGGGAGGAAAGCTCATCTGGGTCACGGCGGCCGGTGCGTCAGGCGATTTAATCTCAAGGGTCAGGGACGTGGGATCAATCCTTGTCCCTGCCCAGGAAAACTGGATCTGGTTCATCCCGGGATTAAAGTTGAGAAACCGGGTGTCCCGGACCAGGGTCAGGTCAGCACTGTTATAAATGGTAAGCTGAACCTGGTCCCGGTCGGTGAGGGTGGTCAGGTCAACCTTGGCCAGGGCCGGTCCAGAAAACAACCAGAAAATCGCCGCCAGGACCGGTACCGTCTTTGACACAAATTTTAAATTCATGAAAAGTCTCCATCTTAAATTTTCACGGGCCAGCCGGATACCGGCAGCCGGCCGGTTGTTTTGATCGTGGAGGGAAAGACAGAAAAAACAATACCAGACCTGGCATGAAAAATCGATTGCTACCAGTCGATAGGAAAATAATCTTTTAAAAATTTTCCGCACCAGTGCTTTCCCGTTAAAATGCCGTGGAAAAAGGGGTCGCAGATCCGGGCCGCCCCATCCACGATATCCAGGGGAGGCTGAAAGTCGTGGCGCTCCTCTTTGAGCCGGGCAAGGAGTGCCGGGTCCTCATCCGTGACCCAGCCGGTATCCACGGCATTCATATAAATCCCGTATTTGGCAAGGTCTTCGGCGGCCGTGTGGGTGAGCATGTTTAGCGCGGCCTTGGCCATATTGGTATGGGGGTGGCGGCTGCCTTTCTTGAACCTCAGGAATTTGCCTTCCATGGCCGAGACATTGACAATGTGTTTCTGGCCGGTAAAGTCAGCTTTCATCATCTCTGCCAGCCGGTTGCACAGGACAAAGGGGGCCACATTGTTCACCAGCTGAATTTCCAGCATCTCTGCGGTCTCAATCTGCCCTAACTTCAGCCGCCAGGAGTTGGTCTTCCGAAGGTCCACCTGCTGGAGATCGGCATCCAGGGCCTTTTCCGGGAACACCCGGGGATCATCCAGGCTCTGGTCATAGGAATAGGGAACCTGGGAGAGCCGGGCCGACTGCCGCAGCCCGATTCCCGGGGCAGCGCCGTTCCAGGCAACGGGCAGGGAAGGGTCATCCCCCCGGGTTGGGCCGGTATCCAGCCCTGCCAGGCAGTCCCGGTAATGGCCTAAAAGACTTGCCGCCTCCGGGGGCAGCGATGAGATATCCTGCTGTTCCGTGGCCATCAAATGGGCATAAAATCCGGGCGGCCGCCGGACGGTCTGGGCCGCATTGTTGATCAGGATATCCAGGCGCGGATAGGTTTGCTGAACATGATCGCAAAACAGTTCCACACTGGGGATATGGCGCAAATCCAGCCCGTAAACATGCAGCCTGTGGCCCCACTGGCCAAAATCGGGTTCTTTAGAGAACCTTAAGGCCGAATCCTTGGGAAACCGGGTGGTGGCAATCACCCTTGCCCCGGCCTGGAGCATCATCAGGGCGGCCTGGTACCCAATCTTGAGCCTGGAGCCTGTGATGACCGCCACCTGCCCCGCAAGGGACGCGGTCTGGAATCGCTTGGTGTAATTGAACGCCGCACACCTGGGACACATGCTGTCATAAAAATGATGAAGGGTTGTGAACTTTTCCTTGCACACATAACAGTTGCGGGCAGAATCCAGGCGCCGGGTATCATTACGGCCCTGGACACCAGGGCCCTCAATCTGGGCCGGTGCCGTAAACACAGCGGCTTCCCGGGCCTTGCGGATACCGGTTGCCGCCCGGGCCTGACGCTCTTTTCCCACAACAGCCAGGCGCATCTGCCGTTTTTTGTCCTTGTTGCGTTTTTTAATTTCAGCCCTGTCCGGCCGGGATATTTTACCGGCTGCGGTCACCAGGGCGATGCGCTCATCTTCGGAGATTTTTGCCAAAAGTTCAGACCGGTCTGCCAGGGTTTCCAGCACCCTGATGCAGCGGCCAATATCCGATAGGACCTCTTTTTCATGATCCGGGTCTGTCTGCTCCCGGGGCTGGTCTTCCACGATGTCGGTTTCCTTATAAAAAGGGGCGGACCCATTAAATACCGTTAAAAAAGTGGTATTTATTATAGCTGATTGGGAAAATTGTCAACCAGGCGCTTTATCCGCACAGGGAGATCGCATGTAACTTGTCTGCTGGTGATGCCAATTTGGGTGATAAGGATAATAATGTATAAAATTGGGACTTGGGATATGGGACTTGGGACTTGGGGAGGCCATGGATACGGCAATCCCCAAGTCCCATATCCCAAGTCCCAAGTCCATTATTTTGGAGTTATGTTGCGAGCGGTCCTGAAGCCTTGATTGACCGTGGTTTGGGCGCCGTAATGCCGTAAGTCAAAATCGTTCAAATAAACAGTGGGTTATCAAGGGTATGACAAATTTGCAACAAATCACTAAACATAATAAACAGCTACAGTTTGCCCTGAGGAGTGCTGGTGATGAAGTCTGTAAGGATCTATAGACTATCCAGCCACTCAAGAACGTTTTGCTTGTTTTCCCACTGGATCAACTCCTCAATTTTCGGATCAGATTTCAGGTGCTGTTTGGTGAACTGGATGAAGTTCTCTTGTAAATGTCGCTTCTGGCCTAGATCAAGCTTTAAGTAAACCATTGTGGATTTGACATTAGAATGCCCCAAGCGATTCTTAATTTCAGATAAAGGCCGATCCTCTGAGAGCATTCGAACGGCACACGAATGACGGAAGCTATGGACGGGGTGCATGGTCGCTGTCCGCTTTGCCGGTAAAGCCTGTTCAAGGTAGTTTTTACAGATCCGGTTGATACCGTGGCGGGTCAAGCTTGTTCCTCTTTGGTTGATGAACAGCCTTTTTTTAAACGGATGGATTGGCGTATTGCGATGTTCTTCAATATACTGATGCATAAGCTCTACTGTTTTCCCAAGCAACTGAACTTGTCGATATCGGTTACCCTTCCCAAGAATCGCCAGAGTTTGATTTTCATAATCAAAATAATCCATCTCAAGGGTAGCGATTTCCGTTGCCCTGGCACCGGTATCATATAATAGATACAGAAGGGTATAATCTCGGAACCCGTCCTTTCTTTTAAGTTGGACCGCATTAAGGATTTGATTGATCTCCTGGGGATACAAAAATCCGATCAACTTGTGTTGGCTTCGTTTCCGGGGAATATCAAGGATCGCATTGGTCAGTTTTTGTTGCTCGGGATAAATAAAACGGATCATTTTGGCAAAAGACTTTAAAACGGCCAGGCGCTGGTTCCGGGTTTTAGCCGTGTTGGACCGTTTGGATTCAAGCTCATTGAGAAACTGCAAAATTAATTCTACCGTGATATGTTCCAGATTGAGCGAACTGACCTTTACGCTGTGGTACTCGGCAGCAAACGGTAAAAAAAAGCGCATGGTATCCCGGTAACTTTTGATCGTATTGGGGCGGCACCCTTTGACATAAGGCAGGTATTGGTCAAAAAATTGAACAACGCAACGGGTCAGGTTCATGATTCATCCCTTCTGCCGGTGGTAAATTTGAACAGGCTGTCGCGGCTTTCAGCATCAACTGCTTTCAAATATTCCATGGTGTATTTATACTCAACATGACCCATATAGCCGGCAAGCACCGGCAGCACATTCCGGGGTGATTGTTTCCGGGCAATGGCTGCCTTCAAGGTGTTAATGGCAAAAGAGTGCCGTAAACAGTGCGGAGTGGGCTTCCCAAAGGTCGTGTCGCCGATAATTTTCCTTGGGCGGCGGATCCCGATTTGACGCACAGCATCGTGAAAAACAGAGCGAATACGGTTATCGTTCAAGCCGTTTTCCCCTATCTCCATGAACAGGTAGGGATTCATATCGTTTTCAATTAAAGCGGCCCTGGTTGAAAGATAGTTGTCAATCTGCATGGCAGTTGATTTTGGAATAGGGATAAGACGGTCCTTTTTGAACTTGGTTTTCTCTATGTAAATCGTCTTTTCATCCGGCCGGTAATTTTTCAATCTCAGGCGCAAGGGTTCATTCATCCTCAGCCCACAGCGGGCAAGCAGAAGGATCACCAGATATTCACTGTAATCTTTAAGGAACCGCATAGGGGTTTGCCGGATCCGTCCGCATACCACCCCCAGTAACATTTCTACCTGCTCCGGTGAGAATATAAAGGGGATGAAGGTGCGTCGGGCCGGAGCGGTCACATCTTTCAAAGGGTTATCAAGATTTATCCGCTGCCGTTTCAGATAATCAAAAAAGCCTCGAACTACATTTAGAATGCTGGCTACGCCGGAGGGCTCAAGGCCAATCTCATTTTTAAAGGTGATATAAAAATGGGGCATCCAAATGTCTGAGAGATCCGGCTGCCTCATTAAAAAATCGTCAAAGGTAAGCAAGGCCCACCGGAGCATATGGCAACTGTATCCCAGTCCTTGCCGGTAAACAATAAAGTTTTCCATCTCTGTGGCCAAAAAGCTTTTAAACGGTTTCATCGAACAACACCCGGCGCATCAATTCCTTGTGGATACTTAGATATACTTTTGTGGAATCAATGATGGAATGCCCCATCATTTCTTTGATTTCAAAAATGCCGGCACCTGCTTCCAGCATGTTTTGTGCAAAGGTGTGGCGCAGCCAATATCCTGTACCGGGAAGACCGGCAGCCCGCAACGCCTTTGTTAAATCGTGCCTGGTGAGCCAGGCACTTACAGCTCTGTAAGGTGGGCAATGGCTGGTTAAAAAAAGAGAGCGAGACTGACTTTTAGGCCTGCCTCCAACGATATAAGCGGTGATTGCTTTGATAACTTCATCGGGAATGGGCAATTGAAGGGGCTTTGCATTTTTTGTGTTTTCCAGGTTTAGCAGTCCTTTGGCAAAACAGATATCGTCCAGAGTAAGGCGGCTGATTTCAATGGGGCGCAATCCAAGATAATAAGCCAGGTGAACCTGTGCATAGACACGAAGCTCTTTGGATGTTGCACAGGGCAAATGATCAAATAACTGACGGACTTCACCGGGTCTTAAAAATTTAGGAGGCTTGACTTGAGCAAACATTGGCGGACCGGTCACAAGCGGGGCTAAATTCTGTTGGATCAAATGCCGTTCATTATACAGGTAGTGCAAAAAGCCTCGAAAACAGGAACGGTATACCCCCTGGGTACTCTTTGCATATGGGGCATTGAACCTTGCCAGAAAATCATCAACATGCCCTATGTTTATATTGACCAGTGAGACTCCCGATGTTTGCAGATAACTGTCAAACGCTTTGATAATTTTGGTCCTGCAACAGGTTTGAGAAGGAGAGCTTTCCTTGATTTTAAGCATATGGTCCAGATAATCCCGGCGGATCTGATCCAGATCATAACCGGGCGGACTTTTGGGTGTCTGCTCAACCATGATCGGCCTCCATAACCAGTTTGCTCAAAATTTTTCCAACTGATTCAGGTTGACGGCTGTTCAGGGAAGATTTTTTTTGTACAGCAGATTGTATAAGGTTGGCCGGTAAGGAAAGCACCTGGTAAATGGTGCCGTCAAAGGCAATCAGATCATTTTCCATCAATCCATCCCGAGCTTCAATGTACTGGTCCAGTTGCATTTTTAGCAGGGTGCATATTTTATCATAACTGTAAAAACTTAATCCGTTGCGGTCACCGGCCAGAACCAGGAAAAAATACAATAACAACTCGTCCCGGCTTAATGCTCGCAAAAATCCACCCGTAAGAAACCGATGGGGGATAAAACTAAATCCTCCTTTGATACAACGCACCCTTGAAGGGTTCAGGATTTCTTTTTTTACCATGCCGCGCCTCCAGTTTTTACGTTTATCCATATCCCCGCCGGGGAAATTGTGTGACGACTTGACCTGAAGAGCCGCAGAATTGACAATATGGTTTGATTGGAAGGCCCTGAATCTGAAACAAAATCCACAATATTATTGTCCTACACCAAGCAGGCAGCACTGTGGAAGCTGTATCATCCATGTTTTTTGTCTCTTGAATTTTTTTTCGATGCCGACGCCGGTTCTCGGCTTCCCGATGCCGTCTTTTCCCCTTCTCGGTCTGGCGGTATCGTCGCTGTGCTTCTCTTTTGTTTCTGAGGATTCCGGCCTTACGGCAGTCCCTGCAACAATAGGCCTGCCCTCTCCAGCAGAACCTGCAAACAAAAAATACGAAATGGCACCATCGGCATGTATTTGGAATTAAAAGCATTTTAGATTTTTCCGGTATTGCAGATAACCGGAAAATGATATAGAAATATAACTGTGTGTGTGGGCTTCTCCGGCTATCGACGGGAGTTCACAATCAAAGCCCGGAGGGGCTACTCCGGGCTTTTTCTATGCATATGATTTGGAATTATACGAATAAAATGAAAGATTTGAAAAATCTTTTTGAATAAAAATGAATAAAACTCACAACATAATCAAACACGCTACATAATTGGAGATTATCCTTATTTTCAATTCCGGAAGAGATGGCTTTCTTTTACATGCGATTGCCCTGCCATAGCCTCTCCCAGGTGAACCGGTTTTATAGATTCGGGACCCCATATGGCCAGTGCCCATAAAGACCAGCCGTTAGTCTGTTTTAATATACAGCCGCAGGGCCTGGTCTTCCCATTGGTTGAGGTTGATCACCCGGCGGCCGACCATGAGCCGGTTTTCATAATTTTTATCGGTCCGGATCACTATTTGGGGAACAGGCCGCTCCATGGTGATAACAAACTCATCCCCCTTTTTTTCCCAGCGGGTAACGCCTGGCTCATCTGTCTGGGAGGGAAGCCCTGCGCCATGGGCCCGGAACCGTTCTGCGGTCTGGATAATCCGGTCTCCTTCAATCCGGTAAATATCCGTGACCCGGGTTTGGGACACCGAGTGGATAAAGGAAAGAGAAAACCCTTTTTCTTTGTCCAGATTAATCTGGTGAAGGTCTTTGCCGCCGGGAAATTGTGATACCATTAATTTCGGGCCAAGGGTTCCGGCGGTCAGGCTGAAGGAAACTATGCAGATGCAGGCAGCCGCCAGAAAAACCGGGAGGCCTGCAGCCATGCGCTTCATTTTAGTCGATCAGGCCTTTTTCACGATAGTACCGTTCCGCGCCGGGATGCAGGGGAATGGAAACCGATTCCAGGGCGGTTTCAAGGCTGATATCCTTGCCTTTGACATGAACCTTGGCCAGGGTGTCTGTATTTTCATACAAGGCTTTGACCAGGTGATAGGCCAGCACCTTATCCAGCTCGTCATGGGTAGCCCAGATGGCGCGGACGGCAATGGTCTTCACCGCCTCATCCTGGCCTTTATAGGTCCCGGCCGGCAGCAGAAAACCGGCATAACAGGGCTGAACCTTCTGAAGGCCCTCAATAGCCGGTCCGCTCAACGGTATGATCTGGATATCATGATGGGCGGCCAGCTCTGCAACAGACGCCGTAGGGGTTCCGGCCGTGATCAAAGAGGCGTCCAGACGGCCGTTTTTGATTTTTTCAACCGACTGGGCAAAAGAAGAGTAATCCTCTTTTATATCGTTTTTCCGGTCCATGCCGTAGCAATTGAGCAAATCACCAAGCAGCTGCCACTGGCCGGATCCGGGAGACCCGGAGGAAATGGATTTGCCCTTGAGATCTTCAAATTTGGTTATTCCGGCATTGCCCCGGACCACCAGCTGTACAGTTTCAGGATAAAGCGCGCCCAAGGCCCTTAAGCTTTTTTGCTCTTTGCCGTCAAACTGTTTAATGCCTTTGTAAGCCGCACTCAGGATATCAGCCCCGGCAAAGGCGGATTCAATCCCCTTTCTGCCCAGCAAGGTGGCATTGGCCACGGACGCATTTCCGGTTTCCGCGGTGGCGGACAGTTTTTTGCCGTTAATGACCACCTTGTTGGAAATCATCTGGGCCAGCATCCCCCCCAGGGGGTAATAGGTGCCGCCGGTACCCCCGGTGGCAATGCCGAAAAAGATTCTGTCGACAGCCATGGCCCGTCCGGCAAACAGAAGGCTTGCCGCGGCCAGAACAACCATCACTTTTGAAATGTGTTTCATCTGTCTTTCCTCCATGAAATTGGGGTTGCTATAAAAGATAGAAACCGGACTGTCCCTGGTTATCCGGCCAAGGCATCGTCCAAAACGAAACATAAATATATTTTCAGATAGTTATAGTCTGCAGCAAATCTTTTTTAAAAACCGGGTGGGACCGGCCAACGGTCACTGAGCTGACGATATCGCAGATTCTAACAGCGTCTTCCATATTCGGCACGACCAGAACCCGCTCTTTTGCCATCCCCTTTGAAAAGGTCCCGGCTCTGTCCTGATTTATATCAAAAATTTTTACGGTTTTCAATGTGGCGGCGACCCGCTGTTTAGTTTCGAATTACAGCACGTCAAAGGGACTTTTTACGCCTCTCCCGCCCCGGTTAAGCACATGGGTATAGATCATGGTTGTTGAAACATTGGCATGGCCGAGCAGATCCTGCACGGTACGGATATCATAACCGCTTTCCAGAAGATGGGTGGCAAAACTGTGGCGAAGGGCGTGGCAGTTTACCCTTTTCGTAATCTGGGCCTGCTGCGCCGCTTTTTTCACGGCTTTTTGAAGACCATTTTCGTGAATATGGTGACGGCGTGTTTTTCCACTCCTTGGATCAACGGAAAGCCGTCCGCTGGGGAACACATACTGCCATCCCCATTCCTTTGCCGCTTTGGGGGATTTGCGGTCATAGGCATAGGGTAGATAGACCTCTCCAAACCCTTTTTCCAAATCTGCCTCGTGCAGTTTACGAACTTTTTCAAGATGGGCCGTAAGATCGCTGACAAGCCCTTCCGGCAATGGAACTACCCGGTCTTTTTTGCCTTTTCCGTCCCTGACCACAATCTGATAATACCCAAAATCAATATCCTGGACCCTGAGCCTGATACAATCCATCAGCCGCATGCCGGTGCCATAAAGCAGGGAGGCCATCAGTTTCTGGCGGCCCTCCATGTGGTCGATCAGTTTTGCCACTTCAATCCGGGTCAGCACAACCGGTCGCCGTTTAGGGCGTTTTACCCGGACAAAATCCCCAAGATCCCCCAGGGGCTGTTCCAAAACCTTGTCATAAAAAAAGACAAGGGCATTCAACGCCTGGTTCTGGGTACTCTCCGCCACATTCCGCCCAACAGCCAGATGTTGCAAAAAGGAGACCACTTCAACCTTACCAAGCCCGGCCGGGTCCTGATTTTGGCAAAACTCAATAAAACGGCTTACCCAGGATTCGTAAGACTGCTCGGTTCTTATGGAATACCCCTTCGTCCGCAAGACGATCAGCAGCTTTTCCAGAAGATCTGCATGAAGTTTGCGGACAGCGGAAAGCTGTGAGCCTTTTCGGCCGGATAATTTTTCAATGGTTGCTTTAGCCGGAAGGCTGCCGGCAACTGTGGGATGAACTTCTGTCAGGGACGCGGCTGAATCCATCCAGAACTGCCAGTCTACATCCGACAGCCAGGATACGCCAAGCATGGAAAATAAATTCTGTATAGCATCGACCAGCTGCCGGAACTGCCAGTCCTGAATCCGGCCGGCCCGGCCCTGCTGCTCCAGGTAGGAGACCACGTCCTCAGGGTTATGATCGGCCAGACGCTTATCCGGAAAAGCCTTGATATACTGCTCGGCTCTGATCACATACCACCTGGAAACATTACTTTTAATACCAGCATGTTCTAAACGATTAATGTAATTGTCCCAAAATCTTTTGATTTCGTTTTCGTGTGTTGATTTTGCCGGATTCATATGGTAGGTATCCAATATCTTTCTGGGGGTAGTTCAAGTTGTGTAAAATAATACCCAAAAATTGCAATTAATGCAATAGGCAGAATCCGCCTATTATACTATTGGCCCATTCTGCCTATTTCACTGTTGTGCTTTGAAACGGAAGGTTCAAATATCAGTTAACGGTATTTAAAAATTTGATTTTTTTTGCACTTGGACAAACATTATATCCCTTATTAATACTTGATTGTTTCCTGACAAAGGACGTTTATGGCTGTTGATTTTAAAGAAAAATTACAAGAACAATTAGGGTTTCTTCATAGATCAAGCATTCTTTTCGATCAAGGATTTAAAGATGAAGGGCTTAGAATTGCAACAACGATAAGGGTGTTAATTCACGATACCAAAAATTCTACATCTTTATTAAAGCACTTAAAAGCTTCTGATATTAAATTATCATCTACTGTAGGTGATGGCGAAGACGACGACAAGCTTGCATTTATGGCTGGCGGTATGTACGCAATTGGTTGTAATCACCCTACTCCAGGAACCCATTTTGTCCCCGCATGCAGATTTAACGATACTAAATATACAGACGTTTCTATAAAAACATGGATTAACCAATCAATATTACAAACGACCATGAGAATATCGAGAAGAGATATATATCTTGGGGCAGCGAATAAGGATGGAGGGGCGCACGTTGATAAAAAACTCTCCAAAGAATACGATCAGGTTAAAAATGGTCCAGCAGTTGGGTATATTACAAAAATAATCGACGGAATTCCCAAAAACATTCCTGTTCCAGACGTGCAATATATTATTTTACGCCAAATGGCAGCGGAATTGTTGAGCAGTAAAGAGTTGTTGGCTTTATGTTCAGGTGGGCAAGCATCCTTTAAATGATTAGATTTAATAAATCTTTTTGGTTTAGGGAGAAGACATTTTGCACAACAAAACGCTGCAGCCGACCCGGGGGGCTAGCGGCTTTTCGAAAGTGCTTGGTTTTCGAAAAAACTTGGCTTCGACAACCTGCTCGGTTATACGCCCCGGTCGGCTGAGCTCCCCGTTCTGCTATTAAAAATGATACCAGCAAATATAAAAACATTTATTGGCTACAATAAAATTGAAGACCTGTTGCCAGACGGGAACTTAATCAACTACAAACAAATTTGGTCACTAAGATATGAACATTATTTGGATGCTTCTGGGGACTTATGCAACGTTATGGTTCTTGAATTAACAAAAGATCGAAATGCATATGACATCCCTATAATCAAAATGATTATCGAACGGCCAAGAAGTATAACTATATGCCCTGATATTGATATTGTTCAACTTTCTATTGATGATTACCAAATAGATGGTTGGGAACAAGGAAATTTGAAAGTTTATGATGCGGAAATGGATACAAATTGGGAATTTTTCTGTGAAAAAATAATTTTTGAACGAGGAAAACAAATCCCCAATTTATTAACCAGCTGAATTTGCAGAACAAAACGCTGGAGAGGGACCAGGCTTACTGCGCGGCCTTTTGGGAGTGCTTGGTTCAGGAAAATTCAACTTTTTATCGAGAGTTTTGGGGTTTAAAAGCCTGGCCCCTCAGCTCCGCGTTAGCTGGTAAAGGAAACTCGTGACAATATTTTTATCATTTATTAGTGCGATTATAGCAGCCTTTATTACACACTACTTAACAACCGCACGGAATAAAAGAAGTGAACTGTTGAAATTTCAAATTCAATCCTATTCAGACTTTTTAGCTGCAGCTTCGAGACTTGCCGTTTCAAGACGGCTTGGAGATGTCACAAATGAAAATATCGATTTGGCTGCCTTGAATGATGCCAAAAGTAGGATCATTACTTGCGGTGAACCGGAGGTTGTTAAATCATTAATAAGTTTTTGGAGTAAAGGAGCAACGTTAGAAGGAGAACAAGAGATTTTGGCATACGGAAACCTTACACGAATAATGAGATTGAGTCTTGGGCATAAAAAGAATGATATCATTCGTTTGGGTATTACAGATGCACTCTTCAAACTTGAATCATCAAGTATTTCGTTTAGAGCTGAATCCGCTGTTAAGAAATCTCTCAACTCCGACGCCGATCACCAAAGTAGTGAACCACCGAAGAGAATAATGGCTGAACTAAAATAATTCAGCTAACAAAACGCTACAGGCCGACCCGGAGAGCTAGCGGCTTTTCGAAAGGCCTTGGTTTTTGAAAAAAATTAATTTTTGGGAAGTACTCGGTTCTCGCTCCGGGCGGCTGAGCTCCCCGTTGTGCGTTAAAAACCAACGTGATACAGAAAAAGACATATTGAAAATCATGTCACCCGGTGCTATATTGTTGTTATGCGAAAATTAATGACAAAGCACTTTGCGAAATGGGCTTCAAAGCAAAAAATACTGATCGATGACTTGGAAACAGCATTGGAAGAAGTCGGTAGTGGAAATTACGAAGCAAATTTGGGCGGACACATTTACAAAAAAAGAATTCGGTTCCCTGGTCAAGGCAAAAGCGGTAGTGGAAGAACGATTGTTTGCTATAAAAAAGGGAGCAGAATTATTTTCATCCATGGATTCTCAAAAAATGAAAAATCAAACCTTTCACCCAAAGAGCTATTTGTCTTCAAGGAACTTGCTAAAATTTTACTTTCATTTTCTGAAAGGGAAATTGATATAGCAGTCCAAAATGGTGATTTAAAAGAGGTGGCAACATGAGAAAATCAATTTCAGATTCAATTACCGAAACCGTAAGGGACTTAAATAAAAGTGGGCTTGTGGATGACATTACTTTAAGAAATATTGAAAAATTATGTCTTCCAGAAGTTAAAGACTATTCCCCCAAAAACATAACCGAAATCCGAAAAAGATTTAATTTAAGCCAAGCTGCGTTAGCAAGCGTTTTCAATATTAGTACCTCTACTGTACAGAAGTGGGAACAGGGGAATAAAAAACCTACAGGAGCCTCAAGGAAATTGTTGGATATCATGGAAAGAAAAGGCTTAGAGGCTTTAATATAACTCGCACAACAAAACGCTGCAGGCCGACCCGGAGAGCTATCGGCTTTTTGAAAGACCTTGGTTTTTGAAAAGAATTTAATTTTGGGGAAGTTCTCGGTTCTCGCTCCGGGCGGCTGAGCTCCCCGTCGTGGTGCGACACGAGGTCGCATTATTGGCTGTTTGGCGGGCCAGTCGGTCCTGACCAAACCCGGCATTCTCCTGCCGGTACCCTAGGTGGCATGCGGTGGTCGGTGCATCCGGCAACGGTGTGAAGCCCAACCGACAAAGTACCGAATTCCGCAGTTGCGGAAGGGGTGGAAGCCGTGAGGCGGATACCCTCCTGGAAGCCTCATTCCGGGTGAGGGCAAGGGTTTGGATGATATGGTCAAATTAATTGAATGTTCCGTAAGTACCGTCAGGGAGAACAAGCTAAAGAGGCTGGTAAGCTTGGACCAAAAGGTGAGCGGTCAGGCTGCAGGTTTCCTAACTGCCTGCACGGAGATGTTGCGCCGCCGGTACAGAGGGCAGGCCTAAGTCATCCACTAATTGGCAATAGTGTGGAACGTGGAAACCCCGTATCTTCGCCGGGAGTATTCGGCAGGTGAAACCGTAAGGCACACTGATGGAGGTGCGGGAGTAAGATGCAGGAAAAAGCGAAGGCCATCTTGTAATGAGGTGGATACGGATTGAGGAGAACATCCCAACATTATCCGGCCCGAAAGGGAGCTGACGTCCGGCGGGTGTGGCTACAGGCACACCCGGGCAGGTGTTTCTTTGCGAGATAGTCTGGAGAATCTTTGAAGATGGGAAGGCAAATGACGGCAACAGCTGGTGCGCCCATCGGCAGTTTCAGGAATTGGAAGTCCATTCATTGGAAAGCCATTTATGAAGCTGTTAAAAGACTGCAAATGCGTATCGCAAAGGCTGTGAAAGAAGGAAGATACGGACGGGCCAAGGCCCTCCAGTGGCTTCTGACCCACTCTTACCAGGCAAAGCTGTTAGCTGTAAAACGCGTGACCTCCAATAAAGGGAAACGCACTCCGGGTGTCGACAACGTCACCTGGAAAACCGCCAGGAAGAAATTCCAGGCAGCAGGCAACCTCAAACGGAGAGGATACCAGCCATCACCGCTCAGGCGGATCTATATTCCCAAAAAGAACGGCAAGAAACGTCCGTTAAGTATTCCCACAATGATCGACAGGCTGTTCAGGCATTGTATAAACTGGCATTGGAGCCGATAGCAGAAACACTGGCCGACCACAATTCATACGGATTCAGGTCATACAGGCGATGTGCGGACGCCATATCCCAATGCTTTAATACACTGGCCAAGAAAACCTCGCCGGTCTGGATACTTGAAGCGGATATTAAAGCCTGCTTTGATGAAATCAGCCATGACTGGATGATCGACCATATCCCTATGGATAAGATGATCCTTACCAAATGGCTGGCTTCCGGGTTTATGGAGGACGGTAAATTCTTTCCAACAGGCCGGGGAACACCGCAAGGCGGCATTGCCTCTCCCACACTGGCCAACATGGTTCTGGACGGCATTGAAGGGACTGCCGGATCTGTTGCCCCTGTCAGGGACAGACGCAACGGTAAGGACATCAGTTCCAAAATCAACGTCATCCGGTATGCTGATGATTTCATTATTACCGGTGCAACCCGGGAACTTCTTGAAGACAAGGTCAAACCGGCCATAATCAGATTTCTCTCGGAACGGGATCTATCCCTGTCTGAAGAAAAGACCCTGATTACCCGAATTGACCGGGGATTCGATTTTCTGGGCCAAAACGTTCGTAAGTATGACGGCAAACTGCTCATTAAACCATCCAGGAAAAATGTGCAGGCCTTCATGGATAAAATCCACGAGACGTTCAGGAAGCACCGGGGATCGAAAGCCGAGGCTCTGATTCATGATCTTAACATGAAAATAAGGGGTTGGGCGAACTATCACAAACATGTTGTCTCAGCAAAAACTTTCAGCTATGTTGACGGGTACATATGGAATGAAGCGTGGCAATGGGTGAAACGACGTCACCGGAATAAAAGCATCCAATGGTTGAAAAAGACGTACTGGTCAAAGGGCTCAAAACCGGGGCGGTTCTCAACGGTGGTCAAAGATAAAAACGGCAACCCGAGAACATCCGAACTCATCAAAGCGCACAGCATACATATCCAACGGCACATCAAAATCAAAAGCGATGCAAATCCTTTTGACCCGGAACATCAACAATACTTCCGGGCAAGACGGGTGAAACCAAAGGTGATCCCTGTCACAGCGGCCGAGAAAATATGTAATGAAATAACTGTAAATTTCAGCATTGGCAAGAGAAAACAGCCGGGCGGCCCCGCAAGGCTCAGCCTTAGAAATGCTTGAGCCGTATGACGGGAAACTGTCACGTACGGTTCTGAGGGGGGAAAGGGGCTGTAAAGCCCCCGACCTACCCGATCGACACGAAGTCGCATTATTGGCTGTTTGGCGGGCCAGTCGGTCCTGACCAAACCCGGCATTCTCCTGCCGGTACCCTAGGTGGCATGCGGTGGTCGGTGCATCCGGCAACGGTGTGAAGCCCAACCGACAACGTACCGAATTCCGCAACTGCGGAAGGGGTGGAAGCCGTGAGGCAGATACCCTCCTGGAAGCCTCAATCCGGGTGAGGGCAAGGGTTTGGATGATATGGTCAAAGTAGTTGAATGTTCCGTAAGTACCGTCAGGGAGAACAAGCTAAAGAGGCTGGTAAGCTTGGACCAAAAGGTGAGCGGTCAGGCTGCAGGTTTCCTAACTGCCGCGTGAGATGTTGCGCCGCCGGTGCAGAGGGCAGGCCTAAGTCATCCACTAATTGGCAATAGTGTGGAACGTGGAAACCCCGTATCTTCGCCGGGAGTATTCGGCAGGTGAAACCGTAAGGCACACTGATGGAGGTGCGGGAGTAAGATGCAGGAAAAAGCGAAGGCCATCTTGTAATGAGGTGGATACGGATTGAGGAGAACATCCCAACATTATCCGGCCCGAAAGGGAGCTGACGTCCGGCGGGTGTGGCTACAGGCACACCCGGGCAGGTGTTTCTTTGCGAGAGAGTCTGGAGAATCTTTGAAGATGGGAAAGCAAATGACGGCAATAGCTGGTGCGCCCATCAGCAGATTTATTCTGTTAAAAGACTGTAGATGCGTATCGCAAAGGTTGTTAAAGTAGCACACAGCATACACGCCAGAGGCATCTTTCAAAAGGATGTTCTCTTTTGACCCGGAAAAAGAAAAATACTTTCCGGGCAGATGCTCAAGGATATATGCTATGAAATAACTGTAAATTTCATTATTGCTAAAACAACCGGGCGGCCCCGCAAGGCTTAGCCTTAGAAATGCTTGCGCCGTATGACGGGAAACTGTCACGTACGGTTCTGAGGGGGCCTGGGGTAGATAACTACCCCCGGCTACCCGATCTTCTAAAAACCTACGATTTTGATTTGACAAAAACAGAATTAAGTGATTATGTTGTAATTACATTAATCAAAATTAGAGGTGTTTATGGCAACATTAATAAGAATTGGAAATTCGCAAGGAGTGAGAATTCCCAAAGCGATTATTGAACAAGCACAACTTAATGAGAAAGAACTGGAATTTAAGGTGCTTGATGAAGGGCTGTTAATAAAACCATCCAGAAAACCCAGGCAGGGGTGGAAAAAACAATTTGAAAAATACCTTAAAGCAGAAAACGAAGAGGAGTTGGACCAGGAATGGTTGGATGCATCTCTGGTTGATGATGAGGATTGGGAATGGTGAATCAGCCTATCAACAGATTCGACATTTGGTTAGTTCAATTGGACCCGACACAAGGTCACGAAATAAAGAAAAAAAGGCTTTGTGTTGTAATTTCTCCTGACGAAATGTCTTCATTAAAAACGGCTATTGTTGCCCCAATGACCTCCAAAGGCTTCAATTTCCCCACAAGAATTCAATGTACATTCCAAGGTAAAAAAGGCTTGATATTATTGGATCAAATAAGAGCTGTAGATAAATTAAGATTAGTCAAAAAGTTTGGAGTTATTTCAAAAACTACCCAAATTAAAGTTTGTAATTGTTTACAGGAACTGTTTGCATACTGATGAGGCGAACAAAGCCGCTGAACCCGACCGGGCTTATCTGCGCGGCATTTTGAAGCAGCTTGGTTAATGAAATTTTAAACTTTTATCGGAGCTTTTGTGGCTTCAACGCCCGGCCGGTTAGCTCCCCGGTGGGCTACCAAAGTATTGACGTCTTTCATACCAGACATTATACTGTAAAAAAATAATGGAGGAATCAATATGCCGAATGTAAAAACAGCCATTTCTATAGAAAAGCCCATTTTTGAAAAAATAAATATTCTTGCAAAAAGTTTAAATGTCTCGAGAAGTTATATCTTTTCACAAGCAGTCAAAGAGTATATCCAGCGTCATCAAAACATTGAATTGCTTCAACAGCTAAACGACATTTATGATGATCAACAAGCAGACTCTTTAGTTCAAAAAATGCGCCCGAAACATAAAAAAATGGTGAAAGACCAATGGTAAGACAGGGTGACATCTATTGGATTGATTTTGGAGAGCCACAAGGATCAGAACCCGGTTATCGTCATCCACATCTTGTAATTCAAAATAACCTTTTTAATCAAAGTAGAATAAACACTTCCGTTGTTTGTGCCCTCACATCAAATTTAAGGTTAGGCAGCGCACCCGGAAATGTAACTCTTAAAAAAGGTGAAGCAAACATTCCGAAGAAAAGCGTTGTGAATATTTCGCAAATTTATACAGTCAATAAAAGTGATCTAACCGAAAAAATCGGGACGCTTTCAAAAAAACGTTTTGAAGAAATATTGCAAGGTCTTAATTTGTTACTTGAACCACGAGAAGTTGATTAAAATTTGCCCAACAAAACGCTGCAGGCCGACCCGGGGGGCTAGCGGCTTTTCAAAAGCCCTTGGTTTTCGAAAAAACTTGGCTTCGACAACCTGCTCGGCAATATGCCCCTACCCGTTGGCCTCGTAATATCATAGGGATTGGAAATATGGCAATGTTATCAAAAGGCAGAATATCGAAAATGATGTTGGAACAGCTTACAGAACTTCCGAACGGAACAGAACATTTAAAAGAAAATGTTACTTTACGTTTAGGTCTTGTTGGGCAGCTATCTTCCACTCGAGAAATAAATGCTGCTTGGAATGAAACCAAGAAAAAGGCTGCAAAGCAATATCCTGATAGATTTATTCTTGATAGTCGAGGTGTGCTACGTTGGAACGATGGAAGTGTAAGAATTTTAGACAAAAACATTACAGATTCAAACTTTAAAAAGTTAAATGATCTTGCAGATAATGAAAATTGCAATGTTAATTCTATGATATCAAAGTTAATTACAACATATAAGAAAAGCATTAAACACAAATGAATACTTTAAAGGGCCAACAAAACGCTGGAGCGGGACCAGGCTTACTGCGCGGCCTTCTCGGGAGTCCCTGGTTCAAGAAAATTTAAACTTTTATCGGAGCTTTTGGGTTTAAGAAGCCTGGCCCCTCAGCTCCCCGTTCGGGTGCGACACGAGGTCGCATTATTGGCTGTTTGGCGGGCCAGTCGGTCCTGACCAGACCCGGCATTCTCCTGCCGGTACCCTAGGTGGCATGCGGTGGTCGGTGCATCCGGCAACGGTGTGAAGCCCAACCGACAACGTACCGAATTCCGCAAGTGCGGAAGGGGTGGAAGCTGTGAGGCAGATACCCTCCTGGAAGCCTCAATCCGGGTGAGGGCAAGGGTTTGGATGATATGGTCAAATTAATTGAATGTTCCGTAAGTACCGTCAGGGAGAACAAGCTAAAGAGGCTGGTAAGCTTGGACCAAAAGGTGAGCGGTCAGGCTGCAGGTTTCCTAACTGCCTGCACGGAGATGTTGCGCCGCCGGTACAGAGGGCAGGCCTAAGTCATCCACTAATTGGCAATAGTGTGGAACGTGGAAACCCCGTATCTTCGCCGGGAGTATTCGGCAGGTGAAACCGTAAGGCACACTGATGGAGGTGCGGGAGTAAGATGCAGGAAAAAGCGAAGGCCATCTTGTAATGAGGTGGATACGGATTGAGGAGAACATCCCAACATTATCCGGCCCGAAAGGGAGCTGACGTCCGGCGGGTGTGGCTACAGGCACACCCGGGCAGGTGTTTCTTTGCGAGATAGTCTGGAGAATCTTTGAAGATGGGAAGGCAAATGACGGCAACAGCTGGTGCGCCCATCGGCAGTTTCAGGAATTGGAAGTCCATTCATTGGAAAGCCATTTATGAAGCTGTTAAAAGACTGCAAATGCGTATCGCAAAGGCTGTGAAAGAAGGAAGATACGGACGGGCCAAGGCCCTCCAGTGGCTTCTGACCCACTCTTACCAGGCAAAGCTGTTAGCTGTAAAACGCGTGACCTCCAATAAAGGGAAACGCACTCCGGGTGTCGACAACGTCACCTGGAAAACCGCCAGGAAGAAATTCCAGGCAGCAGGCAACCTCAAACGGAGAGGATACCAGCCATCACCGCTCAGGCGGATCTATATTCCCAAAAAGAACGGCAAGAAACGTCCGTTAAGTATTCCCACAATGATCGACAGGCTGTTCAGGCATTGTATAAACTGGCATTGGAGCCGATAGCAGAAACACTGGCCGACCACAATTCATACGGATTCAGGTCATACAGGCGATGTGCGGACGCCATATCCCAATGCTTTAATACACTGGCCAAGAAAACCTCGCCGGTCTGGATACTTGAAGCGGATATTAAAGCCTGCTTTGATGAAATCAGCCATGACTGGATGATCGACCATATCCCTATGGATAAGATGATCCTTACCAAATGGCTGGCTTCCGGGTTTATGGAGGACGGTAAATTCTTTCCAACAGGCCGGGGAACACCGCAAAGCGGCATTGCCTCTCCCACACTGGCCAACATGGTTCTGGACGGCATTGAAGGGACTGCCGGATCTGTTGCCCCTGTCAGGGACAGACGCAACGGTAAGGACATCAGTTCCAAAATCAACGTCATCCGGTATGCTGATGATTTCATTATTACCGGTGCAACCCGGGAACTTCTTGAAGACAAGGTCAAACCGGCCATAATCAGATTTCTCTCGGAACGGGATCTATCCCTGTCTGAAGAAAAGACCCTGATTACCCGAATTGACCGGGGATTCGATTTTCTGGGCCAAAACATTCGTAAGTATGACGGCAAACTGCTCATTAAACCATCCAGGAAAAATGTGCAGGCCTTCATGGATAAAATCCACTGGGCAAGACGGGTGAAACCAAAGGTGATCCCTGTCACAGCGGCCGAGAAAATATGTAATGAAATAACTGTAAATTTCAGCATTGGCAAGAGAAAACAGCCGGGCGGCCCCGCAAGGCTCAGCCTTAGAAATGCTTGAGCCGTATGACGGGAAACTGTCACGTACGGTTCTGAGGGGGGAAAGGGGCTGTAAAGCCCCCGACCTACCCGATCTTTGAAACGAAACGGAGATGGTTAACTTTCAACAAGTTCGACTTGTCGGCCTTATTGAAAGCCTATAACACATTAAATGTATTACGCGACAGACACAGTATACTCAAGCTCAGCCTCACGGATCATGTCTTGTATGGCAAATTTAACCCATGTTTTTTCTGACATTCCTAAGGCCTTCGCAATTTTAGCAGCCCTTTTCACAGACGGTATTCTTCGTCCTTTTTCCAGGTCACAAAGGCTGGATGATGTTATACCTAAAAAATCAGCAAACTGCTTCTGGGTCATTTCTTCGCCTTTTCTATGGGCCGCAAGAGCCTTGCCAAATGTCAAAGGTCCAAAATCGTTTTCTAATTCTTTAATGCCGTATTCAGTACTCATGTTTGTTCACCTCAATAACCTCTATAATTATATTGCCATTGTGCTCAATGTAAAAACCTCTATATGCTTTGGACAGCCTGAAAGACCGCTGCCCTTTTTCTTTTGCCGCCCAAAGGCTCATCATGGTAACCAGAGAGCTTACGAGCTTCAAAAATTCCGTCTTCTTCAACGGTTTGCATCCAAACTTCAAGGTTTGTAACTATATGAGAAGGAAGTTTCTTAAGTTGTTTTTGGACTCGTTTATGGAGAATAACTTTATTCATGATTTCAATATACGTCATATTGACGTATGGCGCAAGGAAAAATAAGTTGATTTTCAATTTTGAAAGAGAGACGGCTTGCTTGAAAAAATATTGCACAACAAAACGCTGGAGAGGAACCAAGCTTACTGCGCGGCCTTATCGGGAGTTTCTGGTTCAGGAAAACTTAACTTTTTATCGGAAGTTTTGGGGTTCAAAAGCCTGGCCCCTCAGCTCCCCGTTCTCGGTGCGACACGAAGTCGCATTATTGGCTGTCTGGCGGGCCAGTCGGTCCTGACCAAACCCGGCATTCTCCTGCCGGCACCCTAGGTGGCATGCAGTTACCGGTGCATCCGGCAACGGTGTGACGCCCAACCGACAAAGTACCGAATTCCACAGCTGCGGAAGGGGTGGAAGCCGTGAGGCGGATACCCTCCTGGAAGCCTCATTCCGGGTGAAGGCAAGGGTTTGGATGATATGGTCAAATTAATTGAATGTTCCTCAAGCGTCGTCAGGGAGAACAAGCTAAAGAGGCTGATAAGCTTGGACCAAAAGGTGAGCGGTCAGGATGCAGGTTTCGGAACTGCCGCGTGAGATGTTGCGCCACCGGTGCAGTGGGCAGGCCTAAGTCATCCATTAATCGGCAATAATGTGGAACGTGGAAACCCCGCACCCTCGCCGGGGACACCCGTGCAGGCGTTTCTTTGCGAGAGAGTCTGGAGAATCTTTGAAGAGGGGAAAGCAAATGACGGCAATAGCTGGTGCGCCCATCAGCAGTTTATACTGTTAAAAGACTGTAGATGAGTATCGCAAAGGTTGTTAGAGAAGCACACGGCATGCACATCTATAGGCATTTTCAAAGGACGTATGTTTTTTTGAACAGGGAAAAAAAAACTGTACTTCCCTGGGGGATGCTCAAAGAAGCATGCTATGGAATAACTGTAAATTTCATTATTGCTAAAACAACCGGGCGCCCCCGCAAGGCTTAGCCTTAGAAATGCTTGAGCCGTATGACGGGAAACTGTCACGTACGGTTCTGAGGGGGGGGAAAGGGGCTGTAAAGCCCCCCCGACCTACCCGACTGTAAAAAAGAACGTTGATTCTTTAGTCTTGATGTATTACCATATGTATTACGGAGGTGATATTATGATTACACTAAGACTTGACCCAAGGCTTGAGCAGCAATTAAACTATACAGCAAAAAATCTCGGCTTAACAAAGTCCGAGCTTATCCGAAAAAGCCTTGTAGATTATTTCAAAAAAATAGAAACAAAAAGTGCGTGGGAATCTGGTCAAGATTTATTCGGCAAATATGCTAGTGGCCGGAATGATTTGTCCTCAAACAGGAAAGAGCTTCTTAAAAACAAACTCCAGGCAAAAAGAAAATGAACAAAATTCTTATTGATAGTGGGCCATTAATTGCTCTTTTTGATTCCTCAGACAAATACCATCAAAAGACTGTTGAATTTATCCAGTCAAATCAAGCTCTACTCATAACCACGATCGCATCCATTACAGAAACATTGCATCTTTTGGATTTTAACCGAAATGCACAGTTAGATTTTATCGAATGGGTCAGTCGGGGTGGCGTTGAAATAGTCAATGTATTAAATTCAGATTTTCAGAGGATCAAAGAACTGACTAAAAAGTATCGAGATCTACCAATGGATTTTGCAGATTCATGTCTTGTCCTACTCGCTGAAAAAATGGGGATAAATGAAGTAGCGACTATTGACCGTGACTTTTCTATTTACAGAATTAAAGGGAAAAAGGCATTCAAAACAATCTTGCTATAATACTCACACAACGAATAAGGATAGATCGTGTGAGGAACGAACCACGATCTTATCCGATTGTTGAACAAGCCCGGCCAAAATGAACCGGGCTTTCCCTATATATGAAAATATCTTTTTGGAGATTAGGAGGCTGGAAGGAGTTTGATTTCCGGACATCGCAGATAAGGCGCACCTGTAGCATAGCCATTTTCAGGGCTTTCTAAAAAAAGCCGGATTATTTCATAGAGTTGCTCTCCTCCAGTTAAATTGAGATTTGGTTTCTACCTTTTGTTTTTCCTATCCCGCACCGGCAGGTTTTATCCCCAGGATTTTCATAGGCTGCCCGCAATGGGGGCATTTAAACACAGGCCTTGGCCGACGCACTATTGCCGTAATCCGTACGTGGAGAATCATCTGTACCAGAAAGAGCAGTTTTTTTGGCATTCCCATGAAGAAAACCGTAATCCCTTGCCCTGCGAAATCCCCGGGGCAATACATGAAGCAGGATCAGGCGCAGGAAATCTTCGCCGTTAAGGGTTCGCGTACATACTTTTTTGGTTTTGCCGTCAATATACCTGAAGGTAACCTGACCGTTCTGGTTGGCAATAATATTACGCTCGCTGATCACTCCCCTGTATAAATACCTGGACAGATACTTCAGGGCAGAGAGACCTGCTCCAACCCTCTCACAATCAACAACCCATTTGGGACGAGCACCTTTGGGGATCGGCAAATTTTTTTTGTTCAATCCATCCAGGAAACGTGCCCGGAAAACCTTGGCCAGGGCTTTCTGGTTAAACAAATACTTGCCTTTTTCTTTTTCCATTGCCGTCTGGATGGATCAACACCGCCACCTGGAACAATTACGTGAATATGCGGGTGAAAGTCCAATCTTCTGCTATTGGTGTGAAGGACCATGGTTATACCGATCTGAGCACCAAGGTGCCGTGGGTTGAGCCCAAAATCTTTCAAAGTGCCGGATACACATGAAAACATCAGAGAATAAACTGCCCGTTGATTCAGATATGCCACATCTCTGAACTGACAGGGATAGGTAAAAGTCACCATGAAACAGTTTATTTTGCTGCCGGTCGATCCATTGACTTGTTTCATGGTTCTGGCAATGGCCGGTGCATCCGGCAACGGTGTGAAGCCCAACCGACAAAGTACCGAATTCCGCAGTTGCGGAAGGGGTGGAAGCCGTGAGGTGGATACCCTCCTGGAAGCCTCATTCCGGGTGAGGGCAAGGGTTTGGATGATATGGTCAAATTAATTGAATGTTCCTTAAGCGTCGTCAGGGAGAACAAGCTAAAGAGGCTGGTAAGCTTGGACCAAAAGGTGAGTGGTCAGGATGCAGGTGTCGGAACTGCCGCGTGAGATGTTGCGCCGCCGGTGCAGTGGGCAGGCCTAAGTCATCCATTAATCGGCAATAATGTGGAACGTGGAAACCCCGTATCTTCGCCGGGAACATTCGGCAGGTGAAACCGCAAGGCACACTGATGGGGGTGCGGGCGTAAGATGCAGGAAAAAGCGAAGGCCATCTCGTAATGAGGTGGATACGGGTTGAGGAGAAAACCCCGATATTACCCGGTCCGAAAGGAAGCTGACGTCCGGCGGGTGTGACTACAGACACACCCGGGCAGGTGTTTCTTTGCGAGAGAGTTTAGAGAATCTTTTAAGATGGGAAAGCAAATGACGGCATTAGCTGGTGCGCCCATCAGCAGCTTTATGCTGCTAAAAGACTGTAGATGCGTATCGCAAAGGTTGTTAAAGGAGCGTACGGCATTTACATCCAAGGCATTTTCAAAGGACGTATGTCTTTGACCAGGAAAAAAAAACAGTACTTCCTGGCCGATGCCCAAGGACGCATGCTATGAAATGACTGTAAATTTCATTATTGCTCAAACAACCGGGCGGCCCCGCAAGGCTTAGCCTTAGAAATGCTTGAGCCGTATGACGGGAAACTGTCACGTACGGTTCTGAGGGGGTCTGGGGTAGATAACTACCCCCGGCTACCCGATTTCAAAAAATCGTTGCACGAATCAAAAAGTAATACTATATTGGTATTACTTTATAAAAGGAGATTTATTATGCGTGTAACCACAAAAGGCCAAGTCACTATCCCCAAGAATGTAAGGGAAATATTAGGTATTGCTCCAGAGACAGACGTTGATTTTCATGAAGATAACGGAAGATTTTATCTGGTCAAAGTATCAAAAAACAAAACGACCTCTAAATTTTCGAAGTTAAGGGGGATTGCTACAGCTAAAATGTCTACAGACGAAATCATGAATATGACAAGAAAAATAAAATGAACGGAATTTTCATTGATTCGTGTGTGTTGCTTGATCTGTTTACGAATGATCCTAAATGGGGAAACTGGTCTGAAGACGTATTAAGTCAGTATAGCCAGACGAATACATTATTTATTAATTCAATTGTGTATACCCAAATATCAATTGGTTTCAACCGTATTGAAGAAGTCGAGGACGCTGTTGAACAAGTGGGTGTAAAAGTCCTGGAAATTCCACGCGAAGCTTTGTTTTTGGCTGGAAAGACATTCCTTGAGTATCGAAGAAAAAAGGGCACTAAAAGTTCAACCCTTCCGGATTTCTTCATTGGTGCTCACGCTACAGTATCTTCATTTGACTTAGTCACAAGGGACATTGCAAAATATAGAACGTATTTCCCAAACATAAAACTTATTTGCCCATGAGTTGCTTCAAGATGTGGCCGCAAACAAATTTTGAACTTTTTTATATGAAAGACTCAGCAACCTGTTGAGTGCTTTCAATATTTGTTGTGGGCAGTTCTTGGTTGGATAACCAAGGCGGCCCGTGGCCGTTATATGAAAGTCTCACTAACATCCTGATAAGACTTTCATTATTCGTTGTGGGCGGTTCTTGGCTGGATAACCAAGGCGGCCCGTGGCCGTTAGTAACCGTGCCGAGGAACGTCTTGTTTTGGCTCTAAGATCAAGCCTGGTGCCCCTTGGTTAGATTATAAAAATATGATCCGTTACACGCGGCTTTTCTGTCCGCTATTGCCCGGCGCCAGTAAGAACCGCCCGGGCGGTCAGCACCAGGATCCAGATGTCGTTAAATATAGACCAGGTGTCGATGTATTGCAGGTCCAGCTGGATCCAGTCTTCAAAGCTCAGCTCGTTTCTGTGGGGCGCGATCTGCCACAGGCAGGTCATGCCCGGCTTCATGGAAAGCCGCCGACGCTGCCAGATGGAGTATTCATCCACCTCTTTGGGGATAGGGGGCCGGGGGCCCACAAGGCTCATTTCCCCTTTGAGCACGTTGAACAGCTGGGGAAGCTCATCCAGGCTGGTTTTCCTGAGAAAGGTGCCCACCCAGGGGATAATTCGCGGGTCATTTTTGATTTTAAAGACCGGCCCGTCTGCTTCATTCATTTCCGCCAGTTCTTTTAAAAGTTCGTCGGCCCCTTCCACCATGGTTCTGAATTTATAAACCATAAATGTTCTACCATACTGGCCCAGGCGCTCCTGGGTGTAAAGCGCCGGCCCCTGGGAAAAAAATTTAATGGCAATGGCAATCCCGAGGAGCAGCGGGCTCAAGAGAATGGTCAAAAGGGTGGCCACAACCAGATCAAAGGCGCTTTTCAGCAGCAGCTCTCCCTCATTTGGCGGGGTGAACTGGAGGGTCATGTTGTAAATGCCCAAAAACTCCCCGAATGCCACCCGGGCCAGGTTGGGGTAGTATTTCAGGTGGTGCAGTTCCCAGTCCGGCACAATCCGGACCTTTATTCCCAGTGTTTCTGCAAGTTCGATATACCGGTCCCCGTCTTTCACCCCTTTTAGCTGTGTGGCAAAAATCAGTTCATCCACCACATGGGTCTGCATATAGTCTTCAAGGTCCTTGACCAGGCCGGTCACCCGGTACCCCTCGGCTATGGGTTGGCCCAGTCTTTCACTGTCCACCTCAAAACAGGCTGAAATCGTGAACCGTGTATCATCCTGATTTTTTACGGCCGCAATGACCTCCTTTGCCCGGTTCCCACTGCCGACGATGATGACGTTTTTAGTATTAAACCTCCGGGCCCTGACCTTTTTTAATATTTTCTGGGCCGCATATTTGGTCACGGCCAGAAAAAAAATATTTAAAAAGAAAAATATGGAGATCAGGACACGGCTGACCTCCTGGATATGCATGGCGTACATGGCCAGGCTCAACAAAAAAATCCCCAGGCAGCAGGATTTTAAAATGGTGGTAAAATACTGCCGGAAATGGTTCTTGCGAAAGTACAGGCCATACATTCCCATCCAGTTCAGGGAAATGTGCCAGGACAGCATGGCCAGAAGCAGAATCAAATAATAGTTGGGTTCTGTGGACAACCCTTTATATTCACCGGATAAAAGGAATTTTTTAATTCCATAGGCCAACAGAAAAGAAGATCCGGTTATTCCCAGATCAACAAACCTCTGGCAGTTAACGGTAAATGAACGGCGTTCTTTAAGCATTAACGTCCCCTTTTTTCGGAAAAAAAGCAGCTGAATCGAATTTAATCATAAAATGGATGTGATATCATGAAATACTATAATTGAAATTTAATTACCATAACCTAACCTTTTTGCTGGCAAAAGTCCATTTCATTTTCGCCCTGCCAATATCGCCAATATATAAAGCTTTAGAAAAAAAATGAACTATTTTACAAAAAAATCATATTTTTTCCGGTTTCTTGCGAAACCGTTTTATTGCTGATATAAATATGGCATAGACAATCCGTGCATTTTCCCGCAACAATCTGATCCAAGGAGCCAACCATGCCAGAATTCGATGTGTCCAACTGGGAAGAGAACATGGTCCCGCCTGAAAAGGTTTTAAATCATATAAACCCGGGCATGACCGTTTTTATCGGCAGCGGTCCGGCAGCACCCCGGACCCTGCTTCGTAGCCTTCTGGATGTGGATTCCCATAACATACGGGATCTCGAACTGGTGCAGCTGGCCGTCCAGGGAGAGACCATCCTTTCCGTGGACCGGCTCAATGCGCCCAATTACCGGTTAAAGACATTTTTTTCCGGTTATGTGGCCTGGGACACCATCGCATCGGGCCAGGTGGACTTGATTCCGGCCTATTATTCGGAGATTCCCAAGATCATCAAGGCCAAAAAAATCAAGATTGACGTGGCGTTTATCCAGATCACACCGCCGGATGACGCCGGGTATTGCAGCCTTGGCGGGGCCGTGGACGTGGCAAGGGAGGTTATGGAACAGGCATCTCTGGTGGTGGGGGAGGTCAGCCGCGATATCCCCTTTACCTATGGCGATACCCTTGTTTCTATTGAAGATTTTGACCTTCTGGTCCGGTCTGAGCACGAGCCGGTCACCTATGCACCGCCCACGGTTTCCGAGCTGATGAACCAGGTGGCCGCCAATGTGGCGTCGGTGATCAAAGACGGAGACTGCATCAATTACGGCCTTGGCTCCTTGTTTGAAGCCCTGGTCCCCCACCTTAGCGACAAAAAGGACCTGGGGGTTCATTCCCTTTATTTTACCGATGCCCTGGCCGAGCTGGTCAATTCCGGGGCCGTGACCAACCGGTTCAAATCCCCTTTCCGGGGAAAAAGTCTTGCATCCTATGCCCTTGGGACCAAGCGCCTTATGAAGTGGCTGAACCGGAATCCCCTGGTGGAATTCCAGGGAATCAACTGGGTGTGCAACTCCCAGCTCATTGCCCAGAACCCCCAGTTTGTCGCCATCTACGAGGTCAGAAAGGTGGACCTTCTCGGGGGCGCGGCCTTCCCCCTGAAAGGGGCGGTGATCACCGGCCCTGGAGAGGGAATTGACTTTTACAAGGGGGCCGAGGCATCCGCAGACGGGGCCACCATTATCGGCCTTCCCTCCAGAAATGAAAAAGGGGAGCCCAATATTCTGTTAAGCGTTCAAAACTATGCCAACCAGCTCCGCTTAAAAGAATCGGTTCACATGATCGCCACCGAATACGGCGTGGCCAACCTGAAATGGAAAACCTTAAGGGAGCGGGCCCAGGCCATCATCGACATTGCCCATCCCGACGACCGGGAGGAGCTGGTTGAAAAAGCAAAGGAACAGCAGCTGATCTATCCCGACCAGATTTTTATCCCCAATTCAGCACGGTATTACCCCTCCTACCTGGACTGCACCCAGACCTTCAAAGGGGGAAAGGAAATCCGGTTTAGGGGGATCAAGCCATCGGACGAAGAGGCCATGCGCCGCTTTTTTTACCGGTGCTCCAAAGAGGCCATTTACTACCGGTTCTTTTACGCCATTAAGACCATGGCCCACGATAAAATGCAAAAGTATGTGAACGTGGATTACAGCAGGGAAGTCTCCATCGTCGGCATGGTGGACACCAGTGAAGAGCAGAACCAGATTGTTGCCGAAGCCCGGTTGATCCGGGATGAACGAACCTATTCCGGAGAGGTGGCCTTTCTCATTGACCAGGCATATCAGGGCATCGGCATTGGCTCATTCATGCTCAAACTGCTGGTGGATTTCGGTAAAAAACAGCGATTCAAGGGAATTACCGCAGAGGTGATGCCGGATAATTACCCCATGATCAAGGTGTTTGAAAAACTCGGGCTGCCCATGGAGGCGAACCTGGATGGGGGGGCATATCATATAGAAATCAGTTTTCGGAATTAGCCGACCGGTTAACGGGTTCAGGCCGGGCGTGGACCATGCCTGCGGCAGCAATCAGCAGGCCGGACAAAATAAAAAGAAATCCGTTAAAAGTATGGAACCGGTCATAGAACAGCCCGGCCAGAATAGGCGATAAAGAGGCCGGGATGTTGCTGGTAAAAAGCCAGCCGTAGACCTGGCCGATATGGGCCGCACCCCAGGCCCTTGAAGCGGAGGATACATAAATTACCAGAACCCCGCCGTAATTGAACCCGGCAATAAAGGCCAGTGCCCAGAACCCCAAAGCAGTGGTGGCAAGAAACGGGGACACTGCCAAGACAAGGGCCTGGCTGATCAGGTTGGCCTGAATGGCTGCCGAAGCGCTGATCCGGTCAAAAACCGCGCCCCAGATCACCCGGCCGGCCGCATTGGCCAGGGCAAATACAGACACAGCCGTCACCCCTATGCTGACACCATTTCCAGCGCCCTGGTACAGTTCTTTTAGATTGGCGTTTACGGCAAATCCGGCCGCAAGCCCCATGAACATGGACGCATAAAGCATGTAAAAATCAGGATGCCGCACCACTTGCCCCGGTTTTAATGTCCTGGCAGGCCGGTTTTTGCCGCTTAATTTTCCCGGCGGGAAATGCATCAATGATCCGGAAAGGGAAATCAATACGGAAAACAGGCCGCCAAATATAAAAAATGTCTGAAAAGGCGTCATGCCCATCCCGGAAATAAGGTGGCCGCCCACCTGGCTGACCAGGGCGGCACCGCCGCCGAAACCGGCCACGGCAATCCCGGTCACCAGTCCCTTGCTTTTGGGAAACCAGCTGATGCATACGGCAATGGGAACGATATAGGCCATGCCCGCGCCCATGCCGGCCAGGCCGCCGATGCCCAGAACGGTGAACCAGAAACTTTTGCTTCCCAGGCCGGCCACCAGCCATCCTCCCCCGAAAAGAAGCCCTCCGGCCACCGCGCTTTTTCTTGGCCCCATGCGGGGCAGAAAATGGCCGGCAATCATCATGGTCGCCGGAAAAGCAAAATAAAACAGGCTAAACGGGAGCTGGACCGGCCCCTGGGCAAGGCCGGTCAATGTTTTAAGGGGCTGGACATAAACACTCCAGGAGTAGGTGGCACCCAGGCAGATCTGCATAACAACGGCTGACAGGAGGACAAGATAACGCATGCCCGCTCCTTTACTTTTGGTTCAGGGTAAGGGGTTCGGAAAGAAATAACTCCCCCATCTTGCTTGCCTTTTTGTCCGTATCCTGCGTTACACCAAAAGGCACATATTAACTATTCAGCTAATGCTGAAAAATAGGCAAAAACCAGGGGCCCTAACTGTTCAGGTTGATTTTTCCTTGAAAAAATCCATAACAAACCGGATATGGGTTTTCATGGCCTCCAGTGCCGAATCCCCGTCCCTGGCCATAATGGCGGTAAGAATATTCTGGTGCTGATTCAGGATAATTCTGGTGTTTTCAGCTTCCTGGTAAAGGGATTCCAGGTTTTCCCGAATATTGTGGGTCAGGTAATCGTAAAAATTGCGCATGATCAGGATATGAAGGGGATTTTTTGCCGCATAGGCAATGGCCATGTGAAAGGCGGTGTCGGCCTGGGTTCCCAGGCGGCCCGAGGCGATTTCCCGGCGCATCTCTTCCATGCTCTGGTTCATGGAGTTGATATCGGATTCATCAGCACGCCGAGCCGCCATGGATGCGGCATTGCACTCAAGCCCCATCCGGACTTCCAGAAGATGGTTCAGGGTGGCGTTCTGCTCTTCCATGGCCTTGACCAGGGGATTGGTCGGCTCAGGGTCATAGGATTTGACAAAGGTGCCCTGGCCCTGTTTGCGGACAATGAGCCCCATGGCGGAAAGGCGCTGGACCGCATCTCTGATGGCTGTCCGGCTAACGTTCATGGCCTGGGCCAGTTCCCGTTCGGTCATCAGCTTTTCGCCGGGCTTGAGTTTTCCCCTGAAAATCAGTTCCCTTATCTGTTCAAAAACCTGGTCTGAGATCCGTTGGGGTTGAATGGGTTTAATGGGTATGGTCATGTTTGGTTCATCTGGCTGTTGGCTGTTAATACTTGGGGTATTTTTATGTTTGATGATCTAATATTGATTAAAAATTTTCGAATATCAAGCCTTTTTCTGTTGTCCGCGGGCGGCCGGATCATCATTATCCAGGTGCCGGGCATACAATTGAACCGGATGGACAACCTTTATATCGTCCTTTTTTCTTGAAAGCATGTCGCTGATCTGCATGATGCAGGCCGGACAGCCCGAAGCAACCGTAGGGCACCCGGTGTCAACAATGTTCTGTCGCTTGATGGATCCGATTTTCATGGAAATTTCATAGTGGAAAAGATTGAAACTTCCGCCCATGCCGCAGCATTTATCCGGAGCCGCCATCTCTTTTAACGGATGGCCGGCAGCCCTTATCAGGGTTCTGGGCTGGGCAAAGATTCCCAAAGATTTCTTCAGGTGGCAGGGATCGTGGTAGGTGACCGCCTCCTTTCCTTCCCCGGGCATGTCCGGTACCGGCACCTTTATCACATCCACGAGAAACTGGTTAACATCCATTGTTTTGGCACAAAGTTCTTTGATATATTCATTTTCATTGGCCGCGCCTTTAAAAACTGACGGCCATAGTTTTTTCACCGTAGACGTGCAGGTAGCGCAGGCCGTGATCAGATAGTCAAACGGCTGCTTTTTGAACAGGCGGATATGGTGGCTGACCAGGGTGTCAAAGGTTTTTCGATCCCCTGAGGCAAGGGCCGGTATGCCGCAGCAGCCCTGGGTCTCAGGAACCAGAAGGTTGACCCTGTGATGGGCCATAACCTTTACCACGGCATGGCCGATGTCGGGCATGAGCTTGTCGATCAGACAGCCGGTAAACAACACCACCCTGGGGCCTGAATGGCCTTTTGCCGAAACCGGGGCAGTCCGGCAGCGGTGAAAAGGGTTTTTGGCCAGGGGCAGAAAATGGCGGCCGGACAGCAATGGCGAACCAAACCGGGCACAAGAGGTGCCCTGGACGGACTCCCGGCTTTTCACCATCATCCCCTGGAACTTTTCAGCCAGACCCACCACCGTGTTAAACCGTTCCGGATTTGAAAGCACCTGCCTTAAAACCAGTTTTTTAGGGGCCGAAAGCCCGGCATATTCAGTCAGAATGGCCCGGGCGCGGATAAAAATATCAAGCACATTCACGCCGGATGGACAATTGGCGGCACAGGCGCCGCACAACAGGCATTTGTTGAGCCGGTCCGCCACCCCCCTGGGATCATCAAACATCCGGGACATCAATCCTGAGAGCAGGGCCAGTTTGCCCCTGGCCACATCCGTTTCCCGCCCGGTCTGTTCAAACAGGGGGCAGACGGCCTGGCACATGCCGCAACGCATGCATACCGCAAGCTGGTCTTCCAGTTCTTTCACCCGTACGGCCAGGGCGCTGATTTTATCCATGACGGGGCACTCCTGTGATTTTGCCCGGGTTAAGGATGCCTTTGGGGTCCAGGGCCTTTCGAAGCCTTTGCGAGAATAGTATGGTCGAGGCCCCGGCCTCCTTTTCCAGAAACGGGGCTTTGGCGATCCCGGTGCCGTGTTCGCCGGAAAGGGTGCCGCCCATGGCCAGGGCCTTGTCAAAAATTTGTTCAATGGCGGCCTCGACCCTTTCCCACTCTTTTTTGTCCCGGCGGTCGGTCAGAATGGTGGGATGAAGGTTGCCGTCCCCGGCATGGCCAAACGTGCCAATGCTCAGGTTAAAGTCTTTTCCGATCTGCTGAAGGGCCTTGACCATTTCCGGAATCCGGCTTCTGGGCACGGTGGCGTCTTCCAGGACAAGGGTGGGCCTTAGTTTGGCCAGGGCAGACAACGCCGCCCTGCGGGCCGACCAGACCTTGTCGCGTTCTTCATCGGTCCTGGCTGTTTTAATATCCGTAGCCCCATATTCTTTGCACAGGGTTTCCACCTGCCCGGCCTCTTCGGCCACCTCAGCGGGATGGCCGTCCACTTCAATGAGCAGCAGGGCAGCCGCATCCACGGGCAGGCCGGCTTTGGTATAGTCTTCAATGGCCCGGATGGTAAAGTTGTCCAGGATTTCCAGGGTGGCGGGAACAATTCTTGCGGCAATAATGGCCGACACCACCTCGGATGCGGTTTCTATGGCGTCATATACGGCAATCATGGATTTCCTGGCTTTGGGATAGGGGATCAGCTTTAAGATAATGGTGTCTAGCACGCCAAGGGTTCCTTCCGACCCCACCATCAGGCCGGTAATATTATATCCGGTAGCACATTTCACGGTTTTTGACCCGGTCTTTATATACCCGCCCTGGGCATCAAAAAAATCAAGGCCCATGACATAATCTTTGGTTACCCCGTATTTCAACCCCCGAAGCCCGCCGGCGTTTTCCGCCACATTGCCTCCCAGCGTGGAGACGGCCTGACTGCCCGGGTCCGGAGGATAGAACAGCCCCTTGCTTTCCACGGCTGCTGCCAGGGTTGCGGTGACCACGCCGGGCTGGACCACGGCGTACATGTCCTGTTCATTGATTTCAAGAATCCGGTTAAACCGGTTGGTGAGCAGGACAATCCCGCCGGGGTCGGGGATGGTTCCGCCACTAAGATTGGTGCCGGCCCCCCTGACCGTCAGGGGAATGCCGTTTTCATGGCATAACCGGATAACCTTGCCCACGGCTTCTGTGTTCCGGGGCATGGCAACGGCCATGGGGGTTTGGGGCTCCAGCACGGCCGCATCATACGCGTAACTCATCCTGTCCTCCATATCCGTCATCAGGTTGTCTGCCCCCAGGATTTGGATTAATTCTTTTTTCAGTGCTGAATTCATCAATTGCCTCCCTTCATGGAATATGGTCATACCAAATTTTATTATTGCTTTTTCACAAGGCGACTTGCAATAAATACCATGGTCATACCATTTACCAAAGCGCTATTTATCGGGTTTTAGGCTGCCTGAAATGCAACGCTTTGTTTGAAATAACAGATACAAGTAAAAAAATCAATTCAATTAATTTTTCTCTTGACAAAATTATTTTCTCAAAATAGATATTGGTAATACCATAGCTTATTTTTCATTATTTGAATTGTTTTTACCCTTTTGATTTAAGAAAAGGCCGGGGGAAAAGGAGGAAACAGGGCGCTAACATCCCATTAATTTTTATATGAAAGGCTCACTAACGGCCATACCCTAAAGGGCAGAAACCGGGCCGATTGGATTGTTAATCCGGTTCGGCCCACAACAAAGCATGAAAGAATTACAGCAGCTTGCAGATTCTTTCATATAAAACATCCTGAGAAGGCTTTCATTATTCGTTGTGGGCGGTGCCTGGCTGGATAATCAAAGACGGTCCGTTTCTGCCCTTTAAGGGTATGACCGTTATTTAAATACCGTGTCATGAACCTTTTTTAAAATTTTAAAACTGGAGGAACACCATGAAAAGAGCATTAATCGTTGCAGTCACCTGCTGTACGGCTATTTTTTTTATCTGTGGATCACCCTTTGCCGGTGCCAGGGAAAAATTTGGCCAGGACCCGCGCCACAAAGATGCCAAACGCGTCAGTTTTAAGCCGTCTACTGAAGAAATCCGGTGGAAAATGGCCATGCCCTGGTCCAAGGGCCTTTTGTTTTATGACATTGCCACCCATTTTGCCGACAGCGTCCGCCTGGCTTCGGCGGGCCGGCTGGACATAAAGCCCTTTTCTGCCGGGGAGCTGGTGCCGGCCAACCAGACCTTTGATGCGGTTTCCTCAGGCTCGGTTCAAATGGCCCATGGCTCCCCGCTTTACTGGAAAGGGAAAAACGAAGCGTTTGTGGCCTTTGCCTCGGTCCCCTTTGGCCTAGATGCCGAAGGCTACAACATCTGGCTTTACGAAAAGGGGGGATTGGCGCTTTTACAAAAACTGTATGCCAAGCACGGCATTTTTGCGCTTCCCGCCGGGCAGACCGGTCAGGAAATGGGGCTTTTCTCCAATAAAAAGGCCACCAAAATGGAAGATTTCAAAGGGATGCGCATCCGGACGCCCGGCTGGTACATGGACATCATGAATCAACTGGGGGCTTCGGTTTCTCCCCTTCCTGGCGGCGAAGTCTACCTGGCCCTTGAACGGGGCGTGATTGATGCGGCAGAATATTCCACCCCGGCCATTAACTACCCCATGGGATTTGATGAAATTACCAAATATGCCATCCAGCCCGGCGTTCACCAGCCCGCGTTCCAATGTGACGTCATCTTCAACCAGAAAGCCTATGACGAACTGCCCGAGGACCTTAAATGGATCATCAATATCTGTGCAAAAGAAACCCAGCTGTGGAGCTACAACTGGATCAACAGCCTGAACGCCAAGGCCATGAAGATGTTCAAGGAAAATGTTGAAATCGTAAAAATGGATAAAGAAACCGTGATTGAGTTCAGAAAAGTCACCAAAGCCTATCTGGATTCCGTAAAAGCCAAATATCCGGATGTCAAAGAAGTCCTTGATTCCCAGGAAGCCTTTACGGAAGAGTATTCGGTATGGCGCGACTCCAGAAGCGGTGTCACCCCCTGGCCCTATGAAGCTTTTGTCAACGGCAGAACAACGGAATAACCCTATAATTTGTCTTTTGCCGGCTTTGGGCGGGCATCCTTGCCGGGTTATAAGGTGCCTGCTTCAGGCCCGGGCTTAAGGTTCAAAAGGTCTTCGCATGCAACACCCTATTGCAAAACAACTGGAAATGATCATTAAATATGAGGGGGAATGGTCTTCGTACCTGATTTATCCCCTGCTGTTTGTCGTGGTGTACGAAGTGTTTATGCGGTATGTTTTTAATGCTCCCACAACCTGGGGATTTGAAGCCACCACATTCCTTTACGGCCTGCATTATATGTTCGGCCTGGCCTATACCGATTTTCATGACGGCCATGTCAAGGTGGATGTGTTTACCTTGTACATGCCCGAAAAAATCCAAACCATTTTGAAAATTGGCACCAACCTGCTCTTTTTTATGCCGGTGATGGTTTGCCTGACCATCTGGTCTTTCCTGTTTGCCTACAGTTCCACAAAAGGACTTGAGGTGAACCCCACCAGCTGGGCCCCGCCCATCTGGCCCCTTAAGATTTTAATGGCGGTCTGTTTTTTCTTTCTTCTGTTACAGGGAATTGCCAACCTCATCAACGACATAACCCATCTGGCCGGCATGGGCCGGGGAGGTAAAAAATGAGCCCCGAAATAATGACCCTGGCCATGTTCGCTCTGCTGATCCTGGCCATTGTTTTAGGCCATCCCCTGGCCTATACCCTGGCGGCCGTGGCCACCTTGTTCGGTCTGATCGACAATGGATTCTCCATCTCCATGCTCTTTAACATGTTTGTCAACAACACCTGGGGCCTGATGAACAACTATACCCTTGTGGCCATCCCGTTGTTCATTCTCATGGCCCAGCTGCTGGATCGTTCCAAGGTGTCCGACGCCCTGTTTGAGTCCCTTTATGTGGTCCTCGGGTCCATCAAAGGCGGGCTTGGCCTGGCCGTGGTGGTGGTCTGCACGGTATTTGCGGCCACCACAGGCATTATCGGCGCATCCGTGGTGGCCATGGGGCTTTTGGCCACGCCGGCCCTGATCAACAAGGGATACCAGAAAGAGCTGACCTCGGGCATTATCTGCGCTTCAGGAACCCTGGGCATCCTGATCCCTCCCAGTATCATGATGGTGGTGTACGGCGGGCTGACCGGTTTAAAAGAAACGTCCGTGGGCAATTTGTTTGCCGGGGCCATTTTTCCGGGCTTGCTTCTGGCAGGCCTTTATTTTCTTTATATTTTCATCCGTTGCAACATCAGCCCGGAACTGGGTCCGCCCATTTCAAGGCAAGAGGCCGGCACCTACACGGCGGCCCAGAAATGGGGCATGACCTTAAAAAGCCTGCTCCCTCCGTTGATTCTTATTCTGGCGGTCATGGGAACCATCCTGGCCGGGGTGGCCACCCCCACTGAAGCGGCCGGGCTCGGGGCTGCCGGGGCCATGATTCTGGCGGCCCTCAATAAGAAGCTGAACCTGACCGTTCTAAGGGATGCCAGCTTTGCCACCCTGAAAACCACTGCCATGGTCATGCTGTTGTTTGTGGGGGGCAAGTTTTTCAGTACGGTATTCTTAAGCATGGGCGGCGGTGATGTGGTGGCCGATCTGCTCATCGGCTCCGGCATGAACCGGTGGCTGATCCTGCTGGTGATGATGCTCATTGTTTTTTTAATGGGGATGTTCATTGACTGGGCAGCCATCCTGCTGGTCACGGTCCCGATTTTCATGCCCATTGCCATGGAAATTGAGTTCAACCCGCTCTGGTTCTCCATTCTCCTGTGCGTCAACCTTCAGACCTCGTTTTTAACCCCGCCCTTTGGCTATGCCCTGTTCTACTTTAAAGGGGTGGCGCCGCCTCAATATACCATGATGCACATTTATAAAGGCATTCTGCCCTTTGTGGTCCTTCAGGTGGTCTGTATCATTATTCTTAGCCTGTTTCCCGCTCTGGTGACCTGGCTGCCCCATCTTTTTTTCGGCACCTGATCTTTGGCCACACCCGAAAGCGCAAACAAAAAAGGGGCCGGGATGTTTCCCGGCCCCTTGCTGAATGTATGCCCCATCCCTTTGGTATATGTTCAAATTACTGGCGGGTTTCGGCACTGAGGACGGCCTGGAACAAAACCACGGATACGGCATTGGCCACGTTAAGGGAATTTTTCCGGCCAAACATGGGGATGTGGATGAATTCGTCGCAGACCGCCATGACATGAGAGGAGATGCCGAACTCCTCATTGCCGAATACCAGCACCGCCTTTGAAGGCCAGGCAAACTCATGGACCGCCGCAGCGCCTTTAATGGTTTCAACGCCGATAATCCGGTATCCGTTTCTTTTTTTATCCAAAAGGCTCTGGCCCAGGTCCGAGGTTGTTTCCTGATGAATCCATTCATGGCTTCCCATGCTGGTTTTCCTGACCCGCGGGTCTTCTTTTCCCGGGGTGTTCCCTAAAATAATGGTTCTGATACCGGCCCCGTCACAGGTTCTGAAAACAGACCCCACGTTAAAAAGGCTTCTTAATCCGTCCAGGGCCAGGATGATATTTCTTCCAGACACCGGCCTGGAACCCTCCTGGGGTTTATCCGAAGTTTGGGCGCAGGGCAGCAGATTCTCATCCCGCCCAACAATCCCGGCCGCCTGCCGGTGAAAGTGAACGGCATTGGATACGTATTCAATAAAGCCTCTTGGGTCATTGCCTTCAGGGCGGACCGGCACGGCCTTCCCCATCCAGCCAAGGAGGGATTCATACCGGGAACAAAAATCAAAAAAGGCATCCGGAGAAACCCGGCCGGTGACCAGCTGCTGGTAGGTTTTTGAAAGCCAGGCCATCACATGCCGGTGCCGGGCTGCCTGGGCAAGGGAACAAAACTTTTTCCGGGTAAATCCAAAGGTATCCATGGTGGGTTTTTACCCCTGACTGGCCATCAGGCACCGTCTGCTGAAAATGGATTCAAAATTTGAATTCCGGAATAATACTGCCCGGAGTTGAGGTCTTCGGAATAGATAACGGAACAGTTTGCATATTCAGCATTACTGATGATGCAAGAATCCCAGAAACTGATTTTATAAGTCTGCATGATTTCTATGGCCCGGCGGATCATATCTGAAGATTGTCTGACGACCTCAAAGGATTCGAGAATTTTAAGCTGGCGAACGACAACTCCCGGCTCCTGATTTAGTTTTCTAATGGCAACGTAAGCATATTCTTGCAATACCTGAGTGGAGATCACTCCCTCCTGAGAAGTCATTAAGGAGGTGATAAGGGAAATGGCCGTTTTCTGTTTATGTCTGTCCCTGGCGTCATTTGCATATATGATAATGTTGGTGTCAATAAATTTTTTTTTCAACCGTCCTGCTCCTTTGAACGCGAATAGATCTCATCCCGGTTAAACGAGTAGCCTTCTAAAGATTTTCCTGAATTGTTCAAGGCCAACTGTTCAAACTCCAAGGCAATTTCGGTTAACTCTCCTTGGGAAACGAGACGTGCCAAGTAGTCCCGAACCAGCTGGTTGAGCGATGTATTATGTTTCTTGGCAAAAATCCTTGATTTTTCAATCAAATTTTTATCGGCAGAAAGTGTTATATTCATATTGCCCCCTCTCTTTTTATGTGCTTTAAGTGTACACATAGCACAAGCCTTTCCAAATATCAAAGAAAATTTCCCCTCAATTTTTCTTCATAGTTGCCGATAGCGTATTCTAAAGAGAGCAAAAAATTCGTTAAAGGAGGAACGAAAATGAGCAGCATAGCCCAAACTTCAGGCACAGGGATGTCGGCCCAAAATTATCAAGGACTGCAAGAGGCGTCTTTGAGCAGCACCACAAGCCAGATGGAGGTCTACTCTGAACTGAGTACCGGGCTGACCATTCAGACCCGGGAGGGAGATGTTGTGACCCTTTCCTCGTCTTCTCTTTCGCAATATTCTTCATACAGCTATAACAGCCAGGGAATGGTGGAAACCGATTCCGGCACCGCCATGGTCACCACCAACTACAGTGAAATCACCCTGACCACCGGGGAAACCTTTTCATTTTCCGTTCAGGGAGATTTAAATGAAGAAGAACTGGCCGATATTGAGGCCATCATCAAGGGAATTGATGAGGTGATCGGCGAGGTCGTGGAAGGGGATATGAAGGGGGCCATTGGCCAGGCCGTGCTCATGGCCATGGAAGACTATGATTCCATTTCCATGTTTACCGCCGATATCAGTTATGCCACCGGCTATTCCGTAATGGAGAAAAGCACCGGCGCGGCCTTAGGCACAACCGATGCCGCGTCCCTGCCGGATACGGAACAGGACAGTGAATCCGGCTCATCTGATACCCGGAAAACCAGTGCCGTTGAAAAGGCCCAGAGCATCCTTGAAAAAATGACTGAAAAACTGGCTGAACGCGAAGAAAAACTTCTTGAAAAGGCCCGGCAGCCCCTGGCGTCCCTGTTCCAGCATTACCTGGACAAGGCCGAAGAAGACGAGGAAGAGACCTCGACCGCCGATGTTCTTGAAAAAATGGGGCAGACCCTGGATCAGATGATCGCCGATATGGTCATGGAAGCCTTCAGCACCTCCCTGGACAAATATTTATAACAACCGCCAGCACAAAGCCGCCGGCCTTTATAACAGGCTATAATCGGAATTCTTTTTTGCAGTGATCGCATGCACCCGTTGCCGCCACCTGGCGGCAATGGGTGCATTTATCTATGAGATACCTTTCTTTTCCCTGGGATTTGCCGCATTCGGGACATACCCAGTCCTTTTTGGTGGAAACAATTTTATGGCAGTGAGGGCATTTGATGGGAAATTTCCGGAACACCAGAAACATGATGCCGCTCAAGATAAACACCGGGCCCATTAATTTAAACTGAATGCTGTCCGCAAACTGTCTGAAATCCGAAGAACCGGACAGAATCACATAAAATAAAAAGGCAATCGTGGTGATGGCCAAAAACTTGAACCTGAAATGAAAAAACACGTCCGGGAGGGGTTTTTTGTCCATAAGCCTCCTTTTTAAATAAAATATTCCGGTTCCTGTCTTGTATGGGTTAGTTTATCCTCCAGTTCGGTTTTATGCCATAGATAATTTTCATCATCAAAATATTTTGCCCCCACCGGGCATTTTTTAATACAGGCACAACATTTAATACAAATACCGGTTATTTTGGACACATCGTCGTAATCAATGGAGCCCATGGGGCAGATTTCACTGCACAGCTTGCAGTCGGTGCAGTCACTGTTTGTTTTGGGAATAACCTTGAGGATACTGATGATGTTGCCGTCCGGACCCTTGGGCCGGTAATAGTCTCTATAAGGTTGATTTCCTTTTACCTCAAGGGCAGGCCCTTTGCCCCCTGTCTTTATTTTATCATATACCTTTGCGGCAAACTCAGCGGCCAGAGCCATATCCTGATCGTCCGGCCGGTTGGCGGCAAGGGTTGTTGAAAAGGAGTGTTCACCGATAAATGCGCCGGCGGCCATCACCTTAAACCCGTCTGACTCCAATATATCCTTGAACTCTATTAAGGCATCGTCATAATTTCGGTTTCCATAGAGAACCACGGCCACGGCCATGGCCCCGTTGCCTTCAATAGTATTTAAGAATTTGAGCAATACATTGGGGACACGGCCGGCGATAACCGGAACCCCCGCAATAACCAGATCATCCTTGTCAAAGGAAAGCCTGTTTTCCCGGGCCTTCGGCAGTGTAAAGTCAATGGGGTTGACCGGAATGTCCTGTCCATACTTTCCGGCAATTTTCCCAGCCATATCGGTTACAATTTTTTCAGTGGTACCGGTGGCGCTAAAAAACAGGGTGTGGATTTTCTTATTCATTGGGATATGTCCTTTTTTTCCTGCTATTCATCTTGCATTTAAGAACGAGACCACGTATCGCATTCAGTTGCGACGAACTATAACATGGCCGGCCCATCACAGGCAATTGTGCCTGTGATGGGCCGGCCAAACAAACGTTGTCGTTCAGGCGACCTTAAGATTTCAACTCTTCTAAATCTCCAAAGAAATCCAGGGCCTCGGGGTTCTTTAACGCATCCTTATTTTTGACTTCCTTGCCTTCAATCATCTTCTTGACGGCCAGTTCCACTTTTTTCATGTTCAACGTGTAGGGGACATCCGGACAGGCAATGATTTTGGCCGGAACATGGCGCGGCGATGCATTGGCCCTGATATCACTCCGGATTTTTTGTTCCAGCTCCTTGGTCAGCTCAAATCCTTGTGCCATTTTGACAAACAAAATGACCCGGACGTCATTTTCCCAAGGCTGGCCCACCACCACCGAATCTTCGAGTTCTTCCATGGCGTCCAGCCGGCGGTAGATTTCAGCGGTCCCGATCCGGACCCCGCCCGGGTTCAATGTGGCGTCGGACCGGCCAAACATAATGACCCCGCCCTGTTCGGTAACCATGACAAAATCCCCATGGGTCCAGATTCCCGGAAATTCGTCAAAATAGGCGGAATGGTACTTGGAGCCGTCGTCATCCCCCCAAAAGTAAATGGGCATGGACGGGAAGGGCGCCGCACAGACCAGTTCGGCCTGCTGCCCCACCACCGGGGTGCCGGTTTCGTCATAGGCATAGACTTTCATGCCAAGGCCCCGGCACTGGAGCTGGCCCGTGTATACGGGTCCCATGGGGTTGCCTAAGGCAAAACAGCCGTTCAGGTCTGAGCCCCCGGAAATGGAGGCCAGCTGCAGGTCGCTTTTGACCTGAAGATAAATGAACTCAAAGTTCTCGTCTGACAAGGGGGAGCCTGTGGAAAGAACGGATTTCAGGGCTGAAAGGTCAAATTGCGCTTTGGGTTTGACCCCGGCATTTTTCAAGGCTTCAATATAGCCGGCACTGGTGCCGAAAACCGTAATTTTTTCATCTTCTGCCATTTTCCACAAGGCATCGGGCCCCGGATGAAATGGGTTGCCGTCGTAGAGCACCAGGGTAGCCCCCACACTCAAAGAACAGGTCAGCCAGTTCCACATCATCCAGCCACAGGTGGTAAAGTAAAAGATGACATCCTCTTCTTTAAGGTCGGTGTGAAGGACCAGTTCCTTTTTCTGATGGAGCAGGACCCCGCCCTGGCTTTGGACCATGCACTTGGGAAGGCCCGTGGTTCCCGAGGAGTACATGATGTACAGGGGATGGTCAAATTCCACCTGTTCAAATTCAATTTCCGTGGCCGTGTGGTCCTGGAAATCCTCCAGGTGGACCGCATTGTCCAGAATAGAAATATCCGGCGTCGCACTGACATAGGGGATGACCACGATTTTTTCAATGGAGGGCAGTTCCTTGACAATACCGGCAATCCGCTGAAGGCTGTCTAAGGGTTTGCCTTTAAAATAGTATCCGTCAGCCGTGAACAGCACCTTCGGCCGGGTCTGGCCGAACCGGTCCAGCACCCCTTTGATGCCGAAATCAGGGGAACAAGACGACCAGATGGCCCCTAAGCTGACTGCCGACAGCATGGCAATGATGGATTCGGGCATATTGGGGACAAACCCCACCACCCGGTCTCCTTTTTGAACGCCCATGGCTTTTAAAGCCGACGCGGTCTTTGCCACTTCGTCGTACAGCTCATTATAGGTCAGGGTCCTTCGGACCTCATCCTCTCCCCTGAAAATCAGGGCGGTCCGGTCATTTCTGAACTGAAGCAGGTTTTCTGCAAAGTTAAGCTTTGCACCAGGAAAAAATTTGGCCCCGGGCATTTTATCCGGGTTTTCAACGGCCTTTGAATAGGGCGCGGAATATTTAATTTCCAAGAACTTCCATGCCGTGTCCCAGAAATCTTCCAGGTGGTTGACCGACCATTCCCACAAGGGGGCGTATTCATTGAAACCCTGGTTGAATTTTTCGTTCACCAGGGTCATGAACCGGTACATATTGGTGCTTTTGATGCGTTCTTCAGATGGTTCCCATAGTTTTTTGAGCATGGATGATCTCCTTTTTAGCTATTAGCTGTTAGCTTTTAGCTATTAGCCGTTAGCGGTTAGCTGTTAGCAAAAGGCGAAAAGCGTTCATTATTCATATAGGACAGCGAGTATGGTGGCTTTTTCCGTTTTTGCCGTAATATAGTGGGGGGTGGTGGACAGATAATAGGCACTGTCCCCGGGTTCAAGTTCATAGGTTTCCTTGGCAATGGTCAGGCTCACTGTGCCGTCCAGGACAAAAACAAATTCTTCGCCATTGTGAACGGAAATCTCCTGTTCTTCGCTTTTTTCCAGTTGAACAATCAGGGCTTCCATGTTCCGGCCCTGGACTTCCGGGGCCAGGCTCATGTAAGAATATACGTTTTTCTTGCTGGTCTTGGAGGCGGACCTGGCAATGGGCTTTCGTTCGTTTTTCCGGGTAATGGCATAAAGCTTGGTTCCCATGCCCGACACCAGCCGGCCCACGGCCAGATCCAGGGCCTTGGACAATTTCATCACCGTTCCGAGCTGGGGCTTGAGGTCCCCGTTTTCGATGGCCTCAAGCTGGGACACCTCAAATCCGGTTAAATCGGAAAGATCTTCCAGGGTAAACCCCCTCTCTTCTCTGAGCAGTTTGATCCGGGTCCCGACTTCCTCCACCGGGCCGGCTTCCCCTTTCTGGATATCTCCGGTAAGATCTTCAAAATAATCCACATTGATATGGGGGATTTTTTCCTCTTTTTCCATGGTATCTCCTTATTTGGCTGTTAGCTATTAGCTGTTAGCCGTTAGCCATTAGGTGTTGGCTGTTAGCTTTCAATATTTGTCGTGGGCCGGCCCAGGATTAAAGAGAACAGGCCGGCCCGATTTCTGCCTTACCGGGGCTGGCAGTTATTTGGGAAAACTCTGGTTTGGTTCTTCTCCAAGCTTTTCCTTGAGCTTGGCAAGCCCGGGCCTGGCATATTCCATATGCCCTTCCTTAAGGGTTCTGCCGTTAATCACGGCTTCACTTCTCAGGCGGGCGCCCACGGTTTTTTCCAATTGCTTGCCTATCCAGAGGATCCGGTCGACATCGTATCCATGTTCTATACCCATTTCATCAATTTGTACAAGGGTGTCTTCCAGGCAAACCAGGCCCACGTAACGTTCATCGTCATAGTAGTAGTCCCCGGTGCCCTTGATGGGCCGGTCATCAATAAAATTGGCCGGCTGCCCGCCCAGGCCGCCCAGGGTGGCTTCAAAGTGGCAGATCCCGGCCTGGAGTGCGGCCAGTACCGATGCGGAGGCCACCCGTTTGGTTTCATGAAAGTGGGCAATGTGAAGGCTGGTATCCGGAATCTCGTCCAGAATCATGGAAAAGTACCGGTATACCTGGGCCGCGGATGCAGACCCGTCATGGTCGGCATGCTCAATGTCCGACGCCCCGATGGACAGCCAGTATTTGGTGAATTCAACCGCATCCTTAAGGTCGGTGGCGCCGCCAATGGGGCTGCCCCAGATGGTGGATACGGTGCCGCACATTTTAATGCCCGCATCCGTGCATTTTTTAATGCACCGCTCAGCCTCGGCCCAGTAGTTGGGCAGGGTAGTGCCGGAGTTGGCAAAATGGTGCTGTTCCTCTGTGGAAACCATCATGAGAACCCGGTCCGGGCCCACGCCCCGTTCCTTTAGCCTAATGGCCCGGTCCACGGAAGGCTCCCGGATGGTGATGGCCGTTAAGACCACGTCTTTCATGTCTATGCCCTTTTTGGCAGCCCTGGATACAAAATTATCCGACCGTAAATGGGCCAGCAGTTCTTCTGCATCGGAGAACTGGGGCATGTTCCGGGGATTGCCCAGATTGGTCACCTCAATATTTCGGCAGCCGGCAAAGATCAGCTCTTCAAGATAGGTGATTTTGGCCTGAGTGGAAATAAACTTTTCCAGGTGCTGGAAACCGTCTCTGATGGTGATGTCTCCAATCGTCACTTTTTTCGGCATTCTGGGAAAAATTTTCCAATAATCATACTCGGTCATTCAATGTCTCCTTAAAATAGCTGTTTAGACTGAAGGGGTTTAGGCTGAAGGTCTTTCGGCTGAAGGGGTTTGGGCTAAAATAAGCTTTATCCTTATAACCCTTCAGCCTTCAGTCTATCTACCTAAACACCTCTACTTAAAATCTGAAGTTACCAAACTGGGGCTCTTCCACGGGCTTGAGCATGCTGACCTCCACGGCCATGGCAAGCCAGTCCCTGATTTCTGAAAATTTCAATACCCGGTCATTGAGCAGCCGGGACGCACAGAAGAAGGGATGGGCCTCACCGTCATACTTGGCGATCATCTTTTCCCTGAAAGCATCCATTTCTTCGACGCTCATCTGTTCGCCCTTGGCTTTTTTCTTGGCCTGTTCAATGGAGAGCAGTACACCGCCGGCGCTTTTCCCGCTCATGACGCTGGTTCTGGACCGCATGGTGGAAAACAGAAAGTGGGGCCGGTAAGCCCTGCCGCACATGCCGTAGTTGGCGGCCCCGTTGTCCGGACCGATCACCAGCTGAATCCGGGGAACCTGGGCACAGGAGACCGCCCGGACCATATCGGCCCCGTATTTTCCAATGCCGGCATGTTCAGACTCTGATCCCACCATGTAACCCGGGGAACTTTGAATAAACAGGATGGGAATTTTTTCATAGGAACAGCGGACCACCCATTCCGTCACTTTTCTGGCGGCTTCATGGAAGATGATGCCGGCGTTGTTGGAGCAGATGATCCCCACCGGATATCCCTTGATCCGGATTTTCCCGGTCAGGATATTGGTGCCCCGTCCCGGTGCAAAATCCTTTTTGACCTCGATAAATTCAGACCCGTCAGCAATGGCCTTGAGCACTTCATGGGCATTGATTCCCTGATGGGGAGACGGCGGCAGGATATCGTAAAGGGTATCCAGCCCGGTCTTGGACTCTTCTTGAGGGTACCGGTGAAGGTGGACAGACTGGGGCGCGGTCAAGGACAACAGCTCCCGGACCTTGGCAATGGCCGTGGTCTGGTCCGGGCACATGTGGTCGGCACCGCCGGAAATCTGGGTGTGGACCCTTGCACCGCCCAAGTCCTCGGTGCTGATCTGTTCGCCGGTGGCCATCCTTACCAGGGGCGGTCCCCCTAAAAAGGAAAAAGACTGCCGGTCAATCATGATGGACTCACAGGCCATGAACACGATATATGCCCCGCCGGCCGTGTTTCCCCCGGTGCTTAAGGTCACCTGGCGAAGGCCCATGGCCGACATTCTGGCCATATTGTAAAAGATAGACCCGAAATGCTGGTCATCCGGAAACACCTCGGCCTGCATGGGCAGAAAGGCCCCCCCGGAATCGGCTATATAAATGCAGTTCAGGCCGCATTTTTCTGCGATGGCCTGGGCCCTCATGTGCTTTTTCAGGGTAATGGGGAAATAGGTTCCGGCCTTGACCCGGCTGTCATTGGCCATGATCATGGTCCAATTGCCGTGAACCTTGCCGATGCCGGTAACGATCCCGGCACAGGGCACATCCTCCACCCCGGGATATCCCACACCGAATCCGGCGAGCATGGACAGTTCATAAAACGGGGTGCCCGGATCAACGAGCAGGGAAATCAGTTCCCTGGCCGGTTTTTTCCCTTTTTGGGCCAGCCGTTCCACCGCCTTTTCCCCACCCGGCCAGACGGCCTGGTTCCGCCGCTCCTCCAGGCCGATCTCTTCTTTTGTCCAGAATAAGCTGTTTTCACTCATGTTCACATTTATCTCCCCTTGTATACGGGCTTTCTTTTTTCCCTGAACGCGGTCAGCCCCTCGGTTCTGTCCTCGGTGGGGATGGTTACCCGGTAGGCATTGGATTCAATGGCAAGGCCGGTGGCCAGATCGGTTTCAACTCCCCGGTCAATGGCGTATTTGGCCATTTCAACGGCAATGGGACCGGTTTCGGCGATCATGGCGGCCATGTCCAGGCAGGCATCCATGAGCCCTTCTGAAGATGCCACCTGATTGACCAAGCCGATGTCTAAGGCCTCTGCCGCCCCCACCCGTCTGCCGGTAAAGATCAGTTCCTTGGCCTTGGCCACGCCCACCACACGGGGAAGCCGCTGGGTGCCGCCCCCGCCCGGGATAATGGCCAGTCTTGTTTCGGTCAGCCCCATGGTGGCATTTTCCGAGGCGATTCGGATGTCAGAGGCCAGGGCCACTTCAGTGCCGCCCCCCAGCGCAATCCCGTTAACGGCTGAGATTACCGGCATGGGCAGGTTCTGAATAGAGGTTAAAAGGTTCCGGATAGTCAGGATAAATTTTTTAACCTCATTGGGCGTAAGCCCGGCCCTTTCCTTTAAGTCCGCCCCCGCACAAAATGCCTTTTCCCCGGCCCCGGTAAGGATGACGCAACGGATATCCGAACGGTACTGGATGGCGTCAATTTCGTCCCGGATGGCGTAAAGCAGGTCAAAGTTAAGGCAGTTCATGACCGTTGGCCGGTTCAGGGTCAGGATCAGGGCCTGGTTTTGTTCATCCTTTAACAGCAGATCTTCGGTACTCATGGTTTACGCTCTCCCGTTAGCATCCAATGTATCTTGAAATGACCAGTCTCTGGACCTCTGAGGTGCCTTCCCCGATATCCAGCAGTTTCTGATCCCGGTAGAACCGTTCTGCCGCATACTCTTTCATGAGTCCGTACCCGCCGTGAATCTGAACCGCGTGGTTGGCGACCCGGCCCATAAGTTCGGAGCAGTACAGCTTGCCCATGGCCGCTTCTTTCTGGAAAGGCCGCTTGTTGGTTCTCAGCCAGCAGGCCTTGTAAAGCAGGTTCCGGGCACATTCAATTTCCATGGCGCAATCGGCTAACTTAAAGGCAATGGCTTGAAACTTGGATATGGGCTGGTTGAACTGATGTCTTTCCTTGGCATATTTTAAGGCGATGTCGTAGGCCCCCTGGGCTCCGCCAAGCCCCATGGCGCCGATGGAAAGTCGTCCCCCGTCCAAGGTGGCCAGCATCTGATGAAATCCGTCCCCTTTTTTGCCCAGCATGTTTTCCTTGGGAACCCGGACATTGTCAAAGTAGAGCTCTGCGGTGTTGGAGGCCCGCCACATCATTTTTTTGTGCATGGGAACCGCCTTGAATCCCGGAGTGCCGGGTTCAACAATAATGCAGGTATACTCGGGCTTGCCGTTGTCCCGGGTGCCGGTAACGCACTGAACCGTAACCCCCATGGTCATTTCACAGGCCGCATTGGTGATAAAAATCTTGGACCCGTTAATCACCCATTCGTTCCCGTCCAGCACGGCCGTGGTTTTGGAACCGCCGGCATCGGAACCGGCTGTGGGCTCGGTCAGGCCGAATCCCCACAACCCTTCGCCGGCGCAAAGTTTGGGCAGGTACTTTTGTTTCTGTTCTTCTGTACCAAAATAATACAGCGGACCGATCCCCAGGGAGTTTCCCGCCGCAACGGTGGCTGCCTGGGATCCGTCAATGCGGGCAATTTCCTCCACGGCAATGATATAGGACGTATAGTCCATTGCCTGGCCCTCGTATTTGTCTGAGACAAACATGCCGAAAAGGCCGATTTCGCCCATTTTCTTGGTCAGTTCCACGGAAAATTCTTCTTTTTCGTCAAGCTCTGCCGCGATGGGAGCAATCTCCTTTTGGGCAAACTTCCTGACTTCCTTACGAATCATTTCCTGCTCTTTGGTTAGGTCAAAATCCACCCTGGCCTCCTTGTTTTTAAATGGTTAAAGATATTTTCCAGTCAAGGGTTCAACGGTGAATGCCCGTCAAAATGAAAAACCGATCGAGCGCTCAGTCTACTTTTTCACCAATCTATATTTAATGAAATAATTTTGTCAAATGTTTTTTTTGATAAAAAGGATTACCCCGGCTTTTTTGATCGCCGGCTCAATGGCGGGAGGTTGTTTTTTCTTTACCCAAAGTCTGAACGAAAACCCGTGGTTGGGCGAAAATCTGCCCAGATGCAAATTTTCCGGCAACACAGCAGACGTCATTAACGCCCTTAAGGCCGGTTCCTTTTCCGAGCCGCTATTCTCATGCGGGTCATTTTCTCCCGCATACCACCGTCTTTCAGAAAAGCCTCTTCCAGTGCCTTGAGTTGCTTAAAAAGCAGGTAATCCGTTTGCTTAATCAGTACAATCGCCATATTGGCAATCGTCTCCGGTGGGCGGGTTTTGACCATCTCCATGAAAAAGGCCGTATCGTTGTGTTCACGCCCCAGCTTCCGCATGACGTTCAATTCCCTGGAATCCGCCTCCCACTGCCGGTGTTCACGTGTCCGCAGGTAGTCTTCATAATCAATAAGCAGTTCCTGCAGACTGGCTTTGGCAACACTTACAAGTTTGATCTCCATCTCACTGGATGTGGCAGAAGCAGCAGAACCCTCCGCAATATTTTGTTTACCCGAACGGGCTGCCTGTACCATCTGATCAATGGTGCGATCCCCCCTCCGAAGAAACTTTTTACAAAAGTAAAAGGTTATATCATAAATTGTCTCGGCTTTTTGATAGCTGATCAGTTTTTTATAGTTGCCTTTTCTGGGGATGAGTTCTTCCTTCATGAGAGGCTCTCCTTAAAGACGTTAAAGACCTTAAGGGCGTTAAGGACGCTAATGACCTTAAGGTCTTTAAGGTTTATATGCGGGTTAAACAGGGTTAGAAACCTATGGATAAAATTACCACGTTTTCTTTCCGGATTTAAAGGAAGAATACCTCATATACCTGGGTTAATTTGTTGCAGATCAGTTGATAAGCCCTTTTCCATGAGCTGCCGCGACCAGTTTTGAATCTCCAGTGCCTCAGTCTTTGGTATCCCCAGGGACAGCAAAAAGTCATGGTGGGCCGCCGGAGACCGGGATTCAAATTCCGCATGCCATTTCATCATGGCCGGCTCGTCCATGCCTGCGGCCGCCAACATTTTCACCCACATCTCCTTGTCAATAACAGGCCCGTAAACGTTGCTGATCATTTCTTGGAGCAAACGGATTATGGCCTGCTGCTGATTTCGTAAGTCTGAGACCTGCTGCCCGATTTCCCGCAGCCGGTTCTCAAGTATCGTTACGCTTGGGGGCTTACCTGAGGCCAGCAGTTTTTTTATATCCGCCAGGGCCACCCCTGTATGGCGAAAGGTGCAGATTCGCTCAAGCCTGTCATGGTCTTCCTGCGTATAAATGCGGTAACCCGCTGCCGACCTGTCCGAGGGGCTTAAAAGGCCAATGCGGTCATAGTAAAGCAGGGTACTTCGTGAAAGGCCGAACAACCCGGCCAGCCGGGAAATGGAATAGGTTTTCATTTTTTAAAAAAACGGCGGCCGCCGGGGCCGCCGCCACTTTTTGGTTTATTTGCTGTTATCCCGGATCCTGGTGATCTCTTCGGGAGAAATCTTCAGCCATGAGAGAAAAGCCTCATGTCCCTCAGGGTGGTTTTTTTCAAAAATCTGGTGCCATTTCTTCATTTGATCCTCGGTCAGGCCAATCTGCCTGAACATATCAATCCAGTTTTCTTTGGTCAATTGATGGGGCATGGTTTGCTCCTTTATTATCAGGTTTAATTTTGCGCCACGGCCATGACAAGAACCGTTCTAAGGTATAAACCGGTAGACGGGTCAAGCACTTTTTTTCCACAACCTTGGGGGTCAAACCTTGATTATAGCATTTTGATTGTTTCAAAATGCTATAATCAAGGTTTGACCCCGTACTCGTTTTCTTTCCGGACTTAAAGGAAGAATACCTCATATAATTTGGTTAATTGTTGCGGATCAGTTGATAAGTCCCTATAATCCACCAGATTTGACTTAAGGAAACGATTATGGGCAGCAACCAGGCAGTTATCACCATTCTTCCCCACAAAAGACAACTTCACGCAGAAAAGGGCCAGACCCTTTTAGAGGCGTTGATTCACCACAGCATTTTTTTGAGAACCGACTGCGGGGCAAAGGGGCGGTGCGGCAAGTGCCGGGTCGACCTTTCCACGTCCGGGGACCAATTTGAAAGCGTTCATTCCTGCACTTTCCGGGTGGAAGGCGACATCAGTATCCGCATTCCCGAGACGTCCATGCTCTCCTCCCACATCATGAGCAAGGCCCCCATTTTTTTCCCCAAAGGATTTACCGGCCGGTTTGTCGATGCCCATGGCCCGGACACCTATGGGGTGGCGGTGGACCTGGGCACCACCACCATCGCGGTGTACCTTTGCAATACCTTAAAAGGCGAGGTCATTGGATCTCTGGCCGTGAAAAATCCCCAGGCCATTTACGGGGATGATGTCATGAACCGGATCGGCGTCATCGGCCAGGACCCCAAAAACCTTGAAAACCTTCAGGCCCTGGTGGTTAAAAGCATTGAATGGGGCGTAGCCCAGCTGACAGCCGCCATGAACGATGCATCGGTTTCCATTGACCGGATGGCGGTTGTGGGCAATCCGACCATGATCCACATCCTGGCCGGGGTTGATCCGCAACCCATCGGGGTGGCCCCGTACCAGCCCGCCTTTCACCAGGCCATGGAATTTGACGCCAAGGACCTTGGGTTCAAATCCATTCTCTGCCCGGTTCAGACCCTGCCCCAGGTGTCGGGATTTATCGGCGGGGATATCCTGGCTGCGGCCATTGCCGCAGACCTTGAAACCCTGCCGGCCGGCACCCTGCTGGTGGACCTTGGCACCAACGGCGAGCTGATAATTAAAGGAAAAGACCGGTTTTTTGCCACCTCATGCGCCACAGGACCGGCATTTGAGGGGGCCACCCTTGACTGCGGCATGCAGGCTATTCCGGGCGCCATCAACTCGGTGACCCTGGGCCAAAACAGCCAGATCGAAAACCTGACCCTGATCCAGGCCGAATCCGGCCCGGCTGTCCCGCCGGCCGGAATCTGCGGCTCAGGCGTCCTCAATGCCATTGCCCAGATGTGCGACCACGGAATCATTGATCCCAGCGGCCGGTTTGCCGATGAGGAAACAGAATACACCCTTGTGCCCAAAGACCCGGCAGCGGGCCGGCCGGGCGTTATCATCAGCCAGAAAGACATCCGGTCTGTCCAGTTGGGCAAATCCGCCCTGATTTCGGGCATAGAGTTCCTCTGTGAAAAAGCCGGATTCAAGACCCCTGAATCCATTTTAATTGCCGGTGCCTTTGGGACCCACCTGAACAAAAAGGACCTGATCCGCTTAGGGCTTTTACCGGATATGGATGAAGAAAAAATCATTACCCTGGGCAATGCCGCAGGCTCCGGTGCCGTGATGGTCCTGTGTGACAACGCCTATGTTGATGATGCCCGGAAAATGGCGGACCAGCTCGAAATCGTCAGTCTTGAAACCAACCTTGCCTTTCAGGAACGGTTCATTGAAAATTTAGCATTTCCTGATCCTTGACAATAGCCCTTCAGGACCGCTATAGATTGGGCTCAATTGCCAATGAACCGGAGGTGTTTTGAAAATATCCATACGCTGGGCGGTGATCTTGAGTTGTCTTGGGCTGGTATGGGCCACCCAGCTCCTGGTGACGCCCATATCTTATTTCTCCAACCGGAAAGTCATGCTCCGGCATACCCGGGATATCATGGAGAACATCTGTGACCTGACCCTGGAAGAGACCCTTAACTTTCTGTCCATTGCCGGCGGAGCCGCCAACCTGACCAAACGGCTGATTTCCTCTTCGGTCATCAATATAGAGACCCAGGGCCGGGAAAGCCTGGAGCGTTATTTTATTGAACAGCTTGAAATTTATCCCCAGTTTTCCGGGATCTATTTTGCCAGGCCCGACGGCAGTTTTTATTTTGTCCACCGTGACGGGGATGGTTACAAAACCAAAATCATAGACTGCACCGGCCCTAAAAGAACCGTAAACCTGACCCGGCGGGACAGGGACATGACCCTTTTAAAACAGTGGACGACCCCTGAAGATGCCTACGATCCCCGGGTCCGGCCCTGGTATATCAAAGCGGTCCGGCAGAACGAGATCATCTGGACAGATCCCTATGTTTTTTTTACCTCCCATAAGCCGGGGATTACGGCGGCCGGGCCCATCACCGCACCAGACGGCAGCCTTGCCGGTGTGGTGGGGGTTGATATTGAGCTGGATGCCCTTTCCAACTTTATCGGAAAGCTCCGGGTGGGAAAAACCGGCCTTGCCTTTATGGTCAACCAGAACCGGGATGTCATTGCCTATCCCGACCTTGAACAGCTCAAGTATGAAAAGCCGGATGAAAAAATCCGGCTGCCCAAAGTAACGGAACTGGACAACAAATTATGTTCCATGGCCTATGAGGCCGTGAAATCGGAGCTGCAGCAAACGGGCGGCCATGGTAAAGGGCAGGTGGTCTTTGCAAGCTTTGAGTTTGAAAATCAGACCTATTTCACCATGTTTGCCCCGGTTCACGAGAAAAGAATCTCCTGGCTCATCGGGGTTTATATCCCCAAAAAGGACTATTTCAGTGAAATTATTGCCAACCAGCACCTGACCCTTTTTCTGACCCTGTCCTTTTCCATCCTGGCCACAATCTTAGGGCTGTTCATGGCCGGAAAATTTATCCGGCCCATTTCCCAACTTCACGAGGAAGCTGAAAAGATTAAAAACCATGATTATGCTTCCCTGCCACGGATCCGGTCCGCCTTTCACCAGATCCAGAGAACGGCAGACACCTTTTATGAGATGAAGCAGTCCATCATCGCATTTAAACAGGAGCTGGAACAAAAAGAACGGTTCAACAGAGCCATTACCGACACGGCCAGAGAAGCCATTGTCATGGTGGGGGATGATGAAAAGGTTTATTATTGGAATGCGGCGGCCCAGCAGCTTTTTGGATATGATGCCCGTGAAGTGGCCCAGAAGAATATTTTTGACCTTGTCCCGTTCCGGAAACACCAGGACTCGGATCATTCCAGCTTGTATGCCCTCTTTAAAAAACGGGAAATACCGGGCGAAAATATTGAATTGAACATTATCCGCAAGGACGGAGAGACCATTGCCGCAGAACTGTCCATGGTCGACATTCAGGTTGAGGACAAACCCTATCTGATCTCGGTTATCCGGGACATTTCGGCCAGAAAAGCCCTGGAGCAGGAAAAAATGGACATTCTGGAACAGCTGCAGCATGCCCAGAAAATGGAATCCATCGGGACCCTGGCCGGGGGGATCGCCCATGATTTTAACAATATTTTATCCAGCATGGTGGGCTATACCGATCTGCTCAGGGAATCCGGCGGCCTGAACAAAGAAGGGCTGAAATATCTGGAATCCATTACCGCCGCAGGGGACCGGGCCAGTGACCTGGTCCGCCAGATTTTAACCTTCAGCTTCCAGGAATCCGGGCAGTTCAAGCCGTTAAAGATCCAGGATATTGTCCTTGAGGCCTGCCATCTCATAAAAGTCTCCCTGCCCCCGTCCATTGTGATCCGGCAGGATATTGATATGGCATGCGGTCCGATCCTGGCCGACGCCACCCAGATTCACCAGGTGGCCTTAAACCTGATGACCAATGCCTTCCAGGCCATGGAAGAGACCGGCGGCACCTTAGGGATCAGCCTTAAACAGGTGAATATTACGGAAGACCCCGGGCCGGAAAACAAGGACCTTAAACCGGGCACCTATCTGTGTTATTCTGTATCTGATACCGGGGTGGGCATGGACGGCCATGTCATGGAAAAAATATTTGACCCTTACTTCACCACCAAGACCCGGGGAAAAAATACCGGCCTTGGCCTGGCGGTCATCAAGGGTATTGTCCAGCACCACGGCGGGGATATCCGGGTGGAAAGCCGGCCGGAAATCGGGACAACCTTTAAGGTATATTTCCCGGTGGTCAAGCCAAGTCCCGGGGAAGCCCCCACCACCCGGCCCATTAAAATCAAGAAGGGAAATGAACAGATCCTTCTGGTGGATGACCAGCCCAATGTGCTTTTTGTGGAACGGCAGATCCTTGAGCTTTTGGGATACCAGGTCACGGCCAGGGCCTCTGCCGGGGAAGCCATTGAAACCTTTAAAGGGTCGCCCAAACGATTTGACATGGTGGTGACCGATTACAGCATGCCCGGTATGACCGGCGATGTTCTGGCCAGGGAGCTGGTCCGGATCAGGCCGGATATCCCGGTGATCCTGTGTACGGGATACAGTGAGGGGGCCGGCCTTGACAGGGATAAAGACCAGGCCGTCAGGGCCTTTGTCATGAAACCGGTCAAACTAAAGGACTTTGCCGTCATTATCCGTAAGATTCTGGACAATGAATGATGCATTAAGAAAAGCGCCCGTAGATGTCCTGGGCACCCCCTTAGACCGGCTGATTCAATACTTTGAGTCTGAATTCGGCAAAGGGGCGTATCATGCCCATGCCCTGTTCAGGGAAGTTTTCCGGTACGGGAACCCCGATTTTTTGAATGCCCCGGAATTTAAGGCCTCACCCAAATTCAGCGCGGCCCTTAAAGAAAACATCTGTTTTGATCCGGGAAAGGTGACGGATACCTTTAAGGAAGACAGCCTCACCAAATTTATCACGGAACTGTCTGACGGCCTTAAGATTGAGTCGGTTATCATTCCCATGACCCGGTACCATACCCTTTGCGTGTCCAGCCAGGTGGGCTGCCGCATGGGGTGCCGGTTCTGCCAGACCGGGAAGATGGGCCTTAAACGCAATCTTTCGGTTTCCGAAATCACAGGACAGCTTTATAATGCCCGGCATGTGTTAAACAAAGAGATTAAAAACATCGTGTTCATGGGCATGGGAGAGCCCCTGGACAATTTTGATGCCGTCATGGACGCCATTGGCGTCATGAGCGAACAGCGCGGGTTTGATATTGCCCGACGCCATATCACGGTGTCCACCGCAGGCCTTGTCCCGGGCATCGAAAAGCTTTCCCGGATGGACATGAAAAACTTAAGGCTTGCCGTGTCCATTAACGGGGCCACGGATGATGTCCGGTCCCAACTGATGCCCGTAAATCTGAAATACCCTTTAAGTGTTTTGAAATCATCCCTGTTGAAATTCCCTTTGCCCGAGCGGGGAACCTTTTTATTTGAATACATCCTGATCCGGGGGGTGAACGACTCCCGGGAACATGCCCAACAGCTGGCCGAGTTTATTCATCCGCTGCCGGTCCGGCTCAACCTGATCCCCTTTAACCCGGTGGCTGGATTTGATGGGGCCCCGCCCTGTGACGCCGGCATGCACGATTTTGCGCAACAGCTTACGGACCTTAAAATTTTTGTCATTAAACGATGGAGCAAGGGCCGGTCCGTATCGGCCGGATGCGGCCAGTTAGGAAAAAAACCATGAATCCATACCCGTTTGAAACCGGCATATACCGGCCCCCCAGCGAAGGGGGAAGCGATTCTCTTCTGGTCCGGTTTACCCGGAACTGCCCCTGGAACCACTGCACCTTCTGCGCCATGTACAAAACCGTTAAATTTGAGGTCCGGACACTGGGCGAAATCCAGGCCGATATTGATGCCATGGCACGGCTTGCCAAAGACCTTTTTGCCGCATCAGAAACGGCGGGCAGCCCCGGCACCCTTTGCCGGGAGGGGATCATCAGCCTCATGAGACAGGCGCCGGAACTGGAATACCACCATGGATTTGCCATGCTGGTTCACTGGCTTATGGCCGGCGGAACCACGGCCTTTATCCAGGATGCCAACTCTTTGATCATGAAGCCCGATGACCTGGCCGGGGCCTTGTCATATTTAAAAACCACCTTTGGCTCCATTACGCGGATCACCTCCTATGCCCGGTCCAGGACCCTGGTTCAACGCAGTCTTGACCACCTGATCCAGATCCGGAAGGCCGGCCTTGACCGGCTCCATTTAGGGCTTGAAACCGGAGACCCGGACCTGCTCAAGCAAGTCAAAAAGGGGGTAACCCCCCGGGGGCTCATTGAGGGAGGCCAAAAGGCTATGGCGGCGGGATTCCAGATCTCGGAATACTGGATGCCGGGCCTTGGGGGAAAAGAGAAAACCCACGGCCATGCCCGGAACACGGCAGCGGTGTTAAACCAGATCAACCCCCATTACATCAGGTCCCGGCCTTTCCGGGTCATTGCCGGCACCCCGGTTCAGGAAACCGTCAAAAAAGGGCAGCTTAAACTTCTTTCCAACCGGGAGCAGCTTTTAGAAATCAAAGAAATGGTCACCGCCCTTGATGTCACCTCCCGGGTCTGCTTTGACCATGCCGGAAACCACTGGCGGACCCCGGACGGCAGCCTGGTCTTTAGCCACGATTACGAAGGATACCAGTTCCCCGAAGACAAACCCAAAGTCCTGGAACGAATTGAGATGGGGCTTGATTTCAGGGCCTGACCGTCCCCAAAAATCCTTTAATAAAAAACGGTTAGGATTGTTAGAATCACAGAAAATATTGACATTTCACCTGTCTTTGCAATAAAGTAAGTTCCAACAGGGTTAAACCATAAGGCTGGCCTGTCCCATTCCATATCCTGTCGGGGCCGGGCCTGCAAACACCTGAGGAACACAGGAGGAATTCTGGCAGGGCATATCCGGACCCTGTTAAAAATCTACGAAACGAGTTCAAGAAAAAGATTCACGAGGGAGGCTATCATGATAAAGAAGCAGTATTTTAAAACCAAAGATGTCTGCCGGGTCAGCTTCAAGCTGGAAAAAAAGCAGATCGGAACAGCCGATAAGGTTTATATTGTCGGCGAATTCAATAACTGGGACGAAAAAGCCGAGCCCATGAAAAAATTAAAAAACGGGGATTTCTCACTGGTGAAGGATCTGAAAAAAGACAAATCCTATCAGTTTCGGTATCTGGTTGATAATGGCCGGTGGGTCAACGACGATACAGCGGATGCCCATTTGCCGTCACCTTTTCCGGGTGAGGAAAATTCAGTCCTGTCACTATAATGCTCCCCGGCCTTTGGGGATTAAACTATCAAGCCGGTGCCGGATCAAAAAACTGGCAGATCCACCTTGCCCATAAGGCCTGGTCAACAATCTGATCAAGACTTTCCACTGCATGGGCAACCGCCGCTTTGCCAAGGCTCTTTTCCCGCGATTGATAGAGGGCGCGGGCAAAGGGCCTGGTAAATTCCGGGTGGCCCTGTATGCCCCAGACCTGATCCTGTATGGAAAACATGAAAACATCACAATGGGCATTGCCTGCCAGGAGGGTTGCCCCCGGGGGAAGTTTTTGGACCTGGTCCTGATAACTGACCATCAAATGGGCGGTATTGACCAACGGGTCCATCCAGGCCGCCGCCCGGTGGATTGAAACGGCCTGAACACCAATCCCCCATCCTTTGGGAGACTTGGCCACTGAACCGCCCAGGGCCTGGGCAATAAGCTGGTGGCCGAAACAGACCCCCAGAATTTTCTTTTTTTTACGAAACAGGGTACGGATGAACGCCAGGGTGGCCCCAATCCAGGGGCTGCCGTCGTAAACAGAGGCTGTGGAGCCCGGGAAAATAAATCCGTCCACCGGTGCATCCGGGTCTGGCAAATCCCCTTTCCGGGCATCATAAATATCCAGGTGAACCTTTCGGGGTGCGGTATTGAAAAAATCGTCAAACATTTGGGGAATATCACCGCTTGGGGCCGTGAGACGGGGCGGCAGCGTAACGCATTGGATCAGGGCCAGTCTCATCTTTTTTTCCGCAGTTCGGTAACACACTCCCCACCAATCCCCCAGTTGTCGGTGTTGACTTCATCAATCACCACCACGGTTGTGGCCGGGTTCTTTCCCAGCACATCCACCAGCAACCGGGTCGCGCCCTGGATCAGTTTAAGTTTCTGCTCTTTGGTTACCTTTTCATCGGTTATCTTGATATTCACGTATGGCATAGATGTCTCCTGTTGGGTCATTCATTCTGATGACCCGTAATTTATCATAAATAAAGCTTAAGGAGCCCGGAATGCCCCCCCCTTAAAAATGCGCGGCATCCGGTCTCCGGTCTCCCTTGTTCCGGTCTCCGTTTTTTACCCGTATTGCGATGCCCCTGACCGGACAAAAGGTCAATTGCCGATCAATCCGGCAAGCCACATGGTCATGGGCGGGTAAAAGGTGATGATCAAAAGATCCATCAGAAGCACACCAAGAAAGGGCAAAACCCGGACCCCGACCCGCCCGATGGAATCCTTTGAAATGGAACTGGAAACAATCAGGCAGATTCCCATGGGCGGGGTGAGCATGCCAATGGCCAGGTTGGTAACCACGATTACGCCCAGCTGAATCAGGTCAATCCCCAAAGAGGGCAGCATGGCCGTGATCATGGGAACCAGCAGGATCAGGGCCGCCGTGGTTTCAACGAAAATTCCGGCCGCCAGCAACACCAGATTGATCAAAACAAGGAGAACTTCGGGCTGGTTTGATATTCCTAAAAGACCGCCGGCCAGGCTCTCAGGGATTTCTTCAATGGCCGCGACCCAGGAAAAAACCGAGGCCGTGGCAATGATGAACATGACTACAGATGCGGTTATCGAGGCCTGTTTGAAAATGGGAAAAATGTCTTTGACGGTTATTTTCCGGTATACGGCCATGGAAACAAACAAGGCGTAAAACACGGCCACAGCAGCGGATTCCGTGGCCGTAAACACGCCGAACAATATCCCCCCGAGAATAATAATGGGGGCGCCTAACGCCGGAATAGCCCTTTGAAAGGTCCGCCCGATACGGGCTAAGGAAAAAGCGGTATCCGGGGAATATTTGTTTTTCCAGGCCATAAAGGTGGAGACCCCGATCAGGGAGGTGCCGATGAGCAGCCCGGGCAGGATCCCGGCGGCAAAGAGCCGGCTGATGGACGCCCCGGTCAGAAACCCGAAGATGATCATGGGAATGGACGGAGGAATCACCACCCCAAGGGAACCGCCCGATGCCTGAACTGCGGCGGCAAAATCCGACGGGTATCCGGATTTTTTCATGGCCGGAATCAAAATTGCGCCCACGGCGGCGGCGTCAGCGGCGGCAGACCCGGAAATCCCGGCAAAAAACATCGCCGATACAATGGAGACCGCGGCGAGCCCGCCGGGCAGCCATCCGGTCAGGGCATTGGCAAAATCAATGAGCCTTTTAGAAATCCCGCCCTTTTCCATGATCACCCCGGCGTACATGAACAGGGGGACCGCCATGAGATGAAAGGAGTCTGTGCCTGAAACCATGCGCTGGACGATCATCATCAGGGAAAAGTCCCCCTGGATGGCGATGGCCAGGGCCGAGGCACTGCCGATGGCAATGGCGATGGGCGTATTAATGACGAAGAGAAAAAAAAGGGACAGGATCAGCAGCTCCGTGGTCATGGCCGGTTTCCGTTTGTTTTGGGGCCGATGATATCCTGGAATAGAAAGGAAAGGCCGTGGATCATGAACACCAGGCCTGAGACCGGGACAATGGTCATGACCACCCATTTGGGAAGCCCAAGCGCCGGGGTGATCTGAAGCCGGACAAACCAGGAAAACGCAATGCCCCTGGTGATCATGATCCAGAAAAGGCCAATGCCTGAAACCGTGACCAGAATGTCTGCCCATTTCCGGCCAAGGGGCGGCAGCCGCCGGTAAACCCCGTCCACCCCGGGGTGGGCCTTCCGGTAATAGGCCACGGTGGCACCGAAAAAGGTCAGCCCGATCAGAAGGACCCGGGCCAGTTCTTCAGACCAGAAAAGCGAATGGTTCAGGACATACCGGGAAAACACCTGGGCCCCCACGATGGTGGCCATGGCCATCCCCATGGCGCTGACCAGGATTTCAACAGCCTGGTTTGTTCGGCGGCTGAGTTTTTTTAAAAATTCCATCAACTGATTATTTAGTGGTTTGGAGTATTCTTTCCAGCAGATCCTTCACCCTGGCTTCCCGGTACAATTCCATATCTTTCAAGCCGGCCACCCGGCTTCTGAAGGCCTGAATATCCGGCGTTTCCACTATGGCCATCCCCTTTTCCCTGAGCAGGGCCAGACGGCCGGCATTCTTTTCCCGGTTGGCCTTGCGCTGGAATGCGGCCGCCTCTTTCATGGCCCTGGTTATCCATTCCTTTTCTTTGGAAGAAAGGCTGTTGAACCAGGACAGGCAGGCCACATCAATATGGGGGGAATAGACATGGCGGGTCAGGGTAATGTACTTTTGAATTTCATAAAATTTATACACTTCCATAACCCAGAGGGGGTTTTCCTGGCCGTCAATGACCCCTTGTTCCAGTTCCGTGTAAATGGGCCAGGGCATGGGCGTTGGATTGGCCCCCAACGCCTGCCAGATGGACTTGTGCAGGGCCGAAGACATAACCCGGATTTTCAACCCTTTGACATCGTCGGGGCCGGTTACGGGCCGCTTGTTGTTGGTCAGGTTCCGGAACCCGTTTTCAGAAAAACAGAGCCCTTTAAAGCCGGAGGTTTCCAGACTTTTCAATATTTCCTGCCCCAGGGGGCCGTCCAGAATTTCATCGGCCTGGGCATAATCTTTGAACAGGAAGGGATAGTTGATGACCCGGACAATGGGGTCAAATGTATCAAACGGGCCGCCGGTGATGATGCCAAGCTCAATGGTCCCCATTTGGAGCTGCTGGAGGATTTCCGTTTCATTGCCTAAGGCGGCGGAGTGAAAAATTTTAACGGTAAACGCCTGGCTGGAGCGTTCCTCTAAAAGTTCTTTAAATTTATCGGCAACAATGTTTTGGGCAGACCCCGGTTTGGTGACCACCCCGAGTTTAATGGTTTTCGCCGGGGCTGCCGGGGCAGCGGCAATTAGCAGCATCACGGCAAAAAGCAGCCATTTTTTCATTTTTCCCCTCCCTTCAAAAAAAATTTTTATTGATGATCCTGTCCGTTTTATGCAAACCCCGGCGTGAAGTCAAGCCGGGCGTGGTCGAATTTGAGATTGACATTGGGAACCGGATTGTGGATATGTCAACCCATGAGCGTTTTCCAACCAGAATTAGACTTCAAGGGGGTAAAATGACCTCTAAAAATGGTAAAATTAAAATTTTATTTTTATGCACGGGAAATTCCTGCCGCAGCCAGATGGCCGAAGCCTGGGGCAACGCCTTGAAACCGGACAAAATAGAGGCGTTTTCAGCCGGGGTTGAAATTCACGGGCTGAACCCGGATGCGGTTGCGGTCATGGCCGAAGCCGGCATTGACATGGCCCGCCATAGGTCCAAACACGTGGATGAATTTAGAAAGTCCCCTCTGGATGTGGTGGTCACGGTCTGTAATCATGCAAAGGAGTCCTGCCCCTATTTTCCGGCAACGTGCCGAAAAATCCATGCCGGTTTTGATGACCCGCCCCAGATGGCCAAAGAAGTCGCCGGAAAAGGCGGAGACCGGCAGGCCCAGCTGGACTGTTACCGGAAAGTCAGGGATGAAATCCGTGCCTTTGTGGAGCAGATGCCGGCAATTCTTTTTGATTCTTCAGATACGCGATAAGGTGCCCCGATGGAAGATAACAAAATTATGAACCGGCCTTGCCGGACCACACTTTCCGTTCCCGGACACAGGGAACAGATGCATGCCAAGGCAGCGGCCTCCAATGCCGACGCGGTTATGCTGGACTTGGAGGACAGTGTGCCCGTTGACCAGAAAGGGGCGGCCCGCAACATCGTTACGGCGTCGATTGCCTCGCTGGACTTTAACGGCAAAACCGTACATCTTCGCATCAACAGCGTGGAGACGCCCTTTGCCTATCAGGATTTAATCCAGGTGGTCCAGGGGGCTTGCAACCGGCTGGATACCATTGTGGTGCCCAAGGTAAACCATGAGGGAGATATCCATTTTGTGAGCCGGCTCCTGGACGGGATTGAAATGGCATTGGGGCAACAAAGAAAAATTCAAATCCAGGCCTGTATCGAGACGGCCCGGGGGCTTGAGCGGGTCCGGGAAATTGCCGGCGCCTGTTCAAGGCTGTCTTCCCTGGCATTTGGCATTGCCGATTACCAGGCCAGTATCGGTGCCGGGCTCATCTCCTTGTCCGGCCACGGGGAAAATGAGGAACAGGTCTACCCGGGCCACCGGTGGCATTTTCCCATCAGCCGCATGGTCATGGCCGCCAAGGCCCGGGGGCTTTTGGCCCTGGATGCCCCCTATGGCAATTTTAAAGACCCCCGGGGCCTGAAAAAGTCAGCCGGCCTGGCCAGGGCCATCGGGTGTGACGGCAAATGGGTGATTCACCCTGACCAGATCAACACGGTCAACCAGATGTTTACCCCTTCAAAAGATGAGATTCAGCGGGCCAGGCAGATTCTGGATGCCGTACAAGCCCAATCCAGGGGCGCCGTCGCCGTGGACGGCCGCATGGTGGACCTGGCCACCATCCGTATGGCCCAAAGGGTATGGGACCAGGCCATTTTTCTCGGACAGGGGTAAACGGCCTACAACAAAAGCATAACAACCGTCAGACTGACCAGGCTCAGCAGAGTACTGGCAAAGACAACCGATGTCACAAAGGAAGGCAGCACATCATGCTCCACGGCAATGATGGCGGTAAGGACGGCCGTCGGCATGGATGCCTGGAGGATACCGGCGGAGGCATGAAGGCCGGTAAGGCCCATGATGGGGAAAAGGGCAAAGGCCAGGGCCGGCCCCGCAACCAGGCGGATGCCGCAGGCGGCCAGGACCGGCTTTCCAAAAGACAGCTTTCCGGATTCCCTGAGCTGGAGCCCCAGGACCAGCAGCATGACCGGGATCATGGCATCCCCAAGAAGGGATGTGATGCGCTCAACCATAACCGGCGGCTGGGTCCCGGTAAAAGGGAACATCAGGGCGATGGGCACCACGGCAATGCCCGGTGTCTTTACAAGGCTTTTCAAGGCCCCGGCCTCCCCCTTGCTCAGCCAGCTGGCCGCAAGAACACACAAAGAAAAAGATATGGTGTTCACGGCTATCATATAAACCGTGGCACTTTCCATGGCCGCATCCCCAAGCCGGAAGCCGGTCAGGGCAAGCCCGTAATTGCCCACATTCCCAAATATGCAGCTCATCAGAAACGCCACGGCCATTTTCCGGTCGTATCCAATCAGTTTTGCAAGAAAATAGCCGATCAGTCCGGTAATAATATAAACCGATCCAATACAGATGACCATCCGGCCAATGGTGGTCGGGTCAATATGGATGTGGCCCAGTAAATTAAAGATAAACGCAGGAACCAGAATATAATATGCGGTCCGGGACAAGGACTGGTACTGGATGCCCAGTCGGGGCCCTAACAAATAACCGATAAGCACCAGGGAAAATACCGGACAGACCACATTAAAAAAAATGGAAAACACTTGAAAACCCATCACCCCTCCTGTCTGTTTAGGTTCGGGATGAAAACAAGACCTTTTCCCATTTCATGCAAGAGCCTAAAAAAACACTGTATATACAGAAATGGCGGCGTCTGGTCAAGTTTTGAAATTTTGGCTCGCCGGGCCCCATTCATCTAACCGATCCAATATTTAACCATATGTTTTTATGTATAAATTTAATAATTTAACCGCAGGAGACCCGATGCTGCGAATCTTCAGGTTATGCCCCGATGTATTGACCCCTGACAGGTATAGCGATAAAACGGGCACTGAACACCATCATCCTAAGGGTCAAGGGGGGTATAATTTATGACAGCGGTTTTTTCCCGGGAAACGGCATGGGCCGGCAGGCTTTTGGAGGAATTTAAGGAAATCTGCTGGAATCACCATGTTGGCATGGCGCCGCCCCTTTTCCGGATATCGGATTCAAAAACCTGTTTCGGCCAGTGGGCGCCGGCTTCAAAGACCCTTTCCATATCAAGGCATTTAATTAAAACCTATCCCTGGCATGTGGTGGTTGAGGTGTTAAAGCATGAAATGGCCCACCAGTATGTTTCTCAGGTTATGAATGAAGACGGCGGCCACGGCCCCCGGTTTAAAAAGGCCTGTCAGATCCTCGGGGTCCACCCGGATTTTATCCGCTCCTCAGGAAAAATACCCCGGGACATGCTTGAGCCAGAAAAGGGGGTTTCATTCCAGGCCGATAAAATGATCCAAACGGTTCAAAAATTGCTCTCTTTGGCACAGTCTGATAACGAAAACGAGGCAAGGGCGGCCTCCAGGAAAGCCAATGAACTGATTCACAAACACAACCTGGACCTGTTTATGGATGAAGCCCGGTTTGAACAAAGCCGCGCCGGATACCGGGTCATTACCCATAAGAAAAAACAGGTTACCCGGCTGCAAAAAGGGATCCTTCATATTCTCAGCCAGTTTTACTACGTCCATCCCGTTCTTTCCAAACAATATGATGCCAGGGATCAGCAGTCTTACCAGGCAATGGTGCTGTTCGGCCTGCCGGAAAACTTAAAAATAGCTGAATATGTCTACCATTACCTGTTGGAAACCGGCACCCGGCTGTGGCAGGAAAACCGGTCCCTTTGGGGGTATACCAGAAAAGATGAGGTCTCCTTTTATGTCGGCTTTACACAAGGCATCAAAAAAACATTAACCCCCTCCTGTGAAGCCCCTGTGCGGGTTGATCCCGGGGAGACCAGGGCGATTATGGAAGTATCTCAATCCCTGTCTTTATCCATGACCAGAAAGATCCAGGCCGAAATGAACCGGGTGTTTCCCCGCATCTCCCGGCGCAGGACCTCTTACCGCCATTCAAGCGCCGCTTATAACCAGGGGTTTAAAGAAGGGAAACACACACAAATCAGAAAAGGAATCCATAATAAAGGAAAAAACACCGGCCTTCGCCTTGGGCCGGGAACTCAATAGCCCCCCTTTCTGCTGCCGCGCAGAATAAAGGATTTTGACAATTTTGATCATCTGCTTGACAAAAAGGAAATCTCTATCCTAAAATAATTTGTTCGCTTAATGATTATGAATACCCGTCCCGGACGGACTGGATTTTAGAACCCGCTTTGTCCATAACAAAGTATCGAAACTTTCGCCCCGAATTTGGCCCCAAGTTTCATAAAACGGCCACGGGCCGCCTTGGTTATCCAACCAGGCACCGCCCACAACGAGTAATGGAGGTCTTTTCAATATGTTAGTGAGGCTTTCATATAAAATTTAACGGCATTTTCAATAAAGGGAGAAAAAAGGAGATGAAAATGACTAGAAAAATATCTGGATACGGAATAGCGCTATGTTGTGTTTTAACCCTGTTGTTCGTTTCCGGGTGTATGTCCTCCATGCAGACCGGGTCACAGTCGGCAAAGACCACGGCCACCGGTTCTGCCGGGGGGGCCAATGCCCAGAATGCCAATGCCGGCTTGGAGCATTGCGATGCCTCACTGGGGACCCTGGCCATTTATGAGGATCAGTCGGAATCCTGGTATCAGCATTTGACCAGCGACTTAAGACTGCCGTCAACGATTCCGGTTATCCGGCTTCTGGCCCAGCAGTCCAACTGTTTTGTGGTGGTCGAGCGTGGAAAGGCCATGAACCAGATGATGCAGGAACGTCAGCTGATGCAGTCAGGGGAAATGCGCAGCGGGTCTAACTTCGGTAAAGGACAGATCGTTGCCGCCGATTATACGGCCACCCCCAGCATTACCTTCAGCTCAAACGATACCGGCGGGGCCGGTGCCGTGGTGGGGGGGCTGCTTGGCTCCGTTGCCGGCGCCGTTGCCGGCGGATTCAAGACCAGCGATGCCAGCACCATGATCACCCTGATCGAAAACCGTTCCGGTGTTCAGCTGGCCGCAGCTGAAGGCAGCGCCCGGAACACTGACTTTAACCTTTTGGGCGGCATGTTCGGCCACAGTGCCGGCGGTGCGGTGGGGGCTTATTCAAGAACCCCGGAAGGCAAGGTTATTGTAGCGGCCTTCACCGACTCCATGAACAATCTGATCCGGGCGGTTAAATCATACAAGGCCCAGACGGTACAGGGCGGGCTCGGGACCGGCGGACAGCTCGGAGTCCAGGGCGGCCAGGCCGCCATGGCCGGCCAGGGGTCCTTTGAGGGGGTAATGACCCAGCGGGTTTACGACAGCGGCAATCAAACCTATAACTACGTCATCATTACCAAGGACAGGAGCCAGACCTTCCAGTTTTCAAGCCCGAGAAAAATTCCTTACCGGGACGACCTGATCAAATTCAAGGTCAACAGCGGGCAGGTGGATGAACAGTCCATTATTCTTCTGGAAAGAAAGTACCTTCAAAAATACTGGCAATAAACAATTCTTGTAACCCCTGTTGTCATTTCACGGCGGCAAAGAAGCCTTTCTTTGCCGCCGTTTTTTTCGCCTCATCTCCAGGGCAATCGTTATGTAAAAAAGCAATCCATTCCGGAATGGGAAATAAGGATCATCTCCAAAAAATTGGACTTGGGACTTGGGATATGGGACCTGGGGATTGCAGTATCCACGGCCTACCCAAGTCCCATATCCCATATCCCAAGTCCCCATTTTATACATTATTATCCTCATTATCAATATTGACCCCACCTATAGCCAAGTTGTATGCGATCAGCATGGTCTCATCTCATGAACCGTTTTAAAAGCCCCAGCTTTTTCTTGTACGGGGGATACCCAAGGGGCAGGTCGATTATTGAGCCTGCTTTAAGAATGCTCTTTTTATGCGAAAACCGTTCAAACCCCTCAACCCCATGATAACTGCCCATGCCGCTTTCCCCGATACCGCCGAACGGCAGGTGCGGGTTGATAAAATGCTGAAGGCAGTGGTTGATGGATCCGCCGCCGAACGGGATACGGGACATCACTTCTTCCTGCACCTTTTTGCTTTCACTGAACAGATAACAGGCCAATGGATGGCTGGGAAGTTTTCCAATGATATTATAAATGTCGTCAAACCGGGTATAGGTTAACACCGGCAGCACCGGACCGAAAATTTCTTCTGCCATGACCTTGTCATCCAGGGTGACATTGGCCATCACCGTCGGGGCGATAAACCGCTCTTTTTCGTCATGCTGCCCCCCGACAACGATTTTGTCGGGGTTAATAAGGGCCATGATCCGTTTAAAATGGCCTTGATTGACGATCCGGCCGTAGTCGGGGCAGGACAGGGGATCTTTGCCGTAAAGACGGGTAATCCGGTGGGTTAAGGCCTTAAGGAAATCCTTGGCCACGGTTTCATGGACCAGCACATAATCCGGGGCAATGCAGGTCTGGCCCGTGTTAAAAAATTTGCCGTATACGATCCGGTTGGCAGCGATATTCAGCCGGGCGTCTGAATGGACAATGCACGGGCTCTTTCCCCCAAGCTCCAGGGTGACCGGGGTCAGGGTTTTTGCGGCGGCCTGCATGACAATGGCCCCGACCCTGGGACTGCCCGTAAAAAAGATATGATCGAATTTTTGTTCCAGCAACAGGGTGGTTTCAGGAATTTCCCCCGGGATATAGGCGATATATGCCGGATCAAAGCCGTCTTCAATCATCTTCCGGATCACGGCACTGCAATGAGGGGTCAACTCGGAGGTTTTCAGGACCGCTGTATTGCCGGCGGCAATGGCGGCGGTCAAAGGCCCGAGGGTCAGGCCCACCGGATAATTGAACGGGGCAATGATCAGGTTGACCCCTAAGGGGGTGTAGTGGATCCGGCTGGATGCCGGCTGGCAGAGCAAGGGGGTTTTCACCCGTCTGGGCCGCATCCACTTCTTCAAATGTTTGATGGTAAAGCCGATCTCATGAAGGCTGAACCCGATCTCCGAGGCATAGGACTCAAACTCAGGCTTGCCCAGATCCTGTTTCAACGCCCGGGTAAATTCAGCTTCAAATTTTAAAATTCCCTGCTTAAGCGTCTGAAGCTGCCTGACCCTGAAATCATAAGACCGGGTGGCCAGAGAATTAAAGTACGTTTGCTGATTGAGAACGGTCTGAATGATGGGGTGTGTTGTCATTATAATGTCCTGTTTTATAATAGCCGTTAGCCATTAGCTTTTAGCTGTTAGCCGCTAAGATCCGAATCCGGTTTCAGGAACTTTCGGCAGTAGAATTCCACCACCCGTTTAGGGGATGCCATGCCAAAGGTGTTCAGGTCAAAGCTGGGCAGATCCACAAATTCATATCCGGTGATGTCGTCATTGGCCGACATATGGTCAAACCCGTTGGTCTTACAGATAAACGCCATGTCGGTGATGGGATATGTCACGGAAGCGTAAGGATAGAAATTGGCGGCGGAACACAGGTATTCAAGAGACAGGACATCCAGGTTCAGCTCTTCTTTGATTTCCCGGGCAAGCCCCTGCTCAACGGTTTCACCAGGCTCAATGAACCCGCCGGGAAGATCCCCCTTTCCCTTGGCAGGCTCTCTTTTTCTGTAAGTAATCAACAGCCTGCCCTGGTCATCAAAAATCAGGGCCATGGCGGCCGCAGCGCAGTTTATGTAGAATAAAAATCCGCATTCCCGGCATTGAAAAGATTTCAGGGACCGGGGAAAAAGCGCTTTGTGGCCGCATGAGGGGCAGAAAACAAAGGTTTTGGAGTTGGGGTTTTCCATATATTGGGGTGTTCAGTCGACCGGGGGAAAATTTGCCGAGTACGTTGTAAAAGCCAACCCCATCTGCAAATCAAGGACTTTCGAAAAGTCGAAAGGCCCCCGGATCGGTTGGAGCGTTTTGTTGGGCAAATATTTTTCTGTTTCAATCATGAATGTATATCCTGAATCCATAAAAATCAGGTTTCTATAAAATTACATTCGGACTTTTAATCTATACACATTGTATAACGGATGGCAATTCTAAAAATTGTCATATCATTACCGTTCATCAGAAGGAAGATCCAGGTAAAGAATATTTTTATTGGAATCATCACACTCCATGCCCCAGTGATATTGAACCCCTTCCTCTATGGTGATCCGGTCACTATCAACATTAACAGGGTTTAAATAATCATCAGTCATAATGATCTTATCCGGCCAGAGCCAGATGGTTATATCTGCCGCCGTTCTTAGTGTGTTCTCAGTATCCGTCTCATCAAAGTTGAATTCGTAGGTTAATCTGCGGGCCCATTGTTCCTGTAGTCTTGTTCCGTCTTCCGTTAAAATTTCATTATAAACCACTTGAATTTCTTTTTCTGCAGTGTTGCCAAAAGCATCCGTAACAAATAAATTTATAACATTCGTGCCGGAATCAAGGTGAATCTCGTCAATTTGCCATTCCCATTCACCGGTTGCGAATCCGGCTTGACCATTGGAGGAAGCCCAGCTTACCTCTTTGATACTAAAATCTTCAATCAAAATTTCGTCGTCCTGGGATTCCTGGGTGATTGAGGCAGCAATATTATCGCTCATTATACTGGCTGCCAAACTTATACTTTCACTTGCTTGAAGAACGGATGCCGTCTGTTCAATCGTTTCCAGGTTATGCCCGAAAAACTCCGGTAAAAGCTGAAGATGGGTAATATATCCATCCGGTAACGGCTTAATGGTGGGTGATTTTGTAATGAACGCATTTAAGTCCAATCCATCAACATCAAAATCATCATCAAAGTCAAATGAAAAGGATACAACGGCTCCGACTTTGTCACCATAGTCAGGTGCCCCTATTAAAACATTGCCTTTATCCGTTGCAACTGAAATCCCCATAAAACTTTGTGGGGCGTCGTTTGAAAGCACAAATTTTTCTTTGAATTGCCACCCATTTTCGGTTATTTCATATAACCCCCATGTCCTAGCGGACACAACGAAGCATGAAACACTTGCAAATTTTGAAAAAAGGTCATAGCTATCAATTTTTTTTTCGACCAAGAAAAATATAAGGAGATAGCTATGACCAAGGGATCAAAAAATAGCACATTAATCCAAATTGTTCACCCAATTTGTTGTGGTTTGGATGTTCACAAAGACAAAATTTCAGCCTGTTTAATCACTGTTGATGGTAATGGGAAAGAACAGCATAAGATTCGAGAATTTTCATCATTTACTCAAGATTTGCAAAAAATGAAAATGTGGTTGATTGAAAACAGCTGTCCTGTAGTGGCAATGGAAAGTACCGGGGTATATTGGCATCCGGTTTATAACACCATTGAAGGTACGATGGAGGTTGTTTTGGTGAATGCCAGGCATATTAAAAATGTTCCAGGCAGAAAAACAGACATCTGTGACAGTAAATGGCTTGCAGGACTGCTTCGTCATGGGTTGGTAAAAGGTAGTTTTATTCCCCCTGAACATGTTCGTGAATGGCGTGAGTTAAGCCGATTACGAAAAACATATACAGAATCTCTGGCTGATTATAAGCGACGTGTTCATAAATTATTTATCACGGCAAATATTAAAATTGATTCTGTTGTTTCTGATTTGTTCGGGCTTACCGGTTTGAATCTCATTGATTTGTTATGCAAAAACGGTGAAGTGACTTTGGAAAAGGTCCAGGAATGCACAAAAGGAGGGCTTAAAAAGAAAATTCCTGAATTATATTTAAGCCTCCATGGATATTTTAAAGATCATCATCGATTCCAACTGATTGGCATGATGGAGGCCATTGAGATGTTTCAAAAACAGATTGAACAAATTGATGATAGATTGGAATTACTTACCCTCGACTATGAAAATTTACTGAAAAGGTTAGATGAAGTTCCCGGGATCGATAAAAAGTCAGCGCAATCCATTCTTGGAGAAGTCGGGGTCACATTGAATGAGTTTGAAAGCATGTCTGCTTTTGTTGCATGGGCCGGATTGTGCCCGGGAAACAATGAAAGCGCGGGTAAAAGGAAAAGCGGCCGGAACGCGGTTCGAAATCATCCATTCAAAACGATTTTAGTGCAGGCTGCATGGGCTGCAATTAAAAAGAAGGGCTCGTACTACAAGGCCAAATATTATAAGCTGAAGTCAAGGCGGGGTGCCAGAAAAGCGATTGTTGCCATAGCCCACAGGATAGCAAAAGCTATTTACAGCATCATCAAAAACGGGGACATTTATAAAGACCTTGGCGAGGACTATTTAAGCAAACCCAATAAGCAAAGAATGTTGAAGAATTTGGCAAGAAAGGCGGATGAATTAGGAATGAAACTTGTACCGTGTGAAAGCTGAATAACTTAGCAACATGTTTTGTACCGATATTGTTTAGAGGCGTACAACAGATAAATTGATTATTGACTCAGTAATAAAAAGTCGGATGTTGAAATGAAGCCTTAGAGCGCGAATATAACATGACTGGTCGGTTTTTTGCACAACGAACTGTTAGTCCCCACCAGGGGAACTACGTATATAAAACTTATTTAAGTAAACTGACCACTACTGATGATTTAAGAAACTATCTTCTGTGCTTGAGATATTAACCAAACGGGAAATATTATCGATTGGATATTAAAAAATTGTAACGCTAATCAAAATGTTTTGGGGCAAACCCATAAACCAACGGAATTCTATTCCCTTTTTACGGGGTAGTGTTTCATATAAAAAAAAAAGCGGCTCCGGCATTTGTTCCCTGCTCATTGTCTCCTGAAGCCCCGACCACGGCATAACGACCGTTGATAGATACGGAACCGCCAAAATTATTTCCCCCCGGATCACTATCCTCTTCGTCATAAAGGTATGTACTGTGCTGTGTCCATGTTTCATTGTCATCTCTTTTGAAAATATATGCGCTGCCCTGAAGCAACAAGTATTCATCACCAATTTTATCCGGTGGATTAGCACCTATAATGGCATAATCCCCGTCTATTGAAACAGATATGCCAAATCGATCATATGTCTGTGGACTCCAATCACCATTGGGGTATAAAAGAGGTGTTTGTTGGGCCCATCGTCCGGTTGAATCATTTCTCTTAAATATGTAGGCGGCTCCGGCATAGTCTCCATGAGTATCATCGCTGGGGTCGCCAACAATTGCGTAGCCGTTACTTATAGCAACGGAGGTACCAAAAATACCAGATACAGTTCTTGCATCTTTAAGTGTCCAAGAGTCTCCTACTAATTCATAAAAGTGGACCGTATGTTTGTGGGGAGTTCCGACAATTAGATAGTTTTCATAGATATCAACAGTATGGCCAAATTGTGCATCTTCCTTAGTAGTGAATGCTCTAATTTGTTGCATTTCATCCCATGAATCTCCATTTTTATAAAATACATAAATAGCCCCTGTACCTTGGATAGAACCACTTCTTTGACCCGGAGCACCGACAACGGCATAATTGCCGCTAATTGCAACGGATCTTCCGAACTCATCGTACTCATTGCCGGGATCATCTCTTTCAAGTTCAAGGTAATTTGAGTCAGTCCATGCCCCATTTGTCTTTTCTAAAATCCATACTCTGCCAACATCTGACAATGAGGGACCGCCATAGTCCACATCGTGTAAATAAGCTCCAACAATTGCATAGTTACCGTCTATATCAATCGAATAGCCATAATAAGAATTGCCGGAAACGACAGGAGCCGTTTTGCCTTTCAACCATATTGCCGCCATCGTTTGGGGAGTTATTGCAAACAGTATTGTTATAAAAAAGGTTCCAATAAAAAGAATACGATAATGACCAGTAGAACGATTTTGATCAGCACATGACATAAAAACAGATTCCATAGTATCTCCTTTTGCATGTTAAACTTTCTATCAGTGCTGACGCATGAAAATTTATAGTCAATGATATCAATGACGCAGCTCGATATCCAAAATTATTTTGTCGCAAAATTTAAATAGACAAAATTTCGGCCTTTTGATAATGTAGCATAGGGTACGAATGAGCGCCCCCCCAATCGAGACACTACATTTGAAGAGGAGGATGTCGTGATTGTCCAATGTGGCCGGAAAATTAAAGACGAAGAGCTTATACAGATTTGCGAGACAGTAGAGACCTTTTCGAATTTGAGTCAGACTGAACTGGCTCATACAATATGCGAACATTTGGGCTGGTATACCGCTTCTGGTAGGAACAAGGTGGATGCCTGCCGGAAATTGCTTCTGCGACTGGAGTCCCAAGGTCTCATACGGTTGCCTGAAAAAGAGAAACTCGGTCCCATAAAGGGCTCTCAACAGAAACTGCCGGTAGCGGACGACAGGACCCAGCCCCAAGATAAGGTAGCGGGCACGCTTTCGGATATCGGGCCGATCGTTGTCAGGGTCGCACAAGACACGGAAGAACGCTCACTGGTTAATGAATACCTGCACCGTTACCATTATCTTGGCTACAAGCGGCCGTTCGGATGTCATCTGCGTTATTTGATACAAGCTCAAGAGCGCATATTGGGATGTATGCTGTTCTCAGGGGCGGCCAAGGCGCTGACCCCGAGGGATCGATGGATCGGCTGGAGCACCAACGAACGCTTAAGAAACTTGGGATTTGTTGTAAACAATGGACGCTTCCTGATTTTTCCGTGGGTCAAGGTCCGGTATCTGGCAAGTCACGTATTGGGTAAAATTGTCAGAGATCTGGTGCAAGACTGGGAGCGGAGCTGGGGGTATCGGCCGGCTTTGCTGGAGACCTTTGTCGACCCACAACACTTCGATGGGACGTGCTATCGGGCGGCCAATTTTAGACACCTTGGCATGACCAGCGGAAAGGGGCTTGTCCGGCAGGGTAGAAGTTACAGGACCAGTCCCAAAAAAATCTTCGTTTATCCGCTGGTGAATAATTTCCGTCAGGTTTTGAGGCAGATCGGATGAGCAAGCCTATCCGACGCCCCAATCGTGAGGAGATAAAGGCCAAAAGAAAGCAGTTTAAAAAGGAGCAGAGAAAATTACGTCGGGATGAAGAGGCCAGGGGATTTCAGCCGCCCTCTCATGGCACAATTTCTAACTGCAAATGCCGATATGAAAGTGTAGAACAGGAGGGGCGCATCCGCAATGAGGCCGTGGCTGAGAAAATGAGTATTTTTCGCGCTAAGCTGCCCATTCTGCTCAAACGTATGGCCAAGATTGAAGACCCTCGAAACCCTAAGAAGATAAAACACCAAATATCCACACTCATGATCTATGGGATACTGACCTTTGTGTTTCAGATGGCTTCTTGCCGTGAGGCCAACAAAGAAATGAGCCGGCCGATGTTCTGGAAGAATCTTCAATATTTTTTCCCGGAGCTTGAAACGCTTCCCCATCATGATACGTTAAAACGCCTATTGTCTAAGATTGATATCAATCAAATCAAGAAGCTTCATCTCGATCTGGTCAGAGATCTGATCCGGAAAAAGAAATTTCGACGGTACCTGGTCAATGGCTGTTATCCGATTGCCATAGATGGTACAGGTAAATTCAAACGCGACTGGCTTTGGGATGAAGAGTGCCTGGAACGTAACATCAAGAAAGAGGATGGCACCAGGAAACAGTATCATGTCTATGTTCTGGAAGCTAATCTTGCGTTTTCCGATGGCATGAGCATTCCGCTGATAAGCGAAATCCTGAGCTACACCGAAGGAGATACCGCTAATGATAAGCAGGACTGCGAACTCAAGGCGTTTTACCGGTTAGCCTCTTGCCTGAAGGCGGCATTTCCCGCCCTAAAAATTATGGTGCTTTTGGATGGGCTTTATGCCAATGGCCCCGTGGCAGAAATTTGCCGAACAAACAAATGGCAGTTCATGATTGTACTGAAAGATGACGCTCTACCCAGCGTAATGAATGAATTTGAAACGCTTGCCGCACTCGATACAGAAAACTGCCACCAACACACATGGGGCAATAGGAAACAGGTTTTTCGGTGGATCAACGCCATTGACTACCGGTTTGGTCCGAACGGCAAGAAAAGTCAAATCCTGCACGTTGTTGAATGCAAAGAGAGCTGGAAAGAGGTTAGCCGGGAAAGCGGTCAACCGGAAAAGAAAAATAGTCGTCATGTGTGGTTGTCCAGCGAACCTTTGGACAGATTTAATCTTCACGAACGATGCAACATAGCCGCCCGTTCCCGTTGGTGTATTGAAACCGGTATTCTCGTTGAGAAACATCATGGATATGAGTACGAGCACTGTTTTTCGTATGATTGGAACGTCATGAAAGGGTATCATGCCTTGATGCGCCTGGGCCATATGTTTAACGTTTTGGCCAGATACTCGCAGCGGCTTGCCAGGATTATTGAAGATACCGGCGCACGGGGCCTGATTCGTTTAGTCCGGGATACCATGTCCGGCCCGTGGCTGGATTACATGTGGCTGGAAGATCGTCTGTCCACTCCCTTTCAACTCCGATTAGTATGACGGCAACGACGGACGGGTAATCGAAAACACTCTCCCAAGCAGAGAGGTGGGAACGCTATGTTCGGACCGAAGGACCGTCTTTCGTTTCGGCCATAGTCAGTGTCTGAAGGACTGCCTTTTTGAATTAAAAAAGGCTGGATCTCCCCCCAAAGGGAGTGGTTAGATCGACTAAAGCCAACCTTTTTTTATTCATGCGTCAGCACTGACTTTCTATTTGAAATATTTTTTAGGATGTTATAATAAAAACTTAATAAAATAAGGATTTTCTATTTGTCAATAAAAAATATTATTTCTTAGATAAGAGAATTCATATCCAATGAGACCCCAATAAATATAATGAGGTGAGCAAATGATATTCATTGCTTTATTAAAAAACAAACTGAAATTTTTATTCATCTGTTCAGCAATTCTTATTTGCAATACGACTGTTTATGTTGAAGCTACCCCAGTTAAATTTATTATTGAAGGGTACCTTGATTATGTTCCTACTGAATTGTCAGGAACCTTTTCTACAAGAGACCTGTACCATCTTGAGTATACAGTTGAATCAACATCAGTAGATTGGTATCCGGATGATCCGGGCAAAGCGAGCTATGTTGATGCCATAACTTCACTCACAATTACAATCGGGGATTATTACTCTGCTGCCGGCACCGGGGAAAGCCTTATTACCCTTTATGATAACCACAGCACATATGCCGACTGGTATAGAATAAGCCTCCCTGCCGAATCAATGACGGGCGATGATGTAAACGGATGTTATCTTTACAGACAAAGTGCGTTACTATCTTTTGGCGATGCCGGTGGAAACGCGTTTTCAGATGACGGCATTATCCCCGACACCCTTGATTACTCCAATTTTTCGGGATATATGGGATTAACATTTTATGATCCTTCCATGTCTGATATGATTTGGTATATATCGATTTCGGCAAACATTTCATCCTTTGAATATTATCCGGTCCCGGTGCCGTCAGCGCTTTTGCTTCTGTCCTCAGGGTTGCTAGGTTTATTCGGAATAAGTAGAATAAAAAAATAACTTTCCGGCGTGTGGCACTGGGTTGCTTTTCGGTTACCCTTTCCGAATATCCCAAGTCCCCAGGCCCCATATCCAATTATTCAGCACGTCAGATGAAAGCAGGCCCCTACAGAGCCGTCGGGCTGCCAGGTCTCATTGAACAGGGCTGCGGCTTTTTCAGAGGGCAGGGCCGCAAGTTCAATCCGGCTTTTGGCCAGGTCTCTGGATAAGGCCGGGTCAATGGCCATGAGGCCGTTGGCCCCGGTTCCGGCAATGATCACTTTGGGGGCGGCCTGAATCAGGGAGGCAATATCGTCCCTGATCAGCAGATGGCTGGTCTTTCGCCACCAGTTGTCCATAACCCGGCCATCGGGCATGATCATCAGATCGGACCGGTAAACCCGGCCGTCAATGGCCATGGAGCCAAAGGCGTAGGATTCAATTTTCATATTACAGGGTTCTCCTTTTATCAGCAGATCCGGGGCAGCTGCTCTCCGGTGAGCATGTCCACCACCCGCCGGCCCCCGATCCCGGTTTCCAGAATAACCCGGCCCGGATCCTGGTCCGTCACTTCGCCGACAATGGCGGCATCCGCCCCGAATTCGTCCTTTTGGATAATCTTAAGGGCGGTCTGGGCGTCTTTTTCCGGCACAATGGCGATGAGCTTGCCTTCATTGGCAATATAAAGGGGATCAAACCCCAAAAGTTCGCAGATTCCCCGGACCGCGCCCTTGACCGGCAGGGCAGATTCCTTGAGCAGGATTCCCACGCCGGATTGTGCGGCAATTTCATTAAGGGTGGTCCCCAAGCCGCCCCGGGTAGGGTCCCGCAGGACATGGACGTCACACTCTGACTGGATCAGGGCCTGGGCCATTTTGTTCAACGGTGCGGAATCGGATGTGATATCCGAATCAAAGGCCAGCCCTTCCCGGGTGGACAATATGGTGATGCCGTGATCGGCAATGGTCCCGGAAACAATGACCCGGTCTCCGGGCCGGGCCTGATCCCCGGACACATCCACACCGTCCGGGATCACCCCGATTCCGGCGGTATTGATAAAAATTTTATCGGCCTTGCCCCGGGGAACCACCTTGGTGTCCCCGGTCACAATTTTAACACCGGCCTTTTGGGCGGCCCGGGCCATGCTTTTAAGAACCGCGGCCAGGTCTTTCCGGGAAAACCCTTCTTCAATGATAAGGCCGGTACTGATGTAAAGGGGGACTGCCCCGCACATGGCCACGTCATTGACGGTTCCGTTAACGGCCAGGTCCCCGATGTCCCCGCCGGGAAAGAAAATGGGGTCCACCACATAGGTGTCCGTGGAAAAGGCCAGCCGCCCCGGGCCAAAGTCTTTGATGACATCCAGGACAGCCCCGTCATCCTGCTTTGCCAGTTCCGGGTTGTCAAACAACGGCAGGATCAAATCCGAAAACATGGCATGGGACACCTTTCCCCCGGACCCATGGTCCAGCAATATTTTATCATCAGTCATTTTATTTCCTTAAAGCTATTAGCCATTAGCCGTTAGCCCCCTTCCTCACAGCTGAACGTTAATGGTTAGTGTTTTAGTGAAGCCCAGTGTTTGGGCGAAAAGTTGCCCAGATGCAAGGCGCAGAAAAAATGGCAACCGGAGCAACCTCTAAGGTTGTGAGGATTGCCATTTTTTCTGCAACGCAGCAGATGGGTGACTTTTCGTTCAAACACTAGCTGTATTTGTAATATGCCGCACATGCCCCCTCACTGGACACCATACACGGCCCCACCGGATGCATGGGCGTACACGCTTTTTTGTACAGGGCGCAGGCCTCAGGCGTTTTCAATCCCATGAGGATGTCACCGCAGGCACACCCTTTGGGTTCGGGAACGTCGGGCAGGTCCATATCAAATTTCAGGGCGGCATTAAAGGCGTTAAATTCCGGTTTGAGTGTCATGCCGCTTTGGGGGATATGGCCGATTCCCCGCCAGGAGGCGTCACAGACCTCAAACACCTGGTTCATGATGGTTCTGGCCTTGGCATTCCCGTCTTCGGCCACGGCCCGGGCATAGGCATTTTCCAGGGCCGGCGTGCCGGTTTCATTCTGGCGGACCAGCATGTGGACAGCCTTTAAGATATCCACGGGCTCAAATCCGGCAATGACCGAGGGGATGTTGTATTTTTCAAATACAGGCCGATAGGCGGTTGTCCCGGTGATCACCGAAACATGGCCGGGCAGAATAAACCCGTCAATGTTCACCCCGTCGGTTTCCATGAGCGCGGCCAGGGCCGGCGGGGTCAGCTTATTGGCCGAATAGATGGAAAAGTTCTTTACCCCCTGATCCATGGCCCCGAGGATGCCGGCGGCAATGGTGGGGATGGTGGTTTCAAACCCAACCGCACAGAACACCACCTCTTTATCCGGATTGGTTTTGGCAATCGCAACCGCGTCAAATATGGAATAGACCATCCTGACGTCCGCCCCGGATGCGTTTTCCTTGGCCAGGGTGGACCCGGAGCCCGGCACCCGCATCAGATCCCCGAAAGTGGTTACAATCAGGTTTTCTTTTCTTGAAAAGGCCACAAAGGCGTCAATGTCTTTCTGGGCGGTCACACAGACCGGGCATCCCGGGCCGGACAAGAGGGTAATGCCGGTTGGCAGGACACTTCGGATGCCATGCCGGAAAATGGACATGGTATGGGTGCCGCACACCTCCATGAGCCGCAAACTTCTGGTGCTTTCCTCATTGATGGCCCGGATCAACCCCCTGGCCAGTTCCCCGTCCCGGTACTCTTCAATATACTTTAATCCCAACGCAAGCTCCTTAAGCTATTTGGCCCTTTTCATCCTTTTATCCTTTCCATCGCCGCTGCCACCTGGCCCAGGCAGATTCCCCCGTCCCCGCAGGGCACCCTGGTATGGGTATAAACCGTCAGTCCGTTTTCTTCAAGAAGTCTTTGGGTCCGGGTCAGGATCAGGGTGTTGTTGAACACCCCGCCGGACAGCACCACCCGGTCAAGACCGGTGTCACGGCTGATCCTGCAGGCGGCTGCCGTAAAGGCCTGAACCAGGGTTTCATGGAATCCGGCACTGATATCGGCTTTGGGCCTGCCCTGGACCAGGTCTTGGACAATCTGCCGGATACAGGACAGCAGGTTGATTTCAATGCCATTGCCGGCCGGCTCCAGGGCATATTCGTAAGAGATGGTCTCCTTGGCCCCGGACGCCACCGCTTCCAGCTCCATGGCGGCCTGGCCCTCATGGGTGACGGCGTGGCGGATCCCCATCAGGGAGGAGACCGCATCAAACAGCCGGCCGGCGCTGGAGGTCAACGGGGAATTCACCTGTTTTTCCATCATCCGGCAGATGAACTCCAGATTTTTGGGGTCCGTGTCCTTAATAACCTCAAGGTCCAGGTCCAGAAACGGCCGCCCAAAGGCCTGAAACAGGACCGAAGCGGCCATGCGCCAGGGCTGACGCACCGCGGCATCCCCGCCGGGCATTTGAATATAGGACAGGTGGGCCTTCCGGCAAAATTCTTTCCGGGTGCAGACCAGGATTTCCCCGCCCCAGATATGACCGTCACTGCCGTACCCGGTTCCGTCCAGGGTAAGGGCAATAACCTCGCCGTTCAAATGGTTTTCAGCCATGCAGGAAACGGCATGGGCGTGGTGGTGCTGAACCGGCTCAAGCCTTACCCCCTGCGCGGCGGCCTGCCTGGCATACTCGGTGGAAAAATACCCCGGGTGCATGTCATGGGCCATGAGAACCGGTTCAATATCCATAATCTTTTTTAAATGATCAATGGTTTGACAATAATAATCGGTGACCTTCTGGTTTTCCAGGTCCCCGATGTGCTGGCTTAAAAAGGCCGATGTTCCCCGGGTCAGGCAGACCGTATTTTTCAGTCCCGCCCCGCACCCCATAATTGAAGGCAGCTTTCGCTCAGCGTCTTCAGGGCTGCCAAATGCCACCGGCAAAGGGGCATATCCCCTGGATCGCCTAAGGAACCTTGGCTGTCCGGCCTGAACCCGGACAATGGAATCATCAGCCCTGAAATAGATGTCCCGGTCATGGAGCAGAAAATAATCGGCTATATGGGAAAAAGCGTCCAGGGCATCGTCATTGTCAATGGACAAAGGCTCCCCGGACCGGTTCCCCGAGGTCATGACCAGGATGGCAGGCCCTTTGTCCAGGAGCAGGAAATGTAGCGGGGTATAGGCCAGCATGACCCCAAGGCAGGTGTTAAGGGGCGCCAGGGCAGAGGACAGACCCTCTTTTTCCAGGCGGTCTTTTTTGTCCAGCAGCACAATGGGCCGGTGAAACGATTCTATGAGCGATTTTTCTTTTGCAGAGATGTGGACATGGGCGGACAGATCCGCCACAGACCGGGCCATCAGGGCAAAGGGTTTATGGGGGCGGTTCTTTTTTTCCCGCAAGGCGTTGACGGCCCGGTGGTTGGCGGCATCCACGGCCAGGTGAAATCCGCCCAGCCCCTTGATCCCCAAAATATGGCCCTGGCCAAGGAGTTCCCCTGCCCTGGCAATGATGGCCCCGGAAGGGGTGGTCTGGTCCACATTCGTTGAAACCGGAATTTCCCGCCCCTGATGGTCCGTTAAAAACACCCGGGGGCCGCAGACCGGACAGGCATTGGGCTGGGCATGGAACCTTCTGTCCATGGGGTTTTCATACTCTTTTCGGCAGTCATCGCACAGGACAAACCGGTGCATGGAGGTCATGGGTCGGTCATAAGGGATGTCCCGGATAATGGTAAAGCGCGGGCCGCAGTTGGTACAGTTGATGAAAGGATATTCAAACCGCCGGTCTGCGGGGTCTTTCATCTCGGCAAGACAGTCGGCACAGGTACAGACATCCGGGGAAATCAGTGTGGTTCGGGTCTGGCCATCCTTACTTTTGATAATGGTGTATCTGTCAAACCCGGCAGGGCGGGCCGTCTCATGGGAGATCTGGTCAATCCGGGCCAGGAGGGGTTTTTTTTCAGTAATGTCCCGGATGAAGTTTTCAATGGCCGGCAAAGGGCCTTCCACCAGGGTTTCCACCCCCTGGCCCGTGTTGGTCACCTGGCCGGCAAGGCCATGGGTTTGGGCAAGGCCGTATAAAAAGGGACGGAATCCCACCCCCTGGACCACGCCGCTGATCTGTATTTTTTCAGCGGCTATGTCCATGGCAGCGGCTTTGGCCCCCGGATACGGATCAGTTTTCCCTGGAACCTGCGGAATCCTCCCAGGCCAGGATGTTTCGCATGTCTTCCAGGGTCTGAAGGGCGGCCTGTTCATCCACCTTGGATATGGCAAATCCGGCATGAACGATCACATAGTCCCCGATCTTGGCGTCGTCCAAAAGCATGAGACTGGTCTCCCGAATCACGCCGTCCACGTCTACCTTGGCCACTTTGTCGTTAATTTCGATTATTTTTGAGGGTACGGCCAAACACATTGGAAAGTCCTATTTGTATTTTTTAATTTAAATTGAAAATATAACACACAAGACCGGAAGAACAATGAAAAATATTTGAATTGTTTGCATTATTTTTTGATAAAGGGTTCAATAGGGCGTGACATATACCAATCCAACGCTTTATTTCCATAAAAAGGCCATTATGAACTCACCTCAACGCCTTAAAGCCCTTTTCTTTGATTTTGACGGGGTCCTGGCAGATTCTACCCGGATCAAAACCCGGGCATTTGAGATCCTGTTCAAAGATTTTCCTGATGAAATTATCGATCAGGTGGTGCAGCATCACCAGCTCCACGGCGGAATCAGCCGGGTGGATAAAATCCGGTACGCCCATGAAACCATTATCGGCACCCCCCTGACCGAAAGCCAGGTTAAGCAATGGGCGGCCCGGTATTCCGATCTGGTGGTCCAAAAAGTCATCGACGCCCCCTGGATAAAAGGGGCCAGGCCATTCTTAGCCGAATACTCAGGCAAAGTTCCGGTTTTTCTGATTTCAGGCACCCCGGAACCGGAGCTGAAATATGTCCTTGAACAAAGAAAAATGAGTGCCTGTTTTACGGAAATCCTGGGCTCCCCGGTCAGGAAACCGGCCCATATCCAGAGGCTTCTGGCTGAATACCGCCTGGCACCGGCACAATGCCTGTTTATTGGAGACGCCCTTACGGATCAAGATGCGGCCAGCCGGACCGGGCTCTATTTTATCGGGATCCAGGGAGAAGTGGATTTTCCAAAGGGAACCCGGGTTCTGCCGGACTGCCGGGGGCTCAAAGCCGCCCTTGAACAGATTTTTTCGTAAAAATACAAAAAAATTGCGGTTATTCAATTCCCTGGAAAATGCGGCGATTAATCATGAAAACAACACATTACCCATACGAAATATGATTTTTTACGGTTGAAAATCAAATAAAATATTGTTTTTTTTTTTAACCAGTGCTAATAATCGCACTCGGTAAGAAAGTTTGGAAATATTTGAAATATTTGGAAGTCTCTCCCTCCCGGATCAACCGACCTACGCCGATTGTAAAAGGACCGAGAAGGCATTAAATGAGGAACTTGTCCTGGATTTGTGTGCTTGTTAATTAGAGCGATAGCTGTTTAGCTTATCTCATTAATTGCTGTATCACGGGTTCTCTTTGAGCAATCGGGGCCATCCCTGAAAATTACTCGAAGCAGAAGCATTACGTCTCCTTAAATTCCACTGGGTTTAAGGAACGCAACACGTACGGGCTTAAAGCGCAAGACCATCCGGACATTTGGAAAAGGATGTAATTTAAATTATGGAAGGCGCTTTAATTCCAATTCTTGTGTTTCTGGCAGTATATGCCGCCATCACCTTTGAACTGGTCAATAAGGCCGTAGCGGCGCTGCTAGGTGTCATGGTTCTGCTGATTCTCCACGTTGTGGGAGAACATGAGGCAACCGCCATGATTGATTTTGAAACCATTATGCTGTTGCTGGGCATGATGTCTATTGTGGCGATTCTCAGACGGTCGGGTGTATTTTCATTGCTCTCCGTGAAAATCGCTGGGCTTACCGGGGGAAATCCCTTAAAAATTCTCGTGCTGTTTTCCATTGTGACGGCTGTTTTATCAGCCTTTCTGGATAACGTCACCACGGTACTCATCATCATCCCCATCATTATTGAGCTGGCAAAAGGCATGGGGCTGGACCCCAAAATTTATGTGATCAGCCAGGCGGTGATTTCTAATATCGGGGGGACCGCCACCCTGATCGGGGACCCTCCCAACATTATTATCGGGTCAAAGGTGGGGCTCACCTTCAACCAGTTCATGATCTACCTGACCGGACCGGTTGTGGTGACCTTTGTGGCGGCGTTATTCTACCTGTGGTTTACCAACCGGGAAAAATTCAAACCCATTGATACCAGCCTGGTTAAATTGTTCAACATCCAGCTGCTGCTGGAAAAAATCAGAACCGAATTTGTCAACACCAAGATTGACAAAAAAATGATGATCAAAGGCCTTGCCTGCCTGGGCATTGCCATTCTGCTCTTTGTGACCCAGACCATTACCAAGATGTCCCCGGGCGTTGTGGCCGTATTCATGGCCATGGTCCTGTTTGTGCTTTCCGGCGCAGATGTGGAACAGATGCTCGAGGAGGTGGAATGGTCCACGCTGCTGTTCTTTGCCGGACTGTTTATCCTGGTCGGTGTACTGGAACATAAAGGCGTGATTGAATGGGTGGCCCACAAAGTCTTTTTACGCATCGGCGACAACCCTTATGTCATGGTGCTGACCGTATTATGGGTATCGGGTATTGTGTCCGGTTTTCTGGACAATATCCCCTTTACCATCACCATGATCCCCATAGTGAAGCTGATGCTTGAAACAACCCCGATCCCCCACAATATTCTGTGGTGGGCACTGAGTCTCGGGGCCTGTTTCGGCGGAAACCTGACCATGATCGGGGCGTCTGCCAATATTGTCTCTGTCGGAATTGCCAAGCAGGCCAACGTGAACATCAGTTTTTTAGAGTTCATGAAGGTCGGCGTGGCCGTTACGTTTATTAGTCTTGTTATTAGCTCTTTACTGTTAACTTTATTTTTATGGATGTGCTTATGAATACCAAAAGTCAAGCCAACATGTATAAACTGATCCGTGAACTGGGTGATGTCCTGGGCATTGCCAGAATGACTGTCCTGTGTCTGGACTCCTTTATTGAATCCATCCGGCTGCTCAAATGCCGCCGGGACCAATTTGATGCATTGTATAAAGATCTGGCAAAAACCATTACAGAGTGCCAGCCTTCCATTATTCCGCTAATGCGCCTTCTGAAATATTTCGAGGAGGATATGGAGCGTGAAATCAAACCGGAAATGGATATGGCAACGGTTAAACAGGTCACCATCCGGCTCCTCAAAGACCGGGTAGCCCAGATTAAGAGAAACACCGGGCAGGTAACAGAAAACGGGCTGGCCTACGTGAAAAACAGGGACGTCATCATTGTCCACTCAGCCAGTACGGTAGTAATCAACACCCTGATCCAGGCCAAGGAAAAGCTGAACCGGAATTTCAAGGTCATTATTCTGGATCTGTCAGAACGGACCCGGCAGTCGGTTCAGGCCCTCAGCGATGCCGGCATTGACTACATTGTCACCCCGGCCCACAACCTCAGCCACCACATTGAAGGCGCCACCAAAATGTTTCTCGGGGCAATGACCATTACCAAAGACGGGAAAATAGTGGCCCCCGTGGGGACCGCTGGCACCGTCAGCCTTTGCCGGCATCACAATGTAAAGGTTCACCTTTTTGCCAATACCCTGAATTATTCCATTAGAAGTGCTGCTGAGCAGAAAATTTTTCAGGCAAAAAAAGAGGCCCAGATCGGTGCCACGGACTTTGCCATGACCACGCACTCCCACGATCTGGTGAGCCTCTCCCATATCGACCATATTATCACCGAAATCGGCGAGGTTGCGGCTGATGGCGATCTGTCTGCACCACCGGTACCCATTCGTGGAAAGAGCGCTGACGGACAGGAAGCCGCTGCTTTTAACGTTGGATTTCAGGAAATGGCCCCGGCCAGCTCCTAATATTTGTTTACCCTGATGCGGGGGGGGCAATTTCTGCCTCTCTAAAATACTGCTGCTATCTTAAGCCCCCCTCATTATTTTTTTAACACGGCTTGGCAGATTTCTTCTGCCAGCATCAAGACAAATTCCCCCCATCCTGCTGTAGGCACAAGCTTTATGGCCCGATCGTTTTGTACCTGGCCGCCCCCCCGGCTTATTTTTTTTAATTTTGTAACCTATCTGTAAGGTTGTCTGTTTTAATAAGGGACGTGCAGCCAAAAAAATAAATCACAGGTACGGATTCATTTCATCACCTATTCATCACATGATCGGCCACCGGAAAGCGGATCAAAAAAGGCTGATCATTAAATTCATAGCCAAGGCTATTTGAAATTTAAAAAGCATTATCACCAAAGGCTTTCCGGCATTGCGAGAGACAGGCTCCCAATGGAAATCGGACAGCCGCAAAAAAAAGGAGATGAATCATGGCAAACGCATTCAGGATTATCATTGCGTTATTGATTTTTATGCCGGTGTTCAGTTCATGGGCAGGCCAGGAGGAGTGCCGGGAAACGGTCAAACAGGCCACCGCTTGCTTCTATTTTGATATTGCCACCGGGCACAAGTACATTCAGAACAGTGATGGTACCTATATGGAATTTTCTAAAAAGGGCGATCTGCTCAAAAACAACCTTCCCAATACCATGCCGTTGCTGGTTTCCGGGAAATATATCCGGCCCCTGGCCGACGGCTGTTTTCTGCTTTATGAAAGATATGAAGCCGGAAATCATATCCAGAAAGTACTCCCGGCTGATCAGAACCACCCCGGGGGGTGGCTGGCCAAGGATGTGCTGGCCTTAGTGCCCTGATGGCTTGGGGTTAACAGGCCAGGCCCTTAAATTGGTTGGTTGATGCCGGCAGGATCATTGCTTTTGGTTTTCCCAGGGCACCTCCAAAATGAAATGGCCGGTATTTACAAGCAGGGTGTGTCTCCCCACACCCTGCTTATTTTTTAGCAATGGCGTTTTTCAGGGACATCATGGCCTTGGACGAAACCTCCCCCAACTCAATTCTAAACCGTTCCTCGTACTGTTTGTAGATTCTTGAGGCATCCACCGGCCGGTCCATTTTCAAATAAAGATGGATCAGGTTCCGGTAAAAGGCTTCTGCCAGGGGTTCCGCATAAAGCCCCCGGCGAAAGCAGTGGATGGCCCCCTCATAGTATTCCTGGCCGGCCCTTTCCAGGATGTGAACATATCTGAATTTCAGCTGTTGGGCCGTTGAAAGGGCCCAGAGGTTCTGATCGCCCGCCAGGAAAGAGCCCTGGTAAAGGGAAAACAACCGGTCCAGTGAATGCAGCAAATTGGAAGCGTCTCCTTTGGGGAGGGGGGCCAGATTTTTTAAATCATTTTCAATCTCATGGCAGCAGCGCTCAAAAAGCTCTGTATCCGTCCAGACCATTTGTTTATTAAAGGAAAGCCGGCCATGGGTATGAATGAGGGCGGCCTTGTGTTGCAGAAGTTTCCGGGCCCGGTGAAGGGTTGTGGTGTAGGCATTCTGGGCCGCGTCCCCGTCGCTGTCCGGCCAGAGCGCATCCTGGATATCATATTCCGGGACCTTTTGGCCGCCCTTTGCCATCAGGTATTTGATCAGCAGCAGGGGCTGTTTTTTGGCCTTGCCTTTCAGGGCAGCCTTATCTCCATTGATCTTCATGGCAAATCCGCCCAAGGACGAGAGGGTTACGGGCCACGGCCATTCCGGGACGTCCAGGGGCAGGCTTTCCGGCATGAGGTGATGAAAGACGATCAGGTCCCGGACATACGGGGTTTCCATGTTCTGCTTAAGGGCCTGTGCGCAAAGGCCGGCGATTTCCTTTGGATCCCAGAAAAAGCCGTATCGAAAGTTTTTCTGCCGGCCAAGCTTAAGGGCCTCGGCCAAAACCTTATGGGCCTGGTCCATCCGGTTCTGGCATAGATATAGGCTTGCCCGGGTCAGCAGGGCCATGAACTTGTCCTGGGAAAGGCCCAGCTTTTCAGCAATCTGAATACATTTTTCCAGGTGAATATCGGCAGCCTTGAATTTTCCGGTCAGAGAAAAAAAGCGGGCTATCATTAAATGGGCGGCTGACCGGGCAACGGGATTTCCGGACAAAAACGATTTTTTAAACCCCTGGGATGCATGAAATCCAAATGCGGCCGTATCCCCTGTCAGGGAGTGATACCAAGAGGATATGATGTGGTACAGGCCCTGCATCCATATGCCCTGGTGACCCAGAAACCGGGGGATTTCATCCAGGAGCTGCCGGGCTTTGGCAAGATTGCCAGACCCCATGGCGGATGCGGCACCATGGACCCTGAGGCCTAAGAATACAAGGGGAATACCGGTCTCTTTTTCCACGGCCATGCCTGTTTGGGCCGCCTTTTTCCCGGCTTCAAAGTCACTGTTCAGCCATGAATGGAAGATTTTCAGATTCTGAAGAATCAGGTAGGAAAAGGGCGCGGTTTTTTTATGAGAAACCTCGCTGAACATTTCCAGGAGATGGCCCGAGGTTTGAAGCTCACCTTTGAGGATGTTCAGAATGATCAGGGGGGAAAAGATAGACACGGTCTGGTTTACATTTTTTACGGTTTGCAGGATATCCCATCCTCTGGTTTCCCATTTTTTAAGTTCCTGGGAATCGGGCCGGCGCAATACCAGGGCATTGAGAACAGAACTGGTCAGTTTCAGGTGGATTTCCGGTATGCCCATGTCGCCGAATTTTTTTTCAAACTCGGCGCACAGGTCAATGCAAGGGTCAAGTTCCTGGAACCGGCTGAACTGGAGGCTGATGGAATCCATGATGCCGGCCAGGGCCATGAGACATCCAGCCTGGTCATCGGCCCGTTCAAACAGGCTCAAAGCCTTCTGAAACAGGGGCTTGGCCCTTTCAGGGGACTCGGGGATGATGCAGATTCCTTTCCAGAAAAGCAGCCAGGGGGTGGACTCAACTATATGGGAGGGCAGGGAATGGATCCAGTAGAGCAGGGTTGCCACCCGTCCCTGGATGGAAAGTATCAGGGCATTGTTCAAAATCAACTCAATGGCCCGGGCAAAATTATGGGCCTGGATATATAACCCCACCGCCGCGGTGGGGTGTCCTTCCTGGTTTATAATATCCGCACTTTTCGACAGGATGGCGGAAAGATCCGACCGGGAAAAGAACTGTGCGGCGCGCTTCTGGAGGAACTCGCGAAACAGGGGATGAAAGTCATACCCCACACCGGTTCCGGATACCCGGTAAACAAAGCGGTTCTCCCTGTTCAGCATCTCCAGTGCCTTAGGGCTATTTTTACCGCAAAGCACCACGGCGGCATCCAGGGAAACCACCGGAAGGTGGCACAATGTCAGAAGAAGGGCCTGGTGGGCTTTATCAAGGCGTTGGAACACGATATTTTTAAGATAATCGAAAATCACTTCAGGCGTTTTTTGGGTCAGCATGCCCGGCTCGATATGGTCAAACTCCCCACTCTTCAGTAAGAGCAGCAGGCCCGAGACCCACCCGCCGGTCTTGGCATGGATATCGGTAACGGTTTGCTCATCAAAGGCCTGGTCTGAAATGCACTGGATAACCCCGAAGGTTTCCTGCCGGTCAAGCTGAAGGTGATGCCAGCCCAAGACCTGTATGCTGCACCTGGCCCGCTCCCTGGCCAGCACACCGGGGGGCTCCTTGCGGCTTAAAATAAAAAACGAGATCTTTTTTTGAAGACAGCTGATGGCGCCGCACACCACGTCATGGAGCTGGGTCTCTTCTCCCACATCCTGATAATTATCCAGAACAATGACATGCCGGGACGGCAGGATAGCGGAAAATAATTCAAAAAAACGGGTTGTAAAGGATGCAATGCCGGGAAAAAATTCCTGGGTCAGGAAGGGAAGTGTGTGCTGCTTTTCCGGGTTGATCTGTTCTGCAAATTTGCCCATATGATAAAAAAATGAAGCGATGTCTTTATCCTGTTCATTTACGTTGTACCACAGGCAGGGCAGGTCAAGAGAGTCGATAAAACTGTTGGCCAGGGTTGTTTTCCCGCTGCCGGCCGGCCCGCAGATCCAGATAGCGGACTGGCCGATGGTGGCGGACATGAGGTCGAACAGCCGGGTTCTGGGATAAACAGCCTGTAATTCCGGGCGGGTGAGTTTTACCGGGAAAACAGGGGCCTTAAGGGGGGAATGCGCCATTTTAAATCCATGCTCCTGATGTCTGGGCGCTGGGGCTTTTCCTGTCTCAGCGCGGGCTGAACATAAGCGGATTGGATTTTCAATAAGGCTGGATCTGGTGAAAAAGAACCAAGGGGTGAACCGGATGGAACGGCCGGGTGATCCGCACGGAAATCTTTTAAAAAAACCCGTTGGAATACCGGCTGCGGGAAAGCGGTTAAGGCTTTTGCCGACGGCCGCAGCCGGAAATTACCAACTTAAAGGCAGCAGGTGGCACCACTTATCCAACTTGCTGCCTAAGGTGATGCGTTGTTGGTGTGTTATCCTTGCTGCACCATGGGAACCGTCAGGCCCCCGTCCATAAGAAAGAGAACCGATGCCTGGTTCCCCTTTTCTTCCAGGGCCTTGTCAATGGCGGTCTGAAGGTCTTTAAACGGGGTGATAAACAGCTTTGAAATGACATCGGGTTCCACATCCGTGACACCCCACATCTGGGCCCACAGGCCGATTTCAGCCATTTTGGCGGCCTTGTGATACCCCAGGACATATCCCTGCTCAATTTTATCCAAGGCGGCCTTAGGCGTATCACAGGAACCCAGAAGATCGGCAAAGGCTTTGCCGCCGATGCCGCAGCGGCACTTGGCCACCAGGATCATGATGCCGTCTTCCTTGAGGGCCAGCTTGGCGTTGTCAATCCCTTTCTGGGCCTGGTACAGATCAATATCCTGGGGGAATTTAACCACGGACACCACGATGTCGGTCTTTTCCTTTAACGGCGCGCAGAAGACTTCGTTGGCCCGGTCAATGGCGGCGTAAAACGAATCGTTGATATGGCCTGAGCAGGTGGCATAGATTTTGTGGTGTTTGTCCAGCACCGTCATAATGGAGAAGATTTCCTGTTTGACGGTTTTAATGGCGTCCACCATGTCTTCGTGGACCGGGTTCCCCTCAAGGGCCAAGGCGCAGGCTTCGGGCACCAGGGCCAGCTTATGGTTGGTTTCAATGGTTTTGTAGCCGGCAATGCCCGGCAAAAAGGATTTCCGGCCGCCGGTGTACCCGGCAAAGTAGTGGGGCTCCACGGATGAGATGATAATGATCTTGTCTGCCTCAACCCCGGCCTTGTTCACGTGCATGGGGGTTCCGTTGGAGGAGTTGCCCAGGAAAACCATGTCCTCGTCCACCTTGGCGTCATGGACAATGATACGGTCCTTTACCCTGTCATAATATTTGCCGAAGATCTGAACATACTCTTCTTCACTGGGGCCGCGATGGGCCCCGGTGGCAATGATAAAGTTGTAATCGGTCCGGCTTAAATCTTCAAAAATGACATCTAAGACCCTGGCCGTGGGGGTGGGCCGGGTGGCGTCATTGACAATGATCAGCACTTTTCCGGCATCTTTTAGAAATTCATCAAATCCCTTGGAATTGACCGGGTTGAGAATGGAATGCTTAATGGTTTCGTCTTCATCCTTGATCTGAACGTCATTGGCTTCAAGAAACTGGACGGATATTTCATCGGAAAGAACAGCGCTCATGGCGCCGTCTTTTCCATAAGGGACGTCTACTTTCATGGTTAATCCTTCGCGGTTTACCGCTCTTTTCATAAGAGTTATTGTTTACTACCGCTGCTGGGCGTTGAGGCTGAAGGGTTCCGCATTTTCATCCTTCAGCCTTCATCCCTCATCCTTTTAACGAATGGGGCCCATCTGGTTTATGGTATTGGTGAACGTATCAATCTCCGCCTGGAACAGGTCCTTGTCCCCTGCCGGTATCTGGACCAGGTGAATCCGTTCGGGATTAATGTCTATAAGTTCCAGGGTCTTTTTGGTTTTTTCCACCAATTTTTTGGCCTTGACGTTCCCGTCATGGGCACATTCCCCGTCCGGACAGCAGGCCACCAAAATCCCCCATGCCCCGTTAAGGAAGGGCTCAATAAGTGATTTGGCATACAGCCGGCCCCCGCACATGTTCACCAGGATTTCATAGGTTTTATCCTTTGTTTCGGATTCCGGCAGCTGTGAGGACTGAAGATCAGGGTAATAAGACCAGTTGCAGGCATATACAATAGTTCTGGCGGCTTCACTGGAATTTAAGAATTCGCAGGCCTTGTCGGAAAGTTCATCACGGGAAGTGCCGAAGGTATTTTCAATAACCGCGGCCTCTGCCGGACAGACTTCCACACAGATGCCGCAGGACTGGCATTTGACCGGGTCCACGACAATCCCTGTTTCCGTATGGGTCCGGGCTTCATGGGGACAGGCCCTGACACAGAGCAGGCACTGGGCACAGTTCATCTGGGTCACGGACGTGGTGCCCGGCCCTGTCATGCCCATGGCGCAGAGGTCTTTTCTGGCATCGGTGAAGATTTCCGTCAGCTTTACCCCGGAGGAGCAGGCCGCTTCACACCGCTTGCAGTAAAAACAGTTAAACAGCTTCTGTGCTGATGCCGGGGTCAGTTCAAGGTTGCCTGACAGCAGGCCGAAAGCCGTGATGATTTTGGCCCTCGGGGCATCGGATTCCCATCGGGTATATTTAAACATGGGGCAGTGTTCATAGCAGTATCCGCATCTGATGCAGCTGGCCAGAGTGCTTTCCCATTTTGCTAAATGCTCAAAATTTTTTGTTTCCATAGTGTATCCCTTTATTATAGCGCGGCTAGGCGCTAACTGTTCACAGCGTATCTGAGGTTGGCGGCAGTCACCCAGTTGTCCGGGGCCTGCATGAGTTTGCCCGGGTTGAGGATGTTGTTGGGGTCCAGGGCAGCCTTGATGGCGGACAGCATCTCAATGGAATCGGCTTTCTCAACCTTGAAAGATTCTGCCTTGGACAGGCCGATGCCGTGTTCCGCGGAAGTGGTCCCGTTAACCGAGCGGACAAAATCATAGATTTCCGTGATGGCCTTGCGGGCCGATGCCCACTGGTCTTTTCGTTTGGTATCCATCAGGATTTTGGTGTGCATGCAGCCTGAGCCGCAATGGCCGTATGCGGTCATGATAATGTTATTCTTTTTGGCCACCTCATGGATTTTAGCGGCCATATCCGCCATTCTGGAATAGGGCACGGCCATGTCGTCGGCAAGGGAGGTGGAAGACAGGGCATCGTCATATTTGGACAGGGCCGGGAACAGTTTTTTGCGGCCCAGGAAGATTTTGGCCCGTTCTTTGGCATCGTAGCTGGACCAGATGTCTTTGCCCTGGTGCTGTTCGCAGACCTTTTTAATTTTTTGGATTTCATAGTCCACGGCTTCCCTGACCATGCCGTCGGCCTCAAAAATCAGGGATGCGGCCACTTCCTTTAAGCCTAAGTCCATGGTTTTGTTGACGGCCTTGATGGCCACGGAATCCACCAGTTCCAGCATGGAGGGATTGGCCCCTGAAGACATGATCCCGCCCACGGCTTGCCCGGCATGGGTCAGGCTGTCAAAGTTGGCCACCCCCATGCACCGGAATTCCGGGATGGGAACAAAGCTTAAGGTGGCTTCCACCACAACCCCTAAGGTGCCTTCCGCACCCACCATGAGTTTGTGAAGCTGGTATCCGGAAGCCTCCACCCTTGTGTGGGCCCCCAACGTGACCAGTTTGCCTGTGGGCAGGACCACTTTCATCCCCAGGACCGCGTCCCGGGTGGCCCCGTATTTGACGGATCTCACCCCGCTGGCATTGTTTCCGATTTCGCCGCCAATGGTGGCAATCCGGGAGGATGCCGGCGTGGGCGGGTAAAACACCCCGTAGGGTTTTAAGGCAAGGTTCAGGTCATCATCCACGACCCCCGGCTCCACCCGGCAGTATACATCGGGCATATTGATTTCAAGAATCCGGTTCATCCCCTTCATGTCCAGGGTGATTCCCCCCTGGACCGGCACGGTCTGGCCGCACATGCCTGAGCCGCCGCCCCGGGCAATGACAGGAATTTTGTTTTCATTGGCGTATGCCATGATTTTCTGGACCTGGGAGGTGTTTTCAGGCCGGACGATCACCCATGGGGCACCATGGTGGACAGAGGCATCGGACCCGTATATGTACAAATCCGAAGGGTCTGTCTTGATGTTCTTTTCCCCGACGATTTCTGTTAATTTGGATTGATCAAGCGATTTCATCCTGGCTCCTTTTAAATGAAAGTTTAATTAACATCCTGTATCTACTTTCAATATTTGTTATGGGCAGTGGACAGCCGGATCATCAGCGCAACCCGGTCTTCCGCCCCTTAGCGTATGGCGCTATTAATTAAATCCTGTCGTTCAATCGGCAAGTTTTAATGTTAACCCGCAATAATATTCACAAATTCGTTAAAAATTCAATGCTGGAAATTAAAAAATGCAGGGTGATCGCATGTAAGCTTGCCCGCCGGTGATGCCAATTTGGGTGATAAGGATTATAATGTATATTGTTGAGACTTGGGATATGGGATATGGGACTTGGGGAGGCCGTGGATGCCGCAATCCCCAGGTCCCATATCCCAAGTCCCAAGTCCAATTTTTTGGAGATTATCCTTATTTTCAATTCCGGTATAAATTGCTGTTTTTTACATGCGATGACCCTGTTAAAAAATGGAACCCGGAGAATAGGGGCCGGAAACAAAAGACCGGTTCAATGATTCAAGATGTGAAAAATTTGCTGTGAAATGTGAAAAATTTGCTAAAAAAAACAACACTTGGCAAACACCGGCACAGCGTTTATAATTCCACGACTTTTATATCCGAACAAAGTCGCAGGGGCTGCGGCTTTATCAATACAGCGGTTTATCCGGAAAGGATGATCTTATGACATATACGGTAAATTTTTTGCCACAGAATACGTCGGTCCAGGTTGAAGAAAACGATAGCCTGATCCGGGCCGCCATGGAGGCCGGTGTTCATATCAATGCCTCTTGCGGGGGGTCCGGTGTTTGCGGCAAGTGTAGGGTTCTTATTGAGCAGGGATCAGTGGCAGGCGGTATTTCCGAACACCTTTCAGCAGAAGATCAGGAAAAAGGGTACCGTTTGGCCTGCCTGTCCAAGGTGACCTCGGATCTCACGGTACGAATTCCGGTGGAATCCCAGATAGAAACCAGCCGCCTGAACCTGGAACCGGTCAAACGGCATACGGCCCGGGCCATGCACGTGGACCTGAACGAACTTAAGGACCATGGCCTGTTTATCCCGCCCGTGGAGAAAATTTATCTGGCGCTTTCACCCGCGGCGGCCGGTGACAACCAGGCCGATGTGGCAAGGATCATCAATGACCTGCGCCTGAACCATGACGAGCACCGGCTGACCATGAACATCAACCTGATCCGGAAAGTGCCCGATGTGATCCGGCAGGGGGATTTCAAGATTACGGCCACCATTGTCCGGCCGGTGAGGAAAGACGGGAAAAACCGGATCGTCAACATTGAACCTTTTGATACCACCGACCGGAATTTTGCCATTGCCGTGGATATCGGCACCACAACGGTTTATGGCGAACTGCTCAATGTCCACACCGGAGAGGTCCTGGCCCGGCACGGGGAGTTTAACAGCCAGATTTCCTATGGCGAAGACGTGATTACCCGGATTATTTTTACAGAAAAAGGGGACGGCCTGGAAATCCTGCATAAAAAGGTCATAGAGACCATCAACATCATCATCAACCGGATCATTGAAACCGCAGGCATTGACCGGGGGGAAGTGTCCACCATCACCCTTGCCGGCAACTCCACCATGACCCAGTTGCTGCTCAAGATCAATCCCACCTATATCCGTAAGGACCCCTATGTACCGGCATCCATTGTCTATCCGCCTTTTAATGCGGCCCAGGTGGGCATGGAGCTTGAAGAGCATACCATTGCCCTGGTCTACCCGGGGGTCTCCTCCTATGTGGGCGGCGACATCATTGCCGGGGTCATGGCCGCAGGGGTATACCGGTCCGAAGAGCTAACCCTTTATATGGACATCGGGACCAATGCAGAGATCGTTATCGGCCATAAAGACTGGCTGGTCTGTACGGCAGCATCCGCGGGCCCGGCCTTTGAGGGAGGGGGAATTACCCATGGCATGCGGGCCGTCAAAGGGGCCATTGAAGATGTGGCCATCAACCCGGACACCTTTGAGCCCATGCTCATCACCATTGGGGGCAAAAAAGCAAAGGGCATCTGCGGGTCCGGCCTGATCACCCTTGCGGCAAAACTTTTAGAAACCGGACTGATTGATTCCAGGGGAAAATTCAACCAGAAGGCCAAAACCGGCCGGATCCGGAAGACCGATGATATCTGGGAGTATGTCCTGGTGTACAGGGAAAACACCCAGATCGACAAGGATATCACCATTACCGAGCCGGATCTGGACAACCTGATCCGGGCCAAGGGGGCCATGTATTCAGCAGCCCTGACCCTGCTCGAGGAAATCGGGCTGACCATAAAGGATGTGGAACGGATCATCCTGGCCGGCGGGTTCGGCTCTTATGTGGACCTTGAAAGCGCCATTACCATCGGGCTGCTGCCGGAGCTTGAAGCTGAAAAGGTCACCTATCTGGGCAACGGGTCGCTTTTAGGCTGTAAGATCAATGCCCTGACCAACTCCCTGCGCCAAGATGTGCTGGATGTGGTGGGCATGATGACCAATTTCGAACTGGCCACCATTTCCTCGTACATGGACCATTACATGGGGGCCTTGTTCCTTCCCCATACAGAACTCAATTATTTCCCCAAGGTAAAGGCCAGACTGGAACGGCTCAAAAAACAGGATGCAGGAAGCTAAAATGACAGCGCTATCAAACGGATATATCCGTCATATTGAAATAGAAAAACCCGTGCTGGGCAATAATGTTGCCGATGATTTAAGGCTGGAACAGGCCTTGAAAAAGGAACTGGGGGCCTCCCAGGTCAAAATCCCGTGGCATGTGCTGACCAATCTGCCCTCAAGGCTGCGGGCATGGGGATTTAAGGCCAGGGCCGTACTGTTCCGGGACCGCCGCTCCTGGCGCCTGGTGGACCTGCTGGATCCCGAAAAGCAAACCCCTGTGTTAGGGGCGGCCATTGATATCGGCACCACCCGGATCGTGATCTCCCTGCTGGACCTGGAAACCGGACAGGAACTGGGCCAGGTGGGGCTTGACAATCCCCAGGCCGCCATCGGGCCGGATGTCCTGGCCAGAATTCACCACTCCCACCGGGAAGGGGGGCTGGCCGATCTCCGGAATCTGGTGATCCAGGCGGTCAATTTCCATCTTTGTGCCCTGTGCAAGGATCACGGCGTGGAGCAGACCGATATTTTCCTGGTGGCCGGTGCCGGAAACACGGCCATGACCCATCTGTTTTTGGGCATTGAGGCCTTTGAAATCATCCGGGAGCCGTATATCCCCTGTGTCAATATCCCGGATACCTTCCGGGCCGCAAATCTGGGCCTGGATATCCACCCGGACGGCCTGGCCTTTTTGTTTCCCAATATCGGCTCTTATTTTGGCGGGGATCTGCTGGCCGGGATTTTATATGCTGACCTGGATAAAAAGGACGCCCCCTGTATTATGGTGGATGTGGGCACCAACGCGGAAATTGTGGTGGGCAGCAAAGACTGGCTCATGGCTTGTGCCGGCGCGGCCGGCCCGGCCCTGGAGGGCGGGGTGTCCCGGATGGGCATGACTGCCGGGCCCGGCGTCATTGACCGGGTAGCCTTTGATCCGGAGAGCGGCGGCCTTAAAATCCATACCATTGAAGAAAAACCCCCGGTGGGCATCTGCGGTTCGGGCATGATTGATCTGGCTGCGGCTTTTTTCACGGGGGGGATGATTGATATCCGGGGGAAATTTGATCCAACAGGCTGCAAAGACCGGCTCAAGGAGATCGACGGGATTGCCTCTTATATTTTGGTGGATGCCGAAGATTCCGGCACGGGCAGCCCCATTGCCCTAAGCCAGGTGGACTTAAATTCCCTGACATCCTCCAAGGCCGCCATGTACACCATTCTTGAGGTGATCGTCCGGAACACGGCCGGCCTGGAATTCGAAGATCTGGCAAAATTCTACGTGGCCGGAACATTCGGCTCTTTTATCGATCCGGAATCAGCCATCGGCATCGGCATGCTGCCCGATATTGACCGGTCCGCCTTTGAAGTCCTGGGCAATTCATCTTTAGGCGGGGCAATCCGTCTGCTGAAAGAGGCCGAAGCCTTTGACCGGATCATGGAGATCCGGCAGTCCATCACCTATATTGAGCTGAATGTGAACCAGGAATTCATGAACATGTTTTCCGGGGCCAAGTTTTATCCCCACACGGACCGGTCACGATTTCCGTCGGTCAAGGTACCGGCCTAAGGACGACAGGGGCATGTAACCTGCCGGCAGGCGATGTTGATTTTGATGGTAGGGAATATAATGTATATTGTTGAGACTTGGGATGTGGGGTAGCAAGAGGTTCTCAATGTATGGAATGCTTTTCTCCTTACTCTGTCATCCTAAAATTGAGGGCTTCGCCCTCTTTTTTTATATTCTCACGCAAAGGCGCTAAGGCGCAAAGAATACTATTTGCCCAAGGGAAGTTAAGCTTTGCGCCGTTGCGCCTTTGCGAGAATTTTTTTAAAGCGTTGCCCACCATTGTCCATATAACATGTTGTTTGTGAGGGGTAAATCAAACGGGGCCATGCTAACTACCGGCTTGGGACTTGGGGAGGCCACGGACGCTGCAATCCCCAAGTCCCATATCCCAAGCCCATTTTATTGATTAACTTTAATCCCACACCTGATTTTTTTTGGAAGACCTTGTAAAAGGGGGGATTATCAGGACCGGCTCATGGACCGGGCCCGTTTTTTTCCGTACTGAATGCCGAGCCGGTCCATCCGTTTTCGAAGGGTGTTGGGGTGGATTTGCAGAAGCTGGGCCGCGCCTCCCGGTCCGTTTATTTTTCCTTTGGCTGAGGCAAGGGCATTGGAAATATGGATCCGGTTTACCTGGTTCAGGCTCAGAAAGGATTTTTCAGGTCCGGCGCCGACAGCCACCACCTGGGAAATGTCATGCACGGCGGCAATCCGGTTGTAAAAGGCCATAGACTCGTCATCCACCGGGGTCCCCGGAATTGGGACGAACTGGGGCAGGATGCCGGTAAAGTCCAGCTGGCCCCATTTGCAGCAGATCATGGCCCGTTCCACCATGTTTTCAAGTTCCCGGACATTTCCCGGCCAGTGGTAAGCCATTAGCTGTTCAAGGGCATTCTGGCCGATCCGGGGGATGGGGTCCAGTTTCAGTTTTTCTGCGGTCTTCCGGATAAAATGGCTGGTCAGATCCGGGATATCCTCTTTTCGGTGGCGCAAGGGCGGAATTTGAATGGGAAACACATTGAGGCGAAACCAGAGATCTTTTCTAAACCTGCCCGAACCCACCATGGATTCCAGGTCTTTGTTGGTGGCGGAAATGACCCGTATATTCAGGGAAACAAAAGAACTGCCGCCCACACGTTCAATTTCCCGGTTTTGAAGGACATTGAGCAGCCGGACCTGGGCGGAAAGGGGCAGTTCCGCGATTTCATCCAGGAACAGGGTTCCATTATTGGCCCGTTCAAACCGGCCCTGTTTTTTTAAAACGGCACCGGTAAAGGCGCCTTTTTCATGGCCGAAAAGCTCACTGTCCAGGAGGGTATCCGGGATGGCGCCGCAGTTAACGGTGATAAAAGGGCCTTGGATCCTCAAAGACATGTTGTGAATCAGGGCGGCTATCAGGCCTTTGCCGACGCCGGTTTCCCCTAACAGCAGAACAGAGGTGTCCAGCCGGGCGACCTGCCCCACCTGTTTCAACACCGTTGAAAGCCCGTGGTTGGCCCCGATTACCGCTATGTCTTCTAATTTCCTGTCAGCCATGAGTGTCCTTGCAAAAATCAGCCATGAGTGTCCTTGCAAAAAAAACAAAACCGCTATCGCATCCGGCTTTTCTATATAAAATAACGGTTAAATTGGGAAAAACCTTCTATAAAAATGATGTCATTTAGTTCACATTTAGCGAAATTCATTTGCGCCGGGAAAGAAAATTTGATTAATATATGTTTCGAAAACAGTATGTTAGAAAGGGTTGTGCTTCTAAGACCTGAACCGACTGCGAAAAGTTCGCCTGGCCCGGCTGAGAAGGGATTCAACAGCCCGGACGGTCACTCCTAAGGTCTGGGCAATTTCCTGGTAGTTCATTCCCTGGACATGGCGAAGGTAGATGGCCGTTCCCTGGTTTTCGGGCAGGCTTGAGATCAACCCGTCAATCTTTCTTCTGAGTTCCGAGTCACACAGATGGCTGTAAGGGGTCCGGGCACAGATTGGCTCAGGCGGGTCAGGCATGGTTTCCGGGCGTTTTTTGCGCAAATGGTCAATGCACAGGTTTCGGGTGATATGGAACAGATAGGTGCGCAGGGAGGTGTAGGCCCGGTAGGACCGGGCCTTTCGGTAAAGCCTTAAAAAAACTTCCTGGGAAATGTCCTCGGCTTCATGGGGGTCGCTTAAAAGGGAAAAGGCAAATCCGTATACCCCGCTCTGGTACCGGACCAGAATTTCTTTAAAGGCCTTTTTATCCCCCTTATGGATGCGGCTGATCAGGTCAACGTCGGTTTTTTGTTTATAGGAGCGGGAAAGATCCAAGCTTAATGCCTTTCTCTCATCATGCCCTGTTTAAACTGTTCACGCACTTTGGAAAAAAAATATTCACTTTTTTCAGGCCCGATCAGGTTTCTGATTTCGATAAAATATTCCGCTTTATCACGGATGTTCCGATCCAGAATCTGAACGATTTCACGGCTGTTTGTTTCAAGGCTGTTTTTATCCAGGGGGCCTGGCCGGCCAATTAACTCCAGCAGTTTATCCTCTTTAAGCCAGATCTGGGACATCATTTGGCCATGGGCGTCTACCAGCCGGTGGATGGCCTCAGTTGCTTTTGTTCTGACATCATGGGGCAGGCCCATCTGTTCTAAAGCCGGGATCCCGGGCAAGAACGGCGGCAGCGGGGCTTTTTTCGGAAATCCCATGGGACCGGGGCTTTTGTGGGTCGTTACCGTGATAATGAACCCGATATTCAGGGCAACGGAGAAGGCCAGCAGGAACCAGAGTCCTTTTTTCAACGGTGCTATGCCCATAATGATGCCAGACCTCCTGAAAAACAAAGGGCTGCCATAAGGTCCAGGGGAGAGAACGTCTGGGCAGACACCAGCCGCATTCCCAGCATAGACCCGGCCCACAAGCCGGCCATGCTTCCGGCCGCAAGCCCTATTTTTCTGATCCATCCGGTTTGTCCCTGCCATGTCTCTTTTGCCCGGGGTGTTATGGCCTGCTCATACCGGTAAAGGGTTTTTTCCATCAGCCCATGGGGAGGATCTTCAGGGCAAATCCGGTTTAAGGCGGCTATCAGTTCCTGTAAATTTTCTGCTTCAGCAGCACATTCCGCGCATTGGGAAATATGCTGTTTTAGAACAGTGGATTCTTCTTTGGAAAGTTCGTTGTCCATCCAGGCCCCCATGGCCTTTAATGCGTCCTTGCATTCCATTTTTACCTCCTTGTTTGCATAAAGCACTCAACTAACCGTCTGTATTAAAACATAATAGTTGTTTTAAGCAGATCATTGCGCGGGAATTCGGACGGTCCGTGGCCGTTCTGGATTCCCCTCAATATAGAATAACGGACAACGTTGCAAAAACCCGCGCTAATTTGTTTACCGCTGTAATTTTACCCTATTTTTACCCTATGGGGTAACTTAACCAAAACTTACTCTATAGGATAATATAAATTACTCCATAGCAAAAGTGTGGATTGTAACAAACTGAAATTATTATGTTTTAATCTTAGGTATGGTTTGTGCCCTGATAATGACAGGAAAGCGGTGTTTTGGTGATTTTTTTATTTGAAGGAAATGCCAAAGGCCGGGAAACAAAAAGAGACATCAGGTGACACAATGAAAATACATCTCCATAAAAACGCGACCACCACACCGGCCCAGCGGGCTTTTATCCAGAGCAATCCCAACCTGAGTACCGCCGCTCTGGCAGAAATGACCGGGGTAAGCAAAACCACCATCAGAAGGTGGCGGAACCGTACCGAAGTATTTGACCGGTCTCATGCCCCCAAAAAAGTCACCACCGCCCTGGCCCCCATGGAAGAAATCAAGATTGTCCTGTGCCGCCTGTCCACACGGGCAGGGCTTGATGATTTGCACCGCATGGCCCAGTCTTTTCTGGATATTAACTGCTCAAGGGCCAGCCTGAACCGGTGCCTGAAACGGTATGCCATTTCCCGGCTGCCCTCCCTGAAGCATGCTGTCCCGGTAGACCTGTCTGATTACGCCGGGTCCTATCTTTGCTATAACTGCTTTCAACTGCCCTCTTTTTTTGAAAAAGGAGAGCCTGTTCTTTTTCATACCCTTCTGGACTGCACCTTTAAAACCTTTCATGCCGGTTTTTCAGACTCTGTAACCGATTTTTTGTCACAGCAGGTTCAGTCCCTTCCGTTAAGGGTATTGGGGATCATTTACACAGACCCCATTGACCTGACATTGGAGAATGCTGATGCTCAGCAACACACCTTTGCCGTTGAACATCTGTGCCGGTCATTCAGGCTTTCTGCGTTTCATATGGACATCCCGTATCCCAAGGCTGTCAGCAAACTTGCCCAGTCTCTTGCCGGCCTTAGGGCCAAAGGAAAAACAACGGGATGGGAACTGCCCTGGTCTTCCAATGACGAGTTTAAAAAATACATTTCCCGGTACAACACCCGGTTTCCTTTAGGGGCATTAAAGCAAAAAACCCCCTGGGAGGCTTTGGAACTCCATTATACCCATTTTCCCAACAGTTTCAGGCAGAAGCCACAAATCCGTGCCGCTGGTTTTGGTGTTTGAACGGCTCGATAGAGGAGCCTCAGCTCACAAAGCCACCCGTCTGCGTCCAAACACCGGCTCCCGGCCAAGCCCTATGTTGATTTCTTGAAAAAACCAAAAATTATTTTGACGATAAATCTCACTTGATTGTTTTCTAGAAAAACTTAACCCTCGTCAGTTTCGTTAAATAACATTCAAAAACCAATCTGTTGAGACTTTTTCTGTGGGAGGGATAACGGCGCGTTTTAACTCCTAAAGGTCCACTAGTTTTCTTGCGATACGAAAGCTAACAGCGGATTGATCCGGGCGGCTGGCCCCCGCCGAAACCAAGCCCAGGCGCACACCATGTATACCCGGTGTGCCACAAGGTGAGCAGGCACTGATGCCGCCACCCTTAACTTTATCAAGGAGGAAACACATGTCATTAAGTATTAACACCAATGTAGCCGCACTGACCGCCCATCGGAACATGCTCAGCAACGATACCGCGATGTCTTCATCTCTTGAAAGGCTGTCCACGGGTCTGAGAATCAACAGGGCAGCCGATGATGCATCCGGTATGACCATTGCCGACTCTCTCAAGTCCCAGTATCTGGGACTCGGGCAGGGCATCCAGAACGCCAATGACGGCGTTTCTATCGTCCAGACAGCCGACGGTGCCTTGGAAGAGTCTATCAGCATTGTGAATACCATTAAGACAAAGGCCATCCAGGCGGCTTCCGACACCCAGACAACCGATACCCGCTCTGCCATCCAGGAGGATATCGATAAGCTGCTGGAGGAACTGGATACCATTGCCAAAACCACGTCCTACAACGGGCAGCAGCTCCTGAACGGTGCCTTTACCAATAAGACCATTCAGACCGGCTCCACTTCCGACGATACCGCTACCATCAGCGTCGGCTCTTGTGAGTCCACCCAGACCGGCCACATTTCAACAGCTACCCTGGAGCTGGACGACGAAGAAGGTGGTGTCGTGGCCCTGACCATTACCTCGGCCATTGACGGGGAGGAAGTGGAACTGGAAACCATTGAAATTTTGCAAAACAACGATGCCGAAAACGGTATGGGCGCCCTGGCCGACGAGATCAACTCCGTGACCTATCTGACCGGCATCAGCGCCACGGCCGTGGTGGAAAGCACCACCGAAGAAGCCATTCAGGAAGGGAGCACCGGATCCGACTTTTCCATTAACGGTGTGGTCATCGGCGCCATCAACGTGGAAGACAACGATTCCGATGCGGCCCTGGTCACGGCCATCAATGACAAGACCACGGAAACCGGCGTGTCTGCCGCCATTGAAGACAATGGCACCCTGACCCTCACCTCGGAAGACGGCCGGGCCATTTATGTTACCGGCGACACCGGTGACGTTTTTGGTGACCAGTCAGCTGAAGATCTGTCCACCATCGGGTATATCACCCTGACCCAGGAAGGTTCCAGCAGCTTTAACATCAGCACCACCACCTCGGGGGGGACAGAGGACAAAATCGTCTTGAATGCCAAGATGATCACCGCCGACACCACCACAGTGGCCGACGAATCCACCCTGGTCACGGATACGGTTCTAACGGCGGACACGGTTCTTGGGGGGACGGCCACGGTTGATAAGATAACCGACACAGAGGGCGATTATGAGCTTGCGGCCGGCTCTATTTTGAAAAGCGGTTCCGTACTGTCCGAAGGAACGACCATTACAGGGGACATTGAAGTCGGCAAGGCCGCCACAGCCCTGGATGAGGAGATGACGGTTACGGCCGGTTCAACCCTTAATTCCGGAACAACCCTTGGTGCCGGCACCGTACTCACGGTCAGCTTTACAAGCGGTTCTCAGTCCTATGACGCCGGAAGCACCCTGACGGCCGATGTCTCCTTGTCCAATGATCTGATTGTCACCTCGGACATGACCCTGTCCGATGACACCACCATTGCCACCGGTTCCATTCTGGCCGCCGGTACGGAACTCGGGGCGGACTTCACCATCAGTGATGACGTTACCATGGCTGAAGAGATGACCCTTGAGGACGGGTCAACCATTTTTACCGGATCAACCCTGACAGCCGGTTCCACCCTTGGGGACACCACCACACTCAACGCCAACCTCATTACCACGGAAGATATGGACGTGGCAGTGGGCTCAACCATCATGTCGGCTTCGACACTGGCGGAGGATTCGGCCATTGAGGGCACGGTTAATGTTACCCAGACCACCCTGTCTGAGGATATGGACCTTGCCGCCGGGACCACCCTGGCAAAGGGAACCGTACTGGAGAGCGGAACCACGGTACAGCAGGATATGGTGGTCAACATCAACGGCGGATCTGACTTTACCATCACCGCCGGTTCTGAAATTACAGAGGATGTTACCCTCTCAAATAATGTTACCTTGTCCGATGATATGACCCTGGAGGCTAAAAGTGTCATTGCCGCCGGTTCGGAGCTGGTCATTGATACCGACGAGGGAAGCGTCACCATTTCCGGCCAGGAGAGCCTGACCCTGGCGGACCTGAGCGTTCTGACCCAGGCGGATGCCACCATTGCCATTGAGATTGCAGAGGCTGCCCTGGCAGATCTGGACGCCACCCGGAGTTCTCTGGGGTCGGTACAGAACCAGCTTTCCTCTTCCATTTCAAACATGACCGTAACCAAGACCAATGTCCAGGCCTCTGAATCGACTTTGAGAGATGTGGACTTTGCCGAGGAAACGGCCACTTATGCTAAACTGTCACTCCTGGCGCAGACCAGTTCCTATGCCCTTGCCCAGGCCAATGCATCCACTGAAAACATCACAACCCTGCTTCAGTAATCAGGCCGTGACATAACTAAGAGCCCCGGGCGGCTGCGGCTGTCCGGGGCGTTTTTTATAAGAAACTGGAGACAAGAAACAAGAGACAAGAGGGCGAAGCACCTGTGGTGCCCAATTTATAGCCTGCCGTTGCCGGCATCTTCAGTTTCATTAAGGGTATGACCGTTATTTGATAAGCCGGGGTACCGGCATCTTATACGTGCCGTCGATGAGGGACGGGTCCGGGCCGTAAAACCGGCCGATGATAGAAAAGGGCCCCTTTGGCGAAGGAAGCCAGTTGGCCTTTTTGTCGCCATCCGGCGGGGTGGATTGAATATAGATGGTCAATGAGCCGTCTTTGGCTGTTATAAGGCCATCGGTTCGGTCTCCGATGGAGTACCGGTTGATTTCATTGGCCGCCAGGAGCCGTTCGGGAAGCCGGTACATGGTAAAAGACCAGAAAAGCTTGACCGGGGGCAGGTTCCCCTTTTCAAACCGAAGTTCATATTGGTGGTTGCCGTCCAGTGGATTGCCGTTGTTGTCTCTGGTTGGCGAGGCATAGTAGGCCTCTTCCAGGGAATTGCCGTAAATGCCGACCATGGCCCCCAAAGCCCTTTTGGTGTAATCATTTTTTAAAAATTCCCTGGTTCCGAAAAGCCCGGAAGACCCTTTGAGTTTGGCAGCCTCTTCCTCAAGCTTTTTTAAGCCTAGTTTTACCCCCTCTTCAATGGCGTTGCGGGTGTCTTCGGACAGGGCGGCCGGGTTAAAGGGGCGGTTCGGGCCGATGCCGATGGCCCCAAAGCGGGAAAGCAGCACTTTTTCCGATTCATGGGGCCTGGTAAACCCCAGCAGAAAGTTAAGATAGGAAATAAAATTGGCGGACAAGGCCGTTTTTTCATTCCAGACCGGCCAGTGGACAGCCGGCGCAGGCATTGGCGGGCGTCCGCCGGCAAACTCGCTCAAGGGCAAAAGCCCGTACTGCTGTTGCAGTTCTCTGACCGGCCCGTTGGTGCCGGTCCGGGTCAGGGTGCCGATGATATCGCTCTCAGACCGGAAGACTTTGGTGATCCCTTCCGGCACCGTTCCTTCCCAGTGGGGTCCTGCAAAAAGGTAGGTGCCGGCCTCATAACCGGTGGCGCGGACCCCCACATAGGCAAAGTTGTGGGTATACAGATCAAACCACTGGAACACATTGTACCGGTCTTTGGGCAGTGCGGGAACTTTTAAAACCCACGGCTCCCTTCTTAAATCAAGCCAGGCCCATGAATAGGGGGTGTCATTGTTGGGGGTCACAATATCCGTATCATCGGGGGTATAGGTTTTGGAATAATGCCTGAAACGGCCAAAGCCCCCGATATAGGCTGATGAAAACGATTCCTGGGTCTGTTCGGCCATGGTTTTGTAGTTGTACAGCATGGGATAGGCGTAAATAAAAGCCTCTTTGGCAATGGTGGTTACATCCGCTGCATTTGTTGCCGCCATTGCTGTGCCAGCCAGGCAAAGCCCTGCAAACAACAGAACGGCTGCCAGTGTTTTTTTCATGATTTCTCCTGTGCGGTTTGTCTGTATCAATGTTGTTTTACAATATCCGGCAGCTGCCAGGATCTGTCAAAATATGCCCTGGTGGGCGCATAAAACCGGAAGTAGCCAAACCATCCCTTTCCCGGGACCGTGGGGATCCAGTTTTTCTCTTTTCCTTCAGGGGCCTTGGGGCCAAAGTACAGGTCCACGGACCCGTCCTGGTTTTTGATCAGATCGGACCGGGAATCAAGGCCGGCAATCTCGTACTCATTTTCAATAAAGCAGCGGGTTTGGGTGTCATAAAGGGTCATGGCCCAGAACTGCTCTACCGGCGCATTGGCCGGGACATGGAGGGTATAGGCATGTTCCCCTTTGAGCCATTGGCCGTCACGGCTTTTCTGAACACCGATATAGGCCTGGCCCTTTCCCGGGGTTTTGCTGGTCATGCCGGCGGTCAGGGTCACGGCCTCGTAGAACCAGGCGGTCCGTTCGTCCAGTGCCGTGTAATTGTCGGTTTCCTGGTCAGCCTCCAGAAGAACGGCGTTTTTCCAATGGGTGCCAGGCCAGATTCCGGCCTCTTTCTGCCGCTTGGCATAACTTAAGCACCGGGCCATGGACTCGCCGACCAGGGTTGCCTCTTCAAGAATCTTTGTCTGGCGGTCATCAGGATTAAATGGCGTTCCCTTTTCAATCCCTAAAGGCTTTAAGGTGGCCACCATGATGCGGTCCCGGTCATGAACCGGTTCCTGGTTCACCATTTTGGCGACCAGTTTCCAGTACTCCAGGCCGCCGGGATGCCACCCTTCCCAGTGTCTGCCGTCCGGGGTTACAATTTTTGTGGGTCTCGGGGTGTCCCTGGTGCTGTAAGGGTAGACCTGATACCCCCGGCGCAGCTTTTCGGCCTCATCCGGGTCTGTTGAAATGACCCTGAAGGCGTGAAAGATATTGTTCATGGAAGATTGGATGACCGTATATCCGTTTGTATCCTTGACCGACTGGCCCGGGCCGAGAATCAGATACCGGGCCCCGGCCCCCTTGTCCGGGCCGGCCAGTCCCATGTCCGCAATGGGCCGCTGCCAGAAATCCATGATGCCGCCGGAGGTGTCACCGGCAGGAAAGTCAATGACCAGGGGGCCGGACCGGGCAAGGTTGGCCATGCCGATGATATAAGGGGTGGTGGCATTGGATGTCAGCAGGCCAAGCTTGTCCTTGTAACTGACATAATAGACCACATCCCCGTCTCTGGCACCGAATACCTGTTCGTGCTGTTCCTGCCACCGGGCAAATCCCACCAGGGGAACGGCCCACAGATAGGCCTGGACCGCCCGCTGGAAGCCCAGCTCATCATAAAGCGTTTCAACAGTTTGGGCTGAAGGGTACCCTTCTTCAAAGGCAAGCTTTCCCACCCGGGTGTCCATGGACCCGGTCACCGGCAGTTCCCGGGCATAGGGGGGTATGGTGCAAAGAAGGACTAGTCCAAGCACCATAAAATAAATTTTCAATTCTTTTTTGAGCATTCTCGTGTTCCTTTTTTTGGCCATTAGCCATTAGCTGTTAGCCGGCTGGCACAGTTCAAAAACTGCCAGCCAATCACTTTCAGGCTGTGGGCCGTTAGTTTCATCCACTTTAAAGCAGTTCATGTAGAAAAATGCAAAAGAGACTTTTCTAAACCGGCCTTTAACGATATACTATATCGCAATTTCTCTCAATTAATGACAATCAAATAAAAAAACAGGATGATTATGCGCTTTCAATTCAGAACCGCTTTAATCGTAAGTAGTCTGGTGATTATCGGACTGCTGTCCGGCACCATTTTAATTGCCCAGTGGCTGATCGGTAAGAAAGCAGCCGATGAAGTTGCCCACAACATTTTCGGTACAACCGCCTCCAAAATCCAGACCCAGGTGAATAACCTCATTGATGTCCCCCTGAAACTGTCCGGGATGATTGCCCACCACCAGTTAATTGAAAAACCCCGGGACGGGGGACTGGATGCTCCTGTCCGGCATCAGATTTTCAAGGCCCTGGCGGAATACCCGTCTATATATTCCATATACATCGGACATGACGACGGCAGTTTTTATCAGATTATCGCCACAAGGGGCCATGCCGCGGTGTTAGATAAACATCAGGCCCCTCAAAATGCCGCCTGGATTGTCCGGACCATCTATAGCGAGCCCCGGGGCAGCCGGACCCAAAGCTGGTCATTCCTGGATGATCAAAAGAATCTGCTCAAGGCCCACACCGAGCCCGCGCCGGGGTATGATCCACGAAAGCGCCCCTGGTATGAGGCGGCCACATCGGGCAGCGGGGCGGCGTTGTCCGATGTGTATATGTTTAATTCCCTTCAGCAGCCCGGGATTACCGCATCTCATACCTTAATGGACAAAACCGGTGTGGTTGGGGTGGACGTAACCCTTTCCGGTTTAAGCCAATATGTATCTGAACAGAAATTATCTGAAAACAGTGTGGTGTTTATCTATGACAGCAAAAATCGGATTCTGGCCCTGCCCGAAACCTTTAAAGAGGTGCCGCTGTTAAGCGATGCGGCCAAGGTCCCGTCCGAGGCAGTGAAATCCCTGTTTGATGCTTCCAAAAAAGACGATTTTTATTCGGCAGGCCGGGAACTGCTCCACGACGGCCCTGGCTTTAAAAGTGGGATTGCGGCTCCAAAATCAGATTTTACCCGTATTTACAGAGACATGCAGCAGAAAATTTTCTTTATTATTCTGGCCAGCCTGGTGGTTTTTGTCCCTTTGATGATGTACTTTAGCCAGCGCCTGGCCAAGCGGGTCAAGCATCTGGCCGACGATGCCAAAAAAATCCGGAACGGCGATTTCAGCCAGTCCGGAAGGCCTGCCACCAAAATTATTGAACTGTCTGCCCTTGAAGACAGTTTTTCCGACATGCGCGAAGCCCTTTTTGCCGCTGAACAGCTTCGCCAAAAACAGGAAAAGGCGCACAATGAAAGGGAGCAGTATATCCTGGAATTCGAACAGTCCATGGCGTCGGTTTTTGACGGGTTGGGCAGCGCCGACAAGGCCATGCAGCAGACCTCATCGGAAATGCAGAGCATTGCACAGCACACCAAACAGCAGTCCTCTGCCGTGTCGGTTTCCGCTGAGGCCACGTCCAGCAATGTCACCACTGTTGCCGGGGCCTCTGAAAAGATGTCCGAATCCATAGCCCACATCGCATCCCAGGTCGCCGAGGCCACCGAATCAACCACCAAAGCGGTCAAGGATGCCACCAACACATCTGAAAAGATCCGTATCTTAGAAGACCATGTGGGGCAGATTTCAAAACTGGTGGCCATGATTCAGGAAATCGCGGCCCAGACCAATATCCTTGCCCTGAACGCAACCGTTGAATCCGCACGGGCCGGTGAGGCCGGAAAAGGGTTTGCCGTTGTGGCCGCCGAGGTCAAGGGCCTTGCCCACCAGACCGCCCAGGCCACTGAAAAGATTTCCGAGCAAATCGACGTGATTCAGGCGTCAACCAAAGCCTCGGTGGGGGCCATCAACGAGGTCTCCACCACCATAGAACAGGTCCAGGCCATTTCTGCGCTCATTGCCCAGGCCATGGAACAGCAGCGGGCCACCACATCCGAAATCGCCAGTAATGTTGAGCAGGCCGCGGCCCAGACCCAGAATGTCTCCACTCAGATTCAACGCCTCCAGGAAACGGCGGAGCGTTCTGAAGCCGCCTCCAACAATATCGGCGATGCGGCACGGAATCTTTCCTCCCAGGGGGAAGTGCTGCGAAAGACCGTAGGGGCGTTTTTGTCCCGCGTTCATGCCACGGAGGGATGAATAAGGGAGACCGGAAGAAAGGAGACCGAAAACCGGATGCCACATACGGGCGTACGCGACATCCGGTCTCCCTTCTCCCTTCCTCCGGTCTTCTTTCTTATTCCTCCAGATTGATTTTTAATTCCCGGCAAAGCTCGGCCAGGGCCTCTTTTGCCCCTTCAAAATCGTAGCCGCTGATTTTTTTGGACAACCGGTGCAGCAACCTTTTCCCCCCTTCGCTCGGAAGTGCCCCGGACAGCTGTTTGACCAGGGTGCCGGCATCGGTGTCATCGTCATCAATCAGTTGTTTTAAGCCAGACAGCAGCTGTTTGATGGTTTCCGGCGAAGCCTTGCTTTCCGTATCTTCCGGTTCTTTTGGCCTCTGGTTTGACAGACAGGTTTCGATCCCCTGGATCACCAGTGTTAACGCATGGTTGAAATCCGGCATCAGGTTCCTGGCTTTGGGGATGTCTTCTTGTCTCAACGCGTTGTCCAAAAGGGATGCCGATTTAAAAAGGGCTTCAGCCCCCATGTTGCCGGCCACACCTTTGGCCGTGTGGACAAGCCTTCGGGCGGTTTCCAGGTCCTGGCCGTCCAAGGCGTTTTGGATCTGTTCGCCTGATCCGGCCTGGTTTTCAACAAATTTGCACAAAAGTGACAGATACAGGTCAAGGTCGCCGCCCAAGCGGTCCAGCCCGTCGCCGGTATTGATGCCTGGCAACGGCCCCAGAGCATTGGCTGGAGTTTTACGCTTATCCCTTGTCTGAAGGGTTTCGTCCGGGCCGTTACCGTCTGTTTTTTTAACCCATTTGCCCAGCACGCTGAGCAGCTGGGTCACGTCAATGGGCTTGGCCACATGGTCGTTCATCCCGGCGTCCAATGCTTTTTCCCGGTCGCCGGCCATGGCATTGGCGGTCATGGCAATGATGGGCAGGTCTTTGAATTTTTCATCTTTCCGGATCTCCCGGCTGGCCGTGTACCCGTCCATTTCAGGCATATGAATGTCCATGAGGACGGCATCGTATGCCTGGGTTTGAAGTGCTTCTATGGCCAGTCGGCCGTTGTTTGCCATGTCCACCCTGAACCCGTTGTTTTCCAGAATTCCCCGGGCCACCTGCTGGTTGATTTCATTGTCCTCGGCCACCAGAAGCCTTGCCCCCTTGATGGCCGCCACACCGGGCAGTCCCCCGCCCCGATGCTGACGGGCAGACGAAGCGCTCTTTTTGCCCAGGGCCACCATGATGGTATCCAGCAGCAAAGACGGGGACACTGGTTTGATCAGATACCCGTCCAGGGCCATGTTGTCGGCCTCCTGCATCAGGTCTTCCCTGGCATAGGCCGATACCATGACAATAGACGGCACCTTGATCCCTAAAGAACTTTTAATCTTTCTGGATGCATGGAGCCCGTCCATGCCGGGCATTTTCCAGTCCATGAGGACCAGGTCAAAGGGGGCTTCTTTCGCGGCTGCTTCCAGTTCGGCCAGGCCTTCCTCGGCTCCGGGCGCCTGGGAGACCTTAAAGGACATGGATTCCAGCATTTTGGCCAGCACCGTACGGCAGATGGGGTTATCGTCCACCACCAGGACCTTGCTCCGGCCAAACTGTTCGTCGGGTTCCACCATGCGGGCCGGCTGGGATTTGGCCATCTGCAGGCGCACGGTAAAAAAGAAAGCCGCCCCTTTGCCCGGTTTGCTTTTCACCCAGATCCGGCCGTGCATCATTTCCACCAGGCACTTGCTGATAAAAAGGCCCAAGCCTGTGCCGCCGTATTTTCGGGTGGTGGAGGAATCGGCCTGGGTAAAGGCCTCAAACAGCTTATCCTGCTGTTCCTGGGTCAGGCCGATGCCGCTGTCCTGAACAAAAAACTCCAGTTCGATTTCATCTTCAAGCCGGTTTTGAATGGCGCAGCCAATGATGATTTCCCCTGTTTCAGTAAATTTGACCGCATTGTTGGTCAGGTTGGTCAGAATCTGGCCAAGCCTTAAGGGATCGCCCATGAGCTGCCGGGGAAGGTTTGGGTCGATGTTGAAAATCACCTCTATCCCTTTTTCCTGGGCCTTGATCCCGATCAGATTGACAACGGTTTCAAGAACCTCTTCCAGGCCGAACTCAATGGTTTCCATGGCCAGTTTGCCGGCCTCGATTTTGCTGAAATCAAGAATATCGTTGATAACGCCCAAAAGGGCCCTTGAGCTGTTCTGGATTTTCCGGATATAGTCAAACTGGGTGTCGTCCAGCCGGGTTTGAAGGGCCAGGTGGGCAAACCCGATAACGGCATTCAACGGGGTTCTGATTTCATGGCTCATATTGGCCAGAAAATCGCTTTTGGCCTGGGTGGCCTCTTCAGCCACCCGCATGGCTTCGGCAAGTTCAGCAGTCCGTTCTTCAACCAGGTCTTCCAGATGATCCTGATGATCTTTGAGTTCCTGTTCCGCCTGTTTCAGGGCGCTGATATCTTTGGTAATGACGGCCATTCCAACGGGGGCGCCCTCATCGTCTTTCAACAGGGAAAGGGTGATCAGAATCGGAATCACCGACCCGTTTTTTTTCTTTCTGAGCCATTCCACATCCTGGACAATTTCACCGTTAAGGCAGCGTTGAAACAATACTTTGCCCCGGTCGTCCAACTCTTGGGGAACCATAAGCCAGGCCTTCTGGCCTAAAAGTTCCTGCCGTTCATATCCATAGGCAGTGACCGTTGCTTCATTAAAGTCCATGATGTTGTGGTCAAGATCCAGGATCTGAATGGGGTCGGCCGCTTCGGCAAATACCTTGGACATCAGCCTCAGCTTTGATTCGGCCTTTTTCCGCTCTGAGATGTCTTTGGTCGCCCCGACAAGCCCGGTAACCTGGCCGGTTCCATCAAAAATAGGCTCCCATGAGGACTGGATCCATATCTTCTGACCGTCCTTGCGGGTCAGGCGCAGGACAGCCTCCTGCCGTCCCTGCCCCTGGAGGGCCAGTGACGTATGCTTTTGGTAAAGTTTGAAATTTTCCTCGTCAAACAGGGGCCGGGGATAGTCCTCCATTTCCATGCACTCCTGAACCGTATACCCGGTGATCCGTTCAACGGCCTTGTTCATCCAGACCATGCCGTCTTGGATATCCAGCCAGGACTGCCAGTCATAGGTGTAGTCGGATATGATCCGGAGCCGTTCCTGGAACTGCCGGACCTCTTGGAGAAGCTTCATCCGTTCCGTGATATCGAGGGTTATGCCGCCCCTTTTAATGGGCTGCCCCTGGTCATCCCGCTCAATAATCCGGCCGCTTGAATTAAACCAGACCCATTTGCCGTCAGGGGTCTTGATCCGGTAATCATATCCGAATGAGGGAATTTTTCCTTCATAATGCAGCTGAGTCTGCTGGACGGCTGCTGCCAGATCCTCTGGATGGACCAGGTCATGGAACTGCGCCATGGTCCGGGGGGTATTTTCTTTTGTATACCCATGCCGGGCGAGCATATCGTCAGAGGAATAAGAAAGGTCATCCGTTACCAGATCATGTTCCCAGTAGATGGAGTTGGCAGCTTTGAGGGCAAAATTGAGCCGTTCCCCGGCCTGCTGAAGCTGTTCAATGAGGTTTTTCTGTTCCGTGATATCCTGGGTCAGGCCTGAGGTTGCAACTATCTGTCCCTGGTCATCCCATTCTATGGCCCGGCCCACGGAATGCAGCCAGACCCAGCCCGATGTTTTGCTTTTAATGCGGTGATCAACGCTGAACACCGCCTCGCTGCTCTGGTGGTATTGCTCGGAGGCGCTGGTGAACAGGTCCCGGTCATCCGGATGGATAATGGCCAGATATTGCCCATGATTTCCGGGGATCTCGTTTTCTGAATAGCCGTTCCGTATAAAAAAGGACGAGGCCCTGTAGGTCATGGCATCTTTCCTGAAATCATATTCCCAGCTAAAGGCATTGGCGGTTTCCAGAGAAAAATCAAGCCGTTCCCTGCCCCGTTGAATCTGTTTATCGGCATTGAGCCTCCGGGTAATGTCCATGAAGGTTATAACGGCCCCTATGGGTCTGCCATGCCGGTATACGGGATTGGCAAGATAGGAAACCGGCAAGGCCGTTTCATCCTTTTTCCAGAAAATATCCTGTGGCACCCGGACGATTTCCCGGCCGGCATAGGCCGGGTATAACCGGCAGTTCTCTTTGGTGCACAGGTCGCCGTTCTGCTGGGTATGATGAATCAGGGCATCAATATGCTGCCCCAATACCTCTTCTTTGGTGTAACCAAGCATGGAAAGGGCGTTGTTATTGATAAAACTAAAGATCCCTTTGGTGTCCACAAAAAGAACCCCTCCGCCCACCGACTCCAGCAAATGCCGGGTGTGGGATTCGCTTTCCTTGAGCCGCCGGTTGGCCAGGGTGATCAGGATGATGATGCCCAAAGCTGCCATCGCCGGGAGGGCAGCGATTTTGAAAAACCCCTGCCAGTCAACCCCCTTTTCAAAGTCAACGGAAATCCATTGATTGTGGGTGGCGGCATGTTCCTCCGGGGTCAGGGACCTGATGGCCTTGGCCAATATGGCGGTCAGCAACGGCAGATCGTTCCGGACCCCCATCCGGAGGGATGCGTCATGGTCCCCGGTTAACCCGGTAAGTTCCAGTTGTTTGAACCCGTGCTGCCGGATCAGGTAGGCCCCAACGGCCGCATTGACAACAAAAGCATCTATGTGTCCATTGGCCACCGCTGTCAGGCCGGCCAGGGGGTCATTAATGGGGATCATATCCAGCTGGGGATGATGGGCGGCCAGTTTTTCCCTGAGTAGAAATGCGTCCACCGCAGCAATTTTTTTACCGTAAAAATCCTCGATTTTTTGGGTTTTTCCACGATTGTTCCGGGCGATCAGGACCCATGGGTAATGGATATAGGGCGGGGTAAAATCCAGATATTCGGACAGGACGGGGCTTTGAATCATAATCGGATAAAAATCTATCTTCCTGTTTTGGACCGCCGCTAAAACTTCGCCCCACGAAACAGGGCGGTCCCCCTTTTTGGCAACCATTACAAAAGAAACCTGAAGGCGGTCGGCGATCAGCTGAAGATAGTCGGGAACCATGCCGTGAACCATGCCCAGGGCATCGGCAAATTCAAAGGGCGGCCGGTCCTTGACAACACCGACCTTTAATCTGGGATGGGCTTTAAGCCACTGGCGTTCCGCCTGGGTGAGGGTTTTTTGCAAAAAACGGGTTCTGCCGGATTCGGCATCTGTTTTCGGCTCAATGACGCCGGCCGGAACAGGCTCCCGGGCGGGCGGCTTGCAGGCCCCTTCAGAAGTGAAACAGAACAAGATACAAACCGAAATGGCGGTTATATACGAAACACGCATCACAGACTCCTTGGTAGCGGACGGGTTATTCTGTCTTGGCTTAAGAGGAACTCTAAAAACTTAACACAAACCGACCTTCAAAAAAAGCCTGATTTTGACCAAGTTCAGGAATAGATGCGGGAAACCGGAAACCGCAGACCGGAAGCGAAACCCTCGGGGAAATCGCAAATCCGGTCTGCGGTCTCCCGTCTCCGGTTTCCATTCCGCCGCCATCAAACCCTAGGCTGGCGGAATGGGGTGGCCCCAAATTTTGTCCAAGGGGCTTTTTAAAAACAGCCCAAGGGCGTATATTAAACAAAAACCCTGGAGCAGCTGCCTTGCGAAAAACCGGGCCGTTTGAATGGGAAACCGTCATTGCAACGAAAGGAGGTTTCCAATGGAATCCTTTGATCAGATTATAAAGACCATATCGTTGAGCATGGGTGCGGCATGGGCCAGCGGCATCAACCTGTATGCCACCGTATTTGTGCTGGGCATTCTGGGGGCCACCGGCAACATTGTCCTGCCCCCGGGGCTTGAGATGTTGACCGAACCCGTGGTACTCTGGGCATCCGGATTCATGTACTGTGTCGAGTTCTTTGCAGACAAAACCCCTGGTGTGGATACGGGGTGGGATACCCTTCACACCTTTATCCGCATCCCTGCCGGCGTGATGATTGCCGCCGGCGCCGTGGGCGATGTGAGCCCGGCCCTTGCCCTTGCCGCCGGCATTATCGGCGGCGGCCTTGCCGCCGGCAGTCATCTGACCAAATCCGGAACCCGGATACTGATCAATGCCTCCCCCGAACCCTTTACCAACTGGGCCGCCTCCTTTGTTGAGGATGTGGCCGTGATCGGCGGGATCTTTGCCGCCCTGCATTACCCCATATTGTTTTTAATCCTGTTGACCGGACTTGTCTGCCTGATGGTCTGGCTGCTGCCCAAAATCTGGCGGGGAATTAAAGCGCTTTTCACAAAAATCAAAGGTTTTTTCAGTGGTAAAGATTCCCAGAAGATAGCCTAGCCATGGTTTGTCCGGCATCTTTGCCGGGCGGTCTGTGATACCGTAAAAAACTGCCGGATACCGGGATTTAACACCCACAGGGGGAAAGAAGATTAACCCAATCTCTTTTCAAATGGGACGGATATTTTCAATCAGACGAACAAAAACTTTCAATCAGACGAAATAAAACTTGCAATTAGACGTAGCTTGGTTTACAAATAGCCGCCATGAAAGAAGGCTCTTTATACCCCCGTTATATTCGTTTGCGCGTTCTTGAGGCACTGGAAGATTCTCCGGTGGTCCTGATCCACGGGCCCCGGCAGTGCGGCAAGACAACCCTGGCCAGATGGGTGGGAGATGAGGTCGGATTTGCCTATTTTACCTTTGACGATGATGTGCAGCGGGCGGCGGCCCAGGCCGACCCGGTGGGTTATGTGAACGACCTGCCGCGCCGGGCCGTACTGGATGAGGTACAACGGGTACCGGAAATGTTTACTTCCCTGAAAGCGGCCGTGGATACACGGCGGGAACCGGGCCGGTTTATTTTGACAGGATCGGCCAACGTACTCCTGGTGCCGAAACTTGCAGATTCGCTGGCCGGCCGAATGGAAATTTTGCGGTTGCACCCATTGTCCCAGGCAGAACTTGCCGGGCAAAAACCGGATTTTTTGTCGATGTTGTTTAAAACCGGCTTTAAATCAGGGAAATCGGGACAGCGCCTGGGGACGGCAATGGCGGAGTGTATAGCGGCAGGGGGGTATCCGGCTGCTCTGGCCCGGGCTAAGGCGGGGCGGCGGATGGCATGGTACCGGGATTATGTTGAAACCTTGATTCAGCGCGATATCCTGGATCTGGCGCGGGTCAGCGCCATGGATGCGCTGCCCCGGCTGTTGACACTGGCCGCCGGGCAGACCGCCGGCCTGATGAACGTATCTGAAATCGCCGCCCCTTTCCAAGTGAGCCGGCCCACCATCCGGGAGTATATGACGCTGCTGTCACGAATATTTTTGCTTGAAGAACTGCCACCCTGGCATCATAACCGGATGAAGCGTTTGGTCAAAACCCCCAAGCTGCATATGGGAGACACCGGCCTTGCCTGCACGCTACTGGGGCTTTCCGCAGATGCGTTGTGGAAGGATCGCACGGCTTATGGGAGCCTTTTGGAAACATTTGTTTATCAGGAGTTGAGGCGGCAGGCCAGCTGGCAGGAGGAAACGATTGCCTTCAGCCATTTCCGTGACAAGGATAAAGTCGAAGTGGATATTATCCTGGAATCTGTCGGCAGACTGGCGGCAGTTGAAGTAAAGGCCTCATCCACGGTGACCCTGAATGATTTCAAAGGATTGCGAAAACTTCAGAACGCGGTTCAGACGCGCTTTGCCGCAGGCGTGGTCCTCTATGACGGCGATGCTGTGGTGGGATTTGGGAAGGATTTGTACGCCGTGCCCATATCCAGCCTTTGGAAGGCAACGCCATGAGAATATGGGGGCCAGTCAGACTCAAGTCCTGCCCGGTTCAATTTTCCGGATAAAATCAAGCACAAGGGAATATGAGATGCGTTCCTGCTCCAGCCTAAGGTTTTGAGCGTGGGTATTCTCACGCAGGGCCTGATAAACGGCTGCCTCATCATCCGTTAACAACGGCAGATCCCGGCTTGCCGGTGAAGGCTCAGTTCCCCAGAACGCCTTATGGGACAGCAGGGTGGTCTCATCCATGAGAAAGGAGCGGGTCTCGGGGAAATAATGCCGGATCTGGTCCAGCATGGCAAACCCGTGGGTGTCCAGGTCTCCCCAGTACCAGATGGGCAGCTCTTTTATCCAGGGGATATGGGCCAAAGGGGACAGCCCGTATCCCAGGCCGATGATTACCATTGCCTTTGGAAAGGAAGGAAAGGAAAGGCCGGTGATTTCGTTCTCCACCACAAACAGGGTGTCCGGTTTTACGCCAAGGTCCCGGAACTGCTCTTCGGGCACCTCAAGGTCGGTCAGCCCCATGATGGACAGGGCCGGATCAAGGATGCGAAAACGGATCCGGGCCGGCTTGGGGCGGAATCCAAACCGGCATTCAAAGGCATTCTTTCCTTTGGCATCGGGATTAACGGTTTCGGCCTCTAGCACGGCGGTCAGCAGCCGGGTTAAGATGTCCCGGTGGGTTTCCATGAATTTGGTGTCGATCCCGGGGATCTCCAGCTGCCGAAGATAGATGCCTGGCGCCGGGTGGGCTTTTATCCAGGAGACCACCGCCAGCAGCTGGTCCCATACCGGTTCGTGGTCAAGAACCAGCAGGGGATTTTTCAACAGGGGGGCGTAAAGTTCGGGAAACCGGCCCGTGATCTCATGGAATAAGGCTTTAAACCGCCGGGACTCTTCCTTTTTCCCAAGATAAGCAACAATATCCTCAAGGGTATGGAACACCACGGCCCTGGGAATTTTATTTTTGCCCAGGACCCGGTGGTTCATCTCCTGCCACTCAATGGAAAACCCGGCGGTCTTCTCCCCGGCCTCATGGCGGACCAGATGCGCCACCCAGTCCCGGGCCGCCTCAAATTCCGAACTCAGCTCCCCGGCATTGGGCCGTTTCAATGGAATCCGCAAGGGTTCAAAGGCGCTGGTGTCGGCAGCCATTGCAAGGAACGTCCCTTTGTTCCATTTTTGGGTAAGTTTTTGCTTGATATCACTGTTCCGGGTCCAGGGTTTCATGACGGTTTTTCTTCTCTTTTTGTTCGTCCGGGCTCATGTTTTGTATTGACTTCACCTTCAGCTTGTCAAATGTATCAAAATTATATACATTTGGCCCACTTTTTTCCACGAGCAGAGCGCTAAACAATTAACCTGTGTATTACTTTGATATGCAAACTAGAAGGGAGGTTGTGCGATGGACGGATGTATTGTGCTTAACGCAGATTTTTCGTATCTCAACACCATTTCCTGGAAACGTGCGATTAAGCTCATGCTGGCTCAAAAAGTACGGGTGGTTAAAGCGTCTGACAAGGTGGTGCGGTATGGTCAAAATCAGGTCCTTCGAATCCCGTCGGTGGTTGCCCTGGTAAAGCTGATACGGATTATTTTCAGGGGCAAGGTTCCGTTTTCAAAACAGAATCTGATTGTCCGTGAAAATGGCCGGTGTGCGTACTGTGGGACTAAAACAAGGGCCTTGACCATTGATCACATCATTCCCCGGTCCCGGAATGGGGATACCGGTTTTGAAAACTGTGTGGCTGCCTGTAAAACCTGTAATTGCAAAAAGGGGGCCAGAACCCCTAACGAGGCCGGCATGACGCTCATGGTCCGCCCGGTGCAGCCGACCATTGGCGAGTTCTTGCGAAAGAAAATGGTGGGTTCGGGGGTTTTAGATATTTTAAAAGAGCTGAATATATACTAAATACCACCGCCGGGGTGTAAGGCCCCCCGGGGGGGGTATCGGTTATAGATTCCAGGCTGTTTTTCGGGAAATTCTATAGCGTTATGGGCTGTTTTGCTCTTTGGATTCCCGATATTCCTCCACGCTCATGTTCCGCAGTCTTGCGGTCTGTCCGTCCCGGCTGTAGACCAGGCCCACGCTGGCCACATAGGGCTCAATGATGTGGATTTTCTGTAACGGTGTGACGATGAGCAGCTGAAGGTTCAGCTTTTTGAACAATTCCAGGCTGTACCGGGTGGAATCGTCGGATCCCCGGCCAAAGGCTTCGTCAATGGCCACAAACCGGAAGGTCCGGGAGCGGACATTGTGCCATTCCAGGCCGAACTGGTAGGCCAGGCTGGCCGCCAGCACGGTATAGGCCAGTTTTTCTTTTTGTCCCCCGGATTTTCCGCCGGAATCGGCATAATGTTCATATTCGGTCTGGTCTTCGCACCAGCGTTCCGAGGCCGCAAACACGAACCAGTTGCGGACATCGGTGACCTTTCGGGTCCAGCGCCGGTCCAATTCGCTGGTGCCGTCTCTGCCTTTAAACCGCTGGATCAGGGTCCGGACCTGGAGGAACTTGCCTTCAGAGTAATGATCTTCGTCCGAACCGGTTAAGGCCCCTTCGGTGCAGGCCTTGAGCTGCTGCTGGAAATCCCTGATATCCACATCCGGGTTGAGCTGGGCTTCGAGCAGGATATACCGGCCCGGGTTATATTCAATATCGGACAGGGACTGGTTGATCCGGTCAATCCGTTCTTTGATGGTTTCCCGTTCCCGGGACAGCTGGGACTGGAAATTGGCCACCTCCCGGATGGTGTTTTCGTTGAGCAGTTCCTTGAACCGGGACTCGAACCGGGGCAGGTTGTCGCAGGTCAGTTGATCGAGCATGGCCGCATACTCAGGGCCTGAGGCCACGGCATCGTCTATTTCCATGGTTTCAGAGGGAAAGTCCCGGCGAAACCCGTTCATGGTTTTGATGATCCGCTCTTCCAGCCGGCGGATCCGTTTGTCCAGGCTGTCAATCTGCCCCTGGATAAGATCGCGCAACTCTTTTTCCCGGTTGGCGCAGGATTCAACCGTGAGAACATGGGAACCGAACTCCTTATGGCGCAGGGTGTCCAGCTCTTTGAACAAGAACTGCCGTTTGTCAGTATCCATATCCTGGGCAGGCTTCATATCCGATTCGCAGATTTTTTTTCCTGAACGGGCCTGGTCCTGTTTTTCCCGGTTTCTGGACAGCTGATCCCGGACATCTCTTTGTTCCTGTTCCGTTTCTTTGATTCTTTTTTCCAGGGCCTCCAGCTGCCGGTTCAGGGCCGAAAGGATATTGGAGGCGGCTTCAAGTTCTGTTTTCTCCTGCTCCAGCCGGGAAATGGTCACGGAAACCGACTGCCAGTCCAGGTCGGAAAAAGAGCGGTACTCGCCAAGCCGGATCAGGTTGGACAAGTGTTCCCTTATGGTGTTGTGCCGGGTGTCCAGGGCCGTGATTTTACCGGCAGCCTCCTGCATCTGTGTTTCCAGAACCCGGCACTGCTGTTTTAAGGTCCGGATCTTGGCCTCATTGGTCCAGCCCAGGATATACTGGGACCGGTCTTTTATGTCTTTGCGGTCATCTTTTTCATGGCGGATGCCGCCGGTTTTGATCTGGCCTGCCCGGGTAACGGCCATGGGCTCTTTGCGAAACTGTTCCATACCTTCACAGCAGGCATAGTTAAACCGCCGGGCAAGTTCGCGTTCCACCCACTGATAAAAATCAGATTTATGGTGAAGGTCCAGTTTGTTTAAAAGGGAGTCGGGGTGAAGGTGAATCTCCGCATCTTTGATGTCTGTCCGGACCAGATAATAAACCAGCCGGCCGTTAAGCGCCGTGGCATCCACCCATGCCGCCACTTCCTTGTAAAGGGTGTCTGTTACCAGCAAAGAGAGGCCGAAATTGTGAAGGAGCCGTTCAGCCGCCCCTTCCCAGTCGCCTTGATCTTCTCTGACCCGGATCAGCTCTCCGGCAAAGGGCAGCTGTTTTTCGGCCACGCCCAGGTGGGCGCAAAGGCGCTTTCGGATCTCAATCTGCTTAACATGGATATTGCTCTTTCGGCCAGACAGGGACTTGAGTTCTGTCTCAAGTTCCTGATGGGCGGATTTCAGCTTCCTGAACTCAACCTCAGTATCGGTCCGCTCATTTCTTAAATCCGCCTCTTTTTGTTCCAGGTCTGTTCGGGCCTTTTTTATCGCTTGGGCATTGCCGTGAAAATCGTCCGGGGTTTCCACCGGGGTCAGGGAAAGATCCCGGGCCAGGGCGTCATACCGGTGGGCCCGCTCTTTTTTATCTTTTTTTTCTAAATTCAGGCGGTCCAGATCGGCCCGGATCCGTTCAAGCCGGTCGCCCCCGTTTTCGGCTATGGCCTGCTTTAATCCGTCCCGTTCCCCCAAGCCTTCCCGGAGGTTCTGGTCCAGGGCCTCAATTTTTGTTTCCAGGCGTTCCTGCTCCTGGGCCAGGTGCTTCAAGCGCTTTTGGAACAGCCCCCATTTATGGGTGGCAAAGAAGGGGGCTAAGGCCTGCCGGCACTCCCGCAGCAGCCCCTGCTCATTCAGTACGTCCTGATGGGTCTGGCAGTCCTTGACCAGGGGGGTGAGCCGTTCAATCTGGTGCTTGGCCTTTAACACGGCCTCATGGGCCCGGTTCAGGTCGTCAAAGTGGTGGATCAGGGCCTCAATGCGGGGGGCCGTGTCAAAGGGTTCGAGCATGTGCTGCCGGACAAAATCCGTTAGATTGCCCACAGATTTCATGGAAACCGTCTGGTGAAATAAGGCCAGGGCCTGCTCGTTTTCAATGCCGAACCTGCGCCTGAAAGCGGCCCCGTATTTGGGAAAGGCCTCAAAGACGGATACCTGGGCCTGGTCTTTCAACCGTTTTTTCAACCGGCTGATATCCGGCCCGAAATCACTGAAATCCCCGGTGATGGACAGCCGTTTGTCCGCCACGATATAAAACCGGTCGGGCTGGCCCTTTATCTCCTTTGTCCAGAACACCTGGGCTAAGGTTATCTCCTGAACAAACCCCTGGTTTTTAAATACCCCCAGGATTACGGAAAAACTGTTGTGGTCCCTTAGGGCCACGGATTTTGAAGCATGTCCCATGTCGCTTCGCTCGGACTTGTAATACCCCTGGACATAGGAGCGCAGGCTGCGCTCTCTGGTATCCGCGCCGGCCGCCTTGTTGTAGGCAATCCGCTGGGCCGGGACCAGCAGGGTGGTCACCGCATCCACCAGGGTGGATTTCCCCGATCCGATATCGCCGGTGAGCAGGCCGTTTTTGCCGTTAAGGTCCAACCGCCAGACCTTTTTATGGAAGGTGCCCCAGTTATACACCTCCAGGGCGTCCAGGCGGAACCCGGCCAGATCATCGCTTTGAACAAACTCCAGCAGTCCTTGTTCCATCTGGTCCGGTTTCATGAAATGTCCTCTTTTAAACCGTCTTTTTCCTGATATTCTTTTAGCCTTTCATCAAACTCATGGAGCCACTGGGCGTCCACAAAGGCTTTGATGATGCGGACCACCTCGATTTTGTCCTTGTGGCCTTTAAGGCGGCGGATAAACCCGAGTTCTGCAATTTTATTCAAGTGGGCTTCAATGCGGTCCAGAAACCTTGCCTCATTGCTGCCTGAAGGAAAAAAGATCCGGACCATGTCCGTGATCTCATCCACGGAAAGAATCAACCTGGGATCTTCTCCGGCAGCATCGTTTTCCGCCAGTTTTTTGCGCAGCAGGGCAATGATCAGGCTTACGGGGTAAGACAGCTTTCGTCTGCCCACAAGCTTTGGCAGCGGCTCCTGCCCTTCTTCAGGCTCCAGGGTTTTCAGCCAGGCATACCCTTCGGATTCGTCCAGCACAAGCTCTAGGCCCAGCACCCGGACATACTCCCGCAGGGCCATCTGTCCGTCTTCCAGGTCCTGCCACAAGGCCTCGTCCGTTTCCCGGAACACCACCCCCTTCATCAGGGCAATGAGGGGTTTGCTGATATTGACAGGGTAAGGATTGATCTCTTCCATATATTCCTACCGGTTAAAAATTACCTTGCAAAATTGTGCCCGCCGGGTGACCCCCCAGTCGTCGGTCCAGAAGGCCTGCTGGGTTTCATTATCGTCAAAGACCGCCTTTTCATCCTCCCCGGCAATGCTCAGATAGGCCACCAGCTCGGCCAGGCCCTCTTCCAACGGGTAACCCTCAAGGATATCCCCAAGGCTTGCCTGATCCCTTTCCTGAAGGACAGCCCGGATTTGCCGTTTTAATTTAAGCCGGTCTACAAACACCCCTGAATAGAGGATATCAGAAGGGATATCGGAGCCGTCTCCTAAGGAAACGGTTTCCCGGATAACGGGCTTGATGGGGAAGGTATACAGGGGCCGCTCCATGGGAAGGGAAATCCCGGGGACGGATTCATCAATTGCCATGAAATCATTGCCTGGCGGATCTTCCTTAATTTTTACGCCCCGGGCCTCAATGGACTGGATCACCTGCATGATCCGCTTGTTTTCCAGGAAGGCCTGGTCATCGAGATACCGGCGAAGCTGCCCGGAAAGCTTGGCCACGGTCCGCTGGGTATGTTCCCCGGCAGAGAGCCAGTCGTAATGGATTCGCTTTAAGCGCGGGTCCGGGGACAGGGACTGGACCGCTTCAAGCTCAAACACCCGGGACAGCAGCTCGGTCAGCTCTTCCTGCCGGGCCGGGGACATGAGCAGGTCCCAGAAGGCGGTAAAGCTTTTGCCCTGGTCGGAATCGGCGATCATGTCCCGTTCCCCGAAAAAATCCTCAAGCAGGTCCCCTTTGCTGCCTTCCCACAGGGTGATCCGTTCCCGGATTTTCTGGTCTAAGTCCCTGAAATTGTACTCCACCTCCCTGAAATCACTCAACAGCTCCCGGGCGGTTTTGTTGACCTGGAGAAACCGGTCCCTGAGGGCGGTGTCATCCAGGAGATCCAGGCGTCCCTGTTTTACCTGTTCAAGTTTGGCTTCAATATCCGCCTTTTGCTTTTCAAGGCTTTTGATGATTTCTTTTGTATCCGCCTGGGTGCCCCTGACCATCTGGCCGAGCAGTTCGAAAATGGTCATGAGCCGGGATTCCGTTCCGATAAAGGTCCGGGAAACCAGACTTTCAAGCCAGGTGACCGCCTTTTCCACCCAGGGCATGAGATCATAATGGACCTCATCGGAACCCGGGGGATAAAATTTTCTGAGCCACCCTTTATCATCTGCGGCCCAGTCATCTAAGTAGGCTTCGGCGGTTTTGGGAAAGGCATCCTTCCCTTCGGTTTCCCGCAGGACAAACAAAAAGTCTTCCAGGGCCGAGGACAGATCCACCCGGCTCATGCTCCGGTGATTGGGCATAATAAAGGCCTTGTGAAGAAAAGAGACAATCAGCGGGCCATGGTCGGCGGCCAGCAGCTTCCATGCCGGATGGTTTTTTCTTAACGCCTTTAAGGTATGGTAATCAAGCGCCATATTTTTTGCTGGAAAGCCCTTTGCCCTTTGTTTTTGTTGTGGGGTCCGGATAAAGGCCCGTCCTTACAACCCGATTTCTTTTCTCTATCTAATTTTAAGGGGAAAAAACAGCAGTTTTTTTATCACGGGGCAATGTTGGAGCGGGCCATGCCCGCGATGGAAATATTTTTCAAACCCAAACCGCATTCCAAAACGGATAATCAAGGATATGTCGGGTAATCCCTGCCCGTAAAGGATTTGAAACAAGATATCTTGCCAAATTGCGCAAGTCTTCATCTTTTCTTAGGGCATGGTCGTGGTAACCTGCCTGCCAGAGAGGTCCGTCCCTTTTTAGAGTGAGATTGGCCATTCGGGCACTTGATGGTTTAATTGGATTCATAATTTGGTCAAGGGTCTTTTTCTCCCCAAGTTGAATAAGCCAGTGGGCATGATCCGGCATCAATACCCAGGCCAACATTGTACTATCATGGGGTATACGGGCCAATTTTGCAAACCACAGGTGAAAATCCCCTTGCTTTAGGCCTGCCCGGCTGGTAAAAATTCAATGGTACGGCATCCGGGATGGTAAAATCTTCCTAATAAAGCCCCTTAATTATGGAGAATGGCAAATGATTCTGGCAGGCGATATCGGCGGCACCAAAACGGTGCTGGCGCTCTATTCGGAAAAAGACGGTGTTGCCGGTAAAGGGCGCCACCATACCCGGTATGAAAGCGCCGGATACAATTCTCTGGAAACCATTGTTACAGAGTTTCTTCGAGAAACCGGAGCCAAACCCCATGCCGCCTGTTTTGGTGTTGCCGGCCCGGTCAAAGATAACCGGGCCCAGATCACCAACCTTCCCTGGGTGATCAGCGCCAGGGAAATTCAAACTGTCTGTGATATTCCAAAGGTGAGTCTGATCAACGATTTAAAGGCCATTGCCGTTTCTGTTCCCCATTTGCAGGGGGATGATCTGTTCACCCTGAACCAGGGGACTGCCGATCCAAAGGGAAACCGGGCGGTTATTGCTCCGGGAACGGGTTTGGGGATTGCGTTTCTGGTATGGACCGGGCAGCGGTACCGGGCCTGCGCCAGCGAGGGCGGGCACACGGCTTTTTCTCCCCGTGATCCCCAGGAAACCGAGTTGATGGAATTTTTAGGCCGCCGGTATGGCCATGTCAGTTTTGAACGGGTCTGTTCCGGCAGCCAGCTGCCCAATATTTATGAATTTTTCCTGGAAAAAGGCATTCACCCTGAGCCGGAATGGCTTAAAAATGAGCTGGCCAGGGTTTCGGACCGGACCCCGGTGATTGTCCGGACCGCCCTTGAAGGCAAGGCCGATATCTGTGAAGCCACCCTTGACATGTTTGTCAAGGCCTTGGGAACCGTTACCAGCAACATGGCCGTGACATTGCTTCCCACGGGCGGGATCTATCTTGGGGGCGGCATTCCGCCCCGGATTCTGGACCGGTTGAAACGGGCCGATTTTTTAGGGGCTGTGGCCGATAAGGGCCGGTTTTTTTCCCTTTGTTCCAACATGCCCGTTCACGTGATTCTGGACCCCGTGGCAGCCCTTCGCGGCGCTGCCTGGTACGGCTTTGAAACAATGGAGACCTTATAACTCCGCCTTAAGACAGCCCCATATGAATATCATTAATAATGGAAAAATCAGCGATTCGCTGGCGGCAGACAGCTAACGGCTAAGCGCTTGCAAAGAAAGGAAACACCATGACTTTATCAGATGCAGGAGAAGCCCGGCCCCCTTCGCCAGGGACCGGTTTCGTTATCCTGATTGCGTCAGCCGCCGCCCTTGGCGGCTTTTTATTCGGATTTGACACCGCCGTGATCAGCGGCGCCGTGGTTGCGGTACAAAATGTTTTCAAGGCCACGTCTCTTCAGATCGGTCTTGCCGTATCCCTGGCCCTGCTCGGATCGGCTGCCGGTGCCCTGGCCGCAGGCCCCATAGCCGACCGCATCGGCCGGATCCGGACCATGACCATTGCCGCGGTCCTTTTTTTCATCAGTGCCCTGGGGTCCGGGTTTCCGGTGGGACTTTTGGATTTTATCTTCTGGCGGATCCTGGGGGGAATCGGTGTGGGGGCTGCCAGTGTGATTGCGCCGGCTTATATTGCCGAGGTTTCTCCGGCCCATCTGCGCGGCCGCCTGGCCTCGCTGCAGCAGCTGGCCATTGTGGTGGGGATTTTTATTGCCCTGCTTTCGGATTTTGGTATTGCCAGTTCTGCGGGCGGGTCTGCTGAAGGAACAGGGTGGCTCGGGTTTAAAGGCTGGCAGTGGATGTTCTGGTCGGAAGCACCGGCCGCGGTAATTTACGGGCTGTTCTCTTTTGTGATTCCCGAATCGCCCCGGTACCTGGTGGCCAAAGGCAAGGATGCCCTGGCCGCAGCTGTTTTAGAAAAGGTGATGGGCCGGGGTGCCCAACAGAAAGTCGCAGAAATTAAGGCCACCATGGGGACGGAACATAAGCCCAGATTTTCCGACCTGCTGGGTGGCTTCGGCCTGCTGCCCATTGTCTGGACCGGCATGATCCTGTCCATGCTCCAGCAACTGGTGGGCATCAATGTTATCTTTTACTATGGGACAACCCTCTGGCGGGCCGTGGGGTTTACCGAATCCCATGCCCTTCAGATCGCCGTTATTACCGGGGTTGTCAATATTGTTACCACCCTGATCGCCATCCGGTATGTGGACCGGTGGGGCCGAAAACCCCTGCTGTTAATCGGGTCCATCGGCATGGCCATCACCCTGACCACCATGGCCGTAATTTTCGGCACCGCCCAGATCAGCCCTGAAACCGGTCAGCCCGTGCTTTCGGGCATGGCAGGGATTATGGCCCTGGTGGCGGCCAATCTGTATGTGTTTTCCTTTGGCTGTTCCTGGGGACCGGTGGTCTGGGTGCTGCTTGGGGAGATGTTTCCCAACAAAATCAGGGCCGCGGCCCTGTCTCTTGCGGCCAGCATGCAATGGATCGCCAATTTCCTGGTGTCCACGACCTTTCCGCCCATTACAGAGAGCATGGGGTTGAGTATCGCTTACGGCATCTATGCGGTGTTTGCGACCTTTTCCATCTTTTTTGTGTTTGTGTTTGTTAAGGAGACCAAAGGCAGGGAACTCGAGGACATGTAGTGTATTTGAAGCAAAAGTTACTCATTTTAACAGGCTGTTAGGCTGAAGGGGTAGAGGCTGAAGGCCCAATATTTGAGGGCAATATTCTTCAGCCTTCAGTCTTCAGCCTAAATGCCTTATTCTCATGCCGCTTTGATTTCAATTTGTTTAGCCTGCCGGCCAGCCGCTTTCACTCTGGGGATGGCAATTTTCAGGACCCCGTTTTTAAAATTGGCTTTGATATGGTCCTTGTCCGCGTCTTCGGGCAACGACAGAATGCGCTGAAAAGATCCGTAAGCGCGTTCAAGCCGGTAAAAGCTGTTGTTTTTTTCTTCTTTTTCCTGTTTCTTTTCCCCACGGATTGTCAGGGTGTCCCTGGTCAGTTCCAGGCTTACATCTTTTTCACTGACGCCCGGAACCTCCACGGAAACCGTGTATTCTTTGTCAGCGGCACTTAGATCAAGCTTTGGCTTTAACATGCCGCCGGCCATCCCTTCAGGCATCCGGAGTCCTGACCCTAAGGGGGATAACCCGAACCCGTCAAAAAATTCATCAAACAGGCGGTCTACCTCGCTGTGAAAGGGGCTGAGCGCATAAAATTGCTCATTCTTGCCGGGTTTTACCGGAACAGCATGGCCGCTGCCGTTATCTTCTTTTTTAAACCAATTCCATGGGGCTAATTTTTTGATATCCATAATCTGCCTCCTTTGCGGTTTTAAGTTTTGTTCATGGATGGCCGGGGCTAACGGTATTTCATGTGCCCCGGCCATCCTTTCATGAGAGGAGACGGTGTCTTGCCTTAAACGGTTATGCCGCTTTGATCTCAATCATTTTGGGTTTGGCTGCCTCGGATTTGGGCAGGTGAAGTTTGAGAACACCGTCTTTCAACTCGGCTTTAACCTGTTCCACATCAATGGTCTGGGGAATGGAAAATTTTCTGGTATACTCAACGTCATCAAATTCCTTCCATTTGGACGCCCCTTTATGCTCAAACCGTCTGACACCGGAAATAGACAGGGTTCCATTGTCGATATTCACTGAGATTTCCTCTTTGGTTACCCCCGGCATATCGGCATGAACCAGGATTTCGTCCTCGTTTTCGTAGATGTCCACCCATGGGACCACCGATCTTAAGGCCCGGGTTTTCTCAATGGGGTTGTTTTCTTTTTGGGTCATATCTTTACCGTTATTCATGATAACCTCCTGAATTGCTTTTATGGTTCCATTAATGAATGGTGATCTGTCTGGGTTTGGCGGTTTCCGATTTGGGCAGCGTCAAATAAAGGATCCCGTCTTTGAGCTGGGCCTCTACCTTGTCCGCGTCAACCTCCTCGGGCAGGGTAAAGCTGCGGGAAAACGTACTGGCAGCTCTTTCGTTCCGGTGGACCTTGTAATTTTCAGGCGGTTTTACGGTCCGTTTGCCGCTGATTTCAAGGTAATTTCCCTGGATTTTAATGTTCAGGTCCTCTTTGGAAATTCCGGGGACTTCGGCCTGGACTTCAAAGGTATCCCCCTTTTCAAACAGGTTGGTACGGGGTGAGTTTGAAGCCGGTGCAAAGGCCGGACCAGCGGCCCAGGGTCTGTCATAATCGTTGAAAATCTGATCCATTTTGGTTCGGAGCAGATCCATGGCCCCGAACATTTTGTCGATCTCGCTCATTCTTGTAAACATAGTTCCTACTCCTTTGTTATGGGTTATGGCCGGTTTTTTCCGGCCCTGTGTTGAACTTGGAATTAAAATAGATATAAAAAATAACATGTCAATATAATTTTCATTATTATTTTTATAATTATTGACAAAGTAATATGATAGGGTTACTTTCTTCAAAAAAGGAGATATAAAATGATGAACGAATCGAAATCAAATAACACCAACCTGTCCTTAGATGCCCTTAAAGGAATGCAGTCGGTTCGAGCAACATTTACCCTTCCCAGAACCACCATTAATCTGCTCAGCACCGTTGCGAACCAGCTTGGGATTAAACAAAAATCCATCTTCGACCATCTCGTGGAAGATAAACAGACCCTGGACCAGATTGCCGGCAAAGCCAGGAAATACCAGCCTCAAAAAAACCAGCGCAAACAAAAAACATTTGTTTTAAGCAAGAACTCATTGAGCCGGCTGGACGCCTTTGCAAGGGAGTACGAACTGCCGCGGGATGTGTTGGTGGAATTTTCCATCCGGCAGCTGCGGCCTGTAATTGCCCAGGAAAAGCAAAAGCATGAAAACCGAAAAAGACTGTTCGAGGAAATGGAGGGTTTCTGTGAAACGGCCGGCCTTCTGCTGGACAAAGCAAGGCAGCTTATCGGGGAAGATGATGAGTTCTTTTGCAAGCTCGAATATATTCTAGACCTTTATAATAAACACCTGGAAGATCTTAACTTGGCCATTGAAAAAGGAAAGCCTGTGGAAGAATTTCAATCTTGACATCAAAGTGGATGAGGTTACCTTACTGAAGGTAACACGCTATAGGGATTTGACGTTTAAAGCTGTGCAAATCCCATCCAAACCACAACATTATTGTAAAGGAGAAAACAATGTCGAAGGATTTTTGCATGGACTGCGGTATGTTGTTGTCTCCCCGCACAAGCATCTGTTCTGTTTGTGGGTTTGACAATACTGTCGGGGTTGACGGCGCCCATGATGATTATGCCGGGCTGCCTTACGAGCTGGACCACATGGGGCAGATGTTCGAGATGAACGACGCCCTTGTCCCTGAAAATTACCCGGGGTATTAATTACCGCTCAGAGCCCTCAGCCTGAGGGCTCTGACCGTCATATCTAAGCGGTTGGGAAAAGCCGTCACATACACGATTCCCGGCGTTGCGCCGGAAAATAACTGTGACAGTTCCGAATGCCTTTTTCCATCCACCGGCCCATGGCTTGTTACGGATTCGACCAACAGCAGCCACCCTTTCTTGGCATAGTTCAATATGACATCAGGCATTTTGCCGTGGGAGCCAATATCAACGCCTAATGAGTCAAGAAGTGCCGCATCGAAATAACCCCATTTGTCCCCGGTGTCCCCGGCATAAACCAGTGTACTCCCAGGTGCAAACCGGGGTGCAAAATCTTCAATTATGTCCCGGATCAGTTCGCTGTGTTCACCCGGGCTAAGCGTAATTCTCTTTTCTGGTCGAATTTGCACAGGCACTCGGTTTTGTTCTCGTTCCTGGGCATAGCGGGCGGCAAGGGTCTCCCGTTCAGCCAGATAATCTGTCAGGTTATCGTGCCATTTTCTGGTGTCAAAACTTTGCAGCAGATGTAATGCAGCCGGTTCTATTTGATAGACAGCCTTAGGGCTGTTCACCGGTCTGTTCGGATCATCCGGGTTATACAGTGCAATCCCGGCATCCACAAATTGGTGCATGGTTTGTCGGCGGACGGTTTCCCTTGTGTTTGGCGCATAATTCTTTTGATAATAATCTCGGATCCAATCCATTATCGGTGTGATCCCCATCAATGGATTTTCAGCTTGGGGCCATGATTTTTCCGGTGAAAGATTGAGCAAAGAAAGCAGGCAAAGTGCGGAACGTTCATTTTGCTGAGCCCTTGGAAGGCCCAGTGATATGAGAATTTTGTGCGCCGCAGAAAGGTTATCCTTTTTATGGTTCATTCAATACCTTTTCCAGTTTATCATCAATCAAATCCTGGTTGAGCTCAGCTTGGGCCATTGCCCAATCTCCCATGGTCATCAAGGTGTTCCGATTCGGGTATCTAATTTGTTTAAGATCTGTTGCATTGACCTGCGTATGGCCGTTGAACGTTCTAAAATATTGATCAACTGCGGTTGAATTTAAAAATAGCGCAATGCCAAACGCCAATGCCTTTGGCAACCCTCTTTTACCGTTATGAAACACATTGAGGTGATTTTCAAATCCTATTACAGGGGCATCGGGAAATTGCAGAGGATCAACAATACTGGCTACAATACGGCGTTTTTCTTCTTTTGATGAAAATCTGCGGACTACACAATAGAAACCATTTGGATAAAGCCATTTTTCAGTATGATGGTTCCGTTTGATAGCGTTTGGTTTTTTTATCCCCTGTTTTGGCCATTGGCACCCGTTGTCGATGAAATGTGTTGGGTAAAGAAGGGGAACCGTATGTTCTTCAGGCATTTCACGCAGATGTTTTTTTACCCGGAAATCCACTACCGGCCCGGTAGAAACATTAATGCTCAAATCTGATAGCGAATTTCGGATAGATGGGTAAAATTCAGGGGTATTGATTTCGGGTGATGTCGGAATATGAATAAATTTTTCTTGATCCTCCAAGAAGACAATCCAATACCCGTGTTAAATCGGGTATCAAGGATGTATCGACTTCAAAAGCGTCCAGCTGAACATGCTCAAAACAGGATTTACCGGATGCCCATTTCTCCAGAAAGGCAGTTGAAAGCGAGCCTATTCCGGCGCCGGCATCCAGCAGGCGGCATTGGCTGTTTTTACCGTGAACAAACATATCCGCCATGAATCGGGCAATGGATTCGGGAGTAAAGAATTGGCCCAGTTGAGACTTTTTCTCCGGGGATATTTCTTTTGATACAGCCAGTCTCGTTTTTTCGATAAAGGTCATTTAATTCAGATTGCTAATCGTTATTTCTATAATGTGCCTCTTTATTGTTTAGGAATATATGGTTGTCTGTCAGGCGTCAATTGTTTATTGGGACCACAATGCTGGAATCGGCCTGAATCCTTTATTTCAAACTGTCCCAGAATGCCCGGCTCTGTTCGTCCTGGCTTTGGGGGCCTCGGGCATCGGCATCGTGTCCATGTGAATGGTTTCCAGGTCTGGAAAACCCTGTCAGCCGGGCCACCCGGTCCTCAATGGAGGGGTGGGTGGAAAACAGGCTGGCCATCCGGCGGCCGGACAGGGGGGTGACAATAAACATGTGGGCTGTGGAGGGACTTGCCTGAACCTGCCCCCGGGTTCTGCCGTATGATCCCAGTTTTTCCAGGGCCCTGGCAAGGCCGCCCGGGTTTCCGGTGATGCTGGCGGATGCCGCGTCTGCCATGTATTCCCTGGACCTGGACACAGCCATCTGAACAATCATGGCCGCCACCGGGGCCAGCATGGAAACCACCAGGACCCCCACGATTCCAAGACCGTCTTCATCCCTGTCGCCGGCACCGCCGAAAAAGGCTGAAAACCGGGCAATAGAAGCGATCCACATGATGGCCCCGGCCAGGGTGGCGGCAATGGTGGATACCAGGATATCCCGGTTCCGGACATGGCCGAGTTCATGGGCAATGACGCCTTCAAGCTCCTCCTGGGACATCATATTCATCAGCCCCTGAGTGACGGCCACAACGGCGTGTTGAGGGTTCCGGCCTGTGGCAAAGGCATTGGGGGCCGGGTCCGGAATGATGGCGACCTTTGGCATGGGCAGCCCGGCCTGGCCGGCAAGCTTTGCCACGGTGTCGTAAAGGCCGGGGGCCTCGGATCGTTCTATGGGTCTTGCCCTGTACCGGCTTAACACCACCTTATCCGAATACCAGTAAGACCCGATATTGAGAACGGCGGCAAAAATCAGGGCAATAAACATCCCCCCCTGGCCGCCTAAAAGATATCCGATGCCTAAAAACAGAGCGGTCATTGCCGTCAGGAGCAGCGCAGATTTAAATTGGTTGGCCATTATAATCCTCCATGAATGGACTGGTATGGTTTAAAAGCAAACACAACTGATTTCCTGGAGAAGATAATTCAGCCCTGGTAAAATTCAATGCGGAATCCGTAAGTCGGATTTTTTGACACAATTATACCGGCACCTTTTTTTGAAGGGGGCCGGTAACCAGGACCGGAGAGGCATCAATCCCTTCTGCAGACATCAGGGTGACCACCCGCTCAAATGAGGCCAGGATCATCATCTGTTCCCAGTTTTCAAGCGTTAAAAATTTTTCAGTGAACTCTTCCTGGAGCAGGGGCGGCAGGTTGTTGACCACCTCTTTTCCCTGGTCGCTTAAGGAGAGGCTGACCGCTCTTTTGTCGGTTTCATTTTTCCTGCGGCAGATATGCCCTTTAACCTCAAGGCGTTTGGTGATGTCCGTTACCGTGGCCTGGCTTAAGCTGGTATTTTTGGACAACGGCGTGATGGAAATTTCTCCGTGACTGAAGATTTCCTGGAGAACAATGAGTTGAGGACCGGTCAGGCCGAACTTTTTATTGAGCATCCGGGAGTGAATATCAATGGCCTGGATAATTTTCCTCAAGGAAGTTAAAAGCGCCCTGCATCTGTCTTCATGGGGTGTTTGGTTCAAAATGCTCTGCACCTGTTAGAAAATGGTCAATAATTTATATTTTAATAAAGATTGATCATACCGGCAAGATGATTTTGATCCAAGGGATATATGAATGCAGACCAGGGTTTTAAAATCCATCTTCAAAATTCGGAAAATCAAAATGGTTCAGGTTTGTTATTTATAATTATTTATTTAAAAAAATAATCATAATAATAAGGGGTGTTTGAATGTTAATAAAGTTTTAATTATTTATATTCATTTAAAATAATCATATTTTGGCCTGTTCATAAACCGTTTAATTACAGTGCAGAACCTTAACGTTTTATCCGAAAAATTTTTCGGTGTTTAAAACTGAGCTGTTTTGAACATTTTATTATTCAGTTGCTGTTAAGAATTAATCCAGTCCCTAATTTGCTGAAGTTCCTGGTTTTTCCAGTCATCTGAAATTCGTTTCTCAATAAATTTTAAAAACAGGGTGTCAATAACCTGTGTAAGCTCTGATAAAAGATAGACTTTTTCAAGGACAATGCCCTCTATATCATCTTTTGTCTCGCCTTTTCCTGTTGGCGGAAGCTTTAAGCTGGTCAGGTTAAAGCTTTCCCCTTTAATGGTAAATTTATAGGTTTCCTCATCATCCTGTCTTTGATCGAGCCGGCAGGCAAGGTTGATTTCCGTAACCACGGCCCCTTTTTTTAAGGCTGTGGTTCCCTCTTCAAGACCGGCCTGGTCGCCTTTAATAGTGATTTTCTCCTTTGATTTGTCCCCCAGGGAATTTTCAAGGACGATGCTGTTTCCGATCTCAAGGCGGACCGCCTTATTCAATCCGGCCAGCTTTGAAATGTCCTGGTCCGTTTCGATCAGGTACCAGATCCAGGTTAAAAATTCATTGCCAAGGAATTTGTATTTATTGTATGCGGTTGCAATATCAAGCATGGGTTACCTCTTTAAACTTAATGGGGAAAGGGTCAGAATTCTGTCTTTTTCCGGGGCGGTGAATGTGGATTTTTTTTCCACCAGGGTATAGGGAAAAATCCGGATGGCCTTAAGATTAAATGATTTTAGAAAAATGGTTTCAAAAAATTCATTGACGGCCTTCTGGGTGGTGAACAGCATCAGATTTTTTTCTTCATAGTTCCAGACCACATCATAGACATTGGGGATGGACGGCATCTGTGTTAACAGCATATCCGTGATCATTTCTTTTATCTCAGCTTTTTCATTTTTTGAAATAAAATCCCGGCCGGTTTTTTCTTTTTTCTTTTCAACTTCAATGGCCATATGTTTTTGCACCAGTTTGGCGGGGATGGATTTTTTATCAATTCTTAGGGAAAAGACAAAAACCGTACCAAAAGTAAAAGAAAATTTTTCAAAATCAGGAACATAGGGGCTTTCAAAAGGAACCCATCCCGCTGAAATTTCCTCCTGTTCTCTTTCAATGGGCGGCATGGCGTTTTTAAGCAGGCCGTTTCTGATGGTTTCCATGACCTGGTCTTCAAATTCACCCTCTATATGGTATCGGCTGATGGAATGGGAAGAAGATAGAAATCCCATGGATTCTCCTTTATAACTATTTGTTTTTATTTGGTAAATAATTTTAACTCATGAAGAGCGAGTATAGCACAGGATAGAAAAAATAAACAAGCCTTGAAAAGGGTTAAATATTTACTGAATCCGATTTATTATCCGTATCTTTACAATTCAAGCCATATATTGTATGACTTGAAAGTCATATTTGAGATTGAATCGTTTAAAATCATTAAGAAACTTCCGTAAAAAACGGGGGTTTAAGTCTCAATCTTTTCGTTGCGGGCAAAATCCGGTTCAAAATTTAAGGGGCTTGTCGGTAACGGTTATCCAAGAGGTGAAATTTATGAAAAAACAAATGCAGACCATTGACGGAAATACGGCTGCGACCTATGTGGCATATGCCATGAGTGAAGTTGCTGCAATATATCCAATTACCCCTTCAAGCCCCTTAGGAGAGATAGCCGATTCCTGGGCCGCTAAAGGGAGAAAGAATATATTCGGCCAGGTACTTAACATCAAACAGATGCAGTCAGAAGCCGGGGCCGCCGGAGCCGTACACGGCTCTCTTGCCGCCGGGGCCCTGACAACGACATTTACGGCCTCCCAGGGGCTTTTGTTGAAAATACCGAACATGTACAAGATTTCCGGCGAGCTTCTGCCTTCGGTTTTTCATGTGACCGCCAGATCCATTTCAGCCCATGCCCTGTCCATATTCGGGGATCATCAGGATGTCATGGCGGCCCGGCAGACCGGTTTTGCCATGCTGTCCTCCTGTTCGGTTCAGGAAGCCCAGGACCTGGCGTTAGTGGCTCATCTGTGTACCATAGAGGCCCGGGTGCCGTTCCTTCATTTTTATGACGGATTCAGAACCTCCCATGAAATTCAGAAAATAGAGATGATTGAATATGATGACATGGCATCTTTGTTTAACTTTGATGCCTACCGGGAATTCAAATCCCGGGCCGTTAACCCGGAACATCCCGACACAAGGGGAACCGCACAGAACCCGGATATCTACTTTCAGGGCAGGGAAGCGGTTAATAAGTATTACCTTGAGGTTTCCTCTATTGTTAAAAAATATATGAAAAAAGTGGCTGATCTTACCGGCCGCCGGTACAACCCCTTTGACTATGTGGGGGACCCTGAAGCTGACCGGGTGATTGTGGCCATGGGGTCTGGCTGTGAAGCCATTGAAGAATCCATTGTCAAACTCAATGCCCAGGGCGAACGGCTCGGCCTGGTAAAAGTCCGGTTGTATCGTCCTTTTGATACCGATGAATTTTTGAAAACCATTCCGGCAACCGCTGAAACCATTACCGTCCTGGACCGGACAAAAGAACCCGGCGCCATTGGCGAACCCCTTTACACCGATGTCTGCACGGCATTCATGGAAAACGGGGAAGGCCCGAAAATCGTTGGCGGACGGTATGGCCTGTCATCCAAGGAATTCAATCCGTCCATGATCAAGGCGGTCTATGACAACATGAAGGCCATCAAGCCGAAAAATCATTTTACCGTGGGCATTGAAGACGATGTCACCCACACCTCCCTGGAAGTCACCAAAGGGTTTGATCCGGCCCCGGCCGGCACCATTTCTTCCAAGTTCTGGGGATTAGGGTCTGACGGTACCGTCGGGGCCAACCAGTCCGCCATCAAAATTATCGGGGACAATACCGATAAATATGCCCAGGGGTATTTTGCCTATGACTCTAAAAAGTCAGGCGGCCTGACAGTGTCCCATTTACGGTTCGGGGATGTGCCCATCCAGTCCACATACCTGATTGAGAACCCGGATTTTGTGGCCTGCCATAAGTCCAATTATGTGGAACTCTATGATGTCCTCAAAGGGATTAAGGAAGGGGGGACCTTTCTGCTCAACTCTGAATGGTCTCTTGAAGATATGGAAAAGTATATCCCGGGGGACGTCAGAAAAACCATCTACGATAAAAAGCTTAATTTTTACAATATTGATGCCGTCAAAATTGCCGGCGAAGTTGGCCTGGGCAACCGAATCAACATGATCATGCAGACCTGTTTTTTCAACCTGGCCAATGTACTGCCCGTGGACGAGGCCCTGTCCTTGCTCAAGGAAGATATCAAGGTCAAGTTCGGCAAAAAAGGGGATAAGGTTGTCAACATGAATATTGAAGCCGTTGACAAGACCCTTGACAACCTGGTCAAGGTGGATGTTCCCGAGTCCTGGAAAGATGCGGTAAGAGAAGAAAAAGAAGTTGAAAAGGCCACGGATTTTGTGGACAACGTCATGAAACAGATCAACTCCCAGAAAGGGGATGATCTGCCCGTGTCCGCCTTTTCTGTTGACGGTGTATTTGAAGCCGGCACATCCCAGTATGAAAAGCGCGGGGTGGCCATTAACGTGCCCGAGTGGATTGAGGAAAACTGCATCCAGTGTAACCAGTGTTCCTTTGTCTGCCCCCATGCCGCCATTATCCCCATTGTCGCCACTGACGATGAACTTTCCAGTGCGCCTGAAACCTTTACGGCGGTTGAAGCCAAAGGCAAGGGAATGGAAGGGTATAAATTCCGGATGCAGGTCAATCCCCTGGACTGCCAGGGCTGCGGCAACTGTGCCGATATCTGTCCTGCCAAAACCCCGGCCCTGGTCATGAAACCTTTGTCTTCCCAGGTGGATGTGGAAAAGGTTAACCATAAATTTTCTTTGACCATTCCGTTCAAGACCGATCTCATGAAACGGGAAACCCTTAAGGGCAGCCAGTTTTACAAACCGTTGCTGGAGTTCTCCGGTGCCTGTGCCGGATGCGGTGAAACCCCGTATGTGAAGCTTATTACCCAGCTTTTTGGTGAAAGAATGACCATTGCCAATGCCACGGGATGTTCTTCCATCTGGGGCGGATCAGCGCCTTCAACCCCATACTGCACCAATGCGGACGGCCGGGGACCGGCCTGGGCAAGCTCCTTGTTTGAGGATGCCGCCGAATACGGTTACGGCATGATGCTGGCGGTAAAATCCAGAAGAAGCGCCCTTTCTTCAAAAATGGAACAGGCCCTTGAAACTGATCTGGACCCGGAAGTCAAAAAAGCCATTGAGGGCTGGCTTGCCGGAAAAGACGATGCCAAGGAATCTGAAGTTTACGGCCTGGCTTTGAAAACCCTGCTCAAAAACGAAACCCAAGGGCTTCTCAAAGACATCTACGATGAAAAAGATGTATTTGTGAAAAAATCCCACTGGATTTTCGGCGGGGACGGCTGGGCATACGATATCGGGTTCGGCGGTGTGGACCATGTCCTGGCATCCGGAGATGATATTAATATCCTGGTTCTGGATACGGAAGTTTACTCCAATACCGGGGGCCAGTCTTCCAAGGCAACGCCCACCGGGGCTATTGCCAAATATGCGGCCTCAGGCAAAAAAATCGGTAAAAAAGACATGGGCCGGATGATGATGAGCTACGGCCATGTTTATGTGGCGTCTATTGCCATGGGGGCAAATAAAAACCAGACCCTCAAGGCCATCCTGGAGGCTGAAGCCTATCCCGGGCCTTCCCTGATTATCTGTTATGCGCCCTGCATCAACCAGGGCATTAAAAAGGGAATGGGAAAGACCCAGGAAGAAGAAAGACTCGCGGTTGAATCCGGATACTGGCCCTTGTACCGGTATAATCCCCAGCTGATTAAAGAGGGCAAGAACCCCTTTATTTTTGAATCCAAAGCCCCGGACGGGACCCTCCAGGAGTTCCTGGGCGGCGAAGTGAGGTTTGCGGCCCTTGAAAAGAGCTTCCCTGACGAGTCCAAGCGGCTTCGGGCCAAACTTGAAGAGGAAGTGGGCAACAAGTATGAAATGTACAAGATGATGGCCGAAGCCGGCAAAGAGGAATAACCAACCGGTTAATCAGGCTTAAGCCATGAATACCAAAAGGGGCTGGGCAATCCAGCCCCTTTTTTTGCCTTAATCATCAGGGGATTAGGATGACATATTCCTTCAGCCTGACGCCCTTCAGCCTGAATCCCTATATGTAATTTATGATTGATCCAAAAGTTTCATCATGTTAAACTTTTTTTAGTAATCATAAAAATATTTAAAGGAATCTTCTATCTGTTATGCCCGACGACCCCATAGAAAATAAAGTCAAAGAAGAGGTTGCGGCCCTGAACCTGGGCAATAAAATCAGAAAGTTAAGAAAGCAGCGGGCGTTGACCCTTCAGGAAGTATCCAATATTACAGGACTGTCCAAACCGCTTCTGTCCCAGATTGAAAACAATATTGCAGCGCCCCCCATTGCCACCTTAATTAAGATATCCACGGCTTTAGGGGTTAAAATATCCCATTTTTTCCGGGACCATGACAAGGATGACCGGATTGTTGTGGTCAGAAAAGACGAGCGGTACAGCGTTAAAAAACTCTTTCACCACAAGGATGAAAAACGGATCGGCTACCGGTGGGAATCCCTGGCCTATCCCATGGTGGGCAAGCAGATGGAACCCTTTGTGGTGGAAATCGAACCCCTGGAAGAACAGGAAATGACCTTCAACGACCACCAGGGAGAAGAGTTTCATTTTATCCTGGACGGCATTGTGGAGTTTAAAAGCGCCGATCAGATCCACCACCTGGAAAAAGGGGACAGTATTTACTTTGATTCGAGCATTCCCCACGCCCTCAGGGGGATCGGCGGGGTGGCCAGATCCCTGATTGTTATCTTTTCCCCCAAAATATAAATGATGACATTGATATACGAATTAAAAAAACGGTGATTCGGTTTCATCCAAACCGTGATGAACCGCTCTGGTATATTATGATTTTATATGACCAACCGTTCAGGAAGAGTAACATTGGCTGAAAAAAAAACTGAAAAGCCAAGCATCATTTGTCGGCCTGGAAAACGCGGATATGCGAAATGTTGTCAAGGCCATGGGCTATTCCGACGATGACCTGACCACCAAAAGACCGGTGATTGGTATTGCCAATACCTGGAACACCTTTATTCCGGGACACTTCACCCTTAATCAGATCAGTGAGCAGGTCAAAAAGGGAATTCACCGGGCCGGCGGGACGGTGTTTGAATTCGGCACCATCGGGCTGTGCGATGCCGTTACCATGAGAAACCCCAACTATACACTGCCTAGCCGAGGCCTTAGGGATGAGCCTGACCGACGGGGCGGCCATACCGGCTGTCTATGCCGATCGCCTGCGGCTTGCCGAACAGAGTCGGGTGAGGCGATCTGCGGTGGGATCTGTTCACCTGCATCTCACCGATGATGAGATCGCCCGGCGGTTGCAAAAATGGACAAAACCGGAACCCAAAATTCAAAAAGGATACTTAGGACCTCAGATGAAATAAAGTGGTCAAAATTGCGCCGGGCTTTGGCTCATATACAAGGCGCATCAAAGGCCCAATAGTAGGGCTATTGGGCCTTTGATGCAACGCAGTAGATGAGTCAAAGAACAAGTAATTTTGATCACTTTATAAAATTTGCGGTCCTTAAGCCTTTATTCCCGGCTGGCCTCGTCGGCAAATGAGGGAGCGGTGATCAAACACAGAATCCAAAAACGGTGAAACTTGAGGGCCTTTTGTTTATCCGTCCACAATCCGTCTTAAACTCTGCTGCATGGCTGACTTGAATGCGGCATCGCCGGCCAGAAGTTTGTACAATTCCAGTTCGTCGCGCCGCTTTTTGAGCATGACATCCTCAAATATTTTTTGAAACGCCAAAATCCGGGTCTGGGTATCCTGATTTTTTTTATACTTGTCGTCAAAATCCGGATGGGCCTTGATGCTGTCTGCAATACTCAAAAATTTAACCCGCTGCTCCTGGGGAGTCGCACTCCAGCCCTGGAACCAGCGTTCATTGAAATCGCGGATGATGTCATCTAAGGGATCATGCTCTTCATCACCGTCATGGGCACCCCGCGGATTCGGATTCTGAGGTTCCAAAATGGTTTCTTCTTCATCCAGGCGGATCTGCTGGTTCAGTTTTACCCGCTGCAATCCATAGGAAGACAGATCAACCGAGTTGAGCAATTCATCTATTTCATCCGCCTGGGGGTCTTTGACCACCAATTTTGGAATTAGAAATTTTAAAAACCAGAACAGTTTTTCCCATTCCACAACCTCAAAGGGCATGATGGATGCCATCTGCCCGTAAATTTTGACAAACTGCTTGGCCTTGATCTTAAAGTCGGCCTTGTCCTGGTCTTCAAGTTCAAGTTCTTTGTTAAAGCGATGGGCTGCCACATCAATAAAGGGGCTTAACTGCTGGGCATCGGCATTGTTGAAATAGAGGGAGACAAACTGCTCTACTTCCTGCCACTCATACACGCCGGGCTCATCTAAAAAGCTTTTAAGTTCATGCAGGACATTGACATTCGTGGCCCGGGACAGGCTTGTAGCCGTATAGAAACTGTCAAAAGCCGTTTTTATATCCTCCACGCTGTTAAAAAAATCAAGGATGAACAGGTCTTCGGTCTTTTTGCCCAAAGCCTGTGCAGAGCGGTTTAACCGGGACAGGGCCTGGACCGCCAGAACATGTTGCAGTTTTTTATCCACGTACATGGCCGACAGTCTGGGCTGGTCAAATCCGGTCAGATATTTGTTGGCCACCACCAGCAGGCGGCAGTCGTCGCCATCGAACCGGTCCCTGGTTTCACTGTCACTAAATCCATTCATCAGGCTTTCGGTATATTCAATGCCGTCCACCTCCTTGTGGCCGGAAAAGGCAATCAGCGCCCTGAACGGATTGCCCTTTTCATCCAGTATCCGGCAAATGGCCCTGTAATACCGGATGGCCGCTTCAATATTCTGGGTGATGACCATGCCCTTGGCTTTGCCTTTAAGCTTTTTAGCGTTCACCACACAGGGGATAAAGTGCTCAAGGATAATTTCAGCCTTGATATTGATGGTCTGCTGGTGGCGCTCCACATAGGCCCGAAGTCGTTTCTGGGCTTTTGTGGTGTTAAACAGGGGATTATCCTGTATGGATTTCTGGATTTCGTAATAGCTTTTATAGGTGGTGTAATTGGCCAGAACATCCAGGATAAACCCTTCCTGGATGGCCTGTTTCATTGAATAGAGGTGGAAGGGCGTAAATTGTCCGTCAGGCTGTTTTACGCCGAATTTTTCAAGGGTGGTATTTTTGGGGGTGGCGGTAAAGGCAAAATAGGAGGCATTGCCCCGCATTTTTCGTTGGGCCATGGCCTTGAGGATCTTGTCCTGGGCGTCATCCTGATTTTCATCCTGATTGTCTTTTCGGGCCTCATTGTCGCTGTTGCTGTCCGCTGCCGTACCCATGACCCGGTTCATGTTGTCATGGGCGGAACCGCTCTGGGAGCTGTGGGCCTCGTCGATAATCACAGCAAAGGTTTTTTGGCTCAAGTCACTGATTCCGTCCAGGATAAAGGGAAATTTCTGGATGGTTGTGATGATGACCTTTTTTCCCTGTTCCAGGGCCGCTTTTAAATCTGCGGAACGGTATGCCGGGGCAATGATATTTTTTACTTCGCTGAATTCCCTGATGGTTTCCCGCAGCTGCTTATCCAGAAGACGCCGGTCCGTGACCACGATCACCGAATCAAACAGCGGACGCTCCAGACCCTTTGCACCGGGTACCTGAATATGCTGGGGGTAGGTCTCGATGAGTTGGTAGGCGGCCCAGGTGATGGAGTTGGATTTGCCGGACCCGGCAGAGTGCTGGATCAGATAAGTCTGCCCCACCCCGTTTTCAGCAGCGTGGGCGATCAATTTTCGAACCACATCCATCTGGTGATACCGGGGGAAAAACAGGGTCCGCTTGTTCAGCGGGTCTTTGGGTTTGCCGTCCAGCCGCACAAAATGCTCTAGGATGTTGGCAATGCTTGCTTTGCTGAAAACCTCCTCCCAAAGGTAGGCGGATTTATGGCCGTTTGGATTGGGGGGATTTCCGGCACCCAGATCATGCCCCTTGTTAAAGGGCAGAAAAAACGTGGATTTACCGGCAAGCCGGGTGGTCATATACACCTCGTCGGTATCCACGGCCATATGGACCAGGCACCGGCCAAACCGGAGCAGGGGCTGGGTATTGTCCCGTCGGGTACGGTACTGTTTCTGGCCGTGAAACCTGGCGGTCTGGCCGGTCCAGGGGTTCTTCAGTTCCAGGGTGGCAAAGGCAAGGCCGTTGATAAACAGCACAAGGTCTATGGATTCTTTGGGGTCGTCCAGGGAGTAATGCACCTGTCTTGTGGCGCTGAACACATTGCTTTGAAACTGCTGTGTTACCCGAACCGCAGAGCTTGCCAGCGGGGCCGGATAAAAGAGTGAAAAATGGGCATCATCAATGCTTAACCCCTTTTTGAGCAGGTGTAAAAGCCCCTTTGTCCTGATCATCCGGTCCAGGCGCTCAAGGATCTTTCGCTGCCATTCATCGGTGCCGGCACTTTTGCTTTTCAGCTTTTCAACTTCTTTTTCCTGGGTCTTTTCAAGAAAGGCCCAGAACTTTTCTTCATCAACGGCAAACCCTGGGTTGAAGTGCTGGGGATACCCGGTCTCATAGCCATGGTGGGTTTCAAAGGGAACCTGGACTTCCGCCACTTCGAATTTATCCGGATCATTACCCGGATTATCATGCGGGGCCGCTGTTTTGAGGTCGCCTGATTTAAGATCCTCAAGACAGGTGCCGGTCAACTTTTTTTCAATGGCAATTTCCAGGGCCTGTTCATTGGTTTGGCTGACCACGGGACACTCCTTTCCTTAGGGGGAATGCTAAATTTCAGGTTCGCACAGCAGATTCATTATCAGTTTGATCAGGGTCTCTTTTTGCTTTGGATCGGATTCGGCCACCAGCAGGGTCAGCGCCGCAAGTCCTGTGTCATTGATGACCGGCGCACCATTGGCCCTTATCAGGCGGTTGTTGCGGTGAAGAAAATCGACAAATAAAAACGCGCCGCTTCGTTTGTTTCCGTCAATGAACGGATGGTTTTTCACCACAAAATACAACAGGTGGGCGGCCTTGCTTTCAACGGTGGGATAGGCCGGCTCCCCGAACACGGTCTGGTCCAGATTGCCAAAAATAGCCCCGATGCTGTCGGGCCGGGACATGCCGGCGAACAGTTCAGAGGCTTCACCTTTGGCCATCAGTTGTTTTTTCAGCGCCTGGATGGATGCCATGGCCTGTTCGGGTGTGGGAAGGGTGCCGCCGGAAATACCGGCCGGACTTTTGAGCAGGCCTTCGTCGTACTGCTGAAGCCACAGAAAGGTCTGGGTATACCGGCCCATGATGTCGATGAGCCCCCGGCCCATATCCGTGGCAAGGGCCGGGGACTGGGCGGCCTTTTGAATCAGAGCCAGGGCCTGCTTTAGTTCTGCGGCATTCTCTTTAAACCGCTGCTGATTTAGGGTATACCCCTGGACTAAAACCTCGCGTAACCGCTGGGTGGCCCACCTGCGAAATTGCACACCCTGCCTGGATTTCACCCGGTAGCCCACGGAGATGACCACATCCAGGTCATAAAGTGTCACCGGCTTGTCGGACAAAGCAATTTGCATTTTTTGCAAATTGCTTTTTTCATTGATCTCCCCTTCCCGAAGCGCATTTTTGATATGACGTGAAATAACAGACACATCCCTCTTGAACAACTCAACCATCTGGGCCTGGGTTAGCCAGACCGTATCTTCCTCAAACCGGACATCCACACAGGTCTCCCCGTCCAGACTCTGGTAGATTTGAATGCGGTTGTCATCTGTCATTGGGTGTATCCTTTTGTCATCATGCCACAGATTTGTTTGCGGCCGGGTCCGGCACCTTGATTTTTCCGGTCACGGCAGCGTTGATCAGGGTGGCCTTGTACTCTTTTAGCTTTTTTATCATCTGCTCCTGCAGGGTTACGGCCTGGTCTATTTTGGCGGACTGGGCCTGGATGTGGGCGACAATATGATCTTGTTCTTTTCTGTCGGGAAAGCCTATTTCCATATTTAAAAACATATGCCCGTAAAATCTCAAGCGCGATGAATGAAGGCCGGTGGAAACTTTGTTATAATGTTCAATATACTTTCCTGTTTTTAAGAGGAATTCAAGGTAATTCGGATTAAACTGACCATCTTTTTGCTGTCTGAAAATGCCGTAGGAAGAGCTGACTATGCCGGATCTGTCAGACACCCCTAACGCCCCCATCCACGTCCACATAATGTTAAAAACCAAATCATTTTCTTGGCAGGTTTTTGAACCTGTATAGTCTTCAGCCATAAACATGGTTACATTTTTTTCAGAACGAGGGGTGACGCCGGTCATGTGTGAAACTGATAACAACTCTTCCTTGCCTGTTGTCGAGCGTTCATCCACTTCAACAAACAGGTACTTGGCTCGCTTCACCTGCCAATGCGCCGGTATCTGCCCAATCCATTCCACACCTGAATCGGCCATGGGAACATTGGAATCAAGGCCTTTTGTCACTGCATTCTGAATTAAGATCTGCCTGCGCTCTTTGAGAAGCTGGATCTGCTTTTCTTTGATGGCAATGGCCTGGTCGATTTTTGCTGTTTTACAGTCAAGGAAATTGGCTATAGAGACTTGTTCGTGAGTACATGGCAATATCAACCAAATGTTTTTAATGGAGCTATGAGAAATTCCATAGCGTGTGATTCCATTCGCCAGGAGACTAAGTTGAATGCGATTGTATTGAGCTAATAAAGCCCAAAATAAGTATCGACCAATAATTTGTTTTTGCGCTCGAAGAATTGCGAGATGATAACCACATAGAAGTTTTGATTCTTCATGTTTAACCAAAGCTGGGACTCCTATATCCAACCAATCTTCGGAATCCTTTGTTATTAAAACATCGTTAATTTCTATCTTGTAGCGAATAATTTCTTCTTCTGTTGCTGAAACCTCCATAAAGGAAATTTTATTAGTTATATAACTGTTTTTATAAACATCAACGTAATTGCATAATTTTACAGGCGTTTCAAAATCACGCACAATTTTATCGACATTGCTTACAATCATTTTTGATGTAAATTTCAAACGCTTTTCATCCCAACATTCCGGAATCTCCCCAATCCACTCCACCCCGGAATCCTTATAAGCCTCATATCCAGGGATCACAGGCAAAAGATCCGTCATGATTTCACCCCTGAAACCGCTGCCCCGTCAAGGCCGAGAATATCGGCTATCAGCCCTTCGGCCTCACGCTCCAGATCCAGGATGTCCCGGGCCACCTCTTCCATGCTCCGCAAAGGCTTATGGCGGTAGAAGTATTTATTGAAACTGATTTCATAACCGATCTTCACCGAATCCAGATTGATCCAGGCTTCGGGCACATGGGGCAGGACTTCTGATTTGAAAAATTCATGGATATCCCCCTGCAGGGGCACGGACTCATGGTCCCGAAGGTCCGGACAGGGCTCATAGGTCAGAAACTCGTTCTTTTTACCCGCCCCAGGATAAAATCCAAAGTCCGGCAGGTCCGCCTTACTGCACCCTAAATGATCCAGCAGGGTGTCAAGCTTTTCCCCGGACAATTTGACTTTCTTTTTAACGACTCTTCTAGCGGTTTCATCATACCGGGACACAGCCGTTAAAATGGCCTTTTTCTGGGGGGCCGACAGTTTCAGGCCCAGGATTTTCAGGGTACGGTCCACCCGGGACTTAAACCGGTTGAAGTCCCGGCTTTCGTCCTGCCCCATGGCTTCCATCAGCTTTTTGGCCGCCTCAACCAGGGTTTTATGCTTTTCCCACAGGCTCAGGCTGAACAATTTTTTGCGGCTTTTGGTATTTAACGCCACACCGTTATCCCCGCAGAAGGCCAGGATCTTTTTTTCATGATCCCCAAGAAACCCCTGGGTGTAGACCGCATCCCCCCACTGTTCGTAGATCCATTCCATAGGCACGGCAAAGGCCTTGTCAAACCTCAGGGGCGCGATGCGCTCTTTTGTAAACTGCGCCGATCTTCTGTCCGGCCGCTCAATGGTCACCTTATAATACCCAAAGTCACTGTTTGAGAACACTTTGGCAGCAATACCGGTATCCTCGCCTTTTTCATCCTGCTCCGGCTCAATGGGCTGCATGCCCTGGCAAGCCCAAGCAATTTCCCGGATATGGTCGGCGGAAAATTCGCAGTTTTTGTTGCCCAGGTTTTTTCTTAGTTTTCGGAAACACCTGGACCCGTCAACCAGCAGCACCTTTCCTTTTTTGGCATCGCACTTGTTGTTGGACAATAGCCAGATATAAGTGGTGATGCCGGTGTTGTAAAACAGGTTATTGGGCATCTGGATAACGGCTTCAAGCAGATCGTTTTCAATGATGTGGCGGCGGATATTGCTCTCCCCGCTTCCCGCATCCCCGGTGAACAGGGAAGAGCCGTTGTGAACCGAGGCGATGCGCGACCCGAACACGTTCTGGTCCGGTGTCTTCATTTTGCTGACCATCTCCATTAAGAACAAAAGCTGGCCGTCGCTGGACCGGGGAGCCGCGTCCACGTCCAAAGGCTGACCCCAATAATTTTTCAAGCGCACCTTGAACCGGGGATCAATGATGTTTGCCCCGTCTTTGATAAATTTCTGCTCGCTGGCCCAGCTTTTCCCATAGGGCGGATTGGAGAGCATGAAATCAAAACGGGTGCCTGCAAATTCATCTGTGGAAAGGGTGGAGTCAGGACGGATAAAGCCCGGATCATTTCCCTTGATCATCATGTCTGATTTACAGATGGCATAGGTTTCGTCGTTGATCTCCTTGCCGTACAGGTAGATATAGCCGTCATCAGCCTGCCGCCCGGTCTCCCGCTTAATAAACGCCTGGGATTCCGTGAGCATGCCGCCGGACCCGCAGGCCGGGTCATAGATGGTGATCACCGGGGGCATCTTATCCTTTACCGGTTCAAAGACAAGCCGGGTCATCAGCTCAATTACCTCTCTTGGGGTAAAATGCTCTCCGGCCTCTTCATTGTTCTCTTCGTTGAATTTGCGGATCAGCTCTTCAAACACATACCCCATGCCCAGGTTGCTTAACGGCGGCATGGGGTTGCCGTCCGGGTCGAATTTTTCATCGGGGGTGAGATTCAAATAAGGGGATGTGAATTTTTCTAAAACATCATACAGAACATCCTTGGCCGCCATATGGCGAACCTGGGCCTTCAGATTGAATTTTTCAATGATCTCTTTAACGTTTTCGGAAAATCCTGAAAGATACTCCTGAACATTGGCCTTTAAAATCTGCTGGTTGTTGCCGGCGGTATCGAACAGCTTTTTCAAGGTCCATTTACTGGTGTTGTAAAAGACAAAGCCTGCGGCATCTTCAAGGCCCTTGCCGTCCAGTTCCGTCAGCCCCATCTCTTCTTTTTGAAAGGCGACTTCCTGAAGCACGGCCTCCTTGGACGGTTCCAGCAGGCTGTCCAGGCGCCGCAGCACCACCATGGGCAAAATCACATCCCGGTATTTCCCCCTGACGTAAATGTCTCTTAAACAGTCATCGGCAATGGACCAGATAAAGGATACAATTTTGTTGTGTACAGCTTGATTCATTTGTTTCCCGTCAGCGTTCAGCAGTTGAGTATTTGAAATCCCCGATTTCCTGTGCTTGTATCACTGCCTGCCAAACACTTCAAGGCTTTGCTGATATGGCCCGAATTTGTCTATCTCAGGGCTTTTTGAATGGTTCTGGCCAGCTCTTCGGTTGTGGCCGGTTTGTAGAGAAATGCCTTGATGCCAATTTTTGAGGCGGTTTCATTGGAAATATGCTTGCTGTATCCGGTACAAAGGACAACCGGAATATCGGGCCTGATTCTTATCAGCTCCACGGCGAGTTTGTCCCCGGTAATGTCGGGCATGGTCATATCTGTGAAGACCAGATCGAAATCCTCCGGCCTTTCCCTGAACAGCGCCAGGGCGTCCAGGCCGCTGGTTTTGGTGATTACACTATAACCGAGGTATTCAAGCAGCTGGCTTTCCACTTTGGCAATGGGGATTTCATCATCCACCAGTAAAATATTTCCCTTGCCCAAGGGCAGCGGTTCAGGTTCGCTGACATGACGGTCTGCCGTTTTTTGGCTGATGGGCAGATGGATGGTAAAGGTGGTTCCTTTTCCCAGTTGACTGTCAACTTCTATTTTACCTTCGTAGCTTTTAATGATGCCATGGGCCGTGGCAAGCCCCAAACCAGTCCCTTCGCCGGGCCCCTTGGTGGTAAAATAAGGATCAAAAACCAGTTTTATAAATTCAGGGGCGATGCCGACACCGGTGTCCGACACCTTGATTTCCATGTAAAGCCCCGGTTTCATGCCCATCTGCAAATTTTCCCGGTTAAGAATCACATCCGTTATGCTCACGGTTAAAACGCCGCCCGAATCCTCCATCGCCTGGACCGCATTGGTGCAAAGGTTCATGAGCAGCTGGTGAACCTGGGTCGGGTTTCCCATAATCGCGGCGACACTTTCGATCTGCCGGACAATTTCAATGGTGGTTGGGGTGGTGGAGCGGATAAACTTGAGAACTTCATTGGCGATTTCTCCGGGTTGAATAAGGCTTCGTTTTTCATCGGACTGGCGGGCAACGGCCAGGATCTGCTTCACCAGGTCGGTTGCCCTTTTCCCGGCTGAATATATTTCCAGCAGGCGTTCTTCAAGCAATGTCCCTTTGGGCACCCCTACCAGCGCCAGCTCGGTGAAACCAATGATGGCCGAAAGGATATTGTTGAAATCGTGGGCAATGCCGCCGGCAAGGGTTCCGATGACTTCCATTCGCTGCATTTGCAACACCAGCCGTTCATACTCCTCTTGTTCCGCCTCCATGGCCTTGGTTTTGGAGATATCTTCGATAATGGACAGCAGATAGCCGGGGGAACTTCCCTGTTTAGGGTCAACAAGGGATACGGTTATTTTGCACCAGACCGGTGACCCGTCAGATTTAACATATTGTTTTTCTTTGACAAAATATTTAATATCTTTGTTTTTCAGCTGCTCGACCTTTAAGTTATCTTTTTCATAAGAATCCGGATGGGTAATGTCCTTTAGTGTTTTTTTGAGCAGTTCATCCCTTGAATAGGCCAGGATGTCGGCAAACCGCTGATTCACTTTAAGGTATTGCCCGGTATGGATGTCAATATGGGCAATTCCCACGGCCGCCTGTTCAAATGTGGCTTTAAACTGATGCATCAATTCAATATTTTTGTCTTTGAGCTGCCGTTGGTATTTATACAGATTAAGATGGGTCCTGACCCTGGCCAAAACCTCTTCGGCCTGGAGGGGTTTGGTGATGTAATCGCTGCCCCCGGCCTCAAAAGCCATTGCCTTGTTAAAGGATTCCCCCATGGCGCTGATGAATATGATGGGAATATACTGGTAACCGGTCTGCTGTTTGATCAACCGGCAGACCTCATATCCGTCCATCCCGGGCATTTGAATATCCAGCAGGACCAGATCCGGCGGCTGAGCCTGAAAGCTTTCAAGGGCCTGCTTTCCATTGGTTGCCGCCCTGATTTTATACCCCTCCTGTTTCAACAGCCTGGAAAGGACTTTCAGGTTTTCCGGATTATCATCTGCGATGAGGATGGAATCCATGATTTGTTTTCCTTTTTTAATTGCCGGCCTTGTTTTTAGGCCTTGTTTACCGGTCAGGGATTAATTCAGGAATCCTTATTCAGCATGGCTTTGAGCTGTTTTATCTGTTCATCTTTTTGAGCGATTTTTTCTTTGAGCCGATCCAGGGCCATCAGGCTTTTTTTAAGGTTAAGATGGGTTTTGATTCTGATCCTTACTTCCTCGACATCAAAGGGTTTGGTCATGTAATCCACGCCACCGGCTTCAAACCCCTGTTTTTTGTTAAATGTGTCGTTGAGTGCGCTTAAAAAAATAATGGGAAGGGTTTGAAATTGCGGTTGTTTTTTGATCTGCCGGCACAGTTCAAATCCGTCCATTTCCGGCATATGAATGTCGAGAAGCATCAGGTCCGGTTCAGATTTATCAATGCTTGCCAGGGCCTGTTTGGCATTTTTGGCGGCGCGCACACCATATCCTTCCTGCTTTAGCATTAAACTTAACACACGCAGATTTTCAGGGTTGTCATCAACAATCAGCAATTCGCCCACAGTCTGTTCCATTTTTTTTCCCCCGTTGCCGTAAGTTTGTGTCTACTCGAAAAGTCGCTGAATTATATCCAACTCAAAATCATCCACAAGGCCCTGCAAATGAGCTGCCGTACGTGTATCCAGGTCATGGAGCCGGGCCGCTAAATCCTCAAGTTCGTCCATTTTTCCCAGGATCGCCGCCTCCTTGATCTGGCTTCTGATTTCCATGGGCAGCGATTCAATCCGTTTTGGATCGAAGGTTTCATCATCCGGCGGCTTGTTTTGGGATTCTATTTGTTCATACTCGTATTCTATTCCGGCATGGCGGCGTATCTTTTCAAGGAGATCCACGGCTTTAAAGGGTTTTTTCATGAAGGCATCCGCGCCGTTTTTCATGACCTGCTCCCTTTCCTGGTCCAGGGCGCTGGCACTGAGTATTAGAATAAAGGTATCGGCACCGTCTTCATGGGATTTGATCTGTTTTGTCGCCTCCACGCCGTCCATGACCGGCATGACCACATCCATGAGAATGATCCGGGGTTTTTGTTTTTCGAATATATCAACAGCCTCCTTCCCGTTGACCGCTTCGGTGAGATGAAAGCCGATGGGTTCAAGCATCAGTTTGACAACGTCCCTGTTTTCTTTCCGGTCATCAACCACAAGAACGGTGACAGGGTCATGGCCGGGGGCAATTTTTTGGGGATACCGCTCAGGGACCTTGCTTGAGAGTTCTGTTTTATCCCCGGGCTTGAATTCAAAGGTGAAGGTAAAGCTTGAACCTTCACCGACAACACTTTCAACAACAATGTCTCCTCCCATCAATCTGGCCATCTGTCTGCTGATGGCAAGGCCCAGGCCTGTACCCCCTTCTGTCCGCATTCCTTTTTCAGATTGCTCAAAGGCTTGAAAAATCGTTTTTTGGCTTTCTTGGGGGATGCCGTGCCCGGTATCGGAAACCACCAGCTGTATGAGGCCGCCTTTCACATTTGCCGTTATGGTGATGCCGCCTTTTTCCGTAAACTTGACGGCATTTCCCACCAGATTAAGTATAATCTGGCGGACCCGGCCTTCATCGGCCTTGATCAGGTCCGGCAGATCCGGGCAAAGAGATGTCTTAAACATCAGGCCTTTCTGATCCAGCCGGAAGCGGAACATTTCGCCTATTTCGTTAAGCAATGCATGGAGCCGAAAGGACGAGGGGATAATTTTTATTTTGCCGGCCTCTATTTTGGACATATCCAGCACATCGTTGATCAGGGTGAGTAAATGTTCCCCGCTTTTGTTGATGGACGCCACGCCTTTTTGCTGCCCGGCTGTCATGGTCTTATCCCTGGCCATGATCTGGGCATGCCCGAGGATGGCGTTCATGGGCGTTCTGATTTCGTGGGACATATTGGCTAAAAACACGCTCTTGGACTGATTGGCGACTTCGGCTTTTTCCTTGGCCTCTGTCAGCGCCCGGTTCGCCGCTTCAAGATCATTAGTGCGATCCAGCACCCGCTGTTCAAGTTCGTTATGGGCATCCTGCAGCTTTGTTAACAGGGTTTCCTTCTCTGTGACAGAGGTGCTGATGGAATCAATCATTTGGTTTAAAATATTTCCTAACGCCATGGTTTCAACCGTCCCGGTAACAGGCATTTTTTCGGAAAAAAGGCCCTCTTTTTCGATCCGTTCGGCTGAAAGCATCAGTTTTCTCAAAGGTTCTGTCAGGGTTTTGGAAATCTGAACCGAAAAAAGGACAGCGGCCAGAATAAATAAACCGGACAGGCTGATAATATAAACCACCAGCAACTGGGATACTTCCTGGACCTCATCCACATATACGGAGCATACAATATACCAGTCCATGGGCTCAAAATACCGGACATAGGCCCGTTTTAAATCTTTGAATTCGCCTCTGTTCTGCAGCTGCTTGTTCCATAAGTACTCATAGGGTGTTTCAGGGGTTTTTGATGCGGTGATCAAGTTGTCCAGAAGGGAGGAACGGCTCCGGGGGTCTTCCAAAGCGCTGCCGTCGAGACCGGAAAGAACCGGGTGGACAAGGATCTGTTTTTCATGGTTAAAAATAAACATGTACCCTGTTTTAAACAGCTGAACACCGGCAATGGTCTGTTTTAACTCCAGGATAATGGCATCCAGCCTTTTTTGGGAATCCGCCTCAATATCTTCAACATATACCCCTGTTCCCACCACCCAGTTCCAGGGTTTGAACAGGGAAACATAGGAGATTTTCGGCTGGAAGGTGGTTACGCCGTCTTTTGTGGGCTTGGGCCACAGGTAGTCCACATACCCCTGCCCGTCTTTTTGGCAGGTTTCCATGAATGCCTGGAGCAGGTTTTTTTTAATCCCAAGGGCGCAATTGTATTTGGGGTCGTCGAACACCTGGCCGTCAAGTTCCGGCATGGCGCCGTGCATGATCATTCGGGGGATGGGCCTGCCCATATCGTTTATCCAGAGATATCCTACGCCGTTGTTATAGCGCATGCCCTTAAGAAAAGTTTTGGCCAGCTCCTTGGCCTGTTGTTCGGTTAATAAATTCTGCTGCTGTTTTTTATAGATTTCGTCAATCACCGCAAGGGCCACGGTAACAATATACTTGCTGTCGTTTTTTCTGATGTCAAGGGAGGCTTCTTTTTGAAAAACCAGGCTGTTGTACTGGTTCGCAACATTTAGAACCACGGCATTCAGCAGGTTTTTGAGACTTTCATCGTAAACCCGCGACAGGGTTTTGGTGACCTCTTTTTGAACAAAAAATGCGATGCCGGTTATGGTAACAATTATGACGGATATGACGATTATCAATATTCTTGATCTTAGCGATTTAAGCATCTGTTCCCTTACCCTCCTGAGAAAACCACCTCAACCGGACCATCGTAAGCGATAACTGCTTTTACAATAAAATTAGAAAATTAGGATATAGGACGGGAAAACGCGTTTTGTCAAGAAAACTGAAAAAAAAAAAGGGGTCAAACCTTGATTATGGTCTTTAGCATCCATCCGTTTCGACGTATAATGCTATAATCAAGGTTTGACCCCCCGTTTGAGAGCCACTGGTTTTCCCAGTATCTCCGACCACACCACGGCCCGGCGAAGACGGCAGGCCCTGTTCCGGGCCCGGGCCTTCGCCTGACAGTCTGCCAATGGCGGCGGCGAGGGTCTGTAACGTTTGGGTTTTACGCGGGCTTGTCGCCCATGTCGCTCAGATTCAGCGGCCGCATAAGGGGCCGGTTTCCATGGTTCAGGTGCTTTTTCAACCGGCGGCTTATCCCAACCTTCCGGCAGCCGGACATCCTCTTCCGAGACGTCTTCATCTTCATACCCCGGCTCCCGGGCAAGCTCATCCCAGACGGTTTTATCAGCGGATTGCTCCTGTTGCCTGGCCTGCTGCTCCAGATCCTTGAGGAATTTCTGGATCTGATCTGAAATATTTCCGAAAATAAGTGATTTTGGCTTTCCGGTTTTCTTTTTGGCGGTGGCGGCTGAGGCTTTTCGGGCCTTTTTCTTGAACCGGTTTAAAACAGCCGGCAGCACGAAAAATAACACCAGGATAACAATATTGATAAGGGTATCAAAATCCATGGGGTTTAATCCTTTTCAGGCATTTCAGGGGGCGCATCCGTTGCGATCTGGTCCCTCATCCGTGTATCGGCTGAAATGTTCTGCATCCTGTAATAATCCATGATCCCCAGGTTTCCGCTCCTGAAGGCTTCAGCCATGGCCAGGGGAACCTGGGCCTCGGCTTCCACTACCTTTGCCTTCATTTCCTGGACCCTGGCCTTCATCTCCTGTTCCTGGGCAAAGGCCATGGCCCGTTTTTCCTCTGCCTTGGCCTGGGCGATTTTCTTGTCAGCCTCGGCCCGGTCGGTTTCAAGTTCAGCACCGATATTCTTGCCCACATCCACATCGGCAATATCAATGGACAGGATTTCATAGGCCGTGCCGGCATCAAGCCCTTTGCTCAGGACGGTTTTGGAGATCATATCCGGATTTTCCAGCACATGCTTATGGGTGAGGGCGGAACCGATGGTGGTGACAATGCCTTCCCCGACCCTTGCCAGGATGGTTTCCTCGCCGGCGCCCCCTACCAGGCGGTCAATATTGGCCCGGACCGTGACCCTGGAAACCGCCTTGAGCTGGATGCCGTCCTTGGCCATGGCCGCCACCAGCGGGGTTTCAATTACCTTGGGGTTGACGGACATCTGAACCGCTTCCAGGACATCCCGGCCGGCAAGGTCAATGGCGGCGGTCCGGTTAAAGGACAGTTCAATATTGGCCTTATCCGCAGCGATCAGGGCCTGGATCACCCGGGGCACATTGCCGCCGGCCAGAAAATGGGATTCCAGGCTGTCCGTTGGAATCTCCAGACCGGCTTTAACGGCCATGATTTTGGATTCCACGATAAGTTTGGGGGGCACTTTTCTAAACCGCATAAAGATAATGTTGATCAGGCCCACCCTTGCCCCGGACACCAGGGCCTGGATCCAGAGGGCGATATAAGAAAAGATAAAGTAAAACAGCACCAGGAAAAGAATTCCTGCAATAATTGTCAGAATAACCATTAAATCCATGAAATGTTCTCCTTTACGCTGGTTAAAAACTTAAACTTATATTATGTCAACATATAAAAACCCTTATATGTCCATATCCTCAATCGGTTCTACAATAATCTGGTTCCCCCTGACATCGGCGACTTTAACCCGGGTTCCGGATACCACATACTCGCCCTCTGTGACCACATCCAGCCGTTTCTCATCGATCAGGGCCATGCCGGCAGGCCGAAGGGTGGTAACGGCTTTTCCGGTCTTGCCTTTCCATGTTTTTAAATCCGGAGACTCGGAGGTGACCCCGTCCCGGCTGGACAGTTTGCTTTGAAGGGACAGGGATGATGCGCCAAGGACCCGTATCCCAAAATAAAAAAGGAGCGGCACCGCCACCAGGTCAACGCCTAAAAAAACCATTCCGGCGGCCTGGGAAATCTGGCCGAAGACAATAACCAGGGAGTAAATCAGCAGCCCTGCCGCCAGAAGGGACAAAATCCCCATGGACGGGACGAAAATTTCAACGACAATCACCAGTATTCCCAAAATCTGTAACGCAGCAGGTAAAATATAAGCGTTCATCCCCGGGCCTCTTCTTTGAGTTTCACAATCACCTTGTTTCTTTCCACCGCATCCACCACCACCCGGGAGCCTTTGGGAATGAATTCCCCCCGGCTGACGGCATCAATTCTTTTGTTGTTCAGCTTCATTTTTCCGGCGGGCCTGAAAGGTGTCAATGCTTCTCCGGTATCCCCTGGGTTAACCTGTACCGCCTCGCCGGAATCGGCATGGGAATCTTTTAAGGTCGCCGTCAGGTAGGGTCCTTTTACCACCAGGGAAATTTTTGGCAGGATAAACCGGATCACAAAAAGGGAGACCAGAAATGCGCCGATAAATGATCCAAACACCAGGGCCAGATTTTTCATGAGCAGGGCTTTTTGCCAGGGCAGGTCCGGGCTCGGGATCACAAAATCCTGGAAGGACAGGACCAGGCCTGCGGCAATAACAATGATTCCGGATATTCCGGCAATGCCAAACCCCGGGAGAACAAAGGCTTCAAATCCCAAAAGCAGGCAGCCGCAAAGAAAGATCAAAAGCTCGGTATAGTCGGCCAGGCCCACCAGGTGCTGGTTGAAAAATACCAGGGCCAGACAGACAATGCCGATAATGCCGGGAAGGCCGAATCCCGGGGCTTTGATTTCCGTGTATATGGCCCCGATGCCCACCAGCATGAGCAGGGGCAAAATGGGCTGGAGCATTCTGACAAGGCTTTCAGACCAGGATTCTGCCAGGGGGATCAATTCATAATCGTCGTATCCCAGGATGGCCAGGGCCTGGTCCAGGTCTGAAACGCTGGCCCTGGAAAACTTAAGGTTCAAGGCCTCGGTATCATCCATGGTGAGCAGTTCGCCTTTGTCCACGATGGTCTTTTTTACGGCTTTTTTCTGTTGCGCTTCGGTCAGGTCGTTCCAATGGGTCTGGTCCATGAATTTTGTTTCACCGTCCAGGGTCACTTCATATACGGCCATGTCCTTGGTGACCATGGATTCGGCCAGGATTTCAGGGTAATGGTTTCTTTTGGCCAGGGACCTGAACTGGGCCCGCAAAACGGTCTGGGTCTTTTCCCCGGCCTCTTTCTGGCCTTCATTGGTCTGGAACATGGGGGCACAGTCCCCGATCAGGGTATGGTTTTTCATGACCAGAACATTTCCGGCAAGAGAGATGAGGGCGCCGGCAGAGATGGCCCGTTTTTCCACATAAGAGATGGTTTTTCCCTTTGTTATGCCGGTGATGGCATCCACGATTTCAAGGGCCGAATCCACCCGGCCGCCAAAGGTGTCCATCTTTAATACAATGACCGTATCTTCCTTGTCCGGGATCTGGGCAAGGCTTCGTTTGACAAAGGCGGCCATGCCCGGCTCCACCATGCCTTCCACGGGAACGACGTGGATGGGCTGGCTGCCAAAAGTCCCTGAAAAGGCACCACCCAGGGACATGAACCCGGTAACCATCAGCATCATGCAACAGAATTTTTTCATTGGTACCCACCCTTGTCAGCCATGCCGGAATTAAACATCACCCTGCGGTTGCTTTAAAGCGGCCATTTTACTTTGTTTGCCGCATTATACCCTGATTTCAGGAATATTACACCACGAAACCAGCTGATTTATAGAAAAAGTGTTCCTTCCTTTTTTAGATCTTTGCTAGGAACGGTCCGGCCCGGGGAAACCAGGTTGCAATTTTGTTGTAAACAGGTTAGTTTTCGGGCTATGAGAGCCATTCAAAAAAGGGAGCGGAACATTTTAAGTTCCTGGTTGCTGCCTAAGATTTTTCTGGCTGGCCTGGTGGTTGGCACACTGCTGATCCAGGGCTGTTCCGTCAAATCCCAAATGATGTCCGGCCTGTCCGATGCCATTGTCAACAATGACGATCTGGCCATGGTTGAAACAGGGGCCCCGGCTTACCTGCTCATGATCGACGGCCTGATCAGCAATGATCCGGATTCCAAAGACATGCTGTCCACGGCCGCTATGCTGTACACGGCCTATGGGGATGTGTTCGTCCGGGACCCGGACCGGCATAAAAAGATTACGGCCAAGGCCCTGGATTATGCCTTAAGGGCGGTCTGCGCTTCTCAGAAAAGCGCCTGTGGCCTGAAAGACGCCCCATACCCCGAGTTTAGGGCGCACATTGAGGCCATGACACAAAAAGATATTGAGCCTTTGTTTGCCGCAGGCAGTGCCTGGGCCGGCTGGATCATGGCCCGGAAAGGCGATTTCAATGCCCTGGCCGATATCTCCCGCATTGAAGATATCATGGTCAAGGTGACCCGGCTGGATGAAACTTACCGGGACGGGGCTGCCTACCTGTACCTTGGCACCCTGGCCACCTTCCTGCCCCCGGCCTTAGGTGGAAAGCCCGAACAGGGAAAGGTGTACTTTGAAAAGGCCATTGCCCTGTCAAAAGGGAAAAACCTGATGGCCAAGGTCATGTATGCCCAATTTTACGCCCGGATGATGTTTGAGCGGGAGCTTCATGACCGGCTGCTAAAAGAGGTCCTGGACACAGACCCGGTGGTTCCCGGCCAGACCCTGGTCAATACCTATGCCCGGACCCGGGCCAAGGCGCTTCTGGACCAGGCAGACGATTATTTCTGAAAAATGGATTTTTCAATCTGGAGATATAAAATGCGAATCAAATCAGTTGTAATTCCCCTGGTTGCTTTCTGGGGGCTGGTGTTTTTAACTGTTTCAGCCGCCTGGGGAACCACCCTGAAAATCGCCACCCTTTCGCCGGAAGGTTCCATGTGGATGGAAAAGATGCGCCAGGGGGCGAAGATGGTAGCCAAAGAAACCGAAAACCGGGTGAATTTTAAATTTTACCCGGGCGGGGTCATGGGAAACGACAATGCCGTGCTTCGGAAAATCAGGGCCGGCCAGCTCCAGGGCGGGGCCGTGGTGGGCGGCAGCCTTGCCAAGTTCTTTCCGGCCAACCAGATCTATGCCCAGCCCATGAAATTCCGGAACCAGAAGGAAGTGGATTATGTCCGGAAGCACATGGACCAATTCATTGTGGACGGCCTTTACGATGCCGGGTTTGTGACCTTCGGCATTATTGGCGGCGGGTTTTCCTATATCATGTCCCAAAAGCCGGTTAAAACCCTGTCCGACCTTGCGGGCCGGAAGGTGTGGGTTCCGGACAATGACAAGCTCACCATGGATGTGGTTGAAATTTTTCATATCAACCCGATTCCGCTGCCCCTGTCCGATGTGAGAACCGGACTTCAGTCCGGCCTTATAGACACGGTGGGCACCTCTCCTGTGGGGGCGGTGGTGCTTCAGTGGCACACCCAGGTCAGTTATCTGACCGACATCCCTTTGATTTATCTTTACGGGGTAATGGCCATTGACAAGAAAAAATTTATGAAAATCAATGAGCCGGACCGGGAGATTGTTACCCGGATCATGACAAAGGCCTGCAAAGAAATTGATGTCCGGAACCGGGAAGATGACATCAATGCGTCTGACGTCCTGAAACAAAGAGGAATAGAGTTTCTTTCCCCCAGCGGGAAAGATCTGGAAGAATGGCAGCAGACGGCGGATAAAGCCTCGGATAAAATGAAAGAATCCGGTGTCCTGCCCGAGGATGTGGTGGATAAAATGGACCGGCTCCTGGCCGAATACCGCACCGGCAAATTTAAAGAGAATGACTGATAGCCTGAAAAACCGGCCCCCGGGCACCCGTTATCTTTCCGGAAAAAAAGAAGGGATTTTTTTCCTGGCCGCCATTTTTTTTAAAAAAATTGAAGACACGGTTCTGGTCAGCCTGCTGATCGGGATGATTGGCCTTGCCGTGGTGCAGATTTTTTTAAGGAATGGCATGGATGCCGGTATCCTCTGGGGGGACTCCCTGATCCGGGTCCTGGTTCTCTGGATCGGCCTGGCCGGGGCCATGGCCGCGTCACGCAATGACAATCACATCCGCATTGATGTGATCAGCCGGTATCTGCCGTCCGCTGCCAAACAGTTCACCACCCTGTTTATCCATCTGTTTACCGCAGGGGTAACTTTTTTGCTGGCCTGGCACAGCTTCGTTTTTGTGAGAATGGAAATGGCAGATGGGTATATGGCCTTTGGCCGGGTTCCGGCCTGGGCCTGTGAAAGCATTATTCCCATTGCATTTCTGGTCATGTGTTTAAGGTACACGGCCTTTTGTGCAGATCATTTGATGACCTATTTTTTTTCAAACCGCCCATGATCTATCTGATTTCAGGAATGATTATTCTGGCCGCCTTTTTAGGGGCGCCGCTGTTTACGGTGATTGCCGCAGCCGCCATGACCGGCTTTTATTTCAGCGATGTGGATTTATCGGTCATGGCCATTGAGCTTTACCGCATCGCCGATACCCCCATCCTGCTGGCGTTGCCGCTGTTCACGTTTGCCGGATATATCCTGGGCGAAAGCGGCACCTCAAAGCGGCTGGTCCGGCTGACCCAGGCCTTTCTGGGCTGGATGCCCGGCGGCCTTGCCGTTGTGGCCTTTGTGGTCTGCGCTTTTTTTACGGCGTTTACCGGGGCGTCCGGGGTGACCATTGTGGCCATCGGGGCGCTGCTGTATCCGGCCTTAAAGCAGACCGGGTACGGCGATGATTTCAGCCTGGGGCTGGTCACCACTTCCGGAAGCCTGGGGCTTTTGCTTCCCCCGTCCCTTCCCCTGATTCTTTACGGAATCATTGCCCAGCAGATGAGTACCGGGGCCCGGATCCGGATTGAGGATTTGTTTATCGCCGGCATCCTTCCGGCCCTTCTCATGATCGGCATGCTGTCGGCCTGGTCGGTCTGGTCCAACCGGAAACATCCCGTTCCCCTGACCCCTTTTTCCCTGGGTAAAATCAAAGCGGCGGTCAGGGAATCCATCTGGGAGATCCCCCTGCCCGTGTTCGTGTTTTTCGGGATTTACTCCGGGTATTTTGCCGTGTCCGAGGCCGCGGCCGTCACCGCCATGTATGTGCTGATCGTGGAGATGTTTATTTACAGGGAAATCGGCCTTCAAAAGCTTATGGACATTATCCGGGAGTCCATGATCATGGTGGGCGGCATTTTGCTGATTCTCGGGGTTTCCCTTGCCTTTACCAATTTTTTGATTGACGCTGAAGCCCCCATGAAGCTGTTTGCGCTTTGCCGGACCTTTGTGGAGGGAAAGCTGCTCTTTCTGGTGCTGCTTAATATTTTTCTGCTGGTCTTAGGGGCCATGCTGGATATCTTTTCGGCCATTATCATCATGGTCCCCCTGATGCTGCCCGTGGCCGTGGAATACGGCATCCACCCGGTTCACTTAGGGATTATTTTTCTTGCCAACATGCAGATCGGCTATTTCACCCCGCCCGTGGGCATGAACCTGTTTATCGCCGGCTACCGGTTCAACAAGCCCATTATGGACATTTACCGGGCCACCATTCCCTTTATGCTGGTCCTGCTGCTGTCGGTCATCATCATCACCTACTGGCCGGGCTTAAGCCTGATTTTTCTGTAACTGTCCAGCAGTGCCTCATCTGCTGCGTTACAGTCCGGTCGCGGTAAAGTCGCTACAGCGTTCTTCAGTGTCTGGGCGGCTCCTCCGGCGAGCCGCCCAGACACAGGGTTTTGGTTCCGGCGCTTATGGGGCTTTGAATTATTTTTTCCTGGACCGAAGACCCGTCAGCCCAAGGAGTCCGGCGCCAAGCAGAAGGGCTGTTCCTGGAACAGGGACGGCCCCGACGGTGATCGTACTGAAATAAGCGGACCGGGTCCGAAGATAGCCCTCATCATCATCTGCCCTGGCTTCAAGCCTAAGGGTGTAGGTTCCGGCATCAACCTCATCAATCAGCCCGGTAAGATCATAAGATGTTGTCGAACCTGCCACATTGAATTGATAAATGATTTCACCGGTATCATCCAGCAGCCTTAACTTATAATAATCTGCCCCCACATCCGCCCAGCTGAGGATGTCACCTGAAACCGTTGACACCGGAACGGCTAAAAAGCTTAATTGAGAGGTGGCCCGGGTAATGGTATCGGTGAACGTGCTTCCGTCAGATAAGGTCAGTTCAAAATCGTAGTCGCCCGCCCACTCTGAAATATTATATGCTGACGACAGACTGGTTTTTCCCAAAGCGATGAAATAGGATACCACGCCGTCGGACACGCCGTCCACATCCAGATTATACGTTCCGTCATGACTGGTGCCGCTCAGTGTTACCGTTATGCTTTCAATGGTAAGGTCCCCAAGGCCTGTGATATCCCAACTCACCGATGTGGAATACCGGTCATCCCCTGTCTCATAATCCCTGTAATCCGACCAGACGGCAACCCAGGCGGTTGTCGCCGCCTGGGCACTGCCTGCGGTCAAAATAAGAAAAACGGCGGCAAAAACGGTTTTAACAATATGCTTCATGATCATTTCTCCTTTAAAAAACGATTAAACCATTATTTTTACAACCGGCTGAATGCCGATTATACGGTAGACAAGTTACCGTTAGGGGATTCCCATTGGAAAGTATCCAAAAGGATACCTTTTTTGCCGGCCTGACCGCAGCATAAAAAAGATAAGCCGCCAAAGGCCCTGCCTGTGTTTGAACAGGGGAGAATGTGAACAAAATATGTTTTTTGGGTTTGCGGGAGTTTGAAACGGCGGAAAGTCAAATTTTTTTATATAATAACACCGGGTGTCAGGCTTGGGGGAATCCGGCGGCGGGTTTAGAGCCGATCCCAGGCTCCAACGGTTGGCATGCTTTGCGGAAAAGGTCCCGACTGGACAATTGCCAGCGGGCTGTTTCGGCAAATTGGGAGTAAACCGGGAAAAAATTTTTTATCCATGATTTCAAATACCCTTAAGGCGAAAGTCAGCGATACGCTCAGATCCCTTTATCAGAGTATGCCTGATATCCATGATTACCATGAATTTCCGGTGATTCTGGAGTCAGCCGTAAAGACATTGTTTCATGTGGACTGGATGGGGATTTATACCTTTACCAATTCTGGCAATGCCTATCACATTGTGACCAACCCGGATCTGCCCTTTGACTGGAATGAGAAATACCGGGAAATCATGCCCTACGATAAAGTCAGGGTCCGGTCGCTGGAAAGCCCGGTGGGAAACATCTGTATTTTCTCTCCAAAAGATTACCAGGGAAGTGATGAAGATGCCTTTGTCTATGAGGTGAGCAAAAAATATACGGATACCTCCCAAGTTATGGCGTTTCACAGTGCCAAAACAGACTCGGTGGATTCAGGCATCGCTTTTTACAGAGCTGATGAAGACTTGGAGTTTACACGGACCGAAAACGAGATGATGCGCTATTTAAGTCCTTTTCTCCTGTCGCTGTCACACACCATGATCCTTTGCTTAGAGTTTGATTTAAAACGAGCCGCCCTTGAAGCGCTTTGCAAAAGTCAGAAAAGCCTTTATTTCAGCCTGGACAATCAATTGAACATGATCGATCTGCCCCTGGAGACAGAGGTGTTTTTAAAACGGCATTTTACAAGAACACCATGGAAAACCATACCCGAAGAGATCCTGGCATGGATCCGGGGTGTGGCGGCACCACAGGGAACGGTGGCCCTTGGCACCGGCCCCTGGATTAGGGGCTGGCGTCTTCCGGATATGGATCTGGTAATCAAGGCCCATGCTGTAGCAGTGAAACAGCAAAAAATTGCCCTGGTCGTCTGGCTTCGGCCCCATCAGCGCCGGCATGGCTTTGATCTCCTCTTAAAAGACGGGCTGAGTTCCAAAGAGGTGGAGGCCATTTCCTATCTCTCTTTGGGCTATTCCAACCGACAGATTTCCCTTGCCATGAATATTGCCGAAGTCACCGTAAAAAAGCATTTAAAAAATGCTTCGGAAAAACTGGGCGCATCCGGCAGAACCGAGACCCTTTCCAATGCCATTTACCGCAGGACGCTAAGGGAACGCATGGGTGAATAAGGGGCCGGATTATCCGGCCTTCCTTTGAACAGACGGTCCGGCCCCCCCGGAAGAACGCAAAAAATGACCACAAGACCGCAGACCGGATGCGCAACCCTTAAGGATTCGCAATGTCCGGTCTCCCGTTTCCGGTCTAGGGCCTCCTTTTTTTTAATTGTCCTGAAAGATGAAATATGAGAATATTTGCGGCATACGATATTTTTACAAAACATCAGGGGACCTGCGCGGCACCGGCCGTGTTATTTTCAGGTGAGCCCCGGGCATGGAGATAAGCAGATGGTCGGTCAAACAGAATCACCTTCAAATATAGATGATAGGGACGAATTATTATTATCAGTGATAAAGGCCCATGCCATCCTGTCGGGGATTGTTGAAAGTCCAAAAAATGTTGTCATTTTCGCCCTTGATACAGGGTACCGGTATCTGGCCTTTAATAACAACCATAAGCGGACCATGAAGCAGATCTGGGGTGTTGATATTGCCCTGGGAAAGAACATGCTTGATTTTATTAAAGACCCAAAGGACAGGGCAAAAGCCAAGAAAAACTTTGACCGCGCTTTGGCCGGAGAGTCCTTTACCATTGAAGAAGAATACGGGGATATTGAAAAAGAACGCCGGTATTACGAGGATATATACAATCCCATTGTCGGCAAAACAGGCAACGTTGTGGGCTTGACCCTGTTTCTCACAGATATTACCGATCGAAAAAAAGCCGAAGCTGAAAAAGAAAGATTAATCCGGGAACTCCAAGACGCCCTGGCAAAAGTGAAGGTCCTTTCAGGCCTGGTCCCCGTGTGCAGCAAGTGCAAAAAGATCCGTGACGACAAAGGATACTGGAACCAGCTGGAGTCTTATATTGAAAAACATTCCGATGTTTCTTTCAGCCACGGGCTTTGTCCGGACTGTATGGACCATTTATACGGCACCGAGGAATGGTACGTAAAAATGAAGAGTGAATAATTGGGGGCGTGCCGGATACTGGATGACGACGCCCTCAAGGATTCGAAGGGTCCGGTCTCCCGTTTCCGGTTTCCGGTTTCCATTTTTCCGGGTCCGGTTCCAGGTGGATCATCACATCAATAATCCGCTCATCACCCGCCATCAGGGTTTGTTTTACGACTTCTGTGATATCGTGCCCTTTTTTTACAGTAAGATCCGGGTCGACTTCCAGGTGAAGATCCACGTAAAAAGAGCCCCCTAATTTCCGGGTTCTGATTTTATGAAACCCTTTGACTTGTGGGGTACTTTTAATAAGGCCCTTTAGATCAACCAGCTCTTTTGACGTCATGCCCTGGTCTAACAGTTCATTGACGCCGGTCTGCATGACATCATACCCGACTTTGATAATAAAAACAGAAACCAGGATGGCGCCCACCTGGTCCAGAAAGGCCAGGGCAGGGTTGATCAGGCAGCCGGCAACGGCGGCCAGAACCGGGATGGAGGACAGGGCATCGGTCCGGTGGTGCCAGGCATTTGCCTTGAGAGAAGAGGAATGAATTTGTATCCCTGTTTTGTAGGTGATCCTGAACAGAATCTCCTTAACGATAATGGACAGGACCGGGGCGGTCAGCACCACCCAGGTCAAGTGGGCCGGCGGGGGATTTTCCAAAGAGACAATGGCGTTGTAACCAATGCCCGCGGCGGTTCCCATGAGCAGAAACCCAATGATAATGGTGACCATGGACTCCAGTTTGCCGTGTCCAAAGGGGTGTTCGGAATCCGGCGGGGCTGACCAGTATTTGACCCCGAAAAGGATCACCAGGTCCGATGAGGTGTCTGAAAAACTGTGGATGGCATCGGCCACCACGGCCTGGCTGCTTCCCATGATGCCGATGGCCAGCTTGACCAGGGACAGCAGGACATTGGCCACCAGCCCCATGAGGGTGATTTTTTTTATTTTGGCGGTGTTGGTATCCATGATTTTAGGGTCTCAGGCTGAAGGTATTTAGACTGAAGGTTATCTCTGCCGTCAACCTAACCACCTTCAGTCTTCAGCCTAATCACCTATTCCAGTGCCCTGTTCAGGCTGCCGGTGATATATCCTTCAAGGTCCAGGGTGGTGTATAAAAAACCGATTTTCCGGAATTCACCGGCAATCTTCCGGCCCACCCCCTTTGCCATAAAGTGCGCCATGTCCTGTACCGGCAGTTCGATCCTGGCCAGCCGGCCGTGGCAGCGGACCCGGACAGCGGGAAAGCCTTTTTCATACAGGATGGCCTCCCCCTGTTCAATCCGGGCGAGGGTTTCCCTGGTAATGGGATCATCGTAGGGAATCCGCGCGGCCAGGCAGGACTGGGACGGCAGGTCCCAGGTTTCAAGTCCCAGGGTTTTGGACAAATTCCGGACATCCGCTTTGGACAGGCCCGCATCTATTAACGGGGCCAGGAATCCGGCCTCCCGGGCGGCCTTGAATCCGGGCCTGAAGTCATTTACGTCATCCCGGTTGGCCCCGTGGGCCAGGGTGTGAAATCCGGCCTGTTCCGCAGCGTTCTTTACCTGTTCAAATATCAGTTTTTTGCAATAATAACAACGGTCTGAAGGGTTTTTCCGGATCTGATCGTTTTCCAGAACCCGGACCTTTACCACCACATGGCCCAGCCCCAGGGCACGGGCCATATCAACGGCCCCTTGTTTATCCCGGGCCGATTGGAACTCAGAGTCCACCGTGACGGCCAGGACACGGCTGCAGGCCTGTTGTGCCCCGGCCGCCAGAAGGCAGGAGTCGGTTCCCCCTGAAAAGGCAATGGCCATGGTTTCATGGGATGACAACTGCCGTTTCAGCTTCTGGAAAAGATCATTCATTTTTCAGGCTGCAGATCCGGGTTAATCCAGTCCCGGATCAGGTTCAAAAAGGTCCGGACAGCCGTGCCGGACGGTCCTTTGGGGATATAAGATTTTTCGGTAAAATCCCAGGCTGTTCCGGCAATGTCCAGATGGGCCCAGGGGGTTTTATCCACAAATTTGGATAGGTAGGCGGCCGCCGTGATAGTCCCGCCGGGCCTTCCCCCGACGTTTTTGATGTCCGCCACCTTGGATTCGATCTGCTTCATGTAAGGCTTGGTCAAGGGTAGCCGCCAGACCGGTTCCCCGGCTTTTTTTCCGGCCGCCTCCAAAAGGCCTGAAAGGGCATCGTTATTGGACACCATGCCGGTGTGATGGTGCCCCAGCCCAATGATCACGGCCCCGGTCAGGGTGGCCGCGTCGATGACGCAGTCCGGTTTATAGGTTTTAATGCCGTAAGCCAGGGCGTCGGCCAGGATCAGCCGCCCTTCGGCATCGGTATTCACGACTTCCGAGGTCACCCCGTTAAAGTGGCGGATAATGTCTCCCGGGTGGATGGCTTTGGACCCGGACATGTTGTCCGTGGCCGGAATCAGGGCCACCACCCCCACATCGGGTTTTTCCTCACCCACGGCCTGCATGGCGCAAAGGACGGCTGCCCCGCCGCACATGTCATATTTCATCTCTTCCATGCCCGCCGCCGGTTTAAGGCTGATGCCGCCGGAGTCAAAGGTGATGCCTTTGCCCACCAGCATGATGGTCTGGGATTTTTTGGCGGGTTTGTACTCTAAGATGACCAGTCGGGGCGGTACGGCAGAGCCCTGGTTCACGGCCAGGATACCGTTCATGGAAAGCTTTTCCAGATCCTTTTTTTCCAGAACTTTGCAGGTCAGGCCATGGGTTTTGGCCAGGGCTTTGGCGTGGTCGGCGAATTCCTTTGAGGTCCAGTTGTTGCCCGGTTCATTGGCCATGTCCCTTGCCATGCAGGTCGCCATGGCCGCAGATACCCCTTTTTTTGCCCCTTTGCGCACCTGTTTGACAGAGGCTTGAGCCGAAAATTTAACCTTCTTGATCCCGGCGTAATCGGTTTCTTTTTTGGACGTTTCCTTGTATTTGTCAAACCGGTAGTCCCCTAAAAGGATGCCCTGGGCCAGAACGTCAGCCGTAATTTCCGGTTCAGTTCCCGGGATATCCGGCAGGCAGACGGTAAGGGTTTTTGCTTTTGCCCGCTTGCAGGCTTTGGCAATGCGGCCCCCGGCCTCTCTTAAGGCTTCGGGAATGTCATCAGGGGCGTCGTCCTGGCTTTGGCCGAGTTTCCCAAGCCCGGCCACCAGAACCCGTTTGGCCTTCAGCTCCTCGGTTTCAGGATAAAAGAAAAGGTCTTCTTTTTCCTCGGCCTTAAAATCCCCAAGGGAAAAGGCCTTGTCCACCCGGGGCTTGACCCCTGGGTCACATTGGGGGGCCTCATCCTTGATTTGGACAGCAAAATAAACCAGCAGGTCGGTTTCAATATCCTTGACGGGTTTTTCCGTAACGGTGAGTTGTGTTGTTTTCATAATATTTCCTAACCTATGGATTTAGGGGATATGGGTTGACTTCAATCCTTTAAATTTAATGGTTTTTCAGTAATTTTCAATCTTTTAATTTATAGGCTGAAGGATTTTGGACTGAAGCCTGTTGGTCGTTTCGCTCGAATTATGATATTTGCCATCTTAAAAATGGTGGCCGGGCCAGTTTAAAAACCATTGAATCATTCTTGAACCGGTCAAAATCATAATGTTTTCACAATTTTTTGGATGGATAAGTGATATAATACAGGGCATAAATCGGACCAATAGGACCGAAGCGTTGATGACATATAAAAATAGAGGAATACCAGAATGGAAAACAAAAAAAAGATTAAACAGGTGCTGATGTGTCTGTCTTTATCCGCACTGCTTTTCGGGGCACCGGCCTTTGCCGGCCAGGGACCCGGAGGGCCGGGGGGCGGACCCCCGCCGGGCAATCTGATTGAGGATTTTGACCAGGATGGAGACGGCCAGGTATCACAGGACGAGTTCCAGGGGTCTTCGGAGCTTTTTACCAAAATGGACGCCAACAGTGACGGGTACATCAGCGAAGATGAAGCCTCCCAGTGCCCCCAGGGCGGCCCCCCGCCAGGCATGGGAAATCCCTTTGAAAATGACGACCAGGATGGAGACGGCAAAATTTCCAAAGAAGAATTTTCCGGTCCCTCTGAAATGTTTGAGCAGATGGATTCGGATGGAGATGGCTACATTGAAGAAGGCGAAAAGCCTCAGGGGCCTCCCCCGGGACATGGCGGCCAGGAATCCTAAACCGTTAAAAAAAGCCGCATCAGAAACTGGATGAAACCGTCCGGAACAGGTCTTTGCCTGTTCCGGACGGTTTTTTATGGGAGGCTGGAAGAGGGGAGATCGTATACCCGGAGATCGGATATGGCGACGCCCCCGGATTTTTGGTCTGCGTCGATCGACCGTCCCGGATAATGTTGACAGATTCAGGGGGAAATATGGTATATGACACGGGTCTGAGTTCAGGCGTGACAACCCAAACTAAAAACCGGATGTAAGAAAAATGAAACTGACCAACCCCGTCAAAAAAGTAGCCGCCATCCATGACCTTTCCGGGTTTGGAAGGGCCTCTTTAACCGTTATCATCCCTATTTTGTCCCGCATGGGCATTCAGGTCTGTCCCCTTCCCACGGCCGTGCTGTCAACCCACAGCAAGTTCAGTGATTTTCACTTTGTGGACTTGACCCATGCCCTGCCCCCCATGATAGACCATTGGAAAAAGCTGAACTTGAAATTCGACGCGGTCTACTCGGGGTTTTTAGGCTCCCATCAGCAGATCGAAATCGTTACGCAGTTTATCGAGGATTTCAGGCATGAGGCCATTAAGATCATTGTGGATCCGGTATTAGGGGATAACGGCAGGATCTATGCCCCGTTAAGTGAGGCCCACGTCACGGAGATGAAGTCCCTGATCACCCATGCCCATGTCATCACGCCCAATCTGACCGAGGCCGCCTATCTGCTGGATGAACCTTATACCGAATATATTGAAACCGGCCGGATCAAGGAATGGATCATGCGGCTGGCAGACAAGGGGCCTGAAATCGTCATTGTCACCAGTGTCCGGACCGGCCGTGACCAGGCCGAAACCGCTGTGATCGCCTATCACAGAAGTGATAACCGGTTCTGGCGGGTGGCCTGCAATTACCTGCCCACGGAATATCCCGGCACAGGGGATGCGTTTGCCAGCGTGGTCACCGGGGCCCTGCTCCAGGGAGACAGCCTGCCCATTGCCATTGACCGGGCCGTCCAGTTCACCAGTATGGGCGTCAAAGCCACCTTTGGCTACGAGTACAACAACGTGGAGGGTATCCTGCTGGAACGGGTCTTAAATCAGCTGGACATGCCGCCCCTTTCCATGAGTTATGAGTTGATATAGACGGTGACGGCGCCTTGGGCCGGTTTAAACCGGAAAGACCGGTCTAAAATCCCGGCTTGACATTGAAGGTATACTCATGAACCGTCGATTCAATACCCCGCTGGCTGGTTTTAATGGTATCCAGAAGTCCGGCAATTTCGTCTGTCTGCCCTTTTTCTATGGCCAATTCGAGGTTTCGGGCGGAAATCGCTATTTTTGAACTCATCTCCTCCATGAGAACCAGGTTTTCCGACAATCTGTCATTAAAGGTGTTGATCTTTTTGGCCAGGCCCTTGCCCTCATCCTTGGGTCTTAGAATAATTTTTCTGGAAATATTACCGTGGATCATTTCATTGAGTGCTTTTTCAAATCTGAAAAAGGGGCCGGCCACCCGGTGGGTCAGCCGCAAGGTGATAAAAGAGATCAAAATTCCGCCAAAAACAATAAAACTCCATTCCGCGCTCAATATATTTTTAAACAGGATTTCCGGGGTGGTCCCCAGTTGAAGATGATAATTGTCATAACTCATGGAAAGGGTGTTTGACGAAAAAAAACTCAAGATCCCCACAAACATCAGGCTGCCCAGGGTTAAAAAAATAAAATAATGGAAAATGAATTTCCCCTGGAGTTCTTTATTGATAAAATATTTTCTGCGCTTAAAAGATCCGTAGCTCATTTTTCCCTCCAGATTTCGGCATTGTTTTTTAATTTTCGGATCCAGGCGGCCATCATATTCTCTTTTTTCTTTTTTAGAATAAAGGCCTTAGCCTCGTTGATATCAATAGAAACGATCTGATCGCCCTGAACGGGCTGCACATCGTCGAGCCTCAGGACAAAGACGCGGCCTGCCGATTCTGCCGGCAAAGAAGCCCGTCCTTTTTTCAAGGTTAGCAGCGATAATTTGATGTCACCGGGCAACTGGGTAAAATCCGCTTCTATTCTCTTGGGATCCGTCTTTTTCCCGGAGTTGGCCTCTTTCATGGAGGGGTATTCGAATTTGGATACCACCACCCGTTTCTGGCATAACAAAAGGTAGCGGTCTATTTCTTCTTTGGTCGCGTCCGCTTTAAAGGATTTTAGCTTGCGGTCAACCAGGAACTTGACCAGGGATTGTTCATAATATTTTTCAACGGCACGGCGAAAGGGTTCTTCTTTGCTGATCCCCTGTTTTAAGGCCTCCTGGATCAGAAGCTGATGGGTGATGACAGACTCGATGCCGGCCGGCATGGATTTGTCCCCTGGTTGTTCTTTGATCAGGGCTTGGACTTCAGCCCGGGTCATGATCCGGTCGTTGACCACCAGAAACGGTTTTGAGACCTTCACCCGGGTATGGGTTAGGTTATAAGCGGCTATCCCGGAAAAGATAATCAGAATCCCGGCAATAATGTAAAGATATTTCATCCTGGACCCCCTTTTTGGTCAACCATCAGCCGGCCGGTATTGGCTTCGACCTGAATGCATCTGTCGTCATAGAGCCTGAGCATATCGTAATCTTTTATGTTGGTGATTTCAAGTTCAGGAAGCCCGTTTGATTTTAGCCACTTGTGAATAATGGGCACCTGTGTTTCATCGCCGGCCCTTGCCGTAAAAATTTTAACCCGGACCCCGTTGTTGATCATTTTCCGGACCAGGGCCACCATGGCCGGCACCGGTTCTCCGATCTCCTTCAGTGCCATGCCCCGGGTGTACACGGCCAGGGTCCCGTCCAGGTCAACACCGATCCAGGGCCCCACAGGCCTGTCCGGCTGGATTGGCCCCTGTCCGTCAGCGGGAATTTCCCCTTGGCGGCGGGGCTCTTTTTTCCTGAAAAGATTTTTCAAATAGCTAACCATAAACCATTAAATCAATTGTTAAAAGACAGGTGCGTACCGGCCGCTTTCCTTATGGCCTCGGCCCTCATCCGGCCCTGAATATACAGCGAAAGGGCCGCCACGGCTTTGTCACAGACCCTGAAAACCGGAACCCCCCGGCCCATGAGGGTATTTCGCAGCGGATCATAAAGCTGTCCCCCGTCCACCACCGTGACAATGGGGGTCCGGCTTTTTCTGGCAAGATCGGCCATGAGATTTAAGATCCCCTTTTCATGGTTCATATCATAAATGGAGCCGTCTTTTCCATCAAGGGTCTTCATGGCAGGTGACATGGGGTCCAGGCTGATGACCACGGCATCCACCCCCGGGTCTTTGGACAGGATTCCGGCAATCCTGGCATGGGCATCGTCATCGGCGGACGGGTTAATGTCCAGGGGGTTGGACAGGGTCACCAGCTTATCCAGCTTTTTTTCTTTGAGGACCTGCAAAATTTCATCCCGGGTCTGGTCCTGGAACACGGCCAGATTCATGTTAAAATCATCGGACTGGATGGAGTCGGCCATACCCACGGCTTCAAACCCTGCCCCGGAAACGGCGGCCAGGCGGGTTCCGTTAATTTCTTTCGGGCTCAAGGTTTCCGCCAGCAGCATGATGTCCTGAAATTCCGTAAAATTTCTGGCCACAATGGCACCGGCCTGGGACACGCAGCTTTCACAGACCATGTAATCCCCGGCCAGGGATGCGGTATGGCTTGCGGTGGCCGCTTTACCTTCAGGGGTCCGCCCGGCCTTGTAAAACACCACATCTTTTCCGGCCAGAACCGCCTGCCTCACCGCCTGGCAGAAGGATAACCCGTCCAGGTCGTTAAACCCTTCGGCATACACCGCAATGACATCCACCTGGTCCGAATCCTTGAAATACCGGACCATGTCTCCCAGGGTCAAGTCGGTCTGGTTGCCCATGGAAATCATATAGGCTGGGGAAAGCTTTGGGCACTGATGGCTGCGGTGAAGCATGAATGCCCCGCTCTGGCTGATCAGGGCAGCTCTGTGGACCAGGTCCTGCCGGTTTTTGGGCAATTTTTCCTCGGGGATAAACCAGGTATCGTACCGGCCGGGCTTGGAAATAACGCCCATGCAGTTTGCCCCCAGGAACACCGGGCCGCCGTCGCCTTTCAAATGGGCTTCGTTGATTTTTGAGGCCACCTGCCCGGCCTTATCTTTGCTGTCATGGGTTTCCCCTAATCCGCCGGCAATGAGCATGACGGTTTTGGCGGCATTAAGTGCCATAATCTCCTGAACCAGATCCGGTACATGGTCCGCCCCTACAGCAACAATAAACAAATCCAGGGGTTCCGTTAACTCTGAAAGGCCGGGCAGGCAGGCCACCCCGTCTATTTCCCGGGTCTTGTCCTTGATAATAACCAGGTTTTTCTTTTCAAACCCCTGGGCCAGAATATTGTCCAGAATAATCCGGCCAAAGTTTTTCCGGGTTTCAGACACCCCGATAATCCCGATTTTTTCAGGGTGGAGCAGGGCATCAATTTTTTCGACCGGCCGTTGGGCCGGCAGGGAAAATACCTTTGAAAACCGGCACAGCCCGTCTAAAGGAACCATGAGGTAATCGGTAAAGGCAAAGGGGTTGATTTCCAGTTCATCAATGACAAAGGGGGCGTCCGGATTTAACGGAGAGTAGTAGTTGCCAATGCAGATAAAGGATTCAAAACACTCAATGAGCTGTTCGTCGGTGACAATCCGCCGCTGCCCCCGGGTCAGGCCTGCCAGCTTCCGGTAGGAAATGGTCTTCTTGAAAATATCAAAAAAGCCTTCCCCGTCAATCATTCTGGTTGAGGCGGCCACAATGGCCTGGCCCTTCCGAAACCGTTTGGCATAAAGCTCGGTATCGGTTCCCCCTAATCCGGCACTCAAGATGGTGCCAAATTCCCGGGTATGGCGCAGCCCCACAATCAGTTCGTTTCCAAAGGCCTCTGAATCCGGCGGCATAAACTGAACCTGAAGGATCCCCTTGATGTCCCGGCTCACCGCCGCCGTCAGGTCGTCCCCGGAAAGATCCTTATACCGCTCGGGCATGGATGCCACGCCCTTTTTAAGCCAGTTGACGTAATTTTCCGGGACTTCGTAAAACATCCGCCGGATGGCGGACCGGATTTTATTGGCATCCATATCCACCACCTTGACCCCCCCGGCCTCGGTTTTGTGGATAATGGTTTCCGAAACCACCTTTAAGACGGCTTTGGTGCCGGCAAAAGCAGTCAGATCCTGGTCTGAAAGCCGGTCGGTCCGTTGAATCAACCGGGTTTGGGGCGGCGTTTCCGCGCCTGATCTTGAAAGAAGGCGGTACACCTCATATTCATATAAAAAGTTACGGCCGTCCCGGTCTGCCGATATCAGCAGTTCGGTGATGGCATCAAAATCTATTGAAATATCCATGGGTTCTTTTAAATCCTGCACAAATAATGCAAATTAAATCCATCATTGGGAATATCCAAAACCTCTACCTGATCAAATCCGGCCTGTTCCAAAAGCTTGCAGGCGGTTTGCCGGCCCCACATCATCCCTAAGCCCATACCATTGTCATTAAGGCCGATGGGCATGCAGTGCATGAGGCTGACCGTATAAAGAAAGGGGCCCATGGGGTGATCAATGTTATCCCGGTGCCGGGAGCCGGCCTTGATATCCACCATGGAAAACATCCCGCCCGGTGCCAGCATGTGGCGGACCCCTTCAAGGGCCTGGAAGGGATGGGGCTGGTCATGGATGGCGTCAAAGGCCGTCACATAGTCGAACCTCGCTTTATAATGGCGTTTATCCTTTATCAGGGCCGCATCTTCAATGACAAATTCCAGGTTGGGCCGGCCGTCAATTCCGTCCCTGGCCGTCCGGATGGCCTCTTTGTGATTATCGATCCCCACAAATTCGGATTTGGGGAAGGCCTTTGCCATCAGTTTTAAGGCCACACCCTGGCCGCATCCCAGGTCGCACACCCGGATGCCCTTTTCCAGCCGCCGGACCAGGCCCCCATTGTCCACTGAGGGCAGAAAGTCCCGGGTCAGGGTCTGTTCATGCTTTGCATCGGCAAGCTGAGCCATAAAGTCCTGAAAGTCGGGGTAGGCGGAAAACGGCACCCCGCCTCCGGTCACAAACCCCTTTTGCACCCCTTCCAGGGCCGAGAGGGTGAGCAGCGGGATCTCCTGGGCATACACCCCCAGGTTATTGTTTCCCGCCTTCCGGGTCAGCACATCGGCATGGGCCTTGGGCAGCACATATAATTCGGGTTCATCTGGATTGCCGGCAAGTTCAACAATTTTTCCGGTGGCCATGATACCCAGCCACTCCCTTAAATACCGCTGGTTTAAACCCGTTGCTTCGGCAAGATCCGAAACAGAAGCAGGCTTTGCCAGATCTTCCATCACATCAAAGATTTGATGCTTATATCCAATGCCGATGGCCAGATTAAGGGAACCATAATTTAATATGTCTACCAATTTCTGTTCAAAATCTTCCATTACGCCTCTCGATTCCAGGTATTTGGGCTCAAACCGTTTTCAGCCCCTTTCCTTTGGTTGGGCTTTGCCCGTTTGAGTTTTTTGAATACCATTTTTGGCGGCGGTTTCCAATACAATTGAACGGAAACCGGAGGATGGAGACCGGAAGCCGGCAGACCGCATACCGGAAGTGCAAACCCGGGCTTACGCAACCCCCGGTCTTTCAGGCTTCGTTTTTTACATTGCCTTGACAAACCAAAAGCCCCTGCCGTATTCTCGAACCAAGCCCTCAATATTTTTGTGTCCAGGAGACGATAATGCGAATTCTAATTCTCTTGTCTTTTACGGTCCAATTTGTGTTTTTTGGCGGCGTTCCCGGCCTGTCCAGGTCCGGCAACGCTGTTCCTTTCGGTGATATGCCCTTTGTTGCCATGGCCCATGCAGCGGCTGAAGAAAAGAATTCTTCTTTTCTTGACCGCCTGACCCTGGAAGAGCAGGCTTTTTTGAAGGCCCATCCGGTGATTCGCATCGGGTTTGCCGCCAACCGCCCGCCCTTTGAATTCATTGATGACCAGGGCCGGGCCCAGGGAATGGTTGCCGATTACCTTAAACTGATCGAAAACCGGCTTGAGGTCACCTTTAAGCCCCTGGACAACGAAGACGGTTCCCCCCTTTTATGGCCCCAGATCATGGCGGCTGCCCGGCAAAAGCAGATCGGGTTCATTGCCAGCCTGATGCAGACCAGGGAGCGGGACGCCTTTCTTGATTTTACCCAGACATATCTTGATTTTCCCTGGGTCCTGGTGGGGGACAAGGACAAGCCGTCTCCAGGAAAGATCACCGATTATTACGGCCAGAAAGTGGCGGTGGTGGAACCGTATTTCATCCGGAAAAAATTGCCCCTGCTCTATCCGGGGTTGACCCTGGTGGATGTCCAGACCCCTTTGCAGGGGATGCGCGCCGTGGCCCAGGGCCGGGCAGCCGTATTTGTCATCAGCGCCGCCGATGCCGCCTATCTTATTCAAAAACACAGTTTAACCCAGCTCAAAATTGTGGGCATAGTGGAAGAGTTTGATTCACGGCTGCGGATAGGGGTGCGCAAGGACTGGCCTGTATTAACGGGCATTCTCAATAAGGCGATCGCCTCGTTCACCCCCCGGGAAACCGCGGCCATCCACAACCAATGGATTTCCATTGATTTTGAAAAAAAGATTGACTGGGAAAAAATTCTCATTGTCGGGGTTCCGGCAGCCCTTGCCGTTCTGGTCATCATCCTGGTGACTCTGGCCGCCAACCGGCGGCTGCAAAAACAGATTGCCATCCAAAAAAGAACCGAAGAAGACCTCAGGAAAAGCGAGGAGCGGCTGCGGGTTATATCGGAACATACCTATGACTGGCAGTCCTGGCGGGATCTTGACGGCAACCTGATCTGGCTGAACCCGGCGGTTGAGCGGATCACCGGTTATTCTGTCAAAGAGTGCATGGCAATGACGGACTATCCCAGGCCGCTGATTGATGAACAGGACTGGGACCTTTTTCAAAAGCATGCCGACATGGCGCTTTCCGGCCAGGGCCGGCAGGAGGTGCAGTTGCGTGTCCGGCATAAAGATAACCGCGAGGTATGGGTTTCTGCAGCCTATGAGCCGGTATTGGATAAAAACGGCCGGATCATTGGCCTTGCCGGTGCCACCAAGGACATTACGGAACAAAAAGAAGCTGAGCGCGAACTCAGGTTCATGTCCAAGGTTTTTAAAGACGGTGCCGATCCCATCCTGATAATGGATCTGTCCCTTCATATTATTGATATGAACGAATCCTCAATTCCAGCCTATGGGTATACCAGAGAAGAGCTTCTCGGGAAGCACTTAAGCCTTCTTGTTCCCAACGAAAAAGCCGTTCATGACCGCGGACTGGAGTTGATTCTCCGCTGTATCAACGGGGAGGTGATTCAGAATTTTGAATGGATGAGGGCCAGGAAAGACGGTGAGGTTATCCCGACGCTTCTTACTATTTCTTTGCTTAAGGATGAGAAGGGGGCACCCATGGGGATTGCCACCATGTCCAAGGATATCAGCCCGTTAAAAAAAGTGGAAAAGGAACTCAAAGACTACCGGGATCACCTTGAGGAACTGGTAAGGGAGCGGACCGCTGACCTTGAGGAAGCAAGGCTGGTGGCTGAAGAGGCCACCAAGGCCAAAAGCGATTTTCTGGCCAACATGAGCCATGAAATCCGGACCCCCTTAAACGCGGTTATCGGGTTTGCCCATCTGGCCCTTCAAACCGCCCTTGATCCCCTCCAGTTTGATTATATCCAGAAAATTCAGACCGGCTCCAAAGCCCTGCTGGGCGTGATTAACGACATTTTGGATTTCAGTAAGATTGAAGCCGGGAAACTGAATATGGAAAGCATTGAATTTTCCCTGGAGGATGTTTTAGACACTGTGACCAACCTGGTGGGGATCAAGGCCCAGGAAAAAGGGCTGGAGGTGGTTTACAATATTGAGCCGTCTATTCCCCAGATGCTCATCGGCGACCCCATCCGTTTAGGCCAGGTTTTGATCAACCTGACCAATAATGCGGTCAAGTTTACGGAAAAAGGGGAAATTGTTCTGGGCTGCTCATTGCTGGCGGCGGACTCAGACGAAGCGGAACTCAAATTTTATGTAAAAGACACCGGCATCGGGATGACCAAAGAACATCTGGCCAAGCTTTTTGAGGCCTTTTCCCAGGCCGATTCCTCCACCACCCGCAAATACGGCGGCACCGGCCTTGGCCTTTTTATCAGCGAGTCTCTGGTGGAAATGATGAACGGCCGGATCTGGGTGGAAAGCGAATATGGAAAGGGGACCACCTTTTCCTTTACCGTCCGGTTAGAAACCGCAGATACCCAATCCATTACATCATACCTGCCCGGCACCGGAATTCAGAAGAAAAAGGTTCTGGTGGTGGATGACAATTACGTTTGCCGCACGGTTCTGGATAAGATGCTGGAGGCCATGGGCCTGCGGGTGACCCAGGCCCATGGCGCTGAAGCGGGCCTTGCGGAAGTGGAAATGGCCGATCAGCAGGGCGACCCCTTTGACCTGGTTCTCATGGACTGGAAAATGCCGGGAATGGACGGGCTGCATGCATCGGAGAAAATCAAAACATCATCCCGGGAAAAAGTCCCTGCCATTATCATGGTGTCGGCCTATGCCAGGGAAGAGTTGATGAAGGAGACCGACCGCATTGGCCTGGACGGTTACCTGATCAAACCGGTGTCTCCGTCTTTACTGCTGGACTCCATTATTTCCACTCTGGGCGGCAAGGCCGTTTCCCGGCCTTCCCATCATGGCCGGCAGATGGAGACCTTTCCCAGTGTGTCGGCCATCCAGGGGGCCAGGCTTCTGGTGGCCGAGGATAACGAGGTCAACCAGGCGGTGGCCCGGGGGATTCTGGAGAACAACGGCCTGGTGGTGGAGACGGCCGATAACGGCCGCCTGGCCCTTGAGGCCTTAGGAAATGCCCCTTATGACGCCGTGCTCATGGATATCAACATGCCGGAAATGAACGGCTATACCGCGGCCCGGGAGATCCGGAAAAATCCAAAATTCAAGGACCTGCCCATCATCGCCATGACCGCCAACGCCATGACCGGCGACCGGGAAAAGGCCCTGGACGCCGGGATGAACGATCATGTGGCCAAGCCCATTGATGTCAGGGAACTTCTCACGGTGTTGAGTAAATGGGTTAAGCCCACAGTCCCCCAGATTACCCCGCCGCATCCTTTGGCCCAGGCCGGTCTTAAGGGGCAGGCAGACCATACCGCGACGGCAGACCGGTTGGGCCCCTTGCCTGGAATCGACGTTGAGGACGGACTGGAGCGCCTGGCCGGGGATGCGGTGTTGTACCGGGATTTATTGGAAAAATTTGCTGAAAATCAGCGGGATGTCCCGGAAAAAATTGAGCAGGCCTTAAAGGTACAGGATATGGAAACCGCCCGGAGGCTTGCCCATACCGTTAAAGGGGTTGCCGGCAATATCGGGGCCAGACCGCTTTTTGAAGCGGCAACGATTCTGGATACGGCCCTGAAAGAAGATACGCCCCACAAAATCCGGGACATTCTTCAGGACTTTGCCGTCCGCCTGGCCGAAGCCGTTCAGGGCATAAAGGATCTGGAACCGCCGGCAGACCAGCCAGTTGAGCCCTCAGAGGCTGCTGGCCCTGAAGCGGTCAAACCGCTGCTTGCGTCCCTTAAGCAGATGATTGATGACAATGATACCGAGGCCGTCACCATGGTTCGTCAGCTCAAGGCCCTGATTCAGGACAATGCCGCCACGGCCCTGGCGGACCAGCTTCAAAAAGCAATCAGTGAATACGATTTTGAAGGGGCGCAAACCTATGACCGCAAATGACGGTTGGTATTTATTTTGCATCTGCTGGACAAAACAGCGTTGAGATTTTTACCGTTAATTCAGTATCCCTTATCATTTTTTTGATCCCCGGGAATATTTTGCAATTGTTTTCAGCCGCCTTGGTCAGCTCTTTTTGTACCAGATCAGCATCAATTTGTGAAAACCTTTCTGCCAGGTTGGAACATCCATTGAGAATAATCTCCATATACTTGTCGTTTTTTAAATTTTGCACCAGCGGCGTGTCGGCAAGGACCGCTTTTAGCATTTTGTTCAGCGATCCCATGCCGGTTTTTTTCCGACCTCGTCGTTTTTCATCCCGGAAAAATCTCTCCAGAAGGTTATTCGTCCTCTGTGGTTGGACCGTAAAAATTCCGTCCGATGTGACGACTGGTATCGGGTCGGCAAAGAGCTTTTCCCAGTATTTGTCAATCTGTGCCACCATGTTAGCATAGGTTTTTTGTCTGTGTTTATTCTCAAGGAGCCAGTTCCTGAATTCAGTCACTTTTTCTTCAATACTTTTCATGTTCATGGAATCGCCATTATCATTAATGCCATTTTTGCCATCAGGAAGGGCAATTCGCATAGCACAACGCAGCTTGTCAAATACGGCTGCCTTTGATTCCATGTTTTTGGCAAGATCATTAAGACGCTTATCTTCTACGACTTTTATGACTACTTTATATAATTGGGAAAAGGCTCTGTTTAAATTTGCTGCCTCACTGAGGTTCACGGTCATGATTTGTTCCAGCAACCGGAGAACATCTTGAAGACGTCGATAAAAATCAAGGTATGGACGGTCAAAAGGGAAACCATATCCGTTGGATTGATTTGGATAGTCAAATATCCAATGGATTAAAGCATATGCCATAATCGTGGGGATATGATCGAAATCAGTTGCCTGCCAATTCCCACTTTGAAGGCTCTCAATAATTTCATCAATATCCTTGCCGACCGGATCAATTTTTTTCTCAAGATACTTGGCCTGCCTCCTCAATGCAGGTCGAACCTTGAGTTTCTTTAACCGTTTCTGCAAAAAACTATATTCATCAGCTAGCAGGTCTTTGCCAATGTCACGCAGGAAATGAAAATGACATATAAAATCGGGTGTCCCTGGGAAAACTTCCTCCACCGCACTGACAATCCCTTTACCCATATCGTGTACGAGTGCCCTTGGTTCACCATACTGCTCTTTGATGCTACGGAAAAATGGGATGAGCTCATCTTTTTTCTCTGAAGAAATTTTTACCGTATCAAGGACCAGTTCTGAGAGTCCGTCAAGGCCGCAAAATAGATTGGGGCTATCACCTTCACAAGTTCCATCCACATGAAGGATATATCCTCCCCTGCTTGTGAAGAACTTTCGCAGAGCCGGCCGGCTCTGTCGGTGAGCCAGGGCAAGATAAATGATAAACTTACGGCCCAGAAAGCTGATCTCCCGTTCAGAGATGAATACATTCTTGATCGCCAATTCAGCCATGACCTCCTGATTGCTGAGACAACGGACAAAAAGTGCAAACCCCACCTCCACAATGACATCAAACCCGAAAGTGCCGCCCCTGGGTACAAGGTTTCGAAGCTGTTCGGACCTGAACGTTCCGTGACCGTGGGGGCAATACAATACCGTTTCCTTGGCAAAATAGGCACCGATGTCCATGGTGACCCTGGTCTTCGTATCGGTTTTCTGAACATGGAGTGTAGAATTACAATCAGGGCATTTTAAAATTTCCGGGTAAAAATGCAAAGTCGGCTTTGCTGAGAATAGCACACTAGTTTGGACGGACCCAGTCAGCTTGGAGATAAAGCTTTTGAGCAGTTTTAATGCTTGGAATCCGGAATTTTTTTTAACAACTCATGAGACTCCATAAATCCTTGGATATTAGCCGGCTTTAGTTTGCTCTTTTTGATCTCCGGCAAGCCCAAAATGTCTTCTGCGGATATGCCATGATGCCTGATAATAGCAACCAGAATCATGACTGCTTCCTGGTCAGAAATGGAAATAGCCGCTTGACGGAGGACAAGGGAACTCCTTTGTTTTACTTGATTTTTAAATATTGAAATGTTGTCAGAGAAGTAGACATAGACACCAGCGTGCTTTTCTCGACAGATACCCGGACAACTACGGAAATGATGCACAAAGGATTGTGGTGATAACCCAAGAAGTTCACCAAGTTGTCTGCCGGTAAGCCCTTCAGATGAGGAGTTCACTAAATGGATAATGGTTTTTTTTAGATTACCATACTTAGAGAACGCGGCATTTTTAAATTGCCATATACCATAAACGTCAAATTGAGGGATTTCAGGCAAAGTATAATACTTCCCGTTTTGATTGTAACTTGTGTAGGTCTTCCACTGTTTAAGTTTTGTTTGGGCAGTTCTGGAGGAACAATCCAGAATTGAAACAAGCTTTTTGAGGGTAAAAATTTTTTGTTTTTTAAGCGTTGATCTGGCCGATTCAATTTTTTGAACGTCGATAATAGGCATGACAACCTCTCTTCGTAGTATATGATATTTGTGCCAAATAATATCATATACTACGAAGCAATAACAGGAAAAATAATCCATTTCGCCCAGAATCTTAGAGTTTTTCGATTCAACGACTAAAACATATACTTTGCAAATTGAAACAAGTTGTATTAATTGAATTAAAAATCAGTTGGTTGAAAAAATCCAACTGTCATTTGCGGTTATAGGCGCAAACCGTCCTAAATTCACTTATGCAGACCCTTGGCATTGATATGGGGTAAGAAAAACAGCCCAGGGTGACCCCGGTTATAATATTACATTTCGCCGAAGAGTTCCAAAATTCTTGATTTGCCCGGAATGTCAACTTTATCCGGTATAAAACGTGCTGCTAAGCAGGCGGGTCCAACCCCATATTTTGTGGCTGAAGAAACTTTGAAGAAAGCGGTCAACATAGACTTATGTCGCTCATCACCGAAATCAAAAATCCGTATAAACAAGCAATCTCTGAGTGTTGAATATTAATAATAGTCCGGGGTTTTAAATTCTGGGTTGGCAGCTTTTCGATATTGATGTAGTCCACAGTAAAGATATCAAAAATGGTGAGCAGGAAGGATTTGACGAAACTTAATCGTTAAATTTATGACATGCTTACCTCAAGTTTGTGTTTTATCTTCTCCCAACCCGGGATGACAGAGTCTAAGAGCTTATAAAAATCCGGGCTGTGATCATGATATTTCAGGTGGCACAGTTCGTGGGTAACAACATAATCGATACACTCTTTAGGTGCTTTAACCAGGTCAGTATTGAGGGTCACTGTGCCCTTGTCTGAAAGGCTGCCCCATCTTTTTTGCATTCGCTTAATGGATAGTTTTGGCTGACCAATACCGAAACCATTGAATTTCTGCCAGCAGCGGTCCATACTCTGGGCAAACTGAAGTTGTGCTTTTTCCGAATACCATTGGTTTAATAACATCTTGGCAGAATTTGGAGTCGGCTCGCTCCGGCAATTAACATGAAAAAAGCCGCGAGACAATTTTACTGAGTTTTCCTGTCCCTTGGCTAATTTCAATCGGAATTGCTTCCCAAGGTACAAGTGGGTCTCGCCGTTCACGTAACATCGATCAGGCGTCTTTGGAGTAAACTGCTTGAAATAATTCAGCTGTCTGAAAATCCAACGAGCCCGCTTTATGATTTTCTGTTCTATCAATGTGATATCGGATTGCACGGGCGCTTTGACAATCACCGTGCTGTCAGGATGCACAGCAATTTCCATCGTTTTTCTGTCACAGTACAAAAGACTGAAATCGATGGTCTTCCGGCCGTAAACAACCGAGTGTTTATTGCTATGAATTAATGCCTCCATTATTTATAACTCCTGTGCTTTGCCACCTGCAGGGCTTTCTCAATGATGTCATCCATCTGATCAAGCGACAGCTCAATCCCCCTTTCCGTCTTGAGCTCATCATAGAGATAGTCGTCAATCTCATTTACTGCCTGTTTCTGAGTGTCTTCATCATCCCAGAAGTGAACTTTCTTATGTTTTTCCAATATTCCATGAATAGCAATTGCCGTATCAGCCGCTGCTGATTCAAGGTCTTCTTCACCTAATTCGCCGGTTTGCTTAGAATAGGCTTCAAGGAAAGGCTTAAGTACCCCGAAATAGGCCATGGCATCTTCATTCCCGGAAAGCTTATCCGGTATATCTTCATGTACCTTACCAACAACCTTGTTGCGGATCTCCACGACTTTATTCAGATAATCCAGATCGGATATCCTCTTAGCCCTGAAATCTTCAATTGCCTTCTGGATCAGTTTTGAGAATTTTTCGTAGAACGCAGGGTCTTCATCCATCTTTTCGGTGATGACTTTCTTCGTGGCATGTGCAATCGTATCAGCCTTTGACGCCGTTGTTTTTTTGCTGCCATAGACCGCTTGTTCTTCTTTCACCACCATGAATGCTTCATCATCAAAAATATTGACCGGCTTATTCAGCTGAACAACTTCGCTGGCTTGAATGTGTGTATCCAGCAACTTTTTGATTTTTGGCTCATAATCCCGGTAGTCAATAGCCTCTGCATACCGGATTTTGACAGATGCTTTGAGTGACTGGAATTTCCGAAGATCTGCCTTGTATCTGAATAAAGCCTTCTCATCTGTTTTGGTCAGGAAATTCTCGGAAGAGAGTGCGATGCCAAGGGTTTTTCCGAACTCCGACAGACGGCCGTAAAACTCTTCTCTTAAGTTCTCATCGGCAAGCAGCACTTCATAAGCTTCTTCATCGTATGAATGCTTAACCGTTTTGAATAGATCCCAAAGATCGGAATACCTGCCGGGCAGTTTTTCGATTTCGCTGTTAATGGATGTCAGAGTGCCGACCAGATCGGATTCATCAAACCCTTCAAATGCGCTGTACATGGTAAGCGCTTTGTCCAGTTCACCGAGGACGCTTGCATAGTCTACGATAAAGCCGAACTCCTTGTCCTCATGGAGACGGTTGACCCGGGCAATTGCCTGAAGCAGCGTGTGCTCCCTCAGTACCCTGCATAGATAGAGGACTGCGTTGCGCGGAGCGTCAAAACCCGTGAGCAGCTTATCAACGACAATAAGGATTTCAGGAACGCTTCCGTGTTTAAACTGGTTGATGAGCTGCTTTACGTATTCTTCTTCACTGCCATAGCGCTTCATCATTTTTTGCCAGAATTTTACAACCTCATCCGTTGTTTCATCATCGGTCTCTTCATATCCTTCACGCATATCCGGCGGCGAGATAACAACCTGGGAACTGACAATGCCGATTTCATTCATATACGCATTGTACTTGAGCGCCGATGCTTTATTCGGGGCCACCAGCTGGGCCTTGAATCCTGTTCCCTGCCAGCTCCCGCGGAAGTGCTCGCTGATGTCAAACGCTCTCATATATATGACCTGATCGGCCTTGTTCAGCATTTCTGCCCGGGCATATTTGCGTTTCAGGTCTGCCTGCTGATCCCTGGTCAACCCCTGCGTGTGCCGCTCAAACCACAGATCAACTGCTTCTGTGTTTTGTGTCATCTCCACATGCCGCCCCTCATACAGAAGCGGAACCACCGCGCCATCTTCAACGGCCTGTGTGATGGAATAATGGGGCTCCACCAGTTCACCAAATTTGGTGAAGTTGTTCTTCTCTTTCTTTAACAGCGGCGTGCCGGTAAATCCCAGATAACAGGCATGGGGAAACATCTGCCTCATCCGGGCGGAAAAGGAACCGAACTGGGACCGGTGGCTCTCATCCACCAGAATGAAAATATCAGGGGATTCATCCTGATATTTTTTTACCGCGTAAGCTTTGTCGAATTTGTGAATGAGGGTTGTGATAATTCCTGACTTCTTTTCAGCGACCAGTTCCAGCAGGTTTCTGCCTGATGTTGCCCGGTTGGCGCCAAGGCCACAGGCGGCAAAGGTATTCCCAAGCTGCTTATCGAGGTCGTCACGGTCAGTCACAAGAACAATTCTCGGATTCAAAATTTCGGGATCCAAGGCCAGGTTACGGGCCAGCATCACCATGGTCAGTGACTTTCCTGACCCTTGCGTGTGCCAGATCACACCGCCTTTACGCGAACCTGCCCTATCAAAGTGCTTTACCCGATTCAGGGTAGACTTGATGACAAAATACTGTTGATAGCGGGCAATCTTTTTGATCCCCCCGTCAAATACCGTAAACTTCCATGCCAATTCCAAGAGCCTTTCCGGACGGCAAAGGGAGAACAAAGCCTTATCCTGTTCGGTCACCAGCCTGTTGCCGGTGAAAGCTTCCGGCTGAACATCAAAGGTAGAAAAAATTTTGGCGGCAACAGGCTTGGCAAGTGGTTGGTTGACCACTGCTGCCAGTTTTTCAAACTCACGCTCGCCGTTATCCATCAAAGGCTCTTTCCATACACCCCAGAACTTTGCAGCGGTACCCGTTGTTGCGTACATAGCGCTGTTTTTATTCAGAGCCAGCACCATCTGGCTGTAGATGAAGAGCTTTGGGATATAGTCATCATTCTGATTTCTGATGGACTGAGAAACGGCCTGTGCAACTTCAATCTGCGGGGCTTTACACTCAATCACGCAAAATGGAATACCATTAACGAAGAGAACGATATCCGGACGGGCGGTTTCCGCACCACCAGTGGTGTTTTTCTCTGAATAGCTTTGTCCTGCTTTATACGCGTCATACGAAGGTGAACGGCCTGACATAAAAACGGGACTGTGTCCCCGTGAACGTTCAACACTGTATTCGACCGTTACATGAAACTTGTTGCGACCGGGGCTGTTCCTGGATTTGGGCCAGTCGATATAGTTCATATTGAAGCTTTTCGAATCCCCCTCAATGGTCTGCTCCATGGCTGTTCCGAGAGTGATCAGATCGTAAATGGCCTCGTTGGTCTTGAGCAAGCCATCATATTTTATGTTTTTGAGCTTCTGGATAGCCGACTGGACATTCTCCTCGCTGAAGAGATACTCACCGCCTTTATATCGAATGCGGTTTATCTCTTTGAGCTGATTGCGCAGAATATTTTCCAACAAGACATTGGATGTTCGATTCTGCCTTTCGCGCAGGGCTTCAGCCGGTGTCAAAAATTCAAACCCCAGGCCAATCAAAAGCTGCAAGGCCGGGATTTGAGAAAGATACTTTTCATTGATCTGAAAGGTGTTCATGGTGTTACCCCTAAGGCATGCCAGTAGGGTTTGAATCCTAATACCGTTATATTTGCAATCAGCGTCAAAAATGGCTCATAATCATTTTTTGTGTGGGCGGTATCCAGAGTCTCGTAATATTCCAAGCGCTTTTCCACAGGCAGAACAACCGCTGGGAACCCGCTTTTCATCAGTTCCAGATTCATCAGCAACCGTGATGTTCTGCCATTGCCGTCCACAAAAGGATGGATTTTCACAAAATCAGAATGAACACGGGCCGCCCGCTCTACCGGATGGAGAGACGCCCCTTGGGTTTGATACCAGTTAATAAAGCTTTGCATGTCGCTTTCTACATGCAGGGCATCGGTCGGAACATGATCGGCACCCGAGATGATGACATTCGTTTTTCTATAAACACCCGCATTTTTGTCATCAATATTTTTCAGGATCAATTGGTGAATCGATTTAATCTGCCACTCAGACAGGGGCTCATTTTTTTTGACCAGATCTTCAACTAAAAAAATGGCTTCCCTGTGGTTGATCGCTTCAAAGTGCTCCCGTATGGTTTTCCCGCCAACGGTGATCCCTTCCAGCGCCACCTTGGTTTCTTTCAGCGTCAGCCTATTTCCTTCGATAGCGTTTGAGTGATAGGTCCAGCGAAGCACCAGATCCTTATGAAGGTTCGAAACAATCTCTGGCGGCAGTGGACAGAAGGAATCAAGTTTCTGTTTCAAGTCGTCAAGCTTCTGGTATTTGTTCATTTGTTTACTCCTTAAGCTGATTGGGCAGAATGTTCTTCAATAAAACATTGAAGGTCCGATCCTGTCTTTCGCGGAGAGCTTCTGCAGGTGTCAAAAATTCAAATCCCAAGCCAATCAAAAGCTGCAAAGCCGGGATTTGAGAAAGATGCTTTTCATTTATCTGAAAGTTCCTCATCATGCCCCTCCGTTTTTTTACTCATGCTGGCAGAAGCTAATGTCTTTAGTCCTTTTAAAACAAGATGCACGCACTCATCTACAAAAGGGGATTCCATTAATCGCCGATAATCGTCTGAACTAAGGCCGGAAGAACGTGCCAAATCATCCACTGATATGCCTTCTAAAACAGTCTTAATTCTCGTATAGTCAGCATCCTTATTTCCTTGTTTGGCTTTTTCCTGAAGCTCAAAATACCCGGCGTTATTTGTAATCTGCCAGTGTTCGGTTATCGGTTCAGCAATAGCCTTGTCTGTGATTGTTTTACAAACTTCGGCAACAACACCACCGAAAGCACCGAGCAAAAAGATTGGTTTGTTTTTTTCTATTGAAATGATGATCTCTTCAAGAACTCCCGGAATTTTTCCGTGATAGCCCGCAAGTTTGCCACCTGCGCATATACGCGCATGAGAAAGCTCAATAGATTTCTCTCGCATCCATGTAAGGCAACGAGACCAGATGTATTTATTAGCCGTTCCACTGGGAGCTATGAAGACACCCTTATCGATGCCTTCTGCAATATCATCTGGAATATCATGCTCAACAGTTTTAATAATTCCATTGTACCTGGCTCTCCAGGCAACCATTCCTGAATCTGATACATACAGAGGCCAAGCCAGATGATTCTCAACATGAATGCTATCGGTATTGAGACGGGTCTTTAATGCAATCGCCTCGTCGAGAATAAATTGTGTAAACCCGTCTTTGCGAAGATCTCCTCCATAAATAATTGTTCCTGTCCTTGCAAGAAGGTGCCTTGCCAGATCTTGGGATAGCCTCTTTAGATGGTCAGCATGTAAATGGTGATCTGAATAATAACCGACAGGATTATCAGAGATGGAAATGCCTATTCTGAAACTACCCAAAGCCCCATCTTCAGCCTTGTTCCACAAGGGCGTAAACGCATCCACTTCAAAATACGAAAGCCAGTCTGCTTCCTCGGAGTAGAGCGTAGGTTCAGGGTAACAAATTTTTTGTTTCCCACTATTTTTCAGATCGATCACCTGACGGATTTCGGGTGGCCTTGAGATGATGGCACAGTCATTATTAATCCAACCCTGGCTTTGATAATATTCGAGTGATTTTTTCGCATGCAGGTGACGTATCGTTTCAAGAATGGTAGCAATTAGGATACGCAATATATCAGGCTCACTAATTGGAGTGTCCGGTGAAACATGCACACATGGGACATTAGATCCTGCAGGAAACACCCTGTCTTCAAAATCTTGAAGACAATCAACTGCGATGATAGGCCGCTGATGCTGTTTAGCACATAGGATTTCTCTCTGACACCAATATCTTGAGGAATAGGCGTCACTTCCTATCGCTACCAATGTGGATTCTTTTATGTGCTTAATAATTTCTTCATCAAATTTGAAGCCCGGCGATATTTCGGTCGCATCAAAAAAACGCGAAATATTGGTACTATCGATGAATTTATAGATTGATTCAGCGTGGAGGCGGCCAGTATCTCCAGCTTTTGCATGGCTTAAAAAAATCTTAATTGATGAACACTTGCCATGATCATTTTCACAAATTTCGACGAAACCGTATCTGTATATTTCATGAGCCATGGCCAGTATAGCCCGCTGCTCTTTTAAATCTCCCGACCATTCGTAAGACCTAAGGAAATTCAGATTTTTGAGACTGCCTTCACTGCCATGACCTAATCCGTTTCTATCAATGGCTATTGGAACCGCCAGAAATGTGTCCGATAGTGACAGTTGATTAATGTATGATTTCCATGAGTCCCGCCCTAGTGTATTTACGCTTGCGAACACGAATACAATATCTTTTGCAGCCTGCTGTGCAGGTGAGTGTGACGGGGGCTGATTCGGGTTTTCTGAGCTATAGAAAAATAGCGGTATGTTTAAGCCACGAGAAAACGGCCGGTCTACATCACGCGCAAAATTGGACCTGACAGCATCAAGTATCTTACTTACAGGTTCTTCATCTGCAGGGTTCCAAATAAAGTGTATGGCTAAGGGTGGTTTGTATTCTGCTGTCATCAATGTGTCACCCCGCAGATTTTACACACGCCATTGTACTTCATCATATCCTGAGAGTTCTGGATCAGATGCGCCCGGGAAGTTCGGGCCTGATATGCATCTTCAATCCAGTTTGCCAATTGTTGAGCAGAAGAGGGATAAGACCAGTATCTTGAATAGCAACTATGATGCTCACTATTCCAGTTTGCTTCCAATCTTCGTGGTAAATAAGCTGTATTCTTACAACTTGGCAAAACTATTCCCATTAGGCCATTAGGTGTGTATTGGCCCTGTCGCAGAGAACTCTTTATCTCCCAGTCAACATATCGTCGACTATGTGTACACCTTCCTATTAAAACAATCGTCACGGTACTGTCACCAAGGTATTTTTCCCTTATGCGCTGCATGACATAGTCGGTGTTCGTGCTGTTGATAAATTCATCATTATCATTGGCACCCAACACCTTGGGGATAAAAACGGATGAGTAATCCTTTATAAAAGCATCAACCTCATTCCGGTCCCCTTTATAATGTGAAATAAAAACCTTCCTTCTATTTGTACTTGATATCATTGTCAGTCCCTCCAGTGCGTTTGAGCTTCAGTTTTATTATTTGAAAAACTGTCTCGACCGTTTGTTGGTAAACATGTTTTGCGTCGCTGAAATGCATCATGAATCCATTCACGCAAATCATTTGAAGAGGTCGGCCAGGCATATATTTTGGCGAATCCGCATTCAACGTTGTCGTTCAACCTTGGAGGAATTGTATATGGGTTATAGACGCTGCCATTTTCCGTATACTTCAAAGCCGATGCCTTCATTCCATATGGCAACTGGGCCGAATAGGTCGGGAGCAGCAAGCCCAATAGGCCAGTTCTTGAATTATTCTTCGTGTCATGAATGCCCGAAGCTATTTCCCAATCCACATGCTTTCTGCGCCATGTTCCCTGTCCGACAAGCACAAGTGTAACGGTGGCATCAGAAATGAAATCATCACGAATCAACTGACGGATGCGGTCTGTGGATAAATATGGGTTAATATCGCCATCACCTACTGACCTTGAAACAAATCCATCAAACTGCTGACCCCATTGGGTTTCAAGATGCTTTTTGTAGTAATCATCTGAATGATGAAAACTGATAAACGTCTTGTGCTTGGGAGTTACATTGGTGTTGTAAAAATTGTAAAGACTCATCAATAACTCCTCTGACCCAATGATTTCATTACGGTAGATTCAAAGTTCCGGGCATTATTCACCGAAGCCGATCTTTGCGAGAAGTTCTCAAGCCCAATGCTTTTTTCCAGCAGCAGAGACTGTTTTTTGTACTCTCTTGCAAAAACATCTATATCGCTATCAGAGCGCAGCCGAGGCCACTCAAGAAGGTATTCCGGCAAGGTCTCTTGCCAGCTATAAGAGGATCGATCCGGCAGAGGTGTAAAGCTCGATATAAGGGATGTGGTAAAATTAAAACCCACAATTCATTCCTCATAGCATGGAATATCAACAGCCCATTTTTCAATCCCTGGAATCCGAATAATTTTGTTTTCTATATTATTCACGGCGGACTTGACCAAACGTACCCCTGTCGGGTAAACACCTTTGATTAATTTGACGACAGGATTTTCTCCTTTCCATGTCATTGTTCGACATAGACCGAGAACCTTTTCAATTTTGTTCAGCAATTCGCCTTTCCAATGATTTTCCAAAACACCCCAAACTCGCTCTATTGGGTTGTATTTACTGTGGTACGGGGGATAGTACACCAAACTAATATTTACAAATGCTGATTTGGCAAAGTCCACGAGGCGACTAATGAATTGGCTCCTTCGGCTACTATTTTCCGGCCCATTATCAAGATTGATCACCAGTGTATGTGGGGCGAATCTTGCGTTCAAAGAAGGCCAGAGTGATTCCAGCGCATCAATCATGAAATCAGAGGTGATGTTGCTTTCAGTGAAGTACATATAATTTTCATCCAGAGCAGGTATGTTGATACCGAAAAGTTTCAAAAGGGAATCGGGTTTAAAATCATGGTCCGCCGCTTTAAGATTGCAACGACTATATCCGCCTCGGGAATAAGGCCCTATTTTAATAGTGGCTTTTGCGTCCATTGAGATACGTAAAACGCCATCTGTTTCATCGGCTAGTTGGTTTGTCCTATGCACATATTCAAAAATGATGTCTGTTTCAGGAATTTTTTTTTACCTTGGCTTTGGCGACCTTCTTCAGTTTAAAACCCAATTTATTCATTATGGTGGATAGAGTCCGTACTGTTGGCATATTCTCAGGGTCATATCCCATGTCGTCAACTAATCGACGGAATACTTCATTCGCAGATATTGGGGAATATAAATTCTGGGTACGGAATGTAGGATCAGTCTGACATATAGGGTTTACAATACGAGTTATGTCCTCTTTTAAATTCGGAAAATGTTCTAAACACGATTTCCGGCCTCGTCCGGAAAAATTATCAACACAGGTAACTCCGCTTTCTATTTCCCGTCGCCCTTTGATTATTGTTTTCCGATCCCAACCCAGTTCTCTTTCAGCCTTTAGTTGTCCGCCGTGCCCCATAAGGGAGACAACGCGTGCCATGAATTGGCGCCGTTCATGGCCTTTTAATTTGCTTCGAGTGGTATTCAGAAAATCCTTTAGTGGTGGCGTTAATTCCGATATAGTTTTGGGTAAATTGTGCTTAGAATGATCAAACATGGTCCTCCTGTATTTTTTATGTAATCTTCCATGTTGACCATAAACTATCGATTCCATGTTGTCTATAGAAATCAGAATTCAGACTATGGAATTGTGGATATTAATTTTTCTGAGGCCCTAACCCGGGGCATTTCTCGTGCAGTGCCTATTTCAAAAGGCACCCACCATGATCCTTTTGTATGTTCTGTGACAACAGCAAGCAATGTGTCGCATTTACGCAACCTATCGACCAGTAACGGAGTGAGGCTCGATTTTCCCCGATTATTTCCAAGCTCCTTATCCATATCATCGATATAACAGGTAATATTGTGAATGCGGTTAAACCGCCAAAACACCTTTTTGGCTAATTCATCGTCTCTGGTTGTATGCGATATAAATATTGGCATTGAATCACTCCTTACTTTTTATCTTTAGGAGGACACGAGTCGTTTCCATAGCTGTTGCCAGCCCGAATCTTTCCGTTCACGCCATGAATTTTGGTGTCCGATTTCTGGTTTCTGGCAATGTTCTCTGCCTTTTCAATGGCCTGCGCCTGAGTGCGGGTCACCTTGGTCGCTTTGCTGTTCCCCTCACCCTTTACCGCCCAGCCATCGGGATGCTTTACAACGTGTTGATTTTTACCTTTAGCCATGATTACGCCTCCATGTATTGGTTAACGATTTCCGGTTTTACCCGCCATTCGCCGGTGAGCATCTTCTGCATCAGACCGCGTTTTTGGGTTTTGTATTTTTCTGCGAGCTGTTTCAGCAGGTCGATTTCGTGCTGGGCTGAAGCCAGATTCTCCGAGATTTCCTGTTGTTCCTCAAGCGACGGAACCAGCACCTTAATTTTAGAAAAGTCACCCCAGCGGAGACTGCCACGACGGTCAACCGATGAGCTCGTGCTGACTTGGAAAATGTGCCGATAAATGTCTGTTTTAAGCAGCTTGTACAAAAACGGTGAATGCACCTTCTCTTTTGAAGCTTCAAACACAACGTAGATTGGACTGACAATGCCTTTTTCACAGTGTTTAAGAAGACCTATTGAACCCTCTTCGACATGATTTGAGGGATAGCCGAACTGTCCTTTTTTAACGATTTTGTAATTGGATGTATCGCTACTGAAGACTTGTTTTCCGAAGTAGTCCAGTGAATTGACAAACCCATCATATTTTGAGCATGACAGCACAGTCTCGTCGGACTCATCATTACGTACGGAGACTTCCTTTGCAATTTTTTCAATTTTGACCAATGTCCAATCAGACGGGTATTTGAAAAAGTGAGCATCAGCCAACTCATTATTTTGATTCCCCAATCTTTTGTGACCAAAAAGCAACCATCTCGACATCTGTCTTAATTGCTTTTCCTTCGCCTGAATCAGCCGCTCGGTTTTCTCGATGGCCTCATCCCAGGTGGACAGCAGATCGGCAATGGCTTTTTGTTCTGGATGAGAAGGCAAAATGACAGGTATTTTTCCGACCACTGTTTTATTGATTTTCACCATACTATGGCTTGTACCAGAGGCGCGGCCTTGGAGGTATCTCCGAACTATTGAACTTCTTAAATATCCTTCCAAATATTCATTTATGACTTGAGTCTCATCGACACGAAATTTCATAAGCAAGTCCGGATAGGAACAATTTTCAATTTCACCTTTAAACAGCATTGTCCTTCCGACTTTATCAAGCGTATTGGATCGACTTATTAAAAAATCGCCAGACTCTAACAAAAAATCTTTCACTCTGACATCGCCCTTAGGCGCCGGTTTTGCCTGAGAAGGATCAAAGCCATTTCCGGTTAGATTTCTTAAGCTTAAAATCCAACTACCATTAGGCTCCTCAGGACAATTTGGCGAATATCCATTCTTAATATCTTGAGTTAATAACTTTTTAAGTTTTAAGTACTTCCATCCTGCTGGGATATCGCGCAGTTGCATCATCGCTGAATCTCCTTGAGCCATGCAGATTGGCCGAGAGGCAAGTTATAACTGCTCAATGTTGAGTTTTTCTTTAATTCATCATTCATCACTTATACCTCATCCCCCTTCTGTGGCAACTCACACCCCCTAATCAACTTTTTCTCAGCCGACTTCACCCGCCGCTCCAGCTTTTTAATATCCTCTTCCGGCGGCAGCTCTTCCGGTTTAATACCACGCTCACCCAGCATATTGCGGACGCTGGTATTATTCTGAACGTGTTCACCGGTTATGGCGGACTCCCCCTGCATATCATGTTCACGCACATTGAAATTGGTAATTTCTGCGGCAAGGTTCTTGGCGGCGATGGTTACTGTTGGCAGAAAATCTGCCAGCGGTCTGCCGGGAGGCATTCCCAATTTTTCCTTCATTCCTGCCGTGGTATTGCCACCAAACAAAGCCGCATCACCTTTGGAACGGATACGGCCAAAGCCACGCTCATCCACTCCGCGTTCGTATATGTTTCTGGAAAGTTCCGTTTCCGATTCAGTCAGCTTTTGCCGGGCCTGGAGGCGCTCCTGCAAACGAAGACGCTCTTCAATGAGTTCCTGCTTGCGGGTTTGCAGGGCAAAATAGGTCTGGGCAAAAGCGATGGCTTCTTTTCGGGGATCACCGTTTTGGGCGATAAGATAACAGGCATAACGGGTAAGCATGATATCTTCAACAGGTCTTTCTGCCCCGGAACCGATAGGGACCATTTTCGTGACGCCACGAAAATGGTTGGCAGCCACGCCACCTGCGGTCTCACAGGCAATGGACGCTTTGTGGATGACCTTGCTGAAATTTTCCCATCGGTCGTACCCGAGAACTGTCATGATCTCTCTGGCATACCAAAACTCGATGGATTCTTCTGGAATTTCGTGTACAAGGGTGTCGAATGAACTTATCAGTTTAGTAATTGTCTTGTGATCCATTATACATTCCCTCGGTTGATTTGCTGAAGTTTTTCCGCCATCTGTACCCTGACTTCAGCCAATTCTTTTTCGATGGCCTCAATTTCCACCTGCACCGCATCGATATCGATCTCCTCTTCCTCTTCAAAGGTATCCACATAGCGGGGGATATTGAGGTTGAAGTCGTTTTCCTTAATCTCGGCAAACTCGGCCACATGGGCGTATTTTTCCACCTCGACCCGGTTGGCGCAGGTCTCCAGGATCTTGCCGATATGCGCATCTGAGAGGCTGTTCTGGTTTTTGCCGGAGACAAACTCACGGCTGGCATCCACAAAGAGGACGTTTTTGCACTCTTCACGGGCTCCGCCTTTTTCACGGGAGCGGTGAAAAACTAATATAGCCACCGGAATATTGGTGGTCGGGAACAGATTGCCCGGCAATCCAATGACCGCATCCAGCAGGTTTTCTTCGATCATTTTCCGGCGGATACGGCCTTCGGCTGCGCCCCGGAACAGCACGCCATGGGGTACCACCACGGCAACCCGGCCCTGCTTTTCAAGGGCGGTTTCCACCATGTGGCTGATAAAGGCCCAGTCGCCTTTGCTCTTTGGCGGCACCCCGCGCCAGAAACGGTTGTACTGGTCGCTATCGGCATTTTCGGCCCCCCACTTATCCAGTGAGAACGGCGGATTGGCCACCACGCAGTCGAATTTCATGAGCCGGTCATTTTCCACCAGCAGCGGACTGTTCAGGGTGTCGCACCACTCAACCCGGGCGCTGTCAAAACTGTGCAGGAACATGTTCATGCGACAGAGCGCCCATGTGCTCCCGTTAGATTCTTGTCCGAAGAGGGCAAAATCTCGGCCGTCTACCTGTTTAGCAGCCTGAATCAAAAGTCCGCCTGATCCGCAGGCCGGGTCACAGATACGATCGCCCGGTTTGGGACCTGCCAGCTTGGCCACCAGTTCGGTCACCTTCAGCGGGGTAAAGAACTCTCCTGCCTTCTTTCCGGAGTCGGAGGCGAAGCGCTCAATCAGGTAGATGTAGGTATTACCGATGACATCCTCGGAAACGAGGCTGGGCTTCATGTTGAGCTGTGGCTTATGGAAATCCTCAAGCAGTTGTTTCAGACGACGATTCCTATCCTTGGTTTTGCCGAGGTTGGCTTCGCTGTTGAAGTCGATATTACGGAACACCCCTTCGAGCTTGCTCTTGTTGCTCTCTTCAATATGGTCGAGTACAATATTAATCAACTCACCGATGTTGGCGGCAGACCGGCGCTCATACAAGCTGTAATAGGTGGCGGGAAATTCATCCAGAACAGTCTCTTCACCTGTTTCGTCATTCTTTTCAGTGAGTAACACCTGCGGGAGAACAAAACGTTCACGCTCAAGCTTGCGGCGGATACGAACATCGTCATGGCCATACTGCGCCTGATACGCTTCGTAATGGTCCTGCCAGACATCAGAGATGTATTTCAAAAACAGCATCACGAGAATGTAGTCTTTGTACTGCGCCGGATCAACAACGCCCCGGAAGGTGTCACACGCCGCCCATGCCGCGTTGTTGATATCTTTTTGGTCAATTTGGCTGCTCATGTTTTATTCCCCTTTTGCAAACTGCATCAGTATTGTTGAAATGTATTGTTCCCGCTTATCGGCCATCGTATGAAGCAGGGCTTTTTCCCTCGCGATAAGCATGGCCAGCTCTAAGATGTTTTTCTGTTTTTCCAGACTTGGCAGCGCCACTTCCAAATCTTCAATGGCCTGCTTACTGATCATTTTTTGAACCGTCCCCTTGGCACGGCTGGTCAAAAAAATTTGCGCATCCCGCTGGCTGATGTACCAGTTCAGATATTCGGGTAAAACCAAATCCTTCCTCGTTACCCTTATCCTTAACAAAGGAGCGGCGACAACAGCCTTGCCCGGATCTTCAAGAAGAACCGCTGCCGTAGTTAGAGATCCACGAGACCTGAATACCAGATCACCTCTTTGCGCAAGGTGGTGGTCTTTCATGGCTTCCATATTGATTCTGACCAAACCATCACAGCCGACCGTGTTGTCATCCAGAAGATCCTTCATCTGAATAACTGCAACTTGGCCGCCCTCAGAGGCTTCGAGACGGGACCTGAACGAGTACCCCATTTGCACAGATGTTATTTCTTTTAATTTTTTTTTCACCATATCTCCAATTTGCCGTAATGACGTTACTGCAAATTAACTCAAGAACAATCAATTGTCAACTTAATTTTACAAAAATATCGTTACTGCAAATCTTGCTCTGATTAAAAATGGCTTTTTAGGATAAATTTTAATGAAACTATTGAGGTCCTGTTAGAATATACGAGATAACATGAGGTGAGGACTACATTGACGACGAGACGCAATGTTTCGATGACAGCCTGCTCCGGACTATCCCTGTAAATTCAGGTGTGTTGAAAAACATTATAAATCTGATTGTGCCATTGATGGCTCTCTGTTCAGGAAACTAATTGTTAGAAGCAATTAGGCGTTTGAAGGGTTTTCCGAAATTCCGTTTTTCCATAATTCATATTCACTAATATCAATCATATCATCCCAATATACAGCATATCCGCCTGGCTCCACTTTAACGTTTCTGAAAAATGCCTGGTTTTTAAGAGGTGAGAACATTTCATTAGTTAACAGCCTGCTGATATTGTATTTTTTGACCTCTCCATTAACAAATGTAATAACGAGAGTATGTTGATCGGCCACGACCGCAGTTTTTATTTTAGGTACAGTCATTTTTCAAATCACTCCAAAGGTGGTAATTTTTTAAATTTTTGAGTTTCCCAGATCGTCTTTAATTCAGCCTGATATTTTTCAGCCCATTCCAAAACTAATTTCCTGGCCCTTGGCGGAAGATCCCCTTCAATCACGTTTAAAGAGTTAATATCGAAAAGTGCGAGGTATTCACCATACACAGCGTGAAAATGTGGTGGAGGATGATCCCCAAAGAAGAGTTTGATAATAATCCCGTAAAATCTCGTAATTTCCGGCATTGAAACGTCCTGTCTTTATGTTAACCGTTTTCGGTAATGATACCGCAAAAAAACCTATTCTTAATATACCCTATGATTTTAATTTTTCACAGGCGTTCTTTTGGTCATTTTTTCTGCATTATGTATATGTTGGCAAGATCAAACTGAATTTTTGGGAGGTGAGGACTACATTGACGACGAGACGCAATGTTTCGATGACAGCCTGCTCCGGACTATCCCTGTACTTCCACACTTTTGAAATCATCAAACCGGCGAGCAATATGACGTGTATCACGGAGTTTCCAATTCCTGCCAATTCCAATTTTTAGCAGACCACAATCGTGGTATTCGCCGTCGTTTTTTGCCCCGCTCCCCAGCCACAACATATGGTAGGGTGGTCAAGTTCTATACTTGCGGCAAGAAATCAAGATTATGCCCTGTAAAATTTCCTTTTCAGGGTAATGGAAAGCAAGGCGTTTACATTTAAAAAATTTACCAGCAACATCCCAATATCATGCTAAATTATAAATGCGGTTACCCAGGAAAACAGCCCCCAACATATTGAAATTACACCGGCAGTCTTATATAACCATTCTGAACAGCCCGGGTTTTGGCACCCGTACTGGTTAACGCTTAAAATTCGATGAAGACTGCCGGACAACGCCCTTTTCATCCTTCAGCCTTCATCCTTCATCCTTTTTAAGGGGGGGGTATCCATGAAAATCCGCATCTTACTGCCCATACTGATCCTGTCCAGCCTGCTTCTCACCGGTGGCCCCGCCCTTGCCGCCCGGCACCAGACCGCGGTTACCGGAAAAACCATGGGCACCTTTTATTCGGTCAAGCTGATTACCGCTAAAAAAGAGTTTCCCGAAACCTGGCAAAACCGGATCGATAAACGCCTCAAACAGATCAACAAGAATCTGTCCATGTTTGACCCTGACAGCGAGATTTCACGTTTCAACCGGCAGCCGGCCGGCACCCCTTTCGAGATCAGCCCGGATTTTTCAACGGTTTTGTCCGTATCCCGACGAATATATCAGTTGAGCCGCGGGGCCTGGGACGGGACGGTCAAGCCCCTGGTGGACCTTTGGGGATTCGGGACCCGGTCCGGAAAATTTGCGGTTCCGGAACCCGATAAGATTGCCTCTGCCTTAAGCCGGGTGGGTTTTGACAAGCTGGCACTGACCCCAAAGACCCTTACGGCCGCAGCAGGCCGGGTCACCCTGGATCTTGGCTCCATTGCCAAGGGCTTTGGCGTGGATGCCGTTGCCGGGCTTCTGCGGTCTTATGACATTAAAGATTATTTGGTGGAAATCGGGGGCGAAGTTTCCGGAGCCGGCCATAATCAGAAACGAAAACCCTGGTCCGTGGGTATTATCCGGCCGGAAAAGAATCAGATGAACCAGGGGATTTACCGGGTCGTCACTTTAAAAAATCAAGCCATTGCCACCTCCGGGGATTACCGGAACTATGTGGTCAATAACCACCAGACCTATTCCCACATCATTGACCCCAAAACCGGATACCCGGTAAAAAATCAGGTGGTCTCAACCTCGGTCATTGCCCCGGACTGTACCCTGGCCGACGGCCTGGCCACGGCCTTGATGGTCATGGATATCAAAGACGGCATCGCCATGATCAACAGCCTGGACCAGGTGGAATGCCTGATTATTCAAAAGACGGATACCGGGTTCGAGGAGTTTGAATCCGCCGGCTTTGCAAAGCTTGTGCAGCACTGAGGCAGGGGGGCAGGCTGAAGGGCGTTACCTTATGCCTCAATTTTTTTCAAAAACGTAACTACTCACCCCGGTCAAAATCGACACCGGGGATTTCACCTGCCAAAGCAAGCTGAATGGCAACAAGAGGATTCACGCCTTTGTTTGCCATGGTTTGCAGGTAGCTTGAAATTCGACAATAAGCATGAGCATATTGCTGACATCGAAAACAACCTGATATTTTCTGTTTTACCTTTGCCATCCGAAGATCGCGTTCTGCCCGATTATTAGTGAATGGAACATATGGGTCCTTGGCAAACAGCAAAACGGCCGCTTCATTATTTTTAAGCCTTTCCCACAAATTATGGGCATCTGATTTGGCCATTTTACCGCGTTTTCCTTTTGGTTTTGGCGGGATTTCCGGCAGCTCTTTATCACCTCGTGTAAGAATGTTACGGAATCGTTTTTGCAAATTAGCGTATTCTTTATCTGCCAAACACTTTTCTTCCCGCTTTGCTACTTTATGACAAGTTTCCTGTAAAAGCTTTTTCATATTAGCAGCCCACCTGTACTGATTGGATTCAACAATAAATGTCAGTTCCCTCAATAGATGGGAACCACAAAGTCCATGTCCACAATGATCGTACGACAGGTATGATGCCCAGCAATCGTGGATTATTACCCCGCCATAGCGGGGAATAATATTCAAATCGACTATCGCCTCCTTGCCTCGCTTTCGGTGAAGTAGCTTCAAGGTGGTGCCTCCGGAGGAATACACATGTATCCAGTGATTTTTTCGATCCACCCGAAAGGATGTCTCGTCAACATGAATTGATGGGGCCTGAAGAATGTCTTCTATCGATTTGACCTCCCACCTTTCAAGTGCTTGATAAAGTCGCCAGACAAACTTTAGAAGGGTTGCTTCTGAAATTACCACACCGATCATTGCAGAAATCTGCTTTTGAACTCGGTTGAGTGCAACCATTTGGCTGATGATCAAGTGAATGACAAATGCTTTGAGTCCATTCCCATATTGCAGAGGGCCTGGCATATCCTCTGGAAATTGTCCTTTGACCGTCGTGTTACAGTTGGGGCACTCTTTGATTTCGGCATCAACATGATCCACGACTTTTTCAAAAATGATATCTATTTTGGTACGCCGCTCATATCCCTGGCAGGGTGCTTGATCAAGCGGCTGACCACATACATTACATGTTACAGCTTGCGCAACGGTGACGGTTGATTTTGTGCGGGCATTGCTAAGCTTACCGCTGACCTCTTTGCCCTTTCCTTTACTTCCAGGATCTGATTTGGAGGTCTCATCCTTAGATGTTTGTGAAGACGGTAGACTTGAGTTTTTGTTATCTTTGCGGGTCTTTTTCTCAAGGAAGATAGATAGTATCAATTCCACAATAAGGAGCATGCTGTTCATCAGAGCCCGCATCTCAGGAGATACTTTGCCCTCAGCACAAAGATTTTCAAAATCCTTTTTTAGACGGGCTATTTCTTCCCGAACACTATTTTTATCTACCGTTGCCATGTCAGCATTATAACACGGGTTTTTGGCGGCTCGAGATTTGCTCTATAGCGGATTTTCTATGTATTCGGCATCATCTGTCATGATTTTACGGTAAATTTCTGGATAAATAAGCGCCAGCATGCTTTAACAAAGGATTTGGTGACCATTTAAAAAATTTTAAAATTGACCTCAAAAAACCTGTCAAGTCTTTTTTTTAAATTTTTACATTTTTTTATGGGGTGAGTAGTTACTCAAAAACAAAGAAGGGATTCCTTATGGACATGATACCGGTTTTAATAAAAAACAGACTTGCAGCAGTTATTCTTATATTCATGATTGTCTTTGTTTCAGGGGCCCCTGACGTCAGGGCCAGGCAGGTTACATACATGGCCAAGGGAACCGTTGTGGATGTAAGCAATTGGATTGAATGTGAATTTTCCGTTGGCGAGCCATTTTACCTTGAATATACCATCGAAACCGACATACCGGATTTTCAATACCGTGATCCGGATAAAGGGGTTTACCAGGATGCGGTCATTCAGGTATCTGTTCAAGTCGGTGATTACACGGCAGCCGGCAAGGGCCGGGCAGATATCGAAATCACCAACAACAGCGATGATGGTGAAGATGTCTATGCGCTCAAATTAAGAGATCCGTTGAAGGGTGACAGTATCCTTCACGGGTCTGACTTCAGGCTGGATAATTTTGTCACCCTTCTGGTGTTGTCTGATCCCACAGGAAACGCTTTTGAAGATGATTCTCTGATTACTTATGCGCCGGATCTTTCTGTGTTTTCAGGGTCTATGGGGTTGGGGTTTGAATCCTATCCCCAGGGAGGGGAGCATGAATTTGTAAGGGCGGACATCTCGTCTTTTACAGTCATCGAGTCCGATCCGGTCTGCCAGAGTGATTTTGAAGGCGGGGACGGCGATATGGACGGGGCGGATCTGGCCATGCTCGCTAAAGATTTATCCATGGGGATTATTGAAGATTTTGCCTACAGCTTTGGCGGCAGCGCCTGTATGAGATCTCCTTTTGTTCATCATGGCGATCATGTGGTGCGGGATCAGACGGATATCCAAAGATTAAAAGATATCACGAGAATTACCGGCTATCTTACGGTATGTGAAACAGATCTTGTCGATTTAAAAGGACTTGAGAGCCTGACAAAAATTGACGGCAGCCTGGCTATAGGAGATAACCCGTTTCTTGAAACCCTTTCCGGATTGGACAATCTGGCATGGGTTGAGGAAATTTATATCACAAATAATGATGCGCTTATAAACTTGTCACACCTGGATCTCTTAAGGGATGTGGTAAAATTAAAACCCACAATTCATTCCTCATAGCATGGAATATCAACAGCCCATTTTTCAATCCCTGGAATCCGAATAATTTTGTTTTCTATATTATTCACGGCGGACTTGACCAAACGTACCCCTGTCGGGTAAACACCTTTGATTAATTTGACGACAGGATTTTCTCCTTTCCATGTCATTGTTCGACATAGACCGAGAACCTTTTCAATTTTGTTCAGCAATTCGCCTTTCCAATGATTTTCCAAAACACCCCAAACTCGCTCTATTGGGTTGTATTTACTGTGGTACGGGGGATAGTACACCAAACTAATATTTACAAATGCTGATTTGGCAAAGTCCACGAGGCGACTAATGAATTGGCTCCTTCGGCTACTATTTTCCGGCCCATTATCAAGATTGATCACCAGTGTATGTGGGGCGAATCTTGCGTTCAAAGAAGGCCAGAGTGATTCCAGCGCATCAATCATGAAATCAGAGGTGATGTTGCTTTCAGTGAAGTACATATAATTTTCATCCAGAGCAGGTATGTTGATACCGAAAAGTTTCAAAAGGGAATCGGGTTTAAAATCATGGTCCGCCGCTTTAAGATTGCAACGACTATATCCGCCTCGGGAATAAGGCCCTATTTTAATAGTGGCTTTTGCGTCCATTGAGATACGTAAAACGCCATCTGTTTCATCGGCTAGTTGGTTTGTCCTATGCACATATTCAAAAATGATGTCTGTTTCAGGAATTTTTTTTTTACCTTGGCTTTGGCGACCTTCTTCAGTTTAAAACCCAATTTATTCATTATGGTGGATAGAGTCCGTACTGTTGGCATATTCTCAGGGTCATATCCCATGTCGTCAACTAATCGACGGAATACTTCATTCGCAGATATTGGGGAATATAAATTCTGGGTACGGAATGTAGGATCAGTCTGACATATAGGGTTTACAATACGAGTTATGTCCTCTTTTAAATTCGGAAAATGTTCTAAACACGATTTCCGGCCTCGTCCGGAAAAATTATCAACACAGGTAACTCCGCTTTCTATTTCCCGTCGCCCTTTGATTATTGTTTTCCGATCCCAACCCAGTTCTCTTTCAGCCTTTAGTTGTCCGCCGTGCCCCATAAGGGAGACAACGCGTGCCATGAATTGGCGCCGTTCATGGCCTTTTAATTTGCTTCGAGTGGTATTCAGAAAATCCTTTAGTGGTGGCGTTAATTCCGATATAGTTTTGGGTAAATTGTGCTTAGAATGATCAAACATGGTCCTCCTGTATTTTCTATGACCACAAAATTCAGTTGGATTTTGTAGAATCATGAACATTTCTCCAAAGCCAGTTGAATTTTTTCCGGCAGATTATCCATTATTATCAATTTCCTAAAGCCCGGCAGTACCCGGTCGGTATGAGAAATTGAAGAAATAGGTTCATATCCGTCGATTTCGAGGTCCGCGAACAGTTCTTCAAGATTTTTCTTCCCATTCAGAAGCAAGTGCATATACTCAGGATTTCCCAAATTTTTTATCAGGGGCGTGTCAGCCAGCATTGCATGCAAAATCCGCCGCATTGAGTTGTTACCGGTTTTTCTTCGATGATCACGGCGCAGCCCCCGAAAAAATTGTTCCAACAGGTTGTTGGTGCGCTGAGGATAGATGGTTATTTTTCCGGACGGAGTGTCGACCTCAATGGGATCTGCAAACAGTCGTTCATCGTATTTATCGATCTGTTTAGCCAACTTTTGACAAAGCAGATCTCTTTTGTACTTGGTGTTTTTATCAAGTCTCGAACGGAATCGGCCTACGGCTTTTTGGATACTGTTCATGGATTTGTTCGATCCATCATCATTCAAGCCGTTCCGTCCGGAAGGATCTGCAATACGCATTTTTCTCCGGAGGTCATCAAAAAGCAGGGTCCGCCATTCAAGATCATCAATAGATCGAATGAAATCGGGATCATTACAGATATTTTTGGCCAGGTTATTGAGCTTGCCAAATAACCGTTCTCCAACTTTGTCCCGGGGGACCTTTTTTTGAATGGAGGGTAGAGAATCTTTCAATTGCGCAATTCTGCGGGCAAAGGCCAGAAGTGGTCGATCAAACGGGAACCCATATCCGTTTCCTTCTTTTTTACCCTGTAGGCACCACAGGCACAGAGAATAGATCGAAGCCGAAGATGTCTGATCCATAGTTTCTAACGTATGTCCTTCTGTAATGGCAGCTGTCAGGTGCTCCGCATCAAGAGCATGGTTATCAATCCGTTGGTGAAGATCGCGGATAATTTCACCCAGCCTGGTGGTGGCGGCATGTTTTTGCAGGGTTTTTCTTAATTGACCGTAAGAGGGTTCGAGCAGATCCTTTCCAGCATCCCGCAGAAAATGAAAATGGCAGACAAAGTCTCGGGTACCAGGAAAAACCAGGGACACTGCTTTACAGATACCAGTCCCCATGTCATGGACACAGGCAATGGGGGGGCCGTAGTTTCTTTGCAGTTGCTCAAGGAAAGGTACGATATGGTCGGTATGTTCGCTGGGGATTTTTACATTGCCCAGTACAATCTGCTTCAGACCGTCCATCCCGGTCATCAGAACTGGAGCATCTCCTTCATGGGTGGCATCCAGGTGCAATATGTATCCGCCGCTGCGGTTCATGGCCTGTTCAATGCGAGGGGTGGCCTGCTGGTGCGCCAATGCGAGGTAGAGAATGAATTTGCGTCCAAGGTATTCGACTTCTGAAGGGCTCAAATCAATATTTTTGAGCATAAGTTCAAGGCAGACCTCATCAGTTGTCAGACAGCGATGGTAAAGACTTTTACCGACAAAGACAAGGACATCCCATGCCACATTACAATATCTGGCAACGATGTTCCGCAAATCTTTCGAACGGTAAACTTTTCGGCATGTCCGGCAGTGGTACAGGGTCTCATGGGCTTTAAAAGGACCGCTCATGGTAAACACGGTTTTTCGTCTGGTTTTCTGGACAAAAAGAGTCCTGCCGCAAGAACAACGATTCTCTTTGGGCCGAAACCTGACGTCCGGGGGATTCGGGAACAATGCCCCCGGCAGTGTATCGTGGTAAAGCCGGGTTAAATTCCGGCTGAGCGCGAGCCAGGCCTTGGCTCCGGAATTCAGGCCTTTTTTTTTATCCCGTGTGTATCGAAAAGCGTTTGAATCTGATCTGTGTTGATCCGCACTCCTGTTTTTTGAAAAACAGATTTGGCCAACTGTTTCAAATCCAAACCGGGTTTCTGGATAAATACCACGAGGATCTGTACAGCCAACTCCGCCGGCAGGGGTGTATATTCCGTTTGAAGGGCTTTTTCCTGAACATCGGCTTTGACAGGATCGATGGCCAGGTACACATAGGAACTGCCGTGCTTTTGTCTTTGCAGCTGCCCCTTGCGGTATAATTGAACCAGAACGGCATGGCAGCGGCACCGAAGCAACTGCCCCAGTTGATCGGCTGTCATCCCCGATGTGCTTTTCTCGACCAGATTCACCAGCGTATGGGTAAGCGGGCCATGTCTTGAAAAACCGATATCCCGGTAAAACCAAAGACCCTTGCTGCTGAAACGGGGTATCGAGGCCAGGGTGTACCATTTCCCATTGTGGGAAAAACTGCTGAAGTAACCGGTTTTGGCCAGGAATCGCCGAACTGAAGGGATGGAGTAGTTCATTCGCTCGGCCAGTGGTTGGATCATCCAGCATTTGTTTTCCTGAAAGGCTGAAATCAGCTTCAGGTCTGGTGTTTTGTCCATATGTACCAGCACCTCCTGATAAAGTATTGCAAATATACTCAGAACTAACCAAATATATGCAATACTTTATCAAAAGCGGGCTGACATTACAAGCCTTGATTTGAATTTTTACTAGCAAGTAATATAACCCAGGATCCTTTATTTTCGGGTCTTTTACAATTTTTTGTTTTTTATGGGTCAAATTAAGAATGAGAAAAAATGTCATAAAAAAATGATCAAGTATGGCATTTTTTGGCTTGTAACCGATTGACATTATTGAATCCAACCGTTATTTGTGATCATAGTGTATTTTTTATGTAATCTTCCATGTTGACCATAAACTATCGATTCCATGTTGTCTATAGAAATCAGAATTCAGACTATGGAATTGTGGATATTAATTTTTCTGAGGCCCTAAGCTATATTGACTCTTTTTTTTCGGTCTCAGAAAACGACCGTCTTGTCAGTTTAAATGGTTTGGTAAGTTTGACCACGCTTGAAAATCTAATCATTATGAATAACAGCGCCTTATTAAATTTATCCGGGTTGGAAAATCTTACGGCCGTTTCTTTTATGCTTTTATCGTCTAATGATTCCCTGAAAACCCTTTCCGGACTGGACAACCTGAGTTCAGCAGGTAATTTTCAGATCAAAAATAACCCTTCTTTAATCAGTGTCGCAATGGACAGCCTCTGTCATATTGAATATTATCTGCGGATATATAACAACGAGAGCCTGTGCAGTTCCAATGCATACCAACTCAAGGATCAGATTTTAAATTGCCCTTCAGATGAAGCTGACGGGACGATTTCGATTGATTCGAATAAAATATGTTCCCAAATAAGATGACCGGCAGGTTTTTATGGACTTGGATGCTGAGTATCATGAAAAACTGGCAAAAGGGTGCAATTTGCAGCTTAAACTTTAAATTTGCACCCCTGCCACGAATCCCTTTGTTCCATGGCATGCTGGATCATGTTAAAGGTTTCCCTGTACCGGGCGGCCCAGGCCGGGGCCCTGAGTTCTTCGGGATGGGGATCCCCGGTAATCCGCTGGATTACCATTTCCTTGGGGAGCCGCTCCAGAAAATCACAGACCATATCCACGTAATCTGCCTGCTCCATACAGGTGTATTTGCCTTCAAGGAACATGGTGTCCAGTGCCGTGCCCTTGACCACGTAAAGCAGGTGGATTTTAACCCCGTTGATGCCGGCCTCGGCCAGTTTTTCAGCGGTTTCCAGCATCATGGCCCGGTCTTCGCCGGGCAGTCCTAAGATCACATGGGCACAGATGTTGATGCCCCGGCCTCGGGTCATGCCCACGGCATCCTGAAACGCCTTGAAATCATGGCCCCGGTTAATCAGGTCCAGGGTTTTATTATGGACGGACTGAAGCCCGTACTCCAGCCAGACCAGGTGATTCCGGGCATAGGCGGCCAGCAGATCAATTTTTTCAGGGTCTACGCAGTCGGGTCTGGTTCCGATGGCCATGCCCACTACCCCGTCACAGGAAAGGGCCTGGTCATAAATTTCTTTCATGCGGCCGACACTGGCATAGGTATTGGTATAGGATTGAAAATAGGCTAAAAATTTTCTGGCCTTATATTTAATCCGGGCCCCGATTTTGCCGGCCTCAATCTGCTCTTTGATGGAAAGCCCTCTGGCTGCGGCATTGGTTCCAGATCCCTTGGCATTGCAGTAAATGCAGCCTTTCCGGGACAGGCGCCCGTCCCGGTTGGGACAGGTCAGCCCCGCGTCCACACTGATTTTTTGAACCCTTTCCCCGAACATGGCCCTTAAATGGGAATTATAATCCGTATACCGTTTTTCCATTTTAAAAAATAATCCTTCCATGATCCAACAAAAATCAAGCCCATGCTATGCCATAATCCCCAATTTTGCAAACACAGCCCCCTCCCTTTTTTCCCCCTGTCTCTTGTTTCTTGTTTCTTATCTCTTGATTATTTCCCAGTCAAAATTATATTAAGGCGTTATGAATTTTACAGAAAACAAATACGACGTGATTGTCGTGGGTGCCGGCCATGCCGGATGTGAGGCCGCCCTTGCTGCGGCCCGTATGGGGTGTGCCACCCTGCTGTTGACCATTGACATGGATAAAATTGCGGCCATGCCGTGCAGCCCGTCCATCGGGGGTATGGCAAAGGGACAGCTGGTCAAGGAGATTGATGCCTTAGGCGGTGCCATGGCCAGGGTGACCGACTCGTCCGCCATCCAGTACCGGACCCTGAATACCCGGAAAGGGCCGGCGGTCCACGCCACCCGGACCCAGAACGACAAGGCCATGTATTCCAGGAACATGAAAGCGGTTCTGGAAAAAGCGCCCAACCTGGATTTAAAACAGGCCATGGTTCAGACCCTTGCCATTGAAGATCAGCAGGTTAAGGGTATAGTGGATCACACGGGGTTTGAATATAAAGCCGGTGCCGTGGTCGTTGCCACGGGAACCTTTTTAAAGGGAACCGTTCATATCGGGGCTTCAAAAATCCAGGCCGGAAGGGCCGGAGAGTTTGCCGCTGTGGATCTGGCCCAAAATCTGGCGGATTTAGGGTTTGAAATGGGCCGGATGAAAACCGGAACCCCGCCCCGGCTCCACGCCGATACCATAAATTTTGATGCGTTCCGGCTCCACGGCTCTGAAGCTGAGCCCAAGCCGTTTTCCTTTTTGACCAAAGAGATCACCACCCCCATGCTGCCCAGCTTCATGGGGGAAACCAATGAAACCACCCACGAGATTATCCGGAAAAACCTTAAATTTTCAGCGCTTTACGGCGGACATATCAAAGGCCGGTCGGCCCGGTACTGCCCTTCATTTGAGGATAAGATCGTTAAATTCCCCCACCGGGAAAGCCACCATGTGATCCTGGAATATGAGGGCATTGACTCTAAAGAGATCTATGCGTCCGGTCTTGGCAACAGCCTGCCCTTGGAAATCCAGTATGAGGTGGTCCGGTCGGTAACCGGGCTTGAGCGGGCCAAAATCATGCGGCCGGCCTATGCCATTGAATACGACTATGTCAATCCCCTGGAACTGACGCCGGCATTGGAGACCAAGAAGCTTTCCGGGCTTTTCCTGGCCGGCCAGATCAACGGAACATCCGGGTATGAAGAAGCCGGGGCCCAGGGGCTGTGGGCCGGAATCAATGCCGCATGCAAAGTCCAGAGCCGGGACCCTTTTATTTTGGACCGGTCCGAGGGGTATATGGGGGTGATGGTGGATGACTTAGTGACCCGGGGCACAACAGAACCCTACCGCATGTTCACCTCCAGGGCCGAATACCGGCTGCTGCTCAGGGAGGACAACGCGGATTTAAGGCTGGCCCAAAAGGGGTATGACTACGGCCTGATCCCCAAAACGCGCCTTGACCTGTGTCGGGAAATCCAGCGCCGGGCCGAAGATGAAATTAAACGGGTCAAAAAAGCCGTGGTCAAACCGGAAAGAGGGGTGAACGAATACCTTCTGTCCCGCCAGAGCAATCCCATCTCCAACGGGGTCAAGGCCGAGCAGCTTTTAAAGCGGGCCGAGCTTTCCTATGCCGACCTTAAAGAAATCAGCCCGCCCCCTGACCCCGTCCCTGAACGGGCGCAGCAGCAGGTTGAAATTGAAATCAAGTATGAAGGGTATATCAAACGGCAGCACAATGAGATTAAAAAATTTAAAGATCTTGAAAGAATACGGATCCCGGACCAGATAGACTATAACACTGTCCACGGCCTGTCCAACGAGATCCGGGAAAAACTGGGAAAAATAAGACCGAAATCATTGGGGCAAGCCTCCCGGACCGACGGCATGACGCCGGCGGCCATTTCGGTACTCATGGTGGCCATTGCGGCGTTTCAAAACCAAAAACCATCTGAAGGACGGTCTTGACTAAATGCTGTCCGAACTTATCATCTTAAGATACAAGATATCGGAATAATTGATTAAAAGGAATAAACCATGGCCGATGACTATTACCAGATACTGGGCATTGAAAAAAGTGCCGATGCAGCGCAAATAAAAAAAGCGTACCGGAAACTGGCTTTGAAATACCATCCTGACAAAACCAAAGGGGACAAGGCCTTAGAAGATAAATTTAAAAAAATCAGTGAAGCCTATGCCGTACTGAGTGATCCGGAAAAGCGCAAACAGTATGACACCTACGGATCAGCCGACTTCCAGCAGCGGTTTTCCCAGGAAGATATTTTCAGAAATTTTGATCTCGGGGATATTTTAAAAGAATTTGGATTCGGCGGGGGCGGCTTTTCAGGGTCATTCCGGCAGGGCGGTACCAGGGGCGGTTTTTCGTCAGGCATGGGGGGCAACCCTTTTTTTCAGAACATGGGCGGGGCCCAGGGCTTTGGCCGGCAGCAGGCCCCGATGAAGGGGAAAGACCTTGAATATGAAATACCCCTGACCATTGATGAACTGATTAACGGGACCGTCAAAACCATCACCATCAGCGATGGTCGCGGGACAAAAGCCATTGAGGTCAAAATCCCCAAAGGGCTGACCTACGGCAAAAAAATCCGGCTGGCCGGCAAAGGCGAGCCCGGCCCCGGGGGAGGCCCTGCCGGAAACCTTTATATTCGGTCTGCCCCGTCCGTTCCTGCCGGAACCACCATTGAGGGCAATGACATCACCGTCACCCATAAGGTGAAGTTAAGCCAGGCCCTGCTCGGGGGAAAAATTCAAGTGGCCACCCCCACCGGGAAAACCGTAAGCCTGAACCTGCCGGCCGGAACCAACAACAAGGCAAAGATGCGGCTGGCCGGATACGGGATTCCCTATATGAAAGGAAATGGTTGCGGAGACCTTTATGTTCTTGTAAATATAGACCTGCCTAAAAAACTTACTGGTGAACAAAAGAAGTTAATAAAGGAGCTGGAAAAAACCGGATTATAATCAGTGTTTGGACGACTCGATAGAGCCGTCCAAACATGGGTTTTCGGTCAGATATTGATTATGCCTGAATTCATTCCCCTTATCACTGAGGCTGAAATCCAAGCAAAGGTCAGCGAAATCGGACATCAAATTGCCGAGGATTATAAAGATAAAGACCTGGTCCTTGTGGGAATTTTAAAAGGGTCGTTTATTTTCCTTTCCGATTTGAGCCGGCGCATCGCCATTGACCATGACATTGATTTTATGGGGGCCTCATCTTATGAGGGGACCAGTTCGTCCGGGCAGATTGTCTTTACCAAACAGCCGGACCTCGAATTAAAAGACAGGGACATCCTTCTGGTAGAGGATATTGTGGATACGGGAAAAACCCTGCTTAAAATTGTTGAGTTTGTCAACCTGCTCAATCCCCGGTCCGTAAAAATCTGCACCCTGATCGATAAAAAAGAGCGTCGTAAGACCTCTGTTGCAGTGAGTTATTCTTGTTTTACCCTTGAAAAAGGTTTTATTGTGGGTTATGGACTGGATTATAATGAGCGGTATAGAAATCTGCCGGCAATTTATGATCTGAAATTATAGCCGGCAGGGATCGCCACCGGTTTTTCATTCCGGATACGGCCCGCACAAAATCAGGAAAGAAACCCGACAGTTTATCGGTACTTTCAAAATAGCCAAAGGGGAAAATCCATGATAGTCACCTGTGAGGAATGTTCCACAACCTTTGCCCTTGACGATTCCCTTGTGAAAAAAGAGGGCTCAAAGGTCCGGTGCAGCAAATGCCGGCACGTTTTCACTGTCTTTCCCCTGCCGCCCCCGTCCGATACCCAGGAACCACCCCTTGAACTTCCCCCTGAAGAAAATCAGGAAGAAATCGGGATCAAAGAGGAACCGGAAACCGGCATTGACCCTAAGGCCCCTGAAGCCGGGGCAGACCCGGCAGATGTTCAGGCCCCCCGTTCCATGGACATGGACAGCCTGGACTTTGATGAAGATTTCAGTGACGGGGAGGTTGACATCGAAACCGGCGGAACCGGTTCAGATATAGACTTAGGCGATATTGATGAGGCCGATATTGAAATCCAGTTTGATGATGAAGAACTGGACCTGGAAATGGACACCGGCCTTTCTCTTGACCCGGATGAAGCGGACAGCGATACCCTTTCCATAAATTTTGATGATGATCTGGAATTTGAATTTGATGATGCCCCGGAATCCGATGACCTGGCGCTTGAGCTTGATGATGCCCCGGAATCCGATGACCTGAAGCTTGAGCTTGAGACTCCCCCGGAGTCTGATGATCTCGAGCTTGAACTGGAGTATCCTCAAGAATTTGATGACCTGGAAATCCAGGAAACGGATGTTGACAGCGATATTGAATTTGAGGCAGACAACCTGGATTTTGATGATTCTATAGAGGAACCGGTACCTCCGGAAGGAGAGCCGGCGCCCGAGGTTTCAGATGAAACCGCAGAATCTTTGGAACATGATGTAACACCGGCCTCCCTGACGGATATCGAGCCCCTTGATTCTGCCGCTGAAGTGCCTTCCCAAAAAGAAGAAGACCTGTTTTCAGATGACGGAGAAGATGCGTTTGAACTTGATTTTGCCGACGACGACCTGGTGATCCAGAGCCCTGATAAAGCCCTTGAGCTGGAAGATTCCCATTTTTCGGAACCGGTTTCGGAACCGGGAACAGTAGAAGTGGAAGAGCCGGATTTTTCATCTTATGATCAGGTTTTAGACCAGGAGGTGGAACCGGAAACCGACGCTGAATATATGGAAGAAGAGTCCGGGGACATGGATGAAACGGAAGACGGTCAAGATTCATCCGCCCGGATAAATGGCCGGCCTGAAGACCTTTCAGCGGAGAAAGACAATTCGGAATTTGAAGACCGGGAAATTGCCTTTGAGGCTGCCCCCCCAAGAAGACACAAGAAAAATTCCGCCGTGGGAAAACCGGTTATTCTGATCGTTCTTGTTTTCCTGATCACGGTCGGTGCATATGCTCTGAGCCTGTCCATGGGATATAAAATTCCCTTTCTATCCAATGTGAAAATTCCGTTTATCCAGCAATTCATAGCCGGCGACACCCCCTCTGCTCCTGAACCCAAGCCTGTTCCCAGCCAGAAAAACGTAAACGGGCGGTTCATTTCAAACAAAACCGCCGGAGAACTGTTCATCATTACCGGAAAAGTAGAGAACCCGGCCAAGGTTGCCTACAGCTATATCCAGGTAAGGGGAACCCTGCTCACCAAAGAAAAGGTCAAGGCAAAAGTCCTGACCGCCTATTGCGGCAACATTCTTTCCGAGGATGAATTAAAGAACAACAATATGGCCGATATCAACAAACGGCTGTCCGTCAAAGAGGGCATGAACCAAACCAATGTGAATCTCAAACCCAAAGGAACGGTCCCGTTCATGCTCGTGTTCTCAGAGCTGCCCGAGAACCTGCAAAATTTTACCGTTGAGGTGTCGGACTTTAAGAAAGCAAACCCGTAATAAATAACGTTTGACAAAAAAAAACGACTGAGATATAGTGCCCAAGTTTTTTTGGCGACGTAGCTCAGTTGGTCAGAGCATGCGGCTCATATCCGCAGAGTCCGGGGTTCAAATCCCTGCGTCGCTACCAGATAATTCAAGGCCCCTGTACTTTCGGTTACTTACGAGAGTACGGGGCTTTTTGATTGGGCAATATGTGGCTTCTTACACACAAATGTTACACACATTGTGAAGGAAGACATGTACCTGGTACAGAACAAATCGGGCTATTACTTCAGGATGAATATCCCGTCTGACCTCCAACCTCAGGTTGGACTCAAAGAGCTAAGAAGATCCCTCAGAGGGGCTGACCACAGAACGGCATCACAACTTGCACAACTCATTGCCGGAAGGGTCCACCAGCTATTCAGGAAAATCAGGAAGACACCAATGCTACTACACCCCAAGAAATTAAAGCAGATGATTGACGGTTTTATTCATGAATGCCTTGAATACGAGGAAGAGCAACGGGTTTCTTATGAACCGGTTTACAACGGTGAGGGTGATATGCCTCACATACGTGATGAGCATTTGACCCAGATTGACGATTTCACTGAAGATGCCCAAGAACAGCTCAAAAAAGGAGACTATTCCAAGGTAGGACGGGTTGTTGATCATATCCTTGAGACCAACAATTATGAACTTCCTAATGACACCGTGGATTACATTGAAATGTGCCGAGAGACCCTCAAGGCTCAGATCAAAGTGCTTGCCATCGAAAAGCGCCGAAACGAAGGCGATTATAGTGATGACAACTTCCTGCCGCCACAACAGGAAGTCCCCGCCGGGGCCTCGGCGGTTCAAGCACCAACCGTCACCACCCAGCCGAAACCCTCCGGTCCGTTAATCAAGGATCTGATCCAAGAGTGGAAAACCGAACATATTCAAGCGGGTCTATGGAAGCCCCGGACGATAAAGGCCTACAATGGTCATTTTAGAGTCATGCTTCAAATCCTTGGCGAAGATACGGATGTTGGCCGTATTGATCATCCTACCGTCAAGGCACTAAAAGACACTCTCCTGCAATTACCAGCGGGTGGTAAGATTCAAAAAGTGTAACGCTTACCCCGCAGTTTCATAGCGAAATAATGTAACGGGCAGATATCCCGCCGCTATACCCAGCAAATAAAATAAAAATCATACCCCGCCTATCCCGCCGACAGACCCCGCTGCTGCATCCTTCAAAATTTGGTACATAAAATCTCCCTGATTCAAATCTTGGAGAAGAAATAATGGCAAAAAATTCACGAGGAAAACGTCCTTGCTCTATTTGCCGTAAATGGTTCACTCCTGATGTAAGACAAAAAGGACGGCAGAAAACATGTAGCCCGGCTTGCCAAAATGAGCTTCACCGGAGGCAATGTGAAGAGTGGAACAGGAAAAACAAAGCTGTCTGTAAAAATAACTACCTGGCAAAAAAGCTTGAAGAAGCTGAGGAGCAACAAACATCCGGGAGTCTTTCTGTTCTTTCATATCAAAAATGCAAAGAGCCGGTTTTGCCAATGGAAGTCATTATAACGGAATATGGAATCAAGCCGGCAATTGTCATCCAATACCTGGTTACCCAAATTATCGGTTACAGCAGGGAAATAATCCGGGGGTTTCCATAAAATATCCCCTTGGCATAAACGACTAATCGAGTATTGGTTTCAAGAGACATGGTTGGGATAACTAACTGTAATGTAAAGGTATATTGACAGACTAATCGAGGTTTAATTCTAAGAGGCATCATGTGCGTAATCCGCTGATAATACAGGTAGATATCAACAAAGTAATCCCCATTCCAGTTTAAGAGGCAACTGACAGACGGCTCTGGCCGATGATATAAAAAAGGCACCTGAAATTTAAAAAACAAGGAGGTGTCTTTTGAAGAACAGATTTTCATCCAGGCAATTATTTGAACTGAGAAACAATATCCCTGTTGATATGCTGATCAGGGATCATTTACAGATTCCATCCAAGATCAGGGATGGCTATTTTCGTTTTCTATGCCCTTTGTGCAATGAATTTCAAACCGCTGTAAATCCAGCCACGAACCTGGCCCGGTGCTTCAGATGCGAAAAGAATTTTAATACCATCGACCTTGTCATGAAAATCAAGGGTTATGGCTTCCGGGATAGTGTTTTGTTTTTGAAACAAATAAATACTGCACCCCAGGTTCAGGCAGCAAAATTGACGGCTCTTGCTGCTATGGTCGGCAGACCCATGCCGGCAGGGCAGTAAATATGGAACGGTTGCTTGAGCTTGAAACCCTGATTGGTCGCAACCAGGAATGTTTTTATAAAATCGGCCAGGCCTTGAAAGAAATTCGTGATAACCGTTTATACAAACAGGCTTTGTTTGAGTCGTTTGAAACATATACCAGGCAGCGGTGGGATATGGGCAAGGCTTATGCCTACCGCCTGATCAGAGCCTATGAAGTGATCTACAATTTGTCGCCAATTGGCGACAGGCTGCCTGCCAACGAATCCCAGGTCCGTCCCCTTACTCAAATGGACTCCATAGAACAACGCAGTATCTGGAGGGAAATCATAAACAGCGGCATGGAACTGACCGCACGAAATATCAAAAGATTTATTGAGGCCCGGAAAACGGTTCCGGTAAGCAACCCGGATCTGACAGATCGAATTGCCAATGAATACATGGCTGCTGTAGAGGCAATGCTTGAACAGGTCCGTGTGGCCCAGCATGATCATTGGCAGAAAACCTCCCGTCAGGCCGCATTGTTATGGCACCGGGTCATATACGAAAAGATTGTATCAAAGGGAGCAGATAATGAATGATCTGACGATTGATGACCGTTTTCATTTACTGCTGCACAAAAAAATCATGAATAAAACCGGGTCTGCCAAGAGACGATCCAAAAAATATTACAAGGACCAGTACAAGAAAACCGGAATTATCCCGCCAGCCCTTTTATTGGTTGAAAAAGGAGTTATGGAAGGCCGCAAGTGCAGCGGACGGCCAAGAGCAATAGATGAGCAAACCAGAAGACGGTTTATTGAAATGGTCAAGGCGTCATGCGATCCCTCATCCCGGGGATTCATTTTTATCACCCGGAAAGCCAGGACCATTAAAAATTATCATTACTGGCTTGAACAGGAATTGGGCAGACCCATCAGTCTTCATGCACTTCGGCGATGCGTCAAAAGGGAAAATCTTAAATTTTACCTGGAAAAAGAGGATGAACAGGACCAGGTCCCGGTAATTCATGCCTTTAAGTCGGTGCCGGTATTTGCGTTGATCCAGGTTGACGGCTGCAAATTTCAATATCTAAGGATCAGAGATGAACACGGTAACTGGCAAAAGCCACAGGTTATTGAAATATTTGATACCGGTTCCAGGAACATGTTTATCCTGGACTTTTATTTTACCGAAAGCAGCCTGAACTCTGTGGATCTTTTTACCCGTTTTTTATTGAGTACCCCTTTCCCTTTGCAAGAAATCGGTATCAGGCCTGACCAGGCAAAGGGTTTTTTAAACCTAAAACGTCCCATCAATGCCATTAACCTTGCGCACTCTACACCGCAAGGCTTCTATTTGGCTGCGGATTTTTCAAGGGTGTATTCACCCAAGGATAAGGCACACCTGGAATCTTCACACCGGAGCCTTCACAATTTTGAAATACGGATTATCAAAGCTTTTGAGGACAGGATTGTGAAAACCGTTACCGAATATGACTTCAAGCGGGGAAGAAAGGAAAAAATTACGGTAACCCTCCTTGATATCAGCCTTCAGGAATTAAGGAGCAGCACTATGCTCAGCGACTACCGAAACGTTCATAATCATACACAACATTATTTTACCGAAGACGGGGTGGTCAGTGCCTGGGTGCCGGCACAGAAATTTGATGATTTTTTATCAACCCGGGCAGACACCTTGCTTTTTACCCCGAACCAGGTTCAGGAATATATGAAGTACGGCTACAGAAAAATCAAAGCCACCGTATCCAAAAACAGAACCATCCGTCATGACAAGCGGGATTATTATGTGACCAGTGGTGCAGATAAGTTCAGCAAACATAAAAGCACACCGGTGAAAATATCCAGATACAAGGACAAGCTTTTTATTTTTGAGCAAAATGAAGACGGTATACTGTTGGGCGAAGCCATTGCAAAAAAGCCCTTTGACAGACCGCCGGCACCGGAACCTTCGCCTGTGCCGCCTGATGAACTTGACACCATTATCGCTCTTTTAGAAAAGCACAATATGGCCGTTGACCGGCCTGTTTTAATCGAAGTTTATCATAAAGGCATCACCCTGGCCCGGGCGGAACAAGTGCTGAAGCATAATCAATCAAGGTACGCAGATTACATGAAAAAGATGAACCAGCCGGATGACCGTAAAAATCAGGCTCTGTTCAATGCATTTATGCTCGACTGCCAAAAATCTTTAAATACAAACCATGTAGCCACTTATGCATCCCACGGAGACATAACATGAAAGAGGATTTTATCAGTGATAAACGAAGGGTCTCATACTTGTCTGCCACTTATAACCGGATCTACAGAGGCCAAAGCGTCCTCATTGAAGGCGGCTTTGGTGCAGGAAAAACCCGGTTTTTAAAATTGCTGCACCCCAAAAAGCTCCATTCTGTATGGGTTGAGTCTCTGTTTAATATACATGAAACCCTGGCCGCAATACTCAAGGAATTAAATTATGAGGCCACTGCCACTTACCGCCGGACTCCCCAGTACCTGAAAATGATCTGTAATCTCTCCAATTGTTTTATCGTCATAGATGAGGCTAATGACTTGGACGCCCGGGTTTGGCCATATCTCAAACGGATTATTGATGCCGGGGTTCCCATCGTATTTGCGGGCTTGCCGAAGGTGAGAACTTATTTGAGCCGGAACCATCCTGATATACTCAGCCGCTTGAAAACCCTGATTTTGTATCCCATAGAGGTCGAGGACTTCATTGAAGAATACAAAGACATCCAGCAGGAAGCCGTTGAGCAGATTTATATGTCTGTTAAAGGTGATATGCGCAAATTTAAAGAAATCTGTACAGACTGCCGGGACAGAGCAAAGGAACTGAATCATCAATTTGTTGATATTAATCTTGCCCTGGAATTTATATCAGATCTGCCTCCCCAATAATCCTTATCACAACCTATCTGCATCAACAGGTCACTTTGGTATAAGCCGAAGTTGGCCTGCCTGTATTTTATCCTTATATATTTTGATGTCGATTTTTGCCTGACTGATTGTTGAAAAACGCGAAACCACAGATCATTATTGAATTATTTTTAGCCCGTTACATTATTTTGCAACTCTGTTTTTATTGACCCCCTCTTGCAACAAGCTTAAATTATACAAAAATTTGATATTTTGTTGATGTCTTAAATCTATAATACCGTTACACTATTTGAATCTCATCAAGCGGGGATGAACAAAAAGAAAGTTTTCCAAAGCAAGACCGTTCCCGAGATCATCCAGATCAATAAAACTGTTGATGCGCCCACCATGAGTGAATCCACGGTAAACCGTTATTTGAGCAGCCTTAGTGCGTTTTTCAAGTGGTGTGTCGGCAACGGCTACATGGACACGAACTACGCTGAAGGTAAGAAGGTCAAAACCAAGCGGGTCAGTCCGGACAAGCAAAGAGATGCATTCAGCACGGATGATCTGAAAGCGCTGTTTGGAGCACCAGGATACACCAAAGACATATTCACCGAGCCGTATCAATTTTGGTTACCGATCCTGGGACTATACACCGGAGCCAGACTCAACGAACTCTGCCAGTTGCGCCTTGATGACATCCAGACCATTGACGGCGTCTATACGTTCACCTTCCAGGAAGACGCCCAGGATGAAACAATCAGCGTTAAAAGCGACTCTGGGCACCGGACCATACCGATCCACCCATTTGTCGGCGATGAACTGAACCTCAAGGGCTATGTGGAGTATCTGAGAAGCAAGGGTGAGACTCGCCTGTTTCCCGAACTGCCATACCAGAACGATAACTACGGCCACAAGGCAACCAAATGGTTTGGACGCTTCCGTAAAGCGTGTGGGATTGACTCACCTAAAAAGGTCTATCACAGCTTCCGGCACACCCTGACTGACAATCTCAAACAGCAGTTAATCAAGGACAGTCTCATTGACGAACTCACTGGTCATGTTCTCCAGGGAGAGACCATGGGGCGGTACGGGAAGAAATACCAGGTGGATGTCCTATATGATGCTGCGATCCTTAAGTTGAGCTATGAGGTGGACCTTGAGCCTCTGAAAAGGTCACGCTGGGCTAAGTGTGGGGGGCAAACCAAGAGGCTGTAAGCGGTTTAGACGATGACGAAAAAAATGACTTTTAGGATTTCTAAAGGTGGTCTTGGGAATGTTGTCAATCGGTAGAATCACCATGAGTAAGGGTAACCAGCACCGGCAAGGCACCCACGTTATTTTTCCAATCAACAATTATTGCCACCTTGTTAACTGTTGCAGAAAAGTATATAAATACTTGAAATAATAGAATAATTTGCTTGACAAGATTAGGCCATCATGATCTATTCGTGGCATGTTCGGGACCGCCTGTCCCACAAACCTAAAACGAATGGAGACACCTATGGAGCTTAGAACTGATCAAACGAAAATTGAAGTTATCCCCGGCGCTTTTATCTTTGATGAACAATCCGATACCTTTGTTGAATGGGATCAATTGGACTCTGACAATCAGGCATTTATTGAGTTACTGACCACAGAACTGGAAACTAAGACCAATGGACTGAGGTCTGTCATAAAGGCAGCAGGTCTGGGAATTAAGACACAGAAGAGAACCGAGTCGGCCCCGATGTCATAGCCACCCCGGCCCATCCCGGTGATTATCGCAATGATCCTTCACCGGGATGGGCATCCCCGCCTTAATCTATGGGTGGATCATAAGCCACCCCGGTGATCTCCCGGAAGCAAGCCACCATGAGCCCTCTCAAGCATTCCTCATACCGTTCCGGAACAATAAAGCTATCATACAGGCTTAGGCAGGGTATCCCCATGGCAGTCAGGGTGGTCAGAATACGGCCACATATAAGGCTGTCCTGGTGTTGAAGGTCAAGACCCCGGCCATTGTACCAAAGATTCTCCAGGGGCTTATGGCGGTCTTCCAGGGCCGTTGTAACGGCTTTGGCCTCAAGGTCAGACTTGGGGTATTCAGCCCTGATAAAGGACTCCAGGTTCCGAATTACATTGGACCGGCGGCGGCTCCCGATCATCAGAAGAACGGCACGTTTTGCCACTTTGCGGGAAACGCCGGGTAAATCATAAAGATCCCCCTCCGGGGTGGCATTGGTCCGGCAGTACAACAAGTGGGTGTGTAGGCTCCCGTAGTCCAACTCAATGACCGGCTCCCCGTTCAGCTTTATGGTGGACCGCTTATCCTTTGAAAGGCTCTGCCAGAATCCACCATAGAAGCGTCCTCCCTGGTCCCAAGACCCATTGAAAATCCGGCGGGTAGGGCCAATGGGAATGACAGCGCCGTCATACTCCAGGGTTACACCAGCCATAAACTGATTGTAGGCTACCAGGCGTTCCCGCATGGCGCCCGTTTCCTGGGTATCGTTGTATTCCTGATATTGACCGCTGACTTTGACCATACGGCCCCCTCTATGCTTCCAGGTCTTAGGGCCTTTGAGAATAATGACCTCAGTATCAGGGTGTCGGGTGATCAGATCAGGAGTGACCCCGTGGACGGTCATCAGGTCAATAAGATCCTTTGTGGTCCGTACTTTGCTTATGTAGCCCATCTTTAGATCCCGCCAGTATCTACCCTGATGATTCTCCACCAAGTCTTCCTTTGCCAGGCTGTCAATAATATCATTGACCAAGCGGCTTATCCCGGCAGGATTGAAGCGGGCTTTCAGGCCGGTGTAGAAATTATTGTTCCGGTGATATCCTAAATATCGGGATGGGTCGCTGTCGTATATCTTCAAGAGATTCAGTAAGACCACCTTGAAGTTATCATGCCGTTTTTGATGGTCGGCGCTCCACATCATGAGGGACAGTTTTGTAACCAGGCGATCAACCTGGGGGCCCTCACTCCATAAATTCATTGTGATATACCGGTAGTTATTGAAGCGTTCCTGATTATCCGGGTCACGATACTGGTCAATAACAGCCCGGCGCCCCTCATAGAGATCCCAGGCGTTAACCGGGGGATGGTTATTTGTCATAGGCAATTGTCCTTTATTACTGGTGTGTTATGAAAAAGTTCAAAATAGTGAAATTTCACCACAAAAAGTGTCTTATTAATCTGGTACTGGGGGTGTCTACTTAGGGTTAGTATCTGGTCAACTAAGGTCAACTAAGGCCAACTAAGGCCAACTAAGGTCAACTAAGGTCAACTAAAGGTCAACTAAAGGTCATATCCTCTCTATATTAAAGGTTAACAGGAAAGGAACAACCCTCAGTCCTTAGACCCATATCCAATATCCCCAATCAAGTTATCACTGTCAGCCGCACTGTTCGCCAGACTGTCAGCCTTTTCATTCAGAGAATTTCCACTGTGCCCTTTAACATGTCTAAAGGTGAGATCATTGAAATTCTCCATAAGATTTAACAGGCGTTCCCATAGATCAGTATTTAGGGCAGGTTTGCCGTCACGCTTAAGCCATCCCTTGGCCCTCCATCCCTTGGCCCATCCCTGGTTAATACTGCTGATCACATATGCACTATCACTATGGATGGTGGTGGACAAATCCGGGATTGTCTCCAGAACAGTGATAACGGCCATAAGTTCCATCCGATTACTGGTAGTCCTGCTGAAACCCTGGGATAACTCAAGCATTGACGCCGGGGATTCGTCTTTGATCACCACACCATAGCCGCCTGGTCCAGGATTCCCATGACAAGAACCATCCGTATAGATCGTGAGTGGCCCCACCAGATCCTTTACAGTCGTGGGAACTACAGGTTCAACGTCGGGTTCAGGCCGGAAGGCATCCTTTGGTGGAATCCGATCGGGCAGATGGTCCATAACCCTGTAGGTCCCGGAATGAGTCTTCATAAATTCCATGGCGTTTGCCTTGCTGGTGAAGATCCCCCCGGTCCCATTACCGGTACTGATAACGTGATAATTCATAATGTCTCCCTATGGTGATCTTCCAAATGGCTACACTGAACGATTGCCGCTTGTTCAAGCGCCGGGTCAGCATTGGGTATACGGCCTGCAAGTACAGCCAGGGCACGTCTTATGATCACACAAGGCCGGACCTTGAGACCGGTGATCCCATTATAGTAAGCCACAAGGCTTTCCAGGTGGTCATGGGACTCCCTGTCTATCCTGGTGTTGATCGGGTACAGGGACCGGCGGCCTGACAAGGTGGTACGCTGGTATCCATGCCTGTTGATGCTTACGACGGACCGCAACTGGGGGTTGTCTGTGGGTTGTCTTTCATAATGATATTCTCCTGTAATAAATTGGCGATCCTGGGCTTATCTCTGCCAGGGCCGCAGGTTGTGAAGAGGGCAGTCGGTAGATGTACATTTAGTTACTTCAATTCGCTGGTAACAACAGCAGTCATAGCACTTGGCATTGATAGCGGCCCGTAGACTTCGGGGGTTAGCCAGGGCCTTAGCCAGGGGGTCAAGATGTTCTCTTACTGTTGTACTTTCGGGCTTTGGGGCCGGTTTTGAAGGCATTGCATTGTTCTCCAAGGGGGTTATGGCCGTCGAACTCCAACCGGTATAAAATTGGGTCTGTGCATTGAAATTCGGCGCAAGATTGGGAAAATAGGTGTGCGTATTGTTTGCAAAATACCAGCGGTCAAATCATAGTGGTTTCTCCTATGGTTATGGGTTGACGGGTGGTTGAACATTGGGTACGTACCTTTTGCCCCAAAACAGATTGTCAAAAGCCCAGATGAGGAATCCGGCGATACGGCCCATATTCGATTTTTCCTCTTTAGATATTCAGTTACGTTCAGGAACCCTAAAATAGCCTGGAAACCACAATGATGACCACCAGGTTTTAACCTGACACCCATCATTGTGGTTATATATAAAGCCGGACAATGGACCGGCACTGTAAGCCCGACGTCTTCTCTTTAGATATTCAGTTAATCTTACTGAAATCGTAGGCTTTCGGGGGCGGTTGTAGTGGGCTATGCGTAGCCGTGGGAGCCCTCCTCAGAACTGAGGGCATCTAACGTACCAAGGTCATCGGTCCGGAACCATAGATCCATTGGAAAGCTCAGACCACCACGATTTCAGGGACGTTTTGTCGATTTTGGTGCAGCGTGAGGTCCCTCTAAATGTAAATATAAGCATGAATCGTGCCGAGACGGAATAGCTTGACTATCAGTCGATCCAAACTGTGGCACACATGATGCATAACCTATACATTACTGATAGTAATTTGAGCGGCCTAATAATGAATCTGAACGGCAATCAACCGCCGTTGATAGAGTCGTATACCATGGGTGGCAAACGGCCCTGAAATCGAAAATATCGAGCCCTCAGGCCCACATTTACGCCGTCCGTTCCAGGTTCCGATATAGGCTTTGACGGCTGATCCCGAAGTACTCAGCGACTTCAGTCTTGGAAGACCCGCCGTCTATCATGGCCATGGCTTCCTTGACCTGCTCCATTGTCATACTGTAACGCCGCCCCAGGTGCTTGCCTGCTTGCTTGGCCTTGGCGATCCCTTCTTGTTGCCGCTCCCGGATCAACGACCGTTCAAACTCAGCGACAGCGCCCATAATCTGGAGCATTAGGTGGCTCATAGCGTTGGCGTCATTATTGAACACCAGGCTTTCCTTGTGGAAATGGACAGTCACACCCTTGGCCGTAAGGTCCTCAACCATCTTTTGAAGATCCATCAGATTCCGGGCAAGTCTATCCATACTGTGGACATGAAGCGCGTCTCCCTGCCGGACATAACTTAGGCACTCTTGAAGACTCGGCCTGTTAACATCCTTGCCACTGATCTTATCCGTGAATGTCCGGTCCAACCTGATGCCGTCAAGTTGTCGCTGGGTGTTCTGGTCAATGGTGCTTACCCGAATGTAGCCAATGTGCTGCCCGGCGGTGTTGCCGTTACGTTGTGCCTGCTCATTTGTCATGGTGTGGTCTCCTAATTGGGGTCAGTGTTACGTAACCCTAAAGACCTTACGTACAAATGTCAAGTAAAACATTAAAATGGCTTTACGTTACATCTAACCATGCGGGTCTTGGGACATACCAGGCGTGTTCCGAAAGGTACACCATACGTGACACACTCTGGTGACACGAATGCGGCAATCAAAAACGGGTAATTCTAAGACTGGTGCGACTTGGTGCGGTATGTCCTGACGCTAAGATCCTGGAGGAAAAGAAGTCAGGGACCACGACTAAAGGCCGGGATCAGCTTGATACCGTCCTCAAGATGGTTGACCAGGGAGAAAAGCTTGTGGTCTGGAAGCTGGACCGCCTTGCCAGGAACATGAAAGACCTGTCCGACATCATGGAGACTCTCAGAGACAAGGGGGCAAGCCTTGAAATCCTGGACCAGAAGATAGACACCAGCACGGCCAGTGGAAAGGCCTTCCTTCAGATGCTGGGGGTCTTTGCTGAATTTGAGACGAACCTAAGAAAGGAAAGACAGACCGCAGGGATACAGAGGGCCAAGGCCCAGGGAGTCTACAAGGGACGTAAGCCAACGCTCAACAGCCAGCAGAGATCCGAGATCCGAAGCAAGCGAAGCAACGGCATGAATCCCACCCAATTGTCCAAGGCGTACGGGGTCAGCCGGGCCACCATCTATAATGTCTTGAAGGCAGGGTAAGGACATAGGGCGGCGCTCCTGGTTGAACAGTCCGGGGCATACTCCCGGTTAACTTGGAAGTATTCAAAGAGCGCCACCATTTTGAATAGAAACGGGCCGTTATTAGCCGGGAATTAAGCAGACTGGTTACCGGCCCGGGGGCACGGGGGGTAACCGTTCCCTGAAGCATCTTAATAACAGGCACTCAGAAATTTGTGGTGGAATTTTCGGCCCCTGAGAACTGGTAATGGTAATACCCCGCCGATGCAGCCCAAAGTATCAGCAGCAAGTAACAACACAACGAACAAACAAGCAGTAAGTAAGCGTTTCATAAATCACCTTTCAGTTTAGCTATCATGATAAAGACACTCAGGTCTGATATTGCTTTGGAAGGCTTGTGTCAATCAATACTTAAAGACAGGTTATTCACTGAAAAATTCTACCATATTGGTCTTGACTCCCCTGCCCAAAAAGTTTACACACATGCCCACGACATAGACAAACGCGAAGGCACACATTTGGCCAACATGCGGGTAGAACAGCAGAGTCCGGGGTTCAAATCCCTGCGTCGCTACCAGATAATTCAAGGGGTTAGCCGGTTTCGGTTAACCCCTTTTGTACTTCTATATAACCGCCCCTATTCAGTTTCCATCTCAAGACTTTTTTCAACGGCTCCGCAAATAAACTTTGACCGGTCAACCCCATCCTGACTTTTGACGTGTTCATTCACACGGTCCAGCAGGTCCACCGGGATCATAACATTAATACGCTTTTTGGGTCGGTATTCCTCCATCGCCTTTTCCGTCGGCATCACTGGAAAAATAAGCTCCCCGGGTTCAGCCTCAGCTTTAATTTCCTCATACCCCCTTGGGACCTCATACTCTCGCCCTTTCCGGCCCATAACCATAATTGCGCTTAAGGCGTCCACGGCCATTTCAAGGGCCTGTTCGATATCCTCACCGCAGGTGTTCACCGCCGGGGCATCCGGGAACCGGACAGCCCAGCCGCTTTCGTCCGGAGAGAAAATCCCATAATATATTTCCATAGCTTTCTCCTTATTTATCAGCCTGTTTCAATATGTCTTTTGCCGTTCTCTCTAAAATTTCATTATGCCGGGGAACCGTGAACATATAACCGTTTTTACTCAGCCAAACCTCATGCCCCCCACCCTGACGAATGAATGATGCCCCTTTTTCTTTAAGTTTTTTCTTGAGTTGGCGTTTGTTCATTGAACATCCCCTTTGTTTTATCAAAATTTACACACCGTGTGTAATTATTGTCAACGCTTTTTTACGCACGAGTGCAAAAAAAAATAATAATTGACACACAAACAAACCCTATGCCGTCATACACATGATTGACCGGCACAGGTAATCACCACACCCTTGTTGCTCTCCATAATGGAGGGCAATATGGAAAATCAGCTTTCAAATAATCCGGCATGGCCGTTGTTTCAGGCCACGACCGGATTTTTGTTTTCACCCCCCTTTAGCTCCTTGGGGGCGATCCATGTCTAACCTGATCACTCCTGCAAAAGCCCTGGTCGCCGAACTTTTGGACGGCGTGAACCTCAAAGACAAAAAATACGTCAACAAGGTCCTTCGCATGGGGTACTAGGAATATTGCAGCCGTGTTCAGTATGGCGGCACCTCAAGCGGGCACAAGGCATGGCGAAAGGCTTGCCGGCTTGCTACCGGGAAACAGCCCTCCAGGACAATCAAAAAAAACAGTGACCCCAGGCAAATGACGCTTTTCGATGAATAACGGGGAAAATTAGAGGCTCAACAATGAAAATACTGCGAATTAAAGATGTAACGGAAACAACCGGCTTTTGCCGGTCTCAAATATATTCCCTCATGGAGACGGGGGCCTTCCCTCAGTCAATTAAGTTGGGGGTCCGGTCTGTTGGGTGGGTTGATACCGAGGTTGAGAATTGGATTAAATCAAAAGTGGTGGCACGGGATTTACAGTGTCCGTCTGGGCAAGCTGCTACGGTTGGTTGATGATATATAAAATGTAATCTGGGGATTTGAACCGGACCACAAGATTTGGTATTTGAATTCGGATTTGGGGTCTGAGTTTTATAACCATGATTGCTCAGTTAATTTATGAGAAGTTTTCAAGAAGGGATTTTGAATAGAGCCAACAATCGGCTTGCCTCTTTTTTTGATGGTCATTTCTTTTCTATTATCCTGATTTATTAGAATTCTATCAATAAAAAAATTTACCTTGACTTTGCAAGATGGCTTAGATATCAGAAAAAAATAGCAAAATTCGCTTCAACAAGATTTAGATAGGAGATATCTTAAGATGACTATTCGTAAGATAATTAGTGCCTGACCGGAAACCCCGATTTTGAAATTTTCAGGGGGTCGATGTTTGACAAAACCTTAAATCTTTGTTGTTCCTGTCATCACAAACCGGGAGAAATGCTTCCATCTCTGCCGGTTTTCGGCAACTTTCTCCTTTTCCGGACGCAACTGTAGTGTTTGCCGTGTTTTTTTTAAGCAATGGCCTGTTTTAAGCTGCTTTGCGCTGTTCAGACCCTTGCAGCTTTTTTAATCCCTTTTGTTGTATGTGATGCCCGATGATCTGGAGATTTCTTGCCAAAACCGACAGGCTCACATACCTCTTAAACCCTTGAATGCCATGATCCGGGCATCTGTCAAGACCATGATTTTCCAGTCCGTTTATGGCAGATTCCACCGCTGAATGTTTTCTTTTAAAACGAATGAAATCTTCCGCTGTTTCTTCTTCATATTCCGCCTTGTTGCATCTGCCTTTTTTCGGAAGCACCAAAATATCCAATCTGCCCTTCAGGTCCTTTTTGTTGCCTGGAGAGTAAAACCCTTTATCAAAACTGCATCCTTTGAGATCAGAAAATTTGCTTTGTGCCAATGTTACCATCGCAACGGCGACTTTATCATCGGTTTCTTTCTCCATCACCCGGTGGTGCAGGATAAAGCCATATTGGTCCTCCAGGATACATACCCGCAAGCCCAATTCCTGGGGAACACCGGCCTTGCCTTTTGAAATCCACTCCGTGTGGGGTTCGAAAATCGAAAAAATCTTGTCTTCATGGGGGATCTTTTCATCCTGTAACACCCGGCGTTTGATCAAATCAATTTGCCAAAGTGCGTAGTTGATATATGTTTGTAATTCTTCAGCTCGGGCTGCACATATAATATCGGATGCCGGTATCATTTCCACGGTCAATCGCGCCTTTTGAATATATTTTTCAGCAAGCTTGATATATGCTGTATGGGCATCCATAATTTGCTGGACTCTTTTGGCCTTTTTCTTTTCATCCTTTGATGTGGAATGTTTCAAACGCTGGACTATTCGATAAAGCTTTTTAAATGCTTTAATATTATACGCTGATTGCCGCCACATACTCGTTCCAATGTCCTGGCTGATAATAGCGGCAATTTGAATCATTTTTCGGACTGCATCAAAAAGCAGGTTGATATCTGTGGGATAATGAACATTGGTTTCTACAACGAATGAATCACACCGCCCAATCAAGGCTCCATCGTCCGAAGTTTTTTTTTCATCAGAAGTTTATGGCCTTCTTGCACAACCAGAGTGTTGATTTTGTCAAGAATATCTGGGGTCATAAGCCTGACATTATCTTTCAGGGTCTGAAGGGGGTAGGCGATATCATTGTCCATCATGCCATGCCCCAGCATCTGCCTTATTGTTTTGTGGTTGTTCACCATTTCCTGGAGTTTATCATAATCCCAATTGCAATTGAGCCGAATGACGCCCATTACAAGGATCTTCCACAGGTCCATACCGGGACGTCCATTTTTAGAATCGGTACTTTCTGGGATCATGTCCGTGAGGATATCAAAAACTTTTTGTCGAAGACTCTGGTCGCAATAGATATGTTGGAGTCCCAAAAGAAGTTTGGGGATTTCATCCCTGGCTCTCATATCAATTTTAATTTGATCGATAGGGGTCTGCCCGAATGTCATCTGTAGTTCAAAAATTTTACGCAAAACGACCTCGAAGTTCTGATGGAATGTTGAAGTTTGAATTACTATTGGCTTGTCTCACAAAACATAAATCCTATATAATTTTATAGGGTTAGATTAACATAGTAATTAGTAAAAAGCAACAAGTAATTCATATCACAACAGAAACTTCAAACGAATTTCAGCCCAGATACCCCTGGAAAATATGATGGTTCCAATTTCCGGTCAGGCACTAATTATGATAGCCCTTTTACTGCTATTAGTGATGTTACATTGCCCCATCTTTATCATAGCAGGGGATTTAGAGCCATCAAGCAGCCCTGGGTCTACAATGATGACGCTTGAAGATGTGTATACACAAAGCCAGGTGATTCTCGATAAGATTGAAGCCGCTTTGGCCTGTGGGGACGCACCGGTGCCGAAAACCGGCCAGTTGACAATATTTGCAGATCACGATGACGCAGATAAAAATAAAGGTGTTCCACTTCCGGAAACAAGATTTACGAATAATGGGGATGGAACGGTTACCGACAATCTTACAAATCTCGTCTGGCTTAGGAATGCAAACGATTTCGGCCAATTGAAATGGGAGGATGCCATACAGGCCTGCCATGATCTTGCCGCCGGTGGCGATCTCACAGACGGGTCTGTCCAGGGAAACTGGCGAATGCCTAATTTAAATGAATTAAAAAGCTTGCGTAATTTTCAACACTCAAACCCCTGCATATCCGATAACCCTTTTTATAATATTGAAAATTACCTTTATTGGTCTAGTTCTACTTATATGTCCGACGAAACTTATGCCTGGATAGTTTCCATGGACGAAGGCACGATATATGGCAGAATAAAAGATTCAACCGCCACTGAGCAAGGGCCTTTTTTATGGCCCGTGAGGGACCCGTTCTAATGATGATAGATTTAAATTTGAGAACGGCTTGTCCAAAGAGATCTCAAATTCTATATTCCAGGTCTCAAATCTTTCATACAAAATTATTTGGAGAAGAATGATGGAATGGTTTAAAGAATTAAGGCTGCTTTTGTTGGCAATTATGATTTTGGTATCCCCTGCAGGTATCTTGGCAGGGGATCTTGAACCGCCAAGTAGCCCTGAACCGACAATGGTCTCATTGCAAGAGATATCCCAGAAGAATTCTGAGCTGTCTGCTAAAGTTGATGAGCTTATTGCTTATACGGATGATTTGGTTTGTACCGATGCGCCTCTTCCTAAGACAAATTTGGAAGACCATTTTTTGAACTATGATGATAGATATTACCAAAAAGGGGTTTCCTGGCCAGAACCTCGATTCGTGGATAACAATAATGGTACTGTGACAGACAAACTTACCGGACTAACTTGGCTGAAGAATGCAAATCATTTTGAGGCCGCTCAGGATTGGGCTACGGCACTGACTCTGTGTAACAACCTGGAAGATGATGATTCAACTCTTACGGACGGTTCTTCTGCAGGAGACTGGCGGCTTCCAAATATCAATGAGCTGGAAAGCTTGCGTGCAATTTCTTTTGTCGGGCCATGTATTTCGAATACAGAAGGCAACAATCAATGTAATCAAGGAGACCCGTTTAATAATGTTGTTAACGGTGCATATTGGTCAAGTACCTCCCGAATTCTTGATTCTGAAGGGAATTATGCCTGGTGTGTTAATATGAATGCTGGCACAACATATTCTTTTTATTTAAAGACAGGATCACGGTATGTCTGGCCGGTTCGTGATTAACACTAAAATAAAATGTCTCTTAACGATTGGGCTAAGGGGGCGGAAAGAAAATGAATAAATACATTTTAATTAGTTTTACTGCATTATTGTTTGTAGCAGGCCAATTGGGAGTATCCCAGGCAAGCTTAATCTATGTCGGCCAGGCAAATTATAATGGCGGGACATACCAACTGATTTATGACGATGTTCAGCATTTGATCTGGCTGGACTACACCCATGGGTTGTCAGATTATAATACTCAAACTGCCTGGGCTGACAGCTTAAATAACACTGAAGAATTGAGCTGCCAATTTTTTGAGGATTTCAATATATCCTGGACTGGTGACTGGAGATTGCCCGAAGCTGTTGATGGCCTTTTTGAACGGGGTTATGACGGGACCACGACAGGAGGCTATAATATCATTACCAGCGAGTTAGGGCATTTATTCTACGAAAGCCTCGGGAATGTCGGTCGTTATAATACTGATGGAAGTATAAGAAGCGAGTACGGGTTGAATAATACAGGCCCTTTCCTCTATTTGATAAAAAATTCTAATGGATACGGATTTGGTACGGAATATGCTTATGACTCGAATTTTCAATCTACCTGGGAATTTAGTTTTAATACCGGTGGGCAAGGAACCATTAGCAAAGATGTTTTAACTTACGGCCTGGCTGTTCGTTCGGCTTATCTTGTCCCATTGCCGGGAACACTATGCCTGTTATGTATAGGCCTTATCGGCCTTGCTGGAATAAGAAAAAAAGGGCGTTTGATGAAATGAAAAAAATACCTGTTTCTGTCATAGCCTCAGCCTGTCTGCTGTTTTTGCTTATCGGAATCAGCTTTGCCAAAAACATAGATCCTCATAATGACGGCCACTGTTATGCTTGGGGAGAAAATATTGGATGGGTTAATTTTAATCCGTCTTTTGGCTCCGGAGTTACCCTTACGGAGACAGCGTTAACCGGTTATGCCTGGGGTGAAAATGTTGGATGGATTAAAATGGACCCCGAATCAGGAGGGGTGGAGCATGACAGCTACGGCAACCTTTTAGGATATGCCTGGGGAGAAAACATCGGTTGGATAAGTTTTTCTTGTGAGAATACAGGCAATTGTTCTTCAGTGGATTATGGTGTTTCAATTGATCTGAATACAGGAATATTCACGGGCAAGGCCTGGGCAGAGAATGTCGGTTGGATCGTATTTGATTACAGCACTTCAAATACCCATGGAGTCAAGGCGTTCTGGGGATCATGTGCCGGCGATTTTGACGGGGATGGGGACATTGACGGTGCCGATTTAAAAGCTTTTATTTCATTCTACAATAACGGTAACCTTAATACTGACGATTTAGCAGTATTCGTGACTTATTATGGCTTGACCGATTGTACTTCCTATGTAGCCGTTGAGAGTACGTCTCTGCAAAATTCTTTTTTTTCGAATTCCACATCGATAGCCTCATTGTCCGGAACTGTAGTTTCATCCAGTATAAATGAAACTTCAGCCACATCTTCTTTAAGCGGGGAAACTAATGAGGATAATTCGCCCGATCAAACAAATAATGAAAAGGAAACCTGGCTTGAAAGCTTGAGAATTAATGAAATAAGCTGGTCGTCTTCCAATGGCGAAAGCGGATTTGCCACAGGGGATTGGGAATGGCAGATTGATGAAATCAGCATTGATGCCGGTGTGAATATTGTTAAGCTGGTCGTCAAAGATGCCCTCGGCAACATCGCTAAAAAAGAAATAAAGGTTTTTTACAATGAAATCTTGACGGAAGATGAAACACGGCTACAGGAACAATGGACCCGCAGTCTAACTTACGAATTTAATTTTGATGAGACGGATTCTGAGAACACACCGATGACGGCGGCAGCTATAACTATCTGGCTGTGGCCGGATAAAATCATTATGAGCGATGATCATTTAAACTCCGTTAACATTGATAGTGACCGGATCACCACAGAGGATGGATTTCAATACCACTGGAACATGGAATGTGATAATTCCAATAAAAATATTCTTTACCTGGATATCCCTTCTGATGAACTGTAGTGATATGACAATTTTCTAAAACCACCAACCGCTATATGATGTGTCCGGGTTTGAAAAGTCAGAATTCAACTTTATAAAATATTAACCCTGTAACCAGCTACGCAACGACGGTATTATGACGGTATTTTTTAAAATCAAAATCTGTAACCATTTGATTAGATATGTATAAATAAAAAAGGTAACTATTCAGCTAATGCTGAAAACTAAGCAACAACAGGGTCCGTAACTGTTCATCAGTGCTTCATATTTGTTTAGTCAGGACTTCGTAGCATACTTTTGCTATGTGAGAAGGCCTGAATGAGCGAAGATGAGGCACTGCTGAATAGTTACTAAAAAAGTTCAAATCCCTGCGTCGCTACCAGATAATTCAAGGGGTTAGCCGATTTCGGTTAACCCCTTTTTAGATAGCGAAAGCCCTTGATTTAAACTTTTGTACAAAGTTTAGATCAGGGGTTTTTTATATGCGTAGAATCGGACGCGGCAACCATCCGATTTTTTGCAAACCGGCACAACGTGGCATTTCTGCTGTTAAGAGATGGCCCGTAAGTCATGGTATCTAAAACAGCTAATATATTATGACAAATGAAAAGGGGATTGGTATATTGTAAATTATGAACTCAATAAATCAAATATTGGAAGAAGCCCGTCAGCTTCCGGAAGATCAGAGATTTACACTTGTAAATCGGTTATTGAAGTTAAACGAGCCCTATTCCTCAGAAGATGTAAGGCGTGCCTGGGATACGGAAATCAGGAATCGTATTGCCCGTTATGACCGGGGGGAAGCTGGTTCGCGACCAGCCAGTGAAGTTTTTTCTGATTTAGACCGTAGACTTAATCAATGATTCTTGAATTTCTTGAAGAAGCAGAGTTTGAGTTGTTCGATGCCTATTTGTTAATTTGGATTCCATTTTTCCGTGTCCAATTATGCAAGTTTGGGAGAGAACAACCGTATCTCTTGGCTATAAATGTCTTTGTAGAGCCGTTATTTAAAATCTTTTTTTCTGAACCAGTCCTCATCGCTATAAAGTTTTTTTTCACATTCCGGGCAGATGCTGTGGCTGAAGTGGGCATCAGTTCTTTTTTCCATATACGACTCAATCCGGTTCCAATATCCTTCATCGTCTCTGATTTTTTTACATGAACTGCAAATCGGGATTATTCCCTGGAGGGTTTTCACCTCATCCAGAGCCTTTTGAAGTTTATCAATGAGGCTGTTTTTTTCCTTTTCTGTCTCTTTGCCAATCCTGATATAGATTGTTAAGGGTCGAAAAACCAATAAATACAGTACGGGGAACACAATAGCTGTCAATATGAAGGCATCCAAAAAAGCTTCCTGATAAGCCGGTAGATGTGGTAGATAGTGAAAAAACATCATGATTATGAATTCTGAAGAGAAAATTGCTCCTGAAATAATCAATAAGAAATACAAAGGGTTTCCTGAAAATTTACTGTCCTTTAGCCCGGCTAGTTTTTTTTGTATATTACCTGTTTTCATAATGGTTGCGGTTCATTCGTTATTCGGTTGATAGGATACAAGCTAAGTCCCATTTTAATCGATTGGTTGTACCTGAGGGGGTAAGCCATAAGTTCAAGAATCTGTTGTTCACCTTGAAATCAGTCTGTATTCTGTTTCGCAAGATCAAGGAACAATTGATCCTATGGGGTTTTGGTCTAATGGGTCTTATACTAAAAAAAAGAATAAAATAGAACAGATTATAAATGCTTACGCCATAAAGGACAGCGTTTCTGACAAGGCCGTTGCCTTTTTTTATTTCAAATTGATATTTTTTCATTGGCCATGGTATGGTATCCAGTAGGCCATGGCTTAAAAATATTTTCTCAGTCTCCTGTTGTCTGGCCGGCCCTATGAGGCGGGATTTTTTTTATCATCATTTTGAGCGTTTTTTTTAAAGAAATATACCGGCAAAGGGTATGATGATTAAACAGACCATGAAAGATTCAAATTAACTTCCCCAAAGGCCTATGGATAAAAAGAAACAGACCATATGGTTTCCCGCAATGAGCTACGGCATTGGCTGGGGACTGCCCATAACATGGCAGGGGTGGCTGGTATACTTATTGTACTTTGTTCTGCTGTTAGCGGGCGGTCTTTTAATGGCAACCTCTCCCATTGGCGCCGGGCTCTATGTCATATATGTGATGATATTGTCTGCCCTGTTGATTTTCATTTGCTGGAAAAAGGGGGAGAAACCCGAATTTCGATGGGGAAACAAAAAGCTCAAATAACGGTAACTATTCAGCTATCGCTGAAACATAAGCAGGCATCAGAATATGAAACATTTTAGAAAAGAACTCTGGTTTGAGGTGCCCGGCCGCAGGGCGTTTATTAATATCACCCCTGATATTGAGGAATGCCTGGCCCAAAGCGGGATTCAAAACGGGCTGCTGCTGTGCAACGCCATGCACATCACGGCGTCCGTGTTTATTAATGATGACGAATCAGGGCTTCATCATGATTATGATGTCTGGCTGGAGAAACTGGCCCCCCATGCCCCGGTCAGCCAGTACAGGCACAATGTGGGCGAGGACAATGCCGATGCCCATATGAAGCGGCAGATCATGGGCCGGGAGGTGGTGGTGGCCGTCACCGACGGGAAACTGGATTTTGGGACCTGGGAACAGATCTTCTACGGGGAGTTTGACGGCCGGCGCAGAAAACGGGTTCTGGTGAAGATTATCGGAGAATAGAATTGTTTTTTGTTTTCGCGTGGGGAGGGAACCATGTCTAAAAAGAAAAAAGGCGCAGCCGATAATGGGAAAAAGCATGAGCCGGAGACAGCCGGCCAGCCGTTAAACGGGCTTAACGGAGAGGCAACCTTAAACGAGACGCCCGGAAAACCGCCCGAAAAAATGAAGCGGGACCGATATGAAGATGAACTGGCCAAGCTTCAGGTGGAACTGGTTAAACTTCAGGAATGGATCAAGCATAAAGGCCTGAAGGTGGTGGTGATCTTTGAAGGACGGGATACGGCCGGAAAGGGCGGCACCATCAAACGGATCATGGATCGGCTCAATCCCCGAGTCGTCAAGGTGGTGGCCCTTGGCACCCCCATGGAAAAGGAAAAGACCCAGTGGTATTTTCAGCGGTATACCGCCCATTTGCCGGCCGCCGGAGAAATGATGCTGTTTGACCGAAGCTGGTACAACCGGGCCCTTGTTGAGCGGGTGATGGGGTTCTGCACGGAAGAAGAATACCGGGAATTCATGCGCTCCTGCCCGGAATTTGAAAGAATGCTGGTCCGCTCGGGAATTATCTTGATCAAGTATTACCTGTCCGTGAGTGACGAGGAACAGGAGAGACGGTTCCAGGCCCGCATCCATGATCCCCTCAAGCAGTGGAAACTCAGTCCCATGGATTTGGAGTCCCGTAAAAGGTGGGTGGAGTATTCCAAGGCCAAGGATGAGCTGTTTAAATACACGGATATCAAACAGGCCCCCTGGTACGTGGTCAATGCTGACGTTAAACGGCACGCCAGGCTCAATGTGATCAGCCACCTGTTAAGCATGATTCCCTATGAGGATTTAACGCCCAAAACGATCAAGCTGCCGCCCCGGCAGAAGAACCAGGGGTACATTCGTCCACCCCTGACGGACCAGACGTTTATTCCCGAGGTATATCCTTAAATTTAGTGAGCTTTGCCAGGTATTTGCCTTCTTTGTTTTGCACCACCTTGGTGCATCGCCAGCCGTGAAAATCGGCGTAGAACGCCAGGGTGGAAAAGTCAATATACAGCCAGTCAAAGGGATCACCGGTCATCTGTTTATAAGATATGGCAAACCGGGTTTCCCCGAAGTAAGGCTGGTCAGGGCGTGATGCCATGGCCCCGGTATAGGGAACGGCAAGGTCTGTGGAGTCGGCCAGGATCTGTCCGCCCGGGTTTAAAAGCGATGCCGCCCGCTGCAGAAAAATGTTAAGCCCTTCAATGCTGCCGCAAAGGCCTATGCCGTTCATGAGCATGAGCAGGGTATCATAGGGGCCTCCGTCATGGGTGAAAAGACTGTCCTGACAGACCTGGTTGATGCCCTGCTGCTCCATGACCCCAACGCATCCCGGCGAGATGTCCATGGCCGTCACATTCAGGGTTTCCACGGCCTGGAGTACCAGGCTGTGACAGCCGCTGCCGGCCCCGATATCCAGCACCTTTCCCCGGCACAGGTCCAGGGCTTTTTGCTCTATAGGCTCCATACGATACCAGGACCGGAACATCAGCTCCCCGGCCATTTTCGACATCTCAAAATCCGGAGACGCCACCTGGACATAAGCTTCTTTATCCCCTGCCAGGTATTCGGACAACATCTGTCCCAAAGGGTCTTTTTCAGGCGGAATCAGTTCTGTCTTCATATGTTAAGCTTTTTTCAGGCCTTATATATATTGAACCCCAATATATCACAGGTCCGGCATCTGTGCGAATGGCAAAAGGGGCCAAATTCACCTTGGCCTTTATCTGATCCTGTGCCAATAATTCAAAATTTCATTGAACTTCATGGGCTTGTCTATTAATATATTTGGTTTTTTCATACAAAGGATATGAAGTAAGAAAAATGAAACCCTATATTGGATGGATGTTTGCCGGTACATTGGCCATGTACCTTTTATCTTTTGCAATTCCCTTTGCCGTTGTACCCCAGGCGGTCTGCGCCTGGCTGGTGCCGCTGGTCATGTGGTCTTCCTTTGCCAGGGGCATCCAGCGCCAAAGCCTGATTCTGGCAGCCAGCGGAATTGGAATTCACCTTCTGGCGGTCAGCCGGGGCGCTGTTTTTCCCTGGCGGGAGATTCTCACCCTTAACCTGCCCATGCTGGCCATGTTCGTGGCCGTGTCCTTTCTTGCCCTGGCCAATACCCGGCCGGCCATGGAATCTTTGCCCAAAGGCAGGGGCGCTGTGGTTCAAACGGCGGTCGGTACCCACCTTCTGGCTTCGGTCATTAACATTTCGGTTCTTTTTGTCTTTGGAGACCGGCTTCAGGTCAACGGACGTTTAAACAACAATCAGCAGATTATTCTTGCCCGGTCCTTTTGTGCTGCGGCATGGTGGTCTCCGTTTTTCATTGCCACTGGTGTGGCGTTGACCTATGCCCCGGGCATGTCGTTGCATCAAACCCTTATCCCGGGGATTACCATGAGCATCATCGGTATCTGTTTTTCTGTTGTGGAGGTTGGCTTTTTCAGGAAAGAAGAGTTTTCAGGATATCCGTTCAGGCCGGACAGCCTGGTGATCCCGTTCTTTCTGGCGGGCCTTGTCCTTTTGACCCACTTTGCGGTACCCCGGATCAACGTGCTTTCCATTATCTGTGTGGTGGCGCCGGCGGGCGCGGTGGCCTTTATGAAAGAACGGCCAAGGCTTTCCACCCTGCACCGGTTTATCGAGACCCGGCTGAATTCAACCGGCAGCCAGTTCTCCCTGTTTCTGGCAGCCGGGATTTTTTCAACCGGGATTAAGTCCATTATCCGGGTTTATCCGGACCTGCTCAGCCTTCACTCTGCCGGTTTTACGCCGGAATTGTTTTCCGTCATTCTGTGGATCGTTATTTTCATCGGGTTTTTCGGGGTCCATCCCGTGGTCAGCATTTCCGTTTTAAGCCCCTTGTTGCTGCCCCTGAATCCGGATCCATCCCAGCTGGGCTTTCTTTTTTTAAGTTCATGGGCGATTTCAACGGGAACCAGCCCTTTGTCCGGCGTCGGCCTGGCCCTGCTGAGCCGGTATCAGGCATCGGCCGTACAGATTCTCAAAAGCAACTGGCACTATGCCCTTGCCATGTGGGGCCTTGCCTCAATCGGGAACATGGTGTTTTTTGGCAGTTGAGCAGACCGCTCCCAAACAGCATGGTACGCCGGGTATTTAAGGGTTGTATCCGTGAGCAAATCGCTATACCCTTTGGCATGGCGTAAAAAATTAAAAAAACGGGACAACTTACCGGGGTATATGCAGCTATGGAAAATATATGGATCATCGGTGCCGGCAAGTTCGGGCTCCGGGCCGCCAAATGGCTGGCCCGCCACCGCAAGCCTTTGAATATCACCATGGTGGATTTAGACCGGGCAAGCCTTGAGGCGGCCCGGCAGATCGGGTGCCGGACGGTGGAAAGCGATGGCACAGGATTTTTGTGTGAAACCCTTGCGCCGGATTCAAGCGTGGGCTGGGTGGTGCCGGCGGTACCGGTTCATCTGGCCTGGCTGTGGTGTCTGAACACCCTGGGCCCGGACCGGGTCATGCCGGTTCCCCTTTCCCTAGACTTTGATACAATGGTGCCCAATGCCATGCGGGGGGAGAAAGGCGACGATGTATATGCCAGCCATGCCGATTTTATCTGTCCGCCCAATTGTAACGAACCTGACGATATCTGTACCAAAACCGGCCAAAAACGAAAACAGGACATGTTTACCCTGTTAAAAGACATCCGGTTCGGGCAGTTTCTTCCGGTTGTCATTCGCAGCGAGCAGCTTGGCCCGGGGGTCGGGGGGTACCGGCCCAAAGCCTTGTTTGACCTGGCCGGGCAGATCCGCCGCTGTGACGGCCTTTTTTTTGTCGCTACCGCTTGCCGCTGCCATGCCGTTATTTCAGGGGGAAAATCCCTGGAAAACCGCGGTCATGCCGTCATGGGTTAGGGCTTTGACAGCCATTGGGCCAGCAGGGGCCCTGCCAGCAGCACCATTAAAAAGCGGCTGACCTGCATGGCCATGACAAAGGGAAGGTTTACATTGGTGGACGCAGCAATGATGGCAACGGAATCCGCACCGCCGGGGCTTGTGGATAAAAAGGCCGTCAGAAAATCCACCTTGGCCCAGTGCATCAAAACAATCCCGAAAACCCCGTTGGCCAGGATGAGAATGATGATGGCCCCCAGGATATAGGGGAAAAGACGGGCCGCGTGGCGCAACACTTTTGGTGTGAACCTGAAACCGATTCCCCATCCCAAAACCGCATAGGAAAGGGCCAGGAGCCATTGGGGCAGCACAATGGGGATCACGCCGGTTATTTTGATGGCCATGCCCAGAATCAAAGGCAGCACCAATGCCCCGCCCGGAATGCGAAACCGAACCCCCAGCAGGGGGGAGACAACCGTTAAGGCCACTGTAACAACAAGGCCCGGCCATGAACTGATCTCCCACCAGCTGGTATGGTCCAGTGCAGCCCCGGTATGCCCCAAACACCAGGCCGCAAGGGTGGTGGACAGGGCACAGCAGGCTACTCTCATATATTGCATGAGGGCCACCAGCCGCATGTCTGCCCCGTAATCCTCACACATCAGGGTCATCACCGAAGCGGCTCCCGGCGAGGACCCCCAGATGGCAGTGGTACCGGGCAGCAGACCGGTACGTGCCAGAAGCCATCCCAAAAAAGCCGATGTGATAATGGTGGATGAGGTGCCGGCCAGAAAGATCACCCAGTCCGCTGCAATTTCATGAAATACATTCAGGGGAAGGTGGCCGGCAATCATCATGCCCACCACGCCCTGGGCCAGGACAAACACGGGGTTGGCCAAGGTAAACTCAACCCCCGTAACCACCAGGGCAATGGCAGCGATCATGGGGCCCAATAAAAGAGCGGCAGGCAAATGGAGCAGCTCCATGGCCATGACCAGGACCAGGGAAAAAACGGCCAACAGCCCCCACCGGAGCCAGGCCCGGCCACCACGGCCTTTTAAGGCAAAGGATTTTATAAAAACAGACAATATTAACTCCGGGCAGAAAAAGGCAGGATGTTACGGGGGCTGGCATTATACATAAGCAGGGTCCTTTAATGCGCATCATTGGGGGCGGTTTTTAAACACAGCCCATGCTGCATGAAAGTGTATAGAATAGAATCTTTGGCCTGAAAGTCAAGCCATGGAATGAGAGTCTCCATGCAAACCGCATTTATAACCCGGCAAGGCATACTCCTTACTTAATTGTCGAAATCGAACGATTTTGAAACCCGTTTCGATTTTGGGTAGGAGTGGGCCATGCCCACGATTTGCGGACATGGCCTCAATGGGTTGTTACATGTTCACCGGATCAGATTTCCCCAGTGAAGGGTATGGTCAATAATCTGCGGTTTGATCCTTTCGGTGTCCATTCTTTCCTGGATCACATGGCGGTACAGGCCGGCATTGGTGATGTCTCCCACCAGAACCGTTCCCACGAGCCGGGAGCCGTCCGGGCTGAACACCATTTTCCGGTAGGCATCTTTGGTCCCTTTGCAGTGGACCTCTAAGCCCCGGTTTTCCGTATGGACCGTTCCCATGGACACAAAAGGAAGATCCGCCACCTGGGTGGCGTTTAAAATCCCAAAGGTGCCGGTATAGACGGTTTTAATCCCTGCCATGTTCCGGCCCGCGCACCGCCCCATTTCAACGGCATTGGTCCACAGGGCCGTCATGACCGCATCCCCTGTTACCGGGTCATGGGTAACGGCCACGTCTCCGGCGGCATAGGCATAGGCGCAGCTGCACGCTGTATAGCGGTCAGCCAAAATGCCTTTTTCCAGTTGAATGCCGGTTCCTTCCAGAAATTCCACATTGGGCCTTACCCCTTTGCCGATACAGACCATCTCACAGGCCATCTGGGTATTGTCGTCCAGGGCCACACCGGTCACACCACTGTTGTCTGAAAGAACGGCTTTGGCGGCGGCCCCGGTTTTGATTTCCAGTCCGGCCTGGTCCAGGGCGTTTCTGATGAGCTGGGCATCCTCAGGATCCATTAGCTGGGACAGGACCTGGGGAGAAAAGACCACCAGGGTGACCTTAATGCCGCGTTCCAGCAGGGCAAAGGCGGCCTTGAGGTTGAGCAGCCCTCCCCCGAGCAGCACGGCGCGCCGGGTTTTTTCGGAGCGCTTGGCCATATCCCTGGCATCCTTCAATGTCCTTAAAGCAAACACCCCCTCGCTTTGGGTTCCTTCAATTTCCGGAGGGATATAGGGGCGGCTTCCCGTGGCAAACAGGATGCTTTCATAGGAAAGGTCGGTGTTATCCGCTAAAACAGCCTGCCGGTTTTCAGGATCAACCCCGGTCACCCGGCTGTTTGTTCTGACTTTGATATCCGGCCGGGTATAGGGCCCGAAACCGCTCATGCCCATGTCCTTTGCCTGTTTTTTCCCTGACACCAGATAGGGGATCAGGGGCCTGAAATAAGGCCGGTCTGCCTCATCCGTGACCAGGGTGATCCCCCCTGTGGGATCATGGGCCCGGATGGTATGGGCCGCGGCCATTCCGGCGGCGCTGGCCCCCACAATCAAGTATTTGGTCTTTGATTCCACATCATTCCCCTTCCGCCTTTGCGATTTCCCGGGAGGCATGCTGTCTGACAGATTTGGAAAACCCCGGTACCGTGTCATACACCAGGGCACCGGTGGGACAGGCCGACACACAGGCCGGCATTTCCCTGTCCGGGCACCGGTCGCACCGGTATGCCTTGGCCCCGTTCACATCACGGCCGATGACCCCGTAGGGGCAGACCATGACACAGGTCCAGCACCCGATACACTTGTCCGGGTCGGTGATGACCACACCGGCCTCGTTCCGGGTAATGGCCCCGCTGATACAGGCATACATGCAAGGGGAATCCTCACACTGGCGGCAGACAATGGGCACTTTTTTATCCGGTGCGGCCCATTCCACGTAAACCCTGGACCGGGGGGCCGGGGATTCGGACAAGGCCCCGAAAAGGGTTTTGCTTTGGGAATGCTCAACAGCACAGGCCGTCACGCAGGACAGGCACCCCAGACACCGGTCAACTTTGACAAAGATTTCTTTTGGCTGGTTCATGGGCTCCCTCCTTTAAATCCCAAGGTTTTTGCGCTTGGCATCCATATGGTCAATCATGAGCTTTGCCCCTTTTACAGGATCGGTCTCAACGGCAAAGGCCGCGCCCACCACATCATTGGCCGCACTGGTCAGCACCTGGGTGACCAGGGGGCTGCCCAGCACCTGGGGAACCGTCCCCAGAACCGTGAAAATGCCCGATGCCACCACATAAGACCCGATACTGACCGCCTTTTCGCTCATCCATTCCGGGGCCGCGCCGGCCACGGGCAGGTCACTGATGTCCACCCCCAGGGCATTGGCCACGGCCGCGCACACGGTCAGAATCCGGCTGATATCCACACAGGAGCCCATGTGAAGCACCGGGGGAATCCCCAAGGCCTCACACACGCCCTTGAGCCCGTCTCCGGCATGGGCCGCGGCTTCCGGGAGCATGAGCCCTGCCTTGGCGCAGGCAATGGCGTTACAGCCGGTGGTGGCGATCAGGACATTGTTTTTAATTAATTCTTTGACCAGTTCCACGTGCCCGTGATCATGTTTAATTTTGGGATTGTTGCACCCCACCACCCCGGCAATGCCTTTGATTGCCCCGGATTTGATGGCGGAAAGCAAAGGATCCAGGGTGCCGCCAAGGGCATTGACAATGGCCTCGGTGCTGAACCCCACCATGCATTCGGTCTGGTCTTCAGGGATAAACACCTTGTCCTGATTTCGATTCGGATAGTTGTCCACGGCCGCACCAACGATTTTTTTAGCAATGTCCATGGCCTCTTTTTCGTTGAATTCCATGTGTTCGGCGCCCGGGAATTTGGCTTTGGGGGAGGTGGAGATAAACCTTGTATGAAAGCACTCGCAAAGGTCGCCCAGGGCCGGCATGATACACTGGACATCAACGATCATGGCCTCTACCGCACCGGTGATCACGGCCAGTTCCTGCTGGAGGAAATTGCCGGCAATGGGGATGCCGTGGCGCATGATGATCTCATTGCCCGTACAGCACATGCCGGTCACATTGATTCCCTTGGCCCCGGCGGCGGTGGCCCGGGCCAGCAGTGCTTCATCCCGGGATGCGGCAACGATCATTTCCGATAAAACCGGTTCATGGCCATGGACGATGATGTTCACCTGGTCATGCTTTAACACCCCTAAATTGGCCTTGGACCGGACGGGTGACGGGGTGCCGAACAGCACGTCTGAAATTTCCGTGGCAATGGTGGAGCCCCCCCATCCGTCTGCAATGGCGGCTTTTAGCCCTTGAAGAATCAGGTTGACCGGATCATTGTCCACCCCGATATGGGTCCGGTGCATGATTTCAACGATTTCCCGGTCAATGCCCCTCGGATCAATTCTGGCCTTTTTCCATAAATCCACCCGCTTTTCAGGGGCTCTGCGGCTGAACTGCACAACCCCTTCCTGTTTGCCGAATTCTGCATAAACGCTTTGGGCCAGGTCAAGGGCGATCTCTTCTTTTTTGCGATTTTGGGTTTCAATTCCGTACTCTTTGGCCAGGGCGGCCAGCTTGGTTTCATCTTTGATTTCATAACCGCCGCTCTTGCCCTGGGCCGTTAACAGCAGGGTGTGGGCCAGGTCCCGGCCATGGTCGGAATGGGCTGCGGCCCCGCCCGCGATCATCCGGATCAGGTTCCGGGCCACGATGATATCGGCGGTGGCCCCGCAAACCCCCTTTTGCGGCCCTGAATCATCGAAGGGGCAGATCCGGCACGGCCCCATGTTGCAGATCCGGCAGCAGACCCCTAATTCGCCGAACCCGCACTGGGGCAGCATTTTTTCATACCGGTCCCAGGCGGTCTGAAATCCTTGTTTCTCGGCAAGATCCAGCATTTTATGGGTTGCCGGATCCACACTTTTTCTTAAAGTGCTTTGTGTAAAAGCCATGTGACGCCCTCCTTGATACCGGCTGTGGACGGGCATATATTAATTCTTGGCCGGACCACAACAGGTATAGTCCTTATCCCGGTTCATCCGGGATGATTTATATGGTGTTTGAACGGCTCTTCTAAAGAGCCCAAACACGGGTTTCCGGCCAGACACTATATCGCTGCTGCATACGGTTTTAAGGGGGTACTTTCCCCTGTTCGCCTGCAGCGAATTTTGAATGCCGGGAGCTTTCACAGGAGCAGTCGCTAAAGAGGATAATGTTATCTAATATCGGCTTTTCTACTGTATATCGCTGTAAATTTTTGGATGCAAGGAAATATTAAAAGAAAGGAAACGGGAGGAAAGGAGACCGGATGTCACGTACACCCGAAAGGGGCTTCCGGTCTCCCGTCTCCAGTTTCCGGTCTCCGCTTTTATGGCAACATCTGCCCCGTATTCATCAGGTTTTCGTGCAGCTCAAAACATCTGGACAGGTTGTGCCGGATATGGCCCGGCCGTGCCGTTTCAATATATTTATTCAAATAGTCCTTATACATGGGGTGGGCGCAGTTTTCGATGATCTTATGAGCCCGCTGCATGGGGCCAAGCCCTCTTAAATCCGCCAATCCCTGTTCCGTGACCAGGACCTGGACCGAATGTTCATTGTTGTCAATGTGGGGGCACATGGGAACAATGGCGGAAACTTTGCCCTGTTTGGCGATGGACGGGGTCATGAAAATCGACAGGTAGCTGTTCCGGGTGAATTCGCCGCTCCCGCCGATGCCGTTCATGATGTCCATACCGTAAATATGGGAGGAGTTCACGTTGCCGTAGATATCCGCTTCTATGGCGGTGTTCATGGCAATCACCCCGAGCCTGCGGATGATACCGGGATGATTGGAGATCTCCTGGGGGCGCAGCACGATTTTATCGCTGAAGAAATCCATATTGCCCACGATCCGTTTAAGGGCGGCAGGGGTCAGGGTCAGGGCCGTGGCACTGGCACCGGTCAGCCGCCCGTTTTCCATCAGGTCCACTAAGGAGTCCTGATACACTTCCGAATACATGGTAAAGGGCGGGATATCCGGATGGGTTCCCAACGCCGCCATTACCCCGTTGGCCACATTGCCCACCCCGGACTGGAGGGGCAGAAAATTGGGGGGAATACGCCCTTTTTGGCGCTCTTCAGCCAGAAACTGGACCAGGTGTTCGGCGATTTTCAGTCCAGCCTCATTGGGGGGGGCAAAGGAGACGGAGCTGTCCGGCTGATCGTTTTCCACAACTGCCACCACTTTTTTGGGGTCCACACTGGCATAGGGCACGCCGATCCGGGTCAGGGGGCTGAGTATGGAGATGGGGTCCCTGTGGGGCGGCTTGGGCATGACCAGAATATCGGAAAATTCCCTTAACCGGCTGGACTGTTTGGTGTTGATCTCAATGATCACCTTATCGGCATATTTGAGAAAGGCGGGGCTGCCGCCAATGCCCGTGGTCAGGAAAACCCTGCCGTCAGGGGTGATTTCACTGGCCTCCACAATGGCAAAATTTACCCTGCCCAGAAAACCGGATATCATGGTCTGGGGAACATGGGACAGGTGCATGTCCACATACTCCACCTTCTGGCTGTTAATCTGGTTGCGCAGGGCCTTACCGGACTGGTAGGGTGCCCGCCAGCAGACCGCATTCACCTCGGCCAGCACCTCATCAATGACCCTTCCTGAGGATGCCCCGGTCAGTATGCGCATGGCAAAGGGCAGTCCCTTTCCATGAAGCTCCTGGGCCCGCCTTGCCAGGGCCAGGGGAACCGCCTTGGCCTCCCCGGCCTGTCCGAATCCTGAGAAGGAGACCGTATCCTGATCATTGACAAATGCGGCCGCTTCATCTGCGGTCAATATGGGAAAAGAAGAACGCATGGTGTTACACTCCTGAAATTATGGTGTCGTCGTTATAGGGTTTGACCCGGCATTTTTGCCCAGGGTCGCCTTTTGGGGCCGAAGGGAAGCATCGCGCCCGGTGCTGTAAAAAATTTTGGTTCAAGATAACTCTTTTATATCAATATTGTGGTCTAATTATAAAGCAGATTCGGAAGAAACAGTGCGATTTGCGGAAAAAGTATCATCACCACAATAGCACTTAGTATGGCCAAAATAAAAGGCGCCACCCCTTTGAAGATAACCGTCAACGGCACCCCTTTTGCCACCCCTGACATAATATAAACATTTAAACCCACTGGCGGCGTAATAAGCCCCTGCTCCATAACCATAATGGCAACAACACCGAACCAGACTGGATCAAAATCAAGGCCGACAAGAATCGGAAGAAAAATGGGAACGGTCAGCATCACCATGGCAAGAGAGTCCATAATACAGCCAAGGACCGTATATACAATAATGACAAATAACAAAATTACATATCTGCTTACATTGAGACCTTCAACAAAAGCGGCCAGGGTTACCGGGATTTTGGTTACCGTTAGAAAATATCCGAATATATAAGCGCCAATCAGTATTAAAAAAATCATGGAGGTCGTCAATATGGTATCTTCTAAGGCCATTGAAAAACTTTTCCAGGTCAGTTTTTTACTGACAGCCATCAGGATAAACGCAATAAAAGCACCGGCTCCGGCGGCTTCATTGGCCGTAAAAAGCCCTGAAAACATACCGCCGATAACAAATATAAAAAGAATCAATACCCCGATGACCCCTTTTAAGGACTTAATTTTTTCAATTAAAGAAAAGCGTTCCGTATAAGGAGCGAGTTTGGGATTTCTTTTAACCCGGATAACAACGGTGATGATACAAAATACGGCAAGCACCAAACCTGGAAAAACCCCGGCAGCAAAAAGACGTCCAATAGACTGCTCTGCAATAATGCCATACAGTATAAAACCGGTACTGGGCGGAATCAGTATCCCTAAGGTTCCCCCCGCTGCGATACTTCCAGTGGAAAGGCCGGCATCATATCCGTGCCGTTTCATCTCCGGGAGCGCTACCGTTCCCATTGTCGCTGCCGTAGCCGCCGTTGAGCCGCATATCGCTGCAAATGCGGCACAGGCGCCTAACGTCGCACAGGCAAGGCCTCCGGGAAGCCGTCCCAGCCACTTATGGGCTGAATTATACAATCCCTCACTCATTCCCGAATGGAAGGCAAACTGCCCCATCAGAACAAAGAGAGGGATAACGGTTAACGCGTAATTTGCGGCATTTGTGAATGGAACGGTTTTTAACAGCCCCATGGCCGCCTGAATGCCAACAATATACGCAAATCCTGTAAACCCTACAATCAGCATGGTAAGTCCGATATTCATGCCCATGGCCAGCAGGATTAAAAGGGCTAAAATTCCGATGACACCAACCCATGTTACACTCATATTGATTTCACTCCCGTAATCAAGAGGTCCATGTGCTTTCTACTTCTTCAGCCACGTTCGGATTAAAAATGGCCATAAACGCCTGTATGCTGTCCCCTAAAAGAACAAGGGTAAACAGCGCCATGGCCAGGCTTTCAACGAAATAAAAAGGAAAATACGGTATGGCAAGAACGCCGGTACTGGTTCCTTTTCTGATGATTTCCAGTCCCTGATAAAAGGCGGCAACAGCAATTGCCCCGGCCAGAGCCGTTGACAGCAGGCTGGTCAGCGAAAAGCAGATAAATCGCGCTTTTGCCGGCAGTTTGCTGATCAGCATGGTGACATGAACATGCCCTTTTTTAGTCTGTGTATAGGCAAAAGACATAAAAACGCAGATGGACATGATGACCTCAATAATTTCATAACAGCCGAGAATTGAAACATTAATGGTTGTGCGCAACAGGATATCAGCAGATATCAGCGCCATAATAAGAACAACGCCGCTGGCGCTGATGACATACCCGATACGGCTTATTTTTTTTAATGTATTTGATAATGAAGTCAAAACAGCCTCCTTCATGGTTTTGCGGTGGCTTAGGGGTAAAATTGACTGCCGGAAATAGGGTATACAATCCGGCAGTCAATTTTATTTAAAGGAAGATGGCCGTTTATTTTTTGTATTTTTTCACCACATCAAGTGCGGCATCATACAGGCCCTGTCCATCAGCCCCTTTGGCGTTCATCTCGGCAATCCACTGTTTCACGACTTTATCGGCAGCCACCTTGAAACCGGCAAGCTGTTTCTCATCCGGAAAGATAACGGTCTTGCCTTCCTTCTGCATTAAAGCAATAAAGGCGCTGACCACCTGGTCCTGATTTTCGGCAATGCTCATGGACAGTTTTTTGTATGAATGTTCTTCGATAATTTTCTGAAGATCCTCAGGCAGGCCGTTCCATTTTTTCTCGTTGATTACAATAAACATCGGGCCGGCATAAAGCTTGATATCCAGAAAATATTTGGTGGGTTCCTGAAGTTTAAACCCTGGAATGCCGGCCCAGTCAAAGACATAGCCGTTGATTACGCCTTTTTCAAGGGACTGGTAGATATCCGGCGTAGGGATGGTCATTGGAATGGCGCCCCACTCTTTGATCACCTGAGTTGCAGGGCCTGTGGGAACACGAATCTTAAGCCCTTTTATGTCATCAACACAGGTTACTTTTTTATCCGTACCCAATACCGCCGGTGGATGCGCATAAAGGGCCAGCACTTTAAGACCTTCAAATTCTTTCTGGATTTCAGGCCGTTTATCATACAGTTCCCAGAAGGCATCAACGGTATGCACCGTGTTTTCAAATCCCAGCATGGGCAGGCTCATGACATCGGTTGCGGTGAATTCTTTATTAAAAAAACCGGTAAATGACCAGAGGATGTCACAAATACCGTTATTGACCATGTTCATACCGTCAACAACCGACCCCAGCGTACCGCTCGGATAAACGGTAATAATCAGTTTGCCTTTTGCAGCGGCATTCACCTCATCAGCCCATGCCTGAAACATTTTGCCCTTATCGCTGCTGGCCGGCTCATGATGTGCAAATTTTAATTCATAAGGTTTTTCTTGACTGTCTTTATTGTTTGAACATGCAGATGAAAGAGAAACAAGAGCAATAAGCAGAACTGAAAGCAGAAAAAATCTAAAACCGTTATCTGGCTTTTTATGTTCCATTGTTCACCCCCCTGAAGATTAAATATAAAAAGAAAATTGCCGTTATTTAAAACCCCAACTTCCAGTACCCATAAACCACTTTTCCTTAAAAAAGGTCTGCCCGTTATCCGGTTAAACATCCAGGCTGATTAATACAGCAAAAAAAACCGGCGTATTGCCAAGGCCTGTCAAACAAAATTTGCAAATGATATGCCAGTGCTCCGGAGCCGGGCAGCCCGCGTTTTTCGAAGGGCGGGAAAGAGACGCCTTTATTTGTAAATGGATATAAATTAAGGGGGTTGGGTGTGGGTTGCCCGGCCCGGACCTTGTTCCCCCCTTTACATTTAAGATGAAAAGACAAGGGGGAGAGAGGTTTGAGGAGTTTTACAGGTTATAAAAAAAACTGACACAAAATCCGGGTGCGGATCAGGAAGTGCAGCCCGTTTACAAACCCTCCCGGACGATGTTTAAAAAACAGATAGCGTAAGGATTCAAATCCCTGTGAAAAGAAAATCCAGGGCATTAATGATATCTGTCCTCTGCCCGGACAGGTCTGAAACAGCCCGCCCCATATCAGAGGTTTCTATTCCGGCCAGCTGGGGAGTAAGAAGGACGTAGGGGTGTCCATTAATGTCAAAGACTGGAGATAATCTTGCCATGGCCTTTCCTCCCATAAACGAAAGGGGGCACATGGGAATCACCACTCGTGTATCCAGTCTGCCCCTGTCGGTCATGAAGAATTTCCACGATAGGGATTTCCCATTCATCGGTTCTTTCCGCAGAGCCGTCATGGTTCGGATTGTCTGTTTTGCGGCGCTGGATAATGCCCAGAACCTTGGCAGAGCGGATGGCGTGGATCTGCTCCTGCCATACGGTCCGCCCTTTGGCTGAAAGCCTTGCAATGATCCGGCCCTGCCGGTCCTTCACAAAAATATGGTGCTTTTCTTCCACCAGGCAGACCCTGTCCAGAGGCTGAAGCTCAGAAATGGCGTGGTGGATATCATGCCCCTGGGGGAACAGGCCGGCATAGGAAATGAACAGGTCTTCAAGCCCCAAAATGGAGATGGTCCAAGATTCATTGAACTCTGGTATTGCTGATGGTTCTGCCTTAGCAACACGGGCGAACTCGTTTTGTTCCAGGCAGGGGACATGGGGGTTGGCAAAGGTTTGAACTTTGACCATATAGACACCCCGGATGGCCCGGGTCATGGCCACGTAAAACAGCCGGCGCTCTTCTTCAATATCATGGGAGGTCCAGCCGCCGTCCAGAATAAACACATAGGGAAATTCCATTCCTTTTACACTGTGGGCCGTGCCCAGGAAAACCCCGGTCCCGGTCTGGTGTTCCCGCCGCTCCTCCACCAGGGTTTCAATCACAAAATCCCTGGCCCGGGCAACGGAGATGTCCATATCCGAATTGATCTCACACCAGGCGTCAAGCAGTTGTGCCGCCTGATCCGTCCAGCTGTTTTGCTGCTCAAACAGCCCCATGGCTTCCCGTTTTAAATCCGCCGGGGTTTTGCTTTCATCTTGATGCTTTTCCAGATACCGGATCAGGGTCTGTATTTCCCTGATTTTAAACAGGGGGAACCCGGAACCGGCATTGATGGCGCGGGAAAAGGGGATATTTTCTCCGGCCAGGGCCATTCTCACGGATACCAGGAAAGGATATCCCAGGCCGTTTCTGGAAACCACGGCCATATCGTTGTAATTTAGATCCCGTGATCCGGCCACCAGATTCTTGATGGTCCGGGCAACAAAAACGGCCTGGGAGGTCGTGTCTTTAACATGGACCACCTGGACAAGTTCTCTACCGGTGAATTCACGGGCCTTTTTTTCAAACGATTTTCTTTTGCGGTTGATCCGGCAGGGTTGGCCGGTTTTCATCCGATCTTTATTCTGGGCGATAAAGGCGTTGGATGCTTGGATAATAGGATAAGAAGACCGGTAGTTTTCCGTAAGGCAGAAGGTTTGGGCCTGGTAATCTTCCTGGAACTGCTTTATGAATTTGACATTGGCCTTCCGGAAACCGTAAATGCTCTGGTCATCGTCCCCCACGGCCATGATGGATATTTTAGCGTCCCGGTCCTGTTCAAGCCTTCCCGTCAGGGCCGAGATAAACCGGTACTGGCCATCATCAATGTCCTGGTATTCGTCCACCAGAATATACCGGTACCGGGCCAGCAGAACCTGTCTTGCCTCTGACGGATCAATATCGGCGATTTCCTTTTTTCCGTTTAAAAAGTTAACCGCTTCTTCAATAATGGTGTCAAACCCTTCAGTCTCGCAGGTTTCAGGCCGTTTTACCCCATCCAGAAAAGAGCGGCCGGTCAGGCGCATGGCAAACCCGTGATAGGTCATGGCCGTTACGCTGCCGGCCCGTTTGCCCACCAGTGCCCGGATTCGCTTTCGAAGCTCGATCATGGCCTGGTGATTGAAACACAGCACCAGGATGGAGGAGGGATCAACACTTCTGGCCTTGATCAGCCAGGCGCAGCGGTGGACAACGGTCCTTGTCTTGCCGGACCCGGGGCCTGCAAGGACCAAAAGATTGGTGTCCGGCGGGGCCGCCACAATGGCCTCCTGGTCCGGGTTTTCAAGGGACTGGACAATGGTCTTAAAGGCCTGGGCGGTCATGGCGGTCTGGATCAGTTCTTTTTCATCGGGGAAATGCTTCTGGATAAAGGCATCATAGGAGGAGGAAAAATAATCGCTGACAAACCCCAGGGCGGTTTTGATTTTCTCAAGGCCGGTCCGGGCATACTTTTCCATGACATGGACCTGGACGTTCTTCTGGCCGTAGTGCTGGGATAAAGCTTCAAAATCGCCCTTTGTGTATTGCCGCTTCCGTCCCTGATCCAGCAGTTCCAGGGTCATGGCCTGGCGGAACACCCCTAAGCCGTTCTGCAAGGTGATCACCTTCATGTCGTGCATGAACAACAGGCTTTTTTCGATCAGGGCCTGGTGATTGCCGGTGTAGCCGGACAAAAACACATCTGCCTGCATGGCCTGGATGATCTTGGATAAAAAAAACTCGGCCATGACCTGGGCCCGGCCCTGCTGGAGGGGTTTTGACAGGGAGCCGATGATCACCTCAAGGCAGACCCCGGCGCAGTGGTGGCGCAGCTGGATCCTTTTTTTGATCTCCTGCCAGGGAAAGTTGACGTAAACCATGAGCTGTTCCGACCCTTTGCGGCCGGCGATTTTAAGGCTTCTTCCCTGGTTGTCCCCCTTGTCGCCTGCAATGGCCCGCAGTACTTTTCCGGCAATATCGGTGTTGACCTGGGAAAATCCACTGTCTTTGAGACGCTGGGACATGAGGCGAAGGTTGACCAGGTCCGGTGTGTCCGGTGAGGCTTGCGCATCCGGGGACATCTGAATCATCAGATCAAGCATCTGATTTTCAATCTCCATGAACGCCTTTAAAATTTTAAGGGAACTTTTGGGTCCCTTTGGGGTGACAAAGGCGGTCATGACCACCCCTTCCCGGATCAGCCCGGCCCGGGTCATTTCAGATAACAGGCCAAGGACCTGCCGGGGATCTAAGTATTGGTCGGGCAGGTTTTCGATTTGCCCTAAATTGGCCACAATGATGTCGGCAGACAGCAGGGCATCTTTATCCGCATTGAACAAGGTGCAAAGGATGGTCCGGTATATCCGGGTTTTGACCTTGGAAAGGTTCAGGGCTGCAATCTTCTTTTCTGCCTCTTCCATGTCCCGGACAATGGGGCTTCCCGTGAAGAACAGGGTCTGGTTAAAGGAGCGTTTGATAAACCCTTTGCGTTCAAGCCAGCTGACCCCGGTCCTGGCTTTTGCATCGTTCTCTCCAAAATCAGAAGATCCGATCAGGCGCATGATCTCCCCGGGGGTGATCACAATTTCCGGGGTCTTTTCCCCTCTTTTCTTTAAGACAGAAAGGATTTTTTTAATCTCTTTTAAGCTTAATTTGGAATAGGCGTTCAGGGAAAACTGGTTTTCAATATCGTCCTGCTCGTACAGCAGGATACATTCGGCAGGCTTTGTGTCCCGGCCGGCCCGGCCCGCTTCCTGGAGGTAATTTTCAAGGGAGCCCGGGATGTCGGCATGGATGACCAGGCGGATATCCTTTTTGTCCACTCCCATGCCGAATGCGTTGGTGGCGCAGATTACCGGGATAGCGCCGGCAATAAATTCGTCCTGGATGTTTCGTTTGTCCGGTTCGCTTCTTTTGGCGTGAAAGGCCTGGGCCGCAATCCCTCTTTCATTTAAGAATGCGCTGAGTTTTTCCGTGGCTTTGGTGGTGGCGCAGTAGACAATGGCACTGCCAGGGGTACTGCCGCCGGAATCGGCCAGGGCCTCTTTAAGACAATTGAAAATCACATCGCTTTTTTCATTCTGGGTGACCGGCCAGACCTGGAAACTTAAGTTTTCCCGCTGGACCCCGCTGATGAAATGGACCAGGTCAAGGTTAAGCTTTTCATTAAAATGGCCGGTGATTTCCTGGATCACGTCCTTTTTGGCCGTGGCCGTGAATGCGCCGATCAGGGGCAGACGGCGGTCTTTTTTGTGCTGGTCATAGATAAAATCGGCCACACTCAGGTAATCCGGCCTGAAATCGTGGCCCCATTTGGAAAGGCAGTGGGCCTCGTCAAAGATCCAGGCCCCGGTATCCCGGGAGCGGATCAGCTCGGCCACACTGAAATTTCGAAGCTGTTCCGGTGAGATATACAGGATCCCGATATCCCCGAGCCGGACCTTTTCCATGATTTCTCCCCGTTCGGGCAGGGTGAGGCTGCCGTTGATCGCTCCGGCAAAATCAGCGCCCACGGCCTTGTTCAGGTTGTCCACCTGATCTTTCATCAAGGCCTTGAGCGGGGAAATGACAATGGTCAGTTCACCGGTGCGGTGGTACCGGTGAAGGGCGGGAATCTGGTAGCAGATGGATTTGCCCCCGCCCGTGGGCAGGATGGCCAGCAAAGAGTCTCCCCCGAGGTTGGATTCGACAATCTCTTTTTGAAGATCCCGGCCGTCGGCAAGGGTCCGGTAGGCGTCAAATCCAAAGTATTTTTTTAACAGCTTTTCAGAGTCGTTGTTTTCCCGGCACCAGGGGCAGTCGCTGCTGCCGCAGGCGTACCGGAGCCGTTCAATGACAGGGCCAATTTCAGGGAATTCATGCTTGACCCAGGGCGGGATAATGGAGTTGCCGCCGGCCACCCTGAGCCAGGACAGGGCATAGGCAAGCACCGGCCTTTGGGCGGGGCTTTCCCGGATTTCATCCCAGACGGCGTCAAAGGCCGTGGTGCATACGGCATCCCGGCACTGGTCCAAAAACAACTGCTTTGCCTCATCCGCATCCGGGACGGTGCCGCAAAAGGAGGCAAACAGGTCATGGATCCCGGCCGTTGGGCGGTTTGGGGAAGTGGCCCGGTCGCCTCCAAAGGCAAAAGCATAAAAGGCCATCAACCCGGGATGGTCTTCATTGAATCGGGAAAAGGCCGCCATCTGGTCCTCAAAAACTGTCCAGGCAAGCTTTGCATCGGCGATGGGGTTGTTTTTGCTGCTTTTGACCAGCTTATACCCTTTAACCAGCTTGTGGTAAGGGTTTTCCGGAAAGGCCAGAGGCGACAGGTAAAGGGTATCAATGACCGGCAGCTGCAGCAAAGGGGAGTCAGGCCATATTTTTTTTATGAGGGCCAGGTCATGATTGAGGATGTTGTGCCCTAAGATACAGTCGGCATTGGACGAGAACTCTGCCAGCTTTTCCAGGGCTTCTTTGCTGTCTTTTATGTCTTTTCGTTCAAAGGTTTGGTCGTTGAGAACCGCCCCCATATGAAAGATATCCCCATCCGGCACCGCCTCAAAGTCGATGATGAGGATATCGTCATATTTCCCGGGAGACCTGGGATTAAGGTGCCCCGGCAGTTCAGTTGCCCTGGTTGTAAGGTGTGGCCCCATCCCCCATCCCCTCAAGTTTTTTCATAAACCGCGGCAAAGAGATGACCGTCACATCGGTGCTAATGGGAAATTCATCCTCTCCCCCGTAGATAACATATTTTCGGGCAGCACCCACATCATCACAAATTGCGCTGTAATGCCGGCCTATTTTGGGCGCGGTGCCATATTTTATTTCTACAGCCCAGATTTGGGATGACGGCAGTTTGATAACCAGATCAATTTCTGCGCCTGCAGCGGTCCGGTAAAAATATGTTTCAGCCCGGCGGGGCAGTACGGAATGAATATTTTCCACAACAAACCCCTCCCAGCTCTTGCCAAGGACCGGATTGGAGAGCAAGGCATCATATCGTTCAATTCCCAGCAGACGGTGTAGGATGCCGCTGTCCCGGATATAGTACCGCGGTGTTTTGACCAGCCGTTTTTTGACATTGGCATGCCATGGCATTAAGCATCTGACCAGGAGCAGGTCCGTAAGGATATCGATATAATGGCTTACGGTTTTACCATCTATTTCAAGATTGGTGCCCAGTTTCGAATAGTTTACCGGTTCACCCTGAAGATGGGCCAGCATGGTCCACAGGCGGCGCATCCGGACGGCCGGCACATGGAATCCCAACTGTGGCAGATCTCTTTCAAGATAGGTCCGGATTAAGTCCTCGAGCCAATCCATGGCCATTGCGTCATCATCAGCCAGAAAGCTTTCAGGAAAGCCGCCGTTTGCCCAAAGTTTATGGATGGTTTTGTTTTCGCAACCGGTTTCAAGGACATTCAGGCCGCCCATCTGGATATAGCTGATTCTGCCGGCAAGGCTTTCAGAGGTTTGCCGCATTAAATCCATGGAGGCGGAGCCAAGGAAAAGGAATTGCCCGGATTTGCGGCCCTCTTCTCTGTTTTTGTCGATAAGACCGCGCAACACCGAAAACAGGTTCGGTGCCCGTTGTATTTCATCTAAGATGACCAGTTTATCCGCCTGGGTATTTAAAAAAGCCGTCGGGTCGCTGAGCTTGAGCAGGTCTTCCGGCGATTCCAGGTCAAGATAGACAGAATTTATTTGCTTTGCGATGGCTTTGGCCAGGGTGGTTTTCCCCACCTGACGGGCCCCAAGCAGCGCAACGGCCGGTACCTGCCCAATTTTTTTCTTAATTTCATCTGTAATCCATCGGGAAATCATACCTTGTAATTTAGGATAGGTATTCCGAAATTACAAGGTAAAAATTGGCTTTCGGGGTCACATCCTGATCAGGACCCGGTGAACTTGGGGGGGGCGTCTTTCCATAAATGCGGTCATGGCTTCCATGAGGTCATTGGAGGTGATGATGTTGGAACTGATGGATGCCACGTAATTGAGCCCGTCTTCCACGCTTTTGCCCACCCCGTAATTTAAGACATTTTTGGAGGCCTGAACTGCCATGGGGGCGTTGGCTGCAATTTCCAGGGCCATGTCTTGCGCCCCTTTGAACAGGGCTTCCCGATCTTCAAACACCTGGTTGACCAGAAGGATTTCCCTGGCCCGTTTCGCATCAATGGTTTTGGCGGTAAAGGCCATCTCCCGGGTGATGCCCTGGCCCACGATCAGGGGCAGGCGCTGCAATACCCCCACATCGGCCACAATGGCCACGGCCGCCTCTTTCAAAGACCCCCCGGCGTCTTTGGCGCACAGTCTGATATCGCATATCTCTTTTATGCTTCATGAAAAAGTCTTGTTTTTTCATGAAGCATGATTTAATTTTGATTTGGCTGGTAAAGCAATGAGTGAAGGGGGGAAAAATAATGGCTAATCTGCAAATCAAGTCAATGGATGACCAATTATACCAGGCCCTGAAGTTAAAGGCCGAATCAGAGAACAGGACCTTGAGCCGCCAGGTGGTAATGATTCTAAAGGATTACTTGTCTGAACCGGTAAATAAAGCCCAAAAGCAGACGGATGCATTTCTGAAATTATCCGGTTCCTGGCAGGACAATCAAAGTTGTGAAAAAATTATTGAAGACATAATGGACCGGCGATCAAGCAGAAGGTTTCACGCTGTAGAGGATCATCATGTTTTTGATTGATACGGACATTCTCATTTATTCTCTGAAAGGAAATGAGACTGTAAACAAAAATTTTAAACAATATGCCGCTGAGCCAAAGGCGATTTCAGTTATCAGTATTGGAGAACTCCTGTACGGTGCCTATAAATCCCAAAAAAAAATTGAAAATCTTGGGAAAGTTCATTCCCTGTCCGATATATTTCCCGTGATTGAAGTGAACCGGACAATCATGGATACCTTTGCCCACCTAAAGGCAGATTTATCCTTGAACGGGATTCGGGTTGACGACTTTGATCTTCTGATTGGATCAACGGCGTTATCCATGAATTATACGGTCGTGACCAATAATGAAAAGCACTATTCAAAGATTCCAGGACTGGCCGTTGATAACTGGACAAAAGAGTAGAAAAATAGAGACTCCACTGTAACTATTCAGCCCGGAAAGCTTGCTGGAGATTGGTTGGAGTCAAATTTTTTAGGCCTTCAAGCCGCTTGAGTGAATGTCAAGATGTCAAGCCTGACCCTCTTTTGACCCACATCCTGATCAGGACCCGGTGAACTTGGGGGGCCGCTTTTCCATGAATGCGGTCATGGCTTCCATGAGGTCATTGGAGGTGATGATGTTGGAACTGATGGATGCCACGTAATTGAGCCCGTCTTCCACGCTTTTGCCCACCCCGTAATTTAAGACATTTTTGGAGGCCTGAACTGCCATGGGGGCGTTGGCTGCAATTTCCAGGGCCATGTCTTGCGCCCCTTTGAACAGGGCTTCCCGGTCTTCAAACACCTGGTTGACCAGAAGGATTTCCCTGGCCCGTTTCGCATCAATGGTTTTGGCGGTAAAGGCCATCTCCCGGGTGATGCCCTGGCCCACGATCAGGGGCAGGCGCTGCAATACCCCCACATCGGCCACAATGGCCACGGCCGCCTCTTTCAAGGAAAAGCCGGCGTCTTTGGCGCACAGTCGGATATCACAGGCCGTGATCATATCAAGGCCTGCGCCGATACAGTGGCCGTGGACGGCGGCAATCACAGGTTTTTGGCATTTTTCGATACAGGTGATGGCTTCTTGAAGGTGTTTGATCTTTTCAATCAGTTTCCATTTGGTTCCGCCTTTTTGCCCGGGGTCCATGAGTTCTGGCAGCTCCGGGACCATGCCGGCCAGATCAATTCCGGCAGAAAAGCAGTTTCCTTTGCCGGCCAGCACCACGGCCCGGATTTCCGGGTCCCGGTCCAGGTCCTGGAAAATGGGGATGCTCTCCTTCCATGCCGGGGGATGCATGGCATTGTTTTTTTTGGGGCGGTTCAGGTAGACCCAGGCAATGGGCGGCTTTTTTTGAACTTCATAGAATTTATAATCTGTCATTTGATGCTCCTCATCAGGGATTTAGACTGAAGGGGTTTAGGCTGAAGGTTTCAACCTTGCCTCAACGATCCCCCCTTTAGCCTTCGGTCTTCAGCCTATCAACCTATACTCACTTTCCAATGAGAAAAATGCCGTAAGTGGCCAGGAGATTGGGTAAAAACTTTACCTGCCGGCCTTCCCGCTGATGTTCCCGGGTGTTGATGGCCGCGCGTTTTAAAATTCGAAAGCCTCCCTTTCGGGCAAAATGCTTGAAATCGGTGAGGCTTAACACCCTTATATTGGGGGTATTATGCCATTCATAGGGCAGCTCCCGGGTGACCGGGGCGCACCCGGTAAAGGCAAGCTGTGCCCTGACCTTGTAGTGGCCGAAGTTGGGAAAACTGACGATCCCCGTTTTTGCCACCCGGAGCATGGCCTGGATCAGGGTGGCGGGGTCATAAACCTGCTGAAGGGTCTGGGAGCAGATGGCATAGTCAAAGGCCTGGTCCGGATAATCCTGGATTTCCTCATTGATATCTCCCTGAAGAACGGAAATCCCCTTGCCAATACAGCACATGACCTTGGATTCTTCAATTTCAATGCCCCGCTCGATCACCTGTTTTTGGGTTTTCAGATAGTGCAGAATCTCCCCTTCACCGCACCCCAGGCACAGCACCCGGCTTTCCGGCTTGATCCATGAGGCAATAATCTGAAGGTCATATCTTAAGCCCGACCCTTCCCGGCAAGTTGAATTTTCCATACTCAAACTTACATCGTCCCTTTTCATCCTTCATCCCTCATCCTTCCAAGAAATCCCCTCATCAAACCATCCAGCTTGGGATTGGGCAGCAAAAATGCGTCATGGCCCCATTGGGCGTCAATCTCGCAGAAGCTGATATCCAGATCATTTTTCTTCATGGCGGTCACCATCTCCTTTGACTGGTAGGTGGGATACAGCCAGTCCGAAGTATAGGAGACCACCAGGAATCGGGCTTTGGCCTTTGAAAAGGCCTTGACCAGGGAGCCTTTGCCGTGGTCCCGGGCCAGGTCAAAATAGTCGGCCGCCTTGGTAATGTACAAAAAGGAGTTGGCATCAAACCGTTCGATGAATGCCCGGCCCTGGTGTTGAAGATAGGATTCCACCTGGAATTCCGCCCCAAATTCAAAGCTCAAGGCGCTCCGGTTCTGAAGTTTTCTGCCGAATTTAAGGCGCATGGACTCATCGGACAGATAAGTGATGTGGCCGATCATCCGGGCAATGGCAAGGCCCATGTCCGGCTTCTTGCCGCCGTAATAATGCCCTTCCTGCCAGTTGGGATCGGCCATGATGGACTGCCGGGCCACCTCGTTAAAGGCAATGGACAGGGCTGAATGGCGGCAGGTGGAGGCCAGGACCACGGCGCAGGCCGTGGTTTCCGGGTACCGGATGCACCATTCCAAAACCTGCATTCCCCCTACGGAGCCCCCCACCACGGCGGCCAGTTTTTCAATCCCCAGGTGATCCAGGAGCTGTTTTTGGGCTTTAACCATATCCCCGATGGTGATCAAAGGAAAGTCGGTACCGTAGGCGTTACCGGTGTCCGGATTTGTGGAGGACGGCCCTGTGGTGCCCATGCAGGAGCCCAGGATATTGCAGCAGATGACAAACCAGGAATCCGTATCAATGCCCTTTCCCGGTCCCACCATGATGTCCCACCAGCCCGGCTTGGGGTCTTTGGGGTTGTAATACCCGGCCACATGGGAGTCCCCGGTCAGGGCATGGAAAATCAGAACGGCATTGGACTTATCCTCATTTAAGGTGCCGCAGGTTTCATAGGCCAGGGTGACCGGCCCGATATCTGACCCGCTTTCAAGTTTAAACCGGTCCGGCGGGTCGGCAAAGGTCAGATATTTTTTTTCAACCAGCCCTACCGTAGCCCCGGTCTGGTCGTGTTCAACGTACTCGCTCATAATGGTTATCCCTCTGAAAGGGCCTGGTCCAGATCGGCGCAGATATCGTCAATATGCTCAATGCCCACGGACAGCCGCAGCAGACAGGGATCGGCCAGCTGCTCGCGCTCCTTAGCCGAAAAGTTGACGTACTGGGTGGACCAGGGATGGATGATCAATGTTTTACAGTCTCCCAGGTTGGCCAGATTAAGGATCATGGACAGCCGGTCAATGAATTTAAAGCAGGCGGTCTCGTTTTCCAGCCCAAAGGTCAGCATGGTCCCAAAGCCCCGGTCCTTGAACTGGGCCTTGGCGGTGTCATGGCTGGGGTGGTCTTCAAATCCTGGAAAGTTGACCCATGTCACCTTGGGGTGGTCCTTTAGAAAAGCGGCGGTCTTCATGGCGTTTTCCATATGCCGTTCCATCCTGACCCCTAAGGTGTTCAGCCCCACGGCCGTCAAAAACGAATGAAAGGGCGCCGGGGTGGTGCCGAAGTTGACCTGGGCTTCCTGCCATACTTTATGGATAAAGGCCAGGTTCTTTTTCTTTTTAAAGGCAGGAGAAAAATCCTCAAATCGTCCTTGTGACCAGTCAAAATTTCCCCCGTCCACGATCAGCCCTCCCAGGGATCCCCCATGGCCGGACAGGTATTTGGTGGTGGAGTGAAGCACGATATCGGCCCCGAGTTCAATGGGCCGGCACAGCCAGGGCGAAGCCAGGGTATTGTCGATGAGCAGGGGCACCCCTTTGGCATGGGCTACATCGGCCACCTTTTGGATATCCGCCACCTCCATGCCCGGATTGGTAATGGTCTCCAGATAGACAAACCGGGTTTTATCCGTAATGGCGGCGCCAATCTCTCCAGGGTTCATGGGGTCGGCAAACACGGCCTTGATGCCGTATCTGCCGTAAATATGGGTGAACAGCCCAAAGGTGGACATGAAAAGGGATTTGGAGGCCACCAGTTCGTCTCCAGCCCGAAGCAGGGTCATGCAGGCGTTGTTGATGGCGGCCATGCCCGATGAGGTCAGAATGGCTTTTTTGCCTGACTCCAGGGCGCACAGCTTGTCTTCTAAAAACTGGTTGGTGGGGTTGGTCAGCCGCATATAGATATGATCGCCGGTTTCTCCGGCAAAGGTCCGGCTTAAATCCTGGGCGGTGTCATGGTAATGGGCCGCAGTCTGGTAAATGGGGGGAAGGGTGGCCCCGTTAAATTCATTGTCTTTTAACCCATGGTGAATGGCCCGGGTGTCAAAGTGCATGGTATGTCTGGTCATTTGATCTCCGTTAAAACTGTTGTCGGTCAGCCGTTAGGACATGCCGTCAGGCTGACCTGGCTTGCTAGTAGCTAATAACGTTAATGCCGGGAAAATACAAGATGCGTTTGCCTGAGAGTCACCCGGCTCAACCGGTACTCCGGCCAAAGGGGATGTTCAGCTTTTTCATCCGCTTTCGCAGGGTGGACGGGTTGATGTTCAATATCCGGGCCGCCCCTTTTTCCCCTTCCACCCGGCCGCCGCAAAGGTCAAGGATTTTTATGATATGGTCAGACATGACCCGGTCCAGCTCAAGGTTTTGCGGCATTTTCGCTAATTCAGGGGATAATTCGGGGGACACTTTACTTAATTGCGCGCAATTAAGTAAAGTGTCCCCCGAATTATCAGCCCCCGAATTAGCGATTTCTTTAAAATAGAGGGTATCTCCCCGGTCCAGGATCAGAGAGCGCTCCACGGCATTTTCAAGCTCCCGGATATTGCCCGGCCAGTGGTAGGTCATCAGGCGCGCCATGGCTTCGGAAGAGGGGGTGGGGATGTTGTGCCGCTTCATCTCCCTGGATTTTTTCATGATAAAGTGGCGGACCAGGTCCGGGATATCGGCCTTTCTTTGCCGCAACGGGGGAATGGAGATGGGAAAGACCCTGAGTCTGAAAAACAGGTCCGGCCGAAATTTTTCTTCGGACATCATCTTCTCAAGATTCCGGTGGGTGGCGGCAATGATCCGGATGTTCACCTTTACGGTCTCAGCCCCGCCCACCCGGTCGATCTCCTTTTCCTGAAGAACCCTGAGCAGCCGGATCTGGGCGTCTGATGTCAGCTCCCCGATTTCATCTAAAAACAGGGTGCCGCCCTGGGCCCGTTCAATGCGCCCCCTTTTCCGGGACACGGCCCCGGTAAAGGCCCCTTTTTCATATCCGAACAATTCACTGTCCAGAAGGGACGGGGCGATGGCCCCGCAGTTGACCCGGATAAAGGGGCCGTCTTTTCGCAAAGACAGGTTATGGATGGCATTGGCAATGACCTCCTTGCCGGTACCGGTCTCTCCGAGCAGCAGCACCGGGCTTTCCAAAGGGGAGACCTGGTGGACCATATCCATGACCCCTTTAAGGCCCTGGCCCGTCCCGATGACTTTTTCCCCGGAGATCCGGTTCAATTCATCCTGAAAGTACCGGTTGTCGTCGGCCAGCAGCTCTTTTAAGTTTTTAAGTTCCCTGAACCTTAAGCTGTTGGTCAGGGCAATGGCGCAGGGCTTGACCAGGAGGCTGAGCAGATGGACATGGCGGGAGGAGAATTTTTCCCGGCCGTTGTTGAATACGCTGAAAATCCCGAGCATGGTCTTTTCCAGAACCAGGTCCATGACAACGGCGGACAGGTCCGAGGAATCAAGATAATCGGCCACAGGGCCTGCCACGGGATCATCCCCTAGGCGGTCAATGACCCGGACCCGGGCCAGGCGCTGTCTTGCCACCTGTTTTCTTCCCCGTCCGGATATGGGGATCTTTACGGAAACCGCCGCATACCCGTCGGGCCTGGCATAGGCAATGGTGTCCACGATGCCGGTATCCGGGTCATATACGTGAAATCCCATGTGCCCGGCCGGCACATACCGGCTCACATAGGTCAGGCATTGAAACAGGGCCCGCTCCACATCCAGGGTGGAGCAAAGTTTCAAGGTGGCTTCCCTGAAAAAGTCTTTTTCATCCACCCAGGGTTCGTCCGGTTTTTTTCCGGTGATTTGGGGCTGTGGCATTTGGCTGGCTTTCAGTCTTTGGCTGTTGGCAATTGGCATGCAATGGCGGGCAACGCTTTTACGCCGATTTCCTGTTGCCCTCCCGACAACTGTCCCATGTTCCAGTTATCATAAATTCTGTAAAATAGCATAGTTTTTTCTTTGCCATGGTGCAGAATTTTTTTGGAGGTTAAAATGGATCTTCTTGTAACTATTTGAAATAAAATCAATATACTTTCCGGCATGGTTTATGCTAAATAATTTTGAAACCCCAACAACCGTTACACCTAAATACCAACAGCTAATGGCTAAAAGCTAACAGCTAACAGCCAAAAGGAGATCGCCATGGAAATTAAAAAAATCACCGTACTGGGCGCCGGGATCATGGGTGCCGGAATCGCCCAGTCAGCGGCCCAGGCCGGTTTTACCGTCAGCATCCGGGACATGGAAGACCGGTTTGTTGAAAACGGCCTGACCACCATTAAAACCAACCTTGCAAGGGCGGTATCCAAAGGAAAGATGGACCAGGAAAAGGCTGATGCCGTCCTGGGGCGGATCACGGGAACCACGGACCTGACCCTTGCCGCCCAGGATGCAGACCTGGTCATTGAAGCCATTATTGAGATCATGGACATCAAAAAACAGGTGTTCACGGAACTGGACAACATCTGCCCCTCCCAGACCCTCATTGCCTCCAACACCTCGGGCCTTTCCATTACGGAGATGGGCAGCGTGACCACACGGCCGGACAAGTTCATCGGCATGCACTTTTTCAATCCCGTTCCGGTGATGAAACTCGTGGAGCTCATCAGAGGGTTCACCACCAGTGACGATACCCTGAACATTGCAAAGGACTTTGTGGAAAAACTGGGGAAAACCGCCATTGAAGTTCAGGAAGCCCCGGGGTTTGCCGTGAACCGGATTCTGTGCCCCATGATCAACGAAGCCATTTTTGTCCTGGCCGAGGGCATTGCCAGTGCCGAAGACATTGACAAGGGCATGACCCTTGGCGCCAACCATCCCATCGGGCCGTTGGCCTTGGCCGACATGGTGGGCCTGGACACCATTCTCCTGGTTCTGGACGGGTTCCACAAGGAGCTTGGCGAAGACAAGTACCGGCCCGCCCCCCTGCTCAGAAAGATGGTCAGGGCCGGATATTACGGGCGAAAAAGCGGCAAGGGTTTTTACGATTATACAAAATAAGGTGGATAGACTGAAGGCTGAAGACTGAAGTCAGCCCTGTAAGCCTGACAGTCTAACCAGTTCCTGAAAGAAACCCCGTGTTTGGACGAAAGGTTGCCCAGATGCAAGGCGCAGAAAAATTTGTAACCGGAGCAACCTTGGGGTTGTGAGGATTGCAAATTTTTCTGCAACGCAGCAGATGGGTGACTTTTCGTTCAAACACTGACAAAAAGGAGAAAATCATGGCTCAACAACAAGTGGCAGACAGAAGGGACATCGACTTTGTCCTCCACGAACAGTTAAACGTGGCCCAGTTCAGCGAACACGAGGCATTTGAGGATTTCAACAAAAAAACCATCGACATGGTGGTTTCCGAGGCCCGGAATTTGGCCTTAAAAGAGATGCTCCCCTGCATGAAAGAGGCTGACGAAGAGGGATGTACCTTTACCAATGGGCAGGTCAAGGTGCCCGGGGTGTTCCACGACCTGAACAAGCTGTTCAGAGAAGGCGAATGGATTGCCATGTGTGATGACCCCCAATGGGGCGGACAGGGCATGCCAGCCACCGTGGCCCTGGCGGCCAATAACTATTTTAACGGGTCCAACTATCCGTTTATGCTCCACAGCATCCTGATCCACGGGGCCGGCAAACTGGTGGAAAAATTCGGTACCGACCAGCAGAAAAAATTATTCTTAAAAAACATGTACACGGGCAAGTGGGGCGGCTCCATGCTCCTGACCGAACCCGATGCCGGCTCTGACGTGGGGGCGTTGACCACCAAGGCGGTCAAAAACGATGACGGCACTTATTCCATCACCGGCAACAAGATCTTTATCTCCTCCGGGGAGAACGACCTGGTAGAGAACATCATCCACCCGGTTCTGGCCCGGATTGAAGGGGCGCCTGAGGGCACGGCCGGGATCTCCCTGTTCCTGGTGCCCAAATACTGGGTCAACGACGACGGCTCCATGGGAGAGTTCAACGATGTGGTCTGCACCGGCATTGAGGAAAAAATGGGCATTCACGGTTCCCCCACCTGCTCTTTGTCCCTGGGAAGCAAGGGGAACTGCCGGGGCACCCTGCTGGGAAGGGAAAACAAGGGCATGAGCGCCATGTTTGTCATGATGAATGAAGCCCGCCTTCATGTGGGCATGCAGGGGTTTGCCTGCGTGTCGGCCTCCTATCTCAACGCCCTGAACTATGCCCGGGAAAGGGTCCAGGGAAAAGCCCTGGGCGCAGCCAAAGACTCCCCAAGCGTTCCCATTATCCAGCACCCGGACATCCGGCGGATACTGCTGACCATGAAATCCTATTCCGAAGGCATGCGCTCCATTCTCTTTTACGTGGGGTTCATGGAAGACTGTATCAAGACCGCCGCAACCGACGAGGAAAAAGCCCTTTGCCAGGGGATTATTGACGTGCTGATCCCGGTGGCCAAAGGGTATATCACGGACCGGGCCTTTGAGCTGTGCGGCCTTGGCCTTGAGGTTTTCGGCGGCTACGGATTTACCAAAGAATACCCCCAGGAGCAGCTGCTCAGGGATGTTAAAATCACCCAGATTTATGAGGGCACCAACGGCATTCAGGCCATGGATCTTCTGGGCCGCAAGCTGGGCTTAAACAAGGGCAAGGCCTTCATGGACCTGGTGGCCAAAGTCCAGGGAACCATTGAAGAGGCCCAGAAAGATGCGGGGCTGTCACCCCTGGCCGAGAACCTGGACATGACCCTGACTAAGCTTCTGGAAACCGCCCGGAAACTGGGCACAGATCTGGGCACGGACAACATGATCACCGCCTTTGCCTATGCCCGGCCCTTCCTGGATGTTACCGGAGACACCCTCATGGCCTGGATGCTGCTCTGGCGGGCTGTTATTGCCACTGAAAAACTTGGGGGCAAGGCAAAGAAAAAAGACATTGCCTTTTATGAAGGCCTGGTGAAAAGCGCCCAGTTTTTCATCAACACGGTGCTGCCGGTTTCCCGGGGCAAAATGGAGACCATCCAGGCGGCTGATGCGGCGGCCATGGAAATATCCGACGAGGCGTTCGGGTAGGGTGTTTGAACGAAAAGTCACCCATCTGCTGCGTTGCATAAAAATTTGCATCTGGGCAACTTTTCGTCCAAACGCGGGTTTTCGTTTAGACACGAATTGGCTGTTAGCTTTAGCGGTCAGTATCAGGAATGATAACAAAATATTTAAGGATGAACGATAAAATGAAAGATATTGTAATTGTTTCGGCCTGCAGAACCGCCATTGGCGCATTCGGGGGAACCTTAAGGGATTTGAACGGCGCGACCATCGGGTCGGTTACCATGAAAGAGGCCATCAAACGGGCCGGCATTGAACCTTCGATGATTGACGATGTCCGTTACGGCACCTGTGTGGAACACCATGACACCCTGAACACCACCCGGGTGGCGGCCCTCATGGCCGGGATCCCGGATACGGTGCCGGCGGTGACCATCAACCGGGTCTGCATTTCCGGCATGGAGGCGGTCCTGTCAGGGATGGCCATGATCCAGGCCGGCATGGCCGATATCATCCTGGCAGGCGGGGTGGAGCACATGTCCGGGGTGCCCTATACCGCGCCCAAGGCCCGGTGGGGCTGCCGGCTTCAGGATGCCCAGTTTGTGGACGCCATGATCCATGCCCTGCACTGCGGTTCCTATATCCTGCCCCTGGACGAAACCAGTCCGGTAGACACCACCCAGGCCCCGGCAAGCTATTTTGTGGGCAAACCCTATATCATGGGGCACACGGCAGAATTCATTGCCCAGCACATGGGGCTCAGCCGGGAGGAATTGGATGAGGTGGCCCTAAGGAGCCACAACAACACCGAGCGGGCTACCAATGACGGCTCCTTTGCCGAAGAAATCGTTCCCATCACGGTTCCCCAGCGCAAAAAAGATCCCATTATTTTTGATAAGGACGAACATTTCAGGCCGGGCATGACCATGGAAAAGCTGGCCGCCCTGCCGCCGGCCTTTGTCCCCAAAACCGGCAAGGTCACCGCCGGCAACGCCTCGGGCATCAATGACGGGTCCACGGGCATGATCATCATGTCCATGGACAAGGCCAAAGAGCTGGGCCTTACCCCCATCGCCCGGATTAAGGCCACGGGCATGGGCGCCTGCCATCCCAGTGTCATGGGGCTCTCCCCGGTGCCGGCCGTAAAAAACCTCATGGAAAGATCCGGCCTTGCCATTGACGATTTTGAACTCATTGAGGTCAACGAGGCCTTTGCGGCCCAGTATATTGGGTGTGAAAAAGATTTGGGGCTGAACCGGGAAATTACCAATGTCAACGGTTCCGGCATCGGCCTTGGCCATCCCGTGGGCTCCACCGGCGCACGGATCATGGTCACGTTGATCCATGCCATGAAAAAACGCGGAGACACTTTAGGGCTTGCCACCCTTTGCGGCGGCGGGGGCGTGGCCATGGCCTGTGCCCTGGAAATGCTTTAGAAGGGGTTTAGACTGAAGGTTGAAGGGGTTTAGGGCTGTGAACCCCTTCGGCCTAATCCCCTTCAGCTGAATTTCCCAAATTTTGTAAAGCATAAAAACCTAAAAATCACTTGACTCGAAAACCTAAATATATTAAAGCTTAATAACCTAAAAATCAGAGATCAGGTGAACCATGGCCTTGCCCCGGGAAAAACTCGCACAGTCCCTTGCTGTTTTGAAAAAGCTTCAAAACAAAGGCGCGGTTGCCATTCATACAAAGCATATGACCCGCACCCACCGGGAACGCCTCGTTAAAAACGGATTTATAAAAGAAGTGATGAAGGGGTGGTATATTCCGGGGCGGCCTGAAGACCCGGCCGGGGAAAGCACGGCCTGGTATGCCTCGTTTTGGGAATTTTGCGCGGAATACCTTGAATCACGATTCAATGATCAGTGGTGCCTATCGCCTGAGCAGTCATTGAACATTCACAGCGGGAACTGGACCGTACCCGGACAACTTTTCGTCCGGACGCCTAAAGGGGGGAATAAACCCACATCGCTTCCCTATGGAACCTCGATAATGGACGTCCGCCTGAAATTGCCGGACAAAAATGATATGGAAACCAAAGAAAACCTGCGGGTGATGACACTGCCCGCGGCGTTGGTTTCATGTGCCCCGGGCTTTTTTTTAAATTATGCGGTGGAGGCCCGGGCTTCCTTGTGCATGATTGGTGATGCTTCCCTGGTGTTGCGCAAACTCCTTGAAGGCGGGCACAGCACCGTCGCCGGAAGGCTTGCCGGCGCCTTTAAAAACATTGGGAAAACCGGCATTGCCGATGATATCCTTGAGGCCATGAGGGCTGCCGGGTATACCATTACGGAAAATGACCCCTTTGAAAAAAAGCCGGCCATACGCTTCAGTGGGCGGGAACTTTCCCCATATGTCAACCGGATCCGGATGGACTGGGCCGATATGCGCGGGGTTGTCCTGGAAAATTTTTTGCCCGCCCCCCCATCGTGCCAAAAAGCTGACACATACCTCAGGCAGGTGGATGATACTTATCTGAGTGATGCCTATCATTCACTTTCCATTGAGGGATATCGTGTCAGTGAACAACTTATTGAGCGGGGCCGCTCAGGAAACTGGGACCCGGACACAAACCCTAAAGACAAAGCGTATGCAGACGCCCTGGCTGCCCGTGGTTACTGGCAGGCGTTTCAGGCGGTGAAAAAAAGCCTTAAAAAAATTCTGGATAAGAACTGTCCGGGCGAGGTGGTCCACAACGATCATGCCACATGGTATAGAGAATTGTTTGCCCCGAGTGTCAGCGCAGGTATTCTTGCCGCCTCTGACCTTGCCGGTTACCGTGACCAGTCGGTATATATTCAAAAATCAAAGCATGTACCGCCGCGCAGCGACGCTGTGCAGGATCTCATGCCCGCATTCTTCACGCTTTTGAAAAACGAAGAAGAGTCTGCTGTAAGAGCGGTTCTGGGCCATTTTTTCTTTGTCTATATCCATCCCTATACCGACGGAAACGGCCGCATGGGAAGATTTCTCATGAATGTTATGCTGGCCGGCGGCGGCTATCCATGGACGGTTATTCCCCTTGAAACCCGCAGCGAGTACATGGCCGCCTTAGAACAGGCCAGCGTAAAAAAGAATATAAAACCCTTTACCGAATTTTTAGCCGGCCTCATTCGAAAAAGCAAATCCCTACATTGACTCTCAGCATATCAGCCCCTATAATATGCCTGTGAATAAGGTCCCAATATAGGGGCCTGAAAGGGGGCCAAATGTTACAGGCGAAATTCAGTGTTGAGGAAGCTCAAGTTCAGTTTTTGAATGATTTTAAGGCCTATGGATTTAAGGACAAAAGCGCCATGCTTCGTGAGGCCATAGAGCTTTTCAAAAAGGAAATGGAACTTGAACGCCTTAAAAAATCTGCTGAGTTGTATTCTGAAATCTATTCTGAGGACGATGATTTAAAAGACCTGACAGAAACGGCATTGAACGGATGGCCGGAATGATGGTGCTTAAAAGAGGCATGATTATTGACGTCAACCTTGATCCCACAAAAGGTTCGGAAACCGGAAAAATCAGGCCGTGTGTGGTGGCGACCAACGATATTTATAATGCAAGGGTTCCGGTTGTCCAGGTTGTTCCGGTGACCGAATGGAGCGCGAAAAAAGCCCGGGTCACAACCAATGTTGAAATCTATCCCTCATCCGATAATGGCCTGTCTAAAAAATCCATAGCCGATTGCCTTCAGACACGTCCAATAGATCATCGCCATCGACTGGTCAAAATCAGGGGGAAACTGTCAATGGACAAAGTCCAGGAAATTAACCAGGCGTTAAGGGTTGTATTTGAACTGAACACATAGCCCTGAACCGTCACCGGAATTCGGGTTCAGATCAACCGCCGTTTACAGGATTGCCTTGATTCAGATAATTTTTAAACCCATTTGAAATTCTGTGATCAAGGGCAAGGGCTTCCCAGAAATCAAATGCCATTTTTTGAACCTTATCCATTTGGCCGGTTGTTAAGTTTTCGTTAAAATCCCTGGTGCATTGGAACTCAAACGGCAGGAGTTCTCCGCTTTGGGGGGCAAATCCCATGGCACACATATCATATATTGGCAGCAACCTAAAAGAGTCCTGTTCCATGGCAAAACTCAGATTCCCCAGGTGCATATCCGTATTATGGATAAGTCTGCCGAAACAGGACAGCTCTTTGACCGTCTCCATGTCCTGCCGGTTCACCCATCCCTGATTGAACAGTTCCCCTGCCACCCTGGCCCAATCATTTCCAATTCCTGAAAATTCCCTGTCCAGAATATCCAGGCTGAGCATGGAGGACCGGCCAAATTCCCCGTGCCGGTCAAATCGCCGGGACTGCAGAAACAACCGGCCTTCCATTTCCATGAGCTGTAAATCAGGGGCCGGGTAACCATTTTTGGAAAGAACAGCACAGGTATAATATTCGGTTATCAGGATATCTTTCCATCTTTGGGCGATCTCGTTCTCCCCCTGAGGGGAAAATTTAACAATGACATGGGAAAATGATTCTTTGTTAAAGACTGCGAATTTGGGCTGTTCCCCGCCGGCGGAAGATCCCGGGTGTTCCCCTTTCAGGATTTTTTCGGCCCATTGGGGGTATTGGGACAGCGAAACAGGGACAGGAGGTTGCCTCGGGCTTGAAAACAGCTGTTCCCCCAATATGATATTGCCCGGGGTGTCCTCGCCGTTGAAAATCAGATACCGGCCGATATGATTCGTGTTCCACTTTTGAGGGTCCGGCGGAAACTCAGAATTATACGCACCGATTGTTTTGGCTATTTGCCGGCCAAGAAATCCCTGGGGCCTTAAATCAAAAAGGAAATAAGGGAGGTCTTTGTATAGCCCGAGGCGGTTTTCCCCTGACAATGCCAAAGGGAAATCCGGGGGATGGGCGGGATCCACATAAAAATAACCGCAGTTCAACGGCCGGACATAGGCAATCCGCCGACATTGCCCATTTTCATTTATGACACTCAAAGGGATTTTGTCATTCACCCCAAAGGCATTGCATGTGGCGGCATATTTAACGGTCCGGCCTTCCTGCACAGAGACAATCGAATCCCCCAGTTGCTGAAGTGCCCTGGAAATAGAGCTTTGGCTTAACCCAACAGCCCGTTGGAGTTCTTTTGATGAACAAGGGCCTCTGGTTAAGTAATCGGTAATTGATGTCATGGGGTGTATAATAATTAATGGTTAATAATATGAATAGCTTTTATCATAAATAATATTTTGATAATTGTAAATATATTTAATGACTTATTAATTATTATGACTTAATTTAAGAATCATATTATGAATAGCTTTAAATTGGGCAATAAACGCCAACGTGATAAAGCCCCCTCCTTTTTTCGAAAGAAAGATGTAACTATTCAGCTAATGCTGAAAACTAAGCAAAACAACAGCGCTTCTCTTCACGGCAATGAAAAGAAGCGCTGTTGTCGTTTTCAGGCTATCGAGTGGAAAAAGTTTACGGTTTCCTTTTATTTTGCGTATTTGGCGATCAACTCTTTGTATTTGTTGTAAATGGCCTGTCCGTCATATCCTTTTGCGTTCATGTCCTTAATCCAGTTCTGCGCTTCCTGGTCCGCATTTGCCTGCCATTTGGCCTGTTCGGCGTCTGACAGGGTATTAATTTTACCTTTAAAAGAGGACTCCATAAATTTTCTGGTATCATTGTCCCAGAACTGGGCAAACTCCTGGGCCCCTTTGAAACCGCTTTCTTTATCAAATGCGGCCTTGACATCATCCGGCAGGGATGCCCATTTTTCCTTGTTCACGGCAAACCAGGAGACCCCTGTTGCCAGGCCGCAGTCCAGAACGTGATCAAGCTGCTCATAAAGTTTGAAACTGACCAGTCCGGTCCAGTCAAAGGCAACGCCGTCGATGACCCTGCGCTCCAGGGAGGTGTAAAGTTCCGGCGTGACAATATTCATGGGTGACGCACCGGCATGAATCATATAACTGGTGGGAGGCCCGCCGGGAACCCGGAGCTTGAGTCCTTTTAAATCCTCAAAAGTGGTAATTTGTTTCTTTTTTGTACCGATGGGATAGGCCGACAGCGCATGGATGAATATGAGATGTATCTTTTCATATTCGGGCTTTAGCATATCGGTATTTTCATACATATCCATCAATACCTTGGTGCCGTGTTCGCAGTTCTTAAGGCCTTGCATGGGCAGGGAAAGGCCCTCGCTGACGGGGAAAACCCCGGCCATGAATCCGGTAAATCCCCAGGCAATGTCGCAGACCCCGTTCTCTACCATGTCATAGGCATCTTTTGGGGAACCAAGGGTTGCCGAAGGATAGATCGTGATCTTGATTTTTCCGTTGCCATTCTGTTCAACCTTTTTGACCCAGCGGTCAATATCCCTTGCCACGGTTGCGGTCAGGGGGTCGTGGTGATGCAGTTTAAACTTTATGACCTTGTCGGCGGCCTGGCAGTCTGGGCTGCTTCCCACAAGAAATACAGACGTTGCCAGGAATCCAACGAGAAGCAGGTGGGTCACCATACGGTTTATACTTTTCATATTTTTCTCTCCTTTTGGTTTTTAGGCATTATCGCCATTATCGAAACCCCAATCACCTTTGCCGAATAAATCCGCAAAAGCGGTGATCAAGTCCAGCAGCATGCACAATCCAAGAAAAAAAACGCCTAGTGAAACAATGGCCAGAAACGGATAAAGCGGTATCAGCAATGTTGATGTGGTCGATTGTTTTGTAAACTCCTTTATAATCTGTTGGGAGCTTGCATAGGAGGCAAGCCCCATCATTGTTACACCGATACAGGAAGTAATGACATTGAGGATATCACGCACCTTTTCCGGCACCGCAGTGGTCACCACATCGACACAGATATGCCCTTTTTCTATCTGGGTGTATCCGAAAGCAAAGAAGACGATGATTACCATCATTTGTTCAATAATTTCAAAAGAACCGATAATGGGTTTGTTTAGAATCAGGCGCAGCGTGATATCCGCAAGCATCAGCAGCATCATCAATAAGATGGCCGCAGAACTGACGAGCACCATTATTTTGCTGATTTTTTGAGTTATGGCATAAAGTGGCTTCATCTCGCCCCCTTCTAATTATTATTGATACAGAAGATCAGGTAAAAACATGGGAATTTGCGGAAAAATGATCATGATAATGATGGCCGCAATCAGTGCTATGACATGGGGGATAACGCCTTTAAAGATTTTGGACGTCGGTATGGAACGGCCCACAATGCCTTTGATGACAAAAATATTCATCCCAACCGGAGGCGATATCTGCCCCATTTCCTGCATCAAGACCATCAGAACTCCAAACCAGATGGGATTAAACTCCAGAACATGAATTACGGGCAGAAAGATGGGAACGGTCAGCATAATCATGGATAATGAATCCATGAGCATGCCCATGAACACATAAAGGATCAGGATCGTGGCCAGAATCAGGTAGCGGTTGACATTCATATCCGAGATGGCGGCTGCAAGTGTCATGGGGATCTGGGTGGTGGCCAGGAAATAGCCAAAGGTGTTGGCACCAATAATGATCAAAAAAATCATGGCCGTTGTTTTGGCGGTGTCTGTCAGGGATTTGGTGATATTTTCTAGTGTGGCAGACCGTCTCCAGATCATGTACAGCAATGAGCAAAAGGCGCCGACGGCAGACCCCTCGTTGGCCGTAAAAATGCCTAAAAAAATGCCGCCAATGACAACAAGGAACAGAACAAAAACAGGAATGATGCTGATGATTGATTTGCAGATTTCCGAAAAGGCAAAACGCTCGCTTTTGGGGCCAAGCTTGGGGTTGTAAATGCATTGTATAATGATAACGGACATATAGCACAGGCAGAGGACGACTCCCGGCAAAATTCCTGCGGCAAACAATTTACCAATGGACTGCTCGGCAATGACCCCATAAACGATAAACCCCACACTTGGCGGAATGAGGATGCCAAGCGTACCCCCGGCCACAACAGCACCGGTGGATATGCCCGGGTCATAGCCATACCGTTTCATTTCGGGAAGGGCGACCGAGCCGAAGGTGGCAGCCGTTGCCGTGCTTGAACCGCATATGGCCGAAAAAAAAGCACAGGCGCCCACAGTGGCGACCCCAAGCCCACCGGGGAGGCGCCCTAGCTGCTTATAACAGGCATTATAAAGCTGTTTGCTCAGGCCGGAGTGAAAGGCGAACTGGCCCATCAGTACAAAAAGAGGAATAACCGTTAACGTGTAATTGGTACCGGTACTGTAGAAAACGGTTTTTAATATACCCATGGCCCCTTTGAAATTGACAACGGCGGCAAACCCGAAAAATCCGACAACCAGCATGGACATGCCGACTTCAGTTCCCATGAACAGTAAAATGATCAGGCAGATGATACCGATAATCCCGATGAGAATTGGATCCATTAACACCCCCTTTGGATATTCAATATATGGCACTGGTTTTTGCAAATGCACCTTTCGTGCCTGGGTCGGGTCAATTTGTTCAAACCCTTTGTGCACAGGGCGTTGGTTAATTTTTCCACTTTAACATGAGCCCGGGAAAGTTAACCTCGTATCAATTTTCTTTTCAGGGTGTAAAAACAACAGACATCCATCCGGCCGCACAGGGTATCCTGCGGGAACAGGGTGATCGTGTGTAATCTGCCGATTGTTTGATGTAAAAAAAGGAGACCGGATGTGGCGGTGTTGTTGGGAATGAATTTCTCATAAGCAATCGGCGACCCGAGCTATTATTTTGTGTCTCCAATTTCCATCAAACAGACGCACGAGTCCTGATGTTTTTTGGAATACTGCCGATTGTGTTGTGGTTCATTGCTTAAATTCCCTGTTATGATATCTTCCTTGGAAAACCGGCGCAAAAAGTCTCCGGCTGTAGTGGGATCGGGGATAATTTCTGCATCCAGAGCATTCAACCAGGCTTCATTGTTTCTGAGCAGCTCAATATCCTGAAGGCAGGTGCCACCGGCAAGAATATTATATGCCATTTTATTACTTATCTCACGCTTGTTTTGAGATTAATAAGAGCCGTCCTAACTTTTAGTGATGAAAACTCTTAAGTTAATGACATTGAGCAGCAGATGTTTGAAATCGAACTGGATTTCAAGGTAAGCGCCGGGCTGTCATTCGGGCTGGGCGGCCGGATACCGGATATTCAAGGGCGAAACGGCTTCCGGCATGACGGACATGGGGGATGTGGGGCTGACGGATTTTCAGGTGCTGGGCCTTGGGTGGGACAACTACTTTGTCGGGATCAGGGCTTATGATGATTTCGGCAATGAGAGTGAAATGGCCAGCCCTGTCCTGGTGGGGCTGAGCACGGACCTTGACCGGGACCGGGATGTGGACGGCAAGGACCTGGCCAGGCTGATCAGCAACCTTGAGGACGGCGAAACCGATCCCGGAGTGGGTGCTGCCGCCGCTGATTTTGGAAAAATATTTTAATGAATAAAGGGGCATAGTGGGCGGTTAGGTTACGATGCCGGGGATATTTTTCTTTGTCCCCTGCCAATGGTGTGTTACAATACCGGACAGTTGCAAAAAAAGTTTTTCTTTGTTCACCTGTTAACCGCCAAAATGTGATGAATAGACCACTTCGCCCTTTCATTATTGATGTTGAAGCCTCTGGATTCGGCCCGGACGGATATCCTATTGAAGTCGGCCTGGCCCTGGAAAAGGGGAGCCGGTACTGCCGGCTCATTGTCCCGGCCGGGAACTGGATCCATTGGGACGAAAAGGCCGAAGCCACCCACGGGATCAGGCGGGAGATTTTATTTGAAAACGGGATCCCGCCGGACCAGGCTGCGGTGGAGCTGAACGATCTTTTAGGAGACCGTACGGTCTATACCGATGGCTGGGTGGTTGACAAACCCTGGATCAACCGGCTTTTTGATACGGCAGGGGTAAGAAGGCTTTTTCGAATCAGCCCCCTGGAACGGATTCTTTCCGAGCAGCAGATGGACATCTGGCATGCGACCAAAGACAGCCTGATTCAAACCCTTCATGCCACCCGCCACAGGGCATCCACCGATGCCTTTATTATTCAGGAAACTTATATCCAAACCCTTAAAACCCTTTCAGTCCAATCTTAAGAGCATGCCCATGAATATTCTGCCCGGCGATATGCCAATTATATTTACTGACCTTGACGGTACCCTGCTGGACCATGATACCTATGGGTACGAACCGGCACAACCGGCCCTGGATTTCCTTGAGAAACGAAAGATTCCCCTGGTACTTAATTCCAGCAAGACCCTGGAAGAAATCTGCCGCCTTAAGGCCCAAATGAGAAATCCTCATCCCTTTATTTCGGAAAACGGGTCTGTGGTGGGGGTGGAAGACGGGTATTTTTCAAAAACACTGCTGGAAGAATGGGGGTTCGAATGGCTAAAGGGGCAGTGGGTTAAGCGGTTGGGCGGTTCCAGGCAGGAGCTGCTTGATATTTTAAACACCATCCGGGAAGAAAAAAAATATGCCTTTACCGGTTTTGCCGACATGGATCTTTCAGAAATTTGCCAATATACCGGTCTTTCCCAGGCGTCAGCCGCCCTGGCCAAAGAGCGGTTAAGTACCGAACCCATTCTCTGGCAGGGAAGTGAGGACCAGTGGGCCGATTTTGCTGCAGATCTCTCAGACGCAGGCCTTGCCTGGGTTCAGGGCGGCCGGTTTGTTTCCATTTCCCGTCCGTTTGATAAAAAAGACGGGGTCCGGCTGCTCATGGAGCTATATGAACTTGACAGGCGCTGTCCCTTTGTTACCATTGGCCTGGGTGACAGCCCCAACGATCAGGCCATGCTGAATATGATGGATATGGCTGTTGTGGTCAAATCCGCCCGGTCGGACCAGGTTCAGCTTGATCGCCCGGATGATAAAATCATCAGAACCCTTGAACCCGGTCCTAAAGGCTGGAACCAGGCCATTAAAGAGATTTTTGAACCGGAATGGGAAGAATAGGAGACGGGAGACCGGAAAGCGGAGATGATAAATCGCTAACGGCTTTTAAAAGGAGAAATTTGCGTGGGAGACTTTCATCAAAACGGGATTATCACCATCCTCCACAACCTGGCCCGGCAGCCCGTGGAAGAACTTGAGGCCCAGCTTGAGACCTTTTCAAAAACCCGTCGGTTGGGGCTGGTACTGCCGTCCCTTTACAGCGAACTGGAGGGCGATGCGCTAGAAGAAATTGTCAAAAAACTGGCCAAGGTCAACTACCTCAACCAGATTGTCATCGGGCTGGACCGGGCGGATGAAGATCAGTTCCGGCATGCCCTCAAATTTTTTTCAAGGCTGCCCCAGCACCACCGGATTTTATGGAACGACGGCCCACGGTTAAGGGCCATTGATGAGAAATTATCCCAGATAAAGCTGGCCCCCACAGAACCCGGAAAAGGCAGAAACGTATGGTACTGCTTCGGCTATGTCATGGCCTCAGGCATGACCGATGCCGTAGCCCTTCATGACTGTGATATCCTGACCTATGAGCGGTCCCTTCTGGCCCGGCTCATCTATCCGGTGGCCCATCCGGATTTTTCCTATTATTTTTGCAAGGGATATTATGCACGGTTTACCGAATCCAAGGTCAACGGACGGGTCAGCCGGCTGCTGGTCTCTCCACTGCTTTCCGCCCTTAAAATGATTTGCGGCTGCAGCGAATCCCTGGATTATCTGGAAAGCTTCAGATACCCTCTGGCCGGGGAATTTTCCATGCGGACCGAGGTTCTCAATGATTTGAGAATGCCCACGGACTGGGGCCTGGAGGTCGGCATCCTTTATGAAATGAAGCGGAACTACTCCAATAACCGGCTCTGCCAGGTAGACATTGCCGATACCTACGACCACAAGCATCAGCCGTTGAGCCGGGATGACTCGGATTCGGGCCTGTCCAAGATGAGCATTGACATCTCCCGGGCCATATTCAGGAAACTGGCCACAGAGGGGTTTGAATTTTCCATGGAAAAATTCAGGACCATCAAGGCCACCTATTACCGCAAAGCCCTTGATTTTGTAGAGATCTACCACAACGATGCCAAGATGAACGGGCTTGTCCTGGACCGGCACAAAGAAGAGCAGGCTGTGGAGCTGTTTGCCCAGAACATCCTGGCTGCGGGCCAGATCTACCTGGAAGAGCCCCACACCGTCCCCTTTATCCCGGCATGGAACCGGGTTAAAAGCGCCATTCCGGACATTATGGAGCAGATCAAGAAAGCCGTTGAAGCCGATTACAAGGAGTACAGCGCCTGACATGCCCCCCGCTCTTTTCTCCCGGGTTCAGTCCCACCTGGAAAAAATCTACCCGGATAAAGACAGCAAATCCCTGGCAGAGCGGGCCGTCAGCGTTTTCAAGCTGGATGACCCCTCTTTTTCTTTCCCTGAGGCGGATAACACCGAGGCCTGGTCCCAGGAAGACATCGCCCTGATCACCTACGGCAACAGCATCACGGAACCGGACCAGCGGCCCTTAAAAACCCTGGACCATTTTCTTGACACCTATCTCAACAAAGGGTTTTCCATTGTTCATATTCTTCCCTTTTTTCCTTATTCTTCCGATGACGGGTTTGCGGTCATGGACTATTACCGGGTGAACCCGGCCCTGGGAAACTGGGAGGATGTGACAAGAATTTCACAGCGCTGCCGCCTCATGTCGGATCTGGTCCTCAACCATACTTCGTCCAGGTCCTACTGGTTTGAGAATTTTAAAAAAGGACTGGATCCGGGAAAAGATTATTTTGTTACGGTGGCGCCCGAGTGCGACCTGTCCCAGGTGGTCCGGCCCCGGACCAGCCCGCTGCTCAGAGAGGTGCCCACCCCGGACGGCCCCCGCCATGTCTGGTGTACCTTCAGCCATGACCAGGTGGACCTGGACTTTAAGAATCCGGAAGTGCTGTTCGAGTTTCTGGCCATTATCCGGTATTACCTGGACAAGGGCGTGGAAATTTTCAGGCTGGATGCCGTGGCCTTTTTATGGAAAGAGGCCTGCACCACCTGCCTCCACCTGGCCCAGACCCATGAGATCATTAAATTGTTTCGAACCCTTTTAGGGGAAGGTTCCCCCCGGGCGTTGATCATCACTGAGACCAATGTGCCCAGCAGCGAAAACCTGGCCTATCTCGGCCAGGGGGACGAGGCCCAGGCAGTCTATAACTTTCCGTTGCCGCCCCTGCTGCTCCATACCATGGTGTCCGGGGACAGTGGGGCCCTGACCCACTGGCTGAAAACCCTGCCCCCTGTCATGGCCAACACCACGTTTTTAAATTTCATCGCCTCCCATGACGGCATTGGCCTGCGCCCCGTAGAGGGGCTTTTGTCCGACCTTGACATGGACCGGCTGATCACCTGCATGAAAACCTTTGGGGCCAGGATTTCCACAAGGGCCCTCAACGATCACCAGGACAACCCCTACGAGATCAATATCAGCCTCTGGGACGCCATGAAAGGAACCGTTGAAACGGGGCCTGACCCCTGGCAGCTTCCCCGGTTTGTCTGCGCCCACGCCGTCATGCTTAGCCTTCAGGGCATTCCGGCCATCTATATCCACAGCCTCCTGGGAACGGAAAACGACTATGACCGGCGGGACAACCTGCAGTCCAACCGGGCCGTTAACCGCCATATCTGGGCGTATGAAGACCTTAAAAAGGCCCTGGCCGACACTGAAGATCACCACCACAAGGTTTTTTCCCGGATCAGGGATCTGGTCCTGTTAAGAAAAAAACAGCCGGCCTTTCATCCGGACGCGGCCCAGGCGGTCCTGGAGACAACCCCTCAAACCCTTGCCGTGGTGAGAAAAACAGCCTCCGGCCCGGATGCCCAGGCCATTTTATGCCTGTACAATATTTGCGATAAACCCGTTGATATAAAGATGCCGGAGATGACTGGGGAATGTGGCACAACTTCCAGGGCAACGGATGTGATAACGGGAAACCGGGTTTCCTTTGAAAGCATCCTGTCTCTTGGTCCCTATGGCTTTGCCTGGCTTAGCCTTGACCCATAAAACCGTTTAACGTTGGGATATAAAGACCATGACCGATAACTACATGAAGCTTGTTGAAAATAACCTGGCAAAACTTTACCAGGACCTGCCGGATACCCTTGAAGCGAACATGGGCGCCACCAGGGAGGGGGACCGGTTCTTTTTTAAAGCCTTTGGAGAGACGTGTGAAATCGGCCCGGGACAGATCCTGCTCGGCGGCGAGGCTGTGGCACCCATATTGGGGATACTGGTCTCCCTTTATGCCCTGAATGCGGCTCCCGATGCCTGTATCCTTGAGCCTTTCAAAGCGTTTAAAGAAATTCCCGATTCCATGCCCTATACCGGGGCTTTTGTGACCCACACCGAGCAGGTGCTGGTTCCCCATGTTGAGAAAATTAAGGCCGCCATGCCCGCCATAGTGGAAACCCTTGACGGGGAAATATCCCCCAAAGGCGCCGGCGGCGATTTTGCCATGCTGGTCCGGCCCCTGCCCAAGGTGGCCCTGTGTTATATCTTTTACGAAGCCGACGAAGATTTTCCGGCATCGGCCACCTGCTTGTATTCCAATAACGCCGGGTTGTTCCTGCCCGTGGACGGCCTGGCCGATGTGGGGGAGTATACGTCAAAAGCCATCATCGGTCTGGCTGGAAGCGCAACATAAACGACAGCGGCGACACCGGCCGTGGGAAATGGGTTTAAAGCGTAACGATTCAGCACTGGCCGGATCGTTACACAACTCATTGGGATATCCAATTTGTATCCGGGTCTTAATTAGTGTAATCAATTTGAAATAGATGCCCCTTTGGAATTAACTATATGGAATGACCCCCAATATTTGAAATTTAAAAAACAGTATGGATGAAGGCTTTTCGGCAAAGTTGGCGATGGATGGCAAATAAAGATTATTTGTAACCAAGGAGGAAAGATTGTGAAAAGATGTGTCCAGATTTACAGTGTGTTGGTGGTGTTTTTGGTTGCGGCGTTAGCCGCTGGAACCTGCTTTGCATCAGGGCTTGATGCTTTTAAGGGTGAAAACGGGATCGTGAGGGTTGCCGGTGGAACCGCCCATATCCCGGTGATGAAAGAAGCGGCAAAGCTGATCATGGAAATTAATCCGGATATCCAGATCACCATTGCCGGTGGCGGGTCCGGGGCCGGGATTAAACAGGTGGGAGAAGGCCTGGTGGATATCGGCAACTCCGGCCGGAAACCCACGGATGAGGAGATCGCCAAATACAATCTTTCCCTGTACAAATGGGCCATTGACGGTGTTGGTGTGGTTGTCCATCCGTCAAATCCGGTCACGATGCTGTCTACGGCACAGCTTCAGAATATTTATGCCGGAAAGATCGTCAACTGGAAAGAGCTTGGCGGCGAGGACCGGCCCATCAATATCTACACAAGGGACAAATCCTCCGGGACCCGGGACGTATTCTGGAAAAAAGCCCTGCAAAAGGGGGATATCTCCGAGAAAGCCAATTTTGTGGCATCCAACGGGGCCATGAAGTCGGCTGTGACCAATAACCCCTATGCCATTGGATATGTCTCTGTGGGATATATGGATTCATCTGTTTCACCGGTTGCCCTGGACGGGGTTGCCCCGACCATCAGGACCGTACAGTCCGGAGAATACAAGGTGGCCAGAGGGCTTTACAGCAATACCAAAGGCGAATATACAGGCCTTGCCAAAAAACTGATCGCTTTTCTGCTAAGTCCCCAGGGCCAGAAAATCGTTTCCGAAAAGGGATTTATCCCGGTTAACTGATGCCGCTAAAAGAAAAACTGGCACCGGCGGTTTTCGCCGGTGCATCTTTTTTATGTGCCGCAGCCACCTTCTGTGTCCTCGGGTTCATGGTCATTTTGAGCCTGCCTGTACTCCAAAGCGGCATGATCTGGGAGATTCTGACCCAGTCCTGGTCTCCTGACCACGGCAAGTTCGGTATTCTGCCCATGATTGCAGGAACCTTTTATATCGCATCCTTAAGCCTTGTGATCGGGTTCCCCTTAAGCCTTGGCTGCTCATTTTTCATCCAGGTGACCCGCCCGGGCAGGCCGGGCCAATGGTTGAAAAAAATTGTTCAGTTCATGACCGCCATCCCCACGGTTATCTACGGGTTTGTGGGGGTGTTTTTGCTGGTCCCCCTGGTCCGCAATCTGTTTTCCCGCGGGTCGGGCATGAGCATTTTATCGGCGTCCATTATGCTGGCCCTGCTCATTTCCCCGACCATGATCCTGTTTTTTTCTCAGAGCTTTGCCCGGGTGCCCAAAACATACACCGATGCCGCGGATGCCCTGGGGGCAACCCCTTTCCAAAGGCTGTTTTACGTGATCCTTCCCCGGGCATGGCCAGGGGTTCTGACCGGCCTGGTCCTGGCGTTCGGCCGGGCCATGGGGGATACCCTGGTGGCGTTAATGCTCAGCGGAAACAGCGTCATGCTGCCCGCTTCGATTCTGGATTCGGCCAGAACCCTGACCGCTCATATTGCCATGGTCATTGCCGCGGATTTTGACAGTGTTGAGTTTAGAACCATTTTTCTTAGCGGCACTGTCCTTTATGTGATGACGGCCCTGGGAATCCTGGCCGCCCGGCTTTCCGACCGGAGGGCCTTATAATGCCGGGCCGAACTCCGGACAGGCTGTTGTCGGTCTTTTCATGGGCCTGCACCGTGACCCTGGTGGCCGGGGTGGCCTGCATTATCGGTTTTTTGATCTTGAAGGGGGCATCAACCCTGAACAGCGGGTTGATTTTCGGCCATACCCGCCCCCTGGACGCTATCCTGCTCCGAAAACAGGTGTTTGGCGGCCTGTTCCCGGCCATGGCCGGTACTTTTTTACTGGTCCTGCTTTCCGTGGGGATCGCATTGCCATTAGGTGTTTGTGCCGGAATTTATCTGGCCGAATACGCACCGTCAGGCCCCAAAAAACTGTTCGGCTTTATGGTGGACCTGCTGGCCGGAATCCCCTCTATTGTGGTGGGGCTGTTCGGGTTTTCCATCACCATTTTTCTGCACCATTTCTACAACAGCCGGATTTTTCCGTGCCTGCTGATTTCCGCCTTGTCCCTGGCGTTTCTGGTCCTGCCCTATATTATCAAGACCACCCAGGGCGCCATTGAAGACCTCCCCCTTTTAACCCGGCTTACCGCGCCGGGTTTAGGGGCGTCCAAGCTTCAGAACATCTTCCTGGTTCTGGTTCCCATGGCCCTTTCCGATATGGTTTCCGGGGTGGTGCTGGCCATTGGCCGGTGTGCCGAAGATACGGCGGTGATCATGCTCACCGGTGTGGTGGCCACGGCCGGTGTCCCCAAATCCGTGTTTTCAAGTTTTGAGGCCCTGCCGTTCTACATTTACTATATGGCATCGGAATATTCAGATCCCTCGGAGCTGATGAAAGGATACGGGGCTGCCCTTATCCTGCTGCTGATCTGTTCTGTTTTGTTTGTCATTGCCCATTTAATCAAGATCCGAATTGATCACCAGACAGGATTCATGTAAATATACCCCATGGGAAACCCGGTTAAAATTAAAGTCCGGCAGCTCTGGTTCTACTATAAGGCCCGGGCCGTTTTAGAAGACATTGATATTGATATTCATGAGCACACCATCACCTCCATCACCGGGCCTTCAGGACAGGGCAAATCCTCTTTTTTAACCATACTGAACCGGCTGTGCCACAGCATGGAAGGCGCCAGGGTAAAGGGGCAGGTCCAGATGGATTTCGGCAGCGGGTTTGAGGATATCTTTCAAAAAGATTATTCCCTTCCCCGGCTCAGGAAAAAGGTGGGCATGGTGTTCCAAACCCCCAACCCCCTGCCTGTGAGCATCTATAAAAACATCGCGTTTCCCCTTAAACTGGCCGGCGAAAAAAACAAAGAGACCATTAAAGCCAAGGTAGAGCAGGCCCTTAAAAGGGCATACCTGTGGAACGAGGTCAAGGACCGGCTCACCGATGATGCACGCCTGTTGTCCGGCGGCCAACAGCAGCGGCTCTGCCTGGCCAGGGCCCTGATCCTGGAGCCCCAGGTCCTGCTGCTGGATGAGCCCACTTCCTCCCTTGACGAAACCTCGGTTCAGGTTATTGAAGACCTGCTTGGAGATTTGAAAACCCGGTGTACCATTATCATGGTTTCCCATTATATGGACCAGGTAAGGCGGATTGCCGATCAGCAGTTTGTCTTGAGCAACCGGAAATTAACCCCCCTTGAACAGGAAACCAGGGCCAGTTGAAGATTCTCCACATCCTCAGCCAGATGCCCGATTTTACGGGATCGGGAAAAACCATCCAGGCCATTATCCGGCAGGCCCGGGCAAAAGGGCATGACAATTTTCTGGTGGCCGGGATCCAGGATGATTTTTACTTTGATCCTGCTCTGGTGCCGGCAGATCAGACCCGGTTTGTCCGGTTTAACGGCGGCGGGGATCTGGATTTCAGGCTGCCGGGCATGAGCGATGTCATGCCTTACCCGAGTACGGTGTTTTCCTCAATGGGGCCCGAACAGATCAGCCAATATGAGGCCGCCTTTGAAAAGGCTGTCCAATGGGCGAAAGACCGGTTTTCCCCGGACATCGTTCATTCCCACCACCTGTGGATTGTCTCAAAAATCGCCCGGAAAGTCTGCTCAGACCTTCCCATGGTCACCTCCTGCCACGGCACCTGTTTGCGCCAGGCCTCCCTTTGTCCCTTGATGGGCTCTCAGATGGGGCCGTGGGTCAGGCAGATGGATGGGATCCTCTGCTTGAGCCGGCACCAGAAAGATGAGGTCAGGAAGGCTCACGGGGTGTTGCCTGACAACCTTCATGTGGTGGGGGCGGGGTTTGAAAAGGATCTGTTTTATCCAGGGCCCAAACCGTTGGAAGGCCCGGTGGAAATGGTCTATGCCGGAAAACTGAGCCGGTCCAAAGGGGTTGTCTGGCTGCTGCGGTCTCTTAAAAAGCTTTCGGTCCAAAACTTTCGGCTCCACCTGGCCGGTTCCGGTTCCGGCCGGGAAAAAGACGAGTGCCTGGAACTGGCCCAATCCCTGGGGGATCAGGTGGTGGTCCACGGTCCCCTGTCCCATGAAACGCTTTCACAATTGATGCGGCAATCCCATCTGTTTGTCCTTCCCTCTTTTTTTGAGGGACTGCCCCTGGTGCTTATGGAGGCGTTGTCCTCGGGCTGCCGGATTCTGACCACGGCTCTTCCCGGGACCCGGGAAATTTTGGGGGATGTTCAATCGGATATGGTGGATCTTCTGGACCTGCCGCCCCTTCAAACCGTTGATACCCCCTTTGAATCAGACCTGCCCGGCCTTGAAGACGACCTGGCAAAGGCCCTGGGCCACAGTATCCATAAAGTATTGGCCGATCGGCAGCCGGATTTTTCCGGCCTGGATGACATTATCCGGTCCTGCACCTGGGAAAATGTGTTTTCGCGTATGGAAAGAGCGTATGGGGCTATTATGAAAAGGTCAAGGCAATAGCCGCAATATCGTCATGGCATTTAAACCGGGGAAAGGCCATGCAGCGGGGGTCTTTTTGTTCTGTTTTTCTAATCTGATCCTTCATCCCTTCAAGGCCAAGGGAAAGGAACGCCTTAACCAGGGGCGCATAATTTTTATGGAGGGTAACATCTTCACAGGGGATGGACAGACCGTCCGTGAACAGCAGGATGTGCCGGACATTGTCCAGACGCTGGGTTCCCTGGTTAAGGAATGTTTCCGCCTCTTTTTCCCCGTTAAGGACCCCATAGGTCTGGTTCATCCCGAGCCGGACCTTCCGGATCTGGGGGGCCAGGGTTTTAGGGTCCGGTTTGATCTGGGTTCTGACCAGTTCTTTCCACAGGGTCAGGGTCTCAAAATCATGGTCCTGTCTGTCTACCAGCACCTTGTGACCGCCGTTGTCATAAACCAGCAGGATCATGGCATCCCCGGTCTGGACCCATTCCATGCCCTCCTCAGTGATCCGGACCACCGCCGCGCTGGTACTCCAGAGATTTTCCTTTCTGGAAATATCCACCCCGTTGAGGATCATCTGTTCCCTGATTTCCCGGTTGGCCTGACGGGCGAGCCGGGCAAGGGGAAAATGGTTCTGCCGGAACACCGACCGGGCCGTGGCTGAGGCGATTTTTCCCCCGGTCTCACCCTGGCCGAATGTTTGTTTGTCCAGGCTGGTGGCCCCGTCAAAGACACCGAAGATATTGTCCTGGATCACCAGGCAGTCTTCATTGGCGATGGCGGTTCCCTTTTCAAGGATGGACTGGATTTCAATTTTTGGGGAGTTGAAGCACATCATTTGACAATTATAAAAACAGGTTTTTTCTTGTCAAAACGAAAAATCAAATATGTTTTTGGATTGATATTAGAATTTTAAATGAAGACCGGAAGCGGGAGACCGCAGACCGGAATGCGTATACCTGAAAAGGTCGCAATATCCGGTCTCCCGTTTCCGGTCTCCGGTTTCCATTTTTTAAATAGACTTTTGTCTTTAGGGAAAATATTTTACCATGAGCGGTGCGATTATCCGGGGCGGACCCGGTTTAAAGCTGAATGCATAATAAAGGAGATGTTATGACACTCTCATACAAAGAAATACAACACACCCTCATGGCAGAATTGCGGCTATACCATTTTCCGGTGGCGGTTAAATTCTTTTTTGATCAGGAGGAGATTGATGAATTTAAACAGGCACACGAATTCTATACCCCTGTAAAACCCATGACCTTTTGCCAGTGGGAAATAGCCGCCCGCATGAAGGGGCAGGTTGTTTTTGCCGATAAAGCGGGGCTTGGATGCTCCAATGCCATGTACGGGTTTGGCTGGAAAGAACTCGATGACGGAGAAATCAAAAGCCACTTGAAATATGTCAAGGACAAGGCCCAGGCCAAAAAAGCGGTTGAGGCAAAGCCGCGCCTTAAACCCGGCCTTATGGGCGTTGCCGTGGCCCCCCTTGGCGATGCCAGATTTACCGCCGACACCATTCATTTTTACTGCGATACCATGCAGGCCTACCACCTTGCCGTGGACTGGATGGCGGCAACCGACATTATCCCCATGCGGTCCAACATAACGGTCAATTCGTCGGCCTGCTGCGGCAATGTCTATGCCTATAACGAACAGATGGCCAACATGCTGCCGGCCTGTTCAGGGTCTTACAATGCCGGCAAGACCGAACGGGGCGAGATTAATTTTATCCTGCCGGAAAAACATCTTGGCCCAATGGTAGAACAGCTTCTAAGACGAAAGGAAGAATACGGCAGCGGTGCCATTACCCGCCCGGGGGACGGGTTCCCCGGCGCAGATATCTGCAAGAACTGTCCGCTGATTGTATTCAAAAAAGGGTAACTGTTCAGCAGTGCCCCATCTTCGCTCATTCAGGCCTTCTCACATAGCAAAAGTATGCTACGAAGTCCTGACTAAACAAATATGAAGCACTGATGAACAGTTACGGACCCAGGTTTTGCTTAGTTTTCAGCATTAGCTGAATAGTTACAAAAAAGATTAAATTATTATTCCCCCCAAGGAGGTATTTATATGCAGATGGAAGCAGAACGAGAAACCACTGTCCGTTTTGGCGTTAAAATGGTCGAGTCCGGCCTGACCACCGGCACCGGCGGCAATCTGAGCATTCTGGACCGGAATTCGGGCCGGGTGGCCGTCACCCCCAGCGGCATTGAATATAAAATCCTGCAGCCCGGCGATGTGGTCCTCACCGATCTGGACGGAAAGGTTCTGGATGGCGATCTCAAGCCCACCAGTGAACTTGAGTTTCATCTGTCCGTATACCGTCAGCGCAAGGATGTTCAGGCCGTGGTACACACCCACTCTCCCTATGCCACAACCATGGCCTGCTTAGGGATGGAAATTCCGGCGGTTCACTACCTGGTGGGCTTTGCCGGCAAAAAAGTGCCCATTGCCCCCTATGAGACCTTTGGAACCCCGGAACTGGCCCAGAGTGTGTCAGAGAATATCGGGAATTACAATGCCCTGCTGCTGGCCAACCATGGCCTTTTGGCCGTGGGCTCAAACATGGATACGGCCTTTGCCGCTGCTGAAGAAATCGAATTTGTGGCCCGGATTTATTACCAGACCCTGAGCATCGGCAAACCCGTTATTTTACCGGATTCAGAAATGGACGTGGTCTGTGAGAAATTCAAGACTTACGGGCAAAAGAAACTGGGCTAGCGGGATGTGATGGAGGCCGGAAGAAAGGAGATCGGAGACGTGAAACCGGAAGGTTTAAATTTCTGGGTTCCCCCTCCGGTCTGCGGTTTCCGGTCTCCCTTGGTTACGGATTAACCATAAAACCCGCCGGGGCATTTTCCCATGGGTATCCCTTTAAGGCCATCTCATAGCCCCGGTCAAATAATTTGCCCATATAAACCGGATCAAACCCTTCGGAGGATTCTTCTGTGAAATCCGGGGGGATAAAGGCAAGATTAAACTGGTTCCCGTCCCTTTGGCACAACGCATAGATCTGGTAGCAATCACCGATTCCCTGGGTCCGGATAAGGGAAGATATGGACCGGGCCGCAATGGGGACGATCTGGGGGGTGACGCCATTGACATCCGGTTCCAGAAAAGAGTTGCGGATCACAAAGACGTTGGGTGTTCCCTTGACTTTCAATTTTTCAGTGATTTTTTTCCAGTCTACGGCGGCCGGATAAACAAAAACCTGGGACCCTGTTCCGCCATCCACATGGAGTTCGTCAAACTGTTCCCCGTTGCTCTCAACCGGGATCAGCACCGGGGGGAACGCCACCGGAATGGCGGCTGAAGCCCTGAGAATGTTATGGATTAATGGGATTTTATCGGGATAGTCACTGGATGCGATGGTGCCGATATTCCATATAACGGACCGGCCGGCGTCCAGGTTAAAGGTGCCGATATACAGCTGCCGCCCTTTTTTGTGTTCTCTGGCAATGGCAGCAATGATTTTGGCGTCCACATATTTGTCGATCATGGCCTTTAAAGGCGCCGTGTCCACGATGGAGTCGCTGAATAGGGCAGAAAGGGCGTTTTTCTTTTTGACCAGATTCTGGGTAGATGTGGTGGTATAGATGGTTTTTAAGGTGTCATCATAATCTGAACCCAGAAAGGCAAAGGGGGCGGTCAGTGCCCCGGTGCTGATGCCGGTGACCATGGTGAACTCGGGCCGGGTGCCCGAAGCCGACCATCCGGCCAGAAGTCCTGCCCCGAAAGCCCCGTTGGCGCCGCCGCCGGAGATGGCCAGGTAATGGTGGGGCGTGTTATAAACCCCTGGGAAATATTGGGGCAGCTGTTCCGGTGTAAGGGATTCGATTCCCTGTTTTGACCATGACGGCCATTCATCCCCCCAGAAACGGGCATGGGGAATTCCCGGGATTTCAACCTTTGTGGTCAGTTGTGCCGGAACCGGAGACCGTTCGGGGATCGCGGCACAGCCCATCATGGTAACCATGACCGCCATGGCGGTCGCAACCATTCCGGCCATGTGAATTCGTTTATGGGTTTTTTGTGTCATATTCATTATCCTTTTTTATTTTTTGAATTCGGCTCAGGGCTTTGCGCCCCAGGACTCCCGGTTGCCGGAAAAGGTTGTCAAACAGGGGAAATAGCGTATCGGCCACGAAGCTTTCCTCCTGTTGTTGGCTTATGGCAGATCAGATAGGATGTGTCAATGGGTTTGGCCGTCGCCAGTAAAAACATGCGATTCCAGAATTGGAAATTAAGGATAATAAAATGGACTTGGGACTTGGGATATGGGGCTTGGGGCTTGCAGCATCAGTGGCCTCCCCAAGTCCCGATTTTTTACATTTTGAATTCACGAGGTATCATTATAGAAAACCCATATACCCTGTCGATCTATATATCACGAATAACTATTGGATTTTAAATCGCCCTCATGCCATGTAAGCCCTGACTTTCGGTGAAAGCGACAGGGAACATTCCCATATGCCTCCATAGGCTGAAGCAAGCCTTTTTGGGAGGGTTCTTTGTTACGGTTATCGGCATATAATAAAATTTAAAAAGGAGAGAACATGAAAAAAATGATGCGGTCCGGCGTTTCAGCGCTTATTTATGTGGTTATGTTTTTGGGGCTGATCAGCATCCCCGGCTATGGGGAGGCTGGAACTGAAAATTTGCTGGAGGCCATTGAAAAATCCGGTGAGGTTCACATGGGCTTCAGGGAAGGGTCTGTGCCCTTTGGATTTATTGACAAGGACGGGTCCTGGGTAGGGTTTGGCATTGATCTGGGCACTGAAGTGGCTAAAGATCTTGAAAAAAAATTCAATAAGCCCATCAAGCTGGTCAAGCACCCCATGAACCCCAAAACCCGGATTACCATGGTGGCCAACGGCATGGTGGCCATGGGCATCGGCTCCACTACCATCACTCTTGCCAGAGAGCAGGTGGTGGACTTCAGCCTTCCCTATTTCCTGACGGGAACCCGGCTTCTGGTGCCCAAGGACAGTCCCATCACCGGATTTGCCGATATCGGGGGCAAACGGGTGGGCATGGGGTCCGGTTCCACGGCCAATATAAAAGGAATGGATCTGGCCATTGCCCGGGGCCTGGTGAAACCGGCCTGCCAGAAGGTGTTGTTTGAGGAACACAACAAGGGTTTTCTGGCCCTGCAGCAGGGTAAAATTGATGCCTATTTTACCGATGCCAGCCAGCTGGCCGGGATGCAGGCCAAGGCCGCCAATCCCCAGGACTGGAAAATCGTGGGCAAATACCTGACCTATGAACCCTACGGCATGATCCTGCCGGAAAACCAGGGAGAATGGCGGGACTTTGTTAACGAATCCCTGATTCACATGATCAAGGACGGCAGATTTGAGACCCTGTATACCAAGTGGTTCGGTCCTGACGGGGTGGTGCCCCTGCCCATGACCGACGAATACAAGGTGCTGCTTAAATCCTTAAGTTATCCAGAATAACCGGAACCAAACCGGGGGCGATGGAATAGAACAGATCGTCCCTGGTGAACAGGAGCGATTTGCTGAACTATACCTTTGACTGGACCGTCCTCTGGCGCCAGCCATACGGGGCCATGATGCTCAAGGGGATCTGGACCACCTTGAGCATCTCTCTTACGGCCTGGTGCCTGGCCGTGGTTATCGGCATCATCATTGCCGCCTGCAGGGTGTATCCCAACCGGGGCTGCCGGGCCCTGGGGTTCGGCTATGTCCTGGTGTTCAGAAATATTCCGTTCCTGGTCCAGCTGTTTTTCTGGTATTTTGCCGCCCCCCTGCTGTTGCCAAAATCCGCCCAGGCCTGGCTCTATGATACGATTCCTGATTATGCCTTCTGGTGCGGCTGCGTGGGGCTTGGCATGTATACGGCATCACGGGTGGCCGAACAGTTTCGGGCCGGGCTGCTGGCCATCCCCAAAGACCAGTACCGGGCCGCCTATGCCACAGGCTTAAGGCCGGCCCAGGTATACGGCCATGTGGTCCTGCCCTATGCTTTCAGGATCATTATCCCGGCATTTACCACAGAGTTTCTCACCTGTTTTAAGAATTCGGCCCTGGCCATGACCATCGGGGTTATGGAAATTACCCACACTGCCTATGTCATCGACTCTTTTACCTGGCACGGCCTGGAAACCACCACGGCCGCGAGCCTGTGCTATCTTGCTATTGCCCAGATGGTGGCCCTTTTCATGTGGCGTGTTGAAAAACGGCTGGCTGTTCCCGGCCTGATCCGGCGGGGGGCCTAAGGCGGATCATTATGGATTTTTCCGTAATTTTAGACAACCTGGGGTATATGGCCGGCGGACTTTGGCTGACCCTTGAAATCGCGGTCATGGCCGTATCCGGGGGGCTTGCCTGGGGAATCGTCCTGGGGCTTGGCCGGCTTTCTTCTATCCGGGCGGTCTATTATCCGGCCAGCCTTTATATCCACTTTTTCAGGGGGATTCCCTTAATCCTGGTGATTTTCTGGATTTATTTTTTGATGCCGGTACTCTTAGGCCGCTCTATGGGGCAGCTGTCCGCGGTGGTTCTTTCTTTTGTTCTTTACGAGGCGGCTTATTTTGCGGAAATCGTCAGATCCGGCATCCAGGCGGTCCCTTTAGGGCAGAAACGGGCGGGGCTTGCCACAGGTCTTCGGCCCTGGCAGCTGGCCTGCCACGTGATCCTGCCCCAGGCCCTGAAAAAGATGGTGCCGGCCCTGGTGACCCATTGTGTGGTGGTTTTCCAGGATACTTCTCTGGCCTATGTGATCGGGTTAAGAGAATTTTTAAGACGGGTCAACCTGGTGGATGCCAGGGAGGCCCGGTCCGTGGAGCTTTATCTGTTTGCGGCTTGTGTTTATTTTATCTTATGCACCCTGGGAACCTTTCTGGGCCGATACCTGGAAGGCCGGCCCGGGGCAAAGGACGTGTCATGATCGACATCAGACATCTGGGACTTTCCTACGGCAGCCATCAGGCCCTGGCCGATGTATCCGTCACCGTTGAAAAGGGACAGACCCTGGTGGTCTGCGGCCCGTCCGGGTCGGGGAAATCCACATTGCTTCGGTGTATCAACGGCCTGGAGCAATTCCAGGAAGGACAGGTCTATGTGGACAAAGTGCCTGTCCAGCATGCCGATACGGATATCTATGCTTTGCGGTCCCGCATTGGTATGGTGTTTCAGCATTTTGAACTTTATCCCCATAAAACCGTGCTGGACAACCTGACCCTTGCTCCGGTAAAAGTAAAAAAAATGGCCCCGGCCAAAGCAAAGGAAAAGGGCATGGCCCTTCTGGACCAGGTAGGAATTTCAGACCAGGCCCACAAGTTCCCGGCCACCCTTTCCGGCGGACAGCAGCAGCGGGCCGCCATTGCCCGGGCCCTGGCCATGGAGCCGGCGGTCATGCTGTTTGACGAACCCACATCGGCCCTGGACCCGGAAATGATCAAAGAGGTGCTGGAGGTAATGGGCGGGCTTACCCGGTCGGGCATGACCATGGTGGTGGTCACCCACGAGATGGGGTTTGCCAGAAGGGCGGCCCATGAAATCGTGTTTATGGACAAGGGGCGGATCGTGGAAAAAAATAATGCCCGGGATTTTTTCCTGGCACCGGCCCATGATCGGACCCGGCAGTTTCTGGGCAGGGTGATGGATGAGCCTTACGATAAATAAAATAGATACGGGGGTAAACAATATGACTACCAAACTGGAGATCAGCCTGTTGCTTGAGGACCAGGTGGTGATGGGGTTCAAAGACCGGATTTTCAAAGGGGCCCATGGGCTTTCCCTGTTTATCCGGGCGGAACAGAATATCCTTTTGGATGCCGGTCCTTCAGATGTGTTTCTTGAAAATGCCGATCTGATGGGGGTGGACCTTAACACCCTTAGCTGGATTGCTTTAAGCCACGGCCACTGGGACCATGCCGACGGCCTTGCCTTTCTGGCCAAGCGGATTAAAAAAACCAAACTGATTGCCCACCCGGCCGTATTTTCCGACCGGCATAAGCCCACGGGAGAATTCAACGGCATGGCCCTGTCCAAAGAAGACCTTGAGGCCTCTTTTGACCTGGAACTGTCCCAAGGGCCAAAACAGCTGACGCCCACCGTCTGTTTTTTGGGACAGATCCCCCGGGCCAATGATTTTGAGTCTGTTGACACGCCTTTTTATAAGATAGAACAGAAAGAAAAATCGCCGGAATTTCTTGAAGACGATACGGCCCTGGCCGTCGCCACGCCCCGGGGGCTGGTGGTCATTGCCGGATGCGCCCATGCCGGGATCTGCAATATCTGTGAACATGCCAAAGCTGTTACGGGCCTGGACCATCTTCACATGGTCATGGGCGGGTTCCATCTGCTGTCCCCCGGGGAACAGCTGGACCGGACCGTTGAATATTTCAAGGCCCATCCCGTAGACCGCCTGCTGCCCATGCACTGCACGGGCTTTGATGCCCTGTGCCGGTTTCACACCGAACTTGGCGCTGAAAAGATTGCCACGGGCCAGACCATCATCGTTGAATGATTGGTAAACCGCACTACCCCGTGGCTATAGGGGCGTCTTCTTCTGTGGAATCCTGGAATTTGGATGCAATAGACCGGATGGTCTCCTCTATGGCCTGAAAGGCCTCCACCAGCCGGGGATCAAACATAACCCCTTTTTCTTCAAGAATGATTTTCATGGCCTTTTCGTGGGGAAACGGGGGCTTATAGCATCGCTGGCTGATCAGGGCATCATAGACATCACAGATGGACATGATTCGGCCGCAAAGGGGGATTTCATCTTCACAAAGCCCGTCCGGATAGCCTTTGCCGTTCCACTTTTCATGATGGGTGCCGGCAATCATGGCCCCCATTTCAAGGTAAAAATTATCCTTATTATCTTTTCGGGCTTTTTCAAGCAGATCCCTTCCCAGAGAGGTATGGGTCTTCATGATTTCAAATTCGTCGTCATCCAGTTTGCCGGGTTTTAAAAGAACCCTGTCCGGTATGCCGACTTTGCCGATGTCGTGCAGCGGAGTAGAGGTGTACAGCATTTCTATATACTCATCGGTCAGGATATCTGAAAATAACCCCTCCTGCCGTAACTGAAGAACCAGGGCCCTGGCATAGTGCTGGGTCCGGACCACATGCTGGCCGGTTTCCGGGTCCCGGGTTTCAACCAGGTTGATCACCGTCTCGATGGTCACCTGCTGGGCCTGGGACAGCTTTTTTAACCAGGCAAAAGAGGCTTTTCTGAACCGGTTAAACCGGACAAAAGAGGCGAGAATAAAGGTGAAAAATGTAATGATGACCGGCAGCCCCGGAGAAACAAATACAGAAAATTGCGCAAAGCAAAGCAGGCTTGACATCAACAGGACACAGATGATGGCCAGGCTTCCCCAGGCCAGCACCAGGGGGGCCGAAGAAAGGGACAGCAGGATGATCATGGCAGCCCCGGTTAATAAACAGACACCTGCTGTGAAATGCCTTGACCAGATGGGTTTGATAATTTGACAGTGGTTGTAAATACTGCTTAGAACAGCGGCGTGAACCTCTATCCCGGGAAAATAGGGATCAAAAACCGTTTGATGAATATCATTCAACCCTGCCGCAGATGACCCGATGAAAATGATCTTGCCCTGAATGTCGGCCGGGGTATAGTCCTGGTTTAAGATATCAACGGCAGAGATATAGGTATGGGCTTTGGCGGCAGCGTTGAACCGAATGGGGACATATCCATTCTCTGTTATGGGGATCTGGAAGCTGCCTGCCTGGAGATAAAGGCCTAGAAAGTTCCGTTTGATCTCAGCTTTTTTTATATCATGGGCTTTAAACAATGTGGACAGGGACAGGTTGGTAAATATTCGGTCACTATAGGAGATTAAAACAGGGGTGGACCGCATCAGACCGTCCATGTCTGATTGGTTGTTGAGAAATCCGGTAAACCGGAGGGCTTTTTCAATCTGGGGGGTGTTGGTCATGACCCCTACGGATTCATTGAGTTTGAGCTGTCCGGATTCATCGGTTATGGTGAAGGGGGTAAATAAATGGACCGGGTTCTGGTTGATATAGTCAAAATAAAAATACCGGGCCCCCACCATTTCAGTACTCTTGAAAATATGTGCCAGGTATGCATCGTTATCCTGCAATGCCGGCGGAACCCCGGTAAACCCAAGGTCAAGGCCAAAGTCTTTTTCAAACTGCCGGTGAATATTTTTCAAGGAGGTCCGGTCCGTCTCCGGCAGCAGGATATCAATTCCCATGGCGGCCGGCTGGTGGTCGGACAACTCCTTGACAATCTTTGCCAAAAGATATCGGGGCCAGGGCCATTGCCCTACGGCGGCCAGGCTTGTTTCATCGATATCAACAATGGTGATCTGATCAGAGACCTCTCCGGTTGCGCTTAGTTTAAGGAAGGTATCATAAAAAAAGTCATCTACTGTTTTAAATAGGGGGTGTTGAAAATATAATCCGGAACCCAGGACAAGGGTGACCGATAACACAGATATGAATAGCCTTAGTTTTGATGGTTGGAACCGCAGATAGCTTTCAGAATCAATTTTCAAAGGGGCCCCATTTACCGGATCATTATTTCAACCCTGCGATTTTTTTCTTCAGATACATTGTCCCCGGTATCGACAAGGGGATCGTTTTCACCGTGTGAGGTCACCGAAAGCCCGATTAATTCGAGATGTGACGTATCTAAACATTTTTCCACAGCTTTGGCCCGCTCCAGTGCAAGCTCATAATTGTACTGGTCATCCCCTTTGGTGTCGGAATGCCCGATAATGCTTATCTCTGAGGGTTCCCGTTCTTTTGCCACTTTAAGCACTTCGGGAATGAGTGCGGCCGATTCCGGTTTCAAACGGTCTGACCCGTACTCAAAATATAGAAGAAAAGAGACCGGCTTTGGGGGTTCTGTCTGAAGCAGTATCTGGTAACCCTCCAGAACATCATTTCTTTGGAGGGTTTCCGCACTCACGTCTGACTGCTCATCAGTGACCTTTGCTGCGGCATAGGGCTCCTGGAGCATCACTGAGGAGGTATCGTTTTTAACGGTTGCCGCACCGGTACGGCCGTCCTGATCCGGCAGAAGGATCACCGTGGTTTTATGGCCGGCACCGCACGAAAAAAGGAACAGCGTCCCGACAATAAAAAAATACCAGCGTATCATTTTTGTTTCCTTTGCTTTGGTTGGCGTCTGCAACAGATGATTGGAACCTGTTAATCTTGCTCCTGACTGAATTCACGGTTTCGGGCAGGCGTCAGGAGCAAGATTAAGTTAAAGGCAAGACGGAATATCAATTTATGTTTAATGAATTATGGGGAACTGAAGGTTAATCTACCTGGACAATGAGATGCGTTCCCCTGACACCGACGGTCGCCTTGGGTGTGGACAGGCACACTTTGTCCGGTGCGAGCTTTTCAATTCTGCCTGAGCTGTAGATGGCCTTTCCCTTTTTTAGATAGAGATCAAAGGCATAAGCATTGGACTCGGGTTGAAACAGATAGTCTTTGACGTTGACTTCCGTATCCTGGTCCACAGCAAAGGTGGTGCCGTCCGTAAACATGATGCCGGCGGAACTGTTGCTCTGTGTGACCAACCCATCTGATTTATAGAGCTGATCCCCTTTATTCGCGGCAACAAGGGACTCCCCGCGCTTGATGGTCACATCTCCTGTAACCGATTTGATAAACCCGACCTTTGTCTCCTGGGCAAATGCCGTGGCAGTGAACATAATTATGGTCAGTACAACACTTAATGTTAAGGTGAAACGATTCTGCATGGATCCTCCTTGATCGCCGGCCTCCGGTATCATTCCCCAATCATAAGGGACGTTAATTTTAAGCCGGCTTTCAATGCTCAAAGTTGTAAAAAAAGCAACGGTGTACCCACCCTCATGCCGGATACCGCAGCTTATAAAGGCTAAAATAACAACTATTCACCACATTATCCAGCCCTTAATTAAAATTAAATTGCCGGGCTTTCACCAATAAATCGGTATATTACCGGCCATCACCGCCCAAGTTGAGGTCCTGCAGGGGTGTCAAGCCGTTTTTGCAATAGTGTCGTCGCCCGGTAAAAGGCTTTATTTCGCCGACCCTGGAACGAAGATAGATCCGCTTTACCCCTGCCGGTGTTTTAGCCTTTTTAAGTGTTCGGCATAGCCCTGTTGGTCAAAGTTTTGGGATTTTTGGTTCATGAACCCGTGCATGTATCCCGTTTTAATGCACCGGACATTGGCTTTTTCCGACAGGCAGGCCATTATCTTCTCAACATCATATGCCGGTTCTGATTTTGAAAAGTACAGATCTGTCTTGATTGCAGGAGAGACGTCCGGGAACTGTCTGATCTGGGAGCTGTAAAAACAGACCGCCCGGGTGTGGTCAAATCCGGATAAATTCCCCGACACGGCCCAGATTGCCGAAGCGCCCACACTGAACCCGAGCAGGGTCTGGTTTAAAAATCGCCTGGTTGAAAGCGTATCGGATACTTTCCGAATATATTCGTTTAACCCCATCTTCCGTTGAAAACAGGCATAGGCTTCAGTCTCATTTTCAAAGTTTAAATCGGCTCCGCCATAAGGGTCTATGACTTCCACGGATATATAATTCCCCGCGATCTGCCTTAACAGGTCATCAAAACTGCCGGTGCGGCCGAAGATATCGGTAACCGCCAGCAGATGGCGCCCGTTAAGATATTCTTTTCTTTCCCGGGTGTAATGCCACCAGGGCTTAGGGTCATTTCCCTCCATAAACCGGGTGATGGAAAGAAACACATCCAGCACGCAGGGGTCATGCCGCACCCCGGTTACCCGGCAAAGGGTTTCGTACATCTCATGGGCAGATCTGCCCCAAAGCTTGTCGGGCGCAACGATGCCGATGGCCATCAGGTCCCTTGCCATGGCCGGACCGATATTGGGCAGGTCCGTCAGCTTCGTGACCTGTTCTCTGATGACTTTATCCGGGTTCAAAACGAGGCTATTTTCGATAACAGGCGGTAAGGGACGAGTTCATCATGTCTGACAGGGCCAGGTAAAAGGCCCCGACCGCCAGCTCGGCACAGTGATGATATGCGGGTTCCAGGGTTTCTAAAAAATCAATGACCTGTTCCGGGTCTATGTCCCAGGCTTCCTCAGGGGACCGGCCCGTTGCCAGATGGGCCACGGTATGGCAGCAGGCCACCGTGTTGATGCAGCCCTTGATATCAAAGGAAACCGACCGGATCATGGCCTTGTCCCCTTTTAAAAACATGGCCACGGTATCGCCGCATTCCCCGGTCCGGGTGCCGTATCCGTCAGGGTGATCCGGCCGGTCTGGCATTTTGCTTCCAAAGGCCATCCGGATGTAATTTTCTGAGTAGGGCGGATTGTTTTTGTCGGTCATTGCTGCTTTTAGATGTTGCCGGGCCGCCGAAAAAGGCGGCCCAGCAATGGGTTATGGGCTTATCATGTTCAGCGCGGTGCCGCCTTATTCCACGGCTTCAAACAGAGCGCTCTCGGGAAAATCATACTCTTCTTCCAGGGCCTGGGTGAAGTCTCGGTCAAAGGCCGGGGCATAAAGCTGGTCGCCCCTGAAGGTGGTTTCTTTGGCCCGGCGCAGGCTGACGGCCAGAAGGGTCCTGATCCTTGTGTTGTTCTTGCACAGGTCATAAATGGCCGCAAGCTTGTCCTGGTTGGCTTTGGTCTTCTCAATAGTGCCCAGCGCCCGGATCTGGTCGCTGAAGGCATTCACGGTTTTAACAAACTCTTCGGGTTTGTTCAGGTCCGCATGGGCCAGAGCGATTCTTCGGCGGTCAAACCCGCACAGGGTGAACAGTTTCTTGATCATGGCCACCCGGGTCCAGGTATGGTCCACCCCGAAGGAATGGTGGCAGCTGTCCGGCAGGCATCCCGTCAGAATCAGGCCCGAAGCGCCTTCCACAAAGGCCCGGGCCATGACCGACGGGTCAATCTGGCCCACACAGGGAACCCCGATGATGTGAACCCCGGGATCATAGGCAAGCTTTTTGTGGCCGGCATGGTCCGCCGCGGGCAGTCCGCCCCATACGCAGGCCATGCAGACGATTTCTTCAGCATCCATGGCCTGTGACAGCTGGGCAATCCCGGCTTCCCGCTGGGCGGTGTTGTTGTTCCGGATCTCCATGGCGTTTTCAGGACAGGCCGCCGCGCAGGTTCCCCCGCCGGTGCAGAGCATGGGATCGACAATTCTGGACAGGCCGCCCCCGGGGTAGTCCATGCTGCCGATGGCATTGCAGTCGCAAAGCTCCTGGCACCGGCCGCAGCCCACGCATTTTTCCGGGTCAACCCAGGAGACATGGCGCGGGATAAACAATTGCCCCTGTTTTGACAGTTCGATCATGTCCGCATTTTTGTTGCCGGCTTCCCGGCCCTGGTTGATGGTCTCCTGGAGATCGCAGGGGAATTTGGCGCTGCCCACGATGCAGTTCATCTGCCGGCCCACCATCTCAGGCCTGACCTTTGCCTGGTGCACCGTCAGAAACCGGGTGGGTCCCTGGATCATGCCCAAAGCCCTGGCGGCTGCGAGGGTCTCCCCTCTGAGCCCTCTTTTGGGGGAGAGCACCAGGAATTCCCAGTTGATTTCATGTTCAATATGATCTTCTAAATTGCAATAGGTGATATACCCGTCCTGAACAATGGGCCGGACCGTCTTATCGTAGGCGATCCACTCGATGCCAAGTTCCCGGTTGATTCCCCGTTCAGCGGCAGACAGGGGGACGGGCATCATCTGGTTATGGAGGATGACCACCCGGGAGCTGCGCGATGCCTTTCTGATATGGCGGGCCATGTTCCAGGCGGCTTTGGCGGAAAGCTGCGCAAAATCACCATCCCCGTATTCATGGTCGCTCACCCAGAACACCACATCCTTTTTGGGAATGCCATATTCATCCATCTGCACTTCCATCTCAGGCTGGATCAGCACCCGGTTCCCGTCATACCCAAATTCAGGTTCCGGGGCAAACAGCTCGGCATCCAGGGCCGCGATCACCAGGTCAGCCTTAACCGGCTGTTTTTCCCCTGAAGGGTCCAGGGTCATCAGGGTATAGGCACCGGTGATGCCCAACAGCGCATCCACGCCGCTGGTTTCCTTTACCGTGACTTTGTCGCTTTCCAGCACCTTTTCAATGATGGCCCTGACCCGGTCATATTGGTTCCGTTCCCCGGGATAGACCAGGGGGAGCTTTTTTATAATTTCATTCGGGTCGGTGGTATCCGTACACAGGACACACTCAACGCCCGCCTGGACCAGATTCCAGGCCGCGGGGAAGGCACCGATGCCGTTGCCGGCAATGGCCACCGTCCCTTTGAGTTTCATGGCTTTTTTCGGGGTGGGATTCAAGGTTTCCATCTCCGCCATGGCCGCCCGGATCAGTTTTTCCGATTTTTTGGTTTTCTGCTCCATGGGGGCGTCGGATACGGCGGCTACATGGCCGCGCAGGTTGACCATGCTGATCTGCCCCTTGAGGATTCCGGATGGCTCCAGGGCCTCTTCAAACTTTTTGCACATGATCCGGCCGTCACACCCGGCAATAATCACACGGTTAAGGTCATGTTCTGAAACCGCCGACATGATCCGGTCCATGCCTGGTTTTAAACAGGACCAGGCCAGGATTTCGCAATGGGCTGCGTCGGCCTTGAGAGCGCCTTCAAGGCTGTTCAGATCAATCAGCGGCTCAATATTCTCGCCGCATTTGCAAAGAAAAATTCCGGTTCTTGCTGTTGTATTCATGATATCTCTCCTTGATTCAGACCAACGGGGCCATTTCCACTTCAGGTTTACCCCGGACCATGTCAAAAATGGCAGCCATGGCATCAGTAGGACAAATCGTCACGCATGATCCGCATGCCACACAAAAATCCGTGGGCCTCAAGTACGGCGCGCCTACTTTTTTGTGAACACCGCGGTCGATGATGGAAATGGCGGACAGACCGACAACTTCCTCGCATACCCTCTGGCACAGCCCGCAGATCAGGCAGCTTTGAAGGGGATTTTTCACCGGGAAGCGGGTGGTTTCCACGCCATGGGCTTTGGCCATGTCCCGGACCTGCTGGCTTGCCGGGCATTCAGACAGCAGCATTTCAAGAATCCACCGGCGGACATTATGAACCCTGGGGGTTTCCGTATAGATATTGAGCCCCTCTTTTACGGGATAGATACAGGATGCCACCAGCTTTGACCAGTCGCCTTCCCTCATTTCCACCATGCACATCCGGCAGGCCCCGGAAGGCGCCACCGCCGGGTGATGGCACAGGGTCGGGATGTCGATGCCGTATTCTTTTGCCGTCTCCAGAACGGTCCAGCCTTCCTGGGCCTCTACCTGCTTATCGTTTATGTTAAATTTGATCACGACAACCTCCCTTATATGACCCGGATGGCATCAAATTTACAGGACTGCCTGCAGATGCCGCACCGGATACATTCATCGGCATTAATGGTATGGGGTTCTTTCTTGTCTCCCGTAATACAGCCCACCGGACATTTTCTGGCACAGCTGGTACAGCCCGTACACTTGTCCGGATCAATTTCGTAGGTAATCAGGCTCTTGCACACGCCGGCCGGGCATTTATGGTCCTCCACATGGGCGATATACTCGTCCTCGAAATACCGGATGGTGGTCAGCACCGGGTTGGGCGCGCTGGTGCCAAGGGCGCACAGAGCCCCATCCTGGATGGCCTGGGCCAGGCTCTTTAAATCATCAATATCGGCCCTTGTTCCCTTGCCTTCACTGAAGTTGTCCAGGATTTCGCGCATCCTGGACAGCCCTAGCCGGCAGGGCATGCACTTGCCGCAGGACTCCTCTTCCAGGAACCGCAGGAAATACCGGCCTAAGTCAACCACGCAGTCGGTATCGTCCATGACGATCATGGCCCCGGACCCCATCATGGAGCCGGCCTTGGTCAGAGAGTCAAAGTCCACGGGCGTATCTTTGAGGTGGTAGGGCATACAGCCGCCGGAAGGACCGCCGGTTTGAACCGCTTTGAAATTTCCCCCGCCCGGGATGCCGCCGCCGATGGTCTCAACGATTTCCGACAGCGGACGGCCCATGGGAACCTCCACAAGGCCGACGTTGTTGACCTTGCCCACCAGGGAGAACACCTTTGTGCCGGTGCTGTGGGGGGCGCCGATTTTGCTGTACCATTCCCCGCCGTTGGAGATAATCATGGGGATATTGGCCCAGGTTTCCACATTGTTCAATACCGTGGGCCGGTTCCACAAGCCCTCTTCAACGGAACGGACATACTTGGGTCTCGGGTTGCCGGGTTTGCCTTCAATGGAGGTAAACAAGGCTGTGGATTCCCCGCAGACAAAGGCCCCGGCGCCCCGGGCGATCCGGGCGTCAAAGGAAAATCCGGAATTGAGGATGTTGTCGCCGAGAAGCCCGTACTCCCGGGCCTGTGCCATGGCCCTTTCCAGGTGTTTAATGGCCAGGGGATATTCCGCCCTGACATAGAGGAACCCCTGGCTGGCCCCTAAGGCATAGGCCCCGAGGATCAGGCCTTCCACCACGGCGTGGGGATCGCCTTCCATAATGGCGCCGTCCATGAAGGCCCCGGGATCACCCTCATCCCCGTTGACCACCACATAAACAGGCCGTCCCTTCTTTTCTATGGCCTGGAGTGCGCTGCGCCATTTGCGCCCGGTGGGGAACCCGGCCCCGCCCCGGCCCCTGAGGCCTGAAATCTCCACCTCTTTGACCACCTCTTCCGGGGTCATGGAGGTCAAGGCCTTTGCCAGGGCCTGATAGGCGCCGGTCATGATGGCGTCGTCAATCTCGGTGGGGTCAATTTTGCCAATATTGCGAAGGACTTTCTGGTCCTGGTGTTTGTAAAAGGGGATGTCATCTTCAAGGGGAATCTTTTCCCCGGTATTGGGATCGACATACAGCAGCCGGTCGATGATCTCGCCGTTTTGAATGGTCTTTTCAACAATTTCTTTAGCGTCTTTGGGCTTGACCTTCTGGTAAAAAATGCCCTTGGGCTCGATGACCAGCAAGGGACCCTTTGAGCAGAATCCCTGGCATCCGGTGGTTTTGATCCCGGCCATGACCTTGGCGTCTGCCCCGGATTCCTCCAGGGCCGCCTTAAGGGCCTGGGTCACCTTTTCAGCGCCGCTGGCCAGACAGCCGTTTCCGTGGCATACCAGAATCTGGGTCCGGTCCGGATCAATCCCTGCCTTAATCTGTTCTTGAAGCTTGTTCAGGTCATCCAGGGATTGAAGCCTTCCAGGGCTTTTTCTTACAGCAATCGCTTGACTATTCATTGGGGTCTCCTTTTTCACTGTCTGATGAAGGATCCAGGATTTTGTTGATCTCTTTTTCAACCTTCTGAATGGTGGATTTGGGGTGGTACTCCTCATCCACAATGGCCACCGGTGCAATGGCGCAGGCCCCCACACAGTTGACCGTACTCAATGTAAACATCATGTCACCGGTGGTCTCTCCGGGCTCGACCCCAAGTTTACGGGCCACCCCTTCCACCAGCTGCTGTCCGCCTTTAAGGTGGCAGGCGGTTCCCAGGCAGACCTTGATTTCATGCTCGCCCGGGGGATCCAGCCTGAAAGACTGGTAAAAGGTCGCCACCGAATAGGCCCGGGTTAAGGGGACCCGGGTGTGTTCGCTGGCCAGGCGCATGGCATCATATGAGATGTAGCCCTGCTGTGCCTGGATATCCTGAAGCAGCCCGATCAGGTACTCCGGCTTGGCCGGATATTTATCCAGCAATTCATCAATAGGTTGCATGGATGCTTTCATGGATGATCTCCTTTAATATGGTATTGAACAAAATTGGTGTTCACCTGTCAGGATAGCTTAGCCCTGCAGGCCGAAGTGTTTCATTTTACGCCATAATGTAGACCGGCTTATGCCTAAGAGCTGCGCGGCAGCCGCTCTTTTCCGGCCGGTTTTTTCCAATGCTCTGGTGATCCTTTCTTTTTCAGATATGGGACGGGCGCCTGATTTTTTCCGGCCCCTGCCCCGAGTAAAGGCCGGGTTTTCCGGCAGATACCGAAGAAAAATAATGGGCCCTTTGACAAAAACAAAGGCGTGTTCCATGACCCGGGAAAGTTCCCGGACGTTGCCGGGCCAGTCATAGTCTAAAAATATGGACTGGACCGCCGGGTCCAGCAGCCTTACCTGTTTGTTATACTGGTGGTTAAAGGCTGTGATAAAATGGTCTACCAGCCGAGGGATGTCTTCTTTGCGTTCCCTTAAGGGCGGCAGATGAAGGGGGATGGTCCTTAACCGGTAATAGAGATCCGGCCTGAAACCGCTGTCTTTATGCTCTAAATTGTGGTGGGTGGCCGCAATGATCCGGGCGGTCATTTTTAATGTCCGGTCCGATCCCACCCGTTCAAACTCTTTTTGTTCCAGTACCCTTAAAAACTTGACCTGAAGGGAGGGTTTCATGTCCCCGATTTCATCCAGGAAAAAGGTGCCGCCGGCCGCTAATTCAAACCGGCCGGGCTTGGCATAGGCCGCGTCTGTAAAGGCGCCTTTTTCGTGGCCGAACAGTTCGGACTCCAGCAGGGTCTCGGACAGGGCCGAACAGTTGACCACCTGAAAGGGGTTTTCCTTTCTGTCGGACAGGTTGTGGATGGCCCTGGCCACCATGTCCTTTCCCGTGCCGCTTTCGCCGGTTATCAAAACGCTGACAGGGCTTTGGGCAATGTCGGGCAGTTTTTCAAAAATGGATTTCATGGCCGGGCTCCGGCCCACCATTCCCTCAAAGGTATCCGGCCCGTTTAACGGCATGGTCCGGCTCAACGGCCCCAAAGATCTGCCAAAGCTTGCAATCCCGCCGGTGATCTGTCCAAAACTGTCTGTCAGTGCAGCGGTTTTCATGCTGACCCTGAGGGGGACACCCCGGGTATTTTGAAGGGTCATCTCTTTTCTTGAAGGGGGGAGGTGGTTGTCAAACAGGTCTGTGAAGGGACACTCATGACGGCAGTCACCGCCCTGGAAGATTTTGCTGCAAGGGGCGCCGACCGCCTCCTGGGGCGTCACCCCCGTAAGTTTCTGGGCCTGTTTATTGAATGCCGTGATCCGCTGGTTCCGGTCAACGGCAAAAACCCCAAGGGGCAGACCGTCAAACAGGTCCGGGTAATCCATGCGGGGAAGAAAGGATAGCCCCCGGACCGTTTTTCTAATCCCCGGTCTGTCAGGCATTGGTGTTGATCCCCTTTGTGGTGCGGCGGTTCGGCATCATGTGTCAGCTCTCTTTGATTGATGTGTTCCTCTTCCGGGCCTTATTCATGGACAGCAAAAATCAGGCCAGCCGGCATATCTTGTCTGAATTACTGATAATGCAGACGATCCGGGAGTCAGCTGGCCCTCTGGCCCGGGTTAAATTGAAACATTATTTAAACCGACGAGGCGAGCGTTTCACTATAACAATTTGAATTTACATAAGCAATCGAAATGTGTTTAAGTGTTGAAACGCTTGAAACGTTTGAAACATTCTTGCTGGAACGGGCCTACTCGAGAGGAGGAAAGGCCTTTATTTTCCGCCACAGGGATGTCCGGCTGATGCCGAGAAGTTCAGCCGCTTTTTCTTTTCTGCCGCCGGCCTGCTCAAGGGCACTGGAAATTTCGTCCATGGTCAGTTCGATTTTACGGCTGTCCGCTGCCGGCCTTGGGGCCGGTTCCGGGCTGAACATATCACGGGAGGGCAGGTTTTCCAGACCAATCACATCGCTCTTTACAAACACAAAGGCATGTTCAATGGTCCGTTCAAGCTCCCTTACATTGCCGGGCCAGTGGTATTGGGCAAAAAATGTCATTACCTCCGGGGCCACCCCTTTCACCTTTTTTTTAAATGAAACATTGAAGGTCCGGATAAAAAAATCGACCAGCAGGGGGATGTCCTCTTTGCGCCGGCGAAGGGGCGGGATCACCAGGGGAACCGTCTGTAACCGGTAATAAAAGTCCTTTCTAAAGGAGCCGTCCGCCAGTGCCCGGGACAGATCCCGGTTGGTGGCGCAGATAATCCGGGCCTCAAGAGGGATAGGACAGATGCCGCCCACCCGTTCAAATTCCCTTTGTTCCAGCACCCGGAGCAGTTTAACCTGAAGTCCGGGTTTAAGGTCCCCGATTTCATCCAGGAACAGGGTGCCCTGTTTCACCAGTTCAAACCGGCCGGCCTTGGCCTTAACCGCACCGGTAAAGGCAAATCTTTCATGGCCGAACAATTCCGACTCCAGCAGGGTCTCGGCCAGGGCAGAGCAGTTAACGGCCATAAACGGATGTTTGGCACGGGCAGAGTTCTGGTGAATGGTCCGGGCAAACAACTCCTTTCCGGTCCCGCTCTCCCCGGTGAGAAACACATTGGCCTGACTGGCACAGACATCCCCGAGAATGCTGAACAGCCGGCGGATGGCCGGGCTTTTCCCGATAATCCGGGAAGTGGCCTGGGACACCCTTGGTGTGGTCGACGACTGCTCCTCCCTGCCCAAAGTCCTGAAGGTTCCGACCGCACCGGCCATGGCCCCTGAATCATCCCGCAACGCCCCGGCATTCACCAGAATGGTTTTCAGGACCCTGTCCCTGGACAAAATCCGGACCGCCTGGGGTTCAGCCTCCCGGCCGGTTTCAAGAACCGCCTTAAAGGGACAGCCCAGCTCGCAAAGATCCGATTGAAACACCTCATGGCAGTACCGGCCCAGCACTTCATGCCGTTTATATCCGGTAATGTCTTCAGCAGCCCGGTTAAAAAAAGCCACCTGCCATTTGGTATTGATGGCAAAAACGCCTTCGGGCAGGCATTCCATCAGGGTTTGGTACTCCACATTGTCTGGTCCGGAATTCATGATTGAACAGTTGTAGGCCAAGACCCTGTTTCTTGTCAATCCGGGCATGAAAAACTGTCACAAAGCATTTTGACGTTACCCTCTGAATCTGTAGAAAACCGAGAATAGGTGGTTCCGGCCTTAAGGCACTTTTTATCTATTTCATTTTAATTTTTCCGCCTCTTTTCTGCCGCCAACGAGCAAGAAAACTAAAACTTTAATTGCCAAACACAACTTTTTTAAATGAAAACATGCAGACATGACCTGGAAAAATGTGTATACATTTAAAATTTAAAACAATTACCACCTAACCATAATTATGATGAATTCAAATTTAATATCCATAGACCGCATAGGGTCGATTGCCCAAAATACTATTCAGCAACTGTCAAAAGAATATAAAAAAGACATGCGCCCATGGGTTGTTGCCTTTTCAGGGGGCAAAGATTCCACACTCCTTTTGGAATTGGTGTATCACATGTTGATAGACACGGACCCTTCAAAGCTAAAGCCTGTCTATATCATATATTCCGATACTGGTGTGGAACCACCCAACATTGCAGCTTATTTACATGAAACCATTGATTGTATTAAAAAGGATGTTGAGAAACGATTGCTGCCCATTCAGGTAAAAGTCGTGGTACCGGAAGTTGAATCCACCTTCTGGGCCAAACTTATTGGAAAGGGGTATCCGGCACCCACAAGATGGTTTCGCTGGTGTACCAGCAGTCTTAAAATCCGGCCTACCCGTAAGGTAATTGAAAGAATAACAAGAGAAAAAGGAAGCGTTATCCTTCTCTTGGGGACCCGGATGGATGAGAGTTCCGAGCGGCGGAATCGAATGAATGGGCGGGAAAAAAGCTATCGGGGGCTAAATCCACATCATGAAATCTCCAATGCACTGGTTTCAACTCCGATCGCGGAGTGGACTACGGATCAGGTATGGGAATATTTACAAACCAGGCCATCGCCATGGGGAAGCAATCATAACGACCTGATCTCACTCTACAGCAAAGCTACAGGGAATGAATGTCATATGATTTTTGACATGCTGTCCCCTTCCTGTGGTGGAAGCCGGTTTGGCTGCTGGACATGTACGGTTGTAAAAAAAGATATTTCCATGCAGGGTTTTATCCAAACCGGGGAAGCCTGGATGAAGCCGCTTAATGAATTCAGGGACTGGATCAAGCAGATCCGGGAAGAACCTGGCAGGAGGATGCCTTTCAGACGGGACGGTTCAAAAGGCATAGGGCCTTTCACATTTGATACCCGTAAAGAAATCTTTAACTACTTGCTGGAAATAGAACAGCAGATGGGACGACAATTGATTTCTGATATGGAAATCGCTTATATACATGACACATGGACCAAAGAAATTGATTTTCAGGATTCAGCACTGAAAATTGCCGCTCAATATAACAGGGAGGTATCTGAAATGAAACAGAGTTTTCGCACTTCAGAGGAAGACCGGCTCTTGGATGAACTGCTGCCAAGTTACGAGGAATTACCGCCTGAATTGATTCGAAGTCTTTTAGACATGGTTAAAGAGCAGCTTCCCACGTTGAATACCTACGGGGCCAAAAAGCAATTGACCCGGGAAATAAAAAAAATGCTGGAACGATCCGTGGTCCAGCAAGAGACAGCTGACGCATGAAATTCAATAAAATCATCCTCAACAATCTATTTTCCTATTTTGGCCCGGTTGAATTTGACCTGACAGGAGGAAGTGAACAGGCAAATATCGTTTTAATTTCAGGGAGAAACGGATACGGGAAAACCAGCTTTATCCGCAGTCTCAAACTGCTGTTTGCCGGTACCACGGAATCTTTGGCCGTGGATATTACCGGCCGGCCTCTGGGTCAAAAACGGTTTGTCATTGGAGACGGTAGAACCTGGCTGGGAATCGTGAACCGGAAGGCTGTTCAGAGGGGGGATACCCGGTGCAGTGTGTCCATTGAATGGACCGAAGCCGGTTCAGTGGTTTTGGCTGAACGGTCATGGGATCTGAATGGCAAAAATTTTTTCGGGGAATTGGAAATTATCCATAATGGAAACCGGCTTCAGGATAAAGACGCCAGGGAATTTATTGAACAACGCCTGCCACCGGCTTATATTCCGTTTTTCTTTTTTGACAGTGAACAGATTGAACGTCTTGTGGAATCCACAGATCAAGAATCCTTTAAAACGGATATGGAAAGGCTTTTGGATATTGCCCCCATTGACTACCTTCGTTCAGAGCTTAAAACAGTGGTAAAAGAGTGGCAGCAGGATGCTATGGAGGAAGAAAAAAGACGAATTCTATATGAAACCCAGGACCAGTTAAAGAAAGATGAATTGGCCATTGCAGAGGAAAATGAAAAACAACGGGATTGGGAAGACCAGAAAATGGATCTGGACCATGAGGTCAATGAGATTGAAAATGAACTGAAAAAACTGGAATATCTCCGGAATCGTCAGGACATTGGGCGTTTGAATACTTCCCGTGAGATAGCCGTCGCGGAAAAAGAAAAAAGGGAGGCCCTGTTTGCGGATCTGATCCGCAAAGAATCCCCGTTGCTGGCCAATCCCGGCCTTGTAGAAAAAGCTGAAAAATATATTGAAAAAGCAGCCGGCAGCAAACTGGGTGAAGCGGCCGAAATATTGGAAAGCCTGAAAAAGAGCCTGGTACCGGGACTGCTGGATGAGCCGCCCTATCCAAATCCTGAGCTGGAACCCGGCCAGAAACGATTCTTGAAAAAACGTCTTATTGGCCTGATCGATGCAAGGATACCGGATATGGATTCAGGCGTGGTATCACTGGACCTCAAAACGGCCAAACAATTGCATGAACAATTTATTCAGTATAGGGGCTTAAACAGGGCCAGGGAGGAGATCAAACGAACCCTGGCACAGATTCATGACTTTAATCGGGAAATAGCAGGCATTGATTTCGATATTTCCGAGGCAGCAGGGCTGACCGATGAAGAGCGGGAACGAATTAATTTTCTTTCAGAGGAACTAAAAGGCAAATCGAAGAGCGGGGAGGAATAAAAAAGGAAATTCAAAAATCCCAGACTGAGAAAGAAATCAGACAAAGACATATCCAGCAATTAAAAAAAGAGATCCGGGACCAGGAGAAACAGGTTGAACTGAGCAAAAGGACCAGGAAAAAGGTTGATCTGGCAAAAGGTCTTCGCAAATTTTTCAACCAGTATAAACAGGATCTGAAAATATTAAAAAGGGGGGATGTAGAGGAGACTTTGGATAAGTACACAAAGATATTGATCTCAAATCTCCCCCAGGTCAAAAAGATATCGGTATCGGACACCTTTGAATTAACCTATCTGGATGATTCCGGGGATGAGATTGGACGGACCAACCTTTCTTCGGGCAATAAACAACTGGTTGCTACGGCCCTATTATGGGCCTTAAAAACAGTTTCAAGAAAGGAGGTTCCGGTTGTCATAGATACTCCTTTAGGAAGGCTGGATGCGGTAAATCAAAGAAGCTTGCTGAAAAATTATTACCCAAGCGTGGGAAAGCAGGTCATCCTTTTGCCCACGGACTCTGAACTGGATGAGGAAAAATACAGGCTGCTCTGCCCACACATATACAAAGAATACCAACTGGAGAATTGGGACGGAGAGTCCACTGAACCCAGACTGAAGCAAATGTACCCGGACAGCTAAAGGAATTTTCATGGCAAAAATATATACCGGCCATTCAGATGAAAAAATCATCGACCAGATCATCTCCAAAGGGTTAGGGGTTAAAGGCCTTCCCAAATGGGTATCATTGAGGCTGGCCCTGGCCCTTTCCCTTAAAATCCCCGAATATCCGGAACAGGGATGGGAGAAAATTGAAGACCGGTCAGAAGGGGGCAGTGAATACAGTTTTGAACAATTGACCGGGGAGCGGCAGGAGGATGATTATACCGATGTCTTCTGTGCTGTTCTAAGTGCCTATTATGAAGAAGACCTGTTTGCTGATCCGGAGCTTTTCCGGAGATATATGCAGCGCCACGTTCGAAGGGGGCTTCATGAAATCCGCACATCCTGGAAGGATGGGCATGATTTTCATTCTTTTCTGGCTTATGATTTATTTTCCGACGGACCGGACAGGCCGGTGACATCGGTGGAACCGGATGATACCGCTGACCTTTCATCTGTCTTGCCTGAGATCGGTGTTACCGGAAAAATCCAAAATGAGATAGAAGGGGTAAGGCTGTCCCGTTATCTTGTGTATCTGGAGAACCTTCAGGACCTTGAACGGCTTGAAAAAAATCTTGATAAATTGGCGTTTTCCTTGGGAAAAGATACCGGGTCTCTGGTTCTTAGCAGAACAAATGAGCCAAGACTGATCGGAATTGATATTCCCCGTAAAAAAACTTCCTGGAAAAAAATTGAGATCGATTTTTCAGGTTTGACTCCGGATGTAGGAAAGGGGCACTTGCCGGTCTGTCCAGGTGTGGATATTATGGGAGATCCTTTTATTTTTGATCTGGCAAAGACCCCCCATCTTTTGATCGGTGGAACTACGGGCAGTGGTAAAAGTATATGCATTCATGCGCTTATTCTCTCTTTGCTGACAACAAACACCCCTCAGTCACTGCGGTTTTGTTTTATTGATGCCAAGCGGGTGGAATTTAACGATTATAATGACCTGGAAAATTTTCTCTACCAGCCCATAATTTCAGAACCCGAAGATGTGACCAAAACGTTGGGGGAGCTTTGCATGGAAATGGAAAAACGTGAAAAGCTGTTTGCCGCCCAAAAAGTCAGAAATATAGATGAGTATCATGCTTCAGGGGCTCAAAGCTTGCCAAGAATTATTGTTTTCGTTGATGAATTGGCAGATTTGGTACTTCGAAGTCCGGATACGGAAACCCAATTGGTTTTTCTGGCCCAGAAAGCGCGATCTTCAGGAATTCATATGGTTTTAGCCACACAGCGCCCGGATGCCAAAACCTTTACCGGGTTGTTGCGTTCAAATATCCCATCAAGAATTGCCTTAACCGTCCAAAAAGCCTCTGAGTCTAAAATTATTCTGGATGAAACCGGAGCTGAAGGTTTGACCGGAGATGGAGATATGATTGTCAAATTATCAGGCCAAAAACCTGTCAGGGTTCATGGCTATCATGTAAAACAAAGCCATATTGAAGAGGCGGTCAGAACTTTAAAAAGGAAATAAAGATGCCTGCAGGTGATTTTAGCATTCAGGGATTTGAGCCCATCCGCATGTGGGTGGAAAATATCGGCCCTTTCAGGGATAGGTTTGAGCTGGATTTTACAGATGGAAATGGAGATCCCTGCAATATGTTTCTCCTTATTTCCGAAAACGGGCAGGGAAAGACGACATTACTGGATGTAATGGTGACCCTGATGGGGATGCTTGAAAAGGAGAATCCGACATCCTTCGGGCATGAAGACCTTGACCGGGTTGAGATGTTGGGAAAAGACCCCTCCCGGGCTCAGCTTGATATTTTGGTAAGGTTCTATCAGAACCAGGAACAGCAAAGTGCCGTTCTGTCCCTGATTGCAGGCCCCAAAGACACCGCTTCAATCCGGGCCTGGACAGACTCTGAATTAAAATCTGCCGGTGCAGGGTCCTGGAATCGCTTCGGCTACAGGCGCCATTTCTCCGGGCGAATGGAAAAAATCGGAGCCAGTGATACCTTTATTCAGGACCTTCTGGGGTCCATTCAAAACCAGATGTCCGTTCCTCCTGACGGATTTGGAGACAGCGGGGTTGCCGAACCGACTTTGCTCTACTTTTCTGCATACAGGGATATCCCTAAAATTGAAGACTATGACAGGGCAATTGTAGCACCGGAAGATTGGAGATACCGTCCGGTTAAGCCGTTTCTCTCAAGGGCAGAATGGAACCATTCCCTTGATAATCTTCTGATCTGGCTCAAGTGGATTGACGAAGATCGTTTCCAGAGGGCCATAGAAGACGTCAACCAGTGGGTATTTAAAGGGACCCATAAGCGTCTTGAGGAGGTTGAAAAGGATCCGCCACAGGCCGTGATTTCAAATAAAGGGTCCAGGCACAGGCTGGACCGGCTGAGCAGTGGAGAAAAAAGCCTGGCCCAGATGATGCTTCGGATCGGGGCACATATGACCCGGAATACCTGGATTGTGATTGATGAAGTGGATGTTCATCTTCATCCCAAATGGCAGCATCGGATTTTGAACATTCTAAAACAAATTGTGGTTGAAACGCCTGGAATACATGTTATTGCGACGACTCATTCAAGGGAAATTCTTAAAGGCTTTGAGTTTGAAACAAAAGAAGCCGGATTGAGAAAAGGCGGACACATAATTGAAGAAAATTTATAAGATCGGAAATTTTTCATGGCGACATTCAAGTCATTAAATAAATCTGATACGGTTGACGGCAAGTATTCCGGACGCAAACTGATTTATCTTGAATCTAAAACTGATCTGGCAATTTTCCAGCGCTGGTTTTTTGACGAAGGTGAATTCATTGAATTTTTATCCAGTAAAAATGGCGGGTCCGGGGGATGTGCAACAGTGGTGGGATTTGTGGATAAAGATCGTTCCATGGGGATCCCCTCATTTGGAATCGTTGATCGAGATGCCTTGATGCGTGAAAATGCGTGGGATTTGTTTTGGGAAAATGATGATCGAATTTATCAGAGGAGCAGGCCTTTTGGGGATTACATCAGACCCCTTGGCCGATGGGAAATTGAAAACTACCTCTTAAATCCAAAAGTTATTTTTGCCCTCCTTACCGATTACGGGAAATATTCTCCGGATGGTATAGATAACGATTTGCTTTCAGATCAGCTTTTACAACAATCTCAAAATCTTGTCCCTGTGACAGCCACCAATATTTGCTTGCATATGGCCGGTGAAAAAGCGTTGGTCCCACACTTTGTTTCCGGAGAGAACAATCCGGCACAAATAAAAGCCAAATGCATTGAACATCTGGATAAACGCCATGTTGAATGCGACTTCGAAAGTGTATCTACGCGATTATTAGCCTTTTGCGATGGCAACAACAACCTTGATCAATATTGGCGTCTTAGCCGCATTATTGACGGCAAACGATTGATTTTAAGACTTCAATCAAAATATGAACTCAAAGATGACCACCGATATAACCTCGCAAAAATGATAAAAGAACAGAATGTGATCTCCTCTGAGATAAAAACACTGATTAAAGATATAAAATCAGCCAACTGAAAAATAATTCATGCTTTCCACACCCCAACCTGATGAGATGGGACACCGGTACATTCATCCTTGAAAAGCAGTTGGGATGCCCAAATTATTGGCCGGCTTTCCCATGATGCTATTAAAAATGTTATTCAAAGAATGCTGAAATCAATTCTTCTTTTACTGCTTTAATTTGCCCCTGCCACACGGGTTAAACAACGCATTTGATATTAAATGCGTCCACCCCTCCGTCACAAATCAAACAAATTGAATATTTCGATGTCGCAAATAAGAGGGCATAAGAATTATCAATTTGCCAAACCTATTGATTTCTTATAATTTTTTAAAGTTTAAACGGCTTATTTTCAGGGCCGCAACATAACAAAAGCTTTTAGAAAAAGGCGCTTATGGCTGATTTTCCCAACAGACACTGAGGCAGCTTAGCACGCACCGCCCGTGACCGGCTGGTGCAAGATATAACGGGGAAATCGCCTGCCGACAGCCATTAGAAACCAGCCGGTTTCCCCTTATCATAAAGTAACATGTGGTTGCTGTTTCATGCGGTAAATTTAAGAGGAAACGGGCTTATGCAAAATGCCCTGAAAAATGTTTGTAACGCTATCGGCATCAGGGACCAGTTGGAACCATTGCTCCCGGGCGACGGTTTCAGTGCCGGTATCACCTGGGCAATGGGTGCTGCCCTCTATCTGCCCCTGTCTTCCTTAATTCCCCCCAACTCACCAATTATCAAAGGAGTATCCCATGACTGACAAACCCTTGGGCTCGGTACTGATAGCCGGAGGCGGCATCGCAGCCATTCAGGCGGCCCTGGATCTGGCCGATTCCGGATATTATGTGTACATGGTGGAGAAAAGCCCTGCCATTGGCGGGGTCATGGCCCAACTGGACAAGACCTTTCCGACCAATGACTGTTCCATGTGTATCATGTCCCCCAAGCTGGTTGAAGTAGGACGGCACATCAACATTGAGCTGGTCACCCTGGCCGATATCAAGGATATCAAAGGTGAAAAGGGAAATTTTCAAGTTGAGATTTTCCAGAAAGCCCGGTACGTGGACCCGGACAAATGTGTGGCCTGCGGGTTCTGCGCGGAAAAATGCCCCAAAACAGTGATCGATATGTACAATGAGGGGCTGGCCAAACGAAAGGCCATTTATGTTCCCTATGCCCAGGCGGTTCCCTTAAAGTTCTGTATTGATCCCGCCCAGTGTATCCAGCTGAACATGGAACGGTGCGGTATCTGCGAAAATGTCTGTCCGGCCCGGGCCGTCAACTACCAGGACCGGGACAAGACCTTTACCCTGAACGCGGGTGCCGTTATCCTGGCCCCGGGGTTCAAGCCCTATCATCCCGGGAATTCTCAGGTCTACGGCTGGAACACCACGCCGGACGTGGTCACCTCCCTGGAATTTGAACGGCTTTTATCGGCTTCAGGCCCCCATATGGGGCATGTGATAAGACTGTCCGACCATGCCGAGCCCAAGGCCATTGCCTGGCTCCAGTGCGTGGGCTCAAGGGACATGAACAAATGTGATAACCGCCACTGTTCTTCAGTTTGCTGTATGTATGCCATCAAGCAGGCCATTATTGCCAAGGAACATGATCCGTCCCTGGACTGTACCATTTTTTACATGGACATGAGAACCCACGGCAAAGGGTTTGAAGCCTGCTATAACGAGGCAAAAGAAAAGCACGGCATCAAGTTTGTCCGGTGCCGGGTCCATTCGGTTCACCAGAACCCGGGCCAGCCCAACCAGACCATTACCTATTTTGACGAGCAAAACCAGACCCTGGACCAGGAACAGTTCGACCTGGTGGTCCTCTCCGTAGGCATGGAGATCCATGAAGAAACCCGTGCCCTGGCCGGGAAAATCGGCATTGACCTGACCGAACAGGGGTTCTGTAAAACATTGAGTTTTACCCCCACGGCCACATCCAGGGACGGCATTTATGTGTGCGGCGCTTTCCAGGGACCCAAGGATATCCCCCAGTCGGTCATTGAAGCCGGTGCCGCTGCCCTGTCTGCCGGATCCGCTATTGCCGAAAGCCGGGGGACCCTGGTCAAGACCATAGTCCCGCCCGAAGAACGGGATGTATCTGCGGATGTGCCCCGGATCGGTGTATTTGTCTGTCACTGCGGCATTAACATCGGGTCTGTGGTGGATGTCCCGGCAGTGCGGGATTTTGCGGCCACCCTTCCCTTTGTGGAGTTTGCCGACAACAACCTTTACTCCTGTTCCCAGGATACCCAGGACAAGATTGCAGCACTCATTCGTGAAAAGGGATTGAACCGGGTGATTGTGGCAGCGTGCAGTCCCCGGACCCATGACCCGCTGTTCCAGGAAACCCTGGCCGCCGCCGGCATCAACAAGTACCTGTTTGAGATGGTCAATATTCGAAACCATAACTCCTGGGTCCACAAGGACACCCCGGGAAAAGCCACCCAGAAGGCCATGGACTCTGTGGCCATGGCCGTGGCCAAGGTGGCGCTGTTTAAGCCCCTGAAAGAGGAGAGCCTCTCCATTGACAAGGGCCTTTTGGTAGTGGGCGGCGGCATCACCGGCATGGCCTCGGCCCTGTCCCTGGCCGACCAGGGGTATAAAGTGGACCTGGTGGAAAAATCAGACCGCCTGGGCGGCAACGCCCTCAATATATATCAGACCGCCACGGGTGTGGATGTTCAAAAAGAACTGGCCGACCTGTGTCAGAAGGTGACGGACCATTCCGGGATCACGGTTCACCTGTCCAGTGTCCTTGATGAAGTTCAAGGCTTTGTGGGCAACTTTGATACCACCATTGACGGGCCTGCACCGGCCAAGATCCGTCACGGGGCCGCCATTATTGCCGTGGGCGGTGAGGAGTACAAACCTGCCGAGTACCTTTACGGCCAGGACAGCCGGGTGGTGACCAGCCTGGAGCTTGACCGGCAGATCATGGACAAGACCGATCTGGTTGAAAAGGCTGAGACGGCGGTCTTTATCCAGTGTGTGGGGTCAAGAGAACCGGACCGGCCATACTGCTCCAGGGTCTGCTGTTCCCATTCCATTTCCTCGGCCATCCATCTCAAGGAGAAAACCCCGGACATGGACGTATATATCCTGTACCGGGATATCCGGACCTACGGGGAAAAAGAGCTGCTATACCAGAAGGCCCGGGAGCTTGGGGTGATCTTTATTCGGTACAATGTATCGGATAAGCCGGTGGTTTCAGATAAAGGGAACACCTTAGCCGTTCAGGTCACAGACCATGTCCTGGGACAGCCCATAGAGATTGAAACCGATCTTCTGATCCTGGCATCGGCCGTGGTTTCCACAAGGGACGAGGAACTGGCCAAAATGTTCAAGGTGCCCATGGACAGTGACGGGTTCTTTGCCGAAGCCCATGTTAAGCTGGCACCGTCCAACTTTGCCGTGGACGGGGTATTCCTGGCCGGCCTTGCCCATTATCCCAAGCCCATTGACGAATCCATTGCCCAGGCCCAGGCCGCCGCTGCTGGTGTGTGCCGGCTGTTTGCCAAAACCGAAATCAAGACCCTTGGCAACACCGCATCGGTGGATGTCAACCTGTGCAGTTCCTGCGGGGTCTGCGTGGCGGTCTGTCCCTACAATGCCCCTTACTTTATCGAAGAGGGACGGTTTGCCGGCAAGGCCGCCGTCAATCCGGTGCTTTGCAAGGGATGCGGCCTGTGCGTGTCTTCCTGCCGCTCCGGTGCCGCCGGGCTTGCCGGGTTTGAGGAGTCCCAGATTATGGCTATGGTGGATTTTGCCTGTTAGATATTAGACTTGGGACTTGAGATTTGGGACTTGGGGTTTGAGAAACAGAAAGTGTATAACGGCCCCAAGTCCCATATCCCAAATCCCATACCCCATAAGGAATTAAAATGACTGAATTCGAACCGAAAATTGTAACGTTTCTGTGCAACTGGTGTTCATACGGTGCTGCCGATCTGGCCGGGGTGAGCCGGTTTCAATATCCGCCCAACATGCGGATTGTCCGGGTTCCCTGCTCGGGCAGGGTGTCGGCCAAGATGATCCTTCATGCTATCCGGAACGGGGCCGACGGGGTCTGGATTTCCGGGTGCCATCCCGGAGACTGTCATTATATTGAGGGCAATTATTATGCCCGCAGAAAATTTCATCTCTTAAAAGAGCTGTTAGAGTATACGGGCCTGGAACCGGGCCGTCTCCAGTTCTCCTGGATCTCCTCGGCCGAAGGGGTCAAGTTTTCCGAAGTGGCCCGGCAGGTCATTGCTGAGGTTGCCGCCTTAGGGCCTGCCACCCATCTGATTAAAAAACTGCCGGAGGTGGCCATATGACAACCAACCAGGACATTCAAAGTATGGCCGCCGGCCTGTTGGAAAAAGGAGAGGTGGATGCCGTTATCGGCTACTGCCGGGGCAGCCTGCCCTGGATGACCCAGCCCTTTATGGCCAGAACCCCTGAACAGGCAAAGAAACTGATGTTTAACGCCCATTGCCGGATGAACCTTGCCGCCTATTTGAACCCGGACCGGTTCAAGGGGGAAACGGGCCGCATAGCCGTCTTTGCCAAGGGATGTGACAGCCGTAACATGGTCACTCAGATCCAGGAAAACCGGTACCGCCGGGAACAGATTCATATCATTGGCCTTCCCTGTACGGGAATGGTGGATAAAACCAGGCTTTTTAAACAGGCCGGCGGGGACATCCTTTCCATGACAGAACAAGGAGAGGAATTGGTGCTTACCCTTGCCACCGGCGAAAAACGCCTGGCCAGGGCCGATCTGCTCCAGGACAACTGTAAAACCTGTATCAGCCGGAATCCGGTGATGTTTGATGAGCTTGTCGGGGAAAAAGTGGATGAGCTTGACATGGGAGAGGACCGGTTCAAAGACGTGACCGGCATTACGGCCATGGACACGGAAAAAAGAAAGGCCTTTTTTGCCGATATGGTCTCTTCGTGTATCCGGTGCTATGCCTGCCGCAGCGCCTGCCCCCTGTGCTACTGTCCCACCTGTTTTGTGGACGAGTCAGCGCCCCAATGGGTGGGCAAGACCTGTGACCCCACCGACGTGATGACCTTTCACCTGGTCCGTGCCTTTCACGACGCGGGCCGCTGTACGGACTGCGGGGCGTGTGAGGCCGCCTGTCCCATGGATATTAAAATGCGGGCCTTTACCCGAAAGACCATTTATGACTGTAAACAGGCCTATGGCTGGGAAACGGGAATGAATCCCGACAGCCGGCCGGCCCTGGACCAGTTCAGCTTAAAGGATCCCAACGAATTTATCCGGTGATTGCGTCTGAACGCCGTTAAAAGCTAACGGCTAACAGCTAACAGCTAACAGCTCTCAAAGAGGAACCTCCATGAAATATATCAGATTTTCAAAACAGGATCTGGCCGCTGCCATGGCAAAGGCAAGGCAAAGTTATGCTCTGGCAGGACCTGTCCGGACAGGCGAGGCTTTCGAATTCCGGCGTCTTCAAGCGAATGAAACCCCGGATCTGTCATACAAAAAAACAAGTCTGTCCCCCAAATCCCTGGTTTTTCCCCCAGTTGAGCCCTTATTCTCCTATCCGGTCCAGGTCAAAAAGGAAACCGTCGATGCCCCCAGGTCCCTGAGCCTGACCGCCATTGAGCCGGACAATGCCCCCCTGGCAGTTGTGGGGATACGGCCCTATGATGCCAGGGCCTTTGACCTGCTTAAACTCAACTTTGATACCAGCGAGTACAAAGACCCCTACTTTATCCGGCGCATTGAGGCCTTAACCCTGATCGGGCTTGCTGAAAATCAGCCGGATGCCACCAATTTTTCTCTGGCCTGCGGCACCGGCCCCTTTGACGAATCAAGCCTGGACATCCTCCTGGCGGAAGTTGGAGACGGGTTTATCGGCAAGGTCTTAACCCCTAAGGGCGAGGCATTTTCAAAGGCAGCCGGGTTTGAAGAAGGGGACCAAGCCATTGAACAGCAGATGGCCCAGCTCAAGGAAGCGGCCGAAAAGCTTATTCCCGAAGGGCCTGCTTTTGACAATATCTTAAAGGCCGACACCCTGTCCCTTTACAATGACACGGACTGGGATGCCTTAGCCTTTGCCTGTATCAACTGCGGCACCTGTACCTTTTCCTGCCCCACCTGCTGGTGCTTTGACATCCAGGACGAGGTGAAAAGAGACAAGGGGATAAGGGTGCGGTTGTGGGACACCTGCATGAGCGATCTTTACTCAGCCCATGCCTCGGGCCATAACCCCCGGGAAAAAGGGGCCCAGCGCTTCAGGAACCGGTTCATGCACAAGCTCAAATATTTCAGCGATAAATATGAAAAGGGCATCATGTGCGTGGGGTGCGGACGGTGCGTATCGGCCTGCCCGGTCAACATCGACATCAGGGACATCATCACCACCTTGGACAAGATACAAGAAACAGGAAACAAGAAACAAGGGGAGGTGGCATCATGATAAATCCGTACAAACCTTACCCGGTCAAAATACAGAAAATCACCACGGAAACCAGTGATGCTTCTTTGAAAACATTTACCTTTGCCTTTGATGACCCGGCAGACGAGAAAGCCTTTGACTTTAACTGCGGCCAGTTCGGCATGCTGTCCATCCCCGGGGTGGGCGAGATTCCCATCGGGATTGCATCCTCTCCCCTGGAAAAACCCATTATCAAGTTCACGGTGTTCAAGACCGGGAAAGTCACCCGTCATCTTCATAACATGAAAGAAGGCGATTTCATGGGGCTTCGGGGTCCCATGGGAAACGGGTTCCCCATGGACCGGATAGAGGGAAAAAACCTGCTGGTGATTGGCGGCGGGTTTGCCTTTACCACACTGCGGTCCACCGTCCACATGATGCTGGACCCCCAAAACCGGAAACGGTTCGGCAACATTGACGTGGTATACGGGGCCCGGCATCCGGGCATGCTGCTTTACAGGGACGAGTTGGTGGAATGGGAAAAACGCGATGACATCAACATGCACATCACCGTTGACGGCACTGATGATCCTGACTGGGCCTATCACACGGGATTTGTTCCCACGGTGACCGGGGAGTGCGCCCCCAAAGCAGACGGGTCCACCTTGGCCATTGTCTGCGGTCCGCCCATTATGATCAAGTTCACCCGGCCCGTGCTTCAGGATCTGGGCTATACCGACTCTGATATTATTATGAGCCTTGAGAACCGGATGAAGTGCGGATTCGGCATGTGCGGCCGGTGCAATATCGGCCGGGAACTGGTCTGCAAAGACGGCCCGGTGTTTACGCTGGAAGAATTACAAAAGACACCAGGAGAATATTAACATGTGTTTGAACGAGAATTCACCCATCTGCTGCGTTGCAGGAAAGTTTGCCTCTCAAGCAAATTCTCGTCCAAACACAAAAAAACAAGAAGGATTATCAGCCTTTGGCTTTTTTGAACGGCTGAAGGCAAACAACTAACAGCTAAAGGCTAACAGCTTTAAAGAGGAGATTAAGATGATCAGTGTTACAGAGGCTGCCCAGGAGCAGGTAAGAGAGTATTTTAATGGCAAAGAGGTGCAGCCCGTCAGAATTTTTGTCAATAATATGGGCTGCGGCGGACCGTCCCTGGCCATGGCCTTGGATGAAAAAAAGGACACCGACGACGGTTTTGTTTACGACGGGGTGGAATACATCATGGAGAAAGACCTGATGGCCAAGGCCACCCCGGTAAAGGTGGATTTTACGGGCATGGGATTTGCCCTGGATTCAAACCTCAGCCTTGGCGGCGGCTGCTCTTCATGCGGCAGCAGCGGTTCCTGCTGCGGCAGCTAAAAGGGGGGATTATGGCAGACCAGGTCCAGATTCATCCCAAAATTGAAAAGCAGCTGACGGCCATGGAAAAACAGGCCAATGCCCCTTCTATTGCCGCAGGCCGGGCCAGAAAGATCATTGATGCCCTGATCCAGGGCCAGGAGACGGAATCTCCCGGGCTGCTCAGGTCAAGATCTGACAAGCGGGTCAAAGACAGCAAAAAGTTTGATCTCGGATCAGGGTTCAGGTTGATTTGTATCAAAACCCGGAGGGCCATTTATGTGATGCATGTGGGAGATCACGAAAGTTGTGACGCCTGGTTTGACCAGAATTCCAAGAAAAGACCCCATAAAAGGGCCTTGAGCATGGACGCTTTTGACATAGTAGGCGTTCATGTCCAGGACCAGACCGGGGGTCGCAGCCGTGAATCGATTCCTGCTGAATTTGAAATGGATGATGAGCCTTATTTAACCCCGGTTCCCCAGGAGTATTTAAGGAAGGTGTTTTCCGGACTTGTTGCCGGGTAATTCCGGGCCGTTTTTATTTTACAACAAAAAGAAAACCGCTTTTTGAAACAAAAAGCGGTTTTCTTATTTTTAAGTTTTTGGGACGGCCAAATTCAATATGCCCGTCCGCAATATACAGCCGGATTATTCTTCGGGCGGGGGCACCATCATCACCGGAATGCTGGACCGGCGCATGATGGTTTTAATGGTGTGGCCGATGGAATTGTCGCTGATAAATCCTTCCCTTGCGCCCATGACAATGAGGCCGCAATTGTACTTTTTAGCGGCGGCCAGAATTTCATCTTCTAGATTTCCGCTGGTAACAACGATTTCTTTGGTCTGGTAATCACAAGAGTCATCATCTATGCCGACATTGGCACAAAATTGTTCAAGGGCGTCGCGTACCAGGTCAGAAGAGGACCGTTTGCCGATCAGGGCCGCACGGGCAGTGTTGGATTTTTTCTGGACCATATCCTCGTATCCCTGCTCCCCGAACAGCCCTTTGAGGCGGTTTTCCACGTATTCAGGCATCTGCTGCACCACATGGATCAGCACGAGGGTGGCCTGATGCCGGGCAGCGAGGGACGCGGCCATTTCAAAGGCCGGAATGCAGGTTTTATTCAGGTTGGTTGCAAACAGAATAGATTGAACGGGTTTTAACATACATATCTCCAATTTCATAAATTATTTTCATAATGCACAAATATATAGGGGATGTTGAACATGACGTCAATACTTCTTATGCATTCGGCTCTGGGAAACCGGTTGAAACTGGCGTTAAGTCTGATGTCGATGTTGAATGGGATACGGATTATAAAATTTAATTTTGCCGGAGATGGCCAAGGTTAATAATATATTGTTGCTTCAGAATCCGTGTTCCAAACGACAGATCATGGACGTATGGGTCTCTTTTTCAGAGATTCCATCAGAGTCAGGAGTTTAATATATAAAATGTAATCTGGAGATTTGAACCGGACCACAAGATATGGTATCTGAATTCAGATTGGGGATCAGGGGACACCATTATTGCGGACTTTGGCTTCACTCATTTCGGAAAGGGTACACTCTGCCTTGATGATCAGAAACAAAGAAGAAAGAAGTTGGAGGATTTGATTGTTAAGCGCTGCCTGTCAAAATCAAAATTGATACACGTGAATTATCTTAATTTTGGCTATCTGGTATAGTTAAGAATCCAGCCTTTAAATCCATCATTCAAATAGCCCTACAACGTAACTTAGTGCGTATTCTTTCTATCAAGAAGCCTCCTTTTTCGATGCGATAGATATGCAGCGTGATTGCGCCTTTGGTAATACAAAACCGATTGCATAACGGTATGAAAACGACAAGGTCTCAATGGCAAAACCACCTCCATTAGTATTCTAAGCTGCGACACTGTAATGGATGGAGCTTTTTTTTCCCATCCTGATTTTCAGGTGCCACAAGAAAAAATGTGCAAGCATGCACGTTATTATATGATGATTCCAGCCTGGGTATTTACGGACCTCATAATGATCCATGCCGAGTTCAGTCTTGGTTTCCTCAAAACACTGTTCAATTGCCCAACGAATACCACTAAGCCATACAAAAAGCTTTAATCTGGCACTAACCCCGGCATTGCTAAGGAAAAATTTATAATCCGGGGATTTCCCAAGGGTTCGCCTCATGATCAGCCACACCGATTTTGTAGGCGTGTTTCCTTTGGAAAGTACCACTCGTCTTTTGGTAAATTCATATTCAATAGGTCCTTTGGTACCTTCAGATACTTTCCGGCGGTACCAGAAAAAATCATTTATATTTTTTGCGATAGTTTTGACATCGACCGGCTTTTTGGAGGATTTTTCAACAACTATTTTTGTACGCTGCTCTCCTTTGTATTTGTAAGTTTTTTCAACGGTAATAGGTCTGTTAAACCAGCATTGAGTATTACAAGGAACTTCTACAAAATAGGTCAAATCCGGATGTTGCTCAACAGCTTCAATAAAATCATCACTGTTGCCATACAATGAATCCGCGGTAACATACTTAAACGGCACGATGGCTTCTTCTGCGAGTTCGTTCAACATTTCGGAAGCCAATTGCGGTTTTGTCTTAAACGAAACAGACTCAGGCAGTTTGCACTTTTTTCTTCCCTGTTTGTGATCGTCTTTAAACCATAGTTCAGGTATAAACAGTCGTTTATCAATCAATCCGTAGCCCTTTGGGGAAGCATAGGCTGCAAAAACACCCACTTGGCTGTTTTCAACCTTGCCGACATTCCCGCAATATTGTCTGGCAACACCGATGGATTCATTGCCTTTTTTAACAAAACCGCTTTCATCAAAAATAAGAACGCCATCAGGTGTCCCCATATCTTCATTTATGAGATTACGATACTTGGCCATAATATTGGCGTCATTCCATTCAGCATCGCTAATAAAACGCTGCATTGCCCTAACATTGCCATCTTCAACGGCCAGAGCAATGGGTTCAATTGATTTTCTTTCCAGGTCACTAAATTGCCCAGCCATATACCTGAAAAAATGTTCCCTTGACTCAGAACGATGAAAACAGTCGTGGAAAATTTCATGAAACCCTTTAAGTTCATTGAAAAAATTTTTTACATCCCCTTCACAGATATCAAATTTGGGGATAGGATAAAGGTACTCATCTTTTCGGATTTCAGGCAACATACTCTACCTCCTATATAAAAGTTATATTGCGGAGTGTAGCAGATTATGTTACCTAAAACAATAATATTAAATATAAGTCACGTTGTAGGGATAGTCTGTATTGTTTGGTTTTTTTTGAGAATGCGAATACCCAAGGCCCACCATCTTTTTGCTAAATTTTGCATGCAATCCTCGGCCAGGATCAACCATAAGCACTTCGCACTGACGTCGACTATGCTTATCTATAAATGTGGATAAAAGCTCAATATTCTGTTCCTCGTATAGGAGATCAGATCCGATAATAAGATCAAATGTCCCAAGTTGATCGATATCGGAATAAGCCCATCCAGTTTGCACAAAGGGAATGTTTTTCCCGTTATTCAGACTTACATTATAAAAGAGGAAACCCCCTGTTTCTGGGTGATGGTCCGTTGCGGTAATATCAGCTAACCGCTCATTCAGAACCAAACTGGCCAAAGCGATTCCACACCCCACCTCCAAAACGCGTTTCCCTTTGGCATTGTAATCCAACATCAGATTTGCCAGAACCATACCTGAAGGCCAGATCACACCGAACATTGGCCAGGCGGCAGAAGAAATCCCAAGGCTTCTAGCAATACCGTCATTATCCCTGAACTGAAGCAAATCCCTCAGCATACGGATATGAATATCAATATTCCCAACTTCCAATGTGGTATAGCGAACCCGGATGTCAGACATAAGCGAATCCTATTCAATTCCTTCTAACTTAGCACCAGGTTTGTTTTCAGTCTGGTTCTTCTTCTTTTTTTAACGTTTTTCCTTCTATATCAGCATCAGACGATTTCTTGATACGTAAATCCGAATACTTTTTTCTCAAGTCTCTAAGCGATGTGGAAATCATATGATCACAAACATCAATCGGTAATTCGTAATTATTATTGGACGAAACTGTTGATTGATCAAGGCTATCAGTCATATTTGGGCTCTTCAATGTATGTAAGTTAATTCTGACTATTTTTCATTTCTCAAAACCAAATGGGGGCGATTGCTTCTCCTATGAGTGTTCGGATTTTCGGTTCTAATTCTCATTTGATGTCGGTCGGCATCAATTTCATTTATAATTTCAATCAACTCACTCTTACTGTATCCATACTTCGATTTAGGTTTCTTTTGCATTTCCAATCCTTTCCTGTAATCTCATCCGAAAGTACCAAACAACATCCAAAACAACTTAAGGATTCGAATTTGGGTTTAAATTTAAGGTGTTAATGATTAATCAAACAGCTAATCAACTTTTGTGATAATCAATAAAAAATCAGACAAAAATATACAAGATAGGGTAAAGATTAAGTAGCGAGGACCGCCTAAGTGATTTAGTCTAACCAAGGGGGAATTTACTCTGGCTGATTTATTTTATAAACAGCATACAACATTGGGTAAGAATTGCAACTGAATTAAATATAAAGTAGTGGATTTGCCATTTCATTTAATCGTAATTTAGGGTTTCATTCTAACCAAAAAGTGCTAAAAAGTGCTTTTGAAACTCTTCTAACAATTTGATTTATTATATATAATTACAATATTTTGATATATAGCAAATAACACTTCAATTCCTGCTAATCCTACTCAAAATTGTTGCAAAAAAAATGTTATTTTGAAATAATATTTTTTTTCTTGACTTCTCCTCAGTAATCTGTAAAATGACCAACATTGCGCTATTTTGAAGTGCTTGAGTTTCTTCCTTAGATATTTTCCCCGAGAAATCAGTGATTATTCTTTAAGATCGAGACGATTTATTTTTATTCTTATTTAGGAGAACGCCTACATGGCAAACGGTATCGTAAAATGGTTTAACGAGTCAAAAGGTTTTGGATTTATTGAACATGCAGGTGGTGGCAAAGATGTATTTGTCCATCATTCAGGCATCAATGCAACTGGTTTTAAAACTCTCAATGAGGGTGATCAAGTGTCATTCGACATTGAACAGGGTCCCAAAGGACCGTCAGCTGCAAATGTTGAGAGCAATCACGATAATTCATGGACAACGTTTCATGGTAAATAAGGGCTTTCCCGGAGGCCAAGAGAGCCCGATTTTAACTGATAATTTTTTCAGCTTTCTGTAATGTCCTGATCAGATACTGTGTTTTTTTTCGTTCACCCGCATGATTAATCCAATCCTGCCTTTCATTGATAATGCGATTGTAAATTTCCATTCGTGAGAAACCTCTTCTATAGAGGGCCAGAGCATATGCAAAATCAGTGGCAGATTCGTCACCCTTATCATAGAGGGAGCGGGAAATATTACCGTTATGGCACACTCCCCCCCGGGGTTGATGGGAAAAGACTTCTTGAGGTTGGGAGGATAATTCTATTTCAGGGACAATAGCCTGGCATTTCCAGTCCACCCATAATAGCTTTGCCAAAGGGTATTGTCCTGAAGGCGTTCTGTGTTTTGCTTTTCTGTTCCTGAACCCGGGGCATCTGCCCCACCTGTTTTTCGGGTCGGCGCCGGGATCACTGTGCATGTTTTCCAACCAATACTTTTTTTCGGGAAGGCTTAACGGACGGTCACTGTGAATCCAAATTTGATAATTGCCGGGAGATGTTTCTATAACCATCCTGCCTGGTTTAAAGCGGTTTGATATGGATTGATGATGCCGGATAAGCAGGTCAATGTTTAAATCGTCGGCAAGAAAATAATAAGGCTGAATAACAGGATCAGGTCTGATCAGGATGTGCCTTCCTCCGGCATTTTCAGCTTTAAGATAAGGGATGTTTTTACAAGAGGGGAGAACGGGCCACCGGCCCTTAATTTCATCAAGAACTGCCAGGCTGAAGCGGTGCTTAAAATAATTGCCGATTTTCCAAAGTATTTTTTCCATTGAGGCAGGCCCGGACCTTTGGAGTCCGGGCGTACGTTCAAAACGGCTCGTGTTCTTTATGACGGTTCTTTTCCGTGAGCCTTTGTTTCTGGAATCGCCTGAAGGCCCGATATTCCATATTCAAGCTTTCAAGTCCGGCAAGGACCATATCCAGGATAAAATGTTCCAATTCCTGTGTGATTTCTTCCAGTTTCATGTCCGGATCATCATAAATACCCATATTGTTCTCCTATGATTTTTTATTGGGCGGCTGTCTGGAATAGACTTCCATAAAAAGCTTTTCGTCCAATTGATTGAGTTCTTTTTCAATCCCCGCAGTCAGCAGGTCTGCGGCCATATTGTTAAGAACCCGCAGGTTGCCGGCGCAATGGTCTGCAAGGGTCCTGATCAGAGTTTTCGTCATTAAGTGCGGGGCGCCGGCCTGGTTCAGGCTGTGATCCATGTAATCCAGCAGGTCATCCCGGACATAGGGAAGCAGCGTCAACCGGAACTGCATCCGGCTTCCCAGCGATACCAGGGATCTTGATCTGAACCGTTCCGGGAGCCGGTCATCGCCGCAAATCACGGTGGTCAACAGGTTTTGGGAGTCAAAGTCCGCGCTGTTCAACAAACGCAGTTCATTTAAGCATCCGGTCAGCATCTCCTGGGCTTCATCTATGAGCAGGATGGGCCGGAACAAGGTGGTTTTTACATGATGCCTCCAGCGCTCCCGAAGATCCTTGAACCCGCCATACCGGTTGGCAGGGCTTAAATTGACACCAAACAAAACTCCCATTTCCCGGTAAAAGTCTCCGACACTGCTTTGGGGACGTTCCATTACCCCGACAACTACCTCGTCAAGTTTACCGAACTTTTGGGCAATCATCTGCAACGCCTTGGATTTGCCAAGGCCAGGGTCCCCGCTGATCAAAGCAAAGCCCCCGTTCAGGGTCATATTCTCAAGACGAAAAATAAAACTGTTCATCAATGGCGGATGCCATAAAGCCTCCACGGGGATATTGGACAAAAAAGGATTCCATTTAAGGCCGTAATAAGCCAGAAGCTGTTTGTTGTTCATGATTCTCCTTTGGGCAGATAGGCTGGGGGCATGCCGCTTTGGGCATACTCGGCCATCAGTTTTCTTAATAATGCAGGCTCGGATTCTTTCAATGTTTCATCCGGTAGAATGGTATGTTCAGGTCTCGACTTGATCTTTCGTTTTCCTGAAGCATTTTTGATTTTGTCTTGGGGGTAGATCGGCGCAATCTGTTTGCCGGTTCTCTGGTCCATGAGCCAGGCCATGGATTTATCCCAATTGGCAAAGCAGACATGTAACCGAGGGATATGGTGAAACCGGGAAGGGATCTCAAATCTTACCCCGTTGATGGACACGGTACCGTCAGACTTGCGCTGATTTCTGACTTCGCAAACTGTAAAGGCGAAACGTAATTGTTCTTCATCCGGTGCCGGCCGGGAAACATCTTTGCCTTCAAGCATGCGTTGAACAGGAGATGTGCCGATGTCACTATGCCTGGTTTTGTTATATTCCATCTCGACCCAAGCCTGACTGCGGTGATTGAGATATTCCAGTGTCAGAGGGTCCACCCGGGTCAGCATGGCCATCAATCTGCCTTCAAGGGTGCCCCAAAAGGCTTCCTGCTTACCGTTTTGATAAGGGCTGTAGGGCAATGTCGTTTCATGAAGTATCCCTGTTTTCTTAAGCCCGTTGCAAAACTCATGGGAGGTCATGGCAGATCCGTTGTCCGTCATCAGTGCCCTGGGAAGCCCCCTTTTGAAAAAGGCCTGGGTCAATCCATGAATCAAATCCTGGGTGGTTTCTCCTGAATACCATTGGATGTGGCAGCACAGGCGGGAGTGGTCGTCAAGAATACATAAGGCTTTGGGCGTATACCAGTTACCGTTGTTATCCACCACCCGCAGACTGCCTTCATGAAAATCCAGATGCCACAGGCTGTGAACATATTCTGCTTCGTATCCTCGGATTTCATGGCTTTCGAACCGCTTTGCGGCAATTTTCATACCCGCTGTCTGTTTTTTCTTTGCTGAGGGCTTCCTGGTCCACCCCCTTTCGATCATCCGCCGCCGGACACTGGCATAGGATGGTACCGATACTGAAGCCTCCTTTTCCTGGAGTTCTGCTGCGAAATTATCTGCGTGCAGTTTGTAGCTCCAGTTCGGATAAGTCCGGTATTGTCTGCCCAGCATCCGGATCAGTTCAGGTGTGAATACAATTGAACCGCCATAGTCAGAACGAACTTTCCGCCCTAAAGCAATAATGGGGTCCTGGGCATTTTTTGCCTTGTAATACCAGCTTTCAATAGTTGAAAAATGAAATACCGTTGATTCGTTCGTGATGGGATGGGTGTAAATCTGATAGGAAAGCTTTTCCAGTTCCTTGCGCAGCTCACCTTTGGCCGGCGGATTTGCCAGCAAACCGCCAACGACTGAGAAGCGAAACAAAGCCCAGTTATCAACCGGACTTTGGTTTTTACTGTTCATAGGCCGGGGTCCTTTCAATTTTGAGTTAAAATTTTCAGCGAAATGCTGATAAAAATCCCGGCCCCTTTGATAGAACAGTTGAGCGCCCAAGGCCACGCCCATCTTCTGCGTGAGATTACCCGGCCCTTATTTTTTGTGATATTTCACTGCCTTGAGACAAGAATGACAAACAGGAGATCAACGTTTTTTTGATGGACGCCTGTTGATGCAGATAGAAGTTGACCAAACTTGCTGGAAGACGATCATTTTTTACGCTTGCAGGTACTCGGCCCCGGATTTTCTTCCATTGAGAGCTTGTTGGAAATATTTCTTTGAATAAGCTGACCCAGCGGCTAAGGGTGTTGCGGGAGATACCGATTGTTTCAGCAAACCTGGACATCGTGATACCTACAGATTGGTTCTGCCAGTCGGACACAATCGTCAGAATGGCCGCATACCAGTAAATGTTTTTACCAAGGAAACGGCAGGTTGGCGGGATCAAACGACGTCGACAGCCTTCCCTTCCGCAACATAAACTGAATTGTAAAAAACATTCTTCAGACAACCCTTCAGGCTCCCCCCTGGGTTTGCGCGGATAATTGGCATAATACAACGGTCCCTGGCAGTGGGGGCACTTCATCTGTCTATAACGTTCGGCTGTTGCCAGATCTATTTTGTATAGATCCCAAAAAAAACTTTCGTTTTTCAGAACTTCTGATAGCATATCTCCTGCCCTGTTATTGGGTGGGGAGGCAGGAGTTTCACGATTATTTGCGAGATAAACAGGGGAACTTCTGCCTCAAACCTGACATATCTTGCAAATTATCTTCAATTTTTCCATGATTTTTTGTGACCATTCTCATGTGACCGTGATTTAATATACCATTTTAATCCAGTGACATTATAGCCCCTGAGTAGCTCTTTACTCAGGGGCTTTTCTATCTTTGGAGTTCATTCACCAGGCGGGTGGTAATTCGATCAAAAGACAGGGTGGTAAATTCTACGAATTTTCCAAGTCCTAAAACTCCGGTTTTTTTCATAAATCGACCAACCGCTATATGTTGTATCTGAATTTAGCGGTCAAAAATCAATTTTATAGAACATAAAATTCACTAAGCCATTATAGCCCTACAACGTGACTTAGTGTGTATTCTTTCTATCAAGAAGCCTCCTTTTTCGATGCGATAGATATGCAGCGTGATTGCGCCTTTGGTAATACAAAACCGATTGTATAACGGTATGAAAATGACAAGGTCTCAATGGCAAAACCACCTCCATTAGTATTCTAAGCTGCGACACTGTAATAGATGGAGCTTTTTTTTCCCATCCTGATTTTCAGGTGCCACAAGAAAAAATGTGCAAGCATGCACGTTATTATATGATGATTCCAGCCTGGGTATTTACGGACCTCATAATGATCCATGCCGAGTTCAGTCTTGGTTTCCTCAAAACACTGTTCAATTGCCCAACGAATACCACTAAGCCATACAAAAAGCTTTAATCTGGCACTAACCCCGGCATTGCTAAGGAAAAATTTATAATCCGGGGATTTCCCAAGGGTTCGCCTCATGATCAGCCACACCGATTTTGTAGGCGTGTTTCCTTTGGAAAGTACCACTCGTCTTTTGGTAAATTCATATTCAATAGGTCCTTTGGTACCTTCAGATACTTTCCGGCGGTACCAGAAAAAATCATTTATATTTTTTGCGATAGTTTTGACATCGACCGGCTTTTTGGAGGATTTTTCAACAACTATTTTTGTACGCTGCTCTCCTTTGTATTTGTAAGTTTTTTCAACGGTAATAGGTCTGTTAAACCAGCATTGAGTATTACAAGGAACTTCTACAAAATAGGTCAAATCCGGATGTTGCTCAACAGCTTCAATAAAATCATCACTGTTGCCATACAATGAATCCGCGGTAACATACTTAACCGGCACGATGGCTTCTTCTGCGAGTTCGTTCAACATTTCGGAAGCCAATTGCGGTTTTGTCTTAAACGAAACAGACTCAGGCAGTTTGCACTTTTTTCTTCCCTGTTTGTGATCGTCTTTAAACCATAGTTCAGGTATAAACAGTCGTTTATCAATCAATCCGTAGCCCTTTGGGGAAGCATAGGCTGCAAAAACACCCACTTGGCTGTTTTCAACCTTGCCGACATTCCCGCAATATTGTCTGGCAACACCGATGGATTCATTGCCTTTTTTAACAAAACCGCTTTCATCAAAAATAAGAACGCCATCAGGTGTCCCCATATCTTCATTTATGAGATTACGATACTTGGCCATAATATTGGCGCCATTCCATTCAGCATCGCTAATAAAACGCTGCATTGCCCTAACATTGCCATCTTCAACGGCCAGAGCAATGGGTTCAATTGATTTTCTTTCCAGGTCACTAAATTGCCCAGCCATATACCTGAAAAAATGTTCCCTTGACTCAGAACGATGAAAACAGTCGTGGAAAATTTCATGAAACCCTTTAAGTTCATTGAAAAAATTTTTTACATCCCCTTCACAGATATCAAATTTGGGGATAGGATAAAGGTACTCATCTTTTCGGATTTCAGGCAACATACTCTACCTCCTATATAAAAGTTATATTGCGGAGTATAGCAGATTATGTTAACTAAAATAATAATATTAAATATAAGTCACGTTGTAGGGATAGCCAGGGTGGGAACGTTTTTTGTGCCTTTGAATTAAAACCATAAAGCGCATAAAGGAAGAGATCCTCTATGCGCTTTACGGGTTCTAAAAAATTAAGTTTCATGCGGTTCCGGTTGATCGTGACCGGTTCCATTCAGGTGAAGGTGTTTACCATCCCGGAAAGGTATACCGCAGTTTGGGCATCTCTTTTGGGGGGCCCATGATTTCCAGGCATTTGTCAACCCCCTGGGTCTCGGCCCCTAAGGCCTCTAATCCGGCCCTGGCAATCAGTCCGTCTTCCCAGGTGGCGCCGGAAATGCCGAAGCCGCCGATGAGCTGCTTGTCAATGATGACCGGGAATCCGCCAATGAAGGTGATCCAGTCACTGTGAAAATAAAGGGGGATGAGTTCCGCAGAGGGCCCCTTAAAAGACTGCTGCCACAGTGCAGTAGGCATCTTTCCATAAACAGCGCTTTTGGCTTTGTTCTGGGCGATTTCCAGGGTAAGCAGGGCCGCATCATCCATCTTTTGAATCGCAACCAGGTTCCCGCCTGCATCGCAAACGGCCGTGGTGATGGCAAATCCCAGCTCACGGGCTTTGTTCTGGGCACCTTCCATTAATGTCACAGCGCTTTTAAGATCCATACTGTTGTGGGCGTAAGGCAGATCTCCGGGCGGCCATGATTTTTTCTGTGCGTTGTTTTCCATTGTTACCCCCTTTATCAATATGTTTTAATTTGTTAAGGGTGAACATTGTGTTCACTCCCCTTAACCCTTTTTTAAGAAAGCCGTATGGCTTTTCTTTTCCAGCAAATTTCTTGACAGCCGTCATCCCTTAAAAGCTAATGGCTAACGGCTAACAGCTAAAAGCTAATAGCCAACAGCTGCTAATCATCCGTCTCTGACCTCAAATGGCCAATCCCCGATATGAAGCTGTTCATTGTCCTTTATCATGGTATGAACGTCTACTTTGTCCCCAAAGTAGAGGTCTCCTTTGATAAAAATGGATATATCATCCTTAAAGGTGTCACCGGCGCTCAAAAGCTCATGGAGGGTGCCCTGAGCTTTTTCCAGAGGGCTGTTTTCCAGAATGGATTTCAATGATGCCTCTTTGCCTTCCACGGAAATGGCCCTTGCCCGCCAGCCGGTACTTTCAGCAAGATAATTAGAGAAAATATTGATGATCGCTCTCATGGTCTGGTTCCTTCCCGGTTACTTGTTCGCATAAAGGGGGATATCCCCTACGTTTATGTCTTTGTCAACCACATCGGCTTCAATGGTCCGGCTGTTGTATCCCTCTTTGGCAATGGTCAGGGTGTAAACACCTTTCTCAAGGCTGTCTTTCATGAAATCGCCGAATTCATCGGTGGAAAGGGTGACCACTTCACTGTTGTCCGAGGCCGTCACGGTTACCGATGCCCCTTCAACGATCTCATCCTTGTCCGGATCATAGATCAGGCCGGCAATAAACCGTTTGGGAAGGTTGCGGTAGTGGACCCGGGGTTTGGTATTAAAAGAACCCTGAAGTTCTTCGGCATCTTTTAACAGATCTTTGGCCTCGCTCTCCTCGGCAAAAACAAGGGCGTCCGTGGGACAGACCTCTACACAACGGGGCTCTTTTTCACCCTGGTCCAGCAGATGGGCACACAGGGTGCATTTCTGGGCAATGTTCAGGGTGTCGTTGTAGTAGATCACATCGTCGTAAGGACAGGCTTTTAAGCAGGAGTGGCAACCCGTGCATTTGGTGGGATCGATGATGACAATGCCGTCATACCGTTTGTAGATGGCTTCATCAGCGCAGGCACCGATACACGGCGCATCGTCGCAATGCCGGCAGATGTTCAGGGTATAGGCCACTTTGACCTTGGGCACCTGGCCCCTTACCTTATCATGGATTTTACACCAGAACTGGCCGGTCAGCGGTTGCGGGGCGGCTATGGGCTGCCAGTCATTGCCGCAGTGTTCATCCTTGCAGGCGATCTGGCAGTTATGACAGCCGTTGCACTTATTTACATCAAAGATTAATACTTTCGCCATAGTTACTCTCCTCCATTGATAATGCGCTGTGAGTGCAGTCCTGCCCCGTCATGGTAGGGTTGGTTAAAGCTTTCCGGATATTGCTTGCGCAGCTCATCCAAGTCGGCTTTTTCCACCTCAACCAGAAAGCCGCTGCTCACCATGCCGCCGGCATGTTTTGAGGTCACGTTATGGGGGGTGATGGTGTTGATGGCACCGCCCCGGTCAAGTTCGCCCGGGACAATGGGATCCCAGCGGGCGCCATGGTCAATGTAAACCACATCCGGCCGCAGCCGTTCGGTAACCCAGGCACCGGCCATGACACTACCGCGCTCATTGCGGATGATCACAACATCGCCGTCTTTGATGCCTCTTTTTTCAGCTTCCACCGGGTGGAGCCAGGCCGGTTCGTACTGGTAGCCGTCCGGACCTTTAACCTTGCAGGTATGGATTTCTCTAAGCCAGGTCATGTCGTCATGCTGGGAGTGGACCCGCCATTTGGGGTGGTTGGAGACCACCAGCAGCGGATACGCTTTTCCCCGGGGCCCTAAGCGGTCTTCCTGATGGGATTCGCCTGAGGCAATATACCGGGGCACCGGCGGACGTTCGTTGTCATCGGGGAAATGGGTGGCCAGCCGTTCTGAGTAAAACTCGATTTTTCCCGACGGCGTTGACAGGGGATATTTTTCCGGGTCTTCATAGAATTCGTACTTTCCGGCCTTGGTTCCCCGTTCGCTGGTGTCGGGCGGAACCACGTAGTAGCCTTTTTCCTTGAGCTCTTCAAAAGTGATTTCATCGCCGGCCCCTGAGGTCTCATGGCCGCGTTCAATCCATTCATCCACGCTTTTGCCCTGGGTGTATTCATCCAGGATGCCGAACCGCTCGGCAATGGCGCAGACGATTTCATAATCGCTTTTGGATTCTCCCCGCAGACGGATGGCCTGGTCTTCATAAAAGACGCAGGAGAACTGGCCGCTCATAGTTTCCACACCAATGTCTTTAACTTCCATGACCGTGGCCGAGGGCAGGATCAGGTCGGCCAGCTGGCAGTCGTTTTCAATCCATGGATGCTGGGCCACAATAAATTCAATTTTTTCACTTCTAAATGCTTTGACCAGCATGTTGGTATCGTTCCAGCAGCTCATCCATGAGGGGGAGTCAGTCCAGATCATGTGAACTTCCGGGGCATCGTCAAGGGGATATTTGTAGGGGATGAACTGCTGTTCTACACTGTCCCGAGACAGGCCTGTGCCGTACCAGGTGATGGGCGGGTTCAGGATGGCGTCGTGGATCCGGTTTTTGGGAATAAACTGCCGGGGGGTATCCTGATACTTCCATCCCCGGTTGGCGTCCAAAAGTACGGGGATATATTTGGACGGCGGGGGCAACGGGATATTGTGCTTTTTATTGTAAATGCCCCATTCGATCATTTTGAACTGGTGAACCCCGGGGCCGCCAAGACCCTGCATGGCCAGCAGCAGCACCTGGAGCCGGGCAGGTTCCGTGGCATAGGGTCCCCGGATGCCCGGGCCGCCGTTGCCAATGGCAATGGACACGGTTTTCTTTCCCCAGTACCGGGCCAAAGCCTTGATGGTGTAAGAGGGAATGCCGGTAATTTCAGCGGCCCATTTGGGGGTTTTGGCAATCCCGTCTTCTTTGCCCAGGACATATTCTTCAAACTTGTCAAATCCCACGGCGTGGGTCTTGATATATTCTTTGTTGTAAGTGCCTTCAATCATCCACATGTAAGCGATGGCAAGGTAAAGGGCGGCGTCGGTGTTGGGGTAGATGGGAACCCACTTGTCTGAATGAACCGCTGCCCCGTAGTTCAGGTCCGGACACACATAAAGGGATTTAACACCCACTTCGGTAAACCAGTAGCAGATGCGGCTGGCCAGCTGTCCGTCAAAGCCCCAGGGGGTGGTCTCAGGGTCGCAGCCCCAGTAGAAGACCGCGTCACAATTGTTGGCCACATCCTCGATAACGTTGTTGACCGGTACCATTTCGCCTAAGTTCTCACAGCCCCAGACATGTTTGGCGCCCCATACCCAGCCTTCCCAGGAGTCGGTATTCCGGGTCTGGAGGGTGTATCCGCCCAGAAGGCTTAACAACCGTCTGTGGCAGCCATGGGCCGAGTGGACGCATTTGGTTTCCCCGTGGCCGTCGGACTGGGACAGGATCGCCTCCATACCGTGGGTTTCTTTTACCCGGTTGATTTCGTTGTACATGATCTCAATGGCGTCTTCCCAGCTGATCCGCTCGTATTTGCTTTTTCCCCTGTTCTGGGGATTGCGGTTGCCATTGGGGTCCCAGTCCACCCGTTTCATGGGGAACAGAACCCGGTTGGGGGAATATACCCGGTTCTTGTATCCCAGGCTGTAGGGGGGAATCAGTGATTTTTTCAACGGGGAAAAACTCTTTCCCTTTGCTTTGATTTCCCATGGGGTGATGTCCGGGTATTTTAAATCATAGCGAAGGGGGCGTATTCGGATGATTTTGCCTTTGTTGCAGTCCACCTGGACACTGTTGGCATCTGCGGTGATTGAACAAAAGCCAAGCCCTCTGAATATTGATTTCTCAATCTCGTGCTCTTTGTCTTGACTGGGCATAAGATGGTACTCCTATCATTAAAAGAGATTATTGCCGGGAACTTCTTAAATTTTTAATTTGCTATGCTGATGGTTATCATCTTCTCAGAAACGGGGCGCCATGACTGTACTGAAGACGACAATTACAGCCGATTATTCAAAAATAATGCGTTTCATGGTTTCCAGATCATGGATAATGACAGACCGGTATCCTTTTGAAACCAGATGCCTTTTTTCCAGGTCGTTGAGCACCTGGGTAACCGTTGTCCGGGAGGTGCTGGACAGCAGGGCGATATCTTCATGGGTACAGTTGATGGTAATCGGGAACGGGTCCGGCTCTGGGGGATGGAACCGCTCGGCAAGGTGAACCAGCATTTGTGCAATTTTCCGGTCAGCAGACAGGAAGGCCAGGCTGGTCATCTGAAAAGAGAGGAACCGCATTTTCTGGGCCATTGATTTGAGGATCTGTACCACCACATCATGCTCATGGCGATAGATATGCTCCATCCCGTCATGGCCGATGGTATAAATCTGGGACTTTTCCATGGCATGGGCCGATGTATCGTTTAATCCGTCATCGAAAAAATAGGCCAGCCCGAAAAATTCCCCCTCAATGGATATGGTACAGGTCTTCTCTTTTCCGTCTTCAGTGACAATATAATTTCTGACCTTGCCCTTTTTGATAAAAAAGAGTCCGGAAGGTTCTTCCATCTGCCGATAAATGATCTGATTTCTGGCATATTCCTTTAACCTCCCAACCCGGGATAAAACGGTATCTAATTTAATTTTATCCATCCCCATTTACCTGTAACAAGCCCATTATTCCTGGGGCGGGGGGACCATCATTACCGGAATTTTAGACCGGCGCATGACCGATTTGATGGTATGGCCGATGGAATTGTCGGTAAGGAACCCTTCTCTTGCCCCCATGACAATGAAACCGCAATCGTATTTTTTTGAGGTGGCAATGATTTCTTCCACCAGATTGCCCCCGGTCACCACAATTTCCCTGGCCTGGTAATCACAGGCATCATCATCTATGCCGGCATTGGCGCAAAATTGTTCAAGGGCCTCCCGGACAAGGCCGGAAGCAGAGATTTTGCCGATCAGGGCCGCACGGGCGGTATTGGATTTTTTTTGAACCATATCCTCATACTCCTGTTCGCCGAACAGCCCTTTGAGGCGGGTTTCAATGTATTCGGGCATCTGTTCCACCACGTGCATCAGCACCAGGGTGGCCTGATGCCGGGTGGCCATGGCGGCGGCCATTTCAAGAGCCGGGATACAGGTTTTGTTCAAATTTGTGGCAAAAAGAATCGATTGAATGGGTTTTATCATACTTATCTCCAAATTCATGAGTCAAAATATTTACCCGGAACATGAAGAGCATGAAGTATTTGTTGCTTCATGCTCTCCTTGTTCTTCATGGTTTAAAAAACAGATCCATCCAGCACCGTTAAGATACCGGCACAATTCATGTCCGGCCTCTTTTTTAGGAAAGGCCTTAACGCTTTTTGCTTAGGAGCGCCAGATGGCGCCGATGCCGACGTTGTTCTGCACACTTTCAACCCCTTCGATGGAAGCGGTCAAAGCCGTGATGGCCTCTTTTTGCTCTTTAGAGCGCGCCACCCCTGAAATGGTAACCCGGCCATGTTCGGCAATGGTCTCAATAACGGCGCTGCTGGTCTCATCATTATTGGTCAGCTTGGTCCAGACAACGCTGCCCAGATATTCATCATAAAAGGCTTTTTTAGACTCTTCCGTAATGTTAAACCCGCCGGATTCGATGATGCCAACCACCGCTTCTTCCGCGCTTTCGGCGCTCAGGCGGCCAAGGTGAAAGACCATATCGTACCAGGAGAAATCCCGCCAGTTGACGGTATGCATCTGCTGGGACCATTTGGTGACCCGTTTGTCGTTTTTGTGAATGGTTTCAATCGCCTTGTCCCGGTCCAGGCCGTCTATTTTCATGGCCTGTTCAATCCGGTATTCCATTTCTCCGACCACCAGTATCCGCAAGGCATGGGGAATCCGTCTGACAAATTCCGGGCCGGCATGGCCGTGGTAAACGAGATTCCCTTTTTCTTCGCTGCACCGTTTGAGAAAGGTTGCCCGGATTAAATTGTAGTTGGCCGCCTGCTTTTCACGGTCCTGCTGCCAGATCTTGGCCGGTTCTTCCACGGCCTCGACCAGGTCTTTTTCAGGAAAATGAAAATCTTCAGACGCACGGGCAAACAGTTCCCGTCTTCCCATCCAGGGGTATTTTAACCGTTTGGAGAGACGTTCGGCAATTTGTTCACCGCTGCTGTATGAGGCTTTTGTAATTGTTATAATGGCCATTTTATCTCCTTATTTGTCTCTTAGGCGTAAGTTGTTTCACTGACTGCCTCTATATTAGTCTTTTACAACCCATGCGTCAAACCTGAGACCTGCGGCTGGATCATATTTCCTTTCAAAGGCATCCGGGTAATCATTGCGCCATTGTTCCATCTCATGCCCGCTGAGCTTCTCGATCTGAACCAGATAACCGCTGGTGGCCTGGCCCACACAGTTCTTTGAGATGATGCCGTCAGGGGATATGGTGTTGATGGCACCGCCCCGGTCAATTTCCCCGACCTTGATGGCGTCGGCACGGGCACCGTGGTCAATATAGACAACACCGGGACGTAAGCGTTCCGTGACAAAGGCGCCGGCCAGAACAATTCCCCGTTCATTAAAGATTTTGACGATGTCCCCGTTCTTTATGCCGCGTTTTGCCGCTTCAGAGGTGTGCATCCATAAGGGTTCGTATTTGTACCCGTCCGGTCCGGTAACCTTGCAGGTGCCCACTTCCCTGGTCCAGGTAATGTCGTCGCACTGGGAGTGAACCCGCCAGCGGCCGTGGTTGGACATGAGCAGCAGGGGGTAGACTTTGGAGCGGTTGCTGGAAAGGCGCTCGTCGTGCATGGTGCTTTTTTCGATCCATTTGGGGATGGGCGGTCTTTCCTGGTCATCGGGAAACCGGGCAGCCAGGGACTCGGAATAAAATTCGAGTTTGCCGCTGGGGGTGCCCAGGCGATGCCGTTCCGGGTCTTCATAAAACTGCCGCAGCCCCGGAGGATCATTTTCCCAGTCTTTGGCGGTATTGTACATCCAGTACTTCTTTTCTTCCAACTGCTCCCAGGGAAGCAGCTTTTCGCCGCCCATGTGATGCCAGATCCGCTTTTGCAGATCGGCAATGGTCAGTTCCTGGGTCATCTCTTTTTCCAGGCCGACTTTCTTGGCCACTTCAACCACCACCTCAAAGTCACTCTTGGATTCCCCGATGGGCTCAATGGCCTTGTCCTGGATCATGATATTGGGCTGGGGCGTTCCCTGGCGCACGTTGGTGACAATGTCATCCACTTCAAAGGAGGTGTTGGACGGCAGGATAATGTCCGCGTAGAGGCAGTCATTTTCAAGCCAGGGGTGCTGGGCCACAATGGTTTCAACCTTAGGGTTACGTAACGCCACCTCGGTCTCATTGCCGCCGTTCCAGCAGGTGATCCGGCAGGGGGTGTCGGTCCACATCATGTGGATCTCACTGCCTTCTTCTTCTTTGGGGATGGGAAAGGTGTATTCGTTGAACTGGTCCCGGGTCAACCCCTCAATGGCCCCGGTCCCGCAGAAGGTAATAGGCCCTTCAGCCTGGATGGCCTTATGGACCAGGCATTTGGGAAGCGCCTGTTTCTGCCAGGAGCTGATGGATGACATGACCGGGATGGAGAGCCGTTCTTCAATATCCGGATTCCAGATACCGCCGGCCAGGTTCTCTTTTCTGGGCATGCCAAAATAGGTGAACTGAAGCTGGTGAACCCCGGGGCCGCCAAGGCCCTGCATGCTCAGCAGAACCACCTCAAGACGGGCGTTTTCATGGGAAAAGGGTCCCCTGATGAGTCCGCCGCCGAAATAATGGGCAATAGAGGTAATCTTCCGGGCAAATTCCCGGGCTAAGGCTTTGATGGTCCATTCCGGGATGCCGCATTTTCTGGATGCCCATTCCGGTGTTTTTTCAATGCCGTCCTCTTCGCCCAGAACATACTCGGCAAATTCCTGCATGCCCACCACATGGGTGTCCACATAAGCCTTGTCATAAAGATTTTCAGTGATCCAGACATGGGCAATGGCCAGTTGCAGGGCCGCGTCCGTATTGGGAAGGATGGGGATCCACTTGTCCGCATGAACCGCAGCCCCATAGTTTAAGTCCGGGCAGATATAGACCTGTTTGATTCCCAGTTGTTCCCAGAAATAGCACAGCCGGCTGGCAAACTGTCCGGCAAAGCCCCAGGGCGTGGTCTCGGGATCACATCCCCAGAACAGGACCATTTCAGAGTGTTCGGTACAGTCTTTTACCGTATTGGCGGCCGGCCACATGTTGCCCTGGACCCCGTGGCCCCAGACATGTTTGGCCCCCCAGTACCAGCCCTCCCAGGAGTCCGGGTTACGGACCTGAAGGGTAAACCCGCCCATGTGGTCCAGAAGGTTTCCCGGATGGCCGTGGGGGGTGTTAATAGACTTGCACTCGCCATGGCCGTCACCCTGCATCAGGATGGCGTGGACCCCGTATTTTTTATGAATTCGTTTGATTTCAGATGCAATCAGATCTGAGGCCTCATCCCAGGAAATCCGTTTATATTTGCTTTTTCCCCGGTTCTGGGTGTTGCGTTCGCCGTTGGGGTCCCAGTCCACCCGTTTTAGGGGGAACAGGATCCGGTTGGGGGAATAAACCCGTTTTTTGTAAGCCAGGGAAAAGGGGCCGGGAAGGCTTTTCCAGCCGGGCCCAATGGATTTGCCGTCTTTGGTAATGGTCCACTGCCGGACATCGTCTTCTTTGTATTTCCAGCCGTATCTCATGGGGCGAACGCGGACGATCTTGCCGTTTTTAACATCCACCATCCCTTCGGCACCGCCCCCGAAAAAACCACCTAATCCGAGACTCCTGAGAACTGTTTTATCTTTGGTTTTTATTGTTGCCATAACGTATATTTGCCTCCAGCATTGTAATTGATCGAATAAGAATTTCTTATATTAAATTAAAAGGTTATAGGGATATCCCCCAAAGAAAGATCCTTATCCGTGGATATGCCGTCGATAGTATGGGTTTTACCGTTCTTTTCAAAGGTCAGGGTAAAACTGCGGTCATCGTCCAGCCCTCGAAACCAAAAGTCACCAAAGTTGTCCGTTTCAGTGGAAAAGCTTTGGCCGGAATCGTTGTCCTTTAGCGTGCATGCGGCGCCGATGATCACCTCTTTTTCGCTGGGATCGTAGATGGTGCCGCCAATGAACTTTTTAGGAAGATTTTTGTAATAGACCCGGCCCTTGGTGCCGGCATCCGGGTTCAACTGTTGGGCGTCTTTGATAAAATCGGCAAACTCTTCCTCTTCACCGAAACGAAGGGCGTCGGTGGGGCACTGGTCCACGCAGCGCGGCACGGTCCATTCATCGGGTTCATTGTCCCGCAGATGGCTGCATCCCGTGCATTTCTGGGCAATGTTCAAATCTTCATTAAAGAAAATGGCATTGTAAGGACAAGTGCTGACGCACAGCTGGCAGCCGGTGCATAAATCAGGTTCAATCAACACAATGCCGTCGTCCCGTTTCAGGATGGCACCCACTTCGCACTGCTTGATACACGGCGCATCGTCGCAATGCTGACAAAGGTGGGGAATGTAGGTCACCATGACCTTGGGCACCTGGCCGCGAACCTGTTCTTCCAAGCCGATCCAAAATTGTCCTGTATCGGGCTGGGGTTTGGCATAAGGCGCCCAGTCATTGCCCACATGTTCGTCTTTGCAGGCAATCTGACAGCAATAGCATCCGTTGCACATGGATAAGTCAATAGCAAATACTTTCATAATTTGTCACCTCCCACAACCCAGGCGTAAAGCGGTCAATCTCATTTAATGCGATTTTTGCAGCTTTTGCCTAACTGATTCATTCATATTTGTTTTTCCCCCTGTTTTGGGGGTTCCGTTCACCGTTTGGGTTCCAATCAACCCGTTTCATGGGCAGCGCGCATACCCGGTATTATTGCCGAGAACTTCTTTAACCGTGATGATTTAAGATCTTCTCAGAAATAAAATTCTGTGACTGTACTGAAGACGACAATCAATGTTAATTTTCGTCAAATAATTTTTTTCCAGTCGTCTTTAAAACATGGACGATGACGGGCCGGTATCTTTAACCTTAAGGTTTGCTTACTGCCTGGTCAATTGAATCCGGCCGTCAACCCAATGCTCATCTGTTGTTAAAATGGTCTCCCAGGGCAAATACCCGGGCAGTTCTAGTTCTATTTTTAATGTATATTCATTTCCCTTGGGCAGGTTTTCAAATTCAAAATCGCCAAACCCTTACCATAAGTGTCCTGGACCCGCTTGATTTCAGAGGATACCATATCCAATGCTTCGTTCCAGCTAACCCGGCGGCAGCCTGATTTTCCGCGGTTCTCGGTATTTCGTTTCTCCATTGGGATCAAAATCCTCACGAACCATTGGATATTTTATCCTGTGGTGGGAATAGGTCCGGTCTTTCTCGGCCATATCCCTTTTTCATTAAGGTTCGGGTAAAACCCGGATTCAAAGGCGTTTATTAACCCGGCAATTCTACTACAAGATCCGTAGAGACATAGAAAACCGAGACCAGCAACCGTAAACGAGAAGTTGCCGGGTTAATATAAAGGTGCTGATAAGAGATTCAGTTCAGATAGTGGAGGTCAACAGCAAGGTATCAGCCGGCGTTATATTTAACGCCTTAAAAAAGCGTTGTACAACACGAAAATTATTTCGTGGTAATCAGCTCTTTTACTTCTGCCATTTCAGGCGCATCCTTGAGAACTGCTTCCCAGGTCGCTGATTCGGCAATTTCTACCAGTTTCTTGGCGTCTTCATCAGGCAGTACGATCTCCTGAACACCAGCGGCCTTCATGATCTCCCAGGCCTTGTCCTTGGTCTGGATGATCCGGACGGTATCAATGCCTTCAAAAATTTCTACACAAGTTTCAAGGGCTTCCTGACAGTCTTTGGGAAGCGAGTTGAATTTTTTCAAGTTGATCAACGTACCGTTTTCAAGCTGGAAAAAGCCTGGAACGATTTTGTACTTGCTGACTTCGTGCCATCCCCAGTTGGGAACCTCGAAGTCGGTTGAGAAGATAAATCCGTCCACAACGCCGCGCTGCATGGCGGTATAGATATCGGTGGGCGGGATAATGATGGGTTTGGCCCCCAATTTCTGGAGGAAGGCAGTATACAGCGGCATGGCCCGGATTTTCAGGCCTTTAAAATCGGCAAGTCCGGATACCTTTTTATTGGTATAAATACTGAAATCGACCACAGAGTGGATGTTCCCCAGGTATTTGGCACCGACTTTTTCCTGAAGGATTTTATCCCAGATCTCATTAACCCCTTTTTTACGCTCTTCCCAGGCGGTCAGTTTTGAAAGGCCTTTGGCCTGGAGTTCAGGCGCAAGGGACTTTAAATACCCCAGCGGGGTAAACAAAATCATGTCAATGTTGCCGCGACGGAGTGCTTCGGCCTGGTCAAAGGTCTTAACAACTTCAGGGCCACCCACATATTTGATTTTGATCTGCCCATTGGTCTTTTTTTCAACCAGTTTAATCAGGTCGGGCAGTGCCAGGTTGTCAACTGCACTTTTGGGAAAAGAGGTTACCGCTTTGAGCTCTATGACATCGGCGGCTTGAGAGGTTGCAGGTGAAAGGAATGTAGTAGAAAACACTCCGGCCATAATGAAAAGAGCTGCGAACAATAATCTAACCATCAAACGATTCTTTTGCATTTACTTCTCCTTTCTTTAGTTTAGTGTTACCCAATTTTCGCCATCTTGAAACGGTACTGCCGGGAAGTTCACCTCCTTTCATTGCTAAATGTTTATTTTGCAAGCTATTCGCTATTGGCATTTAGCCGGTAGCTTTTAGCGGTCATCCTCCTTGCAGTTGTGGACAAAAGCCGGTGGTTTCAAAATCAGATCCGCTGGTGATGGTCCGGTGAGAATCTATCCGGGGCAAACAAAAGGAAAACCCATACCGGTTGTTCCCCTTGCACACAGGGCAGTCGATATGAACCACCAACCGTTCACGCTTGATCCCCTTTTCCCGGCCAAAGCTTGCCGAAAGCCTGCCAAAGCAATGCTCGCAAACCCTGGGCAAAACCAGAAAAATCCGGATATCCTTACACCAGGAAACCCTGGTTTTCCGGATCTCATAATCGGCAATCCCGGCAATCCTTAACTCCTCAAGGTAATTGCGGAACAGGGAAATGGACACGGCCGCTTTTTTTCGGGCCATGGCCTTTCCGGACCGGGTATGCATATGGGTGGCAAGGCTTGCCGCATAAGTCAGTTCCTTGCTTAGGGTTTTAAGGATACTGCTGCGGATCACCATGCCCCTGAGTACGGATTTTTCAAAAAAATTGGCAAATCCCATATGCCCGAATTTGACTAGAAAATCAGCGTCATTAACGATACGGGTGTTGATATCTCCTTTTACATTATCATTGTGCAGCGCCAAAAGGCTGCTCCTGACCTGCCCGCATGCTTCCCGGGAAAAGCCTGCCGCCTTCATCAGGTCTATCGCAATAGCGGCGCCTTTTTCTTCTTCCGGTGTGTTGCCTGAATGAAATTTACCCTTATCAAATTTTCCACTGTCATGGAACAGGGATATTAGAACCGGAAACAGCGGATCAATGCCTTCTTTATATGAGAGGGTCATGGCCATGGAGGCAACGTATACCGTATGCTGCCATAAAAAGCTCTCTTTTCTGGCATTGTTGCAATAGGTAAATTCCGAGTCTTCAATCACCTTTCTTGCCGAGGCCATCAGCCCGGGGCAGGAATGGTGTAAAAGTTCCCGGATATTTCGATATCCCCCTGTGGTGACGCCGATGGACTGGCTTACTGAACCTGGTTTCAGGAAGAAGGCGTTAGGGGTTTCCCTTGTCAGCATCATCAATTCTCCTATGTCAGGGGCCGTTGCTCCCAGCACAGAACAGTTTATGTAAAAGCTGCTATAGTCTGCCGCAAATGACTAGATCTGTTTCTCCTGCGCGTCATCTTGCTCTTACCTGAATTTATGGTCTTGAGCAAGAGCCAAAATTAAGAAGTCCAGCTATGGATTAATTCATTTGCAATAAACTATGGTTTTTAGCCGTCAGCCATCCGGTGTTGCGCAATGGCTTTACCAGCAGGCCAGCCTGGAAGGGGAAGTGTTGGTTTCTCCATCCAGGCCGGCCGCGGCCGTTATACTAAGGGAATATCCCCGAGGTTCAAGTCTTTTTGAGTTATGTCGAGCCCGGTAAAGCTTTTGACCTTTCCATTACTTTTCAGCTCAAGGTCAAAAACCCCTTTGTCAAGCCCTTCAAACCAGAAATCGCCATAGGCGTCGGTTTCTGCGGTCAACGCCTTTCCGTCGCTGCCGGTCAAGTTGGCGACAGCACCGATGATCACTTCTTCCTCGGCAGGGTCATACAGGGTGCCGGCAATAAACTGTCCCGGCACATTCTGATAGTAGACCCGGGGTTTGGCCGTGTCTTTTAACTCGGGTTTCCAGACTTCAGACGCGGCAATTATATCTTTTGCTTCGTCTTCATCCACAAACTTGAGGGCCAGGGTCGGGCATGCATCCACGCATCTGGGTTCTTCCCATCCGCTGTCCAGCAGGTGGGCGCAACCGGTGCATTTCTGTGCCAGGTTGAGGTCTTCATTGAAATAGATAGCGTCATAAGGGCATGCGTCCATGCAGTTCCGGCATCCGGTGCAGGCTTCAGCATCAATGATGACCAGCCCGTCGTCGCGTTTGTAGATGGCACCTTCAGTGGGGCAGGAAGCCATGCAGGCGGCATTGTCGCAATGCATGCACATATGGGGACGGTATGCTACCTTGACCTTGGGAACCGTACCGCGAACCTCTTCGGTCAGCTTTACCCAGAACTGCCCGATTTCGGGCTGGGATTTGGCAATTGGCGACCAGTCATTGCCGCAATGTTCGTCTTTGCAGGCAAACTGGCAGGTATAACATCCGTTACAGATAGACAAATCAATTACAAATACTTTTTTTCCCATATCTATTTTTCCTCCTCGATCCATCCGTTAAAGTGCAGGCCTGACGCATAATCATACTGTCTTTCAAAGGCTTCCGGATATTTCTGCCGCCATTCATCCATTTGCTGCATGCTGACCCTTTCAACCTCTACCAGGAAGGCAGTGGTGGCCTGACCGGCTGCATGTTTTGATGTTAAACCGCCCGGGGTGATCAGGTTGATGGCGCCACCGCGATCCAGTTCTCCGGGGATAATGAAATCCACCCGGGCACCGTGATCGATGGAGACGGCTCCGGGCATGACCCGTTCGTAAGCCAGGGCACCGCACAGAACGCTGCCGCGTTCGTTGTAGACCCGGACAATATCACCAAACTTGATGCCGCGGGCTTCAGCGTCCTGGGTATTGATCCAGCAGGGTTCATACAGATAGCCGTCAAACCCTCTGACCTTACCGGTCATGGCTTCCTTGCTCCAGGGGATATCATCGGCCTGGGCATGAACTCTCCACCGGCCGTGGTTGGACAGTACGAGCAGCGGGTATTTCTTGGCGCGGTAACTGGAGGTTCTTTCATCATGGGTGATGGTTTTCTCCAGCCATTTGGGGAAGGGAGGACGTTCTTCGTCACAGGGGAAGGCTTCCTCAAGGCTTTTTGAGTAGAACTCAAGCTTTCCGGTTGGTGTGGGAAGCGGGTTGGCTTCCGGATCTTCGTAGAACTTGTAAAGACCTGCAGGATGCTCTTCCCAGTTTTTGGCAACCGGCAGAATCACATAGTCTTTTTCCAGGAACTCTTCAAAAGGAATGACTTTGTCAAACTTCATGCCCAGATAAGTTTCCCGGATCAGGTCGTCAATGGTGAAACCTTCGGTAACCGCTTCTTCCATACCCAGCTTTTTGGCCACTTCAACAATGGCTTCAAAGTCAGACTTTGATTCGCCCACAGGCTCAACGGCCTTGCGCATGTTGATAACGCTCTGGAAGCTGTCGCCGTCACGAAGACAAGGAGAAATGTCATCCACCTCAAGGGTGGTGTTGGTGGGCAGAATGATATCGGCGAACAGGCAGTCGTTTTCCAGCCAGGGATGCTGGGCGACAACGGTTTCAATCTTGGGATCACGGACCGTATCGGCGATATCATTGCCATGGCCCCAGCAGGTCTGGCGGCAGGGGGTGTCTGTCCAGAAAAAGTGGACTTCTGTCCCGCCTTCTTCCTTGGGGATGGGATAGGTATATTTTACGTATTGGTTCGTGGAATCTTCTTCATGGCCGCCAGTGCCCCAGAATTCCACGGTGCCCTCTTTGATGGCCTTTTCGATAAGGGTTTTGGGAATCATCTGTTTGCCCCAGGCGGTGGGTGTGCCCCGGTGGGGTTTCAGGATACGTTCGCCTGCCGGTGTGCCTTCAAGGTTGCCAAAGGTGCCCATATGGTCGGCGCCGCCGGCAGTGACATTTTTAGGCATGCCCGTGTAAGCGATCTGGGCCTGATGAACGCCGGGTTTACCCAGGCCCTGCATGCCCAGCAAGATACATTCAAGGCGGGCCGGTTCGTGAGAGAAGGGCCCTCTGGCCATACCGCCGGCAAAGTAATGGCCGATGGTGACAATCTTCTTGGCCCAGTCGCGGGCCAGGGCTTTGATGGTCCATGGCGGAACGCCGCATTTTTCTGATGCCCACTTCGGTGTTTTGACGACGCCGTCTACTTTACCCAGGACATAGTCTTCGATTTTGTCCATGCCGATGCAGTGGGTTTTGACATATTCTTTGTCATAGGTGTCTTCGGTCACCCACAGGTAGATGATGGCCAGCTGAAGGGCCGCATCTGTGTTGGGCAGGACCGGGATCCACTTGTCGGCGTGGATACAGGCGGAGTAGTTCAGGTCCGGACAGATATAGACCTGTTTGATACCGATTTCCGTCCAGTAATAGAGCAGACGGCTGGCCAGCTGGCCGCGGAAGCCCCAGTGGGTGGTTTCCGGGTCACCGCCCCAGACGACAACCATGTCGCTGTTTTCGCAGATATCTTTTACCACGTTTTCAGCCGGGGCCATCATGCCGATGAAGCCTTTTCCCCAGACGTGCTTGGCACCCCAGTACCAGCCTTCCCAGGAGTCAGGATTTCGCACTTGCTGAGTAAAACCGCCCATCTTGTCGAACAGCAGGGTGGAGCAACCATGAGGCGCGTGAAGCATCTTACATTCACCGTGTCCGTCGCCTTGGACCAGGATGCTCAATGGGCCGTACTCTTTGTGAACCCGTTTGATTTCATCTGCAATAAGATCAGTGGCTTCGTCCCAGGAGATCCGTACGAATTTACTTTTGCCGCGGTTTTGGGTGTTCCGATCCCCCTTAGGGTCCCAGTCAACGCGTTTTAAGGGGTACTTGACCCGGTTTGGCGAATAGGTCCGCTTTTTGTAAGCCAGACTCCACGGTGAAGGTACGGATTTGTGAAGGGGTTCAAACAGCTTTCCGTTCCGCTCGATCTTCCAGGGATTAAAGCTGTTATAATCGTATTTTTCAGCCCAATGCATCGGTCTGATACGAATAACTTTCCCGTCTTTCACGTCCACGGCACAAGGCGAGGCACCGAAGATCCCGCCACTAAGCCCTAAGGCTTTGTAAACCGTTTTGTCGACTTTCATTTTTGATTCGTCAATTTTTTTTGCTGCCATTCATTTCTCCCCGTTGAAAAAATTATTTCGATAAGGATCCGGCAAAACCAAATCCACGACACACGACAACATCAGCAAAGCAAGGCCAGTTAACATAAAGTAGTCAAGATAAGCAGGGCAACATGAGCGAGGCCATTGATTACAGCGAATAAGATAAATTGAACAAAAAGTAAAGAGAAAATTCTAAATTTTCTTTTTTTTCTCTATTTTTAAAAAAAACCGCCAATTCAAAGACAAGATATTGCCATTATTTTTTAACTGATAGTTCAGGCAGTTAAAGCCCTTTTGACAATTCAAGGCCCGAATCTACCAGTTCCACAGTTTTTTCACCGTCCACCGGGACAGCATCATCCTTAAACCAGTTGTAATAAGTTTTATGGACCATGGCCCGGATAAAGACATCCGCATTGAGAAGCCCGTTGGGAGATGAGATATACTGCTGGATGAATTGAAACAGCGAGGCATTGTCCCTTGAGTGGATGCAGGCGATCAGGCCGGAGTGGGTGTTGGTGGTCATCAGAAAATGGACTTCAGGGCAATCCCGCAGCTTTTTAAAGAGCAGCGTCACCTCCTGGGGAGGGGTTTCTAAAATAACAAAGGCATTGGATGAATGGGGGGTCAGGCGCGACGGGTTGGGCACGGCACTGATACTGATGGCCCCGGTTTTCTGCAGGGTTTCAATGCGCCGGTAGACCGTGGATAAGTGAATCCCGAAAGCCTCCGCCAAATGGGCCGGGTTGGCCCGGGCGTCACAGGACAGGGTTTTGACAAGCTCCCAGTCCGTCTCTTTCATCTTAACGGGCTCCTGGGAAAAGGATTCTTTTTCAAAAAAACGATCGTACCGTTTATAGGTGTCTTTAATGAAATAGGTCTTCACCTTGATGACCCCGTCCAGGGTATACAGTTCTTCATCAATGAACTTGTGAAGCTGCTGCAGGTCTTGAAAATAGACAACGGCTATGATGTCATAGCTGCCGAACACGGTCTGGACCAGGTTGACATTAAAGTTATCCGACAGATAGCGGCAGATTTCCCCGTTTTTTAACAAGTTGGTTTTCAGGGCAATGAAGGCGCTTTCCAAAAGCCCGAGCCTGTATGGGTTGGGTCGCGCAATGATGGAGATCACTTTGTTCTTCAGCAGCCGGTCGGTTTTTTTGGCAACGGTTTTGGCGGTAATGCCCAGTTCCCCGGCAAGATCCGAATAGCTGGCGCTGCCGTTTTTTTGAAGTGCCTTGATCAACAGAAAGTCGGTTTTGTTGAGTTTCATTTTTTAATTTTTGTCCTGATAGAAGTGAATTTATACCATGATACTACGAATATTAGGAAATCTGTCAATATAAAATTCCATTTTTTTTTCAGTTTGAATAAAATTTTGAAAAAAAAGGCTTTTTTATATTGACATATTTATTTCGATCTATAATGATCGGTTCAGTCTAAATCGCTGGGACAGTAAATGCTTCTTTAATGGCATTATTTATAAAGGATGCGTTATGTTACCTGGGAATACTACAGGCGTAATCAGTTCAGATCCAAATCAATTTGTGCGACTTTTCCCGGTACCCTCCGGTACTGTGGGGAAAGCTGTAAAAAAGGGAAACACGGTCTCACCACAGCGATAATGTGTAAATAAGCCCGGCTTTTTGACCAAGATGTCAATGATAAGCCGGTTTTTTATTGACAAAATGCTTATCATTAGCATAAGAAAAATAGATTGGCAAAAAAATTAACATTTATGGGTAATTTTATACCAATTAATATTAATTGACTTTTAAAAGGAAATGTTATGGAAAAAGTCTATTCAAGCTGCACAAATGAAGGGCCAATATCAGTAACGGTAACCGACGGAAAAGTTACCAGGGTTCAGCCTTTGATTATGCAGGAAGAGGATTTTAAACCCTGGACAATTGAGGCCGATGGAAAAAAATACAGCCCGCCGTTAAAGGCAAACCTGGCGCCTTTTGTCCATGCCGAAAGGACCCGCCTGTATTCCGCTGACAGAATTAAATACCCCATGAAACGAGTGGATTTTGATCCCAATGGGGAGAGAAATCCCCAGAACAGGGGCAAGTCCGGCTACGAACGGATCAGCTGGGAAGAGGCGCTGGATATTACGGCCAATGAGATCAAGAGAATCCAGGGCGAATACGGCGGATCTGCCATTACCGGCATCACATCATCCCACCATAACTGGGGTATTGTCGGCTATAAAATGGGACCCTTCCCCCGCTTCATGGACATGCTGGAATTTACGCCGGTACTGGACAACCCGGACTCCTGGGAAGGCTGGCACTGGGGTGCCACCCATGCCTGGGGATTTTTCTGGCGCCTGGGCATGCCCGAGCAGTATGACCTTCTTGAAGATGCCATGCAGAATGCTGAGATGATCGTTTTCTGGTCCAATGACCCGGATACGACCCATGCCATTTACTGCGGCCAGGATTCTGTTATCTGGCGGCAGTGGCTCAAGGAAAAAGGCGTTAAAATGGTTTTCCTTGATCCTTACTTCAACTATACCGCAGCTCATATGGACGGCACCTGGCTGCCCCCCAACCCGGATTCAAACGCCGCGGTTGCCCTGGCCATCGCCTACACCTGGATTGAAGACGATACCTATGACAAGGACTTTGTTGAAAACAGGACCGTGGGGTTTGACGAGTTCAAAGAATACGTCACCGGAAAAGAAGACGGCCAGGCCAAAACCCCTGAGTGGGCTTCAGAAGAGTCCGGAATTCCCGCCAGAAAGATTCGGTCCCTGGCCAAAGAGTGGGCTGCCAAAAAGACCATCCTTTCCGCCGGTACCAGGGGCGGTGAAGGCGGGGCGTGCCGAACTGCTTTCGGAACGGAGTGGGCCAGACTGATGGTTCTTCTTCAAGCCATGCAGGGACTTGGCAAACCCGGTACCTCCATTTGGGGAACCACCATGGGCTGTCCGGCCGACACCTCTTTTTATGTTCCCGGATATGCGGATCTCGACACCCGGATGGCCATTACCAGAGCCGCCCGGACCAAGATCACCAACCCCACCAAGCAGCGCCTTTACAGACTGACCCTTCCCGATGCCATTATAAATAAGAAAGATGCCTGGACCGGTGCCGGTTTCTGCGGTCAGAACCTTGAAATGCAGTTCCAGAAATTCACCTATCCCCTGGAAGGGTATTCCGACATAAAGATGTTCTACAGATACGGCGGTAGCTTCATCGGGACCATGAGCGATACCAGCAAATGGGTAAAGATGTACCAGAGCCCGAACCTGGAATTCGTGGTTAACCAGGATTGCTGGTACTGCAGTGAAACCAAGTTTGCCGACATCATCTTTCCGGCCTGTACGGCCCTTGAAAGAGATGACTGGGCAGAATGGGCCGCCGCCGGCGGCTACAGCAACCATGGCAACAATGGGTGCAACTACCGGATCATTGTCCGCCAGCAAAAAGCCATTGAGCCCCTGTGGGAGTCAAGGCCTGACTATGAAATTTTTACGGCGCTTTCTGAAAAACTGGGTAAAAAGGACCTTTATACCGACGGTGGCAGAACGACCATGGACTGGGCCAAGGCCTATTATGAAATTTCAGACCTGCCCAAAATCATGAGCTGGGAAGAGTTTGATAAAAAAGGCTACATTATTATCAGCCCGTCCGATGATTACAAGGCGACCCCGGCATTGCGCTGGTTCAATGAAGGCCGCGCCTGCGATACCCCGGATTCCATGAATCCCAAACGGGGAACAGACAAAGCCAATGAGCTGAGTACCTACAGCGGAAAGTTTGAATTTGCCTCTCAGAGCCTTAAAGCAAATCTTCCCGATGACCAGGAAAGGCCTGTTGTGCCCCATTACATTGAAAGCTGGGAAGGTCATAAGAGCCCCATCCGGGAAAAATACCCGCTTCAGATCATCAGCCCCCATCCGCGGTTCAGTTTCCATACCATGTATGATAAACACACGGACTGGCTCAATGATATCCCCACCCACCGGATCAAAAAGGACGGCTATGCCTACTGGCCGGTGAGGATCAACCCGGCCGATGCCGCCAAACGCGGAATTCGGCAGGAAGATATCGTTAAACTCTACAATGACCGGGGCACGGTTCTGTGTGCCGCAGTGATTACCGAAAGGGTTCCCGAAGGGGTGGTTCACAGCTATGGATCAGCCGCCAATTATGATCCGTTGGAACCCGGCAAAGCAGACTCGGTAGACAGGGGCGGATGTGTCAATATCCTTACATCATCCACCATGATGTCCCAGAATGTACCGGGGATGACACCAAATACCTGTCTGATTGAAATTGGAAAATGGGAGGGTTAAACCAATGGCCAAATATGGAATGAGAATAGATGTAAACAAATGCAATGGCTGCTATAATTGCTTTCTGGCATGCAAGGACGAATATTCCGGAAACGATTATCCGCCCTTTTCGTTAGCCATTCCCCATGACAGCAAACCCTTTATGAAGGTCACGGAAAAAGAAATGGGAACCTGCCCCAAGGTTAAGGTGGATTACATTGCCATGCCATGCCTTCAGTGTAAGGATGCTCCTTGTGTGGCCAAGGCCGTAGACGGAGAGGTTTACCGCCGGGATGACGGTATCGTCGTGATTGACCCTGAAAAGGCAAAAGGCAACAGAGACATCATGACCTATTGCCCCTACCGGGCCATTTCCTGGAATGCGGTTCTGGATGTTCCCCAGAAATGCAGCTTTTGTGTCCATTTACTCGAAAAGGGCGCAAAAGAGCCCAGATGCGCTGAGGCATGTCCGAGCGGCGCCATCTTGTTTGGTGACCTTGATGATCCCAACAGCGCGCTTTCAAAGGACATTGCATCGGCCCCCACCGAGCAACTGAATCCCGCATTTGGATTGCATTCCAACGTGGTTTACCGGAATGTTCCCAAGCGGGTGGTCATGGGCGAAGTCCTGCTTGAAGATCAGCAGGATGTTTGCAGCCAGGGGGTTAAGGTAACCCTTAAAGGCGACGGCACCGAAATGACCAGCACAACGGATTTTCTGGGTGATTTTGAATTTAAGGGCCTTGAAGCCGGCAAAACATTTCAGATCAATGTTGAATATGACGGCTATAAAACCCAGACCATTGATATCAAAACCGATGTTGATAGAAACATGGGAACCATTGTATTGGCCAAGTAACCATTACTGGCCAACATGAATAAAACCGGGGCCGGGAAAATGTGACCGGCCCCACCAATTTTGGATGTAAAGCAGCTCGAGATGCAAGGCGCAAAAAAATTGCAACCCCAAGCAATCTCTTAATTTGTAAGGATTGCATTTTTTTTTGAAAGACAGGTGTTGAGTCAAAATGTAAATGGAAACGGATTCAGCTGTGCTTGATCCGTCTTAATGCCAACCCAAACCATAAACACTGAAAAGGAGAATGGACATGAAAATGAGAAATTCCTGGATTTGGCTTCCTGCTGCAGCTCTTCTAATGGTAATGGGTGCGATGTTGTCCGCACCGGGGGCTTCTATGGCCTCAGACACAATTACGCTCAAGGCGGTGACGGCCTTTCCCAAAACCGCCATGGTCAACCGGGCCCTGCCCGATCTGATCAAGATGATTGAAAAACAGTCCGACGGACGGTTGAAAATCAATTATGTGGGCGGTCCGGAAGTGGTCAAGTCATTTGACCAGGGCGAGGCGGTCCGGCGGGGCACCATCGACATGATTCTGCATACGCCCTTTGCTTATCTTAAAGCCTTTGCGCCCGAACTTCAGGCAAAAGGCCTTTCCCGGCTGGCGGCCTGGGAGGAACGGCTGACAGGGGTCCATGACATCTGGGATAAAATTTGTCAGGAAAAGATCAATGCAAAGTACATCGGCACCATTCAGTCCGTTATTGACTTTAACATCTACACCTCTAAGAAAGTAGAAAAACTTGAGGATTTCAAAGGCCTGAAAATCCGGGCCATGCCCCTTTACATCCCGTTTATCAAAAAATTGGGTGCCAAGCCCATCATCATTCCGCCCACGGATGTTTACACGGCCATGCAGCGGGGCGTTGTGGACGGGTATATGTGGACCTCGGATTTTGAGATTCCCGACTGGGGATGGCACGAGGTGACCAAGTATAAAATTTTGCCCGGCGTGTTCCAGCTGGAAAACGCTTTGCTCGTCAACCTGACCAAGTATAACAGCCTGCCCAAAGACCTTCAGGAAATACTTGAACATTGTGTGGAAGTCTTTGAGGGGGTGGATACGGTCCGGGTTCTGCGTGAAAAGGAACATGCCTGGGAAATTATGAAGGCGGCCGGTGTTCAGGAAGTTCATCTGTCACCTGAAGAAGCTGAAGTATACAGCAACATGGCCTATGATGAAACCTGGGCCACGGTGATTAAAGAAGCCCCTGAGGGCGGCGCCAAGCTCAAAGAATTGATTTCAAAACCATTGAAGAAATAAGGAAGTTAACAATAAGCAAATAAGTAAACGTTAAGTAAGGTTTAAGCTCCGGCTGCCGGTCCCTTTAGGCAACCCCTAAGCGAGGCAGCCGGAATATCCCCCAACAAGAAAGAAAATGGAAGGTAATGATGACGACACTGCTGAACAGGTCCGGACGATGGTTCGATGGCATACTCAACGCAATGGCCGTTGTGTCCGGTGCCATATTACTCTTTATGATGCTTTTAATTTGTTATGATGTTGTAATGCGCTACCTTTTTCGTAATCCCACAGGATGGGCCATGGAGGTGTGTGAGTATCTGCTGGTTTATCTTACCTTTCTGGGAAGTCCTTGGCTTTTAAGGGAAAAAGGGCATGTTAATGTGGATATCCTGTTTTTCTTTTGCCCTACCCATATCACCCGCAAATTCAAAATATTTGCATCTTTTGTGGCGGCCATTGCCATTTTGGTTCTCTTTCTTTCAACCTGCGGCGCCACATGGGATTTGTTCCAGCGTGATATCGTTATGATCAAAATGCTGACCCTTCCGAAATGGTCGGTGGTCTGGGTGATTCCCTTTGGCAGTTTTTTCCTTTGCATTGAAGCCTTCCGGCAGTTTTATAACGAGCTGTGGGGCTCAAAGCATGGTCAATCAGACGAGGACGAACAGGGGACTTCCTTCTCATCATCAGAAACGGAGGCTATGTGATATGGAATGGTATACTGCGTTAACGCTGATTATCGGCGGGCTAATGTTATTGCTGGTTACGGGCATGCCTGTGGCGTTCTGCTTTCTGGTGGTCAATCTGGTCGGGGCCTATTTTTACTGGGACGGGGTAGTCGGATTTTATCAGCTAGCCGACAGTATCTTCAGTTCAGTGTCGACCTTTTCCCTGCTGCCGGTGCCGCTGTTTGTCATCATGGGGGAGGTGCTGTTTCACTCGCAGCTGGCCTTAAAGGCCATAGACGTTGTGGATAAATGGCTGGGCCGGGTGCCCGGACGTCTGGGGGTGCTGGCCCTGGCATCGGGCACCATGTTTTCCTGTTTGAGCGGGTCCAGTATCGGGACCACGGCCATGCTGGGGTCCATCATGATTCCGGATATGGAAAAACGCGGGTATCATCCCTGTATTTCCATTGGCTCCTGCATGTGCGGGGCCCTGGCCATGATCATACCGCCCAGTGCCCTAGCCGTTATTCTGGCGGCCATAGCCAATGTGTCCGTTGGCAAGATGCTCATCGGCGGGATCATGCCCGGACTGCTGCTGGCGGTCCTTTATATTGGCTACATTGTCGGCCGGTGTATCATTCAGCCCGAGATGGCGCCTTCCTACACACCGGAGCCGGTTTCCTTTAAAGAAAAGATGCGGGTGACAGTTAAGTACATCCTGCCGTTAAGTGTGGTTATTTTTTCGGTCATCGGCCTGATTTTCCTTGGCATTGCCACTCCGACGGAATCTGCCGCCATGGGTGCCCTGTCCACCTTTATCCTGTCTGCCTGCTATGGGCGGCTCAACATGGACCTGGTCAAGAAATCCCTTGCCGGGACAATGAAAATCACGGTGATGATGTTTTTGATCGTCACCGGCTCCCTGGCCTTCAGCCAGATCCTGGCATACTCCGGCGCCACCTCGAGCATGGTGGAAGTTGTTACCTCACTTCCCCTGCCGCCCCTGGTACTGATGATCGCCATGCAGGGGGTCATCCTTATCCTTGGCATGTTTATGGAGCAGGTTTCCATCATGCTCATCACCCTGCCCATCTTCATGCCCATGGTCCAGGCCCTGGGATTCAATGAAATCTGGTTCGCCCTGATCATGCTGGTGAACCTGGAAGTGGCCATGGAAAGCCCGCCGTTCGGATTCCTGCTCTTTGTCATGAAAGGCGTGGTGCCGGAAAACATCACCATGGCGACCATTTATAAGGCCACGCTGCCCTTTATCATCATTGACGTGTCGGTAATTATCCTGATGCTGCTCTTCCCGGACATCGTGATATGGCTTCCTGAGCATGCGTTGTGATGGGGAAAAGCTGTTAGCTATTAGCCATTAGCGGTTTGATCTTGCTGCGGGCCGAATCGGATGTATCATCCGGATCGGCCCGCAGTTGTTTTCAGGAAAGGCTGAAGGTTGTTTAAGACTGAAGGCTATCAGGCCGTCACCGTTCGTCCATCATCGGTATCAAATGGGGGGTCAATGCCATTAACTTAAGAAATTTGGCATAGCGCGCAGGGGTTATAAAATGGGCGCCAACGGCGCTTCACCCTCTTGTCTCTTGTTTCCAGTTTCTTGTATTAACGCTTAAGTTAATGACATTGAATGGGGGGTATCAAATGGGGCCGGACCTGGCATATCATTGCAGCCAACTGTTTTTAAATGGTAAAGTTTTTTGTAACTGTTCAGCAGTGCCCCATCTTCGCTCATTCAGGCCTTCTCACATAGCAAAAGTATGCTACGAAGTCCTGACTAAACAAATATGAAACACTGATAAACAGTTACGGACCCTGTTGTTGCTTAGTCTTCAGCATTAGCTGAATAGTTACAGTTTTTTTATGGTTTGCAGAAAATGCTCCTAGCGGCCCCATTTTGATGCCGAAATAGACCGTTTAAGAGAATCCATAAAGGGCAACCTGGTCCAGGCGAGCCGCAGATGTTCAATATCCGCGTGTTGATGATGTCTATCTAAAATCAGTGCCCACGATTTTACAGGGGGGAGACACCGTTCTGGTATGCCTGGCTGAAAATTTAAGATCGCCGGATAGTCACCCCATAACGGATCAGAATTACACAGGTTTATCGGTATGAATGTGTATATCACGCTGGGGAAACGGTATTTCAATCTGTTCTTCTTGAAACCGTTTGTAAACTTCACAGTTCAGCAAATGCAGGGCCCGGCCTCTCATCACGGGTCTCTCCACCCAGCAGAGCAGTTCATGGTCAAGGCTTGAATCCCCAAAAGCCCTGAATCTGACCCGTGGTGCTGGATATTTACATACATCCTGGCAATTTTTTGCAATATCCAGCAGGACCTGATGCACTTGATCAATGTTTGAACCGTAGGAAACCCCAACTTTAACCCTGATCCGGTATTTTTCATGCCTTCCCCCGGCTTCATTTGTAATTTTTGAATTCCCCATGATGGAGTTGGGCACGGTGATTTCGATATCATCCCGTGTCAGAAGACGGGTACTTCTGATTCCGATGTTGGTGACGGCCCCTCTTTCACCGGATTCAAGCACGATATAGTCCCCGAGCTGATATGGTGCATCCGCCATGATGAATACGCCGGAAAACAGATTTGCCAGGGTGTCCTTGGCCGCAAAGGACACAGCAAGACCAATAATCCCTGCCGAGGCGACCCACGCCGTCAGATCGATATCCCATACCAGAAACATCAGGTAAATGGAAAGGACACTGACAATGATAATCAAAAGATTTTGAAACAAGGGAAGGGTACGGTCCTGGATAATTTTGAACCGGGTCCGGTCATTGCTCAGGACATTCAGAATCAATCGGAAAAACCGGGCAGCCGCAAAGGCCCAGTAGACAAGGGCAATGGTTTTCAGGCTGCCGATAGTGATGAAATTGATGATTTCTTTAAATTCCATGCGCCGGGTGGCAAGGCCGAGGCCGAATAGGATGATACTGATGTAAACCGGTCGATGCAGGATATCAAGGAGATCGTCGTCAATATCCAGTCTTGTTTTTTCTGTCCATTTTTTGAAAATGCGGTTGATCAAAATATCTACCGTTTTTGCGGCACACATAAACAGAATGATGATTAAAACGGCTTGAAGATAGATGTTGGGTGCGATTTTGGCCAGAAGGTAAAGCAAGTGGTCCATTGTAAAATTCATTGTTTTTTCTTTGTACCCCGAGAATTCATGAAATATTCCGGTTAGTCATTTTTAGGATGATTTGAGAAAAGTCCTAAGATTCATAGGGGTAATAAGGTATCAGAAAACGTTGACGGTGTCTATAAGTCCGATTTTTTGAAAAATATTCGGCCACTATATGGGGTGTCTGTTTTGAAAATCAAGAACCCATTTTATAGAACATCACCCTGATTTTCAGGGAGCAATTTTTGGCGAGTGAATAATAATACAATGTCATGTTGGTGTCATTGACAACACTCTATAGGTGTTGGTATTATATCCAACATGAAAGCAGAATTGATATTAAAAGACCGTCATATAATCTCGGAAACATCTTTTGTGGAGTTGATTGTATGGCGTCTGCCAACACCGCTTTCCGGGAGCAGATATAATTTTAAATATCGCCTGGCGTTCATAGTAGAGAGCCTCTGTGTTCTTCGATACGACAGTGAAACAGGCAAAGGGGATCATAAGCATATTGGAGATAAAGAAATGCCGTATGAATTTACAACTCCAAAAATTTTAATTCAGGATTTTTGGAAAGATGTAGACGCCTGGAGGGGATAAAATGAAAACCGTGACATTAGGAATATCATCACGAAAAGAAATTGAGAATCGGTTTCTGGCCGCTTTTGACGGCGAGGCTCAAGGTGCTTTTATCAGTTTTGAGACCCCTGCTCTGCTTTTTAAAATTATTTCCGGCAAGCGGTGGGAACTTATTCAGAACATGACCGGGGCCGGATCTTTGTCTATCCGTGAGGTAGCCAGACGATTGGGCCGGGATGTTAAAGCCGTCCATGGTGACGTCCATGCGCTTTTAAAAGCCGGGATTTTGATAAAAACGCAAAGCGGCCAAATAGAATTTCCTTTTGACGCTATCCATGTGAATTTTGTGCTGGAAGCCGCATGACCGTTCTTTATTTTCAACAAAAGATTAAAAAAAGAATAGTAACTATTCAGCTAATGCTGAAAACTAAGCAAAACCAGGGTCCGTAACTGTTCATCAGTGCTTCATATTTGTTTAGTCAGGACTTCGTAGCATACTGTTGCTATGTGAGAAGGCCTGAATGAGCGAAGATGGGGCACTGCTGAACAGTTACAAAGAATATAACACATGCTCCCGGAACTAAAGCAGGCCATCATAAAACATCTCCCCGATTATTTTAGCTGGGATCAGGACCGCCAGGAACAATACCGGGTTAATATACCCGAACAAGACTACTTAAAGGTCGAACAGTTCCTGCTGAAGGCACTTTTCGATATCACCGTAACCGATAAAGACCAGATGGATGAGGTAAAAGGCGATCTGACTGATGTCCAGTCAACAAAATTCAATGCCACACTACTTCCCCTTCAGGGTATTGGCGAGAATTATTTTTGGCTGAATGAATACTTCCCTGAATCCAAAACCCTCCTTTCTTTTGAAACGCTTTATGATTATGATTTCCAGGATCATCAGTTCCAACAGGAAGCCAAAGAAAAGGATCTCAAAGGTTACCAAAAAAAGGCTTACAGAGGGTCTCTTTATTTTATCTGGGCTCGTTTGATGATCAAAAAGCAGTTCTATTATGCTAGGTTGACCATGGCTTCCGGATATATTTATTCCAAACTTGACGAATACGGCCAGGATTATATTAAAGAACTCATACCTCATGAATATGTTCAGGGGAAAAACCACGGAGTTCCCGACAAAGAAGGCTTTTTGTGGGATTATAAACCTGATGCCGGAGGGTTTGAACGGCAGCTTGAGGAACTCAAATATCGGTTTTGGGACTATACTAAAAACGCTTTGGAACGTCTTGAAAAAGAGTTTGATAAAGTGCCCTTGCAACAAGTTTTAATCTTCGATGAGGGCAACCCTTCCGAATCACAATTCATTTTTTCAGGCTCGCTGTCTGATATCAGAAACGGGGTATGGGTGGTGATCAGCATCTCCCGGATGGTCTTTGGATGGGACAAGGCAAAACACTCCCCGATCCGTGAAATCAACTTTGACCGCCAGTCCGGATTGAAATGGGTTTCCGGCTCGTCCAGCAGGAACAGTGCATTTTTATCTTTGAACAGCAGGCATATCCCCAGGGTGTGCAGGAATTGATGTTCCCCGTCGGAGAGAGATTTGGCATAAACAGGATCAGTCACCCCTTGTTTGAACAGGGCCAGATCTTCAAACCGGATGATCGGCTCATCCGAAGCCGGAAGAGGTACGGTTTCATTCAGATAAAGTCAGTACCGGTTCCCCGACTTGAGGCACGCCCGTTATGATATCCTTTGGTTGCAACTCCGCCGTGATTGGAATCCGGCTGAGGTCCAGTTCGCCTTTAAAGGCTTTATGGCTCAGTGCGCCATACAGGGTTTCAAGATCTTTGAGGCTGTTTTTATATTTTTCTTTAAGGGTTCTAACTTTTTCAACAATGGTAGCAAATTTATTTTGGAGAGCTATAGGAGGAACTGGAATTTCGGTTTCTTTTAATTTCTCGCCAGTTAGGTGTAAAACAGTGGCCCGATTGGAAACATTTTTAAAACCGCCATAATGTGCGTAATACCAAAATACGTATTGAAGAAACTGTGGCGTTAATGAGTCTTTGACTCTGACTCTATGAAGGGCTTTTTGAAAATAGCATTCTTCCAGTTGATTTCTCCAAATAGCGCATCTCCCGATCTCTCCCCCTTCACAGACTAATAAGTCCCCATATTGTAAAGAAAATATCTTGCGATCTTTTTTATTGAAATCCATTTCCAGAAGACCATCTAATACGAAATCAAACTAAATAATATTGGAATTTCCCAAATATGGTCGTAGGTGTGCTCCAGTTATGAATTTTTTATCCCGCATTTTCCCAAGCCTTGACGAGGCGACTTTTGAAAGCATTTTTTTCTCCCACCCCATTTCATTCCGAACCGGATCACCAAACATCTCCAGAAAAGTGCTTTTCAACAGCTCATCCAGATCTGCGATGCTCTTTTTGCGTTTGGCAATCAGGGATTCGACTTTGGAGAGCAGGGTGGCGATTCTGATTTGGTCGTCTATTTTCGGCTTACCATCGCCATCCACCGGAATTGGTATTTTTATTTTTTTTAAAAATTTAAAATATCTTGAGTACCCAGCATCTTGAAAAATTATCGTTTTCAAAAAGTAATAGATATACAAATCATGAGCTATATTTGTATTTACTTTAAGAGCTTTTGTGCCATCTGCTCCTAATATCAGAGGACCTTTTTCATATTTGAATACTTTTGTATGATCACCAAAAATAATCACTGGAGATAATTCGGGCCTAACAAGAGATACATCATCAGAATAGCCCGCTATTTGATCTTGACCTTGATCAATGATTCTAATTTGCCCTTCAGATAAATAATCCCTATTTTTTACTTTTTTAAACTTTGAGGTGATATCGGTTACGATATCAAGGAAATGGTATTTTTTGATCACCCCACCATCCCCTTCAACTCCAACAACTCCCGCACAATCCCACTCTCTACCTTGACCAGATCCTTTTCAGCCATCTCCCCCACTTCATTGGCAATCAGCCGGTTCAGAATTACGGACGGTTTTTCATATTCGATCTCTTCAAAAACCATCTCCTTGTACCGGCTGGGAGACAGATCATACTTCTCATCCTTGATCTCCTGGTAGGGGACAAAAAAGCCTTTGGGATTTTTGCGGTCCGTGTCCGTTTCAGGATCACGGGCGTTGAATTTAGCCACGATATCCTGGAGATCGCCGGAAGTATCAAGCTTGTTTCGTTTGTCATCCAGGGAATAGCCGTCTGACTCCATTTCATAAAACCAGACATTCTGGGTGGCGGGTTCCGTGACTTTATCCTCCTTGTCATAGACCTTGGTGAAGACCAGGATGGCGGTGCTGACCCCGGCATAGGGTTTGAAGACCCCGCTGGGCATGGTGATGACGGCTTTGAGTTCGCAGCGGTCCACCAAGATCTTCCTGGCCGCCACAAAGGCTTTGCCCGAGCCGAACAGCACGCCCTGGGGTACAATGACACCGGCCGTGCCCCCTTTTCTGAGCATCCGCACCATGGTTTCCACAAACAAGAGTTCGGTCTTGGTGGTGGACAGGGTTAACGCCTCATTGATGTCCCCCTTGTCAATGGAGCCGGTAAAAGGCGGGTTGGCCATGATGATCTGGTACTGGTTGGGTTCGTTAAACCCTTTGCTCAGGGTATCTTTATAATCCAGCAACGGCTCGTCAATGCCGTGCATCATCAGGTTCATCATGCCCAGACGGATCATGGTGCTGTCGATATCATAGCCGTAAAGGCTCTGGTCCAGAACTTCTTTGGATTTCTGATCATAGTCGGCACTGACCGAGGTTCTGATAAAGCCGTCCTCATCCGGTTTTAGATCCTGTCGCCCCTTTTTCATTGCCAGGTCTGCCACGATGTATTGATAGGCGCCGAGAAGGAAGCCGGCCGTGCCACATGCCGGATCACCGATCCGGTTTCCAAGTTGGGGCCGGACCAGTTCTGCGATCAATTTAATGATGTGGCGGGGGGTTCGAAACTGCCCGTTTTTCCCGGCTGATGCAATTTCAGAGAGCAGGTACTCATAGACATCCCCCTGGATATCCTGAAAGGCCTGGCCTTTGTCCGAAGAATCCTTTTCCATGATCCGGAAAATCTCATCAATGGTTTTGACCGCTTCCACCAGCAGCATGGGTTTGGGGATGATGAACACAGCATTTTTCATGTGGTGGGTAAAGCCGGACTCCGCCCCGTTCATGTCCTTTAAAAACGGAAAGACCTTTGTCTGGACATGGGCCAGCATCTCTTCGGCTTTCATCCGCTTAAAATGGCTCCAGCGCAGAATGCTCCGGTTCACCTTATGGGGTTCCTGATCCTCTTCAGGCTTGTCCCTGTGCTCGGGCGGCACCCAGTCGCCCTCAAACCTGGAGTTATAAGACTCTCCGGTAAATTCGGCATCAGATTGATTTTTCAAATCCATCTCATCCAGCCGTTTCATGAACAACAGATAGGTGATCTGTTCGATGGCGGTGAGGGGATTGGAGATCCCGCCGGCCCAGAACTTGTTCCAGAGCTGGTCGATCTGTGATTTTAACTCAGGATTATATCGAAGCATGGTGTTTTCTTAGCTCTCTTTTATTTTCCAGTACCCGCCTTTATCCGGCCCCACCCGCTCAAGAAGACCGTTTTTTTTGAGCTGTGCAATCTGCCATTCGATGCCCTTGGGTGTCAACCCGGTCTGTTCAGCCAGCCGGGCCATGGTGATATCCGGCGTTTTGCGGATTAACTCAAGAATGATCTCCCGGGTTTTCTTCCTAGTTTTCTCCCGGGGGGTCTCCCCAGGTTTGTCCCTAGTTTTTTCCGCATCCCGTGGGGTTATATAACTTGGCCTTGAAAATACAAGGGAAAACAACCTGTCGTATTCGATTTTTACCGGGGGGCAGTTTTCATTTTTAAGGGCGTCATAGATGCGCTCAATGCCGGTGCCCATCTTTTCAATATAGTCGCACCGCAACAGCAGGGCTGCGATATTGGGGTTGCGGCAGACACTTCGTTTGCCGAAATCCTTTTCCGGCAACCCCCTTGGCAGACCGCCGGGGTTGTGGATCTCCACCCGGTCATCAAAAATCTCCACCATGACCTGGGCACCCTGCTCAAAATAATCCCGGTGGCAGACAGCATTGACCACGGCTTCTCGCAGGGCCACTTCCGGCAGCTCCAGGATCTCCCGGCGGCGGGGGCTGTCGCTGGTGATCTCCCATCGAAGCTGGAGATGCTTTTTTAAAAACAGCAGGGCATCTTCAACATTTTCAAGGATATTGCCGGCAAGTTCCTTACGGTCCAGGATATAGGCTTTGGTGGTGCCTTTAAACAGGGCACAGACCACATTGACAAAGGGCTGTCTTGCGGCCGGATCTTTGGCAAAAAAGAGAATGCCGGTTTGGTTCAGGTAGAACTGTCCCTCTTTTTCATCACCCGCCCCCAGATTGAACAGCAGGTTTTGAGCACCTGTTCTCTGGGTAATGCCGGTGAGGGACAAAAAGTGTTCCAGGCGGGATGGGTCAAGCACCTCTTTCCAATCCAGGTCCATCCTTAGCTGCTGATCAAACCGGACCTTTCCTTCGGACTGGATAAAAGCGGTGATGTCGGCGGTACTCATCTTATGGGAACTGGCCCCGTTTCTTAGATAAAACCCCTTGGTGCACCGGTGGGGGCGGTTGGCCCCTTCGGGTACATGGATGACAATGATTTTTTGATCCGGCAGTTTTTCAATGAAGATGGTCACCGGCGGATCGCAGGCCGCTGCCATGGTTTCGATATTGGAAAAAAGGACATTTGAGAATTTGCAGCCCACAATCCGGTTGTCGTCATTGACACCGATCAAAATCCGGCCGCCGGAGGCATTGGCAAAGGCCACAAGTTCCTTTGCCAGATCAGCGTTTACATTCTGTTTGAATTCCAGGGTGTAGCCTTCCCCTTCTTCAAGCACCAGGGCCAGTTCTTCAGGCGTTGTTTTCCTGTGGATCATGCGGCCAGCTCCCGGGTCAGTGCCAGGATCTCATTGATAACGGCCGGACTGAATACCCCCCGGATACCCTGGGGATGAATCACGGTAAAAGGAGACTGGATCAAATCTTTTTTCTCTACTTTTTCCCGTTCAAGGATGAACTCCTTGAGCAGCCTTAAAAATTCCAGTTGCCTGGAGTTCAAATCCGAGTGGGAATGAATGAACTGATCAAAGGCTTTTGTAACGGTGTGGGAGAAGGATTCAAGGTGTTCCACCCCCAAGATATGGCGGATGAACTGGATAAATCTGGCATTGGGCCGCTGATACACTTTTTTCAACAACGCTTCGGTAATGTGGGGATGGGTGTTGGTCAGAACCTCGGCCAGGGTCTGGATATCGGTTGGGGAAACCGGTTTGTTTTCCTTAATTTTCAACAGCACCGGGTTGTTTTCCATCAAAGCCAGGATTCCGGCTTCCACCATCTCCTTATACCGGGTAATGCTGACGGCTTCATGCTGGGGCCCGAATTCAACATACTCTTTTTGCTTTACCTTGTCTTTGAGATCCAGTTCAATGGGGGAAGAAGGGTTCTCCTTTTCCCTGAACTTCATCAAAGGGCCAAGCTTTTCCACAAGAAGATCCAGTGCGCCGTCAGAGACATCGGCCCAGAAGCTTTCTTTCTGGGATTTTTCAATCAATGCCTGTTGCCTTCTTACAATATGTACGGACAAAGGCAGTTCACCGATCTGGGCGATGACACCGGATCTTAAGGCCTCAAACCGTTTTTTGTCGTTTGAAAGCCGGGCAATGGAGACCTCAAGCACATCCTTTTCAAACCGCATGGCCTTGAAGTCCGTATCGGAAACGGTTCTGAACAGCGGTTTGATACGGGTGCGCAGAAATTCAAATTTCTCCTGATCCAGATGAATCCAGAAATTGTCTTCTGCCAGGCGATCCAATGGCTCTGCCGCCTCTTTAATGACCACAGAGGAGGCCGGCAGTTGATCGACTTGCCCGCGAAGGGCCTTAATCTCTTTTTGGGTAATATCTTCTTCGGCAAGGTGCATGGCTGTTTCAATCTTGTCCAGCCTGATACCGAACAGCCTGACCGGCAGCGGCAGGCCCGGATCAATTTGTTTGCCGTCCGGCGTCAGCTTGAAATACTCAAAATTATCCCAGCAGTCCATGATCAAAAAGAGCTGCTTTTCAATGCACCAGGGCTTGGCTTTGGCAGGTTCCAGAAGACGGGTGCCCCGGCCGATCATCTGCCAGAATTTGGTGTAGGAATAGACTGGTTTGGCAAAACAGAGATTGACGATCTCCCGGACATCAATGCCTGTGTCCAGCATATCCACACTGATGGCAACCCGGGGCATATCCTGGTTGGTGAACTGGTCTAACAGCCCTCCTTTGCCGTACACCCTGGGGTCATCAGACACCATGACCTTGGCAAGTTCCCCGTTATATTGCGGGAAAAGGGCATCAAACACCTCTTCCATGCGCCGGGCATGGGCTTTTGAAGAGCAAAAGAAGATGGTCTTGCCCGGCAGCACTCCGTTTTGATCTTTGATGCATTCTTCCATGAATTCTTTTACAATCAGGGTGTTGGTTCCCCGGTTGATCACCTTTTTCTCAAGCTGGGTGCCTTCAAAATTGATCTCTTCGATATCCACCCCGTCCAGCATCAGTTTTTTCTGGTCCTCCAGGGCAATGGTTCGCTTACTGATACCGTCCGCCTGGAATCTGGTCTGGATTTTCATCACCTGGAAGTTGCTCAGGTACGGGGGCGTGTTGTTGACAGCCTCTTCAAATGTATAGGCAAATGTCGGCAGTCCATCCTCACAATCAAACAGGGAAAAGGTGTTGTGATCAATGAGACTTGTGGGGGTTGCTGTCATCCCTAAGTGAATGGTCTTGAAATAGTCCAGGATTTCGCCGTAGGTGTTGTAAATGGAGCGATGGCTTTCATCAATAAAAATAAAATCAAAAAAATAGGGGGATAAATACCGGCTCTCATTGCGGATGATGTTGAGCATGCCGGGATATGTGGAGACATAAATTCTGCGATCCACACGGATCAGCTTCTCACCCACATTAGGCCATCTGGGTTCGTTGGGCAGATGCTCTTTAAAGGCATTTAATGCCTGCTCCCGCAATGCGATACGATCCACGAGAAACAGGATTCTTTCCGCATGGCCGGCACGCATCAGGGCATCGACCAGCGCAATGCTGGTCCGGGTTTTCCCGGTTCCGGTGGCCATGACCAGCAGAAACGATCGTCTCTTTCTTTCCATCCCTTCAAGAACGGAACGGATGGCCCGGATCTGATAGTCCCGTCCGGCAATATCGGTGTTGATCAATTCCCGGGTCAGCGGTTTACGATTCTGCCGGATATAATTCAGCCGCTCCAGATCATCCAATGTGGGGTAGCCGACCACTTTCCGGGGGGGATAGTTCTCAAGGTCCCAGAAATAAGTTTCCAATCCGTTTGTATAAAAACAGAAAGGCAAAGAGCCACCGGTTCGCTTCTGGATATTGTAGCAGTACTGTTTTGCCTGCTCCCTGCCAATTCTAGCATTTTTACTGGTTTTTTTTGCTTCCACAACAGCCAGAGGTTTGCCGTTTTTCCCTAAAAGAACATAGTCGCTGAACTGATGGCCCTGGTATGGTGTTTGGGCCTCGGCAACGCCTTCAGGAAGATCAACAAGGATATCGTATTCCTGTACAACCTGAGCAGGGTCATCAATATTCCATCCTGCCCTTTCAAGCTGCTTGTCAATCAACTGTGCTCTTGTCTGTTGTTCGGTTTTCATGCCGGATAGTTTTTCAGTTTAGTCGGATTTTATCAAGTAGTATATTTACCGATTGTTTTGTAGAAAACTCTTGGGAAGACGACATGGTGAAACCTCACCGTTTAACCCTCATGAAATCAATTGTCTATCATATAACGGCCACGGGCCGCTTTGGTTATCCAACCAAGAGCCGCCCACAACAAATATTGAAAGTCTTTTCAGGACCTTAGTGAGACTTTCATATAAATAAAAAGATACGGAATAGAATCCTTGATCAGTTAAACGCCAGGGTGATCGCACGTAACTTGCCTGCCGGTGATTTCAATTTCGATGATAAGGATAATAATGTATAAAATGGGGACTTGGGATATGGGATATGGGACTTGGGTAGGCCGTGGATACTGCAATCCCCAAGTCCCATATCCCAAGTCCCAAGTCCAATTTTTTGGAGATTATCCTTAATTTCTCATTCCCGGACGGACTTAAAAAATTTTATCAGGCTGGAAATCACCAGGGGATTAATCCGGAATATGCGAATCGATTGAGAATTATCCTTGCAAGATTGGACGCAAGCCAATGTACTGATGATATGGATTTGCCGGGATTGAGGCTTCACCATCCGCTTTGCTTAATGGTCATGCAGGGATTTCACCGGAAATGGCCATAAGGCTTTCCAAGGCTTTTGGCGGAAGCGCAGAAAGCTGGCTTATCCAACAAACTCAGTATGATTTATGGCAGGCAATGCAAAATGAAAAAAAATTAAGGTTAGGGTATTTGCATGAACCTGTGCACAATTTGCTGTGTTTTAAAACAGGGTCGAACCAAGTATGTTAAAAACCTTTCATCATTTGCCAAAACTACTCTTAGCGGCCCCATTTTGATCCCATTTGCTGTCAGCTGAACAGACGCTGAAAAAATGTTTGTTTATCCCTCTTGTGAAAGCTTTCCTGTCGCAGGATCAGCCCCCGGATGATACCGGCCTGATGGGTGCAGTTGATGAGATTGGCACCGACCAGGACATGGTTTAGGAATGCCAGCAGGTAGTAGGGGCCCTTAAAGGGATTTCCCCGGCGGATGAGTTCAACATCGTCGGTTTTGAAATTCACCTGTCCCATCTGGGCATAGTTCCAGTCAAAAATCGGGCTGATATGCTGGGGGATGTTGCCAAAATATTTTTTATCGGCTCCGGCCATGTTCAAGCCGGCCGTTCGGCCCTGGAGACAGGCGTTTCCCCAAGTCCCGAGCCATTGGCTCTCGCCGGAAAGAAGGTGATTGCCCTGGCAGACATCCCCGGCCGCATATATTCCCTGAATACTGGTCTGCATGCTTTCATCCACACAGATGGCCTGTTCCGTAACCAGGGACGAATCGCTTAAAAAGTCCATATTGGGGCGAATGCCCGTGCAGACCGCCACCAAATCCGCCGCAACCGCCTCTTCGCAGATGGAACAGATAACCCCTTTGGGGGTATCTTCAAGCTGGTCAATGCCGCATCCCAATCGGGTATCTACCCCGTGCTGTTTAAAATAGGTTTCAAGGTGCGCCGCCGTTTCGGGGTGGGCCCCTTGAGCAAACATTTGGGGCGCAATATCCACTAAGATCACCCTGATCTTTCTTTTGGTCAGGATTTCGGCAAGCTTAAGGCCCACAAGGGAGGCCCCCATGATCACCACGGTTTTGGCTGATGCCATCTCTTTTCCAAGGACCCGGGTATGGGCTGCGGTGCGCAAGGCAAAGGCCTTTGAAGATTCAGCAAGCCCGGGCACCGGGGGGATCACAGGGTTAGCCCCGGTGGCAATCAGGCATTTGCCATATGGCACAACTGAATTGTCGGCCAGAAAAATAACATTGGCCGTAGTATCCATGTGGCTGACGGGGTTGCCAAAGCAGCAATTGACCTGGTATGTGTTATAAAAATCCTTTGCTAAGGGGAAACACCTGTCCCAGGGAATGGCCCCTTTTAAAAAATACGGTGCCAGCATGGGGTTAAAGGCCGGTCCCTTTGTGTTGGACACCATACAGATCTCGCCTGAAAACCCGGCGGACCGCAACGCCTTAACGGCCGCTATCCCGGCACCGCCGTTCCCGATGATGACCATGGGGCCGTGTGATTCCATTTTAGTCTTTCCCCAGGGTGCCGGCCGCCGCCGCTTTGAGGATCTGGATGGATGCCGATTCCGCCTTTTGTTCTGATGCATCATCAACGGCCTGGATGCCCAACGCTTCTGTGGGGCAGGCACGAACACAGGCCGGGGCCAGGTTGTGTTTCATTCTCAGGGTACACATGTCACACTTTGCCATCAGCCGGTCATGGGCAAACTTGGGCGCCCCGAAAGGACAGACCAGCTCACAGCTGCGGCATCCGATGCACAGATCCCGCTCTACCCGGACAATGCCGTTCTTTTCATCTTTATAAATGGCATTCACCGGGCAGACCGTAAGACACTGGGGGTCTCCGCAATGCAGACAGGATATGGAAAAATATGAAATCCGGGCATCGGGGAACTCCCCAGTTTCTAAAGCGGTCACATGTCTGAAGGCCGTTTCATTGCCCGTAAAATCATTCTGGTCCTGACAGGCCGTCACACAGGCATAGCATCCGGAACACCTTGAAAAATCAAATGTAAAGGTCAGTTGGGCCATGGTTACTCTCCATTCTCTATCTTTTCAATATTGCCTAACAGGGACTTGAATCCCGGAAACCCTGAAACAGGGTCCCGGTAGTCCGGGTCAATGAGCTCATTAATATCCGCTTCCGGGTATCCGTGAAGCATGGCCAGCACCCCGGGCGGCACCCGTTGGGTGAGGTTGGCTTTCACGGTCATGGAAGCCCGGGGGGTGGACAATATCACCGGATCTGCCTGGGATATCCCTTTGGCTTTGGCATCTGTGGGATTGATGTCCACCATGGGGTCCGGCCGAAGCCGCCGGGTTGAGGAAAGCCGGAAGGTTCTGGAGTGGACAAACATGGGCAGCCGGGAGCCCGTGGACAGGATAAAGGGGAAATCCCGGGCAATGTCAGGCGTTGATACCGGGCTGTGCTTGGGCTCCGTATATGTGGGAAGGGGGTCAACCCCGGCCTCTTTGAGAATGGACGATGAAAATTCCATCTTCCCCGAGGGGGTGGGAAAGCCGGTTTTTTTGTATTTTTCATACCCTGGCATGGGGCGGTCGATCTGACACCCTTTGGGGTGTTTTCGGATCTGTTCAACGGTGATGCCCGAAGGTTTAAACATCCAGTCCAGACAGGCCTCTGGGCCCTTTTGCATCAGCTCATCCTTCAGGCCGAGCCGGTCCGCCATTTCAATAATGATATCCGCGTCGGGCCGGGATTCTCCTACCGGATCAATGGCCGGCTGGGACCAGAGGGCGTACCGGTTGGGCCAGATGCGAAGATCACTTTTTTCAAAAGAGCTGCATGCCGGAAGCACCAGGTCCGCAAGCTTTGCCGTATCGGTCATGAAAAGGTCTGTGACCACCAGAAAATCCAGTTTTTTCAGGCTGTCCCGCATATGATCAGAGCCGGGCCACATGCGGTAATTCAAGCCAAACCCCACCATGGCCTTGATGGGATAGGGCTTTTGGCTGTTGATCTGAAAGGGGATATGCATGGACTGGGCTTCGTGGACCAGTTTACACCAGACCGGATGAACATCCTGGCCGATTCTCGGCGGCATCTCTTCAAAGGGCCGGACCTGTTCAAATTCATGTTCCCGGGTGACCAGGCCTGTGGGCTGGTGATAATAGGATGTGGGAACCGGGTGATTGCCGCCGGGCCGGTCAAAATTCCCGGTCAGGCCGATGAGGGCCGTGATGGCCCGGTGATTCTGGACGCCATTGGTGTGGTGAACCGTGGGGCTGGCCCCACTCAGGATGGCCGCGGGTTTTACGGTGGCAAAAAGCCGTGCCGCCCCGATGATATCCTTGGCCGGGACCGATGTGATCTGTTGGACAGCCGCCGGGGTAAATTCTTTGGCATAGGCTTTAAACTCATCAAACCCAACGGTCCAGTTCTCAATGAAGTCGCGGTCATAGAGATTTTCTTCCATGATCACATGGGCCATCCCCAGGGCCAATGCCCCGGATGTGCCGGGCCGCAGCTTAAGATGAAACTGTGCGTGGCGGGAGATCGGGGTGATCATTGGCCCGACCTCTATGATTTTCAGGCCGTTTTCAATGGCGGTGACCAGGCTTTTGGCTGCCGATGTTTTAGAATGAAAGGGATTGGCGCTCCAGACCATCAGACACTGGGTATGGGCCATATCCGGCCCGCCGCCCATGCCGTAGTTGAGTTTATTGGCCATGACCGTTGCAAAAAAGCAGGTGCTGGACTCTGAACAGTAATTGGGACTGCCGAACCCAAGGGCAAGCCTTTTTAGAAAAGGCCGGAACCGCTTGGGATATCCGGCGAAGAAAACCACGGATTCAGGTCCGGATTCTGCCTTGATTTTCAGCAGGTTCCGGGCAAAAAAATCCATGGCCTCATCCCAGGAGACGGCTGTTAACGTACCGGATTTCCCCTTCCTTAACATGGGGGATCGGATGCGGTCGTTATGGTAGATATACTGCCGGTTTGCCGCGCCTTTGCAGCAGAGTTTTCCCCCGGTGGCGCTGTTTTCAGGGGTCCCTTCAATTTTAACCACCATACCGTCTTTGACATAGGCATTAATGCCGCAGTTCTGGGTGCAGATGGCGCAGTTGGTCGGCCGGATATCAATCCCGGTATCCTTTCCGGGAATTTTGGCTTTGATCAGGTCATTTGTGGTTATTGTGCGGTTTCGCATATTCCTTATACCCATCGGTTAAAATTTAAAAAAATGGCTTAAACGCTTATCTTCATCAGTTTAGAAGCGGTTCACATGAAATGAGTTAAAAACAAAGCAATCCCGGGGAAAAACATGATCAGCAGCATGGTCATCATATCAATGGTGATAAAGGGCAGGACCGATTTATAAATATCCATCATCTGAATTCCGGGCGGGGCCACCCCTCTCATGACAAACAGGCATAACCCGAAAGGCGGGGTTGTCATTCCGATCTGCATATTGATCAGAACCAGCAGTCCGAACCAGACCGGGTCAAATCCCAAAGCCAGAACAATGGGCATGAAAATCGGGAAGGTGATCATCATGATGGAGACCTGTTCCATAAAGGTTCCCAGAAGAATCATCATCAGCTGCATCATGATAATAATGGACAGGTCCGGCATCTGAAAACCGACCACCAGCTCCACAAGCCCCCGGCCGGCACCGGTAAATGCCAGAATTTGGCTGAAAGCGGTAGATCCGGTTAAAATCATCAGCATCATCACCGTTATTTTAAGGGTGGCAATGATGGATTTCTTTAAAACATCCATGGTCAGTCTGCCGTAGAAAAAAATGACGGCTATGGTGGCCACAACCCCCATGGCCGCCGATTCTGTCGGTGTTGCAAGGCCGGCAAAGATCAGGCCGGTGACAATAAATATAATAATGGTAAAGGGCATCACATTTTTCATCAAAGAGGTGATTTTTTCCGGCCAGGGGACTTTTTCGGTTTCATAGGCCGGCGCCAGGTGGGGCTGAATCATGCACCGGATGACGATATAGGCAATATACAGGGAGGCGATGAGCAGTCCCGGTACAATCCCGGAAATCAGCAGCTTCCCGATGGATACCTCGGCCAGGGACCCTAAAATGACTGCCAGGGCGCTCGGCGGGATAATCATGGCCAGGGAGCCGCTCATGCAGGCGCCAATGGAAATGTGCTTGTGATATCCCCTTTCCATCATATCCGGAAGCAGCAAAGAGCCCAGCATGGCAGCCGTTCCCATGCTTGATCCGCTCAGGGTTGAAAAAATAGTGGCCCCTCCCACGCTGAGAATGCACAGCCTGCCCGGCAGCCGTCCCATCCATTTGTCCAGGGTGTCAATGGCCCGGATAAAGGCGCCCGAATAGAACAGTAGTTCTCCCATCAGGACGAACAAAGGGACCGGCAGTAAAACAAAACTGCACGTGGAAGAGAAAATGGAGTGGATCAGCTGGCCCAGGCCTGCACTGCCGCCCCATAAAAAATAGATGCCAAGAATATCAATGAGGGTAAACGCAAGAAATACCGGCATGCCCGATGCCAGAAGACACAAGAATCCACCGACGATCAACAGGAGAATCAACCACCATTCCATTTAAATGTCCTTTCTTATCTGTTTCAGGCTGTCCAGGAACGTTCCTGTAAATTCAACAAAAAGTAAAAAATAGCTCACGGCCATTAATATGATGAAATAATGCTTGGGCAGGCTTAAGGCTTTAATGATCAGAACAGATGATTCATAGCACTCAATGGCTGTTGCAATGGAAAACCAGCTGATGATAAGACAGGTTAAAATCCCCATGCCCGAATAGAACAGCTTAAAACCGGCCTGGCCCCTGGCCCCAAATTGGGACATGACAACGTCAATGTTGACGTGGCCCCCGGTTTTAAGCAGCCAGGGAGCACCCAGAAACGTCATGCCAAAAAGGATATACTCACAGACTTCAACGGTCCATATCTGGGGCCGGTGAAAAAAGTACCGCATGCAGATTTCAAAACAGACAATCACTACCGCCGCAACCAGAGCGGTTCCGGCCAGAAACGCCATGAAATTGATAATTGGATCAAAGAATTTTTGCTTCATGAGTCACCTTTCGTAAACAGTCCATCCCTTGGGGTATAAAATCCAAACCATCCGTCATAAATGTTTCAAATCCCCTGCAAGGGGCTGTTTTGGGCTTTCCGGTAAATAACCAGAATGCATTGCCTGCCAAACCCGTCAGGGAGACCGGCTTTGGCAGGGGGGAGGATTAGTTTTTCCAGGGAAATTTGCCTTTGGGCACGGCCTGTTTTGAAGACAGCTGTTGAAGCTTTGGGCCGTATTCGGGTGCTTTTTTCAATACCAGTTCCCATGTTTTTTCATAAGCTGTCTTAACGAACGTTTCAGCATCGGCCGGTGAGAGTTTAAGATATTCCATCCCGGCCTGTCTTCGGACGTTGTCTTCATATTCGCCGATCATGATGTTTCTCATGGTCCCAATGTATTCAATATCCTGCATCACCTCGCTGAAAAGGTCCTGCATATCTTTGGGCAGCTTGTTCCATTTGTCCATGTTCATGAGAACGGCCTGGCCCATACGAAAAATAGACGGCTCAACCACGTACTTGGTGACCTCCTGGAGGCCCCAGCTGATCATGCCGACTTTGGGCCACATAAACCCGTCCACCACACCCCGTTCCATGGCTGTGTATATTTCCGGTGCCGGCATGGTCAGGGGGGTGGCCCCAAGGGCCTTGAGCAACGGGACATAAAGGGGCTGAGCCCGGATTTTTAAGCCTTTGAAATCATCAATGCTCAGGATTTTTTTATTGGTGTAAATATGGTAGCCCAGAAAACTGTGAGGGCTGCCGATATATTTTGCATTGGCCTTTTTCGCCAGGATTTCACTTAACAGGTCAAAAGCGCCGGATTCGCGTTCTTCCCACTGGGTGAGTTCGCTTAACGCTTTGGCCTCAGCCACCGGCACCAGGGACTTCATATAAGGAAAGGGATAATATAACAGCATATCAATGGTTCCGGCTTTCAGGGCGTGAATCTGATCAAAGGACTTCAGAACTTCAGGCCCCCCTACCCAGTCTATTTTTAATTTCCCCTGGGCCCGCTGGTTTATTTTTTCTACGAAAATGTGGACCGGATCATTGGACAGATGGTTTTTGGGAAAGGCAGTTATGCCTTTTATAACCATGGGGCCGCAAAACGCGCTTGACGAAACAAAGCCGATGGACAACAAGACACACATGAATACTTTAACTGTTTTGCTCATACTCAATCTCCTTTTGCTAAAACGGTTTTTATTGCTGACCCGGTCTTATTCCTGAATAATTTGAATATAAGGCCGCATTTCTCATCGTCTGTTAAAAAATCGGCATCGGCCTGCCTTCCGCTGTGATGGCCCCGTTTAAGTGCTTTGGAACATGGTATGGTGCTTACCAATCAAACGTAAATTGTCTTGCCATTATCTCTTGCTCAGTGTAGTTATACTTATCTTAACTGAATATATTGATTCAACATTAAAAAAACAGCTAATAAATATAGCTGTTTTATAGTAGAAAATCTAAACAGGACCTATTCAATGGTATCCATTAACCAGGTCGATTCCAAGGCCAGAAAAAGAGTATTCCAGGCTGTCTGTGGCACAGGACTAACGGTTTATGAGTGGGATGTGGCAACCGGGATGATGATTTTTGATGATTGTTCAGGGATGCTGGAAGAAACACCGGGAAGCGTTCAATACAGCCGTTCCACGTGGAAAAAAATGATCCATAAAGACGATAGGGAACGGGTTGCCAAAATCATAACCCCCGAGATCATAACCCATTGTACAGACCTTGAAAATCAACCCTGTGAAATCGAATACCGGGTAAAGTTGAAAAACAAAGGATTTCGCTGGGTCCGGGATCGCTTTGCCATGGTTAAGCGCAGCGATCGCAACCCCTTGCAGACCGTGGCCGGTATTCTTCTGGACATTACCCGGGAAAAAGAACAACAAGAAGAACAGCTCTCCGGACACCAGGCCGCCCTGCAGGCCCTGAAACAGTCAGAATCTGAAAAGCAGGCGATCCTGGACGCACTGGAAGGGCTGGTCGACATCAAGTACCTGGACCCGGATCGCCGTATCGTTTGGGATAACGCCGGTTTGCTGGGCCGGAGCCGTTCTGAAAGCCCCATCCACCCATATTGCTATGAATTGATCTGGGGGCGGTCCACCCCGTGCATAAAAGAGTGCTCTCCTCTGGAAACCTTTAAGGCCGGCGAAGTTAAAAAAAAGGAAACCCTCCTGGAGGACGGCAGGACATTTATTGAAGTGGCAAGCCCTGTGAAAGATGAGGATGGCAGGGTCCAGGGGGTGGTTTTCATCACCTTGAATATTACCCAGCAGCGCAAGATTGAGCAAAATTACCGGCAAACCCATGAATACCTCCATTCTTTTTTAAAAAATCTGCCGGCGCCCATCAGTGTCTTCAGTGCCGACGGAACCATTGAACTGGTCAATCCGGCATGGGAAAACCTGGTGGGGTTAAAAGCGGATCTGGTTCTGGGGAAACGATTTGAAGATATCTTCTCATCTGAAACCGCTCAAAAAATCAGCCGGTCCAATCAGGAAATCCTCAGGCAGGGAAAATCACTGGAGCTGGAAGAAACCATGAATTTCCCCGGCGGGTTCCACTATTTTCATACGGTTAAATTTCCTTTGCGGGATACCCGGAATCGCCTGGTGGTCGGGATGATCTCCATGGACCATACGGCCAGAAAACTGGCCGAGAAAGAGCTTGAATCAAGGGAGGCTGAGCTTGAAAGAAAATCTATTCGCTTAGAAGAAACCAATACCGCTTTAAAGGTGCTGCTGGCCCAGCGGGAGGACGATCAAAAAGAGATGGAAAGGCGAATCATCATGAACGTCAAGGAGCTGGCCCTTCCCTATGTATACCAGCTCAAAAAAATGGGCCTGAACATGAACCAGCTGAACTACCTTGAGATTCTTGAATCCCACCTCAATGATATCATTACACCCTTCATGAGGCGGGTGGTAACGGATCATCCGGACATGACCGCCAGGGAAATCGAGGTCGCCGCCCTGGTCCGGGAAGGCAAAACCAACAAAGATATTGCCGACCTGATGAACCTGTCGGTAAACACCATTCAGATCCATCGCCACAATTTAAGAAAGAAGCTCGGGATCAAAAACAAAAAGAAAAATTTAAGGTCCTATCTGTTGTCCATTGATTTTTCCAGCGGGACGGGCAGATAGCCAAAAAAAGGAGGATAACCCCGGCGGCCCGGATTCTGCCCTTGGATCGGTATTTCTTTATATCCATCCAACCTTCTTGCGTGGCCATGGATAAAATTCTTGCGATTCTTTTAAATAACAGATAGATTTTAAAAACATTTGGATTAAGACATCAGATTTGGCTCACCTAATTTGTGCCTGAGCGAAAACCCGTGTTTGGGTGAAAAGTTGCCCAGATTCAAGGCGCAGAAAAATTTGCAAGCGGAGCAACCATAAAGGGTTTGAGGATTACAAATTTTTCTGAAACGCAGCAGATGGGTGGCTTTTCATAAATTATTGACCTTGGGAGATAACGCATGGATAACAACCAAAATCCCTCATTATTAAAAAGGGGTATCTGGATCAAGGAACAGCAGGGAACACTGACAATGGGGTCTCTTGATGACGAGAACAAAGACATCATGGTCATCCCTGATTCGCTCAGTACAAAAATTTTTGAATTTGAGGAAGACATGATAGATGCCCTGTATGGGGAAAACCGGGTGCCGTTCAAACCCGGCCCCATTGACATTGAGGAATTGTTATCCAACATAGAGCGCCGGTTTAGCAGATACAATCTTAAAACATCCTTTTCAAACCCCAGCGGAGAGGCATTCAAGGGGAATTACGATAAGGTTTTCAAACTTATCAAAAGCCTGGTTCAAAGCTCTATTACGGACAATGGAAGCGGCCCCGTTATTTATATCAATACATCCATGCTGCAGTCTCATCTTTGTATCATTTACCGGGACTCTGATTCTATTTCTGACCCGGCCGGACTGGGAGATGAATTTCAAGCGGCCATAGATGCATTAAAGGGAGAGGCAAGCTATAAAAAAACTTCCAAGGACAAAAATTATTATGACATCATGATTCCTTCTGAAACTTAACCGGTTTTGTGACTATTCAGCTGATGCTGAAAAATGAGCAAAAATCAGGACCCGTAACTGTTCATCAGTGCTTTTCATTTGTTTACGGCTGTTTTGCCGGCACTTAGCGGCAGCAGCAGCACCAGGGCAAGGACCGCGCTGGCAATGGTCATGATAAAGGCATAAAAGTAGGTCCCGGTGGCATCGATGCTCCAGCCGGCAATGATCGGGGCCAGTACGGAGCCAAAGCCATGGTACAGTGTCCAAAGGCCGATGACGCTGCCCGAGTATTCTTCGGAAAACAAATCCCTGGCCGCAGCGGCGTACTGGGGCCAGATGGTCCCGTATCCGGCACCGAAAATGATGGTTGATATCACCAGCAGGGAAAAATTCTGTACAAACGCCAGCCCCACCCCCCCTAACCCCACCAGGACACCGCAAAGCATCATGATCCGGATGCGGCCGACCTGATCGGAGACATAGCCGAGAATCAGTTTGCCCACAGATCCTGAAATGCCGATGACCGCTATGAGAAGGGCTGCCGATGAATAAGGAATATTGAGCTTCTGGGTGCTGTAGGCGGTCAAAAAGGTAAAGGGAATGAGGATGGCAAAACTGATCATCATGTAGGACAGGGCAATCAGGTGAAAGCTACGGTATGAAAAAATGATCCGGTAGGTATCCCGGATGGAGGCACTGGGCTTTTTCAATGTTTCTTCAGGTCCGGTGGGGCAGGAAGGCCGGTCCTTGATGGCAAAAAAGTTCAACCCCGCCGCCATCAGGGCGGTTAACCCGAGTAAAACCCAGACCAGCCGCCACTCGAATGAACCGATGATAATGGGAATCAAAAAGCTCCAGAAGGCGATGCTGCTGGCGCTTCCCAGGTCGACGACGGACAGAACGATTCCCCTTCTTTCCCGGCTTACCCATCGCATGACCACGGTGACCACGGGGGCCCAGCATGCGGAATGGCCAAGCCCGGCAATGGCAAAAAAGAAACTGGCCGTTAAAACGGTTGATGCCGTTGACATCAGGCAGCCGCCAAGGCCCAGCAGAGCGACAAAAACAGTCAGCAGAACCCGTGCATTGGTCCGGTCCACCATCAACCCCAGCACGGGAGAACTCAAGGTATAGATCAGAAAATAGGAAGAGTAGATGATACCGGCCTCGGTGTTGGAGATGGCCAGAGAGGAAAGCATTTCCGGCAGTAAGACACCGTATGAATACCGGATGCCGAAGGCGGCAAATATAGTGGTAAACCCTGCAATGATAATGGCCGTAACCCGGAAGCGCATGAACCCTTCTCCTTATATTATAAGATTGTCCAATGCAACACCATTGTCCTGATGACCCTGGGGGTTGAATTTTACCAACCCATGGGGCAATCAGGACAATGGTTAAGAACTTAAGTTACGCAAGGCAGGTGTGTTTCTATCCCACAGCTGTCAGTCCGCCGTCTACATAAAGAATCTGGCCGGTCATGAAATCTGATGCCTCAGAGGCCAGGAACACACAGGCCCCTGCCATTTCCTCCGGGGTGCCCAGGCGTTTGAAAAGGCTGCTTTTGGCCAGCATTTCCAGGCGGTCCGGGGCCACGGCTTTTTTAATGGTGTCTGTCAGGACCAGAGAGGGGGCCATGGCATTGACATTGATGTTGTACGGTGCCCATTCGGCAGCCAGCATACGGGTGATCATGTCTACGGCGCCTTTGGTGGCACCATAGGCCACATTGCCGCCGCCGGTGCCCCGGATGCCCCGGACAGAGGACATGTTAATGATTTTGCCTTTTCCCTGGTCAATCATGTATTTGGCAAAGGCCCGGCAGGCCATCATGACCCCTTTGACGTTGACGGAAAACAAGTGGTCCCAGTCATTCATGTCAAATTCCAGGGGCGCGCCTTTTTTGTTCATGCCGTGGGTGTTGACCAGGATGTCTATTTTGCCGTATTTTTCGGCAATATCTGCGGCCAGCTTGGTGACGCTGGCTTCATCCGTGGCATCCACCTGAAAGGCGCCGGTTGTGGCCCCGGTTTTGGATGCGATGTCATCGGCAACGGCCTGAACCTTTTCCAGGTTCCGGCTGGCAATAATGGTGGTGGCGCCCTGTTTTGCCAGTCCAACAGAACAGGCTTCTCCGATTCCGCCGGCCCCACCGATAACCACAGCGACTTTATTGTCTAATCTGAATATATCTGTCATTGGTCATCCTTTTCAATATTTGTTGAATGGTTACGCTTTGTTAAACCTCTGTTAAGGCGTGATAATAAACACCAGCAGCTCGGCCGGTTTGCCGTCGTTGATGGTGATTTCACGTTCTTCGCCGGCGTCGATAAAAATGATATCGCCCTGGTTCATAACGTGTTCTTCTGATGTGCCTTTTACGGTAATACTGCCGCTGACCAGATAGTATATTTTTTCGGTGGGGGACCCGGACATGTCAGCCCCGCCGTTGGGTTGAAAGTATGAGTAAAATACCTTGACCCGTTTTGATTCTTCTACAAATTTTTGAATTCCGTAAACACCAAAATGTTTAGGCGCTTCGTAAGGCGTACCTTGTGCATTTTTGACAACTTTCATATTCCTTAAGCCTCCTAGTCATTTGCATTCTGTTAATTAAAATTAACCCCTGCCGGGGCTTGTCTATAGCCTGGGCATCTGCCTTAAAAAAATGCAGACGCCGGTATTTCGTTTTATATGAAAGTCTCACTAACATCCTGATAAGACTTTCAATATTTGTTGTGGGCGGTTCTTGGTTGGATAACCAAGACGGCCCGTGGCCGTTATATAAAAGTCTCACTAACGTCCTGAGAAGACTTTCCTTATTCGTTGTGGGCGGCTCTCGGTTGGATAACCAAGGCGGCCCGTGGCCGTTATGCAGGGCCGCCTATCCGATTCCGATCAGCCATCCGTAATATGTTTTTTTCACCGATGCCCCGATTAAGGTTTCCGTATCAATGATACCGTCTAAGGGGATGATCACCTTTTGAAGAAACTGATGCAGCGATGCCGTATCCGTGGAATGAACACAGATAATCATTCCTGACCGCCTGCCCAGTGTCATGATGAAATGAACTTCCTTATAAGGGAGCAGTTTTTTACAGATCTGCTGTACATTATTGGGATTGACGTCCAACATTATATAAGCACTGGCCGAGTAAGCAAACTTCAGCGGGTTGGGCACCCCGCTTATTTTAATAATATCCCCTTCGGTTAAAGCCGAGATTCTGCGGTAGACCGTGGTTACATGGATGCCGAGTTTTTCAGCCAGGACAGAAGGGTTTAAACGCCCGTCTTTGGACAGTTCTGAAATAAGCTCCCAGTCGTTCTGGGATAATTTTACCGGTTCTTTCTGGAACGGTTCTTTTTTAAAAAAACGATCATACCGTTTGAAAATTTCATGGACAAAGAATAGTTCGAGCTGGGTGACGCCTTCGATGGTATACAACTCATTATCAATAAACTGATGCAGCATCTCAAAATCGGGAAAATAGACAATGGCCATGATATCAAATCTTCCGAAAAAGACCTGAACCAGATTAACATGAAAGAAGCCGGCCAGATGATCACATATTCCTTCAACGGCGGTGGCATTGGCTTTAATGGCCACAATGGCACAGGCGGACAGCCCGAGTTTGTAAGGGTTCGGCTGTGCCCTGACCGATATGATCCTCGACTGGATCAGCTTTTCAACCCGTTTGCCCACAGTTTTCGGGGTAACCCCAAGTATGGTGGACAGTTCTGAGTAGCTAACCGCCCCATTTTTTTGGAGTTCTTTCATCAATTTTAGATCAGTATTATTCATTGGCGCAATGTTGCAAATTATCGGTAATATGTCAATTAATTTTTCTAAATTTTTGGCCTAAAACCATAAATTTTGCACAAAAATGTTTTTTTTCTTGACATATATTTCCGTCCTATATATTTGAGAATATGAAATACCGGCCCACAATATATACAAAACCGTATCTTCTTGGCCGCCGGCTTTGGCCGGTTTCAACTAGAATAAAATAAAAGGAGACAGAAGCCATGGCATATATGCCGCTAGATAAAAGCAGAATGTACCTTGACAAAAACAAAATGACCAAGATTTATGATCTTTCTCAACCCTGGGGAGTTGATACGCCGTTATGGCCTTTCCCCGGACCTCGCCAGGACCTTGCATTCCCGAGAGGACAGTATCTGGGCCGTTTCCATAAGCGGACCATGACCTATACCGGCACCCTCCATGCCGGCACCCATATGGATGCCCCCAACCATGTCCTCCATGAAGAGGAAGTGGACCGTGAGCGCAACGGGTATTCACTCAATGAGCTGCCGTTAGAGTACTGCGTGGGGACCGGCGTCATTCTGGATATGCGTCATTTAAAAGAGGAGTTTGAGGCGACCTGGAAAACCGGTTTTGAACCCGATTTGTGGAAAATCATCATGCCCGAAGATGTGGACAAAGCCTGTGCAAAAGACGGCCTGGATATCCGGGAAAATGACTGGGTGGTGATCAACACCGGTTTCCAAGATTATTGGAGAATCAATAACGATAAATATTACAACTACTATCCCGGCATGGGGCCTGAAATTGCCGAATACCTGATCCATGACAAGAAAATCAAAGGGATCTCAGGCACCTGGGGCGCCACAGATTCTCCGCTCTGGCACTACCCCCTCAAAGAGCAGATGCCGTGGCTGGACAAGGCATACCGCAAAGCAACCGGCAAAGACCCGGATGTGGAATTCCCCGATTATGAACCCTGCCACCGGATGTACATGCAGGCCGGCGTGATTACCGTTGAGAACGCAGGCGGCGATATTGATGCGGTGACCGGCAAACGGATGATCATTGCCGCATTCCCCTTCCGCTGTGAAATGGCTGACGGCGGATTCGTAAGGCTGGTGGCCTGGGAAGAAGGCTCTTTCTAAGCAGTGAGAAGTGAGAAGGGGTCAAACCTTGATTATTGTCCTTTGGCATTAGCCGCATATGTATGCGAGCAGTAATAGCCCCCATTTATAATCCATGTCGGCACATAATGCTATAATCAAGGTTTGACCCCCTACTCTGACACATAATGCTATAATCAAGGTTTGACCCCCTACTCTTGACCCCCTACTCTGACAAAATGTATTGACAAAGTAAAAACTATTGGCTAAACGGGGGCCAATTCTCTTCACGAAGAAGAAGTAAAATCATAAAATAAGCGTAGAATCCGTATATTCAAAAAGCCATGAAGGTAACAGGCAGGCTGAATCCTGTTGATCTTTATGGCTTTTTTTTATTTGTGGAAAAGGGCTTATTTTCAAACAGTTACTCCGTTAAAGTTATTCAAATGCGATTTTTTTTAGAAAAGGAGATCTATGTGATGAAAGGTACAGCTAGCTGGTTGCTGCGGATGTGGATTTTAATTATTGCAGGTATTCTTGTTGCCGGTCCTTTTGCGGTAGCTGCTGAAGATACTTCAACCAGCCAGGCTCAGGAGGCCTTGGACACGGATGAGGAAAAAAACCAGGTGATCATGAATATCGGCGACATGACGGTAAAAGCAAAGAAAGTTAACCATTCTGCGGACCTGCCCGGTTCAGTGGATATCATCGGAGAGGATGAAATCGCTAAACAGGAAGCCGATACTGCGCTGGATATTTTGCGGATCGTTCCCGGATTTGCAGTCGGGGATTACAATTCGGGGAGCGTTCCAAATGGGTTTACCATGAGGGGCTTTGGTACCGGCGGACACGGGCAGCATACCCTGATCACCATTGACGGAATTCCCTACAACTATCCGTTCGGCCCGGCCGATGGTGCTGCGGATTTAACCCAGCTAAGTGTTGACGACATTGAAAGCATTGAAGTTGTTAAAGGCCCCATTGACGCCCAATACGGTAACTGGTGCAGGGCTGGCAGCGTTCACTTCAACACCCGCAAGCGCGGAGATTTTGGAACAGCCAAACTGGCCTATGGCAGTTTTGATACCAAAAAGGGATTTGCCAGCATTGGTTCCGAACATTTTGATAACAAATTCAACCAGGTTTATGTCGTGGAGGCCTATGATACGGAAGGATACCGGGATAGCAGCGACTATGAACGTCAGAATATATACGGCAAGTGGTTCTACCGCCCAAGCCAGGACCTTCAGATCGGCCTGATCGCCCATGCGTTTTCTGCGGACTGGGATGCTGCCGGATACCTGACGGAACCTGAGTGGGAGGCCGATCCCACCCAGTCGGTAATGGATGATGACGGCGGATATACGGATATGGCTGAAATTCAGCTGCATGCGGACTGGGATATCAATGAGAACACGCCCCTGACGTTCAAATTCTGGTATCAGGATGTGGACTACAGCCGGTTCTCAACATACGGCGGCAATCAGACCGAAGGCCATTTTGAACACAACGTTTATGGTGCCTTGATGAACCTCGGGTATGATATGCCCATGGCACAAGGCCAGAACCTGCGGTTTGATGTTGGATTTGATTACAGAAATTATGACACGGATGAAACAAAATACAATACCACCAGCCAGCACCGGGATTCTCAGTCCAGGGATTACGATTACAACCTTTTCAATTTCGGGATATACGCCAAGGCCAACTGGGATCCGTCTGAGATGCTGCGCCTGTTTGCGGGGGGCCGTTTTGACACATTTGACGGTGATTTCACCAACCGGCTGACAGACATCTCCATGGACCTCAGCGATTATAATATCTGGACATACAGCGCGGGCGTGATTTATACATTTTTGCCCAATTACAGCATATACGCTAATGTCGGGACTGGGTTTCAGCTGCCCAAAAATGAAGCCAAATATGCCTCAGACGCACCCGATGAAAGCAATTTTATCCAGTATGAAGGCGGAATCAAGGCCAGCCCCATTGAACAGATTATGATTCGTTATGCTTATTTTTACAGTGTAAATGATGATGAAATCACCGGTACTTATGACAGCATCGCCAACGAATGGGGCTATAGCTACCAGGGGGAAACGGTCCGGAAAGGGCACGAAATCGAGATAAACCTGATGCCGTTGGAAAATCTCCAGTTTTTCGGGGCCTATACCTACCAGGAAGCCACCTATGAAGATGATAGCAAATCATATTACGGCAACCATGTCTCTGCCATACCGGAATCAATCTTAAAGCTGGGGGTTGAGTATATATTCCCCACCAACACCTCGTTGCGCGTCTGGTATAACAAGGTGGGAAAATGGTATACCCGAAGTGATAATACCGATAGTTACGGGGGATACGATGTGGTTGACCTTAAAATCGCCCATACGTTTTCCGATCAGTGGACCATTTCGTTTGATGTGAAAAACCTGTTTGATGAAACCTATTCAGAATATGTCAGCAACTGGAGCGGGTACAATCAATACTCAGGCAGCGATGGCAGATATCTTCAACTGACCGTTAAGTATACATTCTGATACTCAAAAATTAGGTGGAATCATGAAAAATAAGAATGGTTTGTTTCAAGCCGTTGTGATCCCGGTAATGGTTTCGGCTCTGCTGTGTTTATCCGTGCCGGCGGCCATGGCCCATGACTGGTGGCTGGACGGGTCACAGGAAAAAGGGTTCGAAATTGTGATGGGGCACATGGTGGAAGGGGTTGCCCAAGGCGACCCCTATGAGCCGGAGCGGGTTGTTCAGGCGGCCGGACACCTTGAAAACAAAAAATGGCTTCCCGTCAGCATTGGATGGAAGCCGGAAAGTGCCGGAGCCTATCTGGAAGTTCAGCAGCCCTTCAGCGTTTTAACGGCCCTGGTTTATAACAAATACTGGATGCACACAACCCAGGGCTGGCAAAACAAAAGAATCACCGGCCTGAAGGATGTGGTCAAAGAGGGCCACTCCTATAAGTTCATGAAACATATAGAGAGCTGGCATCCGTGGGTCACGGAACCGTTGAATCAACGGTTTGAAATCGTGCCGTTAAAAAATCCGGCAGCACTGGCCAAGGGCGAGTCTCTGCAGGTCCGGCTTTATTTTATGGGGCAGCAGATACATGAGGCCGCCCTGACCCAGGCCAGCGGTGCCCAGAAACTCACAACGGTAAAGACCGATGACCGTTTTTCCGTTACACTGTCTGATAAAAATTTCCAGTTAATCAGTGCTAAAATCGAGGTGCCGGTAAAAGACAGGCAGATCATCTGGTACGGGACATCCTTAACCTTTAACATGGATGCCTTAAAATCAGATTAGTACGGGGATATTTTTTCTATTCTACGGATAACGGGAAGTTATCATATTTGAAATATGCCCCCGACAGGCGCAATGTGTTGTGCCTGTCGGGGGGTGCTTTTTTTATTTCAGAGATTCCCCGCCCTTGGCATGCGGCGAACACGGGAAGCATTAGGGGGCACAACGGGCGTAGCCGGCGGTGGAGAAATATTGGCAGGAGGAGAAACATTGGTAGCAGGAACATCAGAAAACTGGTTCTTCATCCGCATGGACAACAGGCTCTCAATGGCATCCCTTGACCCGTTAAGCGGGACCGTCATCTTAACCCTGTGCCCGCCAGAGACATGGCCGCTTACATGGGCTAAGCTGCCTTTCATCAGGTGATCCAGGAGCGATCCGTTGATGATGCCGCTTCCCGGTTCTTTAATCTGCCAGGCCACCGCCGTCTGCTCAGGCTGCAGAGCATCTTGTGAGCTTAAAAAGGGTTCGCTTTGATCCACCCGCACCTCAATGGGCCGGGAAAGATCAACTTTTTCTGTCCCTTCCGGCAATATCACACACACCCAGACCGCGCCCGAAGGGGTAAAGTAGACGCTGAGGCCTGAGGCATCCGCTTTTCGGCAAAATGCAACGTTAAAGTCAGCAATTGATTGCATCTGCCACCCGGGTTCGGCCTGCACACCCGGTATGGCCATAAAGGCGATACACATCAACAGGATCAAGACCTTAAAGCCCTTCATATTCTCCTCGCTTTGAAAATGATTTAATCGTGGGCAGATAGTGAAAACCCATCCGGCGGCGAAGTCCAGGTGCCTTTTCCAGCCGCTGATCAGCCTGCTATGCCATGAGCCCCCAAGATGCACCCTAATATCCGCCATCGCTTAACCCCTCGTCAGCCGTCGTTGTGGAAGATGGGGCTGCCGTTTCGTTGATGCGCTGGAGGTCTGCTTCAGCCTGTGCCAGGACCTCTCCCTGCCGTGTTGCCAGCACTTCAAGCATTCTGATAAACCTGCTGGTCCGCCTAATCTCAACCTTAATATATACTTCCTCAACATTACCATCCGTTGTCGCGGCACCCAGGGCTGCAGCATCCATCGCATTAAACACGTGCATATTTTCAAATTTATCGATCAGATCCTGCTTCCAGGGCGGCGCCTGGTGGTAAGCTGGGGTCCGTTCCCCGGCGGCATTGGCATACTCTTTCAAGCCGCCGACGTTCGGTGTCGTGCCGGTTTGCTGCGCGTTTCTCAGTATGTTTCTCATATTCTCGATATTGTTTTGGTGCTTGGCAATTTCCGCCTTAATCTCGGTGAGCATCTGTTTAATGCTTTTGATCTGACTTTCAAGTGCGCTTTTCGTGGCTGTCGATGTGCTTGACTGTTTAGGACACCCGGTAAGCGATAATCCAATAAAAAAAATCAGTGCAACGGAAACCATTCTTTTTCTCATAAAATCCTCCTTGAGTTTGGAAGGCGAATCCTGTCCTGCTTCCTCTGCGAAAACCTATGGCATGAAAGGACCTTGTGATTTCCTTACCCGTTCAATTTCCAAGATGCATAAGGTCGATTGGCAGTCAAACATTAAATCCAATGTAGGATAGGAACATCCTTTTTGTCAACCAGCGCATGGAGAATAAACAGAAATTGGGGACATGGCCCCCAGCAGTCTATTCCGGATATTTTACGAAGTTTTTAAATTCCCGGCTCGCTGGGCGGTGCGATTCCGTCCTGCCCGCACCCGCACTCTTTCTCGTCTTCATCCCACTGGTCGCAATCAGGCGGATAATCCGGACAATGGTGGTCATCCTCATTCCAGTCGATGAGACAGCCCACAATATCCTCATCAGGGTTCAGCCCGCTGTTACCGTTGTCCATGGGATCATTGATCAGCCGGCCGGCCTCCACGTCATGGACGGTTGCATTGGAGAATGTGTTGCCGGTCAGCTTGATGTATCCGTCATCCCCCGGGTTGACCGCTCCGGAGATCAGTTCCATATTGCTGACATCCAGAAACCCAACGGTTCCGCCGGATGAGGGGCCGGCGCCAAGAGCCGCGCTGGTATAAGCCCCCGGGGCAATGATGCTGCCCCCGTCTACCACAAGCTTTCCGCCGCTGACCATAATCCCGTGGGCACCGGCTGCGGCGGTCATGGTATTGCCGCTCACCTGGACATTTCGTATGGAATGGGACCAGAGGCAAGCGCCGCCGGCCATGGTCTGGGTGATGGTGTTGGCGCTGACCTCATGGGGCTGATCAATCAAGACCCCTGTGCCGTCGGGATCCCCGTTAAGAAAGATGCCCCCCGTCAGATTGGCGTTGTCCTTGATGGTGACGGCCGCATTAATGCCCGCACAGTAAATGGCCCAGTTCTGGCTTTCAATGGTGCTGTCCTGGATGGTGACCGCCGTGTTGATTTTTTCCAGATAGAGGCCGGGCAGTCCATTGGTGTCTTTAATTTCCAGGTTTTTAAGAACCAGGGTGTTTCCTTTGGTTAAGGCCGCGGCCTTGTTTTCCGGGGTCGGGGGCTCCTCGGCGCCAAAGCGCAGGATTAAACCGCCGGTAACGGTGACAATATGGTCCAGGGTGCCGCTGACACCGCCAAGGTCCGTAAAATTTATGAGTAACCCCTCTTCCAGGATGCCATATTGTGCGTTCAGATACACCTCGACCCCGGATTCAGGCAGCTCCACGGACAATTTCCCATAGCAGGTCATATGGTCAAAATCCAGGGAAGCAAGCTTGCCCGGCAGTTTCATGTATGCATCCAGGGAAATGGTCGTGTTGTTATTAAATTTGGCGGTCACATTCCCGCCGGCAATCAGATTATATTTTCCGTAAATATTAACACCGTCCAGCCCCAGGGTCAGCGTAGCGTTCAGCCCGGCCCCTGCTGCCTTGATCGAATAATTTTGCAGGAATTTTCCGCCCTCCTGGGTGATGCCGTAGATACTGTCCCCATGGCTGTATAACAAGGAAGCATTAAAATTGGTGATAGCGTTGGACCTGCCCGTGTACTGGGCTTTTGCCATGTCCATTTTATAGGCCGCATTGACGGTGGTGACGTTGTCCAGTTGTATCTTTCCATTCAACCCCATGAAATTTAATCCCACAGAGGCCGAGGTATGCTGTTCCAGGCTGATCCGGGCATCGTCTTCCATGGTGATGCCGATATCCGTATTGACGACGTTCCGGTGCCCTGTAACACTGGCATGGGTATTTCCCTTCATTGTGGCCATGATGCTCAAATCATCTGTGAGATTGGCTTTAAACTTGAGGTTGGCATCCCCTGAGAATTCACCCGTTCCGGCGAACTGGATGCTTTCGGCCTGGTTTCCGGATGTGACAAAATCCGTGTCAGCTGAACCGGACATCATGATATTCAGGTCACCGGACAGGTGGTTTCCCACAAAATTTAAAAACTGGCTGTAATATCCGCCGCCCTTGGCCTCGGTGGATGATACGGAATCCTCTATGTTGACAGTGGTGTCTGAGGAGAAAGAACTTCCGGCAACACAAAGCCCGGCCCCGGAGTTGATGGTGAATGCCGGCGACCCGGTAAAGCAAAGTCCGGAAATATCGGCACCGGCCCATGTATTAATGATCAGCGGATAGGTTGAAGGCCCAAAAATAACATTGGAGGCCCCGGGTTCCACAGTCAAAATAATATTCCGGGTCAGATCCAGGGTGTCTACAACCATGGCAGAGGAGGTCTGAATCCTGATCTCCCCGGTCTGCCCGGATAACAGATTGGTGTTCAGATACGCAACGGCTTCAGGCAATGATTCAAACTCATTGGCTTCAACGGCGTCGTCCTTGACAAATGCCGTTTGGGACGGCGCGGCATTCCTTTTAATATAAACAAAATAAGCAAATTCTGATCCGTCTGAGGCCGCAACCAGGATTTGAGCTTCGGTCATTTCGCTTTCTAAAGGGATGTAAACCGGAAGGGCCGGGTCATCCAGGAGGGTACCGTTGACCTGAATCTGGTCGGACCCGTCCCCGGGTTCCAGATTCAGCTGGACCTCTGTGGTATCTGATGCCGCATAAATGGTATAAACGGCAGTGTCCGGTGAAAATGCCGGGATCAGATCATATCCTTCTGCGGACAGACCGGAAAGACCGGCCGTACCCTTTCGGGCCACCAGCAGGGAATATGTCTTTTCAGTGCGGTTGTTCTGGGAGACCACCCGCACAGGGATATAGTTGGCTCCCAGGTCCAGAGATACGGCAAACGGGGTGCCGGGATCAACCAGGGTATCGCTGATCCAGACCGTTGCCAGAGGATCTGCTGGAAGGGCGGTCACCTGGATTTCGCTGGTTTCATTTTCCACCTCCACCAGATAATCGCTCTGGTCGGCCGAAAAAACCGAGGCAAGCCGGCCCGGTGAAACCGACAGGGTTTGAAGGTCTGCGGTGGCCGGGGTATCGACCCATCCGAAAATAGCGGCAAAACTTTCCAGGTCCAGGGCCGACAGGTCCTGGAGATATCGGAACAGGTCCTTTCCGTCCACGTCATAGTCCTGGTCCAGGTCGGCCGGGTCAAAGGATGCCAGGCTGGCCGTAACAGTGATGGCATCCGAGTTATCCGAAAAATTGCCGGAAGGCTCCCAGCAGGCCAGGTAAAGCGTACCACTTTGGGAGGCGGTCTGGCAAAAATCGCTTCCAATGAAAAACCAGTCGCCATCCTCACCGATCCGGCCTGCCAGGGCACCGTAAGGAATGCCTTCATAATCAAAAGAAAGGCCGTTGGCGTTGGTCCAGTCATAAAGGGTCCCTATGTTCAGTATTCGCCATTGATCATCCTCCGCAGCTGAAACAGACAAAAGGGCGCCGGCTTCAACCCAGAGGGTACCCAGGGGGGCCTCGGGAGAATAAACCGAGTCAACATCGTCGCTCCAAAGGCTGTCTGATTGAACATTCTGAATATAAACGCACAGCAATGCCGTGACCAGAACCATTCCATATCGTAAAAATATTTTCATGATGATCCTCCTTTTATGGATAAATCTCAAATTTTCAGCGTTATTTGACGATAAATTTTTTTGGGGAAAATGAAAAGAAAATTTTCGGACGTTCGGGGTCATCGGACGTTCGGGGTCAAACCTTGATTATGACATTATAAATTCATCCATATCTGATGGTGCGGCCGGTCTTTCAGGATGTACTTTGTTTTCTGTTGAGAGAGTATCCCAAACGACCCTATCGGTTCATCCGGATATCTTGACCAGTGGGCATGGCGGCTTGTCACGCCGTTGAAAATTTATGCCGGCGGCGCTGGGATTGCCCTGAACAGGCGCAAAGAATCCCATTGAAATGCCCGGCAATTGAGGATAGGATGCTGCCTTGTGAAAGACGGCACCATTTTTTTTTAGCCATCTGGTAAAGGAACTTTTGTTTTGGATTTTGACCTGTGCAACGACATAATAGATAACATCTCCAGGGTCATTGTCGGCAAAACGACCTGCATCCGGCTGATGATCGTGGGGCTTTTGGCTGAGGGCCATGTGCTGCTCGAAGATGTTCCGGGGGTGGGAAAGACCATGCTGGCCAGGGCCCTGGCAAAATCCATCGACGGGCAGTACCGGCGGGTCCAGTTCACCCCGGATCTGTTGCCCTCGGATATTACCGGGTACAATATCTACGTCCAGCACAAGGGCTGTTTCCAATTTCAGCGAGGCCCTGTAATGACAAACATCCTGCTGGCCGATGAAATCAACCGCACCATTCCCCGGACACAGTCCAGCCTTCTTGAGAGCATGGAAGAACGCCAGGTGACGGTGGACGGCCAAACCTACCCCTTGCCCGCCCCCTTTTTTGTCATCGCCACCCAGAATCCCGTTGAACTGGAAGGCACCTTCCCGTTGCCTGAAGCCCAGCTGGACCGTTTTCTGCTTAAAGTCGACATGGGGTATCCCAAAAAAGAAGAGGAAATGGAAATTTTAAAGCGCTTTCAGGTTGATGATCCCCTTGCCGGATTATCCTCCGTGGCGTCACCTGAACAGATTTTGGCCATGCAGCAGGCCAGAAAGCAGATCCTCGTCTCAGGGGCTGTCCGGGAATATATCACAACCCTTGTTGCGGCCACCCGGCATCATGACAAGATCCGTTACGGCGCCAGCCCCAGGGGGGCCATGGCATTGATGCGCGCCGCCCAGGCACGGGCCGCCATGGAAAACCGCGATTATGTGCTTCCCGACGATGTCAAGGCCCTGGCAGAACCGGTTCTGTCCCACCGTCTGATTATCAATGAAAATGAACGGCTCAGGGGGGAGCGGGCCCGGGACATCCTATGGGGTATCGTTAACCAGACCCCTGTACCGGACAGGGCGGCGGGGTAAAAACCGTTATGGCCGAAGACGGGCAGGCGCCATATCATCTGACCAGCATTTTTACCTCCCGCCTGGTGCTTTTAATTGCCTTTTGTTTCCTTGTGGCCGCCTTATTGAATCATCAGGACGAAATGACACTGCTTCTGGTGTTATTATTCGCCATGGTGGGATCGGCCTGGATCTGGAGCCGGTATGCCTTCTCACATCTGGATATTGAATTTACCATTGACAGGACCAAGGTTTTTCCCGGTGAAACCCTGGTGCTGTCCATGACCTTATCCAATGGAAAACTGCTACCGGTCCGGGTTGAAATCCTTCCTTTCTTTGATAATGCCTTCTTTAGCGAAAATTCGCCCGGCACCACTTCCGGTTTCCTGTTGTGGTATCAGAAAACGACCTTTACCTGGGAACTGACCGCATGCAAAAGAGGGTGCGTGCAGATGGGGGCGCCCTATGTCACGGCATCGGATCTGTTTAATTTTTTTCCCCAAAAAAAGAGACGCTCCCACGGTACACCCGTGCTGATTTTTCCTAAGTTGAAAACCATCCGCCCCTTTTCAATGCCGGAACAGCATTTTTTCGGCATGCCCGGTGAAAAAAGCCCGGTGCGTGATCCGGTCTATATCCTGGGGACCCGGGAGTACCGGTATGAAACCCCGGCCCGGCACATCCAGTGGAAAGCCAGCGCCCGCATGGGCAAGCTCCAGGAAAAAATCTGTGAGCCGTCTGTCCAGGAAAAAATTCTGATCTGCATAGACGTTGAGGGGTTCTGTTCTGACCGGCAGCCGGAACTGTTTGAACAAATGCTTGAAGCGGCAGCCGGTATGGCCGTATGTTTTGAGCAAAAAGGCAGTGCCGTCGGTTTTCTGACCAATGCCGGCATCACCGGTAACGGCACCGGCTTTATCCCCTTAGGGAACAACAGCCGGAACCTTTCGGATATCCTTGAAGTCCTTGCCAGGATGCAGATGAACCCAAAAGCCCCTTTTTTCGAGACCATACAGCAGCATGCCACGGGACTTTGGGGGACCAATTGCCTTTTGCTTGTGTATAAACCGGATGCCGGCAATCTGAAACTCCAAAAAGCCCTGCTGCCCAAAAGAATGCCGCTCCAGCTCATTGCGGCAACCCTGGAAAGCGGAAGACCGGAAGACCCTGCCGTACCGTGCCGGGTCCGGACCCTTGACAGCCTTAGGGTATAAAGAATGAGTTCAACTGAAAATGTCACCCAGGCTTCCGGCCGCATTGTTTTTCTCGGGGCTGTCATGGATCTGTGCTGGCTGTGTCCCCTGTTTCACTTTATCGTTGTTGCAACCACCGGCCGGGGGGTTCCGTTAAAAAGCTTCATCGCAGCTTACGGGGCGGCCGTGTTGGTGACCTTTTTCTTCAAAGCCAGGGGAGGGCGGCGAATATGGCCCCTGCTGGGCCACTTGTCAGGATTTGGCCTGATGTGTGTGACGGTTTTCCGGTCGGCAAATCTCCTGTTTTACCCCCAGACACCCATCCAGTGGTATGAGGCGGTTCTCTTTTTTACCGGAACCGGTCTGTTCTGGATCAGGGGAAGAAGCCTTGGCCGGCGCAAATGGACCTATTATTCCTGCTGCAACCATTTTGATGCCGGATTCTCTTTATTGTTCGCGTTGCTGTTTATCCGGCTGCTGATTCACATCAAGGCAGGCCCTGTGTTCCCTTCTCCCTTGACCCTGAACGCCATTTTCCTGTTTTTCCTTTCCGGTTCAACGGCCTTGTTCCTGGCGGGGAGCCCTTCGGGGTCCAAAAAAGAATTCTCCAGTGGATTTCAACTGGTCGGTCCCCTGTTGACGGCCATAGTCCTTATCCTTGCCGCAGGGGCCGGCCTGGTGTTTCTGTACAGACCGCTGATGGCTTCATTTGCCGGTACGGGCTACACCCTTTTAAAGCAGGGGCTTTCTCCTTTAGGGCCGCCCCTTGTGGCCATCCTCAGATTCTTATTTGCACCCCGTGGTATGCAAGCCAAGGGGGCACCCCTTTCCGGGAATGGGCCCCCTTCGGGGGTAAACCCGATCACGGACGGCGGGGAAGCCGGGTGGCTGGAAATCCTGGTTGGATATGGCCTGGCAGGCCTTCTGATTCTTATGCTGATCCTGGTAATGGGCTGGCTGCTGTATTTGGCTGTTCAATACCTTTTTTCCCGGCAGCCATCTCAAAAAGCTTCCCGGCCAAGGTTTTTTCCATTTTCTTTTTGGCGTCCGGCCATTTGGTTCAGGCGGATTAAAAACTGGTTTTCAACCGTTTTTAAAAAGATCCAGACCGCAGGACAGGTATACCAGGGCCTGGTGTTGTGGGGAAAAAGAAGCGGGGTAAAACAGCGAACCGGCGAAACACCGGCTGAATATGCGGCCCGGCTTTGCCTTTGTTTTTCCCCAGTGCAGCCCCAGATTCGCTTGATTCTTAAGGCGTTTGAACTTGAACTCTATGGCGGCCGGAAGCTTTCCTGCGCCCAGGTCCGGCAGGTCCGGGAGGCGCTAAAAAATCTGGGCCGTCCGTCTTTATGGTGGATGCGGTTCAGGAAAATAATTAAACCGGGATAATCCACCGCTTCTATAGGAAAAAATTGACAATATACTTCTTTTATTGTAAATAATTAGAAACTGACAATATCAGAGTGGGATTAATAAAATTGTCAAGTATCTATTATTATAGAAAAATTTCTGAAAAGATTCAAAATTTATCGAAACAATTTTCGGTAATCGTTTTAACCGGTGCAAGGCAGACCGGGAAAACAACGCTTTTAAAAACCGTTTTCCCGGATTTCAATTATATAAGTCTCGATCTTCCCTCACTGGCCGAGCAGGCCGAAGTTGATCCCCAGCAGTTTCTTTTCCAGAACCCCTCGCCGCTTATTGTTGACGAAGCCCAATATGCACCGGGCCTGTTCAGGCATTTAAAACGGGTTGTTGACCAAAATCGTGATATTCCAGGTCAGTATATCTTGACAGGTTCCCAGAAATTTAACCTGATGAAAGAGGTATCGGACAGCCTGGCCGGGCGTGCCGTATGGCTGGAACTGGAAGGTTTGAGCATCTTCGAACTATCTTCAAACGGGTTTAACCATCATGATTTACCACAGTTGTTCAATGGATTTATCCGGGGAAGTCTGCCCGAGCTATGGCAAAAACCCGAAATGGATGCCCATGATTATTACAGAACATATCTTGCGACCTACCTGGAAAGGGATGTCCGGCAAATAGTAAATGTCGGTAATTTAAGGGATTTTGAACGGTTTATCCGGGTTTGTGCTTCCAGAAACGGCCAGTTGTTAAATAAAACCGATATTTCAAAAGATGTTGGTGTCACATTAAACACCATCAACCAGTGGTTAAGTGTCCTGGAGGCATGCAACCAGATATCTTTTCTTGAACCGTATTTCGGGAGCACGGGGAAGCGGGTGGTGAAATCTCCCAAATTATATTTCAGCGAGGTCGGCATGCTTTGTTTTCTGCTTGGTCTGGATTCCAGAAGTGTGCAGACATCTGCTTTTATGGGAAATATATGGGAAACATTTATCTTTGCAGAGTTTAGAAAATGGATCAGGAACCAGAATATCAATGCGCACCTCTGGTTTTACCGGGACAACAGGGCCAGAGAAGTTGATTTTCTGGTTGAATCAGGCGGAAAACTGGATCTGTTTGAAGTAAAATGGAAAACAAATCCGGATCATAAAGATGCCAAAACCATGAATGCGGTTTATGATGATCTGAAAGAAAAAAATACCAGGGTTCTCACCTTAGCCGGGAAAAAGCATATTATTGCAAGATCCCCCAACCCCTGGCCTCTGGGTTCTGATGTGCAAGTCATTAATTGTGATTATTTTGTTTCAGAGGATTGAGGATTGATGCAGGATAGGCCGTTTGGGCCGGCCGCGGCCACCCTTGGGGTGATTATTTCAGGCTTCGGGCCTTAACTTCAAAGTGGCGGACATTGAAAAAATATCGCAAGCCGCCTTAACCCATGATCAAACAAAAAGCCTGGGCCGATAAATACCGTGGCACCGGTACTGAAGTTTACCTGATCGGCGCGAAATTTGGCCGGGATCGCACCATGTTGTCTGGTTTGAATGGGGCCCGGCTTCCCGCAAGGGAACAGCGGTTCGCTGTTCCCTTGCAGGGCTTTGGGTATAGCTTTTCTATTCCTGGATGGTAAAGGTCAGGGTGGACGCCAAGACCACCTCGTCTGCCCGTGTTTTGTCCTTGTTCTTTAGGGTCTCTCTGGTTTTAACAATCCAGTATCCGGCTTTAAGCGGGATAAAATCAATCATGCCTTTGACATCTGTCTCTCCGGAGAAGGCCATATATCCTTTGTCCGAGAACCCGGCAAAACATCCAACGACCCGTACCACTCGGGCCGGTTTTCCGTCGCACAGGACCTGCATGGGAAATTTATCCCCCGCCTTTACCGTGGCGGGATTGACCAGCGGGACAATTTCAAGGCGCATTCCAACAGGCTTTTTGATCAGGGCATCGTCAGCGGCCCCGTTGATGTTTAAAATGGTTTTGCCGTACATTACGGCCTCCTCAACGTAATCCGCATCCGGACGCTGAATCCGGTCTGTCTGTGCCCAGCCGGACTCCCCTCTGGACCAGAAGGTCGGGCGGTAGAATCCCAGAACCATGCAGGTTTCCTTTTTCAGGTCCATTTTTACCTGGTAGGCATAGTTTTCTCCGGACTGGACCATCTCTATCTGTTTTTCCGGGGTTACCAGTACCAGGGGTTTGAATATGTGCAACCGGTCATCAGCAATGGTCTCGGCCGTGGGAAAGTCATGCCCATACCCGATATCCGCCCGGATCAGTCCGTTTTCCGGCGGCAGGGCATTGACCCAGAGTTCATGGCCAAAGGCCTGGGAACCCAATGCGAACAGCATCAAAGACAAAAACAACGTTATTTTAGTTCTCATGATTTTTCCTTTTTATTCCTTAAAAGTCTAAAGATACCCACAAATAGGCGCTTCTACCGTCTCCGGGGTTGTATCCGTTCTCGTTAAACCAGACAAAGGAGCAGTAATTGGTATCAAATACGTTTTTGACATCTATGCCGATGGTGGCCTTTTTCCACTTGAATCCGATAGAGCCGTTAAGGATATTGTAGCCCCCGTCCTTTTCCACCGTATTGGCAGAGTCAACATAGTAATCGCCCTGCATCTCCAGCCAGAAATTGGAGAAGAAACCTGAAGGGTGGGTAAAATCCACGCCAACCTTTGAGGTGAATTCCGGTACGTTCTCGATTTCATTGCCCTTAATGGCGGCATTGGTGGGACCGGGATCCGTATACGTGGCATCAACAATGGAGTATGAACCCCACACCGAAATCCATTTATGGGGACGGACACTGAGGGAAAAGTCCCATCCTTTGCGCTCGGTTTTGCCGGCATTGATAAGATCCAGTGAGCCGTCGCCTTTTTCCCGGACTTCGTCGGAAGCGGTCATCTGCCAGTAGTCTAAACGGAAGGCTAACCAGTTCTTCGGAGAGGCTTTAATGCCCAGCTCCCATCCGTCGTTCTTGGAATAGGTAACATCGCTGGAAATGGCGGTGCCTGCCGTACTCTGTCCATACAGGGTCGGAGAGCCCGGTGTCTGAAAAGACCGGCCATAGTTGCCGTAAAAGTTGTAACCATCAACAGGGGTGATGATAAATCCGGCCTTGGGCTGCCAGATATAATCCATATCCACCATGTCCGTGGTCAGCCCGGTGATCCCGCTGGTCATTTCCCCGTCAAAACTATCCACGCGCAGACCGGCGGTCAAGCGGAGCCAGTCATTGATATCGCCATCCGCCTGGACATAGCTGCCCCAGTAATACCAGGTCTGGTCGTAATAATTTCTAGGATCGCCGGCCCGGCGGATCCGGTCGTCGGAGTACCAGGTCGCGGAGATGTCATCCGAGTGCTGGTAATCCATGCCCCAGTTGAGGGTGAGTCTGGGGATAAAGGTATCCACAAGTTCATAAGAGAGGGTGGAAATAGCCCCGTACTGGTCATTGTCGGCATACCGTTCCTGCTGGCTGCCCGCAAGACTCCACCGGCACCACCGGGTGTTTTCCCGGTGCTGATAATAGGTCTTAAAAGACCAGGTCAACTGGTCTGAAAAGGCATAGTCAAGGTGGGTGCTGATGTGTTGGTTCTCCCGTTCCCCACCGTCGGAATAGGCCCACTCCGCCACTTTGGTGGGATCGTTTTCAGCGTCTTCTTTACTGATATAGCCCGGTGCATTGGCATCCATGCTAAAAACCCTTGCAATGGCGCCAATGGAAAAATTCTGGTCTTTACTGGTATAGAACCATTTGCCCGAGGCGGCCCCTTTCTGAACGTCTGAGTGGTCCCGATATCCTTCGGTTTCCCGATACCCAACAAAGTAAGTCTGGCTGAATCCGCCATCCTCCCGGCTTGTGATCAGGCTGGCATCATAGGTCTCATAACTGCCGGTCAACAGTTTGGCCTTGGTGAAATTGCCCCCCTGTTTGGTGTGCAGGTTGATGTTACCGGCAATGTTCAGCAAACCGTAACGGGGATCGCTGGTTCCCTTGACCACCTCAATCCGCTCGATTTCCAGGGGGAAAAAGGGTTGGATATCCATGCTGCCGCCGGGGTTGTGGGGGATGCCGTCCACAATCAGGCTGACGGGTGAATCATGGTTGTTGTCAAATCCCCGCAAAGAGGCCATGGCTGAGGTCACCCCCTGGTTCCAGTCCCCGTAGTAAAATCCCGGTACTTTTTTGAGCAGTTCCATGCTGAAGTCCACATTTTCAGCCTCTATCTGATCGGCTCCAATGACATCCACCGAGGCCGGGGCATCGGCTGTGGTCAGGTAATCTGCTTTCCCTGTAACCGTAATTTCGCCTATTTTCATATAGACCTTGTCCCGTTCTGCCTCGGTTTCGGTCCCTGATTGAATAACAGACGAATCATTATTTTCGGCGTTGGTTTTTGCCTTGTCTGTTTCTTCTGCGAACCCCCATGAAGGAATCAACAGCAGCAGCACACTTAACATAATCAATACACGTTTCATCTTTTCCTTTTCCTCTCCTTTTCCTCTAAATAAAAAAGGCCAAGAGGCATGAAAGGACACGGGTGTGTCCGTCAATAATGCCTTCTTGGCCTTTAAGTTAAATATGGGTTGAACTTTTTACTCACCATGCTTCTGCGATGGCGATTAGCACCCGATCTAATAGTATCCAGATAGGCTTGTCAAGAGGATTTTTAGGTATTTTCCTGCCTTTTATCGGGTTAGAAATTAAGGCCAATTTTGTCCGGCTTTAGAGCTTCAAAGGCCTGGGCTTTTTGGTGCCGATATTAAAATGTTTATCTATTGAAAAAAAAATCCTAAATCAGAAATCCATTCTATAAAATCTATAGGCATTTATGGGGCTAAGACAAATTGATATGCCTAACCGGCACCATGGCCAATTTTTTGCTGCAAAGGAAGTTCAAAGGTGTTTGTTGACTGAACCGGCAGGCTATTCAAGATATGTCAAAGGCTGAGGAAAAAAGTTCAATGGTATAATCATTCCGGGGGTTTTCAAGCAGTTCTTTGGTTGCTGCTTTTTCAACAATGACGCCATCCCGCATCACCATGATGTTGTCACATAGTCCCTGTACCAGTGCCAGATCATGGGAGATAAACAATAATGACAAATCAAATTCGGTCCTAAGGGTTTGCAGCAACTCCACTATCTGGGCCTGCACACTGACATCCAGGGCACTTGTTATCTCATCACAGATGATTAATTTAGGCGAAATTGTCAGTGATCGGGCAATGGCAGCCCTCTGGCATTCTCCGCCGCTGATCTGGCCCGGGTACCGGGTCATTATTTTTTTTTCTAGACCGACTTTTTCAAGAGCCTGTTCGGATTTCATTATGGCGTCCTGCTTTGATGATCCAAAATTGCGTTGCATGGCAATTAAACTGTTGCCAATGGTTTTGCGCGGATCAAAAGAATCCCAAGGCACTTGAAAAACCATTTGAAGCCTTTTATATATGCTTTTAGGGTATGGCGCTGTCAGCAATTTGCCTTCAAACAGAATGTCTCCGGCATCGGGTGTTAAAAGTCCTGTAATAAGCTTTGCAACCGTACTTTTCCCGCAACCGCTTTCTCCGATAAGGGCGCAAAATTCCCCTTGGGCCATTGAAAAACTCACATGGTCGACCGCATGAACGGTCTGGCCTTCTTTTACAGAATAATACCATTTATCCAGATTGTGGATATCAAGCAGGTTCATGGTTTTCCCTTTTGGATGTCAATTCCAGCATCTCACCCAGTGTTTGTTTTTGATATGCCTGAGCGGCGGCATTTGGTCCATACAAATTTTGCTGCGTTTGGCGCACCTGTTTCCAAAGGGGCACCCGGGGGCTATCCCGGTTTTGTCAAATGTCTGCACCCCATGGGCGGCAGGGGCATGAAGTCGCGGAATCGCTTTGATCAGATTTTGTGTATAGACATGAAATGGATGACAGAGAATATGTGTTTTTTTACCACGTTCCACAATAATACCGTCATACATCACAACAATTTCTTCTGCCATGCGGGAGATCACCCCCATATTATGAGATACCATAACAATGGATGTTCCGAAATTTTCCCTTATTTTCATCAGCTCTTTGACGACCTGTGCTTGTGTGATAACGTCCAGAGCGCTCGTCGGCTCATCGGCAAACAACAGCTGCGGCCGTAAAACCATGGCCATGGCAATGGAAACCCGCTGGCACATTCCGCCGCTTAACTCAAAGGCATACCGGTTTAAAAGCTGTTTCCCTTCCTTAAGGTTCATTTGCTTAAACAGCTCAAGGATTCGCAGGTCCGCTTCGGTGCAGGTGAGGCCTTTGTGGCTGCGGACAAGTTCATGCAGCTGGCTGCCGATTTTTCGGGTGGGATGAAAAGCAGCTATGGGATTTTGTGCAATCAGGGCAATTTCCTTGCCTCTCAGTCGGCGAAATCTTTTTGCTGAAAGTGACAAAAGAGAGGTGCCCCGGTACAAAATATCACCGCCGGAAACATGGCCGCCGTTCCCTAAAATCCCCATGGCCGAACAGATGATGGCGCTTTTGCCGCATCCGGATTCTCCCACAATCCCTATAATCTGATTATCCTGAACCGTCAGGCAGATGTCCCTTAAGGCAGGGACATCCCCATAATTTACATTTAGATGCTCAATGGAAATCAGGGGGCTCATTCCTTTGTTATCTTCCATAAATTAAAAGAGTTGCCAAGATCCGGGGTGACATTTTTTACACCTTTTCTAACGACGTTGTATGTGCTGATATGAATGAGAAACACATGGTCATCTTCAGCGTAGATGTTTTTTTGAATTTCAATGGCCAGCTGCTTTCGGGCGGCCACATCGGATGTGGCTTTCAGTTTAGTTAGCAGGGAATCGACAGTTGTGCTGGAAAAATGGGCAAAGTTAGCAAAAGCCCCTGTCCGGAATACCGGTTCTAGAAAGTTAAAACAATCTCCCATGGTCAGGGTTGTATATCCATATGTGGCCACATTGAAATGTCCTTTTTTTAAATCCGCCACAATGGCATCCGAAACCATGATATGGGAGTTAATCCCCAGCTTGAGCAAAGACGCCTGAAGAACCTCACTCAAAACCGAGAACCCATTATTGGCATAGCAGGCAATTGTAAGTGAAATGGTTTCACCATTTTTTTCGAGAATACCGTCACCGTCACCATCCCTGTAACCGGCATCCGCCAGGATCTGTCTGGCCTTATCAGGGTTATATTTTACCTGGGAAACATCGTTGACAGAGAACCCTGACCAGACCGGAAAAATGGTGGTGGTCGTTTTTCCCCGTCCGTCATATATGGCATCTAGATAGGCTTGCCGGTCAAAGGCATAGGTCAGGGCTTTTCTCAAAGCCGGATCTTTTGTGGCGGCATATTCCGGGTTGAGATACAAAAAATAAACCCGCCCGGTCTCATACCCCATGACCTCATATTCGTCACTGCTCTCAAAAAGGGAAATGTCAGAGGGCTCTATCTTTGCAAAATCAAGTTCGCCCGCCTGCAGCGCTATGGTGATGGCCGATGCCTCTGAAATAAATTTGGTATGTACCTTGTCAGCCCCCGGCACCCCCTGCCAGTACGTTTCATTTCTTATTAGCTTGCAGTTGCCCTCTTCATCCATGCTTTCCAATATATAAGGACCGGTTCCGATAACGCCTTTTGAGTAATCTGTTGTCCCTTCCGTGTCAAAAATCAGGGCACCCGGGTCTGTTAGAATTCTGGGAAGGGTTGCGACAACGGATTTGGTCTTGATGGTCAAAACCTGGCCATCAGCCTGCATGGAATCAATGTCCAGCATTGTGGAAAGGCGGACTATTCCATTGAAATCATAGGCCAAAGCTTTCTTTACAGCCGCCGCTGTCAGCTTTTTTCCATTAGAGAAAACAATGTCATCCCGGATATTAATCTGCCAGGTGTGGTCATCGGCCCGGGTATAATAGCCGGCCAGATGGGCTTCAACATCAAGGGTGTCATTGTTGAGTTTAAAAAGCGTTTCACATGTCCCGATACTGACATTTCTCGAACCGCAGTAATCAATGGCGGGATCTAAAGATATCCCATGGGTATTGGTGTCAGAGACAAAGGTCAGGGTTGTCTGATCGTCGTTGTCCCGGGTTGAGCAGCCGGCAAACAGCGTGCATAACAGCAATACGGCAGGGATAAGGAGGCACATCCTTTTCCACTGTTTTATTTGTTTGCCTTTCATTGGTTGGCATTCAATTATAAATTGACTGGAAGGTATTGCCGGTATATGGTCTGCCATTATCGTTTGGTCTCTTTATGCTGAGGGTTGAGTATTTCATTTACACTGTCGCCAAACATGCTCATGATCATTACAACAATCAGAATCGCAAGGCCTGGAAAAAGCACACCCCATGGGGCAATCTGGAGTCTGGTTCTTCCGTCATTAAGCATGGCGCCCCATTCCGGATACGGCGGCGAAGTTCCCAGGCCTAAGTATGAAAGCCCGGCAAATCCTAAAATGGCGCTTCCCACATGCATGCTCGCATAAACCACCATAGGGCTTAAGCAGTTGGGCAATACGGTTTTGATTAAAATTTCTCCTGTTGACATTCCCGTCAGTCTGGCCGCGCTGACAAAGGTCTTTTTTTTTATGGAAAGGACCTGGCTTCTGGCAAGCCTTGCGTACCCTGTCCAGCCCACCGCCGCCATGGCAATGATGCAGTTTACCATGCCGTTACCCAGCATGCCTGCGACGGCAATGGTAAACACCAACTCTGGAAACGACTGAACACCATCCACAAAGCGCATTAAAAGGGCGTCCAGTTTTCCGCTGAAATATCCACACAGGACCCCGATCAAGGTTCCAATGGCAAAGGTGATGGCCACTACCAGAACCGCCGCGTAAATGGAGCGGACAGCGCCCTTGACCAGACGGCTGAAAACACACCGGCCAATATAGTCGGTTCCCATGATATATTCACGGCTCGGGGGCTGGTTCACCTGTGTCAGGTCCACTAAAAAAGGATCATGTTCGGTTAATGCCGGTCCGATGACGGCAAAAATGAGCACCCCCATGACAACGGCTGACCAGAAATAAAACCGTTGTTTTGCGCTATTGTGGCTGTACGGTCTATTTTTCATGAACCGGCCGGAAGCTTTGCCCGGTCAGAATATGATGCCTGACACGGGGGTCTGAAATTGCATGCAGCACATCAACCGCCAAATTGACCCATACATAAATCAAAGCCATCAAAAGGACGTAACCCTGAACCATGGGATAGTCCCTGTTGGTGATAGACTCCACCGCAAGTCGTCCAATACCCGGATAGGTGCAGACAATCTCAATAATGGCGGTCCCGCCCAGCAATTGCCCGACATTGATACCGGCGATGGTTAAGATGGAAGGCAGGATGCTTTTTAAGGCACCTTTGAAAAGGATGGTCCTTTCATGGATGCCCCGGGCCCGTTGCATGCGGATATAGTCTTCCTGCAATTCGTTAATTAATACGGCCCGGATTTGGCGTATATAGACAGCCGACATGGTCAGCGCAAGGGTCAATGCCGGAATGACAATCCCATTCTTGGACCCTGAGCTGATGGTGGGCAGCCACCGGAGTTTAACGGCAAGCAGGTAAATCAGCAAAAGGGCGGCAAAAAAGCCGGGCAGTGAATTGCTGGTAAAGGTGCATACCCGGATGATGTTGTCTGTGAGCCGGTTCTCCCGGATGGCAGATAAAATCCCTAAAGGGATGGAGACAATCAATGTTATCAGCATTGCCAGGGCCGTCAGTTTCAAGGTGTTTGGGAAATATTTTTTTATCTGGCTTAAAACAGCCGTGCCTGTAGATATTGAGTTGCCAAAATCACCGTGGCATATATCCACAAGCCAGGTCACATATTGTTCCGTAATCGGTTTATCAAGCCCTAATTGGCTGCGCAGCGCTGAGATGGCTTCGGCACTGGGCACATCCCCTTTCTGAGAAAGAAATATTTGAGCCGGGTCTCCGGGAGACAAATATATAAGGAAAAAAGATATAAAAGAGATCAGGAACATGATCGGGATCAGGTAAAGTATCCGTTTTAGGATATATTTCAGCATACCACGATCACTAGTTGGTGTTGTTATGGGACTTTTGAGCAACAATCAAAAACACTGTGTAATACCCTTCGGCAATTTCCTGGCTTAACAGCTCCTGGGGACGTTCCACCTCTTTGGCAATAATGTTGTACCCCATTTTAGGAAGCACTTTATCATCCCATTCATGGGGCCGGTCAAGCTTTGAAAGGGGCAGGGCCAGGGCTGCATCGTCCATCTCTTCATAATTCACCCCGCCCGGGTCTCCCCGGTGGGCGTTTCCTGTAATGGAAACATATTTTTCCCGGGCTTTGCGGTCTTCTTCATTAAAGAGATAGGTATAATGATTCCCGTCAAAATACATCAACAGTCCACCTGGCTTTAATATCCGTTTCCATTGAACCAGCACCTCTTCCGGGTTCATCAATGCCCAGATAAGGTTGCGTGAAATCACAACATCAAAGGTCTCATCTTCGAAGGGCATCTCACCGGCATCTGTACAAAAGAACGTGATATCGGTTTTATGTTTTACGGCATTTTCTTTGGCTTTTTGAATCATGTTGGAACACATATCAATCCCTGTCACGTCATGACCCATCAGCGCTGTGGCAATGGCCAGAAAGCCGGTGCCGGTGCCGGCATCCAATATCTTGAGCCGGCCCTCAGGCAGATACGTTGAGATGCGTTCCTGCCATCCTTTTATTTCTTCGGCCGACTTGGTGAATCCAAATGTTGAGGACCGGGTCTGCCAGTAGTTTTGAATCCTGGTTTTCTCCAGGCTCATTTCATTATTGACAGCGCAGATTTCAAACAAAGGAGATTCGCCGTATAGCTGTTTTTCCCAATCCTCGTATACATCTTTTCCAACGTTTTCCTCTACAGACACGGTAAATCCAAGCCGTCCCAGAACCTTCATATCCCACTGGGGCCGCAATGTATTTGATAAGGGAAGGCAGCCAAAATAATCGGTATCATCATTGCACACAATTTCTTTTTTACCATATCTTTCAAAATGGTTCTGTTCTCTTTTTCGTACCCTTTTCATCAGCTCTTCATCAAAATAGTGCATGTGCCAGTTTGCATCATATATAAGGAGCAGACCGTTTGGCCGCAGGATTCGTTTGAACTCCGTATAGACATTTTCCGGGAACTCCAGTGTCCAGGTGACATTTCTGGTGACAAGGACATCGAAACGATTATCCGGAAAATCAAGGTGGTTAACATCCATTTCTAAAAATTCAGGGCCAACACCAAGCAGCTTTGCATTGTTTCTAGCACAGCCAAGCATTCCTTCTGAGGCATCTATCCCGGTAACGCGGTGCCCCTCTTCAGACAGGATACACGCAAAAAAACCCGGACCTGTTCCAATATCCAGAACATCTAAAGAAAGTTCCTTTTGAAAATGGCGGCATATCATCTGTTTCCATGCCTGTTTCCGGAAGGAGTTGAGTTCTCCGGTTATATAGCGGTTATACCCCTGCCCGTTTGCCCATCTTTGGTCTCGTTCCTCTTTATTCAGCATGATGGTTCCTTTTTATATTTTTTTGAGCCTGTTCCATGACTGCCGCTACCGGGGCCGCTGTGCCATGAAAATAAAAAAGGCCAAGAATTGAGCACACCGGGACTTCCGGCGGCTGACCTTCTTGGCCTTATGCTGTTATTGGTGTTCTATTTTGCTTAATGCGTCTTCTGACGCTGTTTTGGCTGTTTAAACACACATTCTTGGAGACTGTCAAGGAAGAATTAATCCGCTTTTAGCGGCATACCGTTTTGGGGAGAATAAAGCCCGGCAGGTTTAACCGGGCCGCGGCGGGTTCAGTGATCCCGGGGCCGGATCAGGGTGAGCCCAAAGAGTTGCATTGTTTAAAAATTTTTTTTGAGCAGCCGAAGCAGACCTGTGGGTCCAGCTGGCTGAACAAGGCTTCAATGGCCTGGCGCTCTGTGTCAACCAGATGGTCTTCCCCGATTTCGTTCATGAAATCCCCGTGTAAAAGAAACGCTTTTACCTCCGGGTTGATCCGGCAAAGGAAAAGGGTTTTTCCCATTTTGCGCCGCCGGCCGGCCTCCTGAACCAGGACCATGGCCCCGGAAATGTCTATGAAGTTAATGCCGTACCCCACGATGATCAGGTGGCCCGGATCTTCCTTGTCAATCTCTTCCAGGGCTTCGGCCACATGGCTTGCCGCCCCGAAAAACAAGGAGCCGTTGATTTGGACAAAGGTGGTCTGGGGGCATTGGGCCGATGGGGTTTCTTTGGCATTGACCAGTTCATTTTTGGAAGGGGTCAGGACGGTGACATGGGGATGGGAGGTCCGGGTCAGGTATATGGCAAGGGATAGCAAAACCCCGGTGTAAATGGCAAATTCAATGGGGAAAAACAGGGTTCCGGCAAAGGTAACGGCCAGCACCAGGGTGTCCGGCCAGCTGCTCTTAAGAATTTCTTTGATGTGGGCAACGTCGATGAGCTTAAAGGCAACAAATAAGATCACCCCGCCCATTGCGGATAAAGGCAAAAAGGCCGTCAAAGGGGCAACCAGCAGGATAATTCCGGCCAGGAACAGGGCTGAAAAGATGGCGGCCAGGGGGGTGACGGCCCCGGCATCGTAGTTGACCCCGGACCGGGTAAAGGAGCCGGAGGCGGCATATCCTGAAAAAAAGGCGCCGGCCATGTTGGACAGGCCCTGGCCGATAAATTCCTGGTTGCCGTTGATATGCTGGCCGGACTGGACCGTAATGGCCCGGGCAATGGACAGGGCTTCAATCAGGCCTAAGAAGGCTACAGCCAAGGCCCCCGGGGCCATCATTCCCAAGGTATCCATGGTAAAATCCGGGCAGGACACCGGGGGAAGCCGCCCGGGCAGTTCTCCCAAAAGCCTTGCCCCATGGTCCGGTGCGTTAATGGCGATGCTGACAAGACTCCCGGCCACCAGGGCGAACAGCAGCCCCGGCCACCGGGGCTTTAAAATTTTGAACACCACGGCACAGGTAAGAGAGACCAGGGCAATCCCGGTTTCATAAGGGCTGATATGGGCGGCGGATTTAAAGATCAGCACCCAGGTGCTGACAAAAGACGTGCCTCCCGGGATGGGGATCCCCAGGGCATGCTTGAGCTGGGATGTGGCAATGAGCAGGGCCGCGCCTGCGGTAAACCCCACCACCACCGAGTGGGAAACAAAATTGATCAGGGTGCCCAGCCGGATCAGGCCGAACATCAGCTGGAAAAATCCGGCCATAAAAGTCAGGGTCAGGGCAAGCCGGATATAGTCGGCTGAGCCGGGTTCTGCCAGGGGGCTTAAGGTGGAAAAGACAATAATGGATATGGCCGTGGTGGGGCCGGACACCAGGTGCCTGGATGAGCCGAACAGGGCGGCCATAATCGGCGGAACAATGGCGGCATAAAGGCCGTATTCTGCCGGAAGCCCGGCAATCATAGCAAAGGAAACCCCCTGGGGAAGCACAATAAAGGCACCGGTCAATCCGGCTAACAGGTCTGCTTTAAGACTGCCGGCATTGAGCCGGTTCATCCAGGCAAGAAAGGGAAATATCCTGATTCCTGAAGGGCCCGCATGAACCGGAGCAGCTTTTCTAAAAATGGAGGCCATGGGAGAGTGTCGATGCTCCTGCAAGGGGGTTGGGTTAAAAAGGCTGAGGTCGGACAACTTTCAGTCTTCAGTCTATCAACCTTCAGCCTAAAAAGCTATTCCAGCTTATAAGCCTTAATTTTACGCCACAGGGAGACCCGGTCAATGGCCATGATTTCGGCGGCCTTTGTTTTGTTCCAGTTGGTTTTTTCCAATACCCATAAAATATATTTCTTTTCCTGCTCTTTCATGGTGGGAATGTTGCCGTCCGGGGCTTCCCGGTAAGTTTCAACGGCCAGCTGGGTGATATGGCCGGGCAGGGCTTCAGGAAAAATGGTGTCGGCGTTTTCCATGGCCACGGCCCGTTCAATGATATTTTCAAGTTCCCGGACATTGCCGGGCCAGCCGTACCGGACCAGAAAATCCATGGCGGTTTTATCGATCTGTTTAATGTCTTTTCCCATTTCCCGGTTTTTTTTGCCTAAAAAATGGTAGGCCAGCAACGGAATGTCCCCATGGCGCTCTGTCAGAGGCGGCAGCTGAATGGTGACCACATTCAGTCTGAAATACAGGTCCTGGCGGAAACGGCCCTTGTCCACCTCATGCTTTAAATCCCGGTGGGTGGCGGCCAGGAAGCGCAGGTCTATGGGAATGTTATGGGTGCCGCCCACCCGCATAAGTTCTTTTTCCTGGATTACCCTCAGCACTTTGACCTGCATGGAAAGGGGCATGTCTCCGATTTCATCAAAAAACACCGTTCCCTTGTCTGCAGTTTCAAACAGCCCTTTTTTGGCCCTGGCCGCCCCGGTAAAGGCTTCTTTTTCATGGCCGAACAGTTCATTGGCCATGAGGTCTTCTGAAAATGACCCGCAGTTAAAGGCCACTATTTCATTTTTGTGTCGGTGGCTTAAGTTGTGAATGGCCTTGGCCACCAGCTCTTTCCCGGTTCCGCTTTCCCCAAGGATCAGGACGCTGATATCTGTTGTTGCCACCTGCCGGATGGTCTTTTTGACCTCTTCCATGGCCGGGCTGTTGCCGATGATGCGGGGAAACAGGCCTTCCTTTCTCATGGCGTTTTTCAGTTCAATGTTTTCAAGCTGTAAAGAGCGCTTGAGCAGGGCTTCCTTTGCGGTCTGCCGGACCTCGTCAATTTTATAGGGCTTGGCGATGTAATGATAGGCCCCTTCTTTCATGGCCTTTACGGCATTGTCCACCGTGGCATATCCCGTGATCATGATGACTTCGGTGTATGGCTGAAGCTGGCGGCTCTGCTCTAAAATCTGCATGCCGTCCACCTGCTTCATTTTAAAATCCGTGATGATCAGGTCAAAACTTTTGGATTTGATCAGGTTCAGCCCCTTGACCCCGCTTTCTGTGGCCGTGACCCGGTACCCTTCTTTGACAAAGATATGCTCAAGGTTGGTCCGTGCTATTTTTTCATCTTCTATGATCAGAATGTGGTAAGCCATGTTAGGTAAGGCTGAAGGCTGAAGGCTGAAGGATGAAACGGGCCCATTCCACAGGCTTCATTGTTTTTATTGGTTTGTTTTGGGGCACTTTTAACAATCCGGCTGCTCCCTGTGGCCGGCAGGGGGAAGGTGAATGGTAAAGACGGTTCCCTTTCCCTCGTTGCTTTCAACGTCGATGATGCCACCATGCTGTTCAATAATACCATGAATGATGGAAAGTCCTAAGCCCGACCCCTTGCCCACATCCCGGGTGGTGAAAAACGGATCAAATATTTTGGCCAGGTGGTCTTTGGGGATTCCCTGGCCCGTGTCTGCCACCGAAAGGACAAAGGCACCCGTCTCTTCTTTATGGGCGGAAATGGTCAGGGTGCCGCCTTGTTCCATGGCATAGACGGCGTTGATGATCAGGTTTAAAAGGACCTGCTGGACCCGCCGGGGATCCATGTTCCCTTCCAGGTCCTTTGGCACATCAATGACCACGTCTATATCCGGCGGAATTTCACTTGAGATCAGGTGCATGGTGCTGCCCACCAGGTTTTTAAACAACACCGGTTCCGTTGAAAATTCACTTTGCCTGGAAAATTCGAGCAGGGCCCGGATAATATCCCTTGCCCGGTCCACCTGCTCTTCCACATCGGAAAGCAAATTGACTTTAAACTCAATATCCGGATCATGGATTTCTTCTTTGATGATCTGGATGGAGGTGGAAATATTATTTAACGGGTTGTTCAGCTCATGGGCCACCCCCGAGGTCAGGGTCCCGAGGGATGACATCTTTTCCGCCTGGACCAGCTGGTCCCGTCTTTTATCCAGCTCCTGGATCATGTGGTTGAGGCTGTCGGAAAGGGACTCGAATTCGTCTCCGGTCATCAGTTTGGGGATCTGGTCAAACTCCCCGTCGGCAATGCGCTGGATCCCCTCTTCAATGCTTTTAAGAGGCCGGTTCACGTTTCTGACCAGGAAGAATACGGTGAGCAGCGTGAGCAGAACCAGGGAGACAAGGGAGATCACCAGGTATTTTCGGGAAATATTGAGCAGATAGTAGACCTGCTCTTTTTCCTTTTTTTCCACCTGTTCGATATCCGTGGTCAGCTGGCGGCCGATCCGGGTGACCACCTCCCGGATTTCGCTGATTTTTTCCTCCCCTGAAAAACTGCCGGCATCAACACTGCACAGATCGTAAAGCATCTGGGTGTTTTTCCGGTATTCTTCAATGAGCCGGGTCCGCTGGGTCAAAGAGGGCAGGTCCAGGAGCAGCTCAGCAAAATTACTTTCAATGGCCTGTTGTTTTTGAGCGGTTTTATCAATATACACCAGGGCCTGGGCCAGGTCTTTGGTGTCTTTTCTTAAAAAAAAGTTTTTTTCGTACCGCCGGGCTTCAAGGATGGTGTCTAACAGGTCTTTCTTTTTTTCAATGATGATCAGTTTCTGGTTGATCTGGGAGTTGCTGTAATAGTTGAAAAGCCATATGGCGCCGTTCACTGCCATAAAAATCAAAAAATGAAGGAATATTTTTTGTCTGAGTTTGAGTTTCATTGAAAATACTTTACAGTCTTTACCGGTATCATGCAAGTTAAGGAATTTAGGGGATTAGGCTGAAGGGGTTTAGACTATTTACCTTATCCTATTCCGTAGAAAAAGTAGATCACCGTCAATTCCACCGTAAGGAACAGAACCGTCATGACGGCCCCTGCCCTGGCATAGTCCACGGTCCGGTATCCGCCAGGCCTCATGATCAGGGCATTGACCTGGTGGGTGGGCAAAACAAGGTGTTGGATGCGGACAGCCCCACCACAAGGGCCGCCATTCTCGGATCCCCCCCGGCCATGACCGCCATGTTCATGCACAACGGCACCAGCAGGACGGTTGCCCCGACATTGGAAATGACAAGGGTAAAAAAGGATGTCATGATGCCGATTACGGCCAAAAGCATAATGGGCGAGGGCGTGCCGATCAGTCCCAGAACCGTTTTGGCAATAAAGGCAGCGGTTCCGGTTTTCTCAAAGGCAATGCCCAATGGTATCAGCCCGGCCAGCAGAAACACCGTCATCCAGTCAACGGACTGGTAGGCTTCGTCAATGGTGAGAACCCCGGTAATGATCATGCCAAGTGCCCCGGACATCAGGGCCACAGACAACTGAACCTTGAATACGATAATCTGAAGCAGGGCAATGGCCAGCCAGACCAGCGCCAGGGCCGCTTTCTTGGGCCTTAAAATTTCGCCTTCCAGCGGGGAGGCAAAGATCAGCGCCCTGGGCTGGGGCCGGTTCTTTAATATGTGAAATTTTTCCCAGGGCCCCTGGAGCAACAGGGTGTCCCCCATATCCAGACGGATATTGGTCAGGCCGCTGTAGTACTTTCGGTTGTTCTTGAACAGCACCAGGGGGTTTAACCCGAACAGCTCTTTGAAATCCACTTCGTTTAAGGTCTTGCCGATCAGTTCCGAGCGGGGGGAGACAACGGTTTCCGCCATTCCCGCGTTGGTGTTGGCCAGGCTTTCGGCAAAGGTCTCAAGGCTGTCTTTGACCTGCCAGCCGTAATCCTTTGCCAGCTGTTCGATGTGTTCTTTTCTGCCCACCACGGCAATGTCATCCCCGGGGCGGATTTTTTCATAGCTGTGGGGGACATGGGAGGTGGTCCGTTCGGTGGGGGAACTGATGGCGATAACGGTGACCAGGAACCGGGGCCGGATGTTCAGATCGTCAAGAATACCTGTGGTGCTGTTTTCTTTGGGGATATGCATTTCCACAATGCTGTTGACCCCCTGGTACTCTTTAATCAGGACTTCCGTGGCGCCTTTGCCCTGGTCTCCCGAGCTTGAGGGGAGGACAAACCGGCCGAAAACCACAAAATAAATCAAGGCGGTCAGGATCAGGCAGATCCCGATGGGGGTCTGGGTAAACAGCCCAAAGGGTTCGAGTTTTTCGCCGCCCAGGACCATAAGGTCATTGAGCAGGATGGTGGGGCTTGCCCCGACCAGGGTCAGGGTGCCGCCGATAATGGCGCAAAATCCCATGGGCATCAGAATCCGGGAGGTGGGGATGCCGATCCGCTTGGATATCCGCTGGGTGGCTGGCAGGAACAGGGCGGCTGCGCCAATGTTCTGCATCATGCTGGAAATCACCCCGACGGTGCCGGCCACCAGTACCATGATTTTCTTTTCGCTTTTTCCGGCCAGGGCCAGGATGGGTTTGGCCACTTTGTTCATCACACCGGTCTTGTCTAATCCGGCGCCAATAATAATAACGGCAATAATGGAGCATACCGCGTTACTGCTTAAGCCCACAAAGGCCTCTTTGGGGCTGATAACTCCGATCAGGGGGAGCAGGACCATCATCATAATGCCGACCACGTCTACCCGGACCCATTCAAAAATAAACAGGCAGATAACAAAAACGAGGACCAGCATGGTTATAATCATCTCAGGTGTCATTGGTTAGGGGTCTCCGTATGAGTTACTTTTCGTCTTCATTCCTGTAAATAAAGCACAGAACCGCCATGACCAGAATCATGGCAAGGCTGAAATAAAAATGGGCGTTCATGGTGAAATTCCTTTTTTAATTAGCTGTTAGCTATTAGCTTTTAGCAATTAGCTGGTGGATATTTGCCTTTTTGCTTTTTTTATATGAAAGTCTCACTAACCTCCTGAGAAGACTTTCATTATTTGTTGTGGGCGGTTCTTGGTTGGATAACCAAGACGGCCCGTGGCCGTTAGTTGACCGAGTAGACGCACAGGCGCTGGGCAATGCGCTGGGTATTTTCAACTTCATTGCGCAGGGGGGCTTTTTCCCTGTTTTCCGTAATGATGAATTCCACCTGGCCGCATTGTTTGGAAATTTCGTCAATGGCATGATCCGTGTTCGAAAAATGGGTGGAATGTGCAAATTTAATTCCCAAAGCCTCAGCCCTTTCCTTAAAATCCAGGATTTTTTCATTGGCTGTCTGGATAAATTCTTTATAAAGGTTCTCCTGGGTGCTGGAAAAGAACTCTGTGACCTCATGGGTGAGGTTGGCCGCATTCACCGCAATGATATTGTAGTCCATGCGCTGGGCCATTTCTAAGGCATAGGTAATCATATCCTCCGTAAACCGGCTCTCCTGGGTGGCCACCACCAGGTTCCTCCCCTGGTCTTCCTTGCAGGAAAGCATATGGTCGGTATCCTGGTCCACGCCGGCCATGGAAAAGGTGATGGCTTCCTGGCAGTCGTCCATTTTTTTGTTCAAGCTGATTACTTTGTCTTTTAGTGCGGTAAAAAATGCCATGATCAGTCTCCTTAAGGTTCAGGTTGATTTTATTTTCTCTCCAACCTTTGAGCAAGATGTATACCAGTGGCTTTATATCTCTCTAACACGCTGAATTCAAAATATTTTTTCTTGTCCAGATGAATGGGGGGGTGAAAACGGGCCGCTTGGGTTTGTTGCAGATTGTAACGGGTGTTGCAGAACCTTGAGTTTCCCTTAAAATTTGGGCAGGTACCGGTGTATTGCAGTTAACAATAGTCTGTTGCAAAATGAAATAGCCGCCTGTCCCTTTACGTGTATTTGCAACGGGTATGGCTGATGGGATTTATGTGGGGTTTAATCCAAAACACAACCAGCCGGTCTTTCTCCCTTCCCATCTCTTGTCTCCTGTCTCTTGCTTCTTGTTTCTTGCCGGGCACACTAATTGCAGACCTTTGATTCAAGCTGGTAACAGCAGAATATTGAGAACAGCTGACAGCTAATGGCTAACCGCTAACAGTTAAAATCCAAAGGAAGATACCAAGTGAAGGGAATTTTCAAACGAGATACAGACCAGGAACCGGAACCGTCGGAAGTTGAAGAAATCCGGCAGAATGTCATGGACAAAAAGATGCCTGAGGCTGTGGAAAAGCTGGTTCTCAAGGAAGTGGACAAGCTGTCCAAAATCAGTCCCTCATCGGCGGAGTATACCATTGGCATCAACTATATTGATTATCTGACCACCCTGCCGTGGAATGCCTATACCGAAGATAATCTGGATATGGCCAGGGCAGAGGATGTCCTCAACAAAGATCACTACGGGCTTGAAGAAATCAAGGAAAGGATCCTGGAACATCTGGCGGTCCGGTTGATGAAGCTCTCAGCCAAAAACAATATTCTCATCGTTGATGATGAGCAGATGACCCGGCGGAACCTGACCCATGTGCTGTCAAAAGAAGGGTATGAGGTCAGCAGTGCGGACAGCGGCAGCGAGGCTTTAGATCTCCTTGAAAAAGAGCATTTTGACCTGGTGATCACAGACCTGAAAATGGATAAGATTGACGGCCTGACCCTGCTGGACCGGGTTAAAAAATTAAGCCCGTCCACCGAGGTCATCATCATCACCGGCTATGCAACGGTCTTGACGGCTGTGGACGCCATCAAAAGGGGGTCTTTTCATTTTCTGGCCAAGCCCCTGAAACTGGACGAGGTCCGTTCGACGGTCAAGCTGGCCCTGGATAAAAAAACCGGGGTGGTGGATGCCAAAAGCCCGGTCCTTTGCTTTACCGGCCCTCCCGGCATCGGGAAAACCTCTCTTGGCAAATCCATTGCAAGGAGCCTTAAGCGAAAGTTTGTCCGCATCTCTCTTGCCGGCATGAAGGATGAAGCCGATATCAGGGGGCACAGGAGAAGCTATGTGGGGGCCCTTTCGGGACGGATTATCCAGGAAATCCGGCGGGCAGAATCGGGCAATCCGGTGTTCATGCTCGATGAAATTGATAAAATCGGCCAGGACTTTAAGGGAGATCCGGCCTCAGCCCTTCTTGAGGTGCTGGACCCCCACCAGAATTCAGGGTTTATGGACCACTACCTGGATGTTCCTTATGACCTGTCAAAGGTCATGTTTATTGCAACGGCCAATACCGTGGCCCGGATCCCAAGGCCCTTGCTGGACCGGTTTGAAGTAATTCATATGTCCGGATACACCGTAGGGGAAAAGGTCAATATCGCCAAGAGGCACTTGATTCCCAGGGCCATTGATGATTCCGGCTTAGGTTCGTTTCAGGTTGTTTTTGAGGAAGATGCCTTAAAAAAAATTATTCGCGAGCATACAAGGGAGGCCGGTTTAAGGGAACTGGAAAGAAAAATATATGCCGTGTGCCGGAAAATCACCCGGCAGATTATCAAGCAGGTCCTGTCCACGGACACCGAGATCACCATTACCGAGAAGATGGTTGAAGAGCTGTTGGGCGCAGGCCGTTACTTTTTCGAAATTGCCGGGGCAAAAGACCGGATCGGGTGTGCCACAGGGCTTGCCTGGACCGAAACCGGCGGCGAAATTATTTTTATTGAAACCACGAAAATGGCCGGAACCAACCAGCTGATTCTCACCGGCTCTTTGGGAGATGTCATGAAAGAGTCAGCCCAGGCGGCTTTGAGCTATATCAGAAGCCATACAACGGATTTTGGCCTTTTTGAAGATTTTTTCAGCGGGCAGGATATCCATATCCATGTGCCGGCCGGGGCCATCCCCAAAGACGGACCGTCAGCCGGCCTGACCATTGCCATGGCATTGTTGTCCCTGCTAAAGGGGATCCCCTGCCGCAGGGATACGGCCATGACCGGGGAGTTGACCTTAAGCGGCCGGATTCTGCCCGTGGGCGGGATCAAGGAAAAAGTGCTGGCCGCCAAAATGGCCGGGATTAAAACCGTGATTTTTCCGGAAAAAAACAAGGCCGACCTGGACGCCATCAACCCTGTGTTTAAACGGAACATCCAAATTCTGACCGCCGGGGAATTAAAGGATATGGTGGATCATGTTCTGGCGGGGTAAACTAACGGGTAAGGGCTTTAAGCACGGCGGTCAGCTCCTCAACACGCAAGGGTTGTTGCTGGATGCTTTCCCGGGCAAGGGCCTCTTCTATAAGCGTTATGGCCGGAAGACCGGTGGATTTTAAGGCGGTGAGGATATCCTGGCGCAGGAAGTAAGTATCCCCGCTGTCGGACAAGGGCCTGTCGAGATAAAGGCCGATCAGGGCCCTGGCCGACGGGGTGGAACGGATTTTTCCCAGCACCTGGATGACCTGGGCCAGGTCTGAATATTCGTTTTTGGGGGATGCAAAGTATTGGACAATGGCCTGGATGGTCTGGCCGGTTGTTCTCTGGTCCACCAGATAAGCCAGCTGGTCCATGGCGTTCCGTTGGGCTTCCTTGGTTTTCTGGCTGTTGTTCAGCAGGGTTGACAACGCGCTTTCCATCCGGCCTTTATCCAGAACGTCCGGCTCAAAATAGTAGGGTGATCCCTCAATCTTGCCGTTCAGCTGCATGATCATAAGGTCGGTCCTGACCGATCGCCACTGTTCCGGGTTGGCCTGGGTCAGTTTTTCTAAAAGCCCTGTGATCCGTTCGGAAAGTCCCCCCCATTGATCCGTTTTTGCCGCAAACAGGGCTGTAACAATGGTATTGGGGCTTTGCGCCCGGGGCCGGAAAAAAGATATTCCCTGGGCTTCATCCTGAATGGGCCCCCAGGGATTAAAGTTTCCGGAACAAAGGCCCTGGTCTTTTCCAAATACAGCGTCCATCGAAATAAGGTGGGCCCCGGTCTCTTTTTCAAATGCGGGGCAGCTCACTTCCCGATTCAGCTCAGGGCCGATGCGATCCATCCATGCCGTGAGCTGGTCCCGGAAAAAATCGGTCTGGTCCCGGGCCACATGGAATAACGTGCCCGCGTAAAGGGCATGTCCGGTATAGGTTTGTATCACATTGACATAGGGGTAATCGTCCAGGTCAATGGTGTTTAGCGGTATCTCATCATCGTCCGGACAGGAATCGTTTTTCGACACCATTTGGGTCAACTCTTTGTGGAGCCATTCCAGATCGCGGGCAGGGACAGGTCCGGTCAATGCCAGTTTAAAATGATACAGCCCCCTGCCGTTATCCGGCTGGACCGGCAGGCACAACAGCAGCGGATAAGAGGCCGGGTTGATCAGTTCAATGTCATCGGGGGAGAGCAGCACCATTTCCGGCCACTTAAGCCGGATCTCGGTTACGGGGATTTTTCTGGCACCGGCCTGTTCAAACAGATTATCTCTTTTAGAGGACTGTTCCTCAACCATTGACAGAAAATTCTTTTGAAACTGCCGGTACAAACCGTCCACATCCGTTTCCGGGCGGTAGATTTTATGGCGCTGGTTATCAAAATGAATAATGAAATACCGGTCGCCCCAGGTTGTACTGAAAGATCCGCTCACATGCCCCTCCCCGGGAAACCAGAGAATGAGACCCAGGATCAAAAAAATGATTTTTACCGGACGTGTCCGGGCCATTGCCGGCCCCCCTATGGTTAATTTTTTAGCGGTTTACCTTTGGCAAACTCGGTATTTCCGGCACAGTGAAGCCATAAGGGCCGTATATCCCGCCGTCCAGGAAAAGGTAGCAAAGGTGTTTTCCCGGATTAAGGGGTCGGGCCCCGGCCAGGGCATTCAGGGCAAAGTACCCTGAAGCCTGTTTTCCAACCTCAAGGGAACTGCCGTAAACAGGGACAGCCCAGTTAAATTGCAGGGGCTCATCCCAGTTGGCTCCCAAAACAGCCAGGGTCAAAGGAACCACCGCGGCCACGGTTTTTTCCCCCCCCTTGGCATAGGGTTGTTCAATCGGAATTTCAGGCAGGTGAAGCTCTCGGATGGTTACCCCAAAAGCCCCTGTCAGGTCCAGATGCTGGCGCCCCTCCCGTTCGTAAAATTCAACCGCAACCGACAGGCCGGACTCCGGCGGTTTTGGGGTGTCGGAAACCGGCAGGTAGCAGGGGAAATGGTCTTCTCCTCTTGGATCAGGTTCCGGGGAAACGGGTTTGGCAAATATCGGTTTTGGCTCCCCCTCTCCCGCAAGTTCCACGGTCACGGTATTGGAAGGCCAGTCGTAGTTGATAACGCCCAGAGCCCAGATCCCGGTGTCCCAGGCAATGCCAAGACGGTCCTTGGGGGCCAGCCGGGTCAGCTGGACGGCTGCCGTGGCCAGGCCCGGCGGTTTTGGCCCTTTGGGGCCGATCTCTTTTATGCCGCGGTCTTGAAGCGCTTTTTCATCGACAAAGGCCTTGGCAAACGCTACCGTGCCGTCGTGCATGTTGGTGCCAAACAGGATACAATTGCGGTCAAGGGGTGTCTCCCAGTCCCGGTCACCGCTATAGCGGGCGGCCAAGATCAGGGGCAGGTCTCCCTTTTCCAGGGTCTCGATCCGGGACGGGGCATTGACCGCTACCCCGAAAAAATCCAGGTCAAGCAGCTGCTCTTCGCGCATTTCCATACCCGGCGGGTCATCCTCGTAGAAATCCTTTTCTTCAAAGCCCAATATTTTTTCAATGATATCATTTGCAGTGGCCATATATTGTCCTTGTTCTGTTTTGGGGTTTTGTTTTATCTTTATCCGGTTTTAACCGGGCACCATGAATTACAGGGGGCTTTTATGTCATTTCCTGAAGTTGCAGGTATGGTTTACAGGTGTCGCAGAATTTGTTTGAACATTTCTCGCTGAATGAGTGGTACATAATACAATCCCCGTCTAGTGGCCTTGGGTAGTTCTGCCTTGGATTGTTCCAGTCTGTCTTGGACACCACCTTTGCATTAACAGCGGTTGTGATGGGGGCGGTGAATTTGATTTGGGTATTGCTCGGCTTGGACGCTATGACCCTTTCTTCAGCCCCGATCTGAACGGTTTCGCCCACGGCAAAGTGCCTTGAATTGGCCACCCGGTGTGTACTGGTATTGGCACCGGCATGGGTGATGGTTGTCTGGGCCTTGCCTGTTGCCAGACCTTCATCAAATTTTTGTTCAACGACTGAGTCTACAGGTGCGTCAAAATTTGGCCCATCAAATTCCAGCCCATCATTATACACGGTCTTTATGGTCTTTATCACGCCGTTCACCTTTACCTCATGCCCTTTAATAAATCCGCTGGTATCCGCCAATAGATAAGTGGTTCCGTTATGTTTTGACGTAATCTTGGATTTAAAATTCCGGCTGTAGACGCCTACGCCGCCGGTGGCCCCTGCCTGGGCGTTGTTCCGGCAATGGGAGCCTGAGCCGCCGTGGCCCACGTACTGGAATGGGTGGTCTTTTAATGAAGGCGGTTTGGCCGCCGGTTTCGGCGTCTGGTTGAACATATGGCCCAATTCATGGGCCACCGTGTTGTTGAAATCTTCCGTACATCCAGATTTCTTATTGGCTGCACTGGGTCGATAGACGCACAGGATCTGCCTGTCACCAAAACTTTCGCCCAGGTAATCTTCCGCTGATCTTAGCTTAAGCTTGATTTTTACCGGATGGGCATCCGTGGGAACAGGGGGGGCATGGAGGGGGTCAAGTTTTGTGGCTTTTGTCAGATCCACTCTGACTGTAAGGGTAGAGGGCCTTTCCTTGTAGACCTCAATGCAGTCATCGACAATATTTCCTCCCTGATGTCCATCTGCCTTGTACCATCTGCCCGTCACAACCAGTTGGGCACCTGGTTTCAAGGGCGGTTTGCAGACAATGGAACCGGCACCTTTTGCTAAAGTTACCAGGCGGTCTTGTTTTACATCAAAGGTCCCCAAAGCTGTCTTGCCAAGGGGATCACATTGGTATTGGCAGACAATCAGGTTGGCCTTTGGCTGGGTCCCTTTGGGGTTATCCTTCTTGTAAATCCCGGCCTCTGTGAATTTGGTTTTATTGTGGCCGCCGATTACGGCTACTTCGTTTGTACTGCCTCCCTGCTTGACCTGGTACTCTTCAAGAAAGGTCCTTTTTCTTAAATCTTCGGGCAGATCATCTTTTTCAAACACATTTTTCTGGGGGGCTGCAGCGGCGGCTTCAACCATTTCGGCGAACACTTCTTTGTAGGCATCTTTGGCCTGCTGCAGGGAAGGCGGTTCGTAATCATTAGTCCCGTTGTATTTATAATTCCCATAGGTCAACTGATACCAGAATTTGCGCCAGACAATATATTTTTTGGCCCGCCTGGGCGGCCTTTTTCTTGCTGTTTTAACCGATTTATCCAACTCGGCCGTGAAGCCAAATATGTCCCCGCCGTACTGGGAGAGATAAAATGTTACCGCCGGGGTCCAGCCTTTGTTATCTGTGGAAACGGTCAGGGTGTCTGCACCGCCTTGGCTGCTGAAGCCGGATTTTTGGTTGCCGGTCAGTTCAGCGTCCTGCCATATGTTGGCATCGGGCGTTTTCCGGGTGGCGGCTTTTTCGCAGCTGCTGTTAAACACCACTTTTACCCCGCTGAGCTGTTCCGTCTTACCGTCACTTCTTTTGACCCTGACCTTGAAGGTGATTTTCCGCCCATATTCCGGATGCCGGCTGTCGCTGCCTTCGATATCCCTTCCCACATTAATGTACTGTTTGAAGTTACCGGAATCATCTTTATCTGTCCGTGTCACCCCTTTTGTAATCACCGACTTGTCTTTGGGCTCCGGCAATGCACCCTCTACCCAATGTTCTTCGTCCCGGGTGACCATTTCAATAAAATCAACCAGTTCATATTTGATTATAGGACAAGTTGTGGTTGTAGCGGAAACAGGCGTCGTAACAGGCGCTGTGACCGGCGCTGTTTCAGTTGCTCTGGGCGGTTCGCTTGGCTTTTTCGGCTTTTTTGTACCGGACATTGACATGGCTTGGTCAGCCTCCTGAAAGGATCGGCTTGTTGGGCCGACTCATATTTTATGTAATCAATTGAAATATTGAATAACTTGGCAGGACTGCTGTTCCCGGTGTGCGTTGCTGACAAAAGACTTGGTGAAATCTTAAAGGACACCATCAGGCCTCGCCGGAATAAATAGTACCCTGATAGGGAAAGTAAATCAAACCATAACCCACTAAGGACCGTAAATTTTATAAAATCATTGCAAAATGAAAAAATTTAATAGTACAAAACGGAACAGAATCGATTCTTGAATATTTAAATTTCCGACATAGGGGAAAGCCATGCTGCAAATTCGTAACCAACAGGTAGAAGTCCTTCGGCAGGCGGTGTTGAAGAATTTTGAAGACCGGATGATTGAACACCTCCTGGACTTTGCACCGCACCACAGCCAGGCCTTAGGTAAAGAAGGCGTCCGTAAAGTGGTTCAGCTTGGTGTCCTGCGGGCTGAAACCTATGGGCTCACCACCCATGGACCGGTGCAGTTTTATATTGAAATGATGTTTATGCTGGGCAGTTATTTTGATATGGACTGCCAGTTGCCCTGGGCCGGGCAGATTCTCACTGATCCGGCTATGGAGGACCAGGAGGAACGGGCCGATGCACTTTTTGAAAAAGCCATGGCGTATCTGGATACGGTTGGCGGACCCAACCGGGAGTATGCCGTTACCAGCCTTGAACGCGCCGGCCGTGAAAAATTTGAAAAGGCCTGTGAAAGCACGGGTGACCTTGAAGCGGATATCCTGCCCCGGTTAAAGCTTATCTTTCCTGAAAAATGTAACTATGCCGGAAACCAGGCCCTGATTGAACTTGTCCAACGGGGCCGGGCGCAGGCTGAAACCCAGTTAATCAATGGTGATCCCGGAATTTTGTGCATGATTTTTTTTATGTTTATGCTCGGAGAGGGATTTGCAAAAGACCCGCTGTATCCCTGGTGCAGTGAGACACTCCAGGACGAGGAAATTGGTACGCCCGACGAAAGGGCGGAACGCCTTTTCAGTAAAGGCATGGCCTATATTAAAAAAACATTGAAAAATCTGGGCAAAAAATCCTGATCGTAACCGTTTTATGAAACATCCGGGTTAAGACAGGAAATCATACCGGCTGCCCCCCTCTGAGCGATACGGGGGGCAGTATTATTTGAAATTCAAGCGTTGGAAGGCTCAGCCGTGCCGGATTTCACAACAACCAGGGGAACCCCGAGTTTTCGTTTAAGCAGGTTGATGAGGGCTTTTTTCTTGCCGGGGCTGTCTCCTTTTTTTGAGGAATCCAGAATAGTAAGGATGACGTTGCGATGGGATTCAACAAAAGGTTCTATGTCGGTTTCAGGATCACCGCCGCTGACGGTTACTTCCAAGTCAACACCGGTAATGTTCCCCTTGAGCATTTCTTTGAGGGGGGGGCAGACCCCGCTTTGGACCTGATCTGCATCTAGAAACAGCCCCCCCTGGGCAAGACCGGCATCTGCGAAGGAATCCTCAAGAAATCGGCTCATGCCGACGGCTTTTTTCCTGGTTTTCACCAAATGGGCCTCAAGCCGTTCCTTTTCAATGAAACAAAGGATACTCAACCGGGCCCGTACCCTTTGGCTTAAGTCAACGGCATAGAAAAAGGCCTTTGGGGAGGGCGCTTCCCCGTTTGTGGCCAGAAGAACCTGTTTCATGGTTTGCTTTTCTCCTTTTCAGGCATGGACTAAAGGCGCATCCGGGGTCTTGAATCTTCCTGGCGATTTTCTTTTCTGTTGTTCTGCCGGGCCCGGTTTCTTTCAGACCGGCTGCCCATCATGATAAGGGCATCCTCATGCAGGTTTTTTTCGGCAAACGTTACGGCGGTCATTAAGTCTTCCAAGGATTTAAAAATTTCGGCTTTCATGAGAATCTCCTGTTTTCTTTCGGGTTTAAGGTTTTTTCTCCGATCTTCTTAGAAACAGGGAAAAGCATTTTGTATACCAGGGAAGAATAAAAAATAAAAAAAATGAATTTCAGGTGTCGTAAAGCGGGAATGCCGGCGTTCCGCCAATGAGGCAGGCTTAAAATCCGGATGCCTAATTAACCCCGGGGTTGTTTCAATCTGAAATACACCCGGGTGCGTATAAAATTATTTTTTGATATATCAATTAGTTAAGCTGTTATTGCGCTTTGAATGCCCCTGTTGTTAATTGCAACAGGGGCCTGTCCGGGGTAAACAACCAGTCAAAATAGCAGCCCGGTGCAGGGAGGGGTGCCGATGAACCGGGATGTAAAAAATGTAAAAATCTGGTATTTGAACGGATAGTTGCCGGTTAAGATGCTTTTTCCCTGAAAGAGTCCGGGGTCCACAACCCCTTTTCCACTCTTTTGTGATAGTATTTATCAGGAATAAGGGCGTTGATATCTTTCCTGATTCTGTTCAGGTTTTCCTGATCTTCATGAATGTGGTTAAATCGCTCGGCAATCGTTTCAACGGGCCCGATTTCTGTCCCGATCCATCGCCGTCCCTTTATTTCAGCAACCGCATAGGTTGTGCCTGAGCCGCCAAAGGGGTCAAATATAAGGTCCCCCTTGTTTGAGGCCATTTCAATGATCCGGTCCAGCAAGTTAATGGACAACTCATTTGAACCGTTTCGCTTTTTATATTTAGCATGTCTGACCGGCGGGATGTCCAGCCAGACATCACTGATATTAACCCCGTCAGGGTTCATCTTATTTTTGTAGCCGCCATAATCTTTCAGGTCACCATAACAATGGGGGCAGATTCCCATTGGAAGTCTGTCCGGGTGAAATGTCGCCGGCTTTTCTCCTTTACAATAATACAACAAAGAATAATGGGACGGGTATAGCCTGCCTTTTACGGGCAAAGAATATTTAATGTCCACGCAGATCCAATGTCTGAATGTCAGGGTATGGTTCAAGAATTCAGACAGATAAGAGTTCCATTTCGGAAGGTTCCAGATAAAAAGGCTCCCCCCATGTTTTAAAATCCGGGCACATTCAAGGGCCCACTTTTCACACCACTTTAAATACTCTTCGGATTTCAGATTATCGTTTATCTTTGAGGGGTATAATTTGTTCAGATTAAAGGGCGGGTCTGCAAAAACAAGGTCAATGCTGTCATTCTCCATTGTTTCCATCAGGTCCAGGCAATCACATTGGTAGAGGCTACCCAATTTTGTACGAAAGACAGGGGGTGTCCTCTTGGGTGTCGTTTTTTCGTCTTTTGCCGGTGATATCAACTTGGCTATCTGTTCAGCATTCCCCATGATGGAAGATCGGATTTCTCTTGATAAATGCCCCATGCGAGGCATTAACTCAATTTTTTCAAGCCCGGTCTCAGATAAGATCCGGTCTAAATCAGATCCGGATGGCAGTTTGTTGGTTTCGTTATAACGGCCACGGGCCGCTTTGGTTATCCAACCAAGAGCCGCCCACAACAAATATTGAAAGTCTTCTCAGGACGTTACTGAGACTTTCTTATAAATATTTTAAGCGCTTGGCAGGAATTCCCGTTGCCTTTGAGAGCCTGCTCAGCGATAGGGTGGTTTCTATTTTGAGTGCAGCAAAAAGCATCCTTGTTTTTTTATCCTTTGAATCATTTTCACTTGTTTTTTACAGTCAGTAACACATAACGGGCGACTTATCAATCAATATATTGCGGACTATAGTCTGTAGAGGCGGTGGCCAAAACTCTGTAAGCTGGATCCGGCTATAAAGGAGAGGTGAAATTTGAATGCTGAAATAATATTTGGTCAGGTCCTCCGAAAATTCAGAACTTCAAATAAATTATCACAGGAAAAACTATCCCAGGAGTGCGGTTTAGATCGGAGTTATATTTCGCTTTTAGAAAGAGGATTAAGACAACCCTCATTGAAAACCATCCTGCTTCTTTCCAAAGTACTAAACACAAAAGCATCCATAATGGTGAATGAAGTTGAGGGGCTGCTGAATGAAAATTTTAAAGAATGAATACCTGATAAGGCGGGGAACGTTTGCACAGTCAAAAGAATTTGAACTTATTCTGACTGAAATTTATGGGGCCATCCATTCTATCACATGGCCGGAAAGCAACGATAAATTTGTCCTTCACCCATCCAGGAAAGCCAACGGGGTCGTGCCCATTAAGAAGAATTTTATTCAATCACTGGAAAAAAACGGCTGGAAAAGTGAGCATCGAATGAAAATAGCCTCCCGCTTAAGGCAAGAATTTATAGTTATTCTTCAAAAAAACTAAGGCCAAAGAGAAAATTTCCGGTTCAAATTACCATAATATCACCCGCTAACCGGCTGTGGTTATGGGGTACCTATATGAAATGTCCGTTTAAACAAGCCCCATGGTCTTCTGGCATAACCGGACCCCCTCCATGCTGTCCATGGTACACAGATCGGCACCAATGGTTCGGCACTCCCGGCTTCCCATCATCCACCCCCCGGCAAGATATGCTTTGGGGGCGATTTCTTTGGGAATATTGGACCGCAGATAGGTGATGGTTTCCGCCAGGGTGGTGATACAGGCGGTGATCAGACAGGAAAACCCAATGATATCCGGTTTAAACTCCTGCACACCGGATAAAAATTTTTCTTTGGTGACATCCACCCCCAGGTCCATGACAGTAAATCCGTGACCGCTGAGCATGGCTTTGAAAATATCTTTTCCAATATAATGGATATCACCTTCCACTGTCCCGACCAGAAGTTTTCCAACGGTTTTTCCAAACGGCTTTCCCACGGTCAGCGGCAGGACCATCTGCCCGATCTGCTGCATGATTTCTCCGGCCATCACCAGGCCCGAAATAAAATAGATCTCTTTTTCATATTTCTGGCCGACCTCCGCCATCCCTTTGTGCGCATATTCAATGATTTTAACAGGATCCGAACCGTCATAGATTAACTGCTGCGTCAGTTCAAGCGCACGCTTTTCATTTAAATCGCTGATCAGGGTGCCCAGTTTTACCAGATTGTCCATTTCTTTGTTCGGCATTTTTTCCCGTAAAACTATTCAGTTATAGTTACACCAGCCCGACGGTTGTCTTAAACCGAAGCTGATCCCCCCTGCAAATAAACTGCCCCCAACTCAAGGGCTTATCTTCAAAATCATAAAACAGATGTTCGATTCTGAAGGCCGGCTGGAGCGGTATGGTATTTAAGATTTTTGACTCTTCCTGGTTCAGGACCATGGCTTCGATGGTCAAATCGCTCCGTTTCATAAATGACTGTCCATTGCCTTCAAAAAGTCCGTACAGGCTGTTTACTTCCATTTCCGTCTCAATAATGGGCCGGGTAGGGTCATACACCAGGTTTTCTTCCTGATAAATAACCGGATCACCGTCCTTGAGCAGGACCCTTCGAAGCAGAATCACCCGTGTCCCTTCTTCTATCTGGAGCCACCGGGCAGTTTCCGGGTCACTTTTCCGGGTCTTCACCTCCAGCAGTTTCACCTTTGCCCGGTTGCTGTCTTTGAAAATATAGGAAAATTCTTTCAAGGAGAACGTGACATGATCAAAATCCGGTGCTTTGACAAAGGTGCCGCTTCCCTGGACAGTTGTCACAACCCCTTGGTCGATCAGCATTTTTATAGAACGCCTCACCGTCATGGGGCTGACCTTGTGAAGGCGGCGCAGTGCGGACTCTGAGGGCAACTTGCTGCCCGGCAGGTAAACCCCCTTGGCAATTTGCTCTTTTAACAAGTTACAGATCTGGATATAGGCCGGCTCATGAGACTGCCGGTCAATCACTATTTCTGTATTTTGAAGGTGTTGGCTTTTAAGCGGTGTCATAATCTATCTATATAAATGGTTTGGCCAAAACCGTCAAGATTGATTTTTGCTCAATAATTTATCTTGTATATTGTTAAATAATCCTTAAAAATCAAGCGGTTTGTTTGTGTTTAAAAAAACGCTTGACAAAGTTATATAGATAACTTTATATATCATCCGTGACATTCTATCAATAAATCCGTTTTCCGGAACATACCGGCGAACAAAGAAGAGATGAGGCAATAAGACGTGTATAGCCAAATGATCGGATTAACGGGTATCGCAATTTTGTTCATACTTTTATTTATGCGCCTGCCGGTGGGATACGCCATGATTCTGGTCGGATTCGGCGGAACCTGGGCCATCACCGGGTTTGGAGGCGCGTTTGGCGTTCTCAAGACGACACCGTATGCCAGTATTGCATCATACAGTTTCAGTGTCGTTCCTTTATTTATCCTTTTGGGAGAGTTCGCGTTTCAGGGGGGAATGACCAAAAAACTGTACTCATCCGCCTATAAGCTGGTGGGGCATTTTAAAGCCGGCCTGGCAATGGCCACCCTGTTGGCCTGCGGTATTTTTGCAGCCATCAGCGGATCCAGCCTTGCAACTTCCGCAGCCATGGGCAAAGTGGCGATCCCAGATATGAAAAGATACAATTATGACCCGAATTTTTCTGCTGCAACCGTAGTTGCGGGAGGGAGTCTGGGGATTCTGATTCCCCCCAGTGTTATCGCTGTAATTTATGCCATTCTTACGGAACAGTCGGTTGGAAAGGTCCTGTTGGCATTGTTTATACCGGGGGTGTTGCTTTTGGCAATGTATATGGCGACAGCCTTGATTATCGTTACCATTCGTCCTGGGGCAGCCCCTAAAGGCAAACGTCATGGTCTGAAAGAGCGCGTGGGTGCATTTTTTGATATCCTGCCTATTTTATGCGTGTTTGTTGTGATCATCGGCGGAATTTATAAAGGTGTTTTTACCGCTTCTGAGGCCGCGGGAGTCGGGGCGTTTATCGTTCTTGTCTATGGGATAGTATCGCGCAATATGTCAGCTAAAAAATTCATGACGGCTATTAAAGATGCATGCTTAACAAGCGCCATGGCGTTTATTATTTTGATCGGTGCCATGATCATGAACTATTTTCTGGCCATATCCGGGTTGCCTGCTAGTCTGTCCAATTGGATAGGCAACCTGGGATTCCCCCCTACGGCGGTTTTCGTCTGTATCGTGATGGCCTATTTTGTTTTAGGGTGTGTAATGGACTCAATGTCTATTCTTACTCTGACCGTTCCCATCATTTTCCCTATTGTCAGGAAACTGGGATTTGATCCGATCTGGTTTGGCGTTATGATCGTCGTGTTCATAGAAACAGCATTAATTACACCCCCTGTCGGTATGGTGCTCTTTGCCGTCAAAGGAATTTCTGATGAGATTGAGTTAAAAGGGTTAATGCTGGCAGTGATTCCTTATATTATATGCATTCTTATTTTTTCGTTTGTTATTTTTTTATTTCCCGAGATTGTAATGTTTTTACCCAATAGTATGCAAGGATAAATGGTAATGGCTGAATGTGGATAGTTGATTAATATAACAACCTTTCATATCAGCTGATTTAGATGTGGATGTAAGCCAAACAAACCAAAGGAGAAAACCATGCACAAAAAAACTATGATTATTCCTTTTGTCGCTCTAATTGTTCTTGTCTGCCTTCCGGTATCGCTTGTCGCCAAGACCCAGGAGCTTCGAATGACCATCCCGAATGCGCCGGGCAGCGTGGCCGCTCAAATGGTTCAGGATTTTGCAGATGATGTTGCAGCAAAATCAAACGGAAGACTTAAAATTACTGTTTTTGGCGGCCCCACCTTATGCCCGCCGCCACAGGCCTTTTCTTCAGTCGTTAACGGGGTGGCCGATCTTGCCTATACCACAGCAACCATGACTCCCGGAATCCACCCGTTAACCGCCATGACAACACTGCCGATGATGGATATTCCCAATGCACCGGTTGGAAGTAAAGCGCTCATGGAGCTTTGGAGAACAAATGAAGCATACCAGAAGGAATGGAAAGATGTTAAGGTCTTTGCGCTTCAAGCCATTGGCGGTGGGGCTGTCATCGGTACCACCAACAAACTGGTAAAAACATTTGAGGATCTCAAAGGCATGAGAATTCGAGTCTCACCCGGAGCCCAGACGGAATTTATGAAAAATGCAGGCGCTCAACCAATGAATATTCCGATTACAGAAACATGGGAGAGCATGGACAAACATGTGATTGACGGTTATGTATTTTCATTTACTGCGGTAAATGATTACAATCTTTGGGATGTGACAAAGAACTACACCATCGTTAATTTATACTCGCCGGCATTGTACATTGTGATGAATAAATCCAAATACAACGGCCTCTCAGATGACTTGAAAAAAGTTATGGATGAGTGCGGTACCAAATTCGGTGCCAGGCTGGATGAATGGTACGACGATGTTGTCTCTAGTTGTGTTAAAAGAGCCAAGTCTGAATTCAGCGATACCACCTATACAATTCCGCTGGAAGAGGCCGAAAAGTGGACGGAAAAAGCCCATGCGGCCTGGGAACAATGGTATAAGCTGGAGGAAAAAAGAAAACGGCCTGCAAGGGAAACCACAGAAGCGTTTATGAAAAATCTGGAAAAGTATAAAAACTGATAGAGCCAGCAACCTGTCTGATAAGCAGTCGCGCCTGCTCTTTATTAAATACGAAAAGGGCAGGCGACTTTAAAGCCTGGTGGTTTATAAAATTGCCAAACGTGCTGAAAAATATATAAGCATCTGTTATGAAAGCGTTTATTTTAAGCCATAGGTACAGTAAAGGCAGTCAATTCATTGGAGATGGTGTATGGATAATTTTTTCTTAAAGCTGGAAAAAGGCGTCGGTGGACTTTCATACCTTTTCAGCACGCTGGGGTCATTATTTTTAGTGGTGATGATGCTGGTTCTTGTGGCCGAGGTCTGTTTGCGCGCAATGGGAACCGGTTTATTGGGCTCATACGAAATCGTTCAACTTTCAATGGTCCCCCTGGTTTTTTTATCTCTTGCCAATGTGCAGGCCCAGAAAAAAAATGTTTCAATGTCTTTGCTGTATGATCTGTTTCCTGAAAAAATTCAGCCGGTTTTTGATTTTTTAAATTATTTATGCATGTTAACCTTAACTGTATTTATGGTATCCGCAGCCGGTGTTCAGGCCTATTACGAGTACAGTATTCAAAATTTCAGCGCGGTTCTATATCTCCCCAAGTACATATTCATGTGCCTTGAATTGTTTGGTTTTGTTGTTTTAATCATTGTATTGATAGTAGATCTCATTCTCTGGGGCGCGAACATGGTAAAAAAAATTGTTTAGCCCGAAATATCTGGGTCAGGATCCAAACACATTGCAATGCGAATACGGAGAAACAAGATGGGTGAAGAATTCTCAAATCTGGAAAAAGATGAAATTTATAATTCAAGGTTAAAAAGGATAAATGACGCCATACAACTGAAAAAGCCCGATAGAGTTCCAATTGTCAGCCTGGCCGGCTTTTTTTTAACCAGATACGGGGGGATTTCCAACAGGGAAGCCATGTATGACTACGCAAAACTGGCCAAGGCATGGAAAACCGGCCTGGCGAAATTAAACTGGGATATGGCCCCCCAGACCCTCTCGATTCTGCCGGCTCCTGCCATGGATCTGATAGGCATTCAAACTTATAAATGGCCGGGCCGACACCTTGATGATGACAACTGTTATCAGTATATGGAAAAGGAGTACCTGCAGGCAGATGAATACGATGAAATTTTAAAAAATCCGGATGGATTTATAATCCGTAAATTATGGCCGCGGATTGCAGCGAGTTTGGTGCCCCTTCAAAAATTGCCGCCGCTTTATCTGTTCTCAAGCGGGTCATCACTGATGTTTGGGCTTGGGAATTTCATAAATTCACCGGAGATGAAAAATTTACTTGAGACAATTTTAGATTTTGGCAGTGAAATGCAACAATGCCATAACGCACATACCAGCATTAGAGATGATCTTAGGCAAATGGGGTTTCCAAGTATGGGGTTTGCTGTAGCCAAAACAACGTTTGACTGGATTGCGGATGATTTAAGGGGATTAAAAGGCACCATCCTTGATATGTACCGTCAGCCGGATAAGCTGATCAAGATGATTGACGTGTTTACCCCTGAAAGGACCGAGGCGTCCATCGTATCTGCAAAACTCAGTGACAGCAAAATGGTTTTTATTCCGCTTCATAAGGGGGCCGATGGATTCATGTCCGATGAACAGTTTAAAAAATTTTATTGGCCTTCCCTGGAATATCTTCTTTTGCAGCTCATTGATGCGGATTTAACACCGGTTCCATTCTTCGAAGGTAATTATACCAGCCGGTTAAAATATCTGGCAACACTTCCGCCCGGAAAAATTGCCGGCCATTTTGATGCCATTGATCTTAAAAAGTTCAAGGATATATTGGGAGATATGATGTGCTTTTGGGGGAATGTTCCATCTCACTTGCTTGTTACAGGCAACCCATCGGAAGTTGAAGATTATGTAAAGAATCTTATAGATACTTTCAAAGACACGGGGGGGCTCATTGTGGACGGGGCAGTAGACGGTGTCCCACCTGATTCGAAAATAGAAAATGTTGAAGCAATGACAAAAGCGGTATTCGATTATGGCGTTTGCTAATGCCTGTCCTCAAAAGGTGGAGGTTCAAAGATGATGGAGAAGAATAAAATTGAATTATTGAAAAAAGAACGGATGAAAAGGATTGATGACGCTGCCAAATTGAAAAAGCCGGATCGTGTCCCCTTTGTTCCTATGTTCAGCTTTTTCCCCGCGAAATATGCTGGAATGACATGCAAGGACTACATGCATGATTATGACAACTTGAGAGATGCTACAAAGAAAGCGATCTTGGAATATGAACCGGATCAGTATCTGAATCCTTACGGGCTTTTTGGCCTGGGCCCCCTCATGGGAATTCTTGACTTTAATCAGGTGAAAAGGCCGGGTTACGGTGTTCCGGTTGATCATTCTTTCCAGGTGGTGGAAAAAGAATACATGACAGCTGATGAATACGATGTCTATCTGTTCGATCCGACAGATTTCATGCTCCGGTTTTATCTTCCCCGCATTTGTGGAACCCTTGATGGCCTGAAAAAGTTGCCGTATCTACCGGGCCAGTATTACCTGAGAGTCCCGAAATCTGCCGCTATGCTAGGTCTGCCGGAAATAACTTCGGCGCTTCAAGCCTTGCTTGAGGCCGGCGCCGAAGGGCAACGATGGGCGGCGAAAGCCGGCGCGTTTGGAAAAGAGATGGATGAATTTGGCTTTCCGCATATGTTTGGGGCCACTGCCTATGCGCCCTTTGATTATTTTGGGGATAATTTTCGTGGCACCAGAGGCATTATGCTGGATATGTACAGACATCCGGAAAAACTTCTTATGGCTTTGGAGAAGGCCCTGCCTGTTTTAGCCCGGTCCGCTATTGCTGATGCCAAGAATTCCGGTATTCCCTACATCTTTATGCCCCTGCACAAAGGTCTGGACGGATTCATGTCTCCAGATCAATTCAAAACCTTTTATTGGCCGACGCTTCGTGAGCTTATGATGGAATTCATCAATCATGATTTGGTTCCTTGTCCGATTTGGGAAGGGAAATGTGATTCACGCCTGGAGATAATAAAGGACATACCTGCCGGAAAGGCCATCTACCATTTTGAAGGAACAGACCTTTTTAAAGCCAAAGAAGTTTTAAGAGACCGGGTGTGTATCCGAGGAAATGTGCCTGCATCAATGCTGATTATGGAGACTCCGGAAATGGTTGAGGAATATTGCAAAAAATTGATTGATGTCGTTGGAAAAGATGGCGGCTTTATCATGGACGGTGCCGTAGGTATCCCGGATGAAGCCAAACCGGAGAATGTGAAGATTATGGAGACAACGACAAAAGAATATGGGGTTTACAATTGATTTTAAACGTCAGACGGGCCGCTTTTCTGCCGATAATTTTTGATATACCGCATGGAGAAGCGGTCCCGCCCTAAAACAAGGTCCGTTGCCATAATGGTGGCCCCGACATGGTTGGGGTTGACCGTCGGGCAGGTCACTCCGTTGGCAATGGCAAGGGGCAGGAACGCCTTGTTGACTTCCATTCTGGCCGGCAGGCCAAAGGAGACATTGCTGGCGCCAAGGGTCTGATTGACCCCCAGTTCTTCTTTGATCATTCGCACAGCATCAAGTGTTACGGTTGCGGCCTGGTCATCACTGCCCAATGCCAGACACAGGGAATCAATCACTATATCTTCTTTCCCAATGCCGGCAGCCTCGCCCTGTTCCACAATCAGTTTTGCAATTTCAAGGCGTTTTTGTGCTGTTTTTGGTATGCCGCCATCATCAAGGGCAAGGCCGATAACAGCGGCATTGTATTTTTTGATTAGGGGCAGCACCTCGGCCAGGGATTTTTTTTCAGCCGATACCGAGTTAACCAGCGCTTTGCCGGGATAAACCTCAAGCGCCTTTTTCAGAGCTTTGGGATTGTTGATATCAATGCACAGGGGGACCTGAACCACTTCAAGAACCGCTTCAATAACCCTGGGAAGCAGTTCGATTTCATCAACCCCTTCGGTGACAACGTTGATGTCCAATATCTGGGCGCCGGCAGCAACCTGGGAAACAGCCTGCTCTCTGACAATTTGAAGATCGCCTTTTCTCAGAGCTTCAGCCATTTTTTTCTTGCCGGTCGGATTGATTCTTTCACCGATCATAATGGTGGGGCCGTCATGGGAGATGGTTACTTTATGATCACCGTTTGTAACTATGGTTTCCATTTGCTGATGGGTTCCTTTATGGGATCGTTTAACAATAGACCCTGTGATTCTTTTAAAATGTCAATCGTGGTTTTCGGCCTTGGTAACCCTGCCCGCAGACATGGCGGCCTTTATGCGTTGGCAACCCATTTTTTAATCGTGTTGATGCCGTCCATTGCGTCTTTTGCGCAGGCATCCGCCCCGGCGTAGTCAGCAATTTTATCACTCATCTGGCCGCCGCCGATGATAATTTTGATATCATTTCGCAACCCGGCTTTATCTATGGCGGCAACCGTATCTTTCATGGCATCGTAGGCCAGGGTAAGGAGGCCGCTCATGCCGACAATCTGGGGCTTGAAATCCTGGATTTCCTTTACAAAGGTTTCCGGCGGGACGTCGATTCCGATATCACGGACATTAAAGCCGTTTACATCCAGAAGAAAGGTAACGATGTCTTTCCCAATGTCATGAATGTCTCCCTGGACGGTCCCAATGAGAACTTTGCCGGCGTTTTCGTTTTTTGTCCGGGTTTTGATCATGGGTTTGACAATATCGGAAATCTGTTTGAGCATTTCACCGGCCATCATCAGTTCAGGAAGGAAATAAACACCGGCTTCAAATTTTTCTCCAATCGTCTCCATTGCCTGGGTACAGGCATCCAGCAAGCCCACAGGATCGGCGTTGTTGTCCAGCAGCTCTTTTGTGATGGCAAGTGCTTCCTGTTCCTTCATGCCGGTCACCGCATTTATTAAATCATTAAACATTATAGATTCCTTTCTATTTATTGGTCTGTTTCGGAAAGCGGGTTAGCCTATGGTTGTGGTATATTAAACATATATAAAGTTATCTATATAACTCTGTCAAGGGATTTTTAACGGACGTAGAAATATGGCGTAAATTTAGCCATAATTAGGGTGATCACCCCATAAATACAAGGCTTGTTGGGGTTGATCTGCGTATTTATATATATATAGATTATGAGAGGGGGGATGTTGCCCGGTGTTACAAAAAATAATAGATAGTTTGTAACTATTCAGGCATTAATCCGGACATTGCACCACGGAATGGAAGGCATCCGGTAGGGTCAAAAGATCATGGACCTGTCGTCAGAAGGGCAGCCAAGAATTTAAATCTGCTGGTCGGCAATTTTATACAGGTGCCGGATTCTTTCAAAAAAGGTGCCGCTGTAGAGTCCGCAGGCAGAGCTGAGAATGAAGCGGCCGGTTTTGAGCAGTTGTTGGGTCAGGGTTCTAAATTCGTCCTGTGCTGCATCGGTCAGGGGGCCTTCAAGAAGATTCCCGTCTATCCCTGCCATAAGAATGCATGAGGGAAAAAGCGACTGAAGGTGAACCAGATCATTGGCCTGATGTTGAACTGCGGCAAAGCCGTCGAGCTGCCATTTGCCGATTACCCTGGCAAGCCCGGTGATTTTTCCACAGCAATGAAGCAGCACAAGCCTGTCGGCACCATGGACCCGGTTTGCCGCTGCTTCATAAAAGCCGGAACACATCATGTCGATATCATCAGGGCTGATCATGGGCCCCTGGTCTCCGGAAAGGTCATCCATGATAATGATAGCGTCAGCACCGTTTTCCATGCTTTCTTGAATTAACGCCATGGTTTTTTCCTGTTCGGCGGCATAGGCATCCTGCAGTGCGTCACGATCACTGATCCATCCGGTCAAAACCGCCATCAGTCCCTTTTGGTTCACCAGCTCCTGGAAAGGGCCGTCAACGGCAGCGGCAATAAACCGGCGGCTGCCTGCAGCGGCCGTCCGGATATCATCCGGGGTAAAATACCGGTATCCCAGTGGCGGTTTGCTGCTGGTGTCCAGGGCAACCGGAAGGCAGACGATATCCTGCCCGAGCTGTTCAGCAATTTTAAGGTGATTGTCAAGGGTATCTTGAAGGCCTGCTTTGGCCATAAACTCAGTGCCAAGCCAGACTTCTCCTTTTGGCACCGGAGACCGGGATAAATTCAATTTGGCAGAATGTGCTGGTGTGCTGGTGTTCATGGGTCCAGATGATTACAATTGCTGTTAAAGGTTGGATAAAATCTAATCACCTATACCAGATTAATTTGCCCTGAGGGAAGCAATATTTAAGAAAGGTTTATGGGGATGCCGGGATCACATGCACGGCTTCCGGCGCTACGGCAAAGCTGACCTGCCGGCCGATATCCAGATGATGGTCCTTTAAATACCGCCGGGGCCAGGCCGCTTCAAAGGTGAGCCCGCAGGCGGCCATGTGAAGTTCCACAAACATGCCCTGATTTGCGATATGGGTGATGGTCCCTTGAAACCGGTTGGCAGGGTTTCCGGAGAATGGGGCACCCTCGGGGATAAACACAATATCTTCGGGCCGGATTCCCATGCAGCCCTGTATTGTGCCGGGGCCATGGGTGCTGGTTGCCATAATGGCGTCTGAGCCTTCTATGCGAAGTTTTCCATTGGCGGCCCGGGCCGGCATAATATTTTTCATGCCCACAAACCGGGCCGTGAACAGGGAGTCGGGTTTTTCAAACAGGGTGGTGATATCCCCGGTCTGGCAGATGCGGCCCTGGTGGATCACCGCCCCCCGGTTGGCCAGGTACATAACGTCGCTGAAATTGTGGGAGACCATGACAATGGTCATGTCCATGTCCTGGTGGATCTGTTTGAGAAGGTTCTTGGCTTCAGCATGGAATTCCGGGTCCAGGGCAGATAAGGGCTCATCCAGCAGCAGAACCGCGGGGTTCAGGATCAAAGCCCGGGCCAGGGCCGCCCGCTGTTTTTCCCCGCCGCTTAGGTTGTGGGGCTTTCGGCCAAGAATCCTTTCCAGCCCCAGGGTGGTTGCCAGATGCTTGAGGCGCTGGCGGCCCTGGCCTTTTTCAATGCCGTGATACCGGATGCCGTAGAGGATATTGCCGGCCACCGTAAGGTGGGGAAACAGGGCAAAATCCTGATAAACCAGGGCCAGCTGTCTTTTTTCGACCGGCACCCGCCCCAGATCCTGGTCTTTGAACAACAAATTCCCTGAAGAAAAGGAGACCAGGCCCATGATGATTTCCAGCACCAGGGACTTGCCCGAGCCGGTGGGGCCGATCAGGGCGAAAAAATCCTTTTCCCGGATATCCAGGTTGATGTTTTCAAGGGAGAATCCGGGAAAGGAAAGGTTGATGTGGTCAAGACGGATCATGGCTTACCTGTGATATTGGACAGCAGATCTGGACAGCATTCTCAAGACAATGAAAAGGAGCAGGGACAACAGAATCAGCCAAACCGCCACGGGCTGGGAATATTTCAGGCCATAGGCGGTGAACCGCTCGTAAATCATCACCGGTGCGGTCATGGGGTGGTAGGCCACGATCACCACGGCCCCGAATTCGGAAATGGCCCGGGCCGTACACATGATGATGCCCAAAACCATGTGCCGCCAGGTCAGGGGCAGGGTGATCCGCCGGAAGGTTTCAAAGGTGCCGGCCCCAAGGGTCCTTGATGCGTATTCAAGGCGGATGGGCACACTTTCAAACCCGGCCTTTACCGTGTTGACATAGAAAGGGATGCCCACAAACACCAGCACCGTGATAATCCCGGTCTGGGTTCCCATGATCTGAATGCCGATACTGGACAAAAATTTTCCAAAGGGATGGGTCCGTCCGGCCAGGCTTAAAATGGCAATGCCCACCACGGGGTGGGGAATCATCACGGGCAGGTCAATAATGCCCTCAATGATTTTTTTGCCCCAAAACTCTTTTCTGGCCAGAAGATAGCTTAACGGGGTCCCAAGTCCAAAGGCAAGTACGCCTGCCGCAAGAGAGAGCCCAAGGGAGCGGGCAATGGCGGCCAGCACATCTTTATCCGCCAGGGTCTCAAAGAGCAGGCCAGGGGTGGGCCCGGTGATCATCTTGATCAGGGGAACGGTTAAAAACAAAATCACAGGCAGGCTGAACATCATGAACAGCCTGCCCATACGGTCGGGTTTACCCATCAATCAGTTTTTGACCTCTACAAGCCCTGAAATGGCGGCCGGCAGTTTCTTTGCCATTTCATCGGTGGGTACCCGGGCCGGGATAAACGGGGGCTGCCCCATTTCTTTAAGGGTTTTCAATCCCTTGTCCGGGGAGAGCAAAAAGGCCAGAAATGCCTGGGCCGCTTCGGGGTTGGGCGCATCTTTAATCATGGTAATCCCATAGGTGCAGGATTTTCCCTTTTTGGTGGTGAAGGTGCCCGGTTTTTTCCCGGTGACCTCAACGGCGGCCTGTTTGTAGAATTCGTCGTATTTATAATTGCCCAGGTTGATGTGATCGTTCAAGGTAACATACTTAAGTTCGTGCTGGATGGCCACGGACAGATATTCCCAGGCATAATCCATGTGGCCGGTTTTAAGCAGGTTCACCAGTTCCACGGATTTGGGCCGCACATTCTTTTGGGGGCGGTTGGCCAGAAGCTTGTCGTAAAGGCCGGGAATATTATAGAATTTTTCAGCCAGTTGAAGGACCATGAGGCTGCGGTAGCCGCAGGGGTCCAGGTTCGGGTCCGAGTGCCCCCATTCCACGCCTTTTTCAGCCAGGATTTCATACCAGTTATCGCTGTTGACTTTATCGGCGGACCGGCTGTTTTCCGTATAGCACAACACCAGCTGGTTGCTGGCAAACCGGACATTCCACTGGGCAAAGCCGGGGATCAGGTTGTTGTCAATGACCGTATAGTCGGCAGAGGCCATGATGTCGGCCGGCTTTCCCACCTCTGAGATCAACCGGGCCATTTTGGTGCTGCCCCCGGCTTCCCGGAGAACGTCCACCTCTGGGTATGCGGCTTCAAAGGCCTTTTCAATGTCTGCAAAGGGGACGGTCAGGCTGCCGGCATGGAAAATGATCAGTTTTCCGGATGGTTCGGCCATGCAGAGTCCGGGCAGCAATAGTAAAGATACAAGGGCGGGTATCAGAACAAACAAATGATGTTTCATTATCGCTCTCCTTTTTTGCCTGTTGAATTAAACGCTGGTAACGAACAAAAGATGCGGCATCTTATCAGCCGTTAAGAAAAAATGCAACGCCTGCCCGGCCGGTCACCGGGGTGATTGGATTATGACATTGGGATATCGTTAGTAAATTTAATGTAGAAAAGGTAATTAGGCTGAAGGTGGTTAGGCTGAAGGGATGCACAGCCCTAAACCCCTTCAGCCTAAATCCCTACATTTTATTGAAGTTATGTATTATTTTAAGTTAACCCGGGCCAGTCACCGGGGTGGTTGCAGGGAATCTGCTTATTCCAACACGCCAATGCGCGGATGAAATTACCGAACCAACGGCTTGGTATTGGGCGGCGGTGGATTGCACATGCCGATTCTGTAAAATGCTCCGGTATCTTTCCGCTTCCAGTTGACCCGTTGGCTTAAGGTATGCACAAAGCGGATGGCATCTTCCTGCCGGCAGGACTCAACGCAGCACCCGCATAACCAGCATTCGTCAGGGTACATGATCACCGGCGGGCCGCCTTTGACCGGGCCGGGCAAAAAAACCTGGCATCGGCACGCATCTACACAGGCGTTACATCCAACGCAATATTCCGGGTCAATGACAATGGTCTGACCTAAAGTCGCCGTATTCGGGACCGCATAAGCTATATGTGTCATCTGATTTTCCTCATTTTATTCTTGGCAAAAAAAGGCCTATAGCGAACAATGTTTTTCATAGTTTTCGGCATAGGTTGGGGCATAAGGCGGTTTTAACCAGTAGTTGAGCGGCAGTTCTCCATATACGGTCTGCCCGTTTTCAGATTTGATGGTAAGATATTTTTTCCATTCATCAGGATCGACGTTTGGATAGTCGATCCGGTTAAATCCCAAATCATAACTGCTGGCCTTTCTCGCCAGTGACGCCTGAACAATGACCTGGCTCATTTCAAGGCTGATCAGGACCTCTAAGGAGCGCTGTAATTCGTGGGGATTTCTGGCTAAAACAGTTGACGCCTCGCTGTCACGGATATTGGATAACCATTGTCCTGCCAGGTCCAGAGTCTCTTTGGTTTTGTATTCACCGCAGTATTCCTGCATGATTCGGCATAATCCGGTCTGAAATTCCTTCCATCCCATCCCCTCTGTCCGCTTGATCGGTTCATAGGCCCGTTTCTTTTCATTTTCCACTTGTTCTCTGGAGATTTGGGAATCGTTACTATTGCCCATAGCGTATTGTGCGGCTTTTCTGCCGGCATATCGTCCGGACGTGACAGACGCTGCGTAATTGGCACCTCCGGCCAAAGGTTCTCCTGCAACATAAAGCCCGTCCAGTGTGGTCTTCAAGTCCCAGTCAAACACCAGCCCCCCGTACCCCCCCACAAATCCGAAATTCCTGGGCTGCGGTGCCAGTTTTACCTTGGGTTCCGGCTTCTGGCCTTTCAGGCACTCAACCGGAAGGGCCCGGTTCTGGAGCAGGTCTTTGTCCGGATCAAATCCTGCCTTGGTGTACACATCATAGACAGGGATCCGGCTTTTGCCCTCATTCCCCACCATGAGGCCAAATATGGCCCGGCGCTCGTGTTCCGGCATTCCCGGCAGGTCTGCGTATAGCGGCAGGGTAAATTCACCGCTCATGATCCTTTTTTCAAGATCAAGAATCATTGAGGGACCACGGTATTTAAACGGCATGAACGGATAGTGGCGTGAAAATAAAAAAAATTTTTGCCCAGGCTGGGTCCGGTATCGCTGAGAAACGGTTTCCAATTGGTTTCCATCCCGGTCTACCCAGGGGATCTCTTTTCCGTTGGCATCCACCAATGTGCATGCATACCATGTGTTATGGGAATTCCCTTGGCCGTATCTTGGAAAAAAACCAGGGCTCGTGACAGGGAGGCTGGCTTCCATCATTGTGAGTTCCGCTCCGGCCCGGTAGGCCATCACAAAGCCGTCACCGGCGCAGTTGGGGTCGCCCGGCGACTCGCCTAATCCGACCTTTTCCGTTGAAAAATTCCAGATATGATTGGCGCGTCCTGAACTGATCACCGTGGCCTTTGCCTTGAAAACGATGAATTCCCCGGTACGGACGTTAACACCCGTGGCCCCCACCACACGGTTTCCCTGTTTCCCGTTCTCATTGAGCAGTCCGGTTACCATGACATGCTCATAAAATTTGACACCGGCTTTTTTTAACCCCTTGTACAAGGCGGCTTTGATTCCGGATCCAAAGACCCGAACGCAGTGTTTTCCGTCATAGTCATAAGCGAACATCAATTTTGTTTTATCATCTCTGAAATCAGCCCCTTTGAACACGTCGTTTTCATCCCGGACCTGGGCGCCCAGTTCTTCAACCTCCACCATGGCGTCATAGCTTTCCTTTCCCAGAATATAACAAACAGGACCGAGTCCGAATTCGGAGGTGACTTTATAGTCGTATTCATCCACCTGTTCAATCCATTCTTCAGGCGTAATGGTACAGCATGGATTGCCGATGGCACCGTGCCAGTGGTCCACGCCGATTCCCCCTGACCCACTGATTTTTACAGCGGATTTATCCACGACGATCACACGGGAGCCTTTTCTTAATGCGGAAAGCGCCGCATGGCAACCGGCGATGCCGCCCCCAATGATGAGCACATCGGCCTGGTCCTCAATTTCTTCTTCATACCGTACGGGATAGGGCCATTTCGTTGAAATATCTTGAGTTGCTGCGTCCATGGGATCTCCTTCGGATTGTGTTAATATCCATACCCGATGCTTTGGGAAATTTGCATCGCAATGGAGCGTAATTCACTGATAATGCGGTTTTGATCGGCACCCAGAATCTGCTCCACATTTCCTAAAACCGTAATGGCGGCGGTAACGCGATTGGCTCTGTCGAATATCGGTGCGGCAATGGCAGCGCCCCCATACATCATCTCTTCATCGCAGATCGCGTACCCCCTTGTTTTTGTCATCCGCAGATCTTCCAGGATTTCTGATCTTTGGGTTTTTGTTTTAGATGTATATTCCACTAAATTTGACCGGTTGAGAAACAGGCTTACCTCATCGGTATCCATGTAGGCCAGAATGGCCTTGCCAAGGGCTGTGCCGTGTGCCGAAACCCTGGGCCCCGCCTGGAATGAAGGCTGCTGTGGTGCATTAATGGAAAACCCGGAAAAGATAATAATGACGGCATCCGTATCCCATATCCCTAGCCGGGATGATGTACCAAGCCTTGAAGACAGCTGCTGAACCAAACCGGCGGCTTTCTGACTGAGCGGGTTGTTCGCGGACGTGATGGCACCCAGTGAACACAGTTTTTGCCCGAGCCCATATCGTTTGCCGTCTTCATCTTTTGTCAGGAATCCGGTTTTCTCCAGGGTCGCCAGGATGTTGTATGTGGTTGTTTTTGAAATTTCAAGCTCTCGGGAAACTTCAGACGTCCCCCATTTCGGGCGGGCCGCCGTAAACAGTGCCAGAATTCTTGCGGCCCTTTCAATGGAATTATTGTATTGGGGCATAGTCTTTTTTCGCTTACATCAAACTGGGTAAAAACAGCGCAATCTGCGGGAAGATCGTCAGGATGATGATACACGCCAGCATGGCCGCTACAAAAGGCCACACCCCCCTGAAAACATCACTTACAGGCGTGCCGGTTATGCCGGAAAGGACAAACACGTTAATTCCGATTGGCGGCGTGATCATGCCCATCTCCATGACGATCACCATCACCACCCCATACCAGACAGGATCAAAGCCCAAAGCGACAATGGTAGGGTGAACAATGGGAACCGTAAGGGTGATGGCTGCGATAATATCCAGTATCATTCCCAGCAGGATATAAATTATTATAATTATGGCCAGTATGGCATACCGCGGCAAAGAAACTGAATTGATGGTTTCCGCCATGGCAAAAGGCAAATGAGTGATGGTTAAAAACCGCATAAAGATAAAAGCGCCTAATACAATGGTTACAATCATCCCCGTTGTTTTCACCGTATCCGTGAGGGAGTCCAGCAGGGTTTTCAAATTGAGCTGTCCTTTCAATGCACATATCACCATTGCACCGAAAGCCCCCACGGCACCGGCTTCTGTGGGCGTAAAAATACCGCCGTATATCCCTCCCATCACCAGTACAAACAGCGCAATCATTGTCCATGTGTGCTTAAGAGACGTCAGTTTCTGGGCCACATCCGCTTTGGGGCCGGGCGGTGCTATATTGGGGTCTATAATGGTCAGGAAAAATATGGCGATCATGAATAAAACCACCATCAGTATCCCCGGCAGAAATCCGGCCATAAACAGCATGCCGACAGATTCCTCCGTAAGAATGGCGTACATGATGAAGCCCAGACTCGGTGGAATTAGAATACCAAGGGTCCCTCCGGCAACAACAGAGGCACTGGATAATGATTCTTTGTAATGAAATTTTCTCATTTCCGGTACGGCAATCTGAGCCATGGTAACGGTTCCGGCCAGGCTGGTGCCGCAGATGGCCGCAAACGCGGCACAGGCCACACATGTTGCCATTGCCAGTCCCCCCTTTACGGGCCCTATCCATGCATTGGCGGCCTTATAAAGGTCTTTGCTGATCCCCGTTTTAGAGACAAGAACCCCCATCAGAATAAACAAGGGAATCACAGAAAGGTTATGGTCTGACAGAACCCGGTAAGGAACCACCACCAGTAATTCCGCCGCAGCTTCAAAGTTCATTAAATACCAGAAGCCGAAGAAACCGACCAACGCCATGGCCAAACCAATCCAGACGCGCAATAATAAGGTACCGATCAGTATGAGAATCGCGATAATACCTACTAATTCAGGGCTCATTTTTCTTCTGTCCTAAGAATGATATGGAGTAAATATAGTAACAATAGCAGCATCAAGATTGTTGATGCTGCCGAAATCAGCAGATAGAAAGGATAAATGGGAATCTCCAGGATGTCGGTCATCTGGCACACCTTTTTTAAGTGAAGGGCGGCCCCAAAGTTTTTCCAACTTATGATCACAAAGAATACAATGCAGATTACATAAAAGATGCTGTCAATAATCTGTTGTATTGGTTTTGGAATATAGCTGGTCAGAATATCAACTTTGATGTGACTCTTTTGGATTGTACTATATATCATCGTTATGAACGAAATGGACACCATCATGACCTGGATTATTTCCAGACCGCCCATAATGGGCCGGTGAAAAAGAAATCGCAACAGCACATCTATAACCGTGAGAAGCATCATTGCCATTAGAATAACAGCGCCGGAAAGCGCCGTTATTTTTCCAACAATCGCAGCAACTTTTTCAGCCTGTACCAAAAGATCTCGGATCATGGTCTTTACCTTTTCTTAAGCCGTGCGTTTTACTTTTCTTGTTAAATGGATGGTGCTATTTTGTTCTTTATTTAAGAACGAATATGGTTATTTATAAACTCTTTTGTTTTATGATGTCAATATTTATTTTTGTATTATATTTTCCATTGACTTTTTATATGAACGTATTGTACTAATAAGGATAATCGTTCATAATATAAGATTATATTTAATTTAATAACAACTCTACTCACGCACGCTGCATAAAGAACGGGTTTAATGTCTTTTGATTTATCGGAGGTAAGTGGTTGATGGCTGTAAATATAATAGAAGCTGATGTTCTGGTTATTGGCGGGGGATTTGCCGGTCTTTTCGCCGCAGTCAACGCCAGAAAATATGTTGATAACGTTATTTTGGTGGATAAGGGGTATGCCGGAAAATCAGGCGCGACCCACTTCGCTGAAGGGGATTTCACTTTTTTTGATCCTGCCATCCATCAGGATATGGCGTCCTGGATCACCCAGATGGCGAAAGCCGGCGAATATCTTGTCAACAGGGACTGGTGCCGGATTTTATTGGAGGATTCCATTGACAGATATAATGACCTGTCATCATGGGGCGTAAAATTCTACCGTAAGGGCGGCAACATACTCAGCGGCCGCTACGGCGTAACCGAACATCATTGCATGAAGCACCGGGAATATGCGCCGACGCTTCGCCGGCACGTCCTTAATGCCGGCGTCCGGATCATTGACCGGATCGTGATGGGAGAATTGATCAACCAGGATGGGGTCATCGCGGGGGGGATCGGCTTTCACGGTGTGAAAGGAGATCTATATGTATTTAAAACCAAAGCCATTGTCCTGGCGGCAGGCGGAAGCAGTGCCAAAATTGAAGCCAAACCCATCCATTACTGGACTTCGGATGGACATGCCATGGGTTATAGAGCCGGGGCTGTGGTGTCCGGAAAGGAATTTATCGGGGATCCGGGCAGATACCTGAGATCCCAAAACAATGAACCGGAAGGAGGTTCTCTCCTGCCCCCGGACATTGACAGTGATGAGGATATCGATATCTTGTCGCGGTATCCCTCTTTTCGCAGCGGACTTATGGGACCGATGGTCTGGCCGGTTTTAAACGCCGAGGGCGGGCCGGTTCTGACCGCTGCCTGGGAAGCCCACTGCGGCCGCCTGCCCTTATATATTGACTACCGGAACCTTTCACCGGAAAGAAAACAAAGCGCGGAACAGTTTTTTGACCGGATGGGCACTCTGGAAGTTGATAAAATCGGCCTGAACGTATTTGAAACAGACCTGCTTGAGTATTCTGCAGGCCGGGAAACCTCCGCCCAGAACATCCATGCCGGGGCCGGGATATGGCCGGTTGATCAGTTTTGCGCATGCAATCTTCCCGGCTTGTATTGCGCCGGAAACAACTGCGCTTCAATGGTCAGCGGCGCCGCTTATTCCGGGATGGGGATCGGGCTTTGCCATGCAACGGTCACTGGCGCACGGGCCGGAACCGGTGCAGCGAAATATGCCAGGGAAAATAAAAAGACTTCTGTCGATGAAGCGACAGTGACCCGCTTGAAAACAACTGTCTGCCGGCCCATGGAAAGAAAAGGCGGTTTTGGGCCAAGGTGGTTGACACAGGTGCTTCAGTCTTTTACCGTACCGTACTTTATTTTTAATATTAAGCATCAAAAACGACTGACAGCAGCCCTTACGTTTGTTGAGTTTATGAATCAGCATCTGGTACCGAAGCTCAAAGCCCGGGATCCCCACGAATGGAGACTCGCATTGGAAATACGGAATATGGCGCTTAATACTGAAATGGCGCTCAGGGCGTCTTTGTTTAGAACAGAAAGCCGTGGTGCCCACTTCAGAGAAGACTTTCCCCTTCGTAATGACCCCGACTGGCTGGCATGGGTTAAAATTCAGTGCCGCAACGGGCAGATGGTATTACAAAAAGAACCGGTTCCTGAGGATTGGCGGCCGGATATCTCGGCACCGTATGGGGAAAGGTATCCGAGAGTACTGCCAATGGAAGATCAATCATAATCAATAACATAACCGGATGGGCATAACATAAAAAATGAGCATTGAGATAATTGATATGAATTTGTGTATGGGGTGCGGCACCTGTATCGACAGTTGCCCGATGGATGTGATCAGAATGGATACTGTGACTCAAAAGGCGGTTATCAAATACCCCGAAGAGTGTATGGTCTGTCTTTTTTGTGAACGGGATTGCCCGGAAGGGGCCATTACCGTATCTCCGGAAAAGAAAGTGCCGGTTTTGGTGAGTTTTGGATAGTTGCGTGGTTTAAATATTTTATGAATTTTAATCGTTAAGGAGAAAAGAGTAAAATGAGAAAACAATGGCTTATTGTTCTGACTGTTTCAGCTGCTATTTCGTTCTTTTCGGGAAGTTCACATCTGTTTGCCGCATCAGGCAATAAAATTAAACTGAAATTTGCCCACCACATTCCAAGTGTCACGCTTCAGCATAAGTATTTTTTGGAATACGCTGACCGGGTAAAAAAGGAGACAAATGGCCAGGTCGACATTACCGTGTATGGCGACGGCACCCTGGTGCGAATGGAGGATTGCCTGGATGCCGTAAAGAGCGGCATAACCGATATCGGCTGGCTGGCGTATGCATATGAAGCAACACAAATGGGGCTCAATATTGTCATGCGCAGTATTACCTTTCATATTCCGACAGCCAAAGACGGCCGTTTTGTCTGGGAGCAGTTATTAGATGAGTTCCCTGAAATGAGAGACGAAGTTAAAGACTACAAAGTGCTGGTGCGTTCATTCAGTATGAGTGGAAACGCTGTTCATACGACTGAAAAACCGGTTCGTGTCCCTTCTGATTTAAAGGGGTTGAAAATTATCGCCACCGGGGAAGCCGTAAAGCTTATGAAGGCGGCTGGTGCTATTCCTTTAAGCCTGGGATCCCCTGACTGGTACATGTCCCTGGAAAGGAAACTTGGAGACGGCGTATTTGCCCCGCTCAACGTGGCGGATTCACGGGGGTGCGTCGAGTTGCTGCCTTACCACACCGACATGCACCTGGGAAGAGGGATTTATAGTGCCATCATGAGCAAGAAAAAATGGGACAGCCTTCCTGCGGATGTTCAAAAGGGATTTGAGGCGGCCAATGAATGGCTGGCAGACCATTATCCGGAGTCCGGGATACAATGCATGGAAGAATCCATGGAAAAGGCCCGTAAGCTTGGACAAATGATTTACAAACCCACTAACGAAGAGATGAAACAATGGTGGGGGCTTGGAAAAGGGCTTACGGAGGAATGGATTCAAAAAATGGAACGGATCGGAAAACCCGGTAAAACCGTATATGAGAGAGCCGTGGAGTTGACAAAGCAGTTTGAGTAAAGCAGAAAGGCAGTGCCCATCAGAATGGGCACTGCCCTATGGTTAATACCGGATAAAGGGATCTCAAACGCCAAATCCCAGACTTTGCGAAATCTGTTGTGCCCCACGGCAGATAGCATTGGCATGGTGTTTCATTTTGGGCCCGAGAACAAGCTCGGACTCGCCCACAAGAGAAATCCCTCCAACGGGAATGTTTTTATTGTTGATGATGGGGGCCCCCAGGGCTGAAGATCCATAAATCATTTCACCATTGCATATGGAAAACCCTCTTTCTTGGGTATCCGCCAGTTCTTTTAATATCTCCTGCTTTTTAATCTTGGTCGCTGACGTATATTTGATAAGCTGTATCCGGTCTAAATACCGGGTAACTTCATCAGAATGCATCTTTGATAATATAGCACGGCCCATGGCAGTGCTATATCCCGGAACCCTGGGCCCGGCCTGATATGACGGGGGTTGGGGAAGGTTGGTTGGAGAGCCGCTAAAGACAACAAGGACACCATCCTGATGCCAGATTCCCATCCGGCATGAAAGTCCGGAAGTTGACGCCAGTTCTTGTATGATACCGGCACTTTTCTGATTCAGTTCCATGTTGGCAACCATGATTGACCCGATGGAGGCCAAACGGATTCCCAACTCGTATTTCTGAGTTTCTTCATTTTTTACAAGGAAATCAATTTTTTCCAAAGTATAAACCAGGTTAAAGGCTGTGGTTTTGGAAAGCCCTAATTCTCTGGCAATCTCAGAGATTCCCCACCTTGGGCGTGACTGGGTGAACAAAGAAAGGATTTTTCCACCGTTTTCAATAGAGTTATTATATTGTGGCATTAAATGGTTCCTTTGTTACATCTGGTCATGAAAATTATTAAAATAGGTCAGGACCTTCCTTTTTGTCAACCAGTGGGTAATTAACAGGAGTCGAAATTGACCCAATAAGGTGGCATTTTATAGCTGACAGTCGGATGCCTTTAAACGGTTTTTAGTTTTTCCAGGCCCTGGTCTGATCCCAGAAGGATCATGATATCGCTGTCTTTGAGGACAAACTCGGCTTTGGGGATAAACCTTATTCTTTCGGGCACCAGTTCCCGGATGGCCACCACCTGGACCCCGTATTTGTTGGTCAGGTTGATCTGCTTTAAGGTCTTGCCCACAAATTTTCGGGGAACCGCCAGTTCAATGATCCCGTATCCTTCCATAAAGGCCAGGTAATCGATCAGATTGGGGTTGTCCAGGCGGGCGGCCATGGACAGGGCCATGTCTTTTTCCGGAAAGGAGATATCTTTGACCCCCAGCTTTTCCAGGATTTTCCTGTGGGGATCGCTGATGGCCTTGGCAACGATATGGGGGATTCCGGCCTCCTGAAGGTTCATGACCGTGAGAATGGAATTTCCCAAAATAGACCCGATGCTCACAATGGCGGTATCCACGTCTTTTACGCCAAGTTCCTGCAGGGCCAAAGCATCCGTGGCATCGGCCACCACGGCCTGGGTGACCTGATTTTTGATGTTCTGTACCAGGGTCGGGTTTTTATCGATGGCCATGACTTCATGGCCTTTTTCAAACAGATGGGTGGCCAGGTAAAACCCGAAATTGCCAAGCCCCACCACTAAAAATTGTTTCATTGTCTTTTATCCTTTACACTGCTGCGGTCATGTTTGGCTGAAAATAAACAAAAATCAGGGGCTGTAACTGTTCATCAGTGCTTCATTTTTCGTTGTGGGCGGTTCTTGGTTGGATAACCAAGACGGCCCGTGGCCGTTAGTCAGGACTTCGTAGCATACTGTTGCTATGTGAGAAGGCCAGCCAAGATGGGGCACTGATGTGGTCATGTTTGGCTGAAAACTTGCCCATATGCAAGGCGCAAAAAAATTTGAAACCGGAACATACTCAAAGTATGTGAGGATTTCAAATTTTTGCAGCAACGCAGCAGATGGGTGAGTTTTCGGCCAAACATTTATCCTATCATGATGTTTTCTGTTGCATAGGAAAAATGCCTGGACTGTCCTTTTTTGCTCACGGCGACCGCAATGGCTATAGGACCAAGCCTGCCAATGAACATCATGGTGATGACCAGGCATTTTCCTGCCCAGGAAAGGCCGGGGGTCACGCCGGTGCTCAGCCCCACCGTACCAAAGGCGCTGATGATTTCAAACATGTATTCCAGAAACAATCCCCGGGTTTGCTGGTGGGAGATTTCTCCCAACTCAAACTGCTGGATCATGATAATCCCAATGGTGGCTATGGCAAAACTGATCAGCACCAGGCTCAATGCCTTTGAAATACTTTCTTCGGAAATACGGCGGTGGAAAATCAGCAGCCGTTCCCGGCCAAGGAACCGGTGAAATCCCAGCAAAAAGATGCTCGAGCAGGTGGTCACCTTGACCCCGCCGCCGCAGGAGCCGGGCGCTGCCCCGATAAACATCAATATGATAATGATAAACAGGGTTTCATTGGTCAGGTCTCCTATGGCCAGGGTATTAAACCCGGCGGTCCGGGCATTGACTGCCTGGAAAAAAGCCGCCAGGAACCGGGTATGAAAGGGCATCCCGGCCAGGGTATTGGACCATTCCAGGCCAAAAATTAAAAGGGTGCTGACGATCATCAGCACCAGGGTGCTGATGATGACCAGCTTGCTGTGCAGGCTCAAAAACGACCAGGCCCGCCGCCGGTTTGAAGAAAATTTGTCTTTTACCTCGCTGAGCACCACAAATCCGATTCCTCCCAGGATAATGAGCAGGCAGATGTCCAGGTTCACGATCCAGTCCGACCGGTATGCGGTAAAAGAGTTGTCAAACAGGCAGAATCCGGCATTGCAAAAGGCGGATATGGAATGAAAAACCGAGTTGAACAAAGCCGTTTCAAGGGGCTGGGACGGATAAAACCTGAAAAAGAGAACCCCGGCACCAACGGCCTCAATGACCAGAGTGAATTTGATGACATCCCAGACCAGGGACTGGACCCGGTTGCCATGGGTAAAGCTGTAAGTGTCCCGGATCAGAATCCGGCCGGTCATGCTGACTTTCCGGCCAAGCGTCAGCAAAAACACCGTGGACAACACCATGATCCCGATGCCGCCCACCTGGATCAGAACCAGGATAACGGTTCTGCCGGCGGTGGTGAATGTCCCTGCCGTATCAACGGTTGAAAGGCCGGTGACACAGACGGCTGACGCCGCTGTAAACAGGGCGTCAATATAATGCAGCCCATTGGTTTTCAGGCAGGCGGGCAGCATGAGAAGCCCGCTTCCCAGAAGAATCAGCAGCAGGTAACCAAAAATGGAAATCCGCCCCGGAGAATTGAAAAAACCGGAGAACGGAAATCGGAAACCGGAACCTGAAAAATGAAAATTTAAAATTTTCATTTGTTACCTTTATTCGCTTGGAAAGCTAAAGGTTAACAGCTAATTAGCTAAAAGCTAACAGCTTATCTCTTTCATTCCGTCCATGGCTTTTTTCATCTGCCGGATGGCCTGGCGCAGCCGTTCTTCATTTTCCACCAGGGCCAGGCGCAGGTAGCCTTCACCCTCGTCACTGAAACCGGTTCCCGGGGCCACGGCCACATTGGCCCGGTCCATCATTTCAATGGCAAACTGCATGGAGCCCATCTTGGCAAAGGGTTCGGGAATTTTGGCCCAGACAAACATGCCGGCCTTGGGTTTTGTGATGTCCCATCCGATACGTTCAAGCCCTGAACACAAGACATCCCGCCGGGTTTCGTATACCTTTGCAAGCTCGGGGATGGTCTCGTCGCAATCCCTTAAGGCAATGATGCCGGCCACCTGGATGGCCGAGAAGATGCCGTAGTCAAAATATCCCTTGATCTTGCCCAGTGCGGCGACGATCTGTTCATTGCCCACACAATAGCCGATCCGCCATCCAGCCATGTTGTAGGATTTTGAAAATGACCCGAACTCGACCCCAACGTCTTTGGCGCCATCCACTTCCAGGAAACTGGGGGCCTTATATCCGTCAAAGGTGATTTTGGAATAGGCAAAGTCATTGATCACCATGAACCGGAACCGTTTGGCCAGCTGAACGATCTCTTTATAAAAGTGCTTGTCCGTGACCACACCGGTGGGGTTGTGGGGGTAGTTGAGCATGAGGACCTTGGGACCCGGGTAACAGGACTCGCAGATGTTGATGATCCGGTCCAGGAATCCGGCTTCAGGTTCAATGGGGATTTTCATGACATTGGCCCCGGCAATGACCGCCGCATAGATATGGATGGGAAAGGCCGGTGCCGGAACCAGAACCGAGTCTCCGGGCCCCATGATGGCCAGGCACAGATGGGAGATGCCTTCTTTGGAGCCAATGGTAAAATAAGTTTCCTTTTCCGGGTCCAGATCAATGTCATAGTGGCGTTTGTAATACTTTGAGATCTGAAGCTTTAAGTGGGGCATGCCCGAACTTTCCGGATACCGGTGGGCCTTGGGGTCCTTGGCCACTTCAACGAGCTTGTCGATTACGGCGTCCGGCGTGGGGTCCATGGGGTTTCCCATGCCAAGGTCGATGACATCATCCCCTTTGCGCCGCTTTTCCATTTTCATTTTATTAATCATGCCGAAAAGATAAGGCGGCAGCTGGTCCATGCGGCTGGCAAAGCGGATGATATTCTTGTCTTCCAAAATAAAGTCTCCTTTAGCGGCTTGCCGCTTTTCATTGAGAGTCTGCCTCTCACAATTGACGGAAAGCCTTTGCTGATAGCACCTTTAAAAATCCAAACAGGTTCGGCTAGGACTCGGCTTTGAACAGGTGAACGTCCTGCTGGGGAAAGGGAAAACTGACCCCTTTTTCATCAAATGTCAATTTAATTTTTTCCGTCAGGGCAAAATATACATCCCAGTAGTCGCTGGTTTTAACCCAGGGCCTGACCACCAGGTTTACGCTGGAGTCTGCCAGTTCGGATACGGCAATGGTGGGTTTGGGAATTTCCAGGACCCGTTCCTCCGATTTTATAATGTCTTCCAGCACCTGTTTGGCCTTTGGAATGTCGTCGCTGTAACTGATACCGATGACCAGATCAATCCGCCGGGTATTATTGGCCGTTACATTGGTGATGATGTCACCGGTCACGCCGGAATTGGGAACGATGAGCTTCTGGTTGTCCACAGTATGCAAAATGGTGTTGAAAATATCAATGCGCTGAACCGTGCCGCTCACGCCGGCGATGGTGACATAATCCCCTACTTTGAACGGCCGGAAAAGGATGAGCATCACACCGGAAGCAAAGTTGGAAAGGGAATCTTTCAAAGCAAGGCCAACGGCTAAGCCGGCAGCGCCCACAATGGTCAAAAAGGAGGTGGTGTTAATGCCCAGCTGTCCGGCGGCCGCAATCAGGACCAGAATCAGAAGGGCATAGTAGATAATCCCCTCAAGAAAATTAACCAGGGTGACATCCACTTTGTTTCTTTCCAGGATTTTTTTGACCAGGATGGAAATTTTTCTGGCCAGCCATTTTCCAATGATGAAAACCAGAAGGGCCGCTACAATTTTAACCGAATAGGTGGTGGCCCATACCGTGATGGTATCAATAACTTTTTCTATATTTACGCCAAAATTTTTAAAGTCCATTGTCTAAATTTACTCCTTAAAAAGGTTTTTATCCAAACCAGCATTTGAACGGTATTTTAGCAGGATAGTTGCCAAAAACAACCTAAAGGTGGTAGTTTGGCTAAAAAATATCAACATCAATAACGGCGGCGGGCCGACAGGATTTTGATCAGAAACGGCCACAACGAATAAGTCCGGGTTGGGATATGGGATATGGGACTTGGGACATGCGGGAAAAGCCGCAAGGCAACCCCATGTCCCATATCCCATATCCTTTAAAAAAAAGGAATATTGATGAAACCACAGGAAATTGAAACATTAAGTTTTCAAATCATCGATCAGGAAGCGGCAGATCATGGCTTTGACGGGGAAAAATGGCCCATCGTCCGGCGGATTATCCATACCAGTGCGGATTTTGAGTACATTAACACCATCCGGTTTAACAAGGATGCTGTTGAACAAGGGATAGCGGCCATCCGCGGGGGAAATCAGATTTTTACGGATACCAACATGGCCCGGGTGGGGATCCGGAAAAAAGAGATCAGTCAGTTCGGCGGACAGGTTCAGTGCCTCATTGCCGAGCCCGACATTGCCGCTAAGGCCAAAGCCGCCGGCACCACCCGGGCACTGGCAGCCGTGGATGCGGCAGCCCAAGAGCTGTCCCAGGGGATTTACGTGGTGGGAAATGCCCCCACGGCCCTGTTGCGCCTGATTGAGCTGATCCGGGAAGGCAAAGCCTCCCCTGCTCTGGTCATCGGGTTTCCGGTGGGGTTTGTCAATGCCGCTGAATCCAAAGATGAACTCATGAAACTGGATATCCCCTATATTACCAACAAAGGCCGGAAAGGGGGCTCTAATGTGGCTGCGGCGGTGGTCAATGCGTTGGCTATGATGGCGGTTGGAAAGGATGAAGGATGAAGGCTGAAGGATGAAAGGGTTTGTTGTTGCCGCTACGGGTTCGGGATCGGGAAAAACCACCATTACCATGGCCCTTCTGGCCTGGTTAAATTCCCGGGGGATAAAAGTTGCGCCGTTTAAGGTGGGGCCGGATTTTATTGACCCGGGGCATCATACTAAGATTGCCGGCCGGGTCAGTGTGAATCTGGATTCCTGGATGCTGACCAGGGCGTATAACCGGTATCTGTTTGACACGGGGTCCAAAGGGGCGGACATTGCCCTGGCAGAAGGGGTGATGGGGCTTTTTGACGGATATGACGGGGTGTCCGAGACCGGGTCAACGGCCCAGATGGCCAAATGGCTGGGGCTTCCCGTGGTGTTGATCCTGGATGCCAAGGGCATGGCCAGAAGTGCCGCTGCCATGGTCAAGGGGTTTGAATCCTTTGATCCGGACCTTGAGCTGGCCGGGGTGATCTTCAGCCGGACCGGCAGCAAGGTTCACTACGAATATTTGAAAACCGCCGTAGAGCAGCACTGCACCACAAGGGTTTTGGGGCACATGCCCCGGAACGATGAAATTGTCATGCCCGAGCGCCATTTGGGGCTGGTCACGGCTGATGAGCGGGAAATTTCTCCCAAAGTGCTGGACACCCTGGTCTCCATGGTTGATGAAAATCTTGACATGGACCGGTTTATCAAAGACCTGAAACCGGTATCACCGGAACCTGTTTCGGATCAGGCGCCCCCCCCTTTGCCGGCATCGGTCGCTGGTTCCGGGGACGGCCCCCTCATTGCCCTGGCCCGGGACGAGGCCTTTTGTTTTTATTATCAGGATAACATTGATCAGCTCAAGGCGCAGGGCGCCCGGATCGTTGAGTTTTCCCCCTTAAGGCAGGACCATCTGCCCCGGGGCATTGACGGTATCTATTTTGGCGGGGGATATCCCGAGGTTCATGCCGGAATCCTTTCCAGAAAAAAAGAGCTGCTGGCCGAAATCAAAAATCTCAGTCTGGCCGGCCTGCCCATATACGGGGAGTGCGGCGGGTTTATGTTTTTATGCCGCCAGGTCATGGACGGGGATATGGTTTTTCCCATGGCCGGCTGCTTTGATTTTTCCATTCAGATGTCCAAACGGCTCAGGGCTCTGGGGTACCGTGAAATTGTGCTTCAGGAAGATACCCTGATCGGCCGGAAAGGGGATGTGATCCGGGGCCATGAATTCCACTATTCCGCCATCCAGGATACAAAAACACCGGTTTGCACTAAAAATGTCTATCAGGTCAGGTCCAGGTCCGGTCAGGAACTTGCCTTGAAAGGGTACCAGACCGCTCAGACCCTGGGATCATATATGCACGTTCATTTTGGCTCCAACCCGGGCTGCGCCCGCCGGTTTGTTGCTTCATGCCGGGCTTACAGGGATACCATTGGGAACTGAACGGCTAAGGAAAGGCTTTACCACGGGGGCGGCGGCATCTGCTGCGGTCAAGGCCGCACTGGTCAACCTGGTGTCAGGGAATATCCCGGATGCGGTTGAGATTGAATTTTTAACCGGAGAAACCCGGACTGTTCCGGTAGAAAGGGTTACCCGAATTTCAGAACGCTGCTGTGAGGCCGTTATCATCAAGGATGCCGGGGATGATCCCGACGTTACCCACAAGGCCCAGATCGGGGCCAGAATCACCCTTTCCCCTGCAAAGCAGATGGGCATTGATATCCAGGGGGGACAGGGTGTCGGAACCGTGACCAAGCCGGGCCTGGAGGTTGAAGTGGGCCAGCCGGCCATCAATTCCGGCCCCCGGAAAATGATTCGCCGGGCTGTGGATTCCGTGTTCAGGCAGTTTTCCGTTCAATCTTCATTTCACGTAACCATTGAAATTTTTGTGCCCAAAGGGGAGGAACTGGCCAAAAAGACCCTGAATGCCCGGCTGGGCATCCTGGGCGGAATCTCCATTCTCGGGACCACCGGTATTGTGCGCCCCCTGTCCCATGAGGCTTATATTGCCACCATCGGCTCATCCATATCCGTGGCAGCGGCCAGGGGGATTGACCACCTGGTGTTTACCACGGGAAGGCGAAGCGAGCGGCTGGCCATGGACCTTCTCCCAGACCTCAGTGAGGAGGCCTTTATCCAGACCGGGGATTTTTTTAAAGCCGCCATAGACGAGGCCGTTAAGAAGACCATAAAACAGATTACCTATACGGTTTTTTTTGGAAAGGCGGTTAAAATGGCCCTGGGGTTTGAACACACCCATGCGGCCAAATCCGAGCTGACCATGGAACGGCTGGCCCAATGGGCCCAAAACCTAACCGGGAACGGGCCACTGGCTGAGAACATAAAGGCCGCCAACACGGCCCGGCACGCCTTCACCTATATTTATCCGAACTATCCGTCCATCCTTTCCCATGTGGGCACCAATATTCTGGAAACCACCAGAACCTTTTCAGGGGACCGGATTGTTTTCCGGGTGGTTATCTTTGATTTTGAGGGCCGCCCGGCATATGATTCGGCCCGGGGCAGCGGGATCGTTTCACAGGGCCATCGCATGTAAAAAAACAATCCACCCTGGAATGGGAAATAAGGAGAATCTCCAAAAAATTGGACTTGGGACTTGGGATATGGGACTTGGGGATTGCGGCATCCACGGCCTCCCCAAGTCCCATATCCCAAGTCTCAACAATATACATTATTATCCTTATCGTCAAAATTGCCGTCATCAGCGGGCTATCCGCATGCGATCACCCCGGAACCGGTTCGAGCCGCAATTGACAGGTATGAATGAAAGACGTATAGTTTTTTTTGTAATCCTTTCATGAAATATCCGGGTTGACGTGTTGTTCCGGTCGATAAAGGTCTGAAATCCGTCAGGGGCTGACGATTTTACGGGGCTTTCAAAAACCCTTAACCGGTTTGATTTTTTCGCGCGTTCTCAAGGGTCACTGGCCAATGGGTTTCCGGTTAACATATTGTAATCGTATACAATTAAGTTGCTCTGCGATGAGTTACATTCAGGAGAATGCCATGCGCATATTTATGGTCCCGGTTTTGGTGATCCATATCTGTTTGCTCTGTATCCCTTCCGGCCTTTGCCGGGCTGACAGCCATCCCCGGTCGGGCAGACCTTCCGCTGTCGCAGGCAGCGGTGTTGACGCATTCTGGAATCAGACCCTTACCGCAAAAGAGCGCCAGTGGCTTGAAGCTCACCCGGTGATTCGCATCGGATTCAGCCCTGACCGGCCTCCCTTTGAATTTATTGATTCCAAGGGACAGGCCCAGGGGATGGTGATGGATTATCTGGATATTATCGGCAACCGGCTTCATGTCACCTTTGAACGGATCAAGAAAGAGGACGGTTCCCCCCTTTCAAGGGAGGAGATCCTGGCAGCGGGCCAGAATAAGGAGCTGGATCTCGTTACGGTCCTGGCCCATTTAAAAAGCCGGGAAGAAAATTTTTTGTTCACCCGGAAATATCTGCATTATCCATGGGCCATGGCGGTCCGGTTTAACCAGAATAGATCCAACGGGATCCGGGGGCTTTACGGCAAAAAGGTGGCTGTGGTGGCGGCCCGTTCCATTTATGAAGCGCTTCCTGTCCTGTATCCGCGATTAAATCTGGTCCCGGTCCGGACACCGGAAGACGGGGTGTTGGCCGTGGCCCACGGCAGGGCCGACGCATTTATCGAAAATGCCGCCGTGACCGCCTATATCATCAAGCAGCATAATTTAAGACAACTGGAGGTGGTCACCATTCCCGAACAGTATGGCCACAGGCTTCACATGGGGGTGCGCAAGGACTGGCCGGAGCTTATGGCCGTTCTGAACAAGGCCATCCTTTCCCTGACCCCCAGGGAGCATGATACGGTTCACACCCGGTGGATTCTGGTAAACACCCAGAAGGAGATCGACTGGGGAAGGCTCCTTAAAATCGGTTCCCCTGTCGTCATTGCGGTCCTGTTGATCATCTTGGTGATCCTGATGGCCAACCGGAAGTTAAAACGGGAAATTGCAAAGCGCGCCCAGGTGGAAGATGCCTTCCGGAAAAGCGAGGAGCGGCTGTATTTTTCCCTGGAAGTGGCCGGTGCCTATTACTGGCAATTTGATATGGTAAACCAAGTTGTCTCCTATGGTATGCCCGATGAGGCCGTCATTGAGGGGCATGGGCCGCAAAAAGAGAGCCAGGCCTTCTCCCGGCTCATCTCCACGGCCCATCCCGACGACCAGCCGCTTTTCACAGAAAAATTTAAACAGATACAGGACGGTGAGGCTCAGGTATTTGATATCGATTACCGGGTCCGGCGCCAAGGGAAGCTGGACTGGGCCTGGCGTCATTCCGTGGGACGCCCCATTAAACGGGATGACCGGGGAAACATAACCGAGATTGCCGGCCTGAGCATGGATATCACAGAACGCCAGGAACTTCATGAGCAGGTAAAACAAACCCAGGAGCAGCTCCACTTTGCCCTGGAAACAGCCGGGGCCGGTTACTTTCATATAGATCTGAAAACAGGGGATATGACCTTTGATTCATTGATTCTTTTCCAGCGGCTTGGCCTTTTGGAACATACCATCCCCCGCACCTTAGAAGCCTATTTTGAACTCATTCATCCCGATGATCTGGTCCGGTTTAAACAAACTGCAGAACGATATGAGACAGGGCAAGTTCCCCTGGTCAATGTGGATTTTCGTTTTGTTGGAAAGGGTGGCCAATGGATCTGGGTCAACCATGTGGGCCGGGCCATCGAATGGGACGGGCAGGGCAGCCCTGTGCGTGCGGCCGGCCTCATCCTTGACATCACAGAACGGGTACGCCTCCTTGACCGGGTCCAAAAGTCCCAGGAACAGTTGCGGATTATTTCCGAATACACCTATGACTGGCAGTCCTGGCAGGACATTGATGGCAGACTGGTCTGGGTGAACCAGGCCGTGGAACGGATTACCGGTTATTCGGTGAAGGAATGCATGGCAATGGCAGACTATCCCCGGCCCATAATTGACGAACGGGATTGGCCCCAGCTTAAAACCCATACGGATCTGGCGCTCCAGGGAAGGGGACGGCAGGAGGCCCTGCTGAGGGCCCGGAAAAAGGACGGCAGCAGCATCTGGATCTTTGTTTCCCATAAACCTATTTTGGATGCCGACGGGCAGGTCATGGGCATTGCCGGGGCCGCAAAGGACATCACCCGGCAAAAACAGGCCGAACAGGAACTCAAGGATTACCAGGACCATCTTGAGGTTCTGGTGGAGGAACGGACCGCTGAACTGGAAAAGGCCATGCGGGTGGCCGAAGAGGCCACCCGGGCCAAAAGCGATTTCCTGGCCAACATGAGCCATGAGATCAGGACCCCCCTGAATGCCGTTATTGGATTTTCCCACCTGGCCCTGCAAACAGATCTCAATGAGCAGCAGTTTGACTATATCTGGAAAATTCAAACAAGCTCCAAAGCCCTGTTGGGCGTTATCAACGATATCCTTGACTTCAGCAAGATTGAGGCCGGCAAATTGAATATGGAAGCCATTGAATTTTGTATTGAAGAAGTCCTGGATACCGTAACGAATATTGTGGGCATCAAAGCCCAGGAAAAAGGGCTGGAGGTGATTTTTAACATTGCGCCGGGCCTGCCCCCTGCCTTGATCGGGGACCCCTTAAGGCTGGGACAGATTCTGACCAATCTTACCGGTAATGCGGTCAAGTTTACCCGGAAAGGGGAGATCGTGCTGGGCTGTTCCGTGGCAGCCGAGGACGATCAGGAAGTCGAACTGGAATTTTTTGTCCAGGACAGCGGTATCGGGCTGACCGGGGAGCAGCAGGCCGGATTATTTGAGGCCTTTACCCAGGCGGATTCTTCCACTACCCGAAAATACGGGGGCACCGGTCTCGGGCTTTTTATCTGCAAGAGCCTTACGGAAATGATGAAGGGCCGGATCTGGGTGGAAAGCACCTTTGGGCAGGGCACCACCTTTTTTTTCACGGTCCGTTTGAAAAAGGCGGACTCCCCGGCGGCCGGACAGCTGCTGCCCGATGCCGAATTCCTTGGGAAAAAAGTCCTGGTGGTGGACGATAACCCGGTCTGCCGTGCGGTTTTAAGCAAAATGCTTGAGGCCATGACCTTTCAGGTAACCCAGGCTGACAGTGCTGAAGCCGGATTTTCAGAACTTGTGCAGGCCGGAAAGGACAATGTGCCCTTTGATCTGGTTCTCATGGACTGGAAAATGCCGGGAATGGACGGGCTACACGCATCCCGGAAGATAAAACAATCCCTTGAGATGAATGTCCCCTCCATTATCATGGTGTCGGCCTATGCCAGGGAAGAGTTGATGCAGCAGGCCGACACCATAGGGCTTGACGGGTACCTGGTGAAGCCGGTCAGCCCCTCCCTTCTGCTGGACACGATTATGGCGGCACTGGGGGGAAAGGGTCTTTCCAGCGGGGTGTCCCGGCGGCAACGGGAGCGGCTGCCCGGTGTCGGCGCCATTCAGGGGGCCCGGATACTGGTGGTGGAAGATAATGAAATCAATCAGCAGGTGGCCCGGGGAATCCTTGAAAATAAAGGGCTTGTGGTTGAAACGGCGGATAACGGCCTTCTGGGTTTGGAAGCGCTTCAAAAGGCCGATTATGATGCCGTGCTTATGGATGTCAATATGCCTGAAATGGATGGTTACACCGCCGGCCGGAAGATCAGGGAAGACGATGCGTTCAAGGACCTGCCTGTCATTGCCATGACCGCCAACGCCATGGCCGGGGACCGGGAAAAGGCACTGGCCGCAGGGATGAACGACCATGTGGCCAAACCCATTGACGTCAAGGAACTGTTCAATGTCTTGCGCAGATGGATCAAACCCACCGGCAAGGGGCGGGCATTTCCCGGGGCTTTTCCGGCCGGGGCCGGCCAATCCCGGAGGTTTGAAGAAGATTTCGGACCACTGCCGGGTATCAATGTCCGGGAGGGGCTTGAACGGCTTGCCGGGGATACGGCCCTTTACCGGGAGTTATTGCATAAATTTGCCCACAACCAGGCCCGGGCCGGGGAACGCATCCGCCAGGCCATAGCAGACCGGGATATGGAGACCGCTCAAATGCTTGCCCACACCGCCAAAGGCGTGGCCGGCAACATCGGTGCCGAATCTTTGTTTGAAACGGCAACCCTTCTGGATGCAGCCTTAAAAAAAGAAGACATTCAGGGGGCAGAACAGATCCTGCCTGATTTTTTCCAAAACCTGGAGACGGTCATCCAGGGAATTCAGACCCTGGGACCGGACCGGGAAACCCCGACAGCCGGCAGCCCGGCTGATCCTGAAACCGTAAAAGCCCTGATCCTGAAGTTGCAGGAACGACTCAATGATGATGACACCGATGCCGTTTCTGTTGTCAAACAGCTGGCCGGAACAGTCCGGGAACAATCCGCCCAAACCCTGCTGGAAAAGCTGTCCGGCCAGATCAGCGGGTATGAATTTGAGGAAGCCAAAGCCACCCTGGGTGAACTGATCCCGGCACTGAACATTACCCTTTAGGTAGTGTTTGAACGAAACGTCACCCATCTGCTGCGTTGCAGAAAAATTTGCATCTGGGCAACTTTTCGCCCAAACACGGGTTTTCGTTCAGGCACTGGGCAGCAGGAAAAAAATTAAAATGTGCAAATGACCTTGAATTTTTCCTGTACGGTCAAAATCATATACCGATTTTCAAAAAAAAGGCAGGGCCTGGTATGGGCCCTGCCTTGATGTTATTTATGGCGGGAAGAAAATAAAGTGTTTGTCAAAGGGATCGATGTGTTGAATAATACGCCTCTCATTGATATCAAATCCTATGTGCCGGGGTTTGGTGTCAAAAGAGTTGACGAGATCGGGATGGTTGGCAACAAGTCAGAAGGGCTCTGTCTGCGTGAGATCACCGGTTTGTGGAAAAAGAATAAAAAGAAACAGGAGACAACAGCATGATGATAAAAATAAAAACGGTTATTCTCATATTATTCCTGGCGCTGACACTGCCGGTTGGTGAAGGCGCCCGGGCGGAATCCCCATCTTTGCGCGACACCCTTGAACAATCGTGGATGGCCCATCTTGAGGCCAGCAGAACCGGTCAAGTGTCAGAACTTGAAAAGACCATGTCGGCCTACAGTCTGGGGTCCATGAAGAACAGGCTGATATCTGCCAACCGGTCCTTAACGCCGGAGATCATTAAAAGCATGGCCCAATACGGCCCTGACATTTTCAATGCCCGGTTTCTGACCCTCCTGGAGAACGGGGATACCGCAGGACTTGTATATGTAACGGATTCGGGCGAGACCGACGGGGGCGGAAATCCCCGGATTGTCTTCAGCTTTATCAAATTCGTAAATGAACCGTCCGGATGGAAAGTGGCCCTTGCCATGAACATGGACAAGCCCAAATACGATGAAAACGGCAAAAAATCATTGTTTCCCCTGGCCGAGATTCCCCTGGACGGTGCTATTGACGGCCAGGTCAAACCGGCCCCGGCCCCGGTTCAGGCACCCTATGCATCGGCATTGCTTGATGTGACCAGTTATGGATATGAAACCAAAGTAATTGTTAATGGTGTTCAGCAGGGTGCGCCGGTTCAAGCCTGCCGGGCCGGGGTGCTGTCCGGCGGTCTATTTAAAGGTGACAATACCGTTGAGATTCTGATTGCCAAAACCGGAACAAAAGCCTGCCAGGCCCCCACTGTCCAAATTCGCCGGGTGCTGAAGAGCCGCACAACCAAAGAGGTGTTCCTCTTTAATCCCAAAAAGAAGATTGAGGGGACCCATTCATTTACGTTTAACATCAGAAATTAAAAAAATCTGTCTATATACCGTGTTGCAGGACCGGCCGGGCGTTGTTCGGCCCTGATCAAAGGGGCCGGTCCCGGCCGGTTTTGGCCGTGGTGACGGCAAAGGTTCTGCGGGTCATGGGGTCCCATCAGTTGGCCTTCTTTGCCTGGCGGTAACAGCCGTTTTGACGGGCCGCTATCTTTTCTTTGATGCCCGTGGCGATTCTGGTCTGCTGTTCCGGGTCAAGGCCGGCATAGAATTGGTCCATCAGGCTTAAGCTTTCGGTGGCCAGGCCGGACATCCGGTCCAGGTGAAACTGAATGCCGGTGATGAGCGAAGACAGGTCGGGCTCCGGTTTTTCAAATTCGCCCATGACCTGCTCGCGAAGGGCTGCCCTGCTGTCCATGCCGGTTTCAATGGTTTCCTGCAGATGTTTCCTTAATGTGTCGTACTGTGCCTGCTGGTCGTCTGAAAGATCCAGACGGGCCATTTTTTTGTCAAGCCGCCAGAGCATGAATTCGCCGATTTCCCCTTGTACAAAATCGGGCATGCCGCGCCTGCCAAAGCTACGGTCGCAGTCAGGCCCGAAGGCACCGGCTGCCATGAACCAGCCCATGCCGGCGATCATCAGAACGATCACGCCTACCCCAATCAATCCTTTTCTCTTTTTTTTGAACATTGTCGGTCTCCTTTTTTTTAACGGTTAAGGCCCTGATAAAAGATTTTTTTCCAGGACGGGGTCAGGATAAGGGGCAAATGTAAATCAGGTTTTGTGAAAATGTAAAAAAATGTAAATCCGCTGTAAAAGCATTTTAAAACGCGATATGGTCATTTCATGAGTGCAAGGATTCTGATCATAGACGATGACGCAAAGTTAATCGAATTGTTGTCCGACTATCTGGCGGGAAACGGGTTTGAGGTTTCATCCCTGCCCGACGGCCTCAATGCGGCCGAAAAGATCGGACAGCTTTCCTGTGACCTGATCATTCTGGACTATATGCTGCCCGGCAAAGACGGTTTAGAAGTATTAAGGGAGATCCGGGTCGGCCATGACCTGCCGGTCATCATGCTCACGGCAAAAGGAGATGAAACCGACCGGATCGTGGGACTGGAGCTGGGCGCCGATGATTATCTGCCCAAACCCTTTAATCCCCGGGAGCTGCTGGCCCGGATCAAGGCCGTACTCCGGCGGCAGCCCCATAAAGAACCCCTTAAGAGAGATGGGCAGGAGACGGTTTCCGGCCATCTGATCAAAGCAGGCGCCCTGGTGCTGAACACGGCCGCATTTACCATAGAGGCGGACGGCCGGACCATGGACCTGTCCACCACGGAATTCAAGATTCTAAAGGCATTGATGAAGCACCCCAGCCAGGTGCTCAGCCGGGACCAGATCATGACCATGGCCCAGGGCCGGGATTTTATGGCGTTTGACCGGAGTGTGGACATCCACATCAGCAAACTGCGGGCCAAGATAGAAAAAGACCCGGCCTCCCCAAAGCGGATTAAGACCGTATGGGGAACCGGGTATATGTTTGCCGGGGATCAATGAAAGTCAAACGGTTCTACACCCGGCTGTTGTTCACCTTTATCGGGGTTCTCCTGGTTACGGAGGTCCTGATCCTGATCCTGTTTATGGCCACGGCCGGCCATTCATTCCGGGATTACTTCAAAGAACAGTCCCGGGCAAAGCTGGTGTTTTTCAGACAGATGGTCCAGGACCGGATTGATTCAGCCCCTGATACGGCACTGGCCGGCAATAAAGCCCTAGCCCAACTCATTTCACAATACGCCGCCCTTTTCAAGGCAGATATCTGGATCACGGATACCCACGGGCGTCCGGTCTTTGGCCGCCCGTCGCCGGACCTGGAATCAAAGCTGGAGCCGAATCAACACGAATCCTTATCCGAACATGGCATTGACCTGTACTTTCTGTCCAAACGGCGGCTTGAATATGGGGCAACCGTGCGGCTTACCCAGGGTGAAAACGAATGGCTTCTCCACCTTCATTTTAAAAAAGCCTATCCTGAAAAGCCGCGCCGGATTTTCTTGATCGGGCTTCTGGTCATCGGTCTTGTCATTGCCGTTTCCCTGATCCCCCTGGCCAAAACCGTTACCCGGCGGATCAACCGGCTTAACCAGGCAGCCCTGGACTTTGCCCGGGGGGATCTTTCCCAAAGAACCCAGGTAAAGGGAAATGATGAAATTGCCGGCCTGGCCCAATCCTTTAATTTCATGGCCGCCAAATTGGAAAAAATGATCCGGGACAGCCGGGAACTGACCGCCAATATTTCCCATGAGCTTCGAAGCCCTCTGGCCCGGATAACGGTTTCCATTCAGCTTATCCGGGACCGTCTGGACCGGGCCTGGGAGGATCTGAACCAGGTGGAGATCCCGGACCGGAACAAAATCTTGCGATACATGGATCAGGTGGATGAGGATATCCATATTCTGGACGGCCTTATCGACCGTATTCTAACCCTTTCCAGAATGGAATTGCAAACCCAGGTGCCGGATATGGAACCGGTCAGTCTTAATCAACTGGTCCCGGAACTTATAGACCGGTTTGGCCCTCAGATGGACCAAAAACAGCTGGCACTTGAAACCGTGATTGAGGCCCCGGCCGCGATCTGGGCGGATAAAACCATGGTATCCACAGCCATTTCAAATCTTGTGGACAATGCCGTGAAATACACCAGGGAAAAAGGCCGGATCAAAATTAGTTTAGAAAAGAGGGATGCTGAAAAAGCAGACAAAGGGCAGCAGGTTGTACTGACCCTTGCCAATACCTTTCGAAGGCTTGAGCCCCGGGAGCTTAAAAAGCTGTTTGAGCCGTTTTACCGCTTGGGGGATACCGGCAGCCCCTGCGGGTCCGGCCTGGGGCTTGCCATTGCCCAAAAACAAGTCGAACACTGCAGCGGCCGCATCCGGGCGTTCAACTCATCTGACGGCCTGGCCTTTGAAGTCCGGTTTCCGGGCGCCTAGGCCCGAGTCCCTAATTGTAAAGATAGGCTGCGTTTTTGGAGGGTTTTTCCCTGGGCTCGATGTTTTTGAGGGCCATGAAAATCACCTGAAATCCTTCCCGTTCCATGATATTGACGGTTCCGGTGGCCCTGACCCAGGCATTGTCCTCAAAGTTGATGTCCGGTGTTTTTTTCAAGAATACGCCCACGGGCTGAGCATCAGCCGCGCAGCAGGTCACATAATAACGGAACACGGCACCTAATTCTTCCTGTCCGGCCACGTTCCCCGTGAACAGCCCTTCTATGGTAACGGTTTTTCCTTCAAAGGCGTCCCATTCCCGGATAAGCCGGGTAATGGGGATAAGGCCGGATTCCGATTGGCTAGGGGCCGCGGGCCTGATTATTTCCGGCTTCGGTGAAAAAGGCTGGTCCTGGCCGGTTTCAGGGAGAACCATGGGCCGTTTGGACAGGGTATAGCTGCCCAGGCTGTTTTCGCCGGCTGAAAAAATAAATAAAATGGGCAGCAAAAGAAACAGCCCCTTTACGGTATGGTCGCTGTCTGCCGGAAGCATTTTTCCTAAAAACCCCCAGAAATAGAGACTGGAAAGCAAAAGTCCCCCAAGGATGAGAAACAAAAAATCGGGCTTGAGAAACAGCAGGTACTGGTCGTTTATCAATAAGTAGACAAAGACCCCGGCCCAGGCCGCCATGATGGCCGGGGGAAGAATCCGGCTGTGGGTTTCTCTGGTGTTCATATCCATGGCAGCACCTCCATAACAACCGAAGCCGCAAAAACAGCCATCACCACAAAAAAGCAGAGCAGAAGAATCATTTTCCGGGTAAACAGGCCCAGGTACATGAGGATGAGTTTGATATCCAGCATGGGGCCAAGAACCATGAAGGCCAGCTGGGCCGACAGGGGAATCCCCATGGGCCTGAAGGATGCACAGATAAAGGCGTCGGCCTCGGAACACAGGTTCAGCACAAAGGCCAGAACCATCATGGCCCCGATGGAAACCAGGGGAACAGTCCCCGGAGAAAGAAAAACCTGCCGGTCCACCATGGTCTGCAAGGTGGCGGCAATCAACGCCCCCATGATCAGAAAACGGCCGATGTCGTAAAAATCGGCCGCTCCGTGAAACAGGGCGGCTTTTATTTTTCCGGCAAAGCGGGCGGGGTGATCATGGCCGCAATGGGCGCAGGAATGGGAGGACCCCGGGATTACCGCGTCTTTTTCCCGGATAACGGCATTGATGAAAAGCCCTGCGGCAATGGCAATGACAAGCCCTGCAGCGGTCCTTAGAAAAGCGACTTTAAAGTCAAATGTATAGGCCACCAGGGTAGAGGCAAAGACCAGGGGATTGACAATGGGGCCGGCCAGAAGAAAGGTTACGGCCGATCCCAAGGGCATGCCCTTTTGAAGGAATTTTCTGACCACCGGTACAATGGCGCATTCACATACCGGGAAAAAAATGCCTAAAAAAGCCGCACAGACAATGGCCACCGTCTTATTTTTCGGGAGAATGGAGATGAACTGCTCCCTGGATAAAAAGACCTCTACAAATCCGCCCAAAAGGGTTCCGAGCAGCATGAAGGGAAAGGCCTCCAGCACAATGGATGAAAAGATGATGCAAAAAGAGATAAAGGCTTCGGACCTGGCTTGAAACACGGCCATGATAATGGCCGACACCAGGATAAAAATCTGAATGGACCTGCCCGCTGAATCCAGAATGCCTGGGGCGGCTTTCTCATGGGCACAGCTGCAGCCGTTGCCATGGGAAGGGTCCATGGGAAAGGGAGTGGGATCAGGCGGTTGTTTAAAGGCGTTCATTTGTTTTTTAAAATCAGTTTATGAATGGCAAGAAGTCCAAAATAAACGGTTCCTGCAAAAACAATAATGCAGGGGCCCGAGGACAGGCTCAAGGTATAGCTGATCCCAAGGCCGGTCCAGGTAAACAGGGCGCACAGGAAAATGGAGATGGCGGCCATCTGCCAGAGACGGCGGGCGTAAAAAGAGGCAATGGCCGACGGGATGGTTAACAGGGCAATGACCAGAACGATTCCCACGATTCTGACCAGAAGAACAACGGTCAGGGCGGTCAGAACCAGAAGGGACAGATAGAAAAACGTGGTGTTGATCCCCCTGAGCAGGGTGAATTCAGCGTCAAAACAGACGGCAAAAAAACGGTTGAAAAACACCGTAACAACAGCGATCACCAGCAGATCCATCCCCAGAACAAACACAAGGTCTTTTTGTGAAATCAGCAGAATATCCCCAAACAGGTAAGACGAAAGGTTGAAATACCCCTGGGTTTTATCGATAAACAGGATGCCGGCGGCCATGCCCACGGCCCAGAGGGTTCCGATAATGGTGTCCTCCCTTGCCTTGGCCTTTATGGAGACAACCCCCACGATCAGTGCCGAAACAACCGCAGCCAGAACCGCCCCTAAAACCGGGTCAAACCAGGCAAGGCCCATGTTGACCTGAAGATAGATGGCAAGGCCGATGCCGCCAAACACGGAATGGGAGATGGCCCCGGCCAGGTAGCCGATGCGCTTGATGGTGACAAAGGTGCCGATGATGCCGAAGGATATGGACGCAAGCCCTCCCATGATCACGGCATAAAGTAAAAACGTGTTGTCCGGGTCCATGACGGCTTTAAGGAACTCAATCATGGATGTGGCCCCCTTCGGAACACCGGTGGTCATGACGGACCATTTTCAGGTCCCCGTGGTAGATATCCTTGATCATGGTGCCTTCCAGGTCGGTGGTGGGGTGGATGACCACCTGCTTGTTAACGCAGATCACGCTTTTCACGTACTTGGAAACAAATCCCAAATCATGGGAAACTAGAAGAATGGTCATGTCCTGATTCAGTTCCTTTAACAGCTTAAACAGGGTCTGCTCGGTTTTATTGTCTACATTGGCTGTGGGTTCGTCTAACAGAAGGATGGCAGGGTCGCTGCACAGGGCCCGGGCAATGAGGGCCCGCTGTTTCTGGCCTCCGGACAGTTCGTTAAATCCGGTTTTTGAAAATGCCTTGAGATCCACCCTTTCAATGGCCTGTTCGGCCTGGGTTTTGTCTTTTTTGGAAAACCAGAACCGGGCCCTGTTCAGCCTTCCCATGAGAACCACGTCCAGCACCGTGGCTGGAAAGTCCATGTCCAGATGGGCATACTGGGGCATGTACCCGATTTTGTGCCGGGCCTGTTCCGGCGATTTCCCAAATACCCGGATGTTTCCTGAATCCGGGGCGATCAACCCTAAAATGAGCTTTAAAAGAGTGGTTTTTCCGCCGCCGTTGGGGCCGACAATGCTTGCAAAATCATGCCTGCCCACAGCAAGACTGACATTCTCAAGAATGGTCCGCTGGGTATAAGCAAAAGATACCTGGTCTATCTGGATATCGGTTTCTTGGTCCATGGGGTCCTTAAATTAGGGGTTTAGGTAGAAGGGGGTTAGGCTGAAGGGGGGGCTTATGGTTGTTCTACCTTCAGCCTAAATCCCTTCAGCCTTCAGCCTAATACGCTATTTTAATCCTGCCGCAACCGTGTCACCAATGGTTTTCATATTGGCCAGGTAATCCTCGGCAAGGGGGTTAATGGGCACCACGGCCCCGTTGATGGCCGATGCAATTTTCTGGGCCGCTGTCTGGTCAAACTGGGGCTGGACAAAAATGACATGGGTCTTTTGTTCCTTGGCCTGTTTAATAATCTGGGACAGCTCCTTTCCCTTGGGCGCCTTTCCCATTTGTTCTATGGCTACCTGCTCCAGGCCGTAGGCATCCGTAAAATACCCAAAAGCCGGGTGAAATACAAAAAGATTTTCACCTTTTACAGGGGCCAGGGCCGCGGACAGTTCCTGGTTAAGATTGTCCAGATCCTGAGCAAACGCTTTATAATTGGCTTCAAAATCGGTCTTATGGTCAGGATCAAGGCTGATCAGGGTCTGGCAAATGGTCAGGGCCTGCTGTTTTACCAGCATCGGGCTCATCCAGATATGGGGATCTTTGCCGGCGTGATGGTCGCCTTCATGGCCTTCGTGCCCGTGTTCCTTGTGGTCGGCATCCCCGTGATGTTCGTGGTGCTCATCTCCCTCTTCATCATGATGATGGGCTTTCATGTCCCTGAGGGTGATGCCCTTCCGGGTGTCGACCACAAGGATGTTTTTGGCAATATCTTCTATCTTATGCATGAACCCGTTTTCAAAGGGGACACCGATTCTAAAATAGACATCCGCGCCGGCCAGGGTTTTGATCTGGTCCGGGGACGGGGAATAGGTGGCCGGGCTTTTGCCGGGTTTGACCAGGACATCGACCGTTGCAAGATCTTTGGCCACTCTTTCAACAAAATATTTCTGGGGCAGGATACTGACCTGGACCTGCAAAGGGGCCTTGGCAAACACGGCTCCCGGCAGGGCAAGCATCAGGAACAATCCAACCGTCAAACGAATCACAGTGTTCATGGGTTCTCCTTTATTAAAATTTTGAAATTTGTCCGGATATGGAAATGTATGGTGTTCAGGCTGATGATCCGCCATCGGTCTTCAGCCGAGTCCCTCTATAGGCGGCGCCCTGGCCTGTTTCACAAAGCCGGCTGTTTGTGTGATCCGGGGGACATTGGATGGAACAGCCCCCGCTGCCGGCAGGAAAAGCGGGGAAACATAAAGGTGTCTGGAGGTGAAAACCGTATGGAACAGTTCAAAGGCCTTGCATATTAAACAGTCATGGTGAGGCCGGGTCCATGTATGCCCGTGCCGGACAGGACAGGTGTGAATGCCAAGGTCCTTTATCCCGATATGGCGGCAGATACAGCTGTGCTCATGGCGGATATGAAGAGAGCGGGCCGTTTCACTCAGCGTCAGATTAAGACTGATTGCCAGTGCGGTCGTGAAAATCAGCAAGGAATGAGTTAATGGTCGCTTCATGAAAATGCCGGGCACCTTTGTTTTGTTAGATATGCCTAAAACCAGTATGAAATATATGGCTCAAAGTCAAGGTGTCAAACCGGAAACAAAACCCTTTACCAAACTTTCGGGTTTTTGTATCCTTTTTAAAGATTCAGGCGGTGCGCCTGGTTATTTTCCCGGAGAACAACCCGCAATGAAAAATGAGGACATGACCGTTGGGGCGGCCCTGTGCATGGTTGTTTTATGCATCATTTTCGGGGGCAACACCGTGGCCATTAAATACGCCCTGACCGGCTTAGGCCCGTTTACCACCGCCGGGACCCGGTTCTGTGTGGCCGGCTTTTGCCTGTTTTTATGGGCAACATATAAAAAGATCCCCCTGGGCCTGACCCCTAAACAGACCGCCTTGATTTTTATTCAGGGCTGCCTGTTCAGTTTTCAGCTTTCCTGTTTCCATGTGGGACTGAGCCGGACCACGGCGTCCCATGGAACCCTGATCGTCAATGTGGTCCCGTTCATGGTGATGATTTTATCTCATTTTTTCATCCCGGCAGACCGGATAACCCTTAAAAAGGTTTTTGGTATCGCCCTGGGGTTTACCGGGGTGGTGCTGCTTTTTTTTGACCGGCCAGACCTGGATGCCGATATCCATTCCGGAGACCTGATGGTTTTGGGTGCGGTGATGTGCTGGTCGGTTTCCATTGTGTTTCTCAAACGGATCATTGACGGGTTCAATACCATCCAGGTGACCTTGTATCCCATGGTTATCGGGGTGCCGTTTTTTTTTGTCGGGGCAGTCATCTGGGATGACCCCATGGTGACATCGGTAACTCCCCTGGTGGTCAATGCCCTCCTTTTCCAAGCCCTTGTCACCACCTGTGTCGGTTTTGTGGCATGGAACGCCATGATGCGGCGATATGGGGCCACGGCCCAGTATTCCTTTCTTTTTATAGTGCCCCTGGCCGGGGTGTTTTTCGGTGTCTGGCTTTTAGGGGAGCCGGTTACCCGGTATCTTCTGGGGTCTGTCATTTTTATTGTTGCCGGGATTACGGTAGTGAATGTCAAAAAAAGAAAAAAGCCTGGCCGCTTTTAGCCCGGAGATTTCACGAAGTTTTAATCTATAAAATAATCCAGATCCTGTGCCGTTAGCTCGCGGGCTTTTTTAAGGATGGTTGAAGAATACCGCCCTATTTTCGATAAAAGGTCCATTTTTTCATCGCAGCCGGACAGGCTCATATGGCCGGAGAGCCTTAAAATTTTGGGGACGAGAAGGGCATTGATAAAAGGAAGGCCCCGGGCCTTGCAGAATTTTGCGGCCGGCCCGTCATCCACCAGAATAAACCGGTTTAAACCGGCTGTTTGGAGCTTGTTCTGCTGTAAAAAGAGTAAAAGGGTTTCTTTTTCCCCTAAGTCCAGGGACAGGGCGTTTTCAAGGCCGACAGTCCCAATGGACGGGTCCGGGGGCTCTATGGAAAGGTTTTGAAAACGGGAAAAATATTCTGCCCCGTCATGCCCCTGCCGGGTAATTTCAACAAAGACGCCAGGGGTGAGAACCATTTGAAAATGGGATGCGGTCATGCCGAACAAACCGGCTTTGTATAGCAGGATGGCGGAAGATGCGTCCGTATATACCCGGGAGGTCATAAATGTTTATCCTAAAAAAAATTAACTTGAACCAGAAAAAAATATTTAAATACATACCACAATTGCCGGCATTAAAAATTTTCATTTTTATGAATGTTAACTGTTTATTTGAAATGGCCTCAACTATATTAAAAATTAATGCCAATAAAATTAAAGAGATAAAAAAATTCTCAAGAATTGTTAAAAAATTGTTTGACATGCGTTTTGTTTTCATGCATATTACGCCGGTCTTTCGGGGGCAGCAGTAAACAAGAAATTTTTCCTCCAAAGACATTTGATCTTTGAAAATTGGTCAGTGAAGTTTTGAAGCGGGTCAAGTTGATTTGTTTTAATTAGCAAGTCAAGACCAAGAGTTTTTAGGAAAAAGGATTATAACTGGAGAGTTTGATCCTGGCTCAGAATGAACGCTGGCGGCGTGCTTAACACATGCAAGTCGAACGAGAAAGAGGTTGCTTGCAACCTTGAGTAGAGTGGCGCACGGGTGAGTAACACGTAGATAATCTACCCACAAGCCTGGGATAACTGTTCGAAAGGGCAGCTAATACCGGATAAAGTTAATTGACACAAGTTGATTAATGAAAGATTGCCGATCCTTGGAAGCAATTGTTTGTGGATGAGTTTGCGGACCATTAGCTAGTTGGTGGGGTAAAGGCCTACCAAGGCAACGATGGTTAGCTGGTCTGAGAGGATGATCAGTCACACTGGAACTGGAACACGGTCCAGACTCCTACGGGAGGCAGCAGTGAGGAATTTTGCGCAATGGGGGAAACCCTGACGCAGCAACGCCGCGTGAGTGAAGAAGGCCTTTGGGTCGTAAAGCTCTGTCAACTGGGAAGAAGTTACTATTGTTTAATAGATGGTAGTATTGACGGTACCAGTGGAGGAAGCGCCGGCTAACTCCGTGCCAGCAGCCGCGGTAACACGGGGGGCGCAAGCGTTATTCGGAATTATTGGGCGTAAAGGGCGCGTAGGCGGTTTTGTCAGTCAGATGTGAAAGCCCGGGGCTCAACCCCGGACGTGCATTTGAAACAGCAAGACTTGAGTACGGGAGAGGAGAGAGGAATTCCTGGTGTAGAGGTGAAATTCGTAGATATCAGGAGGAACACCGATGGCGAAGGCATCTCTCTGGACCGATACTGACGCTGAGGCGCGAAGGCGTGGGTAGCGAACGGGATTAGATACCCCGGTAGTCCACGCAGTAAACGATGTACACTAGGTGTAGCGGGTATTAAAACCTGCTGCGCCGGAGCTAACGCATTAAGTGTACCGCCTGGGAAGTACGGTCGCAAGACTAAAACTCAAAGGAATTGACGGGGGCCCGCACAAGCGGTGGAGCATGTGGTTTAATTCGACGCAACGCGAAGAACCTTACCTGGGTTTGACATCCTGTGAATTTGCCTTAAACGGCAAAGTGCCTTCGGGAGCACAGAGACAGGTGCTGCATGGCTGTCGTCAGCTCGTGTCGTGAGATGTTTGGTTAAGTCCAGCAACGAGCGCAACCCTTATCTTTAGTTGCCAGCACTTTAAGGTGGGAACTCTAAAGAGACTGCCCCGGTTAACGGGGAGGAAGGTGGGGATGACGTCAAGTCCTCATGGCCCTTATGTCCAGGGCTACACACGTGCTACAATGGTAGGTACAAAGGGCAGCGAGCCAGTGATGGTCAGCGAATCCCCAAAGCCTATCTCAGTCCGGATTGGAGTCTGCAACTCGACTCCATGAAGTTGGAATCGCTAGTAATCGTGGATCAGCATGCCACGGTGAATACGTTCCCGGGCCTTGTACACACCGCCCGTCACACCATGGGAGTTGATTATACCCGACGTCGCTGGGCTAACCTTTACGGGGGGCAGGCGCCTAAGGTATGGTTGATAACTGGGGTGAAGTCGTAACAAGGTAGCCGTTGAGGAATCAGCGGCTGGATCACCTCCTTTCAAAGGAAAGATAAAAAAAGCTTTAAGGCTATCACTGGCCAATTTTGAGAGATCAAAACGGTGAACAAGAGTAGCCGGATCTGTCATGTTCTTTGAAAATTTGTTGTAGTAAATATCAATTGCGCAGTTGCCGTAAAGGCAACTGAATTAATCATAAATCGTGAGAGTTTGATGTTGATCAGACTTTTGCGAGCTATGTTGAAGAAAAAATTGATGAGCTTCAAGGCGCGAACAAAATTTTTAAATAAGGCATAGTAGGCTATGTCGTTTTAAAAATTTTGTGAAGCAACGCCGAAGATCGCAATTTTTTCAAAAACATCAAAGCGTTTAAGTTTATTTGTGGAATAGTGGCTAAGCTACTAAGAGCAAACGGCGGATGCCTTGGTGCCAAGTGAAGAAGAAAGACGTGGAAAGCTGCGATAAGCTTCGGGGAGGGGCTAAACACCCATTGATCCGGAGATTTCTGAATGGGGCAACCCGACACGGTCAATACTGTGTCATCCTTGACTGAATCCATAGGTTAAGGAGGGTAACGGGGAGAACTGAAACATCTTAGTACCCCCAGGAACAGAAAGTAAAAACGATTCTCCAAGTAGCGGCGAGCGAACGGGGACCAGCCCAAACCGGTAACGTGTAAGCCCGAAAGCGTTGCGTTATCGGGGTCGCGGGATGCATGCGAATCAGTTTCGGATGATTCCAGGAGTAAAAAAATTGATTATTAGTTGAATGAGCTGGAAAGCTTAACCAAAGAAGGTGACAGTCCTGTAAGCGAAAATAATCGATCTCCTGATTGTACTCCCAAGTACTGCGGAACACGAGGAATTCTGTGGGAATTAGTGTGGACCATCACATAAGGCTAAATACGACTTGGCAACCGATAGCGAACCAGTACCGTGAGGGAAAGGTGAAAAGTACCCCTGTTAGGGGAGTGAAATAGTACCTGAAACCGTTTGCTTACAAGCTGTGGGAGCCAAGAGATTAGAGTCAAGAAACAAGATACAAGAGGGCGAAGCGCCTTCGGCGCCCAATTTAAATGGGCTGAACAGGCACCGGAAGTTACCGAGTGTTCGAAATCTTGTTTCCAGTTTCTTGTTTCTAGTCTCTTGGTTACCGCGTGCCTTTTGCATAATGAGTCAGCGAGTTACTTAATATAGCAAGGTTAAGCCGATAGGTGTAGCCGAAGCGAAAGCGAGTCTGAACAGGGCGAAAGTTGTATTGAGTAGACCCGAAACCAGGTGATCTATCCATGTCCAGGGTGAAGCGGGAGTAAAATCTCGTGGAGGCCCGAACCGTCACAGGTTAAAAACTGTTCGGATGAGGTGTGGATAGGGGTGAAAGGCCAAACAAACCTGGAGATAGCTGGTTCTCTTCGAAATATATTTAGGTATAGCCTTGCACGTTTCTTGTCGGAGGTAGAGCACTGGATGGGCTAGGGGTCTCACCAGATTACCAAACCTAACCAAACTCCGAATACCGATAAGTTAGAGTGCAGGAGTCAGCCCGCGGGAGCTAAGTTCCGCGGACGAGAGGGAAACAACCCAGACCGCCAGCTAAGGTCCCCAAATCTATGCTAAGTGGAGAAGGATGTGGGAATGCCCAGACAACCAGGAGGTTGGCTTAGAAGCAGCCATCCTTTAAAGAAAGCGTAACAGCTCACTGGTCGAGTGGATCTGCGCCGAAAATGTATCGGGGCTAAAGCATAGTACCGAAGCTGCGGATCAAGAAACTAGATACTAGAGACAAGAAACAAGGAGGGCGATGATGCCTTACCATAGACTTGAAGTTTTTAAAAAGTCTTATCAGTTAGCGTTGGAAGTGCACAAAGTAAGTCTAAGATTTCCCCAGCATGAGCAGTATGAACTGGCTCAACAACTAAGGAAGTCAAGCAAATCTATCCCGGCAAATATTGCAGAAGGGATGGGCAAGCAATCCAGTAAAGCTGATGTAAGAAGATTCGTTCAAATAGCCATGGGATCATGTGACGAAAGCCGGGTATGGCTGGAGTTTTCAAGAGACCTTGAGTATTTGAGCAAACAAGACCAAACTTTTTTTGATCAAAGATATCAGGAGATCGGAAGAATGCTGCGAGGCTTAATCAACCGATACAGTTAAGGTCTTGTTTCTTGTTTCCAGTATCTAGTTTCTTGGTGGTAGAAGAGCGTTGTGCCGCCGAAGAATCGCAACCGTGAGGTTGTGTGGAGGTTGCACAAGTGACCATGCTGACATGAGTAGCGATAAAGCGGGTGAGAGGCCCGCTCGCCGTAAGCCCAAGGTTTCCTGAGTAAAGCTAATCTTCTCAGGGTTAGTCGATCCCTAAGGCGAGGCCGAAAGGCGTAGTCGATGGAAAACAGATTAATATTTCTGTACCACCTTGTTATCGTTTGAGAGACGGGGGGACGCAGGAGGGCAGGTCATCCGTCTGCTGGAATAGGCGGTTCAAGCTAGTAGGCTGGAGTTTTAGGCAAATCCGGAACTCTAAGGCCGAGAAGTGATGAGGAGGGGTTTACCCCATAAACTGACTGCACCCATGCTGCCAAGAAAAGCCTCTATCGAGATAACAGGTGATCGTACCGCAAACCGACACAGGTAGGCAGGGAGAGTATCCCGAGGCGCTTGAGAGAACCCTGGTTAAGGAACTCGGCAAAATGATACCGTAACTTCGGGAGAAGGTATGCCCCTGATGGTGATTTGTATACACAATAAGCTGTTGGGGGCCGCAGAGAATTGGTGGTAGCGACTGTTTACTAAAAACATAGGACTCTGCAAAGTCGCAAGACGAGGTATAGGGTCTGACGCCTGCCCGGTGCTGGAAGGTTAAGGGGATTTGTTAGCGTAAGCGAAGCACTGAACCGAAGCCCCAGTAAACGGCGGCCGTAACTATAACGGTCCTAAGGTAGCGAAATTCCTTGTCGGGTAAGTTCCGACCTGCACGAATGGCGTAACGACTTCCACACTGTCTCAACCAGGGACTCAGCGAAATTGGAATGGCGGTGAAGATACCGTCTACCCGCGAAAAGACGGAAAGACCCCGGCACCTTTACTACAGCTTGACATTGGATTTTGGGATATGATGTGCAGGATAGGTGGGAGACTAGGAAACCGGTACGCCAGTACAGGTGGAGTCACCCTTGAAATACCACCCTTCATATTTCAGTGTTCTAACCATGGTCCGTAACCCGGACTTGGGACAGTGTCTGGTGGGTAGTTTGACTGGGGCGGTCGCCTCCCAAAGAGTAACGGAGGCGCGCGAAGGTTCCCTCAGGCTGATTGGAAACCAGCCATAGAGTGCAAAGGCATAAGGGAGCTTGACTGCGAGAGAGACATTTCGAGCAGGTACGAAAGTAGGTCTTAGTGATCCGGCGGTTCTGAATGGAAGGGCCGTCGCTCAACGGATAAAAGGTACGCCGGGGATAACAGGCTTATCGCCCCCAAGAGTTCACATCGACGGGGCGGTTTGGCACCTCGATGTCGGCTCATCACATCCTGGGGCTGGAGCAGGTCCCAAGGGTTTGGCTGTTCGCCAATTAAAGTGGTACGTGAGCTGGGTTTAAAACGTCGTGAGACAGTTTGGTCCCTATCTTTCGTGGGCGCAGGATATTTGAGGAGATCTGATCCTAGTACGAGAGGACCGGATTGGACCAACCAATGGTGTTCCAGTTGTTCCGCCAGGGGCATTGCTGGGTAGCCAAGTTGGGTACGGATAACCGCTGAAAGCATCTAAGCGGGAAGCCAACTTCAAGATAAGATATCCCATCTTCGGACTGAAGACCCCTTGAAGACGACAAGGTTGATAGGCCGGGTGTGTAAGCATGGTAACATGTTGAGCTTACCGGTACTAATAGGTCGTGAGGCTTAGCCACTTTTTTCCACAGATAAACTTAAATTCTTTGATGTCGGCGTAAATTTTGCGAAATTCAGCGTTGCTGCACAAAAGTTTTAAAACGCAGTAGTTCACTACAGCTTATTTAAAACTTTCGCTTGCGCCTTGAATTTCACTAAAATTTACTTTGACATGCCAATCAACATAGCTGATTATTTACTACAACAAATTACAGGATTCCGGGAACGCGGTAACAGTACATTAATCAGAAGTTTCAGGTCCTGGCCGGTTTAACCCGGTGGCAATGGCGAGGCGGCCACACCCGTACCCATCTCGAACACGGTAGTTAAGCGCCTTAGCGTCGATGGTACTGCATGGGAGACTGTGTGGGAGAGTAGAACGCTGCCGGGTTATTTTTCTAAAAGCCCTGATCAAATTATTTTGGTCAGGGCTTTTTGTCTTTTGGGGAGACGCTTCCGGCAGGAAGCCCCCTGCCCCGGAAAATTGTTTTTTGTGCCCACCCTGCCACCGGGATAGCCCGATGGCAGGGTGGGGGCTGTTTAAAGGTTATAAATTTAGAGGATATTCAAAGGCTGGATATCCAGTCCTTATCTTTTCTTTTTTACTGCCTTGGCGCGGCTTTTTGTGGTACTGGCAGAAGAAGCCGCTTCAACCTGTGTGTCATCCGTGCCGGCAGCCGCCTGAATATCCAGACCGTAGTCTTCCACTTCCCCATAACTTGAACTGCCGCAGGGGGTGGTGTTGGCACCGCTTGCGCTGGCGTCATGGTGGCGGATTCTGAGCATGGTTTTACCGGTCTTGGCCGTTTCGGGTACGGTTATGTCATAAGACCAGGCGTGCAGGTAGGTGCCAAGGGTCTCGGTTCCCCATCCTGTACCAACTGTGTAGGTCTCCCCGTCATCCTCAAAGTCTCCGTCCTGGTTCCAGTCGATCCAGGCCAAAACCTCGTCGCTAGACCAGTCTTTGCTGGAAACACGCAGGGTAATGGTTTCTCCGGCAGTTACCTGGGTGATTGAACTGTAACGGTAATTGCTGTACTGAGTCTGGCCGGATTCATTGGTCATCAGGTCGGTATCGTCAGAGCCGATCAGGTTCACCTCAAAGATATACTCCCAGTCGCCTCCGCCCCCAGCTTCACAATAGGGATTGAGCTCTACAATAAAACTGTCAGACCCTTCTTTCCCGTTGGCCGTGCCCTTGATTTCAATGGATGCCTTTCCGTACACTTCTTTAAAGGACAGTGTCAGTTCAGTACCGGAAATAACGGCATTTATGAAATCAGAATCACTGTTGGAAACCAGGGTGTATGACACCTGGGCTTGTGGATCTGAAGGATCTGCCATCATGGCGGAAAGATCAATCACCAGATCGGATGAGGTGTCCACCGACATGTTGGCAATTGGGTTGGGGACGGCCAGGGAAACTTCTCCCTCACCGGTAAAATTCTGGGTGATATCGGCCTGGATATTGGTGAAACCTGCCATTTCAGGCGTAAACGTAACACCTGAGAACTCAGGTTTCAGGATCAGGTCCTTGCCGTAGTAGACCTGGGCGGTGTAGGTCCCATCGGTACCAGTTACCACCCTGGGGCCTTTTCCGGTAGAGGCAAGATCAGAAACCTCCTCTGCCGTCAGGGCCCGGTTCCAGATCATCAGGCTGTCCATCTGGCCGTCGAAATGGCCGCCTCCACTGTTTCTGGCTCCCAGGGTAAGCCCTGCATCCGTGCCCCGGCTCCAGGCGTAGGAAGAATCGGTCTGATCTTGGCCGCCAAGGTAAACCCGCGCCTGTTTTCCTTTTTTGACAACAATGGTGACATGGACCCACTGGTCTGCTGTAAGCGAGCCCGAAGGGGTTCCCACGCCGACCTCTTCGCCGCCTGAGATGATGGAGGCGATGATATATCCGTTCTCAATGGTAAACCTGAAGGCATTGTCACTGTCCTCATAATAGGCCATGAAAGAGCGGCTGTAAGACCCTGTGCCCTGTGTCCCTTCAATAACATCCGGGTTGAGCCAGAGGCTGATGCTGTAGTCTCCTTCAAGGACAAAGTCAGGCAGGTTCACCAGATCCGAAGACCCGTCAAAATCCAGAATCTGGCCCTGGTCTGCATCGTCATCATATACCGGGACATTGGCTGAATTTGCCTCATTGCCGTTGCCGCTGGTATCGTTAAGATTCCCTTCAAAATCCATCTCCAGCAGCTGGTCCAGGATAATATCCACGGAAGCCAGAGCTGAACCATCCATGGTCACGGTTCCGGAAACGGTATATTCAGGGGCGTTAATGGTCTGGGTGACCGTAGCCACTTGGTAGGCAACACCAGCGGTTACCTGAATCTCATAATCGCCAGCTTCTGAAAACGTTCCGGCTGCAATGACAAGATTTCCCTGGTTAAGGGTCCATGCGCTGGAATCCAGTGCTTCCCCGTCCACGATTACGGAGAGGACAGTCGACCGCCAGGCCGCATTATCCTCAAAGGTAATAACCACATCATCAAAGATGGAGACATCTTCTGCTGGGATCAGCTCAGGCACGGTAGCGGCCAGTACCGGCTGGGCCACTTCGGTGTCGTCAAAGTTGTCCGCCGATACGGTGATGACGTACTCCCGGACCTGGCCCAGCACGCCTGGGACAAGGGTGAGAACACCGTTGTCGATGGTATAGTCATCTGAAGACAGGGGCGATTCGTTCACCAGGACTTCAGTGATATAGCCCTGCCAGATGGCATTGGCCTCAAATTCAATTTCAATGGCCTGGCCCACCACATTATCGGTGGTGTCAGCGGTCAGGGCAGGCGGCGTAGACAGAACAATGGTCTGTTCAAAGGTCCTGTCGGTGTAGCCGTCAGCCTCAACTGTTACCGTCAGGGTTCCTGCGCCTGGGAAAACACCGGCATAGATGATCAGCTGCCCGTTTTCTATGGTGTAGTCACCGGCTTCAAGGGCGGTTCCATTGATGAATACCCCGGTCACGGCTGCTGCCCAGTCCTCATCCGGCTCAAAGGTAATGACGATATCATTGAGCAGGTCATTGTCCTCATTGTCGGTTTCAACAGTTGGAGAGGCTGTAAGGATCTCCTGATCCACTGTATTCAGGCGGTAACCGTCCGCATACACCATTACGGTGTAAGTCCCGACCTGGTCAAAAGTCTCAGCGCTGAATACAATACCGGTGGTGTTTACTGTATACTGCGCTGAATCAACTTCAACACTTTTTTGGGCAAGATTTTCCGCTTCCTGGCCCTGGAGTTCGCCTTCACCGCCCATCTGGGAGATGAGGATTTCCTGATCTCCTGAAACCAGGACGATCTTTTCAATGGCAGCTGCCCATTTCTGGTTTTCATCAAAGGTGATGGTGATGGTTTCGCCAGGGGCGTTGTCCGTTATATCTGCCGAAAGTTCCGGAGCCATGCCAAGCGCAAAAGGAATGGATGCGTATGGGTAAACAGAGTCCGCGGTGGTTACATGAGCAACCAGCACGTCGCCGTAATTCAGGTTCCGGCAGGCATAGAACCGTCCGGTTACCGTTTCCCAGTCATTGTCGGAATCCACCTGAAAACCGTTTCGGTACCAGGAATAGGCACTGGTTTTCACCCGGCCAAGGGATCTGGCGGCAGTGGCCCTGAAGGTGACCCGGTTGCTGGTGGCGGGCAGGTATTTGGTCATCATGGCGGTACTCACCTGGCCTTCGAGCCCGATATCCATGGTGGACAGAGGGGTTACAATGTACTCATCTCCTTTTTGCTGAACCACGCCGGTTACGGTAAACGTTCCTTCAGGGGCTTCGTTTCCAAAAATATCCGTGCCTTTGGAAATGAACAGGTTAAAGGAATATCCGTCTTCTTTGGCCGCAGTCACCTCAAAACCAAAGAATCCATCGTTGGTCCACTGATCCGCATCGGTCAAAGAAATCCCCGGGATAATAACCACCTGGGACTCCTGATCCTCCCCGATTTCAGTCACCAGGGGGCGACGGGCAAGGGGCTGGTCTTGGGATACCAGCTCAATGCTTTCGGGCTGGATGTACACCTGTCCCAGGGTTTCAAGGACCTGTCCCTTGACCTCAACAAGGTCTCCGGCTTTGGGGGTATACCCGTCAACTACAGTGCCCGCAAAGAATTTTACCTGGTCGCCGGCATCTTCGCCGTAGAATTCCAGGCCGTCTGCCGCCAGGTTGGATGTGGTGACCACAGCCTGAACCCTGACGGTTTCGCCCAGAAGCTGTGCAGAATCATCATCATCCAGGGCAGTGGCCTGGCTCAGGGAAATCAGGCTTGGATCTTCTTGAGTGCCTTCTTCGACCACCTGGTATTTATAAATGGCCGTGCTGCCGCCGACATAAACGGTTTTACCGTCACGGCTTACAGTCATGGCCCGGATATCGGATTCTTCTATATCTTCAAGATAGAGATTCCAGGTTTCCTGATTGGTAAAATCCACATATATTAGATTGGGCGGGTTGGTGCTTTTTTCGTTGATCACCCACATGGTCTGGTTTTCACCGGCATACACGGCGTCGGAACCTGTGGATGCGGGCATTTCAAAGTTGTCCTGTCTGACCCACTCGCCGTCGACCCTGGCATACACGGAAACATAAGGGGAGGATGAGGTGGGAACAAGATAAATGCGGTCGCCTTCAGGAGAGTATGCTGAGGTTCTGGTTACACTGCCGGATACAGCAAGGCTTGTTCCAAAATCCGTAACAATGTCGTATTCTCCCTGCACAGTGCTGCTGGGTTTAACAATATAGGCGGCATTGCCCGGGTAAACATTACTCATGAAAACCGATTTGTCATCGGCCATGGACGGGTTGGAGCCTATGCTGGTGGGAGAATCCCAGAAGGCAACCGGCTTGCCGGTATAGGCATCCAGCTTGAACAGGTTGCCGTCTGTTACCACGAGAATATATCCGTCCGGGTCATACTCCACACCATAGCAATATCCGTCGGAAAAGGTATTGCCGTTAAAGTCTATGGCGTTGATGAAATCGTTGCCGTTGGCATCGGTTCCGTATCCGATGCCGGAATCAGAGAATTTGTGAATGGTTCCATCCGTATTAAAACAGTAAGGACCATGGTAATAGTTGTTGGCCCAGATACGGCCGGTGGTTTCGTCAATGGCAATGTCATACACGGTGAACCCGGTACCCAGGGTGGCAAAGATCCCCTGGTATTGGAAGTTGGGCGCTTCTACCGTGACCTCACCTTCAACGGGATTTGAGTTCTCCGTCAATTTGATTTCCTGAGCCTGGCCGATAACAATGGTCTGTCCGTCACTGGCAATGATTCTCTGGTAAAGCACTTTTTCGCTGCTTCCATCCAGAAGAGCCAGCCATTGGGCTTCGGTCATTCCCTGGTAATAGTTGTTTGTTCCCACATAGGCGTTGACCAGCAGACTCCCCTCGCTGAAGTCAGCCGATGTGGAAAGCTGATACGTATAAGTGACCGGGGATTTTTCTTTATCTTCCGCTGTGGTCCATTCAACAATCAGGAGGGCAGACACATTCCGCACGCTGACTGTATCTCCTGAATCCGTGTTTGTAAAAGTGATGGATTCCGGCGCATTGCTGGTTTCAGTGTTGTAAAGCTGGCCTCTTAAGGCACCTGTCGGCAGATCAGCTGTATTGATCTGGATGTAATAGAGTCCTGCGGCCAGAGCATCAAGGGTTTCCGTGGTTCTGGCATAGCTTGCCGAAAAGGTTCCGGAAAGGGCGTTTGTGGTTTTTACATCCAGGGTCTGGACCAGTTCTCCGTCTTCGCCGTTTCGTCCCCGGTAAAGGCCGATGGCGTCAAAGCTTGAAAGAAGCGAAGCGCCAAGGCCTGAAAAAGAGCCCTGGATGGTGACCGTATCGTCTCCCACAATCATGGTGGCACTGCCCGCAGCAGTTGAGGCAAAGGGCTCGGTCAGGTTCATGGAGGAAAGCTCGGTGGCCCCGCTGTTGGTGATGGGGGTATCATCCCGGATGATAAATTCATCATCAAAACCGATCAGGGTTTTGGGCAGGGTCTCTTTTCTGACAATGTCAAAATCATTTAAGATGTCGTAGGTGGTTAAAACAATGGCATTTTCACCGTAATAGTCGTCATTTTTAAAGATGTTCGCACAGGTAACAGCCGTGGGCGGCACCTGGTCTTCGCCGATGTATGCCTTGCCCGTTCCGCCCATTTCAGCCAGGCTCAGCATCTTGATATCAAACCGTTTGCCCGGAAAATATGCGGCACTGTCCCCTGAAACAAACAGGTCCACGTTACGGTCGCGCAGGATTTGGGTAATTTCATCCCTGGGGCCGGTGACATAGCCTGCTGAGTTTCTAGGGTTGCTTACAGCGTACAGGGGCTGCCCGGTATCCACGATCCGCAGGCGGGCGGACTTGGCTTCTTCTGATTGCAGCGTAGCATCCAGGAAGGCCAGCTCATCCTCATCAAGGTCGTCTCCCGGGTTGAATACGGAAACAAAAAAGATGTCATATGTTCCGTCTCCGTCAAAATCCAGCACAGCAGAGTAGTTTTTCGGGTAATCCGTATCATCTACCATGGTCAGGGTCGTGCCCTGGGGGACATTGTCCGTATCGGTCCAGAATTCAATGGCTGCGGAAAGGTCCCAGCTGTTCCCGGCATCATGGTTCTGCAGGGTGAACAAAAAGGGAATGCCGGCATCCTTGAGTTGACTGTAAATCGCGGTGTCAAACCCTTCCCACATGGCGGCTTCATCACAGGTTGAAGCAGTCGAGCATTGCCCTGCCACCATGTCACCGGCACTGATCACCAGATCCACACCCTGGCTGACAAACAGGGCCACGGCTTCCTGTACGTAGGAATCATAGGTGGTGGAGCCAAAGGATCCGTTCATGTCTGAGATAAACCCGATGGTAAAATCCCCCTTTGCCGGCTCAATGGCAACCGTGTAGGTGGTTTCAGACTGGCTGCCGTCCGAGGAGGTTCCCACAAAGGTAAAGGTCAGTTCATTTCCGGCCTCGTCTTCTGCAAGATAGCTGAAGGCAATGGTTTCACTGGAAGCGGAAAGGTCATAGGACTGATAAATTTCTTGATCCCCGCCGTTTCTGGATACATAGACCGTAAGACGGGTCATGGTGACCTCAGGGCTGCCGGTATCCAGGTTGATGTTGAACGCCAGGGAATCCCCGGATTCCATGCTTGAATCCAGATCCTCAGGATCAAAGGTCAGGCTGAAGGCCATGACATTGATATCCATGCTGGTCATCACCGTATGGCGATGGTTGTCCTTTACCTCAAACCGGAATGTCACCGTTGAATTCTGGGTTTCGGTCACCTCATAGTCAAGGGTGTAGGTTTCGGTCAGGCTGGTACCGGAAAAATCAACGCTGTCAAAAAGTGTTTCTTCCCCTTCATCGACAGATTTATACACATTGATCTTTGTGGGAAAAACCGCGCTGTTGGGCGAGCTGATAGTGACGCTCTGCTGAATCTTCTGGCTCTGAATGGCAGCCATGGTGGAAGAAGACCCTAACGTAACCGTTGGGGTACTTTCCCCAACATAACGCAGGCGCAAGGCGTCGATGGCAACATAATCGTTGTCTGCGTTGTTGGTGATCTTCACGATGTCATCGGCGCTTAAGTGGTACGTACCGATCTTGTTGAACTGGGTATCGGCATCGGTCTGGTCCATGCGGACTATCGTCGAATCAAACCCGTTTCTTTCAATGGTAAAGGGGGCGTTGTCGGCCCGGTTAGGCGCGCCGACCCAATATGCGCTCAATTCGTATTCAGCAGGCACGATTCCTTCAAGGGCAAAGGACGCCGTGGCAGTTCCTTGAGCATCTGTACCCACGGTAGCAACAAGCCGCGTGGGGCTGTCATCATCGGGATAAGATCCGGAATTCCCGGTGGGGAACCAGCCGTCTCCTTCTTCCGTATAGTAGGACTGGTCTGTGTCGGCATCAAAATATAGGGGCCGGCGTTTGATCAAAATGGAATTGGAAACCGATCTCATATACCCGTCGCTGGGCGTGTTCAGAACGTCGGAGCTGTTGTCCCCGTTACCGGTGGAAGGCGCTTCAAGAACCCCGTCAAAGTTGTTCACAGTAATGGATGTGGAGCCGCCGCCGTCAAGGTTCAGTGCGTCATAGGCGCCGATTCCTTCCATGATTTCAGCCAGTTCTTCCAGTGTTGCACCCACGGAATTCACAGACCGGCCATCAACCACCAGGAGGATGATATGTTTGCGGTCCATGGTTGTTCCAATGGCCGTACGGGGATGGCGGGTAAATGACAAATTGGTGCCCAGCAGTTCGTTGCAGTAGTGGCAGTTAAGATCCTGTGCACAATTATCCGTATCGGTTGAATCATAGTCCAGGACCTCACCGTTTTTGATCAGGACGCCGTAGCTTCCCATGGCTTCGGCAGGCTCATAAACATAACCGGTGGGAATGGCCCGTCCGTCAGGGGCATAATCCTGGGCCGGATCCAGGGTCGGCATGGGAAGGGGATCTTCCAGCAGGCTGTTGGGGTATGGTTCCTCATATGCGAAGATCTGATTGTCATCGGTGGATCCAAATGCCCAGACCACCTGACTTTCCCGGTCCGAGTTCATCCCCCATAGCCCTCTTGTGGGGTAGTAGGTAACCCCATCGGAAGTGGCGGTCTGAAGAGGCAGTATCAGGATCTTGCCGTCATCCACAATCGGGCATACAGATGCATAGGTGGTGGTATTATAAAAGGTACCGTTGGTGGCCACATATACGGGTTCTTCGGAGTTGTTCATCTCCTCGACCGGTGTGAGGTTTGTGTTTTCCAGTCCCGGATATGCCACATCAATCTCGACATTGGGGTCGTTGAGATCGATAATGGTATACCAGGCTTGAACCGCTGATCCGTCCGGAAGGGTTGCGGTGCTTTTATAGGCTTTAATAGAGGGGGGCAGTTCCGGTGTGTCCAGCTGCTCCCAGCCCAGGTCGATTTGAGCCTGGACCGGCAAAGAACAGAATCCTGAACACAGAGCAACCAGCGCCATGAAGAAAAAAACGGCTGTCCGCCGAAATTTTCCAGACAACATACACTGAGTCAACATAATCTTAATCCTTCTCTCTTTTCCTTTAATTTAAAATAGTTAGCTTGATGATTTCAAAGGTGGAACGATCTTTATCCGGTGGGCCGGACAAAGCAGGCAGCCGGCGGCCATGTCTGTCAGATGCACAGAACACCGCAACACCGGTCCCTGGGGATGGATACGTTATAAACGTCCAGGTCCATGGTTCGCGGGCAGTTCTGACTATCTGACAAGAGCAGGGCCCCTGGCTTTCCGACCCCGGGTTTCCCCGGGTGTGGCTTTTTCTTGCTTATTTGTGCTTTTATCACTAGCTTATTAGTAAGGAATTAGCGCACAATGAGATTTGTCCAGACAAGCAAAATTTTGGTTGGTATAAAAAATAGTTCTATGATAATAATCTATTATGTTAGCTTATAAAGAAAATTGGATGAAAAGTTCTATTTTCTCATAAAAATAAGGTTAGTTTTTTGATAAATTCAGTTGAAATGTTAGCAAAAACAGGGGCGGCCCAAAGCCTGCCCCATAACTCGTGTCTGACTGAAAACTCGTGTCTGGACGAAAAGTTGCCCGGATGCGAGGCACAGATGGGTAACTTTTCGTTCAAACACTAATTATACGGATGAATTAAAAGAGTTAAGCCCTGGTAGCTCTCCTGATCCCCAGGAGACCGGCAAGGCCGGCGCCCATGAGCAGGGCGGCATTAGGAACCGGTACCGGGCTTGCGGTTGTTTCAGAAAGACTCATGATGTAAAAATCAACGATCTGTCCTTTAGTCAGGTCATAAGAGAAACTTAAAGTTTCCCATTCGGTTTCCCATGCACCTGAATCACCGTCAACTGCCGTAAAGGACAGGGACTCAACGGACTGCTCCCCATTAATGCTGATAATAACGGATGCTGTGGAGGTGACTGTCTGAGCCGTACCGGCCTGAACATTATAGTAAAGATAATAATCAATGGAAATCTTCAGTGTCCCATCGGTCAGGGCCTTAAAGGTTCCAAAATAACCGGCACTGGCCTGGCTGTACCCATAAACGTCATCTCCGGAAACCTGGACAAAAGTGTAAATATCCTGGTAATCCATGGTATCGTCATTGATATCCGCATCCCCCCAGGCATAATAGGTGCCGGCAGCGGATTCCAGTTCAGCGTTCTCGGAATCCTGGATTTCATCCTGCCCGGTAATCCCGGCTGTAGCCAAAAGAGACGTGTTGGTCAGGTCGTAGCTGCCGGTATAAGAGATGGAAATGTAATCATAATCAATTCCAGCGGCAGCCTCTCCATACAAATAACTGGATGAAGCAAATGTGAAAGAGGCTGTTAGAAACACAAAGAACAGGCCTAACAGAGGTGTTAATACAAACTTTATGGTTTTCAATGTCTTGTCCTTTTATTAAAAATTCAGCAAAAAATTTCCCTAAAAATCGATCAACCGTTTGAAGACCCTTACAGCCTGTCCATCCTACAGGCTTGTTGGCCAACGGGAACAGAGTATAGGGAGAATTTATGAGAGAAGGACTAGGGTTTGTATAGAAAAAGATTATATGGAAAAATATTTAGGCAGGCAAATACGCCATCACTTGTTTAGCGTGTATATCCCCAATAATTTAAGCACCAGTATCCCAACGCTTTAATAAAAAGTGAGATCCGTTTTTGTAAGACCTTTAGCTCAAGGACGCGGACTTTTACTTGCCGGCGAACCTGCACGATTTGATTGGGATATCTGTGACAAACCGGTCGACCAATTGGCTGGTGTGGGCTATAAGGGTGTCTCACTTGGGAGAGTAGAACCCTGCCGGGTTGTTTTTCTAAAAATCCTGATCAAATTATTTTTGGCCAGGGCTTTTTTGTTCTACTAGGAAATGTTCGGATTCAGGGTCCAGCGGATGAACCAGCCGGATTCATCCCGGTCCAGGCAGACAATTCCGGAATTCTGGAATTTTAACACCTTGGGTTCCTCCCGGCCTGAAGTCAAATATGTGACCAGCTTTTCCATATAGGGGAGATGGCCTACCACCATATGGCCGGAACCAGGGTCAAGCCGGTTGCCGAGAATCTTTACATCATCCATGGGCGATATTCCCGATAGAAACTCTATATCAAGGCCGGGGCTAAGGGTTTCTGCCATGATCAGGGCGGTCTGTTCTGAGCGGTTTTTCCCGGAGTGAAAAATTTTGGAAATTTTAACGCCATAACCGGCTGCCACCCCGGCAATTTTCAAGGTCTCCTCCCGCCCCCTGTCAGACAGGCCTTTTTCAGGATCTTCCGTTTTGGGCAGACTGAGTCCATGCTGCACGAGAAATATAGACATTCAGCCTCCTGTTTAAGTTATGTTCATGACGCTATAGTAGTGAAGTCCTGCCTGCGCGTCAACGCCAAAAACCCCCCGGGGTTAAAGAAGGGGACACCCGATCGTCAGGTTCCCAATCCTTTCATGGAAAGGGAGATCCGTTTTCGAGCGATATCCACCTCAAGGATGCGGACCTTGACATGCTGGCGGACCTTCACGATTTCATTGGGATCTTTGACAAACCGGTCTGCCAGCTGGCTGATGTGGACCAGGCCGTCCTGGTGAACCCCGATATCCACAAAGGCGCCAAAGGCGGTAACATTGGTCACCAGCCCCGGGACTTCCATGCCCGGAACCAGGTCCTGGATGGCATGGATGGTTTTATCAAAGGAAAATGCCTGGAAGGGTTGTCTGGGGTCCCGGCCCGGATTGGCCAGCTCTGAGAGGATGTCTTTGAGAGTGGGCAGGCCGGTGGTCTCTGTAATAAAAGGCTTAAGGTCGATATGCCGGATCATTTCCGGGTTTTTCATGACCTGGGCCACGCTGGCGTTCACCGTCTTGGCCATCCGGCTGACGATTGAATAGGACTCGGGATGGATCCCGCTTTTGTCCAAAGGGTTTTCCCCGTCTTGAATTCTTAAGAATCCGGCGGCCTGCTCAAAGGCTTTGGGGCCTAGGCGGGGCACCTTTAAGAATTCTTTCCGGGTTTTGAAGGGGCCGTTTTCATCCCTGTATGTGACCATGTTGGCGGCAATGGCAGTGTTCAGGCCGGATACCCGGGCCAGAAGCTGTTTTGAGGCCGTGTTGGCCTCCACCCCGACCTGGTTGACACAGGAGACCACCACATCATCCAGGGCGGTTTTAAGAAGGGTCTGATCCACATCGTGCTGGTACTGCCCCACGCCAATGGATTTGGGCTCCACTTTGACCAGTTCGGCCAGGGGGTCCATGAGCCGCCGGCCGATGGAGACCGCTCCCCTTACGGTGATGTCATGGTCCGGGAATTCCTCTCTGGCCGTTTCAGAGGCTGAATATATCGAGGCCCCGCTTTCATCCACCATGATCACATCCACATGCTTTGGCAGGCCAAGTCCTCTGAAAAAGGCCTCGGTTTCCCTTCCTGCCGTGCCGTTTCCCACCGCCACGGCGATGATATGGTAACGGCTGATCAGGCCGGGGATCAGTTTTCCGGCAGCAGCCTTTCCTTTTTCAGTATGGGGATAGATCACATCATGGTGGACCAGCCGTCCCGTCGCGTCCAGGCAGGCCAGTTTGCAGCCGGTTCTGAACCCCGGGTCAACGGCCAGAACCGGTTGGCCTCCCAATGGCGGAGACAGCAGCACCTGCCTTAAGTTCTCGCTGAAAACCGCCACGGCGGTTTCATCGGCTTTCTGCTTGAGAAGTCCTATGGCCTCATTTTCAATGGATTTGGACAGCAGCCGTTTGTAGGCGTCTTCAGCAGCCAGGCGAACCTGGTCCGAACTGAACCGGCATTGGTTTTTTCTGCCCGGGTAAACCGCATAAATCAGGCCCAGGGCCCGTTGCTCATCGGGCAGGACGTGAATTCGCAGGATTTTTTCGCCCGCGCCCCGGAGCATGGCCAGAACCCTGTGGGACGGGGCTTTGAATGCCAATTCTTCCCAGTCAAAATAATCCTTGAATTTGGCCCCCTGTTCCTGGTTTGCCTTGATCACCTTGGACTGAAACATGGCGGTTTTAATGAAAACATCCCTTATCCCTGACCGGATGCCGGCATCTTCATTGATCTGTTCGGCAATGATATCCCGGGCCCCGGCCCATGCGTCTGTTTCTGTGGGAACTTCAGAAGTAATGAATTTTTTGACCGCTTTTTGAGAGTCCGGGATGCCTTTGGGGTCTAAAAGCATCCGGGCCAGGGGCTCCAGCCCCTTTTCCCGGGCTATTGCGGCCCGGGTCCGTTTCTTGGGCCGGTATTTTTCGTAAATATCTTCCAGCTCGGCCATGGAAAGGGCCCCTTCAATCTGAAGGCTTAAGTCCCGGGTATAAAGCTCTCTTTGCTCAAGGGATTTGACAATGGCCTGTTTTCTGGCGTCCAGTTCTTTTAAGGCTTTGGCCCTGTCCCGGATCCCGGAGATGGCCACTTCGTCCATGGCACCGGTGAGCTCTTTTCTGTACCGGGCAATAAAGGGAACCGTTCCCCCCTCCTCCAGCAGACTTAAAACAGCTGAGATGCGGGGTTCTGCCAAGCCGGTCTCCCGGCTGATGATGGGTTCAATATTCATGTCTCCCCTAATACCCCGAGGGGCTGCCCAAAGTCAATCATCCCGGAACATTCCCGGTAACGGGCAATCTCATCTAAAAAATTGGGTGTAAATATCCCGGAGTCCGTTTGCGCGGCAATATCACTAAGGCACCAGAAGCGCCCTGCTTCAATTTCTTCCGGGTTGGTTTCAATGGCCCCGTCCCATAGACAATGGTAACTTGACACAAATTCGGATTCATAATCATTGCACATCCGGTACTTGTACAGGTAGTTCAGCTGTGCCCCTTTGATTCCAAGCTCTTCTTCCATTTCACGGACGGCCGCATCCTGGTAAGACTCCCCTTTGTCCACATGGCCGCCCACGGAGGTATCCCATTTCCCCGGCTGGACATCTTTGTTCATGTCCCGTTTTTGAAGGTAGAGTTCTTTATTTGAGTTAAAAACAAGGACATGGACCACCCTGTGAATCAGCTCAGGGTTGCCGTGGACCTGCTCCCGGGCGGCCTCGCCGATAATCCGGTCATCTTCATCAACCACATCAAAAATTTCTTCTGCCATATATGTTTCTTCCTATTGTATCCCTTTGATTCTCATAACACAGCCGGGCCAAACGCCCGCAGCAAACCATGAAAGCCGTTAAGGCCACCCTAACAGCCTTCAGCCTAAACACCTTCGGCCTTTCTGTTTAAAGGGTTTTACCGCAGCTGTCCAGCCCAAATCTACCGCTGAATATTGAGCTCTTCCGTAAATTCAAGTATGCTGGCGCCTGCATTGGATAATAGAATGCCTGGCTGCTGTAGCCATTGGGGCCGGGCCCCCTTAAGAATTTGGAGAAAAGAATCATGCTGGAAACCTCAACCCTGCTGCTGTACTGGCAGCTGCCGCTTCTTTTTTTTGTTGGAATCATTGCCGGGGTTTTGAATGTCCTGGCCGGGGGCGGGTCATTGCTGACGCTGCCGCTGCTTATTTTTATGGGGCTGCCCAGTGCGGTTGCCAACGGCACCAACCGGATTGCCATTTTCTTTCAGAACCTGTTTGCCATCAGGGGGTTCCGCAAACACGGGGTTTTCCCCGGGGATCTGGTGATATTATGCACCCCTACGGCGCTGTTGGGCTCCTGGGTTGGGGCCAGCCTTGCCATCAGTATTGAGGATGCGGTGTTCAACCGGGTCCTGGCCGGTATCATGATCTGCGTGCTGATTTTTACGGCCGTTGATCCCATGAAACGGATGCGGCAGGAGAATGTCCAATTCGGGGTCTGGCGCAAAGTGGTCCTTTCGGTTTCCTTCTTTTTTGTGGGTGTATACGGCGGTTTTGTCCAGGCTGGTGTCGGCTTTATTATCATTGCCGCGCTGCTGGCCCATGGGATGGACCTGGTCCGGATTAACGCAGTGAAGGTGTTTGTGGTGTTTGTGTATACCTTTGTTGCCCTGTGCGTGTTTATCTTTCACGGCGAGGTCAACTATTCTTTAGGGATCAGCCTTGCGGCGGGCAATTCCATCGGCGGAATGATCGGACCCAAACTGGCCATTGACAAGGGCCATGACTGGATTAAGAAAGTGGTGAATGTGACGGTGCTGGCCTTTGCGCTGAAGCTGCTGATTTTTCCCTGATGCTATGAGCCGGCAGCAGGCTTTCTATACCGGCTGCAGCCGGCCGGCGGCAAAACACGGTTACGGTTCAAACTTATATATCCGGTTCCAGTCTTTTTTCATGTCCACGACCACCCACCCATTGGCGGCGGCTTCATCCAGGCCTTTATCCAGCCTGCCGATGGAAGAGTTTCGGTCATAGGCCCATTCCCGGATTTCATCGGTGTGGTGAACATAGAGCATCAGCCGGTCCCCGCCCCCTGCGGCCGCCCATTGCAGCATCTGCAGGTCTCCGTCGGAATTACCGAAGGCGGCAATGGGCCGGCGGCCGATGTGCTGATGGATCCCAACCGGTTTCCCTTCTTTGTCGTCGATAAACTCCAGTTTGGGCTGGCGCATCAGTACCGGGGTCTGGCCCTTCGTTTCAAGCTTGGTTTCAAACCGGCTGCCCACCACCTGCTCCGGGGGAATGCCGTATACATCTTCGGTCCATGGCCTCATAAACCCGATACTGCCCCCGGAAACGATCCAGGTTTTAAACCCGCTGGCCTTAAGGTAGTTGATCAACTCCAGCATGGGAACAAAGATACAGTCTGTATAAAGCTTATTGAAGCGGGGATGTTTTGCCACGGCGATCCAGGTTTTGACCTGCTGGTCAAATTCGGCGGTGGTCATGCCGGTATGGGTGGCGGTCAAAATTTCAAAGATACCTTTTTCTCCTCCGGCCAGAACGGATTTCATATCACCTTCAAGTACGGTTTTGAACGGCGGCTGCGCATTCCATTCCGGGTGTTCCGGTGCCATTTCTTTTACCCGGTCAAGGGCAAAGGCAAATTGAAAATAAAGGGGCTGCTCTGACCATAGGGTTCCGTCATTGTCAAAAGTGGCGATTCGTTCTTCAGGTACAACATAGGATTTACTTTGTTTATCCGTAACATTTTTGACAAAGCCAAGAATACGCTGCTTTGCCGCCCCGCCATTCCAGGATGGCAGGGGATCGCTGCCGGCCAAACCGGCCGCCGGAAAAAGAAAAGCAGAAAACAGGCATAGAACAATGAGGCCGTTTGTTTTTATCTTTAATTTCAAATGGCTTTTCATGGGGTTCTTCCTTTCGGTATCAAAATTCGGTGGGGGATATCATTCTTTTAGCTGCTGTGATAATATTTTGCTCTTAAGATTATTATAAACCTTGTTGCCCTTATTGATATAGGAAAATTTATGATCAACCTTGAATTTTTAATCACTTCACTGGTTGTTGTTCTGGTGCCGGGTACGGGTGTGATCTACACGGTTTCAAACGGACTCTTTGTGGGACGGCGGGCCGGCATTGCCGCAGCCTTTGGCTGCACCACCGGCATTATTCCCCACCTGACGGCCTCCATTTTGGGGTTGTCCGCCATTCTTCACACCAGCGCTCTCATGTTTCAGGCGGTTAAATATGCGGGAGCGGTTTACCTGTTTTATCTGGCCTGGTGCATGTGGAAGGATACGGGCCTGATCCGTCTTGAATCTCCTGGAAAGACAAGCGGGCTGAGGAAAATAGTGGTCAGGGGATTTTTAATCAACATCCTTAACCCCAAACTGTCTATCTTTTTTCTGGCCTTTCTGCCCCATTTTGTGGTCCCCGGCAATGGTGCCCCCATGTTTCAGTTTGTCAGCCTGAGCGCAGTGTTCATGGGAATGACCCTGGTGGTGTTTATCCTTTACGGTCTGCTGGCCAACTATGCCCGCCGGTTTATCGCAGGCTCCCCGAAAATGGTTCAGCGGATGCAGCGCTCATTTGCCGCCGTATTTGCCTTGCTTGGCGCAAGGCTTGCCATGGCCCGCCAATAAGTGCCATAAGGGGGTCTTGAAAAATATCGCGTTTTCATCATATATCCTTTGTTTTCAATGGATAAAGCTTCTTTTGTCATGACAGATGCTTAAAAATTTACGGCACACTCCCAAAGCTCTCAGCAAGTTTTTTTATGTCCATATCGTCTATGATGCCGTTTGCGTCAAGGTCCGCGCGCACGGTTTCATAATGCAGAATAAACGTATTTAAATCTTTGGCATCCACATCTTTGTCCCGGTCAAAGTCGCCTTTGTAAAAAGCGCGGAAAACCGGGCATATGGTCCGGTCATCCTCAACGTTAAGGGATCTTTGCGGCCATGTAACCGGCGGATCTTCCAGATCATTTCCAGAGGGACCGGCCCACCTTTCAAAATAGTGGTCCCCATAGGTTTCCTGGGCGGTGACAGATACCGTACTATATTGTTCGAATACCCTGAGAAATGAACCGTATATCACTCCAGTGCCCATGATAAAAGGCGTCAGAAACAATATTAAAAACCAACAAAGGCCAGCTGGAAAAGAAAATCAAAGAGGCGACTCATAACCCCTTCAAATGTTGCCCGGATGCTGAGGTGGCAGCTGGCATTTTGGTCAAAGCAGCAGAAAAAAGTCTTTACAACGTGCGGACAGAGATCATTGACGTGCCAAAATACGGTAAAGGACGTCCCAAAAAAGGGGAGGCCAGGAAGCCGAAAGCCATTGAATATGAACTGAAGGCAACTGTCGAAGAAAATCCTGAAAAAACAGAAAAGATCAGACTTGAAGCGGGCTGTTTTGTACTCATAACCAACGTTCCGGCCCAGGCTAACGAGCATGAGTGGTCGGGGGGCGAACTCCTCAGGCTCTATAAAGAACAGGATGGAATCGAAAAAAATTTTGGGTTCCTGAAAGATCCGGCCATTGTGAATGCCATCTTTCTGAAAAAACCGAAACGGGTGGAAGCGCTTGGGCTAATCCTCATGTACGATACAAGGGATAGAATCCGAAAAAACCCCCCCCATCCTTATTTCCCGGTTTTGGTCCGGTAATATTCCTGGGGGCTCATATCCTTATAACTGTCCGTGCTGACATATTCCATATAGAATTTAAATGCCATGGGATCCACAAAACCGGGCACACGGAAGGCCTGGTTCAGTTTGGCATCATAAAAACGGTTGTCCGGGAACCCGGAGACTTTATGATTTTGGGTAACTTGTTTTTCCTTATCCCCGTTCACCTTGATGCTGATAAAGTTTTTGTTTAAATAATCAATCACGGCGGCATCTTTAAACGTGAGGGCATCCATTTTTCTACAATACCCGCACCAGTCTGCCGTGAAGTGGAGAAATATTTTTTTGTGCTGGGTCCTGGCCTGCTGGATGCCGGCCGCATAGCTTTTCCAGTTGATCTGCTCCCCTGAGGCCGGGGCGGCCAGAAATCCAAAAATCAGTATCGCGATAATGGCCGGTTTTATAGTTAAAAGAGCCGTCGCCCCGCGTTTAAAATTGCACATGTCGTATAACCTTTGATTTGGTGGTGATGGATTCCGTGTTTGGGCGGCTCGCCAGAGGAGCTTTAGCTCACAAAGTTGCCCATACGCAAGGTGCAGAAAAATTTGCAACCGGAGCAACCTGAAAGGTTGTGAGGGTTGCAAATTTTTCTGTCACGCAGCAGATGGGCGGCTTTCCGTTCAAACAACGGGCTAGTCTCCGTCCAGCATCCTTCCGATACCGCCGAGAAGAGACCCCTCCCCTTTGGCCGATCCGCCGGCAGAGGGCGCATGGGCAATGACCCGGTCGGCCAGCCGGGAAAAGGGCAGGCTTTGCAGGTAAACCGATCCATGGCCGGACAGGGTGGCCAGGAACAGGCCTTCTCCGCCGAAAAACATGGATTTGAGGCTGCCGGCCCGCTGGATATCATAATCAATGCCCGGGCTGAACCCCACAATACAGCCGGTATCTACCCGGATGGTTTCATGGTTGAGTTCTTTTTTAACGATGGTGCCGCCGGCATGGATAAAGGCCATGCCGTCCCCTTGCAGTTTCTGGAGGATAAACCCCTCGCCGCCGAAAAATCCGGCCCCGAGTTTCCGGTTAAATGCAATGCTGACCTTTGTCCCTAACGCCGCACACAGAAAAGCGTCTTTCTGGCAGATCAGTTCCCCGCCCATGATGTTCATGTCCACGGGGATGATTTTGCCCGGATACGGGGCGGAAAAGGCCACCCGCTTTTTGCCGGCACCCTGGTTGGTAAAATGGGTAAGGAAGAGAGATTCTCCGGTGACTGCCCTTTTCCCGGCGTCAAACAGTTTGCCCATGAACCCTTTGTCCGGTTCGGACCCGTCTCCCATTTTGGCTTCAAAGGCAATGCCGTCTTCCATCCAGTTCATGGCACCGGCTTCGGCGATAACAGTCTCTCCGGGATCCAGCTCGACCTCTACGGTCTGCATGTCGTCTCCGAAAATTTCATAATCGACTTCATGGCATCTCATTTTTTCCCTCCTTTTTTAAAAACTTGAGACAGCCCTAGGATCACTTTTCTAAAGTCCCAAGTCTAAAGTCTAAAATAGGTCATCATACATTTTTTTGGGGTGATTGTATAATTTGTTTTCTGTTTCGTTATGGGTTCAATTTTCTTCGCAGCCATCCGAAAATCCATGCCCCGAATAGGGCACCAACGGCATCGGCCACAAGGTCCAGGCCTGACGCATACCGGCCGGGAACAAAAGACTGGTGGAATTCATCGGACAGGCCGTAAAGCACAGTGAAGGCAAAGGCCAGAACCTGGATTTTTAAAAGGGTTAATTTTATTTTTCCCTGCATGATCCAGCGGGCCGCCAGAAAGGCCAGCACCCCATAGGCCAGGAAATGCTTGACCTTGTCTTCATGTTCAAACAGGGGCGGGGTATAAGAAAAAGAGAAACAGGACTGCAAAAAGATAAACCCGCACAGCAGAATTACAGGAAGCCTGTAATACAGGTTGAGCCGGAAAGGGTCAACCGGGCCGCCCCTTTTGGCCGGCCCGATAATGTCTGTTTTAGACAATAGCTTCATTTAAAATACCTGGAGACGTAAGGCAGCAGATGGGTGAATTTGTGAGCTGAAGCTTCTCTAACGAGCTGCCCGGCCGCACCGTCTAAAAAATTGATTCATCCAGGGTCCTGTTCTTGATATGTTTCAGAACCGGGGTGGTGAATTCATCCATGGAAAGCCCCATGCGGACCTTGCCGTCCAGGGTCCGGACAGACAGGGTCCCGCTTTCTTTTTCCTTGTCCCCGATGGTAATGATCAGGGGCACATAGTTCAGCTGGGCTTCCCGGATTTTTTTCTTTAAGGTTTCACTTCTTTTATCCACCTCACACCGGATCCCGGCCTCATCCAGTTTTTCTCTTACGGATTCGGCATACCCGGCCAGATCCTGGTTGATGGGCAGTAAAATCGCCTGGACAGGGGCCATCCATAAGGGGAACTTTCCGGCAAAATGTTCCACAAGAATACCGAAAAACCGCTCCAGAGAACCGAATATGGTCCGGTGAACCATGATGGGCCGGTGCTTTTCATTGTCCTGGCCCTTGTAGGTTAAGTCAAACCGTTCGGGCAGCGCCATGTCCAGCTGAATGGTGCCGCACTGCCAGGTTCTGCCCAGGGCATCCTTGATGTGGACATCAATTTTGGGCCCGTAAAACGCACCGTCCCCTTCATTGATGAAGTATTCCTGGCCGTATTCGTCCAGGGCACCGCGAAGGCCGTTGGTGGCCTCTTCCCATTGTTCGTCCGTGCCGATTGATTTTTTGGGCCGGGTGGACAGTTCCAGATGAAAGGTCAGGCCGAACCGGCTGTAAATCCGTTTGGCCAGTTTAAGAACGCCCATAACCTCTTTTCTGATATGGTCTGCGGTCATGAAAATATGGGCATCGTCCTGGTGAAAGGCCCTGACCCTGAACAGCCCGGACAGGGCACCGGACAGTTCATGCCGGTGAACCAGCCCGATCTCCCCGGCCCGCAGGGGCAGATCCCGGTAAGAGTAGGCTTTGGTCTTGTAGAGCAGCATGCCCCCGGGGCAGTTCATGGGTTTGATGGCGTACTCTTCATCATCAATGACCGATGTGTACATGTTTTCCCGGTAATTTTCCCAGTGGCCGGATTGTTCCCACAATTTCCGGTTGAGCATGATGGGGGTTTTGGTTTCCACATACCCGTCTTTTTTATGTTCTTCCCTCCAGTATGCCAAAAGAGCATTCCAGATCTCAATGCCATTGGCGTGGAAGAAGGGCATGCCGGCGGCCTCGTCATGAAAGGAGTAAAGGTCCAGTTTGGTGCCCAGTTTTCTGTGGTCCCGTTTCTGGGCCTCTTCAATCATGTGCAGGTACTTATTGAGTTCTTTTTTGTCAAAAAAGGAGATGCCGTAAAGCCGCTGAAGCTGTTCCCTTTCCTGGTCCGCCCGCCAGTATGCCCCGGAGATTTTCAGCAGCTTAACGCCCTTGATCATACCGGTATGGGGGATATGGGGTCCCCGGCAAAGGTCAATGAATTTGCCGTTTTGGTAAAGGGAAATCTCCTGGTCGGCCAGCTCGTTGATGAGTTCGAGTTTGAACGGATTGTCCTTGAAAATCTCAAGGGCCTGATCCTTAGACACCACCTGCCGTTCAAAGCCGGCCTTGGCCTTGATGATTTTTTGCATCTCCGACTCAATGGCGGGAAAGGCCTCTTCGGAAACCGGTTCCATTTTAATGTCGTAGTAGAATCCGTCTTCCACCACCGGGCCGATGGTCAGTTTGGCATCCGGGTAGATATTTAAAACCGCCTCGGCCATGACATGGGCTGTGGAATGACGCAGGATATCAAGACCTTCCTCATCGTTGACAGTTATAAATTCAATTGATGAATCCTGTTGGATTTCCCGGCTCAGGTCCAGAAGGTTCCCGTCAATTCTCATGGCCACGCAGTTTCTGGCAAATCCTTCGGAAATGCTTTTGGCCACATCCATGCCGGTGGGGATATTTTCAAATTCCTTTATCGTCTTGTCCGGAAATGTTATGCTAATCATCTTAAACTTCCATTGTTTGATGTGATATTTATATATGTTGTGGGCGGAAAAAAAAGGGGGTAATAATCCCCGGGTCCGTCCGGCTTCTTCTCTTTAGGGGTTGACGGTTTAAAAAAGAAAATTCTAAAAGATGTGGTATAAACAATCAAGGGAAAATAAAAAGATTGAATTTTAAGTTTATTGAGTCTGATCAGGAACTGTCCCAGGTCTGTGCAGGTTTGGCGCTGGAAAATATTATTGCTGTGGACCTTGAGGCGGATTCGCTCCACAGTTTCAAAGAAAAGATCTGCCTGGTTCAGATCGCTTCTCTTGATCAGGCTTATCTGATTGATCCCTTTGTCATAACTGCGTGGGACCCTTTTGTGAAAGTTTTAGAATCCCCTTCGGTGGTCAAGGTCTTTCACGGGTCGGATTTTGATGTCAGAAGCCTGGACCGGGAATTGGGGGTTCAGATGAAAAATTTGTTTGACACGGAAATTGCCTGCCGGTTTTTGAATGTGAAAGAACGGGGGCTGGCCCCTTTGTTAAAAGCCCATTTTAATATTCATGTGGACAAGCGCTTCCAGCGGCAGGACTGGTCCAGACGGCCGCTGTCCCCAGAGATGATTGCCTATTCCGTGGGGGATGTGGCCCATCTCATTGCCTTATATGATATATTAAAAACAAAATTAGAAAAGATCGGCCGGCTCTCCTGGGCCCGGGAAGAGTTTGAACTCCAGGCCCAGGTCAGATATGAATGCAACCACCAGCCACCCTTTTTTAAAAAATTTAAAGGGGCCGGAAAACTGGACAACCGGAGCCTGGCCATCCTTGAAAATTTATTGGAACTCAGGCTCAAAGTGGCGGAAAAAAAAGATGTTCCCCCGTTTAAAATCATGTCCAACCAGTCTATTCTGGCATTGACCCATTTAAAACCCCAAAATGTCGAACAGATGGTGGCCCAAAAAGTCTTGAGCAAAAAACAGGCATCCATGTACGGAGACCAGTGCCGCAAGGCCGTATCCAGAGCGTTGGCCCTAGCCCACCGGGAACTGCCCGCTTATCCCAAAACCGTGTCAAAGCGGAAAACCCCGGCGGTCCAGCAGCGCATTGGCAAGTTGAAGACCATGAGGGAAAAACAGAGCACCTCTTTGGGGATGGAGCCGGGGTTTTTAATTAACAATGCACTCATTACCCGGCTGGCCTTTGACCCGCCCGGCAGCCTGGAAAGCCTGGATGCCGTATCCGGTCTCAGGAACTGGCAGAAGCATGCCCTGGGCCAGGAGATCCTAAACGCAATTAATTAAAGGCAGATAAACCCGTGAATATCTCTTTTGTAAAAATGGAAGGCCTTGGCAACGATTTTGTTATCATGGACGATCGAAGCGGTGAGATCCGGCAGCAGATATCCTGTGCTGACCTGGCTTTGAAATTGTGCGACCGGCATTTTGGCATCGGGGCCGACGGCATTATTCTGGCCGGGGACAGCCCGGACCATGACATTGAGTTTATCATTTATAACTGCGACGGCTCCCAGGCCCAGATGTGCGGCAACGGCATGCGCTGCTTTGCAAAGCACCTGTATGAAACAAAGGTGATCCAAAAGACTCAAATGCGGGTGGCCACACAGGCCGGCACCATTGTCCCGAAAATCCTGGCCGATGACAACAACCAGGTGGTTTCCGTTCAGGTGGATATGGGAAAGCCCGTTTTAACACCGGAAAACATTCCGTTTATACGGGACGGTGGCCATGAAACGGCCCTGGAAGAAAACCTTGACCTTGGCAGCGGCCACCATGTTCAGATCACGGCCGTGTCCATGGGAAACCCCCACGCGGTCCTTTTTGTGGACGATCTGTCCGGGGTGGATATCAGCACCATTGGCCGGAAAATTGAAACCCATCCCCGGTTTCCCGAAAAAACCAACGTGGAATTTATTGAGGTCATGGGAAAAGAGGAATTAAGGATGAAGGTCTGGGAGCGGGGTGCCGGGGTGACACTGGCCTGCGGCACCGGGGCCTGTGCAAGTGTTGTGGCGGCCATTCTCACGGGCAGAATCCATGATCATGCCCGGGTCCATCTGGACGGCGGGGACCTTGATATTTCCTGGGACAAAGACACCGGTCATGTTTATAAGACCGGCCCGGCCCGCCTGGTCTTTGAAGGGGTTGTTGCCATCTGATGAGGAAAAGGAAAAGAGGTCAAGTCTGCCTTTGACCCCTTTACATAGCCCTGGCCGGGAATCGGTTTTACGCCACAATTAAACAGCCTTCAATGTCATTAACTTAAGCATCGCGTATGTTATTTGCAGGTCTCCTCTGTGTAGTTTGGCGCAAGCCAAACCTCTATTCTCTCTGTGGTTAAATAGAAAATGCGGGCGAAGCCCGCTGATTTCACAAACCAGGAATTTCAAGAAAAACATGAAATCCCTTTGGGATTTCATGTTTTTAAACCACAGAGGACACCGAGGTTTGGCTGCGCCAAACTTCACAGAGAGCAACGGACAGGGTCAGGCATTGGGAGGTGTGCTCTTCATGATGTTTTTTATAAGAAAGTTTCACTAACGGCCATACCCTAAAGGGCAGAAACCGGGGCCGATTGGATTGTTAATCCGGTTCGGCCCACAACAAAGCATGAAAGAATTACAGCAGCTTGCAGATTCTTTCATATAAACGGCCTGAGAAGACTTTCAATATTTGTTGTGGGCGGCTCTTGGTTGGATAACCAAGGCGGCTGCCGTTAATAGGAGCCGTCCCAATTTATAGTGATGAAAACGCTTAAGTTAATGACATTGAAACAGCCTTTATTAAAAAATTAACTGTAAAGATTCGAAGCATCTTGACAGAAAAAAATGTATGTATATGATATACATATCATACATAAAAATGGAGATACCCTATGGCCCTTAATATTGCAAATCAAAGAGTGGAACAAAAAGCCATTCAGGCTGGCCGTATTCTTGGAATCAATAAAACCGCTGCCGTTGAAAAGGCTCTGGATTATTACCTTAAAAATCATGGCACGGACCAAAGCAGTGACGGCGCCATTCAAGAAGCCCTGCGTCTGTTTGATGAATTTTCACAACTTCCGGAACTGGATACACGGGAACCTGACGAAATACTCGGCTATGATGGGGATGGCCTGGCATGAGTATGGTTGCAGACACCTCGGCGTTTTTGGCTATATTTTTAAGGGAGCCGGATGCCGGTTGGTTTCAAAATGCCCTTATAAATGCCGGTAAAGTGTTTATCAGCGCGGCTACCGGTGTTGAGCTGCATATCGTTGTTACTGCAAAATTTGGAACAGAGGGGATTCTTCGCCTGAACCGGTTGCTGGCCCTGCCATTATTCGAGGTTGTTCCGGTTAACAAACAACAGATGATGATAGCTTCTCTGGCCTATGAGCGTTTCGGAAAAGGCAGGCATCCTGCCAGGCTCAATTATGGCGACCTTTTTTCCTACGCTTTGGCCAAAGCTCGGAATCTGCCCCTGCTGTATAAAGGGGAGGATTTTTCCAAAACCGACTTGATCCCATGGCAGTGATTTGAAAAGGGGTCTGCCTTTGACCCTTAATCGTGATTTTGTCTCCATTTATGTAGCAAGGGTCAATAGTAGATTTGATAATCATATAAAGGCCAGGGCGGAACAGGAACAAGAGCAGCCCTTTTGTACTTTTCCTATTTGACCGATGAGCCCATGTTTACCATACTTACAGAAAGCCGCTCAGTCTCATCCGCAGACAGTCGCTCCATGCCCTCAATGATGTGGTCCCGGACCACTTTGATGTGATGGTGAAGGGTGTTTGTCACCTGCTGCTCATCTTTTTCCTCTAATCCTTTTAAAATAGTGGCATGCTCTTCCAAAGACGTTTCCATCAGGCTTAAAAAAAACAGATCCCGGTTGTACCTGAGCAAGAGTACGTCAAAAAGCTCATCCAGCATCTTCAGCTGTATCCGGCATCCGGACAGGGATGCCAGGGCCATGTGAAAATTCATGTCCGTGATCATGCGGCTGGTGTGCTTGTTTTCGTCTACCGCCCGGGCATAGGATGTGTGGGCGTGTTTAAGGGTTTCAATGCCTTTCTCATCCATATGTGTCATGATATCCGGCACCAGGGAAACCTCAATGAGAAGCCGTGTATCATAAATCTCCCTGATCTCCGTCGAACTGACTTCATTGACATAATATCCCTTATTGGGCTCATGGCGGACAATGTTGCGGAATTCAAGCCATTTGAGGGCCTGGATCACCGGGGTCATGCTCACGCCGATTAAGGCGGCCAGATCCCTGTATTTAATTTTCTGGCCGGGCATGATCTGATTGCAAAAAAGCATGTGGCGTATGGCCTGGTATGCCTTGCTGGTCAGATCCGAATGGTCCTGCCTGTCCGGCCGCCTGGTGTTTGGTTTCATATTCCCTCGTTTATTACACATAACCGCCATGGACTGCCCCGGCTATCCAGGCGGGAACCGCCCATAACAAGTATTGAAAGTCATCTCAAGTCGTTGGGGAGGCTTTCCTATAAAACAACATCGTTTCCTTGACAATCCGGTTATTTTGTGTGAAATGTTTTGTTATTAAAAATGTTATTACATAATTAATAACAAATATACAGCACAATTTTGTTTCACCTCCATACGGGTCAGACATCATGAACGGTGCCCGGATGGTTGTCAAGTCAGTTAAGGGTTATCAGGCCGGGCATTTTTTTTCGGTGCGGCCGGTGATGCGAGTATTAAATAACATCATTAAAGGAGGTTTTATGAAAAGCGTACTAACTTACATCCGGTGTCTTCTGGCGGTCTGCCTTTTTACTTTTACAGGCATTTCCGTCGCTTCAGATCTGAAGGTTACCGAACCGGTAACCATGACCTGGGCAGCCGGAGGGGTCGGCGGCGGATGGTATGTCCAGGCCGGCGGTATTGCCAGAATGATTGCCGAGGCTGAACCCAACGTCATTCTCAAGGTCGTGCCCGGCGGCGGCGTGGTCAACCCGGTCCGGGTGTCCCGCCACAAGGATGATATTGGCTGGGGCATCACCTTTGTGGATAAAATGGCGCTCAAAGGCCTGGCACCGGTTTATAAAAGCCCCAATCCCGATGTGCGCTCTTTAGGGGGGATTTTTGGTATTTATCACATTCACGTACTGGCCTCACAGAAAATGGGGGTTTCCACCATGGGCCAGCTGGCCGATATGATCAAGGCCGGCAAGGCCATCAAGGTGGCAGCTCCCATGAAAGGGACCTCGGACCTGCCGCTCATGGAAGCCATCCTGGGATTTTACGGCATTTCCTTTGATCAGATAAAGGATGCCGGCGGAAAGGTGTTTAATGCGGTTTACTCGGATATGGTCAACCTTTACAAGGACACGCATGTAGACTTTGTCTTTACCCATCTGGCACTTCCCGGGGCGGCCATTACGGAAATGACCGTAAGCCGGGATTCCACACTGGTCTCACTGTCCGATGAATGCATTGAAAAGCTGCACACCGACCTGGGCACCCTGGGAAAGGATACGGGCAAAACCGTCATTCCCAAAGGCACTTACAGCGGGCAGGAGGCGGATGTGTCCACCGTGGTCAGCGCCGGCGAACTGCTGGTTAACAAAGACGTGCCTGAAAACGTGGCCTACACCATCATCAAAACCATCTGCGAAAACAAAGATGAATTGTACAAGATCAATCCGGCCAACAAGCTGTTTGTTCCCGAAACCGGTTGGAAAAATGTGGCGGTTCCCCTGCACAGCGGTGCTGAAAAATATTATAAAGATGCAGGGTTTATGAATTAATGACCCTAGGGGCAAAGGCCGGGCCTTGCCCCCTTCAAAGGCATGATAATGATACAAAAAAATACCTGGCTGGATAAACTTATGGCCGGCTGGCTGGTGGCGGCGGCGACCTTTCAGTTGTATACCGCATTTGTGGGGATTTATATGCCCCGGATTCAGCGGGGAATCCATCTGCTGTTCCTTTTGCCGGCCGCCTTTGTACTGTTCCCCACGTTCGCGGGAAAAAAGCGTTCCTTCTGGGGATGGATTGACTGGATCCTGGCCGGGATAGCCGTGATCCCGCCGCTTTATGTCGTCTGGTTCCAGGACCGGCTTTCCGAGCGGCTGGAATTTGTGGATGAGGTCACTACCGTGGAACTGATTCTGGGCAGCATCATGATTGTGCTGCTCTTAGAGGCGGTAAGGCGGGCGGTGGTACCGGCCATGGCATATCTGATCGCCGGGTTTTTTGTTTACCTTTATCTGGCCCCCCATTTATCCGGGGTATTTTACGCCAAGCCCATCAGTTTTGCCGAAATCATTGAAATGCAGTACCTGATTACGGATGCCGGTATTTTTGGGGCCATCACCGGGGTGTCGGCCACGTTTGTGGCATTGTTTGTGATTTTCGGGGCCTTTATGGAGGCCACCAAAACCGGCCAGTTCTTTACGGATCTTGCCTGCCGGATTGCCGGAAAAAGCAATGGGGGGCCGGCCAAAATTGCGGTGATCTCCTCCGGGCTGTTCGGTTCCATTTCCGGCGTGGCTGCGGCCAATGTTTATTCCACAGGGGTGTTCACCATTCCTTTGATGAAAAAACTCGGGTACCGGGCCCGGTTTGCCGGTGCGGTTGAGGCGGCTGCCTCCACCGGCGGCATGCTCATGCCGCCGGTTATGGGGGCCGGTGCCTTTGTGATGGCGGAGATTACGGGCGTATCTTATATCAAGATTGTCATTGCGGCCATACTGGGCTCTTTGCTGCTTTACGCGAGCATGGTGGTCCGGGTTCATTTTATGGCCTTAAAACATAATCTTGCCGGGGTCAGCGAGGAGACCTTTGTCCCGTTTAAACAGATTTTAAGGGATTCCTATCTGCTGCTGCCCATGATCCTTCTGGTGGCCATGCTCCTTAAGGGGTATTCGCCCTTTCTGGCCGCCAACGCCGCCATTATTGTCACCTTTCTGGTCAGTTTTGTGAAAAAGGAAACCCGGATGACACCAGCACGGGTGTGGCAGACCCTTCAGGCGGCCGGCCAGAACATGGTCATGATTGCCCTGGCCTGTGCCGGCGCCGGCATGGTGGTGGCTATTGTGACACATACCGGCCTGGCCCTTGGCATTGCCACGGTCATCACCAACTGGTCCGGCGGCCAGATGCTGCCGGCATTGCTGTTGATCATGGTCACTTCCCTGGTCATGGGCATGGGGCTTCCCTGTACCCCTGCCTACATTATTGCCGTCACCATTGGGGGGCCCGCATTGCTGGCCATGGGCACAGCCATGCTGCCGGCCCATCTGTTTGTCTACTATTTCGCGGTCCTGGCCGGGGTGACCCCGCCGGTGTGCGTGCCGGCGTTCTGCGCGGCCTCCATTGCCGGTTCCAAGCCCCTTCAGACCGGGTTTGAAGCCTTTAAGCTGGCCATGGCCGGGTTTATCATTCCCTATGTGTTTGTTTTCAACCCGGCCCTTTTGATGCAGGGCTCACTTCCGGAAATTATAACGGTATTCCTTGCCCTGGTCCTGGGGGTCACGCTGCTGGCCGCTGCCTTAAGCGGGTATTTCTTAAAGCCGCTGGGACTGATATCTAAATGGGGCCTGCTGGGCATTGCATTGGCCGTCACCTGGGTGAGCGCAAAACCGGAACTGATCAACAGCCTGCCGGCCCGGGTACTGCTGGTGGCGACCCTGGTGGCCATCCCTGCCATGGCTGTCCGGCAGAAAAAAAGGGCCTTATCCGGGGGCAGTGCCATCCCGGCAGAGGAAAAGGGATGACCATGACAAACGCCATGCCCAGTGTCGCTGTGGTGGGCGGCGGTGTGATTGGTGCGTCCATTGCCTTTCACCTTTCCCAAAAAGGGGCGGCGGTCACCTTAATTGAGCAGGGGGATCTGGCCTCAGGCAGCTCCGGCGCCTGTGACGGGCTGGTGTTCATGCAATCCAAAAAGCCGGGGGTCCATCTGTCTTTGGGGCTCAAAAGCCTGGCCCTTTACAAGACGCTTAAAGAACAGCTGCCCATTGACATAGAGTTCAGACAGACCGGCGGTCTGGTGATTATTGAAACTAAGGCCCAGTACCAGGCCATGGAAAAGTATGTAAAGGCCCAGAAACAGATCGGACTGGATGTCTGTCTTCTGGACCGGGAACAGACCCTGGAAAAAGAGCCGTTTCTGTCCCCTGGTATCACCGGGGCGGCCTTTTCCCCCCTGGACGCCCAGGTCAATCCCATCCGCCTGACCTTGAGCCTTGTCCTGGGGGCAAAACAGCTTGGTGCCACCATTTTAACCCAGACCCGGGTGACCGGGTTTTGCCGGAAACATTCCACCGTGACCGGGGTTGAGACCAATAAGGGGCCTGTTTATGCGGATGTAACGGTCAATGCCTGCGGCGCCCTGGCCGGCCGGACAGGGGAACTTGCCGGGGTGTCTATGCCCGTCACGCCCCGGCGGGGCCAGATTGTGGTGACCCGGGCAGACCGGCGGGTGCTGAACCATTGCCTGCTGTCAGCCAGCTATATCGCCGCCAAGTTTGATCCGGCCCTGGCGGCTTCCGCAGGCCAGGGAATTTCCATGGAGCAGACGGAAAACGGCAATTTGCTGCTGGGCTCCACCCGGGAGTTTGCAGGCTTTGACAAGACCACCACCATGGACGGGATGAAAAAAATTTTACGGCAGACCGCAGCCCTGGTTCCGGTGCTTGGGCAGTTCCAGGTGATCCGGACCTTTGCGGGACTGAGGCCCTATACCCCGGACGGGCTGCCCATCCTGGGACCTGTCAGGGGACTGAATAATTTTTATATGGCTGCCGGCCATGAAGGTGACGGCATTGCCCTGGCCCCGGTCACCGGCCACCTGATGGCCCGCATGATTCTGGGCCGGGATCTGGATGTGGACCTGTCGGCGTTTTCACCCGGCCGTTTTATGGAACCATTTATGGAACCATCTATGGAACCATCTATGGAACCAGGAGAAAACCAGGCATGACAGACCAGGGCAAAACAGATTTGAGAATCCCGGGGGTACACAGGGGAAAACCGGTCACCATCACGTTTAACGGACAGCCCGTGGATGCCTTTGAGGGCGAAACCATCCATGCAGCCCTGACCGCCGCAGGCATCCGGGTATTCAGGCAGGACGGCGAAAATCCCGGGCGGGGGATTTTTTGCGGCATGGGGGTCTGCTACGAGTGCCTGGTCACCGTGGACGGGGTCCCGGACCAGCGCGCCTGCATGACCCGTGTCAAAGACGGTATGGCGGTTTCATTTTCAAAAGGGCCAAAGGAGACGCGCCCATGAAACCGGCATACCATGTGGTGATTGCGGGGGCCGGCCTGGCCGGCCTTTCTGCGGCCCGGACCCTGGCCGGCCAGGGGCTTTCCATTCTTGTGGTCGAGGAAAACAGGCACCGGGGCGGGCAGCTGCTCCGGCGGATGCCCGCGGCGCAAAAACCCGGAAGGGAACCTGACCTGTTAAAATCAACAGGGTTTGGCTTGGTGGACAGCCTGGACCGTCACCGGGACATTGACTGGTCATTTCATACCCAGGTAGCGGGCATCTATCCGGACAACTGCCTCCTGCTCAATGTAACGGACCCGGACCGTCCGGGGATTTCCCATCTGGCCGAAGTCCGGGCCCAGGCCCTGATCCTGGCCACCGGTGCCCGGGAGACCTTTCTGCCCTTCAGGGGCTGGACCCTGCCCGGTGTCATGTCCCTGGGGGCGGCCCAGATCCTCATGAAAAGCCATGGTGTGCTGCCCGGCGCCAGAACCGTTGTTGCCGGAACCAGCCCTTTGATGATGGCCCTGTCCTGGGGACTTCTCAAAAATGGCGGACAGGTGGCCGGCCTGGCCGATGAAAACCGGCTGGCAGACCAGGCCGCATTTTTTCCCCTGGCGTTTAAACATTGGCCCAAACTGGTTGAAGGCGGGGCCTATCTGGCCAGCCTGATTCGCCATGGTGTCCCGGTTTACCGGGGATGGCGGGTAATAGAGGCCCGGGGCGGCACGGGGGTTGATACCGCGGTGATTGCCAGGACCGACCGGGCGGGCCGGGTGATTCCGGGCACAGCGAAAACCGTGGCTGCCGATGCCATGGCCTGCGGGTACGGCTTTGTTCCCAACCTGGAACTGGCCGCCCAGGCCGGCTGCCGGATCTGCTATGATGCCGGACAGGGCGGCTGGAAGGTCGATGTTGACGACCGGTGCGAGTCCTCCCTTGCCACGGTGTTTGCTGCCGGGGAGTTGACCGGCATTGCCGGGGCCAAAAAATCTCTGCTTGAAGGGGAACTTTCAGCCCTGGCGGTTCTCCAGCGGCTTTCCGGCTCAAAACTAAAGATCAAGGGCTTTACACAAAGGATAGAACAGCTACAGGCTGGTATCCGGGCACAACGGGAGTATGCCGTATTTTTCAACCGGCTGTGCCGGGTGCCGGAAACCGCCTGGACACAAATTGAGGACGATGTCCTGATCTGCCGTTGTGAAAACATCTCCATGGGAGAGATCCGCCGGGCCGTGGCCCAGGGCTTTAACACCCCGGACGGCATTAAAAAGCTTACCCGGGCCGGTATGGGGGCCTGCCAGGGCAGAACCTGCGGCCGGATCATTCAGGATATTGTCTGCGCGTTGACCGGCCGTGCGCCGGCAGATATAGGAATGGCCCGTTGCCGTATTCCGGTGAAGAATTTGAGTGTAGCGGCTTTTCTGGAACCTGAGGCAAGTGACGGCAGGGGGTAGAACATGGTGAAAAATGATGCCCCCCTCCCTGGTTCACCGTTTGTCGGGATTATCATGCTGGACACGGTGTTTCCCCGGATTCCCGGGGACGTGGGCAACCCGGACACCTTTGGGTTCCCGGTTCGGTACAAAACCGTGGCGGGCGCCGGTGTGGACCGTATTGTTCTCAACCCGGACCGGACCCTGATCAAGCCGTTTATCCGGGCCGGCCAGGAACTGGTCAGGGAAGGGGCCGGGGCCATTTCAACCTCCTGCGGCTTTCTGGCCCTGTTCCAAAGAGAACTTTCCCACTCCCTTGATGTGCCGGTGTTCTCATCAAGCCTGCTCCAGGTTCCCATGGCCGCGTCGGTGATTGGCAAAGACCGCAAGGTGGGAATTATCACGGCCCGTAAAGCCAGTCTGACAGCCCATCACCTGGCGGCCGTGGGCATTGAACATTATCCCCTGGCCATTGCCGGTATGGACGATTCCAGAGAATTTAGCTCAGTATTTATCCATGGAAAACAACACCTGGACCAGGCGCAATGCAAAAAAGAAGTGGCGGCGGTGACCGCCAGGCTGATGCAGGACCATCCCGATGTGGGGGCCATTGTCCTGGAATGTACCAACCTTCCCCCCTATGCCAATGCGGTCAGACGTGCCGCCGGCGGCCTGCCCGTGTTTGATATCACCACCCTTGTGGGCTATGCCTGGTCTATTCTGAAACGGCCCTGGGGGTAATCGTCCGGTTGTCAGCCCGGCTTGAATGCAGTAATCTAACACGAATTTATAAAATTAAGTATTCATAGGAAATTCTGCTTAAATTCAACGGGAGCCGTTGAAATAAAAGTGTGTTTCAGGGTAATATCTGTAAAAAATTAGCGTGTTGTCTTTCGCCGGGAATTGCTGGTATGAAATTTTTAATCTGATGAAAAGGAGGCATTGAATCATGAAAAAAATGACATTTGCGGCCATTGCCTGTCTGGTTGTTTTTACGATGGGATGCGTATCGGCCAAAAAGGTGGAAATGGCAGATTTGAACAGTGCAGGTCCGCTTGTGAAGGTCAATGATGCCCGGTGGGACGGCAAAAAAGTGCCTGACGGGGAGCAGGGCAAAAAATGCGGGGGGAAAGATCCGCATTTCCCCTCATTTACCTTTGATCTTGCCGGATTGGGCAGGCATTTTCAAAGCAAAGTGGTCGGTATTAAAATGTCAGCCTATGATGTAGACTGGCCTTCAGGGCATCACGGCAAATGGAAATATCTGTTTGATCCTGAAAAGGAAGTTTTCATTTCACCGGAAATACCAAGTGAAACCATGGATCTGCCTGAAGGTGTGAAAGTCATCTGCACGCATACCGCTAAAAGCTTTTCCCGGGGGGCTTATCTGGCGCCCTCCTCTTGTTTCGCCGGCGGCGGCCATATGTATTTCACGGACATTACCTTTGAATTGGAAAACGGGGAAAAAGCCACGGTAACATTCAGCCAGGGGAAATACTAAATTTTCAAGTAACTCTTCAGCTAATGCTGAAAACTAAGCAAAACCAGGGTCCGTAACTGTTCATCAGTGCTTCATATTTGTTTTTATATGAAAGTCTGACTAACTACCCGTAAAGACTTTCAATATTTGTTGTGGGCGGATCTTGGTTGGATAACCAAATCAGCCCGTGGCTGTTTATAAGAAACTGGAGACAAGAAACAAGAGACAAGAGGGCGAAGCACCTGCGGCGCCCAATTTATAGCCTGCCGTTGCCGGTATCTTCAGTTTCATTATTTGTTGTGGGCCGAATCGGATTAACAATCCAATCGGCCCGTGGCCGTTAGTCAGGGCTTCGTAGCATACTGTTGCTATGTGAGAAGGCCTGAATGAGCGAAGGTGGGGCACTGCTGAACAGTTACATTTTCAATTTCCTTTAAGAACCGGACACCGCCACTCAGGTCAAAGGGGACGGGCTCATCCGTATCGCCATTATCGTCTATGTCGTTTTCATCCAGCGGCACAGCGTTGTTGTCCCCGGCATCGATGTATGGGGAAGACGCCTGCAAAGGGAAATCATCATCGCTGTTTCCGCTGGATATTTTTCGAACCGTCTGGACCGCCAACAGGGGTCCTGATTAATGTTGCCCTTGCCGGCAATACCGTATATGCCGTTTCGTGGCTCCCGGGTTCTGTATTTTGTGAAAAGTTTTACCTAATTTGTAAATTTTTTTTCACAATTCAGAATCAAGAATGCGTTTTGTCCTGAAAGCCGGATGTGCCGTAGAGATGATAATTGTTTTGAAATTCAATATGTTTTAATATTTTTTTAATAAAATTTGTTGGTTCGTTTAAAACGGTCTGAAAAATGCATAATAATCGAAAGCATTTGTGAATTAAACATAATCGGCTGAATTTGACCGGAGCGGATCCATTGTGCCCTGATGCCTCTGCCGGAGCGATGAACTGAGCGGTTTATGGACCTTAAACGTGTTCTTGTCTTTATCATATGTGGTATGGTTGTAGCGGGTGCCGCTTTCTTTTATTTCAGCCGCGGCCCGGCCGCTGTTTCCCATAGAGAAGGGACGGCGGTTTATCCTGTCTCAAGGCAGATTCAGTACCGGTTTTCCATTGAAAATCCAAGAGGGACCGTGGTTACCGGTGCGCTCCTCAAGGCCCATGCCCCGGTAAAAAGGACCCCGTCCCAAAGCTGTACCCTGATAGAATCATCCCATGAATTTGTTTCTGTAGAAGATTCCCTTCACAACCAGGTCCTTGAGTTCCCCCTTGGGGTGATCGCCCCTTACGATACCCGGATCATCACGGTTACGGTCCATATGAAGCTGGCCGAAATCCCCAATTCATGCCGCCTTCCCGATCCCGCACCATTTTTATCTGCCCAAAAATATCTTGAATCCGATAATGACCGGATTCAAAGAAAGGCGGCAGAGTTTGTCGCAGACAACAGGTCCGGGACAGCCAAAAGAATCTATGAATGGGTAAGCAGCAGCCTCAGGTACGATGGATATGACGGCAAAGAACAGGGCGCACTCTATGCGCTGGATCAAAAGAAGGGTGACTGTACGGAATTTATGTATCTGTTCTCGGCCCTGTGCCGGGCGGATGGGATTCCTGCCCGGTGCATGGCCGGATATATCATCCAAAACAATGCATTGCTCAAACCGGCCGGATATCACAACTGGGCGGAAGTTTACCTTAACGGAACCTGGCAGACTGCGGATCCCGCCAACAAGGTGTTTTTAGAAAGTACGAACCATTATGTCACGTTCAGGATAATTGCGGGAAATTCTGATGATCATCCCCGGTTTGAAATTTATCCGCCAGGTTTAAAGGTCAAGATGATTTGAAAACTCAAAACAACAACAAAAGCCCCTTCCGGGAACCGGGCAAATGAAAGCAACGGGAGCTAACCAGACATGACCGACCAATACGGACCGCGCAGGATCTATGAGCTGTTTATAAAAATTTGGCTGATTTCCACGATTTTGATCGCATCGGCAGGGTTCCTGGCCGCCGACACCCTGGTTTCCGGGAACATCGCCGGAGACACTACCTGGACCGCGGCCAACAGTCCCTATGTTGTCACCGGTAATGTATATGTTTACAAAGACAGTTCCAATGCGGCGACCCTGACCATAGAGGCCGGTGTAACCGTAAAATTCAACAGCAATGTCCGCCTGCAGATCGGCCACGGTTACAATTTGGGAATACTGATAGTCAACGGCACGGCAGACGCCCCGGTATTGTTCACTTCGGCCGGTGAGAGCCCGGCCCCCGGTGACTGGGGGGGGGTCTATTTCCAGGACAAGACCGTAGATGCCAAGACGGTCCTGAACCATTTCACCGTTGAATACGCAGGTTCCGGGACAAATGCCGGTATTTACCTGGAAAATGCCGCCCCGACACTGAACAATGGTCTGTTTCAGGAGAACAGCGGCGTTGGGTTGTACGGCTACGGCAGCAACAGCAGCGCCGTGATTGAAAATTCAACCTTCACGAATAATGCCGGGTCCGGGATCTATTTTCAGGATAATTCCTCCCCGGTAATCCGGGACAACACCTTTATCGGCAATGATGAATACGGCCTGCGGTTTCACCCGGGTGTGAACCTGGAAAATATGACGGGCAATGCGGGAGAAGGGTCCAACGGGATCCGGATAGATGCCGGAACGGTCAACTGGAAATCCACCTGGCATGCCAATGACGGCCTGCCCTATGTGGTGACCGGAAACGTGACGGTCTGCAAAGACAGCAGCACCCCGGCCGTGTTAACCATAGAGGCCGGATCAATTGTAAAATTTGAAGGCAATACCCGGCTTCAGATCGGTTACGGTTACGATTTGGGTACATTAAAGGTCAATGGCACGGCAGCAGCGCCGGTGTTGTTCACCTCGGCCGGTGACACCCCAGCCCCCGGAGACTGGCGGGGGATTTATTTCCAGAACAAGACGGTAGATGCGGATACGGTCCTGAGCCACTTCACCGTTGAATACGCCGGTTTTGAAACAAAGGCGGGTATTTACCTGGAAAACGCGGCCCCGACACTGAAAAATGGTCTGTTTCAGATGAACCGCGGTTTTGGACTGTCCGGCTACGGCAGCACCAGCAGCGCCGTGATTGAAAATTCAACCTTCACGGCCAATGCCGGGTCCGGGATCTATTTTCAGGATAATGCCTCCCCGGTAATCCGGGACAACACCTTTATCGGCAATGATGAATACGGCCTGCGGTTTCACCCGGGTGTGAACCTGGAAAATATGACGGGCAATGCGGGAGAAGGGTCCAACGGGATCCGGATAGATGCCGGGACGGTCAACTGGAAATCCACCTGGCATGCCAATGACGGCCTGCCCTATGTGGTGGCCGGAAACGTGACTGTCTGCAAAAACAGCAGCACCCCGGCCGTTTTAACCATAGAGGCGGGATCAATTGTAAAATTTAAAGACAATATTCGGCTGCAGATCGGTTACGGCTACGATTTGGGCACATTAAAGGTCAATGGCACGGCAGATGCCCCGGTATTGTTCACCTCGGCCAGTGAGAACCCGGCCCCCGGAGACTGGCAGGGGATCAGTTTTCATGACAAGACCGTGGATGATCAGACGGTCCTGAGGCATTTTACCGTTGAATACGCAGGCTGTGGAACCAATGCGGGGATTTATCTGGGAAATGCAGCCCCGACAATAGAAAACGCCCGGTTTCAGGAGAACCTCGGTTTTGGGCTGGCCGGCCAGGGCAGCACCAGCAGCGCCGTGATTGAAAATTCAACCTTCACGGCCAATGCCGGGTCCGGGATCTATTTTCAGGATAATGCCTCCCCGGTAATCCGGGACAACACCTTTATCGGCAATGACGAATACGGCCTGCAGTTCCACCCGGGTGTAAACCTGGAAAATATGACGGGCAATGCGGGGGTTACGTCCAACGGGATCAGAATAGATGGCGGAACGGTCAACTGGAAATCCACCTGGCATGCCAATGACGGCCTGCCCTATGTGGTGGCCGGAAACGTGACTGTCTGCAAAAACAGCAGCACCCCGGCCGTTTTAACCATAGAGGCGGGATCAATTGTAAAATTTAAAGACAATATTCGGCTGCAGATCGGTTACGGCTACGATTTGGGCACATTAAAGGTCAATGGCACGGCAGATGCCCCGGTATTGTTCACCTCGGCCAGTGAGAACCCGGCCCCCGGAGACTGGCAGGGGATCAGTTTTCATGACAAGACCGTGGATGATCAGACGGTCCTGAGGCATTTTACCGTTGAATACGCAGGCTGTGGAACCAATGCGGGGATTTATCTGGGAAACGCAGCCCCGACAATAGAAAACGCCCGGTTTCAGGAGAACCTCGGTTTTGGGCTGTCCGGCCAGGGCAGCGGCAGCAGCGCTGTCATTAAAAATTCGACCTTCACGGCCAATGCCGGGTCCGGGATTTATTTTAAAGGCAACGCCTCGCCGGTAATCCAGGACAACACCTTTACCCAAAATGACGAATACGGGCTGCGATTTTACCCGGATGTAAACCTGGAACATATGACGGGCAATGCGGGAGTAGCGTCCAGGGGAATCCGGATGGATGCCGGAACGCTCAACTGGAAATCCACCTGGCATGCCAATGAGGGCCTGCCCTATGTGGTAAACGGGGACCTGTATGTTTTCAAAGACAGCAGCACCCCGGCCATATTAACCGTAGAGGCCGGATCAATTGTAAAATTTGAAGGCTATTCCTGGCTTAAGATCGGTTATGGTTACGATTTGGGCACATTAAAGGTCAACGGCACGGCGGACGCCCCGGTATTGTTCACCTCGGCCAGCGAGGCCCCGGCTCCCGGTGACTGGCGGGGAATCAATTTTCAGGACCTGACGGTTGACGCTGACACGATGCTGGACCATTGCGTGGTGGAATTTGCCGGACAAGACGTTAATGGGGCTATTTTGTGCGGCAACGCGTCTCCGACCATTGTCAATACCACTGTCCGGGCAAGTTCCGCGGCAGGGATTTATCTGTCCGGAACCGGGTGCAACAATGCCGTGCTGCACTGCAACAACCTAACGGAAAACCAGACCGGCATCAGACTTGAAAATTCAGCCGCCCCCTATATTGAACAGAATAATTTTGTGGGAAACAGCCAGTTTGGCATATACAATAATACCCTGGCCGTAACCGCGGCCAACAACTGGTGGAATGATGTCCAGGGACCCGGTTATGCCGGGGATGCGGTCTACGGGGAAGTGGAAACCGCCCCCTGGCTGATTGAGCCCAGCGACTGTGTTACCCTTCCGCCGCCCAATACCGCCCCGTTTGCCCCGGTCAGCCCGGTTCCGGCAGACCAGGGGACTCAGGTTGCCTTAACCGACGGCACCCTTGCCCTGTCCTGGCAGTGCAGCGACCCCAACCCCTGGGATGTGCTGACCTATGATCTTTACTTCGGAACAGGGCCTGACAGCCTGGTCCTACTTGCCCAGGATCTGTCTTCACCGGGCTATACGGTGTCGGACCTTGCCCTGGGAACCTGGTATTACTGGCAGGTGGTTGCAAAAGATGCAGCAGGAGAAGCGACCGCAAGTAAAGTCTTCCGGTTCCTGACCCAGGGGCCGCCCCCGGATCTTACGGTTTCGGCCATATCCTGGGAACCGGCCCAGGATATCCAGTCCGGCACTCCCCTTGTCTTTACGGCAAAGATCGAAAATACCGGTGAAGGCCCCCTGGCCGTGCCCGTGAATATTGCCTTTCTAATTGATGAAAATCCGGTCAGGACCTCACGGCTTAACCAGGTCATGATGCCCGGGGATCTCCTTGATGTCACCTGGACCTGGAAAAGCACTCCCGGCTACCACACCATAACGGTCAATGCCGACAGCAGCGGTGAGGTCGAAGAGTCTGATGAGCTCAACAATGCGCTTTCCCAAGCCCTTCCCCTGATTGCCGATACCACCCCGCCCGAGGATGCCACCGGACTTGCGGTCCAATGTTTTAATGACCGGCTGCTGTTTTCCTGGACCCATTCGGCCAACACCTATGGGGATCTGTCCGGTTACAGGGTCTATATTGACGGCCAAACTGAAGGGACGGATATTCCCGCCTCCCAGGCCGGTTATGAGCTCACCGGCCTTGCCCCGGCCACCCGGGTATGGTTCAGGATTACGGCCCTTGATTTTTCCGGGAACGAAAGTGCGGGGGTACAGCTTTCCGGTATTACGTGGCTTCCCAACCCCGTCAATCTTATATCTGATCCCCACAGCGGATACGTGAATCTGACCTGGGACGGGGCAGAACCGTCAGAGCTGGTCAAACAGTACCGTATCTATATCAGTGATTCTGATTTCTCAGATGTCACCGGCCTTTCCCCGGCAGTTACCGCCACCGGCCTTTCAGCCGGAATAGCCGGGCTGACCAACAACACCACCTATTATATGGCCGTGACAACCGTCAACCTGTCCGGAGGGGAAAATACCGGGGTTGCAACAATTTGCGCCGTACCGGTCCCGGACACCCAGGGGCCTTCCATAACAGATACCCAATGGGATTCAGACACTTTCCAGGAAAATATGACCCTTGGAAAAACCGGCTGGATTACCCTGACCGGATCTGATCCAGCCGGCATCAGCCAGGTCTCGTTTCTGGTGGACGGGAATCTGGTCTATACGGACAATAACGGATCAACCACCTACAGCTGCCGGCTCTCTTTGGAAGATTTCTCAGACGGTGCCCATATCCTGACCATTACGGCAATGGATTCCCTGGGCAATGTTTCGTCCAAAGATATTGCCTTTACCATTGATCTGGATCTTCCTGATCCGCCGGTCCTGGTCTCACCTGAAGCCTGCGTCACCGGTGTGCCCGTCATTACGGCCACAGGGACGGCCCCGGCAGGCAGCATTCTGGTGATTTTTGTCAATGGACAGGAATCGGCCCAAACCGATGTTGGAGACGACGGCAATTTTTCCGTTAAAGTGGGCCTGACCGAAGGGCTTAACCGTATTCAGGCCTGTGCCCGGAACCGGAAAGGAGACAGTGCCCTGACCACGGCCGTTTCCGTGACACTGGACACAGCCATTCCCATGCCCCCCACCCATCTGTCGGCAACGGCCGGCCAGGCCGGGGTGATCCGGCTCTCCTGGCAGTCCCCGGAAGATACCGGTGTCAAAGGGTATAACATTTACCGGTCTAATGCGGATTTCAGCCTGCCCGCAGATGCCGTGGCGGTCAATTCCTCCCTGGCTTTATCCTGCCTTTTCAATGACCTTCCCCCTGAGGACGGTACCTGGATATACCGGATTGCCGCAGTGGACACGGCCGGAAATGAAAGCCTGCTGTCGGAAAAGGCCCAGGCAGTATCCGACAGGGTCATGCCCTTTGTGGAACAAGTTGAGTTCGTTCATTCGGGGTTTTATGATGCCGTGTCCCAAAGAATGGGAACCGGCGTGGTCAATGTCGTCCTGACACTGAGCGAGCCCCTTTTGACAACCCCGTTTTTCAGCCTGACCCCGACCGGCGGCAACCCCATTATCATTTCTTTGACAAAAACAGACGATACCCAATACGAAGGGGGATTCTCCATTGACACGGCCACGCCTTCGGGGCAGGCCTGGGCGATATTTTCCGGGCGGGACCTTGTGGGAAACCGGGGAACTGAAATTCAATCGGGAAAATCCGTTCTGATTGATACCCAGGGACCCGTTCTGACCAGAATTGCCGTTGATCCCCCGGCCCCGGTTCAAAATGACCCGGACGAGCCGGCGTCCCTGACCGTTACCCTGGGCCTGGACGAAGCGGTGAAATCCGGCACCGTCCCCGCACTCTCATACCTTCTGTCCGGAGCGGACCGGGCTGAAACCGGCTGCGGGGCCCTGACAGAAATTCCGGCTGAATCCGGGGATGCCCAGACCTTCCAGGTAATGTTTGACCTGCCGGCCGATGCCGGGCTTGAGGCGGCTGAGTTTATGGTGTTTACCTTTTCAGCCATGGATGATCTGGACAATGAAAGCCGCCGCATTACAGGGGAAAACCGTTTTGAAATCTTCCAGGGGGATCTGCCCCCCTTAAGCGCACCCGATGACTTTACGGCGCAATCTCTTGCCGGCGGAAAAATCAGGCTGTCATGGACTGAAATTGAGGAGAGTGCCGGATATCAGATTTATCGAAAAGCCCCTGGTGAAGAGGCCCTTACCCTCTTTGCCAGAACACTGGATACAGATACATTTACCGATGACCCTGTTGCCAATGCCGAACCCGAAGGCCTTTATACCTACGCTTTGGCCAGCATCCGGCAGATCGGCGAGCTTGAGAGCTTGAGCCCCTTAAGTGATCCGGTAAGCGCCCTGTCCGATGCCACTGCCCCGGACATGCCGGCCAATTTCACCCTGGAGTTGACCGGACAGGGAATCCGGGCATCCTGGGATGGGGTTGAAGAAGGGGAAAGCCTTTTGTATACCCTTTACAGGGATGCCCAGCCCGTCACATCCGTTCTGGGAATGACCGCCCTGATCCAGGGGATCGCAGCCCTTGAGGTCCTGGATCCGTCTCCAATCCATACCGCCCCCCATTACGGGATAACGGCTGTGGATGAGGCCCAGAACGAATCCGAACCCGCCACGGCATATTTGAATGCGGCCCTGCTGCCGGTTTCCGGAATGGCCGTTGTCCAGGAAGATGAAAAGTTCCCGGTGATTTCCTGGACCCACGGCAATGCCGGTGTCTCGGGATTTGATATCTATTCGGGCCCGGACCCGACCGGAACCCAACTCAATGACGCCTTGATTACCCAATTTTCCTATGAGGATACCGGTTATACCTCGGACAGCATCCAGTATGCGGTGGTGGCCGTTGATGAGGTTAACAGCGCCGTAAGCCTTGCCAGAAGCCTCTGGCTTCCCGAAACCGGTATTGATCTGCTCAACAAAGCAGATATAACGGATTTCCAGGACCGGCTGGATGAGATCCTGGTGTATGTTCCGGACCTTGAGACCCGGATCGCCGGGCTCTCCCCCATAAGGCGGGGATTGATGAACCGTCTGGAGTTCCTGGTGGGCAATTTTTCTGAAACCCCCCTTGATCCGGTACAGGTGATGGTGGATATCGGCGGCAACTCTCATATAAGCGATCCGTTTGCCCTTGAAGCCGGTGAATACCGGGTCGTCCCTGTGGTTATGGGCGGATATGCGCAGCTGGAAGATCTCGAAGCCATGGCCGTCACCATTGACATCAGCCCCACAACCTCGGACCAGGTCCGGATTATCCAAAACCGTGAGGTCCAGGTCCGGGACGGGATGCTCATTGCCGGGATCCTTAATGAGGAATTTACCCGGGGCGGCACGGGAGAGGTCCGGTTCACCCTGGAGAATACCGGCCAGGAGTCCATTGAAATTATGACTGCAAAGAGTGGCGGCTCTTCCGATGAGATCCGGTTCAGACTCCTGGATGAGGACGGCAATGTCTCTTCCACGGCCGCCTTTGTCCAGAAAACCGGCCTTGCCGTCACCACCCTGCCCAACGGCGATACCGTGGCCAAAATAGACCCCGGGGATATTTTTACGTCTGATGCGGTTCAGATCCAGGTACCCGCCGCCATATCCGACACGGCCCAGGTTGAACTGGCCATTGACCGGATTCACTATGGCACGGGATCAGATTCTGAAGTCTCCATGTCCGGCTTAACCCAGATCCGGGAACTGACCCTGGTGGATACGTCCTATTACGGCCAGGTCCTGTCCATCAGCCCGGAAGTCTCTTTCGGGGATGAGGAGATCCTGATTTCCGGCCGTGCCGTTGACCGGGCAACCGGACTGCCCAAACCTGATGCTTCCCTGAACCTGGTGATCAAGGTCAACGGGTTTGAACGAACCTTTCGGGTGCTCACCGGTGAAGACGGCTCTTTTGCCTATTCTTTTGTTCCCCTTGAAAAGGAATCCGGGCTTTACCAGGTTTTTGCGGTCCACCCGGATTTGACGGACCGCAGCCCCCAGGGCGAATTTACCATCCACAGCCTGGCCGTGTCGCCTTTAAATTTTAATATTCGGATTTCCAGAAATTATACGGCAACGGGCACCGTCACCCTCTTAACCGGGGGCGGAACCAGTCTGACCAATGTCAAACTTTTATACCAGGCACAGGACCAGCCCTCAGGGGAGCTTGCCACAGGGCTGCACCTGGATCCGGGTGATGGGCTCTCCTCTCTTTGCCCGGGCACAACCAAAGCCCTTGATTTTACGCTCTGGGCCGATAATACGGCGGATTCACAGATCCAGGCCGTCCTGAAAGTGGTGAGTGATGAATCAGGAGATGACGGATGGCAGACCATAGATCTGAATATCAATTTATCCCAGGCCAGCCCCGTCCTGACCGTCTCGCCGGGAGTCATTGAAACGGGGGTGGCCCAGGAAGAGACCCGGGTGGAAAGCCTGATGCTCAAGAATACCGGACTTGAAATACTGAAGAACCCGTCCCTTTCCCTGGTGCTTGAGGACGGGACCCCGGCACCGGAATGGGTCCGGCTCAACACCCCTGCGGCATATGACCAAATTGAGGTGGGACAAGAAAAACAGGTGGATATCTCCTTTGCCCCCACATCCTCTGTTACCCAGGGGTACTATACCTTTTATCTGAGGATCCAAAGCGATAATTATGCCCAGACCGATGTGGGACTGCTGGCCGCGGTCACCAATTCCGGCCAGGGCAATATCCTTTTTAAGGTTTCCGATATCTATACGGGCACCTTTGATGAAGCCAATGAACTAAGGCAGGGCCTGGAAAACGCCCGAATCCGCCTGATAAACGATGCCCTTCCCGATATTGACCAGACCCTGACCACGGATGATTTAGGCGAAGCCCTTTTCCAGGATCTTCCCGCAGGCAGTTACCAGTGCCGGATCAGTGCCGATGAACACCTGGAATATACCGGCCGCTTCTGGATCAGGCCCGGGATCACCGCCAGCCAGGATATCTTTCTGGATTACCAGCTGGTCAGTGTCCAGTGGGAGGTGGTTCCCACCACCATTACGGACAAATATGAAATTGTATTGACCACCACATTTGTGACCGATGTCCCGGCCCCGGTTGTGGTGGTGGAGCCGGCATCGGTCTACCTGCCAAAAATGTCTGCCGGAGATGTGTACAACGGGGAGTTTACCCTGGTCAATTACGGCCTGATCCAGGCGGATGACCTTTCCTTTACCCTGCCCCAGGGAAACGATGTGTTTCAATATGAGCTGTTGTCCGCCCTTCCCGAAGCCATCGCCCCCAATGGGCGGGTTACCGTTCCTTTCAGGGTCACCTGCCTTTCAGCCCCGGACGGGTCCGAAGATACCGGTGCCGGTGGATGCCGGGTATTAAACCAATGCACGGAAATTACCTATGGCTGGGAGTGTGCCAACGGCACCGAAAGCCTGAGCGGCGCACTTCACTGCATTATCTATGACAACGGCGAATGTGACGCCGGCAGCGGGGGCAGCACCGGGTTCAGCAGCGGATTTACCGTTGATACCACCTATCTTAGCGGGGGCTCCGGGAGCGGGACCGGCAGCAGTATTCCCACCCCGGCCCAGGCCCCGGATGACATGGAAGGCATCCTTTGCGAGCCGGAGCCCAACTGCCGGGCCTGTGACGAGTGCTGTAACAGCAAAACCAGCCAGACCGTCAGCAGTTATGTAGACCTGATGCGGGGCAAATACCTCGATTACGTAAACGATATGAGCGTAAAGGTTATGGGGCATACCATTGACATCACCCGGTATTACAACGAGGTCAAGCACTATACCGTGGCCGCCGCATCCCTGCAGGCCAAAGCGCCGGCATCCAAAGGGGCGGCATATGCCGTTGATTCTTACAGCAAACGCAACTGGCATATCAACAGCCTGGGAGGAAAGGCCCAGGTGGTCCGGACGTCCGGCGGTACCATCCGGTATCTTTACATAGACGGGCTCCGGTTCGAACCGGTGACCGACACCTTGGAATCCGACGGGACAGTGACATATTCCGCGCCGTCATCTTCGCCCGGGACCCGGGCCGGGTGTGTGGCCGTGGACCCTGACCAGACCATGGTCTGGAAGGATGAAAGGGGCAACTGGGCCAAATTTACAGGCGACCGCCTGGACACCTTCGGCAATGCCAATGATGTCACCATCCATTATGTATACGACGATGAAGAGCGGCTCACCGGGATCAAGGACCACTTCGGTGACCAGGTGATCTGGTATGACTACAATTCAGACGGCCAGGTGGTCCGGATACGCGATTATGACGGCAGACAGGTCTCCTATGAATATAATTCCCAGGGAAAAATGGCCGGGGTAACGGATCTTCTGGGCCGGGAAACCCGGTATGAATACGATGATCTCAAACGGATCATCAAAAAAGAGCTTCCCAGTGGAAAAACGGTTCTTATCTCCTATAACGCGAACAGCTATATCTCTTCCATCAAGGATGCCGAGGGCAACGGGCCTGAATTTGAATATACCCAGAATTCGGATACGACCACTTCGGCTATGGCATACTCAAGCGGTATCGGGACCAGCCGCAAACGGCCCAAGGGAAAGACCGAGTACTATGCCCGGGTCACCACCGAGACCGGGAAGATCACTGAAAAGTGGTTTGATGTTTACGGGTATCTTAAAAAACAGATGGTCAACGGCGAACCGGTCACGGAAGGCGCCTATGACGACAGAACCCGGGTGGTATCCGATGCCCTGGGCAATGTGACCACCTATGCCTATGATGAGTGGGAAAATCTGACATCCGTCACCCACCCCGACGGCACCTCGGTGACCTATGAGTACGATACGCTTCTTTCAAAGGTGGTGAAAAAAACGGATGAGCGCGGAATGGTCACCACCTATGAATATGACGAAAAGGGGAATCTGTTAAACATGGTCCAGGCCCCCGGGACCGATGTGGCACGGACCATTGAGTATACCCATGATGCGTATGGCAATATCCTCACCCATAAGGTGCCCGGAGAAGACGGCACCCAGGATGCAGTGACCACATTCGGGTATGATACCAAAGGGAACCTCAACTATATCAAGGACCCTGAAGGAAATGAAATCAGCGCTACCGGGTATGATTCCCTTGGCAATCCGGAAACAGTGACTGATGGCCGGGGAAAAACCTGGCAGTTTGAATATGACGATCAAGGCAGGCTCACTTCAAGAACCGATCCCGCAGGTCATGCACAGCGGTTTGTGTATGATGATGCCGGCAGAACTCAATCCTTTTTTGATGAAGAGGACAGGCAGACACTTTACGAATATGATGGGTCTGAGAACCTTGTTAGAATTCAATTCCCGGATCATCATGAATTCAACCTGGTGTATGATGACGGCGGCAACCTTGTCCGGATGGTTGATGCTGAAGGGAAAACCAACCGACTCGGATACGACGATCAGGGACGATTAAGTCAGATTACAAACGGCGATAACATAAACACGGTTCTCAATTACGGGGTTCCCGGCCTCTCTCAGGCCTGCCCGTCCTGTAATGTGGCCGGTTCCAACCAGATTGAAAAAATTGATTTTCCCACTTTTTCACGGTCCTTTGAGTATGATTCAAGGGGGATGATTGTTAAACAGACCGATCTGTTGAGTGATGCGCTGTCCCATGAAAGCAGCTTTGCCTATGACCCGGCCGGAAACCTTATCTTCCGTGAGGACCGGCAGGGCAATCCAAGCACCTTTGAATATGACAGCCTTGGCAGGATAAAAAAGGTGATCAATGCCAATGGAGAGGAAACCGCGTATTTATATGACAACAGGGACAATTTAATCGGCCTGGAGGATGCAAAAGGACAGATCACCCGGTTTGAATATGACTTGAACAACCGCTTGAAAAAAGAGATCCGGCCCATGGGACAGGTCACGTCCTATGATTATGACGGGGCCGGAAATCTGGTTGAAAAAATTGATGCTGAAAATCAAAAGACCCGGTTTGTTTACTCGGATGCCAACAACCTGGTGACTGTCCGGTATTATTCGGCAGACGATTATTCAGAACCGGTAAAGGAGATCTTGTTTGATTATGATAAATCCGGGAAACTAACCGCCTATTCAGATGGAAGCATATCCGGGACCTATTGGTATGATGCCGGGGGCAGGAAAATATCCCAGACCGTTAACTATGGTTCATTTTCCAAATCCCATGCTTACACCTATGACGCAAACGGGCTGAAAGTATCCTATACCGGCCCGGATCAGGTAACCAGAACCTATCAGTATGACGGGGCCAACCAGCTTTCCGGCATCACCATACCCGGTGTCGGGACTATTTCCTATAATGGATTCTTATGGATGACGCCCACAGGTGCGACACTGCCCGGTGGAACCCGGCAGACATTTACCCATGATCCGTTGATGAGGCCTCTGAGCATCAAGGTATCTGATCCCGGAGGAAACCCGGTGACAGATGCCGCCGTCACCCTGGATAACATGGGAAATATCATTGGCCAAACAAGCGGGACAGACTCCTTTTCCTATACATATGACAGGGCATACCAGCTTCTGGGCGTGGCAAAGAACGGGACGGTTGAAGAAGATTTTGCCTATGATCTGGTGGGTAACCGGACCCATGCTGACGGTGTAACCGGTGAGATAACGGTTAACGCCAACAATGAACTGGTAAGTTACGGCGGTATCTCCCAGGCGTTCGACGCCAACGGCAACCTGATCCGGAAAACGGAAAACGGAAATACCATCAGCTATGTTTATAACGTTACCGGACGACTGGTGCAGGTATGGGCCGGGGATATTAATACCGGCACCCTGACAGCCGAATACGGCTATGACCCGTTTGGGAAACGGCTGTGGAAAGAGGTTGAAGGCGTCAGGACCTGGTTTTACTATTCCGATGAAGGCCTGGCAGGGGAATATGACGCAGCCGGCAATGAAATCAGGACATATGACTATAAACCCGGCAGCGGCTGGACCACGGACCCGGTATTCATGCAGCAGGGCGGCAACATCTATTTTTATCACAACAACCACCTTGGAACGCCCCTGGCGCTGACCGATATTTATGGAACTGTCGTATGGAAAGCAACTGCCCGGGCCTTTGGAAAAACCGACGTCATGGTCGAACAAGTGGTAAACAACCTGAGGTTCCCGGGCCAGTATTATGATGCTGAAACCGGCCTGCACTATAACTGGAACCGTTATTATGACCCTGAGACAGGCCGGTATACCAGGGTCGATCCCCTGGGATTTGAGGGGGGAAGTGTTATGTTTTACGGATATGCTTCAAATAATCCCATGACCCTGGTTGATCCGGAAGGGGAATTCTTTATTATGGGCTCCATGGTTCTTGGGGCTGCCATCGGTGCCTTGATGGGGGGGCAGCACGGCATTCTGCCCGGTATTGCCGGAGCGGTAATCGGCGCTGTTCCCGTGGTCGGCATCGTTTTGGGGCCCATGGCGGCAAAGGCCTATGAACAGCACTTAAAGGGAAAAGATCCGACATCTGATGCCTGCGTTATTGAAACCATGGTTGAGGGTACGGTCGGGTGGACACAGGTGCCGGGCGCTGGGGATTTGATAATTGCAGGGGCAAAATCCATTAATAATGGTGGGAAGATGTTAAAAAAACACAGCAAAAACTGGCAAGAGGCTTACGACGGAATTTAAGCGGCAGTCCAATATATACAGGAAAAAAATATTGATCATGAAAATGAATAATTCAAAGACAAAACCGTGTTTCCTGCTGATTTTCATTGTATTTTCTCTCTGCTGCTGCAGGGCTTATGCCGAAGAATCCGTATGCGCCGAAGTCAAGCTTTCGATCGAGCAGGAGCTTTCCCTTGAACGCCAGGCCTTTGATGCCCACATGCGCATATTGAACAGCCTGCCCGAAACCAGTCTTGAAAATGTGGCCGTCAAGGTGCTGTTTACCGATGAACTGGAGAACGCGGTTACGGCATCCTCTGATTCCAGTGACACCGAGGCCGCCTTTTTCATCCGGGTGGACACCCTGGAAAATATTGCGGATGTGGACGGTTCCGGGAGTGTTAATCCTGCTTCCTATGCCGATATTCACTGGCTCATCATCCCGGCGCCGGGGTCCGGGGGGCAGTCTGCCGCAGGCCGGCTTTACTATGTGGGGGCACAGCTGACCTATACCCTTAACGGGGAAGAGCAGCTCACCCGGGTGTCCCCGGATTATATCCATGTCAAACCCATGCCGGAACTGACCCTGGATTATTTTTTACCGGAGTATGTGTATGGCGATGATGCCTTTACGACTCAAATCGAAGCACCGGTCCCCTTTGTGTTCGGGGCCCGGGTGAAAAATTCAGGATACGGGAAGGCCGTGGACCTTTCCATCCAGTCGGCCCAGCCCGAGATTACGGAAAATGACCAGAACCTGCTGGTCCATTTTGTAATTACCGGGACACGCATCCAGGGACAGGAGACATCCGCCTCCCTTTTAGCGCAATTCGGGGATATTGATCCCGGGACATGCAAGACGGCGGCCTGGACCATGACCAGTTCATTGTCCGGACGGTTTGAAAATTTTTCAGCCAATTTCACTCACTCCGATGAGCTGGGCGGGGACCTGACCTCGCTGATCACGGACGTGCAGACCCACACCCTTGTGGGAGAGGTCCGGGTGGACCTGCCGGGCCGGGACGACATCAATGACTTTTTGGGACAGTCGGACCAGGGACTGGTGATCTATGAGTCGGAAAACACCGAATCCCAGGTAAGCGATGTCTCCTCCCAGGCCGGCCTTACGTTTAAGACCGGCACGGCAGATGAAAAGACCTATGGCTTAACCCTTCCCCAGGGCACCGGGTTTTCCTTTGCCAAACTGACGGACCCTGAAGGCGGTGCAATGGAGATAAAGCGCCTGACTCGGTCTGACGGAAAGCAGATCTCCCTTCAGAACGCCTGGTTTTCCAAAGAACGGGAAGGGACCAGCCAATGGTCTTATTATTTTAATATTTTTGACGTGAATTCCACCGGGTCCTATACGCTGGTCTTAACCGAACCGGCAGATTCACCCCAGGCCCCGGTTATCCAGCCGGTACCGGATATGGTCCGTGTCGAAGGGGACCCGGTTTCATTTATGGTGATTGCCAGTGACCCGGACGGCACCATCCCGAGCCTGACGGCCGTATCCCTGCCGGCCGGGGCGGTTTTTACAGACCAGGAAAACGGCCAGGCCATATTTGACTGGGTCCCCTTGAGCGGCCAGGCCGGTTCCTATTCAATTATTTTTACCGCCTCTGACGGCGTTCTTGAAACATCAACCTCCGGGGCCATTAAAATTTGTCCCGGGTCGGACGCTGACTGCGACGGGATGGCGGATCAGTGGGAGATCAGCCATTTCGACTCCCTGGACCGGGACGGTTCAGAAGACTTTGATCATGACGGGATCTGCGACCTGGACGAATATTTAACCGGCCTGGATCCCCTGGACGGCGAATACGGGCCGTCTGCCCCGGGGATTATACAGCCCCTTGACGGATCACCGGTTGATACACTTTCTCCGGTTCTGGAGATCGCCAACAGTACGGACAAGGACGGCGATGCCCTGTTTTATGATGTTGAGATTTACAGTGATCCGGAATATACGGACCTTTTGGAAAGCCGGTACCAGGTGCCCGAGGCAGAACCCTCAACCTCGTTCAGTCCGGTTGACGCCTTCCTGGAAAATCAGACGGTTTACTGGCGGGTCAGGGCCTGTGACGGCATTGCATACAGCCTGTGGACCTATGGAACATTCTTTGTCAATGCGGTGGATGAACCGCCGGGCCCGCCCTTAATTGCCGGCCCCTGTGACCAGGGCCTTTCGGCCACCCTTAATCCGGTCCTCAGCGTAACCTGCAAAGAAAATCCGGACCAGGATCAATTAACCGCTGAATTTCAAATCTTTTCCGATGACGCTTTAACCCTTTTTGTGGCGGGCTCTCCTGACCTGGATCCCGGAGAAGAAACCACCCTGTCCTGGCAGGCGGATACGGATCTGGAAGACGGCACGACCTATTACTGGCGGTGTAAACTGACCGACAATGAGGGCAACAGCACATTTTCCCCTGTGGCATCCTTTACCGTGGACGTTACCCATTCGCCTCCCGGAACACCGCTGATTTCTAGTCCGGCCCAGGGGGAAGAGATACAAAGCCTTGCCCCGGTTCTCACCGCTTCGGGCAGCGTTGATCCGGTTTCCGGGTCCATGAACTACTCTTTTGAGCTGGATCTGTCCCCGGCCTTTGACAGCTCAAACCTTATGGTTTCGGAAAAAACAGGCATCGCCCAGAAATCCGTGTCCTGGGAACCGGGAAATTTAATGGACAACACCTTGTATTTCTGGCGGGTCCGGGCCTTTAGCGGCAGTGGGTGCAGTGAGTGGGCGTCTGGCTCTTTTTTTACCAATTCGGCGAACCAGACCCCGGCTACACCCTCCATCAACAATCCGGACACGGGGGCCTGGGTCACCACCCTTACCCCTGTGCTGGAAGTTAACCCGGTCTTGGAACCGGACAGGGATGATTTAACCTTTGAGTTTGAAGTATATGCCGATGCCGGGCTCAGCCAGGTGGTCCGCGAGACTGAAACCGCCGCTAATTCCTGGCAGGTGGAACCTGAGCTTGAAAATTTTTCAACTTACTATTTCCGGTGCCGGGCCGTTGACGGACATGGCCTTCCCGGGCCCTGGAGTGTGGTTACCCGGTTTTTTCTTAAATATGTGGAAGAAAACGTTCCCCCTCAGATTACCCTGGTACAGCCTGTGACAAGTGTGGTTGAAAACAGCGGGGATATTTTAATTCAATGGACCGATGAGGACCCGGATTCCAACGCATGGATTTCCATTTTTTACGATACCGACGACCAGGGATTTGACGGAACCCTGATCCAGGACGGGATTCTTGAAGATCCTGATTTAGAAGATGATGAATTTGCCTGGAACGTGGCACTGGTGCCGGAAGGGACCTATTACATTTATCTTGAAATCAGTGACAGTGACAGTTCCATGGGGGTATACAGTCCTGTCCCCGTGACGGTCACCCATAATCAAGACCCTGATATTCCCTGTTCGCCTGACCCTGAGAACGGGAAAATCCAGACTTTCCCGGATCTTGTTTTATCCTGGACAGGAACGGATCCTGATCCCCTGGACAGCCTGAGTTTCAACCTGTACCTGGGCACGGACCCCGATGAAATGGCCCCGTCAGGGCAGGGCCTTCTGGTGCCGGAGTTTGAACTTGCCGGCCTTGACTATGGGGTTCAGTATTTCTGGAAAATCGTCTGCCTGGATTCCCATGGCGGGGAAACCGAGGGGCCGTTGTGGACCTTTACCACCATGACCCGGGCCGGGGATGCCGACCAGGACGGCCTGTTAAACGCCGATGAAATTGCCCTTGGAACCGATCCTTTTGACTGGGATTCGGACAATGACGGATACGGGGACGGGGAAGAAACAGGGCTTGGAACGGATCCAAAGAATGCTGACATTCATCCGGGCAACCCCATGGCAGCCGACTTCGACCTTGATCTGGATGTGGATGGAGAGGACCTGGCCCTTTTTGCCGCGGCACTGGGCAGTGTCTCAGGTCAGCCCGGGTTTCTGGCCCGGGCGGATTTTAACCGGGACAATGTCATTGACCAAAAGGACCTTTGCGTCATGGCCTCAGGCCTGGGCCGGGTAGATCTCCAGGAAATCGCACCCCAAATAGACCTGGACAAAGATTTTGATGTGGATGGAAAAGATCTGGCCCTGTTGCTGCCGGCCCTGGGAAGTACCGCACAGGATACGGCTTTTTTTCCGGAAGGTGATTTTAACGGGGACGGCAGGATCGATGCCTGCGACCTTGCCCGGCTGGTTTCGGGGTTTGGAATAGTGATCCATGGGAAATAAAACCGGAGTTTTTAAAGAAACGGTCCGTCTGTCGGCTGTTCCGATGAATGCTTACAAAAAAACAATGTCGTTTTTATAGGGGAGGTTGGCATGAAAAATCGATTCGAGTTTTTCATAGATGGCAATGGGGGTGAAGGGCTTTATGATATAATTGGCTGCGCCCAGCTGTTTGGATACCACCACATAGTCTTTTTCAGAGTGGGCGGTGAGCATCACCACTTTGGTGTGGGTGAGCATGTTTTGGGTCTGCATTTCTTCAAGGACTTCGCCGCCGTTCATTTCCGGCATGTCCCAGTCCATGAAAACCAGGTCTATGCCGTATTCCCGAAGGCAGTTAAGGGCCGCCTTTCCGTTTTCAGCCGTATGCAGGTTTTTGAATCCGGCAGCCTCTAAGGTTTTCCGGAGGGTCTTCAAGATTCTGGGGTCATCATCCACCAGAAGAAAATTGAGATTGGGACTCATTGCCTTATCGTACACGGTGTCTTTCCTATTGTTTTTTTGCCGGCTGGTTGTCATCAATTATTTTCGAAAGTGTGGCGGTTATGTTTCTTTATACCCGAAGTCATTTCCTTTTGCCAGCAATACTGTGAATGTCGTTCCCCTCTGCTCATAGGTTTCCATGGCAATATCGCCTCCCAGGGTGTGTGCAATCAGCCGGGCACTGTATGTCCCAAGTCCGGTTCCTTTTTGTTTTCCGCAGGTTACGAATTTGTCAAACACCGTATCCCGGATGTCTTTGGGGATGGCCCCCCTGTTGTGAATGGCAATTTGCGCCTGGTCCCGGCGTGAGGCCAGGGCAACGGTCACGGGTTCATCGGCCGGGGTTGCCTCCAGGGCATTTTTTAACAGGTTCACCAGCATGGAATAAATGAGCAGGGGTTCTCCCCTTACCGTAAAATTCGAAATTCCCTCCGGGGGTGTGCCGTATGGGCCCTTTACCTCTATGCGGCTGTCCTTTGCACTGGAAAGGGCCCTTAAATCCCTTTTGATCCGTGTAAGGATGTCCATGATATCCACATCTTCAAGGTTGGGCCGGTAGATATCCTGCTCCATTTTAAACAGGTCAAGGGATGAGTTGATCATGTTGAGCATGTCCTGGGCCGCCTCATTGATGGTTTCAAGATGCTCTTTGGCCTCTTTGCCCAGGTCCGGGTCCACCCCGAGAAAGTATAGCCCTGAAAAGATGGCCGACATGGGATTTTTCAGATCATGCCGGGAGATCCGTTCCACATCCTCCCGGAGCTTTGCCGCTTTTTTCAGTTCTTCATTCTGCTGTTCCAGGGTGTGAAGGGCACGGCGGAGCATCAGGTGGGTCTTTACCCTTGCGGAAACAATGAGGGGGCTGATGGGTTTTTTAATGTAATCAACACATCCCACTTTAAATCCTTTGGATTCGTCAACCGGGGCCCCTTTGGCCGTAACAAAAATCACCGGGATTTTTGATGTTGCCTCATGGGCTTTAAGCCTTTTGCATACTTCATATCCGTCCATTTCAGGCATCATGATATCCAGCAAAATCAAATCCGGTTCCTGGGTTTGTGCGATTTGCAGTGCAATACTGCCGTTGATGGCCACAAACACCGTGTAGGAAGGCTGTAAAATCCCTTTTAAAAGATCCAGATTGGTGGGGATGTCGTCCACGATCAGAATTTTTTGTTCCGGGCCTGGTTTGTTTTCCATGATTTTTACGGGTCCATTTTTGTGTTAACGGTTTCTCTAAAGCGGGACAGTTCCTGGGCCGCCCCTTCAAAGTCATACCCGTCCAGTTTTTTCTGGATGGGCATCAGGCCTTCTTCCATGGCCGATCCTCTGGCCTTTTCCATCAGGGTTTCCAGAACATTTTCCGCATCCACATTAAAGGTCTCCAAAAGCTGTGACAGCCTGTCCAGCATTGGGGCCATGTCGCTGAGGATCTCTTTTTCCGGTTTCCGGTCCGGGGGGGATGCGCTTTGGTCCGGTAAGTCCGGTTGTTCTAAAACCGGTTCAATGAGCGACACCGTACGAAGCAGAATGGTGTTGGCCTTGTCTGCGGCGGAGGGAATGTCTTTATCCCCATGGGATGTTAAGGCCTTTTCAAGATCCAACAGGGAATTATACAGGTCTGATGCGCCGATATTGCCGGCCACCCCTTTGAGCATATGGGCCAGGGCGGAAGCTTCTTTTAAGTTTTGGTTTTCCACTTCATGGACAATCTTCTGTCCCGCATCCCGGTGGTGAAGCACAAATTTTTTAAGCATTTTTTTATAGGCGTCCACATTCCCGCTCACCCTGTATATCCCTAAGGAAACATTAATTCCTGGAATTTTAAAAGCAGGTGCCTGAAGGGGCGAACAAACGGGTCTGGGCTCAAAGCCGTCCGGAAGGGGCCTGTCGCCGGGTTTGATCCACTTTGCCAGGGTGCTGAACAATAGGGCCGGATCAATGGGTTTGGAGATGTAGTCGCTCATGCCGCTTTGCTCGGCCTTTTCGTGGACCCCGTTCATGACATCGGCGGTCATGGCAATGATGGGCAGCGCCTTGAGGGCGTCTATTTTTCTGATTTGCCTTGACGCGTCATAGCCGTCCATAACCGGCATCTGCAAATCCATGAGGATCAGGTCAAGGGATGCGGCAAATTTAGGGTCTTTTAACCGGTTCAGGGCGTCTTTGCCGTTGCCGGCCACATCAGTGAAAAAGCCTTCCCCTTCAAGCATGTCCACGGCCACTTCCTGGTTGATTTCATTGTCTTCCACCAGCAGGATACGTGCCCCCCGAAAGGCATCAAAGCCTTCGGGAACATCGCAGATATGAACGGTTGTCTGATTTTTTTCCAGCATGTGATCTCCAGAGGAATGGTCCGGGAATTGCGCGCCATTGGGCGGAAAACCTGCCTGGTTTTCGGGTTGAGTGCCGTCTTTGCAGCATCCGAATTTCGCTGTAAAATAAAAAGTACTGCCGTTGTCTATTTCGCTTTCAACCCCGATGGTGCCGCCCATTAAATCCACCAGGTTCTTGCAGATGGCAAGCCCTAACCCGGTGCCGCCGAATTTACGGGTGGTGGATGTGTCTGCCTGCTGGAAAGACTGAAAAAGCTTGCCTTGCTGCTCCCGGGTCAGGCCGATACCGGTATCGGCCACTTCAAATTTTAAAATAACCTGATCATTTTCAACCTGAACCGGATAGATGAATACAAAGATATCTCCTTTTTCGGTAAACTTGATGGCATTTCCGATCAGGTTCATCAGGATCTGGCTCAGCCGTAACCCGTCGCCTTTAAGATGCACCGGGGTCTTAGGATCAATGTTAAACACAAGGTTCAGCCCCCTGTCATGGGCTTTTATGGACAGCAGGGTGGAGATGTCCTGCACGATTTCCTTCAGGTCCAGGTCCCGGACTTCCATGACCAGTTTGCCGGCCTCAATTTTGGAGAAATCAAGGATATCGTCAATAATTTGAAGCAGCGATTCGGCGGCCCGTTTTATTTTCAGGATGTAATTGTTCTGTTTTCTGTCCAGGCCGGCTTTTAAAGACAGGTGGCTTAATCCTAAAATGGCGTTCATGGGGGTCCGGATTTCATGGCTCATGTTGGCCAGAAAATCAGTTTTTGCCTGGCTGGCCACCTCGGCCTTTTCCTTTTCTTTTAACAGTTCCCGGTTTAATTCATTGAGGGTCCGGGTCCTTTCCTGGACTTTTTCTTCGAGAATGTCCATATTGTTTTCAAGCTGGCTGTCCCTGATCTGGATTTCACTGATCATCTGGTTAAAGGCCTTGATCATCCGGCCAAATTCGTCATCGTCGCTGTATGTCACCCTCAACGAATAGTTCTTTTCTCTGGTGATGGATTCCACTGCCCGGTACAGCCGGTTGAGGGGACCCGTGATGATTTTCATGGCCCGGGTAGAAAGCAGATAAATCAGGGCACAGATCCCGGTAAACAGACAGATGTTGTATAAAATGTGCTGGCCCACCAGGTTGAGCATATGGGCGGTATCGGCCATGATCAGAATCCTTCCCAGGATGTTCCCTTTAAAGTTTACCGTTTTGTAGGTTAGAAACCGGGACTTTTTCAGGTGGATGCCGTCGGGCATCATCTTTAACCCGGAAAAGGATTCAAGGTTGAGATCTGATCCCGGGCTGGTGTAAGTGGTAAAGATTTTTCCGGTTTTGTCATAAACACAGGCCCCAAGGATGTCTTCATTGGCCATCAGGGCCAGAAGGGTGTCTTTGCCGGCCTTGGCATCTCCAAAATAAAGGGGGGCTTCCAGGTTCTTGGATGTGACATCGGCCAGGGCCGTAAACCCGTATACCAGGCTTTTTTTGACCAGCATGATATCGTTGACGATGAAGAAAAGACTGCCGATGGCCAGGCCCAATGCATTGCTGAACAGAACAATGGTCAGGATTTTGGACTGAATGGATTTCTGTTTTCGAAGCAGGAAAGAAAAGGATTTTAAAATGTTCACGGCGTATCCCCCTTTTTCCCAGGCTGGACAATTTCTCCCAGTTTCATGAGAAACGAGCTGATTTCAAGCCCGGAGTCTGTTTTGGCGGTCAGATTGATTTTAAATCCGATCCTGCCCCCGGGCTTTTTGCAAAAGGCGATCAGCCCGCCCATGTCGGCAAATTCAGGGAAATTTCCTATGGTCAGCACGGGTCTGGCCTTCATCTGCCCGATAACCTGGTCTGCCAGATCCTTTTTGGACTGGCTGATGATCAGGATCTGAGGCTGGGTGATCTGGGTGATATGGTCATAGGTTTGAACCGCAAGGGGCCGTCCCTGGATCAGGTGGCCGATAAAAGGGGAAAATAATGTCCCCAAACCGGGCCCCCCTAAAATTCCGAGGATAAAAGGGGCTTTTTTATGGGCAAAGGAATGTTCCGGCCACGAGATGAAATCGGTGAACTTCATGACCATGGCCGCCTGGATTTCCTGCTCCGAGACCGGCCCCGACTTGAGGCCGGAACCGGTCCCGGTGAAGGGAAACAGCAGGACCAGAAAAGCGGCGGCCATGCAGGCGGATTTCAATTTGAAAGGCCTCATGATCAAAATTTCCAGTTCAACCCGATATACACCTCCGGGTGGGTAAAGGCCGTGTTATCTTTTCCATACCCCCAGTTGTAGTAGTACCCGGTGGCCGGGACATCGTTGTCCAGGATATTTTTCCCCCGCAGGGTTAAGGTCAGGGTTTTGGACAGCTTGTAACGGGCCGCGGCATTGAGCACAAACCGGTGGTGGGAAAAGACATCTTCAGATGATGAACCCGGGGCCGGTTCTCTTTGAAGGGTGGAAATACTGCTGTTGTACAGGCCGCCGATCAGCACCTCTAACCGGTCGTTGAAAAAACGATGGGAGACATTGAGCTTGATCATGTGTGTGGGGAAAATCAGCCATTCATCCCCGTCTTCGCTGGTGATGGGGTGGGCTAAGCCATTGGTGTTGAAATTGACGGGCCGTGAATAGGAATAGGATGCCCAAAGGCTTGTACGGGGATCAAAATGATAGGTGAAGGCGCCTTCAAAGCCAAAGACGTCAAACCGGTCCATGACAATGGGAATGGCGACGGAATCGCCGGCCTGGCTTCTGGTATATCCCTGCAGCGCCGTGTCCCTGAAAATATTATAGTAAGCGCTCAGGCTGATTTTTCCCCTTTCCCGGGCCAGTGACTGGTGGTATCCAAGCTCCAAGCTTTCCAGTTTTTCCGTTGAAATATCGCTGAGCCTGTTGTGCCCGATGCGGTCGGCATAGTCCGGGTTGCTGTACCCCTGCTGGTACATAAATGTTAAGAATTTTTCACTGGAAAGCGCATAGGTGACCCCTAATCTTGGCGTTACGATTTCATCGTAATTTCCACTGAACCCGATATCGGTTTTTCCGGCATCATTGATGTCAAGTGTAAAATCTTTGGCATGAACACTGTCATACCGTAAGCCGGTAAACAGATCCAGCCGGGGGGTCACCTCAATGGTATCCTCCACATAGGCGCTAAGGCCGATGCAGAAAAGCTTAAGGGATATATCGGCCAAAGCAGCGGGCGGCTGCCCCGGCCCATAGTCAAAAAAATTGTACTGCTGAATGTTCCGCTCTTTTTTTAACATGAACGCCGTACCGCCAACGGCGAGCTTATGTCGGTTGATGCGGGTGGTCCGGAAAAGAAGATGTGTTTTGAAATGAAATTCTTCGTCAGAAGTGCCGGTTATATCCGGTTGGGGAACCGATTCAGACTGCTCAAAATAGGTGATCGGCATGGAAATGGTGATGTCTTCAAAGGGGCTGATGTCGAATTTGAGTTTGGGAATGGCGCCATAGCTTTTCATCTCAACCTGTAAATATCCGTCATCCGGATTTCTGGTGAGGTCGGGCAGGCTGGACTCAAATTTTTCCTGCTCGGCAAATGCTGTCAGGGTAAGGTTTTTTTTGTGCAGGTTAAAAGAGGTCCTGAAACTCGGGCCGGTAAAGGCATCGGCCTGCTTTGCCGGCCGGTCCAGGGAATCAGATTCTACCGCCCCTGCATACAGATACAGGTCCCCGATCCGGGTATCGGGCAGGCCATGGCCGGTTTCCATCCGGATCATCCCGTCGTTAAGGCCGGTTTCCACGGATAAAAATGAGCCGGGGTTGTCTTTTCCGGTTTTATGGATGATATTAACAAATCCGTTCATGCTGCCGCTGCCGTGGATCAGGGAACAGGGGCCGTTCAGCACTTCAATCCGGTCGGCAAACCCTAACAGGGGAAGGTTGAGGTTAAACGGCATGCCGCTGCTGGTGTTCAGTTTTTCTGAGTTGAGCATGAAAAGGGTGGTGCCGTTGGAGCCGCCTGAGGTTCCCCGGGTGGTGTACAGCGGGCCTTTATCGTAAAATTCGGATATCTGGGCCCCGGGAACGTAATAGGAAAGGTAATCTGCCAGGCTTGCCCCGTATGAAAAATCCATGGTTTCCCGGGAAATGACATACAGGCTGCCCGGCATCTTTTCTATCGGTGTTTCAAAAAAGCTGGTGGAACCGGCCTCAAGGGTCATGAGCTGTTCAAGACTCATGGATTCCACCAGCTCTTCAACCGTTGACCGGGCAAACAAAGGCCCGGATAAAACCCCGGAAACCAGGGTCACCATCAGTATGATCCACCCGCCGGTTAATGTCGGTAAAAGTTTGGGGTTAAGCATCTTGGGTCCCGGTTACCTTTGTTAATTGTGCGATCTGTTAACCATCTTTTTTTGAATTTCCTCGGGGCAGTCAATGGCACCAGGTCGTCATGCGATGTTTTGGACTGATTTTACCCATTGCTAAAACTCAAGTTTTCTTTTATCATTTCATACCGGCTGATTTCAAGGATTTATAGGTTCAAGTTTGCGCCACAACCATATAAAGGGGCACAAGATGGCTAAAGATTATATTGAATCTGATTTTTCCATTTTAATTGTGGATGATGAAGATAGCAATCTTAAACTATTGGGGAATGTGCTGAAAAATAAAGGCTACGATATCGAGTCGGCCATGAACGGCAAAGAAACCTTTGAATGGGTAAGGAAAAAGGCGTTTGACCTGATTCTTCTGGATGTGATGCTGCCGGATATGGATGGATACGATATCTGTAAACAGATAAAATCCGATATGGCCCAAAAGCATATTCCGGTTATTTTTTTAACGGCAAAGGCGACAACCGCCGATATCGTAAAGGGGTTTGAAGTCGGCGGCTCAGATTATATCGCCAAGCCGTTTATGCCGCCGGAACTTCTGGCCCGGGTCAAAAAGGAGGTCGAACTCAAAACTTTGAGAGGGCTCCTTCCCATCTGCTCAAGATGCAAAGCCGTCCGGGACGACAACGGCATATGGAACAAAATAGAGGCCTATATCGCAAAACACTCCGATGCCATGGTCAGCCACAGCATATGCCCGAAATGCACCAAGGAACTGTACGGCGACGAACCCTGGTATGATAAGTTAGAAAACCCGGACCCGGAATAGTGTTTGAACGAAAAGAAGGGTGGCAAACGCGCCGCAGATGGGTGCCTTTGTGAGCTGAAGCTCCTCTATCGAGCCGCCCAAACACTATATGTACTCGATTCGGTTGCGGCCATTGGCCTTGGCCTGATACAAGGCCTTGTCCGCCCGGCCAACCAGGGTTTCAACGGTATCGTCTTCTTTAAAAAGGGTGACCCCGAAGCTGGCGGTCTTGGGGCCGACCCCTGACACCTCCCGGCTTTGCACCCCGGATCTGAGCTGTTCAGCCAGAGAGACCAGGCCCTCCTTTTCCGTTTCAGGACAAACAATCAGAAATTCTTCGCCGCCCCACCGGCCCGGCACATCAACTTCCCGGACCCCCTGTTTCAACTGCTCGGCAAACAACTGCAACACCTGATCGCCAATTTGATGGCCGTGGGTGTCGTTCACTGCCTTGAAATGATCAATATCCAGCATGATGACACCAAAGGCGTTACCATACCGTTTGGACCGTTTGATTTCCGTGGCCAGGATTTCATCTAATTTTCTTCTGTTCACCAGGCCGGTCAGCTGGTCTGAAATGGCGGCCCGTTCAAGTTCCCGGTTTTTTTCTTCAAGCTGGCGGGTCCGTTCCAATACCTTTTGTTCAAGTTCCTGGTTCATCTGCTGGAGTTTTTTGAACTGCTCTTCAAGGAGGATTTCCTGATGGTAGGCGGTCAGGGCAGAACGAATGGTTAAAATCATGTCGTCATTGATCCATGGTTTTTCTAAAAACCGGTATAAATGGGCCTTGTTGATGGCGTTCTGGACGCCTTTGATGTCACTTTGCCCGGTGAGCATGATTTTTTTTGCCCTGGGGAATTTTTTGTGGATATTCATCAGCAGCTCATCCCCTTTGACGCCGGGCATGATATAGTCCGAGATGATCACCTGAAGGCTGATGCCGTCTTCAATAAAATCTTCAATCACCTCCATGGCCTCTTCAGCGCTGTGGGCCACTTCAATCACTTTGATTTCCTTGAGTGCTTTATAAAACAGAGACCGAAGGCTTTCCGTGACAATGGGTTCATCGTCTACACACAGGATAGCAAGGTCATCAATGTTGGATTCGGTCATGTTGTTTTACCATTTTTGTTCGTGTTAAAGGGGCTTAAACCCGCCCGCTTCGGTCCTGGCCCATGGCATACTGCGCGATCCCTTCATCAATAGACCGGATCAGTTCCCCGGCGTCCCATGGCTTGGTGATAAAATCAAACATATCCGCCTCATTTTTAGCCCTTGTTACGGCCGCGTCATCGGCCTGGCCGGACAGCATCACCTTGATCACATGGGGAAATCGTCGGTGGGCCTCAATCAAAAAATCATCCCCTTTCATCCCGGGCATCAGCCAGTCGGAAATAATGATCAACGGGACAAACCCGTCCCGGTAAAGATCATCTAAAATTTCCAGGCCTTCTTCAGCACTCTGGGCAATTTCAATAGTATATCTTTTCCCATAGGCTTTGTAAAGCTGGTCACGCAGTGAATGCAGCACCATGGGCTCATCATCTACACACAAAATCAAACATTTTTCAGATGTCTTCATCATGCATCTCCCTGTTTGGGAAGAAAAACCGTGAAGGTGGTTCCCTTTCCAACGATACTGTCAAGGCCAATTCTCCCGTCATGCCGTTCAATGATTTTTTTGATGATATCAAGCCCTAACCCGCTGCCTTCCCCCCTTGGTTTTGTGGTGAAAAACGGGTTAAAAATTTTATCCATGTTTTCTTCGGGGATGCCGCATCCGGTATCGCTGATACTCACGGCCACTTCCCGGCCCTGGTCCGTGACGGTGATTTTCAGCACCCCCTTATAATCCATGGCCTGGAGGGCATTGTGGATCAGATTGGTCCATACCTGGTTTAATTCGTCGGGGTACCCCATGATGGGGGAAACCGGGTTAACATCTTTGATTAGTTCAATATCCTGCTTGATCTGGCTGTGGTAAATGGTCAAAACGGTTTCAATCCCTTCCACAATATCGGTTGGTGTTTTTTCATTGGAATCGCCTTGCCGGACGTAGGATTTGAGGGCATAAATAATTTTGCTGATCCGGTCAACGGCCTGGTTGATATTGGCGGTGTTGCTGGTAACCGAGTAAAGCCCGTAAGCGGTTTCAAATATAAATTCAGAATTTTTGTGCTTGAGAAGGGGGAAAAAATCATCGACATTTTCATGGGCATTGAGCTGAACCAGTAAAAAGGCCATCTGCCGGCTGTTGTCAATCCCTTCATTGGCCAGGGTCTCGCTGACCTTGCGGATGAGTTTTCGTTCCTCCCGGCTGGTAAGCAGGGTTGCCCTTTGTTCAGGCTTTTTGAGCAGGTCCTGGAAAAGTCTGAACTGATCGGGTTCCAGGCTTGCCGCCACAGCAGGCAAATCTTCGTTAAGGTGGCTGATGGAATCTGAAATATTGCTGCCGCTGGATTTGATGGCACCCATGGGGGTGTTGATCTCATGGGCAATGCCGGCAATGAGCTGTCCTAAGGCCGCCATTTTCTCGGACTGTACCAGCTCTTCTTCAGCCCGTTTGCGCTCCAGGATTTGTTTTTCAAGTTCTGCGGTTCTTTCTTTCACCATGTCTTCAAGATGTTCCTTATGACGGGAAAGCTCTTCCTGGGCCGCCTTTCGGTCGGCAACTTCGGTCTTAAGGCGGATATTGGCCTGTTCTGCGGTTTCCCTGGCCGATTCGGTTTCCTCAAGGGATTGCTGGATTTTATCGGCCATCTGGTTAAAGGAGAAGACCAGCTGCCCCATTTCATCTGTTGATGTCTGGGTCAGGCGGAAGGTCCGGTCCCCTTCTCTGAAGGTTCTGATGCCATGGATCATGTGGGTGATTTTCCCGGTAAGGGCGGCGGCCATCCACAGGGCAATGAAAATGACCAGGGCAACCATCAGCAGGGTATAAACGGCCATTCTGATGGAGGTATTGTGGAGGATGGACCGGATATAGGCCTGGTTGTCTTCCTTTTGCTGTTTAAGGTTGTTTTCAAACGCCTTTTTGACCGCATCAATTTTGGCGGCAGTGTCCACGGCCGGCTTATGAAACTGGTCCACATTGGCACCAATGGTCACGTAGCCGAACCCCCTGGGGTGGGCCTTGTATATGCCGGTATGATAGGGAATGGCGGCCGCTGTCGTCAGTTTCCACAGCTTGCTCCAGAAAATCAGAAATGACCCGGAACCGCCGTGCTGGGTCAGGGTGTGCCACCCGGTACACTGGGGGGCAAAATTAAGGAACCGGCCGTCCAGGCCCACAAACCCCTGGCCCGTGAGTTCGGCAGACGGTTTTTTCTTTAAAGACTGGGCATCAAACCAGGGAACCTTTTTCTCAAATTCCGTCATGCTCCCCCGGCATTCAAGCCATTGGGGATAAAGGGAGGCTTCAAGCCACGGCACCGCCTGTTCACCGGTTTCAGGGTCATACCCGTAAATAAAATAATCCCGGGGATGGGAGATATTCCGGCCTTTATAATCCCACATAAAGGCATAGTTGCCCGAGCCGGCATCGGATGTAATGCAGTACCGTTCCGGGGTAGGAACCAGGTGGTCGGTGAATTCCATGATATGGGTATGATCCAGGGCCAGGGTGACGTACCCTTTGACTTCTCCCTGGCTTACCACCGGTGCGGCCCACCGGATAAGCCCTTGGAACCGTATTCCCAGTGGGTTTTCCTTTCCGGCATAGCCCGAGGTTTCCGGTTCAAAGGCCATGTTGCGCTGTTTGGCCCGGACCTTGCTGTAAGGCCCTCCGGGGAGGAACCCCTTGACATAGGGCCCGATCACCTCGGAAACATAAATGTCTTCGGGGGTGATGGTTTTAAGAGACTCAAAATAGGTCTCCGCCCGGCAAAAGGTGTTTTCTTTTTTTGAAATATCCAGAAGCGTATCGGGCAGCAGATGCGATGTGATGACTTTGACCTTTTCCTTTCCAGACAGATCCACATAGGTCATCTCAAGGAATAAGGGGCGCTGTTCGATCCGGGCTTCGGGCTCCGGCGGCCGGTAATGAAACTGGGTTTCATTGTCCTTGTTCCGTGCGGTTACGTCTTTGGTGTTTTGGGGTTCAGGGGCGGTCTGTATCCATTTTTCCCCTGCTTCATCCATTTGCCAGCTGCCGTTGTCCAGCATAACCGGCCGGGTCCGTTTGGAGAGAAAATCAGTGAAATTTTCAGGGGTGGGATCAAGCTGTGCCGCCTGCCGGATATCCACGTCCCGGTCATATAAAAAGGCGGCCACCCTGCGGGCCGTGTCCGTTGTCAGGCGTTCAATGGCTTCCCTGGAATGGTTGTCCAGGGCCTCAATGGAGTTACCTGTGGCCATATCGGCAATGCCGCCGACCAGGCGGCCTGAGTCTTCGGCCATTTTAGCGGTCTGGGTATTGAGGCTGTCGGCCAGATGGGAAATCCCGAGCCAGAAAAACCAGGCCAGGGCAATCAGGGGCAGCACCTTGATGAGTACAAATATGGCAATCAGTTTTGTCCGGATACTATAGCCTGCTTTGCTCATGGGGTTCCTTTCGGGATGGCATGGGTGGTTTCACCGCATCCACTTGGGACGGCAGCCATCTCCAAGATGGTAAGAAGGTTTGGGGATCGGCATATTAGATTTTAGTCTTAACGTTTTTACACAACGAGATGTTGTTCACCACCATTCAGAGAGGTTATTTTAAAGATTAAATAAAAATTTGTAACTATTCAGCTAATGCTGAAAACTAAACAAAACCAAGGTCCGTAACTGTTCATCAGTGCTTCATATTTGTTTTTATAAGAAAGTCTCACTAACATCTTGAGAAGACTTTCATTATTTGTTGTGGGCGGTGCTTGGTTGGATAACCAAGGCGGCCCGTGGCCGTTAGTCAGGACTTCGTAGCATACTGTTGCTATGTGAGAAGGCCTGAATGAGCGAAGATGGGGCACTGCTGATAAGAAGGGAAAAGAAAAAATCCCCCGGTCAGGAGACCGGGGGATTATAGAGATTAGATCATGTCCTTTTTGATGGCCACAGCAAGGCCGATCATCGCAGCGGTGAAGATTACTCCAAGTCCCAGCGCCACAAGGATAGCAGGTGATATTGTCATTCTCATCTCAGCTCCATAAGTCTATCGGTAAAACTACAAAACGTTTCAAAATACAACGTTTTGCGCCGATAGTCAAAGAAAAAACAGAGACTATTCATATGGGAACCTTTTCCCTAAAGTGCTAACATTTAGCAAGAAAGTCCCAGCATTTTTTTTGCCGCCAAGATATATCCTGTCTTGCGCCGGCAGGTTCAAAGAACAAAGCCTGCGGCCATTTAAAGGCGGGAAATATGGGCAGCAACTTTCCGGGTACGTTTTCCTTATTCCCAGCCGTGTTATGAATTTTTGATGAGTACAAAAAATGGGTAATTCGATTTTTTAACAAAGAGGAAAATGCAATGAAAAAACATATGTTGATTAAATTGGGAAGTATTTTAATTTTAAGCCTGATCTGGTTTGCCGGACCGGCTTCAGCATCTTTGATAGATATGGGAGACGGCGTAATTTATGACGATGTGAACAACCAGTACTGGATCCAGGATCTGGCCATGTTCAATTCCAGAAGTTCGGAAGGCGTGATCTTGTACTATGCGGCTCAGCTTGCGGCCATTGACGCACTGTCTGAGTCTGAAGAATACGGCTCATACGGCGAATGGCGCATGGCAACGTCTGATGATATTGCCAACCTGTATTCTTATAGTGCGGCAGAGATTTATGCGGCATTTGAGCCTTGTCTGGCGTCAACCAGAACCAACACCAGGGGCACGCTTATCGGATATGCAGAATACTATAATGCCCGGTACGACGAAGCCAGTGCCAGCGGCCATAGGCAGACATATATATATCCAGCTTGATTTGGATAATCAGACCATTAGTTATTCAAATAAATATACTAAAGCAGTTTCAGACAGTTCTTACGGCTCCAACCTCGGTGCCTGGGTGGTGGTTGATGCCGCCCCGGTACCGGTTCCTTCGGCTCTGATTCTGCTGGGTTCCGGCCTGGCCCTGATTGCCGGCGTGAACCGGAAAAATAAGCTTGGTTAGCCAGGATATCATTCTCAATGACATGGTCTTTTATTGTGTCGGCCTGCCCCGGAAACAGGCCGGCATTTATTCGACGATTAAACATCGGGGGTTCAGCCAATGGGAATAACAAATATTAAAAAGGAGTTTTTGACATGAATAAAATCAAGGCCGTATTTACCGCATTCTGTGTAATGTTGGGTTGCGCTGTATTTTTTTGCTCCACAGCATCTGCTGCAACTGTAACACTGGAATTTAACAGCAATAACGAAATAATTAAAGCCTATAACGTAGAAATTGGTGGGGATCTGTACAATGTGGAGTTTGTTGAAGGAACAGGTTATGATGCATATACCTACGAAAACGGCACATGGACCTTTGACTTTGATTCGGAAGAGGCTGCGACAGCAGCGGCCGAGGCATTGCTGGAGCAGGTATTTACAGGCGATTATAATGATCCCGCCACACTGTTCGGGATTGAAGATTCTGCGACTTCAGCAAAAGTGTATATAGCCTATGATACAGCCTCTTGGAGCAGCACCTATCTTACATTGGTATACGCCAGAAACTATGCCAGTGACCCTTCAGATGAAATTGCTACAAAATATCTAAGCGCCTCGAAAAGCACTGCCGATGAAGCCGATGCGGTTTACGCCGTATTTACAAAAGCCTCCGCAGTTCCCGTACCCGGCACCTTGACCCTGCTCGGGACCGGAATGCTTGCTTTGACCGGCGCCATTAGAGGAAAACACAGCTAAACAGCCATAACGACCCTCCTTAAACCTGAAAAAGGCCGGTATCTGAAAAGATGCCGGCCTTTTTGGGTACTGAAACATCCTTCGGCCCTTGCATTCCGGACTGGCCACGGCCACCGCCCCGGGTGTAACCTGCTGGATTCTCAACATCCGGTCTCCCGTTTTACGGTCTTCGGTTTCCATTTTTCTCATTGCTTCTATCGGGATTTTAATATACAAAGTTAGGTAATTTTTAATGCAGGCACGAAGCCTGCGGTCCAGTTATTTTGTCTGTCAGCTATTTTTTAACAATCAAACCACGAAGGTTGTAACGAATTTGGCAACGCAATTTTGCGTATTTTTTTTACACACAGGACTCACAGGAGAAAAAGGTTATGAAAAAAGCGATTCTGGCATCAGGGGTTATGGTTTGTGGTTTGATTTTTGGTCTGGCCTCTGTTCAGGCCCATTACGGAATGGTCATTCCTTCAGACGCTATGGTCATGCAGGATGAAGACAAGACCGTCCATATTACCGCCTCTTTTTCCCATCCCTTTGAAGGCCACGGGATGGAACTGGTTAAACCCAAAGTGTTTGCCGTTGTTGCCAACGGCAAGGCACAAGATTTATTAGGCACCTTACAGCAGGCAAAGGTAATGGACCATACCGCCTGGAAAACCGATTACAAAGTCCAGAGGCCCGGGGTTTATACCTTTCACATGGAACCTGTCCCCTACTGGGAACCTGCCGAAGACTGCTTTATTATTCATTACACCAAAACCGTGGTCACGGCTTTCGGCGATGATGAAGGCTGGGATGAAGAGGTCGGCCTGAAAACCGAAATCGTCCCTCTTTCCAAACCCTTTGCCCTTTATACCGGCAATGTGTTCCAGGGCATCGTCAAACTGGACGGCAAAGCCGTTCCCTATGCCGAAGTGGAAGTGGAATATTATAATGAAGACGGCAAGTCCGAAGCCCCCACCGATTATATGGTCACCCAGACCATCAAGGCCGATGCCAACGGCATCTTTACCTATGCCGCTCCCAAGTCCGGATGGTGGGGATTTGCCGCCCTTAACGAAGCTGATTTTACCATGAAGCAGGACGGCCAGGAAAAGGGCGTGGAGCTGGGTGCCGTTATATGGGTAAAATTCGAAGACTGGCAGAGTAAATAAGCCTTTAGCCCTTAGCTTTTAGCAGTTAGCCTTTAGACCGTCTCGGCCGGCTAACTGCTATCGGCTGGCCACGGCTATCAGCTGGCTAACGGCTAACAGCTAATAGCTAACAGCTAAAAAACAAGAAGGTATTATGCATATTTCAGAAGGTGTTCTTTCAGCTCCCGTACTGGGTGTCGGCATGGCCATTGCGGCCGCCGGAACCGTGATCGGACTGAAAAAACTCAAAGAAGATGAAGTTCCCCAGGCCGCTATTTTGTCGGCGGCATTTTTTGTGGCGTCCTTAATTCATGTGCCGGTGGGCCCCTCAAGCGTCCACCTGATTCTTAACGGAATTTTAGGGCTTTTGCTGGGGTGGGCCGCTTTTCCCGCCATACTGATTGCCCTGCTGCTCCAGGGGGTGCTGTTCCAGTTTGGGGGAATTACCACCCTTGGCGTCAATACGGTCAACGTCGCAGGGCCCGCCGTAATCTGTTATTATCTGTTCGGCTCTTTTATCCATAAGAGCGGAACCGTTTCTTTTGCCGCGTCGTTTGCCTGCGGCTTTTTAAGTGTTTTCTTAACCAGCATCCTGGTGGCGGTCAGCCTCATGTTTACTGAAGAAAATTTCTTTGAAGTGGCCTGTGCCGTTGTGGTTGCCCATCTGCCGGTCATGGTTATTGAAGGCGTGGTGACCGGATCCTGCGTGGGGTTTTTGAAAAAAGTCAGGCCCGAGCTGCTGCCCCAATGGGGTCCGGCACCCGTAAACAGACAGGAATTGGGTTAGACTCCGGGGTAAACGTTAATAACACGCGCTTGGCTTTTCAAACAGCTGCCTGCGCAGATAGGAAGTGACGATGAAGCAAAAATATGGTGTGACGATATTCTGTTTATTGGTTTGTTTTATTCTTTTTTCCGGCACTGCCCTGGCCCATAAAGTAACGGTTTTTGCCTGGGTGGAAGGCAATAAGGTATTGGGAGAAAGCAAGTTCAGCGGCGGAAAAAGACCCCAGGGCTCGGAAGTGATCGTATGGGACACCCAGGGCAATGAGCTGCTGCGCACCAAAACCGATGATAACGGGGAGTTTTCATTTGCCCTCCCCAAACGGACGGCCATGCGTATTGAGCTGCTGGCCGGGATGGGGCACAAGGCAGAGTGGACCATTGCCCTTGAGGATATTCCGGAGGATGCCGTACCGGCGGCAGGTTCGGATAAGTCCCAGGGGGCCGCAGCTGATGCCCCGCCACCGCCTGCAAAAGAGACGGCTCCCTCTATTGATAAAGCAGAACTTGAAGCCATTGTCCAAAAAGCGGTGGAAACATCCTTGAACAAAAAAATCACCCCCCTGACCAAAATGGTGGCGGATTTGAGCGAACATGGCCCGGGACCCAGTGAAATTATCGGGGGAATCGGATACATATTCGGCCTTATGGGGATTTTTCTGTACTTTAAATCCCGCCGGAAGGAAGAATAGTATTCCGGCGCCCCAATTTTTAGGGATGACCCATGCACGAGATTAATTTTTTCCACGAACATGAGCTCAAGGAGCATGATTTTCTGGGGTGCTGCAAAGACTGCCAGAACAGCCTTGCCATCATTAAACCCCATATCATGGGATTTGCCGATAAGATCCGGCATTATTCCCCTGATATGTTAAAGGCCCTTGCTCCCGAAGAGCTGTACCGGATGTACCAGATCCTGGATGACCTGGCCCACATGGACGCCGGAACCCACCTTTCAGGGCTGCTCCTGGACGAAAAAGAGATCCGCCAGGAGCTTCCCCTGATCCGTTCCTACTACACCACCTTTTTCAGCATCCATGAGGTCCACCTGGCCAAAGAGCTTATTGCCGCCAAAGATCCCTGGCAGCATCTGAGCGAATTTCCCCTTTATCCCCGGTATGAAGCCCTGGTCAAAAATCAGATTGAGGCCATGCACGTCTCCCCTGAAAAAAAGCTGGCATTTTTAGGGTCCGGCCCGGTGCCATTGACCTTGATCCTCATGAGCCATTTTTTCGGTATCCGGTCCATTGGGATTGACAGCAATCCGGAAACCGTGGCACTCTCCAGAAAAGTAATCAGCTGCCTGGGCCTTGAAAAAGAGATTGAGATTGTTCAAGGCGATGATGCCGGCCTTGGGGACCTGGACTGGGATGTCATGCTGGTGGCGGCCCTGGCCGAGCCTAAGGCCAGGATTTTTGAAAGCCTGTTAAACGTCTTGAAAAAACGGGGGCCGGCCCCGGTGATTTTCCGCACCTACACCGGCATGAAGGCCGTGCTGTACAAGCCGGTTCAGCCGGAGGATATCAAGGGGTTTAAAATCGTCCAGGCCATTGCCCCGACCGGAAGGGTCAATAATACCACGGTTTTTATGCAAGTTGACGATAAGTAGTGTTTGGACGAAAAATCACCCATCTGCTGCGTTGCAGGAAAATCTGCAATCCTCACAACCCCAAAGGTTGCTCCGGTTGCACATTTTCCTGGTTTCTGACCTTTAGGTTACGCCTTGCATCTGGGCAATTTTTTGTCCAAACACAGGCGGTGGGCTAAGTAAAAGCAAAAAGGGAAAGGGTGTTCATGGTTGATCTGGATGTTATCAAAAAAGAGGTGCTTGATATTTATGATGCCCTGGCCCATATTGATCCGGAGTCTTTGCTTGAGGGCCGGCATGAAGAGGCCTATCCCTTTTTCAGCCGGCTGGACCGCATGGCGGCAATGGACATGGATGACTGCCGGGCACAGATCCTGCGGGCTGATCCCGTGCTTCAACCGGCCCTGGCCCATATTTCCCTGCTCAAAAGAACCAACGGACTGCGCCTGGAACTGCGCCATGCCCGGGACCTGATTGATTCGGCCGCCCCCTGGGAGGCCATCAAACAGTTTGTGTATTATCCCAATTACCTGGAGCTTGCCCGGATGGAATATACCGGGGCAAATCTGTCTTCCGGCGACCGGGTGGTTTTTCTGGGCAGCGGCCCCCTGCCGTTGACCCTGATCAGCCTGTGTGCCCGGTACCAGATCCTTGGCATCGGCATTGAACAATGCCGGGAATATGCGGACCTGTCCCGGCAGCTGATCCATGCCCTGGACCTTGACCGGCAGATCCGCATTATCGGCGGCAACCATTTTTCCCTGCCACTGGCCGATCCCTGCCAGCTGATCATGATCGGTGCCGATGCCCGCCCCAAAGAGGAGATCTTTGAGCATCTTTTAAAGGTACTTGACAAAGGCGCCACCCTTTCCTACCGGATTTATGAAAAGGGTCTGCGAAGGTTTTTGGATGCCGGGGCTGATTTCAAGCTGCCGGCAGGATTTAAGGAGATCACCCGGGTCCGGCCCAATCCCCCGGTAAACAACACCTCCATTTTTGTGGTCAAAACCGAACCACGGGTTAAAGACGATTATGGAGACGATTAAAAACATCCGCCAAATCCCCACCCCCTTCCTGGTCATAGACCAATCTGTTTTAGAAAAAAATATCCACCGGATCCATTCTTATGCCAAGGCCCACGGCTACCGGGTCCGCCCCCATGTCAAAACCCATAAATCCCTTTCCATTACCCGGATGCAGCTGGCCGCAGGGGGGGCAGGGATCGGGGTGGCAAAGGCCACAGAGGCCCAGGCCCTTGCCGAACACCCCGGCACCGATATCACCGTGGCCTACCCGGCTTTCGGGGATGAACGGGTGCGGATCATCGCAGGCCTTGCCCAAACCCACACCGTCCGGGTGGCGGTTGACGAAAGGTCCCTGATGGACTGGTTGTCCCGGGCCGCAATGGACCATGATACAACCATCGGCATCCATGTCATGTTTGATGCCGGGCTCCACCGGTGCGGAACCGCAGACCCGGATGAACTGACAGCCCTTGCAAGGTACGCCCAAAACGCCCCGTACCTTGAATTTGAAGGCATCCAGCTTTATCTGGGCCATTTGTACGGCCCCAACGCCTCAGCCCCTGAAAGCTTTGAACAGATTAACCGGTCATGGAAACCGGCCTATAACGCCTTATGCAAGGCAGGGCTTGAGCCGCCCATGGTCTCTTCAGGCGCCACCCCGTCTCTTTTCAATACCCACCAGGTGGCCCATGTCAATGAGCTTCGGGTGGGAACGGCCTATATCAATGACTATTTTGTGGCCAAGTTCAACCATTGCGCCCTTGAGGATTGTGCGGCCCGCATGGTGGCAACGGTTGTTTCAGACAGGGTTCCGGGCCAGGTGATCATAGATGCCGGCTCCAAAAGCCTTTCGGCCAAACAGCTGCTGCGCCGTGAAGCCCTGGAAATGGGATATGTGTGTGAATACCCCGAAGCCCGGATATGCCGGCTCCACGAAGAGCACGGCTGGGTGGATGTCAGCCGGTGTAAAAATCCACCTGGCCCGGGAGACCGTATCAGCATTATCCCGGTCAATGCAGCCCTTTGCATGAACCTGTTTAATTTCTTTTACCTTCAAAGGGCTGACGGTACCCTGGAGAGAAAAGCCATAACGGCCAGGGGCTGCTGCATCTAAAAAACGCCGAGCCCTGACAAGTGGTATAATATCCGAATACAGAAAGTCTGCGGGCCGGTCTGTGGTTTCCTTTTCTCCGGCTTTCCTTCATTTTACGGGAGATTGCCCTTATGGTTTATTCCTCAAAAAAATGAGTCAATTTTTGTCCGTGTTAATCCTGTGTGCCGGATGGATTTCACTTGCAAATCAAACGGTTTTAGGATAGGACGGCTAAACCTGAGTCTAACCATATTAAGGATATTTTTAAAAGGTGAAGTTATGACATCCTCATTTGTATGTATCAGTCCGGTTGACAATTCTGCCTATGTGGAGCGGCCCTTTGCAGATCAGGGGTTAATTCAAACCACCCTGGATCAGGCCAAACAGGCCCAGCGCGCCTGGGCCGCCACGGCCCTGGCAGACCGGAAAATCTTATGCACAAAAGCCGTTGACGCTTTTGTGGCCAAAAAAGAAGAGATCGCCAAAGAACTTTGCTGGATGATGGGGCGGCCCATCCGGTTTGGGGCAGGCGAGGTCAACGGCCTGGAAGAACGGGCAAGGGCCATGATCCGGCTGGCGGACCAGGGGCTTGCACCGGTGAAACTGGATGAAAAAGAGGGGTTTGAGCGGTGGATTCAGCGGGAGCCCTTAGGCACGGTGTTTGTCATTGCCCCCTGGAATTATCCCTATCTGACCGCTATTAATGCCATTGTCCCGGCCATCCTGGCCGGCAACACCGTAATTTTGAAACATTCGGCCCAGACCCCCCTTTGTGCCGAGCGCCTGTTTGAGGCCTTTGAGGCGGCAGGCCTGCCCAAAGGTGTGTTCCAGTACCTTCACCTCACCCATGGGGATACCGAAGCCATCATCAAAGATGCCCGGATCAACCATGTGGCATTTACGGGGTCTGTTCCCGGCGGGGCCATGGTGGAAAAGGCGGCTGCCGGAAGGTTCATTAATGTCGGCCTGGAACTTGGCGGCAAGGACCCGGCCTATGTCCGGGCCGATGCCGATCTTCCCCATGCCGTGGACACGGCCATGGACGGCGCGTTTTTCAATTCCGGCCAGTCCTGCTGCGGGATTGAACGGGTTTATGTCCATGCCGATGTGTATGACGACTTCCTTGAACAGGCCATTGCATGGGTCAATGCCTTAAAGCTTGGCCGGTCTGATGATCCTGAAACCACCTTAGGTCCCCTGGTCAGGACCAGTGCCGCTGATTTTGTCCGGGAGCAGACCAAAGAAGCCATTGAACAGGGGGCGGTTGCCCATATCAAGGCCGAAAATTTCCCCATGGACAAGGCCGGCACCCCTTACCTGGCCCCTCAGATTCTGACCGGCGTCAACCACACCATGCGGGTGATGACCGAGGAAAGTTTCGGGCCGGTGGTGGGAATTCAGAAGGTGGCGTCTGATGAGGAGGCGGTAGAACTCATGAACGACAGTGAGTTCGGCCTGACCGCCGCTATTTTTACAAAAGATTATGACAAGGGGATTGAACTCGGGCAACAGGTGAATACCGGGACCCTTTTCATCAACCGGTGTGACTATCTGGACCCGGAACTGGGCTGGACCGGGGTTAAGAATTCCGGCCGGGGCTGCACCCTGTCTGTGGTGGGGTATGAGTACCTGACCCGGCCAAAGTCTTTTCATATTAAAACCAAATTAGGCTGAAGGGGTTTAGGCTGAAGGTGACGAACGCAACCTTCAGCCTTCAGTCTTTAGCCTGACAGCCTAAGGATACCCATGGAAATCCTGGCCACCATCATCCCGATTTTTATCGTGATCTTTCTGGGGGTTTTTGCCCGGCGCAGAGACTTTATCTCCATGGATTTTGTAAACCAGGCCAACCGCCTGGTTTACTATATTGCCATACCGGCCATGATTTTCAGCGCGGTTTCCAAAGCCTCTCTTAAGTCTGAACTGAATGCCACCGTTATCCTGGCCACCCTGGCCGCCATGTTCTGTATTACCGGTGTGGCATGGGCAGCGGCCATTGGGTTGAAAATTCCCCGACGGTCAAGGGGCTCTTTTATTCACTGCTCCTTTCACGGGAATCTGGGATATATCGGCCTTGCCGTGGCCTTTTATTACCTGGGCCACAGCGGGTTTGTCCGGGCCGCCCTGATTGCCGGATTTGTCATGATTGTCCAGAACATCCTGGCCGTGGTAGTCCTTCAGGCCCACAACCGCAAAGAAAAAGAGCGCTTCCGGTTCATGGACACCTTAAAAGCCGGCATCACCAATCCCGTTATCCTGTCGGCATTGTCAGGGATCATCTTTTCCCTGCTTAACCTGAAGCTGCCGGTCATCCTGGACCGCTCCCTGGATATTTTAAAGGGCATGGCCCTTCCCACGGCGTTGCTGATCATCGGGGCCTCCCTGTCGTTTGAAAAGCTCAAACACGGCTTTTTAAACGTCCTGGCGTCCAGCTTCCTGAAAACCATGGCGGCTCCGGCCATGGGGCTTTTGCTGTTCAAACTGTTTGGGACGGCCCCCGAGGATTACCTGCCCGGCCTGATCATCCTCTCCTCACCCACGGCCACCCTGACCTATATCATGGCCCGGGAAATGGGCGGGGATTCCGATTTTTCCGTGGCCGCCATTTCCATCTGCACGATCTTGTCGGCCTTTACCTATGGGATCTGGCTGAGCATGGGTTAAAATAAACCAGTGACATTGATGGTTGAAAACGATAGGGTAGGTCAAAAGGGTTTGCAGCACTATAGTATTCAAACACAGGCCGGTTGAAAGGACAATCCAATGCCGTGGGAACAGAGCAAAGCCGCGAAAAGACGGTTTAATCTTGGAGAGTTTCACAACAAGTATTTTGTGGGAACCGGGATCGATATCGGTGGGAAGCCTGACCCTTTAGGGCAGTATGCAGGGGTGTTTTCCAAAATGACCGGGGCCCGGACATGGGATCTGCAGGACGGCGATGCCCAGTATATGAAGGGGGTCCCGGACAACAGCGTTGATTTTGTCCATTCAAGCCACTGCCTTGAACACCTTGAAGACCCCCGGATCGGTTTTGAAAACTGGATCCGGATTGTAAAACCCGGCGGCCACATCATCACCACGGTTCCCGATGAAGATCTCTATGAAAAGGGGGTGTTCCCGTCAAAGTTCAATCCCGACCATAAGTGGACCATGACCATCCAGAAAACCAACTCCTGGTCTGATAAATCCATCAATATCATGGAACTGCTCCAGTCTTTCGGCGACCGGATCAAGGTGATCAAAATCGAACTCATAGAAGACTTTTACCGCCCCAAGCTCCCGCCGCATCTGGACCAGACCGCCACCCCCGTGGCCGAATGCTGTATCGAGTTTATTGTCAGAAAGTTGCCGTAACGAACGCCCACCCGCTCATTGCCAGCTCGGTTTTTCATTACGAATTTGAATTCATTCACCCGTTTGCTGACGTTAACGGCCGCATGGGGCGCCTGTGGCAGAGCCTGATTCTTTCCCGATGGAATTCCCTGTTCGCCGATATCCCGGCGGAAAGCCCGGTCTTCGAACACCAGGCCGAGTATTATCAGGCCATTCAGGAAAGTACCCTTCAGACCGACTCAGGCCCCTTTATTTCTTTCATGCTCAGGATGATCCTGGATGCAGTGGGATCTTCAACACTGGAAGCGACCCTGGAAGTCACCCCGGAAGTCCGGCTGCTGCTTGCCGTTACTGGTGAAATGAGCCGGCAATAGCTTAAAAAGGCCCTGGGGCTCAAAGATAATGAGCATTTTCGCAAAACTTATTTGATTCCCGCTTTGGAAGCCGGATTAATTGAAATGACCCTTCCGGACAAACCGCAAAGCAGCAAGCAAAAATACCGCCTGACGGACAAAGGCCGACAATGGCTGAGGCATCAGGGGAAACCGGTGACTTAAAAAGTAATCTCTTCTTTGAGCATGCAGCAGGCGATCTGGTGAAGGGGGCGGCCCTGGGAATCATAGGACAGGTTTGCCGGCTGGACCAGTTTGTTCATGACGCAGCCTTCGGGGATGTTCAGGTTGAACAGGTCGGTTTCATTGACCGGGGGGCGCGGCACCAGTTCATTGTTGATGATGTCAAAAGAGTGCAGGGAAAAATCCTCGCAAATAGGGCACTGGTAGACCCGGCCGTTGGGAAAGACAAAATAGTTTTGGGCCACCCGGGCCGCACACTGGAACGGGTCTGACGGTTCCAGAAAGACCTTGGGATAGGTGACGATAATGCCCATTTGAGCAATTTTTTCTGCGGTGGCCGGGATCAGGTTCAGCCAGGTTTCCTTGGTGACCTGGTGAATGGCTGAGCCGGAATTATCGGCCGATTTTGCCGATTCCCCTCTTAAGCCCACCACCTGGATGAAAAACCGGTCAAGTCCCAGGGGCTTTATCAGGTCCGGCATCTGTGACAGTTCATGAATATTTTTGTCCGATACCGTATAGATCATGGAACAGGAAAAGCCTTTATCCCTGGCCTTTTTAATCCCCGCCATCACCGCATCAAAGCTTCCCTTTCCCCTGCAGGCGTCATTGACGGCTCTGGTGGCACCATCCAGGGAAAAGCTGATGAAATCCAGATCATCCGGGGTGACCTTGTCCAGGATATCATGGAAAAGAAACCCGTTGGTGTCGATGGTGATGGATTCAAACCCCAGGGCCTTGGCCTGTTTAACCGCCGCTGAAAGATCCGGGTGAAGGGTGGGTTCGCCCCCAAGGAAAATCACGTTGGCCTTTTGGTTCTTTTGGGCGAACAGGGAAAGCCACTCCCGGATGGTCTTGATATCAAGGGTGTTGCTGCCGTGCTGGTCCGGATTGATATAGCAGTGGGAGCAGCTCAGGTTGCACTTGGTTAAAATGTGGAAAAACAGGTTGCAGGCATCTTTTGAGAATGCCACGGTTTTCTTTGTTACCAATGGTTACCCCATGCACTGCTTGGTGAAATTGGGATCAAAGGGGACCGGGTAGTGTCCGTCAAAACAGGCCTTGCAAAAGTTTTGTTCCGGGTTTTCAACGCCGGAGGCTTCCAGCATGCCCTCAATGGAAAGGTAGTGGAGGGAATCCAGGCCCAGGTAGTCCCGAAGATCCTCTAAGGACATGCTTGCCGCAATGAGCTCCCCCTTTGAAGAAAAATCAATACCGTAATAACAGGGGAACCTGTGGGGCGGACATGAGATCCGCATATGAACCTTCTTGACCCCTAAATCCCTTAAGGCCTTGACCCGGGTTTTAGCCGTGGTGCCCCGTATAATGGAGTCTTCAATGATAATGATATCTTTTCCCTTGATCAGCTCCCGGACCGGATTGAGCTTGACCCTCACGGCAAAGTCACGCATGGACTGGGTGGGCTGGATAAAGCTTCGGCCCACATAGTGGTTCCGGATCATGCCCATTTCAAAGGGAATGCCCGATTCCTTGGCATAGCCGATGGCCGCATAGTTGCCCGAATCCGGAAAGGGCATGACCAGATCGGCGTCCACGTGGGACTCCTGGGCCAGGCGGCGGCCGTGGGCCTTTCTCATCTCATAGACATTTTTGCCGTCAATGGTGGAGTCGGGCCGGGCAAAGTAGATGTATTCAAAAATACACAGGGATTTATGGTCGGCTGCCCTGGGGTGCCGGATGCTTCTGATCCCGTCTTCATTGATGATCACGATTTCCCCGGGGTCCAGCTCCCGGATAAATTCGGCCTGGATCAGGTCAAAGGCACAGGTTTCCGAGGCCAGGACATAGTGGCCGTTAAGCTTGCCCAATGCCAGGGGGCGGAATCCGTTGGGATCCTTCATGCCGATGATCTCCCCCTTGCAGGTGAGCAGGATCATGGAATAGGCCCCTTCAATCTTTGACACGGCCTTTAAAATGGCGCTCTCGTAGTCTCCCTTGACCAGGTTCTTGATAAACAGATGAAGAAACACCTCTGAGTCCATGGTGGTCTGGAAAATAGAGCCTTTTTCTTCAAGTTCTTCCCTGATGGTATGGGCATTGACCAGGTTGCCGTTGTGGGCCAGGGCATAGGATCTGTGCCGGTGGTTGACCACAAAGGGCTGGGCATTGGTCAGGCATGAGTCCCCGGTGGTGGAGTATCGGACATGGCCGATGGCAGACCCGCCTTCGATCCGTTCAAGGTCTTCCATGTTGAAAATTTCCGGCACCAGGCCCATTCCCTTGTGGGAAAAAATCTTGTCATTAACCCCCCGGTTTACCGAGATGCCGGCACTTTCCTGGCCCCGGTGCTGGAGGGCATAAAGCCCGAAGTAGGTGATTTTGGCAGCCTCAGGATGTTTGTAAAGGCCAAAAACCCCGCATTCGTCTTTGGGGCGTTCGCTAAGGCATGCCATGGGGCACCCGGGGTGCCGCTCATCGGGCTGTCGGGTTTTTATTGCCGGTAACTTACACATTTTCCTTGTGATACTCCTGGATGGGTTTAACGGAAAGGGCTTTCTTTTTCATGGCCTGGATGGCCTGGCAGATGGCCCTTGTTCCGTCCGTTGTGGTGGCATAGGGGATTTTATATTTAATGGCCGCCCGCCTGATCTCATATCCGTCCCGCTGGGTCTGGCTGGAGGCCCCGGTGTTGAGGATGAGCTGAATCTCATTGTTTTTCACGGCATCGACCACATTGGGCCGTCCGGCGGATACTTTTTTCACCATGGTGGCCGGAACGTTGTTGTCTTCCAGAAAGGTGGCGGTTCCCCGGGTGGCCATGATGGTAAACCCCATTTCATGGAAGGCCTTGGCCACGGGCAGGGCCGCGGGTTTGTCCTTGTCCTGGACCGAGATGAACACCGTGCCCTCTTTGGGCAGTTTCTGGCCGGCGGCAAACTGGGCCTTGGCAAAGGCTGCGCCCAGATCCTCATCAATGCCCATGACCTCACCCGTGGATTTCATTTCAGGTCCCAAAACCGGATCCACCTTGGCAAACCGGTCAAAGGGCATGACCGCCTCTTTAACGCAGAAATAAGGCGGGATGACCTCTTTGGTGAAGCCGAGTTCATCTAAGGTTTTCCCCAGCATGATTTTGGTGGCCAGCTTGGCCAAAGGCACGCCAATGGCCTTGGAGACAAAGGGGATGGTCCGGGATGCCCTGGGGTTGACCTCAATGATATAAACCGTGTCATTCATGATCCCGAACTGGATGTTCATCAGCCCCTTGACATTCAGCTCTTTGGCAATGGCCCGGGCCGCATCGGCCATTTCATCAATATGTTCCCGTTTGATGGAGTAGGGGGGCAGGACACAGGCCGAGTCACCCGAGTGGATTCCGGCCTCTTCCACATGTTCCATCATGCCGCCGATAATGGTGGTCTGCCCGTCTGAGATGGCATCCACATCCAGCTCAAAAGCCTCTTCCAGGAACTTGTCAATGAGGACGGGTTTGTCCGGGGAGGCCTCCACGGCCAGGTTAAAGAACTCTTCCAAATCACCCTCGTCATAGACAATCTTCATGGCCCGGCCGCCTAAGACAAAGGAGGGCCTGACCATTACCGGATACCCGATATCCCGGGCCACGGCCTTGGCCTCGTTATAGGAAAAGGCAATGCCGTTGTCCGGCTGGCGAAGGTTCAGTTTATTGAGCATCTCCTGGAACAGATCCCGGTCTTCGGCCCGGTCAATGCTCTCGGGAGAGGTGCCGATAATGGGAACCCCGGCCTTTTGAAGGTCCGTGGCCAGGTTTAGGGGGGTCTGGCCCCCAAACTGGACAATCACTCCGTCGGGCTTTTCCTTTTCCACAATGTGAAGCACGTCTTCCCGGGTCAGGGGTTCAAAGTAGAGCTTGTCCGAGGTGTCATAGTCTGTGGACACGGTTTCCGGGTTGGAGTTGACCATGATGGATTCCACCCCTTCTTCCCTTAAGGCAAAGGAGGCATGGACACAGCAGTAGTCAAACTCAATGCCCTGGCCGATGCGGTTGGGGCCGCCGCCCAGGATGATGACCTTTTTCCGGTCTGAAACCCTGGCCTCACATTCGCTTTCATAGGTGGAGTAGTAATAGGGCGTGGTGGCCCTGAACTCTGCGGCACAGGTGTCCACCAGTTTATACACCGGCACGATGCCCAAGTCCTTTCTGGTTTTTTCCACCTGCTTGTCCGTGAGTTTGGCCAGGTGGGCCAGCTGCTTGTCGGAAAATCCGTATTTTTTGGCCTTTTCAAACAGCTCCCGCGGCAGGTCCCGGCCGGCCAGCTGGATCTGCTTTTCAAGGTCAACAATCTGCTTCATCTGGTACAGAAACCAGGGATCAATGGCCGTGAGTTCGGAAATCATGGTAATGGGCATGCCATGTTCCAGGGCATACTTGATATAGAAAATTCTCTGGGAATTGGGGGTGGACAGCTTGTATTCCAGCTCGTTTCCGGCCACACTGCCCGGTGCCGGGTCTTTTCCGTCGGCCCCGAATCCGGCCCGGCCGATTTCCAGGGAGCGCAGCCCCTTCTGGAGTGCCTCTTTAAAGGTCCGGCCAATGGACATGGTCTCGCCCACGGATTTCATGGCCGTGGTCAGGATATCATCGGTTTCTGGGAATTTTTCAAAGGTCCACCGGGGAATCTTGATGACACAATAGTCAATGGAGGGCTCAAAACAGGCCATGGTCTCGCCGGTGATATCGTTGGGAATTTCATCCAGGGTGTAGCCCACGGCCAGCTTGGCGGCAATCTTGGCAATGGGAAACCCCGTGGCCTTGGAGGCCAGGGCGGAACTGCGGCTCACCCGGGGGTTCATCTCCACCACAATAATGTCCCCGTTTTCCGGGTTTACGGCAAACTGGACATTGGAGCCGCCGGTATCCACGCCGATCTCCCGCATGATGGCAATGGAGGCGTCCCTCAGAAGCTGGTATTCTTTATCCGACAGGGTCTGGGCCGGGGCCACGGTGATGGAGTCCCCGGTGTGGACCCCCATGGCGTCAATGTTTTCAATGGAACAGATAATGACCACGTTGTCCGCATGGTCCCGCATGACCTCAAGCTCATACTCTTTCCAGCCTAAGACCGATTCTTCGAGCATGACCTGGGTGATAAGGCTGGCATCCAGGCCTGCCTTGGAGAGTTTGGCCAGCTCCTCGGAGTTGTAGGCCACGCCGCCGCCGGTACCGCCTAAGGTAAAGGAGGGCCTGACAATAATGGGAAAACCAATGCGGTGAGAGACCTCTTCCACTTCGTGCAGGTTGGTGGCAAACCCGCTTTTGGGAATGCGAAGCCCTATTTTTTTCATGGCGTCCCGGAACAGTTCCCGGTCTTCAGCCTTTTCAATGGCCGCCACCGAGGCCCCGATCATTTCAATGTTGTACTTGTCCAGGATACCGGTTTTGGCGGTCTCAAGGGCCGTGTTCAACGCGGTCTGGCCGCCAAGGGTGGGCAGCAGGGCATCGGGTTTTTCTTTTTCAATGATCTTGCACAGGGCTTCACAGGTCACCGGCTCAATATAGACCCGGTCGGCAGTTTCCGGATCCGTCATGATGGTGGCCGGGTTGGAGTTGATCAGGACCACCTCAAATCCTTCTTCTTTGAGCGCCTTGCAGGCCTGGGTCCCGGAGTAGTCAAATTCACAGGCCTGGCTGATAATGATGGGGCCGGCTCCGATGATCAGGATTTTGTGGATATCGTTACGCTTTGGCATGTTGGATCACCTGTGCAAACTGGTTAAAGAGATAGGCGGCGTCATGGGGCCCGGGAGATGCCTCGGGATGGTACTGGACGGCAAAGACGGCGGCTGAATCATTTTTCAGGCCTTCCAGGGATTCCTCATTAAGATTGATGTGGGTGAGCAGGCATTTATCCTTGTCAAGGGTGGTCAGGTCCACGGCAAACCCGTGGTTCTGGGAGGTGATCTCCACCTTGCCGGTATCTACATTTTTTACAGGCTGGTTCCCGCCCCGGTGCCCGAATTTGATTTTCAGGGTCTTTCCGCCCATGGCCAGGCCAAGAAGCTGCATCCCCAGACAGATGCCGAAGATGGGGGCTGTCCCGATGAGCTCCCTGATGGTGTCAATGGCATAGGTTAAGGGTTCCGGGTCGCCCGGGCCGTTGGACAGGAAAATGCCCTCGGGTTTCAATGCCTTGATGGTATCGGCACTCGTTCTGGCCGGAACCACCAGGACTTCGCATCCGGCCTTTTCAAGACACCGGATAATATTGTACTTGATGCCGAAATCCAGGGCCACCACCGAGTGCTTTTTCCCCCTGTACCGCCAGATTAACGGATCATTGAGCTTTTCAAGGCTGATATATTCAGGCTGGTTGTACTTCCAGAAATAGGGCTTTTTGCAGGTCACGCCCCCCACCAGGTCCGAGCCTTCCATGGGCGGGACGGCCTTTGCCTTTTTAACCAGGGAGTCCGGGTCAAGGTCCGAAGTCGAGATGACGGCCCGCATGGCCCCGGATTTTCTAAGGTGCCGGGTCAAGGCCCTTGTGTCCAGATCTTCAATCCCCAGGACATGGCCTTTGATCAGATAATCGGCCAGGGTTCCTTTGGATCTGAAATTGGAGGGGAAATCCTGGTATTCCTTTACAATAAATGCGGCTACCTGAATTTTATCCGATTCAACATCTTCGGGGTTGACCCCGTAATTGCCGATCAAAGGGTAGGTCATGGTGACCATTTGGCCGGCATATGAAGGGTCGGTAAGGATTTCCTGGTATCCGGTCATGCTGGTGTTAAACACCACCTCTCCGGATGCCTCTCCCGGGCCGGTAAAACTCCTGCAGGGAAAGGTTCTTCCGTCTTCCAGGGCTAATAATGCTTTCATGTCAGTTCACACCTGTATGCTTGTGGTCTCGTGAAACACTCCCCATACCATAAAATAGCGGAATTTGGCAAGACAGAAATCATTGCCGTGCCGGGTGATCGCATGGAATTTGCATACTGGTGATGCCGATTTCGATGATCATAATGTAAAAAAGGTAATTAGGCTGAGGGTGTTTAGGCTGAAGGGATGCGCAACCCTAAACCGCTTCAGTCTTCAGCCTAAATCCCTAGGTTTTATTGGCGTTATCCTCATTTTCAATTCTGGAAAGGCGTGTTTGTTTTACTTGCGATTGCCCTGCGGTTACTGGAAATTATCCTTGACATTGCTTGTGTAATATTCCACATATCCCATAACCCAGGTTCTTGAAGAACTGATTTTTTTTGTATGAAAGACTGAAGGGGCTTTAGCTGAAGGCTGTTAGGGCTGCCGCTTCTGTGCCCTTCGTGGCTTTCAAAGTTTGTCTGGGCGGTCCTGGTTGAAAAAACGGGGCGGCCCTGTCCGTTGCAGAACATATTTTTAATTCAGGCCAAGAAGGCATTGCCGTATCTTTGTACGGGCAGCTTTCTTGGCTTTTTTTATGGAAAAAAGGAGAAGAGCGATGAAACGGTTAGTTGGAATTGTTGTGCTGATGATGTTGATGTGCTGTTTTGCTCAGGGCCTTTGGGCGGCTGATATGACAAATCTGATCACAGAGGGGGTCAAAGAGCTCGGGGTTGAAAAGGGAAGCCCTGACCTGCTGGCCCTCACCAATGCCACCTATGTCAAGGTCAACGGCGAGACTACGGAAGGGATCGTGGATGTAATTGGTGACATCACCGGATGTTCTATGGGTAAAAAAAATCTGCTGTTGTATCACAGGCCGGTCAACAGTCCGTTAAAAGTGGTCCTTTTTGTTAAAAATTCCGGGGGCAATGCGGTGATCATCACCGATAACGGACAACAGGCGGGGAAAATCAGCCTTAAAATGGGCATTGACCAGGCCCTGACACCCGATGGCTGGAAAACCATACAACAACAACTCGGTCCTGATACGTTCACCCTGGTCTCCATTACGGATGCATGGGCAAAGAATGCCCCGTATGATTTCTTAAAGTGCTGTGAATTTCACAATCACCTTTGCCCCGGTGTAAGTTCCGGATACCAGATTGCGCAGTTTATCATGGACACATATCCCTTGAATAAAGGGGAGGCCTATACCTGGATTGCCGCACCGAACTGGTGCAAGGAGGACGCCATCCAGATCCTGCTGGACCTGACCCCGGGAAAGAAAAACCTTTATGTAAAAAACCTGACGGCCGAACAAAAGAAAGCGGTTTTGGGGGAAACGGCAACAGACAACATCGGGGGCATTCTGATCATATGGGACAATAAAGCCAAAACCGGAAAGGCCGTGGCCCTGCGCTACAACTGGGGAAAAGCCCGCAGCATTTCAGGGGTTGCTGAAGAAGATTTTGCCCCCAAAGGGGGGAAAACAAACCCCTTGTTCTGGATCAGCCGGTTAAAATGCAACACCGGCCTGGCACCCTATCTGTCAACACCGGCCGATTTTGTCACCGTAGTTAAAGAAGTTCCCGTCACTCAGCAGATGGTGACCGATATGACCAGGGCCGGTGTTAACCCCTATGAGGTTATTGAACTGATGAATTAATCTTAACGCAGATCCTGAAACGGCCTTGCCGCCTGTTGTGGTGAGGGGGGCTTTGCTTCCCTCACCTTCAGGGCGTTTTGCCTGAAGGATAATGGGCGAGACAGTCAGGCCCGGACAGGCCAGTTCAATTCAGTTGAAAGGTCATCGGTTTCATTTAAAAGATTTGGTTATAATTGTTTTCAATAATCATTCCTGTAAGGTATTCGTATTATCACTTTGACAAGCCTATCTACTTTTTCTATCTATTTTTTTGTGCTTTTAATCTACCAGGAAAAGTCTATATGCTTCGATTTTTCGGTTTTACATGAGGGGAGCTTTACACTTCCCTGCCCGGGTTTGACGGCACTAAGTAACCTGAAAAATTGATGCTATCTATTTGGTGTTATTCCCAGCATTCATCTGTTTGATTCAGGTATATTCAGTAAAGAGAGCTTCAGTGTGTCCGGCCATTGGCAGCTTTGCCGGATACCCGGGGAAACAGTTATGGACAGGGCATTTTTTTAAATGCGCATAAAAAGGCATATTGACCCGAAAAGCAACCCTTTTAGAGGAGAATGTTATGAGTGAGGTAATAGAACTTGGAAAAGAAAGAAAGGCAGCCTTTAAAAAGAATCTGATGGACAAGCTGCCCAATGGCGCCAACCTTAATTTGTGCCTGACATGCGCCGCATGCTCTTCCGGCTGCCCGGCAACCGGACTGGAAAATATGGATCCGCGTAAATTTGTCCGGATGGTGGCTTTGGGGATGGACGAAGAACTGACCAAGCACCCGTGGGTCTGGATGTGTTCCCAGTGCCAGCGCTGCCTCTATGTCTGTCCCATGCAGATCGACATCGCGGCAATGGTCTACGAGGCCCGGCAGCTGTGGCCCCGGGACGAACGGCCCAAAGGCATTGTCGGTTCCTGTGACATGGCCCTTAGAAATACCAGCGGCAGTGCCATGGGCATTTCTGAGGAAGATTTTGAGTGGGTGGTCGGTGACATTCTTGATGAGGTTCATGAGGACCAGCCGGGCTGGGAAAATCTTGAGGCGCCCGTCAATAAGGAAGGCGCTCATTTTTTCTTAAGCCAGAATTCCCGTGAACCCGGTGTGGAACCCGAAGAAATGGTTCCCCTGTGGAAAATTCTGCACATTGTGGGAGCAGACTGGACCTACAGCACCCGGGGCTGGGGCGGTGAAAACTACTGTATGTTCCTTGCAGATAATGAAAACTGGGAAAAAGTGACCCGGAACACCATTGAATCCGCCATGGAACTGGGCTGTAAAGTATATTTGAATACCGAGTGCGGCCATTCCACGTTTTCCGTATGGAAAGGCCAGCAGAAGTTCGGCATTGAAACAGATCTCGAAATTGCCCCCATGGTCCGGTATTATGCCAAATGGATGCGGGAAGGCAAGCTGAACCCGAGTTCCGACTGGAACAAAGACCTTAAAGTCACCTTTACGGTTCAGGATCCCTGCCAGCAGGTTCGCAAAAGCTTTGGGGATGCCCTGGCCGAAGATCTGCGGTTTGTGGTCAAAGCCTGCGTCGGTGAAGAAAACTTTATTGATATGACGCCGAACTACTCTAATAACTTCTGCTGTGGCGGTGGCGGCGGGTATCTCCAGTCCGGCTACAATGAAGCCCGTCTGGAGTACGGCCGGACCAAGAAAAACCAGATCGTGGCCACGGGCGCGGATTATTGTGTGACCCCCTGCCACAACTGCCATGACCAGATTCATAAACTGGCCGAGCATTATGAATGCAAATATCATACGATCCATTTATGGACCCTGCTGGCCCTTGCTCTGGGTGTGCTCGGAGAAGGCGAGCGGATTTATCTGGGCCCGGACCTGGCAGAAGTGAACCTGCCTGAAGAAGAGGAATAATCCAGAACCCTGTCGGGAAGCATAGTACACCAAAATTTCAGGGCAGCTGCCGATTGGCAACTGCCCTGATTTTTTTGACTCTATATCAGGTGTTCCTGCGGCGGATGCCTGCCAGGGCCACAAGTCCCGCGCCCATCATCCATACGGCTCCCGGAACAGGCACGGCAGACCCCAGTGCAACCGAGGAGGACAAGCTGTAACCGGCTTCCTCGAAGGTGTCTGTCATCAGATAAAAGAGGCCGTACATGGACCCGTCATATTCAGCACTGATGTCCAGATCGCAGGAACCTTCGCCCACAATGGTAAAATACAAGATGGCCAGCAGGACCTCATCATCGGTTACGCTTGGAAAGGCCATGCCGCCCACGTAGTCTTCCTGGTAAAATCCAAGGTACTCAAAATCCGATCCCAGGGTATACCCGGCGTAATGGTAGACAGACTCATCTTCAACCAGGACATCAAACCCAAAAGAGAGCAGTTCAAAATCCGTTAAGTCGTCTGCATCCAGCCAGACTTCCACCTGGAAAACCGTTCCGATATACCCGGTATACCCGGTCTGATCCAGGCTGATACCAGGTGAGGCAATGGCGTATGATCCGCCAAAACAAAGAGCCGCCAGAAGACCTATGGTTATTGCCGTTATTTTTTTCATTGATCACATCTCCTTTTTTTTATAAGAAAGTCTCACTAACATCCTGAGAAGACTTTCAATATTTGTTTCGGGCCGATGCTTGGCCGGGTAACCAGGGCGGCCCTGGCCGTCATCGGCAATTTTTAAATCAGTTTTCACTTATGAACGCCTTGTAATATTTGTACCACTGCCGGTAATCGGCAAAATCAACGTCACCGTCTTCGTCGTAATCCGCCTCTTCCGCATAGGCATCATCCCCCTGAGAAGATCCGATGGCGCTTCGGATGATAATCGCATCCACCCGGTCTACCGTACCGTCCTCACTAAGGTCGCCGTCCGGATACTTGACATTAAGGACAGCCACGGCGTCCAGATCAAACCCGCCTGATCCCCAGGTGACCCAGGCGTCGTAGATCGGGTAACCCTGGGAATCGAGATAATCGCCGCTGCCGGGGATGTCCACCACTTTGACGTAGTTGATTTCATTGAGGTCCACAAGGCCTGACAGAACCAGTTCATGGTCCTGCAAATCGTCCAGGTCAAACCCGGTTCCGGTATACCTGGCATAATTGCCGGCCAGGTTGTAAACGTCTGTCGGTTCAATACACCCGTAGGCACCAACAAGGCCTTCGGTCAGAGAAATGCCGGGAAACAATGCCCAGTTTTCACCATCAGTGGAAACGTATACGTATGCCAGTTCAGCAAACATGCCATAGGGTGATACGCTGGTATTCCAGAAACCGTTCTCGTATACGGCAAAGTCGATGCCATCCCCGTTGGCGATGGGAAGGTCAAAGGTCAGGGTGATCTCACCGCAGGCGGCACCGGCATCGATTTGTTCCTGGTAAAGGTCGCCAAGGGTGACAATTTTATTATCAGCCTGGCCGGTGGCGTATTGCGGTGTCTGAAACGTTTTATAAACCCCGGCATACTGGGCATAGGTCCCGTACAGGCTTTCGTCCAGGGGATCAGAGGGCAGGTAGTTCAGATACCCCGTGGCCCAGGCCTTGATTTTGGAACTGGTATAGTACACCGAGTTCTCTGTGTAAGGGCCGGCCAGGGCCGAACCGTAGAAAAATAACAGCGACAGCGCCAATACGGTGAAAATCATTTTACCGAATCTGTTAAAAACCATTTTTCCTCCTTTTTAAGGATCATCCTTTTGTTTAGCCAGGCCCCCTTGTCCCCCCAAAAAGGCCAAGGGGCTGTTACTTTCAATTTATATCAGGCGTTCCTGCGGCGAATGCCGGCAAGGGCCAAAAGGCCGCCGCCCATGAGCCATATGGCACCCGGAACAGGCACTGAGGAAGTACTGCCGACGTACAGGTTATCTGCTGTGGGATACAGGTAATATACGGTTTCGGAAATGGTGAATGAGGAGATGGCTTCTAAGCTGCTGAAACCAATGAAGGTATTCACATCCGCATCTTCTATTGTGTAAGAATAACTACTGCCGTCAGCAAAAGAAATATCAATGGTAATGTCAAATACTCTGTTTGTCAGTTCAGCTGTAGTGGGCCAGAAATTTCCACCAAAGGCGGTTACCGCATCACCTGTAAATTCAATTGTAAGGGCATCATAGTCCTCCCATACGGATATAGCCCCATCGCTGTAATAAAGAGAACTGTCATCACCTTTCATTGTGTAGCTGAAACCATTTTCCGGCCCCATGTCTATCGATTCAGGTCCTTCTTCCCCAGTCTCAGGAAAGTTGCTAAAATCCTCATAATAGTAAGAACCAAGGGTGGCGGCAAACGAAGCTTCGTCTGTATAAACAGTGACCGTTGCCGCGGCCGCCGGCGACAGCAAGCCGGATACAGCGATTACAAAACTCAGAGCTAACACTACGTTGAAAACTCTTTTCATGTCATTTGTCCTTTCTTTTTTTTTCAGATTGAATGTTTTTTTCTGTCTATTCTCTGGGCACAAAGAACGTTTTTTTATACCTGCCTGCCGCGGGCGAGCCACATGCAGGCCGCATACAGGTTACGCAATAATCAAAAAATAAGGATGTTACGCTAATGGCACGGACCGGGAGACCAGCCCGGTTGTATTGATTTGCACGGCAGGCTGTGGTAAAAATTTGGAATGCCGTTTCCATCAGGGAACGGATTCCGTGCCGGCCTTAAGTGCCGGAGCGTTCTTTGAAGGCCCGCAACGCATCTTGGCGGAGGCATGCGGGCCTTCCTTTTTTATTAGAATTAAAGTTATCGGTCGATATCATCTCCTTTCCAAGTGGCAATATCCGGACAAAAAAACTTATCTGCAGAGGCGCCCTTTTCTACACAAAGGCGCCCTCTTATAAAGATTAGTTAAATGTTAATTTAAGTATTACAATAAAAAAAAAATTGATTCTCGGATTTCTTTGCTAAATAACAGGATTTTTTTGCTGAATAATAGAACGTTTTTGCGATTTGGGGTTTCTTAGAATTTTACGGCTGACAGGTAAGCGCTGTTTGTCTTTTAAAAAAAAGTATGAATGGGCAGGCAGGTTCTGAGGGGATGATCCGGAGTCGATAATCCCCCCTTTTTTAGCAGATCCCTTATCTTAGAGTGATTCAGGATGGTTGGGAGTTGTCAAAAGGCTATCGGGAAGAGACGGCCCGTGATTGTTGGGGGCAGGGTAAAATTAATTGAACACTGCCCCCCCAATAATAATCAGTATGGCCTGATTCCGGTATGACGGCCTTCTTTCAGCACCTGTCATATGCAGTCCGGTGAACGAAACACGGCAAGCCGGCCCCTCCTGAGATACGCATCAGGGGGGCTGTGCGTTCTTCATTTGTGTCTTACCGACTTCTGCCGGGATTCCATAATGGAAAACAGAAATCGGAAATCCGGGTTATTCCCGTTTCTTTCTCCTGATGCCAATCATCCCTATCAGGCCGGAACCTAAAAGCCATACTGCTGCTGGGACAGGAACGCTGGAAATATGGTCTCCGGAATTAAGTGCTTCCACTGCATCAAGATCGTATCCGTCAGCGGACCCCCCATCATCCAGACCAACAAATTTAAGATAATTCACATAGTCAAGACCCGCATAGTCAGTAAGATCATACGTGGCATTACCGCTTGTCCTGCCTAAATATACATAAGTGATGTTGTCCATGCTGCCATAGACATCAATATACGAATCACCTGAAATCACCTGATACAGTTTAATATCATCGCCCTCACCGTCAAGCGCGGTATTGTCTGTAAACGACAGAATCAGTGTTTCCGGAATGTCAATGGAAACATGGTTTCCGTCATTTTCCCCCAACGCATAGCTTGCAGGCCCGCCATCATTTGAAGCGCCTGAAGGCTGGTCAAACAAAACGACTTCATCCAGCCAGACAGTTCCGGCAAACCCCAGTGAACAATTTGCTAAAATCATCAATCCGCCAAACATACATGCAAAAAACTTTGTACCCATTGTGTAGAACTTCCTTTCTATGAAACATGATTTAAGACTCATGATCAAAATACAACCTCCCGGATGCTTGTCTTTTGGTTGGCCATCCCCGTTACGCTAAGGGGCACATATTGAAATATGCTTCCATTGGCGTGCTTTGAAGGCAACTTAAAATTCCCGCTTCTTTCGGCGCATCATGGATTTTTAATTTGATTATGAGCCTAACAGAAAGGCTTCAGATATCACATCAACGGTCTTTTTGCAAAAAAAATGTGAAAAGGGCCAGGTCTTGAAATATTACTTTTTTTATGCTTCAGGACCTGACTTCATGCTGGTCTGACATAGGATTTTCGATAGGGTTGATATTACAACAACCTGCAAAAATGCTGAAAGCCCGGCTATTTAACCATGCTCAAAAAGCCGGCGGTCCTTTTTTCCCTTTTGGCGGATTGTTATCCGTATTTTCGGTCTGTTACACCGGCATACAGCCTGGTTATTTCATATGTTGTACTCCAATCATGCACCCGACCTACCGAGGAGCCGCCTTTTCGACCGGACTCGTCGGGTGGAGGACCGAAACCCGACAACGACGCTGATCAAATTGCAGCGATGCTTATTAAGCCATACAGCAGGGGGACAGGAAGGAATGATGATCGATTTCGATAGCGATCGCGAGGAGGATCGGGCCGGAAGGCTATAGCCTGAAAATTAAAAATTTTATCATTCAGCAAAAAAATCCGAGAATTCATAAATACAAATTGTTATAGCCAAACTTGATATGAAAAAGCCACACCCCGGAAAACCGGGGGCCGGAAAGCCACGGATCCTCCCCTTTTGCAAATTAAAGAAACAGGACCGCCGGGTTGCCATGAACAATCAACCCGGCAGGATTTTTTATTAAACTGCCAAAGATTAAAAGGAGGGAACAACGACCCGCAAATTGTATCTAAATCTAAAAAAAAGAGAAAGACCCGCATGCCTCCGCCAAGATGCTTTGTACGGACCGGGCTGACATGCGTATTCTGCGCAGTGCATTGAAGACCCGGGAAGGTGACAGCGGATACATTGAAGCCGCTGATTTTGACAATGACGGCGATATTGATCTTGCCGACTATCATCTCTGGTATGCCGCTTACAAGGCAACCCTTGCAGATTGATTACCAGGGATATTTTATCCATAACTTACTATATTTATTGAAATGAGGAAAAAGAAAGTGAAGAAACAAAAAAAATTACCCAAAGTATTTAACGGCCTGGCCCTTATCCTGGCCTCTTTATTTATTATGACCTCTGCTGTTCAGGCAGATATTTTGTACACGGGAGACGTCTATCCGGACGATCCTGCCACCTGGACATCTTCTACTAAAGCGTACATCGGATATTCCGATGAAGGGTCTGTCACCATCAACAACGGTAGTACCATGGCAGTCAGCAAAGCCTACTTCGGCTATGAGGCCGGCAGCGAGGGGACGATTAACGTGGATGGATCCGGTTCCTCATTGACCAGCAGTGGAACAATGTTTATCGGGCGGTACGGCAACGGATATTTAAATATCACCGACGGGGCCACCGTAACGCAAGGAGCTACAACATACCTGGCATGCTACGAGGGAGCCGCTGCCGCATTGACCATCTCCGGGGCGGGTTCCTCATTTTCGAGCAGCTCTCCTTTTTATGCGGCTCACAAAGTTGATACGTCTGCACAGATCAGTATTTTAGACGGCGGCTCGATGACAAGCAGCCTTGCATATCTGGGTGAGGTTTCAGACGCCACCGCAATCATTGACGGTGAAGGCTCCTCATGGGAGATCTCCAGACTTTTATATACCGGTTCCCAAAGCACCGGTGCGGCTTCGATTTTCATTACTAACGGCGGTTCCGTCGCAACGACGGCAAGTGATTCTGTTGTCTATCTTGGATACGCATCCGGATCCACCACCCGTGCGACCATTGACGGGGAAGGGTCATCGCTTGGTACAGACAACAAACTTTATGTCGGCTATAACGGCCAAAGCAGCCTGACCGTTGCCAACGGCGGTGCGGTAACTGCCGGCACCGTCAGCATCAACAGCAGTTCGGCTGCCACCGTTGATGTGAACAGCTCCCTTTCCGCGGGCTCCGACGGCACCATTACCAACAACGGGACTTTACGCCTGGTGGCCGGGGCTTCCGCCACTTCCGGTTCCTACAATCCACTGACATATGGAACCCTTACCGGCGAGGGCACAATCCTGGCCCTGGGCGGGGTCCTGGATGCCGCTACCAATACGGTCACCGTGTATGATGCCGTAACAAATGCTGCCGGCAGTGACACTGTCTCCCTTGATCTGTCTTCCCGGCAGCGGGCCCTGATCACGGACAGCAGCACCGGTATGTCTGCGGGTGCAGGCTTTCTTGCCGCAACCGCTTCCACTGAAATCAGTTTCACTGCAGCCGCATTGAGCGGGACAGATCTGACCGGGCTTGAAACAGCCCTTGCCGGAGGCGATTACGAGCTTCTGTCCGCCTGGGTGTTTTCCACCGAAGGGTACACGGTCAGCGAAGAGAGCCCTGTTTATCTTTCTCTTTACGCAGACGCAGACGTGAACCTTTCGGATCTGACTGTCTGGTATCTTAATGATGGTACCTGGGTTGAATACGATGCCGAAGACCTTAATTTTAGCGGCACCTATGCAAGTTTTACCGCCACAGAGCTGGGCAGCTATGCCGTCACCGCTGCCTCATCCGTGCCGGTTCCCGGCGCATTCTGCCTTCTGGGTGCCGGCCTTCTCGGCCTTGCCGGCATGAGAAGAAAGATCAAAGCCTGATGGCTACCCGTCTGAATTTATTTTCCAGACGGGGTGAATACTGAAAATTTAACCACAACTCTCCGGCCTGCTGCAGCATATGCTTACTGCGGCGGGCCGGATTTTTTCAGTCCGGGCCGATTTAGAATCAGCATTCAATAACAAAAGTATTGTGTGGCTGATAATTTTAGATAAAGGTGTGCTTTTTAGGAATTCAGGTAGAATTAAGGCGTATGATATTGCAAGGAACCGTAACATTAGTAAAAAAAGGTTCCTCAGTTTAAAGTTGAAATCCCCAAGGCAATCACTCCAGAAATTCCGGCTACCGAAATTGCTGAAATTGATGAGCCCCCAGAATATGCGAAAATTTTTGTTGGCACCGCCAAAACCGGTGACCTCGTGGCCCTTGAAATGGGTCAGGCTGATAAATACATCCGCATCCATCACGGCCCGTCCGATTTTGGCCTCCTTGACGGTTGTATGAAAATTTTACTAAGGTTCTGAGAAAGTTTTCAATGTGTGTTGTGGGCGGTGCTTGGCTGGATAATCCAAGCCGCCCGTGACGGTTGTAAAAATCAGACATCGATGGAGCCATGAACCCATGAAATCCCCAAAAAAAGATACCGGTAAAATGCTTGAGCAGGCGCTTCAAAGCCAGCGGGAAAGAGAAAAAAGCTACCGTGAGCGCGCCCTGAAAATGTTTCCCTGGGTGTGTGCCCATTGCGGACGGGAATTTGAAAGCAGCCGTCTCAGGGAGCTTACGGTCCACCATAAGGACCACAACCATGACAACAATCCGGCTGACGGCAGCAACTGGGAGCTTTTGTGCCTTTACTGCCACGACAATGAACATGCCCGGGACCAGGTGGCGGATGCCTATGCCGATGATGCCTCTTCCGGCCCGTCGGGCGGCGGCAAGGTTAAAGCCTTTGCAGGGCTGGCTGACCTGCTCAGGGGCAAGCTGTAGCCTTCCGGCCGGGGAGAGATCACCGCAAGCCTTTCTGAGGCCGAAAGCATCTTAAAACAGGTCATCACTTCCGGTTGAAAATCACGGCAGGTGCCATGGATACCGTTTTCAAAGTGACCCCCTCCCGGAACCACCTGTCGGCAAACGCCGGGGTAGACAGCATCTGGTACGCCATGGTGCCGATTTCAAAGACCCTGCATCCTTGCAGTGCCCGGTCAAGGGTGCTGATGCAGCCGCACACAGATCCGTTCTTGAGAAACCGGTGGGTCTGCTCCTGGTCATCCACCCGGATGTCCAGCAGCAGTTTTCCGTCCGCCAGCATGGGGGCCACCGCCCGGGGAAACCAGGTGGCCAGACTGTCGGCGTCCGCCCATCTGTGAGGTTTGGCGTAAGCCAAACCTCTGTGCTACCCAGCTCCAAAAGCTTAAAATCTTATTAAGCTTATTCTGGGGGAAATAACTCCAATAAAATGGATTTGGGATATGGGGCTTGGGACTTGGGGATTGCAGCGTCCGTGGCCTCCCCAAGTCCCAAGCCGGTAGTTAGCATGGCCCTGTTTGATTTACCCCTCACAAACAACATGTTATATGGACAATGGTGGGCAACGCTTTAAAAAAACTCTCGCAAAGGCGCAACGGCGCAAAGCTTAACTTCCCTTGGGCAATAGTATTCTTTGCGCCTTAGCGTGAGAATATAAAAACAGAGGAACACTTTAGTTTCAGTGCTGCGCACTGAAATTGCATTCGGTAAGCTTAAACTGTGGGAAAGTTACATGCGATTGCCCTGGTCCCCAAAGCCAAGGGCGGTCCGGCCCTGACATTTTTTTTTGGTGTTTTCCCTGAAAATTAAAAATCCGGGCCACGATCACAGGGCTTCTGGACCGGCTGGAAAAGGACGGGTGGATTGAGCGCCGGGCCGACCAGGGGGATCGAAGATCTTTGCGAATTTTTTTAACACCCCACGGCCGTGCCTGCAAAAAAGAGATTCAAGCCCTTTTTGAATCAACAAACCAGAAATTTATAGACTGTTTTTCAAAGGAAGAATGGTCCACCATGAAAAATTTTTTAACCCGGCTGGATCAATTCAGTCAACAGGAGTGAATATGTCGATTAAAATCGTTGCAGTGTCCGCAAGCCCTGTTAAAAACGGAAATGCAGATACCTTTGTTGGAACCATAATGGATCTTGCAAAAGAAAAGGGCCTTGAGACAGAGACCCTTCACCTGTCCGAATTGAATATCAAAAACTGCATCCACTGCAATTTTTGTCTGAAAAAACAACAAAAGGGCAGGTACTGCGCCCTGAAAGATGACGCCCAAATCGCATTTGAGGCCCTTGAGAGCGCCGATATCATCGTTTTTTCAAGCCCGGTCTATTTCATGAGGACCAGCGGCATGATGGCCACATTCATTGATCGTTTAAGACTGTTTATCTTCGGCAATGAGGCCGGCGGCAAGCTGAAAAACAAGATCGGCATCAGCGCCGCTGTTTCCTGGCTTCGGCACGGCGGGATGGAGACCACCCATCTGTCCCACATCCTGGCCTTTATCACCCTGGATATGATTCCGGCGACCAGCCATGCCTGCATCAGCCCCTTAGGGGCATCTGCCGTGAGCAGCCGCCACGGGCAGGGGCGGTTTGACCCGGAGGTGCGTCTGGGCGTAAAAGAGGATGAGGCCGGCATGAAAACCGCTGCTGCCCATCTGTCCAGGGCTCTTGAACTGTGCGCCCTGACGGGGAAGGGGTAAATGCAAGGGCACCGCGTTAAAAGACCTTTGGTATGATTCCCGGGGCGATATTCTCATCCGCCCTGACCGTCTGCCCGTGTTCTATAAGACGGTCCGTGGCCGTTAACGGAATCAGATGGTTAAAAATTTTTCCCTGTAGGCTTTGGGTGAGATTTGGGTATGCTGTTTAAACAGGCGGCAAAATGAACTGATATCCTGGTACCCGACCTCTAAAGTGATTTCTCCAAAATTTTTATCCGTTGTTTCGAGCAGTTCCTTGGCCGCCTCGATTCGGGTTTTTTGAAGATATTTTAAAGGCATATCTCCGGTTGCGCTTTTAAACCTTCTTTTAAAATGCCTGGGACTTATCCCGATGTCTTTTGCAATTTCATCAACACTGTCAATGGCGGCATAATTTTTTTCGATCGCTTTCTGCGCCTTCAGAACCTGGGCATCGCCGTGGGACCGGGAAGGGATTGAAACGGCATACGCCGATTGTGTGCGGCGGTTCAGGTCCACAAGCAGGGCTTTGGCACAGACCCGGGCAAGCTTGGCAGATCCGAACCGCCTGATCAAATAAATGGCAAGGTTGTTGACCGCTGTTGCGGCTCCGGTGCTCATAATATTATCGTCTTCCACCAGGATATCCTCGCTGACAAGGGTAATCCCGGGAAAAGAACGTTGAAATAAAGCGGCAAACTGCCAGTTGGTCGTTGCCTTTTTCCCGTCCAGAAGGCCGCTTTGGGCCAAAATAAAACTTCCGGTGCAAACCGAGGCAATGAATGCCCCCCCGGCCCTCATTTTTTTTAACCATTGAAAAAATGATTTCAAATTGTCAGCGGGGGGCCCCAATTCCGGCAGGATGGGCGATATGATGACACAGTCTGTCTGTTCTATATCACCGATGGCACGGTGGGGGGCTATCCGGATGTTGCCCCGGGCCGTAACCGGTTCTCCGCGGGTGCTCACAAGAGAGGGCGAAAACAGTGCCGGCTCATTTCCCTTTGTCAAATGCGCTTGCCACAGATTTGCTATGCTGAAGACGTCCATGATTGTCAGCGCCGAAGATGCCATGCACCCGTCTGTAATCCATAAACTGATATTGACCATGGGGGGATTCTCCTTGAAAAGTCCTATATCGCATATTATTTGTCATTTATGACACTGTTGTTTTTAATTTGCAACCGCTAATATTCCTGTTGACCATAGGCAGAAAGTCTCTTCCAACCCTGAAACAAGAGGCGCATGTTTCAATGACAGACCTGTATGAAAAACCGGCCCGCCACCTTGACAATCCCCCTTCCGGATTCCCGTCAAATGAATTCCTGACGCATTTCATGGGAAACCGCCGGGTCAGCCATAAAACACAGCCGCTGCGGGGTATTCCGGTCTCACGGCAGGGAACGGCTGAACCGGCAACCTTCCCTTATGAGACGGCAAAAAAAATGATTGCCGATCAAAAGAAACGGCTGTCGGTTACTGTATTTGCAGAAAAGAGCATGAGACGGCCGGCAAGGGAGGTGATGATCCCGACGCTTTCCCTTAAAAATACAGGTGAGACCGATCTGGCCACGGCACAGGAAAGAAGACATATTTAAAAGGAGGCAATATGGGAACCTGGTATCAGACAGGGTGCGTATTATGCGCCCAGAATTGCGGGTTAAAAATTCTTGTTGAAAACGGCAGAATGGTCAAGGTTGTTCCGGACAAAGAGAACCCCAGAAGCCTGGGCTATGCCTGCAGAAAAGGGCTGAATGTCCTGTACCATCAATACCAGAAAGACAGGCTCACCCATCCGTTAAAAAAAGTGAAGGGGAAATTTAAGAAAATTTCATGGGACCAGGCAGTTGCAGAAATTGCAGATAAGATGAAAACGGCTGTGGATTTATACGGCCCACGGACTCTGGCCTATATGGGCGGAAGCTCCCAGGGAGGGCACATGGAGGCTGGATTAGGGCTTGGCCTGCTGCGGGGAATGGGCTCCCAATATTATTATTCATCCACAGGGCAGGAATTTTCAGGTGCCTGGTGGGTGGCCGGCCGGGTCATGGGAAAGCAGTATAACATCAGCATCCCCGATGAGGACAACACGCAGATGCTGGTGGCCTGGGGCTGGAACGGCATGGAGAGCCATCAGATGCCCCGTGCCCCCGTAACCCTCAAAAAAATTGCCAGATCCCCGGACAGGCGCCTTGTCGTGATTGACCCGAGGAAAAGTGAAACAGCCCGGATTGCGGACATCCATCTGGCATTGCGCCCGGGAACCGATGCCCTGCTCATCAAAGCGATGGTTGCCTTGATTCTGTCAAAGGGCTGGGAGAACACCCATTATCTTGAGACCTGTGTAGACGGATGGAATGAGATTCGGTCCTGGTTTACCGATGTTGATGTTTTGAATGCATTGCGGGTGTGCCGGCTTGAATATGATCCTGTGCTTGAGCTCTGCCGCCTGATGACCCGGACGCCATGGGGCTTTCATCAGGATCTGGGGATTTACATGGGGCGCCATTCCACTTTGAACTCCTATCTGTTGTATGTTCTGGGGGCTGTGTGCGGCGTGTTCCAGACCACCGGCGGAAATTTTATTCCCGGGATGGTCATGCCGCTGGGGTTTCACGCAGACGAAAGAGATCCCAGGGTGTGGCAGACGAAAGTGACAAAAATGCCGCCGGCTGCGGCCGGGTCTTTTCCCCCGGCAGTCCTGCCCGAGGAGATCCTCAGTGACCATCCTGAGCGGATCAGGGCGGTCTATGTCTCCGCCTGCAATCCATTGCGGGCTTATCCGGATACCCGGGCCTATGAAGCCGCATTTAAACATCTGGATCTTCTCGTGGTCAATGACATTGTCATGAGTGAAACAGCGGCTATGGCAGACTATGTCCTGCCGTGCCGGTCCTTTTATGAATCCTGGGATACGACGTTCTTCGCCTGGACCTATCCGAAAATTTTCTGCCAGTTAAGAAGGCCTTTGGCGGCACCGCCGGGAGAGTGCCTGGAAGCCTCTCAGATCCACACCCGCATAGCAGACCGGCTGGGGCTGATTCCCGAAATCCCGGATAAATTATACAGCGCAGCCAAGGGAGATCGTATGGCCTTTGGGGCAGCGCTTTTGGCCTGGGCGTCATCCGAGCCCCGTGCGCAAAAAGCGATGCCGTTCATTCTGGCCAAAACCCTGGGAAAGGAATGGGACAGTGCTGCCAAGGCGGCCTTTTGGGGGATGCTGATGACCGCCCCCGGAAAGTTCCGTGAGCAGGCCGCAAGGGCTGGCTTTGAACCGACCCTGAGCCAGGGGGATGATTTATTCCAGGCCCTGATAGATAATCCCCAGGGGCTTTGGGTGGGAAAAGCCGACGTTGATGCGCCGATGAAAAGCATAAAGACACCGTCAGGCAAACTTGAAATTCATATTCCCGAATTGGCCGAAGCCGCGGCACACCTGACGCCTGAAAAGGAAGCCCTGGACCTTAAGCGTTCAAAAGATTTTCCTTTGATCCTCAGTGCCGGCCGGCATTTTAAATATAACATCAACGGCCTGATGCGAAACCCCCAATGGAATAAAGGCAAACGGGACTGCACAATCGCAATGAACCCGTTGGATGCCGAAAACCTGAATCTTTCAGACGGCAGCCCGGCAAAAATCACCACAGAAGCCGGAACCGCCGTTCTGGAAGTCGAAATCACTGAAATGACGGCCCCGGGACTGGTCTTGATCCCCCATGGTTTCGGCTATACCTTTGAAGGGAAGGTTCAGGGCGTCAATGTAAACCGGCTGACCCGGAATACCCACAGGGATACCTTGGGCACGCCCCTTCACCGTTATGTTCCCTGCCGGGTAACAGCCGTAGGTGGGGTCAAACCTTGATTATAGCCCTAGGTGGGGTCAAACCTTGATTATTGCTGTATGGTGTGTCTGCTGCACCCGTCATACAACATCACGTCTGATTTTCAATGAAAAATGCAGTTGATGTTGTGCTGTTGTCGCGCAGGTGCTTTATTTTTCGATATTCCGGTGACGAGAAGCAGGCCTTTGCCTGGTCCATGGAATCAAACCCGATGAGGATGGTCCGTTGGGGAGGACTGCCGCAGAGCGGGGTGATCCGGCTGCTTCGGGCAATATATGTGCCATTGTGTGCTTCAATGATCGGGGGCACCTGGCTGATATACCGGTGATACATCTCCGGGTCCAGGATTTCTTCAATAAAGGCGGCAAATATGACTTTTTTCATGGCTGATGTCCTTTAAACGCCTGGTCAACAATGGGGTTGACATAAAATGGGGGCAGATTCAAGGTGTGGATCACCTTTCGGCAAAAGGACAGGGGTTCCGGTTCTTTCCCTGCATACCAGCGTTTTACCGTTTTATCGAGCGTTTCAAGATATTGTGCGCCTTCATCCAGGAAGGCTGCAATCTTATCCCGGCCCCAAAGCGCATTGCTCCAGGACGTTAAAAGCGTGTCGTAACCCGGGTTGTTTCTGATTGACTCAAGGCCTGACACCAGGTCTGTGAAACTGTCATAGCTGGGGATATCATTGACCACAGGGACACTGTCTGCCGTGAATAAAATTTTATCTTCTTTGAACAGAATGTTGACCGAGCCTTTGGAGTGTCCTGGGTTGTGAATGATTTCAAGGTGGATGTCGTCATCAGCCTGTAACACCTGCCCGTGTTCCAGGGGGGCATCAACAGCGACAGGCTGGTCCACCAGACTGAAGAATCCAGGTACCGGGCGCTGCCTGTTCTGCAGCTCAATGTTTTCAATCCATTCGGTTTCAATTGCATGGGCCAGAACCCGGCAGCCGGCCTGTTTTTTTAAGATGGCCGCCGACCCGATATGGTCCGGATGAGCATGGGACAGGATAATGGTATCAAGGTCTGAAATATCCCGGCCGTTCGCCTTGATATAGGTTGAAATAATTGTTTCGCACCCCTTGGTGCCGGTGTCAATCAGGGTGATCTTTTTGCCGAAAACAACCACACAGTTCACGTACCGCTCCACGGTTTTTCCGGCAGGAAGCTGAATGTGGAAAGCCAGTTTTAAAAGATGAATTTTATCTGTCAGTTTCATGAAAAGCCCCTTTTTTTATCTCCATAAACGGCAGGCACGGATTTCTCAAGATCTGTGTCATTGCGGTTGCCTTTTGGGTTCTGGTGTTGAAAAAAAATATATACAGATGCCTTCATATCAGACAACTGCGCCACTGATCAAGTGGGCCACTAATGGACGCCAGGGTGATCGCATTTAATCTGCCAACTGTTTTATATGCGGGTATGGATGATGATGTATATTGTTGAGACTTGGGATATGGGGTAGCAAGGGGTTCTCAATGTATGGAATGCTTTTCTCCTTGCTCTGTCATCCTAAAATCGGGGGCTTCGCCCTCTTTTTTTATATTCTCACGCAAAGGCGCTAAGGCGCAAAGAATACTATTGTCCAAGGGAAGTTAAGCTTTGCGCCGTTGCGCCTTTGTGAGATTTTTTTTAAAGGGAAGCTCGGTGGGCAAAAGTGTAGCGTTGCCCCCCCCCCGTGCCGGTTGACCAGGGCAAAGGAGAGGGGGTCATTGTTCTGAATCTAGTGTGAAGAGACTGCCCGGGCCAGGACCTCAATGGGATGAAGGGCTTTTGTGCTTGTCCCGTCCTTGATCTGGGTTCTGCATGAGGTGCCGGCAGCCGCAATAACAGCGCCTTCCGGGGCGCTGCGGACCGCGGGGAACAGGGATTGCTCGCCTATGGCCATGGAGATCTCGTAATGTTCCTTTTCATATCCAAAAGCCCCGGCCATGCCGCAGCAGCCGCTGCCGATCTCGGTGACGGTGGTTCCCGGGATCAGTTTAAGCATCTCAACTACCTTGGGGGCCGTTCCAAGGGATTTCTGATAACAGTGGGTATGGACATGAACCGCCTTGGGATTCCCGGTTTCATGAAAGGGAAGGGCCAGTTTTCCCTGAGAGGCCAGATCCATTATGAATTCTTCAAAGAAAAATGATCTTTTGGCCACCTGCCCGGCCTCTTCGCTCTTGACCAGGTCGGGATACTCATCTCTAAAACAGGCAATACAGCTGGGCTCAATGCCCACCATGGGAATGTCTTTGAACTTGTCAGCGCTGAGCAGCTTGATATTGTGCCGGGCATTGGCCGCCGCTTTTTTGAGCAGGCCTTTGGAAATCATGGGCCGCCCGCAGCACTGTCTTTTCTTGACCAGGATGACCTCAAATCCGGCGGCCTCCAGAACGGTCACAGCGGCCACGCCGATTTGGGGTTCATGATAGCTTAAATGGCAGTCATCCCACAAAATAACCGGCCCGTTGGGCGCTGAAGGCCTGGCCGGGCGCCGGTAAAACCATTGCTGAAAGGTCTCGCCGGCTATCAGGGGCAGTTCCCGCCGGGCATCAATTTTAACGGCGCTGTCCAGCAGCTTGCGGAATAATTTGTTTTTGTACAGGGCATTGGCCAGGGCCGGAACCTTGCTGCCCAGGGAATCGGCCAGGGCCATGGCCCCGAACATTCTGCTGCGCAGGGGGACCCCGTGGGCTTCCTGGTATTGGGCTAAAAATTCATACTTGAGCTTGGCCACATCCACTTTGGAGGCGCATTCATTCCGGCAGGCCTTGCACTCCAGGCATAGCTCCATGGCCTGGTAGACCATTTTGTCCAAAAGGCCTTTTTCCCCTAATTCTCCGCTGATGGCCGCCCGAAGGATGTTGGACCGGCCCCGGGGGGTGTGAAGCTCCTCTCTGGTGGCCCGGTAGGAGGGGCACATGGTGCCGTTTTCCATGGACCTGCAGACCCCCATGCCGTTGCACATCTCCACCAATCCGGCAAACCCGCCGTAATCCCCAAAGTCCATGAAGGTCTGCTCCGGGTTCAGGGGTGTTTTGTAATCCGGGGAATAGCGCAGCCATTCCTTATCCCAGGGTTCTATGGGGTTGATGATCTTGTTGGGGTTGAGCCGGTGGTCGGGGTCAAAGGCAGATTTTACGGATTTAAAGGCCTCATAAAGCCTTTTGCCGTAAAGTTTTTCGGTAAAATAGCTGCGGGCCAGTCCCTCGCCGTGTTCACCGGTGGTGGTGCCGCCATGGGCAATGGCAATGTCCATGATCTCTTTGGAGAGCAGCTCCAGGTGGGAAAGGCCCTTTTGGGTCTTCATGTTCAGTTCCAGGCCCATATGAAGGCAGCCGGCAGATGCATGGGCATCAAAGTTGATATCGATGCCGACTTTTTTTCCTGCGGCCTGCACATCCCGGGTATAATCATTCAACTGATCCACGGGAACGGTGGCATCGTCGATGATCCAAATGGGTTTGTTATCCCCGGGTTTGCTGACCAGAAGGCCGATAATGGCCTTGCGGACCTGCCACACGGTGCCGATTTTTTCAGGGGTATCGCACAGGGTGACCGGTTCTTTATAGCCCTGGCCGTCCAGCCAGGAGCGCAGCTTGCCGATGCCTGAATCCACTTTTGCCTGTGAGGACTCGCCAAACTCCACGATGAGGATGGCCCCGGGATTTCCCTGGACAAATTTGCGCAGCAGGAGCCGGAACCCGGCATGGCCGTCGGCCAGCATAATAGACGGAGAGGTCATCAGCTCCACGGCGGCCGGTTGATGTTCCAGAATGGACGGCACCATCTCCAGGGCCTGTTCCATTGAGGGGTAGTGAAGGATCAGCAGATTAATCACCCGGGGCCGTTCCACAACGGCCAGTTTGAGTTGGGAGATAAGGCCCAGGGTGCCCTCACTGCCGGCGATCAGGGGGGCCAAGCTGAAGGGGGCATTGTTGGTCTGTGCGGTCAGGAGCCGGTTTAATCCGTAACCGGCCACATTGCGCCAGGTGTTGGGGTAACCGTTGAGAATATCTTCCCGGTACTGGTCCAGCAAAGACGGGATTTCTCGGTACAGGGCGGCTTCCAGGCTGTCCTGCCCGGCCAGAAAGTTAACCGTGGCCGGATCCTTGCCGTTAAACAGCACCTTGCTGCCGTCGGACAGGATCACTTCCATTTCCAGGATATGATCGGCCATCATGCCGTACCTGAAGGAATGGGACCCGGTAGAGTTGTTGCCGGCCATACCGGCCATGGTGGCCACGGCACTGGATGAGGGGTCCGGCCCCACCATCAGGTTATGGGGGGCAAGGGCCGCATTAAGGGTGTCCAGCACCACACCGGGCTGAACTTTGACCCATTGTTCTTCCGGGTTGATTTCCAGAATGCGGTTCATGTACTTGGAATGGTCAATGACCAGTCCGGTGCCCACGGTCTGGCCGGACAGACTGGAACCGCCGCCCCGGGGAATCACCGGGATATGGTGCCGGGCCGCTGTCTCTATGGCGGCACAGACATCATCGGCATCTTTGGGGATGACCACCCCCACTGGCACCTTGCAAAAATCCGAGGCATCGGTGGCGTAAATCCTGCGGGTCAGCTGATCCGCACGGACTTCACCGTGGATCACTTTTTCCAAATCATTTACCAGGGCCTGGGATGTGTTCTCTTTATTGTTCGTCATTTGACTATTGTCCTGTCAAATCGGGTTGCATCATGATGGCTCACTTTTATCTATGGGCCACCTTGTAAAGTAGACGGTTAATTCATTAACAGATTGGGGATCCAAAGCGAGATTCCCGGAATATAGGTGATCAGCAAAAGCCCGATAAACATGAGCAGGAGAAACGGAAAGACCGCTTTGCCGATCCGGGTCAGGGATTTTCCTGTGATCCCCATGGCCACAAACAGGTTCAGCCCAAAGGGAAAGGTTAAAAATCCGAATTCCACATTCACGATCATCATGATGCCGTAATGGATCAGGTCGATGTCAAATTTTTGCAGGGCAATCATTAAAATGGGTGAGATAACGATGATGGCCGATACAATATCCATGACACAGCCCACCAGCAGCAGAAAAATGTTGATGGCAAACAGGAACACATATTTGTTCTGAATGTGGGTCATGATGAAATCAGCTGCGGCCACCGGCATTTTTTCACGGGTCAAAAGCCAGATAAAGGTCATGGCACAGGCAATGATGAACAGCAGGGCCGAAGACAGGGCCACGGATTCAACCAGGACCTCGTTAAGTTTTTTCAATGACATGTTCCGGTAAATGAACAGCTCCACCAACAGCGCATACACCACCGAAACCGCTGCCGCCTCAGTCGGCGTAAACACCCCGGAGTAGATACCGCCAAGCACGATGGCCGGCATGGCAATCCCCCAGGAGGCGTTTTTTAACAGCTTGAGTTTTTCACCGGGCGCGTAAGTTCTTTCCGTTTTCCAGCCGTGTTTTTTGGCCAGGATTACGGAATATATCACCAGAATGCCGCCGATGACCACACCGGGCAGCAGACCGGCCATAAACATACGGCCGACAGAGACGTTCATGACCAGGGCATACAATACCATGGGAATGGACGGCGGGATCAAAATGCCCATGGACCCCGACGAAGTCAGAAGACCGATGCTGAAGTCTTCATCATACCCATGCTGTACCAGGGCCGGGATCATGATGGAGCCGATGGCAATCACCGTGGCAGGGCTTGACCCTGAAATGGCGGCAAAAAAGATACAGGCCAGAACCGACGCAATGGCCATGCCCCCAGGCAGCCAGCCCACCAGAAGCTGCATGACCTCCACCAGCATTTTGGAGATAGAGCCCCGGGCCATGATGTTGCCGGCAAGGATGAAAAACGGGATGGCCAGAAGAATGAAGTTGTCCATGCCGTTGAAAAGCTGCTGCACCAGTGCCTGGAGCGGAATGTGCAGAAAAAAGAACAGGGTTGCCCCGGTAACGGTCAGCAGGATGATGGCGATGGGGGTGGAAATAACCAGCAGCACCAGAAACAGAATTCCCATAAAAGCAATCATGGTTAATGCATCCCCCCTTCGGTTTTATAAGGTGTATTGTTAATTAAGTCACGGCCGTTTCTAATGGCTGCCGCTAAAAACCGGAGCGCAATGACGATGGTGAAAATACCGATGGGCAGGTAAGGGATGTACATGGGAATCTGAAAAGATGGGGTCGTGGCCTCAAAACGGTGCAGTTTGCCGATCTGAACCCAGGAGTAGTAAAAGGTTACCCCCATGATGGATGCCGAAATCAGGTTGGCCAGCAGCTTGAGAAAATGCTTGACCCGGTTGGGCGAATATTGAATTACGGCATCCATGCTGAAGTGGGTACCGTACCGGACACAGACATCCGCCCCCACAAAGGTGATCAGGATGGTCATGTACCGTGATCCTTCGTCAATCCAGTCATAGGCAATGCCAAAGGTATATCTTAAAAACACGTGGATGGTTGCGATCACGGCAAGGGAAAGCAGGGCATACCCGACAGCGATCTCCTCAATTTTATTCAGGGTTCCGATGAACTTTTTCATTTGATGGCATCAATTTTAAGGTTAGGGGTAAAAAAATCCGGCCGGCACGGATATCCGGCCGGCCGGAAGCGGTTGGCTTATTGGTATTGCTTGATTTTTTCCTGGATCATTTTAAGGTAAGTCATGCCGGCAAAACGGCCGTATTCTTCCTTATTGGGGATTTTTCCGACTTTTTCTTCAAATTTGTCATACACGGGCTGAACCGCTTCACGGAATGCGGCTCTCTCTTCCTTGCTCAGCCGGGTGACTTTTACCTTGCCTTCGGATTCGAGTTTGGCCAGGATTTCGGTCAGCATTTTCATGCCGCCTTCCCGGTTCAGGCGGGTCATCATGTCAGCCCCTTCCTTGAAAATTTCCTGCTGTTCCGGGGTAAGGCTTTCCCATACGTCAATGTTCACAATTCTGACGGTTTCCGTAAGGGTATAGTTGGTGATGGTGGCGTAGGGGCACACTTCCGTGAATTTCATGAGAACGGAAGTTAAAATCGGGTTTTCCTGGGCATCGATAACGCCCTGCTGCAGGGCATTGTAGATTTCAGGGAAGGGCATGGGAACCGGGCTTGCCCCTAATGTCTGCCAGGTTTCCAGATAGACCGGGGCTTCCATGACGCGGATTTTCATCCCCTTGACATCTTCAGGCTTGCGGACCTCTTGCTTGACATTGGTCAGGTCGCGCATCTCGTTTTCACCAAACCCTAAGGCAACAAAGCCTTTTTTGGGAAAACGGTCGGCAAAGATTTTGTAGAATTCAGAATCCCACAGCACCGAGTAGGCCACACCCCGTGACGGCCACAGAAAGGGCAGGTCAAACAGGAGAACTTCAGGGACAAAGTTGGACAGAACCGCCGTGGTGCAGGCCATCATATCCAGGGTGCCGCCCTGTACCTGCTCTACCATGGAGCGTTCCCCGCCCAGCTGGCCCATGGGAAAGATATCAATGGTGATTTCCCCGTTGGTTTTCTTTTTGACGTACTCGGCAAAAACACCCGCGGCTTTAACTTCCGGGTGGCTTGGCGGTGCCACAAATCCCATTTTAAGGGTTCTGGCAAAACCGGTGCTGCACAAACAACAGATGAAACAAACGATGATACTGACAGTGAGCGATCTTTTCATTTTTTCCTCTCAATGTTGCCCCGATGGTTTCGGGGGGGTTATAAATTTCCAATGCAGGCCGGTTTGGTCTGCAAAGTTCAACGTCCTTTAAGGAACAACGGGTAACAGCACCCCGCCGGATGGTACAATATTTACACTGGGGCTGGTGTGCCGCTGCTGGCACAGGGCAACCGCCTCATTTACGTCTTTTGCAGGGGTAAACCCCAGCCGTTTTATCTGCTGCGCCGGGATATCCTTTGCCACCAGAATCACCTCATAGTCATTGAGTGCCAGCATGACCTGGGCCATGGACATGTTCAGTTCCGGGGGCGCGCCGGGCATGATCGGGTGGTTGGCGTCAAAATATGCCAGTACATTTTTTTTCAGCTGCCCCTCATGGGCAGATCTGAATTGTTCACAGGCTTTATAATAGGTTTCGGGAAAGGCATCGCTGCAATCGGCATATAAAATAATGGCACCGCCTTTTCGGGTAATCATGTCGGCCGGTGCCAGGGGTTTCATGATCTGGGGACCCTGGGTATAGGGAAAGGCGGAAATGACGGTGACATCGGACTTGGCCGGAAAGGGTTTGGAAATAATGTTCCGGCACAGCTTTGTGCCAGCAATATGGGCGTCTATAAAATGGCCGCATACCATGTCGTGAAGGTGGTCCCGGTGGTCCAGAACACTGTTGATGATGAAATCCAGGCGGCCGGCGCCGGCCATGGCAATAACTTCATCGTAAAAGGCATTGGCCTCAAGGTTGCCCATATACGAGTTTCCCCTGAAGCTGTGCTTAAGGTGGTGTTCGGTAATAGATCCGATATCGGCGATGCCCGGAAACAGAATTTTTGCGCCGCCGCCAAATCCGTTGAGGGGATGGGGAAAAATGGAGCCGATACCGATCCTGAAATCAGCCCGGTATGCCTGGGGGTTTATTTTTACCGTTGCCCCGGATTCAAGATGGCCTACCGGTATCAGGTCTCCGGCATGGCAGTCGTGGTTGTAAAAGGTATATGCGGCAACAATTTCTTTGCCAAAAGCGTCTTCAAACTCTTTTTCCGAAAGCCCCTTATGGGTGCCAAGGGCAATAACGATACTGATGTTGTCATTGGGGACACCGATCCGGGAAAGCCGTTCCAGCAATTTTTCCAGGATCAGTTTTTTGGGGGATTTCCGGGTCAGGTCTTCGATAAGAATACAGATTTCGGCATCCGGTGTGATCTGGTCTTCCAGAAAGGGACACCCGACGGGGGCGTTCATTGCCCGGTCAAAGCAGACCGCCGGATCCGGCCGGGTTTCGGGCTCTTGAAAATCGGCCACAGTCAGAACCTGCCAGGAGGCCGGAAGGTTTAAAGGAATGCGTCCATTAACCGTCTGAATGTACAAATCATCCATCATCAAAACACCCGGTTCCTTTCTCTGTGGTTCTGTTATCTATCCACCAATACGAACCCCCATGTATACTTTAATCAAATTAAAATCAAGCAATTTTGTATAAAATTATAGAGATATCCGGGCTTGACGAATGAGAGTTAACATTATATGGTTTGATCTGATCAACATCTTCTGGATAACTGGTATTACCACATGAAACGCGACAACCTGCCACAAGGAGGCCCGAAAGGTGATCGAGCCCATTAAACATCGAAATGTATCCGACCGGGTGTATGAACAACTGCGGGATATGATTTACCGGGGCGATCTTGCACCGGGGGAACGCCTGTCTTCCGAGCGGGATATGGCCGCACTGTTTAAGGTCGGGCGGCCCACGGTGCGCAGTGCCATTCAAAAACTGATGAACCAGGGATTGATTGTCAGCCGGCGCGGGGTGGGAACCTTTGTCCAGAAGCCCTATTCGGACATTGAAAAAAAGCCGCTGCTTCAGGTTCTGAACACGGAGGATTTCACCATTGCCGACTGTATGGAGGTCCGGCTCGCACTGGAGCTTAAAAGTGCGGAGCTTGCGGCAAAACGGGCCACGGATAAGGATGTTCTTAAGATCAAGGAAAAACTTGATCAGATGGCCCATGACCGGATCGTTAAGAATGACCCCATACTGACGGATATCGGTTTTCACATGAACATTGCCTATGCCAGCAAAAACATTGTCCACATTCACCTGATGAAAAGCTTCTATGATGTCCAGACTTATGCCATGACGGTTTCTTATAAAGTAAAATTAGACGGCTTAGGGATTAACCAGTTAATTGACCAGCAGCATCAGCAGATTTATGAGTCCATCCGGGACCATGACCCGGAACGCTCGGTCAAAGCCATGGAGGAGCATGTCTGTTTGATCATCAAGGTCTGTGAGGAGTATGGGCTGTGAGATTTTATAGACTTGAGACTTGGGATGTGGGACTTGGGTAGGTAAGGGTTTCTCAAATTTATAAAGCAAACACGTAATGCTTGCCGATCGCTCTGAGATGCTAAAATCGAGGGCTTTGCCCTCTTCTTTATATTCTCACGCTAAGGCGCAAAGAATACCGTTGCCCAAGGGAATTAATCTTTGCGCCTTTGTGCCTTCGCGAGAGCAACTCGGTAGGGCAAACACGCAGCAGCGAAGCGTTGCCCACCGTTTTTCGTATAATTCGTATAACATGTTGTTTTCGAACTTTAAATCAAACTGGCTCACAGCAACTGGTGGCATAAAAGCGTACCCCACCGAACTTGGGTAGGCCACGGATGCTGCAATCCCCAAGTCCCATATCCCATGTCCCAAGTCCATTTTATTGGACAAACTGCAGCCCAGTAAAACACACTTGCCCTGTCCGGCTCGAATCCGAGTCTTGAATTAAAATAGATTCAGGGTATAATCAATAAACGACGAAAATCAAAAGTGGATAATCTGGCTTACCTTTCGGGATAAGTTATCAACGGGAGAAACATATCATGAGAACAACCGTGTTTTCTTTTGCTGTTTTGGCCGTACTGATGCTTTCTCTTTTTCCCGGTGGCAGGGGGTATACGGATACCGGTAACACTTTATCAACCCTTAAACGCGGCACAACGATTTATGTCGGGATTGACGAAGATTCAAGCGAGTGGCCGCCCTACGAATATTTTTACCGGGAAAACGGGATAAAGACCAAAAAAATGGTGGGGTACTCCATTGACGTATTAGACGAAATTTTGTCCCCATACGGCCTTAAGTATGAATTCAGGGTGTTTCCATGGAAAAGGGTCCTGGCCAACCTGGCATCGGGAGAGAAAATACAGCTGATTCTGCCCACATCCGTCAATGAACAAAGAAAGGCAACCTATCTGGTATCCCGCCGGGCATACAGCATTACCCCCAGTTATTTTTATCTGAAATCAAAATTTCCTGAAGGACTTGCCATAACAAGGCCTGAACAGTTGCTGGAACATGGGCCGGTCTGCGGCAGGCTCGGGTTTAACTACAAAAATTTTGGAATAGAAAACGAGGACATGAAAAACGTTGCCGACAATTTTAATGCACTGATCCAGATGCTTAAGATGGAACGGTGCAGCGTTGTTCTGGCAAGATACGAGGTCCTCAAAGGGTATTCCCTGTTAGGGACCCCGCTGCTGACCAGTGACATCGGATCTGCGCCTATGCCCGGAGAGCCCAGCGAGGGTTTCTATTATGTGATGACGAAAAATTGCGTTTTCAGCAACGAGTTATTAAAGCTCATCAATGCCGGGATTGACCGGCTGAAAAGCCAGGGGCGGCTGGCGGAAATTTTAAAAAAGCACAGCAAGTGAACCGTTGGGCGTCGGTTATGTTTACATCCTGGAAAAACAGCCGACGCTTTTCCTTTAACGTTATTTTATCAAATTAAAAAATAATTTGGCCTTAGCATCCTGACGATTTCTGATTTAAAACCGGTTTCCCTGTCCTGGTGTCTTTCTTGAACGGTTTATTTATCTCCTGTGGCATTTAACTTGCTCTATCCATTGGTTGGGAGGCATACGGCAATAGGGGGTATAGTTCATCGCAAATGAATGGGGATTGAGTGGCGTTCTTAATCTTCCTCCTGTTCTTGCTCTATATCATAACTTTGAGCAAGAGCAAGATTAAGGGCAAGCGCAGGAAAAATCGGTTCAACTCATTTGCGGCAGACTGTACGAAACTGAATATCATAGGGGGTGCCATGAGTACCATGAATTTATCCAGGGTTTTCAATCCCGGTTCCATTGCTGTTATCGGGGCAGGCGAACCGGAAGGCAGCGTGGGAAAAACCGTGATCCATAACCTGATCACCGGCAATTTCAAGGGCAAGGTTTTCCCGGTAAACCCGGGGGTTAAAGATGTCATGGGGCTTCCTGCATTTTCAAAGGTCACGGACATTGAAGATCCGGTTGATATGGCCGTGATCACCACCCCCATGGAAAGTGTTGCTGCGCTGGTTGAATCCTGCGGCCAAAAGGGCCTGGCCGGGGCAGTGATGCTTTCATCCGGGGGCCGGGAAACCTCAAAGGCCGGCCTGCAGATGGAAGAATCCATATGGAAGGCCGCCCGGAAGACCGGAATCCGGGTTATCGGCCCCAACAGCCTGGGGCTTGTGAACACCAAACAGAACCTGAATGCCAGTTTATTGCAGCAGTTCCCATTTGCCGGGAAAACCGCCTTTCTTTCCCAGAGCGGATCGGTTCTGACCTGTGTGCTGGACATGGCCATGAGGGAAAATTTAGGGTTCAGCCATTTTGTAGATCTGGGATCCATGCTGGATGTGGATTTTGCCGACATGATCGATTTTCTCGGCAGCCAACAGGGGGTGGACAGCATTGCCCTGTACATTGAAAGCATTCCCCATATCCGCAATTTCATGAGTGCTGCCAGGGCCGTATCCAGGGTGAAGCCCATTGTGGCGCTTAAAGCCGGCCGGTGCCCGGCAGGAGAACGGGCGGCAGCTTCCCACATCGGGGCCATGGCCGGTGAGGACGCGCTCTATGACACCGCCTTCAAGCGGGCCGGAATCCTAAGGGTGGATGATTTCGAAGAATTGTTTGACTGTGTTTCTTTTTTGGCCAAACAGAGCAAACCCAAGGGAAGCCGGCTGGCCATCATCACCAATGCAGGCGCTCACGGGGTCCTGGCCGTGGACCGGCTGGCCGATTATGGTCTTGAACCGGCCAGCTTTTCAGATCAGACCATTGAGGAACTGGATGGGCATCTGAACCCGAACTGGAGCAGGGCAAATCCCGTGGATGTCCTGGGGGACGCCAGCCTGGAGCAATATATCCGGGCGGTGCGAACCTGCTGTAATGCCCCTGATGTGGATGGGGTTCTTTTGATCTGTGCCCCTGTGGGAACCCTTGACCCGGCTGCCCTGGCCAGGTCTCTGGCCGATTATCTGAAAACCCTCCAGATGCCCGTGCTGACCGCCTGGATCGGCGGGGCCGGTACTGAACGGGCCAGGGTCATTTTCAACAAGGCCGGGATCGCAGCTTATCAAACGGCGGAGCGGGCAGTCCAGGCCTTTGCCAACCTTTTCCAATACGGCAAAAATGTGGAACGGCTCCATGAGATCCCTGTCAGAAAGGACATCCGCCTGGCCATTGACCGGGCATCGGCCGAACAGATTATTCAAGGCAGCCTCGGCAGCGGTCCCACTCTGTTGACCCCAATCAAGGCCGCAGACCTGCTGGCTGCCTACGGGATTCCGGTAAACCGGACTGAACTTTCCCGGACCCTGGAACCAGCCGGTGTTAACCTGGTTTTTGAGGCCAGGAAAGATGAGAAATTCGGACCGGTACTGGGGTTCGGCACCGGAGGGGCCATGACAAAAATTTACAGGGATCTTGCCATGGGACTGCCCCCCTTAAACCATGCCCTGGCCGATCAGATCATCCGGGACACCAAGGTGGCCAAGGCCCTTGACGGGTTTGAAAATATGACGCCGGTGGATCCGGAACTGCCCCGGGAGATTTTGATCCGCCTGTCCCGCCTGGTGACCGATTTCCCCCAGATCCGGGAGATTGAGGTCAACCCGGTCAAAGTCCGGCAGGGAGAGCTTGTCGGGATGGACGCCAGGGTGGTGATTGCCCCCTCGGACAATGCGTCCCCTGACCATTTGATTATTTCCTCCTATCCGGCATGGCAGGAAGCCCGGTGCCGGACCACAGACGGTAAAGCTTTTCTGGTCCGGCCCATCCGGCCCGAAGACGGCTCTAACGTAATTGAGCTGTTTTCCGCCCTTTCGCCACAGACAATTTATCTGCGCTTTTTTTCCCCCATTAAACGGCTCTCCAACCAGATGCTCATCAAATTCACCCAGGTGGATTATGACCGGGAGGTGGCTTTAGCCGCTGTCATGGATGAAGGGAAAACCATGGTGGGCATGGCCCGGATTATTTTTTTGCCGGACCGGCAGTCCGGTGAATTTGCCATTGTCCTTGCCGACCATTCCCAGGGCAAGGGGATCGGGGCAGCCCTGCTCCAGCAGTGCCTGGTGGCAGCCAAAAAATATAACCTCAAAAAGGTGTTTGGCCTGGTTCTGTCTGAAAACAAACAGATGATTGCCTTGGGAAAGAAGCTGGGATTTGCCATGAAAAGAGATGGGGCCTCCCATGAGATAGAACTGACCATTGAGCTATAAATCCGGTTGAACGAAAGATCATCCATCTGCTGCGCTGCAGAAAAAACGGCAATCCTCACAACCGTATTCGGGGCCTTTTTCACCCGAAAGCAAAGAATTGAAAAGGTCCAGATGCCCTTGAACATTATTTTTTAAACTGAAATTTTTTTTCAAATGTAAAAGGGCGGCCTTTCCCATTTTGGGGGCCAGAGCTTTATTGTGGTAAAGTTTCAATATCTTTTGGGCAATTGCTTGGGGGTCTCCGGCTGGTACTACAAAACCGGTTTTTGCCTCATCAATCAACTCGGACAATCCCCCGGCTGTTGTTACGATGCTGGGAACTGACTGGGCCATGGCTTCGGGCACTGTTTTGGATAAACCCTCCCCCCTGATTGAAGGTTGTACACACACAGTTGAAGATGCAATGAAAGCCGGGGCATTTGATCGATATCCCGTAATATGTATACGCTGGCTCATCGGGCTTGTTTTAACGGCGCTCAAATAAGGTTCCCGGTCAATGTCGCGGCCCACCAGAAGCAAATGCAGGTTATCGGCTTGTGCCAGATATTTTGTACTTTCAATGAGAACGCCTATTCCTTTACTGGGGCGTGCATTTGCCACACAAGTTACAACAAAGGCATCTGAATCAATGCCGAATTCACTTAAGTCGGCTTTTTCGTTATTAAACCAGCCGGGTTCCTGGCCTTTGTGAATGGTGACAACATTCTTTTTGCCCTTCCAGACCTTTTTTAAAACGTGTTTTCTAACGGCTTCGGCCTGGCAACTTACAGCATCTATGCGTGGGTGTAAAAGCGTTAAATAAGAAGACGGGTCATGCCGGTACAATCCCTTGGTTGTTCCCCGGTACCCAACCAGTTTGACCGGTTTTCCCATACAGGCAAAAGCGGCATTGGGGATGGTCCTTGAATTTGTGGCATAGCAGATATCATAGTCCCCCTGCGTAAGTTCCCGGCGCAGTTGCCTGATCGTTTTAAAACAGATTTTGTGTTCAGGGTAGCAATCGATAATCCGAATATTATGTTCCATAAAACGGTTTACATATTCTGAATCAGCCTGGGTTGCAATACAGACACTATGCCCCAATTTAGCGATTTCAATAAAAATTTCAGCTTCCGGGCGAACACTGTTCCAGGCACTTTTGTATGAACTGAAAACAAGTATTTTCACTTTTTACCTTTCATTCAGGCCTTAAGGCATTGCACAAAAATAAATAATGCATCTTGCTTGTCTTTTGGCCCGCCTTGTATTTGGACCATTTTTTAACCCATAATCCGGGGGACACCCGGGACATTCTTACAACCTTGATGCCCAAAGGTTCATTTATCACTTCAATATGCGTTGATTGTTCGCGAATCATGAGTAATTCGTGTGAAACTCAATTTTTTTGTAACTGTTCAGCAGTGCCCCATCTTCGCTCATTTAAGGCCTTCTCACATAGCAAAAGTATGCTACGAAGTCCTGACTAACGGCCATACCCTAAAGGGAAGAAACCGGGCCGATTGGATTGTTAATCCGGTTCGGCCCACAACAAAGCATGAAAGAATTACAGCAGTTTGCAGATTCTTTCATATAAACGGCCACGGGCCGCCTTGGTTATCCAACCAAGAACCGCCCACAACGAATAATGAAAGTCTTCTCAGGACGTTAGTGAGACTTTCATATAACCGTCACGGACGGCTTGGATTATCCAACCAAGAATCGTCCACAACAAAAAATGAAAGTCTTCGCAGGATGTTAGTGAGACTTTCATATAAAAACAACTATGAAGCACTGATGAACAGTTACAGAAAAAGGATGATTAGAACGGTGGCTTCAGGAAAATTGAACATATTTACAAGGCTTAATATTTTTGTTAATTTTGCCCAGTTTTTCCTGGAAAAATCAACGGTATATTTCTTTGCCAGAGGTCAAGAAAGCCGGATAACATGTTTGAAAGATGATTGAAGATGACATCTGAAGAAAAAATTAATCAGATATTGAAACTACGTTCGGATAAAATAAAGGTTCTTCTGGAAAGCAGCCAAATGCCCCGAAATCAGATTGCCGGAATTTCAGGCCTTTCGAATACTTATATCCGGGATCTTGAACTTGGAAATATTGTCAATGTTTCAAGGGGCAAAACCCTGGCGCTTTCCATTGCGTTCAACCTGACACTGGAAAAAATCGATGAGTTACTGAATATCTTTGACCAGGCATTTTTGTCACCCAATGATATTCCCATAATCGTTGACATCTCAAAGAAGGTGAAATTTTCTTCGGCCATGATTCCTTTGCGGGACCGCTTCCGGCTGGACCTGATGATGCTTTCAGCTGAACGGATCCCGGGAGATCTGCATATCATCTCCTCACGCCCCACCCACTCCCTGCGGGCCAAAGGCCATGCAAGCTACAGCGAACGTCACGCACTGGGAAACCACCCCATCGCGGCGGATCTGCTGGAGGCGATCAATCTGGAACGGAATCACTTTTTAATGCAAAATCTCAAACACGCCAGAGTGATTCAATATATCTGCCGGGACTGCCTTGAAACCTATGTACTGGAATGCACGGATCCCATGGAAAAACAGTGGCGCAAACAACATGTGGAAAACCTGATCCAATGCCTGGAAAATTGTGAAAATGCCCGGGTCCATATCACCCGGGACTGCCCAACCTTCATGATTGTACTGAAAAAAGGCCAAACGGACAAAACCCGGACAGACCGGCTGCTGATGACCTATATTCCACCCCACGGTTCGGTTCCAAATGACTCGGGCACCGGTAGGTTTGTGGGATTTGCCACAACCAATGCGAATGTAATCAACAATATCAATAACGATTTTGCCACCACCAGGGCAGCGGGGGCACCGGGTCTTGAAGACCGGGACAGCGTTATTGGCTATCTGAAACAACTGGTTCGCCGCTGATCAAAAATAAATTTCAGCCAACCATTCAAAGCCTGCTGATTAAATAGTGTCTGAACGAAAACCCGTGTTTGGGCGAAAAGTTGCCCAGATGCAAGGCGCAAAAAAAATTTGCAACCGGAGCAACCATAGGGGTTGTGAGGATTGCAAATTTTTTTGCAACGCAGCAGATGGGCGACTTTTCGTTCAAACACTAAATAGTCTAACCCGGGTTAACGACAATAGCCCCATAGAAATGATATTATAATCGGGGCAATCTGGGCACCACACAGCCTTCCTTGAAAATATGAACCAGTCTGTCCGGATCCTGGAGCACCGTGATATTACCAAGGGGATCGCCGTCGACAATGAGCAGATCCGCACTTTTGCCCGGTTCCAATGTGCCGGTGATCTTTTCCAGCCCCAGGGCGGCTGCATTATTTTGGGTGGCACATACCAAGGCATCCATGGGGGATAATCCGGCTTCGACATAGAGCGCCAACTCCTTTGCATGGCTGCCCATAACCGTTCCTGTAACCTGGGGGGTTAAAAGATAGTCCGTACCAAGCCCGATCTTCACCCCGGCTTTCCAGGCCGTAAAAAAGGCTTTCTGGTGGATTTCTTTGATGGCTTCCACCTTTGAAAGGTGCCGGGGCTTGACCCCGCAGTGCGGCCCGCCGTCAAGCAGCGCCTGGAACACGGCCAGGGTTGGAATCAAAAAAGCGCCGGTATCAAGCATCAGCGTTATGGCTTCGTTATCCAGACCGTTACCGTGTTCAATGGTATCCACCCCGCCCCGAAGGGCATTTTTTATCCCTTTGGTGCCCTGGGCGTGGCTTGCCACAAGGTAACCCCGGGCATGGGCCTCTTCGGTGATGGCCTGGATCTCCTCCAGGCAGAACTGGGTAAACTTCGGGTTATCACGGTCAGACAGGACACCGCCCGTGGTCATGATCTTGATCATATCCGCCCCTTCCCGGATCTGCTCTCTGACAGCCCTTCGGCAGTCGTCGGCCCCGTCGGCCACCCGGCATATACTCCGTTCCTCCACCCAGGACTGGGGCAAATTATGGGTGGGATCCCCGTGGCCTCCGGTCTGGGTGATCACCTTTCCGGCGGAGAGAATCCGGGGGCCGGGCAAAGCCCCTTCGTTCACAGCATCCCTGAGAAATATGCTGATATAAGTACCGGGATCTCGCACCGTGGTAAAGCCGCTGTCCAAAAGCCGCCAGACATCCATGCTGGCCCGGGCAGTGCGCAGGCATGGATGATCCAAAGTCCAGGTCAATGTGTCAAGGGAAGTAACGCCCCATAAGTGAGTGTGCGCATCGATAAGACCGGGCATCACCGTTTTCCCCCGGGCATCATAGCACTCATATCCCGATAGATCGCCGGGTGCAGGATCCGGTCCAATGGTTTTGATCAAGCCAGCTTCAATGGTGATATTACAATCGGGCAAAGGATCACCGCCGGTGCCGTCGATTAATGTGCCGCCGGTGATGGCAATTTTCTTTTTTTCAAGAGATTCCATGTCAATGTATCCACAAGATAAATGATATTTGAAATTAAGGTCTGTTCCAGTTGCTGCCGTTTGATTCAGTCGAACAGATGACAGGCCACCCAGTGGCCGGAAGAGATCTGCCTGAGTTCCGGTCGGTGCCGGGCACATTTTGAGCGGCGTTTTGAACACCGGGGGTGGAAATGACACCCCGGAGGCGGTGACAAGGGAGATGGGATCTCACCTGCCACCGGCTGAAAATCAAAATGCCGCCGGTCCAGCCGGGGAACCTGATCAATCAGGGTTCGGGTATATGGATGTCCCGGGGTATTGAATAACACTTGGGTTCCGGCGGCCTCGACAATGCGGCCCAGATACATGATCACCACCCTGTCGCTGATATGCTCCACGATACCCATGTCATGGCTGATAAAAAGGCTGGTAAGATTCAGTTCCTGTTTCAGCTCATTAAACAAATTGATAATCTGGGCCTGTATGGAGGCGTCCAGGGCTGAAACCATCTCATCGCATACAACAAAAGCCGGCTTAACGGCCAGAGCCCTGCAGATCGCAATACGCTGGCGCTGCCCCCCGGAGAATTGATGGGGAAACCTGTGTTTATAAGAGGGATCCAGCCCGCACTGGGCCATGAGATAATCCAGGTAGCCGTCCAGCTCTTTTTTGGTGACAATACCGTGGTATAAAGGGGCTTCTCCAATAATTTGCCGGATGCGCATCCTGGGGTTTAAAGAGGCAAATGGATTTTGGAAAATCATCTGGACCTGCAGGCCCTGATGTTCCCTCTTCCCGGTTTTTTGACCGCAAAGCGTTTCATTGTTTAACAGAACCTGACCGCTGGTGGGGGGCAAAAGCCCGGCTGTAATACGGCCCAGAGTGGATTTGCCGCAGCCTGACTCCCCGGCAAGGCCCACCACTTCGCCGGGCAGAATATCAAGGCAGACATCATCCACGGCATGGACCGACGTTTCATAATTCCGGCCTGTGGCTTTCTGAAACATGCGGGCAATGATGTCCGGCTCTTTGGTAAATGTTTTGCTCACATGCCGGATCTGCATCAGGGCACTGGATTCAGGGTTCTGTGTCATGGGATCTGCCTTTCATTGCCGGGATAGTGACACCGCACCCAGTGGTTCCCCCCCATGGACCTCATGGGAACCGTCTTTTTGCAAAGATCTCCTGCCCGGCTGCAGCGCTCCTTAAAAGCGCACCCTTCAGGCAGGTTGGCAAGGGAGGGCGCGCTTCCCGGAATCTGTTCCAGGGGCTGCCCGCGCCTGGCACCGCTTGGCACTGAATTGATCAGGCCGGCTGTATAGGGGTGAAGGCTTCTGTCCAGCACCGTGTCAGCGGGACCCATCTCCACAATTTTTCCGGCATACATCACCCCGATCTGATCTGCCAGGCCTGCCACCACCGCCAGATCGTGGGAGATCCAGATCACACTGCTGCCCTGATCCCGGCAAAGCTTTTGGATCTGGTGCAGGATCTGGGACTGGATGGTAACATCCAGGGCCGTGGTGGGTTCATCTGCAATCACAAGTTTAGGGTGGTTGATCATGGCAATGGCGATGCACAGCCGTTGTCTCATCCCGCCGGAAAACTGGTGGGGATAAGATTTAAGACGCTTCTCAGGGGCCGGGATTCCAACGCGCTCCAGGGCGTTAACCGCCTGTTTCAACGCCTCTTTTTTAGAAATTCTGTCTCGGTTTTGAATGGCTTCAACCATCTGGGTGTCGACCCGCAGCACCGGATTGAGCGCTGTCATGGCATCCTGAAAAATCATGGACATATCCCGGCCCCTGACCTTTCGCAATTGTGAGGAAGGGATCCGGGTTAAATCCACACCGTTAAGGAGGACAGACCCTGACACGATTTTTCCCGGAGATGGTACAAGCCCCAGAATGGAAAGCCCCGTTATGGTCTTTCCGGACCCTGACTCCCCCACAAGCCCGAAAACTTCGCCCTGGGCCACTTTAAAGCTGACACCGTCCACTGCCCTGACCGTGCCGGACTTCAAAAAAAAATGAGTGCAAAGGTCCCTGATCTCAAAGTCTGCTGTCTGGCGGGTCATCTTTTATTCCTCGGATCCAGTATGTCACGCAAACGGTCTGCCACAAGGTTGATACTGGCCACAGTAATGAGCAGCGCTATACCCGGATAAACACTGATCCAGTACTGGCCGCTTAAGATATACTGAAAGCCATTGGCTATGAGCAGTCCCAGGGAGGGCTGGGTCACAGGAAGCCCCACCCCGAGAAAAGAGAGCGTGGCCTCCAGCTGGATGGCATTGGCGACATTCACCGTGGAGACCACGATCAACGGAGGCAGACAGTTGGGCATCAGATGGCGCATCAAGATTACAGCCGCCGGCATCTTCATTCCACGGGCCGCTTCCATGTATTCTTTCTGGCGCTCCACAAGAGCTGTGGCTCGCACGGTACGGGCATAAAAGGTCCACTGGCTCAACACCAGGGCCAGCAGAACCTTGTCCGTACCCCGGCCCAGAAGCGCCAGAAGAATCAGCGATATCAAAATGGGAGGGAATCCCAGCTGGATATCCACGGCACGCATAATCAGCGCATCAATCCACCCGCCGGCATAGGTACCCAAAAGCCCGATAAAGGTCCCGGTAAAAAAGGCGATTACACCCGAGGCAATACCCACCCAGAGGCTGATGCGAAGCCCGTAAAAAATGGCGCTTACCATATCCCGGCCCTGGTCATCGGTGCCCAGCCAGAAGGTGGTCCCCTCCATACTGGTTTCACCCGGTGCAAGTCGTGAGTCCATGATGCTGATCTGAGCAAGATCGTAAGGATTCTGCATGGAGAGCCAGGGCGCTGCCAGGGCCAGTAACAGAATAATGCCTAAAACAGCCAGGGAAATCACCGCTACCCGGCTGTCGGAAAAATCATCCCAGATAAGAAGCCAGGGGCTTTTATCGGCATATGCTGTTTTTTTCTTTGAAAACAGGTGAGTCATGCCTCACGGTCCCCCAGCCGGACCCGCGGATCGAGCACAGAATAAATAACATCTACAAAAAAGTTAATACCCATGAACAGCACCACCGTGATCAGAAGATAGGAGATCACCACAGGACGGTCCAGCATATTGATTGAGTCAATGATCAGCTTTCCCATGCCCGGCCAGGCAAATACGCTTTCCGTGACAACGGCAAATGCCAGGAGTACGCCGAACTGCAGACCGACCACCGTGATGATGGGAATGAGCGTGTTTTTAAGGACATGCACACCCATAATACGAAGTTCGGTCAGTCCCTTGGCCCTGGCCATGGTAATATAGTCCTGTTGTAAAATTTCGCTTACACCCGCTTTGGTCAGCCGGGTGACCAGGGCCATGGGAAACAGTGACAGATTGATGGCCGGCAGCATCAGATGTTTGAGACCGTCCAGAGTGAAGAAGCTGAATGCGACTCCCATGACCTCCACGGTCTGGCCACGGCCGGAGGTTGGCAGCCATCCAAGATGAACAGAAAAGATCAGCACCATCATCAGCCCCACCCAGAACGTTGGCAGACTAAATCCGAAAATGGACCCCACCATGATAGAACGGGACAGGGTTGAATCAGGATATATGCCCGCCAGAAGTCCCAACGGAATACCAAAAGCGATGGAGAGAACAATGGCACATACCGCAAGCTCCATGGTAGCCGGCAGCCGGGTCATGATCAGCTTAAGCGCCGGTATATTATGGATGTACGAATTGCCTAAGTCCCCTTTGACCGCCCCTTTGAGAAAGTGCAGGTACTGAGCGGTCAAAGGTTTATCCAGGCCCAGGGACCGGGTGGCGTCGATTCGTTCCTGCTGGCTGGCTTCGGGGCTGATGAGCAATCTGACCGGATCTCCCACGGCATAGATACCCACAAAGACTATGAGTGACATCACCGCCAGGGTGATCACCATCTGAATCAGCCGTCTTACAATGAACAGGGTCATATTAGTACAAATTATTTTGCCGGACGCGCATTATAGGCCAAGGTCATCTCATCCGGGCGCACCGTATAATCAACGGATTTCAGCCCTGCCGAAACCGTATACTGGGTGTGCATGGGAATGGCCGCCATATCCGCCATGGCCGTTTCCATGGCCTTATTCAGCATCTTTTCACGCTTCGCACTATCCACGATAGTGACCGCATCTTCAATTATCCTGTCAACGTCAGGGTTTGAATAGCCCAGGTTATAAGCCCCCATACCCTTTTCCTTATTATAGGTATGCACAAAACCTGTCAGGCCGTGAATGGACTCGCAGGTGGCCGACGTTCCCCAGCCCAGCATGGCAAAACTGAATTTTGAGTCAGGCGGCACATAGCTGCCAAAGTAGACACTTTTGGGCATGGTTTCCACTTTGACCTTCAAACCGATCCGGGCAAACATCTGGGCTACGGCCTGGCAAACCTTATAGTCGTTGACATACCTGTCGTTGGGTCCATGGATGGTTATTCCAAAGCCGTCAGGATACCCCGCCTGTGTCAGAAGTTTTTCAGCCTTTTCAGGGTCATAGGGATCCACCTGAATATTTGGGCTGTGGCCAAACCATCCCGTGGGCACCAGCTGGCTTTCGGGAGCAGACAACCCTTCCATTACCCGGCTGCAGATGGCTTTTCGGTTGATGGCATAAGAGAGGGCCTTTCTCACCCGCACGTCTTTCAAGGGGTTCTCTGCCAGAGGTTTTCCATCTTTATCGGTGACATAAGGAGAGACATCGCGAACGCTGTCCATGTGGAAAAAGATCACCCGGTCTGCCGGACGTTTGAAAATTTTGATCTTTTCATTTTTGGTCAGGTGGGCCACCTCAGTGGGAGGAACAAAATCGATGAGATCCACATCTCCGGCCAGCAAGGCTGCCACCCGGGCAGCATCATTGCTGATAATTTTAAACACCACCCGTTTGAATTTTGGTTTGGGTCCCCAATAGCCGTCAAACCGTTCCAGGGTCAGATGATCGCCGGGCACATATTCCACAAATTTATACGGGCCAGTACCAATGGCCGCTTTCCCGGATGAGAAATCTTCTGTTCTAACTTCTTCACCCACACTTGAGGAGACAATGGAGACGTTGTGCATCTGGGTGGGCAATACGGGGTTGGGCTTGTCGGTTTTGATAATAACTTTATAGGGCCCGTCCTTTTGCACATCAACAACGGACCTTAAGTTCCCGGCATAGGGTCCCGGATTATTGCGTACATTGGGAATACGCTTGATGGAAAAAAGGACATCATCGGCTGTAAAGTCCGAACCGTCCTGGAACTTGACGCCTTTTCTTAATTTAAACTCCCAGGTGAGGTCATCAATGGCCCGCCAGGAGACAGCAAGATCGGCTTCCCTGCGGGAATCATTATCCCTGCCCACCAGACGGCCGTAAATATGCTTGGCATAGCCGATGTTGGGTTCTGTATAAAGGAAATGGGGGTCAATGGAGGGTTCTGACCTTGTGCCAATGATGATTTTGGAATTGTCTGCCCCAAAGGCAGGCACCGCCGCCAGAGCTGTCAGGAAACAGACAAGCCATATCAGATGTCTAAAAAAATTCATGTTCTCACCTTTTGCAGTTTCGGGTTCAAAATTAGGGGATTTTTTAAAAATCGCTTTAAAGCAACCCATTAATAGAATGACAGAGACCGCATTGTCAAGAAAATAATAATACAATGTAATATATATATTAAATCGATTTAATATAATACATACGCCTTAAAAAACAAGCAGATAAGAAATCTATTTGAATCTAAATGGGTCCAGAAGTCAAGTCTCTATCTGGTATCGGGAAATCCCGTAACCTGGACGGTTATTTTTTTGAATTAAAAAGATCTCAGCAAAATTGAACATGTTGAACGCTGCATAAATACCATTGATATCTAATCGCCTTAAACTGAAAGCTGTTGAAGTACTAAGAGAGATTCAGCAATCCCTGATTTATACAAATAACTACAAAGAGTTCCCTCAGCTGCTTGAGTCTTTGGTCAACACCTTGTTCCCTGTTGACTGGATTGGCGTATATACGTTCGGGTCTCCCCAAAGCACGTATAATGTTGTTACGAATCCGGGGCTGCCCTTTGACTGGAATGAGAAATATATGGAAGTTATGCCCTATGATGAGTTGAAAGTAAGATCACTATCGCAACCTGTAGGCGGTATATGTGTTTTTTCTCCGGAAGACTACCAGGCAGTAGGTGGCCGTGCGGCTTATTGTTATGAAACAATAAAAAAGTAGTAACTATTCAGCAGTGCCTCATCTTCGCTCATTCAGGACTTCGGTGCATACTTTTCTTGACAAAAAGCGTCTTTCTATCCTATTTTTAATCCAGCCTTAAGGTCCTGCTTTCAGGTATGTTATGGGTACTGGAAAATAGTAATTTGGGGGGGCTGTGTTCTGGAGAAAAGGCAACTATCTGGAGCTGTTCAGGAAGGCTGGTAAAAAAAAAGAATTTCCTGCAGGGCATGAACTGGATATCACCCGCTACTCTGCGGTTGTGCTAGAGTCCGGGATCTGCAGCCTTGGAACCGTAACCCCTGATGGGGATGAGCGGGCTTTTTTATATTTTAAAAAAGGAAATATCATGGGGTTTATTCGGCATCTTCTGCCGGAGTCTGAATTTCCTGAATCCCATATCTACAAATCCCGGATCCGGATCCGGACCATGACCGATGCCACCTTGTATATACTTGACAGAAGGGCCTTACGGCAACTGCTTGAAGAGCACCCTGAAACCTATGCGGATATCACGGGTGCCCTTGCCCAGAATATGTCCAATATGCTGGAACATGCATCTCTTTTCACCTGTGAAAATGCGCCGGTCAGGATCTGTGCCATGCTGGTGGAGTTCAGTGAGTATCGTGAAGGCAGATGGATCCTGCCCCAGTGCTTCACCCAGAATGAAATGGCCAACTTTCTTTCCCTGCACAAGATTACCGTGGCCAAGGTGATCAAGGCATTGCGCCAGGAAGGGTTTATTGACAGGAGCAGGCGCAATATTGAGCTTCTGGATAAAGCCAGCCTGGAAATGGTGGTACAGCGGGAATTGTCTCTCCGGTATTAAACATATTGCCTGCCCCGGTATCTGCCGGGACAGGCAATCATAGTGATCTTCAAATTCATCTTCCGTCAAAGATTATTCTAGGGTAATGCTGATACCGGTGTTGAATTTTTTATCGTTGAGGATATATTTTACTGCAAAGGTGCCGGTAAAACCCAGTTTGCTGACATTCATGGAGATGACGCGGTCATCAGCTTCCATGAACGATCCCACACACATGGCCAGGGCCGGCCGTGCCGTGGTGGAAATATAGTAGTTGTGGGTTTCCTTTTCATTTTCCAGGCAGAGCATTAAAAGCGTGCCCTTTTCAAACCGGCCGTGAAAGGTGAACCGGTCCTCTTCTTCAACAATGCGGATCTGGTTCCAGGCGTCCGGTGCTTCATTGGTTTCATCGGCATCGGGTACGGTATCAAATTCCGGGGTAACATCCAGAGAGCCCACCACCTGGCCCTGGCCGATGCACAGGTTGTCCTGGTCATGGTAGAGGGGCAGTTTTTCAGCTCTATAGAACTGGCTGGGCAGATGCATTTCGTACATGACCACATCGTCCTTGATCTCCACAGTGACGCTCTTCTGCTCATGGGTGGGATCGGTGGGGTCCAGGAATGCGGGCAGCAGATGCTCTGTGGTTTCACCGTTCACATACCCGATACCGCCGGAGTGAACCATATAGTGGCCTTCATCATAATACTCCACATTACAGATATAGGGGGAGTAAAAGTGGCGCCCTCTTTCCTTGCCGAACTGCCAGACCTGTTCAATGGTCATCTCATTGGTGTCAATGCGGTATCTTACACCCCTGGAGAAGTTATCCTTGTTTTTCAGGTAATTCTCCTTGGATTTGGCGCGCCAGTGCCCGTTGTCAAAGCACATCACATCCCCGTCCGGCAGAATCATGCAGGCATGCTGTTCATACTGCCAGTCAAATCCGTCCTGGCCCACCGGGGTGAAAAAGTATTTTCTCACCAGCTCTTCCGGCCATCCTTCCGGGTCCCCCAGCATCCAGTTGATCTGTGAGGTGTCGTAATCAATGTTGAGGATGATATCCTGATGGCGGCCGGAAAGGGAGAGGGAATGGGTCTTTTTATCGTACCAGACCGCATTGCAGTGGAACCAGTCATGTTCACTCCAGGATCCGGACTTGGCCGCATCCATGGGCAAAAGTTGCCGGATATCCCAGGTGTCCAGAATTTCACCTGAATCCCGGTCAATTCTCACCAGCATATCTTCCACGGTGTCCCGGTGAAAATCCTGGGTAAGCACCAGCAGGCTGCCGTCTTCCATTTCAAACTGGTCATGGTGGTAGTTGCCGGGTAAACGGTACTCCTTGATGATTTTACCGGCCATGGTGATTTCACAGATGCCCGTGGCATGGTAGGGCACCCGGGAGTAGCGGTAGGAACCGCAAAGCAGGTTCCCGTTTCTGGCCCGCTTCATGTCAAATACAAAGTTTTCCGCCAGGGTCCAGCGGCAGTGGCCCTTGTGGTCGTAGCCGCCGGGCAGGGATTTGCCGGCGGCCGAGACAAACATGAAAGAGCCTGCCATGTACTCGGGGGTGGTAAATATTTTTTCCACCTTCTGGGTGAGTTCCGGCAGATCTCCGCCCTGGATGGTCAGCGTCTGGGTTTGGCCGTCTGCCAGTTCAATAACAACTGTGTTGGGTTGTGAGGGGTACAGCCCCAGTATGGGAAGAATGTGGCTGTCTGCTGCAGGAAAGGTATGGGTGAGATCTGCTGTGCTGTCTTTGCCTTTGACCGTGACTTTTGCCGAAAGGGCTTTTGTGGTGTTGAACAGAACCAGGGCGGCCAGGGGATTGATCAGATAGGGGTTTTCAACAATCATGGGATCATCAAATCCATTGTTCCGGGATTTGAACCGGGCCATGAATTTTGCTTCATTTTCGTTTTGCTGGGTGACCAGATGATCAATGCGTTTATACTGAACTTTGGGTAGATTGTAATTCATTATCGGACTCCTGATAGTAAATTAAGCTGCTTGAATGGTTTCAATGATGGCCCGTTTTTGTTTCAGGCCCTGGAGACGGTCGGTTTCCTTACCATCATTCAGCATGATCATGGTAGGGAATCCAGCCACGTTATAGGCTTGCTTGAGGTCTTCGAATTCATCAAAATCAATGGTGAGAATGTTGCAGTCTTCCACGGTTTTGTCCACGTCCTTGAGAACAAAGGAGAGCATTTTACAGGGGCCGCAGGTTTTGGAATAGAATTCCAGCAGCACTTTTCCGCTTCCAACCAGATCTTTAAATTGTTCTTCGCTTGTAATTTCAATAATCATGACAGGGTCTCCTGTGTCTGTGAAAAAAGGGCGGGCAGTCCCGGCAACCGGGCCGGCCCGGGATACTTTCTTCAATTCGTTTGTTAAAGGGATTTAACATAAGATAAGGCGTTCTGGGCGGCAATGGCACCATCGGCACAGGCCGTTACAATCTGGCGCAGTTCTTTGGTTACCACATCTCCGGCACCGAAAATCCCGTTGATTTTTGTCTGCATTCCTTGGTCCACCTCAATGTTGCCCATACGGTCACACAGGTCCAGATCCTTGACCAGTTGGGTCATTGGGGTAAAGCCGATATATTCAAATACCCCGTCACAGGGTACATATTGCTCTTCCCCTGTCTGGGTGGATTTAAATTTAACCCCTTCAAGGGTTTGATCGCCTGTGAACTCCAGGATATCCTGATAGGGGTGTACGGTGACGTTGGGAAGGGCTCTGAGGCGGTCGCAGGCCACAGGGTCAGCTGTGAGATCAAACAGGGTGACAATTGTAACGCAGTTGGCAAAGGAGGCCAGATAGATGGATTCTTCCACAGCAGAATTACCGCCGCCGATGACCACCACATCCTTGCCTTTGTACTGGGGACCGTCACAGATGGCGCACCAGGAAATGCCGTTACCGGTAAACTTTTCTTCCCCGGGCACATTGAGGGTACGGGGAAGGCAACCGGTGGCCACAATCACGCTTTTGGCTGTAAGCCGTGTGTCGTCCTCCAGGCATACCAGGGTTTTGGTCGCCCCATTGTCTTCAATGGCCACTACGGTTTTTTCGTCAAACTCCACCCCTAACTCCTGGGTGTGGGTATACATTTGGATGGCCAGTTCTGCACCGTTCAAGATACCTGCGCCGGTATAATTTTCGATCTCATTGGTGTTGAGCATCTGGCCGCCCGGGGCCAGTTTGTCCAACAGGAGAAGATCAAGGTTGGCCCGTTTGGCATATATGGCTGCAGTCATACCGGCAGGACCAGCGCCAATGATTATGGTGTCGTATAGTTTCATGTGGTTTCCTTTGGTGGTTTGTATGGGGTATGGCAGATTTGACGAAAGCACCGATCTGCCGCACTGCTGTTTATCCGGCAAAAACGCAGATGCCCAGGTTGTACTTGGTCTCATTGATAATGAGCTTGAGCGTATACCTGCCCTTCAGCCCCTCTTTGCTGACATTCATTTTAACATCCCGGTCATCGTCCTCCAGAAAGGCGCCGGAGCACATGGCCAGATTGGATACCGCTGAGGTGTTGATAAAATAGGACCGATCTTCGGCATCGCCTTCCAGGCAGAGCATGGCCAGGGTGCCGCGCTCAAATTTGCCGTGGAAAACGAATCGGTCTTCATCTTCCTCAATACGGACATCATGCCAGGCATCCGGCTGGCCCTGGGTTTCCCGGGCATCGGGAGTGGTGTCAAAGGTGGGGGTGACATCCAGTTTGCCCAGAAGCTTCCCCGCTCCCAGACAGTGGTTTTCACCGTCATGATAGAGGGGGAGCTTTTCTGCCCGGTAGAAGTTGCCTTGGGTCTGCAGTTCATACATCACCACCCCGTCTTTTTCCTCTACGGTTGTGGAGCGCAGCTCAACGCCGGGGTCTGTTTTATCCAGATAGGCGCCCAGGCTGTCCGCAGCCTTGCCGTCTTTAAAGCCAATGCCCCCGGAATGGATCATGTAGTGGCCGTCATCATAGTATTCCACATTACAGATGTAGGGAGAGAAGAATTCCTGGCCCCTTTCCTTTCCATACTGCCAGACCTGTTCAATCTCCATTTTGTCCGTGTCAATACGGTAGCGGACCCCCCGGGAAAAGTTATCGCAGTTTTTAATATAGTTTTCCTTGGCTTTTGCCCGGTACTGTCCGTTGTCAAAACACATCACATCCCCCTGGGGGGTAATGAGGCAGGCATGCTGCTCATACTGCCAGTCAAAATTTTCCACATCCCCTACCGGGGTGAAGAAATATTTGTCCACCATCTCCTGGGGCCAGCCTTCAGGGTCACCGATGATCCAGTTGAGCCGGCCGGAATCATAATCCAGGTTGATAATGGCATCCTGGTGACGGCCGGAAAAGGAGAGGGAGTTGGTTTTCTTATCGTACCAGACCGCATTGTTGTGGAACCAGTCATGGGCATCCTGGGAGCCGGAACCTGCCACATTCTGGGGAAGGACATCCTTATAGTCCCAGGTTTTCAAAATATCACCCGTGTTGCGATCCACCAGCACGCACTGGTCTTCCACGGTTTCGGTGTGAAAGTCCTGGGTCAGGATCAGCAGGTTGCCGTCTTCCATTTCCCACTGGTCATGGTGGTAGTTGCCCGGCAGGCGGTACTCCTTGTAAATTTTGCCTGTCATGTCCAGTTCGATAAGGCCGGTGGCATTGTAGGGCATGCGGCAGAACCGGTAGGAGCCGGTGAGCAGGTTGCCGTTTTTGGCCCGCTTCAGGTCAAACATGGTGTTGACCGTCAAAAGCCAGCGAATATCGCCTTTATAATCATAGGCCGCAGGATGGTTCTTGCCGGCTGTGCTCAAAAACATGAGATCATCTTTAAGATAATCTTTTGAGGTGAAAATGTTCAGGCAGCGGCTCACCTGGGCCGGCAGTGGGCCTGTGGTGACCTTTACCCGGGAACTGCTGCCGTCTTCCAGGGTGATGACAAGGGTATTTTCAAAATCTTCGTACAATCCCAGCACCGGCAGAATATGGGTGGTGCCGGCCCCAAAGGTGTGGGTGATATCTTCTGTGGCAAAGCGTTTGCCTTTTATGGTGAGGGTGGAGCGCGTTGCTTCAGGGGTTTTAAACATCACAAGGGCGCACAAGGGGTTGATCAGGTAGGGGTTTAATACAATATGGGGATTTTCCAAGGTAAACTGCCCGGCTTCAAATTCTTTTAAAAAATTTTCTTCGGCCTGGGCCTGCTGGAGGATCAGGTGTTCTTCACGGATATAGGTTACTTTGTTGCTCAATTTTTTCTCCTTGGATAACAGGGTGTTGCTTTTGTTTTTATTGTTTTGTGCAAATCATCAGATCATGCCGGTATTGAGTCGGGCCTGTTTTCGGGCTTTGCGTTTTTTATGGATGCCCAGGGCAAAGGGGATCACTATGGTCATGATGGTGCAGATCATGAAAAAGCAGGAAAGGGGACGGGTGAACAGCACAAAGATGTCCCCGTCGGACAATCCCAACGTGTTGCGCAGGCGCACTTCGATAATATTGCCCAGAACCACCCCGAGAATCAGTGGCAGAATCTGCCATTTGAGCCGTAAAAAAAGGTAGCCCAGTACTGAAAAGAAAAGGGTGATATAGATGTCGTTGAGCGAGGAATTCACCGCGTAGACCCCTAAAAAGGCAAGGATGGTGATACTCACGCTCAGGACATCCCCGGGTACCCGCACCACATGGATGCAGGCTCTCAGCCAGAGGGCCAGAATGACAAAGGCCACCACATTGACAAAGAGCAGGGAGATATAGATTCCTGTGATCAATACCGGCTCACTGGAAATCAGCATGGGCCCCGGGAAAATACCGTTGGTAATGAAGATCACCCCAAGAAGGGCGGAGACCACATCGCCTGGAATCCCCAGGGTGAGCAAAGGGATCAGGGCGCCTGCCGGGGTGGCGTTGTTGCCGGCTTCGGAGGCAAGAATGCCTTCAGGGGTGCCGGTGCCGTACCGTTCCGGCTCCTTGCTGGTGATCCGTTTGGAGCCTTCATAGGCCAGCAGGGATCCCAGCAGAGCGCCAGTGCCGGGAATCAGCCCCACAAAGGTGCCGGAGAAGGCACTGAAAACCATGGTTTTCCAGTATTTGAAGCATTTGACAATATTGCTGAAATCCAGGCGTTTGGCACTGGAAAGGGAGGTGCCGTCGGGCAGGATTTTTTTCCCGGCCAGGTTCATGGCCTGGGATACGCCGAACAGGCCCATGGCCAGGGGAACCAGGTCGATGCCCCGCTGGATGGCATCAATGCCGAAGCAGTATCTGGGAAACATGGTGGCGTCATCATAGCCAATGGTGCTGATGAAAATCCCCAGGGCGGCCAGGGCCACACTCAGCCCCATGTTGGTCCGGCCGGTCATGACCACAAAGCACATGCCGAAAAGCGCCACAGCAAAGAACTCCGGAGGCCCGAAGGAGGCGGCTGCTTTTGCCAGAATCGGGGCGATGCAGATGAGCAGCAGCAGGCTGATGATACCGCCCACAAAGGAGCCGGTAAAACAGGCGGACATGGCCAGATCCGGTTTGCCCTGCTGGGTCAAAGGAAAACCGTCATAGCAGGTGATCAGCGACTGGGGAGTGCCGGGGGTGCGCAGAAGTACAGCTGGGATGGCGCCGGTGTAGTAACAGGCACAATATACCCCAAGGAGCATGGAAATGGCCACATTGGGTTCCAGGGTAAAGGTGATGGGCAGGATAATGACAATTCCCACAAGCGCCCCCAGGCCCGGTATGATGCCCACAATGGCCCCTAACAGGGTGCCGATGAGCATGAACAGGACATTTTCCAATGCAAAAGATGCTTGAAGGGCTTCAATAAATACGTTCATATTCTTCTCCCTATACCCAGCCTAAAATTTCAAATAACAGGGGATCCGGAAAATACAGATCCAGGATTTTGATGAAAAACAGCCATGCCAATGTGGTGATGACAGCGGTTGAAATGCTGATGATCAGCCAGTTCCTCTGGCCTAAAAGGTAGAGGGTGACTGGCATGAGGATAAGAATGGAAGGGACAACGCCGACAAAAATCAGGCCGCCAATAAATATCAGCATAAAGATAAAGATATAGAGGGTGCTCAGCATCAGGCCCTCTTTGTCTGCCTCAAACTTTCGGCCCCGCTTTTGCCACAGCCGCACCCAGGCTGGGATGGAGGCTAAAACCATAATTCCCAGGCTGATAAAAGGCACTAAAAGATCTCCCCTGTACCAGCCCTCGCCTGTTTCAAAGAGGCCCAGCTGCCAGGGAGAAAGGCCAATCAAGATCAGGCCGGTTAATCCAAGCCCTGCCTGGCAATAATCACTTGCGCTTGTGGGTTCATTTTTATTCATAATTATGCCTTCCTGAAAATCTTTATAGTATTCCCCCTGCCCCTTGGGGCTGATAACACCATCCGTTTGACCCAAGACGCAGGGGGGGGAGGGAGATCTCCCTTATTGGGGATCTTTAAAATTGTATATAAAATAGCTTTTTACTTCCTGGCGCAGCTTGTTAGAGTCTTCAGGCGTTGCCCAATAGTTCATGTAGTGGGTCCTTCCGGAATATTCTTTCATTTTTTCACTCTTCATCACCCGCTCGTGGGCAGCCACCAGGGCGTTGTATTTGTTTCTGGGAATCCCTTTTTTTACTATGACGGTCTGGAATCCGCCATAGGCATCAAAGCCTACGGCCTCTTTAAGGGTAGGGACACCGGGCAGACTCGGGCCGGCTGTCATGGTGGCCAGGGCCCGGACACTGCCTTTTTCAGCATAAGAGAGCCATCCCAACGGGGAGGCCAGGAGAATGTCAAGATCCCCCCGCTCCAGATACAGGGGACAGGCCCCTCGGATTTCAGTATATTTGGCCGGGATGTCAAAGTGGTTGGTGGCGGCAATCATGGAAACAAAAGGGATGCCGTAAAAGGAGGTGACGTTCATACGAAGCGGCTCCCCTGTTTTTTTTGCATGGTCAAAGGCGTCCTGGAGGGTTTTATAGGGGGAATCTTCCCGGACAACGGCGGTGATCACGTTCCCCACATAGTTGCCGATAATTTCAAACTCTTCTTCTTTATAGGGGGTCTTGTTGATGGCCGGACTTAAGAGAGAACCGGCAATATAGCTCATCAATATGGTCTGTCCGTCAGCGCGGTTTGACAAAAGCTCGTTATGGGAGACAATGGTTCCGGCGCCCGGGGAATAGACCACCTTCACAGGCACGCCCAGCTCTTCTGCCAGAAGGTCCGCGTAAAAGGCATCATTGATGCCCGGTCCGCTGCCTGGTGCCATGCCGCTGATGACTTTCACCGGTTTTTTGTAGGGGTTTTCGGAGGCATCTGCGGTCAGGGGAAGGGCCATCACCAGGGCCAGGAATAATGATAAACCTAGTTTTTTCATCTCAAACTCTCCTTGTTGTAAGTATTAAATTCTAAACTCTCTTTGTTGGGGGTTAACTTAAATTGTGTTCAATTTTATTGAACATGTGATTAAGTTTGTCTTAGGTTTGAAGATACGGTGTTTTTTGGGTTTCTAAAATTGCATAGACTAACTTTGCTCATAAAAATCATCTTAACATCTATGAAACTTGCGTCTGGGTTGTCTTTTGTTCGACAATACCTACTTTGAGCCATTTCCTGATCAGCCGTAGCATTCTTTTATCTGTCACACGATGCTCAATGAACTTCAGCATCCAGTCGTGATTGATTTTATCGAAGAATGCTGAAACATCGGCATCAAGTATGCTACCAAGGCTTGACTAACGGCCACGGGCCGATTGGATTGTTAATCCGGTTCGGCCCACAACAAAGCATGAAAGAATTACAGCAGCTTGCAGATTCTTTCATATAAAACAAATATGAAGCACTGATGAACAGTTACTGACCTTGGTTTTTGCTTATTTTTCAGAAATAGCTGAATAGTTACTCTGGATTTTTTCTTTATTTCATCCAGAGCAGACCCTGGCAAGTTTGCCTTTATCTGCTAACACAAGCCATACTCGTTATAGGTCTGCCTGGCCGAAAAAATTTGTTAGTATATTCCCGAGTTGGCGCTTATCCCCTGTTGGAAGATTAACAGTTGACAAGATGGTTGATTTTGTGATTTATGGGTACTTGGGTACATGAGCCCAAGTACCCATAAAAAGTTGAGGTTAACGGCAGGGGAGGCAACAAAGACAATGCGCAGTAAACCAAAAACTATTGGGGGGTAAGCAATGCCGAAAAAATCGACATCCATTAAGCTCAAACCCCCGGTTTCGCTCCGGGACCGGGTTTACGACTATGTAAAAACCCAGATCATAGAAGGCAATATACCGCCATCTGAAATCCTGACAGAGCTGAACCTGTCCAAGCAGCTGGGGATTTCCCGCACACCGGTTCGGGAAGCGCTGCATTATCTGGAAAAAGAAGGAATGCTGTACGCACTGCCCAAGAAGGGGTACAAAGTCCGGGCTGTGGACCGCCGGGAGCTTGAAGAAATTTGTGAAATCCGCTGCGCTCTGGAAACCATCGCGGCAAAATGGGCCATTGAGCGGATTACACAAGATCAGATCCATGCCCTCAAAGAAAATGTTGTCACCGCTGAAAGAAAACTGGCGGATGGTGATTTGCCGGCTTTTGTAAGTCTGGATGGGGAATTTCATGAACTGCTGGCCAAGGCCAGCGGCAGCCGGCAGCTGGTGAATATTATCCTGTCTTTGAGGAACGATATGATCCGCTCCAGAATAACAGGGCTGAAAAAAGACGGCCTCATGGACGCCGTGGAAGGCCATAAACATATGCTGGAGGCATTGATGGAAAAGGATTTATCAAAGGCGGAAACAGCCATTCGCGAACACCTTGAAAATTTAAAGCGGGATTCAAGCACCAATAAATGATGGTAACGGCATTTTGCCGGTTGCTATGTTTTTTTATAACTCAAAAAGGAGCGATCATGAAAAAGCGTATTATGGGAAAAATTATCGCCATCACCGGTATCTGTGCAATGATGACGGCAGCAATGGGATTCTTGAATGTTGATCACGCGGCTGCAAAATCAACAAAACCGATTGTACTTAAGCTTTCAAGCTACCTTCCTGAATCCACCAATGAAGGACAGATTGTCAGGTGGTGGGGCGATGAGATCGAGAAAAAAAGCAATGGCAGCGTCAAGATTGAGTATTATTTTGCCCAGGCGTTGGTGAAAACCATGGATGCCCTTTCAGCGGTTTCATCGGGTATCGCTGATATCCAGTTCGTGGCTGACGGGTATTATCCATCCCAGCTTCCCCTGATCGGGGGCCTTCATTTGCTGTACCAGTCTGATTCCGGCTATCTGATGGACAAAGCCTGCACTGAAATGCATGAGACCTATCCGCCGTTTCAAAAAATGATGAAAAAAAATAATCTTAAATTTCTCATTTCCCTGTCTGCCGGAGAGGTGGCCATGGCATCCATTGAACCTATTAAATCCCTTGCGGATTTAAAGGGCAAGAAGGTCCGGGCCATGGGGCTGATGAATGATGCCATGAAGCTGCTGGGCGCAACCCCTGTGGCCATGCCCCTGCCCGAGGTTTATGAGGCTCTGGAGCGGGGAACCCTTGATGCGGTAACCGGGATCCCCTACCATTTGATTGCCGCCTTTAAGTTCCAGGAAGTGGCCAAAAATATCGTTGGGCTGCGCATGGGATGTTATGCCAGCGGCGGGTACTACATGAACCAGGACGTATGGGATGGCCTGCCCGACAATATCAAGCAGATCATAGAGGAAACCAATGCTGCTGTTCCGGACCGTTATGTTGAGTTAACCAATCAGCTGTTCACCAAGATCACCGGTAAGCTCAAGGATGCCCATTGCACTTTTTACACCTTCCCCGACCCGGTGGTGGAAGACTGCAAATCCGTTTTGATTCCCAAAATTTATGACAACTGGATTCAGAAAATGGAAAACCGCAAACTTCCGGGCAGGCAAACCCTGCAGGTTTACAGGGGACTGATTGAAAAATATTTACCCCAGGACAAGTACAAAACTCCGTTCACTGTGCAGTGATTCTTTAACCTTCCCAACCCCCGGGCTGGAAAATTGGTGCAGCTACCGTTCCGGCCCGGGCGGCCAACAGGTTAAATAGTGTTTGAACGAAAAGCCACCCATCTGCGCCTTGCATCTGGACAATTTTTCGTCCAAACACGGGGTTTCCGTTGGGGTACTAAATAACGGTCATGGACCGTCTTCGGTTATCCGGCCAAACATCGGCCCGTGACAAAAAAATAGTCTTTTCAGCTTGTTAGTGAGACTTTGATACAAAATAATAACGGGTGTGAAAAATGAGAAAAATAATTAGCTGGCTTGGCATGCTTTCCGGCCTGGTTCTGGTGGTGATCATGGTGTTGATGTGCGCCGAGGTTTTCTGCCGGTATGTGCTGAACCGTCCGATTCTGGGAGTGGTGGAAATCAGTTCTTATCTGCTGGTCCTGTTTGTTTTCAGCGGGATGTCTTATACCCAGGCGGTTGGCGGCCATATCAAAATAGATTTGTTTACCCGCAATTTCAGCCAGGAACGGCAGCGGATTTTGCGGATCACCGGTTATTTCCTTGCCCTGCCCGTATACGCCCTGATCACCCGGCAGACCTTTATCGCGTTTCTGGAATCCTGGGACATGAAGGAGGTGCGTTGGGGGGCGCTGCCCCTGCCGATTTACCCCATTAAAGGGGTTGTTGCTGCGGGGGCATTGTTTTTATGCATCCAGTTTGTGATCTGCCTCTATGACGAATTTAAGGGCCGCAAAAAAAAATAAATCCCCCATTTTGCGTGCCTTTTTATCCGTATTCTTCGTTGCGGTTCAGGGCTCATATTCCAATATGCTCCCTGAAACGCGCCTTGAGTACGAATAAAAATTCAGCGCAAAATCTGTGGCATTTATTTTTTCCGAGTCCCTAAGCATCAACCTGAAACTTTGGAAAAGGATATAGAATAATGGATCCGTTGTGGATTGGAATTATCGGGTTTGTCATGCTGCTTTTAGTGCTGGCTTCGGGGCTGCACATTGCCTTTAGCATGGCCCTGGTGGGAACCGTTGGCCTGCTGGTCACCACCGGGCCGAAAATCACCATGGCCTCCCTGTCGCTGCTCCCGTTAAGTTCCGTTAACTCTTACGGTCTGGTGGTTATCCCTTTGTTTATCTTCATGGGAAATCTGGCCTTTGCCGCCGGGATTACCAGCAATTTATATGATACCGGGTACAAATGGTTTGGCCGCCTGCCCGGCGGGCTTGCCATGGCCACCACCTTTGCCAGTGCCGGTTTTGCCGCATCAACAGGCTCAAGTGTGGGCATGGTGGCGGCCATGAGCAAAGTGGCGCTGCCGGAAATGGACCGGTATAAATACGACCGTGCCTTAAGTCTTGGTTCCATTGCCGGGGCCGGGACCCTGGGGGTCTTGATTCCGCCCAGTATTATCGCGGTTATTTACGCCATTACCACGGAACAGTCTGTGGGCCACATTCTGGTGGGCTCTATTCTGCCCGGTGTATTGACGGCAGTACTCTTTATTTTAATGATCATGCTCAGAGCGGTGATTACCCCGGAATTAGGCCCCCGGGCCACCGGTATCAGCTGGGTGGATTCGCTGATATCCCTTAAAAATATCTGGGGGGTGTTGTTTTTGTTTGTGGCGGTGATGGGGGCCATCTATACCGGCATTGCCACCCCTACCGAAGCCGGTGCCATGGGCTGCCTGGGTGCACTGATGATGGCCTTTTTCCGGCGAAAGCTGACCTGGCCTGTATTCAAGGAAGCCCTGCTGGATACCGTTAAGATCGGTTCCATGATCCTGACCATCTCCATCGGGGCCCAGATTTTTACCCTGTTCCTGGCCCGGGCCGGATTTGCGGCACGGTTCATTGATCTTGTGACCGCGCTGAATGCGCCGCCGACCATGCTCATTATCCTGTTTTTGCTGATGTACATTCCGTTGGGCATGTTTTTAGAACCCATGAGCATGATTTTGCTGACCCTGCCCTTAACCTTTCCCATCCTCCAGCAAATGGGGGTTGACGGGGTCTGGTTCGGGATTATGGTCATCATCATGATCGAGATCAGTCTGCTGACCCCCCCGGTGGGTCTCAATGTTTTTGTTTTGAAAGGCGCCGTGGATGACGCCGATCTTGTACAGATATTTAAAAGTGTTATTCCCTTTATTATCGTGGAGTTGATCGTGGTGGCACTGATCATGGTATTTCCTGATATTGTGCTGTATCTTCCCAATGTAATGAAGGGCTAATGGAGGCAAATGAATGCAGTTCGACCAAGCGTGTTTGTTAAAAAACAAAATCCCGGGAAAAGAGACCGGGATTGAAATAAAAAAGACCATCTGTGCCATATGTGAAGGCCTGATCACCAGCTGCGGCGTCAATGCCTATGTGAAAGACGGTAAGGTGATCAAGGTGGAGGGCATGCCGGAATTTCCCCATAACCAGGGCACCCTGTGTGCCAAAGGGTGTGCCGGACGGCAGTACATCTACAATCCGGAGCGGATCAGAACCCCGCTAAAACGGACCGGTCCCCGGGGGTCAGGACAATTTGAACCCATTTCCTGGGAGGCGGCCTACGATGAGATTGCCCGGCGTCTGCTGGACATCAAAGCCGAGAGCGGGCCTGAGTCCGTGGCCTTTGGGGTGGGGTATACCAAATGGCTGCGCCCCTTTGCCCAGCGGCTGGGGATCAGCTTTGGAACCCCGAATTTCGCCACTGAATCCAGCACCTGTTACTACGCTACCGATGTGGCCACCAAATTGACCTATGGGCCCTGGGGCGGACCGGACATTAAAAATTCCGAATGCCTTTTGATCTGGAGCAAAAACACCTTTACCGCCGGAACACCCAATGCCAAGCGGATTATCGCGGCCCGGGAAAAGGGTTTAAAAATTATCGAAGTCAGCCCCATGGTCACCCACATGACCCGTTTTACGGATATGCGCTTAGGGTTGCGCCCGGGAACGGACGGGGCCCTGGCTCTTGGCATGGCCAATGTGATTATTGGCGAAAACCTGCACGACGCTGAGTTCGTGGCCCAGTGGACCAAAGGGTTTGACGCCTATAAGGAATATGCAAAAGAATTTACACTGGAAAAAACTCAAGAGATTACGGGGGTTCCGGCCCATTTGATCCAGGCGGCCGCCCGCATGTATGCCAAGGCCAGGGCTGCCTGCATCATGACCAGTGCCAGCCCCACGGTTCACCATACCAACGGGGTCCAGAACCATAGGGCCATTATCAGTTTGTGCGGGCTTACGGGAAATTATGACGCCCCGGGGGGCAACTACGTGGTGCCGGAAACCTGGGTCCACGTGAACACGGGCTATAAAACCCGGCAGGATGAATTTATTTTCCCCAAATCGGTCCTGGACATGCCCGAAAGAATCGGCCAGGAAAAATTCCCCATCTGGGCCGAGTGTGTCCATGAATCCCAGGCCATGCAGCTGCCGGATCAGATTCTGAATGAAGATCCCTATCCCATCAAAGCGGTCCTGGCCTTTGGCTATAACCACCGCATGTGGCCGGGCAATGACCGTCTGGTGGAAGCCTTCAACAAACTGGACTTTTTTGTTGATGTGGATCTGTTTATGACGGATACGGCCAAACTTGCGGATATTGTCCTGCCGGCCTGTACCTCTTATGAGCGAAGTGAGCTGCGGTTTTACGGCTGCAACCATGTGATTCTTACCCAGCCTGCCATTTCGCCCATTGGGGAATCCAAGCCCGACAGTGACATCATTTTTGAACTGGCCAAACGGATTGCACCGGATGATGAATTAATGCAGCAGGGCTATGAGGCTTGTCTGGACTGGATTCTGGAACCCTCAGGTCTGACCGTGGCCCAGCTTAAACAAAACCCTTCAGGCATCACCGTGGAAAATCTGGAAATGCCGCCATATTACAAATACCGGGAGACCGGATTTGCCACCCCGTCGGGAAAAATGGAATTTGAATCCACACGGCTGGCCCAGGAAGGAATGGAACCTTTGCCGGTTTATAAAGAGCCGGCCTTAAGCCCTGCCTCAACCCCTGAGATGGCCCAAAAATTTCCCCTGGTGCTGGGGACCGGGACCCGGCTTCCCATGTATGTGCATTCACGCACCTTCAGAAATTCCTGGAACCGCAGGTTACACCCCAATCCCACGGTGATGATCAATGTTGATGATGCCAGGGCGCGCAATATATCAGACGGGGATCAGGTCGTCCTGTCCACACCCCGGCATGCCATAACTGTCTGGGCCAAGGTGACGGGGACCATTGCGCCGGGGGCAGCCAATATTTACCATGGCTGGACCAATGTGGAAGTGAACCTTTTGATTGAGCCGGACTATCTGGACCCCATATCCGGATTTCCCGGATTTAAATCACTGATCTGCGATATACAAAAAGCGCCCGAGAAAGAGTAAGGAAAAAACGTTATGAGCAAACAATTGGCTTTTTCATTTGATGCGAAACGGTGCACCGGCTGTATGGCCTGTGTGGTGGCCTGCCAGGACCAGAATGATGAAAAATCGGATCTGACCGGTTTCAGGACCGTAACCTGTTTTGAAGAGGGCACCTATCCGGCCCGGGTGGCGTCTATTTCCATAGCCTGCATGCATTGCAGTGATGCCCCCTGCCTGATGGTCTGTCCTTCGGGCGCTTTGTTCCGCCACCCGGAAGACGGGGTAGTGGATGTCAACCCGGACCTTTGTATCGGCTGCCGCAGCTGCGCCCTGGCCTGCCCCGTTGGCGCTCCCAAGTTTACAAGTCAGGGAAAAATGGTGAAATGCGACCTGTGCCATGTCCGTGTGGCCCACGGCCTGCTGCCTTCCTGTGTCCATACCTGCACCACCGGGGCGTTGCAATTTGGGGAACTGGACACCATCTCCAGCGAAAAATCAGCCCAGGCGTCACAAGTATTGGCCAAAGCTGCCGGAATGCTTGAATGATGGGCCGCGAACAGGTTAAACAGATTGTGATCGCCGGGAACGGCGGTGCCGCGGCCCATGCGGTCCGGTCCATCCGCCTGGCCGGATTTGACGGCGCCCTGCATCTGGTGTCGGATACTGAAGAAGCGGCTTTCAACCCCATGCTGGCCCCTTATTACCTCAAGGGCATGCTTTCCTGGAAACACTGCTTTCCTTACGGCCGTGATTTTTATCAGAACCATGATGTGCAATGCCATCTGGGGACGCCGGTTGAGCGTATCGATGCGGAAAATAAAGTCGTTCATACCGGCAGCGGCGGCATCCTTCATTATGACAAATGCCTGGTGGCCACCGGCGCCAGGGTCTCCATCCCTCCCATTCCGGGCCTTGATAACCCTGATTTTGCATTTCCCTTGCGAACCTCCAAAAGTACGCTTTCCATGGAAAAAGCCATGGCAAAGGCCCGGAAGGTGCTGGTTCTGGGCGCCTCCCTGGTGGGTGTCAAGGTGGCGGAAATATTAACCAAACGCCACATTGACGTCATTTTGATGGATGCCGCGCCCCAGATGCTGCCCCGGGGGGCCCACCCTGAAGCCGCGGCATTGCTGAGAACTTTTTTTGAAAGCCACGGCATTGATGTCCGCTTAGGATGCAGTATTGAGGGCATCGAAGGCTCAGAGGAGGGTGTGTGCTGCTTTTTCCCCGAAGCGGTCATGGAAGAGGCGGATTTTGTGGCGGTCTGCACCGGCATCCGGCCCAACAGTCAATTTCTTGATCCGGATCAGGTGGCCATGGACTTAGCGGTTCTGGTGGACCGGCAGATGCAGACCTCTGCCCCGGACCTGTATGCCGCAGGGGATGTCTGCCAGGGACCCAGCCTGCTGACCGGCCGCCAGGAGTGGCTCGGCACCTGGGCCAACGCCTGCTATCAGGGGCGGACCGCCGGTTCAAATATGGCCCAGGCCCCGTGTGCCTACCCGGGTGGCGTTCCCCAGCACATCAGCCCGCTTTTTGACTGGACCTATGCCCAGATCGGCGATATCAATCCCACAGGGGACCATGTGGAAACCCGGATTGAGGGCCACCCGGAAGAGGAAGGCGGTTACAAACTGTCTGTATACGCCGACGGGGTCCTCACCGGGGTGAACCTGATCAACCGCATGCAGGAGCTGAGCGCCTTGAAACAGGAACTTGTCTATAAAAAAGAGTGGCCGTTAAAACCCCATTTTTAAACCTTGCCTTTCCGGCATCCGCCTTCCTCCATGGCGGGTGCCGGCCGTCTTTCCCCAGGGCAGCCTTGCCAAATTGTTTATTCCGGGGGCATCCATGATACCTATTTCTTGTCAAGTATATTTGACAATCTGACCGCCCATAAACGCCATGAATCAATGGTCCCGTCATAAAGAACCTGCCGGGTTACAGGCCGTTTTGTTTACACGCGATTGCCCTGGCAATCCTTCTGAAGCGTGTTGACAAAAGGCAGACGTTCGCCTATATTTGTCATATGAAATATCTGAATTGGAATTCTGAGAAAAACAAAATTTTAAAGCGTGACCGTGGAATATCTTTTGAAGAAATTGCCTATTTAATTGAATTAGACCAGATAATTGGAATTGAGGAAAATCCAGGATACCCTAATCAAAGAATGTATATTTTAGAAATCAACAACTATGCTGTTATTGTGCCTTATGTAGAAAATGATGATGAAATATTTTTAAAAACAGCTTTTCCCATCCGGAAATACACAAAAAAATACGGCTTGAAAGGAGAGTGATGAATAAATTCAATGAAAATTCATTTAAACCAGTTGATCAGGAAGAAAAAGACCTGATGGAATCAATTGAACGCGATGAGTGGCAGCCGGTTAAAAATTTGGGCCGGGAGAAAAAAAAAGCCATTGAAGCCGCACGAAATACACTGAAAAAAGATAAAAGAATAAATCTTCGTCTTTCTCAAAAGGATTACCATCAGATCCAGATCAAGGCAATTGAAGAAGGTATCCCTTATCAGACACTTATTTCAAGTATTGTACACAAATATCTGAACGGTTCTTTAACGTAATTCCGGAATTAAGACAAATTACCCCCCTGGCATATCCGGGCCGATGATAACCATAATTAAACAGGCAGAGAAATGAATCCCATCACCCTGGCAGATATTGAGGCGGTTTTTCCCGATCTTGACCCTGATCTTTATCAATTGCTTGAAGGCCGGCTTTCCCGGTTACAGGAAAGCCTTGAAAAAAATGGGGCAGCATTTGACCCGCCGACGGGTCAGGACCTTAAATCCGAACTGATCCGGCTGTTTCTGTTCAGCGAGTTTGCCGCCGATCAACTGATCCGGGATACGGCCCTGCTCAATGACCTTTTATCTTCAGGGGATCTTGAGCGGTCCTATTCGGACCAGACCTATGCACAGCGCCTTGACAAAAGGCTGGCAGGTTCAACCGGCCTTAAAGAGGTCATGCTCCGGTTCAAGCTTTATGAAACCATCCGGATTGCCTGGCGGGACACCAATGGGCGGGCCGGCCTTGAAGAGACCATGGCAGACCTTTCCAACCTGGCCCGGGCCTGTATTGCCGCAGGTTTGAATCATCTTTACCGGAGCCTGTGCCAAACCTTCGGGACCCCCGTGGATGAAACGGGCCGGCCCATGGAGCTCATCGTCCTGGGTATGGGAAAGCTCGGGGCCGGGGAGCTGAATTTTTCTTCAGACATTGACCTGATCTTTGTCTATCCAAAGGAGGGGGTCACCCGGGACGAATCCGGCAATGAAAAATCTTCGGCCAATGAATTTTTTATCCGGCTTTGCCGCAAACTGATCCAGTTGTTTTCCTCGGGCGACGGCCTGAATTTTTTCAGGGTGGATACCCGGCTGCGCCCCTTTGGGGACAGCGGCCCCATTGTCATGAGCGCGGCAGCCTTTGAAGAGTATTACCAGGCCCACGGCCGGGAATGGGAGCGGTACGCCATGATCAAGGCAAGGCCTGTTGCCGGGGACATGGCCGGCGGGTACCGGGTGTTAAAAAAGCTCAACCCGTTTATATACCGGCGGTATTTTGACTACGGCTCCTTTGATTCTTTCAGGGACATGAAACAGCGCATTGCCCTTCAGGTCAAAAACGCCAAGCTTAAACACAATATCAAATTAGGGGCCGGGGGCATCCGGGAGATTGAGTTTTTTGCCCAGCTGTTTCAGCTGATCCGGGGCGGGGTAGAGCCCTCTTTGCAGGAACCAAAGGTGCTGAAGGTTCTGGACCTGCTCGTTTCCCTGGAGATGCTCCCCGGCAAAACCCGGGACGAACTGAAAACAGCTTACATATTCCTGCGGCAGGTGGAAAATCGGCTCCAGGAATACCGGGACCTTCAGACCCACGATATCCCTGAATCCCGGGAGTCCCGGCTTATCCTGGCCCTGTCCACGGGGTTTAAGGACTTTCAAACCTTTCATCAACGCCTGTCCCAAGAACTATCCCGGGTTCATGCCCATTTTGCCCAGCTGCTGGTCACCGAAGAAGATGAACAGCCGGACAAAGAAAGCCGGGACCTTCAGTCGGTATGGCTCAATGCCAATGATCCCCAGTATACCTCCGGCATCAAAGCCGTGTCCGGCTATGAAGACCCGGACCGGGTGTTGAGCCTGCTTCAGACCCTGGCGGTTCACCCCCATACCCGGGGGCTTACGGAAAACGGCCGGAAAAAACTGGCCCGGCTGGTGCCGCGGCTGGTCCGAAAAGCCGGCGGAACACCCAATGCCGATGCGATTTTGGGCAAACTTATTGACCTGATCATTACCATTGAACAACGGACCTGCTATTTGTCTCTGCTTTTGGAGAACAAAGGCGCTCTGGAGACCCTGATCGCCCTGGCCCGGAAAAGTCCCTGGATCATCCGTTTTTTAAGCCATCATCCCGTACTGCTGGACGAGCTCATGCATCCGGCCACCTTGTATGCGCCGCCCAAGCTTGAAGCCTTAAAAAAAGATATGGCGGCCCGCATGGAAAAAAGTGCTTCCCAGGATTTGGAATATATTTTTGAAGAACTCAATATTTTTAAGCAGGTGAACACCTTGCGGGTAGCGGCAGCCGATGTGAGCGGGGGCTACCCCTTAATGAAGGTGTCTGACCACCTGACCTATATTGCCCAGACCGTTTTAAGACAGGTCCTTGATATTGCCTGGGATATTGTTACTGAAAAATACGGGGTCCCCGAGGGAATGGATGGGGGAAATACGCAATCAAAGGGGTTCGCCATTGTGGCTTACGGCAAGGCCGGCGGGTTTGAGATGGGATATACTTCGGACCTTGACCTGGTTTTTCTGTTTAAAGGGGAACCGGGCGTCACTTCGGGAGGGAAGCGCTCCATTGAGACCATCCTGTTTTACGCCAACCTGGGCAGGCGGATCATCAATATCCTGACCATGCACACGGCGGCCGGCACCCTTTACGGGGCCGACATGCGGCTGCGTCCCGGGGGGGATTCGGGGATGATTGTCTCCCACATTGATGCCTATGAAGAATATCTGGTGTCAGAGGCCTGGACCTGGGAACACCAGGCCCTGATCCGGGCAAGGCCGGTGGCCGGAGATCCCCTTCTCATGGACCGGTTCCAGGAGATTCGCAAATCCGTCCTCTGCCGGGAGCGAAAGGACCCGGACCTTGGCCGGGAAGTAAAGGACATGCGCGAGAAAATGCGAAAGCAGCGCCTGTCTCCGGAACCTGGGTTGTTTAATCTCAAACAGGACCGGGGAGGGATCGTGGACATTGAATTCCTGGTTCAGTACCTGACACTGAAATACGCCCACAACTATCCGGATGTGGCGGACTGGACAGACAATGTCAGGCTTTTGGAGGGCTTGAGTGTGGAAGGGCTGATCTCCGGAGAGGAAAGCGGGATCCTTCAGCAGGCCTATGTGACCATGCGAAAACGGATCCACCGCATGGCCCTCCAGGAACAAAAATCCCTGGTGCCTGAGGATGAATTCGCTGAAGCCGCCCGGGCGGTCCGGCAGATCTACGACCGGTATCTGGGCGGCCCGGCTCAGCTGGGCTCCTAGAAACGTGATTTTTCTTCATTCGGATGCGGATATTTTGCAGTCTGATTGCAAAAAAAAACTAAAAAATCACGCAAAGGCGCAAAGATTAAATTTTTTTGGACAGTGAAATTCTTTGCGCCTTAGCGCCTTTGCGTGAATATATAAAAAAGAGGGCGAAGCCATCGATTTTAACATCCTAAAAAGGTTATAAGAACCTTTCAAACCCTTCGGGATTTCTTGTTTTAAACCACCGAGGGGCACAGAGGTTTGACTTGCGCCAAACACCACAGAGAAGCATATCCCAAGGGGTAGAAACTATCCCGCTATACTTCTGTATGTAGATTTCGCACCATCCGGTCTCCCGTTTCCTTTCGCTGGCCTCCTTTTTTTCCCTTTTGATGATCGCCGGCGATCTTTTGATCCAGGGAGTACGAAGTGTGAATTTTTTTGGACACATTGTGAAGTTTTTTCCACAATGTGTGTAAAAAAAGTAATAATCCTCGTCGGCGAAATTTTGCGTTAAATAAATAACCTGTTGATATAATAAGGATAAATATTTTTGTACGATTCAGGTACGAAAATTGCTTTTATTTATATTGTTACCGTTCTTTATTGAAAAAAATGTGATCCGGTGTGCCGGGTCGTGAATTTATAAAACTAAAAGCACTACATTATATCAATTTGGAGGGACACATGGGCAAGTCCAGGGGTGATCATCAAAAACAATATGTGGGCGGGGATTATTTGTTAACCCGTTTTTTTTCTGTTAAATTCAAACCAGCACCGGAGGGGAATCCGGCCAGGTCCGGCGGTTCCTGGGCCGGGCTTTTTTGCCTGGCTGTCTTTCTGTTTCTGGCATTTGCCGTGCCTGAGGCCATGGCAGCGATAACGATTCCGGATGTAAGTGTCTACTCTGACAGTGCGCTGCAAATTTCTACTGATACACAGATTGACCTGTCTGAAGCTGAGGATGGTATCTGGAGTGCCGACAACTCGGCCAATGCCGGGAAAGGAATTTATGATGGAGACAAGTGGGCGGTGGTGTTTAAGTATACCAGCGTTACCGTTGATTCCGGCGTGACGTTAAGCTTTTCCAACCATCCCAAGCGGGCCCCCGTGGTCTGGCTGGTCAGCGGAGATGTGACCATTAACGGCACCCTGAGCCTGAACGGGCAGAGCTATCAGGCTTCTCCGACGCTTGCCGAATCCGGCCCCGGCGGCTTCAGGGGGGGGATGGGTACCTATCAGGACGAAGATGGTACCTATTCTGCCAGTGCTACAGGCGCTGCAGGCTTGGGGCCCGGCGGCGGGGGGCGGATATCCTACCGTGGTTATGCCGGCAGCTATGGAACACAAGGTGGTGGGGGACCCGAGACATATGGAAATCCGGCCCTTGTCCCTTTGATCGGTGGGTCCGGGGGCGGTGGTGACCCGGAAAGGCCATATGGAGGCGGAGGCGGAGGCGGTGCCATACTCATTATCTGTCAGGGCACCCTTACCGTTAACGGCATCATCCAGGCCGATGGGGGGACGGGCAGAAACTACTCTTCTTCAGAAACCGGCGGCGGAAGTGGCGGCGGCATAAGGCTTGTGGCCACCACCCTGGCTGGGACGGGAATCGTGGAAGCTATCGGCGGCGGCGGCTATCAGACTGGCGGCGATGGGCGTATCCGCATTGAAAGGGTAAATAACAGCAATACTTTGGCTGTTACGCCTGACGCCAGCCTTTTGGCTCTTGAGGACAATACCGCACCGGTTATATGGCCGCCGTCCACTGCTCCAACGGTAAAGATTATTTCCTTTACTTATGGCCCGGAGGGAGAGGAGCAGACAGTGGAGAGCCCGGATGACCCCTATGCCTCTTTTGGGACCAACGGTGCAGATGTGGTCCTTGATGAGGTGTCCACGGCCTCGGTGTTGATTGAGACCACGAATGTTGAGTGGGAGTCCACGGTTAAGGTCCGGGTTACCCCCAAGTTTAATGCTACTTATACTGAGGTGGAGGTAGATGCCGAAGATAAAGTACAGGTTGGTGAAGATCCACTCACGATCCGTTGGACAGCGGAGCTGCCGGTTTCCACCGGGTATGCTGCCGTACAGGTTAAAGTGATCCGGCCCTAAAACCTGAATCACCCTGATCGTTAGGGGGGAGAGTCCGCCATGCACCGGTTTGTTCTTGCCGCAGTCGCTTTTTTTGCCCTTTTGTACGGGCTTACGGCCCAGGGGTTTGCCGATGAAACCATCCTGATTAAGGAGGTTTTTTCCAGGGAAACCAGTATCATCAGATTTGAGAAAGGCCCGGGAATTAATGAGGTCTTTTCCAAAGAGGTGTCCCTGTTTGTTCCCAATGGCCGGCCCGATGAAATCCGTGAAATCACAAGCCGGAGTGTGGGGCTGTTAAATGTAGACAGCACGGCGCCCGCACCTATAGAAGACCTTGACGTTACCCTGTCCCCCACCGGGGATACGGCGGTTCTGGACTGGAGCAGCTATGACCAGTGGTCTGTCGGGGATGTTGTTGAGTTTGTGATCTATTATTCATCCGACGGCCCCATTACCGATCTTAATGCCGAAGGCCTGAACACCATCACCGTATCGGCTGAAACCACAACCGTTACCATTGAAAATCTGCCCGAGTTTACGGATCATTTTTTTGTGGTGGTGCCCGTGGACGGTCTGGGCAATTCAGACCCCGATGTCTCATACGCGGCCGGGTATGTACTCTGCCCCGAGGTGGTTTCCCGGGAAATGACCCTGTTTGTTGATGCAGGGCCCAGGGATGTCGCCTTAAGCTCGCCGGTGTCAAGATCGGTGAGTATTGTCTCGGTTACAAACGATCCCCCGGACATCGTGGATGATCCGGTGATCACCGTCTCCGGTGACGGCAGTACGGTCACCCTGGATTGGGAAAGCTATGACCAGTGGTCCCAGGCGGATATTACCCGATTTGACATCTATTACACCAGCGACGGCCCCTTTGACACGGTTCCGGCACAAGGACTTTCCGTGGTCAGTGTCTCGGCAGAGAGTACCTCTGTCACCCTTGAAGGGCTGACCGCCTTCACCGATTATTATTTTGCCGTGGTGCCCGTAGACGGCCTGGGCAACTATAACGAAACCGTTGTGTATTCAGCCTCATATGTGCTTAGTCCCCAGGTAATTTCCCGAGAAGTGTCACTGTTCACCGGCAACCAAAAGCCCATACCGTTCCAAGAGATCATATCCCGGGCCGCATCCATCCTTACCCCGGATTCAGCGGTGCCGGACCCGGTCACGGGCAGCGACAGCGGTTTTTCCGTAGAAACCGCTTCTGACGAATACAGCGCGGTGATCCTGGACTGGAGCAGTTATGAAGAGGCGGTCCAGCTGGATGTGCTGCAATATGATATTTATGTGAGTACCGCATTTTTTACGGACGTTACCGGCATGGTCCCCTTTGCCTCAGTTGGGGCGGGTATTCAGCAGTATACCCTTTCCGGTCTGCCCGGTGGGGCCATCCGCTATTTTGCCGTGGTGGCCAAAGACGCAATGGGCAATTATAATGCCACGGTCTATGCCCGCTCGGGCCTGACATCGGTGTCCGGTGTGGGAGAGGTTTCCAACCTGGCGGTCCAAAGCGATGAAACCAGCCTTACCTTTACCTGGGATCCCCCTGAAGGGGCGGGATCATTCTTATCCCATTATCTGATTTATTTTGGCGGCAGCACCGAGCCGCTTACGCTGGCCGCAGACCAGACATCCTGGACGACGACAGACCTGTCCGCAGCCACCGGGTATCCCTTTAAGATCACCACGGTGGACAAGTTCGGCAATGAGAGTCAAGGCAACTCCGTTACCGGTGCCACCTGGCTTGCCAATCCGGAAAATGTCTCTATTACCGCTGACGGCGATAACGTCTATCTGACCTGGGATGCGGCAGGATCTTCAGGCCTGCTGCAATATTATGCGGTTTACAAAGATAGTTCACCCATTGTAGATGTCACCGGCCTGACGCCTGTGACAACCCTGTCCGGTACCCAGGCATCCCTGGGCACCATCTCGGATGTTTCAGGGTATTATTTTGCCGTGGCCGCCGTTAATGTTTCTGACGGTCTGAATCCGGCGGTGTCCTCGGTTTCAGGAACCAAAGAAAGTCAAACCGTCAATTTTACCGAACCGGTTGCTGGTTCTGCACTGACCGCCACGGCCACCAGCGGGCTTTTAGTCCGGTTTGTGTCAAGCAACACATCGATTGCCACGGTTGATTCAGATATCTTCACCGTGCTTCAGGGCGGACCCGTTACCGTGACCGCCATCCAGGACGGCAATGAGGATTACTGGCCGGCAAAAGCAAGCTACACCTTAAGGCTGTCTCCGGTGATCACCGGTGTTACGGCCCAGGGGGCGGCGCTGGGTGACGGATTTACCTTTACAACGGCAACCGTAACCGTTGCCGTGACCGCTGCCGATGCAGACGGCATTGCCATGGCCAATATTTACGGCAGGGATCTGCCGGATGGCGCCTGGCGCCTGCTGGCCCAGGATACCTCGGCCGGTGACGGATTGAGCGGGGTTGTGCCGGTGAGCAGCCTGACGGACGGCGATTTTGAATTGCGTGTGGCGGTTCATTCCACCACCGGGTATTCATCCCAGAAAACCTTTACCGGGGAACTGGCACTTTCTTTGCCCGATGCCCCGAATGTTACCCAGCCGGTTTCAGGCCTGACCACCAGCAATCCCATACTGGCGGTTGCCGGAACCGTATCAGCAGACGTCACATCCGTGAAAGTCTACCAGAACGGCACCCTTGCGGCCACCCTCAGTGCCTTTAACGGCAGCTTTTCAGGTACGGTGACCCTGACGGACGGAAACAATGAGCTGACCTTTCAAGCGGTTAACCGGAAAGGGGCCGGGCCTTTGAGTGCCGTTATTACGGTAACCCTGGACCGCTCCGTTCCTGAAAGTCCCAAACACCTTAAAGCCCAGTCCCAGGCTTCGGGCGTTGTGTCCCTTAGCTGGAGCAAGCCCCTGGACACCACGGTGGCGGGGTATCACCTTTACCGGTCGGATTCAGCATTTACGACTGTAGGCCAGGCCGCTTTGCTCAATACGGGCCTGATCACGGCAACCTTGTATAAAGACCTGCCCGGACAGGACGGAATATATTATTATGCGGTTACAGCCGTGGACTATGCCGGCAATGAAAGCCCGTTGTCCAGTGTGGTGTCAGGGGGATCGGACCGGGTGGCCCCTCAGGCTGTGTCCATTGAATACTCGCCCACCGGTCCCTATGATGCCGGTACCGGCCGCATGGGACCCGGGATTGTCTACCTGACCCTTAGGGTCAGCGAACCCCTTGCCACCACCCCCTTCCTGAGCATTAACCCGGTGGGGGCCGTTCCCATGACCGTTGACCTGGATCAGGATTCCGACCTGGTCTACTCCGGCTTGTTTGTCATTGATTCAGATACGCCCACGGGCACGGCCTATGCCGTATTCTCAGCCAAAGACGAGGCCGGGAACCGGGGGGACAGTATCGCTTCAGGCGGTTCCGTAACCATTGACACGGACGGCCCGGTCCTGGCGGATATCCGGATAACCCCCGGGGCCCCTGTAAAGAACGAAAAAGAGGGAACTAATCCGGTTGAACCTGTTGATATAACGGTTGTACTCGGGCTGACCGAAGCCGTTAAAGACGGACAGGCGCCGGCACTGGCCTATACCCTTTCCATTACACAGGCAAGTCCGGTCACTATTGACGCCATCAGCCGGATCAGCACCATGGACGGCCATGCCCAGACCTGGCAGGCCGCGTTTACCCTGCCGGCCAATGCCGGAGAAGCCCAGGCCGAAACCCTGAAGTTTACCTATTCAGCTGTGGATGATCTGGACAATTTGTCCGGCAAAATTACCGCAGCCAATACTTTTCAGGTTTATCAGGGAGACCTGCCGCCCCTGGATGTGCCCGAAAACTTCACCGGCACCGGACTGCCCCTTGGAAAGATAAAGCTTTCCTGGGATGCCGTGGACCTGGCATCCGGGTATAAACTTTACCGCATGGCTCCCGGGGAATCGGAACTGACCGAGCTGGCAACCCTGGGTGCGGTTACGGAATACACAGACGAGCCTGAAACAGAAGGCACCTATACCTATGCCCTGGCCAGCCTGCGCCATGAAAACGGCGAGACAGCCCAAAGCGATATGTGTGACCCCATTAACGTTGTCTCTGACGCCACAGCGCCGGACGCGCCGACCAACTTTACCCTGACCCTGACCCCCCAGGGGATACAGGCGGCCTGGACCCCATCGGTATCCGCTTCAACACAGACCCTTACCTATTCCCTGTACCGGGGTGCCGGGGACGCCAACACCGTATTTAATTCTGTTGAAGGACTGGTGTCCGTCCATACAGGAATTGAGGGTATCGCAGCTATAGATACAAGCCCATCGGCCAGCCACCACTGTTACGCGGTGACGGCGGTGGACCAGGCCGGTAACGAGTCTGTCCCGTCCGGGACGGGTTACCTTGACTTTGAACTGCTGCCCGTTGAAACCTTGACGGTGATCCGGGTGGATGATGGCAATCCGGAGATTTCCTGGACCCATTCCGGGTCAAGTATCGCGGGTTATGATATCTACCAGGGACCCGAGGGCAGTGCCGTACAGCTTAACACCGCCCTGGTGACGGCATCCGTTTTTACCGATGAGACATTTGACGGCAGTGAACGGCGGTATACGGTTTTTGCCGAAAATACCGATGGCCAGCAGAGCCTTGGCCGCAGCATTGTCCTGCCGCTGATGACGGCCACCCTGGGCGAAGATGCAAGCCTGAGACGCGGGCTGATGAACCGGCTTGACTACATCGTGACCAACAGCGGGTCTTCTGATGTGGCAGATGCCGTCTTAAGGGTCACCGTGGAAGGGGTTGAGCATGTGTCCCAAAGCTTTGACCTTGGGGCCGGACAGTCCTTAACCGTGCCGGTGGTGGTCGGCGGATACAGTGACCTGCCCGATACGGCCGCCCTTTATTCGGCAATTGAGATCACCCCCAATGAGGGGGAACTGGTCCAAATCGGGACCAACAGTGAAATCAGCGTGGGCATCGGCATGCTCCAGCTGTCCTTTACCAATAACGAGTTTGTCCGGGGCGGTACGGGCCAGATTGCCTTTACCCTGGAAAATACCGGGGATGAAGAAATCGAGATCGTTACCGCTGAATCCGACGGCAGCGCTTCCCTGGACATCACCCTGTACCTCAGTGATGAAGACGGCAACATCCTTTCCACGGGAACTTATACCCAGGTTCTGGGCAGCAGCGTGGTCAAGCTTGCCAACGGCCGGACCGTGGCCCGGATTGCATCCGGCGACCGCTTTGAATCCCAGGCCATGGCCATTGATGTGCCGGCCAATGCGCCGGATGAACTTGAACTGACCCTGGAAATCAGCAGTGTCTATTACCACCTGGGAGAAGATCCGGCCGTGGAAATGGACGGGGTGCAAACCGGCCGGGACATCACCCTGGTGGATACGGCCTATACCGGTGAACTGTTAAGCATTGACCCCGATGAATCCCTGGGTGATCAGGATATCGTGATCACCGGTCAGGCCGTGGACCGAAATGACGGGGCAGCCCTGGCCGAGGTCCCGTTGACCCTGGTCATTACCCTGGACGGGTTTGAGAGAACCGTTGATGTGTTTACGGGCAGTGACGGCTGCTTTTCCTATCCCTTTGAACCCAGTGAGGGCGAATACGGGGAATACCAGGTCTGCGTTATCCATCCGGACTTAAGGGACCGCCCTGTTCAGGGCAGTTTTACCATCACGGATCCAAACACCGCCCGGATCACCTTTACACCGGGAAGCTATGAACTGACCATGGCCCGGAACTATACCCGGGATATCGTGGTCACCCTTACGGCGGGTGAGGCGGCTTCGGCCACCCACCTGGCATTTGAAGCATCAGATATCCCCCAGGGCATTCATGTGGATACGGGCGATGGGCTTTCAAGCCTTGGTGCCGGGGAAACCGGGACCATCACCATCAGCCTGTGGGCCGATAACACGGCCGAAGAGACCCTGTCTTTGACCCTTACCCTGGTCAGCGATGAACAGCCGGACGGAAGCCTGGGAACCCTTGCCGTGGATATCGGGCTCACCGATGTGGGTCCCATCCTTTCCTATACCCCCAGCGCCATTGAAACCAGCGTGGCCTTGGATGACAGTGTGACCGAAAATCTGGCCCTTGAAAACCAGGGGTTTATCCGGCTTACGGATCTGGCCATTGAACTGGTCACCCAGGATGATACCCCGGTGCCGGACTGGGCACTGCTGAACCAGCCCTCGGGAGTGGACGCCCTTGACGTTGGCGAAAGCATGGATTTATCCGTTGTTTTTGCCCCCATAGACGGCAGTGCTGCTGAAGGGGACTATGATTTTTATGTCAGGGTGACCAGCTCCAACTACACCGCGGTTGATATCCCGGTTAGGGTGACGGTGTCCGATTCCGGGATTGGAAATATCCTGTTCAAGGTGTCGGATATTTATACCGGCACCAAAGACGAGAACAACGAAGTGATTCAGGGGCTTGCCGGTGCAAACCTGACCTTGGCGTATGAAGCCGATACAAGCCAGACCTACAGCGGTCAAACCGACCAATACGGTGAGCTTACCTTTTCAGACCTTCCCACAGGCCGGTATAAATACCGTTTGACTGCGGATAACCATGACCAGGTCATTGGGCGGGTCTGGATCAAACCGGACATTACCGCCACTGAAGACGTGTTCATGGGGTACAACCTGGTCAGTGTGGAGTGGTCCGTGGTGGAGACCAGTATTCAAGACAAATACGAGGTGGTGTTAAACGCCACTTACGAGACCGATGTGCCGGCAGCCGTTGTCATTGCCGAGCCCGCGTCCATTACCCTGCCGGATATGGAACCCGGCGATGTGCTCACCGGTGAAATCCGGTTTACCAATTACGGCCTGATCCGGGCTGAAGAGATTGAGTTTACGTTGCCCGAGTCCAATGAGTATTTTAAATATGAGCTTCTGGCCAATATCCCGGACACCATTGAAGCCAAGGAATCCATAACGGTTCCTTACCGGGTCACCTGTCTTGCCAGCCTCACCGGAAACGATGAGGGTGCCGGGGGAGACTGCTTCAGCTACGGGGATGAAACCTGCCTGTGGTATTTGTTTGAATGTACCAATGGCAGTGTCTGGGAAGAAGTCCGGTGTGTACGGTTTGTCTATATTGACGGCGACTGCTTTAATTTTGCGGCGGAGCCCGGTGACAGCAGTGGCGGGCCAGGATTTACCATTACAGGCTTCGACACCAGTTACACCCCGCCGGAAGAAATTCCCATTGGTGTGATTTGCAGAATCGTTGCGGTGTGCGAAGTGGATGACGAGTGCTGCAAAGAGTTTGCCAGAGATGAGGTGGCCAGTTACGTCAACCTGATGAGCGGTGATTACGAGGATGATGAGGTTGATCTGTTTTTGAAGATTCCGGGGGAGACACTGGCGGTCCGCCGGTATTACTATGACCAGGAATGGCACTTTAAAAATGTGGGGTCGGTGCTGGGGCTCAACTATGATTCAGCCAATGCTTCCATTCCCTACACCATTTCAAAAGACGGGGTGAAATACGAAAAATCCGACGCCCTGGGAACCGTCTACACCTTTAATAAGGTCAAGCATATCTTCAGGGACGCAGACGGCTTTTTATGGAAAGATAAGCTTGAAAACTGGATCCGTTATGATCTTGAGGGACGGGTTAAAACCAGGGGAAACCATGATCAGACCTATTTTACCTATGTGTATGACAGCACCGATCCGGACCGGCTTTCCCATATCGAAGACAATAAGGGAAATGCCGTTCTCTGGTATGACTATACCGCAGACGGACAGGTGAAACTTGTCGAAGACGGTTACGGCCGGCAGGTCTCTTATGATTATGATGCCGACGGCCGGCTCACCCAGGTCACGGATGTACTGGAAAATACATTCCAGTATACCTATGATGAAAACGGGTGGATGATTTCAAAGACCGACCCGGCCGGGCGGACCACGCAAATGGAATACAATGCCTTTGGCTGGGTTTCGGCCATTGTCGACGACAAGGGCAACCGGACATCCTACAGCTATGCCCAGAACGATGCCCAGAACGAGATTTACGCCATGGTGACCTATCCCAACGGCCGGGTAAAGGAAATCTGGTATGATGAACTCGGGCGGGTGACCCGGACAGACCTCAACGGGACGACCATTGAGGAAAATGTATACGGGAACCGGAAACGGATCAAAACCGATGAGCGGGGATATAAAACCATCTATGAATTTGATGAATGGAACCAGTTGATCAAAAAGACCTATCCTGACGGGTCCGTGGAAGAAACCGAGTATGATCCGGCCACCAAATTAAAAGTCAGACGGGTCAAAAAGAACGGAACCGTGGTCACCTATGAATATGATGACGACAGGAACCTGACCCGGCGGGTCCAGGCCCCGGGAACCGATGATGAGATTATCCACGAGTTCACCTATGACGAATACGGCAATGAGTTAAAACAGACCACTGTGATGGGAGATGAGAGCGTGCCGGACAGCGTCATAGAAATGGCATACGATGGATACGGGAATATGACCTCAAGCACTGATCCGGAAGGGAATACAACAACTTACACCCACAACTATCTTGGCATGCCCCTGACCAAAACCGATCCCCGGGGAAATACCTGGACGTACGAATACGATAATGCCGGCAATTTGATAACGGAAACCGGTCCTTCGGAAGATGAATCCGAGCCCAATGTGATTACCTATACATACGATGCCGTGGGCAACCGGACAACGCAGACCGATCCCCTGGGCGGTGTGGTTCAATTTGCCTATGACATCAAGGACCGGTTGGTCAAACAGACCGATCCCTTAGGGAACGAAACCGTTTATCAGCGCGATTTCGAAGGCAAGGTCCTTCAGCAGACCGATGCTGAGGGGAGCTATCTGGTTTTCGGGTATGACAATTTGGGCCGGTTGATTTCCAAAGGCACCTCCGCCGGAAAGCAGGCCACTTTTGAATATGACCAGGATTCGGCGGTGGGATGCCCGGCCTGCTCCGGTTCGGGAACCGGGGAGCCGTCAGTGATACAGTATCCCACCATGGAAGTGGGCCAGGATTATGACCGCCTGGGCCGGAAAATAAGGGACCGGTATGAACCCCTTGACGGCACAGCCGCCCGGGAGCGGACCACCGAGTATGATGAGACGGGCAATGTCACTGCCGTTACCGACATGAACGGCCTGACCACCAGCTATGAATATGACGCTGTGGGAAGAAAGGTTAAGGAAATCCGGCCCGGCGGGACCAGTATCTCCTATACCTATGATGAACAAAAAAACATGACCGGCTTAACTGATGCCAACGGACACACCACTGCCTTTGAATACGATTTGAACAACCGGCTGGTTAAGGAAACCCGGCCTGGCGGGCAGGAAACCACGTATACCTATGATGAGAACGGAAATTTGGCAAGCCGGACCGATGCCAAAGGACAGGTTACGGCATATGATTACAATGCCGTTAATAAACTGGCGGCCATCCGTTATATCAATGCCGGTGAAACAACTGCGTCTAAAACCGTGACCTTTACCTGGGATATGGGCGGGAACATGACCGGTTATAGTGACGGAACCCTGTCCGCAGAATTTACATATGACCGGGCCCATCAGAAAACCTCCGCGACTGTGCATTATGGTTCCTTTACCAAGACCTATGCGTATGCGTATTACGGCAATGGACTGGTCAAAAGCTTTACCGGCCCCGACGGAATAACGGTTGACTACACCCATACCAAAGACAACCGGATCAGCACCATCTCCATTCCGGATGCGGGGATTGTCTCTTACAACGCCTATGAATGGTCCAGCCCCGCCAGCATCCTGCTGCCGGGAGGAACCCTGAAAGAATTTGAATACGATGCCTTCAACCAGGCCAAGGCCATTACGGCCAAAGACCCGGGCGGAACGTCGGTGATGGATCTTGGCTATGAATTGGATAACCAGGCCAACGTGACCTCCATATCATCGTTGGCCGGAACGGTTTCCTATGCGTATGACAACCTGTATCGCCTGGTCCGGGTGGATGATCCTGCCCGAGGAATCACCGAATACACCTTTGATGGCATGAACAACCGGATGTCACCGGGAACCTGGGCCTATAATACCAATGACCAGCTGACGGCCGGCGATGGTGCCGCCTACACCTATGACGCCAATGGAAATGTGGCTTCAAAAGAAACCGCCACAGATAAATTCTACTACACCTATGATCATGAAAACAGGTTGATCAAGATTCAATCCGATTCAGCCGGTGAGATTGCCGCATACGGTTATGATCCTTTTGGCCGGCGCATCAGCAAAGAGGTTGGCGGGGTAAACACCTTTTTCATCTATGCCGATGAAGGGCTGGTGGGGGAATGTGATGATGACGGCGATTTTATCCGCACCTATGGTTATGTTCCCGGGACCATGAACTCTTATAACCCTGTCTTTATGAGAACCGGCGATGACTGCTTTTTTTACCATACCGACCGGATTGGAAAACCCGTCAAGATGACGGATATCAACGGAATAACGGTATGGTCGGCGGATTATGATGTCTATGGGACGGCCCGGGTGGATGCGGGGTCTACCATTACCAACCCGCTGCGGCTGCCCGGGCACTACAGGGATGAGGAGTCCGGGCTCCATTACAATTATTTCAGGTATTATGATCCGTCAACCGGCCGGTATCTGCAGCCGGATCCGTTGGGATTGGGGAACCGTCCGGTTGTCGGCAATTACCGGGCCGGTAAAACCTGCTTCGGCGCTTTTTCGGACATTGATATCAATTATTATGTGTATGCCGATGCCAACCCCGGCAATAAAATCGATCCCTTTGGCACGAGAAGTGTCAGTGCCGGCTTTCAAGGATCTACCGGGTGTATGCCGGTCATGGGGCTGGCCGGTTTTGAGATCAGTGGAAAGCTTGAAGCCAAAGAGTGCTGTGATTGTGAAACCATGCAAATGGACGAGGTCATTACCATTGAGGCGTGTATCGCTGCCTGCGTTGGTGTTGCCGGGCCGGGATGGCGCCCGCTGATGGGTGTTGGGAAGACCACATGCTGTCCAAAGGAAGCCGAGGGGTCGGCTAAACTGTACGGCTCATGTAATTTCGGCCCTGTCAGCTGCTCTGTGGACATTCCCCTAAAGCCTTTTCCGCCTTCAAATGTGACCGGCAACTGTGCGACAGGAACCATACTTGGATTTGACGGCAGTGTGGATTTAGGGGCCTTGTCCTGCTCTGCCGGGGGATGTGCCAGTGTTTCATTCTAACGGATACATGGCGGGCGGCAATTTGAAGAAATATAGACGGGGACAACAGGCTGGGGAAGAACAATGAAAAAGAATGGATATATTGCCAAAGTTGTGATGATGGCGGTGCTGGCCGCCACGGGATTGTTTTTTCCTTTAACTGCCATGGGGGATGAATCGGTCTGTGCCCGGGTAAAAATCCAGATTGACCAGGAACTGACCCTGGAGCGCCAGGCCTTTGATGCCCACATGAGGATTACCAACGGCCTGACCCTCGTATCCTTAGAAGATGTTAAAATCGAAGTTTCCTTTGCCGATGAAGACGGCAACAGTGTGGGTGCCTCATCAGACCCCAAGGATGATAATGCCCTGTTTTTCATCAAGGTGGATACCAAGAGCAACATAGACGACGTTGATGGTGCCGGCATTGTGGCGGCGGATACCGTGGCCGATATCCACTGGCTGATTATCCCGGCCCAGGGGGCAAGCCAGGGGTTTGAATCAGGCACCCTTTATTATGTGGGGGCAAAGTTAACCTACACCATTAATGGTGTGGAATATGTGACCGAGGTGTCCCCGGATTATATCTATGTCAAGCCGTTGCCGGATCTCATTCTGGATTATTTTATTCCCCATTATGTTTACGCCGATGATCCCTTTACCGATGAAATTGAGGCTGAGATTCCCTTTTCCTTAGGGGTCCGGGTGAGCAACACCGGCGATGGAACCGCCCATTCCCTGGCCATTGAATCGGCCCAGCCCAAGATCGTGGAAAATGAGCATGGCCTTTTGATCAATTTTTATATCCATGGCAGTGAGGTGAACGGGCAGGAAGAGAGCGAAAGCCTGCTGGTGGACTTTGGCGATATTGCGCCCAATGATGCGGGCACGGCCCGGTGGATCATGACCTGTTCCCTTTACGGGGAGTTTGTGGAATTCACGGCTGAATATACCCACTCCGATGAGCTGGGCGGGGAGCTGACCTCCCTGGTTTCAGCGGCCAATACCCATTTTCTGGTCCATGATGTGCTGGTGGACCTGGATGGCCGGGATGAGATCCGGGATTTTCTGGCCCTGGAAACCGCAGATCCCTCCGACAATGACTACCTTGTCTACGAATCGGATAATGTGGGCCGGACCAGTGTAACAGACCAGAGCGGAGCCGCCTCAACTTCGATGACGAAAAGCGGGACCAGCGGCACCCAGACCACTTACATCGTGACCGTACCGGAAACGGACGGCCCCATGCTGGTTAAATTCACAGACCCCCTGTCCGGCACCAAGGAGATCCTGTCCGCCATCCGTTCCGACGGTAAAGCCATGCCCGAAGACAATGTCTGGCTATGCAAAACCCGGGAAAAGAACAACCCCTGGGAGTATCATTTTTACCTGTTTGACACCAATGTTCCTGAGGACACCTATTACACCATCGTGTTCGAAGATCCGGAAGTGCTGGCCCAGGCCCCGGTGCTTCAATACATCCCGGACAAAAAACGCAGCGAAACACGGCAGTTGTCGTTTATTGTTGAGGCAAGTGACCCCAACGGCACCATTCCATCTTTGTCAACGTCCACCCTGCCGGCCGGGGCATCCTTTCAGGACAAGGGGGACGGTGAGGGCCTGTTTGACTGGACCCCGGCAACCGGCCAGGCCGGATCCTATACCGTGACCTTCACGGCCTCGGACGGCGAATTAGCCCATTCCCGGACCGCCACCCTGGTGATCTATTCTGAAATTGACTCAGACGGGGACGGCATGGACGACCAGTGGGAGCTTGATCATTTCGGCACCCTGGACCGTGACGGCACCGGGGATTATGACGGTGACGGAATAACGGATCTGGATGAATATCTTTACAATACCGACCCGGCCGAGAATGCGGCACCTGATGTGCCCTCTTATCCGGAACCCGGGGATGAAGCCGAAAATATGTCGGTTGATCTGACACTGCTGTGGACCGGCGGAGATCCGGACGGGGATGAGGTTGAGTACGAGGTCCTGATGGGGATGAGTGAAGAGACCCTTGAATCCCTGGCCACCCTGGACCTTGAAATCTACGAGCCAGCGCAGTTATTATTCGGCACCACCTATTTCTGGCAGATCATTGCAACGGACACCCACGGGGCTCAGGCTGAAGGGCCTGTCTGGTCGTTTACCACCTTTACCGCTTCAGGCGACGAGGACAATGACGGCCTGACCAATACCCTGGAAATCGACAGCGGCACCGATCCCTTTGATACGGACAGCGACAAGGACGGATACTGGGACGGCGAAGAATACCATACCGGCTTTAACCCGGCCGACAGCGGCAACCGGCCTTTCTACCCGCCCCGGTACGGCGACCTGGACCAGGATTGGGATATTGACGGCAAGGATCTTTCGCTGCTCATGGGCATTTTGACCGGCACCATTGTGGATGCCGATATGATAGACCGGGCCGATTTTAATTCAGACGGTTTGGTTGACGCCACAGATCTTGAATGGTTCACCCGGGTCTATGGGTATTCCCCGGATTTCCCGTGCAGCCCAGATGCCGACCTGGACAATGACGGGGATGTGGACGGAAAGGATGTTGCCATTTTCAGCGGCCTGATGGGCCTTACCGGTTTAGCCCCGGGTGCCAGCGGAGACCTCACCCTGGATGGTGAAGTCAACCAGTGGGACCTGCTGCTGTTCCGGGTTTATTTTGGCTGTACGGTTGAATCCCAATGACCGCCTTTGGCTGCCTTGAACCTAAAAAAGGGATTTATTATCATAAAGAGTGCGTTAACAGTCATCAATGTATACTATTTCATTTATTAGTGACATCAACATTATGGGGGTATGTTATGGGGAAAAAAATTCTAATTGGGTTAATATTGACATTGTTATCTGTGGGTTTGATGACCAAAAGCGAAGCCGCTATTGTGTCGACAGGGGATCTGGGTATAACCGGGGTTAGTGACAGTGCAGGAAATGTTGAAGTCGAACTAAATGCAGTGACACCTTCGAATTCTTTTAGTGCAACTTTAGATATTAAATTTGGCCTTTATAACAGCCCTGACGTTGACGTTAATGTCTATTTTAATGGATCTCTTGCAGGGAATTTTGTGGCTAATCAAGCATATTTTCCTAATCCGCAATATATAACCTTTGATGTGACTGGAATGCTAATTGATGGATTAAATCTAATAAGCTTTAGCAAAGGCTCCTCAAGTGAAGGCGATTATATAATAGGCCAGGTTGATTTGACTTATTCATCTGTGCCGATTCCCTCAACTATAATTTTGTTGGGAATTGGTGTTTTAGGAATTTCCAGGTTCAGTAGAAAAGAAGGAATATCAAATTTGAGATAGAATATAAGTGGAAAGATTCAACAGGTAAATTCTATGACCACAAAATTCAGTTGGATTTTGTAGAATCATGAACATTTCTCCAAAGCCAGTTGAATTTTTTCCGGCAGATTATCCATTATTATCAATTTCCTAAAGCCCGGCAGTACCCGGTCGGTATGAGAAATTGAAGAAATAGGTTCATATCCGTCGATTTCGAGGTCCGCGAACAGTTCTTCAAGATTTTTCTTCCCATTCAGAAGCAAGTGCATATACTCAGGATTTCCCAAATTTTTTATCAGGGGCGTGTCAGCCAGCATTGCATGCAAAATCCGCCGCATTGAGTTGTTACCGGTTTTTCTTCGATGATCACGGCGCAGCCCCCGAAAAAATTGTTCCAACAGGTTGTTGGTGCGCTGAGGATAGATGGTTATTTTTCCGGACGGAGTGTCGACCTCAATGGGATCTGCAAACAGTCGTTCATCGTATTTATCGATCTGTTTAGCCAACTTTTGACAAAGCAGATCTCTTTTGTACTTGGTGTTTTTATCAAGTCTCGAACGGAATCGGCCTACGGCTTTTTGGATACTGTTCATGGATTTGTTCGATCCATCATCATTCAAGCCGTTCCGTCCGGAAGGATCTGCAATACGCATTTTTCTCCGGAGGTCATCAAAAAGCAGGGTCCGCCATTCAAGATCATCAATAGATCGAATGAAATCGGGATCATTACAGATATTTTTGGCCAGGTTATTGAGCTTGCCAAATAACCGTTCTCCAACTTTGTCCCGGGGGACCTTTTTTTGAATGGAGGGTAGAGAATCTTTCAATTGCGCAATTCTGCGGGCAAAGGCCAGAAGTGGTCGATCAAACGGGAACCCATATCCGTTTCCTTCTTTTTTACCCTGTAGGCACCACAGGCACAGAGAATAGATCGAAGCCGAAGATGTCTGATCCATAGTTTCTAACGTATGTCCTTCTGTAATGGCAGCTGTCAGGTGCTCCGCATCAAGAGCATGGTTATCAATCCGTTGGTGAAGATCGCGGATAATTTCACCCAGCCTGGTGGTGGCGGCATGTTTTTGCAGGGTTTTTCTTAATTGACCGTAAGAGGGTTCGAGCAGATCCTTTCCAGCATCCCGCAGAAAATGAAAATGGCAGACAAAGTCTCGGGTACCAGGAAAAACCAGGGACACTGCTTTACAGATACCAGTCCCCATGTCATGGACACAGGCAATGGGGGGGCCGTAGTTTCTTTGCAGTTGCTCAAGGAAAGGTACGATATGGTCGGTATGTTCGCTGGGGATTTTTACATTGCCCAGTACAATCTGCTTCAGACCGTCCATCCCGGTCATCAGAACTGGAGCATCTCCTTCATGGGTGGCATCCAGGTGCAATATGTATCCGCCGCTGCGGTTCATGGCCTGTTCAATGCGAGGGGTGGCCTGCTGGTGCGCCAATGCGAGGTAGAGAATGAATTTGCGTCCAAGGTATTCGACTTCTGAAGGGCTCAAATCAATATTTTTGAGCATAAGTTCAAGGCAGACCTCATCAGTTGTCAGACAGCGATGGTAAAGACTTTTACCGACAAAGACAAGGACATCCCATGCCACATTACAATATCTGGCAACGATGTTCCGCAAATCTTTCGAACGGTAAACTTTTCGGCATGTCCGGCAGTGGTACAGGGTCTCATGGGCTTTAAAAGGACCGCTCATGGTAAACACGGTTTTTCGTCTGGTTTTCTGGACAAAAAGAGTCCTGCCGCAAGAACAACGATTCTCTTTGGGCCGAAACCTGACGTCCGGGGGATTCGGGAACAATGCCCCCGGCAGTGTATCGTGGTAAAGCCGGGTTAAATTCCGGCTGAGCGCGAGCCAGGCCTTGGCTCCGGAATTCAGGCCTTTTTTTTTATCCCGTGTGTATCGAAAAGCGTTTGAATCTGATCTGTGTTGATCCGCACTCCTGTTTTTTGAAAAACAGATTTGGCCAACTGTTTCAAATCCAAACCGGGTTTCTGGATAAATACCACGAGGATCTGTACAGCCAACTCCGCCGGCAGGGGTGTATATTCCGTTTGAAGGGCTTTTTCCTGAACATCGGCTTTGACAGGATCGATGGCCAGGTACACATAGGAACTGCCGTGCTTTTGTCTTTGCAGCTGCCCCTTGCGGTATAATTGAACCAGAACGGCATGGCAGCGGCACCGAAGCAACTGCCCCAGTTGATCGGCTGTCATCCCCGATGTGCTTTTCTCGACCAGATTCACCAGCGTATGGGTAAGCGGGCCATGTCTTGAAAAACCGATATCCCGGTAAAACCAAAGACCCTTGCTGCTGAAACGGGGTATCGAGGCCAGGGTGTACCATTTCCCATTGTGGGAAAAACTGCTGAAGTAACCGGTTTTGGCCAGGAATCGCCGAACTGAAGGGATGGAGTAGTTCATTCGCTCGGCCAGTGGTTGGATCATCCAGCATTTGTTTTCCTGAAAGGCTGAAATCAGCTTCAGGTCTGGTGTTTTGTCCATATGTACCAGCACCTCCTGATAAAGTATTGCAAATATACTCAGAACTAACCAAATATATGCAATACTTTATCAAAAGCGGGCTGACATTACAAGCCTTGATTTGAATTTTTACTAGCAAGTAATATAACCCAGGATCCTTTATTTTCGGGTCTTTTACAATTTTTTGTTTTTTATGGGTCAAATTAAGAATGAGAAAAAATGTCATAAAAAAATGATCAAGTATGGCATTTTTTGGCTTGTAACCGATTGACATTATTGAATCCAACCGTTATTTGTGATCATAGGGTAAATTTACCGGCAAAGAATACGTCAGTTGTTTTGTTTCGCGAATTTTGACAAAAATCAGGGTGTAAGGTCCGAACCAAAACCGGTGAAAGGCGTTTGTTGTCCTTTCACCGGTTTAGTTGTTTTTTCATGATCCGGGGGTGATGCTGGTGACTGCTTGAACCTCCTGGGGCTTTTCGGTCTTCTGGTCAGCCTTTACCTGTTCTTCTTTCGCATGCTTAACGGCCTCAGATCCTGAAACAATGCCGACAAAGGCCGTGCCTAAGATAAGGGTCAGGGAAACCGGTTCAACAAATGCCTGGGCTGCGGGTGCGGTTCCAAAGCCGGCCAGGGCTAATACGGTGATGCAGATTACAAAACCTTTTTTTATCATGACAACCTCCTTGAAGTTATGCTTTATGCCGGTTTCCCGGCTATTTTTAACTGACCATCGGTCAGTTTTGCATAATATAAGTGACCAATGGTCGGTTGTCAACATATAAATGACCCATGGTCAGGTATTTGTGTTTGGAATATCACATTTGATCTCCAATAAAACGTAGGGATTTAGGCTGAAGGCTGAAGGGGTTTAGGGTTGCGCATCCCTTCCGCCTAACCACCTTCAGTCTGATTACCTTTTCTACATTAAACTTACCAATGAGACCCCAATATCATGCCGGATTACAAACGCGGTTACCTGGCCCCACAGTCAAATATTTTTTTAATGGCATAGCAATTGTATTGACGAAGGGTTTGGTAGTATATTGTGCCCAACACCACGACCGCCGATAAACCCAAGAAAAGGAAAAAGGCCTTACCATGCCTGTGCAGAAACGTGCCATCAAAGAGAAAGACAAGCTTAAGCGCAAAGAGAAAATTTTGAAAACCGCCTGGGATCTTTATAAGAGCGGGGACGGGCAGTTCCCCACGGTTTCGGTTATTGCCGAAAAGGCGGGCCTGTCCAAAGGCAGTGTTTATCTGTATTTCAAAACCAAAGATGATATTATCCTCCACCTGTTTATCCACCAGCTCAGGCAATGGCATCTGGCCGTTGAACAGGAACTTGAAGATTGTCCGGACACCATCAGTGTTGAGCAATATGCCCGGGTGACCACCCGGTATGTGGTTGAAAATCCGCTGCTGTTGAGAATGGGGGGCATGGCCACCGGCGCGTTAGGGGAGCAGCCCGGAAAAGGGGCTGTTCTGGATGTGAAAATTCAGCTGGCCCAGATTCTGGATCAACGCAGCCAGTTGACCAGCCGGCTGTTTCCCGGCCTGACCATGGGCCAGTGGCGAAAGGTTCATTTGCGGATTTATGCCCTGATTTTCGGGCTCTGGCAAATGTTTTACAGCCCTCCCCAGGTTCGCCGGCTGCTTAAAGAAGCACAAATAGAGATCTTTGCTGTTGAGTTTTCCCAGAATGTGGTAGAATCAGTAGCGATTTTTCTTAAAGGAGCCCTTCAGTGGCATGACGATAATTCCTAACCGGGCTCAGGGGCAGCGCCACAATTTATTTACTAACGGCCACGGGCCGTCTTGGTTATCCAACCAAGCACCGCCCACAACGAAAAATGAAAGTCTTTTCAGCTTGTTAGTGAGACTTTCTTATAAAATTTCATGGAGTAACTGATCAAACACCACGTAAAATGATATGAAAGTTTTACGACACAGCCTGTGGGCCCTGGTTATTTTGTTATGGTGTTCTGTTTCCAGTGCCCAGAGTCTTAAAATCGCCACGGGAGAGTGGGCCCCCATCACTTCCAGAAAGATGGAAGGGTATGGTGAATTTACACGGCTGGCCACCATTGTATTCAAGGAAATGGGTATTGAACCGGACTATTGCTTTTATCCCTGGCGAAGGTGTTTTGACTCGGTGGAAAAAAACAGGGTATGGGCGGGGTTCCCCTATTCATACACCAGAGAAAGATCCGAGAAGGTTTGGTTTTCCGATCCCTTGTCCTGTTCAACGACCCGGCTTTTCTGCTATACTGAAGATGCATTTCTCCCCCTTTATGATATCGTCCGTTTAGAGGATTTAAAGCCTTATCGAATAGGCGGGGTTGGCGGTTACTTCTATGAAGAAACCTTTAAAAAAAAGGGATTGAATGTCTTTTATACCAACAAGGAGTTGCACATGGTGGAAATGCTAAGGCTGGGCCGGCTTGATCTGATTCCCCTCAATGAACGGGTGGGCCGCCAGTTGATTTCCGACCATTTTCCGGATCATGTGAAACACTTTAAAACCATCGGGCCCCCCATCAGCTTAAACCCCCTTCGGTTGATTGTATCCAAGGGGTACCCCGGGTCCGCAAAACTATTAGAGCGGTTTAATCAGGCCTTAAGGCGGTGCCTGGACAAAGGCCTTATTCCGCCGGTTCTCTGTGATCCGGCAACTGGAATTCTTCAATGACAGGGTATCGGAAAAGATCCATATCCAAAAATTTGACCATCAGCCTGGTGGCGGTTATGGCCTTGTTGTCCTGTTCATTCTTAGGGCTGTATTATGTCCAGATATCCGGAAGATTAGACCAGCGGTTTGAAGAAACGGCCAACGAAGCCGTTTCTTCCATGGCCAACACCTTAAAAGCCCCACTGTGGCGGATGGACTGGGAAAGCATTGATATGATCTGCAGCTACTACAGCAGCAATGAATACATTGTTATGGTCAAGTTGATTGATGCGTCAGGCAACACCATGATTGATAAGCACACCCGGGCCAAAACAACGGCCTCCGGCAAAGAAACCGTCCGGACCCGGGATATTCATTACGGCAAAGAAAAAATCGGCACCATCCTGCTTTCTTTTAGTTCCTTTGAATTCACCCGGGTCAAATATGAGATGTTCAGGGCCATTGCCACCGCCATTTTAATCCTGATTGCCGGTATGGCCGTGCTGACCGGTTTTCTGCTCAGAAAAATCATCCGGGGCCCCATTGACGGTATGGCGGCCATTGCCCAATCCTATTCAAGAGGCGATTACCGCCCCCGGGTCGAGGCCGCAGTGTATCAGGAGTTTGAACCCATTGTATCGGTTCTGGTTGACATGGGCCAAACCATCGAATCCCAGATGAATGATCTTAAAAAGGCTGAACAGTCCCTGAAAGGCCACAGCGACAACTTAGAAGAGATGGTTGCCCGGCGAACCTGGGAACTTGAGGGGCTAAACCAGAAGCTTGAAAATGAAATTCAGAACCGCCAGCTGACCCAGGACCTGCTTAAAACCAGTGAAGGGCGGTTAACGGCCATCCTTCGCTCGTCGCCTGTGGGGATGGGGCTGGTGGTCGGCCGGAATCTGGAATGGGCCAACGATACCCTGTGCCGTATGGTCGGATATCCAAAGGATTCAATTTTGAGCAAAAGTACGGCGCTGTTGTATGCGGACCCGGAAGAATATGAGCGGGTGGGCCGGGAGGTGGCGTCCGCCAGCTTTACCAAATGGGATCCCTGCAATGTGGAAACCCAGTGGATCCGAAGGGACGGCTCGGTGTTTGACTGCAACCTCCAGGCATGTCCCTTTGATATCCGGGATCTTTCCAGGGGGTATATCATTGTGGTCTCTGATATTACCGGTAGAAAAGAGTCTGAGCGGACCCTCCGGGAAAATGACCGGATCCAGGGCATCCTTGAACTGTCCGGTGCGGTCTGCCATGAAATGAACCAGCCGTTGATGTCGGCTTTCGGGTATCTTGACCTGCTCCGGATGGATCTGCCGGACAATGAACCGGTTCAAAAAAGCGTCCTTAAAATAAAAGCGCAGCTTGAGCGGATGTCTGATATTACCAAAAAAATAATGAAAATATCGCGGTATCAGACCAAGGACTATCTCAACGAACAAATTCTGGATTTATCCAAAACTTCCCAGACCGAAACCCGGGATTCAAAAGACCCGGCACAAACCCGATGATCATAGAAAGGCTTTTTTTACGGCGGCCCGGTCAATGCCGCCATTGTCCAACCGGGGAAAATCTTTTGCAAATTCAACATATCTGGGTTTTTTATACCCGGCAATCAGGGTCCCGGTAAAGGCGATCAGATCTTTTTCGGCAACCGTTTCCCCGGGATTTAAGATGACCACGGCCTTGATGCCTTCCCCGAACTTTGGATCCGGTACACCAAAGACGCAGACCTCTTTTACCGCCGGGTGTGCGAGAACCGCTTTTTCCACTTCAGCCGGAAAAACGTTTTCTCCGCCGGGTTTGATGAGTTCTTTTTCGGCTTTACGCCCTTTAAAAAACAAAAATCCGTCTGAGTCCAGCATGCCCAGATCCCCGGTATGGTGCCGCCCTTCCCGGAAGGTGAATTCATTTAAAGACGGGGCATTCCAGTACCCCTGGAAGACCAGGGGGCCTTTGACGGCAATTTCCCCGGTTTCACCACAGGGCAGGGGGGTGTCAAGGTCATCCACAATAGTGATATCGGCAAGGCTTGAAACCTGCCCGGCAGACCCTTCCCGTTTAAAGTAAGGGGCAAAGGTGATCAGCCCTGAGGTCTCGGTCTGGCCGTACATGGTCCAGAATTCGGATTTGGTCACCGATTCCCAGCGTTTGGCCGTTTCCGGGGTTTCAAGGCCCACGGCGATTTCAAGGCTGCCAAGGTCCGGGCAGCCCTCGTCAATGGCCTCTAACAGGTTGGACAGGATGGGGGGAAAAGAGCCGATCAGGTTCACTTTCTGCTCCTGGATCAGGTCAAGGGCTTTTACGGGATCAAATTTTTCAAGAATAACGTTTTTGCCCCCGGCCTGGAGGGTGCCAAGCCCTAAATTAAGCCCCATAATATGGAACAGGGGCAGGATGTTTAAATGGGTTTTGGAGGGGTCCAATTTATAATGGTGCATGATCTGGAGGTTGGCCAGGATAATATTGGCCTGGCTTAATACCGCGCCCCGGGGCTTTCCCTGGACGGCGGCCGTATGGATAATGGCAAAGGGGGCATCCATGTCGATCCTGCCGGATGAACCCCCGGGGGCATCCAGGTACAGGTCCGGCAAGGTTTCATCCGGGCCGTCTATAACAAACTGTTGTTTTAAGAAAGGAAAATCCGGCATCAGCTCACCGGCGCCTGGGGCCATTTCCTGGTCACAGATGAGGATTTCAGGGGCGGTGTCTTTAATGATGTGCCGGATTTCATCCCGGCTCAGCCGCCGGTTAATTAAAACCAGGCAAAGGCCAAGAACCGAGGCGGCCCCGAAAAGATCAAAAAACACGGGGTGGTTTTTTGAAAGCACCGCGATTCTGGCCCCGGAAGACAGATCAAGGCCGGCAAGGCCGGCTGAAAGTTTTTGAACCCGGGAAAAAAGATCTGCATAGGAGATGTCCTCCTGGTTCCAGTGGACAGCGCATCGGTCTTTAAAAATCCGTGCGTTTTTCCGGTAGATATCAAAAAAGGCAAGGTCCCGAAGACGGTTCATGACACTTCTCCCTTCCCCGGCAAAACGGCTGGGTATTCCTTTAGGGGTTCCGGCGCATGATTGGTTCTTAACGGTGTTTAGAACGAGCGCTCAGTCTGTTTTTTCAGTAATAATGGAAAGGCAGCCGGTTTGTCAAAGCCTTTTTTCAATCCACGCATGGGCAACTCAAAAAAGAAATGCGGCCGTTTTTTAACCGTAAAGCAAAAAAATATCATATTTTATCTGTGTTTTTTAACCGGTCCAAAGGGAATTTGGGTACCTTTGAATACTTGGCCTTCTGTCCTGCCGTCATCCCTGGAAGCGGCTTAAAATTGTTTTGCTTTACCGGGTTGAATGGCCTATTATACTGAGTTATTTAAATTTAATCTTAACCTAATGGAGGAAAGATGAAGATTAAAATCAGCCAAGTCAAAACGCCGGGTACCCGGCCAAAGGATGAAAATTTAGGATTTGGCACGGCATTTACCGACCACATGTTTGTAATGGATTATTCCGTGGATAAGGGATGGCATGATCCCAGGATTGAGCCCTTTGCTGAATTTTCCCTGTCCCCGGCCGCCATGGTCTATCATTACGGCCAGGCTATTTTTGAAGGCCTTAAGGCATATAAAACCGCTGACGGCAATATTCAGCTGTTCAGGGCAAGGGACAATTTCAAACGGATGAACAAATCCGCCCAGGGGCTTTGCATCCCTGAACTGGATATCGATTTTTGCATGGCCGCCATGAAACAGCTGATCCGGCTGGAAGAAAAATGGATTCCCGAGACCTTGGGGACCTCCCTTTATGTCCGCCCCTTTGTGATTTCAACGGATCCCTTTCTCGGGGTAAGGTCCTCTTACACCTTCAAATTTTTTATTATTTTATGTTCGGTGGGGGCCTATTACAGCGAGGGGTTTAACCCCGTAAAAATCTGGGTATCCAAAAACCATGTCCGGGCCGTCCGGGGCGGGGTTGGCGAGTTTAAAACCCCGGGAAACTACGCCGCAAGCCTCTATGCCGGTGAAGTGGCCAAAAAAGAAGGGTATGCCCAGGTGCTCTGGCTGGATGCGTTGGAAAGAAAGTACATCGAAGAAGTCGGGGCCATGAATATCTTTTTTATCATTGATAACGAACTGGTCACCCCGGTCCTTAACGGCAGTATCCTTCCCGGGATTACCCGCTTTTCAGTCATTGATCTGGCCAAAAAATGGGGCATGCCCGTCAGCGAACGCAAAATTTCCATTGATGAGGTGTTCAAGGCCCATGAAGCGGGACGTCTCAATGAGGTATTTGGATCGGGCACGGCTGCGGTCATCTCACCGGTAGGAGAGATCACCTATGACCATAAGACCATCCATGTGGGAGACGGAAAACCCGGTCCCACGGCCATTAAACTTTACGATGCCCTGACCGCCATTCAATATGGAAAGGCTGAGGATACAGAAGGCTGGATTGAACTGGTAGATTAAGCAGACAAATGATAATAGATCATAAATCGAAGATGGAGTTTGAACAACCCTCAAACTATTGGAGATATTATGCCGGATAAAAAAGAAATAATTCCTATTGGCAAGCGGATCAGGCGGGCAAGGCTCGATAAAAAGATGAGCCTGGATGCCATGGCCAATGATACGGGCATGTCAAAGGAGCTGATTAAGCAGATTGAAGGGGGAGAGAAAAGACCATCTGTGGGGACCCTGCTGCAGATTTCCAGAACCCTTCAACTGGACTCATCTATCCTGCTCAAGGATCAGGAAGACACTCTGGAAAAACGATCGGATGCCTATACCAAACGGACCGACAACTATGCCTATACCCCACTGACCCCTGGTGCGGAAAACAAGCACCTAAAGGCCTTTCGCATTGTGGTGGAAGCGGGAAGCCATCATGACGGGGTCGGGTTTCAGCACGACGGAGAGGAATTTGTCTATGTGCTGGAAGGCAAAGTGGAGATTCAGGTCGGGGATCATGTCAATACCTTGAATCCAGGGGAATCCCTACATTTTAATTCCGGAATCAAACATGACCTGCGCAATGTCTCTGATGTCGATGCCCAGTTGATTGTTGTGGTTTATGCGCCCTGAAAGCGGTTAGCCGTTAGCTTTCAGCTGTGCGCCATGGGCTGTTGGCTATAAGCTGTTTTTTGTCGTGGGTTAAACAAAATCAAACAACCAGTCAGTCCGGTTAAAGGAGATTTCCATGTTATTTAAGCTTACCGACGAACAGTTGATGATCCAGAATATGGTCCGGGAGTTTTCCAGAAAGGTGGTGGCGGCCACGGCTGCCGAGCGGGATAAAACCAAGGAATTTCCGGCTGAAAATTTTAAGCAGATGGGTGAACTCGGGCTTATGGGCATGATGATCCCCGTGGATTACGGGGGAGAAGATGCCGATGCGGTTTCCTATGTGCTGGCCCTGTCCGAAATTGCCTATTCCTGTGCATCAACTTCCGTTGTCATGTCTGTCCAGAACTCCATTGTCTGTGAAAGCCTTTATAAGTTTGGCACTGAAGACCAAAAACAAAGATTTCTGATCCCTCTGGCTTCAGGGCAGATGATCGGTGCGTTTGCCTTAACTGAGCCTGACGCCGGTTCCGACCCGGTCAGCCAGACCACCACTGCCCAAAAAGACGGGGACGGGTATGTGATTAACGGGACCAAACGCTTTATCACATCCGGGAAAAACTGCAAAGTGGTCCTGGTCACGGCCAAAACCGATGAAGCCGCGGTCCATAAGGGGATTTCCTGTTTTATTGTCCCCAAAGATACCCCCGGGCTTACTGTGGGCCATATTGAGGATAAAATGGGGCTGCGGGCTTCGGATACCACGGATTTAATATTTGAAAACTGCAGGGTGCCGGCAGACCAGATCCTGGGAAAAGAAGGCGACGGGTTTAAAATTGCCATGTCCGGGCTGGACAGCGGCAGAATCGGGATTGCGGCCCAGTCTTTAGGGGTGGCCCAGGCCGCCTTTGACGCGGCGGTAAAATACACCAAAAACAGAAAACAGTTTGGAACCCCCATATCCAAACACCAGGCCATCCGGTTCCAGATCGCGGATATGGCTACCCAGATCGAAGCGGCCCGCCAGTTGATCTTTTCAGCGGCCAGCATGAAGGACAGGGGCGAAGCCTACACCCGGGAGGCCTCCATGGCCAAGCTTTTTGCTTCGGAAATGGTCAACCAGATAACGGCCCGGGCCATTCAGATGCACGGCGGCTACGGGTTTACCAAGGATTACGAGGTGGAACGGTTTTACAGGGATGCCCGGGTATTTACCATTTACGAGGGAACCAGTGAGATCCAGCGGATTGTGATTTCGAATCATATTCTCAATGACAAGCGAAAACCCTGATGGGAAGGGAATTAGGCTGAAGGTGTTTCGGCTGAAGGGGGAATCCCCGCAGTCTATCCACCTTCAGCCTTCAGTCTTCAGCCTAACGGCTTTCAACCTAACGCCTTAATATTTTTCAAAGTCATCATCCAGGGCGTCATCGCCCATATCCAATGAGATCCCGCCCCCAGAGGAGGTGTGCTGGGGTTCAGGTTTATTGGTCACCACGGTGGGCCGGGGTTCATGGCCTCTTGAGGACGGCCCTGATGATTCAGCCTGGCGCGATGGCTGATCCTGCCGCCTTTTTGACCCGGCGCTTCGGCCGATCTTGAAAAATGAAATGGCCTGCTGAAGCTGTTCGGCCTGGGCTGAGAGCTGTTCTGCCGTGGATGACATTTCTTCGGCTGAGCTGGCATTCTGCTGAATCACCTGATCCAGCTGCTGTAAGGCGGTGTTGATCTGTTCGGCCCCCATGCTCTGTTCAGATGAGGCCGCATTGATTTCCTGCACCAGTTCCGATGTTTTCCGGATATCCGGCACAATTTTATTGAGCATGTCGCCGGCATTTTCGGCAATTTCAACACTGGACGTAGACAGATTGCTGATTTCGCTGGCCGCGGCCTGGCTTCTTTCGGCCAGTTTCCGGACGGCATCGGCAACCACGGCAAAGCCCTTGCCGTGATCCCCGGCCCGGGCCGCTTCAATGGCGGCATTCAAGGCCAGCATGTTGGTTTGCCTTGCGATCTCTTCGATGATAAGGATTTTATCGGCGATTTCTTTCATGGCGTTAACGGTTTGGGCTACGGCTGTGCCGCCGTTTTCGGCATCGCCGGCAGCCTGAACGGCCAAACGTTCTGTCTGCTGGGCATTGTCGGCGTTCTGTTTAATATTGCCGGACATCTCTTCCATGGAAGACGACGCCTGTTCTGCCGACGAGGCCTGTTCCGTTGCCCCCTGGGACATCTGCTCGGCCGTGGAGCTGAGTTCCTCGCTGCCGGCAGCCACATTGCTGACCGCATTTTGAACCTCGCCCACAATGTCCTGAAGGGAATCCACCATGTGTTTCATGGCCGCCTGGAGTTGTCCGATTTCATCTTTACTGGAAATTTCAATGCCCACATTGAGATTTCCTTTGGCCAGATTGTTGGCCACTTCAACCCCCTGGTTCAAGGGGCGTTCAATGAAGGCCCGGCTCATGATCAACACCCAGAAAAAGGCCACCACAACCAGGATGGTAATGGTAATGGCCATGAAGATAATCTGATGATGAACACCGGCTTCAACCGCTTCTTTTTTTTCTTGAACCCGGGCTTGAAGGGTATCAAGGTAGACACCGGTTGAAATGATCCAGTCCCACTGCTTGAAATATTTTAAGTAGCCCAGCTTGGGCTCAGGTTTATCCGACCCAAGTTTGTTGAATACGTAATCATGGAACCCTTCGCCGCTGCTTTTGGCGATTTCTATCATTTCCTTCCAGACGTATTTTCCATTGGCGTCCTTGTTTTCGTACAGGCTTTTGTTCACCAGGTCCTTGTTGGGATGGGCCAGGATCACCCCTTTGGTATCCATGATATAAAAGTAACTGTCGTCACCGAATTTGATGTTGGTAATGATCGCTGCAGCTTCGTCCCGGCCTGATTTTTCTGCATCGTCCACCAAAATTCCTGTTCCAATGATCCAGTCCCAGGGCTTGAATAAACGAACATATGAAAGCTTTCTGACCAGTTTCGATGAATCCCCTTCCGCCGGCCACAGGTAGGTGATAAACCCTTCCCCGGAATCCCGGCAGATTTTGACCATTTCCTGGAACATAGGCGTGCTGGTCCCTTCGGCCATAATAACTTTTCCGTTTTTTGAAAACCGGGACAGGTCTTTACCGACCAGATCTGTTACCGTGGGATGCATGACCATGCGGAAATGGGAGTCGTTGATCCAAAAGTAATTTCCGTCGCCGTATCTCATCTTTCGGATAATGCTTTTAACATTGTCCTGGGTCTCTTCTTCGGTGGGGCCGGTAAAGGCTGATGAATTCTTCATGGCGGCATGGGATTCAAAAATCATGGTGTAGGGAACATCCACAAGAGATTTGAGCTGGCCTCCATATTGTTTTTTGATGGCTTCGACAGTGGCGGACCGGTCATACATTCTTTTTATAACCGTGTAGGCTGAATCCATGTGATCCTTTAATTCGGCCCGGGTTTGATTCATCAATTCCGTTTCAAAGCTGATGACATCATCATGCCCCTTTGTGTGAATACTGTACAGGGAATACCCCCCGACGATGCCCACGGAAATGAGAATCCCCAATATAACGATGATGACAATCTTGATTTTGATTTTCAAGTCCTTGAACCGTATCATGCCCCCTCCTTTTCTCCTTTTTGAATATACCAAATCGAAACTGGCGGATTGAAAAAGTTATGAATTAAAAAAACTTGAAGTGCCGCTTGGAACACACCCCAAGGTTAAGGTTACGATGGTATCAGTATAACTTGTTGGTTAGTTTCTACCATGTTGAAGTTGATTTCGTTAAGAATGTATAACCAAATTTGCCTGTATGCTAAACTTTTTACATCATATCGCCGGTGCCTGTCAACATGGAATCGTAATCGGGCGTTGTTAAATTATAACTTTTCGCGGACAAAAAATTTACCGGCTGAAAAATAAATTGATAAAATCGCATTTTTAAGGCGGTTCGCTTTTGACAGGACCGTTTCATAGTGGTATATGTTTAGAATTAAAAAAAAGAAATCGACAAGACAAAGGCGATTTTTTTAAAAATTTTCGTTATCTTATCATAAATAATTAATTTGTTATCGGCACATTGGTTTCCTAAGGAAGAGAAAGGTTATGAATAATAGCAATCAGAAACCAGAATACCCGGCGGCGAAAATAATGGCCGTTATCCCCCCGCTGTCTAAATCGCTTGAAGACGGGCTCCACGGCATTGAACCCCGTTTTCAGGATCTTGGCCAGGACTTGCAGAACCTGTACGCAGAATCCGAGGCCCTGACGAAAGAAATATCGGCTTTTGCCGGAACCATGTCCGGCGGGGACACCGGCGGTATCCTTTTGCAGATCGAAAAAATTGTAAATAAATCTCTGGCCGGCCTTTCCGGCTGCCAGGAGGCCATCAACGAAAGTCTGGGCAGCATTAATTCCGGAACCGCCCACCTGGCAGAGCTGTGTTCCATTTGTGAGAGGATGAAAAAAAGTTCCAATTTTCTGAATATCATCGGGCTGAATATCAGTGTGGAGGGCAGCCGGACCGATGAGGCCAGGAATATGTTCGGCGGTTTTGGCGAGGAAATCAAGGCCCTGGCCAGAAATATCGGCGATATCTCTTCTAAAATCCAGAAAGATTCCAGGCAGGTCCAGACCGATCAACTGGATGTCCACCGGGAAATCACCCAAGGGCTGGACTTTTTTAACCGGATTTCCGAATCCACCCAGGATGCGGTTCGTCATGCCGAAGAAAAAATGGAGTCCATTGGAAACCTGGCCGCCCAGACCCTGGACAAGGCCGGGGGGCATTCCCGGGAAATTTCCCAGATCGTCGGGGAAATTGTGATGTCCATCCAGTTTCACGATATTGCCCGGCAGCAGGTGGAACATATTGTTTCGGCGCTGGACGATATCGGGTCTCTGATGCAGGAGGAAGAAGCGGCCCAGGATGAGGATAAACTGGTGTGCAGGGGGCAGATCCAGTCCCTTTTAACCCTCCAGGCGGCACAGCTCAAGCTGGTGGTGGATGACGCAAGGGATGTGTATGAAAAAATGAAAGATGCCTTTGGCCGGGTCAGTGCCATGGTGGATCAGCTGACGCAGGATATCGCGGGATCAGATTCAGAAGAGGCCAAAACCATGGATCTGGGGTATGAGGTGAAAAATTTTCAGACCAAACTTGAAAAACTCCAGGAGCTGCTGACAAAGGGAGATGACCTGGAAAGCAAAATCGGGGAAACCATGGACCGCTCGGCCACAGCCGTATCCGTCCTGTCCCAGTATACGGATCAGGTTAATAACATCAATATTGATCTGCAGTACAAGGCCATCAATGCCATTATCATGACCAGCAAGCTAGGGGAGAAAGGGGCGACACTCGGGGTCCTTGCCCGGGGGGTGAGGGATCTTGCGGCGGCTTCAAATACACAGGTAGGGGACGTGCTTAACGTCATTGAAGCTATTACAAAGCTGTCCGGGGGAGAAGGCCCCGCTGCCCGGGGCGAGGCCCAAGAATCCGGGCAGACCGAACCGGAGGATATGTCCTTAGAGCATGGGGTTGAACAGATCGCCCAGTCTTTCGAACAGTATGACCAGACCTTTTCCAATGCCGGCCAGAGGGCCGGGATACTTCTGGAGTCTATTGCCAAAACAGTGGAAGACCTGGAGTTTATGGCGCAATGGAGCCTGAAAAACGAACAGGCCTTTCAACAGATACAAGATCTTTTAGAGGAACTTCGCCCCTGGGAGGATTTGATCAAGAATTTACCCCAGGACAAGGCAGAAAAGATCGCCCAAAGGTACACCATGGAAAGTGAGCGGCGGATTCATGAACAAATGGCCGGCATCAGCAGTGAATCCGGACCGGATCAAAACGGGGGTGGTTCCGAAGACGGTGATCTCGATGATAACATTGAATTGTTTTAACGCTTACGTAAGTGAGGATACGGTATGGCTTCAGCCGAGAACAATGCAAACAGAAAAATGGAATTGAACCTTGAAGGGTCATTATCGGCTTATGAGGTTGCCGATATCAAAGAAAAGATACTGGACGGGCTGAATCAATATGAAAAACTGGTCATTAATATTGACGGGGTGACCGCCTGTGACACCCTGGGGGTTCAGCTTCTTTTTTCAGCCTTTAAAACAGCCAAAAGCATGAAAAAGAAATTTTTGATAACCGGTAATTCAAAGGTCTGCTGGGAGGCTGCGTCCGGGATCGGATTGGATCCGGAAGATTATATTTCTAATTGAGGAGACGTGACATGTCAAAGGTCATCATGACAGCAGATGATTCTACGAGCATCAGACAGATGGTGAGCTTTACCTTAACGCAAGCGGGATATGAAGTGGTTCAGGCTGTGGACGGGCAGGACGCCGTGAATAAACTGGGCAATACCCATGTGGATATGCTGATTACGGATTTGAATATGCCCAATCTGGACGGATTTGGCCTGATTCAGCAGGTCAGGGAAATGCCCAAGTTTAAATTCATGCCCATTATCATGCTGACCACGGAATCCCAGGGCGATATGAAACAAAAAGGCAAAGCCGTCGGGGCCACGGGATGGATTGTAAAGCCGTTCAAGCCGGAGCAGCTCCTTGCGGTCATTAAAAAAGTTCTCCGGTAATTAATAATGTGGGACATAAGGTCCCTGCCACCAGGTTGATCAAAGGAGTGCGCATATGAATGACTCCAGCAGATTCATTGAAGAGTTCCGCCAGGAAGCCGAAGAGCTGTTGACGGGTATCGAAGACACCGTGCTGGATATTGAAGATGATCCCGAAGATAAGGAGGCCATCAACAAGCTGTTCCGGGCCATGCATACCATTAAAGGCTCCGGGGCCATGTTCGGCTTTGACGCCATTTCTGATTTTACCCACCATGTGGAGACGGTTTTGGACAAAGTCAGGGGCGGCACCATCCCGGTCTCCAAGACACTGATCGACCTGATTCTGGTTTCCCGGGACCGGATCACCGCCTTGCTTGAGGAGGCTGGCGGGGGGCCGGCCGTGGATCCTCAGGAAGGAGAGGATATCATCGCCTCCCTTGAGGCCCTTTTAAGCGGAGATGAGCCCCCGGCCAAAGCACCGGCCAAAGGAGTCAAAGAACCGGAACCGGCGGCCGCCCCGGAATCAAAGAAAAAAGAGGATGGCGACGAAAAAGGCGATGAGGTACAGACCCTTTACCGGATACGGATGACCCCTTCTCCCAACATTTTCGCAACCGGGATGGATCCCGTACTGCTGATAGAGGATCTCAAAGACCTGGGTGAGGGAAGTGTGGTGGCCCAGACCGACAAGGTGCCGGAACTTGAGGAACTGGACCCGGAGACCTGTTATATTTACTGGGATGTCACCCTGTCCACGTCAAGGGATAGAAACTCCATCAGAGATGTTTTTATCTTTGTGGAAAATGACTGCGAGATCAACATCGAGGTGATCGAAGATCAGCTCGGGGCCGGTGCAGACGATGAGATTCAGCGGCTGGGGGATATCCTCATTGAGCGTGGCGATATTACCCGGGAAGATGTGGAAAAAAGCTATACCCAGCGCAAACATCTTGGGGAACTGCTGGTTGAATCCGGTGCCGTGTCCAAGGAAAAATTAAAATCAGCCTTAAACGAGCAGAAGCTGGCCAGCAATATCCGGAAAACCGCCGAGGCCTCTTCGGTCCGGGTGCCTTCCGAACGGCTGGACAAGCTGATCAACCTGGTCGGGGAGCTGGTCATTACCCAGGCCCGCCTCACCCAGGTGGCTTCGGAGCGGGAGGACATGGAACTGGCCGAGCCGGTGGAAGAAATCGAACGGCTGACCGGCGAATTAAGGGACAGTGTCCTCAATATCAGAATGATGCCCATCGGGACCACCTTCAACAAATTCCGGCGCCTGGTCCGGGATCTGTCTTCCCAGCTCAAGAAAAAAATTGAACTGGTGACCGAAGGGGCTGAAACGGAAATGGACAAAACCGTTCTGGAAAAACTGGGCGATCCCCTGGTTCACCTGATCCGGAACAGTATCGACCATGGGGTCGAATCCCCTGAAGCCAGGAAAAATACCGGGAAACGGGAAACCGGCACCATCCTTCTTTCGGCGGCCCATAAGGGAACCAGCGTGATGATCACCATTAAAGATGACGGGGCCGGGCTCAACGCCGAGCGCATCAAGCAAAAAGCATTGGAAAAGGGGTTGATCTCTGAATCCGACGACCTTTCCGAAAAACAGATATATGCCCAGATTTTTGCACCGGGTTTTTCCACATCTCAGGAGGTGACCAGTGTTTCCGGGCGGGGCGTGGGCATGGATGTGGTCAAGCGGACCATTGAAAACTTGAGGGGCGTCATCGACATTGACAGCAACCTGGGCGAAGGGACCGTGGTTACCCTGAAGCTGCCCTTGACCCTGGCCATCATCAACGGCCTTCTGGTTCAGATTGGCCAGGACTTTTTTGTCCTGCCCCTGATGGCGGTGGATGAGTGTGTGGAGATCAACTCCCGGGAGTCGGAAAAGATCAACGGCAGAAACATCCTCAATGTCAGGGGGGAGATGGTCCCCTATGTCCGGCTCAGGGACTATTTTAGAATAAACGGCACACGGCCCAAATCCGAACACGTTGTGATCACAGAAGTCAACGACAACCGGATCGGCTTTGTGGTGGACCATGTCATCGGCGGCCACCAGACGGTTATCAAACCCTTGGGGCCGGCCTTTAAAAACGTGCGGGATATATCCGGGGCCACCATCCTCGGGGATGGTACGGTTGCCCTGATTATTGATACCAATGTGCTGCTGGAAAAGGCCTAAGTTTTGCCCCTGGCCCGGCAGCCTTGAAAAAATGATGTTCAAAAGGAGGAACTCCAATGAGTGTGGCGGGCATAACACAGACCAGCCAGTACCTTTCATTTAAACTGGATGAGGAAATTTATGCGCTGGACATCAACCAGGTGCGCGAGGTGCTTGATTTTACCCAGATGACCAAGGTGCCCCGTATGCCGGCGTTCATGCGCGGTGTGATCAACCTGAGGGGCGGCGTGGTCCCGGTGGTGGACCTGCGCTTGAAATTCGGCCTGCCAGAGGCGGAACCGGATGTGAACACCTGTATCATCATTATTGAGGTTTCCCTGGAAAGCGAGGAGACCATCCTTGGGATCCTGGTGGATTCGGTCCAGGAGGTGATGAGCCTGGAACCGGACCAGATTGAACCGCCCCCGAGGATCGGCACCCGTCTGAAAACCGAATTTATCAAGGGAATGGGAAAAAAGGAGAATGATTTTATCATTATTCTGGAAAGCCGGAAGGTCTTTTCTGCTGAAGAGCTTGCCGTTGTCCAGGTGGTTGAACAGGATGCCCGGTTAATGGGTAACGAACATAAGGGTGAGGAAAAAGCTGTTGAAGAAACCGATGATCCCTCGTAATTGTGAATTCACAGCCAGGAGAGCAACTGTCCCATGAAAAAAAAAGAAGCGCCCGCCTTTCACCTTCAAACCCTGTCCATGAAGGATTTTCAAAAGCTGTCCACCTTTATTAAATCCAAGGTAGGGATTAAAATGCCCGAAGCCAAAAGGGTGATGGTGGAATCCCGGCTACGAAAGCGGCTGAGCCTGCTTAAACTGAAAACTTACGAGGAATACTGCGACTATCTGTTCAGCCCGGAAGGCATGAAAGAAGAATTAAGCGAATTCCTTGATGTGATCACCACCAATAAAACCGATTTTTTCAGGGAATCGGCCCATTTTCAATTTTTATCCCAGAAAGCGCTTCCCAATCTGCTTGGTTCGGGTTCTCCCATGGGAGCCAAAAAAGTGTCCGTCTGGAGCGCCGCCTGTTCCAGAGGGCATGAACCCTATACCCTGGCCATGGTGTTGAATGAATTTGCTGAAACCCATAACGGTACAAAGGTTTATTTTGATATTGTGGGTACGGATATTTCCACCAAAGTCCTCAGTATTGCCAGAAGAGCGGTTTATGATCATGACGAGATTGAACCGGTGCCCCTGAACCTGCGCAAAAAATATCTGCTGCGCAGCAAGGACAGCAGCAAAAATCTGGTCAGAATCGCCCCCAATATCCGGTCCAAGGTGAAATTTCACCGGCTGAACCTCATGGACAGGTCCTATCCCATGGTGGATCAGGTGGATATTATTTTTTGCAGAAATGTCATGATCTATTTTGACAGGCAGACCCAGACGGCGCTGGTTCATAATATGCTGAAACATCTTAAAAAAGGCGGGTATCTGTTTGTGGGACATTCCGAGGTTCTCCAGATCGACGATTTTCCCCTGGTTTCCCCGGAAATAACAGTTTATCAGAAGGTGGGCTGAATCATGGCCTTAAAAACGGGCTTGGGTTCAGTTTTATAAAAAGGAAAAACAAGACGGGTTGTTTTAATTTGACTGTGGATATCCACATAATGGGGTGGGAATAAGCATGGGTAAGAAACTTAAAGTTCTTATTGTAGACGATTCGGCCCTGGTCCGAAATGCACTTTCGCAAGTTCTTTCATCGGACCCTGACATTGAAATCATGGGAATGGCATCAGATCCGTTTGTGGCTGCATCCAGGATGCGTGAGCAGACACCGGATGTGATTACCCTGGATGTTGAAATGCCCAGGATGGACGGGATTACATTTTTAAAAAAAATCATGAGCCAGCATCCCATTCCCGTGGTGATCTGCTCAACCCTGGCCGGCCAGGGAACCCAGACGGCATTCAAGGCCCTGGAATACGGTGCCGTGGAAATTATCGAGAAACCCAATCTGGGGGCCAAACAATTTTTTGAGGAATCCAAAATCAGAATCTGCGATGCCGTTAAAGCAGCGGCCATGGCAACGCCCAGGAAAATTTCCAAGCCCATGAAAGTTGAACCCAAGCTGACTGCAGACGCGGTGCTGCCCGAACCCGGCACCCGGGCCATGGTCGAAACAACGGAAAAAATTGTCGCTGTGGGGGCCTCTACCGGCGGCACCGAGGCATTAAGGGTTTTTATCGAGGCACTGCCCCATGACGCCCCGGGTATGGTGATTGTCCAGCACATGCCCGAGAAATTTACCAAAACCTTTGCCGACCGGCTGGACTCCATCAGCAAGGTCAATGTCAAAGAGGCTGAAAACAACGACAGTGTCCTGCGGGGAAGGGTCCTGATTGCCCCGGGCAGCCAGCACATGATCCTCAAGCGCAGCGGGGCTCGATATTTTGTGGAAACCCGCCAGGGTCCCCTGGTCTCCCGCCACCGCCCCTCGGTGGATGTCCTGTTCCGGTCCACGGCCCGGTATGCCGGTAAAAATGCCGTGGGCGTGATCATGACGGGCATGGGAGATGACGGGGCCCGGGGCATGCTGGAAATGAAAAATGCCGGGGCCTATACCTTTGCCCAGGACGAAGCCACCTGTGTGGTCTTCGGGATGCCCAAAGAGGCCATCAAAATGGGGGGGGTTGACAAAATCCTTCCCCTTGAAAAATTGACCGCGGCTGTCCTGCAACAATGCCTGACCCGATAACAGACGATAAAACACTGGTCAACATCGGTATCGGTGAATATTACGCCAGCCGGGACGGGGTGATTATTCATACGGTGTTAGGCTCCTGTGTGGCTGTCTGCCTGCGGGACCCTGAAAACAAAATCGGCGGCATGAACCATATTTTCATGCCCGGAGAGCCCCAGTTGGGCAAATTTGACGCCTCGGCCCGCTACGGGGTCAACGCCATGGAGCTTCTGATCAACGGGATCATGAAGCTTGGGGGAAAACGCAAGAACCTGGTGGCCAAAACCTTTGGCGGGGGCAATGTCATTGCATCCATTTCAAAAGAATCTGCTGTAGGCCAGAAAATTATTGATTTTGTCACAGACTTTCTGGCCAATGAAAAAATCAAGATTGTCAGCCGGGATTTTGGCGGAACCGATACCCGAAAGGTATATTTCCATACAGACACCGGCGAGGTCTTCCTCAAGCGGATCAATGCCAAAAAATCCATGGCCGCCTTAGAAAAAAAGAGACTCGAACTCCTGAAAAAGAAAATTGATGAACCTGGAGACGTGACGCTTTTCTAAAGGGTTTCTAAATACAGTTAACGTAGGGAGACCGGAGGAAAGGAGACCGCAGACCGGAATGCGAAACATCTAAAGATGCGCGATCCGGTCTCCCGTCTCCCTTCCTCCGGTTTCCTTTTTTTATTCAATTGACCGTGAGGATCATCTATTCAGGTTACGGCTCTGCCGGCCTGCTCAAAAACACGATACAAAGGCACAAAGTTTAATTCGGGGACGGTAATTTTTTACCCAACCGCTCGTTAATTCTATGTATTTTTTTTCATAGCAATAACACATTTATTTCATATTTTCTCCTCGCCTAATTAAATCCAAATAATGTCAATGCATGATGTTTTTATGTGATAACAAGATGTTAACGCGATCGAGCGATTTTGTTTTTGCTTGGATCAAAAATTGCAATGTTTCGATAAGGATACGGTAAATATCGCACAACCGCTGAAAAATTGTACTGAACGCTGTCGGATCCTGTGGCCCAGCGCGTATGATAGTTTGCTGGCAAGGAAAATTGAACGGTTCCGGGCAGATAAGAGACAGGAGCGAGCATGGCACCGGCAACAGATGAGTGTGACGTTATTCTTGGGCTTGAATCGGGTAAATCCAAAGAAAGTTTCTGTAAATTCAATTTTAAACCATTGGTCCTATATGTTCTGGTCTTCTGGACCTTCCTGATCGCCATTGCCGGCAGCGGCCGGGCCGAGACCAGTGTCGGCGGGTACATCACAGCGGACACCACCTGGGATCTTTCGGGTAGCCCTTATATCGTTACATCCGATGTCACCCTTCGGCCGTCCGGGACAACGGCCACCCTGACCATTGAAGCCGGAGTGACCATAACGTTTGAGCAGGGTACAGGGCTTTACATCAGCGGGTCCTCAGGAAGAGTCCCGGCCCTGGTGGCCCAGGGCACGGAATCAGAGCCTATTGTGTTTACTTCCAATGCCGGCTCCCCGGCTCCGGGGGACTGGAAGGGGATTTATTTTGGCTATTATGCCGATGACACCGCAAGCATTCTGGAACACTGCGTGGTGGAATACGCAGGACTTACCAACGGTGCCAATATTTATGCCTATGAATCCAGCCCCGCCATCCGTAACTGCACCCTTCGGTACAGCAGTGGAAGCGGGTTCAGGGGGTACAAAAATTCATCGGCCATAGAAAACTGCCGGATTGACGAAAACAGATCAAACGGTCTTTATCTGGATTATTATTCCGCCCCCCAGGTGACCGGCTGTACCATTACCGGCAACGCCGGACACGGCATCTACTTTCAAAACAGCGGGTCACCGGTGATCAAGGGCAATCAGATCAGTGACTGCGGCCATGCCGGCATCTATGGTACCGGCGGCGGCACCCCCGTGATCGGAGCCGACAACGGCAACACCATCAGCGGTTGCGGCACTTATTGTATTTACCTGGACAGCGAGTACACCTATGCCGTCGCCTCCAACAACATTCTTTCGGACTGGGGGACCCAAAGCCCGGCCATGCGGGTGGGGGCGGCCACGGATTTTTCCGGCAATACCTGTTCCGGTACGGGCCTTCGCCGGGTCGAACTGGTGGGGCAGAATATTCAGGGGACCCGTACCTGGAGCAATGCCCTGCCCGAGGTGGTGGTCCTGGACACAATCCAGTTAAAACCGTCCGGGACAACGGCTACCCTGACCATTGAAGCCGGGGTAACGGTAAAGTTTGATCCGGGCGCGGGGCTGTATATCAGCGGGTCTTACGGGGGAACGTCCGCCCTGGTGGCCCAGGGCACGGAATCAGAGCCCATTGTATTTACCTCCAATACCGATTGCCCGGCCCCGGGGGACTGGCTGGGGATTTATTTTGCCGATACCGCAGATGACGATGCATGTCTTCTGGCATACTGTGTGGTGGAATACGCAGGGCTCACCAACAATGCCAATGTTTATGCCAGTAATTCCAGCCCCGCCATCCATAACTGCACCATCCGGTACAGCAGTGGGAACGGATTCAGGGGGTATAAAAATTCATCGGCCATAGAAAACTGCCGGATTGAAGAAAACAGTTCAAACGGTCTTTATCTGGATTATTACTCCGCCCCCCAGGTGACCGGCTGTACTATTGCCGGCAGCGCCGGCCACGGCATCTACTTTCAAAACAGCGGGTCACCGGTGATCAAAGGCAGTCAGATCAGTGACTGCGGCCATGCCGGCATCTATGGTACCGGCGGCGGCAATCCCGTGATCGGAGCCGACAACGGCAACACCATCAGCGGCTGCGGCACTTATTGTATCTACCTGGACAGCGAGTACACCTATGCTGTCGCCTCCAACAACACCCTTTCGGACTGGGGAGCCCAGAGCCCGGCCATGCGGGTGGGGGCGGGCACGGACTTTTCCGGCAATACCTATTCGGGGTCGGGATTACGCCGTATTGAGCTGGTGGGGCAGAATATCCTGGGGAACCGCACCTGGAGCAATGCCCTGCCCGAGGTGGTGGTCCTGGACACAATCCAGTTAAAACCGTCCGGGACAACGGCTACCCTGACCATTGAAGCCGGGGTAACGGTAAAGTTTGATCCGGGCGCGGGGCTGTATATCAGCGGGTCTTACGGGGGAACGTCCGCCCTGGTGGCCCAGGGCACGGAATCAGAGCCCATTGTATTTACCTCCAATACCGATTGCCCGGCCCCCGGGGACTGGCTGGGGATTTATTTTGCCGATACCGCAGATGACGATGCATGTCTTCTGGCATACTGTGTGGTGGAATACGCAGGGCTCACCAACAATGCCAATGTTTATGCCAGTAATTCCAGCCCCGCCATCCATAACTGCACCATCCGGTACAGCAGTGGGAACGGATTCAGGGGGTATAAAAATTCATCGGCCATAGAAAACTGCCGGATTGAAGAAAACAGTTCAAACGGTCTTTATCTGGATTATTACTCCGCCCCCCAGGTGACCGGCTGTACTATTGCCGGCAGCGCCGGCCACGGCATCTACTTTCAAAACAGCGGGTCACCGGTGATCAAAGGCAGTCAGATCAGTGACTGCGGCCATGCCGGCATCTATGGTACCGGCGGCGGCAATCCCGTGATCGGAGCCGACAACGGCAACACCATCAGCGGCTGCGGCACTTATTGTATCTACCTGGACAGCGAGTACACCTATGCTGTCGCCTCCAACAACACCCTTTCGGACTGGGGAGCCCAGAGCCCGGCCATGCGGGTGGGGGCGGGCACGGACTTTTCCGGCAATACCTATTCGGGGTCGGGATTACGCCGTATTGAGCTGGTGGGGCAGAATATCCTGGGGAACCGCACCTGGAGTAATGCCCTGCCTGAGGTGGTGATCCTGGACACAACCCAGTTAAAGCCGTCCGGTTCACTGGCCATCCTGACCATTGACCCCGGAGTGACGGTAAAGTTTGAACCCGGTACAGGACTGTATATCACTGGGTCTTACGGGGGAACGTCCGCCCTGGTGGCCCGGGGAACGGAATCAGAGCCCATTGTGTTTACCTCCAATGCCGATTCCCCGGCTCCGGGGGACTGGCGGGGGATCTATTTTAACAGTGCCACAGATAACGATAACAGCATCATGGAACACTGCCTGGTGGAATACGGCGGTTACAGCAACACGGCCAATATCTGGCTTTATGATGCCGGCCCCACCCTCCGGTATAATACTTTCAGGGCCAGTTCCACCTACGGGGTTTTATTTACAGGCTACGGTGACAGTTCAAACTTTTACTGCAACAATATCAAGGAAAACGTTTATGGCGTCTATGTCAATACAACCAGCTATCACCCCGTCATCAGCAGCAACCACTTTATTGAAAACAAAAATTGGGGACTTAACACCGGACCTAATGCCTCGGTAACGGCTGAAAACAACTGGTGGAACGATACAGGCGGCCCCAACCAGTCAGGAGACCAGGCCCTGGGCAATGTGGATGTTGATCCCTGGCTCACCAGCCATGCAGACTGTGTTGATCTGCCGGCGGAAAATGATCCCCCCTTTGTTCCCAACAATCCCACACCGGCCCATAATGCCGTCAGGGTTCCGGCATCCCAGGACGGCCAGGCCATAGATGTTCAATTGTCCTGGACCGGAAATGATCCCAATCCCTGGGACACCGTGACGTATGATGTTTACTTTGGGACGGACCCCGACGCATTAACATTGAATGGTCAGGGGCTTTCAACGGCCGAACAATCCCTGTCCAATCTGGAAGCAGGGGCAACCTATTATTGGAAAGTGACGGCCCGGGACGATGCCGGAGCCCAAACCCAGGGACCGGTCTGGACCTTCACCACCCTGGGGGACCCGCCGGACCTGACGGTTTCAGCTGTTTCCCAGGAGCCCCAAACCGGTGTGGTGCCCAAAGACATGGTCTCTTTTCCCGCCACCATATCCAATAATGGGGCAGGTCCTGCCGTGGACGCCTTTACCGTTGAGTTCACCGTGGACAATGCCGTGATCGCCGCCGTCGAATATGACCGGATCATCCCGGCGGGCCAGTCCGTTGAGGTGAGTGCGACCTGGACAGCCCAGGCGGGCGAGCATACCCTTGAGGTGACGGCCGACAGCCAGGACAGTGTGGTTGAGTCTGAGGAAGACAACAACACCATCACTGTTTCGCTGGAAGACATCATTGATCCGGACCCGCCCGAGTTCACGGGATCATCCCCCGGTGACGGCGACTTTGTCCAGTCGGCAGACCAGATTGTGATCACCCTTGTGGACGCCCATACAAAGGTGGACGATACCGCGGTTATTCAAAGCTTCACGGTCCTTGATGCCAACTCAGGGGCCGTGGCCGGCACTGTTTTAGAATCCAATGATAAGTTTACCTTTGTTCCGGACCAGGCGCTCACCGACGGCCTGATTACCGTCTCTTTTCTGGCCGTTGATGTTGAGGGCAACAGCGGGGCCCATACCTTTTCCTTCACCCTGGATCAAGTGGCGCCCGGAAACCTGACCATCACCGGGGGAGAAACCGTCAGCGGCGTGCTCCAGGTCCGGCCGGCCGGAAACCTGTCCGATACCCTGACCATCACCCTGACCGGCACCCGTGAAGACGATACCAGTGTCCGGATTAACGGGGAAACTTTGGCGGAAACCGGGTCCGGCGGCTGGGTGGTTCTCCTGGACCTGGTTTCAGGGCTCAACTCTTTTGAAGTCTTTCTTACGGACAGGGCCGGCAACCAGAGTGAGACGTTATGGGTGGATGTTACCGCCCAGATCCCGGATGCCGGCATCAACAGCGGGCTGGTGCTCTATCTGCCCCTGGACAATGATGCCGCCGATCACAGCGGATACGGCAATGACGCCGCCATGTCCGGCCAGATGGATTGGGAAGATGACCGGTTCGGGTCAAGGAACACGGCCCTGGCCTTTGACGGTCAGGCGGATTCCCTTGAAATCCCCTATGCCTCAAGCCTGGATGTCGGCGATGCCCAGTATGCCGTCAGCCTCTGGGTCAAACCTGATGTCCAAACGGGTGGCGAGGGATGGGTTTACGATTCCAGGGGCGAGGGCGATTATCCCTATTATGCAAGGATCAGGGTCAATGCCCCGGATGCCCTGGCGCCCAATGGCCTTTATGCCGGCATCTTCGACGGGGTGAACACCATTGCGTTTGAAGAGACCCCGATTGTAAATGACGGTCTCTGGCACCATGTGGTGCTGACCGGGGACAACCGGGCCAATGTCTGGAAACTCTATGTGGACGGCGCCCTGATCAGCACCCGGACCGCCATGATGGACACGCTTTCGGCCTCACCGGATCTGGCACCGGGGCTTGCCCTGGGGCGGGATCAGTATAATGATTCCTCGCCGCGTTATGACGGGGCCATAGATGAATTAAGGGTCTACAACCGCGTCCTGGAGCTTGATGATGTTCAAACCCTTTATAACTGGGATGCACCGGATATCGGGTCAGGCCTTGCGGTGTACTATCCCTTTCACGGCAATGCCGATGATGAAAGCGGCAATGGGGTTCATGCCGCCGTTGTCCAGGCCCAGCTGACGGCCAATGTGAATGGCCAAAGCGACGAGGCCTATGCCTTTGACGGTGACGGGGCGGCCGTTGGACCGGAGAGTCTGGTGGGGGCGTCCTTTCCCCGGGACCTGACCCTGGCCGCATGGGTCCGGCGGGACGACATCAGCCGGACAGGCTCTCTTCTTGCCCTGGGGACGGGGGACGCCGGCAGTGCTGTTGACCATCAGTTTTTACTGGAGCTGGATTCGTCCGATACCGGCGGCCAGGTTTCGTTTGCCATGGGCAACGGGGATCAGGACGGCTATTTCCACCACCACTCAGGCGGTGCCGATGCCCTGATCAATGACCAGGCATGGCATCATGTGGCGGTGACCCTTCAGGGCCAGGCCAGCCTGATCTATATGGACGGCCAGCTGTCTTCCATCCATCTTGAGGCAGCCGGAAGCCGGCTCATCCAGGAACAGTTTAAGTTGATGGTTGGGGCACGGTCCGGGCAGGATACCTTTTTTTCAGGAGACTTAGATGAGGTCCGGATTTATAACCGTTCCCTGTCCCCGGCGGAAATCTTTCTCCTGGCCGATAACACCCCGTTGGCGGATATCACCCAGTTATCGGTTGAATCTTATGAAGATCGCCTGGTGTTCACCTGGGAGCCGGTTTCAGATCCCTATGGGGAGCTTTCCGGTTACCGGATCTCCATTGATGGCCAGCCTGAATCCGAACTGATTCCACCGGGGGATACCCAGTTTGAAAAGACAGGGCTGGACAGGGCCGCTGCCTGTAATTTTACCATCACAAGCGTTGACAACAGCCCTTTGGGAAATGAAAGCACCGGGATCTCCATGACCGGCTACACCCTGCTGGAAAACCCAGGAGTTCATACGGTGACCCCCTGCAGCGGGTATGTCACCCTGGCATGGGATGATGCCCTGCCCGCCGCTTATGTGGCCCAATACCATGTCTATGTCCAGGAGAGCAGCTTTTCCAGTGTGGCCGATTTAACTCCCGTTGCAACGGTTACAGAGACCTATGCCGGTATTTCCGGACTTTCCGACGGCACGCCCTATTACTTTGCTGTGACCGCCGTTAATCTGTCCGGCGGTGAAAGCAAAACCGTGACATCGGTATCGGGAACCCCCCTGGCCGACACCGCCGGTCCTGAGATGGGAAGTCTCAATCTTGACGGCGCGGTTATGGAAAACGGCCAGACCCTGACCACGGAGGGGACCATCGAAGTAACGGTGTCAGATCCCGCCGGTGTCAGCCGGGTGGAATTTGCCGTTGACGGCGAGGTCCTCGGGACCGCATACAGCACCACATCGGTGGTTCAATGGGGGATTGATCCCGCCTCACTCACCGACGGCTCTCATACTCTGACCGTCACGGTCTATGATACTTTAGGGAATTCGACCACGGTCTCCCAGGACTTTACGGTGGCCCTGGCAGCCCCGGTGGCCCCGGTAATTGACCAGCCGGTTTCAGGAACCCTGGCCAATACCCGGCAGGTTACGGTTAAAGGATCGGCCCCGGAAGGGAGCGAGGTGATTCTATATATCAACGATGAACAGACCGGATCATGGCAGGGTGTTGACACTCAGGGCGGCTTCAGTTTTACGGCCGATTTGACGGTCCAGGGGGAAAACCGGATCCAGGCAGCGGCCCGCAACCGCACCGGGCAGGGGCCCTTATGCGATGCGGTTCTGGTCACCCTGGACACCAGCATTCCCGAAAGCCCGACCAACCCCACGGCCCAATCCAAGGCCGCCGGGGCCGTCAGCCTGACCTGGACCCGGCCCCAGCAAGGGTCTATAGAGGGGTATTATATCTTCCGGTCCACGGCTCCCTTTGAGGATACGGCCGGCGCAGAACAGGTCAATGCCCAGCTGGTCACCGGCACGACCTATGAGGATCTGCCGGCAGAGGACGGCACCTATTATTACCGCATCACAGCGGTCAGCTATGCGGGCAGCCAGGGGCCTGCCTCGGACCAGGTGGCCGGGATCAGCGACCGGGAGGCCCCTGAGGCCCTGTCCATTGATTACACCCCGTCCGGCGCATTTGATCCGGACACGGGGCGTATGGCCCCGGGGAAGGTCTCTGTGGTTCTCTCCGTCAGCGAGACCCTTGGGACCACACCGTTTTTGAGCATCAATTCAGTGGGGGGCGTGCCCCTGACGGTGTCTCTGGCCCAGACCGGTGACACCGAATATACCGGATTCTTTACCATTGAAGACCAGACGCCCGACGGAACTGCTTACGCCATTTTTTCCGCCCGGGATGGGGCCGGAAACCGGGGGACCGGCATTGGTTCCGGGGATCAGATCACCATAGACACCCAGGGGCCCCGGGTCATTGAACTTATTGTTGAACCCGGCCGGCCCATAAAGAATGATGAAGAAGAACCGGTCCTGGTGCAGGTGACCCTGGGGCTTGATGAGGCCCTTGAAGACGGAACCGTCCCCGCATTGTCTTATCTTCTATCGGGAACACTAAGGGAGCTGGTGTCCATTGACACCCTGACCCTTGTGGCGACCCGGGCCGGCCATGCCCAGACTTATCAGGCCCAGTTTTCATTGCCGGCAGATGCGGGCCTTGCTGAAGCCGAAACCCTGACATTCACCTTTAGCGGCAATGATGACCTGGGCAATGTGAGTGATGAAATCGATTGTGACAACGCCTTCCAGGTCTACCAGGGCGATCTGCCCCCATTGTCCGCTCCCGCCGGCCTTGGGGCAACATCCCTTCCCGGCGGAGAGATCCGGCTGTCCTGGAATTCGGTCCAGGATGCGGCCGGCTATGTCCTCTACCGCCAGGCACCCGACGAAACCCAGTTAACCTTTTATGCCGACTGTGACCTGGAGACCGGCTTTACCGACGCCCCGGCGGCAGAGGGCCTTTACACCTTTGCGGTGGCCTCAGTCCGGGAAGAAAATGGGGATTCATCCCAAAGCGGTTTGAGTTCGCAGGTTTCCGCCTCATCGGATGCCACGCCGCCTCAACCGCCAAAAGATCTCTCCCTGGAACTCATCTCCCAGGGTATCGAGGCGGCCTGGCAGGCCCCGGCCGGCACAGAGGAGATCACCTACAGCCTTTACCGGTGTGATGAACCAGGGCTTTTGCCGGTATCTGGCCTTGATCCCGTTCTGACCGGCATCTCTGCCCTGACGGCCATTGATACAACGCCTTCCCAGGAGGCCCATTATTATCTGGTAACGGCCGTGGACGAGGCCGGAAACGAGTCTGAGCCGTGCGATGCGGTTTATTTAAATTTTGATCTGCTTCCCATCAGTGATCCGGCTGTGATTCTGGAAGACGATTCTTTTCCCGTGCTGTCATGGACCCACAACGGCAGCACCATTGAAGGATATAACCTTTATGTGACCCTTGATTCAGGGGAGGTGAAACTCAATGACGGCCTGATGGCCGCCACCACCTATACCGACAGTGGCTATACGGGCGATGAGCGCCTGTACCGTGTCCTGGCTGTGGATCACAATGGGGAGGAGAGCCTTGCCAGAACCATTTTTCTGCCCGTGATAGAGGCAGCCCTGGATGGGGATTCTCAAGTTTTCAGGGGCCTGATGAACCGCCTTGAATATACCGTCACCAACCTGTCAAGCACCGCGGTGGAACCGGTCCGGCTCAAGGTGGCCCTGGGGGGCCGGGAGCATATTTCAACGGATGTTTCCATTCCGGCCGGTGCTTCAATTGTCGTTCCCGTCACCGTGGGCGGATATGAGGATCTTTCCGACCTTGCCGATCTGACCCTTGCCATTGAATTTGAGCCCGATACCGGTGAGCGGGTTTCCATTATCCAAAACTCCCGTATCCAGGTCCTGGACGGCACCTTCATGCTCAATATCTATAATGAGGAACCGGTCCGGGGCGGCAGTGCCATGGTCCACTTTACCCTGGAAAACACCAGTGACGAAACCATGGAGATGATCACGGCCCGGGACACCGGGACTGCGGCCAGCGATGAAGTTTGTTTTTCCCTGCTGGACCCGGAAGAAAATGTCCTTTCCACGGCCTGCCTCCACCAGGCCACCGGGACGGATGTGGTGACCCTGACCGATGGCCGGACCATTGTCCGCCTGGACCCGGGGCAGTCTTTTACCAGTGATGAGGTGGCATTGCCGGTTCCCGACACCTGCCCGGACAATGCCGTTCTCAGGCTTGATATCGCCCAGGTCCATTATGCCCTGGGTACCGGCCAGGCGGTGCGCATGGACGGGCCCGCTGCCGTTGAGGATGTCTCTTTGGCCGATACCGCTTATTATGGTACCCTGCGGCAGGTTGACCCTGCCCTTTCCGACGGGGCCCAGGATATTATCATCCAGGGGCAGGCCATTGAAAGAGATTCCGGAAGCCCCATGGCCTTTGTGCCCCTGCGGCTGGAAATCGACGTTAGCGGGTTTGAACGGACCGACACCGTCATCACCGACAGCAGCGGACAGTTTTCCTATGCATTTACCCCCCTGTCCGGTGAATCCGGGGATTACACGGTGCGGGCCATGCACCCGGATCTGACCGGCAAGCCGGATCAAGGCACCTTTACCATCGCCCGGACCCTGGTCTCCCCTGAGACCATCAACATCAGCGTTCCCAAAAATTATGAACAAGGGGCATCCGTAACCGTATCTACGACCAAAGGGGTCAACCTTGAAAATGTTCGCCTGGTGTATGAACCGGATGACCAGCCAGAGGGGGTTTTCCCCGAAGGCATCCACCTGGATATAGCGGATACGGATACGGTTGATGTGACTGAGTCGTCATCAGCCATCCTTGACTTTACGGTCTGGGCCGACAACACGGCTTTACCGGAGTCCCAGCTGGTCCTCAAGGCGGTTTCCGGGGAGCCTGATCCCACGGTTCTGGGATCCGTTGCCGTCACCGTGGCTGCTTCTGATTCGGCACCAGTGCTGGCCTTCAGCCCCAATTACCTTGAGACCGGCGTCACATACGGCGAACCGGTTACCGAAACCATCACCCTGTCAAACACCGGGTATAGTGAGTTGTCAGGCATGGGCCTTTCCCTGACCGGTTCTGACGGCAGCGATGCCCCCGACTGGGTGCTGCTCAATGCCGCCGGGGACCAGGGACAATTGGCTGTGGGAGAATCAAGGGACGTGTTCATCACCTTCAGTCCCACCACCAGCGTTGCCGAAGGGGTATATCCCTTTTATCTGAATGTGGAAAGCGACAACCATGCCCCCTTTACCATCAACCTGTTCGTTACGGTCACATCCTCGGAAACCGGCCATGCGCTGTTCAAGGTGGAGGATATGTATACCGCCACCATTGATGACAACGGTGAGATGATCCAGGGACTTGAAGGTGCGGTGATCAATCTTGAAAATGTCCGGGTAAGCGGTGTGACCGCCTCTTTGACCACAGATGAATTGGGAGAAGCCCTGTTTTTGGATTTATCGGCCGGATTGTACACCTACCGGATCACGTCGGCAGATCACCAGGAACTGAGCGGCAGGGTCTGGATCAAACCGGGAATAACCGCCAGTGAATCCATATTTCTCAAAAACGAGCTGATCACCGTGGAATGGTCTGTTGAACAGACCACTGTTTCGGATGAATACGAGATCGTGGTCAATGCGACCTACGAGACCGATGTCCCGGCAGCTGTCCTGGTGTTAACCCCGTCGTCCGTCACCCTTCCCGATATGGAGGCCGGCGAGGTCTTCACCGGGGAACTGGGGGTATCCAACCAGGGGCTGATCCGGGCCGACAACATTGAGCTGTATCTTCCCGATAACACGGAAAACTATGCCTATGAGTTCCTCACGGACCTTCCCGATTCCCTGGGAGCCAAAGAACAGGTGGTCCTTCCCTACCGGGTGGTGTGCCGGCAGTCCGTTTATGATTCAGAAGACAATGGCGGCGGCACATCCGGCAGTTCCGGCTGCATTACCATTCATTACGATTTTGTCTGTTCCAATGGAGCCACATTTTCATACACGGTTTCGACCTGTTTTCACAATTCAATCAGCGGCAGCGAAATTTCTGACGGGTTCAGTTACGGCGACGACACCACCACCGCTATCAGTAACGGGCAGGACAATACCGGCAGCAGCAATGTGTCCGCAGGCCCCAGCAGTCAGGGCATCAGCGGGGGGGTGGTGTGCTGGCCGGTTGCCGTACGGATGGAAGATCAGGATCCCAACGCCAGCCAGGATACCGGGTGCAGTGTGAACTGCTTTTTAGGGGAGTATAACGATGAGGCCATTGATTTGTCGGTGAAGGTGGTCGGCGGAACCATCCGGGTTCAGCGCCGGTTCTACGACAATGAGTGGCACTGGGAACACCTGCGCCATCAACTGGACTTTGATCTGTCTATTAACACCTTCGGGTACGGCACCCTTGGCGTGAAAAAAGCCGGGGTTCCCTATTACAATTACGAACTGATCGAAGACCTTAAAACCCAGCGTCCGTATCCTGAGGTGCATGTCAGCCGGTCCGGCCAAAGAGCCATCGCCTCTGTAAAATACTATGTTTCGTCGTCAGCGCCCGCTGTCTATGTCAATGGCAATTATAAAATCACCCACTTTAAAGGCGACTACACCCTGATACCGGATACGGCCACAGTCACCGGCAGTTATTACCATGAAAATAATCTGGTTTCGGGCGAATGCTATATATGGGAGGATAAGTACAAAAACTGGAAGGAATTTGACCTGAACGGCCGCATGACGGCCTATGGCCACAAAAGCGGTGTAACGGCAAGACTGGTCTATGATAATGCCACCGGCAGGCTGACCGCCATTGCCGACCGGCACCTGAATCCGGTAATTGCCTTTGAATACGATGAATCCGGCAATGTCTCGGCTGTGAGAAGCACCAAAGGGGACAGCCAGGTGACATACACATACACCAACGGCCTGCTGACCCAAATCACTGATGTCCTCGGGGCTGAAACTTTTTATGGGTATGATGACCGGGGCCGGTTAATCCGGTCCGTTGATGCAGCGGGCCGGTCCACCTACGCGGCGTACAACAATTCCGGTTTTGTTTCCCAGGTGGTGGATGAAAACGGGGCCGGCCACTTTTTTGATTATGACTATAACGAAACCGATGACGAGTATTATGCCCAAATCCGGACAACCGGCGGGAAAATCAAGGAGTTGTGGTTTGATGCCGGGGGCTGGGCCAAACAGATCCGTATTAACGGCCGCACCGTCATGCAGGCGGCCACGGCCGATGATTTGAATGTTTACTGGAACCATCGGTATTTCTACCCGGGAATTGATTCCTATTTTGCTGAAAATGAACCGGTTTCCATGAAAGGCCGCCGCAAACTGGCCTTTATGGATGAGAAAGGGGCGGTGACCGTAAAAACCTTTGATGAATGGGGCAACCTGACCCGCATTTGTTATCCCGATGCCACGGCGGAGCAGTTTATTTATGATCCCACCTTTTTCACCATCACCCAGTATTCAAACCGCCGGAATATGGTCACGCGGTTTGATTATGACGATCAGGGAAAACTCATGGAAAAAACCGAAGCCTATGGCACGGATGCCCAGAGAACAACCACCTATGCCTATGACGATGAAGGGCAGCTGTCTTCCGTTACCATTGAGGGTGATGGCCAGACACAAAGCGCCATATGGCTCTATTCATATACCGACTCCGGCGCAACGGACGCCATAACCCATCCTGAAGGCGGAAGTTTCTTGATGTCCGGGCACGACCTGACGGGCAATCCCGGGCAGGTGACCGATCCTTTGGGGAATCAATGGCACATTGAGTACGATAAAAAGGGGCGCCCCCTTTCCATTGAAGATCCCATGGGCAATCGTGCTGCCTATGAGTATGACAATGCCAACAACATAACGGCGTTTATCGACCGGCGGCTGAACCGGTATGACATGGCCTACGATCCGCACAACAACCTGGTGACCCATATTGATCCGCTGTCCGGAAAGACCGCCCTGAACTATAACACGGACAATGAGGCCACCCGGATCACCGACCCGGCAGGCATTGAGCAAAATTTTACCTATGATAATGAGCAGCGGCTGCTCAAGGCTTCGGATGCTTCAGGCACAGCCGTTGAATACAGCTATGACGAAACATCGGACAATTTTGCCTTATCCGCCAACCCGGTCTCCATAACATTTCCGGCCTTTACCCGGGTGTTGACCTACGATATGTTCCAGCGGCCCATCCGTGTCAAGGACAGCCAGGGGGATGAAAGCCGGGCCGTCAATTATGCCTATGATGCCAACGGTAATATCTTAAGTATTACAGACGCCGACGGCCATCAGACCACCTATGCCTATGACGAACACGACCGGCTGGCCAGTGTGACCGATGCTTCGGGCAATACGGCCCGGTTTTTTTACGATGCCAGGAACAATCTTATCGGAATAATGGATCCCAATGAAAATGAAACCACCCTGGCATATGACCTGACCAACCGGTTAACCCGGCTGGTCAGGCCGGAAGGCGGGGTCATTGAGTTTGAATATGATGCGGCCGGCAACCAGACTGCGGCAACCGATGCCCTGGGCCATAAAATCGAATATGAATACGATGCATTGAATCGCCTGGCCGGGGTAAAACACTTTTATGCCGATGATCTCACCACGGCCGTGAAAACGATCCGGTATACCTATGATGCCAATGGAAATCTGCTCTCCTGGGAAGACGAGACCACCCATGGAACCATATCGGGAACCTTTGTCTATGACGAGCTGGGACGAAAGATTGAAGAGTCTGTAGACTATGGGGAATTCAGCCTGACCCATGCCTGTGCCTATTATGCCAACGGCAAAAAGAAATCCATGACCTATCCTAACGGCACCCTGATTGAATACACCTATGACGAGGCGGGCCGCCTGGCCCGTTCAGGTCCGGTCACCTACACCGGATACCAGTGGAACCGCCCTACACACATGCGGCTTGCCGGCGGATCACAAATTGAGCTGGATTATACGGCATTTATGCAGCCTGAAACCATCACCTTGAAAGATCCCGCAGCAAACCGGCTTTCCACTGACGCCTATGAATATTCCGCTGCCGGCAACCTGGTATCAAGAATAAACGACCAGCGCCAAAGCAGCTTTGAATATGATGGGGCCAGCCGGTTGATTTCTGCCCAAAATGCCGATGCCGATGATGAGGCCTATACCTATGACAGTGCCGGCAACCGCCTGACCGCTTCAAACACCACCGGTCAGTGGGTGTATAACGGGAACAACGAGCTGATCAGCCATTCCAACGGGTCCTATGAGTACGACGCCCGGGGAAACATGGTGCAGCAGACCGTTGACGGACAGATTACGGTTTTTGAGTACGACATCATGAACCGCCTGGTTAAACTGTCCAAAGAAGACGGAACCGTGATGGCCGAATATGCCTATGATCCTTTCGGCAGAAGGCTCTGGAAAGAGGTTAACGGCATCCGGACATATTTTTGCTATGCCGATGAAGGGCTTATCGGGGAATATGATGAAAGTGCAAACTTAATCCGATCCTACGGGTATGAACCCGGTTCCCTGTGGGGCACCCGGCCGGTGTTCATGAAAGACAGTACCCAGACCTATTATTATCTGACCGACCATCTCGGGACCCCCCGGCAGCTGGTCAATCCTTCCGGCAAAGTCGTGTGGCTGGCCACCTATGACGCCTTTGGCAACGCCACTATCTGGAATGAAGAAGTGGAAAACAACCTGCGGCTGCCCGGCCAGTACCATGACGCTGAGTCCGGACTGTACTATAACTGGCATCGCTATTATGACCCGGCTTTGGGTCGCTATAACCGCATGGATCCGCTTTATTCTGAATTGAATCATTATGTTTACGCCCTCAATAACCCTGTTAGATGGACTGATCCCTGGGGGTTGTGCGTTGATAAACCAATTGACGAAATGAACAATGAAGAACTGGATGCGTTGTTTAATCAAATGAATGACGCGTGGCTGTCCGAGTGCCGGGATAACTGGTTAAAAACCCAGCGGCAGATTATGGCACTGGAAAGTTTTAGAAGTGCCATAAAGGGCAATGAGACGATTCAATATGCCAATGATGCGGTTGACAGTATTGACACGATTGTCGGCATCATGGGGTCTATCGCCTCAGTTTTTGCCGGCAACTTCCAGGCACCGCCGCCGCCTGGCACCCCTGGTGTGTATGAAACAATCAGAACCTGGGCTGATGTGGGATACAATACATATATCAAATATTTAAGATGGAAACAAAGTAACTATAAACGATGGTTAAACGATGGTTGAGTTAACGGGAAAAGACCGCCTTCAACAAATCCCGAGGTCTTTTAAATCAGCTTTCTGGCTTGTGGCTTGGGCTCGTGGGCTTGGGGTCGCAGGTGGGCTTGTTTTGGGCTTGGGGTCGGGCCGCAGCCCCATCAGGGCTTGGGGTCGGGCCGCAGCAACTCATTGTAATATCAGGAAAAGAGCTGAAAATAGGCGCCTAAAACGGCCTTAATCGAGTCTTTTGGGGGCCGAAAACATGAAGTTATCCGTTCTTGGAAACGAGAATATAAACCGTTCTTTTTTTCAAGAAAACAGGTCGAAATCAACCCCCGCGAAATAGTCGACATCCATATAACATCCTGTTTTATATTAAGATTTTAAAAATTTTGTCTATTGGCATGCCTCTTGCCATAATATCAAATGATATGAAATGCCTGCCGTCGAAAATTTAAAAGAAAGCAGATAAAAGAGCGGGCTATATAATTTTAAAGCTAAACTTGGCAAGAGGTTTTTCTCAATGTCCCATAATGCTTTTTTCAAAAATGTTGTCTTGATGCCAATAGTGGGCTTTGTCTTTACTGCTGTTATCCTGCAAAGCTGCGCTCCTCAGGAGCCTGTCCGGATCGGCATTGTCACCGGCACAGCAGGTCACATGGCCGATATGGGGTTAGCGGCCCGTTATGCGATCCAACTGGCTGTGGACCAGTGCAATGAAAAGGGCGGTATCCGGGGCCGGCGGGTGGAAGTGATTGTCAAAGACGGCCAGCAGAATGCCAATGATACGGTAAAGGATGTTAAGCAGTTAATTGCACAAAAAGTTGATGTCATCATCGGCCCCATGTCCAGCACCATGGCCATGGCGATGCTGCCATACGTGAACGAATCCCGGATGGTGACTGTCTCCCCTACGGCAACCACTCCCCTGCTGTCCGGCCGGGACGATTATTTTTTCCGTGTCTGTCCCCCGGCCGGTGATGCTGCCCGCATGAACGCCGAGTATCAGATTCGATCGGGCAACATGCGGCGCATTGCGGTGGCCTTTCATGGCAGGAACCCTTCATACTGTGAACCGTTCATTAAAGATTTTGAAAAAGCGTTTAACGCCGGCGGGGGAAAGGTTATCACCAGCATAGAATTTACAGCAAACGATAAGCGGCCCTTTTTTCAGATTGCCAATGAATTGTTAAGTCAAGATCCGGACGGGATACTGATCATTGCCAATGCCATGGATTCGGCAATGTTATGCCAGCAGATCCGCAAAATAAACCCTTTAGTCAACATCAGCCTGTCCACCTGGGGCGGTACCCACCGGTTTATAGAACTGGGCGGCCAGACCGTTGAAGGGGTCAGTCTGGCCATGGATATAGACTGGGACAGTCCCAATCCCCGGTATCAGAATTTTCGCCGGACTTTTCGTGACACTTACCAGCATGAGCCCGGGATTATCAGCTTATATTCTTACAATGCCGCCCAGGCAGTGCTGACGGCTTTGAATATCCAAAAACCCGGGCAAAGCCTGAAAGCGGCCCTTCTTTGTCTTGGCGAATTTGACAGCCTGCAGGGAAAAACCAGGTTTGACGCATGGGGGGATGTGAAAAAACCAGCCTTCATTCGTGTCATCCGCAACGGGAAATTTACTGAACCGGAGTGATTTTATGGCATCTAAAATTACCCTGAAAAATTATCTGTCAAGGCATTTCAGCGCAGTGGCGGTTCTGCCTGTAATGATTATTGCCTGTTTGACCTGGTGGTTTATGATGCCAGCCATAAAGGCGCGCACAGGCCGGCAGCACCAGGCCATGGCCATCTCCATTGCCGACCAGCTGTGTGCCCATCTGGCCGGTGGCGAGCGCGGGCTCGCGGCCCTGGCCGGATACCTGGGCAACCGGCAGCTAAGGCCGGATCCTGCCCTGAACGACCTGCTGGATGCCCATTGCGGCAACGGTGATTTCTTCGAGGCCCTGTTTGTGGTGGACAATACTGGGTTCTTTATCCAGGCGGCCGGCCTGGCCCGGGCCCGCCGGCAGAGGCGTTCTGATTTCATCGGGATGGACTTATCCGGCCGCAGGCCCGTCTACACCGTGAAGGGCACCCAAACGCCGGCCTGGTCAAAATCCTTTTTATCCACAGTGGACAGCCGCCCTGCCGTCGCGCTGACCATTCCACTGGCACAGGGGTTTATCATCGGAGAACTAACTCTGGAAAACCTGTCCAAATTCATCAGCCACCCGCCGGCAGAATCCCAATTGCTGACCTTGATAATGGATGACCGGGGAACGGTGGTGACCGATTCCCAACGGCGGTACTGGGGACAGATATTTCCCGCCGGAATTGTTAGAGGGACTAAACCTGAAGATAATCCCATGGCCGTTTCAAAGATATTTGAACTCAATGGCCTAAAGATGCTGGGCACCGCAGTGGAGGTGGAAGAGACCGGCTGGAAAGTCCTGATGGCCCAGCCGCTCCACAAGGCCCTAAAGCCGTTGTGGGACACCCTGATTCTGATCGGCCTGGGGCTGGTTCTTGCCCTGGTGCTGGCCTTGTCCATAGGCTGGTTTCTCTCCGGCAAGTTTTCCCATGTTTTTACTTCCTATGCAAAACAGGCCGCATCAGTTGCCAATGGATGCTATGACCTTCAATGGCCTGACCATAAAACAGCAGAGTTCGCGCTGCTGCGCCAAAGCCTTGAGCGCATGGCCCAAAAGATCGCGAAGCGGGAAAGGGAGCTCAAGGCCAATGAACATCGGACCAGGGAGATTCTGGTCAATATCCCCGGTGTGGTGTTTCAGCATATGGCCGATCCCAATGCATCCGAAGCAAGGGCCATTACCACTCTGGCCCGGGAAAGGGGCATGGAAATTTTTGGGCTGGATTTTGAACATGAACATTTTATAGATCATTTTGTGGCCTGCCTTCCCGAAAAAGACCGGTCCCGCTTTGTCCTGTCCGTAGAAGACGCCGTCGAAGCCGTCAAACCCTGGCATTATGAAGGGCGGTTCAACAAGCCGTCCGGAGAGGAAATCTGGTTTGAGGGCCGTTCCTCTCCCCGGCGAAGCCATGACATGGTTTTTCATTACGGCATGCTTACCGATATTACGGAGCGCAAGGCACTGGAGTCCTCGCTTAGGATGGCCCGTTCCATTATTGACAACGCCCCCATGGGAATCTGGAGAATGGGCGCAGATGGCCGGATCATTGACGTCAACAAGGAGGGATGCATAAGCCTTGGGTATACCCAAGAGGAACTTTACCGCATGACTGTTTTTGACCTTGGTCCCGCCATGGACCGAGGCCGTTGGGCCAAGGGGATTGACACACTCAAAAAGGCGGGCAGCAGAACCGTTGAATCCCTGCACCGGCGAAGGAACGGTGAGGTCTTTCCCATCCAGGTTGTGGAGAAAATGGTCCGGTTCGAGGCCCAGGAATTCCACATTGCTTTTATAGAAAACATTTTTGAGCGTAAGCAGGCGGATAAAGCACTGCAGGAAAACCGGCAGCTGTTGAGTAATATCCTGGAATCCATGGATGAAGCCGTTTCAGTGATTGATCATGAATTTGCTTATCAGCTGGTCAATAAAAAACACGAAGAGATGTCCGGCAAATCAAGGCAGGAGGTAATGGGCAGAGCGCCCTGGGATGTTTTTCCGCATATAAGGGGTACCGTATTTGAAACCCATGTCCGGAATGCAATGAAAGGCGGGGTGATCAGCGGTGTTGAGAGCCGGATAATTGATCCGGATGGGGGCGAAACATGGATGAAAGGATCGTTTTCCCCGTTAAAGGACAGTGGCGGAAGTGTCATGGGGGTGGTGGCTGTCGGTGTCGATATTACCCGGCAAAAGCAAGACGAACAGGAGCTGATCCGCCTGCGAAACTATCTGTCCAACGTCATTGACGCCATGCCTTCCGTGTTGGTGGGCGTGGACAGTGACGGGGCGGTGACCCAGTGGAATCACCGGGCCGGGCAACTTACCGGGATCAGTTCTGAAAAGGCCTGTGCCAAGCCGTTAGATCAGGTCTTCCCCGGCCTGAAGAATGAAATAGGCCTCATCAAAGCGTCTATCCGGGACCGCCGGGTACTCAGAAAGTCCAAGGTGGCCCGCCGGAACCGGGAGGAGACCCGGTACGAGGATATTACCATTTTCCCCCTGGAAGCCAACGGGGTGAAAGGCGCCGTGATCCGGGTGGATGACGTCACCGAGCAGATGCGGATGGAGGAAATGATGATCCAGAGCGAAAAAATGCTCTCCGTGGGGGGGCTTGCGGCAGGCATGGCCCACGAAATCAACAATCCCCTGGCCGGTATGATGCAGACCGCCCAGGTCATGGCCCAGCGGCTTACTGCAGGCGCAGGTATTCCGGCCAACCACAAAGCGGCCCAAACCGCCGGCACCACCATGGAATCCATTGAACAGTTCATGGCGGACAGGGGGATAAACAGGATGGTTGACGCCATCATCGTCTCCGGACAGCGGGTGGCTCAGATTGTAAATAACATGCTCAGTTTTGCCAGAAGAGACGACATGGCTAAATCCACCCACCACCTTAACCAAATCCTGGACAGGACCATTGAGCTTGCGGCTACAGATTACAACCTGAAAAAAAAGTTTGACTTCAGGCAAATTGAGATCACCAGGGAATATGACGAGAATCTGCCTGTGGTCCCCTGCCAGGCCAGCAAAATCCAGCAGGTGATCCTCAATATCCTGACCAACGGGACTCAGGCCATGCAAGGCGCAGAAACCTTGAACGCCAGGTTCATTATCCGGACTTATGCGGATCCGGCCCGGGATATGGTCTGCATGGAGATCGAGGACAACGGACCCGGGATGGCGGAAAAAATCCGCAAACAAGTTTTTGACCCCTTCTTCACCACCAAGCCGGTGGGCGTGGGAACCGGGCTTGGACTGTCCGTCTCTTATTTTATCATTACCCAGAACCATGGCGGAACCATGGATGTGATGTCAGAGCCGGGAAAAGGATCTGTCTTCACCATACGCCTGCCCCTGGGGCAGGACAACACAGGACATATATATGAAAGATCTATTGAAAATACTCGTTATTGACGACGAGATGCATATCCGCCAAAGTTTTGCAGACTTTCTGGAAGATATGGGCTATGAGGTGATGCTAGCCGAAAACGGCAGGACCGGTCTTGAACTTCTGTTATCTGAGCGCCCCGACCTGGTTCTGCTCGACCTTCGGATGCCGGAGATGGATGGGCTTAATGTGTTGAAACAAAGCGGAAAGCTCGCCCCGGACCTGCCGATAATTGTCATTTCCGGCGCCAATCGTATCGAAGACGTGGTCAGGTCATTGCGGTATGGGGCCTGGGATTATCTTGAAAAACCGGTCCGGGATTTTTCCATTCTGCGGCACGCGGTTGAAAAAGCCCTGGAAAAGAGGCGGCTGGTTAAAGAAAACCAGGCCTACCAGGAACACCTGGAAAGCATGGTAAAGGGAAGGACCCTTGAACTTGAAAACGCCAACACCCATTTATCCAACATCAATACCCGGCTGCATAAGATTGTAGAAGCCACACAGCGGCTGGCCGGATGCACTGATATGGCGCAGTTCAGTGTAAAAGTGCTGGAAGAGTTTGCAGCCCATATGGGGGCAACCAACGGAAGCCTGTACCTGATTGAAAAAAATGGTTTGCGGCTCCAGCATTCCCTTGACCCGGGGCATTCTTCAGCATTTATACCGTTCCCGTTACCTGAAAAATCCGTCTTCAATATGGTTTTAAATCAGGGCCGGCCCCTTCTTGCCCATAACATTAAAGAAGAAAAAAATTATCTGCCCAGCGGCTGGCCCGAATATTCAAACGGTTCATTTCTTGCGTTTCCCATACAGGACAGTTATGGCCGCCTTATTGGTGTTATCGCCCTTCACAATCGGGACAATCTTTCCTTTACCGAACAGGATAAAGAGATCGGCGCAATCCTTGCGTCTTACAGTTGTGAGACCATTCGGGCCATTAAGGCATTTCAGGCGTCCAGAAAAACCGAACTGCAGCTTCGCCAGGCCCAGAAAATGGAGGCCATAGGGACTTTGGCCGGAGGCATTGCCCATGATTTTAACAATATTCTTTCCAGTATTTTAGGGTATGCAGAGCTTACCAGAATGGATATTGACATAGCAGAGAAGGCGCACAACCATATCGAGCAGGTGATGAAAGGCGCACGGCGTGCCGGTGAGCTTGTCTCCCAGATCCTGACCTTCAGCCGGCAAAGCGAGTCTGAACTGGAGCCGTTGAAACTTTATCTGATCGTCAAGGAGGCGGTCAAATTCCTGCGGTCATCAATTCCTTCAACAATCGATATGGTTGAAAAAATCGACTCCAGAAGCATGGTTCTGGCGGATGGGACCCAGATTCACCAGGTTGTCATGAACCTGTGCACCAATGCATACCATGCCATGAGAAATACCGGCGGAACCTTATCCGTATCGTTGCAGGATGTTGAACTTGCCAAAGAAGATACGGAAGAGGGGCATTCTCCCGGTCAATATCTTGTTTTAAAAATAGAAGATACCGGGTGCGGCATTGAAGAAAAATCCATAGAGCGCATTTTTGATCCCTATTTCACCACCAAACAAGTCTCCCAGGGAACCGGGTTAGGCTTGTCCGTGGTAATCGGTATCGTCAAAAAACATAACGGGTTTATCAAAGTATCCAGCCAGGTCGGCGGCGGAACTGTTTTTAAAGTGTTTTTCCCCATCATAAATCATCTGACGGATCTTCACCCAAAGACAGAAGACAACATAGAAGAATTTTTTGGAACCGAAAGAATCCTGCTGGTCGATGATGAACACAGTATTCTGGAATCCACCCAGAAGATTCTTTCTTATATGGGTTATACGGTCGCAGGTTTTACCGACAGTCTGTCGGCTTTCAGGGCCTTTGAGGAACACCCCGATGAATTTGATCTGGTCATTACCGATATGAGCATGCCCAAGATGGACGGCCGGCAGTTGTCTGAGAAAATTTTGTCTTTAAGAAAGAATATGCCGGTGATTCTTAACACCGGATTCCATGAAACCTTCATGGAAGAGGATGCCGTTAAAATGGGAATCCGCCGGTATCTTCAAAAACCGGTCACCCGACAGGTATTGACGGCGGCAATCCGGGAAGAACTGGACAGGAAAAGGCAATGACGCAAAGACTTCAAATCCCCTGGGATCAAACCCCGAGGTCTTTTAAATCCGCTTTCAGTTCCTTGGCGTTAAACACCTTGCCGGGCCGCCATTTTCCGTTGAATTCCAGGGTGGGAACCACCCAGTCGTCGCCCCCGTTGACGTCAATGACTTTCCGGACAACGGGTTCCGGCTCGGATTCAATGTCAATAACCTGAAATTCAATGTTGTTTTCTTTCAGGTAATTGATGGTCTTCACACAGTGGGGGCACCATTTGGCCGAATAGACTTTGAGCATGGGAAAAAAATCCTTATGGTTCGGCAGGGTGGGCATGTTGCCCACCCTGTTGAGTTTATACCGTTAGCTTGCAGCCAGGGCCACGCCCCGGTCAAAGGCATCCATGTTCAGCGGGATGATCTTGGCCTTGGCGGCAAACTCTTCTTTAACGCATTTTTTCAACAGATCCATATCCACCAGCTTGCTTCTGGCGGCAAAAGCACTTAAGGCCACAATATTGGCGGCCCGGATGGAACCGGCCTCCATGGCCACATCATTGACCGGGATCACCAGCTGGTCAATGTCGGTCCGGCTGCTTCGCACCGGAATCAGGGATGAATTGATAAATATGATCCCGCCGGGCTTGACATCCCCTTCAAATTTTTCGAGGGAGGGCCGGTTCATGGCCACCAGGTGGGTGGGCTTTTCAATGATGGGAGAGCCGATAAGCCGGTCGCTGATCACCACGGTGCAATAGGCGGTACCGCCTCTCATTTCAGGGCCGTAAGAGGGAATCCAGGCCACAAATGAGCCCTGCTTCATTGCTGCATAGGCCAGAAGTTTTGCGGAAAGCAAGATCCCCTGGCCGCCAAATCCTGCAAATTTTATTTCTGTCTGCATTCAGTTTCTCCAAAATATGGTAACAGTCCGGGCGGCTATTCCGGGACCTTGTAATCTCCGAGTTCATAATAGGGAAGAAGGGTATCTTCAGCCCATTTCAACGCATCCAGGGGTGTCATGCCCCAGTTGGTGGGACAGGTGGAGACCACCTCAACAAAGCTGAAACACTTGCCTTCAATCTGGTATTCAAAGGCCTTTTTAATGGCCTTTTTGGTCTTGTTTACCATCTGGGGTTTGAGAACCGCCTGGCGGGTCACATACCCGGGGGTCACCAATTCTCCCAAAAGGTTGGCCATGCGGATGGGCATCCCGGTCAGGAGGGGGTCACGCCCGGCCGGTGCCGTGGTGGCCCGCTGCCCCGGCATGGTGGTGGGGGCCATCTGGCCGCCGGTCATGCCGTAAATGGCGTTGTTGATAAAGATCACCGTGAACTTTTCTCCCCGGTTGGCGGCATGGATGATTTCGCCCATGCCAATGGAGGCCAAGTCCCCGTCACCCTGGTAGGTGAACACGATCAGGTCCGGCCGGACCCGTTTCATTCCCGTGGCCATGGCCGGCGCACGGCCATGGGCCGCTTCCTGGAAATCGCAGTCAAAATAGTTATATGCCATCACCGCGCATCCCACAGGGGCGATGCCTACGGTTCTGCCCCGGATGCCCAGTTCGTCAATGACTTCCGCCACCAGGCGGTGTACGATACCGTGGGTGCAGCCCGGGCAGTAATGGGTCATGGCGTCGGTCAATGCCGTTGGCTTGGAATATGTCTTTCCCATGGTCTCTCCTATATCAGTCCTTTAATGATTTCGATAATTTTTTCCGGTGAAGGAATGGCCCCGCCGCATTCGCCGTAAAATTCGACGGGCTTTTGGCCTTTGACGCACCGTTCGACATCTTCGACCATCTGGCCCATGCTCATCTCAATGCTGATCAGGGTTTTGCAGCTGTCTTTGGCGGCCAGGTCATAGACGGCCTGTTCCGGAAAAGGAAATAAGGTTTTCGGACGGAACATGGCAATTTCAATCCCCTGTTCCTTGAGCATGTCAATGGCGGTGCGGCAGACCCGGCTCATGGTGCCGTAACTGCAGATCAGGACCTGATAATCCGTGTCGGCATTGTAAGCCTCAAACATGACCTCTTCTTTTTTCATCTGGATGTATTTGGCTTTAAGCTCCAGGTTGTTCTGGTTGAGCTGGGTGGGATCAAGAAACAGGGATTTTACCAGGTTTCTTTTGTTGCTTTTCCGGTGGTCCATGCCCGTGGTGGCCCAGTCGTCATTGTTGGGGGGGGTGGTGTCAAAATCTTCCGGAAATTCAACGGGCTCCATCATCTGGCCAATGAGTCCGTCGCCCATCACCATGACCGGGCCCCTGTATTTTTCTGCCAGAAGAAAGGCTTTCATGGTCATTTCAACCGCTTCCTGGACACCATCCGGGGCCATGACCAGCAGATGGTAGTCTCCGTGGCCGCCGCCTTTGGTGGCCTGGAAATAGTCGCCCTGGGAAGGCAGAATGCCGCCTAATCCCGGACCGCCCCGCATGATGTTGACAAACACCGCCGGGCACTGGGCCGCGGCAATATAGGAGAGGGCTTCGCTCATGAGGCTGATCCCCGGGGAGGAAGAGGTGGTCATCACCCTGGCGCCGGCTGCGGCCGCACCGAAAATCATATAGCCCACCGCCACTTCGCTTTCTCCCTGCAAAAAGACCCCGTCAACTTCAGGCAGCCTCTTGGACAGGTATTCAGCCACTTCGGACTGGGGGGTGATGGGATATGCAAAATAGTTCTTGCACCCTGCACGGATGGCCGCTTCAGCAATGGCCTCATTTCCTTTCATTAGCACTTTTGCCATTATATATTTTCCTCAAATAGTTTAAAAAAATTCAAATAGGGATGCCGTTACCGGTGGTCCTGTTCAGGGGATCAGGCGTCCTGGGTTTCAACAATGCTGATGGCCACATCCGGACACATTACGCAGCAGATGGTGCAGTAAACACAGTCCTCGGGCCGGGCCTGGAAGGCGGGGAAATGCCCCTTGGCATTAACCTTGTCCGAGATCTCCAGTACGTTCTTCGGACAGAAGTTAATGCATAGGCCGCAGCCTTTGCACCGTTCGGAATCAATGATATGTTGGTATGCCATATGTCGTACTCCTTTGATTGGTGTTTGAACGAAAAGTCACCCATCTGCTGCGTTGCAAAAAAAATTTGCAATCCTCACAACCCTTAAGGTTGCTCCGGTTGCCAATTTTTATGCGCCTTGCATATGGGCAACTTTTCATCCAAACACGGGTTTTTGTTCAGACACTAATTAATTGTCTGAGGGGTAATGGGCAAAAGGCGGTCAGCGCGGTTAATTCAAACCGCCTGAGTCTCTTAAAGCCCAAACCCCTTTAGCTGCGCTTCCAGGGGGGTAAAAGTGTCCTGTCAATGGGCAGGATCGGACAGTCAAATTGTTTGGTATCCATCTTCTTTAATACCTGGGGGCAGGCCGTTATAAATTCAAGTTTCAGTCCGGTTTCCCGGGAAACCTCTTTAACCAGTTCATATCCCTTAATAATATGTTCAGGTTCTGTCGCGTCAATAAGGTTGGCGTTGGAAATCAGTCCCGTGACCTTGAGTTTGGAGGAAATTTCAATCTCCCTGAGGATCTTCAGGCAGCCTTGAACGTCCTGGGTAAAGGGCCTGTAAGGGTTGATGACCTGGAGCATGGAAATTTGTTTTTTCTTTAAGAAATCTTCAAGGGCGGCCAGAACCGTCACCCCCACGTCGTCTCCCCCGGCATCCAGGATGGTCAGGTCTGCCGGGTTCTGAATCATTCCGGCAACGGCCGGGGTCAGGATGGGCAGGTCCGCATACATGTATTGTTTATCCGGCAGCACCACCGACACCCCTAAGCTTTCCAGGGGAATCCGGGCCTCCCGGGTTCTAAAATAGGGATTGACCAGGTCAAGATCCGCTATTTTGACGGATTTCCCGCTTTTGATGCTTTGGGCGGCCAGGTTTACCGCAGTTTCGGATTTTCCCGAACCATAGTTGCCCACAATGATCACAATGCCCTTAAGGTCTATATCCAAACTTTGTCTTCCCTTTTCTGAAACCCAATATCGGTTACAGCCTGAAAAACGATGATTAAATCAGATAAAAACCTGTAATGCAAATGTTTTCTTGTAGATTTTGGATTTTATGAATATGAATTCAGTATGGCCTGAACGTCAGCCTTGGTCAGACAGCGGCCTGCGGTGATACTCTGTAATTTGACGGCGGCACTGATTTTTTCCAGCACAGATCCGGAAACGCTGCGGTCCGGGAACGCCAGGGCCAGGTACTGCCTGACCAGCCCCTTGCCGCACAGCACATTTAAGTAAAATTCCTGGTTTTCCGTGGTCCCGAAATGTTTTCCCGCATGGGTGCCGGCCACATGGGTTTTGGTTCCCGGGCCAAAACCGGGGAAGGCATACCCGAACAGGTGTTCTCCGGTCTGTTCAAACACGATGTTATCCACAAAGGAGTAATAGGCTTTGAACAATGGGGTGTCATCCAGGTTCAGGCCCGTGTCCACCCCTTCATCCGCCAGCAGCCGGGCCGTGGTGTACAGATCACTGATCCCGTTTCTTTCCCCAATTCCCAAAGCCGAGGCTTCCAGAACTTTGGCCCCGGCCAGGATGCCCATGAACCCGTTGGCCGAAGCGGCCCCGAGATCATTGTGGCAGTGGACGCTGATATCGGCCTGCCCGCAAAGGGGAAGGGCGGCGCTGATTTTTTCGTATACCCGGACCGGGGCCATGATGCCCGAGGTGTCGGGAAGAGAGATGGTATCAATGGCCGGTTTGCCGGCCAGAAAATTAAGGCAGGCCGTTAACAGGTTGTCCGGTGTCCGGCCCAGATCCAGCATGGCCATGCTGATTTTGGCAGCGGGTTTTTGCGTCCGGATAAGGCAGATCACCCCTTCAAGGTCCTCGAACAGGGAGGCAAGGTCATTTTCCTGGGCACCAGGCTTGACATGAAAATGAAGGTGGATGTCGTCCACCCCGGTGTCCATCATGGTCCGGGCATCTCTTTCAACTGCCCGTCCCAATGCGGCGGTCCGGATTTTAAATTGGCTGGCTTTGGCGTGGGCCGCCACCCGGGCCACGATATCGGCCTCTTTTTCGTGGGCGGCCGGGTATCCGGCCTGGCAGACCGCCACACCGAGCTGTTCCTGGAAGTTAAGAATTTCAATCCGCTGGTCCAGGGAAAAGACAAGCCCCCGAAACTGCATGCCCTCCCTTAAGGTCTGGTCAATGACCTGTATCTTTTCAGGCTTATTTTTTTGAAAGTCTGACATGGTTTTCCTTTGGGGGATTAAAATACCCGTGAATCAGGTGGGGAAATTCCCGGCTTAACTCCCGGATCAGTGTTTCCATGCCCATGGCATCCCCTCCGGGTTCCACATCTTCCATGGCCCGCCAATAGGCCCTGGGATCATAGTTGAGGTTGCGCCACTGGATCATGTTGATGTCATGGTCCCGGATAAAGGCAAACAGGGCCTTTGCCTCTTTTTCAGAGTCTGTCACCCCGGGACAGTTTAAATAGTTGATGGCCACGAACCGGCCGTGTTTTCGGGCCGTATCAATGCTCGCCAGGACATCTTTAAACGCATATGACTTGGGCCTGAAATAGGCGGTGTAAACCGCTTGTCTGACTGAATTCATGCTGGCCCGCATGCTGTCAAGGCCGGCTTTACAAAGTCTTTCCACCTGCCCGGGAAGGCTGGCATTGGAGTTCAGGTTAATGGTCCCCTGATCGGTCTTTTCCCGGATCAGCCGGATGGCCGGTTCAATGACCTTGGCCGCCGTCAGGGGCTCCCCTTCACACCCCTGGCCGAAACTGACCACGGCCTTCTTGACCTTGCCGATGTGTTCGAGGCTGACCTGGGCGATCTCTTCAGGCGTCGGGGTAAAGGCGATCCGGTCCTGGCAGGCGCACAAATTGTTCTGGGTCTGCAGGGAAATGCAGCCAAGGCAATTGGCGTTGCAGGTCATGGCCGTGGGAAGGGGTGCCTCATACCGTTCAAGGAAAAAATTTTTCCCGGCCGGGCATCCGTATTCCAGGGCACAGGTTTCAAGGTGGCGCATGAGCCGGTTTTCGGGATAGCGTTGCTGCATCAGCTGGACACCCGTAAGGATTTTTTCCCTTGGCATCCGCCTTAAATCCTGTCTTGGTTCGTCATCCACCAGGATAGCGGCAGACCGGAAATCATTTTTCCCAAATCCCACAGCCCCGTAGGAAAACAGGGGCAGCAGGCCCTTGGCACCGGCATCGTCATAGGCGCAAAAATGCCGGTTCACATATCCCGGAGAATTAAATACCGCCACGGGAAAAATCCGTTCATCAGGGGCATAGGGGTTGCGGGTTAAAATTTCAAACCGTTTTTTCGGGATGTTGTAAACCACCGGGGAGCGGTCCGGGAGCATCATCAGTTCGCTGCCGTAGGGCATGTCAACCGTTTCATTCCTGACCAGGGCAAAGAACCGGCTGCAGGACATCCCGGCGGCCCCGTAGCCCTCCAATTCAAAGATCTCACCGTTTGGGGCGGCCGCCAGGGCCGTTAAATATGTTTTGTTAATGTAAGCGATAAAGTCACCTGTCCGGAGTTCCGGAAACAGACAGCAGGGCCATTTTCTTGTCTTTTGCCGGCTGTTTCGGATTTACTTTTCATTCTTATATTTGTTATGTTGATTTCAGAAAAAAAATTTCTTTCCGAATTTTAAAGGATTTAGGGTCTCATATCACAATGGATGGGAAATTGGTATAGCCTTATGGATAAAGCGCAAACAGATCCCGGACATATTTTGAAGCAGCTGGGGGAACTCAGCTCCTATTTTGCTTCGGTAGAAGGGGGCAAGGATGTGGATCATTTTTTTGAGAAATCCCTGGGGATCATTCAAGAGACCATGTGCTTTGATGTGAGTGTGCTGTACAAGGTGACCAACGTGGTGGATGACGCCCTCATGCTCAGGGTGGTCCGGGTATCTGACCCGAAACAGTTAAGACAAGACCTGTATCAAAACAGACGGTTCCAGTTGAGCTTTAAAAATCCCAATTTCATGTTCATCAATGAGATCAAAGCCTTTCAGACCCGGAAGGTCTCGGCTGACAAGACCGCTGGCGGCTGCAATATCATGGGCTTTGTTTACCTGCCCGATACATTTGGGGGCGGATATCTCTTCGGCGGCCTTGGCCGCGACAACAAATTTGCCAACAGGGATTATCAGGCCAGTGCATGGGAAATTTTGTGCAATTACCTGAGCACCGTCCTGATCAAAGAACAGTTTGAGGAACTGGCCGTGAACGACAACCTTACCGGCCTGTACAACTCCCGCAAGATTAAGGAGGAGGTGGACTGGGTCTGCAGACGGTTTGCCAGAAATTCGGGAACCCATGCCTCCATTGCCATTTGTGACATAGACCATTTTAAAAAGGTCAACGATACCTATGGCCACCTTCAGGGGGATATTGTTTTAAGGCAGATCGGCGGGCTGTTAAAGGCCTCCATGAGGGAGGATTTTGATGTGGCCGGCCGGTACGGGGGAGAGGAGTTCCTCATGATATTTGAAACCACCGACGCCCTGAATGCCTTTTCAATTGTCGAGCGGATCAGAAGTGACATTGCCGCCCATAAATTTTCCGCCATTGACGACACCGGAAAGGTGGACCCGGACCGGCACTTGTCCATTACCGTGTCCATGGGGATTGCCGAAAACCAGGCCCGTCCCCGTCCCCTGACCCGGGAAGAGTGGATCAGCCGGGCAGACCAGGCCCTTTACCGCTCCAAAGCGGAAGGCAGAAACCGGACCACCGTCTGGCGGGAATCTTCGCCTAATTAAATATTACAGCCCAAAATTAATTCATATCAAAGAGAACCATGCCATCCAATAAAATTGAAACCTCCTGTTTAATGGATATCACCCCCCGGCCGCCCCAGATTTTTGTCAAAGGCCAGGGATCCTGGCTCTGGGATGACCAGGGCAAGTCCTACCTTGACTTTGTCCAGGGCTGGGCCGTGAACTGCCTGGGCCACAGCCCGGAATGTATTGCCCAAGTCCTTTCAGAGCAGTCCCGGACCCTGATTACCCCAAGCCCGGCGTTTTTTAACCGGCCCTCCATAGACCTTGCCCGCAGGATCACGGAAAACAGCTGCTTTGACCGGGTCTTTTTTACCAATTCCGGTGCCGAGGCCAACGAGGGGGCCATTAAACTGGCCAGAAAATGGGGGCAGTTGAACAAAAACGGCGCTTTTGAGATTATCACCTTTGTGAATTCTTTTCACGGAAGGACCCTGGCCGCCATGTCGGCATCGGGCAAGCCCCAGTTTGAAACGCTGTTTGAGCCTAAGGTAAAAGGCTTTCCCAAGGCCCGTCTCAACGATATTGAGTCGGTCTCCCGATTGATTGGCGACCAGACAACGGCCGTCATGGTGGAGCCGGTCCAGGGAGAGGCCGGGGTTATTCCGGCCGACCCGGCATTTTTAAAGGAACTCCGGGATCTGACCCGTCAGAAGAACCTGCTGCTGATCGTGGATGAAATCCAGACCGGCATGGGCCGGACCGGAAGGCTGTGGGGGCATGAGCATGCCGGGGTGTCCCCGGACATCATGACCCTGGGCAAAATGCTGGGGGGCGGGGTTCCCCTGGCGGCCATGGCGGCCACAGAGGCGGCATCCTGTTTTGCCCACGGGGATCAGGGGGGCACCTTTAACGGCAGCCCCCTGATGACGGCCGTGGGCTGTACGGTCATGGATGCTGTGACCGGTCCGGGATTCCTGGAAAATGTCCGGACCCTGGGGACACATCTGGCAGACCGGTTAAAAGGGGTATCAGAACGATTTTCTCTGGGAGAGGTCAGGGGGTTTGGCCTTCTGGCCGCCCTGGACCTGAATCAGGAGATTTCCGGGAAAGCGGTTGACCTTGCCCTGGCAAAGGGGCTGATCCTTAATGCCCCAAGACCGAATCTTCTCAGGTTTATGCCGGCCCTGACCGTCACGGTTCAGGAGATCGACGCCATGGCCGGGATCCTGGAAACGGTGTTGGAAGAGCTGTTGCGGTAGCCGGTAAACCATACGGGGAACGTGAAATGTGGGAAATATGAAAAAAAGTATATTGTTTGATCTGGACGGAACCCTTACCGATCCCTTTGAGGGGATTACAAAAAGCATTGTGTACGCCCTTGAAAAAATGGGGGCCGCCATACCGGATATGAACACCCTTGGCTGGTGTATCGGTCCGCCGCTGCGGGACAGTTTTTTAAAACTGCTGGGGACAGACAGGGCAGACGCCGAACAGGCGGTGGCCTTTTACCGGGAAAGATTTGAGAAAACCGGAATGTATGAAAACCGGGTTTATGAAGGGATTCCCGGGGCCCTTGAAGCCTTGCAGAAAAAGGGGCATGCCCTGTACGTGGCCACCTCCAAACCCTGGGTGTTTGCACAAAAAATTATTCACCATTATGGCCTTGCCCCCTTCTTTAAACAGGTTTACGGGGCTGAACTGGACGGCACCAGAGGGGATAAACCCACCCTGATTGCCCATATACTGGAACAGGAATGTCTTGACGCTTCAGGTACCATCATGGTCGGGGATACGGCCTATGACATGATCGGTGCCCGGGACAACGGCGTATACGGGGCCGGCGTTCTGTGGGGGTACGGCTCCAGACAGGATCTTGAAAATTCCGGTGCCGGGATCTGCATGGACCGGCCCCGGGAGCTGATTGCCCTGTAGAAAAAGGACAGGGAATAGATAAAAAATTTCCGGATCAACCCCTGCCCTCGTCGGGCTAACCCGGATATGTCATGAAGTTTTTTTGCACCACCGGTTGACAAGGGGTGTTAGTGTCTATATATTCCATTTTAACGATTTAATAAATAGGGGCTGCCGGCTTAAGGCGGCAAACGGCTATGAAAACATTTATCAAAGTCATGAAAGCGCTGTCCGATCCCAACCGGGTCAAAATGATGAAAATGCTTCAGCAGCGGCCGTTATGTGTCTGTGAAATCAAGGAAGCCCTGGGCGTGGCCCAGTCCACGGCCAGCAAACATTTGAAAATTCTGGAAGATGCCGATCTGGTCAGAAGCTTTAAAGACGGCTTGTGGGTCAACTACTCTCTGTCCGACGGCAGGGGGTCCCCCTTTGCCGCAAGCATGATCGGGAATCTGAAGCACTGGCTGGAAAATGAATCGGAAATTAAGAAACTCCAAGGCATTCTGCCGGGGATTGACCGGCACGATATTGTGGGCCGGGAGTAAATAACAAAAAAAATTTTAAGCTTATATATCGCTAAATGGCCATATATAATAAGGGGGATGATATGGGAATGACCAAAGCAAGTACCGGTCCGGTCCGGCAAAAAGAGACCCTGTCCCTTTTGACCAATCTGGTCATGGGGGCCGCCGGTGTTGTTCTGTGGTGGGTGATCTACCGCAGGCTTCCGGGGGTATCAAAATGGCTCACCTATGACCTGATCTCCATTGACAGGGGGTCTCACCTGGGCGATGCCATAGAATTTTTCCTTTATGATACCCCCAAAGTCATGATGCTGCTGTTTCTGGTCGTGTTCGGCGTGGGCATTATTCGAAGCTTTTTTACCCCGGAGAAAACCCGTGCGTTTTTATCCGGGAAGAGTGAATTTGCCGGCAATGTACTGGCGGCCCTGCTCGGGATCGTCACCCCCTTTTGTTCCTGTTCTGCGGTGCCGCTGTTTATCGGCTTTGTCACGGCCGGCGTCCCCCTGGGCGTTACCTTTTCCTTTCTGATTGCCGCCCCCATGGTCAATGAAATTGCCCTGGGCCTTTTATACGGGCTTTTGGGCTGGAAGGTGGCGGCCATCTATCTGGGAACAGGGCTTTTCATCGCGGTCTGTGCCGGATGGGTCATCGGCCGTCTTAAACTTGAAAACCATATTGAGGACTGGGTCACCGCAGCCAATATGGCGGCCGTTGAACTGGAAGAAGAAAAAATGACCTGGCGGGACCGGTTTGTTTACGGCTGGGATGCCGTAAAGGAGATCATCGGCCGTGTCTGGGTTTATGTCATTTTGGGCATTGCCGTGGGGGCCGGTATTCACGGGTTTGTTCCTGAAGGTGTCATGGCCTCTGTGATGGGAAAAGGATCCTGGTGGTCGGTTCCGGCTTCCGTGCTCATCGGTGTGCCCATGTATTCCAATGCCGCCGGGGTGATCCCGGTGGTTGAGGCCCTGCTGGGCAAAGGGGCGGCGTTGGGGTCTGTTCTGGCATTCATGATGAGTGTCATTGCCCTGTCACTGCCGGAGATGGTGATATTGAGAAAAGTCCTGAAACCCAGGCTGATCGGTGTGTTTATCGGTGTGGTGGCCTGCGGGATATTGCTTGTGGGATATTTGTTTAACATTATTTTATAAAGGAGTAACCAAAATGGAGATCAAAGTATTGGGGCCGGGATGCGCCAAATGCAGCAAAACTGAGAAACTGGTACAGGAGGTGATCAAAGAGACCGGCGCGGACGCCAGCGTTGAAAAGGTGACCGATATGATGCAGATCGCTTCATATGGGGTATTTGGCACGCCTTCAGTCATTGTGGACGGCGAGGTCAAATGTACGGGAAAGGTGCCCAAAAAAGAGGATATTAAAGCCTGGATTGAAGGTTAACCGGTGAGAGAAATTTTTCATCAGGAGCGTAACGATATGAACGATTTGAATCAGATATTAAAAGAGATGGATTTTCAGTTCCTGGGTGCCGGTAAACACGGCATGAGTATTGACGGAATGAAAAAAGCCCTTGGCAGTGATGATTTTGTCTTTCTGGATGTCCGGACAGATGAAGAGACAGCCTATCTTAAGTTCCCCTTTGCCTTGGAGATTCCTTTAAATGACCTGCCGGACCGGCTCGGGGAAGTGCCTAAAGACAAGGTGATCGTTCCTTTTTGTTCTTCTGTCTTTCGGGGGGCCATGGCCTACCTGTACCTGAAAGCCAACGGCTACGAAAAGGTCAAGGGGCTGACCGCCTCCACAGAGGATATGGCCCTGGCATTCAAACCCGGCCCTCTGGCCAAGATGTAATCTTAATAGCCATGCCGGGACTGCCAATGGAATCCATTATCCGGTGTGCGGTTCCCGGCCGGTAAAGGATGAATAAAGATGGACGTCCATCTGCTGATTATTGTTGCCCTGTCGTTTATCCTCAGTTTTGTGTTTGCCCTGGGCGGTGTCGGTTCTGCAGTGATCCTTATTCCGGCGTTAACCTGGGCCGGTGTTCCGTTTCATCTGGCCCGGCCCACCGGGCTTTTTGTCAATTGCGCCAGCATGCTCGGGGCCACCTGGTCCAATTTTAAAGAAAAGAAGCTGGACGTAAGACTGGGGCTGCCCATCATTGGGGCCTCCATTGTAATGGCCCCGGCCGGGGCCTGGGCCGGCCATTTCCTGCCCACGCGGATCCTGCTTTGGGCCTTTATCGCTTTTCTGTTTTTTTCAGGTTCCATGATGATTTTTTTTAAAGGATCTAAATATGCCGACCAGTACCGGGAAGACCGGTCCGTTGCAGGTCCTTTAGGCGTTGGTATCCTGGCCGGATTCGTTTCCGGGCTTCTCGGCGTTGGCGGCGGGGGGATTATCTCCCCTTTGATGATCGTCCAGGGGTTTAACCCCAAAAAAGTCGCCATGGTAACGGCGTTTTCCGTCCCGTTTTCGTCTTTTTCTGCCTTTTTGACCTATATGGCCATGGGGTCCGTGTCTATCCGGATTCTTGCTTTTGCCGGGATGGCCGCCTGGACCGGCGGGTATTTAGGTACCCGGGTAATGCAAAAGAAAATGAAGCCCCAGAGTGTTAAACGGCTGCTGGGCTTTGTGCTGATCCTTATCGGCATAAAATTTCTCTGGTCAATGGCCTGACATCCGGCCGCTATCGTTACATTTTTGGTCAATGCAAGGTTGGAGCGGGCCATGCCCGCGATCGAATCGCGGGCATGGCCCGCTCCAACCCTATCGCTCAAACCAGGGAACTTGACGGTTTCGGTCTCCAGTTGCTGCGATACCATTTGATTTATCGTTAAAAAATAACATATTATATGGTCAGTGGTGGGCAACGCTGCGCTTTTGCCCACCCTACCGGGCTACCCAAGTCCCATATCCCAAGTCCCCATTCTATACAATTTACAAACAATATCCAAATATCATGCTGGATTACAAATGCGGTCACCCGGTTCCTTAAAATAGCCTTTCATTGACAAAAATTTGAATAAACAGTAAAAATTTATAACTGGGCCAAACCATTTGGACTAAGGTCTTCCACTGCTGTCTGAATCCCGGCCAGATGCAGCGGCCTTTGCTGTTAAAGCTAAAAGGATGAAGCGCTTTTCTTGAATGGAAGGTCGTTTCATGATTGAGATGAAACAAACAGCTTTAAATCCGGTGTTGAAGAATATTTTTTTTCAAATCGCCGTTATCTCCAGCGTTTTTATTTTTAATTCAATCGGTTATCCAGGAACAGAGACCCTGGACCTGACCGGGTTCTCCCTTGAAGAACTCATGGATGTCAAGGTCACCTCGGTGAATAAAAAAAGCCAGCAGCTGTCGGAAAGCGCTGCCGCTGTGTTTGTCATTACCCGGGAGGATATCCGGCGGTCCGGGGCCACCAGCATTCCCGATGCCCTTCGCATGGCCCCCGGGGTTAATGTGGCCCGGATTGATTCTAATAAATGGGCCGTAAACTGCCGGGGATTTAACAGCCGCTTCTCCCCGAGCCTTCTGGTGCTCATTGACGGCCGCAGCGTCTATACCCCGAGCTTTTCCGGGGTTTACTGGGAAGTCACCGATGTGTTCTTAGAAGATGTGGACCGCATTGAGATCATCCGGGGGCCCGGGGCCACCATCTGGGGCTCCAATGCCGTGAACGGGGTCATCAACATCATCACCCGGAACGCCAATGAAACCCAGGGCGGTTATGTGGAGGCCCGGCTGGGAACCGTTGAAAAAAATATGGCCGGATTCCGATACGGCGGAACTGCGGGGACAGATACTGCCTGGCGGATTTACGGCAAGCATCAGGCCAGGGATGAGTTTGAACTGGTATCCGGTGGCGATGCCGGGGATGAGTGGCAGATCAACCAGGCCGGGTTCCGGCTGGACAAGGACTTTGCCCCGGCCAGCAGCCTGACCCTTCAAGGAGATCTTTACGACGGCCGGATCCACCAGGATCTTTACCTGGTCAGCGAATCCTCGCCGTATATGGACGTTTTCCCGGAAATCACCCATGTATCCGGGGGCAATATCATGGCCCGGTGGACAAAGACCCTTTCGGGAACGTCGGAGGTGGCGTTTCAGGTTTATTATGACGCCATGAAACGGTCTGAAGATTTTATTAACGAAGACCGGCATAACCTTGATGCGGATTTTCAGCACCGGTTTGCCCTTGGCACCCGGAACGACATTATCTGGGGGGCCCGATTCCGGCTCTCTGATGATGATTTTGCCGGATCAATCGTTACGGATATGGATCCTGAAAGCACCACCGATTATCTCTGCTCGGCGTTTGTTCAGGATGAAATCTCCTTTTTGAACAACCGGCTCAAACTGACCCTGGGGTCTAAATTTGAGCACAATGATTATACGGGATTTGAAATTCAGCCCTCCACCCGGCTCATGTGGTCGGCCAGCAAACAGCATAAAGTCTGGGCTGCGGTATCAAGGGCGGTAAGAATCCCTTCCCGGGTGGAGACGGACGCCGTGGTCCCTGTCTATGGATCGGATCAGGGCATACCGGTTTATGCACGGTTTCTAAACAACAAGGATCAGGATGCCGAAGTCCTCCTGGCCTGTGAGGCGGGGTACCGGTTCCTGCCAGGACCGAAATTTTCCATGGACATGGCGCTTTTCTTTAATGATTATGATGATTTAAGGGTGTACGGGCCCGGGGCCCTGCATTATGATTCTGTAAACCGTGTCATGATCCAGGACCTTGAGTTGACCAATCTGTCAAAGGCCCGTTCCTGGGGCGCCGAACTCGCTGTGGATTTGGTTGCGTCTGAAAAAATCAAATGGAGCCTGGCCTACTCACTGACATTCCACGAGTTCAACGATGAGCGTGATTTTAAGATTGATTTCGGCTTTACCAAACATCAGGCCTCCCTTAGGGGAGAATTTAAACTGACCCGGGATATCGGACTGAATGCCTGGTTAAGATACGTAGGCAAAACCCGGGCAACCTGCGCTTTCTATTCGGATACCATTTATCCCATTGACGATTACCTGACACTTGATTTACGCCTGGGCTGGCGGGTCAGGCCCGGCCTTGAGGTTTTTCTGACCGGACAGAACCTGCTTGAGGACAGCCATCTTGAGTTTGTCCAGGAAGCTTTCAGCCGCTTTGTGGAAGTCCCCCGATCCGTATATGCCGGCGTAAGCTATAAATTCTGAAGAAATTGTTTCCCATGACAAAGCAACCGATGTTTTCAGCCTGGCGCGCCGTAAAAAAGTTTTTTCTTTTTCTTTTCACCGGGATTCTGTTTGTTTTTGGGGTCCCGGACATTGCACAGGTTGAACGGCTGGAAGAATATGCGGTCAAAGCCGCCTTTATCTATAATTTCACCAAATTTATTCAATGGCCGGAAACCGCATTTGAAAACAGTGAAAGCCCTTATTTGATTTCAGTTTTCGGTGATGACCAGGTCAAAACACATTTTCAAACCCTTGACGGGAAAAAAAGCAGTGAGCGGGCCATTCAAATCCGGTATTATCCGGATGCCGCTTCCCTTAAGAGCCAAACAGGCACCGGTGAAACCGGTTTTTTAAAAAGCAATGTGGTGTTCATTGGCGAGCAGGTTGGCCCTGATGAAACCCTCCGGATTTTAAGTTTAATCGCAGATCATCCGGTTCTCACCATTGGGGAAATCAGGAATTTCACAAAAATGGGGGGAATTATCCAGTTTTTTTCAAGGAACGATCACCTTCATTTTGAGATCAATATCAAAAGCGGTGAACAGCATGCCCTTAAATTCAGTTCCCGGCTGCTCAAACTTGCCGTTGTCGTGGATGAAGGCCAATGAAGCTTGCCGATATCCTCAAATTCAGGACCGTTTCCATCCGGACCAGACTGATTCTGATCCTGGGCTTTACAGCCCTGCTGGCCCTTTTTATGGAAGCGGCCTCCATGGTGGCCTATGAAACATACAATGCCCGCAAGCATCTGATAAACGAACTCAAGTCAATGGCCAGCCTGACCGCATTGAACAGCGGGGTGGCCATGATGTTCAATGACCCGTCCGCAGCCCTGGAAGACTTGAATGCCCTGTCTTTAAAACCGGGTATTATCGCGGCCATTCTCTACGATACCAAGGGAGATGTTTACAGCTCTTACGCCAGGGATACCGTCCCGATTGGTGATTTGATCGGTGAGATCAAATCAGTCTGGCCCTCTCCCAAAGCCCTTTTGCCCGACCTTGAGACCGACGGGATGATCACCCTGATTGAAAACGGCCATGCCCACATGATCCTTCCGGTGAGGTTCAAAAATACCTTTTTAGGGGCCATTCATTTGATTGATGACATGCAGCAGCAGGAAAAACGGCTTAAGGTGTACTATCTTCTGGTGGCGGCCATGGTTTTCATCATTTTGATGGTGGTCCTGATGTTGTCCTCCTGGGTCCAGTCCATATTCACACGCCCATTGTTTGAAGTTATCCGGACCATGAACCGGGTGACCCGGGAAAAGGATTACCAGGTCAGGGTGGCAAAGAACAGCTATGATGAATTCGGAATCCTGGTGGACCAGTTCAACCAGATGCTTGAAGAAATACAGGCCAGGGATGAAGAACTTAAAGCCCACAGCCTGAACCTGGAATACCGGGTGGAACGAAGGACCCTGGATTTGACCCGGGCCAAGGAAGAACTTGAATCCACGGTCAACCGCCTTAAAAAGGCCAGAAAACAGGCAGAGGAAGCCAACCGGGTCAAGTCCCAGTTCCTGGCCAACATGAGCCATGAGATCCGGACACCCATGAACGGTATCCTGGGCATGACCGAACTTCTTCTGGCATCAACGCTTTCCGGGCAGCAGTCCGACCTTGCCCTGACCATACAGAAATCGGCCGTCACCCTGCTTGAAATTATCAACGATATTCTCGATTTTTCCAAAATCGAAGCCGGAAAACTGAAAGTAGAGTATATCCCTTTTGATTTGAAAGGGCTGGTTGAGGATGTCATCACCCTGTTGTCGGCTTCGGCAGCAGAAAAACATCTGGATCTTCTGGTTGACATGCCTTCGGGTATGCCTCTGTTTTTAAAAGGTGATCCCACCCGGATCAAACAGGTATTGATCAACCTGATCGGGAATGCCGTAAAATTTACGGAAAAAGGCGGGGTTTCTTTAAAAATTTCAACTGCGGCTGCCCTGGCAAAAGAATACGCCAACCCTGAAGTCCCGGATCAATGGATAAAGCTTGGCATCTCCATCAAAGACACCGGCATCGGTATCTCTAAAGAGGACCAGAAAAGATTATTTACCCCGTTTTCCCAGGCCGATGCCTCTTATACCCGGAAATATGGGGGAACCGGGCTGGGCTTGGCCATTTCTTCAGAACTGGTCTCCCTTATGGGCGGAAGCCTTTCCTGTATCAGCACCCTTGGGAAAGGCAGCGAGTTTTCCTTTGTGCTGACCATGGAGCGGGCGAATGATCCCCCCATCGGGCGTTTGCTTGAACACCCGGTACCGGAGACCGTCCCCCATATGAGTACCCGTATTCTGGTGGCCGAAGACAACCTGACCAACCAGAAAGTATTTGCGGCCATGCTGGAGAACCTGGACTGCCGGGTGACCATTGCCGCTAACGGAATTGAGGCGGTTCAAAAATTTGAAACCCTTGAACCGGACATTGTTCTCATGGACTGCCAGATGCCGGAAATGGACGGATACCAGGCAACCGGGAAAATTCGGGACAGGGAAAAAGCCCTGGGTAAACGAACGCCTGTGATTGCCATAACCGCCCATGCCATGGCCGGGGACCGGCAAAAATGCCTGGATGCCGGCATGGACGATTTTTTGACCAAGCCGTTTAAAATGGATGACCTCATTGATACGTTGGAAAAATGGCTTCCCAAAGGATGCCCCGGTTCCGGCCGTGTCTTGAATGACGGGACTGAAGCGGCCGGTGGATCAGACACCTCAAGCCACTTGAATGGTGAAGTCAGCCCGGCCGTTATTGATGTCCGTGTGCTTCAAGAGTTCAGAGATATACAGATAGAAGGCAAGCCCAATTTGTTGGAAAAAATCATTAACACCTTTATCACGGACGCTTCTGCTAAAATTGAAAATTTGTCGGTTGACACCCCGGAATCTGAGATTATCCGGATTGCCCATACCCTGAAATCTTCAAGTGCCCATCTGGGGGCGCTGGCCCTGTCCGAACAATTCAAAATTCTGGAATTGAGCTGCAGAAAGGATGACCTTCAAGACCTTGATGAGCAGCTTGAGGCCATCCAAAAAGAATTTATAAAGGTCAAATCAGCACTTAAAAAGGAAGCGTCCCGAAAATGATGCCAATCAACCCCAAAGAGCCCGCAAGCCTGGCCCTGATCATTGATGATGATCCCACCATGAGACTGACCATGGGGGCCGCCCTCATGAAATCCGGATTGGATATGGTTGAAGCTCAAGACGGGAATCAGGGCCTCAATCTGTTTGAAACCAGGGAACCGGACATTATCCTGCTGGATGTCATGCTGCCGGACACGGACGGATTTCAGGTCTGCCAAAAGATCCGGGCATCAGAGAAAGGCGCGTTCACCCAGATTCTCATGGTCACCGGGCTGGATGATATTGACTCCATAAGAAAGGCCTTTGACGCCGGCGCAAACGGGTTTGTGTCCAAACCCATTAACCTGGGCACCCTCGGGCCCCAGGTGCTGTACATGCTCAGGGCAGGCCAGGCCTTCAAAGAACTTCATATCAGCCGGAATCGCCTGGCCAAAACCCAGGAACTGGCCAGAATCGGCACCTGGCAGGTGGATCTGGCTTCCGGAAATTTTCATTGCTCTGTGGAAGCCGCACACCTTCTGGGCCTGAACGGGGGAGATCCAAACCTGCCGGTCCGGGCAGATCTATCAGACAACGTTCCCTTTGATGAATTTTTCAGTTCCATTCCGGAAACAGACAAGTTGCGGGTAAGCAACAGCATTAAGGGGATGATCCAGGCAAAAAAGCCGGGCACACTGGAGTACCGGATTTCTTCCGGGGATGGAACGGTCAGGCATATCCTGAATAAATCAGAAATTATCACGGACCAGCAGAATCATGCGGCCCTGCTTTTGGGGATTGTCCAGGATGTATCCGATCTGAAAAAAGCCCAGGCTGAAATCCATTATCTGGCGTTTTATGACAGCCTGACCGGGCTTGCCAACCGGAGCCTGTTTATGGAGCGTATGGAAAAGGCCATTAACAAGGCCGGACTGCAACGGGAATATCTGGCCCTGATTTTCATGGACCTGGACCATTTCAAACGGATTAACGATACCCTGGGGCACCATATCGGGGATTTGCTTCTCCAGAAAGTGGCTAAAAATATAAAGAAATGCATCCGGAAAAGTGACCCGGCCGCACGGATGCTTTCTTTGCCCGAAACCGATGTGATGGTGGCCCGGTTCGGCGGAGATGAATTCAGTATCCTGATCACAGGGATCAAAGAGCCTGAGGCGGCCGCAATGGTGGCCCAGAGGCTGTTACGAAGCATACCGGCCACCTATTCCCTGGAGGGACATGAAGTGTCGGTCACCACCAGTATCGGCATCAGTGTTTTTCCCGAAGACGGTGATAAAGCCGAGGTGTTGCTCAAAAATGCCGACACCGCCCTTTACCATGCCAAAACCCTTGGCCGGAACGCCTACCAGTTTTTTACAAAATCCATGAACCAGGCTGCCATTGAGCGGTTTTCAATTGACCAGGATCTGAAAAAGGCCATTGATAACCAGGAACTCATCCTTTACTATCAGCCCAAGATCAGGCTGTCGGACCAGTCCATTGCCGGTGCCGAGGCCCTGATCCGGTGGCGACACCCCCGGCGGGGGATGATCCCGCCGGACAAGTTTATCCCCGTGGCCGAAGAATCCGGTATCATTGTGGACATCAACCGGTGGGTCCTTAAAGAGGCGTGCCGGCAGGCCAAAGAATGGGAAATCCTCTGCAAGGCCCGGTCAGCCGATCCGCCGGTGATTTGTATCAATCTGTCCGGGTATAAGCTCAACCGGCAGAACATCGTCCAGACCCTGGAAGATACGGTGGCGGCCACAACGGTGGATGCCAGCACCATTGAAATTGAAATTACGGAAAATATCCTGCTGCGGGAAACAAAGGAAACCATCACCACCCTGAACCGGATAAAATCGCTTAATTTCAGGATCGCCATGGATGATTTCGGCACCGGGTACTCGTCTTTGAGTTATTTAACCTCTTTTCCGGTGGACACCTTGAAAATTGACCGTTCCTTTGTCATGAACTCCATGGAAGATCAGGGAAACCTGGTGATTGTCAAGGCCATTATTGCCATGGGGCGAAGCCTTGGCAAAACCATTGTTGCCGAAGGCATTGAAAGCCAAGACCAATACCTTTTTCTTAAAGGGGCCGGCTGTGACCAGGGACAGGGGTATTATTTTTACCGCCCCATGCCGGCCCATGACTTTGAAACACTGCTGGTTTCCAGTAAAAATTGATATTTTCGGCGATCTGGTTGAAGGAGCGGGGGTATCAGAAATTTCAATAATAATTACGGCTGGTGTCAGAATAATGAATTTGCTCTTCTATATCTGATTCGATAGGTAATTTAATTTAGTTCTTTAACATTTTAACATGTCAAAAGGAAAAGCAAATGAAGAAATTGTTTCTGATTCTGGTAATGGTAATGCTGGCTGTGCCGGTCTATGCAGACGGATACAATTATGTGTCTGCGGACAAAGTCAAATCCTGGATTGAAACCGGGTCTCCCGTGAATATTGTGGATATTCAGGAACCCAAGGAATTCAAGGCTCACCATCTGCCCGGAGCCATTGCCACCTATTCCTATCCGGTAAAATCAGACAGCGACAAGGCCAAACTTGACAATGCCGTTGCTGAATGCAAAAAGAACCAGGCCCCGGTGGTTGTTGTCTGCCCCAGGGGAAAAGGCGGTGCCACACGGTGCTATGATTACCTCAAAGAAAAGGGCGTTGCCGAAGACCGCCTTCTGATTCTGGAAAACGGTCAACTGGGGTGGCCCCACAAAGAGATGGTAAAAACAGACTAAACAGGCTGAAGGTAGATAGACTGAAGGCTGAAGGTTTTTATCCTTCAGCCTATCCCCCTTCAGTCTAATCCCCTTTCCAGGATTGATCCCGTTTGAAAAAGGTGATTTTCATTATTCTGATGGCAGGCCTTGTTGCGGCCTGTTTCAGGTTTGGGCTGACCGAATACCTTAGTCTGGAAGAAATCAAACAGTCCCAGGGCAGGCTTCAGGCGTTTTACGCTCAGAACCCGGCCCTGTCCATTGCTGTCTTTGTCGGCATTTATATTCCTTCCGTGGCCCTTAACCTGCCCTGGGCATTGGTCCTTGGCCTTGCCGGCGGCGCCGTTTTCGGTACCTTTACCGGTACGGTGGTGGTCTCTTTTGCAAGTTCCATCGGGGCATTACTGGCCTGCATGATTTCCCGTTACCTTCTGGCCGGCTGGGTTAAGAAAAAATTTAAGGACAAGCTTGAGCGGGTCAATCAGGGCATTGCCCGGGAAGGGGCGTTTTATCTGTTTGCCCTTCGCCTGATTCCGCTGATTCCTTTTTTTGTCGTAAATATGGTCATGGGGGTTACCGCCATCCGGCTGACCACGTTTTACTGGGTTTCCCAGCTGGGCATGCTGCCGGCCACGGCCGTCATTGTCAATGCCGGCAGCCAGATTTCGAAAATTAATACCCTTTCCGGTATCCTTTCAGGAAAACTGATGATCTCCCTTGCCCTTTTGGGAAGTCTTCCCCTTGCAGCCAAGCGCCTGGTTTCCGTTGTAAGAAAGAAAAAAGCTTTTTCCACCCATCCTGAAACCCAGTCAGGGGAGGCATCAAACCGGCCGGACCAGATGGCCCCTGTTTTTACCGATATCCTTGAAAAATGTACCGGCTGCGGTGCCTGTCAGGTCCAGTGTGCCTTTTTAACCCGGTACGGCACGCCCAAAGATATTTTTCTGACGTTGGACCCTGCAAGACAGCGCGCCCTTGCCTTTGAATGCAGCCTTTGCGGCCTGTGCCGGGCGGTCTGCCCTGAAAAACTGGACCCGGGAGAAGCGTTTCTGGCCTTAAGACGGGATGCCGTATCCAAAAATCAGGCGGATTTATCACGGTATTCCACCATCATGGGATATGAAAAAAAAGGGACCTCGGCTTTGTTTTCATGTTATGCCCTCCCTCAAGGCTGTGATACCATTTTCTTCCCTGGCTGCACCCTTCCCGGGACCCGGCCCGAAACCACATGGGCCCTGTTTGAAACCTTAAGGGCGCTGGATCCGGATCTGGGGATTGTTCTGGACTGCTGCACCAAGCCCAGCCATGATCTGGGGCGCGAAAGCTATTTTCACAGCATGTTCGGGGAAATGCTGGCGTTTTTGCAGGCCCGGAAGATTAAACGGGTCTGGCTTGCCTGCCCCAACTGCTATAAAATTTTTCTAACCTATGCCGCACAAATGAAAGTGGAATCCGTTTACGAGGTCCTATCCCGTACCGGACTGCCCAGCCGGTTTTCTAACCATACCGGCCCTTTTGGGAACACATTCCTGGCAGACCCATTGGTGGTTCATGATCCCTGCCCCATGCGGGATGACGCCCTGGTTCAGGAATCGGTCCGGTCCCTTTTGGCCGGAATGAGCCTGTCTGCCGGGAAAATGGCCTATGAAAAAAAGAAAACCCTTTGCTGCGGGGAGGGCGGGTCTGTGGGGTTTATTGATCCTACGCTTGCCAGAGAATGGACCCAAAAACGAAAAAAAGCGGCCAGGCAAAGGCCCATTGTTACCTATTGCGCCGGCTGCGCCGGGTTTTTAAACCGCGCCACCCCCACCTTTCATATCCTGGACCTTCTCTTTTTCCCGGATAAGGCCGCCTCCGGGCGCTTGCGGGCAGCAAGGGCGCCGTTGACTTATTTTCACCGGCTGGCCCTGAAGCGAAAAATCAAAAAAACTTTGCCGGCTGAAGTTTTCCGGGAAAGAAACACCCGCCCGACAGAGTAAAAAGTCATCGCGGACAGGAGATGGCAACCGGTGTTGTCGAGAAAAAACTTAAGAAAAGTGCCCCTGACCGCTTGCTTCCTTGACAAAATCCCTTTAAGTTTCATAAAAGAAAGTTAACAGACTTTTCTAACTTTTTAACGGTCATGGACCGTTTTTGGCTATCCAGTCAAGCATTCGGTCCTCAACGAAAAATGAAAGTCTTTTAAGCTCATTCATGATGGCTTTCATATGAAATAGTCTCAATCGGCCCGGGACCAGCTTCGGAGACCGGCCGCAGCAAAGAATAATATGATTAAGTCCCGGTATTTTCGGGAATTTCTTAAAAATGTTCTTAAAATAAATGTGGAGGACCATGAAAACAATTATCGTCGGAGCATTGGCATTGGTGATCGGGGTACCTTGTTTGGCAATTTTTCTGCCGTCACTGGGCAGCGTTCTTATAGGCACCGTTCCGATTCTGCTCATCCTGGGGGGCGCTCTGGCCTGCTACCTGGGATACGAAACCCTGAAAACAGAAAAAGAAAACAGACCCGAACCCGAACCTGAACCTGAACCGCAACCCGAACCCGAGCCTGAACCCGAACCTGAGCCTGAACCTGAACCCGAGCCCGAGCCTGAACCCGAACCCGAACCCGAGCCTGAACCTGAACCCGAGCCTGAACCCGAACCCGAACCCGAGCCCGAGCCTGAACCCGAGCCTGAACCCGAACCCGAGCCTGAACCCGAGCCTGAACCCGAACCCGAACCCGAACCCGAGCCTGAACCCGAACCCGAACCCGAGCCTGAACCCGAACCCGAGCCCGAGCCTGAACCTGAGCCTGAACCTGAACCCGAGCCTGAGCCCAAGCACAAACCCCAGGCCAGTGAATCAGAAGGTGAAAAGATGGTCGGAAACACGGATTCTCTTGTTTTTCATATGCCGGATTGTAAATTTGCCAAAAGCAAAAAATGCACCATGGAATTTAATTCACGCAAGGAAGCTGAAGATGCCGGGTATAAGCCTTGCAAAATCTGCATTCCCTGATTAGTGTTCAGATAAAAACGGGCGGGGAAGTTTCCCCGCCCGTTTAGACCTAAACCTGAATGAACCCTTAACTTGCCGGTCCCCTTCATTTTGGCCCCGGCTTTTTTTTAGTTTCCTATGCAGACCCTTCACAGCCCCATATTCTCTGCCGCCGCTGCCATGAAAGATCTCGCTGACAAAAGCGTGGACCTGGTGGTTACCTCACCCCCCTATCCCATGATCGAGATGTGGGACGAGATTTTTAAAGACCAGTCGCCAAAGGTTGAACGGTTGACGAAAAAAAAAGATAGCCAGGCCGTGTTTGAAGCCATGCATGAGATTCTGGACCGGGTCTGGGAGGAGTGTTTCAGGGTGTTAAAACCCGGCGGGTTTGCCTGTATCAATATCGGGGATGCCACCCGGACCATCAGGGAGCATTTCTGCCTTTACCCCAACCATGCCCGGATTCTGTCTTTTGCCCTTAACCTGGGGTTTACCCCGCTGCCCTGTATTATCTGGCGAAAACAGACCAATGCCCCCAATAAATTCATGGGGTCGGGCATGCTGCCGGCCGGGGCCTATGTGACCCTGGAACATGAGTATATTCTGATTTTAAGAAAGGGCGGCAAGCGATTGTTCAGAACAGAGGAAGACAAGCTCTTGCGCCATGAGAGCGCCCTGTTCTGGGAAGAGCGGAACAACTGGTTTTCCGATGTCTGGTTTGACCTTAAGGGAACGGTGCAAAAGCTTAAAGATAAGGCAGACCGGAAAAGAAGCGGGGCCTTTCCCTTTGAACTGGCCTACCGCCTGATCAACATGTATTCGGTGAAAAACGATCTGGTTCTGGACCCGTTTCTGGGAACCGGCACCACCATGGCCGCCGCCATGGCCGCCGGGCGGAACAGCCTGGGGTTTGAGCGGGATAAAAGCCTTGATCCGGCCGTCCGGAAAACCGCTGAAGGGATCATTTCCCTGGCTGGGGAGGTTATCTCAACCCGTCTGGAAAATCATCTGGCCTTTGTTGACCGGCGCAGGGAAGAAAAAGGCCCTCTCAAGCATATCAACAAGCCTTATGGCTTTGCGGTCATGACTTCCCAGGAAAAAAAGCTGTTAATCAATTCCCCGGTTTCAATTCAGCCACTAAGTGACGGTTCGTTTAAACTTGAGTATGACCCGGCACCTCAAAAAGATTTTATCCGGGACCCGGCCGGCCTTAGCCAGGACCCCTCTCCCCCCATGGTCAAAGCTGACGGAAAAGGAAAATCCAAAAATAAATCAAAGGACAAACCCGGGAATAAATTTGAACAGGGAACCCTTTTTTAACCGGAAGGTCTGGTATAAATTGGGGGATGCAAAATAAAGTGACTTAAAAAAAAGGAGAAAAGAATGAAAGCGCTGCTGCTCCAGGGAGGGGCCCGGAAAAAAGGAAATACAGCCAAGGTACTGGCATGGGTTGAACAGGAGTTGACTTCACTGGGGCATGAGGTTGAAATCGTTTATCTTCATTCAAAAAATCTTAAAGGATGCATGGGATGCGGTAAGTGCAAGCAGAACCCTGATGCCGTGGGCTGTGTCCAGAAAGACGACGTCCCTGACATTCTGGAAAAAATGATTCGGTCCCAGGCCGTGGTGTTTTCTTCCCCATTGTACTTCTGGGGGGTGAATGCCCAGCTAAAGGCGGTTATCGACCGGACATTCAGCCTGTACACCGACGCCAACACCCCGAACCACGCAAGCCTTGTGAAGGGTCAGCGCCAGGCCATTCTGATAACCGGGGCCGGCCCTAAAGACAACAACGCCCAGGAGGCTCTTACCGCCTTTGGCCGGATGCAGAAATACCACTTGTCCGTCCATGCCGGAGAACTTTTTGTGGGCGGCTGCACAACCCCGGAAAATATGGGCCCCACCGTAAAAGACCAGGCCGTTGAATTTGCCCGGAATCTGGTCCGGTAAGATTGCCGGCTGCCCCGGTGCGGTGCGTTATTCCGGCGCCTGCACAGGCAAGGATCACATCAGGATATATCAAAGGGCCTGGCTGATATCCGCCGTTAAATCGGCTATATCCTCAATCCCTGCGGAAAGCCTGAGCAGATCATCGGTCACCCCCACCCGTTGGCGTTCCTCTTTTGTCATTTTGACATGGGAGGTCACACAGGGGGCACAGATAGTGGTTTCAACCCCGCCCAGGCTGACCGCTGGGGTAATGATGGTTAAGGCCGAAAGAAATTTTTCCGGATTCCTGTCCTTGAGTTCAAAGGAGAGCATGGCCCCGAAACCATTCATTTGCCGGCAGGCGATGTCATACCCCGGGTCTGTTTCAAGCCCCGGATAGTTCACCCGGGCCACGCCGGGATGGCCGGACAGAAAGCGGGCCAGGGCCAGGGCATTGTCGGTCTGGGCCCTTACCCTCACCACCAGGGTCTTCATGCTTCTTTCCAGAAGATAACAAAGCCTTGGGTCCAGGCTCGGACCCAGAACCCTTGCCAGGTTTAACACCTTTTCCATTTTTTTAAAGGACCCTGCCGCAGCACCACAGCACATGTCCGAATGGCCGCCCAGGTATTTGGTGCCGGAGTGGACCACAATGTCAATGCCCAGGTCCAGGGGGGTCTGATTCACCGGCGTGGCAAAGGTGTTGTCAAATATGGTGGTAATGTTTTTTGCCCGGGCAAATTCGGCAATTTTTTGAATGTCTGTCACGGCCAGAAGCGGGTTTGTCGGAGATTCAATCACCATCACCGTTGTGGCCGGCGTCGCCCCGGCGATCACATCCTGGGCACTTGTTTTTGTAAAGGTGCATCCGATGCCAAAATGATCAAACCACTCCGTGGCAAAATGATGGGTTCCCCCGTACAGGGCATCCAGCATGACCACATGATCCCCGGCCCCGGCATGGGCCAGGATGGCGCAGGACATGGCCCCCATGCCTGACGAGAATACCAGCCCCATTTCCCCATGTTCCAGGGCGGCAATTTTTTCTTCCACAGCCCTTTGATTGGGAAGATTAAAATACCGGGGATACAGGCTCTCTTCCCTGCCCATATATTCGTAGGCCGACGACGTATAAATGGGCGTATTGACACCGCCGGTTTTGGGCTCTTTTAAGGTTCCTTCATGAACTGCTGCGGTATTTTGGTTCATTTTTTCTCCTTTTTTGGATCAGATCTTTTTAACGGGCCGGACAAACACTATTTGAGCAGGACCATTCCGGCGACCATCCCCATGGGCACCGCCTTGGTATCGGTATGCCGGGTAATAATTTTCATCTCCCATCCAACAGATTTGGTCAGCTTCAAAAAATTTACCCCCATGCCTGACATGGACTGCCGGGCCTTTTCAGGATTGCGGCATTCCCCCTTTTCATGGAGGACCCGGCAGTTGGCATGGTCACTGCAAAAAATTTCCTTGCACCCCCCGCCGGCATAGCCAATGGCATTTTCACAGCCATTTTTTTGGGCAAACAGTTCAATGGCTGCGGCGGTTTCATGGGTGAGCCCCATCAGGCCGATCCGCTCATTGCCCAGCAGGGACGAAGACGGTACATCATACTTGAAAACCAGAATTCGTCCATACTCCTTTATCTTTTCACGGAACCAGTCAGGCCCCGCCACATGGGGCGGGCAGCTCATTGACAAGCCAAAACACGGGCATCCCGGCTCCTGGCAGAAATCGGCAAACTTCTGGTTAATGGGAACAAGGTCCGGGGAGATCAGCTTGACGTCGCTTACCCCCAATCCTAAGGCATATTCAACTATTTTATCAAAATCCACGCAGTCATTCATCTGGATACCATGGCACATTAACGGGTTTAATCAGTTGTCATTTCCAGGAGGATCCCGTTAAATTCAATGGTATCCCCTGAATAGATTTTTCTTCGCTTCCGGGTTTCAACTTCATTATTGACCTGGACAAGCCCCTGGGCAATAAACTGCTTGGCCTCACCCCCGCTCATGACCAGGTTTTCAAATTTAAGAATTTTGCACAGCTCTGTGGGTTCCTGTGTCAGAACAACCTGAATGGTTTTGGCCATTTTTTTTTGCCTTTCTTAATAAGTGTGGTCCGGGCCGCATTGTAGCCTGTCAAAATCTAAGAAACAAGAGGGCAGCAAGACAATCGCATTTAAAAAATAAACCCGGAATTACAGATTCCGGTCTCCATCCTTTCCATCAAACCCTATCTTGAACCGGCAGGCATAAAGTGGTATAGTTCTTTGTTTTTTAAAAAGACATAATGGGTTGTAAGGGATTGAAAAAAAAAGGTAAACTCATATTCAGGTGCCGGGAGTGCGGGGCACAGCATCCCAAGTGGATGGGGCAGTGTCCGGATTGCGGGACCTGGGATTCCCTGGTGGAAGAAAAAACCGTTGGATCCGGCAAACCCCAGAAGGTGCTGGGAGCAAGTCCGGTTCCCATCACTTCAGTGGATGCCAGTGAATCCCAGCGCCTTAAAACAGGGATTACCGAATTTGACCGGGTCCTGGGCGGCGGCCTGGTGGACGGCTCCCTGGTTCTCATTGGCGGGGACCCCGGGATCGGAAAATCCACCTTGATGCTTCAGGTGGTCTCGGTGTTGAGTAAGTCCCAGAAAAAATGCCTCTACGTTTCAGGAGAAGAGTCTATAAGGCAGATTTCCATGCGGGGAAAACGGCTGGGTGCCGGGGCGTCTACCCTGTTTGTGGTATCTGAAACCGATCTGGAAACCATCTTGGCCCTTGTGGAAAAAGAGCGGTATGATGCCGTGGTCATTGACTCTATTCAGACCGTGTTTCATCCGGAAATCAACTCCACCCCGGGCAGTGTCACCCAGATCCGGGAAGCGGCCATGCAGTTCATGCGGCTTGCCAAATCCACCGGGGTTCCCATTTTTCTGGTGGGCCATGTCACCAAGGGCGGTGCCATTGCAGGGCCTAGGATCATGGAACATATGGTGGATACGGTCCTTTACTTTGAAGGGGATAAAAGCCATATTTTCAGGATCTTGCGGGCTGTGAAGAACCGGTTCGGTTCCACCAACGAGATCGGGGTCTTTGAGATGAGAGAGCAGGGGCTCATGGAGGTCCCTAATCCGTCTGCGGTTTTTTTGTCTGAGCGGTCCACGGCTTCTCCGGGGTCTGTGGTCACTTCGTGCATGGAAGGGACCCGGCCCATTCTGGTGGAAATCCAGGGCCTGGTGTCCAGCTCCGGCCTGGGCACCCCGAGACGGACCGTCCTGGGTCTGGATGCCAACCGGGTTTCGTTGATAATGGCGGTCATGGAAAAACGGCTGGGCATGAACCTGTCCGGCCTGGATGTTTTTATGAACGTCACCGGCGGGGTCCGGATACTGGAGCCTTCGGCAGACCTTGCCATTGCGGCGGCCCTGGCCTCAAGTTTTCTGGACAGGCCCGTGGCCAAGGAAACCACCTTAATCGGGGAAATCGGGCTGACCGGGGAAATCCGGGCGGTCAGCCACGCCCAGGCCAGAATCAAGGAAGCGGCCAAGATGGGGTTTACCACCTGCCTGGTGCCCACCGCCTCCATGAAACAGCTGTCTAAAATCAAGGGCATGGGCATCGAAAGCATCAGCTTTCTGAAAAGTGCCGTGGAGGTATTGTTCAATGGCTAAAAAAAGGCCGGCCCCCAAAAAAGGCGGCCAGTGGGCCGATCATTTGACCCAGCGGGCAAAAGCGGAAAACTACCCGGCAAGATCGGTGTATAAGCTGGAAGAAATAGACCAGAAGTTCAAGGTGATAACCCCGGGGGATACGGTTTTGGACCTGGGCTGCGCGCCGGGTTCCTGGTTGTTGTACGCTGCCAAAAAAGTGGGACATCAGGGCCGGGTTTTTGGCATTGACTTAAAAACAGTGGACATCAAGCTTCCGGAAAACGTCACTGCGGTCCAGGACAATATACTCAACCTGGAAGACCCTCAGTTTTTAGAGAATATTTCAAATTGCCGGGTGGTTCTTTCCGACATGGCCCCGGCCACCACGGGCAGAAAAGACGTGGATGCGTTAAGATCGTTTGAGTTGTGCCGGATGGCCTTGGATACGGCCGGGCAGTATCTGGCACCCAATGGAAATTTTGTCTGCAAAATATTCCAGGGCAACGAATTCAAGGCATTTGAAAAGGGTGTAAAACAATTATTCAAAGAATGCCGGATTTTTAAGCCGGAAAGTTGCAGAAAACAGAGTAAAGAAATATATATTATAGCCAAGGGTAAAAAATAAGGAGGAATCCATGTCAGGACACAGCAAGTGGTCAACCATAAAACACAAGAAAGGGGCTGCGGATAAAAAGCGGGGTAAGATTTTTACCAAGCTGATCAAGGAAATTACCGTGGCAGCCCGGATGGGAGGGGGAGACCCTGAAACCAACCCCAGGCTCAGGCAGGCCATTATCGCAGCCAAGGCCCAGAACATGCCCAAGGACAACTTTGAGCGGGCCATTAAAAAAGGCACCGGGGAGCTTGAAGGGGTCAATTACGAGGAAATCATGTATGAAGGGTACGGTCCCGGCGGCGTAGCGGTTCTGGTAGAGTGCCTCACCGACAACAAGAACCGGACCATTGCCGATGTCCGTTACATCTTCAACAAAGCCGGGGGCAATGTGGGCACGGACGGCTGCGTCTCCTGGATGTTTGATAAAAAAGGGCTGATTTCGGTCAGCAAGACGGACGCAACCGAAGATACCTTGATGGAAGTGGCTTTAGAGGCTGGCGCTGAGGATATCAAGGACGAGGGAGATGTCTTTGAAATTATCACTGACCCGGCCGATTTTGAGGTGGTCAAGGAGGCTGTGGACGAAGCACAGATTCCCTGTCAGGTCGCTGAAATCACCATGCTTCCCCAGAACATGACCAAGCTTGAAGGCAAAGAAGCCGAGCAGACCGTCCGATTCATGGAAATGCTGGATGACTGTGATGATGTCCAGCAGTTTTATACCAATGCGGATATCCCCGATGAGGTATACGAATCCATGTAACTTTATGGAGACCGGAAACGGGAGACCGGATGCCGCATACGTCCGGATTCGGCATCCGGTCTGCGGTTTTCCGGTGTCCGTTCTCCCTTCAGTTCATCTGAATAACACTGGTCCCTTCCGGGATTTTGAAATCAAACAGGCTTGGTTCGATGGGGGTAAATTGAATTTTTCCAAATTCAAATGAGGTGGTGTCCCCATGGATATTGATGGTGGTTACTTTTAAGATTTCATAATCAGGGACAGACACCCGGATATTGATGGTGGCAACATCCTCATCTGTACCGGCAGGGCAGGAAGGACAGGTTTTGGGTGTCAGTTCCAGTTCCACCAGCCCGGCATCTTCTTTAAGGATGGCAATGACATAATTTTCCCGGATCAGGTTAATGTCCGATAAAAAGGCGGCACCGGCGCCTGATTTGAAAAAATCCGGGGCACTGCCTTCCATGACCTGGTTTTCTTCGGGCCGAAAGATCCAGACATCTTTTCCGTTGGCAATAATTTCATGCCGGTCAGGGGTTTCATACTGCCAGCGCATTTTTCCCGGGTGGGAAAACCAGACTTTGCCGGCGGCGGTTTCCTCAATGTCCAGCACCTTAAGGGTGGATATCTGTGAAAATGTTGCCGAGAAACTGGACCCTGAATATTTTTGTTCAAGGTTGTTTAAGACGGCATATTTCAGGCCGGCATCGGCAAACCCGGTGCCGGACAATGACGGCAGGGCGGTCAGAATCAGGCACAGGACAATAAATATAGGTTTCAGGTTCATGGTTTGAAGGGATCTCATGGTCTACTTTAACAGCTTGTTGATATCTTTTCGTTTGTCTTCGGCGTAGATACGCCGTAATTTGGGTTTTTCAATCTTTCCGGTGGCATTCCGCGGCACATCCCCGAAATAAATTTTTTTTAATTGTTTGTACCGGGGCAGCTGAGCCTGAAAGTCCAGAATATCCGCTTCACAGAGAAACGACCCGGGTTTGACGGAAATAATGGCCGCCGGAACTTCTCCAAGCCGGTCATCGGGCACGCCAATGACGGCAATATCTTTTATTTTGTCATGGTGCATGAAAAAATCCTCAATTTCCACAGGGTAGATATTTTCTCCCCCGTAGATAATCATGTCTTTTTTCCGGTCCACCAGCCAGATAAACCCGTTCCGGTCTGCCCGGGCAATATCGCCGGTATAAAGCCACCCGTCTTTAAGGGTTTTTTCGGTGGCTTCGGGATTTTTATAATAGGCTTTCATCACCCCCGGCCCTTTGACCACAAGCTCCCCGGATTCATTGGCAAACAGCCGGTCTCCCTGTGCATCCACGATCTTGGCTTCCCAGCCGTGGCCGGGTACGCCGATGGGGCCGACGGTTCCGGTGTTTTCCACGCCCAGGTGAACACATCCCGGACCGGAAGATTCCGTAAGCCCGTAATTGGTATCATAATCCTGTCCCGGGAAATACTGGTGCCAGGTTTTGATCAGCGACGGGGGGACCGGCTGGGCGCCGATATGCATCAGCCGCCATTGCTTCAGGTGATAGGCAGACAGGTCAATTTCATTGTTTTCAATGGCAATGATAATGTCGTGGGCCCAGGGAACCAGCAGCCATACAATGGTGCATTTTTCTTCGGATACCGCTTCAATGACCCATTTGGGGCTGACCCCTTTGAGCAGCACGCATTTGCCGCCCACCAGAAAACTGCCCATCCAGTGCATTTTGGCGCCGGTGTGGTAAAGGGGGGGGATGCATAAAAAGGTGTCGTCCCGGGTCTGGTTGTGGTGGGCATGTTCCACATCACAGGAATGTTCAAGGTTCCTATGGGTTAAAAGAACGGCCTTGGGGGTTCCCGTGGTGCCGGAGGTAAAATAAAGGGCGGCATCATCTTCAATGGCAATGGGGACGTCCGGTCTTTGAGTGCCGTCTTCTTCGCAGATAAAGTCCTCAAAAAGACATGCCCAAGCCGGGCAAATCTCCCCGGGGCCGGTGAAAATCCAGGTTTCCACGGTGTTGTCCAATTCAGGTTTCACCGCTTCAATGTGCTTTATAAACTCTTCTCCGAAGATAAAGGCCCTGGCTTCAGCCACCTGTGTGCAAAGCAGGATCTTGTCCGACTCAAATCTAAAATTTAAGGGAACGGCCCAGGCACCGGTGTAGAGGATACCAAAATAAATGGGAAGCCATTCAAGGGAATTGGTCATGAGTTGAACCACCTTGTCCGACTTTTGAATCCCTTTTCTTTCAAGGGCATTGGCAACTTTACAGGATGTCTGGTAAAACTGTCCCCATGTCATCTGGGTGCGGGCTCCCGTTGCCGGATTCCGCTCAATGAGGGCAATGTCACCGGGATACAGCCGGTTGTTTTGTTCCAGTATTTCGGTGATGATCATTCAAGACCCCTTTTGGTATGAAAGCATTTTCTTGGGAAGGCTTTCATGGTCTATGAGTTCTGGACTTATCCTTGGCCCGGCAGTCCCGCTGCTGGCTTCCCGGGCGGCTTCGTTGCCAGTTTTGCAACCTCCCGGATTAAAATTAAAATCCTGCCAAGGGCTCACCATAGTAGCCCAAGGCAGGATTTTCTTCAACCTTATAATTATCACCGGCATATTGCAGAACAGCCGTGTATCTGAATATTTGGCTATCCGGGGGTTTTGGATGAAAATTTATCCAGGTGCAAGGCGCAAAAAAATTTGCAACGCAGCAGATGGGTGAATTTTCATCCAAACGCTATTTGTCTTTTTTGACCTCTTCGAAATCTGCGTCTACCACATCATCATCGTCAGCAGCGGCACCGCCGGCTTCAGGGCCGGCACCAGCCGCCTGGTCTCCCCCCTGGGATGCCTGCTGGTACATCACCTCGGCCAGTTTATGGGATGCCTGGGACAGGGCTTCGATTTTGGCTTTAATGTCTTCCAGATTATCCGAATCCTTAACCTGTTTCAGGGCTTCTACAGCCGACTGGATGCCTTGTCTGGTTGCTTCGTCTACCTTGTTTCCATGTTCCTTAAGGGTTTTCTCCGTCTGGTCCACGAGGGCTTCGGCCTGGTTTCTGGTGTCCACCAGATCCCGTTTTTTCTTATCTTCTTCAGCGTGCATTTCCGCATCTTTGACCATTTTCTGGATTTCGTCCTCGGAAAGCCCTGATGCGGCCGTGATCTGGATGGACTGTTGCTTGCCGGTGGCCTTGTCCTTGGCCGCCACATGAACAATGCCGTTGGCATCAATATCAAAGGTGACCTCAATCTGGGGAACCCCTCTGGGCGCCGGCGGAATATCGGACAGTTCAAACTGGCCCAAGGTCTTGTTGTCGGCCGCCATCTGCCGCTCGCCTTGAAGAACGTGAATGGAAACAGCGGGCTGGTTGTCCGCGGCCGTTGAAAAGACCTGGCTCTTTTTGGTGGGGATGGTGGTGTTTTTATCAATAAGCTTGGTCATGACACCGCCCAGAGTTTCAATCCCTAAGGACAGCGGGGTGACATCCAGGAGAAGCACATCATTGACATCCCCCTGGAGAACGCCGGCCTGAACCGCCGCACCCATGGCCACCACCTCGTCCGGGTTAACCCCTTTATGGGGTTTTTTGCCAAATATTTTTTCCACCCGTTCCTGGACTGCCGGCATTCTGGTCATGCCGCCCACGAGAACCACTTCATCCACGCCGTCAGGGCCGAGGTTGGCCTCTTTCATGGCGGTCCGGCAGGGTTTTTCAAGGTTGTCCAGAAGGTCGGCCACCAGGGATTCGAGTTTGGCCCGGGTCAGTTTGACATCCAGATGTTTGGGGCCGGAGGCGTCTGCCGTAATAAACGGCAGATTGATGGCGGTTTCCGTTGAAGTGGACAACTCCATTTTGGCCTTCTCGGCCGCTTCTTTTAACCGCTGGAGGGCCATTTTGTCGCTTCGGACATCAATGCCCTGATCTTTTCTGAACTCCTCGGCAATATAGTCAATGATCCTCAAGTCAAAGTCTTCTCCGCCAAGGTGGGTATCGCCCGCAGTTGATTTGACCTCAAATACGCCGTCGCCAATTTCAAGGACAGACACGTCAAAGGTCCCGCCGCCAAGGTCAAATACCGCAATTTTTTCTTCCCCTTTTTTATCCAGGCCATAGGCCAGAGAGGCTGCGGTGGGTTCGTTGATGATCCGTTTGACCTCAAGACCTGCAATTTTGCCGGCATCTTTGGTGGCCTGCCGCTGGGAGTCATTAAAATAGGCCGGAACCGTTATGACGGCTTCTTTGACTTCTTCGCCCAGATAATCCTCAGCGGTTTTTTTGATGTTGGCCAGAATAAAGGATGAAATTTCAGCCGGGCTGTATTGTTTTCCTCTCAGATTGATTCGGGTATCCCCGTTGGGCGCCGCTTCAATTTTATAGGGAAGGTTGGGGATGTCATTCTGGACTTCCTTTGAATTAAACTTTCTTCCCACAAGGCGTTTAACGCCAAACACCGTATTTTCAGGATTGGTTACAGCTTGACGTTTGGCGGTTTGGCCGACGATCCTTTCTCCGCTCTCGGTAATCGCAACAATGGAAGGGGTGGTCCGGCCGCCTTCGGCATTGGTGATAATCTTACATTCTCCACCTGTTTCCATGACCGCTACGCAAGAGTTGGTCGTTCCCAGGTCAATTCCGATTATTTTACCCATAATTTTTCCTCCAAAAATATACTTAATTTTTTTACTGTTTTACTGTTTCAGATGGCTCAGCTTTTTTGGAAACAACAACCATGGACGGCCGGATCAGCCTGTCATGGAAAAGGTACCCTGTCTGCAGAACGTTGGTCACCGTGCCGTCCGGGACATCATTATTTTCTTCCTGGGTGACGGCCTGGTGGAAGTTGGGATCAAAAGGCTTGTTTTCCGCTTCCACAGGGTTGACATTAAAGGACTCAAGAAGCCGGATGGTTTCTTTGTGGGTCAGCTTTACGCCCTCTAAAAGGCTGGCCAGGTCGGGATTATCTTCAGCAGAAGTGATGGCCCTTTCAAGATTGTCTACCACCGAAAGCAATTGCTTAAAGACGGTTTCGTTTGCGTATTTTTTAAAGTCATCAATTTCCCGTTGTTTTCTTTTCTTATAATTTTCAAATTCAGCAGAAAGTCTTAGGACACGATCCTTTTCAAAGGCAAGTTGTTCCTGGAGTTCTTCAACTCCCGGGGTTTTCTCGTTTGTTTTTTCTTCGTTGCTTTCCTTTTCGGAATCCTTTGGGGCATCTGCACTTTCGGGAGAATCTTCTCGTTTTTCGTCGTCTGTTTTGACTTTGCTTTTAAGTACCAATGTCTTCTCCTGCTCCAATACTTCCTTAAATTAAAAGTAAATCATTAAAAATAATAAATTATGGCTGAAAAATAAGTCTGTTTAAAAACATGTCAAGGAGAAACCAAGGCTATGGGAAAAAAACATGGTTTTGGATGGTAATAGGCTGAAATTAATGTAAAAGATATATTATTGATCTGCGATTTTTAAAGGAAAAGAACCGGCCGGCAGCAGAAAGGAGAGATTGCATGACCGGGATCGATCCACGACACGGAAGAACTCACTTATCGCTGCTTCCTTCCGGACCTGACGAGGTTCATGGTCTTCTGTTACGAGGCGACCGATCAGAATAACGCCTGATCCGGCTGCCGACCGGAACTGATACCTATAATCGGTATTGGCTTTTTTTTCAAGTTTAATCTCAACATTGAATAATTGTTTGAAGAGAATTCGTTTTTAATATAAGATACCGACCATGGGTAAAAGCCCGTAACAAACCATTAAAGCCATGAAGTTCAATTCTAAATTTGATGTTGAACCGGCCTGAAAAAAAGGGCACCAAGAGGAGTCAAAAACAGGGCAATGAGAACAGTCATTTCATTATTTTCAGTTTTTCTCATGTTGGCATGTGCGGGGTGTAATGATGACAGCGAGAAATTTTCAGGCGTTTCAAAGCTGATTGCCCAGAGGCATCAGGCACGGCTGGACCATGCCGGACAGGAAGCTGCTCAGCAGGCCACCCAGGCCGGCGGCAAGGATTCCGGAGGCAAAGCCCTGCCCGGGTCAACCGGGGAAAATACGGGAAAAACTCCCGATACCCGTTATGCTTTAGAAGAGTTGTATCAAAAAGAAGTTGAGATTATTGATTCCTCAAATGGGACATCCCTTGCAAAGGGACTGGCCACCGTGGACAAGCACGGTCAGATCATTAAAATTAAAATTCAACGATAGGGATTAAAACGCTTTTTTCTTTCTGTTTGAGCCGGAGGGGAGATCTATAAATTCCTTTCGGGAGGCTTTGCCTTCCTGATGGCCGGCTTTGGCAGCCATGTCTGGTTTTGCCGTCCCGGATGGGGCAGGCGGTTCGTCTTTAGACGGGGACTCTCCTTTAAGAGGCTTTTGTTGCAGCTCTTTTTCGTACTCATCGATTTTTTTATTGGCGTCAAAAATTTTCTTTACAGAATCATCCCTTACCCGCTCAAGATCTTTAATGGTTTTTTTATTTTCCTGAAGCTTTTTCTGGAACCGGGCAATTATGCTGCGGGCCTTGGCCTGGCTTTTCTTTTCAATTGATTTGGTCAGGGTATGAATCATGAAAATATTGATTAATTCCCCTACAACGGCAACAATGGTGACATAGATAAGCCCCTCTGTCTGGAGAAAATAAAGAATGGCGACGATGATAACAGAAATAAAAAAAACCATGCTAAGCCTTAGCCCACCTGTTTTTATAGTCTTACTTCAAGGTATCATAAATCAAGCGGATAGAACTTACAATTGATTTTTCGTGGTGACGTGTTTAAAAGTCTTTTGACAAGTCTTAATTGTGTGTGTTACAGGACAACAAAAGAAATCTTTACCGATAACAGGCAGATAGTCGTTAACCATGGCTCGAAAAAATAGTATTATTACCTGCACGGTCAAACAGTACCGCATGGACCGGGGATGGTCCCAGGAGACCCTGGCCCAGAAAATTAATGTCCGCCGCCAGGCCGTATATGACATTGAATCCGGCCGGTATCTTCCCAATACAGCGGTTGCCCTGCACCTGGCCCGGATATTCGGCTGCAAGGTAGAGGACCTGTTTGTTGAGGAGTCGGCAACCCCGACCTGTCCTGTAGAGGTGATGCACGGGAATGCCGGGCCTTCCACCCGGCTGGCCATTGGAAAGGTGCGCAGCCGGCTGGTGGGTTTTCCCCTTGACGGCGCGGATTCTATTCCCTTTGGGCTCCATCCGGCAGACGGCCTGCTTACCGATGACGGTAAAAATGCCCAAATCTTTTCTCCCCCGGACCGTCTGGAAAAAACCCTTATCCTGATGGGGTGTGACCCGGCCTTTGAGATCCTTCGCTATCATGTGATCCGGCTTTTATCTGATGCCCATATATACTGCCGGTTTGCATCCAGCCACAGGGCCCTGGACGGCCTTGCCCAGGGGGTGGCCCACGTGGCCGGCACCCACCTTCACAACACAGACAAAGAAGAGGCCAATGTGGTGCTGGCCGGCCGGAAATTGGCCGGAATGAGCGGGCAAATTTTTGGGTTTGCGGTGCTGGAGGAAGGCCTCATTGTCGCCAGAGGAAACCCGCTGGGGATCCGGTCTGTGGCTGACCTTGCCCAGCCCGGAATCCGTTTTATCAACCGGGAACCCGGGGCGGCCCTCAGGGTATTGCTCGACGACAAGCTCAAACAGGCCGGCGTAGACCCGTCATGTATTAACGGGTATCAGCTAACGGTTCAATCCCACAGAGACGGTGCCTTTCGCATTGCCAGTAATGCGGCAGACGCTGCTTTGGGACTGAAAACAGTGGCCAATGCGTATCATCTGGATTTTGTTCCCATCGGGGCTGCCCGGTGCGACCTGGTGATCCCGGATGACCTGTTGGCCCACCCCACCCTTAAAATACTGCTGGATGTGCTGCAATCCTCGGCACTGCAACGGGAAATCAATGCCCTGCCCGGTTATGACGGGGTGGTTTGCGGAAATGCGGTGGCCCGGTTGACCTCTTCAGTGAAAACTTGAACTTGACTGGTCGGGGCGGAGAGATTCGAACTCCCGACATCCTGCTCCCAAAGCAGGCGCGCTACCAGACTGCGCTACGCCCCGGTGTCATGAAAATAGGGCAAATTTGTACCATTAATCTAATTGAAAATCAAGAAATGGATGAATTTATTTGGTGTTTGAACGAAAAATCATCCATCTGCTGCATTGCAAAAGAAATGGCAATCCTCACAACCCTAAAGGTTGCTCCGGTTGCCATTTCTTTTGCGCCTTGCATCTGGGCAATTTTTCGTCCAAACACGGGCTTTTGTTCAGGCACTATTTACGGGTTTTGATGGGGATTTTGCTTTTAAGGCAAAGGTCTATTCCCCTGGCAATTTTCCGGGCACAGGCGTGCCGTTTTTTATCTGTTTCCGGGCCTGAAAACAGTGAATCCCCGGAAACTTCCAGCATCATGGCCGGCATGAGGGCGCCTTCAAGCACAGGGGCAGGGACGGGTATGACAAAAAAATCTGTGCCCAGAATGGTCTTAAGCTTTTCAGCAAAAAAAACAGCGGCGTCTTTGCTGGCTTCCCGGTGATGCAATGCCTGGTGCTTCCAGAGTGCAGAAGTCTTGGGAAACGGGGCTGTAACCGCATCATAGTAAAATACAAAGCCCTGGTCTCCCGCTTGGGCGTGCAGGTGAATGCTGACAAACAGATCGGCCTTTCGCTCATTGGCAACAGCGGTTCTTAAGGCCGATGGGACTTGGACATCCCCGGTTCTGGTTAATACCACATTATACTTTTCAGACAGAATTTTGGCGGTGATTAAAGAAAGGTTGAGGGCCAGTTTTTTTTCCGTGGCCCCGCTGGAGAATTCAAGCCCCTTATCTACGCCGCCGTGGCCCGGATCAATGACAACCGTCCTCTGGATGGTTTTGATGGGGCTTCCCCCCCACAAAGGAGATGATATAGAGCCCGGCAAAATAAGGATCAAAAGCAGGATCAGGCAGACCGGTTTTGCCAATTTTCTTGACACCATTATAGAGAAGCGTTATTTTAGTTAACTTTGTTAAATTATAGTAGTGTTAGATTATTGTGATATTTATGTCATAATTTTTTTAATATTAAAAGGTTGTTTTTTAATTAAACAGGACGGAATCATGCAGGTAAAAATCGAAGACCAGAGCAGCGTGAAAAAAAAGCTCTCTTTTGAAATTCCCAAAGAAACCATAACCAAAGAGCTGAACAAGGCATACAACGAGCTGAAGAACAAAGCGGATATCAAAGGGTTCCGTAAGGGCAAAATCCCCAGAAAAGTTTTGGAAAACCGGTTTTCCAAAGATGTTCACGCCGACGTTGCTCCCTATCTGATTCAGGAGTCGTTTATTGAGGCCATCCGGGAACATGACCTGAACGTGGTGGGTGCGCCTCAGATAGATCCGCCGGAACTGGTTCCGGGGCAGGACTATGTATTTGACATGATCGTTGAAATCAAGCCGGACCTGGATGATATTGAATTTGAGGGAATTGAGATTACCAAAACAAAGTATACCGTTTCCGAAGATGAGATTGACGCTCAGATCCACATGATTCAAAAAACCATGGCCACCAAAGAAACCGTTAAAGAAGAACGTCCTGTCAAGGAAACGGATTTTGTCCTCATTGATTATGAAGGATTTCTTGATGGTGAAGCCTATGACAAAACCCCGAAGGTTGAAAACTATGTCATGGGAATCGGCCAGGGTGTTCTGCCCAATGAATTTTCTGAAAAACTCATTGGTGCCATCCCGGTCCAGGACCTGGAAATAGAAGTGGCTTACAAAGACAACCATCACGATGAAAACCTTAAGGGAAAAACCATTGTTTACAAGGTCACGCTCAAGGAAATCCAGGAGGAGATTCTTCCTGAAGCCAATGATGACCTGGTAAAGGGCCTTGGCGCCTACGAGACCCTTGAAGAGGTCAAAATGGCCATCCGGGACAACCTGGAAAAAGGGTATACCCAAAGGGTTAAACATGAGATGAGCGAGCAGGTGTTTCAGCACCTGCTGGATAAAATGGCGTTCGAAATCCCCGATGCCATGGTTGACGGGGAGCTTGACGGGATCATTGCTGAAGCCGAACAGGCCTATGCCCAGAACAATACCAGCCTTGAAGAAGCAGGGCTTGACAGGGAAACCATGAAAACCAGGTACCGGGATGTGGCGGAGAAACAGGCCAGACGGCACCTGATCCTGGATAAAATCATTACCCAGACAAGCCTTGAACTCAGTGACGAAGAACTTGAAAAAAGCTTTGAAGAAATGGCCCAGGGGATGAGCGCCAGCGTGGACGCCGTTAAGAATTATTTCAACATGGATCCCAGGCAGCTGGAATATTATAAACACACCCAGCTTGAAAAAAAGGCGGTTGACCTTATAATTGAAAAAGGCAGTGTTACCGAAGTCGATCCCAAAAAGGACGATGAAACGAAACAAGATGCTTCTGAAACCGTCTCAGAAGAACAAGCCTGATTTTCTACGGGAAGCTTAAGGGAAAAACGCTAATACAAAGGAGTCAAACCAGTGCCTCTTATTCCAATGGTTGTTGAGCAAAGCAACAGGGGAGAACGCGCATACGATATATACTCCCGCCTGCTGAAGGACCGGATTATATTTCTGGGATCTGCGGTTGACAATGAAATTGCCAACCTGATTGTGGCCCAGATGCTGTTTCTGGAGTCTGAAGACCCTGAAAAAGACATCAGTTTTTATATCAATTCTCCCGGCGGGGTGGTGACAGCCGGCCTGGCCATTTACGATACCATGCAGTATATCAAGCCTGACGTGGCCACCGTGTGCATCGGCCAGGCAGCCAGCATGGGGGCCCTTCTCCTGGCTGCCGGCGCTGCCGGCAAACGGTATGCCCTGCCCAATTCCAGGATCATGATTCACCAACCCTTAGGCGGTGCCCAGGGCCAGGCAACGGATATCAAAATTCAGGCCAATGAAATCCTTAGAATGAAGGACAATCTGAATGATATTCTGGCCTTCCATACCAAACAGGACCTGGAAAAAATCGCTGAGGATACGGAACGGGATTTTTTCATGTCCGGGGCCCAGGCCTGTGCGTATGGGCTCATTGACCGTGTGGTGGTAGATAGAGACCAGTTGGAGAAAGAAACACAGGAGACTCCGGAGGATTTGTAGTCCATGGCTAAAAAAGATGAACCCAACGATCAGTTTTTTTGTTCTTTTTGCGGAAAAAATCAAAAGGAAGTTAAAAAGCTCATTGCCGGACCAAGCGTCTATATCTGCAATGAATGTATCAAACTGTGCAGTGAAATCATTGAGGATGAGGAAAAGGAACAGAGTGCCGCAAAACTTTCCACAAAGGATTTTCCGGTCCCCAAAAAAATCAAGGAACAGCTTGATTCTTATGTCATTGAGCAGGACCAGGCCAAGAAAGTCCTTTCTGTTGCCGTATATAACCATTACAAACGGTTGGCGTCACACGTTGAAAAAGGGACTGATGATGTTGAAATCCAAAAGAGCAATATCTTAATCATCGGTCCGACAGGGTGCGGAAAGACCCTGTTGGCCCAGACCCTTGCCCGGTTTTTGAACGTCCCTTTTGCCATTGCCGATGCCACGGCCTTAACCGAGGCCGGTTATGTCGGGGAAGATGTTGAAAACATAGTTCTCTCTCTGGTCCAGAACGCCGATTACGATATTGAAAAGGCGCAAAAGGGAATCATCTATATTGATGAGATTGACAAGATTTCCCAGAGGGGCGATAACCCTTCTATTACCCGTGATGTTTCCGGTGAAGGGGTTCAGCAGGCCCTGCTCAAGATTATTGAAGGCACGGTGGCCTCTATTCCGCCAAAGGGCGGCCGCAAGCATCCCCAGCAGGATTATGTCAAGGTGGATACATCCAATATCCTGTTCATCTGCGGGGGGACCTTTACCGGCCTGGAAAAGATAGTGGAACAACGGGTCAATAAAAAAAGCATGGGATTTGGGGCAAACATTTCAAGCCCGAAAGACGTCAGTATCGGGGAGCTGTTAGGGCAGCTCAAACCCGAAGACTTGATTAAATTCGGGCTGATTCCTGAATTTTTGGGCCGTCTGCCCGTGATCACGTCCATCGGGGAACTCAATAAGACCTCCCTTGTTAAGATTCTAACCGAGCCCAAAAACGCACTGATCAAACAATACCGGGAACTTTTCAAGGTGGAGGGCGTGGACCTTCAGTTTACCGATGAAGCCTGCGAGGCTATGGCCAAAGAAGCGGTTTCCCGAAAATCCGGTGCCCGGGGGCTTCGGGCCATCATGGAGGAAACCATGCTGGATATCATGTATGAAATCCCTTCCATGGAAAATGTAAGAGAATGCGTGGTCGGTGAAGAAGTGGTCCTCAAAAAAGAGCCGCCCATCCTGCTTTACGAGCAACCCAAAAAGCAGGCCTGATATTAAACCGACATGATCAGCATTTCTAAATTCTTCCAACAGGACGGTTCTGAAAGCGAAACAAAAACCTTACCTCTGGTTCCTTTAAGGGATATGGTGCTGTTCCCCTATACCACCACCTCGGTGTTTGTGGGCCGGGAGAAATCCATCAATGCCCTGTCTGGTGCCATGGCCCAGGAAAAAAAGATTTTCCTGACCACCCAGAAAGACCCGGATGTTTTAAAGCCCAATATTCAGGATATCTTCCAGGTGGGCACGGAGGCCAAAATCACCCAGCTGCTCAGGCTGCCCGACGGGACGGTTAAGGCCCTGGTGGAAGGGTGCCGGCGGGGACGGGTGATCAAGCTGGTTGATGACAACAACCTGCTGATGGTCGATTATATTGAAATTCAGGAAAAGCCTATTCCCGGCGAGGTGGCCGAAGCGGCCCGCCGAACCCTGACAGAATCCTTTGCCCAGTATGCGGCCATGTCCGGCGCCGTGGCCAAAAGCTTTTTTAAGAATCTGGAAAGCCTGGAAGAAGACGATTCACGGTATGCCGATATCATTGCCGCCCAGATGCCCTTTAAAGTGAGCGACAAACAGCAGCTTCTGGAATGCGGCGATATTGAAGAGCGTTTTTTTCTTTTGCTCAAACTGATCCAGAAAGAGACCCAGGTGTTTTCCATGTCCCAGAAAATCAAGGGGCGGGTTAAAGAGCAGATGGAAAAGCTGCAGAAACGGCATTACCTGAACGAGCAGATCCGGGCCATAAAAAAAGAAATGGGGGAAGAGGGGGGCGGCTCCGAAGAGTTCCAGGAGCTTGAAAACCGGATTAAACGAAAGCGAATGCCCAAAGCCGCGGCCGGCGTGGTCCGAAAGGAACTGGAAAAACTTAAGATGATGTCCCCCATGTCATCAGAAGCCACGGTGGTCAGAAATTATATTGACTGGATCATTGATCTTCCCTGGTACCGGAAAAGCCGGGCTGTCATTGACCTTACAGCCGCTGAAGCCACGCTGGAAAAAGATCATTACGGGCTCACAAAGCCCAAAGAGCGGATTCTTGAATATCTGGCGGTCCAGAAACTGGTCAAAAAGATTAAAGGCCCTATCCTTTGCCTGGTGGGACCTCCCGGGGTGGGAAAAACTTCTCTGGCACGGTCCGTGGCGTCTGCCACAGGCCGGTCTTTTACAAGGATATCTCTAGGGGGTGTCCGGGATGAAGCTGAAATCAGGGGACATCGGCGGACCTATGTGGGGGCCATGCCCGGCAAAATCATCCAGGCCCTTAAAAAAGTCGGGTATAACAATCCGGTATTCTGCCTGGATGAAATCGACAAAATGACCTCGGATTTCAGGGGAGATCCCTCATCGGCCCTGCTTGAAGCCCTGGACCCGGAACAGAATAAAAACTTTTCCGATCATTACCTGGAATTGGATTATGATTTGTCCCAGATCCTGTTTATCACCACGGCCAATACCCTCTACGATATACCAGCCCCTTTAAGGGATCGCATGGAGATTATTCAGATCCCCGGGTATACAGAATATGAAAAGGCAAAAATCGCTACCGGCCATCTGATACCAAAGCAGCTCAAGGAAAACGGGCTCAATGAAGATGATGTCCAGTTCTCAAAAAATGCCATCACCGCCATTATCAAGCAGTATACCAAAGAGGCCGGGGTAAGGAATCTTGAGCGGGAGATATCTTCGGTTTTCAGGAAAATTGCCACCCAGATTGTTAAGAACAACCAAAGAAAATTACGGCATATCACCGCCGGTAATTTGACCACCTATTTAGGTCAGACCCGGTTTCGTGACAGCGCCATAGAAAAGGAAAGCAAGATCGGGATTGTTACCGGCCTTGCCTGGACCCAGGCCGGCGGAGAGCTGCTCACCATTGAAGCGGTCAGCATGCCGGGGAGGGGCAAAGTAATGGTCACGGGAAAGCTTGGCGATGTTATGAAAGAATCTTCCCAGGCCGCAGTATCCTATGTCCGGTCCCGGAGTAAAGAGCTCGGGATTAAAGAAGAATTTTATAAGGATCTGGACATCCACATCCATGTGCCTGAGGGCGCCATCCCCAAAGACGGCCCATCCGCCGGCATTGCCATGTGTACCGCCGTGGTCTCGGTGCTCACGGCCAATCCCGTTGACCGAAACGTTGCCATGACCGGAGAGATTACGTTGCGCGGAAGGGTTCTGCCCATTGGCGGCGTTAAGGAAAAACTTTTAGCGGCCCATGCCAATGGGATCAAAAAGGTGCTGGTCTGCCTGGAAAATAAAAAAGACATCCGTGAAATCCCCAAATCCATCCAAAACCAACTGGAAATTGTATTTGTGGAGGATATGGATCAGGTGCTGAGCAATGCCCTGATCAACAAAGAAGCAAATTAACGGGCTTAACCTTCCAGGTAGGAGATAAACTCAGACATTGCAGCCACTTCGTCTTTTGTGGCAATGCTTCTTCGAATGGCGATAATTTCTTCCTGCTCTTCTTTGTCCATGAGCAGGTCTTCTTTTCGGGTTCCTGATTTATTGATATTGATGGCCGGCCAGACCCGGTGTTCCGCGCAATCCCTGGACAGGAAAAGGTCCATATTTCCAGTCCCTTTAAATTCCTGAAAAATAATATCATCCATTTTGGAACCGGTGTCCACCAGGATAGTGGCAATGATGGTCAAAGAGCCGCCGTTTTCCAGTTTTCGTGCGGCCCCGAAAATTTTTCTGGGAAATTCCATGGCATTGGCCCCAAGGCCGCCGGTCAACGTCTTTCCAAAACTGTCCGTGTCTGCGTTAAAGGCCCGGGTCATCCGGGTAAGGGAGTCAATAAACACCACCGCATCCTGTCCGATCTCCGCACAACGGATGGCCGTATGAATAGCAAGCCGTGTCATTCTCATGTGCTGGCCGATCTGCTGGTCGGCCGAAGAGTATAGGACATTGGCCTCTTTGAGCCCCCGTTGAAAATCCGTCACCTCTTCAGGCCGTTCATCCACCAAAAGAATAAACACTTTTGCTTCGGGATGGTTGTGGACAATGGAGTTGGCCATGTGCCGTAAAATGGTGGTTTTCCCGGATTTGGGCGGCGCGATGATCAACCCTCTCTGGCCCATCCCGATGGGAACAATCAAGTCTAAGGCTTTGCCGGTAATATCATCTTCATCTTGTGTCAGAAAGTATCTTTCATAAGGGTTGACGCTGATCTGGTCCTGAAGCATGGGAAAGCTCAAAAAAACATCAAGGGGATATCCATTAACCGTTTCAACCCGGTTTAATGCCAGGTTTGGGTTGTCTGGTCCTTTTTTTTCCCCAAATCCGTTAATGAAACTTCCTTCTCTTAAGTTGAGTTTCCGGATCAGTGCATTGGAAACGTAAGGATTCTCAGGCCGGGGTTGAAAATTTTCCTCAATTTCCCTTAAAAATCCAAACCCTTTGTCCATAATTTCCAGGTATCCCTGAACGGGTTCCATATCAACTCCTTAGCCGGTAGGTTTTATGTTTATATGAAAGGCTCACTAACATCTTGAGAAGACTTTCATTATTTGTTGTGGGCGGTTCTTGGTTGGATAACCAAGACGGCCCGTGGCAGTTATTAAAAAATTTCAAGGATTCACTGCTTTTTTTATGGACTAATGTTGCCACGGAAGAAAAGAAAAAATAGCCCTGTTATAGAAAACGTTGAATATTAACTATATATGGATTTGAATATACCATGATAAACCGGCCGTTGCAAGGCAATGGCCCATAAAACCGTTTGATTTTTCGAAAATACCCGGGCTTTGATACCCCCTTTTTTTACAGATGCTAAACCTATAATTTTGTTGAGCCCGGCCGGTTAAAATTTTATTTGCCAAAAAAAAATTATTCATTAAATTCCGCTTGACTTCAATATGGGATGCTGGTATAAATCCTCCTGTTTTTCGGGCGATTAACTCAGTTGGGAGAGTGCAACCCTTACAAGGTTGAAGTCGCAGGTTCAAGCCCTGCATCGCCCACCAGATTATGAAAAACAAAGAGTTCAACCGGGGGTGTAGTTCAGTTGGTTAGAACGCTAGCCTGTCACGCTAGAGGCCGCGAGTTCGAGTCTCGTCACTCCCGCCACAAAATAAAAAAGGCCTTTCAGATTACCTGAAAGGCCTTTTTCAATTTATGCTGTTTGAACGAAAAGTCATCCATCTGCTGCGTTGCAAGAAAAAAAATGAAATCCTTACAACCCCATGGTTGCGCCGGTTTCAAATTTTTTTACACCTTGCATCTGCGCAACTTTTCGTTCAAACACGGGGGTTTCCGTTCAGGCACTAATTATCCAGTTCTTGTAGAATGGCCTGCCCCATCTCTTCTGTGTTCACTGCTTTTATTGCATTCCCTGCCAGATCCAGGGTTAGAATCCCTTTGGCCAGGACATTTGCAACAGCTGTTTCAATGGCATCAGCAGCCTCAATAAAGCCAAAGGTATACCTGAGCATCATAGCGCCGGACAGGATCTGGGCTATGGGGTTGGCAATCCCTTTTCCGGCGATGTCCGGGGCTGATCCGCCGGCCGGCTCATACAGGCCGAAATTATCCTCATTCAGGCTCGCTGAAGCCAGCAGCCCCATGGACCCCGTAATCATGGCACACTCATCGGAAATAATATCCCCGAACATATTGCCGCACAACAGTACGTCAAACTGATGGGGATTTTTAACCAGCTGCATGGTGGCATTGTCCACATAAATATGGTTAAGCTCAACATCCGGGTACTCTTTGGCCACTTCCATGACCACCTCACGCCAGAGAACCATGGAAAATAACACATTGGCCTTGTCCACTGAGGTGACCTTCCGTTTGCGGATTCTGGCCGCTTCAAAGGCCATGCGGGCAATTCTTTCAATTTCATACCGTGAATAAACCATGGTATCAAAAGCGGTTTCATCCTTGCCGGTTCCTTTTCTGCCCTTTGGCTCACCAAAATAGATCCCACCGGTCAGTTCCCTTACACACAAAAGGTCGAAACCGTCTCCAACGATTTCAGGCTTTAACGGAGAGGCAGCTGTAAGACTTGGGAATACCTTGGCAGGCCTAAAGTTGCAATACAGGTTAAAATGCTTTCTTAAGGGCAGCAGGGCCCCTCTTTCGGGCTGCTGTTCCGGGGGCAGGCTCTCCCATTTTGGTCCCCCCACCGAACCAAATAAAATGGCATCACTGTTCCGGCATAGGGACAAGGTCTCATCGGGAAGGGCCTTCCCATGGTTATCAATTGCCGCGCCGCCGACATCTGCCGGCTCAAAGGTCAATTCAAATCCGAATTTTTCCCCTGCTTTCTTAAGAATTTTCACTGCCTGGACCATAACCTCAGGCCCGATTCCATCTCCAGCCAATACCGCGATTTTGTTCAAAATTAGCTCCTTAATTACTGTTGTTTGGTATGGGGTTATATTATAGTAAAAAAAATTTTATGCAATCATTAATTTAAGCATTTATAAAGTTAATTTAATTATACTGGAATTAAGATGCTGGAAAAGGGAGACATTCATATCTACACCGGAGGCGGAAAAGGAAAAACAACCCCCGCTGCCCTTGGGTTGGCTGTCAGGGCCTGTGGCAGAGGACCTTAGGTATTTATCGGGCAGTTTATGAAAGGACAGCACTATGGTGAGTTGACGGCCATTAAATACCTGCCTGGAGTTGAAATTGAGCAGTTCGGCAGTGAGGACTTTACCAAAAAGGATCAGGATGCAGGGTTTCACCGGGCGCTGGCCCAAAAAGAGATAGACCGGATGAAAACGGTTTTTAAAAAAAATGCCCATGATATCGCGATCATGGATGAAATAATTGTGGCGGTATGGTCTGGCCTGATTTCAGAAGAAGAAATCCTGGCCCTGATACAGGACAAGCCCAAATCAACAACGATTGATACTTAGGCAGCAAGTTAAAATAACTTATACACCTTACTTGCCTTTTTCTGATGTTTTCTTCGTTGGACAAAGGCACACATAGCTCGTTATGCGCGCCTTTGTCCGCCTTGAAAACAAAGAAAAATTCGGCGCAATTTGTACAGCTTATTTTAACTTGCTACCTTACCGGCCGGAGAGGTTCTGCAAAATTGATGGACGCTGCCGATTTGATTACAGAGATGAAGGAAATCCGCCATTATTACAATACCATGGGGGTTGACCTCCCGGAAGGGAATAGAAAACTATCGGTTGGCGGCGGACAAGCCTTAAGCTTTTACAACCCGGGTCGCCGCAAGCCCTCTGCCGCTTTCCTGGATTTCAAATTCAACCCGATCCCCTTCGTTGAGTGTTTTGAACCCGGTCATCTCTATGACCGAATAATGAACAAACACGTCTTCTCCATCTTCTTGCTCAATAAAACCGAACCCTTTCTTAGAATTAAACCACTTAATCTTACCCTGCAACAAAGCAATGCCTCCTTGTGAGTTCATTTCCAGAATCCGCCGATCATACCGTTTAATGTGAAAATGCGATTGCAAGTGCCATAATATTGTTTGGCGAAAAAAGCAAGAAAAAAAGGGGGGCTGATAAATCAGCCCCCCTTTAAATTTAAACCGCTGGGAAATCCAGCTTAAACTGGCTTATTTTCTATTGCCGTATTCCGCATAGGCCATGGCTACCAGCCGGTAAACCAGGTGAGCCATTTTGGAAAAGGGCAGATAGGCAAACAGGTTGAAAACAGCAATCAGGTGGAGCCAGTAGATAAAGTATGAAATCCACTCCAGATGAGCCAGACGTGCCATTTCAGTCAGCATGCCGGTCAGGCCTAAGGCAAAGACAATGCCCAGGATAAACCAGTCTTTATAAGCGGTGATCTGATCTTTGTTGTCCAGTCTGTTTTTAATCATGATCCCTGAACCGATCACCAGGGCAACGCCGGCAATATTGGCCAGCCATTTAATGGGGTTCAGCTGGGGGTATGGTCCGGGATAGCCGCCAAGGTAAAGCATGGTCCCGCAGACAGCCGTAACAATAAAAAGGCCGATAAAGGCATACAGCACCATCATATGCGGGGTAGCCCGGTCCTTGTTGGCTTCGCACTGATTAAATTTTTCATGCTTGAGAACCGTGGGAATGACCTTTAAAAGGGCTTGGAACAATCCTTTGTAGTCCAGGTCGGTTTTGTCGGTCTTTCCTTCCAGGACCGCATTGTTATGAATGTCAACCGTAAACCGCTTTAAGGCCAGCAGAAAAATAACTGCGGCAAAAGTAGCTGTAGGAATAAAGGTCATGTCCACAAACCATGTGGAAATGAAGTTGGCATGGGCAATGACATGCTCTGCGCCTTCATGCATATGAGACCAGTGAAGGCGGCCGCCAAGGGCATCCCCGAACAGGGCATGGAAAATCTTTTCCATGGTGCCGCCAAGATTCATGGTGATAAAGGCCAGCAATGCAAACCAGACTGCCGGAATGCCGATCAGCAGGGGCAGTTTTTTGGGATCATTGACCGCATAGGCCAATGCCTTGGGTTGGGCATACTCGGTAATGGCCGCAGAGCGGATGGCCGCCAGAACATCACCAGGCGCTGCACCCCGGGGACAAAGGTCGCTGCAGTCCCCGCATTGATGGCAAAGCCAGATGTCGCCGTTGCCGACGAGTTTGTCCTTAAGCCCCCAAGAGGCAGCGATCATTTCCTTTCTGGGAAAAGGGCTGTCTTCCGGGGCAATGGGGCAGGCAACTGAACATGTGGCGCATTGAAAACATTTTTTTAATGTCTCTCCGCCTAAACCCCTTACCTGGGCAATAAAGCCAAGATCCGGTTGAGCAAGATATTTTTCAGACATATTTTTACACCTCCATATTGTATGGGTAACCGATCGTTAGAATCCTTTGAAGGGGTTCGGACCAAGGCCTTCAACTTCGTCTACAAACTCATTGATGATTCCGGGCAGTTTATCATATTCATCAATGGCAACTTCTGCAAAGGCCACGCGCTCTTCTTCAAGGGCCAGGCTGGCCAGGGCATCCCCGATTTTCTTGACCCTGATTTCGGCAAGCTCGGAACCTTTGACAAAATGGCACTGGTAATCATCACCGTGTTTGCACCCGATGAGAATAACACCGTCCATGCCCTGGGCCAGGGCGTCTTTGATCCAGATGGTGTTCACAGACCCCAGGCACCGGACCGGAATGACCCGGACATTGGGGGAATAATCAATTTTGTTCATGCCGACCATATCCAGGGCAGGATAGGCATCGTTTTCGCAAATCAAAGCAAGGAAGCGCAGGGGCGGTTCATCATAGTCGTCTTCAGACGGGACACCCACAGCCTTGACCTGGGAACCAATACTGTCAATGGTGTAATCGGCAAAAGAGATGATCCTCTCAGGGCAGGCACCCATGCAGGTACCGCAACGGCGGCAGCGGGTCGGGTTGGCCTTAGGGGTTCCTCTTTCATCATCGTCCAGTGCGCCGAAGGGGCACTCAACCGTACATCTCTTGCACTGGGTGCATCTCTGGAAGAAAAAGTCCGGATAGGTCATGTCACCGGATCTGGGGTGAACAGCCATGCCGCGGTTAGCACTTTCTATACACTGAATGGCTTTAAGGGCAGCACCGGATGCATCCTCGATACACTCTTCAATGGTCATGGCCCGTCTTACGGTGCCCGCCGCGTAAATACCGGTTCTCTGAGTCTCATAAGGAAAGCAGATATAGTTGGAGTCGGCATACTGGCCAAAGATATCGTTATCCCTGAATCCCGGGCCCTGGCGGTAGGCCAGGTTGATGATGGGATCATCTTTGGTCACCGGTACCATGCCGCTGGCAACCACAACCAGGTCAGCCTGGATGCCCAGGTTGTCCCCAAGAAGGGTGTTGGTGGCAGTGACCGCAAGGCCGCCGCCCTGGGATTCAACCTGAGTGACCGCGCCTTTGGTCATGAAAATACCGTCATCCTGCTGCATGCTTTTGTAAAAGTTTTCCTGGAGACCCGGGGTTCTCATGTGCTGGTAGATGATATAGGCCTTGCCGTCTTCGTAGTCTTCCCTGACGTATTTGGCCTGTTTTAAGGCTACCTGGGAGGTAACCGAACCGGTGTATTCAAAATCGGAATCATCCTCATCCTTGCCCGGAGACTGGATGAAGACCACGTTTTTGGCTTCTTTTCCGTCAGAGGGTCTCACGATTTTTCCCTTGGCGGCAATCTGCTCAAACTCGTGGTTGGTGATGACGTCGGGCAGATCCAGTCCAAGGTGTTCGAAAGCTTCGCCCTTGAGGACATCAGGCCGCCAGCCGGCAGCCAGAACCACCGCACCGTAAAGTTCACCGTTGGGGTCCAGTTTCAGGATATCTTCTCTACCTGCGTTGTACTCAAGGTATTTGGCATGGGCGTCTTCTGCGTTGAGTTCCTTGCCGTTCTCATCTACCAGCATTTCTTCAGGCAGTGGGAAGGGAACGTCAAAGGGGACTTTTTCACCGGGTTTTTTAAAGGTTACGGTGAATTCACCGGGCTGACCGGCAATACGGGCCACTTCGCAGTTGGTCCGGACATCAATATTGGAGAAACTCTGGATCTCCTGGACCATGGCGTCCACCACCGGGGCCTGAAGCGATTCAAAGGGCTCTTTGACCGGCATCTGGCTTCTAAGCTTGGCGGCATACCCCCCCAAGGCAGCGGTTTTTTCAACAATGGTGACGTCATAACCAGTCTTGGCGGCATCCAAGGCGGCTGCCATGCCGGTAACACCGCCGCCGAGAACCAGAATTTTCTTGGAAAAAGACTCGGTTTTATAAGGTTCGGGCAGTTTGACTTTTTCTGTGCGGATCATGCCCATTTTGATGTAGTCCTCGGCTTTCATCTGGACCGGATCAAAATGTTCTCCGTCATCTTTCTGGTCTTCGGCAAGAGCCGGGTAGGTTTCCCTGGAGTGGGGCCATACCACGCCTTCTCTTAAGTTCACACGCTCAACAATACACCCGGCAAAATTGAATACGTCAAAATTGACCCTTCTGGAACAGGCCGCAATGACCATGGTATTGCATTTGCCTTCATCAATATCTTTCTGGATGAGTTCCACACCTTCTTTGGAGCACAGGAACGGATGGGTGGTGCAATTGACACCTTCTTCGTCCGGAACACCCTCCAGAGCTTCCATGTCCAGGGTATCGCCGATTCCACAGCCTGTGCAGATATATACGCCGTATTTTTTATCCATGGTTTTCATTACCTCCTTACAAGGGTCTGAATGGCTTTAAGGGCCATGCCGGTGGCATTCTGGTTAGAGGTGACAACGTCGGCAGGCTTGTTGGCACAGCCTGCAGCAAACATGCCGCCTTTGGAAAAGTCATTCACGATAAAACCTTCTTCGGTAAAGGTCAGATCGGCAACCGGCTTGTCAATGGCAGCCGTGGGCTGCATGCCGGTGGCCAGAACGAGCATGTCAACGGTCTGTCTGACTTTTTCACCGGAGATGGTATCCTCAGCCACCAGGTTAATGTTGCCTGTTCCTGCTTCTTCACTGACTTCAGCCACTTTGCCTTTGACAAAAAATATGTTTTCATCCTCTTTGAGTTTGGCATAGAAATTTTCATATTTTCTGCCCGGTGTTCGCAAGTCAATATAGTAAATGTAAATCTTGGCATCGGGATACTGGGCTCTCAGATAGGTGGCATGTTTCAAGGAAGCCATGCAACAGATATAAGAGCAGTAGGGAAGGTGATTTTCATCCCTGGAACCGGCGCATTGGGCAAAGGCAATGGTTTCAGGTGCTTTGTCATCGGACGGCCGCAGAATTTTTCCTTGTGTGGGGCCGTTTAAAGAGGCCATTCTTTCCAGCATCATATTGGTAATGATGTTCTGGTAACGGCCGAATCCGAGGTTGTCGATGCGGGTGGCGTCATAGGGCTGCCAGCCGGTATTCCATACAATGGCGCCGACTTTCAGATCAAAGGTTTTTTCTTCCATGTCAAAATCAATGGCATCGTATTTACAGGCTTCTTTGACCTTTTCCCGGTCATCCGTGCCCATGGCCGGATCCATGACATACCGCTGGGGAAATGCCATGTTGTGGGGAAGATAGGCGGCTTTTCTGCGGTCCATGCCAAAGTTGAAATCGTTGGAAATTTCAGTTTCACAGACCTTGGCGCATTCACCGCAGGCCGTGCAGTTCTCATTTACATACCTTGGGGCGGTTTTCACGGTAACTGTGTAGTCACCGGGTTTGCCGTCAACCTTCTGGACTTCGGACAGGGTAAACACTTTAATGTTTTTGTTGTCTTTTAGCCGTCTGTAGTTGATTTCCAGTCCGCATGTGGGCGGGCAGAGTTTGGGGAAGTAGTGTTTCAACTGAGATACCCTTCCACCAAGGGATGCTTCCTTTTCCACAAGGAAAACCTCATACCCGACTTCGGCAGCTTCGAGAGCAGTCGTAAGGCCGCTGATTCCACCACCAACCACCATAATACTTCCACTCATCGGGGCTGAATTATCTGTTGTCATGCTGTCCCTCCGTGCATTTGAGTTGTTTAAGCTTTAATCATTAAAGGTCATGCCTTTTGCGGGCATCCTTATCTCCTGTTTTCTAATCATATCAGCCGGTAACAATGCGTTAAATCTAAAGTCTTTTGCTGATATCCTTACAAAAAAGGAGACAGGAAGACGACCGTAAAAGGCCTAAAATCTGAAAAAACCCCCAGGCACTGGGGACCAGCACCTGGAGGTTAATATCACTTGGTTCGTACTTTAAGAACGACTTTCAGCGCTAGTCAGAAATGATCTTAATGTACGGAACTTTCTTCAGTGTCCATTCGTTGGTTTCTTTGTTGTAAGAGGAGTTGGTGAAGCAGAACCATTCATCATCGTTCTGTCCCATGTAGTCGCCTCTGTAGTAGAAACCGGGGTATCTTGATTCTTCACGGAACTGGATGTGACGGGTGTGGGCCTGAACCGTGTAGAGACGATGGGTGATTTCCCATGCTCTCATCAGCTCATGCAGGTCACCGGCGCCAATGTTTTCAAGGTCTTCACGGAACATTTCAAACAGGTCCATGAGGATCTCAAGGTTTTTGCCGGAAGTCATGTAGAACGTACCGGTACCAGCACCATACTCATTGGTCATCTTCATCAGACGCATGGCCATGCCAGCAGGTTTGCAATATTTCGGGTTAACGTTCTGGTCAGTGGTATATTCAAAGTTGTCCAGATAGTTTCTTACGGGTTTGTATACGTAGTCAACCAGTTCCTGGTCGGTTTCTTTGAAACCGGTAACCTTGTCGCCTTCGGCTTTCAGGTACTGAAGCATGGACTTGGCAATGATACGTCCTTCAGCATGGGAACCGGAAGAGAACTTATGACCGGAGCAGCCAACGCCGTCACCGGCAGTGAACAGACCCTTAACGGTGGTCATTCTGTTGTAGCCCCATTTGTAGCTGTCGGGTACCCAGTCTTCTTCGGGACCAGAACACCACAGACCGCAGCAGCCGGAGTGAGAACCGAGCAGGTACGGTTCGGTCGGCATAATTTCAGAGTCTTTCTTTTCAGGTTCGGTGTTGGTGGCGCACCAGAGACCGGCCTGGCCAACGGACATGTCAAGGAAGTCTTCCCATGCTTCTGATTCCAGATGCTTGAGTTCTTTCTTGTCCATGGTTTCGCCGAGAACGGCAAGGGCTTCGGAGGTCTTCATGATGATGGGACCACGGCCTTCTTTGTACTCTTTCATCATGAGATGGTTTCTCAGACAGGTCGGGGTAACGGCAGCCGTTCCGTAAGGTGCATATTTTTCCAACTCTGCTTTGGCTTCGTCGGAACCGGCATAGTTTTCACCAAGGCCATTAACGGTTTTGGCTTTGAACAGCAGGAACCAGGCACCAACAGGGCCGTAACCATCTTTAAAACGGGCCGGGGTGAAACGGTTTTCCATCATGGACAGTTCTGCACCGGCTCTCAGGGCCATGGTGTAAGTAGAACCGGCATTCCATACGGGATACCATGCGCGGCCTTTACCTTCAGCAACGGAACGGGGCTGGTAAATGTTTACAGCGCCGCCGCAGGCAACCATCATAACCTTTGCGTTGATGATGTATACTTTGTTTTCACGAACGGAGAAACCAACGGCGCCGGCAACTCTTGTGGGATCTTCTTTGTCGTTGAGAAGTTCAACGATGAAGCATCTTTCAAGGATGTTTTCTTCGCCAAGGGCTTTTTTACCGGCTTCAGCAACGATTCTCTTGTAAGATTCACCGTTGATCATGATCTGCCATTTACCGGTACGAACAGGTGTAGCGCCGCCTTTGAGGGTGCCGGCTTTCATGCCCTGTTTGCCGTTAAGGTTTTTGCCGTCATCGGTTTTTTTCCAGATGGGAAGTCCCCATTCTTCAAACAGATGAACGGAATCGTCAACGTGACGGCCCAAGTCAAAGATCAGGTCTTCACGGACAATACCCATCAGGTCGTTTCTGACCATGCGGACATAATCTTCAGGTTTGTTTTCGCCAATGTAGGTGTTGATGGCGGACAGACCCTGGGCAACAGCGCCGGATCTTTCAAGGGCTGCTTTGTCGCAAAGCAGGATTTTGGTGCCTTCATCAGCCCATTTTTTAATTTCAAATGCCGTTCCGCAGGCAGCCATACCGCCGCCGATGATCAGAACGTCAACATCTTTTTTCACAACCTCGGGGTCTCTTACTGCTTTAAGCTCTCCGACAGGTTTGTTAGGTAATGCCATTATATACCTCCAAAAATTTTAAAATAAAGTATCAAATCAAATGGATGACAATAGACTTATGCCAGCTCGGTCGGAGCTTTCAGTTCCATGCCGTCTGCTTCTTGAGTGGAGAGCAGGCCGCTGGACAGATCTTTGCCTTTCAGATCTTCATAAGCGTTGGCTTCACCTTCAGGCGTGGTTCTGATGGGGAACTTGAAGCGTTTGACAACGCCGTTTCTGAACTTACAGGTCCACATAACATCCTCGGTACCCATCATCGGCTGTACAGAAGCGCCCATGGGTACGAAGTCAGAATAGCCTCTTACTTCGATGGCCTGGGAGGGGCAAATTTTAACACAAGAGTAGCATTCCCAGCACTGATCCGGTTCCTGGTTGTATGCTTTCATCGCATCGGGGTCCAGAACCATCAGGTCATTGGGGCAGATGTACATGCATGCTGTTTTGTCCCCACCTTTGCAGCCGTCACATTTTTCTGCAATTACAAAAGATGGCATTTAAAATACCTCCATAATTTAAGTTAATCAAATTGCACAATACCGTTGTGCCGTTATTCTTCTTTTATCAATAAGCCCGGATGTGAATTTAACGGGCTTTTTAATCCTTGTTCTAATCCTAAAGCGGTTTTTATGCAGCCATTAAATTAGTTGGAAACTACATGCTGAACAATGGTGCAGGACCCGCATAAATGGTATGGAAATAGCATCCTCCCAATAGCGTTGTCAAGAAAATTGAAAAAAAAAGACTTATCAAATTGTTCAATTTTTTTGATGACTTCACTAACCAACAATATGTATTGAAACGTTGTTCATTTGCTACTACATATTGTGAAATTTCACAAAAGAAATCTGGGTTGAAAAATAAAAGCGGCTTGTGTTTTTATAAACAATTTGCTTGAATCAGATAAAAGTGTGCACCACGCACGAAAAATTTTTTAAACCCCCTGCGTCTGGCCCGGGTATTCGGCCATGATAGCCCCAAAAAAGAGGAAATTTTTTGGCTACCTTAAGACAGCTTGAATTGTTTCTTGCCCTGGTGAAAACCCCGCATTTGAGCCAGGTGGCAAATGATTTCGGATTAACCCAGTCCGCTGTGTCCATGTCCATCAAGGCCCTTGAAGAAACCCTTGGCAAGCTGTTGTTTGACCGGATCCACAAACGGCTGGTGGTCAATGAAAACGGCCGGTATTTTTACCGGATGGTAGATCCCCTGGTGTTCGGCCTTAGGGAAAGCGAGATCATGTTCAGGGACCAGGATTTGCTCGGGGATATCAAGGTCGGGGCCAGTTCTTCCATAGCCAATTATATTCTGCCCCAGATCATTTATGAGTTTGCCGAAAAGTACCAGGGGGTCCGGCTGGAAAAAATTACCGGCAATACCGAGGAAATCGGAAAACTGATCAAAGACGGCGAACTAGACATCGGTTTTGTGGAAGCCGACTACAACAACACTGAAATACAACGGGAGGTGCTGGGCTTAGACGAGCTTTATGTGGTGACCGGGGATAAAAACCTGGTCAGGGAGGTCCCCTATAATATGGAAGAACTTTTGTCCAAACGGTGGATTTTCAGGGAAGAAGGTTCCGGAACCCGTGAGGTGTTTCTTTATTACATGGAAAAGTACAAAAAACGGTTTAAGCCTTTTTTGGAGGTGGGGCATACAGAGGCGGTAAAGTCGGTCCTCCGGAACAGGGGGACAGTCAGTTGCCTTTCCAGGATATCGGTCATGAACGAGTTGATTGCCGGCCAGCTGTTCCGCCTTAAGATAAGGGACTTCAAATTTACCCGGTCTTTTTACACCATCTGGCACAAGGATAAATATTTCAGCACCGTGCTTCAGGAGTTTCTTTATTATACAAAGGAGCGGTATAAAACCGTCTATGAGAGCCAGGCCCATATTATAGACCCCGTTCCCTGAAACATCTGGATTAATCCGTTTAATACTGATAGGTTGGCAGCCTACCGGACAGCCCGGGAAAGACCAGAATTGAGGATAAAATAATGAACGAAGAATTAATACCGGTCAAGCTCAATGACCCCATGAATTTTTCCTGTTCTCCGGAAAATTCATGTTTTAATGACTGCTGCAGGGACTTGAACCAGGCCCTGACGCCCTACGATATTTTAAGGCTGAAAAACAGCCTTGACATCTCTTCCCAGGAATTTTTAAAAACCTATACCTCCCGTCATAACGGCCCTGGGACAGGTCTCCCCATTGTGGAGTTTAAACCCAATCCCGGCACAGGCCATGCCTGTCCATTCGTTACAGAAAACGGGTGCAGCGTGTACCCGGACCGGCCTGGTTCCTGCCGGCTTTATCCCTTGGCCCGGGCCATATCCCGCTCAAGGCAGACCGGGGAGATAACCGAGTACTACGCCCTTATTGAAGAACCCCATTGCAACGGGTTCGGGGTGGCCAACCCGGTCACGATTAAAGAATGGTTAATTGGTCAGGACGTGGAAAAACATAATGCCCGGAACGATCAGCTCATGGAGCTGATCAGCCTGAAAAATCAGATTATTCCCGGCAAGCTTGAAGGATTCCAGTCGGATCAGTTCTATCTGGCCTTGTATGATCTGGATGAATTCAGGGTTCAGATTTTAGAAAAAGATCTGCTGGCTGAATTTAAACTGGACAAAACCATGATCCGGCAAATAACAGCCGGCGATGAAACATTACTCAATTTTGGAATCCAATGGGTAAAAAATATGCTGTTCGGCATTGACTTAAATCTTTCCGGATGGCCCCATGGAAATTAAAGGGAAAACAGCGCTGGTTCTCGGCGCCGTCAAAGGCATCGGCAAGGGCATTGGCTTAGGGCTTGCCCAATCCGGGGCAAACCTGGTCCTTACCCGCCATGACTGGGAGGACGCTTTTGAGGGCATGGAAACTGATTTTTTTGCCACAGGGGCCCGCCACCATATACTGGATGCCGACCTTCGCAATTTATCAGACATCAAAAAAATGGCCGGGTTTATTGAAGAGACATACGGCGGCCTGGATATCCTGATCAACAATATCGAAAGGGGCGGCTGGCCCACGGTCCATGGGGAATACGTTGAAGATCAGTGGGACCTTGAAATCGAGACCACCCTCAAGGCCAAACGGTGGGTGTTTGATGCCGTGTTCCCGCTGCTTAAAAAATCCAGGGACGCTGCCGTGATCAATATTTCCTCCATTGCCGGGATCACCGGCCGGTCCGGAGCGGCGGCCCTGGTTTTTAACGACGGATATGCCGCCGCCAACAGAGGGATATCCAGTCTTACCGAAACCTGGGCCCGCATGGGGGCCCCCAATGTCCGGGTCAATGAACTCATGCTGGGCATATTTGAAACCCGCCATGCCCAAGGGACCCGCGGGTGGAAAGAGGTCCTGACCCCCGGGGAAAAGCAGCAACTGATCAACCATACTCTTCTAAACCGGACCGGCACCATTGAGGATGCGGTCAAGGCCTGTCTGTTCATATTAAAAGATGCCCCTTACATGACCGGCTCGGTGTTACGCCTGGACGGCGGGTTTGTCCTGGCTGGAGAAGACGTTCCCCCCATGCCCAAAGGGATTGTGTAACCCCTGGTTCATCCCTGTGAAATCAAACTCCAGATGCCCACCCAGAAGGGCATCATCAAAAGACAGGCCAGGTAGCAGACAAGAATGACGGTGCCGATCTTCTGCTCGTCACCGCCGTATTTTTTGACCTGGAGAACCGTGGCAATGGCCGGGGCGGATGAACTTTCAATAACAAAGAAAACCGCCAGCAGCGGCAATGTCTCCCCGATGCCCCAGAAATAGACCAGCACCAGGATCAAGAGCGGCAATAGAAAAAGCTTGACCGTCACCACCCGGATCACATCCCACATATACGCCCGGAACTTAAAGGTGATGCTGCCCAAAACGCCCCCGAGGATAAAGATCGCCAGAGGGACGGTGGCCTGCCCGATAAATTCGGCAGCATCGAATGCTGTGGCCAGAAGGGTGTTCACCGGGCCGGCGCCGGAGCCATCCTCCGGCAAAAAGAAAATCGGATGAATGCCCATGGCTACAAAGACAATGGCCAGAAGGGTGGCAATCAATGGCGGGGTGAGCATGCTCTGCCATCGCATCGGCGCTTCCGGTGATGCCGTGGTCATCTGTTTGCCCACGGTCCATACGGTCAGGCTCTGGCCCATAATGAAAAGAAAACAGTAGACGGAAAACTGGTCAAACTGGTCCGGAAAGAGTACCGCCCCTAAGGGCAGGATCAGGTATCCGGCATTCTGAACCCCGCACAGGGGCACCATGTTTCGTTTTTCCGGCAGTTCGCCAAAAAAAAACAGCCAGCCCATGAGGATGCCCGCCACCGTAATCAGGATGCCTGCCGTGGGCAGCACCCACCAGATATCAAATTGTCCGGGCCTGAAATTGGCCAGGATGCTGGTAAAACTCATGCAGGGAAGAAACACGTCCACCGTGGCCACGGACAGGCCGTGTAGGTTTTCCTGGCTTAAAACTTTTTTTCGAACCAGCACACCGGCTGCCAGCACGATAAAGAAAATCTTGAGCATGGAAAAAAAGGTGGAGGTAAAGGACTGGATCAATATGTCGGTCATTCTATGGTCATTCCGTTCGGTTTCAAATTATTCAAAATGCCATAAAATATCCGGGTCTGACAAGAATATACTTAAACCCCGTAATTCGGTTTTCCGAAGGGATAGCCGGAGAATTTGACCAAAAGTTTTTATATGAAAGTCTCACTAACAAGCTGAAAAGACTTTCATTTTTCGTTGTGGGCGGTGCTTGGTTGGATAACCAAGGCGGCCCGTGGCCGTTATATGAAAGACTCAGCAACCTTTTGAGTTCTTTCAATATTTGTTGTGGGCGGTTCTTGGTTGGATAACCAAGACGGCCCGTGGCCGTTAGAAGAAATATTGGCTCCCTCAAAAAAAGAAGGATTTTTTTGCTGCCCCGTGTCCATGACCCCGTCCATTAATATTCGTCTTCATGAAATCCTCGGATGTACGTATAGTGATGTCCGCAGACGCCTGTTTTTAGGAAGCAAAGCGCTGGAACTGATGATTTCCGGTTTTGATCAATTCAATGCAGATAAGGACCAGACCGGCTTCTGCTTTGACCTTGCATCCGACTCCGGGAATTTCGTTCACAAAGCCCGCGATATAATCATTTCCGATATTAAGGCCCCCCCCTTACAGAACTTTCCAGAATGGTGGGGGTAAACAGAACCACGTTAAGCCAGGGCTTTTCTAAGGTTTATGGTGACACTATTATATTTAATTTCCTTCGCAAGTTCAGACTGGAAGAGTCCAGGCGGCTGCTGCAGACCGGGAACAAAAGTGTGACACAAGTGGCTTTTGAAGTGGGGTATGCCCAGTAAAGAACGTTCTCCAGGGAATTTAAAAAGTATTTTGGGAATTCGCCAAGTGATTATCTGGGTTGAACAACCGTCAACAGGTTTGAGGCTTAATCCGTATCCGGTAATTTGAGCGCCACCTCAAAAAAACACACTTAAAATAATACTGATATTATTAAAACACATCCCAAAAACAATAATAAGGCCATTGATATGTTCCATAAAGCCATGATAAGATGATTTTTAAAAAATCTTCGGACCAGAAAAAATGATGTAAAAGGTGTAAATGATACACAGACAGCAGTTGGTATTTTTAAATGACTGGTTAAACAGTAAAAATCGGAAACCCTTGATTATCCGTGGCGCCAGGCAGGTCGGGAAATCGACATTGGTGGCGTTGTTTGCCCAGGAGTATCATAAAAATTTAATGGGCGTAAACTTGGAACGTTATCCGGAATTATCCGGTATCTTTGAAAGCAAAAATCCGACAGATATTATCCAGCAGATTGAGTTCCTGCCGGGCATGAAAGCCGCCGGCCAGGAGAGTCTGCTTTTTTTAGATGAGATCCAGGCGGTCCCCGAGGCTGTGCCTGCACTGCGTTATTTTTATGAAGACAAACCGGATCTTCCCGTCATCAGCGCCGGTTCTCTGCTTGAATTTGTTTTGTCTGACCACTCTTTTTCCATGCCTGTCGGCAGGATACAATACCTGCATATGGGCCCCATGACCTTTACAGAATTTCTGGACGCCATGGGCGAGGAAGCGCTAAAGGCTTTTATCGAGAAATATGAATTCGGCCGGGAAATAGGCCGTGTGGCGCATGAACGCTTATTGAGTCTGATGCGGTCATATTTTTATGTGGGCGGTATGCCGGAGGCCGTTAACGTATTTTCCCGGAACTTAAGTTATAAAGATGTCGACCAGGTACATAATTCCATAATCGAAACTTACCAGGAAGATTTCCCCAAATATTCCGGCTCCAGGAATTTGGGCCGCATGCGCAATGTTTTTAACTTTATGGCAAAAAATGTGGGAAAAAAAATCAAGTACAGCAACATTTCATCCCAGGATCAAAGTGTCACCATTAAAAAGGATATTGAACTCTTGGCCATGGCACGCATTATTGAAAAAGTAACCCATAGCCATTGCTCCGGACTTCCACTGCAAGCGGATATTGAAGATAAAGTATTTAAAACCATATTTCTGGATGTCGGATTGATGAATGCCATTTGCGGGCTGAACTGGCACCTGGCCTCCCAGATGACGGATATCAAGCTGATTAATGAAGGCGCTATTGCCGAACAGTTCATTGGGCAGCACCTGGTATCATTGCTTTCAGACCGGCCAAACCGGCAATTGACCTACTGGCTGCGCCAGGGCCGATCTTCCAACGCAGAGGTGGATTATGTCACTTCAATGGCGGGTGCTGTGATTCCCATTGAGGTCAAAGCCGGTGCCACAGGCAAACTCAAATCCCTGCACCAGTTCATGGGCACAAAAACCGCGCCCCTGGCCGTTCGGTTTGATGCATCTTTGCCGTCCATACAGCAGGTCAATTGTTTGATCCGTACAGGTAACGAGCAAAAACAGGTTTCATATCCTTTGATTTCTCTGCCGCTGTATCTGGTTGAACGCCTTGAGGCTATTGTCGAAGGGCAGTTGCTGTCCAAAAACATATAATTTGGGGGAAGCCATGGGATCAAAGTTGGAATGCGGCATGCCCCGGGCTCAAATTAAGAGGGCTGTGTATGGGGTTTAACTTAAAACCGGTTCAGCCTCAGGGAGTTGGTGACCACTGTCAACGAGGACAGCCACATGGCAATGCTGGCCAGTTCCGGTTTCAGGGCCAGGCCAAAAACCGGATACAGAAACCCTGCGGCAACGGGAATCATCAGAACATTGTAAAAAAAGGCCCAGAAAAAATTTTGCTTGATCACAGCAAGGGTTTTTCTGCCGAGCTGAATGGCCGTGACCACATCCATGGGACTGCTCTTTACCAGGACCACATCCCCGGTTTCCTTGGCCACGTCGGTTCCCGAACCAATGGCCATGCCGATGTCGGCCCGGGCCAGGGCCGGGGCATCGTTGATGCCGTCTCCCACCATCCCCACACAAAGCCCCTGGGCCTGAAATTCTTCTACTTTTTTGATTTTATCCTCGGGCAGCACCTGGGCCTCTACCAGATCGATACCGGCCTGTTTGGCCGCAAACCGGGCCGATGCCAGGGTATCTCCTGAAATCAAGGCCGTTCGGATGCCGGCTTTATGGAGAAGGGATACGGCTTTGGCGGCCTCGGGCTTAACCGGATCTGATAAGGCAATCACGCCTTTAACCCGATCGTCAAGGGAAACAAATACCAGGGAATGGCCTTGATCTGAAAGCTGGGCCACCGTTGTTTCAAGCGCCGGGTCCATCTGATCTTCATCAAATCGTTTGCCGGCTTTTAAAGAAGACCCCAAAAGGGTGCAGACAATTCCCTGCCCGCTGATTTCCCTGCTGTCTGTTGTCGCTTGCACCGGTGCGTTTTTTGTTTTGGCTTTTTGAATAATGGCCCCGGCCAGGGGGTGGGTTGAATTGGCCTCGGCACTCGCCGCCAAAGACAGCAGCTCACTGGTCGACCCGTTTGGGGCGGGGTATATGCCGGTGACTTCCGGTTGTCCGGACGTCAGGGTGCCGGTTTTGTCAAACAGGAGAATATCCAGTTTGGAAATGTTTTCCAGGACCGATCCTTTTTTAAATAAAATGCCCCGCTTTAAGCCCACCCCGGAGCCCACCATGATGGCGGTCGGTGTGGCAAGGCCTAAGGCACAGGGGCAGGCAATGACCAGAACAGCAATCATTCGTTCAAAGGAAAACAGAAACCGGGCTGACGTGGAAAGGTCTGCCATAAAATACCAGAAACAAAAGCTTGCCAGGGCAGCGGTGACCACTGCCGGGACAAAGACGTTGGATACCTTGTCAGCTATTCTCTGGATGGGGGCCTTATCGGCCTGGGCGTCTTCCACCATCTTGATAATACCGGCCAGCAGGGTGTCATTCCCTGTTTTTAAGGTCTCAACGACAATGGCTCCGGACTGGTTGATGGTGCCGCCGGTAACCGGGTCCTGCCTGACCTTTTCCACAGGCAGGGATTCGCCGGTGATCATGGATTCATCCACAAAGGTGTGGCCGTCAAGAATAACCCCGTCAACCGGTATTTTTTCTCCGGCAAGGACCTTTACCCGGTCCCCTTTTTCAAGCATGGCCGGCGATATATCCTCTTCAATGTCATTGTTCCGGATGATTCTGGCCTTGTCCGGGTTTAAGGCCAGAAGTTCTTTTAACGCCTGTCCGGTCTTTCCTTTGGCCCGGCTTTCCAGCATTTTTCCCAGCAGAATAAAGGTGGTGATCATGGCCGAGGTGTCAAAATATGCCATGGTGGAAGGATTCCGGAAAAAAAGGGAATATACGGAATAGGCATAGGCTGAAAAAATGCCCAAAGAGACCAGCACGTCCATGTTGGCGGTTTTATTCTTCAGGGAAAACCAGGCCCCCCTGTAAAAGGCCATCCCGGATACAGCCTGGACCAGGGTGGCCAGAACAAAAAGGGTGTAATTGGCCGCCGGCATGGGAATGATTTTGGCCTGCATGAGTATCATCATGGGGATGGTCAGCCCCAGGGCAAAGTAGAACCTGAAGCTTTCCGCTTTAGAAGACGGGCCATCCTGGTTATCTTGTTTGACGGCCCGGTAGCCGGCATTGTTCACGATGTTCAGGACCCGGGCTTCATCCATCAGGGCCGGATCATAGGAAACCACCCCCCGTTCAAGGGGCAGGTTGATGCTGGATTTCTTAACCCCCTCTACCCCTTTAAAGGCTTTTTCAATGGCAAGGGCACAGTTGGCGCAGCTCATACCCTGGATGCCGAAGCAAACCTCTTTTAAATTTGCCGGGTCCGGTTCCTCTTTTATGGTTTCAACCTGTTCCGGTTCAGGCTCGAGGCTTTCCTGGGCCGGGGGATCAAGGGAATACCCCTGCTCAACGATAACCAGTTTGAGTTTTTCCGGATTGGTCTGTTCCGTGTCAAAGGCTACCTGAACCCGGTTGTCTTCATGAAAGGCATTGGCGGTATCGACCCCCGGAGATTGAAGCAGCGCCTTGGTTACCGCTGCTTCACAATGGGAACACATCATCCCGTAAACTGATATGTCTTCTTGCTGTATCATGGCGTTTCTTGGCGGCCTCTATTGTTTAACAGTTTTATACCCTAACTCGGTAATGCCCTTGACAATGCCATCCACATCGACATTTTCCTCACAGAAAAATTGAGCCCCCTTTTTTTCAAGGCTTACGTCTATGTCTGAGATGCCATCTTTGGACTCCAGAAATTTTTGGACCCTTCCTGAGCAGTGATGGCATGCCATTCCGTCAATATGTAATTGTATTTTCATGGGGGTATCCTTTATTTTGATTTGGTTGAATATTTAAACACCGTCTCGATCAGTTCATCTATTTTCGCCTGGCCCTGGCCCTGTTGAATGGCCTCGGTGACACAGGACTCCACATGGCGCTTCATGATAATTTTAGACACGCCGTGAAGCGCTTTTTCTGCGGCTGTAACCTGATTGATGATATCAATGCAGTATTTTTCAGTCTCAATCATCCGTGCAATTCCCCTGATCTGGCCTTCAATTTTTTTAAGCCGGGTCAGGGCTGCTTTTTTGGTCTCTTCGTTGACCATGGGTTGCCTCCAAGGTGGTTTTTTACCATACCCCTGTAGGGTATAATTAAGATTAATTCAAAATTAAAAAGTGTCAAGAAAAAATTTGGTTTAAAGGATAATTTTAGGCTTGGCTGTCAAGGATGATTTGAGCCACTGTTTGTTTGAGCTTGCCGGTTTTTTGGTGCTGCTGCCGAAACTGCATTTCCACCCGGGCAAGCTCCTGGTAAAAAGGGGTCCGCTCAAAGGGGGTATAGGCCTGTTTGTCAAATTCACCGGCCGCACATCCCGGTCCCTTGATCAATCTGCCATCCGGCCGTAAAAATTCATGGGGCAGGCCGTGAAGCCGGCAGATCATGGGCCGGAATGCATATAGGGAACATCTTCCATTTTCATTTAAAGGGCACATCAGGCCAAGGGATTGGGGCGGGCCTGCACCGGTTTCACTGGAAAAGGTTTTTTCCACATACCCCCGGGCTTTTCGGGTGACCGCTTCCCTTACTGGTGAGGCAAGCTCAAGAAACCCATGGGTAATATAGGCTTTTTCCACAAAAGTGTGATGAAAGAATAAGGATTTACAGCAATTATCCTCACATCCCTGGCAGATAAATCCGTACCGGCGGGCGGTTCGGGCAAAAGCGTCATCCATGGCGCGGTAAAGAGCCGATAATGGGGCAAACACGTTGGGATTCACAGGGCTCAAAGGGTTTAGACCAGGGGTTTGGGAAAGAACAGTTTTTGGTATAATTGGAGGGCGTACCGGTCGGTCATGGAGGCAATAGCGTCACACACAGACCGTTCCAGGGAATTTTTTGACGGATCCCAGGGCGCCATTTCCATCTTTTCAAGTTCTGCCTGGAGAAATTCAGGATTGTCCAGAAAGTACCGGTATAATCCGGTAATAATTTTTTTGACTTTTACAAATTCATTATGGACGGCCGGGGCCCGGTATACCTTTTCGTATAAGAATTGTCTTAAAATGGTCATGGCCCGGAAAAGGTCTTCTCCCATATCCAGAACGAATTTGCCGTTTTTCGGGCCGCTGTGGTAAACAAGGTTGGCAATCATGGTGCTGGCCCGTTGAGAATGGGTTTTTCCCAGTTTTTTGACACAGATGCCCGGCACGTCATCAAGCCGGATAACCTTTCCCCTCAGGGCATCATCCAGGTCATGGTTTAAATAGGCCATGATATCGGCCACCCGGACGATCCGGCCTTCCAGGGTAGCCGCAGTTTCTCCGGGGGTGGCGGGGATAATGTTGCCGAACCCTTTGGAATGCTTAAGGATTCCATCCCTGACCTCCCGGGTCAAATTCAGGCCGCGCCCCCTGTTCTCCAGGAAGTCCACCACGCGAAGGCTCTGGTCTGAATGGGTAAAATGGGCGGAATAGGTCTCAATTAAGGCCGTCTCGCCCCCGTGGCCGAACGGGGTATGGCCAAGGTCATGCCCAAGGGCAATGGCCTCGGCAAGGTCTTCATTCATTTTCATGGCCCTGGCAATGTTTCTGGCGATTTCATTAACTTCCAGAGTATGGGTCAGACGGGTTCTGTAATGGTCGCCAAGGGGAGATAAAAATACCTGGGTTTTGTATTTAAGACGTCTGAAAGCGTTGGAATAAACAATTCGGTCCCGGTCAAGCTGATAGGGTGTCCGGATCTCACATACGGATTCCTCAGGCTTTCTTCTGGTTGCCTTGTCACTGGGGCTGGCGTATCCGGAAAGAAAGCTGCGTTCCCTTTCCTGGAACATTTCCCTTATGGAGAAGTCATTTTTTCCGGTATCCGGTATGGGGCTGGCTTGTGTCATATTCATATTTGTTTTAACTTAAAGATATTTGACATACTTAACGGCAGGAGCAGGAAAAATCAATATAAATAGTGGTTGGGGGGCGGGTGAGTGTATTTATGACCTGGAATAATATTGGGTTATCCGTGACAAATTGTAAAAAAGGTGGTTAGACTGAAGGTGGTTAGACTGAAGGAATGCACAGCCCTAAACCCCTTCAGCCTTCAGTCTAAATCCCTATAGTAAAATGGAGGCAAAAGATTAAGATGGATTATGTAAGGTTCATGGATTTGGCCCTGGCCCAGGCCCGGACAGCGCTTGACCAGGGTGAGTTCCCTGTAGGGTGCGTTGTTGTACAAAATAACCGTGTCATTGCAGAGGGATCAAGAAAAGGGACCGGTCCTGACAATTCTTTTTTCAGCGAAGTGGATCATGCGGAAATCCGGGCCTTAAAAAATCTTGAATCCTGTACAGAGACTTTTATTCCCTCTCAAGCCGTGCTGTTTGCCACCATGGAGCCCTGCCTCATGTGCTACGGGGCGATTATTCTTTCCGGAATAAAGACCATTGTTTATGCCTATGAAGATGTGATGGGCGGCGGCACCGCCTGTGATCTGAGCGGGCTGCCGCCCCTTTACCGTGATTGCAACATCACCGTCGTCCCCGGGATATGCCGGCAAAAAAGCCTTGATCTTTTTTGCGAATTCTTTAATAAGAAAGATAATCTTTACTGGAAAGACAGTATTCTGGAAGCGTATACGCTGGACCAGGGGCGCAGGTGAAGAGGGTCTCTTCCCCAAAGCAGCATCAATTAATGCTTGATTTGTTTCAAAAAAGACATTATGATTGCAAGGTTATACTTGGTTCTGTGAAGAATGTGCCCGGCTTGGGTTTAAGAGGGCCGGAATTACAAAACGGATAATTGAAGCAGGAGGTATGAAAATATCTAAGAGAGGCAAGCAGGATCAAACTATTGTGAATAAAGGGATCAGAGCCAATGAGGTTCGAGTGGTCGGTTCTGACGGCGAGCAGGTTGGGATCATGCCTTTGGAAGAGGCATTAAAAATAGCTCAGGAGGAAAACCTTGATCTGGTTGAGGTATCTCCGAATGCAAAACCCCCTGTCTGCAAGATAATGGATCATGGAAAATATAAGTATGAAGTGACCAAAAAGAAACAGGAGGCCAAGCGGAAGCAGAAAACTGTTCAAATCAAGGAGATTAAGGTCAGGCCGAAAACCGATGATCATGACCTGTCAACAAAAGTCCGGCATATTGAAAAATTCATTGCTAAAAACGATAAGGTCAAAATAACGCTGGTTTTCCGGGGCAGGGAAATCATGCTCAAGGAACAGGCCGGGATTATTCTGGAAAAGATAATCGACATGACCGAAGAATTTGCCGTTGTTGAACAGCCGCCCAAATTTGAAGGCCGGATAATTACCATGCTTCTAGGACCCAAATAAATTATCCCTAAGTAAAAGCACAGACCAAATTTTGTAATTAGGATATTGACCAAAGACTGGTGGTATATCGTTTGTTTAAATATACCACCTTCTCTTTTTAGAAAATTATAACCCATAAAGGAAGGTTGTTATGCCGAAGATCAAGACCAACAGAGCGGCAGCAAAAAGATTTAAAAAAACCGGGTCCGGAAAGTACAAATTCCGTAAATCCCATGCCAGCCATATTTTGACCAAGAAGACCACTAAAAGAAAACGGTCTTTCCGTCAGGATCAGATAATCGAAGACGCCAACATGAAAGAGGTCCGGCGGCTGCTGCCCAATGGGTAATCAAACCTAAAGCGCCGGCATTGCCTTCTATAAGGTCTAAAATTTAGAACGCAACGCCGAATATCAATGAGGAGTTAAGGTTAAGATGAGAGTTAAAAGAGGATTCAAGGCAAGAAGAAGAAGAAATAAAGTTCTCAAGCTCGCAAAGGGGTTTAGAGGGGGAAGAAGCAAACTGTACAGAACTGCGGCCGACTCTGTGGACAAGGCATTAATGTATGCTTACCGGGACCGGCGGGCCAGAAAAAGAGATTTTAGAAAGCTCTGGATTGTCAGAATCAATGCCGGGGCAAGAATGAATGACCTGTCTTATTCCCGGTTCATGAACGGCCTGAAACTGGCGGGCAGCGAACTGGACAGAAAAGTGCTGGCAGACCTGGCCATTTCCGATCCTGCCGGATTTTCCAAACTTGCATCCCAGGCAGTCGCCCAACTGAACTAGATAAAACGCACACAGCGGGGATATTTTGAACAGCATTGAGGATATTGAAAAGCAGGCCTTGGATTGTATCCGGACGGCAGCATCCCAGGAAGAACTTGAACAGATTTCAACCCAGTACCTGGGCCGGAAAGGGATTCTGACCGGTTTTTTGAGGAATATTTCCTCTCTGCCCGAGGATGAGCGCCCCCTGGCCGGGAAAAATGCCAACCTCCTTAAGGTCAGGCTTGAAAAAATCATCCGGGAAACCCGTTCGGATCTTGCGGCCAACCAAGATATTGAAGCCCTGGACGTCACCCTTCCCGGCCGGGCTCCCGCCAGAGGATCCCTTCATCCCATTACCCAGGTTTTAGATGAAATCTGCGGTATTTTTATGCGGTTGGGGTTTGACATTGCCGAAGGCCCGGAAGTTGAAACGGACTACTATAATTTCGAGGCCCTGAACATCCCCAAATACCACCCGGCCAGGGATATGCAGGATACGTTTTACCTGTCTGACAATATCGTGTTAAGGACCCATACCTCGGGTTCCCAGCCCAGGGCCATGGAGAAAACCCAGCCGCCTGTCCGCATCATCTCTCCGGGAAAAGTCTTCCGGTGTGACTCGGATCTGACCCATACCCCCATGTTTCACCAGATTGAAGGGCTTATGGTGGATAAAAACATTTCCTTTGGCGACCTGAAAGGGGTTTTGACCACCTTTGTTCACCAGTTTTTTGATGAACAGACTTCCCTTAGATTCCGCCCCAGTTTTTTCCCCTTTACCGAACCCAGCGCAGAGGTGGATATCCAATGTGTGATGTGCCGGGGAAAGGGATGCCGGATCTGCTCCAAAACCGGGTGGCTTGAAGTATTGGGCTCGGGAATGGTCCACCCAGCCGTGTTTGAAAATGTGGGATATGATACGGATATGTATACCGGGTTTGCCTTTGGTGTGGGCATTGAACGAATGGCCATGCTCAAATACGGTATTGATGATATAAGAAAATTTTTTGAAAACGACGTTCGTTTTCTAGGGCAGTTTTAGTTATGAAAGTCAGTCTCAGCTGGTTAAAAGAATATATTCCCGTAGATTTTCAGCCCCAGGAACTGGCCGACAGACTTACCATGGCCGGGCTTGAAGTGGACTCTATTGAGAACCTTTACGACTACCTGGACAATATTGTTGTGGCCAGGGTCCTGGAGGTTAAACAACATCCCAATGCAGACAAGCTTTCTGTCTGCCAGGTGGATGTGGGTGACCCCAATGCCCCGGAACCGGTCCAGATTGTTTGCGGGGCACCCAATGTCAGGGAAAACATGGTGGTTCCCTGTGCCCTTCCCGGAGCCGTTCTGCCCGGAGATCTGAAAATCAAAAAAAGCAAACTCAGGGGAGAGGTTTCGCAAGGGATGCTGTGCAGCGCCGCAGAACTTCGGCTTAATGCCGACGCATCCGGGCTCATGGATCTTTCCGATGCGCTTGAACCCGGCACGCCCATAAGCCAGGCCATGGCATTGAATGACGCCCGGCTTGAAATTGACCTGACCCCTAACCGGCCCGACTGCTTAAGCCTTATGGGGGTTGCAAGGGAGATCGGGGCCTTCAGCGAACCCAAGGCCCAAATTACCAAACCCGATGTGACCTTTCCCAAAGACCGAATCGGAACCCAATCCATCCATGACTTTGCCAAGGTGGAGATAAAAGATCCTGATTTGTGCCCGAGATATTCAGCCGGAATGGTCTTTGATGTCAAGGTGGCACCCTCTCCTTTATGGCTGCGCCAGAAACTGGAATCTGTTGGCATGACCCCCATTAACAATGTGGTGGATATCACCAATTTTGTGATGATGGAGACGGGCCAGCCCCTGCACGCCTTTGACTATGACGATCTGGCCGGCGGCCGGATTGTGGTCAGAAAAGCCGGTGCTCCCATTGAATTTATCACCTTGGACTCCAAAACCCATACCCTGGAACCTGACATGCTCATGATCTGCGACGGGGAGCGACCGGTAGCCCTTGCGGGCGTGATGGGCGGGGAGAATTCGGAAATTTCCGATGCCACCACCCGGGTATTGATTGAAAGCGCTTATTTTAATCATGTTTCCGTAAGAAAGACTGCAAAGCGGACCGGCATTGCCACGGATGCCTCCCACCGGTATGAGCGGGGGGCAGACCCTGAAGGCACGGTCTATGCCATGCAAAGGGCGGTTTCCCTGATGGCACAAGTCTGTGATTCAGCCGTTATTGCCAAAGATATCATTGATGAATATCCGGCCAAAGTGGACAAGGTTTGCCTTGACCTGAACACCAGGGCCATGAATGTCCGGTTAGGAACAGACCTGTCCAGGGATGACATTGCCGACATTCTTGAAACCGTGGCGTTTGGGGTTGAGAAGGTTGATGAAACCATGCTCAAAGTCGATGTCCCGTCTTTTAGGGTGGATGTCAGCCGGCCTGAAGACCTGTCCGAGGAAGTGGCCAGGCTATGGGGATACAATAAAATTGAAACCAGTTATCCGCCGGTTCCGGCAAAGGGAAAGGCCCTGTCCAGTCTTTTCCTGGTCCGGCAGAAAATCCGGCAGGCCATGAACGGGTTCTCCCTTCATGAGGCCATCAATTATAATTTTGCCCACGAGGCCTCCTGTGACAGGCTCATGCTGTCTGAAACAGATCCCCGGCGAAGGGTTGAACAGATTTTAAATCCCATTTCGGACCAGATGTCTGTATTGCGGTCTTCATTGATCCCCGGCCTGCTGGAAACCATGAAAAAGAATAATGCCCAGCAGACCGAAACCGTAAAGGTGTTTGAGATAGGCAAGGTATTTTACGCCACTGCAATGGGTGAACAGCCCAATGAAGTTGAAACGGTTGCCGGCCTGTTAACCGGAAACCGGGAAGACCAGACCTGGTATTCCCAGAAAACCCCTTTGGATTTTTATGATATGAAAGGGGTTGTTGAGGCCCTTTTTCAAACCCTTTTTATTGAGGGTGCCGAATATGTAAGGATCGAAGATGACAGCTGCCCTTATTTTGAGAAAGGGGCCGGGGCCGTGGTTAAAAAAGGACAGATTGCCGCTGGAACCATTGGCAAAATCAGCAGCGAAGTTCTTAAGAATTTTGGGCTGAAACAGGATGCTTTTATTTTTGATTTTACATTGTCCGCCCTCATGGAAATGATGCCCGAGCAAATTCAGGCGTCTTTGCTCCCGAAATTCCCGTCCATTTCCAGAGACATGACCTTTATTGTGGATTCAGGCCTTGAGGTTGAAGCGGTGTTGTCCCGGATGAGAGAAAAGGCTTCAAAAGAGCGCCTTGTTGAGGATCTTTTCTTGTTTGACCTGTTTGAAGGCAGCCCTATCCCGGAGGGGAAAAAGTCCTTGTCTTTCAGGGTGGTTTACCGGTCTGCACAAAAAACCCTGACAGAAAAAAATGTTCAGAAGCTGCATTCCAATATTACCAGGCATGTGCTGGATACGGTTAATGCGGATTTGCCCTAAGGAAAATGGGGTATTGACAAAGTAAATGGCGGCTGTTATATTGCGCTGCTGATGCGGGCATAACTCAGTTGGTAGAGTGCAAGCTTCCCAAGCTTGATGTCGCGAGTTCGAGCCTCGTTGCCCGCTCCAGATTATTTGGGAAGGCAGACATGTTCCACTGATATGGAATCTAAAGATGATCCGCCTGGTAAGTCAGGGGCGGAAGTTAAGTAACGTTACACCAGGAACGGGCGTCTGCCCGTTTTTGTATTTAGTGCCTGATTGAAACTTGCGTTTGGGTGAAAAGTTGCCCAGATGCAAGGCGTAACCAAAGGTCAGAAACCAGAAAAAATTTGCAACCGGAGCAACCTTGGGGTTGTGAGGATTGCAAATTTTTCTGCAACGCAGCAGATGGGTGACTTTTCGCCCAAACACTATTTAAGACAAGGATACTTTAAGGTTTGGCAAAAGGCAGAGACCAGCACAACACAACAGTAGACAGGGTGACCCAGGTGGCGGAACCCCTGTGTGAATCGGAAAATTTTGAACTGGTTCATGTGGAAGTGTTGGGTCAAAACCGTGAAAAAATTGTCCGCCTGTTCGTGGATAAACCCGGCGGTATTACCCTGGATGACTGTGTGCTGATCAGCCGGCAGTTAGGGGATTTAATTGATGTCCAAATCGAGGATATCGGTTCATACAGACTTGAAGTATCTTCACCCGGACCCAACCGGCCTTTAAAAAAAAAGGAGGACTTCCATCGATTTAAAGGGTCAAAAATAAAAATTGAAACCCATGAAGCCGTTAACGGGCGGAAAAGATTTACCGGGATTCTTGAAACAACAGGGGAATCCAGTGTAGTTCTTGCCATTGACGGCAATCCAGTGGAGATTTCGGATCTCAACATCTGCAAGGCCATGCTTGCAGGAGATTTATAATGGAGAACACCCAAAGATGTTTATCACAGATATAAAAAGAGTTATCGACCAGGTGAGCCGTGAAAAAGGGATTGATCCTGAAGTCCTGATAAATACCATCAAAGAGGCTATTGTTTCAGCAGCCAGGAAAAAGATCGGCCCAAGGGCGGATATTGAAGTCCACTACGATGAAAAGACCGGTGAAGTTGAGGTGTTCCATTTTAAAGAGGTGGTTGAAGAGGTTGAGTATCCGGACAGTGAACTTACGCTGGAAGAAGGGTATGAGTATGATCCTGAATGTGAAATCGGCGACAGCCTTGGCGTGCTGGTGGATACTGAAGATTTTGGCCGGATTGCCGCCCAGTCCGCCAAGCAGGTCATTATCCAGAAAATGCGTGAAGCCGAAAGAAATGCCGTTTATGAAAATTTTATCCATAAAAAGCACAAGATCATCAACGGCATTGTCCAGCGGTTTGACCGGGGGGCCATTATTGTTAACCTCGGTCAGGCAGAGGCGGTGTTAAGGCCAAGGGAGCAGATGCCCAAGGAGAATTATAAGCGCGGAGACCGGATACGGGCCTATGTGGTGGATGTCTTAGAGGAATCCAAAGGGGCTCAGATTATTTTGTCCCGGACCCGCCCTGAATTTCTCATTGAATTGTTCAAAACGGAAGTGCCTGAAGTCTCGGAAGGGATTGTCACCATCAATGGAGCGGCCCGGGTCCCGGGTGTCAGGGCAAAGATTGCCGTATCTTCCTCAGATTCGGATGTTGATCCGGTCGGGGCCTGTGTGGGGATGAAGGGCAACCGGGTCCAGAATATTGTCCAGGAGCTTCGGGGTGAAAAAATCGACATTGTCCAATGGAGTCCGGATGTGGCCCGGTTTGTGTGCAATGCCTTGTCACCGGCTGAAATTTCACGGGTGATTATTGACGAAGAAAATGAGTTCATGGAAGTTATTGTCAATGATGAATACCTTTCCATTGCCATTGGCAAGGGCGGGCAGAACGTGTCTCTGGCCTGCGAGATTACCGGCTGGCACCTTGAAGTGACCAGTGAAGAAGAATACAGCCGGGAAGTTAAGCAGGGGTATGACAGCCTCATGCAGCTGAGCAATGTGGGCCTGTCCATGGCAGAGGTGCTGTTTAAATCCGGGTATGCCTCCTTTAACGATATATCCGAAGCCTCGGTAGAGGATATTGCCTCGGTCATGGAGTGTTCGGAAGAAGATGCCCAGGCCACCATTGATGAGGCCAAACAACTGATTTTAAACGAGGCGGCGCCGGTCGGGGAGCCCGAACCCGAAGGAATGGCCGAAGACCTGCCTGAAGAGATTGAAAAAGAAGATGATTCTGCGGTTCAGGACCCGGACGATGAAGTGGTTCAAGAAGACCCGGAGCCAACAGAGGACGATGAGGATGGGGGAAATGTTTAGGTAAACCGTATACGACAAAACGATAATGCAGGGAAACATAAAAGAGGACTACTTGGGGGCAGCCAATGGCGAAAGTCAGAGTATATGAGTTAGCTAAAGATCTGAATATGACAAACAGAGCGCTTTTGAACAAAATGAAAGAACTGGACATAGAAGTTAAAAGCCATATGAGTTCTTTAGAAGACATTGATATCAGAACCATCAGGCAAAGCCTGTTCGGTAAAAAGAAGACAAAGCAGGATGTAAAGGTCAAACCGTCGGTCATCCGGAGACGGAGAGCCAAAGTGGACCCAGAGCCTGTTCAGGATGCCGTTGATGAGCAAATAGAAGAAGCCGCCGACCAGATCCCGGCAACGCCCCAGCCAGATGATCAGGCCGAGCCCGCTTCAAAAGTCCCTGTCGATGCCCGGGAAACCGACGATGAGCCCGTTTTAGATGAAGTGGAAAAAATGCCTGCCCAGGAAGAAACGCCAATAGAGGAAACACCGGCGCCGGTCAAGAAAAAAGCCCTCAAAGCCAAGAAATTGGAGCCTGCCAAAATCATTCAACCGGCCAAAATCATCAAGCCTGCCGCAGAGGAACCCCCGGAACCGGGAATCCCGGAGGCTGCCGAAACCAAAGAAGCCGCGGGTCAGACTGTTGAAGTGCCCGAGCCGGAATCTCCCGAGGCGGTTGTTGAGCCGGCGGCAGACCTCGTCCCGGAGCCTGAAAGCCAGAAAGAAGTGCCCCAGGATGATTCCGGGCTTGAGGATGCCGGAACCCAGATTGATGAGTCCGAAGCCCCTGAAGATGATTCCGACAAGGCCAAGGCCGGTGGCAAAAAGAAGAAGAAAAAGAAAAAAGTCACCCCGGCCAAAATCGTTAAAGTGGCAGATCCCACGGTACTGGAGAACCTTCAGAAAATGAGACCGGCTGACGACAAAAGAAGAGGCACCGCCCCGCCAGTGGCGGAGCAGGGAAGGGGACCGGCCAGAAAGAACGGGGCTGCAGCGCCCCAACCCACGCCCAAAGACATGATTGCTGATATGCATATGGCTGACGCCCATGGCTCAGAGCCCGGCGCCAGAAAGAAGGACTGGCGAAAAGACCTCCAGGATTCTGAATTTGCCGGAAAGCGGAAAAAAAGAAAGAAAAAGTCTGTGGTAGAGGGGGATGCCCTCTATGACCGGGGAAGAAGAAAGAAGGGCAAAAAAGACAGCAAAAAAGGCGGGTTCCAGAAGACCCAGATCACAACCCCCAAGGCCATTAAGCGACGGGTTAAAATTGATGAGGCCATTGAACTTGCCGAACTGGCCAAACGGATGGGCATCAAGGCCAATGAGATGATTGCCAAACTCATGACCATGGGGGTCATGGCAACGGTTAACCAGACCATTGACTTTGAAACCGCATCTCTTGTGGCCGGGGAGTTTGATTTTGAAGTGGAAAAGGCAAGCTTCGAAGAAGATACCCTGCTCAATATCCCCACTGAAGAAGAGGATGAGGGCAACATGATTGAAAGGGCCCCGGTGGTCACCATCATGGGTCATGTCGACCATGGTAAAACCTCTCTTCTGGATGTGATCCGCAAGTCTAAAATTACAAGCGGAGAGGCCGGCGGCATCACCCAGCACATTGGTGCCTACAATGTCCGGACTCCCGGCGGCGGCAGAATTACCTTCCTGGATACCCCGGGCCATGCGGCATTTACCGCCATGAGATCCAGGGGCGCCCAGGTAACGGATATCGTTATCCTGGTGGTGGCGGCCGATGACGGGGTCATGCCCCAGACCATTGAGGCCATCAACCACTCCAAGGCTGCTGAAGTCCCGGTGGTGGTGGCCGTAAATAAAATGGACAAGGAAGGTGCTGATCCGGACCGGATTATGAGAGAATTGTCCGAATATAATCTGCTGGCCGAAGACTGGGGCGGGGATGTGATCTTTGTGAAGGTCTCAGCCAAAACCGGGCAGGGCATTGACGACCTGCTTGAAATGGTGATGCTCCAGTCCGAAGTGCTTGAACTTAAAGCCAATCCTGACCGTAACGCCTCAGGTTATGTGGTGGAATCCCGGCTGGATACGGGCCGGGGCGCCGTGGCCACGGTCCTGGTCAAACAGGGCACCTTAAAAGACGGTGATCCCATTGTCTGCGGCCTTCATTCGGGAAGGATCCGGGCCATGATCGACGACGACGGGAACCGGATTGATGAGGCCGGCCCCAGCACGCCGGTGGAGATCGTGGGCCTAACCGGTGTACCGGACGCCGGGGACGAGTTCATTGCTGTGGCATCGGACAAGGATGCCAAGCAGATTGCCGGCCACAGAATGCAGAAACAGCGGGCCAAGGAACTGGCCAAAAAGAGCCGGGCCAACCTTGAAAAAATGTTTGAGAACCTGGGTTCCGCTGAGACCAAGGAACTCAAGCTTATTGTCAAGGCAGATGTCCAGGGCTCCATTGAGGCCCTTAACGATTCCCTTAAAGACCTGGCCAAAGAAGAAGTGGATGTCAAGATTGTTCATTCCGGTGCCGGCACCATCAATGAATCAGACGTGGCCCTGGCCGGGGTATCCGATGCCATTATTATCGGATTTAACGTCAGGCCCACGCCCCAGATCAGAAAGATGGCCAAGGATGAAAATGTGGACATGCGCTTTTATGATATCATCTATGATGTAATCAACGATATCAAGGCGGCCCTGGATGGCATGATGCCCTCCACCTTCCATGAAATCATCATTGGCCGGGCCGAGGTCCGGGATACCTTTGTGGTGCCCAAGGTTGGTACCATTGCCGGCTGCCAGATTGTCGAGGGCAAAGTGGTCAGGGGCAAGAAAATCAGACTGCTTCGGGACGGGGTTATCAAATGCGACACGGCCCTGTCATCCCTGCGCCGGTTTAAAGATGATGTCAAGGAAGTGGAACAGGGATACGAGTGCGGTATCGGCCTTGAGAAATTCAATGACATTAAAATCGGTGATGCCATTGAATGTTATGAAGTTGAAGAAAGAGCCTACAAGGCAGAATAAATGAAACCTTATGCCCGGGGCGAACGGATCGGTATTAAAATCCAGAAAGCCGTTACCGATCTGTTAAGCAAAAAAATGCAGGATCCCAGGATCGAAATGGCAACGGTATCCGGAGTGAAAATGACCCCGGATTTAAGGATTGCCTATGTCTATATCACTGTGTTCGGCACCCCTCAGAAAAAAGAAGAGGTCCTGGACGGCTTTAGAAAGTCCAAAGGTTTCATCAAAAAACGGATTGCCCCGAAACTTGGTCTCAAATACATGCCGGACTTAAAATTTGTCTATGATGACACCTTTGACAAGGCTGCTAAAATGGACGCACTGATCAAGTCTGCTGTCCACTCTGATTCAACAGATCCTGAACCGTCACCGGCTTCTGACGCCTGATTTATAATTCAAATGATTCATGGTATCCTGCCGGTTGATAAGCCGGAACATATCTCTTCAGCCCAGGTCGTGGCCCGGGTAAAAAGGGCGTTCGGCGCCAAAAAGGCCGGCCACACCGGCACCCTGGACCCTTTTGCCACAGGCCTGATGCTCATTGCCCTGGGAAAAGCATGCCGGATTTCCAAATTTTTTCTGGAAGGGAACAAAAGCTATCTGGCCCAGGTTGCCTTAGGATTTGAGACCGATACCTATGATAAAACCGGCACCCCGACCCGGACTGCAGATCCGGATACCCTTTCCCGGATCACACCGGATATGGTTAAGCAGGTTTTAGAGGAATTTAAAGGCCCCCAGGATCAGGTGCCGCCAAGCTTTTCCGCATTAAAGCATAAGGGACAGCCCTTATATAAACTGGCCCGGCAGGGGACCATGATTGAAAAGCCCCCCAGGAAAATCCATATCTTTGATATCGGCATTGAGTCCATGGATTTGCCGGTTTTCAGTTTTTATGTCCATTGCTCTTCAGGAACCTATATCAGGCGCCTGGCCCAGGACATGGGGCAGCGGCTGGGATGCCCGGCCCATCTTTCAGGTCTGGTCAGGACCGGCTCAAGCGGATTTGGCCTTGAAAAGGCCCTGTCTCTGGATACAATTGAAAAAGAAGAAAAAGCCTCTCTGGAACAATCTGTAATCCCCATGGCCAAGGCGTTAAGCTTTATGCGCGGTTTCAGGGCCGACCGGTCCATTATTCAAAAAATCCGCCACGGCCAGGCGCTGACCTGCCAGGATATCCCTGCGGATCAGATTGACACATCCGATCGGCCTGATAAAGGCGGGGACTTTATCAGGGTCCTTGATGAGGCAGGCGATCTGGCAGCGGTTATTTTTCCGGATGAGACCGGGTTAACCTACAATTATTCTTGCGTTTTTGCCGAATAACTGTTATTGACATCTGGTTGTATAACGGTCATGGACCACCTTTGGTTATCCAGCCAAGCATCGGTCCATAACCAAAAACGAAGGTCTTTTCAGTTTGTTAGTGAGACTTTCACATAATTTGCGATGGTGTTTTGGCAGCCGTTCTTGTCTTATTCTGAATGGAATATTGGTTTAAGACCGTAAAAGAAGGCTCGCCGGAGTCCACACCATAGATTGTTTATTCCAAGAAAAAGGAGTCAAGCGTGGTTTTACTTGCAGAAAACAAAGAGGAGATGATTAAAAAATTCAAGCTCCACGAGTCAGACACCGGTTCCCCTGAAGTTCAGGTGGCCATTTTAACCCACCGGATCAGTTATCTTACCGAACATTTAAAGTTTCACAAAAAAGACCATCATTCCCGGCGGGGACTGCTCATCCTGGTTGGACGGCGCAGAAGCCTGCTGGATTATCTGAAGAAAACGGACATTAACCGGTACCGATCGCTGATTGAACGATTGGGACTGAGAAGATAATGCATCATAAACCGGTTTTTAGCCTGGTAAGGGTTAAAAACCGGTTTTTATTACCATCCGGGCGGCAAATTTTGGGACCCCTTTTAAATATAGTCGCATCTTTGCCATCAAGCCAGCGGTTTGATGGCAAAGATGCGGGTTTATATTTATAAGGTCTCCTGAAATTTTCGCCTTTTTTAATTTTTAGGAGATATTATGGAAAAAGAAGTTAACGCACTCATTGGTGGAAAAGAACTTTCCATCAGCACGGGAAAAATGGCCAAACAGGCGTCAGGCGCCGTAGTGGTCCAATACGGGGAAGCGATGGTCCTGGTAACGGCGGTGGCGTCCAAAGACCCCAAACCGGACGCCGGTTTTCTGCCCCTGTCCGTGGAATACCAGGAAAAAATTTATGCCGCAGGGCGAATCCCGGGGAACTATTTCAGACGGGAAATCGGCCGGCCTTCAGAAAACGAAACCTTAAGGGCCCGGCTCATTGACCGGCCCATCCGGCCTCTGTTTGAAACCGGTTACAACTATGAAACCCAGGTCATTGCCACAGTTCTGTCAACGGACAAACAGTGTGATCCGGGGATACTGGCCATGATCGGCGCATCGGCCGCTCTGGAAATATCCGACATTCCCTTTAACGGTCCCATTGCCGGCATCAAAGTCGGGCGGGTCAACGGAGAGTTTATTGCCAACCCCACCCCGGCCCAGATGGAGGAAAGCGATATCGACCTGACCGTTGCCGGGTCTAAAACCGGTGTGGTCATGGTGGAAGCCGGTGCCAATATCGTATCTGAAACCGATATGCTGGACGCCATCTTTTTCGGCCATGAGGCCATGCAGCCGGCCATTGATCTTCAGGTTGAACTCAAAGCTGCCGTGGGCAAGGAAAAACGAATTTTTGTACCGGCTGAAAGGGACGAGGCCCTGGCTGCAGCGGTCAAGGTTTTTGCCACAGATCAGATCCATGAAAAGGTCCAGATCAAAACAAAAATTGAGCGCCAGAATGCCTTAAGCCAGCTCAAAGAAGAGACCGTGGCCCATTTTGCCGAAACCTATCCCGACCAGATCGGAGAGGTTAAAGAGGTTTTCAGCAAAACCGTTAAAGAGGTCAGCCGGAAAATTGTTCTGGAAGAGGGCCGGCGCATTGACGGCCGGGCCTTTGATGAAGTCCGGCAGATTACCTGTGAAGCCGGCTGCCTGCCAAGACCCCATGGTTCCGCCCTTTTCACAAGGGGGGAGACCCAGGTTCTCGGTGTCCTGACCTTAGGCTCTGGCATGGATGAACAGCGCATTGAAACCCTGGACAACGGCAACGTCACCCGAAGTTTTATGCTTCACTATAATTTCCCTCCCTTTTCTGTTGGGGAAGTCAAACGGCCGGGCGGCCCCAGCCGCCGGGATATCGGCCACGGCAATCTGGCCCACCGGGCCATTACCCCCATCATCCCGGACAAGGAAGATTTTGAATATACCATCCGGCTGGTGGGAGAGGTCCTGGAATCCAACGGCAGTTCCTCCATGGGAACGGTATGCTCGGGTGTCCTGGCCCTTATGGACGGCGGCGTGCCCATCAAGGCCCCGGTGTCGGGCATTGCCATGGGCCTGGTCTCAGGAGATGGAAAAACCGTGGTCCTGTCGGATATCCTCGGGGATGAAGACCATTTCGGCGACATGGACTTTAAGGTGGCCGGAACCAAAGAGGGCATCACCGCCCTTCAGATGGACATTAAAATCAAAGAGCTGTCCAAGGAGATCATGGAGACCGCTCTGGCCCAGGCCAACAAAGGCCGGCTTCATATTCTGAACAAAATGCTGGAGACCATTGATAAATCAAGGGATGAAATTTCTCCCCATGCGCCCAAGATTATCTCCATCACCATTAATCCGGACAAGATCAGAGATATCATCGGCCCTGGCGGCAAGATCATCCGTGCCCTTCAGGCCGAGACCAATACGGTCATTGAAGTGGACGATTCCGGGCTGGTCAAGATTGCGGCGGAGAACCAGGAAGATGCAGACCGGGCCAAAGCCATGGTCTCTGACATTGCCCTGGATCCTGAAATCGGCGCCATTTATCAGGGAACCGTGGTCAAGATCATGGACTTTGGCGCCTTTGTCAACATCAAGTCCGGCACAGACGGCCTGGTCCATATTTCGGAACTGGCCAACTACCGCGTCAAAAAGGTAACCGATGTGGTCAAGGAGGGAGACGTGATTCGCGTCAAGGTCCTGGATATTACCCGGGACGGCAAAATCAAACTGAGCTATAAAGCAGCCCAGGAAGAGGAAAACGCCGCCCAGGATGAAACCGAATAACCCTTTTTGCATCTGCCCCCTGGCCTCCGGGTCCAGGGGGAACAGCCTTTTTATTTCCACACCGGACACGGCCCTGCTGGTGGATGCGGGCCTGTCCGGAAAGGAAATCGAGCGGCGAATGGCCGTTATCGGGCAAGCTCCCGAGACCCTGTCTGCCATTATCATCACCCACGAACACTCAGACCATATTCGGGGTGCCGGCATCCTGAGCCGGCGCTTCAAGGTTCCGGTTTATGTGACCCCCAGGACATTTTCCGCCTGCCAGGGCTTAGGGAAAATAGACCGGTTAACCCATTTTGAATGCGGCACCCCATTTGATGTGGGATCCATAAGGATCAATCCCTTTTCCATTTCCCATGACGCCGCTGATCCCGTTGGAATGACCCTGGGCTTTAAAGAAAAAAAAATTGGGGTTGCCACGGACCTTGGCATTGCCACCACCCTGGTCAAAGAACACTTAAAAAACTGCCACGCCCTCTACCTTGAATCCAACCATGATCCGGACATGCTCATCAACGGCCCCTATCCCTGGCACTTAAAGCAGCGGATCAAATCCAGATGCGGCCACCTCTCCAACGCCGATGCCAAAAACCTGGTATCAGAGCTTCTTCACCCGGATCTTCACCACATCATCCTGGCCCACCTAAGCGAAGAGAACAACCATCCCGGCCGGGCCCTTCAAGAAGTCTCCAAGGGGCTGAACGGATTAAAACCGTCGCTCTGTGTTGCCATGCCCCATGAACCGGGCCGGATGATCAGGCTTTAACCCCATAGCCGTGAAAAAACCGCGTTAACCCATATTTCCTTTCCTTCTAATCCTCCCGGATTAAATCGATTCCCTTTCAATTTTAACGAAAATTCAAATACCGCTAAAAAAAGAGAAGCAACCGTTAGTCAACACGCTCTGGCTATGTTATTCAAAGCTAATTTTTTTAATTTAAACAATTCCATTAGGCATGCCATTAATTCGCCTGATAGGATAAAGGAAGGGAGAAGGATGAAAATGAAAATAGAGAAAATAGCAAAGGATGGCCGGTGGTGGCGGTTTTTAAAAACAGGAATAGCGGTCGCCGGGACGGTCCTTATTTTGACCGGGCCGGCCATGGCCTGGAACACATCCCAAAGCGGCCAGCCTCTGGAACCCCGGGAAAATACGGAAAAAAAAGCCGGTAAATCAGATGCCCCGGCCACCCTTGAAACCTTGGTGGTCACCGGGGAGAAAACCCATCGAACCTCTTACGAGAGCAGTTCCAGTGTGAAAATTTATGATGAGGATCTCATTGGCTCCTTACCCGGCACGACCCAGATTTCGGACCTGTTAAAAATAACCCCGAATATTGTGGATGTGGGGAACGGCAATGATCTGCCCACCGTGCGGGGGACGGACGGTTCCGGGCCGGGGCGCGGGGCAGTGGCTTTTTTAACCGGGACCCGTCCGCGGCTCAATGTATCCCTTGACGGAAGGTCCCTTCCTTATAATGAACTGGCTTTTGGCCCCATGTCCCTGTGGGATGTGGACCAGGTGGAGGTGTTTCTAGGCCCCCAGAGCTATCTTCAGGGCCGTAACGCCATTGCCGGCTCTGTGCTGCTCACGTCCAACGACCCGGAATTTGACTGGGGCGGCGCTGTAAAGGCCGGAGTCGCCGAGTATGACTATTTTCAGACAGCGGCCATGGTCACGGGCCCTCTTATCCAAAATGAACTGGCCTTGCGGGTGAGTATTGACCGCCAGGTAAGGGACAGTTTCGAAGACCTTGAATCTTATGATCCTGCCGGAGACCCGGGTGAAATAGAGGCCGTTACAGCCAGAGCAAAGCTGTTGTATACGCCTGCCGGTATGCCCGGGTTTTTAAGCCGTCTGTCCGTCAATCACATGGACACCCGTATACCCCAGAGCGAAGTGATCCAGCCGCCGGAAAGTACAGGGTCAAAATTCAGCAGCTCCCGGCCGGTTTGGGAGACCGAGTCAACCTCGGCCATCTGGGATATTGAGTGGGCGTTTCATGATTTTTATACATTCGAAAACAAGCTCATATACACGGATTTTGCCCATAAACGCATAACCGCCCCCAGTGATTCCTACGCCACTGTTGACGGGGATGAATTCCAGGTGGAGCCTGTTTTACACTTTGGGGAGAGCAAGGACAGAACCCACGGCCTTGTGGGCGGCCGCTACTTTTACTCGGATCAGGATGAATTTGTCAATATCTACGGCGGCAGCCGGTTCACGGATGAGACAAAAACCGGGTCCCTGTTCGGCGAGATCACTTACGGGATCATGCCCCAACTGAACCTGACCGTTGGCGGCCGTTACGAACATGAAAAAAGAACCCGGAAAGGCGGGGGAGAAGGGCTGGAGGTCAGAGGCACGGTCTACAATGTGAATGTGGATTTTGACGAAACCTACTCGGTGTTCCTGCCCAAGATGGACCTGGCCTGGAAACTAAGGGAAAATCACACCCTGGGGGCCAAAGTTTCCCGGGGGTACCGGGCCGGCGGCGCGGGCATTACCTTTGACAATCCCTGGACAAGCTTTGCCTATGACGAAGAATTTGTATGGAGCTATGAGCTATACAGCCGCCACCGGCTGGCGGACGGCCGGCTTGAACTGACCGCCAACGTATTTTACAACGATTATGAAGATATGCAGCTTCCCTATTATCTGAGCGCCAACGCCGTTACCATCATCAATGCGGATAAGGCCCGAACCTATGGTGCTGACATTGGGCTGCGCTGCCTGGCCATGCCGGGTCTGGAGGTCTTTGGCGGTGCCGGACTGCTTAAAACTCAGATCAAGGAATTTTCCCAAACCAGTTATGAAGGCAATGACTTGCCCCGGTCACCCTCTTTTTCGGCCAATGTCGGGGTGGTGTACAATTTTTCCGGCGGGTTTGAAATTGGCGGCAATATGACCTACACGGACAAATATTACTCTTATTATGACAACGCTGCTGATGAAAAGATTTCATCCTACTGGGTGGCCAACCTTCAACTGGCCTACAATTTTTCATGGGGCCGGGCCGCTGTGTTTGCCCGGAATCTTTTTGACAATGACGATACCATCCTGATCACCGACCATGACCTGGAGGCGCCCATGACCTTGGCGCCCCGGATGGTGGGCGCATCCATTGAGATCCGGTTTTAGCCCGGAAATTTCATGACTTTTTAAGCCGCCGTTTTCAAGGTGCCGGCAGCCGGGGGCCGCCCCTCCCCTGGCTGCCGGTTTTTATTTGCCCGGCCCCGGGCAATTTTTGTGGGCTATGTGATTTCGGGTGAATCCAATATTGAGTTTTATTAAATATTTTGTTAGATATCTAAAATATTTTTAGCCTAAACGACTTTATATGAGAAGGGGTCTTTTATAAACATGCAAACGTTGCATATTTCACCCGCGCCTGCCATGGACACTGCCCGTATGGCAACCATTCCCCTGCCCCGGGATGTGGGCACAGGGTATGTCCGGATGTTGGAGCTTGGGTCCGGCATCCGCCTTTCCATATCCGACTATACCCTTAACACCACAACACTTATGGCCTATAACGCCTTCCCGGCGTCCCTGGGATTTGGATTCTGCCTGTCCGGCCGGATTGACAGCCGGCCTGAAGGGTTTGCCAAACCCGATACCATCCAGGCCGGAAAGAGTGCTGTGTTCAACCTGGGTACCGGGAGTATGGAGGAGGTTGTGGGCACGGACCGGGTGGTCCGGCTCAACATCATGCTGGAACCCCGGGCGTGTGACCCAATTTTTAAAAATGAAGAAAACACCTTTCCCCCGGTTATTGAGAAGCTGTTTTCTTTCCAGGGCAGAAGATTTACCCCCCTGACCCCTGCCATGCACAGTGCGGTTTTACAGATCATTGACTGCCCTTTACAGGGAATGGCCCGTGAGCTGTTCCTGAAAGGCAAGGTCCTTGAACTGATGGCCCTTAAGCTTGAGCCCCTGGAATCGGCAACCGCCCCGGGCCATGACCGCTTAAAGGATGAAGACCTTGACCGGACCCGGTATGCGGCCCAATTGCTGGTTCAGGACTTGGAAAACCCGCCGGATCTGTCCCGGCTGGCCCGCCAGGCCGGCATCTGCCAAAGCAAGCTGCACAAGTGTTTTAGAAAGGTATACGGCAAAACGCCGTTTGATTATTTAAGGCACAAGCGCATGGAAAAAGCCGAACAGCTTTTGCGCCGTGGAAAAATGAACGTTACCCAGGCGGCCGGCCTGGTCGGGTATTCCAGTCTCAGCCATTTTTCAAAAGTATTCAAAGCGTTTACCGGGCATCTTCCCGGCCAGATAGCCAGAACCTGTCAGGAAGATGCCAATTTCCGCTAAAAAAAAACAGGTCACCGTTAGCGGGGTTTATGCGGCCGTGGTATTGTTAGCCATTGGCCATTAGCCATTAGCCATTAGCCCACGCTTAACAGCCAGAGCTTGATACAGGTGTCCATGACCATTACATCCCATAAATTCAACCCCGCCCCCAGGCGGCCCGGCAACAGAATCGGTTGGTTTAAAGCGCTTTGCGCCGGAATCGGGGGGCTTTTGGCAGCCTATTCGGGCATGGCCCTTTTTGCACAGCTTCTTCCCTGGAAAATGGAAGAATCCCTTATTGTTCCTTTTTTATTTACCCCGCTTGCCTGGTCCATGGCCGCCTTGTGGGTTTCCGTGTCCCCCACACGCCGGGCAGCCTTTCTAAGGGCCCTGGTTTCGACCCTGCTGTTTTCAGCCGCAATCTTTTTACTTCAACGGTAAGGCCCGATCCATGAAAATCGCAACCTCCAGACAATTCAGACAACAATTATACCGGGGCCATGTTTTTCTGGGCATTCTGTTAAGCCTTTTTATGTATACATCGGTTTTTTTCGGCCTCTTTGCCATTTTCATGCCCTACCTTAACGCGTGGGAAAAACCCTCCCGCCATTTCCGCCAGGCGGATATCCCGGACATAGACTATGAGTCCATGCTCGAACAAGTCCTTTCAGACCCCGATTTTCCCAGGGACAGAATCTTTATCAGCCTTCCGGGATATAAAAAAGACCCGGCATTGAGGATCTCCCACCTGTTTACCCGGGAAACCGTGTTCAACCCCAACACCGGACAGCAGATACAAGATGAGGGACCGGCCACCCATCTGGCCATGTTTCTGAACGGCATGCACTATGCCAGGCCTTTGAAAAAGACCGGGCTTGTTCTTTTTGGGCTGATGACACCGGGGGTTATGTTTCTGATCGGGGGCGGGCTGTTTTTGATTGCCCTGTTTACATATAAAAATAAGGGCAGGTCCGCGCAGACGGTGTATTCAAAATGGCACCGCCGCTTGTTTCTCTGGACTTTTCTGCCTTTTTTCCTGGTGGTATTATGCGGGTCTGTCATGGGGATCAGCTTTGACGGCACCGGTCCCATGACCTATGTCCTCACCAAGGGCAAGACTGCCAATATCCGGCCGGTCATCGGACCGGTTCTGTTTCCCGAACCAGCACCGGTAAAGGCCCTGAATCAGCCCGTGCCCATGAATAAATTAACCGCCCTTATTGAAAAAGCCCGGCAGGTCAACCCCCAAATTCGCTTTCAGCGGCTTATCCTGGAAAACTGGGGGGACAAAAGCGCCGTCATCCGGCTGGAAGGGTACAATCCCTTCAGGCCTTTTCTAAACGGGGTCACCAACAAACCGGCGGTGGCCCTTAAAGGAACCGACGGCAGCCTGATTTCCCAAAACCGGGTGGAAGACCGGCCGTGGGGAGTCCTTTTAACCGAAGCGGTTTATTTTCTGCACCTGCTTTTCGGAGTCGGCATCGCAACCCGGCTGCTGGTGTTTGGGTTTATGCTGGGAACGGGCCTTGCCCTGGGGTTTGGCGTTATGCTTTCCCTGAAAAAAAGAGCCAGACGATTTGAAGACCGCATTCCCTTTTACCACTGGATGGACAAGCTGTCCCTTACGGTCATGGTGGGTGTGATCCCGGCCACCGGACTTTTTCTTAACCTTCAATGGGTCCTGCCCTTTGACATGGCCTTCCGGCTGACCTGGCAGCAGGGACTGTTCTTTAACGCCTGGCTGGGCAGCCTTGCCTGGTCTTTTTATCGGGTCAGCACATTGCAGGCGGCAAAGGAGTTTCTCATAACCGGCGGTCTCCTGTTTCTTTTGGCCCCCCTGCTTCATTTTGTCCGGACCGGCACCGGCCCAATGGGGATGATCCAGGACCGGATGCTGAATATTTTATGTGTGGATCTGGGCTTTGCACTGGCCGGTATGGTGTTTCTGGTGCTTGCCTGGAAACTGCCAAACGCCGGAGCGGCAGAAACCGGCGGCTTGACCAGGGGGTTTAAGGAGATATTATAATGAAATCCATATGCTTAGGAATGATGTTTTTGTTGTTTTCGGTAAATTGTGCCAATGCCCATTCACTGCTTCTCCATGTGCTGGACAATGAGGACGGCACCATTACCGTTCAGGGTAAATTTGACACCGGAGCCCTGGCCACCGGGGCCGTGGTCCGGCTGGAAACCCTTGGCAGCAGCGAGATTATCTTTGAAAAGCGGCTGCCCATGGAAAGCGAGCTTACGGTTGACATCCCCAATCAGCCTTACCGGATCATTCTGGACGGAGGCCCCGGTCATCAGGCAATGAAAGAAGGGGTGGCCCCTCCACAAGGATTTACTGTTAAAGCCGGGAAGACCGATACCGCCAAAGCCCCAAAGGCCGCCCCAAAGCGTCAGCAGTTAAACCTGCCCTGGGTCATTTGCACCTGCGCCGCCTTTTGCATGCTGGGCTTAACCATTTTCCTTTGCCAAAGGAACACGGACCGGTTGATCAAGGCGCTGAAAAATTCGGGTTAACAGGGGAGGCGGCCGCCGGGGGCAATCTTTTATAAAATGATCACCACTGAACGGGAAAGCTTGGTTCTGGCGCGTCTGGCAGGTCCCATGGCCGTGAGTATGCTGGGCCTTGTCCTGTTCAACCTCATTGACACCTATTTTGTGGGGCAGCTGGGCAGCGTTGAATTGGCTGCCCTGTCGTTTTCCTTTCCTCTGGTCATGGTCATGGGCAGTCTGGCCCACGGCCTGGGGGCAGGTATTGCTGCGGCCATATCCAGGGCCGCAGGGGAAGATGATTTCCCGAAGCTTTCCCGGACCGCCACATGGGGCCTGGTTCTGGCCCTTGTACTAGTGGGTTTTTTCGCAATCGCGGGGTACATCACCATAACGCCGTTATTTTCTTTTCTCGGGGCTTCGGGCTGTACACTTGAAGCCATCAGGGCATACATGCAGATCTGGTATCCCGGGGTGATTTTCATGGTGGTTCCCATGGCCGGCATGGCGGTGATCCAAGGCATGGGGGATACCCGAACCACGTCAAGGATTGTCTTGATCAGTATTCTCATGAACACAATTCTGGACCCGGTGCTGATATTCGGTATGGGTTCCGTAAAGGGGATGGGGGTGGCCGGGGCGGCCCTGGCCACGGTAATTGCCCGGGGGGCATCTTTTTTGGCGGTACTCTGTCTTTTAACAGTGAAACACGGGGTGCTGCGTTTCCGGCCCGAACCCATATCAGCTGTGGCCGGCAGCTTAAAGGAGATCATGGTTGTGGGGCTGCCCAGCATACTGAGCCGGCTCATCCTTCCCATTGCCTCGGGCCTGGTCACGGTCATGGTTGCAGCCCACGGCAGCCATGCCGTGGCCGGGTTGGGCATTGCGGTAAGGATTGAACTGTTTGCCATGCTGGCGGTTAATGCACTGGTGGCAGCTGTTCCCATTTTCGTGGGACAAAACCTTGGGGCCGGTCATAGCGGCCGGGTTCTTTGCGGGATTAAGGCCGCCAACAAATTTTCTTTGATGTACGGTGCGGCCGTTTACATACTTATTTTAGCGGCGGCAAAGCCTGTTGTTCATTGTTACAGCACGGATCCTGACGTGGCCGGAGTCGCCCTGGTTTACCTTTGGGTCATTCCTCCGGCTTTGGGGTTTCTGGGGATGATGCAGCTGGCCTGTGCCACCCTTAACGTGTTAAAAAGACCGGTCCACTCAACCGGCCTTATTCTGGCCCAGGTATTTATTCTTTATTTTCCCGTTGCCTGGATCTCATCACCATATATGGGCCCGGCAGGTATTTTTGCTGCCCTGGCCTTTTCCTATCTGATCGCCGGCTTGACCGGCTGTTTTTTTACGTTCAGCCAGCTTAAAAAGTATCCGCACATGGGGTGACGGCCAGGCTACCGGTCCTTCCACACAGGCGAAGTTTTATTCAAAAACGCGTTGATGCCGTTCTGGGCATCTTCAGAGGTGTTGTTCATCACAATGGTATGTTTGGCATAGTGCAGGGCCTGGGCATCGGTCATGTCGGCCTGGGCATAAAGTCCCTGTTTGCCGATGGCCAGAGCAAACCCGCTGGCCTGGGAAATCTGCCGGGCAAGGTCCATGGTCTCCGTGTCCAGGTTTTCCAGAGGGACCACCCGGTTGACAAGGCCGAGTTCCCTGGCCTCGGATGCGGGAAAATCCCGGCCGGTAAGCAGCATCTCCATGGCTGCCTTTCTGCCGATGGCCCGGGTAATGGCCACCATGGGGGTGGTGCAGAAAAGGCCGATCTTGACCCCGGGGGTGGAGAACCTGGCATTGTCCGCCGCCACCACCAGATCGCACCAGGCCGCCAATTGGCAGCCGGCAGCAGTGGCAATTCCCTGGACCTGGCAGATCACGGGCTGGGGGATTTCGTGGAGCATCATCATCATCCGGGTACACCGGTCAAAGATAATCTTGTACTCTTTGGTCCCCTGGTCCACCATTTCAGACAGGTCGTGTCCGGCGCAAAAATGTTTTCCATTGGCCTTGAGAATCAGCACTTTAACGGATTCATCCTCTGCTACCCGTTCCAGGGCATGGATGATTTCATTGATTTTTTGCCGGGAAAGGGCATTGATCTTTTCAGGGGTGTCAAGGGCTAAAATCCCAATGTCATCGGCCTTGGAAAAAGTGATCTCTTCGTAATCCATTTGAACCCTCCGGTTTTAAGGTGGCGGGACTGTGCCCTGTGGCCGGAAGAAAAGGCAGTGTAAGGCCGGTAAGGGCATGAACTTATGGAATGTCCCTTATAAATGAGTCTTGTAAACAGGGTATTCGGTACCATAAGTATGGTCCGAAAACAAGGGCGGAACGGCCTTAAAAAAACATACGAATTTCAGCAATGTTGCTGAATATCCCCCAAAAGGGTGATGGCTTTTCATCGTTAGCCGGATTATAGTCTTCAGGAAGTCAGAATATGAATGCAGAATAAAAACGGGCCGCGGGAAAGCCGCAGATGCCCGCACTCTGTTTTGAATAGGAAGAATCATATGAAATGCCGCCAGTGCAACGCAGCGATCCCGGAAGGTGAGAAACGAAAGTATAAGGAAGAAATTTTATGTGAAGATTGTTACATTGACAGGCTTTGGGCCGCAAAACCGGTTTGCAACCCCTGGGAAGAATATTTATCAGCAAGGTCCGCATCAACGGATGAAAACGGTGGCCTTAAACCAAGAGACCGAATAAATTTTGAAGTGCTGTTACAAACAGCCCATAGCCTGGGCGCAACCGACGCGGCATGGATCATGTCCCATAACATTGAAATCAGCGATGAGCTGGCGGCATTGTGTCAAAATCCAGCGTGTGAAAATTATGGGGCCTCATTCAGGTGTCCGCCCAATGTGAGCGGCCCTGATGGGTTTCGCAAACGGATTCAACAGTATACCGATGCTATGGTATTTAAGATTTCAGTCCCTTCAGATATTATGTACTCCTATCAGCGGATTGAAATATTCAGGCTGCTGCATGAAATCGGATCATCCATTGAAAATAAGGCAAAGCAAATGGGGTATGAAAAATCCTGTGCTTATGCGGCCGGTTCATGTAAAAAATTATTTTGCGGGGAACACATAAAATGTAATGTGCTGTCCGGTGAAGGCGAATGCAGACATCCTGATATGGCAAGACAATCCATGTCCGGTTTCGGCATAAACGTTAAAAAATTGATGGAACTGGCAGGATGGAAATCTGAAAAGTCTAAACCTGCCTGCGGGATGATTTTAATCGGTTGAGAGGCCTGATAATGGGGGAAAATAGATCTGTGATTCAAAAAGCCGTTTCAATAACTATGATAAAAAATAAGACAATTGCCATTTACCTGATGGCCGCAATGATAGGGCTGTTTTTGCCGGGCTGCGCCAAAAACAGCCCGGTCGGCCAGCCTGAAAAATTATTCGCCGAATCTGCCGGTACCCGTATCGCGTATGGGGCTTGCGGGCAGGGGGAAACCACCCTTTTGTTCGTTCACGGCTGGTTGTGTGATCATACCGTATGGCAGCATCAGATGGATTATTTTTCCCGTAACCATAAGGTGGTTTGGCTGGATCTGGCAGGCCACGGGGACTCTGAAACCGACCGTCAGAAATTTACAATGCCGGCATTTGCCCGGGATGTGAAAGCGGTTTCCGACAAGGTTGACGCTAAAAAAATAGTGCTTGTCGGCCATTCCATGGGCGGCCCCATAGTGATCGAAGCGGCCAAACTGCTCGGGGAAAAAGTGATTGGAATCGTTGCCGTTGATGCATTCTATACGCCGCTTGCCTCTGTTCCGGAAAAAATGAAAATGGCATTTCTTGAGAAACTGAAAAAAGATTATCCGGCGGCGTTGAAGGAAACGGTGGGGTCAATGTTTGTGCCGGGTGCAGACCCGGATATGGTCAATTCAACTTATCAATCTATGTTGGCCGCTGATCATAAGATGGGAATCAGTTCCTTGTATGAATGCATCAAATGGAATTCACAAAAAGAGCCGGTTGAGCTTAAAAAGTTTTCACCAATGCTATATAACATCAACGGTGGCCCGGAAGGTAACGAAAAAACGCTGCATGACCATGTTGTCCTGATTCCCGGCTCAGGCCATTTCATTCCCCGGGTAACCCCCGCAGAATTTAATGCGGCATTGGAAAAAATTATCGAAAAATTATAACCGTCATTGAACAATGAACATAGCCTTGGCGCTGAGTCCGGGCTCAAAAGGGTTCCGCCGCGGTTTTCCTTGCTGCCTTTTTGTCCAGGTTAGCTCTCCAGTATCTTAAAATCACAGCAGATGACCCAGATGATTTTAAAATTGAGAACCAGGTAGCAATTAGTCGCCTCCTGCAAAGTTAACGCGGTTAAGATAAAAACCGAACCGTTCTTTTTCCCGGTCCGGGTCTATTCCCAGTTCAGAAGCATTGCAGACGTGGCGGCCGAATTTTGAACGGGGATTGTCCCTCAGCCAGACCTGTATCCGTTTTTGGACCGTTTGACTGAAGGGGATATCAAAGTGTTCGTAAATTTTTTTTATGGATTTGACCGGATCATGGCTCAGGTTGGCATGAAATACATCAAAAACCTGTTCTTTTCTCAATGTATCCCTGACCGCCAAGCCCCGCTCAAGCCCCTTGGCCCAAAGGGCAGGATACCAGTTTGCTATGGCCGGGATATCCACCTGTCCTGTGGTAAGCTCAGTCCAGTGGGCAGTCATGCTGACGCCGGACAGCATGGCCTCAAACGGGTCTCGATGGGTAAATATGATTCTGGCATCCGGATAGGTCTTCAAAAGGGGCTCCAGGCCGAACAGATGAACCGGTGCCTTGAGCACCCATCGTTCGTTGGGGAGTCTCCACTGGAACATTTGGAGCAGGCGTTTGTGCCAGCCATAGGCCGGTGTCATGTCGCAGTCCCCCACCCAATTGCCATGACCGAACAGGCTGGACCCGGTGCTCCAGCCCGCATGGACAAATTCGTGGGCCATAAGGTTCTGGCATTCCGCGGTGCCCAGGGCCATGAAATTAATTCCGTTAATGCCCCGCAGTTCAGGTTTTATTGAGAATAATCCTTCCATGGCATCGTGACCGGTCTGAATTCTGGGATCAGGCCTGTGGGGCAATAAAGACGGCGGCGGGCAGACAGCCCCTGCAGATTCAAAATTTCTCAGGAACCGGGACAAGGGGTCCAGGGCCATCAGGGTCTGGATCATGGTGGTGCCGGTCCTGGGCAGTCCAACGATAAAAACGGGGGCCTTTATTTTTTCGTCTTGAATTTCAGGATGGTCTTTAATCAACCGGGTAACCTGCAGCCGGTTGATAAGGATCTGGGTGATCATCTGCTGAAAATAACCTGCAGTGCCTTCAGCCAGATCCAGGTCGGTGTTCAGGGATTTGATCAGGGCTTCAAGGCCCGGTTTAAATGTATCTCCCCCGAAATCCGCCAGACCGGATGTTTTAACGGCATTCTCTATAAACGGCTGTGATTCAAGCTTAATTCCCATTGGTATCCCTCTTTTCTTTGAAGATGCGGTTTTGCATGGCCTCAATGCCTCCCACAGAAAATTCATATACATGGGCGGCCCATTGTTCATACCGCTCATCAGCGGAATAATCCGGAAACAGCCGGGAAAAAACCGGCCATGCAAAGCTGTAATAAAGCAGCTGCCCGGCCACAGACACCAGGCAGTCCCGGGCCATATCATCTGTCGCGTCCGCCCCTAAAAGGTCCCGGAACATTTTTAAGTGCCGCTTGATCCGGGGCCGGTTATAGGTATCCACCAGTTCCTTGATGAACGGGGAGGGCCGGGTCATCTCGGAAATAAAAATGGATGTAATGTCCGAGGCGAACGCATTGTTTTTGTAAAGCATGTTGCAGAAGTTTGAGATCATTGACCTTAGTTGCTCCCGGGGTGTTTTTCGGCCCCAGTTTTCTTGGTCAAACCGGTCATACGCGGAAAAAATGGTGTCCAGAATTTCACGGTACAGTTTTTCCTTGGAACCGAAATAATAATTGACCGCATTAATGTTGGCGGCCCCTGCTTCTTTGCAAATTTCCCTAACCGTGGCGTCCCGGTATCCCTTTTTCGCAAAAACCCTGATGCCGGCACCCACTAATTTTTGGGGTGTGTTTGGGGGGGTAGACTCTGGCATGAATGATCCTTTCAAAAATAATACGGTTGTATTAATCAATGGATTTAATACGCCTGTATTAAATTGTCAAGCATTAAGAACGTGTTAAACAAATAAAAGAAGAATAATTCAGCCCCTTCGGGATTTCATATTTTTAAACCACAGAGGGCACCGAGGTTTGGCTTTCGCCAAACACCACAGAGGGGCTTCGACTCCTTTCTTTCTGTCTTGACTTAAGTTTTTGCCCCTGTTACAAACACAACATGTTGTGCCTATGCCAGGGGAGATCTAATATTTAAACTTTCGGGATTTTTGATGCTTTCTTTGGCAAAAAGCAAATCCCTATTCTTGTGCGATGGAGTTAAGCATGCTTTGTATTCGGTCTGAACAGATGGCAACATTCTTTGAGTACGCGCGCAGGCAGTTCGAGGACCGGATGGTGGCGCATCTGCTCAGGTGTTTCCCTGACCCGGTGGCGGCGTTGGGCGAGCAGGAGACGCGCAAGGCGGTACAACACGGGATGGAGAGGGCTGAAACCTACGGTATAACAGCCGAACGTGACGTGTGCCGCTATATTGACGTGATGTTTGCTTTTGGGCGCGATTTTGACACAGACAAAGAGCTGTCCTGGGCGGCCGGGATTCTTCAGGACGAGCAGATTACTGATCCCCCGGTCAAGGCGGAACGCCTCTTTGACCAGGCGCAGCTGCACTCTGAACAGGCCGGCGGTATTGTTCCGGCCGAACCGGAGGAAACGGCATGACCGATACCGGCACAAGCGGGGCTATGGCACAGGCCCGGAGGGACTCCGAAGCCAACTTCTCGGACCAGCCCGTGGGTTCGGCGTGTCAATCATGCCCGGCCCCCCATCAGGATGAAATCAAGACGTCGCTGGGCGCAGAGTTGTCCGGTGTAAGAGTCAACGACGGTGTGAAAGCACAGAAGTCCAGCGACTCGCTCGGGGCCGATGGGTTCACTAAAGGCAGTTCAACTACGTTCGGGTCAAATACGGCAGACCCGCAGACCCTACCCCACGAAACCGCACACACTGTGCCGCAGGACGCTGATACATTCAAGCCCGAGTAGGACCGGCCGGCAGCCCTGTGGCCGGACCGGGCGGGAAGCCCGGACATCAGGGGGCTGCTCCGAAAACCTTCCGCCCAAAACCGTACCGGATGAACCGGCAATTTTCGTATTTTCCAGTATTTTTTTACGCCTCTCTTGACTCTGTTCCGGTCATATTTAATATCCGATAAAATATCGGTTCAGGAGAGGATACCCTGATGGGCAGGTCTATTCTAAAGGGGGTAACAACCCTTTGAATTTTCGTGTTATTCCGGTCAAGGCCCGCTGCCTGGAAGAATGGACACCCAAGAAGGATTGTTTTTATCGACCTTTTTTTAAATTTTTAAGGATACATCCACGGTTTTGAACAAAGTTATGAATCTTCTGGACGGCGTCAGGTCCGCTCAGATAACGGTTACAAAAGAGGTCCGGGCCTTAAGCGAATCCATAAAGGATAAAAGCCTTTCCATGGTGGACCGCCTTGAATCCTTTGAGGATATTACCAGCATGGAGATCGGGGACACCTCCCTGAACCGGGCCCGCAATCTGGAGCGGGAACTGGACATCCATCAGCTTTACATCAAATTTGAAGGGGAAAACCCCTCGGGCACCCAGAAAGACCGGATCGCCTTTGCCCAGGTTCATGACGCCTTCAGGCGGGAATATGACGTTATTTCCCTGGCCACCTGCGGGAACTACGGGGTTGCGGTGGCCTTTGCCGCTTTTCTTGCCGGACTGTCATGCCGGATTTATATTCCGGATTCCTATCATACCGAGCGGATTAAAGAGATGGAAGCATTTGACGCACAGATTATCCGGCTGCCGGGTTCCTACGAGGATACGGTCCGGGAATCCAGCCGGCTGGCCGGTGAAAACGGATGGTATGACGCCAACCCGGGCGGGGCCAATACCCCTCTTCAGATATCCGCCTATGCCCAGATAGCCAATGAAATTTACGACCAGCTCAGGGACGCCCCTAAGTATGTCGCCGCCCCCGTGTCCAACGGGACACTTCTGGCCGGCGTTTACAGGGGATTTGTCAGCCTTCATAAACGCGGGAAAACCTCCCGGGTTCCCATTTTTGTGGCCGGGTCGTCGGCCCATAAAAATCCCATTATTTCTTCTTTTAAGGCAGGATATGATCAATGCCGCGACATTGATCCGGAAAAGCTTAAGGAAACGGCCATCAACGAGCCCCTGATCAACTGGCACAGTTTTGACGGGGATGAGGCCCTGTGGGCGCTTCGGCAGACCAATGGGGATGCCCGCCATATCAGTGACCGTAAAATGAAAGAAATGAGCACGTTTCTTCATAAAAAAGAGGGCTACCGGATTCTGCCCGCATCCACGGCCGGGTTGGTGGCCATGCTGGAAAAACATGAAAAAGAACCCTTTTCCAATGATCGGTATGTGGCCATACTGACAGGGAGGTACTAGACATGAAAGACACCATTGACGGCAGGGCCCTGGTTTATGCCGGCGGCGCATTCAACACGCCGGAAGGCAAGACCGCCCACGGCCTGGTCCGCTTCACCCGGCGGTATGAGATCGCCGGGGTGATTGACCCGGTTTACGCCGGCAAGGATTCGGGCATGGTCCTGGACGGCAGACCCAACGGCATCCCTATATTTGAAAGTTTCAAAGAGGCCATGGACCGGCTTGGTCCGGACAGGCGGCCTGGAACACTGGTCATCGGCCTTGCCCCGGACGGCGGACGCCTGCCCGCTGAAGGGGCGGATGCCGTAGAAGAGGCGCTTAAAGCCGGGCTCAATGTGGACAGCGGGCTTCATGATTTCCTTTATAAGAACGAACGGTTCACCCGGATCGCCCGGCAAAACAACTGCCGGATCAGGGACATCCGGCGGACCCCGGACCGGGATGACCTCCATTTTTTCACCGGAAAGATAGAAGCGGTGGCCTGTCTTAAAATTGCCGTCCTGGGAACGGATTCCGCTGTGGGCAAGCGGACCACGGCCTGGATTATCGTGCACGCCGCTGAAAAATCAGGGCTGAAGGCCCAGATGGTGGGCACCGGCCAGACCGCCTGGATGCAGGGGGCCAAATATTCCATGATCATGGACAGCTGTATCAATGATTTTGTCTCCGGAGAAATTGAACATGCGGTATATGAAGCCTGGAAAAACGAACATCCCGATATCATTCTGATTGAGGGGCAGGGCAGCCTGATGAACCCGGCCTATCCGGGCGGGTTTGAAATCCTGGCTGCGGGACGCCCCGATTACGTCATCCTTCAGCATGCCCCCATGCGAAGGGAATACGACGGTTTTCCCGGGTATGCCCTTCATGGCCTGCCCGAACAGATCAATGCCATTGAGGTCATATCCGGCAAAAAAGTGATGGCCGTCACTCTCAACCACGAAGACATGGACAAACATCAGATACCGGCTGCCCTGGCGCAGACCCGGCGGGAGACAGGCCTTCCGGCTTTTGATGTGCTTGAAGACGGCGCGGACGAGCTGGTTGCGCTATTAAAAAAGCACATCAAAAAATGACCGTTGTGACTGGGTTTGTCGAGACCGTCAGCCCCCCCCCGTCAGATGACGCTTACCAAAACAGGCGCGGATATGAAAATTACAAGAGTTGACCATTTCAGACTGGATATGCCCCTGGCGGCACCCTACACCATTGCTTATGAAACCATCAGCAGCTGCACCAACATCATTCTTCGTGTTGAAACCGATGCAGGTATAACCGGCTGGGGGTGTGCGGCCCCGGATAAGGCTGTTACCGGCGAAACCCCCGAAGAGGTAGTCGGATTTGCCCGAGGCATTATCCGGGAGATGCTGACCGGCAGATCGCCCTTTTGCCTTGCCAGGGTCATGGAAGATTTGAAAGGAAAGATTCCCTTTGCATCTTCGGCCAGGGCAATGGTGGATATGGCCCTTTATGACATCATGGCGCGCAAGGCCGGGATCCCCCTTTTCCGGCTCCTGGGCGGATACCGGGAAAGCATTCCCACCAGTATCACCATCGGTATCCTCCCCCTTGAAGAAACCCTGGAACAGGTGGGCAGGCATCTGAAAGACGGCTTTTTTATCATCAAGCTCAAAGGCGGCATTGATCCTGAGGCGGATGCTGAAAAAATTCTCAAGATGCGCGAGCGGTTTGGCAGAAAGTTTACCCTCCGGTTTGATGCCAACCAGGGGTATAATTATGAACAGTCCGTGGCGTTCATGACGCAGGTCAGAACGGCAGACCTTGAAATTATTGAGCAGCCCGTGAGCAAAAAAGCGGATGATCGGCTCGGCCGGGTAACCCGTTCGGTGGATATCCCGGTGATGGCCGATGAAAGCATCATGACCCTCAAAGATGCGTTCCGGCTGGCCAGCAATGGCCACATTGACATGATCAATATCAAGCTGATGAAAATGGGCGGGATTTTTGAATCCCTTCACATCAACTCGGTGGCCAAAGCCGCCGGCATGGAGGTGATGGTCGGGTGCATGGATGAATCGGCCTTAGGGATTGCCGCCGGCCTTCATTTTGCCCTGAGCCGGTCAAATATCGAATATGCTGACCTGGACGGCCACCTGGATCTGCTTAATGATCCATTTTCGGATCTGTTTAAAATTTCCAACGGCATTCTTTACCCGTCCGATGAACCGGGGCTTGGGCCTGTCCATCTTTGAGCGGATGGAAGAAGGTCTGGCTTTTAAATGGTATCAGCGGTTTATGAGAATGCTTGAACCCTATTCTCAAACCGTGGCGAGCCCCGGATTATATTTTTTGTTCTTTTTCCAGAAAGCAGGGAATGCACAGGCTCTGGCCTTCGAACAGGCGGATCCGTGTTTCCATGGTTTTTTCCCCGCAGATGTCACAGGTGATGCTTTTAAGGATCCGGGCCGGCCTTACCGGGGGAACGTCAATGTCTTCCACGGTGAACAGGTCCTCAAGGGAGGCCTCCATGATATCTTTGATCCGCTGCTCCCGCCGCTGCTGAACCAGAACCTGCTCATCCGGTGTGACTTCTCCTTTGAGTGCCCTGGCCATGAGTTCCCGGGTCTGGTTGGCGGTTTCTTCTGACGGGTTCCTCTGGTCCGGGGTATCCAGAAACAGGGCCCTGAACCCTTTGCCGGTTTCCCGGTCATAAAAGGTAAAGGCGGATTTGCCAAAGTCCCGGTGAACCAGGTTTCCCTTGCCAAAGGAGCAGCCGGTGAGAAACTGGATGGCATCCACGCCGCACATGTCTGTTTCGGTTACACACAACGCGGCTCCGGACTGATGGATGTTGAGCCGTTCCCGGGCAAGTTCCGCCGTCCTTATCCCGATGGCCAGTCCCGGGCAGCTGTGGCCGTGAAAGCTGATGGTCTGTTCGATGAGGTCTTTTTCTATGGTGCAGGGCATAACAGGTCTCCTTAAAGTTTCAGATTTGGTTTATGTTTTTCAACATAGGGCTTATAAAACAGATTTCAATGCCGCCAGCAGTCTTTCCACATTCTCCGGCCGGGCCGTATGGCCCATAAGGCCGATGCGCCAGATTTTTCCGGCAAGGGGGCCTAAGCCGGCGCCGATTTCAATGGCATGGTCAGTGAGCAGAGAAGCCCTGACTTTTGCATCGTCAGCCCCGTCCGGAATCTGGACCGAATTGAGCATGGGAAGCCGGTAAGGTTCGTCCGCCAGCATGGAAAGCCCCAACGCTTCAAGCCCTTTGACCAGAAGCCGGTGATTTTCAAGATGGCGCCGGTATACGGCATCTTTGCCTTCCTGAAGAATCAGAAAAAGGCTCTGGTAAAGACCGTACAGCATGTTGATGGGGGCGGTGTGGTGATAGGCCCGGGCGGCCCCCTCCCAGTAGTTGATGATCATGGAAAGGTCCAGGTACCAGTTGGGAACTTTGGCTTTTCTGTTCTGAACGGCCTCAACGGCCCGGGGTGAAAAGGAAACCGGAGACAGCCCGGGAGGGCAGGACAGACACTTCTGGGTTCCGGAGTACAGGACATCAATGCCCCATTCATCCATGAGAATTTCCATGCCGCCCAGGCTGGTCACGGCATCCACCAGATAAAGGGTGTCACCTCCTTTTAGAAGACGGCCGATTTCAGCAATGGGATTTTTTACCCCGGTGGAGGTTTCGGCATGGACAACAGCCACCATTTTATATATATTTTTTTTCAGCTGCTGTTGAACATCATCCGGGAGAACCGGGGTCCCCCATTCAAACGCCAGGACATCCACATTTGCTCCAAGCCGTTGCGCCACATCCTGCATTCTCATGCCGAATACCCCGTTGGTCAGGATCAGTACCGGATCATCTTTTTCGATCAGGTTGACAAAACTGCATTCCATGCCGGCGGACCCGGTCCCTGATATGGGGATGGTCAGCCGGTTGCCGGTATTCAACAGCTCCTGGAGCTGGATTTTGATCTGATCCATGATCCGGATAAAACCGGGGTCCAGGTGGCCCATGGTGGGTTTGGCCATGGCCTGATACACACTATGATCAACACAGGAGGGGCCAGGTCCCATGAGGGTGATCTCTTTTACATGGTCTAATGCATTTTTCATTTTTTTTGTTCTTTCCTGTCTGTCTGCCAACATTGTTTTGCCACATACCATAAGTCGGATTTGGATCCGATCAATCCATTACCTGTATTTTGATGTTGAAAAAATTATCTTCCTAACAATTTCTTAGCATTTCATGTGTAAACTGAATAACCCAATAGATTTTGGATGAAAGAAACCCTTTAGAAGACGAGCAGGTCATGAACGAACAGCCTAAAATTTCACATCAACCCCCAATCGATTTTAATACCCCTGAACGGTTCATCAACAGAGAATTGTCCTGGCTGCAATTTAACAGACGGGTCCTTGAAGAGGGCTTTAATCCAAAGCATCCGTTTCTGGAGCGGCTGCGGTTTCTGTCCATTTCCGCCTCCAATTTGGATGAGTTCTACATGGTCCGTGTGGCAGGCCTCAAGGCCCAGGTCAACACCGGGGCGAAAAGTGAAAGCCCGGACAACATGACCCCGCTGGAGCAGTTAAAAGCCATTGAACAGGAAGTCGCGGGCCTTCACAAAAAGGCCCTGGAATGTGTCGATTCCCTGTCAAAGGATTTTAATGAAAAATCCATCTACATCATATCTCCGGAAGAGATGGCCCCGGATGAGAAATCCTGGCTTGACCTCAAATTCCAGAACGAGATTTTTCCGGTCTTAAGTCCTTTAGCCGTTGACCCGGCCCACCCATTTCCCTTTATTCCCAATTTGGGGTATGGCATGGTCCTTGATTTAAAGGATGAAAAAGACGGGAAATCTATGATTGCCATCATCATCCTTCCCTCACAGTTAGAGCGTTATATAAGGATTCCAGGAGAATCCATCCGGTTCATTTCGCTGTCCCAGGTCATCGGGATTCACTATAAAAATCTTTTCCCGGGATATGAACTGCTGACTTCAGGCATATTCCAGGTGATCCGGGACAGTGAACTTGAGATTGACGAAGAGGCCGAAGACCTGGTCAGAACCTTCCGGTCCGCCATCAGCCGGCGGCGGCGGGGGAATGTGGTCCGGCTCACTGTGGATGAGCATATGCCCGAAGAGCTGGTGGAATTTATCCGGCGCCAGCTCCATGTGCTGCAAGAAGACATCTTCAGGACCCGGTATATGGGCCTGTCCGATTTTAGCGAACTCATTGTTGATGACCGGCCCGAGCTGCTGTTCCCCAAATACCATGCCAGGTTTCCCGAACGGATCCGGGATTTTGACGGCGACTGTTTTGAGGCCATCAGCACCAAGGATATCTTGGTTCACCACCCCTATGAAAGTTTTGATGTGGTGGTCAAGTTCATCCGCCAGGCCAGCCTGGATAAGGATGTGGTCACCATCAAGCAGACTTTGTACCGGACCAACGAGCACTCCCCCATTGTCCAGGCCCTGATTGAGGCGGCTGAAGCCGGGAAAAACGTCACGGCCATGGTTGAACTCAAGGCCCGGTTTGATGAGGAAAACAACATCGAACTGGCCAGAAAGCTTGAGCGGGCCGGGGCCCAGGTGGTTTTCGGCATCATTCATTTAAAGACCCATGCCAAGCTCTCCCTGGTGGTCAGAAAGGAAGGGGACACCTTTAAATCCTATGCCCATCTGGGGACGGGCAATTACCACCCCATTACCGCCAAAATCTACACGGATCTTTCCTTTTTTACCTGTGATCATGAGATCTGCCTGGATGTCATGCAGATTTTCAATTACATGACCGGCTATGCCAGGCCCGTTAACCTGAAAATGGTGGATATTGCCCCCTTGACCTTAAGGGAGCGGCTCCTGGAAAATATTGAACAAGAAGCGGCTTTTGTCCGGGGAGGAAAGCCCGGGCAGATCTGGGCAAAGATGAACTCCCTGGTGGATTCCAAAATCATCGACGCCCTTTACAGGGCCTCCCAGGCCGGGGTTCAGATTGATCTGGTGGTCCGGGGGATCTGCTGCCTGAGGCCGGGTATCCCCGGATTCAGCGACAATATCCGGGTTAAATCCATTGTGGGGAGGTTTCTGGAGCATTCCAGGATTGCCTGTTTCGGCAACGGCCATGAATTGCCGTCTCCCCAGGCAAAGGTCTATATTTCCTCGGCCGACTGGATGCCCAGGAACCTGAACCGAAGGATTGAAACCCTGGTCCCCATCACCAACCCCACGGTTCATCAGCAGATCCTGGATCAGATCATGGTGGCCAACTTAAGGGACAACGAGCAGACCTGGACCTTAAACTCTGACGGCACCTACACCCGGGTCATTTCAGACCGGGGAGAACCCTTCAATGCCCATCAGTTTTTCATGACCAATCCGAGCCTGTCGGGCAGGGGGTCTGCCTTAAGGCCCGAAGAACTCAGGGACAGACATAAAAAACTGCTTAAAAAGAAACGCAAAAAATAAGGGGATGGCGGGGCGGGCAGCCCAGGGTGATTGGATGTATGGGAATAAGGTATATCTAAAAAAATGGACTTTGGACTTGGGATATGGGACTTGGGGATTGCCGTATCCATGGCCTCCCCAAGTCCCAAGTCCCATATCCCAAGTCCCAATTTTATACATTATTATCCGCACAGATCAATCAAACAGTCGGAAGATTACACGGAACCTTCCTGGGAACCATTAGTGCTACAGGCTTTTTTTCTGTCAAGCCGGCAAGTTTTCAAGCTTTCGATGCCGGGCGTTCATGTCCGCGCTGAAGGTTTTGAGGCCGGTTCCCAGTCGGTCCAGAAGTTTGCCTATCTCTTCGGGGGTGGTGACCAGGGGAGGGGCAATCAGAAAGATGCTGGTGTCCACCCCGTTGATGTGGCATCCGCCGGGGTAAACAATGAGGCCCGCATCAAGGCAGGCGGATAAGGCCCTTTCCCCGGCGTTTTCTTCTGAAGCAAAGGGCTGTTTGGTTTCCTTGTCATGGACAATTTCCATGGCCCACATAAATCCGGTTCCCCGGACATCACCGATATAGGGGCTTTGTCCGGCCAGTTCCTTGAGGCCTGCCCCCAGAAGCTTTCCGTTTTTCCAGGTTTCTTCAATCAGGTTGTGGGCCCTGATATAGGCAAGGACGCTGGCCACAGCCCGGCAGGAAACCGGATTAGAATTATAGGTGTGGCCGTGGATAAAGCGGCTGCTGCCCTGTTTGATCACATCAATAATGGTTTCTTTGACAAAAATGCCCCCGGTGGGAACATAGCCGGCAGCCATGCCCTTGGCCGAGGCAATGATATCGGGCACCACCTGCCAGTGGTCCACCCCAAAGGCCTTGCCCGTCCGGCCAAACCCGGTCATGACCTCATCGGCAATGAGCAGCACGTCATACTTGTCACAGATACGCCGGATACCGGGCCAGTAGGTATCGTCGGGCATGATGGCCCCGCCGGCGGACCCCACAATGGGCTCGGCAATAAAGGCCATGACATTCTCCGGGCCCTGCTCGATGATGGCCTCTTCAAGGGATAAAATGCAGTGCCGGTTAAACTCGGCCGCTGTCATGTCAGCCGGTTTCCGGTAGAGATAGGTGGCCGGAATCTTGGCAGACGGGTTGAGCAGCGGCTGGAATGCGTCGGTCCTCTTGGAACTGCCGCCCACGGACATGGTGCCGATGGTGGCCCCGTGGTAGGAACAGTGCCGGCTGATCAGCTTGAACTTGGGGCTGTCTTTTCCGTCCCGTTCCACATAGTACTGGCGGGCCATTTTAACGGCGGATTCCACGGCCTCGGAACCGCCTGAGACAAACCAGCAGTAGTTGATACCTTCAGGGGTCAGTTCGCAGATCTGGTCTGCCGCATCCTGGCAGGCACTGTGGTTCCACCGGGACGGGTGGGCAAAATCCAGGTGTTTCATTTGATAGGCAATGTCGTCGATGATCTGATCGATGCCGTGGCCCAGGTTGGACACCAGGGCGCCCGAGCAGCCGTCGATATAATCTTTTCCATGTTCATCATAGATGTAGATGCCGTGGGCTTCTACGGCTCTTGGGTTGTTGGCCAGAAAATTTCTGGGGATGGTTCTTCCAAATCCCATTTTTTGTTCCTCAGGGTTCAGGGTTGTCGGTAAACTGGTCTGCCCAGGAAGGAGAAGGTCCCGCGTCAGGGTAAAGATAGACCCCCTTCCGGGTCCAGATCTCTTCTAAATGCTGGAGCCTTGACATGGTTTTTGCCCCGTCAAGGTATGAAACGCCGGCCAGCACGGCGTTAAAAAAACCGGTCACCGCCACCGAGGATTCAAAAAACGAATCAATCCAGCAGGGCAACGGAATCACCAGGCTGCTGTGCCGGGCCAGCGGAGAAGAGACCGAGTCGGTAATGGCGGCCACCGTGGCCCCTTCTTCAAAAAACTGCCGGGCAATGTCAAGGGTGAGCGTGCAGTAACGGGGAAAGGAGATGGCAACCAAAAGGGCCTCCTTATTGAGCCCGGGCTGGATATAATCCCAGACCGTGCCGGCATCCAGGGTAATTAAATGGGCCTTCCTGGCCAGAAACCCCAGGGTGGTGGCAAAGCTGTGGGCCGGACCGAAAAATGAGCGCAGCCCCAGGACCCAGATTTCCCGGCGTTGGTGAATTTCATGGACCAGCGTTTCAAACAGCAAAGGGGATACATTTTTCATGACAGCGGAGAGGTTGGCCTGGTCACTTTTCAGGACAGTTCTTAAGATGTCTGCGGTTTCCCTGATATGGGGGGATTTTTTCTGGATCCGCTGGGGCAGGGTGAGTCTGGCCTTGATCAGTTCTCTGATGTGTCGTTGAAGGTCTATGTACCCTTTAAAGCCGATATGCTGGCAGAACCGGACCACGGTGGCATTGGACATGGAAAGGGACTCGGCAAGCTCAGCGCTGCTCATATAGGCGACCTTGTCAGGCCGGGCAAGCAGGAATTCAAGTATCTTTTCCTGGGCAGGCGTCAGGTGGGGAAGGGGTTTCTGGGAAATGAGCAAGTCTGGGTTAAGCATAAGTTTCGTTCTTATATGTCGTTGCCTGTTAGAACCGACTGTACCAAAATAAAACTTGACCTGCAATAGATATTACATTATTTTCTAAAAAAATATAACGAACATTACATTCCGCTGTTTAAACTATCAGCGACTTGGATGCAGAAAGGTGGATTCTTTTGGAAAAATTAATCATTACAACCGCTTTAACCGGAAATGTGCCCACCCGGGAGATGAACCCGGCCCTGCCGGTTACCCCGGAACAGATTGCCCGGGATGTCAAAGCCTGTGCCGATGCCGGCGCTGCCCTGTTTCATATTCATGCCAGAGATGCAAAGGAAAAGCCCAGCCTGGATATTGAGGTATATAAAGCCATTGCAAGAGAGGTTAAACAGGCCTGCCCGGATGTGATTGTCCAGCTGTCCACAGGGGCCAGGGCCGGAAAAGACTGGGAGGACAGAGCCTGTCCAGTCAGGCTGCTGCCGGAAATGGGATCATTTACCACCGGCTCCAACAACCTTCCCGGGATTATTTATGAAAATTCCCCCCCGTTCATTGAGTTTCTGGCAAAGGTCTTTCAGGAAACCGGGGTAAAGCCGGAAATCGAGATTTTTGAAGCCGGCATGATCAATAACGCGCGGTTTCTTTTAAAGAAAGGGTATTTGACCGCTCCCCTGCACTTTAATTTTGTTTTGGGGGCCCCGGGGTCCATGCCGGGTAGCGTGAGAAACCTGGTTTTCTTAAGCGACAGTATCCCTGAAGGCGCCACCTGGACCGTATCGGGCATTGGAAGAAATGAAATCCCCCTGGCCGCCGCCGCCATCGCCATGGGCGGCCATGTCAGGGTCGGTCTAGAGGACAATCTGTTTATGCCCGACGGGTCCAAGGCCTCCAACCCCAAGCTGGTAGAAGCGGTTGCCGCCATTGCCAAAACCGTGGGAAGACCCATTGCCGGCCCGGACGAGGCCCGGCAGATCCTGGGGCTGGATAAGAAAAACAAGGACCGGATTCTGGATATGATTTAATCGATGTGAATCCGCTTTCTGAGCCGTTCAGCGCTTTTGGGGTCCCGGAAAGAGACCACCGGGACCGGTGATTTCCTGAAGATTTTTTCCGCAACAGAACCGATGAGCACGGCTTTGGCATCGGTTCGGCCCTTGACCCCCATGACCACAAGGTCCACATCTTCCTGAACAATGATACCCAGCAGTTTTTCCACGGGATGGCCTACCTTGAAAACCAGGCGGATGTGGTCGTGGGTGTAAGGGGAAGTTTCCAGGATGTCTTCGAGCATTTTCCGCCGTTCTTCTTTGACGCCCTTGATGTAGTGTTCGCCGTCTACCTTGTATCCCATGGCGGAGATCGCACTCACCGCTTCGACATCCCTGTGGTTGATAACGCTGGCGATGATCAGTTCGGCGTCAAAGCGGTCGGCAATACTTACCGCATAGTCAAAGGTTTCCTTGGTATAGTCCGCAAACTCCAGGGCAACCAGAATTTTTTTCACCATGAGGGGCCACTCCTTTTTTAGGGTTGGTTTATAAACCCGAGCCTGTATTTGGGCTATATATACTTAAGATACAAGGCCACGAAAAAATGGATAACTTTGGTTTCACGCATCGACCGGCCTTCTTGGCCGCTGGATCAAATAAAGCAATCCGAAAAGCGCTAACCCGGCCAGATACATCCAGTACCGCTGATCCTGGGGAATACCCGCCAGGGAGGCGATCAGGTCCGGCCGCATCAGAATAAGGGTTACGCAAAGAAATAACGGAATTTCCCAGATCTTGTTTTTGGCCACAAACCACCCCTGGGTGGCCGAGGCAAAAGCGAAATTTCCCATGCATGCCATTAAAAAGATCAAAATTCCTTGGGGCCAGCTGTAAACGTTGTCAAGGATCAGATCGGCATTGAAAATGAACATAAAGGGCAGGATAGCAGTTCGGATATCGTACATAAACCCCTGGATCCCCGTAGGAATGGGCGGTGACTTGGCAATGGCTGCGGCCGCATAGGCGGCAAGCCCTACCGGCGGGGTGTCATCGGCCAGGATCCCAAAGTAAAAACAGAACAGGTGGGCTGACATCAAGGGGACGATAAAGTCGTTCATGGCCCCGATATCCACGATGGCCGGCGCCGTTAAAGACGCCATGACAATATAGGTGGCCGTGGTGGGCAGCCCCATGCCGATAATCAGGCTGGCCATGGCGGTAATGATGAGCATAAAAAAGATGTTGCCCCCGGACAGGGTGTCGATAATGGCCGTGATCAACTGGCCAAGCCCCAAGGCCACCACGCCCACAATGATTCCGGCAGCCGCCGTGGCAAGGGCCACGGACACCATGTTCCGGGCGCCCGTGGCAAGGGCTGAAAAAATATCCTCAATACTTTGCCTGAAGGCCGGTCCCATGGGCTGTCTGCCCAAAAAGGCCCGGACCGGGTGCTGGATCAGCATGACCAGCGCCATCAGCCAGATGGCCCGGAAGGCGGCGAGTTCCGGCGAGTGCCGGACCACAATCAGTTCATAGAGCAACAGACATAAGGGCAACAGGTAATGGGCCCCGGAAATCAGGGTTTTGAAAAACGGGGGGAGCTCTGCTTTGGGCATGCCCCTTAAACCCAGTTTGGAGGCTTCAATGTGGGTGATGTAAAACAGGGCTGCGTAGGAGGCAAAGGCCGGCACAGCCGCGGCCTTGATGACCTCCACATAAGGGACATTGACGTATTCGGCTATGATAAAGGCGGCCGCCCCCATGATGGGCGGGGCCAGCTGCCCGTCGGTACTGGCGGCCACCTCTATGGCGGCCGCCTTTTTGGCCGGATATCCCACCTTTTTCATCAGGGGGATGGTAAAGGTTCCGGTGGTAACGATGTTGGCAATACTGGAGCCTGAAACCAGGCCGGTCAGCCCGCTGCCCAGGATGGCCGCCTTGGCCGGCCCGCCTTTAAATCCCCCCAGAAGGCTGAGTGCCAGCTGGATGAAATAGTGGCCGGCACCCGCCTTGTCCAGCATGGCCCCGAACAGGACAAAGAGAAACACGATGGTGGCCGATACATCCAGGGGAATCCCGTAAATGCCTTCCGTGGACATGGTCATCTGGCCTACAAAACGGTTCAAAGAGACCCCTTTAAAAGCGATGAGGTCCGGCATATGGGGTCCCAAAAAGGCATAGGCAATAAAGGCAATGCCGATAACCGGCAGGGCAGGACCAATGACCCGACGGGTGGCCTCCAGCAAGAGGACCACCAGCAGTGCCCCCAGGGCCAGGTCCCTGAAAATGGGCGACCCGTAGCGAAGGGTCATCCCTTCAAAATCAATGGCAATATATAACGCTGAAAATGCGGCAACAATGGCAATGACATAATCAATGAGAAGAATTTTGTTTTTGCTGGCCAGGAAGTTTAAGCCCAGTTTGGTTTTTTTAAACATAGGGTAGTTCAGATAGACCACCAGGAGGGCAAACCCTAAATGAATGGCCCGGATGAATGTGGAATCCAGGATCAGCCAGCTGGCAATGGACAGTTGAAAAGCGCTCCATGCCACGCATACCGACGGGATAACCCACCGGGACAACCCTTCAGGCCTGCGCCCCATTCCCTCTTCTTCTTCAGCCATCCGCCTGGCAATTTCCAGGCCGTCATCCTGTTCGTCAATGGTAATTCTACTCATGATGCAGGTCCCATATCCTCAAAAGGTGAAATAAGGGTTGCCGGCATCAGGAAGGCTGCGCCATTCCCAATGCACTGTATGAAAACGGGCAGCGGCTGCCGGTGAGCCGTTGCCCGCAATATAACACGCTAAAGATTTACTTGAGCCCGACTTCTTTATAGTATTTCAAAGCGCCGGGATGAAATGGTGCAGACAGGCCTTCCAACATACTTTCTTTGGTCAGGCCGGCATAGGCGGGATGAAGCTTCTTAAAATCCTCGAAATTATCAAAAACTTCTTTGACAATGGCGTAAACCACATCGTCCGCCACTTTGGCCGATGTGACAAAGGTGGCTTTCACGCCAAAGGTGGGCACGTCTTCTGTGTTGGCGGCACCCGGATAATACTGGGTGACCAGGGTCACGGCTTTGGCATAGTAGGGATATTTGGCCAGCAGGCTGTCAATGCCCGTGACGGGAATAAATTTCACCTTCCGGGTACCGGAGGTGGCCTCTTTGTAGTATCCGCTGGGATGGCCCACCGTATAAAATGCGGCATCAATCCGGTTGTCCTGGATCAGCCCGGGGGCTTCTGCGGCTTTAAGGCTTTCGGCATGAAAGTCTTTTTCAAAATCAATGCCGTTGGCGGTCAGGGCGTCAATGGCGTTTTTCCGGTACCCGGATCCCACGTTGCCCACATTGACCCGTTTGCCTTTAAGGTCCTGGAGGGTGTTAATCCCCGCATCCACGGCAGCGATGAGGTCAACGGTTTCCGGATGAATGGAGAATACGGCCCTAAGGTCCTTTTGGGGACCCTTATCCTTCCAGTCGGCAATCCCTTCCCATGCCTGGTACTGGCGGTCGGACTGGGTCACACCGAATTCTAAGTCCCCGGCCATGATGGCATTGATGTTGAAAACCGATCCGCCGGTGGATTCCACGGTGGCCCGGATCCCGTACTCTTTTCTCTTTGCATTGACCATTTTGGCGATGGCGCCGCCCGTGGGGTAGTAAACCCCGGTAATGCCGCCGGTACCGATGGTGACAAAGGTGAGTTTTGCCTGAGCAGTGGTCGGGGTGGCGGTTACCATAAAGCTGATGCCAACCAGCAGGGCCAGAGCCATAACAAAAGTCTTTTTCATCTTTTTCTCCTTTTTTGTTTCAAATTTGAATGAATGAACCGCGAAAACTTACACGCTTTTTGTTTTTTCTCCCCCAAGTTAGGACAGAAAAACGCTTCTTGTCAAGGAAAGGAAAAAAATAATGCATTGAATCTATGTGGTTATTTTTAGATATCCGCTTTTTCCCACCCATGGGTATCTGTCAGTTTTTCAAACATCCGGACGGTCCCGGCGGCCAGGTTGAACACGGCATCGGCCCCGGCATTGACCGAGGCGGTAGAGTCAAAAAAGATACGAAGGTCTGATTCCATCCCTTCTTCAGGTTTCCAGTAGCAAATCAGAAACGGGACCAGGGGCAGGGGCGTCATTACCATGGAAATGTCCGAATCATACAGGTTGTCTGTTTGCCTGCCGTTAAAGATCATGGCCAGGTCTTCAAACAGCCCGGGGTGGGCATCGGCAATTTTCTGCAAGGGTTTTTCCGTGCGCTGCACAAATAATCCGTTTTTTTCCCTTGCGTTTTCAATTTCCCTGTAAGCCATCCACTTCCCTGTCAGGGGTTCCCCTTTGGCATAAAGCACATAAGACAATACCGGGATCACCAGCCAGGGAATGGTATGAATATCGGTATAAATTTTCCCCTGGTTATCCAAAGAAAAGGGCTTTCCAAATATTTTCAGGGTGAGCCGCCCGTTTTTATAACTTCCCCCGATCCTTTTGGCGGCCTGTTCAAGATCGCATTGGGCAAGCTGTGACTTCAGATCCGCCATAAATTTATCCTTATTGTCATCCTTGGCACCGTGGCCTGGGTCAGGGGCATGCTGTTTAAGGATTTCAGGATCAATGGACGGGCACATGTCCAGGGTTTTTTTTCCTAAAAACACCTTGGACGCAAAAGCAAGGCATGTGGGTTCATTACATTTTTTACAATTTGATTTATCTAAAAGCTTGAATACTTCCATTGCATTGGCAAACATAACCGGTCCTTTTCTTTTTTAGGGTCCAATAACGGTCACGGACCGCCTTTGGTTATCCAACCAAGAACCGGTCCACAACGAATAATGAAAGTCTTCTCAGGACGTTAGTGAGACTTTCATATAAAAAATATTACAGGTAATTTGCCATATCAGGGTGTAATTCACATCCCCCAAAAAGGGGATTTTGGCAAAAAAAATTATATGAGTCCCTGCCTGGCAGCCCACACTACCGCCTGGGTTCTGTGGTTGACACCTAACTTGTTAAAGATATTCACCACATGGGTTTTGACCGTATGGGGGCTGATGCAGAGGTCGTCGGATATTTCCCGGTTGGTCAGTCCCTGGCCCATGTGGGAAAGCACTTCTAATTCTCTTGGGCTCAAGGGATCGGGAAGTGCCATGTTCCGGACATTGCCGGGAGGGCCCTTTTTCAAGGAAGTGGCATCAGAAAGGGGCTCAGGCCGGTCAGGATGGGGGGATGACTCTTTTTTGTCCAAAGGGGTATGGGGAACGTCAAAGGACGGGGGCGACGGGTCCACCTGAAATGTCACCTGGGAAAGCTGCCGGCCCTGTTTGTCCAGCACCGGATAGGTAATCTGTTCCCGGACGGGCTGTGCCATATAGGGGCAGTCCCGGGGATGAACCCGCTGTTTGGAAAGCATGGCGGCGAAGGCCATGCAGGTTTTCAGCCCGCATTCCCCGCAGTTGGTCCCGGGCAGGATTTTAATGATCTCGGTGACCGGCACCTGTTCAAAATGTCTGGACTTAGGGGGGATTTCATCTTTTTTTTCCAGGATGTCATTGAGAAACCCCATGAGGTTGTCAACAAAGGTCCGGGCATGTTCCTGGTCCCGGAGAGGGGAAATAATGCACTTTTTAGGATACAGAACACAGTGGGACCCTTCAAATTTAAACCTGAGAAGCCGGAAATGTTTGTGAAACTCACAGTGCCGGGCCATGGCATTGATATAGGGGAACAAAAATTCGATTTCCCGCTCAAATTCGAAACTGGCCATGATGGTCCCCGAAACCGAGGCCCCCGGCCGTCCCATGGGACCGTCGGAACAGGTCCGCAAATTATGAAATCCGATTCTTTTCATAGCCTTTATGCCACCTATAAAACAAAACATGGCGGCAGACAATATTTTGCTTTAAAAAAATCGGATGGGAATCAATGTCCGGTGAGATTAAGTGGTTTGTGATCCGCTGTATTCGTAGGTATACGTGTATTCCGTTTCCGAGCGGCTCATGCTCCACAGGGCTGACAGGGAGGTGCCGGCGGATTTGATCAAGTCGCTTTTGGCGGCCAGGGAAAGCAGATCCACCTTCTCGTCACTGTCCATATAGTCGGCAAGGCTCGTGGATTTGTTCAAAAGATAGTCTTTGAAGTTGAGGATTTCGGTGTTGGCCGTCAATCCGGTAAAGGCATCGGTAAAATCACTGTTGCTGTTTAGTGCCTCTTCTAATTCATCACTGCCGTCAAAGGTATTTTCAATTTCAATGGAGCCGTCACTGGCCAGGGTCAGGGAGACCTCCTGGCCGGCATCAATACCAAGTTCTTCCATGGCGGACGCCAAAAGGGTGTTTACGGTTTCCTCCTGGTCGGCTATGGCGGTTTCAAAGTCGGACAGGGACAACGCCCCGGTCGCAGGCAGGCCAAGGGCGTCCCTGTCAATAGCGCTTAAGGCTGCTGCTGAAATGGTTACAGTATCCGTGGTGCTGGTAGTGGTTGTGGCGGTGTCATCGTCGGTGGAATCAGCGGCGCTTGACAGCAGGCTTGAAAGATTTGATGAGCTTGAAGAATAAAGGCTGTTGTAGGTGCTGATGATGGATGTCATGATCTGTTTATCCTTTTATGGGGTTAGTAACGGATCTTAAAATAGATCTTCTGTCAACTGATCGTCCACCAACAGGTTACAGCAAGTTTCGTACCCGTTGCCCCGTTTGCCGGATACCCGCGCCCAATGGGCTTTTGGTCGTGTCGCCCAAATTGAAAGCCCGGGTGAAAACAGCAAATTTTACCATGGCTGCCGGGAAATATTTTCCGGTCCCCGGGCCATGGCCAAGTCCCTTTAAAAGCCATCCATTTTCAGGACCATAAAAATATATTCCCCGTCATTAATATCAATGGTCAGGTTGGCCCCCCTTGTTTCGGCATAATAAATCCAGGCCGGCTTGTTTTGTGTGCCGCACTCGCGTTTGGGATAAAACTCCCCGGTTTTGCCGTTTTTCCAGGAAAGGATCATGCAGTTGCTGCATTTTGTCAGTGCGAGCTTTTTGGCGGCATCCTTTGCCTGCTGAAAGGTTAATTCAGGATCTTCTATTGTCTCCTTGATCAGTTCATGGGGGCCGGTTCCCGGCTCTGAAAAAATTTGTGTCATGTTGTCTCCCGATTTGGTTTGTTAAAAAATGATACATGCCGTTTATCATATTAAAATATGGGTTGGATAATCAATATATGTCTGATAGAGTCCGAGCTTTACCAACTAACGGCCACGGGCCGCCTTGGTTATCCAACCAAGAACCGCCCACAACGAATAATGAAAGTCTTATCAGGATGTTAGTGATGCTTTCATATAAAAGGGAATTTATTTTGAAAATATTCAAGCGCCTGAAGTTCATTATCTACACCCGGCCCTTCATCTGTTTTGCCTATTATTTGATCCGTACTTATTCGGCGACCTTCAGACTGACGGTTGAAAATGAAAAGACCTGGAAGGCGCTGCTCAATAAAAAGCAGTCCGTTATTCTGGTGACCTGGCATCAGCAGTTTTTTTCCGCCATCCGCCATTTTAAAACCTATGCCCGGTATCATCCGGGATTGATGATTTCAAGGAGCCGGGACGGGGATCTGATTGCCGGGGTCGCCAACCGGACCGGATGGCATACCCCAAGGGGCTCTTCCTCAAGGGGCGGCAAAGAGGCTATGGGGGAAATGATTGCCCATCTCACCGCCCACGGGTTTGGGGCCCATATTCTGGACGGCCCCACCGGCCCCATTGGCAAAGTCAAGCCCGGCATCATCAAAATGGGGCTGGAGACCGGTTCTGTGCTGGTGCCTTTCTTCACCCATGCGGATAAGGCCTGGTTTTTCAATTCCTGGGACCGGTTCATGCTGCCCAAACCCTTTGCCCGGGTCCGGCTTTATTTCTCAGATCCCATCCATCTTACCCCGGAAGAGGAACATGATTTCGAGGCCCAGCGCCAAAACCTTGAACAGCTGATGCTGCCGCAGCTTCATCAAAATTGAATGGAGACCGGAAACCGGAGACCACAGACCGGAGGGGTAACCCCGAGAATTTAGAACATCGAATTGACAAGCCTGTTATGTAAACTTTGGCGAATAAAATTTCAGTGCGCAGCACTGAAACTAAAGTGTTTCTCTGTGCCTCTCTGTGGTTAAATCTAAAGAGTGGGCGAAGCCCACAATTTATAAAAACCAGAAGGCTAAAGAAGAACAATTCAACCCCTTCGGGAGTTTATGTTTTTAAACCACAGAGGACACCGAGGTTTGGCTTTCGCCAAACTACACAGAGGGGCTTCGGCTTCTTTCTTGTTTCCAGTCTCTTGTTTCTTGATTATACATTGAGTTTACAAACGGTATCCAATTCCCATACCGGAGTGCAAACGCGGTTGCCCTGTCCGGCGCCGGCCCTTGTGAAAATCCCCATGGCATGGTACCTAAATTTATCAAAAAACCGGTTATGGTTGTCACGGCGGACACCAAGGAGGGCAAATGGGATTTAAAAGTGTTGAAGATGTGGAAAAACAGCTGGCCGCGGCCCGGTATATCCCGTCCAGGGAAATTTCCACCGTGGTGTTCCTGGCCCTGGCCACCCAGAAGCCCGTCCTGGTGGAGGGGCCTGCCGGGGTGGGAAAGACCCAGCTGGCCAAGGCCGTGGCCCAGTGCCTTGACCGTCAGCTGGTAAGGCTTCAGTGCTACGAAGGGCTGGATGAGGCCAAAGCCCTTTATGAATGGGAATATGCCAAACAGCTGCTCTATACCCAGATGGTCAAAGAGCGGATTAACACGGTGATTGAGGGTGCCCAGGACCTGCCCAGCGCCGTGGAACGGATCGCAGCCCAGGAAGATGCATTTTTCTCAGAGCGGTTTATCCAGCCCCGCCCTTTGTTAAAGGCCATCCTGTCCCCTGATCCCGTGGTGCTGCTCGTGGACGAGGTGGATAAGTCAGACCCAAAATTTGAGGCCTTTTTGTTGGAACTGCTCAGTGATTTTACCGTGACCATCCCTGAAATCGGGACCCGCCGCCCGGTGACGGTTCCCCTGGTATTTTTAACCTCCAACAACTACCGGGACATGAGCGATGCCTTAAAACGACGGTGCATCCACCTTTATATTGACTATCCCCCGGCTGTAAGGGAAAAGCAGATCGTCAAAACCCGGCTGCCGGGTATTGATTTACGGCTTCTGGACCAGCTGGTGGACACCATGCACCGGATCCGGGAAATGGACCTTAAAAAACAACCCTGCATTTCTGAAACCATTGACTGGGCACAGGCCCTGGCCGCCTTGGAGGTCACCGAGCTGACCGCCGAAACTGCGGGCCAGACCCTGAACCTGGTTTTAAAATACCAGTCTGATTTAAAAGCGGTCCGGCAGAATCTGGAACGGCTTTTAAAGGACAGCCGGGACCCGGATCCGTGCTGACCAGCCTGGTCAAATTTGCCGCCTGCTGCCGTTCCTTTGGCCTGATGGTCTCCCCAGGCGAGGTGGTAGATTGTGCCCAAAGCCTTGACTGCCTTCAGGTCCGGGATGAAGCCGTCTTTAAGCGGGTTGTCCAGGCCCATTTTGTGAAAGCCATTCGCCACCGGGACCGGTTTGAAAAAGTTTACCGGATTTTTTTCTTCCAGGACCAAGCCTTCGGGGTAGGCCCTGATGGCTCGGGGCTGGAAGGGCAGAGCGCCCGGCAAATGATCCAGGCACTGGAAGCTGAGGCAGATCAGGCCGTGGAGGAGAGTCTGGCCCGGGATCTTCTGGATTTTCTCAAGGGTGATCCCCAGCCGTTACTGGCCCTTGTTCAGGACATTCATACCCGGGAGGAAAAGCAGGCCAGATGCTTTAAATCCAATCTAGGGCAGCTTTCGGCCAAGCTTGGGGTCATGCTCATGATCAACCAATTTCGCAAACGGATCCTTCAATTTCAATCCGGTGAGCCGGATGCCGAGGCCGCCGTAATCCGCCAGGCAAAGGGGCAGGCCCTGGGCCGGCTTGACCGGGCCGCAAGCCTCTTGTCCCGGGAACCGGTCACCTTGAACCATGCCTTAAAACAGGATACAGGGGATCTGGCCAACTTGAACAACATCAGCGGCACACCCTTTTCCGGCCTGAGCGGAAATGAGCTGGACCAGGCCCGGGCATTGATGGACCGGCTGGTCAAAAAGCTTAAGGACAAGGCCGGCTTAAAATATAAAAACCGGAACCGGGGCGGCATTGATATCAAAAAGACCCTTCGACGGGCCAACCGGTTCCAGGGGGTCCCCCTTGAGATCTGTTATAAAAAAAGGCCCCCGTCCAAGGCCCGGATTGTCGCGCTGTGTGATATATCCGGATCGGTCTGGTCCACGGCAAGGTTCATGCTCCAGGTGCTTTACGCCTTAGAGGACTGTTTTTCCAAAATCAAAAGTTTTGTGTTTGTGGCGGGCCTTGCCGAGGTTTCCGCAATGTTTAAGGATAATGATATTGACCGGGCCGTGGCCCGGGTGTTTGAAAATCCGGGGATCAACCTGAATGAAAGAACCGATTACGGGGCGGTATTCCATGATTTTTACCGGGATTACGGATCTGAACTGACCATGAAAACCACCCTGATTGTGTTGGGGGATGGCCGGTCCAACTGGCATAATCCCCAGGCCCATATCCTGGAGAAGATCCGGGAAAAATGCCGCAGAATCATCTGGCTGACCCCGGAACCCGGCCATTTATGGGGCACCGGGGACAGTGAAATCCACACCTATAAGCAGCACTGCCACGAGGTCCGGACCTGCATGAATTTAAACCACCTGGCAGACTTTGTCACAGAGCTTGTGCTGTAGGTATTTTATATTTTTTTGTATGAAAGTCTCACTAACATCCTGAGAAGACTTTCATTTTTTGTTGCGGGCGGTTCTTGGTTGGATAACCAAGACGGCCCGCGGCCATTACCGGCAGTCGGTTCTGCCGAACTCGCCTGAAAACCCTTCAAGATACTGAGTTGTGTCATATTCGTAATCAATGAACAGATGCAAGTCCAGTCCGTCCACATCCCCGTCAAAGGGTGAACTCAGATCCCAGATGCAGACAGAGCCTGAGACCAGGGTGTACAGATACCCCGGATACAGATCGTAACTGTCTGATGTCGGGGTCGCATCCTGATCCGCGATGGGGCTTGGCTGCCCGAGAACTGCACTGGAAACAAAGCTTGCCGATGTCATGGTCCCCCCGCCCGAGGACATGACCGAAGTGGTGATCTTATAATTGGTGCTTTGCATGGCTGGCACTTGCCCGGCCCATATAAAACACAGGCAGACAGCGGTTAGAAAAACGGGTTTGATGGTCATTGTTCTCTCCCCTGTTTTGTTATTTTTTGCTTGGGCTTGTGGTGATGGCTTAGATCATACTATGCAATTCATTTTTATGCAAATGGGGTTTTTAGTCAGCCCGAATTATTCGTACATCGGATGGTGGACAGAGTGGACCTGGTGGACTTTGTGGACCTGGTGTGGCAAACCGCTTTAGCGGTCCACAAGGTCTACTTCGTCCACTCTGTCCACCCCTGTCCCACAAAAAAATCCTTGACAACCCGGTACCCCCCGGATAACGTGTTCCGCAATTCGGCATTTTAAAAAAAATAATTCCGCATCGCGGAATAAATTTCAAAAGAAGCGACCATGCCAGACAAAGATCACATTCAGTCCATTGAAAAATGTTTTCTGGTTCTTGACTGCCTGAGCCGCAGCCAGGCCCAGATGAATCTTGAAGAAATCGTCAAGCAGACCGGGTTTAAGAAAACCACCTGTTTTAGAATCGTTAAAACCATGGTTAACCTCGGGCTGATTGAAACCGCTCCGGGAAAAAAAACCTATCAATTCGGTTCCCGCCTGGTTTCCTTGGGTCTTGCCGCTCTGAAAAACATGAACCTTCACCAGGCGGCCCTGCCCGTCCTGAAAAAATTGTGCAGAGAAACCGGCGAAACCATCAACCTCACCATTCTGAGCGGCACTCAAATCCTTTATGTGGAACGGATTATGTCCGACTACCTCGTGAACATCAACGTCAATGTCGGGGACCGGCTGCCCGTGTATTGCGCGAGCATGGGCAAGGCCATCCTGGCGTTTCTTTCGCCGGAAAGCCTGGACGAGATTCTGGGGGAAATTGATTTTATCCCCAAAACAGAACAGACCATTGCATCGGAAGAGATGTTGAAGCAGGAACTTGAAACCATTCGCACCCGGGGGTTCGCCATCAACGATGAAGAGTTGGAAAAAGGCCTTCGGGCCGTTGCCGCCCCCATATTCAACCATAGAGGCGAAGCGTTTGCGGCGGTAAACGTGGCCTGGACAACCGCCCGGCGCCCCGAGCGGTCAGCGTTCAATGAGTTCTCTGAAAAAATTCTGGATGCGGCACGAACCATTTCAAAGCTGATGGGACATCAGCCGTAATAATGGTAACCGGCGGCACCCATATAACACCAACAGCGTTTTTTAAAAAAGGAGGGCAAGACATGAACTTCAGATTTAAACGGATGGGATGGGTTTTCATGGGTGTGTTGTTTTTTGCGTTTCAGGGGGGGACATCTTTGGCGGCTTCCCAGAAAATGCTCATCGGATCAACGTCTGCGTCATCCAGCCATTACGGGTATTTTGTGGCCGTATCTCAGGTAATCAACGCAATGGTGCCGGACTTGTCGACATCCGTTGTGGAGACCGGGGCCACGGTTGACAATTTGCGCAGGTTTGCCAGAAACCAGATCGATATCGGCCTGGTCACCACCAATGTATTGTCCCAGGCCTATGCCGGCAAGGGGCAGTTCAAGGAAAATCCGGTCAAATCCAAACTGCTCTGGGTCTATGTGATTGCCCCCCAGAACGCCATTGTCCGGAAAGATTCCGGCATCACCAGCCTGGCCGGCCTCAAGGGGCAAAGATTCAATCCGGGCTTAAAAGGATCGGCAACGGAAAAAACCAGCGAAGCCGTGTTCAATGTACTGGGGATTCAGCCCGATTATGTCCGGGGATCGACCACGGATATTGTGACCGCCGTTAAGGATAACAACATCAAGGGGTATGTGAAGTCCGGCTCCGGGATGAAACTGGATGCCTCTTCCCGGGATATTTCAACCTTTACCCCCATTTCCATTCTGTCATTGACCGGTGACCAGTCTGATGCCATCCGCAAAAACCTTCCCGAGGTCTCCATTGTGGACGTACCGGCAGGTGCAGGGCCGGGGATCGGCGCCTACACCACCTGGGGATTTGCCGTTGCCTGCAGTGCGGGCCTGAACCTGGATGACCAGACCGCTTACAACATCGTCAAAGCCATCTGCGAAGATAAGAGTGTCCAGGGTACGGCCATGAGCAGTGTGGCCGGTGCCGACTTCATAGAAATGACCCTCAAGTACGCCACCTCCCCCATTCACCCGGGGGCCATTAAATATTTCAAGGAAAAAGGAGCCGATATCCCAGCGCATCTGATGGACTGAACCCGCCCTGTACAGGAGGTGTGACATGAAAACCAATGAGAGTGGCCAATTGCGCGCCAAGGCCATAACACTGATGTCCGTGATCCTGAGTTTGTTTGTTCTTTATACCTGTGCCACAGGCCCTTTTGAAAGCATTATTCAACGGGCGGTCTTTCTTGGAATGCTGATCTGTATCGGGGTGTTGACCTATCCACTATGGCCGGATTCCCGGCTCAGGCCGGTGGGCATTCTCATTGATTCTATGATGGTGGCCGCATCACTTTTTACCTGCGGGTATGTGGTGGTCAATTACGATATGATCATGACCACCCTGCCCATGGCCAGAACATGCCATGTGCTCATGATCACCGCCCTTTCACTGAGTGTGCTTGAAATCGCACGGCGGGCCATCGGGTATGTGTTTCCCGTGATTGTGATTGTGATTGTGGCCTATGCCCTGTTTGGAAATCATATCCCCGGCAGCCTGGGCCACCGGGGGTTTGACCATTGCTTCGTGACGGAAACCCTGCTGCTGGGGGACTTGGGCATCTGGGGGATGCTCATGGGGGTGGCGGCCACCATTATTGCGGCATTTACCCTGTTTGGGGGCATTCTGCTCAATACCGGCGGCGGCCAGACCTTTATTGATCTGGCCATGAGAATGGGGGGCCGGGCCCCGGGCGGGGGCGCCAAAATCGCCACCATTGCCTCGGGGCTGTTTGGGATGGTCAGCGGCAGTGCCGTGGCCAATGTGGCCACCACGGGCAACTTTACCATTCCGTTGATGAAACGGTTGAATTATCCGGCCCCCATGGCGGCGGGAACGGAAGCTGTGGCCTCCACGGGCGGGCAGCTGGCCCCGCCCATCATGGGGGCGGCCGCCTTTATCATGGCCGAGATCATCGGGGTTGATTATGTGAAAATCATCCTTGCGGCAGCCCTGCCGGCCTTTTTGTTTTATCTGGGGGTGTTCATGACCATTGATGTCATGTCCAAGGAAAGAAGCCTTGGGGCCCTGCCCGATGCCGAAGTTCCCCCATGGCGGAAAATCCTTTACTGGCGGCGGCTTACCCCGGTGGTGGCCGCCCTGGGCGGGCTGTTTTTCGGTATCTTTCGCGGCAATGCCATCCAGACCGCCGCTTTTTACGGCATGGCGGCGGCCCTGATTGTCTTTCCCATTACCCGGATTCAGTCAGCCAAAGATTTAAAGCCGGCGGCCAAACAGCTGAACAAGGCTTTTCAGGATGCCTCAAGGGGATTGCTGATCATCGGTATTCTTTTGGCCGGGGCCCAGGTCATGGTCTCCATGATCAACATGACGGGCCTTGGCATTACCCTGTCCTCCATGATCGTCAGCCTGGGCGGGGACAAGCTGTTTTTAATCGCCTTGATCGTGGCCGTTGTCTGCATGATCATGGGAATGGGCATTCCCACCACGGCCGCCTATGTCCTGGTGGCGGCCGTACTGGCCCCGGCCCTGATCAAGGTGGGAACCGCCCCCATTGTGGCCCATTTGTTCGTGTTCTACTATGCCACCCTGTCCGTGATCACCCCGCCGGTCTGTATCGCCGTGTTTGTGGGGTCGGGTATCGCGGCCACCCAATGGACCGAAACCGCCAAATATGCCCTGTCCTTTGGCGCGGTAACCTATGTGATTCCCTTTTTGTTTATCATTTATCCGGGAATGCTGGCCCAGGAAGGGTTTTCAGGGTTTTTACGGGCGTTTTTCCCCGGGGTGATTTTTGTGCTGGCCTTTTCCAACCTGTTTGGCGGCCTCAGGACATCGGGCCGCCGATGGCTGGACATTCTGCTGTGGCTTTCGGTTGCCGTTCTGGCGGTTCTGCCGGGACTTATCAGTTCCGGGGCGGCTCTTTTGGCCATGATCGGGCTGTATAGCCTGCGGCGGTATCACCATTTTTCCAAACCTGCTTCGTGCGAAATTCCAAGGAGATGTGAATGACGAACCATAAAGCGGCACTGTCCGGCATCCGGGTACTGGATTTATCCAGGGTCCTTGCCGGGCCGTTTTGCACCATGCTTTTAGGGGATATGGGGGCCGAGATTATCAAGATTGAAGTCCCGGGAACCGGGGATGACTCCCGGCGGTATCCCCCGTTTATCGGAAAAGAAAGCGCCTATTTCATGAACCTGAACCGGAACAAAAAAAGCATTGTTCTGAATTTAAAAGATGAAAAAGGAAAGCAGATCCTGCTGCACCTGGTGAAAAAGTCCCATGTGATACTGGAAAATTTCAGGCCCGGCACCATGGAAAAACTCGGGCTCGGATACGATGTGATCAAGCAGCATAATCCGGATATCATTTATTCGTGCATCTCCGGTTTCGGCCACCAGGGCCTTTACAAGGACCTGCCCGGGTATGACATCATCGGCCAGGCCATGGGGGGCATCATGAGCATCACGGGATGGCCGGAAAGCCCGCCCACCCGGACCGGGACAGCCATCGGCGATGTCCTGGCCGGCCTGTCCAGCTGCATCGGAATTTTAAGCAGCCTGATCCATGTAAAGAACGGGGGGCCCGGCCAGAAGGTGGATATTTCCCTTGTGGATTCCGTGGTCTCGGCCATGGAGACCATTATCCAGATTTACCTGGTGGAAGAGCGGATCCCCCAGCGGACCGGCAACCGGTATGAGTTCATATATCCCTATGATACGTTTAAGGCAGCCGATGGGTGGGTGATCATTGCCGTGGGCAACAACAAGCTGTGGGAAAATTTCTGCCGGGCCATTAACCGGCAGGATTTGCTTGAGGACGACAACCTTGCCGACAATTACGACCGGGTAAAGCATCATGAATCCGTAAAACAGATCGTTGAGCAGTGGACCCTGGAAAAGTCCGTCAAAGAAATCGTTGAATTTTTCCAGGGCAGGCAAATCCCCTGCGCACCGGTCTACGATGTAAAGGATGTGGTGGAGGATCCCCATATCTCACAGGCCAGACGGATGATCCGGGAAATTGAGCATCCCGTGGCAGGGCCCATGAAATGTATCGGATCTCCCATCCATCTGTCGGAAACACCGCCTGAAATCACGTCTCCTGCGCCGCTTCTCGGGGAACATACCCGGCTGGTCCTTAAGCGCGTGCTGGATATGGGTGATGATCAGATTGAAAGGCTCAAAGCGGGGAAAACGATTTTTGGGGCAGGCTGACGTTGTTAACCTCTTTGACGTTCTCTTCAGGCAATAAAATCCATGGTGTTTTGGGATAGGCTTCAAGGGTCACGTCAAGGCATCCTTTTCTTCATCCGAATCCGCAAATTTATAGGCAATCTGCCTGAACTGATCCCCAATGGCAATAAAGGAATCCACCATTTCCGGATCAAAATGGGTTCCTTTTCCCTCCAGAATGATGGAAACGGCTTTTTCGTGGGAGAAGGCGGGTTTGTAAACTCTTTTTGATACCAGGGCATCGTAAACATCGGCCAGTGCCATGAGCCGTCCGGAAACCGGGATCTCATTTCCGGACACCCCGCTGGGATAACCCGAACCGTCCCATTTCTCATGATGGGTATAGGCAATTTCCCCGGCAAATCTTAAAAAGGAATTTTTGCCCAGCTCTTTCTCGGCCTCATACAGGGCATCTTTTCCATATACCGTATGAAGTTTCATCTTTTCAAATTCATCGTCTGTCAGCTTCCCTGGTTTGAGAAGGATCCGGTCTTCAACGCCGACCTTGCCGATATCGTGAAGGGGGGCGGATTTATAAATCAGTTCCACGGTTTCATTATCCAGAAGAGTCTCATAAGCCGGTTTTTTTTGAAGTTCCAGGGCCAGGGCCCGGACATAATTCTGGGTCCTCCGGATATGTCCTCCGGTTTCAGGGTCTCGTGTCTCCGCCAGACTGGCCAGGCAGCAGATGGTGACGCTCTGGGTCAGGTCAAGCTGACGGGTCCGCTCCCGAACCAGGTCCTCCAGGCGGTCCCGGTGCTTTTTTAACTCCAGGTGGTTTTTAACCCGGGCTTTGATCAGGTCAGGGGAAAACGGTTTGGTCACATAATCCACGGCCCCAAGGGAAAGTCCTTTGGCCTCGTTTTTTTCCTGGCCCATGGCCGTCAGAAATATCACGGGGATGTGCCGGGTCCCGGGATCTGATTTTAACCGGGTGCAGACTTCGTATCCATCCATCCCGGGCATCATGATATCCAGAAGGATCAGGTCTGGTGTTTCTTTGGCCACACTGGCCAGGGCGGACTCACCGTCCAGGGCCACCCGAAGCTCATACTCATCTGCCAGGGTCTCTACCAGAATATCGATATTGGCCTCTGTATCGTCGACTGCCAGTACAATGCAGTCAGAATAATCAGACATGGTGTTATCCTTTCATTTCTTTCTGTAAACCATCAATTAACGGCAGGGCATCTTCAAATTTATAAGTTTTGATCAAGCCGTGCAGTTTTTTTAAAGCCGGCCGGTTTGATTCGGGGATGGCCAGTTTGTCAAGCCGTGCCAGAATCTTTTTAGTAGGGCCGGGAGCCTGCTTGGAGGCAGCACCGTAAAGTTCCGCCAGCAGGGCACATACCTTTTCGTTATCCACGGGGCCATGGACCGGCGGGTCGTCACGGGTTTTAATCTGATCCAGCACCCGGCTTTGAACCAGCCCGTCGATTACCCTGGAAAGTTCAGGCTCCAGCATATCAAGAGTCCCGGTTATATCCCGGCTGTTCCCGTACCGGACAGCCGTTTCAAGATCCCGGGCGGCCTCGGAAATCGTCCTGGCACCAATATTCCCCGCCACCCCTTTCAGGGTATGGGCCGACCTTAAGGCCGTTTCGTGGTCTTCCTGGTCCAAAAGCTTTTTAAAAGAAGATCTGAATGAATGAAACTGTTCGTAAAACCGATCCAGAATTTCCACATACACCCGCTGGTTTGCGCTGACCCTGGACATCCCCAGTACCGTGTCAATCCCCGGCAGATCAGGAATCAGAATTTCCGTTTGTTTTATTTCGTCCTCTGAATCAGCCTGCTTTTTCCAGCCTTCTGGCAGGGGTCTTTCCCCGGGGGGTATCCACCTGACCAGTGCCTCAAACAATTTGGCCGGCTCTATGGGTTTGGTCAGATATCCGTTCATGCCGGCATCCATGACTTTTTCACGGACCCCGGTCATGGCGTCTGCGGTCATGGCCAGAATGGGCAAGCGCTTTGTCTGAGTCCCGGCCTCCCAGTCCCGTATTTTCACGGTGGCTTCAATGCCTCCCATCACCGGCATCTGAAGATCCATCAGGATCAGATCAACCGGGTCCTGCCGGGAGTTTTCAGTAATATATCTGACAGCCTTTTCCCCGTTCCCGGCGATTTCCACCACAAGGCCTTCGTAGGAGAGCATCTCCCTGGCCACCTGCTGATTAATCTCATTGTCCTCCACCAGCAGAATTTTAGCGCCCCGGATTCGGTCAAACCCCTCGGGCAGGACTTTAGATTTTTGAAAATCAGCGGTTTTCCGGGAGCTTTGGCCAAATGCGTCAAGCACGGCATCATAGACCACGGATTTGGTTAACGGTTTGATCAGGAAACCACTAAGCCCCATATCCTGGGCCTGTTGTATGACGTCTTCCCTGCCGTAAGCCGTGACCATGATGATTTTTATTTTTTCTACAAGATCGTTGTTGGCCAGAATCTGGCGTGAGGCTTCTATGCCGTCCATTTCCGGCATCTGCCAGTCCATAAATATCAGGTCAAAGGGTTTTTTTCCGGATTTCTTCCGGGCCAGAACTTTATCCAGGGCCTCCTGCCCGGAAAACGCCTTTTCAATATGGGAAGAAAAGGTTTTCAGGTAATATCCAAGGACTTCCCGGGATGTCTTATTGTCATCAATAACGAGTATCTCAAGCTCCTGAAGAAAATCGGGAAGCGTTGTTCCCGGGGATTGAGACGGCTGGCTTGTTTCAGCCTGCTTTTTCAGCCGGGCCGTAAAATAAAACTCACTTCCCCGGCCAAATTCACTGTCCACCCCAATGGCCCCGCCCATCATTTCAGACAATTGTTTGCTGATGCTCAACCCCAGGCCGGTACCGCCGTACTGGCGAGTGGTGGACGTATCTGCCTGATGAAACGCACAAAACAACTTGTCGGACTGCTCACGGGTCAGGCCGATGCCGGTATCTTTTACAGAAAATTTTATGAGGACGTCTGCGGGGGTTTCTTCGACCTGTTCAATTTTGACGATGATCTCTCCTTTTTCCGTAAACTTGACTGCGTTATTGGTCAGGTTTAAGAGAATCTGGCCCAGCCGCAAGGGATCGCCAATTAATAAAACCGGAACTTCCTGGTCCATGAAGAACAGCAGTTCAATTCCCTTTTCCTGTGCTTTCATGCCGACCAGATTGGACAGGTTGGCCAGGACCTCGTTCAGATTAAAGGGGATGGATTCAATGTTCAGCTTACCCGCCTCAATCTTTGAAAAATCAAGAATATCGTTGATGATCCCCAGAAGGTTCTGGGCAGATACGTTTACTTTCTGGACATAATCCCTTTGTTTTTCATCCAGACGGGTTTTCATCAGCAGATGGTTCATCCCGATGATGGCATTCATGGGGGTCCGGATTTCGTGGCTCATATTGGCCAGAAAGTCACTTTTCGCCTGGGTGGCGGATATGGCCTCTTGTTTGGCTTCGTCCAGATCGTCCATGATATTGAGCATTGCCCTTCTGGCACGGGCCAGTTCATTGACCTGTACCTTGAGTTCTTCAGAGGCTTTTTCACTGATTTCCGTGGCCGCTTTGGTCTCTTTGGCCGACGTTTCAAGGGTCTTGTTTTTTATCATCAGGTCTGTGAGCAGCTCTTGTCTTGAAAGCCTTGAAAGGGTTTCCCTGGCCGATATTACGGCAGCCTCATCCGGGTAATGATCCGGTTTGGGAAAATATTTGATCCCGGAAAACAGCCACAACGGCTCAGGGCTCTCATCCATTTTTATATGGTCAAAAAAACGAACCGCATATTCAGGCAGTGAAATGGCGGCCCCGGATGAAATGGACAGCCCCAGTCCATTGCCCGCCATGTCACTGACCAGGCCGACAGATACCTTGGCCGCCGCCTCCCGGACCAGACAGGAACGCAAAAGTTCGATGAAAACCGTTGACAGCCGGGACATACCTACTTCGGTAAATCCCAGGTGGCTTAATGCCTGATACACTCTTTTCCCGACGGTTTTCAGATTTTCAGCCGTGATGTCAAATTTGCCCAGGGTAATCATATGCCATACCTCAAAACAATGCAGGACGCATCTCCATGGGCCTTTTTGAGTTTGCCCATCACCGAAAGGCAGATATCTTTTGCATTGCCTTTAAAAAGGGTTGGATGGTGCGCCGGATCAAAATGCTCCTTTATCCCGTCAGAACTCATCAGCAGGATATCACCGGGATACAGTTGTGTCTGCTGTTGCTTCAAAAACCGCATCCGATAGCCGATAACACCGTCCTGAGTGACCAGGCGCCTGTACCGCGGGCCCAGAATTTTCATGCTGATGTTTCCCATGCCGGTATAATTTAATATGCCGGAATCCAGGTTCAGCCGGCAGAAGGCCGCCACAACGCCACGGGTCCCCTTAAGGTTTTCATGCAGGCCGTTGAGCAGTTCAATCAGGTCATGGGTGTAACGGCTTGATAAATAGGCTTCAGCCTGCCCGGCTGTTCCACAGGCCCCTTTCCCATTGCCCAGGGCATCCAGCAGAGCCATGAAACAGCGGTTGCTGTATACCCGGATCAGGCCGGTATCCCCGCAGTCATCCACCCCGCCGGTTATGGATCGTTTTTCAAGGTGAAAATCTACTTCCATTCTGACCCCGAGGCCCATATTTTAGCGGTGATACAGGTCCCGTTTCCCGGCTGCGACACAATTTCAAATTCATCCATAATGCGTTTGACACTGGGAAGCCCGAGCCCGAGCCCCTTACCCGTGGTGTACCGCTCGGTCAGTGCTTTTTCAATGTCTTTAATGCCGGGGCCATTGTCCCGGGCCGTAACCAGAAATCCCCTCTTTCCGGCGTCGTTTATTTCTTCCATGGTCACCGTTCCCTTTTGGGCATACCGGATGATATTGGTGGACAACTCCGATACCGCCGAGGCAATCAGGGTTTGTTTTCTCTTGTCAAAGCCCATTCCGGCCAGCATCCGGATGGCGCCAAAAACGACTTTGGCATTGTCCGAAGGGTCACAAAGGTCAAAAACCAGTTTCTCAAGAACATCGGTCATCAGCAGTTCCGTTTCGCGTTGATCAGGTTCTTAATATTTTAAATGCATCTTCAGTGGTCGAGGCAAAAATCATTTCCCGGGGGTCAATATCCATATCTACCAGAGACGACGCAACGCCGGGCCGGATCCCGACGATGACCGTTGGCGTTCCCATTAATGAAACGGATTTGACAATCTTTTCTAGAATCAGAAAATCAAGGGAGTCGAGAATGCCTATGGACGATAGATTTAGAATCAGTCCTTCAGGAGCGGTTGCTTGAACCTGCTCAAGAATTTTTCTGCCAAGGCGGTCAAAGGCGTTGGGCGCTACCTGTCCGCCGACCGGAATGACCAGAAACCCATCCATCGTATCCATTGGTGCCTTTGGTATCTCCTGATCGCCATTCACTTGAAAGGTCCTTTCCTAATCCTGCGGTGTTTTTTCAGAAACCTTCAGGTTCACCAGAGAAAAGGCATCTGCCAGTGCATCCTGCAGGGTGGAATTGGTTGATATCTCCCCGAGTTCAATGCCAAGTTCCACCAGGGTTTCGGCTACGGCCGGAGAAATGCCGGAAATAACGCACCGGCACCCCATCAGCTTGGTGGCCTTGGCAATTTTAATCAGATGATTGGCCACGGCCGTATCCACGGCAGCCACCCCCTGGATATCCAGAATGATCACCTTGGACGCCGTTTCCATGATTTTTTCAAGCATGGTGTTCATCATCTGCTGGGCCCGCAGGGAATCAACCACGCCCACCACCGGAAGAACCAGTATCCTGTCCCACAGCTTAATGGCCGGTGTTGAGATTTCCATGATGGTGCGGCTCTGTTCTTTGAGCCGGTTTTCCTGGGCAACTTTTTCCGTGATATCCTGGAAAAATTCCACACCGCCGACAATATTTCCGTCTTCGTCCTTAAGAGCAGCCGCCTTATATTCAATGGGAACGGTTCTGCCGTTTACAGACAGTTCGTTCCTGGCCGTGTGTGGGGGCGCTCCGTCCAGTATCTGCTGCATCCGGCATTCGGTTGTTTTGCAGTGGTTTGAATCAAACACCTCACTGCAGGGCCGGTTTTTCACCTGCCGCCAGGAGCTGTCAAACAGCTTCAGGCCGGCACGGTTCATGAAAATCAGTTCCAGCTGCCGGTTCACCGCCATGACCGGCGTTGGAAGCTGATCAAGTACATTTAAGGCCAGTTCGGCACTTATTTTTTCCATTTCGGTATGTTCCATATTGCAGTCTCCTTTCCCGGAATTTTATGACGCCAATTAATGGTTAACGAATTTTGTATTTGTTTTCCTGTCCTGTCCGGCCCAGCAGCTGATTCACTTCCTGCTTTAGGTCAATCATCCGTTCCTCCCTTCCAATGGCGATATCGCTGAACCGCTGCAGGTCTTCCATGTTCTGCCGGAACTCTTTTTCGATGTTCTTGTGCTCGGTAATATCCAGCAGTGTGCCTGCCATTCTCAAGGGGGTTTTATCATTGTCCCATTCCACTGTTGCGCCCCTGCTGACCACCCATCTGGTTTGCTTATCCCGGGTAATGATCCGGTATTCCACTTTATAAACCGGTGTTTTCCCGGCCAGATAATCCTCTATGGTTTCCAATACCAGCGGCCGGTCATTTTTATGGATACTTGATTTCCACAACTTATACGCATTTGAAACTTCCTCAAGGCGGTATCCGAAAATTTGGGCCCAAATCTCATTGACAATGGTGGAGCGTATTTTAAGATTAATATCCCAAAACCCCAGGTTTCCCCCTTTGAGGACCAGTTTGAGCCGCTCTTCGTTCTGGATAATGGCAGCGGCGTTCTTTTTCCGGCAGACGATACTCCAGATATTTTCTCCAAGCAAAGAAAGGATATCCACATCATAGGGCAGGTAATCCCTTGACTTATTGCCTACCCCGACAATGGCCACAACATCATTGTCCTCAAGAATCGGGGCCGCCATATGGCGGGCAACAGGGATGCAGTCTTTCCCTAAGCCGCAGGGAAGTGCGGCCCCAAACTGATTGTTGATCACCGGTTTTCTGGTGCGGATACACTCTTCCCATAAGGCTGATCCGTCAATTGGATAATGAATGGGTTCTTTGGCAATACCGTATTCTGAACGGATTTTTGCCGACCAGGTTCTCAGCTCAATTGTCCGGTTCTCCTGATCGACAAAATGAATATAGCCGATAACACTTTCCGTCAGAAAGATTCCCTCCTCAAGCCCGTATTCAAGGATCTGGTCAAGGGAGGATTCATCGGCCATCTCATTCAATGCAAGGGAAAACCGCCTGGCATCTTCCAGCAGTTTTTGCTCGGTAATGTCCCTTGCAACCCCTAACATTGCTTTTGTACGGCCGGTTTCCGAATCAACGATGGGCTGGCAGACCATATCCACCCACCGGGAACTGCCGTCATATTGTTTCATCCTGGCGTTCAGGGTGACTTTTCCCGGATTGTTTATCAGGGTTTCCATGCCGCTTTTGACATCCTCGTAATATTCGGCCAGAAAAAAATCCAACACCGGCCGACCCACGAGGCCTTCGGGTTCGAATCCGATCAGATCCCGGCAGGCCGGGGAAACATACATGACCGTCCCCTCAAGGTCATACTGAACGATCATGTCGGCGGAGCATTCGGCCAGAAGACGGTGCAGGGCTTCGCTTTCTTTTAACTCCCTTTCCGCTTCTTTCCTTTTGGTGATATCCCGGATAATTCCGGTAAAAAATGTCTTTTGGCCGACATCAGCCCGGGAAATGGCAATACTGACCGGAAAGATTTTTCCGTCCTTTTTGCGGCCCGTTGTTTCAATCCGCTTTCCTATGATATGGCGCTCATTGGTTTCAAGATATCTGTGAATCTGTCCGTCATGCTCGGCGGCAATGTCTTCGGGCATGAGGACAGATACATTTTTGCCGATAATCTCGGCGGCCCCATAACCGAAAATTTTTTCGGCGGCCGGACTGAAGGTCTCGACGATCCCCTTTGAAGAGACAACAACAATGGCGTCAACCGCCGTGTCAATGACACTGCGAAGCCTTGTGGTCCGGTCTTTGATACTCTGGGCCATGGCGTTAAAGGCATTGGCCAGATCACCGGCCTCATCCTGTGAATCAATTTTTATAGCCTGGGAATAGTCTTCGTTTTCAAGGCGGCGGGCCCCGGATTTAAGCAGGCCCAGCGGCACAATAATTTTACGTTTGAGCAGGAAAAAAGAAACAAACCCGAAAGATACGGTACAGAAGGTTAACGCCGTGATCGTCAGAAGGATGGCCGTTACCTTTTCCTGGGTCTGGCTTACTTCTCTTTCAATCCGGTCTTTGATCAGAATTAAAAAATTATCAATGTGTTTCATAATTTTGTTTTTTGCCAGGTGGTATCTTTCGCCGTGAAGAAGGTTAAGGGCCATTTCCCTTTCCGGTTTTTTCACGACGGTGAAGTTGCCCTGCCCGTCATCAAACAACCCTTTAACCGCGTTCATGGCAACGGCCTCAAGTTTGGTCAGATCGTCTGATTCCTGTTTGGCCAGTGACAGTTCTTTTTTTTCCTCTTCTGAAAGCCCCAGTTCGGCCATCCGCTGCTCAATGGAATAGCGATCCCCCCGGTATTCGGGTTCCAGTGTGCCGGCGGCCACATGATCCCAAAAGGCGGGGGTATTGTTTACCGGGTGCGGGATAATCCCATCCCGGATATCAAGGATATCCTGGAAATAGGATTCATATTTTGCGTTTCCCGTCACCACGAATGTCCGGGCAAACCGTGTTAAGTCATCTGAGGATTGTTTGAGTTCATAGGCAAGGTCTGCATATTGGTTTCGCCTGGTTTCAGCTCTGGCCAGCCGCTTTTCATAACTTAAAAGCGACATGGCAAAAACGCCGATTGAAATGGTCAGGCCGGTGAAAACGAATAAAACCCCCAGCAGCGTTCCCCGGATGGAAAAATGTCTCGGCCGGCCCCGGACAATCCAGAATATGAAAATAAAAGCCGTCATGATGATAAACACCACGGCAATGCTTTTGAGGATATAGGTGATCTGTTCCGGTGACAGGACCCCGGTCTGTTCCGGGCCGGTTTGGGGTGTGAGCGTTTCAACCCAGTGGCTTCGAATCTGCCGTTTTTCTTCAACGGTGAGAGAAGCCAGGGCCTTGTCCAGAATGGCGGCAAGCTCAGGCCAGTCTTTTCGAATGCCGATGGACAGGAGGACCGGCGGTTTTTTGACACGCCCCTGAATCTGAAGATTTCCCATCAATTCTTGCTCAATCAGATATACGGCAACCGCCCTGTTGCCGACATAGGCATCGGCCTCACCCTGGGAAACCGCCCCCAGTGCCGCCCGGGTGGAATGGTATTCCCTGATTCTGACCATGGGATAATTTTTTCTAAAATACTTGATATTGAAAAACCCTCGTTCGAGTGCCAGGGTTCTGTCCCCCAATTCCTCTTCGGATTTAAACTGGGGGCCGTTTTTTCGCCCGACGATAACATGGGGGATCTTAAGGTAAGGGCGCGTAAAGTGGAAAAAAGGTTCGCGGTCCTCCTTGGGGGTAATGTCCATGAGGCCATCTAACTGCCTATTTTTGACCTGTTCAAAGTTTTCTTTAAAAGGCCCGGGAACAATGGTTAACACGCCGGTAAGCCGCTGGTTCAGCAGCCTGATATAGCCTGCACCAATTCCTGCAGGATTCCCGAATTCGTCCACAAAGTCGAGGGGCGGCCAGTCCGCCATGATGCCTATACGGATAACCGGATGGGCTTTAAGAAAGGCCGCCTCCTCACCGTTAAGTTCAAACCCGGTCATATCCGTAATTTGAGAAAAACAGACCAGAGGATTTACCACCACCCAAATAATAATCCATAGAATTTCTTTCTTAAGCATAGGATTTTTAGCTCCTATCTAAAGTTGGACTGTGGTGTGGTTATCCCTCAACATCAATTCAGAACACCGTCGCCGAAACCCCCTGGTACAAATCAAGAAGCATTGTGGATATTGGGCTTTGATCAGATTTCAGGCAATCTCGAAGGCAAATGGAAATATTACCCTTGTGATCCGGTGATTTCAACAGTTGGAGAGCTCAACGGGAAACAGCCATAATTTTTTTAAAATCAGGCTTTGTATGGGAGTATTGATTTTTCATACAATTTGCGAAGAATAATTATAACGTATATATATCATATATAAAACACTGAATGAAGCGAAAATTAGGGTAACCGCATTTATAATCCAGGCTGTCCGTGACGTTTTTTATATGAAAGTCTCACTAACAAGCTGAAAAGACTTTCATTTTTCGTTGTAGGCGGTTGTTTGTTCCAGACCATCGGAATTATGACCGGCAAAACTATTTGCCGAAAGCCGGAGTGGAAAAAGGCGGGCAAGGCTGCCAGCCAGAAACCATGGCTGAAGAAACCAGATAACAAACATGATTTCAGGGGGCATGACCATGTGGAACGTGTCCGGGCACGACCCGGCTACCACCGCGGATAATAATTTTAACCGCTTCTTCGTGGAAGAAAGGCGAATGATAAATCCGCTAAGACGTTAAGGCATCAGCAACCGGTAATTCAATGGTAAAGCAGACCCCCTGGGGATTTAAATTTTGTACCCGGATCTTTCCGCCATGGTTTTCAATAATGCCTTTGCTGATGGAAAGCCCTAGACCGGTGCCTTTCTCTTCTGTTTTGGTGGTGTAAAAAGCCTCCCAGATGCTTGGAAGGTTTGCTTCCTTGATCCCCGGGCCGTTATCGGCCACACGAATCCATATAGCGTTTTCGCCGGCCTTTGCCGTTATGCTTATTTCCGGCGGTTTTACAGTTTCTAGCGCATCCACAGCATTTTTAAACAGGTTGATCAGCACCTGTTCGATTTGCTGCATATTGCCTGTTACCCGGGGCAAATCGTCATCTATGTCCAGATGTACGTTAATCATTTTCAAATCAAACTGGCATAGATTGAGCGCATTCTCCACACACCGGCCAGGGTCAATCTGCGTCTTGGTTTCTTCATCGTGTCGCGATAAATGTTTCATATTCCTGACCAGCGACACAATTCTGTTGGATCCGTCTATCACTTCCAGGATGGATTCCTTACAGCCACGGGTTATCTCATCAATGCTTTTTTTGTAGGGGTCTGAGTATTCCAGGGCCTGGGCAACCGTATCTTGCAAATTCTCCAGGTCAATTTTAATAATGCTTGCGTTACTCATAATGTATGTCAGCGGGTTGCTGATTTCGTGGGCAATGCCTGCGGATAACATACCCAGTGTACTGAGGCGCTCGGCATGCACGAGCTGCCGGGCACGCGCCTCAGCCAATGATTCTATATGATCGCGGTACATTTTCAACTCCATTTGCGTCCGGACCCTGGCTTTAACCACGGTCGGGTCAAATGGTTTGGTAATATAATCGACCGCCCCAAGGTCAAGTCCTTTGACCTCTCCTTCAAAACCAGTTACGGATGTCACGAAAATAATCGGAATTCCACGGGTGGCCTTGTTTTCCTTAAGGCGGCGGCAAACCTCATAACCGTCCATTCCGGGCATTATAATGTCCAGCAAAATTAAATCGGGCATTTCTCCCTTTGAAATCATTTTCAGGGCTGTTTCACCATCCAAAGCCACCCTGACATTGTATTCTTTGTTTAGAATGTCATCCAGCATATCAATATTGACCGGGGTATCATCTACAACAAAGATCGTCCGGTTTTCAGTTTGTGCCATCCTTTATTCCCTCCTTTTTTTCTAAAAAAATGCCTGACTGAGAAACGAATCAGCCCTTTGAATCGCATCCATATAACCGCCATACCCTAAAGGGCAGAAACCGGGACGGCTTGGGTTATCCAACCAAGAACCGCCCACAACAAATATTGAAAGTCTTTTCAGCTTGTTAGTGAGACTTTCTTATAAAAATATTGTAACTATTCAGCTAATGCTGAAAACTTAGCAAACATCGGGGGCCGTAACTGTCCATCAGTGCTTCATATTTGTTTGGTCAGGACTTCGGTGCATAGGTTTGCTATGTGAGAAGGCCTTAAATGAGCGAAGATGGGGCACTGCTGAACAGTTACAAAATATTTTCGAATACTTCGATGATCAGCTGCTCTTTGGGGAACAGTAAAGGGGGCCTTTGTAAAATAAGCTTTTTTGTAAAATTGATCAGCCCGGGTTTTTCCCTGAGAATTTCGCTAAGGCCAAATGGAAAAAAACGTGTTGGTAAGGACTCTTGAAGTGGCCCTGTCCCCGGCAATCCCGGGAAATGCATTTTCAACCCCGGGACGAAACAGTAATTCATACCCGAACAGCTTTTGATTTGCCGTAAAAATCTGCTGTTGTGCTACAAAGACCTCCATTATGCCCCTCTCAAATCGCCAACGATCGATATGGGCCGTAAAAATTTGTCAGTCTGATATGCCCAAAACTACTGCATTCTAAAAATTTTCTCAAGAGATTTTGAGAATCAACCATGGTAAATTTTCAATTAAGGCAGCGCGCAGAAAAAAAAATTGCATATATTGCGCCGAATTCTTTTTCGTATTCAAGGCGGGGCAATGTGCGCATAACGAGCTATGTAAGCGTTGCCCCAACGAAGAATACGGATAAAAAGGCAAGCAAGATGTGTGGTTTGTTTTTGCGCGATGCCTAAGCCCTAAAGAAAAACTGAATGCCTTAACCCAGAATGTTCCTGTCGGAATCCTTCTGACCACTCCTGACGGCCGGAAACGGGATGCCAGTCCTGTTTTTTGAGCGGATGGGATATGTGTCCATTGGGCCGTATACCGGATCCGAACATCCCCAATTTTCTATTATGATAAAAGCGGGCGGAGAATGTATCCCAAAGAGATTCAAGCCGGCCGTGTGAAGAATCTGGAAATCCGGGGATTTTGCTTCTCTGTTTTAAGCCGTGCCTTTTTTGGGGGGAAAACTCCGAGGTTGAAAACCGTTTGCGCTTGTTATATTCTTGCCATAAGAACCCATCACCATTTTTTTAATGTGTTGCAAAACAACGGCGGGAAGATTCAGATGGCCTCTGATGCTGAACCTTTACGGTTTTAAATGTCTCCCCTTGGGCAAGCCCTGGTTTAAATAAGACTTGTTCCATGCGGTTTCCAGGTTAGGACTGTCTGGCGAAACACAAATTTTCAAAGGGGTGCTTATGAATTCAGGGATAACCTCCTTTTCCCTGCTTTTTGTTGATGATGAAGACGGTATTTTATCTGTTCTGAACCGGGCGTTTCTTAATGAAGGCTACCTTTTGTTTAAAGCGCGGAGCGGAGAAGCGGCCCTTGATCTAATGTCACGGACAAGAATCAATGTAGCGCTCATTGATTTGAGGATGCCGGCAATGAGCGGGCTTTCCCTGCTCAAAGAGATAAAACGCCGGTATCCTTCGGTCATGGCCATAATGCTTTCAGGCCACGGCAGCATCAAAGAGGCGGTAGAAGCCATTAACAGCGGTGCAGAGGATTTTATTGAAAAGCCTTTTGTCATAGAAAGCCTGGTTTCCAAAGTCCGGCAGTTGTTTGAAATCTACAAGTTAAAAACGGAAAATCAGCAGCTCAAAGAAGAAATGGGGCTGCGGTTTAAGTACAACAAATTGATCGGGGCCTCTCCAGGCACCCTTGCGTTGAAAAAGATGATCAGTAAAGCCAGCCAGTCTGATGCCACGGTTTTAATCCAGGGCGAGACAGGAACCGGAAAGGAATTGGTGGCAAAAGCACTCCATCACCACAGCCAGCGATCAGACCAGGCATTTGTTGTTGTTGACTGCACCACAATAAATGAAACCATGATGGAAAGTGAGTTGTTCGGCCATGTAAAAGGCTCGTTCACCGGTGCGCACCAGGATTTTAAAGGCCTTGTTCTAACGGCGCACAAAGGGACGCTTTTTTTTGACGAAATTGGGGAAGTCCCTTTGAAAATTCAGGCAAAACTGCTGCGGGTGCTTCAGGAAAAGGAGATCCGGCCCGTGGGGTCTGTCCAGGCAAAACAGGTGGATATCAGAATTGTGGCCGCGACCAATCGGGACCTTAAATCGGAAATTTCGGAAAACAGGTTCAGGGAGGATCTTTACTACCGGCTGGACACCGTCAATATTAAGGTTCCGCCCTTACGGGACCGGGTGGAGGATATTGCATACCTTGTCAAACATTTTATCCAGAGGCATAAAACTGAATTTTCTTCAATAGAAGGGATTTCAGTAGACGCCCTTGCCCATATGGAAAAATACCCATGGCCGGGGAATGTCAGGGAGTTGGAGAATGTCGTTCGAAGGGCCATGGCCCTGAGCCGCGAAAAAGAGATTTTGCTTTCAGATCTGCCCTCAGGGATATCCGGCCCTAAGGCCTCTGCCCTTGCGGCACTCCCTTTGGACGACTCAATGGCAGCTTATGAAAAAGCTGCCATTGAGAATGCATTGAAAAAATGCGGCAATCACCGGCACAACGCATCAGAATTACTGGGAATCGGAGAGGCCACCCTGTATCGGAAGATTACAAAATACTGGCCAAGGGATCAGGATATCTGAGCTTCAGGAAAAAGGGTGACCCGGGTTACTTTGTGGCCGCTGCTGATCTGTATCCGGCCTCCGATGGACTCCAGGAACTGTTTGCAATAATACAGCCCGTACCCGAATGCGCCTTTGGTGGAATAGTCAAAATCAAAAACCTTTTGCAGGAACTCATCAGGGATACCCGCGCCATTGTCCTCAAATCTCAGGAAAGCCTTTCCCTCTTCCATACCGGTTTCTATGACCAGTTTTCTTTTATATCCCTGGAAAAAATCGGCCTTAAACGCCTCACAGCTGTTGCGGATCAGGTTAATGGCAGTCTGCATAAGACGGCCTTTATCTGTTTTAACCAGCGGGATCTCATTAGATATTTTTTTTCTGACAGCAATGCCATGCTTGTTCAGGACAGGCTGCTGCACCAGGAGCAGATCCTGGACCATGCTGTTGAGGTCAATTTCTTCGATACTGCCGTTGGGGGCTGTGGGGTAATTTCGCTGAAGGTCGAGGATTTGTGAAATACTGTTAATGCTTGTACTGATCCGGTCGTGTGCCTCTATAATTTGGCCTGACCTGATATTCAGGTCCCCGATCAGTTCGCCCATGTAACCGAATAATTTGCCGGCTTTTTCCTCTTGAAAAAAGAGTTCGAGCAGCCGGTGATTGCTTTTCAGTTCATCGTGGCACCTGTTCAGCAGATTGAGGATACCCCGGCTGCTCAACCGCTCAAGGGATTGTGCGGCGCTGGCGGCACCGGGCAGGGCATTGCCTGCGGCGTAAAGGGCCAGGGCCGCCTGCTGGGCACGTCCTGTTTCCATGGCCACGCGGATTCTGGTTTGTTCCAATTCTTCTTGTTGTTTGCGCGCCCTGTTTTTATTTAAGCCGGCCTTGATTCTGGCATGAAGAAAAATCGTTTCAAAAGGCTTGGTGATGTGGTCTTCAGCGCCCAGTTCAATACATTTAGCCGCATCTTTGCGGCCCCCCGGGGCAGAGATGACAATCACAGGAACATGCATCAGATCAGGATCAGATTTGAGCTGCTTCAAAACATGGACCCCCTCTGTCTGGGGCATGATAATGTCCAGCAGGATCAGGTCCGGCGTTTTTTCATTTATCATTTCCAGGGCCTGGGCGTTGTTTTCGGCCATACTGACCCGGAATCCCCGTTCTTTCAAATCGGCACTGAGCGCCTCGCGGTTCAGTGGGTCGCTATCCACAATGAGAATGCGGTGTTCACTTGGTTTCATAAAACCCCCTTTATCTATCTTGTCGGACATGGTTTCTCTTGTATCTGTTTGGGTTGTTCCGGCAACCCAATGAACAACATCAGCAACATCCGGGCCAACCGTGCTGTGATTCACGAAACCAGCCGCCAGTCAGGGAAAAAGGGATATCCGGCACCTCAAAAAGGGAGTGTTGAGGGGGTATCAAAATGATAGATGAGAGATGTCATCTGTCTAAATGATAGGCGTGGGCCTGAATTTACCGGGTGTATCAGAATGGTGCCCATGATTGTTCAGGATAACCGGCATGATATTCTGATATCGGTTGTGAATTTAATGTATTATTTCAAATGCGGTTCCCCAGGGGAATCAACGGCAAAAGAAAAGGCCGGCCGGAAAGTGCGTATCGCTTTCCGGCCGGCCTTTGTATCTTAAAAAAAATATCCGGATCAGAAATTAAAGGTCTTGGCTTCTGCGGCCATGTCAATCAGATGAGGCCCGCCGTCCAGCTGCATGTTGGTGAAAAAATTGGATTCATCCAGGCCGCGGTTTTTGGCGCAGGGGGTGCAGATGCCGGTGGTGACTTCATTTTCCACAAGGTATGGCAGGTAATCGGCCGGGCAGTCACCGGTGTCGGTTTTAATGGATAAATCCCGGTTTTTGTCCGCCCACATGACGCCGCCGTCTATAAAAAACAGGTCCACATGGTGCCCCTTTGAATGGGCGATTTTGGCAAACTGAAAACATCTGGTGGCAGACTCATTATTATCCTTGCTCAAAACAAACAAAAAATTGGCCATAAGTTTTCTCCTGTATGGGGGGTGAATATGAAAGGCTGAAGGGATTCAGGCTGAAGGCTTTTAGGGCTTGCAGGTTCTTTGACCTTCATGTCTTTCATGGTTTGTTGCGGGCTTTCAACCCGTGACCGTTAACAGATATATTCCCTGTATTCCAGGGAAAAAACTGTTCCCTTCTTTATCAGGCAGAAGAAATAAAGTCCAATTGATTTTTACAGCTGAACCATTGAGAAGTTCAGGTGCAAAGACTTTGTTTTTATGGGACACGGCACCCCGGTTCAGGCATGCTTTTTTTCCAGTTCCAGCAGTTTGGCCTTGATGTCTATCCCCCCGCCGAATCCGGTCAAACGGCCGTTTTTGCCGATCACCCGGTGGCAGGGAATGATAATGGGAATGGGGTTCTTTTTATTGGCCATGCCCACGGCCCTGGCCGCTTTGGGGTTGCCGACCCTGTCGGCCAGCTGCCCGTAGGAAATGGTTTCGCCGTAGGGAATCCTGGCCAGTTCTTCCCAGACCTGTTTCTGAAAAGGGGTTCCCTTAAGGTCCATGGCAAGGTTAAAGGCCTTTAGTTCCCCTTTAAAGTAAGCCGCAAGCTGGTCTGCGGCCTCCTTAAACCCTGCATTATCCGGAACCCACTCTGTTTCAGGGATGATCCGGGTTGACCCTGTGGGAAAGCTTATCCCTTCCAGTTTATCCCGGCCAAAAAGCAAAAGCCGGCCCACGGGGGAATCAAAATGAGAATAGCGAATGCGGCTCAAACATCACCTCCTGATCATTTAAAAACAGACGGCCTTGCCGGGTTTCGGCTGTATGGGACAGCCTGTCTTTTTTGCGGACAAAAAGCGCGGCCCCCATGCCGGGCACCACCGGCCTTAACAGATCGGGGGCTTTGCGGGCCATGGCAAGGGGCAGGCCAATGGATGTTTTTACATCTAAAATTTCAAAAAGGGAACCCGGCCTTAAAACAATGGGGATAAACCCGGCCAGGGTCATGTTTTTTTTCAAGGCCAGGGCCATGTCGGCCGTGACCTGGCCGGGCGTGTCCTCATCAATTTGGACGGTTACGTCTTTGGCCCTGATTTCCAGGCCCTGTTTCAGCAGCCGGTCACACTGGCTGAAAAACTGGAAACCAGCCCTGCCGGAAACGGCCTGAACTGCCTGGTTCAAGCTGTCTGTGACCGGCCGTCCCTGTATCAGGCCGTCAACCGCACCTTGTCCGATATCTGAAAACAGGCCGGTTGCCCACTGCCACCCATAGGCGTTCACCCGGTTAAGCTCAAGCCGCCCGTTCCCGTCCCTGAGAACAGGGCCATCCCCTTGATTCAGGACCTCAAAAGAAGCGCCAAGGCCAAGGCACAAACGGCTGGTTTCCGGATCAAACCCGGAATCAATGGTGAGGGCCGCCCGGCTTGCTTCAAAAGGCTGAAGCCTGTCCAAAGACCGGATATGGTCTGCCCGAACGGCCAGGCGGCCGTCCCAGATCCGCTCCTGGATTTTCTTTAACCGGGAATCAACGTTTAGGGGACCGGATTCAAATTTTTCGGGGATATGGCCGCCGCCCCAGTTTGCCAGAAACGAGATCTGCTGATGCCGGTCCATTGCCAGATGAACCGTTCCGGCTTGAAGCTCAACGGTTTGCCCCTGGGAAGTGAACGTGCATTCCTCTAAGGCGATATGGGCGGTAACGGTCCCTGAAATCTTATATTGGGTGGTTATTTCAAAGGGCGGTTTCCCATCGGGAAACCGGGTGCAAAATTTTTCAAACCAGGGGTTTTTTTCCAGACTGCTGGTTGAGGTGACGGCGAAACACCCATGGCGGGCCCGGTCCGTAACCCGGATATCCTTAGCCCCGGCAAAGGGAAACGGGCAGGTCAGTTTCCATTCAATGGCCGACGAAAACAATCCCCGGTCAATGGACAGGATTTCAACAGCGTCTGTCCGGTTTTCAAGACCCCAATGGTTAAGAAACCGCTCCAGTAAAACGCCGTTTAAGGCGGGAAGGCCGGCTGCCAGCACAACAAAGATCCCGATCAGAACAGGCCATATTTTGCTGATCTTCATCGGCTGCCGCGGCCCATGTCAAGGCGCTGGACAAAAAAGGGACGGAATTCGTCCTCCCGGTGGCTCACATAAAGGATGGTGCTAAGCTTTTCTCTGGCAATTCCTTCCAGAAAGTCCAGGACCGCTTTCCGGTTCAGTTCATCCAGCCCCTGGGTGGGCTCGTCCAGTACCAAAAGCCTCGGCATCTTGATCAGGGCCCGGGCAATGAGAACCAGGCGCTGCCGGGCATAGGTCAGGTCCCTGAAAGGGGTGAGGGCTTTGTGGGACAGCCCTAAGCGGTCCAGCCAGGTCAGGGCCTTTTGCTCGTCGTCAGGGGAGTAGGGCTGATACAGGCCAATGGAGTCAAACAAACCGGAGATGATACAGTGAAGGGTGTTTCCCGGGACCAGGTAGTTCCGGTGAAGGTCGGAACTGACAATGCCCATATGGGCCTTTAACTCCCAGATGGATTCCCCGGTTCCCCGCTGGATCCCGAATATCCGTAGATCGTTGCTGTAACAGGCCGGATGGTCGCCGGTGACCACTTGCAGAAGGGTGGACTTGCCGCACCCGTTGGGGCCGGTCACCAGGGTGTGGCCGCCCTCATGGATGCTCAGGTTAAGGCCTTTGAAAACCGGTTCTCCCTGGTATCCGGCCCGGCCGTTTTTCAGCCGGACCAGTTCACGGCCATTATCCTCAGGTTCACCTTCCCGGGTTCCGGATACATCCTCAACCCGGGCCTTGAAATCCGGCGATGCCTGAGAGAATTGATCCTCCAGAACCGCCATCATGGGATCTCTTTTCCCCTGGTGCTTAAGGCGCTGGTCTTCCACCAGGCCGATATGGGTGCACCAGGACGGCACATCCCCGGTATTGTTCACGAAAACAATAATTAGAATTCCCTGGCGAAACAGCTTTTCCATGGCCCGGTCCAGCTCTTTGCCGGTCCGGGCGTCCAGTCCGTCATAAGGGCATTGAACGGCCAGGCAGGCCAGTCCCTTTGAAATCCGGGACAGCAGCATCAGTTTTCTGGACTGCCCGGTGCTCAGCTGCCGGTATCCTTTGGAAAGAGACCCGGCCATGTCAAGGGCCTCAATCAGCTCCCAGTGGGAATCCATGTCATGGATAAATTCTTTGGCCAGGGTCCCGGGGTCGATTTTATCCATGAAATCGGTGTCATCTTTTTTTAATTCCGCCTCGTAAATGTCCTGCTGATCTTTAAAGGAAACCGATCCCATATTGGGGGGCAGAACCATCTGCCGGGCGTCAATATCTGCGGGATTTTGGCACAGCAGCCTGAAAAACCGGTCAATGCCGGACCGGTTCAGGCCCAGGATACACCATGCCTGGCCCGGCTGTGCGGTAAACTGATCCACTCTCAGCCCCTGGAACCGGGCATTGAGAATGGTGATCCGGTCCGGCTGTTTTTCATGATCCATGCAAAGGGATATCCTGTTTTCAAAGTTTAACAAACAGGGCAATTTTACAGCTGTATCAGGCTTTGTCAAGGGAGACGGGAAACCGGGGGCCGGAAACGGAAGACCGGATGTCGCGAACCCTTCGGTCTCTCCCACAGGGCAATCGCATGTAAAAAAATTATCCTCGATGATTTTTCTTTACATATGCATTCAAGGTCCGCGCCTCTGTGGTGTTTGGCGTAAGCCAAACCTCTGTGCCTCTCTGTGGTTTAAAAATATGAAATCCCGAAGGGGTTGAATTATTCTTCTTTAACCTCCTGGTTTTATAAATTTTGGGCTTCGCCCACTCTTTAAATTTAACCACGGAGGGGCACAGAGAAACACTTTAGTTTCAGTGCTGCGCACTGAAGCTGCATTCGGTAGTCTTAAACAGTCGGAAAGTTACATGCGATTTCCCTGGTTACTCCCAGGCTATCGCTTGACCAACTTGGTCCGAATTGGTAGTATGGGTCCACTGGCTGTTTTGTGAAAATAACCGGAGATTTCAAAAATGATCGTTAATGTATCGGAAGCAAAGGCAAAATTGTCCAAGTTGGTTGATATGGCTTTTCAGGGAGAAGATATCATTATTGCTAAAAACAATCTTCCCCTTGTAAGACTGGTGCCCCATAGAACAAAAACAAAGCGTAAACTTGGGCTGATGAAAGGGGAAATCGCCATCCCGGATGATTTTCTGGATGAAAGCCAAGAAATCAATGCATTGTTTTATGGTGGCGAATAATGCGGATTCTGATAGATACGCATATCTTTTTATGGATGCTTTCCTGCCCGGAAAAATTGTCGGATGAACGTCGATACGAACTTGAAGTCCCTTTAAATGAGGTGTTTTTCAGTGCTGTCAGCATAGCCGAACTTATGATTAAAACTTCAATTGGCAAGATTGATATTCAATTTAATCCATTAGAAATGGCTTTAAAAATGGATCTGGAACCACTGGATTTTTCAGGGGAGGATGCGCGGCTATTGGGAAAATTGCCGTTTATTCATAAGGACCCGTTTGACCGCATGCTGATTGCACAATCCATGACCAATAAATTGGCCCTGATGACCGATGATCTGCAAATTCTTAAATACAATTGCAGAACTATCTGATCGACATGAAAGGGTTACTGGGGTTAGATCCTGATTAAGGCATATGAGATGTTGCGTTGTTTTGGATAATTGGGGTTGCGGATTTGCAGTGCTGTGCTACTTTATGAGGTCAAAAAAGGCGGATAAAGCCTTTAATTTCGACACCCAAAAGGAATACAAAAATCTGAAACCCTGATAACCGATGAATATTGAAAAAATTAAAGCCGGACTCAAGGCCCAGGGGTATATTGCCGACCAGGCCACGGCCCAGGTCCTGGCCTATGCCGGTATCCTGAACAAGCCGTTGCTGGTGGAAGGTCCGGCCGGCGCCGGAAAAACAGAACTTGCCAAGGCATGGGGCCGGCATCTTGGCCGGGAGCTGGTCCGGCTCCAATGTTATGAAGGCATTGATGAAAGCAAGGCCCTTTATGAATGGGATTACCCAAGGCAGCTGCTCTATATCCAGGCCAAAGGAGAAAAGGCCCTGGACTGGCAGAACACCGGGGCCGATATTTTCACCGATGAATTTTTATTCAAAAGGCCCTTGCTCTATGCCATCACCTCTGGAGAGCCAAAGGTCCTGCTCATCGATGAAGTCGATAAAAGCGATGAAGAATTTGAAAGCTTTCTGCTGGAAATCCTGTCGGACTGGCAGGTGACTATTCCGGAAACCGGAACCATCAGGGCAACCTGCATCCCGTCTGTAATTTTGACCAGCAACAATACCCGGAACCTCAGCGAGGCCCTGCGGCGGCGCTGTCTTTATCTGCATTTGGATTATCCGGACCAGGACAGGGAACTTTCCATTTTAAGGCTTTATTTCCCTGAATTAAACGAGAAGCTTGGCAGGCAGGTGGTGGCGTTTGTCCGTAAGTTGCGGCTGGAAAAGCTCAAAAAGCATCCCAGCATCAGTGAGGTCATTGATTGGGTCACCGTTCTTGAAAAAAGCCATGCCCAAACCCTGACCCGGCCCCTTGCCTCAGAATCGGTTAATATTCTGTTCAAGTACCGGGAGGATCTTTCCCGGGTTTTGGAAAAGATCGACCAGGAAGACTGGTTCCATGGCATTTCTCATCCTTAAAATTGCAGGGCTTCTCCGGGCCTGCGGCATCCCGGTCAGCACAGGGGAGATTGTTGACTGCTTGAAACTGCTCTCCTGTATGGGGCAAACACCCATTGACCGGTCCGACTTTTACACCCTGATCAATGCCGCCCTGATAAAGGAGGCCTGGGGCCGTCAGTTCATCCTCTGGCTGGTGGAGCTTTACTTTGGGCCTGATCCGGAACTTGCGGGAGACCGGCTGGGGAGGCTCACCGCCCATCACCCCGCTGCCAAAAAAAACATGGGTGAAGCGTCAAAGGGGGCAATGGTTGACACCCTTTTTCAGGCCATTTCAGCCAATGATCTAAAACAGGTCCACCTGATTTTCTCCGGCATGAACCTGGAATTTGAACCGGAAGTGGAAGACTTTGACCAGGCCCTTGGGCTTATGGAGGCTGAATGCGGCTGGCTTGAGGTCTCTCCTCTTCTGGGCCAGCCCCGCATTAAAAAGGAGCTGTGCCCGGAAAGGCACAAGTCAAGCCTTAAAGCCCTGAACCGCTGGCATGCCCTGATTGAGGCCAGGGTGGAACAATGGCTCAAACAGAACATGGGGGCGGGTATCCTGGTTGAAACAATTTCCAGACTCAATCCCCTGCAAGCCTCCTTTGTGGACTGCCGTGAAGACCAGGTCCCCAGGATCTGTCGTGAAGTCAGGAAAATGGGAAAACAGCTGGCCACCCGGAAGGGCAGACGAAAAAAGCCGGGTTCCGGGAGAACCATAAGTTTTCCCAGGACGGTAAGGCAGTCTTTAAAGACCTGCGGCATCCCCATGGACCTGGTTAAAATGTGCCGAAAGCAATCAAAGCCGGATCTCTGGCTAATCTGTGACATCTCCAATTCGGTCCGGCAATTTGTTTATTTCATGCTGGCCCTTGTTTATTCCTCCCACCGGTATTACAGCCGGATCCGCTCTTTTTTCTTTGTGGACCGGATAGTGGAGGCCACGGATTATTTTAAAGAGAACGACTGGGAAACGGTGTTGCTCAATTTAAAGTCCGTTAAAGGCGCCAACGCCACAGGCTTTTCCGATTATGGCTAGGTGTTGCGGCAGTTTTCAGACCAATACCTGGATCAGCTTTCAAAACAGACCACGGTGCTGATTCTCGGGGACGGCAAGAACAACGGCCATGCCGACGACGCCCAGGACATTCTCGGGCAGATCAGGGGCCTTTGCGACGCCCTTTACTGGCTCAATCCGCTTCCCGAAACCCGGTGGGGGAAAAAGACTGTGTGATGGACCGGTACGGGCCACAGTGTGCCGGGGCGTTTCCCTGCCCCAATGTTCGGGAACTGGCCCAATTTTTAAATGAAATATGAGGGCCTGGGAGCCGGACGGAGTTTCAGCAGGCGGTTAAAATGATCCCTGCCGGGAGGCGTATGGCCACGTTCTCCCGGTAGGGATTATAAATACATTATATAACGGCCACGGGCCGCTTTGGTTATCCAACCAAGCACCGCCCACAACAAATATTGAAAGTCTTCTCAGGACCTTACTGAGACTTTCTTATAAACCGTCACGGACGGCTTGGATTATCCAACCAAGCACCGTCCACAACGAAAAATGAAAGTCTTTTCAGCTTGTTGGTGGGACTTTCTTATAAAAAAAAGGAATCGGCCCTCATTAGATGACCAATTTTTGCGGCGGATGCCGACCATGCCGGCCAGACCTGACCCCAGAAGCCAGACGGCGCCGGGGACGGGAACGGTGGATGAGGGGGTGACGGTCAAACCAACACTGTCAAGATAGAACCTGCCGGCGGTGTATCCTGAACTGCTATTGCTTTGCCAGTATGAAGAATCGCCGGCTACAGTGAACAATAACTCGCCACTTTCCGTCATGGACGCCAAAACAGCCGCATCCAGTTCGATAACGATGGTTTCCCATGCAGATGTCAATGCCCTATTGTTGAAATATTGAGTGCCGGATGCCGAAATATCCACCACGGGCCAATATAGCCAATAATTAGATCTGGTTTCATGGTAGGTCCGCCCTTTGATCGTTATGGACAGGGTTGCGGAATCGATTCCGGAAAAATCGTCGATAGTGAATGTGTTGCTAACGGAACTAGTATATGACCCTTCATTGTAATCAAACTCATAATAGGCCGCCGAAGCCGTTGTGACACCGGCAAACAGGAACGCCGCCGCCAGCAAAACCAAATACGCAAATCTTTTCATACCTTACCTCCTCTGTGAGTGATCTCGTTGTCTATAGAATTAAATCATCATTTCAAAATCTGTGGTGAAATCAGCATGGCCTGCACTTCGTTCATGTGGCAAAGGCACCGCATTCCCAGCGGTAAAAAAGCCTGTGATAATTTTGAGCAACAATCCTTTTTAACCCCTTGAAAAACAGGTTCATTTTAAATCTCCTTTTGTTTGTGTGGCAGCCAGGCTGCCTCCCTGTGAGGCCCTTTTGCTTTCCGTCCCCGGCTCGCGCCGGGTTTGGCTTTTTCTTTAAATTAATAATTTCGTTTGATATGATGAGTTTTTTTTGCAACTGGTGTGCCTAAATATGAAAAATTATGCAGATATTTTTTGTTTAAAATTTGAAGGCCTGAAAGAATCAATATTTCAGAGAGTTAAATCCAATAAGTTTTTCAAATTTTTTAAATTTTAGAAAAAATTTAAAGTTATAGATGAAAAAAGAAGGGTAAATTGTGGAAAAAAGTACACAATTTTAGATAGTTTTCTTCATAAATTGTGTACTTTTTTCCACAATCTAAATTTAGAACAGATGGAGGCAGACTTTGATTATCGCGTGACCAACCTGGCTCAACTTGGCAGCGGGGGACCGGCTTTTGTTTTGTGAAAATAACCGGAGATTTTAAAAATGATCGTTAATGTATTGGAAGCAAAGGCAGAATGGTCCAAGTTGGTTGACATGGCTTTTCAGGGTAAAGATATCATTATGGCCCAAAATAATCTTCCCCTTGTTAATATGACTGCAGAGCCATCTGATCAACATGAAGGCCTTTTTAATGTGTTTTTTTCTTTCTGTTTTTGCTTCAGGGGATAGATGATTTGACTGGCCTCAAGGTAACACCGGCGGCTTTGGGCATAATGCCCGGGTGCTTTTGCAATCCTGGCCTTCAGTTCCGCAGAGAGGGGTTGTATGATTTTGGCGGGGACACCTGCCGCCATGTGGTGGGCCGGGACAACAAAATGTTCCCTGACCACGGAACCGGCTGCAATAAGCGCGCCTTCGCCGATTTGGGCATGGCTTAAGATGGTGGCGTTCATGCCGATGAGGGTTCCTTTTTGGATGGTGCAGCCCTCCATCACCACGCCGTGGCCAATGGTGACATCGCCTTCAATCACGGTATCGGAACTGGCGTTCACATGGACCACGCAATTGTCCTGGACGCTGGTGCCCTCGCCAATGACAATGCGGCCTTCATCGCCCCGGATAACAGCGCCGAACCAGACGCTGGACCTGTCTTTTAAAACAACATCTCCCACAATAACGGCATTGGGTGCAATATAAACCTCTTTGCCGATGACGGGGCGTTTCCCGTTAACTGCAACGATCATGGCGGTTCCTTTTAAACGGCCGGCGCGGATGGATCAGGCTTTTTCAAAGGCGGCCTGAAAAAAATCCCTTTCACAGGCCATGGCATACCGGTAGGTATCGGCCGTCAACGGGTTTTCAGGGTCTGCATACTTGTCCACCAGGGCTTCTAAATCACAGGCCAGTGCTTCAATTTCACCGGAGCTGTAGGTTTCAATCCAGTCCGTGTAGGCGTGGGGCAAAGCGGACTGCTGTTCTGACAGGGTCTGCCCCAGAAAGGCATAAAGGCGCATACAGGGCGTCAACGCGGTCACGGTAAGCCCGGTATCATACCCCCAGGCGGTTGCCATGACAAAATCCGTGTAACGCCTGGTCGCCGGGGAAGGGGCTACCTGGTCAACGGTTACGCCCCAGTTCCGGGCATATTTCTGGTGTAACGCCAACTCTTCAAAAACCCCCTGGGCAAGGCCGTGCAATTTGATAAAGTCTTCCCAGTCCGGTGCCTTGGCCCCGGCGATAATATAAGCGCGGGCAAAGGCTTTAAGAAAAAATGAATCCTGGCTGACATAGTGAGAAAATTTTTCCTTGTCCAGGGTACCAAAAAGAATTCCCTGGACAAAAGGGTTCTCCAAAGAGGCTGTGGCCAGGTCCTGATTGTCGTTCCAAAGCTGCTTAGATAAAGTCATAATGTCAAGTATTAGGATTTGAGGGCCAATATGTCAATGCCTGGCCAAATTTTCGCCCAAACACGGGCGTCAGCCCGGATATTTAATGTTTCAAAAAAAAAGGCAGCGCCCTTTAAAAAGGCGCTGCCTTAAGCGATAAAAGGGGGTATGCGGCGTTTAGAAGCTTCTCCTGCGGCTTATGACCAGGGCTAAGCCTAATGCCAAAAGGCTGATACTGGCCGGTACCGGAACGGCTTCGGGGGTGCCTTCAATGATATCATTGCCGCAGGTCATGGTCCAGTACAGGTAAAGCTGGGTCGGGTCGAAATTATCCGGATTAAATTCATCCACACCGGTCACGTTGATTGTCATGGTATAGGTGTATTGATAGAGGGTGCTGTTTGTCGCCGACGCATGAACCACTGTTGATCCGTCGGAGTCATCACTGATACTCACCAGGGGGGAAATGCCACCATCGCCGTCGGGATCAGGGACCACCAAAACCACCGCATCGGGTCTATACCCCGCTGTGTCCCAATTGTATTTGTACTGGTCAGAGTATTCATTGGCGGTGAGGATGTATTGGTCTGAAGCACTGCTGATGTTGTAAAGCGTTGAGTCGCTTACATCAAAGGCATAATCCCAGCCGTTATTGCCGTCAATACTGATAAATAAATCACCATAGGTTGTTTGAGAATCTTTTGAAGTATCATAATCGGTGAGTATCACCACTTTCAAATAGTTTTGATCCCCGTCACTGTAATAATCCACCGTCATTGCATAGACGTCATAGGTATCGGGGTTTCCATAGATATCATTGGCGCCCGGGGTGTCATAGATAATCCCGGAATAGGAAGCGGCAAAGGAAAGTCCCCATAAACCGAGAATTCCAGCAATCAGCGTCAGACCGAATAAAATATGTTTCATTATGTTGTGTCCTTTTTAATTTGGTGCTTAACCGGTTTTTTGTTGGTTTCAAATGGCTATGTTAAGTCCCAAAATCGTTTTCAATATATTTGTTTAAGCATGATTGGTGCCAAAGATATAAAGAATTACAGCAGTTATATTATAAATATTTCGAATTTAAAACAATTTTTTATATAAATGGGATTTTATGGGAGAGGAAAAACCCGGATACAACAATGGGATTATGTAAAAAAGGTAATAAAGTTCGAACCTTAATTTCATAAATATATGAAAAATTTTTCCTAGTTGGGGCAAAAATTTAAAATTCAAGACCCCGTTGATTCTTCATATCAACGGGGTCTTGGATCTGGTGTGAACTTAACGCTGTACGCCGGGCAAAATTCCTTTCATTCGTTCATAAACACTTCTACGGCATACCGGGCCTTTTCAAGCTCTTTTTCAAGGTCTTTGGAAAAGATGCCGTTTAAGTCCGGATCTATCTCGTAAAGCTCAAAGTAGTCTTCAAGAATAGGAGAGATCTGCTCCCCTTTTCCGTAATAGCCGTAAGCTTTGCACACCAGGTTGGCAAGACTGGTGATAAAACTGATCTGGCGGTATTCATTGGGAATTTTGTCCGGGGTGAAAAACTGGGGATAGTGATGGTAATGAACCGCGTTGGCGATCATTTCCGGAAGGTTCCATTCCCTGGCCATATAGCCGCCTAAAACCCCGTGGTTGACCCCGTAGGCAAGGTCTTCCTCAACACAGGACAGGGGGTGATCCGGGGCCCCGGCCTTTTTTTCAAACAAGGGCAGATAGTACTTGCCGATATCATGGAGCAGCCCGATAGTGCCCAATTCCTGCTCATACTGATGAAAAATTTTTTTGCCCAGGTAATAGGCGCAGGCCGAAACCACGGTGGAGTGAAGCCACAGGTCATTGTACTCTTTTTTTTGCCGGGCATTCTGGGTTTTGGGCAGGGCATCCTTTAAATTATGCTGCATGACCATGACCTTGAAGGTATTGTATCCCATAAAAAGGATGGCCGACCCCACGGAACTGACCTTATTGGGCAGGCTGTAATAGGCTGAATTAACCACTTTTAAGACATTTGCGGAAAAGACCGGGTCAGTGGACACCACAGATGCGATCTCTTCGTTTTTTACATTGGGATTGTCAAGGAGCTTTAAGATTTTAAAGGCAGCTGATGTGGGCGGGGTCAGGGTTTTCAGCTTTTTCTGTATGGTATCAAGCAGTTCCCCTGACAGGTCATCCCCTTCATAAAGGCCAATGCGTTCAGGCAGGGGCGTGTATTCAAATTCAGGGCGGCGCTGACGGCCGGCCGACAGCAGTTCTGATTCCAGGTCGTCCATGGGGGCGGATGGGGACAAATCCGGTGATGCCGGCTCAAAAGGCGCCATGGTGCGATCGTCAGGCCGGTTCAGCCCGCGAACAACCAGGACAATGATCAGGACAATGACACCTGCCGCGACAATTAAAGAGACTAGCATGGGGCTCCTTTTGATGTATGGGGTTTTGATATTATTAAAGGATAATCAATTCATAAGCAAGTCACGGGCTTTTTTCAACCTTAAAATTTCGCGGCTGCCGGTGTCATCCCTTGAAAACAATCGGTTTCCAAAATACTTGACAAAGCGTATTTGCCTGTCCTATACAGGCCACTATTTTAACAGGAGCTATGGACCCGATGAGTAAATACGATATCATTCTCTTTCATCCTCCGGCAATTTACGATTTCAGATCCCGGCCAATGTTTCCCGGAATGTTGGGCCGAACCGTGGAAGGGCTCCAATTCAGTAAGGTGCCCATTGGCATGCTGAGCATTGCCGAGTATCTGGACCGGCACGGTTACAGGGTTGTGCTGGATAATCTCGGTGACCGTATGATCAATTCGCCTGATTTTGATGTCGACCGGCACATCCGGGAATCCGAGGCCGGCATCTTTGGGATCAGCCTGCACTTTCAGCAGCATTCCCAGGGCGCGCTGGAGATTGCCCGGCTGTGCAAAAAACATCACCCAAATGCCGTTGTCGTGGTTGGCGGGCTGACAGCAACCCGGTTTCATGATGAGATAATTGAAAAATATGAATTCATTGACGCGGTGATCAGGGCGGAGGCTGAAAAGCCATTTCTCCGGATGGTCCGGGCTTATGAAAAAACCGGACAACTCGGCGTCACACCGAACCTGACCTGCCGGGATTCTCACGGAAAGGTCCACGTGACCCCCCTGATGCCGGCCAGTGTTGATCTGGATGAGTTTGAATATACCCGGTTTGATCTTCTCGATCCCAAAACCTCTGTCTACCCGGCGGACTCCGTGAGCCGCTACAGTCTTGAAGTCTGCAGGGGGTGTGTTCACAACTGCTCCATCTGCGGCGGTTCCGCCTACACCTATAAAAAATATCTCAATATGGCAAAACCGTCGTTCAGGAGTCCCGGGAAGATTGCAGCCGACATGAAAAAGCTGAACGACCAGGGCATTACGTTTATCGGGCTGTTCCAGGATCCCCGGATGGCAGGGCGCGCATACTGGCAGGAACTGGTGGCAGCCCTCAAGAGGGAAAGACCGGTTCTGGACCGGTTGTCCCTGGATATCCTGGCCCCTGTGGATGAAGATTATATCAGGGAAATCAGAGGGGTTGCCCACAACATTATCCTCCATTTCTGCCCCAATACGGGATCAGACAAGGTTCGAAAGCGCCTGGGCAGGGGGTATACCAACGACCAGGTTATCCATACCATAAAGATCTGTCACGAATACCGGATCCCGGTCACCAACTTCTTTTCCGTCGGGCTTGCCGATGAGTCAGAGATGGACGCGAAAAAAACCTGGGACCTGTGGCGGCAACTTGATCAGATGGAGCATGAGGCCTTCTCCAAAGGGGAGTTTCATGCCATTGAGGAAAACGTTCCCATTGGCGGACAGATATTGGGCCCAATCGTTCTGGACCCTGGTTCGCAGGCGTTTGATTCACCCGGAAAATACGGGTACAGGCTTTTATATAAGAACCTGGAAGAATATGTCCGGGGACTGTCTGAGCCGTCATGGCATCAGTGGTTGAATTATGAAACAGCCTTAATGGAAAAAAAGCAGATCGTGGAAATGATCTATTCCTCTGTTGAATTTACCATTGAACAACGAGAGAAGTACGGATTTTTCAGCCAGCCCGAAGCCCATTATGAGCGATGCCGCATAGAGGCCGACCGGGTGATCACCAAAGAGATGGAAAAACTGTCACAAGTTCCTGAATCCGTCAAAAAAGCGAACTATATCGCCAGCCTTCGCCGTAATCTGGATGAGCTTGAAAAGAGACGGATGGTTTTTCTTTAACCGTCACGGACGGCTTGGATTATCCAACCAAGCACCGCCCACAACGAAAAATGAAAGTCTTTTCGGCTTGTTAGTGAGACTTTCATATAACCGTCACGGACGGCTTGGGTTATCCAACCAAGCACCGTCCACAACGAAAAATGAAAGTCTTTTCAGCCTGTTAGTGAGACTTTCATATAAATCCAAGAGAACCGGAGACCGGATGCACAACGCTTAGGAATTGGCAAAATCCGGTCTCCCGTTGCCAGCTTCCTTTCTTCCTTCCTTCCGTTTTCGGCCGCCTTTCCATACATTGATCCCTACCGTCTTATCAAACCGTCAGCAGGTGCATGCCATTGCCCTGATTTGACCCCGACACAGGTGTCATACCTTTTTACAGTTTGACAAACACCTGGACGGCGTCCGGCCGCAATCCCCTCTGGAAACCCTGCCCTTCTTCAAGGGGGGCTGTATTATTTTATTCTTTTATTTCAATCGTTTAAATAATTTCTTGTCGTGTGGTACACCCCGGGCACCATAGTTGCTCTATCCCCAGTCAGGTAAACGAACCAACAGCCGTAAGCTATCCGCTAACCGCTAAAAAGGACATAACCTTGGGTAAAACAAAACAAAACAGACAAGGGCTCAAAAGAATTATCTTCCTGAACATGACCTTTTTCCCCATGATCCCCTTTATCCTTGTTGTGGGCGTCAGTTTTTATTTTTTTTCCTCAACCCTGGATAAATCCACCCAGATCAGCCTTGAAAGAACACTGACAGACCATCGCCGGATGATTGAATCCTTCCTGCTCGAAAGAAAAGCCGACCTTGAGCTGATGACCCGGGTGTATTGCTTTGAAGATATCAATGCCCCGGGCGCCATTGATGCCATCTTTTTGAGCATTCAGGAACGCTCTGAGGCCTTTGTGGATTTGGGGCTCTTTGATGATAAGGGCAATCATTTAAAATATTCAGGTACTTATGCCCTGGCCGGCAAGCGTTACACCGCAGAACCCTGGTTTCAAAATACCATGGCCCAGGGGTTTTATATCAGCGATGTATTTTTAGGGTACCGGAATATCCCCCACTTTGTGGTGGCGGTGCGCAAGTTTGAGAACAACCGGACCTGGGTGCTTCGGGCCACCATTGATACCGTGTTTTTTGATGCCATGGTCTCCGGGGTGCGCATGGGAAAAACCGGGGAAGCCTATATCCTGAACCACGAAGGCGTGGCCCAGACCGCCCGGCGGTCCGGGGACATCGCCCTTCTTGACAAAGATCCGGCCTTTGGGTGGATGGTAAATCAATTTTCCTCCAATCCGCATACCTTCCAACTGTCCCCCAAAGGCCAGCCCTTTATTTATGCCGTATCCCGACTTTCCGGAAAATCCTGGTACCTGGTGGTCCGCCAGGAAAAACATGATGCTTACCGGTCCCTTTATTCCGCAGTCCTGATCTGTGTGACCATTGCCGTGTTCGGGCTGGCCGCCCTGGTGGTTCTGGCCTATTTCACCACAGAGGCCATTATCCGCCGCATGGCCCGCCTGGATAAGGAAAAGGAACAGCTCGGAAGCCAGCTGATCCGGGCCGTGCAGCTGGCGGAAATCGGAGAAATGGCCGCAGGCTTTGCCCATGAGATCAACAATCCCCTTCAGATTATCAAAAGCGAATACGCCATGCTCAAGATTCTTTTAGAGGAACTGTGCCCTGGGGACGGCGGCAAGCCAGATCCCAAGACCATGGCGGATATAGAGGAAAGCGTGGATCAGATTCACTGCCAGGTGGAGCGCTGCCACGGAATTACCTCTTCTATTTTGAAATTCGGCCGGAAAAAAGAGGTCAAACAGACCGCCCTGTCCCCTGCCGTGGTGATCCCTGACATTCTCAAGCTGGTTGGAAACTCTGCAAAGGCCAACGGCATTGAACTGGTCACCCGCATTGCCGAGGACACCCCGTCGTTTACGGGTGATCCCGGCCGGTTCCAGCAGGTCATGCTCAACCTGATCAACAATGCCATGGATGCCGTGTCCCGGCAGCATGGGGCCAGCGGCGGGAAAATTGAAATCACGGCCCGGCCTGATCAGGAAAAAGACAGGACCATGGTGGACATCCAGGTCAAAGACAACGGGTGCGGGATTGATCCCGGCCACATGAATAAAATTTTCAGTCCTTTTTTTACAACAAAAGCCGTCGGAAAGGGAACCGGGCTTGGGCTTTCGGTCTGTTTCGGCATCATTGAAAGCTTTGGCGGGACCATGGCCGTGGACAGCCAGCCAGGCCTTGGGACCGTGTTTTCAATCCGGCTGGCAGCCCATGGAACTTAAAACCGGCCAGCCCCTGAAGGGCAGAACAGGGCCGGCTGGATCATGAAAAACCAAATTGCCCACCATACCGTGCGGTATGAAAAAATCACATTAAACGGGTGATGCTTTCACCCAACCCAACAAAGGAGGCCAATGCATGGAGAAAATGAAACTCTTACTGGTGGATGACGAAGAACGGTACCTTGAGACCACCAGTAAACTGATGAACAAAAAAGGGTATCACACCCTTACGGCCAACAGCGGAGCAAAGGCGCTTGAACTTATGGCGACCCACACCACCCACGTGGTGGTCCTGGATGTTAAAATGCCCGGGATGGACGGCAATGAAACCTTAAAGCATATCAAAGAGCTGTATCCCCTTACGGAAGTGATCATGCTCACGGGCCATGCCACAGTGGATTCAGCCATAGACGGTCTCAAGTCAGGGGCCTTTGACTATCTGATGAAGCCTGCTGATATCGAGGATATTATTGAAAAAGCGGAACAGGCCTTTGGAAAGCGGATGAACCAGGAAGAAAAAATCCGGTCAGCCCAGGCCAGACAGTATCTGAAATCTCCCAGGGAAATCCTCAAAGAGGGTCGTGAATAATTCGTAGACAAGGAGTGGATTGAATGAAACAAGAGAAAAAGAAAGTCACCGGGTATGACAAATATATAGACTGGAAAATTTTTATCATTCCAGTGGTGCTGTTTTTTGCGGTACTCTTTATGCCAACCCCGTACGGCATGAAGGATGTGGGGATGGAATACACGGTGGCCACCCCTAAGGTGCTGTCCTATCTTTCAAACGAGCTGTTCTCGGTCAAATCCGAGGATGCTCAGCAATGGCAGCTGTTATGCACCCAGATTATGGAACAGAACATGCGCATCGGCGCTTTGAGCAAAGACCGGTTCCTGAAACGGGATGCCAAGTGGTGCAAGAAATATAAAATTGCGGCTCAAAAAGCCAACCTTGAAAAAGCCCAGGCGTTTATCAACGCCAGCTATAATGACGATGATTTCCAGGCCCTGATGAAAAAGGCCCTGGAGTTAAGAAAATCCGGGCTTAAATATGAGGACCTCAAGGACAAAGACAAAGCGTCGGCCGACGACGGGGCATGGAAGATTAAAGTGTCCGTTGCCATGGGTGTTTTTGTGGTGTTATGCTTTCTTACCGAATGTATCCCCCTGCCGGCGGTGGCCTTCTGCATCGGCCTGATTGTGGTGTTCACCGGCGTCACCAGCTACAGCCAGGTGGCCATGCTTTACTGGGGGGATGCCTGCTGGTTCATCATGGGTTCTTTGATGTTTGCCGCCGCCTTTGTTAAAACCGGGGTGGACAAGCGGGTCTGCATGATGATGTTCAAACGCATGGCCGTGCCCAATCCCAAGATGATCACCCTGGTCTTCTTTATCATCATCACCCCCCTGGCCGCCTTTATTTCGGATCATGCCCTGGCCGCCATGTTCCTGCCCATCGGCATGCTGCTCTACCAGAACAGTCTGACCGACGAGGTCCCCGAAGACAAGGAGCTGGCCAAACTGTTAATGATCTCCATTGCCATGGCCTGTAACATCGGCGGACCCGGTGCGCCTTCCGGCGGTGCCAGAAACGTTATCATGATCACCTATCTGACCGACATGTTCGGCGTTGATATCGGATATTTCCAGTGGGTCACCTACTGTTTCCCCTTTCTGTTCATCATGATCCCGGTCACCTGGTTTATCATCAACATCAGATTCCGGCCTAAAACCGTAACCCTGGCCCCTGCCATGGATCACCTGCGCCACGAGATCGACCGTATGGGCAGCTGGAACAGCAAACAGATCTGGGCCCTTTGCATCTTCCTGGTCATGGTGTTCGGCTGGTTTACGGAAAAAGCCTTCTACCAGATGGGCATCTACCCGGTCCGCCTGGGGATCGGTACCATTGCCGTGGCCGGCGCCATCGCCTATATCCTGGCCGGCGTGGTCAACTGGCGTGACTATCAGGACAGGGTGGACTGGGGGGTGGTATGGCTCTATGCCGGTGCCCTGATTTTCGGCCGGACCCTGGATGACACGGGTGCCGCCTACTGGCTGGCCCGGACCGCCATTGAATTTTTGTCCAACTTCGGCATTGACTCCGGCCTGCCCCTTATGGCAGTATCCAACGGCATGACCGCCATTTTAACCAACCTCATGGCGGACGGCCCGGCAGCTGCATCCGTAGGCCCCATTACCCTGAACATGGCCGGCATGGTTCATCCGGCAAGCAACTATCTGCCTTTCATGGCCATGGCAACGGCCATTGCCTCATCCTTTGCCTACTGTCTGATCATCGGCACGCCTCCCAATGCCATTGTTTACGCCAGCGGTTATCTGGAGCCCAAAGATTACCTGAGAGCCGGTATTCCTCTGTTCTTTGTCGCCAACATCGTGCTTCTGCTGCTCACCGGCGTTTACTGGACCTTCAGAGGGTTTGGCACCCTGCCCGGATTCTGACCCGAAGCTGAAAGGAGAAACCCATGAGACACAGGAAAAGCACCATAACGGCTAAAAAGGCCAACAGCAGAATTTACTTTTCAAAACAAGCGGAACGGCGGGCCTTTTTTTACATGACACTGGTCATGCTCGGGGCAGGGATTGCGGCCCGGCTGCTATGACGCCCATGGATATGTGCAACACAGTTCAGCGCCCGGGGCAGAAGCTGCCCCGGCACCAAAGGAGAAAGCCAATGAGACTATCAGGGACACTTCAGGCATTGAGATTTTACAGCCATGCCGTGATCCGGCTGCTCATCGAACCGGTCCTGTTCTTTAAGGATCTGCCAAGCGTCCATACCCCGGGCCTTGCCCTGGGATTTGCGGCCCTGTGCGGCGGTTTTTTTGCCGGTGCCTGCCTGCTCACGGGGCCTGGCCCCCAGAGTCCCGGGATCATGGCATTGATTTATTTTACCAATGCGGTGGGCATGGTGGTCATTGGTTCCATCACCGGCTTTTGCGCCATGGTGATGATCAGCGGCAGGCAGAACGGCTTTTCTTTGGTGTTTGCCCTTTATGCCTACGCTTCGGGAATCACCATGCTGATTTCCTGGCTTCCCTTTATGCTCTGGTTTACAGAGCCATGGAAATACTGGCTGGTGTATACGGGGTTCAGACAGAGCTGCGGCCTGGCAAAGTCCCGGGTTTTAAGCATCCTTTTAATATCCGTGCCTGTGCAGTGGTGCCTGATCTATTCCGCTTTAAGGGCGGTGATCGGCCATGGATGAACGGCCGCCGCAGTCCGCAGCACATACCGAAAGCGGTCATCTGATCAGGGGGGCTGACAATTAACAGCTTTCAAATAAATTTAAATAGGAGTATATAACATGACAGATTCCATCAAAGTATTAATGGTTGATGATGAAAAGCGGTTCAGGGAAACAACACGGAAAATTCTGGAACGAAACGGTTTTGCAACCATTCTGGCTGAAAACGGAGCCGATGCCTTAATCCAGCTGGAACAGTCTCCGGACGTGGTCATTCTGGATATTCGGATGCCCGGCATGGACGGGCACGAGGTGCTGGAAAAAATGTTAAAAATGAAGCCCGATCTGCCCGTGATCATGCTCACAGGCCATGGAGACAAGGATTCTGCGGAACAGGCCTTGGCCTTAGGCGCCTTTGATTACCTGGCCAAACCCTGTGATATTGATCTGTTGTCCGACAAGATCCGTGAGGCCTGCCGGAGTAAAAAACATGCCGGCAGGGCCGAAGAGGCTTTGGTGGAGTCGGTGATGATTCCTTTGGGAGCCTATACCACCATAAACGAGGACGCCACCATCGCCCAGGCGGTAGGGGAGCTTAAAACCTCCTTTCTCACCCTCACGGCCACGGACCAGATCATGGAGACCGGCCACCGGTCTGTGCTGGTTATGGACAAAAAAATGCAGATCCAGGGGATTCTGACCATCCGGGACCTGCTTGAACTGATCCTGCCCGGATACCTTAACTCACCCAAGCCGGCCACGGCCGATTCCATTCAGTACTCTCCCATGTTCTGGAAGGGCATGTTCACACAGGGCGTTGAGCATATCCGTGACTTGACCATCAGCGAGGTTATGTCTCCCGTGCCCACATCCATTGACGCCACGGCCACGCTCATGGAAGCGGTCTGGATCATGGTGGACCAGGACCAGCGCCGGCTTATTGTAACCAAAGACGACCGCCCTGTCGGCGTCATCAGAGAACAGGACCTGTTTTTTGAAATGGGAAAATGCATCTTGCCCAAACGATTAATGAGCAGCCGGTAACTCGGCTTACAACTACATCAAAGGAGGTTTTATGTCGGAGGATAAAAAGATACTGGTCACCCTTGACGGGTCAAAACGAGCGGAAAGAACCATTGATTACCTTTGCAGCTTCAAACCGTTTAAAGAAAAACACCTGACCCTGTTCAACATAACCACGCCGGTGCCTGAAACCTATTACGACTTAAGCCGTAATGCCTTCAGCAAAGTGGCCGTATCCCAGGTCAAAGCATGGGAAATGGGCCAGAAGAAAATGATGGCAGATTTCATGGAGAACACCCGCAAGGCACTTATTTCCGCCGGGTTTGAGTCCGGCGGTATTGAGGTCAAGCTTGAGCGGTGTGTCCAGGGAATTACCAGAGGCATTCTCAAAGAGGTCCAAAGCGGTGAATACGAGGCCCTTGTCATAAGGAGAAGGGGAACCGAAAACTCCATCCTCGGGGTCACCATGGGCAGCGTGGCGGCAAAACTTGTGGAAAAGCAGGATTCCATTCCTTTGATTGTAGCCGGAACCCGGGAAATCAAGCATTATCTGTGTATTGCCGTTGACGGGTCCGATGGGAGTATGCGGGCCGTCCGGTTCACCGCCGGCATCATGGGAAAATTCGACTGCCGGATTCTTCTGTGTGCGGTCATGCGGGCCGCCAAACCTACCGGTACGGACGACCCCTTTGCCGAGATGTCCAACCAGGCCTATTCCAGGCTGGAACAGGCTCTGGCAGCGTCAAAAGACGTCCTGGTTGAGGCGGGCATTTCCGAAGACCGGATCGAAACCCGGCTGATTGAGGGCGCCTCAAGCCGGGCCGCCGCAGTTCTGGACACGGCCCGGAAAGCGGAGTGTGATACCCTGGTCATGGGCCGGAAAGGCCGGTCAGAGGTTGAGAACTTTGACCTGGGCCGGATCCCCCGGAAAATCATCTACAGCTCCAGAAAATTCAGCATCTGGATGATTCCCTGATGATCCAAGTCTATGGCCCCTTTTGGAGGATCTTTGTATCCTGGAAAAGGGGCCATAACCCATAATTTTAATCCGCCCGGATTAATTCTCCTACCCCATCTGAGTTGAAAATCACTTTTTCAGGCTGCCCATGGAGTGAGATATCCCCGGCCCCGTCTATATAAGCGTCTATTTTTTCTATTGCAAAAATCTGTGCATCCCCGGCACCTGAAGAGCGGATAGAGACGTTGCCGGCCTTGAATTGGCCCGCATCAAGGTTGCCTGCGCCATCCATCATGACCTGAAATTCTCTGGTGCGGCCCGTCACCCTGATATCGCCGCTGCCATCCATCTGGATTGAAAACTGCTGATTATCCAAATTTGAAACGCTGATATCATCAGCACCCACACCTTGCAGCGCCACAAGTTCGGGCAGACCGATCTGTATTTTGACGGGCAGTTTGGGGCAAAGAGAGCCTTTTGAAGAAATCTGCAGCTGGCCATCAATAACACGGGTCTCGATGTTTGAAATCAGGTTGGCGTCTGCGGATATTTCAAAAAAAGGGTCGGCCTGCTGCATGATCTTAACATTGAAAACACCGCTGATGTGTACCTTGTTGAACGGACCGGGGGTTCTATTCTCTTTTTTAAGGATTCCGTTGCCCTGAAGACAATCTGTACGGACCAGGTTGGTGCTGCTAAGTTGATATCCTGTTGAGTTCTCAAGCGCTTGGGCGCCGGATGCAGCAACCGGAAACCATACCGGACTGCTGATAAAAATAAGCTGTAAAATGAGCAACACTCTGTTTTTAATTCGGTATTTCATTTTATCTCCATATTTTGTCCCTAGTTTATCTATTTTTTATTCACAATTTATTCACAATTTATCCTTTTTTTATTTACATTCGCTTATGAATTATTTAGGATGATCATTATGTAATTATGAAAATTTTTTTTGAGCGAAACGATGATCGTTTGGGATGCATAGCTGTTTTTTAATTTGTCCTCGTTCGTTTTTTTTTATTGATTTTGGGTTGCCGTGAGCTTGATTGTATAAAGCATACAGACACCATCAGGGGAAAGCAACTGAATATTAAATATTTATCAAGACGTTGATTGTGAATTGGAGATTATAGAGACGATTTTCAGGATGCAGATAAATATTGAAGGTGGATTGATTTTTTATTGCAAGACTGAAAAAGGCCGATACCGGCCACAATTAATAATTAAAGGAGATCAGAATCATGAAAAACGTTTTTGCACTGTCATTAATCGCGTTGTTTGTCATGCTGCCGGGTACTTTACTGGCGGAATCCAATGTCAAAGGCGCTGTTATCAACAAATCCGACGTTAAAAATGCCGCCAACATTTCTGTGGGAGATAACAACACCGCCAACATGGGATCTGTAAAAATTAAGGACTCCAATGTCAAGGGCGCCGTAATCAACAAGTCCAATGTTGAAAATGCCGCCAACATCGCTGCTGGAAAGGACAATGCGGCCAATATGGGGTCTGTCAATGTCAAGGATTCCAATGTCAAAGGGGCGGTCATCAATCAGTCTAATGTTAAAAATGCGGCCAACATTGCTGCAGGCCAGGGCAATACCGCCAACATGGGGTCTACCAATGTCGAGGGATCCAATGTCAAGGGCGCGGTCATCAATAAATCCAATGTCCAAAATGCGGCCAACATTGCTGCAGGCCAGGGCAATACCGCCAACATGGGGTCTGTCAATGTCAAGGATTCCAATGTCAAAGGGGCGGTCATCAATCAGTCCAATGTTAAAAACGCCGCCAACATTGCCGCAGGCCAGGGCAATACCGCCAACATGGGATCTGTCAATGTCCAGGGATCCAATGTCAAAGGGGCGGTCATCAATCAGTCCAATGTTAAAAATGCGGCCAACATTGCTGTTGGACAGGACAATACCGCCAACATGGGATCCGTCAGTGTCAAGGATTCCAATGTCAAAGGGGCGGTCATCAATCAGTCCAATGTTGAAAATGCGGCCAACATTGCCGGTGGCAAAGGCAACACCGCCAACATGGGGTCTGTGGATATCAAATAGTTAGCGCAGACTTGTACGGATTATCAGGGCAGCAGCATTCAGGGGTTCAGCAGATCGGTTTTTGTACCGCCTTTCTGCTGAATCCTGTTATGGCTTGTTTGCCCTGGGGCCGTTTTCTTGAGTTCAGGGCCTGTGGCTTGATACCTGCAGTTCAACGGTGAGTCACAGGCCTACCGTTGATAGTTTATAACGGCCACGGGCCGCCGTGGTTATTCAACCAAGCAGCGTCCGCAATAGATATTGAAAGTCTTTTTAAGTTGTTAGTGGGACTTTCTTATAAAATAAGGGAGGATTTTGAAATGAAATCCATCAAAATTTTAATCATGTTTTTTTGCCTGCTTCAATTCCTGGCACCGGTTGTTGCTGTCAGTGGGGATCTTGATGACGGGATATCAACTTATACAGACGACTCCATTCAAAAATACGACGAGTTGGGGAAAAAGGATAGAAACGTCACTTTCATTAAGATGAATGCCCGCAGCAAAGCCCAAACCAACGCAGATTCCATGACCGGTAGCAGCAGCGCAGAATCCGCAAACATGAACAGTGTTGTCATGGGGGCCGGCAGTACCGTCAAGGGTGACATTATCATTATTGACGACAGTAAGGGGAATAAAACCCTGGTTGCCGATTAGGCTTCTTATGAACGGGTCATTTGTTATTTCAGCCTGGGACACCCTTGCGAAACACAATAGCTGGTCTGGGTTCTAGTGAAAAACCTCAATATTACAATTAAAACAAGGTCGGACTGAGGAGCGAATTATGATGAAAGGATTTAGAAGGCTGGAAGGGCGGCTGATAATAGGACTATGCGTCGTATTTATCAGCATAACAATGAGCGGGTGCGTCTCTTCGCCAACCAAAGTGAATGTCCAATTGGAGGAATCAAGTCCTGAAGTCAAAATGACATCTTACACAGAAACGTTGATTGATCTGGGTTTGATGACCGAAATTTTTGATACGGGAGAGCTGAAAATACAAAGTGACCCCATCGGGGACAACACGGGAACATCCGGGGCAACAGGGGGGGAAATCCCCCGGGATATTACAGAAATACTGAAAAGCGCCCTGAACTCCATCGGCGGCAATATCCGGTATATCCCCTACGATCCTGCCTATATCCAGAACATGAACGTGACAGGGTATTCGGACTTCTCAGATAAACTGATTCCCGAGGTGGTGATCAGCGGGGGGATCACGGAATTTGACCGGGGCCTTGAAACCAGAGGAGAGGGGACGGATCTTGGCGTGGATGCCACCTTCAGCAACGCCCCTAGCTTTACCCCGAGCGGGTCTGTGGGCCTGAATTACAGTGACAGCGAAAAACAGGGACTGGCCAGAATTACCCTGGATTTTAACATGCTGGATTTTAAAACCATGGCTGGCATCCCCCGGATGAACACCATCAACAGTATGGAGGTCCGCAAAGCGCTTCAGGAAAAAGAGTTCGGCATCACCCTGTTTGGCCCTACCTTTGGATCAAAGGGGTCAGTTAAAAAGGTCCAGGGCCGGCATGCCGCCGTCCGGGTGCTCGTGGAAGTCAGCATGATCCAGATGGTTGGAAAGTACCTGGCACTTCCCTACTGGACACTTTTAGGAGAGGATACCACCCCGGATTCGGTTGTTGTCAGGCAGATTAAACGGTATTACCACAGCATCAATCCGGCAGAGCAGATCATGGCGGCCCAGCAGTGGGCCTATTTATACGGGCATAACGTGCCCTTGAGCGGCCAGCTTGATGCCGCCACCATCAAGGCCTTTCAATCCATTTCTTCCTCTTTTTCACCGGCATCGGGTACGGTTGATTTTAAGACGTTCATGACCATATATGAAAAAATCCCCATCACTGAAGCCGCCCTGTCACGGCGATATCAGTTGAACAATCTTCTGGCGGGCGGAACGGTTCAACAGCCGGTAGAATCAAGTCCTCCGGCACCATCAGCAACCAGTGCCGCGGCCGCCTCCACCAGTGCGCCAGCCTATTCTTCATCCAGCAAAAGCCAGCCACCGCCACCGGCGGCCAGTGCGCCATCCCCTGGAAGCAAGAGCCAGCCCAAGCCGGCAATCAAAGCGGGAGCCGGTATTGGAAGAATGCTCAGCGATGACGAATGGTAAATCCATGGGAAAATATCGCTCATTTATCATGGCCCTGATTTTTGTTCTGGCTACCGGCCCTTTTTCCATGACGCTTTGGGCCGGCAACAAAGAACATGTTGAACAACGGGTGGAAGATATAGACCAGCTCAATAAGGATATTATTAAAGAATTTCCTGATATTCCCCAATATGGGACCATTGAATACAAAGCCCATGTGAAAGAAGGGGAAAACGGCCCCAAAGTTAAAATTATAGAAAAAACCATCGAAACGGGACCGAGAACAGAGGATATAGAAAAGAAAAACCCATAACCATTGCGTAACCAATTTAAGTGAAGGCGGAGTCATTCATGATGAAAAAAAAGACAATAACGATGCTGATCGTATCGGTTCTGGTATCCGGCTGTTTTTCGCCTGCCCTGGCGGGAAATAAGAGACTGATGAGCATCATGGCCGCCAAAGCGGTCGCATCCCGTTCTTTGGTGGAGTCCATATACGGACTTAAAATCAGGGCGACTGAGTCTGTAGAAAACATGATTGCAGCCAATTATCAAAGCACGACCGAAACCAAAACCGAAGGATTCATAAAAAATATACAGTATACCAATATCGTTTATGATTCCAAAAAAGATATTGCCAAAGTTGAAGCCTGTGTCCAACTTTCGTCCATGGAAAATATTGACGGCGAACAGATGAATCTGGGAAATAAGGTGTTCAGGCGTGTCGGGTACGGGACTTCAACCCAGAAAAATGCCGGGGCCGTTGCCGCACTAAGGGCGGCGGAAATTGACGCTTACAAGGAACTTGGCAAACGACTGGTCGGTATGCAGGTTGAATCCAAAACAAGCGTTGATAACTATCTGCTCAAATCCGATATTGTCAAAACCAAACTGCTGGCAACATTGTACCTTGCAGAAGTCTCTGATTACGGATGGGAAGAAAACGGAGATGCCTTCGTGAACATGGTGCTTAATGTGGCTGACGCCACCAATATCCTTGGAAAAGACCTTGGCATTCCCGATGCTGTGATTGAAGTCCAGGGTTTCGGTGCCTCTAAAGATGATTTTGCAAAGGCAAAGAAATAATGGATATTTTTTTTAGGAAGGTTCCATGAAATTCCCTAATTTTAACAAACCGGCTCAATATTTTATGCTTGGGATTGGTCTGACGGTGCTTGGCATCCTTTTTCTTGGTGCGGTAAACTCGCCGCCGCCACCCCATTACGGACGGTTTCAACTCCAGTCGTGGGCCACGGCCCCTGTGGACGGCGGCGCTCTGGTGGGCGCATTTGTAATTGATACCGCCACCGGCGAGACAAAAACCGTATACAGCCGACTGATCAAATCAGAACATGAATCCGTCATCTTTATTAATCACTTAAAGAAGCCCTTTATCCAGATTGAATAACCCCATGGCCGGATTAAAATGGGTTTTTCTGACATGGTTCATGGTATGCAGCACCATTCCCGCCGCCTCAGTATTTGCCGGAGAAAAAGATACCGTTGTCAAAATTTATGTGGTGTTTAATGAGTACAACTACCATGAACCCTGGCAGATGAAAGGCATTAATTCACGCCATGGGTCCGGCGTGATCATCGACGGCAATCGAATTCTTACCAACGCCCATGTGGTCTGCGACAATACATTTTTACAGGTCAGAAAATCAGGGCAGGCCAAGCGGTATACCGCAGTGGTTGATCTAATTGATCATAAAAGTGATCTGGCACTTCTCAAAGTGAATGATCCTGGTTTTTTCAAAGGCATTGTTCCTATCGAATTCGGTGAGTTTTCCCAGGTTAAGGATGAGGTCTATGCCTATGGGTTTCCCGAAGGCGGAGACAAACTTTCCATTACAAAGGGAGTGGTCTCACGGGTGGAGCATAAAAATTATAAACATGCCGGATCTTACCTGATCGCCTGCCAGCTGGACGCATCCCTCAACCATGGGAACAGCGGGGGGCCTATTTTCAAAGATGGAAAAATTGCGGGCATTGCCTTCCAGAATCATTATGGCCCTCAAACGGAGAATATCGGCTTTATGATCCCCATTCCGGTGGTGCGCCATTTTCTTGAAGATATTGCCGACAATCATCTGGACGGCATTCCTGAACTAGGAATCTCCATGCAGAAACTGGAAAATCAGGACATGAGGGAATTCTATCAAATGAGCGATACCCAGACCGGTGTTCTGGTGAACGCTATTTATCCGAATTCGCCTGCCCTGGGGTATCTTGAAGACAGTGATGTGCTGTTAAAAATTGATGACTTTGATATTGACAATGACGGTACCATTGAATTCAGGAAAGGGGAAAGAACCTATCTGGGCTTTGTGATCCAGGAAAAGCAGATCAACGATTCAGTTTCTCTTGATGTGTTTAGAAAGGGAAAACGTCTGTCCATCACACTGCCGTTAACCAAAGCCCTTCATTGCTGCCGTCTTGTTCCTTACCGGCAATACGAAACAGAACCGGAATTTTATATTATCGGCGGCCTGGTGTTTGAGGCACTGTCCATGAATTACCTTTACGAATACGGCAGCGGTGACGGGGACTTCTATTTAAATGCCCCCACCGAACTGTTAAACCTGTTTTATAACGGCGTCCCCAGCAAACGCCAGAAAGATATCGTAATGCTGGCCCAGGTCCTGCCCGATGATGTCAATATCGGATATCATGAATTTATCAACGGCATCATTTCAAAGGTCAACGGGCAGCCCATCGCCACCCTTGAGGATTTGATAAGGGCTTTTGAGCAGTGGGATGAGGATTATCATGTGATTGAAGATATCCGAGGCTTTAAAATCGTTTTAAACAAAACCGCGGTAGAAGAATCCAACGAAAGAATTCTCAAAAAGTATAAAATTTCTTCAGACCGATCCCTGAAATTTCAACACTAAAAACGTCATGACATGTCCGGGTCAGCGGCCCACGGTGCTTACAAACTCTACGGATACAGACTGGATATCGGGTTCATTTTGAATGTTGACGCTGATTTCAAAGTCGCCCAATTCGTTGTGCTGCAAAAGGCGGTTCTGATTCAAGTCTGCTTCTACATATCCCAGATTCGAATGGCCGATATCTTGAAACCGAATGATGACATATCCTTGTATGGGGTAAAAAGAGGTGTTCTTGATTTTTCCTGAAACGTGCAAAAGGGTGTTGTTTGAAAAGGTATTGGCCGATAAATCACTGACTTCATATTGAATGGGTTTTACTGTTTTAGGCGGGCTGGAGAACCGGCTTGTTCCAGCCGCAGCCGTGCAGGAAAGATAAAGACAACCCAATAGGAGAAAACTCACAATTTTTATCAACTTGATCATAAAACGTCCCTTACTTCCTTTGACGTTAAACCAATATCGCCGGGCAGGCGTCTGTTTCATGCCAACCTGAACAAACGCCTGCCGCCATTATTCCAAATAATTGCAATCCACTCGGTCCGGTGCCAGGTCCACGACCTCAAGGCTTCCTTTAGCAAGCTTTTTTCCATCCAGGAGATCGGCCAGTTCCTCACTGACGCCTTTAAACCGAAGGTCCAGAACCAGTACGCCGCCGGCTTTATTCCAGCCGTCCTTTTTACTGCTGACCATTTTTTCCAGGGATTCAACACCGGCGGCGACCTGCTTATATGTTTGAAAGGATTTAACCCCGGAGACATAAAGCTTCAAAGGGGAGCCGTTGTTGAGAAAATCCTGGAATGAATTGGTAATGGTATCCAGCAGGTATTCATCCATTGCTTTGCCGGCGGCATCCTTCATGGCCTTTGTTGCCCCGGTTAACGGACTGATATGTGCGGCAACGCCGGTTTTAACCGCAGAGCCCAGCATCAGTCCGGTATGGGTTTGAAGAACCTTTACCTGAAGACTGCCCTGAATTGATTTCAGACCACTGCCGGGATAAGCTTCCCCCGCATCCTGAAGAACCGCTTTCCCCAGAATCACATACTGGGCGCCAAACTGCAACCCCAGCTGTTTGGCCGCATCGGCTTCTCCGGCCAGGGCCTGGCGGGCCTGGTCCATGGACTGGATCTGTTCAATCTGGGCTTTGTCCACCAGATCAAATCCTTTGGCCACGAACATATTGGAAAGCTCTGTTTCGGCAAACCGCATGCCCATATCACCCATATCCACATATTTTTCTTCAATCAGGATCATGAGCTTGGGCCGTTCCATACTGTCCAGCAGAATTTTCATGGCAATCAGATCGTCTTTGATCTTATCCAAAGAGACCGTGGCTTTTACGCGGATATTGTAAGCACCGTCCTGCTGCCACTCCTTGAGGACATCATAACGGGTAACATACCCCTGTGTACGGGAGAGGATTTTATCTTTTTTGAGTTCAAAATTCTCCACTTCAGTCTCAGAATGAACAAATACCCCGACGGCCTGTTCCACGGCAGCGACCATGGCACGCCGGGCCGCATCATCACGGGATAAATCGCTGCTTCCTTCCGCCTCGACAACTTTATCACCGGCCTGCACCCCGGTGGACAAACAAAAAGCAGACATAATAAACAGGATGATTAACAGTATTTTTTTCATAGCTTTTGGCCCTGTGCATTGTCCACTTGCGATTTATAAGCGGGATCCAGCTTAATACATTCTTTGAACATTTTTTTGGCCCCGGCCTTGTCCCCTTTATCCAGCAGGTCCAGCCCTTCTGAGAAATAAAGCGCCGCTTCAATGTCACTGCCGGACTTCATGTCTTTCGTGTTTAACCCCACGTTGAAGGAGTCTGCGATCTTTTTGGCCAGATCCTGCTCAAGGGTCATAAAGTCATTGCATTTTCCGCTGATGGATTCAGCCATCACCAGTGCCGAGGTTTCAACCTTGATGATCCTGGTGTCAATGCGGACCTGTTTGCCGATGACCATAAATGAGCCAAAGGCAATACACTGGGCCCCTAAAACTTTCCCCGCCTGGACGGCGGTGGAATCATCTACGGCGCCGCTCTGGCTTAAGGCGACCTCCTTTAACAGGGCCGCTATCTTTCCGCGTTCAATCAGCTTCATGGACGGCGCGTTTTTGTTAAGATCGGTTATCAGCATGGCTGAAAGCCCCTTACTCAGAGGAGCGTATCGGTCAGGGTCAGTCACGGAATTATTTTCAAAGGGTAAAATAGCCAGCGTTTCAACGGATTGGCCGCCCTCAGTATTACCGGACCCGACGGTGCCCGCCCCTGCGGCATCGATCCATCCGGATGCTGCCAGAAGCACGGCCATCACTGCCATGGTCACAGTCTTACTGATAATTTTCATAAACAGCTCTCCTCTATTTTTCTTGACAGGCCTGATGTCTAAGGCAAGGCCTTGAAACAACCGGCCCTGCCTTTATGTTAAATATTCATGATCAAAACCGTATTGACGGTACAAAAGGGATCAATATGATCCTCCACCGCCATCGCTGTCGCTTGAGCCGAACCCGCCGGAGCCGCTGGCCTCGGAATTCGCACTTTCCTGTGCTTCTTCAGCCGTAGAGACCGAAGTCGCAGCCTGTTGTGCGATATTGGAAACCGTCATCGCGCTGATGGCATTCACTCCAGGTGCGGCAGGTCCAGGACATGAATCACTTCCCATTTTGGCAAGATCGAAATTGGGGTCTGCTTTTAACGCCATTTCAAAAAAGTTTTTGGCATCCTGCCACTTCCCGGCATCCAAAGCATCAATGGCCTGGCCATAGTGAATAAACGCCTTATAAACTTTTGTATGGGGCACATGGATGGCTTTCTGCTCCATGGCATTCAACTTTATTCCGAGAATATCGGCACAGTTCTGGATAATCTGTCCCGGCAGGTTATAAAAATCTTCCTGGGCCACCCTGATATTGGCAGATCCCACCACTTTTTCTCTGCTTGAGGAGGACAAGGAGGTGACCACCCGGATGCTGCCTAAAGACAGGTTCCCCGTCACCAGGGTTTCGGTGCCGAGAAGCTTTCCGATTCTCGGGGCCGTACTTGGGTCAACGATACCGGTTTGTCCCAATTTCATTTCCTGCAGCAACGCCTGAAGGCGCAGGCGCTCAACGACTTTAAATTTTCCAAGTTTGGATAGATCTGTGGTGACCATTGCGGCCAGGCCTTTCTGGAAAGCCCCCAGGGATTTGTCTGCTGAAAGGTCGTTGAAATAACACACGGCAATTGAATTGGCATCAGCCTTTTTAGCGCTCAGCTGAGACTCCTGTGCAATGGCTGTCTTGGCCGACTGTTGACTCTGGGCGATGAGCAGGATGGTCATCAGGCGGTTAATTTCTTCTTCTACCAGGGGCGCTTTGTCATTTCTGTATCCCTGCCAGGTGTCTATGGCCTTGTCCAGCTCTTCCTTATTCAGATAGGCCATTCCCAGGTATAAAACAGCCTCGGGTTCGCCAGGTGATAAATTTAAAACCTCCTCAAATTCCTGAATGGCCTCATCCATCCGGCCGGTTTTTAAATAGGCAAATCCAAGCCTGTTTTTTGCTTGGACAGAGTCCGGGTTTTCGGCGATCTGTTCTTTCAAGACCGGTATGGCTTCATCATATTTTTCCTGCGCAATCAAATGGTTTGCTTTCATCATTCCGCTGCAGCCGTAAAATTGAAGCATCATGGCACAAAGGCCTGCAATTAAAATAAAATTTAGAACAATATTTTTTCTGAACATAGGGTGATCCTCCTTTTGAAGTTGAATTGTGTAATAAATAACACATTCACTTGCGAAAGGCTATCCAAATTGACATGAAAAAATAATCCATGACCGCCTGTTTGCCAGGAACGCACCGGCGAAACATCCGGGTCACCGGGAATGAAAATACGACCCAAGGGGTTGGAAAAACCACAGGCCTTTTTTAACTGGCTGTTAACAAAAAATATTCTTTTGCACCCGCATGAACAGTGCTTAATTTTGCGCTTGGTTCAGCCCATGAATTCGAGCCAAAGCAGGATTAAATGCAAGGGCAAATTTAACGAATTAATTTTTTAAAGTAAGAATAGGTGTGTACAGGTGGCCAATGAAAAAAGGAGACCGGAAACCGAAGACAGGAAACCGGATGCGTAACATCCAGTCTCCAGTTTCCCGTTTCCGGTCTCCATCTTTTCGAGCCTGCCAAAGTGAATGGTCTAATGCTTAGAACATTTTTTTGCTCATTTTATCGATGGCCTTTGTGGCGGCATCATAAACGCCGGGGAAAGAGCTGAAATGAAGCCCCTGGGTCAGGCAGGGGATGAAATACTGTTTACCACATTCGGTGCAGACTTTTTCCACGGCTTTTTCAATGGCTTCCTCACACCAGTCCTGGTTGTCCAAGGGCCCTGAATCCAGCTGCCCCATAAAGGTGATCTGCCCGCCATACTGCTTGATCAGCTCCGGGGTGTTGTTGGTGGTCATCACCCCCTGCCAGATATCAATTCCCATTTCAATCATAAAGGGCACCAGGTTGGCCGCGTAGGAGTCACTGTGGTGGACGATGAGCTCAACCCCGTTGTCTTTCCAGAATCCATAGACCTTCTTGTACGCCGGCACATAAAATTCCTCAAACATATCCGGGGACATGAAAGACGAGATCTGGCTGCCCCAGTCGTCATGGTGGAACAGGGCATCGGGTTTAAGATACTTGACCACCTCTTTGGCATGGGCAATTTCATACTCACAGAGCATATCAATGAGCTCGACCATATGTTCAGGTTCTTCGTAAAGCCCCATCATGGCGTCTTCCATCCCCATAAGACTATGGGTCATTTCAAAAATACCGGGGGCATAAAAGATGGCCACGTATTTGTCATTTCTATCCACGGACCGGGCATGCTTTATGGCGGCCTCCCATTGATCTTCCGGGAAAATCACTGAAGGCACCTTGATTTGTTCTTTCCACCTGGTGATGTCTTTAAGTGCTTTGAGTTCTTCGGTATGCACGGGGAATGCGCCCAACTGGTCTTTGGGCCAGCTGTAGGTAATGCCCCATTCATTGACAATGGTCTGCCCGGGCTGGGGTTTAATTCTGCGCGGTGCTTCCAGGATGATATCCATAAATTCGTACTGGTTGACGAACCGGTCCGGATTCCCGCCTTTCATGGTTTCAATCAGGTTTTGTCGTTTGGTCAACATGATGTGAACCTCCTTATTATTCAGTTAGGCTGCGGTGACAAGCGCTTTGGCTTTGATGGCTGCACCGCCGGCATCCGCCGCATAGCCGTCCGCACCGATTTCATCGGCAAAGGCCTGGGTCACGGGGGCCCCCCCGACGATCACCTTAAATCCGTTGACACCGCAGGATTTAATCTGTTCCACGGTATCTTTCAAGGCCGGCATGGTGGTGGACAACAGTCCGGAACAGGCCACCAGGGTCACGTGTTCATTGGATTTAATGGCGTCGATGAACTTTTCCGGAGACACGTCCACCCCGAGATCAATCATGTTGAATCCCGCACTTTCCACCATCATGGCCACCAGGTTTTTGCCGATATCGTGAAGGTCCCCCTGAACGGTTCCGATGATACATGTCCCCAGGGAGGGTCCGCTGTCTTCACCGGCCATGAGGGGCTTGAGGATTTCAACGCCTTTGGCCATGGCCTTGGCAGCGATCAGCATTTCAGGAACAAAAATGGTGCCGGCGGAAAACTTGTCTCCCACCACGCCCATACCGTCCACCATTGCCTGGAGAATGTCTGAGGGCTTATCCCCCTCATCAATGGCCTCCTGAACCAGTCCGGGGACCAGTTTGGTTTTGCCTTTTTCCACATTTGTTTTGACTTCTTCTATTTTAGACATGTTGTATATCCTTACATCTTGCTTATGTGTTAATCGTTTTAAACATCAAACGGACTACTATTTTACAGGGCCAAACAGCCCGTCTCTGTATCCGTTAATATATTCCATGCAGTACTCGTCCAATCCCTTGAGGGCTTCGGTGGCATAGATCAGCCCCATCATGTGTTTGTGCAAGGGGTTGATAATGGCGCTGTCCATACCGGCCCCCATGGCCAGGATAAGAAAGGCCTGGTTGACAAATTTTCTGGCCGGCAGGTTAAAGGAAATATTGCTGGCCCCGCCGGTGATGTGGATGGTGGGGTATTGCTTTTTAATGGTTTTCATCACGTCCAGAATGGTATTGATGCCGTCTTCAGAAGTACAGAGCATTTCTACCAGGGGGTCAATGTGCAGGCGGGAAGGGTCGATGTTATATTCTTTGGCCTTTTTCATGATGTCTTCAAAAACTTCCAGACGTTTTTCTCCGGTTTTGGGAATCCCGGTGTCATCGCAAAGCAGGGCCGCGCATTCCCATTTGGTACCGGTGATTTTAGGGAACACCACATCTATTTTGTCCCCTTCCATGGATACGGAATTGATCAGGCCGGGCTTGTTGCAAAAGTCCATGGCCGCAGCACAGATCCCGGCATCGGGGCTGTCTACGGCAATGGGGGTGTCAGTGACTTCCTGGACCAGATCGATGAGCCATTTCATGGTCTCAAGTTCGATTTTGACATCGGTGGATGCACAGACATCAATAAAATGAGAACCGGCATCAGATTGGGTTTTGGCCAGGTTTTTGATGAATTCACCATCCTTTTTGGCAATGGCCTCTGCCACGGAAGGGATGGCACCATTGATCTTTTCTCCTATGATGATCATCTGTTTACTCCTTCTGTATTGTCAGGGGGGACACGGTCCCCGGTATAAAATTTTTGTATGGCCTTAGGGCCCTTTTGCGGTTTTATGTCATATTTTCGTTAATTGGGCTTTCGCGAGTGATGAAAAAGGGAAGCCTGTCCTTAGGTAACCTGCCTGAAGCATCAGGCTTCCCTTAAGCCGCCTTATTTACGGGAGGCAATCTCCTCTTGCATTTGCTGCAGCTTTTCGGGCGTAATCCGGTAAAGCAGCAGAATGATGACAAGGCCTGCACCGATAAACAGTGCCGGCACCAAAGCGATTCCGTTTTTGATCCCCTGAATCAGTTCAGGTGTGGCCGCCATATCCGCCACATAGCCGGCGGATACGAGGATCCCGGTGATCACAACGCTTCTGACAAAGATAGCGGTTTTAATGGGGAAACTGATCAGGGACATGATAAATCCCCTGGCGTTTTTCCCGGTTTTCCACTCACCGTAATCCACGGTGGCCGAATACATGGCAACACTGAGGGCATCGGGCATGCCGTATCCCAGATAGGCCACAAACATGACAACCATAAAGGACATATGGTTCATGGGCATGATCCAGACCGCCATCAAACCGATAATGAAAATGGCCAGTGACAGCATGTAGGTGTTCCGTTCGCCGAATTTTTTGGCCAGGGGGGCCGTGGCCATGGCGCCGAAAAAACAGACCACGTTCAGGCCGGTAAAGAAGATGGCAATAGAGGCCAGGCTGTTAACCACATATTTAAAGTAGTAGAAGGCCAGTCCGAAAATGATAAACCGTCCCAGGTACCGCCCTAACTCCGCCAGCATAAGGCCAATCAGGGGCGGGTTGACAATGATTTGTTTGAGCATTTCACTAACGGGCATTTTATCGGCTTTTGCAGCCTCAGAAGTACCGGCAGCTTTCGGATGATAGGCATAATCTTTGGTCATGGCAAAGATGACCCAGTAGCAGAAGATCATCAGGATGCCGGCGGCGATAACGGTCAGGGTGCATCCCATGGCCTTATCTCCGTTTCCTAACAGATCAATGGTCTTGGCCCCGACCATGGAAAAGGCAATGGCGCCGATGGCATTGAACATGCCCCGGTTGGATGCCATGGAGATTCGCTCCTCCCGGATAGTGGTCAGGGAGTTGTTCATTGCGATATGGGAGGCATAAAAAATGTTCCAGATCAGGTGAGAAACGATGAAGCCCACGCAAATCAAGACGGCGTTCATGGTGGGGTCACCGATTTTAGAGAATTGCAGGATGAAGAAGAGTGTGGCCAGTGGCGGGCCGATGAGCAGCCAGGAACGGTAACGGCCCCAGCGCATGTTGCTTTTTTCGATGATCACCCCTGCCGTGGGCACCCAGACAATATCAAAAATACTGGTGATCATGAGCACTGTCCCGGCCATGGCCACAGGAATTTTTGCAAAATCAGTCAGAAACGCAGCAAAGAAAAAGATTTCCATGCTGACAAAAAGGTTAAACCCGAACGACGGCAATCCGTACAAATTGATAACGGATTTTTTTAAGGGTGGTTTATGAGTCTCCATTCAACTTTCCTCCATACTTATTTGGTGTAACCGGCAGGCTATCCTGTCCGATGTACGATTAATAAAAAAACACTCAACAAAAACACTCAACCCAACTGCCCCTTGGTATGAGCAAGACCCGTGCCAGTTTTAAAAATAAAAAAATAACTTTTAATATTGAATGGTTACAGAATAAGTGGCGAAAAGATATGGGTGCCGGTATTGCCATTAATTCGTGAAGTTACTTTATTTCGTGAATTTTTATGCTTCGACCTGAAAGGTGTCCCGTTTGATGCCCAGCCGCTTCATTTTGGAATGCAGGGTGGTGGGCTTGATTTCAAGCAGCTCAGCCGCCCCGCTGGGACCGCTGACCTTGCCGCGGCATCTGGACAGGGCCGCCAGAATATGCTGGGTCTCCATCTGCTTTAACGGCAGGATTCTGCTCTCTTCAACGCAGGTGGAAGGGGCGCAGGAGCCGTCCAGGGGCGGGATGACCAGGCGCCCGTTGCTGCTGAGCAGGACGGCCCGCTCAATGACATGGCGCAGCTCCCGGATATTGCCCGGCCAGTGGTAATTCATCAGCATTTCAAGGTCTTTTCTGGAAATCTGGTCAAATTTTTTTTCGAATTTCCGGCAGAATTTATCCATAAAATACCGGCCCAGCAGCGGAATGTCATCCTTTCGCTCCCGTAAGGGGGGGACCCGGATGGGAAAAACATTGAGCCGGAAGTAAAAGTCTGACCGGAAAAGGCCTTGATCCACCAGGTCTTCTATATTCCGGTTGCTGGCCGCCACCAGACGGAAGCGGGTCTTTAAGGTCCGGGTCCCGCCAACCCGCTCAAATTCCCTGGCTTCCAGCACCCGCAGCATCTTGGCCTGGATATCCAGGGAAAAGGCGTCAATATCATCCAGGAAAAGGGTGCCGTCACTGGCCAGTTCAAACCGGCCCTTCCGGGTGCCGGATGCGCCGGTAAAGGCCCCTTTTTCATGGCCGAACAGTTCGCTTGCGATGAGCTCCGGGCTCAGCGAGACCACATTGACGGCAATAAACGGGCCGCCCGACCGCTTGCTGTGGCGGTGAATGGCCTGGGCCACCAAATCCTTTCCCACGCCAGTCTCCCCGGTAATCATCACGGTGGAATCCGACCCGGCCACCTGGCGGATCAATCCCAGCATTTTTTCAAAAGGCGGGGTTCGGCCGATCATCTTTGTATGGACCAGGCCCGGCTCAATGGGTGCCCGGTATGACAGGGTTTCCGCCTCCAGTTCATTGTTCAGGTCAAGGATTTCCTCATAGGCTTCCAGGTTGGCAAGGGCCACGGCCGCCTGGTTGCAGATGATCCTCAACAAGGAGACCTCATCGTCGGGCAGCTGCAGCCGTGTCAGGCCGCAGTCCATGAACAGAACCCCCAAGGTCCGGGCCTTGAGCTGAATGGGGAAACATCCGGTCCACCCGGAAGGACTCTGGTTGATGTTCTTGGCCAGCTGGATCAGACTTGCCTTTCGGATAATTTCACTGCCGGTTTTAAATACATTTTTGATGACCTTCATCTGGAGGCTGAAATGATTAGAGGAAATTTCACGGGTCTCGATATTCCGTGTGGCCACAATTTCCAGGTCCCGGCCCTGCTGAAGAAAGATAGCCCCCCTTTCAGCCCCGGCAAGCCGCATGGCCTGCTTGATGATCTGCCCCAAAAGCTCCCGCCGGGTCCGGATGCTCCCCAACGCATCGCCCACCTGCAACAGGGAATCCACCCACAGCGCATTTTTGGATGCCGGATCAAGATAGGTCTGAAGGTCCTGGGGCATCAGCTTGGGATTGACTTTGGAAAACACCTCCCAGGCGCTTTTAAGCAGTTTTTCAGCGGCCTGGATATTCTTTTCACCGAGCCGGACCCTGGCCATCAGCACCTGGGCATGGGACAGCTCAATTTTGGCACCGGCCCGGGTCAGCAGCACCAGGCTTTTTTTCAGATCGTCCTTGACTGAGTCTGAAGGGCCGTGGTGCCGGTAGGATTTCAGGGCACGGAACCGGTACCCCACCCCCTTCATATAAATATCCGGCCAGTTGAGCAGCCGCTCAATTTCCGTATCAAAATTCCACTCGGGGTGAACCATGCCCAGCTCTTCCAAGCCCAGCATGAATTCAAGGTTGTCCGGCCCCCGCTGGTGGGGGGTTTCAAGGGCCTTGGAATTTTCCCAGGCCTGGCCCAGATAGTAGAAGGATTTTTCATAATCCCCCCGGCAATAGGCAAAAAAGGCCCGTTTCCCGTTGCCGGGCCAGCGAATATAATTATCGAGCTGGTCTTCAGGGGCCTGAAAAACCTCATCAAGAAAGACCTCTCCTTCCTCAATCCTTCCGGCATCGGACAGCAGGATCACCATATATAAGGTGGCGTAAAGTTCAAGGGTTTTGGCGCCAAGCTCCCTGGCTTTGTTCCGGACGGTTCTGATCAGCCCCAGCCCCCGGGCGGTTTCACCGGCCACCCCGTAAGTCCAGCCAAGGCGGATACACCCTTTAAGGGTCTCCACGTCATTGGGCAGCTGTTCATGGTCGGTGATCACTGACTCGTACCGTTCAATGGCCCTGGTAACAAAGCCTTTCCAGAACAGCAGTTCGGAATAGGCCAGGGCCACCTGAATCTTGAGTTCATGGGACAGCTCAGCGTTTTCGAGCATATCCCAGGCCTGTTTAAGCTGCCTTGCGGCTTCATCTGACTCGTCGGTCTTGATATAAGTCTTGGCAACCATTGTCCGCAGCCGGATTTCCCTGGCAGGTTCGGACCGGCCTCGGCAGAACATTAACGCCTGCCCCAGAAAACGGCGTTGAACATATGGGGACAAGGCCGAGTCTTTGCATGTACAGACACCGATGGCCCCGTCTATAAACGCTTCTTTTTCCGCTGGATCCAGTTGGGTCCGGGCTTCGAGCATGCCTTCCAAAGCCATCTGGTAATAAACGGCGGCCTCGGCGGGAAGGTTTAATTCGGTGCAGTAATGGCCGGCATGGATCAGTTCTTTGAAATGGCGCACCGGCAGGCCCGAGACCTGATAGACATTGGCCAGGCCCAGCCATCGCTTGGCCCCGTCCGGATAATAGCGGCACAGGCCCTTGACAGCTTTGTCGACGGCCAGGGCCAGTTCTTCGGGTGGAAACTGCCCAACCCATGCCGGTGCGCGCTTAACGTCCGAAAGGCAATAATATCCCGCCCCCTTTTCGTCATCCCTGAGCAGATGGCCCGTTTTGACAAATCCTTCAACCACCTGGAGGGTCTTTACCGGCGAGTATTGTGTGATAAAGCACAGGGCATCCAAAGAAACCGGCGGCGGGATAAGACAGGTAAACAGGCCGATTTCCCGGCTCTCTTTGTCTATGGCATAAAAATGTTCCTCAATGGTCCCCATCTTAACCCGTGTTCTCCTCACTTCCCCTCAAACGTCATATCCGGTCTTTACCAATCCTTAAAATTTAGCATTGAAAGCCTTGAAAAACAAGTTGTAACGGAGACAGGAAACGGGAGACCGAATGCTGCGCGGTTTGTAACTGTTCAGCAGTGCCCCATCTTCGCTCATTCAGGCCTTCTCACATTGCAAAAGTATGCTACGAAGTCCTGACTAAACAAATATGAAGCACTGATGAACAGTTACGGACCCTGGTTTTGCTTAGTTTTCAGCATTAGCTGAATAGTTACCGCGGTTTTAGAATTTATATCCGGTCTGCGGCCGTCCTGCTCCCGCCTCCCCCTTTTCCGTCTGTGTTACATTTTGTTGTATCTTAAAGCGTTTTCGTGGTATTTTCGTAAGACCTATAAAGCGATTTTAAGGGGACCGTTCGATTCTTGTAATAATGGAACCATTAAATCAACACCGCCGCATCGGATATTAAAATACTTGACGAAAAAAAAGAGATGGCGGTATGGTTCAGGATATTCGCATCTGCTTATCACCATAGGGAGAAATTCATGTTTTCGCAAATTAGAAACAAAGTTGCCTTTAAACTGGCTGCCGTTATCTTATTGATCATTATTTTGAGCGGGATGGCCGCACTGGCGTTTATCACCAGGGCCAATAAGGCGACATTAACCGAATACCTGAACAACTCCATTGCAAGTATTGTCGAATTTTCAAATATAGCCTTTTCAAAACCGCTTTGGGATTTTGATGATGCGGCAGTCGATCGGCTGAGCCGGGTGATTCTGCAAAATGAATTTTTTGTGGCGGTGAATGTGTTTGATGTTAACAGCCTATCCGCTTCATTCAAACAACCGCCTGTGGATAAAGAATTAACGGATACGCCCCGGATTGAAAAAGATGTTATCACCCCCTACACCATACCGCCCGATGCCGTGAATATTAAACAAATTTCAAAAGCAATTTTCTATGATAGCGAGCTGGTCGGCAAGATAGAGTTGTTTTATACGGAACAGGTTATTTTAAAGGCAGTGAGCAGCTTGAATCACAGAATTGTGATCATTTATACCATTATCGGTGTGTTGATCATCATTGTTGTATTGTTCACCATTATTCCGTTGAGCCGGCCCCTTGGCCAGCTGGCCCATATTGCCCGCAACCTGGCTGACGCAAAAGATGTTCCCACGGACCTGGAGCGAAAAAAGAAGAAAGATGAAATCGGGGTTCTGTTTAACTGTTTTATTGATATGGTGGAACAGATAAAGATCAAAGAACTGGAGCGTGATAACTATGAGAAAAAACTGCTTCGCCGGCAGGCCGAGACCGCCAGCATTCTCAAGGCCGCGACCGTGGGAATCGGCATGGTCAAGGACCGCTGCCTGGTCCATGTCAACGAGAAGCTGGCCAGAATTCTGGGCCGGTCCGTGGCGGAACTGGCCGGCCAGAGTACCCGGATCTTTTATCCCAGTGAGGAAGTTTACATGTCCACCGGCAAGATCGGGTATTCCCAGCTGGCAACCCAGGGGTATTCGTCCCTGGAAACGGTTTTTCGGTGTAAGGACGGTACCCTCAAGGACGTGGAGATCCGCCTGGCCCCGGTAAACGAACATGACCAGAGCCAGGGATATGCGTTTACGGTCATGGACATCACCAAACGCAAAAAATTCGAACAGGAGCTGATCCGGCGGCAGGCGGAACTGGACAGCATCCTCAGGGCATCCAGTGTGGGCATCGGCATGTTAAAGGACCGCATTATCATCCATACCAACGAGGAATTAGGCAGGATTCTTGGCCGTCCTGTATCGGAGCTTTTGGGGGAAAGCACCCGGATTTTTTATGAAAGTGACGACATATTCCTGTCCACGGGAGAGGAGGCTTACAAACAGCTTACAGAAAATGGAAAGGCTCAGCTGGAGTCTGTTTTCCAGAGCAAGGACGGGACGTTAAAAGATGTATATATCACCATGTCGCCGTTAAATGAACAGGACCAGAGCCAGGGCCATTCGTTTACCATCATGGACATTACGGAACGTAAGAAAGACGAGAAAAGGCTGCTGCGCCGGCAGGCGGAGATGAACAGTATTTTCAAGGCCGCCACCGTTGGCATCGGTATGGTAAAGGACCGGGTTCTGACCCATGTTAATGAGGAACTCGGCCGGATTCTTGACCGCCCCCTGACGGAACTTCTGGGCAAAAGTACCCGGGTCCTTTATCCCAGCGAAGAGATTTTTCAGGCTGTGGGTAAGGACTATTACAGGCAAATCAAGGAACAGGGAACCGCCTCCCTGGAAACTGTTTTCCAAAGCAGGGACAAATCCATTAAGAACATGCAGTTAAGCCTGGTCCCCCTTGATGATAATGACATCAACCAGGGCTTTTGCTTCACGGCCATGGACGTTACAGAACGTAAAAAATACCAGGAATCCCTGGAGGAACTCGTGGAAGAGCGGACCAAACAGCTGGTGGTGGCCATGCGGGAAGCAGAGCAGGCCAACCAGGCCAAAAGCGGTTTTCTGGCCAACATGAGCCATGAAATCCGCACCCCCATGAACGCCATCCTTGGGATGACCCATCTGGTCCTCAAGACCGAGCTGAATCCCAAGCAGGAGGATTACATATACAAAATCGACAGTTCAGCCAAGGCACTTTTGGGGCTTATCAACGATATTTTAGATTTTTCAAAGATCGAGGCCGGACAGCTGGATATTGAAAACATCCACTTTGACCTGGATAAGGTGTTCAATAACCTTTCCGCCGTTATTTCCCAGAAGGCCCAGGAAAAAGAGCTGGAATTTATCATTGACCAGGATATGGACATCCCCGGTGACCTGATCGGTGATCCCTTCCGGCTGGGCCAGGTCCTTTTGAATTTTGTCAGCAATGCCATTAAATTCACGGAAAAAGGGGAAATTGTTGTTAAATCAAAAATCGTCAAACACCTGGAGAATCGTCTGCTGGTCAAATTCAGTGTGACCGATTCAGGCATCGGCCTGACCAAAGAGCAATGCGAAAAACTTTTCCAGCCCTTTACCCAGGCCGATACCTCGACGACGCGAAAATACGGGGGCACGGGATTGGGGTTGTCCATCTGCAAGCGGCTTGTGGAACTTATGGGCGGTGAGATCGGCCTTGAAAGTGAATATGGCAAAGGCAGCACCTTCTGGTTCACCTGTCTTTTGGAAATTCCGGTTGCCGGTCAAACAGTTCCCAAAGATTACACCTTACTGGCCAATGACCTGAAAGGGAAACGGGCCCTGGTGGTGGATGACAGCGAGGCGTCACAGCTCACTTTAAAATCCTTGCTGGAAGCCTTGAAACTGGAAGTGACAGCGGTCAATTCGGGGGAGCGGGCCCTTAGCATTATTGAGAACACCCCTGAGGAGGAACAATTTTCCCTGGTGCTGATGGATTACAAAATGCCGGGGATGACTGGCGCTGAAGCCACCTTGAAAATAAAACAAACCCCCGGATGGGCCGATAAGATTTCGGTGATCATGGTCTCAGCCTTTGGCCGGGAAGGCGTGATGAAACGGTCCCGGGATGCCGGTGCCGATGCGTTTCTGGTCAAACCGGTGAACATTTCAGAATTGCTGGACACCATCCTTGAGGTCATGGGCCTGAATGCGGGCATATCCGGAAAAAGAGACCAGATTGAAGAAGAGACAGTCCAGGGGCTGGATGCCATCCGCGGGGCCCGGGTCCTCCTGGCCGAAGATAACGAAATCAATCAGCAGATCGCCGTTGAGCTGCTGGAAACCGTCGGCTTGGAGGTGGCCGTGGTGGACAATGGCCTGCAAGCCGTGCAGGCGCTGGCCGATGGCGGGGACAAAGAATTTGACCTGGTGCTGATGGATATCCAGATGCCTGAAATGGACGGCCTGGCCGCTTCAGTGGCTATCAGAAGCCAGGGCATTGAAGATTTGCCCATTGTGGCCATGACCGCCCACGCCATGAGCAGCGACCGGGATAAAAGCCTGAGTGCGGGCATGAACGACCACATCACAAAGCCCATCGATCCGGTAGAGCTGAATCAAACCCTGGTGAAATGGATCAAACCCGGCCAGCGTGAAATTCCTGAAGGACTTGAGGACCGGACGTCTCAGGACCTTGAAGATCAGTCCGAAAACAGCCTGCCCATGGCCGGGGTTCCCGGGATATCCATCAGCGACGGATTGTCCTCGGTGTCCGGCAACCAGAAACTTTACAAGAAGCTGCTGCGCCGCTTCCGGGACAACTATGCTTCCACGCCTTCGGACATATCCGCCGCCATGGCAGACGGGCGCCATGAAGATGCCGTCCGCCTGGCCCATACCCTCAAGGGCGTGGCCGCCAACCTAGGGGCCGGAAAACTGGCCGGCGCCTCCGGTGCCCTGGAAACGGCCCTGCGGGAGGGGAAAACTGATGCCGGACCTCTTTTGAGCGCTGTTAAAGACGATCTGGATGAAGTGCTGCACTCCCTTACCGAACTTGGCGAGGCCATTGAAGAAACCGTAACATCTCACCCCCCCGGGGACCTGACCCATGCCCCGGAGTTAATGGACCGGATTTCAGCCCTGATCGCGACCAATATATCAGAGGCCATGGACAAGGCCGAAGAACTTGCCGGCATGCTGGGGGGAACCCCCTATGCCATTGATATGAAAAAGGTCTGCGATCTGTTAAGCGACTTTGATACCGATGAGGCCATCGAGGAATTGAATCTCGTGAAAGAGCGCCTGGGACCGATGACAGGGTAAGCATATCAAAAATTTATGTAACTGTTCAGCAGAGCCCCGTCTCCGCCCCCCCTTTTTTTATAGTTTTTACACACTGTAAAAAAACGTGACAGGCGACAGGCTTTTTAACCCTCTGTCATGTTTTTTTATTCTTCTGTATTTTCAAACGCTTGATTAAAATTTTATCTTTTCCCCGCAAGTGGCATATATCTTGATATCCCTGTGAGCATAAAGCAAATGGACAGTAACGTCTTAATGCTGACGGGAGACAATATATGAGCCTAATCAAAGGCCGCTCCAAATCGGATAGAAAAGAATTTTATCAGGTGCTGACCCGGAAAATCAGAATCCGTATCCTGCTGGTTTCCTTTATTCCCATGATGCTGACCTCAGGCATTCTGTGCTGGCAGTTTCACCTGGCCTACTCGGAAAAGGTCAGTGCCCATATCTGTGAACTGGTCCTTAAGCATACTCGTTATATTGATGCCTTTCTGGCCGAAAAACTGGGGAACATCCGGTATCTGGCCCGGCAGTTTTCCACGGGTTCGCCGGATACGGCCCAGGCCTTTCTGGCAAGCCAGTTGATGGAACTTAAAAACGAGTACGGGGATGTGTTCACGGACTTAGGGATAGTGGACAGCAATGGCCGCCAGTTTGCCTATGAGGGGCCTTTCCGTCTTGAATACGCCGATTACAGCAAGGCCGAATGGTACCGTAAGGCCATGGACAGTCCCTATTATATATCTGACGTGTTTGCCGGCTTAAGGGGCCACCCCCATTTTATACTGGCGGTTAAGGTGTCCTGCCGGGGGCGCACCTATATTTTGCGGTCCACCATTAATTTTACAGCATTCAACATGCTGGTGGAAAATGTGAGGATCGGCCGGACCGGCACAGCGTTTATCGTTAATGCCCAGGGCAAGCTTCAAACCCATCCCCGGTCCGGCGGCCAGGCCGTGATTCCCTCGTTCATCGCAGACCCGGCCATTTTCAAAGACAAGGACACCGTTATCCTTAAACAGGACGGGGACAATGGGGATACTTACATTTACGCTTTGGCCATGTTTAAAACCGTGGGCTGGCGCATGGTGTTCCGCCAGGATACCCGGGATGCCTTCCAGGATCAGATCAAAGCCGAACTGTGGACCCTTACCGTATTTGCCCTAGGGTGCATTGCCATCCTGTCAGTTTCTTTTACACTTCCCCAAAGCCTTGTAAACCGCATTGCCGATTCAGACCGGGAAAGCGAAGCCATGAACCAGCAGGTGGTGGAAAGCGGGAAACTCGCCAGCATTGGTGAGCTTGCCGCAGGGATTGCCCATGAAATCAACAATCCCGTGGCCATTATGGTGGAAGAGGCCGGATGGATGGGGGATTTGCTGGAAGAAGAAACCCAAATGACTTTAGACGGCCGGACTGAATTTAACCGGGCCATTGAACAGATCAGGACCCAGGGCCGGCGGTGCAAGGACATTACCCACAAACTCTTGAGCTTTGCCCGGAAAAGCGATGCAGCCGTGGCCGATATCTGCATCAACGACACCATTCTTGAAATTGTTGGGCTCACCGCTCAGATGGCCCGGTATAACAATGTAACCATCAGCACCCGGTTAGAACCTGACCTGCCCTTTATCCGTTTTTCTCCTTCCGAACTTCAGCAGGTCATTCTCAACCTCATCAACAACGCCATAGACGCCATGGAAAAAGAGGGGGGCACCGTTGATATTTCAACGGCCTTAAGCACCCGGGATCAAGGCATGCTGCTGATTACCGTGGATGATAATGGCCCCGGAATACCAGCCCACGATTTAGACCGGATTTTTGATCCGTTTTTCACCACCAAGGCCGTGGGCAAGGGGACCGGTTTAGGCCTTTCCATCTGCTACGGGATCATCCGGAAAATGGGCGGCAGTATTGAGGTAGAAAGCCGGGTGGGCCAAGGCACCAGTTTTTTTATTCGTTTGCCCATGGATGACCAGCAGGAAAAAAAAATATTTAAACCTGATATGAACCAGGACAAAGACAAGGAGATTTAAAATGATGAAAATTTTATTTGTGGACGATGAAAAGGCGTTTCTGGATACCCTGATCAAACGGCTGGAAAAACGTCAGCTCAAGGCGGACGCCGTCTATGACGGGCAGTCGGCCATTGACTTTCTTTCAGAAAACAGCAGCACCGATGTGGTGGTGTTAGATGTGAAGATGCCCGGTATGGACGGGCTTGAGACCTTAAAGGCCATTAAAGCCGACTTTCCTTTAGTGGAAGTGATCATGCTCACGGGCCATGCCACGGTGGAATCGGCCATTGAAGGCATGAAGCAGGGGGCATTTGATTACCTGATGAAACCCTGCGACCTTACCGCGCTCATTGAAAAACTGGAAAAGGCTGCCGGAAAGAAACAAGAGCATGAGGAAAAGATCATGGAGGCCCGGCACCGGGAAATTTCAGGTCGAATGGTATAGGCCGGAGCGAAGCGACCGCCTGCAATCACTTATTAAAGGCAAGAATAAAATGAAAGATATCCCCAAACCCCATACCCGCCTGCTGCTAGTGGATGATGAACAAGGATTTCTCGATGTGCTGTCTAACCGGCTTGGCCGGAGGGGGATTGAGACCGTCAAGGCCTATTCCGGGACCCAGGCGCTTCAAGCCCTGCGCCAGGCCTTTTTTGACGTCATGGTCCTGGACCTGAAAATGCAGGATATGGGCGGCATTGAGGTCTTGAAGATTGTCAGGAAAATGGCTCCGGAGCTGCCGGTGATCATTCTGACCGGACACGGGTCTGAAACGGCTGCAAAGGACGGCATGGAAATCGGTGCCTTTGATTATCTGACCAAACCATGCGAATTGAATGAGTTAATAGAGAAAATCAACCTGGCCTGCCAGGATCGAATCAACAAAACGGAGAACCAGAGCAATGATATTTAAGACAAATGGATTTAAACTGGCGGCAGCCATGATGGTTGGCGTCATCGTATTTATGCTGCCCCGGCCCGAAGGGACAAAATTCAAGGTATCAGGAACCGGGGCAGACCAGCTCACCCAGGCCGCGGCCCAGTATTTCAGTGTGGAAAACAAGGACAAGAATCTGTTGCTGACAGCCAAAGCCCCGGGGACAGAACAGGCCAGTGTGAAATTTTTATCTGAAAAGGCCAAAGAAATGGGACTTGGATCCGTCCAGGTGGACTATGTGGATGGATTGAGCCCCAAAGCCAAGCGGTTCTTATCTGTTCTGGCGGTTCTGGTCATCCTCTTTGTCATGGAGCCTATTCCCCTTGAGATTACGGCGGTCCTCATTGGCGCATCCCTTGTCATTTTGGGCATTGCCGATGTCAAGGATGCCTGGGCACCTTATATGCACCCGGTGGTGGTCTTTATCATGTGCTGCCTGATTTTTGCCATTACCCTGGACAAAGTGGGGCTGACAAAACGGCTGGGATACTTTATTATTAAAAAGGCGGGCAATTCCGTCACCCGGTTTACCTTTATCATTGCCGTGGGCTTAGGGCTTGCATCCTCTTTCATGCATGATGCCGCAGCCTGTGCCATCGGCATTGTGACCATGCTCCCGCTGATGCGGGCCGTGGGCATTGATCCCAATACCAACACGGCCAAGTTCATGATGCTGTCGTTGCCCTTTGCCTGCTCCTGCGGCGGCATGGGAACCCTGGTGGGCGGCGGCCGGTGTATGGTGTCTGCGGCATTTTTAAAAGAGTTCACCGGCATTGAAATTACTTTTTTTGACTGGATCAAGTATTGTATGCCGGCCGCCATTATCTGTGTGCCCGCAGCGGTCCTGATCGTTTACATGATCTACCGTCCGGACCCCAAGTTCAAGCTGCCGGATTTTGATGAGGATTTAGGCCCCATGACATCGGCTGAAAAAACCGCACTGATCATTATTGCACTGTCCTTCGTGGCCTGGTTGACCAAGGGCATCCACGGGCTGCACTATTCGGTTACCGGTATGGTGGGGGTGGCCTGCCTGGTCCTGTTTAAGGTTTTAAAGTGGCGGGACATCAACGACAACCTGGAGTGGGGAACGGCCCTGTTTATTTTTGGCGGGGGCCTCTCCCTGGGCCTGGCCATGGGGTATTCCGGGGCAGCGGATTATTTTGCCAACCTGTTCTTCCCGCTGATCCAGGGGAAGGGATGGCTGGTCCTGTTTGCCGGCGTGGCCGTATTTGGCGCCCTGGTGACCAATGCCATGGCCAATGTGGCGGCCGCGGCCCTGATTCTTCCTATTGTAATTCCCATGGCCCAGCTGGAAGGGGTCAACCCGACCATCCTGGCACTGGGGCTTGGCATGGCCACCTCCTTTGCCATGCTGCTGGTGATTGGGTGTCCGCCCAATGCCATTGCCTATTCCTATAAATATTTCAAGTCTTCGGACCTGACCAAGGTGGGTCTTGTGGCGACCCCGGCCCTGTTGTTAATACTGATGGGGGTGGTCTGTACCTGGTGGAAGGTGCTGGGACTGATTTAGGAGGTTTTTGACAAAGCCATGGAAACCAACAGCCCTAAAGAGCCATCCCCTGTGAGGGTGGTGCTGGTGGATGATGAACAAAGTTTTCGCCAGGCCCTGGCCCGGCGTCTTCAACGCCGGAACATGATCGTGACCGACACCGGGGACGGGGCCTCCTGCCTGGAAATCCTGGCGGCAAAGGAAATTGATGTGGCCGTGGTGGATATGAAAATGCCGGGCATGTCCGGCATGGAGACCTTCCACGCCATTCAGAAGTACCATCCCGGTCTTCAGGTGATTTTTCTGACCGGCAACGCCGCCGTGACCGAAGGGGTGGAAGGGGTCAAGGCCGGCGCCTTTGACTACCTGTCCAAACCCGTTGAAGTGGATCACCTGGCCGGCAAAATCCGCCAGGCCAGGGAGCTCAAACGGCTGGAAGAGGCCAGGGAACGGGACAAAATTTTCCGGCGGAGACTGGAAAAACGGATGATCCACACCCAGCGGCTGGCCGCCTTAGGGACCATGTCCACGGGGATCGCCCATGAGATTAACAACCCCCTGGCCGTAATCAAGGAGTCGGCCGGCCTCATGCGCATGGTGCTGGAATCACCGGACCCGGTTCCTGAAAAGGCCATTTTGTTCAAGGGCCTTGAGAAAATAGAAAAAAGCGTGGACCGGGCCAGGAAAATTACCCACCAGCTGCTGGGCTTTGTCAGAAAACACGGGCGCGAGCTGATCCCGGTGGATATCCGGCAACTGACCGAAGACACCATTGATCTGGTCAAACAGAAAACCCAGGCCAAAAAGGTCACTGTAGAATGGGCCCCGGAAACTGAGACCGGGATGCTCATGCACACGGATCCCTTCCAGGTCCGCCAGGTGTTGATCAACCTTCTCGAAAATGCCGTGGACGCTGTAGACACGGGCGGACAGATCCGGCTGGCCCTTTATCGGAAGGGGGCATCGGTCTGTCTTGACATCAGTGATAACGGCAGCGGCATTAAAAAGGAGCATATGGAAAATATATTTGACCCGTTTTTCACCACCAAAACCCAGGCCCGGGACAATGAATCCGGCACCGGGCTCGGGCTTTTTGTGGTTCACAAAATAATGACCGGGCTTGGCGGAACCATCCATGTGGAATCTGAGCCCGGCTGCGGCGCAACATTTACCGTCTGCCTGCCTGAGCAGGCAGACTAAAGACTGAAAGTGGATAGACTGAAGACTGAAGGTTGGTAAGGAAAAAAATATTTTATATCCTTCAGCCTAAACCCCTTCAGCCTAAAAACCTAAATTAAAAGGAGACCCCCATGATAAAAATACCGGTAAAAATTTTAATCGTTGACGATGAAAAGGATTTCGTGGAAATGTTTTCCATGCGCCTTGAGCGGCGGGGAGAAAAGGTAACGGCCGCCTATTCAGGACAGGAGGCCCTTGACCTTCTGGATAAAAGCCTCATTGACGTGGTGATCCTGGACATCCGCATGCCCGGTATGGACGGTATCGAAACCCTCAAGAAAATCAAGTCCCGCCATCCCCTGGTGGAGGTGATTCTGCTCACCGGGCACGGCTCCACGGAAACCGCCGTGGAAGGCATGAAATCCGGGGCCTTTGATTATTTGATGAAACCGGCGGATTTCGACGATATCAACCTTAAAGTGGCCAATGCCAGGAAGCGCAAAGATGAACAGGAAGAGCGGATCCGGAAGGCTGAAGAAAGATTGCTGCTGCGGCGCTCCGGCGATATTTGATGATATTTTCAACCTTGTGTGGTATGAAAAACAGGACAGGGAGGAAACGTCATGAGCCTTAAAAAGAGGGTCTATCTCGCCAATGCCGTGCTTTTGGGAATTACGGTCATGGGAACCATTGCCTTGATCTGGTATACCTATAAGACCGAAGACCTGTTCAACGGCATTGTTCAAAGACATCTCCCTGTTTACCAGGCAGCCGAAGCCCTTGAAACCTCGCTGCTCAACCAGAAAGGGTATCTGTCCTATTACCTTCTGGACAAGAACCCTGAATGGCTCAGGCAGATGGATGAGTTTAAAAATGATTTTACCGCCCATCTGGCCTGTGCCAAGCCCCTGGTCGAAGACGCCTGGGAAAAAGAGGCCCTTGCCCGGATCGAAGCCGTCTATATCATCTATATTGCCGCCAAAGACCGGGTCCTGACCCTGTATGAAAAAGGGGACCCCGGTGCCGGGGCTGCCCTGCACCGGGAGGTTCGGGCCAATTTTTTTAAAATTTTTGAGTTGTGCGAAAAATTTAAAAGTTTTCATAAGAAGGCCATTGACTCTGTGGTGGCCGACAGCCGGGTGGATGCGGGCAGGCTTCGCTATATCGGGCTTTTGGCCATTGTCACCGTGGTCCTGCTCAGCCTGCTCATCAATTATATCTTTACCCGGCATATCTTGGAGCCCATTCGAAAACTGGCCCAGGAAGCCGACCACTTGGGCCAGGGCCGGATATCCGGAAATGAACTCAAAGCACTGAAAAGCAGTGTCCACGGCCTGATTGAAAATGCCGAGCATACCCATGCCGAGCTCATGCGAAGCCGGCAAACCTTAATGCAGTCTGAAAAAATGGCCCTGGTGGGAAAGCTTGCCGCAGGCACGGCCCACTCCATCAGAAACCCCTTAACTTCCATTAAAATGCGCCTGTTTTCTCTGGGCAAGTCCCGGCAGCTGTCCTCGGACCAGCAGGAAAATATCAGTGTGATTTCCACTGAAATCGGCCAGATCAACAAAATTCTGGAAAACTTCCTGGAGTTTTCCAGACCCCCTAAACTGTCTATGAAAAAGCACAGCCCCTCCCAGGTGGTGGACAATACCCTGCGCCTTCTGGATCAGCGGCTCAAATCCTATGGTGTGACCGTAGAACTGGTCCGCACCGCCCCGTTGGACGAGGTGTTCCTGGATGCAGGCCAGCTCAAGGAGGCCATGGCCAATATCATCATCAATGCCTGTGAGGCCATGGAAAAGGGGGGACAGATCACCATCAGCGAAACCATGGACAGCATCAACAAGGACAGGGACACGGCCGTGATCAGAATCCAGGACTCAGGGCCCGGTATCCCCCAGCCCATCCAGGACGAAATTTTCAACCCGTTTTTTACCACCAAAGAACAGGGCACAGGGCTGGGCCTGAGCATCTGTTTCAATATTATCAACGAACACGGCGGCTGCCTGGTGCTGGACAGTCCCCAGGGGGAAGATCCCCAGGGGGCCTGTTTCACCATAACGCTGCCTTGCGGGGAGGATGTTCATGGCAAAGATCCTGATCATTGATGACGACGACCAGCTGAGAACCAGTTTTTCCAAACTGCTGACCGAGGAAGGGTACGAAGTGGTATCTGCCGCTTCCGGGGAGGCCGGTATTGAAATAGCCAAAATCCAGGCCAAGGAGCTGGACCTGGTCATCCTGGATGTCCGGCTGCCCGGCATCAACGGACTTGAGGCATTTAAAGCCATCAAAAACATAGATGCAACCCTGCCGGCCATCATTGTCACGGCCTTCGGCACCACGGACACGGCCATTGAAGCCACCAAGGCCGGGGCCTTTGACTACCTGCTCAAGCCCTTTGATATCCCGGAAATGCTCAACCTCATCACCCAGGCCATTGATGCGGGGTATTGCATGCGGACCCCGGTCCAGGTGGGGGCCGAACCCAAGACCTATTCCCCGGACGCCATTGTAGGCCAGAGCCCGGGCATGCAAAAGGTATATAAAACCATCGGCCGTGTGGCCCAGACCGATGCCACGGTGTTAATCCAGGGAGAATCGGGCACCGGCAAGGAACTGGTGGCCCGGGCCGTATACCAGCACGGGATCCGCGCCGATAAGAATTTTTCCATTATCAACTGCGTGGCCATTCCGGAAAACCTTCTGGAAAGCGAGCTGTTCGGCTTTGAAAAAGGGGCCTTTACCGGCGCTGCCAGCCGGCATATCGGCAAGATAGAACAGGCCCACGGGGGTACGGTGTTTCTCGATGAGATCGGGGACATGCCCATCTCCATTCAGGCCAAAATCCTGAGACTGCTCCAGGAAAGGTGTATTGAGCGCTTGGGGGGCGATGAGACCATCCCGGTGGATGTGCGCATTATTGCCGCCACCAACCGGGACTTAAAAGAGGCCATTGCCCAGGGGATTTTCAGGGAAGACCTGTATTTCAGGCTCAAGGTGGTCACCATTGAGCTGCCGCCCCTGCGCGAACGTATAGGCGATATCAAACCGTTAACTGCCCATTACCTGGAGCGGTTCTCCCATGAACTTAAAATCGACAACCCCGGCATCCGGGAAGATGCCTTAAGCCTTCTGACCCGGTATGAATGGCCCGGCAATGTCCGGGAGTTGGCCAACCTGATCCACAAGGCCCTGATCTTTAACCGGGGCAACCCCCTGTCCGTTGGTGACTTAAGCCAGATTTTTCAGAAACAGGAGTCTGGCGCGCCCGCCCAGAATTCAGACCAGGAAGAGACCATCCGCCAGTGGGTTCACGCTAACCTTCTGAGCCCCGCAGGAGACCACAGCTTTGAATATTTTGCCGACACCATCTGCGCCATGGCCGTGGAGGAAGCCCTTAAGATCTCCAACGGCAACCGGTCCCAGGCGGCCCGGCTTCTCGATATCTCCCGGCCCACGCTTCATGCCAAGATCGACAAGTACGGCATCAACACCATTTCATCCACCCAGGTGATCCGGTGAGGCTTTGAAAGGTTCGGGACATCAGCTTCTTTCCACAAAATTTGGTCCCATGGACATTTGGGGAGCCGTTGAAAAGGGGCTCGGTTTTAAAGATTTAGTTAAAAACGTAGTGGAAATAGAATTCCATGGGTTTAAAGTCCATGTGCTGGATCTTGAAACACTGATCGAATTGAAGCGGCATTCTAAACGGCCGGAAGACCAGCAGCGTTTGGCAATCCTTGAGCAAACGTTGGAACTGATTCATTCTAAGAAAAAGTAAAGATGTGTTGAAATAGATTTGCATTACGCTTATAGTTCCTCATAACTTAGATGGGTAAAAAAATACAGCAAGGATCGAAAGTTCTGAAGAGTCAAACTTTGCAGACATGACAGTGTTAAATCCAAACTCATTCAGTCTTTCAAAAAGCAAATGAAGTAAAGCCCATGAGGATAAAACAAGAAACCGATTTGGGGTTTCGTTGCCTCTAAAAAAAATGAATCAGAAACCGACATACGAAGAGCTCGAAGCCAGAATCCGGGAATTAGAGAAGGCCGTTGGTCATGGCGCCGAAAACAGCGACCGGGATATTATCCGGGCGTTATCCGAGAGTTTCCAGCATGTTGCCGACCTTTCCCAGGATGCCATATACCTGTTCGATATCGAATCCGGGACCTTTCCTTTTTTCAACAAACGGTTTCAGGAGCTTTACGAGATTGAGGAAGACGGGCGCAAAATTTTATCGTCGTACAGTGCCATTCAGCATATTCATCCCGATGATGTGGACAAACTCAGGCTGGCCAGGTCAACCACGCTGAAATCCGGCGACACCCAGGGCGAGGTGGAATACCGGTATGTCAGTCCTGACGGAACGGTCCGGTGGATGCATGACCGGTGGTCGGTGGTCCAGGACAACCGGAACCGGGCCGTGGCCATCGAGGGGTTTATCCGGGATAATACCCAGAAAAAGCAGGCTGAAGAAGAACTTGCCCGCAGCCGGAACAATGCCCTGATCGGCAGTTATATCCTGCAAAAGGGCTGCTTCAAATATGTGAACCCTGAATTTTCCCGGATTATCGGTTATCCCCAGGAGCAACTCATGGGCATGCGCTCTCTTGACCTGGTGCATGCCGATTACCGGGAGAAGACCCGCAGGAACGCCATGCAGATGCTGACCGGTGTAAGAACCTCCCCCTATGAACTCTGTGTGGTGGACAGCAATCATCAGACCAAATGGGTCATGGAGACGGTAACGCCTGTTATTTACCAGGGATCCCGGGCTGTCTTGGGATATTTCATGAACATTACCGAGCAGAAACATGCCCAGAAAGAACACCGGGAAAAAGAAAAATTAAGGGCTGTTCTTGAAATGGCCGGGGCCGTGAGCCACGAGTTAAACAACCCGCTTCAGGTGGTCCTGACCGGCATTGAAAAACTCGGTGACCCGGACCTGAAACCCCAGCAGAAGGACCGGCTGATTACCCTGATCAAAAAGTCCACATTAAGGCTGATGGAACTGTCATCAAAAATTCGGAGCATTTCCCGATATGCATCCAAAGACTATGTGGACGGCAAGAAAATTTTTGATATTGATGCCGGCTCTGTGGAAGAGTAGATTTGGCTGGAAGCCGGAAACAGGCGGCAGGAAGCAGGAATTCAAAGCAGACTTATTGCCCCTCCATGGCGTTTTCCATCGTATCATCGCCTACCAGGATCTTCATTCCAAAGCCCATCCTGCGGGCGATGGCCATGCCGGCCTGACCGGCACCGACCAGAATCATCATGTCTGTCACTGGTTATCCCCGGACACCCGTTCCAGTCATTCATTGCCCGTGTTTTCTGACGGGTGACACTGCTTGATGTGATATCGGGACCGCTTTGTCTGGGGCGCCTTAAAAACCCTGCTGCACAACAGGCGCTAATCCCCCTTTTTCAGATTTATACCACCGGTAATCCGAATAGATGGTCAGGCTTAGATTCTCTTCTAAGGGGGTATCGGGCTGGATATTTCCTAACGCATCGTGATTCCAATAATAAATCAGTTCAGGGGTCAGGTCTGTGCCCATCTCCCATGGGGATTCCGGACAGGCCAGGCGAATGGTCTGAATCACCCTTTGGCAAAATGTTTTAAGGGTTTCATTCTCCAGGGTTTTGATGCTCATCGGGACGCCTGGGTTCAAATTTCTGCCGTTGATGACCTGGGTGGTGGGGGCCATGCCCTTAATTTCAATGATATCTTTGGGGCGAAGTTTCCGCTTTGCCAGATACCGGTTATTGAACCTGAGGGCCTTGACGCTTGTGCCGAAAACCGCGGCAATGCCCGGCAGGTCATTGTGGGTCTGGGCGACGTAATGAATGGTTTTGGGCAGCCCTTTGACTTTGGTGCTGCCGGACGGGACAGGCTCAGGGTTTTGGGCCCATTGGGGCAGGGTCCGGATGATCTCGGCCCCCGGGGGCGGATAATTCAATTTTGTAAGCAGAACATAACCGTTGGTACTGGCATAAGCATAAGTTGATGCGGCATGCTCAAGGTCCGGGTTGATGCCAAACAGGCCGGGAACCTCTTTGTGAAGGGCGGCCACCTTTGTTTTGGAAACAAGGGTCCGGGATTCAAATTGGGGGACCTGCAGCACCTTGAGTCTGTTTTGTTTAAGGTAGCGGTATATCAGTGCCGCTGCCAGGCACTGGGGAATATACTCCCTGGAAAAAGGCCCGAGTTTTTTGTTCCGGAAAATCGGCCCGAATTCTCTTTGGGGCTCATCGCCGTAGCTTAACAGCACATCGGTGACCAGCTTGGTCCCGTGGTGGTAACCGGCCAGGCTTAAAATGGTGCTGGCAAATACCCTGCGGTTGTTTCTTAGGTATTTGGCGCAGGCTTCAGCCGCATTTTTAACATCCGTTCGCTCGTCCTCCCCGCTGTTATTGATCTTTAATCCATAGTCAAGGGCAGTGCTTTCAAGGAACTGGAACATGCCCACAGCCCCGGCACCTGACCGGGCCCCCTGATTAAAGCTGCTTTCCACAAAGGGCAGGGCAAAGGCCACATCTTCGGGAAGGTTGTACTTCTTAAAGATACAGGTGATGGTGTGCAGGCATTCTTCGCTGCGCCGGATGGCCTTGTTAGACCGGACCACATCCTCAACCGTATAGTATTTGATATAATAGCTCACATGCCGGACCAGCACGTCATCCACATGAAATTCGACTTCTTTCCAGTCCGTTAGCAGGCTTTTCAGTTCTTTTTTAACGGCGGTAAGGCCAAACGCCGGAGGAGGAACTTTTAAAGGCGGACTGGTTTTCGGCTCGGCCAGGCTGCCCTGGAAAACCAGGGCAAAGATCAGTATCACCCCAATGACGGTCCGTTTTTTACCGGTATCCGGGAAAAAGGAAAGGGGGGATCTTACGGGGGAAAACAACAGCATTACAGTATCTCCTCAGCCCTCCTGAGCGAGCTGAATAAGGGGGTCGGTTTAGCATTAACGGTGGCCTGCCTCAGTTTGACCCCAAAGGGCAGGCCGTTATCCTATCATCCGGATATCATAAAGGCAAAACCGGATTTCGTCCACTCATGTAAATATATGTAAATATAAAATATAAATGGGGTCAAACCTTGATTATGGCACTAAGTGAGGGGGCCATGACCCCCTCACTTAGTGCCATAATCAAGGTTTGACCCTCTCGCTTCGCTCGCTCTCCATCGCCCTCACAAAAATCTTGAACAATTGGCCTGTTTCAGGTAAAACCTGCGGCCTGGAAATGAATTTTGCCCTGCTGACTGATAGCCCGTGAACGCCGGCAGCGTTCATTCAGGAAAACATAATGGATTTGAACACAACCCTTGTGAACCCGGACACGCTGACTACCCGCGCCCCTTTTGACAAACTTTTCCCCATCCAGCAGGAAACCCTTGCTGCCATATGCCAGGATATGGAAACCAACGGATTTGACCCGGTCTTTCCCATCGTGGTCTGGGAAAAGGGACATGTGGTCGTGGACGGCCATACCCGTTTTGCCGCAGCCATAAGCATGCGCCTTGAACAGGTGCCGGTGGTGTATAAACCCTTTGAAAACGAAGATGATGCCCTGCTTTACAGTTTTCATGTCCAGCGCAACCGGCGCAATCTGAGTGATGATGATATCTTTAAATGCCTGACCGTGCTGGATTCCCTTTACAAGCCGGATGAAACCGATAAAAAAACCACGAAAAAGGCAAAGAACGCGGCCCAGGCCAGAGAACTGGGCATCAGCCCCGGCAAGGTGGACAAAGCCAGAAAGGTCATGGAACACGGAAGCCCGGATATCCGGGAGCAGGTCCAGTCAGGGGAAAAGTCCATTAACCGTGCCTTTAATGAAATCCAGGCCCAGCGCCGGGAAAGCGGAGAAATCCGGGGCAGGGAGACCGACGGACTTGGCCGTTCAGCCAAATATACCCAGGTTCTGGGCCAGTTTCTAAAAGAACTGACCCGCATCCGAGAGAACGGATGGCAGGATGTGAGCCGGGAAAAGGCCCGGGCCGATATTGAAGCCATACTCGAACTGATCAATTAAGGGCTGTGGGCGGGTCGGCAATGGATTGAATGTTCCGGACCCGGACAGCGTTCTGGTGACGGAAACTCAGCAGTGCCGTAAGGCCCCGCCGGGAAAGCTCATCCCCGGCACGCTCGGACAGGAAGGCTTCGGCGCAGGGTTTGAGTTGTTTTTCGCCTTTAACGCTCAGGGTATAGGCGGGCAGGTCCTCCAGGTCCAGACGGCCTTCCAGCCGCATGTTCCAGCCCTGTTCCTGAAATGCCATACCCATGAGCCTGACACAGGAAAGGGCTGCGCTGCCCCACAGGAAATGCTCGTGATCGGGCATCTCTCCCAGCTCTTCAAATTCAAAGGCATCAATTTCTTCGGTTGACCGGCCGTAGGGGGTGCGCATGAGGACACGGGGGCAGGCCAGGCCGATCCACGGGGCTGCCGGGCTTTTTCTTAAGGTATCCCACAGCGGTGCTTCCCCGGTCCAGTCCGCCGGATCAGGGGCCTTGTCAAAGGAGGGGCATCCCGCAAGGGACGGGGCGGCATCGGCCAGAAACGGGGCCTGGGCATGGGCTGCCAGAAGTCCAAGGCCGGCCAGAAGTGCCATATCGTCTTCATTGTTCTCAAAATCATAGCACCCGGCCAACAGGGACCAGGGCTGACCATCGGGAGCCCCGGCGGCCTTGTCTACCCATTGCCGGTAAAGGCCACTGCCGGTAAGGCTCTCCTTATGGGCGTCAAGGTCATCAAGCAGTTCCTTTTTAGTGGCATCCAGCAGGCATAATTCAAACCCGTCATCCGTTTCAATGCCTGCTACCAGCTCCCAGATCCCCGTCCAGACCGCTTCTAGGGCCTGGAAATCCCGGTGGTGAAGGACCGCACCCATTTGATGGCTGATGGCAGCATCCACCGATGCCGTGTATTCATCGATGCGGGGATCAGCCTTCACGATATGAGGCGCAACGATCTGGTGGATCAGGGAAGACAGGGTGTCCTTAGCCGGTGAAGAGACCGGTGACGTCTCTTTAGAATTTGACGGCCTGCCCAGCAGGCTGTCAAGGAGGTTGTCTTCACGACTTTCATGGGCTCTGGTTTCAGACACCGGCGGCGGGTCCGGCATTTCCGAGCGCAACCCCTTAATCACCTCTGCACTGGTGCCGGGATCGTTGAGTTTTTTTCGGGTATCCCGCAGGGACTTGAAAATTTCGAGGCTGCGATACAGCTGGTCGGGATGAAAATCCTCCAGCTCCTTGAAAACAGCCTTGCCGATGGGCCACTGGATACAGGGCGCATACTTTGTCAGGACGGTATCAAAGTTATCCACATCAATCCGCAGACATTGTCGCAAACCCAGGTCCTCAGCGCTTTCAACATTGCGCTGGGCCCGTCCGGTCAGATCCGCCATCAGCAGAACCCGGAAAGGTTTATCTTCCGAAGGACGGCTTTTGGCCGGACCGCCGGATTGGGGCTGAAAATCAAAACTGAAGTTAAGTCGTCCCCCCTTGTCGCTCATAGAGATCCTCCTGATAAAAAGGGCTTTATTTGAAAGACATTGGTATGTTTAAACCATATGAAGTGTTTCTACCTCACATGTCAGCCTGAAGGCAAGGCAAATAGAAAAATCAGGGGCAGACCCCGTTTTTCATTGGGACTGTTTTGTCCCCTATTTTACCATTCGTGCAGACTGAAAACCGGTTGTGGGTTCCTTATAGTGAAAGAAATAGTCGTGGACACTGTCGGAAAAGGCTTCGAATTTTTCATAGGCGTCATGGTCCAGGGAGGCGGAATAGAGGTTGACCACCAGGTCATGGGAGATATAGTCCTCGCTGATTTCCACAAAGCCTTCGTCCCGTGTCCAGGTGGCTTTTGAGGCCTGCCCCCGGGAGACCGTGCCGGACACCGCATGGGTCCGGTCAACGATGACCGACAGGTAGCGTTCTTTTTTCTCCGCCGTGTACCGGTCAAGGCGCCGATGGGGCACCAGATCCTTAAAATGGGTTTCCCGGCCGAAATAGATTCCCCTGAGCTTAACGCCCCGGTCCAGGGCCGCATCCAGTTCAGAAGACAGCTCTTCTAATTCCTCATCCCAGATAAAAATGGCCACCCGGTGCCGGGCCCCTTTGATCAGGACATTCAAAAAGGACAGGATATTGTCCCGGCCCTGGATGACCACCAGCCGGTCGTCCTGTTTGGGCTCCCGGTAAAGGGTGCCGGCGTATTCCGTAAGGTCGTCAAATATTTTCCGGTACCGGGTTTTAAGTTTTTTGATGAAAATTTCCGGCGCCATGGGGGTATAGACCCTGGTTTTCCCGTCATCCTGTTCAAACACCATCTGTTTGTCGATCAGATTTTTCAGGACTTCGTATATCCGGGATCTCGGGATGCCCGATGCCTTGCTCAAGGCATACCCATTCTGGGGGAATTCCTCCAAAAGGGCCAGATAAGCCTTGCATTCGTAGGCCGAAAATCCCAGGGCCTTCATGTGGTCTGTGATCTGAACAATTTTATCCATGGCAACATCCTATAGGCTCAAGGCCAGCCAGGCCACGGCCACAGAGCCCAGGACCGGGACAATGATCCCGCCCCTGAAAAGCCCGTAGATCAGGGTAAACCCCATGCCCAGGACGGCGGCAACGGGCAGGTCCGGGGTGGCGGTAAAGGCGCCGGGGACAATCAGTGCCCCAATGGCGGCCACGGGGATGCATTTTAAAAATGCGTCCACCCGGGCCGGAACCCGGGCGTTCCTGAAAAACAGAAAGGGGGCCAGCCGGGGGCCGTAGGTCACGGCGGCCATGCCGAGAATTAAAGGGATCAGACTTTTATCCATGGGCGTTTTCCTCCTTTTTTAACGGGACCGGGGCCAGCATGGCGCCCGCTGACGCCACCACCAGAATACAGGCAATAATGCTCCACCCCTTGGGCAGGACATCCGCCGTGACCAGGACCCAGTTTAAAAGCCCCGATGAAACGGCAAGAACCAGAGACCGGGTCGAGGATTTCAGTTCCGGCATGAGAATGGCCAGCAGCAGGGCATAGAGGGCCACCCCCATGCTCTGGGTCAATACGGCGGGCATGAACCCGCCCAAAAGGTATCCGGCCAGGGTCCCCAGGACCCAGCCCGAATAGGCGCTGAACTCCAGGGCCATGACAAAGGTTTTGGTTAACGGGGTTTGGGTAAAGGACATGACCGAAAAGGTTTCATCGGTCACCCCAAAGGCCATGGGGAAATAATACCGCACCAGTTTTTCCCGGATCCGGGTAGACAGATAAGCGCTCATGAGAAAATGACGGAAATTCACCAGCAGGGTGGTTAAAATAATGCCCACCGGCCCCATGCCCGTGGAAAGAAGGTTCAAGGCAATGAACTGGCTGGCACCGGCAAAGACCACGGCAGAGAATAAAAAGGCCTCCAGCAGCGACACCCCGGTGGTCTTGGCCAGGATGCCAAAGGCCACCGCCGCCGGGAAATAGCCGATAAATATGGGGATGCCCGCTTTTACGGCATCCTGAATAACCGATGATTTCATGTTACCTGCCCTCCCTGATGTCAATAGTGACTATTATAGTAGCTACTAAATTTATGTCAACCCTAAATCAGTGGTGAAGCCATTGGGCCGGATGGTGCCAAAACTGTTGGGTGGTGTTGGGGTTGTGAGGTTTATATCTTGGATTATCATTATTACAGGTGGAGGTGTGGGGGCAATTCATGAATTGCCCACGTAAAGGTTCTTCATGAAAGGGCGATTCATGAATCGCCCCTACGACCGACCCAACAACACCGCCTCATCCGGTCTCCTGTCTCCTTTTCTCCGGTTTCCGTTTTTTACATCATTTTAATTCCTACCCTTAACTGTGATATACAAAACAGGGGTTTTTGATGGCATCATATTGCAGGCTGCTCAAAGATGGTTATAACTATTGACCTGTAAAATTATGAATACGGGCTGGATTTGCAGCGGGGTTCGGGTGTGCTGGCGGGATAATGCCCTGAAAAGAGAATGCCCAAAGAAAGGAAATCTTGTGAGTTTTATATCAGATCCGCATTTTTATATGGTGGCGGTTCCGTGTGTACTTTTATACGGCATGTCCAAGGGCGGTTTAGGGCCGTCCCTGGGCGCTGTGGCGATTCCAGCCATGAGCCTTGTCATCAATCCCGTTGCGGCCGCCGGCATTCTGCTGCCGGTCCTGTGCCTCATGGACCTTTTTGCCATCTGGAGTTTTAAAAAATCATTTGATCTGTACCATTTAAAAATCCTTGTTCCCGCAGGCATTGTGGGGATTATCACCGCCTCCCTGCTCATGGGGCACCTGTCCGAGGATGCCATCCGGATCATTATCGGTGTGATTTGCGTTACCTTTTGTCTGAATTACTGGATCGGGTCAAGGTTCAGCCAACGCAAAAAAGGAGGCCGGCTCAGCGGCTGGATCTGGGGCATTGTGTCCGGGTTTACCAGCACCCAGATTCATGCCGGCGGAGCGCCTTTAAGTGTTTACCTGCTGCCCCAGAATCTTGACCGGGTGGTACTTATGGGAACCATGGCCATCTTTTTTACCGTGATGAATTACCTCAAACTGATCCCCTATACCCTTCTGGGAGAGCTGGATGGCTCCAACCTCATGACCTCTGTAATTTTGATGCCCCTGGCCCCCATCGGGGTGAAACTCGGCAATCTGATTTTAAACCGGGTCTCTCAGAAAATAATCTATCGATTCCTTTACACCGCTTTGTTTCTGTCCGGCATGAAGCTGCTGTACGACGGGATTTTTTAAGGATGTTAACTTCATCCGTTTCAAAATACCCGCAATGTGGAAATTAAAAAGCCGGGGCCTTCCCGATACAACGGAAAGGACCCGGCCTGTCTTTGCTGAATGATTCTGTCGGTTCTATTGGGCTGCCTTGAGGGATTCGGCAATCCATTTGTCCCAGGTGGCCTGGTTCTTGGCGATCCATTCATCGGCATGCCGTTCAATGTCTTTCTGGGTCTTTTCGCCGGTGTGCATGCGTTTATTCTGGGCGTTGACATCAGCGGATGACAGCTTGAACAGTTCAAAAAACTTTCTGGCGGCAGGGTTTTCGTTCAAAAACTTCTTGTTGGCAACCACACGGATATCTGAAATCACAAACCCGAGTTTCACGGGATCGGACACCGCCCCGGGAACCGAACCGGTCATATTCTCAGCCATGGGTTTCTGGGTTTCCTTGGGGATGATTTTGGGAACATTAATCCACATCACGTCTTTGCCCGGCACCAGGATGCCCGTGGTCCAGTTGGGGGCCCAGGTGTAAAAGAAAATGGGCTCGCCGTTCTTGTAAGCGCCGATGGCATCAGCCATTCCCGCGTTATAAGCGGCCTTGACCGGGTTAATGGAACCCTCCAGGTCGTAAGCCTTCATATGATGGGCAATAACGTTTTCACAGCCCCATCCCGGCGGGCAGGCAGTGAGGTCGGCTTTGCCGTCATGGTTTTTGTCAAAGGCCTTTTTCACCTCTTCACGCTTGAAGTCATCCAGGGACTTTATGTTGTACTTATCCACAGCATCCTTGGAGACCAGGTAGCCTTGCAGGCCGCCTGATTTCATCAGCATGCCCACCCATTCGGCTTTTTCATCAAAATTTTTGGGGGTCTGACTGATGTGGTTGGGATACCACCCATTGGTCCAATACTGAATATCCCCCAGGCAAATGGACTTATAGGCAATGGGATTGGCAAGGTCCTTGGGCGGTTTGACTTTATAGCCCATGGCCTCAAGCCCTTTGCTGACAATGGCTTCCTGGAAAAACCCCGTGTCCCAGGTGGCCCGGGCCGGCTGCAGGGTAATCCCCTTTCCCGGCAGGCTGGTGCCGGCCCAGCTTACTGTACCCCACAACATCACGGCCAGGCCGGCCAACGTCCATATTCTCAAATCGCGCATAGTCACTCCTCCTGTACTTTTTTATTTAATCAGATTGTAACTATTCAGCTAATGCTGAAAACTAAGCAAAACAAGGGTCCGTAACTGTTCATCAGTGCTTCATATTTGTTTAGTCAGGCCTTCGTAGCATACTGTTGCTATGTGAGAAGGCCTGAATGAGCGAAGATGGGGCACTGCTGAACAGTTACATCAGATTCTTAATTCTTTTTGGCCATGGACTGTGTAATTCGATCCAGCACCATGGCCAGCAGCACAATACTTAATCCGGCAATCACTGCCAGCCCGATGTCCAGGGTATTCAACCCCAGGACCACGGGAGACCCCAACCCTCCGGCCCCGATCAAAGCGGCAATCACCACCATGGCCAGGGCCATCATGATGGTCTGGTTTAAACCGGCCAGGATGGTGGGCATGGCCAGGGGAACCTGGACCTTGACCAGCACCTGGGTTCTGGTGGCCCCGAAGGCCAGGGCCGCTTCCACCAGCTCCGGGTGAACCCCCCTGATTCCCAGGCTGGTCAGCCGGATAATGGGCGGCATGGCAAAAATAATGGTGGCCAGGACCCCAGCCACGTTTCCCACTGAAAAGAGCATGACAATGGGCACCAGATAGACAAATGAGGGGGTGGTCTGCATGGCGTCCAGAAATGGGCGCAGGATCTGTTCAACGGTATCGCTTCGCCCCGATGCAATGCCCAGAGGTATCCCCACAATGCAGCAGAACAATACCGATGCCAGGACCATGGCCAGGGTGGTCATGGTGTCTGCCCACAGGCCGAGAAGCCCGATAAGGACCATGGAAATTAATGAAAATACGGCCAGGCCCCGGCCGGAGAACTTCAAGGCCGCCAGGGTCAGAACAACGATGACAATGACCGGATGGATATAGTTCAGGGCAACGTCAAAACCGGAGAGGGTCTGTTCCACAGGCCATTTAATCATCTGGAAAACCCCTCTGTAATTTTCCACCAGCCATTCCACAAACCCGGAAATCCAGACATCCAGGTTCAGCACTTTATCGGTAAACATATTACGCCTCCAGGGCAGCGGCCTGGCTGCCGCCGTTATGATCGGATTTATGCAGGGTTTTTAAAAACCGGTTTTTAGAAACAACCCCCAGGTATTTGCCGGTGCCGTTGACCACGGGAATGGGCCAGGGCCGTTCTGCCACCTCTGCTAAGATATCCTGCATGTTGTCCTCATCCCTGACCGCTTTGGCCCCGGGCAGGTAACAGATATCAATGGGGTCTCCTGTTTTTCCCTGTTCAACGGCCCGGGTTAAGGAATCCACAGAGACCAGCCCGAGAAACCCGCCTTTGGCATTAAGGACATACCCGTAGTTATAATCTTTGGCGTTGAGCATCTCCAGGGCCGCCCGGATACCGCCTTTTTTGGTTTTAATGATGGTGGGGTTGGAGGGGATGGCAATATCTTTGGCACAGATGACGTTGGTGGGATCCACCCCCCTGAAAAAAGCCCGGACGTAATCGTCGGCCGGATTCTGGAGGATTTCTTCGGGGCTGCCCACCTGGACGACCCGGCCGCCTTCCATGATGGCGATGCGGTCCCCGATGCGCAGGGCCTCATCCAGATCATGGGAGATAAACACAATGGTCCGGGTGCTGTCTTCCTGGAGTTTGAGCAGTTCGTCCTGCATCTCGGTCCGGATCAGGGGGTCCAGGGCGGAAAAGGCCTCGTCCATGAGCATGATGTCCGGGTCCACGGCCAGGCCCCGGGCCAGGCCCACCCGCTGCTGCATGCCGCCAGACAACTGTCGGGGCAGCTGATCCTCCCACCCCTCCAGCCCGACCTGGGATAAGGCGGCCATGGCCCGTTCTTTTCTCTTTTTCGTCGGCACGCCGGCCAGTTCCAGCCCGAAAGCCGCATTTTCCAAAACCGTGAGATGGGGCATCAGGGCAAAGGACTGAAACACCATGCTCATATGGTTAAGCCGGAATTTGACCAGGTCTTCTGGCGCCATCCGGGTGATATTTTCCCCGTTGATGACCACATTCCCGCCAGACGGTTCAATCAGCCGGTTGATCATTCTTACCAGGGTGGATTTGCCGGATCCGGACAGCCCCATGATCACAAAGATCTCCCCCTCTTCTATGGAAAAGGAGGCCTTGTTGACCCCGACGGTCATGCCGGTCTTTTCAAGGACTTCATCTTTTTCAAGCCCCTGCTCAAGCAGTTTGATGGCCTTTTTCGGCTCAGGTCCGAATATTTTATATAAATTGTCTATGACGATTTTATCCATTTATTTTCCTGTATATTTCGGTCAACCCCGCTTTGGGGTCATCTGATATATCTGTATTCACAATGCATTATTTGGATAAAAACATATAGGACTCAAATCTTTTTGTCAAACCGCCAACGGGAAACCATGCCGCATTTATCATGAATTGATGTGATATACGAAGATTTTTTAAGTCCTGATCCGATGACAACCCGGTCAAAATACATTGAACACGCCATAAAAAGCATATAGAATTCACAAATTTTATCTTTAACACCACATACCATTTTGTAATTTCAAGGCTTATGGCCGGATCGGTTGTTACGTTTTTGGTTTCCTTTGACACTGCCCGGCGGACCTGCCCGGACTTTCTGAAACCCGCGTTGATTTAAGCCCCCCGGCATGCTAAAAGACCCATCCGGGATATTTGATTTGCAGAATTTGTTTTTGCATGGTTTTTGCATTATTTTTGCAAAGGCTGCAAATGCATGGCCGGCAAATGGGAATCGCCCCAGTGCGCCGGGGGAAATGTTAACGGTTAATTTAAAAAGGAACATTATGAAACGCTTAAATGTGGTTGCGGTATGTGTGGCAGTCGGCTTGCTGTTTTCTGGACAGGCCTTTGCCGGTGATAAAATAAAGGTAGCGGGCATTTACACCCAGCCCATCCAGCAAAAATGGGATGCCTGCCTGCACAAGGCATTGCAGAAAGCGGCCGATGCTGGTGAAATTGAGTATGCCTATTCTGAAAAAGTATCCAACACCGATTATATAAGGGTATTGCGGGAATACTCTGAAAAAGGGGTTGACCTGGTGGTGGGCGAGGCCTTTGGGATTTCAAGGGACGTCAGAAAAGTGGCCAAAGATTATCCGGATACGGCCTACCTGATGGGGGACACCTTTGGCCCGGCCGAACCCAATCTGTCTGTTTTTGACAATTATATTCATGAGCCCTGCTACCTCATGGGCATGATTGCCGGAAAAATGACAACATCCAATAAAATCGGTATGGTGGGCGGATATCCCATCGGAGAGGTTAACCGGCTGTTCAACGCCTTTATGGCCGGGGCCAGAAAGGTCAACCCTGACGTGGCATTTAAAGTTTCTTTTATCGGTTCCTGGTATGATCCGCCAAAGGCCAAAGAATTTGCCTATGCCCAGGTGGAAGCCGGCGTGGACGTTCTTTATGCCGAACGGGCCGGCGTGGTGGATGCGGCCAGGGAAAAGGGCATCATTGCTTTTGGCAACGTCAACGACATGAACAAGGAAGAAAACGGCCAGAACGTGGTGGTGGTCTCGGCCCTGTGGCACATGGAACCGGCCGTCAATCACGCCATCTCCCTGGTAAAGGCCAAAACCTTTAAAGCCGAAGATTACCGTGAATGGACCATGATGGCCAAGGGCGGGGCAAGTCTTTCCCCCATGTATGAATTTGAGGACAAGGTCCCGGCGGACATGAAAGCGGCCGTTGAACAGGCCAAAGCCGATATCGTGGCCGGAAAACTTGAAATTCCCATTAACGACAACGAACCCAAGTCCAGCTTCTAGACCAACTTATAGGATAGACCGCCATGACCGACCCTGTTCTCAGACTGTCCGGCATTACCAAGCGCTTTGGTGCCGTATCGGCCAATGAAGATGTCAGCCTGGATCTTCACAAGGGTGAAATCGTTGCCCTGCTCGGGGAAAACGGAGCGGGAAAAACCACATTAATGTCGATTTTGTTCGGCCACTATGTGGCGGACAAAGGACGAATAGAGGTGATGGGACATCCCCTTGAGGCCGGATCGCCTGCAGCCGCCCTGAAAAGCGGTGTGGGCATGGTCCACCAGCATTTCACCCTGGCTGAAAACATGAGCGTTCTGGACAATATCATCCTGGGAACGGAAAGCCTGTTCCGTTTCTCGAGCAACCGGAAAAAAGCCGCTCAGAGGCTTGACGGCCTGATGGGCCGGTTCGGCCTCAAAGTGGACCCCCAGCGCCTGGTCCGGGACCTGAGTGTGGGCCAGCAGCAGCGGGTGGAGATCCTGAAGGTGCTGTACCGGGATGCCCAAATCCTGATCCTTGATGAGCCTACGGCTGTCCTCACCCCCCAGGAATCGGATGCGTTATTCGCCACCCTTGAACAGCTGGTGGCCAAGGGATTGAGCATCATCTTCATTACCCACAAAATGCGGGAGGTCATGGCGGTCAGCCACCGGTGCGTTGTCCTGCGCCAAGGCAAAGTTGTGTTTCAATGCCCCACCCGTGACACAGACCCGGTATCCCTGGCCAGGGCCATGGTGGGCAAAGAAGTTGAAGCGGTATCATCCCGGGATGTAAAGCGGCATCACATCAGGCGGCCGGCAGGCCGGCAGACCGTCCTCAGCCTTGAGGGGGTCTGTGCCGCCAATCTGTCCGGGGCCGGGCTTACCGATCTTGACCTGAGCCTTAACGCCGGAGAAATCCTTGGCATTGCCGGGGTGTCCGGCAACGGGCAGGCCATGCTGGCCGACATTATCTGCGGTATGGCAAAGCCCGATGCCGGGTGCGTCAACGTGGGGGACACCATGGTTAAACGGATCAGTCCCCGCCATATGATCCGGGCAGGCCTTGGCCGGGTGCCCGACGACCGGACCGGCACCGGTTTGATCACCGATCTGACGGTCATGGAAAACCTGGCTGCCGAATCCTACCGGCAAGTCCCTTACTCCCGCTGGGGGCTGCTCAGAACCAAACAGATGACGGCCTATGCCACAGAGCGTATCCGGAAGTTTGACGTGCGCTGCCCGGGCCCCAAGGCCCTGGCCCGCCATCTTTCCGGCGGCAACATGCAAAAGCTGATTCTGGCCCGGGAGCTGTCCGGCAGTCCCGGCATCATCCTGGCCAACCAGCCCACCTGGGGCCTGGATGTGGGGGCCACCGCCTTTGTTCACCGCCGGCTGGTCCGGGCCGCTGAACAAGGCGCCGGTGTGGTCATTATTTCAGAAGACCTTGATGAACTGCTTGAGATTTCCCACCGGATCCAGGTGATGGTCCAGGGACGGCTCTCAAAGGCCTGTCATACGAAAGAGGCCAGCCGGGAACAATTGGGGCTGGCCATGGCCGGCCACAGTGACTCCCAGGGGGTGGCCCATGCGAATTGAGCTGCGGGAAACCCATTCGATATGGCTGGTGGCAGGGGCACTGGCCGCGGCCATTGCCGCGGCCATGGCTGTCTGTTCCATTCTGATTGTCTGGGGCGGGGCCTCCCCCCTGGCGGGCTGGTGGCTCATGTTCAAGGGCTCGGCCGGCTCAACATTTGCCCTGACCGAAACCCTGACCCGGGCGACGCCCCTGATCTTTACCGGGCTTGCCGCGGCCGTGGCCTTCAGGGCAAGACTCTGGAACATCGGCGGTGAAGGGCAGTTTTATATCGGGGCCGTCATGGCCGTCCTCTTAGGGACCAAGGGCACCTTGCCCGCCTGGGCCATGATCCCCTACCTTTTTGCCGCAGGCGCCCTGGCCGGCGGGCTTTTTCTTTTGGTCCCCACCCTGCTGAAAACCTTAATGAATGTGGATGAGGTGGTGACCACCCTGCTGCTCAATTTTGTGGTGCTTTTATTTGTCAACTGGCTGGTATTCGGTCCCTGGAAAGATCCCATGTCCATGGGATGGCCCCAGTCGGCCCCGGTGGTGGATTCAGCGGTTCTGCCGATTCTGGTGGTCCGGACCCGGCTTCATCTCGGGTTTATCCTGGCCTTGATCACCGCCGTACTGGTCTGGCTGTTCATGGAAAAAACCGTGTGGGGGTTTGAAATCCGGGCCGTGGGCTTTAACGCCAACGCCGGCCGGTTTGCCGGCATGCCGGTGACGGCGGCGGTGATCCGGACCGCCCTGATCTCCGGCGGGCTTGCCGCCATGGCCGGGGTCAGCGAACTGTGCGGGGTCAAAGGGTATCTGACCACGGATCTGTCCCCCGGGTTCGGGTATACCGGCATTGTGGTGGCCATGCTGGCAGCCCTGCATCCCATTGGCGTGGTGGGGGCGGCCCTGTTTGTGGCCATGATCTATATCGGCGCGGACAGCATGAGCCGGGCCATTAACATCTCCAATTACATTGCCGATGTCGCCACGGCAGTCTGCCTTTTGTCGGTGCTTTGCGCCCTTTTTTTCACCCGGTACCGGATCAGGAAAGGATAAGATAAAATGGATATTCTATCGTTCTTTGTTGAGACCGGATTCTGGGTGGCCATGGTCAGGATGGCCACGCCCTTGATTTTCGGTACATTGGGTGAACTGGTCTGCGAACGGGCCGGGGTATTGAACCTGGGGATTGAAGGCATCATGGCCGCCGGCTGCATGGGCGGATGGACCTTTGTCTACCTGGGGGGAAGCCTTTGGGGCGGGGTGGCCTTTGCGGCCGCCGTCGGCATTGCCCTGGGGCTTTTGCATTCGTTTCTGGCCGTGTTCTTAGGGTTGTCCCAGCATGTGGCAGGCCTGGGGATCACCATGCTGGGGTCGAGCCTGTCCGCCTTTGTGTTCAGGATGCTGCTGCCCAAGGCCACCACCCCGCCGAAAATCGTCCCCTTTGCCCCCATGGACATCCCGTTTCTCAAATCCCTTCCCATTGCCGGGGATGTGATTTTTACCCAGACGCCCTTAACCCTTCTGGCCTTTATCAGTGTGGGGGTGGTGGCCTATATCCTGTATAAAACCCCTTTAGGCCTTGCCCTTCGCATGACCGGGGAAAACCCCAGGGCCGTTGAAGCCCAGGGACTGAACGTTTTTTTCTTAAGGACCCTTGCCGTGTGCGCGGGCTCGGCCCTCATGGCTGTGGGCGGGGCATTTTTAACCCTGTCCGCCTTTGACGCCTATTACATCGGCATGGTGAACGGCCGGGGCTGGATTTGCATTGCCCTGGTGGTATTTGCGTCCTGGAAACCCTTTAAGGCGCTTTTGGGAAGCCTTTTGTTTGCCGCTTTTGATGCGGTTCAGATGCGGGTGCAGCAGCAGGCCGGCATGGCCATCCCCTACCAGGTCTATTTGATGATGCCTTATCTGTTTTCCATTGCGGCCCTGGTGATCATGTCCAGGAAAGCCGCCTATCCCAAGGCCCTTCTGATCCCTTTCAGGAAAGGAGAACGCTGATATGCTTGATCTTCTGGTCATTAATGCCCGGATTCACGGGAAAAAGGATTTAATGCAGATCGGCTGCAGGGACGGCCTTATCTGTGAGGTGGCCCAGGCCCTTGATGCCCGGGCCGTTGAAACCGTTGACGCCAAAGGGTTTCTGGTAACATCTCCCTTTGTGGACAGCCACGTTCACTTAGACGGCACCCTGACGTATGGCATGCCCCGGAAAAACGATTCAGGCACCCTTTTAGAAGGCATTAACATCTGGGGGGAACTCAAACCCGACCTGACCCCTGACGGGGTGCGAAAACGGGCCCTGGAACTGCTGCACTGGTCTGTGGCCCAGGGAAACCTTGCCGTACGCAGCCATGTGGACACCTCCGATGAACGCCTTATGGCCGTGGATGTGCTCCTGGATATCAAAAAAGAAATGGCCCCCTTTATCGACCTTCAGCTGGTGGCCTTTCCCCAGGACGGGGTGTTGCGTATCCCCAAGGGGGTGGAAAACCTTAACCGGGCCCTGGACCGGGGCGTGGATGTGGTGGGGGGGATTCCCCATTTTGAACGGACCATGGACCAGGGGGGTGAATCTGTAAAACTGTTGTGCGAGATGGCCGAAAAAAGGGGGCTCATGGTGGACATGCACTGTGATGAATCCGACGACCCCATGTCCCGGCACATCGAACGGCTGGCCTTTGAAACCCAGCGGCTCGGGCTGGGCGGCCGGGTGGCCGGATCTCATCTGACCTCCATGCATGCCATGGACAACTATTATGTGACCAAACTCTTTGCCCTGATCCGGGAAGCCGGCATCAGCTGTATCTGTAATCCTCTGGTCAACATGAACCTTCAGGGCCGGCATGATGCCTATCCCAAACGGCGGGGGCTGATGCGGGTGCCCGAACTTCTGGCGGCCGGCATCAACGTGAGCCTCGGCCATGACGATATCATGGACCCCTGGTACCCTTTGGGCTCCCATGACATGCTGGATGTGGCCCACATGGCGGCCCATGCCCTTCACATGACCGGCACCGGCCAGTTAGAGACCCTGTTTGATGCCGTCACCCTTCATGGGGCCAAAACCCTGAACCTTGAAAACTACGGCCTTGCAAAGGGATGCAAAGCGGACATGGTCATTCTCCAGGCCCGGTCTAAAATTGACGCCATTCGCCTGCGGCCCCTGCGCCTTTTCGTAATCCGGTCCGGGAAAATCATCAGCCGGATGCCGGAGACCTTTGCCACGGTCTGCTTAGGCAGGCATTCCACAATGGTTGACTTTATTCCGGGAAACCTTTCTTGATTACTCCCCGGTTGATTTGCCAATTATTCGAGCTTTGTGAATTGAAAAAAACAACCTTGACACTATAGCCCGCGACAGATAATCAAATCTAATGATCGAAAAAAAATTTGATATACCATTCATTTCCAATATTGCGCTTCGGGAAAAACAAATTCAGCAGAATTACCGCCCGATTATCGCTGTACACAAATGGTTTGCAAGAAGGCCTGGTACATTATTCAGAGGCCTTCTATTGGCCGAATTTTTACAAGAACAACTGCACGAAACGTTTTACAGACCCAACAATCTTTCAGGGCTTCATATCTGTGATCCTTTTATGGGGGGGCGGAACCCCAATTCTGTGATCCTTTTATGGGGGGCGGAACCCCAATTATAGAAGCCAATCGTATCGGATGTGATGTTACGGGATTTGATATCAATCCCATGTCCTTCTGGATCGTCAAACAGGAGATTGAGCACCTCAACCTTGATGCCTATTCAGAGGCTGCCCAAGCCTTTAAGGCAACACTGGAAAATGAGATGGGGACATTCCACCGAACCCGCTGTTTATGTTGCGGCTCCCCAAACGCCCATGTAAAATACTTTTTATGGGTGAAAATCGCATCATGCCACCAATGTGGAAAGAGGATTGATCTGTTCCTGGGCTATCTTCTCGCTTCCGATGCCAGACACCCGAAAAATGTCTTTGTTTGTCCTGCCTGCGGGAAACTGACCGAAACCAGTGACAGGAAGAATCCAGGCGCTTGCGCCCATTGCGCTACAAAACTGCTGACGACCGGCCCGGCGGGCCGGGGACGCTGCCCATGTCCGGCTTGCGGAACAATGAACAGTTATCCCGATGCAAGCCGTGGTGCTCCCCGGCACAGGCTTTTTGCCATAGAATACCATTGCCCGGAATGTACGCCATTCCATACCGGCCGTTTTTTTAAAGCCCCTGATGAAGACGATTTGAACCGGCTTCATCAGGTTGAGGAACGCTGGGCCGGAATGCAGCAGGAATCTGTTCCTGCTGATAAAATTCCTAGCGGAGATGAAACAGACCGTCTCCACCGATGGGGGTACACACATTATAAACAAATGTTTAATGATCGGCAGCTTCTGGGCATGGAACTGTCAGCCCGCTTAATTGCAGCAACACCGGATGAACGTATACGCAATGCGCTGGCAACAAATCTTTCTGATCTGCTGCGGTATCAGAATATGTTGTGTAGATATGACAGCAGGGCCTTGAAATCCCTTGATATCTTTTCCGTTCACGGCTTCCCGGTGGGCTTAATTCAATGCGAGTCAAATTTTCTGGGCATCATGGCTCCAGGACGTAATATGTGTATTGGAAGCGGCGGGTGGTCCAATATCATTGAAAAATTCAAAAAAGCAAAGGCTTATTGTGATCATCCCTTCGAGGTCCGGTACCACGGCCGGACTAAAAAAATTATTCCCATTCCCGGAGAATGGATAGGTGATCATTTAAATGGCAATGCTGCTGAACAGAAGCGAAGGGTTAACATTTCATGCCGGGACGCCGCATTCTGCAGCATTCCTGACAATTCACTGAATGCGGTTTTTACTGACCCGCCGTATTTCGGAAATGTCCAATATGCAGAACTTATGGATTTTTGTTATGTCTGGCTTAGAAAACTGATTGGCAAAAATTCAAACACCTTCCGTGCCGCTTCCACCCGGACACCAGGAGAACTGACCGGCAATGCGGACATGGGCCGGGGAATTGAACATTTTACGGATGGGCTTTCTGCTGTTTTCCAACGCATGACAAAAGCGTTGAAACCCGGGGCACCTCTGGCATTCACCTATCATCATAATAAACTTGAAGCCTATTATCCGGTGGCGGATGCAGGGCTGACCTGTTCTGCGACACTTCCCTGTCCTGCTGAAATGGGGGCCTCCATTCATATAAAGGGAACTGCTTCATCAATCATTGACACGATTTTTGTCTGCAGACAAACCGGAACCATGTTACGAAAGTGGTTGGCTGATTCACCTGAGGATGTTGCGCAAATTGTTGAAAATGACTTGAATCTCTTGAAAGCCGGCAATGTCAGACCAACCTTTGGCGATACCAGGTGCGTTGTCTACGGGCATTTGATTCGTCTGGCAATCTGGTCATTACGTCTTGAATGGAATAAAACCGAACCGACCAAATCACGCATTGCAAAAGTAAAGAACTGGCTTCATCATTTCGGAAGCTGTGAACAGGTATACGATTGTATGAAAGGCGAAAAAGCAAACACACAAAGACCGTTACCTTTGTTATTTAGCGTTAACGAAAACCAAGCCAAATATGGAGCCGAGCATGACGATGTTTCCTTTTGAAGTATCTTTGGACGCCTTTCGTAACTATTCAGCTAATGCTGAAAACTAAGCAAAACAAGGGTCCGTAACTGTTCATCAGTGCTTCATATTTGTTTAGTCAGGCCTTCGTAGCATACTGTTGCTATGTGAGAAGGCCTGAATGAGCGAAGATGGGGCACTGCTGAACAGTTACCGCCTTTCTTGAAAACCCGGAACCTTATGTTGACAGTGTGTTTGCCTGTCTGGAATCAGAATTTTTGGTTATGCCCAAAGGGTCAGGATTTGTGGAATATCCGGTTTTTGAGCGTGGATACGAGGCCTTGAAAATGGCAACAAAGGGATTTTTTCAACTGGACCCGGATAAAATTTTTTCTACCACAGTTACTGAGCCGATCAGCATCATCGTTTTACGTTCAATGTTGGGGTTTACGCCGCCTGAATGGGGATATGTCACAACACAAAAAACCGGGGTTTCAGTAACCCAGGGGTTTGTCCGTTCTCTGGACAGAAAAGTCAGAATGGACCCGGAATCACAACTAAAGGTTCGTGGCGTTACAGCTGAACGGCTTAGAGCAATGGTTAAAACGGCCTGTCAATTGCTTTTTGCCGGGGGCGGTGAAGTGAAGCCGGATCAATTGCACCGCCTGGACAAAGCAGATACAAAATATGGCCTTGAGGGGATCCGGAATCTTTCCGGGATGGGCGCACCGTATGCCATGCTGCTCTATGAAAGATTTCTTGGCAGGCCCTTTGCCGGGCACAGGGATTCAGTAAGCGACTTAATCGGTGACAGCCTTGAATCTGCCATTGAAAATGTTCTATCAAACGCCGGTATAAGTTTCAGGAAAACCAAACGGGCAGAACGAATTGAGGGTTTTGATCAGACCCCGGACTTTATCATTCCAAGTGAATTCAACCCCAAGGTGATTATAGAAGCAAAAATTACCGAGGATGACGGAACAGCCCGTGACAAAGTGACTCGCATCCAGCACCTTGGAGAGTTGAGCATTGCCGGTCGTACCGAGGATGATCCTCGATACGAAGTTATTGCCTGTATTGGCGGTCGTGGTTTCGGGGTACGCAGGGAAGATATGAAAAAAATGATTCATGCCACAAGGGGAAAAGTATTCACCGCAAAAACCCTGGATCGGCTTATTGAATGCACCCGGCTAAAGGAATTCAAAGTGAAGTAGTTTTTCCAGGTGGGATTAAAACATGTTCCATGAAAAATCACGCATGCGGGTGGTGTACAACTGGCTGCAATACTTTACCCGGGGGGTCCATTGAAACGGAATTCAACAAGGCAGGGCTTGTAATAGAACAGTTTTACGGCAGCGTGGCCGGCGACGATTTTGATCCCGGCGCACTGGAATTTGCCGTGGTGGCCCGGTTATCTGTTTGATTTGTATTATAGATGAACATTGAATTGCATGAAATATTACACACAATTCTCTTATGTTGTGTTGACAGCGCGATATGAAACCTTATAATTAGGGTTAATGCAGTAAAATCCGTGACAAAGGGCGCTTTAATTTTTTTACAATCAAATGGATGAAAGCCCGAGGGTTTTTTATGGAACCGTTACAATTGGCTTATTAATTTATAATAGAAATTGGAGAACAGACATGCTCAAACCCATTAAATCCATCCTTTTTGCCACCAATCTGTCTGAAAGCTGCATCCCGGCATTTGAAATGGCGGCAACCCTGGCCGTTCAAAATCAGGCCACGCTGGTCCTGGTTCACGTACTGGCCCAGATGCCCGACTATGTTGAAAGCCGCCTTAAAGGGATGCTGGGCAACGAAGAGTTTGAGGCCCTGGTACAGAGAAACTCCAACTCTGCCCGGCAGGCCCTGATTGGAAAACAGTCATCTTCCAACCTGATCCGCGAGGCATTGAACCAGTTCTGCACCAATGCCGGCATTGAGGACGATTCCTGCACTTATCAGTCCAGAGAAATCGTTGTAGCCGATGGAGATCTGGTGGATGAAATCATCAGCGCTGCCAAAAAATTTGACTGCGGCCTGATCGTTCTGGGGGCACGGGAGAATTTCCTGAAAGACAATGCCATTGGCTCCACGATTAAATCCGTGATGCGCCGTTCAAAAATACCGGTGATGATGGTGCCGCCGACCTGATTTTTTTTCAGGACCCCGGCTGCCTGCCATCCATCCGTTCCGTCTGCGCCGGGCCTTACCATTACCGGGTAAGGCCCGGCCGAAATTTAAACCCGTCATTTCCCAGAGCGTCCAATGGAATCCTTTAACAGATTGAACGCATTTTTTGTCGCAGCCTTTGTCTGTCTGCTGCTTTGCCCGGGTGTCACCTTTGCCAAGACCGCAAAATATACCTTTCTGTTTATCGGAGACGGCATGGGAATTCCCCAGAGAGTTGCCGCCAGCCAGTTCATGCAGCAAAAACTGCTCATGGAAACCTTTCCCGCCCAGGGCATTACCACCACCCATGCCGCCGACAGATTTATTACCGGTTCCGCTGCCAGTGCAACGGCACTGGCCTGCGGCAAAAAAACAACCATCGGCCGGATCGGCGTTGACGAAGCCCTCAGGCCCATGAAGACCATTGCCGAAATGGCCAAAGAACAGGGGAAAAAGGTGGGCATTGTCTCCAGCGTTTCCATTGACCACGCCACCCCGGCCGCATTTTATGCCCATGTCCCTGCAAGATCTCAATACTATGATATTGCCGTGGCTCTGGCCAGAAGCGGGTTTGACTATTTTGCCGGCGGCGGGCTTAAAGACCCTGAAAACCAGAAAGGGGACCCGGCCAGATTTGAAGGCCATGCCATGGACCTGATCAAAAAAAACGGTTACACCATTGCCCAGGGCACAGAGGCCTTTAACCGGCTTTCCCCAAAAGACGGAAAAATTTTTACCTTCAACCAATGGCTTGAGCGCAGCAAAGCCCTTCCCTATGACATGGATGCCGCGGATGCGGATATTTCCCTTGCCCGGTTTACACAAAAAGGCATTGAGGTTTTAGACAATGACAAGGGCTTTTTCATGATGGTGGAAGGCGGTAAAATTGACTGGGCCTGCCATGCCAACGATGCCACAGCATCCATCCGGGACACCGTGGCTTTTGACCAGGCCGTGGCAGCCGCCTATGAATTTTACAAACAGCACCCGGAAGACACCACCATCGTTGTTACCGGGGATCATGAATGCGGCGGGATGTCCCTGGGGTTTGCCGGCACCCGGTATAACACCCACTTTGACATTCTTTCAGCCCAGAAAAAGTCTTTTGCCTACTTTGATCAATACGTGATGGCCAGGCTCAAAGAAGATAAAGCGGTCTCCTTTGGCGATGTGAAACCCAAGATTACCGCTGTCTTCGGGCTTAAATTTGACGGGTCTGATAACCCGTTATCCCTTCAAGACTTTGAAGTGGCCATTCTTGAAAAGGCCTTTGACCGGGCCATGGCCGGCCAGGCGGTAAAACCCGATCCTCAGACCTACCTGCTTTACGGCGGGTACAACCCGCTTACGGTATCCATTACCCACCTGTTAAACCAGAAGGCCGGCATTGCCTGGACCTCCTATAACCACACCGGGGTTCCGGTCAGTACCTCTGCGGTCGGGGTTGGCGCCATGACCTTTCAGGGAATGTACGACAATACCGAGATTGCCCTCAAGCTGATGGCGGTCATGGGGCTTTCGCCGGCACCGGTCTTTACCGTGAATTAAGGGGGGGGGATCACACCATAAAATAAAACGGTGCCGCAGTTTTCCATTGCACCGTCTTTGTTTTTCTCACGAATTAAGGCCTGGCAGGGGTTGCCATGAAAACGCGCTGTTTGTTTGCCCATTTCAAAGTCAATAAAAGCGATGCCCTTCTGATCGTTTTTTTTATCTTTTTATCCATTATCCTGCTGGCCATTCCCACGGGCTTTGAAAAAAGGACCGGACAAACGGCGGTCCGCTGCCGGGGGCAGATTATTGCCGCAGACAACGACCATGTCCAACAGATTAACCTGATTAAAACCGGCGACCAGCTGGTGGAAATTAAGATATTATCCGGCCCGTTCAAGGGAAAGGTATTCAAGGCAAACAACCCCCTGCTCGGCCGGATGGACAGGGACACCCTGTTTGCGCCAGGGGATACCGCCTTTGTGGTGTTAAGCCTTGATAAAGAAGGAAACGTGGTGTTCGTCAATCCGGAAGCCCATTACCGGATCGGCCTTGAAGGCGTGCTGCTGTGCCTGTTTGCCGTTCTGCTGGTCTGTTTCGGGGGCATCACCGGGATCAAGGCCCTGCTGTCTTTTGTCTTTGCCGCCCTTACCCTGTGGAAAGTGCTGGTGCCCATGCTGCTCAAAGGGTGGGACCCGGTGATCCTGACATTGGGAATTACTTTTTTTCTTTGCACCGTCATTATCCTTCTGGTGGCCGGCTTAAACAAAAAAGGGGCCACGGCCCTGGCCGGCAGCATGCTCGGCATCCTGACCAGCGGCCTTTTATCCATCTATTTTACACAGAAGATTCATGTCCACGGCGCGGTGCTTCCCTTTGCCGAGACCCTGCTTTACGCCGGGTTCGGGCACCTGAACCTGACCAAAATTTTTATGGCCGCCGTTTTTCTGGCCTGCTCCGGGGCGGTCATGGACCTTGCCATGGATGTGGCGGCCAGCATGCAGGCGGTGGTAGAGCGAGATCCGGACATTTCCATTCTTGAGTTAATGGGTTCCGGCCTGAATGTGGGCCGGGCCGTCACCGGCACCATGACCACCACGCTTTTGTTTGCCTATTCCGGGGGATATATCACCCTGCTCATGGCCTTCATGGCCCAGGGGGTCCCCCTGTCAAACACATTTAACCTGATTTACGTCTCATCAGAGATCCTCAAAACACTCATCGGCAGCTTTGGCCTGGTGGCCGTGGCCCCCTTTACGGCCCTTTGCGGCGGCTTTATTCTGCACCGGAAATAACCTGTTTTTAACATCCCGCATGGGACGGTGCCCCCTGGGGAACGGTCCGGGTAAGCCAGGCGGAATTGCTCACCGTGAACAGGGCGTAGGGTTTGATCCAGCTTAGGGCCGTGAAAAAGAAAAACCCGTAGGCAAATGCCAGCAGGGATGAGAACCGGCCGAATTTCCATGCGTAAATGGCTGCTGACAGGCTTGAACCAAGGACAATGCCCATCACGGCCCCGCTGCCGAAAATCGCTGGCTGCCAGAGAATCAGGCCCCAGGCAATGCCCAGAAAAACCTGGGTTTTGGTCAGTTTCATCACATCTGAAATCAGGTTGATTCGGGCCCCAAGCTTCGAGCCTTTGCGAAAGGGGGTAAATATAAACCCGGCCATGGCAAGGGTTTCTCTGACGTTGCTTCGGGCCCACCGCAAGTACATTTTACACAACTGGGAATAAGTCACCGGAACCTGGGTATACACCCTGGCGTTCTGCTGGAACACCACGTCATACCCCTGCCGGATGATCAGGTTGGTCATGGCCCGGTCTTCCCCGATATTGGCGGGCTGCCCCAGAAACTGCTGGTGAATCCACTCGTCAAGGATATTCATGACAACGGATTTCCGGTAGGCCGACAACGCCCCCGGGGTACACATTACCGTACGGACCATGCTCTGGCTTGCCCGCATGAAATCAAAGCTGTAGACAAAGACCACATCCACCATTTTCGGGATAAGCCCGTCGGACTGGTTCAGGACCCGGACATTCCCGGCCACGCCACCCACATTTCGGTCAAACACAAAGGGCACCACCAGGTTTCTTAAGGTATCGGGTTCCACCAGGCAGTCGCTGTCCACGGTTACCAGGACTTCCCCCATTCCCTTGCGGAACCCGGCATCCAGTGCATGCCGTTTGCCCTGGTTTCTGGGAAGGCGGATGGTGAGTACCGGCCGGTTCAGTGTATGGCGGGCATGTTCGATCCACTTCCAGGTATCATCCAGGCTGCCGTCGTCAACGGCAACAAACTGGACTTTATCTTTGGGGTAGTTGCTTTTGGCAAGGCTTTCAAGGGTGAGAAATACCTGGCGCCCCTCATTATAGGCCGGCACCACCACCGTGCAGGTGGGCAAAAGTTCATCCGGCAGGCCTGAAACCGGTACATACATCGCCACAAGCACAATGCGCCACAGCAGTTCAGCCAGGGCAAAGAAACCAAAAATCATAAAACCGGTGACCAGGGCATCCCCCCCGGCCATGCCCTTTAAAACCCGGGCTGCCGATGACCCGTGCATCCCATATGGGCAGACCATTAAAACCCCAACCATGATGCACGCCAATACCGCAATCCGCCGTTTAATTTCAATTTCTTTTTCGGGTAGTGCCATATCCATATCTCCTTTAAGTTAAATCCACTACCCGATGTGGCAAAAGGCATGCCAAAGCATAATGGATTGATTTTAAAGAGATATTTTAAAAATCACCCGATAAATCAAAAAGACCGATTACAAAATTTTCATCCCGGGAAACCAATTTTTCCGCTTTCAGGCCAGCGGCGGGGAAGGGTTGGCACCATTCTCAAAGATACCAAAAAAGTCTGGAGTTCTGACCGTCCCGATTTGAGTAAAGGGTTATCCCGTTGCCCCACTGGTCCGGGGAAACCCCTTTTTTATTAAATACGCCTTGGGCAATAACGGTTTCGTGGCAAACCGCATTGTTATATATGATCACAAATTCCCTTGGCGAGCGATGGACGGACCGTTCTAAACGCTTAACCACCTGCGCCATGACCTGGCAGGGAAACGGATTGTACAAATACGCAAAATTGTAAGCGTCATATGCTGAAAACAGGGCGGCGTTGCAAATAAATATTTTTACCCTGTCCGCGTGGAGCCGTTTAAAATTTCGAATACCAATCCGGGCGATCCGGTCCGACAACTCAACGCCGTCCACCCGGGAAAATGAAAAATTAAGCATGGTTTTCATGCCGCTGCCTTTTCCGCACCCGATGTCTATCACAGCATCCCGTGATGTAATCTTAAGAACAGTTAAGAGGCGCTTCAAATATTTGTTGCCCGAAGGGCCATACCCATATGAACAGCGGGGGTCAAGACCGGCATCTTCAGGTTTCATCCCCCTTGTGAAATCATACCCCTGGACCCAGTCCGCCAGGATCCCGGCTTTGCGCGACAGGTTTGTTTTGACCGAGATTAATAAAGATGAGAACTTCATGTATCCGAACTTTTTTTCCTGACCACGGTATCAATTTTTAAGCCGGTTGAATAAAATCCAACCAACGGCCACCGATAAAATTCTTAGGGCATTGCCGGCGGCAAACTTTGTCCAGTGGCGGTTTCACAGCTGTCCAGCACTTCCCGGATTTTAATGGACAGGGCCTGGAGGGAAAACGGCTTCTGGATAAAGTTCAAGTCCCCATTCAGTACGCCGTGATGGGCAATCATGTCGTCGGTATAACCGGACATGTATAAAATTTTCACTTCAGGATCAGAATCCGCTATTTGATCGGCCAGTTTTTTTCCATCCATTTTGGGCATGATAACATCGGTCAGGACCAGGTGTACCGGTTCTTCATACTCATTTAGAATCTCCATGGCACGTTCTCCATTCTCGGCTTCCAGGACCGTATATCCATGGAGCATGAGAATATCGTGGGCCACCTTCCTGACCTGGGGGTTATCTTCTACGATTAGAATGGTTTCATTTCCGTACAGGTTCGGTGCAATGGCAGCGTCATTTTCCAGTTTCATTTCTATTTCCCGGGATGCGGGCAGGTAAATGTTAAATGTACTCCCTTTGCCCGGTTTACTGTTCACAAAAACATATCCGCCATGCTGTTTGATAATGCCGTAAACCATTGAAAGTCCCAAACCGGTACCGCGATTCCCCTTTGTTGAAAAAAAAGGATCAAACAGATTCCGGCGGGTTTCATCATCCATGCCGCATCCGTTGTCGCTGACGCTCAGCACCACATATTTTCCCGGTATGACTTTCTCATCAAAGCAGCTTGTGTTTCTCCCCACTTCTTTGAAAGATGTTTCAAAGATCAGGGTGCCGCCTTCGGCCATGGCGTCCTGGGCATTGACACTCAGGTTCATGATCACCTGTTCAAGCTGTCCGATATCGCCAAGGATCATGGGCACATGGGGGGCCGGCTTTATGTTGACCGTGATATCCTCTCTCAGGGTCCGGACCAGCAGTTTTTCAAACCGGGCCAAGATTTTGTTTATATCAATATCTTTGAATTCAAGGGGCTGCTTTCTGCTGAAGGTGAGCAGCTGGCGGACAATATCTTTGGCCCGCCGGCTGGCCTGTATGATCTGCTCAATGAATTCCTTGTGCTTATCATTTTCTTTAGCGTTATAAAAAAGGAGTTCGCTATACCCGAGAATCGGCGACAGCAGGTTGTTCAGGTCATGGGCAACGCCCCCGGCCAGGCGGCCTAAAGATTCAAGTTTCTGGGAATGCCGGATCTGGTCCTCAAGTTTTTTCCGTTCTTCCTCATCGCGTTTCCGGGCGGTGATATCGGTGGCGACTATTAAAACCGCCGGGTCATCATAGGCTGTGAAAGGGATTTTGCAGGTTTCAAGTATGACAACCTGCCCGTCCGGGGATTTCATGGTTTCCTCTGAAATAAGTTTGGGCTTGCCGCTGTTAATCACTTCATGGTCATCGGCAATCATTGACCTTAGTTCGTCTTTGTCTTCGCAGATGTCGGCATGGGCCCCTTTTAAAATTTCATCAACCGTTGTCTGGTAAAAATCCGCCAGTTTCTTGTTGGCCAGAATGAATTTTCCATCCATATTTTTAGCGCAGATAAAGACAGGGGCCATATCCATGACGTCCCGGAGTAATTTTTTACTTATTTTCAGCTCTTTTTCAATCCGCTGGTGCTTAATCTCATTTTGCTCAAGGTCTTTGACGCGCTGTTCCAATTGTTCGTACGTTGGCTTATCCGGCATTAATAAATACTCCTAAAATAATAAGGAATATACGGTGTTATGTTCCCGTAATGGGCCTTCGCTAACGTTACAAATTTTAGGCATAATAAATGGTAGTTATTATCTATAGTATGAATCGGCGAAAAATGTAAGCGATTTTTTTAAAAATTTCAATTCGGGGGGGACCATCAGGGTGAAATTAACAACTCGAAGGGCCTAAAATTAGTTAATTTGTGGTTAGAACAAATTCACCGTCACTTCAGCATGGAAATGATTGCGATGGTCCCCTTTTTATGAAACAGCCAAATCTCTTTACAGCCCGAACCGTTCAGCAAAGGCCTTGATGGAATCTCTGGAAAGACCGGGCTGTTGAATCAGCCAAAACAGGTCTTTCCCGTCCACATCCAGGTCATCGTCCTGGTCCATCCGGACAATGGTGATGTCCAGTTCATCCTGATCCAGAAGGCCTGCGTTGTCCGTTACGGTGAGCCGCAGCCGGAGCGTTGTAAAAAGCGAGGCTGTTTCAGGGGCCGTAAAGGTGGTGGTCAATGCGCCCGGGCCATCCAGGGTGACGGGATTTCCTGAAATATCCTGCCACTGGCTTGTCTCAAGGGTGCCGTCACTGTCCTGGGACTGGCTGCCCGAAAGGATCACTACCTGCCCGGGGTCTACCTCCTGGTCCGGACCGGCATTGGCCAGGGGCGCGGTGTTGGTGCCTTTCACGGACACCACCACCTGGTCCCGGGCCATGAGGCCTTCCCCATCGGTGACCGTGAGTTCAAAAATCAGGGAGGCGCCGTCATCTGCCGGGGACGGGGCGGTAAATTCCGGGGATGCAAGGCTTGTATCGCTTAAGACAACCCCCGGCCCTGCCGCCTGTTGCCAGGAAAAGGTCAGATTCTGGGCTTCGGGGTCCAGGGAGGCGGATCCGTCCAGCTGAATGACAGTGGCAGGAAGGACGGTCATATCGTCTCCCGCATCGGCTGTGGGGGGCAGGTTGTCATCAGATACATTGACCAGACAGCGGGCCGTGGCGGTTTCCCCGGATTCGTCGGTGACCGTGAGTTCAAAGGCCATGGCCCCTTGGGTCAGCGGGGCGGTAAAGGCGGCCAGGGAGGTATCGCTGCCGGTGAGGGTGACGGTTTCGCCTGCGGTCTGCTGCCAGGCAAAGCCCGTGATTCCATTGTCCAGATCTATGGTGTTTACCCCGCTTAAGGAGACCGGTGCGTCCGGGGCAACGGTCTGATCCGGCCCGGCATGGGCCAGGGGCGGCCGGTTGGCGTCAACGGTAAAGGTGATTTCATCAAATCCGGTGTTGCCGGCCCCATCCACGGCGGTGATGCGGATAAGATGGTCTCCCTCTGTGAGCGCGGAAAGGGCCTCTCCTGAATCAATGGAGACGGTCTCTTCGTCTACCCGGACCAGAACCGAGCCTTCTGAGGCTGAAAATACCAGCAGGGGGGTGTTGAGGTCCAGAACCGAACCGTCTTCGGGAGAGGTGATGTCCACCACCGGAGCGGTCAGATCAACCTGGATTTCCTGGGTGCTGATTCCCTCTCTGCCCGTACCGTCGCTTCCGGTAAGACTTAAGGTATAGCTGCCCTCTCCGGTCATATCGGACAGGGCGCAGGAAAAGGTGGTGGGGGTGGGGTAAAGCACTGTTCCAAGGGTAGCACCACCGGTGATGGCAAGTAAAACCGTGGCATTTTCTTCCCTGAATCCGGTCACGGTCTGTCCGGTCTGGTTGGAGGGGGAGGTAAAATGGGTCAGGTAAACGGCAATGCCCGGATCTGAGGCGGCCTGCCACTCGGCAAGGTCCTTTTCTCCGTCATCATCCGTGTCGTCGTCATAGGGATTGGACCCGAAAGCGGTTTCAATCTCGTCGTCAAGGCCGTCATTGTCGTCATCGCTGTCACACAGGTCTCCGGCCCCGTCCTGATCCCGGTCCAATTGGTCCGGATTATAAACCAGGGTACAGTTGTCCTGGTCATCGGTGATGCCGTCGGTGTCGGTATCCAGGGCAAAGGGGTCTGAAACGCCGTGGGGCAGCAGGGCTGTTGCCGTTTCCATGCCGTTGGCAATCCCGTCCTGGTCACTGTCTTCAAGGGGGTCCAGCACATGGCACAGATTAACGGAATATCCGGTGACGGCATCCATGGCATAGGCCATGAGCAGTCCGGAAAGATAGGTGCCTTCAGACCCCTGGAGGAGCCGGGACATTCTGTCATCCATTAAATCCCCTGAAGATGTGTCCTCATAAAGGGACGCCGCCTGGGAGGCCAGGGTCTGGCAGGGCTGGGCCATGAGGGTTTCTATATCTTCCACAAGATTGCTCAGGGTCCGGGGCGGCTGGATCCGGTCTTCATCAAAGGCCAGGGTCCGGGGGCTTGCGATCATGGTTTTAAGGGCTTCCACCACCGAAGGTGCCGGCCGGTGGCCGAAAAGGGCAAAGGAGAGCCAGAATTCTTCCGGGGTCCCTTCAGGCAGGCTGTACAGAACTTCTTCGGGGACTGCGCCGGTGAGGATTTCAAGCTGTCGTTCAAGCAGCCCCACCACAACCGTAAAAGAGGGATCAACGGGCACATATTTTTCGGTCACCACCAGATGTTCGCCAAGGTATGCCCACCAGGCGCTCTGCCACTCCTGCCAGTATAAAGAGGGATCGCCGCCGGTGCAGTCCTCTTCCGTAAACACCATGTCGGCAGGCGTGAGATCGGCCATATCGGGAAAGAACCGTTTCATGGTATAGGCGGAATTCAGGTTTGAAACCACCCGGATCACCGTTTCGGTTCCCCTGGGGATCCGGCAGGAATAATTGCCTGAGTCATCGGCCTGGCCCTGGGCCCTTTCCTCGCCGTTCACGGTTTCCACTTCGAAAACGGCCAGGGCAAGCGAGCTCCCTTCATGGTCCAGGAAGGTCCCGGACGTCTTGGTCTCTATTTCGTAGAGCCGGGTGGCGGTAGGCGTATCCCGGCGGGTTGTGGGGCTGGTCCCCCTTAAGGTTTCATCCAGGTCGCTCCACCCGTCAAGATCTCTGTCAACGGGTACGGAGCCGTTGTTTTTCGGGTCCGTCCCCCGCAAAATTTCATCAAAGTCCGAAACCCCGTCCAGGTCCGTGTCCACATCAAGGGGGTTTTCTTTTGAAGAGAGGGGATTGAACCCGAACTGGATCTCCCAGACATCGGGGATGCCGTCGGAATCCGAGTCCACCAGGGCCGGCTGGGACACTGTATAAGAATAGGTCTTTTCATCGGAATAGTTGCCGTCATTGGATGCCCGGGCCTGGATAACCCTGTCCCGGGAAATATAGATCACACAGGGATTTCCCCTGTCCTCCCAGGTCCCGGCCGCATTTTTGATCTGAACCACGGGATCGCCTTCTAAGGCATAAGCCGTCAGTTCCACCGCCAGGGTATGGGTGTAGGACCCGGGGGTGGGGGTGATGGAAATGCCCGGCACTTTTCCCGGAGCCGTTGAGGGAAATACCGATGCATCAAAGCTGTACAGGGAAACCGCCGGAACCCCGGATGAAGGGGCCACACTGCTGCCCGGGGTATAGTTGGGAACCGCCACCTGTCCTGCTTCCAGGGTGATGGCGTCTGTTCCCGGGCCTGAAAGGGCGGGCGGGGACCCCTGGGTCCACAGCTCAAAGCGCACCAGTCCTGAAGTATCCACCTTTGTGGACCAGTTGCCGGTATGGTATCCGGCCACGGGCTGGCCGGTCTCGTCAAACACCAGGATATTTTCATGGAGGGTTTGATCCCATGCCGCCGCCCATGAGGGGCACAGCAGGACCATCAGAACAACCCACAAAAAGGGTTTCAACCGGGGGATGATACGGGTCAGATGGATCATCTTTATCTTTCCTTACAATGATGGCAGTGTGAGCCAGTTGCTGGTCTGAACCGATGACGGCTCGCGGGTTTTGGGATCAAAGAACACCATTTTATACCGGACGGTGGTGCCGGGGGTATAGGGATACCGGTCAAGGATCAGCATCCTGGCCCCAATAAATTCGGCCGGGTCAAGGGCAAGCCCGGTTAACGGATCGGTTCCGCCGATGGCGCTTTCCTCAAGGTTGCGAAGAAAGTAAAAGGGATTATTGAGCCTGTAATAGTGGTGCCATTCCCAGAAATTATTGGTAATGTTGTGAACGTAAACCGATTTGCGGGAGAAATTAAACCCTTCGATGAGGGGAGAGACCTGGACAAAGTCCCGGCCCTGCTCCTGCCGGTACAAGATAAAATTTTTCTGTCCCACCAGGGCGTAGACATAATTGCCGGCCGCATCATTGGAAAAATCCACCGGGGTATCAATAATGGTGCCGTCGGTTTCCTGCTGCCAGGCGACACAAAGGCTGCTGCCGGTACAGACCGGGACCTCGTCTATGCATTTGCCGGTATCGGAATACTGGCAGTCAAGGGCGGACAAGGTGGTGGTAAAATCCGGGTTAAACACCAGGGCGGGCCGTCCCCCTAAAGATCCTTCATTGATGAAGACCGCCCGGACATTGCCGGTTTTGGGGGGCTGGGACACGTGGGGCCAGCTTAAGCTTTCAGGCTCCTGGGCCGTCCACTCAGCGCAGGTCTGCTCGGACCAGTCGCTCATCTTCATATCGGTGCCGATGGCCCGCATTTTAACGCACCACTCGGTGTTCAGATCCGTTGAGGCCGACAGCATGATATCGGCGCTGAACTGACCGTTATCACCGGGTGCTTCCGGAAACACGGTCTTTTGTTTGGTTCCGGCATCGCTTGTCAAAGACACAATAAAACCGGCCATGCCTTGTGAGGGGGCCGACCACCGGAGTTCAAAATAGGGTTCTTCTCCTTGAGTTTCTTTGCTGAACACCCCCTGGACCAGGGGGGCCGGGGGCGGGGAGGCGTCGGCATCGGCAACGGTCAGGCAGTTTAAGTAAGCCATGCCCGATCCCACATGGTTTTCACTGAATACCCTTACCCCAAGGCACAGATCCGAAGCGGTCAGCCCGGCCATGTCGGAGATTTCCTCACAGGACAGATCATCGTTTTCGGCATCCGGGGCATAGGCGATGGTCCGGATGGGGGACATCTTTCCTGCAATTTCGTGGTAAACCCGTGCGGTCTGCCCCAAGGAAAGATCGGCACAGACCTTGATGGCGCCGTCTGCCACGGCCCCGGGCAGGGGGGTGTTCCAGATGCATTTGCCGTCCAGCACCACGGCACCGTTATAGTCCGAACAAAGGCTTGTTATCGAAAAGGTGTCGGACTGGGCCATGGCAAATCCATTGGTATCTTTGAACACCACATAATAGCCCAGGGTGGTTCCCCCGTCGCACCCTTCTGTTCCACACTGGCTGGCCGGGATGTCTTCAGCGTTGATCATGGCCATCCCGTTGTCCATGTACCCGGACAGGACCGCCTCATCATAGATCATATGGGTTGAACTTTGGCAGTCTCTGAAAAGGGTAAACCGGCCGGCTTTTCCCGTGGTGTCCACCAGGGTTAAGACCTCGCTTGCCTGAACGTATTCGGTGGTATCCTCATGGGCGGCAAAAAAGGAGGAACAGTCCAGAACCGAAAGGCTTGCCGAAGCTTCGGGCTGGGTCCGGTCATAGAGGACCCCCCTGATAGGGGCGGACATGGGGCTCAAATTGCCGGAACTGTCCCGGGCCATTACCCGGTAATAAAAGACCTTGTCCAACATGGTGTCGTCCAGATCCGTGTCCACATAAACCATCTGAACATGCCTGTCGGCAAGGGCGTTTTGAAAATTGGTATCGGTCTGGTCAATGACCGCCACCCGTTCAGAGGGCGGGCTGTCGTCGGGAAATTCGTCCGGGTCGCAGGGGTCGGTGTCCTCATCTTCCTCTATCTCGTCAGGCCATAAATCCCCGTCGGTATCCGTTCCCCAGGCGGCCGCCTCCCGGGGGGAATCAAACCGGAACACATGGTATTGGTCCACATCAAGGTCCATACAGCGGATCTGGGTTTCATCGGAACAGGCCTGGGCCGAAGGGGCCGTGCACACCTCATGGTCATCGGTGCCACACACGGTCCGGTTGGTGCCGTAGTACCGGATATAGTTTACCGGGTTGATCTGGTCCCAGACCAGGGCCAGGCGGGGAAGGGCATCATCCCCTGAAATTTGAGACAGCTCTTTGGTGTGAAGGCGGAAAGGGGATACCGGGGGCTGGCCGTCCACCACGGTGGCCTCAATGGGGGCCGCGGCCTGGGAATAGTTGCCGGCCAGGTCCCGGGCCACCAGATAGTAATAAAAGGTCTGGCCCCGGGTCCATTCGGGCCCGGTCAAATGATTTTCAGCTGTATCCCGGACCAGGTACCCGTCTTTTTCTTCTTCCGGGGCCTGGCCCGATACCACCACGGGTTTTTCGTTCACCCGGTAAAGGCCCGTGGGGATCCCGGCACTGAAATCCAGCACCCCCAGGTCGGTTTCGGCCCAGAACACGTCATAGCCGTATGTCAGGATATTCAATCCAATGTCCTGGGGCTGGTTTGGCACCGCCCAGTTCAGGTGGACCCGCAGATCGTCCAGGTTTTTCCGGATCAGAGAGCAGCCCGCCGTTCTGACCTGGACCAGTCCCTGGGGTGCGGGAAGAACCGTATCTAAGCTGGTACTCATCTTGGGGGTTTTGCCGATGGGAAGAGATTCTGTGCCATTGGCTGTGGCGGTAAGCAGGTATTGCACCGGTAAGGCTCCCGGAGCCTCATCGATAAAGGCAAGGCCTGCGGCTCGGGCAACCCCGGGATGAAAGCGGATCAAAAGCATGCGCTGGAGAGGATTGAAGGTGTCTGAGGCCGGGTCAATGATGCTGTGGATAAAGCCGGGGAAATTGGTCTTGTCAATGGCCGGGCCCGGCGGGGTCTGGGCGCTGCTCATCTGGTTGAGCAGCCGGATCAGTTCCGCTTGCCGGTCCTGATTGAAATCATTTTCCACAAAATCCCGGATGGCCAGGGGATCGGCCACCTGGTAATCCATGGCGGCAAGCAGTTCAAAATCGCCGGAATTGATGGACCGGTAAAGGTTAAAGGAATCAATCTCTTCGGGCACATTCCCCTCTAAGGGCCCCCACTCCAGGATGACCCTGGGATTGCTGCTCAGATCGTGCTCCACCAAATGGACAAAGTAAAGCCGGTCCGCTCCCAGGCAAAGAACCGGGAACATCAGGAGTAAACATGCCGGAACCAGAACAAGTTTTCGGAATATCTCAGACATCAATTTTTTCCTTGTATGTTGATATGAGGGACTTGGGACCTGGGACCCGGAATCCGGGGAAAGATTTTCTCCCCATATCCCAAGTCCCAGGTCTCATATCCCCTAGTGACAACAGCTCACATGGGGTCCGTCAAAAACCCAGCCGTTGTTTTCATAGGTCACCTCAAAGGTGGCCTCACCGGTGAGGCACCAGTCGTCTTTTCTGGCGTCCTTAACGCTTTTCCATTTGCCTTGGGAGCACCAGCCCACGCCGGCGGCCCCCCAGCCGGATCCGGAAAAGGCATAGGTTGATCCCGATTTCTGGCCGATCAGAGACATGGCCCCCTTAAGGGAGGCCAGGCAGCCCAGTTCGCCATAGGCCGAGCCGCCCAGAAGACCGCCGTAGGTTCCGGATCCGGGCTCGGTAAAAAACCAGGCCCCGATGTCGGCCCCCACCCCGAGGGTCAGGGCGCAGCCGTTGTTCCAGACCGGCACCTCCACCGATCCTCTGACATAGACTCCGCTCATTGGGTTGATTTCCCCGATAAATTCAGCGACTTCAGGGTCCAGCCGCTCTAAAACATTATTCTCGAAACAGCTCACCCCTAAATAAAAGGCGGCCATGGGAATGGTATAGTCTGAAAACCGTGCCGCCCCTTTGGCCGCAAAATAACGTTCCTGGCTGCCAAAGGCGGCCTCAAACCCCAGGTCGTAAAGGGCAAGGGATTCAAACCCCAGTTCCCCCTGAAGGTAGACCCGGCCGAAAATCCCCAGGGGAAGCACCGGATCGGTCTGGAGGGTAAATCCCAGAAGGGCCTCTTTTAAGCCCACATCCATGCCCAGCATGTCGGCGGTGACGTCGTGGGTGGAGAGCACCACGTCCACCTTGCCGGATCCGCCGTTAATGCAGCCGCTCGGGCCGTTCTCGGTGTTCCAGGCCGTGATGTCCAGGGCCCCGGTAAAGGATGTGGGATCCGGTTCCCCGTCAAAGGTGAATGCCGCCTCTAAATGAATGCGCTCAATCTCGTCCTGGCTGACAATGGCATACCCGTCAATGCCTGCCGAAGAGACCCCCCAGCTGCTGCCGATGTCGGCGGTCACCGCCTCAAGCTGGGCCTGAAGGGCTTCGTTGATGGAGGCCATGGCATCCCGGATCATGGTGTTGATCTGCAGGGCCATCTGGGTGGTCACATCATCCACCATGTCGCTGACAAAGCCGAATTGTTCATAAAAGATCCGGTTCATCTCTTCCACGGGTTCGGTGTTCAGGATGGTGGCGCGCAGCATGGCCCGGATGTCTTCCTCGCTGGGGTTGGGCAGCAGCCCTGTGACGGTTTCCACCATATCTTTAATATCCTGCTGGATGGTTCCGGCCCCTTCCACAATAAACAGGAGGGGGGCGACAAGGATCCGTTTGCGGACCCCGGGGTCGGCCCAGACCGCGGTAAAGCCTAAAGAGTCGACGTTGGCTGCTTCATAAATTTGGGCCAGTTCCTGGAAAATCATGCCTTCTGCGCCTTCCCCGGTCTGGGTGATCTGGGTCACAAGGCTTGTGATCAGCTGGTTGAGCTGGGCCTGGGACAGTTCTACGGCCTCCTGCCAGGTGGCCACGTCCACCACCTGGGCATCCCCCGGTACCAGGGCCTGAACCAGAAGGGAGAGGCGTTCCAGGTCCTGGCCCATGAGATCAACATATTGGGGAAGGTCGGTTTTAATGGCTTCAAGGGAATGAATTAGACCCCCTTCAGCCGGGGTGTCGGGGTAAGAGGCGCCCCTGAGGGCGGTCTGGATCAGGCCGTCGTCCCCTATAAATCCGTCAATGGTGGCCAGGACATCGGCCATGGGCAGGCCTTCCAGCAGCAGGATGAGATTTTCTTCGGCCTGGGTGATGGTCTCATTGAGCTGACTGACCGCCGTGAGTGCGGTTTCCTCGGCGGCATGGAGCATGGAGACATCCATGGGAGAACCGGCCACCACCGATGCCAGGAAAAGGGCATTGGCAATGTCTCCTAAGTGAACGGTCTGAATGGCGGTATTGACCTGCCGGATCCCGTCTTTGGCCTCTAAAAGCCTTGCCAGCAGGGGATTGCTTTGTCCTGTGGTGACAAACCCGCCCAACCCTGAAGTGGCCTCATCATACAGGTCATGGACCAGATCCGATGCGGTATAGGCAAAGTCAATGACCGTGTCCAGATAGGTTAATGCGGCGCCTGTCCCGTCGGAGAGAAAATCGGCTGCGGCATCGGTTGCCTCCTGGGCATAGGAAAGCTTGTCGGTGATGGTTAAAAGGATATCCTGAAGGGCCTGGAATTTTGCCAGGAGCGCATCAAATGCCGGGTCGCCAATTTCCCCGGAGTAATTTTCATAAAGGTCCCGAAGTCCGGTATGATCATATCTGAGAAACGGGGCCAGGGCCCCTGAAAGCTCATCGGCCACGCTGACATCAATGTAAAGGGCGGAAAGATCCAGGTCCGGGTCGTCGGCCAGGGCCATGATTTCGTCCATCAGGGTTTCAAAAGGTTCGGACAGGACCGCATAGACCATGGCCGGGGCCTGGTGGGCCTGGGAGAGCCCGTTGGCCGCCGCCCGGATGGCATCGGCCAGATCCGTGCTGTCCACGATGTCAGCAATGACCCGGGCCAGGATATCGGAAACGTCTGCCCCGGTGATATCGTGCATGACCTGCTGGGCATCGGCCAGCTGGGCCAGCATGCTTTCAATGTCAAAGGAGACGCCCAGTTCCGAGGAGAAAAAATCGTTGAGGCCGTCGGTGATGCCGCCCACGTCAATGGAGAGGTTGGCAAAGGCCTCGGTTTCGGCGCTCACCCCAAAGGAAAATTTGGTGCGCTCAGGATTGATATAATCGGGAACCGATTCAATGTTCAGAACGCCGGCAAGGTCGGTGGGCTTTTTAATTCCCTTGAACCGGGGCATAGTTTCGGCCCCGGATTGATAAAAATTCCCCCGGTAGGCCAGATCAACGACTCCCGGGCCGGGCCAGTGGTATTCAAATAAAGGTTTGGGGGCCGCATCTGGTCCCGACGGGGCCAAAAGCGTCCGGAACACATCCACACCGTCCGTGTCGTCATCGAAGGGCGAGGGGATACCGTCATGGTCTGAGTCCTCGCCGTCGGCCATGACATAAACCGACTGGGCTGATGTGGCAGACGTGTTGATCAGATGCCCTTTGATGGCGGCATCGTTAAACAGCGGCACATCCACCTTGCCGCTAATGACGGTAAATCCCTGCCAGTCGGGCAGGGCGGCAGGATCTGTGATTTCATTGAGATAAATGTCCGATACCCTGACGGGAAATCCGGGCTTGGCACCTCCGCTGGGTGGGTCCAGAACAGTGTCGGTGTCACAGGCCGCCGTCTGGTTTCGAATCAGGCCGTCAGGGGTGTAGACGGCCGACAGGGTTAAGATACTGTCAAGGTGGTCTACGACATTTTGGGTGTCCAGGGTCAGGACCCGGGGAAGGCTGTTGCAGTCGCCTAATGCGTCTGGGCCTTCAGGATCATTTTCAAAGGCCATGCCCGTGACCAGGGTTTTCATGTTCCAGTATCCCAGCACATGGCAGCTTTCATCGGGATAAGTGTCCCCATCCTGGTTAACCCCGTCGCAGCCCGTGGGTTCACTCCCGTTGGGCCAGTCCGGTTCCGGTTCGCTGTCCAGGGTCCCGGATCCCAGGTTGCCGTTACAGGTCAGGGTAAGCCGGGTAAACCCGACCCTCATGCCGTTGTCATCCCCTACCGGGGCGGGCAGGGTCAGTTCACCGTCAATAAAGGTTTCAGGCGACAGCCGGTTTAAAGTCTGCCTGAAGGAAAACCGGCTGAAGTTGATACCATAGCCGTAGATGCTGATATCTCCGGCCGAACTGCCTGAAAATCCGGTGTTAAACACCCCGGTAAGGCCGCCGGGCCTCAGCACATACTTGACGGCTTCCCGGTCGGGCATGACGGCAAAATCCGTATTGCCGTTAAACCGGACATCCAGGGTGCCGGCCAAAAGTTCACCTGCCCCGGGCAGAATGGCCGGTACAGCGGGGTCGTCACCCACGAGAAATTCAGGTCCCATATTGATGCCGGCAAAGTATCCGTCCCCCTGCCGGGCCGAAAGGTCGGCCGGATCGCTTAATAAATGAAGGGTGCCTTCCCCCAGGGGCTCTCCCTGAGCCGGGGCTGCCCCAAAGGTAAAGGATCCCAGAAGGGTCTGGGTGATTCTGATGTCACTTTGGACGGAAGGGGTGGCCGCCGTCTGGGGCATGATAAAGCCCGGGACCACCCATACCCCGGGAATCCCGGCATCCTCCCTGAAAAAGGTGCCGTCCGTTCCGTTGGACCCGCCCCATTCCAGCTGGCTGGATTCCGGGTCCTGGGTGTCCCCTAAGTTGTCGAACCGTCCGGCAAGGCCGCCGTTGGGTAGAAACCTGGCCCCGTCAGGGGAGCTGACTTTAAAAGAATTGGCGGCAAGCAGGCCGTTGCAGCCCCCGTCCGGGCAGTTGCCGTTAAAGCCTGCAGTGAGGCTGACAGCCGTTACTCCAAAAAGGGCGCTCTGGTCGGCAAGAGCGCTGTTAACCAGGGTAACCTCGTAGGCCGGGTGATCCAGCCGGGCCATGGGAAAGGCCATGACACTGGTGGTGCCGTCAAAGTCAAGATGCCCCTGGACCCCGTACTGGTCAATGGTGATCTCGTTGTCCGCCGAAGACGGGGCCTGCCGGAACATGGCATCGTTGCTGGGAAAGCCAAAGGCCTTCCTGGGATGAGCCGATGCCAGGGAATCTGAGGCATCCTTATGAACATAATAGGGGGCCGGGGAGGAAAGGACAATGCCCTGGATGTTGGTATCGTCCAGGGCGAAGCTTACATCCTGGGCATAGACATAAAAGGGCAGATCCCGGGGGTGAAACAGAACCGGGTTGCCCAGGGACAGGACCGCTGAATCAAGCCCCGAGGTAAAACTGCCCCCCTGGGCCAGGGTAATGGAGGTCATCCCCATGGGCCAGGCCCTCTGGAGCAGATAGGCGTGGCAGGTGACATTCTCGGGAAGGGCAATGGCGGCACCGGAAAAATTGCCTCCGGCGGCATCCAGGGAAATGGATTCAATGGTCCAGTCAAGGCCTGCCGCAGTCCCCTGGACCGGGCCGATGCCCTCAACTGATCCGGACACCACCAGCAGATCCGATGAGTACCTGTCCCTGTTGCCTGAAAGGGAAGCGCAAAGGCCTGCGGCGTCAAAAGAAAAAGAGTCCACCCCTGCATCCCACACGGCCGTGGATGAGGTGGAAAGGGTGATGTCACCGCCAACGCATCCGGTTGCGGGCACAAGGGAGGTCAGCCCGGTAACGACCTTATTGAAAATCAACCTTCCAGAATAGACCGTATAGGCAAAGTTGGCGCTGGCCCGGGTATCATCCGGTTTGAGTGTGTCATCTGCCCAAATGGATACTTCAAACTGATAACCGCTGCTGGTTTTTAATTCTTCATCTCCAGTACCGGCGGCAGGCAGAGGAAACGCATAAGAAATTTCAATGGTTCTCTCATAGGTTGCGGTGGTACTCCACCTGTACGAAGGGGTGAGAGGGGTCTGCTGGACTTCTGCTACCGTCGCACTGCCCCTTAAAAGCCGGTAGGTCAGATCCAGGGATGCCGGCGGGGATTCCAGCAACTCATCCAGGGTGCATAAGACCGTTATGGTCACGGTCATGGTCCCCGGACTGTCAGGCAGCAACACATAGTTGGCCCCTGAAACGGCAACCGCCGGTTCTAAAACAGGCACTTTAATGGACAGTTCATAAGCATCTGCCCTGAATGCAAAGATGAAAAGACAACAGAAAGTAACCCAAACCCCATTCCATTGAACTCGCCCGGCACGGGACATAAATCGTCCTCCCCAAAGTGGTCCGACAGTCAGCACAGTCTCCGACGGATCTGAACCGGATCCGGCATGGAACTGCCCGCAGCAGAAACCGTAAAGAAAACGTTAAAATAAATTGTAAATTGATGCAGCCAATAGAGATCCGGCACCTGTTGCAGATATCTGAACACTTTCCCCTGGCGCATCAGGGCGTGATGGATGGATACCTGCTCGCCAAAATCGCTAACTAATCTCCAATAAATCGCTTAAAAAATCAACACAAAATAAATGCAATTTTTGAGCCAAGAGTTCTTTTCCTATAAAAACAAAAGGTTGTGTTTTTGCGAAAAAGTGAAGTGTGAAGAAAATGTGATACTATGGGTAAAAAATGTAACACCCCGGGCCGTTGATTATGTCATTTTTTTCACATTTTAATCTCGGGGCCCATTATTCGCCGGGTATTTATCTCCCCTGGCGCCGCCATGGAGGAAATGTCGCCGGCTGTTGGTTGTCCGGGGCAGGGGGCGGTTCTATTTTTTCCCCCGGATCAATAATTGATCAACCGCATGGATATAGTCATCGTTGCTGTAGGGTTTCGGGATATGATCCACAAAGGTGTCGGCCTGTTTGAGTTCTTTAACGGACTCCAGGAATTCAATATTTCCCGAAGTAAAGAGGATGGGCACGCGGTGATCGCTTTCCCGGATGTGGTGGTAGACGTCCATTCCGGTGACACCACCCGGAAGCACGTAATCAAGGCTGATCAGGTCGTACGGGGTGTTGTCTATCAGGACTTTGGCGTCATTTCCGGTTTCTGCCACATCCACATGATGAAACAGGGGGGGCCTGGGTGAGGATTCGCTGCTGTACGGAAAATATGAGCTCCTCATCCTTGCCGGTGGTCTTCAGTTTCATTGTTCGTTGTGGGCCTGCAGCCCGTGGCCGTTATATCGGCACTGCCCTTCAGGGAAAATGACGGATCAAAGATCCGGTTTACAGCTTTTTTTGGAATGCCGCACCCGTTGTCGGATATATCAATCCGGAGGCGATCACCTTTTTTCCCGTACACGGATTTTGATTTGGGGATGTGTGCTTAAGCTCACCACATGAATGGCGTTTTGAATTACATTGACAAGGGCATTCTCTGTCATTTCAGGGTCCGCGTACAGTCCGGGTATATCCGGATCATGGTCACAGTTGATGTCAATGCCTTCCAGGTCTTTGCGCAGCAGGGTGAGAACCAGTTCAATTTTCTCATTAATCCGGAAAAAAGACTGCCTGGGCTCATGGCTCTTTGCAAACGCCACCAGATTCCGTGTCAGGTTCTTTCCCCGGCGTGTCTGTTCTATGAGCATATTAAGGATTTTCAAGGTAGGCGGATGGGAACAGTCCAAAGTGGCCAGCTGGGCATTGCCCATGATGATTCCTAAAATATTAGTAACTGTTCAGCAGTGCCCCATCTTCGCTCATTCAGGCCTTCTCACATAGCAACAGTATGCTACGAAGGCCTGACTAAACAAATATGAAGCACTGATGAACAGTTACGGACCCTTGTTTTGCTTAGTTTTCAGCATTAGCTGAATAGTTACAAATATTATTGAGATCATGGGCCATCCTTCCGGCTATTTTTCCCACCAGGACCAGTTTTTCCGATTCGGCCGCCCGCTGGACGGCGTCCATTTTTTCTTTTTGGGCACGGAACAGTTCCGTGTTGTCTTTGGCAACGCCAATGACCTGTTTTATCTTTCCATCCTGGCTGAAAACCAGATCAAATGATCCGGCATAGTGGTGATACCGGCCCTGCTTATCCGCAAGCCTGTATTTGTGAAGGCTTCTGCCCCCTTGCCCTGACCGGCCCGGGCCGGCCACATTGAACGCGGGAAAGATATCTTCCGGGTGAACCAGGAAGAACAAGGGTTTGCCGATCAGCTTTTCAGGTAAATATCCCAGGCGGCTGTGGGAGGGGCTGGCATAGATGAATTCCCGAAACCTGTTTGTTCAATTTTCCATCAGAAAAAACGGGATTTTCCCCGGAATTAGATGTGTTGTTCTATTTGACAATTTCTTTGTTTTCAACTATGTCATGGGGCAGGTTATGGCAAACAGCCGTTTATAAACCCAAGAGGATCTGTCTTATGCATTATCTTTTCGGCTTTACCTGAGTGGTACAGGAAATTTACCTGTAGGGTAAAAGGCGTAAAGATAATGGATATCTTTTAATTTCCGTTCACATTAGTCCTTTCCGGCAACCTTCAACGCCGGTTTTCCTGTACCGATAAAAGCGGCCGGGTGTTTTGCGTCTTTACAGGGGTCGGCCTTTCAGGGCTGTTCCCGGCAGAAAAGCATCCGGATATATGAAGCAACTATTGGAAAAATAAAGGCCTGAACCAAGGATTAACGTTAGACGGAAAGGAAAAGTTATGCCGACCCTCATCATAAATAACAACACCGTATCGTTTGAACAGGGACAAACCATTCTCCAGGTGGCCCAAGAAAATCAGATTGAGATTCCGACCCTTTGCTACCTGTCCCAATGCATGCCCACGGGCCAGTGCCGGATCTGCGTGGTGGAGGTGGAGGGGGTGACCGAACTGCTGCCCGCCTGCGAAACCCCTGCCGGAGCCCATATGGTCATCCACACCCACAGCCCGGCAGTGAAAGCGGCCAGAAAAACCATCATTGAGATGTTCATTGCCTCAGGTGCCCACAACTGCCTGCTCATGGACGCGGCCGCCCCGGCCTGGAGCGAGAACCAGACCGACATCATGGCCCAGCCCTGGCATGATCAGCTTTGCCCCGCCTATGGCGGCTGCCGGCTCCAGGAACTGGCCATTGAGTATGACGTGAAAGTCAAAGAGGAAGACTTGAACTGGCAGGGCCATCCCCTGGACGATGAGACCCCCCTTATTGTCAGGGATTATTCCCGGTGCATCGGGTGCGGCCGCTGCATTCAGGCCTGCAACGAGATCCAGGTCAACCTGGCCATCCCGGAACCCTTTGGCCGCCGGGCCGATCATTTGAACGGGTGGTACCCGGTGGTGGATTACGAGGCCTGCACCCATTGCGGCCAGTGTGTTCAGGTTTGCCCCACGGGCGCACTGTTTGAGAAAAAAGCATTCGGCCTGGCCCAGGGAACGGATGTCCAGACCGTGCGGACCACCTGCCCCTATTGCGGGGTGGGGTGCCAGCAGCTGCTCCATGTCAAGGATGACAAGATCGTTAAGGTGACCGGGGTGGAAGACGGGGCCCCGAGCATGGGCCGTCTCTGTGTCAAGGGGCGGTTCGGATACGATTTCATTCACTCGGATGAGCGGCTCACCCATCCCCTGATCCGGGAAGGAAAAGAATTCCGAAAGGCCACCTGGGACGAGGCCCTGGACCTTGTGGCCGATACATTCACCCGGATTATCAACGACCATGGCCCTGATGCCCTGGCCGGGATCTCCTGCGCCCGGAGCATCAATGAAGACTCCTATAACATGCAGAAACTGTTCCGGGCGACCATCGGCACCAACAACATCGACCACTGTGCCCGGACCTGCCATGCCCCCACCGTGGCCGGTCTGGCCCAGTCCTTCGGGTCCGGTGCCATGACCAATTCCTTTGAGGAATTCCAGAACGGCAAGCTGTTCTTTGTCATTGGGTCCAACATGACCGAGGCCCATCCCGTAGCCGCCACCTGGATCAAACAGGCGGTCCGCAACGGGGCCCACCTGATTGTGGCCGATCCCAGGTTCAACGGCATTGCCGCCCATGCCCACACCTATATGCAGATCAAGGTGGGATCGGATGTGGCCCTGATCAACGCCATGATGAATGTCCTGATCACCGAAGACCTTTATGACAAGGCCTATGTGGAAGCGCATACCACCGGATTTGAGGACCTCAAGAAGATGGCCCTGTCATGGCCACCGGAAAGGGCTCAGGACATCTGCGGGGTTGAAGCCGATACCATTCGGAAAGTAGCGTGGAAAATGGCCTCGGTCAAGCCGGCCGCCCTGATGTACACCTTAGGGATTACCGAGCATACCTGCGGGGTCAACAATGTCATGTCCTGCGCCAACCTTCAGATGCTGCTGGGCAACGTGGGCTATGCCACGGGCGGGGTCAACCCCTTAAGGGGGCAGAACAATGTCCAGGGGGCCTGCGACATGGGGGCCCTGCCCGGGGATTTTCCGGGTTACCAGAAGGTGACGGACGCGGCGTCCCGGGAAAAATTTGCCAACGCCTGGGGGGCGGAACTTTCCGGCCAGCCGGGCCTGATGATCCCGGACATGATCGACGGCCTGGCCTCGGGAAAGGTTAAGGCCCTTTATGTGTTCGGGGAAAACATTGCCAATACCGAGCCGGATATCAATCATGTGGAAAAATGCCTGGAGGCCGCCGAATTCCTGGTCTGCAACGATATTTTCCCCACGGAGACCACCCGGTTCGCCCATGTGGTCTTTCCGGCCACGGCCTGGAGTGAAGATGACGGCACCTTCACCAACAGTGAACGACGGGTCAGCCGGGTCAGAAAGGCGGTTTCTCCCCCGGGTGAATCCCGGCCCAACTGGTGGGTGTTCAAAGAAATCGCCCGGCGCATGGGCCGGGAATGGGCGTCAGCCAGCGGCCAGGAAATCTGGGACAATGAGTTGGCGCAGCTTTGCCCCCTTTTTCACGGCATACGGTTTTCCCGCATTGAGAAAGACGGGTTGCAGTGGCCCTGTCCTTCCCTGGATCATCCGGGCACCCGGGTCATGCACCCGGACGGGGCCTTTACCTGCGGCAAGGGCAACCTGAAAGCCATTGAATGGACCCCGCCGGCGGAAGTGGCGGATAAAGAATATCCCTTTGTGCTGAGTACGGGCCGCCGCCTTTACCATTACCATACCCGGACCCAGACCGGCCGGTGCAGCGGCCTCAACGAGCTGCTGGGAGAGGAGACCGCCGATATCAGCGCTGCGGATGCCCGGCGCCTGGGCATTGAACAGGGTGAGAAAATCCGGGTTTATTCCCGGAGGGGATCGGTGGAGGTCACGGCCAAAATCACCCCCCAGGTGCCTGAAGGCCTTGTCTGGATGGCCTTTCACTTCCGGGAGGGATGCGCCAATTTCCTGACCAACTCCGCCTTTGACCCGGTTTCCAAGACCGCAGAGTTCAAAGCCTGCGCCGTGAACATTGAAAAAATAGCATCTTAGAACCTCAGGAGGGGGTCAAGCCTTGATCCCCTCCTTCTATTTCCCCCTCCTTTCTTGAGTGAATTGCACTTTAAACAAATTGCAGAGCCGGTCCGGTTTATGCTATGCCATCTTTTTGGGACGGCATGTTTTTTTATGCCTGAAAATAATATTTTTAAAAGGAAGATAAAAGCATGGCACTCAGATTGACCACGCTTAGCGAAAATACCGCTGCCAAGCCAGGCTTCATGGCCGAATGGGGATTGAGCATTCTGGTGGAAACCGAACACCATAAAATATTGTTCGATACGGGTGCCGAAGATGCGGCAGTAAGGAACGCCGATAAACTGGGTATTGACCTTTCAACGATTGATAAAATCGTTTTAAGCCATGGGCATGGGGATCATACCGGCGGCCTTAGAGAAGTGCTTAAAAGAACCAGGGAAAAAGAGGTTGTTGCCCATCCGGCCATTTGGGACCTCAAGTACACCCGGTTCCCCAATGAGAATAAGATCACCTATATTGGTATCCCTTTTACCCGCCAAGAGCTCATCGGTTATGGGGCCTCTTTTACCTATAGCGAAGCACCGGTGAAATTTTCAGAAGAAATCATGACCACCGGCGTGGTCACAATGAATATCCCCTATGAACAGATTGAGCCGAACCTTCAGGTCAAAGACCAGGGGACTATGATTCCTGACACCGTGCCAGATGATCTGTCGCTGATTGTAAGAACCGCCCAGGGGCTGGTCATTGTTTCAGGGTGTGCCCACCGCGGCATTATCAATACCATACGCCATGCCCAGAAGTTAACCGGTGAATCTCGTGTATACGGGGTGGTGGGCGGAACTCATCTGGCCCCGGCCACAGACGAAAGGCTCAAACACACCGCGGCCGAGCTCAAAAATATCGGCCTGAAAAAAATAGGCGTGTCCCATTGTACCGGGTTCCGGGCCACATCATTTCTGGCGCAATCCTTTGGGGACCGTTTTTTCCTTAACAATGCCGGGACCCAGGTTACGTTTCCTTGAATGGAACATATTTTCATTGAAAGAGTGTGCTTATGCACCTGTATCACTCTAGTTCCATTGTGTCCCTTCGGTAAGCCTGTATGAATTAAGTTTTCGCAGCTGATATAACGGTCCCATCAACATTTTAAGGAGGGACCCATGAATAAAACAAAGCTGACAGGCAAACAGTATTCAGCACTTGAAAAAGTGGCACAACAGTTTGCAGCCTGGAGAGAAACGCGGACAAAAATCGGATGTATTCCGGATTCATTATGGTCTGCGGCTGTAAATCTTTTTTATTCTTATAACCTGAGTATAAACAAGATTGCCCGGACTTTAAGGCTCAATTATACAGACCTGAAATTACACATCACAGCAAGCCCGCCGGTTGCCATACAACCCATTGAGGATGAGCCAGCCACATTTGTTGAACTGGAACCGCCATTTGCCGCCACGGATTGCATCATAGAGATGGAAAAACCATCCGGAGTAAAGCTGCGCATGTGCTTCCGGGGGCGGGCAGATCCCGCGGCCATTGATCTTGGCAGATATTTTCTTGAGGGACTGCCATGATCCAGATCACACCTCATATGAAGATCTTACTGGCTGTTGATCCGGTAGATTTCAGGAAAGGCATTGACGGCCTGGCCGGGTTATGCCGGAAGATACTCCATTCCGATCCTTTTTCCGGATACCTGTTTGTATTTATCAACCGGAGACGAACAGCCATAAAGGTATTATGCTATGACTCTCAAGGTTTCTGGTTATGCCAGAAGCGGTTATCCCAAGGCCGTTTTAAATGGTGGCCGGTAAACGCAACCGGATGCAAAACCCTTGATGCGCATGAACTTCAAATGCTGCTATGGAACGGTGATCCGTTTAATACCAGGGCAGCCCCGGCATGGAAAAAGCTGTCTGCATAATTTTTTTCGTACGTTCGAACCCAAAATCTATTATAAGACGTTGCCATGACAGATGACATCGTACTTACATATAGAGGCAGGACGGCAACCCGGGATGATATTGCCTTCATAAACCGGTTAATAAAGGATAACCCCCAAGACAGCCGTTTGGCATTGTCAAAAATGCTGTGCGAGGAATGGAACTGGGTTCAGCTCAACGGTAATCTTCGTGACATGATTGCCAGAGGATACATGCTGGCACTTCACAGGCAGGGGCATATCACCCCTTCCAGCCAGAAAACAGACTCCCAATAATCCATTTTTGAACCGTAAAAAATCGGCAAAAATACAGATAGATCAAACCCGGGTGACGGCCGGTCTTAATGAGCTCACACCCCTTGATATTGAACTGGTTAAAAATACCCCCAATGAGGCATTGTTCAATAGCCTGATCGAGCACCATCATTATCTGGGATATTGCCATCCAGTTGGAGAGCAGCTCAAGTACATGGTTTTTTATCAAAAAAGGCCTGTGGCATGTTTTTCATGGTCATCGGCACCACGGAATTTTGGGGTCAGAGTAAAATTGGAATTTTGGGGTCTGGAATTTTAGAATTTTGGGGTCAGAGTAAAATTAAACGTAGCCCAAAAATTGGGAATTTTAAAATAATTTTACTCTGACCCCATTTATCTAAAATAATTTTACTCTGACCCCATTTATCGCCATTTATCTAAAATAATTTTACTCTGACCCCATTTATCCATTTATCTCATTTATCTTCTTTTACTCTTATAAAATACCGGTTAGGATACAAGACAGCGTTAAGACAATAAGGGATGTGGTAAAATTAAAACCCACAATTCATTCCTCATAGCATGGAATATCAACAGCCCATTTTTCAATCCCTGGAATCCGAATAATTTTGTTTTCTATATTATTCACGGCGGACTTGACCAAACGTACCCCTGTCGGGTAAACACCTTTGATTAATTTGACGACAGGATTTTCTCCTTTCCATGTCATTGTTCGACATAGACCGAGAACCTTTTCAATTTTGTTCAGCAATTCGCCTTTCCAATGATTTTCCAAAACACCCCAAACTCGCTCTATTGGGTTGTATTTACTGTGGTACGGGGGATAGTACACCAAACTAATATTTACAAATGCTGATTTGGCAAAGTCCACGAGGCGACTAATGAATTGGCTCCTTCGGCTACTATTTTCCGGCCCATTATCAAGATTGATCACCAGTGTATGTGGGGCGAATCTTGCGTTCAAAGAAGGCCAGAGTGATTCCAGCGCATCAATCATGAAATCAGAGGTGATGTTGCTTTCAGTGAAGTACATATAATTTTCATCCAGAGCAGGTATGTTGATACCGAAAAGTTTCAAAAGGGAATCGGGTTTAAAATCATGGTCCGCCGCTTTAAGATTGCAACGACTATATCCGCCTCGGGAATAAGGCCCTATTTTAATAGTGGCTTTTGCGTCCATTGAGATACGTAAAACGCCATCTGTTTCATCGGCTAGTTGGTTTGTCCTATGCACATATTCAAAAATGATGTCTGTTTCAGGAATTTTTTTTTACCTTGGCTTTGGCGACCTTCTTCTGAGTTTTGGGGTCAGAGTAAAATTAAACGTAGCCCAAAAATTGGGAATTTTAAAATAATTTTACTCTGACCCCATTTATCCGACCCCATTTATCCACCTTTAGGGGGGCCTCATGAAACCACCAGTTTACTGGTGGTATTCATTTTTTCGGATTATCTTCTTCTAAACTAAGACCGCAATAATAGCATCTATTTGTTACAAATTTAATTCTTGAAGAAGGCCCAAGAAAGATATTTTTGCAACGAGGACACCTGTACAATAAAACTCTGGAAAGAAAATAACCAATAAAAAGTAGATATGTAAAAATAAATATTCCTACCCAAATAGAAGATTTGCCAACCTCAACAATTAGTGATCCTATAGGAATAAAAGACAATATTATCAGAAAGCCTATTCGACGTTTTTTAAAAGCAATACGAAGTTCGTTTTTCGCTTTGTTGGTAGTGTTTTCCATAATGGCACGTTAAAAATTAGATCATTAAATTTTTAAAAATACAATATCACTTCAAGCAGGCAGTAGAACCGCTTGTAGTATTAGAGGCACCTGTAGCCCAAGTCGTATTCTTTGAGATTGAAGTCTCTATAGGAAGGCCAACGCTGGCTCCAACAACTATTCCAACATTAAAACCAAAAATATTATCCCCGGGACCAACAACTAATCCCGAATTTTGGGGTCAGAGTAAAATTAAACGTAGCCCAAAAATTGGGAATTTTAAAATAATTTTACTCTGACCCCATTTATCCGAAATAATTTTACTCTGACCCCATTTATCCGAAATAATTTTACTCTGACCCCATTTATCATTTATCGGGTCTTGATCAGCGATCAAGACCCGGTGTTGCTTTTACCTAAATGTCAAAATGTCAAGCCTGACCCCATGGCCATAGGTCCAGACCTTGTTTTCCGGGTCTGTGTAAGTGGCCAGGTTGTCTCCGGTATAGTTAGTGCCTGACCGGAAACCCCGATTTTGAAATTTTCAGGGGGTCGATGTTTGACAAAACCTTAAATCTTTGTTGTTCCTGTCATCACAAACCGGGAGAAATGCTTCCATCTCTGCCGGTTTTCGGCAACTTTCTCCTTTTCCGGACGCAACTGTAGTGTTTGCCGTGTTTTTTTTAAGCAATGGCCTGTTTTAAGCTGCTTTGCGCTGTTCAGACCCTTGCAGCTTTTTTAATCCCTTTTGTTGTATGTGATGCCCGATGATCTGGAGATTTCTTGCCAAAACCGACAGGCTCACATACCTCTTAAACCCTTGAATGCCATGATCCGGGCATCTGTCAAGACCATGATTTTCCAGTCCGTTTATGGCAGATTCCACCGCTGAATGTTTTCTTTTAAAACGAATGAAATCTTCCGCTGTTTCTTCTTCATATTCCGCCTTGTTGCATCTGCCTTTTTTCGGAAGCACCAAAATATCCAATCTGCCCTTCAGGTCCTTTTTGTTGCCTGGAGAGTAAAACCCTTTATCAAAACTGCATCCTTTGAGATCAGAAAATTTGCTTTGTGCCAATGTTACCATCGCAACGGCGACTTTATCATCGGTTTCTTTCTCCATCACCCGGTGGTGCAGGATAAAGCCATATTGGTCCTCCAGGATACATACCCGCAAGCCCAATTCCTGGGGAACACCGGCCTTGCCTTTTGAAATCCACTCCGTGTGGGGTTCGAAAATCGAAAAAATCTTGTCTTCATGGGGGATCTTTTCATCCTGTAACACCCGGCGTTTGATCAAATCAATTTGCCAAAGTGCGTAGTTGATATATGTTTGTAATTCTTCAGCTCGGGCTGCACATATAATATCGGATGCCGGTATCATTTCCACGGTCAATCGCGCCTTTTGAATATATTTTTCAGCAAGCTTGATATATGCTGTATGGGCATCCATAATTTGCTGGACTCTTTTGGCCTTTTTCTTTTCATCCTTTGATGTGGAATGTTTCAAACGCTGGACTATTCGATAAAGCTTTTTAAATGCTTTAATATTATACGCTGATTGCCGCCACATACTCGTTCCAATGTCCTGGCTGATAATAAGCGGCAATTTGAATCATTTTTCGGACTGCATCAAAAAGCAGGTTGATATCTGTGGGATAATGAACATTGGTTTCTACAACGAATGAATCACACCGCCCAATCAAGGCTCCATCGTCCGAAGTTTTTTTTCATCAGAAGTTTATGGCCTTCTTGCACAACCAGAGTGTTGATTTTTCAAGAATATCTGGGGTCATAAGCCTGACATTATCTTTCAGGGTCTGAAGGGGGTAGGCGATATCATTGTCCATCATGCCATGCCCCAGCATCTGCCTTATTGTTTTGTGGTTGTTCACCATTTCCTGGAGTTTATCATAATCCCAATTGCAATTGAGCCGAATGACGCCCATTACAAGGATCTTCCACAGGTCCATACCGGGACGTCCATTTTTAGAATCGGTACTTTCTGGGATCATGTCCGTGAGGATATCAAAAACTTTTTGTCGAAGACTCTGGTCGCAATAGATATGTTGGAGTCCCAAAAGAAGTTTGGGGATTTCATCCCTGGCTCTCATATCAATTTTAATTTGATCGATAGGGGTCTGCCCGAATGTCATCTGTAGTTCAAAAATTTTACGCAAAACGACCTCGAAGTTCTGATGGAATGTTGAAGTTTGAATTACTATTGGCTTGTCTCACAAAACATAAATCCTATATAATTTTATAGGGTTAGATTAACATAGTGATTAGTAAAAAGCAACAAGTAATTCATATCACAACAGAAACTTCAAACGAATTTCAGCCCAGATACCCCTGGAAAATATGATGGTTCCAATTTCCGGTCAGGCACTAGTTAAAGGAAACGCCTCTTCCCGCGGAGTCGAATTTTGGGGTCAGAGTAAAATTAAACGTAGCCCAAAAATTGGGAATTTTAAAATAATTTTACTCTGACCCCATTCATTGTCCATTGTCAATGGCCGGGGCATTGGCTGTCTGGGTGGTGTCCGGGTTACCGTAATTGTCATAGGTAAAGGTTGTAACAATACCCCTGCCGTCGGTGACGGTTTGGGGGTAGGTGAACTGGAACACTCGGTCAAACCGGATTTGGGATCAGGGTAAAATCGAACGTCATAAAAATAATTTTACTCTGACCCCATTTATCCATTTATCTAGTTGCTTCACAGGAATCAAAAGTTAAGGGCGTCCCACTTTTTCCCATTACTTTTGCCTGCCGGCATCATTGTCTTTCAAATTTCTATACTCAATTAATTTGCCATTACATATCGGACAAACTGGGATTTGAATATGTATTTTAGGATATTTTTTTTTACAGTGTGGACAGAATAAAGATTTTTTATGTTTTTTAATCTTCTTTGTTGGTAAAAAACCTATAAATAAAAATATTAAACCACAAAAAATAATAAAAATTCCAACCTCTGGAGGAACCTGGTATCCATATTTAGCAATGTATCCAGTTCTATTAACAAAAATACCCCAAATTATAAAACCAAGCCCTATGTATACACGCCAAAAGTTCATTATTTTTTCACCATGTTTTGGGGTCTAATCGAGAGTCTATATACGGTACAATATTACCTGTAACAAAACCTCCAATGCCAGGACCTGTAGCTGCTGGCAATGAATGATATTCTAAATATCCACCTGCAAATTCGGCCACTGAAGCAGGCATGACATAGCTTGCTGGTAAGATTACTGTTAATCCAGCAAAAGATAAGACACCTTTCGCAAGTGGACCACCATCATTCCATATTGTAGGGATAGCTTTTTCTCCTTCATACAGTCCTTTGCCCACACCGGCTACAATTTTTTCTTTTTCCGACCATAAAGTTTTTCCTGCCTCACTAAAGGCTTTCCCTGCTCCCGGTAAAATAGTATTCGTTGTCGTATCCCATGCAGCTTTAATACACAGCCCATTGGGGTCAATGAAGGTCAGTGGATTCCCTGAGGCGTACGCATACAGGTTGATATCCCCACCGTCAAATCCCAAGGGGTCTTCCGAGATGAACCGGCCGGTTTCCGGGTCATAATATCTGGCCCGCATATAATACCAGCCGTTGTATTCGGCCATGACCCCGTATTGGCCCACGAACTTGAACGGCTGTTCAATAGTTTGGGTTTGATTGGCGAGGATGCCGAAGGGGGTATAGGCATAGGCGTTGACAATGGCTTTGGCATTGTCTGTCATGGCAATGGTGTGGCCGGTGGCGTCAAAGTGGTAGCAGTACATGGTGTTGGCAGTGTCCACCATGGCCAGGAGGCCTGCCCCGTAAATGTAGTACCGGGTAATCTGGTTTTCGGAGTCAGCCTCGGCCAGGAGGTTGCCCGAAGCATCGTAGATATACCGGGTAATCACGCCGTTGCGGTCGGCCTCTATGCGGTTGCCGGCCCCGTCGTATTTGAACTGGCTTGTTGTTTCACCGGCAATGCCGGTCAGCCGGTGTTCATAGTCAAAGGTGAGGGTGCTGCCGTAAGCGGAGATGAGCTGCCCTTCATCGTCATAGGCAAAGCTGTCGGTGCCGGCGCTTTCCAGGCGGTTGGCGCTGCCCACGGTGTAATCCACGGTGGCGGCGGTCAGGTTCCGCGTTAAGGGAGTCTCCTGGGTGACGCCGGTCCGGTTGCCGTTGCCGTCCAGGGTAAAGGAATAGGAGGCAATGACGTCACCGCCGGTTTCGGCCAGGTTGGAAAGGCCGGTGAGCCGGTTGGCGTTGTCATAGGTGTAATCGGCCCGGGTTCCGTTGAACTGGGTGAGCGTGGTTAGCCGGCCGGCAGCGTCATAATCATATACTGCGGTCCGGCCCAGCCAGTCTGTGACCGTTGCAAGGCGGTTGAGCTCATCATAGGTGTAGGTGACGGTGTTGCCGTCCGGGTAGGTCAGGGTGGCCGGGTTTCCGGCTTCATCGTATGTGTATGCTGCGGTGAACCCTCTGGCGTCGGTCCGGGCAACCAGCCGGTTGACCGCATCATAGGCAAAGGCGGTGGTGCCTGTGCTGTCCGCCATGGCAACCAGGTTGTCCCGGTTATCATAGGTGTATGTGATGGGAGTCCCGGCCGGGAAGGAGACCGTGCCGATCTTGCCTGAATCCGTATAGGCATAAGTCACCGTATCGTTGTTCCTGTCCGTGATGGTGCTGATTTTTCCGTCACCGGTATAGGCCAGGACCATGGATTTGCTCAGGGGATCGGTCCGGGTCTCTAATAGGCCCCGGTTGTCATAGGCAAATGCCGTGGTCTGGCTTTTCTGGTCCGTCAGGGACGTCATCAGCCCGGTTCCGTCATAAGTGTAGGTGACGGCCGGGGCGGATGCGGTCTGGCTGGCGGCAGGGTTGCCGTAAGCGTCATAGGTCAGGGTGGTGGCAATGCCCCTGCCGTCGGTTGAAATATGGGGCAGGCCGTTGGCGTAAAACGTGGCAGATGTTTCGATGCTCTGGCCGGACTCCGGGTATACTGCGGTGTTGACCAGGTGGTGTTCTTCATCAAACTTATAGTGGACCAGATTGCCCAGGGGATCGGTTACATCCGTTAAGTGAAAATCCACGTCATAAACATTGGTGGTCTCATAGCCCAGGGCGTCGGTTGACATGACAAGGTTGTTGCTGCCGTCATATTCGTACAAGGTGGTGTTGCCCCGGGGGGCGGTGGTTTGATCACATGGTTCCGGCCACTTTCTTATAACGTTCATTTTGCACCCAAAAACGTCAACTTAAGCCTGTTTTAAGGATATCTTTTAATGGTATTTTCATATATTTCACTCTATTAGCTCGGCCCGACCCCGCCACATATCAAATATAAAAAATCAGATTAAGCCATAAAAAGATAGAGCGTTAGGGTGACAGGACATGCAAAGTAGGCCCACTTTTTCAAAGGGGTCTACTTTGCGTCCTGCCTTATTCGCTCTGCTCAACGGTGATTTATTCGCCTCGCTCAACATGGTGCCCTTCAAGGGACTTTTAAGGCAGTTAAAAATAACACCGGGTCTTGATCAGCGATCAAGACCCGGTGTTAGTATGTCAGAATGTCAAACCTGGCCCCATGGCCTTTTGCCAGGTTCCTGAATCGGGGTGAAATTTATAAGTATTTTCCTTAATCACTGTTAAGCACAGATTTTAAACCAGAAATAAAGGCTTCAATCAATTGATCCTCCGTATCATAGTCTGGGGACTCAAAACGGATGTCTTTTCCATTCCCGTAAATCATTGCTTCATCTTCATAAATCCAAATTTCCGTATCCTTTAATCGAGCATGGATATAAATTTCGCTTTCTCCACCTAAATTTCTGTTTTGAAGAACTATACCATGTCGGGATAAGAGTTCCATCGCCTTATCTTCGCATTTTATTTGAAAGGTTGTAAGTTTTTTCATGATAATTCTACATAGACAATCTATAATTTCCCCATTTTAAAAAGATCAATGTGGCCTGATTTTGAAATTTTATTTATCCACTGCCCACTAGCACGAAATACTTTTTCCCCTCCTTTTCGACCGACACCTAATCGAAGGTATCTGTTACTGTTAAGAAGACCCCCTTTCCCAAAAGCATACTTAAATGCAGCATCTGTAGCTTGTTTGCTTGATTGAGCAATTGCCTGGCTTTCACCTAATGTTAATACTGTCAACACTTGCTCTCCAAGCATTTCAACTGTAGATAGACCAGCAGAAGTATAATCTCCTTGGTTAAATGAAGTCATAGCATTATCCCATGCAATTTGCCCAGGAACTAGCGTACGGAAAAGTGTTCCTGAATTATATTCCGTACACAATCCCAACGGATCAATGAACATAACAGGATTATTTGAGGCATAAACATACAGGTTAACATCTCCGCCGTCAAATCCGAGCGGGTCTTCCGAGATGAACCGGCCGGTTTCCGGGTCATAATATCTGGCCCGCATATAATACCAGCCGTTGTCTTCGGCCATGACCCCGTATTGGCCCACGAACTTGAACGGCTGTTCAATGGTTTGGGTTTGATTGGCGAGGATGCCGAAGGGGGTATAGGCATAGGCGTTGACAATGGCTTTGGCATTGTCTGTCATGGCAATGGTGTGGCCGGTGGCGTCAAAGTGGTAGCAGTACATGGTGTTGGCAGTGTCCACCATGGCCAGGAGGCCTGCCCCGTAAATGTAGTACCGGGTAATCTGGTTGCTGCTGTCCGCCTCGGCCAGGAGGTTGCCCGAATCGTCGTAGATGTACCGGGTAACAGTCCCGTTGCGGTCGGCTTCCAGGCGGTTGCCGGCCCCGTCGTATTTGAACTGGCTTGTTGTTTCACCGGCAATGCCGGTCAGCCGGTGTTCATAGTCAAAGGTGAGGGTGCTGCCGTAAGCGGAGATGAGCTGCCCTTCATCGTCATAGGCAAAGCTGCCGGTGCCGGCGCTTTCCAGGCGGTTGGCGCTGCCCACGGTGTAATCCACGGTGGCGGCGGTCAGGTTCAGCGTTAAGGGAGTCTCCTGGGTGACGCCGGTCCGGTTGCCGTTGCCGTCCAGGGTAAAGGAATAGGAGGCAATGACGTCACCGCCGGTTTCGGCCAGGTTGGAAAGGCCGGTGAGCCGGTTGGCGTTGTCATAGGTGTAATCGGCCCGGGTTCCGTTGAACTGGGTGAGCGTGGTGAGCCGGCCGGCAGCGTCATAATCATATACTGCGGTCCGGCCCAGCCAGTCTGTGACCGTTGCAAGGCGGTTGAGCTCATCATAGGTGTAGGTGACGGTGTTGCCGTCCGGGTAGCTCAGGGTGGCCGGGTTTCCGGCTTCATCGTATGTGTATGCTGCGGTGAACCCTCTGGCGTCGGTCCGGGCAACCAGCCGGTTGACCGCATCATAGGCAAAGGCGGTGGTGCCTGTGCTGTCCGCCATGGCAACCAGGTTGTCCCGGTTATCATAGGTGTATGTGATGGGAGTCCCGGCCGGGAAGGAGACCGTGCCGATCTTGCCTGAATCCGTATAAGCATAAGTCACCGTATCGTTGTTCCTGTCCGTGATGGTGCTGATTTTTCCGTCACCGGTATAGGCCAGGACCATGGATTTGCTCAGGGGATCGGTCCGGGTCTCTAATAGGCCCCGGTTGTCATAGGCAAATGCCGTGGTCTGGCTTTTCTGGTCCGTCAGGGACGTCATCAGCCCGGTTCCGTCATAAGTGTAGGTGACGGCCGGGGCGGATGCGGTCTGGCTGGCGGCAGGGTTGCCGTAAGCGTCATAGGTCAGGGTGGTGGCAATGCCCCTTGCGTCGGTTGAAATATGGGGCAGGCCGTTGGCGTAAAACGTGGCAGATGTTTCGATGCTCTGGCCGGACTCCGGGTATACTGCGGTGTTGACCAGGTGGTGTTCTTCATCAAACTTATAGTGGACCAGATTGCCCAGGGGATCGGTTACATCCGTTAAGTGAAAATCCACGTCATAAACATTGGTGGTCTCATAGCCCAGGGCGTCGGTTGACATGACAAGGTTGTTGCTGCCGTCATATTCGTACAGGGTGGTGTTGCCCCGGGGGTCGGTGGTTTGGATGACATGGTTCTGGCCGTCATAAGAATGGCTTGTCTTGCTGCCCAGGGCGTCTTCCAGGGCGATCAGCCTTTGGCGGCGGTCGTAGTGGTATATGGTTTGGTTGCCGTCACTGTCTTCTTCAATGTTCCGGTATCCGGTAAAGTAAAGGTTGTAACCTGCCGTGCCGGACTGCCTTGGCACGGTCTGGGTCATGACCCGGCCCAGGCTGTCGTAAGCATTGGTGACCGTGGTAATGCCTTCCGGGTTGGCCAGGGTGGTGATCCGGTGGTCTGAGTCATACCCGTAGACCCAGGCCTTGTTTTCCGGGTCGGTGTAAGTGGCCAGGTTATCCCCGGTATAGTTAAAGGAAACACTTCTTCCCGCGGAGTCGGTTACCGAAGAGAGCTTTTCGCCGGAATAGGCAAAGGTGAGGCTGTGCCCGAAATCATCGGATACCGAAGCAAGGTTATCCCCGGAATAGGCGAATGTGACGGCGTTGCCGTCGGCATCGGTGATGGTGCTGACTTTGTTGTCCCCATTGAACAGGATGGTTTTATCGAACCGGTCATCCAGGCGGTACCCCCCCGAATCAAGGGAAAGCCTTGCATTCACCCCCGGGGGCAGGCCAAAGGAGCCGTCAGGCTGCCTGATATAGGTGAGTACATCGGATTCCAGGTGGATGCTCACGGCATTGTCGGTCAGGTTGTCCATGGCCCATTGGCCGGTCAGGGCACAGGCCATCCAGTCCGCAAGATCCGTATCACCGGCCATGAGATCCAGGATCACCACCGATGCCGTGATCAGGGCCGCTGCATCCGCGGGCAGGCGGGTGCCAAGCCCCATGGGCGAGCTGGAATGCACCTGGGCATACAGATCGCAGTTGTGAGACCAGCCGTAGCCAAGGATGCTGTCCATCTGGTGGTTGGCCCCAAAATAGCTTCGTTTAAAGGCCAGGCCGCCCGCGCCCCCGGCCAGGGCAAGATCGGTATTGCTGGCCATAAAAGTGCCGGTGACCATGTCCACCGGGTCTGTGGAGGCTATTTTAAAGTCGGTGATTGAGGACCATATTTGGGCAATGGCCGCTGTTGCGGTTTGATATGCGTTAACGGCCCGGTCTTTTAAAACGCTGTAGCCGCCGTAATAATCACCGCCGATGATCATGCCGCAGTGCATGGCCCCGTCACCTTCAATTTCATATTCGATATAGGCTTTGCCGGCCCATGCTTCCAGGCCGATCCGGCCGTTGGCCGGAAGGATCAGGGTGCTGCCGCCGGCTGCCAGTGCCTGAAGTGTGGCCAGGTCTTTGTCGCTGTAGTTGGAAAGCTCAGATTCGATGTCCGAATAGTTATCGGAAGTGACTTCAAAGATCTTATCTCCGGCTTCATTGCTGAGGGCAAAGAGCTTGACGGTCGAGACCGCCGGGCTGTCCACCTGCATCTGTTCCAGGACCCCATGTTCCATGGCGCTGGCCAAATGGCTCATGGCCTTGAAATGCGCCTGTTCAGCCCCGGCGTCTCCGTGTCTTGACGTGCTGGAACATGATTGGGCCTTGACATCAATATAATACCCGCTCTCCTGGGCCACCACCCCGAACCGGTGGTGCCAGGTGCCCAAAACACCGGATATTTCTCCCAGCAGTGTTGCATTTAGCGTGGTGTCCCGCATCCAGGTCATGCCCATCACATTAAGGGCTTCAGTGATCACCTCCCGGGAGCCATCCCCATACCCGGACTGGCGGTAAGTATTTAATTGCCGTTGGCGTTTTTCAAGAACCCTTCCATCCCGGCTGCCGCCAAAATCATAGATAATGGTATAATAATTCGAGCCCCGCTTCATGGGGTATTCAATGTCTTCCTGATCGGCAAAATCCCCGTCTTCTCCGGGATAAGGATGCGTAATGGTAAGGAACATGGTATCCAGGTCGTCCCCGGATACCGGAGCGGTCTCTTCTGCGATCAGGGTGTCATCCAGCCAGAGCCGGGCCAATGGCGTTGCAAGGGTCTCGCCGGATAAGGAAAAGTCAACATAGCTTGCCCGTCCGTCATATGAAAAATAGACCCGCACGGAAGCCGTATGGCTTCCCACGCTGTCTCCCTTGTATTCAACCTCAATTTCCCGTTCCTGCCCGGAAGAGAGAGTGCCAGCCGATGTATTGCCTGTAAGTTCAAACCGGGCTGCGTCCGTGCCGGTAATTTCAAGGCTTGTAACAGACAGGTTTAAACTTCCTGAATTTTTGAGAATGCAGTTGCCGGATTTGCTGTTCCCCATATATGTCTGCCAGGAGGGCGGATTGTAGGACCCTGTCAGGTCAGGTTCGTAATGGGTGCTTCCTGCCAGAACATTGGAATAGGTCCAGGTATAAGGCAACTCGTCGTAGGTGAAGGCGAGTGCCATGCCTGTAGCGTGTGAGCCCCGGACATCTGCTTTATACGTAACCCCCATATTTCTTGTGGCGCCTGCGGCAAGGTTTCCGGTTCTGTAATTGGATGTGATCTGGAATCTGCCGGTATTTCCTGTTGATAATACAATGTTGCTTGTCAGGGATAAATATTTTAAGCCGTTGTTCGTCAGTGTGGCCGTAGCCGTGCGCGGATCGTTCAAAATGGCCTGCCCGAAATTGATGCCTCCAAGGGAAATGTCCGGCGCATTGGCCACAACGCCGGTCAGGTTGATATAGTCGGTTTGAAAAACGGCCCCGCCATGTTTCCACTGAAACCTCAGTTGGCCGGTTTTGGTGCCCGCTGACTGTCCGCTGTTGGAAAATTTAACCGTAACGTTCACACCCTTTCCCGGTGCCAGGTTATGGGTTCCCGACCCGGCGGTGATGGTATAAGCACTCTGGGGGTTGCTTGTCAGGCTTACGACAAGTTGAATGGTCACCGTATTGGTGCTGGGAGCAGATGGCCCCCATGTTACCGAGCTCGAGCTTGATCCCACAGAAGACGGGTAGATCCGCCCGAAACTCTGGCTGGACGTCCCTTTGGTGCTTATCATGCCGCCGCCCTCAATATCCGGAGCCGTCACCTGTATATCCGGCGACAGGGTTGAGTCGGCCGGCTGCCCCATTTCTACCGAAGACGGCCCCTCTATAGAGACGGCCGACAGCCCGGTATCTGCTTTTGTTAAGAACAAAAGGGAATCTGTTGAAAGAGCAGTCATTGTGCTGCCTTCTGCATCCTGATAGGTCAAAGACAGCCGTTTGCCCCCAAGGCTTGCTATATCTTTTGTTATGTCGATGCCACCGTGCCGGATAGTGATGGTATGGCTGTATTCATCCGGGATTTCATCCCAGGGATCTTCCTGAGTTATGACTGTAAACTCGAGACTTGTGGGAAGATCGTCCGAATACTCGGGAACAATCTGCCTGCCGCCGACGACTTCCTCCATGTGCGCGTTGGGGGTGTTGTCCCGGATGGTGTTGAATAAGCTGGCGGAGTAAGTGTTCAGTTTTGTCCGTAAGGCGGATTCGTTTAAATTCCGGATATAGTCCGTTCCCCGGGTGCCGCCGGCAGCCGAAAGCAGCGCTGCCTGGTCGTATCCCATGGCGTCTGTAAGATCTATTCCGGAAACGGTTTCATATACCTTAAACGCCGGATCAAACACATAAGTGGTCCCGTCTATCACGGCGCTGACCCATACCCGGTCCATCTCAAAGGTTGTGCCGGGGGTTCCGGGAATGCCGCCGTTTATCAGCATTGAATTGACCACATTGATAACGGCGACTATATTATCGGCAGTGACGCCCAGCCAGTGCTGCATGTCTTTTTGGCCGGCAGCCCCCCAGGCCGGGATGGCCATGGTGCCGTAAATATATTGGGCTTCATATCCGCTGGCCCTTAATAGAGAGATCATCAGCGATGCCTGGTCAAAGTCGTTTCCGGAGCCGTCAAGGTAAGTCAGGGTGGCCCCTTTGAGCGATCCGAAATAGGGAACATAGTCCACATGATTTTTCACATACTCATAAATCAGTTTGGGCTCGTAGTTCAGGCCCCGGGCCAATTCGACAATTTCTGATGTGGCCTCTGTTGCCAATCCTTCTTCCGAAAGCAATGACATGGCTTCCAGGGATAGCGCTTTTTTTTGTGCATAATATGCCTTTGCCTGTTCAGGCGTGACCCCCTGGCCCCGGACATTGGCCCATCCGGGTCCGGATACACCGGCATGAACCAGGGGCGCTGTGAAAACACAAAGATTAATCAAACACAAAAGCCATAACAAGGGAACACAAAATGCGGACCGTCTGGTTCCCCCCGAAGGGGCTTTATTTTTTCGGGGAATATCTTTTTTCTCAAAAAACGAAAGCATGGGTCTCTCCTTTTGAAAAATCAGTTTTGAGTGCCGAAAATCTGCGAGAAATCAAAAAGATCCCCGGTGGAGCCGCTGAAATTCAAAATAAAATGCTGCAGGTCAGCCCCGTCAATGTCTGCGTCTGAATCATGGTCAAATGCAGGGCTTTGAACCTGGGTTATGGTTTGTGTGCGGTTTCCTGCATCATCGTAAAAATACTCAATGACGTAATCATCGGATTTTTCCATTTTAACAATCCGGTTATGATGGTCGTATTCACAGGTTATGGTTTCGGCGATGGAAGAAGCGGAAAATAAGAATGAAATCGCCAGGGGCAGTAAGAATTTCCGGAACGGTTTTCCAATCAATTTAGGCCTCCTGATATGCAGCGATTTAACAGCAAACAAGCTTGTCAAATTGTTTTTATAAGATAACAAATATTTTATTTGGCTAATTATCTTTTTTAGCAATGATATAAGATGTAAGGTTAGTTTTTGTCAAGGAACGTGTTAAAAAAAGATTAAAAATTAATTTTGACAGACCAAATGGCAGCATTCGGATGCTGTCAAGTTGCCAATCGGCCTTTGTCCAACCGGGGAATTCAGGGGGTTGCCCCCCCCTGGTCCATGATCAAGGGCAAGATGCCGTATCGGTTCCTGAAGCGGCTTCCGTTATGCGGTCTTCCTCAATTTTTAGTTTACTTTTTTTCTGTCGTGCTTATGGTTTTTTCTAGCTGTCAGCAATCCGCTGTGAGCCATGAAATACAATTTGATAAACAGGTGAGACAATATATATGAAAGACGGCAGTTGTGCCTGTGCCGGCCCGGTTGTTCCGGCAGAAGTTGATCCGGTTTTGCCACAGGCGTCCAAAGAGTTGAACACCATCATTGTCAAAGGGGCCAGAGAGCATAACCTCAAGAACATTGATGTGGAAATTCCCAAAAAAAAGCTGGTGGTGGTCACGGGGGTGTCCGGATCGGGCAAGTCCAGCCTGGCCTTTGACACCATATTTGCCGAGGGGCAGAGACGGTATGTGGAGTCGTTGTCCTCCTATGCCCGGCAGTTTATCGGGCAGATGGAAAAACCAAAGTACGAGACCATCCGGGGGCTTTCCCCCACCATTGCCATTGAGCAGAAAGCGGCGTCCAAAAATCCCCGGTCTACCGTGGGCACCATTACCGAGATTTATGATTATTTAAGGGTGCTGTTTGCCCGGGTGGGGACCCAGCACTGCTGCAAATGCGGACAACAGGTGGGCCGGGGCCATGCCCAGGGCATGGTCTCCCAGATCATGGAACTGCCGGAAAAATCAAAAATATTGGTCTTGGCCCCCATTGTGGAAAACCGGAAAGGGGAGCACCGGGAACGGCTGGTAGAGTTACAAAAAGAGGGATACGGCCGGGTCCGGGTGGACGGGGTGGTCCAGGAACTTGAGGCGGTCCAGGCCCTGGCCCGGAACAAAAAGCATAATATCGAGGTGGTGGTGGACCGCCTGGTCATTAAAAAAGACACGGATTTCCAGGCCCGGCTCACGGATTCCGTGGAGACGGCCTTAAGGCTTGGGAAAGGCCAGATCATTGTCCACATCCTGGGCCGGGAAGACCGGAAGATGAGCGAGGCCCGGTCCTGCTGCGGCGTTGCCTACCCGGAACTGATCCCCCAGATTTTTTCATTCAACTCTCCCCTGGGCATGTGTCCGGACTGCAACGGCATCGGCACCCTGCTGGCCATGGACCCGGATAAAATTGTGCCGGACCCGGCCTTGGCCATCCGGCAGGGGGCAGTGGTGCCCTGGAAAAATTATTTTTTAAAGAACTCCCGGTTCCCTCACAGTGATCAGTCCTGGGGCAAAAGCCAGCTTCGGGCCATGGAAGAGCAATGGGGAATTGATTTTGACAAGCCGTGGAAGGATCTGCCCCAAAAGCACCGGGACCTGATTCTTTACGGGTCCGGCTCCCGGGCCATGACCGTGAGATGGAACTCCAAGGGGGTTAACGGTGAGTTCACCCGGACCCATGAGGGGCTGATCCACACCCTGATGCGGCGGTACCAGTCCACCCAGTCCGAGTCCCAGAAGAAATTTTATGCCGCTTTCATGAGCGCCTCCACCTGCAAGGCCTGCCAGGGGAAGCGGCTCAGGGAGGAGATCCTTCATGTGCTGATTAACGGGAAATCCATCATTGATGTCACGGCCATGACCATCCGCCAGGCCCATGAATTTATCATTGGCCTGGACCTTGAGGGGAGCAAAAAGCTGATTGCGGCCGAGCTGCTTAAGGAAATATCCGACCGCCTGGGGTTTCTGGTTAACGTGGGCCTGGATTACCTCTCCCTGGAACGGAGCGGCCCCACCCTGTCCGGCGGGGAGTCCCAGCGGATCCGGCTGGCCTCCCAGGTGGGCAGCGAGTTGACCGGGGTTCTTTATATCCTGGACGAGCCCTCCATCGGCCTTCACCAGAGGGACAACATCAAGCTGCTGCGGACCCTTCAGCATTTGCGGGACATCGGCAATACCCTGATCGTGGTGGAGCATGACCAGGAAACCATGGAAGAGTCGGACTGGATCATTGACATGGGTCCCGGGGCCGGCCACCTGGGCGGACAGATCGTGGCCCAGGGCACGCCGGATCAGATCCGGAAAAACCCGGCATCCATCACGGGGAAATTCCTGACCGGCCGGGAAACCATTAAGGTGCCTGAACAACGGAAGAAACCGGAAAAGGGGCGCTGGATTGCGCTTAAAGGGGCCAGGGAGAATAATTTAAAGAACATTACCGCAAAAATTCCCCTGGGCCTGATCACGGCGGTGACCGGGGTGTCCGGGGCCGGTAAATCCACCCTGATCAACCAGATCCTCTATCCGGCCCTGGCCGTACGCCTGCACAACTCCCAGATGAGTGTGGGAAAACACGGCACCATCACCGGCCTGTCCCATTTAAACAAGGTGATCAATATCGACCAGAAGCCCATCGGCCGGACCCCGAGAAGCAATCCGGCCACCTATACCAAGGTGTTTGATCCGATCCGGGACCTGTTTGCCATGCTGCCGGAATCCAAGGCCCGGGGGTATAAAAAGGGACGGTACTCCTTTAATGTAAAGGGCGGACGGTGCGAGGCCTGCCAGGGAGACGGCTATATCAAGGTGGAGATGCATTTCCTGGCCGACGTGTTTGTCCCCTGTGAGGTCTGCCAAGGCAAACGGTTTAACAGCTCTACCCTGGAAATTACCTATAAAGACCACTCCATTGCCGATGTGCTGGACCTGTCCGTACACCAGGCCCGGGACCTGTTTGAAAATCATCCCAAAATCCTCAGGATTCTGGACACCCTCATGGATGTGGGGCTCTCCTATATCAAGCTCGGCCAGGCCGCCACCACCCTGTCCGGGGGAGAGGCCCAGCGGATCAAGCTGGCCCGGGAACTGGCCCGGCAGGCCACAGGAGACACCCTGTACATCCTGGACGAACCCACCACAGGGCTTCATTTCCAGGATGTCAGAATGCTGCTGTCGGTGTTAAAACGGCTGCGGGATGCCGGCAACACCATCATCATTATTGAACATAACCTGGATGTCATCAAAACCGCAGACTGGATTCTGGATATCGGCCCTGAAGGGGGGGCAAAAGGCGGTGAAATCGTTGCCCAGGGCCCCCCGGAAAAAGTGGCCCGGGAGCCGGAAAGCCATACCGGAGCATATTTAAAACAGATGCTATAGGTCACGGGCGGGGTCAAACCTTGATTAGTGATTAAGAGATATGGTGTGATTCTAAATAACGGCCACGGGCGGCCTTGGTTATCCAACCAAGAACCGTCCACAACAAAAAACGAAAGTCTTCTCAGGATGTTAGTGAGACTTTCATATAAATTTTTCATTTTAACCTTGAAAAGTACTACATCGTAGCAATTTTTCCTGTTGCAGCAATTGATTTAAGTTTTGATGTCTGATTTTGTCCTTCTTGCCGGTGTGCGGTGGTTTGGCAAAAAAAGAATGGTTGAATCAGGTCCATTTCAATGGATGGGGGACTGTATATGAACTCAGGAAAGAAAACTGTTGCGATAATCGGTTCCGGTGCCAGCGGAACCATATTGGCCCACCAGATCATCGAAAATGCCCATGATGGCTCCGGGCCGGCATTCACCGTTTATCTGATTGAAAAAGGAGACGATTTCGGGCCGGGACTTGCCTACAGCACCCCGCTGCCCTCCCATATATTGAATATGAGGGCCGATACGCTCGGCGTCATGAATGGCGGCGACCCCATGGATTTCCCCAAATGGCTTGAACGGCAGGACCCGGCTCTTTTGGGTCCAATGGACCCTGAAGGGGACCGTGTGAACTATCCCTCAAGGCATGTCTACGGCACCTATATCCGGCACATCCTGGATTTCACAATCAAACGGGCGGCCTCTGTTTCCGGTGCCCTTCATCTGGTCCGGGCAGAGGTGGTGGACCTTGATCACCAGGGCTCGTCCTTTCAGGTCAGAACCGCCGATGGAAAGGTCATTGATGCGGACAAGGTGGTCCTTGCCCCCGGGAATTTTCCCACATCATTTTTTGAAGAATTAAACCGTATAAAAGGGTATATCCCCTATCCATGGCCTGTTTCCCGGATTGTTGATTCCATTCCCAAAGATGTGCCGGTATGCATCCTCGGCTCGGGCTTAAGTGCCATTGACACCCTTTTTACCTTAACGGCAAACGATCACAGGGGGAAGATTAACTTTGTATCACGGCGGGGGTTTCTGCCCAAGGTCCAGGGAGCGCCTTCGGATTATGACTTGAAATATCTGAATAAAGACCATGTCCGCCGGATTCTGTCTAAAGCCCCCGGCGGCAGACTCTCCTTTGATCAGGTAAAGGGGTTGTTTTTCAGAGAGCTGGAGGAGGCCGAAAATATAAGGGATCATTGGCTCGATATCTTAAACCCCACCGGATCGCCGGCCCAAATCCTTGAAAAAGATATTTCAAAAGCCCGGTCCGGCGTTATTGCCTACCAGGCGGCCCTGACGGCGTCAGCCCAGGTAACCGGCATTTTATGGAACAGCATGTCCAGTGATGACAAAATGCGGTTTGACCGGGAATTTAAAACATTGTGGACCGTATACCGGCATCCCATGCCCCTGGGCAATGCCCAAAAGATTTTAAAGGCTCTGGAATCGGGACAGCTGGATATCCTGTCCGGATGCCGGTGTGTCAGGGCATGCGGTGAAAAAAATTTTGAAATAGATATCAGCACCCGGTTCGGTCTGACCTATACCATAAAGACACCTTATATCATTAATGCCATTGGCCAGGGACTGGACGTTACTAAGTTTAAGAGTCCGTTAATAAAACGACTGCTGCACAAGGGCCTGATTGAGCCCCATCCCAACGGGGGGATTCATGCCGACTTCCAGTCAAGTGAAGTCCGGAACGGCAAGGGGAGAAGCACCCCGGGGCTTTATGCCGTCGGTGAAATAACCAGGGGGGTACAGCTTTTCACCAATGGGATTGTCCCCAATATGGAGGTGTCAAAACGGATTGCAGATCATATGGCGGGGGGATAGTGTCTTAAGCTATTGTTCTACCCCATCGGATAAAAATTTGGTAACTGTTCAGCAGTGCCCCATCTTCGCTCATTCAGGCCTTCTCACATAGCAACAGTATGCTACGAAGGCCTGACTAAACAAATATGAAGCACTGATGAACAGTTACGGACCCTTGTTTTGCTTAGTTTTCAGCATTAGCTGAATAGTTACAAAATTTGCTTACAAACCGGTTTCTGCCCGATTCCTTTGCCTGGTAAAGGGCCTGATCTGCCTGATGAATTAACTCTTGAATCGTTATTTTATCGGGAGATTCCACACAAACCATCCCCACTGAGACCGTCACTTTCCCGGATGGATTCTTTGCATGGATAAACGGCAGATTCGGCGTTTCCTTGACAATGCTTTCGGCTAAATTCTCAGCTGTGTTTAATGAAGTCGCCGAAAGAAATATGCCGAACTCCTCCCCGCCGTAACGGAATGCAAAATCGGTCTGCCGCCGGACAAGAGAAAGCAGCAGGTTTGAGAATGCCTCAAGCAGTTTGTCCCCCTGCTGGTGACCGTAAGTATCGTTATATTTTTTGAAATAATCAAGGTCCGCCATGATAAACGCAACGGTCAGTCCTGAACGGCTGCATTGATTAAGAATCTGAAAAATAATTTCATCCATATACCGACGGTTATAAAGTCCGGTGAGCTTGTCCCGGATGGCCAGTTCATTGAGCTGTTCCATCATTTTTGACAGTTTTTCCTGAACCGTTTGCCTGGTTTTTTCAAAAGCAAATGCAAAAAGGAACACCCCCATGTAACTGAAGAGAATCCGAACAAACATTTGAGACGAAAAAGGGACAATGCCCGGAAGAAAATCAGACGCGGCATTCAGCAGAGCTGAAATTCCAATCATGGATAAGGAAAGGATGGACCCCAGACGGATACCCAGAAGAAAGAGCGCCACCAGGGGAAATAGATAATACCATACGAACGCCATCTGGTTGCCGGCCCCGGTATGGAATATAAACATGAAAAACAGCTGAAGCGCCAGAATACTTATTTTGCTGTATAATTGTAAATTCTTCCCGGTTCTGACAAGAAAAAAGAGAACCAGTAGAAAACAGGCGAAAGCCAGGTCCAGAAAAACATAAAAATACGATTTTTCTGAATACAGCCAGGTGCTCATGACCAGAAGAAAGAAGATGCCAAGCAGGGAAAGGATATACAGCATGACCTGTTTTCTCAGGATTTCGCTGCCTTCTAAAGTGCCTGCATCAACCGGGGCCGGTTTGAATACACGTTGCCACAATGGACTTTTCATAACAATGTTGCCCCTCCCCCGCGTTTTTTTGAAGATGCTGCCTTTATTATTCTTAACAGTTTGGAATAAAGGTGACAACCTTAACATCCGCTCAATGCAAGGGGCACCGCATTTGTAATCCGGCATGATATGGAGGGCGTTAGCAGCTTTAATAATGTATAGAATTGGGACTTGGGGAGGCCACGGATGCTGCAATCCCCAAGTCCCAAGTCCCATATCCCAAGTCCATTTTATTGAAGTGTATTTTCATAAATGCGGTTACCCTGCCGCTCAATCCTGAAGGACTTTCTTCAATCCATTGAGATTCTTAGCTATTGGGGGGGCAGGAAAAGATGACCCCTTCTGATCAGCCCGGCCCCCCGGGAAAAGTTTCCCGGGGGGCGGACACTGGGGATTATGTCTGACACGGATGTTCAGGGCCGGGGACACAAGACGGTTCTTCTGCTTTAAGCTTCTTCGGCCTCAATATCGTTTTCGGTAAGGGTTTTGTCCCGGCCGCTTTCCTTGGCCGCATACAGGGCCTGGTCGGCTCTGTGGATCAGGCCCTGGACGGAATCCTGAGCAGTATACTGGGCCGCACCCATGGAGATGGTTACAATGCCAATGGGTTTTTTGGATTCTTTGGCCACCCATCGCATGGTTTTAAGGCTTTTGCGTATTTTTTCAGCCGTGTTAAAGGCATCTTCCAGGGTTTTTCCCGGAAGAACCAGGATGAATTCTTCGCCGCCAAAACGGGCGGCCGTATCTGTGGGGTCAATATTGTCCTTGATGAGACGGGCAAGCATCTTCAAGACATTGTCCCCAATCAGGTGGCCGTGGGTATCATTGATTTTCTTAAAATGGTCGATATCCGCCATGACCAGGCACAGGGGGGTGCCGTCGCTTTTGGTCTGATCCATGGCCTGGGACATCATATCGTCAAACCCCGCCCGGTTGAGAAGGCCGGTCAGGGGGTCTGTTTTGGCCTTTTGCTTGGTCCCTTCCAGCTCTTTTCTCAACAGCTCAATTTCTGAGGCCGTATCATTCATCTGCTTGGCGATGGACTGCCCTGAAGCAACCATATTTTTGGTTGCTGAAATGATATTTTTGGACAGGGGAGGGATTTCATCCAGGCTGGTGGCCCGGCCCAGCTTTTTGGCGTAGGTGACCAGGGAGCCGCCATGGCTGTTCAGGTCGCTGCCGGAACTTGCCATGGAAGTGGTCAGTTCACTTAGGATGGTTTGAAATTCAGTGATCTTTTTTTCCGCCAGCAGGAAATGGTTGTCGGCGATATACTGCTTGAACAGCTTATGAATGATGTCCAAAGGAATGGTTTGGTGCTCTTTTTCCAGGTTATGAATTTTATCGGTCAGTTCCGGGTTGTTCCCGGTTGCGAATTCATACCAGACGGAGTAGGTGATGGGATTATAAGGGAGCTTATGCCTGGATATCTGCTGTAATGCGATCCTCAGGAAGGTTCCCGACTCCTCAACGGATTCAGAGTATGCATTATTTATCATGGGTTAGCCTGAAAAAATTATTTTTTGTCAAATACCTGTTGAATGTGTTCTTTTAATTCCCTGCGGGTGAAGGGTTTTTGAAGCAGCCCGGCGTCAGCTTTACGAATTTTAAAGATAACGTCCGGGACAATATCATCCTCAGTGTACCCGCTCATAAAAAGGATTTTTATATCCGGGGCGAGTTTGCGAAGTTCTTCGGTCAATTCATGGCCGGAACCGTCCGGCATGACCACATCTGAGAGAACCAGGTCGATGCGGTCTTTATTGGCTGTAAACACGTCAAGGGCCTCGCCGGTACTCCTGGCCTCCAGGCAGATATGCCCCAAACTCCTGAGCATGCCATCCAGAAGGCTGCACAATTCCTGGTTATCGTCAACTACAAGAATGGTTTTGGGGGGGATGTCATTTCCCCCTGGCAAGCTGTTCTCAAGTTTTTCTTTTAAACGGGCGTTCTCCCGGCGAAGTTCCACTAATTCAGCAATTAATTCCTGCTTTGATTTATTTTCATCTTCCATCGGCGTCAGTCGTACAGTTCCTTTCGGTTAAAACATACAATATGGGGTCCAGTTGCTTCACAGGGCTCTTTCCCTTGTCTGTCGTAAAGGAACCCTTCGGCAATGCCTGAGGCCCGCGATGCCGGCATAACACATCTTTAATTTTAGGAAAATTTCGGTAAGGTACCAAAACCTACCCTGGCGCAATCTGATCCCCTAAGGTAACATAGGAATTTGTGGATTTCAACAAGATTTAACAAGGGCCTTTTGGGGCTTGTTTCGGCCTGAAATGTCAGGCGTATTAACCCCAACAGGTGCTCCTCAGCCTCGTGCTTGGATTTACAGGGCGGGAGAAAAAACAAACGGCCCCCCCCCAAAAAGGGGAAGCCGTTTGCATGGCAGTTAATTTTAAAAATTCAGGGGAAAGGGATTAGAGCCTTTCAAATATGGCCGCAGCCCCCATGCCGCCGCCGATACACATGGAAACAATACCGTATTTGCCGTTGACTTCCTTGAGGTTGGCAAGGCAGGTGGCGGTCAGTTTGGCGCCGGTGCATCCCAAAGGATGGCCTAACGCAATGGCACCGCCGTGGATGTTGATCCGGCTGTCCATATATTTTTCAATGCCGATTTCCCGGATGGAGTACAGGGCCTGGGAGGCAAAAGCCTCGTTGATTTCATAAATGTCAATGTCATCAATGGTCATGCCGGCCTGTTCAAGAACCTTGGGGATGGCATATCTGGGCCCCACGCCCATTTCATCGGACCGGCATCCGATGGTGGTATAGGCAACCAGTCTGGCTATAGGGGTCAGGCCGAGTTCATCGCATTTTTCCTTGGACGCCAGGATGGTGGCAGCCGCGCCGTCCGTGGTCTGTGAGGAGTTGCCTGCGGTGACGGAACCGCCAGCGGCAAATACGGCCCGAAGCTTGCCTAAGCTTTCCGGGGAGGATTCTCTGATCCCGTCATCATGCTTGACAATAAACTCGGTTTTTTTCCAGGTGCCGTCTTCCTGCTCCACATATTTATAAGCCGGGGTGGGGACGATTTCCGTGAACAGCCCGTTGTCCCTTGCCCGGGCCGCTTTGGCCTGGGATGCGGCGGCAAACTTGTCCTGGTCTTCCCTGGAAATGTTGTACCGGTTGGCCACATTCTCCGCCGTGATGCCCATGGACACGTACATGGCCGGGTCTTCTACGGAGTATTCAGGATGGGGCCGGGGAATGTTGCCGCCCATGGGGACAAAGGTCATGGACTCCACACCGCCGCCCATGGTGATGTCTGACCAGCCTAACTGCACCCGGGCAGCGGCCAGGACAATGGCTTCAAGGCCTGATGCGCAGAACCGGTTGACCGTGGCGCCGGATACCGAATCCGGGAAACCCGCCATTTTGGCGGCGATCCGGCCGATGTTGAGCCCCTGTTCAGCTTCGGGGAAGGCACACCCGATCATGACATCTTCAATATGTTCGGGTTCAAGGTTCGGGGTCCGGGCGACGGCTTCCCTCATGATAAAGGATAAAAGTTCTTCAGGCCGGGTCTGTTTGAACTGCCCCCTTCTGTTTTTGCAGCCCGGAGTCCGGATGGATTGTACAATATATGCGTCTCTCATTTTTATATCCTCCTTAGTTTCTCAGGGGTTTGCCGGTTTTGAGCATGTGGTCGATTCTGGCAATGGTTTTTTCTTCTTTGCAGAAATCCACAAAGGCTTCCCTTTCCAGCTTCAGGATGGTCTCTTCGGCCACTTCACTGCCGACATTGACATCGCCGCCGCTCATGACATATGCGATCCGTTTGGCCAGGAAGGCATCGTGTTCGCTCATGAACTTGCCGTTCACCATATTGAAAATCTCGGCATTGACCATGCCCTGGCCGGCGTTCCCCATAACCTTGAGGGGTTGTTTTTTCGGCGGGGCATATCCGTCATCCACCATTTTCAACACTTCTTTTTTGGCTTCGCCGATGAGGTTGTCCCGGTTGAAAACGATCCGGTCGGCAAGGCCAAGATACCCGTTGCCCTGGGCCTGGGCAGCGGACATGGAAACCGCGGCCATGCCGATTTTCATGAAGGCCGGTACAAAGAGTTTGGCCAGGTCCACTTCCTTTACGGTCTTGCCGGGCAGGGCATTGACATATTTTTTCCACAGGTTCATGGTGCCGCCGCCGGCAGGCAGCAGGCCAACGCCGATTTCCACCAGGCCCATGTAAAGTTCGGAATGGGCCACGATGCGGTCAGCCCCCAGGCAGGTTTCACACCCTCCGCCAAGGACCATGCCGTAGGGGGCGGCCACCACCGGGAATGGCGCGTATTTGGCGGCCTGGACCCCGGTCTGGGCTTTTTTCAGGAAATGCTCAATTTCAGCGTAGTTTTTGTCATGGCAGAGTTTGGACACATAGGCCAGGTCCGCACCGGCTGAAAATGCACCGGGCATGCCGCCGGCTTCGTTTCCGATGACCAGGCCCACGCCGTTCTCGTCCACATATTCCAGGGCCGCGCCAATGGTATCCACAATCTCTTCATTGATGGCGTTCATCTTGGTGTGGTATTCCAGGCAGAACACGCCGTCGCCGATGTCCACCAGGCTGGCCGAGGCATTGTCGATAACGGTTTTGTTGTTGCCCTTGGCCGCGGCGATGGAGACCATGTTTTTGCCCACGGGCACCGCCTTATAGTCTTTTGAAGAAAAATCATAAAAGTACTTGACGCCGTTTTCCAGTTTGTAAAAGGAGGTTGCTCCGGCGGCCAGCATGTCTTTCACATTGGCGGGAACGTCAAGGCCTTCGGCTTCCATTCTTTCCACGGCCTGGGCCACCCCGTAGGTGTCCCAGAGTTCAAAGGGGCCCATTTCAAAGTTGTAGCCCCACTTCATGGAGTTGTCGATTTCAATCACGGTATCGGCGATCTCCGGCACCCGGCAGGCGGCGTACTGGAAGTTGTTGGCCGCGATGGTCCAGGCAAATTTGGCGCCTTTGTCGTCTCCGGTCAGAACGGTTTTTACCTTTTCCGCCAGGGTGGCTTTCTTTTTGGCTTCATCCAGGCAGGGGAAGCTCGGTCTTGTCAGATCTTCATATTCCATGGTGGCCGGATTGAGGACTTTTCTGATTTTTTTCCACTCCGGGGTCAGGTCGGTTTTGTAGAAACCCGCCCGGGTTTTGTTGCCCAGCAGCTTCATTTCCATCATCTGTCCAACAAAATCCGGCAGGATCAGGGTGTTCCGCTGTTCGTCATCCGGGCACAGGTCATAGGAGTTTTTGCACACATGAATCATGGTGTCCAGGCCGACCAGATCGCAGGTCTTGAAGATAGCGGTTTTGGGACGGCCTAAGGCCGGTCCGAACACGGCGTCCACTTCGGCAATGGACATGCCGGCATCGGCCATAAAATTCATGACCGCGCCAATGCCCTGGACTCCGATCCGGTTGCCCACAAAGTTCGGGGTGTCTTTGGCCCAGACAATGCCTTTGCCCAGGTTTTTCTCGCCGAATCCGGCGATGAATTCCAGGATTTCAGGAAGGGTTTCTTCACCGGGGATCAGCTCCAGCAGGTGCATGTAACGGACCGGGTTGAAAAAATGGGTCCCCATGAAGTGCTCTTTGAATTCTTTGGAAAAGCCTTCGCTGATGTCTTTGAGAGGGATGCCCGATGTGTTGGTGGTAACAATGGCCCCGGGTTTTCTGACTTTGTCCACCTTGGTGAACAGGTCTCTTTTGATGTTAAGATTTTCGACCACAACCTCGATGATCCAGTCGCACTCAGACAGTTTTTCAATGTCGTCATCCAGGTTGCCGATGGAAATCAGGCCGGCGTCCTTTTTATTGAAAAACAAAGAGGGACTTGACGCCAGGGCTGCATCCAGTCCTGCCTGTACAAGTCGGTTTCTGGCCTGGGGGTCGTTTTTTTCCTCATCTTTCAAATCAAAAGGAACAATATCCAGGAGCAGGACTTTGACGCCGGCGCCGGCAAGAAGGGCCGCGATCCCCCCTCCCATGATTCCAGAGCCAATGACTGCCGCCTTTCTGACTTTTCTTACCATGATTACCTCCTAAGTTGAACATTTAATTCATGCGGTTATGAATGAGCATTCAGTTTTGAGTACCAGATGATAGCCCGGGTTGTCAAGGAAAAAATTTTTATTGAAATCCATTAAATTAGAGTTAGAAAAATTTTATATATCAGAAAGTTATAGGTAAATTAGCTTGGGCATTGGGAATCCTGAATCCGGCAGTTGTCCCGGGGCGGATCTTTATGAATATATATTCATGAATAAAAAATGCGGGACTTCTTGTAAAAAACAGAGGGATTTGGTAGGTTAAAGCGCTTTTGTCAAAAGAATGAGAGGATATTATGAACTTGGAGACCAGGCCATGCCTTGCAGCAGGCAAATAATCAAACCGCTTTCAGATCTGAACATTGACTCAGTTGTCGGCATGATCGCCGGTCTTCAACGCCCGTCAGGGGATATCCCCTGGCATGAGAACGGCAAAACAGACCCCTGGGACCTGGTGGAATCCGCCATGGGCTTGAATATCGGGGGGGATTTCCAAGCGGCCTGGAAGGCCTATGAATGGCTCGGGGCCAATCAGAATGGCGACGGTTCCTGGTATTCCTCCTATATGGACGGCCAGCCCGAAGACCGGACCTGTGAAACCCACATGGCCTGCTATCCGGCGGTGGGCCTTTTCCATGCTTTTCTTATTACCCGGGATATCCAGTGGCTGAAATCCTTCTGGCCTGTTATGGAAAAGGGCATTGAATTTGCCCTGGAACTTCAGACCCGGACCGGGGAAATCTTCTGGGCTAAAAGCCCGGAAGGCAAGGCTGATCCCATGTCGCTTCTGGCCGGCTCCAGTTCAATCTTCATGAGCCTTAAAGCCGCCCTTGCCGTTGCCGGTATTCTGGGTAAAAACCGGCCGGAATGGCAAAACGCCTTTGGGCTTCTGGAACGGTCCATTCAGGAAAATCCTCACAAATATAACGTTTCCAAAGCCCGGTACTCCATGTACTGGTTCTATCCCATCCTCTGCGGCGCCCTCCGGGGAGAAAAGGCCCGAGCCCGGATCGACCGCCACTGGAGCAAGTATGTCATCGAAGGCCAGGGCTGCCGGTGCGTGTCAGACCAGCCCTGGGTAACCATTGCTGAAACCAGTGAACTGGTCCTGGCCCTCAATGCCATGGGAGACCGGAAAAAAGCCGGGATTGTCTTTTCCTGGATCATGGACCGGGTCTACCGGGATAAAACCTTCTGGTGCGGGTATACCTATCCGGATATGGTCATCTGGCCCGAAGAAAAGATTTCCTGGACCAATGCGGTGGTGGTCATGGCCGCCGACGCCATTTACGGCCTGACCCCGGCCAGCCGCCTGTTTTGCCATTCGGCCTGGAAAGGGGCTGTGTTTACGGAAACCGCCAACTGATGAAAGACTATCGGCCCTATTATCTTAAAAAGGCCTGGTACCGTTTTCTCAATTTCTATGTCCGCCGTTACCTGTCGCCGAAACTGACGTCCCTGGGGGATAATCCCTTTATTGTCAAACCCTGGCATATTGAGGTGTTCGGCGGCCCGGTCCGTATCGGAAACAACATCACCCTTCTGGGCTGTTCAGATAAAAAGACAAGGCTGACGGTCTGGTCTGAAAGCAAAGATATTGACGGTATCGTCATCGGTGACCATGTCCTGATCTCCCCGGGGGTAAGGATCAGCGCGGCCAATTCCATTGTGATCAAAGACTCGTCCATGCTGGCCAGCAACGCCTATATCACGGATTCAGACTGGCACGGCATCTATGACCGGTCCCTGCCGCCACAGGAGACCAGCCGGGTGGTACTGGAAGAAAATGTCTGGATCGGAGATTCGGCCATTGTCTGCAAAGGGGTGACCATTGGCAGGAATTCCATTATCGGTGCCGGTGCCGTGGTGACCTGTGACATTCCGACCAATGTCATTGCCGGGGGCAATCCGGCCCGGGTGATCAAGACCCTGGACCCGGACCGGCCGATCATTACCCGAAAAGACCGGTATGGCGATACGGAAGAGATGAACCGGGTCCTGGCTGAAAATGAAAAAAAAATTCTTGAAGGCAATACCCTCTGGGGCTGGATCCGGTCTTTGCTGTTTCCCAGGGCAGGGAATTAGGCTGAAGGCTGAAGGGGGTTAGACTGAAGGAAGAAGGTATCCTGCCTTTGCCTAAAGGGATAACGATTAATAAGTCACGTCTATTTCTCAGGAGACAGGCCCCATGATGGATACGGTGTTTTTCTGGTTGTCCAAGCTGATCTGGCTGGTGATCTCGCCTGATTTTTTGTTGGTGTTTTCTGCCCTGGCCGGGATGCTGTTCTGGTTTGCCGGTAAAGTGAAACGGGCCAGGTGGATACTGTCCGGCGTGGTTCTGGCCATGTCGGTGATCACGGTTTTTCCCCTGGGCATGATGCTGCTGGCCCCCCTGGAACAGCGCTTTCCCGCCAATCCGGAACTTCCCGAAAAGGTGGATGGGGTGATCATGCTGGGCGGTGCGGAAATCAGCAAGTTAAGCCGGCTGTGGCATCAGCCGGAATTGAATGCTTCAGCGGACCGGTATGTGGGGTTTATCCGCCTGGTCAGGGCCTACCCCGATGCGGTCCATCTGTTTACGGGCGGATCAGGGGACCCCACAGGCCAGGAATGGAAATGTACGGACACGGCCCGGCCGGTTTTTGAGGCCCTGGGTTTGGATACCGCCTCTTTCCTGTTTGAGGAAAAATCGAGAAATACCTATGAAAACGGGTTGTTCTCAAAGAACTTGGCCCATCCGGAACCTGGGCAGGTCTGGGTCCTGGTAACGTCGGCCGCCCACATGCCCCGTTCGGTGGGGGTGTTTAATCAGCTGGGCTGGCCGGTGATTCCATACCCCGTGGATCATTTTACCCCGCCGGACCGGGAAATAGAGCCCGGGTTGAATTTTTCCGGAAATCTGCGCATTCTGGCCATGGCGGCAAGGGAATGGACCGGGCTTGCGGCCTATTATATCACCGGAAAAACCAATGCCCTGTTTCCGTCAAAAAAGGCTGAAGGAGGGGGGAAATGATACGAAAGTGTGGGCCCCAAGACATCCATGCTGTGCTGGATATCTGGCTAAACGCTTCCATACAGGCCCATGGGTTTATGGATAAGGCCTTTTGGGAATCAAACATGGATGCCATGCGCGACATTTATATTCCCCGTTCCGACACCTATATTTTTATAGAAAATCAAACCGTAAAGGGATTTTTCTGCCTTCACGGCGATGTGCTGGCGGCCATGTTTGTGGCCCCCGTATTTCAGGGAAAGGGTATTGGGCGAAAGTTAATGGATAAAGCAACATCCCTAAGGAACAGGCTCGAACTTGCAGTATATAAAGAAAATCCCAAAAGTATGGCATTCTATCAAACATGCGGGTTTGAAATCATCAAAGAAAAAGTGGATGACCACACGGGGCATATGGAGATTTTAATGGGGTATGCGGCTGATTGAATTTATTCGTCCACTGCTGGATATAAAAAGATGTTGTCTGTATAGAAATATAATATATGATAAGCATGCTGTCGTAAGCGCATTGAATAAACTGGAATCTGCGGATTTAAGAGAAAATACGAACTAACGGCCACGGGCCGATTGGATTGTTAATCCGGTTCAGCCCACAACAAAGCATGAAAGAATTACAGCAGCTTGCAGATTCTTTCATATAAATAGCTTTATCAGCATGCTAAAGGCTATCACAAAAGGAGAAGCAACATGTCCAATGCCATTTTTATGAAAATTGAGGGCATAGAGGGGGAAAGCCAAGACATGGCACACGCGGGGTGGATCCGAATTGAAGGGTTTTCCCACAATGTCGCAACCAGTGTGGACCGGTCCAGTATGATGGGCAGCGGCGATAGCCGGAGAATCGGTGCGGTCCAGCATGGCGATTTGAGGATCTCAAAGGTTATTGACTCATCCAGCCTTCCCCTCATGGATCTGTGCTGCCACAGGAGGGATATTGAAACTGCAGAACTCAAAGTCATCACCACCACCATGTCCGGCACGCTGCATCCGTTGTATCAAATTAAGCTTTGGGAAGTCATCATCACCAGTATCAATATTTCAGATTCATTCGGCCAGGGGGGGCGCCCGGTTGAAGAGATCTCGCTTAACTACAGCCGTATTGAATGGGAATATAACGGGATGGATGACATGGGCGGGTCGGTCGGTACGATAACAAAATACTGGGATTTCAAGGATCCCAACGCAGATGGGGACGTCTCCCGGTAGCCTCAAAGAAAATCAGTGGAATCAAATTCCTTTGGATTTATCCATATATAAATGATCAGATCGTTTGTTCTGGTTTTTATTAAGCCGTTAGCTGTTAGCAATTAGCTGTTAGCTAGCACCTTTTGAAATCGGCGGCTACAGGCGCTAACAGCTAAAAGCTAAATGCTGCCCGAATGGGCTACAATGGGGTATTGGGAACAATGGCCCATATCCCGCAAGGGCAGGCACCGGCGCAGAATCCGCACCCAATGCACTTGGTTTCATCCACGGTATATTCAAATCCGTTATCTTCAAGGGCGACCCGTTCAATGGCCCCTTCCGGGCAGACGGCCACACAAATGCCGCAGTCCCGGCAGTTGCCGCAGGAAGCGCAGTCCGCCCCGCACTCTGCCATGTTCATGGCATCTTTTTTGGGATCATAGTATTCGAGTTTGACCCGGTCTTTGGCAATCATGGTGCCCTCTTTGACCTGATCCGGTTTTTCCCCTGCAAGGAGCCGGTCAATATTGAGGGCGGCCCGTTTTCCCATGCCAATGGCATCAGTGATCAGCCCGGGCGCCACAATGTCGCCGATGGCAAACACTTTGGGGTCTGAGGTCCGGTTAAATTCATCCACGCCCACAAGGCCGTTGTTCAGCTCAACCTGCTTGCCAAGAAAGGTAAGATCCGGAACATCCCCAATGGAAATGACCACGGTATCGGCCGGCAGAAGGGTATCATCCTTGAGGGTAACCCCTCTTTTTGAGATTTCCTTTGTAAACAGGGGCCATTTGAATTTGGCGCCGCATTTTTCAGCATCCTCTTTTTCCTTGCCAAATGCTGCCGGTTTCTGGACATCGATCAGGGTAATGTCTTTTGCCCCTAACCGGTGGGCTTCGGTGGCCACATCGCAGCCTACGTTTCCGGCCCCGATAATCACGATCCGTTTGCCCGGCTTGAAATTGACACGTTTGGCATTTTCAAGAAAATCATTGGCAAACACGGCATGCTCTATGCCGGGGACAGGCAGTGTCCTTGGTTTACTGGCCCCCGCCGCCACAACAACGAACTCGTAGTCAGACTTGATTCTGGAAAACTCCTTGTCATCAATGGGCTGCTTTAGGCGGATATCGGGGACCAGCTCTTTGATTCGGTTCAGTTCGGATTCCAGGGTTTCCCTAGGTATCCGGGATTCCGGGATGACCGAGGAAATCTTTCCGCCAAGTTTGTCCCCGCCGTCAAAGATCACGGCTGTGTGGCCCCTGAGGGTCAGGTGCCATGCCGCGGCAATACCGCCGGGGCCGGCCCCGATGACGGCCACCCGTTTGTTGGTTTTGGGCGCTGGTGCCGGGGGCGTTACCTTTTCCCCGGCACGGCCTAGAAGCCTGACATCAATGGGGTTCATGTTTTCCATATTCCGGGTACAGGAGGCCATACAGGGGCTTGGGCAAAGATAGCCGCAGACCGTGGCCGGGAAGGGGGTATATTCCAGGCCCATGGAAATGGCTTCGTCAATGTTGTCGGCACGGACCATGGCCCACCGGTCCTGGACCGGAATGCCCGTGGGGCATGCGGCCTGGCAGGGAGACTGGTACCTGCCCTGTTCCCATACCGGAACATACCGCCGGAACTCTGCTTTGGTAATTAACGGAACCGTTCCCTGTTCAGTTTCCTGAAGGTCTCCGATCAATCCGCCCCGGCCCAGTTCCCGGTCCCAGACTTCGGCCCTGAATGCGGCCATGGAAAGCTGCTGCCCGCTGGCGGCTTTATCCTGAGGGGATTTGGAAGTCAGAAGCTGCCAGTCCGGCCGGTGGGACAGGGAATTGAACAGGTCGGCCTTGTCGATGTTTTCCAGAAAGGTTTTCAGGTTGGCCAACAACCAGCTCCAGTCCTGGTCGGACAGGGGGGCAATTCGGGCATCTTTTTTACTGAACCCGTCCACGCTTCCCCGGACAAAGACCTTGCCGCCCACCATGCCCACCAGGGGGCGGTACCCCATGATGGAGTTGTCGGTGCCGAATCCATGGCCGCAGATCACGGCAATGCCGCCGGCCATGAACTCGCCGAAATAATCTCCTGCAGCCCCTAGAACCCAGAGTTCCGGGGGCTCAAACCGGGGGTTGTGTTTGGTCATGGTCATGCCCCGGGCCCCGATAGAGCCGCCCACATAAACCTTTCCCTGGGCCGCCCCGTTCATGATCCCGTTAGAGGCGCTGCCGTGGATAATGATCTGTGCCCCGGCGTTCAGCCAGCCCACGTCATCCGACGCCGGTCCCATGATTTCAATGGTGGTGTTGGGTGTTCCCAAAGAACCGGCCCGCTGGCCCGGATGGCCGATGACCCGGATATGGGTGGGGTCCTGTCCGGCATCCCAGAGCCTTCCGCCAATACCGTGCTGGCCGAATGCCTCAACTTCAAGTTTTCGTTGTCCACCCCTGATGTGCTGGTGGATGGTCTCTTCTAATACCCTGGAGGGAATTCTTTTTTCTTCTCTTTTGCCGGGTACAAAAATATAGTCGCTGGATTTCATGGCAGCCTCCTTTTAAACCACGTACTTGATACTGAGGCGTTGAGCAACAGCATGGTCGTCAATTCCAAGGGCATCGGACATTCCGATGGGCAAAGATGTGGACCGTCCCAGGGGGGCCACGATTTTTTTGAGTTCCGTATCAAAGGAGACAAACAGATCCACCAGCCGCTGGGCCACGTCTTCGGGGTCCAGGCGCCGGTAAAGCCTGGGGTCCTGGGAGGTGATTCCCTTGGGGCATACCCCTACGTTGCAAACGTTGCACCGGTCTTCTTCGGTTCCCACACATCCGGCCGCCGCCTGCATGACATACTTGCCGATCTGGACACCCGAGGCGCCCAGCATAATCAGGGCGGCGGCATTGGCGGCCAGGTTGCCGTTCTTTCCGATGCCGCCGCCGGCAAAGATGGGAATCTCGTTTTGTTTGCCCAGCTTGGTGAGGTTCAGGTAGTTGTCCCGGATACAGCTGGCAATGGGGTGGCCCATGTGGTCCATGGATACGGAATAGGCCGCGCCGGTTCCCCCGTCTTCTCCGTCAATGGCCAGGCCCCCGGCATACTCGTTCCGGGTCAAGTTGTTCATGACGGCAAGGGAGGTGGAGGACGCCGAAATTTTCGGGTAAACCGGCACCCTGAATCCCCAGGCCATGGACATGGACAAAATCATCTTGGCCACGGACTCCTCAATGGAGTACTGGGTTTGGTGGGTGGGGGGAGAGGGCAGGCTCACGCCCTGGGGAACCCCCCGGATGGCGGCAATAAGTTTGTTGACCTTGTGCCACATTAAAAGGCCGCCGTCCCCGGGCTTGGCGCCCTGGCCGTATTTGATTTCAACGGCGCAGGGGTCTTCTTTCATATGGGGAATGGCGTGGATGATTTCATCCCATCCAAAATACCCTGAGGCAATCTGGAGAATCACATATTTTAGAAAGCGGGATCTCAGCAGCCGGGGGGGACAGCCCCCTTCTCCGGTGCACATGCGCACGGGCATGTTCATTTCTTCATTTAAGTAGGCCACCCCCATCTGAAGCCCTTCCCACATGGTGGGAGACAGGGCGCCAAAGGACATGCCTCCGATGATCAACGGATAGATTTCCCGGACCGGCGGGACCCAGCCCTTTTCCTGAAGGCGCTTCATGTTTTCTCTGGGGGGCAGCACCCGTCCCAGGAGGGTCCGCATTTCAAATTCGTGACGGCCCGCATCCAGGGCCGGGTCTGTGAGCATGGAGATCCGGGTGAACTTAATCCGGTCCAGCACGGAAAAAGATGAATTTCTGCGGCCCCCGCGCCGTCTGGGGATCCCCTTTTGGTTGATATGGAATTTTAAGCGGTCAAGGCCTTGATTTTTGACGGGCCGGATGGCGTCATTGGGACAGACCATGGTACACATGGCACAGCCGATACAGGCATTTTCCACCCGGGTCTTCTGGCTGATGCCGTAAAAGGTGGTGTACTCGTTGGAATGGCTGTGGGGCTGGTTCACCGAGGTCCTCAGGTTTCTTTTTCTGAAAACCGTCAGCTCAATGGCCTTTACCGGACAAACCGCCGTGCATTGGCCGCAAAGGGTGCAGCGGTCATTATTGTACTGAATCTGCCAGGGCAGATCGTTTAAGCTTAAAGAGGAAGGCTCAAGGCTTCTGTTTGACGACATATATTTACCTCCTGGCGTTCAGGGCCAACAATAGCGGTGTCAAGGTGCATGGGTTGAATATCTTTTGAGGTGTCCCGGTCGGGGATCACGGCATCCAGGCCGCAGATTTCCGATGAAAATCCAAACATGCCGGGGTTGCCGCCCACAACGCCGGGGCGCAGTTTTTTTCTGTCCTGAACCATGAACAGGGAATGGTCCGGCAGGGTGCCGATAACGCAGTTGGGCCCGTCAATGATCAGGGGCCGGCAGGTCCGTTTCAGGTGAAATAAGAAGTCTGCATTGGGATGAATTTCAAGGGCTTCCCTTTGAAGGGGGGTAATCACATGTTTGTACCCTTCAATCCCTAAACCAAGTTCCATCATGGAAAAATGCAGAATATGGGCAAAGACTTCGGAGTCGGACTGGTAGCCGGTATACCCTGGAATCCCCCTGGACATCAGAAAATCTTTAATGGGGATAAACGCCGTGTTCTCACCGTTGGTCATGGTGCAGTACCCGCTGATAAAAAACGGATGGCAGGCATAAAGGTTGATGGCATAGTTGGTGTTCTGCCGCCCCTGGGCCATGATCACCCGGGCCCTGAGTTCCTTTCTGTCCAGGCCTAAGTATTCGGCCAGCTGCATGGGATCACCGATTTCCTTGATCATGATGGCGTCGGGCCAGAAAGAAAAGACAATCATGTCCTGTTTTTCTTCACCCATTTCCTTGAGTTTCACCCGGATTTCCAGAAACCGTCTTTCAATTTCTTCCTGGGTATACTGGTCCCAGTGCTCGGGAAGTTCATAGGCCCGGATCAGGTAGACCCCCCTTCTCGGGGTGCCTTCCACGCATTTTTTGGGAACTTTCAAGGAGATTTTATATTTGGTCAAAAACCCCATATCCATCATGAAAAGGTCCAGGCGGCGAAGCCCTTCTTCCGTAAAGATGCCGGATAAAATAGGGCAGTCCTTGATTTCTTCAAAGGGTCCGCCAAGATCCTGAAGCAGCAGGCCTACGCCTGATCCGTCATGTCCTTCTTTCATGACATCCAGTGCCTTGATGGCCAGCATGGGGGAAACCGGATCACTGCTGGTAAGTGCAAACAGACGACACATGTAAAACTCTCCTTGTTACTGTACAAAAGAATATATATTTTTCCAAAGCCTTAAACTTAGAGCTAAAATAAAAAGCTGTCAACGATTTAATTATTTTATTTTTTTCAGACAGTTACAATGGGGCTTAAGGTGGATAGGCTGAGGGCTGAAGGGGCTCATACCGAAGGTAAAGATGGTTTCGGCAGGCTTCCCTTCAGCCTAAGCCCCCATATTAACAGATGATGCCTTCTTTTACCTTGGACAGTCCCGGGATCATGGTCTGGGTCCGGGTGATCCCGTCCAGCTGGCGGATTTGCATCTCTACAAATTCAGCGATGACCTCGGCATCGGAAGCCAGAAGGTCCCGTTTGATCACCGCTTTGACCAGGAGATCCACCGGGCCGTGAACCGCATGGACCTCCTTGATCTCTTCAATGTCAAACAACAGGTCAACGATCTGATACTCTAATTTGGGGTCTGTATTCACCAGCACAAAGGCGGTGATGCTCCGTTTCATTTCCGGGTAATCCGGGGTTTTTTTCTCCAGCATGGCTTTCCGGAACCCTTCCATGCTTTTGGGAATGAGCTGGTCAATGCCGATGCCGAACCGCCGGTTGGAGCTTCTTTCCCAGTGGTGGTAGGCAATATAGGTGTACAGGTCCCCCACGGTCCGGTTGGGGAAGTACTTGAGGAGCCCGCTGTTGCCGATAATGGTGGCAAGGGGGGTGTAGATGGTATTGTACCAGTCCCGGGCGGCTTTTTGCCGGTCACAGTCCCTGCCGGACTGTCCGGCCAGGAAGACCTGGTGCTTTTTGATCTGGGACTCGAGATAGTTGTATTTTCCCACTTCGGTCAGCTGGATCTCTTCGGGCAGGCCTGTGGCGATGTAAAATTTTTTCCTTTCCAGGTAGAGCATGTTTTCCATGGTGTTTTCACTGGACAGCAGCTCCACGACTTTGGCTGAGATTTCCGTCCAGCCAAGCTCTTTTGCGGCCGCGACCCGGTGGTTTCCATCCACCACATAATACTCGTTCCGGATCTGGTACAATTTAACCGGGGGGATGGGCTTTCCCTCCCTCATGGCCTGTTTGATGCTGTTAAACCGGTTGCTGTCAACATGCTTTCTTGGCCTGAACTGAGAGTCGAAATCATCGTATTTGCCTACGCTGCCGATGATATCCTCCAATGGCATGGTGGTGATGCCATGGTCAATAAACTGGACATCTTCGGTTTCAACCCGCTGCCGGTTGAACGCGGAAAGGCCACTTTCCTCTGAATGTTTTTTGGGGGAAAACAAGGACTGAAAAATATGTTTCATGGCTTAATTTCCATAATGGTAAATCCGCAGGTATTGATCACCCGGGTGCCGCTCACCCGGGTGATCCGGTCTTCCATGGTCTCAAACGCCTGGTGAACATGGCCGTGAAAAAAATAGAGGGGCCGTTGTTTCAGGATAAGGGTGTTAAAGCATTCAAACCCCATATGACAGGGATCTTCCCGGTCATGGATGTGCCGCGGAGGGGCATGGGTGACCACCATATGAATGCGGCCCTTTATCAGGATGTTGAACCACAGCCGGGAGATGGTCCGCCTCATCATGGTTTCCGTGTACTGATTGGCCCCGCCGTTATACCACATGGACCCTTCAAGTCCCAGGATATTCAACCGGTTGACGGTCACCACCCGGGCATGAATATTCCGGCAGCCCAAAGGGTTGGTGCGGGTGTACCTTAGGTCATGGTTCCCCTTGACATAGAACAGCGGGGCGTCCAGGCGGTCCCTTAAAAACGAAAGGTATTCCGGGGGCAGGTCCCCGCAGGAGATGATCAGGTCCACCGGTCCCAGGGTTTTGTCCGTCACCTGCCGGGCAAGATCAGTGTCTTCCCAGTCGGAAACGGCCAGAATCTTCAATTTGGAATGGCTGCGTTTTTTGGGGGAAAGGCGCTTTATCAACCTTATGGGGCCTTTATTTTTTTAAGCGGTTTGAAAAAATTAAATCATACGACGGAAATTTAAGGCAAGTCAAGCCCACGGCAAGGCCTTACATGGCTGGAAAATATTCCTTGCCATTTAAAAATATTATGCTAAGTATTAAACCTACTCATGAACGGTTTTTGTTCAGACATAAAAAATTTCATAGGAGGAAAAGAGATGAAAAAGATTGCTGTATCCTTATTTGTACTGGCCTTTGTGCTGGTATCCGCCCCCGGGTTCTGTGCCGATATTGAACTGGCCAATAAATCCCACATTGAATCCATCCTTAAAGCCGGAAAAATTCGGGTGGGGTTTGAATCCGGTTACCTGCCCTTTGAAATGACCAACACCAAAGGCAACTACATGGGATTCGACATTGACATGGCCAAGCACCTTGCCAAGGCCATGGGCGTTGAGTTTGAACCGGTAAACACTGCATGGGACGGCATTATCCCCTCTCTGGTCACCGATAAAATTGATGTCATCATCGGCGGCATGACCGTTACCCAGGAGAGAAACCTTAAAATCTGCTTTTCAGATCCCTATATAATTGTAGGTCAGGCCATTATCGTGAACAACAAACACAAGGGGAGCATCAACTCTTATAAGGACCTGAATGATCCCAAATATGTGGTCTGTTCAAAACTGGGCACCACCGGTGAGCAGGCGGTCAAAAAATACATCCCAAAGGCCACCTACAAGTCATTTGAGGTGGAATCCGAAGGGGCCATGGAGGTGATTCAGGGCAATGCTGATGCCTTTGTCTATGACCTTCCCCTGGTTGAGTTCTTCCAGGCCGCCCACGGCGAAGGCAAAACCTATGCCTTAAACCAACCCTTTACCTTTGAGCCTCTGGCCATTGGCCTGAAAAAAGGGGACCCGGATTTTGTCAACTTTTTGAACAACTTCATCCGCCAGTACAAGAACGACGGCAGATGGCAGAAATCTTATGACAAATGGATTAAGTCCAACGACTGGCAGAAAGAGCTGGCAAAGTAAATAGCATTTGAACGAAAAGCCGTCCATCTGCTGCGTTTTAGAAAAAAACGGCAATTCTCACACCCCTGAAGGTTGCTCCGGTTGCCGTTTTTTCCGGGCCTTGCATCTGGATAACTTTTTGTCCAAACACGATAGAGAATAAAGCTGGCAGTCAGAAGACTGCCGGCTTTTTTTAAAGGTTATTTTTGTATGGAAAAGAATGTATCCAATATTAAACGACTGAGCAATCCCGCAGCGTACACGGTCTCCATTGTCGGGTTTTTGATTGTGATGGGGCTTGTCATCGGTGCCATATACGGCGCAACGGCGGCCGTGGAATACAAATGGCGCTGGTTCATGGTGCCCCGGTATTTCATATACCATCCCATGGTCACCATTTACGCCGAAGGAGACGGTGAAATTGCATCCATCACCGAAAAGGGGGATCAAGTCGCCCTTGCTGTGGAAGTGGACGGGGATACCACCACTTACACCGTTCCCAAGGGCTCTTTTGACTGGGTTGAAGGGGACATGGTCTCTCCTGGCGATATTATTGCCGAATACAAGGGGGGCTGGAAGCCGGGCATTCTGCTCAAGGGGCTGTGGATTACCCTCAAGATCTCTTTTATGTCCACCATCTTCGGGGTGCTGCTCGGCATCATCGGCGGGGTGGCCCGGGTATCGGACACCCCGGTCCTCAAGTGGTCTGCCATTACCTATGTGGAAATTATCAGGGGATCGCCCCTGCTGGTTCAGATCATGATTTTTTACTTTGTTCTGGGCACCACCATCAACGGAATTCTAGGCATGCACGGGCTGCCCATCATTCCGCCGGAATGGTATGGCATCATGGCCTTGTCCGTATTTACCGGGGCCTATGTGATCGAGATCGTTCGGGCCGGCATTGAAGCCATCCATCCCGGGCAGATTGAGGCCGCGCGCTCCCAGGGGATGACCTATTTTCAGACCATGTTTCACATTATCCTGCCCCAGGCCTTGAAAACCATCCTGCCCCCCCTTGCCGGCCAGTTTATCAATCTGATCAAGGACTCATCCCTTCTGGGCATGATATCGGTAACCGAACTGACCAAAGCCACCCGTGAAGGGATCACCACCAGTCTTCAAACCTTTGAACTCTGGTTTTTGTGTGCGGTGCTTTATTTGAGCATGACATTTACCCTGTCCATGTTTGTACAGTACCTGGAAAGGAGGACCGCCTCAAAATGATTGAAATCAAAAATCTTTATAAAACTTTTTTTGTTCCCCATGAGGTCAAGGCCCTGGATAATGTCTCCAACTTTATTGACGCAGGGGAAGTCGTTGTGGTGATCGGGCCGTCCGGCTCCGGAAAATCAACCTTTCTGCGCTGCCTCAACCGCCTGGAAACCGCGGACCGCGGACAGATCCTGGTGGACGGAGTGGACCTGTTTGACCCCAAAACCAATATCAACAAACTGCGCAGGGAAATGGGCATGGTATTTCAGTCCTTTAACCTGTTTCCCCATCAGACCATCCTGGGCAATGTCACCCTGGCCCAGAAACTGGTCAGAAAAAGGGGGAAAAAGGAGCGTGAGGAAAAAGCCATGACCCTGCTGGAAAAAGTCGGCATTGCCAACAAGGCCCATGCCTGGCCCGCCAATCTGTCCGGGGGACAGCAGCAGCGGGTGGCCATTGCCAGGGCCCTGGCCATGGATCCCAAGATCATGCTCTTTGACGAGCCCACATCGGCCCTGGACCCCGAGATGATCGGCGAGGTTCTCGATGTGATGAAAACCCTGGCCAAAGAGGGAATGACCATGGTCTGCGTGACCCATGAAATGGGATTTGCCCGGGAGGTGGCCGACCGGGTGATTTTCATGGACCAGGGCCAGATTATTGAGGAAGGGACCCCGGAGCATTTCTTTACCGCCCCGAGCCATGCCCGGACCAAGCTTTTTCTCAAGCAGATTCTGTAAAATTGGGGTAACTGTTCAGCATTAGCTTGAATAGTTACAAATTTTGTTGGGGACGGCGTGTTTCCCCAAAGGGGGCCGATGTTGATTTTCGGCCCCCTTTTTTATTTTAACCGGAGTTTGTCATTTAAAGAAAAATGGTTATCCTAAAAAGCATGCCCCAATAACGGCAGCCCAAACAGTAAAGGAGATCCGGAAATGAAAATGTCTTTAAAGACCTTATCGGTTTTTTTTGCCCTGTGGTTTATGATAACAGCCCCAGGGTGCATCTACTCAAGTGCCGGGATGGATCCTGAAGAATACCGATCCGGCAGCGATTATGCCGACGAACTGGCCAAACAGGATGCCATGAACACTATCTGTATCAGCGTTCGGAGCCTTGGCGCAGGCCATGCCGGCTACCAACTTGAAATGATGAGAAACCGGGACCGGCATCTTCAGGTCATGGGGCCGGACAAGTCGCCATCATACGTCAATGGGTTCAAAAGAGGGTATGAAGACAGCTTTTTTAATTATATGGATCTTTATTGCGGGAATTGAATTTAAAAAGCTTAAAAAAAAGGATATATCCTATGGCATTCCAATCACCGGAAGAAAAAGTTTTTTTGACTGAACTCTGCACTCAGGCGGAATCAGATCCCACTGTCCAGGTGTCCATGTATGAGGTTGGTCAAGCCCTTGGCATGGAAAAGGACCAGATTGACATGACCGCCCAGTCCCTTTTCCTTCAGGAATATGCCGAGCTTAAAACCCTTGCCGGCGGCATCGGCATTACGGATCAGGGCTTAAGGGTTCTTGACGTGAAACCGGCCCCCGGATATCAGCCGGATCAGCCCCCGGCCGCCCTTGGCCCGGGCCCGGTGCTAAACGATTCTGATAAGACTGTTCTGGAAAGTGTTGTCCAGGAGATCCGGGAGGCGCTGCCAAAGGCGGACCTGCCATATTCCAATTTTGAAAATATCGTTATCGACCTTAAAACCCTGGATGTGCAGATGCTTTCCGGCCGGCCCAAAACCGCCATTGTCCGGGAAATCCTCTGGTCTGTTTTAGAGGGGTTCACCACTGTGCCGGAAGACCTTAAGGCCAAACTGACGTCCATGTGCACAACTGACATATAATCAAGGAAAATCATGAACTACACCATCCATCCCGTTGCCATGGGAACCAAAGTATTTGACAAGAGTATGATGACCTACCAGTACGGCCAGGGGCAGACCTATACCATCCCTATTTTCACCTGGGTGATCAAAGGCGGGGAAAAGAACATTTTAGTGGATACAGGAGAAATGAACCCCATCCAGTCCCCGGAGCGGGAAAAGGCCATCGGGGGAAAAATCTACACCTTTGAGCAGGGCCTTGAACAACACGGGCTCGCCCCGGAAGATATTGACATCGTCATTCATACCCATCTGCACAATGACCATTGTGAAAACGATTATAAATGTGAAAACGCCCTGTTTTACATTCATGAGCAGGAGCTTGAATCCATTCACAACCCCCATCCTCTGGATTACCGGTACTTAGAAGATTACATCGAAGATGTTGAAGAAAACGGCCAGATCCGGGTGGTCAGCATGGACGGCCCCATTGTTGAGGGCATCCATGTCAAACATACCCCGGTCCATACCAGAGGCGGGTTGACCGTGTTCATTGACACCCCCAAAGGCCGGGCCGCCATCACGGGATTCTGCATTATTGAAGAAAACTACAACCCCCCGGCGGAAATCAGGGGCATGGAAATGGAGCTGATTCCGCCGGGCACCCATGTGGATGTCTATTCGGCCTATGACATCATGAAAGAGATCAAGGATGAGGCCGACATCCTGATCCCCCTGCATGAGCCCCGGTTCGCGGCCGGAGATCCCATCGGGATTTAAACGGGTAACGTATCGGCAAGATACTGCTTTCAGCGGCCGTAAGCTTTTTAAATCAGTACCGACTGGGCAAAATTCGAAATTTGCCACATTCTGTTATGACAGAACTTCGCGAAGCTTTGTTGCCAGCACCTTTATGGTAAAGGGCTTTTGCATAAAGTGGACATCATTTTCCAAAACCCCCTGGGGGGCGATAACGTCGCTGGTATAGCCGGAAACATAGAGGCAGCGGATGCCCGGCCGCTCCCCGGACAACCGGTCGGCCAGATCCCGGCCGGTCATTCCCGGCATGATCACATCCGTCATCAAAAGATGGATCTTTTCCGGATGATTCCTTGAAATATCAATGGCTTTTTTGGGAGAATCCGCCGTTAACACATGGTAGCCCAAACGCTTAAGCATTTGCTGGGCCATGGCCAGCAACGGATGTTCATCTTCCACGAGAAGGATCGTTTCTTTGGCCTGGACGGTTAAGTTCTCTGCGGTATGGTCGGATTTTTCCGGCGCTGATCCCTGGTAGACGGGAAAATAGAGCCTGAAGGTTGTTCCATGGCCCGGTTCACTGTCAACTTCAATGTTTCCTTTGTATTGCCTGACGATACCGTAAACCGTTGAAAGCCCAAGGCCGGTTCCTTTTTTTCTTTCCTTGGTTGTAAAAAAAGGCTCAAATATATCTTTTTTGACGGATTCATCCATACCGCACCCATTGTCGGTGACGGACAGCATGACGTAAGGACCCGGGGCAATTTTGGGATGATGCCGGCAGTATGCCTCGTCAAGAAAGATGGATTCGGTTTTAATGGATATGGCACCGGGCCCGGCCGGTACCGGTGATGGCGTCCCGGGCGTTGATGCACAGGTTTGCCAGTATCTGGTCTATCTGAGACGGGTCCATGTTCACCGTTCCAAGGTGAGTCCCCGGGAAAAAATCAAGGCTGATGTCTTCTCCGAGCAGGCGTTTGAGCATCTTGAGCATACCGGATACGATTTCGTTTAAATTCAAAATTTTGGGTGAAGCGGTCTGCTTACTGGCAAAGGCGAGGAGTTGCCGGGTAAGATCGGCGGATCGTTGGGCGGCCGACTTGATCTCAAGGAGGTTATCATACACCGGAAGGTCCTGGGGCAGGTCGTCCAGGCTGATTTCCGTAAAACCAAGGATGATGCTTAACATGTTGTTAAAATCATGGGCCACGCCGCCGGCAAGCCTTCCCACGGATTCAAGTTTCTGGGAATGGTAAAGCTGCTTTTCCAGGTCCTTTCTTTCATCCTCGGCCATTTTCTGCTGTGTGATGTCTTTGGCCATGCCTTCGATGAGTACCAGTTCTCCTTTTTTATTAAAAATCGGCCGGGAGTTGAGGATCAGCCAGCCGGTGCTGCCGTCCTTTGCCCGGAGCTGGACTTCAAAGTTGGAAACAATGCCGCTTTTTTGCGTAAGCCGGATATATTCATTTCTGATTTCCGGATCAACATAAAATTGCTCGCCGATATTGGAGACGGACTGCATCAGGTCCCGGGGTGAATCATAGCCGAGAATCCGGGCCAGGGCCGGGTTGACTTCAATTGTACTGCCGTCCGGTGTGGAACGGTAGATCCCTTCCACCGCATTTTCGAAAATGCTCCGGTATTTTTTCTCTGCGGCCTGGGTATCACGGAACTGGGCATTTAATTTGTCACGCATATCCTTTAGAATCCGGATCAACGGCTGGAATTCCAGGTACGGCAGTTCTTCCCCCACCGCAAGTTCAGTCCCTGTGGCATATGCGTCAGAGATCACATTCAACCGGAGGAACAGTTTTTTGAGAATGCGTTTAAAAAACAGGCCGGTGACAAAGGCCAGCGAAAAAATGACCAACCCGAGAATGGCCAGGCCGAAGATCAGGATATTCGGGTTCCGATGGGCCAGCTTTTCAGTGGTATAGGCCATGGCACATGCCCGACAATCTGCCCTTTATGATAGATGTCTGCCTTTTTTCGGATAACCGGCGCTTTCCGGTCCCTTTCAAAGTCGTAGCAGACCGTCCCCATGTTGTCCACAATTTTAAGCTGTTCGAACAGTTCATCATGGGCGTAGGCCCGGCCGATTTTTATGATGGCCTTGCGGTCAAGATTCCACAGGGGAATTCCCAATACGCCGTCAATGGAGGTGATAAAACTTTGGGCCTTTTCCTCCAGCTGGGAATATTCTCTTTGGGACAGAAAATAGTACATGATCCCGGCGGTTGTAAACGAGACCACCATAACCGTTAAAATCAACAGCCGCGTCAGTGCGTTTGAGATAGAGCGTTTTTTTACGATATGGTTTAAAAGGGCTGCCTGGTCTGTTTTTTTGCGCATGTATGATCCTTTTACACCTTACAGGCATCTCTTAACGAAGACGGATATCCTTCCGTATCTTTTCGATTTCACCGGCCCGGTACATCTGTTGTAAGATGGTCTCAAATTCTGTTTTAAATGCCTTGAGCTTATTGCGATTCAATTTTGAAAAGCCAAAATAATTATAGTGCGTTGCCAGAACCGGTTCAATGGCAACCGGCCGCTCCCGGGCACTGAGGCCCAGCTGCTTAAAAACAGCGTTTGCCTCCCGGATCGAGGTGGGAACCAGATCCACACGGCCGATCATCAATTTTTGAAAACAAAGGTCAAGACCAGGGGCGTAGTCAATCAATAAATGAGGCGCTGCCTTCTCAAAATCAATTCCCACACTCCATTTTGGAACCATGCCGATCCGGTATAATTTAATGGAGAGCAGATCCCCGTTCCATGTGATATCACTGTCGGGGCGCACAAAAAAACAGACTCATCTTCATAAAAGGGAATGATTGAAAAATCCAGCCATTTTTTCCGTTCCGGGGTCATGTACGGCGCAATGAGAACATCCGCCTTTCCCTTTTTGACCATTTCCTGAGCCCTTGCCCAGGGATAAAAACCAATGGACGGGGTATGGCCAAGGCGATCGCAGATAATATGGACAATTTCAATGCCAATCCCCCCTATGGTTCCGTTCGGCAATTTCTCAGACAGAATGGGAAAATCGCCGCAAACAAAAACATAGGTTTCCGCCTTTAACCTATTTAAACTCATTAGAAAAAAAAGGGCTGCCCGCCAAAGTAGTTTATGATGACCTTTTGAAAATGATTGCCGAATATTCGGAATAATTGATTTCAATCTGTGTCTGAACGAAACCCCCGTGTTTGGACGAAACGTTGCCCGGATGCAAGGTGCAGGAAACCCGGCCGCCAAAGCAGCCTTGAGGCTGTGGGGATGGCCGCTTTTCCTGCAAACCGGCAGATGGGCGGCTTTGTGAGCTGAAGGCCCCTCTATGGCGCCGTTCAAACACCCAATATTTTGATGGATATACTTTAGGACGCGCGACAGCATGGACATGCCACTGGATTTTAAAAATTTTCGTACAAGTTTTAAAAAAGTATTCAATATCGATGAAATTGCAAAATGGTTCTATATTGCGGGTATTTGTGTTCTCGCCTTATTGATGTTTCTGACTGCGGCCGATGTTGCCGGCCGTTACCTTTTCAACTCACCGATTAAAGGGAACCCAAGAGCTCTCTGAACTTGGCCTGATGCTGATTACGTTTCTGGGGATTGCCTATACGGCCCTGGAAAAAGAACATGTCAGGGTGGAGCTGTTGCTGATGTATTTACCCGAAAATATAAGGCTTCTTTTCGAGGCAGTCTCTGGCGGACTTTGCCTTATGGTCTCAGGCATAATCACCTGGAAAGCATTTAACCATACCGCAACAGTTTATGGCCGGGGGCTTACAACCTCTTTGCTGGAATTGCCGTTATGGCCGTTTATACTGATACTCGCCCCGGGATGCGGCGTATTGTCCATAACCTTTTTACGCGACACTTTAAAATCGGCCCACCGATGTGTTACGGCTTCCTGGGAATCGCGTCATATTTTAATATCGTGTGGGGTTTTTCTGTCCGTGGTCATTGCCTTGCTCGCATTTCATCTGGCCGGCGGCGGATCTTCATCCCCGGTTATCAGCGGGATTGTGGGCATGCTTATCATGGTATGCTTTTTATTCATGGGGGTCCCCATTGGTTTTTGCATGATATTGGTCGGTGCGGCCGGCATGATGTATCTGGCGGGTTCTGCAGCCGGTTTTTCCCTTCTTCAACCCGTACCGTTTAATTCAACGACAAACTATTCCATGACGGTGGTGCCGCTCTTTATTCTGATGGGGGCATTTGCATTCAAGGCCGGTTTGAGCAAAGACTTATACGTGCTGGTGTACCGGTTTCTTGGCCATCTGCCCGGGGGACTTGCCATTGCCACTGTCGGGGCTTGCGGCTGTTTTGCCGCCATCAGCGGGTCAAGCCTTGCAACCGCTGCGACCATGGGCATGGTTGCGCTGCCTGAAATGAAACGGTACAAGTATGACCCGGCGCTCTCAACCGGCTGTATTGCCGCGGGCGGAAGCCTTGGCATCTTAATCCCCCCAAGTGTTGTTCTGATTTTATACGGTGTATTGACAAACCAGCCCATCACGGAACTGTTTATTGCCGGATTTATTCCGGGTGTCATGGAAGCCTTGTTTTATATTATTACCATCTTGATCATGTGCAAAATGAGGCCGGAATTAGGGCCTCCGGGCAAACGCTCCAATTTTAAAGACAGGATGGTATCCGTTAAGGAAACCTGGGGGGTTCTGGTTCTTTTCTTTCTGGTTATCGGCGGCCTTTATGCCGGGGCGTTCACACCAACGGAAGCCGGTGGAATCGGTGCATTCGGGGTTTTGGTATTCATTGCTATCCGCGGTAAACTGTCCATCCGGAAATTTTATGACAGTTTATTTGATTCGGTCAAAACCGCTTCAATGTGTTTGACGGTTTTTTTAGGCGCCATGTTCCTGGGCTATTTTTTAACCATATCCCAAATCCCGTACGAGCTTTCAGAGTTTGTTGCCGCCTTGCCGTTAAACCGCTATGTAATCCTGATTCTCATCCTGGTTGCCTATATGATACTCGGGTGTGTCATGGATTCTCTGTCCATCGTATTGCTGACCGTTCCGATATTTTTTCCGCTGGTTCAGGCCCTGGGGTTTAATCCGATCTGGTTTGGAATCATTATGGTAAGGATTGTGGAAATCGGCATGATCACACCGCCAATCGGAATAAACGTATTCATCATCAAAGGGGTGGTGAAAAATGATGTCCCTATGCACACCATATTTAAGGGCATCCTTCCATTTCTGATTGCGGATATTATACAAGTCATTTTGCTGATTTTAATTCCGGAGATTACGCTCTTTTTGCCGCAGCTGCTTGGGGCTTCATAAATTCAAATTCATGTCTGCCGGCACCTTGGAACCGGAATCAGTGTGCCGTTAAATATTTAAAAGAAACCGGGCCTTGTAACGTCATTATTCGTGAAAGGCCCGATCCGGATAAAGATCATGGGCGTTAAAGCGCTGGAGAAATAAGGATATAACGCATGTCAAAGATTGAAGAAGCAAAAGCACTTGTTGAAAAAGGTAAAACCAAGCTGATCGCCGGGTTGGTCCAGGAGGCCATTGATGAAGGCCATCCGGCCTCGGCCATCCTTCAGGCCATGGTGGACGCCATGGGGGTGGTGGGCGATAAATTTTCCGCAGGAACCATTTTTGTGCCCGAAATGCTGATTGCCGCCAAGGCCATGGCCAAGGGGGTTGATGTGCTCAAACCCCATATGTCCGGGGATGATGCCGGGCCATCCCTTGGGACATGCGTTATCGGAACGGTCCAGGGGGACCTGCACGATATCGGCAAGAACCTTGTGGCCATGATGGTGGAGAGTGTGGGATTCAACATGGTGGACCTGGGGGTGGACATTTCGCCTGAAAAGTTCATTGAGGCCGTAAAGTCCAATGAAAATGTCACCCTTGTGGCCTGTTCCGGTCTTTTGTCCACAACCATGCCGGCCTTGAAAAACACGGTTCAGCAAATAAAATCCAGTGGCGTGGAAGGGGTTAAAATCATGGTGGGCGGCTCCCCGGTTACCCAGGCGTTTGCCGACGAAATCGCGGTTCCCCCGGGTTTATTCGTTCCGGTTTCCCGTCTCCATTTAAATCAAAGCTGCGATTTGAGAGAGTGGCTTCTCATTATAAAGGTCGGTTCTTCTATGGATTGGCCCAAATCAATGTATCGGAAATAGAAGCCGTCTGGTACAATGGCGGACAATGCCGCTAAGATCAGGAGGAATATTATATGATCAGCATTATTGCGCCGTCTAAGACACTGGATATGGGAAAAAAGGCCCATCCGGAAGCCACAACCCCTTTCTTTTCCGAAAAGACCAGGGTTCTGGTCAGCCATATGAAGACCCTGGGCCCTGAAGACCTTGAACAGCTGATGAAAATCAGTCCCCAACTTGCCCGGCTGAACCATCAGCGATACCAGGACTTCTCCATGCCGTTTACCTCACAGAACGCCACCCCGGCACTGCTTGCGTTTAAAGGCGATGTTTACCAGGGGATGGATACGGAACATTACAGCAGTCAAGATTTTGATTTTGCCCAGGCCCATCTGAGAATTCTGTCCGGCCTTTACGGTCTGCTGCGTCCCTTGGATCTGATCCAGCCATACCGCCTTGAAATGGGAATCCGGTTTGCCGGCCCCTGGGGGGAAAATTTGGTCGACTTCTGGGCAGACCGGATAACGGACCGCATCGTACAAGATGTCGCTGACAGCGGGGGAGACCCGGTTCTGGTCAACCTGGCCTCCAACGAATATGTCAAGGCCGTGGATAACAGCAAATTAAAAGTTGAACGGCTCAATATCCATTTCAAGGAAAAAAAGAAAGACACCTTCAAGGTCATCGGCATCCACGCCAAGCGGGCCCGGGGGGTGATGGCCGATTTTATTATCAAAAACGGCATCAATGAAACAAAAACGCTCAAAATCTTCACCCGTGGCGGATACCGGTTCAATCCGGAGCTTTCCCAAGACAATGACTGGGTGTTTACAAGATAGTGTTTGAATAAATTTTCAGTCAGGCACAAGACCACCTTGGGGGGACGGCACTTGAATCCCATGTGCTCATGTCAGACGCCGATGGTGCCCTGTTCACAGGGCCAGGGCCACGGACAGGGAGACAAAGGAGAACAGGGTGGAGACCATGATGGCCGACGAGGCAAGGTTAGTGTCCGAGTTCAGCTGGCCTGACAGCACATAGATGGAGGTTGAGGTGGGCAGACAAAAAAAGATCATGCCGGTTTTAAAGGCAATGCCCGTGACTTGAAAGAGGGTCAGCAGGGCAAAGCCGGTCAAGGGCAGAACCATAAGTTTGAGCAGCGCGGCAATGCAGGACAGCCGGGCATGGTGTTCAAGGCCGGCAAAGGAAAGGCTTGCGCCAATGGAAATCAGGGCCAGGGGCAGGGTGACGCTGGTCATCAGGGCAAAGGTGTTATGCATAAAAACAGGAAATCCAAGACCGGTTCTGGCGTACCCTAAGCCCAGGACGCAGGCAATGATCAGGGGATTGGACACCAGTGCTTTGATGAAAAACAGCCGCTTCTGGGCACGGGTTAAATCCTGATCAGAGTGCCAGATCAGGACCGATACGGCCATCACGTTGAGCATGGGGATAACGCCCCCCACCAGGACGCCGAAATGCCGGACCCCTTCCTCGCCCAGGGTGTTGAGGACCACTGCCATCCCGATATAGGTGTTGAAGCGGACCCCGGCCTGGACAAATGATCCGGCTTTAAAGGCCGGCACCTTAAAGACCTGAAGGGCTTTGAGGCACACCAGAAAAACCAGCCCCACCCCTATGAGGCCGGACAGGCAAAGCCCTGAATTGACCTGCCCCCCGGCCGGACCCGCCCCCAGTTTCCAGAACAGCATGGCAGGGAAGAACACATAGTAGACCAGCCGGTCCGATGTCTTTAAAAATACCGGGTTGGTCAGGTTAAACCGTTTCAACAGGCTGCCCAGGACCAGCAGGAAAAACAAGGGGAAAATGGTGTTTAATATCAGCATGTCGGACTTATCCGTTGAATCTAAATGCCTAAATGAGGGTCGGGCGGCGGCGTTTGGAATTTGAAAAAAAGCCCGCCGACACCAGGGCCAGTACGGCCAGCACGGCCAACAGCCCCACCCACTCCATGCCCGATGTGCTCAGTTCAGTGGTTTTGTCTTTCATCCGTTTGATCTCTTCCATTTTAAAGCCTTCCACCATATCTTCCGCGCCGGCCCCGGGGCCGTCTGATTTGGACGGCTGTCCCATGTCTGTCCGGGACCCCGGGGCGGTTAAGGTTTCCAGCAGCTCCTGCCGGGCCTTGACCTGGTCTTCCAGGGATTTTCCCGCCATCTTTTCCACCGCCATTTTAAAGGCTTCGGCAATTTCCGGGCTCAGGACCCCCGGGATGGAGACAATGGAGACCACCATCTGGTTGAGCATAGGATTATTGCAGGTATGCTCGCAGCAGGCAATACCTTTGGCCACAATACTTTTGGCATAATCGGCCGCCAGGGTCTCCAGCTGTTTTTCATTGGCTTTCCAGTATCCCTTTCGATGGGTCTCCAGCATCCTGGCCGTAATGGACTGAAAGGCCCAGGGTGAAGCCTTGGCAAAGAACTGATCCATGTCAAGGCCGTATTTGTCTTCCACGTAGACATCGTAGACTTCATTCCATTTGGATTCATCCACCTTTTCCGGGGTGGTCAGGTGCCATCCCCAGAGGTACTCCACAAAATCGGCCATGGCTTTGGCCCCGGCATATCCTTCGGCTTTCATGCCGTTTATCCACTTGGGGTTGAGATACCTTGCCCGCAGCTCCATGCCAATGCTTTTGCCCAGGTCCTCCACCCGGACCGCACTGCCGCCGGTTTGTTTGGTGATCAGGGTTTCCGGGGATTTCCCGGCCTCCTTTTTGACGGCCATGGCAAGGCCGCCCAGGTACTGGAACATGTCGTCGTTGTCCATGAGACCGTAAACGTTGGAGGATTTGGAATGAACCGCCGCATCCACCTGGGAGAGCTGGGCCTTGAGGGCCTTATGGGCCGGCATGCCCCAGGTTTTGCCGGTGCCGGTTTTTCCGAATGCGTACCCTGTCCGGTTTTCCCACACCTGGGCCACCCGGTCGGGATCATCCCAGAGAGAAGAGCCCGAGGCCATTTCACTGACCCCGTTGCCGTATGCCCCGGGCGGCTCGCTGAACACCCGGAACCGTGACAGGTCCTCGGCCTGGTCCGGGTCCATGCCCTCTTGAATAAGCCGGGTTTTAATTTCCCGGTTGTGCCGGGCAATGAGATTTTCCACATCGGTCTGCCGGGCGGCCATGCGCACGGCTTCATCCAGGAAGAGCATTTTGTCCGGAAAAAGGTCCCGGTAAAGGCCTGAGGCGTTGATCATTACATCAATCCGGGGGCGCTTGAGTTCTGCCCCTTTGATCAGCTCAAGGCCCAGAACCCGCCCGGCCTTGTTCCATTTCGGCTTTACCCCGATCAGGTAAAGGATGGTACACTCGTTCATGCCCTCGTTGCGCAGGGACTCAACGGCCCAGAGGACCACGGCCACCTTTTGGGGGAAGGTGCCGTGATTTTTCAAGTGGTTGGCAATGATATCGTCCCCGGCTTTTTGGCCCAGGGCCCAGGCTGCCGGGCTTGGCATTTTGCCCGGGTTAAACCCGTAGAAATTTCTTCCCGTGGGCAGGGCTGCCGGGTTCCGCACCGGGTCATTGCCTTCACCGGGGGGCACATACCGTCCTTCCAGGCCCCGGATCAGGGATGCCATCTCTAACGGCCCGCTTGCGGTGATGGCGGTTTTAAAGGCTTTTTTACCCTTTTCCCCTGTGTCTTCTGAGTGCCACTGCCCTATGGCGTCAACCATTTCCCTCACCGCTTCCGGGGCGGGAGAAACTCCGAAGGTATGCATGCCAAAGGGCACCAGGCTCTCCTTGATCTCTTCTAAATAATGGCCCAGGGCGTGAACCTTTTCATCATCGGTTTCCGGCGGGTGGGGAAGATCCTTGAAAATACCGGTTTTTTGGGCCAGGGCAAAGAGTTCGGCTTTCTTCTCTGCTGTTGTCTGGCTGCCAATGCTCTCAGACCGTTCAATCTGGCCTGCCAGATCGGCCATCCTGGCGTACTCTTCATGGATATCCGCTGCTTTCAGCACCGGGGTCAGATGGGAGATCATGACGCCCCGGCCCCGCCGTTTGGCCTGGATGCCTTCGCCCACGTCATCCACGATGTAAGGGTAGAGGTTGGGGATATCCGTGCCAAGCACCTCAGGGGAGCAGGAAGTTGACAGCCCGGCCTGTTTGCCCGGGGTCCACTCATAGGTGGCATGGGTGCCTAAGTGGATCACGGCATGGGCCTTGAAATTTTTTTGAAGCCACAGATAGACGGCCAGGTACTGGTGGTGGGGGTATAAGGTGGGATCATGGTAAAGCTTCATGGGATCATCCCCCCATCCCCTGGCCGGTTCCGGTAAAAGGATCAGGTTGCCGGTCCGGGCGCCGGGAATGATAAAGGCATTGTCCTGAACCATGATATCCGCGGCTTCCACAGGGCCCCACTGTTTGATCACGTTTGCCTTGAAATCCTTGGGCAGGGCATCAAACCAGGCCTTGTATTCCCCTACCGGCACCCGGATCACCTTGCCTGAGCCGGTCAGCCGGGACAGTTCTCCCGGTGCCCAGGACCCCACATTCCGGGCACAGGTGAGCAAAAGTTCCCTGATCTCATCCGGGGACAGGGATTCTCCGGTCCGGTACCCCTCTTGGGCCAGGGCCTTTTGAATTTGGGCAATGCTTTTGAACACGTTCAGATAGGAGGCCCCGATGTTCTGCTTTCCCTGGTGGTGGTTGTAAAACATGACCGCGATCTTTTTTTCTTTATTTGAGGCGGCCTGAAGTCTTTTCCACCCCTTGATTCTTTTGATCAGATGGTCCAGGTTGTCCCGGGAAACCGTGCTTAAATAATAGGATTTCCCCGTCTCTTCATTGGTGACTTTTTGTTTGCCGCTCAGCACGGTGGGTTCCACCAGCCCGGAAATTTCAGGCACGGCCATGGTCCAGGCCACCTGGAGGCTGTCAATGCCTTCCGGGCTTTTTTCCCATTGGTCCAGGGTGTTGGAATAGAGGTTTACCGCATTGAATATGGGCACATCCAGGGCTGACACCTGCATTGAAAGATGGGGCGTTAACGCGTTGTTGAACTTAAGGGAAAAGGAGACCAGCATGTGGATGCGGGCCTGTTTTTTTTCGTTAAGGAAATAGGCCGGGATCACGGTTTCCTCTTTGCCGAAACAGGGCAGCACATTAAATCCGGCCGCCTCAAATCCAAGGATAATCTGGTCCAGGCACTCTTTTTGCCCCGGGGTGAGGTAGGATCCATAGAAGAGAAGGCCGATGGGTGTTTTTTCGGGGTCAAACCCGGGCCGCTCCGCCTGCCAGGCCAGGTAGTCTTTAACCTGTGAAAAAGGCGCTTCGGCATTGGGGTGGTACATCCCCATGACAGGCAGTTCCTGAACCGGATCATAGGCAATGCCGGCATCAATATGGCGGTGGGCCACAAGACAGAGCATGTTTTGAATATTCTTTACACAGACGTGGCGGTAATACCCGGCCACGGTCTCGTCAAACCGGTACCCCTCCCGTTTTAAGGCGGCATCATCCAGGGAGCCGCGCAGGGCATAGACCGGTTTTTCGCCGTTAAGGCCTTTGCAGGCGGCCAGGAAGGTGATCACCTCCTTTCCCATGACATCGGCCACAATCACCCGGGCCCGGCCAATCAGCTCTTTTGCCCGTTGAGGCTGCTCCTGGGTCTGGCCCACCGAGATGACTTCCACATTAAGGGCTGCGGGCAGTTCTTTTACGGCAAGATCGGCCATATAGGAGTTATGGTCCAGCACCATAAACACAATATCCACCGGCTTTGCGGCCAAAATCTTTGGCCCCATACCCCAAAGCACTATCAGGCCCACCCATGTCAACAGGCAAAGCCATGCTGGTTGTTTGCTTATACCCACCGTCTTATCAGGCAACGTGATTTCCGCCCTCTTGTTTCTTGTATCCTGTTTCTTGTTTCTTGATCAGTCCGGGATGTAAATCATGGACCCGTCTTCCAGCTTATAGGCGGTGCCCAGGCGCTGGCCTTTGCCTTTGGCCTTGGATTTGGTCACCTTCATGGCAGAGATTTTCTGGCCTTTTTTTTCAATAATCTCGATTTCCCCGCTGTCTGATTTTTTCATGAGGGTCAGGGAACTGTCCTGTGTCAGGAGGTCCTCCAAATGAAAGGCCCCGAAAATAGCAATGAGCAGCCCCACAATAAAGACAAGGCCAAGGTCAAAAAGATTGGCCACCCCGGCCATGGGATCATTGTCCGAGAAACCGGTTCCCCGGTTCTGGCCCGTTTTAAGATATCTCATGGTCCCCTGCCTTTTGGGTGAGCAGTTCTGCACAAAGTTCCAGGGATTTGACATCGGTCTCCACCCACCGTCGCTGCACCGTAAAAAGACAGTAGGCGATCAACCCTAAGGCCATGCCCACCACCGTGGTGGTAAAGGCCACCACCAGATCCTGGGACAGCTGGTTTAAATCTCCCTGGCCCAGGGAGGCAAGGCCTGTGCCCATGGGGATCAGGGTGCCGATCAGGCCTAGGCCGGGCCCGACCCGGATGATCATCTTAAGGGGGTCCAAGGATTTCCACATCTGATGCTCCTCTTCCTGGAGCAGGCTGACAATGCGCACATGGTGGTGCCGGCTGTCCAGGGCCTCAAGTGCGTGGACGGCCTTTGCCACACGGGCAGGAAACAGGCCGTCAAACTGCCGGGCCAGGACCTGGTCCGGCAGCGGGACAGCCGTTTGGGCCTGCCCGGCCCGGATCTGTCGTCTTTCAAGGCCGGAGCGTAAAAACCGGCCAAGATAAACCAGCATCCACAAAGAGAGGCATGAAAGCAGCAGCAGCACCGGTAAAAACAGGGATGAGGAGATCATGTAAATCAGGGTTTTTAATAAAGCGGTCATGGGGTTTTGTTTTCCTTTGGGGTATGTCTTAACGGACGGAAAAATCCTATGGCCACGGCAGCAATGGCGCCTGAACCCAAAAGCAGGCCGGGCACAGAAGGGGTAAACGGGGTATCCGGCGATGCGATTGTGTAAATTTTGTCCAGATCGGAAAAGGCCGGCACCATAAACACCGTGAGCAGGAAATAGGCGGACAGATAAAGCATGAGGCCGCCCAGAAAAGGCTCGGGGGAACGCCTGCCCATGGCAACGGACAAGGGAAAGGCCACGGCAAGGCTGACCAGAACAAAAAACAGGTACAAGGCCCACAACAGTTCCGGGTGCCCGGGATAGAGAACGCGCAAAAAGCCAATGGACAGGAGGATCACCGTAAAACATACCGGGCAGGGCACCACCAGGGGAATCCACCCTCTGGTGGTGCCTTTTCCCGATCCTTTGGCGGTTTTGTGTTCGGATATCAGGTGTCTTCCCCACAGGGCCATCAGCATCGCCAGCAGAAAGTGAAGAAACATCCCGCTTTTGAAAAAGGCCTGGAGATGGTCCATGTGCCCGGTCAGGTCTACCCTGGACAGGATAAGCCCCGCCAATGAAAAGACCAGGGCGTAGACGGCTGCAAAACCGGCGGCAGCCGCGGCCCGGTGCCTTGCTGAAGGCCGGGTGGCAAACACATAGGAGAGCCCGCCCCCGGCCTTGAGGGCAAAGGCGGCAAACGAGACAAACAATCCCAGTATCAGGGTTTTAAGTTCCATTGGAAATCCCGCCTAAAACAGGCTGAAGACTGAAGGAGAATAGACTGAAGTTTGTGCATAACAAAGTGACTCGCAGCCCTTCAGCCTACCCCCCTTCAGTCTAAATACCTAAAAATTAATGCTCATGCCGGCCTCAAACCGGATCCCGTCATCGGGATAGCCGTAATGGCCCTCATAATCCCTGTCAAAAAGGTTGCTGACATTGACAAAGACCAGGCCTTTTTTCTTAAGGATTGTCATGGGCCGGCTCAGCTTCAGGTCCGTTGTTAAATAGGCATCAAGACGCTCTTCTTCAGTATTCTCATTGTCGGAGTATTGTGTGGAATATCCCCTTGTAATCCATTCAAAACGGGTTTTGGCATTCAATTGGGTTTTAAAGATAAGTTTGCCCGAATGGGTCGGGGCATAACTTAAATCGCAGTCATTGTCCCTGTTTTTTGTATCCTGGAGGATGTAGTTGATCTCAAGATCGGTGTCCTTGGAAAAAGAGAACTTATAACTGATTTCAATCCCCTGCTTGTAGGCCTGGTCAATATTTTCCGGGATGCTGATATCCTGGCCGTTGCGCTGGTATTTGATCAGGTCCCGGGAGTCGGTTCGAAATAATGAGACCCCCAGTTTCTGGTTTTGCCTTATCTGCCGGTCAAGGCCTAGACTTAAGCTGACCATTTTTTCTTTGTCCAGATCCGGGTTGCCCCGCACCTGGTCAATGGAGCCGTGGCTGGGCTGGTAGAGCTGGCTGAAAGTGGGGACATGTTCGCTGTAACCGGCATTAAGGCGAATCTGCGTCTGATCGGACAGGGTGTAAACCATGCCGGCATGGGCACCGGGGCAAAGATAAAAATCATTGGTGTAATCGGCCCTGGCACCCAGGGTATAGACAAAGGGGTCTGTCCGGATATGGTATTCCGTGTGGCCCCCGAACCGGGACCGGTTGTGCTTTCCGGTCAGGGTATGGTCCACCCGGTTGTGCTCAAACTGGAACCCGAGCTTGAGTTCATCATCCTCATCCCCCGGGGCAAAGAAAAAATCCGATGCAAGCCCCCCGGTTAAGGTATCCAGGGTTGATTTATCCCCGTTCTGGGCGGTTTCATCCAGGGTTTTAGCATCGGTCCAGGCCTTTAGGGTGTAATCGGAACGGTCTGTAAATCCTTTGTACTTTACATCAAAACTTGCCTTTTCATACCGCTGGGCCGCATCCGGGGTCGGGTTATAGGTGGGGCCTGCCACACCATGATCCGAAACATAGGCCTTGGCATTCACCTGCACCTGCCGCCCCTCTTTTTTCCAGTCATAGCCAAGATTCAGGTGGCCTTGGTCCTTCTGGCTGTTGGGCCGCTTTCCATCCTTGTGGGAAGCCCCGCCGGAAACCACATACTGGCGCTCATCCTTGTCGATCTGGGCTGTGGCCGTCAGCGCGGCCAGGCCGTAAGAGCCGCCCGTGGCCCTGATTTTGCCTTTTTTCCCGGCCGTAACGGCGGTCTTTTTTTGTTTGGTTTCAATATAGATGGCACCGGCGGCACTGTCCGCTCCAAGCCAGACCGGCACCGGCGGTTTGAACACGATAATTCGTTTGACCAGATCAATAGGAATGCCGCTTAAGTCAACACCGCCGTACTGCATGGCGGCGGCCGGGCGTCCGTCAATAAGGACCAGGACCGATCCGGAACCGCCCCCGCCGCGAATGGCGATTCTGGCCCCCATACCACCGGAACTCTCCTTGACATCCACACCGGGCATGGCACTTAAGGCTTCCTGGACCTGCAGGAAATTGCGCTGCTCAATCTGAGCCGCATCCATGGTAACCACCTGGGCGGGGTTCTGCCGGGCAAAATCTGCCGCCTTGTCACCCATAACGACCATTTCGCCCATATCCTGGGCCTTTGCTTCAGACAACGGCTTGTGTTCATGGGCTGTTATCGGCAAAACAGAGGCCCAAAGGACCGCAGCCGCAATAATCAATCCAATGGCCAGCCACTGCCCCACCGCCGTCTTTTTGTTCATGGTCATCTCCTTAAGGCCTGCGCATCCGGTCCCCGGTCTGCTGTTTTCCCGGTGTCCCTTTATCTAAAACGTATATTTTACCGATGCAAAAAAATTTCGGCCGGGCATGGGATACCCGTTCACATATTCGTAATCCTTGTCAAACAGGTTGTTGACTTCTCCGTGGAGCCAGACCGCGTTCCCATTGGACTGCTGAAAGACTTTGTAATTCCCGGCCAGGTTGGTTACCGTGAAATCGCCCTTGGTAGCCCGTACTTTGTTAAAATATGCATCATATACATTGATATCCTGATCACCGGTATAGGCCACGGTTAAACTGACATTAAAATGATCCGGGCTTGATGCCCGGATGCCTGCCGAAAGGGTCCTGTCAGAGACAAAGAGCAGATCGTCTCCGGTTTCGCCGTCTTCATACTGGTCCAGATAGACAAAATTGACAAAAGGCCGGACTTCCATTCCCCAGTTCAGCAGCCCGCCCAGATCAACGGATAGCTCTCCTTCTACACCGGAGATGGTGGCTTCATCCACATTGTAATAGGTATAGGTGGTTCTTCCTGCAGCATAACCCACATATAGCGTCTCTATTTTGTCCTTATAATCGGTATAAAATGCGGTAAGGCCGGCACGGATAAAGGATGTCTCATATTCAACACCGGCTTCGTAGGTTTTGCTTGTTTCCGGGTCCAGATCCGGGTTAGCTTCATAGAGTAACCCGTAGTTAGGGTAGGACATATCCATGAGCATGGATTCGGCTGTGGGCATGACAAAGGCCTGGCCGTAATTGACCCTGAATTTCAAATGATCGGTGATCAGGTATGCGGCCCCGAGATTAAAGGTGACATCATCCTGGTCATCTTTATTTCCGCCCCCTTTGATCTCATAGCTATCCATTCTGGCCCCGGCCGAAAGGATCAACCGCTCATCCAGCAGTCTGAATTTGCTTAAGGCAAAAAAGGCCAGGTTATCGTATTTGCCAATAGCCCCGTTGTTGTCAATTTTATATTTGACCCAGTCCGTACCAACCGTCAGCTGTGCCATATTCCAGTCTCCGGTAACCTGTGCCTGGGCGCCGTTCTGTTCGGATTTGCCCAAAGAATCCGTAGAAGAGCCGTCCGGATAATAGTAGTTATTGTTATCCTCGGTGGTAAAATAGCGTATCTGCCAGGTATAGGTTTTTGAGGCAACAGCACCGTCATAAATGATGTCAAAGGAGGTATTGTCTTTTTTTACATAATTTATATTGGGGGTGTTGTAGTCCCAGGAACTCCAGTCTCCTGTTTTGACGTCATAGTAATTCCAGATCACGCCGATCCGGTTGTTTGGCAAAAACTCATACCCCATATTGATGCTGCAATTTAACTGGTCTTCAATCCAGGTATTGTCGTAATCGCCATCGTCGGCGGTTTCATAGTCATTCTGGTCCCGACGGGTAGCGGCCAGGGCATAGTCAAACTTTCCGGTTTTTCCGGAAACCCCGGCGCTCTGTTCATTGAGGCCGTAACTGCCGAATCCGGCCTCCACGAAACCCTCAAGGTCTTCATCGCCCTGCTTTGTGATGATATTGATGACCCCGCCCATACCGGCAGAGCCGTACTGGACCGCCCCGGGGCCGCGAATAATTTCAATTCGCTCAATGTTTTTGGTTAAAAATTTGGTCAGATTGCCGGTGGCGGCCCGCCGGCCGTTTAAAAGGATCAACACCCGCCCGACCAGGTCATTGCCCATGGGGTCGGTGCGAAAGGTGCGGATCCCCACCGAGGTGTTTCCCACAGGGTATTTCTGGATATGGCCGATGCCCTCTTCGGCCAGAAGGTCTGCCAGGTCAGATGCCCCGGAAGCCTCGATCTCAAACTTATCAATGGTTTTGACGGTTTGGGTAACCTCTTTTTTCATCTCCCCGACCCGGCTGGTGGTCACCACCATGTCTTCTAACGCCTGGCCTGAAGCGGCACTGCCCGATTCTATCACCGCCATGGCAGTTGACGAAAAAAAGCATAAACTTAAGAGACCTGCCAGCCATACATACATCTTCATCTATTCTCCCTCCTTAACGTTAAAGGCCGGGAATAAAAAAACCCGGACCGAAAAAAATTCAATCCGGGGATGTCCCAAACTATCCAGCTGGATCTGTCGTGCATCCCTGTCCACGGGAATATCGGCACATTGTCCAGGCAGGTCTTCTGACTTCCGGGTCATCCTTTTCCATGCCACTTCCCAGCGGTTACTGCCAGTGTTTTTTGCACGAAATTGTCTCCGGTTACAGCGGCGGGCCCATTCCCGAGTTTCACGGGATTCCCTTTGGCCGTAGATGAGTGGCCAAGCGTTTTTACACGCACCTGGACAAAAAAATCTTATAATTAATACGCCTATTCATTGATATTGTCAATTGTCTGGATGACGGCCTCAGGGCAATCGCATGTAACTTTCCCACTGTTTAAGACTACCGAATGCAATTTCAGTGCACAGCGCTGAAACTCTGTGGTTCTCTGTGCTACTCAACTCCAAAAGTTTAAAATTTTATTAAGATTATCCTGGGAGAAATAATACAGTTACTCTCCAAAACAATGGACTTGGGACTTGGGATATGGGACTTGGGGATTGCAGTATCCACGGCCTACCCAAGTCCCATATCCCATATCCCAAGTCCCCATTTTATACATATTAAATTTACCAGCAAGGAACACATATTGGGGTTGCGGATTTGACGCGCTGTGGTCCTCTGTGGTTAAATGAAAAAGGTGGGCGAAGCCCACAATTTTACAAACCGGGAGGTTGAAGAAGAACTATTCAATCCCTTCGGGATTTCTTGTTTTAAACCACAGAGAGGCACAGAGGTTTGGCTTACGCCAAACACCACAGAGGGGCGGACCTTGAATGCATATGTAAATAAAAATCATCGAGGATAATTTTTTTACATGCGATTGCCCTGTGACGGCCTACAGGGATTCTGCCTTTCCAAAGGCCTTGCCTGAGAGGAATCCGCAGCAGCCATGGTCATTGCGGTCTCTATCCCTGGAAGATCCGCCTATAACGATATCGTCGATGTCGATCGCCGGGGAATCGCCATGTCCCCGGAGATGGGCTTATCCCCGGGTATTGGGCCTTTTGGACGGGCCATTGGCCCAGTACATGGCCCCTGCTGTGAATGCCCCGAGAATGACAAATCCCACAGTCAGCGGTACGGTGGTGCCGTTGAAGAACTGGCCCACAATCATGCCCAAAAGTGAGGAGAGCAGGGTGGCAAGACTTCCAATCACGGCAGATCCAACCCCTGCAATATGGGCCAGCGGTTCCATGGCAATGGCATTCTGATTGCCGAAAACGATTCCCAGACAGAAAAATGATACGGAAAAACAGACCATGGTCAACCAGAGGGGTGAATGGCCGTGCAGCATGAGGGTGATAAAAAGGTAAATACTTGTCACAACGATAAATGCAACCACAGACCACCAGGACAATGCCCTCATGCCCAGGCGCATGACAATGCGGGAATTGACAAAGGAGGCACTGCCCACAGACAGTGCGAGAAACGCCATATAGATTGGAAATTCCCGGCCAAGACCGTATGTATCCTGAAAAATCTGCTGGGCGCAGTTCAGGTAGCCCACAAAGGCACCCAGCATAAACCCGGAGGCCAGGGTATACCCTATGGCGACCCGGTTTTGAACCACGTCTGTTCCCCCCTTTAGAATCCGCTTCAAAGAAAAGGGCAGACGGTTCTCTTTGGGCAGGGTCTCGGGCTGGCGAAGGCAGAACCATGTCAGCGTGATGACCCCCTGGAACATTAAAAAACCGAAAATGCTGCGCCAGCCCGCGACCAGCAAAATGGTTTGCCCCAAGGCAGGTGCAATGGCGGGAATGAAAATGAATACCGCCATGATCACGGACACGATCCGGGCCATGGGCCGTCCGCTGTACAAATCCCTGATAAGCGCAATAATGGCTGTTCGAGGCCCGGCCATCCCAATCCCCTGGATAAACCGTCCCGCCAGCATCATGTGAAACCCGGTGGAGAAAATTGAGATCAGGCATCCCAGAATAAACACCAAAAATCCCATAAGGATGATCGGCTTTCTGCCAAAGCAGTCTGACAGGGGGCCCAGTAAAATCTGCCCGGCCCCAAAGCCGAACAGCACCAGGGAAACCACCAGCTGGGCATGGTTGGGATGACTTGCCCCAAGCTGCCGTCCAATATCCGGAAGGGCCGGCAGCATCATATCAATGGAGAGGGCGGTGATGGAGATAATGACCGCCATCAGGGTAACAAATTCCCTGTAGCCGGGCCCCTTTTTTACGGGCTGTGATCGATGGTTTTCTGTCTTCATTCAGTTTCGTTCTGTGGATGTGCCGTTGGATTGCAGTGCCGGGACTGTTATTTTGTGTTCCATAGGTCAACTCATTATCCCGGTTCATGGCGGGATGACCTAAATACCGCGTCATGGGGGGAACAAAGATTAATATGCCATTTTGAAAAAAATATCCAGGATTATCAGGCAAAGGGCCAGGGCCATCGCATGTAAAAAAACAGTCCATCCCGGAATGAAAAATAAGGATAATCCAAAAAATTGGACTTGGGACTTGGGATATGGGACCTGGGGATTGCGGCATCCACGGCCTCCCCAAGTCCCATATCCCATATCCCAAGTCTCAACAATATACATTATTTTCGTTACTCACAGGGAAACCAGGACAGGTCCCAATTTCAATATCCTAATTTTTTTGATCAGAAGTACAGGGACAGTCCGGGGTGGTCTTCCATACAAAAAACGGATTTTGTTTTGGAGGTAGTCTTCACCTCAGAACCTTGATTTGATCTTCCAGATTTTTGATCCAGTCCACCAATAACAAAAGTAGTGACCGCTGCCTCAAAATTAGCTTAGGAGTTCTTAATACCTCAGGCAAATTTATTCGATATTAATATGATTTTATCTATATAATATTATATAACTTCAAAATTGACATATTGTTATATTTTGTTATTATGGTTTTATGAAAACGATTCGATGGAGCAACAAAGCCCGCAAACAAATGAAAAAGGTTCCCAAAGAGTACCAGGAAGCCATTTTTGAAAGTGTTGACCAGTTGGCAGAGTTCCCCGCTTGTAAAGGCCTTGATGTTAAGGCGCTGAAAAAACACAAATACGATTACAGAATGAGGGTAGGCCGCTATCGAGTCCTTTTTGACGACGAAGAGCAGGTTAAGATAATCGCCATTCAGGAGGTAAAAAAACGTGACAACTGTACTTACCAATAATGTCCAAATTATTGAGCAAGGTGGAAAACCAGCTTTTGCCGTCATTCCATGGGATGAATACCAGGTACTGGTTGACGGTATTGAGCCGGACGAATCTGACGTATGGTTTCCCCACGAAGTGGTAAAGGCAAATGTCAGAGGCGACAGCCTTGTAAAAGCTTGGCGGGAATATTTAGGTCTGACCCAGGCGGAACTTGCTGCTAAAGCAGGGATAAAGCAACCGGCATTGGCCCGGATAGAGAGACCGGATGCCAATCCCCGGAAAAGCTCCTTGATCAAATTGGCAGATGCGATGGAATTAACTGTTGAGCAGCTTATAGAATAACTTTCACGCATTGAGAATGCCTTTCGTTCGTTTGGTTTGTATGGCATTTTAAAATTTCACTCTGCAGACTATGTCAAAAACAGAACCCCTACAATGATGGATTCAGAACCCCGGACCATTATTAATATTCAACACTTTGATATTCCGTCTTTTTCGGGGTTTTCTGCTTGGGCGGTGGGCGACAGATGTCTATAAGTTCTTAGGTTACGGGGTTGGACCCGACACAATATCCTGGGGTGGCCCCTTTCAAATGGCGGGGAAGGATTATATTATCATCTGTTCACCCATCGTTCGATTAACGGCCACGGGCCGTCTTGGTTATCCAACCAAGAACCGCCCACAACGAATAATGAAACTGAAGATACCAGCAACGGTAGACTATAAATTGGGCACCGCAGGTGCTTCGCCCTCTTGTCTCTTGTTTCTTGTCTCCAGTTTCTTATAAAAACTATAGGTAAGTTCCATGCGATCACCCTGAGACAAAGGGGTCTGCCATCTTCCGGTCTGGGGTCTCCCGTTTCCCGTCTTTGTTTTCATTATTGAGCTGACCCCATAAATCTGTTAAATTTATTGAATTGCCATAAACATTTCTATCCAGAGCAGCATCATTCCAGTTTCCGGCTGCCTGGGAAAAGATCTTTTTCCATTCGGAGGAATAATGAAGAAAATTCTCGATCTGCCGATCTTTGTCAAATTTTTAACCGTGGGCATCGGAACCACTGTCCTTTTGACGGGTGTCCTGCTCTTTTTTTATGTCCGGTCAGACAAGGCCCAAACCATTGATGCCTATGTGGAAAAGGCCCGGTCTATCTGTCTGATTTGTGAATCCACCCGGCAGGAGATGGATGAGAAATGGTCCCTGGGGCTGTTCCCCCTTGACGCCATCAAGGCCTATGCCCGGAATAACGAGACAGACAAGCTTTTGGGCACTATCCCTGTGGTGACGGCATGGAATGCGGCCATGCGCAAAGCCGAACAGGGTGATTTCACCTTCAGGGTGCCCAAGTTCAGCCCACGGCGTCCTGAAAACGGCCCGGATTACGGTAAAGACTACAAGATTGAGGGGCCGGCCCTTGAAACAATAAAAAAAGAGCGGCTCAGCGAGTATTATGTGGTGGATCCCAAGATCAATGCCGTGCGGTATTTTCTTCCCATCCGGCTGACTGAATCCTGCCTGATCTGCCATGGTGATCCGGCCCAGTCCAAAGCCCTGTGGGGGCGCGATGATGGAAAAGATCCAACGGGCGGAACGTTTGAGAACTGGAAGGCAGGCGAGATCCATGGGGCCTTTGAAGTGATCCAGTCCCTGGATAAGGCGGACGCCGCCCTGCGTGCCTCAATTGTCAAGGCCGTTGTTCTGGTGCTGGCCGGCATCATTCTGGCCTCGGTGGTATTCTTTCTGGTGGCCCGGTCCATCACCGGCCGGTTAAAACAGGGGGTTGATTTTGCCAATCGCATGTCCGGCGGTGATCTGAGCCGGGATATGGCGGTCATTTGTGATGATGAGACCGGTAAACTCGCCGGCGCCATGAATGCCATGATTGCCAATCTGCGGCAGATGATGGATGACCTCAATCAGGGGGTGGGCACCTTGTCGGTCTCCTCTGATCAGCTGAACCAGGCGGCCGGGTCCATGTCGGCCAAGTCTTCGGATGCCTCTGAACTGGCCGTATCGGTTGCGGCGGCTGCTGAAGAGATGAGTGCCGGCATGGCCAGCGTCAGGGCCTCCATAGAGGAGACCGCCGGAAATGTCGCTTCGGTTTCCGTGGCGGCCGAAGAGATGACGGCAACCATCCAGGAAATTGTGAACAATACGGAGCAGTCACGGGATGTGACCCGGGCCGCCGTGTCCCGGGCCGGCCAGGCGTCTGAGAAAGTGACGGAACTGGGTCGGGCCGCCCTTGAGATCGGCAAGGTGACCGAAACCATCACCGATATCTCGGAACAGACCAACCTTCTGGCCTTAAATGCCACCATTGAGGCGGCCAGGGCAGGGGAGGCCGGCAAAGGATTTGCCGTGGTGGCCAATGAAATCAAAAACCTGGCCGCCCAGACCGCCGATGCCACCACCGAGATCCGGATGAAGATCGAACGGATGCAGGATTCAACAAAAGAGACCACCCAAGGCATTGAACAGATCATCCAGGTGATTAATTCGGTGAACGACAGCGTCGGGGCTATTGTGGAGGCTGTGGAGCAGCAGTCCGAAGCCACCAGGGAAATTGCCCAAAATGTTTCCCAGGCCTCTCTGGGGATTTCAGAAGTGACCGACAATGTGGCACAATGTGCCGTTGCGGCCGATGAAGTGGCGGGAAATATAGCCAATGTCAGCCTGGCGTCAGGCGAAATCTCAGACAGCAGCGTCGGCGTCAGGGATACGGCCCATGGGCTGGCAGACCTTTCGGCCCGGCTCAAGGCGTTAATGGGCCGGTTCAAACTATCGTAACCTTTTTTCCAGCCCGATGTTAAACTTTCGGGCTGCCGGGTTTTTTCGGAACATTTTATCCGATGTTCAAGAAAAGGCCCGGCATTGTTTTTATTGATTACACCCGGACGGGCCGGTTGATCCGGGGGATGATCAGTCTGATCTGTGGGAATTTTCGGGCCATGCCCCGGGTAAAGGGGGTGATATCTTCACTCCTGGATACCGGGGGGTAGAAATCATCGTGGTGGTGGGCAATGACGGTTTGGGGTTTGAGAATCCTCACATAATCAAGGGCGGTATCACAGATGGTTGAACGTCCCTGAAGGGGCAGCATGAGGATATGGACCGGTCCTTTGGCAGCGATTTTTTGAAGTTCTTCTTTGGTGGACCCGGCGCTTCCAAAAAAATGAATCACCTTTTTATTTAAAAAAAACTGCCAGCTTAACACCTGGCCGCAGGGCCAGTCCCAAAGCAGCCGGATGCAGGGGAGAAGGTCAAAAAGGCCTGCCCTGGCCCGGTCTTTGACCAGGGGAAGGTCAAACCGGATATGCCGGCTGAAAAAGGCGGTTGCCTGACATGAATTTATTTCACAACCCTGGCCGTCATGGCGTATGGGGATAAGCCGCTTTTCCGGGATCCCTTTTCTGATCAGGCCCGGGCTAAGGGATTGGGCACAACATAGGCGTTCCGGCTGGATCTTCGGCAGGTCTTTGGCATGGTCAAAATGACCGTGGGACAGGAAGACCAGGGGGAACTGCCCGAAATGTTCCGGGCCCAGCGCCTGAACCGGGGATGCCATTGAATTCCGGCTGATAAAGGGATCGGTTAAAAAATCGGTTTTCCGGGTTTTGATCCGGAAGGCTGCCGTGCCCAGCCAGGTGATTTGTATGCCGTTGTTTTCCATGGGTCAGGTCTCCAGCAGGAACAGGGCCTGGGAAATGGGAATCCGGTCCGGAAGATCCGCATCAATTGAATCTAAGAACAGGGTGTTTACAGCGGCCAGAGTGGTGTTCAGCTGATCCAGATCCAGCAGGGCATCCCCGGGCAGTGTGGCAAGGCCCTTAAAATTTTCAGGGCAGAAATCCACCTTGAGGCTGTCCTGTTCCTTAAAACAGATCGGGAGCCCGTGGGTCCGGCAGATCAGGGGCCTTGCCGCGTAAAGCAGGCATTCATGGTGGTGGAGCAGCGGGCAGGCGGTGTCTTGGGCACAGGCAGTTTCAATAAGTGCCCTGGATTCCGGGTCCAGTTCAACAAAGGCCGCTGAAAGGGCAACCGCTTCCACAGGGAACAGGGTTAAGAAACGGCAGCAGGCGTCACATCCTTTCCGGCAGGTAATATAGCGGCCATACCGGGTCAGTACGGCCCGGACATGGTCATCCGCCCGTCTGACAAGTGCCCTGTAATTGTCCAGCAGTTGTGCTTCCATATCCCTATGGTTCCCTTTTATTTTGCGGTTGTTTTTTACAGTCAGGCGTGTAGCAGTCGAAATTGTGCCAGAAAAACCAGTATACCGGCCACATACCCCGGGGCGGCCAGTCCGCTGATTTTTTTACATACCAGAAGAAATTTATTTTTTCCAGGCCCATGGCCGCCATCCCGGCGGCGGAACCGATGATCAGCAACGAGCCGCCGGTCCCCGCGCAAAAGGCAAGGAAGGTCCATAAGAAACAGTCCGTGCCGAACTGATGGATATCATGCATTCCCTGACGTTACGGTGACCATTTGTGGATTGCCTGTGGCCACGGCGTATATGATCCACATGATACCGGCCCCAGCAGGGCGGATGCGGATTTGTTCACCCCGACAGGAAGAAAGAATATTGTTCAGGTCCTCTTTTTCAAAGTTTGATACGCCGATGGCCCACAGTTTTCCTGCTTTATATGCTTGTTCCAGGGCTTTCCAGGCTTCCCGGTTGCCTTCAAAAAAAGGCTCGGATTCATGATATTTCATCCAGGGTCTTGGACTGTGGATGATCATCATATCAATATAATCAAGGCCCGGTTTTGGGATTGACTGGACACGGGCCACCGCTGTGAAAAATTGAGGTTGGCCCTTCTGAGCCGTATGACAAAGACCCTTATTTAAGCTGATCGTAGGCCTCGTCGGATACCGGCTCAAGCCACTCATTGGAAGCGCCTTGGGCCGGCACTTCAACCGCCACATGGGCAAACCAGCTGTCTTTGGCGGTGCCGTGCCAGTGTTTGGTTTCCGGTGCAATATTGACGACATCTCCGGCAAACAGCTCCCTGGCCGGTTGCCCGGCTTCCTGGTCCCAGCCGCGGCCGCCGGTCACCAGAAGGATCTGGCCGCCCTTGTGGTGGATGTGCCAGAAATTGCGGCATTCCTGTTCAAAGGTGACATTGCCGATGGTCACCCGTTCCAGGGAAAGCATTTCAAGATAGCTGGTCCCCGTAAAATAACGGGCATATGCGTCGTTTTTGGTGCCTTTGGGGAAAAAGCCTTCGCCGGTGAAGGGGGATTCTGGTCTGATGAATTCATTTTATTTACTCCTGTCTGGTTTTTATTAAATTTCTACAGTGTCCGGGGGCAGACCGAATCTGCAATGATCACTCCTGCCCGGATGAGTCAGGGTGAAGTACCTGTTCAAGAACGGTTCGGGCATTCTGTGCCACCTCTTTTCCGCAGCACTCCGCAAGGACCCATGTGAACTCATGAAGCTGCTCCGGGGTCACGCCGTTGTTCATGCTGATGCCGTAATGAGCGGCCAGCTGGCTGTTGACGCCGTTGATATTGGCCAGGCAGGCAATGGTTGCCAACTCACGTTCCCGCCATGTCAAAACATCCCGCTGGAAAATGTCACCGAACAGGTGGACCTTGAGATACTGGTCAATGGCCGGGGCAAAATCAAACATGGGCCCTTTTACGGGCTGACCCACAAGCCGGGTCTGATTCCTTGCGCCGAATTCAAGGCTGGTTTCATTTTTGAGGAAAGGAGCGGACTCTTTTCCGGTCTCGTCACGGCATCCCTTTGTCTTGCGCTCATCCATGACCGCCATAAAGGTCCCAATGGCGTTCAGGCTTCTGGGAAAGCCGGCATACGCATACATCTGAACCAGAATCTCTTTGGTTTCATTTACGGTCAGGCCGGCCTCAAGCCCTTTTTCAAGGGCCGGCTTGAGCTGATCGAGCTCACCGCCGCCGGTAAACGCAGAAATGGCGATGATTGCCCGCTCTTTGGTGTTTAGTGTTGTCATATGGTGTCTCCTTTAAAATCTTTCGGCCCGGAATCAGGGAATTTGAGAAGTTTTCAGCATACCGTCCATCCGGAATGATGTCGTTCCGGCCGGTTTGCAAGGCCTTTTTTCCTGAGCTGCCCATAGCATACACCTCCCAATGGCATAACCGATAGCCTGATTGGTTTATATAATTGCCTGATTCTCCAAAAGTGTGGTAAGGATGTTGAATCTCGTTTTCAGGCATTGTAAGCATAATGGCGTCTTGTTTATACGTTTGTGATGAATTTTTAGTTTCAATATGTTGATATTCAAAGAAATTGGATTTTGTTGATAAGCAGATACCATATACAAGCCCCCTTCGTGTCAAAGAACTGGCCGCCAATGCCGGTATGAGCAAATCCGCGTTTCACAGCCATTTTAAAGCGGTGACCGCCCTGACGCCGCTGCAGTTCCAGAAACGGCTGCGCCTGAACGAAGCCAGGCGCCTGATGCTCACAGAGAATCTGGATGCCTTAAGTGCCACATACGAAGTCGGATATGAAAGCCCCTCCCAGTTCAGCCGTGAATACAGCCGCCTGTTCGGGGAACCGCCTCTGCGGGATATCAACCGGTTGCGTCAGACCGGGCCATCGCATGTAAAAAAGCCACCCATCCCGGAATGAAAAATATGGATAATTTTCAATAAAATTGAAGGAGACCGGGAACCGAAAAACGGAGACCGGAGACTGGAATGCGTATACCCGAGGGCGCCGGGATTTTCAGCCTCCGGTCTCCCTTTCTCCGGTCTGCGTTTATTCCTTTTCTCCCCAGGTTCTGGCGCTGCGGTCGATTTTCTTGCGCACATTCTGCCAGGCGCCATCTGTGTTGAACATGGACTCGGGCAGGGCGGCCAGCATCTTTTTATAAAGAGACAGCGGCACGGTAAAGGTCATCTCATCGGTTTTCATAAATTTTCTGGCAGAGGGGTCAAACCCGCCCAGGACCGCTTTCTCCTGCCCTTTATCCCTGTGATAGCGGGGCCAGGCCAGGATATTGGTGCATCCGGCACCAAAGGGGGCGGCCACACAATCCACCTCTCCTGTGGTAAATGTGGTCTGGACAAAAAGGCCGCAGATTACTTCGGGCCTTGCAAAAAAGATAACAAATTCCGGTTCCTCTTTGCCGGTAAAGTGGGACAGGGGCTTAAAGATACAGTATTTGCCCGATGGTTCGGGCGGCGTTACCCTGTCCAGAAATTTTCTCATGGCTTCAGGAGAGGGCAGATACCGTTCCCCGTGGATGGGGGTGCCTTCATACCCTGTGGTGACATAATGCTCAATGAACCTTAAATTCGGAGTCATCATGGCGCAGTAGAAGACGCCGCCGAGGCAGCCATATTCTTCCGCAGAAATAAAGGCCGCCGCCTGCTTTTTCCTGGCCAGCCAGATGTTGCCCATCACACAGGAAAAGGTTTTAAACACTTCCTGCATGTCCACTTCTCCCTTGTCTTCAAGTTCACGGGAGATGGGGACACCAGGTTTGGGGCCAAAGGCTTTTTCCGGCAGGGTGTCTGCGTAATAGACCCCAAAAGGTGCTTCACTAAGGCCGAGATGTTCTAAAAATACGTCGGTTTCTTTAATGATTGACTGTAAATCCATTGTGCCTCCTTTATTGTTGTGTATGCCGCCTTATGGATGTTTTTGGGGGGGCTATTTATCCTGCGGGGTCAGGTTGGCTATGATGCGTGTCAATAGCAACAGACAGTTTGCTTTCTCTTGTCCAGTCATGCCGCCCAGGGCCTCTTCAATCACCTTTTCCGCAATCACGGCACACCGTTCGGCGGTTTTAAAAACCTTGGGCGTCGGGGAGACCCGTTTCTGCCGGCTGTCTTTCAGATCCCGGGTCCGGGTGATCCAGCCCCGCCGTTCAAGCCCGTCAAGCAGGCGGCTGACACTGGATTTTTCCAGGAGCAGGTGGGCGCCGATCTGTGCCTGGGTCACGGCATCACCGTTAAGCAAAATGAGAATGGTCCCCCATTGTTCGGCGGTCATGTCGATCCCTTCGGCCTGAAACCGAAGGGCAAGGGTGTGACTCAGCCGCCGGCTGGCGATGCCGGTCAGATATCCCAGGGATGTTTTGTGGTTATATGAAAAGGTCATAAATAGTTGTGTACGCAACCTTAAGGCTCGTGTCAAGATATTTTAGGATGTTATAGTTTGATACCACCGATAGTGGCAGCGGGCGTGATCCCATGATTGGTAAAACCCCGGTTGAAATTATTTTTTTATTCTCTCAGGCTTATTTTGAGCATGATCCGGCCAAATGGTCCTGTAAAAAGTCAAAACCCCCCGGCTTCAGGCAGGTAGCATTTTTTGGGCAGTTGTTTTATAGTGCTTTTCATGGGTTCACCCCGTCGGCAGAAAGCCGGCGGGGTGATCTGGTAAGAACAGTGAAGATGAAAGTCTCAAGACAGATGCTGCAGTGACTTTCAATGCGTGTTGCGGCGCGGCTTTGATTGAATGACCGGGCCGGTGCCGGCCCTTCAGGGGACGGCCGTTAAAGGAAGACAGATGATTCAAACCATTGAACTGATAAACTATGCCCCGGGTGACATTCCCGATCTTGAAAAATCCAAGTTTTATTCATATATGGAGTTTCACTCCATTGATTCGGCCCGGGAATTAGATTTCCCCAAGCAACGAACCCAGCCCGATATCGTTATCCTGTTTCTTAAAAAAGAAAAACAGGACTGCCTGGAACAAATTTCACAGATTACAAAAAATGAACCGGATAAAGAAATCATTGCCGCCGTGACCCGGGATATGCTCGATACGGGGGTGAAGACCTTAAGGAGCGGGGCATCGGATTTTTTTACCCTGCCGGCCACAGCCCGGACCCTGGATTTTTATATTAACCGGTCCATAGAAAGAAATTGCCTGGAGCAGCATGTCTGTTTTAACGACACCTGTTACCAGAGCCGGTATGCCCGGTCCAAAAAAAATTACCAGCAGCTGTTTGACGAGGTCCCCTGTTTTACTTATGTCCGGGACAAGGATTACCAGATCACGGACTGCAATAAAAAATTTAAGGAATACTTTGGAAATCACACGGGATCCTATTGTTTCGGCATTTTAAAAAACCGGGACGAGCCCTGTTCCAACTGCCCTCTGGAAAAAACCATCAAAGACGGAACCAATCATTCCTCTGAAATGGAAATCATATCCTCGGACGGGGTAAAATATGTGGTGTTGTGCTGGACCGCCCCCATTAAAAATATGCAGGGCAAGGTTGACCAGGCCATGGTCATGCTCACGGATATCACTGAAGTCCGCCGGCTCGAAGATCATCTGACCTCCCTTGGATTTATGATCGGCTCTATTTCTCACGGCATCAAAGGGCTTTTGACCAGCCTGGACGGGGGGATCTATCTGATGGAAAAGGGGCTGGAAAACCATAACCGGGACAAGGTTAAAGAGGGGTTTCTCCAGTCCCGGCAGATGACGGCCAGGATAAAAAAGCTGGTCATGGACATCCTTTATTATACCAAGACAAGAAAGATGGAGTGGCGCAGTGTTTCGGTCGAGGATTTTTTTGAAAGCACTTTGAAAATTGTTTCAAACAAGGCCAAAAGAAACCGGATTTGCCTTGAGCATAAACTTGAGATACTGACCGAAGATGAGATGTTTGAGGTGGACGAACCCAGCCTTCAGTCGGCAATGGTCAATATTTTGGAAAACGGGATAGAGGCCTGTGTGGATGATCAGGAAGCCAAAAAACATAAGATCTTGTTTCATGCCCGGGCAGACAAAGAAAAGGTGGTGTTTACCATCCAGGATGATGGCCAGGGCATGGATGAACAAACCTTAAGAAATATTTTTACCATTTTCTTTTCCTCTAAAGGGAACAAGGGCACCGGCTTAGGGCTTTACATCGCCAATAAGGTGATCAGCCAGCACAGAGGGGAGATCAAGGTCAAGTCCTCCAAGGACCGGGGAACAAAGTTTTCAATTAAAATCCCAAGGGTGGTTCCCCAAACCGCACGGAATTCGAGGGGGTTGCCCTAACCCGGTATAAGGGGATCTCCTGTGGGTGGGGGTAAACGGGCCTGAAGGCTTAATCTGATTGACAACATCACTCCCCTTATTCTAAGTAGGGTCTAAACGAAAAATCGTCTATTGGCTGTGGTGCAGGAAGTCTTGCCGCCGCCGTTGATTCTGGATGGATCATTAAAGAAGGGGGATTGAAAATGAAAAAGTTGCACAGGGATCTTATCCTGGCCACCCGGCCCTGGTCGTTTACCATGAGTGTCATATCTGTTTTTGCCGGCAGTTTCTGGGCCATCGGCCAGGGGTTTTCTTTAGGTCTGTGCCTGGCGGCCCTGATGGCCATGATCTGCATCCACGGGGCGTCCAATCTGATGAACGATTATTTTGACGTTAAAAACCGGGTGGATGTGCCCAACGCTCCCACAACCCAATACCGGCCCCATCCCCTGGCCTTTGATGACATCAATCTTGGCCATGTGCTGGCGGCGGCGGCTTTGTTATATGCTCTGGGGATTGGCATTGGCATCTGGCTTACCGTTACCAGGGGACTGGCCGTACTGGCCTTTGGCCTTGCCGGGGTTTTTTTAGGGTTGATTTATACGGCCCCGCCAATCAGTCTTAAATACCATACCCTTGGCGAGCCCCTGGTTTTTTTAATCTGGGGGCCCTTGGCCATGCAGGGGGCGTATTTTGTCCAGATGCAGCACCTGTCCTGGTCCCTGGCCCTGGTTTCCATCCCCTTAGGGCTTCTGGTGAGCCTGGTGCTTCTGGCCAACAACCTGCGGGATACGGAATACGACCGGCAGCAGAACATATCCACCATTTCCGTACGCATGGGGTATGACAAGGGTAAAAAATTGTTTTTAGGCCTGGTGGCCGGATCCTTTTTTGCCATTGTGGCCATGTCGGTTTTAGGCCCCCTGTCGCCCTGGTCTTTGCTGGTAATGTTGTCCCTTCCCCTGGCCTGGCCTGTTTTTAGAATGTTTTCCGGAACAGCACCGTCGGATGCCGATGCCAGGACAGCGAAATTCGATACCGCTTTTGGGGGCCTGCTGTTGATTTCAATCCTGCTGGACAAGGTGTTTCTCCTGTGAAGACAAAACAGCTGGCCATCTGCATCGGTGCCGCGTTTGTTCTCTGGTTTTTTTCTTTTGCCGTGGGGTGGGGAAACTTCTGGATAAAAATCAGTGCCTCGGCCCTGTGTCTGAGCGTTTTGGCAGCTTTTTTCGGGTTTGGCCCCGGTCAATGGTTCCGGTTCCGGCCAGGGGATCTTGTCTGGGGAGCGGGGTCTGCGGCAGTGCTGTACGCCATTTTCTTTATAGGGGACCTTGTCAGCAAATGGCTTTTTCCCTTTGCCGTGTCCCAGGTAGGCAGCATCTATGCCAAAGGCGATGGTACGCCGGCATGGCTGATCTGCCTGCTGCTTTTTTTCATTACCGGCCCGTGTGAGGAGATTTTCTGGCGCGGCTTTGTGCAGGAGCGGCTGTCCCGGCGGTTAGGCGGGCTTAGAGGGTGGCTTGCCGCCGCTTTTTTTTATACGGCCATACACCTGTGTGCTTTAAATTTCATGCTCATCGGCGCGGCAGCCGTGGCCGGGCTTTTCTGGGGATTTATGTACTGGCGCCTGGGGCGCCTGGGCCCTTTGATCGTATCCCACTGCATATGGACCACCACCATCTTCGCGATTTTTCCCATCCGGGCGTAATGTAAAGAATGGAGACCGGAAACGGGAGACCGGTTTTGCGATTCCGCAGGGGATTGTGCATCCGGTCTCCCTTGGGTTCCCAAATATCCGTACTTGACATTTATTTGTTTTTGTGAGTAAGTGTTACTTACCTTTTTATTGAGGCAGATCAAGCAGGGCAGAGAATTCATTATGAGACACAAAGGGAACACCAATCCGCCGGGAAGAATCAAAATCATGAAAGCCCTTTCCGGGCTGATGAAAACCAAAGAGTTCAACGCCATTACAACAGCTGAAATCTCTGAAACCGCCGGGGTGACGGAAGGGCTGATCTACAAGTATTTCAAAGATAAAAAGGACCTGTTGTATCAGGTGCTTAACGAACACTTTGTTTTTTTTCAAGAAAAGATCGTAACCCGCCTGTCTGAAAAGGAAAACTGCCTGGACAGACTTCAGGTGATGATTCTCACCAGCCTTGAAAGCTATGCGGCCAACCGGGTCCTGGCAAAAATTCTGCTGCTGGAGGTCAGGAACTCTCCGGCGTATTTTGAATCCTGCGCCTATGGCATGGTGCAGGAATATGCCCGGGTCCTTCTTGAGATCATTGAACAGGGAATTGAACAAGGGCATTTAAAACCCGATACCGACGCCCGCGTGCTGCGGCGCCTGATCATGGGGGCCATTGAACATGCCTGCTTAGGCGAGATCATTTTTGGCAGGGACGTGGATGTCAAAAAAGTGTCAAGGGAAATTGCCAACATTATTTTCAACGGGGTAAAGGCTTAAATGAACACGGATGAGACCCAAAATTTAATCAGGGCAAAATTAGAGGCAGGGGTAACGGTTTTAGATGAAGATGACGCCAAGAAGATTTTTTCATGGTTTCAGATCCCGGTGGTTGAGGAAATGGTCTGCCGTACCGCCAACAAAGCGGCAGCAAAGACCAAAGGGTTGTCATTCCCGGTGGTTTTAAAGGGGATTTGCCCGGGCATGGCCCATAAAACCGAGTCCGGGCTGGTCCGGCTGGCCATCGCCAGTCCAGAGGCTCTGGCAGCTGAAATGGAGGACATGGCCGCCACGGCATCCCCGTCCCCTGAATATTTTCTGATCCAGCCCATGATAAAGGGAAAGCGTGAATTTACCGCCGGGATGTTCCGTGATCCCCAGTTCGGGCCTGTGATCATGTTCGGCCTTGGGGGGATTTTTACCGAGGCCCTCAAAGATGTGGTCATGAGGGTTGCCCCCCTGAGCGATGCCGATATTGAGGATATGCTCAAAGGCCTTGTCTCCAGAAAATTGCTGGGCCCTTTCAGGGGAGAAAAAAATGCCGACATCCAGAGCCTTAAAGCGGTGTTAAGCGGGCTTTCCCATATGGCCCTGGCCTGTCCTGAAATAAAGGAGATCGACATTAATCCCCTGATTGTCCAGCCCGACGGCAGCCCGGTGGCCGTGGACGGTCTGGTGGTGCTTGACGCCCCCAAAGAAGGCCATGCCCCTGTCCGGCCCGCGAACCTTAAAGCGTTCAATATCTGTTTTTATCCCCAGTCCATTGCATTTGTGGGCGCCTCCAACACCCCCGGCAAATGGGGCCATATGCTGCCCGCCAGCACCCTGTCCCGGGACTTTAAGGGCAAGGTGTTTCTGGTCAACCCCAAAGGCGGTATCCTTTTAGGGCAAAAGGCCTTTACTTCCGTGACTGAGATTGAAGAGGATATCGATCTGGCCGTGGTGACCATTCCAGCCTCCCGGGTATTGGACATTATCCCGGAACTTAAGGCCAAAAACGTTAAAGGGATGCTGTTGATCACCTCGGGGTTCAGGGAAGTGGGAAAAGAGGGGGAAACACTGGAAAGGCAAGTGGTGGAAAAGGCCCGGGAAGCCGGGATTCTGGTGCTGGGGCCCAATACCATGGGCGTTTGCAATCCCCATGCCCAGTTTTACTGTACGGCGGCCCATGCCTATCCTCTGGCCGGGTCCACGGCCCTGGTCTGCCAGTCCGGCAACATGGGAACCCAGCTGCTGGCCTTTGCCGAGCAGCAGGACATCGGGATCAGGGCGTTCTCAGGATCAGGCAATGAGGCCATGGTGACCATTGAAGATTATATGGAAGCCTTCGAGGTTGATGAACTGACAAAGACAGTGGTGCTTTATATCGAAAGTGTTAAAAACGGCCGGCGGTTTCTGGAAAGCGCCCGGCGGCTGTCGGGGAAAAAGCCGGTGGTGGTCCTGAAAGGGGGGCGGACCCGGATGGGAGAAAAGGCTGCGTCCAGCCATACCGGGGCCATGGCTTCGGATGCCGGTGTCTTCAATGCCGCATGCCGCCAGGCCGGGATTATCCAGGTGTCACAGCCCATGGAACTGTTAGACCTTTCCGCTGTGTTTTCATCCCTGCCCCTGCCCAAAGGAAACCGGGTGGCCATCATGACCCTTGGCGGGGGATGGGGGGTCATTGCCTCGGATCTGTGTACCGAACACGGCCTTGAAATCCCTTCCCTGTCTGGTAATATCGTTGACCGGCTCAACAAGGTGCTGCCCGATTACTGGAGCCATGGCAACCCTGTGGACCTGGTGGGAGAAACCAGTCTTGAAGTCTCCAAGGCCAGCCTGGAAGAGCTGCTCATGTGGGACGGGTGCGACGCCGTGATCCATTTGGGGGTCCATGGCCAGAGAATTCTGCTCAACAATCTGGTCAATTCTGTATACCGGTCAGACCCGGCTGTTTCAAAGGCCCAGGGGGAGGCCTTCAAAAAGAGCATGCTTGAAACGGAAAAGGAATATATCCGGTATGTGGTGGATTTAACCCAAAAATATGAAAAACCGGTGTTAGGGGTCAGTCTCCTGACCGATGAGGAGAGCCGGACCCTTTACCGGTATCCGGATACACGGTACAAGGCCGTTTGCTTTCCTTCCCCGGAACGGGCCGTGAAGGCCCTGGCGGGCATGTGCCGGTACCAAAGCTGGCTTGGCAAGAGGCTGGCAGGCAGATAGGCCGAAGAAGGTGGATAGGCTGAAGGCTGAAGATTGATAGGACCATAGGAATTAGAATTCTTCACCCTAAACGCCTTCAGCCTTCCAGGGCAATCGCATGTAACTTTCCCATTGTTTAAGCTTACCGAATGCAATTTCAGTGCGCAGCACTGAAACTCTGTGTTTCTCTGTGCCCCTCTGTGGTTAAATTTAAAGAGTGGGCGAAGCCCACAATTTATAAAACCAGGAGGTTAAAGAAGAATAATTCAACCCCTTCGGGATTTCTTGTTTTAAACCACAGAGAGGTACAGAGGTCTGGCTTACGCCAAACACCACAGAGGGGCGGGCCTTGAATGCATATGTAAATAAAAACCATCGAGGATAATTTTTTTACACGCGATTGCTCTGTTCGGCCTTCAGTCTAAATTTGACATTTCTGAACAACGCTTTATTTTCAAAGGGATTTTATTTCAGTAACGGCGTACCCCCAAAGGTCAGACACCGGGCCGGATTGGCTTTTCCGCCAGGAACCGGCTCAAAATAAACGTTGAAAACACTGAACGGTCAGGATTTGAAGCCCTAACAGCCTTCAGCCTAAATCCCTTCAGCCTTGTAAATCAAAAAAGGAGACAGACATGGCAGATCTTACAGCAATAATGGAAACCAGCAAGGGCACCATCCGGCTCAAATTGTTTGCAGACAAGACCCCCGTCACCTGCGGCAATTTTGTGAACCTTGCCAGGCGCGAGTACTACAATGGATTAAAATTTCACCGGGTGATTTCCGATTTCATGATCCAGGGCGGCTGCCCCTGGGGCAACGGCATGGGCGGTCCGGGGTACGAGTTTGAGGATGAGTTCAAAAAAGACCTCAAGCATGACCGGCCCGGGATACTGTCCATGGCCAATGCCGGCCCCGGCACCAACGGCAGCCAGTTTTTTATCACCCACGGCCCAACCCCTCACCTGGACGGGATGCACACCGTGTTTGGCTGCGTGGAAGGCGAAGACGACCAGAAAGTGGTGGACAGTATTGCCCAGGGAGATGTCATCGAAAAGGTAACCGTTCAGGGCAACACCGGCGCACTGCTAAAAAAGGTCAAAGACAAGGCTGATGGATGGAATAAGATTCTGAACAAGGAATTTCCCAAGCTGCCTAAATAGTGTTTGAACGGATAGTCATAACCGTCCAAACACGGAGGTTTCGTCCGGGCACAAAATAAGAAAGGGATCAAAAACCATGCTTCAAGGTTTTTGATCCCTTTGTTTTTTAAGGCGGCTGTTTGGCCCAGCCGTTAAATATTATTCAATATCCAGGTAAAAGGGAATGACGTGCAGGTCCCGGCTGTTTTCTTCGGTATTTCCAAGGCGCCAGTTTTTGACTTTAACCCCGGCATCTTCGATTTTCTGGATCATCCCCTTGAGGTTGATTAAAGGGTGGCGGTTGAATACATTGGGCAGGCCGTAGGTCAGGCTGCACACCAGGCACTTGCCCGGCCGCTGGAGCAGGTTAAAGGCCAGTACCACCCGGTTTTCCCTCTGGGAAAGGCATACCAGCCGGATATCATAGGCTCCTTCTGAAGCATCCCCGTATAACGCTTCAAAGAAATCGTCACTTTTTTCCGGGGGCAGCAGTCCGTCAAGAAATTCCTGTGAAAACACCTTTTCCAATAAAAGCTGATCCGTCATTTGCCTTTCCTCAATTGATTGTCTTTTTGCGGGATTTTTTCCATGGGATGACCCCATCCGGTTGAATATATGGCCGGTTTTACGCCAATTCCAGAATGCTAATCCCCCATCCATAAATGAAACCGGACAAAAAGCAGTTTTTTCCAAAGACCTTATTTATAAAACCTGTTTAAGAAAATCAACCCCCGTTCGGCATAAAAAAACAGCCTCACCCGGGCTGTTCACATGGCGGCTGTTTTTTGCCGGGAATCTGTGGTAAACAGCGGGCATGAAACTGTCCATTATCATTCCGGTATACCGGGAGACGTTAAGAATCTGTCCCAGGGTGGACCAGCTGCTGGGGCTTGAATTGCCCCGGGATGTTGAGATCATTATTGTGGACGGAGAACCCGGTGCCCCGACCTTAAGTCATCTAAAAAGAAGCCGTTCCCTTCCCCCGTTTGTCATTCCGGTTGAGTCTGAAAAAGGCAGGGGCGTTCAGATGAATGCCGGTGCGGCAAAGGCCTCGGGTGATCTGCTCTTTTTTCTACATGTGGATACGGTTTTGGACCAAACCGCCATTGACCGGATGGCCCAAAGGTTCAGTTCTTTAGCTTCAACCAAAGACAAAACGTTTCACAGATTCTGCGGTGCCTTTGATCTTCATATCAACTCCGGAAAACAAATATTTCGTGTTATTGAAAAAGCCGCTTCTTTAAGATCCAGGCTGTCCCGAATTCCTTACGGAGACCAGGGGATTTTTATGTCTAAGGCCCTGTTTGACGCCATCGGCGGTTTCCCGGATGTGCCCATCATGGAGGATGTGGGGATCATGAAAAAGATCAAGGCAAAGAGAATCCGGCCTATTTTCCTTGACCATGCCCTGTCGACTTCGGCCAGGCGGTGGGAACAAGAAGGGGTTGTTTATACCACCGTGAGAAACTGGATTCTGATTTGCCTTTATGCCCTGGGGGCGGATCCCCGGCTTCTGGCCCGGTTTTATAGTTCATCTCGGGTGTAACACAAATATTGAAGGAATTTTGAAGAAATCTGGATTCAGCTTTTTCTTATTGCCTCAACTCGATCAGACCTGATACAGGTACATCACATTGTGGTTGTGTGAGGGATCGTTCCAAATCCAAAATTCGCATAACTCGGAGAAAATATTCTGAAAACGGAAGGTGAACTCACTTTCCGCCGATGGTCTGAAATAATATTTCAGATCTTGGATATTCCCAGTGTTGTTCGGTTAGATTCTTGCGTAAAAACCGTTAAATTTATTAAGAATTTTTTATTGACAAATGTACGCAAAAATTTTTATGCGCCTTGAAAATTTTATTTCAGGGAGGCCAATATGGCGCACATTTTAGTCTTAAAAAACAATTACAGTCTATGGATTTTGACAAATTCATGGAGCTCCTGGCAGATTTGCACCCCATGTCACCAGAATAAAAATCATAAGGGAGCCCGCCGACCATTAAAAATGACCTTTGAGGATCAACTAACGGCCATACCCTAAAGGGCAGAAACCGGGCCGTCTCGGTTATCCAACCAAGAACCGCCCACAACAAATAATGAAAGTCTTCTCAAGATGTTAGTGAGACTTTCATATAACGGCCATGGGCCACAAGCCCACAACGAATAATGAAACTGAAGATACCAGCAACGGTAGACTATAAATTGGGCACCGCAGGTGCTTCGCCCTCTTGTTTCTTGTCTCCAGTTTCTTATAAAAATGCGTTGGTGTCTTTTCATCACGGATGGCAACGGACGATATTGTCAAAGATCAAAAAATTCCAATTGCCGCGCAGGCAAAAACCGAACCGAGCATCACTGATTATTAATTGGATAGATGAAGAAAGCAGAATAGGAGAAATGAAAAGAATGTCTAACAACACTCCCGGTCGAAACAGACCTTTCAAATCTACTTCGAAGCAGTGGCTGGGAAAATTCGAAAATAATTTTAACCGATATTCAGATTATCTTCAATTAGATAAGAACCAAGTGAACATTGCCGGGGTATTTACCTTAGCCCGTGGCGGATCAAACTTTATTTGCAGTAGACTACATTATTTTCCTGATTTTTTTTCCGTATCCGAACGAGTTCCCACTTACAAACGAATTAATTTTGAAATTTTCCGTTAGACTATTTGCGCAGTAAAATTGGCAATTCCCTTTACGAGTTTTGGAAGAATGACGTTAAGCACCGTTATAACGAGGGCGTTCCTGACATTGTAACCATCTTTCCTAGTGCAGAACAGCCAATCAATTAAATTGTGAAAAGTTGCCGTTAAGGATCAGGAAGAGCAAGATTCGAATATACTGCAGAATGGCCCGCTCCAACCTTGCATTGACCCAAAATAGAGCGATAGATGCCGGATGCCGGGTTCCCTTGGAGGGCGCATCCGGTCTCCCTTCTTCCGGTTTCCGGCCCCCATTACATTTTATTTAGGTTATCCTTATTTTTAATTCCGGAATAGATTGCTTTTTTTACATGCGATGACCCTGTTCGGGGACCGCCAGGCGCTTGACGACTGGACACCAGATGGAATTTACTATAAAAACAAAGAACGAAAGGCGGTAGCATGGGGCTGCTGCCGGCTTTTTACACGCCCTTCGGGCGCATAAAAAGCCGGCCCCCATGGAGACCTTCAACTGTTTATTTATTTTTTAAAAAATCAGAGATTCCTCAAGCACTCGGGTTGTTCAAACTTTAAGGGCCGTCGCCGGCGGGGGGGATTCTGAAAACGGAAGGTGAACGCACTTACCGCCTATGGTCTGAAATCGTATTTCAGATCTTGGAGATTCTTTAATTTTGGGAAAAAAATTGAAAATAGCCGTTTGTCTTTATAAATATTTCCCCTTTGGTGGGCTTCAGGTTAATTTTAAAAATATTGTAACTGAACTTTTGAACCGGGGCCATAAGGTCGATGTATACACCATTTCCTGGGAAGGTGATTCCATAAAAGGGGCTGATATTTCTCTATTGCAGGTCAAAGGGTTGACAAATCACAACAGATATGAATCCTTTGCCAAAGAATTTAATAAAATCAGAGCCCAAAAAGAGTATGACGCGGTTTTGGGATTTAATAAAATGCCCGGCCTTGATTTTTATTATTGTGCTGATGTTTCCTATGCTGCAAAGATGAAAAAAAGAAGTCCGATCTTCAGATTTACCGGCAGATATAAAAAATTGATGAAGCTTGAAAGAGAGGTTTTTAAACAGGAAGCAAACACAAAGATTCTGCTGTTGACGGAAAAAGAGAAGGCGTTTTATTTAGAATATTATAACACCGGGCCTGAAAGGTTTTTTCTTCTTCCTCCCGGTATTTCAAAAAAGTGTCTGCCTCCGGATGATCCAGACGCTGTGAATAAAAAGAAACGCAAAGAATTGAATATCAGCAGGGATAAAATTATAATTTTAATGGTCTGCACCAATTTTAAAATAAAGGGAGTCAAAAGAAGTATAAAAGCACTCTCTTCACTGCCGGAAGACCTGCGTGATGCCTGTGTGCTTCTTGTGGTTGGAAAAGATAATCCCGCCCCTTTTAAAACCCTAGCAAAGAAAAATAAGGTTGATGACAGGGTGATCTTTACCGGTGCCAGAACGGATGTTCCGGAACTGCTTTGTGCATCTGATTTGCTGCTTCATCCCGCAAGTATTGAAAATACAGGCACGGTAATCGTTGAAGCCATTGCTGCGGGACTGCCGGTCATTACCACCGATATATGCGGATACAGTTTTCATGTAGAGGCGGCCGATGCCGGCAAAGTGGTTGCTTCCCCGTTCAGACAGGAAGCGCTCAACGAAAAATTAATTTCACTTCTTGGGGTACGTAAAGAAAATTATTTTCAGAAGAACGCTTTAGCGTATATAAAGAAAACCGATGTGTTCAGCCGTGCAAAAAAAGCGGTCGATATTATAGAGAAGGTGTGTTCATGATCAATTTGCCCGATGACTGGATGGCGTATTTTAACATTAAGGAAAAAGGCTTGAAAAAGCTTTTTGAAATTGAAGGGCCTGTCTACAGTCAAAAGGACGGGCGAAGAACCTTTCGCTTCAGCTTTAAAGACAAATTTTACTTTGGCAAGTTCCACACCGGCGTCGGCTGGAAAAAAATTTTGAAAAATCTTCGCCAGTTCAGAAGACCGCCGGTATTAAGTGCCGAAAACGAATGGCAGGCAATAAAGAAGCTTAAAAGTATCGGTGTTGATACCATGGACCTTGTCGGATACGGTAAAGAAGGAAGAAACCCCGGCAGAATAAAATCTTTTGTCATTACAGACGAACTTAAAGATACCATCAGTCTTGAAAATTATTGCCGGGACTGGGCCTTGACCCCCCCCTCAAATGAGTTGAAAAAAGCGCTGATAAAAAAAATCGCCTGGATTGCCCGAACCATCCATGAAAATGGCCTAAATCACAGGGATTTTTACATCTGTCATTTTCTTCTTGATATATCAATGGGGCGTGAGCATGTTGGGCCTGATAATATAAAACTCTATCTGATAGACCTGCACCGGGTCCAAATCCGCAGAAAAACGCCTTGGCGTTGGCGTGTTAAAGATATTTCAGCCCTCCTTTTTTCAAGCATGGATCTTGGCCTTTCAAAGGATGATATCCTTTATTTTATCGGCCTTTATAAAGGCACTACACCTGAAAGGGCAATAGAGGGGGATAAACTCTTTTGGTGGGTGGTGAGAAAACGCGCCGTGAATCTGTATAAAAAGGAGTTTAAAAAAGATCCGCATTTCATTTGGTAAGCCGATGAATGGTCCTGATTTCAAATATTTAACAATTGGAAAGAAGCGGTTCCATCTCCCTTTCGAGCTTGAGCTTGTATCCGCAGATAAACGGCTTAAATGCCGAAAAATATTAAGGTATATCCCAGGGCGCAGGGCTGTTGTCTTAGGCAGCCTGGATGATAAAAAGGTTGTTGCAAAGCTGTTCTTTAAAAAATTTCGTTCCAAAGCGAATATTGGAAAGGAAGTATATGGTGCAAAGATATTAGAAGACGCGGGGATTTTTTCACCTAAAATACTCTGCAATGAATTCAACAACGAAATAAAAGCATATGTTCTGATACTTGAATATATTGATTTTACAAGTGATATTTCAATAGTTACAGAAAAATCCCGTACAGAGGATTCTAATAAAGAGATTTTAAACCGTTTTATAAAAATGATTGCTTTACTGCACAATAAAGGGGCCATTCATACTGACCTTCATGCTAAAAATTTTCTTTTACAGGAAAAAAAGATATTTTTTTTAGACTGTGCGGCGATAAAAAAAAGATCGGCCCGCTCTTTGCCCATTAAAGAAGGGCTTAAAAATTTGTCCGTTTTTTTTGCTCAGACTGATTTTGCAGGGCAAAAAGAATTGGATGAACCTTTGGGTGTATATCTCAAAGCAAGAAATATCAGGCCGTATAAAGATGCGTCTGCGGATTTTGAAAGGGATATTTCAAGGAGCAGAAAAAAAAATATTAAAAAATATCTAAAAAAAATATACCGGAATTCCACAAAAACTTTTTGCCGGAAAAGCTTTTTTTCATTTATGGCCTGTAACAAAGCGTATGCTTCAAATCGGTTTAAAGCCCTGCTTGAAAATCCTGATACGGCGTTTGAAAATGCTGGTGAAAATCTGCTCAAGGCAGGTAATTCGGCAACCGTTGTCCTTTGTGAAATAGATGGAAGAAAATTTGTGATCAAGCGGTACAATATGAAGAATTTCTTTCATGCATTCAGGAGGGCCTTTAAAAGGACAAGGGCGGATATATCGTGGCGTTCCGCCCATATGCTTGTGAAAAACGACATAAGAACAGGCCTTCCTGCCGCCTTTAAGGAAAAACGATTCGGCCCTTTCAGAAACACGGCTTTTTTTATATGTGAATATGTCAGTGGCGAGAATGCAAGGACCCTCTTTCCAAAGATGGCGCAAGCGGATCTTGAAAGCATGGCAGAAAAGATCACCGCACTGTTTGAGAAATTTGAGCGAATGAAGATCAGTCATGGCGATATGAAAGCCACAAATATTATCATCCATGGGGAACAGCCGTATTTGATTGATTTGGACAGCATGCAACAGCACAGGAGCGCGGCTGGTTTTAAAAAGGCATTTAAAAAGGATGTAAAAAGGTTTTTACAAAATTGGGAAGGGCATCCTGAAGTAATGAGGCATTTTAAAGGGCTTTCACAAAAAGGACGGTAAAAGATAATGTTCTGCAGGTGGGAAAAATTGGACCAGGCAGATTATGAAAGCCTGGTTAAAAATGGAACTGTACTTACCGAGGACAGTTACGGCGTAAAGGTGATCCGGCTTTCCGATGGTTGTATTGCAAAGCTTTTCAGGAGAAAACGGATTATTTCATCAGCCATTTTGTGGCCCTATGCAAAAAGATTTGTACGGGCTGTCGAACTGCTCGGAAAAATGGGTGTCCCAACGGTTCGTATTAAAAATACTTATAAAGTTCCTTCAATAAAAAGATATTTGATCATTTATAAGCCCCTTAGAGGGATTTCTCTTCGGGACAAGCTTATAACGGAAAGAGAAAATTTATTCTGCCTGCTCGATTTTGCAAAGTTTTTCGCCTTTCTGCACAATAATGGCATTTATTTTCGAGCAGTTCATTTCAATAATGTCTTTGTCCTTGAAGATAACCGGTTCGGCCTGATTGATGTTGACAGTCTCCATTTTTTTTCATCGTCCCCTCTGTTGTTTTCAAAAAGAATTAGAAATTTTAAACCCATACTCCACCACAAGCAGGACCGGCAGGCAATAAGGGAAATAGGCATAGAGTGTTTTTTAGATCACTACCTTGAAAAGGCTGAGTTCAGATTCAAATCAGATCCTGAAAATTTGAAGAAAAAAGTCATAAAGCTTTGCTCTTCAATGTCGGATAAGGCGGTTTAAACTATCGATCATTTGTTGTGAGGTTGTTTCCAGAGAGTATCTTTGGGTTACCGTCTCAAATCCTCTTTGACCCAATGTGTCTCTTTTTTCTTTGTTTTTGATTAAATCTGAGAGCGCATCCAGCCATTCTGCTTCGTTATTTACAAGGACACCGGATTTTTCATGTTCAATAATCTCTTTGTGGGCGCCATTATTGGTGGCAATGACCGGCAGAGATGCGGCCATGTACTGAATAACCTTAAGCCCGCACTTTCCGTTTGACCAGGGATCTTCCGTCATCATTGAAATACCGATATGGCTTGATCCGATTTCAGCACCTTCAGTTTCTTCTGACCAGGCAATCGGTACGGTTTTGATCTTACGGGTTTCAAGGTCAAAGTCAGCTATTATTTTCAGCCTGATACCGGGAAAAAGTTCAGCTGCTTTATCAAGGACAGGGATAAGGCGTTTAAGATATTTTTTTGTAGAGGAACTTCCAATCCAGACAATATCAATATGGTTTTCGGATTTTTCTGTATTGAGATGGTAACGATCAAGATCTACCGCAGTTGGCAGCACTTCCACGCTGGGACAGTATTTCAATGCCATAGTTTCAAGATACCGGTTCCCTGCCCAGACATGGTCAACTCGTTTAAGCATCGCCTTGAACCTGCTTTGGCGAAGGACGGATTTTTCACCGCTGCTCCTGACAAATATGGCATCGTCAAAATCAAAGATAAGGTTTTTTGAACACCGGTGGACAAGGGACCTGAAAGGCCATGTAAACGTTTTTCTTGCAACTACAACAGCATCGGCCTTTTTTACTTTGTAAAGAATCCGAAATTTTTTGATCAGCCCGCCTTTGGTGTTGATATGTTCCGGCTTGAATCCCGCCCGTTCAAGAAATGGAAAGTAGTGAAGGCATCTGTACCTTGTTGATGCACTGGCTTTTCGTTTTGCAAGGAAGAGGATAGAGGGGCTCTGGTGGGCCATGGTTTATAAACTCTTTTATTATTTTTTGGGTATCGTTTGTCTGTTTTAACAACGCGTAATCTTGAATTCAAAAAATGCTGTTTTTAAAGGTCGAGGGAATTTTCCTTCATAATTTCGTCCGCCTTGAGCACCTTTAATGCTTTTTTTATTCGTTTCATCCCCTTACGAACCGTTTTTTTTCTAGATCCAAGCTCGGGATGCAGAACCATTGTGGCATGGTTGAGGTGCATCAGATATCGGCTTAAAAATTCAGTCGAGAGAAAAACCATTTTGTAATTTTTTTCTGTGAGTCTATGATGCATTTCATGGCCTGCAGTTTTATCCGGTGTGTGAAATTTAAGGCCGTGTTCTTTTAAGATATCCGTCCTGTATAGGGCACAATGGCTTCTTAGGTAGTAATTTTTTTTATTCAGATTCAAGCTGTTTGGGTTCGACAGGCTGTAGTATCCCGCATCCTCCTGTGATTTCACTTCCACAAATTTTTCTTGGTTTGAGCTTATTGAGTATTTTAGCCTGCGTACTTTATATTCAAAAATTTTCCATGCTCTTTTTAAAAAAGAGGGGCTGTTTTCAAGTTTCCAGGAACCTATTCCGGCGATTTCCGGCCCTTTCTCAATTTCGTTTAACAACGCGTCAAGCCATCCCGGATCCTTTATGAAAGTGTCTGTATGTATGGAGAGAACATATGGCGTTGTAACCCTTTCAAGTGCCAGATCAAGGGCTCTTGAATGAGATACCGAAGGGCTTTCACAAGGAATGGGCTCTCTTTGGATAAGTTCAATCCATTTCAGGGATTTTAAATAATCAGTTGATTCGTCCCCGGAGTCATTATCAATGACAATAACATGAATTCTTGAACAGTCTGTATGTTTTCTGATCAGACGAAGGCAGAGTTTGGTAAGTTCCGGTGTTCTGTAATTGGGAATCAGTATCGTAACAATAGGGTTATTCATTACTTGTTCCGTTTTGGGCGTTTTGTTCAAAAAATTAATTGGATACGGCTTCCGGATTTCGGTTTTATACAATGATCAATTGTCATAAATATCTATATGGGAATCAGTTTGTAAAGCAAGAGACGATCCTAAGCTGATTCCTGTTCGTCTAAAGGCCTTGTTTTCCAACGTTTATGAATCCAAAACCATTGGTCTGGGTGTCTTCTGACAATTTTTTCAATCACGGTATTTTGTTGTTGCGTGTTTAAAAGGATATCGGTTTTTTCATCCCCGGTTTTGATTAAGGGCAGTTCAGGCTGGATTTCAAAAATATATTTACCGTTTTCCCTGTAGGCAAACGCAGGGATAACGGGCGCACCGGTTTGAAGGGCTAATTTGGCAAGGCCTGGATTTGCTGAAGTCTTCCGGCCAAAAAAATCAATGAATATCCCTTTTTTATGTCTGGTATTCTGATCCATCAAAAGCCCAATCAGGTCACCGCGTTTCAAGGCGGAGTCCACGCCTGCAAAAGCATTGTGCAAGGGTAAAAGGGTGATGCCCAGCTTTTTCCTGTTGTTTTTTATCAGCAGGTCCAAAGGTTTGAATTTGATTTTTTGATAGACCACGGTTATGGGCATCCCGGTCAGAGGTGCGAGTGCTGTACCAAACTCCCAGTTGCCAAGGTGAGCGGATAAAAGAAGGACCCCCTTTTTTTTGGCATGTGCGGCTTCTAAATGGTTAAACCCTTTTACTGAGAAGATCCCTGAATCATGTTTGCTTCCTGAACTGTAAAACCAGGCATATTCAAAAAGCATCCGGCCTAGATTATCAAATACTCTCCTGGCCAGCTGTAAAATCTCATTTTTACTTTTTTCCGGGCCATATGCCCGGGATAAATTATCAATGGCTATATTTTTTCGGGTTTTATCCAGGAAAAACCATATTGCGCCGATGAATTTGCCTAGAGATGCTCCGGATCGGAAAGAAAATTTCCCCAGGACAAAGATAAGCAACCAGAGCCCTATATAAACCCCTTTTTCTTTTGAATTCATATATTTTTCATTCTAAATATTCAATATCGTTAAGCATATAGTAAACACTGCAAATGGATAAAGAAAGTGCCTGTGATTGTCAAGAAAAATATAAAATCCTATGCCTTGCATAGAGCCTTTTTTTACCCCATCAGTCAGCACGCTGCAGCCCTGCTTTAATGATTGATTGATGAATAACGGTTAATATGCTATATTCAATGCCGTTTTTTTAAGAAGATAACCGATGGCTTTATTTTAAATGATAGTTGGTCATGATATAGTAGCCGCCTCAAAGACCTGTAGAAACATCATAACTCAATGAAAATTTGGATGGTTTCAACACCCATTTAAAGGGGAATCATTTTTAATGAATGAAATGCATGAAAGGAGAAAGATATTTTTTCCTGGCATTAAGGATATTGCTGGGGGGACAGGTTTAAATCTGCATAAGCTCAGTGAGAAAAAACAAACATTTTTTTGCCTGGGAATTCCTTTACTTGTTTCTGTCCTGATAAAACTGGTTATACTGGCGGGGTTATTTGACTCGGCCATCAACAACGATGGTATTTTATATATAGCCGCTGCAAAACACTATAGCGCAGGAGAATTTGCAAAAGGCCTGTCCCTTTATCCGATGCCGGTCTATCCAATACTTCTGGCACTGGTTCACTTTATTATCCCGGACTGGATTGTTTCCGGGTATTTTATCTCTTGTGTGAGTATTACCCTTTCTGCCATTCCCCTGTATTATCTGACAAAAGCATTATTTGGCATAGGTGCCGCCTTTTGGGCAAGTCTCATTTTTGCCGTTCTGCCCATGATGAATGAATGGTTTCTATATTTGAGCCGGGATCCTCTTTTCCTCCTGGTATCAAGCTCGTTTATATATTGGGGATTAAAGTCAATAAGGGAGAAGGGTCAGTCCTGTTTTGTGCTGACATTTATTTTGGCATGGGCATCAACTCTCATCAGAATTGAAGGGTGTTTATTTATTATATTCTATTTTTGTGCCCTTGCTTTTTTAGCCGTAAGGAATAAAGAATTAAGACCTCTTTTTCTTATGCGTGCCGTTATCTGGGCCGGAATTCCCCTTGTTGTGGCCATGGCAGTATCTTTCATATACGGTATTGATGCCTTGTCGGGAAACAGGTTCGGCCAGGTAATTCCTTACTTTGAACAATTGTTTACCGGCGGGTTTGTTGTAACATATCATGAGATCTACGAATTTTTTAAAAAGGCTGAAAATTTTCCGCCTTTTTCAGGTGGAAAATGTAATTTTGCAGCCCTGGCCAGGCATTATCTGGTGGTGATTTATTCTTTTGCCATTGTTGAGACCCTGTTGAAAGTGCTTTTCCCCCTGTCAATTATCCCCCTTTTTATGGGGTTAAAAAAGAAAATAAAACCCTGGGGCATGTATCTACTCAGTCTTTGTTTTCTTTTTATGTTGCTCGTATTTAGCTTTGTCCTATACCGGGATTTTATTGTTACAAGGTATTTGATGATCCCGGCTTTTTTGCTGCTTCCCTGGGTGGGGCTTGGAATGAATCAGCTTTGTTTAAAAAAGGACAACAGAAAATATACAAAAATAGTTGCGGTTTCTCTGTCGGTTTTGGTTCTTGCACCGGCCGTAAAATCATTGAATTTGATCGTAGATAAAGACAAAACCATCCCCCTTGCAGCGAAGTGGATGGTGAACACCGAAATCAAAAAAAATACAAGAATTGTAACAACCGATTCCAAGTTTTCCTTTTATATGGATTATGAAGATAAAGGGAAAAAAGGTTATAAGGTTTTTTATCTCAGTCGAAAACCGGAACCAAAAAAAATCGAATCTTTTGCCGTTAAGAGAAAGGCTGAGTTCATTGTTTTAAGGGTGAACAATAAAAGAGTCAAAAATGGTCCTGAATTTAAACGATATCAAGAAATAAAATCCTTTTCTCACCCCCAATATACAACCTTTATTTTTGAAAAAATCAAAACAAAGCAGGCATCATCGCCCCGGGCAGAAAGAAACCCAAGGCCGTGATTTAACTATTTGAATTTTATTTTAGAAAATCGTTAATCAGCCGGCATGCCTTTCGGGTTCCTCCTTGCCGGGTTGTAACATAATCCAATGCAGATTGAGCCGTTTTTATTTGGCTTTTTTCACTGGCCATATTTTTTATCAGCAGGTCAGAGACCTCTCTCCAGTCAGATCCTGTCCGCAGAAGCCCTTTTTTGATGATATCCTGACCAATCCATAGAAAGTTTTCCCAGGAAGGGCCAATAACCGGGACAACCCCGTATATCAAGGGCTCAAGAAAATTTTGCCCCCCGAGGGGGGCAAGACTGCCCCCGACAAAAACAGCATCTGAGATTGAGTAAGCCTTTTGCAGTTCTCCGAAAGTATCCCATAAGAGAATTGTGCCGGGGGAAACAGGGGCCGTCGCTTTAGATTTTAACACCCATTTTAGAGACAGTTGGGTCAATCGTTGTTTCCATGTGTCGATTCTGTGCATATGCCTTGGGAAAAGACCAATTACAGCACATGGCTTTTTTACAGAAATATCCTTGATGATCTTTTCAATGAGTATCTCTTCTTCCTGTCTTATGGAGCCAAGGACTATAAACGTTGAATTGTCGGGGATAAGGTTTCCAAAAAGATGTTTGTCATTGTTTTCTATGTATATGGGCTTAAACCTGTCAAACTTGATATTATTCATGTTTCCAACAATATTATTTCCAAAAAGCTTTTTATATCGGGTTTCATCCTTCGGGGATATGGCAAGGATTTTGTCCGGTGCAAGCCTTTTCCACAAAGAAGGCCATATGCGATATTTTTTCAGATTTTTTTGTTTTAAGCGGCCATTGATAATTAATGTTTTGCAGCCATGCTTTTTCAGGGCGGACAAAAGACCCGGCCATATCTCTGTTTCTAAAAGCACCATTACTTTAGGATTAATCCTGCGGACAGCATTTTTCATTATAATCGGATCATCAAAGGGGAAATAGGCGCAGGAAATATTTTTGCCGGAAGGGCTCCTGGTTTTTACTTTCTCCAGTATTGCCATCCCCTGGGATGTATTGGTCGTCAAAAGTATTTTTACCGGGTGCGTGGTCTGTAAATTTTTTACAAGCTCTGTGGCAAGGTAGGTTTCTCCGGCAGACGCAGCCTGTATCCAGATTTCAGCCTTTGGGGGGGGGATCTTTAAAATTCTTTGTTCATATCCGGATAAAAGGCGTTTGTTGAATTTTAAGAATGGAATGGCTGCTTTCCATATCAGGCTGTAAATCGAAAAAAATAATTTTTCAGTTACGGAAATCATAGGTTGCTTTTGATCAGGGGGTTTATTCGATCGGTCTGGTTTTTGTTTTTAGAAAATACATGCTTCATGAAAATGGCGTAAGAATCTATGCAAAATATTTTTTTTCAATCTTTTCTATGTCCTCTGGTTTGTCAACGCTGAGAGAATCATGCTCTGTGATAACAACTTTTATTTTATAGCCGTGTTCCAAAACTCTCAGCTGCTCTAATTTTTCAATCTTTTCAAGATATGTATTTTCAAGGTTCGATACGGCATCAAGAAATTTTTTCTTATAGGCGTAAAATCCCAAGTGTTTATAAAAAACAGCATCAGGATCATTATCCCTGGGAAATGGTATCCGGGATCGGGAAAAATAGAGTGCCATGCCATTCTTGTCAAATGTCACCTTTACATCATCTGGATTGGTTATTTCACTTTTGTCAACTATTTGAAAAGCAAGGGTGGACATTTGCAGGTCCGGATCATTTTTAAATGGTGCCGTCATTTGATCTAAGCAGTCAGGATTAAACAGGGGCTGATCTCCTTGGATATTGATGATAACCTGTTCAGGTGAAGCTTTCAGCAGGCTTGCGGCCTCGGCCACCCGGTCCGTGCCTGATCTCAAATTTGTCGATGTCATAACCGCCTGGCCGCCAAAGGCCTGAACGGTTTTAAATATCCTGTCATCATCCGTGGCCACAACTACCTGATTAATCGTTTTTGCTGTTTTGGCCTGTTCATAAACCCATTGAATCATTGGTTTGTTTTTTATCAGGGCAAGGGGTTTCCCCTTGAATCTTTTTGATCCGTATCTGGAAGGAATTATTGCTAAGCTCATGATTGGTCTTATTTCTACCCTAAGTTATCGTATTTTTCCGGATTGTAATGGTTCTAAAAGAGCAATCCTTATCATAGTCACGGCCCGCCTTTGGTTATCCAATCAAGCATCGGCCCACAACGAAAAATGAAAGCTTTTTTAGCTTGTTGCTGAGACTTTCATATAACGGCCACGGGCCGCCTTGGTTATCCAACCAAGAACCGCCCACAACAAATAATGAAAGTCTTCTCAAGATGTTAGTGAGACTTTCATATAAAAAGAAAACCTACAATGGTTCTTCCTTTTGATCAAGTGAAATGTATTGACAACAGTATTGCGGCATGGGTTTTTAAAACGGTCAGTTGAGAAGGCCCGGCCCCCCTTTTTTTAAATCCTTTCAAGATCCTGTGCTGTATCAACATCCCGCAGCACCGGCAGGCAGGCCCAGGAGAGATCGGCTTTTTCCGCCAGATCCAGGGTGGTTGAAAATACGGTATTGGTGCTCCATTCAATACCCTGGAAAACCGCCGGGGTAAACCCTTCCCTGGCAAAGCCCACCAGCCAGTATCCGCCGTCAAGGCTGGGGCCGATGACCATGTCATGGCGCTCTAAAAGCCTGAATGCCCGGATAAAGTGATCCGATTGAATCTCCGGGATATCCGTGCCGGTAAGAACCGCCTTTAAGGCCCCGGTGGTGAATTCCCGGTCAAGGGCGTTGGCCATGCGGTCTCCTATGGTGTTTCCGTTCTGGGGCGAATAATTATAAGCCTTCCCCAGCCAGCCCCTGACCAGGGGCAGCTGATCCGGCGGGCAGAAACTGATGGTCAGGCCCCTTGACGCTTTTTGGGCCTTGGCCAGTGTGGATTCGGCCATCTGTCTGTAAATTTCAAGGGCCCTGGTTTCTCCAAGATCCCGGGCCAGGCGGGTTTTGACCTTCCCTTTTTCCGGTGCCCTGACAAAAAGGATGATCCGGTTAGGGGTATTCGGCTCATTGGGGTTCATGGGGCTATGGTAATCAAGAATTCGTGCTTTGACAATAGACCTTAAGAACTTCTTGAAAAAGCATGGAATAAAGCCCCTTTTTTATGGTAAAAGAAGCAATTGATTTATGTAACGGCTATTCAGCGATATTTGAAATTGAACTGCTAACCGCTTTTCCAAAAGGAAACCGCATCTGTCATGGAAGTTCGTTTTTTGGGAAAATCATTGAAGAATCCCACGGTCCTGGCCTCAGGTGTTTTGGGTTCCAGCTTTGACAGCCTTAAGCGGGTTTATGACAGCGGATGCGGCCTTCCCACCATGAAGTCCATTGGCCCCTACCCCCGGGACGGCCATAAAAACCCCACCGTGATCAACTTGGGGTATGGGATGATCAATGCCGTGGGCCTGCCTTCCCCTGGATTTGAGAACATGGAAAAGGAATGGGCGGCCCTGGAAAAACGGGCCTTTCCTTTAAATGCCAGCATTTACGGCGGATCGGTTGAAGAATACCGGACCGTGGCCCGGTTTGTCTCCTCTAAAAAACCGGATTTCATTGAAATCAATATTTCCTGCCCCAATTCAGAACAGCACGGCATGATTTTCGGGATTAACGAGAAGTCCTCATACGAGGTGGTGTCTGCCGTTAAACAGGTGATTGATGTTCCGTTGATTGCCAAACTCACCCCCCAGGCCACGGATATCGGAAAAATTGCCAAGGCCTGCGAGGACGCCGGCGCCGACGCCATCTGCGCCATCAACACGGCCGGACCCGGTATGATTATCGACATTGAGGCACGGATGCCGGTGCTGGCCTTTGGCCGGGGCGGGTTGTCCGGCCCCATGATCCGGCCCATTGCCGTCCGGTGCGTCTATGATATTTATAAAGCGGTCTCTATCCCCATCATCGGCTTAGGGGGCATATGTACCGGAGCCGATGCCGTGGAAATGTTCATGGCCGGTGCCAGCCTGGTTGGCATGGGCTCGGCAGTCCTGTCCCGGGGCATGGATGTGTTTGCAAAGGTGAATCAGGAGATTCATTCCTGGCTTGAATCCCATGGGGAACTTTTGGAAAATATTATCGGGGCCGCCCATGAATCCGGGAGGGTCAAATGAATCCGGAACATCAGACAAACGCCCGTTTAAGGCATGCCATGGTCCGGGTGGCTGAAAAGCAGGTCCATAACGACAGCTTTGCCACCCTGGTTTTTAATCATTCCATTTCCTTTCAGCCCGGCCAGTTTATTATGGTCTGGATTCCCGGGGTTGACGAAAAGCCCTATACCATCAGTGTTCATACCCCGGACCGGTTCGCCATCACCGTGGAAGCCAAGGGGCTGTTTTCCAGAAAGGCGGTTGATTTGGTTCCCGGGGATCTGGTGGGGTTTCGGGGGCCATTTGGCAAGGGGTTTCATATGGTTTCGTCCCCGGATGTGGCGGTGGTGGCCGGCGGATGCGGCATGGCGCCGCTGGCCTGCCTTGTGGAGCAGCTTGACCCGGGGATTTGTCTGATTCACGGGGCAAGGTCCCGGGAATTTCTCCTTTATCCGGACCGGTTTGACTGCGACCGGAGGATCTGCACCGATGACGGCAGCCAGGGCCACAAAGGATTTGTCACAGATCTTCTGGAACAGGAGATTGTTCTTCGGAAAGAATCCGGCCGCAACCCGTTGGATATGGTCTATGCCTGCGGCCCGGAAATCATGATGTACCGGGTCTTTGAGATCTGCAGGGCCCATGGCATTCCATGCCAGGTTTCCCTGGAACGGTACATGAGATGCGGGTTCGGGGTCTGCGGGGCTTGTACCTGCGGCGGGCATCTGGTCTGTGCCGACGGCCCGGTGTTTGACGCCGACACCCTGGCGACCATGGCGGATTTTAACCGGACGGCCCTGCTGAAGTCCGGAAAACCGGTCAGCATAGCGGATTATGCGACCTGGCGGTGTTCATAAATAGTGTTTAGGTAAATAGACTGAAGGCTGAAGGTTGACGGCTGAAAACGGATTGATACCCTTCAGTCTAAACACCTAAACGCCTGAATAAGGAGTACCATGACATACAAAGAAGAATTTATTGAGTTTCTGGTCCAGTGCAATGCATTGAAGTTCGGGGAGTTTCAATTGAAATCCGGCCGGATCGCCCCCTATTTCATCAATACCGGCATGTTTGATACGGGCATGAAAATTAAAAAACTCGGGGCCTGTTATGCCAAGGCGGTTCAGGAACATTTTGGATCAGATTTTGACGGCATCTATGGCCCGGCATATAAAGGAATTCCCCTGTGCATTTCAACGGCCACGGCCCTGGCGGAAAAAGGGGTGGACAAGGGGTATGTATACAATCGAAAAGAGGCCAAGACCTATGCGGACAAAAGCCTTGTGGTGGGCATGCCCCTGGCAGCCGACACCCGGCTGATCTTAGTGGACGATGTGATCACCTCGGGCAAGGCCATAAGGGAATCCCTGGAGATCCTTAAAAGCTGCGGCAACCCCCCGGTAAAGGGGATTGTAATCAGCGTCGACCGCCAGGAAAAGGGAAAGACAGATAAAAACGCCCTCAAAGAGGTGGAAGAGACCTTGGGCATTCCCATTTTTTCCATTGTCACCATCTCGGATATCAAGCAGGTCCTGCTCAATAAAGAGATCAACGGCACCGTGGTGCTGGATCAAGCCATGAATAAAAAAATTGAGGCGTACCTTGAAACTTACGGTACAGCCGATTAGCGAATGACGGATTATGGACTATTTGCCGGTTAAATCCTCCCAGGCCCTTTTGCTGGAACAGGTACCCCTATTTCTCAAGTCGGAAAAAGAGGGGGAACCCGTCCTTTACAAAATAGAAGGGGAGCGCCTGGACCCGGACCGCTTCAAAAAACACGGCCAGCCCGAACTTCTCCTTCCGGCCAATGAAAAAGATGCGGCCATGAAGGAGTTGAGTACATGTCTGAACCGCCATCTCCAGGAAAGCATTGCCGGGAAAGGGCTTTTGTCAGTTAAAAAGGCCCTTTGCATGATTGTAGAAGAGGCCCTGACCCCGGGCCAGGAAAAAACCATGGAAGCCCTGCCCGACACCATTGAAATTCTGCTGGATGCCTATGATAAAAACCATCAGGTCATGGGATATCTGGCCCAGATGTCTGCCAGTTCAAAGGTGGTGGTGGAGCATACGGTCAATGTAACGGCCCTGATTTTGCAGTTTTATCTGTTTTACAAACTTGAAGAATCCCGGACCATGATTACCTGCCTTTCATCGCTGCTCCATGATGTGGGAACTTCTCAGATAGACAGCGCCATCCTTGAAAAGCAGAACCGGCTTACGGAAAAAGAGTTCGAGATTTATAAAACCCACCCCCTTTCAGGGTATAAAATCATCACCGAGAACATTAAAATTGATAATGTGGTTTCCCTGGTGGCGCTCCAGCACCATGAGCGGCTGGACGGCAGCGGCTATCCCCACGGAAGTAAGGATATTGAATGGGAAAGCCAGCTTGTCGGCCTTATTGACTCTTATGAATCCTTAACCTACTGGAACAAAGCCTTTCGAAAGAGTAAAAAACCCTTTGATTCCCTGAGCATGATCAAAGACGAAACCGTGGCCGGAAAGTTCTCCAAACGAATTTTCAAACAATTTACATCCTGCCTGACTCGGTAGATCTATAGCCCTCCAGGCTGAAGTGGTTCAGGCTCAAAAAGAATTGGTTTGACCTGACACTTGCGCCGGACCGTCGTATCTAATCAGCTAATGCTGAAAATAAGCAAGAATCAAAATTCGGCGCAATATCTGCAATTTATTTCTACGCACTGCCTAAATCGCCGCACAATCGGATTATTCGCAAAAAAATGAAGAAAAAGTGAATAAATAGCAAAAAAGTGCTGACATTTAGCAAAAAAGTCCGAGAAAAAATAAATTAAAGTGAGTATATTTCCCCAAATTTTAAATCATATTCCAGGTTACGGGCTCAAACAGCCGCTGACCCTCATCCCTTGACATTGCCGGGAATCGGAGGGCTGGGCTGTTGATCAAAACAACCAGTTAATTTGAGTTTGGGGGATATTGCTTAATAAACTCAAGAAAGCCGAAACGGGGTCAATACATCAAATTGGAATTTACCTTGACCCCATTTATTAGAAGTACAAAATAAAAGGAGAACAAAATGAGAAAAACAGCATTACTTGTATTGGTTTTTTTACTGGCCGTTGCACCGGTTGCCGGTGCGGCTGTATCAACTTTTGAGGACTTGACGTTGTCTTCCGAGAGCTATTGGAACGGTGACGATGACGGTTCCGGATACGGAACTTTCGGTGGCTTTATCAGCGGGGATAATTATTTTGCCAATTATGAAGCGGCCGCTTATTATTCGTGGGAAGGCTTTGCCTATTCCAATACCACTGATACGACTACACCAGGGATTCCCAATCAGTATAGCGCCATCACTGGAGGAGGGGTAAACGGGTCTTCCAACTATGCCGTCGCATTCACAATGACTATGTGGGGGCAACGTGCCCAGACATACAACGGTTATACCACCGGTGAATACGCCCAGGTAATGGATGGATTTTATGTTACCAACACCACCTATGCATATCTTTCCATGGTGAATGGAGATTCCTATGCCAAAAAATTCGGCGGAGAAGACGGCACTGATGAGGACTGGTTTTTGCTGACCATTTATGCATTGGACGAAAACTATGGAAAAACGGATGCTTCTGTTAAATTTTACCTGGCTGACTATCGTTTTGCTGACAGCAGTGAGGATTACATCCTTGATGAATGGGCCTGGGTCGATCTCACCGGATTGGGGTCAGTGTATGGTTTGGAATTTGAACTCTCATCATCTGATGGGAGTGGACGCAACATGAACACGCCGGCCTACTTTGCCATGGACAACCTGACTACCGTGCCGGTCCCGGGAGCCATCTTTTTGTTCGGGTCGGGCCTGCTTGGCCTGGTCGGTATGCGCCGCAGGAAGGCGCATCAATGATGTTGCACTCTTAACATGAATTAAACCGCACATCCGGTGTAAAAATGGATTTAAGGCTGAAGGGATGGGATTGACCATGGCCTTCAGCCTTAAATCCTTTCAGTCTCCCGCCATCCCGGGGGCGGGGAAAGATCCCTGACTTTAAACTCGTAGAGGCCCTTTTCCCGGTCTGCCAAAAAATTTTTCAAGGTTCTTCGGATGACCTCAAATGCAATATTGTCCCAGGGGATATGGTCTTCATCCACCAGCATGATCTCTGAGCTTTCCTTGGTGGGACCAAAGTTCTTATCCATGAGCCTGGCCCTGAACATGAGATAGATCTGATGGACAAAAACAATGTTGTACATCCGGTAGGGGGCAATGATTTCAACCGCTGACCCGGTTTCTTCCAGGGTTTCCCTTGCCGCACCGTTCTGAACGGTTTCCCCGTTTTCAAGGTATCCGGCCGGCAGGGTCCATAATCCTTTCCGGGGTTCAATATTTCTCTTGCACATCAAAATTTTATCGTCCAGGACAGGGATGCAGCCCACCACCATTTTGGGGTTTTCATAATGGACGGCACCGCACTGGGTGCAGACGGCCCGGATATGGTCGTCATCCACCGGAATTTCATTTCCCACCCTGCCGCCGCAGGCGCTGCAGAATTTTATCCCCATTCCTGTCTCCACCCTCGTGTTCTACCGGTAATCTTTATAGTTGATGTTGTATCTGGCCGCCTTATAGGAAAATTTTCTGACCGTGATATTGATCAGCTTGGCCGCTTTTTTGATATTTCCCCGGGTGTTTTTCAGGGCATCCATGAGGATTTCCTTTTCCAGGTTCCCCACGGCATCTTCCAAAGACAGGGGCAGGGTTTTGGATTTGGTGCCGGTCTGGAGGGTGGCCGGCAGGTGGTAAGAGTGGATGGCCCCTTCATTGCACAGGATAACGGCCCGTTCCACACAGTTTTCAAGCTCCCGGACATTGCCCGGCCAGTGGTACTCCATCATCATGTCAATGGCCGGGGTGGTGATCCGTTTGATTTCCTTGCTGTGTTCTTTTCTGTATTTTTCTAAGAAATGGTCGGCCAAAAGGATAATATCGGTCTTTCTCATGCGCAACGACGGAATATAGATGGGAAAGACGTTGAGCCTGAAGTAAAGGTCATCCCGGAATTTTCCCTGTTTGACCATCTCCTCTAAATTGGCGTTGGTGGCGGCCACGATCCTCACATCGGTTTTAATGGATTCATAGGAGCCCACCCGCTCAAATTCCTTTTCCTGGAGGACCCGAAGCAGCTTGACCTGGGCCCCGAGATCCATATTGCCGATCTCGTCCAGGAAAATGGTCCCCTTGTCCGCCATTTCAAATTTGCCTTTTTTCTGGTGAGACGCCCCGGTAAAGGCGCCTTTCTCATGTCCGAACAGCTCGCTTTCAATGAGGTTTTCCGGGATGGCGGCACAGTTGATCTTGATAAAGGGCTTATGGTTTCTCGAAGAATTGTAATGGATGGAGTTGGCCACCAGCTCCTTTCCGGTACCGCTTTCCCCCCGGATCAGGACCGTTGCCGAGGATGAAGACACCTGAGAGATCATCTGAAGCACCTCCCGCATCTTGTTGGAGTTGCCGATGATGTTGGTAAAGCTGTACCGGTTTTCCAGTTCTGATTTAAGGCGCAGGTTCTCGGTCTTTAACTGCTCTTTTTCCACCCTTACGGTTTCAATGTTGATGACATGGTGGGCCACCATGGTGGCCACAATGGACAACAGCTTTTCCCCCTGTTTCAGGGAGACTTTTCCTTCAAAAGGCCGGTCTGCACTGATGGCCCCGACCACCCGGCTTTCTTTTTTAATGGGCACGCAGATAAATGAGTATTCCTGGCCTTCAGCAATGTTCCTGGAATGGGTCTTGTCTAAGAAGAGCGGCTCCTTGCTGATCCGTGGCACCACGGCGGGCTTGCCGGTTTCAATGACCTGTCCGATAACCCCTTCTCCGGGAAGGTACTTGATTTGTTTTGTGGTTTCTTCGGAGATGCCGTGGGCAATCTCGATGCGGATCTCCCCGGTTTCCGAATTGGTCAGGAAAATGATTCCCCGGATCAGGTTCAGGGATTCGGACAATACGCTCAACACCTTAAACAGGGATTTTTTCATGTCCATGTGCTGGTTTAAGGCTTCACTGATCTCATATAGAAGCGGGAGTTCTTCAATGGATTTCATAAAAAAACATTCCATGGTGCCGGTTGGGCCGGGCTTGGGTTAAAGTAAAATTTTGGTTTAAGGTTAATGTAATATTAACTATCCATTTTGGTAAACACTTGGTATACTGCCCAAATATGCTTGATCGCGGCATTATGGCATAAAAACAGGGTGTTCAACAAGCACTATTGATTTGTTGGAAGCAAAACATGCAAAAAAAATCCAAAAAGCTCCTTTTGAATGAAGAAAAAATCGGCCAGCAGGAGCTGATCCTGGAAAAAATTCTGGAAACCTGCCCTGTGGGCATCGCTCTGGTTGAAAACCGGGTTTACAAGTGGGTGAACCAGGAAATGGTCCGGATTTTCGGATATGATTCCAAAGAGGAGTTTGAGGAAAAAAGTGTCCGGATCATTTACTCAAGCCTGGAGGAGTATGAACAGGTCGGGGAGTGGCTATACCGTGACCTTGCCATCAAAGGCACCCTGGAATATGAAATAACCCTGTGCCGCAAAGACCAAAGCCTGTTTCCGGCCAATGTCAGAATCAATTGCGCGGACGGTGACAACCCCACGGGCTGGAATATTGTCATTTATACGGACATTTCCCAGAAAAAAGCCGCGCAGAAAGCCGCCGCGGAAAAAGAACGGCTTCAGGGGGTCCTTGAAATGGCCGGTGCGGTCTGCCACGAGATCAACCAGCCCCTTCAGGCGATCATCGGGTTTTCCGATCTGCTGCTGCTGGAAAGAGATGATGAAAAAATAATGGACCGGGGATTGAACGCCATCAAAAGCCAGGCGGAACGGCTTGGCCGGATTACCCAGAAGCTGTCTAATGTGACCCACTATAAAACCGTTGAGTACCCCGGCAACAGAACCATTGTGGATATCTGGGGTTCCGGCGGCGGTTCCCATGAAGTCGATCCGGAGGAAGCCCCCTCTTCTGAAAACTAAACACATCCCGGAACCGTGCTGTAAGGAAAAGATATGCTGAAATGTGAAGTTACGCTGGTTATCGGCGGATGCCGGAGCGGAAAAAGCCGGTTTGCTCTGGATGCGGCCAATAAAATTTCCGGTAATCATAAATTATTTTTAGCCACCTCGGTTCCGGCCGATGCTGAGATGGAACAGCGGGTGGTCCGCCACCAGGCCGAAAGGGGCGAAGACTGGCAGACCGTTGAAGAGCCCGTTGATATCCACCGGGTGATCGAAACCGATTCAAGAACCGCCCATGTGATTGTGGTGGATTGCCTGACCCTCTGGACCGCCAACCTCATGGCCCAGGGAAAGGAAGATCCGGAAATCATGTCCTATGCTCCCCAATTGGTGTCGGCACTTAAAGCCGCCCAGTGCCCGGTATTTCTGGTATCCAATGAGGTGGGCCAGGGGATTGTTCCCGAGAATGCCTTGGCAAGGCGGTTCCGGGATCTTGCCGGATTTATCAATCAGGCCGTGGCCGCTGCCGCTGATAAAGTGGTCATGACTGTGGCCGGAATCCCTGTCCGGATCAAACCATAAAAAGTCCCCTCCCAACCCCCAAATTGATTTAATGGCGGTTCCCTATTTATCATAATTACAGGGGATGGTGATGGTGGGGCAATTCATGAATTGTCCCTACGACCGACCCAACAACACCGCCTCATCCGGTCTCCCGTTTCCGGTTTTCAGTCTCCATATTCACATACCAGACATCCGGCAGATTACATGCCATCACCCTGTATTTTTTTTTGCCACCCATATTGACTTGCCGTTTTTTCTCTGATAAGAATTCAAATTTTTTTCTCAGAGCATGAGAAGATGTTATGATTCCCGGATGGTTATGTTTGAATTGGATTTAAATGGTTTTATCCGGTTCAAAGAATCTGAAGGGACAGGTTGCAAAGGTAGTAATGAGTACGGAAATATACAGCAAACCGTTTCTGGTTTTGGGCTGCGGCAATACCTTGTTTGGAAATGATGGTTTTGGTCCGGCAGTGGCCGGCCATCTGGCCAAAGACTATGACCTGCCGGATTCGGTTTTGGTAATGGATGCCGGTACCGGCATCCGGGATCTTGTGTTTGATCTGCTCTTGCAGGAGAACAAACCCAAGCTCCTGATCGTTGTCGATGCCGTGACCGTTGACGGTCGTGAAAACGGAAGTGTGTTTGAACTGGACCTTTCACAGGTTCCCAAAGAAAAAATATCAGATTTTTCCCTGCATCAATCCCCCTCCTCCAGCCTGCTGTCCCAACTTGGGGACCAGGGTGTTGACGTCAAAGTGCTGGCCATGCAGACCGACGCCATCCCCAATGAAATCAGGCCGGGGCTCACCACCTATGCCCAAAACGCCATCCACCCGGCTGTACAGTGGATAATAAAGACCCTTAAAGCCCGGTGGGCTTTTAACGCATAAAGATCAAAGTTAATCCCTAAATTTTAAAAGAGGTGTGTATGACTGAAAAAACCAATGGTGCCGTATTGGTTGCCGGTGGTGGTATTGCCGGAATCCAGTGCGCCCTGGACCTGGCCGATGCCGGGTTCTACGTCTATCTTCTGGAAAAATCCGCCGGTATCGGCGGGGCCATGTCCCAGCTGGACAAGACCTTCCCGACCAACGACTGTGCCATGTGAATTGTTTCACCCAAGCTGGTTGAGTGCGGTCGGCACTTAAATATCGAACTTTTGACCTTAAGTGAAATTGAGGCGGTAGAAGGACAGGCCGGGGATTTTACCGTTTCTGTCTTGAAAAAACCCCGGTATGTGGATGAAGAAAAATGCATTGCCTGCGGGATCTGCGCTGAAAAGTGCCCCAAAAAGGTAGAGGACGAATACAACGCCGGCCTGGCCAAGCGGAAAGCCGCTTACATCAAGTACGGCCAGACCGTTCCCCTCAAATATGCCATAGACCCGGAACACTGCATTTACCTGGCCAAAGGCAAATGCGGGATCTGCGCCAAAGCCTGTCCCACCGGCGCCATTAACCATGACATGAAGCCGGAAACCATTGAACTTGAGGTAGGGGCCATTATCCTCTCTCCGGGGTTCCAGCCCTTCAGTCCGGCCGGGATTGATTTTTATGGGTACGACAATATCCCGGATGTGGTGACCAGTCTGGAATATGAGCGGATGCTCTCGGCCTCCGGCCCCGACATGGGCCACTTAAAATGCCGGTCCAACGGCAGCGAGCCTGCCAAAGTGGCCTGGATCCAGTGCGTGGGCTCCCGGAATATCAACCGGGGTGACCAGGAGTACTGCTCTGCGGTCTGCTGCATGTATGCCATCAAACAGGCGGTCATGACCCAGGGCCACATTAACGGGGCATCGGAACAGACCATTTTCTACATGGACATCCGGACCCCGGGCAAAGAGTATGAGCGGTATTACGAAGAGTCCATCACCAAAGGGGTCCGCTATGTCAGATCCCGGCCCCATACCATCCTCAAAGGACCCGACGGCCACGGCGCCACCATGATCTGGGCCGACGAAGCCGGGCAAAGCCATGAAGAAAACTTTGATATCGTGGTCCTGTCCATTGGTCTGAAAGCCCCTGAGGGGGTCAGAAAACTGGCCCAAACCTGTCAGATTGACCTGAATCAGTTCCGGTTTGCCCGGGTGGGCAGTTTTAACCCCGTGTCCACCAGCCGGGAGGGCATTTTTGTTACCGGTGCCTTCCAGTCCCCCAAAGCCATTCCCCAGAGCGTGGCCTTGGCCTCCACGGCGGCGGCTGAAGCCAAGGCGGCCCTGGCCAAAGCCCGGGGCACCCGGACCCTGGAACAGCGGTTTGTTGAAGAACTGGATCTGACCGGTAAAAAGCCTGGTATCGGCGTATTTGTCTGCTCCTGCGGCACCAATATTGCCTCGGTAGTGGATGTGGATGAACTGACCCGGTATGCCGCCACCCTTCCCGGTGTGGTCTATGCCGAAAACAACCTGTTTACCTGTTCTGCCGACACCCAGACCCTGATCGCCGAAACCATCAGGGAAAAGGGGCTGACCGGGGTGGTCATTGCCGCCTGCACCCCCCGGACCCATGAACCTTTGTTCCAGGAGACCCTTCAAAGTGTCGGCCTGAACAAGTACATGGTGGAAATGGCCAATATAAGGAACATGAACTCCTGGGTCCATCCGGATGAACCTGAGAAGGCCACGGAAAAAGCCAAGGCCCAGATCCGCATGGCCCTGGCCAAGGTTCTCAAAGACGAACCGCTGCACGATATCAAGGTGAATATCACGCCCCGGGCACTGGTGGTGGGGGCGGGCTTTGCCGGCATGAGCGCGGCCCTGAACCTGGCCGAACAGGGGTTTGAAACCATCCTGGTTGAAAAAGACAACGATATGGGCGGGGTCTCCAACCAGCTGGCAAAGACCTGGAAAGATGAAGATATAAAAGCCCATGTGGCCCTTCTCAAAGAAAAGATCCGGCAGCACGGCCTGATTGACGTTCGGACAAACACAACCCTTTCAGCCGTTTCAGGATTTGTGGGTAGTTTCACCGGTGAGCTTCTGGTGGACGGCATCCCCGAAGATATCGAGTTCGGGGCCTGCATCATTGCCACCGGCGCTAAAGAGTACAAGGGCGAAGAATATCTTTACGGCCGGGATGACCGGGTCAAAACGGCACTGGAGTTCAACGCCATGCTCAAAGAAGACCCGGATAACGCGGGCCATCTGGACTCAGCTGTGTTTATCCAGTGTGTGGGCTCCCGGAATGCGGAACATCCCTATTGTTCAAGGGTCTGCTGCACCCAGTCCGTTAAAAAGGCCCTGGACCTGAAACAGGCCCGGCCGGACATGAATGTCTATATCCTGTACCGGGATATCCGGACCTACTCGGACAAGGAGATACTTTACCGGCAGGCCCGGGACGCCGGGGTGATCTTTATCCGGTATACCCCCGACACCCGGCCGGAAGTAACGGCAGCAGAAGATGGCCTGAACGTCCGGATATTTGACCCGGTTCTCCAGATGCCGTTGCAGATTGAGGCGGACCTGGTGGTTCTGGCCACGGCCATTGTTCCCAATCCCGTCAATACCTTTGTGGACATGTTCAAATGCGGCGTGAATGCCGACGGGTTTCTCATGGAGGCCCATCCCAAGCTCCGGCCGGTGGATACCAGTGTGGACGGCGTTTTCCTGGCCGGCATGTGCCATTATCCCAAACCCGTGGACGAGGCCATTGCCCAGGGCAAGGCGGCCGCCTCAAGGGCCGGGGTGATCCTGTCCAAAAAACAGCTCAGCCTGGACGCCATTAAGTCTGCGGTGACCCACCGGTGTGACGGCTGCGCCCTGTGCGTAGACCTTTGCCCCTTTAATGCCATTGAACTGACCACCTATACCGACGCCAACGGCAGACCCCATAAACGGATTAAAACCAACCAGGCCCTTTGCAAGGGCTGCGGCATCTGTGCCGCCACCTGCCCCAAGGAAGGGGTGGTGGTCAACGGGTTTACACCGGGACAACTCAGGGCACAAGTGGATGCAATTTTAGAAAATAAACGCGAGCAAGCAGCCCATACGGAGAATTAAAATGACAAAAAATTACGAACCCACCATCATCGGTTTTCTGTGTAACTGGTGTTCCTATGCCGGCGGTGACCTGGCCGGGGTTTCCCGGCTCAGCTATCCGTCCAACATGAAAGCCATCCGGGTCATGTGCTCGGGCATGGTCCACCCGGATCTGGTCGTGGACGCCTTGAAAAGAGGTGCTGACGGCGTCATGGTCATGGGGTGACATCTGTCAGAATGCCATTACCTGGAAGGTAATTACAAAGCACAGTCAAGATTTGAAATCATCCGGATCATGCTTGAAGATTTGGGCATTGATCCCGAACGGGTGGCCTTAGAATGGGTCTCGGGCGCCGAAGCCCCGAGATTTGTCGAAAAGGTGACCCGGTTTACCGATAAAATCAAGGCCCTTGGCCCCAACCTTTACGGAATAAAGGAGGTTCACGCATGCCGGTAACCGTTGCCAGCGAATGGCTCAATTCCTGCTCCGGATGCGAAATCGCCATTCTGAATTTGGGGGAAACCCTTCTGGAACTTCTCCCGGAACTTGATTTTGTCCATATCCCGGTTCTCATGGATCACAAGCATTACGGGCAGATGGGGGATAAATCTGAAATTGAGATCCCTGAAGCCGTGGTGGGGCTTGTTTCCGGTGGTATCCGGAATGAAGAACACCTGGAAGTGGCCAGGGAGATGCGCAAAAAATGCAAAATCCTTATTGCCCTCGGCACCTGTGCTACTCATGGGGGCATCCCGGCCCTGATCAACAGTTTTTCCAATCAGGGCCTGACAGACCGGTATTACCATACCCAAAGCACCGATCCAGAAGGGAAAATTCCCTCCGAAGGACTCTCTCCCCTTCTGGACCGGTGTTATGCCCTGGACGAGCATGTTCCGGTGGATATCTATCTGCCGGGCTGCCCGCCCCATCCAGACCATATCGGGGCGGCCATTCTGTCCCTGCTCAATAACACCCCATTGGAGATGCCCTTTAGAAGCGTGTGCGACACCTGCCCCACCATCCGGAAGGGCAAGGGCCAGGTCAAAACCTTAAAGCGGTTTCTCACCCAGCCGGACTTTGATCCGGACCAGCCCCTGGACACCATGCGCTGCCTTTTGGAGCAGGGTTATCTTTGCATGGGACCGGTCACCCGGGTCGGGTGCGCCGGCACCAACGGGGACGCCCCCCGGTGTATCAGCGCCCGGGTTCCGTGCCGGGGGTGTTACGGGCCGGTAAATCAGGACGGCAACCAGCTGCTGGACATGCTCAATGCCCTGGCCAGCAACGGCATCGACATTTCAAGCCTGACGGACCGCAAGAATATCCTGCGGTTTTCCGGGGCTCACAACCGCCTGGTCTGCAAAGAAGGAGGCAGATAAGCATGGGAAAAACAATCAATATTGCGCCCCTGTCCAGAATTGAAGGACATGCGAGCATTAAAATACAACTGGATGGCCAGGGAAATGTGGAAAGCGCGGTCACCCATTTTAACAGCATCCGGGGATTTGAAAAATACGTTGAAGGACGGCCGGCCGAAGAGGTCACCCGGATTGTGACGAGGATCTGCGGCATCTGTCCCTGGCACCATCACCTGGCCTCCACCAAGGCCGTGGATGCCTGTTTCAAAGCCGATGTGGCCCCGGCAGGCCATCTGCTCAGGGAATGCATGCAGAACATGGCCCATATCAACGACAAGATTCTGCATTTTTATTTTCTGGCCGCCCCGGACTTTGTCATGGGGCCTGATGCCGATTACAGCGTCAGAAACGTCATCGGTATTGCCAGGACCGCCCCGGACCTGGCCAAACAGGTCATCCGCATGCGCCAGAAAGGGCAGATGATGATGGAGCAGTTTGCCGGCAAGGTAATTCACCCCATTGCCGCTGTGCCCGGCGGGTTTTCAAAACCCATGTCCGAATCCCAGCGGCTGAGTCTGGTGGACGACACCAGAGAGCTGCTGGAATTTGCCAGGTTTTCCATGGCCCATGCCAAGGAAAACATCTTCCCGGCCTACCTGGACGATGTCAAGACCCTTGGCACCATCACCACCGGGTTTATCGGCACGGTGGACCCTGACGGCGGCCTGAACTTTTATGACGGCAAGATCCGGCTCATGAAAATCGACGGCACTTACACGGATTTTGAAGACACCGATTACCTGGATTATATCGGCGAGAAAGTGGTGGATGTGTCCTACGGCAAATTTCCCTATGCCAAGTCCTGGGAAGAGGGATTTTCCACAGACCTTAAAAACCCCAAAGGGGTCTACCGGTCCAACTGCCTGGCCCGGATCAACGTCTGTGATGACATCTCAACCCCCCTGGCCCAAAAGGAGTTAGCTGAATTTCGCAGCACCTTTGGCCGGCATCCCCAGCATACCCTGCTGTATCACTGGGCCAGGCTCATCGAGCTGGTCTATGCCTGTGAAAAGACCCTGATGCTGCTCCAGGACAAGAAGATCACGGATCCCAAAACCCGGCTGGACGTAACGCCCGGTGCCGGGCGGGGCGTGGGCCATGTGGAAGCCCCGAGGGGCACCCTGATCCACGATTACACCACCGATGAGAACGGCCTGATGGTCTCCTCCAACATGATCGTGGGCACCACCCACAACCTGGCCCCCATCAGCATGAGCGTGGAGCAGGCCGCAAGGCTTCTGATCCATGACGGCAAGGTGGATGAAACCATCCTCAATAAGGTGGAGATGGCGGTCCGGGCCTACGACCCCTGAATTTCCTGCGCCACCCACCGCCTGGACGGCGGTAATACCATCAACCTGGCCATCGTTGATGCCAGCGGTAAGCAGGTCAATTAAACACAAACGGTAATCCTTTCAAGGGCGTGAATCATTTCACGCCCTTTTTGTATCCGGCGGTTCATTTGAGATTGAGGGGTGAAGGGGACGCCCTTAACTTATTAACTTGAGTAAGGGATGCGCAGCGCCCCTATGTTCCCTATGCCGGCAGATTACTGTTCGTGAAACATGGTTACGGACACCTCCCAAGTGATTCTGCCGCCGTTGCAGGGCAGGGTGAATCTTATCCGCACCCAGCCCTGCTTATTTTCCGGCATCTGCCTTTCTGCCCGTGGCGCGTGGCGGATAGATGCTTCTGAGCATGTGGACTTCAAATCCAAGAAAGCCACCCCGCAAGGCTTAGCCTTAGAAATGCTTGAGCCGTATGACGGAAAACTGTCACGTGCGGTTCTGAGGGGGGCTGGGGTAGATAACTATCCCCCGGCTGCCCGATTATTGAAATCCGAATGTTGACAATATATGCATTGGTTCGTATAATGATATGCATCAAACATGAGGAGGGGATACCATGAGAACAACGCTTGACTTACCAGAAGACTTGCTCATTGAAGCAATGAAAGCTACCGAAATTAAAACAAAAACAAAAGTAATCATTACAGCTCTTGAGGACTTGATTCGCAAATCAAAAATTTCAAAAATCAAACAGTATAAAGGCACTGTAGATTTGGATATTGACTTAAACGAACTTAGAGACAGAGAATGTCGGTTTTAATTGATACTTCAATATGGATTGAGTACTTCAGATACGGTAACCATTCAGATACATTAGGATTTCTAATCGATGAGAACCTCATTGTGACGAATGAACTCATACTTTGTGAGCTCATACCTTTTCTGAAACTCAGAAAGAAAAATAAATTAGTTTCACTATTAACTGCAATTACAACAACTTATATTGATATACGCTGGGATCAAATCATTAAATATCAATATAACTGTTTGAAAAAAGGAATTAATGGGGTCGGAATCCCTGATTTAATCATTGCGCAAAATGCCAAACAGAGCGGCAGTAGCATTTATAGCTTAGACAACCATTTTGCCATGTTACAAAATATTATCGGATTTGAGCTATACCGTCCTTAATTAAACACAAACGGTAATCCTTTCAAGGGCGTGAACCATTTCACGCCCTTTTTTTATCCGGCGGTTCCTTTGAAATTGACAAAAGGATCAAGGATAGGATATTTAGAATTTCACTTTTTCACAGGTGAAAAACAATGCCGTCGTATTCGAATTAACATCAAGACAAGCAAAGGAAAGATGCTGGTGGAAACGGTCCTTTCTATTAGCGGTGTGGGAAAATCTTTCTTCGACCAGCAGGTCCTTCAGGATTTCAATTTAGACGTCAAAAAAAGTGAATTCATCACCCTTCTGGGCCCTTCGGGATGCGGGAAAACCACACTTTTGCGCATCATCGCAGGGTTTGAAGAGCCGGACTGCGGCACCATTCTTCTTGACGGGAAAAATCTGCTTTCCCAGCCGGCGGAAAACCGAAAGGTCAACACGGTCTTTCAAAGCTATGCCCTTTTTCCCCACCTTAATGTGTTCAATAATGTGGGGTTTGGCCTTAAGGTCAAAAAAATTAAAGGGCAGGCGCTTGAAACCCGTGTGATGGAGGCCCTGGAGCAGGTTAAGATGGCCGGCTTTGCAAAGCGGTATCCCCATCAGCTGTCAGGGGGGCAGCAGCAGCGGGTCGCCATGGCCAGGGCCATTGTCAACCGGCCCCGGATTCTGCTTCTGGATGAGCCCCTTTCCGCCCTGGACGCACGGCTGCGCCGGGAAATGCAGCTGGAGCTTAAAAAGCTTCAGCGGGAGCTGGGCATTTCCTTTATTTTTGTGACCCATGACCAGGAAGAGGCCCTGTCCATGTCCGACCGGATTGTGGTGATGCAGGACGGGGCCATTGCGCAACTGGGAACCCCCCGCCAGGTTTACGAAGAACCGGAAAATCTTTATGTGGCCAGGTTTATCGGGGACATCAATTTTTTCCCGGGAGAGATAACCGCCCTCCTTGATTCAGGGCAGGTGGAAACCACCATATTTGATCAGCCGGTCACGGCCCGCAGCAAGGGGCAGTTCAAACCAGGCGACAAGGTACAGCTGCTGCTGCGTCCCGAAGACCTGCGGCTTTATCAGGCCCCCCCGGAAGATATCATCACCTTTCCCGGCAGCATTGTTGAACGCAGCTACCGGGGCAGTACCCTGGATACGCTGATCCGCCTGGATAATGGTATCGAACTGACGGCCTGTGAATTTTTCGACGAAGATGATCCCGATTTTGATTACAGTGTCGGCGAACGGGTGCATGTTTCCTGGGTTAAGGGCTGGGAGGTCGTTCTGCCTGATGAAACCAATTAGCAAAACCCGGCTCAACATTATCCTGCTGATTTCAGGGTGGTTCCTTTTGTTTGGCGTCATTCCGCTGCTGCTCCTGGTTATAACCAGTTTTATGACCATGGATACAGCCCGCCTGGTGGCCCTTCCGTTTAGCGGGAAAGCCTACTTAGATCTCATGGATCCGGCGTATATCTCCGTGTTTACCCGGTCTTTGAGACTGGCTTTGATCACCACGGTGTTGTGCCTGGGCATAGGTTTTCCCTTTGCCTGGTATACGGCAAGGATGACGCCTAAATGGCGGACGTCTGTGCTGGTCCTTCTGATGATTCCCTTCTGGACCAATTCCCTGGTCCGGACATATGCCATGCGAATGGTGCTGGGCACTCACGGTATCCTTAACAAAGCCCTTCTTTTTCTGGGGGTTATCGAAACCCCGTTAAAGATCATGTATACCGACTATGCCGTTATTGCCGGCCTTTTTTATCTCATGCTGCCGTTTATGGTGCTGCCCCTGTATGCCACCGTTGAAAAGCTCAATTACCATCTGGTTGAAGCTGCCCGGGATCTGGGGGCAGGGCCCTTGGCTGTGTTTATGAGGGTCATCATCCCGCTGACCCTGCCCGGGATAATGGCCGGATGTGTTATGGTATTCGTCCCTGCCATGGGGCTTTTCTATGTGGCTTCCCTGCTGGGCGGGGCACGCCAGTTGCTGGTGGGCAACCTGATCTGGCAGCAGTTTCTCAATGCCCGAAACTGGCCTCTTGGCTCGGCCACAAGTATCGTGCTGATTGTCTTGATGGCCCTGATGCTCATCGGGTACGGCCTGCTTTTGCGGCGGTTTGGCAAGGGAAGGGGGATGATGCCGTGAACATGATAAGGCTGGTTTATTTTACAGGCATATTTTTCTATCTGTATCTTCCCATTGGTGTGCTGGTGGCCAATGCATTTAACCTGAACAAATACGGGATGAAATGGGACGGCTTTACCTTTAAATGGTTTATGGCCATGCTGGAAAACCATTCCCTGATGGCGGCGGCCCGCCATTCTGTGGTGATTGCGCTGTGTGCCGCCACACTGGCCACAGCCATCGGGGCGTTTGCCGCCATTGGGCTTAACCGGTACAGGTTCCCGGGGCGGGCGATTATCCGGGGCACCAGCATCACCCTGATGATGGCCCCTGATATTATTCTGGCCATCGCCTTTCTGGTGCTTTTCGTTGCTGTGGGCATTGCCCTGGGGTTCTGGTCTCTGCTGCTGTCCCACATCACCTTTTGCCTTCCCTTTGCCATCATGACCATTGCCGGACGGCTACAGGATTTTGACCCCAATGTTCTGGATGCGGCCAGAGACCTGGGGGCATCAGAAAGAAATATCGTTACCCGGGTGCTTTTGCCCATGATGCGGCCGGCACTTATTTCAAGCTGGCTTCTTACATTTACCCTGTCCCTTGATGATGTTATCATCAGTTCATTTGTTACAGGTCCCAGTTATGATGTGCTGCCGTTGAAAATTTTTTCAATGGTAAAGGTGGGCGTTAAACCGGAAGTTAATGCGCTTGCCGCGCTTCTGGTGGTGCTTTCACTGGCACTGGTTATTGTCAGCCAACTAATGTTGAAGGAGAAAAAGAAACATGAAAACACTGTTTAAATCCCTTGTTGGCCTTGCCCTGGTGCTGGTTTTTGGCATCAGTGCCCAGGCCGCTGAAAAAATTTATGTTTACAACTGGACCGAATACATCCCGGAGTCGGTTCTGGACCAGTTTACCAAAGAAACCGGCATTGAAGTGGTCTATACCACCTATGACAGCAACGAAACCATGTATGCCAAACTTAAGCTGATCAAAAAAGACGGGTATGATGTGGTGGTGCCGTCCACCTATTTTGTATCAAAGATGGGGCAGGAAGGGATGCTCTTACCGCTGGACCATTCCCTTTTGCCCAACATGAAAAACCTTGACCCTGAACTGCTGAACAAGGCGTATGACCCTCGGAACCGGTATTCCATTCCCTATATGTGGGGGTCCACGGGCATTGCCGTCAACACGGACGACATTCCTCTGGACCAGGTCACCTCCTGGAAGGATCTGTGGAAACCCGAATTCAAGGGCCGGCTCCTGCTCCAGGATGATCTGCGGGAAGTCTTTCAAATGGCGTTGAAAATTAAAGGGTTCAGCGGCAACACCACCGATCCTAAGGAGATCGAACAGGCCTACCTGCTGCTCAAGGATCTCATGCCCAACGTGCTGCTGTTCAATTCAGATTCGCCCAAACTGCCGTTTCTGGCCGGCGAGGTCAGTATTGGCATGATCTGGAACGGCGAGGCCTGGATGGCCAGTGCGGAAAATCCCAAAATTCAGTATGTCTACCCCAAAGAGGGGGCCAGTTTCTGGGTGGACAGTTTTGTCATCCCCCAGGGAGCGAGAAATCCCACGGCCGCCCATGCCTTTATTAACTTTATGATGACGGCTGAAGCTGCCAAGGCCTGTGTGGAGGAGTACGGCTATCCCACCCCGGTAAAACCGGCCATTGCCCTGCTTTCCGCCGACATCAGCGGCAGCAGGACCATTTTCCCTTCCAAAGAAATTATCCAGCAGGGCGAGTTCCAGAACGATGTGGGGCCGGCCATTGAAATTTACCAGAAATACTGGGAAAAATTACGGACCGGAAATTAAGGATGATGTTTTTGCCCCTGTTGGCGGTTTATTGCTGACCTTTCAGTGATTCCTTAATAAAAAAGGGGCAAAGGGCCATGGTGCCCTTTGCCCCTCACCCCTGCAAGGCGGAGCCTATCCGGCCACATCAATTCCCGGGTCACATCCCAAGTGCTTGTCCGGATGGTCACACTCAAAGTTGTAGTGTCTGGTATCTACATGGCCTTCACCCTCTTCTCTGTTGTTTTCGACGTAGTCTTCAATTCTTTTTTCAGTCATTTTATCACCTCATATATAAAATATTATTTTTCATTTTTAAACTTTAAAAGACCGTTTGGTCCTTGAAATATAAAGTAAGCTTAAACTAATTTTATTCAAGGTCTGAAATGATAAATTTTTAATAGAATTGATCGGAGACCGCCAGACAGAAGGCCGGAGGCCGTAATGCGTGTGCGTTAATAATGTGCGATATCCGGTCTCCGGTCCCCTGTTTACGGTTTCCATTTTTTCCTTTTCTCAAGGTCGATAATGGAAATCCGTTGCCCGTCAATCAGTGCAATGGTGGGGGTGAGATCTTCATTTTTAGGCAGGGCCGGGCTGCCCGGATTTAAGAAAACCTGCCGGCCCTGCCTGGTGATCCCGGGCAGGTGGGTGTGGCCTGAGATGATCAGGTTATACCCGTGGGTCCAGTCGGGCATATCACCTATGTCCAGAGTGTGGCCGTGGTGGGCCAGAATTTGCCAGTCAGGGGTGAACACCTGGGCATAGGGTGCCATAATGGGAACGTTAACCATGAGCTGGTCGACCTCACTGTCACAATTTCCTTTGGCAAAAACAATCCGCTGCCGGGTCTGGTTCACGGCCGTTGCCAATTTCGCCGGATCATACCCGTCGGGCAGGGGATTGCGCGGGCCGTGATAGAGGAGGTCTCCGCAGTGGATAATTAAGTCGGCCCTTTTAAAATAGTCCACTGCATTCTGCCATGCGGTCAATGAACCGTGAGTATCGCTGATAACCCCTATTTTCATGATGCTTCGCTCCATTAAAACGGCTAAAACAACAATAACCATACCAATGCCATTAACTTAAGAAATTTGGCATAGCGCGCAGGGGTTATAAAATGGGCGCCAACGGCGCTTCACCCTCTTGTTTCTAGTTTCTTGTATTAACGCTTAAGTTAATGACATTGATAACCATACTACAAAATGGGCAACCTTGTAATCCTTTTGCCCCGGCTGATATTTATAGTATGATTGAGTCTTGCCATCCCAATGACACGGGTTATGAAATCATGGCGGGATATTTTCACCAGCCCTCTTGCCATGGCTTACCCCTTAAAGGGAAGATCTCCTGTACAACTACAACAATCGGGCCGGCAACCAGGCCCAAGGGGAATGGGGTTTAAAATTTGAATGTTGAAGATATGAAAATTTATAATTAACCTTGAGTTTCTATATAGATATTTTAAAAACTCCCTTGAGTTTCTACATTAATATCGTATATTATCAATTGTAAATCGGATTTTATCGGTACCGGATTTGTATTGATATCCTTTTATAGCTGAACGTAAGAACCAGGATGAACGGGGGGAGGAAGACATGAAACGGGTTTTAGAGAAGGATATCATGGACTGGCGGCATTCCAAACGGCGCAAGCCCTTGATCATCAGAGGTGCCCGCCAGGTGGGAAAGACGTGGCTGGTGGATAATGTCCTTTCAAAATCCTTTGACCATTTTGTTAAAATTGACCTGGAAAAAAGAAAAGATCTCCATGTCCATTTTGCCGAAAGCCTTGAGCCGCAAGAAATCTTGAATGCTCTGGAACTGGTATCAGGACGGATCATCCCGGGCAACACCCTGCTTTTTTTAGATGAGATTCAGGCCTGCCCCAGGGCTGTCATGGCCCTGCGGTATTTTTATGAACAAGTTCCCGATCTTCACGTGGTTGCGGCAGGCTCCCTTCTTGAATTTGCCTTTGGGCAGATTTCAGTCCCTGTGGGCAGGGTTCAATATCTCAAAATGGGGCCCATGAGCTTTTATGAGTATCTTCTTGCCATAGGGCGTGATCCCATGGCCCGGGCGGTTTTATCCGACCCGGCCGGCACCGGAAAGCATGTTTCAGATATGATCCTGGCTGAATTGAAAAAATATTTTTTCATTGGGGGAATGCCCGAATGCGTTAAAACCTGGCGAGATACCGGTTCCATGCTGGAAGTTTTTGGTGTTCAGTCTGAGATCTTAGATTCTTTCCGGGATGATTTTTCAAAATATACACCAAAAGTTGATCCGGTATGCCTTGACGCGGTCTTTTTAAACACGGCCAGAGCCGCCGGAGAACAGATTAAATATACCCGGCTGAACCACGGGCATGCCGGCCAGACCAATAGAAAAGCCTTTGATCTTCTATCCAAAGCCAGGGTGGTTCATAAGATTTCATCCTGTAATCCCCCGGGGATTCCCCTTGGGGCCGCCGCAAACCCGAAAAAGTTTAAGGCGGCCATGCTGGATATCGGGCTTCTCCAGCGATTGTGCCACGTTCCTGTCGAGGCTGAGTTCAAACAGGAAAACCTTCTGGCCATATACCGGGGAAAACTGGCTGAGCAGTTTGTTGCGCAGGAGTTGCTGGCCTGGCAGGGTGGCCCCCTGTATTATTGGTCCAGGGATGCCAGAAGCAGCAATGCCGAAGTGGATTTTTTGGTTGACTGCGGGGGAGCCGTCTATCCCATTGAGGTTAAATCAGGTAAAGGCGGCAGTTTGCGAAGCCTTCACCTGATGCTGGAAAAGTATCCGGACTGTCCTCAAGGATGGGTGTTTTACAGCGGGGAATACCAGGAACTGCCTGAGCAAAAAGTAAAGTTCATCCCCCTTTACAGCCTGCCGTTCTTTCTTGGCGCAAAGTAACTTGCTATCCAAAACGCTTACCGCAGGTCTCCCCTGAGGTCTGAGACTACCTCGTAAAGGTGCCGGGCACTGGCCTGTTCTGCCGGTATGGGGTGGCCCACCCGGTACTCGATTCTGGAAAAAAACCGTTTGGGCGGTTTTGAAAAGGCCGGCTTTCCCTTATGGCTGAAAAAGCTGCCCCAAAGCCCCCGGAGTGCGGACGGGACCACCGGTACCGGATTTCTGGAAAGTATTTTGTCAATGCCGCTTTTAAACTCCCCGATCTCGCCGTCCCGGGTCAGCCGGCCTTCGGGAAAAATGCAGACAATGTTTCCCTGGTCCAGCTCCGAAGATATGGTCTGAAATGCCGCATTATACAGGTCCGGGTCTTTGGCCTTTGAGGTAATGGGGATGGCCTTGGCGGTTTTAAAAATAAAATTTAAGACCGGGATGCCGAAGATGGCCTTGTCCATGACAAACCTGGCAGGTCTCCGGCACAGGCTTGCGATAATCAGGGCATCCACATAACTGACGTGGTTGCACACGATCACGGCAGGTCCTTCCAAGGGGATGCGGCTTAAGTTTTCATGCCGGATCCGGTAAACCACATGGGTCAATATCCAGACCATGCACCGCATGGTAAATTCAGGGACCAGGGTGTAGATAAACACGGCCACACAGACATTCATCACGGTAATGGTGATGAAAAACCACGGGATGGTCAGGCCGGACACCCCGATCAGCACGGCCCCGGCCAGGGCGGCCAGGACCATGAACAGGGCATTGATAATATTGCCCGCCGCAATGATCCTGGAACGGTAAGCTTCTTCGCTGCGGGTCTGGACAATGGCGGTTAAGGGGACAATATAAAGCCCGCCGAATATACCGATAAGAACGATATCGGCAAGGACACGGATACTGCCTGGTGACTGTAAAAACTGAATGATGCCCATGAGGCTTCCCGGATCAGTCCCTTTAAATGCAAAGGCCAGATCAATGCCGAAAATGCTTAATCCGATGGAGCCGATGGGAACCAGGCCGTATTCGACTTTTTTTCCTGAAAGCCGTTCACACAAAAGGGACCCGCCCCCGATACCGATGGAAAACATGGTCAGCAAAAGCGTGGCCACCTGTTCCGAACTGAACAGCACGGTTTTGGTGTAATTGGGGATCTGGGTCAGGTAACAGGCCCCGAGAAACCAGAACCAGGAAATGCCCATAATCGACAGAAACACCACCCGGTCTTTGCGGGTATGGGAGATGATCCGTTTGGATTCTTTAAACAGGTTCCAGCTGATCTTTAAATCCGGGCTTGCCGGGGCTGCCTTGGGAATCATCCGGCTGGCAAACCAGCCGGCCACTGCCACGGCAATCAGGGTGGCACCGCCCAAAATTCTTCCCTGGTTCACCAGGATACCGCCGGTAACGGTGCCAAGGAGGATGGAAACAAAGGTCCCCATCTCCACCAGGGCATTGCCCCCGACAATCTCGGATTCATCCAGGTGCTGGGGAATGATGCTGTATTTCACCGGCCCGAAAAACGCAGACTGGGTTCCCATCAGAAAAAGAAGCAACAACAGAAACCCCACCTGCTCGTGGTAGAGGGCCACCGCCGCCACCCCCATGATGACGATCTCCACCAGTTTGATGATCCGGATCAGTTTTGATTTCTCAAATTTGTCGGCCATCTGGCCTGCAAAGGCGGAAAAAAGGAAAAAGGGCAGGATAAACAACCCGGCCGCCATATTGATCAGCACATCGGAATTCATCGGTAAAGATGCGGCGGCCTGAAAGGCGATCATCAGGATCAGTATGTTTTTGTAGACATTGTCGTTAAAGGCCCCGGCAAATTGGGTCCAGAAAAAAGGGGCGAATTTTTTGGTTTTTAACAGGCTGAACTGACCGTTGTTTTCCCCTTTGCTGTCAATTGTTGAATCCTGTTTCGCTGGTTTTCCCATGAATATTCCTTTAATAGAGAGACGGGGTTGACTGTTGATCATAATTTATCCCTTCCTCAAATGCAAAGTTTTTAGAATCGTTTGATTTGCCCGGGTCATGGTTTGGGCCAGGGCAAACCCCAGGATCCCGCCAAAAAAACCGCCCAGATGGCTGGCCGGAACCGGGGTGCCGCAGTACCCCATATGCATGGGGCCAAACAGGCCATGTCCCAAAATCACTTCAACGGCGGATTTGGCTCCCACCAGGCCCAGACCGATAATCCCGGCCGGTCTTGATCGCCGGTCCATGGCCATTTCAAGGCAGAACACCGCCATGATCCCATGGGCAATGCCGGACAGCCCGCAAAAGCCGGATGCGGCGGCGTCCGGTGCCAGAAGAATTAAACAAAGGAAGCTTGAAATTCCACTGATCAAAAGACAGGCGGTTCGTGCGGCAAAACCGGCCTGAAGTTTTGACCAGAGAAAAAGAAACGCTCCCGCATCCAGGGCAAAATGGTAAATGCTGACATGGACCAGGGGATGGAGGATGAGGGCTGCCAATCCCCCAAGACCTGATTCGCCGGGCCGGTATATGAAAGGATTGTCCGGGCTGCCGGTTACCAGGTGAATATTTACCATTAAAAGCAACCCTGAGATGACGGCCAGTTCTACTTTGTGATTTTGTTTCATGGAAAGATATCCTTAAAAATGGTTTGGCGGGGCCCCCTTCGGAGCCCCTGTTGGAAATATCAGGATCTGCGGGAGCGGATTCTGCCCAGCAGCCAGGCAAGACCCGCAAAGAATGGGCCAATGGCCCCGGTGCCGATGCCGGGCGAAGACTTTCCGCCGAACATGGGGCTTGAGGACCTGTCGCCGCTTGTCCGGTAATTTTGAGCCGGGCGGTTGGCTTTTGCCGCCTGGGCCTGTCGCTCTTTTTCCACCCGCCGGGCATTGTTTCGCTGAATGCCGGCATTTTCCATTTCCTGTTCGGACATGACCACCATGGCCGTATAATCAGTGACAAGGGAATATTCAGTGCCAAGGTCTGTTACCGCTTGTTTAAGTTCCTTGTCTTCGTGGGATTCCCTGATAACCTTCATGAGATCCTTAATGGCGGACATGGCCCAGAGCCGTTCAATTTCAGGGTTGTCCGTGTCTATTTCAGGAAGGTCGGCCCGGGTCTGCCATGACACGGTCTGTCCGTTGATTCTGCCTTCAAGTTCGACAGTGACCTGTCCCGGGGAATTATAGGTGCCGAACATGACCAGCTGTTGTCCCATATACAGGTTGCCGGGCAGGGCAGGGCTCAGCTGCATGATCTTTTCCCCTTTGAAGTTTACCCTGGTGTCATAAAGGCACTGGTGGGTCATTTTGGTTCTGGCCTGGAGGATCCGGCCAATAAGATCATCATGGGAGGAAACGTTCATGGAAAACCCCCCGGACTCCACGGCCAGGTCTTCGAGCAGGGGCTGGTTGGCGCTGTTACCGATGACAAAGGTGAACAGCCGGCAGTCATATTTCCTGTGAAGGTCCAGAAGCGTTGCATGTGTGGACGGCCCCACATTGGCCACGCCGTCGGTGACCAGGATGATCCCGTTGATCCGGTCGGCATCAAGGCCTTCGTATGCCATTTCACACCCGTCATAAAGGTTGGTCCCGCCACCGGCGGTCAGGTTTTCCAGGACAGCGGCGGCCCTTTCCACATTTTCCGGGGTGGCCGGAATAAACCCCGGGGTAATCTGCCTTGCATTGTCGCTGAAGGTGATGATCCTGAAACGGTGGTCCGGGGTCATTTTTTTAATGGATTTTCGGACCCCTGCCACCAGGGTGGAAATTTTGGGGCCACCCATGCTGCCGGACACATCCAGGACAAAGGTCCAGTCCGTACCGGTGGTAATGGGGGCAAGGTCTGCGCCCGGGGTGATGACCAGCATGAATTTTCCGTCTTTGTTGTTGGCTTGCCTGAAGGGGACCAGTTCTACGCGGGCCGGAACCGTGTCGTCCAGGCGGTAATAAAGCACGATGTCCTTGTCCAGGGTCCCGCCTTCAGGGAAAGACAGGAGAATATCGTAAGCATCCTGGCCGCCTTGTTCTGTTTCCGTCTCCCCGGTTTTGGCCGGCCCGGTGATTACGGCCTGATTCTGGAAGCCCGGGACACGGATGTCTTTAACCGGAAAGGCGCTTTTTAAAACCGCATGAAAGGAAAAATCCTGACTTACCCTGGAATCGGTTTCCCAAAATGAGATGCGCTCATCATCCACATTCCCCTCTTCCAAGGGGTAAACGTACCGGCCCACATTCAAATCAATTTCCAGGGGCTGGTAATAGACAAGACAGACCCGGGTGCCGGCATTGGATTTCACCGGAAATACCTTGATATCAAAGGTTTTATAGTTATCCTGCCGGGCCATGGCGGTGTGATTCCCTTTGGCTTTCTGGTCGGTATAGGCTTTTTGGGCCTGCTCTTTTTCAAGGACCTCGCCAATGACTTCCTTGCCGTTGATCCAGAGACTCAGTTCTGACAGGGCCGCATCCTTGGGCAGGGGAAAAGTGTAAATGGCCTCAAGGTCTGTACTGCCTGTGTTGAAAAAGACCTGGTCCACCCGGGTTCTGGCAAAGCCGTTGTTAATGGTGACATCCACTTTGTGGGATTGTAATTCTATGGTGGATTGGTTGCTGTTTAATGGTTTGAGCAGGCCGGCGGCGGTTGCTGTTAACGGAATGGCAGCAAGCCCTGCTGCCGCGATAATGGTTAAAAGAATAAGCTGTTTTATCTGTTTCATGTCTGTCTCCTTAAGTTAAGCGTTGACTTGCTTTGCTGGTGATTAAATCAAACCCTGTGCCAGTGAAGGAATTTTTTTATATCCAACTGGAATTAAAATGAATTTTTAACTTTATGGTGGGCAGGGGCTAAACTGTATGGTTGATATATAGGCATTCAAAGTATATAGATGTAGGCATTAATTGAATATATGGGAGGTGAAAATGCCAGCCCTCACACAGGAACAGCGGGCCTTTTTTACACTGGTCCGGGATGCGGTCACCGCCAATCCTTTTGGCCGTGAAAGACAAGAAATCGACTTGAAGATAACGGGGCTTTCCCGGGATACGGACATCGATCAACGCATTGACGGGATGGTCAAACAAATTACAGCCCGGTTTTCAGCCCTTGAAGGGGGCCGGGCAGACATTGAGGCATACCGGGGACAGGACCGGCAAATCCTGAAGGCATCTATATTGTTTGCTTTTTTTCATCTTTTTTAGACCGGTTTGACCGGCATATTGAGGCCCAGATAGCCGCCGGGGACACGCCTGAAAAAATTAACTTTTCTAAAGAGGCCCTTTCATTTCTCACAGACCGGGGCTTTGACGGGGACACGGCCATTTTTTATTTTGCCTTGAGCTTTCAACTGCGCCGGGCCTTTTTCTTTATTGACCGGAACATCAAGGGCTCCTGCCCTGCCATGGTCCGGTTGAAAGCCGCCTTGTGGAACAATGTGTTCACCAACAGCCTGGATATTTACGAGACCCACCTGTGGAACCGGATGGACGATTTTTCCACCCTGATATTAGGGGAGACCGGAACCGGTAAAGGCGCTGTGGCATCGGCCATCGGCCGGTCAGGCTTTATCCCCTTTGACCCCAAAACCGGCCGGTTCAAAGAAAGCTTTAACCGGGCCTTTCTGTCATTGAACCTTTCTCAGTATTCGGAGAACCTGATTGAATCCGAGCTGTTCGGCCATAAAAAAGGGGCATTCACCGGGGCGGTTCAGGACAGGGTCGGCATTCTTGACCGGGCAAGCGCTCACGGCGCTATTTTTCTGGACGAAATCGGAGAGGTGCCTGTCCCGTTACAGATTAAGCTGCTCAAGGTTCTGGAAGAGCGGACCTATTATCCGGTGGGCGGATATGAGGCCAAAAAGTTTAAGGGAAGAATCATTGCCGCCACCAACCGGCCGGTTAGTGAAATTGCAGGCGGCAGGGCCTTAAGGTCTGATTTTTTTTACCGGCTGTGTTCGGACATGATTTTAATGCCGCCCCTTCGCCAGCGGTTTAAAGAAGATCCCGGGGAAATAGACGAACTGCTCGGGTTTACCATTGAAAAGATTTTAGGCACCCGGTCAAAGGATCTGGAGCTGATGGTGAAAAAGGCCATTGCCCGCAGGCCTGGCCTGCAGTACCCCTGGCCGGGCAATGTCCGGGAATTTGCCCAGTGTGTCAGGCGAATCATGCTCACACATCGGTACCAAAGCCTGATGGACCAGGCCGGGCAGGATTCTCAGCTTGAAGGCCGTGGCTTTGCGGCCCAGGTTCAAAAAGGGGACCTGACCGCCCAGGACCTTATCCGGGGATACTGCCACACCCTTTACCAGTCCCGGGGCTCTTATGGTGAAGTGGCCAAGATCACCCGCCTGGACTGGCGCACGGTCAAAAAACATATTCTGGAATGGGAAAAGAATTAACCTTTGAAGGCTTTTTAAAAAATATGGATGTCTCCTGATACAGGACAATCGCATGTAAAAAAAACAAGCCGTTCCGGAATGGGCAATAATGATAATCTCCAATTATGGATTTGGGACTTGGGATATGGGACTTGGGGATTGCAGGTATCCACGGCCTACCCAAGTCCCATATCCCAATATAAAACCAGGAGGTTAAAGAAGAATAATTCAACCCCTTCGGGATTTCATGCTTTTAAACCACAGAGAGCACCGAGGTTTGGCTTTCGCCAAACTACACAGAGGGGCTTGGACGCCTTGCTTTCTTGTCTCTTGTTTCCTGTCTCCAGTTTCTTGATTATCCTTATCATCAAAATGGACATCACCGGCAGGCAAGTTACATGCGATCACCCTGGCCCTGATAAATACACCATTGATAAATACGCCATGATGACATATAAAACAGGGCTTAGGTCTCTATTTTTTATGAATTATATGGTATGTTTCCCATGGTATTGGCAGAACTTGACCGCATATTAAAAACAAACACCCTAAAGCACATCGGGATCAAAAGGGCTGTTCCCGGTTTCAATATCAGCATCCCCATGCTCTCAAGCCTTTTTCTTATCCATCAGCGCGAAAAGGAGATAACCGCCGCCGCTGAAGACCCAGTTGAACGATACAGCAGTGAAACCCTGATGGACGACATGATGGATGTCGGTGTGCCTGCCGGGGTCGATTTTGCCGATACTATAAACCGGATGCATGCCGAAAGTTACATCGGCATTGATGAAAATGATTTTTATCATGAAAATCGCCTGGGCGCTGTCCTGGTAAAACTGTTCACCATGATTTATCCCACCATGCCGGGACTCACCATGGTGGCCTATTTTAACCAGACCGTGGATGAAATCGAATCCGGGCGAAAAACCTTTGAACTGGCCGTTGAGCAGGCCAACAAGCAGCTTCAGGTTGAAGGGATAGCCGTTGATCTGACCAAGCTGAAAAAAAATTATGTCCTTGGCATCAAAAAAATTGCCATGACCCCTGCTGCGGACACTTCAAATGAGAAGACCAGGGATCTGCTGAGCAACGTAATCAAAGAAAGAGAGGCCAGGCGTGAAAAGGCTTTAAAGCTTATGACAAAAAAGATGGCGGACAGTTATTACCTGCCGGTGCTGCCGCTAAACGAGCAGATGGTTAAAAAACAGATTAACGAAAAATTTTCCACCAACCTTGAGGTATCAGAGATCATTTTAGGGGACGTGGCCATGGCCCTGAATATTTTAAAGGTCGCCAATTCAAAATCCTCTAAAAAGACCGTGGGGACCATTTCCCACGCCATCATGCTTCTTGGCCATGAAGAACTCAAAGAGGTCGTGAACCGGTTCGTTTCTCTTGAGACCATTGAAAACCAGGCGCACCGCCAGGAGCTTGAAAACAATTATTTCAGCGCCTTCATGGGATATCGCATCGCCGTAAATTACCTTACCAATAGCGATTTAAAGGATTTTGAAGAAATTTCAATCTGCGCCATGATCCATAACTTCGGTCAGATCATGGTTCTTTATTATTATCCGGAGGCTTATTTTGAGATCAAAGGCCTGATGGAAGAAAAACAGATCAACAAAAGAAAGGCGGCCCGACAGGTTATCGGAACCACCTATGACAACATCGGGGTTCACTTTGCAAGGCTGTGGGGCTTTCCCTTCCGGATGATCGAAAGCCTTCAGACCTGCTACTTTAACCGGGTGGGCAAAACCCGGGACAATGTCCTGGCCAACTTTCCTTTCTGTGCCACCGAGCTTTGCGCCTTCGCCGGCGGCGCCCTGGATAAACGGCAGACCTTGCGCTTAAGGGAACTGATCAACAGCCTGAACATGTTCTCAAGACAGATTTCAACCCTCATTGACCAATCCTGGTCCGATACCGTCGACTTTTCAACCGACCACAAAATCAATCTGAAAAAGAAAGTGTTGTCCAAAATTGCCGCAACCGGTTAGCCGGGGTATGGCATGTTGATGAGCCGGCACCTTGGGCATCCTGTCCCATGGTACACCGTTTGCGATTTATTGTGAAAACAATGTAATAAAATAGCACAAAGTTTTCACAATATAACACATTTTTTTCACAAACAGCATTTCAACGTCCTTGAATTTAAAAGAAATCTCATTGGTTTGTTTTTTAGGATCGATTGTAAAATCAAACTGTTTGCCGATATTTTATGCTGGCCATAATGATTGAACAATCCCAGGAACAATTTTTGCGTTAATTTCCCTTCAATGGGGAAATTTCCCCATCCAAAGTAAATCGAAGAAAGTTGTGGTTTCAGGTTTGTGCATGGGGTTGCATATGGTTCGGTCATGCCCTGAAAAGCGTGTCCCGGGGATGATCCGTTTTCTTACTGCCGGAACAAGGGAAGTTGTTGAGGAGAAATGTATTCTTACAAATGCGGTCACCCTGCTGATAAGGTCATTGCCAGGAATCTTGTCCAAACTGTTCTGAAAACAACTTCAGATCCAGGAGCATGGGATCTTTGGGAGTCGGGGAGTCGGGGGCGGTGGAGTCGGGGGGACGGGCCACGGAGTCGGGGGGACGGGCCACGGTAAGTATCTAAAACTTTGGAAAAAAAGATCGAAAAAGGGCGTTAAAAAGCTCTTAATCGACCCTTTTTGATGCTGAAAAGGGTCGATTAAGACTGCTTGGCGGTGTCCCATAAAATATTTAAACTGGGGTATGCATTTAACTCAAATTGAGGTAATTCCAGGGACATGATACGGATTTTGAGTTTTCCGGGTTTTACGTTTTGGTTCAAATAGCGGTGGACCCCAAAAAATGCGGCGGTGACATGGACGATGACGGGGATACGGACGGCGCTGACCTGGCAGCGTACCTGCTGAACATGGACCAGTTTGACCTGTCGGTATTGGCTGAGAGCTTCGGCTCTGAGGACTGCTCGTTTTAAGATATAAAAGGCCGGGATGCCGGCAGGGTGGGTTGCAATCCCAAAACCACCCTGCCGGTAATTCTCGTTGACATTGGTAGTCCGCTAATGCAAAAACGCCAAACGGTGTCTTCAAATAATCTAAATTGACGTCACCGGCCTAACCGCTTATAATTTGTTTGCTTAACATCCTAATAAGGAAGGCTGAAATGATCAATAGAGAACAGATTATAGCCCTTTTGAAAGAATATAAAAAAAATCAGGCGGAGCAATTCGGCGTTGTCAAAATGGGCCTTTTTGGATCGGTTGCCAGGGGATCTGTAAAAAAGGACAGTGATATAGATATTGTTGTTGAATTTAAAAAACGCAATCTATTAAATCGGATCAGCTTAAAAATGAGTTTGGAAGACTATTTAGACATGCCGGTTGATGTCGTCGCTGATAGGGGAGACTTAAATCCGCTATTGAAAGAACGGATTGCAAGGGATGTCATTTATGTATGACTTTGAAATAGTAATCGATTTGCTGCACAAACTTCAAAATTCCCTGAATAAAATCCAGTTAAGAATGCAGACAGTGAAATCGGTTTCCGATTTGACGGACTCTGCACAAGGTGTTGAAAAATTGGATTTATTATGCATGCCTTTAATTGTGATCGGCGAACTTGTTAAAAAAATCGACAAACTGACAGACCAAGCCCTTTTAAAAAAATATCCCGCCATCCCCTGGGCAGAGATAAAGGGAATGAGAAATATCGTTGTTCATGATTATTTCAATATTGATGCAGAAGAGATCTTCAATACTTGTAAAGAGGATATCCCCGTCCTCACCCAGACAGTTGATATCATGATATCGGATTTGGAGAAAAAATAGAACAACACCCGGTCTTCAATTCCTCTTTTTTTCCGGCCTCCTTTTTATACATTGTCCGTATGATCTATTCCTAAATTGACATCAAACTGTAGTCAGGCCCCATACGGATGCACTGTGTCCATCTAACTCCGCTTGACATTATGTATATTTGAATGTGGGGTTCAAATATGCATAACATTATCCCCAGAGAAATGAAAAAACCGTGGCCACGCGGTTGGAAAGTTTTTCTGCCGTTGCTTTGCTTGGTGCAAGGCAGGTGGGGAAGACAACGCTTGCCGATATGCTGATCAAAGACTTTCCAAAGGCAATCCACCTGGATTTGGAACGTCCTTCGGATTTAAACAAATTGTCCGATCCGGAAGCTTTTTTTTTCACAGTTCAGCGATCATTTGATTTGCTTGGATGAGATCCAGCGGGTGCCGGACATTTTCCCTGTTTTAAGAGGGGGCATTGACCGGGGCCGGAAAAATGGTCAGTTTCTCATTCTCGGCTCGGCTTCCAGAGATTTAATCAGACAAAGCGGTGAATCCCTGGCCGGACGGATTTCATATATTGAAATCACCCCATTCAATCATACAGAAGATCCTTTTAAAGATTTCGCAGGTCATTGGCTGAAAGGCGGATATCCGCCAAGCCTGTTAACGGACAGCCACGATTTGAGTTTTCAGTGGCGGGAAGATTATATCCGAACCTTTCTGGAAAGGGACATTCCGCAACTTGGGTTTGCACTGCCGGCAAATACCATCGGGCGGTTCTGGCGGATGCTGGCTCATTGCCACGGGCGGGTTCTCAATGCCTCAAAATTAGCTGACTCCATGGGGGTCAGCTCACACACCATTAGAAAATATATCGACCTTTTGGAGCAGACATTTTTAGTGCGGACCCTGGCACCCTATTCGGGGAATATAAAAAAACGCCTGATCAAATCCCCCAAAGTATATATCCGTGATTCAGGGCTCCTGCATGCGTTGCTGGATATTGAAACCATGGCCGACCTTTTTTCTCACCCGGTTTACGGCGCATCATTCGAGGGTTATGTCATAGAAAATATTGTCTCCCGGCTGCCGCGCTGGAAGCCGTTTTTTTACCGGACCTCAAACGGAGCTGAGATTGACCTGGTATTAACCAAAGGCAGAAAAACCTTTGCGGTGGAGATCAAATCGTCAACCACCCCACAGCTTAAGAAAAATTTTTGGAACTGCCTTGAGGATATCTCCCCGGATCAAGCCATGGTAATCGCGTCGGTGGATTCTGCCTACCCTATCTCAGAAAACGTGATGGTGATGCCCCTGGCAGACTTCCGGGTTGATGGTTGATTTGGGATCACAAACAAAGAATTCCAGGGACAAAAGAATTCCAGGGACATGATACGGATTTTGAATTTTCCGGGTTTTACGTTTTGGTTCGAATACCGGTGAACCCCAAAAAATGTGGCGGTGACATAGATGACGACGGGGATACGGACGGCGTTGACCTGGCAGTGTACCTGCTGAACACGGATCAGCTTGATCTATTTGTATTTACCAAATGCTTTGGTTCCCATGATTGCTCATTTTAAAATATAAGAGCCGGCCTTCGAAAATTATCCGGGGTAAAAATCAAAAACAGCAGATAAACCGGCCCGGACCTTAATCCAAAGACAGGGCCGGTTATCAACTTTTAGATCTGCCTATTGATAATGAATTCGTTTTTCGACAGTGGTGAACTGAATCACTGTAATAACGGCAAGTATGAGCACCAGGACAACGGTTAAGGTGGCCGCATAGCTGGTATCCCAGAAACTGAATGCATTTTCGTAAATATAATACAGCAAAAGAGAGCTTGCATTATCCGGCCCGCCTTTGGTCATGATCACCAGATGGTCCACCAGCTTGAATGAATTCACCACGGCATTGATCATAATGAACAGGGTTGTGGGCATCAGCAAAGGAAAGGTTACCCGTCTGAAATAATACCAGCTGCCGGCCCCCTCAACTGTGCCGGCTTCTTTAAGTTCCGGAGAAAGCTGCTGCAGCGCGGCCAGATAAAAAACCATAAAGAATCCGGATTCCTTCCAGATGACCATAACGATAAGACAGAACAACGCCGTATCAGAGCTTCCCAGCCAGTTGTGACTTCCCGAGCCGAACCAGGCCAAAACCTTATCAAAAAGCCCGTATTCCGGTGTATAAAAGAAAAGCCAGATATTGGCTACGGCGATCATGGGCAGAACCGTGGGGGTGAAAAACGACATCCTGATCAGGGAGCGGCCTTTGATATTCCGGTTGATGAGCAGGGCCATGCCAAGGGCTGTGACAATGCTCATGGGGACGGTACAAAAAGAATACAGCAAATTGTTGGTCAATACTTTCCAGAAGATTTCATCGTCCAGGAGATAAGCATAATTCTCAAGCCCCATAAACTCTGAGGGATGGACTGCTGTTCCGGTGGAAAAAAAGCTGTGGAACAGGGTGGATGCAATGGGAAAATGGGTAAACATGCTGATCATGAATACAGCGGGCAGGACCAGAAGCCAGCCATTAATATGGTTCCAATAGTGCAGGCGAAATTCAGGCTTCATAAAGCCCCTGCCTTTCCCGTATTTTCGATCCGCCGGCCGGTTCGGGCGTCGAACAGATGGATGTGAGCTATGTCCCAGTTCAGGGTGATATCGTCTCCTGTTGACAGGCTGGTTTTGCCTTTAAGGGTCATGGTAATGTTCTGTTGGCCGACCCGGCAAACCAGCAATGTATCCGCACCCAGATATTCTATGGTGTCAACCTGTGCTTTTATGCCCCGGTCCTGTGAAACTTCAATATTTTCAGGTCTGATTCCCACAAAACAGGATTCCATCAGATCCCTGTCGGGCAGTCTGTCGGAGAATGCCTCCATGAACAGGGTATCCGGGGTCAGGATGTTCATGGGCGGATTGCCTATAAAACTGCCGGTAAAGGCCGTTGCCGGTCTGTTATATAATTCTTCGGGTGTCCCGTGCTGTTCAATAATGCCGTTGTTCAGCAAAATGATTTGGTCTGCAATGGTCATTGCCTCTACCTGGTCATGGGTGACATAGATCATGGTCATTTTCAGCCGCTGCTGAAGAGATCTGATTTCCTGGCGCATCTCCTGCCGGAGTTTGGCATCCAGGTTGGACAGGGGTTCATCCATCAAACAGACCGACACCTGGGCCACAATGGAACGTCCCAGGGCCACCCGTTGACGCTGGCCCCCGGAAAGCTGGGCGGGTTTGCGCTTCAACAGGTCGGAAAGGCCTAAAATATCGGCGGCATTCTTAAGCCTCTTTTGTTGTTCGGATACAGGCACCTTTCGGGCTTTTAACCCGAAGAGAATATTTTCCGCCACATTCAGATGGGGAAACAGGGCATAATTTTGAAACACCATGGAAATATTCCGTTTAACCGGGGGCAGGTTGGTTACGTCTTTGCCCCCGATTTCAACGATCCCCGATGTCGGGGTCTCCAGTCCGGCGATCAGGCGCAACGTGGTGGATTTCCCGCATCCGGACGGTCCGAGAAGGACCAGCAGTTTCCCTTCATCGCACTTAAAATTTATTTGGCTCAAGGCTTGAAAGTCGCCCCAGCTTTTGTCGACATCTTTTAAAATGATTGCTGACATATGAATCCAACTTTGAAAATTCGGGTTAGGTTTTTATTGGTGTATCTGACTTAAGAACGCCTTTTAGACGTCTTAAGATGACTTCCAAATCGTTATTTAATACCTGAATGCATAAATGACTGCACAAACTGCCTCTGGAACAAAATAAATGCGATGAGCAATGGGGCCATGGTCATTACGGTTGCGGCTGTAATGATAGACCAGTCAACCCCGGATTCAGGGGCGCCGAAAATGGCAAGCCCCACGGTCAGAGGCCGGCTGCCTACCGATGAGGTAATAACCAGGGGCCATAAAAAATTATTCCAGTGATAACTGACAGACACCAGCCCGTATGCAATATAAGTCGGCTTTGCCAGGGGAACGTATACCTTCCATAAAATTCCAAGAGAAGATATGCCTTCAACCTGGGCGGCTTCTACCAGCTCATTGGGGATGGTCTTAAAGGACTGGCGCAGTAGGAATATGCCGAACGCACTTGCCATGTAGGGCAGGCCGATGGCCGGGATGGTGTCAAGAAGCCCCAGGTTGCTGATGGTCCTGTAGTTTTCCACTAAAAGAACCTCGGGCATGATCATCAGCTGCAGCAGCACCACGGCAAAAAGAATGTCCCGTCCAAAGAATTCAAACCGGGCAAATCCGTACGCAGCCAGGGTGCATAGAACAAATTGTACGCCAAGGATAAGGGTGACCAGAACAAAGGTATTCATCAGATAGCGGGGAAACGGGGCATGAGACCAGGCCCTGATGAAATTTTCCATGGTCAGTGGCGCAAACAGTTCAAAACTTGTTGTATATTCCGCCGGATGGAATGCACTCCAAAAGGCGAACATCACCGGCATGAGCCAAAGAATTCCCAAAACCCACGCCCCGGCAGTTTCAATGGTTTGTTTGGTTCCGGTTTGCCAGAAATTCATTTAATTTTCGTCCTTTTCCAAAATTTCCCCGGGCATGACCCTTTTGGGGCAGGCCCGGGGAAAGGTGCAGCAGTTAATACCGTTTTAAGATACGGCTTGCCTGTTTTTGGGCGGCTTTTAATGCGTCTTCGCTTGTTTTTGCGCCGGTCAGTACGGACTGAATGGCATCGTTGACTATTTTATACACCCGGCCGTTTTCATGTACGGACAATTCGGCTGTGGCATACGTTAGCTGGTCCCTTGCGACGGCGGCGGCTGGAAAGTCTTTTACATAATCTTTTAACACCTGGGTCTCATAGGCATCGGGACGGGTTCCGAGATACCCGGTACCGATACTCCACTGGGCGGTTCTGACCGGCTGGGTCATCCATTTTATGAATTTGAGCGCAGCCGCTCTTTCTTCGGGTGTTGTCTGTTTGAAAATGTAAAAGTTCCCGCCGCCTGTGGGGGTTCCTCTTTCCTTTTTGGCGGGCAGCATGGCAACACCGAAATCAAACGATGCATTCTTCTTTACAGCGGTCAGGTTTCCGGTGCTGTGCCACATGATGGCGGTCTTCTGCTCGAGAAAATCACTTCTCAGGGTTCCCCATTCAATGGTTCCCTTGGGCATGACTTCATGGGTATAGCCAAGGGCTTTCCAGAATTCAAGAGCTTCAACAACGCCCGGGTTCTGGAAATAGACTTCAGTGCCTTCCCCGTTCATGAGAACCTCTCCATTCTGACGGCATAAAGCACCGAACATCCAATAAGGATAACCGGTGGATGGAATTTCTATTCCCCACTGGGTGACTTTGCCGGAGTCATCTTTGGCAACCAGTTTCTTGCCCATTTCAACCATATCATCCCAGGTTGCAGGCGGCATCTCGGGATCCAGTCCGGCTTTTCTAAATGCATCCTTGTTATAATACATGACAATGGTAGAACGTTGGAAGGGAATGCTCCATGTTTTTCCGCCGGTCCGGCTGTTTTCCATGAGAGCGGGATAAAAACTGTCCAGCCATTGTTTTTCTTCGGGGGTCGTTACCAGTTCATCAAAGGAAACAATCGCCTCATTATCAATAAGCGTGTATATCTCAGTGGAAAGAATGACGGACAGATGGGGCGGATTTCCCCCTTTTAGTGCCGTCATGGCCTTGGTCATGGTATCGGAATAATTTCCCGAGTATATGGCTTTTATCTGAATATCCGGATTTTCGGCCTGGAATTCGGAAACAAGTTTATCCACCAGTTTTGTCAGTGGCCCGCCCACGGCGACAGGATAAAACATGGTTAACTCTGTTGCGTTGGCCGGGATGGAAAAAAACACAAACATCAACGAAACGATAATAAATTTAAATACGCTATTACTTGCTGACCGCTTTTTCATGAGTCTCTCCTTAAAATAACAGTTAAAAATTGATTGAGCCGATCTTGAAATCAGTCAATGCCCTCCTTTTTTAAGTTATAAATCCTCTTTTATCCGGTCTCAGTTGCCCTGACTGTTGAATCCCTGACAACAAGAGATGCCTCCAGCATGATTTGAACCGGAGGACTTTGTTTTTCTTTCATCAGCTTGAAAAGGACCTTAGCGCCCTGTTTTCCCATCTCATATGCGGGCTGGTGAACGGTCGTCAGTTCCGGGATGACATAGGATGCAATCTGGATATTGTCAAACCCGACAATGGACAGGCTTTCAGGAAGCTTTATCCCCGCCTCTCTTGCCCCTTTTATGGCCCCGATGGCCAGATAATCATTAGAACAAAATACAGCCGAGGGAGGATCGTTGGTTTCAAGCATTGATTTGATTGACTCAATTCCCCCTGAAAGGGAATACTCTGTCTGGCGCAAGAGGTTCTTGTCATAGGCAAGGCCATACTGTTTCAGGCATTGCCTGTACCCGTGCCAACGATGAAAACTTCTGTCCGAGATGGAAAATTTTCCTGCAATCATGCCGATTCTTTGGTGGCCGAGTTTGACGAGGTGCTCGGTTGCAAGATAGCCGCCGTAATAATTATCCACCCCCACGGCAGATACGGGGCCTTTCTTTATGGTGCTGTACAGCAAAACAAGTGGAAATTTTTCCTCTACCAATGCGCTGATGGTCGCGCTTTTGGGATCAGTTGAGGTCAAAATCAGACCGTCCACCTGTTTTTCCCTTAGCGTCCGGATTAAATTTTCTTCCTGTTCATTCTGGTAGTAAGTGTTTCCGAGAATGACCTGGATGTTATTTTTATGGGCATAATCCTGGACCCCCCGGGTGGATTCGGCAAAAATGGGGTTGTTGATATTGGGAATGATCAGTCCGATGGTGTTGGACTGTTTTGTGGCAAAACCCCGTGCAAGGGCATTGTATTTATAGTTACAAAGAGCCATGGCCCGCCTGACTTTTTCACGGGTTGGCTCCCGGACTGAGTCCGGAGAGTTGATTACCCTGGAAACAGTGGCCGTGGATACCCCTGCTAATTTTGCCACATCAAGGATGGTGCTCATGGCGTCTCCTGTAAGCGTTTACATTTTTTTATATTCTTTTTGGGTGTGGAATGTCAAGCAGTTTTGCTTTTAATAATAAGATGCTAATATTAAATAGAATTTAAAATTAACTTCTCTTGTAAATTAAATGTTGCATCTATAAATCCTAATGTATATAAATAAAATTTGTAAACGATTACAAATCAGCAAAGGAGATAGCGGCATGGGCACAAGCTCTTTGATTCGGGTCAACGGCAGCACGCAACGAATTGAACAGTACGGCATGCATATTGATATGGTAAAAACATCAAAGGGAATCGTCAGGATAGGAAGTATGCCGGATATCTCCAAGCTGTTGAATTTTTACGGTTTCAGAGAAGAAATCGTCCTCATTCCGTCGTGGGCAGGGTCTATGGCAGGGGATAATTATACGGGTGAGGAATTTGTGTTGTGGCAGGCACAGGTAAAGGGCAGCATCAAGCGGGCCTATGTCGGCTTTCCAGAGAATGTAGACCTTCTTTACCGCCACCTGGATGAAACGTTTTCCTATTTTTTTGACGATGCCCGCATCCATATTATTAAAAAAAGGTGGCTGAAAAAATGGTTTGGCCGGCACCCGGTTTCCTCTGCATACGAGAACGGTGCCCTGAAGATTCTGATTGAAGATCAAAATATTGTTTTAACGGAAAAAGGCCAAACCCTTTATAATCAAAGTGATCTTAAGCCCTCTTATGATTCAGATGCAATCGTTGAAGAAGAACTTGGGAAAGTCCCCAGGGATTCCAGGTATCGGCCGAATTTTGAAATTACACCCATTGGAACCGGAAACGGATTTGTCGGAACCGTTGCCAGCAGCGTTGTCCGGTTCGGTGACAAAGTGATCTGGATAGATCCGTGCGGATATCCGGCCCACACCCTTGCCCGGAACCGGATTCACTGGGACGACATCACCCATATCCTTATTACACACAATCATGAAGATCATATCCAGGGGTTTTCTGCATGTCTGAAACGGGCTCAGAAAAAAGAACAGCCCATCAATCTCATCACTTCGCCCAGCGTATATAATCTGTTAAAGAAGCAGTTTTCTCTTTTGTGTCCGGATTTTTCAAGTCTGGTCAACTTGATTTCAATTCTTCCTGAAAAAGGGCTTGACCTTGACGGCCTTGATATTGAGTGCCGATGGAATCATCATTTTTTACCCTACGGAACACTGGGCCTGAAATTCAAGGCAAAAGGGAAAACATTCGGGTATTCCGGAGATACCAAATTCGATACGCGGATCAACGAGATTGTCGGAAGAGAGGCACTTTTACCTCAGTGGTTTGCAGACTGCGACCTTACATTCCATGAAGTGGACTTTGACAATCCAAACAGTGTCCACACCCATTGGAAAGCCCTTGAACATCTTGCTCAGTCTGTTCCAGGACAGGTCCTGGGGTATCATACCCCTTTTCTTGCCAACGCCCCGCTGCCGTTGGCGGAACAGGGCAAGACCTATGGCCTTTAGCCCGTGAAATATCCGGGTTGGTTAACCGCTGCCCCTGTCTTTTAACGCGGGCATAATAGAGGAATCTAACTATTTAGAATTATTCCAACTCAGATTCTATTTCTTCGAAGATGTCCTCAATGCGGTACAGCAGTTTGTCGGCCTCAGAAAGATTCCGGTTGGCGATTTCTTCCTGGGTGGCCGTGTGGAGTTTTTTCAACTCATCTTTATACCGGATCAGAACCTGCCTGAGTGGTGTCCCATCTGTCCGGTAGAGGAGTTTATCGATCTGTCCTGCAAAATCATAAAGAGAGGGCTCACGGTTAACCAACCCTGAAGCCGAGGCTCCCAGAGCCCGGGCAAATTTCGGGAAAGCCGCCTCAAAGTCTTTGGAATAAAAAGGCCGGATAGTTACGGTTATTTGCATATGTTTACTCAAAGTCGGTCTCCTTTAATCTGACAGAGGACAATAAATAGTGAGACACCTATGGCCATCACTTCTGTTGGTCTTACATGGTTTTGCGTTAATCGTCCATCATAAATGGGGTGGATATAAATCCGAGTCCTTGCACCTGGAAAAATTTTTGCATAAAGTTGCATAAAGATGGGGGGGACTACAGGACACAGAATTGATTCGAGATCAGCGCAACATATTCAAAAAAACAAGTAACTGTTCAGCAGTGCCCCATCTTCGCTCATTCAGGCCTTCTCACATAGCAAAAGTATGCTACGAAGTCCTGACTAAACAAATATGAAGCACTGATGAACAGTTACGGACCCTGGTTTTGCTTAGTTTTCAGCATTAGCTGAATAGTTACAAAAACAAAAATATAAAGCCGTTTTAACGGATGGAAACGGTTTTGTTTTTTCAACCCTTGATCTTACGCCTGAAATAATGCTATCCCGATACCGGTCTCTTAGGCAGACGCGATGCGTTTTTGCGTTAGGGATTGGGCATTGGCGGGATATGGGTTGACGGCGGTTTATGACCCCATAAAGTTTGCTGGATATGTTAAAGAAGGTCTTGTGATTTCCATCGGGCTTGTTAAACGCATAGAATTGGGTCCCCGGCAGATGACCTTCGGGTTTGATGACAGGGCATCCGACCATCTGGATATGGTGTTTTCATTTATTGAAAGAGAATACCGGGCCGGCGGTCCGGTGATATTGGGCTGCCTGACCGATCCTGAAAGCCCGCTTTCATCCATTGATCCCCAGGATATCCTTCAGACGGTTTTCTGGCTGGCCGAAGAGCTGAAAATCCATTTTTTCTTTTCGGACCGGACCATCCCGCCGCGCCAGGCCAAACAGGCCCTGGTCAAAGATCCAGGGTGTTCCCTGGCGGTGGTGACCAACCAGCGGGTGGATGAGAAGGCCTTTGCCCAGGCCAAAACGCTGGCCGCCGGTTTTTTTGACGATCTGCCTGAAAACCCGGATCAATATGCTTTTTCCCGTTATCTAGTCAACCGCTTGGAATCATGGCACAGCCGCCTGTCATCATATCAAATCCAGGCCGGGCAATCCGGATTTCCAGGCGGCACCCAGATCAGAAACAGCCTGGTTCTGACCGGCAGGCTCCTTGAGAATAAGGATTCCCATTCAATTATCCTGGCCTTTCTTAAATACAAGTCCAGAATACCGGACCTTTCCGAAAACGTGCAGGTCCTCACCGATTTTTACACCCGAAAGCTCCCGTTCTGGAGCACTTTTACCGGGCAGATGGCGGATTTTAAATCGAATCTGGAAGCCATCCGGGACAACGAGAAGATCTATTCCGTCTATCTTAAGCTCCATAACATATTAACCAGCCCCACGCCCTTTGACCAGATTGAAAAAGCCCGGCGGCTGCTGCCCGAACTTCAGGATTTCCATCAGCAGATTGAACTAAAAAAAATGGAAAGCCTGCGCCAAAGCAGCCTTAAAGAGACCGGCAAAATGATCCAGAAGCTGATCACATTGTTTGATACCTTTGAAACCGATGACGAATCCCGAAACCGCATCCTGCATCAGTTAAGGGGATTGAACCAGAGGATTGGTGACAGCCGCCGCATTGAAGAGATCAACACCCTGTTCAACGACGCAAAAGATCTGTTTGTGGATATCATCGAGACCTTATAATATCCATGACGGGCTGTTCGGCCATCATGCCCTGAGAAGCGGTTTTATCCTTCCCCCGTGGGCAGGGGGATGGCGGGATCAGGCCAACATCCCATGGTTTTCTTTGGCCCGCTGTGATATTAAAAAAGCCGCAGATAAGAACGAACCAATAAAGGACCCCCTATGACATACAACCATATATTCGGCCCGGTCCCTTCACGGCGGCTTGGGCTCTCTTTAGGCGTGGATCTGGTCTATCACAAGGTCTGCACCCTGGACTGTGTTTACTGTGAGTGCGGCCCGACCACGGATCTGACCCTTGAGCGCAAGGCCTATGTCCCTTTCGAAGAGGTTAAAGCCGAGCTGGACCATTACTTTGAAAATCATTCCGATCCGGACTATGTGACCTTTTCAGGATCGGGAGAGCCCACGTTAAGCCCGGATATCGGCCGGATTATTGAATTTATCAAAGAAAAACGGCCCGATATCCGGGTGGCGGTGCTGACCAATGCCACCCTGATGTCCGATCCCGAAGTCAGAAAGGATCTGGAAAGGGCGGATCTGGTGATGCCCTCCCTGGATGCGGTCACCCCCGCGACCTTTGAAAAGATCAACCGGCCGTCAGATCCGCTGGATATTCAAAAGATTATTGACGGGCTCAAGGCCTTTGCCGGATCGTTTAAAGGGAAAATCTGGCTGGAGGTGTTTATCCTTCCCGGGATCAATGATACCAAAGAAGAGCTGGAAACACTGGGCAAGATCATCCGGGACATTAACCCTGACCGGGTTCAGCTCAACACCCTGGACCGGCCCGGGGCGGTGGTTGGGCTCAAAGCCGCTTCAAAGCAGGACCTGGACCGGGTGGCCGGGATCATTGATGCGGACCATGTGGAGATCATTGCCCGGGTAAAGGACCTGACGTCCAAGGAGAGCATCAGTGATGATCAAATGGCGGCCATGGTCCTGGAGACCATTCACCGGCGCCCCTGCACCGTGGATGATCTGGCCGCGGCATTAAACCTTGATAAAGGAAAACTTGAAATCTTGATGAAACAGCTGATCCTGGCGGGTAAGGTTGAATCCGTTATTCAGGAGAGGGGTATGTTTTACCAGACCATAAAACCATGACACTCTCAAACGCATTAAACGGACTAAGATCCGCCCTCATGTTTATTACTATTATTCCGGCCGGGAAAAATGCGCCCTGGGCCCCCATGGAGATGATCCGGTTCTTTCCGGTGGTGGGGCTGATCATCGGGGCCGCGCTGGTCTGTACTGACGGGCTGGTATCCGGGCTGTGGAACCCGGTTACGGCAAGCCTGCTGGACGTGGTTTTCCTGATGGCCGTGACCGGGGCCTTTCACCTGGACGGCTTGGGGGATACGGCGGACGGCATGTTCAGCCACCGGCCAAAGGAGCGGGTCCTTGAAATCATGAAGGACAGCCGGGTGGGCATGATGGGGCTGGTGGTGGTGGTCAGTGTTCTGGCCATGAAGGTGGCCGGGATCTATTCGGCAAAAGCGGTTCTTTCCCCGGGGCAGACCATGATCCTGTTGTTCATCGTTCCGGCCTATGCCCGGGCATCCATGATTTTTGGGATCCGGTTTCTGGATTATGGCCGAAAGGGAACCGGAACCGGTCTGGACCTGTTTTCACGGCCCATTGGGGTTAAAGATTTCATATACGGCCTGATTCCCTTGTTTTTTTCCCTTTTTTTAGGCTATAAGTGCCTGGTTTTAAACCTGGCTTTTTTGGCGGCCCTGGTGGTGATCTTGAAGTTTTACCAAAAAAAGATGGGCTGCATTACCGGGGATATGCTCGGGGCCATGAATGAGATAATGGAAGCGGTGCTGTTTCTGGCAGCCGGAACACAGTTTTAAATAGGCCAAAAGCTAACAGCTAAAGGCTAAAAGCTAACAGCTAACGGCTACCAGCTAAAAGCTAACGGCTAACAGCTAATAGCTCACGCAAGGAATAGAAAATGATCATAGGCCACGGGGGAAATAAACAGGAATTGGCAGACCGTATAGGGTGCCCGGTTGAAGAAATCATTGATATGAGTTCCAACCTTAACCCTTTGGGGCCTCCCCCTGAAATCTTAAACTTGATTCAGGAAAACCTTTCCAGCCTTCATGCGCTGCCGGAAGCCGATGCCTTGACCATGAGAAAGGGATTTGCCGATTTCTACGGGCTTGATGTTGGGCAGGTCCTGGCCGGAAACGGAACCACCTGGTTTATCTATGCCCTTCCCAAAGCCTTAAACTGCAAAAAAGTATTGATCTCAGGCCCCACCTACTCGGATTATAACGATGCCTGTGATATGCATCAGGTTGAATCCCGGCAGGTCACGGCGATAGAAGAAAAGGGCTTTTCCCCGGATGTGGATGAAATTTCAAGCCTGGCCCATGGGGCAGACCTGGTGGTGATCTGCAACCCCAACAACCCCACCGGGGCCCTGGTATCAAGGGATCAAATTGAATATCTGGTTAAAAAACACTCTGAAGTCTGTTTTCTGGTGGATGAGTCCTATCTTCCCTTTGTCCCGGGGGCCGAAGAGATTTCTCTGGTATCTGAGACCGGCTTTCCCAACCTGCTGGTGCTCTCTTCCATGTCCAAAATTTTCAGGATCCCGGGGCTGAGAAGCGGTTTTTTAAGCGGTGCTGAAAGTCTGATGGAAAAGGTGTTTCACCATTACCAGCCCTGGAGTGTTAATTCCCTGGCCCAGGCGGTTATTTCAAAGGTGTATCAGGACCCCGGGTTTATCCGCTCTTTTTATGATGCCACCCGGGTCTTTGTTCTTGAGGAAACCCGGGTGTTCAAGGATGAATTAAAAGAATGCCATGGTCTTCATATGGTTCCCGGCGTTACCTATTTTATCCTGGCCGGGCTTGACGGGATTACGGCAAAGGACTTTTGTAAAGATGTGGGCCAGGACAAAATACTCATCCGGGACTGCTCCAATTTTAAAGGCCTTGGGCCCAATTTTGTGAGGTTTTCTTTAAAAACCCGCAAGGAGAATCTAACGCTTGCCCGGACCATCAAAGGGGTGCTGAACCATGGTTGATCTGCAAGGCGGACTGATCCCTCCGGGGGTTCTTTTTTCAGCTGTTGCCCTGGATCTGCTGCTGGGAGATCCCCGGTGGCTGCCCCATCCCGTGGTTTGGATGGGAAAGGCCATTTCCTTTTTTGAAAAACCCTTCAGGACCGCCATTGGCAACCCCTTTCAGGCCGGGCTGGTCTTTGCTGTTGTTTTGATTGCCTCTACCTGGGCGGTTTCACAGATTCTGGTCAATCTGTGCTTTAAGCTTCATTGGGCCCTGTCTTTCGGGGTTCAGGCGATTTTGCTGTTTTATTGTTTTTCAGTGAAAAGCCTGGTTCAGGCGGCCATGGAAGTGGCCCGGCCCCTGATGGCCAAAGATCTTCAAACGGCCCGGCAAAAGGTGGCCATGATCGTAGGCCGGGAAACCCAAAATCTGGACATCCCCGGTGTGACCCGGGCCGCCTGTGAAACCGTGGCCGAAAATTTTGTGGACGGGTTTTTATCCCCCTTGTTTTTTTATGTGCTGCTGGGGGTGCCCGGGGCCCTGGCCTATAAGATGGTCAATACCCTGGATTCCATGGTGGGGTATCAAAATGATCGCTATATCCTGTTTGGCCGGGCTTCGGCCAGAATCGACGATGCGGCCAATTTTATTCCGGCAAGGCTGTCCATGGGGGTGATCGCTTTAGCGGCCCTCCTGCTGTCCCCGAAAAGGGGGGCGGATGCCTTTAAAACCGCGTGGGCTGAATCGGGGAATCATAAGAGCCCCAATGCCGGATTTCCCGAAGCCGCCTTTGCCGGGGCACTGGGCATGAGAATGGGCGGCCCCAATACCTACCACGGCCGTCTGGTGGAAAAGCCGTTTATCGGCGCAAGGTTCCCGGACCCGGATGAATCAAAGATCGGCCAGGGGTGTGAGCTGATGGTCATGTCGGCCCTGGTGGCGGTGGTGATGGCCGGGGCCGTGATACTGTTAACGGGAACTATGTCATAAATGGCTTTAACCAACACCATGAAGGTGGACCGACCCTTCCGGCTGGGAACCACTTCGTTTATTGTTCCGGATCATATTCTCCCCAATCTTGAACTGACCGGCCCGGTTTTTGACGAGATTGAGCTGCTGGTATTTGAGTGCCAGCCGTGGGAATGGGTCCCTTCAGCAGAAGATGTATCCCGGATGGCGGAGCTTGGAAAGAAACTGAATTTAACCTATAATATCCACCTGCCTGTGGATATCCGCCTGACCCATGAAAACAAATCAGAGCAGCAAAAAGCCGCAGACCTGTTATCCCGGGTCATGGACCGGTTTGCCATCCTGAACCCCACGGCATACACCCTTCACCTGGAAAAACAGGCCAACGAAGACACCGCCCCCTGGACCCAAAGGGCTTTAGACGGCATGGCCCTTCTGGCACAGCAGCAAAAGAACCTCAAAGGACTGGCCCTTGAAACATTAAATTATGATCCCATGCTGCTGGCACCGGTTTTATCGGCTTACCCTGAACTCGGGATTACCCTGGATATGGGCCATTTTTTCAAATACGGATTTGACCTGAACCCTTTTGTGGGCACATACCGGGATCGGATTCCTTTGATCCATCTTCACGGGGTGGATGTTACCAAAGTCCCCCCCCAAGACCACATCGGCCTGGACCGGCTCCCTGGCCGGAACTTTTCACAAGTGACGCAGCTGCTGTCCCGGTTTAACGGAACCGTCTGCCTTGAGGTCTTTAACCTTGACAACCTGAACCGGTCCTTGGAAACCCTGGCATCGGTTTTTAACCACATAAGTAAGCCGTTAGCCATTAGCAGTTAGCTTTTAGCTGATGGCAGCGGGCTAACAGCTAAAAAGAAGTTTTTAGCTATAAGCCATTAGCTTTTAGCCATAAGGACTTACAACCATTTTCTAAAGGCCTAACAGCTAATAGCTAAAGGCTAACAGCTTATAAACACGAGGTCTACTCAATGTCACTGGTAGAAAAAAGAAGAAAAACCCGGCAGATCAAGGTGGGGAACGTGGCCGTGGGATCCGATGCCGTGATTTCGGTCCAGTCCATGACCAACACCTATACCCGGGATGTGGACGCCACAGTGGCCCAGATTCAGGGCCTTGTCCGGGCCGGGTGCGATATTATCCGGGTGGCGGTGCCGGAAATGGAGGATGCCAGAGCCATCCGGCGGATCCGGGACCGGATTGATATCCCCTTGATTGCCGACATCCATTTTGATCACCGGCTGGCCATTGCATCGGCTGAGGCCGGGGCCGACGGCTTGCGGATCAATCCGGGCAATATCGGGGATGAAAACAAAATCAAAAAAGTGGTGGACTGCGCCAAGCACCACGGGCTGCCCATCCGGGTAGGGGTAAACGGCGGCTCTCTTGAAAAGGAAATCGAAAAAAAATACGGCCCCACACCTGAAGGCATGGTGCAAAGCGCCCTTTCCAATATCCGGAAACTTGAAGACCTGGGATTTTACGACATCAAGGTCTCCCTTAAGGCGTCGGATGTGGAGCGGACGGTAAAGGCCTATGAAATGCTGGCCCCCCAGACCGATGTCCCCTTTCATGTGGGCGTGACCGAGGCCGGTGGCCTGTTTGCCGGCATCACCAAGTCAGCCCTGGGGATCGGCATGATTCTGGCCAAAGGCATCGGCGATACCATAAGGGTTTCCTTAACCCGGGACCCGGTGGAGGAAATCAGGACCGGGTACGAAATATTGCGGGCGTTAGGGCTTCGCAGCCGGGGGCCTGAGCTGATTTCCTGTCCCACCTGCGGCCGGTGCCGGATCGATTTATTTAAAATTGCCCAGGATGCAGAAAAAGCTTTACTTGAACGCTCCCATAAGATTAAAGTCGCTATCATGGGGTGTGTGGTGAACGGACCTGGAGAGGCCAAAGAAGCGGATATCGGCATTGCGGGCGGCATCGGCAAGGGCATCCTGTTTAAGAAGGGAAAAGTAATTAAAAAGGTAGACCAGGACCGGCTCGTGGAAGAGTTGTTGAATGAGATCGATAAGATGGATTCGGAGGAAATGAATGGCTAAGAAGACAAAGGCGGCAATATCCCCCACACGGGAAGAAGATTATGCCCAGTGGTACCAGGAAGTGATCAAGGCATCGGACATGTCTGAGAACTCCCCGGTCAGGGGATGCATGGTAATCAAACCCTGGGGATTTGCGATTTGGGAAAACATTTCCCGTCAGATGGATGCCATGTTCAAGGAGACCGGTGTTAAAAACGCTTATTTCCCCTTGTTTATTCCCTTGAGTTATCTTGAAAAAGAGGCCGAGCATGTGGAAGGGTTTGCCAAGGAATGCGCCGTGGTCACCCACCATAAGCTGGAGCAGGGCCCTGACGGTGCTTTGAAACCTGCCGGGGAACTGGCCGAACCCCTCATCGTCCGCCCTACCTCTGAAACCATTATCGGCGAATCCATGTCCCGGTGGACCTCGTCTTACCGGGATCTGCCCATCCTGCTCAACCAGTGGGCCAATGTGGTGAGATGGGAGATGCGCACCCGCATGTTTCTGCGGACCAGCGAATTTTTATGGCAGGAGGGGCATACGGCCCATGCCACCAAAGAAGAGGCTGAGGAACGGACCCTTCAGATGCTGGACCTGTATGCGGATTTCGTTGAAAACTGGCTGGCCATGCCCGTGATCAAAGGCGAGAAAACCGTGTCCGAACGGTTCCCCGGGGCGGACAATACCACCTGTATTGAGGCCATGATGCAGGACAAACGAGCCCTCCAGGCCGGAACCTCCCATTTTTTAGGACAAAATTTTGCCAAAGGCTCGGATATTAAATTTCAGAACGAGGACGGGGAAGAGGCCTATGCCTGGACCACCTCCTGGGGCACCTCCACCCGGATGATCGGCGGCATGATCATGGTCCATTCAGATGATGACGGCCTGGTGGTTCCGCCGCGGGTGGCCCCGGCCCATGTGGTGATCCTTCCCATTGTCAAAAAAGGCGCGGATAATTCAGCGGTACTGGACAGTGCCGAGCAGTTAAGAGACGCCTTAACCGCCAAAGATTTTCACGGCCGCAAGATCACCGTGGAGATTGATTCCCGGGACATCGGCGGTGCCCGGGGCTGGGAATGGGTCAAAAAAGGGATCCCCGTCCGGGTGGAGCTTGGCCCCCGGGATATTGAAAACAATGCCGTGTTCATGGCCAGAAGGGACAACGCCCCCAATGAAAAAGAATCCATGGACCGGAACCACTTCATTGACGGCATCACCGACATCCTGGACCAGATTCAGGACAATCTTTTCCAGCGGGCCTTATCCTTTCAAAAGGAACACACCTTTTCCATTGACTCCACCGAAGAATTCTACGACTTATACAAAAAAGCCGGGGGATTTGACAACGGGGCGTTTGTCATGGCCCACTGGTGCGGGGATGCCGGTTGTGAAGAGAAAGTCAAAAAGGATCTTTCCGTCACCATCCGATGCATTCCTTATGACAATCCTCAAGAAGAGGGCCAATGCATCTGCTGCGGCGGCAAAAGTCAGAAAAGGGTTTTGTTTGCCAAGGCGTACTAGATGTGGGGAATCTCTCTTGTTTGTATTGGTGTTTGGGCGGCAATTAAGGTAAGATCAATGTAAATGATCCGAATAACCGATATACTTGACAAGATTTACGAGTATAGCCCGGATGCAGATGTGGACATCATTGACCGGGCTTACATATACTCGGCCCGGGTCCACGAAGGACAGATAAGGCTCTCCGGAGAACCTTACCTTTCCCATCCCCTTGAAGTGGCCTATATCCTGGCCGACATGAAGCTCGACGTTGAATCCATTGCCGCGGCCCTTCTCCACGATGTCATTGAAGACACCCCGGCCACCAAAGAAGATATTGCCGATATGTTCGGCCCCGGGGTGGCCCATATTGTGGAAGGGGTCACCAAGCTGTCTGCCCTGCCTTCCTCCACCAAGATCGCCCAGCAGGCTGAATCCTTAAGAAAAATGATCCTGGCCATGGCCGATGATATCCGGGTTGTTTTGATTAAACTCGCTGACCGGGTCCATAACATGCGGACCCTGAAATATCACAAGACCGAGGAAAAAAAGGCCGCTATCGCCCAGGAAACCCTGGATATCTATGCCCCCATCGCCGCCCGGTTGGGAATCTTCTGGATGAAGCATGAACTGGAAGATATTGCCTTTTATTATACCCAGAAAGAAGAATATAACCGGATTGACGCCCTGGTCAACCGGGCCAAGGATGAAAAAGAAGAGTATATCAAAGAGGTCAACGCAAGCCTTCATTACAAGATGGAAGAAATGGAGCTTCCCTGCACCATCAAGGGACGGTATAAGCAGCATTATTCCATTTACCAGAAAATGATGTCCCAGGACCTTGAGTTTGAAGAGATCTACGATGTGGTGGCCTTCAGGATCATCCTGGAGACGGTTCCCCAGTGCTATGCGGCCATGGGCGGGGTCCATTCCATGTGGAAGCCCATCTACAACAAGATCAAGGATTACATCGGCAACCCCAAGCCCAACATGTACCAGTCCATCCATACCACGGTGATCGGCCCTAAAGGGGGGCGGGTGGAAATCCAGATCCGGACCCAGGAGATGGACCGGATTGCCGAATCCGGCATTGCCGCCCACTGGAGCTATAAGGAAGGTACCCATATCGACGAATCCACCGGCGAGCTGTTTGCCTGGATCCGGAACCTGGTGGAAAACCAGGAAAATTACAATGACCCGGACGAGTTTCTTGAAAACGTCCGGATTGATCTTTACCCCGATGAAATTTATGTGTTCACGCCCCAGGGGGACATCAAAACCATGCCCAAGGGGGCCACACCCGTGGATTTTGCCTATGCCATTCATACCGAGATCGGGGCACAGTGTACCGGCGCCAAGGTCAACGGCAAACTGGTCCCTCTCGCCCATGAACTCAATACCGGGGACACCATAGAAATCGTCACCACCAAAGATCATTCCCCAAGCCCGGACTGGCTCAATTTTGTCAAGACCGTTAAGGCCAAAACCAAGATCAGGGCCTGGGTCAATGCAAAAGAAAAGGAACGCTCTTACAGCCTGGGCCGGGAAATGTGTGAAAAGGTTTTCAAAAAAAGAAACCAGAACTTTAACGCCCTGCTCAAATCCGGGAAAATCGGTGAGGTGGCCGAGCATTACGGCTTTAAAAGCGAGGATGAGCTCATTGTCCAGGTGGGGTTCGGCAAGCTGACGGCCCTCCAGGTATTAAACCGGGCGACCCCCGGACTTGAAGAAGAGGAAAAAGAGCCCAGCCTGCTCCGGAAAATTGTGGGCCGGCGGCGAAAGAAAAACGACACGGGCATCATTGTTAAAGGGCTCAATGATGTTCTGGTCAAATTCTCCAAATGCTGCAACCCCTTGCCCGGAGATCCCATTATCGGGTATATCACCCAGGGCCAGGGGGTGACCATTCACCGGAAAAACTGCCTTAACGTGCTGAAAATGAGCGAAGAACGGCAGATAGAGGTTCAGTGGAGCAAGGATTATTCAGAATCCTACCCGGCCGGTATCAAGATCAAGACCGATGACCGGTTCGGGCTTCTGGCCGACATTGCTTCGGTAATCACCAAAAACAAGTCTAATATTATCAGCGCCAAGACCCATACCAGCGAGGAGGGGGTCAGCCTGTTTTATTTTACAATTATGGTGGAAAGTTCCGAACAGCTCAGGACCATTATGAGCCAGATCAAGCAGGTGAAAAAGGTCAACGATGTAAAACGAATCGTCAGGGCAGATTAGGATTTTATGAACATGCCGGGCATTGTATTTACAAATAGCCCATCATTTTTTATAGGTTCTGGGTAAAAGCTGCTCTGGAAGAACCCGGGGGGCTCGTTATTTACCGTCCCGGACAAAACCAGTGGTAAGCACCGGCCAGGCCGTGACGCCAACCCTTAACGGAGATGAGTATGAAAAAAATTTTTATCCTGGACACCAATGTCATCCTTCATGACAGTTCCTGTATCCATCAGTTCAAAGACAATGATATTTATATCCCCATCATCGTTATTGAAGAGTTGGATAAATTTAAAAAAGGAAACAACATCATTAACGCCAATGCCCGGGATTTTTTAAGAACCCTGGACGCCCTGTCCGGGGATAAAATGCTCAACGGCGGCGCTCCCATTGAAAACGGAGAAGGGACCATCTCCATCCGCCTGGACATGGAAATCGATCAGAAGATCAAAGAAAATTTCAATGAAATCACCCCTGACATCAAAATCATGAACATTGCCTATGTGATTGCCAAACAGCATGATTTCAAGAATGTGATCTTTGTGACCAAAGACGTTAATTTGCGGCTGCGGGCCAGGTCCATCGGGCTGAAAACGGAGAATTACAACTCCAAATTTGTTGAAAATCCGTCGGACATCTATACGGGCTTAAGAACCGTTGAAAACGTCAGCGTTGAAATTTTTGATGAGCTTTATGCCAAACCCTATGAAACCGCCTGGGATAATCTTGAAACCGACCGGGAATTTTTAATCAATGAAAATGTGATCCTGAAAAATGGTTCCAAATCAGCCCTGGCATGGGTGGACGGCAATGACCGGACCATTAAGCTGGTCCAGCCCCAGGTCTGTTCCGGGATCAAACCCCGGAACGCCGAACAGGCCTTTGCCTTAAATGCCATGCTCAACCCGGATATTCCCCTGGTGACGATATCCGGCAAGGCCGGCACCGGAAAGACCCTGCTGGCCTTGGCGGCTGCCCTGGCCCGGAAGCGGTATTACCGGCAGATTTTTGTGGCCAGGCCGGTGGTCCCCCTAAGCAACAAAGATTTAGGGTATCTGCCCGGGGATGTGGCCTCCAAGCTTGACCCGTATATGCAGCCCCTGTACGATAACCTGTCTGTGCTTCAGAATTTTCTTAACGAGGGGAATAGTGAATCCAAACGGATAAATGAACTCATTGAAGAAGAAAAGATTGTGATCACCCCGATTTCATATATCCGGGGACGGAGCATTGTCCGGGTCTTTTTTATTGTGGATGAGGCCCAGAACCTGACTCCCCATGAGGTAAAAACCATTATCACCCGGGCAGGGGAAGGAACCAAAATTGTGTTTACCGGGGATATCTTTCAGATTGACCATCCTTACCTGGACAGCCAGACCAACGGGCTTGCCTTTATCATTGAGAAGATGAAGGGGCAGAAGCTTTATGCCCATGTTAATCTGGAGAAGGGGGAGCGGTCGGAACTGGCAGAGCTGGCCTCAAAGATTTTATAGGTATGGACGACAATTCACCCATCTGCTGCGTTGCTGCAGAATTCCAAGATCCTCATCACGTACAAAAGTACACTTTCGGTCTTGGAATTCTTTGCGCCTTGCATATGGGCAAATTCTCGCCCATACCGGGGTTCAAGAAACTGGAAACTTGATACAAGAAACAAGAGAGCGTGGATTTAAATCTCTTGTTTCTTTCAACGCCTGACAGCTAAAGGCTAAAAGCTAACAGCTTCCATACAAACAGCAAAAGACCGGTGGGCAGATCCCCCGGTCTTTTGATTTTTTATTTTGCCGGCTGTTGGGAATCAGGCCCTTCAGCCTAAGAGCCGAATTAGTGCCTGAACGTAAGCTCGTGTTTGAGCGAAAAGTTGCCCAGATGCAAGGCGCAGAAAAATTTGTAACCGGAGCAACCATGGGGGTTGTGAGGATTGCAAATTTTTCTGAAACGCAGCAGATGGGTGACTTTTCGTTCAAACACGGATTAAGATGCCTTGGTTACTTTGCCGGCCTTGATACAGCTGGTGCAGACGTCTATTTTTCTGACGCATCCGGGTTTGATAACGGCACGAACCCTTTGAAGGTTGGGGTTAAATCTTCTTTTATTCAGGTTGTGGGCATGGCTGACATTGTGGCCGACCATGGGTTTTTTCCCGCAAATGGCGCATTCTTTAGACATTGTTTATACTCCTTGGCACAAAGCTCTTTTTTATTTCATGACAAAATAACCCGAAGTTAATACATCAGCTTGAAAAAAAAGTAAAGTAAAAATTAATCTTCTTTTTGGGCAAGCTCCTGTTCGGCCGCAAGCGAGGTACATTCGGGTATTTGTTTTGCGGCGGCCTCGCTTTGGTCTGAACCCGGGTAAGTCTCTACAATGTATTCATACCGTTTAAGGGCAGATTTGTATTTTTTGGTCTTTAAATAAAAATCAGCCACATAAAGTTCGTGGGCCGCCATATCATCAATGCATTTCTGGATATTTTCCCTGGCCTTTTCCGCATACTCGGCATTGTCCGGATACTGATCTAAAAGGCGCTGGAACTGTTCTTTGGCGTTCCGGGCCGGAGAGGCATCCCGGTCCGTGGTTTTGATCTGGTTGAACCAGCACAGGCCGATTTGGTTAATGATGTAGGGAACAGCCTCGTTTCTGGGATGGAGTTTTTCAAAGTTTTCATATGCCGCAATGGCTTCGGCATATTCTTCAAGATGAAAATGGGAATCGGCAATTTTCAGCTCAGCCAGGATGGCGTATTTTGAAAACGGATACCAGTCTTTAAGGTCGGTATAGGCTTTGATGGCCTCTTTGTAATCTTCATCAAGAAATTCTTCGGCCCCTTCTGCGGCCAGCTGTTCGGCATTTTTGTTCATCTGCTGCTGCTCACTGTCTTTGAACAGGGAGCAGCCGGACATGAAAAGGGCCAGGGTCAGGACTATAAATAAATTTTTCATGAATTTAAATTCTCGATATAATGTTCGGCCGAAACGGCAGCAATGGCAGCATCGCCCACCGCCGTGGCAATCTGGCGCAGCGGGGTGTTTCTGATATCCCCTGCGGCAAAGACACCGGGCACACTGGTCTGCATGTGGGCATCAGCGATGATAAATCCGTAGGGGTCGGTTTCCACCTGCCCGTTGATAAAATCGGCATTGGGTTCAATTCCCACCCAGATAAAGCAGCCGTCCGCTTGAAGGGTTTTTTCCTCACTGGTTTTAAGGTTTTTTACCGTTACCCCTTCAACCCCGAAGAACCCGTTCAGCCCGGTGACCACCGAATCCCAGACCATCTCGATTTTGTCGTTGGCAAAGGCCCTTTCCTGAAGGATCTTGGCTGCCCGCAATTCATCCCGGCGGTGGACCAGATACACCTTTTTGGCAAATTTGGTCAAAAAGACCGATTCCTGAACAGCCGTATCCCCGCCGCCTACAGCCACAACGGTTTTATCCCTGAAAAACGGCCCGTCGCAGGTGGCGCAAAAAGAAACGCCCTTGCCCGTGAATTTTTCTTCTCCGATGCCCAATTTTCTAGGAGAAGCGCCTGAGGCGATAATTAAGGCCTTGGCCGTGATGGTTTTATCTTTAAGAATAATCTGTTTTGATTCCGGGCTCACTTCAATGGAGTGGACTTCGGCGGTCTCGATTTTAAGCCCGAGCCCCAAAGCCTGATCTTTGATTTTTTCTGCCAGATCGTATCCTGAGATCCCTTCGGGAAATCCCGGGTAATTTTCCACCCAGTCCGTGACCAGGATCTGTCCGCCAGGCACCGCCTTTTCCAGAACAAGCACATTCATGCGGGCTCTTGCGGCATAAAGGCCGGCTGTCAGTCCTGCCGGGCCGGAGCCGATGATGACAAGATCATAATCCGCCATGGGATAATCTCCTATACCAGTCCTTTAATGGTTTCCTCAAGTTTTTCCCTGGCCACCATTCCCACGATCTGCTCGGCAATTTCTCCGCCCTTGAAAAAAATCAGGGTGGGGATGGCCTGAACCCCGTATTTGCTCGGACTGACCGGATTGTCATCCACATTGACTTTGACAAAAGTCATTTTATCTCCAAATTTTGCCTCAAGGGCCGCAACCGTAGGGGCAATGGCTTTACAGGGACCGCACCAGGGAGCCCAGAAATCCACCATCACGGGTTTTTCAGATTTTAATACCTTTTCTTCGAATTCGTCGTCCTGGAGTTCAATGATATTTTCTGACATGATTTATCCTTTGTGGTTAGGGTTCAAATTGTCCGTAAATATAAGGACATCTTGAGTCTTTGTCAAACACTTGATGGAACGGGTTCGGGTATTTTTATTGACGGTCCGGTTCCTGACCTTTAAGGTATGAACGTTATGATGAATCTTCGCATGAAGCGGGGGATGACAGCCGAAGAATCGGCTGGACAGATCGATATGAACCGGGCAACCGTTCAAGTCTTTGACTGAGCAGGAACGGGTAGGCCATTTTAATCGTTAAACCCCTTAAAAAGGAGATTCCCTATGATATTTAAACCCATGATGAGAGAAGGGTTCTTTCCCCTTCCGGTGGCCTTTATTTCCACGTGCAGCCAGGATGGAATCAACAATATTGCCCCATATTCCTGCATTATGCCGGTGTTAAGGCCTTTGGACCTGATCTGCCTTGCCTCGGCTCAGAAAAGGGATACCCTTTCCAACATCCGGGACACCCGGGAGTTTGTGGTCAATCTTGCCGGGAAAAGCTTTGTGGACAAGGTCATTCCCACGGCCCGGTTTTCCAGGCCCGAAGAAGATGAGTTTGAGCTGGCAAACCTGTCCCCAAGGCTGTCGCACACCATTAAAGCGCCCGGTATTGAAGGGGCCTATGCCTGGATGGAGTGCCAGCTTGCCGGGTTTCATGAAGGAGAAGGGTATACCCTGATCATGGGGCAGGTGACTCGGCTTGAGGTGGATGACGGCTGCCTGACCCCGGATGGCCGGCTGGACTTGAAAAAAGCCTGCCCGCTGATGATGACCGGCGGCAAAAAAGGCATGCATTACTGCACCGCCGCCGACCTGGACCAGAGCGATCCCTTTGGCGCCATGTTTCCCGACGGCAAAGATCCCCTGGCCCCGGCCTATGAAGGCTGATTTTCAAATGTGAAAGCGGTTTTGATTAAATATCCCGCAGGCGAATGATGTGAATTACGATTCATGATGATTTTTTACACATATTTTGCTTGACAAAGAGGAAAGGCTTATCCTATGTAACACCCAAAAAACGGCAGAAGCCGTAGTTGTTTCGCTCAAAAAATTTAGCACCGCTTCTCTTTAGTAAAAAGAGAATTTTAATACAACAAAAAAACGGCCATGAAGGTAGATCTCTTTTGAATAGGGATGATAGTCTTTGTGGCCGTTTTTTTGCTTAAAATTATTACCGGATTTTTCTTTCAATTGGTACTGTAGAAAGAAAAAGGGAGAACCGCGTAAGCCGGCCAAGGTCATCCGCTGTTCTCCCGGTGAAGCATGCCCGGAAAGGGGACACTCCGATCCTCAAGATATCAGTCTGCCCTTTTCCTGTCAATTGAAGTTTGCCAATAGGAAGAATGTCTGCAAAGAGACGAAAGGAAAGGAGTGTTGAGATGAAAAGATGGAAAATGTTTAGCCTTTTGCTGTTGTTTTCCTTTATGGTCTGGCCTGTGGGGCTCTATGCCGGAGACACAACTACAAGCGAAACTGAAGAAACCTATGCGCTTGAAGATGTAATTGTCACCGCCACAAAAACGGCCAAAGCCAGAGGAAATGTTACCCAGAAAGTAGATGTTATCAGTAAAGAAGAACTGGATCAGAAAATTTTGGGAAATGGAAACCTTGCAGAAACCGTAAGCCATCTGCCCGGTGCTTATGTTAACGTCCTTGCGCGGAATCAGCCCAACTGGGGGTCTGTCGGGGGGCTTGGGACCAACTACAATACCTACATGCTTGACGGGCTGCCCATGGACAGCTTTTGCGATCCAATGAGTATTGATCCCTGGATCGTGGAACGGGTGGAAGTGCAGAGAGGCCCGGCATCGGTGCTGTATCCCAATTTCCTCTCCCAGGATTTCTCCGGAAACCAGAGTCCCTTGGCCGGCACAACAAACTTTATTTTAAGAGAGCGGGTGGACGACCCAGGAACACGAATTTCCACGGGATATGGAGATTTTAATACATTAAAAATCAAAGCAGACCATCGGGACCGGATTGGTAATTTCCATTATTATCTTGGCGGCATATGGGATTCATCCGATTACACCAATTACCGGTATAAACTAACCACAGCTGCTTCTGGTATGGATATGACCGAAGATCCCGACTATGAAAATAAAAGTCTCGATTTTCGATCCACTTACTTCTTTGATAATGCGGATGACCACAAACTGTCTTTTTATATTCACCATCAATGGCACGATGGGGACATGGGGCGGCCCAACCGGGAGCTTGACCATAATTATCTGACCACCCATGCCAAATACCAGACCCCGGTCGGTGACTGGGGCTCTGCCCGGTTTCAATTGGGGTATCTGTTTTACGACCGGAATTTCGGAGAGGACAATTATCCCACAAACCTGGATTCACGGGGGATCAGCGGGGTGGATCAGGAGATTATACCCGGGGATCTCAGTCTTACTATTCCTCATTCCGGAGGCGGTTTGCTGACAGTGGGGACGGATTTTCAGTTCGCAGATTACCAATGGTTTAACGGAGAGTCATCATCGGATTTGATCAATGATGCCCAGGCCTACCAATTCGGGATTTATCTGCAGGAAGAATATGAAATAGGCAGCTGGATTTTACGTGTTGGCGGACGATATAACTACACCCAGCATAAATATCATTTGCTTGGAGGATTTGTGCCGGAAGAAGACGAGCAAAACTGGAATAGTTTTGTCTGGAGTGCTGGCTTACGGTATAAAATGGGAAATGGTTTCTCCATCTATACAAATGCCGGGACCAGTTTTCTGGTTCCTGCTGCTAAATATATCGGTGGAACGATCCGGGCCTCTGATGAAGGAAGAGTTGGATACGGCGGGACGCTACCCAATCTTGACCTGGAACCTGAAAAGGGTTTTGCCTATGATTTGGGGTTTGACTATGAGGCCACGAAAAAGCTGAATTTCGGCATGAGAGGTTTTTTGAACCTGGTCGACGATGCTGTCGTTTCAAATACCGTACATGAAGATGTGAATCAGAGCCAGAGGATTAATGCAGGGAAATGTGAGTCATACGGGCTTGAGATGTCCTTGAGTACGAAAGTGAACAACCGGTTAAGCGCGTTTGCCAATTTCACCTATACTCAAACTAATTTGGAAAACAAGGTCGATGAGAACTACAACGATGTGGAGTTGTCAGGATACCCGGAGATTATGGGCAATATCGGGGCCTTTTTCATGCTGCCGTACGAGATCAAGGCGTCGGCCTGGCTGCGGGTGGTCGGGCCGGTATGGAACAGTACGAATAAGGCCAGCAGAGTCAAGCTGGACGGGTATGAAGTGCTGAGCATGAAGCTGGAAAAATGCCTGGTTGATAAACCGGCTTGCCGCGTCGACATGTTTTTCGATTTGGACAATATCGGAAATAATCATTACAAGACCATATATTACTACCAGGACCCCGGATTTACAGTATTTGGCGGCTTGAAATTTACATTTTAGCCCTTCCATTTAAACTATTCACGCTTTGCTTTGGTAAAATTTAAGCATGGCTTGTCTGATCAAAAACCCATGTTTGAGCGGATCTAATTGAGCCGCTCAAATATTGGCCAAACGAGTTCGGCTTCTTACAGGGCCGGGAGGATGATGATGAAAATATCGATTTGCGGTAAAGGGGGCTGCGGCAAGAGCAGTATGACGGCAATGCTCGCTGCAGGCCTGAAAAATATGGGATACAGGATACTGCTGGTAGATGCTGATGAGTCCAACTTTGGGCTGCATCGGCTTGTGGGCCTTCCCATGCCGGAAAATATAATGACTCAACTGGGCGGGAAAAAAGGATTTCAGCAAAAGATGAAGGCTTTCAGGGAACAGCCGGAAGGAAAGGAAAACAGTCCTTTTGGCGGCAAATGGGATTTTGACAATATTCCTGAAGGGTTTACGGCACAAGTGGATGGGGTCCAACTCATGCTGGTCGGAAAAATTCACTCCTTTGCCGAAGGGTGCGCATGCCCCATAGGCGCGCTTTCAAAAATGCTTCTTGGCAACCTTGTCACAAAAGACAAAGAGGTGGTGGTTGTGGATACTGAAGCCGGGATCGAACATTTTGGAAGAGGGCTTGAAGGTGAATGCGATGTGATTCTTGCCGTGGTTGATCCTACTTTTGAATCGTTTAAAATGGCGGCAACGATGGTGGATATGGGCAGGGAGGCGAATAAACCGGTATGGTTTGTTCTTAATAAGGCAACTAAGGAAGCTGAAGCCGCTATGTCGAAATGTGTTGATTCCAAATATGTGATCGGCAAAATACCCGAGCATAAATCCATTTTTACCGCTTCCCTTGAAGGACGGCCCCTGAATTTTCAGCCTCCGGAGATGGACAAAATCTGCCGGTTCCTTGTGGATCATGTCTAATATGCCAGAGCAAAAAAGGGTTACGGCAAAAAGAAAAGAGAAAAAACAATGAAGATTCTCCTGAAGTGGTGGATACTGACGGTTTTTTTTGCAGCGTACGGCATTGGCCCTTGCATTGCCTTTGCCACAGATGGCAAACAAAACAGTCAAACCGTGGTAGTAGAAGATTTCAGGGGAAAACAGCTTGTCTTTAAAAAGCCGGTAAGCCGTATTGTTTGTATTCTGAACAGTGCGCTCACCGGCCTGTACATGCTGGGTGCCCAGGAAAAAGTGGTGGGTGTCTCATCCGGCGCATATACCGGAAGCTCTGTCTCATATTATGCGGCCATGGACAAAAGGATAAGGGAGCGGACCCTGCCGGCCGTGAGCAGTTCAATGGCGGGCAGCCTTGAACGAATCCTTGTGCTAAAACCTGAAGTGGTCATTGTCTGGTCTCTTGGTAAAGACACCATTTCAGCCCTTGAGGAACAAGATATTCCGGTATTTGGTGTTTTTATTGATAGTGTGGAAGATATTTATAAAGAGGTTATGGCCCTGGGGGTCATGACTGGTAAAAGCCAACGGGCTCTCGAGCTCGTGAATTACACCAAAGCAAGGATTCAGGATATCGGGCAAAAGATTGCCGCCAGTTCAAAGGTCCAAACGCCTGACGCCTACTTTATGTGGGCCAAGGGGGAGCTGGATTCCGGCGGCAACCCAAGTATTGTACAGGAATTGCTTGATATGTCCGGTGCCCGCAACATCTGCGGCCATATTGCCCAGGAACATGCCGTCATCAGCATGGAGTACCTTCTTGAAACCAACCCGGATGTTATTGTTATGTGGTACAACACCATCCTGGACCCTTCAGATATCAGTCAAAAACGTGCCTGGAAAAGGCTTTCTGCCGTTGCCAACCAGAATATATACGAAATTCCGGATCTTTTCCCCTTTGATCTTTGTACCCTGAACTTTCAGCTGGCCCTCAGGCTTATTGCCGGATGGTGCCACCCTGAAGTCTTCGGTAAAATGAGTGCCGCAAAAGAGGCCCGGGACCTTTTTGATACGTTATACTGCGGCAAAATTCCCAATCATTTGATTACCGAAAGACTGTCTTCGGCAGGATCTCACAAATGAGCCGGAGATATTACTACTGGATTATTTTCGGGCTTCCGTTGCCGGTCCTTCTGGTGTCGCTCTGTATTGGGCCATCCGATGTGATTACCAGCAGACAGGTGCTGGCCTTTCTTATGGGCGGTTTTATGGAGGATGCCGGCACCAGCGATGATATGGCAGGCCTTGTCCAGGCGATCGTGGGGGATGTCCGGATGCCCAGAATTCTGTTAACTTTTCTGGTGGGGTCGGCCCTGTCCATTTCCGGTAATGCCATGCAGGCGTTGTTCCGCAATCCGCTGGTGTCCCCTTTTGTCCTAGGGGTTAGCTCAGGCGCGGCTTTTGGTGCCGCTTTGGCCATTATTGTGCCCTGGATGCCCATTCAGCTTGCGGCCTTTTCCTTTGGAATTCTGGCAGCGGGATTAAGTTATCTGTTTGCCCGAACCGGACGGTCCATATCAACTACTTCACTTGTGCTTTCCGGCGTGATTATTTCCAGCGTGTTTTCGTCTCTTCTGGCACTTATCCAGTTTCTGGTGGATGCCAACCATTTGCAGGCCATTGTTCATTGGACAATGGGAAACCTGCATACGGCTAGCTGGTCAAAAATAATTTCTGCCGGCCCTTTGATCTGTGTTGCGGGGGGATTTCTGCTGATATTTGCCTGGCGGATGAACATTCTGGCCATGGGAGATGAGGAGGCCAGGGCAACGGGGGTAGATCCGGAACGGGAAAAGATGCTTATTTTAATTCCCGCGGTTCTGGCGACTTCCGCGTCCGTAGCCGTAGCCGGCGTCATTGGGTTTATGGGACTCGTGGTTCCCCATCTTGTCCGCATGGTGCTGGGGCCGGATAATCGGATGGCCGTGCCTGCGTGCTTTGCGTTTGGCGGGGTTTTCCTGGTGATCGTGGACAATATCTGCCGCACGGCAGCACCGGTTGAAATACCGGTGGGTATTTTAACCACTTTTCTGGGCGCGCCTTTGTTTGTTTATTTGCTGCGTAAAGCCGGAAGCGGCTGGGATATTTAAAAAATGAGCATCCATTTGGAAAATATCTCCTTTGGTTACGGGCAAACCAACGTATTGCAGCACGTTTCCCTTGCCATTCCCGATGGCCGGTTTGTTGTCCTGTTGGGGAAAAATGGAAGCGGCAAATCAACCCTGCTGAAGATTCTCACCGGTATCCTGCCGTATAAAGAAGGAAAAGTCAGCATCGACGGGCATGAGCTTAAACGGCTTCCCCTTGCGGAGCGTGCAAGGATGATCGGTTTCCTTCCCCAGCATTTCAGGATGGTGTTTTCGTTTTCAGTAGAGGATTTTATCATGACTGGCAGGGCTTCCCGGGTTGCCTTCTGGCCGGGTAAACGGGATCGCCATGCGGTTTTGCAGGCAATGGAAAGAACCGGAACGCTTAATATGAGAAAACGCCCGTTTACTGAGCTGTCCGGAGGGGAACAGCAACTGGTAAGGATTGCGAGAATTTTATCCCAGGAGCCCAAAAGGATTCTGCTGGATGAGCCGACAACGCATCTGGATTTATGCAATCAGGCCAAGGTCATGAACCTGTTAAAGGAATTGGCTGAATCCGGAATCGGTGTTGTGGCTGTTTTGCATGATCCCAATGCGGCCTTTGTTTTTGGGGATACTTTTGTGTTTTTAAGGCAAGGCCATGCCTATGAGATAGATGGTGGTCAAAACCCCTGGGACGAGCAGGTGTTGCGACAGGTCTATGATATGCCGCTTGAATGTGTTCCGTATCGGGGACGGGCATTAGTCGCGCCTGTTGCGACCGATTTTCAGTGGAAACAATAAAGGCCATCAGGGGTGTTTCCGGTTTGATTTTAAATTCAAAGGTGAAGTTGCAAAATTGGCGGTTAACCCCGATAACCAGTCCACCAATAAAGGAAAGAAAATGACAAGCAACCCAGAAAATACACAGACAATATATGAAGAAACAGAACAGGACAGATTGTCAACAACCAAACCCCCTGTAGTAAATAAACTTGAATATTTAAGATCTCTGGTCAGTGGATTTGAAATCGGCCAGGTGTTCATGACGGCATTGGATCTGGATGTCTTCAGCCAACTTGAAAAACCACAAACCGCTGATGAGCTTTCTGCTGAGTCAGGGACAGATGCCGCGCTGACCCGGAATCTGTTAAATGTTCTTTCGGCCATGGAACTGTTGAAAAAAGAGGATGAAACATATTACAATAATCCTGAAACCGCTCCATTCCTGATTCGTTCTTCCCCCTATTTCGGGCGGTATCTTAAGCCTGATGACAAATCCATGGATACTTTGCTGCGCTTAAAACAGATCCTTATAGAAGGTCCTCAAGGGGACGATTCAAAAAAGCATGAACACCGGTTTAATGAGGACGCCATGGACTGGATCGCCAGGTACAGCTTATTGGGCCGGCTGCAAGGCACTGTCGGCCAGATAACAGCACTCCCGGAATTTAAAAACGCCAAAAAACTGGTGGATCTAGGTGGCGGCCACGGTCTGTTCGGGATTGCCCTGGCACAGGAAAACCCAAATCTTGAAGTGGTTATTTTCGACAGGCCTGAAGTGGTGCCGACCACTGAGAAGTATATCCGGCAATACAACATGGAAGGCCGTGTTTGTGCTTTAGGTGGCGATTACATGACCGATGATATAGGAAATGATTATGATATGGTATTTGAAGCCTGTTCTTTTGGGGGCAATGATCAAAGGTGCCAGACACTTTTTCAGAAAATAGCCGCCGCCATGAAAAAGGGCGGCTTGTTTATCCGGCTCACCTTCACCCTTGATGATGATGAAAAGGGGCCTTTGGAACTTACCTTGTGGGATTTGAAAAACAGCCTGGCAGGGCGCGGCCCAAGGTCTCATCGAACCAATTCCGGTTTATCCCTTATTTTGGAGCAGGCCGGATTTGTATATCAGAAAACTATTGACATGTCCCCATGGTGTTTCAATCCTATGCGTTTGATTATATCTAGAAAAGAATGATGGAAATTTACGGTGAAGGCCCAAGTTTGGCCTTGACAAGCAAATGCGCCCTGGAGTATGGTTTTTATCCAAAACGGGTGTGATCGAAATCGCACTGTACTAAACTATAGTTAATTTGATTGTAGATAAGCCAAGAAGGCCTGATGATTATGGGAATTCTTGGCTTTTTTTATTTTTTTATATGAAAGTCTCACTAACATCTTGAAAAGACTTTCATTATTTGTTGTGGGCGGTTCTTGGTTGGTTAACCAGGGCGGCCTGTGGCCGTTACAGGGATGAACGTTTATGTAAAATTGTACAGGTTGAGATAAAAAAGATAAGGGAAGGCCGTAAAGCGATCCGGTCAAGAAGCAGTACGGTCTCCCCTTTTGGGCAGGCGCCTGCATTGCCATTGTCGGCGTGCAGGTGCTTTCCTTCCTTACCATCATGGTTTGAAAGTGTCAATCATGACAGAGGCGTCTTTATCATAAGCCTGAATTGGTCCTGAAATCATGGTCGCAACAGATTCGGCACCTAAAGCAACGCAGACAGGCTGCGTTCTTTGGCCGGACATTTGCGCACACATCAGGGAAAGGTTTGTTTTGTTATGATGATTCCACAAGGTTTTTTCGTTATTTATCAACCCAAATACCAGGTCCCCAGTGTCTTTGATCTTCACCCCAGGGGATTATTTAAAGTTCGCCCCGGGGTCTGCACCCCCTTTGGCCTCAGGGTGCTGGCTGATGAACATGGCAACACCAAGGTTCAATGCGCCTGGCTTGAGAAGGATCAGACCCGGGACGACAACGGGCAGATCTGGGATTTCGGCCTCAAGATAAAAGTGCTGGATTTAGATGATCGTCTTGAGCTTGATACCCCCCAAATTAAAGACCGCATACCCGACAAGACATTTATTGATGCCCTTGAACAGGAGCTTTCCCAGTGGCGTGAAGCCTATCTGCCAAAAGAGGGAAGTACTTTTGCCCAGGATTTGAAAAACAAGATTAAAGCATCTGTCAAAGAGCAAAAAGACCGGCTGTACAGCCGGCTGTCCACCATTAATCATGACTGGGTCATGGCCAGGCTGCCCAAACGCCTCCAGGTTTTCAGAATCTATATTTACCCCCTGGTCAGGGACACGCTGTTTAAAGCCTATCAGGACCAGGGCGGGAAATTTGATGAAAGCCGCCTGGTCCGCCTGGTGGTCATGTTTGATTGTATTTTTGAACACGAGCAGACCGATCTGTTTGCACGGATTGAGCATGCCGGATTAGGCAAGGAAAATCAGGCCTGGGACTGCTGGGCCGGGTTTGTCGGTTCTGAGGATGAAGCCGAACGGATCCACGGGGTTATGGAAGGGATATTCCGTCCGCTGGCCCCCAAAATGGCGGCCTGATAATCCGCCAATAAATGTTTGACAATGGCCATACCTTAAAAGGCATCAAATCAGGCGGTCTTGGAACTTGAATCCGGGAACCGCCGCAAACTAAGCTTAAAGGCCACCGCTAACCGCTAACCGCTAATTGCTAACAGCTAACAGCTAACCGCCAAAAGCTTTCCAACATTAAGGAGGAATCGTCTATGCAGGAAATGGAAAATGTTATGTACGCCGACAATGCACCCCCGGCAGGTACGGATCCGGACACGATTTTCTTTGTCCAGGTGGATGCCACCAAATGCATTGCCTGCTCCGAGTGCGAAGAACATTGCGCTACAGGGGCCATCCAGGCCATTAATGATGAAGGCATTCATCAGGTAATCAACCCGGCTGCCTGCATGAACTGCGGACAGTGCCTGGTAAACTGCCCGGCCGGCGCCATTTACGAAGGGGTCAGTTATGTCAATGAAATTTTTAACAAGCTCAAAGACCCGGACACCATTGTCGTGTCTATGCCGGCCCCGGCTGTCCGCTACGGGCTTGCCGAATGTTTTGGGCAGCCGGTGGGAACCTATGCCGGCGGCAAGATGCATTCCGCCCTCAAGGCCCTTGGGTTTGATTATGTCTGGGACAATGAGTTCACCGCTGACGTGACCATCATGGAAGAGGGGACAGAGCTGCTCCAGCGGATCTCCAAACCTGAAAAGGACAAACCCCTTCCCCAGTTTACCTCCTGCTGTCCCGGCTGGGTGAAATTTGTGGAGTCCTTTTATCCGGACCTGCTGCCCCATGTGTCCACCTGTAAATCCCCCATCGGTATGCTTGGCCCCTTGGCCAAAACCTATGGCGCCCATGAGACCCATAAAAAGGCGGAAAAAATTTACACCGTATCCATCATGCCCTGTATTGCCAAAAAATATGAAGGGCTTCGTCCGGAACTGGCCGATTCAGGGTTCAGGGACATTGACGCTACCATCACCACCCGGGAGCTGGCCTATATGATCAAACGCTCAGGGGTTGATTTTGCCTCGCTGCCGGACCGTGACCCGGACCCGGTTTTAGGGCAGTCCACCGGGGCGGCCACCATTTTCGGCAACAGCGGCGGTGTCATGGAAGCGGCGTTAAGACTGGCCTATGAAAAACTGTCCGGCAAAACCCTTCAAGATCCGGATATCACCCCGGTGCGGACCCGCCAGGGTATTAATACCAAAGAAATTGATGTGCCGGGATTTGGAAAAGTCAAGGTGGCGGTTGCCAGCGGCCTTTCCAATGCCGCCAAACTCTGTGAAGAGGTCCGGGCCAAAAAGGCGGACTATCATTTTATTGAAATCATGAGCTGCCCGGGCGGGTGCGTCAACGGCGGGGGCCAGCCCCTTGATCCGGATGTCCGTTCGGCCAGTCTTTCCCGCAAGGTCAGGATGGCCATGAACCGTGAGATGAACGTTACGAAAGACCGCGTGGCTTCAAAAGGAGGGTTGATATGAAAAAAGTGTCCATTTCCAGAAGAGGATTTCTCATGGCCGCCGGTGTTACCGCCGGATATGCGGCTTTAGGCGCCCCGGTCATCCGTCTGGCCGGCGCCGCTGAAAATGACTTTGTCGGTGCCCGGCAAAAATCGGTTTATAATGCCGATGCAAAAATTTATAAGATCCGTAAATCCCAGGACAATCCCATGGTGCTAAAATTGTATGGCGCCAAAGACGGTTTTTTGCATGACGGTCCCTGCGGCCACATGTCCCATCATCTGCTGCATACCCATTACATAGACCGGAGCACCCAGGTGGCCGCTTTAAAAGATAAGGGGTTTCAACTGAACCTGTAGGGATCGCCCATGCCGCCGGGGGGTTCCGGCTGCATGGGCATTTGTCCGGATATTTCAGCTCAAAAGGAACCGTCGTTATGCCCCCTGCCATCTGTTCTAGCCTAACGCATTATTTATTTATCCCGCTTTGGATTTTGAACGGTATGATCCTTTTTAACCTCCTGTTTTGGAACCATGCCCTGGCAGGGGGCATAACCGATCCGGCTGCTTTAGAAAAAGGTGTTTCTGTGGCCCCGTCTGCGGCCGGATCTGATCTTGATGAAGCGCAGCAGAAAGATACCACAGTGCCGGCCGGCGAATCACAGCCCATGGCAGCGGTCACCGATCTTGACCCTGTGGTAGTCACGGCCAGGGGCATGCCAAGAACGATTTCCCAAACCCCCGGGGGCATTGGCATGATAACGGCTGAAGACATTGACCGGCATCCGCCCATCAGCCTGACCGATATCACCCGGCAGATTCCCGGAGTGGAGAAAACCATGGACTCTCCATGGGGATCGGAGATCAACATCAGGGGACTGGACCGGAACAGTGTTTTATTTTTAATTGACGGATGCCGGGTAAATACGGCCACGGACATCAATGCCCGGTTCGGGCTGGTCAATCCTCAGGACATTGAGCGGATAGAGGTTCTGAAGGGACCGATTTCAGCCCTTTACGGATGGGGTGCAATGGGTGGGGTGGTCAACGTGATTACCCGAAAGGGGGGGTATAGGAAGATCCCGGAGACCAGGGAGACAATATGGGTACGCACCTTGTCCAACCCGGAAGGGTACAGCGCTTTTGGCCGGATCATTCACCAGGGGCCCAATGCCTGGTTCCTGGGATCCGCCGGATACAGGGATTATAATGATACCCAAAGTGCTGACCGGACCGATATTCATAACAGCCAGTTCAGGGATGTATACGGCCGGTTCGGCAGCGGGTATTTATGGAATAAACAAAACGAGACCCAGGCCAACATCCAGGTCACGGAAGGAAAAAATATCGGAATTCCGGGAACGGGCGACGCCACGCTTCCCACGGCAACGGATGTTACTTATCCGTCGACTAAAAGGGTTATGGGGACCGTCACCCATACCCTGTCGCCTGAGTCCGGGGTACTGGACAAGTCCAGCATGCGGCTTTTTTTCCAGGAAGTGGACCGGAACGTCAGAATCGACAATTTTCCGGCGACCATGGCGCTTACAGCCAACGAACCTGGCGCAGACCATACCACATTGGGGCTTAACTGGACCAATCATTTGACCCTGGGTGCCCACACGCCGGTGGTGGGCTTAGAGGTCTGGGAGTGGACCATTGATAATACCGAGCGGACCAAGTACTTTAGAAACGGCCTTGTGGGTGTTGATTCCAGTGTGGGCAATGTTTCCCAGACCGTGGCCGGTATTTTTGCCGAAGACAACTGGGATATCAGCGATACCCTGAATTTAAATATGGGTGGCCGCCTGGACACTACCCGGGTTAAAAGCGATGATCTGTACAACTGGATATCGCCGCCATCGTCTGCCATGAGTATGATCCGGGTCAGGGAAGCAGAAACCGCTACGGATACCTCCTGGCAGGCCCAGATCGGCCTGACCTGGGAGATAGCCCCCAACTGGTCTGCCACGGGCATTGCAGCGGTCTCCTACCGGCCGCCGGATCTCATGGACCTGTTCAAGTATGTCAGCCTGAGCAGCGGTGGGGCCTTGTACGGCAACCCGGATCTGGACCCCGAACAGTCCAGGTTTTTTGAAGCCGGCCTGCACTATGTCAATCCTGTGGTCCGGGTTTCCGGTGCCGCGTTTTGGAATGATATTGATGACATGATCACCCAGGCCCAGGTCAGCAGTGACCGTTATGAAATGGTCAATGTGGAAAAAGCAAAGATTTACGGCCTGGAACTGTCCGGAGAGTGGCGGTTTGCCCCGCAATGGTATATGTGCGCGTCCCTGGCATGGACCCGGGGAGAAAACAAAACCACCGGCGAGGCCCTGGCCACGATTGCGCCCTTAAATACCCGGGTGACCCTGGGATGGGATCAGGCCAAACCCCATTCCGGCAACAACGGCTGGCGGGCACAAATTACCCATGAATGGGCCGATGCCCAGGACCGGGTCCCCCAGGGGACAGAGGAGTCCGACAGCTGGCAGACCCTTGATGTCAGTGTGGGTTACCGGTTCAAGGCCTTTGGCCTGGATCAGGAACTGACCGCTGAAGTCACCAACCTGTTTGACGAGGATTATCATAATTTTCTGGCCACATCCCGGGGCATGGTTCTCAAAGAACCCGGTATCGGGGTTTCCCTTCAGTACAAAGTTGAGTTCTAAAAATGGATACAAAAGATAAAAAAATCATAATCATGGGTGTCGGGGATGTCCTCAAGGGAGACCTGGGGGCCGGATGCGTTATCCTTGAAAAAATGGCTGAAACTGTTTCCGGTGAAGATGTGGATTTTGCCTGGCTCGGAAACGATCCCCGGTATGCCCAGGACTTTATTCTGGGATCAGACCTTTGCGTGGTCACCGGCGCTTTTGACCTCTGTGGAATGCCCGGGACCCTTCATGTCTGGGACCAGGCCACCTTTGAGCAGAACGCCTGGTGGATGGCCAATGAATTTCCGGTTATCCACCGGTTAACCATGGGAATGGCCGTGGCCGGAATGGCCCAGGATGTGCCGCCCCGTTTCGTTTATATTTGGATTGACCCGCACATTATCCAGGGGTATGGGTTGTCGAATCTGGTTCAGAAGGCTGTGACCAGAGCTGTCTGGCAGATTCACAGGGAAATCTGGCGGCTGCGCTTAAATCAGGCGCCCCCGGAAGGAAACCGTGTCAGAGAGCCTGTCCGGCACCTTCCCGAACCAACTGTCCAGGCGAGCGGCCTGGACTGCGTCAAATCCATCTCTAAGAAAAAATAACACCAAAGCAGGGGAAGCCGCTAAGGGAAAAATGAACTGGGCCTGACACACATGAAAAAAAATATATGCATTATTGACGGGCATGGCGGCGGCATCGGCGCCACCTTGATCCGGTATATCCGGCAAGCCCATAAAGACCGGTTTGACCTGATGGCGGTGGGAACCAACGCCATTGCCACGGCGGCCATGCTCAAGGCCGGGGCACAGAAAGGCGTTTCCGGGGAAAATGCCCTGGTGATGGCCGTGGCCAGGGCAGATATCATTATCGGGCCGGTTTCCATTACCTGGCCCAACGCCATTTTAGGAGAGGTTACCCCTATAATGGCCACGGCGGTAATGGACAGCCCCGGGGTGAAAATCCTGCTGCCCCTTCATCAGGAAAACATTCATCTCATTGATTTTGAAGATCAGCCCCTGCCCCATATCGCCATGTTTATTGCAGACGAAAAATTAAAGGAGGTATTGCAATATGTGTGAAGCCAATGCGTATATGCTCATCGACGGCAAAGAAGAGCTGTTGCTGGAGTTTGTCGATATCCTGGAGCCCCTGGATGACGGTGGATTCCGGCTCCAGAATATTTTCGGCGACCAAAAGATCGTCAAGGCCGACATCCACCGGATGGAACTGGTCACCCATAAGATCTTTTTCAAGGAATACGGGGTGCAGATCCCGGAAGAAATCGAAACGGCTGAAGGGTAGGCGGGAGACCGGAAGCTGCAAGACCCCAATTGATGAAATAGTTCGGCGTTGTCGGGGCGCTCGTAGGGGCAGTTCATGAATTGCCCCTAAACCACCACCTGTAATATGATAGTCTGGAATTCAATTATATTAAACTCAACTTAGCAATATTTTTGTTTCGTGTCCCCGGAATTTTCGTGTCCCCGGAATTTTACGTGTCCCCGGAATTTCCCGCGGAATTTCGGTCCCCGGAATTTCCAAGGGAACCCGGCATCCGACATCTATCGCTCCAACCCTACCGCTCAAACCAGGGAACTTGACGGTTTCGGTCTCCCGTCTCTCTTCCTCCGGTTTCCTTTTTTTACATTAAAACCCATTCGGAAGAAACATCAGTCTGGCAAAAAATCATTGCATTAATAAAAAAATACTATATATTAAAATAATAAAAAGTTTCATTTTATATGTAGTGAATCTTTAAAAAGAGGGGGGGACAATGAAAATATCCAGCCAGAAGAAACAGGAGAACCGGGAACAGGCCATCCGGGCGGCTGTGGACGTGATCATAGAAAAGGGATACAAGGCGGCGACCATGCGGGAAATCGCCAAAAGGGCCGGCATGGGGGACGCCACCATTTATAATTATTTCCCGGCCAAACGAAACATCTTGTTTGCTTATTATGAAGGGTGCTTTCAAAACGGGGTTTCGGAATTAAAAAAAATCAATGGGTTTAATGAATTCACCTTTGAAGAGCAGATCCAGGCCTTTTTTGAAACCATGCTGTCCCTGTTCTTGCCGGACCGGGAATTTATCCAGGAAAGCTTTAAGTCCATTTTTTTCCCGTTAACGCCCAATTTTAAACATTTCAGACCGGTGCAGGAACAGTTTTTTGAAATCCTGGATGACATCTTCAAGGCCGCCATTGAAGTGGAGGAAATCCCCGAGCAGATCTTCCAGGATATGATTTACTTCTTTTTCTGGGATTTTTTTATCGGCATGGTCTGTTACTGGCTCAAAGATGATTCAGAAGGATTTTCCAACACCACGGTTCTCATGGACAAGAGCATTGGCCTTGCCGGTGCGGCTATCCGGGCGGGAATCGCAAACCGGGTCTTTGATATCGCCTCCTTTTTGTTTAAGAACCACATCCTAAGCCGGCTTGATTTTTTTACAACAAAAACCAGGGGTTTAAAAAAGATCAAACGCGAGTTTATGGCCCGCATGGAAGAACAATAGCCTGGCCTGGAAAATTGGGGAGGAGCAAAGATGGATGCGCAGATGCCTAAGACCAAATGGCAGCGGGGCGTAACCGGCGGCAGGACAGCCGTCCGCATGGGGAAAGAGACGGTTAAATATCTTGTAAAAAAGCCCTTTTTATCCGGGCAGGAACGAACCAAAGCCAGAAAGAATCTGGACGAAAACAGTGCCCGGGTTTTATTCCAGGGGCTGACCCTGCTGAAGGGAACGGCCTTGAAAATTGCCCAGATGCTGAGTATGGAACTGGACCTGTTCCCGGACAGTTTAAGAAAAGAGCTTGAAAAATCCTACAACCAGGTGCCGCCCTTAAACCGGGCCCTGGTCCGGAAGGCGGTTGAAAACGGACTTGGGGTGCTGCCGGAAGAAGCCTTTGCATCCTTTGACCTCACCGCCTTTGCCGCGGCAAGCCTGGGCCAGGTTCACCGGGCCGTAAGCCCCAAAGGAGAGCTGCTGGCCGTCAAGGTCAAATACCCCGGTATCCAGGCCACCATCAAAAGTGATCTGGACATGGTTAAAAGCCTGGTAAAATTTTATCCGGACCAGGACCTCATTTCCCCGGCCCTGGTAGAAATCGAACAAAAACTGTTGGAAGAAATCGATTACATAAGGGAAGCCCAATCCATGTCTTTTTTTGCCCGGCATCTGAAGATGGACCGGGTGGCCGTGCCCAGCCCCAGCAACGACTTAAGCTCCCAGGATATTTTAAGTGCCGCCTTCCTGGAAGGCATTCCGTTGAACCAGTGGATGAAAACCAATCCAGACCGGGAAAGCCGGGACCAGGTGGCCCAGACCATAAATGATATTTTCCTTAAAGGATTTTATGAACTTCACTGCATCCATGCGGATCCCCACCCGGGGAACTTTATCATCGGCAAGGACCTTAGGGTGGGGCTGGTGGATTTTGGATGTGTGAAACGGTTTGAACCCGGGTTCGTCAAGATTTACCAACAGCTTGTGGGGACCATCATCCGGGGGGACAGGGACCAGTACTTTTGCCTGGTGGAAAAACTTGATTTTATCCGGTCCGGCCTTGACGGCCACACCCGGGACGACCTTTTTAAAACCGCCTTTGGATTCGGCCAGTGGCTTGGCCAGGCTTTCCGGCCCGACCGGTTTGATTTTAATGAAAACAAAAATTTCATGGCCCAGGGAAAGGTCATCGCCAATCAGATGCTCAAGCATAAAAGCCACCTGAAAATGAACCCTGATTTTGTCTTTCTGGACCGGACCCGGTACGGCCTGTTCCGGGTCTTTGAAATGATGGGGGCCAGGGTCAGAATGAAAAATATTTACGAATGGGATGAATAAAAAATGGAAAAACCGCAGGCCGTCATCATTCCCCATGACCAGTTGAGCCGGCAGGCCCTGAACGGGGTGGTTGAAGAATTTGTCACCCGGGACGGGACCGATTACGGGGAAATCGAAATTCCTCTGGAGACAAAGATGGCCCAGGTCTTGGCACAGCTCAAATCCGGAAAAGCGGTCATTGTTTTCGACCCGGAAACGCAGTCCTGTACGATCCTGCCAGGCAATGACCCTGTGCTCAAAGGCCTTTTATAATACCATATATATGTTGTAAAATTCCTGAGAAAGTCATGAAATATCCAGGTGATAGGTGCCTTTCTATCCCCCTGAAACTCCCCGGGCCTCAGGAAGTGTCCCTGGCTTTGGGGCAGCCGGCTTGTACATGAGGCGGGTAACATCATCCAGCACCATGTACAGGGCCGGGACCATGACCAGGATAATGGCCGTGGAAAACAGAACCCCGAACCCTAAGGAGATGGCCATGGGGATCATCATCCGGGCCTGGCGGGAGGTCTCGGTGATCATGGGCATCAGTCCGCCAAAGGTGGTGACCGTGGTCAGCAGGATGGGCCTGAACCGCTGGATACCGGCGGAATAAATGGCCTCTAAGGGGGATGCCCCGTTCCGGACCCTCCGGTTGGCAAAATCAATGAGAACCAGGGAGTCGTTGACCACCACCCCGGACAGGGCCACAACGCCGAAAAGGGAGTTGATGGACAAGGAATATCCCATAATGACATGGCCGATAATGGCCCCGATAACGCCAAAGGGGATGCTGACCATGATGATCAGCGGCTGGGCATAGCTCTTAAACGGGATGGTCAGCAGGGCATAGATGCCGAACAACGCCAGCAGGGAACCGGTGAGCAGGGAAGTTAAGCTTTTTCTCATCTCTTCCTGGTGTCCGCCAAGACTCATGGTCAGCCCGGGATATTTTTCCTGAAGCTGGGGAAGGATCTTGTTTTTTACTTCTTTGAGAATGTTTTCCGCCTGGGCCGGGGGATTAACGTTTGCCGTGACCTCAATGTTCCGTTTGCCGTTGATCCGCTCAATTTTGGTATAGGCCCTTCCCGGGGTCATCTTTACGGCATCCCGCAGATAAACCTCGCCGGTGTCTGACTGGAGGACCAGGTTTTCCAGCGTCGATTCAGTGATTCGTTCACTTTCGGGCAGGCTGACCCGGACCGTTACCTCATTTCGGCCCCGCTGTTGTTTTAAGGCTTCGCTGCCCTGGAAGGCATATCTGACCTGCCGGGCCACCGCTTCAGAGGTCAGCCCCATGCGTTCACCTAAGGGGAGCAGTTGAATATCGAACTGGCGCTTGCCCTGTTCCGCGCCGTCGTCCACATCATGGACAATGGTATAGTTGGACAGGGCGGCTGCCATGTCCTCCCCCGCCTTTTCAAGGGTCTGGGTGCTGGTGTGGGAAAGCCGCACCGTCAGGTTCTTGCCTGAGCCGGGTCCGCCCATATTGGATTCAAACCGGATGGATTCCAGACCGGTCAGGGTGCCGGTGGCTTCCCGCCACAGATCGGTCACCCGGGAGGTTGACAAAGGGCGGACATCCTCGGATACCAGGTATATTCTGGCTTTGATCACGTTGTCCGACACATTGCTCAAAATGCCCAGGGCCAGATCCGGGCCGCCGTTTTCGTCCATCACGGTCTTGGCAGACCGGACCAGACGGTCTTCCACGGCCGACAGTTTTGATTTGGGCGATCCATAGGGCAGGGTGGCCTCGCAGTAAGCGTAGTCTGACTCACTTTTGGGAAACATCTCAAGGCCCATGCGCCCGGAAGACACATACCCGGTCAGGGCCACCATCAGGGCTATGCCAAAACCGATCACGGCGTACCGCCAGCTGATGGCGAACTTGAGAAAAGCGCCGAACTGGTTGCGAACAAAGGACTCAAACCTCCGGCTGAACCGTTCCTGAAGCCGCTCCAGATGGTTTAAGGGCCATATGGCCTGGGCCCTGGTCCGGTGCCCTAAATGGGCCGGCAGGATAAACAGACTCTCGATCAGGGAGACCCCGAATACCGCTGCCACAACCAACGGGATGACCCCGAAAATTTTTCCCATGATCCCCGGGACAAAGTACAGGGGCATGAAAGAAACCAGGTTGGTCAGCACACTGAACACCACGGGCAGGGCCACTTCCCTGACCCCGGCCACGGCCGCCTTTAAAGGGGGCAGCCCCTGGGAACGCCAGTGGTAAATATTTTCCCCCACTACCACGGCATCATCCACCACAATCCCCAGGGTCACGATAAAGGCGAACATGGAAATCATGTTAATGGAAAAATTGGCGGCTGAAAGAAAGAGAAAAGAACCTAAAAATGAAATGGGGATGCCCAGGCTCACCCAGAACGCCAGCCGGGTCTCCAGGAACAGGGCCAGAAAAATAAAGACCAGGGCCAGTCCCTGAAGGGCGTTCCGGCTCAACAGCTCGGCCCGCTGGACAAAGTTTTCAGAGTTGTCCCGCAAGGTGGTCAAATGTAACCCTTCGGGCAGGGTTTCGTTGAGTTCGGCAATGACGGCCTCGCCCGCCTGGGCCACTTGGGTGGGGGTCTGGTCCCCGACCCGGTAGGTTTCGATCATCACTGACGGCTTGCCGTTGAACTTTGCCCAGGTGTTGGTGTCTTCAGAGGTTTCTTTGACCGTTGCCACATCGCCGAGCAGAATCCGGGAACCGTCCGCCAGGGTTAACAGCGGGACCTTGGCATACTGGTCTGCATATTCCCGGCGGTCCTTGACCCGGACCAGGACATCCCCGTTTTCGGTTTTCAGGCTGCCGCCCCCCAGCTCCACCGAGGCCTGTGCAATGGCATCGGCAGCATCCCCAAGGGTAATGCCGTACCGGCGCAGGGCGGCCTGGGGGATTTCCACCCGGACCTCGTAATCCTTGACCCCGGTCAGCTCCACCTGGGTAATGGTGGGATCTGCCAGCAGCCTGTCCCGGATGGCGTCGGCAGCCGACCGCAGGACCAGTTCGTCCACATCGCCGTAAAGGGCCGTGGTCAGCACCCCGCGTTTGTGGCTGGAGATGGCGACAGAGGGGTCTTCGGCCTCGTCCGGGAAGGTGGAGATATTGTCAATTTCGCTTTTAATTTCCTGCCAGATTTTGACCACATCCGAGCCTTCCGTAAGGTCCACGGTAACGGAGGCCGAGCCTTCGGTGGCCGAGGAGGTGATCTCGTCAATGCCCTCAATATCTTCAAGGGCCTCTTCAACCGCCAGGATGATGCCGTTTTCCACCTCTTCGGGGCTGGCCCCGGGATAGGCAACGGAAATGGTGACCGTGTCTTCGGTAAAATCCGGGAATACTTCCTGCTTAAGGTTGAACAGCATCATCAGTCCGCCGATAAGAAAGACGAACATGAGCAGGTTGGCAATAACCGAGTTGCCGGCCATCCAGGCCAAGGGCCCCCGGGAGTTTGTATTTTGTTCGATCATGACGGGTCTCTTTTTTTTTAGCTGTCAGCCATTAGCGGTTAGCGGGGCAAAAGCCAATAGCTTACGGCTAATGGCCAATGGCTTTCATCCTTTGTTGGGGGCAGATTCCGGGGTAACAACCCGGTCGGCCTGGTTTCCGGTATGGCCGTTGTCAGAAGCCTCTTTTTTCTCAGAGACGTTTAATTGTTGTTCCAGGCTGTCCAGGGTTTTTAAACTCATTCCCTGGACCGGGGTGTCCAGGCTGGAAACGACCACTTCTTCGCCCTTGGCCACGCCGGTTTCAATGTAGACAGTTTCCGTCCCTTTCCATGCCAGGGTGACCTTGCGGATATCCAGGGTGTTGTTCCGGATAATCCAGACGGTATCGTTGTCCTTGAGGGCGGATCTTGGCAGTTCCACCACATTTTTAAGGGCCTGCCCGGTAATTTCTACGTTTATATAATCATCGATCATCAGCGGGTGGGCGCAAGGGTGATCCGGGGTGCCCAGGGGATTGGCCACGGCCACAATGACGTTGGCCATTCGGCTGGCATCGCTGAGCCGGCCCGTGGCCTGCACAACGCGCCCTTCCCAGACTCCCGTCCCGGCCTGGGACTGGATCGTGACCGGGCATCCCCCTGGATAGGAAAGATCGATATAGGCCATTTCATCTAAGGGAACCACCGCTTCAATCCAGAACTCATCAGTGCCGGCCAGGGTCACCAGGTCTTCCTGGGAGCCCACATAGGTCCCCACATTAACGGACCGGTCCAGAATAATGGCGTTGAACGGGGCATTGATTTTTGTCCGGCTTAAGTCCAGCGTGGCCTGGGTCAAGTCGGCTTCGGCACTGGTGACATCGGCCTGGGCCTGGGCCAGCTGGGGTTTCCTTAACACCAGATCGGTCTTTGCGACCTTGCGGGCGGTCATTTCAGACAATACCCGCAATTCTTCCCTGGCAATATTCTGGTTCCCCTGTTCAATGGCCAGGGCCGCTTTGGCATTTTCCAGGGCGCTTTGGGCTTTTTTGACCGAGACCTGGTAATCGGCCGGGTCAAGATGGAGCAGTTCTTCACCTTTGGCCACCAGGCTGCCGGGCACAAACCGGTCATTGACCGACTGCACGGTCCCGGACGCCTGGGCCTTGAGGGTCACCTCTTTTGCCGGGGTGACCGTGCCCATGGCATGGATAAGAATCCGGGGGGTCCCCGTCTGAGCCGTCCGGGTTTCCACGGTAACGACCTGGCGCTGGGGCGCTCCTTTTTTCATGACCGGGGCGGTGGCTTTAAAATAAGACCAGGCTGCCCCGCCGCCCAGGATGAGCAGCAGCGGGATCAGGGCCCTCACAGTTTTGCCGAAAAAGGTAAGTTCGCGTATGGGGTCTGACATTATGGTTTCCTGTTTTGTATGAAGCTTTGGGTTTTCAATAGGTGGTTAGGCTGAAGGGGGTTAGGCTGAAGGGTTTCTATTCCGCCGTCCGCCTGTTCACCTTCAGTCTTCAGCCTATCTATCTAATTATTTCCCTTGTCCAGTCTCCGCCGAGGGTCCGGTATAAGGTCACCCGGTTTTTAATCAGGGTGGCCTGTTCGTCCACCAGTTGCCGTTCCAGGGACTGGACGCTGGTCCAGGCGCTCAGATAGTCCAGGTAGTTGTCCTGGCCGTTCATATACTGGAGATGGGCATCGTTCACCGTCATCCGGGAGGCCTCAAGCTGTTCCTTTAATAAAATGATGTATTCGGTCTGCCGCTTTTCCGTGATCAGGCTGTCCTCCACTTCCCGGACAGCCTCGGCCACCGTCTTTGCATAGGCGGTAAGGTGCTGGTCGACCGCGGCTCTGGCCCGGTCCACCTCGGCGGCCCTGGACCCTGCATCAAACAAAGGGCCTGTAACCGATGCAGCCAAAGTAGTGACCCAGTTGGAAAAAAGCAGGTCCAGGGAACCGCTGGATAATAAGGCCTCGGCAGATAAGGTTAAAGACGGCAGGCGGTCGGCCCTGGCCGCAGACACCTGTCAGTCCGCCTCTTTGAGCCTTAAGCCTGCGGCCCTGAAATCGGGGCGGGAGGCCAGAAGATCGGCCGGCAGACCGGTTTCGGGCAAGGGGATCAAATCCGGCAGAATCGTTTGATGGATATTCATATCCCCTTTCCCGGCCCGGCCCAGAAGGACGGCCAGGGCATTGATTTGCTGGTCCAGGGTCAGTTGGAGGGGGGGCAGCAGGGCCTTGGCCTGGGCCAGGGCTTCGCGCTGCTGGGAGACGTCCAGGGCGTCGGTCTGTCCGTTTTCAAACCGGAGTTCCTGCAGGTCCAGCATCCGCTGGTTGGTCCCGATCTGTTTGGTCAGAAGGGTGATCTGCTGCCGGACCGAAAGGATGTCGATCCAGGCGGTCACCACATCGGCGGCCACGGTGACGGCGGCCGAATCAAGGTCTTCCCGGGTGGCCTCGTAGGCCGTCAGTTCGGATTGGTGCAACGCATTCAGCCGCCCCCAGAAGTCCACTTCGTAGCTGGCTGAAAGCCCGGCACTGAAGGTTTTGGACTCTTTGTCGGACCGGCCGTCTGCATCGGTTTTGGTCTGCTGCCGGCTGTACTGTGCCCCGCCTGTGTAATCCAGGGTGGGATAAAGGTCTGCCCCTGCCTTGCGGGCTTCGGCTTCGGCCTGTTTTACCTTGGACAATGCCGTGCGGATATCAAAGTTTCCGGCCAGGGCCGCGTCTTCCGCCTCCTGGACCTGGTGGAGCATCCGGAAGGCAAACCCGTATACGGCGTCCTGGTGGCGCCTCACCACTTCGGCAAAGGCCTTCTCATTCCCTTTGGCCACCAGGGAGGCCAGTTCCGGGTCTTCAAGACGGGCAAGGTCGGGTCCAAACATCATCCATGGCCGTGGTGCTTTGATTTTTTCAGTTCCACAAGGCTGCGGAAGAAACGGGCGCCGTCCCTGTCCCCTAAGACCTGGACCATTTCAATGGCATGGGATTCAAACATCATCTGCTTTTTCCAGTACAGATCATTGGTTACCTCAAGCAGTTGGTGAAGCCGGCTTTTATCAAGGGGACCGGCTTGTGCTAAAAATACCATCACATCCTCGCGGGCCTGGTCTATCTGTTGGTTAATGCCGGTTAACTGATCCCTGAACCGGGCCATGGCCGCTTTGGCCTGGCTTTGTTTGGATTCGGGCAGTTCCAGTTTGCGGACAACGGCCATCAGTTCTTCCCAGCGCCGGTCATGTTTGGAAACAGGGCCCTGAAAGGAGTGGTAAGCCGCCATAATGATAAACCCGATATTCAGGGCCACGGAGAAAATGATCAGAATTCGTTTTGTCGCCGGATTCATCAATAGTATCCCCCGTCATCGGATGTGGCAAGATAAAAGGCCGGGCTGGTGCCGGCATCAGGCCGGGTGGACAGGCTGGTCCCCAGCACCAGGCCGAAGATCAGGCCGGCCATGGCCGTGCTGCAGACCGCTGTCCGCCAGGCCAGGGACAGGTGGCGTCACCACTGGGCCAGATCCGGATAGTCGATTTTCTGCCGGGCGACCCGGCATACCCTGCCGGAAAAGCCCGAAGGGGCAGGCACGGGTCCCAGGTGGTCCAGGGCAAGGTTCAGTTGTTTCAGGGATACGGCCTCATCCCGGCAATCCGGGCAGCCGGCCAGATGGCGGTCCACCGCCATTCTATCCGGACGGGACATTTCACCGTCGGCCCAGGCGTCCAGCCGTTTTTTGACTTGAGCACACTCCATATATTCCTCCCGGCAGGCTTGATGTTGGTCTGCCTGCCCATGGTTGTTCGTCTATGAGTGCTGACGAAGGAAGGCCGGATTTCCTGCGCTAAAAAAAAAAAATTAAATTTTGAACAATCTGGAAGCCTTCCCCTTCTTACAGTATCATGAAAATATAAAAAAGGCCCAAGGCCAGGTCAAATTTTGTGACTTGACGATCCCCTAAAGAAACAAGTATTTATTGAAATACTTCTGGGGGAAACAATGTCCCCAATATGGCATTCTTTCTAAGAAAACGATTATCCGGAATTCGCTTGCCCTGTTGTTCCAAAAGGTTTGGACTTCCGGATTTTATGGTATGGGGGGTGCTGTAATTTAAAGAATACAGCCAGCCAAAAACCGCAGCATATTCATTGCAAAAAGGAGTACAGGATATGAAATTTTTTGCCTTTTTTTTATGTTCTGCAAGTCTTTGCCTGGTTCAGGCCGCCGTTGTTCCGACTGCTTTTTCTGCCGCTCCCATGGAGGTGAACTATCAGGGCTACCTGGAGGACAGTTCCGGCGCTCCTCTGGAAGGAGACCAGCTCATTCATTTTTATCTGTACGGCGTGGACACCGGGGGGACTCCTGTCTGGGATGAGCAGCAGACGGTACCGGTGAACAACGGGATATTTAACGTTATCCTGGGAAGCCAGCCGGGAAGCCCGCTGCTGGCCGGCCATTTTACCGGGCCTGATCTTTATCTGGAACTTGAAATTTTCAAAAGCGGCAGCGGCTGGGAAACCCTTGCGCCCCGGCAGAAAATCACCTCCTCTCCCTTTGCGGTAACTGCGCTTAACGCCGGCACCCTGGCCGGTTTCGGCCCTGAGCATTTCAGTGAAGCCGGCCACGAGCATGATGCGGCCTATGTCAACGAAGGACAGGCGGCTTCCGTAACCGGCGCCATGATCCAGGACAGCAGTGTGGGGGCCGCCAAACTGGAAGCCGATTCCGTGGATGCTTCCAAAATCAGTGCCGGCGCCGTAACCAGTTCGGAACTGGCCGATAAAAGCGTCACCCTGTCCAAAATGGCCAACGACTCGGTCAGCTCAAGTGAAGTGATTGACGAATCTCTCACTTTCGAAGATATCAAGGACGGCTCGGGGTCCAAACTGGATGCAGATGCCCTGGACGGATACGACTCGTCTTATTTCATGGCGGCTTCTGTCGATAAATGGGTGAATACGGCAGGGGACACCATGAACGGGGATCTGAATGTTTCCGGCGCAAAGCTTTCGGTAACCGGAACCAGCACGGCAATGAGCGATTACGTGGCCAGCTTTCAAAGCATCGGGGAGCAGGCCTTTGCCATAAAAGGAACCGCCAGTGCCGATACGTATTATGCCCAGGGACTTGAGCTGGATGTGGACGCACAATCCTATGCAAAAGGCCTGGTAATGGATACCGTGTCGGCCCAGTCTTATGCCTACGGTGTCCAGGCATCTGCTCAAGCCGGGGCAGACAGTTCGTCAACCGTTCGCGGCTGGTATGGTCAGGTTTCCCATCACGGGACGGGCGACCTTTACGGGCTGTACAATAGAAGTTCCCATTATGGGGCTGGCGGAAGCGCTTTTGGTTTGTTTTCATACATAGTTGGAAGCGATACCGGAGATGCCTTAGGGGTATATTCAGAAGCACAGAAAGATACCACCGATACGAGCGGAGAGGCCTGGGGTGGCCGTTTCAGGGGCATAAATTATCGGGACGGCGGCGAATCCTATGGAATCATGGGAGAGGCTCTCGGGGCCGACAGCAACCGGTACGGGGTTTACGGAAAAACCAGCGTCACAAATTCAAGCTATGGTTCAAGCCATGGCGTATATGCCGAGGCACTTTCCGACGCAGGATTTGTTTACGGTTTCCGGGCGAATGTGGATGTTCCGGGAAATGCGTACGGCCGGGGACTTTACATCGAAGTGGACAAACCGGCTGACGATGCCAGCGGGGGATTATACGGCGTAGGAAGTTTTGTGTCCAATCAGGCCTCAACCGGCGAGTCTTATGGCCTGTACAATTCGGTGTCGGGAAAGAGCAGCGTTCGTGGCATCTACACCTATGCCTATTCCAGTGAATCGCCGGCCTGGGGAATTCAGGTCATTGCCAGTTCCTCTTCCAGCTCGTCCCACGGGGTATGGGGCGTTCTCAGCGATGCCAATCATGCGGTCAGCGGCCCGGCTTACGGGGGATTGTTCAGTACCACAGCTTACATCGGAGATTCCGGGGACGGGTACGGCATAAAGGCCGTGGCAGACGGGGACACATCGGGCAAAACCTATGGCGGATATTTCCAGACCACGGGTTCGGGCACCTATGATTATGCCGGCTATTTTGTCGGAAAAGTCCATGTGGCCGGAACCCTGTCCAAGGCCGGCGGCTCTTTTATCATTGATCACCCCCTGGATCCGGAAAACAAGATCCTCCAGCATTCCTTTGTGGAATCCCCGGATATGAAAAACGTTTATGACGGCACGGTTCTGCTGGATGAAACCGGGGAATCCTGGGTGCTGCTGCCGGATTATTTCGAGGCCCTGAACAAAGATTTCAGATACCAGCTGACCCCGGTGGGCAGCCCTGGCCCTGGCCTTTATATTGCAGAAGAAATTAAGGACAACCGGTTTAAAATCAGCGGCGGCAGCCCGGGTATGAAAGTGAGCTGGCAGGTCACCGGCATCCGGAAAGATGCCTGGGCCGAGGCCAACCGGATCCAAGTGGAAAGGGAAAAATCCGAGGAAGAAAAAGGCAGCTACCTGAACCCTGAAGCGTTTGGCCTGGACGGCAGTTTCGGGATGGATGCCCGGGCAGAGGAAAAGGAAAAACCGGAAAGTGCTGTTTTTCCACTTAACCGGGACTGATTTCCATGAAAGCCTGAAGGTTGATAGAACGAAGCGTGTTAACGAATGGGGCTAAAACCGGCAGCTATCCAAACGCCTCCCGGATAAAGGCGTTCAGCCGGTTATAGCTGATTTTTTCAGTTTTTGCCTTTCCCAGGGATTCCAGGAAGACAAAGAACAGGTCAGCCCCCTGTTTTTTCTTGTCCTTTGAGGCGGCCCGGATAATCTGGTCCGGATCATGGTCCAGGGTTGTGGGCAGGTTAAGGCCGGACAGCAGGTCCGTAATCCGGTCCACATCCGTCCCGGTCAGGTAGCCCTGCTGCTGTGAGAACAGGGCTGCGGCTTTCATGCCAAGGGCAACCGCCCTGCCATGGCCGTTCTGGTCTGCCTTTTCAATGGCATGGCCGATGGTGTGGCCGAAGTTGAGCTTTCTTCTTTCTCCGCCCTCTTTTTCATCCATTTCAACCACCCGGGATTTAATGGCCACAGAATCGGCCACTAAGCGGAAGATCACGTCCGGGTCCAGGTCCAGGGCCTTCTGCCGGTTCTCTTCGATAAACGAGAGCAGGGCAGGATCAGCAATCAGGCCATGTTTGACAATCTCCGCCATTCCGTTTGAGATTTCAGCCTTGGGCAGGGTGGCCAGCATGGCCATGTCACACAGGACAAATTCGGGCTGGTTAAACACGCCCACCATGTTTTTATAGGCATCCAGGTTGACCCCGTTTTTGCCGCCCACACTGGCGTCCACCTGGGACAACAGCGAGGTGGACACAAACCCGAACCTTACCCCGCGCAGGAACACGGATGCCACAAACCCTGCAATATCACAGACAATGCCCCCGCCAATCCCAAGGACAAAGCCGGACCGGTCACAGCCTGAGCTGATCATTTCCCTTAAGATGAATTCCACCGTGTGAAGGGTTTTGATCTTTTCTCCCGTACCAATGGTGATCACCGTGCCCCTGGGAAATTTATCCTTATAAAGGGATGCAATGTGGGTGTCGGTGATGATGACCGGGGAAGTCTCCGGAAGATAATTCTGTACGTTTCCCAGAGACTCCCCCACATGAATGGCGGACCGGCCTAACCGGCCATTGACATAAAAGGTTTTCATTTGGTTGTTTTCATGATGGCATGGATGGCGTTGATTTTTTTCATGACAACGGCAAACTGTTCCGGATAAAGGGACTGGGCCCCGTCACTTAAGGCATCGTCCGGGCAGTTGTGGACTTCAATCATGATGCCGTCGGCCTCAAGGGCTGCGGCGGCACAGGCCAGGGGGATGACCTGGTCCCTTACCCCTGAAGCGTGGCTGGGGTCCACAATAATGGGCAGATGGCTTTCTTTTCTGGCCGCAGGGACCACGGACAGGTCCAGGGTGTTTCTGGAATGGCGGACAAAGGTTCTGACCCCCCGTTCACAGAGAATCACGTCGGGGTTTCCCTCTTCCATGATATATTCGGCGGCCATGAGCCATTCCGGAAGGGTGGCCGACATGCCCCGTTTTAGTATAATGGGGCGGTTTGATTTGCCGGCTCTGCGAAGAAGGCTGTAATTCTGCATATTCCGGGTACCGATCTGCACCACGTCGGCGTAGGCCTCCACCACATCAAAATTTTCAACATCCATGGCTTCGGTCACTATGGGAAGCCCGGTTTCCTCACGGGCTTTGGCCAGAAATTTAAGTCCCTCTTCACCCAACCCCTGAAAAGAATAGGGGGAAGTCCGGGGTTTAAAGGCCCCGCCCCTGAGAAGGCCCGCCCCGCATGCTTTAACGGCCCGGGCAATGGCCAGGATCTGGCTTTCGCTTTCCACGGCACAGGGTCCTGCCATGACCGGGATACTCCCGTCTCCGAACACCACATCTCCCACTTTGATCCGGGTGTTTTCCGGTTTGACTTCCCGGCTGACAAGTTTATAGGGTTTGGTCACCGGGATGACCTCCTTTACTCCGGCAAGTCCTAGGAAATGGGCGTTGTCCACAAACCCTTTGTTGTACAGGACCCCGATGGACACCCGGTCTCCACCGGGTATGGGCCGGGCCGTGTACCCTCTTTTTTCCACCGCCTCAACAGCGGCCTGGATTTGCTCCTGGGTTGAATTTTTTTCCATTACAATCAGCATGGTTTCCTCCAGCATTTAGCAGTATTAACAATTATCCTTATATTGAGCAATAAAAAAGGCCCGTGAACGGCAGCCCGAAAAAAACAAAAAAGGCCGCAGTCTTTGACCGGCAGCCTTTTCATGTCCAAATAATAACGGGTTTCGTCAGACAGGAATTCCACTGCAGGCCCTGAAACGCCACCAGCGGTATACCCGGTAAAAATTTTGTATTGTTTCTATATACAAGAACATCATGGTGTGCTAAATACAAGGGCCGTGCAGTATTGTCAAGGGAAAATTGATGTTGGGGGAGGATAAAGAAAAAAAATTGCACCTAGAAAAATGTTTACGATTGAAATGTGATGAAATATTTTCTATTATATCCGGACACTGCGAAAAAGGTAACCCGTAAAAACGGCTGAAGAGGATAATACGATATGGAACATATTCATTTAAAAAATGAAGACACCGATGTTGTAGAGGCGCTGGCCGGCGGCATAGCTCATGATTTTAATAATCTGCTATCCGCTATCAAAGGGCATGCTTCCTTGATGATGAACAGTGTCAGTTCCAAAGACCCCCTTTATTGCCATATCAAAGAAATTATCCACTGCATCGACAAGGGGTCTGAAATCGCCAATCAGCTGTTGGGCTTTGCCAAGGCCAATGAGTTTTATACCAGCCCCATTGATATTAACCGTATGGTCCGTAAAATTGTTGAGAATCTGGAACTGCGGGGCAAAGGCGTGATCCTGGATGTTGACCTGGAATCCAATCCGCTGACCATTGAGGCGGACCATGAAAAAATAAACCAGGTTTTCAGTGCCGTCATTGAGAATGCCCTTCAGGCCATGCCAAAAGGGGGAAAGCTTTCCATTTGTGCAGAATCCGCTGTGCTGATGAACGGTACGGCCCAGGCCTATGGCCTTGACAGCGGAAAGTTTGCCAAAATTACAGTCACCGATACCGGCATCGGCATGGACGGGGAGACCCTGGAAAAGATCTTCAGGCCCTTTTATTCGGCAGACCATAAAAATCATCCTGAAAAACAGGGCCTTGGCCTTACCTTTGCCCGGGAGATCGTTAAAAACCACAAAGGGGTGATTGACGTATGGAGCAGCCCTGGTGTGGGATCCTCGTTTTCCATCATCCTCCCCCTGTCAAAACCGCTGGAAAACAACAATTTTCTTTCTGCGGACCAGAAGCTGGCCTTGGGCTGTGAATCGGTTCTTCTTGTGGATGATGAGCAGCGGATACTCACCGTGGGCCGTGAGATCTGCAAAGCCTTGGGGTATAAGGTGGTCACCGCCGACTCCGGCAAAGAGGCCTTAAAGATTTACAAACAAAAGAAAAATGAAATCAACCTGGTGATCCTGGATATGATCATGCCCGAGATGAACGGGCTTGAAACCTTTAAAAAGCTGAAAAGGCTCAACCCTGATGTCAAGGTCCTCTTGTCAACAGGGTATTCCATTGATGACAAGGCCCAGGAAATGCTCAAACGCGGGTGCAAGGGGTATATCCTCAAACCCTATTCCGTGATTGATTTTTCCCATAAAATTAGGGAAGTCCTTGAATAATCCTTGCCGATTTTCTATAGTCCCTCAGACAATAAATTTTTAACCATTCGGCAGGACAAAGATGATTGATTTTGAGACCCCTGTGCCTGTAAAACTCAAAGGAGCCGGCGGCGGGTTATGGGTAACCATTGACCCTTCCCATCCCGAAGATCTTTTAACTTCCGAGATTGACAAGCTGTTTGTAAAATTAAGGCATCTTACCGTGAATGCCAGTGTGGTGCTGGATCTCGGGGAAGATTCCAATACACCGGAATATCAGGGACTGATCGACCGGATCAAATCCCGCCTCATCGAGAAATTTGATGTGGGCCGGGTATCCACCCCCCCTAAAAAACGGTCTATTCCTACAGCAAGAATCCGTCAGCGGGACGTGTCCCGTGGATGGGATCACCACCGGAGTGATGTCCTCATGCTCCGGGGACGGGTCAGATCCGGCCAGAAAATTGATACCCGAAAACATGTGGTCATCACAGGGGATGTGAACCCGGGTTCAGAGATCCGGTCCGGGGGGGATGTGATCGTTCTAGGGCGGCTTGCCGGAAAGGTTCATGCCGGCAGTCCGGACAATACAGACGCCATTATTTTTGCCCTGGAGTTTAATCCTACCCACGTCAAAATCGGGAAGATTTCAGCGGCGGGCAGTGAAGAAAAGGTGGGGGCACGGCCTGAGTTTGCCTATGTGGAAGATAAAAAAATTATTGTAAAAGATTATATGAAGGCCAGTCCGTTCAGAAAGATGCCGTGGCCGGAGGCTGTATAGTGTTTGAACGAAAAGTCACCCATCTGCGGCGTTACAGAAAAAGTTGCATCTGGGCAATTTTTCGTCCAAACACGGGTTTGCTGCCAATTACCGTGTAGCGGGCCATATAAGAATATCAACAAATCTTGAGGTGTGAATTGGAAGGTAAAATCATTGTCGTGACTTCAGGCAAGGGCGGTGTTGGTAAAACGACGGCAACCTCTTCTATCGGCGCTGCGCTGGCCCTTGGTGGAAACCGGGTCGCCATTGTGGACATGGATATCGGGTTGAGGAACCTTGATGTGGTCATGGGCCTGGAGAATCGGATTGTTTTCAATATTGTAGATCTGGTAAAAGGCCAGTGCAAGATCAGCCAGGCCGCCATCCGGGACAGAAGAATAGAGAACCTTTTTCTGATCCCCGCATCCCAGAGTGACAACAAAGACGTGCTGACCCCGTCCGGGGTGGAGCGGGTGGCCAAAGAGCTGCGCAAGAATTTTGATTATGTGATCATGGATTCTCCCGCCGGCATTGAACGGGGGTTTGAAAATTCAGTGACGGCCGCAGACCAGGCCCTGGTCATCTGTACCCCTGACGTGTCTGCGGTCAGGGATGCAGACCGGGTCATCGGGCTGCTCTATGCCCGGTCCCTTGAGCCCAAACTCATTGTCAACCGGGTGGAGCCGGCAAGGGTGGAGCGCGGTGAGATGCTCAGCCACGAGGATGTGTTGGAAGTCCTTTCCATTGACCTGGCCGGCATTGTTCCCATGGATGATAAGGTGTTGATCTCCTCCAACACAGGAATGCCCCTTGTGCTTCAGGAAGATTCCAAAGCAGGCCAGGCGTTCAAGCGGATTGCCAGACGGCTGGATGGGGAAGAAGACCTGCCCGTTGAGATTCCCACCAACAAGACGAGCATGTGGAGCAAAATTTCAAAAACACTGGGCTTGACACAATAAGGGGGAACGATGTTTGGCGGATTGTTAAAAAGATTTTCAACTCAGAAAAAAAGTTCGGATGCGGCCAAAAAACGGCTTCACTTTTCCCTGATATACGACAAACTTGAAGTGAACGACACCACCCTCACAGACCTTCAGCAGGATATTGTATCGGTGATTTCCAAATATTTTGAAATTGACACCAATTCCCTGGAATTAAAGGTCAAGCGGGATGATGATGTGTCGGCCCTGGTCTTTAATACGCCCATTTTGCAGGTTAAGAGAAAAAAATCATAAGCAACAAAATTTTTGCAAAGTCTAAAAAAAGGCTGCCCATACCGGGCAGCCTTTTTGAATTTTAATATGAATTTTCAGGGGATGGGTTTACTGCTCACTGATTTTTGAGATCCGGATGCCCAGTTCCTGAAGCTGGGCGAGCCCTGCCTCTGAAGGGGCCTGGGTCAAAAGACAGGTGGCCTTCTGGGTTTTGGGAAAGGCAATCACGTTCCGGATGGAGTCTTCCTTGCAAACCAGCATGATCAGCCGGTCCAGGCCAAAGGCAATCCCGCCGTGGGGCGGTGCCCCGGACTCCAGGGCCTCCAGGAGAAACCCGAATTTTTCATTGGCTTCTGCTTCACCGATGCCCAGAAGTTTGAAAATTCTTTTCTGAAGATCCATATCATGGATACGAATGGACCCCCCGCCGATTTCAATCCCGTTGAGAACCAGGTCATAGGCCCTTGATTTGACGTTAAGGGTGTCGGTCTCCAGTTTGTCCAGGTCTTCTTTGTTCGGGCAGGTAAAGGGATGGTGAAGGGCCTGGTGCCGTTTTTCGGTCTCGTCATACTCCATGAGGGGGAAATCCGTGACCCAGGTAAATTTGAACTCGTCATCCCTGATCAGGTTCAGCCGCCTTCCCAGTTCGTTTCTCAACTGCCCTAAGGCCTCGTTGGTGATTTTGGGCTGGTCTGCCACAAAAAAGACAATATCCCCGGGCTCGAGATCCAGGCGCTGGCGCAGGGCCTCTTTCTCGTCATCGGTAAAAAATTTGGCAATGGGGGACTGCCACTGGTCCTCTTTAATCTTGATCCAGGCAAGCCCCTTTGCCTTGTAAACGGCGGCAAATTCCGTGAGCTCATCAATTTCCCTTCGGGTAAAAGAGGCACATCCCTTGGCATTGATGGCCTTGACCAGGCCGTTGTTTTTCACCACACTGGCAAATACCTTGAATCCGGTTTTGGCCACAATGTCCGATACATTGCACAGCTCTAAGCCAAACCTCAGATCGGGCCGGTCCAGGCCAAACCGTTCCATGGCCTCGTCATAGGTGAGCCTGGGAAAAGACGGGTCAAGGTCCAGGTCAAGGACGGTTTTGAATACGGTCCGGATCATCCCTTCGGCCATCTCCATGATCTGCTCTTCGGTGACAAAGGAAAGCTCCATGTCGATCTGGGTGAACTCCGGCTGCCGGTCGGCTCTTAAGTCCTCGTCCCTGAAGCATTTGACAATCTGGTAGTACCGGTCAAACCCGGCAATCATGAGCAGCTGTTTGAACAGCTGGGGGCTTTGGGGAAGGGCGTAAAACTGTCCCTGGTTCACCCGGGAGGGGACCAGGTAATCCCTTGCCCCTTCCGGGGTGGATTTGGTTAAAAACGGGGTTTCAATGTCGATAAACCCGTTGGCGTCCAGATAATTTCTCACGGCCATGGTGGCTTTGTGCCGGGCCAGGATGTTGTTTTTAAGCTGGGGCCGCCGCAGGTCCAGGTGCCGGTACTGGAGCCTTATGGTTTCCGAGGCCTCTACCCGGTCCTCAATCTGGAAGGCCGGGGTTTTGGCCCGTGAAAAGACTTCAAGCTCATCAGCTAAAATTTCAATGGCACCGGTTTCCATATTGGGATTGACCATGCCCTCAAGTCTGGCCGCGACTTTCCCTTTCACCCCGATGACATATTCATTCCTGATTTCCTGGGCCTTCTCATGGACCGCCGCTGAGATGACCGGGTTAAATACCACCTGGGTGATGCCGGCCCGGTCCCTTAAATCCACAAAAATGACGCCGCCGTGATCCCGGCGGTGCTGCACCCATCCCATTAAAACCACTTCCTGTCCAATATGGCTCTCCCGAAGCGCTGAGCAGTAGTGGGTCCGTTTTCCTATTAAATCCGTCACCTGGTTTTTTCCTTTTGTTGAAAGCAGTTAGCCTTTAGCTATTAGCTTTTAGCTGTTAGCACTCAGCGGTTAGCTTTTGGTGGTTGTTATGATGGTTTTCAGTTCCGGCACCAGGTTATCCATGGCAACTTCGAACTGTTCTTTGGTTTCCATATTTCTCACAATTAATGTGTGCTGGGCAAGCTCATTTTCCCCGGCAATCAGCACATACCGGGCATTGAGTTTATTGGCCCGCTTCATCAGGCTTTTCATGCTTTTGCCCCTGTAATCGGTCTGGCAGGAAATCCCTGAAAGGTTAAGATCGCATGTCCATTGGTAAGCCTTTTCCATGGCCTGGTCCCCTAAGGGGAGGATAAACAGGTCCAGTGGGGCCGGCTCCGGTGCCTGGCCCAGCTGCTCCATGACCTCTACCAATCGGTCAAACCCGATGGCAAACCCGATGGCCGGGGTGTCAGGGCCGCCCAGCTCCTTGACAAGCCCGTCATACCGCCCCCCGCCGGCAATGGCGCTCTGGGCACCGAGGCTGGTGGTCTGGATCTCCCAGGCGGTCCGGGTATAATAATCCAGCCCCCTGACCAGGGATTTGTCCACCAGGAAATCCACGCCCTGGGCTTCCAGGGTAACCCGGACAATTTTAAAATGGTCTTCACAGGAAGGGCACAGGTGGTCGATGGTGGCCGGGGCCCCTTCAAGGGCCTGCCGGCAGGTGTCAACCTTGCAGTCCAGTATCCGCAGGGGGTTCTTGGTCATCCGCCGCCGGCAATTGTCGCAAAGACCCTCTTTTTTGTCTTCTAAAAAATCCAGCAGGGCCTTCTGGAATTGGGGACGGCATTCCGGGCATCCCAGGCTGTTGATGTGGGCTGAAAGTCCGGTCAGGCCCAGCCGGCTGAATAGCTCGTTGAGCAGAAAAATCAGCTCTGAATCAATATAGGCGGATTCAACGCCGAACACCTCGGCGTCAATCTGGTAAAATTGCCGGTATCGTCCCTTTTGGGGCCTTTCCCGCCGGAACATGGGGCCGGTCATGAAAAATTTCCTGACCGGTTCTGCGGCATGCATTTTGTGCTGGATGTAAGACCGGCAGATGGAGGCCGTGGCCTCAGGTCTTAGGGTCAGCTTGTCCCCTTTGCGGTCTTCAAAGGTGTACATTTCCTTTTCAACGATGTCCGTGGCCTCTCCGATGCTCCGGGCAAAAAGCTGGGTTTTCTCTATGACCGGAATCCGGATCTCTTCATAGCCGAATGCCGTAAAAAGGGATACGGCTTCTTTTTCCACCTTCTGCCACAGGCCGATCTGGCCGGGCAGGATATCTCTAAAACCTCTTATGGTCTGCATGGGATCATTTATATGTTATCAGGTTAATATTAAATTTACGCCAGTGCTATTTTCTGATCTTCACGGCATTGGCATGGGCGTCGAGCCCCTCAATGCCGGCCAGGCAGATGACATCATCGGCCTCGTCTTTAAGCGCCTTTTCCGAGTAGTGAATCAGGCTGGTTTTTTTGGTAAAATGGGCCACGCCCAGGGCTGAAGAAAACCGGGCCGTCCCGGCTGTGGGCAGCACATGGTTGGGGCCGGCAATATAGTCTCCCATGGGTTCCGGGGTATGGGTTCCCAGGAACAGGGCACCGGCATTCCGGACCTGATCCAGGTAGTTAAAGGGATCTTTTACCATAAGTTCCAGATGTTCCGGGGCCAGGCGGTTGGAAAGGCCGATGGCCGTTTCAATATCCGGCACCAGCAGGATAGACCCGTAATCCTCAATGGATTTTTGGGCAATCTCTTTTCTGCCAAGCTTGTCCAGCTGCCCCTTGAGGGCCTTGACGGTCTGTTCGGCCACCTCTTTTGAATCGGTGATCAGCACGGCTGAAGCCATGACATCATGCTCGGCCTGGGAGAGCAGGTCGGCTGCCACAAATTCAGGGTTGGCGGTCCTGTCGGCAATGATCAGAATTTCACTGGGACCGGCGATCATGTCAATGCCCACGGTTCCGGACACCAGTTTTTTGGCCAGGGTCACGTAAATGTTGCCCGGGCCCACAATCACATCCACCTTGGGGACCTGCTCTGTGCCGTAGGCCAGGGCGGCAATGGCCCAGGCGCTGCCGGCCTTGAATACCGAAGAGATCCCCACTTTTCGGGCCGCAGCCAGGATATGGGGATTGATTTTGCCGTTTTCCATGGGCGGGGTCATCAGGACAATGGATTTCACCCCGGCCACCCGGGCCGGAATCCCGCCCATGAGCACAGAGGAAACCAGGGGGGTTTTCCCCCCTTTGGCACCGGGGGCATATACCCCGGCCGCATTCACCGGCCGGACCATCTGGCCCAGACAAACCCCGTTTCTCGGGGTGTCAATCCAGGATTTTTCCTTTTGCTGCTCATGGAACCGGGTCAACTGGTCCACGGCCCGGTCCAGGGCCTTTAAAAATTCAGGCTCAAGGCCGGCAAGGGCTTGTTCAAACTCCTGATCCGATACCTTTAACGTGCCCAGGGTCACGGTTTTGGAATCAAACCGGTTGGTATATGCCACTAAGGCCTGGTCCCCCCGTGCCTTGACATCCTCAATGTACTTTAGAACATTTTCATGGTCTTCCCGGGAAAATCCAAGGCCCCGGTCAATGGTTTCCTGAACCCGTTTTTCCGCCTCTTTGGACGGATATGTAAACATTTTCATTGCGTTAACCCGTATCCGTAAAAATTTAAGGGCAAAAGCCTGTCGGCTGCCAGGCCGCGGCTTTATTTAACCGCTTAATAAAGCAAACCTTTCTTATAACAGAACAATAAGGATAAATAAAGTTTTCACTTGGAATTTTTTAGGATAAGCGCATATCGGTTATTTGCAGGCGTTGGTTGTTCCGATGATAAGGATGTATAATCAAGAAACAAGAGACTGGAAGCAAGAAAGGAGCCGAAGCCCCTCTGTGGTTTAAAAATTATGAAATCCCGAAGGGGTTGAATTATTCTTCTTTAACCTCCTGGTTTTATAAATTGTGGGCTTCGCCCATTCTTTAAATTTAACCACAGAGGGGCACAGAGAAACACAGAGTTTCAGTGCTGCGCACTGAAATGGCTTCCCTTAAACCCATCCGGTTGATTAAGGCCCAGCCAAATCCAAAGTTGGTTTGGAAAGCATTTGATTCTTATTTTGATAACTCCCACTTGGACTGTAAATTCGAGCAAAAGCAAGGAAATTCATTGCCTATAGACGGTACCGCAAGTCTAAAGTCAACTTATTTGTATTTAACCTGATGTTTCATTTCAGGACAGTTGTTTATCTTATCCGGTGGGATTTTTATTCTTGCTTTTTATCGAAGTAGGTGAGATATTGGTTGGACCAATTTGTGGTAAAGGAGATGAATTATGGCCAATCCCGTCAGTCATCAGGTTGAGGAAAAGATCCTCAAGGACATCAAAGAACGGTCCTTAGGGGCCGGGGACCGGCTGGCCCCGGAACGGGTCCTGGCAGACCGGTTCAAGGTGTCAAGGAATACGGTTCGAGAGGCCATTCTTTCCTTGAAGGAAAAGGGTATTCTGGTTTCCCGGCGGGGGGCAGGCTCATTTGTTACCGGAGATGCCGCTCAGATATTAAAAGGGCAGCTTCGTAAGATGGCGGAACAAAAACGGCTTCGCCTGGCCGAGGTGTTTGAGGTCAGGGGGCTTTTAGAACCTGCCATTGCCGCCCGGGCCGCCCGGACGATTACACCGGATAAGATTGAGCACCTTCAATCCCTGGTGGACCGGCAGACAGATGCCCTGGCCCAGGGAGGGGATCCCGTGGTATTTGACGAGGCTTTTCACGCGGCCCTGGTCCGGGCCACCGGGAACAGCGTTTTACGGTCGGTTTATGACACCTTAAAGGAAATTTTAGTGGAAAGCCGGTCCCGGGAGCTTCAGACGCCTGAGCGGGTGACATCCTCTGTGACGGCCCATCAAAACATTATCCGGGCATTAAAAAACAAAGACCCGGATGCCGCATTCCGGGAAATGGCACACCATATGGCGGATATTGAGAGAGACTCAGGGCTTTAGCTATGGCCGGTTGGATTTTAACATTATGGAGGGGGTGGGAAAGGATGAGGGATGAAGGATGAAATTGCGATTGTGCAATATTATAAGATCCTTTGGCCTAACCCTCTTCGGACTGATCTCCTTTAAAAAAAGGATTTTTTAAATTATGTCGTTTTTTTTGCTTTATCTTGTTGTCGGCGCTGTTGCCGGCGTTCTGGCAGGACTTTTAGGGATCGGCGGCGGACTGGTCATTGTTCCGATGCTGACCTTTGCCTTTACAGCCCAGGGGCTTGCCCATGAACACATTCTTCATTTGGCGCTGGGCACCTCCCTTGCGTCTATCCTGTTTACCTCGGTATCCAGTTTGATGGCCCATCACAAACGGGGGGCCGTCCTCTGGCCCGTGGTTCTGGCCATCACCCCCGGGATTCTGGCCGGCACCTTTTTTGGTGCCTGGATCGCCTCCCGGCTGAGCACCAATTTTTTAAAGGGATTTTTTGGGATTTTCCTGTATTATGTGGCCACCCAGATGATCATGGGAATTAAACCCAAACCCACCCGGGAGATTCCGGGAACAGTCGGTATATTCGGGGCCGGGTCGGTTATCGGGATTTTTCCAGCCTGGTGGGCATTGGCGGGGGGACCCTTTCGGTTCCCTTCTTGTCCTGGTGCAATACCCAAGTCCACAAGGCCATTGGAACCTCTTCCGCCATTGGCTTTCCCATTGCCGTGGCCGGGAGCCTGGGGTATATTGTCAACGGGCTGGGGATGGACAACCTGCCCTCTTTTTGTCTGGGATATGTGAATCTGACAGCCCTGGCCGGCATTGTGGCAGCCAGCGTAATGACCGCGCCCTTAGGGGCGAAACTGGCCCACAGCCTGCCCATTGACAAACTCAAAAAAATATTTGCAGCATTGCTTTATGTGGTGGGAACCCGAATGATTTTATCCATATTTTGATGGAACGGCCAAGTGGGGAAAAGGGAAAACAATGCATTTGGAAGAAAAGGCCAGATCTTCATCCACAGACCATGAGATAACCGGTTCACCTGATTTATCCTTGATGGAAAATCAGGTGAGCTGGTTTCACAGCCGCCAGTCGATTTTGATTTTTCTGGTCTTTTTTGTCCTGGTGGTGATTCTGATTTTCATGACCGGGCAGCGCTATTTATCGGCTGAAAAATACGAAAACGCCATGATTGCAAGAGAGTTTCACGAAAGGGTCATCTATCTGGACCGCCTGCTGTCATCGGTTACCGGCAATGTGACAAAAATGCGGGTCCTGGCCCAGGCCGATCTCATGCAGTCCGAAGGCGGCAGGGCCTTGACCCAGCCCCTGGAGTTTAGGGGGCTCAAACCAGTCCCGGCCCAGAATTATTACGCCCTGGATCATTTTGCCCCCCCTGTATCCGAGAAAATGGCCGGAAACCTGTCCGGACTCGGTTCCCTGGAAAACCAGGACCCGGACTTTTACCGGGAAATTCACATGGCCCTGAATCTGAATCCAGCGTTTCAGGGCATATTTGAAACATCGGAGAATGTGGCCTGGGTCTATTATACGTCAAAACATCAGTTTATTAATATTTATCCCTGGGTGTCATCCCGAAAATTTAAATATTCAGATACGCTGCTGACCCACGAATTTTACACCCTGGGCCTGCCGGAAAACAATAAAGACCGGTCCGGCTTCTGGACCCGGATTTATGCGGATGAATACGGAAAAGGGCTGATGACAACCTGTGCCGCCCCCGTATATGACCGTGACCGGTTCCTTGGCACCGTTGCCATTGACCTGACCGTTGATTTTTTAAATACCATTGTAAAGAATTTTACCATCCCGCGAGGCACCCTGTGCCTGGCCAATGACCAACGGCAGCTGGTAGCCCACCCCGTTGCCATCATTTCTCAAAACAGCCGGACCAAGCTGCTCAAAGAGGTACTGCCCCCGGCATTAAATGCCCCGGATTTTTCTTTGGCCGGACTGCCCGATGAAGAAATTATAAGGGTTAAGGGATATAAAATTTACAGCGATCATTTAAAGCAGGCGCCGTGGCAGATGATCTATTATGAAAAACAAAGGCCTTTCTGGGCCCTGCTTTCGGATTTGGTCGGCTGGGGGCCGCTGGTGATCCTGGCCTTTTCCATGATCCTGGTGGTAATTGTGTTTTTCCTGACGGAAAAACAATTTATTCTGCCGTCCAAGACCTTTGTCAATCACATCATAAACCGGAGCCGGAACAAGGCGCCACTGTCTGGCATTCAAGTCCCAAACGTATGGCAGACATGGTTTAATATCATTGACCAGGTGTTCACCGAAAATGAAAACCTTACCTTACGGATGGCAAAGCAGAACGAAATCCTGGATCAACAGATCCGGGAGCGGACAGCCGAGCTGGTCAAAGAGGTTGAGGCCCATAAAACAGCCAAGGCTCAAAAAGAAATATTAATTGAAGAATTGCAGACCGCATTGTCTGAGGTCAAAACCTTAAAGGGGTTGATCCCTATCTGTTCGGCCTGCAAAAAGATCCGGGACGACCAGGGGTATTGGAACACGCTGGAGGCATACCTTCAAAAATATTCGGAAGCATCTTTTAGCCACGGCTTATGCACCGAATGTATGAAAAAGTTATACGGCAATGAGGACTGGTATGTTAAACCCGAAGATGAATAGACAATTTACAAAATCCGTAAACCAACAGGAGGACATCGTGGGTGTAAAAAAAAGTGTGATGCTGGCTGCTGTGACAATGATATTTCTTTTTGCTTCAGGCGCTGCCCAGAAACCGTTTGCACAACCAGCCGGCGGCTTTATCGGCGTTGAGGTAAAAGATGCGAAGTCCCGCCCCGGGGCAGAAATTGTCCAGGTTCAGGAAAACAGCTCAGCCCAAAAGTCAGGCCTTAAACCCGGCAATATCATTGTCAAGGTGAACCGCGTCAAGATTCAGTCCGCCCGGGACTTTGACCAGGCCATGGCAGGGAAAAAGGAAGGCGCTTTTGTTGATATCGGTGTCATTCAAAACAACATCAAGGTGACCCGGGGCGTCCGGGTGATGCCGCTGCCCGGATCAGGCCCTCAGGCCACCGGGGGAAAAACCGCACCGTTAAAAGAGGGGAAACAGGTCTACGGCTACATGGAAAGCACCACCGTTGACGACACCCCCCAGGGGTCAGCGGGGAGCGCGGCGGATCTGTCCATTGCAGCCCTCAATATTTCCTCTGAAAGAATGGCACCCGGTGCCCTGTTTGATCTGTCTTTGGACCTTTTTGCCAGAGACCGGAAACAGGGGGATATGGCAACCGCTCTCATGACCTATACGGTGGAAAAGGGGGGCAGGGTGATTATGGCCAAGCCTGCTGAAACCCTTACTCTGCCGAACGGTCTGCCTGTAACCATTATCCGGAAGTGCAAAGCCGACGATGAAAAAGGGGCCTATACCATTACCATCAAAGTGGAAATGGAAGGGATCTCGGCTGAAAAATCAGCAGGGTTTCAGGTGGAGTAGTTCGGGGCATGCCCGAGGCTATGTAATTGGAGGAAACCGGAGACCGGAGACGGGAGACCGGAATGCGTACCCCTTAAGAATCCGCGATTTCCGGTCTCCGTTTTTTATACGCCATACAACCCATTCGAAAGATAACATCAACCGGTGCAAGGTTACAGGCGAATCCCGATGCTATCCGGCATTTTCTTGCTTTAAACAGACCAGGCTGATATAAGTGTGGGCGTAAAAAGGGCGTTAAGGATATGGTCAGACCCTGTTGCTTTGCCGCATGTTCCCTTAGATTCTCAAAAACAGACCATATTCTTTTTGAGTTACCGCCCGTGCATGTTAACGGAGGATTATGTTTTATGAAAGCAGTGATACGAGGTACCCTGGTGTGTTTATTTGTTTACTTAACCGGTGCAGGATACGGCATCGCAGGAGAACTTCTCCCCTGCGGAAGCTTTAAGTCTGTTTCCGGGCAGGTGGAGATCCTGCGCCCGGAAAATGAAAGCCTTAAGGCCGAGGCCGGCACCAGGGTGTATCCCCATGACCGGATTCAGTCTGCAAAGGACAGTTCTGCCAGCCTGATTCTTCAAGATGACACCATCATCTGTTTAGGGCCGGACAGTGCCATGAACATGGATGAGTTTGTTTTTGATCCCAGCGTTTATCAATATTCCATGACAACCCGTCTGATCAAGGGGACATTTTTGTTTCTGTCCGGCGTTATTGCCAAGCTGGCCCCGGATCATGTGAAAATCGAAACCCCGGACGGCACCATTGGGGTCAGGGGCACAAGGTTCCTGGTGGAGGTAACCAATTGAAACCATCCATTTTAACCGGCCGATATTTTAAAACGGCACTGCTGGCCGTTCTGATTCCGGCAATGGGATTTTTTGCCGCCGGATGTGCGTCCAAAGGAACCCGGGTGGTGCTGATGCCCGACCATGACGATCATGTGGGAAAGGTCCAAATTGCCAATGCCCAGGGCACCGCAACCCTGGACCAGGCTGGATACGGTGTGACGGTCACCCAGGAGAAGGCCCCTGGTGCGCCGGAGCCTGTCCCTGAAGAGGAGATTCAAGATATTTTTGCGCCGGTGCTGCATATTGAACCGGCGCTTCCGGAGAAATTTATTCTTCAGTTCAAATCCGGCTCAGACATCCTCACCGATGAGTCCCTTGCCCGCATCCCCGAGATCATAGCTGAAATTGAGAAGCGGGACTCTAAAAGCATCAGCGTAGACGGTCATTCAGACCGGGTGGGCGACGAACAAAGCAACATTGCCCTGTCCCTTAAACGGGCTGAAAAGGTTACCTGGCTGTTAGTGGATCAGGGTGTTGACCAGCAGCTTGTCCGCACCAGTTCCCATGGGGAAGGCAATCCACTGGTCCCCACACCGGATGATGTTCCGGAACCCAGAAACCGGAGGGTCGAAGTGATTGTAAGGTAACCGGGCGGCCCGGCCCCCTGCTGGCCGGGAATCCCGCCCCACAGGGGAAAGGGTGCGCCGTTCAGTGAAAATCAGAGGATCAAATCAGAAAAAGTCCCCCGGCCTTGGCAAAATAGTTCCATACCGGGGACGGGACAGAAAAATTATTTTTAGAACAGGCTGTGCCATTACGGTGTTTTTCATCGGCCTTTTTGTGTACCGTCCTGCGTTTATCACCTTTCTGGACCAGAAATATTATGATGTCTGCCACCGGGCTCTTGAGGACCAGGGCCCGGCCCGGCCGGTCATTGTAACCATTGATGACCCAAGCCTTGAGGCCTTTGGGCAATGGCCCTGGCCCAGGGATCTTTTGGCCCGGCTGTGTTCGGCTATTGCCCGCGCAGCCCCCAGTGCCGTGGGCATGGACATCCTGATGTCCGAGCCGGACAGGGCCTCTTTGCTTGCCGCATTTAAGATCCTGCAGGACCGGGGCGTCATTGTTTCCCATTCTTTGACCGATTCCCTTGACCCCAGCCTGGACAACGATAAAATTTTAGCCCGGGTGTTGCGCAGGGGGCCTTTTGTCCTGGCCTGCAAGCTTTTAAAAGAAAAGACCATTGGCCTGCCCCCGGGGCTGCTGCCCTTAAAAGTTTCTCTTGTCACCCCGACGACGGGAATTGATTTGTTTCAGTGGTTTCCGGCCATGCACGGGATCCTGGCGCCCCTGCCCCTGTTTATTCAGGCCGCCCGGGGGTATGGCTTTGTCAATTCCGTGTCCGACAATGACGGGATCATCCGCAGGACCCCGTTTATCGCCGGATACCAGGGCCGGTTTTATCCGAGCCTTTCCCTTGCCGCCCTTATGCTGTCCATGAATACGGATAAAGTGGTATTGAAAGCAGGGCCCGCAGGGCTTTCTTCCGTGTCCATTAAACATCTGACCATCCCGGTTTCCCCCCAGGGGCATCTGCTGCTTCATTTTCGAAAAAACGCCGCAGATTTTACCGTTATATCCGCCCGGGACCTGCTGGAGGGGAAGGCTGATCCGTCCATTATGAAAGACCGGATTGTGTTTCTGGGCGCCTGGGCTTCCGGATTAGGGGAAACCCATGCCACGCCCCTGGCACCTTACTTTTTCGGGGTGGGGATCCATGCCACGGCAGTGGACAATGCCCTTAACGGCAATCTTTTGTCAGCCCCGCCCTGGGTCAAAGGCGTGGAATGGGTGCTGATCCTTATTACCGGGATTATCTGCACCCTGATGCTCACTTATTTTAAACCCTGGCCCTGTAACCTTTTTCTGGCACTTGCCGCGACCGGTTTCTGGTTTTCGGGATTGTTTTTTCTGCGCCACATGCACCTGTATATTTCCATGACCTACCCTTTTTTGACGTTGTTTGTGGTGTTTTCCCTGTTAAGTGTTCTTCGGTTCCGGATAGAAGAAAAAAGAATGCTCAGGCGAACCCGGGACATGGCCGCTGCCCAGAATTTAACCCTTTTGGGCATTACGGCTTTGGCCGGTACAAGGGACAAGGAAACCGGCCTGCACATTCGAAGGACCGCCTTGTTTGTCAAACTGCTGGCCAAACGGTTAAGCCTTCTGCCCCGGTACCGGCATGTCCTGGATGACCATACCATTGAGTTGATGTTTAAATCCGCTCCCATGCACGACATCGGAAAGGTCGGTGTGCCCGATGCGGTCCTCAAAAAACCGGGCAAACTGTCACAAGCGGAATTTGTGGAAATACAGAAACATACGGACCACGGCTGGCATGCCATTGAGGAAGCCGAAAAGATGTCCGGTACCGACCAGGAGACCTCTTTTCTGAAGGTCTCCAAAGAGATTATTTTATCCCATCATGAAAAATGGGACGGGTCCGGCTACAACCAGGGCCTTAAAGGCGAAGAAATTCCGTTATCCGCCCGGATCATGGCAGTGGCTGATGTGTACGATGCCCTGACGGCCCGGCGGGTTTACAAAGACGCCTTTGACCACACCATGGCCAGGAAAACGATTATAGAAGGCAAGGGGACCCATTTTGACCCGGAAGTGGTGGATGCTTTTCTCGCATTGGAGAAACGGTTTGAAGAAATCGCCATACAGATGGCAGACGACCCAGGCGAATATGAACCGACGTGACGGGGATATGTCCAGATTACGGTTATTGCCCTATTATCAAACACTTTCTTGACAAAAGTTACTCCCTGTCTTTATATTGAGTAACTAAACAAGCAAAAAAATCTGTCCGGACTGCCAGTTGTCTTTCTATCTCAATGAGCCCGGCCCAAGGTATCCGGTAAACGGCGTTTTTTTTATCATTTTAATTTAGAAACCGGTAATCTGCCGGCGTCCCATCGGGTAACCCTTTGCGCCGCCTGCAAGAAGATGACGCGGCGAATCTGTTTGCCGTGCCCCAACGAAAAACAGGAGAGAGTATTCATATGCGTTCCTTAATCCAGCGTCTGGTCGCTCCCTTGTGGATAAAGACGGCCCTGCCGATGGTGGCCTCCATTATTTTGTTTTCGGTGGCGATCTTCGGAGTTCACCTGCCCAGTGTGTACAATACGTTGCTGGATGAAAGAAAATACGCACTCAAAAATATGACCCGGATCATCCTGGATATGGCCCAGTATTACCATGGCCATGAATTAGATGGGACCATGACCCAAAAAGAGGCGCAGAAAATTGTTCTGGCGGCTATTTCCTCTGTCCGGTATGGTCCGGACAATAAGGACTACTTCTGGGTTAACGATCTTCATCCCCGGATGATCATGCACCCGTTCATGCCCCTGTTAAATGGCCGGGATCTGACAGGCTATCAGGATCCGGCCGGCAAACGGATGTTCATGGAAATGGTGGAAAAAAGTGAAAACACCGGCAGTGCCTTTGTCTCTTACAGTTGGCAGCTGGCTGGTGCCGGCAGTCAAATCGTCCCCAAAATATCCTATGTCAAACGGTTTGAGCCCTGGGGCTGGATTATCGGCACCGGTGTTTATCTTCAGGATATCAATGTCGCAGCCAAAGATGAGGCAAAAGGCCTTTTAATAATCAGTATGGCCATTCTCGCGGGGGTTGCCCTGCTGGCATTTATTTCTATACGGCAGGGACTGCAGGCGGCCCGCAGGATCCGGAACAGCGAGGCCACCTTACGGGGCATATTTGACCAGTCCAGAGAATTTATGGGGATCCTTGGCCTGGACGGCCGGGTGCGCCGGGCCAACCGGACAGCGGTGGAGTTTGTCAATGTATCCCAGGAGGAGGTTGTGGGGCAGCCCTTCTGGGAAACGGCCTGGTGGCAGGGACAGCCCCAGACTCAGGAAATAGTCCGGAAGGCTGTTGAAAAGGCCCAGAAAGGGGGGACCACGGTGTTTGACGCCGTGCACACCAGCCATGACGGCAGACGGATTGATGCCGAGGTCATTATCCAGCCCATTCTGGGCGAGAAAAATCAACCCATGTTCATTTTTGCAGACGGAATCGACGTTACCGAGCGCAAGGCCTTTGAACAAAAATTAATTCGCCAGCAGGCAGAGTTAAACGGTGTTCTCAAGTCTTCGCCGGTGGGTATCAGCATCGTGAAAGACCGGTCCATCACCTACACCAGCGACGAATTTGAAAGAATCTGCGGTTACAAGTTAAAAGATCTTGCCGGAAAAAATACAAGCCTGCTGTATCCCAGTGAAGAGATCTTTAATGCCGTTGGCGAAGAATATTCTAAGCAGGTACAGGAAAAAGGGAAGGTATCCCTTGAGACCATTTTCAAGCATAAGGACGGGACCCTGAAAAACATCCTGCTGAACGCGGTCCCCCTGAACCCGGATGATTTCTCCGAAGGGTTTATCGGTGCCATCATGGACATCTCGGAACGTAAGGCCGCTGAACGGGAACTGCTTCATCGCCAGGCTGAAATAAACGGTATTCTCAGGGCAGCCACGGTGGGCATCGGCATGGTAAGGGACCGGGTCCTGGTCCATGTCAACGATGAACTGACCAGAATTACCGGCTATTCCGCAGAGGAACTCATCGGGCGGAGCACCCGGATTTTTTATCCCAGCGAAGAGATATTTCTGGCTGTGGGTGAAAACATCTATCAGCAGGTCGAGGAAAAGGGCACCGCGTCACTGGAATCTGTTTTCCAAAGCAAGGACAAAACTTTTAAAAACGTTCATATCGGCATGGCTCCCCTGAATGAAAAAGACATGAGCCAGGGCCATGCCTTTACCATCATGGACATCACCGAACGTAAGAATTATGAACAGGAACTGCTCCGCCGGCAGGGGGAACTGGACAGTATTCTCAGGGCGTCGAGCGTGGGCATCGGTATGGTGAAAGACCGGGTGATTACCCACGCCAACCGGGAGCTTACACGGATCACCGGCCGCCCCTTAGAGGAACTCTTAGACCGGAGTACCCGGGTTTTCTACCCCAGCGATGAGGTGTTTGAAACCTCAGGAAAGCTTGCCTACACGCAGCTTGAGGAAAAGGGGTGGGCCGCCCTTGAGTCGGTTTTTCAAAGCAAAGACGGCACCCTCAAGGATGTATATATCACCCTGGTGCCCCTGGACGAGCAGGACCATGAAAAGGGCTTTACGTTCACGATCATGGATATAACGGAACGCAAAAAACACCAGGACTCCTTGGAGGAGCTGGTGGGAGAGCGAACCAAACAGTTGTCCCGGGCCATGAAGGAAGCAGAAGCGGCCAATCAGGCCAAGAGCGGTTTTCTTGCCAATATGAGCCACGAGATCCGGACCCCCATGAACGCCATTCTCGGGATGACCCACCTGGTTTTAAAAACCGACCTTACCGCCAAGCAGGAGGATTATATATACAAGATTGACAGTTCGGCCAAGGCCCTGTTGGGGCTTATCAACGATATTCTGGACTTTTCCAAAATTGAGGCCGGCCAGCTGGATATCGAGAACATTAACTTTAAGATGGATCAGGTGTTTGACAACCTTTCCGCCGTGATTTTGCAAAAAGCCCAGGAAAAGGAACTGGAATTCATCATTGACCAGGATATGGATACCCCCAAGGAACTGGTGGGTGATCCGTTCCGGCTCGGCCAGATCCTGTTGAATTTTGTAAGCAATGCCGTTAAATTCACGGAACAAGGAGAGATTATCGTCAAATCCGAGATCCTTGAGCGGTCAAGAAACAGCCTGCTGATCAAGTTCAGTGTGAAAGATACCGGCATCGGCCTGACCGATGAACAAAAAGAAAAACTCTTCCAGCCCTTTACCCAGGCCGATACATCCACAACACGCAAATACGGGGGCACCGGCTTGGGTCTGTCCATTTGCAGAAAGCTGGCTGAACTCATGGGCGGCGGGGTTGGCCTTGAAAGCGAATATGGGGCGGGGAGCACCTTCTGGGTCACCTGCCGGTTTGAGGTTGTGGCCGCTCCGGAAAAAAAACCCGCAGACTACACCATCCTGGCAGCTGATTTAAAAGGGCTGCGTGTGCTGGCGGTAGATGACAGCGAAGCCTCTTTGCTCATCCTTAAATCCCTGCTGGAAACCCTGGCACTGGAAACCACCACAGCGACCTCCGGGCCCCATGCGTTGAGCATCCTTGAGAATACCCCGGATGACGAACTTTTTCCCCTGGTGTTCATGGATTACAAGATGCCCGGGATGGATGGCGCTGAAGTGGTCCGGAAAATTAAAGCGGACCCGAGATTAAAGCGTAAGGTCTCGGTGATCATGGTGTCGGCCTTTAGCCGGGAAGACGTCATGGCCCATTCCATGGAGGCTGGTGCCGATGCCTTTCTGGTCAAGCCGGTAAATGTCTCTGTGCTGCTGGACACCATTCTTGGGGTCATGGGCCTGAAACCGGGCATTATCGGAAAAAGAGATAAGGCCAAAGAAGCGGCTGTGCCCGGACTGGACCTGATTTCAGGGGCCCGGATCCTGCTGGCTGAAGACAATGAAATCAATCAGCAGATCGCTGTGGAGTTATTGGAAACAGCCGGTCTTTTTGTGGATGTGGCGGACAACGGCCTGCAAGCCCTTTCGGCCCTGGCCGGCGGAAAGGACAAGGATTACGATCTGGTGTTCATGGACATCCAGATGCCGGAGATGGACGGGCTCACCGCAGCAAAGGCCATCCGGGACCAGGGAATTGCGGACTTGCCCATAGTGGCCATGACGGCCCACGCCATGAGCAGTGACCGGGACAAGAGCCTGGAGGCCGGTATGAACGACCACATCACCAAGCCCATTGACCCGGACCAGTTGAACCGGACCCTGGTCCAGTGGATCAAGCCCGGCGAAAGGAAATCGCCTGAAGGGGTTGATGCCGGAAAATCCCAAGACTCCCATGGCGCCCCAACGGACAGCCTGCCCATGGATGGCGTTTCCGGCATATCCATTCAGGATGGGCTGGCATCGGTAGCCGGCAACCAGAAACTTTATAAAAAGCTGCTGTGCCGGTTCAGGGACAACTATGGTGCCACCGTTTCGGACATATTGGCGGCCCTGGAAGAAGGAACCCGCGAGGAAGCGGTCCGTCTCTCCCATACCCTTAAAGGCGTGGCCGCCAACCTGGGGGCCGGGAAGCTGTCCGGATCATCCGGGGACCTGGAAAAAGCCCTGCGGGAGGAGATGGCAGATACCAAGCCCCTTACGGACATTGTCCAGGCCGATCTGGATGAGGTGATGGGTGCCCTGGCTGACCTCGGGGACGCCATTGAGGCGGTTGTTTCAGTCCAGCCCGGAGCTGACCTGTCCGGTGCCCCTGATTTGATTGATCAGATCATAGATTTGATTACCACCAATATATCGGAGGCCATGGACAAATCAGAAGAACTTGGCGGCATGCTGGCCTCAACCCGGTATGAAGCTGACATAAAAAATATTGCCGGCCTTTTGGAGGACTTTGATACAGACGAGGCCATTGAAGCGTTAAAACGTGTTAAAGCACAGCTTGAAGCCGAATAGATATCTTTAATATTTAATAATATTTAAAAAATTTATTTGATAATCAATGCAACAATTTGTAAGATGGCTGTATCGTCGAAAAAAATGAACAATGCCTTGAAATATTCCGTATAGAATGCCGCTTTAAGGCTGTACGCCAAGACATACAGGCCATGGGCATGTAAACGAAATGAAGGAAACCGTCATGTCATCATTATCTCCACTATCTTCCACACCCGTTGTTTTAGCGGTGGACGACGCTCCTGAGAATCTTCACGCGATAATTGAAGTCTTGAAAGGGGATTATAACGTTATTGTGGCCAAGAGCGGTGAAAAGGCCCTGGCAACCTGCCGCAAGGAGCGCAAACCCGATATTATCCTGCTGGACGTGGTCATGCCTGAAATGGATGGATACGAGGTCTGCCGTTTGCTCAAAGCCGATGCGGGTACGGCGCATATCCCGGTAATTTTCGTCACCTCGCTGACCGAGGTGGGCCAGGAGGCCAAGGGGTTCTCCATGGGGGCGGTGGATTACATTACCAAGCCCATTGTTCCCGAGATCGTCAGGGCCCGGGTAAGAAACCACCTGGACCTCAAGCGCCACCATGACCACTTGGAGGAGCTGGTCCAGGAACGGACCCATGAACTGGCCCTGGTCAAAGAGGTGACCATTGAAAGCATGGCCACGCTTACGGAATGCCGTGACCCGGAAACCGGCGGCCATATCTCCCGGACCAAAAACTATGTCCGGGCCCTGGCGGTCCAGGCGGCCAAGGACCCACGGTTTGCCGACCGGCTGGACCCCCGGACCATTGACCTTCTCTACCTGTCGGCCCCGGTACACGATATCGGCAAAGTCGGGGTGTCCGACACCATCATGCTCAAACCGGGAAAGCTTACCCCCGAAGAGTTTGAGCTGATGAAAGCCCACACCATATATGGCCGGGACAGCCTGCGAAAGGCAGAGCGAAAGCTGGGCAGTAACAGCTTTTTGCATATTGCCCAGGAGATCGCCGGCAGCCACCACGAAAAATGGGACGGCTCAGGGTACCCGCAAGGGTTGTCCGGGGAGGATATCCCATTGTCTGCGCGGATTATGGCCATTGCCGACGTGTATGACGCCCTGATCAGTAAACGGGTTTACAAGGCCAGTATCCCCCACGACAAGGCCGTGGAGATCATTGTCGAGGGACGGGGGACCCACTTTGATCCGATACTGGTGGACAAGTTTTTAGAGATTACGGACGAGTTTCGCGCCATTGCCCTGGAGTTTGCAGACTTTGATGAGGAGCGCGAAGCCCTTGCATCCGGGTAGTGTTTGAACGTCATGTAATCTGTGTCACGGTTGCGGTGCGCCCTTTCTGCCGCCATTTAATGTTGTAATCAAAGAGGCAAAACCCAAACTCCTGTTCAAGGCCTTCCCCTCTGTCTGCGGTATAGGCCGGCCGGGGGTCGTTTTCCAGTACCTGGGTAACAATGGCTGTAAACCGGGGAATTTTTCTTTCAATCTCTATGCACTGTTTCCGGGCCTTTTGGCAAAACCTGATCTCCAATCCAGGGTCCGGGGCCTTTGGGGCAAATCCCGGGGCAGCGTCAGGGATGCTGTCGGAATAGGGCAGATAAGGCTTGATATCCAGAACAGGGGTCTGGTCCAGAAAATCACCGCCTTTAAGATGGAGGACAGGCCCCTTGGGGGTCTGTTCAATGGAATCTAAAGCAACGGCGGACATGCCCACGGGGTTGGGCCTGAACGGGGATCTTGAGGCAAATATGCCCACCTTTTTATTGCCGCCCAGCCGGGGCGGGCGGACCATGGTCCGCCAGGACCCGGCAGGGGACTGATGAAACAAAAAAATAATCCAGATATGGGAAAACCCGGCCAGGCCCCGGACCGTCTCGGGCCTTCTAAATTCAGGCTCAAATACCAGGGTGGCCGGGGCCTCCGGAACCAGGTTGGGTTGTCTGGGAATGCCGAATTTTTCCTTAAAGCAGGAGTGGATAACGGCAATGGGAGTCAATTTAAAACCAGGGGTTATGTCAGTGTCCATTCAGGTGCTCGTTTTTCAAAAAAAGCCTTGACCCCTTCCTTGGCATCGCTGGTGGTGCACAGCCGGGCAAAGGCTTCGTTCATATAGGCGAATTGCCTGTCGTAGTCCATGTCTTCAGACTGATAAAAGGCGGTTTTTGCGATTTTAACGGCGATGGGACTCTTCTGGGCCAGAACCTGTGCCCATTCAAGGGCCTTGTCTTCCAGTTCATCGGCCGGGACGATCTTGTTGATCAAGCCCAGGTTCAGGGCCTGTTCAGCCTTGATCAGCTCTCCGTAAAGCAGCAGTTCCAGGGCTTTTTTCCGTCCCACGCACCGGGCCACCGGAATAATGGGCCCCACGCAGTTGAGCCCCACATTAATGGCGGTCAGTCCCATGCGGGCGTTGTCTGCGGCAATGACCAGGTCCGATGCCGCGATTACCCCCATGCCGTTGGCGGCGGCCACCCCGTGGAGCTGGGCAATGACCGGGGTGGACAGTTTTGAAATGGATATCAGGGGCCGCTCCATTTTTTCAATCCATTCCCGGTATTCCATGGCGGTTTTCCCTTCCAGCTCATTGACATCAATGCCGGCGCAAAAGGCTTTGCCGGCGCCTTTGATCCGGATAACCCGGACTTCAGGGTCGGCATCCAGTTCGGTCAGGGCCTGGTTGAGTTCCTCTGCCATGAGGCTGCTGAAGGTGTTCATCTGTTCAGGGCGGTTCAGGGTGACGGTTCCAACATAGTTTTGAGCTTTCTCAATAATGATTTCTTCCATTTCCCATTCTCCTTTGTTGAGCAGTCAATAAAAAATACCGGTGGCCCTTAATCCCGGCACCTGTCAGTTGAACATGCCGGAACCCGGGAAAAAGGTTTTGACAATTGATCTAATTTTTATATAATCAATCATTCCATATCGCAATTGATTTGTTTTTTTACTACTTTGCCATTCCACGTTCACCGCTTTTGGCTATTAGCTGCCAGCCGTTAGCTGTTGGCTATGTGCAAGGAGGCCAGACCAGGCCTTTGGTCTGTTTAATTTTAATCCAGGGAGGTGAATCATGACAGAAAGCGTTTACAAAATTATCGACCTTGTGGGATCAAGTCCGACATCCTGGGAGGATGCGGCCAACAGGGCCATTGAAAAAGCATCCGGTTCTCTAAGGGATCTGAGAATTGCCGAAGTCCAGAAACTGGACATTAAAATTGAAGACGGCAAACCTGCCCAGTTCAGGGCCAACTTAAGGCTGTCGTTCAAGTATCAGGAATAGCCGTTCCCATCACATTCCACCTACGGGCGGCCCGGGGCACCGGGGTCGCCCGTATTTTTTCCTTTCAAGGACACCTCATACCGCCGAAGAATTCAGAAATTTTATTAGATGGAGGAAGTTAGAATTGGGACTTGGGATATGGGACTTGGTCAGGCCACGGACGCTGCAATCCCCAAGTCCCATATCCCAAGTCCATTTTAATTAACCATATTCCCCTTCTGCAATAAATCTTGATCCAGAGGCGGTTTCTGTCTATAGTAACGCTCTTGTTTGAATTTTAGGAAAAGAGTCTGGTTATGATTCACTATTTATGGATGGGCGCGCTGCTAGGGTTTTCGGCGGGCATGGCGCCGGGCCCCCTTCTGACCCTGGTGGTTTCCGAAACCCTGGAACATGGTGTCAGGGCCGGTGTCCGGGTGGCCCTGGCACCTGTGGTTACAGATCTTCCCATTATTCTGGCGTCGGTATTCCTGTTGTCAAAGCTTTCCGGCTTTCACAGCATCATGGGCATGATTTCCCTAGTGGGCGGCTGTGTGATTTTTTCCATGGGGATCAAATCGGTCAAATCCTCGGGCACCGCCGTCAAAACCGGGGTCAGGAAAGACCGTTCCCTGGCCAAGGGGATCCTGGTGAATTTTTTAAGCCCCCACCCTTATCTGTTCTGGATCAGTGTGGGGGGGCCGGTGGTGGCCCGGGCCATGGAGGCGGGGATTGCCGGCCCTCTGGCCTTTGTGGGGAGTTTTTATCTGCTGCTGGTTGGGTCAAAAACAGGGCTTGCCCTGGTCACCGAAAGATCCCGGGTGTTTTTAAAAGGGCGGATCTATGTGTTTACCTTAAAGGGACTGGGGCTTGCCCTGTGTTTGCTGGCCCTGGTGTTGTTTAAAGACGGGTTTGAGCTGCTGGGAATCTTCTAACCCGGAATATCCGGACTAAAGCTCAAATTCCTTGGACGTGACCGTATCCTCCATTCGCTGTATCCGCCGGTCAATATTGTCGAATTTTCGCTTGATGCGCTGGATGGCCGAGTCCCTGGACTGGGTATAGGACTGGTAGAATTCCTTGTCCTGCTCGTCCTGGATGGGGCTTGCCGGTTCCATGTTCATGATAATTGCGGCAATGATGTAAAGAACCCCTGCCGGCCAGAATCCGGTGAACAAAAACAATATAAATACAATGATCCTGAGCCAGACCAGGTTAAGGCCAAAGTGTCCGGCAATGCCTTTGCAGACCCCTAAAAGCATGCCACGCCGGGACCGGTAAACCGGCTGGCCGAACAATTCGCTTTTTTGCCGGAACAGTCTTCCCGGCCCTCGGTGTCCCCAGGATCGTCCGAAGCGGCCGGTTCCAGCATGTCGTTTGAAATTGTGCCTCATGGTTATATGTCCTTTTTCTTTCGTTCAATCAGGATGGTTTCAAGGGCTTCCACCCGTTCTTCCATTTTGGAAAGCCCCCTGAATATTTCCTGGATCATCCGGGTTTCATCGGTGTGGGCCTCTTTTTCCTTTTTGAAAAGGCCCCCGGTTTTGATGGTCCGGATAATGCCGATGACAATCAAACCTAAGGTGACCAGGATAAGGATGGCCCCTCCGATACACATTCCTATGATAACTGCGCCATGCATCATGGCTGACGGCTCCTTTGTGGCGGTTGGCGGTTAATGTAAAAGCGCTTGGCTTTCGCTGTTTTTTGTAAGTCTGTCTTGGCCGGTCTGCACCGGTTACACATCGGTTGTATCACTGATTTTTTCAGATTTTAAGGATTTTAATGCCTTGAGCTGTTTTTCTATTTCATCATCGGCTTCAAGGGTGTCAAAGGCCTGCTCTAGGCTGTTTTTCCGGCCGAAGTTGACCAGGTCGGCCTCAGCCTCCATCCGTTCGATATGGGTTTCCATTTCTTCGAATTTCTGCATGATTTCAGCACTGTCCGCCCTGCGGATTTCCTGCTGGGCCTGTTTTTTGTTGGTGGCCCGGATATGCCGCTGAACCAGGAGCCGCTGTTTTTCCCGGGCGGTTTTGAGCTTGTTTTCCAGCTCCTGAATGTCATCTCTGTACTGGTCGGCAATGGATTCGAGTTCGGTGAGTTCTTCTTCAACGGCCTCGATTCTCTGGGTGAACCGCCGTTTTTCAATCAGGGCCTGCCGGGCCAGGTCGTCCCGCCCCTTTGTGACGGCCAGGTCGGCTTTTTGGGTCCAGAAGGCCTCTTTTTCTCTGGAGTCTTCCAGAAGCCGTCCCACTTTTTTCTGGCTGGCAATGGTCCCGGCACAGGAAGACTTTAGTTCAATTAAGGTATCTTCCATTTCCCGGATCATGAGCTTGATCAGTTTTTCAGGGTCTTCGGCTTTGTCCAGCATAGCGCTGATGTTGGATGCGACAATGTCTTTGAATCTGGTGAAAATTCCCATTTGGTACTCTCCTTTTGTTTTAGCTGTTAGCCTTTAGCTGTTAGCCATTAGCCTGTTTCTGTCCGGGCTGTAATGGCCCGGCAGCCGGGTGTGTTTTGTGTTATTTTTTTCCGGCCTGTTTAAATGGTTATAGAGCAGGATGTGTGCCAGGTTGGGCAGGATTTTATTTTTCATTGTGATTTCAAGTAGTTGTTGGGTTTGACATTAAAATATGGATGTGGTAGGTTTTTTAAAAATATGGTGGATTTAACTATAATCTGGCAAATTTAGCCAGAATGGGGTGTGAATGATGGTTTACCGTAATTCAGATGGCGGGGGTTCCCCGGAGGTCTCCATGGCCCAGGCGTTAGGGCAGTCAGAGGCGTTTATCCGGTTCCAGGAGCAGCTGTCCCGGGTGGCGCCCATTGACCGGCCGGTGCTTATTTTGGGAGAACGGGGGACGGGAAAGGAACTGGCTGCCGCAAGGATCCATTTTTTGTCCAAACGGTGGCAAAAGCCTTTGGTGACCCTAAATTGTGCGGCCTTGACCCCCACCCTGATCGGGGCCGAGTTGTTCGGGTATGAAAAGGGGGCCTTTACCGGGGCCGATACCCGGCGGACCGGCCGGTTTGAGCAGGCTTCCGAAGGCACGCTTTTTTTAGATGAGATGGGGAATATCCCCATGGATGTCCAGGAAAAGATCCTCCGGGTGGTGGAGTACGGCGCCTTTGAACGGGTGGGGTCTTCCCGTCCCGTTCAGGTGGATGTCAGGATCGTTGCCGCCACCAATGCGAATTTATCCGGGATGGCCCGGGCCGGCGCCTTTAAGCGGGATCTTCTGGACCGGCTTTCCTTTGAGGTGATTTACGTGCCCCCCCTGAGGGCCCGAAAAGAGGATATCCTGTTACTGGCCAATCACTTTGCCGGCCGCATGGCCTTTGAACTGGGATGGGACGATGTCCCCGACATCTCCCCCAAGGCGGTCAAATCCCTTGAGTCCTACCCCTGGCCCGGAAATGTCCGGGAATTGAAAAACGTTATTGAACGGGCCGTGTATAAAACCCCCCATGAATTCGGATCCGGAAAGATTCAAATTGACAACATCAGCTTTGATCCTTTTGAATCCCCCTATGCCCTGGCAGGAGAGGGGGATGGACCTTCCCTGCTGTCTGTTCCGGCGGCCGGTGACCAGGGACGGGAAACCAATCCGGCTGAATCAGATTCTGATTTCCCCCTGGACCAATGGTTGAACCGGCCCCTGAAAGAGGCGGTCCGGTCTCTGGAGATTTATCGGTTCACCAGGGCCCTTGAATCCTGCCGGTTCAACCAGAAACAGGCCGCATCGGTACTGGGACTGACCTATGACCAGTTCCGGGGCGCCAAAAAACGGCTTGGCCTGTAAGGTGTTCCGCCTGTATGTCACGGGCCTGATTCCCCTCCCGGCCGTCACCCGGGGAATGGATGAAGTGCGCAAAATCAAAGAAGGTCACGAGTGGTTCACTGGGCGCCTGTCAGGCGCGGCCGCTTTGATTGTACACCTTCACACCGGTCACTATTTTATACAGCAGGGTCAGGACAAACAGCCCCAGGGCTGTGATCCCCGCAGAGACGGCCACTTCATGGAGGCTGGGGCTGTATTCCGTGACATGGTGCAGTGGCGAGGGCACAAATCCGCCTGAAATCATTCCCATGCCCTTGTCGATCCAGGTGCCGGCAAAAAGAGCGGTACAGGCAAACGCCAGGGTGATTTCGTTTTTTCTTAAGACCGGTAAGAGCAGGATGCATGCGGCCATGCCCATGAGCGCCACTGAAGACCACATCCAGGGCACCAGGCCTGATTTGCCGTGGAGCCCGGCATAAAGATAAACAAAATGGGCCTTATGGGACGGAATATTGGAATAAAACACCACAAAGACCTCGCACACCATGAAAAACAGATTGGCCACCAGGGCGTAAGCCGCAATGACAGCCAGGGACTGAATCGCCTTTTTATCCGGCTTAAAATCACTTAAATTCCGGATCACCAGGCATAAAAGAATGAGCAGGGCAGGGCCTGAGGCAAAAGCAGAGGCCAGAAACCGCGGAGCAAGGACGGCCGTAAGCCAGAACCCCCTTCCGGGAAGGCCGCAGTAAATGAACGCGGTCATGGTATGGATGGAAACCGCCATGGGAATGGACAGGTAGATCAAGGGCTTAATCCATTTTGGCGGCGGTGTCCCGTTTCGCTCCGCCTCCAGTACCTTCCAGCCGATGATGATATTGAGTAAAAGATAACCGGATAAAACATTGCCGTCCCAGAACAGCATGGACCAGGGCGTGGGGTGAAGAAAAATATTCAGGGCCCGTGCGGGCTGTCCCAGGTGTACAAGCAAATAGGAAAGGCACATGATAATGGCGGCCACGGCCAGGAATTCCCCCAGGATGGTGATTTTTCCAAAGGCTTTATAATCATGAAGGTAATAGGGAAGCACCAGCATGATACCGCCGGCCGCCACCCCCACCAAAAATGTCATCTGTGCCGTATAAAAACCCCAGGACACGTCCCGGCTCTGGCCGGTGACCATAAGACCGTGGTTAAACTGGTCCAGATAAAACAGGCCGCCCACAGCCATGACTGCACCCAGACACCCCATCCATATCCAATAGTTTCGGTTTCCCTTTAATGCCAATTCAAGCATGGACCATTCCTTTCAAAAAAAGATTAATGCCAGGATAGAACGGCCACCTTATACAATGGGGGGTCTAAATTTTGTCTAAATTTTATATGAAAGTCTCACTAACAAGCTGAAAAGACTTTCATTTTTCGTTGTGGGCGGTGCTTGGTTGGATAACCAAGGCGGCCCGTGGCCGTTATATGAAAGTCTCACTAACGTCCTGAGAAGACTTTCAATATTTGTTGTGGTGGCGGCTCTTGGTTGGATAACCAAAGCGGCCCGTGGCCGTTTTATAAGAAACTGGAGACAAGAAACAAGAGATAAGAGGGCGAAGCACCTGCGGTGCCCAATTTATAGTCTACCGTTGCTGGTATCTTCAGTTTCATTATTCGTTGTGGGCTTGTGGCCCGTGGCCGTTATATAAAAGTTTAGCTTAACTACTTGTAAAGACTTTCATTGTTTGTTGTGGACCGATGCTTGGTTGGATAATCCAAGACGGTCCGTGACCGTTATTGGGGGAAAAACAGTTTGTCTGACCTGGTTTTCTGCATTTGATGGAAATTTTAATCCCCGGGCTGTGTCAGGCGAGGGCCTGCTTTTTTCATAAGATCCAGGGTCTGGGGGCTTAAGGGACAGTCCATTTCCTTCATCCTTTCCTTGCAGGCAAGAAAGGTTTCATGGGCCTTGCCATGCCGGCCGGTTTCCAGGAAAAAAAGGATCAGGTGCCGGTACATGGATTCATCAAAGGGATCGGCTTTAAGAAAATTTTGTGCGTACCGGATGCCTGAATCCGGGTCTTTAAGCTGTCGGCACAGCTTAATCAGCTTGCGGCAGGCCCTTAAGTAAAGATGTTTGATTTCATCCCTGAGCCTGATACACCAGTCCTGATAGGGCAGGTCATCAAGCAGCGGGCCTGTGTAAAGGCTTTCTGTCTTTTTGCCAAAGGCAAGGACAGCCTTCGGGTTTTTGTCTGCCAGGCCTAAAAATTTTTCAGTCGTGCTTTGGAATCCTGACAGGTCCAAACTTCCCTTCGGCCCCAAAGAAAGGGCATAAAGATCATTTTTGCGCTGAATATAAGTTGAAGGTGAGCGCGGTGCCAGATTGGGTTCTAAAAGTTTTCGCAGCTGGCTCATGGCGGTGTTGAAGCGTTTACCGGTTTTGTCCGGGTCCTGGTCCGGCCAGAGCATCTCCACCAGCACATCCTTGGAAATAAAGCCTTTGGATTGATGAGCCGCCAGGTATTGGAACAGGATCAGGGGTTTGGTACCAGGCCACTGGCTGCGGTCAATTTCCCTGCCCTCCACAATCAGCTTAAACCGGCCCAGCACCCGGATTTCAAGCCCCTTCATGTTCCCTTCAGGCCGGCAGGCTTCAGGTTCCAACCGGTCCCCAGGGGTTCCGGGAAAGGCACAAAAAATGGCCCCGGCCCGGATCCCGGCCATAAGGGGAATCAGGTCTCTGGCCTCTGCCCGGACAATGCGGTCAAAATTTTTCATTCCGGCAATGGCGAGGCCTTTTTTCAAAGCCTTCACAGCCGCTTCCTTCCGGCCCAGGGCCTGGCAGCAGCGGGCATCCAGGAGCCAGGATACGCACAGATGATAAAGGGCCGGTTTCAACTGTTTCCTGGCTCGGGAAAGACAGGCCAGGGCTTTGTCAAAGGCGTTTGATGCCATGAACACCCGGGCCAGGGTATTGGAAATAATGGCTTCGGTCATGGGCAGGCCATATCCCTTGATAATATCCAGGGCTCGGAAAACTTCGGAATGGGCCCCGGGGATATCGTCCCGGACCAGGCTGATTTTGGCCCTGAGGTCCAGTGCATTGGCCATGCCCCACCGGTTTCCGGGCCGCCGGAAGATTGCCAGTGCCTCACCGGCATGGGTTTGTGCGGCATCCAGGTGCAAAAGGCCCAGGTGGTTTTCAGCCCGGGCAATGTATAGCCAGCCGTTCTGGCTGTCCCTGAGGTGAATGTTTTTTGCAGCCCTGAGGCCTTTTCTGGCAAAGGCAAGGCCTGTTTCATGCCGCCCCAGCATGCAGTCGATTGCAGAGGCATGGTAGCAGGCCAGGGGCATAAACGCTTCCAGCCCTGACGGCTTACACCGGGCAATCAAGTCCAGGTTCAATTCCCTGGATTGATCAAAATCCCCTTTGATATAAAGACGGTAGATTTTGGATATATCCATGGCAGCCAGGGCAGCGGTCTGCTCGAATTGCGGAAAACCGTCCAGAACAGCCCTGGCATCTGCCTCAACCGTTTCCGCTTTTTGCATATCCCCTAAAACAGCGCAAAAAAAGCACAGATACGTAACCGCCAGGATATAGGTCCCCGGGTCCGTTTTGGTGGAATCCAGCACCTGGAGCATCAGGTCCCGGGCTTCCGGGATATGTCCGGTGTAATAATACTGGGCCCCCAGGTCCACCATGCACTTGACCACAAAGTCGTTGGAGCGGGTTTCCCTGAGAATCCGGCAGGCCGCTGTAAGACAGGCAATGGCTTTATCTGAACGGCCAAAATAAGAGTACTGCTTGGCCTCCATGAACAAAAGCCTGGGGTTTTTCTCAATGATGTGCCCGGGGATTTTTTCAAGGCAGGTCCGGACAAATTCAATTTTACCCTGGATTAAGAATTCCAGTTCAAAGGCTTCCATGAAGCGCACGGCATCGTCATAGGCCCGGGCCTCAATATAATGAACCAGGGCCATGAAATTGCCTTTGGCTTCCAGGTGGCCGGCAATGTTAAGGTGAAGCTGCCGGATGTCGGGTTCCCCAAGGGTTTGATAAAGCTTTTCCAGAAGAAAATCACGGAACAGGTGGTGGTAATAAAATACGGTTTCCTCTTCACTGACAGGGAACACCATAAGGTGGGCGGCCATCATTCTACGGAAACGGACCGTTGAATCATCAATGCCCAAAACGGTGTCGCACACACTTTTTTCCATGGGATCCATAAGCGCCGTTTGTACCATGAACTGCTGCATGTCAGGCGGCTGGATGTCAAACAGGTTCTCCTCCAGGAAATTAAAAATATGGGCTTTGGACATGTCGGATTTCAGGGCATCCTGCCAGGCCGGCAGGCCGTCCTTTTTTGTAAGGGCGGCCCCGAACAGAACCAGGCCGGCAGCCCACCCCCCGGTCTGTCTATAAAAAGCGGACAGGATCTCCGGGGCCGGGACCTGGTTATGAATCCGGGAATACAAAGCCGTTGTTTCATGGGCCGTGAACACCAGGTCTGATTCATGAATTTCCAGGATCTGGCCCCGGACCCGCAGGGTGGACAGCTTCAACGGCGGGTCTGTCCGGGAGATGAGCACAAACCGGACATGGGCGGGCAGCCGTTCCAAAAGAAAATCCATACAGGCATGGACATCTGCAAAGCCGGGTGCGTTAACCGGGTTGTCCCCGGCAGGGCCCAAAAGGTGATAATCGTCCAAAACAATGAAAATTTCCCGGGATGTCCTTGATTCCAGGGTCTTTGCAATCCCTAGAAGAAGGTCCTGGGGCCGGCCCGGGGACTCAAGCAGGTCCGGGGCAAGCGCTTGTTTAAATTGGGGAAACACCTTTTCCAGGCCTTGAATCAGGTATCTGGTAAAGGTGGTGATGTCCCGGTCAAACCGGTCCAGGCGGTACCAGACCGGGGCCCGGTTCCGGGAACACGGGCCTGCCAGGGCCTGTGCCGCCAGAGTGGTTTTCCCGTATCCGGCCCCGGCTGTGACCAGAATCAGGCGTTTACCGGACAGGTTTTCCCAATTTTGAATCAGACGCGGCCGCTGCAAAAGAATTCCCAGGTGGGGGGCAGCCAGTTTTGATTCCAGGACCTCCACGTTTAATTTCTCCCCAAAGGCCTTGAGTGGAACGGGTTCCGGGGCGTTGACCGGATGGAAATAAATTTTTGTTCGTTAAAGTCCATAAATTCAAAGTGGTTATTGGGGACCAAAAGATGGTCCGGCCCAGGATTGGTCTTCAGTTTATTCCCGAATAAACGATAAATAATTCATGTATTACATATATTGTTTATCGTTTTATTTTAATTTTCTCTTGACGCCCATTCCCTTTCCGGTTAAAAACTCAGGTAAGTGACCACTATAAACCGATATTTTTAACCAGGCAAATTTAATCCAACTGGAGGAAACAAATCAATGGATAACAAAGAACGGATTATACGGGCAAGCCGCAGGTTGAAATACATATGCACGGCCCTGGTTTTTGCACTGCCCCTTATATGCATTCTTTACTGGTGTTTTTTCAACCATGTCCGGCACTTGCCGAATATGGCCAACTTTCCCGTGCCGGTTACCGGAGACCTGCTGGCAACGGCCAGGCTTTTGGCCTTTTTCACAGACCTGATTCCCCTTTCGGTTTTTCTATACGGATTGCATGTGCTCGGAAAATTGTTCCGGCTTTATGAAAACGGAATTATTTTTGCCAAGGCCAATGTTGACTGTTTCAACCGCCTTGGCCGGGCCATGATCATCTGGACGGCCTGCCATATCCTGAGCAACTCCCTGATCAGTATGGCCCTGACCCTGCACCATCCCCCGGGACAGCGCATTGTCACTTTCGGCCTTGAGGGATCTGATTTCAGTGCCCTGTTCGTGGGCGCAACCATCCTGACCATCACCTGGGTAATGGATGAAGCGCGCAAAATCAAAGAAGACCACGAGTTGTTCATTTAAGGGGGGATGCAATGATGATTATTATCAACCTTGATGTCATGCTTGCCAAGCGCAAGGTTAAGTCCAGGGAACTGGCAGAGTTTGTGGGGATAACCGAACAAAACCTGTCCTTAATCAAAACAGGAAAGGTAAAAGGCGTACGTCTGGCCACCCTGGACGCCATCTGCCGGTTCCTTCAATGCCAGCCCGGGGACATACTTGAATTTAAGGAGGAACAATCCTGATCCCTTATGGCATCAGGCAGTTAACCTGTGGGGCGGCAAGATTTCTTTGGCCGCATCAGCAAGCTTTTTTACAGCCGTTTCAATAACCGGTTCTTCGGCCATGGTATAGTTAAGGCGCATGGTCTCCATTCCCTGGGACGGGTCCGTATAAAAGAAGCGGCCCGGCACAAAGGCCACTCCGTTTTCCACGGCCTTGTGGTACAGGGCCATGGCGTCAAAGCCCTTGGGACCGCTGACCCATAAAAACATGCCGCCCTGGGACGGTGAACAGGTAAACCCTTGGGGCATATAGGTTTCAAGTGCCCGGATCATGGCTTTTTGCCGGGGCTGGTAAAGGTCAATGATTTTTGGCAGCTGCCGTTCCAGGTGTCCGCCGTCAAGGTACTCGGCGGCCAGGGCCTGGTTAAAGGTGGAGGTGTGAAGGTCGATCCCCTGTTTGACCAGAACCAGCCATTGCCGAAGAAATTCAGGGGCCGCATAAAATCCGATGCGAAGCCCGGGGGCAAACACCTTGGACAGGGTGGATACGTAAATTACGTTGTCCGGGGCAAGGGTTTTGATGGCCGGAACCGGATCACCTTCATACCGCAGGGATGAGTAAGGGTCATCTTCGATGAGCAGGCCGCCAAGCTCCTGGATAATCCGTGCTATTTTCTGCCGGCGTTCCAGGGGCAGGGTCCGGCCGGTGGGGTTCTGGAAGGTCGGGACCAGATAGATCAGTTTGATCTTTTGGGTTTTTAGCGTCTGCTCTAAAGACGCGGGGATCAGCCCGAAGTCATCGGTTTCAAGGGGTACATACTCGGGTTCGTAGGGGTTAAAGGCTGATATGGCCCCCAGATAGGTGGGGGATTCCACGGCCACCTGATCCCCTTTGGAGATGAGCAGTTTGCCCACGGCATCCAGCACGCCCTGGGACCCGGAGGTGACATTGACCTGTTCAGGACCTGCGTCAATCCCCCGTTGGGCCAGAAGTTGGGACAGCTGTTCCCTTAAGGGGGGAAAGCCTTCGGTCAGGTCGTATTGAAAGGCGGCGGCCCCGTGTTTTTCCATTACCCTTCCCGCCAGATCATGGAACAGGTCCATGGGAAAGCTTTCCGGGGACGGGATACCGCCGGCAAGGGAGATGATCCCGGGCTTTGCCACCACCTTGAGAATTTCCCGGATGGCGTTTGCCTCCATGAGCTTTGTTCTGTCTGCCAGCAGGGATTGATAGTTCATATGTCCTCCTTTCTTGAAAGGCTGAAGGATGACGGATAAAGGATGAAAATTCAGCATCCTTTAACGGTCATCGATCAGGTGTTAATTTGCGGGAAGGATAACAGCCGGCGTAAAGTATGAACAGATACAGAATAGTAAAAAAATGACCATAACAAAAGAGCAAAAACAAGCGCCTGGTTGGAGCGGGCCATGTCCGCGAATCGCGGGCATGGCCCGCTCCAACCGTATAACCCGAAGGATTCGCAACATCCGGCCGCCGGTTTCCCGTTCCCGGTCTTTTGCCTCCCGGTTTCCAAGGGCTCTTTTTCGCCATATCTCCACAGGGTTGCGGTGATTGTAACTCATTGAATCCTGGATGATTATGGCATCGTAAACGTCCGTTTTTTTTGCTGCCCCCTGGGATGGTTTTTGACAATTCCATCCATTGTATGCTACTGATTATAGAAAAAATCAATTCATTCTGTTTAATGTCCTGCGCTGTGCTGATGTGGTGGCAAACAACCCCGAAGGTTAGACATAAGGAGAATCGCGATGCCGGTTGCCGGATTTGAAAAAATCAAGCGCGCAGAGGCAAATTCAAAGGATCCTGCTGTCGCGGTAGCATCCCTGGCAGAGCAGCTTTCCCAGGATGAGACCGCCGGTGTGATCTTTTTCTGCTCTGCTGAATATTATGATCCAAAGGCCCTGGCCGCCGAATTCAACGCCCGGTTTGACTGTCCGGTGGCTGGGTGTACCACGGCCGGAGAAATCGGAACCTGTTACCAGGAAAACAGTATTGTGGCCTTAAGTTTTGCCGGATCTGATTTCCGGTTGCACCCCCATTTAATTTCCCCCATTCGTGATTTTGACGCCAAAGCCGCTTTTGCCCAGGCAGATGCCATGCGCAAACAACTTGAATTCTCAAATGATTTTGATTCCGGCAAAATGTTTGCCATGGGCCTGTTTGACGGCCTTTCGCTCATGGAGGAAACTGTGATCCCCCATATTACCGCCGCCTTAAACGGTGTCTCCCTGGTGGGCGGGTCTGCGGCGGACAACATGATTTTTAAAGAAACCCGGGTGTTTGCCAATGGCCGGTTTCACACCGGGGCAGGCCTGGTGATCCTGATCGAAACCCGGAAGGATTTTAAAATCTTTAAGCACCAGGATTTTGTTCCGTCGGACATTGACCTGATCATCACTGAGGCCGATCCCAAAACCCGGATGGTGTCGGAGATCAACGGCGGGCCGGCTGCCCTGGAGTATGCCAGGACCCTGGGGCTTGACGTCAAGGATTTGTCCTTTGAGGTGTTCGCCGACAACCCCCTGATGCTGGAGATCGGGGACCAGTGGTATGTCCGGTCCATTATGGATGCAAATCCCGATAACAGCCTGACCTTTTCCTGTGCCATTGACAGCGGGCTGGTGGTGGCCTTGGGAAAAGGGGGCGGATTTGTGGAAAATCTGGAGGCCCTGGCCAGAGAGTTGAATCGCGAATTCTCGACGATTTTTTGTACCATTGGGTTTGACTGCCTTCATCGCCGCCTGGAACTGCACAAAAAAGGGGAGGCCGCTGATGTTGAAGCGGCACTGGCCCAGATGAAATTTGTGGGGTTCAGCACCTACGGGGAACAGATCAACGCCGTTCATGTCAACCATACCTTGACCGGGGTTGTGATCGGTGAAAAGTAAGCCTTTTTAAAACAAAGGAAAACCAATATGCCCAGGGCAAAAAGTGACAAAATCAAGCGGGCCGAGGTGGTGGCGCCGGACCCTGCCATTGCGGTGGCATCCCTTTCAGAACAGCTTTATCAGGATGATCCTGCGGGCGTGGTCTTTTTCTGCTCGGCCAATTATAATCCGGCCGCCCTGGCCGCTGAATTCCGGCAGGCCTTTGACTGCCCGGTGGTGGGGTGTACCACGGCCGGGGAAATCGGGACCCGTTACCAGGAAAACGGCATTGTGGCGGCAAGTTTTGCAAGGTCTGATTTTTGTTTTCATTCCCGCCTGATCCCTTCCATAGAACGCTTTGATGCGGAAGCCGCCTTTAAATTGGGGGACAGTATTCGTAACGAGCTGGAAATATCCGATGATTTTAATCCTGAAAAGATGTTTGCCATGGTCCTTCTGGACGGCCTTTCCGCCATGGAAGAGGCCGTGGCCGCCAATATCAGTACGGTTCTAAAGGGGGTTCCTTTAGTGGGCGGATCAGCCGGCAACAGTACGGAATTTCAAGAAACCCATATATTTGCCAACGGCGATTTTTACACGGGGGCCGGTGCCCTGATCCTGATCGAATCCAGGCCGGCATTTAAAACATTCAAGCTCCAGAATTTTATTCCGTCCCAAACAGATCTGATCATCACCAAAGCCGATCCCATGACCCGGACCGTGTCGGAAATCAATGGCGGCCCCGCGGCCGAGGAGTATGCCAGAACCATCGGGCTTGAAACCCTGCAGTTAAACCCGGAGGTGTTTGCCGCCTATCCGCTCATGGTGGAAATCGGGGACCAGTGGTACGTGCGGACCATCCAGAAAGTGAACCCTGACGGCGGCCTCACCTTTTATTGTGCCGTTGACAACGGCCTGGTGCTGGTGGTGGCCAAAGGGCTCGGGTTTGTGGAACACTTTGAGAAAGCCGGCAAAGCGCTGGCCAAAGAATTTTCAACGGTTTTCTGCACCATTGGATTTGACTGCCTGCGCCGCCGCATCGACCTGTTTAAAACCGGCAAGGCCGGTAAAATTGAAGCCACCCTGGCCCGGCTGAAATTTGTGGGATTCAGCAGTTTCGGGGAACAGTTTAACGCCATTCACGTTAACCAGACCCTGACCGGCGTGGTGATAGGAGAGGCATAACCCATGCCGGACCAGGACGATTTACGCAAAGAGGTGGCCGATCTAAAGGAAAAATTAGACCGGTCACAAAAAGTCATTGATGCCCTCAAAGACCGGGTCAAAAAAAGCGTCAAATCCGCCGGCAACGCCTATTCCCTGTTTGAAAGCAATATCCTGCTTGAGGATGCCGTGGCCAGAAAGACCCGGGAGCTTGAAAAGGCCATTGCCGAAGCCACGGCATCCACCCGGGCCAAAAGCGAGTTCCTGGCCAATATGAGCCATGAAATCCGGACCCCCATGAACGCCATCACCGGCATGACCTATCTGTTAAAGCAGACCAGCCCCACATCCCGGCAGCAGAATTATATTTCCAAAATTGATTCTTCTGCCAGATCCCTGCTGGGCATTATCAACGATATCCTGGATCTTTCAAAAATTGAAGCCGGGCGGCTGGACTTAGAGGAGATCGACTTTAACCTTCACAAGGTTATTGAAGATGTGACCGTGCTCATTGAAACCACAGCCTCTGAGAAGAACCTGGATTTTGTGGTGTCCTATGGCAATGTCACCAACATGGTGTTCCACGGCGATCCGTTGCGGCTTTCCCAGATCCTGACCAACCTGGTGAACAATGCCGTCAAATTCACGGAAACAGGTGAGGTGGGGGTGTATGTTGAAAAACTGGCCAAAGACCGGTACCGGTTTGAGGTCACCGATACCGGCATCGGCCTGACCCAAGAACAGCAGGCCAGACTGTTTCAGTCCTTTAGCCAGGCCGATACCAGCACCACCCGGCAATATGGCGGTACCGGCCTTGGCCTGTCCATCTGCAAACATTTGGTGGAAATGATGGACGGCCGGATCTGGGTGGAAAGCGAGGCCGGCAGGGGCAGCCGGTTTATTTTTGAAATCAGGCTCAAAGACATTGAGCCCATGACCCCCCAGGTTCAGCAGTTTAAAGGCAAACGGGTTCTCATCGTTGACAGTGCCCCGTCATGGCAGGTGATTTTAAAGGGCATGCTTTGCCAGGTGTCCATTCATGCCGATGTGGCCGGCAACACCCAGGAAGCAAAGGCCCTGCTCACCGGCTGTGAAGATCCATATGATTTGATTTTAATGGACTGGGATATGCCCGGTACGGACGGGATTCAGGCGGTGGGAGATCTTCAGGACCAGTGCCCGGCCATGCCGGCGGCCATTATCATGGTGTCGGCCTGCCAAAAGGAAATTTTAGAACAGGCGGCCAGGGAATACGGGTTTGATGTGTATTTGCAAAAACCGGTGAATCCGTCTGTTCTGTATGATATCATTGCCGGCTGTTTTGGCTCCGGCATGGTCCGGCCCCTGTCACACAAGGCCGAAACCCGTTGTTTGCAAACACAGCTTTCCACCAGAAAAGGCAGCCGCGTGCTGCTGGTTGAAGACAATGCCCTGAACCGTGAAATCATCCGGGGCATGCTGGAAAACAGCGGGATTATCATTACCGAAGCCGTCAATGGGAAAGAGGCCGTTGACATCTATACCGCTGATCCGGACCAATACGAGATGATTCTCATGGATCTGCAAATGCCGGTCATGGATGGGTATACCGCCACAAAGAAGATCAGAGATGCGGACGCAACGGTTCCCATCATTGCCGTCAGCGCCAATGCAATGAAAAGCGATATTGAAAAATCCAAGCAGTTTGGGATGAATGATCATATCAACAAGCCCATTGATGCGGAGGAACTTTTTGAGGCCATTCTGGCCCATATCCCCAAAAAGTGCGACCTGTCATTCGAAAACGGATCAGGAGATTCTCAATCCCGAACACCGGCGGCCTTTCTAAAATTCAAATCCATTGACACCAGGGCAGGTCTTGCCCGGATGGCCGGAGATGCGGATCTATATGTGAAAATTCTGAAAGATTTCTCTGAAAACTATGACGGGATGGCCCAAAAACTGCCCGGTTATATTCAACATGACCGGAATAAGGCCAAACGGATTGTTCACACCATAAAAGGGTTAAGCGCCAATATCGGTGCCCGGGACCTTCATGAGCAGAGCGTTCTGTTTGAAGACGGGCTTTGCCTTACTCAGTTCGGCCCTTTCAAAACCGCCTTGCAGCAGGTGGTCGATGAGATCAAAGAAAGCGGCCTGGGCAAAAACACCCCGGCATTACACCGGGATCATAAATCCCCCATTTCCCCATCCCGGCAGGATGCCCTGACCGCACAGCTGGTTGAGGCGGTTAAAAAACGCAGGCCCCAGCTGATCAAGCCCATTATCGACGAGATGAACCAGTATGAACTGAATGACCATGCCGCACAATTGTTACATCAAATCACACCGCTGGTAGAAAAATACAAATTTGGAGAAGTGCTTAAACTGTTAGACCCGGATGGGGTATGAAATATCCGGGTCAGAGCCGGTTCACCGGCACATTGGCCAGCTGTTCTTCTAAAAACTCGTCCATGAGGCCTTTATATTTGTCTTCGGGATATTTTTTGCCGCAGGACCTGCAGCAAAGATAGACCCGGGTTCAGGTCCGGCGAATGAACAGTTTTCCCTTGCAGGCAGGGCACCTGCCGTTGATTTCTTCCAATGGTTTCGTTCCTTGGCGTGAGGCGTTGTTTTTTAAGCCTTTTTTTTTAATGAAAGATACATTAAAACAGCCTGGAAAAAAGTCAAACGGAAGGAAGGGAAACCGGAGACCGGAAGGCGGGAGACTGGAAATCGAAAAACCGCTAAAAGCTAACGGCTAACAGCTAGAAAAGGCAACCTTATGGTCGGCAAAGCAGACAGATATAAGAGAAGTTATCCCATTTCCTGGGACCAGCTTCACAGGGATGCCAGGGCCTTGTCCTGGCGGCTTCATGACATGAACCGGAAATGGAAGGGGATCGTGGCCATCACCCGGGGCGGGCTGGTCCCGGCCGCCGTGATTGCCCGGGAACTGGACATCCACACCATTGATACGGTCTGTATCACCAGCTATGACTGGCAGGACCAGGGACAGATTACCATTTTAAAGGAGATCCGGGGAACCGGGGAGGACCTCTTGATCATAGATGATCTGGTGGACACCGGGGGAACCGCCAAAGTGGTCCGGCAAATGCTGCCCAAAGCTTATTTTGCCACCGTATATGCCAAGCCTGCCGGAAAACCCATGGTGGACGCCTATGTCACCGAAGTGGGCCAGGATACCTGGATTCTTTTTCCCTGGGATTCGGAATCACAATTTGTGGCCCCCATTGCCGGGTCCTGATCAAGGCCCCAGGCAGATCACCCGGAAACGGACCTGATCACAGGCGCCGGTTTCGTCCGTCACGGCAAGCTGGTAGGTGCCCGGGGGCGGTATGTCAATGGCCGTAAGGCTGCCCACGGGTTTTCGGTTTAAAAACCAGAGCCGTTCTCCCTGGCCGCCCATGGCCCTGAGGGGCAGACGGATCTGCCCCTGATCCCCGGGCTGTCGGGTGATCACGCTCTGGTCGGTGATGGAGACGATTGTTATCCCGGACAACCGCATGGGGGCTAAATCCGGACACGCCCCGGAATCTTCCGGTATGAGGGCTTCCCTCCGCCACTGCTTGGGGATAAAGGGCTCGGCCTGCCAGGGCCAGAAGGCCACGGCTGTTTTTTTAATCCCGCCGCACACCGGGCTTGCCCGCTCCCCTTTGTCGTTGACCCAGATGGTTTTGACAAGAGATCCGGCAATCCCATTCTCTCCGGTAAGGGTTGGCGGAATCTTATGGTCCAGGATCCAGGCGTTGAATTTTTTGGCACAGGCCCCCTTGGCCCTGCCGTCAATGGCGTCGGCGGCAAGCCCGGAAGGCCAGCAGACCGTTTCCCTGGTCACCGAGTCCGGCATGGCCGGCAGGGCCGAAGGGGTATCAAGGCCTTCCATGACCTGGGAAAGCAGGGGCAGGGCCGTGACCGCGCCGTACTGCCCCGGCGACGGGGACCCGTCCGGCCGGCCCACCCAGACCCCGGCCACATAATCGCCTTTGAGCCCCAAGGCCCAGGCATCTCTGAACCCGTAACTGGTCCCGGTTTTCCAGGCCAGGGAAAAACGGCCTGAAAGCCTTGAGGCCTGTTCCTGTCCCGGCAGGGGGCGGGACAGGATGCGCCGGATGATCCAGGCGGTGCCGGGACTCATCAAGTACCGTTCAACCACTGGATCTGAGGGGCACAGCCTTGGTTTGCCGCAGATCCCCTCCCGGGCCAGGGCCGTGTACAGGGTCACCAGGGATTCCAGGGATGTGCCCACCCCCCCTAAGGCCATGGACAGGTTGGGACTTCCGGCAAACCTGAACCGGGCCCCGCCGTTTTTCAAAATACCGTGAAACATTTCCGGCCCCAGGACTTCAAGCACCTGGACCGCCGGCAGGTTCAAGGAATCCTGCAAGGCTCTTTCCAGGGTGACGGGGCCGGCAAACCCCTGGGTGAAATTTCCCGGGTCATAGGTTTTCTGGAACCTTGGCACATCCAGCAGCAGGGAGTGGGAATGGACAATTCCTTTGTCTATGGCCAGTCCGTATACAAAGGGTTTAAGGGTGGATCCGGGAGACCTGAAGGCCCTGACCATGTCCACATGGCCCAGGCGACGGGTATCAAAAAAGTCGGCGGATCCGGCATAGGCCCGTACTCCCAAGGTTTTATGGTTGACCACCAGAACCGCCCCGGACTGTTTCGGGGGCATGGCCGCCATGCTGTTTTTTAAAATATCTTCCACATGAAGCTGAAATTCCTGATCCAGGAAGGTGGGGATCACCCGTTTTACCGGAAATTTGTTTTTCAGCCGCCGGGCCGCCAGGGGGGCGGATACCGGGTTGGGAAACCGGAACGGCAGGACCGGCTCCTGCCTGGCCGCGGCAATGTCCTGGCCAGACCAGACACCAAAGCGGTTTAGCCGCTCCAGAACTTTGTTTCTGGCTTTTTGGGCGAGATCCGGATGCCGGTCCGGCCGGTACCGGGACGGGGCCTGGGGCAGGACTGCCAGCAAGGCGGCTTCGGCGTGGCTCAAGTTATCGGCATCCTTGCCCAGCCAGGTTAAGGCTGCCGCCCGGACCCCCTCGATATTGGCACCAAAAGGGGCCAGGGTCAGATAAAGACCCAGGATCTCATCCTTGGAGCAGTGGCATTCCAACTGGAAGGCCCTGAGTACCTGGATAAATTTTATCCAAAGCCGTTCCTGTCCGTCTTTTAAATCGTTGTCCAGGATTCTGGCCACCTGCATGGTCAGGGTGGACCCCCCCGAGACCACCTGTCCTCTGGTCAGGTTCTGGACCAGGGCCCGGGCCATGGAAAGGGGGTTGACGCCGGGATGATAATAGAAATACCGATCCTCATAAGCCAGCAGGGCCTCAAGGTAGAGGGGCGATACCTGTGACGGCACGGCCGGAAACCGCCAGATCCCCCGGTGGTCGGCAAAGATCCGCAGGGGCATGCCGTTGCGGTCCGTCACCACGGTGGCCACAGGCCGTCCCGACAGATCCAGGGGAAACAGCCGATCCAGCACCACCCCGGCCATTCCCCCAAGGATGAGAACCAGGCCAAGGCCAAACCCAATGGCCTTGATCCGGCCCATTCTATGAATCAGCACCGCCCGTTTTCTCAGCCGCACCGTTTTCTGGTGCCGTGTCCTCGACGTCTTGTTTCTTGTTTCCGGTATCTTGTCTCTTGACCACTTCCATTTCATCCACCGTGTTGCCGACACTCCGGATATAGGGCCGGTACATGTCTTCCACAAGGGAAGGCGGCACCTTGAACAGACCCGGGCTGACCACCCGGGCCCCGTAAAAAATGCGGCGGGCCTGTCCGGGTTTTAAATCCATGGCCGCCACAAACCGGTCGTCCCTGTATTCGTCATGGAAGCGGTGGTATTGGTGATGCCAGTCTTCTATGAGTTCGCCGTCCACGTCAATGCCGTCAATGATAAAGGCGCCGGATACATGGGGATCTTCCAGTTCAATGCCCGCCGGCACCATATCCACCACCAGGGCATGGGGCAGCCGTTTATCCGTTTTGACGGACAGTTCCACAATAATCCGGTCCCCGGACCGGACCCGGGTGATATCCATGGGCTTTCCCCGGGGATCCAGGAACCTGCGGGAGATGCAGACCACGGATGCCGAAGGCGCTGGTGCGGTCCGGGGATATCCGGTGAGGACCAGGTCCACGTACAGGTTATCGCTGCCCTTGTTTTCAACCGCAAAGCCTTTGGCCGCTGTCCCCCGGGTAAAAATGACCTGGCCGGGCTGATCGCCGCTGCGGGTTTCGGATTTGCCGCTGACCGTCACACCGGCCTGCCAGGGTGTCCCCGTGGCGTTGAGCCTTGCCGCGCCGGCCATGACCAGGGCGTTTCGCTCCTGGGTGGACAGCCATTGGCGGTCTTGGATGGCCGTGTTCAGTTCAATGAGAAAGCTGCCCTTGTCCTCGTACTGGGGGGACCAGGTGGCAATATAATAATAGGCAGCAGCCCTGTCCCGGACTTCAGAACCGTAATCGCCGTGATAGTTTCGGGTATCCCGGTCGGTTTTCAGGGCCAGGTCAAAGGCCTTGGCCGCCCCGGGAAAATCCCCGGCCAGGGACAGGGCAGCGCCGGCCTGGACCAGGGCCAGGGGGGTGCCCCCATATTTTTGGGCATAGGCCAGGACCGTTCTGGCATCCCCGAGCCCTAAGGCCTGGACCCGGGCCAGGACAAAGGCGGAATAGGCACAGACCTGTGCCCTGAAGGCATTCCTGTCTACCCAGGAGGGGGTCGGGATTCGGCGGGGTTTGCGCACGTAGGTGGCCAGCCGCTTGACCGCGTCTTCCAAAACGGTATCCGGCACCTGGAATCCGGCATCGGCCGCGTTGATCAGAAAATGGGCCGTATAGGCGGTCAGCCAGGCCTCTTCATGGCTGTTGCTGTCCCACAGCCCGAATCCGCCCGTGCTTTTCTGTTTTTCCATGAGCCCCTGGATGCCCAGGTTGATTTTCTTTGTGGTTTCCTCAGGGCCTGAGGTGGCCACGCCCAGCCGGTCAAACTGTTCACCTGAGAGCAGCACATGGGCAAACAGCCCGGACACGGTCTGTTCCAGGCAGCCGTAAGGATATGCCATGAGGCTGGCAATGTGGTCGGAAAGGTTGATGGGCGGCTGGGCGTCCAGGCAGGCCTTGACCCCGATGGTTTCGGAAACAAGGGCTTCCAGGTCGGCGTCAGCCAACGCTAAGGTTTCACCCGGGGCCAGCTGTCTGGCCCATCTTTGGGTTAAGGGCGGATAGGGAGACCTTGTTTCTATAAACCATTTTTTGGTCAGGTCCCGGGTTTTGCCCTGGTGTTGGATTCCTTTTATGGTGCATGTAATATTTGCCCGGCCGGACTGGGTCCCGGCGGTCATGGGCAGTTGGCGTACGGATTTTCCGGATGGTTCAAGGGCGATGGTTTGGGACATCGTTTCGCCGTCAAAGGAGACCGGGCCGAAAATCTGAGCATTAAGGGTCAGGTGCTGGGCCGTATCGGTCAGGTTGTGCAGGTCCAGCATGAGGAAGGCCTTGTCGCCGGTGGAAAGGAACCGCGGCATGGTGGCCTGAACCACTAAGGGCGAGGCCAGGATCATCTCCTTGTCCCCGGAACCGAACCCGTTGGCTGTATGGGCCACGGCCATGAGGCGCAGGGTGCCGTTAAAATCCGGAAGGTCCAGGGTAAACCTTGCATTGCCCCGGTCATCGGTTTCCATGGCCTGGCAGTGCAGGGCCACAATCTGGACATCCGTGGACGGCCGGTCCCCGCCCCGGGTAAGGCTTGGGGCGTCCCCGCCGAACCTGTGGCGGCCATAGGCCCCGTCATTGGGTTCAATGAGTTTCTGATAAATATCAAACAGCTCTGTCTCGTAAGTCCTTGTCCTGAAAAAATAGTCAAAGGCGCAAGGGGTTTCAAACTGTGTCAGGTTAAGGATGCCCACATCCACGGCCGCCAGGGTCACCAGGGCTTTTTCGCCGTTGGTGTTGCCAAGGTTCACCGTGACCTCAACGGTCTGGTTGGGTTCGATTTTGTCCGGGGCCTTGATGTCCACAACCAGCTGTCTTGAACTCCGGTCAAGGGGCAGGGGGATCAGTCCCAGGCTTCGCTTGGGCAGTTTGTCTGCCTTGTCCCCGGCGTCAGGTTCCGCCTGCCGGATGATCAGGGCCGACACATAAAGGTCATGCCGGTTCCAGGACGGGTCAACGGTAAATTCAACCGTTTTGCCCTGTTCCGGGATCTCAATGGGAAGGGTGAGCAGGTTCTGGTCCCCGTCAACAAACAGCCAGCCTTTGCCGCCCCGGGGCGGTTTTACCGTGACCTTTGCCGTGTCCCCGGGCAAGTAGGCGGGCTTGTCCAGGATCAGGTCCACCCGGTCCGGCCGGTTATTGCCTTCCCGGGCTTCCGGGTCCGGGTCCCACCCGGCCCGGACGGCATAGGTTGTGGTCAGGCCCGTGGCCGGGTTTAAAATCTCCAGGCGGTATCCCCCCCACTGCACCGGAAAGCTGACCTTCCCCCTGCTGTCCTGGTCGATGTCAAAAGAAAACCGGTCAACGGGGTAGTGCTGGCTGGTGTATCCCCAGTGCCAGTCTTCGTTTTTGTATTCCCAGTAATATTCTCTGTGTTCCCGGATAACGGTTGCTTTCAGGCCTTTTGCCGGCTGAAGGGTGCCTTGTTTGTCCACCAGGATCACCTCAAACTCGGCCGTTGAATCATAGGGCACCCGGTGGGCTTCGTCTTTTAAGGGGGTGAGGTTCCGGATCCCCGTTAGCATGTCCCCAGGCCAGATCTGTCTTGAAATGTTCCGGACAACGGGCCGCCCCCCGGAATCGTACAGGCTGACATTGGCGGTGACCCAGTGGGGAGAGGTGACATCCGCCCATTCCTTTTCCACGGAGATGGTGCCCTGTCCCTGGCCGTCCAGGGTGATCTGATCCGTGCTGTAGGAGGTATTGATCAGGTCTTTCAAACTGCCGAACTCCACATCGGGCCACTGGTCTTTAAACAGTTCCCGGGCCGGTTTGACATGGATCATGGCATCGGCTTCGGTTCCTGCGGCAGGGGCGCCGTATAAGAAATCGCCCTGCAGTTTAATGTTAAAATCCGATTTCGGGGACAGGATTTTGTCCTGGCTGTCTTCAAGTTCAAGCTTGATCCGTTCGGGCAGAAATTCAGACACCAGAAACAGGTATGGGGACAGTTCCCCGGTGCCGTTGGAAAACTCAACCTTCCAATTGCCGGTCAGGGCGTTTCCCGGCAGGGAAAAACGGGTGAAAAAATGGTTGCCGGCCCCGGGCTTCCAGGTAAACTCCCGGATCATCTTGCCGTCGGGCTGTATCACCTTTGCCTTGATGGGAACCGCCAGTGTGGGACCGCCGTCCTGGTCCCTTAAAATGCCGTCCATGACAACGGTTTCGCCGGGACGGTAAATATTCCTGGGGCCGTAGACAAACAGCTCCACCGGCCGGAATGCATCTTTTCCCATGGCAAATTCGGACAGGTCCAGGGCCGGGACATTCATGGGCAGCAAGGTAATATGGTCACCGCGGAATGCGGTCACCAGGGAAAGGCCGTCAAACCGGCCTTTGATGGCCAGCCGCCCCTGGTCATCCGTGGTGCCCGAGAACAGACGGTTTCCCTTTTCATCAACGCCCTTAACCGTGACAGTTGCCAGGGGATCCGCAGTTTTAAGGCTCTGGGCATGGAAGACCAGGCTCTGGCTGTACACCCTGGCATGGAGCCCTAAGTCCGAGATGGTGAACCAGGCCGTACTGTGTTCGTATTCATAATGGCCGGCCCCCCGCAGGACCGCAAAGTAAATCCCGCAGGGTTTCAACTCCTGGATATGGGTGATGGGCAGGTTGACCTGGGTGCGCAGGTTCTTTTTGATATCAAACTGCCACCGCCCCGTATACACCAGATCGGCCAGCCGGTTGAGGTCTTTGCTGTCATAGCACCCGATCCGGTTGTAAGACCGGAAGGTGTCCAGAAACTTTGCGGTTTTGCCGGGTTTGACCCTGAAAAAGTCAATATCGGCCTGGGGGATATTCAGGCTGTTCACCGGCAGGCCGGAAGTCAGTTCCGAGGCCAGGACAAACCCCGTGGACCCAAAGGAGATCATGGGGTCGGCCTCCCGGGTCCTGATTTTGTAGGTGTATTCCTTTCCCAGGGAATGGCCGGTTTCGGATTTGAGCCCGGGCATGACCCTGATTTTGTAGGCCGTGTCTGGTTCAATGCCTGAGAAATAGGCCACCTGGGAATCTTCGGTCAGGACCCATGCCCCTTTAACGGGTTCGTTCTCCTCTGTTCTGATGCCCAGAAAGGCGGACAGGTTCTGCCTGCCGTCCACAGGATCGGAAAACGTAACGGCAATGGTATTTTCGCCATCCACGGTTTGCTGGCCTGCGAACAGGGCTTCAAATTCACCGGCAGATGCCGGCATCGGCAGCAGGCAGACCAAAAGGATGAGGATAAGCAGTTGGAAGGGTTTCATGGCAAGGTTCCTTTCATGCTTGAATATTTTTGTGAAAGGCTGAAGGGGTTTGGGGCAAAAGGCTGTTAGGGCCGCAGGTTCCGTGACCTTCATGACTTTCATTTCGGGTAATGGGCTGTCGGCCCATGCAGATATTTATGACTATCATGCCTGACGGTGGTCAGGATAATGTTTTTTTAAGAAATTAACAATATTCGTTAAGGGCGGTTCCCGGCTGGATAACCAAAGCGGCCCGATTTCTGCCCTTTAGGGTATGGCCGTTATAGAATATACCGCAATGGGGTCTTTGATCCCTTTTACAGGGGCTTGTCCTAATGAAACGGACTTAATGGCGGCACGCGCGTCCGGTAACAGTTTTTCAAACATCTTTCCCGATATGATGATCCGGGTGCCAAAGGTTTTGTTGAGTTCCTGGAGCCGGGCGGCGATGTTCACGGTATTGCCCACCAAAAGGTAGGACATCCGGTCCGGGCTTCCCATGTTGGCCGCCAGGGCGCTGCCCGAATGAAGCCCTATGCGGTGGGAGAATGCCGGCAGGCCTTCGGCCTCAAACTGCCGGTTTAAGGCGGCAAGGTTATGTTCCATTTCCAGGGCGGCCTTAACGGCGTTGGCGGGATGGTTCTCATCTGCCACCGGCGCCCCGAAGACTGCATAAATTTCATCGCCGATAAACTGGAGAACCAGGCCGTTGTTAGCCTTCACCGCCTGCTCCATTTGGGAAAAATACCGGTTCATCATGGCAACGGACTGTTTGGGATCATGGTTTTCGATCAGCGGGGTAAAATTTGCCAGATCGGCAAACAGGACGGTCACCTCCTTTTGTTCGCCGTCCAGGGGAATGCTTCCGGACAGGACCGCATCCCGGATATCTTCAGAAACGTATCGGCCAAAGGCGTCTTTAATCAGCTCCCGCTCCATCAGCCCTTCGGTCATCTCATTGATAATTTCTGAGGTGTACCCGATTTCATCGTTGGTGGAAACCGGTATCCGGCCGGCAAACTCCCCGCTGCTGATGCGGGACAACTGCCGGATGATGTCCGAAAAAGGCCGGGTGAGGCTGGTTCCCACCAGCCAGACCAGGATAATCCCCTCCAGGAGGAATCCGGCCGTGTTGTACTCAATGGCCGTGCGGTAAAGATCAATCAGCGCTTCGGCCGGCAGCGGCGATGACCGGGTGGACATGCTCATCAGGAAAAAAGCCGTCAAAGGAATAAAGCTGATGCCGATAAACAGGGCGATCAGGCGGGTGCTGATTTTGATCCTGAAGGTGCCGGGGGTCTTGTGCAGACCGCCCCGGGGAAAAAAGGTGTGAACCAGGCAGGCGGTCAAAATCCACTCCAGCACGAAAAAGGCCATGGCCGTTGTGACTACGCCGATCAGGATAATCTGGCAGGAAATGCGAATCAGGAACGTGACGGTCACGCCGTAAAAATAAAAGAACAGGCCATGCAGCAACGCCGCCAGAGTCCATGCCCCCATATCCAGGAGCAAAAGGAAAAAAGGCTCGTTTAAGATGCGTTTCCGGCATACCAGCAAAACGCCGTCATCCGTGTCTTCTATGTTTTGCCCTCTGGATAAAAATAACCGCAGCGGGGCCTCATAATAAACGGTTGCCCCCGCCTGAACCAGGAACACCATGCCAAAACAGACCAGGTGGATGTGAAACAAATTCGGGGCCACCCTGTCCGGGGCAAGGGCCACCCCGAATTCTTTGATGGCAAAGAATACGGCCAGTCCATACAGGCCAACGGCCGTATTGCCGGCCAGCATGATGTTTCGCAAGATAACGCGCGATTTTAACAATGGCATTCCATCCTCTTTTCGCTTCCGGCCCAAATCCCCCATCGTCCGGATATTTCCGGGTGAAGGGGCACCCCGTTTTTTAATTTAAAATATCTTTAAAAACATCTGTTTGAGCCAGCATATTATCTTTCCACAATTGATCAAGCTCTGTTTCATATGTTTCATCAATAATGCCGTCCTGGGGGCAGAACGACAATGGTGTTTTCGAAATCAGAACAGGACTGATGCTGTCGCCGCCGTCCCATGTTTTATGAATCTGCAGACCGGGGTGAAATTTGTAAAACCGGTCGCCCATAAATGGAATAACAATCACAGCGGCTATTTCATCGCTGTCTTTGGCTTTGTCAAAAACAACCAGCCGGTTATCCCGTACCACCCCTTCCATTATATATTCAACCGTTTCTCCATCAAGGTCAACGGTTTGTTCGACACCGGTTAATTGTCCGATTATTTTAACCTCCTGGAAATCCCACAGGACATGGCGCCATTGATGCCGTTTCTCTACAGATGTCCGGTAATAAAAATGCCATTTTTGACGGTATTTTTTTATTTTTGATTCCTCAGATATGAGTTTGGCATCCAGTGATTCTGTGATAATGGCCAATGTTTTGTTTTGGAATTCATCCCCATCCAGTTTTGCAATAAAGCTGCTGACACCGCCGCCAAATAAAGAGCCGCCGACGGCAATGAGAAGATTGCTTCCATTCTGTGCGCCAAAGTAAACCAGGGCCAGTCCTAATAAAATCAGGCCCAGCAAGAATCCCGCATGTTTTTCCACCACTAATTTGACTATCGAAGATTTTGATTCCATGGATTTATGAGTATTATTTTAAGTTAATGTTATGGTCAACGGGTCTTATCTGTCATTCCATATCGGAAGACGCCCGGGTCGGTATGTCCCAGATCCCTGTCATGTCAATTCCTGCTGTGGGGTTATATCGCGCGTGTTTTGTTCATGCAATGATAATCTGGCATGATTAAAAGCAAGATACCGTATCCGTTCCCGGTAAGTTTAATTTTGCTTTGATCCCAATTATTCATCGTTTGTAATTTTAATCTATCCTCCTGCCTGGATAGTTGAAATCGAAATCGAAATCGAACGGTCCTTTAGAGTAATCTCAATTTTGGACAGGATAGAAAAACAGGGACTCACACGGACGAACAGAAAAAATTGGGGTCATGGGGTCGGGGTCATGGGGTCAGAGTAAAATTAAATATCAGACTTTCGCCATCCAGGGGGCCTGCCCCTCCTTTTTTCCCTGACCCTTCTGCCCGTCAATGTCTCAATCTCGTTTCTGAATCGGTCATTACCCACAACCATGCCTTTATTGGTAGCTTTTCTGATCAGCTCTACTTCTTGTTTATGAATATCGTGTTCAAATAATAAATTGTATTTTTCACAACGTTCCCTGGAATTTCTTCCAAGCATCATATACTCCGGGTGGGGTACGCACAAATCAGATGCTTTTCCCAAGGCATTAATTCGGTAGCTGGACCAGCGATAGTCTCCTGGAGATAAAACCATTCCGGCTCTCACCGGATTAAGCTCAATATATCTATAGACCGTAAGAAGATAGGTTTCCGATTCAATCAGGCATGATTTATAACGTCCTTCCCAAAGGGTACCGGTTCGCTGGTATTCATAATTAAAATAACGAACATACCGGCGGCCCAAAGCCTGCATCATGCTGCTTATTGATTTTTCCTGCCGGGGAGTGCACAACAGGTGAACGTGGTTGCTCATCATTGCCCAGGCATGCACATCAACTTTATATTTCTTTGAGTATTCCTTTAACCACGCTACATATGCCGCGTGATTATCATCCGACCCAAAACACACCTGTCGGTTGTTTCCCCTCTGACGATATGAATTGGAATATTTTTTGGAGCTATTCGTTGTAATCGTGCCATGGGCTTAATTTATCATTGTAATGAAATAATTCAATATTTAATTTTACTCTGACCCCATTTTCCTAATTTTACTCTGACCCCATTTTCCAGATCTTCCGTGTCAGCCTGGTTGCGGACAATGGTTTTCCAGGGCTTCCCTGCTGAAAGATCCGTGTTGCTTGCAGGGTCACCATAATCCCGGCCCAGGTACCATGTCCGGATTCCCTGGCCATTGTTCAGGGTTTTTGAGATCAGGTTGTAGTTGATATCATAGGCATAGGATACGTACTCCCCGGTTGGATTTGCAAGCGTTTCCGGCAGGCCGTGGCTGCTGTTGTAACCATACTGAAGGGTCCGGCCGGCCCCGTCGGTCAGTGTCTTGACCAGCCCGGCTGCCGTATAGGTTCTGGACTCGGTCTTTCCATCCGTAACCATGTTCAGCAGCCGGTTCCGGCCGTCATAGGTGAGGGTTGTTTCCATACTGTTGGGGTCGGTTACCCTGCCGGGGTTGGTCATTATCATAATCCTGAAAATAGTATCCTCTCCCGGTTTTGTCCAGAATCTTTATCAGGGCCGCAGAGTTGTCAAAATCTTTATATGAACTAAACAACCACCGGCTTTGAGCCGGTGGTTGTTTTTATATGAAAGTCTCACTAACGTCCTGAGAAGACTTTCAATATTTGTTGTGGACGGTGCTTGGTTGGATAATCCAAGCCGTCCGTGACGGTTATATGAAAGAATCTGCAAGCTGCTGTAATTCTTTCATGCTTTGTTGTGGGCCGAACCGGATTAACAATCCAATCGGCCCGTGGCCGTTAGTCAATGTATTTCCATACGGCCCAGTCCATCTATATATTCTCTTTTTGCAGCAGATGAAAGTATTCCCCGCCAAGACCCACCAGCTTCTGGTGGGAGCCCTGTTCCCGGATGGTGCCTTTGGACAGCAGCAGGATGGTGTCGCAGTTCCGGATGGTGGACAGGCGGTGGGCGATGAGGATGGACATCCGGTTGCAGAGCAGTTTTTCCATGGCCTGGTGAATGGCCTGCTCAGAAGCAGAATCCATATAAGAGGTGGCCTCGTCAAAGATAATCAGATCCGGGTCAAAGGCAAATGCCCGGGCAATGCAGACCAGCTGCTTTTCTCCGCTGGAAAGCGGATTGCCACCTTCTTTGAGTTCTGTGTCAAGGCCCTTAAATTTTTCAAACAAAAACCGGCATCCCGCCTTTTCCAGGGCGGATTCAAGAAGGGTATCGCCAAGGTCGGTGCCCCAGGAGCGGATATTGTCCCGGATGGTTCCGGAAAACAGGATGGGGTCCTGCATGACCAGGGCGGTTCTGGCCCGGACCGCTGCGATGTCAAGCCTTCCAAGGTCGGTTCCGTTGATGAGGATTTGGCCTGAATCGGGCGGGTAAAATCCGGTCAACAGGTTGATGATCGAGCTTTTCCCCGCCCCGGTCCGGCCGGCGATTCCTATGGATTTTCCCTGCTCAAGACAAAAGGAGATGTCCTTTAATACCGGTATTCCTTTTTTATAGGAAAACCCGATATGGTCAAATTCAATCCGGGTGATGGCGGTAATGGGGGCCGGTATCTTCCTTTGGGGGATATGGTCAGCACTGTTTGCCTGGCGTTGATTTAACACTGTAACGATCCGCTCGGCCGAGGCCAGGGCGTTCTGGAGCAGGTTGAACTTTTCGGCAAGCTCCCTTAGGGGACGGAAAAATATTTTAATGTAGGTTAAAATGGCGGTCAGCTCCCCAATGGTCAGGGCGTTTTCCATAACGGAGAATCCGCCTTTCCAGAGCATGCCCGCCGTCATGGCCGTGGCCATGAATCCGATAAAGGGCATGAACAGGGCAAACAGCTTGATCTGGAACAAAGCTGCCTTGAAATGTGCCAGATTGAGGCGGTTGAACCGCCTGATAAAGGCGGGCCCGGCCGGAATGGTCTGGATCACTTTAATGCCGGTAACGGCCTCTGAAAACTGGTGGTTGATTTCCCCGATTTTCTGGCGGATGGTCCTGAAAGCCCCCCGGGCCGCCCTTGAAAAGAGGATGGCCGCTGCCAGGATAATGGGAATCGTCCCCATGAGGGGCAAGGCCGCCCCCGGGGCAAGATAAATCATGGCCGCTATGCCCCCGGCCATGAGAACCATGTCCTTGGCCATGAATATCAGGACCGATGTGAACATTTCGTTCATGTTTTCAATGTCTGAAGCCACCCTTGACACCAGCCGGCCGCTGGCGTTTTTGTCAAAGTAGGCCACGGGCAGCCGGGCCATATGGGAAAAAAGACGGCACCGCAGGTTTAAAATGATTTTCTGGCCCGTATACTCCATGAACAGGGTCTGGAAAAAACTGATGCCGAACTCGGCCAGGACCAGGCCGAAAAAAAGAAGGCCAAAGCCTTTGAATGTCGTAAATTCAATGCCAAAGAATCGGGTGCCGGGGACCGGGCCTGCCGGCAGAATAAATCCGTCCAGGGCCTTTTGAATCAACAGGGGAATGATCAGTTCAAAACCGGTAACGGCCAGGGCCAGAAACGAGGAGATCAGCAGCATCCAGGCATAGGGCCGGATATAGGGCCACAGGGCCCGGGCAAGGGCCGTGTTGGCCAGCTTGACCTCTTTTTCTTCTAAGACGGTGTTATCCATGAGCGGCCGCCTCTTTTTCGAACTGCTGGATGTTGAAGGTTTTCCGGTAATACTGGCTGGTCCGGATCAGGTCCTCATGCCTTCCCTGGTCCGTAATCCGCCCGTTATCGAGAATAAAAATCCGTTCACATTCTGCCAGGGCCGAAAGCCTGTGGGAGATGATGATCAGGCTGGGGCAGGGGCTCATTTTTTTAAATTCTGCGGCGATGCCGGCCATAACCCTTTGGGCTGTATCAATATCGAGCTGGCTTACGGGGTCATCCAGAATGGTAATGGGCGCAGGGCTTGCCAGGGTCCTTGCCAGGGCCAGGCGCTGTTTCTGCCCCCCGGACAGGGTCACCCCCCGTTCTCCCACCACGGTATCCAGCTTGTCCGGCATCCGGTCAATGGTCCGGGCAAGGTCGCAGATATTGATAATCCGGTCTAAGTCAGGGCCTTTGATATCCCGGCCCATGAGAATGTTTTCCTTCAGGGTTCCGGAAAATAAAAACGGTTCCTGGGACATGAAATTGATTTGTCTTCTCAAGTCACTGGTTTGAAATTCGCCAATGTTGCGGCCGTCTATAAGAAGCCGTCCCTTGGTTAAAGGATACAGCCCGGCAATGAGCTGAACCAGGCTGGTTTTTCCCGATCCCGGGGGGCCTGTGATGCCCACGGGCATGCCCGGCTTTACGGCAAGGCTGATGTCCGACAGGACCGGAACGGCCGCCGTGTATTCAAAACAGGCGTTTTCAAACACCATGTCTCCTTTGAGGGCAACGCCATGAACCAGATCATCTGAATCCAGGGCTTCAGGGCGGGCTTCCAAAAGGGTGCCGATCCGTTTTAAAGAGGCCATGCCCCGCTGGTACAGGTTGATCATCCAGCCCACGGCAATGGCCGGCCAGGCCAGAAGCCCTATGTACTGGAGAAAGGCCACCAGTTCCCCGGGGGTAAGCTGCTGCTCCATGACCAGAACGCCCCCGTAACCGATAATGGCCAGGGTGGAGAGGTTGAAAAAAAAGACCATTAACGGCTTTAACAGCGCGGTGACAACCGCCCGTTTCAGATTTTTCGTAAAATAATCCCCGGCGGCAAGGGCCAGCTTTTTATCTGCTGCCGGTTCAAAGTTAAACACCTTGATCACCCGGATTCCGAAAAAACTTTCCCGGACCATTTCCGTAAGCATGGACAGGGATTCCTGGGCGGTCTTATGATAATCGTGCATCTTTCGCCCCAGAATTTTGGTAAAATAAATGAGAAAGGGCATGGGGAGCATGGAAAGGAGCGTAAGCTTGGGGTGGGTTGCGATCATAATCCCTATGGTGGCCCCGCCCATAAGAATGGTGTCCACCAGGACAATAATACCGAATCCAAAGGCCATGCGCACATGGTTGATATCCGAGGTGGCATGGGACATGATATCCCCGGTCCGGGTCTGGTCAAAAAAGCGGGGGGGGAGTTTTAGAATATGGCTGAACAACTGGCCCCGCAAACCGGTTTCAACATCCCTGGCACTGCCCATGAGAAGGACCCGCCAGACATACCGAAGCAGGGCCATGGCCATGGCCAAAGCAAAGATGATGGCGGACTGGGTCATGAGGGCGGACGGGTCCATCCGGGACTGGGCAAGGGCGTCCACGGCTTTTTTGATAATCTGGGGAATCAGGATCTGGGCGGCGTCCACCAGGATCATGCAGACCACTCCCAGAAGAATTTTATCAATGTTTTTTTTAAAGTAAGGAAGAATCAGGTTCATTGAAGTTGGAATTGGTCTAAAACCTTTGAAAGGGCCTCGCGTTTAAACGGTTTGGGGATATAATCATCCATTCCCGACGCCAGGAACCGTTCCCGGTCTCCGGCCATGGCATTGGCGGTCAAAGCGATAATGGGGATTCTCGGGGACTTGTTTTCGGCTTCTAATTTTCGGATCATCCGTGTGGCTTCAAGCCCGTCTAAAACCGGCATCTGCCCGTCCATGAGAATCAGGTGGAAGGTTGATGCTGCAAACAGCTCCACCGCTTCTTTGCCGTTCTGGGCCAGGGTGACCGTATGCCCCATTTTTTTGAGCATGTTGGTGGCCACCCGCTGGTTCATCTTGTTGTCCTCTGCCAGAAGAACGTTCAGGCCCCGGCCTTTGGGCAGCGGTGCAGGGGGAGGCGGCGGGGATGACGGCTCTTTGGGCAGTGTAACGGCCGGCTTTTCAAAGGCAATCCCGTGGGCATGGGCCAGGACTTCCATGGTGTTGGACCGGTTGACCGGTTTGGAGATACAGGCCTTGAATCCGGAACTTTCAAGCTCTGTGTCGGACAGCCGGTTGGATTCATATCCCATTAAAATCAGGCCGGGCAATTGGAGGCCTTCGGTATTGGGGAGCATGGCGGCCAGGGCCTTGCCGTCCTGCCCGGGCATGTCCTGATCAATAAAAACCGTATCATAAGGATCGGATTCAAGCTGGGCATCCATGATTTTTTCCATGGCCATGGTCGCGTTCTGGGCATGGTCTGCCCGGCACCCCAAGGCGATGAGCAGCCGGCTCATGCTTCGTCTTACCGAGTCGGTATCGTCTACCACCAGGCATTTAAGGGATTTGAACTCAGGGGGGATTTTGGGGTCAAACCGGTCGCTGTCCGGCGATTTTTTAAATTTGGCCGTAAACCAGAAATTAGAGCCTTTCCCCGGGATGCTTTCCACGCCGATTTCGCCGCCCATGAGTTCGGTGAGCTGTTTGGAAATCGTAAGCCCAAGACCGGTTCCCCCGTATTTTCTGGTGGTGGATGAGTCGGCTTGGGTAAAGGACTGGAACAGTCTTTTGATTTGGTTTTTGCCAATACCGATGCCCGTGTCGCTGACCTCAAACCGGAGCAGGAGATCATCCCCTGATGATTCAGCTAAGGAGATTTCGAGAAGAATTTCTCCTTTTTCCACAAATTTAACGGCATTGCCGCAAAGGTTGGTGAGGATCTGTTGAAGCCGGGTGGGATCACCTTTAAAGAAATTGGGGACGTTTTCCCTGACCGTCAGGACAAATTCCACATTTTTCCGGCTGGCCTGGGCCGCCATGAGCTTGCATACCGGTTCCAGGGTCTGGCCAAGATCCATGTCGATGGCCTCGATCTCCATTTTCCCGGCTTCGATTTTTGAAAAATCCAGGATTCCGTTAATGAGGGAAAGCAGCGACTCGGCACTTTGCCGGATGGCTTCAGCGTATTCGGTCTGCTGGGATGACAAGGCGGTTTCCATCAGCAGGTCGGTATACCCGATGATCCCGTTCATGGGGGTCCGGATTTCGTGGCTCATGTTGGCCAGAAAAGTGGACTTGGCCTGGTTGGCCTCTTCCGCCCCTTCTTTGGCTTTTTTCAGGATAAGGGTCTGTTCGCGGATCTGGTTTTTCAGGTATCGTTTGGATACCCGGCTTTGAAGGTGAACGTATATCCTGGCAGCCAGCACATCGGGCATAAAGGGCTTTTCAATGTAATCACTGGCACCGGCCTCAAAAATAAGGGATTGAATTTCCGGTTGGGTTTTAGAGGTTAGGAAAATGACCGGAATGGCCGACAGATCCGGGTCCATTTTTACTTTCCGGCAAAAGGTAATACCGTCCATCCGGGGCAGGGACCTTTCCGTGAGAATAATATCAATATCCGGACCGTTTCCCTGTTCAAACATTTCTAAGGCCTGAACGCCGTCCTCGGCTGTAATGACGTTAAACCCCTGTTCGCCCAGAGCATTTTGAATTTCTTTGCAAAGTACTTTAGAATTATTCACCGCCAGGATGGTCGGGGTGCTTTGTAAGAAAGGCGCTAAGTGATTTTCTTGTTCCGGCATTGATTTGTTTTCCTAGGTTCCTTAAATATACAGTACTTTCTTTGCTTTAATTGCGTTGAAGTAAAAAAAGTTTTTAATCCTGTCATAATCAGGGCGATGGCGAAATCTGTTAAAATATACCCGGGATCAGCCTGGAAAGTCCATATTTAATTTTTATGGATAAAAAACAGCCCGGATGAGAGGAAAAAGCGGCCGGATGTCATTTAAGGGTTGTCAAAATAAAAATCTTTATGTATTTTTAGTACATTATATGGGTGGTGATGTTCTTTTACAGCAGGATCAACTTAGGTTTTCTTTTTTTAAAAAATTATTCATTCATCTCCATTGGGGATAATCTGCCTGCAAAGGCCGAAATGGTATTGACAAGACCGGTGAAACAGGCTTAATTAAAGCCCGGGTGAAAGCAACGGATAATGCTTGTTATTTCCGTATCTAAAGGAGCCCGGCATCACGCTAGAAGTTGAAAAAAATGTCTTGGGAAAGTTTGGAAATTAGAACATAGAAAGGCCGGATCCGTTTTGGGATATCGTCACTTTCGTTTTGGCATTTAAAGGCAGATAATTAGACATCATTTAGGTTAAAAGTGCTCAGAATTGACATATACCTAAAGGGGTTGTTGTGACAGATTCAAATGACTTAAATTCAACCGAAAAATTGTTGGACTCCATTCGGAGTGAGAATCCGCCGCTTTCGGCACAGGAACCGGTCTCCATTTCTCCGGATGCTTCAGGGGGGGCCTCCCTTAAAAATAACGTCCGGTTTAACCTTTGTGCCGGTGTTCAGTTTGGGGCCAACTGCCTTTCAATGGCGTTGACCGGGGAACAGAAACGGGGCGGGGTAAAGGAACTGGTCAAATGGGAAAACCTGCCCTATCCCGGCAATATGGATATGAAGGACAGCCGGTTTCCCGCATTCCTCAGGTCCGGCCTGTCCGGCTTTTTAAAAGGCTATAAAAACGTTTCCATATGGGCCGCCATTGATACAAAAGACATTAAATTAAGAAAAATCGTTGTTCCCAACCTGCCGGAATCAAAGCTTGCCAATGCGGCCATGTGGGCATTGAAAAAAGAAATCGAATTTGATCCTGTTGAAGAAGTGTTTGATTATGAGGCGATTTCCGATATCACCGAAAGCGGGGCCAAAAAGAAAAATGTGGTGGCCTTTGCCGGCAGCCGGGCCGCCATACAAAACCTAAAGAGGCTGTTTTCATCGGCCGGGTATTCCCTTGCCGGTGTGACCGGCACGCCCTTTGCCCTCCAGAACTGCATTCTGACCGGACAGCCGGACATCGGTGAAAACCCGGTTGTCCTGGTGAATATCCGGCGGCACCGGTCTGAAATTTTCTGCCTGTCCCAGGAAGGTGTCCTGGTGGCCAGAAGTATTAAAACCGGTTCCCACAGCCTGGTTGAAGCCTTTGAAGGAACCGCCCTTGCCCAGGATGCGGCCGATGTCCCCGGGTTTCTGGCGGAAAGGAAAAGACTGGATGACCCCGGGTATGAGGATCTGGCCGGGGCTGCCGGCCGGCTGGTGGGCAAAATCCAGAGAACCGGTGAGTATTGCTCCAACGTTTACCTGGCCAATGAGCCCATTTCAAAGTACTATTTTTTCGGGGAGACCGATGACAGCCAGGCGTTTTTAACCTTTGCCGGCGAAATGATGCCTGACCGGGCCGCCCTGTTTACCCCCTGGGAAAGCACCGGCACGCCATTGGGCCTGGAACCGCCCGGCAGGGCCGTAGAAAGGAACGGTGTCATTCCGGCCGTCGGCATTGCCCTGTCTGATAACGCCTATACCCCGAATTTCCTTTACACCCATAAAGAAAAGGAGCTGGCCGCAAAGGCCAGAAAGATCAACATGCTGGTGGTTGCCGCCGGGCTTTCCGGACTGTTGATTTGCGGCGGTGTCTGGGCCTGGCTTGGCCAGGTGCAGAATCAGGAAACCAGAAAACTCAACCAGGTTCAAGCCCAGCTGGCCCAGTATGAAACCGAGGTCACCCCCCGGGTGCTGGACCTGAAAATCCACCAGGCCCAAAAAAAGGTGGAGATGATTCGTTCTTATACCAGTGATTATCTGTCCCTTGCCGTGGTCAGCGAATTGTGTTCCCTGACGCCGGAGAATATTTCCATTGTTTCTGTGGATGCCGGCCTGATTTCGTCAAAAGAGGACAATGCCGGGAATACCAATGGAAAAAAGAGCCGGAAGATGTCGGAGAAAAAGCGGCACTTCAGGCTTCATGGCGTGGTGAATGCGGAGTTTACAGCCCTTGAATCTTCTCTGACCGGATATGTGATCGCCCTTGGAGACTCCCCCTTGTTCGGGAATGTGGTGCTTGAGGATAAAAAAGTGGAATACAGCGGGGACACCAATGTGCTTAAGTTCATTGCAGACATGGAGATACTTTAGATGGCAGGAAAACAAAAGGGAGAAAAGGGGAATAAGAAAAAGTTTTCCCTGACGGTCTGGCTGATTATCGGGTCAGTCCTTCTCATTGTGGCGGTGGCCTTGGGGCTGTTGTACCCCAAGTACCGGCGTATCCGGAATATCAATGAGGCCTGGGTTAAACAATCCATCCGCCTGGAAGAACAGAAACGGTTTTTCCCGGTATATGCGGCAGCCCAGGTCCTGGCCGACCAGGCCTTTGAGGCGGCCCTTCCCTTTCCCGAGCGCCAGGCCATTTCAAGGGGCCAGGTATCGGGCCTGTCCCAGGTGTTTAATGATATCGCCCGGAAACACGGGGTGATCCTGTCGGAAAACCGGCTGGACACGGAGTCTTTTAATATCGGGGCCAGCATGATTGCCCTGGACCTGACCTTTAAAGGGGAGCTTACCCGGTTCAGGCCCTGCCTGATCGACATCGCCGGGCTGCCCTGTTTTAAAATCGTTGAGAATATGGAAATTACGACAAATCAGGAGAATATCCGGCAATGCAATATACGGGTTCAGGTGGCCATAGCCGATAACCATTCCAATTAAAAAAATGACGCGGACCAATGAATAAAAGAGAAACCATCATCATCGTTTTGGCAGGACTGCTGGCCCTTTACGGCCTGCTGGATTACTTTGTGCTGGGCAATGACAAACAAGGGTCTGCTGAACAGCAAATTGCCGCCGCTGCCACCGAGGCTGAAGCCGTTACCCAGAAAGCCAATGCCAATCTGACCGCATTAAAAGCCGGGAAAGGCAAAGAGGCCCTGGCTTACATTAAAACAAGGGCTGAAAGCATGTGGCTGAGTGACCCGTTTATCCTGTACACCGGCGATTCAGCCGATCAGGACCGGGAAAAGGAAAAGGACATGCCGGCCCTGATTTACTCGGGGTTTATCCAGGTCGGGGAAACCATTTTAGGGGTCATTAACGGAATGGAATACAGCATCGGGGAACTCATCCTGGATGCCGGGTACAAGGTCAGCCAGATCACCCCGTTAAAGGTGGTGCTGGTCACCCAGACCGGTAAAAAGGTCACGCTTTATCTTCAAGAAGAGTAAATTAAGAGGCTTAAAACCAATACAGGTAATGGAAAACAAAATGAAAAAATGCATCCAAATCGGCTTTTTAGCGTTGATCTTCATGGCCTTCAATTCCGGCTGCCAGGCAACCCAGAAGGAGGCCGAGAAAACGGACCGGTTCGAAAGATGGCGGATTATGGCCGAAAATTCGCCCAAGGCAACCCCTGACCCCCGCCCCTATATTGAGCAGGCAGACAGGGAAATTGCGGAAACCGTCAGGCAGATGGAAGAAAAACAACATGCGCCTGAAGCGTCTGATTCGGATGATGTTCCGGAAAAGGCCCTGCCCAAAATGCGGCTGACCATGAAAATGCATGATGTCCCGGTGGCGGTTTTGCTGCGCACCCTGGCCAGGGCCGCAGATGTCAATATTCTCATCAATGAAACCGTTTCCGGCCAGGCCAAGATCAATATTGTCAATGTGCCCTGGGACGAGGCATTTTTGGGGCTGTTAGGGACCTATGGCCTGACCTATAAGTGGAGCGGGGACATTCTCAGGGTCGTGACCGTGGAAGACCTGAACCGGGAGATCGCCCTGATGGAGGCCAAGCAAAAATACCAGAAAAGCAAAAAAGAACATGTGCTGGCCATGCAGGAAATCGCCAGAAAGCAGGAGCAGCTTGAGCCCCTGGTGACCCGGGTGGTCAAGATTAACTTTTCCGATCTGGACGAGCTGCGGGAAAACTTAGAAAAGTATCTGGTGACCAATTCAAAGGAAGCGGCCCTTAAAAAATCCGTTACCGAGGGCAGCGGCAAAAAAGGTGAATCCGGATCGGAAATAGATTTCCGGGGGTCTATCTTAAAGGATAAAAATACCAACTCTCTCATCGTTAATGCGACCCGGTCGGATCTGGACAAAATTTTACCGTTGATCCGGAAAATCGACCAGCCCAGCCGGCAGGTACTCATTGAGGCCCACATTGTGGAAGCCACATCGGATACGGCCAGAGAGCTTGGGGTCCAGTGGGGCGGACTTGGCATCGGAACCAACAGTGACGGGAGTAAGAGTACCACGGGCATGCTCGGGACATCGGCCTTTACCACGGAAGAGAATGATGCCGGGGAAAATGAACTCAATATGGTCAGCTCTTTTCTTCAGGATGCGGCCGAGGCGACGGCAAGTTCGGGCGGCCTGTCTTTTGGTATGCTTACCCAGAAAGTCGGGGACTGGATGCTTTATACGGAACTGACCGCCTTGGAGCAGGAAGGCAAGGTTAATATTTTGTCCAAACCCTCCATCACCACCCTGGACCACCATACCGCCAGTATTGAGTCGGGCAAGGACGTGCCCTTTCAGACCGTTGAGGACGGGGAGGTCAGCATTGAGTGGCGAAAAGCCGTTATCAGCCTTGAAGTGACCCCCCATGTCATTGATGACAATATTGTCCGGCTGGAGATCCTCACCCACAAGGATGAACTGGACTTTACCAACACTGTGGACGGCAACCCCACCATTACCACCAAAAATGCGGAAACCATGGTGAACCTGTTTGACGGCCAGACAACGGTCATCGGCGGGCTGAATAAAGAGAATCTCGAAGAATCCGAATCCGGGGTGCCCTACCTAAAGGATGTACCGGGCCTGGGCTGGCTGTTTAAGACCCAGGGCAATTCTTCGGAAATGGAGGAGCTGCTCATTTTTATCACGCCCCATATTTTGAAAGGCCGGACAGTCGACGAAGCCGCCGCCGCTTCGGCTTCCGAAAAAACAGTTGAGTAAGACGAAATGACCTATTACCGGACCCTTCACCTGGAAAAGGAACCCTTTTCCAATTCCCCTGACCCGGGGTTGTTTTTTCACTCCAGGCAGCACTGGCACGTTTTGCAGAAGCTTGAGCTTTCCCTTCGGCTGCGCCGGGGGCTCAATGTGGTCACAGGGGATGTGGGGACGGGAAAAACCACCGTATGCCGGCAGTTGATCCGTAAGATTTCCAATGATAAGAAAATCCGCCATTTTTTAATCCTGGATCCCGGGTTTGCTTCGCCGCTTGAATTCCTGGCCTGTATTTACCGCCACTTTGCCGGAATCGATCCGGAAGAACGGCTTGAAGATGATGCGTTATCCCTTAAGGAGAAAATCAAAACAGACTTATTCTCCCACGGGGTGGACAAAGATATGACCACGGTGCTGTTGATAGATGAAGGCCAGAAGCTTCCCGTCTCCTGTCTGGAGACTTTAAGGGAACTGCTCAATTACGAAACCAACGACAAAAAATTGTTACAGATCGTCATCTTTGCCCAGAAAGAGTTTGATCCCATGGTCGCGGATATGGAAAACTTTGTAGACCGGATCAACTTTCGGTACACGTTTTCTCCTTTGGGGTTTGCCGAAACCCGGAACCTGATCCGGTTCAGGATCTCCAGCAGTGCCTCCCCCGAATACTTTGACAGCAGTGACCTGCCGCGGTTTACATTTTCCGGATTCTGGGCCGTGTACCGGATCACAAGGGGGTATCCCCGGAAAATTATCAACCTGTGCCATGATGTTATTCTGGCCATGATTATCCGGAACCAGCCTGTGGCCGGCTCTTATTTTGTCCATCACTGCGGGGCTGAGGTGTTTCCCCATGACCGGAAGACCAAAGTCTCCATGATGCCGGCAGTTTCCCTGGCCGCAGCCGTCCTGATCCTGCTGGTGGCCATCAACAGCGGGATGCTTTTTGACAATAGATTATTCGGCTGGCTGTCAGGCGCCACCGGACCGGTGGCGGCCGGGCTTCATGCAGAACAAAACATGCCGGTCCAGCAGGCCATGGCGGCCCCGGCCACGGTGATCAGACCCATTCTCAGAGCCCCGGTCCCCAAAGCGGCCCCGGTCACCACGGCACCGCCGGTCAACCCGGTCCATGAGCCGATTCTGGCCGAGGAATCCCACATGCCGGGACCAGGGGCCAACGCCATCGAAAACATCGGCCCGGCAGCGGATATGCCGCTGCTGCTGGGCACGGTCACCGTTGGGGGGCAGGAAACCCTTTATTCCATGATCACAGCTATTTATGGATCATGTTCCCTTGATTTTATCAACCAGGTACTGGCACAGAACCCGGGAATTGAGAATCCCAATTGGGTCATGAAAGGACAGCATATCCATTTCCCGGTGATCCGGACATCCACATACCCGTGGACCAAGGATAAGGCCTGTCTCTCGGCCGGCCGGTTTCTAAATTTTGGCCAGGCCTATGATAAAACAAGGCAGTGCATCCAGGAGGGGCTGGATGCCCGGATTTTGCCGGCATGGAACCGTTCTACCGGGTTTGTGTTTTATGTGGTCATGGACCGGGTGTTTGCCGATGCCAGGACCGCCCGGTTCTTTTTATTTCATCAGCCGGCATCTGCCTGGATGTTTAAGGAAACCCATATTGCCGATCTGATTCAGGACCGGAAAATTTTGTAGCGATTGGATTTATAAGCGCAAGAGAGGAAATGAATGATAAATAAACGCAAGCGCCTGGGTGAAATGCTCGTTGAAGCCGGAATACTGGAAAAGGCGCAGCTCGAACAGGCGTTGAAGGCCATGAGGGGAAGCGGCAAACGCCTGGGGCAGCACTTGATTTCAGAAGGCATCGTCAGTGAGAAAGCCATTGTAGAGCTGATTTCCGACCAGGTTAAAATCAAACGGTACGACCCCAGTGAATTTGCGGTTACCACGGCCCTTGCCGATATTATTGATGTGGATACGGCCAGAAAATACCAGGCCGTTCCCATTCATACCGAAGGCACGGTATTGTTCCTGGCCATGACTGACCCTCTGGACATCAATGCCCTGGATCATATTGAGGTCTATACAGACACGGAAGTCGAGCCAGTGATCTGCACGGAGCAGGAACTCGGGATCCTGATTTCCTCGGTTTACGGTACCTATTCGGGTTCCGACGGGGTGATGGAAAACATCCAGGAAATGGAGGGGATGGATGTTCAGGACGAGATGGAGGAACAGCGCCAGAATGCCATTTCCTCACTCATGGACATGGCCGAAGAAGCCCCGGTCATCCGTCTGGTCAACTCTATTCTAACCCAGGCCGTCAAAGAAGGCGCCTCGGATGTCCACTTAAGCCCGGAAAAGACCTACGTGGAAATCCGGTTCAGGGTGGACGGAAAACTGCACAATATACCGGCCCCGCCCAAGGGCATGTTCATGTCTATTGTCTCCCGTCTTAAAATTCTGGCCTCCCTGGACATTTCAGTGTCAAGGATTCCCCAGGACGGGCGGTTCACTATCTTTGTCCAGGACAAAGAGATCAATATCCGTGTGTCCACCATCCCCACGGTATACGGGGAAAACGTGGTGCTTCGCCTTCTGGACACCAGCGCCGGGATTTATTCTCTGGACAAGCTTGGGGTAGATCCCAAAGATATCGCGCTCATCGAAAAGATGATCAAAATGCCCTATGGCATGATCCTGGCCACGGGCCCCACCGGGTCCGGGAAAAGCACCTCGCTGTTTTCCATGCTCAAGATCATCAATACCCCGGACGTGAACATCATCACTCTTGAAGATCCCGTGGAATACCGGATGGAGCATGTCCGCCAGGGCCAGCTCAACAAAAAGGCCGGGATGACGTTTGCCTCGGGACTTCGGGCCATCCTGCGCCAGGACCCGGACGTGGTCATGATCGGTGAGATCCGGGACGGCGAAACCGCCGGGGTTGCGGTCCAGGCCGCCCTGACCGGCCATATGGTGCTCAGCACCGTGCATACCAATGATGCGGCCGGGGCCGTCACCCGGTTTGTGGACATGGGCATTGAGCCTTTCCTGGTATCCTCGGTCATGCTGGTGGCCATTGCCCAGCGGCTGATCCGGCGGGTCTGCCCCCATTGCAAGGAGTCCTACTCCCCTCCCGAACCGGTCCGTAAATTCTGGGAGCTTGACCAGGCCCAGGGGGTTGATTTTGTCCGGGGAAAAGGGTGTCTTCAGTGCAAGGATACGGGATATTCCGGCCGGACCGGGCTCTATGAGGTCCTGCACATCAACCAGGATGTCCAGCAGATGATCCTGTCCGGAAAACCGGCCCAGGAGATCACCCGGATCTGTGAAGCTTCAGGGCATCTTAAGACCCTGAAACAGGATGCCGCCATTAAGGTGGCCAATGGCATAACCAGCCCGGAGGAGGCGGCTTCCGCCGTAATGATGTAAGCCATGACGCTTTTTTCTTATACAGCCATTAATGAAAACGGCTCCCAGGTCAAAGGAGACATAGAGGCCCCGTCCCGGGACCTTGCCTTTGATATGCTGTCTGCCAGGGGGTATATCCCGGAAACCGTCAAAGAAAAGGGCCATGGCGGCCTGGGCGGCGGCGGGTTTATGGAAAAATTTTCGGACCGGCTCACCCCGGTCAAGCCCCGGGATATGATCCTGTTTACCAAGCAGTTCAAAACCCTGGTCCAGGCCGGGGTGCCGCTGATGGATGTGATGAGCACCATGGAACTTCAGACCGAGAATAAGCGGTTGCAAAAGGTGATTTCCCAGATCAGGGAAGATGTCCGGGAAGGGGCCAACCTTTACCGGGCATTTTCCAAACACGACAACGTGTTCAGCGAACTTTACTGCAACATGATCAATGCCGGTGAAGCCTCCGGCGCCCTGCCCGAGGTGCTTGAACGGCTGATCTACATCATTGAGCATGAAACCAAAATCAAGGCGGATATCAAATCGGCCATGCGGTATCCCATGATGGTGCTGGGCTTTCTGGGCGTGGCCTTTATGGTGCTTTTAAATTTTGTTATCCCCAAGTTTATCTCTATTTTTGAGAAGGTGGGGATTGCCCTTCCCCTTCCCACCAAGATGTGCCTGATGTTGTATCATGTGATCCACAACTACTGGCATGTGGGGATCATCAGTGTGGCGGCGGTGCTGTTTTTAAGCCACTATTATTTTTTTAAAACCCACAACGGACGGGTCGTCAAAGACCGGACCCTTTTGAGAATGCCCCTGGTCGGGCCGGTAATGCTCAAAGCGGCCATGTCCCGGTTTGCTTCTATCTTTTCCATTCTTCAGATGAGCGGGGTAACGGTTCTGGATTCCATGGACGTCTTGTCCAAGACCATCAGCAATGACGCCATTACCCTGGAATTTAACCGGATAAAGGAAATGCTCACTGAAGGCCGGGGGATTTCCCAGCCCTTGCGGTCGTCCAAATATTTTCCCCCCATGGTGATCAATATGGTGGCCATTGGAGAGGAATCCGGTAACCTGGATGATATGCTGGCAGAGATATCATCCCATTATGATACAGAGGTGGAATACAGCACCAAAGCCATGTCCGAAGCCATCGGGCCGATCCTGGTGGTCGGCCTGGCCAGTGTGGTCGGTTTTTTTGCCATGGCGATTTTCCTGCCCATGTGGGATTTGACCCAGATGGTGCAATAGCCATTTTAATCTTTCATCCGGTTTGCAACGATATGAGCGGAATCAATATCAGCATATACTTTCTCGTTCCCTTTGTCTGGGGGATGGGCTCTGTGTTTGCGTATATTGTTTCTTTTCAGATTTCAGCGGTATTGGGGAATTCACCCTATACCGGCCAGATCCACAGCCTGGCCGGGTTTTTAATTTTCAGCGGGTCCTTTGCCACGGGGTACGCGGTCTTGAGGTTTGTCTTAAAACCAACGGAAGAGCTGCTGGAGCGGTTAAACAAGAACATTTCCCTGTCGGAAAATACCGGAACGGAAACGGGCAGGGAAACCCGGATGAACAAAAACCGGCATCGCAACTGGTTTTTTTTGGATGAGCTTGACGAATACAGGAAAGTGTTCGGAAAAATCGCCGTTGGAAGCGATATTAAAAAGCTCCAGGACCAGTTTCCCCATATTTTATTTAAAAGCCGGGAAATGGCCTATGTCCTGGAGCAGGTCCTCAAGGTTGCACCGTCCCCTGCCGGGGTGTTGATCTTGGGCCAGAGCGGAACCGGAAAAGAACTGATCGCCGATGCGGTTCATGAAAAAAGCCCCCGAAAGGACGGGCCCCTGATCAAGGTAAACTGCGGCGCCATATCCCCGGGCCTCCTTGAAAGCGAATTGTTCGGCCATGAAAAAGGCGCCTTTACCGGAGCGGTGGCCCTTCACAAAGGCTGTTTTGAACGCTCGGACAAGGGGAGCATCTTTCTGGATGAAGTCGGCGAAATGCCCCAGGAGGTTCAGGTGAAGCTCCTCCGTGTGTTGCAGAACGGCGAATTTTTTCGTGTCGGCGGACAGAAACCCTTTAAGGTCGACGTCAGGGTTATCGCCGCCACCAATAAAAACCTTGAAGCCCTGGTGGCCCAGGGGCGGTTCAGGGAAGATTTGTTTTACCGGCTCAACGTGTTCAATATCATTCTGCCGCCCCTGGCCCGGCGGGAAAACGATATCGAACTATTGGCCGGACACTTTGCCCAGAAAAAAGGCAAAAAAATTTCCGATGACACCATGGGGTTTTTAAAATCCCATGACTGGAAGGGGAATATCCGGGAACTTGAAAATAAAATTGAACAGGCCGTCATCTGCTGTGACACGGAGGTGCTGCAAAAAGAGCATTTTGATTTTCAGCAGGCCGCCGGTTTGGCAACACCGGCCAAAGCCCAGGAGGATCCGGTTGTATTGCCTGATGAAGAAGGTTTCAGCTTAAATGACGAACTGGGCCGGATTGAGGTGGCGTTCATTGTCCAGGCCCTTAAACAGAACAACGGGGTTCAGGCCAGGGCAGCCGATATGCTCGGGATCAAACCCAGGAGCCTATGGAACCGGATTAAAAAATATGGGATCAATGCCGGGGAGTTCAAATGAAATCTCCACTTTATGAAGCGGCTTCAAATAATGGAGGAATTATCATTTATCCTGGCGGGTTTCAATCCAAATGGCCTGCCAAAATAAGAGCTTGTTAATAAAGAGAAGACGATGCCGCTGCAAAGTTTTCGTTTTCTTTGATTTTGGCACGGCTTGTGCTACGATTGTTCAATGAAAGGCAATCTGACCCATGGCCGAGGCTAAATAAATGTGGTTTAATGTTTATACCCAAACTAAAGGAGAGAAAAATGAAAAAATCCATGAGAAAAGTGCTTAAAAACGAACAGGGCTTTACCTTGATTGAAATCATCGCCGTTTTGATCATTCTGGGTATTCTAGCGGCCGTTGCCGTTCCCAAATACCTGGATATGGTTGAACAGGCCAAAGAAAAGGCAGCCCAGGGTGCCATGGCCGCCGCTATCAGCAACATCACCATGGAATATTCCCGGCAGCTGATGGTCCAGAACGGTGATACCAATGCGGCATTGACCGCAGCCATGTCTTCTGTGGACAATGACCTTGGCGATTACATGGCCACTTACGTCAGAAACGCCGGAAGTGTCGATATTACGGTAACCAGCGACGACGGTACCATGACCAATACCAAAAGCGGGGTCGAGCTATACTAACCCTTGGGCCCTGCCCAATACCACCATTTGCCTGAGGAAAATAATGAAGGCCGGCCCAGCGGTCTTCGTTATTTTTCATCAGCTGCCTTGGGATCTAAATTGGAACTTATCAAGCAGCGTATCCCGGCCGCCTGTCTTCTGGTATTTCTCTGGTTCTTTTTGTGGAGCGCGGTGGTCATCATCAGCCTGGATTACATGCCCACCGATGACGGGTTAAGGCATGTGGGCCAGGCCGTCTGCCAGAAGGACTGGAACCAGATCCTGGTAATGGGGTCATGGCCGCTGTTTGATATCCATTTCGGTTGGAAAACCATCCTGTTTTTTCTGTTTGACCATGGCATGCCAAAGGAGAGTCTGCTGTATTTCTCCATCGTGTTTATGCTGGCCCTGAACTTTGCCCTGCCGGCGTTTGTGGTCAAGCGGCCTGAAGTATGGGCCCTTTGTCTGATCATCGGACTGTGCGTGATTGTCAATCCCATGCGGTATATGCTGGGAAGGCCCTTTCTTTCACAGGTGGCGGCCGTGGCCCTGATCGGCCTTTCGGCCCAGCATTACCGGGATAAATTTGATTTAAGGTATCTGGTCTTTTTATACCTGGTCCTGACCCTGTCCATGACCTTAAGGGCGGTATGGTTCCTGTTTCTGCTGCCCATCGGCTGCTATCTGATGGCAGGGGAGGCCAAAAAATGTTATAGACTGGCCATTGTCTGGGCCTTGGCCGTTGTCACGGCCGCAGCCTTGTCCCTGGAGCCTTACGAGTTTTTTGTTGCCACCACCAAAGAGGTTTTCGGGTCGGCCCAGCGGCCGGTGCTGTCCTGGATGCGGGTGGGCGAGCTGGTGCCAAGGCTTCAGTCCATCCTGGATTTTTTGCCCATGATTTTGCTGATTTTATGGCGGAAAGCCTCGGGCAAAGAGATCCGGTCCCGGATGTTGAACCCCATGTTTATCCTTGTCTGCCTGTCCTGGGTTTTGTCCATGAAGGTCAACCGGTTCTGGCCGGATTTCGGGGTGCCCGCCTACTTTGTCTGGCTGTATGAAGAGGTTGAAGAAATTTTTAACCAGGACCTTTGCATCCCCCTGCTGTCCTTTAAACGGCCTTTGATTGCCCTTTGTACGGGGTTGGTTTTCTGCCTGGTGCTATCCGGGGATTTTGACGGCCGCTGGAGCAAGTCCATGTATAACAAGGCACCGGATCTGGCCGACGAGAAGACCCGCCAGTGGCTACCGGAGCCTGACGGGATTTTTTACAATATTTCCATGGACCTGTTTTATAAAACCTTTTACGCCAACCCCAATGCGCCCTGGCGGTATTTTCTGGGGCCGGATGCAACGGTCATGCCCAAAGAAAACCTGGATATTTACCATCAGATCATGTTTTCTCTGGGGGCCAAAGAAAAGCTTTCGCTTATTGTTTTTAAAATGACCCCAAAGGACCGGTTTGTCCTGGAAGGCAAGGCTAAACCCGATATTGCCGGCCTGGAGTGGTTTGAAATAAAACCTCAGATCTGGAGTGGAAGGATTCCCAGATAACAGGGGGACCCCCTTAATTGGAATCAAAAAAATGCCGATTGATATTTCCATTGTAATGCCGTGTCTCAATGAAGTGAAGACCCTGGGCACCTGCATGGGATGGGCCGGGGAATGCCTTGAAAAATGCCGTGAACAACTGGGGCTTCAAGGCGAGATCATTATTTCGGATAACGGGTCCATTGACGGCAGCCAGGAACTTGGGGAACGCTTGGGGGGCCGGGTGGTCAACTGCCCGGACAAAGGGTACGGCAACGCCATCCGGTACGGCATCAAAAAAAGCCTCGGGACATACATCGTCATGGGGGATTCTGACGGGTCATACGATTTCCGCCAGGCCTTTGACATGATAAAGCACCTTCATGAAGACGGGTTCGGCCTGGTCATGGGCACCCGCTTGAAAGGACAGATTGAAAAAGGGGCCATGCCCTGGAAAAACCGGTATATCGGGAACCCGCTGCTGACCGGCGTGTTAAATCTGTTTTTCAAGTCCGGGCTTTCCGACGCCCATTGCGGCCTCAGGGCATTTACGAAAAAAGCCTATGACGCCATGGACTTAAATTCTTCGGGAATGGAATTTGCCTCGGAAATTATCGTTAAAGCCGCATTGCTGGATATCCGGCGAATGGAGGTCCCGGTCACCCTTCGCAAAGACGGCCGGGACCGGCCGCCCCACTTAAATCCCTTCCGGGACGGCTGGCGGCATTTGCGGTTTTTGTTTGTGTACAGCCCCCAGTTTTTGTTTATTTATCCCGGGATTATCATGGCCGTTATCGGTTTTTTTTCCAGCGCCTCCATGGTGATCACCCCCTATTCGGTGCTCGGGTTTGATGCCGGCCCCCAAAGGCTCCTGTACATGGCCGTGGTCTTTATCATCGGGCTTCAGTTCATCCAGATCGGCCTGTATTCAAAGGTCCTGATCCATCGCAATATCCCCTTGCTCAGAAAAAAGAGCATCTCCCATAAGATATTGAAATATTATAAAATGGAGTCATGGCTGACCATTGGCGCCCTGTTTATCTGCCTTGGGGCGGTGTTGTTCGCCATTGCCTTTGGCTACTGGGGCTCAAAACATTTCGGGGGGCTTGACAATGCCATGACCATGCGGTGGGTGGTCCCGTCGGTTACCTGCCTGATCGTGGGATTTCAGATTATCGGCACATCCTTGTTCCTGTTTTGTGTTGAAACCTATGTGGAGAAGACTTCTTTTACCGATTCCCAATAGGCTTTTGCCATGCCTGCGGCATAAAAAAAATGGGTGACCGGGAAAAGGGCGAATACGGTTTTAAAGAGGTTCGGTCGTTTTGCTTTACGGGTCAGGGTAAAACTGTGGAAAAGAAAAAAAAGCAGATAAAAGGCAAGCGGGCATAAAGACCCCAAAAAAATACCGGTGTTAAAGGATAGAACAGAAAGAAGCGGCAGCCCCATCACAACGGGCAGCAGCAGCGGCATAAAATTTTTAAGGCTGAAAAGCCGTTTGTGCCGCTTCATGAGCTTAACCCTTCCAAAACCATAGGTCACCATGTTTTTCGCCCAGGACCGGATGTCGTTTTTCTGGTAGTGTGCCACCGGGGCACCGGGAATAAAGTATATCCCTAAGCCCATGTCCGAAAGCCTGGTATTCAGATCTTCATCCTCTCCGACCAGGGGGAACCTTTTTTCATCAAAGCCGCCGGCCTGTTCCACTGCCTTTCGCCGATACAGGGTGTTTAAGGTCGGGGCATGGTTAATTTGGGTGATATCCTCCGGCATATGGGTCTGAAGCGTTCCCCTGTTCCCGAACGGCGAGGAGGTGAAAATATCAATGGCTTTATAAAAGTCGCCGGCCTGGCCCGGCGGATAGTTGCCGCCGCCCACACAGGCCGGGTTAACCCCTTTGGCCTCAAGATGTTTAAACCCGGCCAGAAGGGTCCTCAACCAGTTCGAAGGGGCCTTGCAGTCGGCATCAATATAGGCGATAAACGGTGTCTGGGCCGTTTGCCAGCCCATATTCCTGGCCGGTGAAATGACCTGTTCAGGGTTGTTGAGCAGCCTTAAACCAGGGTGTTTTTTTTGAAAATTTTTGATGATTTCAATGGTGCCGTCACTGGAGCCGCCGTCAATAACACTGACCCCATAGGGGGCATCTAAATCCTGGTTCAAAACCGAGTTCAGGCATCTTTCAATGTTGGCCGCCTCGTTCAGGCAGACAATCACCACCGTGATGTCAATTGGTTCGGCCATGTTACAGGGCACCGGCGATAAAGTTAAGGGCAGACCTGAGGCTGCGGATCCCTTCGGCCGGATGGGTGAACAACTGCTTTAATTTCATGAAAAGATAGGGCGCGCAAAAGTGGTACCGTTTATAAGCCCTGTTGCAGAAATCCTCAAGCTGTTCCGCCCCAAGGCCGGGAAGGTTTATCACACACCGGTGCTGCCCGTTGGGCTTAAGCCAGTCGTTAAAATTATCTGAAGCCAGAACGCCTTTTTGGGCGGCCCAGGCGTAGTAGCGGGTGCCGGGATAAGGGTGGACAAAATAAAACTGGGCACTGTCCGGGAGCAGCTTTTTGGCATGGGCAAGGGTTTGTTCCATGGTCTCTTTGGTTTCCCCGTCATTGCCCACCATAAAACACCCATGGACCAGGATGCCGGCCTTTTTGGTGTGTTGCATCAGTGCAATGCCCTTATCCAGGGTATACCCTTTTTTCATCCGGGTTAAGATGGCTTCAGAGCCGCTTTCAAACCCTACCACGATCAGCCGGCAGCCCGCTTTTTTCATCAGCTTTAAAGACTCCAGGCTGACCGGGGGCCTGGCATTGCAGTACCACTTAAAGGGTCCGGTCTTGAATTTAAGCTTTCGCTCAATGATCAGCTCACAGACCTTATGCAGGTGTTTTCTATTGGCCGTGAAGGTGTCGTCATCAATCCAGATCTCTTTTACATCGGGGAAATTTTGGATGATATATTCAAATTCCGCAATGATCTTTTCCGGGCTGCGGAACCGGTACCTTCGCCCGTGAAGGGTCTGGTTGAACAGGCACCAGACGCATTGGTTGGGACACCCCCGGCCGGTCATCAGCATGATTCCCGGATAATCGGCAGCCGCAAAAAAATAATCTTTATGGTTGAGGAACCGTTTGTATATGGCACTGGCAAAAGGGATGTCATCCAGGTTCTGAATAACCCCCGCTCCCGGGTTCACCCTTATCCGGCCGCCGGTGTGGCAGGCCGTGCCCTGTGCCGACTCAGCCTGCCCCTTTTCCATGGCCTGTATCAGGCTTAATGTGGCGGTCTCATATTCGCCCATGATCACATGGTCCAACTCAGGACAGGCCTTCAGGGTCCACTCGGGCAGGGCAGACACATGGGTCCCGCACAGGGCGGTTTTTATGGCGGGAAGGCGTTCTTTAAGTTTTTTGACAACGCCCAGGTCAGACATAATGCTGGCCGTGGATGTCTCCATGATGACAAGGCCCGGGCCAAACCGTTGAATCCGTTCAAGGCATTGACCCGGCGACAGGTCCTGGGCCACGGCATCGGCAAAATCAATGGTGTGGCCGTTTTTTTCAATATAAGCCGCGCTTTGGGCCAGCCATACCGGAAAGTAAAGGGTCCGGCTTTTGGCCACCTGGGGGCTTCTTTCCGATCTGGAAAAAAACGGTTTGAACGGCGGGTTTAGGAAGAAGACCTTCATTATGGGTGTCCGTTTGTTTATTTTTCAAAGGTAAAAAAACAAAAAATAGCCATGTTTCTGATAACGGGCATTTTTTCCATTACCGGTTCCACCGCCTGGTAAACCGGTTCCATCCATGACGGCTTTCCCGGAAAAAAGGACCCAAACGCCGCCCGGGTGCAGTGGAATCCGGCTGACGAGGCCTGGGCTTTCCATTTGGCCGGCCATGATGACACCATTCCCCGCTCATGTTTTTTTAAGATGCCCATCAGGCTGTTCAGGGGGAATGCGGGGTTGGGTTCCATCAAAAAAAAACGGCCTTTGGGCTTTAAGATCCGGTAAATTTCTTTAAAGGCCCCGGCGGTATCCGATATATGATGAAAACAGGCAAAGGCAAAGACATTATCAAAGGTTTCATCAAAAAAGGGAAGGCCCGCGGCATCGGCCGCCAGATAAGCAGATCGGTTTGGGGGCTGTTCCTTTCCTTTTAAAATCGTGAGCATGTTAAATGACAGTTCGGAAACCACCATTTGATGGTGGGGCAGTTTTTTTAAAAGCCTTGTGTATCCCCCGGTGCCGGCCCCAACCTCCAATATGGTTTGAAAGTCTGTCTGGTTAAGGTCAGGTGGAATCAGTTTGTTAAACCGCTTCCGGGCCGCCGTGGGGGTGGGGGTAAAAAAATCCCGATCATAGGCTGCTGAACGTTGGTCATAATATTTTTTTTGAACCCCCTGGTTCATGATTCCTGGCCCCAGAATGGTCTTAAAATATTATGGCCATGGGGAACCGTATGGTGAATGGGCAGCGTATGGTATGGGGCCGTGCCCCGGGTCAGGGCTTTTACAAATCCGGTTTCCTGGGCCACCCAGCATTTGCCGTGGTAATGGCCGTGAAGCCCCTCTTGAACCGCTGTTGCCCAGATCTTTTGGATGGGGGTTTCCCGGATATTGCCCAGGGATATCTGGATAAACGGGCAGGGGATCACATCCCCGTAAGGGGTGATGTAGACCTGCTCTAAAGTGGCGGCGCATCCGGTTTTAATCAGGGAGGCGTGGATATCCCGCTGGCCGATCCCGTTTTGGCAAAGGCCTTCCACCAATGCCGCATCCTGTTCGGTAACCAGAAGCCGGTCTGTTTCATACCCCCCCACGGAACAGGCCAGAATGGGGTTGTAAGGGATATGGTGTTTCTCCAGCCAGTCAAACAGGTCATGCTGGCCCGGGCTTCTCAGGGACTTTGAACTGACCGTAACGTTCACCGTGGTGTAGAATTGATGCTTTCTGGCAAGTTTTATGGCGTCAAGGACCCGTTGATGGGCCCCCCTGCATCGCCTGAACCGGTCATGGGCATCGGCGTCCATGCTGTCCATGCTGAAGACCAGCTGGGCCGCCCCGGCGGTTTTTAATTTAACGGCCCATTCTTCGTTAAAGAAAAACCCGTTGGTGGTGACCGATACATGGCATCGGGCCGGGTTAAAGGCTTTGATGTAATCTTCAAGGTTCGGGATGATCAACGGTTCTCCGCCCTGAAGGTTGACATGAACACACCCCATGGCCTGGATCTGGCCGGCAAACTGCCGGAACTCTTTTATGGTCAGTTGGGGCCTGGTGTCGTCTTTAAGTTTGTAGATGGCAAAGCAATGCTCGCATTTCATGTTGCAGCGGTAATCAATGGCCACATCCACATATTTTAAGGTTGGCTTTTTAAACAGCCTGGCCTTTAACAGGATCCGGCCGCCTTTGAGCATCACCCTGAGGCGGTATGGCCGGTTATCAATGAGGTTTCGTTTGATCAGCTTTAACATGGCCTATTTAAAACTCCATAACAAATGCAGCAGGTAGTTTGGCCCCATGACCAGGACCGCCAGGCATATGGTCGCCACAATGTAATTCATATGAAGACCATTTAAAAGAAATGCCATAAGGCCTAAGGTTAACCCGAGGCTTGCCCCCATCACCATAAGGTATTTAAGCAGTTCAAACCACCAGCGGGTGCCCCTTTTTTGAAAGGTATAGGACTTGTTCAGATAAAAGGTCATCAGGTTGCCGCAAAGCCAGGTCAGTGCCGTGGCGGTTAAATATGACAGATGTCCGCATTCCACCCAGATCACCATGAGCAGCAGGCTTGCGGAAAAACCAAATCCGCCCACCAGACAGAACCGGATAAATTTAAGCCGGGGGCTTGTGTTTAATTTGGCTAAAATCATAGATGAGTCTTCTTTTCAATAATGGGGGTCACCGTAAAATTAAACGGCATGCCGCTTGATTTTACGTTGACCCCAAATACCAGATAATCTAAGCCGTTTAACCATCATTTTCGACTCATATGTTGAGTCGATTGTTAGTGTTATTTGACTCAAAGTCAAGGGAAGAATGGTTCCCCTCAAGGCAAATCGCATGTAACCTGCCGATAGTTTGATGTGTGAGTATGGATGATAATGTATAGAATGAAGACCGGAGACCGGGAACGGGAGACCGAAAACGTCAAGTTCCCTGGTTTGAGCGGTAGGGTTGGAGCGGGCCATGCCCGCGATCGAATCGTGGGCATGGCCCGCTCCAACCTTGCATTGACCCAAAATGGAGCGATAGCTGCCGGATGCCGGGTTCCCTTGGAGGAGCGCATTCCGGTCTGCGGTCTCCTTTCCTCCGGTCTCCCTGCATTTTATTGAAGATTTAACTTATTTTTACATGCGATTGCCCTGTGCTTCCCACGGGGCCCTTAAAGGCTGCCGGTCCCCGGCGAAATGTTGCGGCGACAAAGCGAAATGCCATGGGGCGGCGCGATTTTTTTGGGGGAGCTGTATGGAAACGGGCTAAATAAGCTTGCCAATTGGGCGTTGACCGCATTATACTGTCCGGTAAACGGAAGGGGGGGATCCAATCCATAATCTAATTTGAAAAGTTACATATCATGAAAATTATTTTCCAAATATGGTGTGTTCTGGCCATGATTCTTCCGGCGTCAACGGCTTTTTGCCAGACCGTTGAGGCCATTGCCGATCAGATCCGGCCCAGCCTGGTAACGGTGATGCTCAATTCCTATGACGGGAAAGGCAAAGTCGGCAGTGGGTTTTTCTTAAATGAAAAAGGGGAGATTCTTACCAATGACCATGTGATTCCGTCCGGGATGACCGCCCAGATCAAAACCTGGGACCAGAAGCGGTACCGGACCACATATACGGTTAAACGAATGAAATACAAGGATTTCCTCCAGGTGGGCACCACCATGCCAAAAAATCAGATAAAACCTTTGAAAATTGCCGAGAACCTGCCCCGGGTGGGCGAGAAGGTGGTGGTGGCCGGCAGTCCCATGGGGTTGGAACAGACCATTTCCAGCGGGATTGTGTCGGCATGGCGAAAGCATGAGACCCTTGGCGATGTGTTCCAGATGAGTGCGCCGGTGTCCCCGGGGTCCAGCGGCGGCCCGGTTCTGAATATGGAGGGCGAGGTGGTCGGGATTGTCTCCTTTCAGTGCATCAAAGGACAGAATTTAAATTTTGCCATCCCGGTCCGAGACCTGGTCTCCGGGAAAGGAACCACACAAAAACATACAGATTTCAAAATTACCAAGGGAAAAGACGGGGTGATTGTTATTGAGTGATCCATAACCCGGCATTGACAAAAATTACCAATATAATAAAATATATATAATTTTGGATGGGGGGATTGAGGGGATCAGGCAAAAAATGAAACTAAACCAGCTTAATAACAATCGGGGGTTCACCCTGATTGAAGCCATTGCCATTCTGGTCATCGCAGGCTTTTTATCGGCCCTGGCCATTGCCAGTTTTGACGGTAAAAATTCAGACCTGTTTTCTGTGGAAGCGACCTTAAAAAATCACATCCGGTATGCCCAGTCAAAATCCATGTTCTCGGATACCGGCATATGGGGCATCTGCATTGATGCCAATAGCGAAACATACTGGCTGGCCCGGGAGCAAAGCGGTGTAGTGGCCTGGACCAGCATCACAAAACCCTTTGGGGCCGATGCCTCGGACATGATGGATGCCCAGGGCAGAATGAACACAAACATGATGAATGTGGCCATTGACAGTGTTTCCGCAGGCAACAGCCTGATCCTGCTGTTTGATAATATGGGTATTCCTTTCTACACCGCCTCAACCGGCAGCATTACCATTAACGGCCCTCTTATGGACAATGGTTCCTTGACCCGGGCCACCTCGGACATCCGTATCGTTTTAATGGATAATTCGACGTATGACGGAAATACGAGAACCATTACCGTAACCCATGAAACAGGATTCGTACCATGAAAGAAAACGGATTTACCCTGATAGAGCTCATTATCATTATTGTGCTCATCGGCCTTGCCGCCTCCCTTTTGATCAGCACCAAATACGGCATTTCCCACAGTTCTGATCCGCTGATGACCTTAAAGGACAATTATGCCGTGCTTCAGGCCATTGAAAAGGTCAACGCCCATTACCGGGACCAGCTGGAAAAAGATTCCCATGCCGATATCAGCATGTATGCCAGAAGGGATGTTGCCACTGTGGTTACCGGCCTTGAATCCGGTATGGTCAGCGGCAGTTTTACCAGCTTCAGTGCGCCGAATGCCAGCCGGGAGGTTGATGAACTGTCTGCAGCCGGAACCCGGTATGTCCTGATTACGGCACAGAAAAACAACAGCCGGATGGTCACTTTGCTGGGAAATTGATGATGATAAAAAACAAAGGAATTTTAGGTGGGCAAGAGGGGTTCAGCTTCATTGAAATGATCGCCACCCTGGTGATCATGGGCATTATCGGTGCGGGCATTGCCATGTATTTCGTGAACAGTGTGGAAGGCTTTTTGCTGGCCAGGGCCAATAACGAGGCTTTCCAGAAAATGGCCCTGGCCGTGGAACGGCTGGCCCGGGAGATGAAATATATGGATGCCGTGTCCAGCACCGGTGCCAACAGCATCTGTTATACCCGGGATGGCACGGATTTTTGTGTTGCCCTGTCCGGGAGCAATGTTACGATGACCCGGGAGTCGGAAACCGCAGCAGCCCTCATTGACGGTGTCAATGCATTTACCCTGGATTTTTACGATGGGGACGGCAATGCCTGGACCACCCTGGCCGATCAGACCATTGACGGCCTTTCAAGGGTGGCCATTACCCTGACCGTGGGGGTGTACAGCTCATCCCAGACCATTTCCATAGATATCAATCCCCTGTTCAACAGCACGGTTAACAGCCCCACCGCACCATAACCATATTTAAGATAAAGGCAGCAAAACATGAGGGTAACACATCAAAACAGGGAAGCCGGTGCCATACTGATAACGGTTATGGTCATGATGGTGGTCCTTTCTTTGGGGGTCGGGGCCGGTTTGATGCTCAACTCTTCTTCCCTGGAAACAGCGGAAAAGAATATTGAGCTTCGGGCCGTTAATGTGGCTGAGGCCGGATACCGGTATGCCGGCGGGGAATACATCAGTGCCGGGGACTTTGATGACAAGCTTGACCGGTTAGAGGCCATGAACCAGGAAAAGGTGACCCTGCGGAACAACAACGGCAGTTTCCAGCTCTCCATTTACCCCTATTTTTTTGTGGCCAATTCAGATGGAGAATTCACCTCCCTGAGCATGCGGGTGCCTGGCAAGTTTCCTGACGGATTTGAGAATGTGCTTCCCGAATCCGGTACCGTCTGCATTAACGGTAAATTTTATCCGTATGGAGCAGGCACCCCCGACGCCAAGGCATCGGCCATGGATTCAGACGAATTTTCCATTACCCTGACCGGCAGCGAGACGGTTGAAGTTGATTCCCATACCTGTGTGTATCTGGCATTTTCCCCTCCTGACGGCACCAGGGTTGAAGAAGGCGGGGACTTTTCTATTTCTGTGGATGCAAGCTTAGAGGAGCTTTTACCCGAGAGAAACGGATTTATTGACCTGTACGAGGATGAAGACACCCATGAAGGATCATACCGGTACCGCCAGCGGACAACAGACGCCAATAACCGTATCGTATTATCGGATATCCAGCCGGTTGATGACGCAAGCCTGCCCCTGAATCTTGATTCGGGTTCCAGGGTGGTCATGAAAAAACAGGTCCGGATTGAATCGGTGGGCGCTGCGGGAAGCGGAAATATGGAAGCCAGCCGGGAACTGGATTTAAACGTTTACTTAACCGATGAATTGTACGTGCCGCCGGACACGGCAGAAACCCTTGATCTCGGCGGTACCGGGGGTGCTGATACCTTTGACGACGAAGAAGGGATTGGCCCTAGTGCAAAAACCGTCCTGAAAAACTGGGAGTTTGACAACAGTGAGGGACTGTCTGAAAGGGATCTGTACGTCTCCACGACCCAGGAAATACAGACCGAGTATACGGACGAACCCACCAGTTCCGTGCTGACCTTTCAGAACTTCAGCGAAGAAGACCAGGATGCCGGCTATACCATGGAGGTGATTGACAAGGAGCGGATTCCCGAGGCGGTCCGGGATAAGGATTTATACGGCATATGGGGAAATGCCTCGGATAACATGTATTTTGTGGGTGAAGACGGAACCGTGCTCCATTTTGACGGTACCGACATCACCCTTGAAGACGATGCCGTGACAACCTGCAACGGAAAAACCCTTTACGCCATATGGGGGTTGCCCGATGAAAAGGATGACGCCACAGAAAAGGATCAAATTTTTATCGGGGGGGCGGACGGGACAGTCATGATCAACGAGGGAAGCGGCTGGATTCTGGGGAGAAATTCGAGAACCTATGATGTCTATGCCGCCAACGGGACCGCCTGGAACCATTTTGACGGATACGGCGAAGCCGGTACCAATCCTTATCATTGGAGTAACAGCTGGAACGCTTACCACCAGTTCAGCCATTACAACGCTTACATCAGCCAGTTTGGCGGGAAAGCCAATTTCCGGTGCCTTTGGGCTGTTACCGAATCTTACGGGGGCTATTCAAACCAGAATGTCATGGTCGGGGAATTTTCCGGCAGCAAAGCGCCTTCGTTTTATGAGGGCGACGGCCTCATCCAGCATGAGTTTTTTACGTATGTGATCATATCCGGCATCCCTTTAAGGGGGATCTGGGGAAGCGAATGGGCAAACCAGTATGCCGTGGGCGATAACGGGGCCATTCTTCAAAATACCCAGGGGGCCACCAACTGGAGAAACGGCTGGAATCAGATTTCCCCAAGCCTTATTCCCACCACGGAGAATCTTAACGGCATATACGGCAACAGTGCCACAGATTTTTATGTGGTCGGGGACAACGGCACCATCCTGTACAATAAAGGAGAAGGGTTTGAAATTGTAGACGACCCCGATGATGAGGTGACCGAAGATTTAAACTCTATCTGGGGAAAAGACCTGACCGGCATCTATGCCGTGGGAGACAACGGAACCATTGTCTTTTTGGGATATCCCAAAAACACCATTGGCGAGTATATTCTTCCCTTGAGCCGGAACAGCGATATTTCCGCAAAATGGGAGTCTGCCAGCCATTATTTAAGTTACACCATTCAGGTCAAACAGATCTGGGGCGATGAACTCAACTATGCCGCAGCCGGCATCTGTTTTAGGTGGCATGAAGAAGAATCGGGAAAGTATGCCGGTTACGGGATTTCCTTCATGCGGTATGATCCGAGCAGCAACGATGTCAATGATATGATCCCCGACTCCATCAAACCGTACTTCAAAGGGACCGGCGAGGTAAACAACAGGCTTCTGGTGGTCCTGTGGGAACAGTATGTCCAGGGGGGCGCGGAAAACCGGCGGTGGGTGGCCTATAAAGATATTTCTGCCGATGCGGCAATGGTCAAAACCAACGGCACCCCGGTGGACCTGTCCAGTTTGTTTGTCAGGGTACATGAAAAGAGTATTGACGGCCGGAAGGTGAATGATATTACGGTCTATTATGCCAATCCTCTGGTCAGTTTTGATCCCAGGCGGGCCAGGGCAGACAACCTTTATAACAATACCATCCGGTATCCGTACAATGCAACCTTTGGGACAAACAGTCCAGGTGCGTTGAAATGGCCGGTATTTGACATTGATGAATGGTCGGGTTGTTCGGGAAGAATTGACTGCCAGAACGTCGACAAATTTACACTGGTGGATAACGTATCCGTTGAAGAAACCCCGGTAGAGGGAACCTACTGGATTGTCAACCCGAATACGGACTGTACCCGCCAGAGCGACGGGTATACCCTCAGAACCGGCCGGTTTACCTCGCCCAGCGGCGAAGATTTCGGCAGCCAGTCCGAAAGAAGCGAGATCGCCGTCTTTGTCATGGGGGATATTGGTGATAACGGCAGCCAGTCCCTGTTAAGCCTGGCGGATTTCGGGGTCCAACTCGGGGTAGACTGCGACGGGGATTCCACGGACAGCAGTTTCGGCGGCCTTCAATGATAAATCAGCTTTTAGCTGTTAGCCTTTAGTGGTTAGCTTTTGGGCTTGTATCCACCGGCTAACAGCTAACGGCTAAAAAACGGAGAACCAAACATGAAATATATGACAACCAGTGCCACAGTGATAATTATGGCAATCCTCCTTGGGGCCTTCTGCGGCACCGCCTCAGGAGGAACCTATATTTACCGGGATGAAGACGGCAAAGTTGTCCGGTACCTGCCCAAAGAAGACCCGGACAGGGATACTATTACCCAATACCCGGGCACCCCTGTGGAGACCCGTGAGGCACCGACAGACGAAGACCTTGCAAAAATGTGGCGCAAAAAAAAATAAGCGAAATTCTTTTTGTCAAACTTCCTGGTTGGTCCTTATACTGGTAAACCCGTCAAGGCGGAGCCAGCCGCTGCGCCGTTCGGCCCGGTCCCGTCTTTCGCTTTTCCGTCGTTCCAGTCCAATCCGGTCCATGAGTTCAAGGTTATATCCTTTCCGGCGGTCTTGAAAGCGCCTTTCAATAACTTTTCTTTTTCTTTTAGCCATAAAAGACTCCTTAGGGTTTTGCACATATCGACGATGATAAAACATCACTTTAAAATCAGGGTTATCCTGGGAATCTGAAAATTTAATTTATATGGCCCCGTTCTGTTGCGGTTTCCATATAAACGGCCATGGGCCACAAGCCCACAACGAATAATGAAACTGAAGATACCAGCAACGGTAGACTATAAATTGGGCACCGCAGGTGCTTCGCCCTCTTGTCTCTTTTTTCTTGTCTCCAGTTTCTTATAAACCGATCAATAGTACAAAAATTTTTTTTTGTCCAGTTAAAGCTGGCAGCACCCAGGGCAATCGCATGTGACTTTCCCACTGTTTAAGCTTACCGAATGTAATTTCAGTGCGCAGCACTGAAACTCTGTGTTTCTCTGTGCCCCTCTGTGGTTAAATTTAAAGAGTGGGCGAAGCCCACAATTTATAAAACCAGGAGGTTAAAGAAGAATAATTCAACCCCTTCGGGATTTCATATTTTTAAACCACAGAGGGCACAGAGATTTGGCTTACGCCAAACACCACAGAGGGGGGGACCTTGAATGCCTATATAAATAAAAATCATCGAGGATAATTTTTTTACATGCGATTGCCCTGTGGCAGCACCGCGGGACGGCTGCCAAAGTGTATGATTCTTCCCCTCCCCTCACACAGACATCAAAACCAGGGAAACAAAGGCGGCCGCTACCCCCCAGCCACTGCACCCGGTGAAGTTTTTCTTTAAGGAACACAAAGGCCAGAAAAACAGATGGCAAAGTCATTGAAAAATGAGAATATACAGACATTTTCATTTGACGTCTTGGTTCAGCCATGCCATCACCATTTCAAGGTCTTTCCAAAATATTTTAAATTCCGGTAAGACACCTATTTGATGCCCCAGCATGTTCTTCCATTCGGCTTCCAGTTCCTGCTGTTCCGGCCTGTTCTTCAATCCTTCCAGGGTAGGAAAGGCAATATGCTTAAACCGGCATTTCTTTTTCAGGATATCCCGGATCTGTTTAAGATCACAGGTATCCCCACACTGGCGATAAAGGCAGACCACATCATAAAGATCCCTGGGCCGCTCCCGCTCAGCCAAAGCCCTGATCTTTTCTGCAAAAACCTCTTCAAATGAATACCCCAGGATGTGGATCCCCCCTTGGGGAAAGTCTGAATAAGGATGTGACACCTCAAGTGTTAAAGGGGATTGTACCACAATTTCATCCAGGGTCAGATCAAGCTTGATGCGGGGCAGATCCCCTCCCGGCATCAAAGGCCCTTTATAGCCAACCTTGCCTTGGGCCGATATGCCTCCCATGTGATTTTCATATCCATTGAAGCGGATCAAAGATTCAGGCAGTTCTATACCGGACGCGTCATAGACCCATGCACTGATCCCTTTGAATACAACTGTGAGCGTAGCTTGATCTAACACGGCCTCCTTTGTCAGGGTGAAATCAAGATCTTCAGAAAACCGCTGGGTATTGATATGGCATTTTTTAAGGCAGGTCCCCCCTTTAAATATCCATTGCCCTCCAATGGCCGGATGGTTAAAAATTCCAGCCAACACCCATCCCAGGACATAATCCTTTTCCACCACACTGGCCCTTAAATGAAACTGCCGTGCAAAGGCCATGATTTCAGACTTATCAATCATGGGTCGGAGCCTTTTTCCAATTTTCCGGTACCCAGAGCCGCCACCGGGTCACAAGCCTGGAATTTGCAAGAGCAGGGTCCAGCTTGGCATTCCCGGATGTCAATTGTTTCCGGCAACCCTCAAGAACAGCTTCATCCCTTAATTCCAATAGTTCTAAAAGAAACCCCAGCCGTTTGAACAAAACCCCCTTGCCAAGTCTTCTTCCATAATTTATCAAGTACTCAAGCATCTCAGGCCGTGTTTTAATCAGGCGGGCCAGCATCTCTTTTACCATCCGGATCCCCCCTCCGCAGGATGGATTGATCAGCATATCCGCCAGGGTCCGGGCCGGATCAGACACCATGATCTTCACCTGACCCTGCCATACCGGCTGAAGCCCGAACATGGCAGATTTTGGAACCGTCCGGATTAAAAAGGACTGATCTTTGTATACAGGCTGCCTTATCCTGGGTTTGCGCTCGGTCATCACCATGATGGTAAAGAACATCTGCTCAGTGAGGTCAAAATACTCTGCCGCGCTCCACCCTCCGATATAACAGGGAAAATAGAGCTGCTGGGCCACAATCCAGGGGTTCTCAAGACTCACATTTGCAGATTCGGACTCCAGGGGAACGGGTACATAAAGCCCCTGCCGCACCCGCGACACCCAGCCTTTCTTTGCCCATCTGTACAGCATCTTAGCCGCTTCCTGAGGGGGGACAGCTAAAATTTTTGCGGCCTCCTTAACCGAAATCGTTCCCTTGGTACCGCGCAGTATGGCCGCTATCCGCTGCCGATCTGTTTTTCCTATACCTTCTAAAATTTCCGGCATATATTTTAAGCGTAGTTTTTCATTTATTTTTATGAATAAATACTTATAGCATATACTTTTTGATACGGGCAAGGTATATTTTGTATGTAAAATTTCACTATTTTTATGAATTGTGGAACCGTATTTATACTATTCTTCAGGGTACTCTATTTACACAGAAATCAAAACCAGGGAAACAAAGGCGGCCGCCACCCCCAACCACTGCACCCGGTGAAGTTTTTCTTTAAGGAACACAAAGGCCAGAAGAACGGTGGCCGCCGGATACAGGGAGCTTAAGACCGCGGCAATGTCCAGGCGGCCGAGCCGGGCCGCCATGGAAAAAAGACAGTTGCCGGCGGCGTCCAGCACTCCGGCAAGAATGATGAATTTCCATTGCCCGGGGACGGGGATGAACGGTTTTTTCATTATCCGTATAACCACCAGGATAAAGGAGATGGAAACAAGCCTGGCACCGGCCAGGGGCCAGAATACGGCCACGTCATTGGCCTGGTCTATGAAGATGAAAAACAGCCCGAACCCCAGGCCTGCCGCAACGGACAGGAAAAGTTCATTCAAGGCCATCTTAAAGGATGCATCCCCGGATGACAACAGCCATACCGCAACAACAAAAAAGACAAACCCGGTCATCTGCAGGATGGAGGGCATGCCCTGGTGCAGCATGGTATACCCCATGGGAACAAGGGTTGTCAGCACGGCGGACAGCGGTGCCACAATCCCCATGCGCCCCTGGGCCAGGCCCTGGTACAACGCCAGCAACCCCAGGATGCCGAACAGGCCGGCCAGTCCCCCGTAAGCAAAATGGGCCAGGGGAGGAACAGGTTCAAAGGTGAAAATGGCGGCCAGCAGCAGGAAGGCTCCGCCAATGGTCTGAGAGGATGCCACCACGCCCAGAAGCATTCCCTTGCGGGAAGCCAGCCCGCCGTTAAAGTCCGCGGCGCCCCAGGCCACCGCACTGCTGATGCCGTATACAACAGCCAGGGTCTGAGAACTGATCACCTTGGCCCTCCTTTGGTTGAATGCGCAAACTCATGATATTTCTGGAACCCGATTCCCAAAAGGATGAGAAACAGTCCCATAAAGGTCTCAGGATAGATGGTTTCCCCCAGAATTTCGTGGATAAACACCAGGGATACAAAAGGGGTCAGAAAAATTAAATTGGCCACCCGGCCGGTATTCTCTGATAATTTTAAAGCCGTAATCCAGGAAATAAAGGCAAATCCCAATTCAAAGCAGCCGATCCAGACCGCCCCCAAAAGGCCTCTGGCATGCGGCACGGCAAAGGAAGAAAAGGCAAGACAGGACAGGGCCAAAAAGGGAAGGCTGAAAAAACCATTCAGGAAAATGGCCACCACAGGATCCTGTTGGGACTTGATATTAAAAATCCAGTAAAGCGCCCAGATCAGGGTGCAGCCCACGGCCAGAAACACCCCGAAATAATTCATGGGTTCCCCGGGGCCGCCGCCGGTGCCCGTGGAAATCACCACCACCCCGGCATAGCTGATAAGGGTGGCCGCCATCTGGATTTTGCCAAAGGTCTGCTTTAACAGGGGAACGGCCAGGATAGACAAGGTGATTACCCAGGTGTAATTGATGGGCTGGACCATCTGGGCCGGCAGCAGATCATAGGCCTTGACCACCATCAGGTAATACATGAAGGGGTTGAGAAACCCAAGGCCTGCGTAAAAGCCATACTCCCTGGGCTTAAGCCCGAAAACCGCGTTAAATTTTCCACAGGCTTTCAGGCAAGCGCCAAGAATCAAGGTGGAGGTTACAACAGCGTAAAACAGCAGCTGAAAAACATCCATATACCGGAGCGTCAGTTCAAAGGCCGTGGCCGAAGTTGACCAGAACAAAACGGTCAGCAGTCCAAGCATATACTCTTTTTTTATCATCCGGCCTTTATACAGGAAAGGGAATGGAAAGGAAACCGGAAGGAAGGAAACCGGAGACCGGAGACCGGATCGCGCATCCTTAGGGGTTTCGCATTCCGGTCTCCCGTCTCCGGTTTTCGGTCTCCCTTCAATTATTTATTGACAATAATCAAACCGTCTGGTTTGATCTATATATGGCACAAACACAGGGGGCGGTCCTGTCGCCCCTGGTTTTCCCCCACCACATCTCATCATTCAAAGGGGAAATCGACGACAGCAGACATTATCCGGGAAAATCGCATGGCACCTAATATAAAAATGACCAAAGAGCAATACCTGCAACTGGCCAAGATCGTTTACAGGGAATCCGGTGTTGTTTTAAATGAGAAAAAATACCATTTTCTTGAAGCCATGCTGTCCAAGCGGGTCCGGCTTGCCGGGGTGTCTTCCGTATCCGATTATATTGAGCTGATCCTGTCGAATCCGGGTGAATTTGACCGGTTTATTGATGCGACCACCACCAACCATACCTTTTTTTTCAGGGAAAACAAGCACTGCGAATTTATTGTCAACACCATCCCCAATGACAGGCCCTTAAAAATCTGGAGTGCGGCCTCTTCCAGCGGGGAAGAGGCCTTTTCCATTGCTGTGCAGCTGATTGACCGGTCCTATGATTTTAAAATTTTCGCGTCTGATGTGTCTGATTCCATGCTGGAGATCGCAAAAAAGGCGATCTATCCAACGGAACGGATCAGGGAAGTTCCCGTCAAAATGCTGCATGCCTATTTTCAAAAGGGGAAAAACGCTCAAAAGGGGTTTGTCCGGCTCAAACCCGGTGTCCGGCGATATGTTACATTTGCCAAGCACAATCTGCTGAACCGATCGTCCAAAAAAAATTATGATATTATTTTTTGCCGGAATGTGATGATTTATTTTGATGTGGTCACCCGTAAAAAGGTGGTAGAGCATTTGCTGAATGCCCTGAAACCTGATGGATATTTGTTTATTGGGCTGTCCGAAGCCCTTCGCGGGTTTGATCATGATATGGTTCAGATTTTTCCGGGCGGGTACCGGAAAAAGTAAGTGTAAGGCATCTTGCTCTTAATCCTGCACCTGCTCTAAATGATCATTTTAAAGCAAGAGCAGGAACGTAAATTCTGCCGTATTACCGGTCAGACAAGGCCGCTCCGGTAAAGGCTTTTTCCCCTCTTTTATCGTATTCCAGAATGAAAAACAGGACCGCACCCATAATGAGGGCCATGGTCTGCCCGGACCAGAAGGCACTGCCCCACGCTTTGGTATAATTGGCCGCTAACCACTGGCCGGCTGACGGCAGGCCGATGCCGATAACGGAAAATGAGGCGGCCAGTTCCCCAAAGGGGCCGCGGCGCCCTTTTTTTATTTCTATCACAAAGCATTAAGATGCATTGATATCAATATAATTATGGGTCAAAAATATATGCAGCTCTGAGGTTTTTATTTCAAAAATTATCTTATATAGTAATATGTTATCCACGCAAGAACCAGCTTAAATTTAGATACATTTCGGTTATAAATATACACGGACCCAAATTTTTTCAATTTTAACAAGAAAATAATATATCGAATTCTATGTATTTTTTCTTGACCTTAAATGGAATAAATTGTACTTAATCTCTTGTTGAAAAGGAAAAGATAAAATTAAAGTTACAATCGCGTTGATTTTATTGCGGGACCGGCAGGTTCCGCAACCACTATATGGCGGGTGAAAATGATCCGCTAACCAAAAATTAAGGAGACTGGTTTGGAATTTAAAGAAGAAACTCTTGGCAATGATCAATGGTTTGCAGAGGGGAGTCAAAAAGAGGAAGAAGTTGCAGAATATTACAACAAATGGGGCAAAAATTACGAAGACTCGGTAAAAAGCTGGGATTATGATGCGCCGGAAAAAGCAACGCAGCTGCTCAACCAATACAAGCAGGTTGACGGTACGGTATGTGACGCCGGATGCGGCAGCGGACTGACGGGCGAAGCGCTGTCCGCCGGCGGCTTTAAAAGTATTATCGGTTTTGATTTAAGCCCTGATTTTGCCGCTGTTGCCAAAGACAAAGGTGTGTATGAAGATGTACACATCGTTAACATGCATGAAAAACCCTTCCGTTATGAGGACAACCAGTTTGCCAATCTGATCTGCATCGGCACACTCACCTACATTGAAGATGTGCCTGAAGTTGTTCGCGAGTTTGCCCGGATCACCAAACCCGGCGGCATGGTTATCTTTTCCCACCGTACAGATATGATTGATGACGAATTTACCGGAAAACTCGAAGTCATCAAGGCCGACAAGATTCTGGAAGAAGTTCTGGTCTCCGATCCGAAACCGTATCTACCTGGAAATAAAGACTTTTCTGATAAAATTCAGATTGTTTACTACGCATATCGCGTACTGTAAACCTCTCGCCTGAACAAGACGTTTCCGTAACGTCTTTAGTCCTGGGACCGGTGGTTACACTGTCGGTCCCAGGGGCGTTCGTGCAGCCGGCACCCCCTGTGCCACCGTTGCCGGACAACTCATTTTTGCCAGACTGTTTTGCCGTGAGGGGGCCAAATAAACACCGCCTTTTCAACGGTGCGGGAGCTGCATTTTCCATTTATGCGATACCATAAGCTTGGCAAAAAATAACTTCTTATCTGTGTAGTATTGAGAGGTGGAGATGAAAAGATTAATCACTGTTTCATTGGGTATCATGATCGCTGTAATGTTCCTTTCACCCTATCCGGTGTGTGCAAAAAAGCCGGTTAAAATCGGGGTGCTGGTACCCCTTACCGGAATAGCCGCCCAGGGCGGACTGGAAATGAAGTACGGCATTGAAATGGCTGCCCGGGAAAAAGGAACGGTTCTTGGAAAACCCATTAAGCTGCTGGTGGAAGATACCCAGGTGAAACCACCCATTGCGGTTTCAAAGGCGGAAAAACTGGTTTACAAAGATGACTGCAAGGCATTGATCGGTGTTTTATCCAGTGGAGTGGGCCTTGCCCTTGCCAAAAACATTGACAAGCTCAATGTCCCCTTTTTAAGCACCCATGTCATGACCACTAAACTGTATGGCCTGCATCCCATGGTTTTTAGATCCGGACAGTTGGCCAATGACCAGACCGCCGTCGGCAATATCAAGGGAATCCTTTCACGGCCCGACCTGAAAGACCGGACCTATTACGTCCTTGTCCACGATTATTCCTGGGGACATGATGCCGGAGAAAGATTTATCGCGCTGGCCAAACAGAATGGGATTAAAATTTATAACGAAAAATATGACAAAGCCCCCATCAAGACAAAGGACTGGTCATCTTATATCAGCAAGATCAAGGCATCCGGAGCAGACGGCGTATACATGGCATTCATCACCAACGTGATTCCGGTTTTTGCCAAACAGGCGTTTGATTTCGGTCTGCAGAGCAAAGTGAAACTGGTTTCCGCCGCAGCCCCCGGCCCCCTGGAACTGGAAGCCGGCGGAACGGCCTGCCATGGTATTTTTGGTGTATCGGACTGGTCCTGGAATGTCAACACCCCGGCCTCTAACGACTGGGAGATGCGGTTCTGGAACGAATTTAAAACCATCCCCTCGGATGCGGCGGTTCACAGCTATGTGGGGGCCATGAACCTGTTTAACGCCATTGACAAAGCCGGGAGTACGGATGCCAAGGCCATTGCGTCGGCCCTCAAGGGAATCAGTTACGACGGACCCTACGGTACGGTAAGGATTTGCCCAAAAGACAACTGCATGCGCAATGATGCCGTTTTGACGGAAACCATGGCCGCGCCGGACAATCCGTTTAATGCCACGGTATATATGAAAGTGCTGCATACATTTCCGGCAGCTGAGCTTGGCCCGCCTGAGTAGGCGGCCCACCCTCATATTTTCATGACAACACAACGAACGGGTGACTTTAAATTATGAGCGGAACACTGGGGATTATAGTCGATATTACTTTGAACAGCCTTGTTCTTGGCGGTGTGTTTCTCATAGTAGCCATCGGTTTAAACATTATTTACGGCTTAAGCCGTATAATGAATATGGCCCACGGTGCCTTGTACGCCGTGGGCGCTTACACCGGGTTTACACTCACGGCATCGGGGGTGAATTTTTTTGCCGCACTTTTGATTGCGCCTCTCATTGTGGGGGGGATCGGGCTGATCATCGAACGGGCCATTATTGCCCCCATGCGAAAAAGATCCATGGTATACACCTTGATTCTAACCTATGGACTGATGTTTTTTCTTGACGGTTCGATCAAGTATATCTGGGGGAACAAACCCCGTTTTATTGAGCTGCCTCTATTCATGCGGGGCACGCTGCCCGTACTCGGTACGGACTACCCGGTTTTCAGGCTGATAACGCTGCTGCTGATCATACTCATCATGGGCGCATTAATGCTGTTTTTGAACAAAACCAAAGTCGGTATTATTCTCAGGGCATCGAGTACCATCCCGGAAATGGTCTCCTGTCTGGGGGTCAACATGCGCTATGTGCACATGGGGGCATTGGTTCTTGGATGCGTTATGGCAGGCCTTGCCGGGATTATTGCAGGCCCGTTGACCACCATCGATCCGCTCATGGGCGGGGAAATGCTGATCAGTTCCTTTGTGGTCATTGTTATCGGCGGTCTTGGCAGCCTTCGCGGTGCCGTCATTGCTGCGTTACTTATCGGTGCCGTCCAGACGCTGGCTGAATTTTTTATCACGGATCTTGCAATGGTCATCGTTTACATTCTCATGGCAGTGATCCTTGCCTTCATGCCCCGGGGGATTCTTGGAGAGGGGAAGTTTGAATGAAAAAGCAGGCAACCACAGCCATACCCGGCACCGGATCAGGGCGTCATCCCGTTAAAATGGTTTTTATTCTTCTTCTTATTTCCGGCCTGGCCGCATTTCCTTTTGTTTCCGGAAACCGGTTTTACATCAGCCTGATCACTGAAATGATGATATACGGGCTGCTGGCCATGAGCCTGGATGTGCTGCTGGGCTATACCGGCCTGTTGTCGTTTATGCACAATGCTTATCTTGGCATCAGTGCCTATGTGGTGGGACTGTTTTTAATCCATATATCCCCGGCATCCTTCTGGCTGGCCTGTTTGGCCGGCATTGCCTTTACCTGTGTTGTGGCCCTGCCCGTGGGGTGGGTCCAGGTCAGGACCGGGGGGCTGTCCTTTGCCTTGCTGACCTTGGCATTCGGCATGATGTTTCATACCATTGTATGGAAATGGTATGATGTCACCGGCGGGGATGACGGATTGATGGGAATGCCCAATCCGGATATCAGCCTGTTCGGCATTACCATGGGAAATTCCGGGGACCCGCTGGTGATTTACATGTTTACACTGGCCATTGTGACCGTCTGTTTTTTTCTCACCCGCAGAATCATCAACTCTCCTTTTGGCGCGGTGCTTGAGGCCATTCGGGAAAATGAGAGCCGGGCCGCCTTTATCGGGATCAATGTTAAAAAATACAAACTGCTGGGCTGGATGCTGGCCTGTCTGCTCGCCGGTATCGCAGGGGCCTTGTTTATCTTGTATAAAGGGTATATCGGTCCGTCCACCATGAGCGCCTTTGCCGGGGCCGGTGTCCTTATGATGGTCCTTTTGGGCGGCATGGGGTCGCTTTGGGGGCCTTTGGCCGGTGCGGCCATCTTTATTTATATCCAGGACTATATCAGTACCATGACGGAGCATTGGGAAATTTTTCTCGGGCTTGTGGTCATTTTTCTTGTCCTGTTCCTGCCGACCGGGTTTGCCGGCCTGACCGGCCATATCAGACGATTGAGAAAGGGATAACAATGAGAGGCTTGCTCTGTACACAGAATTTATGCTGCCAATTCGGCGGCATTATGGCAACCAACGATGTTTGTTTCAATGTTGACGATAATGGATTAACCTCGATTATCGGTCCCAACGGTGCCGGAAAGACCACGTTTATTAATCTTGTCACCGGAAAAATCGGGGCCAGCTCCGGAAGGATTTTTTATAAGGGAAAAGACATTACCCACACGCCCCCTCATGAGCTGGTTAAGATGGGGATTTGCCGGACCTTCCAGATCAACAGCCTGTTTGAGAACTTAAGTGTATTTGAAAACCTGAGAATTGCCAGGCAGGCCAGAGTCGGGGGCTCTTTTCGCATATTTTCCTTAAAGCAAAAATTAAAATCGGTCATTAAAGATACATGGGCCATGCTGGAACGCCTGGGGCTGGATGAAATGGCCGGCCTGCCGGCCAAAAACCTGGCCTATGGGGATCAGCGGGTGCTCGAGGTCGCCATTGCCCTGGCCTCAGACCCCAAGGTCCTGTTTCTTGATGAACCCACGGCCGGCATGTCACCTTCGGAAACCCATCATATCGCAGACTTGATCAAAGATTTGGCCGATGATATCAGCATTGTCCTGGTGGAGCACGATATGGATATGGTCATGCGGATTTCAGACCGGATCACGGTCCTCCAGGACGGCTGCATCATTTCAGAAGGGACGCCTCAGGAAATTCGCAGCAATCAGCAGGTCAGAGAGGCATATCTTGGACAAGCGGCATAAGATCCTTGAAATTGAAGATATGCAGACCTATTACGGGGAAAGCCACATTATCCAGGGGCTTTCCATGCACGTGTACGAGCAGGAAGCCGTCTCAATTATCGGGCGCAACGGTGTTGGGAAAACCACAACCTTAAGATCCATTATGGGCCTGACCCCGCCCCGGTCCGGCAGCATATATATTGACGGTCGGCAAACCACTGGTTGGCAGCCCCACAAAGTCTCTAAGCTCGGAGTGGCCTATGTGCCGGCAGAACGCCACATTTTTCCGGGATTGAGTGTTGAGGAAAACCTTCGCCTGGCTCAAAGGCCTGGAGATGGTAACCATGCCTGGACATATGAAAAAGTGTGCGAATATTTTCCAGTTCTGGCCGAAAGAGCCAATCAGGACGGTGCCACCTTAAGCGGTGGTCAGCAGCAGATGCTGGCTATTGGCAGGGCCCTGATCAGCAATCCCCGGATCATTATACTGGACGAGCCCTCACAGGGCCTTTCCCCGATCCTGGTCCAGACCATTACCGATGTGGTTTTAAAATTCTGCGTCCAATCGGGCATCACCCTTTTGGTTGTCGAGCAAAATTACCAAATGGCGCTCGAGGTCGCAGGCCGCCACTATCTTATGGACACCCGGGGAGAAATTGTCAACGACCTGACCACCCGGCAGCTTGAGGATAATCCTGAAATCGTTCAATCCCATTTATCGGTTTAGATTTTTGCCGGAGTGGAGAATTGTCAAAAATTGCAACAATTGGGGTTGAAACCGTATTTGCCTGGACTGGCATATGTGCCGGGCCACCTGCCATTGCCCGGCATGATCCATAAGATCCATATTGATACCAGGATTTAAATGGGATATACGAAACGCAGTAAGCTGTTTTTGTGCAACGCGGCAGATGGATGGTTTTTCGTCCAAACACTAAGCAGGAGAAGATTTATGCAGTTTATCGTTATGGGAACGGACGGCACGGATGCCGGTGCCTTAGACCGGCGCATGGCTGTCCGCGAGGCGCACCTTGAAACCGCTAAAAAAATGAAGGAATCCGGGAAATGGCTCTATGCGGCTGCCGTTTTAGACGACCAGGGGGCCATGTGCGGTTCCATGATTGTCTGTGATTTTGAATCAGAACAAGCCTTGAAAAGCCAGTGGCTGGACAGCGAACCCTATGTTACGGGCAAGGTATGGGAAACCGTTGAAATTAAACGGGCGGCCGTGGCCGCTTTCTGCGCGCCCCAATAGCGGGACCCCATTGGCGGGCCATGATGTCAGCGGACCGGCCGGGGTGGCGTTATGATTTTTCCCTTCGCTGAGCTTCTGTCCAGTCGATCCGGCTCATGAGCCCCCGGATAATCCGAACGTCTCTTGAGGTCAATCCGGCCGCACCAAATATCCGCCTGAAGGTCCGCAGCAGGTGATCCGGGTTCTGGGGGTCCAGGTAGTCAATGGAAAGCAGGGTCTCCCGCATGTGGGCAAACATGGATTCCATTTCTGTTCCCGTGGCCTGTTTTTTGGGGGCCGGGTCAGAAAAATTCTTGACCACATCGGTTTTCAAAGAGACCTCGTAAAGCAGTACGGACAGGGCATGGCTTAAGTTCATGGACGGATAACCGTCATGGGTGGGAATGGTAATAAAATGCTGGCACAGGTCCAGGTCCCGGGTTTCAAGCCCGGTATCTTCCGGCCCCATGACCAGGGCGCACCTGATATCATCCGGGGTTTCATTGATTTTCTGGGCAGCCGTGGCCGGGGTAAAAAAGTTTTTCCGGTATTTCCCGAACCGCCGGGTGGTGCCAAAGGCCATGTGGATATCGTGAAGGGCCCCGGGCAGGTCCTCAAAGACCTGGGCCGATTCCAGGACGCCAAAGGCGGAAAGGGCCATTTTTTTGGCTTCAAGTCCCATGTATTCTTTGCACGGGGTCACCAGGCGAAGGCGGCTGAACCCGAAGTTCATCATGGCCCGGCACACGCTGCCGATGTTGATGGGGCCCTGGGGGGCCACCAGGATGATGGTTAGATTTTCCGGTTTCATTTGTTTTGCGTGTCCAGGATCAGGGTGACCGGTCCGTGGTTGACCAGGGAAACCGACATCAAGGCCTGGAATTTTCCAGGGAAGGTAGCCACCCCGGCTTTTTGGGTCTGTTCCATGAAATATTCGTAAAGGTCTTTGGCAAGGTCCGGGGCTTCAGCCGCAACAAAGGACGGACGCCGCCCTTTTCTGCAGTCCCCGAGCAGGGTAAACTGGGAGACCACCAGCAGCTGCCCCCCAACGTCCAGAAGCGACCGGTTCATTTTTCCCTGGTCATCTTCGAAAATCCTTAAATGAATGATTTTATCCGCCAGAAAATCCGCATCCTTTGTGGTGTCTCCTTTCTGGGCCCCCAAAAGGACCAAAAGACCGTTTCCAATGGTTGAAATGGTTTCTCCATCCACCTCAACCCCTGCCCGGGTGACCCGCTGGACCACTGCTTTCAAAATTCGATTACTCCTTTGTAATGTATTTAGCTGTTAGCCGTTAGCCTGGTTCAGGCAGCGCACAGCTAAAAGCTAAAGGCTAATAGCTGCTAACTATGGCCTCAATGGGCCAGCTTGTATCAAACCCCATGGCCTCCAGAAGATCAATGGCCTGTGCCACATGTCCCCCGGCCTGTTCGGCGGAATGGGCGTCATCCCCGGGAACCATGGGAATACCGGCTGCCCGGATCTGTTCTAATATAGACCGGGTGGGGTAGGGCTCATCTTCCCCCCTTGACAGGGGGCGAAGGTTCAAGTCCATGGTAAGGTTAAGGGCCTTGATCAGGGCGAGGTTCCGCTGGATTTTTTCCTGGATCCCGGGCAAAAGAATCCGCTGCCGGTAGTCGGGATCAAAAATCCGGATCAGGTCAAAATGGCCCACAATAGACGGTGTCAGCTTCCGGATCATTTCATACTGAAGATCAAAATACTGGATATACATCTGTTCAATCCCGCCGCACTCCCGGGCCGTGGCCTGGTAAACCTGCTTTGAATAGTCAAAACAGCGGTCATTGACATGATGGACCGAGCCGATGATGTAATCGGGCCTGCAGGTCTCTACAAGTTCCTTTACCTGAGCCTCATACCCCGGCCATACCTCGGTTTCCATGCCTTTAAAAATTTTGATCTGAGGGGCGTATTTACGGCTTAAGGCCTCAAGGGTGGGGAAATACCGCTCAAACCGGTTGCGGATATCCAGTGCGCTTAACCCGGCTTCAACCTCTTCAGGAAACAGAAACCGGTCTTCCAAATGGGGGATATGCTCGCTGATCCCCACCATGGTAAAGCCTTTGCTGATATACGCCTGGATAATCTGCTCCAAGCTGTCCCGGGCATGGTTGCAGAATTGTCCTGAATGCCCCCCGTGAAATGATATAAGGTTTGACGGTTTCATGAGGCTTTTTTACCACCAAATCCCGGGGTAAATCAAATTTTAAAGATAGATTTCACCGGCTTTTTAAAGGGAAACCAGATCTCCTTTAAGGTGGGGCCGCCCGTCCTGGGCATCCCTGAGTTCAAAGGACAGCCCGCAGGCTTTCGCAGATGCCGGATCTTCTTTTTGGGCAGAATCCTCACGGGCCTTAAGGGGCTCATATCCCAAGGTGACCTGGCCCGGCAGAAATACGGGCAGTTTAAAAGAGGCGGCAAGCTTGAACGGCTGCCCCGGATCAACCCATTTCTCAAGGCTTGCCGAAACCCGGGCAAGACTCCACATGCCATGGGCAATGGCCCGTTTAAATCCTAAAAGCTTTGCCGCAAACGGCCACAGGTGATGGGGGTTGACATCGCCTGAAACCCGGGCGTACCGTCTGCCCGTGTCCCGGGGAACCGGAATGGTTTCATGTATGGGAAGGGGATGGTCCTGGGGCGGTTTTTTTTTGCTTATTGTCTTGTTCCGGCTGAGAAACCGGGCTTCCCCGGTCCAGACCGGCCCGGCTGTTGCGGCTGCCGTCAGGCTGAAGGTTGAGACCGTCCCTTTATCTGTTTTAACCATGGATTCAAGTCGGCAGGTCAGGTCAAGGGGGGTGCCGGTTTTAACGGGCCTTAACTGTTCAATGGTCTGCCGGGTATGGATCAGGCCCAGGGGGGAGATGGGAAAACAGGCAGATGTGATATATTTGCCCAGAAGCGGAACAAACAGGGTCTGGATAAAACATGCCGGGATAAGGTCTGCCTGACCGGGAGACGGGTCAAAGCCGCATACCGAGCGGTATTCATGAATTAAGGCTTTTGGGGCCACCTGGTGGTTCAAAATGAAAGCCGCCCTTTCCACCCGGGCCGGGTCATCCACAGAGCCGGGCCTGAACATTGATTTGAACAGCCCTTTTATCAAAATCCACCCCATTCCCGGGGGCCGGGTAAGTTCAATTTCCTTTCCCATTGGGTTTCCTTTGGCGTTGTGTGTTTTTCTCAACGAATTCAGTAATTCGAATTCAGGGGACACGAAACAAAATTAAAATTGGCTTGCAAATATTTTTTATAAGAAACTGGAGACAAGAAACAAGAGACAAGAGGGCGAAGCACCTGCGGTGCCCAATTTATAGTCTACCGTTGCTGGTATCTTCAGTTTCATTGTTTGTTGTGGGCGGTTCTTGGTTGGATAACCAAGACGGCCCGTGGCCGTTATTGAAATTGAATGAATCATTATAAACCCACTAAGTTGCCCGGTGCTTATTTCCTATTGCCTTTAATTTTTGGCGGCTCATTATTTTTTTCGAGTTCGTTTGCGTTTATTCCGCTGTTTTTTCTTTTTAGGTTTTTCATCAGCAATCAGTTCAAATGTTTTACCGTGCTTTTTGATAATATCGTTCCTTAAATCTTCAAGTTTGTCTTTTGGGCATCCAAATGCAAGGACGGAATACGCCCAATCGCGTTTACGGATCATATCGCGGTCAAGTTTGCCGGCACAATCTTCACACAGTCCTAAATCATTAACCGGCAAAAAGGTATCACAGCCCTGGCATTCCGCTTCATACTGTGGAAAATCGCTGTCCATGTTGTCAATATCTTTTCAAAAACTCATTCATACTTTTTTAACCCTGATGCAAAAAAGCATTATGGTTTAAAATCGCCAGGAAATTGAAAACCGGAAATGTCCGATCGGTTGTCTGGAAATCCAACCGGTGTGGTCGATTTTAAACAACACTTTTTATATTTTTTCCCACTTCCACAGGGGCAGGGATCGTTTCTGCCAACTTTCGGGTCTGTTACGATCTGTGGAGGTAAATAATGTTTCCTGCGGCAATTCAAATAGATCTTTTTTAATTTTTCATGGCGCCTCCGAAGCAGTTTGTAAAAGTCCGGATGTTGTGCTTCAATGGCGGTTCGAATTTCCTCCAGGGGGATGGGAGGAAAAGAATCCTCCATCGCGGCCCAGTGCCTTTTTGCATATTTCAGTCGAAAGGCACACCAGGGTTCAGCTGTCATTGCATTTTCCCCGGCAGGTACTAAATCCAGGATTGTATCCGTGCATTTACACTTTGGCAGCAGGCAGAATTGGTCTACAATCAGGTATTTTTCTTTTTTTATATCGACCAGAATCTGGTCACCATACGGTAAAATACCATTGTAAGCATACATCAACCCATTCAGCTCCACTTCATCATAGTCAAAATAGCCCTCTATTTCGTTGATGTCTGCTTCTTTTGTAATCTTATTTTTATAGGCAAAATGCTTGGTTTTCAGGAATTTAAAATCATCATCTCCAAGCTGGGATAAAAGCAGGTCTCCAAAAGCCTTTTCCTCAGGCGGTAATTCAATTTCGGGTGACGTGTGCAGTTTTCTTTTGTCCAGATCAATTTTAACACTGTGGCTAAGTTTGGGCAGATTCCCACGGCTCTGACCAGTCATGAAGGCAAGATCAATGTCTATGGTCAGGCAAGTACAAGTCGGATTGGGGCAAGCAGAAAAGACACACTCATAGTTTTGATTGCTGTCATCCTCGACAAAAGAAAGGCAATCTTTACCGGTTTTCTTGTCTTTAAAAAATAACATACGTCCTTTACTTGTTTCCTTTCAGTTCCAAAAATTCAGACAATATCCTTGATATCAGGTTTCATGACAGATTTAAATGACTCAGTAGCGATTCATCCGTTTTTTACAATCCCATCATCACGAATTGATTCCACTTTAACCGGGAGCTCAGCCGTCTGGGGTAATTCGGGGGACACGAAACAAAATTAAAATTGCCTGATAAATATTTTAGTTTCGTGTCCCCCGAATTACCACGTGTCCCCCGAATTAGGCAATCTCATTTTTTTACACGCCGGAATACCTCAGACTATCCCTGTAACTCATGTCAGGAAAAATCTTTATTTTTAAAAGAGTTGATACTTTGTTGACACATTTCCTTTTGCGCTATAATATGTTTATACAATGTTTCAACTTTCAAGGGAGAGAGATATGACAGAACTGGTTATAAAAAAATGGGGTAATAGCCTGGCTGCCAGGATACCAAAAGTAATTGCTGATATGGTCCAGCTCGAAAAAGATCAGCCCGTTACCATTGAGGCGAAAGACGGCAGGATTGTTATCACCCCGATCCAGAAGAGAAAAGAGTATACGCTTGACGAGCTTTTGGGCCAATGTGATCCTGAGAATGTTGCCTTAGATTCTGAGGATAGAGCATGGTTGAATGACAAGCCAGTAGGAAAGGAATGGTAATGGCCGAAAAATCGGAAAAACAGCAGTACATTCCTAAACGTGGGGATCTTGTCTGGACAGACTTCGACCCAGCAGCCGGTCACGAACAGATGGGACATCGGCCGGCCCTGGTCCTTTCTCCTGCGGTTTTTAACAAAAAAACTCTGCTGGCGTTAGTAGCCCCGGTTACAAGCCGGGTTAGAGGGCATGGTTTTGAAGTAGCTCTAACTGGAAAAAAAATTTCTGGAGTTGTCCTTTGCCACCAGGTCAAGACAATTGATTTTGTGGAAAGAGGTTTGACGTTTGCTGAAAAAGCCCCGGCCTCTGCGGTAAGTGAATCCTTGGCTAAAGTAAGGGCTATTGTCTCAGAATAGGTGTGGACTTTTACCAGTTCGGACCTGATTTTTTATCAAAAACTCACCCGGACTATCCCTTTGAGTGCTTTCATTATTTGTTGTGGGCGGTTCCTGGTTGGATAACCAAGACGGCCCGTGGCCGTTAGTAGACCGTAATGGTATCATCTGTCGCTTTTACCCCAAGTCACCGGCCTATGGTATGCGGTCATTTTCCGAAATCATGGCCAAAAACTAATTCTACTGGAGATTATTCGTATCTCCCATTCCGGAATGGATTGCTTTTTTACAGGTGATTGCCTGCCAAGTCCATGCTGTCCACAATTTAATGTTCAAAGAATATTTAACCTGTATCAGGTTTTATGGTAAAGTAGGCATGATATCTATCCGGTCTGTTAAAATTAAAAATCTCCCTATAAGATTACGGGTCAGGAGAGTGCCCGAAAAAACAGCAACACGGGAATAGGGCGGCCGGGTTCAATAAAGTTGATCACATGAAACAGGAGAGCAAACATGGACACAATCATGGATATCGTAACGGCCAGGGACCCTTACGAAAAGGAGTTTCACCAGGCGGTCACCGAAGTTGTGGGATCCGTCAAACCGGTGCTGGACAGAAACCCTGAGTACCGGCATGCCGGCATAGTCGAACGAATCGTTGAACCCGAGCGGGTGATCCAGTTCCGGGTGCCCTGGGTGGATGACCAGGGAAAGGTCCAGGTCAACCGGGGGTTCAGAATTGAAATGAACTCTGCCATCGGCCCCTATAAAGGGGGCTTGCGGTTTCATCCGTCGGTAAACCTGTCCATTTTAAAATTTCTGGCATTTGAACAGGTGTTTAAAAATGCCCTGACCACCCTTCCCATCGGGGGGGGCAAAGGCGGGTCCGATTTTGATCCTAAAGGAAAATCAGACAACGAGGTTATGCGCTTTTGCCAAAGCTTCATGGCAGAGCTGTTCCGCCATTTGGGGCCGGATACCGACGTGCCGGCAGGGGATATTGGTGTTGGGGCCCGGGAGATCGGATTTCTGTTCGGCATGTATAAAAAATTGAAGAACGAATTTACCGGGGTTCTCACCGGCAAAAGCCTGAACTGGGGCGGCAGCCTGATCCGGCCCGAGGCCACAGGCTACGGCTCCGTTTACTTTGCCGATGAAATGCTCAAAACCAAAAACCAGAGCCTTAAGGGGAAGCACTGCCTGGTATCCGGTTCCGGCAATGTGGCCCAGTACACCACGGAAAAGATCAACCAGCTTGGCGGCAAGGTGATCACCCTGTCGGATTCCTCCGGGTATGTTTTTGATGAAAAGGGCATTGACGGCGAAAAACTCCAGTACGTCATGTACCTTAAAAATGTCAAACGGGCCCGGATCAAAGCGTATGCCGACAAGTATCCTGAAGCCGTGTACACGCCTGCGGATCCGTCTGCCGACCATAACCCCCTCTGGGACCATAAGGCAGACTGCGCCTTTCCGTCCGCCACCCAGAATGAGATCAATGAAAAAGATGCCGCCAACCTAGTGAAAAACAAGATCACATCGGTTTGTGAAGGGGCCAACATGCCCACCACCCCCGAAGGCATCGACGTGTTTCTGGATGCCGGGATTCTTTACGCCCCGGGCAAGGCCTCCAATGCCGGCGGCGTTGCCGTGTCCGCCCTTGAAATGTCCCAGAATTCCATGCGGATCAAGTGGCCCAAAGAAGAGGTGGAAGCCAAACTCAAGCATATCATGCAGTCCATTCATACCGCCTGCCTGGAAGCCTCCCAGGAATACGGCACCCCGGGCAATTACATGAACGGGGCCAATATTGCCGGCTTTGTTAAGGTCGCTGATGCCATGATGGACCAGGGCGTGGTTTAATTTTTAAAGGGGGAACGCATGGACTGGTATTATGCCGCTGACGGGGAAACCAAAGGGCCGTTTACTGACGAAGAATTTGATTCCCTGGTGAGCGAGGGGACGGTCACGCCGGAAACCCTGGTGCAAAATGATGACATTAACGAGTGGACTGCCTGGGAACGGGTTGAGGCGTTGAAAGGGGCTGAACTTCCGGATGACCAGGAGCCCGAAGAGGCGCCCGAAGAGCATCGGCTCAAGGAGATCTGCACCGAGTGCGGCAATCTCTTTTATCAGGACGAGCTGGTTTCGTTTCAGGGCTCTCTGGTCTGTGAGACGTGCAAACCGGCCTTTCTGCAAAAACTTCGTGAGGGGGTGCAGACCACGCCAATGGCATATGCGGGGTTCTGGATCCGCTTTGGGGCCAAACTCATTGATTATATTATCATGACCATTGTCAATTACGGCATTGCCATTCCCCTTGGCTGGCTGATCATGCCCAAAATGGACCCTGCCGGTATGTCGGATCCTGCAGCGTTTAAATCCGTTATCATTCCATCGGTTATCCTGAGCCTGCTCCAATGGGGGATTACCGTTTTTTACGCCACGTGGTTTATCGGAAAATTTTCGGCCACGCCGGGCAAAATGGCCTGCGGGCTTCAGGTCGTGACCGCTGAAAATCAGAAGGTCTCTTATTTGAGGGCCTTTGCCCGGTTCTTTGGGGAAATGCTCAGCGGCATGATCCTTTTGATCGGTTATATCATGGCCGGTTTTGATGCAGAAAAAAGGACCCTGCATGACAGAATCTGCGCCACAAGGGTGATTAAAAAGCAGGGCTAACCCCTGGTAATTTTTATATATGATACAGTGTGAAAAATGCAGCGCTCCCATTGATCCAGGGGCCGTCAACACCCGGACGTTCAGCCCCTGTCCCCATTGCCGGGCCATGATCCGGACCGATGTTTTTCCTGCCGCTGTAAGGCCGGAAAAGCAAAAAGACAGGGATCAGACCCTGGTGGTGGCTGATGATGCCGGCTGTTATTACCATCCGTCCAAAAAGGCGGTGGTGGCCTGTGCAACCTGCGGCCGGTTTTTATGTTCCTTATGTGATATTGACATGGACGGAACCCACATCTGCTTTCCCTGCATGGCCTCTGAAAAAGAGAAGAACCAGCTGGTTCAGCTGGAGACCCACCGGGTATTATATGACAGCCTGGCTTTAAGGGTGAGTATCCTGCCCCTGATCAGCCTGGTATTTACCTGGGCAACCTGCATCACCGCCCCGGTGGCCATTTATTTTACATTCAAACATTGGAAATCCAAGGGATCTGTTGTTCCCAGGGGCAGGCGGTGGCGGGCCGTTACGGCCCTGGTCCTGTCCTGCGCCCAGGTGGTGGCCTGGGCAGGCCTGATTGTGCGAGTCGCTCACGGTCCATTTATATAGAGCTATTAGCCGTAAGCCGTTAGTTTTTTTTAGCATACCCGCAGGCTAACAGCTAAAAGCTAAAGGCTAACAGCCAACAGCTAAAATTATACCGCTTATGGAATCTATAACCCCGGATTATCAAAAATTTGGTGCCAAAAAAAAGAAGTTTATCGGAAACGACAGGCTCTGGATTGGCCGGGACCATTTGCTGCTGGTCCAGTCCACGGGTATTTCTGAGACCTACCGGCGGTTTTATTTTAAGGATATCCAGGCCTTAAACCTGGTCAGGCAAAAGGGGCCGTCCTATGGGAAGTGGCTCCGGCTTCTTTTGGTGTTGATCACCGGTGCCCTTGGCGTTGTGTGCTGGAAAAACGGGGCAATGCCCATGGATATCATTTTGGGGGTCCTGTGCCTGGCCGGGCTTTTTTTTACGGTCCGTTCCTTTCTTAAGGGGCCTGGCTGTGAGTGCTGGATTTATTCCTCGGTTCAAAAAGAAAAACTCTCCTGCGTGAACACCATGAAAACAGCCCAAAAATTCATGGATCTCATTGTCCCGAAAATAGAAGCGGCCCAGGGACGCCTGTCGCCGGCGGCTTTGGCCGCCAAAACAGACCTGATGGCCGCACAACCCGCCACCCTCGTAAAACACGGTAGAAAAGAGCCGGTCACCATGGCCTGGCACAGGGCCTTATTTGGGGTGTTGATCCTAAGCGGCATGATTTCAACGGCCTATCTGTTTTTAAGGTGGCCGGCGTTGACTATCCTGACCGGGGTGGTGTTTTTAGCCGGGTTTGCCGTCAGCATTATTGCCGTGATCAGGCAGATCGGCAGTCCCCTTGCCTCAAGGGTGAAAACCATCACGGTTCTTTCTATTGTGCTTCTGGTGATGACGGGGATTCTGGGCTATGTGGAACTGTTTCTGGCCATGTTTCAGGATATACGGCATGCCCAGGCCATTTCCTACAATTCCTGGGAAATGGTCAAACTCTTATCCCGGACAGACCCGTTCCAGTATCCCGTGATTCTGGGAGTGGATATCTTTTTGATTGTTTCTTTTCTTTTGCTGGGGATTTCAGGCACTGTCTGTGTCCGCAAATCCGAAAGGCATTAACCCATGGGTGCCGCCACGTTTCCAGATTTAAGGAGAAAGCGCTGCTTTAACCACCCTGACCGGGAGGCCGCGGCGGTTTGTCTTGAATGCGGCCGGTATTTTTGCCGGGAATGCGTGACCGAACATGAAAACCGGGTGTTGTGCGCCAACTGTCTTTCAGCCATATCGGCGGCGGAAGAAAGCCCCCGTTCTACCTCTATGATCATGGAAACCGCCCTGTTCTTCGGGGCGGTGCTGTTTTTATGGTTCTTTTTTTATTATGGGGGCCAGGTGCTGCTGACCCTGCCGGCATCCTTTCATGAAGGATCGCTCTGGAGGGATCTATGGCAGCAGATATAAAACAAAACCGGGCCGCCCGGGCCATCAGCCTCATCGAAGAGGCGTTTTTTGTTGCCCGGGAAATGCCTGCGGCATCATTTATCCCCTATTGTCTGGGGACCATGCCCTTTTTGCTGGGGCTGCTCTACTTCTGGAACGACATGAGCCAGAATGCTTATGCCAAAGACCACTGCATCACCGCATCCCTTGGCCTGGCCCTGCTGTTTGTCTGGATGAAGGCCTGGCAGGCCGTGTTTGCGTTAAAAACATATGCGTTTGTCAGCCGGGTGGTGATGCCGCCCTGGTCCATTGGATCGGTTTTCCGGCTGGTCACGGCCCAGACCATTGTCCAGACCACGGGCATTGTGATCCTGCCGGTGGCCCTGGTGGTGACCATCCCCTTTGTCTTTACCTATACCCTGTATCAGTTTGTTCTGGTCCAGCCGGTCCGGGAGCGGGTGCCCTTAAATGAAATGATCAAAGAAAATGTTAAAACCGCCCAGGCCTATGGGGTTATCAATCATCTGGTGCTGCTGATTTTTTGGGTGTTCGGTTTTTTTGTGGCCGTAAATGTGGCCGTTACCTTATACAGCCTGCCCTTTCTGGCCAAAATGCTTTTCGGCCTTGATTCGGTCTTTACCATGGGCGGCTTTAATCCTATGAACACCACCTATCTGTTTTCAGTGGTGGTGATTACCCATCTGTGTGTTGACCCCATTATCAAAATTATATGTATTCTTGAGACAGCCGAATACAGGTCCCGGGAAACCGGCCAGGACCTGATTGCCCGGTTTAACCTGATCAAATCAGCGTCCAGAATTCTTGCCGTGTTTATTTGTATCCTTCCCTTCCTGGTGGGCCCGGATGCCCGTGCCCAGGACGGAATTCCCCATGAAAAGCAAGCGCCGGTCACCTTAAGTGTGGATGCCCAAAAGCTTGGAACCGCCATTGAACAGACCATGGCCCAAAGGGAATATGCCTGGCGCCTGCCCATGGAAAAAAAGGAAACCTTAGATGACCCCCCCGGCTTTTTTTACAAAAGCATGGAATGGATTTTTTCCCAGATCAGCGGGGCCTGTAGGATGGTGGCCTCCTGGGTGGAGGCCTTTTGGCAGTGGCTGGAAAAATTAATGCCCAAACCGCCCGGGACTCCCCAGGCGCCGGAGCCCAGAAGTCTTGTGAACCCCAAGCTTCTGGCCGCAGGGCTGCTGGGGCTGGCCCTGGTGTTGCTGTTGATTTTTTTAAGATCTCTTTTTAAACGGGACCCTCTGGCAAAACCATCACAACAAATGGACGCTGCCCCGGATATCTCTGATGACGGGGTGCTGGCAGACCAGCTGCCGGCTGATCAATGGGTGGATCTGGGCAGAGAATTGATGGAAAAAGGCGATTTAAGGCTGGCCCTTCGCGCGGTGTATCTGGGAACCCTGGCTCGCCTTGCCCGGAAGAACTTTATCCGGATTGCCGGGCACAAATCCAATCGGGAATATACCCGTGAGGTTGGCAGAAAAGCCCATGAAAACGAACAGCTGGTCCGTGATTTCGGTTATATGGTCAACACGGTTGACCAGGTCTGGTACGGTATGCGAAAGGTAAACCAGGCCATATTTGAAGATTTTTTTGCTGCCCATCAAAGGATTGCCAATGTTGCGGGATAACAAAAAATTTACCCTTTTGCTGTTTATCCTGATGGCCCTGTTCTGCCTGGCCATGGCCCATTTGTTCTGGCTCCGGTTTAAATCCGGGGATATTTATCCCCAATATTCATCGTTACGTGCTGACCCACTCGGGACCAAAGCTTTGTATGACGCTTTAAGCCGGATGGCGTCCATCAATGTTCAGCGAAACTATGATGCTTTTAAACGGCTGCCTGAACAATCGTGCATATTCGTTCTCGGGGTGGTTTCAGAAAAAACCCACATGATCTCCCAAAAAGAGTTGGATCAGATCATGGGCCTCGTTAATTCGGGCTGCCGCCTGGTCATTGCCTTTACCCCGGGCAACTTAAGATCGTTTTCCAAACAGGAAAAAACGCCGCCCAAAGAAGAAGCCGATGAGCCGGATACCCCATCGGACTGCTGTGTGGATCTTTTTGAAGAATTTAAGCTTTCCCTGGAATATGACAAAACCGCAAGACCGGGCAGGATGGCTGAAGCAGGCGAACAGATGCCGGCTCATTTAAGGGCAGGGCCCCTTCCATGGCCGTCGCCCCTCTGGTTCGATCTTTTTTCAGAGGAGTGGAAATCCGTCCTTGTATCCGGGGAGCAGCCGGTGGTGGTGGAAAAAAGATATCAGACCGGCAGCATTGTCCTGGCCGCAGATTCATATGTGTTCAGCAATGAGTCTTTGCTCAAAAACAATGGCAGCAGCGTGTTGGCATACCTTTGCGGCAGCAAACAGTTGATCATTCTGGATGAGACCCATTTAGGGGTCACCCGGCGGGCCGGGATTTCAACCCTGATCCGGAAGTACAACCTTGCCGTACCGGTGGTGCTGCTCGGTATTTTCGTGCTGCTGTTTGTCTGGAAAAATGCCTACAGCCTGATACCGCCGGACAAACAAAATGAGATGGTCCAGGCCCGGATGGCCCAGTCCCGGAAAGGGTCGGCTTCTGCCAAAGACCATATGGCAGGCCTGGTGAACCTGTTAAAAATTCACATTGAAAAACCCGACTTGATCCGCGAGTGTATCAACGCCTGGAAAGGTGCTTTTTTATTTGACAATGAATCCGCTGACACTTACGCCAAAAGATACCGAAGCTTAACACCGGATTCTGTCTGCCCCAAAACCAATCTGGTGGATGAATACAACCGGATCAGCCGCATTTTATGGGAAAGGAAAACCGATCATGGATGAGCCTGCCGCTGTTTTAAGAGAAACCCTGGCCAGAACAAAACAGGAAGTCGCCAAGGTGATTATCGGCCAGGACGATGTCATTGACATGGCCCTGATTGTCCTGTTTACCGGCCAGCATGCCCTTATCGAAGGGGTTCCCGGCGTGGCAAAGACCCTGCTGGTCAAAACCCTGGCCCATGTCATGGGATGTGAATTTTCAAGGATTCAGTTCACGCCGGACCTGATGCCTGCCGACATTACCGGAACCAATGTGTTTAACTTAAAAGAAAATAGTTTTTCACTGGTTAAGGGCCCGGTGTTTACCACCTTTCTTCTGGCCGATGAAATCAACCGGGCACCGGCCAAAACCCAGTCGGCCCTGCTCCAGGCCATGCAGGAAAAAAACGTCACCATTGACCGGGAAACCTTTGACTTATCGGAACATTTCACGGTGTTTGCCACCCAGAACCCTATTGAATTCGAGGGGACCTACCCCCTGCCCGAAGCCCAGAAAGACCGGTTTCTGCTCAAGATCACCATGAATACCCCGTCCCGGGAAGAAGAACTGTGTCTTGCCACCCGGATTTTAGGCAGTGATTCTCCTGAAAAAACCCTGGCTTCGGGGGATGTAAAGCCGGTGTTGGGGGAGGCCTCCCTGTCGGAGCTCAAACAGGCCCTTGAGCATATATTCATCAGTGAAGAGCTGATCCAGTACAGCGTGGACCTGGTCCGGAAAACCCGGGCCCACAGTGCGGTTCTCACCGGGGCAGGCCCCCGGGGCACCCAGGGCCTGATCCTCTCCTCCCGGGCGGTTGCCGCCATTAACGGACGGGATTTTGTCACCCCGGACGATATCAAGGAAATGGCCGGCCCGGCACTGTCCCACCGGATCATCCTCAGGCCCGAGTATGAAATCGAAGGGTTGTCTGAAAAGGAGGTCATCAGCCAGATCTTAACGGATGTGGCCGTGCCCAGGTAAATCAGGTAAATGCCATGATAACCATTGCCCCCAGCAAAAGAAATCTGCTCTGCTATCTGGCCTTTTGTGCCTTAGCGGTTTATCTGTTTCTTTTTTATAGTTCCGGAACTGTCCTTTCGGGCATCCTCCTGTTAGGGGCTGCGGGCATGGGAATCCTGGATATATGGATTTCAAAACCGGTCCTTTCCGGGGTTGAGGTTGATTTTCCGGAATTGGTCCGCATGTCCAAAAACCGGCAGGCCTCATTTTTGATTTCCGTTGCCTGTAACCATAAATCTTTAAATCAGCTTAAAGTGGGGTTGGCCTTTCCTGATGTTCAATTTAACGCCCGGCAGACCAGGCCGGTAACATTAGAGGCGCAAAAGGCCTCAGTAGAGTGGCCCATTACCGGCATCCGGCAGGGGCAGTACATTCTCAGGGCATGTTACATTGAAATTGAGTCGGTATGGGGGCTTTGGGCCCTGAGGAAAAAACAGGCCGTTCACTGTGAGGTCAGGGTATACCCGGACCTGTTTTCCCAATGGAAGGTGCTGGCATCCAGGCTGCCGGGAAAACATACCGGGAGCCATGTCCAAAAGATGGTGGGCAAGGGGCGCGAGTTTGAACGGCTGCGCGAATACCTGCCCGGTGATCTGTACGAGGATATCCACTGGAAGGCCACTGCCAAACGGGGCGTCCCCGTGACCAAAACCTATCAGATTGAACAGACCCAGGATGTTTACGTGATCATTGATGCCTCCCGGTTAAGCGCCAGGGATTCCGGCCCGGCCGCCGGCAAAGGCCTGTCTGATAAAGACGCCGGAGAAACCATGCTGGAACAGTACATCAACACCGGACTCTGTATTGGCATGGCCGCTGAAAAACAGGGCGACAGATTCGGCCTGGTGGTATTCAGCGACCAGGTGCGGCAGTTTATGCCGGCAGGCCGGCGAACCTCCCATTTCAGGGCCTGCAAGGATATCCTGTACACCCTTCACCCCCATCTGGTCACCCCGGATTTTACCGAACTGATCACCTTTATCGGCAGCCGGATCACCAAACGCTCGCTTTTAATATTCCTGACCAGCCTGGATGACCGGGCCGTTGCCAAAGATCTGGTGGACCATGTTCATATTTTAAGCCGCCGCCACCTGCTGGTGATCAATATGGTCAAGCCTCCTGACGCAGCCCCCATCTTTTCTTCGGGCAGCGTGGCAGCGGAAGATGAGATTTATACCCGGCTGGGCGGTCACATGGTCTGGAAATGGCTGCGGGAACTGGAGCGCTCGTTTCACCGCATGGGCATCGGGTTTTTTCTTCATCCGTCCGGCGAGCTGACCCACCAGGCCATTTCCCATTATTTAACCATCAAACAGCGGCAGGCCATATGATTCTTGATCTCAATACCTTTATCAAAGAGGGGCAGGTGGCCTGGACCCAGCTGGAATCCGTGCTGAACCGGTTAAACAATGACCCGGAGCTTAAACTGGATATCCACCAGGTGGAACGGTTCCACTATCTGTACCAGCGGGCCAGCACCGATCTGGCCAGGCTCACGGATTTTTTCCCGGACCATGAGATACGGCGTTATCTGGAGTCCCTTGTGGGAAGGTCTTTTGCCGCCATTCATGAGAACAGCCGCCGCCCCCGGCGCTTTAATGTGTTTCAGTGGCTGTTCAGGGAATTTCCCCAAACGTTCAGAAAACACATCACCGCCTTTTACCTGGCCGTGGCCATTTTTATCCTTGGCAGCGCCTTTGGCGGCACCCTGACGGCCATTGATCCGGAATCAAAGGACGCCCTGATGCCATTTTCCCATTTAAGCCAGGACCCTTCTTCCCGGGTGGCCAAAGAAGAAGGCCGTAAAAAAGATGAGATGGCCGGCAAAAAATCATCCTTTGCCTCCCAGCTGATCTCCAACAATACCCGGGTGTCGATTCTGGCCCTCAGCCTTGGGGTGACCTGGGGCATCGGCACCATCCTGATCCTGTTCAGCAACGGGGTATATCTCGGCGCGGTTATCGCCGATTACATGGTCGCCGGACAGACCCAATTCATGCTGGGCTGGCTGTTGCCCCACGGGTCCATTGAACTGCCGGCCATTATTCTGGCCAGCCAGGCCGGATTTGTCCTGGGCAGTGCCGTAATCGGCTGGGGAAAACCCATCACCCTGACATCCCGGCTGCGGAAAGTATCCAAAGATGTGTTCACCCTCATGGGCGGCGTGGCCCTGATGCTGCTGTGGGCCGGGTTTGTGGAGGCGTTTCTCTCCCAATACCACCAGCCCTTTATTTCCTATAACCTTAAAATCGGGGTTGGCCTGATTCAGCTGTGTTTATTGACCGCTTTTTTGGGTTTTGGCGGCCTGCAGAGCAGACAGGCCGCTTAAAGTTCCCATACGCCATGGCCGGTCATCAAACAAAGACATTAACCATCAACACCCCCGAGGGGATTGGGTTTTCCTTAATCCTGGCAGGCCCTGTGGTCCGGTTTCTGGCCTGGCTGGTGGACTTTTTGTGCATCATGGCGCTGTTTTCCTTTGCCGGCAAGCTGATTTCAGTCCTTCAGATTGTCAGCCAGGATCTTTTTACCGGATTTTGGGTGTTGTTTTACTTTTTTTTAACCCTGTTTTACCCGATTCTTTTGGAGTGGTTCTGGAACGGGCAAACTTTGGGAAAGCGGTTGTTCAACCTCAGGGTAATGGATGTCCAGGGCCTTGAGCTGCAACCCGGCCAGGTGGTGATTCGCAATCTGCTGCGGGCCATTGATATCATGCCGGCGGTCTATATGGCCGGCGGCATGGCATCGGCCTGGTCAGCCAAAGGGCAGCGTATCGGGGATATGATCGCCAACACCATTGTGATCCGGACCCCAACGGTTGACCGGCCCGAGCTAAGCCAGATCCGGCCCGACAAATTTAACTCCTTTAAATCCTTTCCCCATCTTTGCGCCCGGCTAAGGCAAAAGGTCCCGTCAGGGATATCCCAGGTGGCCCTCGGGGCCATCCTTCGAAGAAACAGCATGGCACCGGAAGCAAGGGTTGAGGTTTTCCGGCAGCTGGCCCTTTATTTTAAGGAGATTCAGCCCTTTCCCGGCGAGGCCACCGACGGGCTGTCCGATGAGCAGTACCTGAAGAACATGGTGGCCATCCTCTTTTCCATAGAGTGATCTTTGATTATTATCATTGAAAAATCGCATTGACACTCCGGATTTTCAATGAACTGTTCTTTGGCCATTAACCTCGCCAAAGGCCCTCTTGTAAGGGCAGAGCCTTTATTGGCGTATGTTGATACGTGGGGCGAATTTGTAAATCTCCCGGTTGATAAGGTCCAAAGGGATGCGATGCAAAAACATGAGAGAACCGGGCGTCCCCTGGGAAGGATGAATTTATTATTCAGTTGGAAGCCGATACTGGCCGGATGCTGAAAAAGAAGAAGATTGGCCCAAAAGGGCCAAGAAAGAAAAGATAATTTTGTTTGGTGTCCGCAGAATTGCCTTTATATGAAAGTCTCACTAAGGTCCTGAAAAGACTTTCAATATTTGTTGCGGGCGGCTCTTGGTTGGATAACCAAAGCGGCCCGTGGCCGTTATATAAAGTAAAAGTCCTGCCGGCCTGATACCGGTTGGGGGGGCACGGGGTCGCCCATTAAAGGGCAGCGTCAGGGCACGTTAATAAATTAAAAGGGATCACCCTGAATTAAAAGTATGCCACGATCTGCGGCTTCTTGAACCATAGGATTGGTACCGGGTATGGATTCCCACACTTCAGTACCTGATATTGAGGATGTCCATGTGTTTAAGGCCGATGGGGTCACCTATTATACGGACAATGCCGAAAGCGGCCATTCCCAGGGAATTAAACTGGAGGTGGCCTACCAGCTCACCGACACCATTGAACTGACCGGAGCCCTTGGTTTAATTGAGGCGGAATACGACACTTACGATGCAGGAGAAGGGGTCTCCTTTTGTTAGTGAGACTTTCATATAACCGGCCACGGGCCCCTTTTTCCCTTTTTAAAGTTCGACAGACATCCAGACATAGAAACTTCTCGAATCACCGGGCTGAAATCCGTTATCCAGGTTCCACACATAGGTATAGTAATCTTCATCAAATAAATTTTTGACTTCAAAACCAATGGTGGTGTCTTTGAATTTTTTGGTCAGCTGCCCCAGGTTATAGGCCAGTTTAAAGTTGAAAATGGTGTACTCGCCTACGGGTTCGTTTTCATTGGTGGCATCGTCGAGCACATAATAGTCTCCCTGATGTTCGAGCCAGATACTGCCACTGATGCCTTTGGGATGATTAAAATCCACGCCCAGTTTTCCGGTTTCTTTGGGGATCAGTTCAATGTCCTTTCCTTTAACGGCCGCCAGCGCTTCTCCCGGATCCGTATACACGGCTTTGACCTGGGAGTATGATCCCCACAGGGAGACCCAGGGATGGGGGCGGATACTGAATGAAACATCCCAGCCGTCCCTTGTGGTTTTACCCACGTTTATCCTGTCCCCGGATCCGTCGCCTTTTTTCCGGACCTCATTACTGGCGACCATTTGCCATAGGTCGGCCCGAAAGGACAGCCAGTCAAATGGAGAGGCCTTTATTCCCACTTCCCATCCGTCATTTGTAGATTCAGCCAGATCCCTTGATATAAGATTGCCGGAAGTGTCCTGCCCGTACCGGTACGGGGTAGAGGGCAGCTGGAATGTCCGGCCCCAGTTGGCATAGAAATTATACCCCTGGAAAGGGGTGATCACGGCCCCCACCTTTGGCTGCCATATAAAATCAAGATCCAGCATGTCGGAATCATTGCCGGTGACCTTGCTGATACAATCTCCGTCAAAACTGTCCACACGCAGGGCAGCGAACATCCTCAGCCAGTCCCTGATGTCGCTGTCCACCTGGACAAAGGTGCCCCAATACTGCATGTCATAATCAAAATACCGGTATTCACTGCCCTGCCGGACCCTGTCCACGGTTGTCCACCGCTGTTCCGTGGCCTCGCTGTACTGGTAATCCACCCCCCAGTCGATTTTCAGGCGCTGAATGGTTTGATAATTTTTCTCAAAGGTTAAGGTTGAAACCGCGCCGTATTGTTTTTCGGTGATAAGGGTCTCACTTTGGTTCCCGGTAAGGCTCCAGCGTGAAAACTTATCCCATGCCATCTCCTGGGCATAGGTTTTCACAGACCAGTAAAGGGATTCGGTAAAGTCATAGTCAAAATGGAGGCTGGCCTGCTTATTTTCCTGTTCACTGCCGTCCGAGCGGGCGTATGCGGCAGCACTTGTCGGATTATTGTCGGCATCATCCCGGGAAAGGTAGCCGGGTGCATCTCCCGTGATATTAAAAAAACGGACAATGGCCCCGATTTGTCCTTTATGATCATCCAGTGAATAAAACCATTTACCGGAAAAGGCCTGCTTTTCAACCATTGAGTGATCCCGGTATCCGCCTGAACGCCTTGCCCCGGCAAAATAGTTCTGGGAAAAATTTTCATCTTCAACCCCAACAGCTATCTGCCCGTCGTAGGTGTCATAACTTCCCGTAAGCAGACGGGCCTTTGTATAGTCTTCGCCCCGTTTGGTGTAAACATTCACGCTGCCGGCAATATTGTTGATGCCATACCGGGGATCGTAAGACCCTTTCAATATCTCAATTTGATCAATTTCAAGGGGGAAGACAGGTTCCATATCAATCGTGTTCCGGCTGCTGTAAAATGCAGGGATTCCATCAATCGTCAGCGACACCGGAGCCGATGTGTTGATATCATACCCCCTCAGGGAAAACGAACCGGCAAGCGCGCCCTGATTCCAGTCGCCAAAATAGGCCCCCGGAACCTTTTTGAGCAATTCCATACTGGAATTCACATTTTCCAATTCAATCTGGCTGGAACCGATAACATCTACGGATGCAGGGGCATCGGCTGAAGCCAGATACCTGGCTTGTGAGGTAATGGTAACGTTCCCGATCTTCATATAAACCCTGTCCTGCTCCGCCCTGGTCTCAGTTCCCGATTTGACAACCTCTTTTTTTGGGGCAATGGGTTGTTTTTCCGTAGTGTCCTTTTTCTTTAGGATAATGGTGTTGCTGCCTGTCATTTGAAAGGTTAAACCGGTTCCCTGTAAAATTTGGGGCAGGGCATCTCCAGGGGAGGCATTTCGGGTACCGGGGCTGTTTTTGCCTTCTATCAATTCGTTTAAATAAACGATTTTTATTCCGGTGGTTTTGGCATATGCATCCAAAACGTCTTGCAGGGTTCCGGGTTTGATGGTAATGGGTGCCTGGTCGGCCATGACGGGTATGGCAGATAAAAGCAATAAAATAGTGGTGGCGAAGGAACTTATCCAGGCGATTGTTTTGTTCATCTATCAGCTTTTCTGTTTAATCTTTCCGGATCAACTCTTGCCGGGGCCATGGGTTATATTTTACGATCCGCTTTTAACAACCGGCTCCCCGGATAGTCTGATCGTTCCGTTGGTGTCCTTTTCCATCTTTAAAGAGGCCGCTGTGACGATAAATCTAAGCGTCTGCTCCAGATTATGCATATCAAAGGTGCCGGTTATTCTCTTTTTCCCCAAATCTTCAAATGCCAGTTTTATGTTGATTTTGTGATACAGCGCCAGTTCCTGGAGTACACGGCTGATGGGGGCGTTTTTAAACACAGCCTGATGTCGCTGCCAGGCCAGAACATCATGAATATTGGAGGTGCGTACAGGGGCCAAGCGGCCGGTTGAATCGATGTCCGCTCCCTGGCCGGCAAGCAGTTTGACCGTCCTGACCCGCATATCTCCCGGGCTTTTGGGCGCACTTTGCACCTGGACTTTGCCATGATCCACATCCACAGCCACCAGCTCGTTGCGGTCCCTGACATTGAAAGCAGTGCCGAGAACTCGCACCACTCCTTTGGCGGTATGCACTTCAAAGAAACGATCCGGATCGGGCTTGACAATAAAGAAAACCTCGCCGTCGTTCATTTGAACCTGCCGGGACCCTTTGCTCATGCACACGGAAATAGAACTGCTGACATTCATCTTGAGAACGGAGCCATCGCTTAAGGTGACGGTTTTTTGTTCTCCGGTGGCGGTGGTGTAAGGATGAACGGTTTTTTTAGGTTCCACCAATTGTGTTTTTAATACCGGCAGGCAGAAAAGTACCAGTATTGCCATGGATATACAGGCTATGGCCCTTTTTTTATCCGGTTTGAAAAATCGGTTCAATATGCCTTTCGGGTGGGTTTTCCTTTCCGCTACACGCCGGTGAGTTAACATTGCCTGGGGATCATTTTCTTGGGGGGGTGAAAAAACAGGTTCCACCACGGCCAAATGCTGCCAGACACCTTCCATCTGTTCAAATGCTTTCCGGTTGGCTGGATCTTCTTTAAGCCACTCCGCCATCATTTTGCGATCTTTGGATGTAAAGGTTTTGTCCTGGGCCTGAACCAGCCAGCGTGCAGCCTGCTCCAAACGGTCATCCCGTGATAAACTCAATGTTGTGCCCTCCTCTATATTTATGCCACAATGTTGAAAACCCCCTAAAAAAATTAAAAAATACCGTTTTAAGGCCGTTGCAGGTGTTTATGAAAAAAAAGAAGGGCATTGACCATGTGATTTTCAACGGTTTTGGGTGAAATATTCAGTTGTTCGGCGATCTGTTTGTGAGATAACCCTTTGAAACGGTGCAGAATAAAAACCTCCCGGCATCGGGGCGGAAGCCGGTTAAGAACATCAAGGATATGGTCACTCATGTTTTGGATTTCCATGGCCTTTTCAGGCGTCGGCGCTGGTGAAATCTGCTGATCCAAATCAATGGTTTTAGAACTTATCCATTTAGAAGAAACCGCTTTGGCCCGTTTGATCTCCTTAACCATATTTTGCGCGGTGCGCCAAATATATCCGGCAGGAGAATCCAGACTTACGGTGCCATTGCGGCGGACCACCCGCATAAATGTCTCCTGGGAAGCATCGGCTGCATCTTCAGGAGACTCCAGTCTTTTCAGAAAAAATCCGTAAACATTATAATAATGTGTGTCGAAAATCCGTTGCCACAATCGATCCGAGTTTTTCATCAAATCCTCAACAAATCATGAGCGTAATATGGGGCATAGCTGCAATTTTTTAGAAAATTTAACATATTATCCTTTTGATAAAAATCTTTATTAGACATATGAAAATAATATTGTCAATAAAAGTTAGGTTTTAATAGGACGAGATAGTCATTCCTCCCACGATTTCCTTAAGACGGCATTTTTTAAACTTTCTTTTAGGGGTTTTCCAACCTTGGTGCATCTTAATATCTACAGGGGGGCACACGCCTCGATAATTTATCGTCAGGAAGACGATCATATAGCTGTAAAATATAAGGCTAAAATCAGGCCACGAAGGCAGTTGCTGTATTAGGAAAGTGCTTTCGTGGTTTTTTTATGTTACCCAATAACGGCCACGGGCCGTCTTGGTTATCCAACCAAGAACCGCCCACAACAAATAATGAAAGTCTTCTCAAGAGGTTTATATGAAAGTCTTACTAACAATCTGAAAAGACTTTGATTTTTTGTTGTGACCCGATGCTCGGCTGGATAATCCAATCGGGCCATGCCCGTTAGTGAGACTTTCAAATAAAAATTTAGTTATTACCATGAAAAACACATCAATTATTCTAATCATCCTGGGCATTGTTCTTCTGGTCATGAAACATCCCGGACAGGCATCCGGCCATTCAAACATTCGTGAAAAACGAGACCTGGTTCTGGCTGTGGGCTATGCCGACAATGGCATGTTTGACCCCAAAAAAGGCTGGGGAACCCATGCCCAGATCCGGCTTACCCACAGCTCTTTGTTAAAGATAGACACTGGCCAGAAAATAACCGGTGATCTGGCAAAGTCCTATACCGTGAGCGGTGACGCTTTGCGATGGTCTTTCAAGTTAAGGGATGATGTCAAATTTTCCAATGCCGAACCGGTTACGGCAGCCGATGTTAAATTTACATACGAGATGTTAAAACAAGATGGTATCAAATTCGATCTTTCCTTTGTGAAGTCCATTGATATTATGGATGCCCATACCATTGTCTTTACGCTTTTTTATCCCCGTTCAACCTTTGTGGGCCAGCTTACGGAAATCGGCATTGTGCCGGCAAAATATTATGACGATAATTACTCTAAAAATCCCATTGGATCCGGGCCCTACAAAGTGATCCAATAAAATTTCGGCCAGCAGATCATCATGGATTACAATCCCTATTGGTTTGGAAAGGAACCCTGGTTTAAACGATTGATCTTTCTGCTTTACCAGGAGGATGCGGCACTGGCTTCGGCAAAGGCCAAAGAGGCGGATATCGCCTATGTCCCGCCGGCCTTTGCAGACCAAAAGGTCGACGGAATGACCCTTCATGCTTATGAAAGCATCGATTCCCGGGGGATCACGCTGCCCACAGTCCCTGCCGGCGGCAAGGGAATAACCAACGGCGTGGATGTTGCCGTGGGCAATGATGTGACCTGTGACAGGGCCATACGCAGGGCCCTCAATGTGGGCCTTGACCGTCAAAAGCTCCTGGATGTGGCATTGAACGGCTATGCAAAAAAAGCCTACTCTCTTTGCGATAATCTGCCCTGGTTCAATGAAAAAACCATTGTTAAAGACGGTGATATTGACCGTGCCAAAAAGATCCTTTCAACCGGCGGATGGCGTGATACAGACCATGACGGTATTTTGGAAAAAGACGGCCGTAAAGCCGAATTTATCCTTTATTTTTCCTGTGAAGACCAGCTTCGGTGCGATCTAACCCTGGCCGTGGCAGACCAGGCCCTGGACCTGGGGATCAAGATAAATGCCATTGGTTCGACCTGGGATGAAATTTTCCTGAAAGGCAAGGCGGCCGCTGTACTGTGGGGCGGTGGCCGGCATCATCCCCACCAGTTGTACACCATGTACTCTTCCAAAATGATCAACAAGGGGATCTGCAATATGACCAGCTTGAATAACCCCACCGTAGACAAATATCTGGATCTGGCCCTGGGGGCGTCCTCACAGCAAGAGGCCCATAAATATTTTGAACTGGCCCAGTGGGACGGCCAAACCGGTTTTAGCGGCATCGGGGATGCGCCCATTGTCTGGCTTGTGCGGGTGGATCACCTTTACCTGGCCGACAAACGGCTTGACCTGGGACGCCAGCCCATCCATTCCCACGGCCATGAGTGGGCTTTGTTCAGCAATATCACCGAATGGACATGGAATGAATAAAATATCAGTGCTTAAATTTTTGTCGGTTCGCCTGGTACGGCTTGTGACTTTGATGGTCGGGCTGTCCCTGGTGGCCTTTACCCTGCTTGAAATATCCCCGCTGGATCCGGTCAGTGCCTACATCAGCGCAGACAGCAGCATATCACCGGACCAGGTTGACCGGATCAGGGAATACTGGGGTTTAAACAAAAGCCCGGCAGAAAGGTATCTTTCCTGGGCCGGGGCTCTCCTTCAGGGCAACTTTGGTGTCTCAAAGCTTTTCCGTATTCCGGTGGCCGATATTATAAAAAACCGGTTCCTTATTTCCTTTGCGTTAATGGGGGTTGCATGGCTGCTGTCGGGTGTGCTGGGATACGTTCTAGGGGCGGTTGCCGCCATGTTCCGGGGAAGACCCGTTGACAGGGTCATCAAATGGTACAGCTACACCCTGGTCAGCACACCGGCCTTCTGGCTGGCCCTGATTCTGATGATCGTTTTTGCGGTCTGGCTCAATTGGCTGCCCGTTGGCCTGGCCGCTCCGGCGGGAATGCTGAATACCGACGTCACCTTTCTGGACCGGATCAGGCATTTTATCCTGCCGGCAGCCACCCTCAGCGTCCTTGGAATTGCCAATATCGCCATGCATACCCGTGAAAAAATGATTGATATCCTAAATTCGGAATTCGTTGTTTTTGCAAAGGCAAGGGGGGGAAATGCCTGGCAGATATTTAAAAATCACGGTTTTCGAAACTCCATCATACCCGCCATTTCCCTTCAGTTTGCCTATTTTGGTGAACTTTTCGGAGGGTCGGTTATGGCAGAACAGGTATTTGCCTATCCAGGTCTTGGCAGCACCCTGACCATTGCCGGTTTAAAAGGGGATCTTCCCCTGTTGCTGGGAATTGTTGTGGTCAGTTCGGTATTTGTCTTTTCGGGCAATTTTATAGCGGATATTTTAAATATCATTGTGGACCCACGAATGAGAAAGAGCAGCTAAAATGACAGAAAATTCCAACATCAGAAAAAAAATAATACGGCAGATTGTTTTTTCCGCCTCCCTGCTGCTGCTGATTCTTATCACGGCGTTTGCATTGGAAGACCAAAACCTTCGCATCCATGCCCAAAGCAAAAACCTGGCCCCAAGCCTTAATCATCTGTTTGGCACGGACTGGCTGGGCCGGGATATGTTTACCCGTACCATAAAAGGGCTTCGCCTGTCCATGGCGGTGGGATTGCTCACATCAATGATCAGTGTGGGGATGGCCGGTGTCATGGGCATCTGTGCCGCTACCTTCGGACGGTCCGTGGATCAGGTTATTTCCTGGATCATAGATTTGTTCATCAGCCTGCCCCATCTGGTGGCAATGATATTGATTTCCTTTATTGCAGGCGGCGGGATACAGGGGATTATTTTAGGTGTTTCCCTCACCCACTGGACCCCCCTTGCCAGGGTTGTCCGGGCCGAGGTCATGCAGGAAAAAAATGCCGAATATATCCACATATCCAAAAGCTTTGGCAAATCGTCCTGGTATATTGCACGGCGGCATCTGCTGCCGGCGGTTTTTCCCCAGATTCTGATCGGTTTACTGCTGGTATTTCCCCATGTCATTCTTCATGAGGCCGTGCTGACGTTTCTGGGGTTTGGATTCTCCCCCCAGACGCCGGCCGTTGGGGTCATTCTTTCAGAAGCCATGGGGCATATCTCTACAGGGAAATGGTGGCTGGTTGTTTTTCCCGGGATGCTGCTGATCATGGTCATTAAAAGTTTTGATAATATTGGTGAACAATTTCGTATTTTAACGGATCCGGCAACGTCCAACGAATAAGGAAAAAACCATGGGTATAAAAAGAGAAAAATTACTGCAGGTTAAGAATTTATCCATTGGGTTTTCTCAATATCTTAAATGGACACAAAAACGAATGATCCAGCCTATTTCGGATATATCCATTGATATTGACCAAGGAGAAATCCTTGCGGTTTTAGGGGCCAGCGGCGCCGGGAAAAGTCTTTTGGCCCATGCAATCCTGGGAATTCTGCCGGGCAATGCCCGATGCGGAGGGGAAATTTTTTATCGGGGAGAATTATTGACAACCCAAGAAATCGGCCGGCTGCGGGGCCGGGAAATCTCTTTTATTCCCCAGTCTGTGAATTATCTTGATCCCCTGATGACGGTGGGCCGGCAGGTTCGCATCGGTCTTGAGAAGAAAACGGCCAAAACATTTCAAAAAGAACTGTTCGAGCAGTATGGCCTTGAACAAAAACACGCCGGGTTGTTTCCCCATGAACTTTCAGGGGGAATGCTGCGCCGGGTGCTGTTTGCCACCAGTGTCCGAAAAGGGGTAAGGCTGGTGATCGCAGATGAGCCCACACCGGGCATCCATCCGTCAGCCCTGTCTGAAATCCTTAAGCAACTGGCCCGTTTTGCAAAGCAGGGGGCCGGGGTCATGCTCATCACCCATGACATCACGGCGGCATTAAGGGTGGCCCATAAGGTGGCGGTTGTAAAGGACGGGCGTTCCATAGAGGTCAGCGAGGCGTCTGCATTTCAGGGAAAAGGCCGGGCCTTAAAAACAGCGTATGCCCAAAGGCTGTGGCGGGCACTTCCCCAAAATGATTTTCATGTTTAAATAAAGATAGGTATTAAGATGGGTTTAACCGGTGACAATCTGGGACATTTTTATCAAAAAGAAAATTGGATTTTCAGAGACGTTCAAATTCGCGTGGCCCCGGGCGAGGTCCTTGGGATATCCGGCTACAGCGGGTCGGGAAAAACAAGCCTTGCCAAAATCTTAGCCGGATATATCAGACCCGGAACCGGTGACGTAAAAGTAGATTTAAAAACGGTTAAGACCAGAGGGTTCCGGCCGGTGCAGCTGATCCATCAGCACCCTGAAAAAGCCGTGAACCCCAGATGGCGGATCAATGAACTTTTAAAGGAATCTTATCCGCCGGACCGGGATATTCTGGATCTTTTTGAAATCCGCCAGGACTGGATGCGCCGGTGGCCCATAGAACTCTCCGGAGGAGAATTGCAGCGGATTTGTATTGTAAGGGCGCTGCATCCCGGGACAAAATATATTATCGCCGATGAAATGACGACCATGGTCGATGCGATCACCCAGGCCAAAATCTGGCAGGTGGTCTTAAAAATTTGCAAAAAAAGAAACATCGGGCTAATTGTGGTCAGCCATGACGCCGCCCTTTTAAACCGATTGTGTGACGGCATTTACAAATTAGGCCAACCATTGATGTGAAAATCGGTGAAATGAAGAACCGGGCGTTTCAAGAAAGAAACACCCGGCTGTGAACTGTTGATCTGAAAAAATCTAAAAACCACGGGATTCGTACCCGAAGGGTGTGCTCGAATCCCATGGTTTTTTCCCTGTTAATGATTTGCCGGAATATTGAATGTAAGGGTCGCAACCAGGACATATTCATCAGCCCTTGCCTGATCCGGATGCTTAAGGACGTGTTTTGTTTTGGCAATCCAGAGTCCGGGTTTAAGGGGGATGATGTCGATCTCTCCTTTAAGGTTGGTTTTTCCCTGAAAGGCCTGGTAATTTTGGTCTGAAAACCCTGCAAATGTGGCCGTCACACTGGTGGTCTTAACCGGTTCGCCGTCACACAGGACTTTTACGGGAAATTTGCTGCCCGCCGTTACAGTGGCGGGGTTCACCATGGGAACCATCTCCAGTCTCTGGCCGGCAGGATCTGTGATTAATTGGGTGTCCGTTGCACCTTTTATATTAAAAACGGTCTTGGTGCACAAAATGGCCTCCCGGACGATGGTGGCATCGGGTCTCTGGATCCGGTCTTTCATGGCCCAGCCCCCCGGGCCTTTAGACCAGAAACTTGACCGGCAAAGCCCGAGAACCATGTAACTTCCCTTTTTCAGATCCAGAGTTTTCTGATAAGCATAATTCTCCCCGGCCTGGTCAAGGGTGACGGCATCATCTGAAGTCACCAGTTTTAAGGGAGCAAAAAGGTGTGCCCTGTCTTCCGGGATGGGTTCGCTTTTGGGGAAATCATGGCCGTATCCGATGTCGGCTTTGAAGATCTTGTTTTCCCCTTGAGATACGGTAACCCAGAAATCATGGGCAAATGCCGGTGGTAGAGTTAAAAACAAAACCGTACAAATGAAACTGATTTTGACCAGGATGGGGCCTGCCGCAATACGCTTCGATGAAATCATTATTTTTATTCCCTGTTAAATATGTGCAGGGACCAAAATCCCAGGGTGTTCAAGTGGAACCCTTCAGGTGATTTTGGTCCCTTTTTTTCTTTTTAAAATTCCACAGACATCCAGACATAAAAGCTTCTTGAATCGCCGGGTTGAAATCCGTTATCCAGGTTCCACACATAGGTATAGTAATCTTCATCAAATAAATTTTTGACTTCAAAACCAATGGTGGTGTCTTTGAATTTTTTGGTCAGCTGTCCCAGTTTATAGGCCAGTTTAAAGTTGAAAACGGTGTAGTTGCCTACGGGTTCGTTTTCATTTGTGGCATCATCAAGCACATAATAGTCTCCCTGATGTTCCAGCCAGATACTGCTACTGATGCCTTTGGGATGATTAAAATCCACGCCCAGTTTTCCGGTTTCTTTGGGGATCAGTTCAATGTCCTTTCCTTTAACGGCCGCCAGCGCTTCTCCCGGATCCGTGTACACGGATTTGACCTGGGAGTATGATCCCCACAGGGAGACCCAGGGATGGGGGCGGATACTGAATGAAACATCCCAGCCGTCCCTTGTGGTTTTACCCACGTTTATCCTGTCCCCGGATCCGTCGCCTTTTTTCCGGACCTCATTGCTGGCGACCATTTGCCATACGTCGGCCCGAAAGGACAGCCAGTCAAATGGAGAGGCTTTTATCCCCACTTCCCATCCGTCATTTGTAGATTCAGCCAGATCCCTTGATATAAGATTGCCGGAAGTGTCCTGCCCGTACCGGTACGGGGTAGAGGGCAGCTGGAATGTCCGGCCCCAGTTGGCATAGAAATTATACCCCTGGAAAGGGGTGATCACGGCCCCCACCTTTGGCTGCCATATAAAATCAAGATCCAGCATGTCGGAATCATTGCCGGTGACCTTGCTGATACAATCTCCGTCAAAACTGTCCACACGCAGGGCAGCGAACATCCTCAGCCAGTCCCTGATGTCGCTGTCCACCTGGACAAAGGTGCCCCAATACTGCATGTCATAATCAAAATACCGGTATTCACTGCCCTGCCGGACCCTGTCCACGGTTGTCCACCGCTGTTCCGTGGCCTCGCTGTACTGGTAATCCACCCCCCAGTCAATTTTCAGGCGCTGAATGGTTTGATAATTTTTCTCAAAGGTTAAGGTTGAAACCGCACCGTATTGTTTTTCGGTGATGAGGGTTTCACTTTGGCTCCCGGTAAGGCTCCAGCGTGAAAACTTATCCCACTCCATCTCCTGGGCATAGGTTTTTACAGACCAGTAAAGGGATTCGGTAAAGTCATAGTCAAAATGGAGACTGGCCTGCTTATTTTCCTGTTCACTGCCGTCCGAGCGGGCGTATGCGGCGGCGCTTGTCGGATTGTTGTCGGCATCATCCCGGGAAAGGTAGCCGGGCGCATCTCCCGTGATATTAAAAAAACGGACAATGGCCCCGATTTGTCCTTTATGATCATCCAGTGAATAAAACCATTTACCGGAAAAGGCCTGTCTTTCAGTCTCGGAATGATCCCGGTATCCGTCCGAACTCCTTGCCCCGGCAAAATAGTTCTGGGAAAAATTTTCATCTTCGATGCCAACGGCTATCTGCCCGTCGTAGGTGTCATAACTTCCCGTAAGCAGACGGGCCTTTGTATAGTCTCCGCCCCGTTTGGTATATACATTCACGCTGCCGGCAATATTGTTGATGCCATACCGGGGATCGTAAGATCCTTTCAACATCTCAATCTGATCGATTTCAAGGGGGAATATCGGCCCCATATCAATCATGTTCCGGCTGCTGTAAAATGCGGGAATGCCGTCAATAAGCAGCGCCACCGGAGCCGACGTGTTGATATCATACCCCCTCAGGGAAAATGAACTGGTAAGCCCCCCCTGGTTCCAGTCGCCAAAATAGGCCCCCGGCACCTTTTTGAGCAATTCCATACTGGAATCCACATTTTCCATTTCAATTTCGCTGGAACCGATAACATCTACTGATGCAGGGGCATCGGCAGAGGCCACATAACTGGTTTTTGAGGTGACGGTAACGTCCCCGATTTTCATATACACCTTATCTTTTTCCGCCTTGGTTTCAGTACCGGATTGAACCGTAACCGGTGACTGGTCGGCCAAGACGGGTACGGCACATAAAAGCAATAGCATAATGGTGGCGCAAAAGCTTACCCTGACAGTTGTTTTGTTCATCTTTTAACTTTCCTTTTTGGTTTTTCCGGATCAACCATTACCGGGGCCGTGCTTTATATTGTACGACCGGCTTTGGGCAACCGGTTCCCCGGATAGTGTGATCGTTTCGTTGGTGTCCTTTTCCATTTTTTAAGAGGCCGCTGTTACGATAATTTTGGGACTGTAACCTGGATTATGCGTTTAATACCGGCAGACAGAGAAGTCTGACGTACCGGCCCGGACCAGGCGGTGTGCAGCATATTCCAGGCGATCATCCCGTGATCAACGCAACCTTGTGTCCTCCTGTAAATTTATAATGCGTCAGGCATGGAAAACCCCTAAAAGAAAGTCCAAAAAACTTTTTTTATCCATATAAAAAATAATTATCAATAAAAGTTAGTTTATATCCGGATCTGTACATTGCTGTTTGAGTCCGGGTTAAACTTTTAGAAAACAAACGAGCCTGGCCGGTCGAGCTGAAAAACATTGACCTCGATAAAGTTTACGCATAGAATATGCGTAAATTATGGGGGGGAGAAAATAATGAAGATGGCCAGTGTGGGAGAAATCCAGAAAAATTTTTCACGGGTGCTTCAGCGGATAGAGGCCGGAGAAGAAATCCTTGTGACAAAACATGGAAAGGTTGTGGGCAAATTTATAGCAGCGGGGCCTCAAACCCGGATCAACTGGCCCGATTTCATGAAAGATGCTGTAGACCTGAAAGGCAAACCCATAAGCGATATCATTGTAGAAGACCGGGATGAAAGGTTGCTATGATTTATTGGGATACCAGTGTCATCATAAAACTTTATGTCAAGGAGGCGGACTCGGAACTGATCGCAAAAAAGGCCAGAAAATTTGATTTGTCCATTCCGCTTACCCTTTTTCACGAAATTGAGATTACAAATGCCTTGCAGTTAAAAAAGTTCAGAAATGAACTGACTTTAGAGCAGTTCAGAAAAATCACATCACTTATACGGCATCATGAAGACGAATTTGTTTATCACCGGCCGGTTGTGGACTGGACAGATGTGTTCCGCAAGGCCATTGATCTTTCCGGAACTTTTTCAGACAAAATCGGGTCACGGTCTTTAGACATTATTCATGTGGCCACAGCCTGCACTTTAAGAGCCGATTCTTTTTTTTCGAATGATGCCCGCCAGTTGTCACTTGCCGCTTCAACCGGCCTTACACCCATTGGCGTAGAACATTAATGAGTTTTAAGATATAACGGCCACGGGCCGCCTTGGTTATCCAACCAAGCACCGCCCACAACATATATTGAATGTCTTCTCAGGACGTTCCCTTGATGACGCTTGTAAGGGTTTAAAATCCTCAGTTAGAATTCTTTCTGCTCTTCATGGGGGGTGAGTCCTGAAAACAGATGGGTGAGTTCGTGAGCTGAAGCTCTAACGAGCCGTCCAAACACTAATTAAACAGGGCGCTGACGCTTTCTCCGGTATGAATATGCTGAATCGCCCGGGCAAACAGCGGGGCCACAGATAAAGCCGTTAACAAAGCAAATTGCTTGCTCTCAGGGATGTGGACCGTATTGGTGACCACGATTTCAGATACGGGTGAACCACTGAGGTTTGCCACGGCCTGGCCGCAAAGCACCGGATGGGTTGCCCCCACATATACCCGGCCTACGCCGGCCTGTTTGAGGGTTTCAACGGTGCTGACCAGGGTGCCGCCAGTGGATATTTCATCATCAAAAATAATGGCGTCCAGCCCGGCCACATTTCCCACGACCAGTCCCTGCTGCACCTTTGAATCACTGATGCGCCGCTTGTCAATAATGGCCAGGGAGGTGTTCAGGTATTTGGCAAACCGGCCGGCCCGTTTGGCCCCGCCGGCGTCCGTTGCCACCACCACCACCTTTGACAGGTCCAGGTGGGCGGCAAAATAATCACAGATGATGGGAAGGGCCGTTAAATGGTCCACGGGAATGCTGAAAAACCCATGCACGGCATCGGCATGAAGGTCCATGGTCAGGACCCGGTCAGCCCCGGCAGTTTTCAACAGATCGGCCACCAGGCGGGCGGTAATGGAAATCCTCGGGGCGTCCTTTTTGTCGGACCGGGCATAGGAATAATAGGGAATGACCGCCGTGATCCGCTTGGCCGATGCACTGCGAAGGGCATCCAGGGTAATCATCAACTCCATGATATGGTCGCTGACCGGCGCGGTCAACGACTGCACCACAAATACATCCTTTTCCCGGACACTTTCCTGAACCTGGACAAACAAATTGTCGTTGGAGAACCGGGAGGTTTTCAAGGGGCTTAAGGGGATGCCGATGTGGCGGCAGATTTCCAGGGCCAGGTCCTGATTGGACCCGCCGGAGAACACTTTTAAATCTTCTGTCATTGTTGTATGTCCTGAAAGGGTTGGCTGAATTGGGTTGTGTTTTTTAATACCAGTTTGACGGAAAAAAGGCCAGTACAAAGAAGAAATCCGAAAAGGGGATAAGTCCCCCAACCCCTTGCCCTCAACCGGAATGGGGCTTCCCGGAGGGTATCCGCCTCACGGCGTCCGCCCTTTCTGCAGTTGGGTTAATTCGGTCCTTTGTCGGTTGGGCTTTACACCGTTGCCGGATGCATCGGGAACCGCATGCCACCTAAGGCGAAGGCAGGAAAATGCCGGGCTGGCTCAGGACCGGCTGGCCTGCCAAACAGCCAATAGTGCGGCCTCATGTCACACAAGAACGGCCGGGGTGATCGGTGCACGGGCGTTTTTCACGCGCATCCTCATCCAGCCCGTTGTTATCCGTAAGAGTGCCGAGTCAATTAGTTGTTTTATTGACACTTTTTCCCCGGGCTTCGGCTAAAAATGCAAAAGGATAAACCCCAAACAATAGCAAACCCACCCCAACCTATTGTTTTTTTAATAAAGGTCATTGGGCTGAGCCGACCGGGGAGCAAGAACCCAATACGTCCCCTAAATTAAATTGTTACTGTTCAGCAGTGCCCCATCTTCGCTCGTTCAGACCTTCCCAAATAGCAAAAGTATGCTGCGAAGTCCAGGCCAAACAAATATGAAGCACTGATGAACACTTACGGACCCTGGTTTCGCTTAGTTTTCAGCATTAGCTGAATAGTTACGTTATGTTTATTGATTTGAATTATTGAACAGCCCAATTTTCGACCTTTAACGATTTAATTCTCTGAAATTTTTTTTCGTTATTAGTCACTAATGTCAAATTTTCACTTATTGCATGGGCGGCTATAAGCATATCCAGCGGTCCGATCACTTTTCCTTGGCTTTCAAGTTCTGAGCGGATTATTCCATAGTATCTTGATGCAACTTCATCATAAGGCAATATGTTGAATGGAGTGAGAAATTCTTCAAGTCGTTTTGCATTTTGTTTTTTATTTTGGCTTTTGGCAACACCGTAGTTAAGCTCTGAGACAGTAATAGAGGATATAGCTATTTGACCAATTTCATAATTCTTAAACCTTTGAATAACCCCAGGTGGGTGTCTGTTTATTATATAAATACAAATATTTGTATCAATCAAATAATTCATTCAATCCAACCCTTTCCTGCTGTAAATCAGGTTGATTCCTGTCAGCCATAAACGGCTTATCGTATTTTTTCAAATTGTTTTCCCAAACACCCCATGCCGTTTTGTTTTTTGGTATTAAAAGAACGCCTTGAGAAATTTTTTTAATATAAACTTCTTCGCCTTCAAATCGATAAGCTTTAGGTAGCCTTAATGCTTGGCTTCGTCCATTGATAAATAATTTTGCTGTATCCATATTTCCCTTCCCTCCAACCGTTAGTATATATCAATAAATATATATCAAAAAAATAGTATGTCAATATAGAAGACAGCATCGTTTGGATTTTAAAAATCGGGTAGCCTGAGGCAGTTAACTGCCCCAGGCTAGCTCAGAACCGTACGTGACAGTTTCCCGTCATGCGGCTCAAGCATTTCTAAGGCTAAGCCGCCTGGAATTTCTGCCTGGCGGTTTTCCAGGTGACGTTGTCGACACCTGGAGTGCGTTTTCCTTTATTGGAGGTCACACGTTTTACAGCTAACAGCTTTGCATGGTAAGAGTGGGTCAGAAGCCACTGGAGGACGGCCCGCCCGGATCTTCCTGCTTTCGCAGCCTTTGCGATACGCGTTTGCAGTCTTTTAACAGCATAAGCTGCTGATGGCCGCACCAGCTGTTGCCGTCATTTGCTTTCCTATCCTCAAAGATTCTCCAGACTCTCTCGCAAAGAAACACCTGCCCGGGTGTGCCTGCACCGTTTTGTTCGATTCCATGGTTTTATAAGAAACTGGAGACAAGAAACAAGAGGCAAGAGGGCGAAGCACCTGCGGTGCCCAATTTATAGTCTACCGTTGCTGGTATCTTCAGTTTCATTATTCGTTGTGGGCGGTTCTCGGTTGGATAACCAAGACGGCCCGTGGCCGTTAGTACTGATATCTGCATGAAATGATTGTGAGATATTCATCATCGGCAGCGTAAACCAAACGATTTGTATCATCAATTCTTCGGGACCAAAACCCAGACAGATTTTCTCTCAGTGGTTCTGGTTTCCCTATGCCCTCAAATGGCTGCCTCATTGTGTCATTAATGAGTTTGTTAATTCTTTTCAGTGTCTTTTTGTCTTGTGTTTGCCAGTAGATATAGTCCTTCCATGCTTCTTCGGTCCAGGCTAATTTTCTATCCATCTATTATGTCTCTTTCCTGGACCTTCCCATTTTTAAATTGTTCGATAGATTTCGTTAAATGTGCCGCATTAGCAGGAGACCTGAGAAGGTAAAAAGTCTCCATGAAACTATTGAAAGTTTCCAGTGACATTACTACAGCGTCCTCTGAATCACGACGTGTAATGATTGTATAATCAGCATCGTCTGCCACTTGATTTAAAACAGTCTTTAAATTGTTTCGTGCTTCGCTAAAATTGACAATTCTCATAATGCTCTCCAAACTTGTTCTTTTTATAGCACAAGTATAATGATTAATTTTAAACTTGTCCACTATTTCGTACAAGTGTGGTCGTTTTTTGAAATCGACAGTGGTATGTAAAAAATTCCCTAGAAAAAGGGTCGCTATTGATCCTTTGAGTGCAAAGGGATCTATGTCTTGAATGGTCTTTCCTGGCTGGCCACTTTACTTACTATTGCATAGCGGTGGGATAAAAAGACGGCAATCGCTTTTAGTGTGGTCCCGCCGGATTCATATCGGAAATATAGGGTTCGATCATGGCCAGTTCAGGGGGCCGGGCCGGGCGCCAGGTGACCGTATAGAAGGTTTCGTCGGTTAGATTCCCTCCTTTCTTGAACAGGGCCACTTTAACCGGATCTCCTAATTCCACCCACAGGGCCTTGGCAATATCAAGCTGATACTCTTTTGATATGGCTTTGGCGAAGTTTTCAATACAGTTTCTTAAGGACGTATTCAGGACCTCTTTTTTGGGGATGCCCTTGCAGATGACGGCAAACGGGGTCAGAAAGCTGACGTTCCCCGTGTCGGTTCCCAGCCGGACGATTCTGACCCGGTAGGCCCCGGGCCACCAGGTAATGGGTTTTTTGCCGGTGTGGGTTTTTCCGTCCCATTCATAGGTGATATCGTGGAGAATCATGGTCCCTCGCTTTGGGCAGGTACTGAACCCGCCCTGAAAATAGTGGTGAGTTTTTTCCGGCAACCGTGGGCAAAGTCTTCGGGAAAACAGCCGCTGATAAACCTGAGTTGGGCTTCGGAAAAGGTGCCCGGCGCATAGGGAAGCCTTGGGATAAAGGCGTAAACCAGGTGCTGGCCTGAATTAAAGCGGTCCAGCCGGCCGGACAGCTCTATGGACGTGACCATGGTGGCCCCAAGCCCTTCCAAGGCCTGTATGGCCATGTAAATCCCCGTATCAAGGGATTGCCGCATGGCCGTGTCCGCTTCCAGAATGTGGGCGCAGGGCGTTTTGGCCATGAGCTGAAGCTCCCATTCGCTGACCTGGGCCTTGGGGGCAAACAGAATCACATTCTCATCTTCGTGGACAACCAGGGAAGCGCTGCCGGTTGGCCGCTGGTCGGTCCGCTCATTGGTCTGAATCGCCTTGATATAGGCGTCAAAGAAATTAACCCCGTGGGCTTTCTCATATGCTGTGATAAAATCAGCGACCAGGTCTCCGGCGGCAAAACAGGGGGAATCTGTTTGTCCTGTGGTATCGGGAATCCGGGCCGGGATCATGGCGTTCTGCTGGTGGATCATCTGGTGGGAGGCATGAAGCCTGTGGCCGGACTGGGCCGCTCCAAATCCGTAATTCCATCCCCACAGGGATGCATTAAACCCCAGAGGGGTGCCGGGGTTTTTCTGGATGGCCGCAACCAGGGCGGTCCGCAGAACTTCCAGGGCCTGGGGGGACAGACATCCGCGATTTCCAGGCAGCGGCAGGCAAAGTTCTTGGGCAACCCTGACGTAAATTCGCTGGTAATACAGATGGCGCAGCCCGGTCATGTCCTGAGGGCTTAAGTCGGCTGCCCGGTACCGGATGGCGTCGTTGGCCATGTTGGCGGCAAAGTGGCCCCAGGGAATGTATGAGTTCCTTCTCAGGTACTCAAACACGTGGGTGGACTTATCTTCCGACAGATACTCCCCAATGATCTCGCTTTTGCCCTGGATCCCCGGTTTGAGGACCATGGCATTTTTATAAGGATCCGGCAGATGAGGGTTATTGACCAGGACTTCAAACACCTCATGGTCCCGGATATCGGGAACTTCATGTCCGGTGGGGTGTTTTTTATAACCTAATCCCACCGGTGCGTTAGACTCCGGATCAAACTGGATGGCGCAGCAAAGGCCGGCCATGGCGGCCAGTTCATCGGGATCCGTAGACGCCTGGGCCAGGGCCAGGCGCAAGGGCCGGGGCAGGGCCTCTAAAAATTTGATTTTTTCCGGCCGGGGCAGTTCAGGGTCCCACTGTTCCAGAGCCTTGAACAGGGAGCAACGGGCCGGTTTGGCAAGCCCGATGGTGTCCGGCCTGCCGGCCTTGGGATCAGCCCAGGCCGAGTTGATAAAGGTGGCCCCCCTGAAGGGAAACGGATTGGCGATCTCATAAATCAGGTCTGCCCCGGGTTCATGGACGTCGCCCATGGGGAAATTAGCCCGGTTGTCCACAGCTGTCCGGTCTTCCAGGGATCCTAAAGCTTCCAGGTAATCGTTTTCCCTTAAGTTTTTAACTTTAAAACCCGGTGAGTGGCGGCCGACAATGAACCGGCCTTCAGGATGGACACAGGTGCGCAGATTCATGAGTGTTCCTTTTTTAAATTAGGTGGATAGGCTGAAGGCTGAAGGGCAATAAGGAACGGGATGTTTCAGCCTAAGCCCCTGTCTTTACATTTCCGGGGCCTGGGGCGGTACCAGGCAGATGAATCTGAAGGTGCCATCCCCCGTGTTTTTGAGCTGGTGTTCCAGATTCCCCGGGACAAATACCACCGACCCCTGGGAAAGGGGATGCCAGGTATCGCCGATCAGGACTTCACCGTCACCCTCAAGGACAAAGATCTCATGTTCCCACTCATGGCTGTGCCGGGGGGCAAAGCCGTCTTTCCCCACTTCAAACATTCTCATGCAAAAATTGGGGGCGCCATCGGCCTTGCCGATCAACACCCTTCCGGAGACATTTTTCACGCCTTTATTTTCAATCACCGTGGCCGGGATATCCTTATAGTTTACTGCTTTCATTATTATCTCCCCCCCCTTTTGAAAGGATGAAGGCTGAAGGATGAAAATGGCCCGTTCAGCAGTCTTCATCGATTTTTATGTTTGGTTCTGCGCGGGCCTGGATAAATATCTAAGCCCGGCCTTTGGCCGTTAAAGAAAAATAATAAGGATTTTGGAGCGGTTTTAAAGGTATTTTTTATATTTTTCGCTGGCAGCGGTGAATTCTGCCAGGTCTTTGGGGGTATCCGACAGAAAGGAAAAATCGGCAAAATCAAACCCCGGGGCCACGGAACAGCCCACCAGCCCGTATGCTCCGGTGGGGGCGGCTGCCTGCCAGGTGCCGGCCGGGACCACCAGGGCCGGACAGTCCGGCCCCAGCAGAGTTTCCGTTATCCGGCCCTGGGTATAAAGAAGGAGGTTGACGGGATCTCCCTGGTAAAAGTTCCAGACCTCATCGTGGATGACCTTGTGGAACCGGCTGATATCGTCCTGGGTGAGCAGAAAGTAAATATGGGTCAGGGCGTTTCGACGGGCATTTGCCGGGCCGGATGCCACCATCAGGCCGGACCGGTGAATTTCCCGGTAATAGCCGCCTTCAGGATGGGGGGTCAGGTTGAACTTTTCAATTAAATCCGTCATGGTGTCTTCCTTCTTCGTTTTAACGGTTTTACGGTTTATCCGGCTTTTTGAAAGTCCATTTTTTTCCGGTAAAGGACCAGGTCTTCAATGGTCAGCACAGGGAAGTCGTTTTTTTCGGCAAAGGCCACAACTTGTGCAAGCCGTGCCATGGTGCCGTCGGGGTTGGTCAGTTCGCACAGGACCCCGACAGGGTCAAGCCCTGCCAGCTGCATGAGATCCACCGTGGCCTCGGTATGGCCGCCCCGTTCAAGAACCCCGCCGGGTCTGGCCCGCAAGGGGAATACATGGCCCGGACTGTTGAGATCTTCGGGTTTGGCATCGGCGGCTGCCGCAGCCTGAACGGTCCGGACCCGGTCTTTGGCCGATACCCCCGTGGTTACCCCCTGGGCCGCTTCTATGGAAACGGTAAAAGCGGTCTGGTACCGGCTCTGGTTGTTTTCCACCATCATGGGGAGCTTGAGGGATTCAACTTTTCCGGGGGTCAGGCACAGGCAGACAATGCCGCTGCATTCTCTGATCATCATGGCCATCTGGCCGGCGGTAAGGGACTGGGCACTAAAGATAAGGTCCCCTTCATTTTCCCGGTCTTCATCATCAGTCACCAGGACGCCATTGCCCTGCCGGAGGGATTTGAGCGCGTTTTCCACCCGTTGTTCAGAATTTCCAAATCGAGTTAACAGACTCTGATTCATGATACATCTCCTTAAAAGTAATCATAACCGTCATGAATCAGGGGGAATAAAAAACGGAAAACCCAAAACCGTACACCGGCTGTTAACGGCCGACGGCTTTGGTTAGAATGCGTACCGTAATTATTCTCTTTCATCCGGACTGTAACCGTCGGCCCCGGCGTCTCACCGGGTCTGCTGGCCTTCGCAGATGGCTGCAAAGCGCTCGCGGGCTCCCCGGAAGAATTGCTCCGGGATACCGCCGGTGGGGAATTTCACCCCGCCCTGAGAACAAAAACAAATTTGACCTGACATTTTCAGGCCCGGGGTACCATAGCCAAAGCTTGGGGGAATGTCAACAAGTGGCAAGAAACAAGAAACAAGAAACAGGAAACAAGAAACAGGGAACAAGAAACAAGAAACAGGAAGCAGGAAGCAAGAAACAGGAAACAGGAGGTCGGAAACTGGAAACCGGAGACCGGAGGCGGAAATTCCGCTTGTCCCTAACATGGCAGGTGTGTTAAACAAAAATTATTGCAACCTCTGATTGCCTTACATATCCCGGCCGGCTGGGTTCCCCGTTCTTAAAAAAAATGTAACTGTTCAGCAGTGCCCCATCTTCGCTCATTCAGGCCTTCTCACATAGCAAAAGTATGCTACGAAGTCCTGACTAAACAAATATGAAGCACTGATGAGCAGTTACGGCCCCTGGTTTTGTTTAGTTTTCAGCATTAGCTGAATAGTTACAAAAAAATTAGACGGCCACGGTAAAACGCCAAAAAAATATTCACGCCGCAAACCCGCTAAAGGAGGCTTTAATGGATCGTGTGATTTACAATTGCCATGCGCATATTTTTACCCATGAAAACCTTCCGGACGGCTACTTTCCGTTCCGTCTGGTTGCCGCCATACGAAATCAATATTTGCGGGCCGGTCTAAGCGGCATCATGAAAGGGATCGTCCCCTGGACAAAAAACGATAAAATCAACCGGTACGCGGCATTCTTGAAATCCGCATACAGGGAAACCCAGGAAGGGAATTTAAAGCAGTTAATGGGATATTATCCTACAGGAACCAGATTTGTTATCCTTCCCATGGATATGGCCTTTATGGGGGCGGGCAGCGTTGTTGAGGACATTGACGGGCAGCATGCCGAACTGGCAAGGCTTTCAAAGAAGGAAGATTACAAGGATATCCTGATTCCCTTTGCCCATATCGAACCCAGACGGAACAATGCCCTTGACCGGCTGCGCACCCTGGTCGAGGATCACGGGTTCAAAGGGGTTAAAATCTACCCGCCCCTTGGCTACAGCCCGGACCATGAGGTCTTGATGAACCGGATATACCCCTATATGGCAGAAAAGGATATCCCCCTTTTATCCCACTGCTCTCCCGGGACAGCGACCTCCAAAGCGCTGAGCCCCCAGGCGGCCCATGCCCTGGCAGATCCGGACCGGTACCAAACCGTGATGAAGGCATACCCTGAACTTCGAATCTGCCTGGCCCATTTCGGCGGCAGCGGCGAATGGCAAAAGCATCTGGATTTTCCCCGGAACCAGGCGGCATCAACCTGGCTTCAGAAAATACTGGAAATGATCAAAAGCCGCGCATATCCGAATTTGTATACAGATATCTCCTATACAGTGTTTAACCTGACTGAGAATGTTCCATTATTAAAAATGCTGCTCCAGAATAACGATGTGCTGGATAAGGTTTTGTTCGGGTCTGATTTTTATATGGCTGAGTGTGAACAATACTCGGAGAAACGGCTGTCCATAGATCTGCGGTATGCCCTGGGCGAAGATTTATTCTGGAAAATAGCCAACGAGAACCCCAAAACCTACCTGGGCCAATAACCGTTGTTCAACCGTTAAAAACAAGTGGGGAGCATCTTGGGAAATTCCATGGGCCGGCACCTTACCCGCATCGTCTTGCTGGGCGCGTTTACCGCCGTTTTAGGGCTCTTCGCCGGCCCTTTAGGAGGGCTTGGATTAGAGGAAAGATACGGCCTTGGCCTCCTGTTCAAACTAAGGGGGCCGGTTCCGCCGCCTTCCAACGTCCTGATTGTAAGCCTTGACAAGCGCATGGGCGGGGATTCTTTGTCTGAAACCCCGGAATGGCCCAGGGCCTTTCTGGCCGGACTGATTGACCATTTGTCCGGTAATGGGGCAGCGGCCATATGCTTTGATGTCAGTTTTAAGCATGAGGGCCGAAAACAAGAAGATCTCATCCTGGCCCAATCCATTCAAAAGGCCGGAAACGTTCTGCTGCATGAAGACTTTGAAATGATTCGTCTCAGGGACCAGTCCGGCCGGATAACCGGGCTGTCCGCCCGGAAGTTTTTTCCCGTGATTCCCGTTCTCAGGCAAAATGCCGCGGCATGTGCTCCGTTTGCCCTGCCCAAGACACCGCGCCAGGTCAGCCGGTACTGGACCTTTAAACCCGATCTTGACGGCAGGCCCACCCTGCCGGTAATCCTGGTTCATTTTTTATCCCGGCAGGATCATGGCGATTTTTATCGCCTGTTGGGAAAAATTGACCCGGATGCCGTAGAAAAGCTGCTTCACACCCATGCCGGCCATATGCCCTCTGACCGGATCGAAACCCGGATACGCGGGGTAAAAAATTTATTTGACACCCATCCGGATCAATTTCAACTCCTTTTGGAGGACCTGGAAAAGCAGCCGCCGGACAAGGCGGACCCCCGAAAAAGAAAGGTCCTTAAAACCCTTGTTAAATTATATCAGGGCAACACCCGGTACCTGAATTTTTACGGACCGTCGGGCTCATTTGCCACCCTGTCCTGCGTTGAGGCAATGGATAGGGACATACCGCCGGGAACGGTGGTGTTTGTCGGCCTTTCCGAGCTTATTTCCGCCAAGCAGAAAGACAGTTTTCCCACGGTGTTTTCCCGGTCTGACGGGGTTGATTTAAACGGGGTTGAAATACTGGCCACGGCCTTTTCAAATTTTTGGGAGGACTGCCAGATCCAACGTCTGTCCATGGGGCATCACCAGTGGTTTGTTCTGGCCTGGGGGATCTTGCTGGGCCTGATCTGCTGGTTTCCTTCCTCCCGTGTCTCAGCCTTGGCCGTATCCGGTTTAAGCGGCGCCTGGCTGACCGTCTCCTTTTTTGCATTCAGCCGTTCAGGGGCCTGGTATCCATTGGTGATTCCCATTATCATACAGGCGCCTGCAGCATTCTTTCTATCGGTTTTATGGAAGAACCGGCAGATTAAAAAAGAGCGGGCCAGAATCCGCCAGGTGTTTGGCTATTATGTCCCGGATCATCTGGTGGATCAACTGGTGGAAAATGTATCCGATATCCGGAATAGCAGCCAGATGGTCCATGGGGCTTGCATGTTCACCGATGCAAAGCACTTTACAGCCCTTTCGGAAACCGTATCTCCCATGGAGCTGGGACGGCTGATGAACCAATACTATGGTGAAATTTCCAAACCCATTGCCCGGCACGGCGGTATTTTGTCCAAAATTGTCGGTGACGGGATGCTGGTGCTGTGGGTCGGCCTGTCCCCTGATCAAAACCTGTGCAAAAAGGCCTGCCTTGCGGCCCTGGACATTATCAGTGCGGTTGAACAGCACCATTTGCAGCCCAATGCCCCGGTTCTGCCCACGCGCATCGGGATTCATTCCGGCCAGTTCTTTTACGGAAATATCGGCAGCATCGACCATTATGATTATACCCCCATGGGAGATGCCGTTAACACGGCCTCCCGCCTGGAAAGCCTGAACAAGAAACTGGGGACCTGGGTTCTGGTTTCAGGGGACGTCCTGTCCGGGGTGGACGGGATCTTAAGCCGTAAACTGGGGGATTTTGTTCTGGCCGGAAAATCCGCGCCCCTTCCCGTCTACGAGTTAATTGGCCGTACCGGCGAGTCAACCCCACAGGACGAAACCCTTTGCGGTATGTTCGAAAAGGCCCTTGATCTTTTCAAACAAGGCGACTTTGACAAGGCCGCACACGGGTTCACGGAATGCATGGCCTGCCGGGAGAATGACGGCCCGTCCCTGTTCTATCTCGGGCTGTGTGAGGCCTATAAAAAAACAGCGCCGGACAGGGAATGGGACGGGCGGATTGCGGTGGGAAAATGAGCGGCAACCGGAGACGGGAAGAAGCGAGACCGGGTTTGCAGGGGCGTAGGGGCGATTCATGAATCGCCCCTACGTATTTTAGGTTGCAAGACCGTGTCATTTCTCATACAATGACCCCTATCCTTGAACGCAACAATCTGAAAACAGCCCGGTATCATTCTGACTGGCAACCATCTCTGACATCATTCTGACATTTTAAAAAAGAAGGGACAGTATGGCTTCTAAAAAAAGATCAGCCAGGCTTGGCCTGTTTATATCTGTTGTTGTCTTATGTACAGGCATAACGGCAGGGTATCCTTGTGACCATCCCTCCCAGGTGCTGGCCATAAAGGGGATGGTGGAGACAAAGGATAACGCGGATGGCCCATGGTATCCTGCCCGGCCGGATACCATGCTTTGTCCCGGCCATATGGTCCGGACCGGGGCCTTGGGCTCTGTCACCATCAAATTAAACAACGGGGCCACGGTTAAACTGGACCAGAATGCCCTGCTTTCCCTGCCAGGGATTGAGGAAGACCGGCCTTTTCTGACAAGGCTTTTGCAGGGAGCTGCCCTGTTTTTCAGCCAAAAGGCCATGGATTTGAAGATTGACACCCCCTTTGCCACCGCCGCCGTTGACGGCACACAATTTCTGGTCACGGTTCTGCCCGGCCAGTCCCGGGTCACGGTTTATTCAGGGCGGGTCCATGTGGCCAATGCCCAGGGGCGGCTGGCCCTTGAACCGGGCCAATCCGCCCGGGCCCTGGAAGGAAAGGCCCCGGCAAGGCTGATCATGGTCAGACCCAAGGATGCGGTCCAATGGGCGCTTTACTATCCTTCGCTGTCCGATTTTCGCCTTGGCGAATTTTCCTTGCCTGCCCGGGAAATTATTCAGCAGTCCATGGCCTTTCGCCGGGTCGGACGGCTGGTGGAGGCCGTTGAGGTCCTTGAACGGATTTCCATGCATCAGCGCTCAGCGCTCTTTTATGCCTACCGGGCCGAACTGTTCCTGTTTGCCGGCCGTGTGGAAAAGGCCAAAGCGGATATTGAACGCCTGAGGCCAAGTGCCCCGGCCCTGGCCTTGTCCCTGCTGTCCATTATCGCCACGGCACAAAACCGGAAAGAAGCCGCCGTGAATCTTTCAGAAAACGCGGTTTCCCATGATCCGGACCTGGCCGTTGCCTGGTCGGCGCAGGCCTGTGCCCGTCAGGCGGTGTTTGACCTGAAAGGGGCCCTGGAATCCCAGAAAAAAGCCGTGGCCCTGGACCCGGAAAACGCCCTTTTATGGGCCCGTTTAGCCCAGCTTCAACTGGCGTTTGGCGACATTGAACCGGCCGGGAGCTCAGCCCAGAAAGCCGTGGCCTTAAATCCTGACATCAGCCGGACCCAGACGGTTCTCGGGTATACCCGCCTTACCGGCGCCAGGATCCAACAGGCCATGGCCGCTTTTGAAACGGCCATCCGCCTGGACCAGACCGACCCCTTGCCCCGTTTGGGGCTCGGGCTTGCCTTGATCCGGCGGGGCCAGTTGGCCAAAGGCCGGCAGCAGATGGAAACCGCTATGGGCCTTGATCCCGACAATGCTTTGGTTCGCAGTTATCTGGGAAAGGCCTTTGATGAAGAAAATCAGGGCGGGCTGGCCGAAAAACAATTCAATGCCGCCAAAAGCCTGGATCCCAATGACCCCACCCCCTGGTTGTACAGTGCCCTTCAAAAACAGGCAGACAACCGGCCGGTGGCGGCATTGGAAGATCTCCAGAAATCCATTGAACTCAACGACAACCGGGCCGTTTACCGGTCCAGGTTCCTGCTGGATCAGGACCTGGCCTCCCGCAGTGCCGGCCTTGCAAGGATCTATGATGTACTGGGATTCGGGCAGCTGGCCCTGCTGGAGGGGTATAAATCCCTTGCCAGTGATCCGGATAATTATTCGGCCCATCGGTTTCTGGCCGATTCCTATGATGTCCTGCCCCGCCATGAAATTGCCCGGGTCAGCGAGCTGCTTCAGGCCCAGCTGCTATCGCCGGTGACGGCCAATCCTGTCCAGCCCCAGCTGGAAGATGCGACATCTGCCGGCATCCTTGGCGGGACATGGCCCAGCAAGGCCTCTTTGAATGAATACACCGCTTTGTTTGAACGAAACCGGCTGGATTTCCAGGTCAACGGTGTGGCCGGCAGCAACAACACCCGGGGAGAGGAGATCGTTCATTATGGATTGCGGGACAATATTGCTTACAGCCTGGGCCAGTATCATTATGGCACCGACGGTTTCGGGGAAAATAACGATCTTGAAAAAGACATGGCCAATGCATTTTTCCACATGGCCCTGACCCCGGAAACAAGCTTTCAACTAGAGGGCCGGTATGATGACCGGACTTTTGGGTTTCTGGAGCAGCTGCTTGAAACCTCCCCGATTCATGACACCTTAAGGCAGAAGGAGACAACCCGCAAAATCCGGCTCGGGGTATCCCACACACTGAGCCGGGAATCCCGGATTTTAGGGTCGGCTGTCTTTAACCGGGCCGATTATACCACCACCTTCAGTGCGGCCCAGACCCAGCTGGACGGGTTTGGTTTTGGCATTGAATCCGAGATGGACAGCAAGGCTTCATTGGACCAGGACAGCGTTCTGGCCGAAGTCCAGCACCGGTTCCAAAAGAACGGGATAAGCCTTATTTCCGGGGTCGGTTATTATCATCTGGATTCAGATGAGAAAAGCCGTGTGGATACCCGGGTCACCCATGAGATTTTGGGTGAACTTTTGCGTTCAAGTGACCTGGAAACATCGGATTCAAAGACGGAGCATATCAACGGGTATGGGTATCTGTCCTGCCGGTATCCTGAAAATATGGTCTGGCGCCTGGGGCTGAGCCTGGATTCAATAGACAGCCGTGAAGCGGATGAGGATAAACTCAACCCTAAAATCGGCCTGACCTGGACCCTCAATGAACAGACCACCGTGCGCGGGGCCATGGCGAGAACCGTTGTCCGCTCCCTTGTCTCGGGCCAGACCATAGAGCCCACCCAGGTGGCCGGGTTTAACCAATTTTACAGTGACAATACCGGCACCGTGTCTAATCTGTACGGCATGGCGGTGGACCATCGGTTTTCAGGCCGCCTGTATGCCGGCATGGAAATTTTACACCGGGAAAACGACACCCCGCTATACCTGTGGTTTGATGAATTCAACTTTGGCGATGTGATCCGGTATCAATGGGAAGAAACCGTATATCGGTGCTATGTTTTCCGACCCATTGGCAAGACCGTCGCGGTGAGTGCCGAGTATTTTTTTGAACGGCAAAAATCCGATGACGATGTCCCGGACCCTGAAGCCTATCTCAATATCAAAACCCACCGCATCCCCCTGGGGTTTGGGTTTTTCCATCCCTCAGGGTTTCTGGCCCGGTTAAAGGCCTCATACTTTCATCAGGATTACCGGGGGGCAACCGGTAACGGGATATCGGATCAGTTCTGGGTGGTGGATGCCCAGATCGGGTGGCGGTTTCAGGAGTCCGGGGGCAGTGTCTCCATTGTCGGGACCAATATTTTTGACAACACATTTGAATTTCAGGACACAGATCCCTTTAACCCCAGGATCAATCCGGAACGTCAGGTGTTTGTCAACATCTCATGGCACTTTTAGGCTGAAGGGGTTCAGGCTGAAGGCTTTTAGGGCGGCATGGTCCGGCCCTTCAGTGAGTTATATAATGTCTGAACGAAGATCTGTCCGTGTTTGGACGAAAAGTTGCCCAGATGCAAGGCGCAGGAAAATTTGCAACCGGAGCAACCATTAGGGTTGTGAGGATTGCAAATTTTCCTGCAACGCAGCAGGCAGGTGACTTTTCGTCCAAACACAAACCATTAAATAAAGGAGAAACATTATGTCTATGGATTACATCGGCCGCGTGGTCAGCATTGGGATTGATCCCAACCAGGATTATGACATTGCCATCAAAGACAAAAACGGCGTTGAAATTGATTTCGAGATGGTCACGTCGTGGATTTCAAAGCAGTTTGAGTGCAATGATCTGGCCCAGGGCGACGACTATTATTTCCCCCTGGTGACGGTCAACGGCAAGGCGCTCAGCCCCGTTAACTCAAAAAGGAAAATTCATTTTTCAATTCAGGACGGCTGGACAGTGGAGGTTAAGGACACCAACGGTGACGCTGTTCCAAATGTAGAATGCGAAGTCGGTGAAATTTTGCCTCTGGCTATTCCCCTGGACAATTTCTGCTTTCGAATCGGCGGCAGAAGGGTCTGTGTGAAGTGGTAATCGAAGGTTTCCGGAACATGCCGGTTTAATGGCAGCAGGGGGATAAAATGAGTGTGAGAACCGTCGCTTTCGGGGGAAATGGAAACGATTTAAGGCCTGTTGTCAGGCAAGTCAACATAGTGGACAGCCATGCCCAAGGCGTGATCCTGAAGTTTACGGTGGCTTTTTCGGGGTACCAGACCTCCCATGTCTCTGTCCAGTTTAAGAACCAGAGAGCCAAAGATGTGATTCAGCTCGGTATTCCCGGATGCGGTTATATCAGCAAGAACAAACAGCCGCTGATCCCGTCCTTTGGCCGGTATGTCCGTGTGCCGGGACCTTGCCGGGTGCCCCTGCCTGAAGACATTACTGAGACCCCCATCGTTGATGTGGCGATCATGGAAAAAGGCCTGCCGGCAGATGCCTGGGTAATGACCTCCCAGGATAACTGGACAGTGGATGCCGGCCAGGCCCATGATTACGATCAGGGATATGACGGGTTTGGCGATGATGACCATTTTCCCAAACACCGGGTCATGGCCGAAGGCTCTTTTGAAATCCAGGGGCAGCATGTGATCCTCATTCATGTCACCCCCTTTCAGTATACCCCCCAGAAAGACAAATTAACCTTTTGTGCCGAACTTGAGGCTGAAATGCCGTTGACAATGGTCCCTTTGGATAGGGCCGCCCCGTTGCCGCCCCTTGACGGCCTTTACAACAACATGCTGATCAACCCCAAATTACCGCCGATAGACCCGCCCGGGGCTTTGACCCGGGGCTCAGGCCCCGGCCCCCGGTTCACGTTAACGCCCAAAGAACCTGCGGATGTCACGGCGGCAGAACTGCTGATCATTTACCATGAGGCATTTGAACAAGAGGCCCTTACCCTGGCAAAGTGGAAAAATCAGAAAGGTCTGGCCACGGCCGTCAAGGCAGCCGGCAACATGGCCGATGATCCGGACCGCCTCAGGGCGTATATCAAAACATGCCGGGACACACCCGGGGCAAGGCTTCGGTATCTGCTGCTGATGGGGGACACGGGGTATATTCAGCCGAAAATTTTCCCGGATCCCGCCTATGACCGGCTTTCCGGCGAAACCATACTCACGGATTATTATTATTCCACCCGGGAAGACGAAACCGCAACCGGGCTTTCGTTTCCGTGGGTAAGTGTGGGCAGAATCCCTTTGGAAGCAGACAATGACGGCCATGGTGCCGGCATGGCCGTCATCCGTCAAATCATTGAATATGAGCAGCACCCGCCTCTGGATCCAGGCTATTATCAGAATATCACCTGTGCCGGAGAACTGGAAAAAGGGGTTGAGGCGGTGGATCCCGAACGGTCGGTGACCAACTATGTCAAAACCCTGATATCCATTGATGACCATTTGGAACAATTTAATTTAAGACCAGAGGAGATTTTTGTTAAAGAGGATGACCGGACAACCTGTTTTTGTAACGGCCAGCCCATTGCCCAGATAGAGCGCACCAACCGCCGCACCGTTGAATTCCAGGCAGAGGACCAGGCCAGAACAAGCGTCCTCAACGCGTTTAAGCAAGGCCGCCTGATCATGGCCCACCGGGGACACGGCAATATCAACGGATGGGAGATTCCCAGATTCACCAACCAGGATATCCTAGGTATGGACCAGGAAACCAGGGACCGGGGAACCCGGACCATCAAGGAACCGTCAATTGTTTTCAGCCTGAACTGCCTTTCCGGATGTTTTGACAGCGCCAACCCCCGGGGGGCCTTTAGCGAGGCCCTGATCAGGGCCGGCCGGGTGCCGGCCCTGATCGCCGCCACCCGCAAAGCCGGTGCCTGGTACAGCGACGTGATGATGAAAGCCCTGTTCGATGCCCTGTGGCCCGGGATATTGCCGGTTTATGCGGAACAGAACGCCCCCCCGGTGTCCCCTATCGCCGGCCGGTACAGCCGGATCGGCGATATCCTCAATTATGCCAAGGCATACCTGCCGGTCTGGTACTGGGGGGACGGCATCAATATAAAACGCCATTTTGCCATATACCATGTTCTGGGGGACCCCTCCCTGGAAATCTGGAAGGCCTGTCCCAAATCCGTCGAGATGGACGTTATCCAGAAACAGACCGGGTTTACCGTCACGCTGTCAGCCCTGCCCGAAGACAGCGTGATTACCCTTAGTTACAAAGATCCGTCAGCCGCTGATGTGTTTCATTTCCATTCATTTTCCCCGGACCGGTTAAGCCATGACATATCCTTTGATGACATGGGGCGGCAAATCGCCGGCATCCGACCCGGGGAGGTAACCCTGTCTTTTTACGCTCCCGGATACCGGTATGCCCAATGGGATGGGGCTGAAGGCTGAATCCCTTCAGCCTAATCCCCCTACATTTTTATATGAAAGTCTCACTAACAGCGTGATAAGACTTTCATTATTCGTTGTGGGCGATACTTGGTTGGATAACCAAGGCGGCCCGTGGCCGTTATAAGAAACTGGAGACAAGAAACAAGAGACAAGAGGGCGAAGCACCTGCGGTGCCCAATTTATAGTCTACCGTTGCTGGTATCTTCCGTTTCATTATTTGTTGTGGGCGGTGCTTGGTTGGATAACCAGGGCGGCCCGTGGCCGTTATATTGGAGTTCTCCTTATTTCCCATTCCGGAATGGATGGCTTTTTTACATGGGATTGCCCTGTGCCTGCCGGCGTTGAGTCTGGTATTTATTTTGCTGTTGGGATATATTCTGCAAAGTTTTTGTTGCTGGAAATACCGGGGAGTTGGAATGCTTTTGAAATGGCACCTTTTAATTGGTCATCTGGCCGTTGTCGCAGGGTTTATTCTGGCTGCGGCCCTGGCGCTGTCCGTGCTGCGAAGGCAGCGGACGTCTTCGGCGGCGTTTGCCTGGCTCATGGCCATTGTATTTGCGCCTTATCTTGGGGTGCCCCTGTATCTTTTTTTGGGCGGCCGCAAACTCAAACGGGACGCGGGCACCAAAAAAGCCATTCATTTAAAGATCCAGGAAACCGTGCCGGCCGGGCAGGCTGATCCCATTGACACATTGCTGCGCGGCTACGGTATCCCCGGGGCCACCGGCGGCAACCGGGTTTGCCTTTGCCCCACCGGAGTGGAGGTGTACAATGAACTGGTCCGGTTGATTGAAACCGCCGAACACCAGATCCTGATCACCACGTTTATCCTTTCCCGCGACGAGGTGGGCCAGGACATCGTGGAACGGCTTTCCCGCAAGGCCGCGGCCGGTGTCAGTGTCTGTCTGCTTCTGGATGATGTCGGTTCCATGTTCACCACCCGCCGGTTTCTTTCCCCCCTGCTGAACAACGGTGGACAGGTGGGCTATTTCATGCCGCTGTTCCGGGCGCCTTTTCACGGAAAGGCCAACCTCAGGAACCACCGCAAAATCGCCATTGCCGACCAGAAAGTGGTGCTGGCCGGCGGAACCAACATTGCCAGGGAATATATCGGGCCCCATCCCTGCAAGGAGCGCTGGACGGACCTTTCCTTTGTCTTGACCGGACCTGCGGTCCACCATTATCTTGAGGTGTTCCAGTCGGACTGGCGCTTTGCCTGTGGCGAAAAAGTCGACATTATCCCCAAAGGCCTTGATTATCCGGCCCAAAGCGGCCCGGGGATCATGCAGGTGGTCCCTTCAGGGCCGGATGTTCCAGGAGATCCCATTTATGATGCCCTGCTGACCGCAGCCTTTACTTCAAACAACAGATTCTGGATTGTCACCCCTTACTATGTCCCGGACGAAGCGCTGGCCCAGGCCCTGCGCCTTGCGGCCCTGCGCGGGGTTGACGTGCGGGTGGTGGTGCCGTTGCGGTCCAACCATCTGCTGGCCGACCTGGCCCGGGGCACCCACCTGCGCGAGCTGGAACAGTGCGGCGGCAGGATTATGAAATATCCGCACATGGTCCATGCCAAGGTGATTGTTTCCGATGAGAGGCTGGCCGTTGTGGGATCGGCCAACATGGACATGCGCAGCCTTTTCCTGAACTACGAAATCGTGATGCTCGCTTACTCCGGACCGGATGTGATCGCGGTGAGCAACTGGGTGCAGGGCCTTATGGCCCAAAGCGATGAAGGTACCCGGCCCGTGGGAATCGCCCGGGACACGGTGGAAGGGATTGCCCGCCTGGTTGCGCCGCTGCTTTGAAACAAAGCTTCCTGCCGCTGCCCGGGAAGGATCTATACAAACCATGAAAAAAGTGACACTGATATTGGTTTACACCCTCATCGCCGTTTTGGGTGTTGCCCCGGTCTGCCTGGCATGGGGCCCGGGGGTTCATATGGCCATCGGCAATGCCGTGCTGAACAATCTTGAGCTTTTGCCTTTGGCGGTCGCCCGGCTTCTTCTATCCGATCCGGCCGTCTTTTTATACGGATGCCTGAGTGCGGACATCTTCATCGGCAAGGGAAGCCGGGCCAAGCCGTTGCACAGCCATAACTGGAAAACCGGTCTGGCCCTTTTGCACGACGCCGCAGACAACCCTTATCTCAAAACTTACGCCCTGGGCTATCTGTCCCATCTGGCCGCCGATATTACCGCCCATAACTATTATGTTCCCAATCTGATGGGCCGATGTTTGAGGGCAGGGCGCCTGGGCCACGTCTACATTGAAATGCTGGCCGACAGCCGGGTCAACCGGCCGGCAAACCAGGCCGCAGCACTTTTCTGCCAGGCCAACCGGGAGGCTGACAGGTCCCTTTGCAAACAAATGAAAGCCGGAAAGCCCGGGTTTTTATTTAAAAAAAAGCTGTTCCACGGCACCATTGAACTTCTGGAATATCAGTCTTTCGTCCGGTCTCTGGAATTTTCAAGAAAGATCGTTCCCGCATATCACCGGGAGTATCTGGGCGCACAACTCAATTATTCCTATGGTCTGGTCATTGACCTGCTGCAAGCCCCTGAACAGGCCCTGGCCCTTGATTTCGATCCCATTGGAAGTGGAAACATTGCCCGGGCCAACCGGGAAAACGGCTGGCGGACCCTGCTGAAAAAGCCCCCGGTTTCGCCGACCCGGTTCAGGGTCCCCAAAAAGATTAAACATCTGCCCGTGCCTTCAGGGGCCGAACAGCTTCTTCAAGGAGATGGCCTGGCGGAGAAGGAGGATTTTGTTCTATAAAGAGTAACGGAGACGGAAAACCGGAGACTGGAGACCGGAAGAAAAGAGACCGGAGACCAAATCCGGGCGTAGGCAACATCTGGTTTCCGGTTACCAACCGAGCAGTCCAAAGGAATCATAATTTTCCGGCCGTCCTTCTCCATAGCCGGCGGCCCTGCCCAAAAAGAGTATTGTCCCCGAAGGGTTCTTCATGTAGGATGAATAGACCGTAAGGCCGCTGTTGTTAAGCCGTTGAGGCGGTTTTAAGGGCAACTCCTGAGAAACAAACGATGACGCAATGAAGGATGGGTTTAAAATTCTATGGTTTGCCGCTGTCCTGCTTGTCTGGGCGGCGGATGTTCCGGTTTTGGCCCGGCCTTTGAATATAAGCTGTGACCAGGGACTTGTGAGTATCCATCAGAACCAGGCCTCTGTTGCATCGGTTCTGATAGACCTGGCCGATCAGGCCAATGTTGAAATTTATATTACCGAAACCTTTATCGACTATTCAAAGGACCTGTCATTTGACCGGGTCCCCCTCGAAGCTGTCCTGGAAAAATTGCTCAAAGGGTATAATTATGCTGTGGTTTACAGCCATGATTACTTTGAATCAGCCAGATGCTTCGCCTACACGGATGCCGATGCGTTCAGCCCCGTTGGTACCGGCCCGGCCGGCAAAAGCATAAAAAATAATTGGCTTCCCCCTGAAAAGGTCAGCAAAAAGGGGCAGGCCCCCGGCAGTGCCGCGGGCCCGCCCGATCAAAAGGGCCGGTCAAAATCCGGAAAAAGTCGCCAGCGCTTTGGCTCGCCTGTCCCTCCCGGGATGGGGCCACCCCCCACTGATCAGGCCAATGGGGGCCGGCCAGTCCCTTGGGCGGCTGACAAAAATCCAAATTCCAATGATACCCGTGAATCAGGCCATCTGGCCCAGGATTCGCCCGGCAGATCTTCCCGGTATCTTACCGGGAAAAGCCGTGCCCATTCCGGCACAGATTCCACAGGAACTGGTTCCGCACTGAAAACAGGTGATAAAAAGTCTTCGACACAGACCCGGGCCGCAAGTTCGTCAGATGATAGTACGGATAGTTCAGATTCCGGCCTGGTGTCTTCTAATTCCAGCGATTCATCCGGCTCAGATTCAACGGATTCGGACTCAAATGATTCAGACGGTTCATCATCCGCAGGCCGCCTGGATGAAGACAATGTCCTATCCGGTGAGACCTGGTCCCAGACAGCCCGGACCGCGGAAACAGACTCCACTGCATCGGAAATCGCAAGGCTTGAATATCAGATCCGGAAATTGGAAGATGATATTGAAAGTGGCCGGGCAGAAGCGTTTTACGATTTCTGGTCTTCTAAAAAAGAGTCAACATATATCTATAGCCACGAACAAGACCTTGCGGCCAAAAAAAAGAAGCTGGCCCAGCTAAAAGGGGAGTAGCCCTATCCTTCTTTTTCCTGGTTTAAGGCTTCTTGGAATTTTTCCAGGTCAGGGGTTTTCCCAATGACGATGACCGTGTCCATGGGTTCAATCAAGGTCTCAAAATGCGGGTTGAACAGCATCTGTCCGGATTCTTTCTTAATGGAAATAATGATCAGGTTAAACTGCTGGCGGATGCCCGAGTCCTTGAGCATCACATTGGCGTATTTGGATAAGGCCGGAACATAGAGTTCTTCGATCTGGATGTCCTCTTTTTTTCTGGACAGGGCCGTGTCCAGAAAGCTTCTGACACTGGGCCTTAGCAGTTTGAGCCCCATGGATACGGCACCGGTGTCATAAGGGGACTCGACCTTGTTGGCCCCGGCCACGATCAGTTTCTTGCTGACCTCGGGGCCGCTGGCCCGGGCCATGATATAAATATCCGGATTCAGCTGCCGGGCCGTGAGAACCAGAAACACATTGGCCGTGTCCGTGGCCAGGCAGGCCACCAGGAAGCTGGCCCGTTCAATGCCTGCTTTGATCAGGAGGTCTTCACTGGAGGCGTCTCCGATCAGGTAATGGATTTTGTCTTTGTCCAGCTTTGCCTGCATGGCCTCATTTTGTTCAATGACGACCAGGTCACGGGTTTTTTCACTGATCAGGTCACACAAGACCTTTCCGATCCGGCCATAGCCGCATACAATGTAGTGGCCCTGCATTTTTTGTATCCGCTTGTCCAATCGCTGCCTCCCTAGCAATGATTTTATCTCACCTTCAATGATGGATTTGCTGATCACACTGACAATGTAAAGATAGTAGCCGCCCCCGGTAAATATCAGCAAAATGGTGAAAATTCTTCCCAGATGATGGGTTTCGTGGACTTCCATAAAGCCGACGGTACTCAATGTGATGGCCGTCATATAGGCTGAGTCAAGAAAATTCCACCCCTCTAAAAGCATGTATCCGCCAATGCCGATTCCAAAGATACAGACCGCCGCAAACACCGCGATTTCTATTTTTAAAAGGGGTTTCATATCTAAAACAGTAATACGGATCTTTTGAGGAAAAAGCAAGACAAAGAAGCGGGGAGCCAAAAGTCGGAGACAGGAGACCTGAGGCGGGAAACGGGGGCTGGACATAAAAGAAAAATACTTGTTGCTGCCGGTCTCATGTTTCTTGACCTTCCCCAAGCTTACTGGTATTAAGACATTCATGAATACGGAGCCCAAAAAATTTACCAGCCGGCGCAGGGATATGATTGAAAGACAGATCATGGCCCGGGGGGTGACCGATCCTCTGGTGATCAAGGCCATGGACCAGGTTCCCCGCCATTTGTTCGTGAGCGAAGCCTTAGTGGACAGCGCTTATGAGGATTTTCCCCTGCCCATTGGTGAGGGCCAGACCATTTCCCAGCCGTATATCATTGCCGAGATGACCCAGAATTTGGAATTAAAAGGCGGGGAACGGGTCCTTGAGATCGGCACCGGGTCCGGCTATCAGGCGGCCGTGCTTTCAAAAATCGTCTATAAGGTGTATACCGTTGAACGGAATAACGCCCTTTTTCTCCAGACGCGCAAATTGTTTGACCGGCTGAAATACCATAACATTGTTACCCGGTATTCCGATGGGACCCAGGGGTGGAAACAGGAAGCCCCCTTTGACGCCATCATCGTAACCGCCGGCGGCAACCAGATCCCCCCGCCGTTAGTGGATCAGCTGGCTGAGGGCGGCTGCCTTGTCATGCCGGTGGGCGGGCAGCTCACCCAGGATCTGATCAAGCTGAGAAAGACCCGGAACGGGGTGGAAACCCAAAGCCTTGGCGGGTGCCGCTTTGTTAAGCTTATCGGGCAGCATGGGTGGGAGTCGTAGTTGGGCCGGTGGGAAAGTGGGAAAGTGGGAAAGTGAGAAAGTGAGAAAGTGAGAAAGTGAGAAAGTGGGAGAGTGGGAGAGTGGGAAAGTGAGTAAGTGAGTAAGTTAGAGAGTGAGCCGGTGGGAGGGCTGAATTCCTTTGGCCTGAATGCCTTTAGTCTAAACCCCTAATGTCTACACGAATGAATAAACAATCTTCTCTTGTCAAAGAACTGCTCATAGGGGCCTGTCTGGGAACCGCCAATATCATTCCCGGTGTTTCCGGCGGCACCTTTCTGCTGGTGTTTAAAATTTATGAACGGGTTTTTGCCATTTTGAACCGGATCAACGGGGCCAATCTGTTCACTGGTTTAAAGCTGGTTAAAAACCTGGCCGTTAAAATGGGGTCACGGGAAAGTATGGCCCAATTGATCCGGTTTCTAAAGGACACGGATTTTCTGTTTTTGTTTAAACTCATGCTGGGGGCCGTAGCGGCTATTCTGGCCCTTTCCAGCCTGATGAAGTACCTGCTGCTCTACCATTTTTCCATGACATATGCCTTGTTTTTCGGATTGATTCTGGTCTCTGTAGTGATCCCGGTAAAGATGCTTAAATCGTTGAAAGCGGTTCTGATTTTCTGGGCCATTCTGGGGGCCGGCCTGACCATCATGGTATCGGGCATGGTCAATCCCTATGACAAAGCCAAAATAAAATCAGACCATTATAAACAGCAGTATGCCAAGGCCTCAGACCCGGCCGGGACAGCCGGGGCCGGGCCGGTGGAATCTTCAGGGAAGTATACCGGCAAAGAATATGCCTATGCGGCGTTGTGCGGGGCGGTTTCCATTTCCGCCATGGTCCTGCCCGGTATCAGCGGTTCCCTTGTCCTGATTCTCATGGGGGCCTATTTTGAGGTGATTTCCGCTATTTCGGCCTTAAGGCATTTCCAGGCCGATACGTTCTTATTTTTAGGGGCTTTCGGCTTAGGGATTGTGGTGGGCGGTCTGCTGTTTGCCAAGCTGGTCAACTATGTTTTAAACCGGTATTACGATGCCACCATGGCCTTTCTGACGGGCCTGATGGCAGGCTCTTTGTACGCCCTGTGGCCCTTTAAGAAGGTCATGGTCCTGGCCGAGCAGTATGTCAAACAGGCCGGGGGAATTGCGCTTCTTGAAAATGTCCCGGTTTATACCAATATCAATGTCCTTCCTGAGACACCGGTCCAGGCCGGCATGGCCGTAATATTCTTTTTTATCGGCGCGGTGATCATGGCAGGGTTTGTCCGGGTGGAATCCTGATCCGGATGGGGCAGGCTCACCTTCTTACCTGCCCTTTAAGCTCGTTTAAAATTTCCAGTACGTTTTTACCGCTTTTCCTGGCGATCACGTGGGCCTGCTCGACAACCTTTTCGGCATGGGCATAAAGGGCGGCATCATCGGGCAGTTCCATGCCTGAATTTTCATACTTCCATGCCAGAAGTTTTTTCGCAAAAAGAATTTCCTGCTTCCGGACAAAACCGGTTTTTCCAAAAACAGCCATGGGCAAACCTCTAAATAAACGTCTGGTTAAGGGTGTTCCGTTAAGATGATGCCATATCATTAATGGAAATTTATGTAAATTGGGTGTTGATTTTTCCGGCAGGGGATGGTTAAACTTTACTAACGGCCACGGGCCGCCTTGGTTATCCAGCCAAGAACCGCCCACAACGAATAATGAAACTGAAGATACCAGCAACGGTAGACTATAAATTGGGCCCCGCAGGTGCTTCGCCCTCTTGTCTCTTGTTTCTTGTCTCCAGTTTCTTATAAAACGTCAATAAGATCAGTAAAAAGACAATAACTTAGCATCATCTCAAAACCGAACCGCCCTAATTGGTGCCTGAACGAAATTTCAATAGGCTTATTTCTTTATGGCAACATCAAAAGAGTCAAACCCGCAAAGTATGAGTCAATATGCCCTTGAACGGCAGCGTGACAACCGAAATTATTTGATAAGAACGGCGTTGCTCTATACACTGCCAATTTTGGTGGCCTATCCGTTTTTCTTTTATCGCCTGAGTCTGTTTCCCGGCTCCCTTTACATGTCCCTGTTCCAGTATTTCCTGGTTGTCACTGCGATCCCGACCCTGGCCTGTTTTCGTATTTATAAAGGCAAAATCGCACAAAAAGAAAAAGACATTATCCTCTGGAACCAGATGGATTTGAAAAGAAGAGATAACCTGTCTGCGTTGTTTGATACTTATATGGAACTGGATAAAAACAGCCTGCCATGTACCGAACCCATTATCAGCGGCACCCGGGAGGAAGGACCCTGGAAAGCCCAGCAGTTTAAAAAAGCGCCGGAAAAGATCCGCATAGAGTACCTGTTGTCCGGGATTAAATTTTCCGATGCCAGAAACTATGCCGGCCTTGGATTTGGCATCATTGTGGAAAAAGGCCGCTCACAGGGCGGCACTTCTCCGGAAAAGGCGTCCCACAATATTAAAAATCAACTGTTTTTGCAAAACAGTAAATCGGAAATCAATGCCCTGATGCCGGGACCCGGGGCCAACCGTCAATGGCTGTCGGGTATGAAACGGGCGCTGATCGGCGCATCGGGTATTCCTAAGGGCTGCCATACCCATGACCTGCTCCAGGGGCTTGCCTTTGAAAAGATGATTCCCAAAGATGGCCGGTTTTCACAACTAGAAGATCAGGTTGCGGCCCAGGCCAGTGCCCCGGACGAATTTAAACTGCCCATAACGGTCTGGGGATACCGGCTGGAATATAATATTTTTCTGGCCACTCAGATGGCCATAGGGGACCAGCCCCCCGTCCCCCTTTACTATACCGGTTTTTTTGCTGCATTTACCGAAGAACTCAGAAAGCTGGGCATGTCGGCCCAGGTCTCCCTTAAAAAACAAAAGGCCCCGCCCCAGGAGGCCAACGCCCCTGCAGATGGGTGACTGTTCGTTCAAACACTAATTTGTCTTTTGGACCGCCGGGGGTATCCACACCCCGGTAAGCACATCCATACCCGGCCAATACAGGCGCATGAGCATGTCAAATTTACCTTCCGGGGCCGGCAGCCAGTTGGCTTCTTTGTCCTTTCCCGGCGAGGCATGCTGAACGATGATGTCCAGGGAACCGTCCGGGTTGAGTTCAAGCTTGTCCCGGTCACCGATGGCATACCGCCCGATGGGGTTCTCAACAAAGAGCATTTTTTCATTGTACATGGTCAGGGACCAGAATCCCTTTACCGGCGGCAGGGTGCCTTTGTCAAAATGGATGACATAGGTGTTGGCCCCGTTGTAAGCATTCCCTTCATGGTCTACCTGGGTTAAGGGATACACCGCATCCTCAGCCAGGTTGGCCCCAAGCCCCATCATGGCAATCACTGCGCGATGAAGATAGGAGGTGGCGTAAGTTCCCATAAAGTCGCGGGAAACCGTCCAGCCGTTTACGGCTTCACCCATGCTTCCTTTTGAAATTAGTTTTTTGGCCTCTTGTGCCGCCTGGTCAAGGGCCTTTTTCTGTTCGGCGGTGAGGGCTGAGCCGTCAAAGGAGTGCCCCGGAACCATGCCGATCTGTTTGAGCTGGGCCACCATATTCCAGTCCATCTCATGGGGGGGATTGTCCTTGAGCAGTTCGGCAAAAAGCTGGAAAAATGCCGTGGTTTCCATGTTCAGCACCTGCTTGAGCGGCGGGGTTTTGGTGTCCCAGTCCGGATTGACACTGCCCTTGGCCGGTGCGGTATTCTTGCCCCAATGGCTTAAAGGAGCGACCGTGTATCCGGCTTGAATCTGATGGACATAATCATAGTCGGCCTTGCCATTGGTCTGGGTCCGGCCGATAATCCAGCCAATGCCCGTGGGACAGCGGATGGGTTCGATCCCCTGGGGCAGGCGGCCTTCAAAGTTCGGCCCCACAATGGCGTAGGTCTGGTTTCCGGTTCCCGTGGTCCGGCTGCCGGGGCAGGCAATGACGTCGGTCCACATATCAAGGATGGGGAGCAGAAAGTACCGCCCCTTTGTATCGGCAACGGACAGGACAAGGGGCTCTTTGGTGACATCAAACCAGAGGCAGGAATACAGGGTGTCCGCATTGGGCCGGACCACATCGGTGAAGGTGTGATCCGGAAAGTCCCGGACATGGGAAAATTGGTTCATGGGGGCATTGAGCCCGGATGCGCCTGCTCCGACTTCAGCCACATTGGTGGTGGACCGCCGGGTGATTTCCATCAATACCATTGGAAAAGCGTAGATGTAGGCCTGGGCCCCGATTTCCTCATCCTGGTTTAAAGCGGCGGATGCCGGGCTGCCAAGGATCGGCATGGCCAGGCATACCATCACCAGAAAGGAAGGCCATATTTTTTTTATCATTTGGGGATCTCCTTTTTTTGATTTGTTAGTGTGCGAAATATATTAAGCTTCGGGTTATTTCTGGGCAAAGGGGATGGTCAGCGTTGCAAAAAACGCATCTCCTTTAACCCGGTTTTCAACGGAAAATTCATGGTACCAGCGAACATTAAGGGCCATATTGTTTTTAAAGGTGTAGGCCAATGTGGGGCCGATACCCATGGTTCTGCCTTTAAAGCTGCCCAGAACGGCCCCGTCTCCGCTGTCGCCGGTCAGCTGCTGATAGAGATATCCGGCAAGGCCGAAAGCTATCTTGTTGGGCAGATGCTGGATCAGGGCACCCTCAAAGTGGATCTCCCTGCCGGTCTGGTAATCGGTATCCGGGTTCTCCCCATTGAAGGTGATGCCGGCGGTTCCGGAAATTTCCAGGCCGCTCTTCGGGTTCAGCCAGGTATATCCGGCACCAAGTTCTCCGGCCCAGTGGTTGGTTCCCATGTTGGTCAGCCGCCCTTTTTTGTAGTCGCCTGCCGGGATCCATACCGCCGTGTAGATATTCCAATGGCTGCATCCATCATGCCATCCCAGTGCCGCATTGACTATGGGATCGCCAAAACTGGTAACACTGTCGCCAAGGTCCCGGGAAAATACGTTGCCCTGTGGTCCTGTCAGTTCAAAATCCGCTTCAATATTCTGGTACCCGTAAGGGATAAGAAGGCCAAGCCCCAATGTTCCGCCGCCGATTTTGGTGCCGGGAACCCATGTGATGGTGGTCAGGTTGATCAGTGCCGTGGCGTCAAGTTCCTGCACCAGCCGGCCCGATGACGGGATCAGTTCGTCGGTGCTGCCCGAATAAAAATAAACATCATCTTTTATGTATAAACCGGGGCCGGGCATCAGGCCGGCAGTAGGACCGGCTTTCCCCATCAGGTAAACAGATTTTGCCCCTTCACCGGCAAAGCCTGTTGAGATTGACACACTGATGATCAGGATGCAGCAAAGCGCAGGCATTCCAATGTGTCGAGATAAATTCCATTTCATATGTAGCCCCTTTTTTTAAAGAAAGGTGTGGGGCCGTCTATCGGCCATATGATCTGTTGTTATAGCACGTGATCCAGATAAGAAATATGTTAATTTTATGAGATCGACGCTTTTATTCGAATGTGTATTACTTTTTTAAAAAAAATATAAAAGTAATAAAAATATTATTGACACAATATTATTTATGCCTATTTTATGTTCAACTCAGACCGGAGGCAAAACAACAAAAGCCTCCCATATAACGGCCACGGGCCGCCTTGGTTATCCAACCAAGAACCGCCCACAACAAATAATGAAAGTCTTCTCAAGATGTTAGTGAGACTTTCATATAAAACAAGGATGAGACAAAGGAGACGGAACTATGTTTACAAGAATCAGCGACATCGACAGAATGTTTGGGGCCATGGATCTGCTCCGCAATAAAATGGACCGGATCTTCAGCGACCCTGAAAAAGCGTATCTTTATGGACCGGCCCTTACCACGGCCTACAACTCTCCAAGAACCAATATTTTTGAAAACGGCGACCGGTTTGAAGTCCAGGCAGAGGTTCCCGGGGTTGAAAAAGACGACCTGAATATCAAGATCCAGGGAAATTACCTGGAGATCAGCGGCAACCGGAGCGTAACCCCGCCCGAAGGGTACAAGGCCCATAAAAATGAGCGGAGCGCTGCCACCTTTTCCAGAAGCTTTACCCTGCCCGATGATGTGGATGCTGAAAAGGTTGAGGCCACCCTGAAAGACGGGATCCTCTACCTGTCCCTGCCCAAGTCGGAAGCTGCCAAACCCCGGCAGATTACGGTTCATTAATATAACACAGGTGGGTTAGGCTGAAGGGGTTTATGCCGAAGGCGACGTTTATCAATCGCATCCTTTTGGCCTTCAGCCTTCAGTCTAACCACCTGAATTAGAAGGTGTAAGTGAATATAAAACCGGCCGCCGCCATAAATACCCAAAGTTCAACCGGCTGCGGCAGATAAAGGAGGTTCTCATGAGTGACAGAAAAGATATAGCCGAAAAACAAGGCAGCACCGTAGAAAAAACAAGCGCGTTAAAAACCGCCATCCCCTGGGTGGATATTTATGAAAATGAGGACGAGATCCTGTTGCTTGTGGATATGCCCGGCGTGGTCAAAGAGAATGTGTCTATAAACATTGACAACGGCACCCTTTCCCTGGCCGGTGTGAGACGGTTTGAACCCAAAGGGGTGTCATCCTGGGCCGAGTTCTCTGATGTGGAATATGTCAGAAAGTTTTCCGTACCCCAGACCATTGATGTGGCCAAAGTGGAAGCAGAACTTAAAAACGGGGTCCTGAAACTCCATCTGCCCAAATCTGAAGCTGCCAAACCCCGGATGATTGAGATTAAAGCGGCCTGACAGCCAAAAAAGGAAACCGGAAGACCGGAAACGGCAAGACTGAAAGACCGGAGATGCAGCCCTTGGGGCATAGCAGATCCGGTCTTTCAGTTTCCGTCTTTCGGCCTTCCGGTCTGTTATTTTCTTCACTCCCGCCTTGATTAAACCCCGTGAGCAATGATAAAGGATGAATCCATAAAGAAAGTTTTTAAGGAGACTAAATGAGAAAATTCGTTATCTGCTTTTTGATTATGGGATTCACTTTTTTAATGCCGGGTTTTGCCGTGGCGGCCCAGGATATCTATGTCAAGGGGATTGCAAAGATAACCATGCGGACAGGACCGGGCGTGGACCATAAAATTGTTGCCATGCTCATGTCTGGAAGCAAGCTTGAAGTGATCGAACATAAACCGGACTGGTGCCGGGTAAAGGCGGAAGACGGCAAAATCGGATGGGTGTTGACCCGGTTTCTCACCGAAGATGTTCCCTTGACCCGGACCGTGGAAAAATTAAAAGCGGAAAATGAGCAGATTGAGGCGTCCCTGGCAACTTTAGAAGAAAAAAATCAAGATCTGGTCAGGCAAAACAATATCCTGAAGGATATCGAAGAAAAATACAACAAGCTTAAACTTGAATCCGCCGAATTTTTAAAACTGGACGCTGAATACAAAGCCGTCCTCAACTTATCCGAAGAACAGAAAAATCAAATCGCGGCCCTGGAAAAGAACCTGAACAACGAGGAGAAACTCTGGTTTCTCAGCGGGGCAGGGGTGTTTATTGTGGGGCTTTTTATCGGGTTGAGTACGCGCAAGAAGAAAAGAAGCTCGCTGCTATAGAGCTGTTAGCTATTAGCCACAAACAATGACCGGACCTGTTTGAATTAATGAAAATATGAAAAAAGAGGATTTTGAAATAGGGGAAGAATTCTATACAGCGACAGGTAAATGGCGTTGTACCGATATTGGAACACGTGTCATTGTAGCGATTCATCTTAATCAGCAGGATTCCCGCAATTATAATGGGCCGCCTTATTCCATAGTTGAAGATGTTTTTGATGAGTATGATATGGACGGGTGTAGCTTAAATCCGGCTGATTTTGAGGAAAAAGAAGCTGCACAGCATATAGACACTCCGCTTTTTCGTGATATAGAAAATGCAATAATGTTTGTAAGTTATACAGGATATGGTGAATATTCTGCTATTTTGGATAAGACAACCGGGAAGATATATTATCAATCAGATTTTGAAGATTTTGAAGAATCCGAAAAATTTGATGAAGATGAATACAATCCTGATATTCATATAGAAATCCCACATAAAAATGATTTGGATTTGGGAAAGGAGCTTGTTTTCAAATTTGTAGAAAAATATCTCCCTGATAGTTATGAACGGGTCTACAATATATTTGGGAGAAGGGGGGCCTATTCAAGATATAAGGATCTGCTTGATTCCAAAGGCCTGTTGCAGAAATGGTATGACTTCGAAAAACAAAAAGAACAAGCTGCAATTATTCAGTGGTGCGAAGAAAATTCAATTAATATCGGCTAAACCCCTTCAGTCTAAAAATCTTCAGCCTAAATCATCCGGTTCTTTTTTGATCAGGTAGGCAATAAACCGTTTGATTCTTCTTAAGTAGGGAATAAGAATCATCAGTACAATGGCGGCAAAGATGTACTGGATCATGTGGAACCGCTGCTCTAAAAAGTCAAAGCACAGATACCAGATGCCAATGGCGGTAAAGGTTCCCAAAAAAGTCGCTGAAAAGTTTCTCACCACCCCCAGCCGGATCATGTAGCCGATGATGGAGCCCACCACAGGCCCGGTAACCGGCAGGGGGGCCATGACAAATAAAAATATGCCGATCCAGCCATAGGAGGCGACCTTTTCTTTTTGTTCCATGGCTTTGAACGCCAGCCGGCCCATAAACCGGGAAACCCATTCAATTTTAAGATAATTGGTGGTACTTAAAATAAATCCGGAATAGGTAAAACAGACAATCAGGATTTCTAAATAAAAATTATACCCAATGGTCAGCACCGGCCCGAATTCGTTTAAAATACAAAGACCTATGCCGGCAGCCCGGCCCCCGATGGTATGGGCAATAAAGGCTAAGGCCAGAACCTTTGCCGTCCCTGGATCGACCGCCACATAAAAGCCGATGTATCCCAGTAGGATCCCGCTAAGTAAAATTCCAAGGAGCAGAATTTTTCCCTCAATGGTGGACCATAAATTCGATTTCACACTTTGTCCGGTATATTTAAGTTAAACAGGTAATAATTCAAGCCGTTATAAGGCAGGCCCTTCAACTTGTCAAGAAACACTATTCCTTTGTCCCCACAAACAGGGTCACAATTCCCATGGTCATGGGCTTGAACCGGATATCGGTATACCCTGAACCGGCCATTATTCCGGCAAATTTTAAGGCAGACGGAAATTTGATAACTGACGCGGGAAGATAAGAATAGGCATGGGCGTCCTTTGAAAAAAATGAACCGATCAGGGGCAGGATTTTCCGGAAATAAGTCAGGTAAAGACCCCTTAAAAGCCCTTTTTCAGGGGTGGTTAGTTCCAGGACCGCCAGCCGCCCCCCATCCTTTAAAACCCTGGCAAACTCTTCCAAAGCGCCTTGCCGGTTCATGATGTTCCGGATGCCAAAGGCAATCATCACCGTGTCAACGGTGCCGGAACCAAAGGGAAGGCACAGCGCGTCCCCGTTCACCAGGCCGATTTGCGGGTGCCGGATAGTTTTTTTTTGTCCCCGTTTCAGCATGCCCACAGAAAAATCGACCCCTGTAACATTTATCCGCCCCTTGAGCTGTTTTAAAACCTCAATGGCCACATCACAGGTGCCGCAGGCCACGTCAAGAACCTGCCCGCCAGGTTTTACCCGGGCGGCTTTAACCATCTGGGTCCGCCAGACCACATCCTGCCGGAGACTGAGAAGCCGGTTGAGAAAATCATATTGGGGGGCAATCTTGTCAAACATATCCTTGACAAAACCAAGTTCTTTGTTCATCGTTGACAACCTGAATTTTAGGATTAATTTAAGTTAATTTTAAATTTACCGGCTGCGGACTTTCAATATGGTTTCCGGGCCGGGGCCTTAACCTTCTCGGGCAAAAAGGATGCCACGGTTTCCTTTGCCTTTGATGACGGCAGGTTGGCAAAATAGCATATAGGAAGCAAGAACACAAACCATAACACTTGGATTCACAAACCATGGCACTGGTTAAAAACCGGTAAAGACAGTGCTGCTGCCACAATGAACGGCAAAAAGAACCAAAGCGGGCGGCAAAGAGGAATTCAAACCGGTTAGAACGGCAATTGGGCAGGATATGACAGAAAAACGTGACTACTATGAAATTCTAGGGGTTTCCCGGGATGTTGGAAAACCTGAATTAAAAAAAGCCTACCGGAAACTGGCCATCAAATATCATCCGGATAAAAATCCCGACAACAAAGAGGCAGAGGAAAAATTTAAAGAGGCTTCCGAAGCCTACGAGGTCCTGTCTGACGATAACAAACGGCAGATCTATGACCAGTTCGGCCACCAGGGACTTGAAGGGGCCGGCCATTCAGGGCCTTCAGGATTTGAGGATATTTTTTCAAGCTTTGGGGATATTTTTGAAGACTTTTTTGGATTCGGCGGTTCCCGGGGGGGCAGGGGCGGCCGTGTCCAGAGAGGGTCGGACCTGCGGTACAACATGACCATTGACTTCATGGAAGCGGCCTTTGGAACCGAAAAAACCATTTCCATTCCCAAACTTGATACCTGTGACGAATGCGGCGGTTCCGGGGCCCGGGAAGGCAGCACCCCGGAAACCTGTTCCCATTGCCACGGTACCGGACAGTTCATCCAGAGCCAGGGGTTCTTTAAGGTCAAAACCACCTGCCCCTACTGCAAAGGCCAGGGCACCATCATTGCCAATCCCTGTCCCAAATGCCGGGGCAGGGGACGAATGGAAGTCACCCGCAAGGTTCAGGTCAAGATTCCAGCCGGGGTGGATGTGGGCTCCAAACTCCGGCTGACCGGTGAAGGCGAAGGCCCGCCGACCCCCCAGGGCCAGCCCGGCGACCTGTATGTGGTTATTAATGTCAAACCCCACAAATTCTTCCAAAGGGACGGCACGGATGTGATCTGCGCCATTGATATTTCCTTTGTCCAGGCGGCCTTAGGCGATGAGATCACCATTCCCACCCTGGTGGGAGAAGAAAAATTCCAGATCCCGGCCGGTACCCAGTATGGGGACAGTTTCCGGTTAAAAGAGCAGGGGATAGCCTCCCTGCGAAGCGGCCGGCGGGGGGATCAGGTGATCAAAGTGATCCTTAAAACCCCGACCAAGCTCAGCCAGAAGCAAAAAGACCTGCTGACGGAGTTTGACAAGCTGGACTCCAATAAAATTTCCAATAAGTTAAAGAACCTGTTTAAGAATCTTTAAACCCGGTCTCAGGGTTATAGGCGGATATACATGTTTGAACTCAAGGTGAAAACCCGGTTTGCAGGTGCCCATCAACTGACCATGGTGGGGCAGAAATGTGAGAACCTTCACGGACACAACTGGCACGTGGAAGTCTGTGTAAAGGGAAAAGAACTCAATTCGGCCGGTGTGCTGGCAGATTTTGGAGACATCAAAAAAGCGGTCCGCCGGGTGGTGGATGATCAGCTGGACCATAAGTTCTTAAATGAACTGGATGTGTTTGAAGGAAAACAGCCCACTTCCGAGCGGATAGCCGTCTATATTGCCCAACAGGTCCAGGCCCTGCTGGATCAGGGAGAAAACGAAAAAATTGCCGAAAAAGTCACCGTCTCCCGGGTCATGGCCTGGGAGTCTGATGATGCCTGCGCCATCTATTACCCTGAATAGTACGAAAACCTGTCTTTTGAAATAAACTCTTGTTTGGACGAGAAATTGCCCATATGCAAGGCGCAGAAAATGGGTGATTTATCGTTCAAACACTGGCTGTCTCAATAATCCGCTTGGCCGGTATCAACCCCGTAGCTGCCGCAGATACGATATTGCCGGCCACCCCCGGGCCGTCCCCGGCCACATACATGCCCTTGATTTGTGTTTCCAGGTGGTTGGAGGTTTCCACCTGGGTGGCAAAAAACTTGATTTCCGGTGCATAGAGCAGGGTTTCATCATTGGCCACCCCGGGCACCACACAGTTCAGGCCTTCCAGCCCCTCAATCAGGTTGGACAGAATTCTTTCGGGCAGGGCCATGGCAATGTCCCCGCAGACCACATTGGTCATGGTCGGTTCAATATACCCTTTGGAAATCCGGTTCCAGGTAGACCGTCGTCCCCGTTTCAGGTCCCCGAACCGCTGGAGAATGGGCTTGCCCCCGCCGATGATGGAGGCCAGCCGGCCAATGGATTCCCCATAGGCCTGGTTGTCCGTGACCGGCTCGGTCAGCACCACTTTGGACAAAAAGGCAAAATTGGTATTGTCTGATTTTTTTCCGGTATAGGCATGGCCGTTGACACAGACAAAGTCACTGTAGTTTTCAAGGGAGATAAACCCGCCCTGGTTGGTGCAGAAGGTTCTGGTCTGGTCGTCATAGGTCGGGGTCTGGATAAAAAAGGTGGGGTCGTAAATCACGTTGCAAAGGTCATCCATGATATCGTTGTGGACCTCCACCCGGACGCCGACTTCAATGCCCCGCTGGCTTAAGCCGATGCCGTGGCGCTGGGCCACGGTGGCCATCCAGTTGGCACCGATCCTGCCTGGAGCCAGGATCACGTTGCGGGCCCGGTACTCCCCTTCTTTTGTGATTACCCCGTTGATCTGTTTATCCGACTCAAGGATGTCGATCACCTCTTCCTTTAATTTAATCTCAAGACCTTTGTCTTTGAGGTAATCGGCCATGCCGGCAATGTAGCCGGGCAGATTGTCCGATCCCAGGTGTTTTTGCCGGATCAGCAGCAGGTCAATGCCGAACCGCTTGGCCTCTTTTCTGATCTGTCTGGCCTGGTCCATGTCGGTGGGAAAGACAGGGCCGTCCATCTTGAACCGGGTAAACAGGGCTTCGGTTTCATCAATGAGTTTCTGGGCGGCATTCAGGGACATAAACTGGGTCAGATCTGTTTTGCCGAGCCGGGGGATAAAGTTGAGCTTTCCGTCTGAATACAGGCCTGCCCCGCCGATTCCCGAAAGAATATTGCACGGCTTGCACTGGGTACACTTTTGCAGGTTGTGGTTGGGACATTTTCGTTTCAGAGAGTCTCTTCCCTTTTCGATGAGAAGGACTTTCAAGTTTGAATGTTCCAGCAGATAACAGGCGGCAAAAAGGCCGGCCGGCCCTCCGCCCACTATGATTACATCGTAAACCATGGTTCTCCTTGAGTTGCTGTTAAAGTCGTGCATCTGTTTTAATAGACCGGATTTTAAGTGAGATCAACTCATATTAAAAAGGAGGCGGGAAACCGGATACGGGAGACCGGAATGCAAAGCCCCTCAGGATGCGCGATCCGGTCTCCTTTCTTCCGGGTTCCGTTTTTTATATATAAAATTTACCAACAAATGCACAAAAAACAGCTAAGGGCCAATAGTAGATTTGACCCTTTTTCGTAACTAATTAGAAAAAATGTCAACACCTCTAAAATGGGAATTAAAGTTATTCTCCAATTATGTAGCGTGTTTGATTATGTTGTGAGTTTTATTCATTTTTATTCAAAAAGATTTTTCAAATCTTTCATTTTATTCGTATAATTCCAAATCATATGCATAGAAAAAGCCCGGAGTAGCCCCTCCGGGCTTTGATTGTGAACTCCCGTCGATAGCCGGAGAAGCCCACACACACAGTTATATTTCTATATCATTTTCCGGTTATCTGCAATACCGGAAAAATCTAAAATGCTTTTAATTCCAAATACATGCCGATGGTGCCATTTCGTATTTTTTGTTTGCAGGTTCTGCTGGAGAGGGCAGGCCTATTGTTGCAGGGACTGCCGTAAGGCCGGAATCCTCAGAAACAAAAGAGAAGCACAGCGACGATACCGCCAGACCGAGAAGGGGAAAAGACGGCATCGGGAAGCCGAGAACCGGCGTCGGCATCGAAAAAAAATTCAAGAGACAAAAAACATGGATGATACAGCTTCCACAGTGCTGCCTGCTTGGTGTAGGACAATAATATTGTGGATTTTGTTTCAGATTCAGGGCCTTCCAATCAAACCATATTGTCAGTTCTGCGGCTCTTCAGGTCAAGTCGTCACACAATTTCCCCGGCGGGGATATGGATAAACGTAAAAACTGGAGGCGCGGCATGGTAAAAAAAGAAATCCTGAACCCTTCAAGGGTGCGTTGTATCAAAGGAGGATTTAGTTTTATCCCCCATCGGTTTCTTACGGGTGGATTTTTGCGAGCATTAAGCCGGGACGAGTTGTTATTGTATTTTTTCCTGGTTCTGGCCGGTGACCGCAACGGATTAAGTTTTTACAGTTATGATAAAATATGCACCCTGCTAAAAATGCAACTGGACCAGTACATTGAAGCTCGGGATGGATTGATGGAAAATGATCTGATTGCCTTTGACGGCACCATTTACCAGGTGCTTTCCTTACCGGCCAACCTTATACAATCTGCTGTACAAAAAAAATCTTCCCTGAACAGCCGTCAACCTGAATCAGTTGGAAAAATTTTGAGCAAACTGGTTATGGAGGCCGATCATGGTTGAGCAGACACCCAAAAGTCCGCCCGGTTATGATCTGGATCAGATCCGCCGGGATTATCTGGACCATATGCTTAAAATCAAGGAAAGCTCTCCTTCTCAAACCTGTTGCAGGACCAAAATTATCAAAGCGTTTGACAGTTATCTGCAAACATCGGGAGTCTCACTGGTCAATATAAACATAGGGCATGTTGATGATTTTCTGGCAAGGTTCAATGCCCCATATGCAAAGAGTACCCAGGGGGTATACCGTTCCTGTTTTCGAGGCTTTTTGCACTACCTGTATAATGAACGGCATTTGATCCAACAGAATTTAGCCCCGCTTGTGACCGGTCCGCCAATGTTTGCTCAAGTCAAGCCTCCTAAATTTTTAAGACCCGGTGAAGTCCGTCAGTTATTTGATCATTTGCCCTGTGCAACATCCAAAGAGCTTCGTGTCTATGCACAGGTTCACCTGGCTTATTATCTTGGATTGCGCCCCATTGAAATCAGCCGCCTTACTCTGGACGATATCTGTTTTGCCAAAGGACTGCTAAACCTGGAAAACACAAAAAATGCAAAGCCCCTTCAATTGCCCATTCCCGATGAAGTTATCAAAGCAATCACCGCTTATATCGTTGGAGGCAGGCCTAAAAGTCAGTCTCGCTCTCTTTTTTTAACCAGCCATTGCCCACCTTACAGAGCTGTAAGTGCCTGGCTCACCAGGCACGATTTAACAAAGGCGTTGCGGGCTGCCGGTCTTCCCGGTACAGGATATTGGCTGCGCCACACCTTTGCACAAAACATGCTGGAAGCAGGTGCCGGCATTTTTGAAATCAAAGAAATGATGGGGCATTCCATCATTGATTCCACAAAAGTATATCTAAGTATCCACAAGGAATTGATGCGCCGGGTGTTGTTCGATGAAACCGTTTAAAAGCTTTTTGGCCACAGAGATGGAAAACTTTATTGTTTACCGGCAAGGACTGGGATACAGTTGCCATATGCTCCGGTGGGCCTTGCTTACCTTTGACGATTTTTTAATGAGGCAGCCGGATCTCTCAGACATTTGGATGCCCCATTTTTATATCACCTTTAAAAATGAGATTGGCCTTGAGCCCTCCGGCGTAGCCAGCATTCTAAATGTAGTTCGAGGCTTTTTTGATTATCTGAAACGGCAGCGGATAAATCTTGATAACCCTTTGAAAGATGTGACCGCTCCGGCCCGACGCACCTTCATCCCCTTTATATTCTCACCGGAGCAGGTAGAAATGTTACTGGGGGTGGTATGCGGACGGATCCGGCAAACCCCTATGCGGTTCCTTAAAGATTACAGTGAATATCTGGTGATCCTTCTGCTTGCCCGCTGTGGGCTGAGGATGAATGAACCCTTGCGCCTGAGATTGAAAAATTACCGGCCGGATGAAAAGACGATTTACATAGAGAAAACCAAGTTCAAAAAGGACCGTCTTATCCCTATTCCAAAATCAACTGCCATGCAGATTGACAACTATCTTTTAACCAGGGCCGCTTTAATTGAAAACGATATGAATCCCTACCTGTTCATGGGGATAGGGGAAAACGGCTTGAACGATAACCGTATTCGCTCTGTTTTTCACGATGCTGTGCGTCAAATCGGGATCCGCCGCCCAAGGAAAATTATCGGCGACACGACCTTTGGGAAGCCCACTCCGCACTGTTTACGGCACTCTTTTGCCATTAACACCTTGAAGGCAGCCATTGCCCGGAAACAATCACCCCGGAATGTGCTGCCGGTGCTTGCCGGCTATATGGGTCATGTTGAGTATAAATACACCATGGAATATTTGAAAGCAGTTGATGCTGAAAGCCGCGACAGCCTGTTCAAATTTACCACCGGCAGAAGGGATGAATCATGAACCTGACCCGTTGCGTTGTTCAATTTTTTGACCAATACCTGCCTTATGTCAAAGGGTGCCGCCCCAATACGATCAAAAGTTACCGGGATACCATGCGCTTTTTTTTACCGTTTGCTGCCGAGTACCACAGCGTAAAGGTCAGTTCGCTCAATCTGGAACATATCACGGTAGAATTAATTTTGCAGTTTCTCAATGAGCTTGAATCCAAACGGTCCAACACGGCTAAAACCCGGAACCAGCGCCTGGCCGTTTTAAAGTCTTTTGCCAAAATGATCCGTTTTATTTATCCCGAGCAACAAAAACTGACCAATGCGATCCTTGATATTCCCCGGAAACGAAGCCAACACAAGTTGATCGGATTTTTGTATCCCCAGGAGATCAATCAAATCCTTAATGCGGTCCAACTTAAAAGAAAGGACGGGTTCCGAGATTATACCCTTCTGTATCTATTATATGATACCGGTGCCAGGGCAACGGAAATCGCTACCCTTGAGATGGATTATTTTGATTATGAAAATCAAACTCTGGCGATTCTTGGGAAGGGTAACCGATATCGACAAGTTCAGTTGCTTGGGAAAACAGTAGAGCTTATGCATCAGTATATTGAAGAACATCGCAATACGCCAATCCATCCGTTTAAAAAAAGGCTGTTCATCAACCAAAGAGGAACAAGCTTGACCCGCCACGGTATCAACCGGATCTGTAAAAACTACCTTGAACAGGCTTTACCGGCAAAGCGGACAGCGACCATGCACCCCGTCCATAGCTTCCGTCATTCGTGTGCCGTTCGAATGCTCTCAGAGGATCGGCCTTTATCTGAAATTAAGAATCGCTTGGGGCATTCTAATGTCAAATCCACAATGGTTTACTTAAAGCTTGATCTAGGCCAGAAGCGACATTTACAAGAGAACTTCATCCAGTTCACCAAACAGCACCTGAAATCTGATCCGAAGATTGAGGAGTTGATCCAGTGGGAAAACAAGCAAAACGTTCTTGAGTGGCTGGATAGTCTATAGATCCTTACAGACTTCATCACCAGCACTCCTCAGGGCAAACTGTAGCTGTTTATTATGTTTAGTGATTTGTTGCAAATTTGTCATACCCTTGATAACCCACTGTTTATTTGAACGATTTTGACTTACGGCATTACGGCGCCCAAACCACCGTCAATCAAGGCTTCAGGACCGCTCGCAACATAACTCCAAAAAATTGGACTTGGGACTTGGGATATGGGACCTGGGGATTGCGGCATCCACGGCCTCCCCAAGTCCCATATCCCATATCCCAAGTCTCAACAATATACATTATTATCATGAATTCAAAGAAACCCACCCTGTGCTTGCGGCACTGTAGCTGCTGTGGTGTTTTATGTATAGATCCTGCTTCCGGAAAAAATAATTACGTTTTAGTTCCATTTTTAACGTGAATCAACAAAACTGTGATTTATTCCGGGGTGGTGTGATTCCGGCACCCTGCTGGCCCATATATATCTAACTTATTGTTATTCCAGATGTTTTTATAAGCCATGGTGTAAGGTAAAAACAAATTTTATCAGGGCACGGTTTATGCTTAAATTAATTAATTGGTATATTAAGTAAGGTCTGCGCCTGAGTGATGAGTCAGGATGCAGGAAATTTAAACCAGCTGGCAGATGTGTTGAGGGCAAACCTTATGAAATTTTCAAATTATAATCCCCGGACGTTTTACGATGAGCTTTTCCATAAAGACGGCACGGTCAGGGACGGTGCCCGGGTGCTGATCGACAAGATCGAGTCTTTGCCGGAAAATGCCTTGATCCGAAAGCAGAAGTCGGCTGAAACTTCGCTGCTGCAGCTTGGCAACACCTTTAATGTCTACGGCAGTGAAGAGGGAACCGAAAAAATCCTGCCCTTTGACATTATCCCGAGGATCATTGAAAACCGGGAATGGCATCGCATTGAAAAGGGACTTCAGCAGCGGATCCGTGCCTTAAACCAGTTCCTTGAAGATATTTACCATGATAAAAAAATCATCAAGGACAAGGTAATCCCTGAAGATCTGGTCATGTCCTGTGCCGCATACCGCAAGCAGATGGAAGGCTTTACCCCGCCCAGAGGCATCTGGTGCCATGTCACGGGAACGGACCTGATCCGGGACACTGACGGTGAGTTCTATGTGCTTGAAGACAACCTTCGCTGTCCTTCAGGGGTGTCCTATGTGCTTGAAAATCGCCAGGTGCTCAAGCGGACCTTTCCCGAGGTGTTTGCCAGTTCCCAGGTCAAGGCCGTGGATGAATACCCCCACAAGCTTCTGGCCATTCTTGAACACCTGCTGCCCAACTCAGCCGCAGCCCCGAAAATCGGGGTCCTGACCCCGGGGCGGTATAATTCAGCCTATTTTGAGCATTCTTTTTTAGCCCAGCAGATGGGCATTGAGCTTGTGGAGGGCCAGGATCTGGTGGTGTCTGATGACCGGCTGTATATGCGGACCACCAAGGGACTTTCCCCCATTGACGTGCTGTACCGCCGCATTGACGATGATTTTATTGACCCAAAGGTATTCCGGAAGGATTCCCTGCTCGGGGTGCCCGGGATTATGTCGGCCTATTTTAAGGGCCGGGTGGCCATGGCCAATGCCCCGGGGACCGGGGTGGCCGATGACAAGGCGGTATATGCTTATGTGCCCAAGATTATCTCTTATTACCTTGGCGAAGACCCCATTTTGCCCAATGTGCCCACCTATGTGTGCTGGGATGAAAAGGACAGGAAATATGTGCTGGACAACCTGGATAAACTGGTGGTCAAAGCCGCCAATGAAAGTGGCGGCTACGGCATGATGATCGGCCCCCACGCTGACAAGGTCGAACGGGCGGAATTTGCCCGGCGGATCAAGGCCCATCCCCGGACCTATATTGCCCAGCCCACCATCAGCCTCTCTCAGGTCCCCACCATTGTGGAAGACCATTTTGAGGGGCGGCATGTGGATCTGCGGCCCTATATTCTTTACGGTGAAGATATTTACGTTCTGCCCGGCGGCTTGACCCGGGTGGCTTTAAGAAGGGGATCTTTAGTGGTCAACTCCTCCCAGGGCGGGGGCACAAAGGACACCTGGGTTCTCGACGGCCAGGGGGAAAATTAAATTTTAGCCATTAGCAGTTAGCCATTAGCTTTTGGTACGCCTGCTAACAGCTAAAGGCTAACAGCTAACAGCTAACAGCTAACAGCTAAAGGCTAACAGCTAACAGCTTTTACAAAAAAACAGGAGGCGTCATGCTCAGCCGCGTTGCAGATTCCGTTTACTGGATGACCCGATACATTGAAAGAGCAGAAAATATAGCACGGTTTATAAATGTTAACCTGAACCTGTCTTTGGATACCAGCACCGGCCAGGGGGCCAGCTGGCAGCCCCTGGTCATGACCACCGGGGACCATGAGCTGTTTGAAAAACGGTATGGCCAGGATTATTCCCAGAATAACGTGATCCGGTTTCTGGCCCTGGACAGGGAATATCCCAATTCCATCTTGTCCTGTGTGGCCGCGGCCCGGGAAAACGCCAGAAGCGTCAGAGAGATTATTTCTTCGGTCATGTGGGAACAGATCAACCGCTCCTACCTGCTGCTCAAGGATACGGAAAAAAGCCGGGTGGCCAACCTGGACCCCCACCGGTTTTTTAAAAGCATCACCATGCTCGGCCATCTGTTTACAGGGCTTTTGTACACCACCATGTCCCGGGGAGAAGCCTTTCAGTTTGCCCTTTTAGGCCAGCTTCTTGAACGCTCGGACAAGACCTCAAGGATTCTGGACGTGAAATATTTCATGCTCCTGCCCCAGCCTGAAAATGTCAACTCCCCCTACGATGTGATCCAGTGGGGGGCGGTCCTCCAGTCCACCTCGGGCCTTGAAACCTATCGAAAACAGTGTCACCGGATTGCCCCCAAACAGGTCTGCAATTTTCTTATTTTTGATACCAACTTTCCCAGGGCCATTCATTTTTGCCTCAAAGACGCCCAAAGCGCCTTGCACAAAATCACCGGCACCCCCAAAGGCAGCGTCTCCAATTCAGCGGAAAAACGGCTGGGGCGGCTGTGTGCGGATTTAGATTATTCAGATATTGAAGATGTAATTGACATGGGCATGCACGAGTATCTTGATGCCTTTCAAACCAAGGTCAACCTGGTGGGGAAGAATATCCACGATACTTTTTTTAAAATCCCCTTCAATGCAATGGAGCAGGAGCAGGAACAATCTCAGTAAGGCACCCTTAATTTATCTTTTATAAATGCAAAAATCCTGCAACAATAAGGGATTAAAATTTCCAACCCCTTTGGTTTGTCTTTATCCCAGACACTGTTCAAGGAGCAACCATCCATGGCAATTCATGTGGCCCTGTACCATAAAACCGATTATACCTATGACCGCAAGATCCAGTTAGGCCCTCAGGTGGTAAGGCTGCGGCCGGCCCCCCACTGCCGGACCCCGATTTTAAGTTACAACCAGACCGTTTTACCGGAAAATCATTTTATCAACTGGCAGCAGGACCCCTTTTCCAACTACCTTTCCCGGCTCAATTTCCCTGAAAAGACCGATCACTTTTCCATTGTGGTGGACCTGGTCGCCGAGATGGTGACCATCAATCCCTTTGATTTTTTCCTGGAGGAAAGTGCCCGGGATTATCCGTTTAAGTATGCCCCGGAAGTGAAAAAGGACCTGGGACCGTTTTTGAAAAAGACCCGTTCCGGTAAAATGTTCAGAGCCTACCTGAATACCATTGACCGGAAAAAAACCGGGACCATCGATTTTCTGGTAAAGGTCAACCAGGACCTTGAGCAGGCCATCCGGTATAATATTCGCATGGAGCCCAATGTCCAGACCTGTGAACAGACCCTGACCAAGAGGTCGGGCTCCTGCCGGGATTCGGCATGGCTCCTGGTCAACATCCTGCGCCACTTAGGCCTTGCGGCCCGGTTTGTCTCGGGCTACCTGATCCAGCTTACCGCCGATGTCAAGCCCCTGGAGGGCCCGGCAGGTCCTTCCGAGGATTTTACAGACCTTCACGCCTGGGTGGAGGTGTTTTTGCCGGGCGCCGGCTGGGTGGGGCTGGACCCCACATCCGGGCTTCTGGCCGGGGAAGGCCATATTCCCCTTGCCTGTACCCCTTACCCCAAAAGTGCGGCCCCGGTGACCGGGGCCCTTGAAATGTGCCAGGTGGATTTCGTCCACACCATGCGGGTCACCCGGATCCACGAAGACCCAAGGTCCACAAGGCCCTATCCCGAGGATGTCTGGACTAAGATCCATGACCTGGGGTTCCAGGTGGACCGGGAAATTCAGGAGAGCAGCATCCACCTGACCATGGGCGGGGAGCCCACCTTTGTCTCTAATACGGACATGGACGCCGATGAGTGGAATACCGCGGCGGTGGGCCCCACCAAGAAGCTCAAGGCCCTTGAGCTTCTCCATCGCCTTCGCCGAAAATGGGCCCCGGGCAGTCTGCTTCACATGGGCCAGGGCAAGTGGTACCCCGGGGAATCGCTGCCCCGGTGGGCCCTTGGCTGTTATTGGCGCAAAGACGGCCGCCCCCTCTGGAAAGACCCCACCCTGCTGGCCGATGACGACCGGGACTACGGATTCGGCCCGGATCAGGCAAAGGCATTGATGCAGGCCGTCACCACTGTCCTGGGCGTTAACCCCAAATTCATCATTCCGGCCTATGAAGATGTGTTTCACTGGCTCTTAAAGGAGCAGCGCCTGCCGGTAAACGTCACCCCTGAAGACCCGCGCCTCAAAGACCCCGAGGAACGGGCCCGCATGGCCCGGGTGTTTGAGACCGGCGTGGGCGCGGTCACGGGCTATGTCCTGCCCTTGAAAAGAGGCTCCTGGAAAAGCTGTGTCTGGCAGTTGCGCAGTGACAACCTGTTTCTGGTGCCCGGCGATTCCCCCATGGGGCTGCGCCTGCCTTTGGACAGCCTGCCCTGGGCTGCGCCCAAAGATATTCCCCAGGTGATTGAAGAAGATCCCATGGGCATTGACGGCCCTTTCCCGGACCCGTTAACCTCCAGTGAAGACAAAGAACGGCTCAGCCGATCCGAAAAAGAAAAAGACGGCCAGTTTCACCTTACAGGAGTTCCAGAAACCCAGGACCGGGACGATATTGTCTCCCAGCGCTTAAAACCCGGCTTATCCGCTCCTAACCAGGGCGGCAGCCTTGAACCCGTGATCCGCACCGCCCTTTGTATCCAGCCCAGGGACGGACGGCTTTACGTCTTCATGCCGCCCATGGCCAGTGCCGCCGACTATTTTGAGCTGATTTCGGCAGTGGAACAGGCCGCGTCGGGCACAGGATTCCCGGTTGTCATTGAGGGGTATACCCCGCCCTTTGACCACCGGATCAACTGCCTGAACGTCACCCCGGACCCGGGGGTGATTGAGGTGAACATCCACCCGGCCGACTCCTGGGAACAGATGGTGGCCGTCACCACCGACTTGTATGAAGAGGCCCGTCTGTCCGGCCTTGGCACGGAAAAATTCATGCTGGACGGCCGCCACAGCGGCACCGGCGGCGGCAACCATATTGTCATGGGGGCCCAAAGCCCGGGGCTCAGCCCCTGGCTGAAACGGCCGGACCTGCTGCGCAGCTTCTTGACCTTCTGGAACAACCACCCCTCCTTATCCTTCTTGTTCTCCGGCCTGTTCATGGGGCCCACCAGCCAGTCCCCGCGAATCGACGAGGCCCGCCACGACACTCTGGACGAGCTGGACATTGCCTTTGCCGAGCTTTCCAACCAGATGGCCGCATTTCAGTCCATTCCCATTCCCGGCTCCGATATCGGTTCTGATACCGGGCTGCCGGTGCCGCCCTGGCTGACGGACCGGCTCTTCCGTCATCTGCTCACGGACCTTACCGGCAACACCCATAGAGCGGAATTTTGCATCGACAAACTTTACTCTCCTGATTCGGCTTCGGGAAGATTGGGGCTTTTGGAGTTCCGCTCCTTTGAAATGCCGCCCCATGCCAGGATGAGTCTTGCCCAGCAGCTGCTGTTAAGGATCTTCATGGTTAAATTCTGGAAACAGCCCTATGAGGAGAAACTGGTCCGGTGGGGCACGGCCCTCCACGACCAGTTCATGATGCCCTTTTACGTGTGGCAGGATTTTTGTTCAGTATTGGATATACTGCGAAAGGACGGGTACGACCTGACCCCGGACTGTTTCCATCCCCATTTTGAGTTCCGGTTCCCCCTCATCGGAAGGGTCTCCCATGAGGGGGTGGACATGGAGCTGAGGACCGCCATTGAGCCCTGGCATGTGCTGGGAGAAGAACCCGGCGGGGGCGGCACGGCACGGTATGTGGATTCATCCCTGGAGCGCCTGGAAGTCAAGGTGACGGGCATGCCCGAAAACCGGTATCAGGTCCTTTGCCACGGCCGGCCCCTGCCGCTGCATCCCACGGGCGTCAACAACCAGTATGTGGCCGCTGTCCGGTACCGGGCCTGGCAGCCGCCCTCCTGCCTGCACCCGACCATCGGCGTTCATGCCCCCCTGATATTTGACCTGGTGGATACCTGGAATTTACGGTCTGTGGGCGGGTGTACCTATTGTGTATCCCACCCCGGGGGCCGGAGCTATGATGTCTTCCCAGTCAACTCCCTGGAGGCCGAAGGACGCAGAATCTCCCGGTTCAGGGACATCGGCCATACCCCCGGCCCCATGGCCCGGGTGGCCGAAGAACCCTTAAACCCCCGGTTCCCCCACACCCTTGATCTGCGCACCCGGCCGTAAACAGCCGCGGCCGGCCTGAAACAAATCAGGCAGTCCGGCCGTTCCATTCACTTCATTCCGGGATGGACTGCTTTTTTACACGCGATTGCCCTGCTTTCAGAGAGGTCAGGCTTAACATTCTGAATTCCTTTGGCCGGAATATCGCGGATGAGAATTTATAAATCGTCCAAAGCAGCTTTTATAGCCACTCCCCCGGGCCGTGGCAGTGCTTGAATTTTTTGCCGGAACCGCAGAAACAGGGCTGGTTTCTGCCTAAGGAGATATTCGGCAGGATGTCGCCGTCTTTGTAATACCAGAGCCCCTGCTTTTTAATAAAGGCGGATTTCTCATGGAGCTGGCCCAGTTTGCCGTCCCGGGAAAAGAAGGCCGCAAATTCCACCCAGCCCCGGTCCGGCCCTTCCTGGCCGCTGCCCAGCACTTTTAGCCCGAGCCAGTCCGTCACGGCCATGGTCTGCGTTAACTGGGCCAGCAGGGGAATTTCCCCGCCGAAAGCCGCCAGCTGTTCCGGGTCAAGGGTTTTGACAAGGTAGCCCGGGTCTTTAAGACTGAAAGCCGTGAACCTTGAACGCATCAGGCTTTCAGGGGTCGCTGCCGGCCGGCTGCCGCTGATACAGGGAAAACAGCAGGCCTGATACTCATTGGTGCTGCCGCAGGGGCAGGCGGGACTGTCTTTAGTCATCATAAGGATACTCATTGATTTGTATTTTCCGGCATCATGGATATGGGTTCGCACTTTCAGTCTTCGATATCCGGCTCAAAGAACAGCCATAACACCTGGGGATATTGGGACTTGAAAGCGGCTTCGCACAGATTGACGGCCTTGACCATTTCCCGGGCGCAGTCAAAATTTTCCATTCTTGCTTTCACGGCAACCATCACGTCATTGCCCAGCTGAAGGGTGACCAGGTTAAATACCTGCCGGATTTCGGTCCTGTTTTCAAAAAACTGAACCATCTCCCGTTTTAAATCAGGTTCCACCCCCTGGCCGATGAGCAGACCCTTGACTTCCATGCCGATAAAAAAGGCCACCAGCACCAGTAAAAATCCGATCACAATGCTTCCTAGGGCGTCATAAAAGGGGTTGCCCGTGATAATGGAACAGACCACCGCGATAATGGCAAAGCAAAGGCCGAGAAGGGCTGCCAAGTCCTCACCGAAAACAACGATAAGTTCGCTTTGGCGGGTTTCCTTAAACCATTTAATCAATGACCGGCCTTTGCGTCCCTTATTGATCTCTCTGAGGCATCCCCACATGGAGACGCCTTCGGCGGCAATGGAGAACAATAAAACGCCCACAGCCACAATGGGATAACTTAAGGGTTCGGGGTGTGCTATTTTGTGAAATCCCTCATAGATGGAATACATGCCGCCAACGGAAAACAGAATCAGGGCAACCACAAAGGACCAGAAATAGATCGCCTTTCCGTGGCCTAAGGGGTATTCGGGTGACGGAGGCCGTTTGGAGCGTTTAAGGCCGAGAAGAAGCAATAACTGATTTCCCGAATCCGCCAGGGAATGGATGGATTCCGCCATCATGGAGCCGGAATCGGTGACCATGGCCGCCGCAAATTTTGAAACGGCAATGGAAAGATTGGCTCCCAAGGCAAAAAAAATACTTTTTAATGAATCTGAACCGTGTGACATGTGAAAAACTCCCGGGCTTGGGGTATGTTACCCTGTTATAATTTTATGCGCCTGTTGTGTGTAAAAGGCCGGACCGGATTTTTTGGAGATCAGGCCAGGGGGTTGGTCGGGTCCCCTTCGGCCATCATCCCGGCCAGGATCTTTTTTTCAGTGTCCAGGGGCAGCCGTCCCTTGAGCCTTACCCAGGCGACCTGGTCCTTATGCTGGTTGAAAAACCTTCCTTCGGCCTCGGCCCGGCCCGTTTCATCCAGGGCGGTTAATTTGATCCGGCACTCAATGGTGTCGTTGAAATAGACCGGCTTAATGAATTTAAACGCCATGCCCGAGGCCAGCCACCCCACCTGGCCGCCGAATTCGCAGATCATTCCCCCCACCAGCAAACCATGGCAGATCAGGCCGTCAAACCCTTTGGCATCGGTCCACCGCTCATCGTAATGGACGGGGTTGTAATCCTTTGTCAGGTCCCCGAACGCTTGGGTTTCCTTGTGGGAAAAGGTCCGGGTGATGGTAAAGGTATCCCCTAAGGCCAGCCCTTTTACCGCTGCTTCCCGCAGATGGGTTCCCAATGTTCCCTCCTTTCTTTTAATGGTCACTTCTCAAGAACAATCCCCCGGCGCTCCAGCAAAGAGCCTTCAGCCAGAAAAAGGTTGACCAGGGCGATGCGATAGTTGATTACGGCCCGGACTTCGGCGATCCGGCTGGAGAGCAGGTCCCGCTGGGCCTGGGCCACCAGAAGGGAGGTCCCGGACCCGACCTTGAACCGTTCCTGTTCTGAGACCACGGTCTTTTCCTCGTATTCACGGGTTTTACGGGAGGCAAAAATCTGCTGCCGGGTCCGGTTCACTTCGTTGACGGCCAGGCTGACCTGGAACCGGATCCGGTGGCGCAGGTTGTCCAGGGCGATCTCGGCCTGGGCCCTTGTTGCGGCAGCCGCCCTGAACCGGGCCTTGGCCTCACGGTTTCCCGCACTCCGGCTCAGATGGATCCCGGCGCCAATATCATAGGTGTCTGTGGAGATGTTTTCCATGCTCTCCCCGGGGCTGTTTCCGTATCCCATGATCCCCAGATCCATGAAAAAATCCAGCCGGGGCAAAAGGCCGTTTTTCGTGACCGTAAGGTCCAGTTCGTTCCGGTCCAGTTTTAATTTAGCCTCCTTAAGGTCCGGGCGGGATGCCAGGGCCAGGTCAACCCGCTGTTGATTCTCCCCCAGGTCCTGCCCGTGAACGGCCGGGACGCTGACGGTTTCAACGGCCGTATCCGGGTTTTGGGCGTTGATGATTTGAAGCAGGGAAAGGCGGCGTTCTTCCACCAGGCTTTGGGCATTGATCAGGGCCTGTTCCCGTATGGCCTCTTCGGCCAGGGCGGCGGCCGCCTCGTTCCGGGGAAGGAGGCCCACCCCGATCTGCTGTTCCACCTCGTCCCGCTGCTGGGCCGCCACCTCAAGGGACCGCTGAAAAATTTCAATCTCTTTGACGGCCAGGACATGGTTCCAATAGGCCGTTTCCGTCCGGGCCACCAGGGCCTGGGTAAACCCCTCAAGCTGATAGACACTGGCCAGGGTATCCATTTCCCGCTGTTTTACGCCGATCAGGTTCACCGCAGCGCCCCGCCCTTTAAGTAATGCCTGGGTTACGGAAACCCCCAGCCGGGTGTTGTGGCGGGAGCCGCTGTCTTCAGAGGAGTCCTTCTCATAGGAAAGACCCGCCGCAAGGGTTGTCCCGGCAGCCAGTTTCCGGGTAACCCCGGCCCGGGCCGCCATCAGCCGGTCCTGGCTTTGGGCATCGTCCATCTCCCGGCCCCAGGACAGATCTGCAAAAAGCGCCGGATCAAACACCCCCAGTTCAATCTGCTCATAGGTCCCGGCCACCACCGGGGCCAGCTGCTGAATGTGAAGATCCCGGTTGTTTTTCAAGGCCAGGAAAACCGCCTGTTCAAGGCTGATGGAAAGGGGCTGTCCCGGCCCTTCCGGCACCGGGGGCGGCACTTGTTTAAACACCGGAGCATGGGAGGCCATAGCCCGGTCCCGGGCTTCAGTGGCGGCCTCCCCAAGCCCTGCCGGAACAAAAACAGCTAGGAAAACCAATGCCCGGATAAAGTTCCGTTTCCGTGTCATGGGGCAGGCTCCTGTTTTTCAGGATGAAACAGGGAATAGACCGCAGGGATCAGGTCCAGAAGTTCCGACATGGGCCGTTTTTCCGCATCTTTGAGCTGGACCAGGATCCGGCAGGAATCGCCCCCGGTGCGGTACTCTCCGGCCTTGGTCCCCACAACCGCCGTGGAGAGCATGCCGGTGATGTCTTTGACTGAAAATCCCAAGTCTGCGGCCTTGTCCCGGTCAACCATGATCTCCTGCTGGGGAATCCCGTCTTCCCGGCTGATCTCAACATCCGTGATCCCCGGAACGTTTCGGACCACCTCGGCCACCTTCCGGGAAAGGCTGTCAAGGACGGACAGGTCCCTGCCCCGGACATCCACTGTGATCCCCTCATCGCTCCCCAAAATCCGGTCCAGCAGAAACTGGCCCTGGGGGGCCCGGGTCCGGATCTCCATGCCCGGAATTTTTCCGGCAAGGCGGCCTCTTAAATCCGCTGCAATCTCTTCATTGGACCGCTCCCTGAAAGAGGAGGGCACAAGGGAGATGCTGATCTGTGCCCTGGCCGTTTCACCGGGGTTCCGGCCTGACGCCCCGAGACTGATCACAGAAGAGACCGCCTCGGGCACGGCCGGATAGACCAGGGCCTCCATGAGCCGGGCCTGCCGGTCCACCAGTTCCAGCCGGGTGCCCTGCTCCATCTTCCCGGAAATCTGGACTTCGCCTTCGTCACTGGGGGGCAGCAGTTCCGTGCCGATTTCGGGCACCAGCACAAGGCTTGCCGCCAGCAGGGCAAAAGAGAGGACTACCGTTGTTTTGGGGTGGTTCAAAACCTGGGCCAGAATCCTGGTATACCCGGACACCAGCCGGTCAAAAAGAACTCCGGACAGGTTAAAAAGCCGGTCCAGCTCTGAAGACGGCGCCCTTCCGTAGGCCGGTTTAAAGGCCAGCAGCTTTGAGGTCAGCATGGGCACCAGGGACAAGGAGACCAGCAGGGCGCAGATCAGAGAAAAAATAATGACATAGGCCATTTCAGTGAACAAAATCCCGGAGACCCCCCGGACAAAAATCAGGGGCAGAAAAATCACCAGGGTGGTGGCGGTGCCGGCCAGAATGGCCGGTCCCATCTCTGTTGCCCCTGCCACAGAAGCCTGCTCCGGGGTTTCGTTGTTTTCCGATTTCCGGCGAAAGATGTTTTCCAGCACCACAATGGAACTGTCCACCATCATGCCGGCCCCTAAGGCCAGCCCCCCGAGGGTCATGAGGTTAAGGGTGAATTTTCCGAAAAACATCAGGGCAAAGGTGGCCACCATGGAGATGGGAATGGACAAGGAGATGACCAGGGTGCTTCTCACGGTCCTTAGAAAAAAGAGCAGCACCAGAACCGCCAGGCCCGAGCCGACCATGACGGACTTGGCCACATTCCGGATGGAACGTTCAATAAAGTTGCCCTGGTTGGTCACCGGCACCACATGGATCTGGGGAAGGGCGGCATTGATTTCGTCGATCTGGGCCAGGATCAGTTTGGAAACCTCCACGGTGTTGGCGTTGGACTCCTTGCGGATGGCCACCCGGATGCCCTGCTCCCCGTTGACCCGGATGATGCGGGTCCGCTTTTCATAGGTCTCTTTAACCTCGGCGATCTGCCCTAACCGGACCGCGCCGCCCGGCTGCTGAAACACAATGGTGTCCCGGATCTGGTCCAGATCGGTGTACTCGGCCGGCGCCCGGAGCACCACAGAGTACCGCCCCTGGTCCAGGCGGCCGGTGGGTTCGTCCAGGTTGGCATCGCGCAGGGCCTGAATGATGTGGTCCAGGGGCAGCCCCAGGGCCTTGATCCGGTCCGGGAAAAGTTCAACGCGCACCTCCCGGGTAAACCCGCCCCACAGGTCCACCTGGGCCACCCCGGGAATCCGGGCAAACCGGTAACGGACCTGGTCCTCAATGAGCTGGGTCAGCTCCACCGGGTCCAGCCGGCCGGTGATCCCCAGAATCACCACCGGAAAGGAATTGACATCAAATTTCCTGATCCGGGGGCGGACCACGTCATCGGGCAGTTCGTTGATTTCATCTTCTATCACGGCCCGGACATCCAGGGCGGCCATATTGATATCCGTGCCCCAGACAAAACTTAAACTGATATTGCTTCTGCCCTCTGAGGAGGTGGAGGTCATATCCGCCACCCCGGATACCGTGGATACGATTTCCTCGATAATCCGGGTCACCAGGCGCTCCATGATTTCAGGGCCGGCCCCTTCGTAATCGGTCCGGATCATCAGGGTGGGCATTTCCACATCCGGCAGCATATCAATCTGGAGGCGGCTTAAGGCCACGGACCCGACCACCAGGATGATCAGGGTCACCATGGTGGTGAATACCGGACGCCTGACACTGAATCCGGGCAGGTTCATTGGGGCTGGTCCTTTCCAGGGACCACAATGTTAGACCCGTTGTCCAGCATCTGCTGGCCCAGGGTGACCACCCGGCCGCCGGATGAAATTCCGGACACCTGAACCTGGTCCCCGTCCCGGATGCCCGGGGTGACCGGCTGCCACACCACGGCAGCATCCTTTTCTTCAATGAGAAAGACCCCGGTTTCGCCGTCCCGCCGGGTCAGGGCGCTTTCGGGCACAATCACGGCGTCGGGCACCTCATCCAGAACCAGGCCGGCCCGGATGAACATGCCCGGTTTCAGGTCATGGCCGCCGTTGTCCACGGTCAGCTCCACCCGGGCCTGGCGGGTGTCCTCCCGGAAGACCGGCGCAATTCTGGCCACTTTGCCCCAAAAAATCCGGCCGGGAAAAGCGTCTGTGGTCAGTTCGGCCTGAAGGCCGGTTTCAAGCCGGCCGTAATCTTTTTCCGTCACCCAGATCACCCCGATAATGGGATCTAAATCCACCACCGAAACCATGGGGGAGTTGGCCGAAACCATGTCTCCCTGGGCCACGAAAGTCCGGGCCACCACCCGGGCATCATCGGTTCCGCTCCAGTCAGCCTTAACCTCGGTGTACCCCAGCCGGACCCGGGCCGTTTCCAGGGCCGCGCTGGCCCGGGTCACATTGGCCCTGGCAATTTCCAGCCCGGCTTTGGCCACCATCTGCCTGGACCTTGCCTCATCCAGCTGGGCTTCCGAAGAGACCTCCCTTATTTTTAAGGTTTCGATGCGCTTCATGTCCCGGCCGGCAATCTCCAGACTGCTTTGGGCCCGGGCTTCATCGGCCCGGGCCACGGCAAGGTCGGCCTGGGCCTGGGTGACGGCAAGGGTGAATTCCTCATGATCCAGGCGGGCCACCAGATGCCCCTGCCGGATCTTGTCCCCGATGTCCACGGCCAGAAACTCCACCCGGCCGCTGACCTTGGGGGCCACCACAAATTTTTCGTTGGCTTCCAGTTCCCCGCTGAAGACCCGTTTTAAGGCAATGGGGCCGGTCCGGACCTTTTCCGCTTCCACGGCAACCGGCGAGGAAGATGTTCCGGAAGGGCCGGAAGATAATTTTTGCGAAAATGACGGTGCCCATTTCCATATGATAACGCCTGCGCACAGCAGCAAAATCAGCACCACAATTTTTTTGATCACTGAGTCAATCTCCTTTTGGAAAGGCGGTGTGGGCGAACAACTCATACCAATTGGGAAGTTTAAACCAAATAGACCCAATTGAGAACCAATTTTCATATCTAAATTCATGGGCTGAGAAATATGTTAATCTTCGATAAAATTTATTTCCAGCGTTTCAAGGCGGGCACAATATGTGGTGGCCGGATAATTTCTTGAAAAGAGTCCAATTATACCATTATGTAGCGAGTTCTTTAATGTCATTTATCGACCACAATATATTGGGGTGGTCCTATATGCGGAAATTGATATCGGTTTCGTTAATTTCATATTTATAGCCGATAAATTGGATAACAAATCACAAATATAACTTGTTAAATCAAAATAATATTAAACTGCCCGCTTGAATTTGGTTTGATATTGTTTTATAATCACAAAAATGCCTGGTGAAAATAGAAATATATTAAACCGAATCCTACGAAACTGGCCCAAAGGAACTGTGGGGACATTGGCATGGTTTCGCGATTATGGTGGATATCAGCAGCTGATAGATTATTACCAGAAAGCGCCCTGGGTAACTAAAATAGGAAGTGGCGCCTATATACAATATGGGGATTCTGTTGACTGGCGCGGGGGATTGCATGCGGTTCAGAGCCAACTAAATCTTTGTGTGCATGCCGGCGGGAAAACCGCTTTGGAATTATCTGGATTCGGACATAATCTCCAATTGGGGCAAACAGCAAAAGTATATCTTTTTGCATCAAAAAAGATCCAATTGCCGGCCTGGTTTATGAAACACCCATGGAAGGATGAGCTGTGTTTTAAAAGATTAAATATTTTCCCATCGCAACCAGATTTTGGATTAATGCATTTTGATACAGGCAGTTTTGAAATAAGAGGGTCTGCTCCCGAGCGGGCCATGCTGGAACTGTGCAGCCTGGTTCCAAATTATCATTCGTTTGAAGAGGCGGGGCATTTTATGGAGAGCCTTCTATCCCTACGATATGACGTGGTGCAAGCCCTCCTTGAATTTTGCAGTTCTATTAAAGCAAAACGATTATTTCTTTATTTTGCGGACACATATGACATGCCCTGGTTCAAGAAATTGAAGATAAATAAGATTGACCTGGGGAAAGGCAAGCGCCGTGTTGCGATTAATGGAATTTTAAATAAAAAATATCAAATAACGGTCCCCAATGAGATCGCGGGAATCAACTTGGCGGATATCCCATGAAAATGAATAAATATTTTGATCAGGCCAAATGGATGCTGTCCGTCCTTCCAATTGTTGGGCAGGAAAAAGATTTTGCTTTAAAAGGCGGGACAGCTTTGAATTTTTTTTATTTGAATATGCCACGGGTATCGGTTGATATTGATTTAACCTTTCTTCCAATTAAACCACGGGATGAAACTTTAAAGGATATTGGAAAGTCACTATTCAGGATCTCAGATAAGGTTAGCCGGTTGGTTCCGCACTGTCAGATCCAAGAATTAAAGATAAAAGGCACGGACTATACATACAAGCTGATCATTAGAAGCCGAAGCAGTATGGTTAAAATAGAGCCGAATTTGATATTCCGGGGAAGTTGTTATCCTCCGATTTTAAAACCGGTATGTAAAAATGCCGTTGATATTTTTAAAATGAAAATGGAGATCCCGGTACTTTCTTTAGCGGATCTATATGGCGGGAAGATATGTGCGGCTTTGGATCGTCAGCATCCACGGGATTTGTTTGATATTAAGCTCCTTTCTGAGACAAAAGGTCTAAATCCAGAAATCAGTCAAGCGTTTGTTGTATACCTTGCAAGTCATAATCGCCCCATGTCTGAGTTGCTTTCGCCAAATTTTCAAAATTTCAGACAGGCATATGAATCTGAATTCAAAGGTATGTCTTCAATAAATGTTAGTTATGAAGAACTTAAAAAATACGTAACGGGTTACCATCTCAAATATTATCCAAACTTTCAAGAAATGAGCGGGAATTTCTATTGTCTGTTAAAATGGGAATTCCTGATTTCAGCTTGCTTTCAATTTCAGGTCTTGAAAACCTGCCGGCGATAAAGTGGAAGATAAAAAATATATCAAGGATGGAACCCAAAAAGCGAATAGCTGCGACTGAAAAGCTCAAATCGATTTTAAATTTATCTCAACATCTTGTGGTGCGGCCCAAGTCTAAAAAATAAATTGAATATGTTATTCTCCAGCCTCTGTTTGAACCGCCCAAAAAGCGAGCATTTTTGTTATTTAAGCTCGCCCAGTCCAATCTGAAAGCAGCACTCAATAACTGAAGCATTGTGAGGGACTCAGCTCAGATTGCAAACTGCAGACTATGGCAAAACCGAAATCCCTCAAATAATGGGTTTAAAGCCCCGGACTATTATTAATATTCAACACCCCTATGTTACTTTTTTTCATGGTTTTTGATTTGGGAGATGAGCGACACTTATAATCTGTCGTTTGAAACCGGGATTTTGAAATCACAATATATTGGGCTAAATCTTTCCCGGCAAGATTAAGTTTTATTCATTGGTTTATAAAATTTACGAACAATATTCAAATGTCATGATTCAAATGTCATGCCGGATCAAAAAGCTGTTGCCCTGGAGCCATCCTTTTGATCTTGCGCCTTTCAAGGGAATCCATTATAGTGAAAAGCCTTAAAAAAACGGTGCTGATGACCGGTTTTTTCAAGGGTATAAAAGAAAATAACGGCGGGTCTCCTGAATGGCGGATAAAGGATCGGCCTGCAATACAGTTTAGACGCCATTCCAAGAGGTAGAAAGATTTCCCCATCGTGTTGACAACCATAAAATTCAGGGCAATTGAATGATCCGGCCCAGCGACCCCCCCGGGGATAATCAGGGACTGGCCGGGGAACTTCAGACTTCCCCGGTTTTTACCCGTGATGTGTTAAACCAGAGTACGGCCATAAACCTGGGCAGCGGCGCCATGCCGCCCCACTGGGAACGGCTCACCGGTTACCTGAACAGCCTGGGGACCCGGGAGCTCTCCTCCCGGTGGGAGAAAGCCCGGCAGATGATCCATGAACACGGGACCGCCTACAACATCTTCAACCTGGAAGCGGCAACGGAACGGCCCTGGGCCCTGGATCCCATCCCCTTGCCCATTTCAAGCCGTACCTGGCAAATCCTTGAACAGGGCATCCAGCAGCGGACGAAGCTGCTGTCGCTGATTTTCAAAGATATCTACGGTGCCCAGGACCTGATCAAAAACAAGGCGATTCCGGCAGAACTGGTTTTCGGCAACCCCGGGTTCCTGCGCCAGTGCCGGTTTGATCCCTGCAGGACGGTTCCGGACCACCACCTTTTTTCTTCAGACCTGGTTCGCCTGCCCGACGGCCGGTGGCAGGTGGCGGCCCATGGGACCCAGATGCCTGCCGGTATGGGGTATGCCCTTGAAAACCGGATCATCTTAACCCGGATTCTGCCCCGGATGTTTCAATGGGGAAAGGTCCAGCGCCTGGCCCCGTATTTCAAATATCTGACCCTGTCTTTGATGGAGATATCCGGTCAGAAACAGCAGGAGCCCAGCATTGTGATGCTGTCCCAGGGGCCGGCCTCTCCCCACTATTTTGAGCAGGTGTTCCTGGCAAGGTATCTGGGGATTATCCTGGTGGAGGCCAATGACCTGACCACCCGGGGGGATTGGGTTTTCCTTAAAACCCTGGGCGGACTTCAGCGGGTGGACGTGATCGTCCGCCAGATTCCGGACAGCTGGTGCGACCCCATGCTGGGCGGTTCCCTGGATTTTCCCGGCATTCCCGGTCTGGTCCAGGCCGTAAGGGCGGGAAACGTGGCCGTGAGCAATGCGTTAGGATCGGGTATCCTGGAATCACCGGGGATCTTTGCCCTGCTGCCCCAGCTGTGCCAAACCCTTCTGGGAGAGCCCCTGATCCTTGACAATACGGAAAGCTTCTGGCTCGGCAGTCCGGATACCCTGGCCCGGGTGGAAGATGAGATCAAAAACAATACCCGGGACATGACCCTTTTCAGCGCATTCGGTCCGGCCCATACCAGTGCCGTGCATACCAAGGAGATGACGGCCCCTGAAAAACTTGAACTGCTGGCCGCTGTCAAACAGGCCCCTTACACCTGGGCCGGCCGGTATGGGGTTACCCCCTCTACGGTGCCGGTCTGGTCTGAGCAGACCGTGAAAAACCGGTACACGGCTGTCCGGATGTTTTCCACAGCCATCACGGAGAATTCCGGTGCCCCGGTGGTCCATGCGGCTGACCAGGTGGAGAACGCGGTCATGCCCGGCGGGCTGACACGGGTGTCCGATGATCCTGAAACCCTTTTGATGTCCGGATCACGGGGGATGGGCCAGGGTGCCAAAGATACCTGGTGCCTGTCTGAACGGCCGGCTGAATTCAAAAGCATGCTCCACCGGTTTACCACCCCCTATGAAATCCACAGGGGCAGCGACTTGCCCAGCCGGGTGGCTGACAATATGCTCTGGCTCGGACGGTATATGGAGCGCACCGAAGGCATGCTCAGGGTCATCCGGAGTGTGCTGATGCGGGTGAACAGCGAAATCCAGCTGGACAAGGCCCCTGAAATGCCTTTTTTCCTGAGGACCATGGCCAATCTTGAGATTGTGTCTGCCGACCTGGTGGAGTCCGATACCCAGTTTTCCGTCAGGGCCATTGAAGAGGAGTTATACCGGTCCATTTACGGGGTCCAGGTGCAACGAAGTATTTTAAACTGCCTGAACAGCGCCCTCCAGGTGGCGGACCGGGTCAGGGACAGGCTGTCGGACGATTCCTGGCAGATCCTTGGCCGCATTGAAAAAGGACTGGTCCAGATCAATCCGGACAACCAGACCCCTGAAATCCTGGAGATGCTCAATAATATTATCCTGAATATGTCCGCCTTTGCCGGCCTTGCCCTGGAGAGCATGACCCGGGGGATGGGATGGCGCTTCATGGACATGGGCCGGCGCATTGAACGGGCACTTCACATGACCGTTGTGCTCTCCAGCCTGATCCGGCAGCGTACGGTACCGGACTCCCATGACCTTGAGGCGGTGCTGGAGGTGGCCGACTCCCGGATTACCTATCATACAAGGTACCGGACCACCCTTCACCTTGAGCCCCTGGTGGACCTGCTGCTACTGGACGAAATCAATCCCCGGTCTGTGGGATTCCAGCTGGCGGCACTTCATTCCCATATGGAAACCCTTCCCCGGCCCGAACCCCGCCCCTTCAGGACAAAGGAGGAGAAGATCGTTCTGGACCTGACCACCCGGATGCGCCTGGCCGATACAAGGGAACTGATGATCCTGGGGGAAAAACAGGTGCTGCCCAACTTAGAGGCCTTTCTGGAAAGGCTCAACAAAGGGCTCCAGGACCTGGCCGACAGTATCACCCAGCATTATTTGAGCCGCATTGAGACCGAAAAACAGCTCAAGGGTCAGGCGGGACCGGCCATACAGGCCCAGGGCCAAAGCGCTGCAGGCCGGACAGGCGTGGGGGCGGCGGCCCCGGACGGGACGATGAACAGTGAAATATAACATCAGCCACCGGACCGTTTATGAGTATGAGTCCCAGGCCTCACTGTCCCACAGTGAGCTGGTCCTGGTGCCCAGAAATACGGATTTTCAGACCTGTACCCACAGCCGTGTCCATTTAAGGCCGGAACCCTCCATCCGGTCCATGCGCCAGGATTATTTCGGCAATACCGTGATCACCATCTGTCTTGAAACCCCCCATGCCAAGCTTGATATCCTGGCGAATTCGGAAGTTTCCCTTGAGGCCCCGGCGCCCATCGCCGCCGAACTGACCCCGCCGTGGGAACAGGCCCGGGATGCCATATTCCGCCGGGAGAGTATGGCGGACCTTCACGCCAGTGAATTTGTCTTTCCATCGCCCATGATCGGACCGGACAAAAACATCGAGCAGTGGGCAAGGCAGATATTTTCCCCGGGAACCCCGGTTCTTTTGGCCGGCAGGGACCTGGTTCACCGGATCTTTACCGAATTTAAATATGATCCTTCAGCCACCAGTGCGGCCACCCCCCTGTCCCAGTCCTTTGCCATGAAGCGGGGCGTGTGCCAGGATTTTGCCCATGTGGCCATTGCCGCCCTCAGGTCCTTAGGCCTTGCGGCCCGGTATGTGTCCGGCTACCTGAATACCCAGGCCCCGCCGGGAAAGCCCAAACTGGTGGGGGCGGACGCCTCCCATGCCTGGCTCTCCCTCTATATTTCCGGAACCGGATGGGTGGATATGGACCCCACCAATGATGTGTTGCCCACAGACCAGCACATCACCCTGGCCTGGGGCCGGGATTACGGCGATGTCACCCCGGTAAAGGGCACGGTCCTGGGCGGGGGAAACCACCGGCTTAAGGTGGCCGTGGACGTGGTCAGACAGCCTGACCCGGCCTGAAGATATTCCGGCGCATCGTCCCTAACGGTCAAGATCCTGTTCGCCCGGCCTTTCCCAAAGACCGTCTCAGATGGTATTGTAATTTATTGGTAACTGTTCAGCAGTGCCCCATCTTCGCTCATTCAGGCCTTCTCACATAGCAAAAGTATGCTACGAAGTCCTGACTAAACAAATATGAAGCACTGATGAACAGTTATGGCCCCTGTTTTTGCTTAATTTTCAGCATTAGCTGAATAGTGACATTTATTGAAGATTATCCTCATTTTTCATTCCGGGATGGATGGCTTTTTTACATGCGATTGCCCTGTTTAATCTCCTGGGCAAACCGGGTTCTGAATGCGGTTCACCCCGGGCCGGGCTTGTTTCGCCCTTGACAAAAGAGCGGGGGGATCTAAAATGCATCATATTGACGTACCCGGTGGCGGGTATGTGGTGTGGAATACGGATGGGGGCTGTTGGCATCCGGTTAAAGGAGAAAACATGTTTGATTATACCATTGCCCATTGGGCGGCCTTTTTAACTGCCGCTGTTTTATTGAATCTGTCCCCGGGGCCGGATATGGCCTTTATTCTGGGCCAGACCGCAAAAGGCGGGGTCCGGGCCGGGTTTTCGGCCATGTTCGGGATCTGGACCGGGGCCTTTGGCCATGTCCTTGCGGCAGCCCTGGGGCTGTCCGCCGTGCTGGCCACCTCTGCTGTGGCCTTTTCAACCGTGAAATGGCTGGGGGCCATATACCTTGTCTGGCTTGGCATCCAGGCCCTTCGGTCAAAGGGGTTTCACATGGCCGGCCATGAAACAGGGCCTGAAAAACAAGGGTTGAAAATATTCAGGCAAGGGGTCCTGGTGGCCATCTTGAATCCCAAGGTGGCCCTGTTTTTTCTGGCCTTCCTGCCCCAGTTTGTGGAACCCGGGGCCGGGCCTGTCAGTGCCCAGCTGTTTTTGCACGGCTGCCTGATCATTGCCGTGGCCGCCTTTGTGGAGCCGCCCCTGATTCTTGCCGGCGGAAAACTTACCCACTATCTTTCTCAGAATATCCGGGTGTCCCGGTGGATGGACCGGGGACTTGGGGCCCTGTTTATCGGGCTGGGCATTGAGCTTGCCGTCAGTGACCGGTTGTAAGGAATTCGGCCCATGGCCGCCAAACCAAAATAATTTGAAATTAGGGAGATACAGCTATGCCAAAGGCATGTGATTTAAAAAAAGGCCATGTGGTGGACATCAACGGCGATGCTTACATGGTCAAGCATATTGACGTTAGAACCCCGTCTGCCAGGGGAGCGGTGACCCTTTACAAGGTCCGGTTCAGCAACATTAAGACCGGGCAGAAATATGAAGAAAGTTATAAGGGGAACGACAACCTTGAAGAGGTGGATCTGCAGCGAAAACCGGTCCAGTATCTCTATCCGGACGGGGATTTTCATGTGTTCATGGACAGTATCGAATACGCCCAGTATATGATTTCAGTCCAGGCCATTGAAGATGAGGCGGTCTGGCTGACCGACGGCATGGAGGATATCACCGGCATGATCATTGGTGAAAACATGGTGGCCATTGAAATTCCCTCTTCCCTGGTGTTTGAAATTACCCAGACCGCCCCAGCCGTCAAAGGGGCCAGCGCTACGGCCCGGACCAAGCCCGCCACCTTGTCCAACGGGGTCGAAATCCAGGTGCCTGAATATCTGGAGAACGGGGAAATGGTCAAGGTGAACACGGAAACCCGAAAATTTATGTCCCGGGCGTGATCAACACCCGTGGCCGATTATTACCATACCCGGTATCAATCCTACTATGACCGGACAGCGGACATTGACCCTTCGGGATTTTTATCCGCCTTTGTCCGGTATCTTACGCCCGGGGCCAGGGTCCTGGATGTGGGGTGCGGATCGGGTCGGGATCTGCTCTGGCTGAAAAACAAGGGGTTCTCGCCTATTGGGTTTGAACGCTCTTCGGGACTGGCAGAACTTGCCGAAAAACACTCGGGCTGCCCCGTGGTCCGGGGGGATTTCAAGAGCCATGATTTCTCATCCTTTGAGGTTGACGCCCTGGTCTGTTCCGGGGCCTTTGTCCATGTCGAACAAAAGGACCTGGCAGGGGTATTAAAAAACGTCCTCAGGGCTCTGGTTCCCGGAGGGTACCTGTTCTTTTCCCTGAAACAGGGGCAGGGCACCCGCAGTTCTGAAGACGGCCGCCAATTTACCCTCTGGCAGCACACGGACCTGGCAGCAGTGTTTGAAACGCGCGGACTGGAAATCAAGGATTTTCAAAACACCCTGTCGGCCATGGAGACCGGCGAGCCCTGGCTGGGGTATGTCCTTGAGTACGGCCCGTCTGCCTGACTGTGGAATGGTTTACACAGGAGCCAATTTCAATTAATCAAAAACAGCTAAAAAAAGCGTTTTGATTTTTCTCGAAACCCTGTTTACCATACTTTTATTTTAACTATTCAGCTAATGCTGAAAACTAAGCAAAACCAGGGTCCGTAACTCTGTTTACTATATGTTTATTTACCGTCATGTTGGGACGTATTAATTGATTGATTTAAAGACGCTGTTTATCTGTATACTGCATGTATCCCTGTTTTATTCTGTGGTATACCTTTCATTCTGGGCCTGCAGGAAAACACATCCGGGCTTTGGTTGCTGGACCTTGGCAACAATCTGATATTCGTGCATATTCGGATCAGCACTGTTACGCCTGGTGGCGAGCAAGGGGCTGTGCATCGGGGCGTTTGCTTTTTTTATGCCATTGACATCCGCACTTTATACAGACGGCATCCTGCGGTTCATAAAAGATAAAAAACTGCCCCTGTACTCTTACCTGTCCATCTTGTTTTCTGTGGTGATGAATCTGTATTTTTATTATGTTGACGACAGCCTGCCCATGCGGTCCGTGATATTGGTGGTGTCTGTTGCACCCTTTGTTTTTATCATGTGCAACACGCTGTTTTTGTTTAACCCGAGAACGGGCAGAGCATTATATTGGTTAGGCGGCGGACTTTTTGTCATGCGGTTTGTCGGACTGGTCTTCACTTGCGTGATCCTGTTTATCCGCAAAGGCTACAACAATGTCTTTGATAGCCTTGATATGGGAGCGGGTCTCCTGTTCACCCTGATTGCCGTGCTTGGCGTGGGGCTGAATTATAAGTTTTCGAACAAAAAACTGATAATTCAAGACCTGACCCCAAATTCGCTACAGCTTCCTTCGGAGGCCGGCAAGGCTGAGCAGGCCCGAGCCCAACAAGAAAATTGTCCCGGGTACCGGAATAGCTGCGGTCCGGTACAAAAGGCTGTCTGACAACCTGATTTCCGTGTAGTTCAACCCGTGATTTTCTGCGCTGTTGCTAGTGAGAAAATGGATGACCAGGCGCGCTTCCCATGCATCCGACGCTCCCGGCACCGTGAGCGACAGGCATGCCCAGTTATTGAAATCGCAGGACAACTCCAGCCCTTGAAATGAACTGTAATGGGGATAGAGAACATGTTTTGCCTGGCCAGGGGTAAGCGTCACCCATGGCAGGTCCCTGGGGGCGGCGTATGGCTGCAACTGTTCAATCTGGCTGGTGATGTTGCTGGAAACCGTTACCTTGGCATTGCTCAAGAAAGAGCCCAGATCATTGTTCGGGATGGTTCTCTGGCTTACCCACTCACCGGTATCCCTGTCGTAACGGTCTGCCTGTTTTGCTTCATTATCATAGATAAAAGTAACCTCGATGGCATCCCCTATGGCTAAGAAAAAGGTGCCGTCCACAGGTTGCGCAGTTATCTGATCGATATTGCCTGATATAGTGGTTTTGACCATGGCTCCCTGGGCAATGCCGGACATGCATAGAAGTGCAATCCCTGCAATTAAAAAAATCGTATTTTTGTACATATTGATCTCTCCCAATTGAAATGAACGGCAAGTGTTACATCCAATAACCTGAAACGGCTTGTTCGTTTTTTCTTCTAAGTCCTGTGAGGCCCAGAAGGCCTGCACCCAAAAGCGTAATTGCACCCGGGGCAGGTGTGGAAGAAGCAGTGATAACCTCAAAATCTCCTCCTCCGAATTGAAACCATGCCCTGTCAAAAAATGATTCTGCTTCGACAGATTGCGTGAAGTCACCATTTAACAAAGAATGTATATCAATTTCCAATCGCATACCTGTAAACGAAAACCATGAATCTGTTAAATTTTTATTCCCACCTCTATCAGTAAAAACAAAGGCGGAATGAGCAGCGTAGTTATAGTCAGTATACAGTATTGAAGAGATATGATTTTCCAATAAAGATCCGTTTGTTCCCAGTAAGTCGGTATATCCTGATGAAGTAGTCGAATGACTGCCTTGGGCTGTTGAGTATATACTTGCCGCAGAGGATTCTCCAGCTACCTCGCTATTATAAATTTTCAATGCCTTGTTATTCGCAAAGGTAACATCCACAATAATTTTGTCGCCTTTGCCAGCCCAAAATGGGGTATCAAGAATGAAATTATTGCTGCTTCTGAAATATTTGACATTGGCTGATGACGTCGTTAAAATTGAGAAATCATTAACCAGATCAACTTCAGTGCTGGTATGGTACGTTGTGGCCGGGGCAATTCCAGTAAGCCCCAATAAAAAAATTACTCCCATCATTGCTGCTAAAATCAATTTTTTCATTTTAAACCCTCCCTGTTTCTACCGCGTGAATTTTAATCGGCAGTGTAATTTTCTTAATACGCACAGGGCTGTCTTCTGAATTTTCGTCATCCAGTGCAGCCCATGGCTGTTTCCAAAGTTAATGCATATCAGGGTCAGGTCTTGAATTATCAGTTTTCGAATCAAAAACTGATAATTCAAGACCTGACCCCAAATTGTGCCTGACCCCAAATTGTGTGACCCCAAATTGCTTGACCCCAAATTGACCCAAATTTGTTCTTTCTTTTTATTTCAATTCATTGGGTCGGCCCAACCCGCCACCTGCAACCGTTAAAAATTTGTGTGAAAGGCGGTTCTGGTTAACCCAACAAGACAAAAAAGGCCTGTGCTCAGTAGCCAGGCTGATCCGGGAATAGGGACCGTTGACGATTCGAAAGATATTGTATCAAAGACCCATTGTGTATCCAATACACCGGACCCATCACTAAAATAAAATTGGATGTCATTACTTTGGTGTTCAATGTTATCTAAAACACTTACATAATCCAAATCCTTAAGTGTTGAGTTGTCAAACATGTCACCGTCATCATCATATAACCGCCAGATTATATTAATAACATCCAGGCCCAATGATTGATCTGACTGGGTTAAATCGATAACGGTAGATGTGATATCCTGATACCGCCAAGGATCTGCTGTGGCATTGCTTATGCTGATACGGGCATCATCATTGGCATCAATGGTGTTGGTGAGTGTGAACCCGGTGCTGTTTCCTGTGTTAAACATCAAACTGAAATCTGATATCACTCCACGATATGAATACGAGTCAGTGGCGCCTTCCGACACATTCTCAGGCGGACATATTTTACTATAAATAAAACTACCAGAAAAAGTATCTCCTATTGCAAAATTAGGATCAATATAATCGTAAGTCCATGATTCAGGAGTTCTTTTTTGTAATCGACTAAGATGACCTGTAAAATTAATTGTGACAGCTTGTGCTGCACTATACATACAAAACAATAAAAATGTCCCTACAAACCCTGCCAGTAACTTTTTTTTCATCTTAAATTCTCCTTTTTTGTTGTGTCTGTCGGAACATGGCTGTTTAGGGCAAGATTAATCATTAATTCAGGGCAAAAACAATCAGGGAAAGGTAGATTTTGCGGTTCGGGAATTCGGAATTTTACCTTCAGAAATTCTGATTTCGCGCTTCAGGAAATCTGAAGATATACCTGAAGAGGATCATGGGATATTCGGATCAGGATGTCAGGATGCTGGTTCCGGGGCGGTTTCAAGAGGCAGTACCAGGGTGATTTTTGTTCCCCGGCCAGGGTTCGAGTCAATCTCCATATATCCGCCCCGGCTGCCCAGGCGCTCATGGATGGAAAACAGGCCGAACCCGCCTTTTGCCCGGTCCTGCAAATCAGCACCGGAGGGGTCAAATCCCCTGCCGTTGTCTTTAACAACAACCATGAGGTCTGATTCGTCTGTTTTCATTAGAACTTCAGCCCTGATGGCATGGGCATGCTTAACCATGTTAAAAAGCAGTTCCCGGACTGACTGAAAAATCAGTACTGCGCTTGATTCATCAATGTTCGCGCTTGTTCCTATATCCATAAACCTGACCCGGATGCCGTGCTGTGCCTCGGTTTTTTCGGCCAGCCAGTCAAGGGCGGCTCCAAGGCCTAGGTCATAGAGAACCGGGGGGCTCAGTTCAAAGGTCAGGGTCCGGGTGGCTTTTATGGATTCATCGATAATGGAGCGGATCGTGTCAAACCGGTCCTGGTTGGGATTGCGGGTCTGTTTTTTGAGTTTTTCAAACGCCATGGCAAGGCTGGACAGGCCGTGCCCGATGGTGTCGTGCAGGGCCACGGCCATGCGGCGCCGCTCTTTTTCCTCCACCAGGAGCAGCTGGGAAGACAGGGAGCGAAGCTGGTCCTGGTAATCAATAATTTTTTCTTCTGCCAGGTTCCTTGCCCGGGCATTGGCCAGAATCCGTGCCACGCTTTTGAGTACCTCAATTTTTTCAGGGGTAAATACGCCTGTAAGATTGTTGTTCTCAAGATACAGGACCCCGCTTATTTTCTCCTGGTGGGAAATGGGGATGCACAGGGCGGATTTTAATTTTTCTTTTCGTACATAAGGGTCCCATTCATATCCCGGGTCTTCTGCTGCATGGGCGAGCACAATGTCCCGGCCGGTGCGCCGGGCATATCGGATCAAGGCATGGGGAAGGTCCGGGCATTCTTCCAGAGGCACGGGCCTGAATCTTTTATCTTTTTCCACATCCACCCGGGCTTCTACCTGCCAAATCCCGCTGGTTTTAAAAAGCAGGGATCCTTTCTGGGCCCCGGCATTTTCCAGTACAATGGCCATGAGTTTGTCCATGAGCCTTATGATCACGGTCTCCTTTGCAATGGCCTCGGATGCCCTGGTCAAGGCGGCAAGATCAATGGAAGCGCTTTTCTGTAAACCTGGGGGGGAGTGGAAACAAAGATGCCGGCCGTTATTGCTTAAAAGATGGGAAAAGTGTTTTTCAAGGTGGGCGATCTTGGCAACAGCCCCCCATTTTTCATAGCAGGCAAGGGCCCTGTCCAGGTAGACGGCAGCAATTGTTGACCGGTCCTGTTCATCGTAAAATTTTGCGGCAAGCTCCCAGGCAAGGGCCTCTTCGTGGATATAATCGTTTTTTTGGGCCGCATCGGCGGCCCGGTTGTAAAGATCGGCTGCAAGGTCTTTTTTGCCCTTGATCCTTGCCGTTTCCGCTTCAACCAGCAGATATCTGTGCTCATAGTTGACCGGGATTATTTTTGTCCATTTTTTCAGCCTTTTCCGGGTGGCCGATATCCTGGATAAAAATTTCTTCCGGCTTTTGGGGTCCGCATTCTCATAAGCCGCAAGATGAACCAGGGCATCATAAAAATAAAACCAGGGCACCAGGCTCAGCCCAGTGACCGAGTCCAGGTTCGCCTCTGTCCTTCCGGCACATTTTCGGGCATCTTCAAACCGGTAAAACAGACAGCACAGCAGCATCTTGTTGAGATTGGCGATGCAAAGGGCATTGGTGTTGCCCGTCTCCACATACTGGGGGAACATCTTTTTTTCGCTGTAAACCTCTCCTTCAAGGCAGCAGGGATCTGCGGATCTGCCCAGAAGGTTCAATACCGCCTGGTGAAAGATCAGGTTTATGTTGAGGATGGCATCCTGCCCCAGGGTCCTGATCTCCTGGCTGCCCCGGCGCATTTCAAGGTCCAGTCCGGATAATGGCCGGCCGCAGTAAAAACGGTGGCCGTTGTACATATGGATGGAGAACGCGGCATACTCAAAGTCGCCGTCGGCAAGTCCGAGTTCAAGGCCTTGTTTCATCTGGTCCAGATCATTTTTCGGGTGGTGCTGCCACTGGGTTGCATAACAGTTGATGATCAGCCGGGTTTTTACGGCCAGGCTTTTAAATTCATCTTTTTCCAGAAGCTTTAAGGCAAGGCGGGCATACTCAAGCCCCAGGGGCACATCCCCGGTGATGCCGCAAAGGATCATGCTGTACATGGCATAGACAAAAGGGGCAAAGGGCGGGTTGCCGTATTTCAGGGTCAGTAAAAAACAGTGAAGCATATACAGGGGGACAAGCATGGGGGCTGCGGCAAAGGCAACCGTGGCTGACTGTGAATAGATCCGGATGGCTGCCAGGGCCCTTGGATCTTCCATGGGCGGGAGGTGTTCAAGGACGGCCGGCGGCCTGTTGAACATGGAGATCCTGGTTCTTAAATAAGCGGCCAGGATCTGTCCTTTACGTGGGGTTACAGGTGGTTTTTCACCCAGTTGCGCCAGGGCGTCAATACCGGTTTCAATGGCCCTGTTAAATATTTTGCGTGAGCCAAGCATGATAATAAAGATTTCATAGGCCTTCATTTTGTCCAGGGGCGTCCGGGCGTGATCCAGTATCTTTTTACCGTAATCTTCCACCTCATTAAATTTCAGGCACAGAAAACAGACCTCGACGATTTCGTTGTAAAGGGCCAGGGTTAAGTCATAGCGGGTCTGCCATGCCGTGTCCCCCAAAAGGCTGATCCCTGTGGCGGCGTATGAAAGGGCGGTATGGTAGGCAGCGGCAGTCCTTGCTTCCCGGGCAGCAGCCAGGTTTATTTTTGCAAGCGCATGTTGTTCCTTTTTGTCTGTAACGGCGCTTTTACCAAGATTCATCTGGCCTGCGGCATCCATGAGCCTGCCGTCTTTTTTCTTTGTCTGCACGGTATTGTAAAGTTTTTTTCCGATCCGGTAGTGTTCTGCCGCTCTTTTCTCCCCGGGAATCAGATCATAGAAACACAGTTGAATCCCGTCATGAACAAATTTGAACCCATAGGTGCCAGGGTGAGGAGCACCGTCTTTCCCGTCATTTTTTTTATCCGCTACAATGAGTTCATGAAGGACCGCCTGTTTCAGTGAGGCATTAATCACGGACAGGGGCAGATCGCAGGCAAGGGCAAGATCGCGGCAGTCAAATGCATTGCCCAGGCAGGCGGCTTTTTCAAGAATTCCTGTAAGAGAAGGATCTAAAGCCAAAATCCTGGTCCGGGTCAGTTCCTGCATGGAGGTCCTTGTATTCATCTCTTTGATCCGCCGGATATCCCATTCCCAGTTGTTACGGGCCAGATCATATTTCAGGTAGTTAAAATGAAACAGGGACCGGACATATTCTTTGATGAAAAACGGGTTGCCGCAGGATCTGTCCCTGATGATTTCCGCCAGGGGGCCGGCAGCGGCCACGCCGGTATTCGAGGACCCGGCAAGCATCCGGGTGATGGCAGCCTGGCTTAAGGGGCCAATGGAAATCTTTTCAACCGGTATGCCGGTGCCGTGGACGGCATCAATCACCTTGTAAAGCCTGTGCGAGGAATCGACCTCTTCCCTTCGAAAGGCGCCGATAATAAAAAAACCGGGAATGCCCTGTTCAAGGACAGCCTCCAGCAGGGTAAGGGAGCCTGCATCAATCCATTGCAGATCATCCAGAAAAAGAAAAACTTTTCCTGTTTTTTTGCAAACAGCCCTGAGAAACCGGATAAATGTTGCAATAAACCGGTTCCGGGTCTCAAGAATATTCAATTCAGATACCCTGGGCTGGGGGCCGATGATCCATTCCAGTTCCGGGATCATGTCGGTCATAAGCCGCCCGTTGCCGCCCAGGGCTTTTTTAATATTATCCTGCAACGCTTTAAACACCGGGTCGCTTTGGGCCATGGACTGGTGTACAAATTGCCTTAATGCGTCTGCCAGGGCGGAATAAGGGATATCCTGGCGGACCTGGTCGTATTTTCCGCAGATGATTGGAACCACAGGGTTCCCCGCTTTATTAATCCCTTGGCAAAAAGCCCGGACAAAGGCTGTTTTCCCAATCCCCGACACGCCGGATACCAGTGCAAGTCCGCATGCGTTGCCGTTTTTCAGAAAAAACCGGTGCAGCCGGGACAATTCCCTGTCCCGGCCGTAAAACCTGTCCTTTAGCCTGAACCAGGGGTTTTCCCCGGCCTGATCCGGCAAAAAATCATCAATTGTGCTGCAGATTTGATTTGTATGATATTGGGTTGACATGATTTACGGCTTCTTAATCATCCAGAAAGGTCAATCCTTCCCTGACGGGCGAACTTGGTCAGCCCTGCAATGGAATGGATATTAAGCTTGTCCATCACCCTTCTTCTGTGGGTGGACACGGTCTTTTCACTGATATGGAGACGGGCGGCAATCTGAAGACAGGTAAAGCCTTCAGCGGTAAGCTGAAGTATTTCTCGCTCCCTTGAACTCAGGATTTTGCTGGAAACATCCTGCTCTAAAGAACGGCCGGCTACAAAATCATCCATGACCATGTCGGTGATCTGCCGGCTTAAATAGCGGCTGCCGTTGAAAACGGTGTTAACGGCGTCGGTCAGTTCCTCAGATGCGCAGTTTTTCAGCAGATAGCCAGCCACTCCGGCCTTGAGCATGCCCATGACATACCTGCGTTCGGAAAACATGGACAGGGCAATTACCTTTATCCGGGGAAAACGGCCAAGAATCCGCCGGGTGGCCTCGATCCCGTTAAGGCCGGGCATATTGATGTCCATGATGACGATATCCGGAACAAGTTCCAGGGTCTTTTCAACAGCAGCCCTGCCATTGTCCGCCTCGCCCGCTATTACCATGTTTTTCTCTTCCCGGATCAGGGATTTGATGCCTTCCCGGGTAATGGCATGATCATCTGCCAATACTATCTTTATGGTCATTTTTGCGTTCCTTACATCGTATTTGCCGGTTCGCCGGCCGGCTGTTTTCCCGGGCCGGCAACTGTTCAAGGGGATGCACCAGGGTGATCCGGGTTCCTTTGCCGGCGACGGAATCAATCTGCATATACCCGCCCCGGCTGCCCAGTCTCTCCTGGATGGAAAACAAGCCAAACCCACCTCTTGCATGGCCGCAGGGTTTAATGCGGGACGGATCAAACCCTTTGCCGTTGTCATTGACAACCACCACCAGGTCCAATTTTTCTGTTTTCATAAAAATTTCAGCCCTGTCCGCGCGGGCATGTTTTACCATGTTAAAAACAAGTTCCCGCACAGACTGAAAAACCAGCACCGCACTTGATTGATCAATATCAGCAGTTGCGCCAAGATCAATGAACCGGACCTGGACGCCATGCTGTGCTTGGGTTTTTTCAGCCAGCCAGTCAAGGGCGGCGCCAAGTCCCAAGTCGTAGAGCACCGGGGGGCTGAGCTCAAAGGCCAGGGTGCGGGTGGCTTTAACGGATTCATCTATAATGGATTGGATCATGTTGAAGCGTGCAGGGTCCGGCCGGGGGCTCTCTTTTTTAAGTTTTTCAAATTCCACGGCAATGCCGGAAAGGCCATGGCCGACAGTGTCGTGCAGGGCCACGGCCATGCGGCGCCGCTCTTTTTCCTCCACCAGGAGCAGCTGGGAGGACAGAAAGCGAAGCCGGTCCTGGTAATCAATGATCTTTTCCTCTGCCAGATTCCTTGCCCTGGCATTGGCCAGTATCCTTGCAACGCTTTTGAGTACCTCAATTTTTTCCGGGGTAAATACCGCCGTCATGCTGTTGTTTTCAAGATACAGAACCCCGTGTGTCTCTCCCTGGTGAAAAATGGGGATGCCCAGGGCGGATTTTAATTTTTCATTTCTCACATAAGGGTCCTGTTCATACCGGGGATCTGCTGCGGCATGGGGCAGCACAATATCCCGCCCGGTCCGCAGGGCATGACGGATGACGATATGGGGCAGGTCCGTGCATTCAGAAAGCTTTCGCGGCTTGAATTTTTTGCTCTCTTCCACTTCCACCCGGGCTTCTGCCTGCCAGACCCCGTTGGTTTTAAAAATCAGAACCCCTTTTCTTGCACCGGCATTTTCCAGGACAATGGACATGAGCTTGTCCATGAGCCTTGGAATATGGGTTTGTTTTGCAATGGCTTCGGATGCCCTGGTCAAAGCGGCAAGATCCAGGGAACTGCCCGGGCAGGCACCGTATGGATTAAGGGAACAAAGATGCAGACCGGCATGGGTTAAAATCTGGGAACAGCATTTTTTAAGGTGGTCAATTTTGGCCCTTGCACCCCATTTTTCATAACAGGCAAGGGCCCGGGTCAGGTAGACGGCAGCAAGGGCCGGCCGGTCCTGTCCATCGTAAAATTTTGCGGCAAGCTCCCAGGCAAGCGCTTCTTCGTGGATATAACCGTGTCTTTTGGCGGCATCAACAGCCTGGTTGTAAAAATCGGTTGCCCGGGTGCTTTCTCCTTTAATCCGTGCCTTTTCCGCCTTGACAAGCAAATAGGTATGCTGGTGGTTGACAGGGACTATGGTTGCCCATTTTTTCATTTTTTTCAGGCTTGCCGAAATTCTGGACAGGATTTGTTTCTGCCTCTTTTTACCCGCCTTTTCATAAACGGCCAGATGGGCCAGGGCGTCATAAAAATAAAACCAGGGAACCAGCAGCGACCCCATGACGGCGTCGAGATTTTCCTGTGTCAGGCGTGCCCATTCCAGGGCGTCTTCAAACCGGTAAAACAGATAACAAAGCCGCAGTTTATTAAGGCATGCAATGCACAATGCATTTTTATGGTTTTTTTTCTGATGGCGCGGCATCATCTCTTTTTCGCTGTAAACTTCACCTTCAAGGCGGCAGGGATCATCTGACTCCCCTAAAAGATTTAATACGGTCTGGTGAAAAATGGTGTTGGCGATGATAATGGTGCCATGCTGCAGCACCCGGATCTCCCGGCTGCCCCGGCGCAGTTCCGGTTCTATTTGCTGCAAAGGATTTCCGCAGTAAAAACTGTGGCCGCAATACATGTGGATGGAAAAAGCGGCAAATTCAAAATCTCCCGCAGCAAGGCCTGAATCCAGGCCCTGTTTTAACTGGGCCAGATCATTTTTGGGATGATGCTGCCAGGGATTGACATAGCAGTTGAGTATAAGCCGGGTTCTGGCGGCCTGGGCCTTGAATTCATCTTTTTTTAACAGGTTTTCAGCAATCCGGGCATATGATAAGCCTGCGGGTACATTATGAATAACACAACAGAGCATCATACCGTACATGGCGTAGATAAAAGGGGCCAGGGGCGGGTTCCCGTATTTCAAAATCAGGGCAAACTCGTTGAACACAAACACCGGCGTAAGCATGGGGGCTGCCACATAGGTGGTTGTTATGCCCTGGGCATAAAGCCGGATCGCGGCCATTGCCCTTGGGTCCGCCATGGCCGGGAGATGCTCAAGAAATGCCGGGGGCCTTTTAATCATACCGGCCCTGGTTTTTAGATAGGCCGCAAGGACATGTCCTGCATGGGGTTTTGCCGGCAGTTTTTCACCCAGTTGGCCCAGGGCGTCAAGGACAGTGGCCAGTGCCTTGGGGATGGCATTTTCCGCCATGCGTAACAGCAACCGGATCTCATAAACCTTCATTTTGTCCAGGGAATTTCGGGCATGGCAGGTTACCTGGTCTGCCAGCTTTTGGGCCAGATCAAATTTGAGGCATAAAAATGCGGTCTGAACAGCCTCGTTATGAAGGAGCAGGGTTAAGTTATAATGGTCCTGCCAGGCCCTGTCCCCCACAAGATCGATTCCTGTGGCGGCATAGGAAAGGGCGGTGTGATAAGCGGCTGTTTTTTTGGCTGTGCGGGCGGCTGCAAGGTTTATTTTTGCAAGGGACAGTTTTTCCCTGGTCCTGCTTACGATACCTTTGCCAAGGTTCATCTGGGCCACGGCATCCATGAATCTTGTATCTTTTATCCCGGTGTCAATGGCGCTGTGAAGCATTTTACCGATCCTGTAATGTTCCGCCGCTCTTTTTTTTTCGGGGATCAGGTGGTAAAAAACAAGCTGGATATCGTCATGAACAAATTGAAAACGTTGTGGTTTGCCTTTTTGATCCGCCTGGGCCACAGCAATCAGTTCATGTTGCATTGCCTTATTGAGAATAGTATCGATCCCAGGGGAAAGGACATCGCATACCAGAGCAAGATCTTCGCGGTCAAAGGTACTGCCTAGACAGGCCGCTTTTTTAAGGATGTCGGCAAGGGGTGTATCCAGGCCTTTTATTCTGTTGCGTGTCAGTTCCTTTAAGGACGTGGTTTGCCCAAGTTCTTTAATCCCTTTGATGTCCCACGCCCAGATGTTTCGGTTTATATCATATTTCAGGTGGTTCAAATAAAGCAGGGAGCGAATATATTCCTTGATGTAAAACGGGTTGCCGCAGGATTGATCCCGAAGGGTTTCAGCCACAACTGCGGCTGCGGCCATGCCGGTATTTGAGGAACCCGCGACCATCCGGGTGACAGTCTCTTTGTCCAGGGGGCCTAAAAAAATGCTGTTCAGTGAGGCTCCTGATTCTGCAGCCTCTTTGATAAAACCCTTGAGAATATGAAAGGCATCCACCTCTTCCTTTCGATAGGCCCCCACGATAAACAGGCCGGGTATGCCTGTCCCAAGGACTTTTTTTAACAGAAGCAGGGATGGGGCATCAACCCATTGCAGATCATCCAGAAACAAAATGATCTGCCGGCCGCCATCGGCCAGGGCGGACAGGAACCGGACAAAGGTATTGATGAAGCGGTTCCGGCTCTCTATGATATCCAGATCCGGAACTTCGGGCTGGGGGCCGATGATCCATTCAAGCTGCGGAATCATATCCGACATGAGTTGGCCGTTTTGGCCCACTGCCTTTAAGATATCATCTTTAAGGCTGTCAAGGACCGGGTTGTCCTGGGCCAGGGATTGACGGACAAAGGCTTTCAAGGCCTGGGCCAGGGCCGGGTAAGGAATGTGCTGCCGGACCTGGTCATATTTTCCGGATATGGCCATGACGCTGCCGTTATGTCTGTCTTTTATCCTGTCACAGAACTTTGTGACCAAAGATGTCTTCCCGATCCCGGACACCCCCTTTACCAGGACCATATCCGTATGGTGGGATGATTTTTTGTCAAAGAGGGTCTCAAGCGTCCTTAACTCTTCCCTGCGGCCGTAAAAGTTCTGGTCCGGCCGGATCACCGGGGCCTTTCCTGCCTGGTCCAGTATAAAATCATCAATGGCACCGCAGGTGACCAACTGTGCCAGGCAATTTTCAAGATCGGCTTTAAGCCCTGCCGCATTTGAATACCGGTTCATGGGATCTTTTGACAGCAGCTTTTTTATAATTCTTACAACCACGGAAGGGATATCGGGCCCGGGATCCACCCCGGCAAAGGGGTCCCTGGCCAGGTGGGCATGGATGACCCTTGACGGATCCTTGAAATCAAACGGAACCCTGCCGAAAATCAGTTGAAACAGAATAATTCCCAGGGAATACAGGTCACTTTTAGAATCAGCCGGGCAGTCGAGCCGGCCGGTAAGTTCCGGGGCAATATAGGCAAGGGTTCCGGAATCCAGTGTTGACAGGTCCGCGCCTGTATCCCGGAAGGCCTGTCCCGGGTGAACGATGTCAAACCCGGCCGGATCAATCGTGTACCCGTTCAAAGAAACAATAATATTCCCGGGGGAAAGGCAGCCGTGAAAGGCACCGGTCTGGTGCAGTTTTATGAAGGAGGATGCAATGTTTTCAGCAAGTTTAAGTGCATCTTTGAGTCCCGATTTTCTATCCCGGATATAATCTGAAAGACAGCAGGTGTCCTGATAAGGTTTATCACTTCTCAATGCCCGGTACCTGTCAGTACTTGTCATGTCACAGGCATTGTCCAACCCCATTCTTCTCCTTGTTCTTTCAACCTTCGTTGTGGGCTCTGCCTCAGTGTTGATATATCAAGTCATTCCGGGGCTGTTAAACGGAAATTAACATTCCGTAGCAATCTGCTGCTTATTTAACGTGACCCTGTTGTAATTATGATATTGGATGTATAGAATATAACGATTTTAAATACCATCTTTAAATCAAGATTCTAACCTCGATTTCGTTATAAACAACCATGGGCTGACCTGACATATCATCTGCCAGGCTCAGCCCATAACGAAAGTCGAAAGGGCTCAACAACTTATTAAGCTCTTTCATATATAATTGGTATATAATTGGGGTCAGAGTAAAATTAACGCATTCATCCTTCCAAAATACTGTGGACTTTCCCTGTTATTGAATGCTGCTCTGAAAGAGGCCTGGGCGGCAGTTGATATCATTCTGTTGACTCGCTGTGAGAAAACATCCGAATAACGTACTTTGTTGTCCCAAAAAACTACTGCTTAGAGTACAGATTCTATCTCATTTATTGGTTCACCGCAAAATGGGCATAATTCCATTTCATTATCTTTTATAGTCCCCTCAAAAAAGAACCAGTCCCCGCCGCATTCTGATTCGTAATGATTTTCATTAGCATCAATAATCTTCCAATCGCATTTTTCCATATTTCCATCCTGTATGTTATAAAAGTTAAATTCAACTTTACAGAAAAAGGAGACAACCAAAAGCGAAAAAGAAAACCCTACTCATTCATATGCTATCTACTTGATTATACTTAATTACAGATAAGAACTTGCTTTTTGACTCAAGAAGTATAGAAAAATATTGGAAGCTTGAAATATGCCCCCGCCGGGCCACAGGCACAACATGTTGTGCCTGTGGCCCGGCGGGGGCATTCGCCGAAAAAAGGGATGTCGCAGGACAGAGGTAAAAGAACAGTCTGTATCAGAAATTTCCAAAGCAAATATGAAAATTCCAAAATTTAAGCTGATTTTAAGCGCACCTCACCAGAAACCCCGCGTACAGTGAAAATCAATTCCAATACTCAACCGCCGGAATTTGAGAGTCTGAAAAGTCATAAACCAACTCAGGAATGGGCTCAGAAATAACCGCCTGCGGTGGATCATGGTTGTGAATATCCCATAAGCCCAGGTGACGCAGAATTTTTTCTATAACATCGAGATTTTCCACAAAAGAAATCAGTTTCATTTGACCCTGACATTTTGGGCAAACCAAAGGATCAACTTCATAAATTTTTTGGATTAACCTGGCCCAATTCTGCCTTGCTTCTTTTGAAGACATCTTATTTTGCATAATTGTCGGGATTGTGTTATCAGTTTCCGCCTTCTTTCTCATCCCCCTGGACTTGTTAGAAAAGTGACCATAGTAACGAACGGTATGCTCGTATCTTCCTGGAATATGTGTCACCAACCTGGCCAGCCAATCCAAAGCATTAAACCTCTTTTGGGATTTTCCGTCTTTGGCGGTATAAATGATTTTAGCGACGCCATCATCAGATTTTTCGGCCGGAAAATAGACCAGTCTTTCCTGGGAGAAACAGGCTCGAATGATATATCTTGCCAGGTTGCCAAGCCCGACTTTATCATCAGGCTCGATTCTGCCTCCGATATAAACATTAAACCCGGAATGATGCCAGGAAAGCATGTTTTCAATGATGGCATCATTGATTTTCCCCTCTTTCTTGAGCATTTTCAGCACCTCATACTGAAATGCTTCTTCCAGGTCTTTAAGCATAAATATCGGAGCAGTCTGAAAGCTGCCGTCTTTTAAGAAGCAACCATCTGAAACTATGGCGTGAAGATGGGGATTGAAATTTAGAAAGTCGCCATAGGTCTGCACTGCAATACTGGCACCGGGAACAGCTTCTCCATCCGGGACCGTAGATTTCAGGTAAGCTGTAATAACACTCCATGCACATTTGGAAAGTTTTGCCAGTAAAGTGCGGTCATAAAGAAAATAAATTCGTAACCGTTTAGGAATGCTGAAAACCCATTGCCGGTATGGGACATTTTTTAAGACATTTGTCAGCAGCCATTCTCCATATTCGACAACCCTTTTCTGATGACAGGATGGGCAAAAAGGTGTTCGGGTGCAACGTATTTGAGTACCTGCGCCGGGAACGTCTGGAGTATGCCAGAATGCTCATTGCTTCAAACCGGGCAAGCATCACCCGGGCAGCCTTTGATGCAGGCTTCAGCAGTTCCAGCCATTTTGCCCGGGCCTTTTGCAAACGGTACGGCATCCGGCCGTCGGCCTACCGGCTCGGGTGCGGCGTCGCATCGCAGGCGTCGCATCCAATGACGTGACTGACTTATCCTGTTTGTTTCTTATTCCCTAGGACGAGGTGAAGGGGGTGGAAGGACAAGAACAACATTACACCAGTCTGCTTGGTCCGACCCCAATCTCTATCTCCAATCACTTTTTAAAAGGGAATAAAGCAGGTGGGTTCTGCTTTTAACCTTAAGCTTTCTGTAAATGGATTTAAGATGGTTTTCCACTGTAAATTTGCTGATATAAAGGGCTTTGGCAATTTCTTTATTGGAAAGTCCGTCAAGGACGCAGTAAATCACATCCAGTTCCCGGTTACTGATCTGACCGGCCTTCAGGACTGAATACCAGGCATCCTGAATCGGATACCGGTCAAATAAGACCAGGAAAAGGGTGCAATTGTGATCGTCCTGGATGATGCGTAATTCGACATCCTTGATCCCGAGCGGGGTTTTCGTATCCGTCAGGATCTTTGTTCTGCGGGGGCTGTCTGGTGCTCCGGCCTTCAATTTAAGACAGTCCGGCCTGATTTTTTCCAGGAAGGTGTCCCAGGACTCACGGCCGTCATCCCCGGTTGCAGGGTCCATGGCTGTCCGGACAGCCTGATTGGCACAAATAAGCCCGGCGTCCTCATCCAGGGCCACTGCCCCCTTAAAAGGGACCAGTTCGATCAGTGCCCTGGCGGCCCTGTACTGACTGAACGTCCTTTTACATTTATTGATTGCGCCATCAGGACAGCAAACCATATGGACATACTTCAACTGTTTCCGCCTGATCAGAAAAAATCTGTAACAAAAAATCAATTCACAATTCCCCCATCCATGGGCAGGGGGGGGATTAAGCATATTCCTTTAAACTGTGGCATGCAGTTGGTGGTTTCGGATTATGAGTTCTACAAGCCGGCTGTTTTAGAGTACACCAATCCGAGCTCCTATTTGGGGTTCGGCTTTTGTCTGTCCGGAGAAATTGAGACTTCTTCATCTTGCTTAAAGGATTCCTATCTGTTTTATCTGTTATCTGCTGGTCTGGTTCGGTCCTGTCTGCCTTGCAAGCAAGTCAAGGCCGGGCGGGTCATGATACTGCCTGTCCAGAATGCGCCAGGCAAGGTTAAGCTGCTCTTTTTCCCGGGCGCCTGGAAGATGGCCATGGGCCTTGGGAGAATCTGAAGAAAAGAAAGAACCGGTTTGGGAAAAGCCCATGGCCAGGGCGATGATTTCAAGGGACTTGGCAGTCAGATAAATGGTTTTTGTTGCCCCCGAAAGTCTGCAGTTTATCAATTGCCAGGCCGCCATATCCATGGAAGGACTTAAACGATGCCTGGCATATGAAAACCGGTGATAGGCTTACTGTTTGTTTTTCGATTTATCAGGCTTTTTTGCGCCGGATGCCGGCAAGGGCCAAAAGGCCGCTGCCCATAAGCCACCCCGCAGCCGGAACCGGAACTGCACTGCCCACATACAGGTTGTCCATTGTGGGATAGTAATTCTTGCTGTTATAGGTAACACTAAAAGAGGAGATTGATGCCGAACTGGTGAACCCAATGAAGGTATCTACGGTAGCACTTTCAATCAGGTAGGAATAGCTGCTGCCGTCGGCAAAAGAAATTTCAACGGTAACATCATCTGTCTGGTTGTTCACATCAATATCCGTGAGCCAGAAATTTCCACCAAAAGCGGTAACCGAGTTGCCTGTAAATTCAACTATAAGATTATCGGTGTCATCATAGACAGCTACAGCACCATCGCAATAGTAGAGACTGCTACTGGAATGGTCGAGCCAGCTACTGGATTTTATTGTGTAGCTGAACCCGTTTGATGATTCCATGTCTATTGATTCGGGCCCTTCCTCCCCAGTTTCAGAAAAATTACTAAAATCCTCTAGATAGTATGCGCCAAGAACCTGGGCAAATGCGGTTTCATCTGTAAAGATAGTGACTGCTGCCACGGCTGTGGAAGCAGCTGCAAAAACCATTAGAAGCATGGAAAAGATTGCTGCTGTCATTAAAACTGATTTTTTCATGTTGTTTGTCCTTTCTTTTCGATTTTGTCTTTTTTGAGTTGCTGCCTGTTCTTCGATTTCCCTAAGAACCGTTTTGGTTTAATTGCCTGCAATGACATACAATCCTTCCGGGCTGACAGGTCATTGCAAGGTTGGTGGTCATTGCTTCCTCCTTTTAACTTTTTGGTGGTTCAATAGAAAAAAGACCACCGGGATTAACTGTTCAGGGCAACCCGGAGATCCTGCTTTACTGTCCTTTTAAGAGAGTCTCCGTGGCTTTCTGGCTCTTGGTTACCTGGGGTGTGGCTTTTTCAGCTTAAGGACACTTATACCAAATTTTCATTTATGATTTCTCGGACTTTTTTGCTATTTTTTTGCTAAATGATAGGATTTTTTTGCTGATAGGAAGATGCTTTTCCCCCTGACATTTTGGGCAAACCAAAGGATCCACTTCCTTTTAAGGAACAACCACCTGAAACCATGGCGTGTAGATGGGGATTGAAATTGAGACAGTCACCGTATGTCTACACAGCAATGCTGGTACCGGGAACAGCTTCATTATCCGGGACCGTCGATTTAAGGTAAGCTGTAATAACATTCCATGCGCATTTAGAAAGTTTTGCAAGTAATGTACGGTCATAAAGGAAATAAATCCGTAACCGTTTAGGGATGCTGAAAACCCATATGAAGATCACCACAGCCGCGGTATCTGTAAATCACGGTAATGACGTATATATTGGGGCGGCTAATGCCGCTCTCACACCGTCTCAATTTTCTCTAATCGAGGCAATGGTTCTGACAAGCTAAGAGAAGGGGTCAAGCAGACTAACATACCGTCTCAAAACCGCTTCCGGGCCGACTATTCTGTTTTCTTCCTTTGTATTAAGCGGTGGGTTTACATTTATCATCATTTTCGGCTTTACTCTGGCCGCAGCAGGGGAAATTGCGCTTCCCGTTTATACCATGTTTCTTATTTTAGGGCCCAGAATTTACGAACCGCTTTTGTACGCCTTGATATTCATGGCGGAAATCAATTACTGCAAGCTTGGGGTAAAGCGTGTGGACCAACTGCTTAAGACCGATCCCACAGATAAGAACTTGCTTTTTGACTCAAGAAGTAACAGATAAGAACTTGCTTTTTGACTCACACTTTATACAGACGGCATCCTGCGGTTCATAAAAGATAAAAAACTGCCCCTGTACTCTTACTTGTCCATCTTGTTTTCTGTGGTGATGAATCTGTATTTTTATTATGTTGACGACAGCCTGCCCATGCGGTCCGTGATATTGGTGGTGTCTGTTGCACCCTTTGTTTTTATCATGTGCAACACGCTGTTTTTGTTTAACCCGAGAACGGGCAGAGCATTATATTGGTTAGGCGGCGGACTTTTTGTCATGCGGTTTGTCGGACTGGTCTTCACTTCCGTGATCCTGTTTATCCGCAAAGGCTACAACAATGTCTTTGATAGCCTTGATATGGGAGCGGGTCTCCTGTTCACCCTGATTGCCGTGCTTGGCGTGGGGCTGTTTTTTTCTTTTGATTCACAGCCATCGCTCCCAGGAAGAGCTTTATGAGGCCCTTGTGGCAGAGAAAAAAAAGAATCAGGCCCTGTGCAGTTTTTCGCCCAGTGAAAATCCGAAACCGTGAACGGTTTTGATCAGGGCATTGTCTCCGGCCCGGGTTTTGATTTTCTTTCTAAGCCGGGTCACCATAACGCCTAAGGCCCTGTTGCCATAAGGGCCCTCAATTAAGTACCCCATTGCATGAAGGACCTTTTCTTTTTCCAGGCAGTCGTTTTCTGTGTTCAGCAAGAGCCGTATAAACTCCCCCTCTTTGGCGGTCAGGCGGATCTCTATGCCCTTGGGTGAGGTCAGGTACCAGCCGTTTTCCCGGAATATCCATGCATCTGTATCGGCGGCGGTATCCTCCCGGCACTCCGGGGCAAGCCGGCACATCAGATTGGTGATGGCAGCCGACAGCTCCCGGCTGTCCACAGGCTTTGAGAAATAATAGTCTGCCCCGGCTGAAAAGCCCTGTATTTTATTGTCAATCCCGGTTCTGGCGGTGAAAATGATGACGCCCATCTTTGTGTTGGCCCGCAGATACTCAGACAGTTCATACCCGGATTGATCCGGCAGGCCGACATCAATGACGGCGACAACAAACGGCGTGGATGGACATCTCTTTATACGCCTCGGTACTTTGCCTCAGCTCCGCTGTGCGAACCCGCACCTTATCTTCAAGCTGCGCATTAACCTCCTGCAGTTCCCGGGTCTTGTCCGCCACCACGGCCCTTAAATGCCGGTTATAAATGATCAGCAGGATGACTGCGGTAATCACTGCCAGGGCTATCTCACCCACCAGCCACAGATAGCGCGGTGAATTGTTCTGTTCTTCCAGGCCGGCTGCGGCCGGGGGGCGGTCCGACGGGGGTGCCGGGTTGTCCGATGCAAAAACCACAGGCGTAAAAAACATGCACATGCCCAGGAAATAGATTCCCAGAATGACCCTCTTAACGGCCTTCATTCTTGTATCTTTGTCAGTATCCTTATGGTTATGGATCATGTTCCAGGGTTGTCCGGGCAATACACCCATGGCCCGGCATTGTTGGGCCCATACTGTTTTTTTGCGTGAAAGCTTAGCAGGCACCATCGACAAAGTCCAACCGATTTTCCCCGGCCTAAATGCCCCTCATCTTCGTGTACAGCCTTGCAGCGGCGCCTGCACCAAGACAGCCTTAAAATGTAGCTTGAACCATTAAAAAACAGGTGTAAAACATAAAAACAAACAATGGGTGAAAAAAAGGTAATAAAAAATGAAGTTTTGTTTAAAAGCCTGAGATGGATGGGCGGAACATGAAGAATCGTTTTGGTTTGTAAATTCTAATTTAACATGGAGCAGGAATTATGAAGAAGTTAATCTGGGCTGTTGTCACCTTATCTGCCGTTTTTTTATTAATCAGCAGTTCTCATGCCACAACTATTGATACGGCATCCTCCTGGGATGGTTCTCAATCGCTGAGTTGGTTTGGTGAGATCAATGCGGCTACCTTTGGGCAGACCTTTACACTGAATTCCGGAGACGATACCGTGCTTGACTCGGTGACTTTCTATATCAATGACTTCACCAATCCCGATACCGTGGAATTTGCTTTTTATCTGTATAAATGGACAGGTACAAACATAACCGGTGATGCCTTGTATACCAGCAGTATGTACTCAACTTCCGGTGCCGACGGATTTGAATCCTTTACCGTGGACACTGGTGGAGTGAGTCTGGAGACCGGTACAGATTACGTCTGGTTCATTTGTGCAAGCAATTTTTTTGACGGGATAAGTGGTGAATCTGCAGTGGGGGCCGTCAGCAGCACTTATGGCGAAGGATCTTGGGTTTTTATGCATAACGGAAGCGATTTCAGCCAATTATTTACCGGCAGTTGGCAAATCAGATCCGGCATGGATCTGGCATTCACAATGGAATTATCCTCCCAAACGGTTCCCGAGCCTGCCGCCATTTTCCTGTTTGGTGCCGGGTTGATCGGCTTTGCCGGAGCGGGCAGAAGAAGGCTGAAAAAATAAAGGCCAGGCCTTACCATGGATAAGGCCTGGCCCGTAATTAAAACAACATCATCTTCTACGGCCGCCCCCTCCTCCGGGCCTGGGCCGTCCAATGCCGCCGGGAGGTCCTGAAATCGGCGGTTTAATGACGGGCGGTTTGGGGGCGACCGGCTTGCCGGGGTTCCCAGGCTTTCCCGGCTTGCCGGGTTTTCCCGGTCTGTCCGGTGGCGGCGGATGATGATCCACACATCCCCAGCAGGGATAGGGATCGTAAAATCCATGGTAATAGCCGGTTTCATAGGTAATGGTGCCGGAAACGCCGGCGCAGCCCGACAGGGCAACCATGCCGGCCAGGAAACATAACGATATGAGGGCTAAGCGGTAATTCATCTTTATTCCCTCCCTTGTTCAGTATCAGTGGCCCATTCCTGGACAATGAAAAGGCCGCCTGCCGGATCTGAAATCAGTGCGGCCTTTTGGTGTTCTTTTGTTTTTGGCGCTTCAACCCATATCCGGCCCCCCAGATCCTGGGCTTTTTTCCCTGTTTCATCAGAATCGGCCACACGGACCACCGGGACCCACCGCTGCACAAACTGTTCATTGAATACTTTCCGGACCCCGGCCTGCCAGGTTCCGTCTGATGTCAATATCCAGTAACCGTCCTGTTCCTGATTGGCCGAAAAACCGGCAAGGGCGCTGTAATAATCTATGGATTCCGGCACATCGTCGGTCCACAGCTCATCCCAGAGCCAGTCATTCATGTTAAGGGGCCGGCTGACGGGATGGGCTGACGCTGCCTGAAGAAGGACGAATTGTGCGCCGCCGGCATCCCTTACCAGGGCACCGGTTCCCCGGTCGCCCAGTTTCATGGGCCCCTCGTTAATTTGTCCGCCCTTTTGTTCGGTAAGGGGTATGGCCTGTTCCAGGCTTTTCACAGCCATGGACGGAACCCACCGGTCTGCCGCCGTATCCGGTGCATCGGGGATTTCAACGATGCCGCCGATTTCCTGTCCATCCCGGAGAATGGCACAAAATTTCCCCTGGGTGCGGAATTCCCACCCGAACAAGGTCCCATAAAATGCCTTTGCCTTGGACGCATCCCGGGTCAGCAGATCCCGCCAGAGAATCCGGCCTTCAACGGCCTGGTCCCCCATGTCTTTTGGGGCGTTGGCCGTGGGGTGACCGCAGCCTCCGTTAGGCAAAATCGCCAATATGGCCAGGGAGACCAGCCCTTTTCGCCACAGCTTGTTTTTTGCAAAACGGCAGGCAAGGCTGTTTATAGAATAAATTGTCTGTGTTTTTAAAAACATTAAAATCACCTTTTGTCTGTTGAATCAGTTAAGTTTTTACTTACGAAATAAGGATTTTAGCCAAAGCTCCCGGGCTTGTCAAATTGCAATGACCCTCTACCCGCGGCTTGACTCTATCCTCTAAATTTATTATTCGTTTGCTAATGAAAGAATTCAAGAGAGTCCATTGCTCATGACCAATCAAAGATATCAAACCATCCGGCAGGAAATCATCGGTTATCTTGAAAAGAACCGGCTGTCCGTACGGGAAATTTCCCAGTTGGCGGGCATCATGGAAAAGGATGTTTTCCACCATCTGCCCTTCATTGAAAAGACCGTCCGGCAGTTAAAAAAGAAGGTGCGTGTTAAGCCTTACCACTGCCTGGATTGCGGATTTGAGTTCAAAGATCGAAAAACCTACAAAAAACCGGGCAAATGCCCGAAATGCCGGGATGGCCGGATCGGGACGGCTTTGTTCTGGATTGAGTAGCGCGGCGGCCGGTACACGGGGAATGGTCAGGAAAGAATGATCCGGAGCCCGATGCCCACCAGGACCAGGCCGCCGAAGATTTCCATGGGTTTGCCGAACCGGGTCCCTAAGTCTCGGCCGATACGGACGGCCAGCCAGGAAATTAGTGCCGTGACCAGGCCGATGAGAAGAACCGGGGTCCAGATGGATACCTTCATAAAGGCGAAACTGACGCCCACGGCCATGGCGTCGATGCTGACGGCAACACTCAAGGCCACCATGGTCATGCCCCGGGAGGGATCTTTGCTGATCACCTCTTTTGATTTGTCCAGGCCTGATATGATCATGCGGCCGCCCACAAACAAGAGCAGGCCAAAGGCGATGAACGGGGCCGCGGTCTGGACAAAACCGGCAAATCCCGTTCCAATAAAATATCCCGCCAGGGGCATCAGGGCCTGGAAAAGGCCAAAGTGAAAGGCCAGGCGGAAGACCGCCCGCTTATTGGCGGCATATCCGGCTGATGCGGCACCAAGGCAGACTGCGGCTGCATCCATGGCAAGGGCCAGGGAGATGATGAATATATCGATGGTTCCCATATGATGAGGGAGAAGAAGCCGTCAAGCCTTTATTAAGCCTATCGGCAGCTGCTTTACCTGGCCGTCAATGGTGAGGATGGTCCAGGTTCCGTTCTCTTCCTTTGCCGCCACCAGACAGTCTATCCGGGTATCATCGGCCAGGGTGACAAAGCACTCACCGGTTTCATTGAGGGTGTTGACCAGGATAAAGTTTTTGCCCTGAGCCATTTCTTTGAACTTTTCAGTGCCCTTTTCTATGGCCATGATCCGGTTGTACTCGGTCTCATCAACGGCTTTGATTTCCATTCTCAGATCCTGGATCTGCTGTTTCATGGCCGCAATGGTCCTTGCGGTTTTTTCAATTTCGGCTGTCTGGGCAGAGGGAATGGACGCCAGGATATGCCGGTGCAGGTCCATATCGGTTTCAATAAAATTGATCTTCTGCAACAAGCCTTTGACTTTATGATTCATGCTGTTCTGTTACCGTTTTTGTCAGTTAATCCGTTACCCCTTTCCGGTACCTTGTGGGCGTGAACTTGCCGATCTGCGGATTTTGCAGCAATGCCGCAGATGGGTGAGTTATCGCTGGAACACTAACCCGGACCGGGTTACTTTTTCTTGATCGCTCAAGACGCGCAGAACTGCCCCTTTTGGGCGGCCTGTTTACTCCCCTTGGATATCCATTCAAGAAAACGGATGAATATATTTTTTTTCTTTTTTAATTGTTGATTCATGATTATTGTCGCCTCCCCCTCTAATCACCGGTTGTATCACTAATCAGGAGATCTTTCAAACGGCATTAAAAAAGCCGTGGTACCGGTTTGAACACACCGGCACCACAGCAGAAGCAGAGGACGTGTCTGGCCGAAAACCCGTGTTTGGACGAAGTGTTGCCCAGATGCAGGGCGCCCGAAAAGCTGCAACCGGAGCAACCTTTAGGGTTGTGAGGATTGCAGCTTTTTTTGCAACGCCGCAGATGGGTGACGCTTCGTTCAAACACCCCTAAAGCAGGTTGGCGTAGAAGTCATTCCCCTTATCATCAACAATAATAAAGGCCGGGAATTTTTCCACCGTGATCATGTAGACGGCTTCCATGCCCAGTTCCTCATACTCCACCAGCTCTACTTTCTTGATGAAATCCTTGCCTAACCGGGCGGCCGGGCCGCCGGGGGATCCCAGGTAGAACCCGCCGAATTTCTGGCAGGCATCGGTGACCTGACGGGTCCGGTTTCCTTTGGCCAGCATGATCATGGATGCTCCCTGTTCCTGGAATACGGGAACGTAAGGGTCCATTCTGCCCGCCGTGGTGGGGCCGAATGCCCCGGAAGCTTCGCCTTCCGGTGTTTTGGCAGGACCCGCATAGTAAACGATGTGGTTTTTCAGGTAATCGGGCAGGCCGTTGCCGGCCTCAAACCGTTCCATGAATTTGGCATGGGCAATATCCCGGGCCACGATAATTTTACCGGTTAGTGAAAGCCTTGTGGCCACCGGGTATTTGGACAGTTCCGCCCGGATTTCATCCATGGGTTTGTCAAGGTTGATTTCCACGGCCGGTTTCATTTCAGGTTCTGCCGCAGGTAGGTATTTGGAAGGATCTTCCACCAACTGTTCCAGGAACACCCCGTCTCTGGTGATTTTGCCCTTGATCTGCCGGTCGGCGGAGCAGGAGACCCCGATGCCCACAGGGCAGGAGGCCCCGTGCCGGGGCAGCCGGATCACCCGGATGTCCAGGGCAAAATGCTTGCCCCCGAACTGGGCCCCAAGGCCAAGTTCCTGGGACCGGACCAGGACCTTTTCTTCCAGGTCTTTGTCCCTGAAAGCACGGGCGGTCTCACTGCCGGTTTCGGGCAGAGAGTCCAGGTACCGGGCCGAGGCCAGTTTAACGGTCTTCAGGGTCAGTTCGGCCGAGGTTCCGCCGATGACAAAAGCAATGTGGTAGGGCGGACAGGCAGCCGTGCCCAGCTCTTTCATCTTTTCGGTCATGAAATTGAGCAGGGTCTCTTCGGAGTTGAGAACGGCCTTGGTCATCTGGTACAAAAAGGTTTTATTGGCCGATCCGCCGCCTTTGGCCATGAACAGGAATTTGTAAGCCTCTCCCTGGATGGCCGAGATATCAACCTGGGCCGGCAGGTTGGTTTTGGTGTTGGCTTCCTTGTACATGGTTAAAGGGGCGTTCTGGGAATACCTCAGATAGTTCTGGGTATATGCCTCAAAAGCACCTTTGGACAGCTCTTCCTCATCATCGGACCAGGTCCAGACCTGCTGGCCTTTTTTGCCCATGATAATGGCCGTGCCGGTGTCCTGGCACATGGGATAGATTTTGTCGGCTGAAATGGCCGCGTTTTTTAACAGTTCCAGGGCCACGTACCGGTCATTGTCCGAGCTTTCCGGATCATCAATGATCATTTTCAGTTTTTCAAGGTGTTCGGCCCGGTAAAGGTGGGCCGCATCCTTGAAGGCCTGGGACGCCAGCAGGGTTAAGGCCTGGGGTTCCACCATAAGGACATCCCGTCCTTCAAACTCCCTGACCCTGACCCCGTCCTTGGATATCAGGCGGTATTCGGTATCATCTTCCCCTAACGGGAACATGGATTCAAATTTAAATTCGCTCATCTTTTCACCTTTTGTATTTAAAAGCTGTTAGCCTTTAGCCGTTAGCTTTCAATATTGGCCATGGACTGGGCCGGGTGCTGATCCGGCTCGTCCATGATGTTTTTTTAAACCGTTAAGGGGACAATGGTTTGTCCCCTTAACGGTTAATTGAGTTCAACCCCAAGCTTGGACGAGAATTTGCCCATATGCAAGGCGCAAGAAAATTTAAGACCGCAGCGTACAGATGTACGTAAGGATCTTAAATTTTTGCAGCAACGCCGCAGATGGGTGAATTGTCGTTCAAGCGTCATTTTACCAGGGCCATTTTTCGGCGCAAGTATGCAATCTGGGTCTGGTGGGGCAGATCCTTGGGGCAGTAATCCTCGCATCCCAGAAGGGTCATGCAGCCGAATACGCCGTCATCGTTGCCGATGACTTCGTAAAATTCTTCGTCAGACCGTTTGTCCCTGGGGTCCAGGGCATACCGGGCAAGGCGCATAAAGCCCACAGCAGACAGGAAGTCGGGACGCATCCGTTTGGTGGCGCAGGCAGAGACGCAGCAGCCGCACTCAACGCACCGTTCGAGCTCGTAGATTTCATCGGCCACATCCGGGTCCATGCGTTCTTCAAGCTTGTTAAAATCAACGTTGTCGGCATTCTTGTCATGGATCCAGGATTCCACCCGTTCGCTCATGGCCCGCATGAATTTGCCCGTGTTCACGGAAAGGTCTCCGATCAGCTCAAATCCGGGCAAGGGCAGCAGCTTGATTTCCCCGTCTTCGAACTTGGAGGTCAGGGTCCGGCAGGCCAGGTCGGGCTGGCCGTTGATGACCATGGCGCAGGAGCCGCAGATGCCGGCCCGGCAGACAAAGTCAAACTGGAAAGACGGGTCCTGGTGTTCCCTGATATCGTTTAAGGCAATAAAGATGGTCATCCCCGGGGCTTCGGTCACCTCATAGGTGACCATGCGGGGTTTATCCCCGGGTTTCTGGGGATTGTACCTGAATACATGAAATTTTAATACTCTTGCTTCTTCGCTCATTATTTAAACCCCCTTCCTATACGTTCGTTTCTGCCTTTGAATTTGTCCGGAATGGGTATGGGATTCAACAGTTCCTGCAGTTCAAACCGGTCGGCCGTCGGGTTGGCCTTTTTGATTTCTTCGATCTGCGCAACGCGCTTTTCCGTGTCCGGATGGTGAATGGTTTTGTCCACCCCGTATCCACGGGAGCCCGGCGGCAGTTCCATCTTCATGACATCCAGCGGCTCGTAACTAACTTCTGGCAGATCCGCCTGATCGTCTTTCCAGGTAGTCAGGGTCCGTTTGAGCCAGTCGCGGTCGTTTCTTTCGGGATAATCTTCCCGGGCATGGGCCCCGCGGCTCTCAGTCCTGAGCATGGCGCCGTAGGCCACGCACTGGGCCAGTTTGATCATCTTGGGCACCCGGATGGCCTCTACCAGTTCCGGGTTGGCGGAGGAGATTTTGTTTCTCAAAGCAATGTTTTTGGCCCGCTGGTTGAGAACCTTGAGTTCTTCAACGGCCTTTTCAAGATCTTCGGCGTTTCTGAAGATCCCCACCTTGTCCATCATGATTTTCTGCATTTCCGCCTTGAGTTCATAGGGATTTTCCCCATAATCCCTGACCAGCAGATCAGTGATCTTCTTTTCTTCTCGTTTCATGAAATGCTCGATGGTGGATGTGGAGATATTCAGGGGGTTGGCAGCGCAGTAATCGGCCACAAACTCGCCCACGATCATGCCGGCCACAACGGTTTCCGCAACCGAGTTGCCCCCTAAGCGGTTAAACCCGTGCATATCCCAGCAGGCGGCTTCACCGGCTGAGAACAGCCCCTTTAAGGTCGGGCTCTCGCCCGTGGCCTTGGTCCTGACTCCGCCCATGGAGTAGTGCTGGGTGGGCCTGACCGGGATGTAGTCTTTGACCGGGTCAATGCCCAGGAAGTATTCACAGATTTCCTTGACTTCCCTTAGGTTCTTCTCAATGTGTTCCCGGCCCAGCAGGGTGATGTCAAGCCAGAGGTGATCCCCGTATCTTGAGGGGATGCCCTTGCCTTTTCTCATGTGCTCGGTCATGCGCCGGGACACAACGTCTCTTGAGGCCAGTTCCTTTTTATCGGGTTCATAGTCGGGCATGAACCGGTACCCGTCCTTGTCCAGGAGCAGGCCGCCGTCACCCCGGCATCCTTCTGTGGTGAGAATGCCCACCGGAACAATGGCCGTGGGGTGAAACTGGACCGCTTCCATGTTCCCCAAAGTGGCAACGCCGGTTTCAAGGGCAATGGCGGTGCCGATGCCTTCGGAAATCACCGCGTTGGTGGACACGGCATACAGCCTGCCGTAGCCGCCCGTGGCAATGGTGGTGGCCTTGGCCACGTAGGCGATCAGTTCACCGGTGATCAGGTCACGGACAATGGCGCCGTAACAGGTGCCGCCTTCATGGATCAGGGCAACGGCCTCTTTTCTTTCATGGACGGGAATCCCCATCTGGATGGCCTTGTTGTCCATGGCATACAGCATGGTATGGCCGGTGCCGTCCGAGGTAAAACAGGTCCGCCATTTTTTGGTTCCCCCGAAGTCCCGGGCGGAAATCAGGCCGTGGGCCTCATGTTTTTCCGTAATGGTGACCTTTTCGCCGTTGATGATAACTTCCCGGTCGCCGCCGCGAACCCTTGACCAGGGAACCCCCCAGGCGGAAAGCTGACGGATGGCCTTGGGCGAGGTGTTCACAAACATCCTGGCCACGTCCTGGTCGCATCCCCAGTCGCTTCCCTTTACCGTGTCCGCAAAGTGGACGTCTTCATCGTCTCCCTCTCCCTTGATACAGGCGCCAAGGCTTGCCTGCATGCCGCCCTGGGCCGCGGCGGAATGGGATCGTTTGGCAGGAATCAGTGAAAGGATAATGGTGTCATATCCCCTCTGCATGGAAGCAATGGCCACCCTTAAGCCTGCCAGGCCGCCACCGATAACAAGTGAATCCGTATATATGATCTTCATTGAATTTTCCCTTCTTAGTGTACTGTTTCTTCGGCAGCATGACCGGTGTCATGGGCTTCAGGTTCATGTTCATGGGCCCCGCCCTCTTCATGGGCATCGCCTGTGTCATCATGGCTTTGGGTCTCAGTGTGGACCGCTTCAGCCGGGGGCTCTTCTTCCTGAACCGCTTCCGGTGCCGCTTCTTGGACAGTCTCTTCTTCTACGGCTTGAGTTTCAGCCGCCGCTTCTTCTTGAACCGCTGCTTCCGGTTCAGCTGCCGGTTCCTGGGCTATGGCATGGGAGATGCGGTACCGTTCTCCCACGTTGTCCCGGTGTCCGATGCCGATGACAATGAAGACCAGCAGGGCCAAAGCGCCCACAGATAAAAAGAAAATGGTAAGCCGGTTTTTAAGCAGTTTGAGTTTTTTGCGGTTTTCCCGGCCGGTTTTAAAATTTTTGCCCTGGAACCATCCCCATTTCATGCACAGCCGGTAAAGGCCGATGGTGCCGTGAAGCTCCACGCAGACCAGAAGGATGATATAAAGAAACCAGTAATGATGGGATACCACCCGGTCGGCAGACACATAAGGGTCAATGGAGCCCGGATTGGTGAGCATGGTGTAAAGGTGGACGGAGCCGGCAAAAAACATGATAAACCCGGTTACCGCCTGGATGTACCACAGATTGGTGTCCTGATGTTTCATCATCACCATCTGGTCGCGCATGATCCGGTGCTGTTTCCAGGAAATGGGCAGTTTTCTCATCCCTAAAAGGGCATGGAGAATAAACAGGGTAAATACGCCTGCCACCGCCAGGAATACCGCAGAAGGGTATCCTTGCCCAGTTCCGGACAAAAAGGAGAGTTCCATGGTCTTTGCCACGAAATTAAAAGAGCCTTTTCCCAGGATAATGCTGGCTACCAGGAGCATGTGGACCCACATGAACAATCCCAGAATCAGACCTGTCCCGCTCTGGGCCAGGTCAAGCCGCGCCGGAAGCCTGGAACTTTTTTCCCGGTTTGATTCGATCGTATAACTTTCCAATTTTTAACCTCCCTTAGGTTAGCTTTTAGCCGTCAGCGTTTTAGCCATTAGCAGTTAGCTATCAGCCATGAGCTGTTAACTGTTCGCTTTCGACTTTTTTGCTTCAGGCCGGCCTTTGGATCAGCGCCCAAGGCCGGCCTGTGGCTGTTACTTAAAATGCTTCCTTGCAAATCTGGCCGATTTTTCCAAGGTTTTCGCATACATGAATGCCGTTGTCCTTGAATGCTTTGATCTTTGCCTCGCCCGTACCGCTGGAACCTGAAATGATGGCCCCGGCATGACCCATTCTTCTGCCGGGAGGTGCTGTCAGGCCTGCGATAAAGCCGACCACCGGTTTGGTGACGTTTGCTTTAATATATGCGGCAGCCTCTTCTTCGGCGCTGCCCCCGATTTCCCCGACCATGACGATGGCTTGGGTTTCGTCATCGGCCTGGAACGCGGATAATACATCGATAAAGTTGGTCCCGTTTACGGGATCACCGCCGATCCCGATGCAGGTGGACTGGCCCATGCCAAGTTTGGTGAGCTGATCCACCACTTCATAGGTCAGGGTGCCGGATCTGGAGACCACGCCCACGTGGCCTTTTTTATGAATATTTCCCGGCATGATGCCGATCTTGGTCTCTTCCGGGGTGATGATACCCGGGCAGTTTGGCCCGATAAGCCGGCATGTTTTGGATGCCAGAAAGTTTTTGACCTTGACCATGTCCAGGATGGGAATGCCTTCGGTGATACAGACGATCAGCTTGATGCCGGCATCAGCGGCTTCCATGATGGCATTGGCCCCGAATGGCGGGGGAACAAAGATCAGAGAGGCATCGGCCCCGGTTTCTTTGACGGCACCGGCCACGGTATTGAATACCGGGACGTCGTCCATTTTCTGGCCGCCCTTGCCCGGGGTGACGCCGCCCACGACATTGGTGCCGTAGGCGATACATTGTCTGGCGTGAAAGCTGCCCTCGTTACCCGTAATTCCCTGGACCAGCAGTTTGGTGTCTTTATTTACAAATATACTCACAGCGATTATCTCCTTATTTTACAGCTTGCGCGATCTTTTCGGCGGCATCGGCAAGGTCACTTGCACTGGTCAGGTTAAGCCCGGCGTCAGCCAGAATCCGTTTGCCTTCATCCACATTGGTGCCTTCCATCCGGACCACCACCGGGATCTTGAGCCCTGTCTTTTTAGCGGCTTCCACCACGCCCTGGGCAAAGATGTCGCATCTTAAGATGCCGCCAAAGATATTGATAAGAACCGCCTTGACCTTTTCATCGGCCAGGATGATTCTAAAGGCGTTTTCCACCTGTTCGGCAGAGGCGCCGCCGCCCACGTCCATGAAGTTGGCAGGGGTGGCCCCGGCATTTTTGATGATGTCCATGGTGGCCATGGCAAGGCCGGCGCCATTGACGATATTGCCCACGTTGCCGTCCAGGTTGATATAATTCAGATTGTATTTAGAGGCTTCCACTTCCAGGGGATCTTCTTCGGTAAGGTCTCTTAATTCCAAAAGATCTTTATGCCGGTGAAGGGCATTGGAGTCAAAATCCACCTTGGCGTCCAGGGCCAGAACATCATCGTCGGCCGTCAGGATCAGGGGGTTGATTTCCACCAGAGAACAGTCATTGGCGACAAAAAATTTATACAGGTTGGACAGAAGCCCGGAGAATTTTTTCATGGCCGGTTTGGGCAGGTCAAGGCCGTAGGCCACTTCCAGGATCTGGTAGCCCTGAAGCCCCATGAGCGGGTTGACATGCACCTTGATGATCCGGTCCGGGGTTTCAGCGGCCACCTTTTCAATGTCCATGCCACCGTCCTGGCTGGCCATGATCACGACGGTGGCCGTTGCCCGGTCCACCAGCAGCGACAGGTAGAGTTCTTTTAGGATATTCTGGCCGGCCTCAATGAGCAGTTTTTGAACCAGTTTGCCTTCGGGTCCGGTCTGATGGGTGACCAGGGTCATGCCTAAAATTTCACCGGCCAGGGTCTCCACCTCTTCCATGGAATGGGCCAGCTTGACTCCGCCGCCTTTGCCCCGGCCTCCGGCATGGATCTGAGCCTTGACCACCACGGGAAAATTCCCCAGACCCGCTGCCACCTTTTTTGCCTCTTCAACATCAAAGGCTGCCTGGCCCTCGGGCACAGGCACGTTATACTCTCTAAACAACGCTTTTGCTTGGTACTCGTGAATCTTCATTAAAACTTTCCTTCATTTATATATAGGAAAAGAACAAGTTATGACCGGATATACCAAAAGGCACAGGAGCGAATTCAACAGCATGGAAAACCACCACGAACATTCCGATTTTACCGGTCTCCCCCTTAAATTTAAGTCTCCCGGAAAGGCAATCTTTCCAGCAACGATCTTCTTATCAGAAGCACTTTGTTTTTTCAACTATTCAATCCTTTTTTGCCCCATTGTCCATGACCAGAAAAAAAAAGCTTTTTTTTCTGCCAAATTAGTGCCTTAGCAAAAACTTTTCTTTGGGCAAAAAGGCCATTCAGGTGCATGGTATATGGAGATGTGCAATAAAAGACGAATTTCAAGGGGGCCAAAATTGATATTATTTTGCAGTATACCGGTGGGTGACCCCGCCCATCAAAGCGCCTTTAACCTGCTGTCCATCCCCCTATCGTTCACACAACTCCACTAAAACACCTGAGGTGGCTTTGGGGTGCAAAAAGGCAATCCGGGCACCGCCGGCCCCTTTCCGGGGTTCCTGGTCAATGAGTTTGATCCCTTTTTCTTTGAGTTCGGCTAAAGCCTCGTCAATATTTTCCACCCTGAAGGCCACATGCTGGATGCCCTCGCCTTTTTTTTCAATATATTTGGCCACAGGGCCGTCGTCAGCCGTGGATTCGAGAAGCTCCACTTCACTTTCGCCAACGGGCAGGAAGGCCGTGGTCACTTTCTGTTCTTCAACGGTTTCCGTGCCCTCAAAGGACAGGCCTAAGGCATCGGTCCAGAAATTTTTTTTTTCGTCAATACTTGAAACAGCTATACCGAGATGATCAATTTTCAGAATCTTCATCGTTCTTTCCCCCCTTGGTTGTTGTAAGTGATTGCGACCCTCAATCTATAGGGGTTTAAAACGACAAAAGTCAACCGTAAACCGCGTTCTTTAATTAAAAACAAAGCCTTAAAGCTCAGCCCCATGTCCTGCCGGTGGCGATATTCATCATAACCCGCGGCTTTTGGCTTTTTTAGAACCCAACGGATCAGATGCTCAATAATGTTTCTTCCAGACGTGGCTTTTCTCTGGATAAACACAACGTCAGGGATAACAGTGGACATAGTGGACCTGGTGGACAGTGTGGACATATGGCACTGACGGCCACGGGCCGTCTTGGTTATCCAACCAAGAACCGCCCACAAAAATTTTTCCGGTTTAAAACATGCCTCATTGGGTTGAGGCACAAGATCCCATATTCATGATGGATTCTTTTCATGCAGTCCGGACGTGTGACTCGAAATCGAAATCGAACTCGAATTCAAGACCCGTTCGATAGCGAGCTGCAAGATTTACGGATTATACTCTAAACTACCCGGGCTTGATGTTTAAAAAACGGTAAATTGGGGGAAAAAGAATTCTAAGTTCCGGTTTGGCAGACAGCTTTGAATGAAAAGTGCCTGTGCCCCGGATTTTGGCTGGACTGCTTCTGCCCTCGATAAACAAAAAACCGATTAAAAACAAAACCTTAAAAAGCATCTCAGCCGCATGCCGGCCTTTTGCGTTTCCTTTCATCTTTTGGCGCACTTTATGAATTGTTTACGAAAAGCCTGCACTTTACAAGGTGCGGTAAAACAGCCGGGCAGGGAAGGGCCGTTTACAAAACGGGGGGCTGACCCGCCGGGCAAGGGCACAGGCAACAGCGGTGAAAGGAAGCGGCAAACCAATGGGCAGCATACCTAACAATAAATCAACCCGGCTGCAGGGGATTGACCTGGCAAGGGGCCTGGCCATCTTTGCCATGATAATTATAGATTTTAGAGCCTTTTTTTGTGTGAAAGAGACGTCCCCGGTCTGGCTTTTCCATGGGCTTGAATATATGGACCGGCGGGCGGCTGTTGTTCTGGTCATGCTGGCCGGTGTGGGCATGACCCTGCTGGTCAAAAATGCCGGGATATATCATAGCCGGAAAGTTTTTTTTAAACGGGCGGTGTTTCTGATTTTATCGGGAGGGCTGCTGACCCAAATCTGGTCTGCCGACATCCTTCATTATTACGGGGTGTTTATTTTTATCGGCATCATCTTCGGACAGATGCCCGGCAAAAGGCTTTTGGCCGCTGCGGCTGTCTTCTGGCTGACAGGCTTTGTCCGGTTCCTTGACCTGATTGCCCAGGGCCTGGAAAACATAGACCCTGAAAGTTTTGCCGGGATGGTGTCAGACCTGTTTTTCACGGGTTACTATCCTGTGTTTCCCTGGGCCTGCCTCTATCTTTTCGGCATGTGGCTGGGACGGCAGCATCTGGACAAACTGTCCTTTTTATTCAAACTTCTGGTTTCAGGCCTTGTGATGATGGTGATTTGCGGGGCGGCCGCAGATTTTATGCCGGGTGCCATGGCCCGGGCAGCCCTTTCCTGTGGCAGTTCCCGGGACCAGGCAGCTCTGATTTACATGGTTTGGGCCGAGTTGACCGGGATGGATCTGACCCTTCCCAGTCCTTTTTCCATTGTATCGGGACTTGGAACCGGCCTTTTCGTCATTTCCCTGAGCTTGATATGGGCCGCATCTTTTGGGCAGCGGATAGCCAGTTATTTTATTTTTGCAGGGAAAAGCACCCTGACCCTGTACGTCCTTCATGTTCTATGGATAAACTTTGCTGAGCATGTCCCCCAAATTAGAGAGGATTACGCTGTTCTGCCGGTGGTTGCCGGGGCCATCCTTTTTTTTGGTTTATACCAGGCGGTGATCCGGCTCTGGCTGAAGTCCCATTCCAATGCCCCCCTTGAATGGGCCATGAGGCACTTTCCTTATCTGGACAAAGCATGGTTTTTCCCCAAAAAACCCCTGGCGCCCCATGCAAAAGGGTAGGGGGGCATGGGCGGCTATTTCTTTTTATAGGTTTCTTTGATCAGCGCGTGTTTTTTCATCAGCTTGTGGAGCTGCCGGGTGGTGATGCCGGCGGCGTTTGCCGTGGCGTTTATCCTGCCGCCGAATTTTGTCAACAGCAGGTCCAGGTACTTTTGTTCGACCCGTTCCACTTCCTGTTTTCTGACCTGGGCCAGTGTCATGCCCTGGTCAATGGTTCCGGAAAAGGGTTGGGGGGAGTGGGTGAACAGTTCCACTGGAAAATTTTCCGGCCGCAGTGTGGAGGTGCTTTCAAGGATGTATGCCCTTTCCAGAACATTTTCAAGCTCCCGGATATTGCCCGGCCAGGAATAGGTCAAAAATGCCTCTAGCACCTTGGGATGCACCTGGGAAATGGCCTTGGAATGGAAGGTGTTCAGCTTGGCCAGAAAGATTTCCACCAATTGGGGAATGTCCTCTTTTCGTTCATTTAAGCAGGGCAGTTCCACTGGAAACACATTGAGCCGGTAATACAGATCCGAGCGGAAAAGCTTTTCATCCCTGAGCTGTTTTAGATCGATATTGGACGCGGCGATGATTCGGACATCTGACTGAATTTCTTCTTCACCGCCCACCCGGTGAAAGGTGCCGTTTTGAAGCACCTGGAGAAGCTTGATCTGGACCGGCGGGGTAATGGTGCCGATTTCGTCCAGAAAGATGGTCCCGCTTCCGGCCAGTTCAAATTTTCCCAGCTTTCGTTTGAATGCGCCGGTAAATGCCCCTTTTTCATGGCCGAACATTTCACTTTCCACCAGGGTGTCGGGAATGGCCCCGCAGTGAACCTCAATAAACCGGTCATTTTTTCTTTGGGAAATCTTATGAATGAACCGGGCTGTAAACCCCTTGCCGGTGCCGGTTTCCCCGGTTAACAGCACGGTACTCCGGGTGGGGGCCACGGCCCGGATTTTTTCAAAGACCGTTTTCATGGCAGGGCTTTTGGAATTGAGCAGCTCAAAGTCATCCTCCTGCCATACCTGGTCCCTCAAATAGTCCAGCTCCGACCGGGCCCGGGCCTGCTCAATGATGCTGTTGACCACCAGCTGGATTTCATCGGCCACAAGGGGGTAGGTCAGATAAGACTGGGCCCCCTCATGAACCATTTTTACAGCGTGGGGCAAAAGGCCGGCAGGGGAAAGAACGATGATGCTGATGTTGGGGCAGATCAGGGCAATGGTCTGGAATAACGCCTTGAAACTGCTGTTGGACGCTGCCTGCATCAGGATTTCAATGTCAATAAATATGAAATCCGGCCGGCTTCGGCCCATCACCTGAAGGGCAGGGGTTAGCTGCCGGCTGAGGTCGATATCAAAGGTCCGGCCAAGGCTGTCCCGGATTTCCTTAAAACCGCCGGTCTGTGTCAGAATGAAATGGAGTTTTTTCAAAATTCCCTGCTCAGCCTTTTAGGTGAACGCCCTGTTCCGTTTTCTTGTTTAAAACGGAATTTTCAGTTCTTATCTGTTGCTTTTATTTAAGGAAAAAAGAAAAAACTTGCAAGGGTTAAACACATTTTTCGCGAGAAGATGCCGGTAAAAAGTAAAATTCAGATTCACGGAAAAAGGGTAAAATTTCGAACAGCTAAGCAATAAAAAGGCTTTGAATAAGGCAAAAGAGTACCGGCAGCCCTTATTTGGAGATGGCTTCCATAAGTTCTTCCTGCTCTTTGCAGCTAATACATTTTGTGGTGACTGGCCTGGCTTCAAGCCGTTGAATGGAAATGGGCTCTCCGCAGATCTCACATTCCCCGTAAGTGCCGTTTTCTATCCGCTCCAGGGCCAGCCGAAGCTTGTTGAGCAGCCGGCTTTCCCGGGTACGGAACCGGAGCCGCAGGGCCTGGGCTGCATGGATTGAGGCCCGGTCCACATATTCGGTTTCCCTCGTGTTTTCCGTGGCCAATTCTGATTTGCTGATTTTGGCCTGATCTAAAAGACGGTCTACCTGCTCGGTCAGTATGGCCTTGAATCGTTCCATTTCTTTAGGGTCCATTATTCGCTCCCATGAGATAAATCTGTTGCCGGTTGATGTTCTGTCTGAAAGAGGGTTGCAAATGAAAGCAGTTCACAGCAAATTTCATGCCCGGTTCTATCTGAAAAATGGTCATCAATGCCCCAGGTAGAATAATTTTTTAGCCGGAATAAATTAAAAGACAGATTTTTTTCACCTTATGGCATGAAACCTGCTCGCCAAGAAGCCTTGAACGCCGGCTTGCTGCCGGGAAAGAATGCTGTATTAAAGGACGATTCCATGGGAAAGTATGATCATGAGCGGCCTGGGAAATCCAGGAAAATCAAAAATCCAAAATTTCGAAACCATTATGACGAATCCTACAGTGATGAAGATTTAGACGATTTTTTTCACAGAAAAAAAAAGGGAAAAAAGAAACGTCAGCGGGATCGGAATCCGGAAGACAGCTGGGAAGAGAAGTATTAGCCATAAACAGCATTAGAAAAGAACTTTTGGTTCCGGTTTACAGCAGAAACAGGATCTGTGGCTTCTGTTTTGCCGGTGTGTCCCTTTGGCCTTGAGATGAATTTTATTATTTATAATTTGATATGAACCCCTGGATTAACCGTACCCGCAGGGAATTCCCCGGATTGTACCAGACCATGCACTGGCTTTCGGCCGGAGCAGCCCGGGCAGCCGAGCAGTATCGTGAGGAGCTGCTTGGCCGGATATTTGACCAGCAGGACGCTAAGGCCGGATGGGCCTTTGAAGGGACCAAGCTGTTTGCCCACGGCATGTCTCCGGGCTGTGCCCTGTGCGGCCAGGGAAAATGGTCCTGCCTGTTTATCAACGGCATCTGCAATGCGGGCTGTTTTTACTGCCCCGCCCCCCAAAAAGAGCCGGGCGTTCCCATCACAAGTTCGGTAGAGTTTGACCAACCCCGGGACTATGCCGATTATGTGAAGCGGTTTGATATTCAGGGGGTGGGGTTCAGCGGCGGAGAACCCCTCATGACCCTTGACCGGGTGGTCGCTTTTCTCAAGGCGCTTGGGGAACAGGTGAAATCGCCCCTTCACACCTGGATGTATACCAACGGCATTCTGGCCAGCTCCGACCGGCTCAAGGCCCTCCGGGACAACGGTCTTAAGGAAATACGCTTTGACCTGTCTGCTGTGGATTATCATCTGAACAGCCTGAAAAAAGCCGTCGGGATCATTCCCATTGTCACCGTTGAAATCCCGGCCATTCCCGAAGACCTGGAAAAAACAAAACCGTTGCTGAAGGTCCTTGCCGACACCGGGGTCAATTTTTTAAACCTTCACCAGATCCGCTGTACCCCGTTTAACACCCCCAAACTCATCAACCGGGGGTATACCTTTCTTCATGGGCCGGGAACGGCCGTCCTTGAAACGGAACTGACCGCATTGTCCCTTGTTCTCCATGCACTGGAAGAACAAATTTTGCTGCCGGTCAACTACTGCTCTTTTACCTTCCGCAACCAGTTCCAGAAGGCGGCGGCAAGACGGCGCAACGGCTCAATGGTGGCCTACCCCTGGGAAGACATAACCCAACCCGGATACATCCGGACCATGGAATTTTGTGGCGATCCCGGCCTGGTCCAGACCCTTTGTGACGGGTTTGAAAAAAAGGGAAAGAAGGAAACCGACTGGCATGTGTCCGAAAAAAGAGATCGTGTGGCCGTAAGTCAAAGGCTCTGGCCCCATGGCGACCTGTCCGGCCTGACCTTAAAGCTCACCTATAATGCCGCAGCACTGAGGCCCTCTGCTTCGTTGCGGTATCCCCATGCCGTGGTCTGCCTGAACCCGGACAAAGAGGTGGTGATTGAACGGGATAACCGGCATCCCGGCATTATGCTTGAGGCAGAACAAATCCCGGCCTTTGCTGAAACTTTCTTAGGGCAGAATGGGGGTCCGGCTTCCCAAACTCAGCCGCTTCCGGAAGATATGGAGGCCCGGATCCGCGACTTTGAAGCCTTTTGCCCGGGGCTTTCCCCTTATATCTAACACTTCACCATAGCACTTGCAGGGTTATCATATCCGCCGACTGTTTGTTGTGTCGGTATGGATAATAATGTATATTGTTGAGACTTGGGATATGGGATATGGGACTTGGGGAGGCCGTGGATGCCGCAATCCCCAGGTCCCATATCCCAAGTCCCAAGTCCAATTTTTTGGAGATCATTCTTAATTTTTAAAAATTATACTCAGTACGATGGGCCGGCTATTTGCCAAATGGCTCAGTCTGTTGTACATAGAAAATCCGATAAACAGGCTCTAGTGAAAAGGACTCGCCAGAACAGGCATGATGACCGAAAACATAAGGCCCATGCGCGTCGGAGTGATCGGCACGGGCAAACACGGCAGCCGGTATGCCCATCATTTGGTTCATGACATTCCCGGGCTTTTACTTCAGGCCGTCAGCCGCCGTTCGGCCAAGGGGGCTGTTCAGGCCGGGCAGTGGCAATGCCGGTATCACCGTGACTGGCAGGGACTGGTGGTCGCCGATGATGTTGATGCCGTCATTTCCGTGGTGCCGCCGGCTTTGAACAAGGACATTGCCCTGGCCTGTGCCAAAGCTCAAAAGCCGCTTCTTCTGGAAAAGCCCCTGGCGGGCAGCCTTGAAGATGCCCGGTTTATTGAAAGGCTTTCCCGGCATGAGGGGCTTCATCTCATGGTCGGCCATACCCTGCGGTATAATGCGGTGGTGGGCATACTGAAAACAGAACTGCCAAATCTTGGCCCCATGTTCAGTTTTGCTGCCAATCAGCGGCTGGAACCGGCCACCCTTGAATGGCTTCATGCCCCGGAACTTGCCGGTGCCGGGGTCAGCTTTCATACCGCAGTCCATGTGTTTGACGCCCTCCGGCTTATCACCGGCCGGGAAATTGTCCGGGTCTCGGCCGTCACCCGCTGTCATGGGAAAAACCCCCTTGAGGATCTGCTGGCCGTTCTGCTGGAGATGGAAGACGGGGTGGTGGGCACGGTTGACTGTTCAAAGGTGGGGCATGCCCGTTCCGGATCGTTTCAGTTCGTGGGGGAAAAGGGGCAGCTCTGGGGCGACCATATTTATAACCGGGTCACCAAGGTTAAAGGACAAGCCCTGTCGGACTTAAGCCCTAAACATCAGGTCCACACCATTATGCCGTTACTGGGGGATTTTCAAAAGTTTTTGCGCGGTGCCCCTAATCCCATCCCGGCCAAAGAGGGCCTGGCCGCTGTTCAAATCTGTGAGGCCTGTCTTAAATCGGCCCGTGACGGCAGGTGGGTGGGGGTTACCCCTTAAATGTTCTGTCAGGAATTTTAATATGGGCCAACAAAGCCCGGCCATAAAAATCGCCATATATGGAAAAGGCGGTATCGGCAAATCCACCATCTGTGCCAATCTTTCCGCCGCCCTGGCCGGCATGGGCAAAAAGGTGCTGCAGATCGGGTGTGATCCCAAGCACGACTCCACCCGCCTGCTGCTGGGCGGCCGGCGGATTGTAACGGCCCTGGACTATATGAAAGAAACGCCGCCCCCCTTGCAGCGCCTGGACAAGGTCCTTCACAAGGGCTTTGGCGGGGTGGTCTGTGCCGAAGCCGGCGGGCCTGAACCCGGGGTGGGGTGCGCCGGCCGGGGGATTTTAAGCACCTTTGCCCTGTTCGAGCGGTTAGGGCTTGACATGGACGCCTTTGATGTCGTGGTCTACGATGTGCTCGGGGATGTGGTCTGCGGGGGCTTTGCCGTGCCCTTGCGCCGGGGGTTTGCCGACCGGGTATATGTGGTTACCTCTGAGGAATTCATGTCTGTTTATGCGGCCAATAATATCCTCAAAGGCGTGAAAAATTTTGACCAGGAGGGGTTGGGGCTGGCCGGCCTGATTTTAAACTCCCGGGGGGAAGATGAAGGCCGTAACCCTTTGAAGCGGTTTGCCGGTCAGGTGGGGGTTCCCTTAAAGCAGATCATCCCGAGAAGCCGGCTGTTCCGCCAGGCGGAAATGAAGGAAAAAACCGTGGTGGAGGCATTTGGCGATTCCAGGGAAGCCTGGATTTTCCAGGAACTGGCCCGGGATGTCCTGGAGAACAGGACGGTTTACCCTGCCCGGTTTCTGGATGAAACCGTCCTGGAAAACCTGGTCTGCCCGGATAAGGCCCCCGGGATACCCCCCTTTAACATCATTAAAGAAAAAACCATAGATCCGGAACCTGCCGGCCAATCCGGGGACCCCCGGGACCAGCAGGGTTCTGGCCGGCCCCCCATGTTTTTATCCAAAAGCCTGATTTCAAGAGAACCCCTGCACGGCTGCGCTTTTTCCGGGGCCCTGTCCACCACCACCCAGATCACGGATGCGGTGACCGTGGCCCACGGGCCGGCCAGCTGCACCCACATTGCCTGCCAGGCCGTGCTTTCCGCCGGGCTCCGGCTGGAGGCTCAAAAAAAGATACGCCTTGCCCATCAGCTGGCACCGGCCGTGGTCTCCTCGGATATGGACGAGTCCGTAGTGATTTACGGCGGTAAACAAAATCTGATTGAGACCGTCGAACAGGCCTTGAACCGGCCGGTGGAAAATACCGCCTCAAACCGGCCCGGGGCCGTGTTTCTTTTAACCACCTGCCCGTCCGGGGTGATCGGGGATGATCCCAAAGCCGCCATCACAGATATTCACAAGCGGCATCCCCATGTGCCGGTGATCCCCATTGCCACCGACGGCAATATGCAGGGCGATTACATGCAGGGGGTCATCAATGCCTGTATGGAGGGGGCCGCCGCCCTGGTGGATGAAACCGTTACCCCCGAGGACCGGTGTGTGAACATCCTGGCGGAAAAAAATATCGCCTATAATGCCGAGAGCAACTTTGCCGCCATGGCAGGGCTTCTCAAGTCCATGGGCATCGGGGTCAACTGCCGGTTTGTCAGAAACACCACGGTGGCTCAGCTTAAGCATTTTAAAAAAGCACCGTTGAACCTGGCGGCTTACAATGATTACCTGGGAAGGCTCATGGCTGATTTTGCGAAATCCCGCTTGGGCGTACCCACGGCAGACCTGCCCTTTCCCGTGGGGTTTACCGAAACCGTGGCCTGGATCCTTCAGGTGGCGGACTTTTTCAACTGCCGGGATAAAGGGCAGGCCCTGATTGATTCCCATAAGCGAACCTATGACCAGATGATCCGGGCATACAGCAAACAGCTCAAAGGGCGTCGGCTGATGATCCTTACCTATATTCACAATGTGGACTGGATCGTTGAGGCGGCCGGGGACCTGGGCATGACCGTGGTTAAGGTGGGGATTCTCAACTATTCCCAGGACAACCGGTTCATCACCCGGTATCCCGGGCAGTTTGATGTGGAGCTGGATTATGACCCGGCCAAACGGGACCCGGACCTGTTACGGTTAAAGCCGGACCTGCTTTTGGGGAACTATACCCCGCGAAACCTGCCCTTTGACCTGCATGTGGATATCATTCCCATGTGCCCGGATACAGGCTTTTACAGCGGGCTTGCCTTTGCCCGGCGCTGGGCCGGCCTGCTGTGCGCCCCGGTAACTGAAGGATGGAAAAATGACGGGATTTGAGGGGACCATACTGATCCCGGACAGTTTTACCGGGGCCATTGCCGCCGTTGAAGGGATTTGGGATGCGGCAGTGCTGCTCAACGGCCCCACGGGCTGTAAATTTTTTCACGGGGCCCTTTGCGAGAGCCAGATGCCAAGGACCGGCCTGCTGGACCCGCTCTATTATTCGGAACCCTTCTATTTTGGCCAGTCCCGGGTCCCGGCCACCTTTCTGGATGATTATGATTATGTGTTCGGGGCCACCGGGAAACTTGAGGATATCCTGCCCGTGGTGGCGGCAAAGGGGCATGGCCTCATTGCCGTGGTCAACTCCCCGGGCGCGGCCTTGATCGGCGATGATCTGGACCGGTTTATCCAGAATGCCCGCCTGCCCGTTCCTTGTGTTGCCATTGAAAACGCCGGGTTTTCATTGCCCATGTCCCAGGGGTTTCAGCGCGGGATGATGGGGGTGCTAAAGGCCCTTGACGTTAAACGCCGGGCCTGGTCTGAAAAAACGGTAAACCTGGTGGGAATCAGCATAGCCCACCACCACTTTCAGGGAAATGTGGATGAGCTCAAAGGGCTGCTCAATGCCTGCGGCATTCAGGTCAACACCTGCATGGGCGCCGGCTGTACCTTGGCAGAACTTGAAAATGCCGGCTCGGCAAGGTTTAATGTGGTGATCCACGAAGAATACGCCACAGAACTGGTCCCGTTTATGGCTGAAAATTGGGGCGTGGCCAGCATGGTGCCGCCCATGGGGGCGCCGGTGGGGTTTGAGGCCACTGCCTCATGGATTGAGCTGGTCTGCCGCCGCCTTGATGCGGATCCGGAACCGGCGTTGAAAATGATCCAAAAAGCCCGCAGGCAGGCCTATACGGCCTTGAACCGGTTTAATACCCTGACCGGGCTTCCCAAGGGGGCCTGTTTTGCCCTGTCGGCAGACGGGTCCCTGGTCTGGCCCCTGCTGGTCTGGCTTTATGAGTATTTAGGGCTGGTGCCGGTTTCCGTGTGGGTGACCGGGGAATCCGGCCTGTTTGAGGAAAGAATCCAGGCATTTCTGGCATCCATTAATTGCCTTGACGCATGGCAGGCAGATACCGCCCGGGTAAAACCGGATATCGCTATTGGCAGCGGCGCGTTTATCGCCAGGCTCGGTCTTAAATATCCGGACATTGCCGGAATTGAAATCAGCCTTCCTGCCGGAAGCTATATGCATGTGATTCCCAAACCCCATATGGGACCCAAGGGTGCCCTTTACCTGATTGAACGGATTATCAACGGCCTTGCCGGGGGGTGATCCTTATTCGACATAGGTGTTGATGATCTCCTGGTACCGGCCGGATGCCTTTAATTGGGCAAGCCCCTTGTTAAATCGGTCCCTGACAACCGGGTCATTAAACAGGACTTTGTATTCCGATGCCTCAAACAGGTTATGGTAAACCACTTGGGGGCTGGTATCCATTCCGGTGGTTGTTTTTCTAAAATATTTGAAAATATTCCGGTCCATCACCACCGTGTCTGTTCTGCCGGAAAAGAGCATTTTTACCTGGCCTTCCTGATCGGCGGTTTCCTTGTAATGGGGATTGGCCTCTACAATTGTTTTGTAAACGTTCCCAAGATATGTCGTGGCGTTTTGAAAAGCGATAATTCGTTTGTCTTTCAGGTCCTGAAGTGTATGGATGAATATATTTTTTTCTTTAAGAGAAATGGCATAATTCCGGTAAACGATAACCACATCGGAATAACTGCCTTTTGCGCCTGAGGCCTCATTGATGGTCAGGGCGCCGTCATATTTGGGATAGTCAACAACAAGCCGGATAAAAGGGACAAATTTTAACGTCAGGGTATAACCGCTTTTAGCCAGGGCTTCTTTTACAATATCATGTTCCATACCGTTATGGGTTTCCCGCAAAAAGTAGGGCGGAAGCGACATCCCTGCCACAAGGGTGATTTCCTGGGCACGCAAGGCCGGTACAGAAAGTATCAATAAAAAAAGGACAATGGCCGGTTTTTTCATGATGGCCCCCTCAACGGTTGAGTCTCATGCCATATAGCTGACATTGTTTTCAGTTTTTGTCAAGGATGGGGATGGGCCGGTCAGGGTGATCGCATGTAACTTGCCTGCTGGTGATGCCAATTTTGGTGATAAGGATAATAATGTATATTGTTGAGACTTGGGATATGGGATATGGGACTTGGGGAGGCCGTGGATGCCGCAATCCCCAGGTCCCATATCCCAAGTCCCAAGTCCAATTTTTTGGAGTTATGTTGCGAGCGGTCCTGAAGCCTTGATTGACGGTGGTTTGGGCGCCGTAATGCCGTAAGTCAAAATCGTTCAAATAAACAGTGGGTTATCAAGGGTATGACAAATTTGCAACAAATCACTAAACATAATAAACAGCTACAGTTTGCCCTGAGGAGTGCTGGTGATGAAGTCTGTAAGGATCTATAGACTATCCAGCCACTCAAGAACGTTTTGCTTGTTTTCCCACTGGATCAACTCCTCAATCTTCGGATCAGATTTCAGGTGCTGTTTGGTGAACTGGATGAAGTTCTCTTGTAAATGTCGCTTCTGGCCTAGATCAAGCTTTAAGTAAACCATTGTGGATTTGACATTAGAATGCCCCAAGCGATTCTTAATTTCAGATAAAGGCCGATCCTCTGAGAGCATTCGAACGGCACACGAATGACGGAAGCTATGGACGGGGTGCATGGTCGCTGTCCGCTTTGCCGGTAAAGCCTGTTCAAGGTAGTTTTTACAGATCCGGTTGATACCGTGGCGGGTCAAGCTTGTTCCTCTTTGGTTGATGAACAGCCTTTTTTTAAACGGATGGATTGGCGTATTGCGATGTTCTTCAATATACTGATGCATAAGCTCTACTGTTTTCCCAAGCAACTGAACTTGTCGATATCGGTTACCCTTCCCAAGAATCGCCAGAGTTTGATTTTCATAATCAAAATAATCCATCTCAAGGGTAGCGATTTCCGTTGCCCTGGCACCGGTATCATATAATAGATACAGAAGGGTATAATCTCGGAACCCGTCCTTTCTTTTAAGTTGGACCGCATTAAGGATTTGATTGATCTCCTGGGGATACAAAAATCCGATCAACTTGTGTTGGCTTCGTTTCCGGGGAATATCAAGGATCGCATTGGTCAGTTTTTGTTGCTCGGGATAAATAAAACGGATCATTTTGGCAAAAGACTTTAAAACGGCCAGGCGCTGGTTCCGGGTTTTAGCCGTGTTGGACCGTTTGGATTCAAGCTCATTGAGAAACTGCAAAATTAATTCTACCGTGATATGTTCCAGATTGAGCGAACTGACCTTTACGCTGTGGTACTCGGCAGCAAACGGTAAAAAAAAGCGCATGGTATCCCGGTAACTTTTGATCGTATTGGGGCGGCACCCTTTGACATAAGGCAGGTATTGGTCAAAAAATTGAACAACGCAACGGGTCAGGTTCATGATTCATCCCTTCTGCCGGTGGTAAATTTGAACAGGCTGTCGCGGCTTTCAGCATCAACTGCTTTCAAATATTCCATGGTGTATTTATACTCAACATGACCCATATAGCCGGCAAGCACCGGCAGCACATTCCGGGGTGATTGTTTCCGGGCAATGGCTGCCTTCAAGGTGTTAATGGCAAAAGAGTGCCGTAAACAGTGCGGAGTGGGCTTCCCAAAGGTCGTGTCGCCGATAATTTTCCTTGGGCGGCGGATCCCGATTTGACGCACAGCATCGTGAAAAACAGAGCGAATACGGTTATCGTTCAAGCCGTTTTCCCCTATCCCCATGAACAGGTAGGGATTCATATCGTTTTCAATTAAAGCGGCCCTGGTTAAAAGATAGTTGTCAATCTGCATGGCAGTTGATTTTGGAATAGGGATAAGACGGTCCTTTTTGAACTTGGTTTTCTCTATGTAAATCGTCTTTTCATCCGGCCGGTAATTTTTCAATCTCAGGCGCAAGGGTTCATTCATCCTCAGCCCACAGCGGGCAAGCAGAAGGATCACCAGATATTCACTGTAATCTTTAAGGAACCGCATAGGGGTTTGCCGGATCCGTCCGCATACCACCCCCAGTAACATTTCTACCTGCTCCGGTGAGAATATAAAGGGGATGAAGGTGCGTCGGGCCGGAGCGGTCACATCTTTCAAAGGGTTATCAAGATTTATCCGCTGCCGTTTCAGATAATCAAAAAAGCCTCGAACTACATTTAGAATGCTGGCTACGCCGGAGGGCTCAAGGCCAATCTCATTTTTAAAGGTGATATAAAAATGGGGCATCCAAATGTCTGAGAGATCCGGCTGCCTCATTAAAAAATCGTCAAAGGTAAGCAAGGCCCACCGGAGCATATGGCAACTGTATCCCAGTCCTTGCCGGTAAACAATAAAGTTTTCCATCTCTGTGGCCAAAAAGCTTTTAAACGGTTTCATCGAACAACACCCGGCGCATCAATTCCTTGTGGATACTTAGATATACTTTTGTGGAATCAATGATGGAATGCCCCATCATTTCTTTGATTTCAAAAATGCCGGCACCTGCTTCCAGCATGTTTTGTGCAAAGGTGTGGCGCAGCCAATATCCTGTACCGGGAAGACCGGCAGCCCGCAACGCCTTTGTTAAATCGTGCCTGGTGAGCCAGGCACTTACAGCTCTGTAAGGTGGGCAATGGCTGGTTAAAAAAAGAGAGCGAGACTGACTTTTAGGCCTGCCTCCAACGATATAAGCGGTGATTGCTTTGATAACTTCATCGGGAATGGGCAATTGAAGGGGCTTTGCATTTTTTGTGTTTTCCAGGTTTAGCAGTCCTTTGGCAAAACAGATATCGTCCAGAGTAAGGCGGCTGATTTCAATGGGGCGCAATCCAAGATAATAAGCCAGGTGAACCTGTGCATAGACACGAAGCTCTTTGGATGTTGCACAGGGCAAATGATCAAATAACTGACGGACTTCACCGGGTCTTAAAAATTTAGGAGGCTTGACTTGAGCAAACATTGGCGGACCGGTCACAAGCGGGGCTAAATTCTGTTGGATCAAATGCCGTTCATTATACAGGTAGTGCAAAAAGCCTCGAAAACAGGAACGGTATACCCCCTGGGTACTCTTTGCATATGGGGCATTGAACCTTGCCAGAAAATCATCAACATGCCCTATGTTTATATTGACCAGTGAGACTCCCGATGTTTGCAGATAACTGTCAAACGCTTTGATAATTTTGGTCCTGCAACAGGTTTGAGAAGGAGAGCTTTCCTTGATTTTAAGCATATGGTCCAGATAATCCCGGCGGATCTGATCCAGATCATAACCGGGCGGACTTTTGGGTGTCTGCTCAACCATGATCGGCCTCCATAACCAGTTTGCTCAAAATTTTTCCAACTGATTCAGGTTGACGGCTGTTCAGGGAAGATTTTTTTTGTACAGCAGATTGTATAAGGTTGGCCGGTAAGGAAAGCACCTGGTAAATGGTGCCGTCAAAGGCAATCAGATCATTTTCCATCAATCCATCCCGAGCTTCAATGTACTGGTCCAGTTGCATTTTTAGCAGGGTGCATATTTTATCATAACTGTAAAAACTTAATCCGTTGCGGTCACCGGCCAGAACCAGGAAAAAATACAATAACAACTCGTCCCGGCTTAATGCTCGCAAAAATCCACCCGTAAGAAACCGATGGGGGATAAAACTAAATCCTCCTTTGATACAACGCACCCTTGAAGGGTTCAGGATTTCTTTTTTTACCATGCCGCGCCTCCAGTTTTTACGTTTATCCATATCCCCGCCGGGGAAATTGTGTGACGACTTGACCTGAAGAGCCGCAGAACTGACAATATGGTTTGATTGGAAGGCCCTGAATCTGAAACAAAATCCACAATATTATTGTCCTACACCAAGCAGGCAGCACTGTGGAAGCTGTATCATCCATGTTTTTTGTCTCTTGAATTTTTTTTCGATGCCGACGCCGGTTCTCGGCTTCCCGATGCCGTCTTTTCCCCTTCTCGGTCTGGCGGTATCGTCGCTGTGCTTCTCTTTTGTTTCTGAGGATTCCGGCCTTACGGCAGTCCCTGCAACAATAGGCCTGCCCTCTCCAGCAGAACCTGCAAACAAAAAATACGAAATGGCACCATCGGCATGTATTTGGAATTAAAAGCATTTTAGATTTTTCCGGTATTGCAGATAACCGGAAAATGATATAGAAATATAACTGTGTGTGTGGGCTTCTCCGGCTATCGACGGGAGTTCACAATCAAAGCCCGGAGGGGCTACTCCGGGCTTTTTCTATGCATATGATTTGGAATTATACGAATAAAATGAAAGATTTGAAAAATCTTTTTGAATAAAAATGAATAAAACTCACAACATAATCAAACACGCTACATAATTGGAGATTATCCTTATTTTCAATTGCGGAATAGATGGCTTTCTTTTACATGCGATTGCCCTGTGGGCCGGTCAGGGTGATCGCATGTAACTTGCCCGTAGTTAACAGCACTTTGTTTGGGTGATAGGGATAATAATAAAATTTAGGCTGAAGGGATTGGGGGGCTTCAAATACCTTCAGCCTAACCCGGATATTTCCCTGCACGCTATACCTTAAAACTGCTCACGATTTCATTGAGTTCGGTTGAATGCTGCGTCAGCTCCTGGGCATATTGTTCAATGTTTCTGCTGTTGTCCTCAATGCTCTGGGATGCCGTGGATACCTGGGCAATATCCCCGGCAATATTGGATGCCAAAGCAGAACTCTGGTTAACAGTTTCGTTGACCATCCGGATGCTTTCACTGGTCTGGGTGATGTTGGTGGCGATTTCGCTGGTGGTGGCGGTCTGTTCTTCCACGGCAACGGCGATGGCCCCCACGGTTTCATTGACGCCGCTGATCACTTCTGAAATTCGTGTGATATCGTCTCCGGTTTTGCCGGTGGTATTCTGAACTGCTTCGATCAGGGTTTTGATTTCTAAGGTGGCGCCGGCCGTCTGCTTGGCCAGTTCTTTGATTTCATTGGCCACAACGGCAAATCCTTTTCCGGCCTCACCGGCCCGGGCTGCCTCAATAGTGGCATTAAGGGACAGCAGATTGGTCTGGTCGGAAATGTCGGTGATGGTTTCGGTCACTTTACCGATTTTATCTACCGCAGTGCCAAGGTCTGCCATATTCTTTGAGGCCTCTCCGGCCTGGTTTACCGCATCCTTGGACACATCCCGCGCCTTTTCCGCATTCTGGGAGATTCCCTGAATGGTGCTGTTGATTTCTTCAGCGGCGCTGGCAACCATATTGGCATTGGCAGAAGAGTCTTCCATGGCCCGGACCACGTTGGCCAGGTTGGTATTCATCTCTTCTGAGGCACCGGTGACACTGGCCGCCATTGACGAAGTGGCGCCTGAATCGTTCAGCAGGCTTTCTGAAATCTCGGATAACAGATTGGAATTTGAATCAATGGCACTTGAGGTGGCGGCTATTTTTTGGACAATGGTCTGCAAACGTTCAATAAAGACGTTAAACCACCGGGAAAGCTCCCCGATTTCATTCTTGGAAGACATATCCAGCCGTTTGGTCAGGTCGCCCTCGCCCTGGGCAATATCCTTGATGGCCAGCATGGTCTGATTCACCGGATTGACAACGATCATCCGGCATAAAAAGTAGAGACCCGCGCAAAAACAGGCCAGCAGGATCAGACTGATCAGGGACAGAATTTTGAGAAAATGGGCCGACGATGCCATGACCTCTTTTTGATTCTGGCCAAACACCATGTACCATTTGTGCAGAATCTTTTCGTCGGGGATTTTGATCATCCGGGTGATATAAAACCGTTGCGAGCCATTGTCGGATGCCTCAATCAGTTTGTCTCCGGACAGGATCTGATCGATCAGTCCGCCCCACTTTTCCCGGACATCTTTATTCAGAATCAGGCTTTTGTCCCGGTGGGCCAGCATCATTCCCCGGTCGTCAATAAAGAACAGATACCCGGTTTTTCCGATGGCGATCTGGCTGACAAAGATATCCGTGAAAAAACTCATCTGGGGGGCAATGGCAGCCACCCCGATTAATTTTCCGGCGTCATCTTTCACCGGGGCGGCGATCACAAAAATCGGGTTCCCCCGGAGAAGGCTGGGATAAACCTGGCTGATAAAATAGTCTTTTCCGCTGAAAACCGCCTTGACATAGCTCAGGTTGGGGCCGCCTTTGCCAATGGTTTTGGTGTCCACGGTGTCCACGAAGATCTGGCCGTCCCCCACCGGTTTTATGCCATTTTTAGTCTGAATGTCCGCGGTCTTTCCGTCCGCCATTTTCGCGAAAAGGGGAACATTCTCATAATATGGAAACTGCTTATGGATGGACTGCGCATATGCCTGGGCAGCTGTCACGGCTTCCGGATTTCCGGGGTCCTTACAGGCCGCGATCACCACGCTCTGGCCGGCGATCATCTGAACGATCCTGACCTGGTCTGCGATCCAGTTCTCCAATGCCACGGAGGTCTGTTCCGTGGCCTGCTGGCCAATGGCGATGGTGGCATTTTTCTGGTTTCCCTGTTCAATCACATAGATAATGCCGGTCATTGCTGCCAGGGAAATAAACAGCAGCGGCACCGTCCATAACAGAAAACGCGATGAAATACTGTGAAGCTTTTTCATATGTCACTAACCTCCGTATTAAAAATGGCTGAATTAAGATTGTTTTTTTCCGGCTCACACGATTGTCCGGAGAGGGCCGGATAGGGGGACCGGGCATGGGACCCGTTTGATTTGATGGCGGCGTCATTTTGAACCTGTCATCCGGTTTAGGGCAGCCGTCTGAACGCACCGGTTGCCCCATGAAAATTTCGCTGGTGCCGGTTTTCGGCAAGCGGTTTCGTCCTTTTACGGATCATCGGCGAACAGATCCTCAGCGTGGTTTGGCCGGCGCAGGCCGGGGGATTAGAATCCAGTTTAATTTAAAAAAAGTATGAATGAACTTTAGTTTAGATCGTACGATATTTAACACACGCGGAACTTAAATACAAGGTTTGTTTTCAGATATGTCAGGCTAACTTGGGTTGCGATGATAAATTCGCCTGGCCTGGAAGGGGCCGGATGAGATGACCGGATTGGGGGATTTGACTGGAAAAAATAAAAGTTGTTATGGCAGGCTGAGGAAAAACATGGCGCTGGGTTAGATCGGTGGATAAAACAGCCAGGTTGAATGCATCTGCCCTGTATAATTTGGCCATTTCAGGTTCAATTTTCTTAAAAAAATTGGGAATAGCAAGAAAGTGCTATCTTTAGCAAGAAAGTCCTATCATTTAGCAAATAAGTACCAGCAATGCCTCTTTGTCTTATGGTATACCGCTATTCGGATAAAGCCCGGGTAGTCCGGGTTTTCTTTGGGGATTTTCCCCATTACTTTATGACAGCGATGGCAAAGACTGTGATTAAAAATTTAAGAACAAAGGAGAAAACATGACAAGAAAAATTTTATTGCTACTCAATCTAATGGCTGCTTTTTTGATTTGCGGTACGGCTGTGGCGGGACCTTATGCCCCAGCAGCCGGAGTGGATGGTTCCACTGCAATTTATATGACTGATGAATCCATCATAGCCTGGGCTACCGGATATGAGGACTATATTGTCGGCGACAGAGTTTCTAGTAGCTGGCAGACCCCGGAAAAGGCATTGGGTGAGGCGGTAGGCTCTTCATACGACATTGTCTGCCTGGGAGCAGGCGGGTCAATCACATTGACCTTTGATACGGTCATTGCTGACGGGGACGGCTATGACTTTGCCGTTTTTGAGAACAGTTTTAATAACACTTTTCTGGAACTTGCCTATGTGGAAGTTTCTTCTGACGGGATAAATTGGTACCGGTTCTACAATGATTCACAGACCTCAAGCAGTGTAAGTGCGTTTGGATCTGTGGACCCCACCAATATTACCGGTCTGGCCGGCAAATACAAACAAGGATACGGTACTCCTTTTGATTTGTCCGATCTTTATGATTCATATACAGAAGAAGAGCTGCAATACCTGGATTTTAACAGCATCAGCTATGTCAAGATAATCGACATTATCGGCGATGGGACATACACAGACACTAGCGGAGATGTTATCTACGATCCTTATATGACAAGTGGCAGCGCCGGGTTTGACCTGGATGCCATTGCTGTTCTCAATACGGCCAGTGCCGTGCCGGTCCCTTCGGCTGTCTTTTTACTGTCAGGCGGCCTGATCGGTCTTGCCGGCCTTCGCAGAAAACAGGCCTAAGCCTGAATTTCTAAACTGATCCCTCCACGCTTCCCCGGCCCATGGTTCGCTTTTTGTTTGTCAGCGGAACATGGGCCGGAACCTTTTAAGGCCCTGCCTTCAAGGCCAAGCCTCAATAAAAATAATTCCTTCTTTTCTTGCCGCAGCTGTCAAGTGTCTTTGACATAGTGGACAAGTGGACATGGTGGACAAAGTGGACCCTGTGGACAGCTGAGGAATTTTTCGCACAACGTCCACCCGGTCCACCCGGTCCACCCGGTCCACACTGTCCACCATTTTTCCATCGGTATAACCTGCCGCTCCCCGGTCATCCCTTACGCATGATAACAAGTGACCTTGGGTCAGCTCCAGCTTGCAAAAAAGAAAAATTTATATTATTAGAATGATAATTTCAAAACGGAATGACCATTCCGTTTTTTTTTAAAGGAGGCGTGTGGACGGGCAGACACCAACCCGGAAGATGCTGGAACGGCAATTCAACCGCTTAGAGGTCCTGGAGGCCGCCGTTACCCTGTTTTATGAAAAAGGGTATACCGGTGTGACCGTGGCCCAAATTGCCCGGGCCGTTGAATTTGGCGTGGGGAAGATCTACCGCCTGTTTCCCGGGGGAAAAGAGGGGATCTACTATGCCATCCAGGAGGCAGTGGTTCAGGCCTTTGAAGAGGAAATCCAGGCCCTTCTTGCCGGTGTGACCGACGAAACTGATCTTATCCGCCAGTATATCCGGGCCGCGGCCAACGTCTATAAAATTTATCCAAGACAGATGTCCATGTATTTAAAGCAGTTTGCCGGTGCCGGCATGGACCCGGGATACCAGCTGCCCGATTCCCTTGCGGCCCGCTACCGGGCCTGTGCAAGCCATGTGGAGCAGGCGTTCATGTCAGGAAAGGAAAGAGGCCGGTTTAAATCCATCCCCCCCAAAACGGCCCTGTTGTGCCTGCGAACCATTATCACCGACTGCCTCCTTGACTGGTATAACGACGGCGGGCAGAGCCCCATGGAGCCTTGTATTGAGATGATTGAACAGTTCTTTCTGACAGGATTAATCAAAGGATAACCGCTAATTGCTAACGGCTTTTAAACAATAAAGGAGAGTCAAATTGTCATATCAAAAGGAATACAAAGAGAAACTGACCAGTGCCGAACAGGCTGTCAAGATTGTTAAATCCGGTGATGTGGTGGATTATGGGTTTTTCAACGGCAAGCCCGGTGTCTGCGATCTGGCCCTGACCGAGAGGGGGGATGAGTTGGAGGATGTGTCCATATTTTCCGCCGTCACCCTGCCGCCCATTCCCATGGTGGTCACCAAACCCAATGCATTTACTTACAACGATCTGCAGTTCAGCAAACTGACCCGTCTGTTAAGACAGCACCACAACAATATATATTATGGACCGGTATTGTACCACCTGATTCCCCCCCTGGTTGAAAACGGCCTGGGACCTGTCCGGAATGTAGGGTTCTACCAGGTCTGCCCCATGGATGATAAGGGCTGGTTTAACTTAGGGCCCCAGAATTCCGAAACCCGGATCAAGATGCAGATCAACCAGAAAGTGGTGGTGGAAGTCAATCAGCACATGCCGGTCTGCTTAGGGGGGGCCGAAGAATCCATCCATATATCCGACATTGATTATATTGTGGAAGCCCCCGAGGATCAGGTCCCCTTTGCCGCCCCGGCGGTTGAGCCCTCGGAAACAGACAAAAAGATTGCCGGACATGTCATGGCGCATATCCATGACGGGTGCGTGATCCAGCTGGGCATCGGCGGCATGCCCAATGCCGTGGGCCGGCTGATTGCCGACAGCGACCTTAAAAATTTAGGCGGGCATACCGAGATGTTCGTGGATGCCTATGTGGACATGATTCAGGCGGGCCGCATGAACGGTTCAAAAAAGGCCTTTGACCGGCACCGGGTGGCCTATACCTTTGCCATCGGCAGCCAGCGCATGTATGATTTCTTACACAAAAACCCGGCGGCGGCGTCCTATCCTGTGACCTATACCAATGACCCCCGGGTGATCAGCCGGCATGACCATTTTATTTCCATTAACAATGCCCTCCAGGTGGACCTTTATACCCAGGTGAATGCGGAAAGCAACGGGTACTCCCAGATCTCGGGCAATGGCGGCATGTGGGATTTTGTCCTGGGGGCCCAGTGGTCTAAAAACGGCAAAAGTTTTATCTGTCTTGCCAGCACCTTCACGGATCAGGCGGGAAAGGTCCATTCCAGAATTGTTCCCACATTCAAGCCGGGCTCCATCACCACCATCCCCCGGCAGATGGTGGATTACATTGTCACCGAGTACGGCGCAGCCCGGATGCACCTTTTGCCCACCTGGCAGCGGGCCGAAGCCATCATAAGCCTGGCTCACCCGGATTTCAGGGATGACCTGATCAAGGCGGCCGGGGAGCAGGGGATATGGAAGCAGAGCAATAAGAAAGGCTGAAGGTTTATAGACTGAAGGCTGAAGGTGGGCAGGCTGAAGGGGTTCAGGGTTGCGCATCCCTTCAGTCTAAACCCCTTCAGTCTAATCCCCTTTCCCCGGACTTGACTTCTGTTCCTATGGCTTCTATGATGCCGTTCATATGAAGCAGAAAACCTTCTTTTAAATATCCGGGCTGAGATTCTCATCATGAGACTTGGGATTTCCACAAAACTGCTGATCTTTATTTTTTGCTTTGTCCTGATTTTTTACGGCACGGTGGTGGGGCTTTTCATTAAAGTCAGGCAGATGTCCGCCATTTCAGCCGGAATTGTCAGTGTCAACAACCATATTGCCTCCCTGTCAAAGAATCTTCTGGACAACCTGGTTGAAATGGATGCCAATGAAAAAAAGTTCAGGCTGCTCAAAAAACAACTCTATTTTGAGGGATTTGAAACGGCAAGACTGGCATACAACCGGGACCTGAACCGGATTTTAAACCTGGTCCCCCGGGACCATGGCATCTGGCAAAACATCAGCGCCACCTATGCCGAATTCGCCCGCTCCCACAGCCAAGCCTTTTTTCTGGATGAAGAAAAATCCTGGGCTTCAGAAGAGCAGATTTCCGGCTGGATAAGGGATATCAGCCGGGCAAGGCAGGACAATGAAAGACACATTGAGCAGGCTCTTCTGAATATCAATGAACAGACCCGGGCCATTGTGAAAAACGGCACCATTGGCTTTGGCATCTCCATTATTGTGGGCCTTCTCGGGGTTCTGTTTATTTCAAGGTCCATGATTTCCCCTTTAAACAAGCTCAAGACAGGGTTTGGAAAGGTGTCCCGGGACAATTATTCCCACCAGATCCACATTGCCACCAACGATGAGTTTGAGGACTTAGCCCGGGCCTTTAACGAGATGAACCGCCAGCTCAAAGCCGATGAGGAAATACGCTCGGACTTTATTGCCAGCTTAAGCCATGAAATCAGGACCCCCCTGTCCTCGGTGAGGGAGTCGGTGAACATGATCGTTGAAGGGGTTTTGGGGCCGGTGAATCCCAAACAGCAAAAGTTTTTAAAGATTGCGGCCAGGGAAATCTCCCGGCTGACCACGCTGTTAAACCATCTGCTGGACACCTCCAAGCTTGAAACGGAACATGAAAAGCCGCTTTTCGAACCCATGGACCCGGATGCCCTGATCAAAGAGGCGGTACAGGCCCTTGAACCGGCCGCCGAATTCAGGGCCGTGGCCCTTTCCTATACGCCGCTACCCCATCCGCCCAAGGTGGTGGGGGAAAAAAAGGAGATCCTTCAGGTACTGCTGAACATCATGGGCAATGCCTTGAAGTTTGCCCCTGAAAACGGCCGGGTCGAGGCCGGGCTTGAACCATGTCCCCAAAATGAGTTTTTAAGTTTTTTCATCTGTGATGACGGTCCCGGGATTCCCGAAGAAAAGCAAGAACTGATTTTTAAAAAATATTACAGGGCCCAGGAAATCAGAGAAACCCTTGACGGTGTCGGCTTAGGCCTGAACATTGCCCGGCGGATCATCCGGGACCATGGCGGGCGGATCAGCGTGAGAAATAATACCGGCAAAGGGTGTACCTTTACATTCACACTGCCTGTATACAAAGGAAATATTTCCCCATGAAATTTTATCTTTCCAGTCCTAAAACAGGGTTTCGGCAGGTGCTGTTTTTGATGTTGATCTTCCTTTTTGTTCTGCCGGTTTCAGGCTGCCGGACCACAACGCCGGAACCAGTCCTTCAGCCGGTTAAGGCGTCCCCCTTGGCTGACAGATCTTCGGTGTTTTATCTGAGGGCTTGTGTTCAGATGGCCTTGGCAAAGACCAGGGCCCAGTTTGAGAAGGCCAGGCAGATTCTGGATCAGGAAGAAGACCTGGATTTGAGCAAAGAAACCCCTGACCCCTTGATTATTGCCCTGGACAATGGTATCCGGCTTATGGAAGTACTTGAATGCCAGATGATTGAGCAGGCTGCCAAAGGGCGGCTGGCCCAAAAGCAGTTAAAACAGGAGATAACCGCATTGCAGGAAGAGGTGGATTCACTGAAACATCAGATATCCGTTCTGGAAAACATTGAACAGGAACGCCTGGAAAAAAGGAAGAACCAATGAGTGCCCGGGAAAATATTTTAATTGTCGATGATGACCCCGGTATTCTTGAGGTGCTTGAAGCCCGGCTGGAAACGGCAGGCTTCAGGGTGTTTAAAGCTTCGGGCGCCTCGGGTGCCCTGCGCCTTGCAAAGGAACATCCCTTAGACCTGATGGTGTCTGATGTTAAAATGCCCCGGAAAAACGGGATGGATCTGTTTGTGGATATCCGTGAGGAGCTGCCCGGGCTGCCGGTCATTTTTTTAACGGCCTTTGGCACTATCCCTGATGCCGTGGATGCCATGAAGCTCGGGGCCGTGGATTACATGACCAAGCCCTTTGACGGAAAGCTGCTGGTGGAAAAGGTCAAACAGGTGTTATCCGGCAAGGACGCCAGGGTAAAAACCGTTTCAGAATCAACAGATGATTTTATCTGGGGCAAAAGCCAGGCCATGGCGGCCCTGTATCCGGTGATCCAAAAGGTGGCTGCAACCCAGGTCAATGTGCTGATCTTAGGCGAAAGCGGGGTGGGAAAGGAACGGATTGCCGCCCACATCCACCGGCACTCGGACCGCAGTGACCGGCCCTATGTGGTGGTGGACTGCGGCTCGACCCCGGCAGGTCTTCTGGAAAGTGAGCTGTTCGGCCACCTGAAAGGGGCGTTTACCCATGCGGTCAAAGATAAAAAAGGGCTGATTGAGGCGGCGGATACCGGCACCCTGTTTCTCGATGAGATCGGTAATATTTCTTATGAGATGCAATGCCGCCTGTTGCGGTTTCTGGAGCAGGGCGCCATCCGCCAGGTGGGATCGGTGGTGGAAACAAAGGTCGATGCCAGGGTCATTGCCGCAACCAATGCCGATCTCTGGGAAGCCATTGAAACAGGCGGTTTCCGCCAGGACCTTTATTACCGGCTCAAGGGAATTGCCGTGACCATTCCGCCCCTGCGGGACAGAACAGAAGATATCCCTCAGCTTTCAAAATTTTTTCTGGACAGGTATGTAAAGGCCCAGGGCATTGAGCCCATACAGATTTCAGACCCGGCCATGGCCATCCTCAAGGCCCACCCCTGGCCCGGCAATGTCCGGGAATTGAAAAACACCCTTGAGGCCGGGGCCATCCTGTGCCGGAACCAGACCATCACCCCGGGTGACTTGCAGCTGGAACCGGTCAGAAAGGCCGCTGTAACGGCAGAAACCCACGATGATTTTTCCATTGAAAAAAGCGAGAAAAACACCATCATCCGGGCCTTAAAAGAAACCCGGGGCGTCCAGAAAACAGCGGCAGACCTGCTCAATATCAGCAAGCGGGCCATCCATTACAAGATTAAGAAATACGGGATTATCCCGGCTGAGTATAAATAGTGTTTGAACGAAAAGTCACCCATCTGCTGCGTTGCAGAAAAATTTCCATCTGGGCAACTTTTCGCCCAAACACGGGTTTTCGTTCAGACATTAAATAGGGGTTTATTCCTCCTTGGGGAGGTTTCCCGCTCCCATGAAATGAATGCAGCCGGTGGGGCATTTTTCCACGGCCTGCATCACCTCTTCATATTTCTGGGCTGAATAGCCGTCAAGATCGCATTGGGACAGATTGTTTGAAATGGTGAACAGGTCCGACACCTTGGTGCAGGCTTTGCATGCCACACAGGCATTCTGGCATACGGCCTTGGCATCTTTTGCCTTGTCTTTGTTGGAACAGGCCACCACGGGCATGGTCTTTTCCTTGAATCCTTCAATGGAGATGATGTGTCTCGGGCATACCTTGGTGCAGGCACCGCAGCCAATACACTTGTCGTAGTCCACCCGGGCCAGACCCTCGATGATATGGATGGCATCGTAATTACAGGCCAGAACACAGTCGCCATACCCGAGGCACCCGAAGGTGCATGCCTGAACCCCGGCCACCTGGTGGGCGGATGAACAGCGGGGTTCTCCCCGGTATTCGGTCCGGCCTAACCGGTGGGATAAAGGGGCACTGCAATGGACCACCGCATGCATGGACACCATGTCGCCAACCGCCACGCCCATGATGTCGGCCACGGCTTTGGCGCAGGCCTCGCCGCCCACGGTGCATTTATTGACCGGGTCATTGTCCGCAACAATGGCCACGGCATAGTCGCTGCACCCCAGGTAGCCGCACCCCCCGCAGTTGGCACCGGGAAGGGCATCCCTGACCGCCTCGATTTTGGGGTCTACCTCAACCATGAATTTTTTATTGGCCCATCCCAAAATATAAGAAAAGATGATGGCCATAACCAGCATGCTGGCACCGGCAATGCCAAGGGAGATGATCATGGCTGCACCCCCGTCCGGCTGGCCGGGGTTTGGGCCTTGATCAAGGCCAGGCTTTCCGGCGGTACCGGAGCCGTATCCATCACCTGAGCCACTTTTGCCGGCGGTTTTAACGCGTTTTTCACCCCTGAATCCACACCGGTAAATCCCATAAAGGCAATGGCCAGAATCCCCCCGATGACCAGGGTGATGGCCGCTCCTTCAAAGGGTTTGGGGACGTCGCACAGTTCGAGCTCCTCCCTGATCCCGGCCATGATCACAATGGCCAGGGTAAATCCCAGTCCGCCGAAAAGGGCCAGGGCAAGGGAGCGGCCCAGGTCCCAGATCTCCTTGGGATTGTCAACCCCCGCCACATGGCTCATGATGGTCAGGCAGGCAAACAGAATGGCGCAGTTGGTGGTGATTAAGGGCAGAAACACCCCGAATGACTGGTAAAGGGGCGGAAAAAATTTTCTGACATACATTTCCACAAACTGAACCGACGAAGCAATGGCAAAGATGTACACAATATAACTTAAGACGGTCAGATCAATCTGTGCGGCGGCTTCAGGGGTGGTGAAAAAGCCCGCAATAAAGGTTGATACCGGGGCCCCGGGAATCAGCACAAAGATGGTGATGCCCCAGGAGAGCAGGGCGGCAATGCTCATGACAAAGGTAACGGCACACCCCATGCCAAAAGCCATATCCACTTTTCTGGACACGCCCACAAAGGGGCAGATGCCCACAAAATAATAAAATATGAAATTATTAATCACTGACGCCGTCAGGGCAATCAGCAAAATATCCAGAAGATAGTCCATTAGTTATGCCTCAAATTCTGTAAATCTTTCATTTTTTTGCCTCGGCCTTTTTGAGGTCAATCCAGTTCATCAGGCCCAGCAGCAGTCCCAAGGTAATGAAGGCCCCGGGCGGCAGCACCATGATCACCCAGTCGGGCCAGGCTGCGGGCAATACCCTGAATCCCATGAGCATGCCGGTGCCCAGGATCTCCCTGACCGCGGCAATGCTGGCCAGGGCCAGGCCGAATCCAATGGACTGTCCTAAGGCATCGGCGGCTGCCGTAACCACGGACTGCTTGGAGGCGCACACCTCGCAGCGGCAGATGATCAGGCAGTTCACAATAATTAATGGAATATAGGGCCCCAGGGTTTTGCTCATCTGGAACATGTAAGCGGCCAGAACCCGGTCCGCCACCGTTACAAAGGTGGCAATGGTCAGGGTAAAGACAACGATGCGCAGATGGGGTTTTAAGAGGTTTCGGATCAGGCTGACCACCACATTGGCGCAGACCAGAACAAAGGCCACGCAAACGGACATGGTCAGGGCCGGTTTCATGCCGTTGGTAACGGCCAGGGTGGCACAAAGCCCTAAAAGTTGCCGGTACACCGGGTTTTCGGGCAGTATCCCCTGTACAAATCTTTCTAAGGCCGTGGGTTGCTCAGCCATCAGGAACGCTCCTTATCTTTACCGGTTGTTTCATTGGCCGCCCGGGGGGAACCGGCGGGATCTTCCCCAAGCCGGGGCTTTACATCGGCCACTGCCGTGTTCACAATGCCGGTCACGCTTCTCGATGATATGGTGGCCCCGGAAATGGCGTCAATTTCATTGGCCTGGCCGGTGCCGCCCCCTTTGACTACCGTAAGGTTCTGGCCGGTGGACGCATCCGTGAACTGGGCCCGCCAGGGATCATCCAGAATTTTGGCCCCAAGGCCCGGGGTTTCTTTCTGGTCCAGGATAAAAAGCCCGGTGATCTTATCTCCATTGGCATTAAGGCCCACCAGCAGTTCGATTTTATCGGCATAGCCCTGGCCTGCGGCCTTGACCACATGGCCGGCCAGGTTTCCGTCGGGCATCCATGCATCGTATACGGTATAAAATTTGGTTGTGCCGCCTTTTTTAACTTCAATGACCCGGGATTTTACTTTCAAAGATTGGTTTTGGGCCGCAAGGCCTGCGGCACCGTCTTCGCCCAGGACCAGCCCGGGTATTTTGGCCTGGGTTTCCTTGATTTTATTGTCTTCGATTACAGGGCCTAATTTGGCCTGAATACCGGCCAGGGCGGTGCCGAACACTGTGGCAAGGACAAGAACCAGCCAGGCCTGGGCCAGGTTGCTGTTTTTAAATGATGTCATATCAGGCCTCCCTTTGTCCCATGGGCTGGGGGATGGTCCAGCGGTTGATCAGCGGGGTTAAGGCATTCATGATCAGAACGGCAAACATCACCCCTTCGGGATATCCGGAAAAAAGGCGGATCACCATGATCAGGCAGCCGGTTCCCACGCCGAATATCCATTTTCCCCTGTTGGTTAAAGGCGAGGTTACGGGGTCCGTGGCAATGAAAAAGGCACCGAACATCAATGCCCCGGCAAACAGGTGGTGCAGCAAAAGCAGGCCGTGATGGGAGCCTGCCACATCCGTGATCCCGGCAATGAGGGTGACGGTAATCAGTATGCTCGCCGGAATCTGCCAGGAAGCGGTTTTTCTAAAAACTAGAAACAGCCCGCCCGCAAGGCAGGCTGCGGCGCTGGTCTCTCCCACGGACCCGTTGGTTACGCCGGTAAACAAAGAGGCAATCCCCGTGGCAGCCCCGTTAAATTTCAGCTGGCTTAACGGGGTGGCCCCGGACACGGCATCCACAAGACCGGTCATGGTTTCATAGGAGCCGGCACCCATGAGCTGGGCAAAGGCAATCATGACAAAGGCCCGGCCCACCATGGCCGGGTTGAAGATATTCATCCCCACGCCGCCAAAGATAATTTTTCCGATCCCGATGCCCACCACTGATGCCAAGGCCCCCACAAACCAGGGCGCTGACCCCGGCATGGAAAGGCCTAAGATAATGCCCGTGACCACGGCAGAACAGTCCTTTAGGGTAAATGCCCGGCCCCGCATGCGCACAAACACAAATTCTGCGGCAAGGCAGGCCATTACGCAGACAAGGATCTGTTTTACGGCATAAAATCGAAATAAATAAATAGATATCACCATGGCCGGCGACAGCCCGATTATGACATCCACCATCATTTTCTGGGTGCCGACCCCGGGTTCCGAAATATGGGGGGAGGGGGCCACATGAATGGCCGGGGTTTCCCCGGTTTCGTTTTCAGGCGGTTCAGCCGGGTCGATTTGTATATTGGTGTCTGACACGTTTTGTTCCTTTTTTGTTAGCGCTTAGCCTTTAGCCATTAGCTTTTAGCTGTTAGCGCTTAGCCGATGGAAAAGCGAATAGCTAACCGCTAATGGCTAAAAGCTAATTTATCGAGTTTCCCAGGCCGCCACCTGGACCTTGCCCGCGCGGATCAGCTGAACCAGGTTTATTCTGGCCGGGCACACATAGGTGCAGCAGCCGCATTCAACACAGGCACGTATATGGTACTGGCTGGCCACGGCAGGGTTCTTGTACCGGGCCGCCAAAGCGAGCCGTGTGGGCACAAGGTTCATGGGGCAGGCATCCACGCAGCGGCCGCACCGGACACAATGAGTCTGGGCGTCACTTCTTCGCACCTCATCGTGGGTGAGGATGGTAAGCCCGGAGGTTCCTTTGGTCACCGGTGCGGACAGGTCTGAAAATGCAAATCCCATCATGGGGCCGCCGGAAATGATCCGTGCGGCGTCCGGGGTCAGGCCCCCGCATAAGTCTATGACTTCCCCCATGGAAACCCCGATGGGGGCAAAGATATTTTTGGGCGTGCGGATCCCCCGGCCTGAGACACTGATCACCCGGTGGGTCAAGGGGGTTTCCTTGATAATGCCCCGGGCTACAGTGGCCATGGTCTGCACGTTGCTCATGGCCACCCCCACATCGGCGGGCAGGCCGCCCAGGGGAATTTCAAGGCCGAGGACGGACTTCACCAGCTGTTTTTCACTTCCCTGGGGATATTTGGTTTTCAGTACGGCAATTTTGATAACGGTTTGTTCCACAGCCTCTGTGAGTTTTTTTATGGCTTCGGGTTTGTTGTCCTCAACGCAGATGACAATTTCCCTTGCCGATACGGCCCGGCCCGTTAACAGTGCCCCGGCGACAATGGCCCGGGGGGCTTCCACCATGAGCCGGTAATCACAGGTCAGATAGGGTTCGCATTCACACCCGTTCACCATCAGGGTATCAATCATCCGGGTGTCATTGGGGGTTACCTTGACGTGGGTGGGAAATGCGGCCCCGCCTAAGCCCACAACGCCGGAATCATGAATCACTTTGACAATGGTCAGTGGATCATAAATGGAGATGCAGTCCCTGGGCCACTCCTTGGACTTCATCTCATCCCAGAGTTTTTGAGGGGAGACCTGATCCCCTTCAGCCTGAATGGTAATGGCATCCAGGTGCCTGCCGTTGGGCAGGGTGACCACTGTATTTTTTTTGACTTTTCCGGCAATGGGGGAATGAAGCGAGGCCGACACAAAGGCCTCTCCTTTGCCGATCATCTGCCCGTATCCGACCGTATCCCCGAACTTGACCGTCTGGGTGCAGGGCACCCCGAGATGCTGAAGCAGGGGCAGGGTCACTGTTTTTGGTGTTTCCATCACCTCAACGGTTTCATTGGCGGACAGATCTTTGTTATCCCGGGGATGGACACCATGAGGGAAATTGCCGGTTCCCGGAAATCCCTTTAACCTGAATAAACCCATATATTTTTATATACCTTACTTGCTGATCACCACAGATAGGCAGAAAATCCAACCGTCTATCCCAAATCAACTCAGGTGCCCGTTACAGGGACGCCTGAATTTTTAAAAACTCCATTCATCTCAGATTTTTCCATTTAAATCAAGCCTAAATTATAGAGTAAATTTTTATTTAACAGAATTGTAATATGGGGTTTGGGGGGATAGGGCGGGTTATTGGGGGCTTGGAAGTTTTTTTGCGGACGAAATTGGACAGGGTGGACGAAGTGGTCATTGCGGGCAGCTAAGGGGCCTGAGATATGGAGCGCATATAAAAAACAAACCGAAAGACCGGATGCTTACCCTTTAAGGGTTTACCACATCCAATCTTTCGGTTTCCGTTCTCCTTCATTTATTGCACCACCCAGACCACATGGCCGGCGGCGTTTCTGAAAATGCTGTTGCCCACCCGCATCATAAAAAACCGCTTCAGGGTTGACAATCCGCGGCGGCCAATGACGATGGTGCCGTATCCGCCATAGCGGGCTTTGTTGAGAATGCATTGGGTGGGATTTTTCTCTCCCTCCATGATCTCAAAGGCCACCTGATTTTTGGAAAATCCGGCCTCAAGCAGATAATCCACCGATAAGGTGAACATTTCAGAGGATTTTTTCTGTTTCGGGGTCGGCAGCAGGCGGGAGTTGTGCTGGGCATAGCACAGCAGCAGTTTGCAGTCCTGGGTTCTGAGCAGGTTGCTCAAAGACTTTACCGCCTTGGTAATGGCCAGTGTCCCGTCATAGGCAATCAGAATATTCTTATGGTCCGGTTTTTTGCCCACCACAATCAGGGGAATATTTTTTATTTTCCCCAACAGCTTGACCGGCAGGCTGTTGATCAAAAGATCCTTCAGCCGGCTGCTACCTTTGCGGCCCATGACGATGGCGTCATATCCCTGGTACGACTCTTCGATAATATCATTGACAATGCACTGCTTTTTGATGTGGACCCGGGTTTCAATGGCATCTTCTGGAAAGCCGGACTCCAAAAGCAGGTTTTTTGCCTTTTCCATGGCCATCTTGATGGTTTTTTTCCGTTGGGCCATGCTGGCCCGTATTTCGGGTGTTTTGAAACGGAAATCAAGCTCTTTTTCCATGCACCAGAAAGACCGGGGTATTTTGGTTTCTACATAAAAAATAACCACATGCGTTCTGTCACTAGGAAAAACCTGTCCCACATACTGAACCGAATCCACCGCCAGATTAGACCCGTCATAGGCCAGCAAAAGTTTTATTTTTCTTGGCTCTGTCATGAATTTATATTACCTTATTCTGGTTGTCGGTTTAACCCCTGTGCCATTGCCGATTGCTGTACAAATAATATAAAATTAAACGACTAAATTCAATTCATAAAAATAATCTAAAGGAGAAAATATGAGCCGTATACTAATTGTGTATGCTTCCAGAGTCAATGAAACCAAGGGAATTGCTGAATTAATCGCCGAAGGCGTTCGCCAGGCAGGCCACGAGCCTGTGCTCAAAACCGGGGATCAAATCAGCAGTGAAACCGATCTGACCGGATATGATGCCTATGTTTTTGGCTCCCCCACCTACCACGGGGAAATGCTGCCGGTAATGAAACAGGTTTTATTTATGGCTGAACGGGCCGGGTTGCAGGGCAAGCCAGGGGGGGCTTTTGGCGCCTATGGCTGGAGCGGGGAGGCCAACCAACGGATATTTGATACAATGAAGCATATTTATAACATGGAAATGGCATCAGGCCCCTTGATGATCAAGGCCTCCTGGGTTGAAGACGGGGTTGAGGCAGCCCAGGCCTACGGAAAACAGATTGCCGGGATGGTATAAACGCTGCCCGGACACAGGGTTTTGGTCCGATACGGTTCGGTGCTGACCAAAACCCTGTGACTGAACACAAATCACCGCAGGACCCTGGCCTGCTGCACCAGAATAATATCTTCCTTTTCCCCTTTTTTCAGGATCCCCCGGATTTCAACGGCCCGGCCGGCCAGTTTGTTCATTTCTTTGTCCCCTTCCAACCGGAAAGTGCCTTTGCCGTATAGCAGAAAAAGGCCGAAATCCGCCTTTTCAACCACCCCTTTGACTATGGTTTCCCGGCCGTAGGCCTGGTCGGCACTCTTTGCCGGGGCCGGATGAAGGTCCACCGTCTCGGGCTCTATGGCCCAGGCCGGTGAAAAGAACCCCAGGCATAAGGCCATCATCAGGCCTGTGATGAAATGGTTTGCGTTCATTTGATCTTCTCCTTAATGATTAAAGGGCTTAATCCATGCGGCATCATGCCTGGACCATAAAGGAGCAATCCCCGTGCCATAGGTCTAACGCTTTGATTTGGTTGCTTTTTTTAAATTTAACCCGTGGGGACGGTGACAAAAGGTGCAAATATTGTAACCCGGGAGTACGATTTGGTAACCCGGCCTGGATATGACAGAACCAGCGTCCGTAATATCAATGGGTTACCAGACGGCACACAAGTTGCTTTTATCGGAGATGAATAATCAACATAGCCGGTTAGAATGCTAACAGCTAACCGCTTTCACAAGGAGATGTATAATTTGAAATCGAATTCGGTCCCTGCCCAGCCATACGCCAGTGCTGAGTTTCAATTGAGCAACCCCGGGCTGTTTTTCCATTTTAAGGTGCGGCAGACTGAAGGTGACGCCTTGTTTGCCTTGATCAAAAAAGATTCAGCTGCTCTCGGGAGCATTAAAACAGGGGATGTGATCCCCATGACCTTTCATTTTCCGGATAAAACCGTTCCTGCCCAGCGAAGGCCTACCCGGATTAAATATATTGAGGACGTCAGCCAAAAAGGGGTTAAAGACCATGTCATGGTTACCCTGGATACACAAATTGAATTCGGACCACCCCTGCCCTGATTTTTTCATTCCCCTGCCTGTTTCCCTTTAAGTAAGGGAAATCTTTCATTCCCCGGCAGGAAAATCCTTCCTGCCGGGTTATCCTGCTGCAATTGTCCGCAACGGTTGAGGCGGGTTGTCCCCTTCACTGTCAGGCTCCGGTGGAATTCTGCCAAGAACCTGTTGAAAGTCTGGTCTTTGGGTTACCTCGTTGACGGACCCCACCGCCCTGGCCTTGCCGTCCACCAGGAAAACAAGGGTCTTTGCCATGCCCAGGATTTCATCTATAGCGTGGCTGACATAGAGGATGGGGATTTCAAATTGTTCGGGCAGTCTGCTGATAAACGGGAGAACTTCGGCCTTTCGGGCAGCATCCAGGGATGCCAGGGGTTCATCCATGAGCAGGAGCTGAGGGCTCGATAAAAGGGCGCGCCCAATGGCGATCCGCTGTTTTTCTCCGCCGGACAGGGTGGCCGGGCGCCGCTCGAGGAGATGGGCAATGCCCAGCAGTTCAACCACCTTGTCAAAGGCAATGCACCGGTTTGAGGGTTTGATCCGCTTCATGCCGTATATCAGGTTGGATTTAACACTAAGGTGGGGGAAAAGCCGGCCTTCCTGGAATACGTATCCGATCCGCCGCTTAAAAGGCGGCAGGCTGATCTTGCGGGCCGAATCAAACACCACCGTATCGTTGATCTTAATCGTTCCCTCATCGGGGGTGGCAAGGCCGGCAATCATGTTGATTATCGAGGTTTTCCCCGCCCCGGACCGGCCAAACAGGGCCGTCACTGAATTTCCCGGAACCGTAAAGCTGGTGTCCACCAGAAACTGGCCCTGGGCTTTTTTGATGGTGACATCAAGCATCAGCCGATCCCCTTCATTCGCCGGTTGAGCCGCCGGGCCAGTATTTCAGAGGCCATCAGGGCCAAAAGCGCCACCCCGGCGGAGATAATGCAAAGCCTTAATGCCCCGGACTCTCCGTCCGGCATCTGGGTTAAGGTGTAAAGGGCCAGCGGCAGGGTCCGGGTTTCCCCCGGGATATTGGACACAAAGGTGATGGTGGCCCCGAATTCGCTCAGGCTACGGGCAAAGGCAAGGATCACCCCGGTAAGGATGCCGGGAAGGGTCAAGGGCAGGGTGACGGTGAAAAACTGGTCCAAAGGACCGGCCCCCAGGGTCTGGGCCGCCTGTTCAAGCCCCTGATCCACACTTTCCATGGATAACCGGATGGCCCGGACCAGAAGGGGAAAGGCCATGATCCCCGATGCCAGGGCCGCCCCTTTCCAGTTAAAGGCAAAACTGAATCCGGTCAGCTGAAACAGCCACCGGCCCAGCACCCCTTGCTTGCCCATGACCAGCAGCAGCATATACCCGGTGACTACCGGCGGAAGGACCAGGGGCAGGTGAACCAGTCCGTCCACAATGCTTTTGCCGATAAAATTTTTTTTGGCCAGCAGCCAGGCCATGAAAATGCCGGGGGCCAGGCTGCCGGCCACGGCCCAGCCGGCAACCCAGAGGCTCAGGCGAAGGGCTTCAATTTCTATGGGCGTTAATTCCATTGGGGGTTATATGAAATCCTCATTATTTGTTATGGGCGGTTCTTGGTTGGATAACCAAGGCGGCCCGTGGCCGTTATTTAACAGAAAATCCGTATTTTTGGAATATGGCAGCTGCATCCGGGCTTTTCAGAAAATCAAAAAACGCTTTGGCCTCATCATTGGCCTTGTCTTTAATAATACAGGCCGGGTAGGTGATGGGCGGGTGGCTGTTTTCGGGGAAAAGGGAAACGGTTTTTACCTTAGATGAGATGGCTGCATCCGTGGCATAGACAACCCCTAAGGGGGTTTCCGCTCTTTCCACTAAGGCCAGGGCGGCCCTGACATCCTTGCACCGGGCCACCTTGGCGGCCACTGAATCCCATGCACCAAGGGATTCCAAGGCTTTGCGGCCGTATATGCCGGCCGGAACATGGTCCGGATCTCCCATGGCCAGCTTGTCGCTGCCCAGGATTCCGGCAAGGTCCATGCCCGGGGCAATGGTGATATTCAGAGAACCGCTTAAGGGTTGAATCAAAGAAATCCGGTTGCCCAGGAGGTCAGTCCGTGTGCCGGATGCCACCAGGCCTTTTTCTTCAAGAAAGTTCATCCATTTGGGGTTTGCGGACAGGTAGACATCAGCCGGGGCGCCCTGGTCGATCTGTTTTGCCAGAGTGGATGAGGACGCAAACGAGGGGACCACCTCTTTGCCGGTTTTTGCTTTGTATGCGTTTATAATGTCGCCAACGGCATTGGTGGTGGATGCTGCGGCAAAAATCCGGATGGTTTCGGCCTGGACAGTGCCGGTAGAAAAACCTATCCCCAGAAAAATAAATGCAGCGGTCAAAAATGATGAGAGAATCTGTTTAATGGTCATGGTCAATTTCCTTTTCACATCTGTTGGGTTGTCTGTTGTTCCCTGCCGGCGGAAGGCATCCTGACCGGCAAACTATATCCATAATATATAATTCTATACACGTCAATATAATTCTATAAACGTCGCATGGGCCATGTAACCGGATCATCGGTGATGTTGATTTTGAGGATCAGGATAATAAATAAAAAAAGGAAACCGGAGAAAAGGAGACGGGAGACCGAAACCGTCAAGTTCCCTGGTTTGAGCGGTAGGGTTGGAGCGATAGATGTTGGATGCCGGGTTCCCTTGGAGGGCGCATCCGGTCTCCTTCTTCCGGTTTCCTGTCTCCCAACGTTTATTGGAGATTTAACTTAAATTATAAATGCGATCACCCTATACCTGGGCGATCAGGGTTGACACAGGCCTTTTTTCTGATGTTTAATACCCGATGGGCCATGATTTGCAGTGTTGCAAATCAACGTAATCTCACCTAAAAATATCTATGTGGCGGGCATAGGGGAAAGCACGGGAAGCGGCCAAAAAGAACAAATAGATGCATCGCCGCAGGTCTTTGGATACAGCCGGGACCATATGGTAATTGTAGTGGTATGATTAAAAAAAAGTTGTTGTCCATTCCCTTTTTTGCAGGCTGTTTTATTACGGTCGCATCCTGTTTTTTATTCTCTTATATCGGGTTGCCCAAACCGGTGCTGTTGTCCGGGATAGACAATAAAATTATGGATACCATGTTTTTTATCCGGGGGCCGGAACCCCATACCGGCCGGGTGGTCATCGTTGATATCGACGAAAAAAGCCTTCAATTGGTAGGGCAGTGGCCCTGGCCCCGGAATATGATGGCCAACCTGACCCGGGCCATCCGGGAGAATGGGGCAAGCGCCATTGGATTTGACATGGTGTTCCCTGAGCCCGACCGGACGTCCCCGGCCCGCCAGCTGTCAGGTCTTACGCCCCTGTTAAGGGAACATCTTTCACAGACCGTCCTCGACCGGATCATGTCTTCTGAAGGACTTGATTATGATGTGGCTTTTGGCAATGAAATATCCAAAGGCAAGGTTATTCTGGGGTATGTATTTCAGTTTATTGTGGATAAATTTAACCCTTCACTTAAAAAACCGTATACCTCGGCCCAAATTCATCTGTTTTCGTCCGACGCCACCTTGGAAAAACTGACCATTCATTCGGCCTGCCAGGCCCTGGTCAACGTCAAGGCCGTATCTTTGGGTGAAACAGAGGGGTTTCTCAACGTATTTGCCGATTATTCAGGCACCGTGAGAAGCGTGCCGCTGCTTTTAAAAATGGACAATGTTCTCTACCCTTCACTGGCGTTGGAAGCCTGGCGTCTGGGGATCGGCAATTCAGTTTTATATGTTCATACGGACAAGCGGTTCAGGTCTTCTCAAATACCGGTGATGGGGGTGAGCAGTTCAAGGTATTTTATTCCCACCAGCAGTGACGCCCGGCTTTTGTTAAACCACCGGGGGCCTGCGCGGACATTTGAGTATATCAGTGCCTGGGACCTGCTGGACCATCCCGACCATCCTGAACTTGCCAATAAGATCGTGCTGATCGGATCTTCAGCCACCGGGCTTTTTGATTTTAAAGCCACCCCCTTTTCCAATGCCATGCCCGGGGTGGAGATCAATGCCACTGTGATTGACAATCTGCTCAAACAGGACCCCTTTGAATATGATATCTTTACGGAAACGGCCATTATCTATACCATGATTTTGTTCGGGGGGATGTTGCTGACCATGATTCTCTGCCTGGCCACCCCTATCCTGAGCGGGCTGAGTACGATTCTTTTCTTTATAGCCCTGTTCATGGGCAATTATTATTTTTTCTTTTTAAACAAAATCCAGGTGGGCATCACCTACGTGGTTCTGGTGTTTTTGTGCGTCTCCTTTGTGGTCTCGATTTTAAATTACTTTATGGAAGGGCGGGCCAAATCTTATATTCACAAGGCATTTTCCCATTATGTCTCCCCCGGTGTGGTCAGATCTTTGTTAAGAAACCCGGCACGGCTTTCCCTGGCAGGAGAACAAAAAGAACTGACCATTTTGTTTTCAGATATCCGCAATTTTTCAAGCCTGTCCGAAAACATGGACTCCCAGGTACTCGGCCGGTTCATGAACCAGTATCTGACCCGGATGAGCCGGATCATCATGGAAAACGGCGGGACCGTGGATAAATTTATCGGGGATGCGGTCATGGCCTTCTGGGGCGCGCCGGCCGATGAGCCTGACCATGCGGCCAAAGCGGTTCGGACCGCACTGCTGATGCAGGGCAGCCTCCGGAATTTCAATAAAAGCTTTACGGATGTTGATCTGCCGGAAATTTCCATTGGTATCGGCATTAATACCGGAATGGTCAGTGTGGGGAATTTCGGGTCCATGGACCGGTTTGACTATACGGTCATGGGAGATAATGTAAACTTGGCCTCCCGGCTTGAAAACACCAATAAAGAATACGGGACCACTATTCTGGTTTCAGAGTCTGTTGCCCGAACCCTTAAAGGCCGGTTCAAGTTCCGGTATGTGGACCAGGTAAAAGTCAAAGGCCGGGCCCAGCTGGTTAAGATATATGAGCCCGGGTTCTTGTCTTAAATTAAAATGAGCCGGTGGAGAGTGGGAGAGTGGGAGAGTGGGAGAGTGGGAAAGTGGGAGAGTGGGAAAGTGAGAGGGTGAGAGGGTGAGAGGGTGAGAGGCTTTTATGGGGTCTGGGTTTTTTTTAGGGTTTTGGCGAGATGGGTTTTCAGGTCATCTGCCGTGGATATGGACTGCGGGTCAAGGCCGAGCAGGGGGGCGGCGGCCTTAACGGCCTGGGACGGGCTGCCCTTTGCCTGGCGAATGTCCTTGAGGGCATAGGCTCCCCTTGATTTGGAGAGCTTTTTCCCATTTTTGCCCAGTATAAGCCCATGGTGCCGGAAACAGCAGGAGGGAAAAGATGAAAACCCGTAACAGTGGGCCAGGTAAAGCTGGGCTGCTGTAGACGGCAAAAGGTCCTCTCCCCTGATAATCAGGTTGACCTTTGCGGCCTCGTCTTCCAGGAGACTTGCCAGCTGGTAGCTGGGCTGGTCATCCTTTCGCCAGATAACAAAATCACCGAATTCCCGGGCAAGGTCTATGTGCCGGTTGTTGATACGGATACAGGTGTCCGGGTCGACTTTGAGCCGGATGGCATGGGAAAACGGTTCAAAGACCAGGGCTTTGTCCCGGCAGGTCCCGGGGTAAAGGCCGTTGGCCGATTTTTTTTTGATGGCACTGCGGCTGCACTGGCAGGCAAAAGGTTGGTCGCTTTTTTCTAAGAGGAGATGTAACTGATGCCGGTAGGTTCCTTTTTTGAGCTGTAACGAGTAATTCTGATAAAAATCATCCGGTCCCAAAGGCCCCTTGTCCCAGTCCAGTCCGAGCCAGTCAAGACTGACAAAAATATCTTCCAGCACCTCCTTTCGAAACCGGATGCCGTCCATATCATCTATCCGCAGAAAAAGGGTGCCCCCAAGGCTTTTGACAATGGCCCAGGTGACCAGGAAATTAACGGCATTGCCCAGGTGTAAAAAGCCGCTGGGCGTTGGCGCGATTCGGGAAACCGGGGCCAAGGGAAGTCCGTCAAGGCAGAGGGGGGGCATGGTTTCAGGCATTATAACGACCTTTATGGTAGCGGCACCGGCCCACTTTCTCACTTTCCCACCGGCTCACCTGCTCATTTAGACAGGGCCATCAGTTTTTCGGCAACAGCCCGAAGCTCAGGCGGGATGGTGGAGATGTCGTCAAAGGGGCGGCTGCCCTCCCGGTCTGAATTGACGATTTCATCCATTTCAGGCAGAAATCCTAAGATTTCATAGTCCTTCATGGTGTCTTCAATCAAGGCCCGGTCTTCGTTGGAGCGGACCCGATTGGCCAGAACCAAGATCGTCTGAATCCCGATGTCCTGTCCCAATTTCCGGATTTTGTCCGCGGCCACCCGGCTTCTCATGCCCGGGTTGACCACAATGACTAAAGCGTCCACAGAACCTGAAGTGGCACGGCCCAAATGTTCGACCCCGGCCTCCATGTCCATGACCACCACCTCGTTGCGGGCCAGGACCAGATGGTTCATCAGGGCTTTTAGAATGGTGGATTCAGGGCAGATACACCCGCCCCCCCCCTGTTGAACCGTTCCCATGACCAGCAGTTTGACCCCGTCTTTTTCAATGGAAAACCGGTCCGGGATGTCATCCACCTTGGGGTTCAGGGTGAAAAACCCCCCCATGGTCCCGGGTTTGGCCCCGGTCCGCTCGGCAATAAGATCGGACAACTCAGCCACCGGGGTAATGGGCTGGGTTTCATCTATCCCTAAGCCTGCTGCCAGGTTGGCCACGGGATCGGCGTCAATGGCAATCACACTGGTTTCTTTATCCAAGGCGGCGATGGTCCGTGCAATCAATGAGGTGATGGTGGTTTTGCCCACCCCGCCTTTACCGCCAAATGCTAATTTTAAACTCAAAATATGTCTCCTGTGAGAGGTGATTAGGCTGAAGGAAGTTAGGCTGAAGGTTATCAACCCTACTTCAGTCTTCAGTCTATCTCCCTTCAGCCTAAATAATCTTTTCCAGTATCTTTCCCCTGTCATCCATCAGGAAGACCTCATGGCCGGTTGATTCGGCATGGGTCATCAGGTCTTCGAATATGATGGCCTGGGCCTCATACTTTTCTTTCATGATGTTTTTGGGCATGATCATGAAGCACTGCTGGGCGATTTCCTTGGATTGAAAGGCCGGAATAAAGGTGGCCCGGGTTTCCTCATCCGTATACCCAAGAATCTCGGAAAAGGGTGTGTCCGGATTCTGGACAATAATATAGTACCAGGTATCTTTTTTTGGGCTGTTCAATGGTGTTAGCCTCCATCTGTTTATGCCTGTGTCAGTCAAAAAATTTAAATTTTGAGGTTGAACCCTCTTCATCCAACCTGCGACCGTAGTGTAACATAGAAAAATAATACAGGATCAGGCAAAATAAAGGCCTGGAGCCCATAAAAAAAGCCCCCTCCCCGTAATCACCGGGTCAGGGGGCTTTAAACCACTAAAAGCTAACCGCTTTTTACTACACTTCAAGCCAGGAGTCAGTATACAGGGTTTCGCCCATAATGACTTTATAGGTTTTGTAGTAATCCAGAAGTTCGCCTTCAAGGCTGGCTGCGCCAGGATCATTTCCGTCCATCAGACCCCAGATCAGGTCTTTGATATCCGGGCGTTCATTCTTGGCAATGGCCGTCTGCCGTTTGTCAAGGGGATCGGCAATCACAGCTTTCATACCGTATTTCCACAGCATACACATATAAGTGGAGTTCAGAATGGGACGCAGGTGTTCTGGCGGTCCATTGGAGATATTGGACAGACCGCAGGTAGATTTTGCACCCGGAGCGATATCTTCAATCATCATCTGGAAGTTAAGCAGGCTCATGCACTGGGCCTGCTGCGTATTTACAGGGGTAACAATACCGTCTACCCATATTTTTTCATTGGGGATGCCGGCTTCGTTGGCAAAATAAAGCAGCTCCACGCAAAGGGCAGCCCTTTCATTTTCATCCCTGGGCAAACCGTCAGGACCCCACATCAGGGCGACAAAATCGGCATCATACTGAGCTGTCATGGGGACCATTCTTTCATACCGTTCAGCCCGAGCCATAATGGAGTTGACGATATGAGGTTTATCAGCGGGTTTACAGACCTTAAGGCCTGCTTCAATGGCATCAATATTGGATGAATCTAAAAGCAGGGGCATTCCCGGAACAGCTTCCTGGACCACGTTGACGACCCATGGCATCAGTTCGGTACCAAATTTTTTGGCCGGCCCCAGGTTGATGTCGATATAGTCCATGCCCAGTTCTTTTTGACGGACTACCTCTGCCTGGATGGGTTCGGGGTTCCGTTTGGCAGGATCAGCTTCTTTGAACTCTTTTCCGATGACTCTGGAAATGACGTTCAGGCTTTCACCAAATAGAATCATGTTCTCCATGTCTTATCCTCATTATTTAACGTTAAAGGTTCTACTTTGGCCGCAGGAGCTTAAATACCGAGGTAAATTATCTTCCAGGCGGCCCGCGATTCGATTATCTGGATTTCAGGAATGCGGGCAGATGGGCCGCTTCCCGGGGACCGACCGTAATGGTCCAGCCCGGAAGTTCTTCTTCAATATCACCGGCAATGGCTGCAGCATAGCCTGGAATAATCAGTTCGGTATGTTTGACCTTGTCCATGATACCGCACTTTTTCACAAACATGCCCACATCATCGCCACCGAACTTGCCGGCAGCCCAGGCCGTCAGAACGGACAACCCTTCAGAGTCCTTGATCAGCAACCAGGCCGGAACTTTAGACCCCTCGATTTCGCCGGAGACGATGAAGTAGGTCAAAGCAAAGTTGGTGGTGACCAGAACCGGAGAGTTCTCATCCGGGTTGCCGATTTCAAAGATGCCTTCGGTAACCGTCATGGGCCTCTGGGGGTCGGTATAAATGTTAAGCCGCTCAAGCAGCAGCGGGAATAAGGATTCCGGGGTAAAGTCCGACAGGACGACAATTCCGCCGTATTTCGCAACAAACATGCCAGCGATCAGGGTTTCCATATCCAGGTTGGAAGCCATTTCACAGGGGAAGGTGATGGTGGGGAAGCCTAAGGCCTTGTTGGATGCCTTAAGGGCTGCCCGCCGGATGGCCACCTGATCTTCGAGAGCCTGTTTGATTTCACGGGCACCCGAGTCAATGACCAGGTCCTTAATCCCCATACCGGTCAGTTTTTCAGTCAAAGGCTGAAGTGCATCAACGCTGTCGGCTTTCACGGCCAGGGGCAGGCCATTGTCTTTGGCCAGGGCGCCCATGTCATCAGCATTGGCTTCTGTGGCAGCGTAAAGCAGGGGGCGTTTGAACCCGGCTTTTTCGACACCGGCTTTCATCACATCAAGGTCTTCGGTCATCAGGACCAGGTTGAATTCAGACTCTTTGGCAATCTTTTCAGCGGTGGCGGCAAATGCATCGGCGCCGGCGCCGGTGTCTTTAACCACCAGGAGCTCAGGTCTTAAATTAAGGCCCACCCGTTCGTACTGGAACGCGTTGTAAACCTTGAGCGCTTTGTCCAGTTCGCCTGCATCAATATCTGAAGGGACGGTTGCCGCAAGCACAGTGGGATTGAAAAAGGTTTTTTCATGTCTGTAAAGAACAGTTTCACCCCCGGTGGTGGTTTTGCGGACACCGGCGCCCAGAACAACGGGGCGAATGGGAGGTGCGGAAGCTTCTGCCAACTGTTCCCTGGCTTCATCGGAAACGTAGGGGCAGGAATCCAGTTCCGCCTTGCCGGATGCTAAGTTCATAGCAAAGGCAAGGCAGGTGGGGACGCCGCACTCTTTACAGTTTGTTTTAGGCAGAAGCTTGAATATCTGTATACCGGTTAATGCCATTTGTTATTCTCCTCACGTCTTAAGGGTAGAATAAAGGCGCGGCGGATTTAAATCTGGTGGAATACCGCCGCACCTTTCAGGTTTAAAATATTACCCGACAAGGGGTTCCATTGTCAGGGCAGGGTGGCCTTTTTCTTCGAGCCACGGATAAATCTCTTCTTCGGTGATGCCGACGGTTTCATCGGCAATCTTGTCCCAAAGATCGGGCACGCCCATTTCTGCACCACGTTTCTCAATTTTTTCCTTGAGTTCGTCTTTAAGCATCTTGGGCATCCAGACCATTCTCAAGAGGCCACCGTCGCCCAGGATGAATTTGCCCTGGGTGATGTTATGCTTGGAGTGGCCCACAAAGCCAGGTGAAGAAGCCCCGCCGCCCATAACGCCGGCCAGGGTGGTGAACTTCATGCCGCAGGGGGTCTCTCCGCCGTAATCACGGCCAACCGTCATAACCCCGTTGCACATGGGCAGCATGGCAGCGATGCACTCGCAGCAGCCGCAGGTGGTCATGGGATCATGGACCATGGAGTAGAAGTTATACCGTTCAATAGCGCCCCTGGAGGCTTTTTTGACAAACTCGTTCGCTCCGGAGAACTCGCCGAGTTTCGCATTAATAACTTCACCCTTTTCAATGGGCTGGTTGGGACCGGTAGGATTGATCTCGTAGGCAGCCTTGCAGTCCATCCAGTTGTAGGCACCGCAAAGACCTGTTCTTTCCGGGGATACGGAGCAGACATGGGAGGGGGCAAAAGACTGGCACAGGGTGCAGGAGTAGAAAATATCCACGTCCTCGTCCTTCATGTTGTCCACACGGGAATCACGGGCCAGGTAATTTTCCCGGGCCAGTGCGGTCATCTTGTCGACATCTTCAGGCTTGGTGTACAGGGTAACCTGGACCTTGTCCACAATCTTGGTGAAATCCTGATGGAACTTGGCATAAAGGACTTTACCAATGTGCTCCAGAGAAAAGCCTTTTTCCATGGCTGCCTTGGATATACGGACCCAGGAGATGTCCCGTTGTCCGATGTGCATGATGGACTGGATGTAGTTGGTCAGATGGTGGATCTGACGTTCCATGATGGGCTCAAAGTCTTCCTGGAATTCACGGCCGGCAATCTGGACAAAAATTCCCAAGGGGAAGGTATCGCCTTCTTTCATATCCGTGACATCCGGGCCGACTATCGTGACCTTTCCGTCTTCGATCTCATTCATTTCAGCCCGTTTTACCAGCTCGGTGCACTGGGTCTTGCCGCCGCCGCACTGGCAGTACAGATCAGCGCCGCGAACACGTTCACCTTCGTATGCCGGACCAAATGCCATGGGAATGTCGATGTCGGAAACCGTAACCTTAAGGCCCCTGACTTCAACAGACTTTTGAACCATGTCTTTATGGGCAACCGGTGCCACAACATGTTCATAAGTACAAATACCCGTGGGCAGAATTTCCGGGATGGGTGTATCAGCGATGGTGGGGAAACCCCAGTTAACACAACCGGCTGCGGCCACACCCCATTCGGTGCCCACATCGCCCAGGGCGTTAACAAAGGCGAAAACCCTGTCTTTGTTGTACTTGAGGATGGTTTTGTAATCACCGGGCTGAACACCGCCGAATGCCATGGCGGCCCTGTTGGCAAACCCAAGGGCAAATACGGCAGAAGAGATGTCCGGTCCAAACGGAACGATACGGGTGTTCCAGCCGATCTGCATGCCGGCTTCATGGCACTGCTCAATAAGGGTTTTGCCATTGTGGTTGGCGGCGCAGAAAATGTACAGAGATTTCTGCTGATAGTCTTCCACAATCATCTTGGCGGTTTCAACATCCGGGGCAGCACCAACCATGGCGGCAAACCCGGGAGCGGAACCGTCAACAAATTCAACGCCACGTTTACGCAGGATAGTGTCATCGGCAGCGCCCACCCACCATTTTCCGTTTTCAATATCCGGATCTTCCGTGGTAACGTAGAAATCCGGGTCATTGAGGTAACGGATGGCCTCTTTAATCTCGTAGCTGATGATACCGGCCATACCGGCATCCAGAAGGGGGCCAAGGTACGGGAGCCAGTTTTTCAGCTTAATATGGGGCGGCAGAAGGCCTCTGGCAAATTCCATGGGTTTTTTAAGGTCTTCTAAGGTTTCACATTTCAACCCTGTCAGAGAGTAAATAACCGGCAGGTAATATGCGGTGTTGGGGAATCCTATCTTTGTGCTGGCATCATAGGTCTGAAGCGCTTTTTGAAGTTCGCCTTCAACCTGGGCAACTACTTTGTATCCACCCTGAATGGCAGCAAATGCGATCAATTTTGACATATCATTTTCCTCCTTCGTTGAGGATTTAATTATTTAATAATTGCTGTTTAAATCAAACTCATTTCAGGTCTTAAGCTTCCAGGGCCTGGCGGGATGCCATATCCATCAAGACCCTTTCCCTTGCCTTGTCAATGCCCAGTTCTTTTCTCTTTTTATCGATATGGGCAATCATGAGCTGGGCATGTTTAATCGGATCCGGTTCAATATCCCATTTTCCGCCGGTGATCTTTTCAAATTCCTTTGAAATATAGTCATGGAAGACCGGGGCACCGGAGGTGGGCAGGGTAACGCCGAACACAGTGTAAACGCCGGAAGCCACAAAGTAATGGCCGATGGAGATGGCCTTTTCACTCATCCACTCGGGCGCGGAACCGGCTGCGGGCAGGTCACAGATATCGGCACCAAGGCCGCCGGCTTTCACAACTTCTGTTGCGGCCAGCAGGATTCTGGAGTTGTCAACGCAGGACCCTAAGTGAAGGACTGGCGGGATACCAACCGTCTCGCAGATTTCAGCAAGGCCCGGGCCGCAGTGGACCTGGCCCGCTTCAGGGGTCAGCAGCCCTTCCATGGCGCAGGCAATGCCGTTACAGCCGGTGGTCAGAACGATACAATCGTTTTTGATCAGCTCTTTCACAACCGTGATGTGATCATGGTTGTGTTTGGTTCTGGCGTTGTTGCACCCAACTACGCCGGCAATACCACGGATACGGCCGTTGATGATATTGTCGTTCAGGGTGTAGTAAGTGCCGCGGAAGGTGCCGCCCAGGTGATACTGGATGGATTCCACACCAAAGCCGGCAATCTGGGTGGCTTTGTAAGGCGGAATCATGATGTCGGCGCCGCGGTTTGCAAAGTTGTCAATGGACATTTTCACGATGCGCTTGGCATCTTCCAGGGCATGGTGTTCGTCAAATTCAATGTGAATAACGTTGTCCTGTTCCATCCTTGCAATGGGGTGGGTGGTGATCAGTTTGGTATGGAAACATTTGGCCACGTTGGCCAGGTTCTGCATGATACACTGGATGTCCACGATCATGGCGTCACAGGCACCGGTGATGATGGCCATTTCCTGCTGGAGGAAGGTGGCTGCGGTGGGGATGCCGTGGCGCTGGAGCAGTTCGTTGGCGGTACAGCAGATGCCGCCCAGCTGAATGCCTTTGGCGCCTTTTTCTATGGCGTAATCGATCATTTCCTGGGACTGGGCAACCGCCACCAGAATTTCGGACAGGACCGGTTCATGGCCATGAACAATAATATTGACATGGTCTTGTTTCATTACGCCCAGGTTGGCTTCGGACTGGAGGGGATACGGGGTGCCGAACAGCACGTCCTGCAGGTCAGTGGCCAGCATGGAGCCGCCCCAGCCGTCAGCAAGGGCTGCGCGGGTGCCCTGTTTCATCAGGTTTTTGTAATCCTGGTCCACGCCCATGTGGGTTCTGTGCATGATTTCAACGATTTCCCGGTCAATGTTCCGGGGAAGAACGCCCAGTTTTTTCCATTTTTCATACAGGGCTTCAGGTGCCCGTTTCATATAGAGAACTTCGCCTTCGGGTTTGCCCCATTCCTGAATGGCCACCTCAGCGGTTTCAAGGGCAATCTCATCCAGGTCACGCTGTTTGACTTCCCCATCGACTTCAACCGTAGTATCGACCCCGAGCCAGGGAGCGATCTGAAGAAGTTTCTGGGTGTCTTTAATCTGATACGCATCGGTTTCCTTGCGTGCAGCAGAGAGGAAAACCTCAGCTACGCAGCGACCGTGGTCAGAGTGGGCGGATGCGCCGCCGGCGATCATCCTGATAAAGTTACGGGCTGCAATGGTGTTGGCCGTTGCGCCGCAAAGGCCTTTTCTTTTGTCTTCACCTTCGATGCCGCCTTTGGGAAGGGGCAGACGGCAGGGACCCATGGAGCAGTTTTTACAGCAGATGCCCTGGACACCGATGTTACAGGGCTTCATGGCCACTGCGCGGTCAAAAACGGTATCAATGCCCAATTGCTGGGCACGGGCCTGGAGTTCCTGGGTTCCCTTGTCAATGGAGACTTCTTTGGGATCTGCCAGTTTCGGAGCTTTTTCACTGGCACTGCTTGTTTCTTTCTTAACTATTGCCATTAGAGGTTCCTCCTCTTAGTTATGGGTATGTCGATATATAGAGAAAGCAGTTATACTGCTTTGCGTTTGTGTGCCTTATCCAGGTGCTGGATGATTCTTTCCAGTTCGGTTGTCTGGATGGCAGCGGCTGTTTTGGTAATGCTTGAACTGGCTGCGATGCTGGCTCTTTCAGCAGCATGTTTTTCTTTTTCAGCGGCCCGTTTTTCTCTGATGGCTGCTTCTTCTGCTTCACGTTTAGCAGCGGCATCCTTCTGGGCCTGTTTTTCTGCTTCGACCTTGGCCTTGGCGTCTGCTTCAGCTTTGGCCTTGGCATCTGCTTCGGCTTTGGCTTTTGCTTCTGCGTCTGCCTTGGCTTTGGCTTCTGCCTCAACCTTGGCTTTGGCCTCTGCTTCAGCTTTGGCCTTGGCTTCTGCTTCCGGATCTACAGCAGGCGCTGCGGCCGGTGCTTCCTCAGCCTTGGGTTCCGGTTTGGCTTCTGCCTTCGGCGCTGCTGGAGCAGCCGGTTTGGCTTCTGCTTTAGGCGCTGCCGCTTTGGCCGGTGCTTCTTTCTTGGCCGGTGCAGCGGCTTTCTTCTCTTCTTCAATGGTCAGGTCAGGTGCCGGAGCCATGGCAGCAAAATCAATTTCCACATCATCCAGCTGTTTGGCAATGGGGGCCACATCCATGGCGGAACCGCCATCGGAAATCAGGTCGATGAACGCTTTGGCCAGTTTAACGGACTCGGGGTGGCGCATGATCAGGATACTGGATCCGGACATGAGGTACGATACCGCACCCACTGCCTCCATGAGAATGGCCCGGCGTTCAGGATCGCCCAATTCCGGTGCGTCCTCAACGGTCTGCTTGGCTTCTTTGCATTTCCAGACCTCGTTGCCCAGGTTGTTGATCATGGGATTCTGGAGCTTGTCATCCCCCTGGGTCATGGCGGCCATGGTCAGACGTTCCATTACGGAGTAGGAATATTCCATCCCGTATCCAAGTCCGCCGGTGGTCGGGTCAACAATGACATTGCCAAGGCTTACGCCAAGGTTTTCCAGCAGAATGTTTACCTGTTTTGCCAGGTTAACGTCAATGGGAGACGAAGAGATGAGCGTATGGCCGTAACCCATGGCTGCGGCACCGATCCCCTTGTGGTTTTTCTCTTCAACAGGCCCCAGGATCAGCTTTTCACCCTGGCAGACCTCAGCTACTTTTTTAAGGACTTCTTCATCCTTTGCAGGGACAGCACACCCCCACACGATCAGGGGAACACTAATCGCTTCCATTACCTTCTTAACCGTAGCGGCAGCATCGTCGGCACTGACATCTTTGTCATTGGGGTCGATGCTTTTCAACTGGAGTACGATGGCCTGGGCCCCGTACACTTCTACACATTTTTTTGCCCACGCGGCAGGATCGGAAACCACATCCTTGAACGGTGCCAGGGCAGCTGCCGGCCAGTCTTCAGGTTCATAGTCCCAAATTTCCATTGCAATAACGGGTTTGTTGGGCATGGCGCCTTCGAACTGGTAAAACGGATAACTGGCCTGGCCGCCAACGGTAAGGGCGGAATCACCTTTCCCAATAGTAATTCCTTTGATACTGCCGGCATAAGACTCTTTGGTTATTTCAAAGCCCACTTGTACCTCCTACAAATTTAAAGTTGGTTATGAGTTGGGGGGGATTAAAAAGATGTGATGCTATCAAAATAGGAAAAAAACAGGAAAACGGTTGTGTATCAAGTTCGTTCAAACATATTGTAACCGTCTTACCCATAGAAGTTTCCCAAGTTACTCTAGTGACGCAATGATAACAGCATATAACTTACATCAATTATAATTTGTGGGGTTTTTTGTCAATAGATGAGTGAATTTATTGATTCCGGGGTTGAGGACAAGAAAATCCTATAAAATCAACAAATTTCTTTGGTTTTAAAAAAAACGGCTCAAACTGAACGGAATTTAGTTTCTAAACCGAAATCGTCTGCGCCCATCCGGCGAATTATTTTATTGTTAAAAAAAGTTGATTTTTTGGGTTTATTTATATAGTAGGAGGAGTGATTATTTATAGTTTGATTAAAAAGTCTCTAACAAAAACAGACTTTCTTGGTTTCGTAATACTTTTATCCACTGACCCTATTGCCGGGGTCCAACATTATTACAAGGAGTGAACCATGGCATCAAAATTAGATCCAACCAAACATTTAGATTGGGAAATTGCAGAAGATGCAGAAAAAGAGATGCTCACCATTTATGAAATTGGTGAGAAATTAGGGCTGACAAAAGAAGAATTGCTTCCCCAGGGGCATTACATTGGAAAAATTGATTTCCAAAGAGTTCTTGAGCGCCTTAAAGACGCACCTGATGGAAAATACATTGATGTAACCGCCATCACCCCGACACCCCTTGGTGAAGGCAAATCTACGTCGTCCATGGGCCTTGTTCAGGGCCTGGGAAAGCTGGGTAAAAATGTTTGTGCCGCCATTCGTCAGCCTTCCGGCGGACCCACCATGAACATTAAAGGTTCTGCAGCCGGCGGCGGCCTGGCACAATGCATTCCCTTAACTCCTTTTTCCCTGGGTTTCACCGGTGACATCAACGCCATCATGAATGCCCACAACCTGGCCATGGTTGCACTGACCTCCAGAATGCAGCATGAAAGAAACTACACCGACGAACAGCTCGAACGTCTTTCAAAAATGAAAAGAATCGATATTGATCCCACCAAAGTAGAAATGGGATGGATCATGGATTTCTGCTGCCAGTCACTGAGAAACATCATCATCGGCATTGACGGCGTGAACGGCAAGGCCGACGGTTTCATGATGAAATCTAAATTCGGCATCGCTGTATCTTCAGAAGTTATGGCCATTCTTGCCATGTCAACCGACCTGAAAGATATGCGTGAAAGAATGGGTAAGATTGTTGTGGCCTACACCAAGAAAGGCAAACCCGTTACAACTGAGGACCTCCAGGTTGCCGGTGCCATGACGGCATGGATGGTTGATGCGTTGAAACCGTCCTTAATGCAGACCCTTGAAGGACAGCCCGTTATTGTTCATGCCGGACCGTTTGCCAATATCGCCATTGGCCAGAGCTCAATTCTTGCTGACAAGGTTGGCCTTAAACTGGCCGACTACCATGTGACTGAATCCGGATTTGGTGCAGACATCGGGTTTGAAAAATTCTGGAACCTCAAATGCCGTTACTCCGGCCTTAAACCCGACTGCGCAGTTGTTGTTGCCACCATCAGAGCCCTTAAATGCCATGGCGGGGCTCCGGTACCGGTACCGGGCAAACCCATGCCTGAAGAATACAGCACGGAAAATGTGGAATGGGTTGCAAAAGGATGTGCCAACCTTATCCACCATATCAGAAACGTTAGAAAAGCCGGTATCTCTCCGGTTGTTTGTATTAACGCATTCTACACCGATACGGATGCAGAGATTGCAAAGGTCCGTGAACTCAGTGAAGCTGAGGGTGCCAGAGTGGCCCTGTCCCGTCACTGGGAACAAGGCGGCGCAGGCGCTATTGAATTTGCTGAAGCCGTTATTGAAGCGTGTGAAGAAAAGACAGAGTTCAAATTCCTCTATGAACTTGACATGCCGATTAAAGAGAGAATTGAGCTTATTGCCAAAGAAGTTTATGGCGCGGACGGTGTTGATTACTCTAATGAAGCCAATGCGGCCATCGCCAGAATTCAGGCTGATCCGGAACTGGCCGGCCTTGGCATGTGTATGGTTAAAACCCATCTGTCACTGTCTGACAACCCGGCACTTAAAGGGGTTCCCACCGGTTGGAGACTGACCATCCGTGAAGTCCTCACCTACGGCGGTGCCGGCTTTATCGTTCCGGTTGCCGGAACCATCAGCCTGATGCCGGGTACCGGCTCTAACCCGGCGTTCAAACGGGTTGATGTAGATGTCGAAACCGGCAAGGTACAAGGCGTATTCTAAGATAAGGGGTTTAGACTGAAGGAATTTAGGCTGAAGGGGGCATTTGCCGATACTCCCTTCAGCCTTCAAGCTAAAAACCTTGAGTCTTTTTTATAACGGCTAAGCGCCAAGACCCTCAACAAATCATGAAAGTCATGAAGGCTATGGAGTTGGCACCCTAACAGCCTTCAGTCTAAAAACCTTCAGACTTTATAATAAGGAATATAAATATGACTGCTGAAATTATTAGCGGAACCGCGATAAGAAAAGAAATCCTTGCAGAGATTAAAGAAGAAGTCGAGCAGATGAAAAAAGATACCGGCAAGGTGCCGGGACTTGTCACCATCCTTGTAGGGTCCAGCCCGGCTTCCATCAGTTATGTGACTTTAAAGGTGAAAACCGCCATCAGCCTGGGATTCCATGAAGTCCAGGATGACCAGCCCGAAGATATTTCCGAAGAAGATCTGCTGGCACTGATTGACAAATACAACAATGATCCTGATATCCACGGTATCCTGGTTCAATTGCCCTTGCCCAAGCATATTGACGATAAAAAAGTTCTCAACGCCATCAACCCGGACAAAGACGTGGATGCCTTCCATCCCGTTAACGTTGGCCGTCTCATGATTGGTGGAGAGGAAGCCATCTTCCTGCCCTGTACCCCTGCCGGTATCCAGGAGATGATCGTCCGTTCCAATACTGAAACCTCTGGTGCCGAAGTGGTGGTTGTGGGAAGATCCAATATTGTTGGCAAGCCTATTGCCATGATGATGGCACAGAAAGGTGTGGGTGCCAATGCCACGGTGACCATCGTTCATACCCGGACAAAAGATCTGGCCTATCACTGCAAACGCGCTGATATCCTGATTGTTGCTGCCGGTGTTCCCGATCTGGTCAAACCCGAGTGGATTAAGCCCGGCTCCACCGTTATTGATGTGGGCGTTAATCGCGTTGGAATGAATGAAGAAACCGGTAAGGCTATCCTCAAGGGCGATGTCGATTTTGAAGCTGCCAAGGAAATTGCCGGAAAGATCACACCGGTTCCTGGCGGTGTAGGCCCCATGACCATTGCCATGCTCATGAAAAACACCTTAAAGTCTGCCAAAGCAGCCTTGAATCTGTAGTTTGCATAATAGAAGGGGATTTTTTCCCTTTGGGCAATCTAAAACACATGCCGTCAGCGGTTAATCCGTTGACGGCATGTTTGTTTTTATTTATAAAGCCATTAGCCATTAGCTATCAGGGTATGGCTAACAGCTAACAGCTAAAGGCTAACAGCTAACAGCTAAAAGCTAACTGCTAACAGCTAACTGCTAAAAAGGAGACACCATGGCTGAAGGAAGCGGATTTACCATGAAAGAAGAGACCCCGGATTCCGGACCGGCAAAAGGCAGGGCACAGTTTCCAAAGGTTGATTTCTCAAGTTTTATTCTGTCTTTGTATTCTTCCGGGCTGGTTCAGCTCGGGAAAGTCGAGGATCCTTCCACCGGGAAGAAAATACTGGATCTTGCCATGGCCCGGCATACCATTGACATGATTGCCATGCTGGCCGAAAAAACCAAAGGGAACCTTACGGCAGACGAAGAAAATCTGTTAAAGTCTCTTTTAAGTGAAATCCGCCTGGCCTTTGTCGAGGCCAAGGGGTGAAGCTGTTTTCACCGGCAAAAATCAATCTGTTTCTCTACGTCACCGGAAAACGGCCCGATGGATTTCATACCCTTTATTCGCTCATGGTCCCCATTGACCTGGGGGATGAGATAGCCCTTTCCTATGACGGGACCGGCATACAGGTTCAATGCGGCTATCCGGGCGTGCCCGAAGACCATACCAATCTGGCGCACCGGGCGGCCTGCCTTTTTTTTGACCGGTATGCCCGGAAAACAGGAAAACCGGCGGCTGAAAATGTTTTTATCCGCATCCATAAAAAAATTCCTCCGGGAGGGGGCCTGGGCGGCGGCAGTTCCAATGCCGCCACTGTTCTCAAGGCGTTAAACGAGACCTTTGGCCGCCTGTTTTCTAAGCAGGACCTCATGGACATGGGACTTGGCCTTGGTGCAGATGTGCCGTTTTTTATTTTTGGAGGGGCGGCCTTTGCCAGAGGGGTGGGGGAAAAGCTTGAAAAAGCCGTGGGCCTTCCTTGTTGCAGCCTGATTTTATGTGATCCGGGTGTGGCTTCATCTACGGCAAAGGTATTTGAAAAGTTAGATTTTCGTTTGACATCAAATTCAAATTACTCTATAAATACGAGTTCGAATATGCTGATAGGAAGCGGGGATGTTGATTTAGGAGACAATCTGCATAACGACCTGACACAGACCGCATGCAGGCTGTATCCGCAAATCCGCTCAGCCAGGGAAGAGATGGAATTGCTGCTGAAAAAGAAAGTGCATATGTCAGGAAGCGGTTCGTCTCTTTTTGCTCTTTTCCCGGGGGAAAAGGCGGCAAAACAGGGGGTTGAAGCCCTTGAGCGTCGGTTTAAGGACCGGCCCTGGAAATGGTTTACGGCCTCGTTTCTGACAGATGGATGCTGATTGGGGCGTCGTCAAGCGGTAAGACACAGGGTTTTGATCCCTGCATTCAGAGGTTCGAATCCTCTCGCCCCAGCCAAACAAAGGCTTTAAGGTTTGGTAAACCAACATATGGGACCTGGGTTCCCGGACGGATTTGCCTGCCCATGGCTTTATTTTATTTTTAAGGTTAAAGATTTGATATGAACGAGTTATCGATTTTTGCAGGAAACTCGAATCCCGATCTGGCCAATAAAATTTCAGAGTACCTTTCCAAGCCTTTAGGCCGGTTAAAGGTGAACTGTTTCAGCGATGGTGAGATCCAGGTTGAAATTCATGAAAATGTCCGGAAACAGGAAATCTTTGTCATCCAGTCCACCTGCAAACCGGTCAATGATCACTTAATGGAATTGCTGCTTCTCACGGATGCTTTCAGGCGGTCTTCCGCAAGCCGGATTACGGCGGTTATCCCCTATTTCGGGTATGCCCGCCAGGATAAAAAGGTGGCCCCGAGAGTCCCCATCAGCGCCAAACTGGTGGCGGATCTTCTGGAAGCCACAGGGGTGGACCGGGTCATCACCATGGACCTTCACGCCGGGCAGATCCAGGGGTTTTTTAACGTCCCTGTGGACAATCTTTATTCAGCCCCCATCATTATCGATGATATCAAAACCCGGTTTAATGATGAACTGGTGGTGGTGTCCCCGGATGCCGGCGGGGTGGAAAGGGCCAGGGCATATGCCAAACGGCTCAACTGCGGGCTGGCCATTGTGGATAAAAGAAGAAGCGCTCCAAATCAGGCCAAGGCCATGGCCATTATCGGCGATGTGCAGGACAAAATAGCCCTTGTTATTGATGATATGGTGGATACGGCCGGAACCCTTACGGAAGCGGCCGGTGTTATTCAGGACAATGGGGCTAAGGCAGTGCATGCGTATTGCACCCATCCGGTCCTTTCAGGTCCGGCCATTGGAAGGATCAGCGAATCATCTTTAAGCTCTCTTGTTGCCACGGACACCATTCCGCTGACGGAAGCGGCAAAAGAATGTGGTAAGATTAAAACCCTTTCCATTGCCAAACTGGTGGGAGAAGCGATCATTCGCAGCTACAGGGGAGATTCGGTAAACTCGCTGTTTGTATAACGGGCTGGCCCTGAAGGGCAAGGGCCTTTTCCCTGAATGCAGAAGAAAAGCCTATAATGAAGAAACAACAGCTTTCATATAACACCTTGGGCCAAGTGCCCATAACAAACCATGAAAGAAATGAAGACCATGGGACTGGCAACCCTGACAGCCTTCAGCCTGAACCCCTTCAGTCTTTCACAAAAAATAAAAGTTGTCTGTAAACGGCAGGCACGGAGGGTAAATCGTTGGAATTAATTGAATTAAATGCAAAAGTAAGAGAGAGTAAAGGGAAGGGCGCTGCCAGGAAGCTCAGAGGCAGCAAACGAATTCCGGCCATCATGTATGGGGCCAAAACCGATCCGGTAATGCTGTCTGTTGATACCGGCGCTTTTGACAAGGTGATCAGGGACAACGGGACATCAGGCCTGTTTTTTGATTTAAAAGTCGACGGCGGGCAGGGAAAACAAAGAATAGCCATGCTCAAAGAGCTTCAGATGGACACCTTCGGGCTTAACTATGTTCATGCGGATTTCCAGGAAATTGATATGGACACCCAGGTAACGGTAACCGTACCCGTAGAGACGGAAGGCGTCGCCAAAGGGGTTAAGGAAGGCGGCCTGCTCCAGATCATCCGGCGGGAGCTTGATGTTGTCTGCAAGCCTGGTGATACGCCTGAGGCTGTGGTCATCGATATCAGTGATCTGGATATCGGGGATGCCCTTCATGTGGAAGATATCAACCTTGGGGATGCCGTTGAAATTCCCCATGAGGTTAATTTCACTGTCATCACCGTGGTTCCGCCTGTAAGCGCCAGTGCTGAAACCGGTGAAGAAGAGGTGCTTGAAGAAGGTGATGAGCCTGCTGCCCCTTCTGAAGAATAGCAATCCTTTCTGCTGTTCTCAATGTCGTGTTCTGACTTAAAAATGATAGCGGGTCTGGGAAATCCCGGCAGGGATTATGCCCAGACCCGCCATAATATCGGGTTTGCGGTCCTTGACCGGCTGGCCCGGGAGGCATCTGTTCAGCTTGATCAAAAACGGTTTGACGCGGTTTTTTGTAAAACCCGGATAGCCGGCTGCCAGACCTATCTGATTAAGCCCATGTCCTATATGAACAAAAGCGGGTTCCCCATCCAGAAGCTTGCCGCCTATTACAAAATTTCTCTGGAAGACGTGATGGTGGTCCATGATGACATGGATCTTCCCTTTGGCCGGATTAAAGTGGTGCAATCCAGGGGGCATGGGGGACATAACGGGATCCGGTCCATTATCGATGCCTTTGGCAGCAAGGATTTTGTAAGGGTCAGGGTCGGTGTGGGCCGGCCTGAAGATCCGTTAAACCAGGGGGCAAAGGTTGTTGGCCATGTACTCGGCCATTTTACCCCTGAAGAAAAGCTCAGCCTTGAAGATGTGGTTGTCCACGCTGCAGATGCCTGCACGCTTATTCTTAAGCATGGTGTGTCCTACGCCATGAATCATGTAAATTCCTGAACTCAAAACCGGCTGTTTGTTATGCAGAGATTAGAATTCCGCCAGGTCTGTGTTGCCCTGTGGGCAAGGATTTGGGGTGAATAATGATAATTTCATTGACAATATTGTTAAGATATGGTTTCCTGTCTAAGAATGGGTTAATTGTTTTTACTATTGGGAGCGCTTGGAAATTTAGTTACGGCTTTGAGAGTTGAATCTACTGCCCTGAAAGAACAGGATCATATGAAAATGCTGAGATATCATTAATTTTCATAACAAATCAGGACAGAGCATCAATCAACTTTACAAAATGTAAAGTACATCTTCCAAAAAATCAGGATTTTTGAATCGAGTTCAATACACATGGAAAATAGCACCTTGGGAATATGTTTGATATTTCAGGGGTGTGATGTTTATTCAGTGGTAAAACCGGTCCGGAAAACAGATTTTGGGGATGTTTCGGCCGATTTTTTTAAGTAGCCCCTAAACATAAGGTGGGATATCTAATGGGTGAAAAATCCAAAAAAGGCAAAGTAAAGGCGGCATTCACAGCTAAAAAAGAGTTTTCACAGGGGGATCTGGCAGTCTATCCGGCACACGGAGTAGGGTGCATAGAATCCATTGAAAGCAGGGAAATCAATGGCGACACCATGAATTTCTACATGATGAAAATTGTAGAAAACGGCATGGTGATCATGATTCCGACCTCAAACGTTGAATCTGTGGGCTTAAGAGAAGTTATTCCGGAAACAGAGATCCCTGAGGTCTACAAGGTGATGAAGGAAAAAGCGCAGCCTGTTGATAACCAGACCTGGAACCGCAGATACCGGGAATATATGGATAAAATTAAAACCGGTTCCATTTATGATGTGGCCGAAGTCTTCAGAGATCTCTTTCAGTTAAAACTGGAAAAAGATCTTTCCTTTGGGGAAAGAAAGCTTCTGGATACGGCCCAGAACTTATTGGTTCAAGAACTGTCAACGGCAAAAGATATTGATGAAAAAGCCATGATGGCAGAGATAAAAAACCTGTTCGACTAAAGCTGCCCCAAGCTTAACCATTTAACCGGCAGGCGTTTGGTCTGCCGGTTTTGTTTTTTTGGCGCCTTGTAACCCCAATGAAACCCCTTACAATTGACTTTATGGTCTCCAACGGTTTCGCCGGTCTGCGGCTGGATCAGGCATTGGCCAGGCGGGTGCCCGGGCTGTCCAGAAGCCGTGCATCGGCCATGGTGTCCCAAGGCCGGGTCCGGGTGGACGGGATTTGCCGGCGTCCGGGATTCAGGCTCCAGGAAGGGCATCGGGTGGCCGGGGTGGTGGACCCATGTGAAGGGCCGGATGATCCCCTTGCCGAGCCCATGGACCTGCCTGTGGTTGATGAAGACGACCATGTTATTCTCATCAACAAACCCGCCGGCCTAGTGGTTCACCCCGGACCCGGGAATATAAACGGGACCCTGGTGAACAAACTGCTGTGTCATGTCCCGAAAATCCGGAATGCCGGAGAGGATGCCACCCGGCCGGGAATAGTCCACCGGCTGGACAAAGAGACCTCGGGATTAATCCTGGTGGCCAAAACCGGCCATGCCCTTTCCTTTCTCCAAAAAGAATTCAAACAGCGCCGGGTCAAAAAGGAATACCTGGCCCTGGTCTGCGGCAGTGATCTTCCCGATACCGGTGTAATCGACCTTCCCATCGGACGGCATCCGGTCAAAAGAAAGCTCATGGCGGTTAACCATGACACCGGAAAACAGGCGCTCACGTCCTGGCAGGTTCAACACCGGTTCAAACAGGGCTGTCTTGCCAGAATCCGGCTTTATACAGGCCGTACCCACCAGATCCGGGTCCATTTTTATGCCATAGGGCATCCATTGGTGGGAGATCCGGTTTATCAGACCAAACAGTTCAGAAAGAAAAATCGCCAACTGCAAAGACAAATGCTTCATTCAGTATATCTCAGCTTCCGGCACCCATACTCTGGGGTCCGGAAGGGTTATGAAGCCCCTGTTCCAGAAGATTTTTTAAGGACCATGGAAAAATTTGACAGGATCTGATGGGGGTTATTTTGACTAGTCGGTTTCTTATTTTTTCGCGACAGCTGTTTTTTAATTGATAGAAGTTTAATAAGTTTCATTGATATGGTTGACTTTTAGTGCCTCAGATTAGTATAGAATGGTTTGGAAAATTCAAGTTGAAATTATATACTCGGGCATTGGCTTAAACCGTTTGACTTAAGATCAAAGGACCGTTGGTTTCAGGAAAGGCTCAAATGGCATGAAACCCCTGAAGCACCAACGTGTCTGAAAAAGACCAAAATGAAGGGGAAGGACAGATGATTCAATCAATTCTGATGATGGGCGGATTGGGAGTCGCAATCGGTGTTGTTTTGGTAATTGCGGCAAAAGCGTTTTATGTGTATGAAGATCCAAAAGTGGTGGCGATTAATGAGGCTCTCCCCGGTGCAAACTGCGGCGGTTGCGGCTATCCCGGCTGCTCTGCCAATGCGGAGGCCATTGTCCAGGGGTTGCAGGATGTAAATTCCTGTGTGGCTGCAGGAGATGATGTGGCCCTTGAAATTGCCGCAATTATGGGCGTTTCCGTGTCCGACAAGGAACCTGAATTCGCAAACCCCGGCTGTTATTATTCCAGCAGCAAGGCAGACTTGAATTATGTTTACCACGGCATCAAAGACTGCCGGGCGGCCGCCATGCTCATGGGCGGCATGAAGGTCTGCCGGATCGGCTGCCTTGGACTTGGCACCTGCGTTACGGCCTGTAAGTTCGGTGCCCTGAGCATGGGAGAGAACGGCCTGCCGGTTGTCGACCAGGAAAAATGCACCGGCTGCGGCGCCTGTGAAAAAATCTGTCCTAAAAATATCATTCGCCTGACATCGGTTACCCGCCGGATTGTAAGGGAATATACCGAAGGTGACTGCACCACCCCCTGCCAGAGGGCCTGTCCGTCCGGGGTGAATATTAAAGAATATATCCGGCGTATCACGGAAAGCGATTTCCACGGAGCCCTTGCCGTGATCAAAGAGAGAATGCCTTTCCCCACCGTTATTTCAAGAATATGCCCGGCAACCTGTGAATTTAACTGCCGCCGGCTTCTCCAGGATGAGTCCGTGGCCATCAACGGTTTGAAACGGTTTGTATGTGATTATGAGATGAATCAGGATAAACGAGTCCAACCATACAAGGCGCCGGGAACCGGCAAAAAGATTGCCGTGATCGGCGGCGGGGTTGAAGGGCTTGCCGCTGCATTTTTCAGTGCCCGGCTCGGCCATGAACCCACGGTTTATGAGGCCACTGACAAGCTTGGCGGCATTTTAAGAAAGGCCATTGCCAGGGAACGGCTTTCAATGGATATCCTGGACTGGGATATTCAGGGGGTTCTTGACATGGGGGTTGAGGCAAAAACAAAAACCAAGGCCGGTAAAGACTTCACCATTCCCGGCCTGCTCAAAGAGGGCTTTGATGCCGTGGGCGTGGCTTCCGGCGGCTGGGATTCCCGGCTGGCCAGAGGGGATATTCATGGGGCTGAAAATACCCTTCCCCAGACTTATCTGCTCATTGATCTGCTCAGAAGCATTTCACATGACAGCTTTCAGATTCCGTCCGGAGAACGGGTGGTAATTGCCGGCGGCGGAAAACGGCTTTCTGATGCGGTCAGCCAGCTTCGGACCAAGGGTGCCAAGAAAATTACCATTGTCTTGAGACAGTCTGAACAGGATTTGGGGTTTGATCCTCAGGAAATCCAAGGGCTTGCCGAAGAGGATACGGTTATCCTCCAGAACGCCGGGATAACAAAACTGGAAGGATGTGAAGAACGGCTCGAAGCCATTGAAATTACGGATCTGGATTCAGGAGAGGTCCGGAAAGTGGCTGCCGATACACTGATTATCGGATCCGGAAGGTTCCCGGAACTGGTCTTTACCCCGGTGCTGCCGGAAGTGCCGGAAGGCGATGAGGCCCCCGGGAAAGAATCTGTTGAACAGGAAACCGATCTGGTATGGGTGGCCAATGAATTCCTCAAGAAGCCTGATTCAAACCAGGAACTTGGAATTCTGTCAGGCCAGGACGCTGTATCCGAGTATTCTTCTGCAGTCACGGCCATCAACGGCGGCAGAAAAATGGCCGTTGCCATGCATAACATGATGTACGGGCTTGATTTCCAGGATAAAACCGATATAGTGACGGATAAATCCCGGATTCAGAATGTGGATTTTCTGACCCATGTGGGCAAATCCCCCAGACACCGCCTGGTTCCCTCAGAGGCCAAAGAAAATCTTAAAGATGGATTTTCAACGGGATTTTCAACCCAGACTGCCTTGGAAGAAGCCAACAGATGCCTCCAGTGCGGGCTGGTATGCTATGAAAAATCCAAAGTAACCGAAATTACAAGTTCAGTTGATGTGTGATATTTGTCATAACTGCAAACGGATGAGTAATACAACATATGAAAGCGGAAAAGATACTTGTTGTTGATGATGAATCCAGAATTGTTGAAAATATCAGCCGGTGCCTGAAACGAGAAGGATTTCAAGTTTCAGGCGCCCAGAACGGGCTTGAAACCCTTTCGCTTATAGAGCGGGAGGAATTCGATTTGATTTTGCTGGATATCAGCATGCCCAAGCTCAATGGATATGAAACCATGGAGCGCATTTTCCAATTGAATGCGGAAATGATCATCATCATCATGACTGGGTTCGCCTCTGTGGAATCGGCAGTAAAAGCCATCAAACAGGGGGCCTGGGATTATCTTAAAAAACCGTTTGAGTATGCCGAACTTATCAAAACCGTCAAAAACGCACTTTCCCAGGCCAGGCTGATAGCGGATAAGAAAGACGTATCGGCCCGCCTTAAAGCTTCGGAAATCCAGTATGAAAGTATGGTCAATAATTCCCCTGACCTGATTTTTACCCTGGATGAACAGGGCCGGTTTACCTTTGTGAACAATCAGTTTGAAACCCTTCTGGGGTTTCAAAGAAAAGACTTAATCGGGTCTGAGTTTGAAAACCTGGTCCATGACGAGGATCAGTCCAAAGTGGCCAGCTTTTTCCCTGTTCAGGCCGGCTGCCGGGAAATCAGTTTCCGGTTCAAAAAGGCCAAAAAAGCCGTTCCCATCGCCACGCCCTATGCGTCCAACTACGCCTATATCAACCTGAAAGCCTCCCCTTTGCACCTGCCGGCCCACGGAAGCTGTAAAGAAGCACGGGGGATTTATGCTGTTGCCAGGGATATGACCGTCCGTATCAACTTGGAGGCCCAGCTGCGGCAGTCCCAGAAAATGGAAGCCATCGGCACCCTGGCCGGGGGCATTGCCCATGATTTTAACAATATCCTCATGGGGATTCAGGGGTATGCCTCCCTGGTCAAAAATGAATTTGACCGGGACAGTGTTGAATACAAGCGCCTGTCCAATATTGATGAGTATGTGGCCTCGGGAGCGGAAATGGCCCGGCAGCTTCTCGGCTTTGCCCAGAAAAGCTTTCGGGAAGCCCATATGATCAATTTAAATTACCTGCTCAAGATGTCTGCCAAGATGTTTTCCCGGACCAAAAAGGATATCCGGATGGATCACCGCCTTGAGAAAAAATTATGGGGAACCGTTGTCAACGAGGGGCAGATCAAGCAGGTGCTGCTCAACCTTTTTGTGAATGCGTGGCACGCCATGCCCAAGGGCGGCACCATCACCATCAGCTCGGAAAACGTCCATGTCCTGCCCTCCCAGCTTGAAGAGTTCGGTCTTGAAACCCCTGGTCCTTATGTGAAAATCGGGGTCAGCGACACGGGTATTGGGATGGATAAGGAAACCATCACCCAGATATTTGACCCGTTTTTTACCACAAAGGAAAGGGGGCAGGGGACCGGTTTGGGATTGGCCACGGCGTATGGTATTGTGCAAAGCCACAAAGGGGTTTTCAAGGTTACCAGTCAAAAGGGAGAAGGCAGCAGTTTCATGTTTTACCTGCCGGCCCAGGAGGCTGAGGTCCGGTCAGCCCGCCACCAGGAGGACGTTGAAAAAATTATCAACGGCCGGGGCATGATCCTGCTGGTAGATGACGAAAAAGGTGTGGTTGAGGTCTGTTCGGAAATGATCAAAACCCTGGGCTATGATGTAAAAACCGCCATGAGCGGAATTGAAGCGGTTCAGCTGGTTGAAAAAAACAAAGAGGGCATTGACCTGATTATTCTGGATATGATTATGCCCGAGATGGGCGGCTACGAGACCTATAAGCAGATCCGCCAAATTCGCCCGGAAAGCCGGGTGTTGATCTCTTCCGGCTACAGCAAAGAAGATGAAATCAACAGGATGATGGAAAATGGCTGCTGCGGTTTTATCAGAAAGCCCTTTGACGTTGCCATGCTGTCCGAGAAAATCGATTCGGTCTTTAATTCAGAAATCCAGAAAGCTCGGGTCTGACCCGGTTTATTCATTCCTTTTGTTTATGCCTTGGCCGGGCAGTTCCCCTTTTTTAAACCAATGGAAAAACGAGATTTTCTAAAATACCTGGCGGCCTTGGCCTTGCTCAGGGCCGTGCCCGATGCCCTGGCGCTGTCCCCGGGCTGTAATGAAATTCTTAATTGTGAAATCGTCAAATCCCCAAAAGCGATCACCGTGGCCGCCTTGTCTAAACAGGCCGGATCACGTCCTGGTGACCATTCCCTAAAAGGGGACAGACCGGGCGCCTTGGAAAAATGGCGGCACTATGATCAGGTGTTCGAAGACGATATTTTTATTGCCCCCGATGACCAGCCTTTGCTTGAATCATGCCTTGAAAGGCTTTGGCGGGTTTCAAAGCAGGTGGGATATGCCAATTTTGCCCTGATGGGGTTTGACCAGGCTCTGGCCGTTGCCAGGAATTTTAACGGCGTGGGCGTGTTTTCAGCAAAGGAAATCCAGTTTCTTGAAAAGCTATTTTATACCCGGGCCACAACCTATGGATTCATGGGAGAAAAACCCTTTGAAACCATTACCCGTACCATCAATAAAAAAGATGTGGTTAAAATTTCCGGGACCGGCAACTACCTGTACCGGGGGAACTCGGTTAACATGTATCATGAGGTTAAAGAAAGGGTCGGCAGTGATTTGATCCTGACTTCCGGGGTCAGGGGGATGATGAAGCAGTTTTTGCTGTTTTTAGACAAAACCTGTCGCAGCCGGGGAAACCTTTCCATGGCCTCCCGCTCCCTGGCCCCGCCCGGGTATTCCTTTCACGGCATCGGGGATTTTGATGTGGGCCAAAAGGGGTATGGGGCCTACAATTTCAGTGAAAAGTTTGTGGATACCCGGGTGTATCACCGCCTTATCCGCCTGGGATATGTAAAATTCAGATACGGCCGGTACAACCGTCTCGGGGTAAGGTTTGAACCCTGGCATATTGAAACGGTTTGACCTTTGGCCAACGATGGTTTATACAGCCTGCCTTAAATCAACATGGATAGAAAGGCATTAACTCATGATATCAAAACAAACGTTATATATGGCCGTTCTCGTTTCCCTTACCTTGGGGTTTCTGGCAGGCTCTGCCTATACATCATTTAAGCTGGCCGGGGTTTCCGGGACACCGGCATCACAAAAAGCCCCCGGACAAACCGGCGGCGGTTCTGATGAATCCCGGGTTTCAGCTCAGGCAAAGGCGCAGATCCTGGAACTTCAAGCCCATGTAAAGAAAAACCCCGATGACGCAAAGGCCTGGGTAAAGCTGGGCGATTATTATTTTGACATGAACCGGGCCGGTGAATCCATTGAAGCCTATAACAAATCCCTGGCCCTGGAACCGGCCAATCCCGAAGTCCTTACCGACCTCGGGGTGATGTACCGGCGCAGCGGCCAGCCTGAAAAAGCCGTCGAAGCCTTTGACCGGGCCGTGGCAGCAGATCCTTCCTTTGAAACGGCCCGGTTTAACAAGGGCGTTGTTTTGATGCACGATCTAAATGATATCAGCGGGGCAGTCCAGGCATGGGAAGCGCTGGTGAAGATCAATCCCATGGCAACCGCCCCCGGCGGGGATCTGGTTCAGCATCTGATTGAAAAAATGAAACAAAGCCAGCCCCCTGAGTAGTGCCTGAACGGCTGTTTTAAAGGGTGCCGGCAATCACCGCCGCCCCAATGGCCCCGTTTTCCTGGGGAAAGTCACTGACCGTGATTTTCCACCCGAGACAGGACTCAAGGGCTTTGACCATGCCGATATTTTTTGCCACCCCGCCGGTCATCACCACAGGCGGGCCGATCCCGGCCCGCAGGGCCAGAGACGAAATCCTGGAGGCCGCAGACTGGTGAATGCCTGAAATAATATTTTCCCGGCTTTCCCTGCGGGCAATCATGGAAATCACTTCGGATTCCGCAAATACAGTGCAGACGCTGGATATGTGAACCGGTTCCTGGCCGGTCAGGCTGATCTGCCCTAAATCTTCAAGGCTGACTTCAAGGGCTTTGGCCATGACTTCGAGAAACCTTCCGGTGCCGGCTGCGCACTTGTCATTCATGGCAAAATCCTGAACCCGCCCTTCCTTGTCCAGAAGAATGGCTTTGGCGTCCTGGCCGCCCACGTCAATAATGCCCTTTGTTCCGGGATTCAAAAAAAAGGCACCGGCCCCGTGGCAGATGATTTCGGTCATGGCTTTAGCGGCAACGGCAACACTGGCCCGGCCGTATCCCGTGGCAACGATGTGTTTAATTTTTCCAAAATTGATGCCGGTTTTTTCAAGCAGCTGATCCAGTACTTTTTCTGCCGTCAGCCCATGATCAAATCCCGTGGGGATGACGCTGGTTCCCATAACCCTGCGGCCTTGAACCAGGGCGGCCTTGGCCGTGATGGAGCCAATATCAATACCGGCAGAAATCATGAGGCGGCCCCCTGTTTTTGTTTGACGATTTCCATGAATGCATCAATTCTGGTTTCTGCCTGGGATTTTGAAAAGCTTCGGGGGTCGGTCATGTCTGCCTCAAGCATGAGAACCGGAATGTCCATGGCGTTTTTGACCCGGTTCATGATATCCATCTGCCCTAGAGAGTAAGGCTTGCAGGAGCGGTTGGAATGCATGACCAGGCCGTTAACATCGTAATACCGGATATACTCAAGTACCTGATCGGCCATCCGGTCCACGCCGGTATTCAGGTAGATATTGGTGTAGGCCCTGGGCATAGACCCTAAAAAATCCTCAGGGTCAATGTAATCTATGGCACTGCACCAGGCCGAGGTATAGGTGTCGGCCACCAGGCATGCCTTATGGCCGGCAAAGGTTTTTGAAAGCCACCGCAGTTCGTGCCAGACCGGCAAATTATCCCAGAGCAGCCGGAAGGCTTCGTCGGGCACCACCCCAATGTTGTTCTGGATGCGCTGCGCCATTTCACGGAGCAGTTCTTTGTAAAAATCCACGGCGGTCTGAGTCCCCCTCAGGGTCACGATCAGGGCCAGGAAAAAAAAAGCGTCAAAGGCGCTCATGGGAGAGGGCTTGTGCCGGGTTGCGGCCAGCACCTGCTGCCATAATTTCTGCCCTTCCAGGGAGAGCCTTCCGGTTTGCGCCATCCGGTCCTGATCCAGCCGGGTGCCGGTCATGGTCTCTAAAAATTCAATGTACTCACGGATCTGGGCCTTTACATAGGCATCCGCTTCTTTTGTGTATTCCCCATGGCAGACGGGCGTGTCCAGGAGAAACAAGGGCACATTGAAAAAACGGGCCTGGACCTCGTACCATTTGACCACTGTGCTGCAGATGTTGTTGCAGCAAATCAGCATATCCGGCCGGGGAAGTCCGCCAATGGGGCCGCCCTTGACCACAGAGCAGGCAATGTCGGCCCTGGCATAGGAGCAAAGGTCTGTGCTGTATCCCATTTCTTCGGCCTTGACGCACAAGTCCTCTCCCATTTTGGAGGCCCCGATCATGGCCCCGTGGTTTTCCGGATAAACCGGAATGATATCCATGGCCACCAGCGGTTCCACAGGACCGCCCGAGGTGATCCAGGCCACCTGTTTATTATTTTGGGCCGCGCTTAAGGCATCCATATAGTACAGCCCCATGATATCCCGCATTTTTTTGGCTGATTTTATTTTAATATATTCTTTGTCCGGCATTGGGTTGTTCCTTTGATAGCTATAAGCTTTTAGCGGTTAGCCATTAGCTGTCGGTGATGGACGGTTTCCTGGTTTACAGCATCTGGATAAAGGTTTCCAGCCGGGTCGCAGTCTGTCCCGTACTCTGCTGCCCTTCGTCTATTTCGATGACCTGGTTTTTGATGCCGGCTTCATCCAGGACTTCCTTTAGATATGGCATGTCAAAGGCGTGGGGATCACAGAATTTATAGACCAGGAAAACCACCCCGTCGGCGTTTTGTTGTTTTACCATGACCACCAGCTGCTCTGCCCGGGCAAGGGTCCCGGCGTATTTGGCCGGACAGATCAGCCGCCGGGTGTACCGCCGGGTCAAGGCCTCCAGGGGCGGCAGGGTCTCATTGATCTGCCCGTCAAACCACCGCTGCCCGGTACACAAGTCATCAGCCACCACAGCAGCTCCGGAATCTTCAATCAGGCCGTAGATTTCCGGCGTGGTGCAGACAGATCCGGACAGGATCAGGCGCGGGCCGTCAAAGGGCATCCCCTTTGCCTGTTCTATGGTTGAAACAATGGACTCAAGCCGTTTTAGAAGCTCACCCCGCTCCATGATCATGGCGCCCTGTACAATGGCCCAAAGGTCTTTTCCCGACATCACCCCGGGGGTTTGAGCCGTCAGTTCATAAAGTCTTGAAAGGTTTTTCCGAATGGCGTTAAAAAGGCGGACCGCCCCTTTAAGGTCCGCTTCTGTGATGACCCGGCCGGTATGGGATTCAAGATTTTTGCAGAACCGTTCAAGCACGGCCTTTAAATAATCTGAGGCACTGTCGGTATGAAGCTTGGCCGGTAAAATCACATCGGAGAAAAAAGCCGTCTGTCCGTTCAACCGGACAATATCACTTAACCGCATCATGGAATCACAGGTGTGGGGAAAGATGATACCGTCCAGAAAATTCAGGCGTCCGGAAAGGCACTGCTCAAGGATGCCCCGGACCAGTGAACAGCAATAGGACTGAAGGTGGGTGTCGGAAAGCCCTGTGGCCCGCTCTTTTCCCGGAAAGATCCGCACAGGATGGCATCCGGCCGCATATATGAGTTCTTCCGGGGCATAGGAGCAGACGTGGCCAATGATCCTTTTTTCAGGTGATTTGGATTTGATGCGGGCTGCCTGGGCTTCAGGATGGGCTGCGGCCTCGTAAAAGGCTTGAATATCGTTCATGAATTTTCTTCTCCCGTGAATTCCCCCCGGGCCTTTAACCGCCCTAATTCTTCTTGTTCAAGGGTGTGAAAAGCAATTTTTCCAACCAGGGTAGTGGGCAGGGCATCCCTGAACTCAATTTCCCTGGGGCAGCTCCATTTAATCAGGGTTTTGCGGCAGTGGGCAATGATTTCGGCTTCCATTTCAGGTCCGGGTTCAAACCCTTTTTGCAATACCACAAAAGCCTTTATCCGTTTTACCTGTTCGGGATCAGGAACCCCGATGACACAGACCGCGGACACGGCATCATGGCTATAGATCACATCCTCTACCTGGGCCGGAAAAACGTTCATGCCCGAGGATTTAATCATCCGCTTAAGCCGGAGTTTAAAATAAAAGAATCCGTCCTTGTCCTGGGAAACCATGTCTCCGGTATGAAGCCAGGTTTTCTGATCATCATGGACTTTCAGCACATTTTGGGTTTCAGCTTCCTGGTTCAGATATCCTTTCATGACCGCCGGCCCGGACAGGCACAGTTCGCCGTCCTCCCCAACAGGCTTTTCCGTTAAGGTATCCGGGTCAACAACCTTGGCAGCCATGTCCGGAAAGGGAATCCCGATGCTGCCTTCCCGGTAATGACCCATGGGCATGGCCATGACAGCAGTCACGGCCTCGGTCAGGCCGTATCCTTCCAAAAGTTTGGTGCGGCCCCCCTGTTTTTTTACCAGTTCCTCAAATCCCTGTTTGACCACATAGGGCAGGGTGTCGGCACCGGAAAATGCCGCTTTCAGGCAGGACAGATCGGAACGGGCAAAGGTTTTGTTTTTAATCAGGGCTGCAAACAGGGTGGGAACCCCGATGATGAAGCTGGGCTTTTTGGTTTTGACCAGCTTTGCCACGATGTCAGGGGTGAACTGGGGCACCAGGATGGACCGGGCTCCTGCCATAAACGCGCCGTTAACGCAGACCCCAAGTCCGAATCCATGGAAAATGGGCAAAATGGCCAAAATGGCGTCATCTGCGGTAAGGTTGCCCCAGGCCGCCACCATCATGCCCTCGCTGATAAAATTGGCGTTGGACAATAAAATTCCTTTGGGCCTTCCCGTGGTGCCGCCGGAATACAGGATAACCGCGGTATCGTCGGCATGAACTTTTGGAGGAGCCTGTTCTTTAAAGGCGGTGTCCATGATGTCCTTCCACCAGGACACCCGGCTGTCCCGGGGAACCTTGGGGATTTTTCTGCCCCGGGTGACCCAGAATCCAAACTGTTTCACAGGGGACAGAAAATCTGTAATTTGGGTCAGGATAAGCCGGTTGCAGGGGGTTGGTTCCATGGCTTTGGTAAATTTGCCGTAAAAGGCATCCAGGGTCAATGCCATGGTGGAGGTGGACAGGGTTAAATAAAATTCGATTTCGCTTTGGGTGGACAGGGGATGGATCATGGCGGCAACAGCACCGATCCGGTTGGCCGCATAAAAACAGATGATGCCCTGGGGGCAGGTGGGCATGGATATGGTAATGGGGTCCCCTTTTTGGAGGCCAAGGCCTGCCAGGGCATGGGCGCATCTTTCAATCAGCCGGCCAAATTCCTTGTAGGTGCAAAGGGTGCCCATAAAATCCCAGGCCACTTTGTCCGGAAACCGGTTTACGGTTTTCATCAGGGCCTGGTACATGGTCAGGTCTGGATAATCCAGGCTTTGGGGAATGTCTGAATAAAATTTGAGCCAGGGCTTGGGATCAGTCATGGTGCTTTTGTTTTTCCTTTTTTGTGATGTTCAACCGGAAAATACACCGTTGTTTACTGGTCTTTATATAAAACGTTGTTCATGTTGTCAACCATGGCTTGTGAAAATGGCCCGATTATGGTATGTCAAAGATATTATGGTTTTATCAATAGGTTAGCTTAAGGGGCGGTACGGGTTAGCCCCCATGAGGCGGCTTGAAACCGGGCGGAGAAGGATATGGGAAAAAACACCACCTTGGGGAGGCTCAAGGCCAAGGAAAGGAATTTAAGACAGAAGATTATTATTGACGCGGGCCGGGAGGTCTTCGGGGCCAAAACCTATGACCAGGTGAGTATGGCGGAAATCGCCAAGGTGGCCGGCATCTCAAAGTCTTCCATTTACACCTATTTTAAAAGCCAGGAAGAACTGTATGCGGTGATTGCCAGCCGGGATGCCAAAGCCTTTGTGGACCGGTTAAGAAAAAAGATTGAATCCATTGATGAGGGGTATATCAAGGCCGCCGTAGACGAGTTCCTTGACTATTATATTGTTAACAAAGCCCAGTGGCGGATGATCACCCATTTTGCCCTTCACGGTTCCCGGGAGATGACGGCCGTGGACAAGCTCAACCAGGCCGGCCAGTTGCTCATGGATCTGTTTGAGTCCATGTTCCATAAAATGGGATGCCAGAAAGATTCAAGAATTCTTGCCCACACCTTTTTTTCCTGCTTAAGCGGCATCCTGATCTCCTTTCGCAACTATCCGGGCCGGACAGACAAGGAGCGGATCGGCCACATGAAACGGATCGGCGGCAAGGTCGAAGAGATGATTCTGGCCTTGATCCGGCAGCCCTGACAAGTGGGGAAAAGGATGGAAAATATAAGGTTTGTCTTCCAATAAAAGTTTATTTTTAGTGTTCAAGACATAATTTCAAAAAAGTGAGTGCTTACAGGGATAGTCCGGGGACTCTTCCGGTCCCTTTCGGATTACTATCCAGAATCATTGTGTTTTAGGACCTCATCTGGCTCAGAGCAAAGACCCGGGCGGGGTCACGGAATATAGCCCCGGGTGTGACCCCGGGGTCTTATTTGGTCTATACCCCGTCGCTATTGCCCCGAAAAACCTCATGGGCACTGGCGTTTCCATTGTTGGGGGTTGGGATCAGTTCAATTCTTTTCAAATTTTTACCGGGATAAATATTCCTAATCCAATAGGTGGCCTCACCCCCATGATTTTTTCCCAACTGGGAATGGAATCGATTCTTAAACCAATGTGCTTGTTTCTTTTTATGTTCCAGTGTAGTCTATGAGCATACAGGTAAATACAGGAGATATTTATGAAGCCAACAACAGTGAGAATTGATGATAACGTATTGGGACGGCTTGATAATCTTGCAGAGGCTCTCAATCGTTCCCGATCTTGGATAATTAATCAAGCCATAGAAAAATTTGTTGATTACGAAGAGTGGTTTGCACAGGAAATCCAGGCTGGCCTCTCAGAGGTTGAACAGGGCAAAATTGCCACAGACGAGGAGGTTAGAAGTGCATTTAGTCAGTGGGGTGTAGATGCTCGTTAAGTGGACCCGTACGGCATTATTAAACCTGGATAATGCCATTAAGTATATAACCGAGGATCGCCCCATGGCAGCGCAAAGTGTGGGGCAAAAAATATGGGACAGTGCAAAAGCACTGGGTGAGCATCCGGGGATGGGGCGACCCGGTAGGGTACCAGGAACAAGAGAATTGGTTATAAGCGGCTTACCATTCATTTTGCCATATATCGAAAAGGATGGGATCATTTTTATCTTGAGGGTTATGCATACCTCAATGAAATGGCCCAAAGACTTTTGATCATCTCGTTTCATCCAAACCGGTAAATATTCTCGATCCAATACATGGCCTCAGTGTCGCTGACTTTGCCAGGATACCGCTGGGTCGTGGACAGATTAGCGTGCCGGAGAATGATTTTTGAAACGATTTCAATGGGAACGCCTGATCGGCTGGCATAAGTGGCTGCATGCCGCCTGAGATCATGTGGCCTTACATTAATTCCGATTTTCTTGCCGGCGCTTTTAACGATCTCCCCGGCATGGGTATATCCCAGAGGGAAAATACGCTTATCCTCCAGGATATTTTCAGCGGCAATATAATCACGCAGCCGGTCTGCCACCTTTTGGGGAATAAAAACGACTTCGGATTTACGGCCACTCTTGGGATTGGGCAACGGAATTCGTCCAATGATGATGCTTTCAAAGGTCCGGACTATTTAATAGTTATGGGCCAATGCCATTAACTTAAGAAATCTGGCCGTGCGTGCAGACTTTATAAAATGGGCACCAACGGCGCTTCCCTGTCTTGTTTCTTGTATCCAGTTTCTTGTATTAACGCTTAAGTTAATGACATTGAATTATGGGCAACAGACCCATAAAAGGAGAGGGATTATTTTGAATAACTATCGGGATATTATGTTTTTGTTAACCCCTGAAAAAATGTTTATATTGACAACATCGGCCCCTTTCTGATTTATTACCAGGCCCGGAAGGAAAAAAATTTCAGGAAAAAAGGAACCAGGCATGAAAGACATATCTTCAATGGCCAAACAGTGGATAGATCAGGATAAGGACCCGAGAAGCGCCTACTGGCAGGCCGGTCTTGAAGCGATTATGGAATTGTTTATACCGGATATGGAAAAGGGGCGGTTAATTCCTGTCCGGGGCATGAGCCGTGAGGAAATCCCCCTGTTTGAATCCGCCTTAAAGCGAATGGACTTAAGTCCGTCTGTGTTTGCCGCTTTTTTGTCTTCAAGTGCTGCCAATGCCCTTGTTCCGCCGGATACGGCACCGGAACTTGTCCGCATTGAGAAACAGTATCCCTCCTGCAAGATCATCATTTTAAACCCTGGCGAGGAAAATCGGATTTTGTGCGCAGAGATCAGCACCAAAGCCCATAACCCCGGGATCGATATTTTTCAGTCCGGCGCCCTTTTAGGGACCTATAACTATGAAAATACCGAGGACTGCATGGAGGGGTTAAAAAAGGCGGCCAAGGCCCATGTCTGGAAAAAAGAGACCTGGCAGCCATCGGATTATCTGACCTATACCCTGAACTGGTTTGACCGGGTCCGGTATTTGAACAGTGGGGATGTCAACGTGGATAAAAATGTTTCTTTTTTCCACACCCCCACCCGGATCAAGATGAGCCGGGTAGACGGCATGTTTCACCTGATTTACCATGTGCTTGAAAAAGAGTATGCCGCGCCGGAATTCTTAGGGGCAAATCCGGAACTGGTTCAGAAAATAAAGGAAAAAGATAACAATGCCTGCCGGATGGTGGCCGAAACCCACATCCTTGACCAGCTCAATCTGATCAAGACCCTGGAACTGATGGATTTTTCCGGATTCGACAACAGTGAAAACAAGGCATTCCAAAAAGAATTTGACCGGACCCGGGAAAAACTCAGAGCCCTGCTGATTCATTTGGGTTGAAAAAAGGGTAGGCGGGCCAAAGGGGCCATACCCTCCCGCCGCCCAGCTCCCGCCGGCTCATTTTTTCGTTTTCCCGCTTTTCAGCCTGCCCCTTCCTATCCAGTTAAGACCTTTTTCAAAGATAAAACCCCGCATCGCCCTGAAATTTTTAAGTGTTTTCAAAAAGAAAAGAGGGATGAATGATGAGGGCTAAACCCATTGTATTGGTTCCAGAATAATGCATTGAGTTCGAAATAAATATCTTGACCTGCGAATTAGAAAGCGTTAAATGGGTATACGGGGGATAAATGCTGGAAATAAGATAAAATTAACATATCAGTGGTTTCCGGAAAGGCCGCAAGGGGGGTCATGTTTTACTTAATGGCGAATGGAAACCGGTCTGCCAACCCAGATATAGTTTTAACAAAAACTATTTGTAACTGTTCAGCAGTGCCCCATCTTCGCTCATTCAGGCCTTCTCACATAGCAACAGTATGCTACGAAGTCCTGACTAAACAAATATGAAGCACTGATGAACAGTTACGGACCCTTGTTTTGCTTAGTTTTCAGCATTAGCTGAATAGTTACAACTATTTTAGCGATTTGCAGGAGAATGTGATGATGAACAACATGGATGGCTATAAAATCCAGACACTCAAAGAAGCACTTCAGGCACCATGCAGGCATCGCGACATGGACCTGGCCCTAAAGCCGATGGATAACTACACCAGCACACCGGGCGGTCCGCATGGGCAGCCGCTCGGCTTTTGGGCGTCCTGGAATCTTTCGGACCGGCCCCGCAGGGTGGCCCTGCTTTTAGATGACTGCCAGGAAGAATACCGGCCCTATGCCGGAGATGTGCTGCCCCATTTGATAAAACTTACGGATTCCTTCAGGGCGGCCCAATCCAAAAGTGACGGCATCCGAATTGTCTGGAGTGCCTGGGCCCGCCGGTTTGACGACGGGATCAGCAACGCAATGGACCGTTGGTACGGCCCCAAAGGCTTGGCCAAAAACCCGGAGAATGCGGTCTATATTTTTACCGGTGCCCCCGGGATGGCACCTTTGGCGGAAATTGCCCCGACCGGGGAAGAGATTGCCGACGGCTGGTTTTATCATGGCCGACATCTGGATATGTTCTGGAATTTTGACGAGAACGGCAATTCCTATCTGGATGAAAAGTTAAAGGCTGCCGGTATTGATACCATTGTGCTGGCCGGTCTCTGGACCGATGAATGTATTCTGAGTACAGCTTTTGCCGGCAACTCCCGCGGGTATGATGTGGTGGTGGTCAGCGACGCCGTTGCGACGGCAACGGCCAATCAGGAAATTGCGCTGAAGGTAGCCGGGGGGACAGTGGCAAATGTATTGCCGACCAGCGAAGTGGTCCGTTACATGGAGACCGATTTTATCACGGGAGAGCCGGGTGTGGTCAAAGGCACAAGCCATCCTGACGGCAGGAAAGAGGGCTGATCTTCCCCTGTAAGCAACTTGGATTGAAAGCGGGCTCTGTGCTCTGGTTAAGCCCGCTTTCCCACTTTCCCCAAAGGATCAAATCCCCAGGTCATCAAAATAGGCTTCAAGCCGTTCCGCATCCATGGGGATGGTCACCACCTGGACCCCGATAAACCCGCCGTCTATATCATACTTTTCAAGGTTTCCATCCCGGAGAATGACAAGGGTGGCCAATGGTTTGGACTCATCTCTTTCGACCTGGTGGACCAGCCGGTGGGCATGGATGATCCGTTTGCCGTTATAGGCAATAATGATATCATCGGGTTGAAGCCCGATTCTTGACGCCTGTGTGCCTTCGATTACGGATTGGATCTTGACGGCGGACGCCGTTGAATGTTTTGGCGCGGGGTCTTCAGGCAATGGATCTGAGTCCGGTGATGAGGACTGCGGAAAAACCCCCACCCCGGTTAACCGGTCCCGGTTAAAAGTAAACGCATAATTTTCTATGGCGGCCGCTTTTAATAATTTTTGGATAACATCCAGTAAAGGCCCGGAACAGGAAAGGGTAATCCGTTTTTCGGTCCGGTCGTCAAGGCCGGTGAATGCAATGGAAAACTGTTCTTTTAACTTACGGATAATCTGTGATGCCGGAACGTTCTCAGCCGTAAGGCTCAGGGCATTTTTATCTCCGGATAAGGACAGGGTGCCGTCAGGGGGCGTTTCTACCCCATAAAGAGGCAGGGCACCGGCCATTATGAAACAAAGGCAAAACAACCAGATGATCATTCTGTACAGGTTCAATCTTATATCCTGAGGGCTTCTTGGGTTAACGTTTATCCGCGGCAAACCGGGCAACCGGACTTAAGGGGCTTTAAAACTGAAGGCTGACCGCCTCCCGGGTCCCGCTGTCTTCAACCGACTGGATCATGAGCATCAGCTTTTCTTTATGGGCATTCTCTTCTGTAATGATTTTTTTTAAACCGGCCAGGCTGTCGGCATTTTCAATAAAGGGTTCTAAAAATTCATAAAAAAGGACCGTATCATTTTCAAACTCGGCAAATACGGCAAGCATCTGTCCCGTGGTTTTGATTTGAGAAAAATCCACCTCGTCCAGGGACAGGCTTTTTTTCCCCATCATTTCTTTGATAATGTCAGGCAGCATGGTTTCAAGGTCTTCTGAGTTATCCAAAGTCTGCTTTTTTAAACTGGAAAACCATTTGGCATGATGTGTTTCTTCTTGGGCCATCCATTTGAGCAGGGATTTGAGCTGGTCGGATTTGACCTGATCCATGGCGGTCAGGTAAATTTTTTCCCCGTTTTTTTCCATGGTGACAGCAATATCCAAAAGATCGTTCAAGGTAAACATAAATTTTTATCCTTTTAATCCCGCAAAGCGTGATCAAGCTGCCTGGCGGGCGTTTTAAGGCTTAAGCGCCGTTGTCTCGGCCGGCCGGGGAAAGCCAAACCCTGGCTGCCCCTGTCAACTATAGAAATTTTGGCTTGGGTTTTCCAGAAGTTTCTTATAATAATTAGCTATCAGCCATTAGCTATTAGCCTTTAGCCGCTAAAAGCTAAAAGCTAACAGCTAACAGCTAATATAAGGACTAACCCATGAATGTTGTGATCATTGGCGGTGACGCCGCCGGCATGAGTGCGGCCAGCAAGCTCAAACGGTTGAATAAAGATGCCAAGGTAACGGTCCTGGAAATGACCGAAGACGTTTCCTACAGTGCCTGCGGCATGCCTTACAATATCGCTGATCCTGACCGGGATATGGATGTTCTGGTGGTCAGAAAGGCCCAGGTGTTCAGGGAAAAAAATCAGATCAACCTGCTCACCGGCCACCGGGTGGACAAGATCGACCCCAAAGACAAAAAAGTGTCCGGGACCACCCTTTCCGGCGAGCCCTTTGCGTTTGACTATGACAAACTTTTGATTGCCACGGGCGCGGCCCCCATGGTCCCGGCCGTCCCGGGGGTGGACCTTGCCTGTGTCAAGACCTTGAAAAATCTGGATCAGGGGCGGCAGATCAAAAATTTTCTGGTTGAAAAGAACGTTAAACAGGCCGTGGTCATCGGCATGGGATATATTGCCCTTGAAATGTGCGAGGCCTTTGAAAAAAGAGGGGTTAACGTGGCCATGGTCAAGCCGGGCCCCGTATTTTTACCCTGGCTGAACCCGGAGCTTGCCAAGGTGATTGAAGAAGAACTGTTGCAAAAGGGGGTTTCTTTGTACCCGGGCAGATCCATTGACCGGATTGAGCCAGCTTCGGGCGGTGCAAAGGTGGTCTGCCCTGACCTGACGCTGGAAGCGGATCTGGTCCTGGTGGCATCTGGTGTGGTGCCGTTAAGCGGGCTGGCAAAAGATGCCGGGCTCCAACTCGGTATCGGCGGGGCCATCAGCGTAGACCGTCAGCTGAGAACCTCTGATCCTGATATTTACGCTGCCGGCGACTGTGCCGACGCCTTTCATGTGGTCACCGGACAAAAGTGCTGGATTCCTCTGGCCTTAAGGGCCAACCGGGCGGGCTGGGCCGTGGCCGATCATATCTGCGGGATTGAGACTGAACTCAAAGGCGTGGCCGGCACCTCGGTGTTTAAGGTGTTTGATCTTGAGGCAGCCCGGACCGGCCTGACATTGGGGCAGGCCAAGGCCGCCGGATTTAACCCCAGGGAAAATACCATTCAAACCCGGTCCAGGGCCCATGGCCAGCCGGGATCAACCCCCATTCATATCAGCATGGTGGCCGATATGGCCAGCGGCCGCCTGCTCGGGGTCCAGATGGTGGGCAAAGAAGGGGTGGCCCACCGGATCAATGCGGCCGCCGTTGCCCTCCACAATCAGATGACCGTGGCGGATTTTTTCCAGTCAGACCTGGCCTATGCCCCGCCCTTTGGACCGGTCTGGGATCCATTGCTGACCGCCGCCGGCCAGGTGTTAAAGAAAATAGGCGGATAGGGGAAACGGGGTGGACAGGCGTTCTTCTCTCGTTTCCCCTTAAAATCAATGAATAGCGGCATGCCCAGGATTCCATTTTCCTTTCAAGAGCGCTGCCGTTCAGGCCTGGATCACCGTTCCATAAGTTTTTTATAAATACAGACAACCAGGAAGGCGATCAGTATCTGGCCGGAAAATCCCTCAATGGTCATGATCCATTTACTGTAGCCAAAGGGGACCACATCCCCAAAACCAATGGTGGTAAAGACCACGGAACTGAAATAGATCAGATTTCCAATGGCTTCAAGCAACGTACGGTCATGCACCCAGAAGGAAACCGGGCGTCCATGGTCCAGGACCCCGAACAGTCCGTATAAAAAAGCACAGAAAAAGACCACGGCAAGGGATGTCCAGAACACATTGAGCGGCCTCTCCCCGTATCCCGTGGTGATGTCCATGGCCTTGGAGGAAAACCGCAGAAAGGAGAACAACGGCATCTGTTTTCTGTGCACCACCATTTCGCGGTAGAAAAAGGGGCTCTGGTCTTTGGAATGACCTAGCTGCCGATGGCATTGTTTGATGCTCCGGTAAATCTCTTCAGCCTCTTTATATTTTTTACGGGCCAGCTCCCTGTCGCCTTTTTTCCATGCCTGGTTCGCCTCCCATTCATTCTGGAGAACATAATCTTTATTCCAAAGGGCTTCTTCAAGTTTGGTCCCGTCAAAATTGGCGGCCAGAAGCTGGGCGTTTTTCAGGTTGGCGGCTTTGAGGTTGGCTTTTTCCAGGTTTGATTTAAAGAGATCTGCCCCTTCAAGATTGGCGCCGTACATGTGGGCTTTGACCAGATTGGCATGACTTAAGACCGCATATCTCAAGTCAGCCCGGATCAGGTAAACATCAGCCATGTCAAGGCCTTTGAGGTTAAACCCGGCAAGGCTCTCCCCGGCCTTTATCTTTTTTTTCAGCTCTTCCCTAAGTCCCTGTCCGGATGGTGGCTGACTTGCGTGCCATTTGCAGAAGCCGTCACTGTCCACAGCAGTCTCAGGGCATTTTTCACCGGTGGGAAGACTGAATTTGCATACGGCCATGGGATATCGTCCTTAATTTTTTTGTGAATCGGGAAAACAAACCCCCCAGACTATCTGTAATTCTGGTGCGTTAAACATATTGACACGGCGTGTCAGCCCAACAGCAGCAGCTGGCTGATAATCTGGGAAATAGACAGGACATGCTGGGCCGCCCCTAGCTGGATGGCCTCTTTGGGCATGCCGAAGACAACGCAGGAGGCTTCGTTCTGGGCCATGGTCAGCCCTCCGGCATTTTTGATTTCCAATAAGCCCTGGGCCCCGTCCCGTCCCATTCCGGTCAGGATCGCTGCGGTCAGTTTGGGGCCAAAGGCCCGGGCCGCTGTTTGAAACAAAAGGTCCACACTGGGTTTATGCAGGTCTGTGGACACGGAAGGGGTGAGGATAAACCGCCCGCCGCCATCAAAGGTCAGGTGGGTATTGTCCTCGGGAAAGTAAATATATCCGGGTTCAGGGGTGTGGTGGTTCTGGGCTTTGACGATTTTAAGATGGGCATAGGACTTCAGCCAGCTGATCAGTTCGTCGGTAAACCCCTCATAAATGTGCATGGCACAGCAGACGGGATAGGCAAAGCTGCCCGGTAGGCTGGAAAAAATTTCCTTTAATGCGATGGGGCCCCCGGTGGAGGCGCCGATGCAGACAATCTCCTGAACTGAGGCATCAGGGATGACAGGGGGCGTTTTCAGTGAAGCCGGTGCCTGAAAAGAACGGCCTGAAGCCAATCGCCGGGTAATGGGCATCACCCCGGATAATACTTTGATTTTATTGATCAGCTGTCTTTTCCAAATGCGGTTTTCCTCTTCTGTCCCCATGCCGGGCTTGGGCAGGATATCCATGGCCCCCATTTCCAGGATCCGGAATGTTTCGCCCTGGGTAATGTCCGGGGTAACCACGGCGCTGACCACAAGTATGGGGACAGGATGGGACTGCATCAGTTCTTTGACCAGTTCAAAACCGTCCATCACCGGCATGCGCAGGTCTGTCAACACCACCCGGGGCTTTAAACCAGGAATTTTTTCCAAAGCTTCTCTGCCATTGGACGCGGTTCCGATAATTTTAATATCCGGCTCCGGATCAAGGATTTTCTTGAGTGCGTTATGCATCAAGCTTGAGTCGTCTACAATAAAAACCGTAATCATAAGAACCTTTCCAATGTGTCGGTTAATTGGCCTCTGGTCAACTTAAAGTCTGAGATGTGGGTATTTTATATCATATTTTCCAGGTTTTCAATGAATGCCTCCAGTGAGTATCGGCCCGGATTCTTCAGATGCACCCACGTGGTTTTGTTGCCTTCAATCCCTTTTACATCATAATAACCCGGGATCCGGATTTCGAAGAACGGCCTGGCAAAATGGGCAAAGTACTGGACATCCCCGTCTTTGCCGAGCAGGAAGATCAGTTCTTTGGTGATTTTTTCTGAAAGCCGTAATTCCGATATCATAGAGGCGTCAATTCAATGCCTTCCCCGATATAGGCCCCGCCAATGCCCTGAATGCCGTATAGGGATTTGTGGCCGGTAAAGGCCAGGATAGCGATATGGGCATTTTGCACATCCACCGGATACACGCCAGCGCTCTGGGACACATCCACGACAAAGGGGATGCCGTGCTGTCTGGTGACAGCCCCCATGGCCTGCATATCGTTGGCTATTCCCGTTACATTGGAACAGTGGTTGACCACCACGGCGCCGGTGTTTGGGGTTATGGCTTCATGTATGTGCCCTGGTGACAATAAGTTCTGCATAAGAATCGCCGCACTCAATGCCCTTGACCTGTCTGCATTCAAAGGTGCCGATGGGCTTGCCCGCAGGGTCGTAGTCCCCCGCCTAGGCCAGTTCCATGAACCCCGCGCACACGCCGGCAATCATATAGGTGCTCATTTTCCTGGACCGGCCGTATCTGGCAATGTCGGCCTCGTAATAATCATAGGCCCGGGTGACCATCTTTTCCCCGGGCACCAGTTCAATGATTTCCGAGTCAGCCCAGCCCCAGGCGGTGAAAACGGCAAAGGCGCCGTGCAGGACGTCTTCGGGCATTTCTTCCAGCATGGGCTTTACCACGGCATTCCATTCATCGGAAGTGACAATGCCGTGACCGGTGCGATAACCGCATCCGTGGGCCGCGTTGTAGAGCAGGTATTCCTTGGCTTCAAGCATGCCGGCCGATGTTTTGGAGGTCAGGCTGTTCGGCAAATCCGTTCCAGAAGGTCGTGGGCATCTGGGTCATCAGTACGTTATACCCCTCGATGATGCCGTTTTCATCCGGAAGGATGTCGATCTGCGACATCTGCTCAATGATCTTTTTTCTGTCTATAGCCATGATTTATGTCCTCGTAATTTTGAATATTGATGTGTCATCACCCGTCACAATACTTTGTATCTCCACCGCATTGAACGATCTTTCGGGCATCTTGAGAACGCTTTCGAACATGGCCTTGATGAAGCCTGCGCTGATATAGTTCACCGGCTTGTCATAGGTGCCCCATTTTTTTTGCCTCCTCATAGTACTTCATCAGCTTTTGAGCCACTCGTTTCTCCTTTCCTGTCTGTTATGGATTGACACCTGGATTTTGTATGCAACGGGCTTTAAAAGGCTGTTGATACCGGTTTTTTCAATAAAAATCGTTATCAGATGAGCCTTTCCAATGTGTCGATTAAGGTACTCTGGTCAAAACTGGGTTTGGAGATATAGGCATTGGCGCCAACCTCCAGGCCTTTTCGCCGGTCCTCATCCTTGGACAGGGAGGTCACCAGAATCACCGGCAGGGTTTGAAACTGTTCGTGTTCCCGGATCCGCCGGGTCAGGTTAAGCCCGTCTAAATTCGGCATCTCAATGTCGGACACCACGGCATCATAAAACCGGTTGGAAAGCTTGGTCCAGCCGTCCAGGCCATCCACTGCCGTGGTGACTTCAAATCCGGCAGACTCCAGAATCCGTTTTTCCTGGGTCCGGGTGGTAATGGAATCCTCCACCAGCAGGACGTGCCTGGCTGCCCGCTCCTGTTCTTCGATTTTTTCTTCATCCCGGGCAATCAGACCGGTACTGCCCAGGGTATAGGCGGTACTGACCAGGTCCGGCGGGTCCAGGACCGTGCAGACATTGCCTGTGCCCAGGATAGTGGACCCTGAAATATTGCGCACCTGTTTGAGCAGATTGCCGTGGGGTTTGACCACCACTTCAAGTTCATCCTCGATTTCATCCACCAGAATCCCGATCCTGTCCGGGCCGCTTTTAAGAATAAGACAGGGGCCGTACCCGGGATGGGGCGCACCGATTTCCAGCAGTGAGGCCAGAGGGACAATAGAGACGGGTGACTGGTCCATATTAATGGCAGCCCGGCCGTTGTCATTGAACACGTCCTCTTTTTTAATCTGCCGGACCTGTTTGACAAAATCCACGGGAATCCCAAACTGCCGGTCCTGGACCCGGATGATGAACACCTTTGACGTGGTCAGGCTGATGGGCAGCTGGATGGTAAAGCAGCAGCCCTTTCCCGGGGTGGTATCCACCTCAATGGTCCCTTTGAGCTGGGATACCTCGCTGGCGACCACGTCAAGGCCTACCCCCCGTCCGGAAATATTCGTGATCATTTTGCTGGTGGTAAATCCGGACTTGAAAATCAGGGAAAGCAGCAGGTTTTTGTCCGCCTCTTTGGCCTCATCGGCCCGAAGCAGGTTATTGGCCACCGCCTTGGCCCGGACAGCGTCAAGGTCAATTCCCCGGCCGTCATCCCGGACTTCAATGATTACATGGGTGGCGGTTTTAAAGGCATTCAGGTGCAGCACCCCGGTGGGGTCTTTTTTATTCTCTGCCCGGGTCTTGGGGGATTCAAGCCCGTGGTGGACGGCATTTCTGACCATATGGGTCAGCGGGCTTTTAATCTGTTCAAGGATGTGCTTGTCAACGGTGGTATCGGCCCCGGTAATCTGTAACGCCACAGTCCGGTCCAGAGACCGGGTCAGGTCACGGACCATGCGCGGAAACAGGTTGAAGATGGTAGACAGGGGCAGCAGCCTCAAATGCCTTACCCCGTCTTCAAGATCCCTGGCCACCAGTTCCAGTTCGGTGTTGTCTTCATACAGGTTCTGCTGCATGGCCTGAATCATCTGGGCCAGCTCTGCCGGCAGGTCATGGATGGCCTGGCTTAATCCCGGCAGATGGCTGAAATGGTACAAGGCCCTTTCCAGGTCCTGCCATAAGTCCATCAGGTTCCCGGCATCCTGGAGCCGCTGGCGCAGCCGTGTCCGGATAACGGCAAGCTCGCCGGTTTGATTGATAAGCCGGTCTAATTTTTGGGTGTCTACCCGGATGGTGTCCACTCGGTAAGCCGGTTCCGCTTTATCGGTTTTGGCTGGTTTTTTTTGGGGTGGGGGCTCGGCCGGCGCCTGGTTTTCAGGTGCGGATGGGGCTTCTTCCGGCTGCTTTCCAGGTAGATTTTCTTCTGGCCCGGGGTCAGTCTTAAGGGGTGTTTTCAAGCCCTGCGCCGGTGCCCCCATGTCCAGGTCAATACCAGAAGAGGCTTTCCCGGTCTGGCATAGGGCCTTAAGGGCATTCACCAGTGCCTCCACATCTACCTGGCTTTTTTCAACATTCTCCACCACTTCATCGGCTAATTTGCGCATGCCGCTCACCCCGGCAAACAGCTCGTCCACAATCTCGGAGGTAAACTGGATCTCGCCTTTGGCGGCCATTCCCAACAGATCTTCAAATACATGGGCCACCTTTTCAAGCCGGTCTTCACCCAGCATGCGGGATGACCCTTTCAGGCTGTGGGCCTCACGGAACATGCCTTTGAGGGTTTCCGCATCTTCAGGGTTCTTTTCCAGCGCCAGCAGGCCGTTATCCATATTTTCCAGCCGCTCGTTGGACTCTACCTTAAATATATCACGCAATTCCGGATCATTGATCATTTTATATTTCCTGGATTAGCTATTAGCCTTTTGCAGTTACCTCATAGCTAATAGCTAACAGCTGCGGTTATACCATCTCCTTTAAAGTCCGGGCCGCATCGTTCAGGGTTTGAATACCGGCCTTGACCTGGCCGATGCCCGAAGAGGTTTCCTTGGCCCCCTGGTTCAGGGTTCCCATGGCCTCCACCACCTGTTTTACGGCAATGGCCTGCTGCTGAACGTTCAAGGCAATCTGTGTGGTATTCCGGGCCGCCTCACCAATGGCCGTGCTGACATTTTGAAAGGTCTCCGCCGTGGCCCTGGCAAGCTCTGCCCCCCGGTTGACATTTTTGGTGCCTTCTTCCGTGGCCATGACCGTGGCATTGGTAACTTTCTGGATTTCGGCCACCAGGGCATTGATCCGTTCTGCAGATCGCTTGCTTTCATCGGCCAGTTTCCTGATTTCCACGGACAACACGGAAAAGCCTTTGCCGTTTTCCCCGGCGCGGACCGCTTCCACAGCCGCATTCATGGCCAGCATTTTGGTCTCGTTGGCAAAGTCTGACACCAGGTTGGTAATATCGCCGATTTTACCGGTCTGTTCTGATAAATGAAGAATCTGTTTGGCAATATCATCCACTTTTTCTTTTAAAGTATCCATTCCAAGGACCATATCTTCCATCTTTTCCCGGCCTTCTTCGGAAAGGTCCAGGACCTGCTGGGAGCCGGCCGCGGCCGCCTGGGCCTGTTCAGAGGACAGCTTGCTGGAGGTGCCGAGCTCCTCCATGGTGGCGTTGGTCTCCTGGACCGCACTGGCCTGCTGCCGGGCCACGGATTCCTGCTCGGTGATAGAGGTGGTGATCTGGGCGGAAGAAGAGGATAACACACCGATGACCTCGTTTAGGGGCCGGCTGATGGAACGGGCCAGATAGCCCCCTGCCGCCAGCACGGCAACGATGCCGATAACCCCGAGAAAAATCATGGCCTTCCTGAGGCTGAAAAAGGCGTCTAAAATTTCATCTTCATCAATGGCTGTGATGATGGCCCACCGCGTGCCGAGTGTGTCAAGGGGGGCATATCCTGCCAGAACGGAAACGCCCCGGTAATCCAAGGTCAGTTTAACCCCGCTTTTTCCCTGCAGGGCTTCGCCGACGATGGGGATGTCATAGGACAGGGTGCCGATGGCTGTATTGAGCTGTTTGGCCCGGTCAATAACATGCTGTTCTGCCCCCTGGCTTGAAAGCTGTTTTTTGAGAATCTCGGGTTCTTCGAACAGATGCCTTGAGTTGGAGCGAAATTTTAAGTCAGGCCCTACCAGAACGCTTTCTCCGCTTTTGCCGAGCCCCACACTCTGCCACTGGTGGCCGCTGGTCATGATATGGTTGATACGGGCCACCGGGATCTGGAAAATGATGACCCCGATGACGGATTTGTTTTCAAAGATGGGGGCAGCAATAAAGGCGGCTTCGCGGTTGAAGGAGGCCGGATACATGGCAAAGTCGCTAAAAAAAATGGCGGGCTTTTCAGCGGCGGCCGCCGCCTTGAAAATTTTAGCAATATGGGTATCGGCATAGGGCCCTGTAAGCAGGCTGGTGCCGTAATCCACCTTTTTGGATACGGAATACACCATATGGCCGGTCTCTGCCTCTATCAAAAACAGGTCATGATACCCGAATTCTTCGGCAAAGTGGTGTAATATGGGGTGATATTCCGAATGGACCACAGAGTAAAGGCTGTTGTCCTTTGCCTTGTCCATCTCGCATTTTTCGTTGATGGGAAAGGGGTTATTGGCGATATACAGATATTGGAGGTATTGAACATGCCAGTCCTTGGGAAACCACAGGGAACGGGCATCCCTGGGGGCATCCAGGGTGTGGGACTCCTGGTAGATGTACCGGGTTTTAAGGCGGGTGGTAATGGCTTCCTGGTCACTGCTGAAATGAATGAATTCCTCCTGCCTGAACTGTTTAAATGAGGTGGAAAATCGGCGCATGGCGTTGCGAATCATGGTACTCTGGGCCTGGGTGGCCACCTGGCTTTTGACGGTATCCAGATACAAGGCAATGGTTTCTTTCCGGCTTTCCAGCAAAAATGAAAGTCGGTCTCTGGCGTTTTTTTCCAGGGCGTTTCTGGAGTTTATAAAGGCATAGATACTGATAAGCAGAAAAGGGGTAAGGCCGATGATAATGAACAGACCAATCAGTTTTTGGTATATTTTCAGTTTCATAAAAGGTACTCCCCATGCGTTAGATAGTTTTCTCCTGGTTGACCACCAGCATGCCGCTGGTGAGAATATGGTCCAGATCAATGATGCTGATCATCTTTTTTTTGTAAATCACCGCCCCTTTGACAAAATCCCCTGTCAGTGCCCCGCCGGCCACCGGTGTCTGGGCCGTGGTTTCATGGCCAAGGCTGATGACATCCTGGATTTCGTCTATGGAAACCGCCACGGTAATGTCACCGGATTTGGCCACCAGAATCTGAAGGTAAGCGGACGGGTCTGCCGGGGGCAATTGTAAAAACCCCCTTAGGTCCACGACGGTGAGTACTTCGCCGCGCAGGTTGATATTGCCCAGAATATAGGCCGGACAGCACGGAACCGGTGTGATTTTCCGGGTTCCGGCAAATCCCCGGACAATCCCCAGGTCGATTCCGAGAAAGGCCTGCCCAATACGGATCACGGCCATTGACGCCAATTCAGAGGTGTCCATGGCCTCAGTGTGCTGCATCAGCCGCTGCCGGCGGTTCAGAAACACGGCGCGGTCGGCATCGCTTGCCTCAGGACAGAAACTGCCGGGTTCCGTTAACGGGCCTGGCAGATCCTCCTTGATATTCTTGTCCTCAGGCCAGGCTGAGGAAAACAGAATATCCGTATCCAGAACGGCCACCAGTTCTTCGCTGTCTTTGGCAACCCCCCTGACGCAATGCAGCAGCCGCCGGGCCGCCGGGGTGTCTTTTTCCTCAAAGTGCTGCAGCGGGTCCACGTCACTGTCCAGGTAATCGGTCAGCTTTACCAGATCATTGGCCATCAGCCCCAACAGCCGGCCCTGGTTATTCAGGACCACCACGCAGTGATTGATGGTGTAGGGTTGGGTCCGCCTTCCCATGCGCAGGTTCAGGTCCATGACAGGCAGGACGCGTCCTCTTAAGTTCAGCACCCCCACAATATAATCGGGTTCATCATCCACCGGGGTCAGCTCGGGCAGGCGGATGGACTCTTTTAACATGGCGGCTTTTACCCCATACCGTTTCCCGGTGAATTCAAACACCAGATAAGCACCGGCGCAATCCGGCAGGGGGGTCTCCGGTTTAACAGAACTTTGAGCCGCAGTTGACATATTCATCCCCCCTTATCCCTCCTCCACGCGGTTTCTGCCGCTTGTTTTGGCCTTATAAAGCAGTTCATCGGCCCGGTTGAGCATGGCGGCCAGGGATTCTTCAAGATCGGAATGTACCCCGATGCTGATGGTTACCCGGATATCCGATTCCCCCACCGTGACCACCGTATTTTCAACCGCCTGGCGCAGCCGTTCCATGGTGATTCTGATATGGCCCGGGTCCATATTGGTGGCCAGCACACAAAATTCTTCCCCCCCGATCCGGGCCACCAGGTCAGAAGACCGAAATGAATCATTCAGGGTGTTGGCCACGGCCTTGATCACCTGGTCGCCGGCATAATGCCCGTAAACGTCATTCACGGATTTAAAATGGTCAATATCCAGCATGGCCAGCACCAGGGTCAGGTGATCCCGTCTGGCATTGGCGTAAAACCGTTCCCCGACTTCAAAAAAGTACCGGCGGTTGTACAGCCCGGATAAATGGTCGCGTTCGGCCATGGTGGTAATGGCTTCAATATGTTCTAAAAATTCAATGTTCTGGTTGATGCGGCAGATCAGCTCCTCTTTTAAAAAGGGCTTGATCAGAAAATCATTGCCTCCGTTTTTGATGAATTTGGCGCTGAAGGTATCCCCGACCTGGCCGGAAACCCCGATGATGGCAAGCTCTTTGCGATCCAGGTCCAGGTTTCCCCGGATGGTTTCCAAAAGTTCAAGCCCGTTGATATTGGGCATGATATAATCGGTGATCACAATGCGGATGTCCGGGTGTTCGGCCAGAAGGGCCAGGGCTTCATCCCCGTCCCCGGCCGTCAGGACCTGAAACTGATAAGATTTTAGAATATTGGCCAGCATGGTCCGGGCAATGGCCGAATCGTCCACCACCATGGCTTTGATATTCTGGTTTTTGGAAAGGCGCTGGACCAGTTCAACCAGTAATTTGATGCTGCGTTCGCCATGTTTAATCACATAATCGATCACGGGCTTGGATTCCACAAAGCTGCGGACATCATCATCCATCTGGGCGGTAAACACCACCACCGGCAGATGCTGGGCAACCATATCAATGATTTCACCGTCCGGGGCATCGGGAAGATAAAGATCTAAAATGGCAATGAAATAATCCTCTACCCCTTGTTCAATCACGGCCATGGCCTGGGCCAAGGTGGTCACATGGGTGACCTCAAACTTAAGGGTGTCCGTTATTTTCCGGGTGATCATTTTGGCCAGAATCATATCATCTTCGGCAATTAATACTTTTGTCATGGCATAACGTCCCGTTCTTTTTTACGATGGCTCGGTATCAGCTGCTGCTGGAGCAGCGCCGTCAGGTCGTTCTTGGAATATTCTTCAAAAAATTCGATGGGTTGGCCATCGGGCAAACGACCGATGAGGGTCACGGCGATTTGTCTTAAAACCCGGGCTTTGGAAAGGTCTTTTTCCTGTTCTACAAGGTCTGCCAGGCTCAAATGGGCCGGGGCATAATCCGGGTCAAGATAAATGGCCTGGTTAAAAAAGGCTTTCGCATCTTCCGGCCGCCCCCGGTCCAGGGCAATCAGTGCCAGCAGATAATAGGCGGACGGGTTCATGTCATCGGCCTGTATGGCCTGGCGGCAAAGTTCTTCGGCATTGGTCAGTTTGCCTTGGTTGGCAGCGGCCCTTGCCGTGAGAACAACGGCAAATGCCGGCACCGGGTCAAGCTTTCCGACTGCCTGGATCAGGGCATCGTATTTTTTGTTTAAAAATAAGGCGGTCAGGTCTGTTTTGGGGTTTATGGCCGCTTTGGGCCCGGATGGTTTAGGATCGGTCATGGGCCGGGCAGGGGCCACCCGTCGGGGAGGTGCTGTCCTGAAAGAGAGGGCAGATGCCCTGGATTCCCGGTCTGCCGGTCTTTTGTTTAACGCCGGGCCGCAGCTTTTGGAGGGGATGGGCTGCAAGGGTTTCTCACCGGACAGATACCGCTGATATACCATGGACTCCGGATAAGAGATCGCCCCAAGCATTTGGGTCGGATATTGGACGACTTCCGCATGCCCGGTGACCAGAAAACCGCCGGGCCGCAGGGTGGCGGCAAATTTTTCCATTATCCGGCTGACGGTTTCAGGCGTAAAGTAGATAAACACATTCCGGCATAAAATAAGGTCCATGGCTTCAAGACCGGCTGAATGGGAGGGAAATGTGTCCCGGACCAGGTTGATCCGGTGGAAATGTACTTTTTCCCGGATATCGTCGCTGATGTGCCATTTTTGATTCTGCCGTGTGAAATATTGGTCTTTTATGTCCGGGTCAATGTTTCTAAAGGACCATGAACTGTATATCCCCTGCTTGGCTGACGCAATAAAATCCTCGTTGATATCGGTTCCGAGTATGTCTACGGTCAGGCCATCTGCCACAAGGGGGAGGCGGTCTAAAATGATGGCAATGGAATAGGGTTCTTCTCCTGTGGCGCATCCCGCACTCCATATTCTTAAGGGGTTCCCGGGTTTGAGCGATTGAATGCATTTTTTAAGCAGGTTGGTCTCAATTAATTGAAACTGCTGGGGATCCCTGAAAAAATAACTTTCGCCAATGGTCAGGCGTTTAAACAGAATTTGCAATTCATCTTTCGCAAACGCCCCTTTGAGGTTCAACCGGCTTTCGTATTCTTCAAAGGAGATCCGGCCATTCTTATGCAGCCGCTCCTGAATCAGGGAAAGCAATTCCCGGTCCTGGCTTTTAGGCAGCACGATGCCGGCATTCACGGCTATCAAAGCGCGCAAATAATCCAGCATTGTTTTATCGTATGTCGTGCTATGACCTGTTTTTTCAAACATGGCTTGCCTTCAATGGGGCTGCTTTTTGTTTTTTTTATATGAAAGACTCTGCAACCGGTTGAATTTTTATAATATTTGTTGCGGGCGGGCCTTGGTTGGATAACCAAGACGGCCCGTGGCCGTTATACGGATTTGCGGCAAAGTCAATGGTATCACAAAAACGACAGATATAACGGTTGGGCGAAACGTAATTCAGGGTTTTCCTTTGGGGGGGGGCTAACGTCCCTTTTTGCCGCTGTATTTTTTTATTTACGAAAAATGGTTAAGGTCATTTTCCATAATATTGGAAAAGGCTTTAATGTCAAGGCCAATCTTGGATTTACACCTGCGTTTCTTCATTTTTTTTACATAATTAAGATGGTTGGGACAGATCCGATGGGGTGAAGGCAAATGGGCCTAAGGGATCGACAGGATAAAAGTTCCCGCTTTTTTTACCCTCAAAACCGTGGCCTTAAGCGGGTCCGTCTTTGGCCCGGCCCAACCTTGACAATTAAAAGACCCTATTTTATACAGAACCGATTTGCCGGCCGGGACGGTGTTGTTTACCGCCCCGGCCGGTTGCTGGTAAAGATCATGGATCCAGTGGGATGGCCGGCCCGGTAAAACGGAACAGGCCCGGCACCGGGTTAAATTAAAGGAATTTATTGTTTTAAAAAAGGAAGGCCGATAGTCAATGATGGAAAACAGGATGTGTATTAAAAAAAGGATGGTGGTTCTGGCTTGCTTCTGTTGTCTGATGAGCGGGTGTGCGTTTCACTCAACGGCAACAAACTGGCATGGATTGACCGGGGTGGACGGAGAACCGGCTTATTATAAAAAAACCAGTAAAGTGGCCATGAATCTTCTGGTGGTGATCCCGTTTGCCGGCAATGTCGGCGTAGGCGGGATGGTGGAAGACCTGACCGAAGCCATCGCTGAAGAGGGCGGTAACAATGTCCGGATTGTTCAGGGATCGAGCGAAAATTACTGGTATGGGTTTCCGCCGTTTACCTGGGTTCTTACGCCGGTGGTAACAACGGTTTCTGCTGAATACACCCCGTCACCCGAAATCTATCAAAAGGATCAGGAAGAAATCCGGAAAAAAGAGGCTGAGCAAACCATGCTCAATCCCCAGAACTGGTAACCCCCCATGGGAAAACCCCCGGAACCGCCTTGAGAAATTCGCAACCCCATGCGGCGAATTTCTCAAAGCCATCCTCCCCCCGCAGTTCCCCCGCTCGTCCGATACGGCTTGATTCCATATTCACGATAGAAACCCACCCCATTACAAAAGCTTATCTTCAAAAACCGTTAAAATGGCTTGTCATGATTTAGATCAAAATTTTAAGCGGGCTGAACGCAATTGCCCTTAAAGCAGGGCTAACGCATGTAAAAAAGCAACCCATTCCGGAATGGAAAATAAGGAGAATCTCCAATTATGGACTTTGGACTTGGGATATGGGACTTGGGGATTGCCGTATCCATGGCCTCCCCAAGTCCCAAGTCCCATATCCCAAGTCCCAATTTTATACATTATTATCCTTATCACCCCAATTGGCATCACCAGCGGGCAAGTCACATGCGATGGCCTGCCCGCAAACCGGTCCCTTCTTGACATTTTTACCCCACAAGGGCAGGATGAATGATGAACGCTTAACATTAAGGAGTGTTCCCATCATGAATTCATCCATTCCTCATACCATGAACGCCCTGGTCAAGGCCCATGCAAAACAGGGCTTGTGGCTCCAGAAGGTTCCGGTTCCCCAAATCCGCCATGACCAGGTGCTGATCAAAATCCTTAAAACCGCCATCTGCGGCACGGATGTCCATATTTACAACTGGGATAAATGGTCCCAGAACACCATTCCCGTGCCCATGCATATCGGCCATGAATTTGTGGGCAAAATTGCCGCCGTGGGCAGCCACGTCACGGATTTTGCCATCGGAGACCTGGTTTCCGGGGAGGGGCATCTGGTCTGCGGCCACTGCAGGAACTGCCTGGCCGGCCGGCGCCACTTGTGCCGGGACACCAAAGGCGTTGGCGTGAACCGGCCCGGGGCCTTTGCCGAGTATCTGGCCATCCCCGTGACCAATGTCTGGTACTGTGACAGAACCATCCCCCTGGATGTCCTGGCCTGCTTTGACCCATTCGGCAATGCCACCCACACGGCCTTGAGCTTTGATGTGCTGGGCGAGGATGTCCTGATCACCGGGGCCGGTCCCATCGGCTGCATGGCCGCGGCCATTGCCCGGCATGCCGGGGCCCGCCATGTGGTGGTCACGGATCTTAACCCCTTTCGCCTGGATCTGGCCCGAAAAGCCGGGGCCACCCGGACCGTCAATGCGGCCAAAGAGGACCTGGGCAATATTCAAAAAGAACTTAACATGAAAGAGGGATTTGACGTGGCCATGGAAATGTCCGGCAGCCCGGCAGCCCTTGATGCCATCCTTTCCAACATGTGCCATGGCGGTAAAATTGCCATGCTGGGCATCATGCCCGACCAGGCACCCATTGACTGGAACAAGGTCGTGTTCAACATGCTCACCATCAAGGGAATTTACGGAAGAGAAATGTACGAGACCTGGTATAAAATGACCACCATGCTCCAAAGCGGCCTGGATATTTCCCCTTTGATCACCCACAAGTTCCACTACACGGAATTTGAAAAGGGATTTGAGGTCATGAGGTCCGGAAATTCAGGAAAAGTCATTTTAGATTGGGATTAACTTAAGGATACCCCAGTATGACCATGAAAAAATTAGACAAAAGCCTTGAATCGGAACTTCTCGCATTAAGCGAAGAAGGCCGGGCAAAACAAAAGGAACGGATTATTACCGGATATATCCCGCCCAAAGGAGAATCCGGCCCAAGATATACACTTCTGGGATCTGACAAAGCGTATATCCGTCTCAATTCAAATTCTTATCTGTCTTTATCCACCCATCCTGAACTGGTGGCGGCAGCCGATAAAGCCACCCATGAATTCGGGGTGGGCCCGGGGGCGGTAAGGTTCATTGACGGCACTTTTTCCTACCACGCTAATTTGGAACAGCGGATTGCACAGTTTACGGGCAAGCCTGCCGCCAAAATCTTTAACAGCGCCTATACAGCCAACTGCGGCCTGGCATTGAGCATTTCAAGCCCCAAAACCCACTGGATCGGGGACCAGCTCAACCACAACTCCATTATCCGGGCCATGCGCATATCCAACATCCCCTCGGCCAATAAGGGAATTTTCCGGCACAATGATATGGCCGATCTGAAACGCTGCCTGGATGAGGTGGACCCGTCCATGGAACGGGTGGTGGTGATTTTCGACGGCATTTTTTCCATGCGCGGTGACTTTGCCCCCATTGACCAGATCCAGAGCATCTGCAACTCCTATGATGACAAATTCAAAGACGGGGTCATCACCGTGGTGGACGATTCCCACGGCATCGGGGCCTACGGGGCAACGGGCCGGGGCACCAGCGAATATGCCGGGGCCTGGCCCGATATGGTGATCGGCACCTTTGGCAAGGCATTCGGGGTGAACGGCGGATTTATCGCAGGCAGTGACACCGTTATTGAGGCGGTCCGGCAAAAGGCCGACACCTATATTTACACCAACCCCCTAAGTGTTGCCGACTGTGCCGCTGCCCTGGCCGCCCTGGATATCTGTGACAGCGATCAGGGCCGGGACCTTTTAGGCCATCTTGGAAACGCCACGGCCCGGTTCAGAAAAGGCCTTGAAGGCTTAGGGCTTGAATCCATTGACGGCCCTCACCCCGTGGTCCCTCTTCTGGTCCGGAATACCGCCAGAACCCGGGATCTGGTAAACTTTCTGTATAACAACGGGGTATTGGTGGTGGGCTTAACATTTCCCGTGGTCCCCAAAGGCGATGAAACCATCCGGTTCCAGATCAACGCCTGCCACACCGTCGCCGATATTGATCATGTGCTGGAACTGATCCGCCAGGGAAGGGATAACCTCCGATAAAGTGTAACTCAGACCGGAAAGGTAAACAAAAAAAAGGGCTTAGGGCCGGGTTAAGATTCAACCCGGCCCAAAAAACCAAGGACGCAAATTACCTACCCTTGGCAGGCGCACCTGGCATGGGTGCATTTATTTATCAGCTTGCGAACATCCCGGACCGTAATGGTTCCGTCACCGTCAAAATCGGCCGCCGGGAGGGTGGCTGCCGGCTGGCGAAGGTGGACCCGCAGCAGTTTGACATCCACATTGTCAACCACACCGTCACCGTTGAAGTCCCCTTCAAGATCACTGTCAACATCAATGGTATACAAGGTGGTGGTGCCGCTGATTTCGTTGGCAACCCCCAGCAGGTTTGCACCTGTGGGGCTGTCAGATGCCGGGATGAACACCAGGCCTTCAGGGCCAAGGTCGCCGGCGGTGCCTTCTTCAGCATCACCTGTGAAATCCCGGTTGTTGATGTACTGGACAAAAACGGGAGCGGCAGGATCGGTGACATCATACACCATGACACCGCCGATACGTTCAAGGCCGATAAAGGCGTAGGTCCGGCCGTTGATGGTGCCCACGGCCAGGCCTTCGGGTTCAGGCCCCTTGTCATCACTGCGGCTGTCAAAGGAATCGTTGTCATCGTTGGTGGCGTTAAAATTATCGGGCAGCATGGCCGCTGTGATCCGCTCCAACTGATCCCCGCTGTCAAAGACCGGTTCCAGACCGCCGTCCACTGCCTTGAAAATGGAAAAGGACCGGCCGCCGTAGCAATACAGTTCATCGTAATCACCATCCTCATCCGTGTCGCCCAGGGTGGTGGTGATGTTGAGTCTGCCAAGGACTTCATTTTCCTGGAGGGAAGCGGCATCAGGAAAGGCTGTGGGGTCGAGGGTCACACCCGTTATCCTTTTTTCTTCCGAAAACCCGTCATAGTCCCTTGAATCCCCTTCATTGGCGGTGATCAAATAAGTCTCACCGTCTACCTGAAAAGCGGCCACGGCATCGGGCTGGATCATGCCGTAAAGGTTGCCATAGGTCTGGATATTGATACCATCATCCTTGTTGCTGGCATCAAGCCCGTTGCCGTCCACATTGTGAGCCTTGTAAGTCAGGGGCACAATGCCGGTAATGGTTCGGGTTTCAATATCGAGAATGGCCATGGCATTGTTTTCCTGGCAGGTGATCCATGCAGTTGAGCCGTCCTGGGACACGGCAATGTATTCGGGCTCCAGATCCATGGCAACCGTGGCATCGGGACCGAAAATCCTGACCCCGGCTTCTTTGAGAGCCGTCGCCTGGTTATTAAAGGCAGAAAAGCCCACCGTAACAGCATCAGCATTTTCCACACCCCCGCTCAAGTCCACAATGGTAACAGACCCTTCAGGGTCATTGGTATAATCGTCACTGGGTTCCCCTTCATTGGCGCAAAGGACTTTACGGCCGTCCGGGGTAAAGGTCAGCATGTCGGGCAGGGCACCGGCATCAACCTGTTTCAGACAGTCACCGGTAGTGGTATCAAAAAATACGATTTTTCCGTCACTCTGTTTGGGATCAGCCTCAATGGCTGCGGCCAGGATACCGTTCTTAACCGCAACGCTGTTTACCCCTTTACCATAACCCTCCAAAGCTATGGAAAATAAACGTGACAGGTGAGCCGGATCAGACGCATCCAGGACATCCACGGTATTGGCATGGGCATTGGAAACAAAAACCCGTTGGGTAGAAGGGTCATAGGTCAGGATTTCCGCTGCACCCCCATCAAACACTTTGGCTCCGGATGCATCCGTGTATGCATAGGTCCCGGCCACGGACAATTTAATGCCGGTGCTGCAATCCAAAAAGACATTGTTGTCTGCCACGGGCAGATCCGTCCACAGATAATAAAGCACCCCCCCTAACAGCTGGGAGTCTTCATCACCACCCATAAATTGATTGATCGCAGCCCAAGCTTCGGCATCGGCAGTTTCATCACCGGCATAATGGGCACAAAAGGCCTTTGCGACAGAGGGGGCCGCATAAGCTGCCGTAGTCGCATCTACCCCGAACATGCTCTGGAGCAGGACCTGGGCAATCGATACAAGGCCGTTGTACAGATAATCCTGTGCATATTCCTGGAAGGACTGGTCTCCGGTATCATAGTTGATCTTTTTAACAAACTGGGTCTGGATGGCGGCCTTGTTGTCCATTAAGGTTACCAGCCGGTAAGGAGAAGGACAGGTGACAAGGGAGCCGGTTTCAACATCAAACAGCGTGGGGCCGCCGTTAACCCGTGTGGTCTGGGTAATATCATTGGCATGGTAATGGCCGGTAAACACCATTTTCATTCCGGCATCGGCCAGGGTGGCGGAAACCTGTTCCCAGTCATCCACAACATATTCTGAAAAAAAAGCGGTCTGGCTGGTATAATGCTCAGTCACCCCATGGTGCATGAATCCGATCACCTGTTTGCCAAGGCTTCTGGCCTCGGCCATTTTTTCCAGGATCCAGGCCATGGTGTCTTCCCGGATGGCACCGCCGGTTTCAGGAGAACCCTGGGTAATGTTGTTTTCGTATTTGCAGGAATCAATGGAAAAAATCCAGATGCCTTCCACGGGTTCAGCCACATAACTCAATGACGCTTCATCCCTGTCGATGGCCTCGTCATAACCAAAATCGGCATACACCTGTGCAAACCCCTCCGGCGATACGGTGTCAACCGGAGTGACCCCGGTCTCATCAAAAGAATAGGCGTGGGGGTTGTTGACATCATGGTTGCCCGGTGCCACATACACCTTTATGCCTGCGGCTTCCATGGCGGCAAGGTATCCGGCAAATTTCTCGTGGCTGGCCAGGGCCCCGTCCTTTGTCAAGTCGCCGGGAACAATTAAAAAATCAGGTTTTTTAGCTTTAATGGATTTTAAGGCTGAGGCCAGAATCGCTTCGGACTCCCGGAGCATTTTCCGGTCCGAGGCCAGATAGGTTTCAAAGGCCTCTCCGGTGGTTCCTAAATCCGTGTCATAAAGATGGGGGTCGGAAATGACCGCAAAATTGGCGGCTGCCGCCCATACTGACGGGGCAGACAGGCAGATTAAAAAAGCCGCAGCAGCAATACACTTGTTAAACATTGATTTTCTCTCCTTTCCTTTTTTGGTTTGGTGTTTCGACGACGATCTATAGCCGCCCAACACGAGCTTTCGTTCAGACATTTGAAAATGAACATTAAACCATGCGCAAAACAGCAAACATCTATTTGCCGTCAAGGATTATAGGGTATGGTGATTTGGTTTATGTGAGCAGATGGTTATGGTTAAACTATTTTGCCTTAAGATGCCGGTTTAATGACCATCAACACCGGGTCTTCAAATGACTGAATGTCCCACTCATAATCCCCGAAAAGGCCCAAAAATCTTGGAGATCTGCGGGCATTATGGTCCAGCACCTTCATGGGGCTTTTCACAGATATGGTCAGATGCCCGTCTATCCGGGCGCGGATATTTTTTAGCATCTTGAGCTGTTCACCCTCACATTTTTTTGAACTGACCTTTATGGTACCGTCGGGCTCGTGGGATATGGAAAGAAAGGAAAAATCTTTATTGATAAATATATAGTCTTCGTTGGGTTGCCCTGATTTTTCAACCTGTGCGGCAAATCTTGCGTTCCCTTCATAGGTGACGGTTTTAAATTCAGGGGGCCATTTTAACTCTGTTGCCATGGCCTTAAGCTTTGTTTCGTTTTCGGGGGTGAGCGCAACCTTCTGTATTTGTTTTAACGCAGGGCCATAGGCCAGGGTGCCGGTGTATTGGAAGGTATACGACCCATCCTTTGCCACGTGGATAGCGGCATCAAATGTTTCAGGAATAAAACAGCCTGACAGCCCAAAGGCCAGTACCATGACCAAAAAAATAAAGATATACCGGTTCATTATCATCCCGCAACTTGTGATTGAAAAAAGGGAAACCACCCTCATCCCCACGCCAAAACAGCGTGATTTAACATATACGGGATAAATTTGATTTTCGTTAGAATAGAATTAGGAAAATGCGGGGGATCTGGAAAGGCTCTTTCTCATTATGTCGGAAACGCCATATTTTTATTTTATGTCCTTTTCGCCATATTTATCTTTTTCCCCTGGGGATACAAATCAGCATGCCAATGTTTTTTTAAGATCAATGCCGTATTTTTTCATGCGGTTCCAGACCGTGACCCGGTTGACCTTTAACAGACGGGCCGCCTGGGTCTGATTTCCGTTGGTTTTTTTCAGGGCGTTAATGAGCTGCTGTTTTTCATCTAAAATCTTTTCCGGGGGGGTGGTTTCCGGCAAAGAAACCTGTGGTTCCGGCCCGGCCGGGGCCATGGATTTGGGCAGATGTTCCAGACGGATCACCGGGCCGTCGGCCGTGACAAAGGCGTACTCCAAAGCATTTTTTAACTCCCGGACATTGCCCGGAAAGGTGTGGTCCATGAACTGGTCCATGGCCTCCCGGCTCACCCTGGTGACGGTTTTGCCCGACGCCTGGTTCAGCCGCCCGATAAAGGCGTTGACCAGCAACGGGATGTCCTCTTTTCTTTCCCTCAAGGGAGGCAGATGAATGGGCAAAACATTGATCCGGTAAAACAGGTCCTGCCGGAATTCATTTTTTTGGATCAGGTCTTCCAGATTTTTGTTGGTGGCGGTAATGATCCTGACATCCACCCGGACGGGATCGATCTCCCCTACCCGTTCAAACTGCCCGGATTCAAGGACCCGCAGCAGCTTGGTCTGCAAGGGCAGGGGCATGTCGCCGATTTCATCTAAAAAAAAGCTGCCCGTGTCCGCCGCCTCAAACCGGCCGATGCGGTTGTCATAGGCCCCGGTGAAAGCCCCTTTGGCATGGCCGAACATCTCACTTTCAAGAATCGACGGGTTCAGGGCCGCGCAGTTGAGCCGGATAAAGGGGCCTTTTTTTCTGGCCCCGGACAGGTGGATGGCATCGGCCACCAGCTCCTTGCCTGATCCGCTTTCCCCCAAGATGATCACCGGGGCGGCCGAATCAGAAGCCTTGCGGACCATTTCAAACACGGCCTCCATTTGCCGTGATTTGCCCACCATACCGTAAAAATCACTGTCCCTCCCGTATTGACGGGACAGCATATGAACCTTTTCATCCAGGCGTTCTATTTCCGATATATCGGTGAGGGTCTCCACAACGCCCAGTATATTCTCGTTTTCATCTTTAAAGATGGACGCATTTTTGAGTACCGGGAAAAAACTGCCGTCCTTTCGCCTGAGCAGACAGCGGCACTTGTTCATCCCTTGCCGGCCCGGTTCAAACAACTTGCACCAGACCGATGTTTTGCCGGTTTTCAGGGCCTGTTCACAGGCATCGCACCCCAGGATCCGGCAGGACATGCCGATGGCCTCATCCGAAGCATACCCGGTCAGGGTTTCAAAGGCTTTGTTCACCATTAAAATGGACCCGTCCGGCCCAATGAACAACAGGCCGTCGTTGATGGTGTTCACAATCTTTTTCCAGAAGACGTTCATCTCATGTTCGTCCATTCCATCCCCCCTGATCCGGCAGCCTGTTTATGTTTGCAACGGCCAATTTAACACATGTTAAAAATATGTTTAATTTTAACATGTGTCAAAACAAATTTTAACATGTGCTTTAACACCATGGGGGGTGTGATTTTATAAATTTTATACAAAATTAACGACTTATGATTTTAATTCGCCATGGCACACCCATTGCTAATTCAGGTGTTGGACGATTGAAGACATTAACAGGAGGCCTTATGGCGGCAAAACTTGTTCTGGATTTGCGGGGCATTGTTTCCCCCCTTGATCTTTTCAAGTGCAAAAGCCGTCTGAGCGCCATGGCAAAAGGTGAACGTCTTGAGGTCATCCTGAAAGATGAGGAGGTGGCAAAAACCCTGGCCACCATCATCCTGCGGTCAGAGGATGAACTGCTATATCACCGGAAACAACCCGATTGTATCTGCCTTGGTATCCGGAAGGGAACCGGAAGCTAAAGGTGGATAGACTGAAGACTGATAGGCATGAAGGGATTGACACCCTTTAAGCCTAAACCCCTTCAGCCTAACAACCTAACCAATGGAGGTCCAATGCAACTGACCCGAAGAAGTTTTTTCAAATTCATGGGGGCCGCCGGCGCAACCGTCGCGGCAACGCCTTCATCTGCCAACGCCTGGAAGTCCAAAGCGCCCCCGGATCCTTACGGGTGCCTGGTGGACCTGACCCGGTGCGTGGGCTGCCGCAAATGCGAGGAAGCCTGTGCCCAGGTGAACCATTTGCCGGCCCCGGAACGGCCCAACTGCCAGTGTACCATCTTTGAGAAAAAACGACGGCCCGATGACAAGGCTTATACCGTGGTCAACCGGTATTTCACAGGGCAGCTGGACCAGTTTGACAAACCGTTGCCCACCTTTGCCAAGGTCCAGTGCATGCACTGCCAGGACCCGGCCTGCGTGTCGGCCTGTATTGTGGGGGCCCTGACCAAAGATGAAACCGGCGCTGTCCGGTACAATGCCGACAAGTGCATCGGGTGCCGGTACTGCATGGTGGCCTGCCCCTTTGAAATCCCGGCCTATGAATATTTTGACCCGGTCACCCCCAAGGTCATGAAATGCACCTTCTGCTACGACCGGATCTCAAAAGACGGCGGGCTTCCCGGGTGCGCCACCATTTGCCCCACCGAAGCCCTGACCTTCGGCAAAAGAGAGACCCTGCTCAAGGTGGCCAGAAAACGGGTAACTCAAAACCCGGGCAAATACATTAACCATATTTACGGGGAAAAAGAGGTGGGCGGCACGTCCTGGCTTTATATTTCAGCGGTTCCCTTTGAAAAGGTCAACCTGCCGGTCCTGCCGGACAAACCGTCTCCAGAGCTGTCCGAAACCATCCAGCATTCCCTGTTCAGCTACCTGTGGTCCCCCATCGCCCTGTTTGGGCTGCTCGGGGTTGCCATGTTCGGTTTCAACAAGGCTGACGGCAAAAATAAAGACGAGAAAGGAGGCGGCCATGCATAAAGCAAGTCCCTTAAACAGGCCCTTCTGGACCCCGGGGGTCCTGGTCATGCTGGCCTTTATGGCGGCTGGTTTTGCCGCCATCATGGCCCGGTTTACCGGCGGTATCGGCTATGTGGCCAACCTGAGTACGGCCAGGCCCTGGGGCCTGTGGGTCGGCGTGGATGTGGCCACCGGGGTGGCCCTGGCCGCCGGCGGATTTACCACCGCCGCCCTGGCCCATATCTTCGGCCGCCATTATTACGAACCCGTCACCCGGCCGGCCCTGTTGACGGCAGTCCTTGGCTACACCTTTGTGGTCTTGGGGCTCATGGTGGACATTGGCCGGTCCTGGGCCATCTGGAAGCCCATGTTCAACTGGAACCCCAACTCGGTTCTATTTGAGGTGGCCATGTGTGTCATGTGCTACCTGAATGTGCTTTACCTTGAATTTTTCCCCATCGTGGCCGAACAGTTCAAGGGGCGGGTGAACCTGCCCGGCCCCTTTGCCGGACTCAACGGCCTGATCGAAGCGGTCCTGAAAATCGGAGACGCCATAGTGGACAAAATCATGTGGATATTGATCATCCTGGGGGTGGTGCTGTCCTGCATGCACCAGTCAAGCCTTGGGTCTTTGATGCTCATTGCCCCCACCAAACTGCATCCCCTGTGGTACACGCCCATCCTGCCCCTGCTGTTTTTAACCTCGGCCTTTGCCGTGGGGTATCCCATGGTGGTATTTGAAACCACCCTTGCCACCTCCTCGTTTAAACTGGACTCTGAAATGAATATCCTGTCGCCGCTGACCCGGATCACCATTGTCCTCCTGGGAATTTACATGGCCCTGAAAATCGGGGATATGGCAGTGCGGGGCACCTGGACCTATCTTTTGGACGGGACCGCCCAGACCAATTCCTTTATCGTGGAAATGGTATTCGGGGTTATGATTCCCTGGGCCATGCTGCTGGCCAAAAAAATAAGAACCTCCCGAAAAGGGGTTTTCACAGCGGCCACCCTCATTGTGGGCGGTGTGGTGCTCAACCGGATCAACGTGTTCATTGTGGGGTTTAAACCGCCCTTGAGTGATCCGGGCTATTTCCCCTCCATCGGGGAAATGATGGTGACCTTCGGCCTGATTGCCACGCTGATGTTCATTTACAGGATTGTTGTAACCTATTTACCTGTTTTGCAAACAACCAAGGAGGTATCATGAATAGGAACTTAACGGTTGGGCTCATAATGTTGAGTTTGCTGCTTTTGCAAACCGCTGTCTGCCTGGCCGCCAAGGATTGGCGTGCCCCGGACCAGGAAGCGGCCAAGGCAAGGACCCTGGAAACGGTCCCCTTTGTCAGTGAGTACAAAAATGAAGACCAGATCGCCCGCAAGATGCGTCTTTTAAAAGAGGGCCTGTCTTTATCAGATATTACCGATGTTTATTTTCTCCTGGACAGCCCCGTCATCAAACAAAGAGAAGACCATTACGAACCGGTACGGTTTGCCCATAAACGGCATGCGGCCCTGATTCAGGACTGCACCAAATGCCATCATTACCGGCCAAAAGATGAGGCTGCCCTAGAAACCACACGGTGTTCGGCCTGCCACCAGGAGGCCTTTGATGAAGACCATCCCGAACGGATCGGGCTGAAAGCCGCCTACCACCAGCAGTGCATGGAATGCCACAAGGATGAGGCCAAAGGGCCCACAGACTGCAAGGGATGCCATTTAAAAAATGTTCCCAACCACAAAGAACTGGTCAACCTGCCCGACGGTGCTGATCCCTTTCAGGTTACGGCAGAATGCCTCAGGTGCCACGACACCCAGGCAGAAGACATGCTGACAAGCGCCCACTGGCTCTGGAAAGGCCCTTCACCTTATACCACGGGGCATCGAAAGGACATCCTGCACGGCAAGGGCACCACGGCCCTGAACAACTATTGAATCAGCCCCATCAGCAACGAGGCTCGTTGCACAAGCTGTCATGCCGGATATGGATGGAAAGACGCAAACTTTGATTTTACCGATAAGACAAAAATGGACTGCCTGGTCTGCCACGACACCACGGGCACTTACCAGAAAGACCCGCCGGGAGCCGGCATGCCCAAAAAAGAGGTGGATTTGAAAATGGTGGCCCAGAACGTGGGGCATTCCGGCCGGGCTTCCTGCGGTTCCTGCCACTTTAACGGCGGGGGCGGGGACGCCATCAAACACGCCGACATGTCCCGGCAGCTGCTCAACCCTGAACGAAGCTGTGACATTCACATGGGCGGATATGATTTTGCCTGTACTGAATGCCATAAGACCCGGAACCATAAAATTTCCGGCCGCAGTACGTCGGTCCCTGTGGCCGAGGGGGCGGTGTCATGCGAAAACTGTCATGGTGAGGCGCCCCATTACAGCGGCGGCCTCTTAGATCATCACCTGAACAGCCACAGCAAAACCCTGGACTGCAATGTCTGCCATTCCCCTGTGTTTGCCAAGTGCAAGCCCACCAAGACCTTCTGGGACTGGTCCAAGGCCGGGGACAAAAAGAGAAAACCCCAGATGGATAAGTACGGAAAGCCGGACTATGACTGGAAAAAAGGCGAGTTTAAATGGGAGGAATCCGCTGTCCCGGATTATCAGTGGTATTCAGGATATATGGACCGGGTTCTCATGGGGGATACCGTGGATCTCAATGCCGCTGTCATCAACCTGACGACACCGGTGGGCTCTATGAAGGATCCCTCGTCCAAAATCACGCCCTTCAAGATCATGAAAGGCATCCAGGCCGTGGATGCGGACCATGAAACCATCCTGATTCCCCACCTGTTTCCCAGAAACAAGGAGGACAAAACCGCTTACTGGAAAAACCTGGACTGGGACAAGGCCTTTGAGGACGGCATGAACGCCGTGGACCTGCCCTACTCCGGATCATACAAATGGAAAGAGACCTGGATGTACTGGCGCTTAGAGCATGAAGTCATGCCCGCAGACATGGCCCTGTCCTGTGTCCAGTGCCATGAAAGCCTGAAGGGCGATCAAACCTGCAACCGGTGCCACCAGGATAACCGGAATGTGGATTTTAAAGCCATTGCCCAGAAGGGAACCGACTTTTCCTTTATGAAATCCAAGGGAAGGGATGTGGAACACCTGATCAACAAAACCGATTATATTAACTTTAAAGCCCTGGGGTATAAGGGTGATCCCATTATTTACGGCGGCCGGTTCAAGAAGCTGCCAATGGGGTATGAAACAGGAGACCGGAAACCGGAGACTGGAGACCGGAAGCTGGAGACTGAAAACTAAAAAAAGGGGGTTGGGCTGAAAAGGAAAAATTTGGAAGCCAATGCAACAGTTTTACAGGCGATTCAATACACTTGAGCCCAACCACCTGACATAACAAGGAGAATACCAATGAAAACATTGATTGTTTATTCCAGCCAAAGCGGCAACACCCAGAAGCTTGCCGAAAAAATATATGATGCCCTGGATGGGGGAAAAGACCTTTTTCCCGTTGACCAGGCCCCGGACCCAGACGGATACGACCTGGTGGCGGTGGGATTCTGGCTCATGGCCGGCAAGCCCGATCCCAAATCCCAGGCGTTTCTGGCCGGCCTTGGCAGCCAGTCGCGAATTTTTCTGTTTGCCACCCATGGTGCGGCCAGGGGCTCGGATCATGTGAAAAACGCCATACAGCATGCTGTGGAGATGACCAATAATGCAGATGTGGCCGGCGTATTCACCTGCCAGGGTGAGGTGAACCCCAAGGTCCTTGAAAAGGTAAGCCAGAAGCCTGAACCTCCGGGATGGCTTCCCGATGCTCCGGCAGCCATAGGCCATCCTGACGAGGCCGACCTTAAAGAACTTGAAGAATTAATTAAAAAGCTATAAACCTTAGGTTCAGCCTATAACCCTAATAAAGGCGTTTAGACTGAAGACTGAAGGGTACGGGATAACTTTAATAAACTTCAACAAACACCTTCAGCCTAACCACCTAACAAAGGAGAGATCATGGGCACTTGCATCAATCATCCTGACCGCGAAACCAATTATCTTTGTATGAAGCACCAGATCTATCTGTGCGAAGACTGCCTGGAGTGCCGGGACCCGGATATATATTGTAAATATAGATCTTCCTGCCCCATCCATTTCATCTCCAAAAAGGGGTTTGACAAAACTGAAAAAAAAGCCGCAGCAGCCCAGGCCGCTGACGATGATTCTTCGGCCTGTTCGGTTAGTTTTCAGCCCCAGGATGTGACCGTCAAGGTCCCTGCCGGGACCAACCTGCTGGAAGCGGCAGGGAAAGCCGATGTCTATGTCAATGCCTCGTGCAACGGCAAGGGCTCCTGCGGCAAATGCAAATTGATCGTGGAATCCGGCAGTGTTAAAAACGGAACCCATACCTCTTTGCTTACGGATATGGAGCTTCAAAAAGGCATGGTTTTAAGTTGCCAGGCCATTGTCACGGGCGATGTGACGGTCCGGATTCCTGAAGAGACCTTAGAGAAAAAGCTCAAGGCCGTGGGTATGGGCAAAGAGGCCACTGAAAAACTGTCCGGCCTGGTCCTGACACCGGACCCCATGGTGAAAAAATATATTCTGGAAATGGCGCCCCCAAGCCTTGATGATACGGTCAGCGATCTTGAGCGCCTGAAGCGGGGTCTCAAACAGAACGGCTGTGATATTGAAAGGATGAGCGCCAGCATCCGGGTCATGCGGCAGCTGACCCAGGCCGTGCGGAAAGACAACTGGCATGTGGAAGTGTCTGTCCTGGTGAAAAAATGTTCCTCTGAAATTGTGGAGGTCAAACCCGCCCATGAGGCCTCAAGGTCCTTAGGGCTTGCCGTGGATCTCGGAACCACCTCCATTGTGGTCTATATTGTGGACATGGTCACCGGGAAAATCATCTCCGGGGCCTCGGGCCATAACAGCCAGGCCGCCTGCGGGGATGATGTGATCAACCGGATCGTCTGCTCTGAAAAGGACGGGGTGGCCAAGCTTAAAAAAATGGCCATCTCCACCATCAACAACCTGACCTTAAGGGCCCTGGACAGCCTTGAAGAGAGCCATCACCAGATTGAGAACGTGGTCATCTCCGGCAATACCACCATGGTTCACCTGGCCTTGGGAATTGAAGCCGCCTATATCCGCCGGGAACCCTATATCCCCACGGTGTCGGAATTCCCCATTATCAAGGCCGGGGAAATCGGGCTGAAAGCCGCCCATTATGCCGGGGTATTCATCATGCCCGGTCCTGCCGGGTATGTGGGCGGGGATATTGTCTCGGGCGTCCTTTACACGGGGTTTTACGATAAAGACCCCTTAACCATGTTTATCGACATCGGTACCAACGGTGAGATTGTCTTAGGCTCTAAAGAATTTCTCATGACTGCGGCCTGTTCGGCCGGGCCTGCCTTTGAAGGGGGCGGGATCCGTTTCGGCATGCGGGCCGAGGACGGTGCCATTGAAAAAATCAGCCTCAACCCCAACACCTTTGACCCGGACTATTCAACGGTTGAGAACAAACCGGCCCGGGGCATCTGCGGGTCAGGCATGATTGATCTGCTCTCGGAAATGCTGGACAAGGGCGTCATCGGCCAGGACGGAAAGTTTCTTTTATATGACATCCATCCGAGGATGACCCGGTTTAAAGAGGAACCGGCCTTTATCATTGAATCCAGTGAAAACGCAGATACCAGTGACGACATTATTTTCACGGAATCTGATATCCGCAGCCTGGTGCTGAGCAAGGCGGCCGTTTATGCCGGTTTTGTTTCTCTTCTTGAAGGCATCGGCATGGACTTTTCCATGGTGGAACAATTTATCATCACCGGCGGATTCGGCCAGTACCTGAACATTGACAAAGCGGTGAGCATCGGCCTGTTGCCGGACATTGACCGGGACAAATTCAAATACATGGGCAACAGCTCTGTGGCCGGGGCCTACATGGCCCTGATGTCAAGGGATTACAGAAGAAAGGCCGTGGAAATTTCCAACACCATGACCTATGTGGATTTTTCAAGTTCCAGCCGGTTCATGGACGAATTTATCCAGGCCCAGTTCCTGCCCCATACGGACATGAAACTTTTTCCAAGTTTGGAAAAAGTAGGCTGAAGACTGAAGGCTGTTAGACTGAAGGATAGTGTCCCCCTTCAGCCTAACCCCCTAAATCAAAAGGACCCCAAAACATATGTGGAAATTCTTAGGTAAAATTTCAAAAAATCTGATTATCGCTATCCCGGTCATGATGGTCTCGGGGTTCATTTTCGGGATTATATTTGATGCCCAGTTTCTCAAGGGCATGATCATCCCCTTTACCTTTCTGATGGTCTACCCCATGATGGTCACCTTAAACATCCAGAAGGTGTTTGAAGGCGGTGACGGCAAGGCCCAGGTGTTAACCCAGGTGATCAACTTCGGCATTATTCCCTTTGTGGCCTGGGTGGCCGGCCTGATATTTTTCAGAAACCAGCCGTATATGGCCTTAGGGCTTCTTCTGGCCGGCCTGGTTCCCACTTCGGGCATGACCATTTCCTGGACCGGATTTGCCAAGGGCAACATTGCCGCTGCCGTCAAGATGACCGTGATCGGGCTGACCTTAGGCTCCATTGCCACCCCGTTTTACGTTAAACTGCTCATGGGGGCCTCCATTGAGATCAACTTTGCCAAGGTCATGCAGCAGATTGTGATCATTGTTTTTCTGCCCATGGCGGCCGGATTCCTGACCCGCCGGCACCTGGTCAAAAAGTACGGAATGAAATCCTTTCAAAAGAATATCGGCCCCAAGTTCCCGGCCCTGTCCACCTTAGGGGTGATCGGCATCGTGTTCATTGCCATGGCCCTTAAGGCCAAGGGCATTGCCGCAGCCCCGGCCATGCTGTTCTACATCTTAATTCCCCTGGTGATCATCTACGGGCTCAACTATGTATTGAGCAGTATGGTGGGCAAGTACTTTCTGCCCAGAGGCGATGCCATTGCCCTGGTCTACGGATCGGTGATGCGCAATTTGTCCATTGCTCTTGCCATTGCCATTAACGCATTCGGCAAAGAAGGGGCCAGCGCGGCTTTAGTGGTGGCGGTGGCCTATATTATACAGGTCCAGTCCGCGGCCTGGTATGTGAAGTTTACCAGCAGGATTTTTGGCCCCCTGAAAGAAACCGAAGACGAAACAGAAGCGGCCCCTTCCGCCCCGCCGGCCAAAGCCCCGGAAGAGACCATCCAGGGCCCCATGACCATGAATATCCAAAAGATCCTGTTTGCCACGGATATTTCGGACACGGCCAAGTTTGCCGCCCGGTACGCCTGCACCATCGGCAATAAGTTCAATGCCAAGGTATGGGCCATGCATGTGGTCGGCGATCCCATGGAGGCGGAGTCTTCCCAGGCCGGCATGAACCTTTCAGGCCAGATGGACAAAGAAGAAAAAGAAAAAATGGACCGGCAGGCGGTGGCGCAGGCAGAAGAGACTGTCCGTGACCGAATCAGAAAGACCTCCAAAAAAGTTCTGGAGGAAATCCCCACCTGCCCCCTGGCCGAAGAGAATATCATCGTGAGAACCGGAGACCCGGTGGATGAAATTGTCCGGGAAGCCCAACAGGGCAACTTTGATCTGATCATCATGGGCACCCACGGCCAGGACGGCCTTGAAGACTTTTTCCTGGGCTCCACGGCTCAGGGCGTGATCCGGCATTCAAAGGTGCCGGTCCTGGTGGCCCGGCCCAGCTGAGCCCTTGGTCCCGAAAGAGTTAAAAATGCCGGGGCCTTTGTTCTGGAAATGAGAACAAAGGCCCCGGCAAGAAATTTATCTGTTTTTTAAACGAATTAGGGACATCCCGTGGTCAGGCAGGTGATAAACTTGGCCAAATCCAGGCCGTCCACATCATTGTCCGAAGGAGCGGCAATGTCTGCAGGGCTTTCACTGCCGCTCACCCCGAAAAGTCCCGCAAAAACACCAAGGTCTTCACTGTCCACGTCATTGTCATTGTCAAAATCTCCTATGCAGACAGTAGTTTCAGGAAGGGGCTGTGCCACAAACGAGTGGGTGCCCAGTTTATCTCTGAAGTATCCGGTAATTTTACCGTCATCATTGAGGCCAAAGGCAAAGGTGTCCTTGGCCCCTTCAATGTCAAAGGTCTGAAATTGGGTGCCTGAATAGACAAACCCGTGGTATTGTTCGTCCGTTCCTAAAAAGTAGCCGCAAATGTCTTCCTGGTTATTGATACGGTAGGCCAGGGTGCTGACGGCCCCGGGAACATTGATGGAGACATAGTTGGTTCCGTCAAACAAAAACCCGTGGGTACCCGACACATCACTGTAGTACCCGACAATCTGCCCGTTGTCGTTAATGCCGCTGCCATAGGTGCCACTGGCCCCGGGCATGCTAATGGCGGTATAGGTTTCCGTAAGGTTGGGGCTGTACGTCCGCTGGTATAGATAGCCATGATCCTGCCCTGTTGTCTGGCTATAATAACGGCCCACAATGCTGACGGAGCCGTCCACGACAGCATAATCCCAGGCGCTGCTGGAGTATGCACCGGATAAATCCGGGACCAGGGGCTGGTATGAATAGGAATAAAGTCCTAATTCCGGTGCGTAAGACCGTTGTACCCACACCCCTTGTTTTACACCGTCCAAAGTGTACTGCCCTACATAATTTGAGTCGTTGTAGATTCCCCATAACATGGTATTGTCAGCATTTTCTTCCGATATTTTAATCCGGACGGCATCATCTGTGTTGGAATCGGTGTCAAAATCATCTCCCCACACAAATCCGCGCCGTTCATTGTCAAACGCGGTATCAGGGGCATACCATCCCACCACCCGTTCTGAATCATCGCTGCTGATATCAAACGCCGCGGCCATGAAAGGACTGACCGGAGAAATGTCATAGAGTGCATGGCCGTTTTCCGGGCTGTCCAGTTCCGGTGCCTTTTTCATGGACAGGTCCAGGGTCTGATAAGAGGCTGCACTGATCCGGATGTCTGTCAGATCGCAGGCATCGCCGATGCCGTCCCCGTCTGCATCTTCCTGCAAATAGTTGGATACAAAGGGGCAGTTGTCCGACTCATTGAGGTGCCCGTCCCCATCAATGTCCGGATCACAGGCATCTCCTTCCCCGTCTCCGTCGGTGTCCTGATAAGGCGCATTGCTGTATACCCAAGGGCACAGATCACAGGCATTGCCGGCATAATCATCGTCATCGTCTTCCTGGTAAGGATTGGATACGCTGCTGCAGTTGTCACAGGCATCTCCGATGAAGTCATCGTCGGCATCATCCTGGCCCGGGTTAGGGATGTAAACGCAGTTGTCGATGGCGTCGCTAACACCATCCCCGTCAATGTCTCCTCCTGACTGGCACTCAGTGACACATAAATCAAATTCCGGGTTGTCATATTCACACTGATAACCGCAATCATCCCGTGTCTGTTCACAGGAATAGGTACACTCTCCCATACATGGATCGTATCCCTCCCCGCACCCTTCTTCTCCACAATATTGCTGCTCACAATCGTCATGGCAGGCACTTTCACATAAATAATAATTTTCATAACAGGTCACCTGGCATGGATCAACAACATCCATATAACATCCATCCTTACAGCAGAACTCCAGGCAGAAGCTGTATTCTGAATGAAAGCATTCCTCATTTTCTAATGGGGTTTCGATCCCGCAAAAAGACAGCGCCTCACCATAACACCCGGAACAGTCCACGGCACCCGCAGGTCCGCAGAGCATTAACCCTGCGGCCAGTAAAAAAACGCCCGGGATTGCCAGGCCTTTCAAAAAGCGTTTCATCTGATTTTCTCCTTATTATGGTTGATCCATAACCGGTTAATCCTAAAAAAGGCATCAAATTATCGGGTTTACGTTCAAAAATTATGCAAAAAATATTCCGAAACACCCCAAAGATTTCGCCGGATCACCGGAATCCCCATGGATGAAGGCGTTCTATAATCTTCAATAAAAAAAGGTGGTTCTGAAAAACCGCGGGGACAGGAAAAATTATGAAAAAAAGGTGCTACTTTTAGGAACAAAATGTAACAGCAATCCGGCGATTTAGGAAAAATTTTACATAGCCCGGCCGCTTCGCCGGACCTGCCGGCAGGCGCATCCCATGTAAAAAAAGCCATCCATTCCGAAACTGAAAAATAAAGAACTCCAATAAAATTGAATTTTGGATTGTCATTATTACAGATGATGACGGTGTAGGGCAATTCATGAATTGCCCACCTAATGGTTATTCATGTAGGGGCGATTCATGTAAGGGCGATTCATGAATCGCCCCTACGGGCGCCCAACACCACCGCAACATCCGGTATCCATCATCATTTTTTCGGCAGATGATAGGTTGGAGCGGGCATGGCCCGCTCCAACCCTACCGCTCAAACCAGGGAACTTGACGGTTTCGGTCTCCCGTCTCCCTTCCTTCCGGTTTCCTTTTTTTTGCATTATTATCCTTATCATCAAAATGGTTATCACCTGCAGGCAAGTTACATGCGATCACCCTGGCCCTTAAAGGTTTTCCCTTGACACAGGGAGTTCAGGATGATACCTACCCAAAAGGGTAACATTGTTACTTTTTGCCGGAACCCACTGGCCTGACTAACCCGAAACGGCCAGTTTAGCTTTTCAAAGCCGGTGAAATTGTTTTTTTTGTTAACTTTTAACCCATGGAATGGCGGCTTGGAAACCCAGTTAAAGAACAAAAATAAAACAGTGTTACCCGATCTGCGGCCCGAGGTCAGCAGCCGCCTGGAAAAGGCCGTGATGGAAATCTTTTCCCATGCTGATTTTCACAAGGCCAATATCCGGGACGTCGCCAGTGTGGCCGGGGTCAGTTTTACCACCATTTACAAACATTTCGGGTCCAAGGAGCAGCTGGTGTTCACCTATGTGGATATCTGGCTGGGCCGGCTTACCGACCGGATTGTGGACCACCTCAAAGGCATTGAGGATCTGAAAGAAAAGATGCGCAAGGTCCTCTGGGTTCAGCTGGACTATTACGAGCGACATCCTTATCTTGGCCGCATGCTTTTCATGACCCTTCCCATGGCCACCTGGATGGCCGATGAAACCTTTGAACAAAAAAAGATGATTTCCCTTTACCTGGATGTTCTGGAAAAGGGACAGCGCCAGGGGGTCCTCAATCCCAAAGTCCCGGCCGGTATCCTTATGGATTTTATGCTCGGCCTGGTTCAGCGCTCGTTTTTTATGTGGGTCCAGCGGGGAGAAAAGGAAAGCCTGGCCGATCAAAGCGGCCTGTTGTTTGATATGGTGTGGCGGGCCATTACCGTACCAGGAAAGGAATAAGCAGAAAGGATGAAGGATGAAAAGAAAGCCCTTCGGCCTAACCCCCTTCAGCCTAAACCCCTATATATAAGGAGTGTTAAATGAGGGAAGACCTGAACATTTTAGATGCTTTCCCGGCCACGCCCCATGAAGAATGGCTGGCCGCTGTGGACAAGCAGCTCAAAGGCAAGCCCTTTGATAAGGTGCTGGTAAAGAAGACCTACGAGGGGATTCCAATTTTGCCCATGTATTTTAAGCATGATCTGGAGGGCCTGCCCCATGTGGACACCTTTCCCGGATTTGCTCCCTATGTCAGGGGGAACCGGGCCCAGGGAAACCGGGCCACGGCCTGGCAGACCGCCCAGGAAATTATTGAGCCGGACCCCGACACCTTAAATGCAAGTTTGAAAAAAGACCTGGCCCGGGGCCAGGATACCCTGAACATTAAACTGGACCGGGCCGGCTGTGAAGGGCTCAATCCGGATACCGCCCCTAAAGAAGATGTGGGAAAAGACGGGGTAAGCCTTGCCACGGCCCAGGACTGGGCCAGAATTTTAAATGGTGTGGACATGGCCAAAACACCACTCATGGCCGATGCCGGCATGAACGCCCCGGCTGCTGCAGCCCTCTTGGCCGCAGGCCTTGACCCGGCAGCGGTCAAAACCCTGTCAGGCAGCCTGGGGCTGGATCCTTTGGGGGTTTTATCCAGGGAGGGAACCCTTGCCGCAGACCTGCCGGCAGCCTATGATGCCATGGCAGGCTTTACCCTGTGGGCGGCAGACCAGATGCCGGCCATGAAAACCATTATGGTAAGTGCCGAAACCATGGCCCATGCCGGGGCCCACGGGGTTCAGGAAGTGGGCTTTGCCGTTGCCACGGCCGTCGCCTATATCCGGCAGATGCAGCAGCGCGGGCTGGATATTGACCAGATCTGCCCGGCCATTCAGTTTTGTTTTGGCATCGGGCCTGATTTTTTTATGGAAATCGCCAAATTCAGGGCCGCCCGCATGGTCTGGCATCAGGTTGCCGACGCCTTCGGGGCCAAAGACTCCCGCATGGTCATCCACGCACGCACCGGACTGTTCAACAAGACGGTCATCGACCCCTGGGTCAATATGCTTAGGGTCTGTACCGAGACCTTTTCCGGGGTGGCCGGCGGCTGCGACAGCATTCATACCGGTGCCTTTGACGAGACGGTCCGGACACCCGATGAATTTTCACGCCGCATTGCCCGGAATGTCCATACCCTGTTCAAGGAAGAAGCCCACTTTGATAAGGTGGCGGACCCGGCCGGGGGCTCCTGGTATGTGGAAAACATCACCCTGGAACTGGCCAAAAAGGCCTGGCAGCTGTTCCAGGAAGTGGAGGCCATGGGCGGAATGGAACAGGCCCTGAAGGACGGATTTGTCCAAGGCCGGATCAGCGAAACGGCAGGGGAAAGGGTGGCGGCCACGGCTACCCGTAAAGACCGGATCGTGGGGGTGAACATGTACCCCAACTTAACGGAAACCCCGTTAAGGCAAAGAGAGCCTTTAGGGGATGAATTTTATTCGGCCTGTAAAGACCGGCTTTCCCAGGACAGGGGCAGCCAGAACCGGGATGGCCTGGACGCCGCTTTAGAAACGGTTAAGGCGGCCCGGGGAAAAGAAAAAATGCAGGCCGCTGTGATTGCGGCAAAGGCCGGGGCCACCCTGGAAGACCTTTCAAAGGCCCTGGGACCAAAAGGTTTGGAAATTCAAGTGCCGAAGCTGTCACCCCTGCGCCGGTCCAGGCCTTTTGAAACCCTGCGGCAAACCGTGGAGTCCTTTAAAGAAAACACCGGCAAACCCCTTGAGATTTTCATGGCCAATTTGGGCCCCCTTTCCCGGCACAAACCCCGGTCGGATTTCTCCACGGCCTTTTTTAACGTGGCCGCCATTGAAACCCGGTTTACCCCCGGGTTTGAGAATCCGGAGGATGCGGTCAAGGCCGCACTGGATTCGGGCTTAAAAGCCGTTGTGATCTGCGGTACGGATGACGATTACATGGCGGCTGTGCCCGGTATGCTCAAACAGATCAAGGCAGCCGACCCGGGTATCCTGACCATAGTGGCCGGATATGCCACAACCTATGTGGCGGATTTTAAGGCAGCCGGCGTGGATGAATTTATTCACATCAAGGCCGATGCCCTTGGGATTCTGACCAAAATTTCGGCACACCTGATGCCGGGAGGTGACGCATGAAAACCCCTGATTTCACAAACATTGACTTCAATGCCGGCGCCCCGTCCGTTTCCTACGGGCAGTGGGCGGCAAAGGTAAAAAAGGAAACCGGTTTAAGCCCGGAAGAACTGGCCTGGACCACCAACGAACAGATTGATCTCAAACCCCTTTACACCCGGGCGGATTATGAGAACCTGGATCATTTGGATTATGTTGCCGGGATTGCCCCCTATCTTCGGGGGCCCTATGCCACCATGTTTGTCCAGCGGCCCTGGACCGTCCGGCAGTATGCCGGCTTTTCCACGGCCGAAGAGAGCAACGCCTTTTACCGCCGGAACCTGGCCGCAGGCCAGAAGGGGCTGTCTATCGCCTTTGACCTGGCCACCCACAGGGGATACGATTCCGACCATGAACGGGTGGTGGGCGACGTGGGCAAGGCCGGGGTGGCCGTGGACTCCATTCTGGATATGAATATTCTGTTTGACGGCATCCCCTTAGACCAGATGAGCGTTTCCATGACCATGAACGGGGCGGTGCTGCCCATCATGGCCTTTTATATTGTGGCGGCCGAGGAGCAGGGCGTTCCCCAGGAAAAGCTCATCGGCACCATCCAGAACGATATTCTCAAGGAATACATGGTCCGGAATACCTATATTTATCCGCCGGAACCGTCCATGAAGATTATCTCCGATATCTTTGCCCATACCTCGGCCAACATGCCCAAGTTCAACTCCATCTCCATATCCGGCTACCACATGGAAGAGGCCGGGGCCTCGTCAGACATTGAAATGGCCTATACCCTGGCCGACGGCATGGAATATATCCGGTGCGGCATCAATGCCGGCATGGACATTGACGCCTTTGCCCCGAGAATTTCCTTTTTCTGGGGCCAGGGCATGAATTTTTTCATGGAAGTGGCCAAGATGCGGGCCGCCCGGATGATCTGGGCCAAGATCATCAACCAGTACAACCCGAAAAATGAAAAATCATTGGCCTTGAGGACCCACAGCCAGACCTCGGGATGGAGCCTCACCGAGGGCGATCCCTACAACAATGTGGCCCGGACCTGTATTGAGGCCATGGCCGCGGCCCTGGGCCATACCCAGTCCATGCACACCAACTCCCTGGACGAGGCCATTGCCCTGCCCACGGACTTCAGCGCCCGGATTGCCAGAAACACCCAGCTCTACCTCCAGGATGAAACCAACATCCTGAGGCCGGCAGATCCCTGGGGCGGTTCCTACTACGTGGAGGCCTTAACCCATGCCATCATGCACCGGGCCTGGGACCATATCCAGGAAATCGAGGAACTCGGGGGCATGGCCAAGGCCATTGAAACCGGGCTGCCCAAGATGCGCATCGAAGAGGCGGCTGCCCGGCGCCAGGCCAATATCGACACAGGCCGGGAAAAAATCATCGGGGTGAATACCTTCTGTCTTGAAAAAGAAGAGGCCTTGGACACCCTGGAAGTGGACAATACCGCCGTCAGAAAGGCCCAGCTGGAACGGCTCAGAATCTTAAAGGAACAGCGGGACGAAACCAAATGCCGGGCCGCCCTCAATGCCTTGACCCAGTGTGCCCAGACCGGCCAGGGCAACCTTTTAGCCCTGTCCATTGAAGCGGCCAGGGCCAGGGCATCCTTAGGCGAGATTTCCAGTGCTCTTGAACAGGTCTGGGACCGCCACAAGGCCGTGACCCGGGCCATTTCCGGTGTGTATAAGGCCGAATTCAGCGAGGCCAAAGAATTTGAACGGGTGGTGAAAATGACCAAAGAGTTCGAAGAATTTGAAGGGCGCAGGCCCCGGATCCTGGTGGCAAAGCTCGGCCAGGACGGCCATGACCGGGGGGCCAAGGTGATTTCCACCGCCTTTGCCGATATGGGCTTTGACGTGGATATCGGACCCATGTTCCAGACCCCGGCCGAAGCGGCCCGCCAGGCCGTTGAAAACGATGTCCATATCGTGGGGTTCAGCTCCCTTGCCGGCGGCCACAAGACCCTGCTGCCGGCCCTGGCCAAAGAGCTTGAAGCATTAGGCCGGCCGGATATCATGTGCATCATCGGCGGGGTGATCCCGGCTCCGGATTATGAGTTTTTAAAGGAAAACGGGGCCGCCTGTATTTTTGGGCCCGGCACCGTGATCCCCGTAGCCGCTCAGAAGGTATTGGAGGAACTTAAACTCAGGCTTGAGGAAGTGGCATGAGTTCCGGAAAGGACCGGGATAAGGTTCATTGTGATCCGTTAGAAAAGCTTCCCGAGTGGGCCCCTGAAGGGGGCGGCAAGGGCTTTGCCTGCCGGGTTCAGGACGGGGTGGCCGCACGGCACGACGGTGCGGCACCCCAGGCCGCCGGTTCTTTAAAATTGTCTTCTGTGAAAAACCGTCCCCCGGCCAGGTTCAGGCGGCAGGCTTTGTCTGCTGAAGAAATGGCCGGCCAGGTCCTTGAGGGGAACCGCATGGTCCTGGCCCGGGCCATCACCTTGGTGGAAAGCAATGCCCCCCGCCATGCGGACAAGGCCCAGGACCTGATCAGGCGGCTGCTTCCCCATACGGGACAGGCCATCCGTATCGGGATCACCGGGGTTCCCGGGGTTGGGAAAAGCACTTTTATCGAGGCCCTTGGCTGTTATCTGACCGGCAAGGGCCACCGGGTGGCCGTCCTGGCCGTGGACCCAAGTTCCAGTATATCCGGAGGCAGTATCTTAGGGGACAAGACCCGGATGGAAAAATTAAGCCAGGACCCCAACTGTTTTATCCGGCCGTCTCCGTCGGGGGGCTCTCTGGGCGGGGTGGCCCGCAAAACCCGGGAAACCATGCTGGTTTGTGAAGCCGCTGGATTTGATGTTATCCTCATTGAAACCGTGGGGGTGGGTCAAAGCGAAGTCACGGTCCGCTCTATGGTGGATTTTTTCCTTTTGCTCATGCTCTCCGGTGCCGGCGACGAACTCCAGGGCATTAAAAAAGGGATCATGGAAATTGCCAATGCCCTGGTCATCAACAAGGCCGACGGTGACAACAAATTGCCGGCCGAGCGGGCCAGAACCGAATATGAGCGGGCGCTTCACTATCTTCAGCCCGCCACCCGGGGCTGGACCACCCATGCCTATACCTGTTCTTCCCTTACCGGCGCCGGCATCGATAAGATCTGGGAAACCATAAAGACCTTTGAAAGGATCACCCGGGAATCCGGGGTTTTTCAGTCGTTCAGAAAAAAGCAGACCGTCAAATGGGTCCATGACATGATCAATGAACACTTAACCAGCCTGTTTTTCAAACACCCTGAAGTCACCGCCAGACTGCCGGATATTGAAACGGAGGTCTCCGAAGGCAGCATGCCCGCCGTCACCGCTGTCCGGAAACTGCTCAGGATTTTTCACGGGGATAAAGACCCGTCAGGCAATTAGGAGGCATGACCCGTAAGTTTGGCATTTGAAGGCAGGCAGATAGTGCCTCACGTCCCGCAAAAGGTCCGGGTCACCCGTTCTTCGGTGGCGGGTGCATTGGCGTACGCCATCAAATCCGGCTGTTCCGTGAAAGGGTGCTTGAGAACTTGAGCCAGCTGGTGTACCCGGGTGAAATCATCGTTGGTTTCAGCATCCTCAATGGCCTTTTGAATCTGGTGATTTCTTGGGATAAAAAGGGGGTTGATCCGGTCCATCCTTTCCTTAATTGTTTCAGGGGGATTATCTTTGCTGATCCGTTTTCGCCATTTGACAAGAAAGTTTTCAGGTGCCTCTGATTTTTTGAAAAGACCTTTAAATTCCGGTGTCATGGCCGCACCGTCTCTGGTGTGATCGGACAAATAGCGAAAGGTCAGGGTAAAATCGGCCTTTTGGTTTAACATGAGATCAAGCAGCTCCCCCAGAAGGACCGTGTCCTCATCCGTCGGGGATTCTATGCCGATTTTTTTGAGCATGCCGTTGCGCCAGTTTTGAAGAAAAGCCTGCTCAAAGGCGGAAAGAACACCATCAATGACAGCTGTTGCCTGTGCGCTGGTTTTCCCGAGAAGCGGGCGCAAACTGGCCCCCAGACTGTTCAAATTCCACTTCATGACGGCGCCCTGGTTGGCATACCGGTATCTGCCGCCAAGGTCGATGGAACTGAAAACCCGGTTGGGGTCATAATCATCCATAAAGGCGCAGGGCCCGTAGTCGATGGTTTCTCCGGAAATGGCGGTGTTGTCAGTGTTCATCACCCCGTGGATAAACCCCAGATGCATCCATTGGGCCACCAGCCCGGCCTGTCGTAAGGCAATAGATTCAAACAGGTGCCTGTACCGGTCTTTTTTTCCCGCTATGTCCGGATAATGGCGGGCGATCACGTAGTCGGCAAGTCTTCGGACAGCCTTGTCATCGCCCCGGGCGGCAAAGTATTCAAAACTGCCCACCCGGACCAGGCCCGGTGCGATGCGGGTCAGAATGCCGCCGGGATGGGCCCCGTCCGGGCGCAGGATGGTTTCTGCTGTTGAAACAATAGAAAGGGCCCGGGTGGTGGGAACCCCCAAGGCATGCATGGCCTCGCTGACAAGATATTCCCGGATCACAGGCCCTAACGGGGACTTGCCGTCGCCGCCCCGGGAAAACCGGGTCCGGCCCGAGCCCTTGAGCTGAACATCATACCGGTGGCCGTCTGGGGTGACTTTTTCACCGAGAAGGATGGCCCGGCCATCCCCGAGCTGCGGGACGAACCCGCCGAACTGGTGTCCGGCATAGGCCATGGCAATGGGATCGGCATCGGCAAAAAGACGGTTGCCTGACAGGTAATCCGTCAGTTCCGGCGTTTCCCGGGTAAAGTCAAAGCCCAGTTTCCGGGCCAGATCTTCATTGAATTTTTGCAGTACCGCGCCCGGTACGGGTTCAGGGGTACACGGCTCATAAAAGTCCTGGGGAAGATCGGCAAAGCTGTTTTCAAATCCGGCTTTAAGCATTGATCTGGCAGTGGTTTGTTTCATGGGTTCCCCCTTTTGTTGTGTGCGGCTGACTTTTTTCAGTGCCGCCTCTTTTTCAAACCATAATGCATGAATTGGCATCCGTCACCTTTGTCGGTCAGAAAACTTCAGCAAAGTGGGGGGAAGGCCCTGAATTATCAACCCGGCGGGTATCCTTTTTGTGGACAGGGTGGTTCAGCAGAGAAAAAGGCCTGAATTCTCTTTGTGCGAATGCGTCGGATGGCATTGGTACAAAAACAGCCGTGGGCTGATTCTGGTTAATTTAATTTTTTGCTGGGATAACGGGCCGGGAGTAAGGCCCAAAAGCCCTTTATTTACAGTCTATCCAAATACTTTTTCAAGAAACGGGATGATCTGTTTTTTACGGCTCATGATGCCGAAATCGCCTATTTCCCTGTATTTACCGTATTTCCCAAAATCATACCAAAACCTTTTAATTTCAATCTGTTCGATGTTGTATCTATTACCTTGACTTACTCACAGATACCTGTATATTTACCATAGATGTGGGGAATAGTGTGGGGAAGACTAAGCGACTAAAAGCATTGATATAAAAGAATCACAACCAAATAATTGTTTTAAAAAGTGGGGAATAAACGATGGCGGCGAAGAAAAGATTTAAAACAAAGTATGCCGGAGTTTTCTTTCTTGAGGGAATATCCGCCCAGGGTAAACCGGAAAAAATCTATTACATCCGATACCGCAAAGGCGGCAAGATGGTAGAAGAAAAAGCAGGCCGTCAATATCAGGATGATATGACCCCTGCCAGGGCTTCCGCTCTCCGGGGGCAGAGAATAGACGGTGAGCAACAGACCAATCAGGAGAAGCGTGACGAAGAACAGGCAAAAAAAGAGGCCGAAGCAGGCAAATACACCATAGACAGATTATGGAAAGAATATTCCCTCCAAAGAAAAAAAAATCTGAATTACACGAAAGATAACAATCGATACGAGCAGCACATAAAAGAACCGTTCGGCAATAAAGAGCCGGATGAAATTATTGCCCTTGATGTTGAACGACATAAAAGAGAGCTGTTAAAAAAATATTCCCCTCAGACAGTGAAGCATGTTTTGGCTCTTTTAAAACGAATTGCAAACTACGGTTTTGAACTTGGCCTTAGCAAAAATTTGCAGTTTAAAGTTAAAATGCCGAAAGTTGACAATATCAAAGATGATTCCTTGAGCCCGGAAGAATTAACCCGTTTGTATGATGCGATCCAGCAAGACGACCACCCCTTAGCTGGAAATATTATGTTGATGGCGCTTTACACTGGGATGAGGCGTGGAGAGCTATTTAAATTGAAATGGTCTGATATTGACTTTGAAAAAGGTTTTATCTCTATCCTGGGACCAAAAGGAGGGAAAGATCAAATTATTCCTTTGAATGATATGGCCCGATCAGTTTTAGAAAAGGCCTATCGGACAGACAGTGATTATGTTTTCCCTGGGCGAAATGGGGGGCAACTGTCAAGCATCAGCAAGCCGGTGAATAAAATCAAAGTCGCTGCAAATCTTCCAAAGGAAACAAGGCCGATACACTCCCTAAGACATACCTTTGCCACAATGGCTGTCAATTCCGGCAAAATTGATTTGTATACCCTTCAAAAATTGACCACCCATAAAACGCCACAGCTTTTACAGCGATATGCCCACTTGAATGATACGGTTTTAAAAAAAGGATCTGAAGATGCCAGTAAAGCAGTAGCTGGATATCTGCAGAAACAAGATGATTCAAAGGTTGTAAACCTTCATGGGGATAAATAAATTGGAGATCACAAATTGTAACCTCCAAAACCATGAGATGGGCTAAATAAACTTGAGGTGCCAAATTGTCACCTCAAAATAGATATGGGAACAAAAATGAATGAAAACAGTGTTGCGATAGTTGATCAAATTGAACGTAGAATTTACTTTATCAGGGGTGTAAAAGTGATGCTGGATAGGGACCTGGCCTATCTTTATGGCGTTGAAACCAGAGTATTAAACCAAGCCGTCAAAAGGCACATGAAGCGTTTTCCGAACGATTTTATGTTTCAGTTGACCCGGTCGGAGTTTGAAAACTTGAAGTCACAAATTGTGACATCAAGTTGGGGCGGCATCAGAAAAATGCCATATGCCTTCACTGAACAAGTGAGAGCAATCACGATATTTGATGGACACGTTTTCATGCTATTTGGTGGAACTGAGGAGAAGAAACAATAGCTTGACACACCACCCCCCATGGGTAGATGGGAAAGTTGATAAAAATGTCTCAAACCAGCAAATTTTTACGATACCCAAGGGAGGGGTGGTACGCTCTAAGAATTTTATATCTACCTGTAATTAAATCTAATTCAAAAAATCTATCCCTCATTTATCGTTGATTCTTTCAAGTTAACGGAAGGAGGACCGATCGGCCCTAAAGTATAGTGAAAAATGAGGAACGACAAAGGGAGTGAAAAATTTCCATAAGATAGCTTGCAAAAAATAAAGCCTCTTTCCATCAAATATCGTGATCACTCTCAACAAGGTGTTGCTATGCTGTCCGGAATATTGAACAGTGACCGGGCCATACGAGCAAACATACAGATTATGAGGACCTTTACCAAAATGCGCCACATGATTGCCGAGCATGAGGAACTGCGCAAGGCCGTGGAAGAATTGAAACAGCAAACAGACGAACGGTTCGAAGTGGTGTTCTCTGTCCTGGATAAACTCCTGGCCGATGATAAAAACCCGAAACGAAAAATTGGATTTTAAATTTTCCAAAACAGGCGGACAAACCTTGACAAATTATCATCGGATGATAACATGAATGGCAAATATGGTTCACTTGATACCCTGCTGGATCTGGACGGTGAAATTTTTCCAATGGATAACGGGTACTGGGTAAAATTCAACGCAAAGCCAATTCACCCGGACCAACATGCGCCACACGGAATAAGGTACTCCCTGTCCTTGCATGACAGATATAATACCCGGGTGATTGGATTTGACAATGCCCATGCCGTGAAACCGGTCAGGAAAAAGGGCTTTACCGGGCGCATAGTCACATGGGACCATAAACACGACTTGGATAAAGTGGCACCGTACTCTTTTGAAACCGCCGGACAATTGCTTGAAGATTTTTGGGCGGCTGTGGATGAATATTTATTGAGAGGATAAGAGAATGGCCAGCAAAACCATGAAAATCGGCATCATGTCAAAGGAAGATTACAAGCACCGGACCATTGCCATTGCCAAGGGGGAATATAAGCCCCGTAAGAACGAACCCAAGGTATGGTTTGAATCCATGGAATCCCTGGGTCAGGTCTTGAGCGGCCAGAATCAAAAGCTTTTAAGATTGATCCGGGACCGGCACCCGGCGTCTCTGGTTGAACTGGAAGCATTGTCAGGGCGAAAAAAATCAAACCTTTCCCGGACACTGAAAACCCTTTCAAATTATGGGATTGTTGATCTGATCAAGGAAAAAGGCATGGTCCGGCCCATCGTCAACGCAACGGATTTCCAGGTTGAATTAAGGCTGTAATCTCTTTCCCCAGGATAGGCCCGGAATAGCTACCCGGACCGAACAGGCGGTTTCCTGGTCGCCTTCCTGGGGCACGTTTAATCAGGAGTCATTGCAGAACCATCCCCCTCATCAAAGTAGTCCTACAATCATCGTTAATTTAAATCATTTCATGTTTATTCTTGTCCAGCCGTTCTGGCTGAATTTTTATATAAAAAATGTAAATTTGTAACCATTTGAAATCAATGGATAATTCGATTTTAGGGATATGGCGGTAAATCTATATAACTTTATATGGATTTACCGCTATGTCGGGTGACGATATCTCCATCCAAAAATATACTTCTCCAAAACGCCGGTAAAAAACGGCAATACCCCAAAACCGAAAGGATTTTTAGGCATGGACAAAAAACTCATGACAACTCAAGAGGCGGCGGACTATCTCAGGATCGCAGTACAAACCCTATACAACTGGAGGCACCAGCGAAAAGGCCCGGACTATATCCTGGTTGGTGGCAGGTCCCCCCGCTATGACCAGGATGCGTTAGACAGATATCTAGATGCAAACCGCGTTTGCCTCTCGGCATAGGACCATGCGCTATAACCGTCCCAAAAACCAAAAGCGCCTGGCCGGGCGCTTTCAGATTGGAAATATCAAAAAATCAGCAGCCGGCCACCTGTACCCCTGGGTGGCCGAACTGGCCATTCGTTTTTTTCCGAAAAGTAACAGGCTGTCCAGGCTCCATGACCGCCTTGTCGTAATGAGTGAGGCCGAATGATGGATCTCGCCGGGTTCATTTTCCTCCATCGAAAGCTCTTAGATTCACGAGTCTTTCAGAATGAGGGACTTCTTAAAGTTTGGATTTGGTGTTTATTGAAAGCTGGTCACGAAGATAGGTGGGTCCCGGTCAAAACAGGTCGTGGAGAGACCGAAATATTATTGAGAAAGGGTCAATTTATTTTCGGTCGTAAAACTGCAGCCAAAGAACTCAAGATGAGCCCATCCACGATTAGAAACCGCATGGAAAAATTAAAAAAGGTTGAAAATCTGGACATCCAAACGGACACCCATTTTTCTATTGTAACCATTGTCAACTGGGAACTTTATCAACATCCGAACAAAAAAGAGGACACCCAAACGGACAGGCAAAGGACAGGCAAGGGACAACCAAAGGACACAAACAATAATGTAGATAATGTAAATAAACATAAAAGGGCGATTTCTGTCTTAGAATTTTTCTCACCGGTGATAAACGGATGGGATAAATCAAAACTCGAACAAACCATAGACGGATTTATTTCCACCAGAAAAACCGGTCAGATTTCATCCGGTGTCATTCAGAAAGAAATTGAATATTGGAAACAGTACCCCAACGAAACAATCAATGCCGCCCTTACCGCATACGTGGATGGCCAATACTGGAAATCAGGTAAAGGTGAAAAATATTTCCGGGGCATCATTCGGGGCAAGGACCAGGCCGTTCAAAAAGAATCAAGTCAATCTCTTTTCCAAAAGGCGTTTTAAATGAGTTTCGAAAGCTACGGTATACACGTTCAAGGGAGTGGGACAGAGGTTCGCACAACTTGCCCCCAATGCTCCCCGACCAGAAAAAAGAAAAATGAAAAGTGCCTGGCTGTTAATACAATTGAAGGCGTTTGGATCTGTCATCATTGTGGGTGGAGCGGTTCCTTGAAAAAAAGTGACGTCAAGCCCATCCCGTATGAATTAAAAAAGTCTCTGCCAGAAAAGGTGATCCGGTATTTTGAATCACGGGGGATATCTCAAGGCATTCTCGAACAAGAGCATATCGGTTTTGAAGAGTCTTATGGAAAGGGCTGGATCAAATTCCCATATTTTTACAATTCGGTCTGCGTGAATGTGAAGTACCGGACAGCCACAAAAGATTTCCGGCAGGAAAAAGGCGGGAAGAAATGCCTTTACCGCCGTGACAAAGCCATGGGATCAACCCAAAAGGAGCTGGTTATCACTGAGGGCGAAATAGACGCCCTTTCCTGCCTTGTTGCCGGATATGAAGCTGTAAGTATCCCAGACGGCGCGCCGTCCGAAAATTCAAAAAATTTCAGTACCAAATTTGATTTTTTAAAAGGAACTGAAAAGCTGTTCTCCCGTTTTGAGAAAATTATCATTGCCGGGGACAACGACGCCCCCGGGAAAAGAGCTGTTCAGGAATTGGGGCGGCGGATCGGAGTGGAAAAGTGTTTTGTCGTTGAATACCCAGCAGGCTGCAAGGATTGCAATGACGTTCTTGTCAAACACGGGAAAGAGGCTCTTGTCGAGGTCTTGAAAAAGGCAAAACCTTTTCCGGTTGAGGGAATAATTTCCCCCTTGAGCCTGACCGATGTGGTTATGCAGGAATATACCCAGGGAATTCAGGGCGGAGAAAAAACCGGCTGGTCTAACCTGGATGAGTTTTACACGGTCCGGCCTGGAGAACTGACCATCGTGACTGGAATTCCAGGCTCCGGCAAATCAAATTTTGTGGATGCCCTCTGTGTCAATCTGATTAAAACCTGTGTCTGGAGGATTGGGTTTTTTAGCCCTGAGAATTGGCCGCTTCAAAGACATGCCGAAACGCTCATAGAAAAAATGCTGGGCAAATCTTTCAGACCCACCAGATATGGAGACAGAATGACCCCAGCAGAGGCAAAAGAAGGAATGGAAATGTTGGACGATTACGTCAAGTTCATTGCCCCTAAAAGCGAACTTCTTTCTATAGACACGATCTTAAAATATGCCCGGGTGCTTTGCCTTCAGTTTGGGATAAAAGGCCTTGTAATCGATCCTTGGAACGAAGTCGAACACTGCTTCAATGGATTGTCAGAAACCCAATATATTTCTCAGGAGCTTACCAAGGTCCGGCGCTTTGCCAGGCTCAACGGAATACATATCTGGATCGTGGCTCACCCAACGAAACTTCAAAAAAACCTTGCCGGGAAATATCCGCCCCCAAGCATGTACGATATCTCAGGCGGGGCTCATTGGCGGAATAAGGCCGATAATGGGCTTTGTGTTTACCGGGATTTTGAAACCAACCTTACGACAATCATTATCCAGAAAATCCGGTTTAAAGAGATTGGCAAGCTGGGCTCTGTAGAATTGAAATACACCTATTCAGGAAATTATCAGGCGTGGGGAGTGGAACAATATGGATGAAGCAATCAAACTGAAAACCGTGGATATCAAATCCCTATCACGAAATCAACTTGAAGTTGCATATCTGCGCCTGCTCAAGGTCTCGCAGATGAAAACCCAATTGATTGAATATTTGGAACAAGAATCAAAAAACAAAAAACAGAAAGGAAACCCATCATGAAATTATTAAAACTTGAAACCGAAATTTTGACAAGAGCTTTGGAAAACCAAAAACGGGAACACCGGCAACCCCCTTTCTGGAGACCGGCGGTAAAATGTCCGTTGCCTGTACCACCCCAAGAGGTCGGCTATGACCATATGCCGGAGGCAATATATGAAAACAGCGGCCAGGCATATCAAGCAAACGTGAATCCTGATGTATTTTTAAAACAAGTCAAGGAAATGTTTGGAAGCGAGATCGCCCCGGCGCGGACTAATGGATTGTATATTGAAAATTTTATACGGGCTGGGTTTATTTGGGCGGCCGGGCGTGTTTGCTGGTCCCGGGCGGAGGCGGAAAAGGTCATTGAAGAATGGAAAAAGAAAGCCCCTTGGTTGCAGTTTTTTATTGTTTCTGTAAAAGGTTAAAACCCCCGCCTTTAGGCGGGTAGCATTTTGCCAGTAGTTGTTTTATAGTGCTTTACATGAGCTATCGGCAAAACAGTCATACGAAGTTCAAAATAGAGTATCACTTTGTTTGGGTAACCAAATACCGATATCACGTATTGCAGGGGGATGTTGCATTGCGAGTCAGAGAACTCGTACGCCAAACTTGTGAAAGGTTCGAAATCCACATTTTGCGTGGAGTTGTAAGCAAAGATCACGTTCACATCCTGGTTTCGGCACCACCGAACATTTCTCCTTCGGATATAATGCGTCGGATCAAAGGCCGAGTGTCTCGAAAAGTGTTTGAGGAATTTCCTCATTTGAAGAAACGGTATTGGGGCAAGCATTTTTGGGCCCGTGGGTATTTTTGTGTGACCGTTGGTGAGTTGACAAAGGAAATGATTCAGGAATATCTCGAACATCATTTTGAAAAAGACCCTAATGACCATTTTGATGTAGAGTGACGCATTTCAACCGGCTATTGCCGGTATCGCTGGACTTTCAGTCCGCGCTCTTAAACCCACCGGCTTTAAGCCGGTGGTTGTTTAGTTTGCCGGAGCTTGAATTTTATGCTGATCTGTTTGCCGCTGAGATCGTGGGCGGCGTCCCTGGAATTCAATACAAAACCAGGGCCATGGTAGTTGATCCGGATGCGGACCAAAAGTCTACTGAGCAATACGAAAAAGCCGTGTTGAGCCTGGAAAAGAAAGGGCTTGCTGTCCGTGTCCAGGGCCAGGACATGACAAGGCCCTGGACCGGAATCAATGTTTCGAAAACTGGTGCAGCTGTTATCAAAGAGTTTGAAGCAGCAGAAGCAGCACCGGCCACCCCGGAACCTGAACCAGCTGGACCTTTTCTTAAATAGTATTATGTTGCGAGTGGGTCTAACCTGTTAAATTTAAAGGCGATTTTAGCTATTCACATTGCAAATCAATATTGTATTAAAATTCAACACGTTAAAAGTTATTTTAGAAATTTTAAAGATCAGTGGCAACATAATTTTTTGTTTTACTACATACCCCTCCAAAGATAGCAAAAGCTGCTTCAGTGGTTCATAAACTGTCAAGCCAGGCAAGGATTTCAGCACTATTTCCCCAGTCGATTAACTCATCAATTTTTTTGTCATGAGTTATTTTCGATTGCATGTATTCCATGAGCGTATTTTGGACTTCCCGTTTTTTTGACAGATCCAGCTGCAGATAGGTCATTGTTGATTCAATACTTTGATGACCAAGACGATTTTTGATATCCGATACCGGAGCACCTGAACTGACCATGTTGACCGCGCACGAATGCCTGAAGCAGTGAGCCGGGCTCAGTCCTTTCAGCCGTTTTTCCGGCAAGGCCAAGGTCAAATACTTCCTGCAAATTTTATTAATTCCATGTCTGGTCATTTCCCGCTTCCGTTGATTGATAAACAGCCTATGGGCAAATAAAGGGATGGGATCTACCCTGTGATTGCTGATATAGTCCGAGATCAAGGAGGCGGTTCTGGAGCATAGATTAATCAACCGGTATCGGTTTCCCTTTCCCAGGACCGCAATGGTTTCGTTTTCGGGGTCAAAATAATCAAATTCCAATGTGGCAATTTCACTGGCCCGGGCACCGGAGTCATAAAGCAGATGGAGAATGGTAAAATCCCTCATGCCTTCTTTCTTTTTCAGATCAACGGCACTGAAGACTTTCATGATTTCTTCAGGATATAAAAATCCCATCACCTTTTTTTGAGCTCTTTTCTGAGGGATGTTCAGGAGCCTATCGGCAATTCGTTTTTTATCCGGATGCATGAAGCGGATCATCTTGGCCAAAGACTTAATCACGGCCAGGCGTTGGTTTCGAGTCTGCACGCTATTTTTTCGGTTTTTTTCCAGATGCTGGAGAAAGGCAAGCACTGCATCCACCGTTAAGTGTTCGATTTTCAATGACTTGATTTTTATTGAGTGATGATTCGCCAGAAAATGCAGAAATAACGACAGGCTCTGCTGGTAAGCTTGAACACTTTGTTTGCTCGTCCCTTTTATCGAGGGCAAGTATTCATAAAAATACTGGTGCAGGCAACTTGTCAATCTCATGCACCCTCGCTTTTTGATTTCGAAAAATCAAACAGTTGCCAACGGTGCTCAGCATCCAGTACCTTCAAATAATAGGTTGTGTATTTGTATTTGCTGTGCCCCATATAAGCCGCCAGTACAGGCAGGGCATTTTGGCAGGATTTTCCTTGCTGTTTTATCCTTTTCAGCGTGTTCACAGCAAACGAATGCCGCAGGGAATGATGTGAAGGCTGGCTGAAGTTTGTAGTACCGATTATTTTCCGGGAGTGATCAAAATTAATATCTGTGAGAGCCTGTTTAAATCTGCGATTTATAAACATACGTACCAGTTTTTTCCCTTTCACCTTTACCAGCAAAAAAGGGCTGTCATCCTCATCAGGGAATAACCGGCGAACTTTTAGCAGGTTGTTGATTTCATAGGCTACGGCTTTGGGTATAGGGATCAATCGATCTTTTCTAAATTTTGTCTTTTCAATATAGATTGTTCTTTCTTCGGGCCTGTAATGGGTTTTCAATAAATTAAGTGTCTCCGAGGTTCTAAGTCCGCACCGGGCCATCAACAAAAAGGCTATATAAGCACTGAAATCTGACACATAGAATCTCTGGCTTGTCCGCATCGACTTGATTACAGCTTTGAGAAAACGGTCTGTTTCTTCCGGAGAAAATATAAAAGGAATAACGTGATTTTCCTGTAGCTCAGTGATTTCCTGCAACGGATTTTCCAGAATCACATCTTTGCGTATAAGATAATTGAAAAAGATCTTGAGCATTCTAAAAATCGTATTTATGGACCGGGGTTCAAGATCAAGTTCTGCTCTGAACCGGATAAAAAACAGCGGATCAAAGGATGTCCAAGTCACTTGTTTTTCAGACACATATCGATCAAGTACCCTAAGACCGTACATCATTGAGGTGTTTGAGTACCCCAGTTGAAAACGATATGTGATAAAATCCTCCATTTGTTCAGCCAAGAAACTTTTAAAACGTTTCATCAAGGATAACCTCCCGCATCAGGCCGATATGAATGCTCAGATACTTTTTTGTCGAATCGAGGCTTTTATGTCCCATCATTTCTTTGATTTCATAGATGGACATACCGGACTCCAACATATTCTGGGCAAATGAATGCCGCAGCCAGTATGTGCTTGATCCAAGATTGTTTTTCGTCATGCATTCTTTTATATCTCGGGGGATATCGCTCCTGTTGGCCGGTTTATAAGGTGGTGTCAACTGTAAAAATAGAACTCGGGATTGAGTTTCAGGTCTCCCGCCCACAATATAGGCAGTGATCGCTTTGATTATGTTATCGGGAAGGGGAAGATGAGCAGGATTGCAATTTTTTCTTGAACGGATAAAAATCTCTTTCTGTCTAAATGAGATGTCATCCAGAGTTAGCAACCTGATTTCTTTCGGCCTTAACCCCAGATAACATGCCAGATGCAGGGTGGCATTGGTGCGAAGGTCTTTTGCTGTTGACAGGTCCAGACTGTCAAACAACTTTTGAATTTCATGAGTGCGCAAAAATTTGGGCGGCTTTGGTGGTCCGAACTCCGGAGGGCTTACCACTAAAGCGCCAAGGTCCTTTTTAAGATCTCCGTGTTGATAAAGGTACTTTAAAAATCTTCGTACATGTGACCGGTGCGTCCTGCATGTCCCGGGAGCACGCCCCTTGTTGCAGACTGCTAAAAATTGATCGACCTGGTCAATGGATATGTTGCCCAAAGAGGTGTTTTCCCCCTGAAGATAGGCCGCAAAATTTGTTAATGTCCTTTTTGTATAGGACACCGCATCCCCGGAAGCTTGATCTCGACAGTAGTCCAGGTATTTCTCCACTGCTTTGGTGACCTTATTGTCAACTTCCATCATGGCTGCCTCCAAAAGATTGCAGGACAAGGCTGCGGATGGTTGCCGGATCGTGCAGTTCCATGTCTTTTTGGCTTTGAAGGGGGGCTGCTGAGGGCAGAGCCACTCTTTCCGGAAGGGACAATACTTGGAAAAGGTTGCCGTCAAATGCGACCAGGTTCTTGTCAATCAAGGCATTCCTGGCAAGGATGTAGTCATCAACACAAATCCTGAGCAGGGTGCAGATTTTATCATAGCCGTAATAGGACAGCCCATGACGATCCGCCACGATAATCAAAAACAGGTACAGCAGGAGCTGATGATGATCCAGGCTTGCCCAGAATCCGTCCCGCAGGAACCGGTGCTCGATAAAAGCAAAGCTTCCTGCAATTTTTCTGATGCGGCAGGGATCTATGGGATTTTTTGCAATGGACGCACGAAAACGGCGTTGGGGCTTTTGATTCCGATTTTTGGCTTTATTTTGTCCGGTCTCCATGGCATTGCCTCCTTGAAATGATCGTTAAAGGCAATTTACCCTTTTTCTCAGGGGGGATCAGGCCCCGTTTGTTGTTGGAACCGGCTTTTTCCATGATGTTTTTTTTGAGGGCGAGGGCCAAACCCTAACGGCGGTGGCAGGATATCCAAATGTGAAGCGGCAAGTTCCCGGAGATGGGGTAAAACAAACTCAACCCCAAGTGCAGATCTCAATGATGATAAGGTTGCCTGACCATCATTGGATAAGGACGGAATCAGGTCGATTAATAAAATCAAACTTACATGAATCAAAAACAGTCTGTGCCTCATCCATCGCAAGACACCAGGCAGGCCGATATCTGGACGCATATTGTCTGCTGCGGCCTCCTGGCTTGGTGCTGCTTCGATCTGATTGATGACCGTTTCCGCCTCCATCAGTGTCCCTGGCAGACGTGAGGACAGGCAATCGGGCAACAGCCCGAAGGTGGTCCTGCCATCCGGACAATACCACCGGGCGATTTTTGCACCGTCGGGATACTTTCTGCAATAGGTCCCATGCCTGGCAAATTTGCAGCCACCTTCCGGATGTAACGGGCACCGATCCAGTTTTGCATCTTTCCATGCCTCCTCCTCTATATATTGTTCAACAGGAATGTCGGTGGCGAATCGGAGCTGCACGACTTTAACCTTGCGTTAAAATTCAAAATATGAAACATTTTCCCATGGCAAAGATCGGTCGCAATACACCATGCCCTTGCGGCAGCGGTAAGAAATATAAGAAGTGTTGTTTGTCGTTGCAGTCAGCGGGAACTCAACCCAAGCCCTATCCTGCCGGGTTTACACCAGTTTACACGGAATTGGATCTGCTTTCAAACAGTGTGATTGATCTGATCGATGAAAACAAATTCGACGAGGCAGAAGCTGTATCAAAGAGATTATTGCATGAATATCCAAATCAGATTGACGGCTTTCACAGGTTGGGACAGGTCTATGAAGCTCAGGGAAAAAAGCATGAAGCGGGAGAATACTATCAAAAAGCCGCAGATTTTGCCCGGACAATGCCGGGTTTTGATCCGGAAACTGTTGAACGCTTCCTTTTAAAAGCAAAGAAATATAGGGAAGAAGCAAAGTAGAAAAACTATATCCAAAGAAAATAACTCATTTAGAACTTTTTATAGAAGAAAATCTCGCTACAAAAAAAAGTCGCAACATAAATGCCATAATTGCGGGGAGGTTTTTTATTCTCTGACAAGAGAGTTCAGCGCGGACCAGAAGCCCCGGGGCAATATGTTCAAGCTCCTGCCGAAATTTAAAGCCCGTTCATGGGAAGAGTGGGGGCCGGACTGGGAAGGAAGTAGCCTGACCTGCCCGGGGTGTGGAGCAGACGCAGTGAATCCGCATACTCAGCGGTTGCATGATGGCGCAATCATCGAACCAGAAACTGTATAATCAATCGGCCCCGTGGTTGATCGAGAATAATGCTACAGGTACGGTCCATTATTAGAGGTATTTGCCCCGTGGAGCTGTGCTTTGCGGGGCCTTCCCGGGTGCGTTTGCTCCTACAGATAACTACAGTTCGGAGTGCCATGAAAAATGAATATTGAAAGGCAGATGTAATGAATCAAAACAAAACGAAAACCGCCCCATTAAAGGGTAAGCAAGCCAAGGCTGTGGAGGCCCTGGTAAGTTGCGATACTGTTGAGGGCGCCTGCAAAGCTGCCGGTGTCTCCAAAACCACCATGTACCGGTACCTGAGAGATCCGATTTTCGATCAAGAGCTTAAAAATGCAAAGCGGCAACTGGTCAACAGGGCAATCCTTAGGCTTCAGCAAACAACCGGTGACGCTGCCCGGGCATTGGCTGAAATTTGTCGAGATAAGGAAGCGCCGGCATCTGCCAGAGTAACAGCAGCAAAGGCGATTCTTGACGGGGCTCTGAAGGCTGTCGAGCTTGAGGATATCGAATCAAGGATTGCAACGCTGGAACTTAAATTTTCAATCAAGAGATGAACTTATGTCAAAGCAATTATCAAACAGGCTGGATCGACTGGAAAAAGCCATTGAGATTGAGCATTCACACGACCATTCCCGGACTGTTATCACCCGGCTCAGTGGTGAACAGGCCAGGGTCCGGGAGCGAGAATACATCCTGACCATGTGCCGAGCAAGGTTTGGGTTGTGCGATCCCTCCCAGGTTATTTTTATATCGAAGCGGGTTAAAATAATCAGGGAGGATTACCCCGGCTTTCCTTATAGGATGACCAAGGAGGATGCCCAGCATCTGATTGAAAAATATTCTTGATGCCATCCTTAGCGTATGGTGGTGTGACGATAATGCGGGTACCGGTATTCCCCGCTTTTCATTTCTTTGAGAACATATAAAATTTCGTTCAGATCATTCAAGCCAAGGTCTTTCACTCTTTTGAAAATCTCTTTACGGAGCTTTCGGTATTCTCCTTTAACAGGCTTATGCAACATGGATCGAGGACCTTCAGGCCAGCTCTCCCATTCAGCCAGCCTTTCTTCAAACGGTTTGATTTTGCCCATGAATAAATCCTCTGAATTAAGGTAAGGCCGATGCCAAGGGGGAATCTTACAACCCCCAGGGCTACGCACCAGTTGACTCCGTTAACCGTCAAAAGGTGGTTGTGGCTCAGTAAAAAGAATACTGGCAGGAGACTGCGTTGTCAAAATCTTTTTCTTGACAGCCCGCCCCATACCAGCCTAATGTAAATCACTCCTGCAAATTCAGGAGTACCGGATTAGCAGCCGGGAAACCTTGGACGCAAAGAGGCGTCTGCATTTCATGTGAACGCTTTTTTTGTATTCCATGCGTATGCTATTGGGCAGCATGGGGGAGCCTTCGGGCTGCCGGTTCCCAAGGTGCCGGTCTGCTAACCCTCATGTTGCCCTTTTTGTTTTTAGCAGGACAGAAAGGGCCTAACCAAAGTACCTTGGAGGCCCAACAATGGAACACGAACAACAAGCCCTATCTCAAATCACCCCAACCGAAGCCCGAACCCTGCTGTCATTCATGCAGGCTCACATCCCCGAATCTAAAAAGCTTAACCCGGCCATGACCTGGCAGGAAAGCAATCATGTAGACCGGCTGTTTGACAAGGTCCGTGCCGTTCTTTCTTGCCTGGCAGACAGGAGTTTCGTGGTTAAGAGGGCATGGCTCGGCGAAAGCCTTGCTTGGCGGGCGTAACTCAATTTTCTGACTGTAAGGCCCCACCTTCATTAACATGATAGCCAAAGGCCGATAGGACTTCGGCCTGGGTCTTACTCGGCGTCTCAAGGCGCCTGGTCGGTTTTCTTGCACCTTTCGGCAACGTCAAAATGGAATGTAGATGCTTCATATCATCCATGACGTCCTCTGCTGTCCGTTCAATTCCGGAGTTCTTTAGTTTTAATTCAATTCGGCGCAGGTAAACCATGGCTGCCACACATGTAAATAAATGGCATTTGATTTTGCTGTCAGTCCAGTGCCGGATCGGCTGCACACCGACTAAGTCCTCATTCTTACTGAGACGGAAGCGGTCTTCAACTTGCCAGCGGTCTAAACTCGCTTCAATAATGTCTCTTGTTGCCCAATCCGTATTATCTGTGATGATAATATTTTTACCGAACATCATTTTTTTTTGCTTCACTATGTATGGATCTTTTCGGAAGCTCATATTCAAGCCATCTTCTGAGGTTTCAAAATTCAGAGTAAATAAATCGGAGGCCATGTGAAGCCTTTGACACAACCGGATATATCTGGCTTGTATGTCCTCGGCTTTTTTCCAGTGAACGGCCCCTTCTTTCACCTTGGCCCTCATTAAGAGCAGTTCCTGTCGGATCGTATCAAGCTTGCTTTCAAAGGTGTATGATTTCTTTCGGGCTGTTCTGGGGTTATAAGTTATGATAACTGCCCGCTCCTTGCCCCAGTATTCTTTTTTGGTCCGATGTGCCAATTGACACTCATCCTGGCATTCTTCATCAATCAACCTTCTGTTTCGGGCAGTATCTGCAATTTCAAACTGGTCGAGTGGGATGGTGGCAAGTTCCTGGGCAAAATAAGTGGAATATGTCGTAATAAAATGGACCCTGGAATGCTCGTCAATCCAGGTATAATTCCCTTCTGAATTCATTCCCTTGTCAATAACAATTGTAAGCCGCTCTTTGGTCTTGTTCAGGGCGCATACTACCCCAAACATTGCCTCCATGACCGCTTCAAAGTGTTTGCTATCATGAATGTTGCCTGGATAAATCGAATAAAATAAAGGGAGCCTGGTGTCTCGTGCAACCAGAAGGCCAAGGCCGATCTGTCTGAGATGATGCCTCCCTTCCTTGTTTTTACCCCTGCGCGCTATTTCTGACTCGGTTTGGCTTCCCATGAAGGTATAATAATTAGTGGTGTCAAATAGCAGGCAATCAGAAGAAGGGTTTTCGACCTGCCATAATCGTTCAAAGAACTTGGATATGATAGCGTTTAAGTTTTTTTCATCAACCCGGTCCCATTTGTCCCAGTATCGTTTGCATGAGAGTTCGTTTAGATCGACAGGGCGTATATGCTGGATCGCGGTTCTCTTATACCAATCCGACAATTTGTTTTTACTGGCGGTCTCAATCATGCGATTCCAGACACAATAAAGGAAATATTCCCCTATTGTAGGTCCTTTTTCTCGATCTGCAGGTGGAATAATCTCATCAATCAAAGAGCAAAGATCAAAGTCTTTATCTGCTTGCTGGGCCAGCCACAGCGCACCGAATTCTTCAGCCCTCAAGGTTGTTATTTCCTGGGACTGTCCCTTCACAAGGCCCGCTACCCGATCCGGTGACCCAATATAGGTTTGAGAAATGACCTTGGGTTTGCCGTTTACCCGAGCGATCTCCCTCACATAAAGGTAGGGTCTTCCTTTTTTCTTCTTAATGTGGAAATGTGCCATGATTCATAGTATATGGTAGGGTCTTATAAGTCAAGAGAAAAATAATAGAAAGCCCTATTTGACAGGGTTTTTAACATAGAAGGCGGCTTGATTTGAGGGGTACTACAAAAGACAGAGCCGAAAAGGCTTATCAATAAAGGCGTTCAGCAATCCCGAGAGGCTTATCTCCGAAACTCCTGGCAGACAAGGAGGTGAACCATGGCAATTTTTAGCGGAGGTTACAAACCAGATGCCACACAAGGACTGATGAACTTGCAAAGCATTCGCCAGATGATCTTTTGTATCGCTCAAGATGATAATTCAGCCCAGGAATTGGATGCCTTTTCCATGCTTGGCATTTCAAATATTTTGGGTGAAATCGGCTATGAGATCGAGCAGGCCTATAACAAGATGTCTGATGACCTGGCGGCGACAAAACAACGGCATAGTGAACTCCGGGCGGCCTTGGCGGCTTTGTCTGAATCCGTCAACCCTGTAAGCCGGTCTGATATTGCCAAGATCCTTGCCGATGATGAACAGGGGGTGGTCAAATGAAAGATAAACACAGCAGCCTGGACGATGACTGGCGCGAATTTGAACGCCGTTCTGGAAAGGGCGTTGATAAGGAAACACTTGCAACCCTTACAAGAATTGCAGACTCCATAAGGGAGCGTAAGGAAGAGCTTAAAGCGTGGGCAGAAGAATGCCGCAGGAAAAAAACCAGTGCTTTGCCTGATAATGTGATTCCGTTTCCGGATAAAGGGAGGGCAAACCATGGATGAAAACGCAATGGGCTATGCCCTGGCAAAACAAACGCCGTCAATGGAGCATATCCATACGGCATTCGGCAACCTGGATCTTGACCCCGAAATGGCCCAGGTTGTCAAGGAAGCCCTTGAGCGTGTCCTTTACAAACGGATTGGGGCGTAACTGCAGGATGATTAGGACTGGATAAACCTAAACAATTCTTAACACGTCCAAGCCCCTGGTGGTACTTTCTGCCGGGGGCTTTTTTATATCTACCCCTACAGAAAACTACAGCCCAGGTCATGATAAAAAACCTGAGAAAACCTGAAATTCCGAAAGCAGTTCAGAAGGCACTGTTGAAAGAAAATTTTACCGGGCACAGAAAGAGGAAAGAGAGGCACTGACAAATGTCAGTAATCCCCAAAACCCAACAACGGCGGGGGGGGGGGGTGAGGGCGGGGTACAAGGGGGTACAGAAATAACCCCCAAAGAGACACCGGCCATGGTGGAAGAAAAGGTGCAGGACGGCATGTCAAAGAAACAGGCCAGGAAAGAGGTGGCAAAAGAAACCGGCCTGAAAGAAAATTCCATCAAGGTGGCCCACCAGCGAGCAGAGAAAAAAAAAGGCCGGAACCGGAGAACCCTATCATATCGGATGTAAAAATGTCCCCGTCTTTTGCTGACGCCTATGACGCTTTTATCAAAGAGGTTGCGAAGGTAATTGATTTCTTTGACGGGCTACTCTACATTTAAAACTTCCATACCAGTTATTGACCTGTCAAAGGAGTAGCCCAAAGTGGAACATAGACACGAGCACCTATTCCCAGATTTGCACGAATCGCCCTACGGGAAACGGGAGAAATCAGAGTCCCAAGAAGAACCGTTCGAAACGTGTCCGATGCGGCACAAATGCTATCAAGCCTTTCTGGATCGACTCAGGAAGGAGCATGCATTGCCCTATGGGGTTTTGGACAAAATCGAAAACCCCAACTTTCTGGATCAACACAGGAAGGAGTATCCCCCGCCATCACGAAAAAGACTGGAAGAGTCTTAGAGGCCGGACCCGGAAGGGGGGCAACTACAGCACGCCCTTTATTATCCCCTGACAGGCTAATTACCCTTGCCTGGGGTAGTTTGTTTACCCTTCTCGCTTTTTACATTCATACCCCACAAAAGCCATAAAAGGCGGGGTGTCAATCGGGATTGCTGGATTTTGTACGCAGCAAAGTACGCATGCGCACCAGGGATTGGATGATATCTTTTATTGTCTTGTCAGGGGCTAATTGCCCGCAGGCGGGGGGGATTAAAAATCATTCCGGGAACAGGGGGCGATGTATTGCGGGAAGAATCAAAATGTCCTTGGGTGTGGGGGATAGTGTGGGGGATGGATTGCTTAGGAAATAAAAAGGGCTTTTGGTGAAACGCCAAAAGCCCTTTATTTACAGTCTATCCAAATACTTTTTCAAGAAACGGGATGATTTGTTTTTTACGGCTCATGATGCCGGGCAGCCAGCATTTGCCGTCAACGGGTTTTTCACCAAAGGCTTTTTCCACAACACTTTCGTCGTCAGAGGCGACCAGAAGTTCGGTGCCTTCTTTCATGATGTCGGTGAGCATGAGCAGAACGGTGTGATGTCCTTTTTCAGCCTTGAGATCGCGGATGTCTTTTTCAAGGTCGGCCTTGATGCCGTCAACGATGGACAGGTCAACCAGTTCGAGCTGGCCGCAGCCAATGCCGGAACCGCTCATGTTGAAGTCTTTGTAGTCCCTCATGACCAGGTCACGGATGGGGGTGCCTTCAACAGCGGATTTAACCTTGAACATTTCAATGCCCAGGGCGTCAAGATCGCTTTCACCACAGATTTCGGACAGTTTGGCGCAGACTTCTTTGTCCTTGTCGGTGCAGGTGGCGGATTTGAAAATAACGGTGTCGGAAAGAATGGCGCACAGCATGATGCCGGCGATGTCTTTGGGAATTTCAATGCCAAAGTAGTCATACATGGATGCGATCACGGTACAGGTACAGCCAACCGGCCAGATCCAGCATTCCAGGGGCTGACCGGTGGTGACGTCGCCGAGTTTGTGGTGGTCAACAATGCCCAGGATGTTGGCATCCCCCAGGTCATCAGGGCTCTGGGCCAGGTCGGAATGGTCTACCAGGTAAACGTCTTTGCCGGCGTATGAAGTCACAACGGCAGGGGCGGCAACGCCGAATTTCCCCAGAACAAAATTGGATTCAGGGTTGAGTTCTCCCTGGACGGCAGGGGCGATATCTTCCCCGAGTTTTTTCTTAAGGTCTGCCAGCGCAACAGCGGCGCAAACGGAGTCCGTATCCGGGTTTTTGTGGCCAAATACCAAAGTCGACATAAAACCTCCTAAAGTTTGTGTCAGTTAGGGTTTAAAAAATACTCCCGGGATCACCGGGTATTTTGGGGTTTAACGTATCATCCGGGCATAAGGCCAGGTCCAAGTCCCAAAGCCTGCCCATTTATTTTTAATTGTCACCTTTTCCAGGGCAGGGGCCTTTGAATCACCCCCGCTTTCTTGGAAAAATTTGTCAGTATCTTATAGAATTAATCCTCAAGATAAACAAGGAAAATTTTAAAATTGTGGGGCTTGGGGCAGGGGGTCGGCTTATCTGTTACGGGGAGGGTTTCAGGTGGGTGCAAAGCCCGCATGACGAACACTCCTTCATGGGGCAGGGGACGGACTGTTTTTCTTGTCTGGCCCGTAAAAATTCTTTGGCCAGGAAGTCTTTTGAAACGTGATGGTGGATAAAATCCCAGGGAAAAAGGGCCGGGTCCGGGGAATCGGCATTTTCTTTAAAAACCGGTTTATCATTATGGACCACCGTGGTGCAGTAGTCTTTATTTTCATTCATGGCCCGGGTCCATCCCTTTTTTAAAGCGGTTTCAAGAATACCGGCTGTTCTTTGGTCACCCAAGGACAGCAGGGCATTGACCCTTGATTGTTTTAAAGATTCTAAGTGCAGCGTGACATTGGGTATTTTTTTTAACCCGGCAGACAGGATGCCCACCCGGCGTTTCAGTATGGCCGGTTTGGCCATGCCGCACCATTGAAACGGGGTCCAGGGCTTGGGGATAAACGGATTGACGCTTAAGGTGATGGTGCCGATTTTTTTCTTTTTTCTTGCGGTTTCCAGAAACACGGCCTTGATGTCCCGGGTTAAATCTACGATGGCCTCTACATCCTCATCGGTTTCAAAGGGCAGCCCGATCATAAAATAGAGCCTCAGGTTCAAGATCCCTTTTTCCACCAGACGCCTGGCCGCCTCAAGAACCTGTCCGGCCGTCAGTTTTTTATTGATGATCCGGCGCATTTTCTCAGATCCGGCTTCCGGGGCAATGGTGGCGGTTTTGACCCCGGATTCGGCCAGAAGATCAATGATGTCATCGTCTAACCGGTCCGCCCGCAGGGAGGAAAAGGAAAGCAATAATCCCTTTTGCCGGCCATGGTCGCAGATTTTTTTAATCTCGGGGTGGTCCAGCACCGCCGAGCTGACCAGGCCGATTTTATGGGTTTTGCCCATGGCCTCGTCCATGGCATCCATAACATCCTGAACCGGATAAACCCGGGGCGGCCGCAGAATAAAACCGGCGGTGCAGAACCGGCACCCATGGGGGCATCCTTTCAGGATTTCCACCAGGAAAATGTCTTTAAAGGCGGTATCGGAACTTAACACGGCTGTTCTGGTCTTTACCCCGGAAAGATTCGCAAGGTTCTGCACCTGGACGGACCTGTCCGGTTTAAGGGGGGATCGGGGGGAAGGGGGGTACAAAATGGGGTCATGAAGGGCGGGTACATAGGCGCCCTCAATTTTTGATTCAACGGTGTGGAGCAGGGTTGTTTTGCCTTCTTTAACCGCCCGGGTGTCTTCAAACAGTTCAAAAAAAGGGCCGAGCAGCCGTTCGCCGTCCCCGAGCAGAAACAGGTCGATAAACGGCGCAATGGGCTCGGGATTGAGCAGGCAGGAAACTCCCCCCGCGGCCACCAGGGGGTGGATGTGGTTTCGGTCGGATGACCGCAGGGGGATGCCTGTTTCACCAAGGATTTGAGCAAGGTGAAAGAAGTCGTTTTCAAATGAAATTGAAAACAGGATAACATCGAACCGGTTTAAGGGCAGACCGGTTTCCTGGCTTTTGATCTCAAGGGCTTTCCCGGCCTTTGGGGACCTGTCCGGCAGGAATACCCGCTCACAGGCAATGAAATCAATGTCATTGGCCAGCCGGTAAACCGTCTGGAACCCCAGGCTGGACATACCGGCCCGGTAAGTATTGGGATACACCAGGGCCGCCCGGATCAGGCGTTTATCCGTTTTGACGATGGCCCCGGATTCCCTTAACAGGCCCGAATACCCGGGAACGGTCCGCCTGGAACGTCCCGGCCGTTTTTTCATGGATCAGTCTGCTTTTCTTCTCAAAAAAGTGGGCACCTCAAGATCATCATTGTCAAACGCTGCGTTGGAATAAGGGTGGGGCGGGGGATTGTCCCGGCCCGTCATTTTTCTTTTGGTGACCCTTACCGGATTGTCGTATTCATTCCAGTTTTGCAGTTCATCCGGGCTCGGGTCCCTGAGTTTTCCCCTGACAACGGGTTCTCTGGACGCCACGGCAGCCGCGCCGGCAACGGCTCCGGTCGCCTGGCGGAAGGGGGGAACCGACACGGCCTGGGCACCGTAATATCCGGCGTCAACCCCCTGAGCCTCGGTATAGGAATGGGCCGCCATGGCTTCCTGGGCCTGCCGGGCCGGGGCAAACCGGTGCATGTTCTCGGCCAGTTCCGGTTCGTTCTGCCCGATACCGGTGGCAATCACAGTGATGCGGATTTCATCGCCCAGGGTTTCATCAAAGGTCTGGCCCCAGATGATTTCGGCATCCTCACCGACTTCCTGGTAAATCCGGTCGGAGGCTTCGGTCATCTCATCCATGCTCAAGTCTGAGCTGGAGGTGATGTTCAGCAGGACCCCTTTGGCCCCTGAAATGGAAATATCTTCCAGCAACGGATGGGAAATGGCTTTTTCAGCCGCTTCCGTGGCCCGGTTTTCACCTGAGGCGACACCAATGCCCATAAGGGCCTTGCCGGCCTTCCGCATGGTGGTTTTAACGTCGGCAAAGTCCAGGTTGACCAGGCCGGGCATCATGATCAGGTCGGTGATGCCTTTGACCGAGTGGTGCAGGATCTCATCGGCCTTGATGAACATGTCCACCATCCGGGCGCCTTTCGGGGCGATTCCCCTGAGCCGGTCATTGGGGATGACGATAACCGTGTCGGTGATATCCTGGAGTTTTTCCAACCCTTCCATGGCCTGTTTTTCCCGCTTTTTCCCCTCAAAGGAAAAGGGTTTTGAGGCCACGGCCACGGTGAGAACCCCAAGATCCTTGCAGATCTCCGCAATCACGGGGGCGGCGCCTGTGCCGGTTCCGCCGCCGAATCCGGCCGTGATAAACACCATGTGGCTGTCTTCCAAGGCTTCCCTGATTTCATCCATACTTTCCAGGGCCGCTTCCCGGCCCACATTGGGGTCGGCACCGGCGCCCAGGCCTTCGGTCAGTTCCCGGCCCAGCTGAATCCTGACTTCGGCCTTGGACTGTTCCAGGGCCTGGGCATCGGTATTGGCCGCGATAAATTTAACCCCCTGAAGCTTGGCATCGATCATGTTGTTGACGGCATTGCCTCCGGCGCCGCCCACACCGATGACCTTGATCTTTGCCGAAGCATTTGTCTCTACATAGGAAAAACTCATATCCACCTCCTGGTAAATTAAATAATATCTTTAAACCACTGTTTCATTCTGTTTATTAAAGCCTGGAACCCCTGGCGCCGGTCTTCATTTAAATTCAGACTGCATTCCACGGTCCGGGACCCGTAAATCACCAGGCCCACGGCTGTGGCAAACGCCGGGTTTTTAACAATATCTTTTAATCCGCCCACCTTGTCCGGGTGGCCGATCCGGACCGGAACGTTGAAAACCGATTCGGCAATTTCCGTCACCCCTTCCATCATCACGCTGCCGCCGGTGAGGATGAATCCGGCCGGAAAGGCGTTTTCAAATCCCCTGGCAAAGAGTTCTTGTTTGAGCAACGTAAAGGTTTCTTCCACCCGGGGTTCCAAAATTTCGGCCAGGATGGCCCGGGACAGCCGCTTGGGTTCTCTGCCGCCCATGCCGGGCACCTCTATGGTGCCGCCGGCTTTGGCGGTTCCCGGCAGGCAGGTGCCGTGTTCAAGCTTGATTTTTTCGGCTTCGGGCAGCGGGGTTCTAAGGCCGATGGAAATGTCGTTGGTCAGGTTATGTCCCCCAACGGTCAGCTCATAGATAAATTTGGCGTTGTTGTCCTTGAACAGGGCCAGATCCGTGGTGCCGCCGCCAAGATCGGCCAAGGCACACCCCAGCTCTTTTTCCTCCCGGGTTAACACCGCCTCGCCCGAGGCCAGAGACTCCAGAACAATGTCACAGACCTCAAGGCCCGCCTTGTTGCAGCATTTGACAATGTTCCGGGCCGAGGACACCGCGCCGGTGACAATGTGAACCTTGGCATCCAGGCGGATGGCCGTCATGCCAACCGGGTTCTGGATGGATTCCATTTCATCCACAATAAATTCCTGGGGGATCACATGGAGGATTTCACGGTCCGGGGGAATGGCCACGGTCTTGGCCGCATCAATGACCCGTTCCACATCGGCCTGGGTGATTTCACGTCCCTTGATGGCAATGATGCCCCGTTTGTTGAACCCGGTGATATGGCTTCCGGCAATCCCCACATAAACCGATGAAATATCGCACCCGGCCATGAGTTCGGCCTCTTCAACGGCTTTTTTAATGGAATCCACCGTGGACTCAATGTTTACCACGGTTCCTTTGCGAAGGCCCGTGGACGGGTGGGAGCCCATGCCGATGATATTGATCTGCTCGCCCAAAATCTCGCCCACAACGGCGCAGATTTTGGTGGTGCCGATGTCCAGACCGACTATGATTTTTTCGTTTCCCTGCAAGTTAAGCCCCCTTTTCTAAAGAATCAAAAGAAGCATCCTTAAGTTTTGTTTTGATAAAAACTTTTTCAATATCAAACAGGTCCATGCTGCAAATGGTTTTATCGGGAAAGTTTTTGCTGATATAGGTGCTGATCTGTTTGGCCCGGTCCAGTTTTTCCGGGAAATGGTCAAACCCGAGTTTGATGCGGATCAGGGCATCGGGGTTGGCCCCGCTTTCGTTGTAGATGTCCCTGGCATGGACATCAATTCCCGTGTTTTTGTCAGCGGACAGATTGACAAAGGGTTCCTGCCACCCGGCCATACCGATGTGCAGAAAATCCATGACCGCGTTAAACAGGCGCCCCTTGAACAGATAATCGTCTCCGGACAGGCTCAGGTCAATGCCGGAAATCACCGGCAACCCCTCCACCTGGTCGGTTTCAGGGTTATATTCCTTAAAGGGCCTGCCCTGTTCATTAATGATGATCCGGGCCATGTTTTCAATGTTCACCACGGCCAGGGGGACTTCTTCATCTACCTTGATGATGAGGGTGGAACATAAGGAGCGCTTTACATGGGCACTGGCAATCCAGGGGTGGGTTTTAAGGCTGTTCTCCATTTTCAGGGTATTGATGCTGAAAATGTTTTCCCCCTTTTTTAAGCGGGTCAGATCTAAAACTTCCCTGTTGGACACCCGGTGAAGTCCTGAAATTTTAACCTGGGTGATTAGAAAAAACGGGGACTGGGTGACCAGATCATGGGCAAAGATGGCACCGATACTCATTAAGGCAATAAACCCGAAAAAGGCCACTGATTTGAATACCCGCCTGATCCGGAAGGTTTTCTTTGCCTTTTTTTGAGTTTCGTCCGGCCGGTACCGGTTTGCCGTTGTTTTTTTACTCATGGCCTGTCACCTTTATTTCTGTTTCCAGTGTGATGTTAAATGTTTCAAATACGGCTTGTTTAACCTTTTCGCTTAATGCCAGAATGTCTTTGCACGAGGCATTCCCTGTGTTCACAATAAAGTTGGCGTGAAGGTCGGACACCTTGGCCCCGTTTAATTCCATTCCCTTGAGGCCCGCCTCCTCAATGAGCTTGCCGGCGGGCTTGTCCGGGGAGGGGTTTTTAAAAAAACATCCGGCGCTGGCCTCGGCAATGGGCTGGGTCAGCCGTTTTTGTTCCTGGTGGGCCTGAATCTTTTCTTTAATGGCCCCAGGATCCCCGGGAACAAGGTCGAGCATGACTGAAATGATGATTTTGCCGGGCAGGTCAAGCTTTCGATATTCAAACCGCAGATCTTTGGCCGGAATGGTTTCCACCTCAAGGGATTCCGGGTCCATGACATCAATGGACGACAGCACATGGCTCATCCACTTGTCTTTTGTCCCGGCATTCATTATCACGGCCCCCCCGATGGTGCCGGGGATGCCGGTGGCAAATTCAAGGCCGGACAGTCCCTGATCTGATGAAAACCTTACCACGGCAGCCAGGGATTCGCCGCTAAAGGCCATGACTTTGTGGGCATCAACCACATCAAGCCGGGCCCGTAACCGTTTCAGGACAAGGACCAGCCCCCTGATCCCCTCATCGGACACCAGGGTGTTGGCGCCGCCCCCCAGGATGGTGACGGGTATCTGCCGCTGCCTGGCGGCTTTGAGCAGGTCTTTAAGCTGCTGAACCGATCCGGGCACGGCCAGAAGATCGGCCGGCCCGCCCACCCTGAAGGTGGTGTATTTTTTCAAGGGCTCCATGGACAAAAGGCTGAACTGTTCTCTGAATTGCTGATAATTTTCATTTAATTCCATGGCTATAATATCTCCACCAGTTTTTCGCCAAGGGTATACACATCTCCTGCCCCCAGGGTCAGGATCAGATCCCCTTTTTGGGCCTTGTGGGTGATCATGGACAAGGCCTGGTTAAAATCAGGGGCAAAGGAGACGTCCTTGTGGCCATGGGCCTTGATCCCCTCTGCCAGGTGTTCTGAGCCGACCCCTTCAATGGGGTGTTCACTGGCCGCATAAATGGGCAAGAGCACCAGGACATCAGATTGGTAAAAAGAGCGGGTAAATTCGGCAAACAGGGCTCTGGTCCTTGTATACCGGTGGGGCTGGAACAGGACCACCAGCCGTTTGTCCGGGTAACTTTGCCGGACCGCATTCAAGGTGGCGGCAATCTCCGTGGGGTGGTGGCCGTAATCGTCCATGACCAGGAAATCCTTTGTCTTTCCCTTGATTTCCAGGCGCCGTTTAACCCCTTTGATTTCTTCTAAAGCCGCTTTAATGACGGCAAAGGGAACTTTTAATTCCAGGGCCACGGCAATACCGGCCAGGGCATTGGAAATATTGTGCTGGCCGGCAATATTGAGTTTGATTTCCCCCAACAGCTGGTCATGGCTGATGACTTTGAAGCGGCTTTTGCCGTTTTCAAACTGTATGTCCCGGGCCTTGAGGTCGGACTGGGCCGTCATGCCGAAGGTGGTGTATCTCACCCTGATCCGGGGCAGGATATCCTGAATATGGGGATTGTCCAGGCAGAGAACCGCCAAGCCGTAAAAGGGGACCGAGTTGATGAACTGGACAAATTTGTCCTTGATATCTTCAATGTCTTTATAAAAATCAAGATGTTCCAGATCGATATTGGTGACCGCGGCAATGGCCGGGGCATATTTCAAAAACGATCCGTCGCTCTCATCGGCCTCGGCCACGATAAACTCGCCTTTGCCGTGCAGGGCATTGGTGTCAAGGCCCTGGAGCAGCCCACCCACGATCACGGTGGGGTCAAGGCCTGCGGTGTTGAGGATCTGGGAGATCATGGAGGTGGTGGAGGTCTTGCCATGGGCCCCGGATACGGCAATGGAGTATTTGATGCGCATGAGCTCAGCCAGCATCTCAGCCCTGGGGATAATGGGGATGGAAAGCTCCTTTGCCCGGATGACCTCCGGGTTTTTGCCGGAAATGGCCGAAGAGGTCACCACCACGTTGGCCCCCTTTACCTGGTCTTTGGCATGGCCTTTGAAAATTTTTGCCCCTTTCCGGGTGAGGCGTTCGGTGATGTGGGACAGCTTTAAATCCGAGCCTGACACCTGGTATCCCAGGTTTAACAGAAGCTCGGCAATGCCGCTCATGCCGATGCCGCCGATGCCGACAAAATGAATATGGTAGTCGTGCTGATACATTAAGTTATCCTTTGATCTCCTCTAAAATATAGGCGGCAATGGTCTGGGCCGCTTGGGGCATGGCGGTTTGTTTCATGGCTGTTGACATGGCCGAACGTTTTTCCGGGTGGTTTTTAAGGTCCAGGACCAGGCCAGCCAGCCGGTCCCCTGAAAGGTCTTTATCCGCCGTCACCAGGGCCGCCCCTTTTTTTTCTAAATCCACGGCATTAAAGGTCTGGTGGTCGTCGGCGGCATGGGGAAAGGGAATGAAGATGGCCGGGCACCCTTTGACGGCCAACTCTGAAATGGTGCCGGCCCCGGACCTTGCAATGACCAAATCGGCTCTTTCCTGAAGGCTTGGCATGTCATGGAAAAAGGCGGCGCTGTGGGCGTTGATGTTCAGTTTGGCATAGGCCTGTTCAACCATTTTTTCATCCAGGGTTCCGGTCTGGTGGATGATAAACAGATCAGACTGATTCTCCAGCTGTTTGGCCATATCCAGAACCGCCCGGTTGATGCTGGCGGCACCCTGGCTTCCCCCGGTGACCAGGATGACAAAACAATTTTCCGGGATATCCGGCAGGTCATCGGTTAAAGCCGCCGGAGTGGATTTTCGCATGGGGTTGCCCACCCACCGGGTCTTGGCTTCAGGGATATACCGGGTGGTTTCAAAGGCCGTAAAGACCACGGGAACAAACCGTGACAACAGCCGGTTGGTAATGCCGGGGATGGTGTTCTGCTCCTGCAGGGCCCTCGGGATCCGCAGTATCCAGGCTGCCAGGACCAGGGTAAAAGAGGAGTAAGCGCCTACGCCCAGCACAAAGGCGGGCCTTACCCGCAGCAGCAGGATCAGGGCCTGAAAAAGGGAAATCAGGCTCAGGGCCACGGCCTTGGCTTTGGCAAAAGGGCTGCCGCCCTTGACCGGTGCGGCCAGGATGGTCTGGTGTGAGTATCCGTATTGGGCCAGGGTATCCACCTCAAAGGGGGCATTGGTTCCCACAAACAGGACCCGGCATCCCGGGGCCATGGATTCCAGGGCCTGGACCGTGGCAATGCCGGGAAACAGGTGGCCGCCTGTTTTTCCGCCGGCTATGAGAATGTTGGGATTATTTGCCATGTCTCACCGATGCCCCGATATTCATTAAAATGCCGATGCCGGCCATGTTCACGAGCAATGAGGTCCCCCCGTAAGAGATAAAGGGCAGGGTCAGCCCTTTGGTGGGAAGGACCCCCAGGGTGACGCCGGCATTGATGACCACCTGGATACCCAGATAAATGGTCAGGCCGGCGGCGGCCACAGCGCCGAACATGTCTTGGGAATTTCTGGCAATTTTACTGCCCTTGATCAGGATGACCGCGTAAAGGACCAGGATAAATACCACCCCGAAAAACCCCAGCTCCTCTCCGATAATGGAAAGGATAAAATCCGTGTGGGGTTCGGGCAGATAGTGCATTTTCTGGATGCCCAGCCCTAACCCCCTTCCGGTCAGCCCCCCGGCCCCAAAGGCCTTAAGGGACTGGGTAATCTGGTAGCCCGTGTTGTAGGGGTCATCCCAGGCGTTCATAAAGGTCATGATCCGCTGGAGCCTGTAGTCCACCTTAAACACCAGGAAATAGACGGCCGGGATGAGCAGGGGCAGGGGGCTTAACAGGTGAAGGATCTTTACCCCGGCCACAAACATCATGCCCCAGCAGATCATTCCCATGACCACGATGGTGCCAAAGTCCGGCTGAAGCAGGATCAGCCCTGCAAACAGCAGATAAATCATAAAATGGGGGACAAACCCAATGGAAAAGTCGTGGATGGCCGGCTGTTTCTTGGAAAGGGAATAGGCCATGAAGATGATCAGGGCCAGTTTTGCAAATTCAGCCGGCTGAAAGGTGAACCCGAACAGGTTCAGCCACCGGCAGGCGCCGCCGGCCTTGACCCTTAATGCCGGCACCAGAACCAGAATCAGCAACAGAATGGAAGACAGCAGAATGATCCAGGCAAGGCTCTTGTACAGCCTGAAGGGCAGGGAGGCGGCCGTGAACATTACCCCTAAACTGAGGGCAAAAAAGACAGCCTGTCGCTGCATATAGTAGTAAAGGGTGTTGTGGGTCTCCAGGCTGATGGCGCAGGAGGCGGAACAGACCATGGTAATGCCGATGCCGCACAGCAGCAGCACCGGAAAGAGGAGCCCTTTCTCGCTTAACACCGGGTGGGTGGCTGCGATATTATGCATGGCAACCCCCAAGAAACCGGAAACTGGAAACAAGAAACAAAAATGCGAAGACCGGGGGCTGGAAACTAGAATGCTTCAGGTTATGCATGGATGGCCTCCAGCTGGTTGACCTGCTCGGTAAAATCACGGCCCCGGGCTTCATAGTTTTCGTACATGTCAAAGCTGGCACAGGCCGGGGAAAGGAGCACAATGTCCCCGGGCTCCCCGGCGCTGCGGGCGGATTGGACCGCCTGGGCCATGTCCTGTGGGGTCAGAACCGGGCAAAGGGACTGAAAGTCTTCTGTGACATGAGCAGAGGCCTCACCAATGGCCAGGATCAGCTTGACCCGGTCCCGGACCACGGGAACCAGGGGGGCAAAATCAAGCCCCTTTTCCCGGCCGCCCAGGATGAGGATGATCTTTTTGCCATCCATGCCTTCAGACAGGGCCTGAACGGCCCGGACCACGGCGTCGGTGTTGGTGGCTTTGGAATCGTTATAAAACTTGATCTGATCCAGTTCCCGGACAAAGGCAATTCTGTGGGAAAGCCCTTTGAAATTCTCCAGGGCCCGGATCAGGCCGGAAACGCAGGCCCCGGCACAGAGGCAGGCTATGGCCGCTGCGGCCAGGTTTTCCCGGTTGTGGCCCCCTTGCAGGCCTGTGAAGTGCCCGCAGGGGATTTGGCTTTCATCCGGATTTGAGATCTGGGGCATTGAAAGGGTGACCGCATTTTCATGGATGGCGGCCCCTGATGCCACCTGGGACTGGGCGGAAAATTCATAAATGGTAGATGGTATGGTGCTCTTTTTTTCCGGATATCCGGCCATATCCCGGTTGATCACAGCGGCATCTGCCGGTGTCTGGTTTTTGAAAATGGAATATTTTGAATCTTCGTAGGCCCTGAAATCCTCATACCGGTCCAGATGGTCGTCGGTGATGTTGAGCAGCACCGCCACATCAGGATGAAAGTTCTGGGACAGGTCCAGCTGAAAACTCGAAATTTCAGCCACCACCACGTCACAGGGATCACCGGACAGCAGGTACGCCATCAGGGGGGTGCCGATGTTGCCGCCGGTAAAGACCTTAAGCCCGCTTTGGGCCATGATGTCCCGGATCAGGGTGGTGGTGGTGGTCTTTCCGTTGGTGCCGGTCACGGCAATCACCGGGGTGGTGTTGTATTGGCTGAAAATATCCAGCTCGCCCGTGACCTTTACGCCTTTTTTTTGGGCATTTTGAATAAAAGAAACGGTCAGCGGGATGCCCGGGCTGACCACTAAGGTATGGGCTTTATCAAAAAAGGCCTGGTCATGGAACCCCACCTGGGTGTCAATGCCAAGGCGGTCAAGTTCGGTCTGGGCAAGGGTTTTAGAAGGATCAATATCCGTGGCCTTTACCGCTTCCCCTTTGGAATGAAGAAATTTTGCCATGGACAGGCCGGAACGGCCCATGCCGACAATTAAATAATATGCCTGTGATTTGTTCTTCATCTTATTTTCAGGGTACTCAGGGAGATTAACGCCAGGGTAATGGAAATGATCCAGAACCGGACAATGACCTTGGATTCGTGCCAGCCTTTGAGTTCAAAATGATGGTGCAGGGGGGCCATCCGGAAGATGCGTTTCCCCTTGGTCAGTTTAAAATAGGAGACCTGGATGATCACGGACAGGGCTTCGATCACAAACAGTCCCCCGACGATCAAAAGCAGAATTTCCTGCTTGGTCACAATGGCAATGGTTCCTAAAATGGCGCCCAGGGGAAGGGAGCCCGAATCCCCCATAAACACCTGGGCCGGGTGGGCGTTAAACCACAGAAACCCCATGCCGGCCCCGGCCAGGACCCCGCAGATCACGCAGACTTCCCCGGCCGAGGTAATGTGCCGGATATGAAGGTAATCGGCAAACTGGTTGTGGCCGGCCACATAGGCAAACAGCATATAGGTGACCGACGCCACGATAAAGGGGCCGATGGCCAGGCCATCCAGCCCGTCGGTGAGGTTAACGGCATTGGAGGTTCCCACAATGACCAGGCAGGCAAAGGGGATATACCAGATCCCCAGCTCCGGAGAGAAATTTTTGAAAAACGGGATGGTCAGGGTGGTGTTAAAATCCGGGCACTGGTAGATCAGCCAGGCAATCACCAGGCTGAAGCCTACCTGAAGGGTGAATTTGCCCCGGGCGGTAAACCCCATGTTTCTTTTTTTGACCTGCATCAGGTAGTCGTCAATGAATCCGATGGCCCCGAACAGGATGGTGGTCAGGATCAGGATGCCCACGTAATGGTTGGATAGATTCCCCCATAAAAAAGTGGAGGCCAGAACGGAAAACAGGATCAGTATTCCGCCCATGGTGGGGGTACCCTGTTTTTCCAGGTGGGTCTGGGGGCCGTCGGTCTGGATGATCTGGCCGATCTGCATGGTGGACAGCAGCCGGATGGCAAAGGGGCCTAAAATCAGGCAGATGATAAACGCCGTCAGCCCGCCGTAGATGGTCCTGAAGGTGATATACCGGAAGATATTCAGAAAACTGAACTGGTCATGAAAGGGATATATGAACTCATAAAACATGGATGTTATGCGGCCCCTTTGGTTTTGCTGTTGTTGTTCATCCGTTCTTTTATTTCCCGGACAATGGTTTCCATGGTCATGCCCCGGGAGCCTTTCACCAGGATCCATGCCCCCGGCTCTGCCGTTTCGGCCACCTGTTGGGCAATGGCCTGTTTTTTCCCGTAAAACAGCCTGTCCCTGGGGTACCCGTTGTCCAGGGCGCCTTTAAAGGTGGATTCACTTAAAGGGCCGGTGGCATAAAACCGGGTGATATTGAGTCCGGCAATGGTTTTGCCGATTTGCCGGTGATAGGTTTTGGCGTCTTTCCCGAGTTCGAACATGTCCCCGAGAACGGCAATGGACGGCTTGTCACCGGCCTGGCGGACCAGGGTCTGCAGGGCCATGGTGACGGAGGCGGGATTGGCGTTGTAGGTGTCGTCAATCAGGGTGATGCCGCTGCTGAACCGGACAATGTTCATGCGGCCGGATTCCGGTGTGAATTTCTGGAGGCCTTCACAGACGGTTGGCGGCTCAATCCCGGCCAGGGAAGCGGCGGCCGCGGCGGCCAGGGCATTGTTGACCATAAAGGATGCCGGAGAAGGGATGCCGCAGGCAGCTGTCCTGCCGTTGATGCTGAGGGTAAACCGGCAGCGGTCTTCTTTGACCTCAACCTGCTCCGCCCTGACCGCGTTGAAGGACTGGAACCCGAAAAACAGGATATTTGAAATATCCGGGTTGTTCAGTGCGCCTTCCTTTAAAATGTCTGCCCGGGGGTCATCTCCGTAAATGATGGCCGTGGCGTTTTGGCGGGCATGGTCGAAAATCTGGGCCTTGGCCCGGGCCACGTTTTCCACGGTGCCGAGCCCCTCAAGATGGGCGCCGGAGGTGTTGGTGACCACCGCTATATCGGGACAGGCGATGGCGGACAGCCGTGACAGTTCGCCCATGTGGTTCATGCCCATTTCGACAATGGCCCATTCATGGGCGTCTGACAGGTTTAAAAGGGTTAAAGGCACCCCGATTTCATTGTTGAAGTTGCCCCTGGTGGCCAGGGTATGGAATTTTTGCCTGAAGATTTCCTGGACCATTTTCCGGGTGCTGGTTTTTCCGCTGGAACCGGTAATGGCAAGAATCTTGGCCCCTGAACGGTCCCGCTGGTACCGGGCCAGCTGCCCTAAGGCGGCAAGGGTGTCGGGCACCAGGAAAAGGAAGATCCCCGGTGGTTTGGCCATGGCCTTTATTTTGGATTCAGAGATGGCGCCTTCCTGGGCCACGACAGCCCGGATGCCTTTTTTGATCATGTCCGGGATAAAGGTGTGGCCGTCAAATTTTTCCCCTTTTAAGCTTAAAAAGACCTGGTCCGGTTCAATGGTTCTGGAGTCGGTGCTGATTCCTGAAAATACAGGGGAATCCTCATCAGGTGAAAGGACAGGCGCTGTTCCAAGGGCGTTAGACAGATCATCCAGGTGCCAGGGAATGGGGGCAAACCTTGATTCATAGGCATGGCAGGCCAGGACCAACTCTTCTTTATCATCAAAGTGGATGGTCCCCTGGGGCGTGATCTGATAGGTTTCATGCCCCTTGCCGGCCACCACCACAATGTCTGAGGGGCGGGACAGTTCCAGTGCTCTTGCAATGGCCTGTTTTCGGTCGGGGCAGACCAGGTAGCCCCGGCCTGGGGTGTCCTGGCCGTTGGTGAAGGCCTTTGGGGTATCGGCCATTCCCTTGACAATATCCTCAATGATGGCATCGGGGTCTTCAGCCCTCGGGTTGTCTGAGGTGACAATGGCAAGGTCACTGTATTCCCCGGCGATATTGCCCATGAGGGGGCGTTTGGTCCGGTCCCGGTCTCCGCCGCAGCCGAACACGGTGATCAGTCGCCCCGGGGCCCGGTTTCTTAAGGTGTCCAGGATGGATTCCAGGGCATCCGGGGTATGGGCGTAATCCACAAAGAGGTAGCGGTCCAGGGGATTGGGGATCTTTTCAAGACGGCCCGGAATCAGGGTGCAGGCCTCAATGCCGCTGATGATGTCCGGGGGGGCGATGCCCACGGCTTTGGCTGCACCGGCGGCACAAAGGATGTTCTCAAGGTTGAATTTGCCCGTCAGGTTGGATTTAAAGGGGAACTTTTCAGACCCAAAGCAAAGGGTGCCGGCAAGGCCTTCAATGGTATCGGTTATTTTACAGGTTTTCACATGGGCGGCCGGGTCCTGGCCCACCAGGGTTTTCGGGCAGGACAGGGATTTGGACAGCCGGATACCGTATGCGTGGTCTATATTGATGACCGCGCTGGGGGTTTTGGACCCCACGGCAATGAAGTCCGTAAAAAAGCTTTGTTTGCAAAGGAAGTAGGCTTCCATGTCCGGGTGGTAGTCTAAGTGGTCCTGGGTCAGGTTGGTAAAGATGCCGGCATTAAACTCACATTCATTTACCCTGAACTGGGTTAAGCCGTGGGAGGACACTTCCATGACCACATGGGTCACCCCGGCGGCCTTCATTTCAGATAAGGTTTTTTGGATCACCAGGGCATCCGGGGTGGTAATGGGGTTGTCCGTGGCCTGTCCGTTGTACCGGATGTTGACGGTGCCGATCACCCCGCAGTTAAACCCTGCCCGGGTGAAAATGCTTTCTAAAAGCCAGGTGATGGTGGTTTTGCCGTTGGTGCCGGTGACCCCCACAAGGGTCATGTCTCTTGACGGATGGCCGTAAAACCGGGCCGCTATGTCAGCCAGGGCTTTTCTCGTATCTTTAACCAAAAATACCCGGTCCAGGTTCAGGGGATTTTCCTGGGCCACAATGGCCCTGGCCCCGTTTTCAATGGCCTTTGCCATATAATCGTGGCCGTCGGCCGCATGTCCTTTGATGGCCACAAACAGCGTGCCCGGTCCCGCCTGGCGGGAGTCGGAAGTGACGGCCCGGACCGGTTCTGAATCCTCAGGCAGGCCAACGCCGTTGAGCAGGTCTGTTTTGCACAGCAGTTCGGACAGTTTCATGGCTGGTCTCCTTTGGGCAGGCCGGCCACCATGGGGATTTCCTGTTCCGGCGGGATATTCAGGTAACTGAAGGCCTGGGCCATGATTTCCTTAAACGCCGGGGCCGCCACTTCCCCCCCGTAATATTTAACCGTCGGCTCATCCACCACCACCACGGTGGCCAGCCGGGGCTGCTGTTGGGGGGCAAACCCGGCAAATACGGAAATGTATTTATCTTTGGCGTATCCCTGTCCGGTTTTCCGGGCCTTCTGGGCCGTGCCGGTTTTTCCGCACACGGGATATCCCGGGATGGCCGCCTTGCTTCCGGTTCCTTCTTCTTCCACCACCAGGTTCATCATGGTTTTGATCTTGTCCGCGGTTTCTTCTGAAATGACCTGCCGGATGGGGGTCTTGTCAAAGACCTGGATATCCTTGCCCGTGTGGGAGGTGATTTTTTTGATGAGCATGGGCTTCATCAAAAGGCCGTGGTTGGCAATGGCACTGATCCCGGCAATGAGCTGGACTGCTGAAACGGAAATGCCCTGGCCAAAGGAGATGGCACCGGTGTCTATTTTTGACCATTCCTGGCATTGGGGCAGGGTGCCCGGGGTTTCACCGGGACAGCCCACGTTGCTGCGGTCCCCGAACCCAAATCCAGTCAGATATTTGTAAAGCGCTTCTTTCCCGATGGTTTCAGATATCTTGGCGGCCCCGATATTGGAAGAAAACTGGATGATCTTGCTGATGGACAGCCATTCATGGGGATGGGTGTCATGGACCGTGTATCTGCCGATTTTGTAGTTGCCGTTTTCGCAGTCAAAGATGGACTCGGGAAAAAAACCGTTCTCAAGGGCTGCGGCGGCGGTAAAGACCTTCATGGCCGATCCTGGTTCAAAGGGGTCGGTGACGGCCCGGTTCCGGTAGGTTTCCAGGGGGTAATCCCCGAAATTATTGGGGTCAAACTTGGGAAAATGGGCAATGGCCAGAAGTTCCCCGGTATCCGGCCTCATGACCAGGGCCATGCCGGACCGGGCCCGGTTCCGGGTAACTGTATCCTCCAGGGCTTTTTCCGCAAAGAACTGGATTTTTTTATCCAGGGTCAGGACTAGGGAATTGCCCTTTAGCTCCTCCTTTTGCCGCTTGTCCAGATCCAGGAGCCGGCCGGCCCCGTCTTCTTTAAAATTGATCTTTGCGCTGCTGCCGGTTAAAACGGCATTGTATTTAAATTCAAGGCCTTCGAGGCCGGCATCCTGCTTTCCTGTAAACCCGAGGACCTGGGATGCCAGGCTCATATTGGGATAGACCCGTTTAAAATCGTTTTGATAGTAAATGCCCACCAGGTTTTCCTGCCGGACTTTTTCGGCCAGTTCCGGAGACACATCCCGGGCCACAACGGTAAACCGCCGGGTGGTGGCCAGGCGGACCACCAGAGGCTTGGGATCCATCTTCAGTATCTGGGCAAGGCATTGGGCGGCCTGCTCGGGTTTTTTGATCTGGGACGGGTCTGCCGTAATGGTTAAAGAATCAATGCTGGCCGCAAGCTTATGTTCATTTCTGTCCAGGATCTGGCCCCGCTCCCCCTGGATGGTCCGGTATTTCAAATAGTTGTTCTGGGCCCGCCGGGCCAGGTCCGAGCCTTGAAAGATCTGGACCTCAAAAGATCTGGCCCCAAGCAGACACAGGCATCCCAGCAACAGGATCTGGATGACAATCATCCGGGGGCCTACGGATTTTTGGGGCGTATCAGACATCAGCGGATTTTTCCTTCAAGGTAAACGGTCCGGTTGAAAATATCCTGGATCAGGCCGAGGTTGGCCTTGGCAATGGCCGTGATCCTTGCATCGGATTTGAGGTGGTCCCGTTCAAGGGTCAGGGTATTGGTCCGGGACTGTTTTTCCCTGAGTATGGTCTGGGTTTTAGAAATATCCACAATGGTCTGGGTGGATTCGGTCCGGATCCAGGCATGGACCATGAGTTGGGCCACCAGGACAATGATGACGGCCAGCCACCAGTATCCGTATTTTTGGGATTTAACCGGCTCTTTTCTTGCATTCATGATACTTTAAATCCTTTCAGCTACCCGCAGCCGGGAACTTCTGGCCATGGGGTTGGCCTCAATTTCCTCTGGTGTGGGGAAAAGGGGCTTTCTAAAAACAGATCTCATCTTCGGCACAAACCCGCAGGCGCAATAGGGCAGGTCTTTGGGGCAGGTGCAGCCGGATTCAAACTGCCGTATGGCCTGTTTGACAATCCGGTCCTCAAGGGAATGAAACGAGATCACGCAGAGCCGGCCCCCTTTAACCAGCATGTCGGGGACCGCCTGCATAAAGTCTTGCAGGACTTCCAATTCCCGGTTCACGGCTATTCTTAAGGCCTGAAATACCTTTGTGGCCGGATGGATTTTGGATTTTGCCTTAACGGATTGGGGCACGGCTGCGGCAATGATGCCGGCAAGGGCGCCGCTGCCCGTTATGGGGCGGCTGTCCCTTTCCCGGACAATGGCCCGGGCAATCCGGCCTGAAAATTTTTCTTCACCAAATTTAAAAAAAATCTGGGATAATTCTTTTTCAGACCAGGTGTTTATGATGGTTTGTGCCGTCATGGGGTTCCGGGTATCCATCCTCATGTCCAATGGTTCATCTAAGTTAAAACTAAACCCTCGCCTGCTGTTTCGGATCTGGTTGAGGGAGAACCCGAGATCCAGGAGAATAGCGTTGACACCGTCAATCCCGTTGGATGCCAGAATCTGCGGCAGATCGCTGAAATTATGGTGGAACAGCTTTATGTTTTTTTGGAAGGGATTCAGTATCTTCTTTGCATGGGCAATGGCATCTTTGTCTTGATCAATGCCAATGAGCAGACCGTCCGGCAGTATGGCCTTAACGGTTGCAAGGGCGTGTCCGGCGCCCCCAAGCGTGCAGTCTACACAGATGCTTCCGGGCGTCAGGTTTTGATGTTCATGCACCTGATCGGGCATGACGGACCGATGCTCAAATCCCATTTTTTAAAGCCCTAGAGAAGCGATTTCCTCTTTTACTTCCGGTTTTTCAAGTTCCTTATCCATGGTCAGTTTTTCCTGGTCCCATCTTTCCCTGGACCAGATCTCAAACCGGTCTAACAGCCCAACCAGGACAATATCCTTTTGAAGTCCCGCATCTTCTCTTAAATCCGGCGGAATAAGGATCCTGTCCTGTTTGTCACATGTCAGGGGGCAGGCGCGGCCTAAAAAATGCCGTTTGAACATTTCTATGGTAGCGCTCTTGGTTGCCAGAATCTTTTTTTCAAGATTCTTCCACTCGCTGTGCGTGTAGGCAAAAAGGCAATTCCCCTTTATGGAGACTACAACCCCGTACTTTTCTTCCTCCTTTAGCACATCTCTGAACCGTGCCGGGATGATGATTCTGCCTTTGGGGTCTATTGTATGAAAGGAACTAGACCGAAACACTTTAATTCACATCCTCGTGAAAACACTTTGATCCACTTTCCACCACCTTGCAACACAGTTTTGTAAAAAAAGAAGGGTAAGTCAAGAGAAAAATGGGCTTTTTTATAAAAAAAATCAAAAACTAACGGTGAGACGGCCGAGATTAGGCGGGTTTCCCCGGGGGGAGTAAAGTGGAGCAAGGTGCAAGAAGCAAGAAGCATGGGCAGGGGTGTGGGAATACGCCGGGCGGTTTTAAGGAAAGGGGTTTTTGTGGGCATAGTGGACAACAGTGGACCCTGTGGCTGGTTTCGGATTTCCGGCACCAGGTCCACATGGGCCACTAAGTCCACACTGTCCACAATTTATGGCAGAGAAACCCGTTGGGGATTTGGTTTTTTTAGAACAGCATATCTGGTTTAAATAGGGGATTATTCCCAATGAAAATTGGATTTTTCACAAACGGCGGGCAGAATTGGGGAGCAAAGTGGATGAGGGTATTTTAAGTGTCAATCAGGTCATCAAGCATCTGTTTTAACTGGGGTGCCCGAAACGGCTTGGGCAGAAGCATTTTAATCCCGTGGGATGTATACTCTTCTACAAAAGGATCGCCCGAATCGCCCGAAGATACAACAATACAGGCTTCCGGGTCCAGGGCAAGGATTTTCTCAGAGGCCTCTTTGCCGCTCATTCCCCCCGGGATGGTCAGGTCCAGGAGGACCAGGGTAAACGGGCTTCCCAGTTCATGGGCCTGCCGGTAATAACTGACGGCCTCTTCTCCTTCTTCGCTAAGGGTGACGTCACATCCGAATTTGGTGAGCATGGCCCCGGTGATATCACGGATTGATTTTTCGTCATCCATGACAAGAACCCGTGGGCGGGCAGGTGAATTGGCATCCATTTTATCGCCTCTTGGTCGTTAAATCGTTCACTGAATTGAAATTGAATTAAATTTCCCGGATTCCCCGGGCCGTCTTCCGTATGAATTTTATATGAAAGTCTCACTAACAGCGTGATAAGACTTTCATTATTCGTTGTGGGCGATACTTGGTTGGATAACCAAGGCGGCCCGTGGCCGTTATAAGAAACTGGAGACAAGAAACAAGAGACAAGAGGGCGAAGCACCTGCGGTGCCCAATTTATAGTCTACCGTTGCTGGTATCTTCAGTTTCATTATTCGTTGTGGGCGGTTCTTGGTTGGATAACCAAGGCGGCCCATGGCCGTTTATCCGAGTTAGATGACAGATTTCAAAGCATGTGCCTTAAATAATGACGGAAAAAAAGAAAAAAGACAAGAAAAATATGATGTTACAGCCCTGACGCAATGGTGGTTCGGACCTGTTCAACAATCTTATCCAGATGTTTCTTATCGGATTCGCCTATGTGGACCGGGGCGTGAACTTCCACATCAACAATTCCGGGAACCAGGTCAAGGGTGTCTGATGGCAGGACACGGTAGGAGTTTTTAATGGTTACCGGCAGCAGGGGAATCCCGGTTTCCATGGCAAAAATGAACGCCCCCTTTTTAAAGGGTCTTAATTTTCCGTCTTTGCTCCGGGTCCCTTCGGCAAAGAAAAATACCGAACTGTTGGGGGATAGGGTGGCTTTGGCTTTATGGATGGAGTCGATGGCGGCCTGCCGGTCGGACCGGTCAATGAAAATGCAGCCCAACTTGTGGCAGGACACACTGAACAACGGGATATGGTCCAGTTCCTTTTTCATGATCCATTTTATTTTAAGGCCGATGGCACTGTGAATCACGGGGATATCGGCAATGCTCTGGTGGTTGGCCACCACCACGTAGGCCGATGTTCTGCTGTACCGTTCTTTGCCTTTCAGGTTGACCTTGATGGGGACTACGGCACAGCAGATTCTGGCCCAGATCACGGCCGGGATGTCAGCGGCATCCTGGCCGAAGATCAGGCTGACAAAAAAGCATATCATCCCGATGCCCATGGTGGAGACAAACGCAACAGGGACCACCACAAGCCATTTATAGGGCTGATATAACAGTTTTAAAAATTTATTCATTTTCCGGAGCCGGCAGTGGCGGGCCGGGCTGTTGTTCCATATTCTCAGCTTCTTTTTCAATTCCAAGCAGTTTGTCCGTATTTTCGGCAATATTATTTGCCGTATACGATTGCAGCTCAAACAGATAGTCATTCATGGAGGAAGTTCCGGATGTCTTTTCCCCGTCCACATACAGGTTTAAGACCATTTTTTCATTATTTTCAAGGATAATTTTACAATCAGGGGTTTTGTCTGCCGGATCGGCATTTTTCCCGCCGGGGTAGGTGTCACAGACCAGAGAGGACAGGGTGTCCAGCAGGCTTTCGATGGCCTCTTTGTCCGGGGTAGATCCGTCATTGGCCTGCCAGACGGCCTTTGCGCCTTCTTTGGTTTCTTCTTTTTGATCGTCGGCAGGTTCCGGGCAGGTCAGGGTCAGGGTTTTCCCCGCCTTTTCCAGGGTGATTTTTTGGATGGAATCTTTGTCAAACTTTAAAACGGCTTTGTCCCTGAATTCGTCCATGGTTTTGTCAAAGTCGGACCTGAAACTGTTGACCGCATGAAAGATGGCGTCGTTGTTTTCAATCATGACGAAGGTATGGTTGTAACTCGGGGCGGGCTTGCCGATTTTAAAGGTCATCAACAGGGTGTCCCCCTTAAACGCCTTTACATCAAGGGCGTTCTCCTTGTCCAGTTCATACCGGATCCGGTCATCCTTTTCAGATACCAGGGTGGACAGCTTCAGGTTCTGGATTACGGTGAGCATGTCATCCACGGCCGGTTTGTCAGCCGGGAAGTGTTCATCTCCCACGGTCCAGCCGTCGCCGGTCTTTTTAAATTCAATTTTTTCGTCCCCCTTCTGGACCGTGAGCCGGTCCACCTGGGTGGTATCCACTTTTTTTATTTCCGGAAGCGTGTAATGGGTCTGATCATTTTTTTTCAGGCCAAGGTAGAGGCTCAACCCGAGGATGAGTGCCCCGAGTATGATATATTCTTTTTTCATCATCAGTTCCTTTTTTTGGGGACATGGGATATGGGATCTGGGACTTGGGGTGAGCCTGCGGTTTTTTCCCGCAAGTCCCAGGTCCCATATCCCATGTCCTGATCGTTCAATATTCGTTGTGGGCGGTTCTTTTTGGCCGGATAACCAAATCGGTCCGCCTTTGGCCGTTAATTAAACATGGCTGCGATTCTCTTTTTCTTAGTGTTCCTTGCCACCAGAACGCCTAAACCGAACAGGATCACCAGAATGGGCAGGACCGCAATGTTAAATCCCTTGATCAGCCCCCGGTCAAAGGGGGTGGTCTGGGCAATGGGATTTAGGGTCTGCTGCTTGCTTCTCATTACAGCAATGTCATCCTGGCCGTTGAGATGGTCTATGGCATTGAGAATAAAGGTCGCGTTGGTGGTCCGGCCTTCGGTATCGAGCATGTTGTCCTGGAGCATTTGTGAACAGCCCAGGACAAATATCTTGGCCGGTCTTGATGTGGTGAGCATCCGGTTCTCGGCCTTAAGGTCCTTGGTCTGGGGGGGCTGATTTTCCGGTCCGGCAGGCTGCTCTGCGGAGTCGCCTTCTGCCGTATCCTCATTCGTTATATCGGCCTGTCCCGTGGTTTTTTCCGGGATGGGCTTGTCCTTAAAGTAGCTGGTAAAGGTGCCTTCCAGGATGTAGGCCAGATCATAGGTGGCAAAATCGTCCTTGGATGCGGGAGGGGAGATGTACATGGGGTTGAAGTTGATCATCCCTTCCATAAGCCAGGCCTCATCCGAAGTGGACAAAAGCCGGGTGGCCGTCACCTTGGACTTGTCGATCTTGTCTTCGAGCAGCTCTACCGGGGAGATCTGCATGGCCACAAGACCCTTGATGTTGTTCATGAACTCAGGTTCTGTGTTGATGCTTTTTTCCTTGAGCATGGGGGCAAAGTAGATGACCTGCTCCCCGCCGCCCTGGCTGGGGGCCACCTGGTGTTTATAGGCGCTTTTATCCATGACATAGGCCTGTTTGATGTTGATGCCGTAATGGTTGAGCAGTTTTTCAAGGCCGGTGTCAATGGGCAGGTACTGGGGCATGCCCATGCCGCCCCGGGACATGATCTCATTAAAGGCGTCCCCGAAAAAGGCAATGTTGGTGCCCCGCATCAATGCCTGGTCAATCTGGAACAGCTCGTAATCGGTGAATTTTTCCGTGGGTTTGGCAATGATCAGGCAGTTCAGGCCTTCGGGAATGGTATCCTCCTTTAAGGCAATGGATTTAATATCGTACCGGGAGGATAACAGGGTGTTAAAGGCCTGCATTCCCCCGGGCCGACCCTGCATCATGGCCATGCGGTCCTGTCCCAAGGTCTGGGTGCCATGGTCGGCTAAAAATCCAATGTCTTTGTTGATGCCCACCATTTTCTCAATCATGCCGGTCAGTTCCTCGGACAGGGCTGATGGGTCCGCCATCTGGTAGGTGGTCCCGATAATGGGAAGCTCCACCGCAGAAATCAGGGGCAGGCTTTCAAATTTGTCTTTGTAGGTGAGGACCAGGCCTGCGGCGCCCTGGCCCGCCTGGATGCCCTTTTCGGGAATAGCCGGCCAGGAAAGGGCCATGAGGTTGTACTTATCGGAAATTTCTTCAAGCTTGGCCTTGTCATTTAAATCAAGGTGTTCAAACTCAATGACCCCCATGTTCCGGGTGTTGAGATCGGCAATGGCCTTTTCGACTTCTTTGCCAAGGCCCGACAGTTCATTCAGCCTCATGAGGGGGGCAATGGGGTATAAAGAAGACGACAGATACATTTTGATCTTGACCTTTTCATCCAGGTTCATCATGGCCGAAACCTTGTTGTTCAGCTTTTGGATGGCCGTTGTGAGCTGGTATTCGAGCCCGTCGGTGGAGGTGATGGCCCCAATTTTTTCGATGAGGTCCCCATGGATAATGACCAGACCCATGTAAGCGTTTTTAAATTTAACCTCGTCATTTTCCATGATCCGGATCTGGACCGGTGAAATTCCGTAATCTTTGGCCATCTGCCGGTTGGCATCGGTCTGGTCGGTCAAGCCGCCCTCTTCAGGGGAGACATTGTAAAAGGAATAGTTAAAATGCCGGCCGGCCTGTGCCGCATACTCTTCAAGCAGATCGCGTAGGTACCGCTCGGTGTTGTTGTGGGGGGCCGGCAGGTCTTTGGAGAAAAACACCTTGATGCTTAAGGGTTCCGAAAGGGTGGCCACCGCCTGCTGGCTTGCCTTAGATAACGAATAAACTTTGGCTTTGGTCAAATCGGCCCTGAAAAACAGGGTTAAGCCTGCCAGGTTGACCAGCACAATTACGGCTATATAAAGAATAAATTTGATGTAATGTTCTTTAATCTGTCCCATGGTGTCTCCTTAATTTTTTTCATGCATGATCATGTGGGTTGAGAACAGAAAAATAAATGCCACACTGATGAAGTAGATAATGTCCCTTGAGTCGATGACGCCCTTGGAAATGTTGAGAAAATGGGAGCTTGCCCCGATATACTGGGCAAAGTCAACCACCGCCGGGGGCATGAAAAACAGCATCCGGTCAATGATGGTCAGGGTAAAACACAGGGCACATCCGATAATAAAGGCAATGATCTGGTTGCGGGTCAGGGCCGAGGAAAACAGCCCCACGGCGCAGTAAACTGCAGCAAGGCCCATGGCACCGATATAGCCGCCAATCACAGGGCCCGGGTCCACCTCACCGATAAATGAAATAAACAACGGATAGGACAGGGTCGGGACCAGCATGGCCCCGGCAAACAGGCAGGCGGCTAAGAATTTGCCAAGGGCGATATCCGTAAAGGAGACCGGCATGGTCAGAAGGGTTTCATAGGAGCCCACATTTTTTTCTTCGGCAAACAGCCGCATGGTGATGGCCGGAATAAAAAAGGAAAAGCTGATGGGAAGCAGGGAATAAAAATCCCGAAGATCGGCCCGGCCGAAGATAAAAAAGGTTGAAAAGAAAAACCACCCCGTAACCACCAGGAACAGGGCGATGACAATATAGGCGATGGGGGAGATGAAATAATCTTTAAATTCTTTTATGGCAATGGTCTTGATCTGTTTCATGGGGTTACGCCTCCTCCCTTGTCAGGTCCTGGAAGACTTTTTCAAGGGCCTGGGATTCTCTGGCAAGTTCAACAATGATCCAGTCGGTTTCCTTGATTTTAAGATAAATGGATGACCGCAGGTCCTGATCCCCGGGCGTCCTGATTTCAAAAGACAGAGCGCCGGGCTCTGATGCCGGAATGGCTTCAACGGACAGGTCTTCCCCCATTGAGGTTAACAGGTTTATGGCCTTTTCTTTGTCGGCCCCCATCAGGGACAGCTTGATATAGGCCGCATTGTCCATGCCCTGTTTAAGGTGTTCCGTGGAATCGTCGGCCACCACCTTTCCCTTGTTGATGATCACGATCCGGTCACAGGTGGCCTCGGCCTCACTCAAGATATGGGTGGAAAAAATAATGGTCTTCTCCTTGCCGATGGCCCGGATGATATCCCGGATCTCAGCGATCTGGTTGGGGTCAAGCCCTGAGGTGGGCTCGTCCAGGATCAGGATTTCGGGATCCGTCATCATGGCGTGGGCTAAGCCGACCCGCTGTTTCAGCCCCTTGGACAGGTTGGCAATGGGCTTGGCCATGATTGAGGACAGCCCGCAGGTTTTGGCCAGCTGTTTAAACCGCTCCTGCCGTTCTGAAAGCGCCGTGATCCCCTTGATCCTGGCCACATAATCCAGGTAATCGTAGACCAGCATGTTGTGGTAAAGGGGGGCGGATTCGGGAAGGTACCCCATCAGGGACTTGATCTTGAGGGTGTCCCTGGGCATTTCATAGTCTTTGACCTTAATGGTGCCGGAACTTGGCTTGAAATACCCGGTGAGCATCCTCAAGCTGGTAGTCTTGCCCGCCCCGTTGGGTCCAAGAAGCCCGAGGATTTCACCCGGGGGGATGGACAGGCTGATGTTGTCAACAGCACAAAAGTCGTTGTAGTACTTTGTCAGGTTTTGAATTTCAATCAATTGGATCCTCCTAAACCTAGTTTAAAAATCTTCCAGAACCATGCTCTTTTCCAAAAACAAATCAATATCTTCCAAGGTCTTGCGGGCAGCGAGAACAGACCGTTCCATTTTTCTGCAAAACGGATCATCCGGTCCCAAAGCCTTTGCGGCGGATGCATAGAGGGCCTCGCCCTCATTTACATGCTTCAAAAGGGCCTGGCGCAGTTTTTTTCGCTCCTGGTGCCGCCTCCGCTCGGCCTGGATAATGGCTTCCAGCTTTTTAATGGAATACTCCACCAGAGCATCCCGGGGCATGCCGTGGGACTGGGAAATGCTGGCCAGGGCATCAACGGTCCGGCGGCTTAAAACAAAGGTCTTCTGCCGCCGGGGGATTTTTTCAAACTGCCGGATCCGGATACTTCTGGCCAGATCATCCAGGGCCTCCATGTCCTCAATAATATGGTCAAACAAAGATTTTTGTTTGATCCCCATGTGGACGGCCACAAGGCCTAAGGCGTCAATGGCCTTCTGGGACAACCTGAAGGTTGCCCTGACCGACTGCTTTCCCCGAAGGTCAAACACGGACGGACCTGAAAACAGTTCATCATCCTTTGCCATGAGACCTCCTTATTAAATAATGGTGATTATTAAATATGCACCACACAAAAAGTAATGCGAAATATTTAATGAATTCTACCGTAAAAGTGTGTCCGGATCAATATTTAGGGACATGATTTTGTTAAAATGATCAAACGGTAATAAAGAAATGGTGGGATTGATTCTTCAAGCAAAATTCTGGTATATGTTTTTTATTTGTCTTAAAGGAACCCGGCATGCCCCAATCCCTTATCCCATTGGACCGTCAGTCAAGAATCCAGAGCCTTATCGAGGAAAAGGGAATCGTCAAGGTGACCGAACTGAGCCACCTGTTTGAAGTGACGGAGCTGACCATCCGGCGGGATTTTGACAAACTTGAAAAAAAGGGGATCTTAGAACGGACCCACGGCGGCGCCATTCTCAGGCGGCGGGTCAAAGGGGAGTATTTATATTCGGAAAAGGACCAGACCCAGCGTCTGCAAAAAGAAAAGATCGGCATGGCCGCCAATCAGTTCATTGAGGCCGGTGACACCGTCCTGATCAATACCGGGTCCACCAATTCCCAGGTCCTGCGTCATTTAAGCGGCCGGGGCATCCGCATCATCACCAGCAATGCCAATGCCCTGTCCGAGATTCAAAACCCTGAAATCGAAGTCATCCTCACCGGCGGCCAGTACCGCCGGCAGTCCAACTCCCTGATCGGGGACCTGACCCACAGCACCCTGAAAAATGTATGCGGCAGCAAGGCCATTATCGGTGTGGACGGGGTGAGCATCAAATACGGGTTGACCACCCCGGTGCAGGAGGAGGCCGCCGTGGCCCGGCTTATGATCGACCAGACATCCGGGCCGGTGATGGTCGTGGCAGACTCCAGCAAGATGGGCGTGGTTTCCAACTTTGTGACCGCCCCCATTAAGAAAGTCGATATGCTCATCACCGATGCCGGAATTAAAAAAGAATTCAAAGAGGAACTCGAGGCCATCGGCCTTAAAGTCATCGTGGCCCGGTGATATTTTATGATGAACCCGGAAAAGAATTTGTTTTTCAAAAAAAAATTTGCAGAAAAATATGAGGACGCAGTAAAAAAGCAGAAATGGTACGGCGCTGAAATTTTATTTGGAATGGTTTATGAATTCCTGGCAGCAAATGATAAAATTTTAGACATCGGTATCGGCACAGGACTGAGCGCAACCGCATTTCACAACGCCGGTTTAAAAATTTACGGCCTTGATTATTCAGCACAAATGCTTGAAGTCTGTAAACAAAAAAATATAGCGGCTGATTTACAGCAATTTGACCTGAACGATACGCCACTGCCATATCAGACGAATTATTTTAACCACGTAAGTGCCAACGCTGTTCTATATTTTATTCCCCAATTGGATGCTTTATTTTCTGAGATTTCGAGGATATTAAAAAAAAGGGGAATATTTGCATTTATTATCGAAGAGAATACCGGTCAACAGGAATCAAAATTTATCCAAAAGCCGCCAGGCAAAAACGGATTGGTAAATTATCAGCACAGCAGCAAGTACCTTTTTGACCTGATTAAAGACAATGGGTTTTCTTCGTTAAAAAAAATAGAGTTTGTAGCAGAGAACTTTCAAATGGAAGGGAAAGCAGTTCCTTTTCAACTGTATGTGACAGAAAAAAAATAATCGGATCGGGATAAGGCGCCCCCATCATTGAGAGGCCCCGCCACCCGGCATATGGATCACGTATTAAGACGATTCGGCTGGTATTAATATAAAATTGACCGGTCGAATGATTCATATCGGACCACCATATGTGAAATTCGTCCCAAATCTTAAAATTTGAGAACTTATACCATATATTACAGGGGTAAGTTCTTTGGAAATTCGGGGACACGAAATTCGGGGACACGAAACAAAATTAAAATTGGCTTGCAAATATTTTAGTATCGTGTCCCCCGAGAATCTCGAGGTTTAAAGTCAATAATCAAGGTTTGACCCCAGTCTACGCAGTCTACAGAAATTCCAGGGACAGAAATTCCAGGGACACGAGAAATTCCAGGGACACGAAACAAAATTAAAATCGGCTTGCCAATATTTTTATATCGTGTCCCCCGAATCTGACATGCATTTGGGCAACCTCAGCTTATCCATAGACGAGGAGATGTTTAAACTATTACCCTGCTTGATATATGTTCCATGGGCTTTGCCCCAAAAAGTGTCGGCGAGGTCGAGCCATTCTTTTTTGATACCTTGGAAATCCCTGATCCGGAGCTCAATCGAAACGACATCACCCGCTTACGGCGATTGACATATGACTTTTGGGAAAATGTCCAACACGATGAACACATCTCAAGTGAGTTCAGGGCCTTTTTGAGCAGAGGCAATCCAGTGGCTTCCCTTCTGGTTGATTAATAATAAAAATTGCTATTGAGAGAACGCGATGAATGAGGGGCGTTCGTCAGAGACGTCCCTCTCGATTCATTTGTTTGCTTAAATTTTATAATCTACTTCAAGGTCAACACCCTGTTTATTAAGCCTTTTATCAAGAGTCCAAAGCTTCGATTGTGACAATCTTGCCGAAGCCAACAAATGAATATCAATGAATCCTATACCTTTGCCGAAAAGACTCCTTTTCTCGACAAAATATAAATACTCGTCAAAACTTATTTGAGGGACTTGGGGCAAAGCTTGTAATAAGCTTATAATTTCTTTTCGATTTTGAAAATTTCCACAAACCAATTCGCCAATAATAAGCTCATGGCATACAACACGTCCTTTCATAAGGAGAGATTGCAGGTTTGCGTTACTTTTTCGGAAATGATCAATCCATACCGACGTGTCTACAAGGATCATGCTTCCCCTGTGGATTTTCTACGGGGAATGTTCTTTAGAGCCTCTTCTGTACCACCAAGCATTGCAAGGCGTTTACTGCTCTCAAGTGCAATTAACGCTTCAAGGCCAAGATGAACCAAGGATGTTTTTTCTTTGATCCCTGTTAAAATCGCGGCTTTCTCCAAGATTTTGTCGTCTATGTTAAGTGTAGTTCTCATATGTATCTATATGCATTTTTTTGATGCGTTCGTCAAGAGATTTGATTTAAAAGCTAATTCCAACATCACCGGCTTGCCCGTGTGTATTTGGTTTGTTGAAAAGCACTTTTCAGAAAAAGGTTAATTTTGACAACCATTTTGATGCAAGCCTGATTGCTGCCCCGTTTGGAAAAGTCTTTTCCCTGTTAAGTTTCTTAGAAACTTGGATCATTTTAATTTCAGGGAAGAATTTTTTAAATAAATCAAAATTTGGACTCAAGTTATTGTCGTTCCACTTAACCTCCACTAACAGTGAAGGGGTGTTGTTTTTTGAAATACAGAAATCAATCTCTTTGCCGTCCTTATTTTTCACATAATACAGTTTTCCTTCTTCTCCCAGGCAATCCTCCCGGAAATGCAACTCTTTTTGAATGGCGCAGGCTACTGCATTTTCCAGCTTAATCCCATGTTCACCTAAGACCTGCCCCGTATCATAAAAGTAAAATTTAGGCGCTTTCTGAATAGCCCTGGCGATATTTTTGTGAAAGGGCGGTACCTTAAAAAGTACATACATGTTTTCAAGTATCGTCAACCACCTTTTTACAGTTTTGTCTGAACATTGCAGATCCTGGGCCAGGGAGCTGTATGAAACGGGGCTTCCCACCCGGTGTTTTAACAATTGAATCAAGGTTTCAATCTGAGTGATTTGCTGAACATTCTCAAGGTCAATGAGATCCTGTTTTAAAATGATATCAAGATGAGATCTTTTCCAACGGTTATAAAAACGGTTTGTTCCATTTAAAAAAGGTTCAGGAAAGCCGCCAATCGATAATAGTTTGTCTAGTTCAGCTTCAGGGTCTTCTGGTTTCAAATAAGTGTTGATTTCTTTAAGATCCAAAGGGTGCAACCTAAATTGAAAAAATCGCCCTGCCAGGGAATCCCCAACTTTTTTATACGTATCTAGCCTGGCGCTGCCTGTAACGAGCAGTGACGGCGGGATGCCCTCCTTGTCATAAATTCCCTTAAGCCATGATTTCCAATTTTTCTGCTTGTGCAGTTCATCAAAGATAACCAGGGGCTTTGACCTGTCCCAGGATCTTTCTTTAAGGCCTATTCTGTCATCAACATTGTCATAATTGAAATAATCAAAATCATTCCCCAACATTTTTGAAAGCGTTGTTTTTCCGGTTTGGCGTGGCCCAGTCAGCAGGATGATTTTTTTATCTAAATCTTCCTTAATATATTTTGTGAGATATCGTTCCATGACGACTATTTTGACACCGATTCCGAAATAGTCAAGACTTTTCCGGAATTCAGTCCGAAAAAGTCAGATTGGCGGCTGGCGGGTTTATCACGGTGCTGATAGTTGCAACAGGTCCTATGGGTAGCAAGAGAATTGTTGGAACCCCATATTAATTCATCGTCTGGGACTTCAGCATTTCTGGAAATTCGTTTTAAAAAAGGAATGGAATTGGTTGAATATTGTCAAGCCGCCCAAAGTTAAAACCATCCCGGATATTTTGACTCCCGGCGAGGTGGAACATCTGATCGGCGCAACGCGTAAACTGCGCTACCGGGTTTTCCTGCTTACAAACTATTCAATGGGCCTGCGTCTGGCAGAGGGAAAGGGAGCAGAGGGAAAGGGGTCAAACCTTGATTATAGCATTATGCGCAGGCTTGGATATGATAGATGCGGCTAATGTTAAAAGGAAATAATCAAGGTTTGACCCCCATGACCAGGTTTGACCCCCATGACCCTTATAACCGGGATTATCCTGGCGCCATTGCCGGACACGGGTCACATGTTCTGATCCTGAGAAATAATCCCGGTTTTTTGGTTTATTCAGCCATTTTTGCTGACTGTGTTTTTTGCTGGCGCCTTTGCATTCCGGTTTTTTGCAGAACTTTTGTCGTTTCAAATGGCGGGAATCCGGCATGTATAGATCGTGGCAGTTTTTGCACCTGCGCTGGGGTGCAATCCCATTTAGTGGCATGAACTGACATGTATCCAATTTTTCCGTTTTTCATGCTGCATTGAATACTCTGCCCTCCCAAAAAAAGCTGGACTCCTGGCTCATGAAAGGTTATATAGATTTGCATGAGCAGGACTTTAACCATTCAAGGACGTGAATTTTCAGAAGTTGATATACAAACGATACGCCATTTGATTAAGGGCCTCAGAAAAATTAATATCCACAATTCCATAGTCTGAATTCTGATTTCTATAGACAACATGGAATCGATAGTTTATGGTCAACATGGAAGATTACATAAAAAATACAGGAGGACCATGTTTGATCATTCTAAGCACAATTTACCCAAAACTATATCGGAATTAACGCCACCACTAAAGGATTTTCTGAATACCACTCGAAGCAAATTAAAAGGCCATGAACGGCGCCAATTCATGGCACGCGTTGTCTCCCTTATGGGGCACGGCGGACAACTAAAGGCTGAAAGAGAACTGGGTTGGGATCGGAAAACAATAATCAAAGGGCGACGGGAAATAGAAAGCGGAGTTACCTGTGTTGATAATTTTTCCGGACGAGGCCGGAAATCGTGTTTAGAACATTTTCCGAATTTAAAAGAGGACATAACTCGTATTGTAAACCCTATATGTCAGACTGATCCTACATTCCGTACCCAGAATTTATATTCCCCAATATCTGCGAATGAAGTATTCCGTCGATTAGTTGACGACATGGGATATGACCCTGAGAATATGCCAACAGTACGGACTCTATCCACCATAATGAATAAATTGGGTTTTAAACTGAAGAAGGTCGCCAAAGCCAAGGTAAAAAAAAAATTCCTGAAACAGACATCATTTTTGAATATGTGCATAGGACAAACCAACTAGCCGATGAAACAGATGGCGTTTTACGTATCTCAATGGACGCAAAAGCCACTATTAAAATAGGGCCTTATTCCCGAGGCGGATATAGTCGTTGCAATCTTAAAGCGGCGGACCATGATTTTAAACCCGATTCCCTTTTGAAACTTTTCGGTATCAACATACCTGCTCTGGATGAAAATTATATGTACTTCACTGAAAGCAACATCACCTCTGATTTCATGATTGATGCGCTGGAATCACTCTGGCCTTCTTTGAACGCAAGATTCGCCCCACATACACTGGTGATCAATCTTGATAATGGGCCGGAAAATAGTAGCCGAAGGAGCCAATTCATTAGTCGCCTCGTGGACTTTGCCAAATCAGCATTTGTAAATATTAGTTTGGTGTACTATCCCCCGTACCACAGTAAATACAACCCAATAGAGCGAGTTTGGGGTGTTTTGGAAAATCATTGGAAAGGCGAATTGCTGAACAAAATTGAAAAGGTTCTCGGTCTATGTCGAACAATGACATGGAAAGGAGAAAATCCTGTCGTCAAATTAATCAAAGGTGTTTACCCGACAGGGGTACGTTTGGTCAAGTCCGCCGTGAATAATATAGAAAACAAAATTATTCGGATTCCAGGGATTGAAAAATGGGCTGTTGATATTCCATGCTATGAGGAATGAATTGTGGGTTTTAATTTTACCACATCCCTAACGACAATCCCGCCTGGCACCGCACTCGTTTATCCAAAGAATTGTGTGCTCGCTGGGATTGGCGCACGGAAAAAGGTCTGCTCAAGGACATGGCCTGTCGAAGCATGCTGAGAAAACTTGAGCAAAAAGGGATGGTCACACTTCCCGTTGCCCGTCATAGCGGTAACCGTCAGCGGCGTATTCCCGATGTCCCCCATGATTGTAAGCCGATAGAAACCACTTTGCGTAAGATCCGCCTGCTCACATTCAAATAATGTAACGGATTTTTTTTCGTTCATTATTTCAAAAAAGAAATGGTTTTTCATATAAATTTAGTAGGTTAGGTTGGCAGTCAAAAATATTGAAAGTTGCAAATTAATGTAACGGTTCAAAAAAGATTCAAAAACAATCTGTGGTTCCCTGATTTTCACAGGTATATCCAGGCGAAAAATTGCGTTAATCAATTAAGGTCAAAATATAAACAGGCCATCTTCCGGTTAAATCAGAAGTGGCCTGTTTTTACGGATCTACTTTTCAGGGATTACTGGGGAGGAAGGTCAGATATAAACTCCAGGGCAAGATTAATGTCAACAAATTGGTGGTTCAATTCCTTTGCCTTGTCCCGGCAGTCAGTACAGATTTCTTTAAATTTACGCATGTCGCCTTTGACCGCCATATAAATTTGCTCAACGGCTTCCTGCTGGATATCTTTATATTGTTCGATAAAGCCCTCAACCTCTATGGGATATAAAATCAGGGTTTTCAACCGGCTGAGGATATCAGGGTGATTGCGAATCAAATAGGTCCTGACCTTTGGAAGCCCTGCAAAAACAATAGGAACACCGGCATCAATGATCCGCTTAAGATATGGCCAGACCCTGGTATCCAGATCATTGGCCTCATCAATAATAATAAAGCAGTTGGACAGGTTGCAGATCATTTTCAGGTACTGGGGAGTTCTGCGATATGTGGCTGTGGTGTCATAGTTCAATTCTTTGAGTATGGATGCCAGGGTTTCGTGTATGTTGAACAGGGACTCTACCCATACGGCATGAAGTTTTTTGGGACGAAGCAGTTTTAAAAACCTGGTTTTTCCCGCTCCAAAATCTCCCTCAATGAGTACGCTCCGGCCCCGGTAGATCCGGCTATAAGTGGCGCTCAGGTATGATACCCTTCGTTTGTCACTGATAAAATCTGCCTTCATGTTAAATCTCCGCAGGATGCATACGTGGCCACATGGTTTGTATTGATCAATTTCCGGCAGTCAAGCATAAAGGCATTGAATACCGCCTGCTTTTTCTGTGTTTCAGGTTGCCGCATCTTTTTCATATAATTCTTGTACCTGGATTGATTATGATGAAGCACTTGTTGAGCCCGGGCCAGAGTGAGGCCGCTATGATAAGCTTCAATTAAGACTCGCCGGTCGACGGCCATGTTGTGCTTTTCCAGAAAAATGATCATCATGTCGAGTTCATCCGGGGCCACTGGTACAGATTTTGGGTCAGGTGGTTTGTCAAACGGCTTTGTGGCAAGGGCTTCGCCCAATAGTATGCCGTCTTCCCCCCGTTCAAAAATAAACAGCTTGCCCTTATATACTGATATTTGCACCGGTGTACTTTTATGCCTGCTGAACCGGTCTGTACCACTGGTTACACAATAGATCCGGTTGTCATGGCGAATGGTTCTTTTGTTAGATACAGTGGCTTTTATTTTCCTGTAGCCATACTTCATATATTCCTGCACCTCATCCGGTGAAAAGGTAAGGATATCGGCTTGCCTTGATAAAAATTCTTCCAGCTTTTGTGCCGGAACCCATGCACTGATCTTTCCATTTTCGCTAAAATAATGTTTGGTGTGGTTATGTTCGTGGCGGTATTCTTTTATCAGGGGGCTGTGTCTTAAATCCCGGAGTGTAATATCAAGGAGTGTCACAGTGATTTTTTCTTTTTTCTTATTATTGAAGATAACCCCTGGAACGGTCTTTACAATCCTGTCTTCAAACGCCTTGATGATTCGGATTTCAAAATTATGAAGACTGCGATGGGAGGACTCAAGATGGGCCTTGTCCCTGGGGGCACTTACCCTTGAAAAATCCGGCGCCAGATAAAATCCTCCGGGAACGGAATGTTTTATATTCAAGGCGTTGATGACTCTTTTGAGATTTACAAATCCTGTGGCGTTATCCGGCCTGAACCGGACTTTCTTCTGGGGAAATGGGGTGGAAAGCAAAAACCGGTTAAACAAATCCACTGAGCTTAAGCTGCTTTCATCGAAATAGGCATCAAGTTCAAACATGTACCGGGAACCGGTATCAAACGTTTCAATGACTTGGGGTTTTTGCCAGTGGCCAGCCTCATTTTTGATTTTTAAATATCGAAAGTTGCAACCGTCTACCTGTATCAGGCCAAACACCGGAACAGGCTTGAATGCGTTTTTCACCGGGGCATTTTCTTCAAAATCTTCTTTTTCCAGGTAAAATTTAAGGCCTTCCCTTTGGGCACATCGCCTGAGTGCCGGAAGGCTGATGGTTTTTCCCAATTCTCTTTCAAGCCAATAGTGGTAATTTTTAATGGTTCTGGCTTTTCGGGTAATAAAAATAAACCCCTGGGATGACGGGTCACAGGAGGCCTTGACCATTTCGATAAACCGCCTTTTGGTTTGTTCATCTATGGACCGGGGCCGGCCGCTGCATTTGCGGCCGTCCATAATCCCTTTTTCAACCAGTAGAAGGGGCGTCGGGATAATGCCGGTTTTCCTGTACTGGTCTTTGTAATATTTTTTGGACCTTCTTTTGGCTGATCCGGTTTTATTCATGATTTTTTTATGGAGCAGCAAATAAAAACGGTCATCAAGGCTCAGGTTCTTCATTGTCTTGCCCCTTTTGATAAAATTTTTTCGCGGATCACCCTGTGCCACAACAATGCAGCCTGCCGGGACGTTTGCTGCCAATGATCATGCTGGGCCACCCGCACCTGTTCAATCATTGCATGTACGGCTGCCATGTATTCAGCCGAAATCCGTTCCGCCAAATCCGGTTTGTTCTCCGGGGGTATTTTTTGGGCCTCTACAAATTTTTTGATGTTCCGTGCGGTTAACTCAATACCGTTGTCTATGATTGCCTTCCAGGTGTTGCGCTGGTCCAGGGGGTCCAATTGAGCAAGAGGCCGGACCTGGGATTCATTGGCAGGTGTTTTGTCCCCAATTGGGGACAAATTATAGATCACTTCATAAGATTTGATCAGGCGGTATGCATGGGACTTGCCCATATCCCACCGTTCCCTGGTATATGCTTCAAATGTCTCAAACAGGGCCAGTTTGTACAGGCGGCTGTCACGGATTTCTTTTAACGCCTGACCGATCTTATAGAAACTCTCCTGATTACGGGCAATAAGGGTCTCCAGTTGAAGCAGCCGTTTCATCTTTACTTCCCAGGCCAGGGTTGACCGATACCGGTGGCAAGAGACGTCAACACATTTGCCGGGACATAGGAGACCGCATCCAGTTCTTTCAAAAAAAATACACTGTCCCTGAATCCATATCCCTTGACTTCCATGACCAGATCAATGGTGTTGAAATTCTTCTCACACCGAAAACACCTGGCCAGATTGGTGGCTGGATTTACAGCGGTTTGAAACTCATTGCACAAAGGACATAAAAACCGGAAAACACCATCCCTGATTTTGGATGGAATCTGTAAATGGTCACGGATCAGCATATCCACAGGGATATCGTTTCTCAGTTTAAATAGCTCCCGGGATGAAAATCTGTTTTTCATTTTGTTGCAATGGCCTGTCAATATTTCTTTTTTCATTGTCTTATCCTCCATTAAGATGTTTCATTGATTGGCCCTTACAGGTCGTTTTGCATATCCGCGCCAGGGAAAATGCTCTACAACCCAACCAATTTTCCCACAAAAATGGCAACAGGGGCCGGAACATAATGGCTTGGGAGAGACACTATCATGGGTTACACCGGGTATAGTAGATGTATCATCCATGGTTTTTTCAGCTTGACGTAATCTTTTGTTTTTTTCTTGACGACGGTGGGCCTCTTTACCTTTTGGCGTTTGTCGATATTTTTTTTGAGCTTTGCAGTGCGCTTCTTTGCGGGCCTCCTGGCGGCATTCTTGACAGCAATATGCCTGCCCCCGCCAGCAACTGCGGCACACATAGAAAATTTGGAAACATCGCTTACACTCGATACGTTTTAATAAAACGATTTCCATGCTTCCGCTCTTGCTAAATTACGGAAGCCGTGGTTAGATAAAAACGGTGGTGTGGCTTCCGTAACCTACTCGGATGTCTACATTGAAGGCTCGAAGTTGCAGCTTCGAGCCTTTTTTATCAAGGAAGTATTGACTTCTTCCAAATAGATTGGCAAAGCTTTTTTCGAAAAAATTCGCGGCGGGATAACTGCGGGGTAAGCGAGGTAAGGTTTATATATTTTATTGGCGGGGTAAAGCGGCGGGATATCTTCCCGTTATATTATTTTGTAGCTGATTTGGCGTATCCGCGTTACATTTTTTGAATCTTAGCACCCCCCCAAAAATCGCAAGATAGGTTTTCTTCTTAACGCACATTGCATTTTCATAATTATATAACATCCGGCTGTGATTTGTGTATTGGGCTGCTGTAAAAAGCGGCCGGTTTTGTACCCCTGGTTTTGCAGCGCAAAGGGCTGTGTACAATTGGGTACAATTGGGTACACAAAGCAGACAGACCTGTGTTTTAAAATCCTTTACTATCCGATCATTGATTTTAAAAAAGCAACAAAGGAGGCACCAAGGAAGATAAATGATGGGATCGTTTAAAGGGCAGTTTTTTTTTGCGGGTTTGATGCTGTTTCATGGACTAAGCGTTTTGGGGTGAGCAATGATCAGGATGAAAAGCACGATACATAAAATACGATTACTCCTTGGGCTGGCAATTATTATCCCGGCATTGTGGCTGCAGGGCTGCGCTTCAACTTTCTCCAAGGCTCCGGCTGTGCTTCCCCGGGATATTCCCGGCACATTCGGCACATCTTCTGGCCCGGAAGCCCTGCCCATTACCGCAGGGCTTCTGGACATCATTGATTCCAACAAGCTTCGCAGCCTGGTGGACGAAGCCCTGGAAAACAACCCGGATATAAAAGCTGCGGCATTCCGGCTTGGGTCCGCACAGTATCTTCTTTCAGGCCCTGCATCCGGGCGACTTCCAAAGCTTTTTGCAGGATTTTCCAGTGGAAAAAGCAACCAGGAGTACAATTACACTACATTTGAACGCGACACCCAGACCAGCCATAAAATCACAGCCAATGTGAGCTGGGAAATCGATCTGTGGGGCCGGCTGGCTGACCAATACCAGGCCGCAAGCCAGGAGGTCCAGGCCAAAGAGCAGGATTTTCAAAAGGCCCGGGACCTTCTGGCTGCCCGGGTGATCCAGGCATGGATACGGCAGGTGTCGGCCCGCCGGGCAAAAGCCATTGAAACACAGCGTATTTCGGTTTTACAGCAGATTGAAGATATTTTGATCCACCGGTACCAGGACGGCATTGGCAGCCTGGACGAATATGCCGCAGCCAGAACCCGGACCCAGGTGGCCAAAGCAGATCTAAGCGCCAGAGAGGCAGATCTTTCCAATTCTATTCGCTGTCTTGAAGTCCTTCTTGGCCGATATCCACAGGGACAATTGTCCCGGGGCCGGGACTGGCCCGCCCTTGCCCTGCCGGCGCTGGATACGCCGGCAGCGGTTCTTTTAAACCGGCCGGATATCCGGGCAGGCCTTGCCCGGGTTGACGCTGCCCGAAATCAGGCCCGGGCTGCGGACAAGGCCAGGCTTCCCGGGGTCACCCTGTCCGGCGAACTGTTCCGGTCCGGGACCCGGCTGTCGGATATCGGCAGTGCCACAACCTGTTGGGGACTTTTAGGATCTGTGTTCCAGCCGCTGTTTGAGGGGGGACGCCTGCGGGATGAAGCCCGGGCCGGTCACCTTGAGGCGGATGCCGCCATCCAGGACCTTCATGCCATTGTGCTGCAGGCATTTGCCGAAATAGAAAATGCACTCACCCTGGAAAAGGAGCTGGCAAATCAGACAAAGGCCCTTGAAATCGCTTCCATTGAGTCTGAAAACAGCAGCCGTTACTTTGTGGACCGGTATCGCCAGGGCCTGGACAATATCCAGACGCTGCTCATTGCCAAAGAGCAGGAGATCTCGGTGAAACTGCAACTGAACCAGGCCCGGGCCGACCGGCTGAGCAACCGGGTGGATCTGGCAATCGCCATAGGCAAAAGCATTTGAACCCGGACTCACCCGGCTGCGGCGTTGCTGTGAAAATTTGACAAAAGCTGATTGTTTACAAGGAGTTTATATATGAAAAAAATAATTCAAATACTTACGGGGAAATGGGCGGTTTTTATTGTGACCGCCCTGGTGTGCACGGCAGGGGCTTTTGTGTTCCTGGAATCAAAGCCTGCCAAGGGGCAGTTGCAGGAGGACACGGCCGTGCAGCTTACGGGCATGCCCGTAACGGTTCAAAAGGTGGCAGGTGCTGCCTATCCTGCGCGGATCAGTGCCCTTGGCGAGGTAAAGCCCCTGTGGCAATCCACCATCAAAGCCCGGGTGGACGGCCCCATTGTCTACCTGAATCCAAAGCTTCAGCCAGGGGTCAGGGTTAAAAAAGGCGAACTCCTTGTAAAAATAGAAGAGACCGCCTACCAGGCCCAGGTCAGCGAGGATAAAAACCGGGTGGCCCAGGCAAAGGTTGAGCTGCTCAAGGAGGAACGCGAAGCCAAAGAAGCGTTGCGAAACTGGGAGCGCTCCGGCATAAAAGGATCGCCTGCGTCTGACCTTGTGCTGCGCAAGCCCCAGCTCAACTGCGCCCGGGCAGGGCTGAACGCCGCGGGCAAAACACTTGCGCTTTCCGAAACCCGGTTGTCATACACCAAAATCTGCGCCCCCTTTGACGGCGTCATCCTTGAGCGCCATGTCAATCCCGGGGAGACCCTGTTAACCGGGGATGAGATCTTCACCCTGTACGGCATTGACACAGCCGAGGTGGGCATCCATGTTTCTGCGGAACAACTGGCCCTTTTAGGCATGAACCTGTCTTCCGGCAGTCCGGACAAAAGCGTTGCCGCCCGCCTGGTATCCACCCAGCAAAATGTCTCCTGGCAGGCCCGGGTGGTGCGAAACGGACAACGGCTTGATTCTGAATCCAGGCTGCAGACCTTGTTTCTCCAGGTGGCTCACCCCATGGCCCAGAACCCGCCCCTTTTGCCCGGTGCCTTTGTGCGCGCCGAAATCATTGGCCAAAAGGTTACAGGGCTTTTGTGCCTGCCGGAAACCGCACTCACCAAACAGGGGGTGGTCTGGTTTGTGGATGACCAAAACCGGCTGAAACCGGTTCATGCACAGCCTGTATTTTACGGCAATGGCGTGGTCTACATTAATATGCCTGAAAACAGCGGCCAGGATTCTTTACAGGTTGCCGTGTCACCCAATGCAAGCTTTGCCGCAGGGCTTTTAGTCCAGCCCGGACAAAAGGAGAAAGGATAACATCATGCATGCATTATCTGCCTGGTTCACCAGGAATCCCGTGGCTGCCAACCTGTTGATGATTCTTGTGCTGATTGCAGGGTTTTTCACCTTGTTTTCCATTCGCATTGAAGGGTTTCCCGCCCTGCCGGTGAACAGTATCACCGTACAGACAGCCTATCCCGGCGCCAGTGCCGAACAGGTGGACCGGGGCGTTTCCCGGAAAATTGAAAATGCCCTGGAAGGCATGCCCGGCGTAAAAAAAATTTCATCCACATCCTATGAAGGCCTGTCCACGGTCAGCATCCGCAAAACACCCAAATTTGATATGGACCGGTTCCAAAATGAGATCCAGTCCCGGGTGGACAGCATTTACAATCTGCCGGACCGGGCCGAGCGCCCGGTGGTCTCCAGGGATGAGTTTAATGTCATGGGCCTGATCGTCCAGGTGTATGGGGATAGTGACGAAATCACGCTGCAACAGACGGCAAGGCAGGTCAAAGAGGAGCTGCTTTCCCATCCCATGCTGACCCGCATAGAGGTGTTTGGTCAAAAACCCTATGAAATCCGCATTGAAGTGGATATGGACAAGCTTCGCTCCTACGGCATGACCCTGGAAGAGGTGGCATCCGCCATTAACCAGGCCTCCCTGGATTACGCCACCGGCACCATTGAAAGCAAAAGCGGCAAGGTGGTGATCCGGGCGGATAAAAAAGCGTTCTCCTTTGAAGAATTTTCCAATATCGGTGTGCGTACCTTAAGCAACGGCACACAGCTTCTGGTAAAAGACATTGCAACGGTTGTGGACGGATTTGAAACAGAACCTTTTTTTGCACGGTTCCAGGGCAAACCGTCCGTGGGCATGCTGATCTACACCGGACAGAAAGGCGATCTTATGGCCGTGAACAAGGTGGCCCGGGATGTGATTGAAAAAATCCGTCCGGGTCTGCCCAGGGGCATTAAGATCGACATCTGGGCGGAGCAGGCCACCTACATGAAGGACCGGCTCAAACTTCTGGCCTCCAATGCCTGGCAGGGGCTGTTAATTGTGTTTGTGCTGCTGGCCTTGTTTCTCAATGTTAAACTTGCGGTGTGGGTGGCCATGGGTATTCCCATCTCCCTGGCAGGGGCTTTGTCCCTTATGGGCGAGCGGTTTTTGAACTACTCTTTAAACGATATCACCACATTCGGCATGATCATTGTGCTGGGCATCCTGGTGGATGACGCCATTGTGGTGGGCGAAAGCGTGTTTGAGGTCAGAAAGCAAAACCCTGATCCTGTCACAGGCACCATTGAAGGGGTGCACCGGGTCTCCACAGCCACGGTGTTTGGCTGTTTTACCACGGTGGCGGCCTTTTATCCCCTGCTGCTCATTGAAAATGAAATCGGCAAATTGTTTGCCAGTTTCTCTGTGGTGGTGATCATTTCGGTCATTGCCTCCATGCTGGAAAGCAAGCTTGTGCTGCCGGCTCACCTGGCTGCCATCTCCATGAACCAGGACGCACCAGGCACACAAAAATCCAAAGGGGTTGTACACAGGGTGTGGGCCTTTGTGCAGAAAAAAGCCTCGGGCCTGATGGATTTTGTCAACACCCGCATTTACCAACCAATGCTTAAAACCACCCTTAACCACCGTTATGCCACCCTGGTATTCCTTGTCACGGTTGCCGTGTGCGGCATCGGCCTGATATCAAACGGCTGGATCAGAACGGTTTTTTTCCCCCAGGTGCCTGGCCAGATCATCACCGTGACCCTGAAAACCCGTTCCGGTTCCCCGTCTGATCTGACGGCGGACCATATCTCCTTTATTGAAAAACAGGCAGAAGCGCTCAATAAAGAGGCCATGGCTGAGTTGAACACGGAACAACCGCCCATTGCCCGGATCATGACGGCGGTCACAGGTTCCAACAATGCAGAAATTTACGCGGAACTGCAGCCGGAAAGCCAAAGGCAGCTTGACACCCTGGAGACCTTGAAGCGCTGGCGCAAACGGGTGGGCACCCTGGAAGGGGTGGAAACACTGACCTTCAGCGGATCATTTGAAACAGGCGGCGGATTCGTGCTTGAGCTTGGTGCGCGGGATTCTGCCGTGCTCACGGATGCGGTGGCCCGGTTTGAGGCTGACTTTGCCAAGATCAAGGGTGTCCATGATATCCGGGACGACCTGGACCAGGGTAACCCAAGGCTTCGGCTGCATCTCAAGCCCGAAGCCAGGCATATGGGCCTTACCACCGCAGACCTTGCCGGCCAGATCGGAAACGCCTTTGGGGGCCTTGAAATCCAGCGCATCCAGCGGGGCACCGAAGAGGTTAAGGTAAAGGTCAGATACGGGGAAGACCGGTGCCGGTATATCCGGGATCTTCTTTCCACCCGGATCCGCACCCGGAACGGGCAATGGGTTCCCTTGTCCCTGGTGGCCGACATTGAATCCGGGTATGTGCCGGCAGCCATTGTGCGCCAGGATAAAAAGCGGGTGGCCCAGGTCGAGGCGAACCTGGATAAAGAAGTTATCAGCGCCGAAGAGGCAATCAAGCTCATTAAAAAGGATATCATCCCCCGGTTACAGCAGCTTTACCCCCAGCTGACCATCAAAGCGGCCGGCGAACTTGAGGATATGGGTGAGATGAAAGGGGGCATGATCCGAGCCCTTGCCATGATCCTGATCCTGATCTACGCCCTTTTGGCCGTACCCTTGAAATCCTATTGGCAGCCCCTTGTGATCATGTCTGTCATTCCATTCGGGTTTGTGGGCGCTGTGGCCGGGCACTGGGCCATGGGGTTTGATTTAAGTGTGCTCTCTTTTTTCGGCATGCTGGCTGTCACGGGCGTCGTGGTCAATGACAGCCTGGTGCTTTTATCCCGGTTCAACGATGTAACCGACGATTTCCCAAACTGTTTTCAGGCATTGATAAACGCAGGAAACAGCCGGTTTCGGGCCATTGTCTTAACCACGCTGACCACGGTGTGCGGACTTATGCCCCTGCTGTCCGAAACATCGGAGCAGGCCCAGTACCTGATTCCGGCTGCCATATCCCTGGCCTTTGGGGAGTTGTTTGCCACCCCTGTTACCCTGTTCATTGTCCCGGTGCTGATCCATATCGGGCATGACGCAAAAAAAACGGTTGGAAAAGTAAACGGTTTTATTTCTTTGGCCCAGGCTGCAAAAATAAATAACCAATAGGACAAGAAAGACCATGAATACGCCAATATATGCCGGATCATTTAACCGGAAAAAAGAGATGTTTTTTTATGCCCTTGTACTTTTTTCAGCAGCTGCGTTCTGCACTTTGGGCTCATCTTTGGCCGCTGCCGGGCAACTGCAAAGTATCACCTGCAAATACAACCTGAAACTTAAAGATGAAAAGATCGGCGAAGTTGTCATGACCCGGTCACCGTCAAAAAAGTCTGAGGTGGATCTGTTACAGATTGAAACCGTCACAAGTGTAAAAGTGAAAGGATTCTGGGGAACCTGGACCATTGAAGAAAAAAGCGTGGTTGAGAGAAATCATGCAGGGATGGTCAGCTTTGACCATAAAATCATAGAAAACAAAGAAAAATGGCATTTGTTCGGCAAGCAGTTCGACCAGGCCCTGTGGTGCAGCGCCCGCAGGGTCATGACAAAAAAAGAGCTGGATGAAAAAGAAGTTGTGGATCTTGCCGCATTTGTTGCGGCTCAAACAGTTCCCTATGCAGATAAAGCATTCCTGGTCATTGATCTGCTTTCAGGCAGCGATAATGAGCAAGGGGATATATCCGTTCCCATGGACCGGTTTGATACCACGTTTACCACATTACCCGGCCGTCTGTTTAAAATGCTGCCCCAAAAAACGGTTACCCTTAGGATTCTGGATACCTCTGAACTGAAAATCATCACTGCAGCCGTAACCGCCAAAGAAAGCGAACAGATTTCCCTGGCAAACACACCGTTTTTCTGCCGGCTTTTTGATGTCAAAACAAAAGAGAGCCGGTCAACCTATTGGATTTCCCTGGATAGTCTGGGTCCCTTCATCGTCAGGGAACAAGGCGAGGATGAAAACGGCGCCTATGAATACACCCTGACAGAACACCGTGAAAACAGATGACGACAGATCCGAGCTTGCTTTTTGCCTCCTAAAGAATAAAAAACATCAAGAGATTGAAGGCATGGTTAAATAAAACAGCCGACAAAAAAAATTCCCGGACGGTTCCGGTATTGGCTTCGACACCAAATGCATCGGCATTCTCAGCGGGATTCAGATTGTTGCCACCCCGCTGCCCTCCGGTTACATTCTGCTTATCACAGGATTTCGTTTCATCCTGGTAGCGACCCAGACAGTGGGACAGGGAGACCTTCCTGCTGAAGCTCTGGGGACAGATGTAAGCCTATAGGGCTGCAGCAACCTGGCAGGCCGCTTCCTTTATGGGTGCCATGGGTATTTCAATGGCATCTGGTACGGCCTGCTTATCAGTCTGACCGCCTCAGCATTGCTCATGATGCTTCGTTTTCATATCAAAACCCGTGGCCTTTCCACAGGTCAAAATTCCAGAGTTTAAATATGGGTCCAAGGCCCAAGTTGGGTCAGATGAAATTTCCATGACTGCCCCGTTGGTACCATAACCAAACCCTTAGATACAAGGCTGTGTTTTACCTGCCATGGTATGGGTAGGTTTATAAAAGATCAGCAGATGACCGGCGGGTTTGCACGGGATGTCCGCCCTTTTTTTGTTTTTGAGTTAGCTTTTGCTTATTTTATATAGATAGGCTGATAAGTAAAAAGGAGATGGGAGATGAATTGTAAAGCTTTTTGTGTAATGCTTGCAGCCGGCCTGGTTTTAAGTTCTGGGGTTGGTGCAACAGCAGGGGACTCAAAAGATCCGGTAGACATAGACAGCATCACGGTTACAGCCAATAAAACAGAAGAGAACGCCCAGGAGATCCCCATGAGCATCTCTGTAATTGATGACGTTGCGATCCTGGACCGGTCCATTGATACAACTGAAAAATTATTCCAGCGCATGCCCAACATGCACATGACCAAAATGGGGCCTGTGGGACTGTCCCAGAATATTGCATCGGTCCGGGGTATTTCTTCGTTCATGACCGGTGGTGATGTGTTTGGATTTTTTGTGGATGACGTATTTTATCCTTCCGCAGACATCAACCTCATGGATGTAGAGCGCATTGAAGTTCTGCGGGGTCCCCAGGGCACCTTGTATGGGAAAAATACCGAAGCCGGTGTCATCAATATTATCACCAGAACCCCTGAAAATCTTTGGAGCGGTGGGCTTTCTTTGTCCTACGACAATTATAACACCCTTGAAACCGAGCTTTTTGGCGGTGGCGCCCTGGTCAAAGACAAGCTTTTTCTTCGCCTGGCCGGAAGATATATGGGGTCTGACGGTTATTTTACCAATACCGTGGACAATGACGATGAAGTGGATGAAAAGAAAAACTATGACGGCAGAATCTCTTTGCGCTACACCCCCAGTGAAAAACTGACCGCAGACCTGAAAATCAATTTGCAAAAATATGATTCCAACTATTCGGAGTTCACCACCTTTGACAAGACCCAGGACAGTGATTTTGATGTCAGTGTGAATGATCCCGGCCATGTGGATAAGGATTTTTCCAATGTGTCGTTGAAAGTTGCCTTTGACATGGAAAATGTCAGGCTGACATCCATTACCACAGCCTTGAACAGTGATACCACCAATGGAAATGATGTGGATTTCACAGACTCTGATTTGTTTTTGCTTAAGGCCGGTATGGACAGAAAACTTTATACCCAGGAACTGCGGTTAAATTCCCGGTCCGCCGGGGCATGGAAATGGACAACCGGTGTGTACCTGTTTTCATCACAGGATGATCAAAGCATTGTATATGATGCCATTCCCTATAATGTGTCTGCCGAACAATACGGTGATACAGACAGCACTGGTGCGGCTGTATTCGGACAGGTTGATTACACCATTAAAAAATGGGTGGTCACGGCCGGTTTACGGTATGAATACGAACAAAAAGATTTTGATTACCAGTGGAAGGGCGGTGCAATGGTGGGCTACACCCCTTGTGCGGGCTCCTCTGACAAAGATTTTGATGCCCTGTTGCCAAAATTTGCCCTGACCTATCATGTAACAGATCATTTCAGGCCCTATGCCAGTGTGAGCAAAGGGTTTAAAAGCGGGGGATTCAACCTGGGATCAGATCCGGGAAAGGCCTATGATTCCGAATATACCTGGAATTATGAACTGGGCTTTAAAAGTGAACTGGCCCATAACCGGGTCCAGCTCAATGCTGCGCTGTTTTACATTAACTGGGAGGATCTCCAGGTGGAACAGCCGTCTTACCCTGACTACGTCATAGACAATGCTGCTAGCGCCACCAGCAAAGGCCTGGAAATAGAACTGATCCTTCGCCCCCTTACAGGGCTTGAGGTGTACGGCAGCCTGGGGTATGTGGATGCCACCTTTGATGAATATACCAAGGGCGGTGTAAACTATTCAGGAAAGGATATCCCCAACTCCCCGTCCCATACCTATGGTCTGGGGGCAACATACCGTTTCCTTGCGCATTGGATGGTCAATGCCGAACTCAACGGCACAGGCACCATCTATTATGAGGCAGATAATGAAAAATCCCAGGACAGCTATCAGATTGTTGATTTAAAGGCCGGATACGAGGCAGACAGTTTTGATGTTTATGTGTGGGCCAGCAACCTGTTTGATCAGGCATATGCCACCCGGGCTTTTGAAATGAATGGTCAGTGGTGGGGCAGAAACGGTGATCCAAGGACCTTTGGATTAACCTTCAGGTATCGGTTTTAGGTGCAAGTTTAGATGAATACGAATATGCAAACTTTTGAACTTTCTTTTAAAGACCTTGTGGTAACCGGCATATTTTCATCCCTTTACATTGTTTTTATGTTTATTGGGGGTGTATTTTTCGCCCCCAATCCGGTGCTGACTTTTTTAACGCCTCTGGGCATGGCTCTTTTTACCGGGCCTGTGTACCTGCTGTTTGTCTCCATGACCGGCCGGTACGGGGCTGTGACCCTTCTGGGTGCTTTGACCGGTGCGGTGATTTTTATCTCGGGCATGTTCTGGCTGTGGGCACTGGTCTGCCCGGTTCTGGCCTTTGGGGCAGATGTTGTGGCAAAGCTTGGCAATTACCGGAAAAAGACCTTAAATGTTTTGTCCTTTTTGTTATTTTCCCTGAATCCCATGGGGTCTTATATCATGCTGGTGATAAACCCGGATGCCTACAGCCGGTATCTTATGGGTAAGGGAACGGATCCGGCTTATATGCAGGCCATGCTGGCCCGTTTTCAGACATGGATGATTCCGGGAATGGCGGTGGGCACCCTTATCTGTGCGGCCGTCAGTTCGCTTTTCGGGTGTTACCTGCTTAAAAAACAGTTTGAACGGGCAGGCATCACCCGATGACCACGGCGTTATTAAACACCGGGCATATCCGGTCCGGGCTTAAACTTGACAGCAGAACCAAATTTCTGATTCTGGTATGGGGCGTTGTTTTATCCGCCTTTTCGCCGGGACGCGATTACGAAATAATCCTTTGTGCATCGGTCCTGGTCCTGGCGGCTTTGTCAGGACTTTTTTCCCATTCAATTAAAACAGCCGTTTTTTACGGGGCGATTCTTCTGGTTCAGCCGCTTATGGCGGAGTATACAAACGGGGTCATCACCATTGTTTCCTCCTCTTTTTTCATGCTGGTCCAAAAACTTGTGCCCACCATGGTACTTGGCGGGGTTTTGATTCTCACCACACGGGTGAGCGAGTTTATGTTTGCCATGGCATGGTTTAGACTTCCTGGCAAACTTGCCATTGCCTTTGCCGTTATGCTGCGATATTTCCCAGGGGTTAAACAGGATTTTTCAGCCATTAAAGATGCCATGCGCATGAGAGGGCTTTTTCTGTCCCTGGCAGGTTTTTTAAGATCTCCTCTCATGACTTTAGAGTGCCTGTATGTGCCGGTGATGCTGTCCGCTTCAAGGCTTGCAGACGAATTGTCCGCAGCCAGTGTTGCCAGAGGAATTGAGAATCCGGCAAAGCGCACCTGTTTTTCAATAAACGGGTTTGGCCTGTTTGATGCCCTTTGTATCCTGCTGTTCTGCGGTTTGACGGTGCTGGTTTTTGTAATTGGTGGTGGTGAGTCATGATCAAAATCCAAAAGGCCTGTTTTCAATACCATGGCATTGACAATGGGATCTTTGATGTCAGCCTTGACATCAAGCCTGGTGAATGTGTGCTTGTCTGCGGGCCCAGCGGCTCCGGTAAAACCACACTTACCCGGCTGATAAACGGCCTTGTTCCCCATTTTTTTCAAGGGGATTTTTCAGGCCGTGTGACCGTGGCAGGCCTGTGCGTTCCGAACACCCCTTTATATCAGATCGCCTGCCATGTGGGATCGGTTTTTCAGAATCCCAGGACCCAGTTTTTTAATGTGGATACAGATGGGGAGATCGCTTTCTCCCTGGAAAATGCAGGTGTCAGTCCTGAATTGATCAGACAACGGCTTGGGCAGACCACCCGGGACCTGAACATCGGGTCATTAAGGCAACGCAGTTTGTTTGAACTGTCCGGGGGGGAAAAACAAAAGATCGCCTTTGCTTCGGCCTATGCCTTTAATCCACCGGTCTTTGTCCTTGACGAACCCTGTGCCAACCTTGATCCGGCCAGCATCCGCACCCTTGAAAATTATTTGGGTCTTCTTAAAAAACAGGGCAAAACCATTATCATTGCAGAGCACCGGCTATATTACCTGATGGGGCTGGCCGACCGCGTCATTTATATGGAAAACGGTAAAATTGCCGCCCAATACAGTCTTAAACAATTTAAAGCCATCCCTGCGGCAACGCTTTCATCCATGGGGCTTCGCAGCAGAACCCCGGGCAAAGCCTGCCCCAGGCGTTTGCCAAAAATCAGCAGGCCCGCCCCTGAAAAGCTTGTTGTTGATTCCATGACCGCCCGGTATAAAAAAACAGATCTGTTTAAAGATATCCGCATGACTGCCCGGACCGGGGAAATCATCGGGCTTATCGGCAGCAACGGGGCCGGCAAGTCCACCTTTATCCGGACCCTTGCAGGCCTTCATAAAAAACAGTCCGCACAGATCTTCTGGAAAGGGTTGCCTGCTTCAAAACGAAAACGGCTGGGCGCATCCTATCTGGTCATGCAGGACCCGGGCTTTCAGTTGTTTGCAGAAAGCGTTACCAATGAATGCATGTTCGGGCTGAAACACCCGGATACGGATCTGATTGAGAAAACCCTGGAACGCCTGGAACTGGACCGGTTGGGCCAACGCCACCCCCATACCCTTTCCGGGGGGCAGAAACAGCGGCTGGCCATTGCTGCGGGCATGGCCTGCGGCAAAGAGATCCTTTTGTTTGACGAGCCCACATCCGGGCTTGATTATGGCAGCATGATCCGGGTGCGGGATCTTTTTTACGACCTGGCAGGTCTGAATAAGCTGATTTTTGTGGTCTCCCATGACTATGAATTTATCGGGTCCGTATGCTCACGCATCATCCGGCTTCACCAGGGGCGCCTGATCCAGGATTTTGCTTTAGATGACAAAGGGATCAGCCGCATACAGCCTTTTTTTAACGGTCATGATAACCCGGATATTTCATGAAAATTTTGAATCAGCCGAATATCCACCAGTAATATCATACGGGCTATCTCGTTTCCAAAAAGTAAAGGGGGGCTGGTTTATCAAACTGTGTGATGGCTGGTTTGAACGGACTGGGAAGAAGACCGGGCCTGTTTAAGAAAAGTGCCGGGTGTTGTGCCGTAATGCTGTTTAAACTGGCGGATAAAATGGGCCGTGTCGTGAAAGCCTAAAGCATATGCTGTTTCATCCACATTCATCCGGCCTGCGGATAAAAGGGTGCAGGCCTGCTCCATGCGATACTGGCGCAGATAGCCAAATACAGTGGTGCCGAATATCTGGCGGAACCCCCGCTTAAGCTTGGTGTCGTTGAGGCCGGCTTTTCTGGCAAGGCTTTTCAGAGAGGGTGGGGCGTCCATTTCCCGGATCAGGATATCCCGGGCATGACAGATCCGGGTCCTGTCCTGGTCAGAAAGGGTGTGACCAGCCCGGCAGCTTTGCCCGGACCTGGATATTTCCCACAGCAGGCGCAGTATCAGCTCCATGCTCTTGGACTCAAGATAGATGTTGTAAAAAGCACCCTGGTAGGCGCAGTTGTAAATCTGGTCCAGGATCATACGGGTGGCCGGCGTGATGTCACATGGCAGGTTGAACGGCGCCTGTTCCCGGTTCTCAAGGACCCGGGCAAGACATGGCGGTACATGGCTGACATCCCCTTTGAGAAGTGTATACAGGGTTTCAGGGGCAATATACAGGTTGAGCACCCGGAAAGACTGCTGCTCTTTCATCCGGGTCATGCACCGGCTGTCCGGGTTAAATGAGAGGACTGCTTTGCCGGGGCTTACATCAATTTGTTGCCTGCCGGCAGCTGACCGGGTCATGGTACCGGTACCGTAACCTGAAAGGTGAAAGCCAAATCCCAAAGGGGCGGCATCGATATGGAACGTATTTTCCGAAACAGCATCAGACCAGAGGTCCACAAATAGCAACTCAATACCCGACGACAGGGACAGGTGCTTAAGTCCTTTGGGGGACAGCTGACCAAAAATTCTTAAAAAATCCCATGAGGTATTGAGTGTAACTGAAGCCATATCTGTTTATCCTTAATCCTGGGTGCAATAGCTCATTGTATTAGTTTTGTCAAACATTAAAACCAGGTGTTAAAATATCCGCACTTTGGGACGTGATCCCCAGGTACCAATAAGAGTCCTTTATATACAATGCCTATGCGTTAAATTTCAGGTAGTGTTTGAACCAAAAGGGTTTCGGGCCAAAATTATGTTTGCCCGGATGAAATTCACACCATATTTAAAAGGGGATAAAATGATTCCACAACTCAAACAGATCAGACAGCGGTTTGTTGAAAAAACCGCCAAACAACCCAGTGGTGACTGGGCCGTGAAGCAATATAATGATCCTAAAGCCCATTACCGGTCTTTCCGGGTTATAATGGACGCTTTGGGCCTGGGTCCAGATGACAGATATTGTGAGATCGGCTGCGGCGGCGGGGTGCTTTTAAACATGGCCATGGAAAAGGCCGGGCAGGGTGCGGCCCTGGATCACAGCCCGGATATGGTTTGTTTGTCCATAAAGAACAACCAGGATGCCGTGGATCAAAACCGGCTTGAGATCCTCCAGGGAAGTGCTGAATCACTGCCCTGGAAGACCGGACAGTTCACCGCCTGTGCCAGTGCCAATATGTTTTTCTTTGTTGAATACCCCAATGAAGCCCTGTCGGAGATTTTCCGGGTACTTGCACCGGGGGGGCGGTTTTCAATGGTCACAGCGGGCAAAAGCCTTTTAACCCGGATCTCCATGGGCTGGCTGTACGGGCTGAACATATATCCGGATACGGTCATGTCCGCCATGATGAAACAGGCCGGCTTTAAACATATCCGCGTAAAAACAAGCATTGTGGGGTTAACCCAGATTTGTTACGGAGAAAAGTAGCCCATCCGGGGTAGGCTTCACCTCAGACCCTTGATCAGATCTTCTAAATTTCCGTAAGCGGTGAATAAACCCCATCTTTTTTTAATTACCCCATGGGGTATGATGACGCCAACTCAAAAAGAATAGGAGGCGTCATGAAAACACCATCGCATAAAACCAAGCTGGCCTATCTGAGTAAGTTCTGGGAAGAACATTTTAAGAAGTGGAAATTGAGCAAAATATCTCAAAGGGAGTACTGCCGTAGAAATGGGTTGCGGCCAAACCGGTTCACCTATTAAGGATAGGAGCTTGCTTTTTTTCAAGCCAGATAGAACAAAGAATAAAAAGATTATCAAGAGCCTGAAATATGGCCCCAGCCGGCCAAGGCCACAACATGCGGTGGGCAAAACGAACAAAAAGCTCCGAGCCTGTTTATTGGGAAAGACGCTATGAAGTGGTACGACGCTTTGCAAAATATCGGTTCCTTTTTGATCTCCACACGGAGATCCCACCAAAAGGCTTGCTTGGCTCTTCCAAGCGACGGTTGTCACCCCATATATATTCGGATGAAGAAATAACCGCCTTATTACAAGCGGCATCACTGCTCAAATCCTGACAAAACTCGGAAAAAATGAACCTACAACTGTCGAACGGGAGTTTAGGCAGTATATTTCCGCTTCCTGTTTAAACTTCTTTTGTATATCCTTATTTGACTCTCTCTTCCAATGTGACACCTCCTAATCGCTTAATATGATCAGCATGTTTTCAGTACCTATATTTTATAGATAACTCAACACGTGACCATGCCAAGTTTTTTCATACGGCTTCGTAGCGTATTGGGGTGAATCTCCAGAATATCAGCAGCTCCTTCCTTTCCCTGAATTTTTCCGTGAGTCGCTTTCAATACGCTCTGGATATGGCGGCGCATGGCCTCATCCAGGCTGATGAACTCTCCCGTATCGTTATGGGGATGTGATGCGGTTGATTCAACACTGCCATTTGTTGTGAGTCCGGGAAACGCAAGTTTTTCCCCCTGTTTTCCCTGATGCTGAATCAAGGCCCGCTCAACGATGTTCTCCAATTCCCTGACATTTCCCGGCCAGGCATAGTTGATGAGCCTTTCCATGGTATTATGGGATATGGACGGATGCTCAATCAAATTGAAAGCCTTTAATTTACGTTCGATAAAGTGATGCACAAAAGCCGGAATATCTGTTTTTCTCTCTCTGAGCGGTGGAATCTCTATGGGAAAAACATTGAGCCGAAACCAGAGATCTTCACGGAATGATCCTTCTTTTACCATCTGCTGTAAATTGCGGTGGGTGGCTGCGATGATTCGAACATCGACCTTGATGCTTTCTGTGCTGCCCACAGGATCAATATAGCCATCCTGGAGCACCCGCAACAGCCGCACTTGCGCGGCAGGGGTCAGCTCGCCGACCTCGTCAAGGAACAGCGTTCCCTGATGCGCGCGGGCAAACCGTCCCCGCTTGCTTTTTACCGCGCCGGTAAAAGCGCCTTTTTCATGACCAAACAGTTCGCTGTCCAGCAGGTTTTCCGAGAACGCGCCACAGTTCACCTTGATAAAAGGGCCTTCGCTTCGGGGTGAGGAATAATGAATGGCATTGGCAATCACCTCCTTGCCCACGCCTGTTTCTCCACCAAGCATTACAAGGCAGTTCAATGGAGCGGCCTGCCGCACCTGCTCCATCACCTCCAGCAGACCGTAACGGGCACCCACAATTTCATTGCCTGAGATCTGGCGAAGTTCCTGAAGAAGGTAACGGTTATCATCAGCCAGGAGATCTTTGAGCCGAAGCACCTCCCGATGCCGTAATACATTTGCCAGGGCTACCGCAAATGGATCATGCAACAGATGGAGCAGGCGGGCGTGCTCTTCGGTGAATTCGCTGTGGGAATTGGAAAAGAGTTGGACTACGCCAAGTTTTTCCTGATCAAGCTTCAGGTGCAGCACCATTTCGGAAAAAGCTCTGACCCCAAGCGCTCGATCAATGTCTTCCGAGACAGGATTGGAATGTTTTCTGGAATGAATAATAACCCCATTTTCTGTTTCCTGATGAATAAAGGCCTGTGATTCAGGTGACAGAAAAATGGAACGGAGTCCGTCTGGAACCGGAAGTGCTGGGGAATGGGCAAAAATACGAATGGATCGACTTCCCTGTTCATAAGTGGAAAGCATGATCCCCTCGACCGGCATGAACAGCTGTAAATACTTTTCACAATCACGGATCATCCGGTTTTCATCCAGGCTGCCGCATATCATCATGGTGCCTTGATGGAAAAAGCTTTTGTCATCAATCATATTTTCTCCACTATATTTCGTATCTTATCCAACTTCTACCATATTCCGTTGCCGTAGTCATGATATTTCGTCTGTAAATTTATTGAACATTACAATCTTTTATTAAATACAGCCTGTTATGAAATGGCACGTTACTTGCTCAGTAGATATTATCAAGTTGTTAGGCGATCACCTTGCAGGCAAAGGTACAAAGTGGGCTACTTAAGAGTCCAACACAACAGGAGATGCAATATGCAATGGATGGAAATAATCAACGCCCGTATGGCGGATCCATCTGCACACAGGGCGATAAATGAACTGTTTGGCGACATTCACTCCCAGGTGAATTCGAAAATGAAACCACAAGTGAAGTTGATGATCTATCGCAATAACCTGATTGAAAATGACTGGTCCATTCATCTGAACTGGACTGGCACTCAAAAACCCAAAGGGAAAAGCGAACTTGGCGTGAAACTGGCAGAGCTGTTGCGCCCCTTTGCCCTTGTTGATCACAACGTATGGGTTGAGGCAGGAAGATAGGCGCAGGCTTTTGCAGGAAATTTGAGCACGGCGTCTCATACTATTCAAGAAGCAGGAGAAAAAAAACAGTGAATAAAAAGGAGAGAGTTTTGCGTTTCAGACAATTTTTTGTAGTTCTCTGGGTATTGAGCAGTGCGCTGCTCTGCTTAAGCCTTAGTGGCTGTAAATCGGAAAAAACCGAATCAGTGGTGGAAAGCCTGCCTAAGGAAATCCCGGTCACTGTTCAGCCAGTCAAAGAAGTGATGACGAACAATGTCATTTCCGTGAGTGGCACACTGGTGGCAGACAAAACCGCACCGCTGGGTTTCCTGGTTCCAGGCCGGGTGGATATGGTCAAGGTGGATGAGGGAGATAAGGTAAACAAGGGTGATCTGCTGGCGACCATTGAGTCCCAGGATTATAAAAACAGCCTGGATATGGCAGAGGCTGCGGTGCTTCGAGCCAGTGACGCCTATAAACGCTATGAACCGCTCTACAAGGAAGGCGCGTTCGCTGAAAAAAACATCATCGAGCTTAAAGCCAACCTGGCCGAGGCCAGGGCAGCCCGAAACATTGCTGCCAAGGCACTCAAGGATACCCGCCTTTATTCCCCCATTACCGGCATTGTCGGCAGTAAGAGCATTGAGCTTGGGCAGATGGTTTCCGCCCAGTCGCCTGCCTTTACCATCGTCAAAACCGATCTGATCTATGCCAGGGTGCCGGTTCCGGAAACCGAGATTGATCAGGTCACCATGGGCAAAGCGGCCCAGGTTTCCATCTCTGCTCTTCAAGGCAGGACCTTTACCGGAAAAGTCACTATGATCGGGGCGGTTGCCGATGTGCAGGCCCGCACCTATCCGGTCAAGGTAGAGCTTCAGAATCAGGATCTGCTGCTGCGTCCCGGCATGATCGCACAGACCAATATCCAGTGCGACCGCCCCCTTACCGTGCTCACTGTCCCAGGCGTTGCCATTGTCCGTGACGCCGATACCATCACCTATGTTTTTGTTGTGGATCAACACAGCAAAACAGCCCATCTGCGGCGCGTTACCCCGGGCAACGCATACAAAGACGGCATTGTGATCCGTGATGGCTTAAAAGCCGGTGAATTAATTGTTGTCGCAGGTCAGAATAAACTTGCTGACGGCACTGCGGTAACCCTGCTTTCGGCTGAACAGGAAACCTCGCCTTCTGATCTGACCACAAGGGAGGTCCGGCAATGAGATTATTTGAAGGTGCCCTCAAACATAAGCAGATCACCCTGCTTTTGACCATGATCCTGGTTGTGGCGGGTATTCATTCCCTGCAGCACATGCCCAGAAGAGAAGATCCCAAGATGACCATCCGCCAGGGGCTGGTTATCATGCAATATCCCGGTGCAACCGCCCTTGAAATGGAGGAACAGGTCACCAAGAAGGTGGAAAATCAGCTCTTTCGTTATGAAGAGGTCAAAAAAGACGAGACCGAATCCACCACCAGGGATGGCGAGATGGTTATTCAGGTCGAATTGCAGGAATGGGTCACGAACAAGGAAAAGTTCTGGTCCAAGGCGCGCCATGACCTCATTGAGCTGAAATCCTCCCTGCCGGCCGGGGTTATAGGCCCGATCATCAACAGCGATTTTGGTGATACCGTAGCTCTTCTGATCGCCATTTCCTCTGACCGCCACGGCTACAAGGAGCTGCGCGATTATCTGGAAATCGTTGAGGACGAGCTGCGTCCGCTGCCCGAGGTATCCAAGCTCAAACGATACGGTGAGCAGGATGAACAGATCTATGTCACCACCGATTCCGCCAAGATGGCGCGCTTCGGCGTGACCCAGGAACAGGTGGCAGGTGCGCTGCAATCCATGAATACGATCACCTATGCCGGTGAGATCAAAAACGGCAATTCAGAGATTCCGCTGCATACCAGCAGCCTGTATACCTCCATCCAGCAGGTTGAAAACCAGATCATCTACACCTCGAAAAAAGACGGTATCGTGCGGCTGAAAGATGTTGCCAAGGTGCAGCGCCGCTATGAGGAGCCGGATTCAATGATCCGCCTCAACGGCACTAAAACCCTGATCCTGTCTGTGGAGATGCAGAACGGCTTTAACATTGTTGAATTCGGGGAAAAGGTGGACAGGCAGCTGGCTCTGGCAAGGGATCAAATCCCGCCGGATGTGACGGTGCGCAAGACCATTGACCAGCCCCTGGTGGTTGAAGAGAACATCAACCATTTCATGAAGGAGTTCGCCATCGCCATTGTGGCGGTTATCCTGGTCACCGTGCTGCTGCTGCCCATCCGGGTGGCACTGGTCGCAGCCATGGCGATCCCCATTACCATCATGATCACCTTTGGCTTTCTCGAATTTTTCCATATCAACCTGCAGCAGATGACCCTGGCCGGCCTGATTGTGGTGCTGGGCATGGTGGTGGACAACGCCATTGTTATTGTCGATGACTATGTGGAGCGGCTCGATCAGGGCGAGAGTACCTGGCAGGCGGCCTTGAAAAGTGCCACTGATCTGTTTGTGCCGGTCTTTGCCGCCACCCTTGCCATTATCTGCGCCTTTATCCCGCTGAACCTGATCGTTTCGGGCAACGCCGGAGAATTTCTGCGCGCTTTGCCCATCGCGGTCACCGTGGCCCTGATCATTTCAATGGTTGTGGCGGTTCTGCTTATCCCGCTGCTCTGCCATGTGCTCATCAAAACCGGGCTGCATTCGGCAGGCAGCAAGAAAAAGCGCTTGAGTTTTCTTGATCTGGTGCAAAAAGGCTACGACGGGCTCCTCGGGCTGGCCTTCAAGATGCCGGTACTCACCGTGCTCTTTGGCATCCTGGCGGTAGTGGGCACGGTCTTTGTCGCCAAGCATGTACCGGTGCGCCTGTTCCCCTATGCCGAGCGCAACCAGTTCTGCTTTGAAATCTATATGGACAGGGGCACCCGGCTGGAAGCAACCGATGCGGCAGTACGAAAACTTGAGGCAATACTTAAAAAAGACGAACGTATTGTCGAGGTGACCAGCTTCATCGGCACCGCATCGCCACGCTTCTATATGACCTATGCACCGCAGCAGGATGAGAAAAACTATGCCCAGATCCTTATTCAGACCCGCACGGTAGAGGACACCAACGAACTGGTCAGGCTATATCTGCATCAGCTGCACAACTATCTGCCCAACGGCGAAATCCTCATTAAACAACTTGGCCAGGGGCCGCCGGTGGACGCACCCATCGAGGTGCGGGTATATGGGCGTGATCTTGAACAGATCCGTCATATCGGTGCCAAGGTCAGCGACATCCTGAAAAAGACCAAAGGCACCAACTTCATCCGCACCACCTTTGAACAGGACTATTACGGCATCCGCATCCAGGTCGACGAAGAGGTCGCCAACCGATTGGGTTTTACCACCCAGGATGTTGCCCGGGCACTGGGCGGCGGTTTCAAGGGCTTGCCTGTATCGGTTCTCTGGGAAGGCGATAATCCGGTTACCCTCCTGCTGCGCCTGGACAAAGAAAAGCGCAGCACCTTTGAGGATCTGGACAACACCTATCTGGTGTCTCCTGCGACCGGAGTCAGGGTCCCGCTCAGGCAGCTGGCCACCCTGGAGCCGGAATGGCAGAATGGTCGTATCCGCCGCCGTAACGGCATGCGCTGCATGACCGTGCGCAGTGAGGCCCAGTTGGGACGCATGCCCAATGACATCCTGGGCGAGATCATGCCCCAGGTCGCCGCCATCAATCTGCCCAAGGGCATGACCATCAGCTACGGCGGTGAGATCGAGGATCAGAAAACGGTTATGGGGCAGCAGGGGGCGTCGTTGCTCACCAGCCTGGTTCTCATCTTCATGGTGCTGCTCTTCCAGTTCAAGGGCATCCGCAAGACATTGATCATCATGGCTGCAATTCCCATGAGCTGGTTCGGAGCCTTTCTGGGGCTTTTTATCACCGGCAATCCAGTGAGCTTCACCGGTTTTATCGGGCTGATAAGCCTCTCCGGCCTGGTGGTGAGAAACGGCATTATCCTGGTGGAATATGCAGACAAACTTGCCGCAGCCGACCCTGACGAGCCGTTGAAAAACATTGCAATACAGGCGGGAAAACGGCGTATGCGCCCGGTATTTTTAACGGCAATGGCTGCGGCAATGGGGGTTGTTCCCATGATCATCAGCGGCTCTTTGCTGTGGGCACCGCTGGGTTCAGTCCTGTCAGCCGGTCTTGTTTTCGGCATGGCACTGACCCTGCTGGTTATGCCGGTACTTTACTGGGTTGTTTTGCAGCCCCGTGGGAAAAAACGGCGGAAAAACCTGAAAATCAGGCAGGAACAACTGGAATGCACAGAATGATTAACAAAGGAAATCAGCAATGAAACGATTCAATTTTTATATATATTTGTATGGTGTTCTGGTCCTGGCTGGGTGGGGGGTGCTAACGCTGCCCCCTGCTGATGCCGCTCAAAACGGGCAGCTCTCTTTGGATGAGGCCATCCAGATTGCCCGGGAGCACAATCCCATGGGCAGAAAAGCTCTGGAAGATATTACAGGCGCACAATTCACTGAAAAAAGTGCGAAGTCAGGATATATGCCCAATCTGTCGGTAAATTATGCCATAACGCAAATGGCGGACCATATTTATCAAGTGCAAAATGGCAAGAATGTGCAGGTCGCTCATGACACCCAATATGGCTGGGGTGTGGCAGTGGTGCAACCGCTGTTCACGGGTTTTGCTGTCTCCTGCCAGCATGAAATTGCCCAAATAGGTGTGGAGGTCAGCAAAAAGGAGAAGGAACAGGTCTTTCTTGACCTTACCCGCGGCGTAAAAGCCGCCTATTACCATCTGCTGCTTGCCGACAAGATTCTTTTAACCGCTGATGAGGCAGTAACCACCTTACAATCCCATGAAGATGATGCCCAGCGGTTTTACAAGTATGGGATTATCAGACAAAACGATTTGCTCCGGGCAAAGGTTGCGCTTTCCGATGCACTTCAGCAAAGAGAGCGCAACCGTGCGGATGTGGACACCGCCAGGGCAGAACTCAACCGCTGGCTGGCACGGGATATCAACGCAGATACCCAGGTGGAACAGGTGGACAGTATCGGATTAATCCATTCGACTCTTTCGGACCTGATGGCATCGGGGCTTGCCCAAAGGCCACAACTGCAGGCCATGACCCTGGTGAGCGAGAGCCTGGAAAAGGCGGTAAAGCTTGAGAAGAGCAGTTATTACCCAACGGTTTCTCTGGTTGGCAGCTATTGGCAAAATGGTGACAGCCCCATAGCAGATAATAATGATTATGAGAATGATCATAATGCGTCCCTTAGTTTGCAAGCCTCCTGGCAACTTTTCGATGGCTTTAAAACCCGATCCAATGTGGGCAAGGCCGTATCAGCAAAACGTTCCTATGATCAGACGATAAGACAGGTGCAGGATCAGATTTGTGTTGAGATAAAAAGAGCCTGGCTTGACCTGGGCGTGGCGCAGCACAATGTGAAGACCTCAAAGGTAACCCTGGCTCAGGCTCAGGAAAATATGCGGATTACCCAATTGGCGTATCGTCAGGAAGCGGCAATTTCCACTGAAGTGCTGGATGCCCAGACCGACCTGACAGGTGCCCGGACCAACTATTATCAGGCGCTGTACGGATATCTGGATGCACTTGCGGCACTGGAACACGCCGTTGGACATACCCTTGAAACTGAAATGTCAACTGAAGCGCTTACAATGCAATAAGGAGTGACACCATGAAGAGTGATTTTATAATTTCTTATCCAGGTTTCTTTGTTTCCGAGTTCCATGATGAAACCCTGTGGCTGAAATTCTCCGGAAATTTTTTTCACAACCTGCAATGTTTCGACCGAAACGACTTCCTGCAGGAGTATTTTACCGAACTTGCGGCAGACCGGGAAATCCGCACGGTGGTTATGCATTCCGCATTCAGCGAATCGGGCCATGATGAATACCTGCGCTTTTTTCTATTTGACTGCCCGGAACAGGAACTGGGGCATTTCGGCTTTTCCAACACCATGAACCGCTATGAGCTGCACCGTTTCTGCAACATCGTGGATCAGACCGTTCTGGCCATCCGGTCCATGGATAAAATGTTTATTCACATCTGTACCGGCGACGTTATCTCCCTGTTTATGAATATCTCGTTAAGTTGTGATTATCGCATAATCACCAATGACACAGTTTTTCATAATATTTATCAGGAAATAGGCATGCTTCCCAAAGGCGGGCCAGCTTATTTTCTGAGCAAAACCATTGGAGAGGCAAAAGCAAAACAATATCTGCTTCAACGGTATATCTCTTCGTCGGAAGCCCTGGCTGCCAATATTGCCAATGAAGCTGTGGATTCGCAAGATTTAGAGAACCGGGCAATGGAAGTGGCCAGCTATTACAACAGCCTTGCCCCTGACACCTTGATGGGAATCAAAAAACTAGCCAATTACAACCAACGCGATTTGAAAGATTATCTGCAATACGAAACAGAACTGATTGTGAAACTTGGCCAAAAGAAAGGCTTCGGTGAAGAATAAAAATGAATGACACTTTTGATGAAATGGTACCGGAACGCACACCTCATCCACATAAAAAACAAGAGGAGTTAAGTCTGAAACAGCAGGTTCTAATAATGACTCCATTGCTTATTGGCGGCTTTATTGCATTGCTGAACGAAACAATTCTAAACGTGGCTTTTCCCCAACTGATGGAAAGCTTAAACGTATCGCTTGGCACTGTTCAATGGCTTGGTACTGCCTACCTGCTGATCATCGGCATTTTGGTGCCCGTTACTGCATTTTTGATAAAAACCTTTCCTACCAAAAAGCTTTACTTGTTTGCAATGCTCTTGTTTTTTACTGGAACAATATTATGCGGCATTGCCCCCAATTTTGCGTTTGTACTGGTTTCAAGAGTTTTGCAGGGTGCAGGAACCGGAATGCTGCTACCCATTATGATGGATACCATGATGGTCATTTTTCCTCCGGCCAAACGAGGCGCAGCTATGGGGATTTGCATGATGGTGGTAATTGCCGCGCCGGGCATAGGGCCTACCTTGTCGGGACTTATCCTGCAACACATGGAATGGCGATGGTTGTTTTTCTCAATGCTGCCTTTTGCCGTTCTTGCAATTGTAACAGGATCTGTTTTTCTGAAAAATTTTTCGACATTGACAAAACCCAGAATTGACGAGCTCTCCATCCTGTTCTCCACCATCGGTTTTGGCGGACTGATATTCGGGCTTGCATCTGTTGAGACATTGGGACTGAGAAATACTTCGGTGATTGTTTCATTACTGTGCGGGGTTGCCGGACTGTTTGTTTTTTCAAAGCGGCAGTTGGCATTGGAAAATCCTATGCTGGAACTGCGGGTATTTCGACACCCTATGTTTGCATTAGGTACAGCCGCTTTGTTTATATCGTTTATGATGCCTTTTGCCGTAAACATTATTTTGCCAACTTATATGCAAAATGTGCTGGGAGTAACTCCGTTTACTGCCGGGCTGGCACTTTTGCCGGGGGGGGCGTTAAACCTCATCGCCATACCGGCATCCGGACGGGCTTATGACAGGATAGGGGCAAAATCGCTTGTACTGGTCGGCTTTGCAATTTTAACCGCTGCAATGTTCTTTTTATCGTGCATTTCCAAAGAAACCGTATTGGCAACACTTATCTCTTTGCAGGTTTTAATGACACTGGGCGTATCGTTGATTATTACCCCGGCACAAACCAATTCTCTCAACCAGCTTCCCGGAAACGAAATGGTTCACGGGGTGGCCATATTAAATACGGTACAACAGGTGGCCGCAGCGTTTGGGTCTTCTCTTTTTATCGGATTAATGGGGGCGCATACCGGTCATTTTGAGAAAAGCGCCGTCCCCAATATTTTGCAGCAACGCCTGCTGACTATCCAGGGTGCAAATGCGGCATTTACAGCAGCCCTTGTTATGGCTGCCATAGGCTTGATTTTGTCATTTTTTATTAAACGGCGAAACAGATTTGTTTAAAAAAACAACTAAGAACAAGAAAGGGGCAAAAATGAAACAAATGGCACCTTTAGTTATCACGATCAGCCGTCAGTTGGGCAGTGGAGGGGCATATACCGGACAGCAACTTGCCCAAAGGTTGAACTTTTATTATGCCGACCGTGAAATTTTAAAAAAAACGGCTTTGCAATTTTCTATTTCAGCAGAGGAGATGGCTTTACAAGACGAAAAATTACCTTCATTCTGGGACTGCGTGTCAAAAAGCAGCTTTTTGGCCCCCGGGGTTTATATTCCGCCCAGTATGACAGTATCTCCAACCACCGGCAATATATTTGAAGCCGAAAAATCAATTATTAAGCAGATTGCCGATAAAGGCCCTGCCGTTATTATTGGGCGGTGTGGATTCCATATCCTTCGCAACCACCCTAATTGTATGAAAATATTTCTGATTAGCGACCGTGAATTCCGCATTCAAAGAGTGAGCGAACTGTATAACATGCCGGAAGAAACTGCCCTGAAAATGATTGAAAAAAGCGACAGGGAAAGAGCATCATACAACAAAACATTTACCGGAAAAGAGTGGGCAGATGCAAGAAATTACGACCTTTCAATAAACACAGGGAAAGTTGGTGTAGACAAAACGATTGGTTTTATTCTGGATTATTTGAAAAATGTTCCGACGGTGCCTTGAAAAGCCAACTTCTTTTCAATTGACTTTTTCAATTGACTTTTTCAAATAACTATTTTAAAAAGTCAATTAAAACTAAAAGTAAGGGGAGAATGATGGCCCAGAGAAATAAGAGCATTGAAACCCAGAAAAAAATCCTGGATGCCGCAGCCAGAATTATCAGTAAAAAGGGGTATCACGCCACAACCGTGGCCGAGATCTGCGAAACGGCCGGCGCAAATATCGCTGCGGTCAACTACCATTTCGGCGATAAAGAACATCTGTATATTGAGACCTGGAAGAGTGCATTCCAGCACGCCATTGAAGCCTATCCGCCTGACGGCGGAGTGGCCGGGGAGGCAGATATTCCTACCCGTCTGCGGGGCTGGGCCGTTTCAATGCTCCGGCGGATCACAGATCCTGACTGTTTTGATTTTGAAATGACCCATGCAGAAATGACACACCCCACAGGATTGCTTGCGGATGTCATCAGGGAAAATCTCGACAAAATATTCAAGCCTCTGGAAAATATTGTCCGGGAATATCTTGGGCCGGATGCCGATGAAAATGATGTCCAGCTGTGTACCATGAGTATTCACGCCCAGTGCATGAATCCTGCAATCTTCGGCCTTAGAGATGACCAGCTTTTTCCGCTGCCTGAGCCTCTTACTGCCGGGCTGGACAGGATTGCAGAACATGTGATCCGTTTTTCCCTGGGCGGCCTTGAGCAGGCAAAATTGGCCGTTCTTAAAGCCGCTTCCGGCGACGGCCAGGAAAGCTTGTTGAATATCAGGATATGAGTCCCGGCCCCACAATCATGCCCAGACAGGAAACCAGAACGTTTAAATACGGATCACCCTGATCCAGTCTCTTAAAACCATAAAAAAAACAGGACAACCATGCGAATTTTAAAAAACATCGGATATTTTGTGTTTCTTTCGGCCTTTGTGGCCGCCGGATGGTACATGCGGGGGATGATACCCTCCAATCCTTCCATGGGAGGCCCCCCCGGCATGGGCGGCCCTCCTGGCATGGGCGGAGCCGGTGCGCCCGGAGCCGGTGCCCCCCAGGTGACCGTGGACCGTGTCGGTGAGGTGTCACAGACCCCGGTCACGGAGTATGTGGGCCATGTGAAAGCGATCCAGGATGTTGATATTTATGCCCAGATTTCGGGTACCATCCGGACCGTTCACTTCAGGGAGGGCAGCCTTGTTAAAAAAGGGGATCTTCTTTTCACCATTGACCCCCAAAAGTATGAGGCCCAGGTCCGGGTGGAAGAGGCCTCGGTGATGCAGGCCAAGGCCCAGCTTGAAAGTGCAGAGGCGGATCTGGCTTATGCCCGGACCTATATGGAGCGACTTAAAACCGCTGAAGTCCGCAGTGTGGCCAAAACCGATCTGGATAAGGCCCAAAGCGACCTTCTTGTGGCCCAAGCGGCCCTGGAAAAGGCCAATGCCCAGCTGGGCCAGGCCAAAGCAGATCTGGAGGTGGCGCGCATTGATCTTGGCTACACAAAAATCCTTTCCCCCATTGACGGCAAAATCGGCCAGGCCGAACTGACCTGCGGCGACTATGTCAGCCCCGGGGCAGGCGTTCTGGCAAGCATTGTCCAGACGGCCCCTGTGCGGGTCAGGTTTGCCCTGAGCGATCGGGATTTCATGGAAATAAAGGCAAACAGCCCCCTTGCAGACAGCAAAATTCAGCTCAAACTGCCCAACGGCAAAGCGTACAGCGAAACCGGCACCCTTGATTTCTTCGGCAATAAAATGGATGCCGCCACCGGCACCATTGACGCATTCTTCCGCTTTGACAACACAGGCGGGATGCTGATTCCGGAAACCTATGTCACCGTACAGATGGGCTGCCAGGGCGCTGATTCAGCACTGACAGTGTCCCAGAAAGCGGTGATGACCGATGAAAAAGGCGAGTACGTCTATGTACTCAACAAAGAGAGCATAGTGGAAAAACGACCCGTGACCTTAGGCGATCTTGCCCAAGACAGGCGCATTGTTCTTTCGGGGCTTGCCGCATCCGAACAGGTGATTGTCCAGGGGCTTCTAAAGGTTAAACCCGGACAGAAGGCCGCTGTTGCAGCCCGGTCTGACACAGCGGCGCCCGTACCGGTAACCTCGGATGCGTCCCCATCCGGATCTTTTACGCCCAAGTCTTAAGGATCATGAAATTATGATTTCCCGTATTTTTATTGAACGGCCCAGATTTGCCATGGTGATCTCCATTGTACTGACCATGGCAGGCACGATCTCTTTATTTTCCCTTCCCATTGAGGAGTACCCTTCAGTGTCGCCGCCGTCGGTTACGGTGAGTGCCACCTATCCCGGGGCCAGTGCCGAAGTGCTTGCCAACACCGTGGGCATCCCCCTGGAACAAAAGATCAACGGGGTGGAGGACATGATTTACATGGAGTCCACCTCCAGCAACCAGGGCAGTTACGAACTTACGGTTACCTTTGCCGTGGGAACAGATGAGGACATAGCCCTTGTCAAGGTGCAGAACCGGGTTCAGCAGGCGGAGTCCCAGTTGCCCTCGGACGTGGTGAATCAGGGCGTAACCATTGAGTCCCGGATGTCCGGAACCCTTGGCATGTTCGGGTTCATCTCCCCGAACCAGACCTATGATCTTCCCTATATCAGCAACTATGTACACAGCCACATCAAGGATGCGCTCAAACGGGTCCCGGGCGTTGGCGGCGTCTCAGTGATCGGAAGCGAATACAGCATGCGGGTCTGGCTGGACGCCCCGAAAATGCTCTCCCTGGGCCTGGACTCCCAGGATATTGTCGGTGCCATTGAAAGCCAGAACATTCAAGCCTCCATAGGTTCTGTGGGCAGCTCTCCCACCAATGACACCATCCAGATGGTATACACGCTGCAGACCATGGGCCGGTTGAACAGTGCGGATGATTTTTCAAAAATCGTGGTGGCCAAGGGGGAAAACGGTCAGATCGTCCGCCTGGAAGATGTGGCCAGAATTGAACTTGGAAGAGAGAGTTACAGCCAGGCCGCTGTTTTGAACGGCCATCCGGCTGCAGTGATCATCGTGACCCAGACGCCGGGGTCCAACTCCCTTGAAACCATGAAAGGGGTTGAAGCCCAGCTCGAACACCTGAAAGAAAGCTTTCCCCAAGACCTGGACTATCTTAACTCCTACGATGCCACTGCATCCGTCAACGCATCAGTGAATGAAATCGTCTCCACGTTGCTTCTCACCTTTGCCCTGGTGGTTCTGGTCTGTTACATCTTTCTGCAGGACTGGCGGGCCACGCTGGTTCCCAGCCTTGCCATTCCGGTGTCCCTGATGTCCACGTTCTCGGTTCTTCTGATACTGGGATACAGCCTGAATACCCTGAGCCTTTTCGCCCTGATCCTTGCCATCGGCGTTGTGGTGGATGATGCCATTGTGGTGGTGGAACGTGTCTATTACCTCATGGAATCAAGAAAAATGGGGCCGAAAGCAGCCGCCATCCAGGCCATGCAGGACGTCAGCATGGCGGTGGTGGCCACAACCCTTGTACTTCTGGCCATCTTTGTGCCCATCGGGTTTGTTTCCGGACTCTCCGGGCAGATTTACCGGCAGTTTGCCGTGACCATCAGCACCTCTGTGCTTTTTTCCACGGTGGTGGCCCTGACCTTGAGCCCGGCCCTTTGCGCCATCCTTTTGCGGGAACACCACCCCCACCATCGCGGGCCGCTTGCATGGTTTAACACGGCCCTGGACAAAAGTCGCAACGCTTACGGGAGTATGGCACTGTGGCTGGCAAAAAGGCTTGCCGTACCCGTGCTTCTGGTGGCAATGATGGCAGGTCTTTCCTATATCGTCTACCTGACCAGCCAGTCATCCCTGATTCCGGATGAGGACAAGGGTGCTGTATTTGTCAATATTCAGATGCCCGAAGGGGCCGCCATCAGCCGTACCCGGGCACTTTCCCAAGATCTTGCCCAACAGTTCCGCAAGGTGCCCGGTGTCAACAATGCGGTGGCGGCCGCAGGCTTCAGCATGATCGGTGGCAACAGCGAAAACTCAGGCATGGTCATTATCATGCTGGATGACTGGTCCAGCCGGAAGACACCGGATCTTTCCCTTGACGCCATCATGAAACAATTCCAGGCAATTGCCGCAGGGTACAGCCAGGCTGACATCAGCGTGTTTGCACCCCCGGCCATTATGGGCCTTGGCATCACTTCAGGTCTCTCCTTTTATCTGCAGGACACAAAAGGCCATACGCCAAAAGAGCTGCAGGCAGCGTTACAGATCTTTCTTAAAGAACTGAACCAGCTGCCCCAGTTTCTGGTGGCCTTCAGCACTTTCTCCGCCAATTCCCCCCATCTCTACCTGGACCTGGATCGTGCCAAGGCCCAGTCCATGGGGGTGGAGGCAGGCGAAGTGTTCAGTGCCCTTCAAAATTACCTGAGCCCCAGATATATCAATGACATCAACATCGGCACCCAGACCAACAAAGCCATCATCCAGGCGGACTGGACCTTTCGCAAGGTGGCGTCGGATGTGGGGCAGCTTCGGGTGAAAAGCGCCTCCGGCGACCTTATACCGATTTCTGCCCTTGCCACCCTGCGGCCGGAGAGTAATCCAAGGATGCTCAGACGGTTCAATATGTTCTCAAGTGCGTCCATCACAGGCATTATGGCGCCGGGGACAAGTTCGGGCACCGCCATTGCCGCCGTGGAAAAACTGGTGAAGGAAAAACTGCCCCAGGGATGGGCCGTGGACTGGTCCGGCATGAGCTACCAGGAAAAACAGACCCAGAACCAGGGGGCGGTACTCATCGGCCTTGCCCTGGTGTTTGCCTTTCTGTTTCTGGTGGCACAATATGAAAGCTGGACCATTCCGGTACCGGTGATGCTCTCCATTGTGGTGGCGGTGACAGGGGCGTTGATCGGGCTTAAACTTACGGGCGTAAGCTTAAGTATCTATGCCCAGCTCGGGCTGATCCTTTTAGTGGGGCTTGCCGCCAAGAACGCCATCCTCATTGTTGAGTTCTCCAAGGTCCTGCGGGAAGACGGTCACAGCATCATTGATGCGGCCTTGCAGGGGCTCAAGGAGCGGTTCAGAGCCGTTCTCATGACGGCATTCACCTTTATCCTGGGAACCCTTCCCATGGTGTTTGCCTCGGGATCGGGTGCTGCCAGCCGGCAGGTGCTGGGCGTTACCGTGTGCGCCGGCATGGTGGCGGCCACAGGGGTGGGCATTGCCCTGATCCCTTCCCTGTATGTGCTGTTCCAGGCCATGCGGGAGAGTGTCAAGGGATGGGCCGCCGGATCAAAACAAAGCCCTCAAAAACAGATCCATCAGAAACAGGACGATTAGCGTCAATCCATGAAAAACCATGATTGAAGGAAGATACAAAATGAAGACCATCTATTTTTTACTGGGTTGTGTGCTGGTGCTGGGCGGCTGCATGAGTGTGGGCCCGGATTTTAAAGCACAAGCCCTGCCTGATCCGGACTGTTCCGATCTTCTGAACAGCGGCACAGACGGCAGCGGCCGTTCCGGCGCCATTGACGGGGCCGCTCTTTCCGGCTGGTGGACCTGCCTGAATGATCCGGTTCTCTCCCAACTCATGGATGAGGCCTTTGCCCAGAATCTGGATCTGCGCGAAGCCCGGGCCAAGGTGCTTGAGGCGCGCAGCCAGCTGGTCATTGACCGGGCCGACGGGTGGCCCGAACTGTCTGCCCGGGGCGACTACACAAGGCAGCGCACCTCTGCCAATACAGCAGCCGGGCAAACCGGGGGCGATCTTGTGACCGGCACCTACAGCGCAGGATTTGACGCAAGCTGGGAAATTGACATCTGGGGCGGGACAAGACGCGCCGTGGAGGCGGCAGAAGCCGATGTCAAAAGCCAGGAGGCCTCTCTTGCATCGGTGAAGGTTTCCCTTGCCGCCGAACTTGCAAAGGCCTATGTCAAAGTGCGGACCTGCCAGGAGCAGATCCGGGTGACAAAAAAGAACATCCGTGCCCAGGCCGACACTCTGGAGATGCTGGAATCCAAGCTTGCCGCCGGTTTAAGTGATGAACTGTCCGTGTCCCAGGCCAGATATAACCTTGAGGATACAAAATCAGCGCTGCCCCAGATCTACACCGATCTTGAAAGCAGCATAAACAGCATTGCGGTTCTTACAGGACAGATCCCCGGAAGCCTGCACCAGCGTCTTTCCCCAAAGCAACCGGTGCCGATGCCGCCCTTTGACATCGTGACACAGATCCCCGGCAACACCCTGCGCCAGCGCCCGGACGTGCAAAAGGCCGAATACGATCTGGCCGCCCAGACCGCCCGGATCGGACAGGCCACGGCTGATCTTTATCCAAGCTTCTCCCTCACCGGGGCCTTTGGCCTCTCCTCGCTGTCATCGGCCACCTTTTTTGACTCCGACAACCGGACCTGGAGCCTTGTGCCGGGCCTGACCCTTCCCATATTCAATGCCGGTTCCATCCGTGCCAGCATCCGGATACAGGAGGTCAGACAGGAACAGCTGCTTGCCCGGTATGAAGGCACGGTGCTGTCGGCCATAGAAGAGATCCGCAACGCGCTCACGGCATATGCCCGGGAGCAGCAGCGGCAAAAGGCCCTTGGATCAGCGGTGGCCGCGGCAAAGGATGCCGTAGCCATCTCCCAGGACAAATACCGCAACGGCCTTGTGGATTTCGACAATGTCCTGGATGCCCAAAGATCCCTTTGTTTATTTGAAAACAGCCTGGCCGATGCCAAAGGCACAGTGACCCGCAATTTCATCGCCCTTTACAAGGCCTTTGGCGGCGGCTGGGCCTGGGACGACGCGCAATGACGCGCAATGACGCGCAATAAGGAGAAAAAAAACCGATGACGATCCTGCAATTTCCCACAGGGCAACATCTCCCCCCCTGCCCCAAAAGGCAGGGCGCACCGGGTGAATGTTGCAAAATCCTGTCCGATCTTATTGACCAGAACAGTTCAGGAACCATTTTCCTGGATAAAAATCTTGCTGTCACCCAGTGGAACCCTGCGGCGGAACGCATTTTTGAATATACAAAACAGACCGCCGTCACCCTTGCCCCGGCCGACCATCTCTTTGCCCCGGAATGCCGCAACATTTTCATGGACCAGGTGGAGGCCCTTGAAAAAGGCAGACACACCGTTGATTTCTCATGCGACTGCATCACGGGCAGCGGCAGGGAGATCGTCTGCCGCTGGCACGGATATGCCATGGCAGATACAAAGGGAAATATGGAAGGGTTCGCCTTTCTGGTCAAGGACATCACCGAAGGCGAAAAGATCAGAACACTGCTGATCCAGTCGGAAAAGATGATGTGTGTGGGCGGACTTGCCGGCGGCATCGCCCATGACATCCAGAGTGCCTTGTCCGGCCTTTTGCAGGCCGCCCAGCTCATGGACATGAAACTGAATCCGGAAAACCCATGCAACAGCATCACGGCAAAAAAGAACGGAGCAGTCCTGAAAGCCCCCGGTCGCCATGCCGGAAACCGGGATATACAAAAACATCTGGATATCATTTTTACCTCAGGCAGGCACATCAACCATGTGATCTGCAATATCATGGATTTTTCCAGGGAGGGTGAACAAAAATCCCATCCCATTGACATGAAGGCCGTGGTTGAAAGCACCATCAATCTGGTGGATTACATTGACTGCCTCAAGGAAAATCCCTTGAAAAACTTGAAAATTCTGCGGGAATATGATTCGGATCTGCCGGAAATCACAGGCACCCCGTCCCTGATCCGGCAGGTGCTGTTCAACCTGTTGAAAAATGGCGTGGACGCGTTGAACGCAAGGCAGTTCTGCAATGACGCCCCCCGGCTTACAGTCCGCCTGAAAGCCTCAGAAACGCATCTGTGCATGGAGGTGGAGGACAATGCCGACGGCATGGACCCCGACACCCTGTCCCGGATTTTTACCCCTTTTTATTCCACAAAGGGCAATGCCGGCTCAGGGCTTGGCCTGTCCATCTCATCGTCTATTATCACCCGGAGATTTGGCGGACAGATTGAGGCCGTTTCCCAGCCCGGCAAAGGCTCATGTTTTGCCGTTATTTTGCCCACTGCTTAAAAAAAGATGCCAGGTGGCCTCGTCAAATTTGTGGGGTTTTTGGTGAGTTCGGATACAGACTGTCCTTTTACCTTAATCCTTCTTTATCCCGTTTTCCAGCGATGGGCCCCCGCCCGGCCACAGACATAACATGCGGATTGCGCCTTTATCCCCTTCATAGGTGAACAGCATCATACTGCTTAAGGGCACTGTTTCAGGAACAAATGGCATTCACGGATCATCCGGTTCTCATCCAGGCTACCGCAAATTTTCATGGCGGCCCGGAGGAAAAAGGTCATTTCGTCCATGGTGAATCTCCAAAAATTCTATATGCCGTATTTTACAGTCCAAAACACGATATTTCGCAGATATAAACACGATATATTGTACTTTGGGTGTGCAATAGGCGCATTGGCGATTAAATTCAGCTTGTTGAATAAATGGCATGTATTTTGAAAGAATAGTTCAAATACAACCTGAAGGAGGTACCATGTGCCCGACCATCATCAACCGGCGCAAAATTATGGATAGCATGATCAAAGACCAGGTGGTCCAGACTGTACTATGGATGATCCATGACAACATCACGCTGACCATGGATGAAATTGCAGTAAGAAGCAAGATGGCCAAGGGCACCCTGTACAACTATTTTAAAAACAAACAGGAGTTGCTTGTCTTTGTACACAAAACGCTGATTTCCCCCTTGGAAGAAGGGTCCCGTAAAATTTACAACCCGGACATCTCCCCCATGGAGATGATCTCAAGTTTTGTGGACAGCTTATTTGATTTTCACAGGGAGTATCCCCTCTATTTTAAAATTATCCAGGGACAGCGGTCAGCCACCGTGGCCCTTGAAGAAAAGATCTCCCTGGCCGTCACCCCCCTGGTCAGGGTGTGCAGGGACGGTATCGCCAAAGGGCTTTTTATTGACCTTGACCCCTATGTCCTGGCGGCCATGGTTTGCGGCACCGTTGTGGGCACCATGGAATCGCTGCCATACCGCACCGGACCGGCCCCGGATATGGATCACCTCAAAAAAGACATTTTATCCTTGCTGGGCCAAAGCTTGCTTAAAACCAAGGAGTCACAGGCATGAAATCTGTTCTGGCAAATAAAGACAACAAGAACTGTTTTTGAAAATTTGGTTTGGATTTTTTGGTTGGTTTGGTTTGTGGTTTTGTGGTCGGGCTTGTGGTGGGTTTGGGATCGGGCCGCAGCAACCCATTGTAATATCAGAAAAAAGGCCTAAAAACATATCATTAAAACAGCCTTAATCGACCCTTTTTGGCGCCGAAAACATCAAATTAATCACCAATTTTCTTTAAAAACGTAGCGGCATCAAGTATCTGTATTCCCTGTCAGTGCGGAAGATTCCTCAATTGTGGGCCTCTGGACAGGACAGAATCGACCCTGCCCCCCAATGCCCAGACCAAAAACTTATTTGTCTGTTGGATCATTAACATGTCTGGCATGGAGTCGGACCAATCGGAAACGATCAACCCATTGTTATTAAAATAAATTTTTTATCAAGATCCTCAAAAACAGCTCTTAGCACCCTCATTTTGACACCCAAATGTGCCTTCTAACGGATCTGGGTTTGATTTGTTATAAAAGTCTGGATATTATTGGTCCAACAAAAAAATGCTGCGGATAATCCGCAAGATTTTGTCGTTTAGATCGCAAAAAAATCAGAACTTTTAAGGAATAGCAGAGCGACAGATAAGACTATTGGTGCTTAGATGGAGGGCTCTAATCTCACCACAATATCTTGGGTAGCCCGTTCTCGATTACAGATGGGTTTATTCATTCCATTGACTGGCTGGAAACACCGGATCAGGCCGCCTGGGGGGGCGGGGTTAGTAAATGACGCGGGTGGTCTTGGCATCAAAGATATGCATTTGATTCAGGTTCATCACCAGATCCACTTTCTGGCCGGAATTGAAAACCTGTTTTCCCTCAGCCCTGGACATGAAGGTCACCCCCTGGATATCAATATGCAGGTGGGTTTCGTTGCCCAGGGGTTCTGCCACGCGCACCACACCTGAAAACCGCTGGCCGGAATCTGGCCTTCCCGGGCCCTGGTCCGCCGGCACAATCTCCTCGCAGCGCAGCCCCATGACAACGGATTGGCCATGTTCAAGTCGGGCGTTCTCTTTTTCCGGCACCGGGATCTCAAGCCCGCCGTCAAATTCAAGAATCGTGTCGTTGTCTGTTTTTTTGATGCGGCAGTCGGCCAGGTTCATGGGTGGCGTACCGATAAACCCGGCCACAAAGGTATTGGCCGGCTTTGAAAACAATTCCAGGGGGGTGCCCACCTGTTCAATGTACCCGTCCCTGAGAACAACGATGCGGTCCGCCAGGGTCATGGCCTCGACCTGGTCATGGGTGACATAGATGATGGTGGAATCAACCCGCTGGTGAAGCAGCTTGATTTCGGCCCGCATCTGAATCCGCAGCTTGGCGTCCAGGTTGGACAAGGGCTCGTCAAAGAGGAAAATAGAGGGCTTTCTCACCATGGCCCGGCCCATGGCCACCCGCTGGCGCTGGCCGCCGGAAAGTTCATGGGGTTTGCGCAGCAGCAGGTTTTCAAGCCCGAGGATGGTGGCCACCTCCTCCACCCGCTGTTTGATCTCATGTTTGGGTACTTTTTTCAGCTTCAGTCCAAAGGCCATGTTGTTAAACACATTCATGTGGGGGTACAGGGCATAGTTCTGGAAAACCATGGACAGGCCCCGGTCTTTTGGCGCGACGTCATTGACGATTTCTCCGTTGATGGAAATGGTTCCGTCTGTAATTTCTTCAAGTCCGGCCACCATCCGAAGAAGGGTGGACTTACCGCAGCCTGACGGGCCGACCAGCACCAGGAATTCCTTATCTCTGATATGGAGGTTCAGGTTGTGAATCACCTGAGTTTTGCCATATTTTTTGACCACATTCTCTAAGTTTAATTCAGCCATGTGTTCCCTATGTGTTGATGTTGTGATTCCTGGAAGAATCGTCATTTCGATCATAAAACTATAAAAGCAATCAGAATGCAATAAGTTTTCAATTTAAATTCTTGACACAATTTGTAGATCCTATTAAACCTTGATAGGTTATACAAGGCGAAATATGATGTCTAACCCAATGAAATAAACATTGATAACATTTTTGTTGCGGAGGAGAAAGAGATGAAATTTTCGAAATTGTTCGTTTTTTCGGTTTTGGCGGCCTGTCTGATCCTTCCGGCGTCTGCCTTTGCCGAACCCGTCACCATTAACTGGTGGCATGCCATGAGAAGCGCCAGGGGGGAAGTCGTTGAAAAAATGATCCAGGAATTCAACGCATCCCAGTCCGAGTACAAGGTGGTCGGCACCTTCAAGGGCAACTACGATGAAACCATGAACGCCGGTGTGGCCGCTTTCCGGGCCAAAAAACAGCCCCATATCCTCCAGGTATTTGAGGTGGGCACCCAGACCATGATGCTGTCCGGAGCGGTTTATCCGGTATACCAGCTCATGGCCGACGCCGGCATTGACGTGGACTGGAGCCGGTATCTCCAGGCCGTGCTGGCCTATTACATGAACGCTGACGGCAAGCTCATGTCCATGCCCTTTAACTCTTCCACCCCCATTATGTACTATAACGTGGACATGCTTGAAAAAGCAGGCATTGCGCCGTTATCAAAGACCAAACCGGTGACCTGGGATGAACTGGGTGACATCACCAAAAAGATTGTGGATGCCAAAATTGCCCCGGCAGGCATGGTTACGGCCTGGCAGTCCTGGACCCAGATCGAGAACTACAGTGCCATTCACAACCTGGCCTTTGCGTCAAAAGCCAACGGGTATGAAGGACTGGACTGTGAGCTTCTGATCAACAATCCCCAAGTTGTCAAGCACATCACCCGCCTCAAATCCTGGGCCGACACCGGCCAGTTCATGTACGGCGGCCAGAAATACCAGGGCCCCAAATCCGAGTTTATTGCCCAGAACGCGGCCATTTACATTGACTCCATCAGCGGCATTGCCAAGCTGAAAACAGCCATCAAGGACTTTAAGTGGGATGCGGCGCCCCTTCCGGTGGAAGCCGGCGTGACATCTCCCCAGAACAGCATTATCGGCGGGGCCTCTTTATGGGTGCTTAACGGCCATTCAAAGAAAGAGTACAAAGGGGTTGCCGAATTCCTCAAGTTCCTGGCCGGCAACGACATGCAGGAATACTGGCACAAAGAGACCGGCTATTTCCCCATTACCGTGGATGCCTATGAGGCCCTTAAGGCCAAGGGGTACTATGAATCCGATCCGCTTCAGGAAGTCGGGATCCTCCAGCTCAACCGGGCTGAGCCCACCAAGATTTCCAGGGGCCTGCGCCTGGGCTACTTTGTCCAGATCCGCAACATCATTAACGAAGAACTTGAAATGGTCTGGAACGGTAAGAAGTCTCCCCAGGAGGCCCTTGACAGCGCTGTTAAACGCAGCAATGTCCAGTTGAGGACCTTCGAGAAAACCTATAAATAACCCTTTAAATATGAAACGGCATGGAGCCGGGCGGCCCGCCCGGCTCTTTGTTTATCAATCATGATCAAACGAGCCCATTTCAAATCCAGATATCTGCCTTACCTGCTGATTCTGCCCCAGATCATCGTCACCCTGACTTTTTTTTACTGGCCGGCGATTCAGGGTATCTGCCAGTCTTTTTTATTGAGTGATCCCTTTGGCCGGCGGTCCAAGTTTGTCTGGTTCCACAATTATGTTGAGCTGTTATCAGACCCGCTGTATCTGAAGTCCATCCTGATTACCTTTGTCTTCAGCCTGGCCACGGCAACGGTCTCCATCTCTTTGGGGCTGTTTATCGCGGCCATGGCCAACCGGGCCCTCAAGGCCAAGGCTCTGGTGAGGACCATGCTCATCTGGCCCTATGCCGTTGCTCCGGCCATTTCCGGCATTATGTGGCTTTTTTTACTCCATCCGTCCTACGGGGTTGTGGCCATTGCCATCAAAGAGGTATTCGGATTTGACTGGAACCCGGTCCTTTACGGGACAGATGCCATGGTCATGATCGTCATGGCCAGCGCCTGGAAAGAGATCAGCTATAATTTTGTATTCTTTGTGGCCGGCATGCAGGCCATCCCCAAATCCCTGATCGAGGCGGCCGCCATTGACGGGGCAAACCCGTTCAGAAGGTTCTGGACCATTACCCTGCCGCTGCTGTCACCGACTTTTTTCTTTCTCATGGTCATGAATATCATATATTCCTTTTTCGAGACCTTCGGCATTATCCATACCGTCACCCAGGGCGGGCCGGGCGGTTCCACCAATATTCTGGTCTATAAGGTCTACCAGGACGGGTTCGTGGGATTGAACTTAGGCTCTTCATCTGCCCAGTCCGTGGTGCTGATGTCTTTGATCATCATTATCACCTTCCTGCAGTTCCGGTTCGTTGAAAAGAAAGTACAATACAGTGGATAAATATCATGGTTGAAAAAACACCGTTTCTTGACTTTTTTACCTACGCCTTCTTGATCGTGGGAATTTTTATTGTGGGCTTTCCCATTATCTACAGCCTGATTGCGGCGACCCTCCCCTTAGAGGAGGTCTCCAAGGTGCCCATGCCCCTTATTCCCGGGGATCAGTTCTGGGTCAACATGGCCGAGGCCTGGGGCCGGGGGGATTTAGGGACCCAGATTTTAAACTCCTTTGTCATGGCCACGGGCATTACCGTTGGCAAAATCTGTGTCTCCATGATCGGGGCCTTTTCCATTGTCTATTTTGACTACCGGCTCAGGGTGGTGGCCTTTGCATCGGTGTTCTGCACCCTGATGCTGCCCGTGGAGGTCCGGATTCTGCCGACCTATGAGATGGCGGCCAATGTCTTAAGCCCGCTGCAGTCCCTGTGGGACCTGCTGCACCTGGACGGGCTGGTCACCTTTTTTGCGCAAAACGATGTGTCAGTGACCTTGAACTGGAGCCTTCTGGACAGCTATACCGGCCTGATCCTGCCCCTGATCGCCTCAGCCACCTGCACCTTTCTCTTCCGTCAGTTTTTTTTAACCATTCCCGAGGAGTTGTGCGAGGCCGCCAAAATCGACGGTGCCTCTCCCATGACCTTTTTCAGGAAAATTCTCTTTCCTCTGTCAAAGACCAACATCGCGGCCCTGGTGGTCATTGAGTTTGTCTACGGCTATAACCAGTACCTGTGGCCGTTGCTGATCACCACCAATCCCAAGATGACCACGGCGGTCATCGGGCTGCAGAACCTCATCCCCCAGGCCGATGACCTGCCCGAGTGGAACATCGCCCTTGGCGCGGCCCTGCTGGTCATGCTGCCCCCGGTCCTTGTGGTCCTCTTTATGCAGCGCTGGTTTGTCAAAGGGCTTGTGGAAAAAGAAAAATAGTGTACACGCCCTGCCGTTGCGTTAAAAATGGTATAAACTGATCCTTGATTTTCCTGACCGGGGTCGAAATTTGAATTCAGATATCTTCAGATATGTCTTTTCTTAAATTTTCTGCGGTTTGAATTTGGGCAGGCTGAATTCTTCGGTAATGTCGTCCCATTTCACCTTTACCGGCATTCCGCAGAAAACCTGATCCGGAGAGCAGTCCACAATATTGGTGAGCATGCGGGGCCCTTCATCGAGTTCGACACTGGCCACCACATATGGAAGGTCAGCCTTGAATTCCGGCAGATAGGCCACATGGTAGACCACAAATGTATAAACCTGCCCGCATCCTTTGGACACGATCCACTGGGTTTCAGCACTGTGGCATTGGGGACATAAGATAGATGCGGGCCAACGGATATGGCCGCAATTTGAACACTTCTGAAATTTCAGCTGGTGCTGCCAGCAGGCATTCCAGAATTCTCTGGTGTCGCCGTTTACCTTTGGAAGGGGCTTTTTATAATCGTTCATCTATTCTTTCCTCAGAATAATGCATGCATGGGTCTGGAGAATCCCGCCATTGTCACTGCACAGGATAATTTCCGGTGACTTTGTGCGGGTCCCTGGGCCCAGTTGTCGTTCCCCGCAGCGCCCCATCAGTTGCATTACGGCCTCGCAGATTGGCGTAAGTCCCATGTAATAGGCTTCGGAAAGCTGTCCACCCGAGGTGTTCACCGGCATGCGGCCGCCAGGCTCAATGGTCCCGTCTTTAAACCAGTCTTGCCCCTCGCCCGGCCTGAAAAAACCATAATCCTGCAACGTGATCTCAACCGTGTAGGTAAAACAGTCGTAAATCTCACAGGCATCAATGTCGTCTAATGTGATACCGGCTGTCTTAAACGCCTGTTCCCCGGCCTTTTTGGCCCCGGTGGGGCCGGCCAGGTGGGTGGCCTGATGAACGTCCCAGGAAAGGTTGTGCTGGCCCATTCCCATGATGAGTACCGGGGGGTGTTTCAAATCCCTGGCCCGCCTCGCCGAAGTGACAAGGATGGCCCGCCCGCCATCTGACATGAGGCAATTGTCAAAAAGACGGAAGGGTTCAACCACAAACCTGGCATTGTAATAATCATCAAAGCTCATGGTTTTTTTATGCATCATGGCCGATGGATTAAGATTGGCCCATTTCCTCTGTCCCACGGCAATCTGTTTCCAGGTTTCAGGCCCGGTGTGAAAGGTGTGCATCCCCCTTTGTGCCGCCATGGCATAACCTGCTGCGGCCCCAAAATGGCCAAAGACCGCATCATCAGCGCCCCGGTCTATGAGTGACCGGCGCATGCTGTCGCTGGAGTAGGCGTTGTGGCCGTAGGAGATCAGCACGTATTTGCAAAGGCCGGCTTCAAGCGCGCCGATGGCATTCCAAAGATGACTCCTGGAGCAGTTGGCATCCATGGCCATATAGTTCGGGGTTATTCCCAGATGCTGGGCCAGCAAATAAGGCATCAGCGGTCCTTCATTCGATGCCGGCTGAAACTGGCGATAACAGATAAGACCGTCGATATCCTCTTTGGTGACGCCGGCATCCTTTATGGCATTGGCACAGGCCTCAAGATGAAAACTCAGGGTTGTCCTGTCCGGAACAACCCCCTGTTCCGTCATTCCAATTCCCACAATGGCATATTTGTCTTTCATAAGCATCTCTTAAGGGCTTACCGCTTTTCATTGAGGGTTTATCACTCACAATGCCGGAAAGCCTTTGGTTTTTTAAACTGCCGCCGGGTACATGGGCCGGACTGTGAAAGCGCATGTTATCCGTTGTCTTTGATTATGTCTGATAACTGAGAAATTACATTTGAAAAGGGCTTTGAAATGTCAATTTCAACAATTAGCCTGTCTTTGGCTGCCATACTTATCATATATTGATAATTTATTCATCTGATGGAATTGTATAACGTCAGGGCAGGCGCACTGTCAAGTATCTCCCATGCTCTTTTGTCAGCCATCCGCTTTGAGTCCTTCCGTCATGGAACACTGCTTTATCATGACAGGGGGGCTTGAGTATGTAAACATGTGACCCCGACATACTCACATGCGATTCAGGGATAGGCTTTACCGGTATTTTGTCTGATTTTTGAGTGCTTCCTGCAGAGGCAGGCGTTTAATATATAAAATGTAATCTGGAGATTTGAATCGGACTACCAGATATGGTATCTGAATTCAAATTGGGGATCAGGGGACTTATACCATGATTGCTGGTATTGGCATTACCCATCCCCATCGTATCTATCATCTCAAAATACGATCATTTGGAAAGTCATCAGAATTAGTATTTGAAAAATGGACGAAGCTAAAGTACTGTGGATCATAAATTCAAAGGGATTTTTCTATAACCTAATTCATAAGGGAACCATCTCAAATGGATATTATCGAAATTATTCTAACCAATTACACCGATTTTAATAAATTTGAGGACTTGGCAAACGAAATAATGATCCAAGAAGGGTATAATAATTTAATACCAGCAGGAGGAATCAAAGATGGTGGTGTAGATGCTGGATTAGTAAAATACTACGAGCAATCTGAATATAATATAATTTTCCAGTATTCATTGCAACAAAATGTAAAATCTAAAATCTCGTCAACATATAACAGGATTAAGGAAACGGGAAAAAAATGCGATGAATTGATAATTGTTACCCTTGAAAGAGTGAATAACAAGGAAGAGGTAAAAACAAATTTCAGAAAAAAACATGGCATAAGACCCAAATTGGAAATTTATGAAAGACAGGTTTTTAAATCTCGATTAGGGGCTAATCCATCTTTTCTTAATAGATACTTTCCAGATATACGGAAACAATTAAACTCAGATTTGTTCAGCAAGCAAGAATCAACTGATGACAAAAATCAAAACTATGAAAAATCATTGGCGAAAATTTCTATTGCACTAACTCAGAGTGACGCCTTTTTTGATTCGAATAAAAAGATCTTTGATACGCTAATTTTATATTTTGTTTATTCGAATCCTGGTTGTGATGCTCCGATTCTACAAGATGAAATTAAAAATCAAATTCAAGCAGCGATTAACCGAAGAAAAATTGAATGCTCTTTAACAAGACAGGCCAAGTTAGGAAATCTTATAGAAAAAAATGGAGGTTTTTATATTTCAGACAAAAAGAGCATGGCCATTGAAGAAGCGAGTGCAAAAACATTGTCTGAAAAATCAGCATTGTTTGATGATATTATTTTTAAAATTCAATTAATTCTCGAAAGAGATCTTTCTAACTCGTCTAAAAGACAAATTGTTAAGAACTCAGAAGAAGGAATAACGGATTATTTTAAACTGTATGCTTTAGAAAAAAGTTTTGATATTGAAAATATACACAATGACTATGACACTTCTATGAGTTTGATATCCAAGTTAAAACAAGGGCTTCCTGAAGAGGAATCTGAAGTGCTGATATATTGTGTAGGTGAAATTTTAAAGAGTCCGACGATAGACCAAGAGGCTACTTTGATTTCATGGTGCAAGACGTATGTTGGAGCTCAAGTTCTGAAATTAGACCCTAAGCAGAATAATTTCCAAGGTAAACAGTTTGCGGAAAAAGAATTCATAATTGATACTGATTTCGTTTTAAATCTCATAGTTTCGGAGAACACTGAATGTAGCGTTTATAGACGGATCATATCAGAGTTAATCAAATACAATGCGAAAATCATTATTCCAATCCAAGTTTTACATGAAGTCTCACAACACGCCAAATATTCTTACCGAAATTATAATTATTTCAGAACGAAATCCGATGTGATAGACCCTATTATTCTTGAAGAGCAAGTTGGGAACATATTTGCAAAAGGCTATTTTAACGGTATTTTAAATAATAAAATTAGTCCGAATTTCGATAATTATATTCAAAATTATTATCACCCGAAACAACCAATTGAATATTTTATTGATTTAATAAAAAATGAAATATGTTCAAAAATTATCTTTATAGAATTAGCTGATCTTGAACTTGAAGAAAACGAATATTATTACTTTGAACAGCTACAAGAAAGAGTTTTTGAATTAACAAAAAACACATTCAAGGGATCATACAGAGATGAAGAAGAGAATCGTGAGATAGCAAAAATTGATTCCAGAATGTATATGAATTATTTGCACGAAAATCGTAAAGAAAATAGAAAGGCAATTGACACACTTAAGTATAAATATTACGTTTTAACTACTTCATCAAGAGTACTAAAATGTGCTAAAGAGCTGGGGATTTTTGAACCATTTTATATCAGGCCTTTAAATATTATCTCGCTAATTGAGAGAGTTGCTCCTTTTGATTTATCTTACGATGAAATTAAAAATCTATTTGAGAATCCTTTCTTAAGTTTTGTAGTTACTCAGAATTGGGAATCTATTGAAAAATTAGTTGGAATTGGGGTAGATCTAAGAGGCTATAATCTCACAAGGTTAAAATATGAATTAGCCGATGTCTTCACAAGCAAATTATTTGAGTCAAACGGTAAATACGAAGAAAATGCCGAGGATGATTTAAGGAGCAAGAATGAGCTGATGGAATCTTTTATCGAAACGAGTAAAGAACTTGAAAATAAAGGATATAAGTTCATTCCATCAGTTAAGGCCTTAATTGATAATTATCAAGATATGTATGCCGAAAACCAAGAAAAAGAAGATCGATTAAAGGAGATGGAAAAACAGATAGAGCTGTTCGGTAAAAGAAAGCAGAAATATCTTAAAAGGATGGCAAAGAAAATAAAGTCGTAGTTTAGTCTAATTTGTGACTAAAAGGAATTGTTGCGATATTGTAATCTCAGAAATAAGTATCAATCCAATGAGTCTTTAGGGTTGAGAGTTATCAAAGAAATCATTTGAATTGCTAACAATTTAGGGGGTATTTCAGGGATTGATTCCCTCACAATATGTCTATAAAAAAACTCTATTGCTCCGAAAAACCCCATGAGCACTGGCGTTTCTATTGTTGGGGATTAGGATCATCCCAATCCCCTTCGATTTTTACCGGTAAATATTCTCAATCCAATACATGGCCTCGGTGTCGCTGATTTTTCCAAGATACCTCTGGGTGGTGGACAGGTTTGAGTGACGAAGGATGATTTTTGAAACGATTTCAATAGGAACGCCTGATCGGCTGGCATAAGTGGCTGCATGCCGTCTGAGATCATGTGGCTTTACATCAATTCCGATTTTTTTGCCGGCGCTTTTAACGATCTCCCTGGCCCGGGTATACCCCAGAGGGTGCATTCCCATTTAGTGGCCTAAGCAAAGTGACCGAATTTGTATGAAGATATTGTCAGTCAAGATGTTCCACCTCCCGGAAAGGAGCTGACTCCTTAAGAACAACATTGATTCGGATGTTTCCGGTTTCCAGAATATACCCGGTGATTTCATTCTGAGATTTATAACCCGACGTATTGCACTTTCAACACAGCCGCTGCCAGTAGGTATTTTCAGGCTGCGGAACTGGCGATACTGCATTCTGTTTCGATTTTTCACGAAGTAACTTTTAAATTTGGATAGTGCTTCTATGCGCCTTTTAGGGTACGTAATGTGTTTTACAATTTCTTTTCTAAGGTCTTTGAATCTGCCATCCCAAAGGAGGTTCTTCCAAGATTCTGCTATCCGGTTTCTTTCTTTTATAGGGATTCTCTTTGGCAATTTGTCCACGATTTCATGTAAATTCTGTTTTGCATGGGTGTAGTCGATTACCTCATAATAGGATTCGATTTCAAGCCGTTTGGCCAGCGGGCCTGTTCGCTTCCAATAGCTACGTGCACCGTCACAGCAGAAAACAACACGCTTGGCTTTGGGAATATCTAATTCACGCAAGTAGATCTCAAGAATATCAAAAGCGGCATCAATACCGCCCATTGTGGCATCATAAACCGGCAAGTGTTTTTTGGATATTGTGCCGTCCGGATCGACAATATGTATGACAAACTGAATGGGTTCTTTCCATTCAGTATGATATCCCTGCCGCTTTTGGCCTTTTGATTTACGTCCCCGTTTTGGCCTCCGTTCTCGAAGGCGACCGCCGTCGATACAAACCAGAACCGTTTTGCCACCAACGCGATCAGTATCTCCAAAAGATACCCGGCCACGCAGGGGCATAGCTTCCTGTGCAAGATTCATTGTTATGCGGCGTATGGTTTTGACATTTAAGTTGATTGCATGGTTTTCCAGGGATCTTCGGGCAATTTCAAAAGAGGGGCAGAGCAATGCTGCATGGACCACCGACGAAGCGAACAGCGTTGAACACCTGCCGATAAAACCAAGGTAATCAAGCCCAAAATGGCGGCCTGTCCCCTTTTGTCGTTTTTTTGTTTTAGGGCCTGGCCGTTGTTTGGAAACAACTTTTGAAAAGTAAGGGGATCGGATGCTCAGGGTAGTTCCTGTCAATAATCGAATGCTGCTGGGGCGGTATCCGTTGAAACGCAGTCCCTTTTTACCGGCACCAATTTTCAGTTCAGATAAAAGATCCGGGTCAGACAGTGCCTTTTCAATGACGGGAACCAGAAATGCTTCCACAATAATGAAGAGGCCGTTCCGTACCTGCTCACACAGGATATTAGCATTTTGATGGTTTTGGAAATCAGCTACGGCTTTTGTTAGAAGGGTTCGAATATCCCTTATAGTGGAAGCAAGTTTCATGATCAGTCCTCGAATTGCAGGTTGAAAAATTACCTGTCATTTCGATGACTGAAACCCTCAAGTTTGTGTGCATAGCTGCTTTTTATAATTGGAAGTCAACGGGTATACATAGATGTCTTTTATCGGCACCTGAAGTCTGTGGTGCCTGTCTTGACGGCTTCGCCCTTTGCTTTGACCAATTTTTTGCCAATTTGCCGCCTGGTAGCAAGTTCCGGCAAAGCGTGATCGATCCACGAAAGTTTCTACCAGACAGATATCGTGACCATATTTAGCTGTCCAGTCCCGGCTCAGCCGCCTAAGACATGAACCCAGAATATGACTGGCAAGATGGGGAATTCGAATCCATGGCAAAATCAAAAATCGGGTATTGTTGGTCGTCATATGCAGGTTCCTGCGACGAGCCGACCTATCCCAACCGATGAATCGGTCACGAGGGGCCGTTTTCCATGCTGCTGAGCCAAAAAGCAGGCAGGCAACCGGACGAGAATTGCGATCAAAAGCCATATACTTCATATGTTCTCCGACATACCCTTTACACCCAAGGTAATGATATCGATCCATAAGGCAATGGAATAAATCATCAATATCTCCACGGCCCGATACCGGTATCAATTGTATCGGGCGGATCTTACGCAAAGTGGTTTCTATCGGCTTACAATCATGGGGGACATCGGGAATACGCCGCTGACGGTTACCGCTATGACGGGCAACGGGAAGTGTGACCATCCCTTTTTGCTCAAGTTTTCTCAGCATGCTTCGACAGGCCATGTCCTTGAGCAGACCTTTTTCCGTGCGCCAATCCCAGCGAGCACACAATTCTTTGGATAAACGAGTGCGGTGCCAGGCGGGATTGTCGTTAATCAAATGGCGTATCGTTTGTATATCAACTTCTGAAAATTCACGTCCTTGAATGGTTAAAGTCCTGCTCATGCAAATCTATATAACCTTTCATGAGCCAGGAGTCCAGCTTTTTTTGGGAGGGCAGAGTATTCAATGCAGCATGAAAAACGGAAAAATTGGATACATGTCAGTTCATGCCACTAAATGGGATTGCACCCTACCCCAGAGGGAAAATACGCTCATCATCCAGAAAATTTTCAGCGGCAATATAATCACGCAGCCGGTCTGCCACCTTTTGGGGAATAAAAACGACTTCGGAGGTACGGCCACTCTTGGGATTGGGCAAATGAAGTTTTCGATCCTGGACATCCTGAGGCTTCAATTTCAGAACTTCACCGATCCTCATTCCACCCCTTGCCATCAATTCAAGCATCAGCCGGTTTCTGGGGCTCTCCGTTTTGAATATGAATTCATCAACGGCATCTCGTTCCAAGATTGTCCATGGCGGCAACTTGGAAACTCGAAATGTTTTTGATAGGAGAGCAGAGTCACATGGATTGAGAAGATTTGGCACGGCAGTATTTTTGACAAAATTGAAGAGGCTTTTGAGAAGGGAATATTTGAGTTTCTTGGTTGAGGGTTTCAGGCCTTCAGTGATTTTGACCAGAAATGCCATGATTTCATCCGATGTTACCGCAGAGACATCACGCTTGCCGAACTCCTTTTGGAAAACTGCCAGAAAGTATCGATAGTTTTGGATGGTGTTTTTTTTGAGTTGAGCTTTTGGTAAGCCAGAAAATTTTTAATTGCCTGTGAAATTTTCATGATGCTGCCCTCCTTTAAAAATGTTATGGTCTATCCTGATGAAGGATCAGGACACCGACAGTATACAAAATTCCTGGAAGAACAGCGGGACTTTTTTCGGAAAGGCTCGGGAAAAGGCCTGCAGCGTGGCCATGTGTACTTGATCTGTTATTGGAGAGGGGCGTTGGGCCTCAAATAGTCCGGTTCCATACCATGAAAGCTCATGAATCTTCTCTATATTCATTTGCCGGTGTCTAATTTGTTGAATGCCAAGTTTAGTTATAAGTTCTTGAGATCAAATTTTTGTCATGATACCTATAAATTAAATCGTCCGACTCAGAATGATATATGGGCAATCGTTTCTGTGACCATTACGTTCTTTTTAATTCCTGGAGCAACGCCATGTTAAAATCTCAAAAAAAGCATGCAATTCTCATTCTCCTTTCTATTATTGTATTAACAGTGCATTCAAATGCTGAAGAAGAAATAGAAGATTTAATTGATATCTTCGAATCCAATACTAAAATTGTTGCGGTTATAGAGGGTAAAAAAACAATATCTTTTGATCTTTCTGCAAAAGAAAAAGTGCTATGGAGTGATTCAAAAGGCCATTTAGGTACTTTTCTAACCAACAATCGTTTTTTTGTAATATCTACAATTTCAGGCGGTTGGCAATATTTACATTTGAGACCAGACGAATCTAAAGAAGCAATGACCTCCTTGTCTCCAATTATTGCTTTACTGGTATTTGAGGGTCGTGCTATCGGCTATGTTGCCTCGTCCAACCGATTCATTGAAACCCAAATTCCACTTCATGATGAGAGACTTTTTGTGGGCACAGGGAAACATGTTGCTGTGATTATCACATCCAGCCGGGCACTTGGTTTTGCAGAAAATTCATCATCTTTTACTGAAGTTCGTCTCCGAATTAGAGAATCCTTAGAGGATGTAAAAATAAGTTCAAATAAAGTAACAGTGCGCACATCTGATCGTTTGCTAAGCTTCACTATTGACAGTACTACTTGGAATGAACACAGGCTTTAGTGATTTTTTAAGTGTGCAATCTGTCTATTTATGTAGCGAGTTTTTTTTGTTGCGTGTTCTACCCCGCCCGACCCAGCTGGACCCCGCTATACCCCGCCATATTTTGAAAAAATACTACCCCGCCACCATCCATCCGATCATAGATCTAAGGAGGTATCAGGTCTATGAAAAAACAAATCCGACAGCGCAGGTGTAAAAACTGCCAAAATTTATTCAAGCCAGATCCCCGTCATTTGAAACGGCAAAAATTTTGTAACGAACCCGAATGCAAAATTGCCAGTAAAAAACACAGCCAGCAAAAATGGCTGAATAAGCCAAAGAATCAGGATTATTTTTCAGGGCCTGAGAATGTGGTCCGTGTTCAGGAATGGCGCCAAAGCAATCCTGGTTACTGGAAGCGAACAAAGCCTCCGGGAAAGCCATCCTTAACTGAAAATACGTTACAAGAGATAAAAACTGCCAAAACCATTGCTGGTAAAGGATCTTCGATGGATTTAATTCAAATACCGTTACAAGATTTAATATCGGCCAAGACCCTTGTCTTTATTGGGTTTGACACCCTCCTTAACAAAAATGCGTTACAAGAGATTATTGATGCCACGGACCAGGAGACGGTAAAATTGACACCAGATATTATGAAGGAACTAACCAAAAAGAAGAGGTGTCAGCATGGGCAAACGATTTTCTTCAAAGGAACTTTATAGATTACGAAATTCAATACCCATTCATGTGTTGATCGAAACGGAACTGGGTATTCCAGCCAAAATAAGTGAAGGGGTTTTCCGTTTTCTGTGTCCCTTGTGCAATGAATTTCAGACTGCAGTTAATCCTAAGACGAACCTGAGCAGGTGTTTTCGATGCGAAAAGAATTTTAATACCATAGATCTGGTAATGGCCTGTCGGCACATTGGTTTTGTTGACAGTGTCAAATATCTTCAGATTATTTTGAATACAAGAGCACCTGATCATGACGTCTGATTTGGGAACAGAACTCAATATACAGTCTTATCGTCGATGTCGAGTGCCGGCAGAAATAATGCCGCCACTCGGCCTTCCGTTGCCGGAAATTTTTCATGGGTATCTGAATTATTACAAACACCAGCTTCGTAACGAAAACAATATCGGCGCAATGAGGCAAATACTGATGAGTTTTCATTTTTTTCTTCAAACGTCAGGCATTCTTTTAAATGAAATATCCATTCATCAGGTTGATCAATTTTTAGCCCGTTACAACACCAATTATTCTGCCGGGGCAGCCAGATCTAACCGGTCACATCTTCGGCAGTTTCTCAAGCACCTCTACCGAGGCGGGTATATCAAAAAAGACATCTCTGTGCTGGTGGTGAGCCCTCCTGAGTTTGCTCGGTCAAAACCACCGAAATTCTTGCGCCCCCATGAAGTGCAAAAAATGTTTAAGCTCATGAATTTGTCAACAGCAAAAGATCTCCGTATTTATGCGGCTATGCACCTGGCATATTTTTTGGGATTGAGGCCCGGAGAAATCAGCTCACTTACCCTGGATGACATCTCTTTCAGGCAAAAAGAGATTTTTATTCGTTCGAGAAAAAATTACAGCCCTGCTCATCTTCCTGTGCCGGACAATGTGATCAAGGCCATCACCGCTTATATTATCGGCGGGAGACCAGAAACCCAATCTCGAACCTTATTTTTACAGTTAGTGCCGCCTTATAAACCGGTTGGCAGGAGCGACATCCCCCGTCATATAAGAGAATTTATGGCTGATAGCAATCTTGAGTCAAACACATATTGGCTGAGGCATTCTTACGCCCAGAATTTGCTGGAGTCCGGTGCTTCCATTTATGAGATAAAAGAAATGATGGGCCATAAAAGCATCGGAGCAACGCAAAAATATCTGAGCATCCATATCAACCTGATGCGGGAGGTTATCCTCGGTGAAACGCTTTAAAAGCTTTCTTAGCGAATATATAGAGGATTTTATCGAATACCGTCTTCAATTGGGATATTCAGATAAAATGCTGCTGTGCAGCCTTCGGTTGCTGGATCGGTATGTTGCCCAAAGGGATGTGACCTGGACATCATTTGATCCGTTGTTTTTCATCCGACTCCGTTCAGACCTCAATTGTGAAAACCGTTCCATCAATACATTTTTTCGAACGTTTCAAATGTTTTTCAAATATCTGATCCGCAGAGACCTGATTTTGACAAATCCCATACAGGAGATTGCTGAGCTGCCGGAAAATCAGATTATCCCTTTTATTTTTTCTCCGAAAGAAACGGATCTTTTATTGAAAACTGTCATAAAACAGATGCGAAAAACAAAAAAATATTACCTCACCGATTTTAGCGGTTATATCTCTTTTCTGCTGATGGCCCGGTGCGGCTTGAGAATATCGGAGACGTTCAATTTGCTGCAAAAGAACTACAGGTCTGAAGAAAGGACAATCTATATTGAGAAAACAAAATTTAAAAAAGACCGACTGATCCCAATACCCAAGGCCGTTTCTTGTGAAATCGACAATTTTTTGAACGTGCGACGGCTTTTACTTATTGCCGATGTGCATCCTTTATTATTGATCAAAGGAGATGGCGGAAAGTTACCCCGCCATTTCATGGATCGAAAATTTAAAAAAGCGATTTCGGCCATTAACCTTGATCAGCACAAAAAAATTATTGGTGCTACAAATTTCAGCAACCCGACACGGCACTCACTTCGTCATTCCTTTGCTGTAAATACACTGAAACGAATTAAACAACAGGGCAAGTCTGCCCAAAATGCGTTGCCGGTGCTGGCCGCTTACATGGGACACAGCGAATACAAGTATACGACCAAATATCTGAGAGTTCTGGATGCAGAGCATCGCCGCCAAATGCTTGATTTTTCGATGTTGAGAAGTGAGGATGTATGAGATTATCCACCTGCCTGCATCAGTATTTTTATGAATACCTGCCCCATATAAAAGGGACCAGCGAACAAAGCATTAAAACTTACCAGCAGGCTTTTTCTTTGTTTCTGCATTTTTTGGCGGATTATCATTCGATCAAAATCAAATCCTTGAAAATTGACCATTTAACACCTGACGCTGTTCTGGGCTTCCTGAATCATTTGGAAACAGACCGAAAAAATACCGTCCAGACCCGGAACAACCGCTTGGCCGTGATCAAGTCGCTGGCCAAGATGATCCGATTCATGCATCCGGACAAAAAACGAGTCGCAGAAGCTCTTTTGACCATCCCTCAGAAAAGGGCTCAAAAGAAGGTGATGGGATTTTTACACCCAGAAGAAATAATGAAAATTTTCAGTGTCGTCGATTTAAAAAAGAAGGAAGGGATGAGAGATTTTACCATTCTCCATCTGCTTTACGACTCCGGTGCCAGAGCCAGCGAGATTGCCACACTGGAATTTGATTATTTTGATCCTGAAAACGAAACCATTGCGGTCCTGGGCAAGGGGAACCGATACAGGTTGATCAACCTGTGGTCCAAAACCGCATCACTGATCTCAGACTATATCACCAATCATAGAGTAGCCCCCATCCCATTATTTGCACACCGGCTGTTCATTAATCAGCGGAGGCGGGGAATGACCCGGCATGGTATCAACAAAATTTGCCGAAGATATCTGACAAAAGCATTGCCGGAAAAACGGTTGAAAGGTCTGAGTCCGGCCCATTGCTTCAGACATTCTTGTGCGGTTAATATGGTGACTTCAGGGGCCCCCGTATCGGATATCAAAAATCGCCTGGGCCATCAAAGCGTTGAATCAACAATGGCTTATTTGCAGCTGGACTTGTCAAAAAAACGGGAAATCCAGGATAAGCTCATTGAATATATGCAATCGAAAATGAATCAAGACAAGAAGATTGATGAGCTGATCGACTGGAAAAATAATGCTGAAATCCTTGCCTGGCTTGACAGTTTATGATCCATTGAGGTAGCCTTTTGCTATCTTTAAAGCGGTATGTAGTAAAACAAAAAATTATGTTGCCAGTGATTATGAAAAATTTTATAATCCACTGTAACTCATTGAATTTAAAAGTCGATATTGATTTGCACAGCGGGTGTTTGAATTTATCATAAAAATCAATGAGTTATGACCACTCGCAACATAAGTCTATAAGTCCGGGGTTTTTCGAAAACCATTCAACCCCAATATGTTGTGCCTGACCCGAAAAAACCAAAATCAATTTTATAGACCAATAAAATTGACTGGGGCCTCATGGGATCATTTTTCGCTCAGGTCAATTTCAAATCAGCATTCAATAGCAGGTGTATTGCGGCCGGATGCGCCGGGAAGGCAGATCTAAAAATCAATCCATCCGGGAGACCGCCTTAAAGGCTGAAGCAATGGAGATGCCGGAGCCGGATTTTTCCCGTTTCCAGTCCTGGTGGGCCAGGATGGCACCTGCAGCATAAAGGTTGGGGTGGAAACAGTTTCCGTCCTGATCCAGGGGCCTGAAGTTTTCGTCGGTTTCAATGCCGGCCCGGTTTACCGGATGACCGCCCGGGTTGAAAAAATCAGCTTCAAACCAGCCGGAGCGGTCCCGGGGCTGTGATACCGGCAGGTTGAAAAGGCTCTCTTTGATCCGGCCTGAGGCGTCCGCTGTCAGCCCCCGGCCTAAAAACCGGCCTGTGGCCAGAATCAGGTATTTGGAACGGATGACCGTCAGTTTGTCCCCGTTTTTAACCTTAAAGGAAAATCCTTGGCTGTTGTCTATGGTGACGGTTTTCACCAGGTCCTGGAATTGGCGGAATTGGGTGTTGCGTATTTGATCCTGAAAGGCGGCCCAGGTGCGCATTCCGGTAACGGAAGGGGACAGGGTGGGGATTTCAAATACGGCCCGGCCAAGACCCTGTTCAATTTTTTCCCTTAACGCCTCAAACCGGTGAACCCCCAGGATAGCGGGCAGGCCCACAGTGTCGCAGGATGAGACATGGGGGACAAGGCTTTCGATAAACTGGTCCACCACCTGCGGGGTGTCCAGGTCCCACCCTAAACGTTCGCACATGAGGTCGCCCTGGTTCTGTCTGCCTGGAAATTCAATGGAAACACTGGTGACCGCCGGATGAGTCAGTTTTAAAGTATCGGCCATCTGCAGGGCGCCAAATCCTTTAAGCCCTGGAATATCAGCGATGAGTATCCGCTCTTTTTGGGCCAGTGCCCGGGCTCCGGCGGCCATGGATGCAGGGACGCAAAGGGTGGATTTTAAGGTTCCGGCCGGGGTAATAATCTTCTGATTTTGATCCGGGGTGCATGAAAAGCTGATCCCGGCCATTTCCATAAATTGGATAAATTGTTTAAAACCGGTTTCAATCTCTTTTCTGGAAACTTTGGCATAGGGATGGCCCGGGTTCTGTTTAATCAGCGCGGCAATCCCTTTAAAAGGATCGTCAAACCACTGGGCGGGCTTTCCCGGGATGCAGGCAAACAGATCCAGGCAGCCCGAGGAGAAAGAAAGTTGTGCCGGTTGCCCCACCAGGACCGTTGAAAGGCCTTTTTGGGCGGCAAAGATGGCGGCGGCCATACCGGCGGTTCCCGATCCGATGACGGCCAGGGTGCAGTGGGTAAGGTCTGGTTCCGGTGTCGGGGATGTCATGGTTCCTCCATTCCGAACAGGCCGCATAAAAAGGCTTCCTGAAGTTCGATTCTTGCAAGCTCCTTGTCCCTGACCAGGGGCATGACGCCTTTCCAGCGTTCGTTTACAAAGGCCCTGACCTGGCCGATTCCCTGGGTTCCGGACAAATGCCCTTTCCGGTAAAGGTAGGCGGCCAGTCGAAAGGAGCAGAAACTGCCCTGGCAGGGGCCTTTGCCGATCCGGCTGCGCCGTCCGATTTCCTCTAAGGTGGGCTCGGTCCCTTCATTTTTTAGGTTTTCCACCATCTGGTCCACGGCTTCTTCAGACACCATCTCGCATTCGCAGATCAGCGTGTCCCGGGGTTCCGGCTTTTTCATCCAGACCCGGCCGGAATACCCGGGTTCGGTCCACTCCCCCTTGGCGCTGCAGGGCAGGGGCTGTATGGCGGTCAGGCATGGATTGGGGTTTTTCAGGCGGCGGGCCACAATGTCCGAGGCTTTTTCCGCCATCAGCCGAAAGGTGGTCAGTTTGCCGCCGGTGATGGTGGTCAGGTTCTCAAGCCCGTCAGCTTCATGGGTTTTTAAAGTGTAATTTCTGGAAATGTTCCGGCCAAGGCCTTTCCCGGATGCGCCCACCAGGGGACGTACCCCGGCATAAGCCCGGATGTAGCCGGTGGTGGCAAGTTTGGGCACCATGATGGAACCTTCCCTGATAATGGTGTCCACCTCCTCTCGGGTGGGCCGGATGTCGTCTAATGATGGGATGGTGACTGAGGTGGTGCCGATAATGGAGACGGTGCCGCCGGGCACCAGGATATCGCCGTCTGACGGGGGGCGCAGCCGGTTGATCACCCGCTGGCTGATGCGGCTCTGGGTAATGAGCAAAGCGCCTTTTGAATAGCTCATGGGAATGTGGGCACCGGCCATGGCAGAAACGCAGTCGGCCCAGGCGCCGGCGGCATTGACAAATTCCAGGGCCTGAATGGCAAGGGGTTCCCCGGTCCGGGTATTGACCACCCGGGCCGCCTGGATCCGGCCCTTGTGAAGGTCAAACCCCTCAATTTGGGTGTTTGTCAGTATCCGGGTACCCAGGGACTGGGCATGGGCGGCATTGTCCAGGCTGAGTTTAAAAGGATCCACCACCGCATCTTCGACTTCAAAGGCGGCCTTGATGTCCGGTGCAAGACAGGGTTCTTTTTCCAGGGCCTCCTCAGGGCTGACACGGGTGCAGGGCAGATGGTATTGTCCGGCCAGCTGCTCAAAATCGGCAATATACTGATCATCATCCTGGGCCGTGGCCACAAACAGGCCGCCGGTGTCTTCAATGCACTGGGGGGCCAGGCGCTTTAACAGCCGGTTTTCGTCCCGGCACTCTGCCGCGGTCTCCCCGTCCTTGGACAGGTATCTGGCCCCGGAATGGAGCAGGCCGTGGTTGGCCCCGGACGCCCCGGCATTGATATCTTTTTGGTCAATGAGAATACAGTTGATTCCCCGTAAGGCCAGGTCCCTGGCAATGCCGGTGCCGGTACAGCCGGCGCCTATGATTAAAACCTGAGTTTCCACTGCGGCTTTCCCAAAGTTTTTGGTTTCATATATGTTACCCTATGTAGCGAAGTCTTGAAACAAATGTAATGAACAAGGCAATCAAACAGGCCACCATGGGGGTGAAAAACCAGGCCACGACGATCCGGCTCAATGTCTTGAGGCGGACGGTCCGGGCCCCTTTGACCACCCCGATGCCAAGGACGCTGCCGATGACGGCCTGTGAACTGGATACCGGTACCCCCACCACGGTGTATATGTGGATGGTGATGGCAAGGGAAAGGGACACGACCAGGGCTGAAAAAGGATCCAGGTTGACCAGTTTGCTTCCCACGGTCGCCACCACCGGCTTGCTGTAGGTCAGAATTCCCAGGGCAATGCTGGTGCCCCCGATGAGCGCGGCCATGGATACCGACAACATTCCGGCACTGACAAAAACAGCGGTTACATTGGCGACATTGTTGGCCCCGAGGACATATGCCCCGTAGGCCGCCGACAAAACCAACCCTCCCCTGAGCAGACGGTCTGAATTAAACAGGGATATGGGAAGCTGGTTGTAAAAAAAGGCCAGGCATTTATACAGCATCAGGGTGATCAGAAGTCCGCCCACGGGTGTTCCAAACCAGCAGATGACGACCTTTCCAAGGCCCGCCCCGTTCAGCTCGTGGTTCAGAATGCCCATGCCGATGATGGCGCCCACCACGGATTGGGACGTGGACACGGGCAGTCCGAAAATGGTCATGGCCGTAACGGTTATGGCCGCAGAAACCGATGAGATGACGGCCTGGTGCATATTAAGGGATGTCAGGCCTTTTAAAGTCTCAATGCCGGCTTTCCCGGAAATCAGTGCCCCCAGAATGCAGAACAGGGCGGCCAGGCCGGCGGCATACCAGAAGCGCAGCATCTTTGAGGATACGGCAGTGCCGATGATGTTGGAGGCATCATTGGCTCCCAGGGACCAGCCTAAGAATATGCCGCCCAGGAGCGAAACCATCAAACCCTCCTTTTCAGGGTCAGAATGTTCACCAGTTTGGAAACCTTATCGGCCTGATCCGACAGATCTCCGACAATCAGTATCAGTTCTTTTAACTGAAGCTTGCAAAACGGATCGATGTCTGAGCTGAACAGCTGGGATATCATTCTGCGCTCAATATGGTCGCACCGGCTTTCATTGGTGTCAATGGTCCCCAAAATGGACCGGGTGCCCTCCTCATTTTTGATAAACAGCTCAACCTGCCTGGAAAGCAGATGGCATGATTCAACACTGATCTGGATCATGGTCTCCAGGTCTTCAAAAAATATGGGGGGAATAACTATCCCCTGGTACCGGATGATAAAAAGGGTTCGCTCCACGATATGGGGGATTTTGTCCAAAGCGATGAGCAGGGTCATGATATCCCCTCTGGAATCCGGGATTAAGGCTTTACTGAACATGAGGTTGTTGATTTTGTCCTTGATATCATCCGCCCTGGACTCGTATTTATGGGTCTGTTCCATGAGAAAATCAAACTCTTCTTCGCACTGGCTGCTGGTAATGCATGACACCAGGGCTTTACTGAAACTTTCCAAAACAAGGCGATACGCATCAAGATAGTTGAATATCAGTTTCTCAACCCGGTGCTCTTTTCTAAATAAAAATTTAAACATGTAAATTGACCTTAATCTATTGGGCCGCCATGGTGTGGCCATGGCGCCAAAACGAACAATTTCGAAAATATGGTTTATGGTTTGGCATTCATCCCCCAAAAACTGATTTGTCAAATTGACTCACCGCCAACGCTTTCGATTATTTATATAAATACTTAATAAGTCAATGGTAAATTGCTGTGCTAACGTAAAAAATAATTTTTTCGGAAAAATTGGAAGAACGAATGGTTTTGTTACTTCATATTTAAATTTTCGCTTTTAAATTAAGTTGTATATTAAGTTGTATGGTGAATAATGAAAAATTAAAAAAGAAATTGAATAAAATCGAAGATAAAGATATAAATGCAATAAAAAATTAATAAAATAGTTCATAAACAAACATCCAAAAAAAGAGAAATTAAACCATGAAACCCCTCCAGCAACTTGGGCCAGATCAGATTAAACAGGTCAATGCCCTGTTTTTTGACATAGACGACACCTTTTCATTTCACAGCAAAATTCTGCCCGAGGCCTATACCGCACTCTGGCATTTAAAAGATGCCGGCATTCTTCTGGTGCCCATCACCGGCAGGCCTGCCGGGTGGTGCGATCATATTGCCCGGATGTGGCCGGTTGATGCGGTGGTCGGGGAAAACGGGGCCTTTTTCTTTTGGTGTGATCCCGAAACAGGCGTTTTTAAAACCAGTTTTCATGATGAACCCGCAGTCCGCATGGAAAAACGTCAGCGTCTGGACCGCATCAAAACAGAAATCCTGGCCTCAATCCCCGGGTCTGGTATTGCATCGGATCAGCACTACAGGGAGTCTGACCTGGCCATTGATTTTTGTGAAGATGTCCCACCCCTTGGAAAAGAACAGATTGACAGGATATGCCGGATTTTTGAAAATCACGGGGCCACATACAAGGTCTCTTCCATTCATGTGAACGGCTGGTTCGGAAGATACAATAAACTGGACATGACCCGGAAAATGGCCGCCCGGCTTTGGGGCATGGACCTGGACAAAGAAAAAAACAGATGTGTTTTCTGTGGCGATTCTCCCAATGACGAACCCATGTTTGGGTATTTCCCAATTTCCATTGGTGTGAGCAATATTTTGAATTTTGAAGATCGGCTCAGGGTGAAACCCGGGTTTGTCACAAAAGGGGAGGGGGGGATCGGATTTGCCCAGATCGCCGAACATATTCTTAAGAACCGGTGACTGTTAACGGGTTAAGGGTCTTGGCCCAGCACCTGGTCCAGGGTGTCGGATAATTCCCGGAGCAGGTAGGGTTTGACAATGGCCGCTGAAAATCCATAGGCCTGATGGGATGCCATCACCGGATTGTTGGAATAACCGCTGGACACAATCAGCCGGGCGGCCGGGTCAATTTTAAGAATTTCCCGGGCGGCCTGCTCTCCTCCCATGCCGCCCGGAATGGTGAGATCCATGATCACCAGATCAAAATAATGGTGGGTCTCCACGCCTTTGCAATAAAGTGCTATGGCTTCTTCTCCGGTTTTACAAGTCACGACGTCATGGCCTAACCGGGTCAGCATTCCCTTGACCGCTGACCTAACCATTTCTTCATCATCCATCAGCAGGATGGTCGCCTTGGACGGTACCGCCCTTTTGGCAGGCCGTTCCGGGTCAGGCTTTTTTTTCTGTACCGACCTGGGAAGATAGATGGTAAAGGTGGTCCCTGCTCCCGGTTCGGAGTCTGCAAAAATATGTCCGCCATGCTTTGCAATGATGGAATGGGTGATGGCAAGCCCAAGTCCGCTGCCCTCCGCTTTTGTTGAAAAATATGGATCAAATATATTCCCTATCACGTCACCCGGAATACCGGTCCCGGTGTCTTTAATACAAAGTGTTACATATTTGCCCTGGGGCAGCGGCAGCCCAAGTCCTGTTTCCAGCACCGTATTGGCGCAGCTGATCGCAATGGTTCCGCCGTCAGGCATGGCATGGCCGGCATTTAAAACTATATTCTGGATGACCTGGCTGATTTGTCCTTTGTCAACATCAACCAGCCACAGGTCTTCAGGAATGTCAAACCGGCAATTGACTTTATGGCCGTGCAGGACAAATCCGGCGGAATCCTTAATGATATTTTCCAGACTCGATACTTCCGTTACCGGTTCCCCCCCCCTGGAAAAGGTCAGCAGCTGCTGGGTCAGGTTCTTTGCCCGCAATGACGCTTTTTCCGCCTTTATCAGCAGTTCTTTGGTGGTTTCATTTAAGCTGTCGTCAAGGGCAGCCAGGTCCAGGTTTCCCAGGACCGCAGCCAGGATATTATTAAAATCATGGGCAATGCCGCCGGCAAGAACACCAATGGATTTGAGCTTTTCAACTTTGGCCAGCTCCTGTTCCATGCGCAGCTGGTCTGTTATATCCCTGAAAACCACTACGATCCCGATGATCCGGCCTTCTTTGTCCTTAATCGGTGCCCCGCTGTCCGCAATGCTTCGTTTGGAACCGTCTTTGGCCAGAAGTGCCCGGTGGTTGGCATGTCCGGCAATCCGGCCGGTGGCCGTCACTTCGTGAACAGGGCTTTCGCAGGGCTCCCCGGTTTTTGTATTGATTATGTTGAATACCTTGCCTAAGGGCTGACCTGCGGCCTCTTCATTCTGCCAGCCGGTCAGGTCCTCTGCCATTTTATTGATCAAGGCGATCCGGCCATTAACATCGGTGGTGATGACGCCGTCGCCGATACTTCGCAAGGTAACGGAAAGGCGTTCTCTCTGGGTTGAAAGCTCCAATGTCCTTTGATTCACTGTTGATTCCAAATGCTCATGGTTTTTTTTAAGCTCGCTTTCAACCTGTTGACGCCGTTTGACTTCCTTTTCCAATGGTTTTAAGGCAAACTGTCTGAGGATAACCCATAAAATAATTCCAAAAACGCCCAGGGCAAAAAAAGACCTGAAAATAAGATGGCGCTGGAATTCTTTTAGATGGAATTCAATGGCCGATGAATCTTTTTCAAGCACCAGCTCAAGCAGGTCGCGGTCCATAAAGGTGATCCCCTGTTTATAAGACCTGCCCGCGGTTTGAAGGGCAGGGCGGTCAAACCTGGCAAGGGAATATTTTTCAGGGGAAAAGGCTTCCAGGGATATAATTTCCGGCTTTTTTTCACCCCATTGAAGGAGAACCTGTTCCACAACGGCATATTGACGCTTCAACAAAGGCTCTGTGACAAAGGTGCCGATAAGGGCCAGTTCATTTTGTGCCTGATGGTCAAATGCCATATAAAGTTCTTTCTTTTCCTGTAAAACCAGCAGCACGTCCATGGCAACCAGAAAAAGCGCAAATGTGGTGATAAATGCGATAATGGCTTTGGGATATGTAAATTTTTTGGTCATGGCGGTTTACTCCAGGGGGGGATTGTTGAACTGCCCAAGGATCCGGCGCAGGGTGGCATAGTCGGCATCCGTTACGGTGACCAGCCCTGTTACCGTTGGTTTGATGGCGGTCAGCACCGGTTTGTCCTTCAGGTTGATCAGAAGCCCGCGAATTTCTTCAGCAGCACAGATTTCAAGGTTTTTACCGGCCACAAAGAGGTGTTCGGCAATGGGCGGGCTTTGGGCCAGCAGTTTTAATCCCCGGTCTTTGTATTCGTAAAATACCTCTTCTTTTATACCGCCGGCGTCATAGTATCCCCCCAAAACCCCTAAAACGACATCGTGGTGGGAATTTAAAAAGTCGGCTTTGTTTAGCTGCTCAATGGGAACCCCTTTTTCCCATAACATGTATCGCGGAACCAGGTGGCCCATGGTGGAATTGGGGTCACTGAAAGCAAACCGTTTGCCGGCAAGCTGCTCAAGCCTGGTGATGGGCGAATCTGTTCTCGCCACGATAATCCCGTGAAAATACGGTTTCCCATTGATTTCCAGGCAGGCCAGCAGCCGTTGTTTCCCGTAATTTTGAACAAGCTTGACATAGGAGGCCGGGCCCAGATAAGCCATGTCAATGCAGCCCTGTCCAACGGCTTCAATGTGGGACTGATAGGTTTTGGAAACCTTGACCTGAATGGCCCGGCCGGTTTTTTGGCTCAGATAACCGGCCAGGGGAGAAAATTTTTTGATAATTTCTGTGGCCGGAAGGTATGGGTGTACCCATAATTCCCGTTTTTCTTGGGCCATGCCCTGCTCAATAATGAAAAGCAGCCAGATAACCGGCAGCAAATAAGCAAACGCCCGGTACCCGAAAGGCAAGCCCCATTCTTTTTTCATTTTTTTTCTCCAAGCGGCGGCATTCAGATCAGACCATGGAATGCCTTTATCGCCCTGACAGCCTTTTCATCTATAAAGTTGAATTTTTAGTTTATATGGGAGAAATATGTTCGTACCATATTTAAAGTAGACATTATCTGTCTATTTTATAAAAAACAACCATTGATTTAAAATATCAACTTAAAAGGAGTCAAACATCATGTTTTTTGACCTGATTGAAAAAAGGCGAAGCATCCGGAAATTTACATCCCAAAAAATACCCCATGAAGTTCGGGAAAAGCTTGTTGAAGCGGCATTGCGGTCCCCGTCATCGCGCAGCATCAACCCCTGGCGGTTTATTATCGTGGAAGATCCTGACCTGTTGGAAAAACTCTCAAAGGCCAAGCCCCACGGCGCCTCCTTTGTTGGGAAAGCGCCCCTGGCCATGGTGGTCTGCGCCGATACCGACCAAAGTGATGTCTGGGTGGAAGATACCAGCATTGCCGCTATTTTTATTCAGCTGGCCGCAGAAGATCTGGGCTTAGGGTCCTGCTGGAGCCAGGTCCGCAAGCGCATGCACGATGAACTCAAATCAGCCGATGATTACATTAAGGATCTTTTGGAAATACCGGATACCTGGAGCGTGGCATCCATCATCGCCATTGGATATCCCGATGAAAGAAAGGCAGGCCATTCAAAGGCATCCCTTCCCTATGACAAGGTGTTTTATGACCGGTGCGGGGGCCGGGAGACGGCCTGAACCTCAGTGGCGGGCAAGAGGGTCAGCACCCGGTAAAGTCTTTGAGCAGCAGAATCCCCGCACAGAACACAAGGGCGGCCCCCAGCACAAGGCCCTCTTTCCCGTTCTGACAGAACTGTGGATCTGTCCGGTCATCGCAGAAACACCGGGCATCCATGGCAAGGCTGATGTTTTCGGCGGACTGGAATGTTTTTTTCAGCAAAGGCCAGGAAAATAGAAAAATCCGGCGGGCCGGATTTTTTCTTAAGTGTCCGCACCGGGAATTGACAGCATGGGAAACCTCCGCCGCCTGATTCAGGATCAGCGGGATAAACCTTAAGGAAAGGCCGATCATGACGGCGACCCGTTTTTCCGGGACAAGGGGAACCGGCTTTAAAAACCACTGGGCTGCGGCCTTGATTTCCATGGCCCGGGTGGTGGCGGTCAGAACCAGTCCCATGAGCATGATGGACAAGAAGCGCAAGGCCATGAGCATGCCCGATATCAGGCCCTGAACCGTTCCGGTGATGTTGAACACCGAAACCATGGGGTCTTTGGGAAGGGCCAGCCACCGGGACAAAACGATCAATGCCAGAAATAAAAGAAACCACTTCAGTTGACCGGCAAGCCTGGCAGGACCCAGGCCGAGCCGGTCAAGCAAACCGATCAGAACCAGCAGGCAGACCAGGTTGCCCCAAAGGTGCGCCTTAAGCAGGGTCAGGCTTACCAGACAGACCAGGGCACATTTGCACCGGACGTCCAGGGTGTGGCACAGGGTCTGTCCCGGGGTATAGGCAAAAAGGGTCATGGCCGGCATTCCAGGGCCATGGGCTTGAAAGGATTTTTTATTCCCCAGGATTCCAGCTGGTCCACCAGTGATCCGGTCTGGCCGTCTGCCACAATTTGGCCCTTTCCCATGATAATGGTTCTTGTGGCCATGGTCATGACCGGGTCTACATCATGGGTGGCCATGACAATGGCGTGGCCGGCCCGGTTCAGATCCCTGCAGAGCTCGGATAGGGCCAGGGTGGCCGGGTAATCAAGGTTGGCAAAGGGTTCGTCAAACACAATAAGATCCGGCTCCATGACCAGGATGCCGGCAATGGCCAGCCGCCGTTTTTCCCCCCCCGAAAGGGTGGACGGGTTCCGGTCCTTTAAATGGAGCAGGCCGAGCCGGTCCAGGGCCTGGGTGACCTTGGCCTGGATGCGGTCCGGGGCGGTTTTTAAATTTTCCAGCCCAAAGGCAGTTTCGTCAAACACGGTATCCCCGATGATCTGGGTATCCGGATCCTGAAACACCATGCCGATTTTTTTGCGGGCCAGGATCAGGTCATCAAAGATATCCTGCCCGTTGAACCGGACCTGCCCGGTATCTGCCTTGAGCAGGCCGTTGAAATGGCGGATCAAAGTAGTTTTGCCCGACCCGTTCCGGCCGGCCAGGATGATAAAATCATTGGGAAAAATATCTAAGGAGACATTGAATATACCGCTGCCCTGGTCAAAGGTCCGGGTGAGATTTTCTATGCTCAGTAATGGCTTGGGCATGGGTTTTTAGCGGTTAGCTCTTAGCCGTTAGCGGTTAGCCTTAACGGTTACAGCCGGATCATGGGGCGAAGCTTCAGGACAATAAACATGCCTGCAGCAATTTTAAGTCCGTCCCCGGGCAGAAAAGGAATCATCCCAAGCCCTAAGGCCTTGCCCCAGGAGACGGCCAGGACCAGTTTCAGCCAGGGAACCCCGATGGCATAAATCATGAATGTCCCGGCAATCATGGCCCCTAAATCGTTGACCGGGCGGTTATGGTCCCCTTTGGATAACAGTGACGTTATAAAAACAGCCGGCAGGTATCCCAAAAGATATCCGCCGGTAGGGCCGAACAACCTGCCGATTCCCGAGGTTCCGCCGGCAAATACAGGCAGTCCGGCCAGCCCCATGAGCAGATAGACCGCCACACACCCCACCGCCCATGACGGGGCCAGGAGCAGGCCGGCAAGCAGTACAAACAGGCTTTGAAGGGCAATGGGAACCGGCCCTACAGGGATGGCCATAAAGGCCCCGACACTGATCAGGGCGATAAATAAGGCAGCGTATACAACCGGTTTGACCGGGGCGTAAGTGGCCGTTCTTTCAGGCATGGAAGCAGTCTCCATAAATAATTTTTTGAAATTGGTTTTCGTTATCTTTGATGATCAATGCCCCGGTGTCGTCCACATCTACGGCAAGGCCTTCAAAGGTCTGGTCATGGGTTTGAACCCTTACCCGGGAGCCGATGGTGGATGTCTGTTCTTTCCATTGGCAGATGATCTGAGACGGATCAATGGCCTGTGTCCGGGATTCAAACAGCTGTAAAAATTCAGCCAGAATGGTTTTCCTGGATACAGGTCTTCCCAGGGCTTTTTTCAGGGAAATGGCCTGAAAATGGTCTGATTCAGGGGCATTGTTGACATTGAGCCCGATGCCCAGAAGCAGAAAGTTGACCATGTCGGCCCGGGTTTCCATTTCCGAGAGCAGGCCGGCCAGTTTCTTCCCCCCAAGGAGCAGGTCATTGGGCCATTTGACACGAACATCCAGATCAAATAACCGGGTCAATACTTCAGACAGGCAGCTGGATGCGGCAAAGTTGAATGTCCAGGCCAGGGGCGGGGGCAGGTCCGGTTTCAGGATCAGGGTCACCCACAGGCCCCCCTCAAATGAGATCCATTCCCTGTTCAGCCGTCCCCGGGACCGGGTCTGGTGTTCGGCAATGACACAGCTCAAGTGACCGGCCCCCTCCCTGGCCCCGGCCCTGGCCTGGTCCATGGTAGAGGACAGTTCCTGAAAATAAAAAATTTTTTCCTGCAATTGTTCCGGAAAACAGAACGGATAGAGCAGATTTCCGGGGTCTTTTAGTTCATACCCGGTGGGGTGGGATTCAATGTCCATCCCAGCCTCTCTTAACGCCTGGATGTGTTTCCAGACCGCCACCCGTGAAATGCCCATGGCCCGGCTGATGTCAACACCGGAAACCGGGGCTTCGGGAGACTGGTACAGCAGCTTGAGAATGGTCTGCCGGTTGTCGGCTGTCTGGTTAACTTTCATTAAGCGGTACAGTTAACAAAAAAATATAATTCGGTCAAGGGGCAATTATGCTGCTTGCAGGGCAATCGCATGTGGTCTGCCGGCTGTTTAATATATGAGTATCAATGTCATTAATTTAAGCGTTAATACAAGAAACTAGAAACAAGAGACAAGAGGGTGAAGCGCCGTTGGCGCCCATTTTATAACCCCTGCGCGCTATGCCAAATTTCTTAAGTTAATGGCATTGATATGAGTATGGATGATGATAAAGAAGGTCATTAGGCTGAAGGTGGTTAGGCTGAAGGGATGCACTGCCCTAAACCCCTTCAGCCTTCAGCCTAAATCCCTCCATTATATTGAAGATGGAACTTGATTTTTACATGTGATCGCCCTGAAGTGGCAATTAAGCTGCTTGCTACGGGTATCTGTTTAATGGTATCTATAAAAATATGATGTAATAATTAATCCTTGACCGACACTGAAGACCAACAACCCGGATAAGGCGGTTTTCCATGTCCGAAGCCTACAAAAATCCGTACAGCCACCTGCTGATGCCGGCAAAGAATATCATCGACATTGCCGTGGCCCTGACAGCGGAAGATGATATTAACCGGCTTCTTGAGATGATTCTTGACGAGGCCTTAAGGATCAGTACGGCCGATGCCGGCACCCTTTATATTATTAATGAAAAAGGGAGCCATCTGGATTTTGCCATTGTCAGGAACCGGAGTATGGGAATAGAAACCGGTACCGGCAAAGACAAGGGCAATTTCCCTTCGGTTCCCCTGTATACGCCCAAAGGGGAGCCCAATATGTCCAATATCTCCTCTTGTGCCGCCCTGACCGGCAAGACCTTCAGGATTAATGATATTTATAACTCCACCCGGTTTAATTTTTCCGGCCCCAGGGCCTATGATGAAAAAACCGGTTACCGGTCGGTCTCCATGCTGGTCATCCCCATGCACAACCATGAAGGGGAAATTTTAGGGGTCCTTCAGCTGCTCAATGCCATCAGCCAGGATACCTTTAAGGTGGTTCCCTTTGACGATGAAGCGGTCAGCATAGCCTGTGCCTTAGCCTCCCTTGCCGGGTCGGCCCTGAACAACCGGCAGCTGATTGCCGGGTTAAAAGACCTGTTGTATTCGTTTATCAAGAGCATTGCCGCAGCCGTGGATGAGAAATCCGCTTACACCGGCGGCCACATCAAGCGGGTGGTGGAACTCTCCCTTCTGGTGGCCAAAGGCATCAATGACCAGGAGGACGGTCCCCTTGCCGGCAAACAGTTCACCGACGAGGAACTTGAAGAACTGAAAATTGCGGCCTGGATGCATGATGTGGGCAAAATCACCACCCCGGAACACGTGATCAACAAACAGACAAAGCTTGAGGCCATCCGGGACGGGGCCGCAGAGATCCGGCTTCGGTTTAAACTGATCGCCCAGGAACTGGAAAATTTATTTTTAAAGAAAAAAATAGCCCTGTTAGAGCAAAATCAGGACCCTGTTAATTTCTCCATGACACAGCTTGAAGATGAGCTTGGAAATGAAAAAAGACAACTTGAATCAGACCTTGCTTTTATCCTTCAGTGCAATGAGGGCAAATCCTTTCTGGAGGACCATCAGCTCCAGCGCCTCAACGACATTGCCCAACGCCGGTTATTTCCGGACCATGTCCCCTTTCTCACCGCCGGTGAGCTGGACCATCTGAGCGTTAGAAAAGGCAACCTCACCCCGGCTGAACGCAAAATCATAGAAAACCACGTGGTGGCCACCCGGAAAATTCTACAGGAACTGCCCTTTCCCAAAAACCTTCAAAAGGTCCCACAAATTGCCGCATCCCATCACGAAAAGCTGGACGGATCAGGCTATCCCGACGGAAAAGACGCCGCCCAGCTGGACCTGGCCACAAGGATCATGGCCATTGCCGACATATTTGAAGCCCTGACCGCCGCAGACCGGCCTTACAAACACCCCATGCCCCTGTCAAAGGCCCTTGAAATTCTGGATCAGATGGAAAAAGAGGGCCACATTGATAAAGATATTGTCCAATTGTTCAGGGAAAAGCGGCTGTTTGCCCCTTATGCTAAGGAGTATCTGACGCCCGGGCAGGTGGATATGTAGATGTTAGACTTGGGACTTGGGACTTGGGCTTGGGACCTGGGACCTGGGACTTGGGGCCGAGATTCCATATCCCATACCCCATATCCCATATCCCAAGTCCCATATCCCATATCCCAATTAAAAAAGGGCGGCCCCCCAAGGAGCCGTCCTTTTGTTTATTAATGGCCGTTCAGATTAGTTTTTTCTTCTGATCCCCGCCAGAGCGATCAGGCCGGCGCTCAGGAGAAGTCCGGCACCGGGTACGGGTACAGCGGCTTCAGCATAGGCACTGACACCGGCAAGGATATTAACGGTGTCATTGGCGTCATATTTATAGGTAAGGGTTAAGGTATAAACGGGTGTGTCGCCCTCATAGCTAATCCCGTTATAAAAAATGACGTCATCCCCAAAGATGTCTGTCACCTCTTCATCGTTAATGGACAGGTAAGCCAGGGCTTCCGCATAGGCCCAAGCGCTGCTGGCGGCGTCACTGGTACCGTCAATATACAGGTAGTAATCTATGGATACGGTTACACTGCCGGCTTCTTCAGCCGTAAAAGATGCGCTTAACTCAGCATTGGCATAGGCATATTCATAGGAAGCAGGGCTGTCGACATAGGCATCGGCATAAAGGTCTTTTTCACTGTCTGTGACATCCACCTCAGCCCAGCCCCAGCCGTTGTCAGTCTCAACCAGCGCTTCCGTGCCGGCAGGGGTGTCTTCGGTTCCATTATAGTCGGCATAAGTAGTCAGTGCGGGGGTAAGTCCGTCAAATGAAATTGAAAGGGTATCATAATACATAACAGCAGCAGCCTGACCATAGGTGGCTGCAAAAGCGCTGGAAGACGCACATACAACCAGCAGCGCGGAAAATAATGCAATAATTGTTAACTTCATCTGTTTCATTTTTGTATTCCTTTACTTAATAAATGATTCTCAATATTTAATTTGTCTCCGGGGTCAGCCGTTTTTTGCCTGTCCCGGATTCAGCGGCACTGTCTGTGCTTAATGCCTGATCCGGCCGGAACCGGTAGATCAGACCTCCCACAGCCGCCGTGAACGGTGCTACGGTTACAAGGCCAAAGCTTCCCACAAGGGTGTTGAGAACTTCAGCCGCCACATAGTTAATGTTAAAAAAGTTGATCAGGGGAACCCCCTGGGCCATGAACAGCATCATCATGGTCATGTATCCGCCTGAGTAAGCCAGCAGCAGGGTGGTGGTCATGGTACCGATCACGGCCCTGCCCACGGACATTCCCGACCGGATATGGTCTTTTAAAGCGATGTCCGGGTTGTTCTTTTTGACTTCATCCATGGACGCGGCAATGTCCATGGCAAGGTCCATGACCGCCCCGGATGAAGCGATAAAAATGCCGGCAAGGAAGATCCGGGTGATCCTCAGATCATAATAGCCCGAATAGATAAGGGTTTCGGCAAAGGGGCGGACCGCCCCGTGGATCCTGAAGCTCTCATTAAAATAAAGGGCCAGGACACAGGTAAACACCAGCCCCAGAAAAGCCCCGAGAAAGGTGACCACCCCCCGTTTGGTGGCCCCGCCCACCAGAAAACTGATGGCAAGGGTTAAAAAGGCCACCACGGCCAGGGCAATGGGGATTGGGTCATACCCTTTAAGAAACAAGGGAACCATGACCTTCCAGAGCATGAGCCCTGCCAATGCAAAAGAGAGCAGGGCCTTGATCCCGGTCCAGCCGCCCACGGCCATCAGCAGCAGGGCAAACAGCCCCAACAGCCACAGCTCATGGCTGATGCGGTAATGGCCCCGGCTGTATGCCGCTTTGATTTTTCCGTTGGCAACCGAATACTCCACCAGGATGACCTGCCCCTTTGTAAAGATTTCATCCAGCTCCATTTTCCCTTTCAGGTTGTTGACCACAATGGCCTGCTCTCCCTTGAAAGGGCCGGTGAGCATCCGGACGGTGAGATCCTGGGTTCCGGCTTTTATAATGGCATGGACCATGATATCTGAATTGTCCACCGCCGTAACCTCGGCCCGGTCATAAAGCGAGTCTTTTGACACGCGGTCATCAAACCCTGTGGGCAAAGCAAACAAAACCCCGCACAACCCGGCGAACAGGAGAGTTAAAAACAAATCCGGATATTTTCTCAGATATGCCATAATTCCTTCTCTATACGGTAAAAATCATCTGCAAAGCGCCTCAGGGAAACGCCCTGGAACCGGCACTTTGCAGAATCAGTTGCTTGAGTTAAACCTTAGTCAAGGTCGACATTCATAACCTGGGCAATTCTCTTTGCAACATCCGTGTTGTCGTAAAATCCGTCAAACACAGAAGCGTTTTTTCCCATGGCCAGAACCATTACGGGCACGCCGGTATGGGAGTAAGAGGTAAAAGCGATACCGGCTCTCTGGTTGAGAACGTGGGTCAAGGTTACGGTCAGGGGTTCATATCCGCCAAAAAGCAGATACTCCTGTTCAGATAAAGTTTTGCTCCAGTTTGAATTAGCGGCCTTTTCATAGGTTTCGTCAAAGGCAGCTTCAAGTTGATCTTTTTGATAATCGGTCAGGTCATCATCAGTGCTTGGTGAAATTCCATTCCCGTCAAGACCGAAGTTGGTATGGATGATCTGCCACATGTCTGCATCAATATCCGCAACTACCGCATGAGTGGACAGATAAGCAGTCAAAACGGTGTTGTCGAACCACTCAAAAGACATGGTCTGTTTTTCAAGAACTTCAAAAAACGTATCATAAGCGGTTCCGGCAAATCCAATGGTCATACCGCCGCATTCATGGTCACCGGTGATAACAATAAGGGTATCATCGGGATGAGCGTTGTAGAACTCGACCGCCTTTGCAACGGCGTCGTCAAAGGCAATGGTGTCATCAATGGCAGCCCGGGCGTCATTGGCATGGCAGGCCCAGTCGATTTTGCCGCCTTCAACCATCATGAAAAAGCCGTTGTCATTGTCCAGAATCCGGATGGCCTCTCCGGTGAAATCAGCCAGGGACATGCCGTTTACATATCCGCGGTCCATTTCATATCGCAGGGCGCCGTGATGCTCGCCGGTAGTGGTGTTGCCCTGGGCTTCGTCAAAGGCAATAACCCTTGTGCCGTTGGTAACGCCTTGAAGTTCTGCCAGGCTGGTGGTGATGGTAAAACCGTTGGCAGCTGCAGTTGTTTCTTCTTTAACGTTGGCTGCTTTGTTCCAGAACCCGCCGCCAAAAAAATCAAAGTTTGAGTTGGCCAGATCTTCAGCAATATCCCCGTAGTTGTTACGGGAAGCGTTATGAGAGTAGAAAACAGCCGGGGTAGCATGGTTGATGGTAACAGAACTTAAGATCCCCACTTTTTTGCCCTGGGCTTTGGCTTTTTCTGCCAGGGTGGCAATGTTGTTCCCTTCAGAATCTTTAGAAATCACCCCCACCAGGGTTTTCTGGCCACAGGCAAGGGCGGTGCCGGCAGCGGCAGAGTCAGTGATCAGACGGTTGTCGGCAAAGGTGGTGGACATGCCCTGAACCGGGAAGGTGCTCATGGTTAAGAGGTTGGCTTTGACGCTGCCGGGGGTGGCATCATCTTCATTCAAGGCTGCCAGGTAGGCTTCAGCCGCATGGATCTGAACATTGGCCATACCGTCACCAATGAAGTAAAATACATATTTAGGGCCGGTTGAAGCCGTTGTCTTTTTGGCTCTGGTTTTGGAAGCCGCAAATCCGGTTCCCATGCAAAGGGACAGAGAAATTACACATACAGCAGCAATCTTGCCGCCGTTTAAAACCTTTTTAAAATTAAGCATTTGTTTTATTCCTTTTTGTAATGGTTCGTTGATAAAAACTTAGGTTGAAAAGTTAGGTTTGGAAATTTAAGAAAAAGACCGCCGGTGTTTCGAAAACACCTGTTTGTTTACCACCTCCTTTGGCATAAGGGGCTTGAGGCCTGCCGCGGTTTAGACGCCATGGCCCCAAAGAAAACCGGTTTCGGGGTTAACTCACACTCGCACAAAGATCCTTGACCAATCCGGGGCCCATGGATTGGGAAATTTACAAGTTTTAAATTGTACGGTTGGTGAATGACCGACTTACTGGAAATTGACTATAGGGGGGAATTGTTTTCATTAAATTAGGCTAAAATTAAAATAAGACGAGCAAAATGTTTGGATTTGAATATGAGCCGCCAGCTCTATATCTGCCGCACAATTTTCCTTATAAACCTGCCCTAACGGACCCCAAATCCCAAGTCCCATATCCCAAATCCCAAGCCTAAACTATTGCCCAATACGGGTAATGGATGCTATAAAAAACCAACACCATCCCAAACAGGACAATTGAAGAAATGGAAGAGAACAGGACCAGCCAAGACCGGGGATTTGAGCAGGGTCCCATAAGGCCGCCCAGCGAGGCATACAGCCTGTTGCTGCGCCTGACCCGGAACTGCCCGTGGAACCACTGCACCTTCTGCCCGGTATATAAATCCAAAAAATTTTCCTTCAGGCCGGTGGACCATATTATCCGGGATATTGACCTGATTCATACCTATATCCGGGGAATCAAAGCCACCGGCCTTCCCGGCAATTCTATTTCCCAGGAACAAATCTCCAACCTGTTTAACCGCTTTGAACAAAAGGACCGCTTAGCCTTTAACGCGGCCATGAACTGGTATGCAGCCGGCATGGAGTCCATTTTCCTCCAGGATGCCAATTCTCTGATTATCAAACCTGAAAACCTGATCCGGATTCTGGAACATATCCGGGAACGCTTTCCCTTTGCCAAGCGGATCACCTCCTATGCCAGAAGCCATACCATAGTCCGGATAAATGACAGGGACCTTGAAAAAATGGCCCGGGCCGGGCTCAACCGGATTCACATCGGCATGGAATCCGGATCAGACCGGGTCCTGGCCCGGATCAACAAAGGGGTGGACAAAGACACCCACATCAGGGCCGGCATAAAGGTTAAACAGGCCGGCATGGAACTTTCCGAATATGTGATGCCGGGCCTGGGCGGCATTGACTTTTCCATTGAGCATGCCCTTGAAACCGCTTCGGCCCTGAACCACATCAACCCGGAATTTATAAGGCTTCGGACCGTCGCCCTCATCCCCGGGACCCAGCTTTCTGACGAGGCGGCCCAGAAAATATTTGAAAAACCCACCGACACCATGATTGCCAAGGAGATCCGCGTCTTTTTAGAAAGCCTGAACGGGATCGACTCTTATATCAAAAGCGACCATATCCTGAACCTGTTTGAGACCATTGAAGGCCGGCTTCCCTGGGACAAGGACCGGATGATAAAGGTGATTGACGACTTTTTTGATTTAAATCCCGAAGACCAGGTCTTTTACCAGATCGGCCGGCGCCTGGGGCTTTTCAGAAGCTTAGGGGACATGGCCAACAACACCCATATGGACCAGGTCCGCATGGCCTGTGAGTATTACGGGGTGACACCGGACAATGTGGACCGGGTGATTGATGAACTCATGGAACGCTTTGTCTGAACCGGTTTCCATTTATATTCATGTCCCGTTCTGCATCCGGAAATGCATTTACTGTGATTTTTATTCCACCCCGGATTTAAATAAAATCCCCGCATTTGTGTCGGCCCTTGAAACGGAAATCCGGTTGAAATGCCAGGATCCGGGGCTTTACGGCGCTGCCCGGTCCAAAATGCGGTCCCCAAAGGTTGAAACCGTATATTTGGGCGGGGGGACGCCCTCGGTGCTGCCGGTTCAGGCCGTTGCCCGGATTTTAGAATCCATTGACCGGTATTGCGGCATATCCCGAAAAGCAGAGATCACCCTTGAGGCCAACCCCGGCACCCTGGACCGGACCAGCCTTACGGGACTGAAATCGGCCGGCATTAACCGCCTTTCTTTAGGGGTCCAGTCCTTTAACCGGGATAAACTTAAATTTTTAACCCGGATCCATTCGGAGCGCCAATCGGTTCAGGCCATTGAACAGGCAAGAAAAGCCGGGTTTGAAAATATCGGCATTGATCTGATGTTTGCCCTTCCCGATGAAACCATAGACACCTGGAAAACAGACCTTGACACCGCATTTTCCTTTGGGCCTTCCCATCTGTCCTGTTACATGCTCACGGTTGAGCCGGATACGCCGCTGGGCAAAATGGCGGCGGAAAACCGGATTTGCCTTTCCGGGGACGGCCCCTCGGAAAAGAAAATCCAGTTTTTCCTGAAAGGATCTGACTGGATTGAGCAGGCCGGGTTTGCCCATTATGAGATTTCTAATTTTTTTCGCCGGCCTGAGGACCGGTCCCGCCACAATTCAAACTATTGGAACTTTACCCCTTATCTGGGACTGGGACCGGCGGCCCACTCCTTTTTAGAGGGGCCGGACCATGCCCTTCAAAGGTCCTGGAACCTTCCGGGCCTTACCGGTTACCTGAGCCGCCTTGAAGCCGGTGAACTGCCCCCGGGGCAAATCGAAACCCTGACCCTGCGCCAGCAGGAACTTGAATGGATCATGCTGGGCTTAAGGACCCGGGAGGGGATTGACATGGACGCCTTTAACCTTAAGTTCAGCCAGGTCTTTCAAACCCGGTTCGCCCCCGTCATCCGGCACATTGAAGATCAGCATTTGGGAGAAGTCTGCACGGCGTCCACCACACCCCACCCCAAGGCAGGCCGCCATTTCAGGCTCAATAAAAAGGGATGGACCCGCCTGGACCATATTGTTGAAAGCTTTGCCGATAAAATCTTAAGTTAGCATTCCCCGCAGAAGGTCCGCCAAAAAGGGTGCAGCAAAATTGAGGCGAAAGAACGCCTACTCACACCCCCATGTCCGCAGGGGACTGTAGATGTTTATGACGGACAGGTCTTTACCGTCCACATCGCCATCCCGGTCAAAATCAAAGGCAGCATCATAATGGCCCTGGCCGGATGCGGAACCAAAGCTTTGGGCAAATTCATTCAGGTCCAGGCATAAGGGAACCGACAGGCTGCGGACTTCAGAACACCCGCTGTCATATAGAACATATGCCTGGAAATGATATGTCTGGCCACTGGCCCCGGAGGGATCCCAGCTGTCAGCAAAGCTCAGGCTCCCCCATGGGGCCAGATCTTCAAAATCATGGGGAAATTCGGCAACAACGGCCCCCTGGCTGTCCTGTATAATAATGATCGCTTTGCCGGAAACATCAACGCTGCCAATATTTTTAAATTCAAGCCCGGTATTGATATACGGGGCATCCGGTGTCGCCGTAAAATCTGTAATGGCTATGGAGGCCATCCCCGTACTGATGGATTTATTCCGCCGGTCTATGAGATGGCCTGAGCTGTCCCTGATATTGGCTTCAAGATAATAGGCCCCGGCAGGAAAATTGCTGCTGTCCCATTCAAGGGCAAAATATGCGGTTTGTGTGACCTGGCTTAAGGTGCGCAAAAGCAGGCCGTCAACCACCTCATCTGAACTTTCCTCTTTGACCAGAACCTCGACAATCACATCCTGGGGGTCTTCCGCGCTGGTGAGCCACAGGTCTGCCTGAACGATTTCCCCTTGAGCATAATTTTCCTTTTCTGTGGAAAGCAGGGCAATGCCCACCCCGCCCGAATCATAGTCAATGTTAAAGGTGTAGGTTTTGTAGAATTTTGCATCGGTGGTCAGGCCATTGTAGTAAAACGGGAAAACGGTGATGGTCAGCACCGATGTCCTGTCAGGCCTTGTTTCAAACTGATACTCAAAAACCGCCTCCTGGGGAGGCCACCACTCTTCTCCCCCTGCGGCGGAAGCGGTGCTGCCTGCGGTTGAATTATCCAGGCCCATCTCGGAAAGCGGGATGTTAAGCCCGGTGGTGGTGATCGGTTCCGAACGCTCTTCCAAGGTGACGTCATGGACGGCATATCCTTCAGGAAATTCAATACTGACCTTGTAATAGGGAACTGCGGGCTTGTCTTCGGCCAGAATCATATTGCCGCCGGGAATGCTCACATGGTCCTCGCCGTTGAGTGATTTGACTTCATAATCAGGCACCACCAGCCCATAGGGGGATTCCGGCAGTGTCATTGCCTTTGAAGCCAGAGACGCTGCCGCCACACCGCTGCCGCCATATTTGGGATCGCCGTACAGGTTATACTCATAACTCCAGTAGTCGCCCTGGAAATCGCCAAGGTGAACTTTGAGTTCCCTGAAGGTCTGGCCCACTGTTTTGCCGGTATTGACCCAGTGGTTGTAAAACCATTTGGCCGCGCTGTTGTTCTGTCCCCTGAATGAATTTTCCGTTGCCCCGATATAGGACGGCGCCCCATGCTGTAAAAAAGACTCGGCGATATTGGTGCGGTCAGCGGCATCTTCCGAGTCATCCTCATACTGGCCGGCCTGGCAGCAGCAGGCAAAGGCAAAGGGCTTGGCATCTTCGAAATCCACCGGATCAGAACCGGTAAAATCGCTTGTGCCGATCACGCCTGACCAGGCCGTGGGATTGCAGTGATCCCGGTAAAACAAGTGGTCCTTGTTGGCATCATAGAGCTTGAATTCTGTGGTGATGTTGCCGCCGGAGTCTTCAACCCGCCTTTTTTTCCTTTTGGTGACGGTAAACTCATCCTCAAGGATATCTTCAACATCATCCAGGTTTCCTTCAAATGAAGACACACCATCACCGCTGCCGCTCACGATGAGTGCATGGGACCGGTCAAATTCAAAGCCGGGCTCGCCGTTGATCACATTGATGCTTGCCTGGATGGGGATGATCAGCTCGGAAGGGTCATCACCGATGATCCGGGCCACACTCAGTTCGGGGTCAATGCGGCCGTTGGTGTCTCCGTAAGGCATATCGGTAAAGTGAATATGATAGGTTGCAATGGTGATGAACCACCATTTATCTTTAACGGTTTTGGTGAACGAGGGAATGATTTCAACTTCTCCGACCAGAAGCAGGTAGCCGTTTGACAGGTAATGCTCATCAACGCCGTCCATACCCTGCATGGGGGTTCCCCATGTCCGGATACACTCCTTGATCCAGCCGGTATCATTGGAATCAGACCCGTAAAGATAGCCCAAAATTGCGTTGCGCAGGCTGGCCAGTTCGGCCATGGCGGACAGCAGGCTGTTGACACCGGCCGCATCGGCGCTGGTGGAAAACAGCTTGTCGGGATTGGTGATGATCAGATAGTCGGAATTCCTGATGGCCCGGTTGACTTCACTTGACAGGGTATAATCATCTTGGGTTAAAGCGCACGGCCTGTCGAATTCATGGGGGTGCATCTCATAATAATCAACAACCCGGACCGGGGTGGCGCCGATACGGTAATCCACGGATTCATCGGGCGGGTGCAGGATTGGTACGGCCAGATAGGAAACCCATTTGCTGTCTCCGGCTGCAAGGTCATAGTAGCGGCCGGCAAAATCGATTTCAACGTCGCAATGGGTGCCGTCATTGTTACAGCTGGGGACCACATCATAGTCGCTGTCGCTTCTTTCGATGGGCTGAAACCCGTCAACCGAATCTTCGAGCCGGTCAAAGGTGACTGTTGCTGTCCCCCGGTTCCGGAGGCGAAGCTGGATTTCAAAATAATTGCCTATGCGCGTGACTTCCCGGGTGACGTCAAGCTCCGGCTCACCTTTTTCAATGGCAAATGTGTTGGTGATGGTCTGGCGGCATTCATCATCCACAATGGCGTCCACCCTGATGAAATAGGTTCCGGTGGTTTTGCCGCTTATATCCCAGTCAATCTCAAAAATGAATTCATCCGCTGCCGAAGGGGTAACCGTTTCAATCAGCACTGAATTGACATAGAAACGGACTTCGGTCACCGGGAGGTATATCTCATCACAAAAGAAATTGCTGGCCCCGGGAGGAAGGCCGGACATGCCGAAATAATGGCAGTCCAGTTCCGTCATGGCGGCCCGGACCCGGATAGGGATGGTGGTGCCAGAAGGAACCGAGGTGTAATCAATATAGTAGGTGTCGTCGGGATATGGGGCCTGCATTTCCATATTGATGTCAGCACACTCATAGGCCGGCTCAAAGGGCAGATCAACCATACCGGCCACGCCGGCATGACTTACGGCAACCGCCGTCAGGGTGTGCGCCTTAAAAAAGTCCTCCCGGCTGAGCCCTAAATCCGCGGGTGCCAGTTTGTATTCAAAGGGTTCTAAATAGTCAACCCCCACAAGGGTGCCATCCAGGTAAAACGCTACCCGTTCCACGCCGGTATCATCGGTGACCTGTGCTAAGACTTTGTAAAAGAGCTGTGCCCCGTCTCCCTTTACAGCCGTTAATTTAGAGACAACCGGAGGGGTTGTGTCTGCCAGGGGGGCGGTCTGGAAAAAGAAGTCTTTGCTTTCTATGGTGTTGCCGCCGGCATCTGTTGACAGGACCCGGTAGTGATAAGTGGTGCCCGCAGCAAGGTTTTCCAGGCGAATCTGGTGGTTCTGGCTGGACTGCTGGTCCGCTGCCTGTCCTGAGAACACGCCGGCTGATGTGCCGAACATGACCACGCTGTCGGCGTCGCAATCCGTATCCCATTTGATGTCCACGGTGTAGGGGTCCACCTGGGAAACGACCGGCGGGTCAGTAATAAGGGGCGCCGTGGTGTCACATTGCCATGACTCGGAGCGGCAGTTGTTTGTTTCATCGCTTTCGGTGATCTGCCCGGCCCCGTCAGCACAAACCATTATCTCGTCGGAAGACGAGGTGCAGTCCCAGATGTATTGGGGAAAGCAGCGGCTGATCCTTCCATCCGGCGGCAGCTCGTTGTCGACCAGGTCATCTGCTGCGGTGTTATTGTTCACCACAAGCCTGGTATAGTGCCCTTTGAGGGCCGTTGCCTCGCCAATATTATGAAGCTGGTAACAGATGCCGCCGTTTTCCTCCCAGACATCGGTGACCACCAGGTCAGGATCAATATCCTGTTCAAAATTGGCCGTAATGCTGTAGCTGTCGTCCATGGTAATGGTGGTCTGGGCAGAAAATATCCCGGCCACCTGGCCGGTATCGCCGCTCCAGTTTAAAAACCGGTACCCCCCTTCAGATACGGCAAGCAGATCGACGATGCGCTCATGGTCAAATGAAAAAATTCCTTCTCCCGGCTGGGTTACCGACCCGCCGGCGGAACTGCCAACGGCAAGATCATGGGTGACCATTACAAAAGGCGATTCATCCGCGCCCATATCAACGACTGCCTCAGGATCATCCCCATCGCCGTTGATAATCCGGCCGTCACCTTCGAAATCGACGGTAAGAAAGGCCGGCACCGCATCATTGCTCCCGGCGTCAATACACGGTGAGTCTTCGTCCAGGTGGAACGTTGCATCCAGAAGAGGGGAGACGTTCATGTTGCCCGTTCCTGGAAAAACGGTGCTGGTTTCTATGTCGGAATAGGTGACGGTAAAGGAATCCGTGGGATAGAGTTCGTCTGGCTCATCATCCCAGAGAATGGAATTGGCAATTTCGGTCCTGGAATTTGATCGGTTATATATGCCACCGCCGTGGCCGCTGTTGGTGCTGTCCAGAAGGTTGCCGGTAAAGGTGCAGTTCACGGCCAGGGACGAAGAATTATAGGCATTATGAATGGCCCCGCCGTCATAGGCGGCAAAATTTTCCGAAAATATGCAGTTATAAAATACGGGAGCGGATGCATTGTAATTGTATACGGCCCCGCCGCCGTAGCCGGCGCTGTTGTCCGTAAACACCGTGCCGGTTAAAACCGGGCTTGACCCGTTGTTGTATACACCGGCACCGCTTAAGGCCTGGTTGCCGGTAAACGTGCATGCTTCCAGCTCAGGGGAAGATCCGTCATTATACATTCCGCCGCCGCCGCTGCCGGAAGTGTTGGCATTAAATTCGCAATTGAAAAGATACGGCTCGCTCTGGTAGATATTGTACATCCCGGCACCCTGGCCTGATGCCTGGTTCTGGGAAAAAACACAATTGCGAATGATGGGAGATGCATTTTCATTGGTCATGCCGCCGCCTGAACTTGTAAGGCTGCTGCCGTTGGCATTGCCTGCGGCGATGATGAACCCGTCCAGAATGGCGGTGCTGGTAACATCTTTTGAGTTTTTTACCACATGGTAGCTGTTGTCACTGGCAGATTTTATGTCTCCGATATTGCCGCTAAGATATGTTTTATAATTTTTCCAGCTTCGTTCCGCCAGGGTGTCAACTCCCACCGACGGGTCAAACCCGCCATAAATGGTAACATTGTTCAGAAGGGAAAATGAAGCGGTCCTAAGACCGGTGCCGTTCGGAATGGCTGCGGACTGATCCGGGTAATAAACCCCTTCGGCAACGTAAATGGTATTGCCTGATGCTGCCGCATTTAAAGCATCCGTCAAATAAGGATAAGCATTTTCCCAGCTTTTTCCGGTACCGGTTCCTGTGGCTTCGGCGTCAACGTAAATGATGGTTATCTGGGCGGTATCAGCAGCGTTCAGCAACAAAAGAAGGAGGGATAAAAAAACCACAATTGCCTTTAAACATTGATTTTTCATCTCGTTCACCTTTTGATTGTTTACGATTTTTTTTCTATAACCGTCACGGACGGCTTGGATTATCCAACCAAGAATCGCCCACAACGAAAAATGAAAGTCTTTTCAGCTTGTTAGTGAGACTTTCTTATAACATATGGGTGAATATTTGGAAACCCGCTTTTTTCTTCCGGAGCTTTTCAGGGCAATCCCATGTAACTTGCCTGCGGGTGATGGCAATTTAAATCAATTCAATGATAAGGATGTATTCTGAAAAGGGGGCACCCCATGGAATTGTGGCGGGTGGTAAGATTCAAAAAGTGTAACGCTTACCCCGCAGTTTCATAGCGAAATAATGTAACGGGCAGATATCCCGCCGCTATACCCAGCAAATAAAATAAAAATCATACCCCGCCTATCCCGCCGACAGACCCCGCTGCTGCATCCTTCAAAATTTGGTACATAAAATCTCCCTGATTCAAATCTTGGAGAAGAAATAATGGCAAAAAATTCACGAGGAAAACGTCCTTGCTCTATTTGCCGTAAATGGTTCACTCCTGATGTAAGACAAAAAGGACGGCAGAAAACATGTAGCCCGGCTTGCCAAAATGAGCTTCACCGGAGGCAATGTGAAGAGTGGAACAGGAAAAACAAAGCTGTCTGTAAAAATAACTACCTGGCAAAAAAGCTTGAAGAAGCTGAGGAGCAACAAACATCCGGGAGTCTTTCTGTTCTTTCATATCAAAAATGCAAAGAGCCGGTTTTGCCAATGGAAGTCATTATAACGGAATATGGAATCAAGCCGGCAATTGTCATCCAATACCTGGTTACCCAAATTATCGGTTACAGCAGGGAAATAATCCGGGGGTTTCCATAAAATATCCCCTTGGCATAAACGACTAATCGAGTATTGGTTTCAAGAGACATGGTTGGGATAACTAACTGTAATGTAAAGGTATATTGACAGACTAATCGAGGTTTAATTCTAAGAGGCATCATGTGCGTAATCCGCTGATAATACAGGTAGATATCAACAAAGTAATCCCCATTCCAGTTTAAGAGGCAACTGACAGACGGCTCTGGCCGATGATATAAAAAAGGCACCTGAAATTTAAAAAACAAGGAGGTGTCTTTTGAAGAACAGATTTTCATCCAGGCAATTATTTGAACTGAGAAACAATATCCCTGTTGATATGCTGATCAGGGATCATTTACAGATTCCATCCAAGATCAGGGATGGCTATTTTCGTTTTCTATGCCCTTTGTGCAATGAATTTCAAACCGCTGTAAATCCAGCCACGAACCTGGCCCGGTGCTTCAGATGCGAAAAGAATTTTAATACCATCGACCTTGTCATGAAAATCAAGGGTTATGGCTTCCGGGATAGTGTTTTGTTTTTGAAACAAATAAATACTGCACCCCAGGTTCAGGCAGCAAAATTGACGGCTCTTGCTGCTATGGTCGGCAGACCCATGCCGGCAGGGCAGTAAATATGGAACGGTTGCTTGAGCTTGAAACCCTGATTGGTCGCAACCAGGAATGTTTTTATAAAATCGGCCAGGCCTTGAAAGAAATTCGTGATAACCGTTTATACAAACAGGCTTTGTTTGAGTCGTTTGAAACATATACCAGGCAGCGGTGGGATATGGGCAAGGCTTATGCCTACCGCCTGATCAGAGCCTATGAAGTGATCTACAATTTGTCGCCAATTGGCGACAGGCTGCCTGCCAACGAATCCCAGGTCCGTCCCCTTACTCAAATGGACTCCATAGAACAACGCAGTATCTGGAGGGAAATCATAAACAGCGGCATGGAACTGACCGCACGAAATATCAAAAGATTTATTGAGGCCCGGAAAACGGTTCCGGTAAGCAACCCGGATCTGACAGATCGAATTGCCAATGAATACATGGCTGCTGTAGAGGCAATGCTTGAACAGGTCCGTGTGGCCCAGCATGATCATTGGCAGAAAACCTCCCGTCAGGCCGCATTGTTATGGCACCGGGTCATATACGAAAAGATTGTATCAAAGGGAGCAGATAATGAATGATCTGACGATTGATGACCGTTTTCATTTACTGCTGCTGAGAGCAATCACGATAATTCATGGACAACGTTTCATGGTAAATAAGGGCTTTCCCGGAGGCCAAGAGAGCCCGATTTTAACTGATAATTTTTTCAGCTTTCTGTAATGTCCTGATCAGATACTGTGTTTTTTTTCGTTCACCCGCATGATTAATCCAATCCTGCCTTTCATTGATAATGCGATTGTAAATTTCCATTCGTGAGAAACCTCTTCTATAGAGGGCCAGAGCATATGCAAAATCAGTGGCAGATTCGTCACCCTTATCATAGAGGGAGCGGGAAATATTACCGTTATGGCACACTCCCCCCCGGGGTTGATGGGAAAAGACTTCTTGAGGTTGGGAGGATAATTCTATTTCAGGGACAATAGCCTGGCATTTCCAGTCCACCCATAATAGCTTTGCCAAAGGGTATTGTCCTGAAGGCGTTCTGTGTTTTGCTTTTCTGTTCCTGAACCCGGGGCATCTGCCCCACCTGTTTTTCGGGTCGGCGCCGGGATCACTGTGCATGTTTTCCAACCAATACTTTTTTTCGGGAAGGCTTAACGGACGGTCACTGTGAATCCAAATTTGATAATTGCCGGGAGATGTTTCTATAACCATCCTGCCTGGTTTAAAGCGGTTTGATATGGATTGATGATGCCGGATAAGCAGGTCAATGTTTAAATCGTCGGCAAGAAAATAATAAGGCTGAATAACAGGATCAGGTCTGATCAGGATGTGCCTTCCTCCGGCATTTTCAGCTTTAAGATAAGGGATGTTTTTACAAGAGGGGAGAACGGGCCACCGGCCCTTAATTTCATCAAGAACTGCCAGGCTGAAGCGGTGCTTAAAATAATTGCCGATTTTCCAAAGTATTTTTTCCATTGAGGCAGGCCCGGACCTTTGGAGTCCGGGCGTACGTTCAAAACGGCTCGTGTTCTTTATGACGGTTCTTTTCCGTGAGCCTTTGTTTCTGGAATCGCCTGAAGGCCCGATATTCCATATTCAAGCTTTCAAGTCCGGCAAGGACCATATCCAGGATAAAATGTTCCAATTCCTGTGTGATTTCTTCCAGTTTCATGTCCGGATCATCATAAATACCCATATTGTTCTCCTATGATTTTTTATTGGGCGGCTGTCTGGAATAGACTTCCATAAAAAGCTTTTCGTCCAATTGATTGAGTTCTTTTTCAATCCCCGCAGTCAGCAGGTCTGCGGCCATATTGTTAAGAACCCGCAGGTTGCCGGCGCAATGGTCTGCAAGGGTCCTGATCAGAGTTTTCGTCATTAAGTGCGGGGCGCCGGCCTGGTTCAGGCTGTGATCCATGTAATCCAGCAGGTCATCCCGGACATAGGGAAGCAGCGTCAGCCGGAACTGCATCCGGCTTCCCAGCGATACCAGGGATCTTGATCTGAACCGTTCCGGGAGCCGGTCATCGCCGCAAATCACGGTGGTCAACAGGTTTTGGGAGTCAAAGTCCGCGCTGTTCAACAAACGCAGTTCATTTAAGCATCCGGTCAGCATCTCCTGGGCCTCATCTATGAGCAGGATGGGCCGGAACAAGGTGGTTTTTACATGACTTTTCCAGCGCTCCCGAAGATCCTTGAACCCGCCGTACCGGTTGGCAGGGCTCAAATTGACACCAAACAAAACTCCCATTTCCCGGTAAAAGTCTCCGACACTGCTTTGGGGACGTTCCATTACCCCGACAACTACCTCGTCAAGTTTACCGAACTTTTGGGCAATCATCTGCAACGCCTTGGATTTGCCAAGGCCGGGGTCCCCGCTGATCAAAGCAAAGCCCCCGTTCAGGGTCATATTCTCAAGACGAAAAATAAAACTGTTCATCAATGGCGGATGCCATAAGGCTTCCACGGGGATATTAGGAAAAAAAGGGTTCCATTTAAGGCCGTAATAAGCCAGAAGCTGTTTGTTGTTCATGATTCTCCTTTGGGAAGATAGGCTGGAGGCATGCCGCTTTGGGCATACTCGGCCATCAGTTTTCTTAATAATGCAGGCTCGGATTCTTTCAATGTTTCATCCGGTAGAATGGTATGCTCAGGTCTCGACTTGATCTTTCGTTTTCCTGAAGCATTTTTGATTTTGTCCTGGGGGTAGATCTGCGCAATCTGTTTGCCGGTTCTCTGGTCCATGAGCCAGGCCATGGATTTATCCCAATTGGCAAAGCAGACATGTAACCGAGGGATATGGTGAAACCGGGAAGGGATCTCAAATCTTACCCCGTTGATGGACACGGTACCGTCAGATTTTCGCTGATTTCTGGATTCGCAGACTGTAAAGGCGAACCTCAGTTGCTCTTCATCCGGTGCCGGCCGGGAAACATCTTTGCCTTCAAGCATGCGTTGAACAGGAGATGTGCCGATGTCACTATGCCTGGTTTTGTTATATTCCATCTCGACCCAGGCCTGACTGCTGTGATTGAGATATTCCAGTGTCAGAGGGTCCACCCGGGTCAGCATGGCCATCAATCTGCCTTCAAGGGTTCCCCAAAAGGCTTCCTGCTTACCGTTTTGATAAGGGCTGTAGGGCAGTGTCGTTTCATGAAGTATCCCTGTTTTTTTAAGACCGTTGCAAAACTCATGGGAGGTCATGGCAGATCCGTTGTCCGTCATCAGTGCCCTGGGAAGCCCCCTTTTGAAAAATGCCTGGGTCAATCCATGAATCAAATCCTGGGTGGTTTCTCCTGAATACCATTGGATGTGGCAGCACAGGCGGGAATGGTCGTCAAGAATACATAAGGCTTTGGGCGTATACCAGTTACCGTTGTTATCCACCACCCGCAGACTGCCTTCATGAAAATCCAGATGCCACAGGCTGTGAACATATTCTGCTTCGTATCCTCGGATTTCATGGCTTTCGAACCGCTTTGCGGCAATTTTCATACCCGCTGTCTGTTTTTTCTTTGCTGAGGGCTTCCTGGTCCACCCCCTTTCGATCATCCGCCGCCGGACACTGGCATAGGATGGTACCGATACTGAAGCCTCCTTTTCCTGGAGTTCTGCTGCGAAATTATCTGCGTGCAGTTTGTAGCTCCAGTTCGGATAAGTCCGGTATTGTCTGCCCAGCATCCGGATCAGTTCAGGTGTGAATACAATTGAACCGCCATAGTCAGAACGAACTTTCCGCCCTAAAGCAATAATGGGGTCCTGGGCATTTTTTGCCTTGTAATACCAGCTTTCAATAGTTGAAAAATGAAATACCGTTGATTCGTTCGTGATGGGATGGGTGTAAATCTGATAGGAAAGCTTTTCCAGTTCCTTGCGCAGCTCACCTTTGGCCGGCGGATTTGCCAGCAAACCGCCAACGACTGAGAAGCGAAACAAAGCCCAGTTATCAACCGGACTTTGGTTTTTACTGTTCATAGGCCGGGGTCCTTTCAATTTTGAGTTAAAATTTTCAGCGAAATGCTGATAAAAATCCCGGCCCCTTTGATAGAACAGTTGAGCGCCCAAGGCCACGCCCATCTTCTGCGTGAGATTACCCGGCCCTTATTTTTTGTGATATTTCACTGCCTTGAGACAAGAATGACAAACAGGAGATCAACGTTTTTTTGATGGACGCCTGTTGATGCAGATAGAAGTTGACCAAACTTGCTGGAAGACGATCATTTTTTACGCTTGCAGGTACTCGGCCCCGGATTTTCTTCCATTGAGAGCTTGTTGGAAATATTTCTTTGAATAAGCTGACCCAGCGGCTAAGGGTGTTGCGGGAGATACCGATTGTTTCAGCAAACCTGGACATCGTGATACCTACAGATTGGTTCTGCCAGTCGGACACAATCGTCAGAATGGCCGCATACCAGTAAATGTTTTTACCAAGGAAACGGCAGGTTGGCGGGATCAAACGACGTCGACAGCCTTCCCTTCCGCAACATAAACTGAATTGTAAAAAACATTCTTCAGACAACCCTTCAGGCTCCCCCCTGGGTTTGCGCGGATAATTGGCATAATACAACGGTCCCTGGCAGTGGGGGCACTTCATCTGTCTATAACGTTCGGCTGTTGCCAGATCTATTTTGTATAGATCCCAAAAAAAACTTTCGTTTTTCAGAACTTCTGATAGCATATCTCCTGCCCTGTTATTGGGTGGGGAGGCAGGAGTTTCACGATTATTTGCGAGATAAACAGGGGAACTTCTGCCTCAAACCTGACATATCTTGCAAATTATCTTCAATTTTTCCATGATTTTTTGTGACCATTCTCATGCACAAAAAAATCATGAATAAAACCGGGTCTGCCAAGAGACGATCCAAAAAATATTACAAGGACCAGTACAAGAAAACCGGAATTATCCCGCCAGCCCTTTTATTGGTTGAAAAAGGAGTTATGGAAGGCCGCAAGTGCAGCGGACGGCCAAGAGCAATAGATGAGCAAACCAGAAGACGGTTTATTGAAATGGTCAAGGCGTCATGCGATCCCTCATCCCGGGGATTCATTTTTATCACCCGGAAAGCCAGGACCATTAAAAATTATCATTACTGGCTTGAACAGGAATTGGGCAGACCCATCAGTCTTCATGCACTTCGGCGATGCGTCAAAAGGGAAAATCTTAAATTTTACCTGGAAAAAGAGGATGAACAGGACCAGGTCCCGGTAATTCATGCCTTTAAGTCGGTGCCGGTATTTGCGTTGATCCAGGTTGACGGCTGCAAATTTCAATATCTAAGGATCAGAGATGAACACGGTAACTGGCAAAAGCCACAGGTTATTGAAATATTTGATACCGGTTCCAGGAACATGTTTATCCTGGACTTTTATTTTACCGAAAGCAGCCTGAACTCTGTGGATCTTTTTACCCGTTTTTTATTGAGTACCCCTTTCCCTTTGCAAGAAATCGGTATCAGGCCTGACCAGGCAAAGGGTTTTTTAAACCTAAAACGTCCCATCAATGCCATTAACCTTGCGCACTCTACACCGCAAGGCTTCTATTTGGCTGCGGATTTTTCAAGGGTGTATTCACCCAAGGATAAGGCACACCTGGAATCTTCACACCGGAGCCTTCACAATTTTGAAATACGGATTATCAAAGCTTTTGAGGACAGGATTGTGAAAACCGTTACCGAATATGACTTCAAGCGGGGAAGAAAGGAAAAAATTACGGTAACCCTCCTTGATATCAGCCTTCAGGAATTAAGGAGCAGCACTATGCTCAGCGACTACCGAAACGTTCATAATCATACACAACATTATTTTACCGAAGACGGGGTGGTCAGTGCCTGGGTGCCGGCACAGAAATTTGATGATTTTTTATCAACCCGGGCAGACACCTTGCTTTTTACCCCGAACCAGGTTCAGGAATATATGAAGTACGGCTACAGAAAAATCAAAGCCACCGTATCCAAAAACAGAACCATCCGTCATGACAAGCGGGATTATTATGTGACCAGTGGTGCAGATAAGTTCAGCAAACATAAAAGCACACCGGTGAAAATATCCAGATACAAGGACAAGCTTTTTATTTTTGAGCAAAATGAAGACGGTATACTGTTGGGCGAAGCCATTGCAAAAAAGCCCTTTGACAGACCGCCGGCACCGGAACCTTCGCCTGTGCCGCCTGATGAACTTGACACCATTATCGCTCTTTTAGAAAAGCACAATATGGCCGTTGACCGGCCTGTTTTAATCGAAGTTTATCATAAAGGCATCACCCTGGCCCGGGCGGAACAAGTGCTGAAGCATAATCAATCAAGGTACGCAGATTACATGAAAAAGATGAACCAGCCGGATGACCGTAAAAATCAGGCTCTGTTCAATGCATTTATGCTCGACTGCCAAAAATCTTTAAATACAAACCATGTAGCCACTTATGCATCCCACGGAGACATAACATGAAAGAGGATTTTATCAGTGATAAACGAAGGGTCTCATACTTGTCTGCCACTTATAACCGGATCTACAGAGGCCAAAGCGTCCTCATTGAAGGCGGCTTTGGTGCAGGAAAAACCCGGTTTTTAAAATTGCTGCACCCCAAAAAGCTCCATTCTGTATGGGTTGAGTCTCTGTTTAATATACATGAAACCCTGGCCGCAATACTCAAGGAATTAAATTATGAGGCCACTGCCACTTACCGCCGGACTCCCCAGTACCTGAAAATGATCTGTAATCTCTCCAATTGTTTTATCGTCATAGATGAGGCTAATGACTTGGACGCCCGGGTTTGGCCATATCTCAAACGGATTATTGATGCCGGGGTTCCCATCGTATTTGCGGGCTTGCCGAAGGTGAGAACTTATTTGAGCCGGAACCATCCTGATATACTCAGCCGCTTGAAAACCCTGATTTTGTATCCCATAGAGGTCGAGGACTTCATTGAAGAATACAAAGACATCCAGCAGGAAGCCGTTGAGCAGATTTATATGTCTGTTAAAGGTGATATGCGCAAATTTAAAGAAATCTGTACAGACTGCCGGGACAGAGCAAAGGAACTGAATCATCAATTTGTTGATATTAATCTTGCCCTGGAATTTATATCAGATCTGCCTCCCCAATAATCCTTATCACAACCTATCTGCATCAACAGGTCACTTTGGTATAAGCCGAAGTTGGCCTGCCTGTATTTTATCCTTATATATTTTGATGTCGATTTTTGCCTGACTGATTGTTGAAAAACGCGAAACCACAGATCATTATTGAATTATTTTTAGCCCGTTACATTATTTTGCAACTCTGTTTTTATTGACCCCCTCTTGCAACAAGCTTAAATTATACAAAAATTTGATATTTTGTTGATGTCTTAAATCTATAATACCGTTACACTATTTGAATCTCATCAGGCGGGTCCAAAAATTTTAATCTAAGAACTTATAGCCTTTTATAAGAAAGTCTCACTAAGGTCCTGAGAAGACTTTCAATATTTGTTGTGGGCGGTGCTTGGTTGGATAACCAAGACGGCCCGTGGCCGTTATAAGAAACTGGAGACAAGAAACAAGAGACAAGAGGGCGAAGCACCTGCGGTGCCCAATTTATAGGCTACCGTTGCTGGTATCTTCAGTTTCATTATTCGTTGTGGGCTTGTGGCCCATGGCAGTTATATAGTCAACACTTTAACGACCTAAATCTGCGGCTTGCAACCGCAGCATTATGCTTGGTCCAACCCCGCCGCTAGGAGGCGACTCCGATTATCCTAAAAAACTTGATGAAATATCCGTTAAAAGACAGAAAAGAGGTAATTCAAAATAGCATGAAGACGCTGCTCAAAGTAGATGAACGACTAAAGAGTTTTGAGGATTTTGAAAACCATACCAAAATCAGAGAAGCGTATTTTATCGGTAACAACATCAAAGGAATCAGTCGGTATCTTGAGCAAAGGTAACTATTCATCAGTGTCCCATCTAGTGGTTATTCATGTAAGGGTGATTCATGAATCGCCCCTACGGGCGCCCAACACCACCGCAACATCCGGTATCCATCATCATATTTTCTGCAGATGATAGGTTGGAGCGGGCCATGCCCGCGATCGAATCGCGGGCATGGCCTGCTCCAACCCTACCGCTCAAACCAGGGAACTTGACGGTTTCGGTCTCCCGTCTCCTTTTCTCCGGTTTCCTTTTTTTACATTAAATTTACAAAAAGCATCCAACTATTATGCCGGATTACAAACGCGATTTCGCCGGACCAGCCGGCCTGGCAGATTGACAGGAACGGATTTTTTATATATTTCCTTTTTATCAGGGTATTCATTGTTGAGGCCCCGCCAAAGCCCCGTAAAATGATTCGCCCCTGACGTTCACTTTGCCATGGACCGCTAAAGGCTAATGGCTAACAGCTAACGGCTAAATAGGTGACACTATCATGAAAAAAATCCTGATTACCGGCGTAACCTTATCGACATTAATCGTTCTTTTAACGCTGTCCGGCCTTTATGCAAAAGAGCCGGCGGATGGCCGGCTGAGTACGGGCCAGACCCTTTATGTGCCGGCCTACTCCCATATTTACAGCGGCAACAGGGAAAATCCCTTTCTTTTGGCCGTTACCCTGAGCATCAGAAATACAGACCCGGACAATGCCATTGAGGTTGCCCGGGTGGCTTACTATGACACCGCAGGAAAGCTGCTGAAAAGTTACCTGGAAGCCCCCAAACCCCTCCAGGCCCTGGAATCCACCCGGTACATTGTCCCGGAAAAGGACAAGGCCGGCGGGTCCGGAGCCAACTTCATCGTTGAATGGAAGGCCGCCAAACCGGTCAATCCCCCCATTGTCGAGACCATCATGATCGGTGCCCGGTCCTCGTTTACATCCCGGGGCCAGGCCATCTGGCCGTCCAAATGAATCTTTGGAAAAGGCCGGGCCGAAACAGAATCGGTTTTAGCCGTTCATCGGCGCCGATAATACCGACAGGGTGATCCCAAAATGGGGTCCAGCCCAGATCATGACGGGATTTTCAGAAACTAAATACCGGTTCTCTTTCCATAACGATGAAAGATTTCAGATAGTTCCCCCTGGTTTTTTGATATCATCAAATGCCTTTTGCATCAGGGCTGTCACCGAATCTGGGATATCCTTGTGAAAGGCGAAATACATCCCTTTTTGATCAACCAGGAAAACCGGATCAAAGTCATCCGGGTTGAGTCCGGCTTCTTTGGCTGTGTTAATGGTTGTTTCTCTGCTCTGGAAGATCAGATCGATCCTGCCAAGCAACAGTTTTTTCATGTTGCTCAAATTTGAACTTACCCGCTCAAAGTCAGTGACGCTCATATTCGTCTTACTGATCAACACCTCTTCTGCGGCATCCGCCAGGTGTGTTCCGATTCTCAATGTTTTGATATCGTCAAGCGAATTAATTTTAAGCTGCCGGCTTTTCAACGCATACAGATAAAAATAGATTTCAAAGATCGGCCCAACCCATTTAAAGAGATTCTCCCTTTTAGCCGTTCGGGTGGTGGTGAATAAAATCGTACCGGGTTGATTCAGGCCCATATGATAGGCCCGTGCCCATGGGTATAACCTGACATCGCTGCGGCCCTGGGACGACCCTGTCCGCTCAAGCATAAGGACAAGCGTATCTGTTGAAATCCCTTTAACGACACCGTCCTCCTTAAAATTGTAAGGCGGCCAGTCCTCTGTTGCCATCGTAAATTCGGGGATACCATCCCCGTGAACCACGGGCACCGTCAAAAACAAAAAGATAAAAACAGGCGTAACCAGGCAGAATAAGTCTTTTTTTGTGTTTGCCATGGGGGCTCCTTAATATCCGTTGTTTGTTAAGCAATGTTTAACCCTACAACGTGACTTATATTTAATATTATTGTTTTAGGTAACATAATCTGCTACACTCCGCAATATAACTTTTATATAGGAGGTAGAGTATGTTGCCTGAAATCCGAAAAGATGAGTACCTTTATCCTATCCCCAAATTTGATATCTGTGAAGGGGATGTAAAAAATTTTTTCAATGAACTTAAAGGGTTTCATGAAATTTTCCACGACTGTTTTCATCGTTCTGAGTCAAGGGAACATTTTTTCAGGTATATGGCTGGGCAATTTAGTGACCTGGAAAGAAAATCAATTGAACCCATTGCTCTGGCCGTTGAAGATGGCAATGTTAGGGCAATGCAGCGTTTTATTAGCGATGCTGAATGGAATGACGCCAATATTATGGCCAAGTATCGTAATCTCATAAATGAAGATATGGGGACACCTGATGGCGTTCTTATTTTTGATGAAAGCGGTTTTGTTAAAAAAGGCAATGAATCCATCGGTGTTGCCAGACAATATTGCGGGAATGTCGGCAAGGTTGAAAACAGCCAAGTGGGTGTTTTTGCAGCCTATGCTTCCCCAAAGGGCTACGGATTGATTGATAAACGACTGTTTATACCTGAACTATGGTTTAAAGACGATCACAAACAGGGAAGAAAAAAGTGCAAACTGCCTGAGTCTGTTTCGTTTAAGACAAAACCGCAATTGGCTTCCGAAATGTTGAACGAACTCGCAGAAGAAGCCATCGTGCCGTTTAAGTATGTTACCGCGGATTCATTGTATGGCAACAGTGATGATTTTATTGAAGCTGTTGAGCAACATCCGGATTTGACCTATTTTGTAGAAGTTCCTTGTAATACTCAATGCTGGTTTAACAGACCTATTACCGTTGAAAAAACTTACAAATACAAAGGAGAGCAGCGTACAAAAATAGTTGTTGAAAAATCCTCCAAAAAGCCGGTCGATGTCAAAACTATCGCAAAAAATATAAATGATTTTTTCTGGTACCGCCGGAAAGTATCTGAAGGTACCAAAGGACCTATTGAATATGAATTTACCAAAAGACGAGTGGTACTTTCCAAAGGAAACACGCCTACAAAATCGGTGTGGCTGATCATGAGGCGAACCCTTGGGAAATCCCCGGATTATAAATTTTTCCTTAGCAATGCCGGGGTTAGTGCCAGATTAAAGCTTTTTGTATGGCTTAGTGGTATTCGTTGGGCAATTGAACAGTGTTTTGAGGAAACCAAGACTGAACTTGGCATGGATCATTATGAGGTCCGTAAATACCCAGGCTGGAATCATCATATAATAACGTGCATGCTTGCACATTTTTTCTTGTGGCACCTGAAAATCAGGATGGGAAAAAAAAGCTCCATCTATTACAGTGTCGCAGCTTAGAATACTAATGGAGGTGGTTTTGCCATTGAGACCTTGTCATTTTCATACCGTTATACAATCGGTTTTGTATTACCAAAGGCGCAATCACGCTGCATATCTATCGCATCGAAAAAGGAGGCTTCTTGATAGAAAGAATACACCCTAAGTTACGTTGTAGGGTTAATTGGGGGCCGGTTTATTGATTGCCGTTAAATTGAAATTTTTTCAAGAACCGCTTCAACCATGGCCGCAAACTCCGACCCTGATTTCTTGTCCCTGACCGGGCCTTTTTTGGATGCGGCCTTGAAAAACCGGGCGCAGACCTGTTTTTGCTCCTGTGTAAACCCGGAGGTGTACCCGAGCTTTCCGTCTCCCTGTTCGTTGGGATTGTCCCTTTTCCCATGGGCCCGGTTGACCATGTGGGCATAATAGATCAGGACCCGGTCCAGCAGAATATAAAGAAACTGTAAATTTTTATTGGGTCCCACCTGAAGGCTGTCCCCGCCCAAGTGAAACCCGAAACCGGACTTGCCGGCCATTTTTTCAGCCCCCATCAGGGCAGACCCCGCCCCGAGCACCCCGCCAATGGCCGTGAAGATGCCAAAGGTCAACCCTTGAGCCGCCACATCCGCCACCACCCCCATGCTCCCGCCAAGCACGGCACCAGCTGCGGCCAGCTGTGTCCTGGTCAGCCCCAGCATCTCCCAGGTCTGCCGGGAGAACAGGTCATGCTGGAGGATAGAATATCCGGGCAGGGCCACATCGTATACCGTATGGCGAAACATGGTCCGGATGCTGCAAAACAGATCTTTTTCAAATTCCTTGATCCGTTCCTCATATTTCTTCCCCAGCTTTTCCCGGACCCTGTCCTGGTCCGGGGCTGATGAAAGGGGTTCAACCAGAACCAGGCCCAGGCTTTTTTCGATGGACTGGGTAATGCTGGCGGCAGCGAGCCGGATCCGGCGCTGCATCTCATTTTGGAATACGGTGATCACACGGGACAGGTCCATTTCCCAGTCCTGGTCAATGGCCTTAAGGCTTTCGAGCATGCTGATGCGCTCGTTAAAATTGGCGGTATTGGAATTAAAGACCCGGATGGCGTTAAAATGTTTCCGAAACTCCTGGCGCCATTGTTCGGTATAGTCGGTTTCCACGGATTTGGAGTTGATCACGGCCATGCGGGGGCGCCCCGTCAGCCTTAAAATTTCCATTTCCGCCACATCGTCGGGCCGGACAGGCCGGGCCCCGTTGACCACGTAAATAATGCCTGCGCCCTTGGCCACCGGGGTTAACAACTCCACCTCGTCGGCATAAAACGGGTCTGACTTAAACTTGCGGATAAACCCGCTGATGATATCTGACGGGTCCCCCTGGTACTGTTTAAACCATTCAAGGGTCTGCCGGGGCACCTGGAATCCCGGGGTGTCCACAAACCGGATAATCTTATGGCCGTCAATTTTTACCGTATAGGTCCGGGACACCTTTGTTTCCCCGGGAACCCGGCTGACCCGGATCTGGTCGTCTTCGGTCAGGGTAGACACCACAGAAGACTTTCCCTCGTTGGGATGGCCTAAAACGGCAAACTCCGGAATCCGTTTCTCCCCTTCTACAGTGCCAATTTCATCCTTCATCCTTCATCCTTCCTCCCTCATCCTTTCGGCCAGTCCTTCCACCCCGACATCGGCCAGCCCCAGGTTCCGGACCGCCGTTTGCCAGACCTTTAAATCCGGATCATCCGGATCCACGGCCAGGCTTTTCTCCCCCGGGGTCCGGGTGAGCAGGATCCACAAATTCTGTTGTGCCAGGACCTGGGTCTTTAACTGAGTAATATAATGAAGCATGGCCCTGATGGGCGGCTGCCAGACCTCCTGGAAAAGAACCACTTGGCCGGGCAGGGAATCGGCGGCCGATTCCAGAACGTTCCGGTCACTTTCAAAATCAAAGGACACGTCAATCCGGCCCAGGGTATTTAAGGCCAGCTGACGGTTGACCCAGGGAATCATCCGATCAAGGGCCTTGTCATCATATATCATTGACGGGGCCAGCACCACGGCCGGCAGAAGTGCCGGGCCCCCAACAGGGCGGTCTTTAACAGCTGGCCTTAGGGCCGGTTCCGGTTCAGCCGCTGCCACCGGGTCCGGGACCAGAACCCGTTCCGGACCGGGCCGGGCTGTTGTTTCCCGGGTCGCCGGCATATCCGGGGCCTTTGCCGGGGATTCCTCATACTCTATGTCCATGACCGGGGTCTGCATCCGGATCAGAAGCTTTCGAAACCGGGGCCGGTTAATATCAAACCGGCGTTCCGCCCGGGAACGGGCCGCCATCCCGGCAGCCACCAGAACGGCGCGGGGAAAAAGGGCATACACCAGGATCCCCATGATAAGAAAAGGCCACCAGGAGACCAGGTGTTCTGTGGAAAGGGCGGCCAATCCCTGTTTGAGGACAATCCGTGAACCCATGATCTGGTCGGGACCGGGCACTGCCCCGGGAAGGAACCAGGACCAGGGCAGCCCAATGGCCCGGACAATGGCCGCTACCTGTTCGGTGGTCCCGCCGGTGGTCCCGGTAAGGCTGGACTGCCACCCAAAGGCCACATCACTGACCGCCACTTTAAAAAAGGTGGCGCAAAGCACCCCGGTTGAAAACCCCAGGCCGAGCAGGCCGGCAAGGATAAAAAAGGTCCAGAACATCAGGGGGCCGTACTCAGTTTTTTTCCGGGAAACCAGGGAGGATACCGCGTCAGTACAGCTTTGGGCGCCTGCTGTCCAGTGGGCATGGCCGGTTATTTTTCCAATTTTCCCCACCCCCCGGGGGATCCCTTTAAAAACCAGAAAGGCGGCCAGAGAATAAATCATGGATTTTTTTCGTCCCGGCAGCATGGCGGTCAGTGAAAACAAAAACAGAACAAAGGGCACCAGGATAAAAATCGCAAAGAACAGGGTCACATTGACCGGCCGGGTCCCGTGATAGGCCAGAAAAGAATAGGCCATGCCAAACCCGAAAAATCCCCCTAAAAAAAACAGCAGTCGTGCGGCCCACTTGCAGGCCAGACTGAACATCCGGCCCGGCAGCATGGATTTTCCGGATTCCTCAAAATAAACCCGCCGGCGATGCCCCAGCCATTCTTCAAGCACCTGCCGTTCATCCAGGGCCTTACCGTTCAACTGGTTGAATATATCCCGGTCCCGCTGGGCAATGCCCGGCCCCTGCCCATGTGAGGGTTGACCCGTGTCTGCCGATGGTTTTTCAGAAAAGCCGGTCCCGGCCAGGGCATGCTCATCCTGCTCAAGCAGGTAATCCAGATCAATCATATCTTTGAATTTAAGCATCATGCAGACCTATTAACAGATCACGGCCGTTTTCACAATTGCCCGGGGAAAATTCCGGCAACTTTGAATGGGTGCAATCCCATTTAGTGGCATGAACTGACATGTATCCAATTTTTCCGTTTTTCATGCTGCATTGAATACTCTGCCCTCCCAAAAAAAGCTGGACTCCTGGCTCATGAAAGGTTATATAGATTTGCATGAGCAGGACTTTAACCATTCAAGGACGTGAATTTTCAGAAGTTGATATACAAACGATACGCCATTTGATTAACGACAATCCCGCCTGGCACCGCACTCGTTTATCCAAAGAATTGTGTGCTCGCTGGGATTGGCGCACGGAAAAAGGTCTGCTCAAGGACATGGCCTGTCGAAGCATGCTGAGAAAACTTGAGCAAAAAGGGATGGTCACACTTCCCGTTGCCCGTCATAGCGGTAACCGTCAGCGGCGTATTCCCGATGTCCCCCATGATTGTAAGCCGATAGAAACCACTTTGCGTAAGATCCGCCCGATACAATTGATACCGGTATCGGGCCGTGGAGATATTGATGATTTATTCCATTGCCTTATGGATCGATATCATTACCTTGGGTGTAAAGGGTATGTCGGAGAACATATGAAGTATATGGCTTTTGATCGCAATTCTCGTCCGGTTGCCTGCCTGCTTTTTGGCTCAGCAGCATGGAAAACGGCCCCTCGTGACCGATTCATCGGTTGGGATAGGTCGGCTCGTCGCAGGAACCTGCATATGACGACCAACAATACCCGATTTTTGATTTTGCCATGGATTCGAATTCCCCATCTTGCCAGTCATATTCTGGGTTCATGTCTTAGGCGGCTGAGCCGGGACTGGACAGCTAAATATGGTCACGATATCTGTCTGGTAGAAACTTTCGTGGATCGATCACGCTTTGCCGGAACTTGCTACCAGGCGGCAAATTGGCAAAAAATTGGTCAAAGCAAAGGGCGAAGCCGTCAAGACAGGCACCACAGACTTCAGGTGCCGATAAAAGACATCTATGTATACCCGTTGACTTCCAATTATAAAAAGCAGCTATGCACACAAACTTGAGGGTTTCAGTCATCGAAATGACAGGTAATTTTTCAACCTGCAATTCGAGGACTGATCATGAAACTTGCTTCCACTATAAGGGATATTCGAACCCTTCTAACAAAAGCCGTAGCTGATTTCCAAAACCATCAAAATGCTAATATCCTGTGTGAGCAGGTACGGAACGGCCTCTTCATTATTGTGGAAGCATTTCTGGTTCCCGTCATTGAAAAGGCACTGTCTGACCCGGATCTTTTATCTGAACTGAAAATTGGTGCCGGTAAAAAGGGACTGCGTTTCAACGGATACCGCCCCAGCAGCATTCGATTATTGACAGGAACTACCCTGAGCATCCGATCCCCTTACTTTTCAAAAGTTGTTTCCAAACAACGGCCAGGCCCTAAAACAAAAAAACGACAAAAGGGGACAGGCCGCCATTTTGGGCTTGATTACCTTGGTTTTATCGGCAGGTGTTCAACGCTGTTCGCTTCGTCGGTGGTCCATGCAGCATTGCTCTGCCCCTCTTTTGAAATTGCCCGAAGATCCCTGGAAAACCATGCAATCAACTTAAATGTCAAAACTATACGCCGCATAACAATGAATCTTGCACAGGAAGCTATGCCCCTGCGTGGCCGGGTATCTTTTGGAGATACTGATCGCGTTGGTGGCAAAACGGTTCTGGTTTGTATCGACGGCGGTCGCCTTCGAGAACGGAGGCCAAAACGGGGACGTAAATCAAAAGGCCAAAAGCGGCAGGGATATCATACTGAATGGAAAGAACCCATTCAGTTTGTCATACATATTGTCGATCCGGACGGCACAATATCCAAAAAACACTTGCCGGTTTATGATGCCACAATGGGCGGTATTGATGCCGCTTTTGATATTCTTGAGATCTACTTGCGTGAATTAGATATTCCCAAAGCCAAGCGTGTTGTTTTCTGCTGTGACGGTGCACGTAGCTATTGGAAGCGAACAGGCCCGCTGGCCAAACGGCTTGAAATCGAATCCTATTATGAGGTAATCGACTACACCCATGCAAAACAGAATTTACATGAAATCGTGGACAAATTGCCAAAGAGAATCCCTATAAAAGAAAGAAACCGGATAGCAGAATCTTGGAAGAACCTCCTTTGGGATGGCAGATTCAAAGACCTTAGAAAAGAAATTGTAAAACACATTACGTACCCTAAAAGGCGCATAGAAGCATTATCCAAATTTAAAAGTTACTTCGTGAAAAATCGAAACAGAATGCAGTATCGCCAGTTCCGCAGCCTGAAAATACCTACTGGCAGCGGCTGTGTTGAAAGTGCAATACGTCGGGTTATAAATCTCAGAATGAAATCACCGGGTATATTCTGGAAACCGGAAACATCCGAATCAATGTTGTTCTTAAGGAGTCAGCTCCTTTCCGGGAGGTGGAACATCTTGACTGACAATATCTTCATACAAATTCGGTCACTTTGCTTAGGCCACTAAATGGGAATGCACCCACTTTGAATCTTAAAAAGCGTTCAGCGCGTTTACAGGGCTTTTTTAATGGTATCCATGTAGGTGGCGGTCTGATTGCAGGCCCCGTCAATCTCGTCGGGCCGAAGGCCTAGAAAAAGGCAGGAATCGGCTTCTGCAAGCTCCATCTCCGGCACCGGTCCAATGCCGTATCCGATCTTGTTGGCCAGGAGGTTGGCCAGATGAACGCACAGGAACTCCGAAGAGGGGTCTTTCATCTGATTAAAATCGTCATGGAACATGGCGGTATCTTTAAAGGCCTGGGGGAACCCCCACCGGTTGAGCAGCACAGCCCCGAACCGGCCGTGGTAGAGATTGAGGGTGGACAACACCTTATCATGGTCCATGGATGAGCCGTACTTTCCCTTTCCATCCAGTTCTCCAATGACCTGGATTAAAATCAGCTTGCCGATGTCGTGGGTAAGCCCCAGGGAAAACACATCGGTCTCGGTATTCAGGCTGAGCAGGCCGCTGAAATATTCTGCGGCCCAGGCCGTGGCCAGGGAATGTTCCCACAATTTCTGGACCAGGGCGACAAACCGCTTGTTGCTGGACGTATACAAACTCCTGTTGGCGATAATCTCCACATACTGCCGGGTTTTGCCCAGCCCGATTTTGCCGATGGCGGTTTCAATCCGGGTGACCTGCTCAATCCCCCTGTAAAGGGCGGAATTGGCCACGTTGATCAGTTTGGAGGTAATGGCAACGTCCTGCTTGAGCAGCATGGCGATGTCCTTGATATCGGCCCCTTTTTTAAGCATGGCATCAAACTGGGTGCCGATCTGGGGCAGTGCGGGCAGGTTGACATCCCCTTTTTTGAACCGCGAAATGATCTGTTCAATCAGGCTTGGGGGTTTGCCTTGTTTGCGGGGGGCCTGTTTTGAGGGGGCGGCAGACAGGGGGGCCCTTGCTTTGCCGGCCAGCGGGGGTTTGGCGGTCCCCATTTGTCCTTCAAGTTCCCGGACCTTTCGTTGAAGCTCTGCAATGGTCTTTTTGAGCTGTTTTTTTTCATGGAACTTGCTGATGGCATCGTCAATGGCAATGTGCAGGAAATTAAGATACCCCTTTGTTTTGACTATATAGTTAAAGGCCCCTGCCCTCAAGCCTTCAATGGCGCACTGGGGCTCTGAGGGCGGGGTCAGCATCAAAACAGGCAGGGGTTTCCAGCTCAACAGGTCCATTAAAAAATCAATGCCTGAATGGGCCGTAAAATTATGATCAATGAGGACCAGATCATAAGACGCTTCCCCCGGGGAAAGCTCTGACGCAGACGATATCAGTGTGATGTTAACATGCCGCCCGAGCACGTGGATTAAGTCCTCAGCCTCGGACGGGTTCCTGTTGGCAAGCAAGATCTCTTTCATAACGTTTTTGAACATCCAAAGGTTTTATCATCCCAACTGACCGACCAAATCTGCCACCAGAACCTGCTGTTCCCGGCTTTCAAATGAAAAAAAGATCCCTGCGCCATTTTTGCCGACCCAGGCCACCCGGCACTCAACCGGTCTGGGGTCTGGCTCATGGGGTAACTGAAAATGGATGGTAAGCGCCTGGTTTACGGCAAGTGGCTGGGCAGTCTCCAGAAACGCCCCGCTTTCGCTGATATCCAGTATAAAATCATTGAACCGGATTTCACCGGTCTCACAGGCCACCGGCATCATATAGGGCAGGCGATGGCCGGCCCTCCGGTTTCCATCCAGAAATTTGAGCAGCTCTTTTTTTTCAAAATCCGTCATCTGATCGACGACTTCAAACAGTCGGGCCGTAAGGCCTGATGCGGAAAATAATTTTGACTCTTCGCCCATCTGTTCTTTTTTTAAGTTGCGTCCGGAATGTTTTGTTAAAAATCAATGTGTGAAATGTACTTTTCCTACTATGTCAAGCACAATAATGAATGTCAATGATAATCATTCACATACAGTGCTGACGCATGAATAAAAAAAGGTTGGCTTTAGTCGATCTAACCACTCCCTTTGGGGGGAGATCCAGCCTTTTTTAATTCAAAAAGGCAGTCCTTCAGACACTGACTATGGCCGAAACGAAAGACGGTCCTTCGGTCCGAACATAGCGTTCCCACCTCTCTGCTTGGGAGAGTGTTTTCGATTACCCGTCCGTCGTTGCCGTCATACTAATCGGAGTTGAAAGGGAGTGGACAGACGATCTTCCAGCCACATGTAATCCAGCCACGGGCCGGACATGGTATCCCGGACTAAACGAATCAGGCCCCGTGCGCCGGTATCTTCAATAATCCTGGCAAGCCGCTGCGAGTATCTGGCCAAAACGTTAAACATATGGCCCAGGCGCATCAAGGCATGATACCCCTTCATGACGTTCCAATCATACGAAAAACAGTGCTCGTACTCATATCCATGATGTTTCTCAACGAGAATACCGGTTTCAATACACCAACGGGAACGGGCGGCTATGTTGCATCGTTCGTGAAGATTAAATCTGTCCAAAGGTTCGCTGGACAACCACACATGACGACTATTTTTCTTTTCCGGTTGACCGCTTTCCCGGCTAACCTCTTTCCAGCTCTCTTTGCATTCAACAACGTGCAGGATTTGACTTTTCTTGCCGTTCGGACCAAACCGGTAGTCAATGGCGTTGATCCACCGAAAAACCTGTTTCCTATTGCCCCATGTGTGTTGGTGGCAGTTTTCTGTATCGAGTGCGGCAAGCGTTTCAAATTCATTCATTACGCTGGGTAGAGCGTCATCTTTCAGTACAATCATGAACTGCCATTTGTTTGTTCGGCAAATTTCTGCCACGGGGCCCTTGGCATAAAGCCCATCCAAAAGCACCATAATTTTTAGGGCGGGAAATGCCGCCTTCAGGCAAGAGGCTAACCGGTAAAACGCCTTGAGTTCGCAGTCCTGCTTATCATTAGCGGTATCTCCTTCGGTGTAGCTCAGGATTTCGCTTATCAGCGGAATGCTCATGCCATCGGAAAACGCAAGATTAGCTTCCAGAACATAGACATGATACTGTTTCCTGGTGCCATCCTCTTTCTTGATGTTACGTTCCAGGCACTCTTCATCCCAAAGCCAGTCGCGTTTGAATTTACCGGTACCATCTATGGCAATCGGATAACAGCCATTGACCAGGTACCGTCGAAATTTCTTTTTCCGGATCAGATCTCTGACCAGATCGAGATGAAGCTTCTTGATTTGATTGATATCAATCTTAGACAATAGGCGTTTTAACGTATCATGATGGGGAAGCGTTTCAAGCTCCGGGAAAAAATATTGAAGATTCTTCCAGAACATCGGCCGGCTCATTTCTTTGTTGGCCTCACGGCAAGAAGCCATCTGAAACACAAAGGTCAGTATCCCATAGATCATGAGTGTGGATATTTGGTGTTTTATCTTCTTAGGGTTTCGAGGGTCTTCAATCTTGGCCATACGTTTGAGCAGAATTGGCAGCTTAGCGCGAAAAATACTCATTTTCTCAGCCACGGCCTCATTGCGGATGCGCCCCTCCTGTTCTACACTTTCATATCGGCATTTGCAGTTAGAAATTGTGCCATGAGAGGGCGGCTGAAATCCCCTGGCCTCTTCATCCCGACGTAATTTTCTCTGCTCCTTTTTAAACTGCTTTCTTTTGGCCTTTATCTCCTCACGATTGGGGCGTCGGCTAGGCTTGCTCATCCGATCTGCCTCAAAACCTGACGGAAATTATTCACCAGCGGATAAACGAAGATTTTTTTGGGACTGGTCCTGTAACTTCTACCCTGCCGGACAAGCCCCTTTCCGCTGGTCATGCCAAGGTGTCTAAAATTGGCCGCCCGATAGCACGTCCCATCGAAGTGTTGTGGGTCGACAAAGGTCTCCAGCAAAGCCGGCCGATACCCCCAGCTCCGCTCCCAGTCTTGCACCAGATCTCTGACAATTTTACCCAATACGTGACTTGCCAGATACCGGACCTTGACCCACGGAAAAATCAGGAAGCGTCCATTGTTTACAACAAATCCCAAGTTTCTTAAGCGTTCGTTGGTGCTCCAGCCGATCCATCGATCCCTCGGGGTCAGCGCCTTGGCCGCCCCTGAGAACAGCATACATCCCAATATGCGCTCTTGAGCTTGTATCAAATAACGCAGATGACATCCGAACGGCCGCTTGTAGCCAAGATAATGGTAACGGTGCAGGTATTCATTAACCAGTGAGCGTTCTTCCGTGTCTTGTGCGACCCTGACAACGATCGGCCCGATATCCGAAAGCGTGCCCGCTACCTTATCTTGGGGCTGGGTCCTGTCGTCCGCTACCGGCAGTTTCTGTTGAGAGCCCTTTATGGGACCGAGTTTCTCTTTTTCAGGCAACCGTATGAGACCTTGGGACTCCAGTCGCAGAAGCAATTTCCGGCAGGCATCCACCTTGTTCCTACCAGAAGCGGTATACCAGCCCAAATGTTCGCATATTGTATGAGCCAGTTCAGTCTGACTCAAATTCGAAAAGGTCTCTACTGTCTCGCAAATCTGTATAAGCTCTTCGTCTTTAATTTTCCGGCCACATTGGACAATCACGACATCCTCCTCTTCAAATGTAGTGTCTCGATTGGGGGGGCGCTCATTCGTACCCTATGCTACATTATCAAAAGGCCGAAATTTTGTCTATTTAAATTTTGCGACAAAATAATTTTGGATATCGAGCTGCGTCATTGATATCATTGACTATAAATTTTCATGCGTCAGCACTGATTCACATATTCCGCAAAAAAATCCCTGCATTTGAGCAAAAAAGTACCAGCATTCTTTTATAATTTGTATTATCATCCCGGCCCAAAACCCCTAAAGAGGAATATAACAATGAAAAAAACAACTTTATGGCTGGCCGTTAGCCTGGTCTGCTGGCTGACGATTCCCGCGACATTTGCCCAGGGCCAAGGGCTGAATAAAGACAGGGTGTGCGCCCACCGGGGGATCACCGGGACCTATCCGGAAAATTGTGCCGGCAGCATCAAAGCGGCCATGGACCTGGGCATTTTCGGCAGCGAAGTGGACTTGAGGACCAGCATGGACGGCCGCCTGGTCCTTCTCCATGACGATTTCCTGGACCGCTGTACCACAGGACAGGGCAAGGTCAGCGAAAAAAACCTTGAACAGCTCAAGGCCCTGTTTCTCAAAGACGGAACCGGAAAGGTTACCCAACAAAAAATATTAACCCTCAAAGAGGCCCTGGATCTGGTCCGGCCTGACCCGGATTTCATTTTGACCCTTGACCTGAAAGATGCAGACCCTGTAAAGGCCGGCCGGATTGTTCTGGCAGAAGACATGGCCGACCAGGTCTATTTTTTCATTGCCGATCCCCTCAAGGAGACGCAAACGGCAAAGGCTTTAAAGGCCCTGAATCCCGGTCTGAAAATCGCCGTAGATCTTCTGACCTGGTGGAAAATCCAGGATTTGCCCACCTTTGTTATCACGGCCCTGGACGCGGACGCCCTGTTTGCTTCGGAATGGTTTTTCCCCCGGTGCGGGTTTGAAGAGGCCCGGCAGGCCGGGGCAAAGGTGTTTGTTTACCTGTGGGGGACCCATGACTTAAAGCAGCGGGCCGAAAAAGCCATTGCGCTTGGGGCGGATGTAGTGTCCTGTGACCGGCCAACTCAATTAATAGAATAGATATGGGACTTGGGGCTTGGGGTTTGGGACTTGGGGCTTGGGGCTTGGGGAATCTTCCCATATCCCAAGTCCCATACCTCATATCCCAAGTCTCATCAAATCTCGGGCCAGGGTCAGGGGGCCGGGCCAGGTTTTCCGGCATTCGGCCCTGATGTCCACGGCATCGCATTCGGGATAAAAATGGGTGAGAACCAGGTGGTTCACCCCGGCCTGGACCGCGATCTTCCCTGCCAGGGACGGGGTCAGGTGGCCTTTAACCTTTTGACCGTCCGGGAGGGCGGACTCGCAGATCAGGATACCGGCACCAAGAGAAAGGCGTATCAGTTCCCCGGAATAATCCGTATCCCCGGAGTAAACCACGCTGTCCCCGGACGGACCGGTAAACCGAAAGGCCCGGCTTTCAGGATTATGGACGGGTTTTGCATAGGCAACCTTAAGGCCGTCACCCCATTGGGCCTCTCCGTTTTCCTCAAACTCCAGGATGTGTAACAAATCTTCCGGCATTTCAAGGGTTTTGCCGTAGGCCGTATTCAGGCGGTCAAACAGCTGTCGGATCCCTGTTCCGCCGCCAAGGGTCAGGGGCTTTACCCGGTCAAGCTTGGGATACTTTGTGGAAAAGACAAATGGCGCCAGCTCGGCACAGTGATCCGGATGAAAGTGGCTCAGCAAGATGACATCAATATCGTCAATTCCCTTCCCGATTTTTAACAGCTGGCCCATGGTGCCCGGGCCGGCATCCACCAGGATATTCAATCCGCCCCCTGACACCAGAATCGAACAGGCATGCCGCTCCAAAGACGGCACACAGGTCCCTGACCCCAGAATTGTTACCCCCATTCTTTCGTTATTTCCCATATGCCCCCTTTTTTCCTGTCAGGCAATGTAAAAACAGGCCATCGTGGAATTAAACACAATAGCAGGTTGATCTTCAATATAATGGACTTGGGACTTGGGATATGGGACTTGGGGATTGCCGTATCCACGGCCTACCCAAGTCCCATATCCCATATCCCAAGTCCCCATTTTATACATTATTATCCTCATCATCAAAATTGGTCTCCCCACCCTGGCATCTTGTTTCTTGTATCTTGACTATTTTCCCCGGGACAGGCATTATACAACCCTTTAACCCATAATTCACAAAACCCTATGACTCATCTTGACACCACACCCCAAACCTTTCGGTCCAAACAGCTGGTTGCGGACTGGGAAGCCTTAAACCGGGTTTTTATCCGGCCCGAAGACGAAAACTCCAGAAAGACCCTGGTCAAATATATGGAGCAGATTCTGTTCGGGCTCCATGATTTTTTAAACCGGAACGTAGGGGTCACCGAAGAAATCAGCCTGGCCGAACTGGCAACAGAGTTTACCGACACACGGATCAACCGGGAGCCTTTAAAAAAACTGGCCGACGTTATAGAGGATATCATCAACGATATCGCCCCGAGAGCCGTGAACGTGGCCTCACCCTATTTTATCGGACATATGACCTCGGCGGTTCCCTTTTTCATGGTCCATTTAAAAGCCATTGCCGCTGCCTTAAACCAGAACGTCATCAAAGTGGAGACCTCCAAGGTGCTCTCCGTCCTGGAAAAACAGGTCCTGGCCAAGGTTCACCGGATGATTTACCAGAAAGATGAGGCCTTTTACAATGCCCATGTCCAGAATGTTGAGACCTGTCTTGGGGGATTCACCAGCGGCGGCACCACGGCCAACCTGACCGCCCTCTGGACCGCCAGAAACCTTGCCCTTCCCCCCAAAAAAGGCTTTTCAGGCATTGAAGCCGACGGGCTGTTTGAAGGCTTAAAAGCTTACGGGTTGGAGCGGATGGTGGTCCTGGTGTCCAGAAAAGGCCATTTTTCACTTAAAAAAGCCGGCGGCATTCTGGGGATTGGAAACCGGAACGTCATTCCCGTGGATGCCGATGAAAATAAAGGCATTGATCTGGCTGTATTAAACCGGATGATTCAGGAGGTCACCGCTGACGGGAAAACAAAAATCATGGCCGTGGTCGGGGTGGCCGGGGCCACGGAAACCGGGACCATTGACCCCTTGCCCGAACTTGCCGCCATCTGCAAAACCCATAACATCCACTTTCATGTGGATGCGGCCTGGGGGGGACCTGTCCTGTTATCGGAGAAATATGCCGGACTTCTTTCGGGTATCGAACAGGCCGATTCCGTAACCATTGACTGCCACAAGCAGTTTTACATGCCCATGACCGCCGGGATGGTCTATTTCAAAGATCCTAAAGCCATGGACCAGATTGTTTACCATGCCCGTTATGTCAACCGGAAAGGATCCGTTGATCTGGGCATCAAAACCCTGGAGGGGTCCCGGGAGGCCAATTCCCTGATTCTTGATTCCTCCCTGAAAATCATGGGATCAAAGGGGTATGGCCTCATGATCGACCACGGCATTGAGACGGCCAAAATCTTTGCCGAAAAAATCAACGCCCGTCCCCTGTTCCAGCTTATTTCCAGGCCCCGGCTGAATATTTTAACCTACCGTCTGGTGCCCCTTCCTATCAGAAAAGAACTGGATTCATCACCGGATAAAGAACGCTGCCGGCAGCTGAACCAGAAGCTGGATGAACTCAACACCCGTATCCAGCGCACCCAGCGGGAGGCGGGCAAAAGCTTTGTCTCCCGGACCCGGCTTAAGGTGTCTGCCAAAGATGACAAAGAGGTGGTGGTATTGCGGTCGGTTCTGATGAATCCCTATACCAGCCCCCGGATCCTGGATGAGATCCTGGATGAGCAGGAGGCCCTTCTGGCACGACTTGCCTGATCACCCCAGGCGGATATCCACGTTCAGCTCATTGCCCAGTTCTTCCAGGTCATCGCTCAAAGCGGCCGGAGATATATTCAGCGGCAGGGACGCCTTGATTTCAAGATCATACATGGCGGTTCCGCTGTTGGGGGAATATTTTTTCCGGGAGGCCAGGGTTTCAATGTTCACATCCCGGTCTGCCAGTAGCCGGCTGATCTTGTATACAATCCCGGCCTGGTCCACCCCTTCGGCCCCTATAACGGCCTTTTGGCCGCTTTCCCCATTTGCCGGATGGGCATATTCAACGGGCCGGATAAAGGCCGATATCCCCTTTTCCCTTTCCAGACGTTTTAAATCCCGGGACAGGGCCTGCTCAAGATTTTCCCCCCGGCCGGACAAGAGCAGGATCAGGGTAAATTCATCGGCCAGGTGGCCCATGTTTGAATCTTCAAGATTGCACTGGTTTTCAAAAATAATTTCAGCAATCTGGGCGACAATTCCGGGCCGGTCCTTGCCAAACGCGGTTAAAATGAACTGTGACTGTTCCATGGTATCTTCCTCTGGTTATTTAAAAATTTTTTAATCATAAAGGGTGTTTGCCTTAAATTCAAGGTTGAATAAGGTAATTAGGCTGAAGGCGGTTCGGCTGAAGGGATGCAAAACCCTAAACCCCTTCCGCCTTCAGTTTAATCCCCTGCATTATATTGAAGTTATCCTGATCCCTTTCACATCAGGTTCACGGACACCGAAAATCCAGGAAACTTGACGCAGTTCATGTCACTGGGTATACTGCATTAAACTAAACACCCCAGTCCCAATAAAGCGACACCGTCGCCAAAACCAAATTATTTAGAACCAAACAAAGCATAACTCTTTTTTTATTGCTTTGGATTTAAAATTTTGACGTGATGATACTCATTTTAGGCGAAATTCTGTATGACCTTTTCCCGGACGGCAGACAATTGGGCGGGGCGCCCTTTAATTTTGCCTTTCATCTAAAAAAACTGGGCGTTGATGTCCGGTTCATCTCCCGGGTGGGCAAAGATAAAAACGGAAGGGGTATCCTCAAATTTCTGGACTCCCATGGCTTTGACACCTTAGATATCCAGATTGACCCGGTCCATGACACCGGTGCCGTAAAGGTGACCTTGTATGATGACGGCAGCCACGGCTTTGAGATTCTCGCTGATGCGGCCTGGGATTATATTGAGTTTGACACCCGCCTGGCCGGCATTATGGCAGAATCTTTCGATTGTCTTTACTTTGGCAGTCTGGTCCAGAGAACCCTGAATGGCCGGGAACTGATTCAACAAATCCTTTCACAAAAACCGGCCGCAACCCGGGTGTTCTGCGATATCAACCTAAGGCCTGATGCCTGGTCTGATCTCACGGTTGAAACCTGCCTTGGGGCATCGGATATCCTTAAACTCAGTGACGAAGAGTTCCGGCTGATTTCAGGCCATGACCCCTTTGATCCCCAAATTGATTCGTTGCTCCACACCTTTATGAACACCCATAAAATTAAAACCCTTATCCTTACCCTTGGCGCCAACGGAAGCCTGTGGGCATTTCAGGGACAGGTGGAAAAAACCGGGTTACCTTCCCTGAAGGGTAACATAGCCGATACGGTAGGGGCCGGAGACGCCTATGCGGCCATGGCCGCGGCCTGCCTGCTTAAAGGGGCGCCACAGGACCGTTCCCTGCACCTGGCCCATGAATTTGCCCTGGGCATCTGCAAGATTCGGGGGGCCCTGCCTGACGATGACGGTTTTTACCTTGAATTTATCCAAAAATTGGCAAGCCTATGACTGCCGGCAAAGGACTTTACATACAGATGTTCAGTATCCACGGCCTGCTCAGAGCAGACAACATGGAACTGGGCTTTGATGCGGATACCGGCGGCCAGATCAAGTATCTGGTGGAATTGTGCAAGGCGTTGTCCCAACACCCCGGCATCAGAAAAATTGATCTGTTCACCCGAAGAATTCAGGACAAATCCTGCTCTGAGGATTACAGCCTTCCCGGGGAGCAGGTCAACGACAAATTCAGGATCATAAGAATCCAGTGCGGGGGGAAAAAATATATCAGAAAAGAACTGCTCTGGCCATTTCTGGACGAATTTGTGGATAAAACCATCAAATTTATCCAGACCCAGAAAACCATACCGGACCTGGTTCACGGCCATTACCCGGACGCCGGCTACGTGGCAAAGGAGCTGGCCAGATTTTTCGGACTCCCCTTTGTCTACACCGGACACTCCCTTGGCCGGCCTAAAAAAGCCAGGCTCACGGCCCAGGGCACGGACCCGGCTGATCTGGACAAACGGCTTAAAATCGAACACCGGATCAGGGTGGAAGAAAGCATCTTAAAAACCTGCGACCTGGTGGTCACCTCCACCACCCAGGAAATTGAAGGCCAGTACGGGATGTACAAGAACAGGACCCTGCCCCGGTACAAAGTCATTCCGCCGGGAATCGACATTGACCGGTTTCATCCCTATTACCATGACCAGTTCGAGGAAAGTGATGAAAAGGAGATGGTTTTGTTTGCCCGGCAGTCCATCACCAGTGAACTGGACCGGTTCTTCCAGCACCCGGACAAGCCCATGATCCTGGTCCTGTGCCGCCCGGATAAGCGGAAAAACATTGAGGGTCTCATTCAGGCCTATGGCGAAGATTACGACCTTCAGGCCATTGCCAACCTGGCCGTGTTTGCCGGGATCAGAAAAGACATTGCCTTAAAAGAGGATACTGAGCGGGATGTTTTAACAAAGATGCTGCTGTTAATGGATAAGTACAATCTTTACGGCAAAATGGCCATTCCCAAACGGCACGACTTTGAGTATGAGGTGCCTGAGCTTTACCGGATTGCCGCCCGTAAAAAAGGGGTCTTTGTCAACCCCTCCCTTACCGAGCCCTTTGGCCTGACCCTGCTTGAAGCCCTGGCCTGCGGCCTGCCCGTGGTGGCCACCAACAACGGCGGGCCCCTGGATATCATCAGGAACTGCCGGAGCGGCACCCTGGTGGATCCCAAAGACACCAAAGCCATCTCATCGGCCGTCAAAGAGATCATGGTTCATCCGGACAAGTGGCAGCAGTATTCTAAAAACGGGATCTTGAATATCCGGAAAATGTATACCTGGAAAAGCCATGTCAACACCTATGTGGATCAGGTCAGCACCCTGTGCCGGAAATACCAGAGAACCGATATGAAAGTTACGCCGCCTGACCACAGCATTGGAAAGCGGCTGACCGGCCTGAAGTTCATGCTCATTACCGACATTGACAATACCCTCTTGGGCGGAGATCCGGCTGAAGTTGAAGCCCTTATGGCCATTTTAAAGGAAAATTCAAAGTGGATGGGCTTTGGCGTGGCATCGGGAAGAATTTTTCAATCGGTTCTTTCCATTCTTGAAGCACACGGGATCATGGCACCGGACATCATTATCTCCGGTGTAGGGGCAAGCCTTCATTATGGACGGGATCTTTACCCGGACAAAGGCTGGGAAACCCATATTTCAAAAAACTGGAAGCCTGACCTGATCCGGCTGCGCTTAAAAGAGATCGGGTTTATCCGTCCCCAGGAAAAGGCCGTGCAGACCCCCTATAAACTAAGCTATTATATGACACCCGGTAAAGACCGGCTGGCCAGGGTCCACCACGTGCTGACCAGAAACCGGTTCCACTACACCCTGATATACTCCCATAACAAGTACCTGGACATTCTTCCCTACCGGGCATCCAAGGGAAAGGCCATCCGGTATTTAAGCTACAAGTGGCAGATCCCGTTAAAAAATTTTCTGGTCTGCGGAGATTCGGGCAATGATGCGGAAATGCTCAAAGGAGAGCCTTTAGGGGTAGTGGTGGGCAATTACAGCCCCGAACTTGAAGAGCTTCGCGCCAGAAGAAATATTTATTTTGCAACAAACACCTATGCCGGCGGAATGCTGGAAGGCATGGACCATTACCGGTTTACCACCAAAGCAAAGGGGTCTGTTTTACAATGACACTCAAAAACAAAATCCAGTTGATCACCTATCCGGACAGTTTGGGCCACGACATGGCCGAGCTTCATTATGCCTTAAGAAAATATTTTTTAAAAGCGGTCAGAGGGGTCCACATCCTGCCGTTTTACCCGTCCTCTTCGGACAGGGGATTTGCCCCCAAGACCTATGATGAGGTGGACCCGGCCTTCGGCACCTGGGAGGACGTGGAGAAAATCGGCCAGGATTTTGACCTGATTATTGATTTTATGGTCAACCATATCTCCCGGCAGTCTAAATTTTTCCAGGATTACATCATCAAAGGGGCGGCCAGTGAGTATGCGGACATGTTTTTAAGCTTTAACAAGTTGGCCCCAAACGGCTGGGTAAAGGATGAGGACCTGCAAACTGTTTATACCCGCAAACCAAGGCCCCCTTACCAGGTCATAGAGCGACCCAACGGCACCCTGGAAAAAATATGGTGTACCTTTGATTATGAGCAGATTGACCTGGATTATGATTCGCCCAAAACCCGGGAGGTCATGCGAAAATTTCTCATTCGCCTGGCCCGGAACCGGCCCAAGATGATCCGGCTGGATGCCATTGCCTACACCACCATGGCGCTTGGCACCTCCTGTTTTTTTTTGGAGCCCAAGATATGGGAACTTTTGGACTGGTTTGACGACTTTGCCTCGGCCTTTGACACCCAGATCCTGCCCGAGGTTCATGAACATTACTCTTACCAGCTCAAGTTAGCGGAAAAAGGGTATTGGTGCTATGATTTTTCTTTGCCCCTGCTGGTCCTTCACGCCCTATACATGGGAACCGGCAAACGGCTTAAAGCCTGGCTTAGAAAATGCCCGAAAAAACAGATCACCACTCTGGACACCCATGACGGCATCGGCGTGGTGGATGTCATGGACCTGCTCTCCCAGGAGGAAATTGACCAGACCATTGAAGCCCTCTACCAGAAAGGCTCCAATATCAAAGAGACTTACTCGGGCCCGGAATACCAGAATTTAGATGTTTATCAGGTCAACTGCACCTATTACTCGGCCTTAGGCTCCAATGACGATGCCTATATTGCCGCCCGGACCATCCAGTTTTTCGCCCCGGGAATCCCCCAGGTGTATTATGTGGGGCTTCTGGCCGGTGAAAACGATATTGAGCTGGTGGAATCCACCCGGCAGGGCCGGAACATCAACCGGCACAATTACACCTTAGAAGAAATTGCTATAGAAGTCCAAAAACCTGTGGTCCAGCGGCTGATGCGACTCATGGAGTTCCGGAACTCCTACCCGGCCTTTAACGGGGAGTTTTCCCTGCTCAAGTCCAAAGACCATGAGATGATCATTGAATGGCGCCGAAAGGAACATACGGCCACGGCCCGCATCAACCTGAAAACCTTTGAAACCATTATCCATTACACGGATCCGGTGGCGTCCCGGACCGTGGATTATGAGGTTTAAAAGGCTATCAGGCTGAAGGGGTTTAGACTGAAGGCTTAAAGGAAGGCTCTCAATCCTTTAAGCCTAACCCCCTTCAGCCTTCAGCCTAAGCCCCTAAACCCCTAAAGGACTTTATTACAATGCCTGAGATTCAATTATTTGAACAAACCATTACCCTGGACATGAACACCGGCCCGGACATCCGGGACATCACCCCGGAGCTGTCCCTTTTTATCCGGGAATCCGGGGTGGCCTCGGGAATCCTTCATGTGTTTATCCCCGGCTCCACCGGCTCGGTCACCACCATTGAATATGAGCCCGGGGTGGTGGCGGATCTTTGCCGGGCCATCAACGAACTGGCCCCGCCCGGCCAGGTTTACTCCCACGAACAGGCCTGGCACGACGGCAACGGCCACAGCCATGTGCAGTCTGCCCTGCTCGGCCCCAGTGTCAGCATCCCGGTCCGCTCATCCGTTTTAAGGCTCGGCACCTGGCAGCAGGTGGTGGTCATCAACCATGACAACAGCCATCGAAGCCGGAAAGTGGAACTGACCCTCATGGGCACCAGACCCTGAACCCCATTCCCGCTCCCCTTCAGCCCTGGTCCCCGGTTTCCCATTTCCAGCCTCCGATTTCCTGCCCCTTGTCTCCTGTCTCCTGTCTCTTGTTTCTTGCCCCTTGTTTCTTGTCTCTTGCTGCCTTATATTACCCCCAAACCTTAAACCTCAAGGAGCAAAACAGTGAAACAGATACTGGTGCTGGCCACAACAAACAAGGGGAAGAAAAAAGAAATCATGGACCTGCTCAGGGATTTTCCGGTTGAAATCCGGACCCTGGAGGATTTTGGCCCCATTCCAGAAGTGGTGGAAGACGGAGAAACCTTTGACGACAATGCCTATAAAAAAGCCTCTTTTACGGCCAGGGTCCTGGGATACCCGGTGATGGCTGATGATTCCGGGCTCTGCGTAGACGCCCTGGACAATGCCCCGGGGGTGTATTCGGCCCGGTATGCCGGAGAAGGGGCCACGGATGAACAGAATGTGGCCAAATTGCTGGATGCCCTCAAGGATGAAGACAACCGAAAGGCCCATTTTGAATGTGTCATCTCCATTGCCGTCCCCACAGGGCCTGCCCTCACCTATGAGGGACGGTGCGACGGCATTTTAACCCGGGAACCCCAGGGAGAAAACGGGTTTGGATACGACCCCTTGTTTTTTTTCCCCGAGTTCAACAAAACCTTTGCCCAGCTGACCCGGGCGGAAAAGGCCAACGTGAGCCACCGGGGAAAGGCCTTGGCTGAAATGGCCCGGGAAATGGACAAGGTTTTGGAGTGGATTGATATACATAGCCATTAGCTGCCAGCCATTAGCTGTTAGCTGTTGGCAGGGTCATTGGAAACGGTAAAAAGCTAATAGCTAAAGGCTAAAAGCTTATAGCTATAAAAAAAGGAGCCTTTTAATGAAACCATTCAAGGAACTGGTAAAGGGAAACCGGTCATGCCGAAGGTTTGACCACTCCCATAAAATTGATCCCGCAACGGTGAAGGACCTGGTGGACCTGGCCCGGTACACGGCATCGGGTGCCAACAAGCAGCCCTTAAAGTATATCATCTCCACCGGTGAAGAAAAAAATGCCCAGATTTTTTCCTGTCTTTCCTGGGCCGCTTACTTAAAGGACTGGAAAGGCCCGGAGCCTGAAGAGCGCCCTACCGCCTATATCGTGATTATGGGGGACCACACCATTGCCGACAACTTCTGGTGCGACCACGGCATTGCCGCCCAGACCATGCTCTTGGGGGCCCGGGACATGGGCCTTGCCGGCTGTATGTTTGCCGCTATTAATATCAAAAAGCTTACGGAATTTTTAAACATTGCCGACCACCTGGAGGTCAAATTGGTGATTGCCCTGGGCAAACCAAAGGAAATCGCCCAAATCGACGATGTGAAAGAAGACGGGGATATAAAGTATTTCAGGGACGAACATCAGGTTCACCATGTGCCCAAACGCAAATTGGAAGACCTGATTGTCTCTGTCTGGTAGGCGGTTTTCTAAGGACCTTTTATGAAAACGGTTTTATTTGTCAACCCCGCCTGCTTAGATCCCCGGGTAACCGATAATGATGCCACTATTGTTCCCATCGGGCTCTATTACCTTTCCGCCCTGTTGATCGAAAACGGGTTTGGGGCAAGGATTTTAAACCTGGCCGCCTTAGGCACCGGCAACACCTCCCGGGGGCCGGCTGTTTTTGCCGACGCCCTGAAGAAAGAAAGTCCCGGTATCATCGGATTTTCAGTTACCACGGCCAACCGGCACCAGGCCATGGACTGCGCCCAAACCGCCAAAACCCTTTTGCCGGAGTCCGCCGTTGTTTTCGGGGGGCCTGCCCCCACCTTCATGGGGTCCTTTTTTATGGAGGCCTGCCCTGACATTGATTTTATCGTCAAGGGAGAGGGGGAAACTGCCTGCCTGGAACTTGCCCGGGCCTTAGATGAGACAGCCCCTCATACCCGGCAGCGGCTGGACCGGCTAAAAGAAATCAACGGCCTTTTATTCAGACATGAAAACCGGATTTTAGACACAGGCCCTGCCCTGGAAATATCCGACCTGGACAGCCTGGTTCACCCTTCCACATACTTTACCTTCCAGCACCTGTCCATGTCCAGGGGGTGTCCGGGCAAATGCACCTTTTGCGGCTCCCCCAAATTCTGGGGACAGTCAAGGGTCCGGTTTCATTCGGCCCAATGGTTTGCCCATGAAATTAAGACCCTTGCCCAAAAGGGGGTGTCCCATTTTTTCATCTGTGACGATACCTTTACCATGGACAAAGACCGGGTTCTGGAATTTTGCGCCATCCTTATAGAATCCGGGCTTTCCATCACCTGGAATGCCATTTCCCGGGTGGATTACGTTGACCGGGACCTTCTGGCGGCCATGAGAAAGGCCGGCTGCATCCAGATCAGTTTTGGCGTGGAATCGGGATCAGCCCCCATTAAAAAGGTGCTGGGCAAACCCGTGTCCAATGATACGGCGGCCCGGGCCTTTTCCTTAACCAAGGCGGCCGGCATTCTGCCCCGGGCCTACTTTATTTACGGGTCCCCGGGGGAGACACAGCAGACCATTGAAGAGAGCATCACCCTTTTAAACCGCCTGGGCCCTTTGGGGGCTGTATTTTACATGCTGGTGGTGTTCCCGGGCACCTATCTTTACACCCGGGCCCTTGACAAAAATTTGCTCAAAGCAGATATCTGGCATGAAAAAATCGAAGACATCCCCTGGTTTGAGCTGGATGAATCTCTGGATTTTGAGCAGGTAAAAGCCTTTGGGGATGCCTTAAGGGACAGCTTTTACGAAGGCCTTGAAGGGGTTGCACAATCCCTTGAACTGGACCCGGACCCGGCGCTGTCCCCCTTTCATGCGGATTTTTTGTCCAGACTCGCCTTAACCTTTTTTCAGGGGGATTATGCAGCGGATCCCCGGATCAAAAAACCGGAACAGACCGCTGAAGCCCTGTTCAAAAAAGCCTTAAGCTTTTACCCGGATTTCAGGGCCTTTGCCGGCCTGGGCATGCTGTACCAGAAGCAAAGACGGTTTCAAGAGGCCTTCTCCTTCATGGCCCAGGGCCTTGCCCGATATCCCGGCAACGAAACCCTTGAAACCGGCATGGGGGTCTGCCTGATGAACCTGGGCGACTTTAAAGGGGCCCTGGCCCATCTGAACAAGTTCAAAGGCAATCAACACCTTGCCCCCTATATCCAAATCTGCAACCAAAACATATCAGGATAACCCCATGACAAGCGACCATCAACTGGCCAATATCCGGCAGCGGGAACTCAAACTTGCCGCCCAGCGTAAGGAAATTTTATCCAAAGATTCGGAAACCGCCCTTGACATGCTTCTTTGTGCCCCAAGCCCGGCCACCCTGATCCAGTCTTTCCCGGACCAGGACCTGTATTATCTGATGCATAAAATCGGGGTGGACGATTTTATCCCGGTTCTGTCCTTAGCCCGGTCCGACCAGTGGGAGCATATCCTGGATATGGAAGTCTGGGAAGACGACCAGCTCAATCTGCCGGTCATGTCCAGGGCTTTAGGCCTCATGTTCCAGGCGGCCCCGGAACGGTTCTTAAGATGGATCATCACGGACAAACCCGATTACTTTGAACTTTTTTTGTTCAAAAACATGGAGATTCGGATCCGGGAGCATGATGAACTGCCGCCCGAAGATTTTGACGACTATATCTCCCTTGACGAAAAATTTTATTTCAGGTTTCCGGATCTGGCCAAAAAAAACCAGGACCTGGATGATCCCTCGTTAGGGGATGGCGATGTTGAATCCCAGGTGGTTCAGCCCGAAGATACGGCAGACCTCATTGAAAAGATGATGAACACCCTGGCGGCCATGGACCTTTCGGTTTTTCACGGGCTGATGCTGGAGACCTTAAGCCTGCTCCCGGCTGAGGCCGAAGAAGAACAGTTCCGGTTGAAAACCATCCGTTTAGCGGAGAAGGGGTTTTTGCCCCCCCATGAGGCCATCGGCATCTACCAGCCGACAGACATCAAACACTTAAGGAAACGGCCGGCCGCATTAATGAAAGCCGAACTCAACCCGGATACGGCCCTTCCGCCTCAGTATGTCGGCAGCCAGATCAAAGGAGAGGACCTGTTTGTCACCACCCTGTCCCTGATAGATGAAGACTTATCCCTTCAAATGGAATCAGAGCTTGCGGCCCTGATCAACAAAATCATCAGCGCCGACCGGGTGAGGATCAGGGAAATACAGGCCATGGAAAGAACCGTTCAAAAGGCGTCGGACACCTTAAGCCTGGGCCTTGAAATTCTTCAGAAAGACCTGGCGCCGGAGCCCCCCCTAAAAATTCTTGAAACCTATTTTTTAGAAGATATTTTCAGAACCGGTTCAAGGGCGGGGATTCAGCTGAAAACCCAGGCCCAGACCTGGTACAAAAATAGCTTTACCCTGGAGAAAAACCTGCCTTTAAGCTTTCTTGGGGAAGATTTTCTCGGGGTGATCGGCGGCCTTTTTCTGGACCGCCCCCTGTATTATGACAATTACCGGACCGGGAAATTATTGTACCGGAACTTTAAAAGTTTAGCGGATATCACTGCCATTCAGACCATTCTGGATCAGATCCGGCAGACGGATCTTACGATCAGGGCCTTAGACCCGGACCTTTCCTCATTTAAATTAGGGGTTCTCACCTACAAAAGCCTGTTGCTGACCCTGTGGGCCAGAAACCGGACCGGTCTGGACAAGGATGGACATTTAAGACTGTCCCCCATTGACCTGAATCAGTTCAAGCCGTTTTTCAAACAGTTGTTTTCATCAGAGGAATCTTTGGACCCGTCAGACAGCCCGGCCCTGGCCGATTTAATGCTCTTTGTATCCGACCAGGCCGGCATTGATGAACCCGACATGGGACAGGGGGTTAAAGCCGTTTTAAAAAACCTGGTGAAAGAACTTGAAGATGAATACGGCCGGCTTTCCCCGGAGCAGCTGGACCCCAGGTTCATCCCCCACTTCCTTCTAAAGTGTGTTTGACCGATGAGCCGATAAAAAGAGGTGGTGAAGATAAAAATCAAAATTCAGGATTCAACCTTGTTGCTTATCTCTTGCCTCCTGCCTCTTGTATCTGCCGGATCTTCTCAGCCAGTTCATCCACGGTCACCGGTTTTTGCATAAAAGAGCCGGCACCGGAATCCAGAAGTCTTTGAACGGGGGCCGTAATGCCCCCGCTGTTTAATATCACCACCTCGGCTTCAGGCTGTTCCCTGACCACCATGGGATAGATAAGGTCGGCCTTGAAATCAGGCATAAGGTAATTGAGCAGGGCTAGGTGAATGGGGCTGTCATGGGACTCCAGAAAATCAATGGCCTGTCTTCCGGTTCCGGCCTCAAAGACGGTATGCCCCATTTTTTCCAGCATGACCCTTGTGCTGCTGCGAATATCATCCTTGTCTTCCACCAAAAGGACATTGAGCTTCAGGCCTTGTTTATTACCGTTTATTTTTTTAGGCGGTGCGGTTTTAAAAATCGGGAAATATATACTGACGCGGGTCCCGGACCCTAATATGGAATCCACGGCAATCCGGCCCTGATGTCCCTTTACAATCCCATAAACCGCAGACATGCCAAGCCCCCTGCCCTGAAATTTTGTGGTAAAAAAGGGCTCAAAAACGTTGGCCAGGATGTCTTCATCCATGCCTGATCCGTCGTCTTCAATCTTAAGGCAGATATGATCCTGGTTTTCCAGGCCCGGATTATCCAGATCGTTTCCAGGCGGGATTTCCATGTCGCAGGTGACGGAAAGGGTTCGGCAGCCGGCCTCCAGGGCGTTTTCAAAAATGGCCTTTAACAGCATCCGGATCTGCACCGAATCAACGCTCACCTGATGGTTTTCAGCACAGATACAGGTGTTAAGGACAACATTCTCCCCGAGCATATGGTCAAGGTTCTTAAGGATATGGTGAAGCAAATCGTTAAAAATAACCGGTCGGGTTTTATATTTTCCCCCCTGGGCATAGGCCAGCAGCGATGCGGTCAGCTGGGCCATTTTCTCAATGGCCTGATGCATGTTGCCGGTATACCGGTTCAGCTTTCCGTCATGGGAAAACACCATTTCAATCAACTCCAGATTGCCCGAGATGACGGACAGCGCATTGTTGAACTGGTGGGAGATTCCCCCGGCCAGGGTACTCAGGCTCTTTAATTTTTTAACCTGGAGGTGCTTTTTCTCATATTCCTTGAAAAGCTGTTCATATTTTCGTCTTTCCGTAATATCCCTGAGGGTGGAAAGCCGGACAACGCGATGGTCATGCCATTCTATGGCCTTGTCAACAATGGCATACCGGCGGCCGGCTTTTTTGCTTTCAAATTCCCACTCAAACGGACCGGCAGGCCTGCCCTTGTCATCCATTATCCTGGGATTGGTGCAAAACCGGCATGGCGCTTGCTGACCGCCATGGATAATCTGCCAGCACTTGGGCCTGTCCTGGCTGCCATAGGGGTCATATCCCATGACCTGATTGAACTTTCGATTGGAATAAATAATGTCATAAGTATCCATGTCCGAAACATAGATCATGGTTTCCAGGGCATCAAAAATCTGGCCGGCCTCCACCAGGTTTTGCTCAGCTTTTCGCTGCAGGCCAAGTGCTTTTTTCATGGTGTCATACTTTCGCTGGGCAGACTCAACGGCCTGAAACAGGACCTCCATATCCTTGAGGGGTTTGGTAAAAAATTCAAAGGTATTCCGGCTGGCCTGGAACGCCTCTTTTATATTTTCAACCGTGCCCCTGCCCGTAAGAAAGATCACCTGGACAAACTCGTCCAACCGGACCAGGTCCGGCAACAGATCCAGTCCGTTTTTTTTGGGCATTTCGATATCCGTGACAACCACTTTGACCGGGAATTCTTCAAATATTTCTAACGCTTCTTCCCCGTTCAGGCAGGTTTTCACCTCAAAGCCCCTTTGGGTAAACAAAAATTTCAACGAGTTGGCAAAACGAGGCTCATCATCGGCTATGATGATTCTTCTTTCCATTTCCAATGCGCTCCCTCTCTCGGGTTTCCCCGGTCAGCAGGGGGGATGCCATCCCCAGATTAAGAAAACAACAGGCGGCCCAAAAATGATATGCCACCCCATCAAGTATTCTGGAGGTGCCGTAACCTTCCAATAATTGTTTCATTATTTTAATGTTTATAACACCAGCTGAAGCAAAGAAATATCCTAGGCATCCCCCTATATAATTAATCCCATAAAAAGTCAATTGATCAGATTGCCCGAATTTGCCTCATAAAATCCGAAAACCATTTAAAATCAATTGTTTCGTGATATTTTCAACCTTGCGAAAAAAGTTTCTTTTTGAAAGATATTATCATTCAGGCCTGACAGCTCCTGGACTTTTGTCCGCAGTTTGCGACTGCCGTCCATGGTCTGGCCCGAATCAACCCGCACCCGGCCTGAATTTTCAAGCACCTCTTCCATGGCCCCGGCCACCTGGGTAATATGGCCTTTGATTTCAGTAGAGGCTTCGGCAACCTGGTTGATATTCCGGGATACATCCCGGGTGGTGGCGGACTGCTCTTCAATGGCCGAGGCCACGGCTTCGGTCATTTCGTGAATGTCATTGATAGCGCCGACAATGCCCTCTATAGCCTTTATCGCATCCGCCGTATTTGAGGTCACACCGGTAAGCTTATGACTGATCTGCTCGGTGGCTTCAGCGGTCTGCTGGGCCAGAACCTTGATCTCGTTGGCAACCACGGCAAATCCCTTGCCTGCTTCCCCGGCCCGTGCCGCTTCTATGGTGGCGTTGAGTGCCAGAAGGTTGGTCTGTTCGGAAATATCGGCAATGGTTTCCGTGACCTTGCTGATATCCTTTGCCGCATACCCGAGCTGATGAACCTGTCCTGAGACGCTGTCCGCCTGCTCTACGGCGTTACGGGTCATGGTGTTCCCGGAAGAGACATGGCCGGCAATCTCCTGGATGGTGGTGTACATCTGCTGGGACGAGGATAAAATGGAGGCTATGGATTCTGAAATTTCACCCATGGCCCCTGACACATAACTGATTTTACCATTGACATTTTCTGTGGATTCAACGGTCTCATGGGACAACTCTGCCGTGTGCTTTGAATTTTTTGCAATCTGGGAGGAGACGTCTGCCAGATCAGTTGCGAATCCTGTAGATCCCCTGGAAAAGCTCCTTTTCCTCGGTAACAACGGCTACGATCCAACTGGTTCCCTCAATGGGGGAAAATCCGCCAACCCATCTGGTTCCATTAAATTCATATTCATTAAAACCGGTTTTTTTCTCAATCATAGTTGAAATATGATTGGCGACGCTTTCCAGTGTCTTATCGGTTTTCGCGTCCTCAATATGATTTTTCCTTGCCATGACCTTTTTCCGATCCGGATGGGCAACAAGAACACCTTTGTTATTCACGATATAAGAATAGCCCTGGGTGCCGAATTTAACATCATCGGTTACCTGGCTCAGCCAGTCTCCGTCCAGACGGGCCAGCAGCACGCCTAGAATACGACCATTGCCTGACTTGACGGGGGTGGCCAGCATCATGACCGGGGAGTTGGTGACCCGGGAAATAATAATATCCGAATAGTTGGTTTTTCCGGACATGGCTGCTTTAAAATAGGCACGGTCTTTTAAGTCTGCCGTCTTTCCGCCGGGATAACGGGCTTTCCCATCCGGCATGATAATACCCATACCCATAAATTTCAGCCGACGGGTCTCCTCTCCTGGGTAAGGATTTTTTCCTGCTGTTCCCACGCCATGCTCCGAATCGCTTCCCGCTCGGCGACACCCTCCATGGCAAGTTTATAGGTGTCTATTTTCCCCTTAATAATGTTTGCACTCTGCCGGGAGGCCATAGTAAGGCTCTTTTCAAGCGCTTCGGTCATGGCCTGCCTGGCCTGGAAATAAGCAATGACACCGATACCAGATGACACGATAAACAGAAGAATCACAACACACAGGGTCAGTTTTTTTCTAATCGTCATACGAATTTTCGATGCGGTTGTACTGGACATAAATATCAATCTCCCAAATTGAATTGAACCCGCCAACGACATCAGGACCTTGAAAAGAGGCTGACAATGGAATGGATATGCCGGATTTAAAAGTTCGGCATGAATTTTTAAATCAGCATTCCGATAAATTGCGAAGAACTGCCTGATGAATGAAATGATCAATCGTGTAAGTATAAGTCATAATTTATATAAATTCGAAAACCATGTTAATAAAAGACTCGCCTTCCTGGGAAACTCCGGGGATATGATACTGTTTTTATAAAAAGTTGACAGGAAATTGGTATTATGTCCCCGGAATTATGCGGAATTATGGCAAGGCATAAAATGGGCTCTCAAAAAGCGATTATAGAACCATTTTTAAGCATTTTTACGATTTAAACCACTTAATTTATAGCATTATGCTTGGTTCGGCCCCGTGGAACTACCCGTGGAACCGTATCGCTTTTTTGTTTCCAGTTTCTTCTTTCTTTCATGGGCACATACCAAACCGTTGGCAGGTTGCTTGCGATTACCGAGAACGATTCAAGACCGCTGCTTGATTTATCCGCTTAGACCCGTTATGGTGAAACCCGGTTTCCCAAGACCTTGAGGATGCCTTAATGATTCTTGATAGTTCAAAAAAAGGATATCGCCATGACCCATCAAAAGATTCCATGTTTTATATGTGTCTGTTTTATGGTTGCCGCCTCTTTTTACGTCCTTTCCGGCCCGGTCCATGCCGGAAAGGACGTTTATGTTCCTAAGGTTCTGGAACCCTGGAAAGAGTGGGTGCTCTACGAAAAAGAAGACCAGCTGTCCTGTATCCCCCTGTACAACAATCCCGGGCAGGTTCAATGCGCCTGGCCCGGAAGGCTGGTTCTGGATTTAACGGACAGGGGCGGCACCTTTGAGCAGTCCTGGCAGATTTTTACCCAAACCCGGGTTCACCTGCCGGGCAGCAGCCGGCACTGGCCCCGGGATGTCCTACTGGACAATGAATCCGTGGTGGTTTTAGAACAGGACGACCGGCCCGGCCTGATGCTGTCTCCCGGTGCCCACACGGTCAGGGGACGGTTTTCCTGGAAGTCGCTTCCCGAACACCTGAAAGTGGCGCCATCCACCGGGCTGGTTTCGGTAAAGGTGAACCAGAAGCGGGTTGACTTTCCCGACCTGGACGAAAAAGGCCGGTTATGGCTTAAGCAGAGAAACAGGGAAAAACGGCTTGAAGACCGGCTGAAAGTCGAATGTTTCCGGCTGATCACCGATGATATTCCCGCCCGGATGGCCATTGATTTAACCCTGGAGGTGGCCGGCCAGGCCCGGCAAATGACCCTGGGGCCGTTATACCAGAGCGGCCGGTTCATCCCGGTGGCCCTTGAAAGCCCGCTGCCGGCAAGGCTTGAGCCTGACGGCCGGCTGCTGGTTCAGGCCCGCCCCGGGCAGTACCGGCTCACCCTTGACCTGCGCCATGCCGGCCCCTTGGAAACCGCTCAGTTCACCCGGCCGGACCAGGATTTCTGGCCTGACAGTGAAATCTGGGCCTTCAGTTCCCGGACGGATTTAAGGCGGGTGGAAATTTCAGGGGCAGACCAGGTGGACCCCAAGCAGACGGCCATGCCCTCTCCATGGCAGTCCTACCCATCCTATCTCATGCAGCCCGACACAACCCTTAAGTTTAAGCAGATCAAGCGCGGGGACCCGGACCCGGCGCCGGACCAGCTGTCCCTTGACCGGACCTTATGGCTGCGGTTTGACGGGTCCGGCTATTTTATCCAGGACCGGATCACCGGCAAAAAAAACACCAACTGGCGCCTGGAACTGCTGGGCGATATCCATCCGGGCCAGGTATCGGTGGACGGTCAGGAACAGCTCATCACCCGTGAGAAAGGCAGCGAAAAGGCCGGCATTGAGCTTCGGAACGGCAAGGTCAACATGGTGGTGGACGCCACCTTTGAAAACGGGATTTCAAAGGTGCCGGCATCGGGCTGGGACCATGATTTTCAATCGGTCAAAGGCCAGCTTTATCTGCCCCCGGGATGGACCCTGGTTAATGCCCGGGGCGTGGACCGGATTCCCGGCACCTGGATCGGGCAGTGGACCCTGCTGGATTTTTTTGTGGTCCTGATTTTCACCATTGCCCTGTCCCGGGTGTATTCAAAACCCTTAAGCGTATTGGCATTTATTACCCTGGTGCTGATTTATCATGAGCCCGCTGCCCCTAAATATATCTGGCTTGGGCTTCTGATCGGGTTCACCCTGCTCAAATACCTGCCCAAAGGACGGACCCGCAGTGTTGTCAGACTCTGCCAGGGTTTGGTGCTGGTCGCTTTTGCCGCCACGGCACTTCCCTATGCCGTCCAGGCCCTGCGCATCGGGATCTATCCTGAACTTGCCCGGCCCTGGACCTCCATGTCCCAGTCCGCCGTCACGTCTAATGCCCATTCCCGGGAACCCATGAAAGGGCAGGGGCGGGATATGGACGAGTCAGCGGATATCCTGCCGGCCCCCGGCCGTATCGAACGGATGGAAAGTTACTCCGCCGGGTCTCTTTTGCTAAAAAGTGTGCCGGTGCCGTCACCGGACACCTATCAGGTCATGCAGTATGACCCCAAGGCCCGGACCCAGACCGGCCCGGGCATGCCCCTGTGGCCGGCCTTTGAGACCATTGGCTTTTCATGGTCCGGGCCCGTGGACCGGAATCATACCATGTCCCTTTGGCTGCTCAGCCCGTTTGCCAACCTGGTCCTGGCCTTTGTCCGGGTAGGGCTGATGGCCCTGCTGGCCATGGGCATGCTCGGGATTGGGAAAAACATGAAAAAAGATACATCCGGTCCCGGAATTCAGTATCTGCTGGCCGGGTTGGCCGGCCTGGTTCTTCTGGGGGCGCCGGCGCTTTCCCACGGGTCTGACATCCCGTCCCCGGAGATGCTCAAGGAACTTGAGCAGCGGCTTTTGAAGGCCGATGACTGTTTTGACCAGTGTGCTGATCTGGCCCATGCGGCCATTGACCTTTCCAGAGACCGGCTGGCCATTCAGATAGCAGCCCATGCCGCCATTGACACGGCCGTCCCGCTGCCCGGCGATGACAGCCAGTGGCTGGCCTCACAGGTCAGCCTGGACGGCAGGCCGGTGCCCGGCATTTTCAAACAAAGCGGCCAGCTCTGGCTGATGATCCCCAGGGGGCTTCATCAAATCGGCATGGACGGCCCCATCCGCCGGCAGTCCGGGTTTCAACTGGTGTTTCCCTTAAAACCCCATGACCTGGATGTAACGGCAGAGGGCTGGAGCGTGGAGGGCTGTCATGCCGACGGCAGTTTTGATGACCAGCTCCAGTTCAAGCGAAAGGCCGATCCCAGGGCAGAAAATCAGGAAGTGCTGGAGACCGGTGTGCTGCCTGCCTTTGCCAGGGTGGAACGGACCCTGATGCTGGGCCTTGTCTGGAAAGTCCATACCCGGGTGGTCCGGGAAGGGGACGCCTCATCGGGCATGGTCCTGGATATGGGGCTTTTGCCGGGGGAATCCATTACCACCGGCGGCATCCGGGTGGAAGACAGCATGGCGAAAATCAACTTTAAGCCCGGCCAGAAGTCCCTCTCTTGGGAATCCTTTCTGACCCCGGCCGGCCAGATCCGCCTTGAACACGCCGACACCCGGGACTGGACCGAAATCTGGAAGGTGGATGTCAGCCCCATTTTTCATATGGCTTACGAGGGAACCCCGGTGATTTTCCACAAAACCGGGGAACGCTGGTACCCCACCTGGCATCCCTGGCCTGGGGAAACCCTTGTCCTTACCGTTACCCGGCCTGAAGCCGTTGAGGGCCAGACCCTGACCATTGAAAAGAGCCTGCTATACCTGGAACCGGGCAGGAGTGCCGCCAACGGACGGCTGGACCTGACCATTAAAAGCAGCCAGGGCGGCCGCCACACTGTCCTGCTGCCGGAAGGGGCCAGGCTTCAGGAGGTCACCATCAAGGGCCGGGTCCGCCCCATCCGCCAGGACAACAACCAGGTGGTGCTGCCCATTGTTCCGGGCCAGCAGGCCATTGTCCTGCAATGGGTGAGTCCTGAGGGCATCAGTCCCCTTTACAAGACCCCGGTGGTGGACTTAGGCATCCCTTCGGCCAACACCTGTGTGGACATCAAGCTTTCAAGGAGCCGGTGGCCCCTGTTCATCGGCGGGGAACAGGCCGTGGGTCCGGCGGTATTGTTCTGGTCGGAAGTTATTGTGATTCTGATCCTTGCCTTTGGCCTGTCAAAGACCGGGTGGACCCCGTTAAACCTGTTTCAGTGGTTTTTACTGTTCATCGGCATCACCATGAACCATCCGGCCGGGATTATCCTTGTGGCCGGCTGGCTGATTGCCCTGGATTTCAGGCCTAAGGCCAACCCGCTGGAGGGCATGAAATTCAACCTGGTGCAGGCGGGTATTCTGCTGCTGACCCTGGCCGCCGGTGCCTGTCTGGTCTTTGGGATTTCCAACGGCCTTCTGGGCCATCCGGACATGTCCATTAAGGGGAACGGATCAAGCGCCGGCCTGCTGCGGTTTTACCATGACGTATCCGGCCCGGTTCTGCCCCGGGCCTGGGTGGTTTCCATCCCCATGTGGGCCTACCGCGCGGCCATGCTGGCCTGGGCCCTGTGGGTCTCTTTCTGGCTGATCCGGATTCTTAAATGGGGATGGAAAAGGTTTTGCGTTCCCCAGATCTGGGCGCCGGTTTCCCTGCCGCGGTCCGGCAGACGGCAAAAGGCCCAGGCCGGATCACCGCCCGGAAGAAAGCCCCGGCCGGACCCGCCGCCACCGCCGCCGCCTCAAGCCGGTGCCGGTTTAAAAGATTGATGCCTGCCAAATTGGTTTGAGGGGGGGCTTATTCCTGGTCGGGCAGGTGGTCCAGTTCTTCTATCAGGCGGGTCATGGTCGCTCCGGCGGTCTTTAATTCCTGCAGGATCATCTGTCGGGTCCGGGGGGCGGGCGCGGTTTGGGGCCCGTTTTCCAGACTGGGGTTTAACAGCCCACCCTCTATCAGGTCGGTAAACTGCTCAACGATTTCGTCAGATGAAAACGGGCTTTGCCCCGGGGTATACCACCGGTACAGCCAGTTGCACATGCCGATGACGGCGTTGGCATACAGCTTTGAATTCACCTGGCGAAAGTACCCCTGTTCCATGCCTTCCTGGATAATGTGGTTCACCGCCCGGGTAAATTTGAGTTTTTCTTTTTGGATACGGTCGTAATCTTCTTTGGGCAGCTGGTTTTCTTCGCTGAAAAATACGGTAAACATGGTCAGGTTTTCAATGACCACGGTTTTAAGGTGGCGGCGGATAAACATTTTGAGTTTTTCCGGCGGCGACAGATCCATGCCGTTGATTTCATAGATGGTGTCAAAAAAACTGGCCAGGGCCTGAAGGTAGATTTCCGATAGCAGGCTTTCCTTGGAGGAAACGTAATGGTAAAGGGCTGGCTTGGTTATCCCGAGTTCCTGGGCCACATCATCTAAGGTGGCGCTCCGGTATCCCTTTTGCTGGAAGATTCTGGCGGCCGTATCAATGATCAGCCGGTGGCGCAGGCTTTTATCCAGGCTTTTGAAGTTAACAGGGTCGGTCATGGATCATTTCTTTCGGATTTTATCCTAAATTCATTTGACAAATGATTTTTTTTCAAATAGAAAATATTGTTGACTTACTGTTAAATAATATTTACTTAATGGTAAGTCAAGTAATTTTTTAACCCGTGGAGGCTGTCAAGAAGCCTTTCCTTGGTGCGCTTCATGGCAAAATCAACGTGAAAGTCCAAGGGCCTGAAATTAGGCGATAGACGGGTGGTATGCCATTACCGCGCAAAAGCAGCCTCAAATTTGAAAGGAACGATCAGCCTATGCTATCCAGTCTTTTTGAACCGATCCAGGTAGGGGAGATGACCTTAAAAAACCGGCTGCTCATGTCGGCCATGAGCATTAATTTCGGCGTAGACGAAAACTGCAATGTAACCGATCAGCTCATTGAATATTTTGTAGAGCGGGCCAAAGGGGGCGTGGGGACGATGCTTCTGGGCGGGGGCAGTATTCACCCCGGGGGGCAGGAACTGCCGGACCTGCCCCAGATGTACAATGATTCGTGTATCCCGGGGTTAAAAGAGATGGTGGACCGGGTCAAACCCTATGATGTCAAGTTCGGGGTCCAGCTGTTGCACGGGGGGCGCCAGTCCTATCTGCCGGAAAAAGTCGCTCCGTCAGCCATACCCGCCCCGGCTGTGGTCAAAGGGCCGGTCAGGGCCCTTGAGGTGGATGAGATTCATCACCTTGCCGAATGTTTTGGCGAATCTGCCCGAAGGTGCCGGGAGGCCGGATTTGACTTAGTGGAAATCCACGGGGCCCACGGCTACCTGATCAACCAGTTCCTGGCCCCCAATTCCAATATCCGGACCGATGAATACGGTGGTTCCTTTGAAAACCGGACCCGGTTTTTATTTGAAATCCTTGACCAGATAAAGGCCAAAGCCGGAGAAGATTATCCCGTGGGCATCCGGATCAACGGAAACGATTATATGAAGAACGGGTGGGAACTCAAGGATGCCGTCCGCTTAGCCCCGGAACTTGAAAAGGCCGGGGTGGTCTATATCCATGTGTCCGGCGGGGTGTACGGGTCCACTGAGCTGACCATTCCGTCCATGTATACCCCCCACGGCTGTTTTGTTCATTTGGCCGAAGCCGTAAAAAAAGTGGTCAATATCCCGGTGATCACCGTGGGCCGGATCAAGGATCCCCGGCATGCCGACCGGATCATTGAAGAGGGAAAGGCCGATATGGTGGCCTTGGGCCGGTCCATCATTGTGGATCCCTATTATCCGGCCAAGGCCAAAGCCGGTGAGTTTGACCGGATCAGGCCCTGTGTGGGCTGCTGTCTGGGGTGCATCCATGCGGTCCTGGCCAAGGAGCCCGGGGGATGCGTGGTCAACCCGGATGTGGGCCGGGAGTACAAGCTCAAAGATGAAAAGCCGTCAGCGGTTCATGAAAAGGTTCTGGTGGCCGGTGCCGGGCCTGCCGGGATGGCGGCGGCAAGGCTGTTTGCCTTAAGGGGGCATGACACCGTGATCTGTGAGAAAAAACCGTCCTCCGGGGGGCTGTTAGGCCTTGCCGCCAAGGCGCCGGGCCGGGGTGAACTGGACGACATCTTGCGGTTTTTCCGGCAGGAACTGGCCCATCTTAAGGTGGATATCCGGTACGATACGGAACTTAATGCAGAATTAATAGGGGAACTGGCCCCGGATCGGGTGATCCTGGCCACTGGGTCCCTTCCGGATATGCCCGTGATCAAGGGGTTGTTCCAGTCTAAAATGGGCCTTGTGACCAACGTGGACGTGCTGGAAGGAAAAGAAGCTGCCGGAAACAGGGTCATTGTTCTCGGCGGGGGCATGGCCGGATTGATCACGGCGGATTTCCTGGCGGACCAGGGCAAAGAGGTGGTGGTCCTTAACCGGAAAAAAAGCTATGCCGAGGAAATGTCTTCAAATGACCGGTACTATCTAAGGGAGCGCCTTAAGAAAAACAATGTGGTCCTGTACAAGAATGCCGGGATCAAGACGTTTACCGATGACGGCGTAACCTTTAAGGTAAAAGGGGATACCGAGTCCGTCACCCTGTCCGGGTTTGACACCGTGGTGATCTCGGAAAAACAGCAGGCGGTCCGGGCCATGAAACAGCTTGAAAACCAATGTTCGGCCAAATTTCACTTTATAGGGGATGCCAAATCCCCCCGGCACCTGATGTACTGCATCAGCGAAGCCGAAGAGATCGCAAGGTCGGTCTAACGCAATTAGGGGGGCACTTTACTTAGTTGTAAGTGTTTTGTATCGTGTCCCCGAATTAGAAGATGGCGCACCAATGCCATTAACTTAAGAAATTTGGCATAACGCGCAGGGGTTATAAAATGGGCGCCAACGGCGCTTCACCCTCTTGTCTCTTGTTTCCAGTTTCTTGTATTAACGCTTAAGTTAATGACATTGGATGGCGCACTGCTGAACAGTTACTAATTCTTTTGAAATATTATAAAAAGCTCATCCCCTCTATTTATTAATGTTGAAAATGTTGCAAAGATTCTTCCAAGTAATTTATACATCTTCTTCTTTCGAGAAGGCTTTTGAGTGTTCCCGGTTAAATAATCAATGCTGTTAAGAATACTTTTCGGTGAAGAAAAAGTTTTTATCTTTTGGGGGTGCATTTCGTATTTAGAGGCAAGCATAGTAAGATTTTTTGAATTAAACAAAATGAGATGTCTAGGAATATCATCGCTGAACCAGTTTACTCCGAACCAGTTCCGCCCGAATGCTTTACTATTAGGCGTTCTGATAATAAAGTCCCCACCAGGTTTTAATATTCTGCTTATTTCTTTGAACAAGCTTTTAGGATCCGGGATATGTTCAATTAGATGACGAGCACTAATAATATCAAAGCTATTATCCGGGAATCCTGCATCTTTTAATTCACCTTCAAAAACACTTAATCCTGCTTTGTGACATATTTTTACAGCTACCGGACTAAACTCAACGCCTTCAAACTTCCAGCCTAAAGAATTCATTGAATGGATGAACCTGCCATTTCCACATCCAATATCAAGGCATTTATAATCAGGCTTAAAAGGAATTGAAGATTTATAACGAAAAAGTGAGGCAACAGGTGCTAATAATTTATATAGTAAAGGGATTTCTAAATGCTTGTAATTATATTTATACTTCAGCACTCCTTTTTTAAGTTTTGAATGTTTTCTGCGATTATTGATTTCCTGATAATAAACATTCGGATAATAACTGCCGATTGTCTTGCTGTCCGGCATTGGATGATGATATACAGCTTCACAATTCATACATTTCATATAGGTATGTGACCCTTGCGTTCCATGTAACAGATCCTTTCCTTCATGAGAAAAAACTCCTTCGGAATTACACAAAGGGCATTTACTTTTTTGAGGTGTGAGGGCATTTTCTTGAATCATTTTGTATTCCGGTTGTATAGTTTGTGGTCAAATTTTGTTTCTTTTGAATAATCTAATTGGTTGTAAGTTTTATTTGGTTTTTAAAATATTTTTGAAAATTGATCAAGAACAAGTGTCTCCAGGGCTTTGTATTTTGGAAAGGTCAAGAGAATCAGAGCAAAGCCCTTGAAACTGAAAGAGATCGGCTATACCAGAAAGTTGGTCAACTCCAGGTGAAATTGGATTGGCTAAAAAAAACACCGGTCATTTGTGATGAGTATTTAGCCAAAAAAGAATGACCAGCGGTTAAATGGTTACCCCCTTATGCCCGTTTCCGGTGTTTGCCGAACAGCTTGTAGATAATCACGTAGAACAGGGGCGCAAACAAAATGACCAGCAGCGTGGACGTGGTTATTCCCCCAAGAACGCTGGTGCTGATGGCCCGCTGGGAACCGGAAGCGTAATTCGGGGGAGACTTTACTTAATTGTAAGTATTTTTGTTTCGTGTCCCCGGAATTTGCCTGTTTCGTGTCCCCGGAATTCACCCGGAATTCATGTCTGGAATTCGTAGTTATGAGTCCTTTTTTCTGGTAATAAAAATTAATGTATTGCCTCCTAAGATTACCTCATTTTTTAGTGTAAGATCATATCGATACTTTTTCCATTTTTTCTCTGATTGGAAATGGGCATGCAACTTCAACAACAGCACAAAAGGAGTCCATACGAACTGTTTCCATTTCAATTTATCTCTGAGAATATTTTCAATTTTAAAGCCATTAATTTTAAAAATTAAGTCGATTAGAGTAATCGTCAGGGGGGAGTTGTGAAAATTGAAAAGATTGCATCCAGATTGCATATAATCATCAAAGGATTTTGGTTTTGTTAAGTACCCATTGAAAAAGAATTTTGCACGTTTTTCCATGTTAGAATAATTAGGAATACTAAAAACGCCATAACCACCCGGCTTCAATACACGAGAAAACTCTTGTACTGCCCTGTAAGGGTTGGTCATATGTTCCAAACCATCAACACAACAAACGTAGTCGAATTTATCTTTGGGGGAGTCTATTCTTTCGTTCAGATCAGTATAAATACATTGCAACCCATCGACCTTGAATATTTCTGGATCAATTTCACCACAAATGACATTATGGCCCATTTTTTTGAGATGCATGCTAAGATGACCGTAACCAGCTGGAGCATCTAATACTAGACCAGGACTTTTTTTTGAAAACCATGTGAGTATAGTTTTATGAATACTGCCTCTAGCTTTCGGAGTTACAACCTGGTGATCGTAGATGTCATCAATCTTTGTCATAATAATCCCCTCTATCCTTACTCATAACAAGTTATTCTTATAGATTTCCACACTTCAGTACCTGATATTTATTCGATTCTTTTCATACCTCATTGCCTGTCGCGAGAAAAGAACAACCTCCAAGAACGATAATTCCAATCAGAAATCCCCAATCGATAAAGACAGCAGGAACCGCTCATGCCTCGGCATCCCCCCCCTTTTTTTATAGATAAGTTCGCCAAAAAAATATCAACCCACAACCCCGGCCCCTGCTTATAAAAAACAACATTGTAAGAAACAAGACGGCTGCCAAGAAAAATAATCAAGTCCGTGGCTGCCATTGCTTGAGTACTTTAACCGTTCGTAATGGAACTTACCCCAGGAACAATCCCCTAAATGATAAAGAAATCAGGGTTCAGCGCTATTTGTGCAACTCCCCGAAATGTCCGTGGAAAAGCTTTTCTGTTCTGCCGGCGCCAATTTCGCCGGTAATTCGCCATGCGCCTTTTAGAAACGAGATTTTCCCCTCATTTTATTTCGTTGGGCCTGCTCCATAACAAACGGGCCGCCGGCAATTCAGGGGAGTATCTTTACTCAATTACGAATATTTTTGTTTTTCCGGAACTGGTCTCTCAGTTATAGGCCAAGCGCATTTTTTCATCATTCATTGTTAAACCAATGATTTCCTGCCATTCATTATCGTTCCACGTTTTAAGTTTTTCATGCATCTTCAGATATTTTTCCGGTATAGGGTGGGTGCCGTATACAACTTCAAGGCCGTATTTCATTTTAATATAGTCATGAAAATAGACGATATGGGGACATGGCGGATATCCGACAATCAAACCGGTTGCCAGATGAATTATCTGCGCTCCGTTTGCTTTCATTTCATCCACGGCATACTCGATGTTGCCCCCCGGGCATCCGTCGCAGCTGGTGTAGCCAACAACCTCAACTTCCATATCCTTGTATCTGCTGAACGCCCCCTCCCGATTCTTAAGTGACCTGAAACATTTTCCTCCGGCACATCTCCGATAACGGTCACAAATAATGATCCCAATCTTGTTTGTTTCTTTCATACAGTCTCCAATATTCTTTAAAGGGGTTGATGGGGGATTATATATTATTAATTCCGTCGAGTCTTTTGTTTATCTCTGATATAAATCCTTGTGGGTCATCTGGAGATAAAATTATGTGAGTTCCTTTTTTAGTAAGTAACTCCACTCTGTTTGAATTGTTCGTAACATACATTTGAAAAACACCCCAAGATTTATTCCATAATACGCCGAATGCTCCAAATATTCCTGCTACACATAACAATCCCGCAGTAAATCCTGAAGGGTATGTTGCTGGATAAATTATGCTTTGAATTTGATTTATTGGAAGACCTTTTGTATTGCCAATTTTTCTGTGAATATGGATTTTGTTGCCTTTAATGAAATACCCTTTGGGAGAATAAAAATAACTTATTGAAATTGCGATCAGAAACGGCATTGGTAATAGCAGAATATAAGGTTCCCCCAAAATAAGATAAAAAATAATAGCAAGTATTAATGGAACCCCAACCCCAACCCCTATGCCAACAGCATATGTAATAATTTTCTCTGTCGACCCCAATGTTGCGGAGAATTTTATATGAGAATTTTGTGTATTCAATGGTCGTTTTCTGTTTTGTATAACGGGTGGCTCAACCGACCGGTGCAAGCGTCCGAGCGCGTTGTAAAAGCCAAATCCTTTTATAAACCAGGGTGTTTCAAAAAGTCGTTAGGCCCCCCCCAGGTCGACGGGTCTGCATGTAATTCGGGGGACTTTGCTTAATTGTAAGTATTTTTGTTTCGTGTCCCCGGAATTGCGGCGGCCCGTCACTTGATCCACGGGCTTATTAACCGTTAACGCCATGACCATCTCAACATCGGTCAGCGTATCGAACCGGTCACTTTCAAATAAACCATCTATTCGTTCCGAAACAACTTTAAATCCAAGGCGTTTGAATATTCGTATATTTCCGGTTTCTTTAATGGTGTGCAATTTAATCCCAATGGCCTTTTTGCTCATACCGATTTCTTTGATGCGGGAGATTAAACTGCGGGCAACCCCTTTTTTCCGGTAATCTGTATGAACGTCAAGGCCGATAACACCGACACAGGGGGGATCTAAAAAATATTGGACTGATCCGACAACCTGGTCCTCAATTGTGGCAACGAGCCTTTGGCAGTTTAGGGTTTTTTGAGTCTTATTGTCAATCGCCCTCTGGGTGGGCCGATAAGTTTGCCGGAGTGTTGCAACAGCAGAATCTATAACATTTTGCAGGTCTGCTGTGTCTTTATTCATTTCAGGTCTAACGGTTATCATCGGGTTCCTTTTTAAGGTCGAAGGACAATTTCAGCCAACCGGGGCAGTCAGCAGCGAATTGTTTAGCTGCTATTTGTTAAAAGCCTTTATCATTATAAGGCAGGGGGTAACTTTACCCCAAAGAGAATTTTCTTCCAAAGGTAAAAAACCCTGAGCCAAATAAAACTTGCGGGTACTTCGATAGTTCAAATCAGGATGAGATGGCCCAAGTGTTTTTACTTGGAGAAACCTGATCTGTTTTTCACGGACTTTTCTTTCCGCTAATGCTGAAAAATGAGCAGAAACCGTGGTCCGTCTTTACCAGGCTAATCAGATAAATAGTAAACAACGGTACAGACAACCCGGACTTTTTTAATGTGCGGGTTGTTTTTATCCCTTGATTTGATGCTGAACTGGCCCTGGGATGCAGTTTTAATTTTGCCGAGCCGGCTGTTGGAATCTGCTGCAAATTTTTGGGCCGCCTCCCTGGCCTTTCGGGTGGCTTCTTCAATCATTTGGGGTTTGACTTCATTTAATCTGGTGAAAAGATACTCCGTCTGGGCCTCATAGTTGTTGCCGGTAAAGGCAATTCCTTTTTTCCCAAGTTCGGACAGGCTGCTCATGAGCTTGCGGACCTTTTCAACGTTTTTAGAATAGACCGTGACCGCCTGGAAAGCCGAATAGCGAAAATCCGGGCTTGATGCGGTGCCGTAATTCAGGGCGGATTTATCCGTGATGGCCGGTGAAGAAAAAGTAATTTCATCGGACGGAATATCGTTTTTTATCAAAAAGTCTTTGATGGCCAGGGCGTTGGATTCCAGGGCATTGTATAAAGCGGTGAGATCGTTGCCCGCCACATTAAACTGAATCGGCCAGATGACCATATCGGCCGGGTATTCATGCTCTGATAACCCTTTGGCCGTGACGGTCCGCTCAAAGGCTTTGAATTTAAGGGCGGCATTGCCCAGCAACCAGCCTAAGGCACTCAGGCCTATGCAGATAAACAGGCCGAGAATGGCGGCGTTGTGCTTTGTGGTTTCCCACATTTGGTTCCCCCTTTCAAAAATGAATGACGAACGGTTAAACGGTTACCCTCCCTATACCCGTTTTCGGTGTTTGCCGAACAGCTTGTAGATAATCACGTAGAACAGGGGCGCAAACAAGATGACCAGCAGCGTGGATGTGATCATTCCCCCAAGGACGCTGGTTCCGATGGCCCGCTGGGCACCGGAACCGGCCCCGGAAGCCAGATACAGGGGCAGGATGCCGAATCCAAAGGCAAGAGAGGTCATGATAATGGGGCGCAGCCTGAGCTTGGAGGCTTCTAAGGTGGCCTCAATGAGCCCGACACCTTCATCCACCCTGGCCCGGGCAAACTGGACAATGAGGATGGCGTTTTTGGTGGTAAGCCCCAGGGTGGTGAGCATGCCGATCTGAAAGTAGACGTCATTGGGCATCCCCTTTAAACCGGCGGCAATAACCCCGCCAATGGCCCCGAGGGGAAGACACATGAGAATGGAGATGGGAATGGGCCAGCTTTCGTAAAGGGCGGCCAGGCAAAGGAAAATGACAAATACGGAAAACGCATAGAGCAGGGGGGCCTGGGAGCCTGCCATCCGCTCCTGGTAAGACAGGCCGGTCCAGTCAAACCCGATGCCCCGGGGCAGTTTTGCCGACAGTTCCTCCATGGCCGTCATGGCATCGCCCGAGCTTTTTCCCGGTGCCGGCTCCCCCCAGATGTTGATGGAGGGAAAGGCATTGAACCGTTCCAGTTTCGGCGATCCCATGGCCCATTTTCCCGAGGCAAAGGAGGCAAAGGGTACCATTTTCCCTTCCCGGTTCCTAACGTACAGCTTTTTCAAGTCTTCGGGAAGCATTCTGAAGGGGGCATCGGACTGGACAAACACCCGCTTGACCCGTCCGGACTGGATAAAATCATTGACATAGGAGCCGCCAAAGGCCGCTGAAATGGTGGTGTTGATATCGCTGACCGACAGCCCTAAGGAGCCTGCCTTATCCCAGTCCACGTCGATGTGATATTCCGGGACGTCGGACATGCCGTTGGGCCTTACCCTGACCAGCCGCGGGTCCTGGGCGGCCATGCCCAGAAGCTGATTCCGGGCCGCCATAAGCCCTTCATGGCCCATACCGCCCCGATCCTGGAGCTGGAAGTCAAACCCGGTGGCGTTGCCCAACTCCATTACCGCAGGAGGCGGAAAGGCAAATACCATGGCTTCGTCAAACTGTGAAAAAACGCCCATGGCCCGGCCGGCCACAGCCCTGACCTTCAGGTCCGGCCGATGGCGAAGGTCCCAGTCCCTGAGTTTGACAAACCCTAAGGCCATGTTCTGGCCCTGGCCTGAAAAGCTGAACCCGGCAATGGTCATGATGGATTCAACACTCTCTTTTTCGTTGGTCAGAAAGTGGTCCCTGACCTTGTTGATCACTGTCTGAGTCTGTTCCAGGCTTGAACCCGTGGGCAGAATGGCCTGGACAAACAGGATGCCCTGGTCTTCGTCGGGCAGGTAGGAGGTGGGCAATCCCCGGAACAGGTAGCCCATGGCGCAGACAATCAGGACAAACAAAAAAAGGTATCTGAGGCGCCGGCCCAGGATCCGGCCCACCAGCCGGAGATAAAGCCCCCTGAACCCGTTAAAGGCCCGGTCAAACCACCTGAAAAAGGGACGAAGGAAAAACACGGCACTGTCGGCCGGCTCATGGCCTGCCGGCACCTGTTTTAAAAATGAAGCGCACAATACCGGGGTCAGGATCAGGGCCACCACCACGGACAGGAGCATGGAGGCGATCACGGTGACGGAAAACTGCCGGTAGATGATGCCGGTGGAGCCCGGAAAAAAGGCCATGGGGCCGAATACGGCGGAAAGGACCAGGCCGATGCCGATCAGGGCGCTGGTGATTTCGTCCATGGACTTTGCCGTGGCCTCCCGGGGGCTTAAGCCCTCTTCGGCCATGATCCGCTCTACGTTTTCCACCACCACGATGGCGTCATCCACCAGAAGCCCGATGGCCAGCACCATGGCAAACATGGTCAGCATGTTGATGGAAAACCCGAAAAGCCCTAAGACGGCAAAAGTGCCCAAAAGAACCACCGGCACGGCAATGGTGGGGATCAACGTGGCCCTGAAGGTGCCCATGAAGATGTACATGATGATAAAAACCAGCAGCACCGCCTCAAAAAGGGTTTTGATCACCTCCTGAATGGCCACCCGGGTAAAGGGGGTGGTATCATAGGGGTATACTACCTTGATCCCCGGGGGAAAATAGGGGGCCATTTCTTCCAATTTTTGTCGGACGGCATTGGCTGTTTTCAGGGCATTGGCGCCGGCGGCCTGCCGGACCGCCATGGCAGCGGCTGATTTGCCGTTATATTCGGCCAGGATGTCGTACCGTTCCGTCCCAAGCTCAGTCCGGCCGATATCCCTGATCCGGATCACGGACCCGTCCGGGTTGGTCCTGATGGGAATGTTTGAAAATTCTTTGGGGGTCTGCAGCAAATGCTGGACAATGATGGCCGCATTGAGCCGCTGCCCGTCAACGGCCGGGGTCCCGCCGAACTGCCCGGCCGATACCTCCACATTGTAGATTTTTAGCGCGGCAATGACATCGGCAATGGTCAGGTTGTAGCTGGTCAGCTTGTCCGGATTGACCCAGACCCGCATGGCGTACTGAGATCCGAAATTGTTGACCTCGCCTACGCCCGGGACCCGGGAAAGGATCTTTTCAAGGTTGGACTGGGCATAGTCCCTTAAGTCCGTACCGTCCATGGATCCGTCTTCGGAAATCAGGCTGAAGATGATCAGGTAGTTCCGGGTGGACTTGTTCACGGTCACACCCTGGCGCTGTACCGCGTCGGGAAGGCTGGCCATGGCCAGCTGAAGCTTGTTCTGGACCTTAGCCCAGGCCAGATCCGGGTCGGTTCCCGGGGCAAAGGTCAGCTCGATGCGGGACTGGCCGGAAGAGGAACTGGTGCCGGACAGATAGATCATGTCGGAAAGCCCGGTCATCTTCTGTTCAATGATCTGGGTGACCGTGTTTTCAACGGTTTCTGCCGAAGCCCCGGGGAAATAAGATTCAATGGAGATGGAGGGCGGGGCAATGGGCGGATACTGGGAAATGGGCAGGTTATAGATGGCAAGACCGCCTGCCGCCATCATGACAATGGCAATCACCCAGGCAAATACCGGCCGGTCCAGGAAAAATTTTGACAGCATCAGTGGCCTCCGTCAGATTTGGCCGCGCCGGGTTTGTTGGGATCGGCAGGCTTATCTTCAAAAGGAACGGCCTGGACCGTGGCCCCGGGCCTTACCCGCTGGGAGCCTTCCACGATCAGCCGTTCTCCGGCCGACAGTCCGGAGGATACCAGCCACTGGTTGTTGACGGCCCGGTCAATGGCAACGGTTTTGCGCCCAACCTTATTATCCGGGGTGACGGTCAGGACAATGGGGTTGCCTTTGGTGTCCCTTGACACCGCCTGCTGGGGGATGAGGATGGCTTCATTTCGGGTGCCCTCGTTGATAACGGCCCGGACAAACATGCCCGGGAGAAGAATCTGGTCCGGATTGGGAAACACGGCCCGTAAAATGATCGAGCCCGTGGACTGCTCCACGGTAATGTCCTGGAATTCCAGGGTTCCTTCCAGGGGATAGGCGGTTTCATCTTCAAGGATAAGCCTAACTTGGTTCTGTGTGGAACCGTTTTGATTGATGCTGCCCTGTTTGAGCTTCTGCCTTAGGCGGTGCAGTTCCGTGGTGGACTGGGGCACATCCACGAACATAGGGTCCATCTGGTGAATGGTGGTCAGGGCCAGGGGCTGGTAAGCCGTGACAATGGCCCCTTCGGTTACGGCAGACCGTCCGATCCGGCCGGGAATGGGGGCGGTGATCCGGGTGTAGGACAGGTTGATCCGGGCGGTTTTGAGGAGGGCCTGGGCCTGTTGGATGGTGGCCTGGGCAGTATCAACGGCCTGGCGGTTTGATTCCACCATGGCTTTGGCTGCTTCAAGGGAGGCGGTGGCCGCCTTGGCCTCGGTTACGGCCTGGTCCCGTTGAATGGCTGACACAACTTTTTTCTCAAACAGGGTTTCATACCGTTTCCGGTTGATCTGGGACAAGTTCAGGGTGGCAGCAATCCGCTCTTTGTCGGAAATGCTGGCCTGGAGTGCTGCCTTTGCCCGGGCTGCCGCCCCTTTTGCCGCAGCACAATTGGCCATGGCATTGTCCACCGCCGCCTCAAAAGTGGCCGGGTCAATCTGGTAAAGCACCTGGCCTGCCTCAACCCTTGCGCCTTCAGTAAAGAGCCGCTTCTGGATCAGGCCGCTGACCTGGGGCCTGATCTGGGCCACCCGGCAGGCGGTGGTCCTTCCCGGCAGTTCTGTGGTCAGCATCAGCTTTTCGGGGGTGACCGTTGCAACGGCCACTCTGGGAGGGGGACCTGCTGCCGGCGCCTGAGACGACTGCTGCTGGGACTTTTCACATCCGGCCATCATCAGGCAAAGAAATATTGCGGCCGGCACAAACAGGCCAAGTTTAAGAGAACAGGTTAAGGTCGTTTTTCCTCTCATTTTTCCTCCCATGAGAAATTTAAACGCTTGTTTAAAATAAAAGTTTGAGATAGTCTATAGGGAAGTATAAATGTTGTCAAATACTTCTTTATCAAAGGGTTTTGGAGGCGGTGCGTGACCAAGAGGGAAGACGGAAAAGAGACCCGGAACAGGCTGTTGGAATCGGCCTGCCGGTTGTTTGCCCAAAAGGGATACCAGAAGACCACGGTGGGGGAAATCTGCGAGCAGGCCGGTGCCAACCGGGCATCGGTTAATTATTATTTTGACGGAAAATCCAAACTTTATTCAGAATGCTGGCAGTATGCCGTAGAAAAGTTTGGCCGCCCGGTGTCCGCTGACCGGGAAAATGAATCCCCTGAAAAACAGCTGGAAACCTATATCCGGGACCTGGTGGAAAATTGTTTTGACCCCGGGGAGAAAGGGTATTTTACCCGGCTTTACATGATGGAACTGAGCAATCCCACCGGGCTGATCCGGGAGGCCTGGTATGATCTGGTTAAGCCAAGGCGCTCCCAGCTGCAGGAGATTATCCGCCGCATTATGGGCTTTAACCCGGATGCAGAAACCCTGGCCTTTTGTGAACTGTCCATTGCCATTCAGTGCCGGATTCCGCTGTCTATTAATCCCCGGGATCTCGAATACTTCGTAAACCACCCCTTGGACCAGGACCTGATCAATCGGATGGCCGCCCATATCACCCGGTTTTCCCTTGCCGGCATCCGGGCTGCGGGGTAAGCCGTTAAAATAGATTTTAGACATTAGACTTCAGACGTTAGACTTGCGCTACCTTTAGGGCTCTTGGGTCTAAAGTCTATACATTTAGATCCTTGAAGCCTTAATCTTCCCCCCAAGTCCTAAGTCCTGAAACTCTTCAGGCAGGAGAGATATGACGGCCCTGGCCGGAATGCCGACTTTGGTTGACAAAAACAAGGTTTGTGGCCTATATACCGGATCAATAAGATCACGAAGGTCTTGCCCGGTAATGTTTAAAGTCCAGTCCATAGTTTATCATCAACACGCCATGAAGGCTGTCTGCCCCTGAACGGGGAAAATGTATTGGTATGGTGCCGATTCATTTTTTAAAAAAAATTAAAACTAAAAGGTGATATGGTATGAACGCATTTTTTCGCAAGATCAGTGTGCTGTGTTTGATGGTGTGTTTGGTGATTTTGGGGGCGGGAATCGGTACCCCGTCCTTTTCATCAGAGGTCAGGATTGGTGACGGCAAAGGCGACTGGGGATATCCCAATCCTTACCGCCACTACCCGAGAGGCCCCGGTTACGTCCGGATGAGCCTGGTATTTGATTCCCTGATCTGGAAAGACGCCAACGGGTATATTCCCTGTCTGGCCAAGACCTGGTCCTTTGACCAGGAAAAAATGGCCTTTACCTTTGATCTCGACCCCAGGGCCAAATGGCACGACGGCAAACCCCTGACCGCCGAAGATGTGGTTTTCAGCCTTGAATATTATAAAAAGCATCCCTACTCATGGATCACCGTAGATGCCGTAAGCCATTCAGAGGCAGTCGGCCCCCATAAGGTCATCATTACCCTTTCCAGGGGCTACTCTCCGTTTCTGTCCGATATCGGGGGGACCATGGTCATTCTGCCCAAACACATCTGGGAATCCGTGGATGATCCCAAAACCTTCAATGACCCCAAGGCCTTTATCGGCAGCGGCCCTTATATGTTCAAGGATTTCAATAAAGCCCAGGGGACTTACCTGTATGAGGCCTTTGCCGATTACCACCTGGGTGCCCCCAAGGCGGACCGCCTGATCTATGTCAAATCCAAAAAACCCTTGCTTTCCCTGATGAACGGCGAGGTTGACCTGGCCAACATCAAACCCGAGATGGCAGACACCCTCAAGAAAAAAGGGATGGTCATTATTTCCGATGAACGGGGCTGGAACAAAAAGCTGATGATTAATCACAAAAAATTTCCGTTCAGCGACAAAGGGTTCCGCCATGCCCTGGCCCATGCCGTCAGCCAGCAGGAGATCATTGACAAGGCCCACCGGGGATTTGCCTTCCCGGCCTCTTACGGCCTGTTGAGCAAGGACCATGAGATGTACAACCCAAAGACCCCGGTCTATTCATATGACCCTGAAAAGGCCGCGGCCCTGATTCAGGAAATTGGGTTCAAGAAAGGGGCTGACGGGTATTTTGCCAAAGACGGCAAGCCTCTTGAAATTGAACTGCTCTCCTCAAATATCACCGTTGCCGGTGAAACCGTGGCGGACCGGGACGGCGAAGTGATCAAGAAACAATTGGAAGCCGTCGGCATCAAGGTCAATCTGGTGAACTTAGAGCAGGCCACTACGGACAGCCGGGTTAAAAACTGGGACTTTGACCTGGCCGTATCCGGCCATGGCGGCATCTGCGGGGATGCCCGGATTCTCAATGAGATGATCTCTTCCAAGTTTGGGGCAGGCTCGGTCAACAGCGCCCGTTATGATGCCAACCCTGAACTGGAACAGTTGCAGGCAGACCAGATGCTGGAAATGGACCCGGATAAACGAAAGGCCATTGTTTTTAAGATCCAGGCACTTTACGCAGAAGACCTGCCGGCCATTTCCCTTTACAGTCCCGATTCAAAGGCGGCTTACAATCCGGAAAAGGGGATTACCTGGTACTATACCAAAGGCGGTATCAGCAAAGGCATCCCCATTCCCCAGAACAAGATGTCCCTGATCAAGTGATATGCCAAAAGGCGGTTTTCTAAAAACAGCGGCGGCTTACCTTGCGGCAGGCCTGATCCTGGTGGTTGCCGGTTATGGCCTGCCCCGGATGCTGCCCGGGGATTTTGTGACCGCCATGTACGGTTCATCCCATGTGACCCTGACCCAGGCCCAGGTCGATGAGATGCAGGCTTATTATGCCCGGCAGGACGGGTTCGTCACCTATGTGAAGGATCTGGTCACCCTGAACTGGGGATACTCCTATGCCTTTTTGACCCCCATCAGTGAGCTGATCCTGGAGTCCCTGCCGTGGACCTTGCTGCTCATGGGCAGTGCCCACCTGTTTGCCATGGTTTTCGGGTTTGCGGCCGGGGTGGAAACCGCATGGCGCCGGGGACTTAAGATCGAAAAGATCGGGGTCGGGTGCATGACCGTTCTGGAAGGCATGCCGGAAATTACCACAGGAGTGGGGCTGCTGCTGGTTTTTTCTTTGAACCTGGGGTGGTTCCCGGCGTCCGGGGCACAGACAGCTTACGCCATCCAGTCCCCCCTGCAGTGGGCAGGGGACCTGATCCGGCACCTGGCATTGCCCTTTTCCACCCTGGTGCTGGCCTATTTCCCCGGTAATTTTCTGCTCACCCGGGCCAGTATTGTCATGATTCTCAAGGAGCCCTTTATGCAGACGGCCAGGGCAAAGGGGCTTCCCCCGGCACGGATCCGGTATGCCCATGCCGCGCGCAACGCCCTGCTGCCCATGGTGACCCGGTTTGGCCTTCGCATTGCCTTTATGGTCACGGGGGCTCTGGTGGTGGAAACCATCTATTCCTATCCCGGGCTTGGGACCCTGCTCTTTAACGCCATTGCCGTCCGGGACCTTCAGCTGGTCCAGGGAATTGTTCTTTTGTCTTCCCTGATGGTGCTGTTCATCAACCTGGTGCTGGAATATACCTATGCCTTTATTGATCCGCGGGTGAACCATGGGGACTAAAATTTACCGTGAATTGATCCGGGACCCCTGGTTTGCGGCGGGCGCGCTCATGGCCCTGGTGCTGTTCACCCTTGCCCTGGCCGGACCGCCCTTTGCCCCCCACGCCCCCGATGACATCTCTTTTATCCCCTTGAGCCCGCCGTCGGCGGAAAACTTTCTCGGGGTCAATGACGGGGGCATGGATATTTTCTCCGAGCTTTTGTTCGGGATGCGCAATACGGCCCTATTCGGCCTGACCGCCGGGTTTGTCTCCCTGATTCTCGGGGTGGTGCTGGGGTTGTCCGCCGCATGGTTCGGCGGGATTCTGGATCAGTTTACCATGCGGCTGGCCGATATTCTTCTGGCCATCCCTGCCGTCATGATCCTGATCATCACCGCTTCATTGTTTTGCCCCTCTCCCTTGATCCTGGCCCTGATCATGTCGGTCATGATCTGGCCCACTACGGCCAAGGGGGTGAGGGCCCAGGCCCTGGTGGTCAAAAGCCGCCTTCATATCCATGCGGCCAGGCAGATGGGGGCCACCGGGCGGTATATCATTATCCGGCACCTGATGCCCGAACTGTTTCCCCTTTATCTGATCGGTTTTTCCACCAAGACGCGCATGGCCATGTTCATGGAGTCTTCCCTGGCATTTTTAGGGCTGATGGACCCGAGCCGGAAATCTTTGGGGATCATGATCAGCCACGCCTTAAAATACTATTACCTGGACATCTGGTGGAACTGGCTTTTTCCGCCGGTTCTCTTACTGACCCTGCTGATCATGACGGTGACCTTTCTTTCCATCAGTCTGGAAAAGGTATTTGATCCAAGGCTCAAGGGGGTATTTTGACACTGCAAATTAAAGATTTATCCGTCACCTACCGGAACGGCACCCACGATCTTCTGGCCCTTGAAAAGGTCAGCCTGGATTTGAGACCCGGCCGGATCACGGCCCTGGTGGGGGAATCAGGGTCCGGCAAGACCACCTTGGGAAAGGCTGTGATGGGGTTGCTGCCGGAAACAGCAACGCGTTCCGGGCATATCCGGTTAAATGGAACGGAACTTACAGACCTCGCCGAAGCCGAACTCAACAAGGTCCGGTGGTCCCGGGTGGCCATGGTGTTTCAGAACGGGGCCGCCAACTTTAATCCGGTATACCCGGTTATCGACCAGGTGGCAGAACCTTTGATGGTCCAGGGACAGGTCAAGGCAAAACCTGCCCGTGAGCAGGCCGCCCGGGTCCTTGAACAGATGCACCTGCCAAAGGAAAAGGGGCGCTGTTTTCCCCATGAGCTCAGCGGCGGGGAGATCCAGCGGGCCCTTATGGGCATGGCCCTGATCATGGATCCCGGGGTGGTGATCCTTGATGAGCCCACCTCAGCCCTGGATACGGTGACCAAAACCTTTTTGACAACGGTTATCCAGGACCTGGCAGCCAGGGGCAAAGCCATTTTGCTCATCACCCATGACCTGGATCTGGCAGACCGCCTGGCCCACGACATCGCCGTGTTATACCTGGGCCAGATCATGGAAATTCTGCCGGGCAAAACCCTTTTCCTGGACCCCCGCCATCCCTATACCCTGGGGTTGGGCCGTTCCTTTCCCGGCATGGGAAATCCCCGGGACCTGGGCGGTATCCGGGGGGACGCCTTTTACCGGATCACCCACCGCCATGCCCGGGAGATTGAAGGGGAAGACCCGGTAAGCCATCACCACCATGCCGGATCACTTCATGACGACAGCCACGGGCCGTCAGACGGGTGCCTTTTTCATCCCCGGTGTTCCCAGACGGTGGATGCCTGTTTTCGTGAGAATGTGATGCTGACGGGTGAGGGGAACCGCATGATCCGCTGCCTCAGGGGGGGGATTGCAGAACGGCTGGAACTTAAAGGGGTGCGCAAGGCCTATAATGGTGTTCCCGCCCTTTGCACAACCAATTTAACCCTGAAGTCCGGTGAGATTTTCTGCCTGGTGGGGGAGACCGGGTCCGGGAAAACCACCCTGTCCATGATTGGGGCCGGTGTGATCAAACCCGATACCGGGCAGCGCATTTTTGAGGGCCGGGATATGGATGGATGGCAAAAAGAAAACTACCGCTCCCTGGCCCGGCACATCGGGGTCATCTACCAGAATCCGGCTGAAGCGGTCAGCCACCGCCTGACGGTGTTTGATATTGTGGCAGAGCCTCTTGTCATCCAGGGCCTTTCCTCTAAAGATGAGGAGATCCGTCAGCGGGTTGTCCAGGCGTTGACCGATGCCCATCTGTCGGTTGATCCCTCCTTCCTTAAACGGTATCCTGGAGAGCTTAACATGGGGGCGCTCCAGCGGCTGTGCATTGCCAGGGCCCTGATTCTCGGGCCGGAACTGATCGTTGCCGATGAACCCACCAGCGCACTGGACCCCAGCGTTCAGGCCAAGATCCTTAAACTGCTGCTCAATTTGCAGATTGAAAAGGGGCTGACCATGCTCTTTGTCACCCATGACATGGGGGTGGCCCGCAAGATTGCCGACCGGATCGGTGTGATGCAAAGCGGTTCCATGGTTGAGATGGGGCCTGCCGTGCAGATCCTGTCAAACCCGGGGCATGCCTATACCCGGCATCTGATGGGGGTATAGATTTGGGATATGGGACTTGGGATATGGGATATGGGATTTGGGTAGCTCGGTAGGGTGGGCAAAAGCGCAGCGTTGCCCACCATTGGTTATATAATATACTGTTTTTAAACGATAAATAAAGCGGTCTCATGTCAACCGTTGGACACAAAAGCCTGCGCACCGAATTTTTCGATCCCGATAGCGATAGCGAGCCGTACGCCTGTTTGAACCGGCACCCGGAAAATTCAATTACATTGAAGATTAACGGTATCCTTTTTTCAGGATAATTCTTATAAAATTTAAAACTTTTGCGTTAACACAGTACAGGGAGAGAATCATGAGTGAAAACGTCATTACCAAAGAAGTTGTTGAGCAGACCATCCGTTTCCACGGCCACTGGTGTCCCGGACTTGCCATCGGCATCCGTGCCGCTGAATGGGCCTTGACCCAGATGGGCGGCCTGTCCGAAGATGAAGAGATTGTGGCCGTGGTGGAAACCGATATGTGCGGTGTGGATGCCATCCAGTTTCTGACCGGCTGCACCTTTGGCAAAGGCAACCTGATATTCAAGGACTACGGGAAAAACGCCTTTACCTTCTACCGCAGAAAGGACGGCAAGGCCGCCCGCCTGGTGGGCCGGCCCACCATTTACGGCGACCACGGGAAGATTTTGGGAGACCTGCACCGGAAAATGACGGAAACCGGCCTCACCGATGAAGAGATGAAGGTCTGGAAGAAGACCCGGGCCGATATCTCCAATGATGTGATGGCCGCTGATCTTTCCGATCTTTTTGATGTAAAAGAACCTGCAGGGCCTGCCCCTAAAATGGCCCGTCTCCTGGCCCCCATGGTATGCGAAGCCTGCGGCGAAACCGTCATGGAGACCCGGACCCGCCATTTCGGGGGGCAGCTTTTGTGCATCCCCTGCTTTAACGAAAGAGAAAACCGTTAGACATTTATTCGGTTGCTGGCTGAACGGAAATCCCTTGTTTGGGGGAAAAATTGCCCAGATGCAAGGCGCAGAAAAATTTGTAACCGGAGCAACCATGGGGGGGGGTGAGGATTGCAAATTTTTCTGCAACGCAGCCGATGGGTGACTTTTCGTTCAAACACGATGCTATATGGTGGCCGGATAAGCTTGGAAAGCGTGTTCATCGCCCCATTGCGGCCTGCCTGGAGCAGTTCGGTGTTATGTCATAATTTTCCTAGAATTATAACATTTTTTTCTCAAGGTATAACATTTTTTTCCTAGATTTATCAGATTTATTAAATTCCTTTGTCTCTTATCTTTTGTAGAAAGTCCCGCCAATCGGGGGTTATAGCCAAATTTTAATTTTTTTATTGCTTTGGCATCAGGTTTGCATTGATTTATGTTAGAAATTAAACGTAAAGAATTAATCTTTTTAAATTTGGAGACCATTATGTTGCAAACTGTAAGACGCTTTTCTATCGTGACTTCACTGATAATCGGCATTTTCTTATCCGGTTCCGCATGGGCTGCTACTGCTACGAGTATTGGGTTAGCAGGGAATTTTGGATATGATGGTGATAGCAAAACACTTACTTTTACAGACGTTGCTGTAGACTTATCAAGCTTTCCTGATTTGTTGGCGGTGGGAGATAGGGTCACATTGACAGCTGTCCTGGGATCAGGAAATACAATGAGCTTGACCTTTGAAAGTTCTACTGTGATTGAAGCGGCGCAGGACGGAGACCTTGATTATGATGATTTCGATTACGCTGATTTTGGCATCATCGAGCTGTATCCTGAATATACTATTACCGGAGGAGAATGGGACAACTTATTTCAAACGGATTTTTATTTGAACATAGCGCTTGAGACTGTTGGTGGCTCAACCCCTTTTAGTTTTGATCAGGACTATAGTGGAACAGCAGAAATAGAAATTGTGTTAACTTCAGTACCGGCACCATCATCCCTGTTACTGATAGGATTCGGACTGATGTTGTTTGCAGGGTATCGACGGAAAATTGATATTTAACCCACAAAAGGATATGCAATATGTTAAACAGGAATTTAAAACCAAAGTATGGTCTGATCATAGCATTCATAGCTTTAAGCCTTTTGTTTGGACTGAATACGGTTTCAGCTGAGACCATTTCTTTGAAAGCGTTGATTGACACAGATATCTGGGATGAAGATGGTAAATGGGATTGGTCTCTTGGAAAAGACTTTTTTATAAGCGCGAATGCCACGGGCATAAACATTGGGCAGGATGATGCGCAGTATTTTCAAGATTTGTATGGTGCTGCACTAAAGTTTGAGTTTGTGGCTGAGGGCTCTTTTAATGGTACAGAATACACAGGATACAGCGGTTTTTTTAAGATTATTGATGAAAATGATACTGTTTACCTTTCTGCAAAGTTTGACACTTTGACATTGAACTATCGCACGGGTTCTCGTTTATCTTTTTCAACAGAAGATATTTCAGGTCTCACCGGTAGTTTAACGACCGGTATATTTTCGGACATGACGGTAAGCCTTACCTACGGCCGTGTTAAAGACAGTTCATTTATCGGTTCTATAAGGCTTGACGAAGATGAATCCTCCGCCACCGGGGATGATCCCATCGCAAACCCCGAGCCGGGAACATTTTTTCTTTTGGGTTTTGGCATGCTCGGGCTTGCCCGCCTGTACAGGAGAAAAAATCTAACATAGCCCAAATGCACATCAGCATAAGAAAAAAGGCGGGTTTCTTCGGGACCCGCCTTTTTGTATTTCGGGTTTGTAAAAGAACAGCTTAAACTGCCGTTTCCCTTAAGGCCGTTTCCATCTCCTGTTTGACGGTTTTCAGGCTTTCAACCGCTTCCACCCGTTTTTGCCGGTTCTCTTCAACAATTTTCCGGCCTTCCGTGCAGATCTGCACCAGGGTATCTTTCATGGACACCAGAAGCGCGATCTTGGTGGCATAATCCCCTTCAGACCGTTTGGCTTCCAGGATGGCATCTTTCATGGTCCGGTTGCGCAGGTCTTCCACCCGCTTCATCATGGCTTCTTCTTCTTTTCTGGTCAGCTGGAGTTTTCGGATCCGGGCCGTTGTAACAATATCGATCACCGCCTCTTTCAAAGCCGGGATCACAAAAATGACCTTGTCCACCAGGTTGTCCATTTCTATGTTCAGGGCATCCTGGATGGCCCGGATTTTGGGAATGGTGGTGGCGGCCCGCTTGGTAAAGGAGATCTGGAGGTTGACCAGGCGGTGGTTAAAGGCTTCAAGGCTGTTGGCAAAGTCCTGGACCTGGGAGGCCAGAAGGGTGTTGGCCGGCTGTTCTGTGGCCTGCTGCTTCAGGGCGTTGAACTCGTCAAACCCGCGCTTTAGGGCCAGCTGGCCGCCCACGATGATGGGCATGACCGCTGTGATCTGGTCGATGGTCCGGTCCAGCAGCAACTGATATTTGGTGTTGTCTTCGATCAGGCAGTTCCGTTCGCTTTCCGCCTGCATCTGCATTTTGTCAAACTGTTCCCGGACATTTTTTTGCCGGTCCACCAGAAACTGGATCATCTTGGCCAGCTCTTTGGCCTTGCTGGTGAACATGCCAAAAAAACCGCCGCCCTCTTTGCCTTCCAGAATGTCCTGGAATTTCTGGAGCTTAAGGTCGTCAATGTTCCGGTTCAGGGCAATGAGCAGTTCGCCGGCCAGATCTGAATCCTTGGCTTTGATGCCATCCAGCAGCTCGTCCAGGAAATCGGACATGGCCTTTTCTTCGTTGTACCCGTAAAATCTCACACTGTTCCGGTCATGGAACACCACAGAACTTCCATACTCCTGGGCCTTGGCCTGCTGGGGCTGATCCAGCTGGTCCCAGGTGAGCACGCTGGGCTGGGGGGCTCCAGCATGCTGAGGTTGACCGGGGCCGGCAGGTTCTGAGGCGGATCGGCCGGTAACGGCGGGGGCTTCACAGCGGCTGCCGGGGCTGCCGGGACTTCAGGCGAAACAGCGGGTGCCGCCGGGGATTGAGGGGCCGCGGCCTGAGCGTTTTTCCTGGCATTGATTTCATCCAGCAGGTTAAATTCATTGTCTGACATGGCGGGACTCCTTTCTTTTAGTGCTGTTAGCCGGTACCTTTAGCGGTTAGCGGGTTGGGTCGCCGGGGTGGCGGCTAACCGCTAAATGCTAACCGCTTCTTTATGGTTTGATGGTCTCTAAAATAATGTCCATGGTTTCTGCTGACGGCATTTGGATAATGGAGGTGATCACCTCGGGCAGGCCGGATACCTTGTGTTTGGTCGGGTCGTTTCTCACCCCTTTAACGGTGGACCGGAACCCGTGTTTTTCCCAGGCGATTTTCTGGATCTCCGCGTCTTTTAGGGCGGCCATGAGCCGTTCCCCCTTTTCATTTACCGCGATCAGGGGATGGGAAGACCAGACCGTGGGCTGGGGATACAGGGCCCGGATATTTTTTTTCAAAAATTCAATGCTGTAGTCGTCACTGTTCTGGATGGCATATTCAATGAGCTGGTTTTCATATCCCACCAGCAACGGGTAGGTATAGGGGTTGGAGATAAACAGGTCAAACACATCCCCTGAGGATTTTTGCTGGAATCCCATGCGGTCATAGTAGGATTTGATCTTGGGCAGGATATCGGCAATGGCGGCCGGGCTCACCACATCCCCGTATAGCACATTGGCCAGAAGGCCGAAAAAAATGTTGCCCGAGTTGCTCTCGGACGGGTCTGTTGACAGGATTTTGATGCTGCCGGGAATCATGGGAAGGTCAATGTCCTTCCACTTGGTGCCGGTGATGGCAAGATCCGCAAGCTTTGGAAAATCAACAATGTAATGGACGTTTTCCTGGACAGTCACCACCCCGATCTTGATCAGTGCATCGGCCACCTTTGCCGGGCAGTAAAGCACAATAGGGGAGTTGAAAATCACATCGGCCCCTTTGGATTTGCCCCCGGTTTTTTTAAACCATTCCACACACACAAAATTGGAGGGCCAGAAAAAGTCGGTATCAGGGGTCCGGTAAACCGGGTCTTTTACCATTTCCACACTCCCCTTTTTATAGGCGTCGATGGTGATCCGGTATTTTTTATCCAGAAGCTTTTTCACTGCGTCATTGGCCAGAAACCCCATTTTTTCGCCGCCCACATATCCCTTGACTGTGATGGCGTCAGGCAGCTTGACCTCCTTGAGCATGTCGCTGTCTCCCAGAAATTGGAATACGGCTATTCCGGCAATGGCCACCAGGGCCAGCAGAATGCCCAGCATGCTTTTTTTGTTCATCCTTTATTCTCCTGTATCCGATTCATAAAAGCCGCTATATGTCTATATTGTAAATGGTTTCCATGGTCTTCCCCTCCACTTGGAGGTTCGTAAAATCGTTGCTCCTAAAGGCCTCCAGATGACGGGAAAAACTCTCCTTGATGGTGGTGATTTTTCCTTCCATGGTGGACAGTTTGGCGGTCTCGTTTTCTGTAAGCCGGCCGGCTGCGGCAAGCCCGGCATAGGTGGAAAGAAACTTGTGGGCCCGGGGCAGGTGGTCGTTGAGCAGCCGCCGGGCATTGTTGGTGGCCAGATCCTTGGGGTCTTTTTCAAAGTTGACGAACAGTTCAGAGACCATGGCGGCAATGTCATGGATTTTGGCCGCCGTGTCCGGGCGGGCACTTTCCAGCCCCTTTCCAATCTGGTTTATTTTCCGGGTAAAGTCCCGGCCAAGAACCAGGGCATCCTTGAGTTCCTTTCGGGTCAGGCCCGGCACCACCTCAATTTCATGGTCCTCTTTTTTGTCATGCAGGATCAGCTGATTAACAATCCCCCCGAAAAATAAGGCGATGATCACATCCACCCACCATTTAAACTCAAGCAGAACGTCCGCCCCAAAATAGGCACCCACGGTCACCAGAGCGCTGATCACCATATTCATTTTCCAGTTTACCTGCATGAAAACACCATCTCCTCTAATCCGCGTTTATTCCAGTTGGAAAACCTTATTAATGCAGCTATGTCAGGACGAGAATTTGCCCAGATGCAAGGCGCAAAAAGATCTGCAACCGGAGCAACCTTCAGGTTGTGAGGATGGCAGATCTTTGCAGCAACGCAGCAGATGGGTGAATTGTCGTTCACTAATTGTAGCCTTTCATTTTCCTGAACGCATCGGCCACATCATGCTGCCCAGAAAAATACCGTCCCCCGAATGAGGCCGAAAGCTCCTTGAGCTGGGTTTCATCCGCCTCGCTGCCAAAGCTCAAGGTGAATATGGGAACATAATCAAGCCCCAGGCGCTGAACCGCTGCGGCAACGGTATTGATATCCCCTTTGGACTTGCCGTCGGACAGCACGGCAATGGCCGGAAAATGGTCTTTGATCTGATCTTCATGCTGCTTGATGTAGATCAGGGCCGCCACAACCCCGGCGTACATATCGGTGCCATTGCCTAAACTCATTGTGTTGATGTTCTGCATCAACGCGGCAAGCACCGCCGGGTCCTTGCCCTGGGCCGTGATGGGCTTGCCCGGCACATCGCTGAAGGGAATGACCACATGGATATCCCGGGCCGTGGGCTGAAGCTTATACGCCTTTGCCTTATCCGGGGTGAGCAGAATGGCCATGGCCTGCTGGACCGCCTCTTTACCGTTGTTGTTGTACATGGAGCCGGAATCGTCAATCACCCAGAAGGTGGCGGACGGCTTTCTGACCTCTTCCTGGTACAGGTCAAGAATGGCGGTCAGCACATCTTCCCTGGGGGGCTGGATCGGGGCAATCACCCGGGCCGCGTCAAATCCGTACCGGGGATTAAAGGCCTTTTTATCGGCCAGGGATGGATCCATGCCCAGAAGTTTGTTCCTTCGCCCTTTGCGGATCATTTCTTTCTGGGCATCAGACGTCAGCAGATAGGCTTGCAGTTCATTGAAGATTTTTTCTTTCCCCCCATCCCCCTTGTCCACATATCCCAAAGGATGGTCGGCCATCATGGTGGCATCGGACAGGTAGACCACGTGCAGGGGTTCCAGGCCTTTTTTGATAAGGCCGGGGTGGTGGACTTCCTTTCCGGTTTTTTTGTCAATAGTGGTCCACCCGATATTGGCCTCTGAAATCATGGCCTCGTAATTGATCATGCCGTCCAGGCGGGCGGCATCATCCACCATTTTGGATTTAAGCCAGCCCGAGCTGCCGGAGGTGGCCGCCACCGTGGATTCCATCTCCTTTACCCGGGCCTGGATCTGTGGATTTTTTACCAGGTCCATGGTCCAGGTTTCAGGCTTCCCGGCAAAGGCCCACCAGGCCGCTAAATGGAACAGTGCACCGGAATTGGACTGGGTAGAACTGGTTTTGCCGTACTTGAATTCCCCGTTTTTGGCGGCGGCCAGAAATTGCGCCATGTCCGGGCTTTTTTGATCCCATCCCAGGCGTTTGACCACACTTTCCTTAAGGCCTGCCACAATGGGGGATACCATGATGCTTCGTTTGTTTTTCACCGCATGGCTGGTATCGCCCAGGATAAACCAGATGGTATGGGCCGGCCAGTAGGCATCGGCCGGGCTGCCGGTCCCATCCTGCATCATGCGCATCATGTCAATGGACCCTTTGTAGTGAATCTGAATATGAAAGCCTTTCTTATCGGCCCATTTTTTGATCATGGGTTCAAGCCCGCTCATTTCTGATCCGGCATACACAACAAACGGCCCCGAATCATTGGCAGGGGAAGAACCGTTCCCGGAGGCGGCGGAACTTTGCTGCTGTTGCCGGTCCGGGGCATTGTCTGAGCAGCCGGTGACCAGCGACAGGGCCGTGATCAGAACACAGGCCCACAGGACCACCCGGTTTTCGCAATATGGTTTCATTGGTTTCTCCTTATGAAGGCTTATGAAAGGCGGCATGGCTATACTATAATACCAAAAATGAAGATCTAACGTTAGAATTTGATTAGGAATTCAATAGCCGCACAGATCGGTTAACAGAAAACCCCATTGAAAAAATGGCGGATCATGGTAGAGTTATCCTGTCATTAAATAGCCTTTCAAGTAAAAAACCTATCGCAAAAAAGTGGAGGAAACCAAATGAAGGGGATCATAAAATGGGGATTGATCGCATTGGGATGCCTGATATTGCTGGTGGCCGGGGCAGTGATGCTGATTCCCCGGTTCGTGGATATCAAGCAGTATAAGCCCGAAATTGAGCAGCTGGTTTCCGAGCAGGCCGGCCGGCCGTTTTCCATTGGTGATGACATGGACTTGTCGGTGTTCCCCTGGGTCGGTGTTAAGCTTTCGGATCTCAAATTGGGAAATCCCAAAGGGTTCAGTGCTTTGGACATGGTGACCATAAAGACCTTCGAGGTCAGACTCAAGGTCATGCCGCTGCTGTCAAAGCAGATAGAGGTTAAAACCTTTCTGATTGATTCTCCCCAAATTTATCTGGAAAAAGACAAAAACGGAAAAGGCAACTGGGAAAATCTGGGCCAGACAGCACAAGATCAGACCAGGAAGCAGACACCTAAAACAGAATCCACAGTAAAAAAAGAAGCCGAACCTACAGAAAAAAAACAGGAACAGACCGAATCCGGCAGTCTGCCCATTGAGGCGTTGACCATTAGAAATTTTTCCATTGTCAACGGCCTGGTGCACTATGTGGACCCTGCCGGCGGGGTGGACAAAAAGCTTACGGATTTTCGCGTGGTTATTGAAAATATCAGCCTGGATAAACCCATTCCCGTGGAACTGTCTGTTAAGCTGGATGGAAAACCCCTTTCCCTGTCCGGTGAGGCAGGGCCCGTTGGAAAAGAGCCGGGGAAAGGGGATATCCCCTTGAATATCACCTTAAAAGCCCTGGATCTTCTGGTCTGTAAGCTCAAAGGGGCCATAACAGATCCGGCCGGAAATCCGGGGGCCGACCTTTCTGTTGAAGTGGATTCGTTTTCACCCCGGAACCTGATGGCCGGGTTAGGCATGTCCCTGCCAATGGAAACATCAGATCCCAAGGTTCTGGATTCGGTTTCCCTCAAGACAAAAGTTAAGGCCGATGCCGGTCAGGTGGCCGTGTCTGACGGGGTGTTGACCCTGGATGATTCCACCTTGAAATTCTCCGCCCGGGTAAAAGAGTATGCCAAGCCGGATATCCAATTTGACCTGGCCCTGGATCAAATTGACCTGGACCGGTATCTGCCCCAGACGGACCAGGACCAGGAAACCGCCGGGACTGAAACCGCATCAGCCACCCAAAAAACGACCAAAACCAAGACCGCTCAGCAAAAAGCAGCTTCAGCAAAAACGGCTCCTGTTTCTGCAAAAGAAAAAGAGCCGGCAGAAACCGGCACGGATTATACAGCCCTTCGGCAGATGGTGGTGGACGGAAAACTTTCTGCAGGAAAGCTTAAAGCAGCCAATGTCATCATCCAATCTCTTAAGGCCCAGGTTCAGGGCAAAGACGGGGTATTCAAGCTTGCGCCCGTATCGTTGAGCCTGTACCAGGGCAGCGTGGCCGCAAGCAGTGTCCTGGACATCAGAAAAAACACCCCTAAAACACAGTTTGAGCTGGATGCCAAAAATATCCAGGCCGCCCCCCTGGTCCAAGCCGCCGCTGCCGTGGATGTTATTGAGGGCACCCTGGCCGCAGATATGAAACTTGCCATGACAGGGGAGACCCCTGACATGATCAAAAAAACCGTAAGCGGAAAAGGGCAGCTGCGGTTTACTGACGGCGCTATTGTGGGGGTGGATCTGGCCAATATGGTCCGGAATGCAGGCGCAAAGGTCGGCCTTTCCGAAACCGTTGAAGAGAAGCCCAGAACCGATTTCAGCGAATTGAGTATTCCCTTTTCCTTAGGAAAGGGCACTGCCACGGTAACTGACGCCAGCCTTGTTTCGCCGCTGCTCAGGGTAGCGACAAACGGAAAGGCCCAGTTGATTAAAGAAACCCTTGATTTCAAGGTTGACACCAAGCTTGTGGCTACCCTTAAAGGGCAGGGCGATACCAAAGACAGGTCTGGCCTTACAGTGCCGGTTCTGATAACCGGAACCTTTGCCCAGCCCAAAATCCGGGTGGACCTGGAAGAATTGCTCAAGAGCCAGCTCCCGGATGCCGATAGTCTCAAAAGCCTGATTCAGGGAGGCTCGGGATCGGGCACGAGCAGCAAAAGCGTTAAAGAACAGGCCAAGGGGGTATTGAACAGCCTTATCCCCGGCTTAACAAATTAAGGAGAATGAACACAATGAAAGATTTTTGGAAAACCGGCCTGGCCGGAATTTGTCTGGCCCTGGTTTTAAACTTTCCGGCTTATGCCGGAAATTCCTGGCTGGACCAGGGAAAGAGCGTATTAAACTCCCTTGGGAACTCAGGCAGTTCCAAGGACAGCACCAGCAGCAGTACCAAAAGTTCATCGTCATCTTCCTCGTCCGCCATATCCAATCTCTCGGTCGATGAAATCTCCAGCGGTCTGAAAGAGGCGCTGGAAGTGGCATCTGAGGCCGTGGTGAAACAGCTGGGGGCCACGGACGGGTTCAACAGTGACGACAATATCCATATCCCGCTGCCCAGCAGCCTCTCCACGGCCCAGTCCCTGCTGAACAAAGCCGGGTTCTCGTCCCTTACCGATGACCTGGAACTGAAATTGAACCGGGCGGCGGAAGCGGCCACGCCAAAGGCCAAAGAGCTGTTCATGAATGCCATCTCCGCCATGACCTTTGACGACGCCAAAGAGATTTATCAGGGTGCCGATGACGCGGCCACCCAGTATTTCAAAGAAAAAATGTCCGATGACCTGTCCGAAGCCATGACCCCTGTGGTGGAAGAGGCCTTAACCGAGGTGCAGGCGGTCCAGGCCTATGACACCATGGTGGCAAAGTACAAAACCCTGCCCCTGGTTCCCGACGTCAAGGCCAACCTCTCAGACTATGTGGTGGAAAAGGGCATGGACGGCATTTTTTATTATATGGCACAAAAAGAAAAAGCCATCCGCGAGAATCCCGTGGAGCAGACCACCAGCCTGCTTAAAAAATTGTTCAATTAGTGTTTGAAGGAAACCGAAGACCGGAGACCGCAGACCGGAATGCGTCAACCCGAGGGAATCGCAAGATCCGGTCTCCGGACTCCCGTTTCCGGTTTCCATTTTTTGCATTATTATCCACACTATCATATCAAACAGCTGGCAAGTCACATGGCCCTGTCCCATCAATTTACCCACCTTGCTTTTTTTATCGATTGCGTTATGTTAGTTAACGTGATTTGAATTTCTAAAATTGGAGCGAATATGAGTAAAATAATTGCCATGGCCGGTAAAGGCGGGGTGGGTAAGACAACGGTTTCCGCCCTGGCTGTCAGACATTTTGCAAAGAAACAGGACGGGCCGCTTCTTGCCGTTGATGCTGATCCCAACAGCAACCTGGGGGAAACCTTAGGGTTGCCCATAGAGAATACCGTGGGGGATATCCGGGAAAATTTTATGAAAGACCCCCAGGCCGTTCCCTCGGGCATGGATAAGATCCTTTACCTTGAAATGCTCATGAACCAGGTGTTGATTGAAAAGAAAGAGTTTGACCTGCTGGTCATGGGCCGCCAGGAAGGCCAGGGCTGTTACTGCATGGTCAACAATATTCTCAACCGGTTCACCGATGAGCTTGAAAAAAATTACCGGTATCTTCTGGTGGACAATGAAGCCGGTATGGAGCACCTGAGCCGAAGGACCTCCGGTAAGGTGGATATCCTGTTGATGGTCACTGATTACGCCCTGCGGGGCCTGCGGGCTGTGGGCCGGATTAATGAGATGCTCGATGACCTTAAGCTGGAAATCAAGCACAAGGGGATCATTGTTAACCGGGCCCCGGAAAAGTTGAGCCAGGCGTTTTTAGATGAGGTGGAACGGATCGGGGTTCCCATTTTGTGTACCATCCCCGATGATGACAATCTCCTTGAATTTGATATGGAGCAGCGCTCTTTAATGGAGCTGCCTGATGATTCCAAAGCCGTCCTGGCCATTGACCGGATGATGGAAAAGATTAAGGAAACGATTGGATAAGACTGAAGTGATTTAGGCTGAAGGCTGAAGGCTTCCCGTCCTTTGATCCTTCAGGCTTCAGCCATGGGTTTTCAGCCGGAAGATGGTGCAAAATGGGGTATGTATTTGATTTCATGGACGCAGATCGGTACGATGCCTGGCTTGAAAGGCCGGGGATTCAGTACCAGGTGGGCCTTGAACTCAAGCTGATTCAGGACCTCATGACCCTTGAAAAGGGAAGCCGGATACTGGATATCGGGTGCGGCACCGGGGCCAGCCTTGGACCGCTTTTGGACCGGGGGCTTAACCTTACCGGCATTGATCCGTCCCCTTATATGCTGGATAAGGCCTTGGAGCGGCTGGGAAGCCAGGTGGACCTGCACCGGGGAGCTGCCGAGGACCTGCCTTTTGAAGACAACGCCTTTGATACGGCCTTTTTTTTTACCAGCCTGGAATATACCGAAAGGCCGGCCAAGGCCATTGAAGAGGCCTGCCGGGTGGCCAAGGACAGCGTGATTATCGGGGTGCTGAACCGGTATGCCCCGTTAAATATGGCCCGGCAGGTAAAGGGGTTTTTTATCCCGGGCATGTTTTCAAAGGCCCATTTTTTCAGTATCGGGGACATCAAGCGGACCCTGTCCGGTATCCTGGGGCATGTGCCCGTGGTCTGGCGGACAACACCGCAGTTCCCATTTCTTCACAGCAGAGCGGCTTCCTATATTGAAAATATAAGACTGGTGCAAAAATCCTATTACGGTACCCTGATCGGCATGCGGATCAAGCCGGTGCCCAAATTCAGGACCCGGCCTCTGGCATTGAAGATCAGGACCCGAAAGCTTTATAAACCGGCCCCGGGCCTGGCCACCCGGATGATGGATATAAAGGCTGAAGACTGAAGGCTGAAGGATGAGGGATGAAAGGGCGCGCGTGATGACGGTTGTGTTACCCTTTGGGGCCGGTTGAGAAGGGGGGGCTTTTTATGGAAGCGGCATTTTATGATAAACTGGACGCAAACCAGGTCAGATGCCGGCTTTGCAGCCACTTTTGCCTGATCAATGAGGGGAAAAAGGGGATCTGCCGGGTCCGGGAAAACCGGAACGGCACGCTGGTTTCCCTGGTCTATGACCGGGTGATTGCCCATGCCGTGGACCCCATTGAAAAAAAGCCCATTTATCACTTAAAGCCAGGGTCTTTGTCCTTTTCCATTGCCACGGCAGGCTGCAATTTAAAGTGCCGGTTCTGCCAGAATGCCCGGATTGCCCATGATCTGGCCAGGACCAGATTTTCAGATGCAAAGGGAAAGCCCCCGGGTGAGCCCCTGGCCCCTGAAAATATCGTGGCCCTGGCCCTGGATGCCGGGTGTGAGACCATGGCCTATACCTATACCGAGCCCACGGTGTTTTATGAGTTGGCCCGGGATACGGCGGTGCTGGCCCGGGAAAAGGGGTTGGCCAACATATTTGTGACCAACGGGTTCATGAGCCTTGAAGCCATTGACCAGATGGCCCTCTGGCTGGATGCCGCCAATGTGGACCTTAAGGCCTTTACCCCTGAGTTTTACCGGCAGTTCTGCAACGCCGAACTGGAACCGGTTAAGCAGAACCTGGTGCGGATGAAAAAGGCCGGTATCCTGGTGGAGGTGACCACGCTGCTCATCCCGGGGCTTAACGATGATGAAGCAGAGCTTGAGGCCATGGCCGGGTTTATTGCCAATGACCTGGGGGACGACACCCCCTGGCATGTGTCCCGGTTTCACCCCTGTTACCAGATGACGGACCGGGGACCAACCCCTGCAAAGTCCCTGGAAACGGCCTGTGAGATCGGGGATCGGGCCGGCTTAAAATATGTATACATGGGGAATATGCCCGGGTCGGACTGGGAACACACAAAGTGTCCAAAATGCGGCAGCCTCCTGGTGGAACGGCTGGGCTACACAATTAAAAATCACCTTTCCCGGGACGGATCATGCCCGAAATGCGGGGCAGCCTCGGATATCAGAATATGAACGTACAGATTTCATGGACAGGTTAACCCCCATACCGGAACTGGGTGACGCCCGTCCCATTATGGAGCGGCTCAGAGCCAACGGGTTTAAAGCCTATATGGCCGGGGGGGCAGTCCGGGACATGCTGCTCGGACTTTGTCCAAAGGATATTGACATTCTGACCAATGCCCTGCCCGAACAGATTCTTTCCTTGTTTGCCAGTGAAAAGGTCAAACTGGTGGGCAAAAGCTTTCCGGTGTGCATGGTCAACGGTGTTGAGGTGGCCACGGCCCGGTCCGGCAGCCGGCCTGACCCGGCGTTTCCGGAAACCGACCTTGGCATGCGGGATCTGACCATCAATGCCATGGCCTTTAATCCGGAAACCAACACCCTCATGGATCCGTTTAACGGAAAGACAGACCTGGAAAAGGGGATGGTCCGGTTTACCCGCAGCCCTGATGAGCGGATCATGGAAGATCCGGTCCGCATGGTCCGGGCCTGCCGGTTTGCGGCCCGGCTTAACGGCCAAATTGCCCGGTCCTCACAAGAGGCCATTACGGCCCATGCCGGGCTGATCGAATCCGGTGTGGCCTGGGAAAGAACCCGGGTCGAACTGATCAAGGCCATGGATATGGCCAGACCCTCCGGATTTTTCGAGCGTCTTCATGAAACCGGGCTGCTGCCCGGAATTCTGCCCTGCCTGGCCCGGTGTGTGGGGGTGGACGGCGGCCCTTATCATGGGGAAACCGTGTTTGAACACTGTCTGCTGGTGGGGGATGCCCTGCCGGCCCGGCAGCCCCTGCTCCGCCTTGCCGGATTTCTTCACGATGTGGGAAAGGTTGATGCGGCCGGCGTTAAGGACGGCCGGGTCACCTTTCACGGCCATGAAAAAGAGACGGATGCTTTGGAAGCGGATCTTGACCGGTTAAGGTTTTCAGGAAAGGAAAAATCCTATATCCTTGCCCTGGTCAAAGCCCATATGAGGCCTCTGGCGGAAAAGACCAGCCCTAAGTCGGTCCGGCGCCTTCTGGTCATGCTGGATGAACTGAACCTGACCTGGCCGGATTTCATGCGCATGAGAATTGCCGATAAACGGGGAAACCTTGCCAAGTCCCCGTACACCATTTCAGATATAAGGCTGCGCGTAAAAAAGATCAAAGATGAAATCACAACCCGGACCGCCTTTAATATCAATGACCTTGCTGTTAACGGCCAGGATATTATCGACATTTTAGACATGGGCACCGGCCCTGAAGTGGGCCGGGTAAAGGGCGTCCTGTTTGAAAAGGTATTGGAAAACCCTGACCTGAACAATCGAAAAAGTTTGATGGAGATGCTTGCAAAGCTGAAAGAGGAATCCTTGAAATGAAAATGTACAATGACTGCCTGCCCTGTATTGCCAGGGGAGCCCTGGATGCGGCCCGGCTTTCCACTAAGGATGATCTGGTTCACCAGAAAATTGTAAAGGCGGTGATGGCCGAACTGGTAAAGGCGCCAATGGAATCTGCCCCGCCCCTGATGGCCAAAGTGATCCAGGACTGTGTCCGCAAGTTTTCCGGCGAAGATGATCCCTATAAGGCGCTTAAGAAAGAATATAATGACCTGGCCCTGGATCTTTATCCCAAACTTTCGGCTTTAAAAGATGAGGCAAAAGATCCATCAGGCCGGTTTGAAATCGGGGTCAGGCTTTCCATTGCCGGGAATATCATTGATTTCGGGGCCGCCTCCACCGTTGGCCCCGAAAAGGTCATGGACACCATTGCCCATGCCCTTGAAACCCAAATCACCGGAGATGTCAAAGCCCTGGAGCTTGCGGTCCAAAATGCGGACCACATTCTCTGGCTTTCCGACAATACCGGTGAGATCGTATTTGACAAGCTTTTAATTGAAGAAATGGACCAGGATAAAATCACCTATGTGGTCCGGGGCGGCAACGCCCTGAATGACGCCACCATGGCAGATGCTGTGGATACGGGGATGACGGATCTGGTGAAGGTGATTGACTCCGGGGCCGCCATCCCGGGCACCATCCTTGAGTATTGCTCTAAGGAGCTGGTAACGGCTTATGAAAAGGCAGACCTGATCATTTCCAAAGGCCAGGGCAATTTTGAAACCCTGGATCATAAAGATGAGCGGATTTTCTATTTATTTAAGGCCAAATGCCTCATTGTGGCCCGGCACGGGGACTGCCGGCCCGGGGATGTGGTCATCCGGACGGCAAAGGACCTGATTTAGCCATGGAAGATATCGTACTGATCAACATTACCGGCAGGGACCAGGAAGGCCTGGTGGCAAGATTTACTAAGATTCTGGGTTGTTACGGGGTGGGGATCCTGGATATCGGCCAGGCCGTTATCCACAAACACATCTCCCTTGGCATCCTGGCCAAAATTCCAGGGCCTGAGGAGTTTTCCGCCATTTTCAAGGATGCCCTGTTTGAAGGGCACAAACTTGGGCTCCGGGTGGACATCAACACCGTCACCCGGGAGGATTATGAAAAATGGGTCAAGGCCCAGGGCAAGGAACGGCGGATGATCACCATCCTTGGCCAGACCCTGACGGCCCGCCAGATTTCTCTGGTGGCATCGGTGTGTGCCGCACAGGGGCTTAATATTGATGCCATCACCCGGCTCACCGGCAGAAGATCGTTTGAATGCCCCCATCCCAGGCCCCGGGCCAGTGTCCAGTTTTCCGTATCCGGAACCCCGAAAGATATCACGAAAATGCGGGGCAGTTTCATGGAAATTTCCCGGAAAAACGAAATTGATATTTCATTTCATGTGGACAATATCTACCGGAAAAACCGGAAACTGGTGGTATTTGACATGGACTCCACCCTGATCCAGGCCGAAGTCATTGTAGAGCTTGCCAAACTGGCCGGTGTGGGCGATGAAGTGGCCCGGATCACCGAGTCGGCCATGAGGGGGGAAATGGATTTTAAAGAAAGCTTCCGGCGGCGGGTGGCCCTTCTAAAGGGGCTGCGCGAGACGGATCTGGCCAGCATCACCGAGACCCTGCCCCTGACCGAAGGCGCCGAGCTGGTGACCCGGACTTTAAAACAGTTAGGGTATAAGCTCGGGATACTGTCCGGCGGATTTACCTTTGTGGGAGAGTATCTCAAGGACAAGCTCGGGTTTGATTATGTGTTTGCCAATGAACTGGATATCCAGGACGGTGTGGTTACCGGAGAGGTTAAGGGGCAGATTGTGGATGGGGAGAAAAAGGCCGAACTCTTAAGGGAACTTGCCCGGCGTGAAGACCTGGCCATAGAGCAGACCATTGCCGTAGGGGACGGGGCCAACGACCTGCCCATGATCTCCATTGCAGGCCTTGGGGTGGCCTTTAACGCCAAGCCCCTGGTCCGGGAAAAAGCCACCAATGCCATCTCTTCCATGGGCCTGGACGGGTTGCTCTACCTGATCGGGATCCATGACCGGGAGATGGCCATTATTGAAAATTAACCCTTGCCGGTGTTCAGAGTCATAAGTATTATCCATGCAGTATTAAGATGAGTTTCCTGCCCTCCATACCGGCCCATGACAGCACAAAAGGCTGGCATGGGTCCTTACGCCTTTATCTTGAAGAAAAGGAAGGCAAAACCGTCCTTTCAAAAACCAGCCGGAAAGGCCCCTTAACCATTCAGCAGCCCTTATATGCGGAAGACGGTACTTGTCATATCTATCTGCTGCATCCCCCCGGGGGGCTTGTGGGCGGCGATTGTCTGGATCTTGCCGTCCATGCCGGGGAAAACAGCCGCACCCTTTTGACCACGCCTGGGGCGACCAAATTTTACCGTTCTCTTGGGCAACAGGCGTTTCAGGCCCAGACCCTGACCCTGGCCAAAGGATCGGTTTTGGAGTGGTGCCCCCAGGAGACCATTCTTTTTGAAGGGGCTGTGGGCCGTCTTGAAACAATCGTCCACCTTGATCCGGAGGCGGTGTTCATGGGGTGGGAAATTTTATGCCTGGGCCTTCCTGCACTCAAAAAGCCTTTTGCCAATGGGCAGCTTGCGTCGGCGGTCACCGTGCTCAACGGTGACGTTCCGCTCCTGTTTGAAACACTTAAGGTTGAAAATCAAAAAGACCTGGCCGGACCGGCCGGGCTAAGGAGCCAGCCGGTTACGGCAACCTTCTGGGCTTATCCGGTCCAGGAACCGCTTTTTCAGGCGGCCCGGAAGCGGCCCCCCGGCGTTGAAGAAAATTTTGGCATGACACTGATGGACCATCTGCTTGTGGCACGATACCTGGGCGATCATCCCGGACAGGCCAAAGAACACTTTGAAATCCTGCGGCAAACCCTTGCCCCCGAACTGACGGGCAGGCAGGCGACCGCACCACGGATCTGGAACACTTAAATGGTGTTTGATCAGACATTAAATGACGAGGAAGAACAATGGACCTTACCCCCAGAGAAAAAGACAAACTGCTGATCTTTACGGCAGGCCTGCTTGCAGAACGGCGCAAGGCCAAAGGGCTGCGGCTCAACTATCCCGAGACTGTCGCCTTTATCAGTGCGGCGGTCATGGAAGGCGCCCGGGAAGGCAAAACCGTGGCCGAACTTATGGATTACGGCCGGACCCTTCTGTCCAGGGAAGAGGTCATGGAAGGCGTGGCCGAAATGATCCATGATGTGCAGGTTGAAGCCACATTTCCCGACGGCACCAAACTGGTCACCGTCCATAACCCCATACAATAAGGCGGGAGATTTTCATGATTCCAGGAGAAATAATCACAAAACAAGGAGAAATCTCCATCAATGAGGGGCGTCAAACCACAAGCCTTACGGTGGTCAACAGGGGTGACCGGCCCATTCAGGTGGGGTCCCATTACCATTTTTATGAAACCAACAAGGCCCTCTCCTTTGAGCGGGAAAAGGCCAAGGGGTTCCGGCTCAACATCCCGTCAGGCACCGCCATCCGGTTTGAGCCGGGCCTTGAGCGGACCGTTGAGCTGGTGGCTTATGCGGGGAACCGCCGGGTGTTCGGGTTTAACCAGGCCATTATGGGAAGCCTTGATACCGGCTCAAAGTAAGGAGGGGACGACATGACAACCATTACCAGAAAAGCTTACGCCGAGATGTTCGGCCCCACCACCGGAGACCGGGTGAGACTGGCGGACACGGAACTGTTTATTGAAGTGGAAGAGGACAAAACCATTTATGGCGAGGAGATCAAATTCGGGGGCGGGAAAACCATCCGGGACGGCATGGGCCAAAGCCAGGCCTCGTGCAAAGATGCCGTTGATATGGTGATTACCAATGCCCTGATCATTGATCACTGGGGCATTGTCAAGGCGGATGTGGGCATTAAAGACGGCCGGATTCACGGTATCGGCAAGGCCGGCAACCCCGATGTCCAGCCAGGCATTAACATTATCGTGGGGCCCGGCACCGAAGCCGTGGCCGGAGAGGGCCATATCCTTACGGCCGGCGGCATTGACGCCCACATTCATTTTATTGCCCCCCAGCAGATTGAAGAGGCCCTGGCCTCAGGGGTTACCACCATGCTTGGCGGCGGCACGGGTCCTGCCACGGGAACCAATGCCACCACCTGCACACCGGGCCCCTGGAATATCGTTAAAATGCTCCAGGCCGCCGATGCCTTTCCCATGAACCTGGGGTTTATGGGAAAGGGCAATGCCAGCCTGCCCATTGCCCTTGAAGAGCAGGTGGCCGCAGGGGCCATGGGCCTAAAACTTCACGAGGACTGGGGGACCACGCCGGCGGTGATTGACAACTGCCTTGCCGTTGCCGACAAAATGGACGTTCAGGTGGCCATCCACACGGATACCCTCAATGAATCCGGGTTTGTGGAGCAGACCATGGAAGCCTTTAAGGGGCGCACCATTCATACCTTTCACACCGAAGGGGCCGGGGGTGGCCATGCCCCGGACATCATCCGGGCCTGCGGGCTGCCCAATGTGCTGCCATCGTCAACCAACCCCACCAGGCCCTACACGGTCAACACCATTGACGAGCATCTGGATATGCTCATGGTCTGCCACCACCTGGACCCCAAAATTGCTGAGGACATTGCCTTTGCCGAGTCCCGCATCCGGCGGGAGACCATTGCTGCAGAGGATATCCTCCACGATCTGGGGGCATTTTCCATGATCGCATCGGACTCCCAGGCCATGGGCCGGGTAGGGGAGGTGATCATCCGAACCTGGCAGACCGCCCACAAGATGAAGGTGCAGAGAGGCAGCCTCAAACAGGACCCCGCTGCCCATGACAACCACCGGGTCAAACGGTATATCTCAAAATACACCATCAACCCGGCCGTCTGCCACGGGATCTCCCATGAGGTGGGATCTGTGGAAGCCGGAAAATTTGCCGACCTGGTTTTGTGGAAACCGGCCCTTTTCGGGGTCAAGCCCTCATTGGTCATCAAGGGCGGCATGATCGCCCTGGCCCCCATGGGGGACCCCAACGCCTCCATCCCGTCGCCCCAGCCCGTCCATTACCGGCCCATGTTCGGGGCCTTTGGCAGGGCCCGGCATGAAACCTCAATTTCCTTTGTTTCGGGCACTGCATTGGAAAAGGGCATACTGGACAGCGCCGGACTGCAATCGCGGCTTATCCCGGTAAAGGCGTGCCGAAACATCGGCAAAAAGGATATGATCCACAATACCTACCAGCCCCATATGGAAGTTGATCCCCAGACTTACGAGGTCCGGGCTGACGGGGAACTGTTGACCTGTGAACCGGCCTCGGTGCTTCCCATGGCCCAGCGGTATTTTCTGTTTTAGCCATGATTGAATTGACCCATAAAACCCAGACCGGTGAAGCGGTCCATGCCACCCTGACCCTGCCCTGGGAAAAGCGGATCAAAAGCCGGCAGCGGGTGGTGCTGGATAACCAGGATGAGGCCGGACTGTTCCTGGAGCGGGGCCAGATTTTAAGAAACGGGGATATGGTCAGCAGTGACGACGGGTTCCATGTCAGGATTATTGCCGCCCATGAACAGGTCTCCACGGCCCGGGCCCGGACCCCCCGGCAGCTCAACCTGGCCTGTTACCATCTGGGCAACCGGCATGTGGATCTTGAAATCCGGGATGGTTTTGTCCGTTACCCCCATGACCATGTCCTGGACGATATGGTCAAAGGGTTGGGACTTACCATCACCGTGGAGCAGGCCCCGTTTGAGCCTGAAACCGGGGCATACGGCAACGGCAATGGACACCATCACCACCACTGACGGGCACAAGTCCTCAGGGGGGGGCATGGAATCGCCATGGCTGATCCGGCTGATGCACCTGGTCAGCCCGTCCCTTCCCACCGGGGGGTTTGCCTATTCCCAGGGGTTGGAGTGGGCTGTTGAACAGGGATGGGTCAAGGATGAAACCACCCTTGAATACTGGCTTGCCAATATTCTGGAAACCGGTATGGCCCGCGTGGATGTGCCGCTGCTTCAGCGCCTTTACGGGGCGGTTGAACATCAGGATCTTTCTGCCTTTACCAGTGCAGCCCAGTGGGTCAGGGCCTGCCGGGAAACCAGAGAGCTTCGAGATGAGGAAGCGCACCGGGGCCGGGCCCTGGCCGCCATCATCAGGGAGCTGGGCCTTTGCCATGACCACATGGCTGGCGATTCTGAGAAAACAGACCCTGAACCGTGGCAAAAGGTGATTGCCTCTTCCCAGCTGGCCGGGTTTGCTTTTGCCGCGGCCATTTGGACGATTCCCGTTCAGGCCTCGGCCAAAGGATATCTCTGGTCCTGGCTTGAAAACCAGGTCCTGGCCGCCGTGAAAATTATCCCCCTGGGCCAGAGCGCCGGACAAAGGGTCCTTTCAAGGCTCTCCCCGGCCATTGATACGGCGGCTGCATCAGGATTGAAGATCAAAGACTTTCAACACATGGGAAGTTCTCTGCCGGCCCTGAGCCTGGCCGGCTGCGGCCACGAAACCCAATACACCAGACTTTTCAGATCATAAGGAGAATTTTATGAGCAAGAGAGCGCCGCTTCGCGTGGGCGTCGGGGGACCGGTGGGATCAGGAAAGACAGCCCTTCTTGAAGCCATCTGCCTTTCCATGAGGGACCGGTACAGCCTTGCCGTGGTCACCAATGATATTTACACCCGGGAGGATCAGGAGTTTCTGATTCGCAGGCAGGCCCTGTCTGCAGACCGGATCATGGGGGTCGAGACCGGCGGCTGCCCCCACACGGCCATCCGCGAAGATGCCTCCATGAACCTGGCCGCCGTAGAGGATCTTTGCCAAAAGTTTGCCGATCTTGACCTGGTCCTGGTGGAGAGCGGCGGCGATAATTTGAGCGCCACCTTCAGCCCGGAACTGGCCGATCTTGCCATCTACGTCATTGATGTCTCAGCAGGGGACAAAATTCCCCGCAAAGGCGGTCCCGGCATCACCCGGTCCGATCTTTTGGTGATCAACAAGGTGGACTTGGCCCCCTTGGTGGGCGCCTCCCTTGAGGTCATGGAACAGGATACCCGCCGCATGAGAGGGGACAAGCCCTTTGTCTTTGCCAACATGAAAACTGGTCAGGGCGTTGATGAAATTATTGATTTTCTGATTCACCAGGGCATGCTTGAACCCTGAACCCCTTCATGACCTTTTCTTGCGCTTTGCACTCCGGACACGGTAAAGTCGTTCTGAAAAGCCCCCCTGGTTTTCAAAATCCCGGGCGAGACGTTCGACCTGCCGGTCAAGGAGATAACAGGCAAGGTTTAACAAGGAAAGTACATCATTCGCTGCAAGGCAGGCAGAACTCAGGGACGAACACGGACGTTCGCTGACGAACACATCACTGTCCTTGTCAGTCCGTGTCTGTCTGTGTTGGTCCAGACTTTGCCTGCGCTCATCCGCTACCCACCTTGCAAACTCTTCTACCGTTTGCGGCCTCCGATGTTTAAAACGCCTCAGCGGGGCTGATTCGGGTCAAGCATCACCAACCCCCGCTGCCGCAGGAAATCTTCGTAATCCAGCCTTAACTCTTCAAGGCTCGCCCGGGCCACTTGGGTCAGTTTTAGCTCGGTCTTTTTCGAGGTTGCTGACGCCTGGGATCCCTCGGCAATATTCTGCACCCCCGATCGGGCCGCCTGCACCATCTGATCCCTTGTCCGGCTGAATCGGTCCACATACCGGTCACAAAACCGCACCGTCACGTCATAACACAACTGGGCCACCTGAAAACCCTTCAGTTTCCGGTATCCGCCATGTCTGGGGATCAAATCGGACATTTCTCCTCCTCTCCGTTTTGATCATAGAAGACCAGCGCCACTGAAAGATTTTGCAAATAGGAGAACTCTCGGAGCGTCTAAAAATTACGCGGTACAGTGGCTAATGGCTAAAGGCTAACAGCTAAAGGCTAACAGCTCCTCACAACGCCTCCCTAAACAATCCCATCAAATCATCCTTTGAACACGGCCTGGGATTGGTGGCATGGCAGCCATCCCTGAAGGCCTTGTCCGTCAGCTCTTCCAAATCTTCTTCTTTAACCCCGGCATCGGACAGCTTTTCAGGGATGCCGATGCGGCGGTTCAGGTCGGCCACGGCCTGGATGGCCATGTCGGCGGCCTGTTCCTGGGTGATTTCAAAGGTGTTGATGCCAAAGGCTGCGGCCACCCGGGCATATTCCTCGATGCAGACGGCTTTGTTGAATTTCATGACCGGCACCAGGCAGATGGCGTTGGCCAGGCCGTGGGGCACATGGGAAACGGCCGACAGGGCATGGGACAGGGAATGGGCCGCCCCCAGGTCTTTCATAAAGGCCACGGCCCCCATCATGGCGGCCAGCTGCATGTATCCCCGGGCTTCGATGTTGGCGGGTTCATTGCAGGCGGTTTCCAGGTATTGGGCCACGTACTCGATTCCCTTAAGGGCAATGGCGTCACACATGGGATGAAAGTCCTTGACCACCAGGGCCTCCACGCAGTGGGTAAAGGCATCCATGCCGGTGCCGGCGGTCAGGTGGGCGGGCAGGCCCACGGTCAGTTCCGGGTCCAGCAGGGCCACGGCAGGCCGCAGCAACGGACTGCACACCATGAATTTTCTTTTTTCGGCCACCGAAGTGATCACGGAACAGGACCCCACTTCACTGCCGGTTCCGGCCGTGGTGGGAACGGCAATCATGGGGGGCAGGGGGCCTTTGATGTTCTGGTTCCCGCCCGTGGCATTGTCATAGTCGTTGACCCTGCCGCCGTGGGCCGCCAGCACCTGTACCACCTTGGCCGCATCCAGGGCGCTGCCGCCGCCAAGGCCGATGATGCTGTCACAGTTTCCAGCCTTGAAGGCTTCAACCCCCTTGTCAATGTCCGAATCCAGGGGATTGGGGTTGACTTGAGAGAACACCGTGTAACTGATGCCGGCTGCCTTGAGGATGGCCTCAACCTTGGGGCAGACGTCTGTTTTCAACATGCCCGGGTCCGTCACCACCAGGGGGGATTTGACCCCTAAATTGCCCAAATATTCGGGCAGATTGTCAATGGCCCCGGCACCAAAATAAATGGTGTTGGGAAATGAAAATTGTGAAATCTTTCCTGTCATTATGGTTTCCTAAATAAAAAGGGGTTTAAGTGATTAGGCGTTTAGGCTGAAGGCTGAAGGGGATTCGGTGGCCAGGCCTAAGGCTGAAGTGTTTCGTCCACCTTCAGCCCAATTACCTTCAGCCTAAATTCCTTTAAATAATCTCAAAGTAGCGCTCTAATTCCCAGTCCGTAATATATTTTTGAAATTCCTTGCTCTCCCACATCCTTGTGGCGGCATAGTGGTCCACAAATACATCTCCGAAAAGTTCTCTGGCAGCCTTGGATGCTTTGAGCCGCCGGGCCGCATCGGCCAGGGTGGCCGGGAATTTTCGTTCCGGGCCAAAGGTTTTGTCATAGGCATTTCCCTGGACCGGGTCGCCGGGGTCAATCTTGTTTTCAATGCCCCACAGACCGGACCCCAGGGCTGCGGCCCCGGCAATATAGGGATTGATGTCGGCGGCCGTGACCCGGTATTCCACCCGCTGGGAGGATGCTGATCCCGGAATGGCGCGGATGGCGCAGGTCCGGTTGTCTACCCCCCAGCTTGAGTCCGTGGGGGCCCAGAAGCCCGGGACCAGGCGGCTGAAGCTGTTGATGGTGGGGGCGGCCATGCACAGAAGCTCGGGCATCAATGCCTGCTGTCCGCCGATAAAATACCGCATGGTGTCAGACATGCTGCCGGGCTTTCCGGGATCAAAAAAGGCGGACTTGCCGTCCGGATCTTTTAAAGACATGTGGATATGGCCGCTCTGGCCCGGATAGTTCAGGGACCATTTGGCCATGAAACAGGCCATCCAGTTCCATTTTTTGGCCAGGATTTTGATATAGGTCTTGAACAGGGCCGCCCTGTCCGCGGCTTCCATGGCATCGGCATAGTAAATGGCCGCCTCGATAACCCCGGGGCCGGTCTCGGTATGAAGGCCTTCTAAAGGAAAATCCATGGCACGGCAAAGGTCCAGGACATCCTCATAAAATTCATGGTATTCAGACGCCCGGAGCATGGAGTAGCCAAAAAATCCCGGGGTCAGGTTCTTCATGTTTTTGTACCCTTTTTCCCGGATGGTGTCGGCATTTTCATTGAACATGAAAAATTCAAATTCATAGGCCATGTCCGCATTAAATCCCATGGACTCAGCCTTCTGGACCACCCGTTTCAGGGTTCCCCTGGGGCAGACCTGTTCATGCTTGCCGCTAAATTCGCCGATGAAGAGCACCGTGTTTTTTTCTAAGGGAAGTTCCCGGCAGGATTCAGTGACAATATTCACCGGGGCGTCATTGTATCCCGAATGCCAGCCCGTGATGGTGACACTGTCGTCGTACAGCTGGTCATTGGAGTCCCAGCCCATCACCACGTCACAAAAATCAAACCCCTTTTCCAGAACCGTCATGAATTTGGAAGCCTTCATGTATTTGCCCCGGAAAATGCCGTCAATGTCAAACACCCCCACCTTTACATAGTCGATGTTCCGTTCCCTGATCAGGTTTTGGGCGTCTTCTATGGTTTTTATGTCCAAGGTCTTCATAATCTTCCTCGTTGGTAAGCTTTTAGCTATTAGCCGTTAGCCGTTGGCAATTGGCTTGCCAACGGCCAATCACTATTTTCCATAATAAAATTCAGGCAGCCACATGGCAATCTGGGGAAACATCATGATCAGGGCAAGCCCTAAGCACATGAGCAGGACAAAGGGAATAATGGAGTTGTAAATGTCCATTAAGGAGATCTCCTTTGGCGCCATGGCCTTCATTAAAAACAGGTTGTATCCGAAGGGCGGGGTCATGTAGGCGATCTGGCAGGTTACCGTATAAAGAACCCCGTACCAGACCGCATTGAACCCAAGGCTGATGATCAGGGGGATATACAAAGGTGCCACGATAACCAGCATGGCCGTGTCATCCAGAAACATGCCCATGATGATATAGGATATCTGCATCATGATCAATACCTGCCAGGGGCCAAGCCCCCATTTTTCCAGGAACAGCACCTCAATGGCCTTGACCGCCCCAAGGCCGTCAAATACGGCACCAAAACACATGGCCGCCAGGATGATCCACATGAACATACAGGAGACGCTCAGGGTCATGTGAAGGGTGGTGTCCATGACTTTTCTGGTCAGCCGCTTTTTGGCAATGGCGGCAATGGTTGCGGCCACTGCGCCCACAGCCGAACTTTCCACCAGGCTGGTGACGCCCATCATGAAAAGACCGGTAACGCTGAAAATAATGACCAGGGGAAGAATACCGGCCCTGAGAAGGCGCAGCCGCTCACTCCAGGGCATGTCCCGCTCTTCTTTGGACAGGGTCGGCCCCAGGCTCGGATTAATTTTACACCGGACCGCAATATAGATGACGAACAAGGCGGCCAGAAGCAGGCCCGGGAAGACCCCGGCAAGCCAGAGCTGGCCCACGGGCTGCCGGGCAATCATGCCGTAAAGCACCAGTACAATACTGGGCGGCACCATGATCCCCAAAGAAGATCCGGCCTGGATGACGCCGGTAACCATGGTTTTGTCGTATCCCCTTTTAAGCATTTCCGGCAGGGCAATGCTGGTGCCGATGGCCATGCCGGCCACACTCAGGCCGTTCATGGCGGAAATGGCCACCATGAGAACAATGGTGCCGATGGCAAGCCCGCCGCCAAGGGGGCCCATCCAGACGTGGAGCATCTTGTAAAGGTCGCTGGCAATTCCCGATTCAGACAGCATGTATCCCATATAGATAAACAGGGGCAGTGTCAGCAGCGGATACCAGTTGAGCAGCCCGATGCTGGCGTTAAAGGGCATTTCTCCCGCCCCGGAAGTTCCCCAGAGCATCAGGGCGGACAGGGCCGCCACAAACCCGACCGCGCCAAACACCCGCTGGCCCGATACCAGCATCACCATCAGGGATGAGAACATCAACAGGGCTATATATTCGTGACTCATAAGATTTCTTTTCCTCTCGCCTTTGCCACGTCCCTGAAAAAGGCGGCAATGGCCTGCAGCAGCATCAGCGCAATTCCGATGGTCATGATGACTTTAATGGGCGCCATGGGCGGCCCCCAGGTGGAATAATTCCTCTGGCCGTATTGAATGGCATAGACCGTGCTGGAAATGGCCCCGTATAAAAGGACCACCAGGTAAAAAATTAAAAAGCCCGATGTCCAGGCATCTACTTTGGCCCGTTTCTTAGGCGACCATCTTTCATAAAGGACATCCATCCGGACATGGGCCTTAAGCTGCATGGAATAGCCTCCCCCCAGCAGGTAGTAGGCGGCCATGGTGAACTGGGCCATTTCCATGACCCAGACAAAGGGGACGTTGAAAAAGGTTCTGGATATGGAGGCAAACAGCAAAAGCCCCATCATTCCAAACACCAGATACAAAACGATCCGGCCCACCTTTCGGTTGACCGCATCGACATATTTTACATAGGTTATAACTGCCTTAGGCATTTTAACTTCCTTGATAAGTGTTTGAACGAAAAGTCACCCATCTGCTGCGTTGCAGAAAAATTTGCAATCCTCACAACCCTAAAGGTTGCTCCGGTTACAAATTTTTCTGCGCCTTGCATATGGGCAACTTTTCGCCCAAACACGGGTTCTCGTTCAGGAACCCGGGCGCAAAAGGCTAACAGCTAATGGCTAACAGCTAATGGCTAACAGCTAAAAGCTAAAATAAAATACTGCCCTCCCGGTTTTAATTTAAGACCGGGAAGGCAGCGGTGGCTAAACATCAATAGTAAGGAGTGCTTACAGGTTATGAGTTGTACCGGTAAGGCGCTCCGGCGTCTCTCATGGTTTTGGCATACTCTTTGAGGATCTTCACCACTTTGGCGCTTCTTTCACTCTTGGCCGCTATTTCATCCCAGTATTTCAAGGCCTCGTCTTCCACCTGTTTCCATTCGTTTTCCGGGATGGTGGTCAGCTCAAGTTTCCCGCCCTTGGTCCGGTAATGGGCTTCTCCCCACCAGTACCAGTACTGTCTGTGGTAGTGAGAGGAATCCATGGCCAGTTTGAACAGGGCCTTTAGATGTTCGGGAAGGGCGTCCCATTTTTCTGAGTTGGCAAAGTAAGACCCGGCCCAGGCACCGGAAATATTGTTGGTCAGGTAGTATTTGGTTACATTGGCCCACCCCACGGAATAGACCTCGGTGATACCGGACCAGGCAAGACCGTCCAGCTCTCCGGTCTGCATGGCCACTTCAACGTCCTCCCAGGGCAGGGTGACCGGCACCACGCCGAATTTTTTCAGAAACCGCCCGCCGGTGGGGAAGGTAAATACCCGTTTGCCTTTAAGGTCTTCAATGCTTCTGATGGGTTCTTTGGTGCTGAAGTTGCAAGGGTCCCAGGAACCGGTTCCCAGCCAGGTGACATTTTTGATTTCTGAATAAGCTTCCTGCCAGATTTCATTGAGTCCGTAATGGTGAAACAGGGTGGGAACATCCAGGGAGTACCGGGAGGCAAAGGGGAAATACGCGCCGAACACAGACACATCCACGGGGGCGCCGATGGAGTCTTCATCGCTTTGTACCGCGTCAATGGTGCCCCGCTGCATGGCCCGGAAAAGTTCGCCGGTGGGAACCAGCTGGTCTGCATTGTAAAGTTCAATGACCATTTCACCGTTGGCCGCCTTGTTAAAGGCATCAATGGACGGCTTGCACACATGGGCGGCCAGGGCAGCACCGGCATAGGTCTGCATCCGCCACTTGATGGGGGTCTTCTTGCTGGCTTTGACATAGGGCGCCGCCACGGCTGATGCGGCCACGGCCGCTGCGGTACCGGTTCCAACTTTCTTGATAAATTCACGTCTTTTCATCCACATCTCTCCTTTTAGGAATCTGTTTTCATTTTTGTAACTTTTATCCCAAATCCATTATTAGCCATCAAAAAGATCACCTCTCCCCCTGGCTGTCAAGGGAAAAAACCGGGCCGATGTTGCTATAAAAACATCAGTATTGAGGTTTTCCTCAAAATTTTTAGCCTCCTTCTATCAAATTGTTATTCTGATTGCTGGTTTTCTTCATAGACCAATAAAAAATCTTTTTTGTTGCTGCGTTCTTTTTTTAAACGCGCTTATATAAGAAGAAAGCACAGAGTGTTCCATTGCGGGTTGTTATTTTTTAATACATTGATATTTAAAGGGAAAAAATATTGAAAAATAATGGTAGAGAAAAGCAATGAAAAATCATGGGAAACAAAATTCAAATTTGTAATTCGGCTTGAATAAAATCAGGGTACGGTCCTGGTTTGCATATGGTACTGCGGAGATGCCAAATTCTTTCCTGAACAGGACCAAAATTCAACCCACTGGTGGCGGGCCGGGCAGTAGCCCCCCACAAAAAACAAAGGGGCGAAAATATCCGCCCCTTTGCCGTTCAATACAACCATCCCGGCCTATTCGGCCATAAACGGATACCGGTAGTCCGTGGGCGGAACAAAGGTCTCCTTAATGGTTCTGGGAGAGGCCCACCGGATCAGGTTAAGGGCGCTGCCGGCCTTGTCGTTGGTACCGCTTTTCCGGGCACCGCCAAAGGGCTGCTGGCCCACCACGGCACCGGTGGGCTTGTCATTGATGTAGAAGTTGCCGGCCGTGTGGGTGAGTTTGTCCATCATATGGTTCACAGCCCCGCGGTCCGTGGCAAAGATGGCGCCGGTCAGGGCGTAAATGCTGGTCTTGTCCAGGATGTCCAGGGTGTTGTCCAGGTCCTCGTCCGCATAAACGTATACCGTCAGGACCGGGCCGAAAATTTCTTCGACCATGGATTCATAGGCCGGGTCTTTGGCCTGGATCACCGTGGGATAAACAAAATACCCTTTGGACTTGTCCCGGGTTCCGCCGATAATGACCTCGGCCTGATCTGAACTTTCCGCCCGGCTGATATATCCGTCAATGGTATCAAAAGAGGCTTCATCAATCACCGCATTGACCAGGTTGCCGAAATCAAGGACATCACCGACCTTGATGCTCTGGATCTGTTCTTCCATGGCGGCTTTAACCTCATCCCACCGGGATTGGGGCACATAGAGCCTGGAGCAGGCCGAGCATTTCTGGCCCTGGAATTCAAAGGCCCCCCGAATGGCTCCTGTGACCGTCTGCATCAGGTCGGCGGACGGGTGCATGAAAATATAGTCCTTGCCCCCGGTTTCCCCTACGATCCGAGGATAGGATTTATAGGTTTCAATATTTTCCCCGGTCTTTTTCCACAGGGTCTGGAACACGGCGGTGGAACCGGTAAAATGGATGCCGGCCAGATCTTTATGGGACAAAACAATCTTGCCGATCTGGGAACCTTTGCCCGGGATAAAGTTGATGACCCCGTCGGGAAGGCCGGCTTCCTTGAGGATCTGCATGAAATAGTAGTTGGACAGAACGGCCGTGGAAGAGGGTTTCCAAACCACGGTGTTGCCCATCATGGCCGCTGATGTGGGCAGGTTGCCGGCAATGGCCAGAAAGTTAAACGGGGTCAGGGCAAACACAAATCCTTCCAGTGCCCGGTATTCGACCCGGTTCCAGACGCCTTTGCTGGATTCGGGCTGGGCGCTGTAGATCTCTTCCATAAATTTGACGTTGAACCTGAGGAAATCCACCAGCTCGCAGGTAGAGTCAATTTCTGCCTGAAAGGCGTTTTTGGACTGGCCCAGCATGGTGGCGGCATTGAGCAGATGGGTATACTTATCGGAAATCAGGTCGGCGGCTTTGAGAAAAATAGCGGCCCGCTCCTGCCAGGGCATGGCTTCCCAGGCCGGCTTTGCCGTAAGGGCCGCCTCAATGGCCTGGTTGATCTCGTTATCGCCGGCGTTGCAAAAGCGGCCCAGCACATGGCTGTGGTTATGGGGACAACTGACCTTTCCCTTGTCCTGGGTAACGACTTCTTTGCCGCCGATAATCAGGGGAATGTCCACTGTAAGCCCCATCTGGCGGTCGAGTTCTTTTTTTAAAGCCTGCCGTTCAGGGCTTTGGGGGGCAAACATCTTGACCGGCTCGTTAAACGGTCTGGGCATGGTTAATACACTGTTATTCATTTTTTTATCCTCCCCTTTATATATTAAACTCGATTCCCTGGGCCAGGGGCAGTTCCGTGCCCCAGTTGATGGTGTTGGTCTGGCGGCGCATATAAGCTCGCCAGGCGTCAGAGCCTGATTCCCGGCCGCCGCCGGTCTCTTTTTCCCCGCCGAATGCCCCGCCGATCTCCGCCCCGGAGGTGCCGATATTCACATTGGCAATACCGCAGTCGGAGCCTATGTGGGACAAAAAGGTTTCCTGGTATCTCAGGGAGGTGGTGAAAACAGCGCTGGACAACCCCTGGGGAACATTGTTGTGAAATTCTATGGCCTGGTCAAAATCTTCATATTCAATGATGTAGAGAATGGGGGCAAAGGTTTCCTGCTGAACAATGGGGGCGTCGTTTTTAATTTCCACAATGGCGGGGTTCACGTAAAATCCCTCTTCCAGGCCGTCTACCGTACAGTTGGTTCCGCCGAAATGGATCTTGCCGCCCTGTTCCTTGGCGGCGTTCAGGGCATTTTCCATGTCCGTAACCGCCCGGCCGTCAATGAGGGGGCCCATCAGGGTGCCGTCGTCCAGGGGGTTGCCAATTTTAACCTGGCCGTAGGCAGCGCTCAGGCTTTTGATAAACTGGTCTTTTACACTGGACTGGATAATGATCCGCCGGGTAGAGGTGCAGCGCTGGCCGGCCGTGCCCACGGCGCCGAACAGGGTGGCCCGGATGGCCATATCCATGTCCGCATCCTCGGTCACGATAATGGCGTTGTTTCCGCCAAGTTCCAGCAGGCTCCGGCCAAGCCTTTGGCCCACCACTTCGCCCACATGCCGGCCCATGGCCGTGGAGCCGGTGGCTGAAATCAGGGGCAGCCGGGGATCGGCCAGCATGGGCTCGCCCACCTCGTTCCGGTTGCCGATGACCATATTAAAGATGCCCTGAATCCCGTATTTGTCCACCACCGGGGCCAGGATGTTCTGGATGGCAATGCCGGTAAGGGGGGCTTTGGAACTGGGTTTGAAAAGGACAGCATCCCCGCAGACAGCGGCAATCAAAGCGTTCCAGGACCAGACCGCCACCGGGAAGTTAAAGGCCGTGATCAGGCCGACAACCCCTAAGGGGTGCCATTGCTCGTACATGCGGTGGTTGGGCCGTTCACTGTGCATGGTCAGGCCGTACAGCTGGCGGGAAAGCCCCACGGCAAAATCGGCAATGTCGATCATTTCCTGGACCTCACCTTCCCCTTCGGCCTTGATTTTACCGACTTCCAGGGCCACCAGCATCCCTAAAGCCTGTTTTTTCTCCCGTAATGCATTGGCGATTTCCCGGACAATTTCACCCCGTTTGGGGGCGGGCATCATGCGGTATGTGTTAAAGGCCTGGGCGGCCTTTTCCATGACGGTTTCATAATCCTGCCGCGTGGCGGTTTTAACCCGGGCAATGGGCTGGCCGTCAATGGGGGAGATACTGACCAGTTCCTCTCCCGTTGTGGCGATCCAGCCGCCGGAGCCACCGGTGCAGGCACCATTGTTGATTTCTTTGATTCCTAATTCGTCTAAAATGGCCTTAACCTGTTCTTTTTTCATGGAACGCTCCTTATGGGTGTTTGTCCTGAAGGGAAAGTGCCCATATTTCAGGTAATAATTAATATATATCAATACTATAGGCGCCAGCCTGATTAAAGTAAAATTCATTATTTTTATAATCGTCATGAATTATATTCATGACTTTAGGCCGGATAACAGACTGTCCAGGGGGAGGTCAACGCAAAGGTCGGCTAAAGGCTGAACGTAAAGAATATTATAATATAAATGCTGCTCTGGGTCAAAATTTCCTTGACAAGACGTTCAATCTCAAAGAAAAGTTTGGAAGGCAAAAGATAGAATGATGGTTAACCCTTATAAAAATGCCATGGGGCGTTAATGGACCTTTACCAGTTAAAGACCTTTTTTACCCTTGCCAGACTCAAAAATTTTACCCGGGCGGCAGAAGCCTTGTTTGTTACCCAGTCGGCGGTCAGCCACGCCATCAAGAAGCTGGAAAATTCCCTGGACACACGGTTGATCCGCCGGGAAGGCAAAAGCCTTTCCTTAACCTCTGCCGGCCATACCCTGTTCCGGTCATGCGAGAAAATTTTTTATGAGATTGAAAAAGCAGACCAGGATATTGCCCGGTATAAAAAAGAGGCAAAGGTGAGAATCCGGGTGGGCGCCACCATCGAGTTCGGAACCACCATCCTGCTCAAAAACATCCGGGCCTTTCTTGAAACCCATTCAGACATCCACCTGGACTTTTTCTTTTCCCATGAGCTAGAACCGCCCCTGCTCAAAGATGAGGTGGACCTGATCATTGACTGTGTGGACCATCTCCTTCCCAATATTGAAAAAATTTCCCTGTTCCAGGAAAAGTATGTGGTCATTGCCTCTCCGGCGTTTATTGAGCAGCACCAGGTTCACACCTTAGATGATCTTGAACGGGTGAACGTCCTCTCCAACGATAAGGAACTGGCCTGGTGGGGCAATTTTTTAACGGCCATCCCTAAAGAAAAGCAGGCCTGTCTTAAGCGGGTCATCCAGATCAACCATGTCCGGGGCATTATCAATGGGGCGGTAGCAGGCCTTGGCATCGGGTTTGTTCCCAAATACACCGTGATCCGGGAACTGGATCAAAAAATTCTGATCGATCCCTTCCCGAAGATCCAGCCGGCGGCCGACCATTTCAATATTTTTATCAAAAAGGAAAAGCTTACATTTCGGAAACAAAAGGCCCTGATTGATTATTTGACCAGGCTTAAGCCCTCTGAATTCGGCGTGGATTAAATTTTAATAGAAACTATAGGTCTCTTTGAGCAGCCGGCGGGTGGCAGGGTTAACATTCAGGTGCCGGATTTCTCCTTTGCAGACCCATTTGGCTTCCATGGCATCGTCGGCCGGCACCGGCTCTCCGCTCACATAGCTTGCCTTAAGGTCTACAATATAATAATGGAACCTTACCCGGCCCTGGTCATCCCGGTGGATGGATTCAAATGACCATACCGGCTCGCCGGCTTTAATGACAATGCCGGTTTCCTCTAAGATTTCCCTTTGGGCCGCTTCCTGAAGGGTTTCGCCAATTTTTACGCTGCCCCCCGGGATCGCCCAGTCCCCTTTAGCCGGGGGATTTCCCCGCTTGACCAAAAGGACCTGGTTGTCCTTGAACACCACCGCTCCCACGGCAAGGGCAGGGCGGGCCGGGTATTCTGTTGACAGGCTGTCCTGGGATGGGGTCAATGGATCACCGTTGCCAATATCCGGGGTTAAAGTTGAATAAACACATATCCCCCCCGGCCGTATCCATAAGGCCGGAACAGGTGGTAATAGTGGGTGGAAATGCCCTTGTAAAACCGGTCAAAGGAAACCTGGTAGGGACGGCTTTGGAATGGGTCCACGTCCAGCAGGGTGACCCGCCCGGATTCAGGGTCATATCCCCCCACCGGGGAGATATGGGGGATGTTCAGGTCCTGAACAAAGGTTCCCTGGTCAAAATGGGCGATGATCAGGCAGTCCCCTTTGGATTCAAACCGTTCAAGCCGGTAAGCTATCTGTTGTTTAATGGCGGTTGAGTTTTTGGCATGGGCCCGGACCGCTTCAATTGAGGCAAAGGGGATGCCATAGGTGGTTAAGGCCGATTCCGTTACCCGGGCCAAAACCTCAAGGGGAAGCCCCCGTTTCCCATTCCAGCCGCCAGGTGCCATTCGTTCTTTCCAGTGGCCGGCCCTGACGTTTTCAAGGATTTGAAACTGGGTTACCGGAGGGCAGGGCAGTTGATGAATTCGTTCAAGCAGGGTGTTGACCACGCAGACCACGCTGGCAACAGAACAGGATGATTCATGGAACTGTTTGACATGGTGGCGAAACAATCCCCTTTTTAGAGGGTTATCTTCCGGGGCACAGGATGTTGAAACCCGGACCGCCCTGTCGTTTCCAAAAGATCCCGTACCGGTGGCCTTATGAAACATAAACCGGGCAGCCAAGATGACACGAAACAGGTATTTCATTATCTTCAATTTACAGCCCTCCCCAAACCCAATTCCAAATTTGGAACATACAACAATTTTATTGAAATTCAAAAGAATAATCATTTTTTTGCCGCCCATCATCCCCTTTTTATCTTGGAATCATGGATTGTTATTGCTATTTTCCCAAATATATACTTTACAGGGTATGGCGATTTATCCCAAAATAACCAACCCAATAGGGTGAAAAGGGTTTGAAATAACCGTGTTCAGGCCCTTAAAAAAAATTAATACGATTGGGGAAACAAAGCGTAGAAACCCGCTTTTAATAAGGGTAAAACAATGTTTAAAAAACAAAAACCTGCCTGGAAAGAAAAAACTGTGTCAATGGATGCGGTCTTGGCCAAGATAGAACCGGGCATGAATATATTTATCGGCACCGGCACCTCAGAGCCCAGGACCCTGGTCAATGCCCTGATGTCCGGTGAGGGGCATAGGCTGGATGATTTGACCTTGATCCAGCTGTTAAGTTTTGGGGATGCCATTTCTCCTGAGGCCCTGGAATCCCACCGGTACCGGCTGAAAACCTTTTTTTCGGGCTGGGTGTCAGCCAAAGCCGTCACCCAGGGCCGGGCTGATATGATCCCCTCAAGGTTTTCATTTATTCCCGCCTTGATGAAAGAGGGACATATCCCCGTTGATGTGGCCTTTGTTCAGATCACCCCGCCCAATGAGGCCGGTTATTGCAGCTTAGGGGTCGGGGTGGATGTGGCCAGAAGGGCCATCGCCCTGTCCAAGCTGGCCGTGGGGGAGATCAACCCGGAAATCCCCTTTACCCTGGGGGATACCTTTATTCACGTGGATGCCTTTGACATGCTGGTGGAAGCCACCTTGCCTCCGTTTTACTACCCCCGGTATCCCCTTTCTCCGGTATTTGACCGGCTGGCCCAGAACATTGCGTCTATTATTGATGACGGATCATGTCTGGCCTTTTCCTACGGCCCGGTGTTTGAGGCCCTTCCCAAATACCTGGCCCATAAACGCAACTTAGGAATCCATTCGCCTTTTTTTACCGACGCCCTGATGGAGCTGGTCTTAAGCGGGGCCGTGTCCAACCGGAAAAAGGCCATATACCGGGGGCGGTCATTGACCTCCTATGCCCTTGGTTCCAAAGAGTTGATGCGATGGCTGGATAAAAATCCCATGGTGGAGTTCCAGACCGTTGAAAAGGTCTTCAACCCCATGGAAATCGGCCGGAACCATAAATTTGTCACCATTTTGCCGGTCCGGCGCCTGGAGTTGTCCGGGCGGATCGCCCTTCACCGGCAGACGGTCAGCTTTGCCGCCGGGCCAGGCCAGATTGCCGATTTTATCAATGGATCGGAAATCTCCCGGGGCGGGTATACCATGGTGGTGCTGCCCAGCCGGAACCGGGAGGGGCAGCCCAATATAAGGCTGTCCATTTCCGATTCCCAGGACCTGCTCAGCCTGCCCGAATGCATTGACATGGTGGTAACCGAACAGGGCATTGCCCATTTGCGGGGACGGACCATGAGAGAGCGGGCCCAGTCCCTCATTGAAATTGCCCATCCCGAAGACCGCCCGGCCCTGGTGGAAGGGGGTAAAAAGGCCAACCTGCTCTTTGCCGACCAGATTTTCCTGGCCGACAGTGCCAACTTTTATCCGGGGGATCTGGCGGTCCGGCATGTCTTTAAAAACGATTTGGAGGTCCATTTCAGGGCCATCCGCCCGTCGGACGAAGACCAGATGCGGCGGCTGTTTTACCGGTTTTCAGATAAAGCCATTTATTACCGGTATTTTACCCCCATCAAGATCATGCCCCATTCCAAGATGCAGGCCTATGTTAATGTGGATTACCGGACTGTCCTGTCGGTGGTGGGGCTGGTGGGAGAACCTGAACACCGGACCATCATTGCCGAGGCAAGGATTGCCAAATATCCGGACAAACCTTACATGGACATCGCCTTTGTTGTGGATGAAGCCTACCAGGGTTACGGCATTGCCTCTTATCTTTATCAGATGCTGGCAAGGCAGGCCAAGGAACGGGGGGCCGTGGCCATCACCGCGGATGTGCTGGCCAGCAACCGGGCCATGCTCAAGGTGTTTGAAAAAGGGGATTACCCGGTCTCGGCCAAACTGGAGGGCGGGGCCTATTCCCTGGAGATCGACCTGACCCGGACCGGAAAGGACTCCGGCGCGGCTTAGGGCTGTGCCGCAGCCGGCCGGTTGGTTTTGACAATGTCCTGGCTGATAATTACCCCGGCAAACACCAGCACTGAGGCGGCATACTGGACCTTCGTGAACCGTTCGCCTAAGATCAGTGCGCTTAAAATCAGGGTAAACACCGGGATCAGGTTGATAAAGGCCGTGGCCTGGCCCGCCGGTATCCGGCTGACCCCGTAATTATAACATCCATATGCCCCAAGGGTGGCGGCAGACCCCAGATAGAGAATGGACAAGATGCCGCCCGGATCAACCCCAAAGGACCGGTCAGTTCCCGGAAAAAACATCAGAACAAAGAAAAACAGCGCACCGGCAAAGGCCTGGAAAAAGGTGAGCAGCAAAGACGAGTACCGGCTGGTCAGCTTTTTTAAGCAAAGGGCATAGCCCGACGCACAGACCATGGCCGCAAATTCCAGGGAATTGCCCAGAAGCGGGTTGGGGCCGTGGGGGGAGGGCTTTGATGAAAGGCTCAGCCACAACGCCCCTGAAAATGCGATCAAAAAACCTGAGGCCGTTCTGGCTGTCACCTTTTCCTTTAAAAACAGCCAGGCCCCCAAGGCCACCAGCAGCGGCATCATGGTGGTGATCATCCCGGCCTGGGACGCCGAGGTATAGACCAGTGCCCTGGCTTCAAATACAAAGTAAAGACAGGGCTCGCACACCACCATGGCCAGGATATATTTTAAATCTTTTCGCCTGAACGGCACGGCGCTGAATGTTGCGGGAAACAAAAAGGCGCACAGGCTTGCCATGAGCATTCTGCCGAAAATAACCACCACCGGATCATAGGCCCTGAAGGCCAGCTTCAGGACAGGAAAGGTGCTGGCCCATAATACGGCCGCCGCCACCAGACTGATATAGGCAGGCATGGGATAAATGTTTTTATTCACACGGGCACCTTTGTTTAACGGTCATCCTGATATCTGCTTCAGGATCAGGGGGTTCCATATACCAATTTTTTAATTAACCGTCATCTTTTTTTAACACAAACATTTGCGGCTTGTCCGATTTTCAGATTCCAGCAGCCGGTGGAATCATACCTTGAATTTATCCATTACCAAGGACAGCTTTTCCGCCATTCCCGACAATTCATTGGCCTTTTTCTGAATTTCTGAACCGGATGCGGCCATCTGGGAAGATGAATGGGAGACCTGGGCGATTTCATGGGTAACATTTTTTACAGCCGCTGAACTCCGGGCTACATTTTCATTTACATCTTCAATCCCTGCAGACACATGGGCTACATTTTCAGCAATGTCTCCCGTGGTGGCGGCCTGCTGGGTAACGGCCGCGGAGATGGTGGAAACGATATCGTTCACCTCATTGACCACCTGGGTGATGCTCCCGATTTCCTGGACCGTTCCATTGGTCGAATTTTGAATTTCTTCAACCCTTGTTTTGATTTCATTGGATGCCTTAGCGGTCTGGCCGGCCAGTTCCTTGATCTCATTTGCCACGACGGCGAACCCTTTGCCGGCCTCTCCTGCCCTGGCTGCCTCGATGGTGGCATTCAGGGCCAGCAGGTTAACCTGGGATGAAATATCCGTTATGGTTTCAACTACCTGAACGATTTCTTTGGCAGACTTGCCCAGTTCATTCACCTGACCGGAAGCATTTCCGGCCTTGCAGACCGCCTCTGAGGTGATGTCCCGGGCCTTTGCCGCATTTTTTGCAATCTCGTCAATGGTGGCCCTCATTTCTTCTGCGGCCGACGAGACCATGCTGATATTTGTGGATGCTTCTTCCATGGCCGAAGCCATGGAATCCATTTTACGGCTCACATCCTCGGATGCCGACGCTACGGATTCCGAGCGCCGGGAAGTGTCTTCGACCGTCGAACCCATCTGATCCGAAATAGTGGTCAGGCCCAGAGAAGATTCATTTAAAGTAACGATATCGGATTTGGTCGCAGCAATCATCTGCTGGATATTCCCGATAAAGGTGTTAAACCATTCGGCCAGTTCCCGGGTTTCATCTTTGGAGTTATTTTCAATCCTTTTGGTTAAATCCCCCTCTCCCTGGGCAATGTCTTTTAGCATGTCAATAATGGATCGTATGGGGCTGACGACCCCCCTGGCAATCATAACATAGGATACGATTAAAGATACCAGTATGATACCCAATAGGATGACACTTAAATTCAGAATGGTTTTGGATATCTGCTTGTTGATGGATTTTCGCTGTTTTTCAATCATCGCCTCCACATCATCCGTATAAATGCCCGTTGCAATATACCAGTCCCAGGCCGGAAGTTTTCTGACAATGGACAATTTGGCAAGGGGCTCCTTCGTACCGGGTTTGAGGGAATAATACTCAAAATAGCCACCGTCCGGATTTGAATTGCCGGCCTTGATCAACTCCTGGACAATAAGATTTCCCTTTTGGTCTTTTTCATTGATTCGGTTTGTCCCATGAAAGTCAGGCTTGGGTGGAAGCAGGATACAGGTCCCTTTGGAGTCATAAATAAAAAAATACCCGCTGCTGTCTTCTCCGTATCGGACAGCACCGATACCGGTAAGGGCAGCCTTTTTAAAATTCTCTTCCGCGGATTCGAGATAAACCCCTGTTCCAACGACCCATCCCCATGGTTCATATAATCTGACATATGAAATTTTATCCTGGGGGATATCAAATCCGGGTTTGGGCCATTTGTAGCCGACAAACCCTGCCCCGTGCTGTTTAACCACTTGATTCATCTCATAAAAAAGCCGTTTTCCGTCAGGATCTGTCATGTCCAGTACATCTTTCCCGTCTAAAGATGGTTTAATGGGATGATGAACCATTTTACCCGTGATATCGTGAACCCAGAGATACTCTTGGCTGTCACTTCCCCACCGCATTTTATCAATTACGGAAAGGGCGGCTTGTTTTCGGACTTCTTCCCCGGTGTAAAAAGTGTTCCCGAAGTCCACCTCGAAAAAAGAAAACGCCTGATTTACGGCAGACTTGACCTGATATCCAAAATGCTTTCGAATGGACTCTTTGTCCCGGGACGCATCCAGCCGTTCCTTGGCCATGGCATAGGCGGAATCAACCATATCTTTTAGAAACGTCCTTCTTTCATGAATGGTCTCTTTTCGAAATTCTTCAAGGGTGATTTTTTCTTCCTTTTTCAGGGCCGAGACAGACAAGACAAGTCCGGCGCCTCCTACCAGCAGCAGACCCAGAACAATCAAGATGTTTACCTTTGTACCGATGTTGAGTTTCATTTCGATCCTCCTTTTAGGCATCCTGTGTTAACAACGATCTTAAGCTTTCAGAAACAGTAAAACAGAACTATGGGTGAGTATTTCTAAAAAAGGGGAATATCATCATCTTGAGGATGAGTAAACTCAAATTATTCAAGTTAGTTGGCTAAATCGTAAAAAAAGATATGAGGAATTTGTGCTTAGAGGCCTTCCCTGAGATTTTTCAATGGCCCCTTCCAGCTGCATGCGCCGCAGAAAATTTTTTCCGGGTTAACTTGCTGGCCGGGTTATCCCAAAAGCTGGTCATAGGGGGTAAACCCCTTGGGTGAACCGTTGCAAAGTGCTTTTTTAGGGTTGTGAAATTCCCCGCTGTTAAAAATGTGGGATAACAGGTCGTCCCGGTCTCTGGGCGCGGCCAGGTGGGCAATGGCCACGGCATGCTCGGTCATGCTCAGTCCCCTGGGGTCAAACACCCCCTGTTCCGTTACAATCATCACCGGATCTGCGGCAATGGCCGTGGTGGTAATGCCTTCCGGGCATTTGTCCAGGATTTTGGAAAGGCCCTTTGAGGTCTGGGACTTCATGGCAATAATGGGGGTACCGCCGGGGGACAGATAGGCCCCTCGCAGAAAATCGGCCTGGCCCCCCACGCCGCTGTAAATCTTCCTGGCCATCAACGAGTCGGCCCAGATGTTGCCGTGCAGGTCCACCCCGATGGCGCTGTTAATGGCCACCATTTTGGGATGCCGGGCAATGCTGATCACACTGTTGGTCTTGTTTGAGGGGCGCCCCTGGATGGAGCTGTTGAAGTGAAGCCAGCCATACCCTTCTTTCGTGCCCGATAAAAATAAGGTGGACACGGAAAACGGGTTGGCCAGATACCGGTTGGTCACGATCCCCTTTTGCACCAGAATCCGCATGGCGTCGGTGAAAAGCTCGGTCCTGATGCCCAGATCCTTGACCCCTTTTTCCATGATGGCCTGGGTCACGGCTTCGGGCACCTCTCCGATTCCGTACTGGAGGGTGGAGCCGTCTTCAATAAATCGGGCCGTGATCATGCGGCCGATGCGAAGGGCGGTTTCATCGGGCTGCTTGACCGGGCTTGCCGGCAGGTCATAATCCACGTCCAGGAGAAAATCAATGTCATCCTGGGAGATGGTGGCGCCCAGGATAAACGGGGTGTTGCAGTTACGTTCGGCAATGACCACGCCGCCGTTCTCCTTTGCACTGCGGACCGCCTGGACCACGCCCTCGATGGTGCAGCCAAGGCTGTAGTTCCCGCCGTTGTCCGGCCCGGCAACGGACAGCATGGCCACATTGGGTTTGATGCACTCTTTTAACTGTTTTGGGACATCGGACAGGTGCATGACCTGGTATCGGGCATGGCCCTCACTGACGGCTCGCCGGGAATGGGGGCCGTTAAAGATAATGCGGTGGGTGATCCGGTTGCAGGCCTCATCGGAAAAAACCTGTTCAACATCCCCTAACAGCAGGACACTGAGCATTTCAATATCACGAATGGCGGTATCCCGGGCCATCTGGTTTAAAAAAACCTTGGGGGTGGCAGCATTGCCTGAACAGTAAATCACACTCCCGGGCTTGAGAATATTCGGGTTGATGACATCTTCCACTTTTTGGACAATCTTCATGGGCAACCTCCCAAAATGGTAAAGCCATTAGCCTTTAGCGATTAGCCGTTAGCTTTTGGGTTGTGCCCGTCTGCTGACAGCAAAAAAATTATACAACGGCTTTTCTTATCAAAATTAAAGAAATTTTATACCATAAAAACAACCCCATGTGGGATTTTTTGTAACTATTCAGCCAATACGGATAAAGTATGGAGACTTTGTGAATCTTTTGGTTTTGTCTAAGTTTTTTCTGCCAGGGGCCGATGGGTTGGGTTAAGAACTTAAAAATTAAAGAAATAAAGCCAGGAGGCATATATGTCCATCAGCGTTTCATCCTACCAGGAAACATCCTATCAGGGCGTTACCCTTAACACCACAAGCGCCACAGAGGCCGGCGACACTTCACAGACCACTGGAAATCAAACCTCACAGGCCGTAAGCACCGACACCGTGGGAATTTCTGATGAAGCTTATGCGCTTCTATCCGAAGAAGAGGAAACCGAAGAAACCGCAGAAGAGGAAACAACCGCCACTGAGGAAGAGCAGGGAACGGGGGCTGCCGCTGCCGCCGGCACATCCACCAGCAGCACCGAAGAGGCCATTGAAAACATAGAAGAGCAGATTGAGGCCCTGGAGGCGGAAATCAGTGAGCTTAAACAAAAAGAACAAACCGAAGAGATTCAGGCCCAGATCAGTTCCAAACAGGGCCAGCTGACAAGCCTGACGGCAGAACTGGCCACCCTGATGGCTGAATCAATGTAGTGTCTGGACACTAAATAGTTCCTAAACGCCTTTCCGCTTCGTTTGGCAGGTAAAACCGGCCGGCACCTCTGGATTCAGAGGTGCCGGCCGCTTGCTTTTCGTTCAAATATTATTTCCCGTTGACGATTCTTTTGTGTGCCATGAGCCTTATGGCGTTAACCTTGATAAAGCCTTCCGCATCCTCCTGGTTGTACCCGCCTTCAATGTCCATGGAGGAGAGATCCTGGTTATACAGGGATGACGGGCTTTTCCGGGCCACGGGGTAGGCGGTTCCCTTGTAAAGCTTGAGGGTGACCTCCCCGTCAATGTATTCCTGGCTTTTATCAATGGCGGCCATGAGAAAGTCCATTTCCGGGCTGAACCAGAAACCGTTGTAAACCAGTTCGCCAAGTTTGGCCGACAGCATGTCCCGAAGGCGCATCACCTCACGGTCCATGGCGATGCCTTCAATATCCTTGTGGGCCTGATGGAGAATGGTGCCGCCCGGGGTTTCATAAACCCCTCTGGATTTAATGCCCACAAACCGGTTTTCCACCATATCCAGCCGGCCGATGCCGTTTTCTCGTCCCACCTGGTTGAGGTATTCAAACAGCTCAAGGGGATCATCCTTTGTGGTGTTGTCCTCTAAGTTGGTCACCTTGACCGGGATGCCGTCCTTAAATTCAAGGGTGATCCGGGTCGGCTTGTCCGGGGCCTGTTCCGGAGAAACCGTGTGGGAATAAATGTCCTCTTCGCACTCATATCCCGGATCTTCGAGCACACCGGCTTCGTGGGAAATGTGAAGCAGGTTGTCATCCTCGCTGTAAGGTTTGGATGCGGTCTGCTTGGTGGGGATGCCGTGCTTTTCGGCGTAGGCCAATAGATCGGACCGGCCTTTGAAAGCCTCCAGAAAAGTTTTGTCTTTCCAGGGCGAGATGACCTTGATTTTGGGATTTAAGGCGTAGTAGGACAGCTCAAACCGGACCTGGTCATTGCCTTTCCCCGTGGCCCCGTGGGATACGTATTGGGCACCGACTTTTTGAGCAATTTCAATCTGTTTTTTGGCGATCAGGGGCCGGGCAATGGCCGTTCCCAACAGGTATCGCCCCTCATAGACGGTATTGGCTTTGTAAACCGGGAAAATATAATCGGTGACAAATTCTTTTTTCATGTCTTCGATAAAGACGTCTGTGGCACCGATGCCCAGGGCTTTTTCTCTGGCCGCCTGAAAATCCTCCTGCTGGCCGATGTTGGCCATGTATGCGTATACTTCATAATCCTGCTCCAGCAGCCATTTGAGGATAACCGACGTATCCAGCCCGCCTGAATAGGCCAGCACCACTTTTCCCTTTGCCATGTGAACTCCTTGTTATTTTATGAAAGGCTGAAGGTGTTTAGACTGAAGGCTGTTAGGGCTGTCAGTGTCATAACCTGCAAGACTTTCATGGTTTCATGCGGACGGAGTTGATTCGAAAATCCATGCCGTCCGGTTTATGCCCCTTGGGGCATGATGGTTATAAATATGTTGAACCGTAGGTAAAACATGGGCTTATTAATGCCTAAAAATTTTGGAATAGTCAATATACAAGACACCGGAAACCAGAGTGATCGCATGTAACTTGCCTGCAGGTGATGCCAATTTTGATGATAAGGATAATACTGTAAAGAATGGAGACCGGAAGGAAGGGAGACGGGAGACCGAAACCGTCAAGTTTCCTGGTTTGAGCGGTAGGGTAGGAGTGGGCCTTGCATTGACCCAAAATGGAACGATAGATGCCGGATGCCGGGTTCCCTTGGAGGGCGCATCCGGTCTCCCTTCTTCCGGTTTCCGGTCTCCATTACATTCTATTATCCGTATTTCCCATTCCAGGGCGGATTGTTTTTTTAAATGGTGTTGACAGGGTTAAAAATCCCGTATATTTTGAAATATATTTTAAAATATATTTTTGAATATATAGGGGTAGCCAATTGAAAATTTCGAAAAACAAAAATCTTAAGACTTTCGTTTACGGTGAAATTAAAAAGATGATTCTGTTCAGAGACCTTAAACAAGGCGAAAAGGTCTTTGAAAAAAACATGTCTGAGATTCTGGAGATCGGAAGAACGCCCGTAAGAGAGGCGCTGCTGGTATTGGAAAAAGAGGGGCTTTTGGAAAACCGCCCAGGGCTCGGGCTGATTGTCCGGGTGCTGAATAAAGAAGAAATTGTTGACTATTATAATGTTCGCCAGCTTCTCGAACAATATGCGGCACCCTTGATCATAGAGAACATTACCGATGATGAAATCCAGGCTCTTGAGCAAAATGTGGCCGCGGTGGAGACGCTGTTTCAAAAGGAAGATTACCGTGAATTGGTACTTCAAAGCAGCCGGTTTCATAACCTGCTGGCCCAATGCGCCCATGCGCCCATACTGTACAAGTCCATTTCAAGCCTTGATGATATTGCCACGCTGCTGCGCGCCATGGCTTCAAAACTGACAGATGGTATGCTCAAGTCCATGGACGGCCACCAGCAGATTTTGGAAGCCATAAAAAATAAGGATGCCGATGCATTAAAGGAGAATTTTATTGATCATCTCAATGAATCAAAACGGCGCAACCTGTCCATTTTTGAATTAATTGGGTAAGTGTTTTGAGAAGGTCGGAACGGTAGTATCTGAAAAAAGGATCGAGAAGGATCAACCGCTTAAAGAGCAGATAACATATGGGGACCTTGAAGAATATGAATCAGGCTCAGTTTAAAAAAAGGAATAATTTATCATGAATGTTTCGGTTTCAGACATTAATCAAATGGGTGCCCGGCTGGAATCCTGGCTGCGCATGAGGGTTCACCCCATTGCCGTTAAGTTGTTGAAAAAAGAGGACTCGATTCCTGAAGATTCAATCATCCCTTCCAGGGATTTAGGCAAAAGCCTCAATTTATGCCAGGCGTTTTCCATGGTCCAAAGGGACGGTGTCACCATGGCGATGTTTTTAGAGGATCACTGGTGTTTTGAGCCGGTCATCGGGCTGGGCTTTGCCGAACGGATCCCTAAATTTTTGTCGGGGTATCACCGCTATCCGGACAGCGTCAAAGATATGGCTGCCGCAGCCAACTGGTGCCGGAATATGCCTTATCTTGAAATGGAAGGGCAGGCCGGACTGCTTATGGCCCCTGTCCATCAGTGTGCTTTTATCCCCGATGTGATTGTCATGCACATTAACGGCATGATGGCCAGCCAGATGCTGATCTTAAAGAACTGGATAGATGGCGGAGATATCCACTGCCAGCTGTCCGGCCATGCGGGATGTGTATACGCCATTGTCCCCCCCATTCAAAATCAAAGCTGTCATGTCGCCATCCCCTGCCGGGGGGACCGGCAGGTCGGCATGGCCCAGGATGATGAGATTTTCTTTAGCCTTGTCCCATCCATGCTGCCTGATTTTATGTCGGGAATCGACGTACTTGAGCAAAACGGCTGGGGAATCCCAATGCACCAGTTCTTAAAAGAAGAGGTGCCCATGAGACCGAAATATACGGATATGGCCCGGTTGCTTAACATGGCCGTTCCGTCGGAACCGTCAACATAAAGGTGTTTTTTGTTTTAACAAAATTTAAAGGAGAGGTAAAAATGAAGCTTAGATCTCGACATTTATGTGTTTGCGCAATGGTACTGGTTTGGGGGCTCACAATCCCTGTAATGGCGGCACAAAAAAACTATACGCTGCGGTTTCATTACGAGCAGGCGACCACTTCCCCCTCAGCCGTTTACGGGCATGAGCCATGGGCAAAAGCCATTGAAGAAGCCACCAATGGAAGAGTGAAGGTCCAGATTTTTCCCGGTGACACATTGTTTAAATCCAAAACAGATTCCGTGGAGGCGGTTAAGGCCGGATTAACGGATATTGCATTTATGTTCGCCTGGGCCCATTCTCCGCAGTTTGACCTGATTGACGTTCTTTCCGGTCCCTTTATGATCCCCAATGCAGAAGTGGGAAGCCGGGTGTTATGGAAACTGTACACCATGTTTCCTGAGATCCAGGAACAGTGGAAAGATGTGAAACTGCTTGCTGCCTGGACAACCGCCCCCTATTTGTTTTTGACCACCAAAAAACAGATCAAGACGCTGGAAGACTTCAAAGGAATGAAAATGAGGATGACCGGCGGGGTTGGAACGGAGATGATGAAACTGATGGGCGGGGTGCCGGTGTCCATTCCCATGCCCCAGGTGTACGAAAACCTGCAAAAAGGGGTTATTGACGGCCTTGCCTCCAATATCGAAGCGATTTTAGGGTTCCGGTTCTACGAAGTGGCTGATCAGTATACCTTTGTCCCGACCATCTGTGTGACCCAGGAGCTGATCATGAACAAAAGGGTCTGGGAAGGCCTTCCCAAAGATATCCAGGAACAAATCATGAGTGTCAGCGGCGAGGCCGCCGGTATCCGCTATGGCGGCAGTGTGTTTGACCGGGCCACTGACCAGCTGCCCGCAGTGGTTAAAGAAAATAATTTTAAAATGGATGTCTATACGCCGCCGGAAGAGGAAATCACCCGGTGGAAAGAGACCGTTGGCAAGCCCTTATGGGATAAGTGGGTCAAGGATATGGAAAAACGAGGGTATAAATCCGCTAAGAAAATCCAGGAAACCGCCCTTGAATTGATTGAGGAGTACAAAAAAGGCAAAACGGATACGTGGAAGGAACTGTATCAATAAATAGGACTGATCTGTGCGTATCCAATAGCCCGTATTCAGGCCGCCCAAAAACATAAGTTATAGAATAACAGTTATTTTTCGGCGAAAAACACCAGTTGTGAATGGAAAGGGAAATGTTTTTGGGCGGCCTTGTTTAATTGACAGACAAAAATTCAACATGGATTGATTCAATCCGTTTTAAAGTGTGGAGGGAGGGCTTCATGATATTGGAAAAATTAGTGAATATCATGCAGCGGTTTGTAGATCCGCTATCGTTTTTGCTCAATTCAATTGCCAAAGTATTTTTGACCATCATGATGCTGCTGACCGGAATAGATGTGGCCATGCGCTATTTCCTGGGCTGCCCCATCGAAGGCTCATATGAAATGATTCAATATATGATGACCATCGTGGTCTCGTTCAGCCTGGCCACCTGCGGCCTCATGGAAGGGCATGTCCAGGTTGAACTGCTGACATCACTCTTTTCTGAAAAAATTCAGACGATGATGAAGGCCGCGGCCTATTTTGTCATGTGTTTTGTTTTCGGATTAATCGCGTGGCAGACAACCATCCGCGGATACGGCATGCAGGCCGTGGACCAGCAGACAGAAGTTCTGTACCTTCCGATTTTTCCGTTTGCATATGTGGTTGCCTTTGGCTGTGGCGCGCTTGGTCTTGTGGCGTTAAAGAAATTTATTGAAAACCTTAATTTGGTAGTGCAGTCATGACTCCTTTTGAAATCGGTTGTATAGGGCTTTTTATTCTTATTGTACTGCTCTTCCTGGGCATCCATATCGGTGTCGTAATGGCCGTTGTGGGATTTTTTGGTATCTCCTACCTCAATGGCTGGATGGGCGGATTGATGGTATTGAAGACCGTTCCGTTTACCACTTTTGCCGATTATGGAATGAGTGTTGTCCCGCTGTTTATTCTCATGGGCTCCATTTGTTTTCATGCCGGGGTAAGCACCGATCTGTATAATACGGTTCACAAATGGATCGGCCAGCTTAGAGGCGGTCTTGCCATCGCAACGGTGGGTGCCTGCGCTGCCTTTGCCGCCATCAGCGGCTCTTCTCTGGCGACGGCGGCGACCATGGGAACGGTTGCCCTGCCGGAGATGAAACGCCATAAATATAAAGAGAGCCTGGCCACAGGCTGTGTTGCCGCCGGCGGCAGCATCGGCATATTAATCCCGCCCAGTGTTCCCTTTATCCTCTATGGTGTTCTGGCAAATCAGTCCATCGGCAAACTGTTCATGGCCGGGATCATTCCCGGAATTTTGCAGGCGGTTTTCTACGTTGCAACCATCTCCATTATCTGCAAACGCAACCCCAGCATCGGACCCAAAGGACCCAAGTACAGTTTTAAAGAAAAAGTTCAGTCTTTAAAGTCCTCCTGGGTTGTCATGATGCTTTTTACCGTCGTGATCGGCGGCATCTATCTGGGTATTTTCAGCCCGACGGAAGCCGCGGGTATCGGTGCCTGCAGTGCGGTTTTGTGCGGTGTCCTGAGAAGAAGATTAACCTGGTCCAAATTTAACCAGAGCCTGACGGATACCCTTAAAAACACGGCCATGATTTTTACCATTTTTCTGGGGGCCATGATTTTAGGCTATTTTTTAGCCGTTACCCGGATCCCCTTTGAACTGGCCAGTTTTATCGGCGGCCTGCCGGTAAACCGTTATGTTATTTTGCTTATTATTCTTTTGCTTTACATTTTTCTGGGTGCGATGATGGACTCCCTGGCCATGATCTTGTTGACCGTGCCCATTTTCTACCCCCTGATTACGTCCCTGGGGTTTGATCCCATCTGGTTTGGTGTGATTATTGTACGGGTAACTGAAATCGGGTTGATTTCTCCTCCGGTGGGGCTGAACGTTTTTATCATCAAAGGGCTGGTGGACAAAGATACCAGCATGATGACCGTTTATCGCGGCATCGCGCCGTTTATTGCGGCTGATTTGTGTCACCTTGCGCTGCTGGTGGCATTTCCCAAGATTTCATTATTGTTGCCAAGCCTGATGAATTGATACAGATTCAATCAATCCCATTCAAACCTAAAGGCGTCGGTGACGGTTGAAAAGCTGAAGATCCGTTAAAACAAGTGGTTGAGATATCTTCAGTATATTGAGATTAAGAACTTTTATTAAAAGGAAAAAGAATGAACAACAATAATAAGCCTATACAGGGCTTGTTTCTGCTGGTTGATAGAAGAACGGAAAAAGGGTTGATCCGTTGGCTGGATTATCTAAGTCAAAATGAGATGCCGGCACTGGTGCTGGCTGACGGCGCAACCGTTGAAAATCAACCGGAATTGATCAAGGAGATTGTGAAACGCAATTTTGACATGGGCGTCTCATACAATGAAGGGGCCTTCTGGCCTGAAACCCATGACGATATGCTGGCATGGCTGCCCGAATGGATTGAGGTGAAAGACCCATATTCAAAATCCAATTATGAAATACAGAAAATTATCATGCAGCACATCAATGACAAGCTTTTCCCATTGACCGGAAAGACAATGTCGGTTTTTAGCGGTAAATATTTTTCATATGATGACAATACCTTGAAAATTGCCGACGAGATGGGGATCCCGTATATCCTGGCCCGGGGAACCCAAAAGGAAAGGGCTGTCTTTTATCAGCCCCGGGAATATAAACCAACCATCGTCTCCGTAAGCAATGTCCCTTCCAAAGAACTGGGCACCGGCTCTTTATGTGATGAATCCTTAGAGACCCGGAATGAAACCCCTCAGGATTTTAAAAAGGTATTGGACAGCTTGGATGTTGACCGTGTTATTCTGGTCGCCCAAACCCATGTCAGCGGCCTGATAGATGAATGGTGGGATGTGTACGAGGACTTTTTTAAAAGCGGCCGGGTGAACTGGCAAACCTTAACCGATTTCGTAACCGAGCCTCAGGATTTGCCCAATGCCCAGATTCCGGTGAACAAAGAGGTCGATTACCGGGCGATCCATTTGAGTCAGGCGAGAATTGCCGGTCGGATGGTTTAAACATTATTTCAAAATCAGCACAACACCGGTCCCTTCCCTGCCTGAATGTTCGACAGGGGCACAGCCCGATGGCCAAAGCGGTATGGTATGGCCTCCGGCTCACCCGGACAGTCACCGGGGAATAGACCGGGCAAGGGTGGTTTGGCGGTCGACAGGCCCCAAACCGATTTTTGCTATGTTCAACGGACCGGTGCTTTACCATGAAGCGGCTGAATAGACACAAGCCGTTGCTGTATTGCCAGGGAGGAAGATGTGGTGGCTAAAAAAATAGTAAAATTGATGGATCCCGTCAGGATCGGGAAAGTTCAACTGCGCAACCGGATAATGAAAACAGGTGCCGGGACCTCCTTTATCGGGGAGAACGGGCAGGTCGGTGACCGGATAATCGGTTTTTATGAAGCCCTTGCCAAGGGCGGGGTTGGTCTGGTTACCGTCGAATCAACGGGGGTTGATTTCCCTGCCGGAATTCATCATCCGTCGGTTCAGCTTCATTTTGAAAACGACTCTTACCTGCCGGGGTATACCAAGCTGGTACAGGCGGTTCACGATCAGGACTGCCCTGTTTTCCTCCAGCTGTTTCATTCCGGTCCCTGGCACCCCATGAAGTGGTCCGGGATCCAGCCCGTTTCAGCCTCAGCTTTACCCAAAAAAGAGCTGCCCAATCCCCATCTGGATGAACCCAGGGAAATCACCAAAGAAGAGATTAAGGCGCTGGTATGCAAATTTGCCGATGCCGCCCAAAGGGCAAAGAAAGCCGGATTTGACGGCGTTGAGGTCAACGCGTCATCCACTCACCTGATCAACAGTTTTCTGTCGCCCGGATGGAACCGGCGCGAGGATGAATACGGCCCCCAGAATATAGAAAACAGATGCCGGTTTTTATTGGAAATCATCACGGCGATTAAAGAACGTCTGGGTTCCGATTATCCGGTAAGTGTCCTGCTGACCGGTGTTGAATATGGGATTGACAAAGGCATCAATCTCGACGATGCCTGCGGATTCGGCCGGCTGGTGGAAAAGGCGGGGGCGGATGCCATACAGATCAGGGGCTACGGGTACAGGGATTATGAGTTTATCCATCCCGGGCCGGAACAGCTGCTCTATCCTGAACCCATCAATCCTCTGCCCAAAGAGCTGGACTGGCATTTGAAGGGTGCCGGCGCTTTTGCGCCCCTGAGTGAGGCGTTGAAAAAGCATGTGTCGGTGCCGGTGATTGCCGTTGGCCGACTGGATCCCGAATTAGGGGAAACCCTTTTATTGGAGGGAAAGGCCGATATCATTGCCATGAACCGCAGGCTTCTGGCGGATCCCCAATTGCCCCTCAAAATAGCCAAGGGAACTCCCGAAGAGATTGCCCCCTGTACCGGATGCCTGTATTGCTGGTCCCGAAGAAGACGGAATTTGACCATTAAATGCCGCATCAACTCCAGACTGGGAAGAGAGCGCGAATTGATCGTCCGTCCGGCGGAACAGAAAAAGAATCTCATAGTTGTCGGATCCGGGCCGTCGGGAATGGAAGCGGCGCGGGTTGCCGCGTTAAGGGGCCATCAGGTCACCATTATAGAAAAAGAGAACCGGGTCGGCGGCCTGCTGCCGCTGGCCGCATTGGTCAAAGGCTTTACCATTGAGGATGTTCCCCTGGTGATCAACTACTTGCAGCGGCAGCTGGCCAACCTGGGCGTTCACATTAAAAAGGGGAACGAGGCGGGTTCCCGGATGATTCTGGATCAGCAGCCGGATGCCGTAATTGTCGCCATGGGAGGCATTCCCACGGTGCCGGATATTCCCGGGATTGACAACAGAAAAGTCCTCCAAATGGCAAACCTGCATAAACAATTGAAGTTCTTTTTGAAAATTTTCAATCCCTATCAGCTGAACTATCTGTCAAAAATATGGATGCCTGTCGGGAAAAACGTGGTGATACTGGGCAGCGGCATTCAGGCCTGCGAACTGGCCGAATTCCTGGTCAAACGCAGGCGGCATGTTACCATTATCGACTCGGCTGAAGTGCCGGGATTGGAGATGGTGCCCGAGGAGACAAGGAACAGTCTGGTCAACTGGCTGCAAAGAAAAGGCACCGTATTCCATATGAAGGCCGGGATAACTCAAATAACGGATGCCGGGGTCCAATTCACATCCCATAAAAACGAAATTCAAATCGTTACCGCCGATACGATCATTCCGGCCCTACCGTTGAAAAATAATATGCAGTTATATCAGGATCTTGATGGTAAGCTCAAGGAAGTATATGCCGTTGGTGACTGTCAGGAGCCCGGGTTAATACCGGATGCGGTGGGCAGTGGTGCAGAAATTGCCTACAAGCTGTAGACAGTGCATTCCAAAGCATGTTCAGTAAAGGGGATGGCCAAACAAAACAGTCACGGAAAGGATTAAAAAATGGATGTATATGAAGCGATCAGCAAAAGAAGAACCATTCGCGCATTTAGAGAAAAAGCCACCGAAGAGCAGATCAAAAAGCTTCTTCAGGCCGCCGTACAGGCGCCCTCTTCCGGTAATCGTCAATCATGGGAATTTATTCTTATTGATGACCAGGATACAATTGATAACCTGGCCCAATTAAAATATAACATGAACAAGGACTTTCCGCCGGCAGAAGGCCAGACCCTGGAAGATGTGGATAAGGCGGCGCGCTTTCAGCAAAAGGCGTTTGCCAATTCATCCGTCATTGCCGTTTGCAGCAGCAAAGGGACCGTTGCCGATGGCTGGCTTGCCGTGGACCATATCCTGTTAGCGGCCACTGCGGAGGGGTTGGGATCCGGAATTGTAGCGATAAGGGGCAATGTGCAGGCCCAGGCGGAAAAGCTTCTTGCAATTCCCGATGATCTGGAATTGGTTTGCGTTTTGAAAATCGGGGTGCCGGACGAAGAACCCAAGGCCAAAAAAAGCAGGCCGGAATTCAGCTGGCTGCATCGCAATACATACTCAAAAAAATGATAAAGTGACGCATCAATGCCATTAACTTAAGAAATTTGGCATAGCGCGCAGGGGTTATAAAATGGGCGCCAACGGCGCTTCACCCTCTTGTCTCTTGTTTCCAGTTTCTTGTATTAACGCTTAAGTTAATGACATTGAGTGACGCATCTAAAATAAAATGTTTGGACTTTAGAAAATGTGAATTTGCCTTAAGTTACAAGAAGGGGAAGAAAAAATGAGCAGCATTAAGGACAAATCAATGCAGGGATTGTTTTTACTGGTCGATAGAAAATCTGAAAAAGGGTTGATCCGCTGGCTTGATCGTTTAAATGAGAATAACATACCGGCATTGGTTATGGCTGACGGCGCCACCATTGAAAATCAACCGGGAATAATTAAAGAGGCCGTGAGCAAAAATTTTGACGTGGGCGCATCCTACAATGACGGGGCCTTATGGCCTGAGACCCATGGGGATATGCTGGCAAGCCTGCCTGAATGGATTAAAGTTGATAAACCAGGCGATAAGACCCATTATGAAATACAAAAAATCATCATGCAGCACATCAATGAAAAGCTTTCCCCGTTGATTGGAAAACCCATACCGGTTTTTAGCGGTAAATATTTTTCATATGATGACAATACCTTGAAAATTGCCGATGAGATGGGAATCCCGTATATTCTGGCCAGGGGAACCGGAAAAGAGAGGGCGGTTTTTTACCGGCCCCTGGAGTATAAATCAACCATTATCTCCGTCAGTAATGTCCCGTCCAAAGAGATGGGCACCGGCTCATTATGTGATGAATCCTTAGCCTCCAGGAAGGCAACACCTCAAGATTTCAAGGCGTTACTAAATAACATAGACGTTGATCGCGTGATTCTGGTAGCCCAAACCCATCTGAGCGGTTTGAAAGATGACTGGTGGGATGTGTATAAGGAATTTTTCAAAAGCGGCCGGGTGAAGTGGCAAACCCTAACCGATTTTGTAACCGATCCCAAGACATTGCCAAATGCCCAGATCCCGGTTAACAAACAGGTTGCGTATATGCCGGCCCATACGGATAATTGACGGCCTGCCCGATTCCGGGGGGGGGGGGTATCGTTCTTTTCAGGTTTTAAGAACTTTAACCACGGGGCAGGCAGCTGCCCCGTGGTTAAAGTTTAAACACTGTGAACCATCAGTCAAAAGCTAACCGCTGACAGCGATGTTAAAAACTAACCCCTAATGACATGCCCCAGACATATTCAGGCATGGGGTAGCCGGCCACTTCTTCATAATCCGTGCCGGTGATATTGTTGACATATAATTTTAAGTCATATTCCAGGCCGCCAAAGATCAGCTTTTTGCTGAATCCTAAGTCACAGACAATATAGTCGTCCAGCTCGTTGTTCTGCTGGGAACCCCTGGAGCCGACAAACCGGGAGCTTAGCTCAATCCAGCCGTCCGGGATGATTTCATATCCGGCCAGGACCTTGACCTTGTGCTTGGGAAGGCTTGCCGGCAGGTAATAGCTCCAGTCCTGCTCATACCCGGTCTGGGTGACGTCGTGTTCCTGGTACACATAGGATGCGGTCAGCTTGATTTTTTTACTTAAATGAAGGGCGGCTTCCAGTTCAAACCCGTACAGCTCCACGGAATCAATATTGTAAAGACAATTGGAGCCTGCTCCGGAGCCCGGGGCTGTAATCCCGTTGTCGTTAATAAAATTTTTAATATCGTAATACCAGGTGGCTGCCCTGAAATGGACTTTGTCAAAGCTTTTGATGATGCCGATTTCGTACTCTGTAGCGGTCTCAGGTTCAAGATTCGTATTGGTCTCGGAGGCGCACCGCGCCCACCAGTAGTAATCTCAAGGGCAGGGCAGCCGGTAGGACTTTGAGGCTGCCGCGTATAAGGTGGTATCCGGGGTGACCCTGTAATCCACCTTTAGACTGGGAAAAAAATCCGAGTCGGTTTCTTTTTTTTCGCTGTTGTCAAAGGCAAAGGGCCATCCGGGGGGCTGGGAAGCGAATCCCATTTCCATCCAGGAATAATAGGTGGATTCATCCAGGTGGTAATACCGGACCCCCGGGGTAACCGTCCATTTGCTGCCTATGGAGATGACATCTTGAATATAGGCTGATTTGACACGGTAAATGGCCTTGATGCCTTCGGGATCGCCCAGTTCCTGGTATTCCAGGCCCATGGTAAGGCTGTGGTTGTCAAACAATTCCACATCCGAATACTCTGCAATCACGCCTTGAGTCCGGTCCCTTGACAGCACATTTTCATCAAATGCACCGGACTTGGCGTAAAGGCTGGTCCTTCGGTGCCCGTCGGTCATAAATCCATGAATCTTTATGGTGCCCGGGCCTGCCGGTATGGTGAAAATGGCGTCCAGGTAATCGGTTTTTTTTTCCCACATGGGGGTTTGTCCGCCCGGATACTGGGGCCAGTTCAAATGGCGCAGCTGGTCGGACCCCCGGGTGAATATGGGGTAGCTTGAATCATAAAGGGCGGCAATGGCCGGATTTGAATCATTGGGGTCATTGACCACGGGCATGCCGTATTCTATCTCGGTATGTTTAATGCCAAGATAAATGTTTGCCTCACAAGGCAGGTGGATGTCCACGTGCCCGTTATAAGGATTTGGTGTCCTGGAAATTGTTTCTTAAATAGCCATCGGTTTCCTGTTCACCGCCTGAAAGGTGGAAATCCACATATTCGCTGGCGCTGCCGGCAACCGATGCCGTGGCAGTCCAGGTGTTGTACCGGCCGTACCCGGTATTGACATGACCGCTGAATTTCTGGCCGTCTTTAGGCCCTTTTTTGGTAATAATGTTGATTACCCCGCCAATGGCAAAGGGGTGAAGGACCGAGTGACCGCCTCGGATAATTTCAATTTTTTCCACATCATCCAGGGTCAGGGTGGACCAGTCCACGATATACCGCCCGTAATGGCCGGTGTGGTTGATCCGCCGGCCATCAATTTCTATGACCATCCGTCCTTCGTTAAGTCCCCTGATGGAGACCTCGTCCCCCGGGCTTGCCATAAGGGCATTGGCCCGCTGGACATCTACACCGCCGATTTCCGAAAGCACATCGGTCAAGGTGGCGGTGGACCCGGGTTTTTTGAATTGATCCATGTCAATCACGGTTTTTTCAGCCGTGATATCCACACCCGGCTGGGTTCCTATAACCGTGACCTCTTCAAGCTCGACGATCTCTTTATCGTCTTTCTGAGCTTCCTGGGATAGCGCAATCCCGGGAAAAAGACATAGGGCAAGCCAGAAGAGCATCGGGAATACGGCTTTGGCTGCCGCCGTCAGTTTGTGCATGATTTTCCTCTCCTTTTTAAAAATTAGCGTTAACCCCCGGATCAGGGAAAAATGTGGTTTTCCCTGATCCGGATTGATTGACAGGAGAGGAAATCAGCTGATATGTTGAAATTTCCTCCCCTGGAGGATACGGGAAAACAAAAGCCATGTCTCTGCCAGGATGGGGCTTTTGTTTTCCCAATCGTTATGGCCGGTTAACCCGACCCCTTCACGGCAGCCAGGCAGTAAAAGCCGGGCATGTCCGTAAACTGCTTAATTTCAAGATGATTTTCCGAAAGCCAGGCCGCCATATGGTCCAGCGGCGGCAGCCGGTCTTCTGAAACCGGTGTCTGCCCTTTATGGTGGGAGGCTATTTCATCCGAGGACAACAGATGGGCAATCACCAGCCGCCCTTCGGGTTTCAGGACCCGGGCAATGGCTTTGACGGCCCCTTGCTGGTCCTGGAAATGGGGAAAACAGGCAAAACAGATCACCCGGTCAAAGAAAGCCTTCTCAAAAGGCATGTCCATGACATGGGCACACTCAAATGAAATCCGCTTATCCCTGTTAAGGTTTTTGTTCGCCTCAATCATTTCAGGGGCATAATCCATTTCTACCAGGCGGCTGTTTTGGGACATCTTTTCCAGCAGGTACGGCACGAGAACCCCGGGGCCGCACCCCAGATCCAGGATCCGGTGGTCCGGCTTGACCCCCAGAGCCTGGATAATCTGGCCGATTTTTCCTTGATGCAGGTCATGGCCGTCTGTGTCCGGATTTTTATAAAATTTATCCAGCCATCCTTTGGCCCCCTGGTTAAAGAAGGCCTGCCGTTTCCGGTCCTGTTCATCCATTTGATGTCCCATGATTTATTTCCCTCTGACCCAGTCCATCCACTGGCGGGATATGAGCTGGTCTGCGGTTTTTTCATCAACCTTGTAGACCTTTTGATAAAAATCCAAAAGCCACTTTTCCAGGCTGATATCCTTGAATCGTTCAGGATAAGCGGCCATGGCCATGACCATGACATCAATGGGGTATTCCAGCCGTTTTTCACAGTTACAAGGGGTCCAGGGCAGGGAAACCACGGCCTTGTTTTTAACGGCCCGCATCTCCCGGAGCCCCTCATAGTAAGGCGCAAAATAAAGCTCTTCGGGCGGATGATATCCCCAGGCCGTCACCAGGACAATCAGATCCGGGTCCAGGGCCAGCAGCTGTTCGGTATTCAGGATATTCCAGGCCCCGGCGCCGGTATAGGCATTTTGGGCCCGGATCACCTCTTCTAAAAGAAAGGTCTGAAGGGTGTCCACGCCCTTGACATGACCGGCCCCGCCCTGGGTCCTGGCCTTGGGGGACAGTCCCAATAACAGCAGCCTTTTTTCCTGGCCGGCCGTTAGATCGGCGGTCCTTTTCCGGACCATTTCCACGCAGGATTCAAGATAGCCGGCCAGGGCCAGGGCCTGATCCTCTTTTTGAAAGACCTGGCCTATGATCTGGATTTCCCGGGAGATAGATTCAATACAGGGGTTTGATGTGGCATTGGGCCCCTGAAGAACCACCAGGGGAATACCTAAAGCCTCCAGTAATCCAATGGTTTTGTCCAGAATATCCTTTCCCTGGCTCAGGGTGCAGGAACCTGTCCGGATAATGATCAGGTCAGGGGAGAGTTCCGCCACCCTTTCGTAACTGAAACCAACCCCGTATTTGGCCACCAGGGGCAGGTCTTTGAAATTCGGATTAAGATAGGTGACGGTGTTCATGCCGTCTTTAAAGGCAAAGCTGCTTCCGTTTTTATGGGGAATATCGCAAGACCATGCCTTGGGGATGCACTCAGACCCAATGGCCACTATTTTATGGGCTTCGCCCAGGCGGGTCATCACCCCTTCCACCAATCCGTCGCTGATGGTGATGACCCGGTTGATTTCAGCCGGCACCATAACCGTTTTTCCTCTGAAATCCTTAACAGCGGTCTGCTGTTCCCCAAAGGCAGGGCTTGTGGTTAAAAGACATGCCCAGATCGCCAGTACAGGCAAAATTAACCGGTTCAAGAATCCGGCCCCTTTCTCTGTTTTGTTAATGTTTTTCATTATTTTTTTTCCTTTACTTTCCACTCAAATCGCATGGAGTCATGGGAAAACCCGTGGACCAGGCCCTGGTCTGTTTTTTCACAGTGTTTTAATAAAAAATTTTCCAGAGCCGTGCCGTGCTGGGGGGTAAGGCGGGTAAACCGTTTAAAGTAAAACGCTTTTGCTTCTTCCATGTCCGCAAAGACTTCAAAAAACTGGTTGGCGTTGACCTGGATTTCAGGATAAATCCCCATCTGGTAAAGGACCTGGAACAGCACATCACTTTTGGGTCCGCCGTAATACTCGGTGTTAAACAACTCGGGCCACAGGGTTTTGGGCATGACCTCCCATCCCGGTATCCCGGCATGCCAGAAGATCACCACCCGGCCCCGGCAGACCCGGTTCATTTTTTCAATGGCCGCTCTGATATTTTTCATCCCTAAGGACATGGAGGCCAGGACCAGGTCATAGGGCGGTTCAAGATCCTTTTCTATATCAACTTCTTCCCAGGTTTTCCGGATTTGAATGACATTTTGAGCGTTTTGTTCTTCAATACCCCGGGCCATGACCTGGTTCATGCCCGGTGACGGCTCCACCGCGGTAACGGACCGGGCGGTTTGCGCCATGGGCAGGGCCAGATTCCCGGGGCCTGCGCCGATATCCAGAACCCGGGTGTCCGGGGTCAGTCCGAGACCGGCCACCGTTCTGGTTATTCTTTCAGACCGGGGCCCGCTGGCCTTCTTTGAATACACCCGGGCCGCCCCTTCATCTTCCCAGAATTCTTTGCAGCTTTTTCCGGCAGAGTCCTGCCACAGAAGGGTCTGCTCTTCCCAGACCCGGTTCCAGTCAATATTTTGTGCTATCTTTGCTTCCATTTGATTATCCTCAATGTTAATCATCCCGCAGCCCGCGTGCCATGTCCGGTCAGGCCGCTGGGCAGGATGATTTTCAAGTCCATGGCCCGGGAGACCTCGCAGGCGTCGGTGTAAATTTCATCCATCAGTTCCTGGGAAAACACCTGGTCCGGCGCCCCCCTGGCCACAAGACCGGCAGCGCTTAAAACAACCGTGGTATCGCAGAACCAGGCCACATGGTTGGGATCATGGCTGCATGCCAGGATGCCCGTTCCCTGGTCGGCAATCTGCCTTAGGGCTTTCCAGACCAGGGCCTGGTTTTTAAAATCCAGGGCTGATGTGGGTTCGTCCAGAAAAATCAGGTCCGTGTTCTGGGCGATGGCCCGGGCAATTAAGACCAGCTGCTGCTGGCCTCCGGACAGAATATCAAAAGGGTCATTGGCCAGGTCCATAATCCCCACCTGCGCCATGGCGGCTTGGGCCGCAGCCAGGTCTTTTTTGGACGGTTTGTAAAAGCCTCTCATGTGGGGGGTCCTTCCCATAAGAACCATCTCCTTTACCGGGTAGGGAAAGGGCTGGGTATGGTGCTGGGGGACATAGGCCACATGCTGTGCCATCTCCCGGATGGTCATTTTCCGGATGTCTTTGTCCTTTAAACGGACGTGGCCTTTGTCCGGGCGGATAAACCCTAAACAGCACTGGAACAGGGTGGTCTTGCCCGACCCATTGGGACCGAAAAGGCCGCAAAGCTCCCCTTTGTCCACGGAAAATTCAATATCTTCCAGGACTTTCCGACGGCCAAATGCATGATACAGATTGTTGACGTTAAGCATGGTGTCGTCCTTTTACAGCCGATGTCCCCGGGTTCGGACCAGGAAAAACAGGTAAGGCGCCCCGATCAGGGAGGTGATGATCCCCACGGGGATTTCGGTCTGGGTCAGGGTTCTGGCAATGGTGTCGCAGATTAGCAGATACAATGCCCCTAAAAGGGCGGATGCCGGCAGAACCACCCGGTGGTCCGGCCCGAAGATGAGCCTGGCCCCATGGGGAATCATCAGCCCCACCCAGGGAATAATGCCCACTGAGGATACGGCGGCCGCCGTCATCAGGGTGGACAGGGTGATGAAGATGAACTTGTTTTTTTCCGGATCAATGCCAAGGGCCCGGGCTTCTTTGTCCCCCATGGACAGCACATTGATCTTCCAGCCGGCAGCCCATAAAAAGAAAAATCCGGCCAGGGCCACGGGCAGTATTAAAAGGACATCCCGCCACCCGGCATAGTAAAACCCGCCCATGAGCCAGAACACTATTTCCCGCAGGGCCTCATCCCGGGCCATATACTTGACAATGCCCACCAGGGCCGTGAACACCGATCCGGTGATGATGCCCGAAAGGATCAGGTTGACCAGGGGGGCTTCTCCCCTTGATCTTGCCATGGAATAGGCAACCCCGACGGCCAGAAAGGCAAAGACAAATGCCAGCACCTGGACAGACATGAAAAAAGAGGGGAACATGATCCCCAAGGCAGCTCCGAATGCGGCCCCGGAGGAGGTGCCCAGAATATAGGGCTCCACCAGGGGGTTTTTAAAGCACCCCTGGAAAACCGCCCCGGACGCAGCCAGGCAGATGCCCGTCATGATGGCCAGAAGGGTCCTTGGGGCCCTGATGTTCCAGATAATGGTATGAAAAATAGGGGAGATTTCAGACCCGTCCGGAATTCCGAAAACGTGTGAAAAAATGGTCTTTCCCACCATGACGGCAGGGATATGTTTGGCCCCGGTTCCCATACAGAAACAGGCGGCTCCGGCAACCAGAACCGCCAGTCCTGCCAGCCCCGCTGTCCTGTTCCGCTTCAATATGATCAGTCTCAACTCAGCACCTTCCAACGGGTCGCTATCGGCTGTTTTCAGCTATTAGCGGTTGGTTTTTTAAATTTTCGCCATCGGCTAACAGCTGAATGTTAACAGCTAAATGCTATAAATAAAAAAGGCCATGAAGGGCAGCAGAGAAATTGAACTCTGCCGGCCTTCATGGCCTTTTTTTTATTTTTATGAAAGTCTCACCAACGTCTTGGAAAGGCTTCCATTTCTTAGTTTTGGACCAATGCTTGGATAGATAACCAAAGACGGTCCGTGACCGTTATTTAAATTTTATGTCGCGCTATGTGAGTCCTTCAGGGCTCATCTTCGAAAACTGTCTTAGTATAAACCCGGAAAGGTGTCAATGATAAATCAAAATATCTATCCATTGCTGTAAATGTTATTCAATATCTCTTCATGCCCGGATACGGAAAATCAAAACCCCAGATCCGACAGTTTCTTGGTTACCAGTTCAAGGTTAAAGGGTTTAATGATATATTCGTTACATCCGGCCTGAACGCAGGTGAGTACCACATCCCTTTCAGCCTCACTGGTGACCATCAGTATTTTGGCGCGGTGTTTGTTGGCAACTCTCTTTACCGCTTCCAGCCGGCGGATTTCCAGAATGGTATCCATGCCGTTCATCTGGGGCATCAGTATATCAAGGGCAATCAGGTCAAAGGGGGTCCATTCTTCCCAGGCTTTCTTAAAGGCGTCTACCGCTTGGGAACCTGATTCTACAACTTCACAGTCTCCGAATGTTGACATGATCTTTTCCAGCTTGGATCTGCTCACCAGCTCATCGTCGGCTATTAGAATTCTCATTTGCTTTCCCTGTGTTTTTCATTGCTGTTTACGGCACGAACCCATTCTCCTGTGATGGGAAGCAAACCCATTCATGCCGTAAATTTTGAACAAATTTTGATAAAGTCCTGCTCGCTGTTTAAAAATGCGTCTACGATCAAAGGATCAAAATGAGCGCCTTTTTCTTTTACAATGATGCTTCGTGCAATATCTGTTGAAAGCGCCTGCTTATATACCCGTTTGCTGACCAGGGCATCATAGACGTCTGCCAAGGCAACAATGCGCGCTGACAAAGGAATGGCGCTCTCCCTGATGCTGTTGGGGTAACCGGTCCCGTTATATTTTTCATGGTGTGACAGGGCAATGTCAGCGCTCATTTGAAGATACTCAGCCCCCGGGTAGCGGCTGAACGCATCATTAAGGGTTTTATGCCCGATGGTGGTGTGGGCCTTCATGACCTCAAACTCTGAATCGTCCAGCCGGTCCGGCTTGAGCAGAACATGATCCGGGATGCCCACCTTGCCGATATCATGCAGCGGGCTGGTTTGAAATATGTTCTCAACGAATACGTCATCCACCTGGCCCGGGAAAATCTGCCGGTCTTTCAGGGTTTGGGCCAGTGTCCGTGAATAATGCCGGATCCGCTCCAGATGGTTTCCGGTTTCAGGGTCCCGGGATTCGGCCAGCTTGGCCATGGAAAAAATGACAATGTCCCTGGTCTGCAGGTTGATGGTCCGTTGGGCCGGCCTAAGCCGTGCGGCCAGTTCCATTTTTCTGAAAGGCTTGCCGATGAAATCATCAACACCATACTGCATGGCGGTTTCAAGGTCTTCAGGCCTGTCCCGTGAGGTAATCATGATCATATAGGTATAATGATCCCCCTCGGCCTTGCGGATTCGCGCGCACAGTTCAATGCCGTTCATTTCAGGCATCATCCAGTCGGTGATAACTACCCGGGGCCTTTCCTGCTGCCAGATCTGCCAGGCTTCTTTGCCGTTTTCCGCCACAAGGGTGTCATGACCAAGGCTGCTGACCAGTTTGTCTGCCTTGAACCGGCTGGTGATCTCATCATCTACGATTAAAATTTTCATGATATTTCCTTGGGCTATCCGTCAGAAAGGGACTCTATAAAACCGGAAATCCGTGATATTTCTGTCTGCAGCCGTTCAAGCATCACCGGCCCGCTCTGAAGCAAACCGGAAATGGCGGCTTGTTCCAGCTCAGTGGCAATGGACAGCAGGTCTTCTGCCAGCAGGTTGCCGGCCGCCCCTTTGATGGAATGCGCTTCTCTCATGATGGCCTCGGTATCGTTGTCTGTTAATGCCATGCGGATGACTTCTATCTGATCCACGGCCTTGTTTAAAAATTGGTTAATCACCTCCAGCAGAAAGTCTTCATCTCCGCCAAATTCTTCTATGGCCATAGGATAATCCAGGGGAGTCGTCTCATCGGTCCGGGCCTGTTTCGGCTTTGCCGAAGCGCTGATGTCCTTGTATTCTGAATAGGGCAGAAGAATGGCCTGTTCCGGGTCCGGCGGCACCCAGTTGCGGATCATTGCCAGAAGGTCTTTTTGCTTCAAGGGTTTGGTGATAAAGTCGTCCATCCCGGCGGCCAGGCATTTTTCTTTGTACCCTTGCAGGGCATGGGCGGTCATGGCAATGATGGGGGTAGGGGCGGCCGCCTTGGTTTCCAGCTCGTGCCGGCGAATGGCATCCGTGGCCTGGTATCCGTCCATCTCCGGCATTTGAATATCCATTAAAATGACATCATACCGGTGGCGTTTGAAGGCCTCAAAGGCCAGCCGGCCGTTTTCGGCCAGATCCACCCGGTATCCGGCCCCTTCCAGATGGCGCATGGCAATCTGCTGGTTGGTGGGGTAATCCTCTGCCAGAAGAATCCGGGCATTCTTTCGCTGGTCTTCCACCAGGGAATGCCGGGTAATCAGCCGGGCTTCTTCCAGATCATCTTTGGCAGACCAGCCCAGTATGGTCTGGATGGCTTTATACAGTTCATTTCTCCGGATGGGTTTGGTCAGGTACCCCTGGATGCCGATGTCCCGGCATTCTTTGCCGTCCCCTTTCTGGCCCGCGGAAGACAGGATCAGGATGGGAATGGATTTGAGTTCGTGGGATGACCTGATTTCCCGGGAAAGATCCAGCCCGCCTTTGCCCGGCATTTGATAATCGGCCAGGACCAGCTCAAAAGGTGCTTTCTGGTCATGGGCGGTTTTCAGGATGCCCATGGCCGAGTCTGCATTGTCTGCCTCATGCAGAACACACCCCCAGTGTTCAAGGTATTCAGTCAGAATCAGCCGGGTGTTGGGCATGTCATCCACCACCAGGACTTTGAGTCCGGTAAGGTCAACCACCTCTTTGTAGCCGTATGTATTGTCTTTATCCGGGGCTTTTTTGAAAAATGCATTAAAACTGAAGGTGCTGCCTTTGTCTTCAATGCTGGAGAGCATGATTCGGCCGCCCATCAGCTCTACCAGCTGTTTGGAAATGGTGATGCCCAGGCCGGTGCCGCCGTACTTTCTCGTGGTAGAGCCGTCGGCCTGGGTAAAGCTTTCAAAAATGGCGTACTGTTTATCTGCGGCAATGCCGATTCCCGTATCTGTCACGGAAAACCGTATTCCGATCTGGTCATCCCTGGATGAGGCCAGTTCAACCTGGAGAAAAATCTCTCCTTCATGGGTGAACTTTAACGCGTTGCCGGACAGGTTCAGTAAAATCTGCCGCAGGCGCCCCGGATCACCCACCACCCGTCTGGGCACTTCATTGGCGATAAAGGTAATCACCTCCAGCCCTTTTTGCTCTGCCTGCCAGGCCAGGCTGGCCGCTAAGTCCTCAACCAGGACCCGGATGCTGAAGGGAATCATTTCAAGTTCCAGCATCCCGGCCTCGATTTTTGAAAAATCCAGGATATCATTCACGATTCTGAGCAGTGAATCCGCCTCTGTGCTGATGACATGGACGGTATTCCGGTTCTCAGGACTCAGGTCGCCGTCTAATGCCAGTTCGGCCATGCCGATAATGCCGTTTAACGGGGTCCGGATTTCGTGGCTCATGTTGGCCAGAAAATCGCCTTTGGCTTTACTGGCCGCTTCGGCCAGAACTTTGGCCTTTTTGAGTTCCTCATTGGACTGCATTAATTCAGCGGTTCTTTCCTCCACCCGCTGTTCAAGCTCAAGATGGGCTTTCTGGAGGGCATCCTCGGCTTTTTTACGGACTTCTATCTCCCGGGTCAGTTTCTGGTTGGTCTCCACCTGATCGGCCATGAGCCGGGATTTGGTTTTGTCGGCTTTGGATAAAAATGCGGCCATTTCGTTAAAGGAGTTGGCCAGGTGGCCTATTTCATCCCCGGATTTGGCTTCAATATGCTGGTCCAGGTCGCCTTTCCGGATGGCGTCAGCCCCTTTGGTCACCCGTTTTAAAGGCTGAAGCATCCTGAAGATATAAAAACTTAAGACCAGCAGGGTCAATAAATCAAGCACCGCAGTGGATATAAACAGGATTTGTTTGTTTTCTTTGGAAACGCGGTTGATCATTTCCCAGGTCTGGTCATTGTATTGCTGGACGGTTTCCATCTGTTTTTCAATACTTCGTTCAATATTGGCCTTGGACACCATGGCGGCTTTATGAAAATCCGCCACATGGGCGCCCAGGGTCACATAACCGAATCCCCGCTTGGAGTTGGCGTACCGGCCGGTATAGTAAGGCACCGCCGCGTAGGTGGTCAGTTTCCAAAGCCCGCTCCAGAAGATCAGAAAAGAGCCGGACCCGCCTTGTTCAGATCCCCTGTGCCAGCCCTGGCACTGGGGCGCCATGTCCAGGACCTTGCAGTCCAGAGGGATATGACCGGAATTAATTTGCTCTGCTGCGGGTTCTTTCACGAAACTGAAATTCCGAAAGGGCGGCAGGTTTTCTATAAAATCGTTAAGGGATTTTCCGCTTTTTTTGTATTCATCGTAGGTGGTCTGGCTCAGCCAGCCCGGAACCTCTTCCCCGGTCTCGGGATCATATCCGCAGATGAAAAAGTCCCGGGGGTGGGAGATGCACTGGTCTTCATGGTCCCAGAGCCAGGCGTAATTGCCGGAGCCGGCATCGGGGATATCTGAAAACCATTCCTCGGTGGGCACCACATGGTCGGTAAATTCCATGATGTGGATATGGTCCAGGGCCATGGTGATATATCCTGTTTTATTCCCCTTGCCGTCAACCACCGGCATGGCCCAGCGGACAATTCCTTCAAAGGGTTTGCCATGGGGGTTTTCCTTGCCGGCATAGGCGCTTTGGGCAAGGACTTTTACGCCGCCGTCAGGGGTGTGCTCAAGAAAACCGGGCACATATGCCCCAATGACGCTGGATACATAAATATCGCCCGGCTTTAATGACCCCAGGTGTTCAAAATAATTTTCAGCCCGGCAGTAGGTATTTTCCTTTTTACTCACATCGTTCAGGTCCGATGAAATGTTTCCATCCGTGATTTTTATCTGTTCCTGGCCATCAAGGTTAATAAAGGTGATCTCTTTGTACAACGGTTTTAGAACGGTTTTAAACTCAAAGGCAGCCCGGTTGCGCCAGGTGGTCCGGTTGTCCAGGTTTTTCCACTCAATGGGGTTGGGGACGGGTTCCCTGATCTCCCGGGGCCATGGGCCCGGGACAATGACTTTTCTTTTCAGGGAATTGTACAGGGCAAGAAAGGTCTTTGGTTCCCTGGGCATAAAGGACAGCTCAAGCAGGTCCTGATCTCTTTCATAAAGAAAATCCGCCAGCCTCATGGCCAGTTCCTGGGTCCGCAGTTCAATGGCTTCAGTGGATTTTTTGTCAAGCCCTTTAACGCTGTCGCTGATGGCCGATTCACTGATCTGCTTTTCAGAAATCAGATAGCTTTCCCCCATGCCTTCGGCCCGTTTGATAATCTGGGCATCCGTGGCTTCTAATTTTTTGCTGACAGACAGGTATAGCAGCAGAAAGTGAAGCATTATCAGAGTGGTGACAAAAATAATGACTTTTGGGAGTATACCAAGACGGACGGTCGGCTTATGACTGGATAAGGCCATTGCGGTAATTGATCCTGCATGGTTTAAATTAAAGAACTCTATGAATTTACAAGTATCGGATTAGCCGTTTTTTGACAAGAAAAGAATGAGAATCAGTCTTTCTAAGAGGATTCAGCTCCGGCTTTAAATAAGGATGCCGGGGAAATATCCGGTTTTTGAAAGGCTGGGGGATCACCGGGCCGATTTGAGTTTAAGGGGATAACAAGACCTCGTCAGTTTGAAATTCCTGTTTTTTGATATCGGTGAACATTTGAATTAAAGTGGCTTTCGTCAACTGCTGTTTTTCTTCTCCCTTGACATCAATGATGATCTGTCCTTCATCCATCATGATCAGCCGGTTTCCGAATTCAATGGCATGGCCCATGTTGTGGGTGACCATGAGGGTGGTCAGGCGGTCCGTTTCAATGAACCGGCAGGTCAGTTCCATGACCAGGGCGGCATTGCCCGGGTCAAGGGCGGCAGTATGTTCGTCCAGCAGCAGGATGTCGGGCCGGGACATCACGGTCATCAGCAGGGTCAAGGCCTGGCGCTGCCCCCCGGACAGGGTGGATACGTTGGTTTTCATCCGGTTTTCCAATCCCATGTTCAGGACCCGGACCTGTTCCCTGAAATGGGCTTTCATGGTCCGGTTCAGGCTGATTTTAGGCCATTTGAATCCCTTTTTGGACGTGATCATCATGTTGTCTTCGATGCTCATGGTGGAGGCGGTGCCGGCCAGGGGATCCTGGAAGATCCGGCCGATGCGGTGTGCCCGTTTATGTTCGGGTTGGGCGGTGACCGGCTGGTTTTGAATGAAGATGTCCCCTGAGGAGGGGAATATGGCCCCTGAGATCAGGTTAAAGAGGGTGGTTTTCCCGGCCCCGTTGCTGCCCACAATGGTGATAAAGTCCCCTGAATCCGCCGTAAGGTCCAGGCCGTTGATCACGGTCTTTTCCCCGGCCGTGCCCGGGTTAAAGATTTTTGTCACGTTTTTGAGTTCAATCATTTGGCCCCCTTGAGCTTTTTGAAGTTGGCAATGCCAAGGGAAACGATGATGAGAAGTCCGGTGATCAGTTTGAGATCGTTGGGGGTCATGTTGATATAATACCCGTAATACCGGCCAAGATACATGATGGCCTTAAATAAAATGGTCCCTAAGATGACCCTCAGGGTCAGGATATGGATCCGGTTGGATTTGAGCAAAAACTCCCCCAACATAACCGAGGCAAGGCCTGACACCACAATGCCCTGGCCCAGGTTCACGTCGGCAAAGCCCTGGTACTGGGCGGCAAATGCCCCGGACAGGGCCACCAGGCCATTGGAAATCCCCACGCCGATCAGCTTGAGGGTGGCCGGGTTGATTCCCTGAACCCGGACCATCTGTTCGTTGCTGCCAAGGGCCCCGAACACAAGCCCCATGTCCGTGAGAAAGAACAAATCCAAAAGGATTTTTATCGCCAGGACAACCAGGATAAAGAACAAAAGGGTGGCCAGGGCAGGGGACATGATCCCTTCGGTTAAGCCGTGGACTTTTGTGAGCAGTGTGTCTACCCGGAGCAAGGGCAGGTTGGACCGGTTGGACAAGATTCGGATGTTCACCGAATAGAGCATGGTCATGGTCAGTATCCCGGCCAGAAGGTGGGGAATCTTGAGTTTGTTATGGATGCCCGCTGTGACAAACCCGGCCAAAAGCCCGCCGCAAAAGGCCAGAAAAAGTCCGGTTAAAGGCCCGATGTTGCCGTGAAGGCAGGCCGCCATGATAACGGCTCCCATGGGAAAAGATCCGTCAACGGTCAAATCGGGAAAATCAAGGATCCGGAAGGTAAAAAACACCCCCAGGGCCATGATGGCATAAATCAGTCCTTCTACAAAAATGCCTTCAATCATTTGGAAGTCAGCTTGCCGTCTTTGATCACTTTATTGGCGGTTTTTAAAATATCATCGGGAAAGGAAAGGTTGAGTTTCTGCGCCACATCCAGGTTGATGAGCAGGTCCACATCACCGGGCTCGGTCATATAAACCGTTGGGATGTCAATGGGTTTGGCGCCGTTTAAAATATCGGCGGCCAGGCGGCCGGTGGCCTTTCCCATTTTGTAATAGTCAAACCCCCAGGCCGCCAGGACATCGTTTTTCTCAGCAGAACTTGGATCAGCCGACATCACCGGGATTTTATGCTGCATGGCCACGGCAGTGACCGCAGCAAGGGCCGAAAAGATGGTGTTGTCATTGCTCAGGTAAATCCCGTCCACCCGGCCGGCGATGGTCTGGACTGCCTGTTTGACCTCAGAAGAATTGGTCACGGTGGTTTCAATGAATTTGATGTTCAGGTCCTTGCAGACCTGCTTGGCAATGGCGGCCAGGGCAACGGCGTTGGCCTCGCCGGAGCAGTAGACATGCCCTAAGGTTTTTAAGGGGTTGATCCGGTTGAGCAGCATGATCTGTTCTTTGACCGGGGTCATGTCCGAGGTGCCGGTAACGCCTTTTTCCCCTTTTTTGACCGAGGCCACAAGGCCGGCCCCTTCCGGGTCGGTTACAGCGCAGAACACCACGGGCCGGTCTTTGATGGCGTTGACCAGGGCCTGGGCTGTGGGCGTGGCAATGCCCACGGCAATGTCCACCTTTTCCGCCTTGAATTTCTGGGCAATGGATGCCGCCGTGGACATTTCGCCGTTGGCGTTCTGAAGGTCAAACCGGGCATTGGGAAAGATCTGTCTGATCCCGTCCTGGACCCCCTGCTCCAAGGCGTCAAGGGCCGGGTGGGCCACGATTTTGGAAACGCCGATAAATACATCCTCTTTGGCCGTTGCAGTCGAAAACGCCGTGCCGGTTAACATGAGTACAGCCGCTGCGAAAATAATCCCGTTTTTCATATCATCATCCCTTTTGTCTGAAAATGTTTAATTTTATGGACGCCATTTTATCGGGCCTCCTGAAAAATGCAACGCATAAATTATAATTTGGTAACCATGAGGCCATTGATTCTGCTATAAAGATTTTTTATGATATTTTAAAGCCTTGAAGGGCTCACATACCAACTTTAGGATATTTCCCCTAAGGGATCACGCCGGGAGGCCTGCCATGACAAACCCGAGACATTACCTTTTTTTGACCATCCTGTACCTGTTGGCCGTGGCAGTGGTCGGCCTGTTTTTAATTCAACCCTTAAAGTCCGCCTTTATGGCCAACTGGGGATTTAACCTGCTGATTCTGGCGGCCCTGTGTGTGGGGATCTGGATTAATATCTATCAAATTCTGAGGCTGGAACCGGAAATTAAATGGATCAAGATTTTCAGAACCGGTGATCCGGGGCTGTCCATTGCCCAGCCCCCCATCCTGTTGTCCCCTCTGGCCAAACATTTAGAAGACCTTCACCGGCAGCGCTTCAGCCTGTCGGCCCTGTCCCTTCGAACCGTCCTGGACGGCATCAGGGGTCACCTGGAAGAGTCAAGGGAAATTTCCCGGTACATGATCGGCCTTCTGGTGTTCTTAGGGCTTTTGGGAACCTTCTGGGGCCTGTTACAGACCATTGGCACCGTGGGTCAGGTCATTAACGGCCTTGAGGTGGGAAACTCTGATTTTGTCCATGTGTTTGAACATTTAAAAGCCGGGCTGTCAGGACCGTTAAAGGGCATGGGGACCGCGTTTTCTTCGTCTTTGTTCGGTCTGGGGGGCAGCCTGGTTTTAGGGTTTATCGACATTCAGGCCGGCCACGCCCAGAACCGGTTTTTCAATGAAATGGAAGAATGGCTGTCAGGGGTCACCCGGCTGGTGGAAACTGAAGACGGGCCGGAACCGGGCCGGAGACAGGACCTTGGGGCCTTAGGGGCCCATTTGGGCCTTCTCATTGAGCAGATGCAGCAGCATAATCAGCTCATGTCCCAATTGCTATATAAGCGCCAAAAGGCCAGGGCAGCGGCCAAAGACAGCGAAAATACGTAACAGGAGACGGCCATGATTTACGGATCACGTCGAACAACCAATGCCGTCTCTGCCTGGCCCGGGTATGTGGATGTGCTGTCCGCCCTGCTGATGGTGGTCATCTTTATCCTCATGATTTTTACCGTGGCACAATTCTTTTTAAATCAGGTTCTGTTCGGCCAGAAAAACGAGCTGGCCCATCTCCATGCCCAGGTCAGCGAACTGACCGAACTGCTGGGCCTGGAAAAGGAAAAGAGCGTGGCCCTGGATACCCGGTTATCTGAGTTGTCGGACACCATTGTGGCCCTGTCCGAGGACCGGGAGGTTCTCTCAGACCAGGTGGCCGGCCTTGAAACCCAGACCAAGGAGGCCAAAGAAGAGGTCCGCCTCAAGATGCTGACCATTGCCAGCCTTAACGAGGATATCCAGGCCCTAAGACAGGTCAGGGAAGCGCTTGAAGAAAAGGTGGCGGCCCAGGCTGCGGCCTTGTCTGAAAGCGCCGAAGAATTAGGCGCCCTCCGGGACCGGTCTAAAAAATTGGTGGCCCGGCTGGCCGAAAAAGAAGAGATGACCGTGCTGGCCCAGGAAAAAATCAAGGAACAGGACATCCGGATCCAGGCCCTGTCCGTGGTCCTGGCCTCCCAGAAAGAGGCCATTGAAGCGCAGACAAAGCTGTCTGCCGATGCCAGGGCCCAGGTGGCCCTGTTGTCCGAGCAGATTGAACGGCTTCGGGAGCAGCTCAACCAGATCAGCACGGCCCTGGCCCTTTCAAAGAAACAGGGGGAGCAAAAGGACGAAACCATCAGGGACTTGGGTAAACAGCTCAACATTGCCCTGGCCAGAAAGGTCCATGACCTTGAAAAATACCGGTCCGAGTTTTTCGGCCGCTTAAAACAGATCCTGGGCGACAACCCGGCCGTTGAGATCCGGGGGGACCGGTTTGTGATCCAGGCCGGGCTTTTGTTTGAATCCGGGTCTGCCGGCCTTGGCGATCAGGGGCGCCAAAGCCTCAAAGAGCTGGCCCTGACCCTGGCTGAGATATCCCGGAAAATTCCCGGCGATATGGATTGGATCCTGCGCATTGACGGCCATACCGACAAGATCCCCATCCATACCCCGGCCTTTGCCTCAAACTGGGAGTTGTCCACGGCACGGGCGGTTTCCGTGGTCCGGTTTCTCATTGAGATGGGCATCCCTGAAGAGCGCCTGGCTGCCACGGGATTCAGCAAGTACCATCCCCTGGAAACGGCCGATACCCCTGAGGCTTATCGGCGAAACCGCCGCATTGAGATTAAGCTGACCAGTTCGTAAATGGGGTATGGGATATGGGACTTGGGACTTGGGACTTGGGATATGGGGGTTGGGATTTGATATGGACTACAGTAGTGGAGTTGATAAATGACCGAAGAAGACTTTGAGCTGGTCCGCACTTTTTTTCATGAATATGCGGACGATTATATAAACCGGAATGAAGAAAAAGCACCGTATATCCTTAAAAAAGAACATACCCTGAGGGTGTGTGACAACATAGAGGCCATTGCCCGTTCCCTGAACCTTTCCCCAGAGAAGACGGCTCTGGCAAAAATTGCCGCACTGCTCCATGACCTGGGCAGGTTCCGGCAGTTTGAAACCTGGCACACCTTTTTTGATCCGGACTCTGCAGACCATGGCCGTTTGGGGGCCCAAGATATCCAAACCCAGGGAATCCTTAAGGGGTTTTTTCAGGAAGAACAACAGACCATTATCACGGCGGTCCGGCATCACAATGTGTTTCGCCTGCCCCCTGATATGAAGGCCGATGACCTGTTTTTGACCCGGCTGCTCCGGGATGCGGATAAGGTGGATATTTTCAAGGTGATGGTGGAAAAATACCGGCAGGACCGGTCCCAATACCGGAAAGAAGATCAGTTTATCACCAATTCATGCAAAGACGATCACCGGATCTGCCCGGAGCTGGTCAGTGACATGTATGCCTGCCAGTCCCTTGACCGCCTCAAGGTATCGTCTTTAAATGACCTGAAACTGCTCCAGATATCCTGGGTGTTTGACCTTAACTTCAGGGAAAGCCTTAAGATTGTCCAGGAAAAAAAATACCTTGACGCCATATTTGAATCCCTTCCCCAAAAACCCGAGATCGGGGAAATTAAAACCTTCGTGTCCGGATTCATCACACAGTCGCTTTTGCGCCCGGACGTTTCGGGGTAGCGCTTTTTTGTAAAGGGATGTAAAAAAAATTTGTCTGTCAGGACAACGTGATTATTATTTGATGAGTTTTAAAGAAAAGGAATTACAGGAGATGTTTGCGTGACCAAAGTTGAAATTAATGCCGGAATCTGCGGATTTAAAACCATTGTAACGGTTGAAGATAAAGATGATTATATGGCCTGTTTCCAGCTCACCACCCAGTGTCCCAACTGGAAAAAAGTCAATGACCTTCTCGGCGGCCAGGAGATCAGTGTCATGGGGGAACTGTTTAAGGGGAGTGACGGCCAGGTTCACTCAAAAATTATTGACATGGCACTTTCCACTATCCCCCATGTGTCCTGCCCGGTTATATCAGGTATCTTAAAGGCGCTGGAGGTCGGCGTTGGTCTGGCGTTGCCCCGGGATGCCCAGATATGTTTTAAAGATGACCATGCCGGAAATTGACGACCTGCGCCGGCAGCTGGCGCGGTTGAAAGGGATTGAACAGCGCTGCAAAAAGGCCGAGGAGGCCTTGAGGGATTTTGAAGAGTGGACCCGGTTAATCGGTGACAGTGCGCCCCTGGGTATTTTTACCGTTGATATGCAGGGCCGCCTTACCGGCGTTAACCGGAAGATGCGTGAATTGTTTGACTGGCCGGAAGACCCGGATACGGCATTGGTTAATCTCAGGGACTGTGAGGCCATGGCCGGATCTGGGGTGTGTGCCGATATTGAGCGCTGTATTCATGAAAAGCGGCCCCTTGTGGTTGCCCATCCCCATACCGATCCCCAGGGGAATCATAGCCATCTGCGGTATTACCTGAGCCCCATAAAGGATGATCACGGCATGGTTAACGGCGTCCTTTCCATGGTGGAGAACACCACCCACCTAAAACAGGCCGAAGATGCCCTAAGGGACAGCGAACAGCGTTACCGCCAGCTGTTTCAGTCCGCCCCCATTGCCCTGATTGAATGGGATGTCTCCGATTTAACGGCGCATCTGGAACAGCTTCGGGCTCAAGGGGTTTCAGATTTCAGGCAATACCTGGACCAGGCGCCCCATCGGATTCATCATTGCTGGTCCCTGATTAAAACCGCTGACTACAACCAGGGCTTTTTAAAATTGATGGGGATTACGGTGCATGAGCTGCCCGACGGGGACTTTCTGCCGACGGATGCACCGGAGTTCCTGGGCATGGCCCGTGAAGTCATCCTGGTGGCGGCCGACGGCAATCCGGATGTGGAGCGGGAAGCCGCCCTGGTGACCACCAGCGGCCAGCGCAAAATTGTCCTGGCAAAATCACTGGTGATTTCCGGCCACGAGGAAACCATGGAACGGGTGGCCATTGCCATGCTGGACATTACAGAGCGCAAAGCCGCCGAAGCGGCCTTAAAAGAGAGTGAGCGGCAGTTCCGTGAACAGGCCTTTAGAGACGGCCTCACCGGCCTGTACAACCAGCGCTACCTTTACCGGGCACTGGCCAAATGGATCGACCATGCAACGGATACCGGAACCAAGGTGTCGGTCATCTTCATGGACATGGATCATTTTAAACGAATCGTGGACACCCACGGGCACCTCAATGGATCTGCCGCGATCTCCAAGGTGGCGCAATCCATTGACAGCTGCCTGTCGCCACCGGCCTTTGCCGTGGCCTATGCCGGGGATGAATTCGTGGTCGTCCTGCCGGGGATGGGGATGGAACAGGCAGTTGAGAAAGCCAATGAAATCCGTATGGCCATAAAAAATTCGGTCTATGTCCTGAACGACGGGGTCAAGGTAAAGCTCACGGCCAGTTTTGGTGTCGCCGCATTCCCAGACCACGCAGGCAATCTCAATGAGCTGATTGCCGCCGCTGATCACGCCCTGTTCGCCATTAAAGAAACCGGCAAGGATGCGGTGGGAAGGTTTAATCCGGATATTTCATGACTTTTTGTATGGGGCAAAAAAACCAAGGTGAAATATATGGGATAAGGCCCCTCCTGCGTTGATTTCCCAGGGGAAATCGCATTTATGATGATACATTTAACTTCAATAAAAAGGGACTTGGGATATGGGGCTTGGGGATTGCAGCGTCCGTGGCCTCCCCAAGTCCCAAGCCGGTAGTTAGCATGGCCCCGTTTGATTTACCCCTCACAAACAACATGTTATATGGACAATGGTGGGCAACGCTTTAAAAAAACTTACGCAACGGCGCAACGGCGCAAAGCTTAACTTCCCTTGGGCAATAGTATTCTTTGCGCCTTAGCGCCTTTGCGTGAGAATATAAAAAAAGAGGGCGAAGCCCTCAATTTTAGGATGAAAGAGCAAGGAGAAAAGCATTCCATGCATTGAGAACCTCTTGCTACCCCATATCCCAAGTCCCAAGTCTCAACAATATACATTAAATTGACTAACCAGATCCAAATATTATCCCGGATTATAAATGCGATTGCCCTGGTTGATTTCCAGTATCCCCTTGCAAAATGTGCGGGCCGTTGATAGGAAGGATACCTTAAACGAACCTATTGATTTCGCGCCGAGGTGAAGATGATTGAAAGGCGGGGCAACCGGATTTGGTATAAATCGGCAAGATCTTTCTTTAAACTGGGAAAAAAAGGCCGGGTCGTCCATGTGGTGGCCGCCATGAGCGCCTGCCTGGCCATGGGGACGGGGCCTCTTAATCTTTCCCGGGCGGTTGAACTGACCGTTGAAGGACCCCGGACCACCACGTATACCATTCCCCACAACCCCGGTACTGCCTATAATTTGACGGTAACCACTGCGGGAAGCATTGAAGTGACCAATGCCCACGGCATTGCGGCAACGCAAAACGGGGGCGTCCAATACCCTTTATACGGCACCAGCGTCATCAACAATGGGACCATCAGTGTGTCGTCGACGGTCAACAACGTCTTTGGCGGAATTTACCTGGAGTATCTTTATAACAGCAGTTCCATCATCAATGCCGGCACCGTTGAAATCAGCGGGACCCAGGCCTTTGTCAATCTGGGGGTGTCAGCTTATGTCTTAGACAGCAGCCGGATAGAAAATTCGGGCACCATTGACATCAACAGTTCGTCCGGGACCGTAGATGAGGGAATATCCAACTATTTTATGGGCGGCAGCACGATTTTAAATTCCGGCACCATAAACATTGCCGAAACTGGAGACAACACCTATCTTGCCGGCATTTATTCCCGGGGTTCAATAGGCAACAGCACCATCACCAATGCCGGCACCGTTGAATTAAACCAACAGGGGGACAACAGTGAAGCTATCGGGATTTCCACGTATACTGCCTGGGGAACCCGTGTAACCAACTCAGGCACCATCGAGATCCGCAACTCGGGAAAAAACGTCAAACAGCTTGGCATCGCATCGGTGTCAGCATTAGGGGGTGCCGTTGAGAATTCGGGTACCATAAAGATGGATAATACCGGGGACGGCAGCATGGCCGTGGGAATGATCGGGGTTTACGGGATGGGGAGCCGCATTGAAAATACCGGCACCATTGCCATCACCAATCAGGGCCGGAATGCCGATATTGCCGGAATGGTGCGCTACTACGCAAACGCCGACACCATTACCAATTCCGGTGCCATTGAGATCACCGGTACCGGAGCCGATTCCGATGCCCGGGGAATTTTTCTGGAGTATTCATATAACGGCACGGCCATGGAAAATGCCGGTATCATCGAGATAAACAGTCAAGCTCAGGATGCTTATGCCACCGGGATCTATATCTATGAACTGGCCGACACCACCATCACGAATTCCGGCACCCTCACCATCAACGATGCCGGTGAAGGGTCAACAATAGAGGGAATTTATGTGGCGTCGGTTGATTCAAACAGCCCGGGCACCATTGAGAATTCCGGTACCATTTCCCTTGAGGCACAAACCGTGGACAGTGCCGTTGGGATTAACGTTATCGGCTCCACACCGGTGACCAACAGCGGGGTTATCGAGGTGTCCGCCCAATCCGCCGGCAGGGTCACCGGCATTTACTCGGGTTCGGCCAATGCCCGGGTAACCAATACAGGCATTGTCCGGGTTTCCCTGGGTTCAAGCGAATATGAGCTTAACGGCAATACCATAGACACATGGGCATGCGGGATTCAATCTGTTGGGAGGGTGGTCAATTCAGGCACGGTTTCGGTTTCCCTGGCCGGCGGCGAACTTAAGGAGGGCCTTTATTCTGTGTATGCCCTGGGGGCGTTAAGCAATTCCGGCACCTTGTCCGGTACCCTTTCTGCCGGTGATACCACCAACAGCGGCACCATTGAGTTGCCCCCCGGCATTTCGTCCATCCGAGGGGATTTTACCCAGACCGCCGATGGCCGCCTGGGCATTACCGTGAACGCCCAGGACTCGGATAATGTCCAATATTCCAGGCTGGCCGTTACAGGAACGACGGCCATGGCCGACGGGACCCGTCTTAATATCGATGTTGAAGGCTTTGCCCCTTCCCTTATCGGCCAGACCCTGACCGGGGTTATTGAAAGTGACGGCGGGGTCAATGCCGATGTGGATACCCTCAACATCACAGACGATTATCTGCTCATTGATTTTTTGCCGTCCTTGTCTGCCAACAACACGGCTTTGGACCTTACCGTGGAACAGGAGATATCCATTGCCCGGGCAATGCGGGAATTCGGCCTGCCCGGGTTAGCGGGTGTGGGGCCGGTTTTGGGGGGGATCGGCACCACAGCAGACCCGGAACTTTATGCCTTTCTTGAAAGATTGTACGCGTTGTCTACCGTGGACCAGGTGGCCAGGCAGGTCCTCCAGGCCGTGCCCATGGGGGCTTCCCAGGCACCGGGCCTGGTCCGGCATTTGCTCAGCTCCATGGGAACCATTGTCCAGAACCGTCAAGGGGGGCGGACCGGGCTCAACGCCGGTGACCCGGTGTTCCATGACAAAAATTACTGGGTAAAGCCCTTTGCCGGCGTTATGGAACAGGACGATGCAACGGATGCTTACGGATTTACAGCCGACACTTACGGCCTGGGCATGGGCGTGGACGGTGAATTCGCGCCGGGCAGGCGGCTGGGGGTTTCCCTGTTCTTTTCCAAGGTTGAGGCCGACACCAACCATGTGCCCCAGGACAGTGACATGGATGTGGTCAATCTCATGCTCTACGGAAGCCGGCCCCTGATCCCCGGAAAGGATGTCACCCTGTTCTGGCAGGCGGGTGCCGGGATTCAGGACACCGTGTCCAGCCGGTATATGGCCGCCGTCAACGCAACCGCCAAAGCCGACTACACCAGCCGGGCCCTTTTCGGGCAGGTCCGGGCGGTCAAGGCGTTTAAGGTAAGCGAAAACCTGACGCTCACCGGGGGGGCAGTGATCTCCTACACCTGGTTTTCCTGTCCGTCATATTCAGAATCCGGTGCCGGCGGCATGAACCTTGCCGTGGAGGGAGACGACACCCAGGCCCTGGTCCCGGGGCTTGAAGGCGGCCTGTCCTTTACCCCGGCAAAGGGTGTGGACATCCAGGCCAGGGTCTTTGCCGGGTACGATGTGATGGACGAGGATGCCTCGGTGACCTCCCGGTTCCAGGGGGCCGGCCCATCCTTTACCATTGAGGGGCTGGCACCTTCCCCCCTGGTGTATACGGCCGGTGTCGGGATTGTTAAAGCGTTCTCCGACCGCTTCTCCATGGCGGCCAACTATGACTTGGAAGGCCGGGGAGATGATTTTATGAACCACATGGTCTCATGCAAAGTCACCTGGAAGTTTTAAATTTGCGGGGATCAGGTTTGGGCCGGTTTTTTTTTCCGGCCATGTTGGCATGCCTGGTCCTGGCCAGCGGGTGTGCCCGCCGGGTGCCGGGGCCGGGAGAACGGCTGCAGACGGCCCGGCACATTGTCGAAACCGTCCCGGGGGCTGAGGAAATCAGATTTGCCGGCACGCCCTTTGATCTGCTGGGATTCACCCGTATCGCCAAAGGCTGCCGGGGCCAAGAAATTCACATTTACATCGAAGGGGACGGCCTTTCCTGGCTCACCCCGTCCATTGTTTCCGACGATCCGACCCCGTTAAATCCCCTGGCACTCAAACTTTGGGCAAAGGATCCCCACCCGTTCAAAATTTATCTGGCCAGGCCCTGCCAGTATGTGTCCGGGGCCTGTTGTGATCAAACCGTCTGGACTGCCGGCCGGTTTTCAAAAGACGTTATCCAGACCTATCACAGGGTCCTGGACCAGGTATCCGGGCAGTTGGGTCCGGCCTCTTTTATCGTGTTCGGGTATTCCGGCGGCGGGGCTGTGGCCGCGATCCTTTCAGCCCAGCGCACTGACATATCAAGGCTGGTGACCGTGGCCGGAAATCTGGATACGGCGTTCTGGACCCAAAAACACCACCTGTCCCCCCTGGCCGGTTCCCTGAACCCGGCGGATTTTGTAAAAGAACTGGCACATAAGGACCAGTACCATTTTATCGGGGGCCTGGACAAAAACGTGGGGCCGGATGTATTTTTTTCTTTTGCCAAAAAATTCGCTGATAAAACAACACCTTGTTATAAAATATGGGATCAATTTGACCATGGCTGCTGCTGGGAAGACCCATGGCCGAACCTTCTCAAGCAGATCGGAGAATAATGGGAAGAAAACAGCCCGTGGAAATCGCCCCTTGAGGTAGACTCAAGGGGCTGATGACGGCAGAATAAATGAATTATTGAGAATAAATCGTCTATAACCGTTGAATTTCCGGGATGCCGATCAGGTCATCATCATCTGCAACATCCCTGAAGGTTCTCAGGGCGGCGATGGAGGACCAGGGCTGCAGGTGCATTTTTTTAACCGCCACCACCTTGCTTAAGTGGGGGCCTATGGCATTTATGTTGGCGGCAATGTTAAACAGCATGATCGCATAGGCGGCGGTCGAGGTGAAATAACCAAAAATATTTGGTTTCCCGGGGATTCCCCTCACAGACGACATGTTGACATCCCTAAAATAATCAAGGGGGTTCCCGCCGGCGATCTGGGTAATGTCCACATCGTCCGCAGCACGCAGCCATGACAGTTTGGCCTTAATGGATTCGGTGGTGTTTTCCCCCATGTAAGTCCCCACATGGGCCACCATGGCAGCCCCGCGATGAGTGTAAGTGAACAGATAACACCCGCTCATGGGGCCGGTGAGTACCGGTGCGGCCAGGGGGGCTGTTGTCACGTATCCGGGTTCATAGTTAAGGAAGGTAAAATTCCATCTGGGTTTGGGATTCAGGCTGGAAATAACAATTTCGAACTTGCTTCCCGGTTTTGAGTCCCGTTCACATTCAAGCACGTTAAGGGATGCGTTGGACGTCTGCCCGGGCAAAAGCCCGTTTACGACGTGCCCTGACCAGTTCCGGGGCGAACCGCCGGGATATACTTTGTAATCAATAAACTTTCCGACCAGATCTTCTGGATATGCCATAAAAAATTCCTTTCAGGGTAAGGCCGTGGTTAAGTGTAAAAAAATGGGCCTGCCCAGTCGGCCTTTTAAATAGTGGCGCTGTTTTTGTCAAGGCAAATTCAGAACTGAATTTGAGGGACGTTGTATCCAAAAGGCATGGGGGTTGTGAAGATTCCGGCTTCAGGGCACTATTTGGGGCAGGACCCGCACTTTTTCCCCTTTATGGTCCGTTTCTGGGTCCGGGCAAGCTCCAGGTCTTTTAAAAATTTTTCATACCCGGCAAGCCCGTCCTTGAGAAAAAACAGGCAGGGAAAATCTTTGAGGGCTTTTTCAATGGCCGGATAGGCGCTGCCGTCCTGGGTAAACACCATAAGGGCGTAGAACCGGCCGGTGGTTTTCCGGTTTTTCACTGCCTGTGCGACCTGCTTGCTAAAGGATTCGGCCGGCCCGGCATAGGGGATGCGGCTGGCTTCGGGAAACACCGTTTGACCGGTTTTGTCCGGATCGGTGCCCGTTGATTCGGGCGATGCGTCCACACAGACCCAGCAGTCATTTTTCTGTTCGCTGTACCAGATGCGCCCCGGTATCTGGTTGGTATCTTTGAATGCAAAAAAGTCACCCTCTACCGCCCCTTTGCTGTTTTTCCAGGCCGTCAGTCCGCCAAACAGAATCGTGGCATCAAATCCGTTTTCCCTTAATTTTTCACATTCCCAGATCAGGGGGCTGTTGTTGTACCCTTCATTGAACAGAACAATGGGGCCTGGCTTGAACATGGATTTGGTTTTGACGGCAAACAGGGGCAGGTTAATGGAACCCGGAATCCGGAATGCCTTAAAATCGGCACTGTTTCTTACGTCAATGAGCATGGGAAGGCTGCCGGACCGCTCTTGCCGTTTCAAAGCTGCGGCATTGACAAAAAGGTCCGGGTTGATGGCCCTTGTTCCGGCCGCCGGTTGTTGTGCCGGATCTCCTGCCGGGGCCTTGGCCTGGGCTGTGGAAACACTCAAAATTAGAAAAAACAGTCCCGCAATGCAGATGTTCAGCGCCATGACCGGTTTGTGATTTTTTCTCAGATGTTCAACCAAAGAATCAGGGGTGTTTTCAGCGGTAACGGCCATCATTGGATTCTCCTCATTGAAGGTTCGAGTTTGCTTCCTTTATGGGGGTTTGTTCGGGATTTGTCAATACCGGCCCGTGCCCTGTCCAGGGTGACCTCATTTATAATCCGGCATGATATTCAAGAAAACTGGATACAAGAGACAAGAAACAGGAAAGAAGGCAGATGATGTAAAAAAGGCAATTAGGCTGAAGGGATGCACAAGCCTAAACCCTTCAGCCTAATCCCCTGCATTTGAATTATAAAAATAAAATTTTTTATGCCATATATTGATGTGTTGATCAAACTTTATGTTACCGCTCTATTTTAGATTTGATAAGGAGGATTCGCTGTCATGGATAGACTGACGGTTTGTTTTAGATACAAGATACAGGATGTGGTTCTTTCCCACACCCGGACGGTACTGCTCAAATTGTGCTGCTTGGCCAAAGGCGTTTCATAACTGTTTTGAAATTTCATAGAACACCCGGGCCGGATTCAAAGGGCAGGCGAGGCCGGTAAAGGCTTTGCCGTGGTGGCCGGCGAAATCAAGGACCTGGCCCAGCAGACCGCCACCCTTCAGGAAATGGTGAACCGGTTTAAGGTGTGAAACACGGCATACCGGTCTTTGCGCCATAGCGCCTTTGCGAGAGAAACAACCCCCTCTGCCCTTGGGCTGAGGGGGGCTTTGACCTTTTTTTTGGCAGATCCCCCTGCGGCCCTCCGGGCCTTGGAGATATGGCCTCACGCAAAGGCGCTAAGGCGCAAAGAAAAACAGGCACCATAAAATCAGAGTGTCCTCCTGATGGCAAATGAGATCTTATTGAAGTCTAATGTTGTATGGAATTAGATTTTGTTTTTTTAAGATGTTTTTTTGATATTTATATATTTAGCTTTTTAGTATTAAGTTTGATTGACATTACTTGTTGTGGGGTGTAAGAGATTGTGGCAGCAATAGATTGGAAAAATTGCCATGACCCCCTTGTTTCACAAAGAAGACGGCCGGTTTCAAACGGAAAAATCATTTGCCCCAGGCACCGGGACAGACAACAGCAGGATCAGCCCGGTGCAAACCCTTCCCCTGCGGGATCAAAAGGGCAAAGCCGTCCAAAGCCGCTGTAAAGAGCATCGGATCCAGGAGGGGTTCAGCATCAGCCTCTTTGATGTTGAACCTGAAAACGAGTTGTGCCTCTGTGTTGAGGGGGACCGGCCCATGGTGAATTTCGGTTTTGTTCTTTCCGGGAATTTTACAAATCAGATCAAAGGGCCGGGCTTAGGGTCAAAAATGTATTCCAATCAGGCCGGGGCCAGCGGGATTCTTTTTCTTCCCCGCCAGGAAGGCTGTATGACCATCCCCGGAAACCAGCGGGTTGTGCTGGTTCATGTCCACCTGTCCCTGCCCATGTTTCACACGCTTTTTTACCCGGACCGGGAGTCTATTCCCCAAGGGCTGCAATCTGTGATGGAAGGCCGGCTGGAGCGGCCCTATGTCTTCCGGTTCGGGATTTCCACAGGGACCAGGGATTCGTTGAACCGGCTGGTAACCGGCCCCTTGCCCGGAACTCCGGCCCGTATTTTTTACCAGGGCATTGCCCTTGACCTTCTTTCCGGCCAGATTGCCCGGGCCAATGCCTCACCCAGCTCCCTTACCGGGTTAAGTTTGGATGACCGGGACCGCCTGGTTCAGGCAAGGGACCTGCTGGTCCGGGACCTTTCTTCCCCCCCGTGCATCAATCAGCTGTCCCGGATGACCGGCCTGAACATGAACAAGCTCCAGCAGGGGTTCCGCCGCCTGTACGGGGCCTCGGTCTTCCAGTATCTTCAGTCTTTCAGGATGGCGGAGGCCAACCGCCTTTTTCATGAAACCGGCATGAACGTGAGCCAGGCCGCCTTTGCCGTGGGGTATACCAACGTCAGCCACTTCAGCCGGGCCTATAAAAAACATTTCAATATCCTTCCCAAAAAGCATCTGGAATCCATTAAAAGCTTTTAGCTGTTAGCCGTTGGCTATCAGCCATTAGCTTTTGGTATCTTCCATCCGTTACCGCTAAAAGCTAATAGCCAATCGCTATTTCATGCCTTTCGGGGCAAAAATTGGTTGGAACCGGGTAGAAACTATCCGTTTGATTCTTTTATACTCCCTCGAAGTTTTGTTGGCCCAATTTTTTTAGGAGTAAAGATGAAATTTTGTATGAAATTATTTGAAACCGCCAGGCGGTTTCCCATGTTAAAAAGAACCACATCCCTGACCCTGGCCTTTTCCGGGCTGGTCATGCTGGTGACCAGCGTGGTGCTTTATTTTGGACCGGCGGGCCAGGTCGGTCATTTCAGTCCCTGGTCATTCTGGGCGCTTTCCCGCCACCACTGGGGGGTGCTTCACCTTAACTCAGGCCTTTTGTTCTGTCTTTCCATGGTTGTCCATGTCTGGCTCAACTTCCAGCTGCTGGCGGCTTACGTGAAAAGACAGAAAACCGGTTTGCCGGCCCTGGCCGTATCTTTGACGGTGACCCTTTATGTCTGCGTTGGCGGGTATTACGAGATACCGCCCATGGGGCAGTTTATAAATATTGCCCGGTCGTTTAAAATGGCCTCCATGCAAAAGTACGGTTCTCCGCCGTATGGGACGGCGTCCCGGTTCCCGGCGCTGCATATTGCCCGGTATATGGGGTGGGATCCTTGTCAGTCACAGGAACAGCTGAGTCAAAACCATATTATCCTTGAATCCCCGAAACAATCCCTGGCAGACCTGGCCCAAAAAAATCAGACCAGTATCGGCCGGCTGCTGGACATCATGTGTCCGTATTCAGATAAAGGAGGCCTTAAATGACCACGGTAAAGGTAAAGAACGTGTTTGATTCAGATACGGCCAATCAATATGACCAAAGGGCCGGAAAAGCCAAATGGCTGGATCCGGCAATTGTTTTCGGCATGGCCTTCCGGTTTGTGAATCCCGGCGACCGTATTCTGGATATCGGTATTGGAACCGGATTGTCTTCCGAGCTGTTCCACAAGGCAGGGCTGGCCGTTTACGGGGTTGATTTTTCCCCCAAAATGCTTGAATGCTGCCGGGCCAAACAGATGGCCGAAAACTTGAAAGAACACGATCTTTCCCTGGCGCCGTATCCCTATGATGCCGGTTCCATGGATCATGCCGTCTGTACGGGGGTGACGCACCTTTTCGAGGACTTGACGGTCATGTTTCAGGAACTTCAACGGATCCTTAAACCCAATGGCATATTCGCCTTTGTGGCAGCGGACTGCCAAGAGGGCGAAACCAGATCGGCCCGGGTGGATTCCCATCATTGCCCTGAGAAAAGGGCCACCATTTTTTCCTATTCGGGCACCCATATCAGCCGGCTGCTGGATTCATACGGTTTTACGAAAGTCTACGACCTGGCCTTTCAGGCTTCGGCCATCGGGCACCGGACGGCGCAATATAAAGCCTATGTGGTTCAAAAAACCGCCGGGCCTTATCGCTAACCCGCAAAAGCATTATGCCTGACATATCCCCCCGGCGGTCCAATGCCGGGGGGATCCGGATTTAATTTTTTTTCCATCTTAAAACAACTCATTCAGGAGAGGAGTCGGTTTATGAGAAAATTATGTACTAGAGTTGCGTCCTGGACAGGCCAGGGCATGTGGCTGCCAATGGCAGCGGTAATCCTGATTTGTTCGGCCCATGGCCTGCAGGCGGGACAGTTGTCTGAAACCAATCTTTCAGCACAACAGGAGAGCGGCAGCGCACCGATTTTGACCGGGGAAATCATCGTGACCGCCCAGAAGCGGGCGGAAAACGTACAGGATATACCGGACAGCATCACCGTGCTGGATGAGACCCATATCATTGATGCCGGCATCACCGATATGGTTGGCCTTTCGGAACATATCCCCAATTTTGAATTCTATGATTTCGGGAGCCGCTGGCATTGCCAGACCTATATCCGCGGCATCAAAAGCCTGAACAACAGCGAGCCGTCCGCCGGCCTGTATGTTGACGGGGTGAATTATTCCAAGTCGTACCTGTTTGATTTTCCTTTGTTTGATGTGGAGCGGATCGAGGTTTTGCGCGGGCCCCAGGGGACCTTGTACGGCCGCAACACCATGGCGGGCGTGATCAATATTCATACACGGACACCAGACAATGAAACCCGGGGACAGGTCACCGGTTCTTATGCCAGTTACAATGAACGGCAGGTAAAGGGGTATATCCAGACCCCCATTATCAGTGACAAGCTTTTTTTCGGGCTCTCCGGCCTGATATCCGCCAGTGACGGGTACATGGAGAACGATGTGGCAGGGGTTAGCGAGGACGGCCGGCATAAAGACGGGCAGGCCTGCAGGGTAAAACTGCGGTATGTGCCGGCCCCGGAATGGGATATTACCTTGAGCCTGGACGGCCAGCACCATGATGACGGTGCGTTCCCGTTTCGCAGAACCGAGCGCAATTCATTTGTGAGCAACGGAATACTGGAAGCGGACAGCCCTTATCACTATTCCCATGATTTTGACGGCACCTCTGAGAACGACTACTGGGGGGCGGCGTTAACTGCGGATGTGGACACGAAAATCGGCCGGGTAACCGCTATCACAGGGTACCGGGATTTTGACAATGAGGATTTTATTGATTCGGATTTCAGCCCCCTGGATGCGGCCCGCATGAAATACATCTTAGAAGAACGCACCTTTTCCCAGGAGATCCGCATTGCCTCGCCGGAAACACAAACCGGCCCCAAATGGCTGGCCGGGCTGTATTATTTTTACATTAAATCCGACAAGGAACGGACCAACTACTATCGGCCGGCCATGGCCCGCAGTCCCAGCAATCCCTTTGCCCCGGGAACCGGTGCCAGGACTACGGAAACCAACGGCACCAACCATGGACAGGCCCTGTTCGGCCAGATCACCTGGCCGGTGCTGGCTGCTGTGGATATCACGGCGGGACTCAGATATGAGGTAGAAGATGCCAGAATGGAGGCCGCTGTATTTGATACCCCCACAGGGGGGGCCACAACAGCAGCACGGCAGCCTGGCATGGAAAGCCGGTTTGAGGCCCTGCTGCCCAAATTGAGTGTGGGATGGCATTTCATGGAAGATCAGATGCTTTACGCCACAGTGTCAAGGGCCCACCGCAGCGGCGGGTTCAACGCCCCTAATGTGGGGGGCAAGCCCTATGATGAGGAATACAGCTGGGTGTATGAAACCGGGATTAAATCCGGGTTTTTCCAAAACCGGCTTACGGTTAACCTTTGCGGGTTTTATACGGATATTGAAGACGAACAGATCACCCGTTTCAACGAATACAACCAGTCCTACCTGGAGAATGCGGGTGAATCTCATCGACTGGGCATGGAGGCCGAGGTCAACTGGTTTGTTTTAAATACCCTGGAAATTTTCGGGTCATTCACCCTTTTGGAGGCTGAATACGATCAGTATACCGACCCTGTTACCAAAGAAAACTTTAAAGGCAATACCACATTCGGTGTTCCGGATTATACCTACACCCTGGGGTTTCAATACCGGCGCCCCCTGTGGGGACAGTGGACAGGGTTCTGCCGTGCCGAGCTTGCCGGTACCGGTCCCCGGTATTTTGACGATGCCAATACCGTTAAAGAATCCGGCTATGAGCTGGTCAACCTCAAGCTGGGGCTGGAAGGGGCCCACTGGGAGGGCTATATATGGGCAAGGAATCTGTTTGACCGCCATTACTGCATTCTTGAAAATGTTGACCGGGGGATTACCGAGGATGCCGAACCCCTCGTTGTCGGCATAACCCTGTCATACCGGTTTTAGCGGGCACATGGCTTGGCAGGGCTGTAGCCAAATAGCCCAAAGGGATTTTTTTTGCTGGTAAATTAACAAAAGAATGGAGACCCGAAGAAGGGGGGGCGGAGACCGGATCGATTATCCTTAGGGGCTTCGCATCCGGTCTGCGGTCTCCTTTCCTCCGGTCTCCCTGCATTGGCTTTCTATCTTTATGGGCGATCTCCCATAACATGGCCGGGAAATCTTTTTTGCAGTTTTTTATCAAAGCTGATCAGTTTTTCGGCATTATAATGCCTTGCCAGGTTGACGATGATCAAATCGGCAAAGTCCCCCCCTTTTTTATACTCAGAAGCGGCTGTCCGCAAAACAGCCGGATTTTGCGTGGTAAATACAGAGGTGTTCAAAAGGGCTTCGAAAAACCCTGCAATTTCAACCCGGTTGCAATCATAGACGGATTCAAGAACCCATACAGATTCTATCAATACTTCAGAGAGTATTAAAATTCGGCCGCCATCAGCTTCTGTTTGTTCAACCCAATCCTGAACGATTTTAGCCTGTTCTACATCATCTTCTATCAATAGTCGGATTAAGGCGTTGGTATCAAAGGCAATCATATGGTGTTTCTGTCAAGCCGTCTTTTCTTTATGGCTAAATCCATTTCTTCAGGTGAAACCGGGTTTGGTCGTTTTTTATGTTTTAAAATCCCAAAGAGCTTTCTGGCCGGTCTTTTTTTACCGGTAATTAACACTTTCCCGTCCTCTAATAATGTAAACTCAATCCGGTCGGCGATATCGACATTAAGGAACTCCCGGATTGCCTTTGGAAGGGTCAACTGCCCTTTCGCCGTGATTTTGCTTGTAATCATAGGCATCTCCTTACTTTATTGTAAGGGTAAAATTGATTTGCCTGAAAGTCAATGGCAAAAAAAGCGACCCGGTCTCCGGCTTCCTTTTTCTCCGGTCTCCCTGCATCACCGAAGTCCGGCCAGGGTCAGGATCTCCTTGACCCGGTGTTCCCAGCCGATGGCCATCAGGTGAATGCCGTGGATACCGTTCATTTCCCGCAGTTCCTGGATCTGTTCGCAGCAGATTTTAATCCCTTCGGCGGCGGCATCCTTTTTGGGGACCCCTGCCATTCTGCGGATAATGGCATCGGGAATTCTGACCCCGGCCACCCGGTCGGCCATGAATTTGGCCATGCCCGGGGATTTTAAGGGGATGATTCCGGCCAGGATATGGCAGGACCGGTCCACGCCAAGGTCCCGGACTTCGGCCAGCCAGGTTTTGAACAGATCCATGTCAAAAATGCACTGGGTCTGGACAAAGTCGGCCCCGGCCATGGCCTTTTTCTTCATGCGCCATGGCCTGAACTCAAAGGGTTCGGCAAAGGGGTTGGCTGCCCCGCCGATAAACAGGTCGACATCGCCGCCTTTAAAGGGTTTTTCATCGTCCAGAAACAGGTGGTCGTCCCGCATCCGTTTGACCATGCCCAGAAGCTGGACAGAGTCAATATCATAGACGGCTTTGGCCCCGGGATGGTTCCCTGAAGAAGTGTGGTCTCCGGACAGGCAGAGCAGATTCTTGATGCCAAGGGCGGCGGCGCCGAGGATTTCACTTTGCATGGCAATCCGGTTCCGGTCCCGGCAGGTCATCTGCCAGACCGGTTCAAGGCCCTCCCCCATGGCCACCAGGGCCGTGGTCAGGCTGGACATCCTCACGGTGCCCGACGGGTTGTCTGTGATATTTACCCCGTCCACCACCCCTTTTAAGTGGGAGGCCCGCTCCCTGATATGGTCCACATCAGGCCCCTGGGGCGGGGACAGTTCGGCTGTAACGGCAAATTCACCGTGGTCAAGTTTTTCTTTTAAGGTTCTGGACATGGGCTGCTTTCCATGGTTGGCTTTTTTATAGGCGTTGTTAGATAACGGTTCCGAATCAATTTAACCGGGAGGGCCCTGGCACCCGGGCTGGACCAGGGTTTGCTGTACCGTGTTTTGCCATTGGACCGGGGGCTTTATGTCGAGCATGTCCTTTAGCCGGTTCTGGCGTTTGAGCCGGTTGTAGATGTCATACCAGGCACAGGGCACGTTTTTGTTGACCTCGCATCTGCCGTTGTCGGTTCCGCCGCAGGGGCCGTTATACAATCCCTTGGCACACCGGGATACCGGACAGATGCCGCCGCTGTAGCCCAGCACACATGAGCCGCAGGCCCGGCATTTTTCTTCGTACCAGCCAGGGCCCCGGTCGATGCCGATGAACATGGTATTGACCGCCGGGAACACCGGGGTGTCCGGATACCGTTCGGCCAGAAGCTGGTTGCCGGCCCCGCAGGCCATGGACAGCAGGCAGTCATAATCGTTGATCAGCAGGTCCAGTCCGCTTAAGAACTGGGCATTGCACTGCCGTTCTACGGTGCATCCGCTGATGTCATGATCCAGGCCGTTTTTTCTGACATGGTCATCCAGGGAATGGTTCAGCAGTTCGACTTCCTGCTGCCCCCCGGCCAGGCAGACCGAGACGCAGCCGCCGCATCCTGCAATCAGGACCCGCCGGTATCCGTCAATCCGAGCCAGTATCTCATCTATGGGTTTTTGTTTGGCTTTAATCATTCACGATGTCCTTTCCCGGGCAGCACCATCAGGATTTTTCATGGCACTCCCCGCAGTTGACAGGGCCTGAATCCTCCTGTTCGTGGCATTGGATACACTGCCGGTGAAATGCCCGCAAAAGGGGAAAGGATTTCTTTCCGTTGTGGCAGGAACCGCACTGAATATCCGGGTTTCCCTCGTAAAGGTCTGCTTCGTTCAGGGTGTTTTCCCCGTTTTCATACTGGTGGTGGCAGTCCAGACAGTCCAGAAAATCCATGTGTGCATCATGGGGAAAATGGGCAGAGGGCAGGTTCTCATTTTCAACGGCCCGAAGATGGGGAAAAAATTCCTTGCCGTAGCCCAGGACCGTCACCAGAAGAATCAATGCCCCAAGGCCTGCCAGGCCAATATTTTTGGCCAGGCTCCGTTTGGGTGTGTAAACATTGATCCCGGTATTTTTTTTCATGAGGCGGCCTTTGTTAAATCCAAAGATTCGTTTCCAGCCTGAACCGGACCGCCAAATTCAGGGACCACCCCCTGGGACCTGCAAATATCCCTGCCAAGGGCGATCATGCCGGGGATGTTGAGGTGAAGGGGGCAGATGCACCGGGTACACAACGCACATTGGTTCCACAGGATATCCCGGATTTCCATGAGCTCCGCCCGGGAGACCCGACCTTTTTTCTTATAGAGCTTTCCAACGGTATGGATCACTTTATAGGATGGCATGTAGCTTGGGTCATTCTCATGATTGCGCTGCAAAAAGCAGGTATCGGCGCAATATGTGCAGTGGACACAGGCCGAAAAAAACAGTTTTATCTGGGGCCCGTTCTGTTTGAGGATACCCCTGATTTGTTCCGGATCAATCTGTTGTTCTGCCGTTACCGTTTTATCCGGTGCCACCGTATTGTTGATAAACCACATTATGACCAGACCCTTTCATTGTTTGTGAATCCGCCGGATACCTTCCGGTCCGGCGGCAGCCGCAGCAAGAAGAATACAACCATATGAATCAACCGTGTAAATGGAATAGCGATCAGCATCAACTGCCCGGAAATGATATGGCAATTGAGCAGAACATCATAGGAAAGCAGGCGGTGATAGGCCATAAACCCCGTCAAAAAAGGCAGGCTGACCAAAACCAGGATCAGATAATCCTTAAAAAAGGTGAGGGCCCTCACCCGCCGGACCAGTATCCGGCGAAAGAGAAAATAAAGGCAGCAGCAAAGATAGATGACGGTGAGATTGTCGGCAATGTGGTCGTTTATCATGGGCAGGCTGATCCCTAACCCCGCATCCAGCATGAGGTTGTGCCCGTTAAGAAACAGGGGCACGGCAAACAGGGTCACATGAAAGACCACGGACACCAGTGTTGTAAAGGGGTGGCGTCCGGGCATGGAAGTCTCAAAGGATTTGTAGAAACGGGCTTTGGGGTTATAAAGGACAATCCCCGGATACCGGCCTGACCGCACAAGATAAAAAATCTGCCCGGTTTTATAAATCATCCCTGCCGCAAATATGAGTACCGTTATCCACATCATGGGACCGGTTAAAAAGTCGTATGCCTGCATGATACCTATTCCCTTGCTGACGCTGTTATGGACCGCCTTTTGGGGACAGCCCGTCTGCTTCGCACATGACGATACAGAACAATTTGACAACTTATTATAATAAGTTTGTATTGTCAAATGGATTTTGTTAATTTGTGAAAGATAATAAAATGTTGACTTCACGGCATGACCCTGACTATATTCCTATGGGAATGCCGGACAAACCATGGGGTTATCGCCCGGTATCCCCCCCAACCATTTATGACTATGCATAAAATTGATAAAAACGCATACCAGCCGGTCTATTCCCAGCTCGTTGATATTTTAAAAAATGAAATTGATTCCGGAACATATCCCCCGGGGAGCTGGCTGCCCTCTGAGGCAAAGCTCAAAGCCCTTTACGATGTCAGTTCCGTTACGGTCCGGCGGGCTGTCCGGATACTGGTTGAACAGGGGCTTGTTGAAACCACCAGGGGGAAGGGGACCATTGTCAAATGTTTTAACCTTGATAAGGTCAGCTTTGATTTAACCCGTCTCCATGACCTGTTTAAACCTTCGGGTAAAACCAGGATCAGCCTTCTTGACAGGCGGGTACTCAACGCCGGCAAACTGGTTGCCGAGAAACTGGGTATCCGGACCGGGGCCAAGGCGCTTCATCTGCGTCGGATGGTTATCCGGGGTGATACCCCCATCCTGTATCACCATCAATACCTGAGATATGATCCCAAACAGCCCCTGGGAAAGGTGGACCTGAAAGCCAGATCTCTACGGGCTTTTCTGGAATGTCTGGGCAGCGAAGATTTTTCAGCCGCGAAAGGCAACATTAAACGGGGCATATTTACCCTTAAGGTGGCGGCCATGGATAAAGAAGAGGCTGAATATTTCAACACCAGGGAAGGGGCCCCGGCCTTTCATCTGGAACACCTGTGCTACAACTTAAAAGACCAGGTCGGCAGCTGGGGGTATTTTTCCTTTTTTGATGAGGACCTGGTGTTTTCCGCCCGGGTCGGGACTTGGTGCCAGGAGGCATGAAAACGGGAAACCGGAGACCGGAAATTTGCGATGGGTCTGAGGTGCTAACAGATTCCGCCGTTGATGCCGATGACCTGGCCGGTGATATAGCCGGCAAGGGGCGAACAAAGAAAAACAACTGTGGCGGCGACCTCTTCAGGAAGTCCTAACCGGCCCATGGGAATGGTCTCAATGGCCTTTTCCCGGGAAATTCCGTCCACCATGTCTGTTCCAATAAATCCCGGGGCCACGGCGTTGACCGTGATCTGCCGTGTGGCAATTTCCCTGGCCAGGGCTTTGGTGGCCCCGATGAGACCGGCCTTGGATGCCGAATAGTTGACCTGGCCGGACTGGCCGGTCTGGCCGGAAGTCGATGCCATATTGATAATTCTTCCCTTTTGTCTGGACACCATTTTTTTGACCACGGGCTTGGTGACATTGAAAAATCCGGTCAGGTTGGTATCCAGAACCTGCTGCCAGTTTTCAAATTTCATCCAGGCCATGAGGGTATCCTCCCGGATCCCGGCATTGTTGACCAGGATATCAATAAAGCCCTTGTCCTTGTAAATGGTTTTCAAGGCGGCGGCTGTGGCTTTTTCATCGGTGACATCAAAGGGAATCAGGCTGCCGTCCCCCCCGGCCTGCCGGACCATATCAAGGGTATTTTGGGCTTCTTTGGCATTGGACTTGAAATTGATGTAAACAAACCGGCCCGTTTGGGCAAGTCCTATGGCAATGGCCCGGCCGATACCCCGGCCGGCACCGGTTACTAAGGCAACTTCACATGTAGGGATTTGAGTATCTGAGTTCATTGAGGCTCCTTAAAAACTGTCCCGAAACATCTGTGTTAAGTTATCTGAGTACACAAACAGAGTATTGCTCAAACCGGCTGTCATGGGTAACCACCGGCAGATGGTTCAGCTTTGCTGTGGCAATGATTATCCTGTCCGCAGGATCTTTGTGGATGAAAGGCAGGTCAGCTGAAAGCATGGCAATTTTTCCGGTTACCGGAATTTCGACCAAATCGTGAATTTCAAGGGCCTTTTCGTACCAGGCACCAGCCGCCATCGGCAATTCAAGTTTTTCAAGGGCTGCTTTGCACCCGATTTCAAGGGCCGTTGCGGCACTGACGTATACCAGGTCAGCATCTTGAATGATTTTTAAGGTCGGCTCTGAAATCCGGCCCCCGCCGTTCACCAGCCAGATCAGACCGCAGGTGTCAAGCATTATTGAAGACATTCAAAATCCTGACTCATATCATCATCAAATAACGGGCCGTTTACCGTGACTTTCAGATCAGACGACCCTGTTAACCGGTTTTTGGCTTTATGGGCTACAATTTTAGCCACCGGTGTCCCATTCCGGCATATAAGGTAAGAGGCATCCAGCTTTTCAACATTGGACAGCAATTGGGAAAGCTTGTTTTTTGCCTCAAATACGCTGACAATTTCCATTTTGAATTCCTTTCAAAATATAAGGATTATAGCTTAGCTAACTTAGCCATAGTTGTCAATTCTTATTCCCCGGCTTTCGGAGGGTTGGGATTTTTGGGCACCATACCGGATGAGACGGTGTTGTGGGGCGGTAGGGGCAATTCATGAATTTGCCCCTACACCACCCTAACCTACGTTCGAATAAATTTTTATAACCGTCACGGACGGCTTGGGTTATCCAACCAAGAACCGTCCACAACAAATATTGAAAGTTTTCTCAGGACCTTAGTGAGACTTTATTATAAAAAAAATAAATGTGATGATCCACCCTTGTTTCTTGCCGTTTGTGCTGGTAAATACCAGACCTATGACACAAAGGGCCTTAAATCCATGTTTATTCCCACCACATTAAAAGAAGTTTATGCCCTGGGGTGGACCGGTCTGGACGTGATTCTGGTCACCGGAGACGCCTATATTGACTCCCCTTTCATGGGCGTGGCCGTTATCGGCAAGGTCTTGATCTCTTGCGGATTCCGGGTGGGGATTATTGCCCAGCCGGATACGGACAGCGACCGGGATATTGCCCGGTTGGGGGAGCCACGGGTTTTCTGGGGGGTCACCGGCGGGGCCGTGGACTCCATGGTGGCCAATTACACGGCTGCCGGCAAGTTCCGAAAACAGGATGATTATACCCCCGGAGGTGTAAACAACCGCCGGCCGGACCGGGCTGTGATCGTTTACGCCAACCTGGTCCGAAGGTATTTCAAATCCACGGTTCCCCTGGTTTTAGGGGGCATTGAGGCCAGCTTGAGACGAATTGCCCATTACGATGTCTGGTCCAACAAAATCCGCCGTTCCATTCTGTTTGACGCCAGGGCCGACTATCTGGTGTTCGGCATGGGACATGCCAGTACCCCGGCCCTGGCAGCGGCTTTAAAAGCCAAAAGTGATCCTTGTGACATCCCCGGCATCGGGTATATTGCAAAGGAAAAAAAAGGGGTGGAACTGCCCTCATTTGAGCAGGTTCAAAAGGATAAAACCGCTTATGCCCAAAGTTTCATACAGTTTTACGAAAACATGGATCCCGTTACCGGCCAGGGGCTTTGCCAGCGGTATAATGACCGGTACCTGATCCTCAATGTCCCTTCTCCCCTGTCCACCACCCGGGAGCTGGACCAGGTCCATGACCTTGATTTTGAACGGGATGCCCATCCCTTCCATCAGGCGGACGGCAAGGTCAGGGCCCTGGATACCATCCGGTTTTCCATTACCACCCACACCGGGTGTTACGGGGAGTGTAACTTTTGCGCCATTGCCGTTCACCAGGGCCGGACCGTGACATCTCGAAGCCCTGAATCCATTTTAAAAGAAGCCCGGGCCCTGACCCGCCTGCCGGATTTTAAAGGGATTATTCAGGACCTTGGGGGGCCCACGGCCAATATGTACGGGTTTGAGTGTCAAAAAAAACTGGCCAAAGGGGCATGCCGGGACAAACGATGCCTGTATCCCAAGGTATGCCCGAGCCTTAAACCGGATCACTGTCGGCAGTTGGAACTGCTAAAACAGATCAGTCGCCTTGACCGGGTCAAAAAGGTGTTTGTCAACTCCGGAATCCGGCATGACCTGATCTTGAACGATAAATCCCATGGCCGGGCATACCTTGAAGCCGTCTGCAAGGACCATGTGTCCGGACAGATGAAACTGGCCCCTGAGCATACCAATGCCTGTGTCCTTGATCTTATGGGAAAACCCGGAACCGCCCCGCTGCTGGAATTTAAAACCCTGTTTGACCGGCTGTCTGCCCGGGCCGGGAAAAAGCAGTTTCTGACCTATTATTTTATTGCGGCCCATCCGGGCTGCACCGGAAAGGATATGGAAGATGCCAAGCGGTTTTGCCTGGAACATCTGAAAATCAGTCCGGAACAGGTCCAGATCTTTACGGCAACCCCGTCAACCTTCTCGACCTTGATGTACTATACCGGTATAAACCCCTTTGACGGGAAATCCATATTTGTTGAAAAAGATGTGAAGCAACAACAGCGGCAAAAAGAGATTCTGACGGACAAGAGGGGAAAGACGGGAGAGCGGAAACGGGAGAACGGAAAACGGAAACCGGGGAACCGGAAACCGGAGACCGGAGGCAGAAAACGTAAGGCGAAACGAAAACCCTGAAATTCGTCCATATCCCAAACCCCAGGTCCCATAACCCAAGTCCCCAAAAATGGTAGAACCATTATCTGTTTGACACAGCCGCACGTAAGTGATTTCATAAAGGCCTCGTAAAAAAAACAATGGGATAAGATCGGTTCAAACCTGAAGCTAAGGAAAACAAAACAGGATATATGTTTAAAAAGGCCAAACAGAACAGGGTATTCCAAGATATTGTGGAGCAGATACAAGAAGCGGTTTTGAGCGGGAAACTCAAACCCGGAGAACGGCTGCCCGCAGAAAGGGAACTCAAGGATATGTTCAACACCAGCCGGGGGACCTTGCGCGAGGCCTTAAGGGTGCTGGAGCAAAAAGGCATTATCGAAATCAAGTTAGGGGTTGCCGGCGGGGCCATTGTCAAACGGATCAATTCCGAGCCCATGGCCGAATCCTTAGCCCTGCTGATCCGGTCAGGAAAAATTTCCCTGGAACATATCTCGGAATTTCGGATCAAGATGGAAGGCAGCCTTACGGAGCTTGCAACGATGCGGGCGACCAAAGCGGATATTCAGCAGATGGAGCAGCTCCTTGCAACGGCGAGGACCTGTTTTGAGAAGCAGGACTGGGATCAGTTTTTAAAGACCGACATGGCCATGCACACCTATCTGGGCATTATGTCCCGAAACCCGGTATTCCAGTTTATCCAGAAAAGCATCCATGACAATATTCATCCCTATTATCGGGATTTTCTGCCCATGAACCATGAACGGACCCTGGAAAACCTGACGGATTTTGAAAAAATTATTGACGCCATAAAGGCAAAAGACTGTGCCAAAGCCTCTCATATCATCATGGACCATGTCAGCCGGTTTAACGAAAAAATGAAAAAACGGCCCTCAAAAGGCAAACCAAATTCCCGGGGAGGCCGGCTGTCATAACCGGATGTTACAATCCCTTGCCGCATTTTAAATTCGCATCGGGTCAGGCTGCAGGATGAGTCATCAGCGCGGCTCCATTTCCACTGGCTGCACCTCAAGGGCCGTCACCACGGCCGATAAAAGAATTAAAAGGGTCCCAAAGCCCTGAACAGGGGTGATGGGGGTGCCAAAGGCCAGAAAAAACAGGCCAATGGTGGCCACAGGCTCAAAGGTGGACAGCAAAGATGCGTTAACCGGGCCCGTAAGCTTGACGCCCATAAAAAAGGTAAAAATGGCCATAAAGGTTGAGACCAGGGCCAGGCAGACCATGCTGATCCCCCCGGCAGCAGATGAGGGCAGGGTAAATCCGGCCTTGATGCTGTAAACCAGATAAAAAAGGGATGCTGCACCAATGATCACCACGCTTGAGGGAAAGGGGTGGTGCCGCTTCATGACCCGGCTGCCGGCCAGGATATAGCACGAATAAAACACCGAGGCCATGGCCCCGATAAAGATTCCCTTAATGGAGGATCCCGGTACAAACCCCACCACAAGGACGGTTCCGGCCAGGGCAAGACCTAAGGCCAATAGTTTTTTTACGGTCAAAGGTTCCCGGTAGATCAGAACCGACAACAGGGTCACGTTTACCGGATAAAGGTAAAGCAAAATGGCCACCAGGGCCGCCGGGATCAGGGTCAAAGCGGTAAAATAACAAAAGGACACCCCGGAATACCCCACCAGGCCCATGGCCAGCAGAATTAAAAGGTCTTTTCCCTTTGGCAGAACATCCCGCCGGAAAAATGTAATGGGGGCCATGAGCAAAAACGCGATAAAAAACCTGAAAAACAACAGGGTACTCACGTTAACCTGGTCCTGGTAGGCAAAATGGGCAAACAGGGGCATGGCCCCAAAACCCGCCGCCGACACCAGAACCAGGAATGCACCGGCAAACCGTTTCATTCGGTTTGTTGTTTTTTAAGTTTTCCGGCAATCAGATGGCGTTTCTGGGCGTTCAGAACGGTTTTTCGAATTCTGATGGATACCGGGGTGACTTCAACCATTTCATCGTCGCCGATAAAATGAATAGCCTTCTCCAGGGTCATGGGTTTGACCGGGGAGCAGATGGTGGCATCATCTTTTCCGGACGCCCGCATGTTGGTCAGTTTTTTCTCTTTGCAGGCATTGACGTCGATGTCTGTGCTCCGGTTATGCTCTCCGATAACCATGCCTTCATATACCGGGGTTCCCGGCGGGATGAACAGCTGCCCCCTGGGTTCCAGGTTATACAGGGCATAGGGAACCGCCTTGCCCTGCCGGTCCGCAATAATGGAGCCATTGAACCGGACCGGGAAATCCCCCCGGAATGGCTCATACCCGGACAGATAGGAGTTTATGATTCCGGTTCCCCGGGTATCGGTCAAAAATTCGTCCCGGTATCCGATCAAGGAGCGGGAGGGAATGGAAAATTCGATTCTTACCCGTCCTTTACCGTTGTTGACCAGATTGGACATCTTTCCCTTCCGGATGGAGAGCTTTTCCGTGACAATGCCCATAAAGTTTTCGTCACAGTCCACAAACAGATGTTCAATAGGTTCCAGCCGCTGGCCGTTCTCTTCCCGGTAAATGACCCGGGGCCTTCCCACACAAAGCTCAAAGCCCTCCCGGCGCATGGTTTCGATAAGGATGGCCAGCTGAAGTTCGCCCCTTCCCTTGACCACAAAACTTTCGTCATCCTGACTTTCCTCCACCACAATGGCGACATTCATCAAGGTTTCCTTGAGCAGGCGTTCCCGGATTTTCCGGGACTGGACAATTTTGCCTTCCTGGCCGGCAAAGGGGGAGGTGTTGATGGCAAACTGCATGAACACCGTGGGATCATCCACAGTGATTCTCGGCAGGGCAAGGGGGGCTTCCCGGGTGCAGATGGTATCCCCGATTTTCACATCCTCTATTCCGGACAGCACCACAATATCCCCGACCTGGGCCTTGTCCACAGGAACCAGGGCCGGGCCGTCATAGGACTGGAGTTTGCTGACCTTAAGGGGGATTTTCCGGTCATTTTCCGCTAAACAGACCAGATTGTCGTTGGATGCGGCCGATCCGTTAAACACCTTGCCGATGGCAAGCCGTCCCAGATAATCCGAATACCCCAGGTCTGATACCAGCATCTGGAAGGGCGCATCCGGATCATAGGCAGGGGCGGGCATTTCATCCAGGATGATGTCAAAGAGCACCTTGAGGTTGTCCACATCTTCGCCAAGTTCCCGTTTGACAATGCCGTCCCGGCCAATGGCGTAAAGATAGGTAAAATCCAGCTGGTCTTCCGGGGCGTCCAGGTCAATGAACAGGTCATAGACCATGTCCAGGACTTCATCGGGCCTGGCATCCTTCCGGTCGATTTTATTAATGATCACAAGGACGGGCAGGCCGGCTTCAAAGGTTTTTTTCAACACAAACCGGGTCTGGGGCAAAGGCCCTTCCGATGCGTCCACCAGCAGAATGGCCGAATCCGCCATGGACAGGGCCCGTTCCACCTCTCCGCCAAAATCCGCATGGCCGGGGGTGTCAATGATATTGATCTTTACCCCGTTGCAGGTTACGGAACAGTTTTTGGCGGCAATGGTGATGCCGCGCTCCCGTTCAAGGTCCATGGAGTCCATGAGGCGGTCGTCCACCTCCTGGCCTTCCCTGAAAAGCCCGCTTTGCTTGAACATGGCATCCACCAGGGTGGTCTTGCCATGGTCAACATGGGCAATGATGGCAATATTGCGTAGGTTTTCATTTGTTGCTGTCTGGGATTTCATTTCTTTTATTTCCGGTTGGTTGAAAAAACTTAAGGGGCCTTATGAATTCATTTCATCAGGCCCCTGGGTTTTAGATGCAGTTTGGGTTCAGGTCAAGTTATTTTTGGACTAGAGACTTTAGACTTTAGACTCCGGACTTGAGAAAAATTAAGGTCCCCCGCCCCTAAAGCCTGTTGTCTATAGTCTAAAGTCTAATGTCTATGGTCTAAAGTCTAATGTCATTTCGAGACCCTGGTTTCCCCGTATGGTGAAGATATAATTCTGACCCGGTCTCCCGGGGAAAATAACACGTCGGCTTCCTGGACAATGACAATGGTCCCGCCGTTATCCTTGTTGATGACCAGCTCAAGTCCGTTTTTCTGGGCAACGCCCTTTTCAATGGCGGCCCCGGCTGCGGCACCGGCAATGGCCCCGATCACGGTGGCCACATCCCTTCCGTGCCCATGGCCGATGGAACTGCCCACCACCCCGCCGGTGACCCCGCCGGCAATGGCCCCGATGGGGGTCTGATCTCCCTGGATCAGGACTTGCTTGACCGACTCGATGGTTCCGGTTTCAACGGTCTGGACTTTCCGAGCTTCATCGGCACTGTAAACCTCGCCTGATCTTGAAGTGGCGCATCCTGACAGCGTTATTACGAACAGGGCCAGCATGAGAAAGGCGGTTGTTTTATCTGGTTTCAATTTCATATCTTTACCCCTTTAATTTGTCAGCCGTTACCGGCTGTCTGAAATTGGGACCCGGCATTTTTGAAACGGCGGGTTTTGACGTATATGAAATACACACTAAATCCCTAAAGTCAATTGCCTGGTGTGCAAAAAAGGGTTGAACCGTTAGAAATGATGCAATTTTTTATCGGTGTGATTTTGAAGCCGGGTTTTGGGCCACCTTAGTTTTCAGCTGTGTAAAGGTGAACGGCTGGTTGGGCCAGGGCAATCGCATGTAACTTTCCTACTGTTTAAGCTTACCGAATGCAATTTCAGTGCGCAGCACTGAAACTCTGTGTTTCTCTGGTGCGCCAGGATAAGCCTGGTCATTCTAATAACCTGAAAGGAGGTTATCATGTAAATTGCTGATAATGCATGTAGCGACGGTCTGTCGTGTGGAGGTAACAAAGCACGGGGAGCAAGACCGTATAGCAAAGCTGCGAGCCGTAATCCGAAAGGGTGAACCGGTTTCGGCCTCGTTACACAAATTACAGGCGGCCAGCCTTCCAGAGATGGTGAAGCCAGCATGGATAGGGAAGAAATCAGCAAATGCACCTACCCAGCCTGTCGGGGTGATAGCGGACAGCGCGTAGCGAAAGAATGATCGAGGAACCTGGGAGACCCATTCAGATTGGAAGATCCAGGGCAATGTGGGAATCAATAACCGCATAGTCTGTTTGAATGGGAGTCGGACAGGCCCATAGTAGTGAGGATGCAGGGTAATGCCTGTGGAGCAAAGGGGCCTTACCTTAGAAACGCTGAGTAAGAGACGAGGAAAGCCGCTTGGACAGACGTCCCATTACGGAACAACTGGAATTTTGGGAAACTGAAGATTACTGGCATCATGCTGGTGACAAGGGGATCAAAATACCGGCAAAACTTTCTTCGTTGAGACAGAAGCTATACCAAAAGGCGAAGCAGGAACCGAAATTCCGATTTTATGCGTTATATGATCGGATTTACAGAAAAGATGTAATAGCCTGTGCATATGCAATATCCAGTGCCAATGATGGTGCCTCGGGAGTAGATGGGGTTACCTTCAAGGAAATTGAAAACAGTCCGGAAGGGTCAGACGGGTTTATTGATTCTCTTCATGAGGCATTAAAGACAAAGACTTATAAACCGGATGCAGTATGCAGAGTATATATCCCTAAACCCGATGGAAGGCAGCGCCCATTAGGGATACCGACCATACGGGACAGGGTGGCACAAATGGCAGCGCTCTTAATCCTTGAACCAATATTTGAGGCGGACTTTGTAGACTGCTCATACGGGTTTAGGCCCGGCAGATCAGCCCATGACGCACTCAAAGAGATTCATAAAAATCTGCGGCAAGGACGCAGGGCAGTATATGACGCCGACCTGTCGGGATACTTTGACTCAATCCCTCATGACAAGCTGATGAAATGCCTTCAGATGAGAATTACAGACCGATCAGTACTCAAGTTGATCAGAATGTGGCTCAAAGCCCCAATTGAAGAATCAAATGGGCATGGAGGAACAAAGGTGACGCGTAACCAGACGGGAACCCCCCAGGGTGGGGTGATATCTCCTCTCTTGGCAAATCTTTATCTTCACTGGTTTGACAGGGTATTTAATTCATCAAGTGGACCGGTTAGCTGGGCCAATGCAAGGATCATCAGGTATGCAGATGATTTTGTGATTATGGCACGGTACCAAGGGAAGCAATTAAGAGAATTCACGGAGTCAAAGATAGAGTCCTGGCTTGGATTGAAATTAAATCAGACCAAGACAAGGATTGTAAATCTGCAAATCCCTGGAGAACATTTTGACTTTTTGGGATACACATTCAGGTACGACAAAGACCTGCGGGGCAGGCCACATCGGTACCTGAATCCTGGACCGTCAAAGAAAGCAATAAATGCAGAGCGAGAGAAGCTAAGAAGAATAATTAACAAGGAAGCCAGCCATGTTCCTTTGCCAAAGCTGATCATGAAAGTGAACCGACACCTGATAGGGTGGTCCAGTTATTTTCGACTGGGGTATCCCCGAACAGCATTCAGTAAAATTAACTGGTATGTGTGTGAACGGTTCACTCGTCATCTTCGTCGGAGAAGTCAACGTCCATACCGCCCGCCGGAAGGGTTGTCCTACTACAGGCACTATAGGAAATTAGGCCTGATAGATCTATGTGAAAGGACAAGATGTTGAACGTTGTGTGTGCCTTCTGAAGAAATCTAAGGGAAAGCCGGATGCGGGAAATCCGCACGTCCGGTTTGACGAGGGGGGAAGCGGATGTGTTAGCATCTCTTCCTCTACTCTACTGCCCCTCTGTGGTTAAATATAAAGAGTGGGCGAAGCCCACAATTTATAAAACCAGGGGGTTAAAGAAGAACCATTCAACCCCTTCGGGATTTCTTGTTTTTTAACCACAGAGAGGCACAGAGGTTTGGCTTACGCCAAACACCACAGAGGGGGCGGACCTTGAATGTATATGTAAATTAAATAAAAATCATCATGGATAATTTTTTTACATGCGATTGCCCTGCTGGTTGGGCCCCGGGCAAATTGAACATCGGTTATGTGGTGGTTTCCCATAAATTTGATTTGAGGATGCCGGTTCGATGGCAGATTAATCGCGTAAAAAGAAGGCCGTATATATTAGATGAAGTTTTGTAATTAAAACAATTTTACTGATCAAATATATTTTTTTCTTGACAAAAAATGTTTATATATTAAAAAAATATGTTTTTGGCATAATACATCTATTGATGAGAAAATAATATTGATTGCACCAGCAGGACAGCAACCCATATGGACATACTTCAACTGTTTCCGCCTGATCAGAAAAATTCTTTAACAAACAATCAATTTTCAATCCCTTCATCCATGGGCAGGGGGGGGATTACACATATTCCTTTGAACTGCGGCATGCAGCTGGTGGTTGCCGATTATGAGTTCTACAAGCCCACTGTTTTAGAGTACACCAGCCCGAGTCCCCATCTGGGATTCGGTTTTTGTCTGTCCGGAGAGATTGAGGCGTCTTCGTCTTGTTTAAAGGATTCCTTTTCCATAAAAGCCGGGCAAAGCGTCTGTTTCTCTTTCCCGGATTCAGCCGGTTTTACCGAAAAAGTCCGGCCCGGCCCCATGGTCCGGGTATCTGTTTTGATGAAGCCCGGCCTTTTGCCCTCCTTTGGGATGGGAGATCCGGAACGGCTTCCAAAGGCGCTGACAGATGAAAACACATCGCCTTCCCGTTTTTCAGATACAATAACGCCGAATATGCGGGCGGTTATTGACCAGATACGGTCCTGTCCCTATCACGGGGTGGCCCGCAGCCTCTTTATTGAGGCCAAAGTCATGGAGCTGACAGCCCATAAAATGGCACAGCTGGACACTGAAACCCGGATTTTTGACCCAAAATCCACTTTGGCCGGACCGGATATAGAACGGGTCCGGCGCGCTGCCCGGCTGCTGACCCGGGACCTGGAAGAGACACCGACCATGGCCGAGCTTGCCCGGTCCGTGGGGATGTGCCGCAGCAAGCTCTATGATTGTTTCAAAATGGTATACGGCATTACCCCCCTTGATTATTTGCGCAACAAGCGCCTTGAAACGGCCGTAGCGCTTTTAAATGAGGGAAAAACCAATGTGACCCAGGTCAGTTATGCCGTGGGATATGCCAGCCTGAGCCATTTTTCCAAAACCTTTAAAAAACACTTTGGCTTTTCTCCGGGCAGGCATCCCAAGGCGGTTGTATCTTCTGCAAAATAGACGATTGCGCAAAAAAGATGGACGATACCGTTAGCCCCTTTGCCGGACAAGGGGTTATACCTCTTTGCAAACATGTTTCAAAAACGAGCCGCAAAAATGAGGCCGCCGGCTGTTTAATTCCAGCGGTGAAAAAAACCTGAAAAAATTAGGAGTTAATACGAATATGAAAAAATCAGCAAAGCAGTTTTCCGGTCTGGCAGTCACGCTAATGTGTCTGCTTCTGGCCGGCCCCAATGTTCAGGCGGAACAAAAAGGGGCTGACGCCCTAAGTCAAAAGGAAGAGCATCAGCTCACAACAATGACGGTCACGGCCCAGAAAACCGAAGAAGACGTTCAGACCGTCCCGGTGCCGGTTACCACCTTTGATGACATATTCATTGAAGATGCCGGCATTGAAGACGTGGATGATGTAATTGAATTTGTCCCGAATATGGTTTTCAACGCCTCATACATGAGCGGGTATCATGAAACCAATTTCAGGGGGATCAGTTTAAGCCAGTTTACCGGGAAAAATCCGGTGGTGATTTTTATTGACGGCATTGCCCAGGACAATCATGCCAATTACGGCACCGATATATTGGACATTGAAAGAATAGAGGTACTCAGAGGCTCCCAGGGGACATTGTACGGCAAGAACGCCATCGGCGGTGTTATCAATATCATTTCAAAAGAACCGGGCAATGATTTTGAATCAAAGGTGACATTCCAGGCAGAAGAAAATGAAACTTACCGTATTAAAAGTTTTGTGAACGGCCCTATATTAAAGGATAAGCTTTTTTTCTCACTATCCGGAATCTATTCTGAAACTAACGGATATATGGAAAATGATTCTCCCGGCAGCGGTCATTTTGACGATGAAGAGTCAATCGGTTTTAACTCGCGGCTGCGGTGGCTGGTGTCGGACCGCATGGAAATCAATCTTCACGCCGGAATGGTGCAGAAAAGGGATGGCGGCGGGACCTCCATCAATGCCCGGACATCCGGGGTGAAATACCATGAGTACAGAAATCCTGATGATTACTCAGACGCTGATTCTTTTCAGGCCGCACTCAATATCGGTTATGATGCTCCAACCTTTAAGCTGACCTCCATTACCACCTTCAATGACTACGAAAATGAACTTATGCAGGATCAATGCTATATGGGCATGGGGATGCCTGTTGCATTAAGCCAGTATGATTCCCGGGCATTGTCCCAGGAACTGCGCATACAGTCCCTGGATAAAAAAGAAGGCGTAAAATGGCTCGGCGGGCTTTATTATTCAACCGAGGACGGCAGCTGGGAAGACAACGGCATGGTTTACGATACCTCGGCCATGATGGGGTATGATGTTTATTATAACTGGCCGGATGATACCAAAGAGGATACGGCTGCGGCCTTCGGCCAGGTAACGGTTCCGCTTCCCGGACGGCTGGCCTTTACCGCAGGTCTAAGATATGAACGCATTGATAAGGAGATGGACTACAGATACGAGATGTCCCGCACCGATACCGGTGCCGTGTTGTCACAGACCTCATACCATATCAAAGATGACTGGGATGCGTTTCTTCCCAAAGGGATTCTATCCTGGACCATCAATGACGATGCCATGGTGTATGCCAGTGTGTCCAAGGGATATCTGGCCGGCGGGTTCAACTATAGTGAGAATGTAAAAGAACAGGCAAAATTTGATGAGCAAAGCTCCATTGACTATGAGCTTGGCGTTAAAACATCATGGTTCAGCAACCGGCTGTTTTTCAATGCCAATCTTTTTTATATGGATATCAAAGACATGCATGTCTATTATGCGCCTGATCCCACCACCTATATCACCAGCAATGCCGGAAAAGCGCACTCCCAGGGCATTGAAATCGAAGCAACGGCAAAGCCCCTCAAAGGCCTGGATCTGATTGCCGCATTTGGACTCGCCCAGGCGGAATATGATGACTACACCAACACGGAAGGGGTTGATTGTTCGGGAAAGGAGCTGCCGGTCTCCCCGGATTACACCTTGAACCTGGCAGTTCAATACAGACATGATTCAGGATTTTTCTTTCGTGCAGGCATGCAGGGGTATGGCCGAAATTACTTTAATGATGCAAACACCATCGGCCAGAAAGCCTATCAGATTTATAACGCAAAAGTCGGATATGAAGGTTCAAACTGGGATGTGTACCTTTATGGGAAAAATCTTTTTGATGAAGAATACTTCAGTTTCGGCAGGGTTAATGCCATGGGCGTCATGGCCAATGTGGGGGAGCCCCAAACTTTCGGCATAATGATTTCAAGGCGGTTTTAAGAACAGTGGACACTTTCGTGAAACCAAAAAAGCGCAAAACCGGTATCCCGCGGCTCATCGAAATCGCGGGAACCAGAAAGTGGTGGCTGATCGCCTCAATGATCCTTGCCGTAATCGCATCCATCATTCAGTTTGTCCCTTATGTGGCCGTGTATATGATTATCCGGGAACTTTCCGCCCATGCCGCCGATATAAGCCTTTTGGACAAGGACCTGGTCTACGGCTGGGGATGGATCAGCCTTGTGGCCGTATGCCTTTACGGCATGGTGACCTACGCATCATTGACACTGTCCCACATTGCCGCCTTCAACATCCTGTATGAGCTGCGGGTGGCCCTTTCCCGAAAGCTTGCCCGGCTGCCCATGGGGTATTTTACCAGACAGGCATCCGGGGAAATTAAAAAAATCATGTCCGAAGATGTTGAACGAATTGAATTGTTCGTGGCCCATCACATCCCCGATGTGACCGCGGCCGTGGTTTTTCCGTTGCTCATGATGGGGTATCTTTTTTATGTGGACTTTCGGCAGGCCCTGGTGGTTCTGGCGGTATTTATCGCCGCTTTAAGTATTCAGGCCTCCATGATGCTTGTGCCCAAAAACAAAAAACAGTATGCCGATTTCCACAAAGCCCTGGGGCGCATGAACGCCGGTATTGTCGAGTTTGTCCGCGGGATCCAGGTGGTCAAGGTGTTTGGCCGGTCCATGGACAGCTTTGAGCGGTTAAAAAAAGATATTACGGATTTCAGGGATTTCAGCATGGTGATCACCCAAAAATTCGCCCTGACCTACACCGGGTTTTTAACCATGCTCTGCTCAACCATTTTGTTTTTGATTCCCGTGTCCCTGTTCCTTCTTTTGAAAGCACCCTCCTATGCGGATTATCTTCCCACGGTATTTTTATTTCTCATCCTTGGCGGGGGCATGTTTTTCCCATTGCTCAAATTGCTTTACATGAGCGGCTATCTCAACCAGAACGCATTAGGAGTGGGGCTGATTGACGGCCTTCTGGATCAGCCGGAAATCAGCGAACCTGAACATCCCCTCCGGCCGGTTGGGGCTGCCGTGGAATTTTGCAACGTCACCTTTGCCTATGATGAAACGCCTGTACTCAAAAACGTGTCATTTCTTGCCAAGCCCGGTTCCGTGACCGCGCTGGTCGGGCCTTCGGGGGCGGGGAAAAGTACCATCGGGATGCTGACAGCAAGGTTCTGGGATGTGAAATCCGGTGAAATCCGCATCGGGGGGGTGCCGGTTACAAAGATTTCCACCAGGGATTTAATGGACCATGTGGCCTTTGTTTTCCAGGATAACATGCTGTTTTTTGACACCATTGAAGAGAACATCCGCATGGGCAACAGCACCGCCTCCTTTGAGGCGGTGACGGCCGCGGCCAGGGCCGCCCAATGCCACGAATTCATCCAGTCCTTGGAAAACGGGTATCAGACGGTGGTGGGCAAAGGCGGGGCTTATCTTTCCGGTGGCGAACAACAGCGCATTGCTCTTGCCCGGGCAGTGTTGAAAGATGCGCCCATCCTTGTTCTGGACGAAGCCACCGCCTATGCAGACCCGGAAAATGAACGCCATATTCTGGCGGCCTTTTCCCATCTGATCCGGGGCAGGACCGTTCTGGTCATTGCCCATCGGTTGAGCACCATTACCAGCGCCGATCAAATCCTGGTGGTGGATCACGGTGTGATTGCAGAGCAGGGGCGGCATCAAGATCTTCTGGCCCAGAATGGTTTATACAGCCGGATGTGGCAGATGTATTCCCGGTCCCGTGAGTGGGTGCTGACCCCGCACACAAGGCCTGCTGCAATCGGAGAAGAAAAGCAGGAAACCGCATAACAGCCCCATACCTTTACCAGGGTGTTTTAAGGAGATAATCACATGAATTACCAGGCGATGATGAACGCCGCCACCATGGGCCAACCCCACCGGCTAAGACCCCTTGTGGGATGGACCGTTCTTGAATATTTTTTTCGCGGTGCGCCGTATGGCATATTGATGCTCGTGGTTTGGGAGCTTTTCAAACCCGTACAATATCCCGGCACCCCCCTGGATGTGCCGCGTGTTCTGTGCTGGTGCGGGGCCCTGTTCATCTCTCTGGTGCTGCTCTTTTTTATCAGCCGGAAGGCCTATTTTGCCGCCTACAAAGGCAGTTATGAGATCTGCGGCGAGGGCCGGCTGAAAATTGCCGATCACTTGAGAAAACTCTCCATGGGATTTTACAACACCCAGGATCCCGGCGACATTGGCGCCTACCTTGTTTCGGACTATGCCAACATCGAGCAGCTGCTCTCCCATCTCTTCCCCCAGTTGTGCGGTGCCCTGGCCGCACCGGCGGCCTTGCTGGCCTGCCTCTGCCTTATGAGCTGGAAGCTTGCCCTGGCCGCAGCCCTGGTCATTCCCGCAGCATGGCCTGCGGCCTGGATCTCCTTTCGGCTGATCCGGTATTTCGGGGAACGGCACCAGAAATATAAAATGGAATCCGCCTCACGCATGATCGAATACATCCAGGGTGTCCGCCTGATCAAGGCCTTTAACCTGGGCGGGACAAAGTTCAGCCGCCTGGAAAAGGCCTTTCACCGGTTAAAGGTTCAAAGCATCAAACTGGAAACCGCCTCCGGGCCCACGGTCCTGTTCTCTTCCTTTATATTGAACGGCGGATTTACATTTATCATCATTTTCGGCTTTACGTTAATTGCAGCCGGTGAAATTTCACTTCCCGTTTATATCATGTTTCTCATTTTAGGACCCAGGATTTACGAACCGCTTTTGTACGCCCTGATATTCATGGCCGAAATCAACTACTACAAGCTTGGGGTGGAACGTGTGGACAAGCTGCTTAAGACTGATCCCCTGCCCGAGGCAAGCCCATCTGAGAAAATTGAGCGCCATGACATCCAGCTCAAAAATGTGGTTTTTGGCTATGGCGACACCCCTGTGCTAAACAAAATCAGCCTTCAGATTCCTGAAAATGCCCTCACGGCTCTGGTGGGGCCGTCAGGCTCGGGAAAGACCACCCTGACCAGACTGATCGCCCGTTTCTGGGATGTCAAAGAGGGTGAAATCCGTATTGGCGGAAAAAATATCAAAACATACACAACCGACCATTTGCTGGCCCATATTTCCATGGTATTTCAGGATGTCTATCTGTTCAATGAAACCATTTTCAATAATATTCAAATCGGCCGTCCCGGCGCCACCCGGCAGCAGGTGGAGGCCGCGGCCCGGGCAGCCTGCTGCCACGATTTTATCTTGGCCCTGCCCAAAGGATATCACACCATGGTAGGAGAGGGCGGCAGCACCCTGTCCGGAGGAGAAAAGCAACGCATCTCCATTGCCCGGGCCCTTCTTAAGGACGCCCCCATTGTTCTGCTGGATGAGGCCACAGCCGCCCTTGACCCGGAAAATGAACTGCATATTCAAAAAGCCATTGACGAACTGGTGAAAAATAAAACCGTGGTGGTGATTGCCCACCGGCTCAACACCATTTCCAGAGCCGATAACATCGTGGTGATCGACAAAGGCACCATTGCGGAACAAGGAACCCATGAAAACCTGATGTCGCGCCAGGGCATATACAAATTCCTTTGGGACGAACAGCAGCAGCTTAAGGGATGGAAATTTTGACCCCTGCCCTTGCTGTGGTCCCGCGTTGGGAGTCGGAAAGCAAGTTCTTATAACAGCCGTGGGCTGACCTGATATATCAGTACTGAGGTACAGCCCACAACAAACTAAGAAAGTATTTCAGCAACTTATTGGAACTTTCTAATTTCTTTTTTTTATTTATCGCCCCTGTTTTTCCCTTACTCGTTTAATTGCGGCCTCAAGCTTATCCCGTCGGGCGGACGGGGTCTCGCAGGTCTTCAAGACGTAGTAGGCGGTCTGCAGAACCTGGGTGATGCGAGGACTTTTGGGCAGGGTATGAATATCCAGGTATTTATCCAGGGTCTGGGTCCGACGCCAACCGTTGAGATCTTGATATACCCGCCATATTTTGGACTCCTCTGCCAGGTCCGCCTTTGTCCGGCCGGTGGACGCCACCCAGTAGTGGATGGCCCGGTTCATCAGATCAACAATCAGCTCGGGCAGCGATGCCGGGGTGTCGTTTGGAACGATCCGGTCCCAGGCAGGGGCTGAACCTTTAAATAGATCCTTGATCAAGGCTGTGGCCTCGTTGATATCTGCGACCTTGAGCTTGTTGATAATTTGTGTGTGAAATTGATCAGCTGTTTTTCTGCTGATCCCCAGTGCGGCGGCGATCTGCCCTGAGTCCTCTTTTTTTGCCATCCGCTTCAACACATCAAGTTCCTGCTCGGACAATATTTTTGTAAGAAGGTTTTCTTTGACCTGGTCCACCGTCAATATGGTCTCCCCGGAGACGGCATCAATACATGAGATATTGCCCGGGGTTTCCATATTCTGGTCCGAGGAGAGTTCAAAGAGCATCATGCTGAGCCAGACATCGCCTGTATCGGTTAATTCAAGCGTAATGTTCTGGTAGTGGACGCGGATCATTTTATCCTGGTCGTTTTTCATCCGGTATTCCGCGATTACCTTGTAATTTTTGCGCTGATCAACCGGGAGACCGGACACATAATCCCAAACAAAAGCAGACCCGTTCATCATGACCATGGCATCAACGGGAACCAGCCGGTTCAGAGGATAGGCCAGTTTTTCCCGGTAAACGTTTTCAGGATCGAATCCGAAATAATTGAAGAATTTGTCGGAAATATAGAGGAAGTCGTTTTTTGCATAGTCCCAGACAATGGTAATCAAATTCCCCGTTGATTCCATTTGTTGCCAAAATGGCCGTAAGGCCTCCACTTTAGAGTAATCAGGAGCGGATGCAAAACAGGGGTTTCCGCGTCTGTCCAGCACCAGTTCTCTGATTGCTTTTTCTACAGCTTTAGACATTCATTCCTCGCAAATGTTATACCTTAAACAATACGGATAGGCTAAACCCAAAATTCAATTTGTCAATTTAATATTCTAGTGTTATATATGAAACCATGATGAGAGTTGTAATAGATACAAACATTTTGGTTTCTGCCATGAAATCTGACATGGGAGCATCATATGCTCTCATGTCAATACTCCCATCAAATGAATTCGATTTCTATATTTCAGTTCCCTTGTATTTAGAATATCAAGATGTTTTGACAAGGCCTGAACATATGACGGGTAAAAATACAAAAGAAGAAATTTTAGCTTTTTTGCGTTACTTGTGCAAAATAGCTGAACACCAAAAAATTTTTTATTTATGGCGTCCATGGCTAAAAGATCCAAAGGATGATTTGGTTTTAGAATTAGCAGTAGCTTCACAGTGTGACTATATTATCACATATAATCTGAAAGATTTTTCCAATATTCAAAACTTTGGGGTGGAGCCAATCAGACCAAAAGAATTTCTTTCTATTTATATGAAAGTCTCACTAACGTCCTGAGAAGACTTTCAATATTTGTTGTGGGCGGTGCTTGGTTGGATAATCCAAGCCGTCCGTGACGGTTATAGGGGAGGTGTAAAATGGGTAGCACATTAACTTTAAGACTTCCTAAATCTCTTCACCATTCGCTAAAACAACAGGCTAAAGCTGATGGGGTATCTATTAATCAATTTTTGGTTACGGCTGCTGCAGAAAAATTATCTGCATTAATGACCCATGACTATTTGGAAAGAGAAGCCGAAAAAGGAAGTCGTGAGGACTTTTTAAGAGTATTAAAGAATGTTCCCCATGTAGAGCCTGAAAGTTATGATAAGTTGTAATATTCTGATAATAAAACAAAAAAATGGGTATACGCTGCGGCCACCCCCCGGGGAGGCTATCAGCTTTTAGGAAGCCTTTGGTTTTCGAAAGAACTTGGCTTCGACAACCTGCTTGGCTGTATCCCCGGTCGGCTGAGCTACCCGTTACTTTTGATCACGGATTTTTGTGGATAAAATAGGCACTCTTGTAGTCCAGGTCAAAATTGCCGAAGGGGGCGCCGGCCGTATAGGTCTGCCGGCCGCTGCCGTCGGATGGAAAAAAGAGGCGGATGACTGCCTCTTTCAAATCCCATCATGGAAAAATTGGCAGGCTATTAGGAAAATTGGAGCGCAAACCGCTTCCAACAAAGAGTATATCGTGGCTGGGAACAATAACAAATAAGTTGTACTATTTTTAGCAAATGGTAAAATTGACATCAGTATCATCAGATACGAAACACAACAAAAAATGTAAGAGGTCTTCATGGGTGTGCAAAGTATGTTGAAAATATTAAGTCTTTATAAAAAAGAAGTCGCCAATGAATATCAAATTTCAAAAATTGGAATATTCGGATCCGTTGCTCGTGGAGAGGCAAATGATGAAAGTGATGTCGATATTGTAATTCGGGTCTCAGAACCGGATTTTTTCATGCTTGCCGGGATAAAAACCGATTTAGAAAACAGGCTTAAAAAATCTGTTGATATTGTTACTTACACAGACACAATGAATTCTTTTTTAAAGAAACGAATAGATCATGAGGCTGTGTATGCGTGACAATGAACTGATCATAGAAATTCTTCACCAGATCCAGGAAGCAGCCCGGAAGGTTGTTCAGCGATTTCAGGCAATCAGCAAACCAAATGATTTCACAGATACTTCGGCCGGTGTCGAAAAAATGGATGCCATTTGCATGATGCTGATTGTTATCGGTGAATCTTTGAAAAAACTCGATAAAGTAACCAATAATAAATTGCTTTCTAAGTATCCGGAAGTTGATTGGAAAAAAGCAAAAGGTATGAGAGATATAATCACCCATCATTATGCTGACATAAACGCTGAGACTGTATTTTTTACATGCAAGAAGAAAATACCGACACTTCTTGGTACAATTCAAAAAATCACCAATGACTTAAAAATCTGATGATTATCTTTTCAAAGTAATCAATTTTCAACCATCCAAATGAAGACGGATAAACCGCTTATTTGTGATGTTACTTTTGATCACGGACTTTTGTGGATAAAATAGGCGACGTTGTAGTCCAGGTCGAAATTGCCGAAGGGGGCGTCTTTTGTATAGGTCTGCCAGCCGCTGCCGTCCCATCTCATGATTTTGTCGATGCCTTTGCTTTGCAGCCGGTAAAGCAGGCTTTTGGCCGTGGTCTGGTTAAACAGGTAGCCGCCCACAAGATTCCAGCCGTCTTCAAAAGTGAGATCCCAGCAGTCGCCACAACCTGATTGAAGCCAAGCTCCATATCCTATAGGAAAGGCTTTCCTCGACCACGAACCAGATGACTCCGAATAGATGAAATAGCCCCAGCCAAGGCTGATGTCAAAATCGCCGGACGTATCCCCCAGGGTATAGGTCTGCCAGGCACTGCCGGTCCAGCGCCTGATTTTTGTGGCCAAAACGCCCTGGTCCCTGAGTTCGCTCAACCATTTGGAGGCCGAGCTGATGTCTCCATTGTGTTCGCAGGGCAGGCACTTCAGGTTCCAGCCCGGGGTGAACTCGTATGGCTGTTTATAGGAAATCGTGGCGCGAACCCACTCACCACCAAGTTCACAGTCCCTGATATCCATTTGCGCTTCGCCAATCTCTGAGGGATGTGGTAAAATTAAAACCCACAATTCATTCCTCATAGCATGGAATATCAACAGCCCATTTTTCAATCCCTGGAATCCGAATAATTTTGTTTTCTATATTATTCACGGCGGACTTGACCAAACGTACCCCTGTCGGGTAAACACCTTTGATTAATTTGACGACAGGATTTTCTCCTTTCCATGTCATTGTTCGACATAGACCGAGAACCTTTTCAATTTTGTTCAGCAATTCGCCTTTCCAATGATTTTCCAAAACACCCCAAACTCGCTCTATTGGGTTGTATTTACTGTGGTACGGGGGATAGTACACCAAACTAATATTTACAAATGCTGATTTGGCAAAGTCCACGAGGCGACTAATGAATTGGCTCCTTCGGCTACTATTTTCCGGCCCATTATCAAGATTGATCACCAGTGTATGTGGGGCGAATCTTGCGTTCAAAGAAGGCCAGAGTGATTCCAGCGCATCAATCATGAAATCAGAGGTGATGTTGCTTTCAGTGAAGTACATATAATTTTCATCCAGAGCAGGTATGTTGATACCGAAAAGTTTCAAAAGGGAATCGGGTTTAAAATCATGGTCCGCCGCTTTAAGATTGCAACGACTATATCCGCCTCGGGAATAAGGCCCTATTTTAATAGTGGCTTTTGCGTCCATTGAGATACGTAAAACGCCATCTGTTTCATCGGCTAGTTGGTTTGTCCTATGCACATATTCAAAAATGATGTCTGTTTCAGGAATTTTTTTTTTACCTTGGCTTTGGCGACCTTCTTCAGTTTAAAACCCAATTTATTCATTATGGTGGATAGAGTCCGTACTGTTGGCATATTCTCAGGGTCATATCCCATGTCGTCAACTAATCGACGGAATACTTCATTCGCAGATATTGGGGAATATAAATTCTGGGTACGGAATGTAGGATCAGTCTGACATATAGGGTTTACAATACGAGTTATGTCCTCTTTTAAATTCGGAAAATGTTCTAAACACGATTTCCGGCCTCGTCCGGAAAAATTATCAACACAGGTAACTCCGCTTTCTATTTCCCGTCGCCCTTTGATTATTGTTTTCCGATCCCAACCCAGTTCTCTTTCAGCCTTTAGTTGTCCGCCGTGCCCCATAAGGGAGACAACGCGTGCCATGAATTGGCGCCGTTCATGGCCTTTTAATTTGCTTCGAGTGGTATTCAGAAAATCCTTTAGTGGTGGCGTTAATTCCGATATAGTTTTGGGTAAATTGTGCTTAGAATGATCAAACATGGTCCTCCTGTATTTTTTATGTAATCTTCCATGTTGACCATAAACTATCGATTCCATGTTGTCTATAGAAATTAGAATTCAGACTATGGAATTGTGGATATTAATTTTTCTGAGGCCCTGACAATTCCGAAGAAACTTTCACCTTAAAGTATACAGGGTTGTCCAGCAAAAAGTTTTTGGGCATGCTGATGGACATTTCGTGATTTTTACATTCAGTAGCGCGTTCCTCAAGTAACACTGTTACGCCCTCGGCCTCGTCGATATAATAATAATTGTAGTAATACTTGGTGGTATCACAAGGAGAAATGGTGACGGAAATGCCTATCTTCATATTCAATGTCGGGGGGTTGCCCACCATTTTGGATATCGTCACGTCGGTGGCAAGGCAGGGGGTTGCAGCCGCCCCGAAGGTGAGCAGCACAAGCCAGACAGCAATAAAACCGGCCAGGGGGTTTTTCATAATGGTTCTTCCTTTTATCCCAGGTTGAAACAGATCGTTTATTAAAAATTTATCAGGCTGTTGATAAAACACCCGCCATTTCCTCCGCCGGTTCTGCCATCTTCGCCATTATCCCCGATCTTTTCCGTGGCGGCCCCCAGGGGATCCACGATGATTGCGTTGGCAACGCCGTCGGCATCCCAGAAACCGCCGTCCGTAATTTCCACGGTGATACAGGCCGGATCATCACCGGTACTGACGGCATCGCTGTAGTCGACCCAGCCGGATACCGTGTCGAATTTGTAATAAAGGGTGCTGTCATCCAGAAGCGACGGCGAAAAACAGAGACGGACAGCGGTGGTGGCCCCGGCTTCGGGCACTTTTAGCCGGAAGGTAAAAACGCCCATGATAAGATCCCCCGGACAGGTGTTGGCATCTTCATCCTGGAGATCGGCAGTTGCCGTGTGGCCGAAGTATTCAAGATCTGTGTCGCTGTGAAGCTGGAGGCTTGACACGATCGGGGTGCCATAGTCGCCTAGAATGGAGATGCTGTGCAGGGTCTCATCCCAGTCCTCCCCGGTTTCCGGAACCATATCCATGGTTTCATCGTCCAAGGCCTCCTGGTCGTCTGGAATGCCGTTTGCGTTGTTGTCTTCAAAGGCGGCTGACCCGGTGGTGAAAGATGCCACATCAGACCACGCCCTTTCATACCCGTTTGTCCCCACAAATCTGGCACGCCAGAAGCAGGCTGTCTCCGCCGTGAGAACCTGTTCCGGAACCCTTAGAAGCAGCAGGTGCTCTTCCGACGAGATATCCAGAATCACGGTTGAAAAATCGCTGTCCAAAGCGATCTGCCACCGGGTGGACCCGTGCATGTCCGGGTCGGCCGACGCCGCATATTCCACCAAGAGTTGCACCGGCAGCTCAGCAACATCCCCGCCCATGGGGGAGACCAGTTGGGCAATCCCCGGCCCGGAGTACGTTGCGGGATCTTCTCCTGCCTCGATTTCATCCCCGTCAAAAAGGCCGTCTCCGTCCGTGTCCGGATTGTCGGGGTCTGTGCCGTTTGCGGTTTCCCACTCGTCGGAAAGGCCGTCGTTGTCCGTGTCCGTATCCACCGTGTCGATGGTGCTGTCATAGGTCCGGCTGAGCTGAACGGCTGCGGTGCTGGCCTTTCCCACAGCGTCCAGGGCCGCGCCTGCACCGATATCCACGGTGACCTCGCCATCGACTGCCGGGGTGATGTTAACGGTCCATACCTGTGCGGTTGTGTTTTCGGTGAAATCAGCAGCCGTGCCGTTTCCGACCACAAGGTCGTCAATGGCAAACCCTGTCACCTTTTCACTGAAGGTCACGGTGACCGGTATGGGGGATTCGTTTGTGGGATCGGTTGCTGTAGTGGAAAGGGTTACCGAAGGCGAGGTGGCGTCATAGGTCAGGCTGAGCTGGACGGCTGCGGTGCTGCCGCTTCCCGCAGCGTCCAGGGCCGCGTCTGCACCGACATCCACGGTGACCTCGCCATCGGCTGTGGGGGTGATGTTAACGCTCCATTCCTGTCCGGCTGTTGTTTCGGTAAAATCAGCAGCCGTGCCATTGCCGACCACAAGGTCATCAATGGTAAATCCGGTCACCTGTTCGCTGAAGGTCACGGTGACCGGGATGGGGGATGCGTTGACAGGACTTGAAACCGTGGTGGAAAGGGTTACCGAGGGCGGGGTGCCGTCATAGGTCAGGGTAAGCTGATCGGCTGCGGTGCCGGCGTTTCCATCCGCGTCCAGGGCAGCATCGGCACCGATATCCACGGTGACCTCGCCATCGGCTGTGGGGGTGATGTTAACGCTGTATACCTGTCCGGTTGTTATTTCGGTAAGATCAGCGGCCGTGCCGTTGCCGACCACAAGGTCGTCAATGGTAAATCCTGTCACCTGCTCGCTGAAGGTCACAGTCAACGGGATGGGAGACTCGTTTGTGGGATCAGTTGCCGTGGTGGAAAGGGTTGCGGCAGGCACCAGAATTAAAGCTGTAAGCAGCCCGTTTTCCAGATAATCCTGGGAAAAGGTCGTCATCTGGGCGGTGCCATTGTTGCCTGCCTGTGCTTCCACCAGAATCTCCTGGGTGCCGCAGACCGATTCGATGTCGGTATTGTAAAGTGCGCTATAATCTGCTGTTCTAAAATTGGAAAGTTCCAGGAACCAGTATCCGGAAGTACCCGAGGTCACCATAACCGATTCTGTGGCTGAGTCGGGATCGCCTTTAATGGTGACATAGACAATGGTGGCATAGGCCGGGCTTGTTTTTCCGGTATCCTTGAACACTTTTCCGGCAGGCTGGCATGATCCGGGGGGCGGGGTAATGGCGGGTCCTGGATTGATGCTGTAATAGGCGCTACCGTTATTATCGGTGGTTGTGCCTGAAATGATTTCAAAATAAACAGTCTGTTCAGGTGTGAGGTTCGATATGGTGACATGGTGAACGTCATCGGATACGGAGCCTCTGTAATCAGATGCACTCGTCCAGGTATCCGTATCTAAGATGGATGAACCGTAGCGCACCTCTCCCACAACGTTGTCTGCCGTGGTCCAGGACACGGTAAACTGATTGCCCCTGACGTTGGTGATCCTCATGTTCAGAACCGGACTTGCCCAGGCGGTGTGGCAGAAGATAAAAGATAAAAAAATAATAGGAAAGAGCCGCCGCCACAATCTTTTGGATTTGTTCAGCTCAGCCGTGATTAAACAAATCTCCACAAATCTTTTCAACATAAATTGCTTAAGATTCTCCCATGTCTGCTGCATACCGAATTTAACATCCACCACTCTTATATAAACCAGCACATGTCTATCACAAAACATCTGTTTTTTTTATGAGAAAATTACTGTTAAAAACCGTTAAAATAGAATGTAATGCGATGATAACTAATTGTTTTTACATGTTTTTTGATAAAGCTGAAATAAAGGGGACAGGCTGATTGTGTAAGCAACTTTCAGATTGTTGAAAGCAAAATTTAATGCCTAAGATTTTATCTTAGCCCTGCCCAAAGAATACCACACCATGGTAGGTGAGAGCGGCAGAGGCAAAGAAAAATAACCCCGGATCATGAACTGCATATTCAAAAAGCCATTGACGAACCGGTGAAAAATAAAAACCATGGTGGCACTTGCCCACCGGCTCAACACCACTGCCCGGGGCCAAGGCGGATCAGTTTCCGGGTGGCCGGCAGAAACTCATTGGTGTCATGGGTGACATGGAGAACGCTGATGCCCTGGTCCGCCACTGTCCTGGCAAGGGTTTCCCGGACGTGGGATTTCAAGGCCGGGTCCAGGCCGGTGAAGGGTTCGTCCAGCAGCAGTAAGGTGGGATTGACGGCCAGGGCCCGGGCCATGGAGACCCGCTGGTTCATGCCCCCGGACAGCTGTCCCGGGTAGTGATTTTCAAAGGATTCCAGGCCCATGTCTGAAAGATGCCTGGCGGCTGTCCTGCGGGCGTCAGCCATGGTCAGCCCCCGGGCCGTCAGGGCAATACAGATGTTTTCCAGGGCCGTGTACCATGGGATGAGCCGGGGTTCCTGGAATACATACCCCATGGGTCCCTTTGGCCCTGTTACCCGGCCTTTCACCGGGCAGATCAACCCTGCGGCCATTTTCAGCAGGGTGGATTTTCCGGTTCCGCTGGGGCCGTGAAGACCGATCACCTCCCCGGGGCCCAGTGTCAGGCTGAACCTTTCAAAAAGCGTTCTTTTGCCAAAGGCCATTGTTACATCGTCAAAAATCAGGACAGGATCCGATGGGACTGCCTTGTCTTTTTCATATTCCAAAGGGGTGTTCATGGCAGGATGCTTATTTTATGCTTCTTTTTTTATGTGTCATTTCCACCGGCCGGTCATGCGCCGTTCCAGGGGGCGGAAGATGAAAAATTCCGCACCGCCTGCCGCACACATGCTGATCAGTGCCAGGGCATACAGGGCCGGTGTGTCCAGCCGGGTCCGGGCAACGGCCATGCAGTGGCCGATGCCCTGGGCCGCCCCCAGCACTTCGGCCAGCACCGCCACCCGGACAATGGTGCCGGCGGCCAGGACCAGAGCGGAAAAAAAGGGGCCTGCCCCGGCCATGGCATAGATTTTTGTCAGCCGGGTCCAGGGGCTGAGCCGGTAGGCCTTTGCCATTTCCAGCAGTTGATCATCCACCCGGGCCATGGCATCGGCCAGATTGACAAAAATAATGGGGGCGCCCATGGCGGATGCAATGGCGATCACCATGGTGTCGCCCATGCCGAACCAGAGCATGAACACAATGACGATCACCACCCCGGGCACGGTGGTCAGAATCCAGCGCAAAGGCTCCACAAAGGCCCGGAACCAGGGCACAAGCCCTGCACAAACCCCAAGCGTTGAGCCGATGACAACGCCTGCCCCCAGGGCCAAGGCCATGCGTTTCAGACTGATCCACAAATGGTCTGCCCAAAAGGCTTGATCGCACAGCAGGCGGGCTGCGGCCGCCACTGTTTCCATGGGGCGGGGCACGACCAGCCCTGAAAAAACAAGCCCTGCCCTGTGCCAGGCAAAACCTAAGGCCGCCACCCCCAGAACCGTGAACACCAGGACCTTGACACGGGTTTTCTTTGTTTTGGATGCCATTTAAGATCTTTGTCCCATCTTGGCCTGATTCATAAACAGTCCTGGGCCCGGCAGTTTTCCGCCTAGGGCGTCAGGATCCATGGCAAAAATTTTTTCAAGGAAAAAACGGGCCCCATCCAAGGCGTTGTTGTCTGTTCGCAGGATACCGGCACCGCCGGACCGGCCTGTAGGCAAAACCGCCAGGACCGGAAATTTTTTAACGGCCAAGGCATGGGTTTGCTCTGGGTGGGCCTTGATCCATTCCAGGGCAAGGCCGTATCCGCTGATAATTTTTTTAATCCGGTCCGGCCGGTCAACCGCATCACCGAAAAGTGCAAGGCAACTTACGCACAAGGGGCGGTCATTGAACTTTTTGGACCAGATGTCCCGAAGATCCATGTGCTTGAACAACCGGGGGGCATTGTTCAGCTCCCTGGAACGGACCACGGCCAGGGAGGCGGCAGGCTCCGCAAGCAGGGCGTGTCCTGCCCTGCCCATGAGCAGCCGGTTGACCGCTTCCATGGCCCCGCCCGTATGCTGGACGGCAAGGTCTGGTGTGCTCTCCCCCATGGCGGCCCGGAACACAAGGCCGGGCATCTCCCCGGGGCCGAAGGGGAAGAGAATCGTACCGGTCAAAGGCGTCCGGTTAAAGGTCTCGGTGCTGACCACCCACAGCGCAGATGAAAACACCCCGGCAATCCCCACCCGGACCCCTTTGTTGTAAAATGTGGCCGCCCCGGTGGTGGTGATCAAAGAGGCCTGGGTCCTGCCCGAGGCAATCATGGCCCGGGCCTGGTCCGGCGAGTTCCACATGATAAATTCAATGCCGGGGCCTGCAAGTTCCTGCTCTGCCATGACGGCAAAAACCAGGCTTTCAGCCACCGCCGGGCCTGTGATGCAGAAGCGCTGTGCGCAGGTACCGGGGCGGGCCATGCTGACAACAAGGGCCAAAACCAGCAGCACCATCCGGGGCGGGGTTATCCTGGAACATTTCATGCCGGATATTTTCATGGCTGCCCCTGCTCCTTTGGCTTTTGTTGCCCGGCCTTTTGTATACGTGCAATAACCAGCTCACTTTCCCCAAAACCAAACTCCACCGACCGGCTCTCCACATTGGCAAATCCCGCCCTGCGAAGGTAGTCTGCAAGCTCGCCCCTGTTAAAGGAGACATCCTGGCCTTCCAGGGCCAGGGAGAGCCGGGACAGGATAATGGGGGCCGGCCGGGTGCGTTCATGGGTAAGGCCCTCGTGCAGGCACAGCAGCACACCATTTGGCGTCATGGCGTTTTTCAGCCGTTTGAAAAAGTGAAGTTTATCTTTAACATAATAAAGATTATGGCTGGCCCAGACCAGGTCATACCCGCATCCTAAGTCCACCTCATTATAGTCTCCGGCAATAAAGGAGATCCGGTCGGCCATGCCAACGTTTTGGATATGTTTTTGCGCCTGGCGGATAATGGCGCCAAGATCCAGCAGCACGCCGGTCATAGAAGGATGCCGCCTGACAATGGTGGCCCCGATCAGTCCCGGTCCCCCGCCAAGGTCCAGAAGTTTTTTCGCCTGTTCAAATTCGGGCAGAGAGGACATCAGGTCGGAGGCTTTCAGTGCCGCACCTGCCTGCTGGTATACTGCCAGGTCTGCGGCAGCTTTTTCCCACCTGGCTTCGGTCTGAAGGGTCTGCTCTTCATCCAGGGAGGGCGGCCCGGTTGTGACCAGCCGGGCGATTCTGTCCAGGTTCTTATGCTGCATGGCTGTCATCCGCGCGATGAACGGCCCCATGAACAAGGGACTTTTTGAGCGCAGATAGGCGTTGGTAAATTCAGTGTTTTTGTACACCCCTTGGGTTTTGGTCAAAAGCCCCAGGCCTGCCATGCTGTCCAGAAAACAGCAAAGGCCTGTAGGGTTGGCCCGGGCGTTGAGCCTGTCAGCCACCTGGTCCGCAGTCATTTCACTTTCCAGGATATCGGCCATGGACAATTCGATAGCCGCCTGTATCACCGCCATTTTGACCGGGCCTGTGAAGATATCGAACAAAGGCCCAAGGGCCGGGGGGAAACTTTTTTTTGTGGTCATGATTAAAACCTCCAGATAAGGGTGACACCCACTGTCATGGGATCGCCGTCTTCCACCAGGGTATACCCGTTTGATTTGACTTTTTTCTGGGCATATTCTTCGTCAAACAGATTTTTACACCAGATGGAGATGTCGTACCGGCCGAACCGGTAGCCGGTTTTCAGGTTGACCAGTGCGTAGCCGTCGTCTTCCAGGGTGTTGGCGGCATCAAAGTACTGTTTTCCGGCCCAGAAGATCAGGATGTTTCCATACCAGCCGCTGTCGCTGGTATAGCTGATACCTGCATTGGCGGTGAGATCCGGGGCCCAGGGCAGGGTGTTGCCGCTGTAGTCCATGGCCTGGCCATTCGCTGTGCCTGTCCAGTCGTCAATTTCGGACCGGGTATAGCCAAGGCCTGTGAACAGCTCAAGATGGCGGGTGGGAAGGGCCCGGATCTCAAGCTCCACCCCTTTTGTGTGGGCACTGGCCGCATTGGTGATTTTCCAGGCGCCCACGCCGCCGCCGATCACCTCTTCCCTGATCTGCTTGTCTTCTATATCGGTATAAAAAACGGACAGGTTGGCCCGGACCCGGTTGTCAAAAAAGGCGGTTTTCAGACCCGCCTCAAAATTTTGCGTGAATTCGGGGTCATAGGCAAAATCGGCCTGGGAAGCCGCCGAGTAGTAGTCATATCCCCCGGCCATCCAGCCCGTGGAATAACTTAAATATCCGGTGGCCTGGTCGTTGAATTTCCAGGACAGGGATGCCATGGGCAACAGTTCGGTATCGCTGATATCTTCGCTGAACCGGGTTGTTGCGCCTGTGCGGGTGTAGTCCTGGGTGCCGGAAGCTGAAACGTGGTCCAGGCGAAGCCCAGCCGTGGCTGTGAGCTGACGGGTCAACGCTTTTGAGACCTGGCCGAAGAGCGCCAGGCTGTCGGTGTCTGATTCCGTGATCCGCTGGTTGGCAAGTGCCGGCCGCACATGGTCAAGCTGCCAGTCATTGTCAATGCTTTCAGACGAGGCCCAGGCACCGATCAGCCAGGAGGAGAAAAATCCCGGGGACTTGGAGGACAGCCGCAGCTCCTGGGCCCAAATTTCCTGGTCCAGGTCGATATGGGAGACCCCCAATGCTGAGGCACTGCGGTCCGAATCCATGGTATGCTCCCGGTTGAAATCCTGGTGGGAGGTGATGGAGGCAAGCTGCATATCCTTGAAACTGTATTTGACGTGGGCGGACTGGTTCAGGCTCTTCTGGTCTGCCCGGGACGCCTGGTTGTTCACCACATCATACCGGTCGGATGCACTGACACCATCTTTATAGCGCAGTTCATCAATGCCCATGTCCCGGTCAGTGCCGTCCAGGGAAAGGGCGATATCCAGATCCGCGGACGGGGTGAAGCGCAGACCGGCCCTGCCGGAAAACGTCCTGTCATCGCTAGCCGTATCACTGTCTAAGGTGGTGTTGTCCATATACCCGTCCGATCTTGTGCCAAGCAAAGACAGGGTATAAAAAAGGGTATCCTCTTTAATGGGGCCGCCCACCATGGCACCGCCCGTAAATGTGTTGTAAGAGCCTGCTTCAAGCATCACCTTTGATCTGAACTCATTGCCCTGGGAGGCAAGGGTCATGTTGATCACCCCGGAGGAACTGTTTTTCCCGTACAGGGTGGATTGGGGGCCTTTGAGTACCTCCACCTGTTCAATGTCGAATAAAGGCATGTCAAGCATATAGCTCAAGGATGACGCCACACCGTCCACATAAAACCCCATGGGGGAGAAAAGGGCGGTGTCAATGGTGGAGATTCCCCGGCTGACAAAGGTATCGCCCGAGGTGGCGGTTTTAAAATACAGATTCGGCACAACCCTTGTCATTTCTTCGGTGGTGCGGATGCTAAACTCGTCCATGGTCTGCTCGTCCACCACGCTGATGCTGCCGGGCAGATCCATTTCAAGATCTTTTTGTTTGCGGGCCGTGACAACGGTGTCCCCAAGGGACGTGATCCGGCTTTTGTCTTCACTGCCCCTGTCCTCTTGGCAGAATACCCGGCCGGGCAGCATTAAGAAGGCGGCCGTTAATATCAGGGCCGAAACAAACCGGCCCGGTTTTCTCTTGTTTTTCATGATGTTTTTTTCTCCCGGGATGATGGTTCATATTTTCCTGCACAGCAGGTTGTTCACAGTGTTTATTACCCCGGGTCGTGATCCGAAAAATATAAAATGCGGAACATTTTTGAACATTTCAGGAACAATAAAGAATATTGAAAAAAGAATGATATTGTATTATTGATTAGGAAATCATAACTTTTTAGCTGGATTTTAAAAACACGCCTTGGAGAGAAAAGGCCATGACGCCTGAAATCACAGTCAGAAATCCCGGGGGAGAGTTCATCCGGTTTGACGCACAAAGCCCGTCCTGCGGGACCGGCCGGGAGACCCTGCGGCCCCTGCCGCCGGATCTTGGCCGGGGCAGGTTCTATAACCTGGCCTGCCGGCCGGGCATGGATCTTTGCATGAGCCACTGCCGGTTTATCCGGGACTACCAGGCCAGGATCACCTGGAGCGCGCCAAGGATCTCCTTTGTTTTCTGCCTGTCCGGGGGCACATGCACCCGAAGTCCGGACAAAACAGCCTCATTTGACATCACTGCCGGGCAGGCCGATATCTTAAATTTTGAACAGCCGGTGCTGGAACGGATTACCGCCGGGGGAAAAGAGCTTAAGGCCGTGGTCATCCACTTTTCCCCCGGTCTTTTGCACAGGCTTCTGGCCCCGGAATTTTCCATAAAAGAGGATGCGCTTTTGTTCCGCAGCCTTTCCCGGCGCTGCGGCCGGTTTGCCCGGCAGATGGATTTTGCCATGCAGTCCATTGTGTTCCAGATGTTTGCCTGCCCCCACCAGGGCATGATCCGCAGAATCTTTCTGGAAAGCAAGGCCATGGAGCTTGTGGCACTGATCCTGTCCCAGGCCCTTGACACAACCGCCCCGGCGGACCCTGGGGCCCCGGTCCGGGACGATGAACGGCAGCGCATCATAACGGCCCGGGACATTCTGGTCTCCCGCCTGCAATATCCGCCGTCCCTGTCCGAACTGGCAGGCCTTGTGGGCATCAGCCATGCCCGCCTGACCCGGGGCTTTAGAAAGGTGTTCGGCTGCACCGTGTTCGAATATCTGAGAAGGCAGCGCCTGGAGTATGCCAAAAAACTGATTGAAACGCACAAAATGAGCATCACCCAGGCGGCATTTGATGCAGGATTCTGCAGTTCCAGCCACTTTGCCCAGGCCTTTCACAAACAGTACGGCATAAGGCCTTCGGACTTCCGGCTTAGCTGCCCCGGGCAAAAGGCGCTGCCGGGTTCACTTCCTTGCATAGCAGACCTGGGATAAGCCGGGCCTTTGCGTTTTCACCCGGATATCCGAAAACCCTGCCTCTTTCATCATGGCGGCCATGACCGCATCCGGATAGGTGTTCAGACTGTAGAACCACCCCATGGAGATCCGGGTTAAAAGACTTTGTCCGGCTGTGACCATGGAGAACCGGCCACCCGGGGCAAGGACCCTGAAAATTTCAGCCAGGGCCGCATCGGGGTGTTCAACAAAGAAAAACATGTTGGCACAGGCACAGGCCGTGAACCGCCGGGACGGCCAGGGCAGAGCTTCGGCGTTTCCCGCAAGGATCTCAAGCCGGTGGCTTTCCACAGCATCCCGGTTGTTTTCAATGGAGAGACGGACCATATCAGGGCTGTGGTCCAGGGCCGCACCGCTGCCTGCCTTTTCCATGGCCATGTTTAACAGAACGCCGCCGCCGCAGCCGATCTCGCAATACACATCCTTTTGTGAAAGATGCAATGCCTCCATGATAATCCTGAATGATCGGTAATGGGCTTTGGGGTCGTTGTATTGTTTTATGGCCCAGGCACCCTTGGGTTGCCTGGCGGTTTTTTCAATAAACTGCTGCCGGATCTGTCTGAGTCGGGAAATCATATGGCCTCCTTTTTAAAATGCGACTTTTGTTTCAGGACCATATTAAACCGGATTCATCTGTGGTCATTGTAAATAAAGGAATCTTATTGGTATCTGGAGAGCAGTTTTATGGCTTTTCATCTTTGTAATGTTTTTAAATTAATGTTTGACAAAGCTAATATGCTGGGCTATTTCTATCCTGCATTGAGGAGAGTGATGATGGCAGCAGTTGCATTGAATACGTCATGGAATTTTTTAAAGGCCTTTGGCCGCCTGGACCCCCGGGGCCTCAAACATGTTTTCCTGCCTTCGGGCATTGAGGTGCTGTTTGTGGATATCCGGTCCGAAACTGCGGCAGAAAATGAGTTTAACATTGATCAGGCGCCCCTGGCCTTTGCCTTTCATTTGTCAGGGTGCGGCACCGGCACCATGACCCGGTCCCCCTCAAAAAAAGAGCAGGTTGATGTCAGCCCGGGCAAAGCGGTTCTCTCATTCAACCCTGAAAGCCGCTGCCTGACCCGGATGAACGCCCGGCAGACCTTTCGGGTACTCAACCTGTACATTGCCCCCCGGACATTGCGCGGGCTGTTGCAGGACGATGTCAGCCAGGTGCCCAAAAAACTTGGCCGGGTCCTTGAAAACAGGGACCAGGCCCCCTTCAACCTGGCCCTGGATATCAGTCCTGCCGCCCGCATGATCCTGGACCAGATTTACAATTGCGACTACCAGGGCGCTTTTTACAACCGCTATCTTGAAGCCAAGAGCATGGAGCTGATCCTGCGCCTGCTCTGGGAAACCGCGAAATCCGGGGAGTCCGGCCATACCGGCCATGCCCTTTCAGGCCAGGACCGGGCAAAAATCTGCCATGCCAGGGATATCCTGATCCGGGAAGCTGACGCCCCACCCACCCTGAAAACCCTTGCCCGGAAAGCCGGTCTCAATGACACAAAACTAAAGCGCGGATTTCGCCAGGTATACGGCACCACCGTGTTCGGCTACCTGCGGCAGTACCGCATGGCCCAGGCCACAACCCTTCTTTCCACAGGCCAGATGAATGTGGATGAAACCGCATACGCTTTGGGCTTTCACGACACCGCCCATTTTATCCGCCAGTTCCGGCAGCATTACGGCACCACCCCGGGCACCTATCTTAAACAGGCGCGCTCAATCTGTCCTGTTCTCCCGGAATAAAATCCGTTGCTATCCTGCCCTGAATGACGGGAACCGCAATATTCGGACCGGCCGCCTGTATGATGGATTAGGTGTTATCCCTTAAATGGATGGCATGAAAGACAAGCCATTCTCCTTTTTGATCTGGTAAAAAGGTTGTTCTCCGGATAACCAGGGTAATTGGTTTGACTTCATATACCATATATTGTACACAACAGCACACAGGTAACCGATATATAGTATTCTATGTTGAATTTTTAATTTTTAAAAAGGATAATGATGATGAGATGCAAAGATCCTCAGGTGAATGCATGGCTGGATGTTTTCCTGAAAGGTATGGAAAACGCGCCTTCCCCCAGAGATATCCCCATAAAAGAATGGAGATCCATGAACAGTGAATTCTGGAAAACCATTGATCCGCCGGTCAGGAATCTGCATAGGATGAAAGATATTTACATTCCTGGTCCAGAAGGTGAAATCCGTTGTAAGCTTTACGTTCCGAGGAAAATTGACCAGCCCTTGCCGGCCTTGGCCTACTTCCACGGAGGCGGGGTATGCCTTCTGTCTCCAGATGATTACCATGGTCAGAACTCCGTATTATCCCAGGAAGCAGATTGTATTGTCCTGGCACCGGCGTACCGCCTGGCCCCGGAACATAAATGCCCGGCAGCCATAGAGGATTGTTACGCAGTTTTACGGTATCTCCAGCAAAACGGGAGTGAGATTGGCGCAGACCAGGACAGGATTGCCATTGCCGGTGACAGCGGCGGAGGATATCTAACCTGTGCAGTGACCCATAAAGCCAAACGGGAAGGGACCCCGCAGCCGCTGCTCCAGATACCGATTTATCCCGTGGTAGATGTGGCGTGTGAGACCCGGAGCCGGCTTGAGCATAGTACTTTCCTCCAAACAGACATTGTTAAATATACCATGGGGGAATTATATGCAGATGGAAATCTGTCGGATCCGATTGTTTCTCCTTTAAGGGAAAAGGACTTCTCCGGTCTGGCCCCGGCGTATATTATTACTGCCGAGTTTGATCCTTTAAAGGATGAGGGGGAAACTTATGCTCATAAATTACGGGCCGCGGGCGTCAGAACCTTTTATCATTGCTATGAAAACATGTATCACGGCTTTTTTTCTTTTGGCGCACTGTTTGATGTTGCCAGGCTGGCAAACCAGCACGTAGCAGGCGCACTGAGAGATGTATTCAGGCAATGAACCAGATAATTCTCTTCAACGGATCACGTACCAGGGCGGTTCGGCTGATTTCAAAAATCAGTTCCCGGGCAGATATAATCCTTTACTATCCTGCCCTGGTGGAGCCGGATAATGCGTGAGCAGACCGCTCCTAAGAATTCATCATCATGGGAAATCACAAAAATCAGCTTGTTCCGGGCGGCCAGATCGTAAAACAGGTTCCTGACCCGGATCATGCTGCCGTAATCCAGTCCGGAGGTGGGTTCGTCAAATAAAAGGATCTCTTTGCCGCAGGCCATGGCCGCAGCAATGGCCAGCCGCTGTTTCTGGCCCCCGGAAAGGGTGTGGGGATGGCGCTTTCCCAAAGGGGCCAGGCCTAAATTTTCCAGTGTTTCCTTGATCAGTCCGGTATCCGGATTTTTCAGGCCGAACATGCATTCCCGGGTGACGCTTTCGGCAAAGAGCTGAAACCCTGTGTCCTGCATGACCAGATAGGAGGCGGCAAGGCGTTTTTTTGCTGAAACCGGCCGGCCCTGCCAGGTGATCCTGGACCGCTCTTTTTTATGAAGGCCTGCCAGGGTCCGGATAAACGTGGATTTGCCGGCACCGTTGCCGCCCACAAGTCCGATGATCTGTCCGGACCGGGCGGTCAGACTGATATTTTCAATCACAGGTTCTTTTTTGTATCGGGCGCTCATGGACTCTATGACAAGCTTTTTTTGCGTTTTTTGGTTGTGGGGCGCAAACAGACTTTTGGGATACGCCCCCGGTGTTCTGCTGCGAAGCCCCATGGATGCAAGTTCTTTTTCGGGAATGGCCATGAATTCATCAGAAGAATACCTGGCTTTGATGGTGCCGCAGGCCATGTAAATGATCCGGTCCGCAAGGCCCATGAGGTAATAGAGCCGGTGTTCTGCAATAATGATGGTTTTGCCCTGGGCTTTGAGCAGGGCCAGGTATTTTTTCAGGGTGCGGATGCTGTCCGAATCAAGGTTGGCCGAAGGTTCGTCCAGGACAAAAATTGACGGGGAATATGCATAGGCCGATGCAAAGGCGATTTTCTGTTTTTCGCCGCCGGACAGTTCAAACAGGCTGCGTCCGAGCAGGGGCTCAAGATTCAGGTCCCTGGTGGTCCGGGCCATTTTCCGGCAAATGGTTTCCGGATCGACCCCGGCATTTTCAAGGCTGAATGCCATCTCGCCGTCTGTATCCACATTAAAAAACTGGGTCCTGGGATTCTGGAAGACCGAACCTACGCAACCGGCAATCCGGTGGAGCGGAGAGTCTGCAACGCTTAAGCCGGCCACTTTGACCCGGCCTGAAAAATCCCCCTGGTAAAAATGGGGAATCAGCCCGTTTACCATGCGGGTCAGCGTGGTTTTGCCGCAGCCGCTGGGACCGCATAAAAGGACGCATTCCCCGGGACTTACAGCAAGGCTGATATCGGTGACGCCCGTGTCCATGCGGGTGTACCTGAACGATGCATTTTCAATTTGGATCACGGCACCCCCCGGGTGACTTTGGAAAGGGGCACAAAAAGCAGGAGGGTCAGGCCGCAGAACAGGACAACACAGAACAGGTCAAACCCGTGAAACCCCTTTACTGAAAAACAGGTGCGCTTCCCCGGGGTTTCAATTCCCCTTGCCGCACTGGCTGCGGACAATTCATCGGCCAGCCGGGAGGCGGACAGCATCACCGGCACATAGAGGCACTCCACCGTTAAAAGCGGATTTTTTACAAAGCCTGCCAGAGACAAAGACAGCCCTCTCATGCGCATGGCATCTTTGATGGCCCCCAAATCTTGCTTGACACTGGGAAAGTACCGCAGCATCACGGCAACGGCAATGGTCAGTTCCCGGGGCAGGCCGAGCCACTCCAGGGAAAACATGAATTCCGACACCCGGGTGGTCTGAACCAGAAGCGTGCCAAGCACAATGGTGGGAAAAAGTTTCTGGACCAGCATGAAAAAAGAGAGAAAAACAAGGGCAACCGGGCCTTGCAGAAAAAGGGCGGCAGCCTGCTGGGAAAAGAGTACGGCACCATAGAAAAGCAAAATTTTTGCCGAATAAGAGACAAGTCCGGACATTGCGGCAAGCACAAGCACCGAAATACACAGCACGATCTGGTAGCCGGAACCGGGGCAGGCAGCGGACAGAACCGTTGCCCACACAAGAAGCACAATTTTGGTCCTGCCGTCAAGGCCTGGGCCGGATCTTGCGGCACCGTGTTTGAAAAATGCAGGGGTCATCGCGTGATCCCGGCCCTTTCAAACTGCTTTTTAAGCAGATAACACCCTAAAAGTGCACTTATGGCGGCACAGACCAGGGTGCCCGCGGCCATTCCCGGAATCATCCAGCTCTTGAACCGGGCCAGCATGGTATTCATATAGGCCGGATCCGTTCCCCTTCCCATGAGATACCGGGTATAGGCGTCCGGGTTGATGAGCAGCATGACATAGGAGCCCATGGGGTTCAGGGCGTATAACAGAAAGGAGATAACATTCAGTGTTTTGCTTTGGTATTTGCCCAACCCTGCAATGAGATCGGCCCCAAAGGCCAGAACCGGGCAGGCCAGGGCCCACAGCCAGAACATGCCTGTGGCAAAGACCAGTCCTCCTGTGACAATCCCTAAAAGGGTCACGGCAAAGGGTTTGCCGGTCATGGAGACGAACAGCAGGTACACAGGGCCTGTAAGCAGCGCCATGCCCATGGGCGTTAAAAAGGTCAGCATTGGATTGGGGGCGAAAAAAAGCCCCCCCATGAACATGAAGACAATATATAGGGCTGAAAAAATCCCGCAGGTCACCAGATCTTTTACACTGAGCCCGTTTGTTTTTTTATTCATTCCTGTTCCATCATTAAATCAGAATCTGTACCTGAAGGTTAACCCAAAGGTCAAAGGGTCCCCGTTTCTGGCCCACCACTGCCCGCTCATCTCAAAGGCCCGGGTGGCATAGGCCTGGTCAAACAGGTTATTGGCCCATACATAAACATCAAAACGGTCTGTCTCATATCCGGCCTTTACATCCACAATCCGGTAGCTGGACTGGGATTTTTCATTGTCTGCCTCGTAATAGATGGTGCCGGTGCCGTTGAGTTCGGCATTGACCATCCAGTGGTCAAGGAAACGGTATGTTGCGCCCAGGCTGTAGGTATGGGACGGGGCGTTGGGGATATCCTTTCCTGAATAGTCAACCCCGTCATTGGTGTATTCGTCAAAGGTGGCATCCACATATCCCAGGCTACCGTAAACCTCAAGTCCTGCCAGAAGGCGAAGGATCACTTCCACCTCCACGCCCTTGCTGGTGGCCTGGGCCGCATTTTCTACGATGTAGTCGGGATAGGAGGGCTGTTCCACCTGAAGATCCTTCCAGTCAATATAAAACAGGGCCGCATTGAACTGGACCCGGTTGCCGGCAAGCTCACTTTTAAATCCGAGCTCATAGTTCCAGGTGTATTCCGCATCATAGGCCACGCCGGGGTCCGTGCTTAAGTTGAACCCGCCGCTTTTAAACCCTTTGGTCACGCTGGCATAGGGCCTGAAGTGATCCGTGGCATGGTAGGTTAAGGCAAATTTGGGCAACAGGGCATCAAAATCCTTTTCCGTGGAACCGGCACAGGGGGTATAACCGACCATGGCACCGCCCTTCCACTCATAATCAAAGGTTTTTTCCTCGTATTCATACCGTAATCCGGCGGTGAAAACCCATTTATTCAAGGTGTAGTCAACCTGGCCGAAGGCGGCCATACCCGTGGCGTCGGTGTTGCCGTAAAGCTGTGCCGTCACATTATAGGGCACCATGTCATACACAATGCTCTGGTCATCCTGCCCTGAAAAAAAATAGGCCCCGGCCGTCCATTTCAGGGCATTGCCGGACCTCGAATTTAACCGCAGTTCCTGGGTGAGCAGCGATCTGTCCATGCCTGCCTCAAACCGGTAGAAATCATATGAAGTGAAATCCATATCATTTCCATAGACCGCATCACTGTCCAGGGCCGTGGTAATGGAGGTCAGCCGGACGGTATCCATGTCCCAGGCGATCTTTAACGAGGCATTGGAAAAATCCTTGTCCGCATGGCCGGGATCATTGACGCTGATATCAAAGTCGTTGTCCATGACCCTGTCAAAGGTGGTGAACTCGGCATAGTTTGAGTCATACTTCTGCCAGTTGATCTTCAGGTCTGCGGTGAGGTTGTCGGCCGGCAGGTACCGCAGGGAGAGCCGCCCGTCATAGTTCTTTTTTTCATCCACGGTGTCGTCATTGTCCACGGTATTGGTGAAATATCCGTCAGACCCCATGTACCGGCCGGCCAGGCGCAGGAACAGCTTATCCCTAACAAGGGCCCCGCCGCCGGCCAGCACGGTTTCAAAGGTGTCGTAATTCCCATAGGAAAGGGATATCTCCCCGCCCCAGTCATTTTCAGGGGTTCTGGTGATGATGTTGATGACACCGGCCTCGGTGTTTTTTCCATACAGGGTGCCCTGGGGGCCCCTTAACACTTCAATGCGCTCGACATCCATGAGGTTGATGTCGGCAGACGGGTAAAATACATCATCCACAAAAAAGCCGAACACATCCCCGCCGGTCATGAACGATGAGATCCCCCTGACTGCGGCAATGTTCTGGGAGAGCCCCACAGGCCCCATCTTGGTCATGTGCATGTTGGGCATGCGCTGGAAGAGCCGTTCCGTGGTATCTATGGAGCGGTCCTGGATCTCAATGTCGTCGATCACCGTGATGCTCATGGGGATTTCCTGGGCGTTTTCCTCGGTTTTATTGGCGGTTACCGTAATGGACTCTATGGCCACGGGGTCTTTGGCGGGTGGCTCCCCGGCGGACAACTCCCCGGCCCTGGCCCCCGGGGCCGTATGCAGCACAAAACCGGCTGCAATTATCATACAAAAAGTTCTGCAATTCATCTTTCATCTCCTCTTTTTTTATATGTCATTTAATACAAGATAAGTAAAACCTAACTCAAACATAAAAAAAACGGTCTCTCCTGTTATGGTTTACAGGTTTTAAATTTTCCATCCCGCCGACTTTTCCCTTATACCGATAAATTCTGCATAAAGGCCGCCTTGGGCCATCAACCGGTCATGGGGGCCCTGTTCAATGATCCGGCCTTTGTCCAGGACCCATATCCGGTCGGCATGGCGCACGGTTTTAAGTTTATGGGCGATCATGATCACGGTTTTGTCCCGGGTCAGTTCCCCAATGGCGGCCCTGAGCAGGGATTCGTTTTCCGGGTCCACATTGGCCGTGGCCTCGTCAAGAATAATGACCGGGGCATCTTTTAATATGGCCCGGGCAATACTGATCCGTTGCCTTTCCCCGCCGGACAAAGTGGCCCCGCCTTCTCCCACCAGGGTGTCATACCCCTGGGGCAACGCTTTGATAAATTCATGGCAGCAGGCCTTTTCAGCAGCCTTCCGGACAGCTGCAGGCCCTGCACCCGGGCAGCCAAAGCCAATGTTGTTGCCAATGGTGTCGTTGAACAGATAGACCCGCTGGAACACCATTGAAAAATGGGGCATCAGACTGTCCAGGGAATAACTGGTCAGATCGTGCCCCCCAAGATAAACCGCCCCGGAATCCGGGTCCCAGAACCGGGCGATGAGATTGCACAATGTGGTTTTCCCGCCCCCGGACGGTCCCACAATGGCCACGGTCCGGCCCCCAGGAATTTCAAACCCCACATCATCAATGATCCGTTTGCCGCCATAGGAAAAAACCAGATTTTCCGCCCGGATATCCATGCTGTCCGGTGTGATCTTGCAGCCTGTTTCATCCATCACCGGGATCTGATATATCTGCTGCACCTGGTCCAGGCTAAGATCAATGGTCCTGAGCAGGGCTGACACACTGCCGGCGGATTCCATCTGGCTGAAGATAATAAACGAGCTAACCTGTATGAGCAGGCACAAGGGAAGGGTCATGGTTGAATTCAGATAAAAGAGTACGGCAGCAAGGGCCATGGCAAGGCTGGTCAATTTCAGCACCAGGGTCTGCACGGCAAAAAACGGCAAAAAGGCAAGCTCCAGGGCGGCATTCTGCCTCTGACAGTCAGCTATGGACCGGTCTATGGTTTTACGGGCTTCGGCGCTCTGGTGGACCGACCGGACCACGCCCATGCCCTGGACATACTCAAGGACTGCGGCCACAAGGGCTGTTTTGGCCGCCATCCGGGCCGGGGAGATCTTTTTAAACAACGCCTGCATCTGCCTGTTTGCCGCCAGGAAAATCAGTTCCCCGGAAAGGGCGATCATGCCGATGCGAAGGTCCATGGCCGTCAGTATCAGGGTGATCACGGCCCCGTGCACAACGCCTGAAATAATCCGGCAAAGGACATTGGAGGCCATGTCCTGGATATCTTCCATGGTGGTGGTGACAGTGGCGGTGATCCGGCCTAAACTGTTGCTGTTGAAATATCCCATGGGCATGTACCTCATGCGGTCGGCCATGCGGATTCTGTGGTCGGCGCACATGGCAAAACTGCCCTGGATCTGGAAAATCATTGAAGCGGCTTTGGCCGCAATGGTCCCGGCCATGCCGGTTAGCATCAGCCCGAAGCTGATCCAGGCGGTGGCCGGTGTAACCGACTGGGAAACAACGTCTTTAAGCACCACATACAGGGCCACAATCTGCAGCCCCTGGAAAAAGGCATCGGCAAACGACCAGGCAATTGCTTTATACAGATCCTTTTTGCGGGGGCCGGCAAAGGCAAAGAATTTAACGATGGTTTCAACCACGGCACAGCTCCTTTTCCGGTTCATCTTTGACACTGACATGGGCATGCCACATCTGCCGGTAAAGCCCGCACCCGGATAAAAGTTCCCTGTGGGTGCCGATACCCTGGATTTGGCCCTGGTTCAGCACCACGATCCGGTCAGCATTTGTGATGGTGGAAAGACGGTGGGCAATGACAATCAGGGTTTTTCCCCTGACAAGCCCTGCAATGGCCTGCTGGAGCCTGGCCTCATTTGCCGGGTCTGCGTAGGCGGTGGCTTCATCAAGAATGACCACGGGGGCGTTTTTCAGCATGGCCCTTGCAATGGTGATCCGCTGGCGCTCTCCTCCGGAAAGACGGGTGCCGCCCCCGCCGGTCATGGTGTGATACCCCTGTTCAAGGGCCGTGATAAACCCATGGCATCCGGCCGCCTTTGCCGCATCCATCACTGCCTGGTCCGAAGCCTTTGGATCACCCATGCGGATATTTTCCATAACCGTGGTGTCAAAAAGATAGTTGTCCTGGGCCACATAGGAGATCCACCCGTTCAGCTGCTCAAAAGGGATGTTTTTTACATCTGTTCCGCCAATGGTGACAGCCCCTTTGTCCACATCCCAGAAAGAGGTGATGAGCCGGGCGATGGTGCTTTTGCCGCTGCCCGACGGCCCCACCAGGGCGGTTACCCGGCCCTGGGGGATCACTAGGGACAGATTGTCCAGAACACGGGTGCGGCCATAGGAAAAGCCGACACCGGACAGTTTAATGTCCATGGGGCCCGGAACAACAAAGGCGTCAGGCCGCTTCAGCTCCTTTTGGTCCAGCACGTCACCGATATCGTTCATGGTGGTGCCGATTTTTGCCAGGTCATCCAGGTAAAACAGAATGCTGAGCAGGCAGGGAAAAATTCCCAGGGCCAGAATCATGATGGTGATGAACACTGAAGCGCTCAGCGAGCCGTTCTGCAAAAACAGGCAGCCTAGGGGCAGCACCCCGATCAGCACCGACGGCCAGATCCCGATGCTCATGGCAAAATAGCCCTGGACGCTTTTTGTCCAGGCCACGCCGTACTCGGCATTGGCAGATACGGCATGGGCAAACTTTTTATGGGATGCGGCAGACCCGCCAAAGGTCTTGATCACCTCAATGCCGTTGATATATTCCACGGCCGCGGCATTCATCTGTTTGCCCGCAGCCATGTAACCGGCATACTGGTCCTGGTAATCCTTCATCATCATCATGAAGCAGAAGGCTCCCACCGGCAGGGTGATCAGGCTGATCAGGGCCATGCGCCAGTCCAGGAAAAATATGGTTGAAATAATAACAAGGGGAATCAGGAGGTTGGCGGTCATTTCCGGCAGAACATGGGACAGGGCCGGCTCAATGCTCGCAGCCTTTTCCACCAGGGTGTTTTTCAACCGCCCCGATGGGGTGTTCAGGATATATCCCATGGGCACCCGGGCAAGCTTTGCCGCAATCCGGCGCCGGATTTGTGAAATCACGGCAAAGGTGGCCAGATGGGAGATGCGGGTGGAAAGACCGTGAAACCAGACCCTGCACAGGTACCCCAGTGCCGCCAGGGCAAACCAGGCAAGATATCCGCCCAAAGAGCGCTGCCCTTGTGCCAGCCTGATAATGACCTGCGACACGGCGGCATAGGGAATCATGGCACAGGCCACCCCGAGAACGGCCCAGGCTGCCGATGCCAGATACCGCCCCCGGAAAGGCGCGGCAAATCCGGCCAGCCGCACAAACCCGTTTGTTATATTTTTATCTTCCATGGGGCATGACATACCATGGAAGCAGGACAGGGTCTTGTACCTGAGGGTTTGATTTTGGTACAGGCGGGGCAGCGCAAGGGCAGGTTAACTATCGCAAGACTCTCAGGATCAGCGGGTACCGTTCTGTGTGACGGTCAAAAAACGGGTGACCCCGAGCAGCTTGATATCCGGTCCCCGGGATTCAATTTTGCGAAATTACGAAATCAACTGCATGACCGGCCGAAAAGCTGATGAAGCTTGTCAAGGGGAACGATTGAAACATCCGAGCGGTTCTGGGCGTCCATGCCGTTGTAAACCAGGCCGCATCCATTGGGCATGTGGGGTTCAAACAGGGCTTTAAAATGGTTCAACCCCTTGAAATAATCACGGGTGACAGTCATTCCTGACTTGATTTCAACAGGGAACAGCATAGAACCGGATGAAAATACAAGATCGACTTCGTTTCCCTTGCTGTCACGGTAAAAATAAAGATTGCTGCGTCTGCCCTGGTTAAAGCGGAATTTTAATGCCTCGGCAATGACCATGTTTTCAAAAAGATTGCCGCGCAACGGGTCTCTGAAAATTTGTTCCATGGTCTCTATGCCCAGCAGAAACGAGGCAAGACCCACATCATAAAAATACAGTTTAGGGGATTTGACCAGTCGCTTGGAAATGTTTGCATGATACGGATTTAAAAGAAAAAGGATGAAACTTGCTTCTAAAATGGAAATCCAGTTGGATGCCGTGGTATGGGACACGCCGGTGTCGTTGGCAAGGGAACTCACATTCAGCAGTTGTCCGATGCGCCCGGCACACAATTTGATAAATTTTTGAAACAGATTCAAATCCTTGATGGTAACAAGCTGCCGCAAATCCCGTTCGATATAGGTTTCGTAATAATCACCTAACGCCTGGGTCGGATTCAGGCCCTGATCCCAGATTCGGGGATAGAACCCCTTATACAGCAGTTCATTGGAATCCGGCACCTCATAGCCGGATGAAATTTCATTGAGATCAAAAGCAAGCAGTCTAACCAGCGCCGAACGTCCTGCAAGGGATTGATTGACACTGGAACGTACTTCAAATTGCTGACTTCCAGTCAAAATGTACTGCCCTGCGGCTGGATTTTCATCAACCATTGGCTGAATATACGATGTTAAATCCGGGGCCCGCTGTATTTCATCAAGTACCGCACCGTCTGGGAACTGGGCTAGAAATCCTCTGGGGTCATCTATTGCAAACTGCCGGGTATCAGGAAATTCAAGGTTCGCATAGGGCTTGTCTTTGAAAATTTGCCTGCAGATCGTTGTTTTCCCGCTCTGTCGGGGTCCTGTGATGGTCACAACCGGATATTGGGCCGCCAGAGACCGAACTACAGGCGCTATGGATCTTTGAATGAGTGCCATAAAATAGGGCATACCACAAACTGGTGCAATTTGCAACTTCGATTTTAAATTTTCACCGTATTGAAGAAAAAACCGATTCGGTGGACAAAACCCTTTAATAACCATGGGCACCTATGGTTTTGCCCTCGTTCTGTGGAGGTGTTCGTAAATTTAAGGCCTGCCCCTTCGCTTATTGGACTAAAACGTCAAAAAAAAAGACGCAAACGTTAGCAGCGCCTTTTGAAATTGTCTATTTTCAGGTCCGGTACAATGAATTTTAAACAGATTCCCGATTCGGGCAGAAGTTTATGATTAAGACGTATTAGAGGAGTCTAACTTTAACCGTAATTAAAGGAAGAAGCATGTTAAACCAGCTGGCCAGAAGGGTTGATTTTTATCTTTTGGTTTCTTTTGGGGCTGCTGTGATGTTCTATGCCGGCGCAAGTGTGTATTTGGCCGGTTCTGCATGGGCGCAAACCCTTACGGGGCGGGAGGTCATGGTCATGGTGGATGAGGCCCCGGACGGGGATGACCGAAAATCCACCATTGAAATGGTTCTGATCAACCGCCGGGGCAAAAAAAGGGTCCGGGTGATGTCATCCTTTGGAAAAGATTATGGCAAAGACACCAAAAAACTGATGGCCTTTAAAAAACCCATGGATATCAAGGGCACGGCCTTTTTGTCCTGGGAGTATGATGACCCGGAAAGGGACGATGACAAATGGCTTTATATGCCTGCCTTAAGAAAGGTTCGCCGGATTTCGGGCGCATCCACCAACGACTATTTCATGGGATCGGACTTTACATACGACGATATGGGAGACCGGCATGTGGACGAGGATGACCATACCCTCCTAGGAGAAGAGGCCGTAAACAATGACACCTGCTGGAAAATCAAATCCGTGCCAAGAAAAAAAGACGCGGCCTATGACGAAAAAATGATCTGGGTCTCCCAAAAGGCCCATAAAACGGTAAAAGCGCAATATTTTGATGCCCAGGGCCTGATCAAGACCTACACCGTGGAAGACCTGCGCCGGCACCAGGGGTTTTGGACCGTTTTCAAAATGAAGATGGAAAACCACAGGGAAAAACACACCACCCTGATGACCCTGTCCCAGGTCTCTTACAACACCGGGGTGGATGACGCCTTTTTCAGCGTCAACACCATTTCCCGGGGCCATTTGAGATGAACCGTCCCTTTGCGGCGGTTCTGCTGATGGAAATTCTTTTACTGGCCCCGGGTTTTCTTGGGGCCATGGAAATGGCGTTGACCGGATTTGTGGAAACCCGGCATAATTTTCAGGTCAGTGCGCCCCACGACACCCTGGCATCGGAAACCCTGGCCCGGCCGGAAATTACCGTCTACCACGGGAACCTGACCGCTTTTGGCGCCGTCAACTTTTCTGAAAACCATCTTCTGGAAGATGAGGGCGGAATCCGCCTCCATGAGGGCTACCTGGATTATGTCTTGGGCAGCGCAACCCTCAGGGCCGGCCGCCAGATCATCATCTGGGGCCAGGCCGACGGCATCCGGATTGTGGACAATATCTCGCCCCTGGATTACTCGGAAACCATTACCCGGGATTTTGATGAAATGCGCATGGCCGTGGATGCCCTGAACCTTAAGGTTGCTTCGTTGCGGGGGGATCTTCAGCTGATCTTTATCCCGGTTTATAGATCAGGGGAACAACCCGGCAAAGACAGCCCCTGGTATCTGGGCGGGTTTGGGAACAACACGGTGCTTTCGGGAAATGAACCGGATGATCCCGTCAGGGACGCCGAACTTGCCGTACGATACGCCCTTTACCTGTCCGGAATGGACCTTGCGTTTTCCTATTTTTATACCTGGAATGATTTTCCCGGATACCGGCAAAAGGGCAATGCCCTGGAACTGGTGTTCGACCGGGTTCATATCCTGGGAGCCGAATTTTCAAAACCCTTGGGAGAATTCGTCTTAAGGGCTGAGGCCGCCTTTTTCATGGGCAGCCTGGTTCAAGGGGTTAAGACCGGTTACTTTACGGCCCAAAAGGACCGGATTAAATGGCTGGCCGGCCTTGACTGGTATCCCGGGGGAAACTGGACTTTGTCCGGACAGTATGCCCAGGACCACATCCTTAATTCCGGAACCGGACTGGCACAGGCCTTTTGCACCAGAACCCTTACCCTGAGCCTGTCAAAGGATCTGTTTCGCGAAAAGCTGACCTTATCGGGTTCAGTATTCCGGGATGTTGACGTAAACGATAGCCTGATCCGGCTGACCGCCGAATACCGGTTCATGGACAACCTGGAATTTTTTGTGGGAACCGACATCTTTTCCGGAGACAGGCAGGGGACATACGGCCGGTATAAAGACAATACCCAGGTCTGGACCAAGATCACCTACCATTTTTAAAGGATGAATTATGATCAATATCAATAGAATCAACCGGATATTTGAAGCCTTTGGTACCCAAATTATCCGGTTGCGCTATATGGCTGTTCTGGTGTTTGTTCTGGCCCTGATATTCGGATTTACGGGCCTTAAAAAGATCCGGACCGATGCGGGCTGGGACAAATGGCTTTTAGATAATTCAACCCTGCAGATGGCCGAGGACGAATTCAAGGAAATTTTCGGCAACAACGACTATGTCGGAATTCTGGTGGAATCCGATACCATGTTTGATCCGGGCACCCTGGCCCTGATCCGGGAATTGGGAAAAGAGCTTATGGCCAATGTCCCCTTTGCCGATGAGGTTATGTCCATTACCGACTGCGAATTTTCCTTAGGTGATGCAGGGGGCATTGAGATCATCTCGCCTGTGCCGGACCCCATCCCCCATGATCCTGCCGCCCTGGCCCGCATCCGGGAGCAGATCCTGTCCAGGAACCTGCTGAACGGCAAATTGATTTCAGGGGATGGGCGGTATTCATGGATCATCCTGAGGCTGACCCCCTATCCCGAAGGCTGGCGAAGCAAGGACAATCAATCCGCTGAAATTGTGGTGGGCCGGACAGCGGCTTCCATCATCCGCCAGGACAAGTATGCCCCATTAACCCCCAGATCTTCGGGCATGCCCGTCCTTGCCTATGATAAAACCGCGTTTTTTAAAAAAGAGATGTCAAGAACCATGGGCCTGTCCCTGATCGTGTCCCTTATTGTCCTTTCCCTGGCCTTACGGTCCATCAGGGCAATTGCCGTGACCGTCATGGTCACGGCAGGGTCGGTGATCCTGACCTTCGGCATTCTGGGCTGGGCCGGAAAACCCATAGACATCGGCATGATCATGGTCCCTCTTTACCTTGGCATTGCCGTATCCATCGGGTATTCCATCCATGTTTTTTCCTTTTTCAACAAAAAATTTATGGCCACGGGAAAAAGAAAGGATTCGGTTTGTTACGCCGTCAAGGAAACCGGATGGCCCATTTTGTTTACGGCACTGACCACGGTGGGCGCTCTTTTTTCCTTTTACTTTGTGGATGTCAAACCCGTGCGCTGGATCGGGTCTGCCACGTCCCTTCTGGTCACGGTTATTTTTTTTATGGTCATCATTATGATTCCGGCCCTGCTGTCTTTTGGTAAGGACCGTGCCGAAAAAAAGACGATCCGGCTACGTTCCAACGCATTTTTGGAAAATCTGTTATCAAGGCTGGCAGACCTTGTCCTGGCAAAACCCGTTCCCATCCTGGTTGTATTTGTCCTGGTCATGGTGACGGCTGTGATCGGGCTGCGCCATTTTGAGGTCAACTTTGACATCCGCAGGAATATGGGGCTTAAGGTGCCCTACGTCAACCGGCTGGACCAGGTCTGCCGGTCGCCTTTAGGGTCCCTTTACTCTTATGACCTGGTGGTGGAGTTCCCCAAAGAGAACCTGGCAAGGGAACCTGAAAACTTAAAAAAACTGGACCTGCTCGAGCAGGAGGTGACCGGCTATGCGCTGACCAAAAAGGTGACCTCCATTACCGAAATTATCAAGGACATGAACCAGGTCTTAAACAACGGGCATCCAGAATTTTATGCCATTCCCGACACCCGCGAAATGGTGGCCCAGATCATGCTCCTTTATGAAAATGCCGGGGGCAGGGAGGCTGAAAAATGGATTGATTACGAATACCGGCGGCTGCGGATGACCGTGGATTTAAAAGACTATAACACCCTTGAGGCATACCGGGAACTCAACAATATTTCTCAACAGGCGGCCTTATTTTTCCCTGACGCCACAGTGACCCTGGCCGGTTCCATGCCCCGGTTTACGGTAATGCAGGATATTGTCTCCAAGGGACAGCTGACCTCTTTTCTGATTGCCGTCTGTGTGATCACCTTTTTTATGGTCCTGGTCTTTGGCAGTTTTAAAGTCGGGCTGATCGCCATGATCCCCAACATCACCCCGGCCCTGGCCGTGGGCGGGATCATGGGATGGATGAAAGTCCCCCTGGATATGATGACCATCACCATTATGCCCATGCTTTTAGGCCTTGCTGTGGATGATACCATCCATTTTATCAACCATGCCAAACTGGCCTTTGAACGGGAAAAAGATTATCCCAAAGCCATCCGGCATACCTTTGCCGCCATCGGGATTCCGTTGCTGTTTACCTCCCTGATCCTGACGGCCAATTTCAGCGTCTACTTAAGTTCCCCTGCCAACGTTCTCATCTTCATGGGAATTCTTACCGGAACCGGAATTATGACGGCCCTGCTTTCCGATTACTTTGTCACCCCGGTTCTGATCCGGGCCCTCAATGCTTTTGGACCCCCAAACCGCAGGTGATGCTGCACCCGGGACCCGGTAAGGGTCCCGGACCACCGCAATTTTTAGCGGCGCAAAGGGGTGACGCGCTGTTACCGAAGGTCATGGCCGCCACCACCCATGGCGATAAAATAGGGTGCCCCTCTGTGGTTAAATTTAAAGAGCGGGCAAAGCCCACAATTTTTATAAGAAAGTCTCACTAACAAGCTGAAAAGACTTTCATTTTTCGTTGTGGACGGTGCTTGGTTGGATAATCCAAGCCGTCCGTGACGGTTATAAAAACTGGGAGGTTAACGAAGAACAATTCAATCCCTTCGGGATTTCATGTTTTTAAACCACCGGGGGCACAGAGGTTTGGCTTTCGCCAAATTACACAGAGGGGCGGACCTTGAATGCATATGCAAATAAAAATCATCATGGATAATTATTTTACATGCGATTGCCCTGCATCGGGAAATTGCCTACCTATAAAAAGGCCGCTATTCCCGCCAGTGTTCGGGCCGGTTAAGGACTTGGGCACATCTCACCCGTCCTTTTGCCCTGCCCAGGACATCCGGAAAAAGGGCGGTGACCATCCAGGCACCGGCATCTTTTTTGGGGATCGGATAAGGGGCCTCAAAACCCAGGACGCCTGCCGGCGTAAAGCCTGAATGCGGATAATAATCCGGGTGTCCCAGAACAAAAACCAGGTCCACCCCGGCCTGTTTCAACTGAAAAAGGCCCTCCTTGATCAATGCCTTGCCAACCCCTGCCGACTGGGAACCGGGAAGCACGGCAAGGGGTGCCAGAATACTTGCCGATACCGGATGCGGGCTTTTAAGCAGCGTGACCTTTGAAAAAAGGATGTGTCCTGTCAGCTCTCCTTTTTCCAGGGCCACTAAAGAGAGCCGGGGTTCAGCTGTTTTGTCCTCAAAAAGTCCGTTAACAAGATTGGCGATTTCAGGACCTTTGATTCTGCCAAACGCCTCTGTATGAATTTGTTGAATATTCAACCTGTCTGAATCATGAGATTTTCTTATTTCCAATTGGATTTCCTCTAAATTTAATTTAACTGTATGCGGGCAATAATGCACAACACAATAGAACCGGCTGATTTTTAGTTAAAATGTCTAACGCAATAAAGCGGTCTGCGGATGGGAACAACTCACCGGAAAAATGCACAGGCCCCAAGCCCGTCTATTGGGTATTCCAGGGCTCTCAAGACCTTTACGTCCCGGTATCCGGCGCACTTAAGATAAATGCGCTTTGGCAGTATACCGCCACTGATTTTTTCTAAACTGTGTCCTGATCGGCAGCGTGCGGCACAATATCCAATACGAATGGGTTCAAAAAAATCCTTTGATAATTGTATTGAGTTTGCGGCTGAATTATCATCCATTGGAATCATTTGTCAAGATGCCGCCTGAAAATGGAATCTTCCTGTATTTTTTTCATTGAATAAATATTCAATCAGTGTTAAAACCCCGGCCAAAAGTACACTTTAAGGATGCTGGAAGAAAAAAGCGGCTTATGGGAAGAAATAAAGAGGCAAACGAAAAGGTTAAGGAAGCAAGACGGGAAAAAATTTTGTCCGGTGCCCTTGAACTTTTTTCACTCAATGGTGCCCCAGGGACAAAAATCAGTGATATTGCAAGACACACCGGCATGTCAAACGGGTTGATCTACCACTATTTCCCGTCAAAAGAGGCCATTTATACGGAACTGATCCGCATTGCCTTAGACCGCCTTGAAAAGGCCTGCCTGCACCTGGCTGCCCTGCCCCTTCCACCCCATGACAAAATCAAATACGCCATTGATGCCCTTGTGGAAACCATCCGCACCCGGCCGGATGCCGGCCGCTATCATCTGTTTGTCACCCAGGCCATTGCCGCAGACAATATCCCGGAAAAGGCAGCCCGGCTGCTTGAGGCCAAACGCCGCATCCCCTATGAGGTGATGGCAGAAATCATGGCACAGGGCCAGCAAAAGGGAACGGTCCGGCCTGGAAATCCCAGGGACCTTGCTTTTTTCTTCTGGGTCAACATCAACGGCATGGCCCAGCATCAGGTGATGTACGGGAAAAATGCAATGCAGCCCGCCCTTGAGCTGCTCTACCATATGTTTTTAACAGGAAAGAAGGATACGGATGACTAAAAACAGATCTTGTATTGCCCGGACAGCCCTTGGGCCCATTGAATACCGGCACCGAACCCGGGAAGGAATACCAAAGGCCCAAACCATCGTAACCATCCACGGTGCCATGGGCGGCTATGAACAGTCAGACATTCTTGGCCGGGCTGTGGGCCCTTCGAACTACAACTATATCGCCGTCTCAAGGCCGGGCTACCTTCAAACCGCACTTAAGGGCAGAAAAACCCCAAAGGCCCAGGCAGACCTGATTGCAGCCCTGCTCGATACACTGGGCCTGGAAAAGGTGATAATTATGGCCATCTCCGGGGGCGGCTATTCAGCGCTGGCCTTTGCCCTTGGCCATCCCGAACGCTGCCGGGCCCTGATTTTATGTTCCACAGCCGGCCAGAAGATTACCCAGCCTGTGCCCAGGGCCTTCCATATCATGCGGCTGGCCGCACGGGTTCCCTGGCTTGTAAAACAGATGAGAAAAAAATTTGATCAAAATATGGACAAATCCCTGAGAAGATCCGTCACCTTCCCTGATCTGGCTGAAAAGATGCTCAACGATCCGAAAATGATGGCCTTTTTCCAGGAACTGACCCATGCCGGTTTTGACCAGATGGCAAAGCGCATGCCCGGCACAATGAATGACATAAGGATCACCCGGACAACCGGGTACCCGCTTGAGCGTATTGAAACGCCCACCCTTGTAGTCCACGGCACCCACGACCCCATTGTTCCCTTTGAGGCTCATGGGAAAACCCTTTCCAAGCGGCTGCCCAACAGCACACTGTGCCTTGCCCAAAGAGGCGAACACATGACGATTTTTACCCATAATGCACAGGTGAGACAGGCTGTCGGTGATTTTTTAGGGCGTTTTTCTTCATCATAACGGTATGATCCGTCCTTATGGGTAAGAAAGTCAGCTAAAATAGATATGGAACATCCTGTTTTGTCAAGAAATCCATATAACGGCCATACCCTAAAGGGCAGAAACCGGGCCGCCTTGGTTATCCAACCAAGCACCGCCCACAACAAATATTGAAAGTTTTCTCAGGACGTTACTGAGACTTTCATCTAAAAAAAAATCCAGGCAGCTTAAGGAAAACAGCTGGACACTCCGGCGGCAAAAATACCATGGAAACCGTATTTACCAATGATCAGATAAAGAGATCTGCTTGCTTTTCCTGTTTTTTTATGACAGATTTTCCCAACAAAGAAGACAAGAAAGGGCGTTGTTCCAGAGGGTCAGCCAGACTGAAAAGAATGGGGAGTCTTTGTATGAAAATTTCTAATAACGGCCATACCCTAAAGGGCAGAAACCGGGCCGTCTTGGTTATCCAACCAAGCACCGCCCACAACGAAAAATGAAAGTTTTTTCAGCTTGTTAGTGAGTCTTTCATATAAAAAAATGCCTGAAAAAGAAGACACCGGCGGTGCAGACCCTGCAGATGTACTCTCCGGCAAAACATACTGGGGGAAAACCCTCGGGAAACTGGGGGGCACAGACCGGGGCCATGAATAATGCCGGGGCCCGGAATATCACGCCCGGAACTTGGGATGGTGCCATTTCCCAGGGCTATCATGACGGAACAGGCAAGGTTGACGGCGATGTCGGTCTTGACCAGGATAACATTATTTTTTTACCCGCGTACCAAACGGTTGGTATTGGACCTGCACTGCATATGGTATCGCTTCGCCACAAAAATTTATCAAGGTTCAAATGCCATATACCAATCCCGAAGGTACCGCAGAATATCCTGACATTATATATATGCAATGGCCGTCAAGACACCGGACCCCTGATCCGGCCGGTTTCAGGATAAAAAGGATTTTAACACCACATGTTTGAATATATCAAAAAGATTATCAGCGGCGATCAAACCCAGTTGCCCGAGCAGGACAGCCTTTCCGTTGAACTGGCCCTGGCGGTTCTGCTGTTTGATGCGGCCTTTGCCGACGGGCAGTGCAGCAAACAAGAAAAGGCCCACCTGGTCAAAACCCTTGAAACCAACTACCGGGTGCCGCCCCAGGAGATTGATGACCTGCTGGCCGAACGGGATAAAGAGCGAAAGGAACATGTCAACTTTTTCAGGTATACCCGGTTTTTAAACGAACAGTTCAGCGAGAAGCAAAAGATTGACCTGATGACCTCGGTCTGGCGGGTTATTCTCCTGGACGGGGAGTTGGAAGCCCACGAAGACCACTTTGCCCACAGGCTCGCGGACCTGTTGAATTTAAGCCACAGCGATCTGATTGATGCCAAACTTCTGGCCCGAAAACAGCTGTCAAAGTCTTAAGGAAAGAACCATGACAGAGGAGTTCCCCCGGCGTGTCCTGACCCATTGTGCCGAGTTTAAAAAATTCTGGAAAGACCAGGGGCCGTTCCGGTATGCCCTGACCAGTGCCGAGTATCCGCCGGTTCTCCTGGAACCCGAAGAGTGGATTTTCGGCAATGATATCAAAGGCCTGTTAAAGGCGCTGATGCAGACCGGCCAAAAAATCGCCATTGCGGAGGCGGCGTTCAACCCGAAAAAAAAAGATATCTTAAGGCCCGGCAACATGATTCCGTGGAAAATAAAAAATTTCCCCGAACAGTGGAATGCCATGGAATGCCGGGCGTTTGTTCCTGAAGGGTACCTGACCCTGGCGGTTAAGGAACAGGTTCAGGCCATGGGGGATGCTATAGACCCGGATCTGCCTGAGGCCGAAAAAATTGAACAGGGATTTTTCAGCCTTCTGGAAGAAGACCTTGAAAAAATGGGGTATGTGCTGTTAAAACCCGCCGGAAAATCAAAATATGCAGTGACCAGGGCCTATCTTAAAGAATGGGAAGAAGATGAGCAGGACGCCGGGATATTTTGAACCCTTCCTATCAGGATCATCCGAAAGCCCCCCAAGTCCCAGATCCCAGGTCCCCCAGTTTAAACCCGTCCTTTCAGGATCAGCTGGCAAAGAAACTGCTTATAATCAATGCCGGCTTTCTGAAATCCCCGGGTGCCGTATTTCATGTTTCCCTCTAACACATAAAATTTGTTGCCGGACTGGATGACGTCAATGCCCACATCATCCCATCCGCAAAGCCTTGCCGTGGTAAGGGCAAGGTCTAAGGCGGGTCTGGGGATGGGGGCAAAGTGGATGGCCCCGCCCTGGGAAACATTGGTTTTAAAACTGTTGCCCTGTGAGATCCGCCAATAGGACAGCACGGCCTGGCCGCCCATGACGATAATGCGCATGTCCCGGTCACAGGGAAGGTATTCCTGGATATAGAAGGGGCCTTTAAGGGAAAGGTAATCGTCCAGGTCCTGGGCAGACTGGATCAAAAATACCCCCCGGCCCTGGGCCGAGCCCCTGGGGATCTTGGCGATAAAGGGAAATGAAAAAAGGCGGCCGATTTTCTGTTGGGCCGTTTTCCTGGCAAAAAACACCCGTGTCCGGGGATGGGGGATGCCCCGCATTTGAAACATGGCGGTCTGCCGTATTTTATCCTGGGCGAACTTATAGGTGTGGTAGCTTGGGAAAGTGGGTTTGCCCATGGCATTGAAAAGGTCTGCATAAAATGCCGTGGGATAAAAAATTTTAGGGGCGGCCAGCAGCAGTTCCCTTTCTTCGGGCGTGTAGCTCAAGAAATCGGGCTTGAATCCCAGGGTCAGGATTTGGGGGCATTCCTGGAGCCGCGCGCCTATGGCAATGGGCTTCAACCGGCTTTCACCCAGGATTTGATCTGTGCCGGGTTGGCCGGGAATTCCACAACCGCCGTTATCCCGGCGTTTTTCGCTTTTTCCTGGTTTTTTCCAACGCAAAAATCTTTAAGCAGGGATGAGACAATGATGGGCAGTTCGTCTGGGCCGTATACCTGCCGGGCCTCTTTGACAAAATCGATACAGCTCATGTTGTTGAGCATCACACAGCAGATCAGGGCCGAAGGTTTCCGGTTCATGAGGTCTTCGAAAGCTTCCTGGGTGCCGGTATGGAGGACGGCCTCAAAGCCGCAGGTATGAATGCGTCTGCCGTAAACCTCCAGATAGGGCTGGGCCGGACAGACCACCATGACCAGGGGTTTCGGGCCAAAGGCTTTATCATCCCTGATTTTTTGAAATCGTTTAACCGTAGATTTTAAGTTTCGGTCTTCAAGGATCCGGATATAGGTATCCAGTGCTGCCGGGGATGCTTTGTTTTCAAGGTAATTGGACGCGATATAGGAGAAGGTGTCGGATTTTAAAAGGGCCTGAATAAGGCGTTCGGCCCTGACATCCAGGATGGTCCGCACCAGTTCCTCACCGGATTTGGTGCCGGATTCAATCTTCTGCCGGATTTCCGCCACCACATAGTCTGAGCAGTGTTTTTCAAGGGCCTTGACCACAGCCACCCGGACATATGCCGCAGGTTCCGTGATTCCCTTTGTTAAAATAGCGGCCGAATCAAGCCGGGGATAGGCCTCCAGGGCAGAGTAAACACAAAATTTTATCCGGTTATCCACCGGCCCGTTGGAGATAATGGAAAACAGGTCCTGGATCGCATCATTGGGGATGGAGACCGTGACAAGCCAGAGCAGGGAGATCATCAGGTCTTCATTGTCCGTGTCCAGGCACTCGGACAGGGCCCTGGCCACGTCTTCGCTTCTCATGGAAAAATAGTTAAACGCCTGGTAACGCTGGGCCACGTCGCTGGATGATAAGAGTTCAAGCTGGTCTTCAAAGGAGGGCTGGGCCGCATCCGGCGGCGTTTCGCCGGCCGGTTCCGCCTGAGCCGGCGGTTCGGGTTCAGGTTCTTCCGGGGTAATTGAAAGCGGTCCTTGCTGGGCATTGGTTTTGAGCAGGTGGACGGCATCCAGCACGTCCTGGTCACACTTGCTGGTTTCAGCAATTTTTTCAAGCCGATCCAGGGCACGCTCGGTCCCAATCCGTTCTAAGGCCTGTACAGCACAGGATTTGAGCTTAGGATCATCATAAAATATGAATTCGGCGATATCATCGGTGAGTTTGTCCAGCTTGTTTAAGCCGGCGGTTTTAATGATTTCGGCCAGGATGCCGGTATTGGTTTCCCGGCCCATGACATGTCGCAGCAGGGAAACCGCCGCAAGGGCCCGTTGCCTGCCCCCGTGCCTTAACAAAATCAGGACAAAGGGAAAATGAAGATGGGCCCGGTCTATAACCAGCTGGAACAAAGGCTCTGCCGTCCCGGGTGCCAGCACATTTTCTTCAAATAGAAAATCCAGCAGATCCAGAGCTGTTTTGTCCGGGGTCAGGGCCAGCATTTCCATCACGCGCTGTTTGTCATCCTCCGGGCCTGTCATCAGGCGGCCGATGCTTTCCGCTGCCGCTTTAATGTTTGAGTTTTTAATCAGCTTTTCCAGTTCCGCCAGATTTTTTTCCATATTTTTCTCCTAAATTCAATTAGGGTGAACCAAACCCATCAGGGTTATTTTTTTGCCACTTCCAGGTATCCTGGCACATATCTTCAAGGGTTTTTCGGGCAGTCCAGCCCAGTTCTTCTCTGGCTTTTGACGGGTCTGCGTAACATGCCGCAATATCCCCGGGCCGCCGGTCCGTTATCTGATAAGAGACCTTTTGGCCGGAGGCCTTTTCAAACCCCTTGACCATTTCAAGAACGGAAAAACCGTTTCCGGTTCCTAAATTATAGGTCACCACACCGGGATTGGTAAACAGCTTGGGAAGGGTTTTAATGTGGCCTTGTGCCAGGTCCACCACGTGAATAAAATCCCTGACCCCGGTGCCGTCCGGGGTGTCGTAGTCATTGCCGAAAACGCTGAGCCGGTCTAAGGCCCCGATGGCAACCTTTGCGATATAGGGCATCAGGTTGTTGGGAATGCCGTTGGGATCTTCTCCGATGGTACCGGATTCATGGGCCCCCACAGGGTTAAAATATCGAAGCAGGGCAATATTCCATTCATTGTCCGATACATAAAGATCCTTGAGGATTTCTTCGATCATCAGCTTGGTCCGGCCGTAGGGGTTGGTCACGCTTAAGGGGAAATCCTCCTTTATGGGCAGGGATGCCGGGTCCCCGTATACCGTGGCCGATGACGAAAACACCATATTTTTCACATTGGCGGCGGCCATGACTTCAAGCAGGTTTAAGGTTCCGGTGATGTTGTTGTGAAAATAGGTCAGCGGGATGTCCACCGATTCCCCGACCGCTTTAAGGCCGGCGAAATGAATAACCGCGTCAACTTTATGGTCCTGGAAGATGGGGATCAGGCCGTCCTTGTCCAAAAGATCGGTTTTGTAAAATACCAGGTCTTTTCCCGTGATTTTTTTAACCCGGTTCAACGATTTTTCCGAACTGTTGCACAGGTTGTCGATAACCACTACCTCATAATTTTCATTGAGAAGTTCAACACAGGTGTGGGAGCCGATATAGCCGGCCCCTCCGGTAACAAGTATTTTCATTGGCAGTCCTCGTAAAGGGGTATGGTCGGGTTTAATAGTTTTGCTGTGTTTGAAAATAGATCTGGACACAGGGTACACCATTTGCAATTTTTTGTACAGTTGGTCACCATTTTAAAAAAATCAGGGCCAAGGTCTTTGTTGTTGAGTTCAAACCGCCGGGACAAAAAATGGGTTGTGTCCATGAGTTCGGGCAGGCTGCCGTCAAAGCTTTGGTCCATATAGGCCGTGACCGCCTGTTTTAAAAAAGAGGGGCCAAGGGTTCTGCCGCAGATTTTGACGGTATCGGCAAGGCCTTCGTAATGGTGCAGATCCTCGGGCCGGATAAAGGGCGATTTTAAAAATTTGTGGGGGTGGTGATAAAAGGTGTTGTGGCACCCGAATGCCTGGTTGAGCTTATGGGTTTCTTCCCGGACAAGGCCGGTATTGGAAAGGGAAATCTGAGCATCGTGGGTTGGTTTAAACGGGCACTGGTATAGGCATCCCTCGTTGGCTAACAGCTCAATGGCGATGTCCGGGAAAACCGATTTAACGCTGTCGTTCAATTGGGAAAGAGTTTCAGGATTTCGGTTTAAAGAGCGGTCAACTACAATTTTGTGGGGCATCTTAAACCGGGTTTGTTCAATGGCCTCTAACACGGAAAAGATTTTTGAAGGACAGTCCATCATCAGGTTTGCCCCGGGCACGGCCTCGATTAAAGGGACCAGGCGGTGGCCGGTTTGATCTAATGCCTGTAACAGGTAAACGTCCACCATCACCATGCCGGCAAGCCCGCAGGTGTCGTACAGGACCGTTAAGTTGTCCAAAAGCTTTCGAGCAAAAGACCGGTCATGGTAAAGGTGGGGCGGGATAAACCGGCCATTGACCAGCGCGTATTTTTTAACATGGCCAAAGGGCAGCAGCCCCTGGGCAAGCTGCTGGATGCCCAAAGATGAGAACCTCACCCGTGAATCCAGAAGCGGTCCTGAGTGAAGGCCAAAATAAATGGAATCCAGAAAAGAAATTCTGTCCAGCAAAAACCCTTCATAATCCGGGTCAGGTATGTAAGGGACGGATAATTTCATTGGGGTCGTTGAAAGAAAAATTAAAAATTTTATTATCAGCTTTCACCTATGAATTGTCAATTATTTTGTGCGGGCCAGTTTCGGGCGGCATTGACAGGCCCTGTGACCGTGTTTAGAGTGAAGGTATTGAAGGGAAATGCAGCCTGGTGAAAAATTAAAGCATAAGGAGACCAAACACCATGATTGAATTAACAGATTCTGCCAAAACGCAGATTGACGATTATTTCCAGGGGAAGGCGCCGTCCCCCATACGGATCTTTTTGAATTCCGGCGGCTGAGGGGGCCCCTCTCTTGCCATGGCTCTGGATGAGCCTAGAGATACGGATGACACCTTTGACGTTAAAGGACACAAGTTCGTCGTTGAAAAGGATTTTATGGAAAAAGCCCAGACCATTAAAATTGATTTCACAGGAATGGGATTCAGCCTGGATTCAAATATTGACCTTGGCCAGTCCGGCTGCTCCGGCTGCAGTTCCGGCGGTTGCAGTTCATCATAAAAAAAGCCGTTAGCTTTTAGCCATTAGCCGTTAGCCCAAAGGCCAGCAGCTATCAGTCAAAAGCTAACAGCTAATAGCTAACGCCTAAAAGCTAATAAAAAAGGCGTCCTGACGGTGGTCGGAGCGCCTTTTTTTATGGGTTGACCAGTATCCTTCCTTCATGGTAGCTTCTCCTAGATCTTGAACCTTCATTATCAGGATATCTCTCATGCGATATATGTCTATTTTTTTATTGTGCCTGTTGTTTATCCAGGCCGGATGCGGCGGCGGTGACGGTGAAAAAACCGTTGCCCAGGAAGAGCAGGTTCTGGGGAACTGGTTTCAGCTCAGGAGCAGGACCTATATTCTGCTGATCATAAGCCCTCAGGGGCAATGGCAGTCCTCGGTGAGGATTGCCGATGCCACTGAGAAAATTGTGGCCGCCAAAGGCAGTGCCAAAGGGACCTGGCACATCAGTGACAAGCAGATTGTGTTCACTGTGACGGAATCCAATATTGATAAGGTATGGGAGAAAAATACCACCAATATTTTTGAAATCGTTCAGTTTGAGGATTCCAAAATGACCCTTAAAGGGGAAAACGGCCGGGTAGAGGAATGGCAGAAAACCCTTTCCAAATCCGGCAAAGGCGGAGAAAATTCAGCAACCGCCATCTCCCTTGACCCCATTGCCGTGAACCTGAACAAGATCAGCTCCAACACCGAAGACCGGTATCTTTGCCTGAAAATGGAACTGCTTCTCAACGAGCTGATGCCGGGGCAGGAAATGCCCTTGCTTCACCCCAGGGCCATGGAGGCGATAACGGTATTTTTAAGCTCACTGATCTACAACGACATCAAGGACTTTGACCGGTTAGAGGCACAGAAAGCCAAACTGATTAATGTTGTAAACCCCTATATGGAAGGGGTGGTAAAAGACATTAAAATTGAACATGTCATTGTCACAACCAGTTATGAAAAAGTTGAAGAGTTCCTGGTTGAACATACCGTAGCCCAGACGCCGCCACCAGGGGAGGAGGGGGAAGAAGGGGAAGAAGATCCAAAGGAATAGGCGCAGTGGTAAACAGCTGGCAGCCGATAGCTGTGAGTTGTGTTTAATCCCTGGATTTTGTGACCACCAGGCATCCTTTTTTGATGGTGACCACAGCCGATTCATCCTTAAAAGAGTTGCTGATCCCAAGGGATGACCCCAAGGGGATGGTATGGTTATCCAAAGGATATGCCAGCCCTTTTAAGGTCACCCCCTCCACAGTTTCTGAAATGGGAATAACCGATAAAAATTCGTTGGGCCGGCCTTTGATTTCCAGGGAAGTTGTCAACGAAGAATGCATCAGGTAAATTTCATTGTGCCCGTCAATGATCCGGGCTGGAATTTTAAGATCCGAAAGCCTGCGAAGAAGGAAAATATTGGCCAGGGTATGGTCCATCCGGTGTCCTGTTGAGCCGGCCAGGGTGATATCGGATGCATTTTTTTTCAGCGCAAAGTCCACACACAGGTCTGTGTCGGTCTTGTCTTTTTTGCTGGGGTAACGGATAAAGGTGACCTTCTGGCGTTCAAAATATTCAAGGGTGGCCGGATCAATGGAATCCAGATCCCCCAGGATGAAATGAGGAAAACGGTTGAGTTTTTTTAGATGGCCGGCACCGCTGTCAGCGGCAATGATCAGATCCGCCCTTTCCAGATGGCTGTGGATTGTCCGGTCTCCGGCCTGATCCCGGCCAAAGGTCCCGCCTGCAAATATGACACATTTCATGACAGGGGCATATCATGAAACCCCTTGTCAGTACAATAGAATTGTGGTTTGGGGCTGGTGGGAAAGTGGGAAAGTGAGAAAGTGGGAAAGTGAGAAAGTGGGAAAGTGAGAAAGTGAGAAAGTGGGAAAGTGGGAAAGTGGGCCGGTGAGAGAGGGCGGCCTCCTTTGGCCGATGCCCTTCAGCCTCTTCGCCTATTAAAGGTTGACTATTTTTCGGGTAATCATTATTTTGCGTAAAAATGAATTCAGCTAAAACCATAAACCGGTATATTTTCCAGGAACTTTTATCTCCCTTCGGCATCAGTCTTTTTTTTCTGACCTTTGTTTTTTTGATGACCCGGATCCCCGGGATCACCAACATGGTGGTCAATTATAATGCAGACCCGTCCGCCATTCTTTTAATGGTGATTTACACCCTGCCAAGGTTCATGGAATTTACCCTTCCCATGTCGGTTATGATTTCCATACTGTTAACCTTTATGCGCATGTCCGGTGAAAATGAAATTGTGGCGTTAAAGGGAGCGGGCATGTCCCTTTACCGGATATTGCCGCCGGTGCTGGTCTTCTGTGTTCTTGGCACCTTGCTGACCATGTGGATAACGGTCTTCGGGGTGTCATGGGGAAAACTGTCCCTTAAAAAGACCAGTATCGATCTGGCAAGGTCCAGTATTGACCTGGCCCTTCAGGAACGGCAGTTCAACGCCCAGCTCAAGGATATCATGATTTATGTGTCCCATGTAAACATGAAAACACGGGATTTAACCGATATCTTTATTGAGGACCGGCGGACTCAGGGGGTCACCAGCATCTCCACCGCCCCTTCCGGAAAGCTCATTCACCTTGAAGATGAGAATATGTACACCATCCGGCTGTACCGGGGCATGATCAATCATGTCAACACGGAAGACAACTCTGTGTCCACCATTCATTTTGTCCACTATGACATCAATATTGACCTTGCCGCCATGCAAAAGGGACCGGGCCAGGTCAACAAGGATTATGATGAACTCAGCTTAAGCGAGCTGGTCGCCCATTTGAGAGCCGGGATACCGGATCCCCTTAAAAAAAGTGAGGCCCTCATGGTTCTTCATGAGAAATTTTCCATCCCCTTTGCCTGTCTCGCCCTGGGGATTCTGGCCTTCCCCTTGGGGATACAGTCTTTGTCCCTGAGACGGTCTTCGGGGTTCAGCATGGGGATTTTTTTCTTCCTTTTATATTATTTCCTTCTGGCTGCGGGCTGGTCCATTGGAGAGAGCGGCCATTATCCGCCGGCCATCGGCATGTGGGTCCCTAACGTCATCATGGGCGGAGCCGGCGGTTTCCTGTTGTGGCGCAATGCCAAGGAAAGGCCGGTCAGGATGCCGGCATGGGTAGGGCAGTTCTTTGCCGCCCTGGTTAAGTACCTGGCCTGGAAAAAATCCCCATGACCTGTCTTCACAAATACTGGCTCAAAGAATTCACAAAATTCTTTTTCGTCATCCAGATCTTGATTCTGGTGGTCTTTATTTTTATTGATTACCTGTCACGGATGGACAAGTTCCTTGAGTCTGATGTCACCCTTTTAAGGGGGCTTTGGTATGTGATGCTCAAGGTGCCGTTTATGTTTGTTCAATTGACGCCGGCCGCTATCCTGCTCGGGGTGTTGACCGTGTTTGCCCTGATGAACCGGAACAACGAGCTGACCACCATCCGCTCCAGCGGCATCAGCGTTTATTTTCTGGTTAGACCGGCCATATGGGCGGCCTTTTTCCTGGCCGGTCTCATGTTTTTACTTGGGGAAACCCTGATCCCGGTGTCCATGACAGATGCCAATCATATCCGGTATGTGGAACTTAAGAAGAATGGAACCGTTTCCAAAGGGCGGCAGGATGTCTGGATCAAATCCGATAAAACACTGGTCCATATCAATTTTTTTGATCCGGTTGCTAAAACCGTTTCAGATATCACGGCCACAACCATGGGGGATAATTTTAAGATTATATCCCGGGTGGATGCCAAAGAAGGGGTTTACCAGTCCGGGAAATGGATTTTAAAGGAGGTCATTGAACAAACCTATCAGCCGGAAACCAAAGATTATAATGTAAAGCTCCAACCTGTTCGAGAAACAGCTTATGACATCAAACCCGAGGACCTGGGCGCCATGGTCAAAAAGACCGATGAAATGAGCTTTTTTGAGCTGAGAGCCTATGTGGATAAGGTTGAAAGTGAAGGGTATGATGCCAGGGTCTATAAGGTGGATATGCAAGGCAAACTGGCCTTTCCCTTTATCTGCATCATCATGGCACTGGCCGGGGCAGCCACCGGGATGCGCTCCTTTGCCGGCCGGAACCTGCCCGGGGCCATTGCGTTGGGGGTGGCCATTTCATTCTTTTACTGGATCATATATGGCCTGAGTTTATCTATGGGATATGCCGGTGCGCTTCCCCCTGTGATGGCGGCCTGGATCACCAATGTGATATTTTTGATCGGCGGGTGCATTTACCTGATGCATGCGGAATGAGACAAGAGACAAGATACAAGAGACAAGAAACAAGAGACAAGAAACAAGAGACAAGAAACAAGAGACAAGAAACAAGAGACAAGAAACAAGAGACAAGAAACAAGAGACAAGAAACAAGAGACAAGAGACAAGAGACAAGAGACAAGAGACAGGAAACAAGAGGCAGGAAGCAGGAAATACGTCTCAGGAATTACAAGATTGGCGCACCCTTTTTTAAAAAAGCTTGAGCAGCGGATTGTCCGGTTGTCTGACCAGGATTTTGCCGTGCGCCTGTTTTCCCTGGAAGGCCTGGTAACCGCCGCTTCTTTTCTTTATAAAGCAGGCGCAACACTTCGGCTCCGGCTTTATCAAAAAAATATGTTCAGGCAGAAGCGGCTGGACTGCCCGGTCATCTCCATCGGGAATATGGTTGCCGGCGGAACCGGCAAAACCCCCATGGCCGTTTATCTGGCCCGTTTGTTTTTAGCCATGGGAAAAAAACCGGTGGTGATCAGCAGGGGATATAAGGGCTGTTTGAAAGAAGGCTTTGGCATTGTGGGGGATGGAAAAGACCTGCTCATGGATGCCGATGCCGCCGGGGACGAACCCTTTATGATGGCCGCGCAAAAAGCCTTTCCCGTGGTGGTGGGAAAGGACCGGTATCAGGCCGGGCTTGCGGCGGTTAAACGGTTTAACCCTGATGTGATTATCCTGGATGACGGGTTTCAGCATGTAAGGCTAAGGCGGGATCTGGATATCCTGCTCTTTGACCATGACCGGCCCCTGGGAAATAACCGGATTCTTCCGGCCGGGCGGCTCAGGGAACCCTTGGAAACCGCCGCAGGAAGGGCTGGTGCCGTGGTCCTGACCCGGTGCCCTGAACACCCGGCCGGCAGGACCTTTTCAGACAGTCCTGACCGGCAGGCCATTTCCCAGGCGTTCAGGTCAAAACCCCTGTTCAGGACCTTTCATTCCCCGTACCTGGCCCAATGGGTATCAGCGGAAGGCAACCATCAGAAAAACCTGGCCGACCTTAAAGGAAAACAGGCCGTCCTCTGGTCCGGCATTGCTCAAAATTCAAGTTTCTCAACCACGGTGGAGAACTTAGGGTGCCGGGTGGCGGCGCATCTTGAATTCAGTGATCATTACAGATATACACCATCGGACATTGAGATGATCCGGGAACAGCTGGCAAAGACCGGGGCCAGGCTGCTGGTGACCACCGAGAAAGACTGGGCCCGGATGAATTTTCAAACCCGGTGGCCCTGTGACCTTGCGGTGATCGGTATTCAGCTTCGGTTTGACCAGGAACAGGCGTTCAAGGGGTTTATCCGGGATTTCAGCTTAAGTTTACAGCGGGAAAGACGTTTTGAATAAGCCCATCCGCGAGCCCATACCCAACCCCATCCACCTTTGCCATATCAATCTGGGAAAAGGGTTCAGGGGAGGTGAAAGACAGACCTTTCTTCCGGTCAAAGCCCTTGCCCCATATTTGAGCCAGACGGCGGTGGTCCGGAAATGTTCGGGCCTTTCAAAGGCCCTGAAGGATCTTTCAGATATCGGGACCATTGACATCAACCATACCAAAGACCGGTATCTTGAAATCTACAGGGTTGCGGCAAAATGAACATATTATTGGTACAATGCAGTTTTTTGGGGGACATGATTCTTTCGACCCCGGTCATCCGGGCCATCCATGAGCGTCATCCCGGGGCGTCGGTGACATTGATGACCACCCCCCTTGCCGCCCCTCTCATGGCACTGGACCCGGATCTTTCCGAGGTGATTGTATTTGACAAGAGAGGCCGGGAAAAGGGGCTGGCCGGCATCCTGAAAAAAGCGGCCCAGCTAAAGAAAAAACGCTTTGACCTGGTCTACTCGCTGCACCGGTCTTACCGGACCTCGCTGGTGTTGTTTCTGGCCTCAATCCCCGAGCGAATCGGATTCTCCGATGCCAGCCTTTCCTTTCTTTATACCCGCCGGGTCAACCGCCTTGAACAGGGGCATGCCGTTTTACGGAACCTTTCTCTCGTTCAAACCTATCCTGAACCATACAAGGATGCGCCGGCAATGAGACTGGTTGTCCCCGGTGAATCCGCCGTATCCCCGGCGGTCCTGGATGAAGTCTCGAAATCCGGACCTTATGCGGTCCTGGCCCCGGGCAGTGCCTGGGAAACCAAACAATGGCATTGGCAGGGCTTTGCCCGCCTTTCCACCCTGCTGGATCAGATGGGAATCCGGGTCCTTCTTGTGGGTGGACCCGATGAAACCGGCACCTGCCGGGACATTGCCCAGAATGGCGCTGCCGCAGATTTTTCAGGCAGACTTGCCCTTCCCGAGACCCTTTTTCTCATGAGCCGGGCCTGCCTGGTGGTCACCAATGACAGCATGACCCTGCACATGGCGTCAGCCCTGAAACGGCCGATGGTTGCTGTTTTCTGTTCCACAATTCCTGGCTTCGGCTTTGGCCCCTGGCAGAATCCTTTGGCGCGGATTGTGGAACAAGCGGATCTGGACTGCCGGCCCTGCGGCCGCCATGGCCATAAAACCTGCCCTAACGGCACCAAGGCCTGTATGCAGATTGATGCCGAAAAGGTTCTGGCCGCATGCCTGCAGGTGATGAAACTTTCGGATGGCGGCCATGGATAAAGGTCTGCAAATGAGCCAATCCTTTCCCGGGTTCCGTGTCGGATTGTCCGGCCCATTGGAACCGGAGGATTACCGGCCGATTTTATCGGGCCTTTCAAAAGGGCGTAACAATGACAAAGCCGGCCCGGTTGAAGGCGGGAACGTGCTTGGCGGCAGGGTTAAGGTCAGGCTGTTTGACATTCCGGGAAAAGGGACGGTGGTGGTCAAACCGTTTTTGCGCGGCGGACTGTTCCGGATCGTTGTCCGGGACCGGTATTTCAGGGCTTGGGGCAAAAGCCGGGCCCATCTGGAATTTGTCATGCTTGCCCTTGCCCGGGAAAAGGGGATCAAGGTTCCCGAACCCCTTGGGGTTGTGGAGCAGGAAAGATTCTGGTACCGGTGCTGGCTTGTCACCCGGCAGATTCCACAGGCGCAAACCCTTGCGGCCCTGTCCCTGGCCAATGAAGAAAAAGCCGGGCAGATCATGCCCCGTGTCATGGAACAGGTTGATCTTCTGGTCAAACATAAAATGGTCCACGCCGACCTTCATCCGGGAAACGTTCTTATTGGAAAGGATGATGGGGTTTTTCTCATTGATTTTGACAAGGCCTGTCTGAAAAGTTTTCCTCCCTTGTCTTTGTTCCGTCGATACCGGAAACGGTGGGACCGGGCCGTTGCCAAACACGGCCTGCCCAAACTGCTAAGCCGCCTTTTTGTTCTGCCCCGCGCGGGGTAGTTTTGTTATGCTTGAATTTGAATTAACAGCGGCTCTCCGGTAAAAGGGATGTCTTTCCTATTTCTGTTGCCAGTTGTCCCAATACCATATCCGGAGTAATGGCATCCATGCAGACCGGTGCGGTGCAGTGTTTAAGGTTGCATGGAGAACAGCTTACCGGCTGCCGGATAACCGTTCCCCGGTAAGGGCCGGTCCGGCGGGGGTTTGACGGCCCGAAAAGCGCCACAAGGGGGACATTGAGGGCCGCGGCCAGGTGCATGGGGCCGGTGTCGCAGCTGACAACGGCTTTGGCATTGCCAATAACTTCTATAAGTTCGGGAATGCTGGTCTTTCCGGTCAGATCCATGACCTGTGCCGGACAGTCGGCGAGTATCTGTTGGGCCCTGGGGCCATCTTCAGGACCGCCGGTGATCAGGCAGGGAAGATCAAGAACCGTTTGAATTTTTTGAGCCAGTTTGCTGAATTTTTCCGTATCCCAGAGATTGGCCGGTTTGGTGGCCCCGATATTCAACACCACATAAGCGTCGGGAAGGCCTTTATAGGGGAGGGCGGTCCTTGGGATATCCCAGACCGGAACCCCGGGGTTAAGCCCCAGATGGCTGGCAAATTCCAGGTACTGATCCAGCATGTGGGCTCCGGGGTCCTTTGCCCGGATCCGTTCAAAGGGGAAAAGCCAGGTCATCTCCTTGCACCGTTCCCGGTCAAACCCGATCCGCCTGTCCGCCCGGGCCGCCAGGGTAAACAGCCCGGATTTTAGTATTCGCTGAAGGTCGAGAACCAGGTCATACCGGGTCTTTCGAAGGGCTGTAACGGCCTCAAGGGCGGACTTTGCGGTACGCCGGAACACAATGACCTTGTCCACGGCCCTGTGGGACGCAACCAGGGGCAGGGACAAGGGGGCCACCAGCCAGTCAATGGTACACCCGGGAATCTGTTTTAGGGCACAGGCCAGGGGCAGGGTGTTGATCACGTCCCCTAAGGCACCAAGTTTAACAATTAAAATTTTCATTGAGCAGCTCCAGCAATTGCCTTGTCACGGCTATAGGCATATACGCCATGCCCCCTTGACCATCTGTTTTGCCATGCGTGTTGGCTGATCTATATAAGGGGCAATTGTTCTGTTATTGGTGAGGACCCCTATTGTTTAAATCGCCCGGTTACATACCATGTACACTCAGTTAATTTTATGTTCTATAATCCTTCATGCACAAAAAAACGGTGGGACACAAGATGTGGGGTCCGACACCGTTCCTTGAAAAGCAAGCATTAATAGTCCTGGGTTGCCAATTCCTAAAACTGTCCCATCAAACTACCGTTTGTTGAGATTATCCCAAAATTCCTATGTAATCAATTTTTAATCACCAAAGACAAACTATCAAAGCAACTCTGAAGGAAGATCTAAATAGAGAATTTTCTTATTGAGCCCATCACACTCCATGCTCCAGTGATATTGAAATCCATCCTCTGTCGTGATCCGATTACTACCCAGGTCATCAGAGTTTAAATAATCATCGGTCATGATTATCTTATCTGGCCAGAGCCAGATGGTTACATCTGCCGCTGTTATCGTAGTATCCTCGGAATCTGTTTCGTCAAAGTTGAATTCATACGTCAGCCTGCGGGTCCATTGTTCCGGCAGTCTTGTTGTTCCATCTTCTGTCAAAATTTCATTGTAAACCACTTGTATTTCTTTTTCGGCTATGTTGCCGAGGGCATCTGTAACAATTAAATTTATGATATTTGTGCCTAACTCAAGATTGATTTCGTTAATCTGCCATTCCAATTCACCGGATACAACTCCATCCTGGTTGTTGGAAGCACTCCAGCTTATTTCTTTAATGACGAACTCATCTGGAGTCCTTTCCTTTTCTTGAGTTTCTGCTTGGACTGTTTCTGAACTGGGAGCGTAATCTTCAATTAGTGGCCAGCTCATGTCGGCTTCTTTTGAAGCCGTCGAAACTATTAAGGGCTCTTTTGTTTGCAAAACAGTTTGAACGCTTAATTCTAAGTTTGATGAAACCTCTCCAAGCAGTTGGCTATTTACCGTCTCAGCCGGAATTACGGAAGAAGTGCTTTGTTGGGCAGATTCAGTTCCAACAGGAAGCGTAGCACAGTTGTTTTTTCCAAAGTTCTGGGTAAATATCGGGATATGCTCTGCCTGGTAGGAACCAGCACTGTATTCGGTAATAAAAACCTCTAAATCTGATCCGTCAACATCTCCGTCGGGTTCAAAATCCCCATCGCAATAAGGCCCAGTCCATTCGATTATTTGGCTCAAATCCCCAAAATAGGCACTATTATCACTAAGCAATTCATCATATTCATCCACTGCGAATTCAGGATCAATATACATACCAAAATAATAGGTGCCAACTGGAAGATCAGGGGCATAAACATCCAAACTTCTTGTAATAATATCTGAACCAGATGCGCTACCTCCTAAAAGTCCATTTGGTAAAAGCCAATAAAATAGAAAATAATCTTCATTAGGATCTATCACTGTGTCTTCAGAAAGGTAATAGCCTACTTTGAAGGATGGGGCTGCTGTCTGGCCATAGTTGCCAATTCCGCTGCGAAAATAAATGAAATGATTTTCAGGATAGTATGCCATGGAATTGTAAATGCCTTGATCAGAATTTGAGTAGAAGCCTAAGTTTGCTTTTAAGCTGTTGTTATAAACAAACATAGAATCACCTTCGGCCACAAATGAACCAAAGTTATCTGTTTCATCTGTTTCATCAATGACCTCCTGATCGTCTATAAAAACAACTATGGAATACGATCCGTTAGGCAGACCGCTAATTTCGTCAAGATCAACTGTATTGATTAGCGGCTGTTTTCCCGAAGGTAACAACTCTTCTATTATCTCACTGTCGTATAGGATATATCCAACATCTGATGAGTATAAATATCGTCTGACCCTAAATTCACCAGATTGAAAAGAGCCCGTATTTTCAATTGTATTTCTTAAATATAATTCATGAGTAGTTGTGTTATAACTCCAGCTATGTTCTGTCTCTATTGTGCTAAACGTCAAATTTGCAGGACCTGTTGCCCCGCCCCAAACGAAAAAGCCCGAAAAATAACTTGTATTATCATCCTCCCAGCTTTCGGCTACATCCTCATTGGAATCAATAATAATTCCGACATAATAATTCCCAGGAGTCAATCCTGATAGATTATCCAAATCGAAAGTGACATCTGACAATGCATATGACGGGCTTAAGGCGGACAATCCTTCAGAAATCGTATACGAACCAATTTCAAAGTCATTGGTATCTATAGTTTCATCTTCGGAAAAATACCAAGTCACTGTAAATAAATCCGCTTCCCATGTTCCCTTATTGATAATTGCATTTGAAAAAGAGATTTCATTCGTCACGGAGTCAAAAACATACCCATTAGCTTCTTGATCACTGAAATCAAAAGTTAGGTTCGGTTTATAGTAATCAGGGGTTGAATATTGGAAAGAACCATTACTTCTGAGAGAAGTGCCGTTATCTATTTTAGCCATTACCCAGTATGACCGGTTAAGTATATACATTCCGGTATTGCAATTAAAATGGTAGGAAAAACTTCTGGTATATCCATATCCGGACATGTTGTTTACCCATACGGATACCTTGGTTTGCGATTCAAGTCCTTCAATCCAAACTGAAATTGGAAAGGCTCCAATATAATTTCCTCCAGTATTTTTTAAAACAATTTCTCCTTTCACCAATCCGCTTTCAGAATCAAACTCTGGAGCTGGAAAAGAATAAATGAAAATATTTGGAGGCGGGAAATCAAGGCGTGGGAGAGCATTCGCCGTTTTAGCAAATAGTATCCCATTTAACGAAAACACAAGACAGATACACAACCATTTCAGAGTGTTGGAATTCATGATCAGATTTCCTTAATTAACAAGGGATGGATTTATTATAATCAGATTTGTTTCTTTTACATCGGATCAAAACAATAACAAGAATTCCCGATAAAAGAATTGAACAAGAACTTGAAATTGGGACAGGAAACACTTGTTGATAGAGAACATCATTAATGATTGCCGCTGCGGTGATCGATTCAATTTCTATTGTCCCTTCGATGACGTCTATACAAAAAACGCCTTGTAAGTCCTGCCATGGTGATGATTCAGGTCTATCAAAATACCCAATACTCTGCACGCCAAATTCTGGATCAACACTGCTCAAACTTGATTTAATTGGCGACTGCCCCAAAGAGTCCTCATAAACGGAAAACATAAACTGAGGTGTATCAGGGGTCGTTGATGAGACTCGGATCAAAGCATAAATAAAATATTCTTCCATATACTCCGAACCATAAGGCAAAGACGTGAATTCGAAAGTATAAGATTCGCCATCCGTTAAAACGAGACCACAGAATCCCTTGTTCGTATAAATAAGACTTAAAAATGATACACAAAAAATTATGAATAATCGGGGAATTTTCATGATAGCATCCTAAATAATTGAGATTAATATTACGGACATTTGTTCATGTATCTTTAGGTTTTTATAATGTCAAGAAAAATTACTGGCCGAACCAAATCTTAATAGATGGTAATATGCTGATATGATTAACGAAATGGCTTCTCGGTCAACTGTATTTTTCTGACAGATTTTGAAATCTTATTAACGTATAAATAGAGCCTGGAGAGAATTATTCCGAGCCGCTACAATTAACACAAAACATGGACTACTTTTTACTGTCAATTTTCTGGTGAGTGAAGTAAATTGGAACCCCACATAATAGTATGATTGAACGATTTTTCTGAAATTATCCAACCACCAGATATTGTGCCTGCCTGGAAACGCCACCAGTAAATTTAATATATTAAACTCCTGTATCTGATGAAATCCCAAAAAGCGACGTCTATAAATAGTCACTTTTCAACAGGCCGGGCCGGATACGGCATTTTGGAAGCCCCCTATGCCTTTTGTTGAGGGAAGCGGTTATCCATTTATATCGGCGGGCTTTGTCCTTCTCTTTGTATTTAAGAACATCGAAAAGGAAAGGAATCACTTTTATTTCACTGCTGTGCGTTGAAATAGCATCCGGTATGCTTGCTGCAGCATGCCTTTCGACCGGAAGTCGCCGATGACCGGAGTTGGTTTCCGGCCAACTGGAGATTAAATTTTCAGGGATGGTTTCTACCAGGCAGATGTGAAATTCTATACGGCAGGGCTGTTGTCTGTTGATGCCAGGGCCTGTTCAATGAAATGATAACAGGAGGCCTTGAGATCTGCGGCATTGGTCTTTGTTAGGACGGGGCCGATGATAAGATGGCTTTTTAAGGGTTTGGTTTTGAAAATGTCCAGGAAATGGCGGACAAAGGTGTCGTCATCTATCCATGCGGCATTTTTATTTTCATAAAAGACCGCAACCGGGACCACGGGGATGTTTTTTTCAGCTGTGATGTCAAAAATACCGTTTTTAAGTGCAAGGAGGCCGGGGCCTGCACTGGTTGTCCCTTCGGGAAACACCACCACTGAAATGCCCTGGTTGAGCCGGTCCAGGATTTGTTTTCTTGCCGCTTTCCGGCTGTCGCGGCTGGAACGGTCGACAAAGACGGTATTGCCCTTCATGGCGGCGTAACCGAAAACCGGCCATTTGCGCAACTCTGTTTTGGCCAGAAAGGCGGATTCAATCTGAGACAGGATCACCACAATGTCCAGATAGGACCGGTGGTTGGAGACCACCAGGACCCCGTGGTCAGGGAACCTGCCTTCCATCTGGATGTCAATATGGAGCCGGTTCACCAGATCAGCGGCCCATCCCTTTGCCTGACCGGCTACCCGGGACGGGTCCCACCCTTTAAAGACAGTGGCGGCAACAACACCGGCCACATGAAAAACGGTCAGGGCAAGCACCCGGATCAGGCGAAGATAAGGCCGCAGAAAAAGAATCCTGTCAGACCGATTCAATGACGGGTCTCTCCATATGGTTAAGTCTTTTGATCCTATGCTGACGCAGATAGTATTTGAGGATGGATGCCAGCCTGAAATAGCCAATCTGGAGGACCTCATCTCCCTGGCTGAAATCCATCAGTCCGGAATAAAACCGGTTTAAATAGCTTTTTCGGTGATAGTACTGGAAATCGCCTTTTTCTTTGTGAAAGACCGTGTCCTTGACGCTTCCTTTGAAAATAAACCGGTCTTCATCCAGGACCGCATCGGAAAGCACATACATTTTGTCCCTGAACCGTTCATCAATGGCTTTGGCAATCGTCAGGTGGTGTTTATTGGGCCGCTTCAGATAAAAAGGAGAGGGGTAGACATTTTCAAAGTGCATGGCCACATTGCCAAGGCTGCTCAACACAGCGGCACAGTTGCTGACCCAGATCCGGCCAAAGGGATTCTGTCTGAACAGGTAGCTGGTGAGCGCTTTTTTAACCAGCAGGTGGGTCAGTTTCCGGCCCCGGGATTCAGGCGTTACACAGGTCAGTCCCAAATGCAGGACATCGCCGACGCCTTCAACCGGAAGGAAAACCATGGAGCAGAATCCGCAAGGGGTGCTGTCTTCATTCCAGGCCACACTGATGAGTTTGTCCGACAGTTCTTCCCTGGTTCCCACCATGGCCTGGTAGGGGGGAAGTTTCTTAAAGCATGAGCCGGCAATTTTCTGGATGTCACGGACCAGGACTTGAAGTTCGGTGTCCATGAGACGCTGCCCCGGCCGGTTAAAGACCTCTATCCGAAAAGGTGAATTTTTTTCCATAAAGCATCCTGTTCAGTTAAGTTCATGAAAGTCACTAAAAGAATGTTTCTTGTCTTATACCTAATGTTTTAAGAAATGGTTAAGAAAGGATTAGAAAATGGTTTGCAAAACTTTTGTTTCCCCTCAGGATAAGGGGTTTAACGGATAGAACGTGTTAAAATAATTTGGATTATGTAAGGGCCGGCATCAACATCTCCCCCTGATGCCGCAATGGTAAAATTCATAAGTTTTTTGAGCAAGAAGTGTGTTTGGTTAGATAACCCATCAAGTGCGCTTTGGCTCACAAATTTGTGAGCCAAACATTAGAGTTTGCGTCTTAGCTGCCGGACATCTCCGACCCTGATGGTCAGCCGGGTAGAATCAAAATACTCAATCAAGGGAATAATAAACTTCCGGGAAATGCCGGTCATGTCTTTGAAATCAGGGGTGGACATCTGTTCGTTGGCTTTTAAAAAATCAATCACTTTGGCTTCAAGGTCTCCAATGATTTTGGCGTCAAAGTAGAGGTCATCTTTGGTCTTTACAATGGCGTTTTCTTCGATCAGCATGTGAAGCACCCCCTTGGCTGTTTTTTCATCCAGGTCAAGGTCCTGGCAGATGGTTCTGAAAAAGGGCGGGGTGAGGCCGGAATCCTTATAAATCTGAATAATTTTGTCCTTGATTTCGTGCTGGTCCACCTTCAGGGCCACTTTGAAACCGGCCAGTTTAACCAGGTTTTTATCTTGAACAATGGCCTCATCCTTGGCCAGCCGGGCAAAGAGAATGTTAAAAAACTTGGGGTCCTGGATATACTGGAATTTGGATTTTAATTCCTGGGTGGGCATGCCTTCTTTCAGGGGGTTGGCTTCATGAAAGTCCTGGATTTTTTTGATGACTTTTTCTTTAAAATTTTCAAAAATCGAACCGCTGACGTAAACCTGGCGTTCCTTGTCGATTTGAACAATATCCTGCCGGGCCTGGAGTTTTTGGAGAAGCGCTGCCAGGGGCTTATCGGCAATATTGGTCATGACCCGAAGCTCGCCAAAGGAGATTCCCGTAACCCCTTTAAGGGACAGAAAAAACAAAATGGTCTGCTCAGGGTCTCCTGGGAGCAGTTCTTTAAGGCCGTTTATCACAGCCTGGTCATTGAGTTTATATTTCCGGGACACCGGGTTGAGGACAGCACCGCCGCCAATGGTCCGGATGGGTGAATAACTGCGGATCACGTACCGGTCATCCTTGATGCAGCAGACCGGAGATTCGAGCCTAAACTGGACCGGGGCTTCATCTCCGGGCAACAGTTCATCCCTGTCCAGAAGAATAAGGTATCCTAAAATTTCGCTGGTGCCCGAATGGAACCGGATCCGTGTCCTTGTTTTGACGGGCTTGGTGTTGCTTTTCAGGTAGAGAAAGCTGGCATCTACCATATAGCTTTCAATCAGGGTGTTGGGGCTGGACAGGATATCCCCCCGGGTAACGGCCTCTTTGTCAAGGCCCTGGAAATTGATGGCGGTCCGGGTGCCGGGGCCGGCGGTTTCCACGCCGTTTGAGTGAACCTGGATTCCCCTGACCTTGGAGGTGATCCGTTTGGGAAAGACCATGATGTCTTCTCCCACGCTCACCTTTCCGGAAATCAGGGTCCCTGTAATGACCGTGCCAAACCCTTTCATGGAAAAAACCCGGTCCACGGGAAGCCTGAAAATGGGAGAAAATTTTCGTTCCGGCAGCTGGCTGCAAATGGACTCAAGGGTGGACACAAACTCAGGAAGACCCTGGCCGGTGGCCGAAGAAACCGGGACAACCGGTTTGTCTTCCAGGAAGGTTCCCTTTACAAAATCGGAAATATCTTCCATGGCAAGTTCAAGCAGGTCCTCATCCACCATATCGATTTTGGTCAAAGCGATCATCCCGTATTCAATTCCCATGAGATTGCAGATCTCAAGGTGTTCCCGGGTCTGGGGCATGACCCCCTCATCGGCGGCAATGACCATAGTGACCAGGTCAATCCCGCTGGATCCGGCCACCATGTTTTTAACGAACTTTTCATGGCCCGGCATGTCCACAATGCCAATATGTTTTCCGTTGGAAAGGTCCAGGCTGGCAAACCCGAGCTCAATGGTGATGCCCCTTTCCTTTTCTTCTTTTAAACGGTCGGTTTCAATGCCGGTAAGGGCTTTGACCAGGCTGGTTTTGCCGTGGTCAATGTGTCCGGCAGTTCCTAAGATGATGTTCTCCACAAGGGTCCCCTTTGAAACCAAAAAAAATCAAATACTATGAATTGCGTTTTTTGAGATAACTCATGCCGTATGCCAGTGCCGTGAGGATAATCCCGGTAACGACACCGTGGTAGATCCCCCAGTCCGGCCTGAACAGCCGGGTCAAAATGATACCGAATACCAGTCCCAGGATCAGCCGGACAACAAATATCAATAAAGCATTCATAGATTTCATTCCCAATACAGTGCCTAAACGTAACCCGTGTTTGGACCGCCCGGCAGTGCCGTTCAAACACTCATCAAATCCAAATGATAATAGTCAACCCTTTACCCAAGGTCAATCAAATTTCTGCCAGAAGCGCTGCCATTCGTTCCCGGCTTTCCAAAAGGTCCCTGGGCTTTTGTGTAAAAATTTCAAAGGTCATGGTGTCATTGTAGCCGGCCCCATTAAGCATATGGGCCAGTTTTTTAAAATCAATACAGCCGCCACCCAATTTAAGGTGGTCATCGCGCCGGCCGTTGTTGTCACTGACATGGACATGGCCGATGCGGCCGGGGAATCGTTCAATGAACTCGAAGAGCCTTTTCCCCCCGGGGTCATCTATGTTGGCATGGCCGGTATCAAGGGTCATTTTAAGGTCGGGAAATTCCTCAAACAGGGCTGAAAATTCATCGGGGCTGGAAAAAGAATTGTACTTGGGAAACATATTCTCAAAACAGATGGGCAGGGATAACCCCCGGGCTTCCGCCAGAATGGCCTCAAAGCTTTTTTTCGCGTATTTCAGGGAGTTATCCATGACAAGGGGACCCATGCCGTGGATAATACTCGGGTGAAGCACCACCTTCTGGGCCCTGATTTTTGCCGCCGTTCTCAGGGAGTTGAGCATTTCGTTCACGGATGCCCTTCGTATCCCCAAGGCCAGGTCAGCCGTAAACACAAAAGTGGGCAGATGGCAGACAAGGCCTAATGAATGCCTGGCCAGGGCCCGGATCAATGGATCGGCCACATTGTCGATATCGGAATAGTGGGCACAGGGCGGATCAAGGGTTAGTTCCACGTAGTCAAATCCCAAATCTGCAATTTTTTCAACCTCATCCAGTACCGGTTTGACGGGAAAGTTCATGGCGCCGTATTTCATTTGTTTTTTCCTTTTTTTCCGGATGGTGTTAACGTTAAAATTTAAAGCCCGGCTCTTCGTAAAGGTATAAGTTGCAGTGTTGGGCCAATAATGCAACACTTTTATATGAAAGAATCTGCAAGCTGCTATAATTCTTTCATGCTTTGTTGTGGGCTGAACCGGATTAACAATCCAATCGGCCCGTGGCCGTTAGTATAAAATTTTAAATTTTTAGCTGCGGGATTGTCATCCGGTTAAATAATGGGTTAAATTATTCAAATAAATTGAATGGAAACCGGAGACCGGAATGCGTATACCCGGGGGAACCGTGATTTCCGGTCTTCGGCCTCCCTTCTTCCGGTGTCCGTTTCTTGCATTAGAACCTTTAACCCCTATTCGAACAAAATCATGGGATTGCAATTAAAAGACATGATTCGCGAAACCCGGTGGGTTTCGGTGCTGGGAAATTTCGTGTTTCCGGCCAGATGCCTGAAGTGCGGGGTTTTTCTGGATTCCGGACTCCGCCGCGACCGGTCCTTTGAAGGGGTTTTCTGCAAGTCCTGCTTGGGCGGTGGGGCCGCGATTTTTCAGAAGCCGTTTTGCCCCCGGTGCGGCCATCTGTTTGAGCAGGGTGAAAACCACTTGTGCGAAGCCTGTTTGAAAAGCAAATCCGCGGGTAAGGATATCCGGCAGGTTAGGGCGGCCCTCAAATACAAAGGGATTGTTCAGGATGCGGTTCCGGCGTTCAAATACCGGTCCCGGCTGTCCCTGTCCCGGATTTTTGAAGTTTTTATGTTTCAGGCTTTTGAGGCCTATTTTAAGGATGATGAACCGGATTTGATTTTGCCCATCCCGTTGCATGTGCGGCGGTTGATGAAACGCGGGTTTAACCAGGCCTATGTCCTGGTCCGGCATTTTCCCGGGCTGTATCAGCAACAATACAACCAGTTCCCCGCCTGGAAAATTGATATCACCAGTTTAAAACGGGTGGTCCATACCCGGCCCCAGACCGGATTTGATGCCGGGGCCCGAAAAAAGAACCTGAAAAATGCGTTTCAGGTCACTCAAAAAGGAAAACAGCAGATTCAAGGCAAAAGAATTCTTCTGGTTGATGATGTATATACAACGGGCAGTACCTGCAAAGAGGCTGCCAAAACCCTTTACCGGGGAGGGGCGGACGGTGTGGATGTGCTGGTGCTTGCCCGGGCCTTGAAAAGCAGTGGGCATTAGGTCCGGGGCAGGGTAATCGCAATATGTGAGTATGGATGATGTAAAAGCCGGAGGCCGGAAAATGTAATTGTTAATTCAATGATGGAAGGCATTTTTGTAAGTTTGAATTGTGTTTAAAAGCAGTGCAGCTTTCATGTCCTCAATAGGAAGATTTTCAATAAATGACATTCTGGGATCATCAATGAAAAGGCCTCCCAATTTGTTTTCAGCATAGAAATTGAGTAACTTACTTTGCATTTCTGGATTGATATTATTGTCAATGATTCGTTGTAACATATCCAAAATTTGCTTTTCCTCATCTGAATTAATCGAAACCAAATTTTCACTATCCTGAGGGTAACTATCAGGGCCAATATACATCCTTCCCTCTGTTTCGGTATTTAGTCGATGATCAATTAAGATATAAAATTTTTTTTCTCCGAATCCTCGTAACATTATCTCAGTACTTCCACCATCTTTAACGCCAGCGATTAATAAAAGATAGATTGGTTCAGATAGATTGAATAAATTTTTCGTAAAACCTGGTCCTAAAAACAGGTTCAATAAAAGAAGAGAGATGAAAAATAATATTTTAATTTTCTTCATTATTCTGTCCAATTTGGATAATGATTATTTCAGTTTTAATGGAGATTAATCACACACCAAAAAAAATTTCAATGATTACATTCTATATTTATTATCCTCCATCACGAGATTGAACCAGAATTGAACCCTGAAAATCAGGATTATGTTCTATGAAATTGATTTTGATGGATCTTCGGACTGTAACGAAAATAATGTAATAAGATTACTTTAAAAAATAATCTCACATAATTTAGCTCTGGATGGAATTAAGTGACGCATTCAAAAATTAAATAAAAAAGGTTTCACAGATCCAATCATTCTTTGTATCTCACCCTCATTGTGTCGTAAAAGCTCATGATCCCATGTATGATTAGTTCCATCAACGCAATCTTGAGCAAGCGCCTTGCCAATTTCTTCATAAGATTTTACTGGATTAAATCGATTTTTCAGTTCTTCCGGTTCTGAAATCGAACCTAAAATGAAGACTCTTTCTTTTAAATCTTCAGGGATATCGTTGTTTACAGTTTGATATCGATTCTCATCCATATCAAAATCAATAAGGAGCAGGCACCTCCATTGAACACATGACCTCAACCTGTCCGAAAATTGTTCTAAAAAATACTCGAGGGTTCTTTTCCAGCCTTTACAAGGTTTGAGGCAAGAAATCCTTCTCTCGTCTAATTGTGAATTCAAAAGGAAACCGTTAACAATTTGTTCATTTGCACGGTCTTCCGGTAATATTATCAGATGTGGATTGTATTTATCAGCCATAAATCACAATTCTATATCACCCAAAGTTAGATCTTCTATTATATCATCTTTTATATCACCAAGGTCTTCAAGAAGTCTCGCTTGAGTAGGCTCAAGGTGGCTTTTACGAAATAATAGCCATGTATTATTTTCTGAAAATTTTCTTATCGCTTCAGGGTTATGCGAGGTTACCAGAATTTGTCCTTTATTTTCAAAAACTTTTCTTAAAAAGTTAATAAAAAAGCTAACCTCTGATAGTGATAGATAAGAATCAGGTTCATCCCAAAAACAAAAAAGTGGCCCGTAAAATTCATTTGCTGCGGCAACAAGTGCACATAAAAAATAACATTTTTCTCCATCAGAGAGAGAGCTAAAAGGGTACTGACAACTCCGTTTCCCATCACTAAATCGAACGCTCATGCTTTTGGCATCTCTACCAACAAGCTCATTTTGGAAATCTTTGAAGTCAGGCATAACCTTTTTTAAATAATTATGAATATTAGTATAAGCTGCTGGATAACGTGATAATAAGCCAGTAAACCACTCTTCGAAATCACTTCCATTTTTTACAGGTTGAAGCGTTTCTCCACGGGATTCCCCCCCCATCAATGAGGGAATAGGCTGCAAGATAATCATATGAGACAGCCATGTCTTAAAAATGCTGATAGGATCTTTCCCAAAGGGTTCTTGAATAACAGGCAAAGCAACAAGGTGCCAATCAACTACAAAATTTGATTCGTTTTGATTCAGAGAATTTCTAACAAATGTGACATCCCCAAATTTCCTTTCAAAAATAAACTTCCCAGAAACACTTAAAGATTCTTCATAAATTCTGAATTCTCTAAAACCATCAGGCAACTCTAAAGCAAGATCATAATGATAAAGCTGATCTTCAATTAGAGCTTCAACTTCTAATCGAATGGGTTGATCTTGTTGTCCTGTAACAAAATCACTATAATGTAGAAGATCTTTTGTTTTATTCTGACCTCGAGCTATTTTTTGAAAAATCTCGAGCGCTGAACTAACAGTTGATTTGCCGGAACCGTTTTTTCCTATTAAAAGTGCAGATGATTTTTTTTTAAGATTTAACTCAAAATTTTCTAAACATCTGAAATTATGGATGTAAAGTCTTTGTATCATAACAAGTACTATCCCTAAAATAAAAATAGTTTAGTATCCGTTACTTAAAACCGCAGGGCTTGTCAATTGAATTGCGTGAAAAATTTTTCAAAACTAATTTCCAAGCATGAATGCCCTCATTGAAAAGCAACTTAATTGGAGATTAAACATCTCCAACAGAGAAAGGCAAGGCTAAATTTTATATATTATAAAATTGATTCTCTAAAAATCTGACAAATCAATAATTATTGGGAATCAACCCATCCCCGTTTCGTTTCAAAGCACAATATGTTGTTTCTGAAAGATAAATCAAACGGGCTTACGGCAAACCGGCGGGCACAAAGAGCGTGCCCGCCCTACCGAACTGCCAGAACCCTTTACCGGGGCTGATGGTGTGGATGTGCTGGTGCTTGCCCGGGCCTTGAAAATCAGTGGGCATTAGGTCCGGGGCAGGGTAATCGCAATATGTGAGTATGGATAAAAGATAATTAGACTGAAGGCGGTTAGGCTGAAGGGCTTAGCAACCCTAATCCCCTTCAGCCTTCAGCCTGAATTCCTAGATTATTTCTGATCGTCGTCTATTTTGGACAGTTCTCTTAATATCCCAAGGGCAGACTGGCCAAAGGCAAGGGACTGAATCTCCTGCATTCTTTTTTCATCATTTTCAAATTTTTTCTTAAGCCGCGATTCATAAGCATCTTTTATAGTATCCACCAGGACTTCAAATTTGGCGGGCTTTTCAAGAATTTTATAGGCGCCCAGTTTGGTGCATTCTACCGCCGTTTCAATGGTGGCATGGCCTGACAGGATAATGATTTCTAAAAATTTATGCCCTTTTTTCAAGGTTTTCAGCAGTTCCACGCCGTCTATACCGGGCATCTGAAGGTCCACTACCGCAACATCGAATCGGCTCTGTTCTGATAAGGCAATGGCGTCTTTTCCGTTGGTGGCGGTTTCAATGTCAAAGAATTTGAGTTTCAGCCGTTCGGTAATAGCATCTAAAAATTTTTCCTCATCATCCACCATCAGCAGATTGATTTTTTCGTTATCGGACATGTTTCCTCCTTTCCCGGCAATAAAGCTGTCAGCTGTCGGCTGAAAGCTTTCAAGTTTTATTTCGGACGTAAAAGCCCTGCGCTAAAATACAGGCTGTCCGGTCGCTACCCCACAGGGGTTGACGGTTAAGTCATATCGGTTTGTCACAGATCCACTGACCTTGGAACCCGTATGGAAATTTCGGCCGGATCTGTGCTGACTTCAAGATCAATGTTGAGCTTTGCTGCTTTTCCCTTTATATCCCGGGATGACAGGAAATCACAAGGGCTGGATGCAAAATTTGACACAATTAATTGAATCTGGGTATCGGCAACCGGGTCAAGTCGGATCAAAACCTCTTTGGTTTCCGGGATCTGGTACAGCTCGCACAGGATCTGGTATATCAGCCCCTGGAACAAGAAAGGGCTGGTGGTGATCAGGATATCCTGGGCAGGCTCCGTAATCTTGACGGGTTTGGCATAACTTAACAGCCCGGTTAACTTGGCCGTCAGCTCTAAGGTTGAGGCCAGATGGATTTCTTTCAGGGGGTCGTCCACACTGTGGGCAAAGCGGTTCATGCGCCGGATGACCTGAAATCCCCGTTCGATTTCTTCGGCAATACTGGCGTTGCAGTTTTCAAGAATGGACAGGTCAAATTTTTCCCCTTTTTTGGCCAGCTGGGTCAGATCGTCAAGGAACCCCGTGGTTTCCGAAATAATGGCAAAAATGTTTTTCAGTTCGTGAGAGATACTGGCGTTGACTTTTCCAAAAAATTTCAGGCTTTCCATTTCATTGTTCATCGGTGAATTCACTCTTTTCTCCCTTTTGTTGTGAACGGATGAAGGCGAACAGCTAACGGCTAAGAGCTAACAGCTATTCCCAACCAGTTTCTGGATGGTGTTGATTAAGACATCAATGTCCAGGGGTTTTGACAAATAGATGTCGTCGGCCGCATATCCAGGCTTGTCTTGGTCAATGGCGGCGCCATGTCCGGTAACAAAGACAAATTTTAAGTCCGGGTTGATGGCCACCAATTCGTTTTTCAGTGCAAGCCCGCTGATACCCGGCATTTTAATGTCCAGGACCGCCACATCATAGGGCGCTTGGGATACTTCTTTTATGGCGTCTTCACCGGTCATGACCGGGGTTGAATCAACTCCCCTGAACTTTAAGCGTTTGGAGAGCATCACAATAAATTTTTGTTCATCATCCACTAAAATGACTTTCATGCCAAATCCCCTTCCTGAATCTTGACGGGAAGCGTTACGGTAAATATGGTCCCCTGGCCCTCGACACTCTGAACGCTGATATTCCCCTGGAGCTTTTTGATCAGTCCGTAAGTAATTGAAAGCCCCAGTCCGGTTCCCAACTTTTCTTTTTTGGTGCTGAAAAAGGGCTCATGAATTTTTTTAAGATTTTCTGCCGGGATGCCGCAGCCCGTATCTTTAACCACAATCTGTATGGTCTCCGGGTTAACAAAAGACACCATGATGTCAAGGCAATCCCCCTCGTCCAGGGCCTGGAACGCATTGTTCACCAGGTTGACCAGGATCTGCTGGAGTTTGCCGCTGTCGGTTTCAATGAATACCGGGTCATCCGGTTTGGCAGTGCTCACACAGATGTTCCGGTATTGGGCTTCTTTTTTATGAAAGTTTAAGACACTTTCAATCATCTGACCCAGGTCTATTTTTTTTATCCTGATGTCAAACCGGCGAACAAAGCCCAGCAGCTGCCCGGTGATGGTGCCGCATCGTTCCACGGCATCCAGCACGGAATCAATATGCTCCACAATTTCCTGTCTGTCCAGCTCTTCTTCAGGTGCAAAACTGAAAATATCCCTGATATACCCGGCGGTCTCGTTGATCAGGGCCAGGGGGTTGTTGATTTCATGGGCAACCCCTGCAGCCAGCTGCCCGATGCTGGCCAGCTGCTGGTTCTGTTCCATCTGGAGCATGGTTCTGGCCTTGGTCTTGTCGGCAAGATAGAGCTTATTCACCATGAACGTGGACAAAAGCGTTATGATAATAATAATGACCACGCTGCTGACCCCGATGATCCAGTTAAAGGTTTTTCCCATATCCAGCCAGTTTTGCATGGTTCCTTCTTTTTCTTTCCGGACCACCAGGATAAACGGGGTTTTTACCTTGTCCGTAAAAATATAGGAATAGCCCGCGATAATGGTCTTGCTATGGCTGGCCACCGTGTCCTGCTCCTCAACGGTTTTCTCGGCAATGGTCCGGGGGGAGAAGGCCGGGATTTCAAAATCCGTTTTGCCAAGGACATTCCCATATTTAGTTGACGGGGTCTGCAAGATGCCCTTGTGGTTGATCAGGAAGATATCGGTATGGACATTGGGTTTGTAGGATAACAGCATCTGGATGAGCCGTTCGGTATCCAGGGTGGCCCGCAGAATATACGGGGCGCCTTCCGGTGTTTTGGACCTGACGGCAATGATGATATGCGGGGCGTCCCGGTATCCGGTAAAGACCTCACTGACAAAGTTGTCGGACTTCAGGCTCTGGGCAAACCACGGCTGATCCTCATAGTTTTTGCCTTCAAGGTTAAAGGGGCCGGCATAGGCCACCTGTTGCCCGTCTTCATCAATCACGCTCAAGTCCGTAAATCCCCCGAATCCAAGCCGCAAGTTGTTTAGCACCTGCTTGATTTTACCGGGATCTGTCAGGTTGTCGTAGCCGCTTTCATTAACGGTAAAAGACAGGGCATCCAGCCGTTCGTCAATGAAAAATGAAACAGACCGCCGGGCGTTGGAGGTGAGCCGTTCCGCCCGCAGGGTGAGCTCGGAATCCGTAGACCGCTGGATCAGCTTGTAATGGATCATGGTGGCCAGTACCAGGGGAGCCAGGGAGGATATGGCCAGGATACAGATAAAACTGATCCAGATCCGCTCATAGCTTTCAAATGTGTAAAAAGAGTCCAGATGAACACTATGTTTGTGGAATAAAAAGTTGGGTTGTATCTTTTCTAAAAGCGGATGATTCCTCATCATTTAGACACGCTCACTTTCTTTTATCCTGTTTAGCAGCGCCATGACCGTTTCAATTTTAAGCGGTTTGTTTTTAAAATCGGCTGCGCCGAGCTTCATGCACTCGATTTTATCGGCTTCGCTGCCATGCCCGGTGACAATGACCACCGGAAGCTGCGGGTTGATTTTTTTAATTTCAACCATGACTTGTGTGCCATAAATATCCGGAAGGTTCAAATCCAGCAGAACCAGTGTAACCCCGTCAGGGGACTGTCGAATCCACTCTACGCCCGACATTCCGTCATAACAGACAGCACATTCCAGTCCTCTAAGTTCCAGGCGCTTGGCCAGCATCCCGGCAAATTTCTGTTCATCGTCAATCACTAATACATCGGCATGTTTCATAATTATAATTTTCTTGTTGACTGTTTAAAATTTATACTCTATACAACACCCATAATCATATTGTGTTTCATTTGTAAACAAAAAAAGTAAATGTGTAAACAAAAAAAGCAAAACGAAGGAAATTTTAACACAAGATTCAAGGAGACAGATTAATGGTTAAAGATTTGAAGCGCTCGTTAAATCGGTTGCAGGTCTTTCTGGTTGTATTCATACTGGGCTGTCCGGCACTTGCCTTTGCCACTGAACAGGCCGTGGTTGCATCCGATAAACCCTGGTGGTTTTGGCCTATCGTCCTTTTCTTTTTCTGCCTGATACTGGGGGTTCTGGCAGTTATGGCCGGTGTCGGGGGCGGGGTGTTGTACGTTCCCCTGGTCAGTGGATTTTTCCCCTTTCACATTGACTTTGTCAGGGGGGTCGGGCTTATGGTGGCCCTTGCAGGCGCCCTGGCCGCAGGTCCGGGCCTGCTTCGCCGGAACCTTGCCAATCTGCGGTTGGCGCTGCCTGTGGCCCTGATTGCCTCGACCTTTTCCATATTAGGGGCCATGCTCGGGTTATACCTGTCGTCCCTTAACCCGGATATTATCCAGACCTGCCTTGGGGTCACCATTGTGGGGATTGCGGCGTTGCTCTTCTTTTCAAAAAATTCTGAAAAACCGGTTGTGACCAAGCAGGACGCCATTGGCCTTGCCCTTGGCCTCAATGGTATCTACTGGGATGAAGGGGCCAGGGAAGCAGTGGAGTGGAAAACCCACAGAACCCTTCTGGGCCTGTTTTTGTTTATCCTGATCGGGCTTTTGGCCGGTATGTTCGGCTTAGGCGCCGGTTGGGCCAATGTGCCGGTGCTCAACCTGTTAATGGGCGCCCCCTTGAAGATCTCTGTGGCCACCAGTAAGTTTTTGCTCTCCATCACCGACACCTCGGCTGCCTGGATTTATATGAACAGAGGGTGTGTGATTCCCCTGATCGGCGTGCCGTCCATTGTCGGGCTGATGCTCGGATCTTTGATCGGCGTGAAGGTCCTGGCCATTGCCAAGCCGAAAATGATCCGGGTGTTTGTTATCGTGGTCCTGCTGTTTGCCGGCTTAAAGGCCATTGACAAGGGCCTTGGACTGGGCTTTCTCGGATAATCTGCCATAAATTTAAAAAAAGGAGTGAAAATATAAAAATGAGTGAACAGGATAATCAGGCAATGCGGCCTTCCAAAGAACAGATCATTTATGCAAATATCCTGGTGATCGGTGTCTGGTTCGGGATTGCATTGTTGTTTGCGACCTATTTTGTTTATGTTTTTGGTGTTTTGCCCCCTCATGTGGATATCCACACGGTAACCACGCTTTGGGGCAAAGGGGTAAACGAGTATCTTGAGCTGACCCATTCCCCCCATGGATGGGACTGGGTCCATCTCATCGGTCAGGGGGATTTTTTAAATTACCTGGGGTTTGCTTTGCTTGCCCTGATGACGGTTGTCTGCTACACAGTACTGGTAAAGGGGTTTTTGGCTAAAAAGGACTGGATTTATACGACCATCGCCATTCTGGAAATTATTGTCCTCCTGGTGGCGGCATCCGGATTGCTCGGAGGCGGCGGTCACTAAGGCCAATGGCAGTTAAATGTTTTGCACACACCCTTGACAGGGCAAACCAATGAGGTGAAATATGAATGAAAATAAAATCACACTGTTGCTGGTAGATGATAATGTAAAGTTCTTAAACTCCATGGCTGACAGGGCCAAACTCAAGGGCTACAATGTCCTGACCGCAGAAAACGGTGCGGCTGCCCTTGAAATTGCAGCCAAAGAAACGGTTCATGTGGCCGTAGTGGACCAGCAGATGCCGGACATGGAAGGCCTGGTGGTGATCACCAAATTAAAGGCACTCTCCCCGGATATCCAGACCCTGCTGTTGACGGGCCACGGGGATGAAAAACTCAAAGAGGCCACCCAGGCCCTGAACTCCTCTTATTTTGACAAGGAAAATATTGCGGATTTCTGGACCTTTCTGGCCAATCTGTCTTTGGGGAATGTCAATATCCTTCTGGTGGATGACAACCCCAAGTTCCTCAACACCCTGGCCGACCGGATCCGTTTAAAAGGGTATGACCCCTTAACCGCCCTGAACGGGAGCGAAGCCCTGAAGATCATGGAAACCACAAAGGTTCACCTGGCTATTGTGGATCAGCAAATGCCGGATATGGAAGGGCTGGTGCTGATCACCCGGTTGAAAAAGATTGACCCGTCGGTACAAACCCTGCTCTTAACCGGCCACGGGGACGACAAGCTCAAGGAAGCCACCGAAGCCCTGAATTCCTTTTATTTTGATAAAGAAGACATGGGCAGTTTCTGGGGGGTATTCCGGAAGATATTAAACAAGCTTGAATCCACCATGGCCGCAGCCGGCATGGCCCAGGGCGGCGATGTGGATGATGCTGTGGCCATGGACCATCCCAAGAGAAAGTAGCCTGTGACCTTATCAGAGAAGACCATATTGCTGGTGGATGATGAGGAGCGGCTGCTCGATTCCATATCCAAGCGGATTTCCCTTTTGGGGCTTACCCCGTTAAAGGCCTTGTCCGGCCTTCAGGCACTCGAGATTGCAAGGGGGATACACATTGATCTGGCCATTGTGGATCTGAAAATGCCGGATATGGACGGCCTGGTGACGATTACAAAGTTAAAGGAAATTCTGCCCGATTTGAGAACCGTCCTTTTGACCGGTTACGGCAATGAAAAGGTTAAGCAGGCCACCGAAGCTTTAGGATCCGTATACGTTGAAAAGGATTCCATGGGCGGGTTGTGGGACATGATCAAACATTGGGAAGATGAGGGGAAAACCATCGTCATCAAGCCGTCCCCGTCAAGAAACAATGCACCGGCGGCCGGATCATCGGGCCGGGTGGAAATTTCAGCCGCCCATGAATATCCGGGTGACGGCTTAAGTTCGGCAGGGACGGATACGGGCAACCGGCCCGGGGCAACCGGCCCTTTATTGGAAATCGTGGGCGAAACCGAGCAGGTCCTTCGACTGAAAAAAAATATCAGAAGGATTGCCGAAATGGACTGCGCCGTCATTATTAAGGGTGAAATCGGCACGGGAAAGGAACTGGCGGCCCGGACCATCCATGCCTTGAGCCGCCGCCGGCATCAAAAATTCCTGGCATTTGACTGCGGATGTTTCAGCAAAGATTTCCGCTTTGCCGAGTTGGTGGCGGCCTATGATGATACCCCTAAACCGGTTTCCTTTAATCCCAAATCCGGTCTGGAAAAACCCCCGGTCTTTTCCGGAACCATCCTGCTGGATCATATTGAAAATATGCCTGAGGATATACAGCGTGAAATGCTCGGGATCATAGACAAAAAGAGGGATACTTCTGATTTTTCCATGGATATCCGCTTTATTGTGGCAGCCCAGCAGAACATTCAGGAAAGGGTTAAGGAGGGGAAATTTCCCATGGATCTTTTCAGCCGGATGCGGGCCATGGAAATTGAGATCCCCCCCTTGCGCCGGCGCACAGACGATCTGGCATTGCTTTGCCGGTTTTTTCTGGACCGGCTGAATCAGGAATTCGGCAGAATGATCACCCTGCCCGATGAGGTGCTGTCGGCGTTTAAATCCTACGATTTCCCCGGAAACGTCCGGGAACTCAAGCACATCATTGAAAACGCATTTTTGCGGGCCCGGGGAGAGGATATGGCGGTTGAACATCTGCCGGACAGGCTCAGGGTCAAAACCCCTGAAGAGCTGCAAGAGGAAGAGGCCGCCTTTCTGACCATCCAGCAAATGGAGTACAACCACATTCTCAAAGCCATTGAAATGACCGGCGGCAACAAAACAAAGGCGGCCGAGCTTCTCGGCATCAGCCGGGCCGCGCTGTGGCGCAAGCTGCGCCTGATCTCCGATCAGGAAGGGAATTAGGCTAATTCTATTTGGTCTCTAAGCGGTTGACCATCGGCAGCCGCTCCCGGTGCCGTCCCAGTTGGGAGGCACGGCCGTTTCCAGATAGCCATTGATCCGGTTCAGATAGGACAGGTAAAGCTGGGAGGGATTCTCCTGATCCAGGGCAGAAAAGATCTCTTTGGCCTGTTTGAAGTTTCCCTGCTGATAGGCGGTGACGCCCGTTTCAAAGGTTTTTATTTTTTCTATGACCTCAGGGGCCGGCCGGCCCTGGCACAGGGGTTCAAAAAGGTTTTCCGGCTGCTGCCGGCCCTTGACCTGAACCTTGTCAATAAACCGGCAAAAGTATTGATCTTTTACCCGGTCCCGGGTGGATTCGGATATCAGGATGGTGGTGCCGTAATTTTTATTGGCCCCTTCAAGGCGGGAGGCTAAATTGACATTGTCTCCCATGGCGGTGTAATCAAATCGAATAAAAACAATGATGATAAAAGTAGATTGTCTAAAAGGTGAACAGGATCAATATGGTCAACGCTACACAGCCGATATCGAAATTCAATATGAATCGAAAAAAGCTGTTGTACGCACAAGTTGGATTATTAAACGAAATGAATCAAACCCAAGACTAACAACTTGTTACGTCAAATAAAGGCAGGTAGAATAATGAAAATATAAAGATTTATGATGTTGTAGCACTTGTTGAAAATTTATCTAAACGAGGGCTGGTGATTGGGCAAGTCGGCACTGTTGTTGAAATCCTTAATGAGATTTGGCAGGCTGAGCTACCAGGCGAACTCCGAGGGCCGCACACACCTTGTTAATCGTGTCAAATCGAGGTTTGGCGTTTGGCTTAAGCGCTTTATACAAAGCTTCGCGGGTTATTCCTGTCAATTTAGCAACTTCGCTCATACCACGGGCCTTGGCAGCTACCCCCAGGGCATGGGCTAATTCGGCAGCATCCCCATCTTCAATCACCATGGTGATGTAAGCAGCAATATCTTCTTCGCTTTTAAGCTGCTGTGCCATATCAAAATCCGGCAGGTCTGCAATTCGTTTTTTCATAATTCAATCCTCCAAAGTGGTTTCCCGCTGTTTGGCCCTGGCAATATCACTTTCCTGGCTGCTCTTATCTCCCCCACCAAGCATGACGATCAAAGTGTCTCCCCGCTTGGTGTAATACATCCGCCAGCCCGGACCAAAATGTTCCCTCATCTCAAAGACACCTTCTCCAACAGGCTTCACATCACCAAGGTTGCCACGCTGTGCTTTATCAAGACGGCGGCTTAGGCGAAGCCTTGTTATACGGTCTTTCAAGCTGTCAAGCCATTTGTCAAATTCGGGTAATGTTTTAACTATGTACATATTGAATATGTAATCGTTCGAATACAGAAAGTCAAATAAAAGATACAAGCACCGATATGAAACAGGGATAGTCTTGGGTATTCATCCGGTTAAAAAATTAGATCTGCCAGACGAGTAGTCCACACCTCACATTAAGTTTTTATCAATATCCATTTTTCCATGTAAGATACCAATGATATCAATGTGACGGCCTGAGTTAAGATAGAAGATTATGTGTTTTCGCGCTGGAAAGGAATAATATCCTGGACAGATTTCCGGTCGCTGCCTACCAAGCCCAGGATTGGCAGCGAGTTCATTAAGCGTATCTTCAATATATTGAAGATATTTGTCAGCTTGTTTCTCACCCCATGTTTGAACAGTATAATTCCAAATTTCAATCAAATCTGATTTTGCCGAAGGCGTCAGACGGTATTCAGGCATCCCTGGCCTCATCAATAATTTCGCTTACAGACTGCGCCACAAATTTTCCTTGTCTGGCTTCCTCAGCACCAGTCGCCAGGCGTTCTTTTAACAATTCAAGTTTCATATGCTGAACCAATTCTTCGTTTTTTTCCCAGAACCGCAGAGCATCCCGAATAACTTCACTTGCGTTGTTATAAAAACCTGATGCTACTTTTTGTTTAACTGTGTTTTCAAGCTCAGGGGTCAATGAGATATGCATATCTGCCCTCCTCTTCTTTAAATAAAAACAACTACATATCATAATAGTCAAAATACAATAATTGTCAATCTTTGTATTGATCTAATGCCTTTATGTCTACTATAGAAATGCTCAGGAGTAACAGGGAAAGTCTATGGCAATTGTCTATTGAAAAACAAAACCGATCGAATAAGTAGTCCTCGCTTCAAAAGTCTCTATCATGGCTGCCGAATTTTTCATATCAACTCACCTAACAGTGCAAATAATTTAAAACGTATGCTGTTCTGATGTCGGCTTAGCGTGTACAATAAAATTAGAATAACACTCTTAATAATAGGTGCAATTCGGGGTGCCATATTTAAATGCAGGCGGGTAAGTAGGATGGCCCGGAGTTTATAAGAAATATGGGAGACTGATTAATGGCCGGGGACACACCGCAAGAAAACACACCATCCAAAGGACAGTTTTTGGTCTATCAGGACGAAGATGGCCGGCTTAAGTTAGATGTCCGGATTGAGGATGAATCTGTATGGTTAACCCAGCAGTTGATGGCAGATCTGTTTCAAAGTTCAAAGCAGAATATAAGCCATCATATTAATTCAATTTATGAAGAAAGTGAGTTGGCGCCGGAGGCAACTGTCAAAAAATATTTGACGGTTCGCAGGGAAGGGAACCGAGACGTAAAGCGCCTGCTGGATTACTATAATCTGGATATGATCATATCCGTTGGTTACCGGGTAAAAAGCCGTGTGGCCACCCGTTTTCGTATCTGGGCAACGGAACGGCTCAAGGAATATATTATCAAAGGGTTTACTCTGGACGATGACCGTTTGAAAAATCCAGACCTTCCCTTTGATTACTTTGAGGAACTGGAACGGCGGATTCAGGATATACGGACGTCCGAGCGTCGGTTCTATCAGAAAATTACCGATATTTATGCCACAGCATAGATTATGATCCCACCATGGATATCAGTATTTCATTTTTTAAGACAGTCCAAAACAAGATGCACTGGGCCATAACCGGCCAAACAGCCGCTGAGATTATTCATTCCCGGGTTGATGCTGATAAACCCAATATGGGGCTGACCAATTACCGGGGGACAAAGGTCCGCAAGCAGGACGTTGTCATTGCAAAAAATTACCTCAATGAAGACGAATTAGCGGCCTTAAATAATTTGGTTGAACAATACCTTATTTTTGCACAAGGCCAGGCCATGCGCCGTATTCCCATGTATATGGAAGACTGGATTAAAAAGCTGGATGGTTTTCTTTCGATCAATGATCGGGACATTTTGAACCATGCGGGAAAAATTTCCCATGAATCGGCAAAGCAGACGGCTGAAAATGAGTATGAAAAATTTCATGCCCGGCGTTTGATCTCTTCAAAAAATGAACTGAGCGACTTCGATAAGGCGGTAAAACAAATAGAAACCTCAAAGAAAATAAAAGGCAAAAAATAATATCGGCGACATCATTTTTGATATTGGAACGAGCCTGAATTACAGGATAGTCTGGTGGGTTCGTTCACCTGAAAAGCGGACAATGTTACGTAGGTAGTCTTCACCTCAAAAGCTTAATTTGATCTTCCGAATTTCCGATCCGAGCACTCAATGACATAAGAAGTCAACGCCTTTACTGGCAAAGGTTGCACACAACATAAATAGACTTATGTTGCGAGTGGTCATAACTCATTGATTTTTATGATAAATTCAAACACCCGCTGTGCAAATCAATATCGACTTTTAAATTCAATGAGTTACAGTGGATTATAAAATTTTTCATAATCACTGGCAACATAATTTTTTGTTTTACTACATACCGCTTTAAAGATAGCAAAAGGCTACCTCAATGGATCATAAACTGTCAAGCCAGGCAAGGATTTCAGCATTATTTTTCCAGTCGATCAGCTCATCAATCTTCTTGTCTTGATTTATTTTCGATTGCATATATTCAATGAGCTTATCCTGGATTTCCCGTTTTTTTGACAAGTCCAGCTGCAAATAAGCCATTGTTGATTCAACGCTTTGATGGCCCAGGCGATTTTTGATATCCGATACGGGGGCCCCTGAAGTCACCATATTAACCGCACAAGAATGTCTGAAGCAATGGGCCGGACTCAGACCTTTCAACCGTTTTTCCGGCAATGCTTTTGTCAGATATCTTCGGCAAATTTTGTTGATACCATGCCGGGTCATTCCCCGCCTCCGCTGATTAATGAACAGCCGGTGTGCAAATAATGGGATGGGGGCTACTCTATGATTGGTGATATAGTCTGAGATCAGTGATGCGGTTTTGGACCACAGGTTGATCAACCTGTATCGGTTCCCCTTGCCCAGGACCGCAATGGTTTCGTTTTCAGGATCAAAATAATCAAATTCCAGTGTGGCAATCTCGCTGGCTCTGGCACCGGAGTCGTAAAGCAGATGGAGAATGGTAAAATCTCTCATCCCTTCCTTCTTTTTTAAATCGACGACACTGAAAATTTTCATTATTTCTTCTGGGTGTAAAAATCCCATCACCTTCTTTTGAGCCCTTTTCTGAGGGATGGTCAAAAGAGCTTCTGCGACTCGTTTTTTGTCCGGATGCATGAATCGGATCATCTTGGCCAGCGACTTGATCACGGCCAAGCGGTTGTTCCGGGTCTGGACGGTATTTTTTCGGTCTGTTTCCAAATGATTCAGGAAGCCCAGAACAGCGTCAGGTGTTAAATGGTCAATTTTCAAGGATTTGATTTTGATCGAATGATAATCCGCCAAAAAATGCAGAAACAAAGAAAAAGCCTGCTGGTAAGTTTTAATGCTTTGTTCGCTGGTCCCTTTTATATGGGGCAGGTATTCATAAAAATACTGATGCAGGCAGGTGGATAATCTCATACATCCTCACTTCTCAACATCGAAAAATCAAGCATTTGGCGGCGATGCTCTGCATCCAGAACTCTCAGATATTTGGTCGTATACTTGTATTCGCTGTGTCCCATGTAAGCGGCCAGCACCGGCAACGCATTTTGGGCAGACTTGCCCTGTTGTTTAATTCGTTTCAGTGTATTTACAGCAAAGGAATGACGAAGTGAGTGCCGTGTCGGGTTGCTGAAATTTGTAGCACCAATAATTTTTTTGTGCTGATCAAGGTTAATGGCCGAAATCGCTTTTTTAAATTTTCGATCCATGAAATGGCGGGGTAACTTTCCGCCATCTCCTTTGATCAATAATAAAGGATGCACATCGGCAATAAGTAAAAGCCGTCGCACGTTCAAAAAATTGTCGATTTCACAAGAAACGGCCTTGGGTATTGGGATCAGTCGGTCTTTTTTAAATTTTGTTTTCTCAATATAGATTGTCCTTTCTTCAGACCTGTAGTTCTTTTGCAGCAAATTGAACGTCTCCGATATTCTCAAGCCGCACCGGGCCATCAGCAGAAAAGAGATATAACCGCTAAAATCGGTGAGGTAATATTTTTTTGTTTTTCGCATCTGTTTTATGACAGTTTTCAATAAAAGATCCGTTTCTTTCGGAGAAAAAATAAAAGGGATAATCTGATTTTCCGGCAGCTCAGCAATCTCCTGTATGGGATTTGTCAAAATCAGGTCTCTGCGGATCAGATATTTGAAAAACATTTGAAACGTTCGAAAAAATGTATTGATGGAACGGTTTTCACAATTGAGGTCTGAACGGAGTCGGATGAAAAACAACGGATCAAATGATGTCCAGGTCACATCCCTTTGGGCAACATACCGATCCAGCAACCGAAGGCTGCACAGCAGCATTTTATCTGAATATCCCAATTGAAGACGGTATTCGATAAAATCCTCTATATATTCGCTAAGAAAGCTTTTAAAGCGTTTCACCGAGGATAACCTCCCGCATCAGGTTGATATGGATGCTCAGATATTTTTGCGTTGCTCCGATGCTTTTATGGCCCATCATTTCTTTTATCTCATAAATGGAAGCACCGGACTCCAGCAAATTCTGGGCGTAAGAATGCCTCAGCCAATATGTGTTTGACTCAAGATTGCTATCAGCCATAAATTCTCTTATATGACGGGGGATGTCGCTCCTGCCAACCGGTTTATAAGGCGGCACTAACTGTAAAAATAAGGTTCGAGATTGGGTTTCTGGTCTCCCGCCGATAATATAAGCGGTGATGGCCTTGATCACATTGTCCGGCACAGGAAGATGAGCAGGGCTGTAATTTTTTCTCGAACGAATAAAAATCTCTTTTTGCCTGAAAGAGATGTCATCCAGGGTAAGTGAGCTGATTTCTCCGGGCCTCAATCCCAAAAAATATGCCAGGTGCATAGCCGCATAAATACGGAGATCTTTTGCTGTTGACAAATTCATGAGCTTAAACATTTTTTGCACTTCATGGGGGCGCAAGAATTTCGGTGGTTTTGACCGAGCAAACTCAGGAGGGCTCACCACCAGCACAGAGATGTCTTTTTTGATATACCCGCCTCGGTAGAGGTGCTTGAGAAACTGCCGAAGATGTGACCGGTTAGATCTGGCTGCCCCGGCAGAATAATTGGTGTTGTAACGGGCTAAAAATTGATCAACCTGATGAATGGATATTTCATTTAAAAGAATGCCTGACGTTTGAAGAAAAAAATGAAAACTCATCAGTATTTGCCTCATTGCGCCGATATTGTTTTCGTTACGAAGCTGGTGTTTGTAATAATTCAGATACCCATGAAAAATTTCCGGCAACGGAAGGCCGAGTGGCGGCATTATTTCTGCCGGCACTCGACATCGACGATAAGACTGTATATTGAGTTCTGTTCCCAAATCAGACGTCATGATCAGGTGCTCTTGTATTCAAAATAATCTGAAGATATTTGACACTGTCAACAAAACCAATGTGCCGACAGGCCATTACCAGATCTATGGTATTAAAATTCTTTTCGCATCGAAAACACCTGCTCAGGTTCGTCTTAGGATTAACTGCAGTCTGAAATTCATTGCACAAGGGACACAGAAAACGGAAAACCCCTTCACTTATTTTGGCTGGAATACCCAGTTCCGTTTCGATCAACACATGAATGGGTATTGAATTTCGTAATCTATAAAGTTCCTTTGAAGAAAATCGTTTGCCCATGCTGACACCTCTTCTTTTTGGTTAGTTCCTTCATAATATCTGGTGTCAATTTTACCGTCTCCTGGTCCGTGGCATCAATAATCTCTTGTAACGCATTTTTGTTAAGGAGGGTGTCAAACCCAATAAAGACAAGGGTCTTGGCCGATATTAAATCTTGTAACGGTATTTGAATTAAATCCATCGAAGATCCTTTACCAGCAATGGTTTTGGCAGTTTTTATCTCTTGTAACGTATTTTCAGTTAAGGATGGCTTTCCCGGAGGCTTTGTTCGCTTCCAGTAACCAGGATTGCTTTGGCGCCATTCCTGAACACGGACCACATTCTCAGGCCCTGAAAAATAATCCTGATTCTTTGGCTTATTCAGCCATTTTTGCTGGCTGTGTTTTTTACTGGCAATTTTGCATTCGGGTTCGTTACAAAATTTTTGCCGTTTCAAATGACGGGGATCTGGCTTGAATAAATTTTGGCAGTTTTTACACCTGCGCTGTCGGATTTGTTTTTTCATAGACCTGATACCTCCTTAGATCTATGATCGGATGGATGGTGGCGGGGTAGTATTTTTTCAAAATATGGCGGGGTATAGCGGGGTCCAGCTGGGTCGGGCGGGGTAGAACACGCAACAAAAAAAACTCGCTACATAAATAGACAAAATGCTCACTTTGCTATTCCTCAAAGGTTTTGACTCATTTTCGATTTTTAACCTGAACATATGCGGCTTTATCCCCAGCATGTTCATTGTTGAGTCAAATCATTTAACGGTTTAATTTCATAATTAAAAAGCCTTGATAACACCTTCGTTGTCAGCTTTTGATAATATACTTATATTTTCGTATTATCTTTGTTTGCCCCTCTATGTTTTATGTACATCTCGTCACAGTACCTTCGACACAAGCAGTTACTAAGCTCAGGCAATCCACAAAGCCACGTATACCCCTCATTATCTCCGCTCAAGGCTTTTTGTTGCCAATGTGGCGCGAGCAACCATTTAGAGCCTACAACCGGTTTCCAGACTGAGAACCTCTTTTCCCAGTCAGCCACCAATTCGTTGCTTAAAGATAAATCCTTCATCCTGTGCGCAGCCACAAGGGCACGATCCATAATATTTGCATAGGCTGAAAATCTTTCAAGTATACCGTCTTCGTCAGGTGGGAGTAGATCAAAAATTCTAAACAGATGCATCACCTTATTTTTATAACCTTCAAATAATTCTGGGAGAGTCCAAACCAAAAGCAATTTTGTAATCGAATACCCTCGAGGATGGTCTACAAAAGCCTTCAACTCTTCTAACGTGTCTTTCTTAACCTTCCCCTCGAACAGATTCGCTACTCGAAGACTTAACACATCGTATAATGATGTGAAATACTCTCCTGAATAATGCAAAAATAAAATTAGGGTTTGCTTAACCATATGCTGAATTAAAAAGCTACCCCCTTTCTCTGTTTCCAAATCAGACGTCTTTGCGATTTCTATTGTATAAAAATAAAGTAAACCTAATCTGCCAAAAACATGCATCCATTTATGATGTCGCCGATAGTATAAGTATGGTTCAAGCATATTCGGCACAAGTGCATCTTCCACTGGTTTGGCGAGAGAACCAAATTTTCTGCCTATATTCTTGCCTGCATGATACTGCACAAAAGCTCGCGCAGAATAGTTCACACGCTGCTTCCAACGATAGGGCAACGAATAGTGTTCTGTTTCACTCGCTAATTTGAAAATACCTGTCTGGGAGTGAAATCTTTTGAAAATCGCTTTAACAAGCGTCTTCTTTGTTTTTTCTGGGAGCTTTTCTGCCACCCGCAGAGGAAGTCCAAGCCGCCCACGAGTAACCCCCAAAACATAAGAGGCCTGTTTCTCGTTTATCCCATTTTTGGGGAAGTGATTGGTAAAAACTGACAGTTCATCCTCCATACTAGCAACAATTTTTTCATACCTTTCTTTGGACTCTTTTGCTTTTTCTGAAAGTTCAGGGCCTTGCTTTACTTGATACTCAAAAACCCCTTTTGCACGTCCACAAAGCCCTTCAAACTCATTAAAACGACTAAATGTAGTCCAGGCGAAGTCCTCTATAGATAGCTCAGTCTTATCGACTATTGCAAAGGCCTGTTCCAATGGGTAGTGCCAGTCACATGTGGTCCCTTTATCTCGATAAGCATGCAGGGCCATGATCCCATTTAGTTGAAGGAACGGATGCCTGGAATTAAGGAGCCCAACAACGGTTTTTTGATCAGCTAAGTAGAAAAGTATAGAAAATTGGCTGAGAGTTGGGACGATCAGAGCCGGGTCGCTCTGCCGAGATAGCCACAGTCCAAAAGCTTTGAAATTTAACATGTATGCTATATACATGCCGTAAGATAAACCGTATCTCCTCAATGGCTTGAGGAACCTGGGGTAATCAGTGAAAGAAGAAACCATCTGAAAAGAATCATAATCTAACTGGCACGAATTTATAAATTGCGCAACTTTAAGCGTATCCAAATTACATTCAACAGAAGGGTAATTTTTTTTAGCCAGCTCACCAATCCGTTGAAAAACCGCATCACTTTTTTGAAATCCAGGGCTTTCATTCAACGCCTTGCTGCATGCATCCAGCGGGAAGCCGTTTACACCAGATGATAGTTCTCCCATGGCCATGGCGAAGTGGGCAGCATCGTCGACAGTCAAAATATGCTCGACTATGGCTTTATTAGTTGGAAGACCCTTCGCCCATGCTCCACAAACACGCCAGAAACCATGCTCTTGCCAAGTCAACCATCCTTGATTTGCAGCGTTGTTGAAAAGCTGATCATCAGCCGGTTCCTCTTTTGAAGACAATTTGCGTAACAACCATGCCATCCAGGGAAATTGTTCTTGTGGAATGGATTTACACATTATTTACTCCAGTCAGGATCACAGTACAGATTCGAACCAGTGACTGGATTTTTCAAACCTTCAAGATTAATAATATAATCATAGGCATTTTTAGCCGCAAAGCCGCTCAATTGACTTAGACAGAAGGGATAATTCTCTGCATAAGCGTTAAAGCTGTTTGAGAGCAGATAAACTGAAACTTTGTCTTTTCCCATTTTAAGACACAAATATCGGTCATGAAAAACCTGTTCATTTGAACCCGGGGTAGTGTGAAGGTTTTTAACTTTCAGGTTACAGTGGATAATTGGTCGAAGAACATCAAGTTTCTTTTCCAAGTTACTCACAGGATCGGTTTCGTTTTCCCCTTCGCCAATCTCTCGGCATGCATCAATATTTCTTAGGTTTGTAATAACAACTAATTCAAGGTTGCTGACCCCAATAGTTGGAATAAGATTTTCCACAGCCCTCGCATCGAAAAAAGGATCAACAATCCACACTTTTATGACACCTTGACCCTCAATCAATGTTTTGACATGTTCCAATGTATTCAACGATCCTGTTATTCCTTTGGGAAACCATCTATCCGGTGAAGGCGATTTGAATAACGTTTTACCTCGTTCACGCATTTCTCGGCAATAATCACGGAATTCTTGTCCGGTTGTTACATTCGTTATACTTTCACGACCCCGAGAGCGAACACTTATATTGGTCAAAGATTCGACAGTATCAACAGCACCTCCTCCTTTGCCACGATCTGTCAATGGGCTGTCATACCTAATAGTTCCTTGCCCTATGGAAAAATTCATAGCAAACTGATTAATCCATACGGACTCCTCATGGTGTAAGAGTCCCTTTTCATCAAAAAGTCGAAATTCAGTTCTATCAAATGTTTCATCTATAGCGACAGGTCCAAACACCCTCACTTCTGGGTCAAGAATATGAAGAGCGTCACTCACCGGAGTTTCTCCGCTGTAAAGACAAACATGTGCCCAGTGCCGGTTTTGTGCAAAATCATCCCTGCGCCAAATCTCATAGGAATTTCTATGGTGGGGCGTCATGGAAACATCCCGTCGCTTTGGTAGACGAAAATTAAGGATGTATTGCTCATCTTCGGCGTGCTTCGGTAAGTTAATAATATCAAAGGCCCCCAGTCGGTGCATATACCGTTCTGGCTCATCAAAAGTTTTCTCGGTAACAAGATGGCCCAGCATACGTTTGATTCCTTCCCGCGAAACATTATATTCCGCTAGCGACATGGAATAGTATGTGGTCACAGGAACTGCGGTACACCCAAGGGTATTTTGGAAGCTCCTTTGTATAAATTGGATTTTTACGTTAAGGGTGGGGCCGCCCTGTCCCAACAAATTAGTTCTTAAATGTCCATTTGATAGATCCTGATTATAACGGATTTAGGGGAACAGAGGCCAAAACCGCTCTAATCATTGGAAGGGGGTAAAAAACTTTTTCGTAACCCATTGAAATCAAAGGGAATTCCGACTAGACTTTTTGTCAATAATTTCATATAGTTAGAGACCAAACCCGCCAAGGAGGTCTCTAACTATATGTGGGAAACAGATACAGAATCCGCAATCCGAAACCATAGAACCATATGTGTGCCTTTTTCTCAAGATGATTATAATGACAACATTCAAAATCCTGACAAATTTCGGAACTGTCTCAATGAAAGGATTGAGCTTTTCCCGGAACTATTTCCAGCTGAAATTTCCAGAGAAGGATATCGAATGAAAGATATCTATCACTCAAAAAAAATGTTGATCCCTATTCGGCGAATCGAGATGTCCGGCATTGCTTACACAGTCCGCCCTTCCTTTGTGACACCCTATCTCACCGGCTTGGTCGATGAGGTTGAAAAAGCTCTTTTTATGCGAAAATTTAATGTGCCCTTCTGGGCACTGAGCCACATTTTCGGTAAGGATCCAATGTATTGGTACCGGATTGAGCAGTCACTTGGTCGCAATAGTATCGTTGGAACAACCATCCGACAACCGGAAGACATCCCGCAACATCTTGCGGCGGATGAGAAGCATACCCGGATTCTGGGAGAAAAAACTTATGTGGCAACAACTGTTGGAAATGGCTGCATTCTTGGAGCGTCTGTTGCTCAAAATGCTGGAAAACAAGCCTTGACTGGAGCTTATCAATTTTACCGGGATGAAGCCCAATGCCTTCGGCCTGAATATTCTCCGGAGACCGTCAATATAGACGGATGGAAAGCTACCCGGCAGGCATGGAAAAGCCTTTTTCCATCGGTAGCCATCGTTTGTTGTTTTTTGCATGTATTCATAAAAATTCGTGATAGGGCAAAGAAGAAATACAGAGACATTTTTGATGAAACAGCATCAAAACTATGGGATTGTTATCGGGCTGAAAGCAAAATATCATTTTCACAGCGAATCAGGAGGTTGATCGAATGGTGCAAAAAGCAAGATGCTCCGAATGTTATATCAGACCCCATAAACAAATTACGGAAAAATATTGTTTCATACAGAAACGCCTATGATCATCCCAAGGCACACAGAACGAGCAACATGGTTGACAGATTGATGCAAAGAATGGATCGCCATCTGTTCAGCACTCAATATTTTCATGGAGTAATGGATGCAGCGCAACTGAGCATTCGAGGATGGACACTCATTCATAATTTTGCTCCTTACAACCCGGAAACCGTCAAAAGGCATAACGGATTCAAAAGCCCAGCTGAAAGGCTGAATCAATTTAGATATCACGACAACTGGTTGCATAACCTTTACATTTCGGCTTCTTTGGGTGGGTACCGAAGCCCTCCCCAAAATCCGATATAATCAGGATAGATCTTCCTGAAAGGATTCGAATTTTTTGGGGTCTAAGCCTGTATGATACTCGACAATTGAATCGTACCCAACAAGTGACCTGTGTGGAGATAAAGGGGGGCGATGGTGCGAAGGAGCAGCAAATCCGTAGAAAAATTGATCATTGTTTTCAGAAAAAAAAAGCCATAGGTGCCAGTAAAAATCAGATATCCATCCTGTTGGATCAGCGACCATTAGTCCTCCAAATTCAAATAACCTGTATCTGCGTTCAGCCTCATGAGGTTCAGGTGTACAAGTAGTTGTCCGATTATCTTGAGCAATCTGATATCTATCAGCATATCAAGAGGAATTAACGGATAACCGGATCGGTTATCATCATTAGTATATACGTGGATTGCATATCAGCTTGGTTGGGTCGTGTAAAGACTATTCAGGGCAAAATACTTTGAAAATTGATTTGCCAGAAGTTAACCGTTTTTTATCAGCCTATATTCTCTATCCATTCAAATAATTGGGCGGTATCCATGATGCAAACAAGGAATATCAAGGTGGGCTTTAATGGTATTTATGTTGCGACTTTTTTTGTAGCGAGATTTTCTTCTATAAAAAGTTCTAAATGAGTTATTTTCTTTGGATATAGTTTTTCTACTTTGCTTCTTCCCTATATTTCTTTGCTTTTAAAAGGAAGCGTTCAACAGTTTCCGGATCAAAACCCGGCATTGTCCGGGCAAAATCTGCGGCTTTTTGATAGTATTCTCCCGCTTCATGCTTTTTTCCCTGAGCTTCATAGACCTGTCCCAACCTGTGAAAGCCGTCAATCTGATTTGGATATTCATGCAATAATCTCTTTGATACAGCTTCTGCCTCGTCGAATTTGTTTTCATCGATCAGATCAATCACACTGTTTGAAAGCAGATCCAATTCCGTGTAAACTGGTGTAAACCCGGCAGGATAGGGCTTGGGTTGAGTTCCCGCTGACTGCAACGACAAACAACACTTCTTATATTTCTTACCGCTGCCGCAAGGGCATGGTGTATTGCGACCGATCTTTGCCATGGGAAAATGTTTCATATTTTGAATTTTAACGCAAGGTTAAAGTCGTGCAGCTCCGATTCGCCACCGACATTCCTGTTGAACAATATATAGAGGAGGAGGCATGGAAAGATGCAAAACTGGATCGGTGCCCGTTACATCCGGAAGGTGGCTGCAAATTTGCCAGGCATGGGACCTATTGCAGAAAGTATCCCGACGGTGCAAAAATCGCCCGGTGGTATTGTCCGGATGGCAGGACCACCTTCGGGCTGTTGCCCGATTGCCTGTCCTCACGTCTGCCAGGGACACTGATGGAGGCGGAAACGGTCATCAATCAGATCGAAGCAGCACCAAGCCAGGAGGCCGCAGCAGACAATATGCGTCCAGATATCGGCCTGCCTGGTGTCTTGCGATGGATGAGGCACAGACTGTTTTTGATTCATGTAAGTTTGATTTTATTAATCGACCTGATTCCGTCCTTATCCAATGATGGTCAGGCAACCTTATCATCATTGAGATCTGCACTTGGGGTTGAGTTTGTTTTACCCCATCTCCGGGAACTTGCCGCTTCACATTTGGATATCCTGCCACCGCCGTTAGGGTTTGGCCCTCGCCCTCAAAAAAAACATCATGGAAAAAGCCGGTTCCAACAACAAACGGGGCCTGATCCCCCCTGAGAAAAAGGGTAAATTGCCTTTAACGATCATTTCAAGGAGGCAATGCCATGGAGACCGGACAAAATAAAGCCAAAAATCGGAATCAAAAGCCCCAACGCCGTTTTCGTGCGTCCATTGCAAAAAATCCCATAGATCCCTGCCGCATCAGAAAAATTGCAGGAAGCTTTGCTTTTATCGAGCACCGGTTCCTGCGGGACGGATTCTGGGCAAGCCTGGATCATCATCAGCTCCTGCTGTACCTGTTTTTGATTATCGTGGCGGATCGTCATGGGCTGTCCTATTACGGCTATGATAAAATCTGCACCCTGCTCAGGATTTGTGTTGATGACTACATCCTTGCCAGGAATGCCTTGATTGACAAGAACCTGGTCGCATTTGACGGCAACCTTTTCCAAGTATTGTCCCTTCCGGAAAGAGTGGCTCTGCCCTCAGCAGCCCCCCTTCAAAGCCAAAAAGACATGGAACTGCACGATCCGGCAACCATCCGCAGCCTTGTCCTGCAATCTTTTGGAGGCAGCCATGATGGAAGTTGACAATAAGGTCACCAAAGCAGTGGAGAAATACCTGGACTACTGTCGAGATCAAGCTTCCGGGGATGCGGTGTCCTATACAAAAAGGACATTAACAAATTTTGCGGCCTATCTTCAGGGGGAAAACACCTCTTTGGGCAACATATCCATTGACCAGGTCGATCAATTTTTAGCAGTCTGCAACAAGGGGCGTGCTCCCGGGACATGCAGGACGCACCGGTCACATGTACGAAGATTTTTAAAGTACCTTTATCAACACGGAGATCTTAAAAAGGACCTTGGCGCTTTAGTGGTAAGCCCTCCGGAGTTCGGACCACCAAAGCCGCCCAAATTTTTGCGCACTCATGAAATTCAAAAGTTGTTTGACAGTCTGGACCTGTCAACAGCAAAAGACCTTCGCACCAATGCCACCCTGCATCTGGCATGTTATCTGGGGTTAAGGCCGAAAGAAATCAGGTTGCTAACTCTGGATGACATCTCATTTAGACAGAAAGAGATTTTTATCCGTTCAAGAAAAAATTGCAATCCTGCTCATCTTCCCCTTCCCGATAACATAATCAAAGCGATCACTGCCTATATTGTGGGCGGGAGACCTGAAACTCAATCCCGAGTTCTATTTTTACAGTTGACACCACCTTATAAACCGGCCAACAGGAGCGATATCCCCCGAGATATAAAAGAATGCATGACGAAAAACAATCTTGGATCAAGCACATACTGGCTGCGGCATTCATTTGCCCAGAATATGTTGGAGTCCGGTATGTCCATCTATGAAATCAAAGAAATGATGGGACATAAAAGCCTCGATTCGACAAAAAAGTATCTGAGCATTCATATCGGCCTGATGCGGGAGGTTATCCTTGATGAAACGTTTTAAAAGTTTCTTGGCTGAACAAATGGAGGATTTTATCACATATCGTTTTCAACTGGGGTACTCAAACACCTCAATGATGTACGGTCTTAGGGTACTTGATCGATATGTGTCTGAAAAACAAGTGACTTGGACATCCTTTGATCCGCTGTTTTTTATCCGGTTCAGAGCAGAACTTGATCTTGAACCCCGGTCCATAAATACGATTTTTAGAATGCTCAAGATCTTTTTCAATTATCTTATACGCAAAGATGTGATTCTGGAAAATCCGTTGCAGGAAATCACTGAGCTACAGGAAAATCACGTTATTCCTTTTATATTTTCTCCGGAAGAAACAGACCGTTTTCTCAAAGCTGTAATCAAGTCGATGCGGACAAGCCAGAGATTCTATGTGTCAGATTTCAGTGCTTATATAGCCTTTTTGTTGATGGCCCGGTGCGGACTTAGAACCTCGGAGACACTTAATTTATTGAAAACCCATTACAGGCCCGAAGAAAGAACAATCTATATTGAAAAGACAAAATTTAGAAAAGATCGATTGATCCCTATACCCAAAGCCGTAGCCTATGAAATCAACAACCTGCTAAAAGTTCGCCGGTTATTCCCTGATGAGGATGACAGCCCTTTTTTGCTGGTAAAGGTGAAAGGGAAAAAACTGGTACGTATGTTTATAAATCGCAGATTTAAACAGGCTCTCACAGATATTAATTTTGATCACTCCCGGAAAATAATCGGTACTACAAACTTCAGCCAGCCTTCACATCATTCCCTGCGGCATTCGTTTGCTGTGAACACGCTGAAAAGGATAAAACAGCAAGGAAAATCCTGCCAAAATGCCCTGCCTGTACTGGCGGCTTATATGGGGCACAGCAAATACAAATACACAACCTATTATTTGAAGGTACTGGATGCTGAGCACCGTTGGCAACTGTTTGATTTTTCGAAATCAAAAAGCGAGGGTGCATGAGATTGACAAGTTGCCTGCACCAGTATTTTTATGAATACTTGCCCTCGATAAAAGGGACGAGCAAACAAAGTGTTCAAGCTTACCAGCAGAGCCTGTCGTTATTTCTGCATTTTCTGGCGAATCATCACTCAATAAAAATCAAGTCATTGAAAATCGAACACTTAACGGTGGATGCAGTGCTTGCCTTTCTCCAGCATCTGGAAAAAAACCGAAAAAATAGCGTGCAGACTCGAAACCAACGCCTGGCCGTGATTAAGTCTTTGGCCAAGATGATCCGCTTCATGCATCCGGATAAAAAACGAATTGCCGATAGGCTCCTGAACATCCCTCAGAAAAGAGCTCAAAAAAAGGTGATGGGATTTTTATATCCTGAAGAAATCATGAAAGTCTTCAGTGCCGTTGATCTGAAAAAGAAAGAAGGCATGAGGGATTTTACCATTCTCCATCTGCTTTATGACTCCGGTGCCCGGGCCAGTGAAATTGCCACATTGGAATTTGATTATTTTGACCCCGAAAACGAAACCATTGCGGTCCTGGGAAAGGGAAACCGATACCGGTTGATTAATCTATGCTCCAGAACCGCCTCCTTGATCTCGGACTATATCAGCAATCACAGGGTAGATCCCATCCCTTTATTTGCCCATAGGCTGTTTATCAATCAACGGAAGCGGGAAATGACCAGACATGGAATTAATAAAATTTGCAGGAAGTATTTGACCTTGGCCTTGCCGGAAAAACGGCTGAAAGGACTGAGCCCGGCTCACTGCTTCAGGCATTCGTGCGCGGTCAACATGGTCAGTTCAGGTGCTCCGGTATCGGATATCAAAAATCGTCTTGGTCATCAAAGTATTGAATCAACAATGACCTATCTGCAGCTGGATCTGTCAAAAAAACGGGAAGTCCAAAATACGCTCATGGAATACATGCAATCGAAAATAACTCATGACAAAAAAATTGATGAGTTAATCGACTGGGGAAATAGTGCTGAAATCCTTGCCTGGCTTGACAGTTTATGAACCACTGAAGCAGCTTTTGCTAGCTTTGGAGGGGTATGTAGTAAAACAAAAAATTATGTTGCCACTGATCTTTAAAATTTCTAAAATAACTTTTAACGTGTTGAATTTTAATACAATATTGATTTGCAATGTGAATAGCTAAAATCGCCTTTAAATTTAACAGGTTAGACCCACTCGCAACATAATGGTATCATTGTGGACCTGAACCCTTGTCAATAACGCCGTTCAATTCTTTTTTCAGTCCTTCGGCCTCCCACAATTCGAGGGTGAGCCTTAGCGTTTGTAGTCTCCATCGCCTTATCATAAAGGCTTGCTCACATTCAAATAATGTAACGGATTTTTTTTCGTTCATTATTTCAAAAAAGAAATGGTTTTTCATATAAATTTAGTAGGTTAGGTTGGCAGTCAAAAATATTGAAAGTTGCAAATTAATGTAACGGTTCAAAAAAGATTCAAAAACAATCTGTGGTTCCCTGATTTTCACAGGTATATCCAGGCGAAAAATTGCGTTAATCAATTAAGGTCAAAATATAAACAGGCCATCTTCCGGTTAAATCAGAAGTGGCCTGTTTTTACGGATCTACTTTTCAGGGATTACTGGGGAGGAAGGTCAGATATAAACTCCAGGGCAAGATTAATGTCAACAAATTGGTGGTTCAATTCCTTTGCCTTGTCCCGGCAGTCAGTACAGATTTCTTTAAATTTACGCATGTCGCCTTTGACCGCCATATAAATTTGCTCAACGGCTTCCTGCTGGATATCTTTATATTGTTCGATAAAGCCCTCAACCTCTATGGGATATAAAATCAGGGTTTTCAACCGGCTGAGGATATCAGGGTGATTGCGAATCAAATAGGTCCTGACCTTTGGAAGCCCTGCAAAAACAATAGGAACACCGGCATCAATGATCCGCTTAAGATATGGCCAGACCCTGGTATCCAGATCATTGGCCTCATCAATAATAATAAAGCAGTTGGACAGGTTGCAGATCATTTTCAGGTACTGGGGAGTTCTGCGATATGTGGCTGTGGTGTCATAGTTCAATTCTTTGAGTATGGATGCCAGGGTTTCGTGTATGTTGAACAGGGACTCTACCCATACGGCATGAAGTTTTTTGGGACGAAGCAGTTTTAAAAACCTGGTTTTTCCCGCTCCAAAATCTCCCTCAATGAGTACGCTCCGGCCCCGGTAGATCCGGCTATAAGTGGCGCTCAGGTATGATACCCTTCGTTTGTCACTGATAAAATCTGCCTTCATGTTAAATCTCCGCAGGATGCATACGTGGCCACATGGTTTGTATTGATCAATTTCCGGCAGTCAAGCATAAAGGCATTGAATACCGCCTGCTTTTTCTGTGTTTCAGGTTGCCGCATCTTTTTCATATAATTCTTGTACCTGGATTGATTATGATGAAGCACTTGTTGAGCCCGGGCCAGAGTGAGGCCGCTATGATAAGCTTCAATTAAGACTCGCCGGTCGACGGCCATGTTGTGCTTTTCCAGAAAAATGATCATCATGTCGAGTTCATCCGGGGCCACTGGTACAGATTTTGGGTCAGGTGGTTTGTCAAACGGCTTTGTGGCAAGGGCTTCGCCCAATAGTATGCCGTCTTCCCCCCGTTCAAAAATAAACAGCTTGCCCTTATATACTGATATTTGCACCGGTGTACTTTTATGCCTGCTGAACCGGTCTGTACCACTGGTTACACAATAGATCCGGTTGTCATGGCGAATGGTTCTTTTGTTAGATACAGTGGCTTTTATTTTCCTGTAGCCATACTTCATATATTCCTGCACCTCATCCGGTGAAAAGGTAAGGATATCGGCTTGCCTTGATAAAAATTCTTCCAGCTTTTGTGCCGGAACCCATGCACTGATCTTTCCATTTTCGCTAAAATAATGTTTGGTGTGGTTATGTTCGTGGCGGTATTCTTTTATCAGGGGGCTGTGTCTTAAATCCCGGAGTGTAATATCAAGGAGTGTCACAGTGATTTTTTCTTTTTTCTTATTATTGAAGATAACCCCTGGAACGGTCTTTACAATCCTGTCTTCAAACGCCTTGATGATTCGGATTTCAAAATTATGAAGACTGCGATGGGAGGACTCAAGATGGGCCTTGTCCCTGGGGGCACTTACCCTTGAAAAATCCGGCGCCAGATAAAATCCTCCGGGAACGGAATGTTTTATATTCAAGGCGTTGATGACTCTTTTGAGATTTACAAATCCTGTGGCGTTATCCGGCCTGAACCGGACTTTCTTCTGGGGAAATGGGGTGGAAAGCAAAAACCGGTTAAACAAATCCACTGAGCTTAAGCTGCTTTCATCGAAATAGGCATCAAGTTCAAACATGTACCGGGAACCGGTATCAAACGTTTCAATGACTTGGGGTTTTTGCCAGTGGCCAGCCTCATTTTTGATTTTTAAATATCGAAAGTTGCAACCGTCTACCTGTATCAGGCCAAACACCGGAACAGGCTTGAATGCGTTTTTCACCGGGGCATTTTCTTCAAAATCTTCTTTTTCCAGGTAAAATTTAAGGCCTTCCCTTTGGGCACATCGCCTGAGTGCCGGAAGGCTGATGGTTTTTCCCAATTCTCTTTCAAGCCAATAGTGGTAATTTTTAATGGTTCTGGCTTTTCGGGTAATAAAAATAAACCCCTGGGATGACGGGTCACAGGAGGCCTTGACCATTTCGATAAACCGCCTTTTGGTTTGTTCATCTATGGACCGGGGCCGGCCGCTGCATTTGCGGCCGTCCATAATCCCTTTTTCAACCAGTAGAAGGGGCGTCGGGATAATGCCGGTTTTCCTGTACTGGTCTTTGTAATATTTTTTGGACCTTCTTTTGGCTGATCCGGTTTTATTCATGATTTTTTTATGGAGCAGCAAATAAAAACGGTCATCAAGGCTCAGGTTCTTCATTGTCTTGCCCCTTTTGATAAAATTTTTTCGCGGATCACCCTGTGCCACAACAATGCAGCCTGCCGGGACGTTTGCTGCCAATGATCATGCTGGGCCACCCGCACCTGTTCAATCATTGCATGTACGGCTGCCATGTATTCAGCCGAAATCCGTTCCGCCAAATCCGGTTTGTTCTCCGGGGGTATTTTTTGGGCCTCTACAAATTTTTTGATGTTCCGTGCGGTTAACTCAATACCGTTGTCTATGATTGCCTTCCAGGTGTTGCGCTGGTCCAGGGGGTCCAATTGAGCAAGAGGCCGGACCTGGGATTCATTGGCAGGTGTTTTGTCCCCAATTGGGGACAAATTATAGATCACTTCATAAGATTTGATCAGGCGGTATGCATGGGACTTGCCCATATCCCACCGTTCCCTGGTATATGCTTCAAATGTCTCAAACAGGGCCAGTTTGTACAGGCGGCTGTCACGGATTTCTTTTAACGCCTGACCGATCTTATAGAAACTCTCCTGATTACGGGCAATAAGGGTCTCCAGTTGAAGCAGCCGTTTCATCTTTACTTCCCAGGCCAGGGTTGACCGATACCGGTGGCAAGAGACGTCAACACATTTGCCGGGACATAGGAGACCGCATCCAGTTCTTTCAAAAAAAATACACTGTCCCTGAATCCATATCCCTTGACTTCCATGACCAGATCAATGGTGTTGAAATTCTTCTCACACCGAAAACACCTGGCCAGATTGGTGGCTGGATTTACAGCGGTTTGAAACTCATTGCACAAAGGACATAAAAACCGGAAAACACCATCCCTGATTTTGGATGGAATCTGTAAATGGTCACGGATCAGCATATCCACAGGGATATCGTTTCTCAGTTTAAATAGCTCCCGGGATGAAAATCTGTTTTTCATTTTGTTGCAATGGCCTGTCAATATTTCTTTTTTCATTGTCTTATCCTCCATTAAGATGTTTCATTGATTGGCCCTTACAGGTCGTTTTGCATATCCGCGCCAGGGAAAATGCTCTACAACCCAACCAATTTTCCCACAAAAATGGCAACAGGGGCCGGAACATAATGGCTTGGGAGAGACACTATCATGGGTTACACCGGGTATAGTAGATGTATCATCCATGGTTTTTTCAGCTTGACGTAATCTTTTGTTTTTTTCTTGACGACGGTGGGCCTCTTTACCTTTTGGCGTTTGTCGATATTTTTTTTGAGCTTTGCAGTGCGCTTCTTTGCGGGCCTCCTGGCGGCATTCTTGACAGCAATATGCCTGCCCCCGCCAGCAACTGCGGCACACATAGAAAATTTGGAAACATCGCTTACACTCGATACGTTTTAATAAAACGATTTCCATGCTTCCGCTCTTGCTAAATTACGGAAGCCGTGGTTAGATAAAAACGGTGGTGTGGCTTCCGTAACCTACTCGGATGTCTACATTGAAGGCTCGAAGTTGCAGCTTCGAGCCTTTTTTATCAAGGAAGTATTGACTTCTTCCAAATAGATTGGCAAAGCTTTTTTCGAAAAAATTCGCGGCGGGATAACTGCGGGGTAAGCGAGGTAAGGTTTATATATTTTATTGGCGGGGTAAAGCGGCGGGATATCTTCCCGTTATATTATTTTGTAGCTGATTTGGCGTATCCGCGTTACATTTTTTGAATCTTAGCAAAGGCTTGGCACAAGATATGGTGTTATAAAGTAACTCGGGGACCGGCGTTTACCTGTCCCCCAAATTTTATTTGTAAAGATTATCAATCCAGTGGATTGCCTCTGTATCACTGACTTTCCCAAGATACCGCTGTGTTGTTGAAAGATTCGCATGGCGGAGGATTATTTTTGAAACGATTTCAATGGGAACGCCTGATCTGCTTGCATAAGTAGCGGCATGGCGTCTAAGATCGTGAGGATTCAAATTCAAATTTATCATTTTCCCAGCATTTTGAACTATTTCACGGGCTCTGGTGTATCCAAATGGAAACACGTTATGGTCATCTCCTATCTTGACGTTGATGATATATTCTCGTAAACGGTCCGCTACTTTTTTAGGGATAAAAACAATCTCAGTCTGATTTCCGCTTTTCGGATCAGATAAAACCAATTTTCTGCCGTGCACATTCTTGGCTTTTAATTTCAGGACCTCTCCAACTCTCATCCCACCTCTTGCCATCAGTTCGAGCATCAACCGGTTTCTGGAATTATTTGTCTTAAATATAATTTCGTCCACAATGTCCCTGTCAAGAATTGTCCACGACCTACCCTTGGCTGTTTTGAATGTTTTTCTCAATATAGGGGTGTCACAGGGATTTGAGAGCGTTGAATCAAATGAATCTTTGATAAAATTGAAGAATGACGTGAGCATGGAAAATTTAAGTTTCTTCGTTGATTGCTTTTGACCCTCAGTAACCTTGGTCAAAAAAATCATAACCTGCTCGGATGTGATTTCTGATATTTCAAAAAAACCATATTCTTTTCTGAACCGTGTCAGAAAGAAACGATAATTTCTTATGGTGTTTTTTTTGAATTCATTTTTTGATAATTCAGAAAAGTGTCGATTGCATTTGATACTTTCATGATGTTCTCCTTTAAAATTTTACCTTTTTGCCTTGGAACAGCCTTTGATCAAATATATTACAAAGTTAGATCGTTTTCTTCAACTGACAGACTATATCAGGTGGAACCTTTGGCGGTGCTGCGGAGATTACACGATGATTTTAAAAGTAGATGGGGGCCTTTGGGCGGGCGTTACCTGGCCGGGATCTTTGCCAGCTATAACTCTTCGGACTTTTGCACCGAGTTTGAAATCGGTATGGAATTCATACCCACAGTTCGGGCAACGCATGAGCATTCCCCCAATATCTGCAGGGATACGAAGAGGCAGATTACATCCTTTGCAATTTTTGATTACGTAACTTTCCATAGGTCTTGTATCGGCAGATGAACTGAAGTAATTAAGCAGGATGACATGGAAAGTCTGGTGGCGTTGTCTGACCGAAAATCTGAGTCTGTTCGAAGTCTTTATTCGATCTCGCAGATTTTCAATCCATGCAATAACGAAAGTAGCCAACGCCGTTTTAAAATTGGCTTGGGAGTCCTTAAATATTATTGTTCACTTTGGCCCTATTTCTTTTTAACGCAAAATTTAATATATTTCTTTACTCGATGAATTGTTAGCCGTAATATCTTTTGTTACAAGAAACAAGCTTAAAGCAAAATTAAAATTCGGAAAGAGGCGTATTTTGCTAAATGAAAAATGCACATACATTCTAATTGGCATTGGCGTATGTATATTTTTGGCCGCTCCTTTTTTTTATATATGGAAAGAGCCGATCTTGGATGCTAGTGTACCTATCAATAAAGAAGCATTTGGTCAATTTGGCGATTTTATTACAGGTGTTGTTGGTTCAATTTGGGCTTTAGCAGGGGTAATCCTCTTCTATATAGCGTTAAAGGAGCAAAGAAAAGATATTCAAATTAATCGAGATGCTCTTGAAAAACAAATTGAAGCACTTCAGCTTCAATCAAAAGAATTTAGCTTTCAAACAAAAGAATTAGAAGCTTCCCGGAAAATATATACCACCCAGTCAAAAATACTTAAAAAACAACAATTTGAATCAACATTCTTCGCTTTGTTGAATGTCTATACCGATATAACCCGCGATCTGTACAGCACTCAAAAATTTTTTGAAAACAATGTAGATAGTCTATGCCAAAGATTTCAGGTTAATGAAGATAATGAAAACGATCCTCAGACATTACATACTGCATCTATCGAAGTATATGAAGATATTTATTTTCAAGATAAAAATAGTTTTGCGCATTATTTTAGATCGTTGTATAGAATTGTTAGATTTATTGAAGACTCCTCAAGTCTAACAGATAAAGAGCAATTTTTTTATGCAAAAATTGTTCGTTCTCAACTTAGAGAGCAAGAGTTGCTTATGTTGTTCTATAACGCTCATACTGTATATGGCAGGAACTTCCAACCTTTCATTTTAAAATACAATCTTCTCAAACATTTGCCTCCGACCTTAAAAGTTATGTATAAAAAATATTTAACACCCGATCACAAAAATATTCTTTTATTTCATAATTGGTTTGTGCAAATGTTGGCTGTATGTATTAACCAAGGAAAGAAAGAAAAATATAAGTTGTTTGAAGGAGAAGTGATCAACATTTCCCAAAATCATCCGGCCCTCAATTCAATTTTTGAGCTAACAATGATTGATTTAAATCAGATATCCCTAAAGGTCCATTTGTCCGATGATTACGATTTTCGTTTCCATGACTATTTTAACTATTCGATTCAAACGTTCTCTCTTTTTCTTAACTTTCTCATCTATGATATTATGGCAATTTCAAGGTTCGAGGATGCAAAATTCAATACAGAGGTGAAAATTAATGACTATGAATTAAGCTATTTAATCATTTCTGATAACTCAATAAACATAACAATGGATCAAAATTAATATAGGTTTTTTATGGAAAAAGAACTTTATCTAAACCAGAAGGAATTTGAGAAAATTTTTAAAAGCCATTTAAAAATCACCTCATACTCGATGTCTATTAAAACACTGTTTGGAGAAAGACTGTCTCGAAAAATCAAATATGATCCATATTATCAGCGAAATTATGTGTGGGATAAAAATAAAGCAACTTTTTTTATTGAAAGTATAATTTTAGGGACCGATATCCCCCCTTTAATTTTTTTTAACTCCAATGGTAAAATTGAGGTGATAGATGGAAGACAACGATTTGAAACTATTAAAAGGTTTAAACGAAACGAGATAGCACTTTCTCTTCAAGGTTTGCTAAAATTACCACAACTTCAAAAATCAACATTTAATAAACTAGATTCTGACATAGTGGATATTTTAGACTCAGCCAAAATTCGAATTTTCGAATTTGAAGTTATAAATGAACCACAATTAGATCCGATTGTTGAAGATAAAATTAAAAAAGAAATCTTCAGGAGATATAATTCAGGTATAACTCCTTTAAACACGTCCGAGATTGACAACGCAAAATATGACGAAGATGATATCACAAATTACCTAAGAGGCAAGTTGCTAAAAAACAAAGTCCTGCTAAAAAATATTGTTGATTGTTTTTTGGGGCCGCGAGGACAAAAAAGTTCCAGTGAGATGGCATTAGTATTGCAGTTTCTGCGTAAATTTATGGTGTTAACAAAATTTCCAATAACATCTTATGCTGCTGGGAATAACCGTACAGAAATTCTTCAACTATATTATGATTTTTTGAGAGAAAACACAGATGAGATAGATGCTTTTTGCAATAGTTTTTTGGAAAAATTAGAACTTGTAATTGAAGTCCGAAATAACATGTCTGATGACGAGATTAAAAATAACAAATTAATTTATGAATGTATTTTGTGGGCCATAGATATTCTATCGAAAGAAAAAAAAGATGGTGGCGAAATCATTTCTTTTCAAAAAGAGGATTGCCGCTCTATAGAAAGTCATTATTCAAACAATTCCAGGCTCTACCTTGCTGACAATAGTTTCCAGTACAAGCCTATTATAAGTCGATTCCAAGATACAGCCAATTTTTTCGAAAAAAGATATGATGTAAATTTTTCAATTTACATAAAAGATGCAAAATTTAAAAAGAAGATTAAAAAACTAAGACAAAGTGAAACAGATGCGAAATTAAAAATTCAAGAACTTGAAAGCCTCCGAGCTAACAAACCTGACCCTTCAGTTGTTCCAGTTGATGAATTAATGAGTGATTTGAGGACACAAAAATATCTTTTAAGACCCTCTTATCAAAGGCAAGAAAAAATCTCTATTTATAAATCTTCTGCGATCATAGAAAGTATTCTTTTAGGTATAAATTTACCCCCTATTTTTATATTTAAAAATGAGGATAAAACGAAAGAATTGGTAGATGGTCAACAAAGACTACTTTCCATTCTTGGTTTTTTAGGGAAACAATATAGAGATGAAAAAGGGAATCTGTTTTACACAAGCAATTCTAACTATTCTTTGGGTAAACTAAAGATTCTTAAAGAGTTTAACAACAAAAAATTTGACGATTTAGACACAGACATTCAAGATAAAATTCTGGACTTTAAGATACAAACTATTGAAATTGATTCTAAACTGAATCCAGACTTTGACCCTGTGGATCTATTTATCAGGTTGAATAACAAACCCTATCCGATAAAAGAAAATTCTTTTGAAATGTGGAATTCCTTCCTCGATAAAGATGTAATTGAAACGATTAGAACAATAACTGACAAACATATTGATTGGTTTTACATAAAAGTGCGTCGGAAAGACGGAACAAAAGATCGAATGCTCAATGAAGAAATGATAACTATGCTATCTTATATCGCTTATAAAAAAGACTATTTAAACAGTTTAGGCGTTTATAAAAGAGAAGAAAAATTAAATTGTCGTATTAAAGAAAAGAAAAGTATCTCAGTAACATTAGAAAGCCTATCAGTAAAAGAACTTGAAAAACGAAAATTCATTACGAGTATTCGGAAAGTTGAAACCTTTATAGAAAATTTAAATCTTCTTTTAAAGAATAGTGATCAAAAAGATAAACTCAATAGCTTATTTGGTTTAGAGCGGAAAGGACAAAAAGGCTTTAGAAAAAGGTCATTAGTGGATTTTTATATGCTTTTTCTTTTGTTGGGAAGTATCAGAAATAATCATGCGCTAAAGTTTTCATATGATGAGGTCAAAACTGATTTGAGAACGGTACAGAACTTATTAAAGAACACAGACAATCACACTGTTGATGAAGAATACCTCAATTCATTCTTGAAAACTTTAAACGATTTGATTGGAAAATATAAAAATCGACAATAGGGATAAAGATGCCGTTAGACCAGGCAAAATTTCTACAACCATCCGTTAGTGAAAATATTTAAGTATCATTAGGCCCAGTTATAGCCCCCCCCCTGAATTTTAAAGAGTTCTAATGAACCGCAGGAACTGGCCTTTTGTGATTTTTGAGTGTTACTTTATTTACACAGGCTCACTTGAGCCTACCTGAAAGTAAAATTAAATAATAGAAGCATTGTGTGGGGGCAGTTGAAATTTTTCACTGAAGACTATGTCAAAAATAAAATCCCCCTTGATATTGCAACCAATGAGCAGACTATTATTAAAAGTCATGGGCCGGGGTTTCAGTATGACATGATTTTTTTACCGCCCATAACCAGACCCTGATGCCGGTGAAAAAAATACTCAGACTTCGGCTTGTCCGTCTGCCTGATCCGGAACCCGGATCAGCTGGACCAGGCAAAGGGAGATAAAGCTGATTCCGGCCCCTGCGATAAACGGTATCTTATAATCCACCATCCAGAGAAAACCGCCGATTACGGGAAGGACAACGGCGGCAATATGGTTGATGGTAAAGCCCACGGCTGCGCTCGGGGCAATGTCCTCGGGGTTGGCGATTTTATGGAAATAGGTCTTGATGCCCATGCTGAACCCAAAGAAGATATGGTCCATCACATAGAGAAACCCCACCACCATTCTGGACTCGGTATAGGCATAGGCCGTGAATATCAGGATCAGGAAAAAATACTCCGCCGACAACAGCTTTCGCTCCCCGAACCGGACAATAAATTTGCCGATCAGCGGGCTGATGGCAAATTTAACGATATTGTTAAGCAGAAACAGCAGGGTTATTTCCTGGACGGTGAAATCAAATCGCTTCACCAGCAGGAAAACGGCAAAGGCCGTGAAAATCTGCCGCCTGGCCCCGGCCATGAAGGTTAAAAAATAGAAAAGCCAGTATTCTTTTTTGATTACCAGTTCTTTTTTCTGGACAGGCAGCTCTTTTTGGACCGGGTTCTGGGTCATGGCCCAGATGCCGCAGGCGCAGACCAGGCTGCCGGCCAGGATGAACATGGCCTGGTAGCTTAAAAAGGGTGCAATAATAAAAATCGAAACCCCGGCCAGAATATTGGCCGTGGCCGAGGCCTTTTGAATGCTGGCCAGCACCAGAGGAGAGGTTTGTTTATCAAAGTACTGTAGGGTTAAGGACTGGTTGGTGGTTTCATAATAGTGAAACCCGAAACTCATGACCAGGGTGGTAAACACCAGGCCGGGAAAACGGGGCATCAGGCCGGTTAAAAAAATGCCGGCCCCCAGAAAAATAATGGAAAGGGCCGACAGCCGGTACTCCCGGATAAAAATAATCACGTAGGCCACCAGCAGGGCCAGCAGCCCCGGAATTTCCCTGATGGACTGGAGAATGCCCATGTGCTGGCCGGTGATCCCGCCCTCGTGAACGGCAAAGTTGTCAAACAGGGTCCGCCAGCACTGAAGCCCGGCCGTGGAACAGAGGGTGAGGACAATCAGGAACCGGAACATCAGCTCTTTTTTATATGCGTCTCCGACGGCTTTGGCCGGGAGAACCGGGCAGGATGGTTCCGGATTTCTACCCGGCGACGTCGCTTTGGTCATGGCTATTGCAGCTTGCTGATAATGGCGTCCACCACCTTTTCAGCGGTGTCCCCGAAAAGGGTTTCAACCTCCACCAGGTTCAGGAATTTATCGTCCCACTGGGTGGCCTTGCTTTCCAGTACCCAGTCCTTGAGCCGCGTGTATTTTCCCCCCAAGGCCTTGATTTTCTTTAACAGGGAGATTTCCTTTGACGATTTAAAGCCCACATTCAAGGACAGGATAAATTCAATGATATTGGGCGTGTCCGGAGAGGCGGATATAACCGGGATTACCAGGATGCTTCGCTGGTCTTTCCGTCCCTTGCCGATGTAAACATTGCCTTCCCGGACAATGATGTTTTTGGTCCCCATCAATTTATGGTCGGTTTCGGTCCGGGAGGTTTCGTTTTCAAGTACCCCGGATTTTTTGATCACCCTGATTTGGGTTTCCGGGGTGACGTCACCTAAAAGGCTTAAGCCTGTGATCCGGTAAAGCAGCGCCCCCTTGACCTCTGAAATTACTTCCTGGAGGTTTTTCATGACCAGGACATTTTTATGGGTGATCTGGGAGATCTGAATGTCGTTGGCCGTAAGCTCATCAAATATGGGCCCTTCAAATTTTTCACTGATCCGGCTGGTGCCGACGGTGACGGTCTTGGCCTGGTGCTTTATGGCGTCCACCGGTCTTGCCATGGTATTGATGGCCTTGCCCATAGATTCAAAGAAGGCATTCAGCATGTTGGCCGGGGTCCCTTTGGTCTGAAAATCGATCTCAAAGTCTGACACCGGGAGTCTGCCGGACAGGTATTTGAGCAGCAACGTGATATTGGTGGCATTGTCCAGGCCCATGGCGGCCGGAAATCCGTTTTCCCGCCGTTTTTTGGAGTACTGGTTGTAAAATTGGGCAATCTTTTCCCTGAAGGCCTTTTCCAGCAGCACTTCATATTCATCATGCCCCTTGTCGATGAACTCCTCTAAACAATCTTTAACCTCGGCCCGTCCCCGGTACATGAACCGGGAGCCTTCGTTGATGGCAAGGGCCGCATAGTAGCCCCAGATATGGCCTACCAGGGTATTGAGGACCGGGGCAAAATGCTCTTTGATCCGGGGGATTTTAAAGACATCCTCGGCATAAAGATCAAACCGGTCCTCCCCTTCGGTGGTGATGACCACCGGGGTGGCCTTGTGGGCATGGAAAATGGCCGTATCCTTGATGATGTCCCCGAGAACACTTTCCCTAGTTCCGGCAGCGCAGACAATGATCAACGGTTCGCTGGACAGGTCAATGTGCTTTTTGTCTTCCACATAGTCTGAAGAAATGGTCTTGTAGCAAAGCTCGGATAATTTGATCCGGATTTCGTCAGCCGAGGTTTTGTTGGCCCCGGACCCCACGGTTGCCCAGTAATTTTTGGTCACCGCCAGCCGGCCGGCCGAGGTCCGGATCTGCTCTTTCATGTCAAGGATGGCCCGCATTTTATCGGAAATGCCCAGAAGTTCCCGGATTTCTTCGGTAATAAACTCTTTTGGCCTTGACCCGGTAATGGCAGCAAAATGAAGCCCTAGGATGGCCCCGGCCGTGATCTGGGAATAAAACGCCTTGGTGGAGGCCACGGACATCTCAATGTCTCGGCCCGAGCTGGTGTAAAGCACCCCTTCCACCTTGAAGGTCAGATCCGAGTCCCGCCGGTTGACAATGGCCATGGTTCTGGCCCCGCATCCTTTGATCATGTCAATGGTCCGGTTGGTGTCCGTGGTGGTGCCGGACTGGCTGATGGCTACCACCAAAGTATTGTCCATGGAGCAGGTCGAGTCTTCTGAGTTCAGGATGCAAAAGCCGGACAGCTCGGAAGATTTCTGGGCCCGGATTTCAATGTCCTGGCCCTCCAGGTAATGGCCGAGCAGGTCCGCACACCCCTGGGCGGCAATCCCGGCGGTTCCCTGGCCGATAAAGTAAATCTTCTTGATTTTTCCGCTCGTTAAATCCGCCTGAATGGATAAGGGCACCACGGTTTCATCCAGGCGGGTTTCAAAAAGGCCGGAGCCCGGGATCTGCCTGAATTTGTTTTCCAGGGTTTTTTCAACGGAGCCGGGAGATTCAGAGATTTCCTTTAAGAAATAATGGGGGAAATTCTGGCGGTCAATGTCCCTTGAGGTGATCTGGCTGCGCAGCAGGTCATTGGCGTTAATGTCAATGGGGTCCCCGTTATAGTAAAAGGAACGGATTCCCTCTATGCCGCCGGGAGAATGCTGGTCCAGGATCATGATCTGGCCTTTGTCTTCCCCGTTTAGCTTGATATATTCCCGGGTTTCTTCAATCACACCGTAGAGTTCGGAAGCCGCAATGTAATGGTCCGGGGCAATGCCCACGAAAATGGCCTGGCCGCTGCCTTTCTGGGCCAGGAACAACTTGCCCGGTGAAAGGTTGGAGTGCATGCTGATGGCATGGGAGCCTTCAAAGTCATTTACGGCCAGGCGGAACGCCTCTTCAATCTCCCGCCCCTGTTTGAGATAGGTTTCAATCTGGAGGGGGATCAGCTTGGTGTCCGTGTTAATGCTTTCATGGATTTTATCGTAATTGGCTTCGTATTCGGTTTTAAGCTCCAGGTAGTTGTCAATGTCCCCGTTAAGGCAGACATGGATAATCCCGGATTTATCGATTTCCCGGTCTGTGGGGGTATTGTCCACGGGATGACAGTTGGCCTCGGTGATGTCGCCCACTGAAGCCCACCGGGTATGGGCGGAAATGGAGGTGGATTCAAAGGTAAACCGGCTTAACAGCTGGAGAAGCAGATCGTTTTTAATCTGGCTGCGGATAAAGGCGATGTTATCCCCTAATGCACCGATTTCAGCGGCAAATTTATAAACAAAGGCGATACTGACCAGGTGGTCCCCGGAAGGGGAAAAGGAGTCGCTGATGGTTATGGTGTTGTTGGACAGGACCAGGTGGTTGGTCCGGGCCTTAAGGCGGTCGGAAAGGCCTTCTTTGACCAGTTCGGACCGGAAGGCTTCAAACTCGTTTTTGCTCAAAGTAAAAACGGCAGAAATACCGGCGGAATCCCTCCCCCGGACCTCAAGGCGGTCAAGGCTGTTCAGCACGGCGTTGATTCGTTTAAAAATCATCAAGCCTTCGGGATGGATGGCCTGGTCCTTGACCACATATAAATTTTTTATGGCATCAATATTGTCCAACACCTCTTTTTTCAGGCACCAGTGAATGTCTGAAAGTTTTTCCAGGCGGCCGGCGCCGGTTTTGACGTTGGCCGCTTCGAGCTTGGATTCCACCTGCCGAAAGGTGGTCTTCTGCTGTTCAAGCACTTTGGCCAAAGCGTCTACCATCTCGGAAAGCTGTCGGGTGTTTTCACCACTTAAATAAAGGGCTTGGAAAATATGTTCTTTTTTAAATTCCTGGGCTGCGTCGAATAATTGATCAAGCCGGGCATCGTCTCCCCCTAAAAATTGGTCCTCAAGGCAGAAATCGTCTAAAGATTCGGGCAGGATGCCAAGGCAGATGTCTTGTATTTCCCGGATAAACGGAGCCATATCAAATGAAGTGCCGGAATCCGCCCCTTTAAATGCCACAAAGGCGCAGATCCCGCAGGACAGGACATTCTCCTGAAACGGAAGCAGGATCAAGGTGTTTTTCCGGGCCTGGTTTAGGGATTGCCCTACAGCAATGTTCAGTCTGGCCAGGTTTTTGATTTTCTGGATAAAATTTGTTTTCCCCATGGTTGTCCTCCAAACTAGAATCGGCTTTTACGTTATAATCAGTTTTTAGGTTACAATCAGCTATTCCCGTTATCCTGGGTGGTTGAGGTCAAGGCGGTGCCTGTCTGGGTGAAATATTGTTTTAAAATCATTTTGCCGTAACTGCAGGCCCGGGTCCCAATGTATTCCCGGTGTCCCACAACGACGGCAAGGGCAATGGATTTCCCTGAGGTTTTTTCTTTTCCGAAACCGGTAAACCAGTCATATTTTATCGTATGTTCTTTGTTAAACAGGGACCCTGTTTTTCCCCCGATGACCAGATTTGACAACACGGCATCAGATGAAACGCCCCGGAAGCTTTTCCTGGCTGTCCCGTGCGAAATGGTGGTTTTCATGAGCGTCATCATTTTTTTGGCACTTTGGGGGGTCATACAGGGGTTATAAAATTCTTTTCTAGCTTTGTAAACAACTTCTCCGTTTGCGTTGGCCACTTTGGAAACAATGACCGGTACCGGGGATTTTCCCTGATTGAGAACCGTGCCGGCCATCACGGCGGCAAATATGGGGGAAATCCGGGTATCGGTGTTAAAGCCGCAGCCAAGTTCGGCCAGATGGTAGCCGCCCTGGCCGATATTAAACCGGCCCGGCTCAAACTCAAGCTCTGACAGGGGGGGCAGGTTAAACCCGAAGGCCCGGGCATAGGATTGCAGTTTTTCGGGTCCCAGAACGTTTTTTCCCAATTTGCCGAACACCGGGTTGATGGACTGGGCAAAGGCCTTGGCCAGGCTGGTTTCCACTGTATATTGGTTTTGCAGGTCCTTGAGCTGGCGTTTGTAAAGGGTGTATTTGTTGCCGTTAAAATAAAGGGGGGTATGGGGGGTATACCCCATGGCGTCAATGGCGGCTGTGGCCGTTACAATTTTAAAAACACTGGCGGCCGGATAGTCGGATACGGTACACGGGTTTGCCTTTGGGTCTTCGAGGTCAAATCCGGCCATGGCCAGAATATGGCCGGAACTGCCTTCCATGACCACTATGCCGATGCGCTGGGGTTTGCCCCGGGTTAATGTTTTCGAATGCTCAAGGGTGGAGACCAGAAAGGCCTGAAGTTCAGGCTTTAAACTGGTAAAAATTTTAAAATTTTCCGTCCCGTTACCTGCAGTAAACGTGGTCTTTGTGGAATTTAAAAAACCAAGGTCTTTGATGAGCGGTTTTAACTGTTTTTTGGACAAGGCTGCTGTCAGGGGAGGCGGCTCAACAGGCCGGGGCATTTTTTTTGTTTTCCCTGAAAACAAAAAAAGGCCTGTTGTGCCAATGGCCGTACATCCAATCAGAAAGACCAGGATAAGCCCCCGGAATTTTGAAAAAACAGACTTCTTTTTTTTCTGGAGTAAAAAATCTGCCTGATACCGTTGCCAGGATTTTTCTTTGTTATCTGTATACAAAAGGAACTCTTGAAGTTAAACCGGCGCGGGCGGCTTATCATTATCCATTATTATTGTACTGGTTTGCCGTTGGCTGTCTGACTTTCCACCCCCGAAAGGACCAGATTTTTTTTGTCTTTCACGGCCAGGACCATGCCCTGGGAAACCTCTCCCATGATTTTGGCTTCCTTAAGGTTGGCCACCACAATCACCTGTTTTCCGGTCAGGCTTTCAGGCGAATAGGTTTTCCCGATGCCCGCAATAATCTGCCGCTTTTCAACCCCGAGGTCAACGATCAGTTTGAGAAGCTTGCTGGAGTTTTCAACTTTTTGGGCACTTAAAATGGTGCCGGTCCTCAAATCGACTTTTGAAAAATCCTCAATGGAAATCTGATCTTTCAATGCCGGTTTAAAGGGTTTGGCCTGGACCGGTTCAGTTTCTTTGGGCTTTTCCTCAATCCTGGGAAACAGGATGGCTGGTTTTTCAAAACCGGTTCCAAAGGCGGTCTGCCCCCAGGGCATAATGGTGTGGAGGGGGACCAGGCCGTTATTGTCTGTATTCAGTCCCAGGGCCGCCTGCATTTTTTTAGCGGTGTCCGGCATGACCGGATAGATCAGACAGGCCACCACCCGAAGGCCTTCCACAAGATTGTAGAGGACCAGTTCAAGGTCTTGGCGCTTTGTTTCGTCTTTTGCCAGGGCCCAGGGCTCCCGGGTGTCGATGTACTTGTTCATAAGGCTGATAAATGACCAGACAGCCGCGGTGCCGTTATGAAATTCGCACTGGTCCATGGCCAGCTTGAATTCATCCAACGCCTGCTGGGCACTGTCCTTGAGAGAGTATTCAGTTTCCCGGGCCGCAAGCTCCGGGATCTGATTTGAAAACCCTTCAGGGCAGGACCGGTTGGTCATGGTCAGCACCCGTGAGAACAGGTTGCCAAGGTCATTGGCCAGGTCGGAATTGATCCGGGTGACAATCTGGTCTTCGGTAAAGTTGGCGTCCCGGCCAAAGACCATTTCTCTCATCAGAAAATACCGGAACGGGTCTACCCCGTATTCTGCGGTGACCTCCACGGGATCCGTGACATTGCCGATGCTCTTGGACATTTTGCTGCCCCGGACATTCCAGAATCCATGGACATTCAGGCCCTTGTAGATATCGAGCCCGGCCGCTTTGAGCATAATGGGCCAGTAGATGCCGTGGGGCTTGATAATGTCCTTGGCCACAAAATGGCGGGTGGTGGGCCAGAATTGTTTGAGCAGGTCCCCGTCGGGAAACCCTAAAGCTGAAATATAGTTGACCAGGGCGTCAAACCAGACATAGGTGACATAATCCTTGTCAAAGGGCAGGGTGATTCCCCAGGTCAGCCGGGTTTTAGGCCTTGAAATGCACAGGTCTTCCAAAGGCTCCTTTAAAAAGGAAAGGATTTCTTTTTTATACTGTTCGGGCCGGATAAAATCAGGATTGGCCTTGATGTGGTCAATAAGCCAGTCCTGGTATTGGCTCATTTTAAAAAAGTAGTTGGATTCCTTGATCACCTCAGGCGCGGTCCCGTGGTCCGGGCATTTGCCGTCCGTCAGTTCCCTTTCCTGGTAAAACCGCTCACAGCCAAAGCAGTACAGGCCTTCATAGCTTGAAAAATAGATGTCGCCGCTGTCGTGGATCCGGGTTAAGATCTGTTCAACAACCTTTATATGGCCGGGGTTGGTGGTCCGGATAAACTGGTTGTTGCTGATATTGAGCACCGGCCACAGGTCCTGGAATAACCGGCTGATTTGGTCCACATATTCTTTGGGGCTGCAATTTTCTTTTTCAGCGGCCTGGACAATTTTGTCCCCATGCTCGTCGGTTCCGGTCAGAAAATAGGTGTCATAGCCGTCCATCTGTTTAAACCGAGTGGCCACATCGGCGGCAATGGTGGTATAGGCATGCCCTAGATGGGGCTTTGCATTGACATAATATATGGGCGTTGTAAAAAATTGTGCGGGTCGGGTCATGTGGGGTCCCCTATGATTGCAGGTTCGATGTTTCTGTTTCGATTTCAGTGTCATCTTCCATTTTAAGGGTCACGGTCCCTTTTAAAATGTTCTGCCGGATGACTTTGCCTTTTCCTTCTTTAATGGTGATGGTTCTGCCCAATTTCGGCATATCCTTTTTCAAGGCTTTGTAGGTGTCGTTTTCGTAGGTCAGGCAGCACATGAGGCGGCCGCATACTCCGGAAATTTTGGTGGGGTTCAAAGAAAGGTGCTGCTCCTTGGCCATCTTAATGGAAACCGGCTCAAAGTTGGATAAAAAGGATGAGCAGCAAAGCTCCCGGCCGCATTTTCCAATGCCGCCGTAATGTTTGGACAGATTTCTGATGCCCACCTGGCGCATTTCAATGCGGATGCTGAACTCTTTGACCAAGAGCTTGATCAGCTCCCTGAAATCGATTCTGCCGTCAGCGGTATAAAAAAACGTGAGCTTGTTCCTGTCAAAGGTGCCTTCTACGCAGAACAGGTTCATGAGAAGCCCTAACCGGTTAATGCAGTCTTTGCAGAACTCCTGGGCCCGGGTTTCCAGCAGCTCAATGTCTTTGCGCCGGGAGAGATCCGCCGGGGTGGCCACCCGAACCACTTGTTTCAGCTTTTTTTCTCCGGCATCAGCTTCATGGGGGGGGATGGCCACCATACCAAACCCTAAGCCCTGTTCAGTTTCCACAATGACATGGTCGCCCGGGTTCAGAACAAAGGCGTCACTTTTAAAATCATAAATTTTGCCTGCCCGTTTAAATTTTACACCGGCTATTCTGGTCATGCTGTGTTCCTTGTTTTAGCGGTTAGCTTTTAGCCGTTAGCCGTTAGCTGCTGTTAGCCTTCAGCTTTTGTTTTTTTGTTCTGGGGCCATCTTAAAATGGGGGTATCATTAAGATGGACCTTGACCGTTATAGATAACGGATAGTTTAATGAAAAAACGGTCCAGGGTCAGCCTGATGGAACTGTTGGAACCCAAGCGCTGCTCGGTTTCAAAAAAAACATCCATCATTTTCATGCCTGTTTCTTTTTCCATGGTTTGACCAATATCGGTTAACCGCTCTGAAAAATCAAGGTTTGCTATTTTTTCAGGGTCAAGGGAGAATACGCACAGATCCCTGAAGAAAGACCGGATGATGCACAGCCACTCCTGGATAAGCTCAGGCTCCCGGCTTAATTTTTCAGATAAAAACAAATATCTGCCATTACCAAATCCCGATAAAAACAGGTTTGTCAGCTGTTCCAGTATCCAGGTTCTTCTTTTTTGCCAGTCCGGTTTTTCTTTGGTTTCAGGAAAAGTGCTTAGGTTTAAGAGACTTAAGGCCCTTTGCATGTCGGCCCCGGCTGTCCGGGCGGCAATGAGGGCTTTTTGAGGCGCCACCGGATAGGTATCGGCTAACTGCCGGGCCATTTCACGGCTTCCCGCCGACTTAAACCGGATCTGCCGGCATCTGGAGATAATGGTGGCCACCAGGCCGGAAAGCCCGGGTGATGTAAGGATAAAAAAGGTATGGTCCGGAGGCTCTTCCAGCAGTTTGAGCAGGGCGTTCTGGGCCTGAACCGTCATTTTTGGGGCATCGGATATCAACACCATCCGAAACCTGGCCTCATTGGGCCTGACCACGGTTAGCTGCTCCATTTCCCGGATTTGCGAAATGGAGATGTCTCTTTTTTTATCAAGAAGATGGACATGGACCATGTCCGGGTGCATTCCGGATTCTATCTTTTTACAGGAGATGCAGTTAAGGCAAGCCTTTTTGCCGTCCCCCCCAAGGCAGTTGACTGCCTTTGCAAATTCAAACGCACAATGGGCTTTTCCGGTTCCCGGGTTGCCGGTAAACAAAAAGGCATTGGGGATTTTCCGGGTCTGAACGATACGGTCTAATTCCGGAGGCAAGAGCGTATGTTGATCAGGAACCCGCATCATTCATCAGCAAAGGCAGACCCAAAAAATTAGTAATCTACCCTTTCTTTAAGTTCTTTTCCGCATTTGAAGAACGGGAGCCGTTTCGGGGGGATCAATACTTTCTGGCCGGTTTTGGGGTTTCTGCCGGTATAGCTTTTGTATTCTTTGATGTGAAAACTGCAAAACCCTCTGATTTCAACCCGTTCTCCGTTTACAAATGCATCGGAAAGCGAGTCAAAAAAGATTCTGATAACCTCTGCTGCCTCTGATTTGGTTAAATTTGACCGTTCTTTTAAGGTGGAAATTAGCTCAAGTTTGTTCATAGTTCCTCTGTAGTTTTACAAAACCATAAATATTAATGTAAAGGGGTTGTAATTAAAAAATCATAAAAAGTCAAGGAGTTATGATAAAAAGTCTGGCACTTTTTCAATATTGTCCGATTCGACCTCAACGCCTGCAAACTGGCCTAAAAGGTCTACCTTGATGATGACCCGGCCCTTTCCCTTGTATTGGGAAAACTCTCCTTTAAGCCCGGCCATTGGGCCTTCCAGGATTATTACCGGGTCGCCTTTTTTCAGCTGAACAATGCTGCCGGTGACCAGGTCCTGGCGGGTGCTGGTCATGATTTTAAGGGCGTCCACCTGAAAATCAGGCACGGGAATGGGCCCTTGGGTATTCCCTAAAAACCGGACCGCACCGGTCGTTTTCAGAACGTTGAGCTGGTATGCCGGTGCCATGGTCGACCTGACAAAAAGATACCCTGGAAACAACGGAACTTCAATCATTAATTTTCTGTCTTTGCGCCGGCTTGGCTTTCTTTTTTTGGGAAGGAAGACTTCAATCCGCTTTTTGGTGATCTGATCGCAGACGGTCTGCTCGAAATTGCTCCGGGTCAACAGGGCAAGCCATTTTAACTCGTCGTTCATTTCTGGCCGAATTCTCCGATGCCTTTAAGAATAATCAAAAACAGGACCTTTTGGGAACCCCCGTCTGATTCCTGGTATTCAAGGTTCAGGCCCCAGCAGGATTTATCCAGTTCAAATCCGGCAATGGTTTCAATGGTGTTTCTTTCTTTAAGGTCCTGCTCAAAAGAAAGATAGGCCCCTATGGACCGGGTCAGCCGCGCGTAGAATCTGGTGTACCATGTTCTCAGGGTTACCGTGGCATCATCTGTTTTCTTGAGCCGGTACCGGCTGGTAAAGGTATCCCCCCGGTTGTCCTTCAAGGTTGCCCCGGAGTATATTTTGGTGAAATGGCCGGTATAGGGGGACCAGTCAATATCCGTATCCAGGGACAGGTAGGGTATCGGGTTGATCTCGCTCTCCATATGGATGTCCGACCAGGGCCTGCCGTTGCCTTTTTCATGGTCCTGTTCAATATTGATATCATAATCTTGGTAAAATTCGATCCAGGCCAGTTCCTTGTAACTGTGGCCGGCCTGGCCGTTTTTTCCCGGAACCGTTTTTCTGGAGGTAAAGGTGTTGGCAATGGTCCAGGTGATGACATTTTCCTCATCAATGCTGTCCAGGGAATCAAAATAGGGCAGTTTATCCTGCTTCTTGTAAGGGATATACTGGTATTCCAGGGAAGGGGCAATTTCATGGCGGATTTTTTCAGCAAACCCATTGTTCAGATTAAATACTCTCGATATTTTGGTGGACAACTGTGCGCCGAGTTCATAATATTCCCGACTCCTGATGCTGTCGTCATCATCAGATTTATCTGTATAATTATCCGTATAATAAATGGTTTCCCGGGCGCCGACATAAGGTTCAAAGAAAAAACTTTTCCAGATGGTCAAGGGATAATAGAGTTTGGGGTAAATATCCAGCCGCTGGCCGTTAACCCGTTTGCGGTTTTCACTGATGGTGTCCTGCCGGTAAAACGACCTGAACTCCGAATCCAGGCTATAGTAGAACCGGCTGTCTCCCAGGGCATGTTTGGAAATGTCAAATTCCACGCTGGGCAGGGTTTGGAGGGTATAATCATCGGTATCGTTCTGCCTGGCCACCACATTATCATACCAGAGGGTTTTGAAGGTAAGGCTGTACTGGTCCCAGGATTTGGATATGGTCAGGCTGTTTTCCCGGGTGGTGTCATCATACTCGTCTAAATCCCGTCCGAATTCTTCGTCAAAATAGTCATGAATGGTATGGTATCCGGTGTAACCGTCCTTAAATTCCAGAAGGTAATCCGCATCACTGACAATATCCAGGTCCAGCTTGGCCTTGAATCCGGCCGGCAGATCCTGGTCGCTTTTCATCCTGAACCAGTACCGGTCCCTGTTGGTTCGCTTGCTGGTTGAACTGAAAGCATACTCCTCAGTTTCACTTGTCCCGTCATCAATCTTGTCATCGTTCAGATAATCTAAAATCATCGTCCCTTTGGAGTTTTCATCCAGGACATATCGAAATTCCCCGGCGGTTTTAATTCCCCTGTCCGAGAGATAATCCAGATACAAAGTGGCATCCGTACTTCTGGAGAGGGCTATAAACAAAGGCTGTTCATATTCAAACCCCAACCGGTCGGAGTAGGAAAAATTGGGGACCAGAAGCCCGGTCTGCCGTTTGGTTTTGGCCGGGAAGGCCAGAAAGGGGGCATACAGGGCCGGGACTTTTTTGGCCCATAACGTCGCATGGGACGCGTATCCATATCCTTCTATGGTTACCCGGATGTTCCGGCCTGAAATTTTCCAGTCCGGTGATTTCCCGTCACAGGAGGTAATGGCGCCTTTTTCGGCACTGTATGAAAACTCCCCGGTTTTTTTGATGTTTTCCCCGTTCAGGTACAGGTGGTTCTTCTGGATGAAAATGGTGCCTTTGTCGATAAGTCCCTGCTCGGTAACAAGGTTGATCTGCATGGCGTTGCAGGAAATGGAATCCTGGCCCGAGATCAGGACCACGTTGCCCTGGGCAAAAGCATCTTTTGTTTTATTGGAAAATTCAACATAGTCGGCTTCCAGCCGTGTCTTGCCGCCGGTAATGATGACGTCATCCTTGGCAATATATAACTCGCGGTCCCGGTCATAGCTGACCTCCTTGGCAAAAATATGCCAGGGAACCTTTTTAGGGTCCTGGATAAAAGGACCTGCCTGGACACAGGGTGAGAATAACCAGAAAAAAACACCGGCCAGAACACCGGCCCATATTCCTTTCGCACTGCTGGATAAACAGGGCATGCTTTTTCCATTTTATATGAAAGTCTCACTAACGTCCTGAAAAGACTTTCATACTTTGCTGTGGACCAATGCTCGGTTGGATAACCAAAGACGGTCCGTGACCGTTATAAATTGCACGTCATTTAAAATTACTGTATAAAGCCATTTTAAATTGTAAAAGTCAACAAGCAAGAAACAAGAAACAAGAAACAAGAAACAAGAGACAAGAGACAAGAGATAGAACAAAGGGTTACCATGTTGGATGTCGTTTTTTTCCCGTTTTCCCATATTGACAGTGTGCAGCTCAAAACGCTGTTAACGGTTTTTCCTGTATTCCGGTATCTGCCGGTTTCATCGGGGCCGGTTGAAGGGTCGCCCCTGGATTCTTTGATCCGCCAGGGCAAGGTTCTGCCTGAATACCATTCCGAGGAAACCGTCACCCGGGTTCACCGACAGGTTGAATCCTTTATGGAATGGGCCAGAATGCACCGGGGAAATGAAAAAAACCTTAAGGCGTTGATTAAAGACAGCCCTTACTTCAGTGATGATGCGGACCCCACCCGGATTCAGTCCCAGCTCAAGGCCAGGATTTCCCGGGGACAGGGGGCTCAAAACAGGCCGGCTCCGGACAGCCAGAACCATATCATGGCCGATCCCCTGGTCTTTTTAACCTTTGCCCGGAACCTGGACCGGGAAAACGAGCGTATCGATACCGGGCTCCAGGCCCTGGAAAAGAGCCGGGACACCCTCTTTTCAGAATTAAGAGGGGAGGATGATGTTACCGATCCTCTGCCCCCGGGCAACACCGGTTTTTCAGATCCCGGGGCCAATATGACCGGGGGCCGGGTTTTGTCCTGGCTTAAGGCGGCCGGTGAAACGGCATTGCTTGAAAATAGCCCCGCCCCCAAGCTTTTGGTAACCACAAGCCCGGCGGTTTTTGATTATATTTTGGAGCAGTCCAAGGATGTAATAAATGGCCTTGACATTGAATCCATAAAAGTGCATGAAGATGAATGTCCGCTTAAGCAAAAATGGCAGGATGCGTTTTGCAGGGTGCTGGAAAAGGCCATAGCGGATAAAAAAAGGACTCAGGAAGAGATCCCGGAAGACGCAGCTGACGGCTGTAGCGCCTGCATAAACATCAAATTGGGTATCTTTTCTGAAAGAACTGATTTTTTAAGTCAATCTGAGTTTATCTGGGGCCAGGAAAATTTTGGCATCTGCCTGGTTCAGTTAACCGCATAAAAAGGCTTGATTTAAAAAAATAACGTGTTATAAAAGCGGTCTTTGAATTCCGCTTAGGCATGAAAGCAATTCAAGTAACATTAATCTTAAGGAGGTTATTAAAATGGCATTTACCCCAGTTGTTGATCAATCCAAATGTGTAGGCTGTGAAGAATGTGTAGACGTTTGCCCTGTAGAAGTATTTGAGATGGAAGACGATAAATCCGTTCCCGTCAATGCTGAAGAATGCATGGGCTGTGAAAGCTGCGTTGAAGTCTGTGAAGAAGGTGCAATCACCGTCGAAGAAGACTAGATCAACTTTACACCATTCTATACAGTTTCAAAATCAGTGCCGGGTATTTAAGCATCAGCTTAAACATATCCGGCATTTTTTTTGTATTGCAGCTCGGGGCAGAGGAATGCCTGTCTTGCTCCTGCTCTAAACAATTTGAACAAGAGCAGGATTAAGAGCTAGAGCAAGAAGATGTATCCGTTAGTGGCTTGGCTGGAAGTTGGTCAGGAAAACTCCGGAAATAACCAGTGCCCCCCCGGCAAGGATGGCCGGGGTAACCGGTTCCCCTAAAATGACCCGGGCCAGGAGAATGGCTGATAAAGGGACAAAGTTGATAAAGACCCCGGCCTTCATGGGGCCGATCTCCCGGATCCCCTGATAATACCAGAAAAATCCCAGAACCGTTCCGAAAAATCCCAGGTAAAACAGACTTCCCCATTGATAAAAGGTATAATGGGGTGCGTTTGAAAGCAGGTGATGCCCTATGGCCGGGAAAAAAAGAAAGATGGTCCCGGCAATGGATGCATAGCATACCGATGCCGCAGCCGACAAATCTTTCATCAAGGGTTTGCCCAGAAGGGAATAGGTCACCCAGGACGCCACACAGCCGAAAATGGCAAGTTCTCCTTTGCCGATGCCGCTTTGAAAAAGCAATCCGGGATGGCCGTTGGAAATTACCACCATGGCCCCGGTTACGGACAGGCACAGGCCGGCAATTTTTAAAGGGGTTAAGGATTCTTTGAAGATCAGGGCTGAAAACAGGCTGATAAATATGGGATTGGTGGCAATGATCAGGGAGGCCCGGTTGGCGTTGATAAAAGACAGGCCCGTAAAAAACAGGACATTGTACGCAAAGATCCCGGTCAGCCCCAGCAAACAGATATGAATGATCTGTTTTGGCCGGACAGCGGGCAGTCGTCCGTCGATCCGGATGGTCAGGAAGACCAGGAAAACAGAGGCAATAGCAAACCGGATAAAGGCTGCGGACCAGGGATCAATGTGGCCGGCAATGGTTTTGCCGGCAATAAAGGTGCCGCCCCAGAAAACGGCGGTCATTAACAGTTTAAAATAGGTCAAGGGTCTCCTTTAAGTTCAGCGGGTTAAAGTCGATTTTTAATTTTTGTATTTGCGCAGACCGGTACCGGAAAGTCAAGGGGGAATTGCCGTTGACATGATTTGCCCGAGAAGGTACATTTTCCCATGGTCCTTACCTTTAAGATAGTGCCTGAACGAAACCCCGTGTTTGGATGAGAAGTTCCGGTCCCACCCCATGCAGCAAAGGCAAAGGTTAATAATATATGCAATCCCAATCCCAATCCCAGTTAACACCCCAGAATATCTGTAAAGCCCTGATCGGGGCCCGGCTGATCTCCAAAGGCCAGGCCCTGGACCTTCTGCGCCGGGAAGATCAGATCCGGCAGATCATATTAAAAAAGCAGGCGGGAAAACCCGGCCGGCCGGAGAAAGAGATTTCTTTTATTGATGTGGTGGTCCACCTGGAGCTTTCGCGCATGGACCAGCCTGGAAAAACCATTGATGAAGATCTGGTATACCGGGCCCTGGCGGCATCCTGGAAAATGGAATACAAAAAAATTGACCCCTTGAAGCTGGAGTTGAAAACCGTCACCGGGACCATTTCAAAATCCTTTGCCTTAAAACATTTGCTGCTTCCCCTTCAGGTGGAGGAGGGAAAGCTGCTGGTGGCCACGCCCAATCCCTTTAACACGGATGCCGTCCACGACGTGGAAATGGTTTCCAAGCTCAAGGTTAAACCCATTGTCAGTTCAAAATCAGATGTGGAAAAACTGATCAAAGAGTTTTTCGGATTCCACTATTCCATTTCCGCCGCAGAGGACCTGTTTGCCGCCAAGGGGCCGGACCTGGGCAACCTGGAGAAATTTGTCAGCCTGACGGCCACCGATGAGCTGCCGTCCACGGACCAGCATATTGTCAATGCGGTCAACCACCTGTTTTCATATGCCTTTGACCAGAAAGCCAGTGATATTCATGTGGAACCCAAGCGGGAGATCTGCCTGGTCCGCATGCGCATCGACGGGGTTTTGCACACGGTATACAAGCTTCCCAGAAAGCTTCACAACGCCGTGGTCAGCCGGATTAAAACCCTGTCCGGCCTGGATATGGCTGAAAAACGGCGTCCCCAGGACGGGCGCATCAAGATGGAAAAGGACAGTACCGAAGTTGAAATCCGGGTTTCCACCATTCCCGTGGCCTTTGGGGAAAAACTGGTCTTAAGGATCATGGACCCGGATATCCTGTTCCAGGACCTTGAAATGCTGGGCTTTTCAGGGGATGATTTTCAAAAGTACCGGCAGCTGATTTCCCTGCCCTTCGGCATTGTTCTGGTTACCGGGCCTACGGGATCCGGCAAATCCACCACCCTTTACTCGAGCCTGCGGATGCTCTCATCTCCTGAGGTCAACATCACCACCATTGAAGACCCCATTGAGATGATCCATGAAGAGTTTAACCAGATCGCTGTCCAGCCCGCCATTGAAGTAACATTCGGGTCGGTGCTCAGGAACATTCTGCGCCAGGACCCGGACATTATCATGGTGGGTGAGATCCGGGATCTTGAAACGGCCCGGGCAGCTGTCCAGGCCGCCTTGACCGGCCATCTGGTGTTGTCCACCCTTCATACCAACGATTCGGTTTCCACGGTTTTCAGGCTCCTGGACCTGGGCATTCCCCCTTATTTGATCCACTCCTCCCTGAACGGGGTGGTGGCCCAGCGCCTGGTCAGGAAAATCTGCCCCCACTGTGCCCAGTCCTTTGAAATGGATGCCGCAGAACTCGAAGGGCTTGGCCTGAAAATCGACCGGACAGGGCCAATCACCCTCAAGCACGGCAAAGGGTGTATCAAGTGCCGGCAGACCGGGTATTCAGGCCGGACCGGAATTTATGAGATCCTGCCTTATACGGAAAGTTTAAAGCATCTGACCTCTGGCGAAGCAGATCTGGAAGCCATGCGCAGAAAGGCCCTTGAACAGGGACTTACCCTGCTTCGGCAGAACGGCATCAGCAAAATGCTGGGAGGGCAGACGACGTATCAGGAGATCCTAAGGGTAACCTGGGATTTATTATAGGGGATTAGGCTGAAGGTTTTTAGGCTGAAGGCTGAGGCTGGTTAGGCTAAAGGGATGCGCAATCCTAAACCCCTTCAGCCTTCAGTCTAAACCCCTACCTCACCTTATCCCCGGGATGGATTTCTTTTGTTGAAGACAGGATCAGCACCGTTGAGGTGGTTTCCTCGGTATGCAGCACAATGAGCTTGCCGATGTTGACAGGGGCGAGTTCAGAAGCGGACCGGGTTTGCCGGTAGGATGGCTCTAGTGCCTGGAACACGGCATAAATCTGCCCCGGTTTGACATTGTGGGCGCGGCCCCGGTCAATAAAGGCGATCCGCTGGTCGTTGAGCAGCACGGTGTCGTCTTCAGAGCAGATCATGCTGGCATCAATGGGGGGCGGGGATTCCTCAACCGTTAACCGGTTTTCCCGGGGGTAAAGGGCCATGATCTTATCCCCGGTATTGATCTCTCTGTCTGCGTCAACAACAACAGCCGTGGCAAAATTGGCCTGGTGTTCAAGGATTTTTACCTTGGCCTTGAGCTGGTGTTTGATCCCTTTGATCCGGGTCTGGTTAATGGTCTCGTTGATTTTCCGGGTGGAAAAAACCAGGTAAGTTTCTCCAGGGATCAGGCTTCCTTCCCCCGATGGTTTGATGTAGATGGTATCCTTGACCGTGATCAGTTCTTTTCCGGTTTTTTCTCTGGTAATGGTGCCTAAGGCCGGTACCGCTGTTTTGCGGATAAACCCGGTATAATCCATTCCTGAAAACACAAAAGACGGATCAACATCCGTGACGGGCCGGACCTCGGGAGCCTTTTGATAACCGGCCGTCTCTTTTTTCAAAAACAGCCTGATTTTATTACCCGGATAAATCCAGTGGGGATTTTTGATATCTTGGTTCATCTCCCACAGTCCGGGCCAGTCCCATTGTGAATGGTAAAATTTCTGGGACAGGTCCCAGAGGGTGTCCCCCTTTTGAATGGTATAATAAAACCCAGAGTCGCTGTCAGGGTCAAACTCAACGGATGGGGTGTTCTGGTGTGTGCCGGTTTCAAAAGCTGCGGCCTGGAAAGTGGTCAGAAAAATGAGGCAGAAGATAAAAAGCCCGGTCTTAAATTGAAACATGAAGCCTCCCGTAACGGTTCGTGGCTGTTGTATATCTTGACTTTATTTAAGCTAGTGTTTTATAAAATGTCAAGAATTGTTGCCATTATTGCCGGGACGGTCCATATCCTGACCATATTGCTGACACAGCTTGCGCTTAAGAAAAATTTGGGAAAGAGAATTGAAGGAAATGAAGCGGATTGCCAATCTGTTGTTTGAAATCAGGATATTAAAAGACCTTAACCGGTCCGGATACGCCTTTTTGGGCGTTGGCCGGGAAAGCATTGCCGAGCATTGTTTTTCCACGGCGCTTATCTGTTTTGCCATGTCACGGCTGGACCCTGAAGTGGATGGGGAAAAACTGCTGGCCATGGCCCTGGTCCATGACCTGGCAGAGGCCAGGACAGGGGATTTTAACTATGTCCAGAAAAATTATTCTGAAACCGATGAGGCCAAGGCCATTTCCCATTTAACCGGCAAAATCGCTTTTGGCGAAGATATCAAAATGCTCATAGAAGAGTTCAATGCCGGAGAAACCAGGGAGGCCCGGCTGGCCAACGATGCGGACCAGCTGTCGTTTATTCTTGAATTGAAAAAGCTCAAAGACCTGGGGTCAAAACCGCCTGAAGAATGGCTGCCCATTGTGTGTGACCGCTTAAAAACGACCTTGGGAAAGCAAATCAAAGAGGGGATCCTTGAAACCCGGTGGGATGAATGGTGGATGGCCGATTATTCTGAGTAGCCATCATAAATATATCAACCTGTGTCAACATAAACCATGTCAAATGATCTGATATCCTTAATCTGTTTAGGGGGAAACCCGGACAACGAAGACTTAACACCGCTGTCAAAGGAAAACGGGTTTAACCTTCGCCATTATCCGGCCCCTGAGTCGTCCTTTGGCGAAATCGCTTCAGGCGGTATGCCGGATATTGTTCTTGTTTTTGCCGCAGGCCGGACGGAGAACAGCCCTGAAGATGGCGGCAGTTTTGTTGAAAACACGGTGATGCCCGGGGCAAAGCAGCGTATGGGGCAGCTTAAACAGCTTAACGCCATGTTTTCTCCGGCAATTTTTCTGGTGCTGGACAGGGCTTTGGAGGCCAGGCACCGGCAGGAACTTCTGGAAAGCGGGTACAATGGATTTTTAATCCGCCCCTTTACTGCTGAAGAGATCCGGCTGACCCTGGCGCCTTTTCTTGACAAAAAGAATCTTTCTCAGCGGCTGGACACCATGCAGCAAACCCAGGAAAAGTCCCTGGCATACCTGGACCGGTTCAAAGGGCAGCTGGCCGTCTTAAAACAGGAGCTGATCAGCGAAAAGACCAGCCTGAACAATGCCTTAAAACAGATCCAGGCCCTGAACCTGGAACGGGACCGGATGAAAAATCAGATGGCCCAGGTCAAACAGGATTTAGACCAGAATGTGAAGGGCTTTGTCGACATCCTGGCCACCTTGATTAAAACAAGGGTGGAAACCAACCGGAACCATTGTGAACGTGTGGCCCATATTGCCTGTCACATCGGCCGTGGTATGGGGATTGATGAAAATCAGTTGGAGGATTTGAGAAAAGCTGGTATGCTTCATGAAATCGGACTATTGTTCATGCCGGAACCCGTGAGGGAGGCCAAGGCATCTGCTCTCCAAGCCGATATTTTAATTCAATATCCGGTCAAAGGAGCCGATCTTATTGAACAGTGTACCTGTTTTACCAGGGTCGCCCGGATTATCCGGTTCATGAATGAAAATTCAGACGGGACAGGTTATCCCAAAGGGTTAAAAAAAAGATATATTCCCTTACTGTCCAGAATCCTTGCCGGAGCCGACGTGTTTGAACGATTAAAAGATGATCCAGACAACAACAATTTGGAGGCACTGTTAGAAGCCCTGGAACAGGAGGCCGGCGCAAGGCTTGATCCCGTGATCGCCGGATGGCTCGAAAAGTATGCGGTCCTTCATATGGGAGCTGAATCCTGGAAAATCAGAAGCATCGGCATTGCCCAGCTTGAACCCGGGATGCGGCTGGGGACGGCCTTGTTTACGGCCACGGGAACCAAGCTTTTTTCCGCCGACACCCTTCTGACCCAGGAGGCCATTGATAAAATTATAAAGTACAACAGGGAATACCCTGTTGATGAAACGATTTACATAAAGGTTTAGAACATGGATATTTCCTCGGTTATCGGTGTTGTTTCCGGAATGGGGTTTGTACTGGGAACCATCCTGCTCGGCGGCAGTATTATGATGTTTGTCAACATTCCTTCCATCCTCATAGTTGTGGGCGGGACCATTGCGGCCACAATGATCGGCTTTCCGCTATCGGACATCATGGGACTGTTTAAAAACGGGATGCGGGTCTTTATGTTTAAAATTGAAAAGGCCGAAGACATCATTGCCAACCTGGTGGAAATATCCAACAAAGCCCGGAAAGGGGGGCTGCTGTCCATAGAAGGTGATATTCAGTCCACGTCGGACCCTTACCTGGCCCAGGCCCTTCAGATGACCGTGGACGGGGTAAAAACAGGGGACATTGCCGCCATCATGCAAAAAAAGATGTCCCTGACCAAAAAACGGCTGGAGACCGGATCAGCCCTGTTTTCATCCATGGGTTCCTATGCCCCGGCATTCGGCATGATCGGGACCCTGATCGGCCTGGTTCAGATGCTGGCCAACCTGGATGACCCGTCTTCCATCGGCCCTAAAATGGCCGTGGCCATGATTACCACGTTTTACGGGGCGGTTATGGCCAATTTGTTTTTTATTCCCATGGCCGACAAGCTCAACGGCCGGGCTGAGGAAGAAGTGACCAATATGAATATTATTTTTGAGGGCATTATTTCCATCAGAGAGGGGGAACATCCCAAACTCATGGAAGATAAGCTCAATGTATACCTGGCCGGCGGCAAGGGTGGCGACAAAGGTAAAGAGTAGATAACCTATGGCTGAAGACAACGCAGCAGACGAACAGGAGAGCGGCGGGTTAGCACCGCCCCCGGAAGATGAGGGGAAAAAGGACGAAGGCGGGGGTGCGCCTGAATGGATGGCCACCTTTGCGGATCTGGTTACCCTTCTAATGTGCTTTTTTGTGCTTTTGTTTGCCATGAGTACCACCCAGCAGGAAACCTATAAGGAACTGGTCACCTCATTACGCAGTGCCTTAGGGGCCCAGTCTGTTCCCGAGTCCGGCACCCGGGAAGGCTTGACCATGCACCCGGTTCCTTCTGAAGAACCCTCACAGGAACAGCAGATTGATGAGATGGGGGGGATGATTGAAAAAGAGATGGAAGACATCGTTTCCGAGGTGCGCGAACTGGTCCTGTTCAACAAACTTGGCGGAGAGGTGAGCGTGGTGAAAACCGAGGAAGGGGTGGTGATCACCATGTCGGATCTTCTGCTGTTTGACAGGGGGGGCACGCGGCTGTCTGAAAAAGGGCTGGATATCTTAAAAAAAGTAGCGGCTGTACTGTCGCGCCTGGCCTATCATGTCAAGGTAAAGGGCCATACCGACAGTTCTCCTATTTCCTCTTCCATTTATCCGTCAAACTGGGAATTATCAGCGGCCCGGGCGTCTACCGTAGTCCGTCTTTTAGTGGCCAACGGGGTGCCGCCCCAGTATATTTCTGCTGAAGGGTATGCCCATTACCACCCGGTGGCCACCAATGACACGGCCATGGGCCGTGCCCGGAACCGGCGGGTTGAAATCGTCTATGAACGGGACAGTATTGCCCGGCAGTTTAATGATATGAAAGCAAGAAACTAGAGACTGGAAACAAGAAACAAGAGGGGTTGTAAATAAAGTGCCGTTATGGTCTTGCAGCCTGTCTGTCTTTGGTCTAAATTCCTTTAGCCTTTAGCCTTTAGCCTTTAGCCTTTAGCCTTTAGCCTTTAGCCTTTAGCCTTCATCCTTCATCCTAAACGCCTATAATTTTTCCAGTTCAAGGGTGGTGATCCGAATCAGATCTTTATGGGGAACCCCTTTTTTCATGCCCGGGCAGGCCCCGGCCATGGCATCCCAGTTTTCCGGGTTTTTAATAATGGTCTTGATAAAGGGCCAGGCCCGGCACATATAGGGTTTGACCGGGTGGATGGTGCATTGGCGGCTGTCATTAAAGAAAATGCACTTTTCGTTTTCGCCTTGGGTTAACACGGGCTTTGACCCGGCCATGTCGCAGTACTCATTCACAAACATAGCGGGATCGGTCCCGATGAAACAGGCAATGTTACGGATATCCTCATCCGTAACATAGGTGCCGCCAAATCCCCGGCAGCATTCCCCGCAAAGTTTGCATTGAAAAATATCTTCAGCGGTCTGACACTTAGAATCCATATCTTTTTTCCATGGCCTTTTGCATGGTCAAGGGGTCCACATATTTTAAGTCTTCACCCAAAGGGACCCCCGAAGCAATCCGGGTGATCCTGATCTTTCTTTTTTTCAGGCGGTCGCAAATATAGGTGGCCGTGGCCTCCCCTTCAACGTTGGTCCGCAGGGCTAGAATAATTTCTTTGATTTTGTTTGGGTCTGCCCGGTCAAAGAGTTCCGACAGCCTGATGTCATCAGGCCCGATCCCGTCAATGGGGGACAGGACCCCTCCCAGGATATGGTAGGTGCCCAAAAAAGCGTTTGATTTTTCAATTACGGCCATGTCTGCGGGATTTTCCACCACGCAGATGATGGAAGGATCCCTTGACGGGTCGTTGCAGATGGCGCAGGTATCATGGTCGCTTAGATTAAAACAGGTGGAACAGGTCTTTACCTTTTGTTTCAGCTCTGTAATGGCCTTTGCCATATCAGCCGACTCGCGGTCCGGGGCATAAAGCAGGTGAAGGGCCAGGCGTTCTGCTGTTTTCTGCCCGATCCCGGGAAGGGTGCAAAGGCTGTTGATCAGCTTTATAATGGCTTCAGGGTAGTGGTTCACAGTATAAAAATCAGAGGCCCGGAATATTCAGGCCGCCGGTCAGTTTGTTCATTTCAGCGGAAACCATTTCCTGGGCCTTGTTCAGGGCATCGTTAACGGCGGCCTGAATCAAATCCTGGAGCATTTCCACATCTTCGGGGTCCACCACCTCTTTTTCAAGGACAATGGATTCAATTTTCTGCCCGCCATTGGCCACCACTTTGACCATGCCGCCGCCGGCCGAGGCTTCAACAGTTTTCAAAACCAGTTCCTCCTGGGTCTTGAGCATTTTCTTTTGAAGCTTCTGGGCCTGTTTCATCATATTGTTCATATTTCTCATTTTATTATCTCCTTATTTATTAGCTTTTCGCTGTTAGCCATTAGCTTTTAGCTGGGTGTAACTTTCCTTTAAGCTAAAGGCTGAAAGCTAACAGCTAACAGCTTATATTATCTCTCCGTCAAAGATCCTTATGGCCTCCTGTACCAAAGGATGCCCAAAGGCAGCCTGTTTCACTTTAATATCCTCGTGGTTTTTCTGGTGTTCAATGACCGGGCTGTTTTCAGAAACAATGTTAAAGTTCAGGGTTTTTCCCAAAAAGTTCCGGCAAAGGTCAATGAGTTCTTTTCTTTTGTTTTCCAGCCTGGATTTATCAAAGGCTGAGCAGTTTTCAAGTTCCACCAGAATGTGGCTGTCATCGGGCTCCTTGACCTTCGCCTTTACCATCAGGGCGTGGATAAAGGGCAGGTGCTGTTCGATTTCTTTTAAAAAGCCCTGCCAGGTCCGTTGGGGGGGAACCGGGGCAGGTGCCGGGGGGGCGGTTACATTGGGGGGCTCCGGTACAGGCGGCGGGGGAGCCGGGGAAAAAGGGGGTGCTGCCTGGCACCGGCCTTCCTGGGGAACGGGCGGCGGGCTTTGGACGGCCTGATAGCCTGGTTCAGGCGTGGCGGCCGCCGGCACCGGCATATTTTCAATGGATCTGGCCAGGGTGTCCAGGCGAAGGATCACCTGGTCAAGATCTGCATTGGGCCGGATCCTGAGTGTTTTGAGCAGGATCATCTCCATGGCGGTCCGGGTGTGGGAAGAAAATTTAATAATGGATTCTTCCTTTAACAGGGTGGCCAGCAGCGTGCCCAGATAATTTTCAGAAAATCCCGACACCAGGTCTGAAATCTGCTTTTTTTCCGTATCGGCCAGGTTGACCGGCGCATGTTCGGGGCCGCACAGCCGGATAACGTTTAGATTACGGAAATGAAGGATAATGTCGGCATAGAATTTTTTTAAATCAAGGCCGGAATCGTCCACTTTTTCCACAATGTCAAGAAGGGCAGCCCCGTCCCTGTTAAAAATGGCCGATGCCGTGTTAAACAACAGTTTTCTGTCCGGGACCCCCAACCGGTCCACCAGGTGTTCCCGGGTAATGGTGGTTGCGTCGGAGGAGGACAGGATCCGGTCCAGCAGGCTTAAGGAATCCCGCACAGACCCATCCGCCTCCATGGCAATAATGTCAAGCCCCTCCCGGTCCACGGAAAATCCTTCCATGGTGCAGAGCTTGTTTAAATGATCTGAGATGTCGGCCAGGGGAATCCGGCCCAGATCATGGCGCTGGCACCGGGACAGAATAGTGGCCGGGATTTTGTGGACTTCCGTGGTGGCAAAGATGAACATCACATGGGAAGGCGGCTCTTCCAGGGTTTTGAGCAGGGCGTTAAAGGCGGCCGTGGACAGCATATGCACCTCATCGATAATGTAGATCTTATAAGGTGCGGCCGACGGCATGTAGGCCACGTTTTCTCTAAGTTCCCGGATCTGGTCCACGCTGTTGTTGGAGGCCCCGTCAATTTCAAATACGTCGGAACAATGGCCCTGGATGATGTCTTTACAGATGCTACACTGGTTGCAGGGGGTCGGGGTGGGCCCTTCAACACAGTTCATGGCCTTGGCCATAATCCTTGCAATGGTGGTTTTTCCCGTTCCCCTGGGCCCGGTAAACAAAATGGCATGGGCCACCCGGTCCGCTGAAATGGCGTTGGCCAGGGTCTGGGTCACATGGGCCTGCCCGAGGACATCCTCAAATGTCTGGGGCCGGTATTTTCTGGCAAGTACTTGATATGACATGTTGTCAGGGAAAATCCGCTTGGGTAAAAATTTTGCTCCCAGCCGTTGCGGGGCATTTTGTTCCGTTTAACCGCCGGATAAATTTTGTGCATTCACAGGTTTCCGGCCCGGATCAATCTATATACCAAAGGCCTTTGTTCAGGTCAATTTCAGGGGGAAATTTTTTCAGGGCAATGCCGTGTGACTTGCAGGGGGGGGGGGAGTTTATATAATGTATAAAATTGGGACTTGGGATATGGGACTTGGGACTTGGGGAGGCCATGGATACGGCAATCCCCAAGTCCCATATCCAAAGTCCATTTTTTTTAAACTTTATTCTTTTAGAACAAAATAAACAGGCCCGGATGGTTACCAAAACCGGTAACCATCCAGGCCCGTTGGACAGGAGAGATGGCAATGAAACAAAAATCAGGAGAACTCGCCCTGGAGGTACTCTTTGGTCAGTTCTTCCTGGGGGTTTTCAAACAGTTCTTTGGTGGGGCCCATTTCAACCAGGTAGCCGGTCCGGCCGCCTTTTGAAATGTCCACAGCAAAGAACGCGGTCTGGTCGGCCACCCGGACCGCCTGCTGCATGTTATGGGTCACGATGGCAACGGTAAACCGTTCTTTGAGTGCCACCATGAGTTCTTCGATCTGCCGGGTGGCAATGGGGTCAAGGGCGGAACAGGGCTCGTCCATGAGAAGGACCCGGGGTTCCGTGGCAATGGCCCTGGCAATGCAAAGCCGCTGCTGCTGGCCGCCGGACAGGGACAGCCCGTTGTTTTTAAGTTTGTCTTTCACCTCTTTCCACAGGGCCGCACCCTTAAGGGCCTTTTCCACTTTTTCGTGCATGTTGCCTTTGTAACGGTTCAGCCGCAGGCCAAAGGCCACGTTGTCAAAAATAGACATGGAAAAGGGGTTGGGCTGCTGGAACACCATGCCGATGTTCCGGCGGACCGATACCGGGTCAATATTTTTATCATAAATGTTGATCCCGTGAAAATGAACATCCCCCACAAAGCGGAACCCGCGGATCAGGTCGTTCATCCGGTTGATGCTTTTGAGCACCGTACTTTTACCGCAGCCCGAAGGCCCGATAAACCCGGTGATCTGGTTTCGTTTGATGGGCACATGGCTGTCCCGGACCGCCAGAAAGTCGGTGTAATAAATCTGTTCTGCTTTACAGTCCAATGCCACGTCTGCCGGCAGGTCATTGTCATAGGCTTCGTTGGCATCCACTTCTTTTAATTCTTCCATGAGCGTTTATACTCCCTTATTCGTATAAGCTGTCAGCCCTTGGCCGGCAGCCATTTGCTTTCAATATCCGTTGCGGGCATGCCCTTAACCGTCAGGGCGGCCCGGTTTCCACCCTTTAGGGGATGGCCTATATTTTGGTTTTGCCCCCCAGGATACGGCTGACAATGTTGAGGACAAATACCAGGATAACCAGAATGAGCGATGCGGCCCAGGCCAGCTCTATGAGGTTTTCATAGGGGCTGGACGACCAGTTGTAGATTAACACGGCAAGGGACGCTGTGGGCTCATTGGGGGCCAGCCAGCTTTCTGAAAACAGCGCTGTAAACAACAGGGGCGCTGTCTCCCCGGCAGCCCTGGCCACGGCAAGGACCACACCGGTAATGATGCCGGGCATGGCCACGGGCAAAATGACTTTGAGCAGGCTCTGGGTGGGGGTGCATCCCATGCCGTAGGCCGCTTCCCGCATGGGGTTGGGGACCATTTTTATGGCTTCCTCAGCGGTGAGCATGACCACGGGGATCATGAGCAATGACAAGGCAATGCCCCCTGCCCAGGCGGAGTAGTGGCCCATGGCAAGCACAACAATGGCATAGGCAAAAACCCCGGCAATGATGGAGGGCAGACCGGTCATGGTCTTGGCGCAGAATCTGGCGACATTGGCCACCTTGCTGTAAGGCCCGAGTTCTGCCAGGAAAATGGCGGCCAGAATCCCGAAAGGAATACTGATCAGGCCGGCAATGCCGACCATAAATGCCGTGCCGAGAATGGCATTGCCGAATCCCCCGACCCCGGGGGCATCAAAGGCGCCGGGCGGCAGGGTGTAGAAAAGTTCAAGGGTTAACCGTCTGCCCCCCCGGTACAGCAGCATGATGAGAACCGAAAACAAGGGAATACATGCGGTGATGGCACAGGCAATGGTAATGGCGCTTAAAACAATGGATTTTAAAGCCCTGGGCTCCATAGGCTGGCGCTCCAGGTTCGGCAGTTGATACTGGCTCATCTTTTTTCTCCTCCCGGTGTGGCTTTGGCAACAATGAGGGCGCCGGCAATATTAACGATCAGGGTGATGATCAACAGGACACAGGCGGCATACATGAGGGCGCCGGTTTCAAGTCCCACGTCGGCTTCCGGGAAGGTGTTGGCCAGAAGGGCGGCAATGGTATCCGCCGGAGAGAAGATGGACAGGGTCACCGTGTTCATACTGCCCACCAGCATGGCCAGGGCCATGGTTTCCCCTAACGCCCGTCCGAACCCCAGGACCAGGGCGCCGAAAATACCGCCGCCGGCGGTGGGCAGCATGACCCTGAGGATGGCTTCCCACCGGGTGGTTCCCATGCCGAAAGCGGCTTCTTTGGTTTTATGGGGAATGGCCCTGAAGGCATCCTGGGAGATGGCGGCCACTGTGGGCAGAATCATGATGGCCAGGACCAGGCCCGCCGGAAGCAGCCCAAGGCCTGAAAGCCGTGTGGAGAAAAAGGGGATAAAGCCTAAGTGATCGTGCAGGAAATTGGCCAGGGGCCGGATCAGCGGCACCAGGACATAGATGCCCCATAACCCGTAAACAACACTGGGGATGGCGGCCAGCAGTTCAATGATATTTTTTAAAATCAGTTCTAATTTATGGGGAAGAAAATCCTGGGTCACAAAAATGGCAATGGTGATGCCGAAGAATCCGCCCAGGATGAGGGCAAGAAAAGAACTGTACAAGGTCCCCCAGATCTGGGGAAGAATTCCGAATTGCTCGGCCCCTGAATCCCAGGTGGAGGTGAACAGGAACTTGATTCCCAGATCCGGGAAATAGGGCAGGGCCTTCCCACCGATTTTGTATACAATAAATGCCAGCAGGACAATGGTTCCCCAGGTAAAGGCATGGGTCAGAAACCTGAATGATTTGTCAAAAAAAATATCCCCCGGGGTAGGCGGCTTGGATAAGGTTCTGCCGCCTGCATTACCCAGGGATTTGGTGTTATCGGCCATATGTTTAGTCTCCAGAGAATAAACAGGGCACTCTTGATAAAAGAGTGCCCTGCATCAAAAAAGAGGGTGGTTCTTATTGGATGTTTGCAGAAGCCGCCCGAACCTTTTCTACAACACTTGCAGGAAGGGGGATGTATCCGGCCTTATCGGCAATTTTCTGTCCTTCATCCAGGCAGTACTCAACCATTTTACGCAAGGCTGCGGCGGTTTCAGGATCTTTGTTTTTCTTGTAGAACAGCATCCAGGTGAAGGTGGCAATGGGGTAAGAGTCGTCACCTGCAGGGTCATTGATGAACACGATCATGTTATCCGGCAGAACCGCGTTGGCCAGTGCAGCAGCACCGCCCTCGGGACCGGGGCAGACAAACTTGCCGGCAGCATTTTCAAGGCATGCCATGGGCAGTTGGTTCAGCTTGGCAAACCCGTATTCGGTGTATCCGATGGCGCCGGGGGTCTGGCGGATGGCAGAAGACACGCCGTCGTTCTTTTTGCCCTTGACCATGTTTTCGGCGGGCCACTGAACCATTTTGCCCTGGCCTACAGCGGCTTTGAAGTCAGGAGAAATAGCGCTTAAGTGACCGGTGAAACCAAAGGTGGTGCCGGATTTGTCGGAGCGGACAACAACGGTGATGGGGGTGTCCGGCAGGTTAACGCCGGGGTTGGCAGCAGCAATTTTGGGATCATTCCATTTGGTGATTTTGCCTAAAAAGATTTCGGGATAAACGTCCCGGGGCAGTTTGAGCGCTTTGACGTCAGGCAGGTTGTAGGCAATAACAATTGCACCGGCGGTCATGGGCAGCAGCTGCACGCCTTCTTTGACCTGATCAATTTCACTTTGTTTCATGGCAGCGTCACTGGCACCGAAATCAACGGTATGGCCGATGAAGTTTTTGATGCCGGAACCGGAACCGATGGACTGGTAGTTGACTTTAATTTCACCGTTGGTCACTTTGGCAAAGTCTTTGAACCATTCGGTATAGATGGGGGCCGGAAAGCTTGCGCCGGCACCGGTAATGGTAACGTCAGCAGATGCGGATCCGGGCTGACCCATCGTGAAAGCCGCTGCGGCAACCGCACACAATGCAAAGTTAAAGAAGGATTTAAGTTTCATTTTTTTCTCCTGTTTTGTTTGTAAGTTACATAAGCTCGGTTAATTTCTAACACGATCCGGATATTTACCATTGAAATGTTATGATTTTGTTAGAAAACCATGAGTATAGTATAAGAGAATGATTGGGGCGGGAGATGGCCGGGGGAGGGAGTCGGGTGTGAATGTTTTATAATATATTTATTTTTTTTGAATTAATTTTCAGACACGCTGTTTTTAGAAAAGGTTTTGTTTCAAATAAACAGCCGTTGGCTTTTGGATTTCCCCCGCCGGCCAACTCCTGAAAATCCTTGGGCCGGATCACTGATTGACAGTTTCCCAGAACCGGTTGGCGCTGTCCTGGCAGCCCTGGTAGCAGTACCAGCAGGCCACCCCCTGGAGTACGGTGGTGCCGGCTTTGATTCCCACCCGGGCCATGGCCGCATCGCATTCTTTTGCCATGGTGGCCCGTTTCACCGCAGCCCCTTTCCATCCGCGGGGTAATTTGCCCAGCGCACGGGCACGGGCGGCTTCCATGGCGGGTTTGTCCACAAGATAGACCTGGGCTTTTTTCACCACCGCATCTTCTGTCCCCAATGGTGGCAAATACTGGGCACTGCTGCCGGCTGCCACGGACAATGTCATCTGGGCTGCGCCGGCCTGGCCCCAGTTGTCTACGGCATTGACAAAAATCGGGTAACCGACACCAATAGCCAGCCGGACCGCCAAACCGACCGCCCCGCCGCCGGGGAACAGCGACAGAATGTTCAGGGCAATTTCACTGACCATCTTGACCTCGGCGAGGCGAAAGATGGCTACCCGGAGCTGTTCATCCACCTGTTGGTTGACCTGCCGGGCCTGGAGGAAAAGCTTTTGAAGATCGCGCCGGTCGGCCGTATACAGCGTCTGCTGGCGATCGAGCCAATCCTTCATGGGCGCCGGACCCTGGGTGGCACGCAGGGTGAATTCTTTCCAGAGACGCGGATAATATTCATCGATTTCCCTGCGCAGCCGGTACGGTGAAAGGGTTTCGACTTCAACAAAACCGGGGCGTACCCTATTAAAGACATTGTAGACCGTATTCAAAATGACACTGGAATCATGGCTTGACCAGCACGCACGCGTGGTTTTGGCCAGGATGCGGGTGCAGGCCACCTGGTAAAGAAACTGTTTGAGCTTGCTGGAATCAAAGACAAAGGCTTGGGCAGTGGGAATGGGTTGGTTCATGACAGGCCTCAATCAAAGGTTATGGGCAGCTTTTCGTCCAAACACGGGTTCTCGTTCAGACACCAATTAAATGAACATGTTATCATACGCGTTCTTTTTGTAATATACACCGGCATCACCCAGCCGCCAACCGCTAAAGTTTGGATTTGTGAATCAACAGGTCCGGATTGGCCTGCTCTTCCAGAAATTTGGCAAATTTTTTCTTGATCTTTGGCAGCTTGACATATTTGCCCATAAAGTCCTTTTTGGTGGTTTTGGCCAGGGTCGATGGGTCAAAATAGGCTTTGGCATTTTCCACGGAAAGCACAAAAGGCGGTTTTCCTCCCCGGACAAGGATATGGCTCATCATGAGCGCCCCGGTCCGGTGGTTGCCTTCAAAAAAGAGCTGGGGCTGGCTCACATGAAGGATATAAATCCCGGCGGCCCGTTTCCATGTGGGAACTTTTCTGTTGTGTTCAGCCCATTCCCGGATATCCCGGATGGAAAATTCCTTCTGGCCGTAGAACCGGTCTGCCGTGGCCTTGATATGCCGGCTGAAATCCGCCCTTTTTTGGGGGTCCTGGCCGCAAAGCACAATATGGTTCAGCTCAAGAAAGTGGTGAAGCCCCTTTTGTTCGACAATGCTGAAGTCGTTTTCCAAAAGGTTGTTCACATACCGGTAGCCGGCCATAATGTTTTCAAGAATCTCGTCGCGCATGGGCTCCCGACGCATGTCCAGGGTATCGTTGATTTTTTCAAAATTTGCCTGGACATACCGCAGGGATTTTTCTACTTCCTTAATGTTGATTCGGTATTTGGGGGCCATTTAATAAGACTACTCTCCTTCAAACTCACAAAGGGCAAACACCTTGACTCCCGGGATCTGGTCCCGGCCTTTAAGATCGGGAAGCTCCACAACAAAGGCGCATTCCACAAGATCGCCGCCAAGTTCTTTAACCAGCTTGACTGTGGCCCCCACGGTTCCGCCGGTGGCAATGAGGTCATCCACAATCACCACCTTTTCCCCTTTGTTAATCCCGTCTTCATGGATTTCCAGGGTCCCTTCCCCGTATTCCAGGCTGTAGCTGGCCTCAATGGTCTTGCAGGGCAGTTTGCCTTTTTTCCGGACCGGGATAAACCCGACCCCGAGCTTATAGGCAAGGATGGCCCCAAATACAAAGCCCCTGGCATCAATGCCCACGATCTTGTCAATGTTCATCTCCTTGTACCGCTCATAAAGCTGGTCACAGGATGCTTTGAGTGCTTCAGGGGACTGCATCAGTGTGGTTAAGTCCCTGAAAATGACCCCTTTGATGGGCCAGTCCGGAATGCTTCTGATGGTGGATTTGATGTCCATGATTTCATTCCTTCAAATTTTCAATGGTTTTAATCAGCAGCTGTTTGACATTTTCGGCATTTCGTTCAAATACGGCCAGGATTTCCTGCCAGGAGACCACTTCTTCATCTTCTTTCCAGCAGTCAAAATCCGTTGACATGGCCACTGCCGCATAGGGGATACCGGCTTCGTTGGCCAGGGCGGTCTCAGGGGCCGTGGACATATTGATCACATCGGCCCCCCAGGCCCGGAACATCTTGGACTCTGCCACCGTAGAGAATCTGGGCCCCTCAATGGTGATGACCGTGCCTTTGGGGTGAGCCGGAAAACCAAGGGTCTTTGCCGATTCAAACAAAAGGGCGCCAAGGGTCTCATCAAAGGGATGGGCCATGACCGTATGGTTGATCCCGCCTTCAAAGGATTCAAAAAAGGTGTTTTTACGCAACCGCGTCAAATCAATGAACTGGTCCAGGATGATAAAATGTCCCCGGTCAATCTGTTCCCTTAAACTGCCGCAGGCCGTGGTGGCCAGAATATGGGTGGCCCCGGCCTCTTTAAGGGCATGGATGTTGGCCTGGTTGTTAACCTGGGCAGGGCTCAGTTCATGGTTTCTGCCGTGCCGGGCAATGATCAGGGTGTCTTTGCCGGCGATCTGTCCTGATTTAATGGAAGAGGAAGGTCTGCCGTAAGGGGTGTCCGCTTCAATTTCCCGGGGATTTTTTAAAATATCAGGATCATCCAGTCCGGATCCTCCGATAATGCCGATTATAGCCATAGGGGTCTCCTAAAATGGTGGGGTGAAAAAATGGTGTGAGAAAATCCGGGTGTCATAAGTTGTCGGGTTATTGGCAACTGGTTTGAAAATTATTGGGGCCTTGTTCCGATTGTGCAAGGGTTAAAATAGTTGAAATATGACCGGTTAGCAAGAACTAAATCGTCAAAGAAAGATGGATCTGCAATTTGAGCTTGTATTCGGTTTCTTTGGCTGTTAAAAAGTAAACATACCTTGAATTGATTGACTTTAAGACGAATTTTTACCGCATTCTATAAAATTTGTATATTTGTATAACTGTTCAGCAGTGCCCCCAGGGCGAATTCATTCTTTAAAGAATATAACATGAATTCTGGTGGTTATGATTGATATCCATCGGCACTGCAAGAATCTAATTAAAAAACACCATGAAGTCCATGAAGAATATATGCCGGGGAATCAATCTTCATGTCCTTGGTGTTAATAACGGCCACGGGCAGCCTTGGTTATCCAACCAAGAACCGCCCGCAACAAATAATGAAATTCTTCTCAAGATGTTAGTGAGACTTTCATATAAAAAGCTTTCCTTAAGTTAATGACATTGCCGGCCTAGTAACGGCTAGAAGCTTATAGCTAACTGCTAACATCATTGCCTTGCTTCACAGGAGTTTGCGATGCGCGTTTCTTCGCCATTATTGTTTCTAATGACCTGTCTGGTTTTCTGTCAGGCAGCAGGGCTTGGCCTTGCAGACGGCTATGTGCCGTTTCCTTTTGAAATCCGGGCAACAGAACCGGTCCAGGTTGATAAAGATGCGGCCGTAACCTTTTATAATGCCCTGTCCCATGAAGAGCGCCAATGGCTTGAAGCCCACCCGGTGATCCGGACCGGCTTTGTGAGCGAACGCCCTCCCTTTGAGTTTCTGGATGCCAACGGACATGCCCATGGGTTGATCGCCGATTATCTGGGCCTGATCAGCCACAGGCTTCATGTCTCGTTTAAGCGAATGGTTAAAGAAGACGGCACCCCCCTGTCATGGGGGGGAATACAGGAGGCCGGCCGCCGGAAACAACTGGATTTTCTTCCCAGCCTGGTGCGGACCCAAAGCCGGGAGGATTATCTTTGCTTTACCCGGCCCTATCTGGATTTTCCCTGGGTGATGGTGGCCCGTTCCAACTTTGAACCTTCCGGGAACGTAAAGGATTTTTACGGCCGGAAAGTGGCTGTGGTGTCATCTTACCCCATCCGGAAAAAGCTGCCAGAGACACACCCAAAGCTGCAGATCGTCCCTGTAGAAACCCCCCTGGAGGGCCTGATGGCAGTGGCCGGCGGCCGGACAGACGCCATGGTCATGAATGCGGTCTATGCGGCTTACCATATTAAGCAGCACAACCTCAAACAACTGGAGATCACCTGTCTGCTGGAGGGCTTTGACTCCCGGCTCTGTATGGGGGTCCGCAAGGACTGGCCAATGCTGGCACAGATGCTGGACAAGGCCCTGGCCTCCCTGACGCCGTCAGAGCGTACCGCCATTCGCAACCGGTGGGTTTCCGTTGAATTTAAGCCGGGGGTTGACTGGGCCCCGCTGCTTAAGATCGGCCTTCCGGTGGTTCTTGTATGCCTGGTGGTGTTTGTGCTGATTTTCATGGCCAACCGGCGCCTGAAAAGAGAAGTCGTCATGCGGCAGCTGGCCGAAGACAAGGCCATGCGGTCCCAGGAGGAATTCAGGATCATTGCCGACTACACCTATGGCCTGGAATGCTGGCATGATGAAAAGGGGAAACTGCGCTGGATCAACCAGTCTGTAGAGCGGATACTCGGTTATACCTGCGAAGAGTGCATGGCCATGCCGGATTTCCCCAAGCCTCTGGCTGTCCCTGAAGACTGGCCAACGTATGAGGCTGTCATTACGGCGGCCCTGTCTCAAAAGGCCGGTTCCGGCGTCCTGCTCAGAATCCGGAGAAAGGAAGGCAGTGTTCGATGGATGTTGGTTTCCTGGAATCCGGTATTCAAGGATAATGGATCATTTTTCGGATTCAGGGTCAGCAGCCAGGACTATACGGAACGCCATCAGGCCGGGGAAGCCCTTAAAGAAAGTGAAGAACGCCTTAAAATCTCTTTGGAAGCTGCCGGTACCCATTACTGGCAGCTGGACATAAAAACCGATTTGCTTTCCTACAGTTCCCTGCATCTGTTTGAAAAAGCCGGATATACCGAAGAAGAAGTCCCCCGGACTTCAGAGGCGTTCGTTTCTTTTATCCACCCCGATGACCAGCCCCGGGTTCAGGCATCATTAGATCAATACGCCCGGGGCGATACATCCACGGTCAGGCATGATTACCGCCTCCGGCGCAAAGATTTAGGATGGATGTGGCTTCATACCGTATACTGGGGCGCTGAAAATGATGAACCGTTCGGTGGGGCCCCTCATATCGCCGGTCTGACCATGGATATTACCGAACGGCAGAAACTGCTTGAAAGGATAAAAGAATCCCGGGAAAGCTTTCGGTTCACACTGGAATCTGTAGGCGCGTTCTATTTTCAGCACGATTTAAAAACCGATCAATTCAGTTTTGATTCTTCCCAGTTTTTTTCCGGCATGGGGTTTCCTGACCAGGAAATTCCGCAGACGGCCAAAGCCCTGGCCTCTTATATTCATCCCGACGATATCCTTAAGGTCAGCCAGGGCCTTTCTCCATTGTTTTCCGGAGAAGTCTTCTTAATCAGCATAGATTACCGCATCTCTTATAATAAAAAAGACTGGCGCTGGATCAATGCCCTTTCCCAGCCCCTTGAAAAAGACGATCAGGGAAACGTCACCCGGACAGCCGGTCTTATAATGGATATCACTGAAAGACAGAAACTGCTTGAACAGGTGGAGCAGGCCAAAAAGCAGGCCGAGCGGGGATTAAGCCTGATGTCCAGGGTTTTTGAATCAGCGGCCGATTCCATCCTGGTATGCGATCTTTCCGGAAATATCAAAGATGTCAATGAAGCCACTGTGGCTGCCTACGGGTATTCCAGAGAAGAGCTTCTGGGCAACCGGATCTGGGGGATTGTCCCGGATGAAATGATAGAAGAGACCCGGCAGCTTTACCAGCGGTGCAGAAGCGGGGAATCCATCCGGGCCATGGAATGGTCGCGAAAGAAAAAAGACGGGACCAGCATTCCCATTTTGCTGACCCTTTCTTTGTTGAAAAACGACGAAGGAAAGCCCATGGGCATTGCCTCCATCACCAAGGATATCAGTGAACTGAAAAAAACCCAGCAGGAACTGAACGCCTACAAAGACCATCTGGAATCCCTGGTCAAAGAACGGACCGCCGACCTTCAAAAGGCCATGCAGATCGCGGAACATGCCACCCGGGCCAAAAGCGAATTTCTGGCCAACATGAGCCACGAAATAAGGACCCCTTTAAATGCGGTGATCGGGTTTTCCCATCTGGCCCTTCAGACAGAGCTTGATGACCTTCAGTCCGATTATATCCATAAAATCCAGGGCAGTTCAAAGGCCCTGCTCGGGGTGATCAATGATATTCTGGATTTCAGCAAGATCGAAGCCGGCAAGCTGACCATGGAAATCATTGAATTTTCCCTTGAAGAGGTATTGGACAACATCACCGCCCTTGTCGGCATCAAGGCCCAGGAAAAGGGACTGGAGGTGATTTTCAACATTGATCCGGCCCTGCCCGATGTCCTTGAAGGAGACCCGTTGCGGTTAGGACAGATACTGGCCAACCTGACGGGCAATGCGGTTAAATTTACTGAAAAGGGACAGATCGTTCTGGGCTGCCGCCTGTTGGAAGACGGCAAAAATGAAGTGGAACTGGAGTTTTTTGTTCAGGACAGCGGCATCGGGATGAACCAAAAACAGCTGGACGGCCTTTTTCATGCCTTTACCCAGGCCGATGCCTCCACCACCCGGAAATACGGGGGAACGGGCTTAGGGCTTGCCATCAGCAGAAGCTTGGTGGAAATGATGGCCGGCCGTATATGGGCAGAAAGTGAAATGGGGCAGGGGACCACGTTCTTTTTTACCGTCCGCTTGAAAAAGTCCGGGTCCCGGCCTGCCAACCCCCTGCTGCCCCATACCGGGTTAAAGGATAAAAAAGTCCTGGTAGTTGACGACAACCCCCTTTGCCGGACCGTACTGCAGGAACTGCTGGAATCCATGTCCTTTAGGGTGACCCAGGCCGGCAGCGCCGATGCCGCTTTGGCCGAACTTGAAACGGCCGCTCAAAAAGAGCCCTATGACCTGGTTCTCATGGATTGGAAAATGCCCGGGATGGACGGGCTTGCCGCTTCCCGGATCATCCGGAATTCACCGGCCATAAAGGTCCCTGCCATTATCATGGTGTCTGCCTATGCCAGGGAGGACCTGGTGCAGGCGGCTAACGATGTGGGGCTGGACGGATATTTGATCAAACCGGTTTCCCCCTCCCTGCTGTTTAACGCCATCATGGCGGCTTTTGGCATCCGCCGGCGGGCGTCTTCAGGCCCTAGGGCCAAAGACGCTCCCCTTCCCGGTGTTGAATTGATCCGGGGGGCAAGGCTTCTAGTGGTAGAGGACAATGAGATCAATCAGCAGGTGGCCCGGGGAATTCTGGAGAACAATGGCTTTCTGGTGACGGTGGCAGATAATGGCCTTCTAGGAATAGCGGCGCTTGAGGCGGTCCCCGTTGATGCGGTTCTCATGGATATCCACATGCCGGAAATGGACGGCTATACCGCTGCCAGGGAAATCCGGAAAAAAGATGAATATAAAGACCTGCCCATCATCGCCATGACCGCCAATGCCATGGCCGGTGACCGGGAAAAGGCACTGGATGCGGGGATGAACGATCATGTGGCCAAGCCCATTGATGTTAATGATTTGCTCAACGTCTTGTGCCGGTGGGTAAAGCCCACAGGAAAGGGGCCGGTTCTCCCGGAACCGGGAGATGACCCCGAAAAGGCCGGTTTAAGTCCGGCAGATGCCTTAGGGCCCCTGCCGGGAATCGACACCGAAAGCGGATTGGCCCGGCTGTCCGGCGACATCACCCTTTACCGGGACCTGCTCAACAAATTTGCCGGCAGCCAGGGCAGCGCCGATGCCGATATTCAAAAGGCCCTGGACCACAATGATCCGGAAACGGCCCGGATGGTTGCCCATACGGTTAAAGGGGTGGCCGGCAATATGGGGGCGGAGCCGCTTTTTGAGGCCGCATCCGATCTGGAGACGGCTTTAAAACAGGAAAATATCAAGGAATCCTTAAAGTTGCTGCCGGTGTTTGCAGGACACCTGAAAACGGTTATCCAGTCCATAGAGGGGCTTGAAGCTGAAAAAACGGATGAGAAAATGATCCAGGGCCATCCGGCTGATCCTGAAACCGTCCGGTCTCTGCTTGCCGAGTTAGAGACGCTGATTGAAGATAATGATACCGCTGCCACCGCACAGGTCCGGCAGCTGTCCGGGATGATAGGCAACAGCCCCGGCAAGGATCTGCTCATGCGCCTGGCCCGGGAAATCAAAGGGTATGATTTTGAAAGCGCCAAAAATTCTTTGGGTGATCTGAGCCAGGCCCTTCATATCCGTCCGGAAAAATAACCCGTTCATGCAAAATGCCGTAAATTTAATGCAACTATTCAGCTAATGCTGAAAAATAAGTAAAACCTTGGCCCGTAACTGTTCATCAGTGCTTCATATTTGTTTGGTCAGGTCTTGGGTGCATACTTTTGCTATGTGAGAAGACCTTAAATGAGCGAAGATGGGGCACTGCTGAACAGTTACAATTTGATTTTCTTTGATTTAAAAATCTGGTATCCAACCAGGCAGAGGATACAACCCCCCTTTGGAGACCTATGGCCATGACCAAATTTGGGATTATTGCAGGTGCCGTCATTTTGCTGGCCGGACTGCTGGCTGCGGAAAAAAAGGAGAGCCTTAAAGGTATTTTGGCAACCAAGCCGTTTCTTTCCGGGCTGTTCATTCTGGCGGCTGCCATATCGCCCCATCCGGTGCCATTCTATTATGTCCCGGTTTTGTGGGGCCTGATCTGCTGTTTTATGGGGGATATCTGCCTTATCTTTTTCTTTAACCGGCGGGTGTTTACCCTGGGGCTTGTCATTTTTCTGGCAGGCCATCTGTTCTACACGGCCGCCTTTTTTATGGCCGGGGGTATCACCTGTGGTACCTGGATTTCTCTTTTGGCCGTGGTGCCGGTCTCCGGGGTAATTTACCTGAAGCTCAAACCTTACCTGGGGGAGATGAAAGGGCCGGTGATTGCCTATATGATCGTTATTTCCCTGATGGTTACCGGTGCCGGAACCCTTGCCGGGTGCCCGGATTTCAGGATAACCGGGCGGGCCCTGGTGCTGTTCGGCGCCGTGGTATTTTATATTTCCGATTTGTTTGTGGCCCGGCACCGGTTCGTGAGAAAATCCGTCATCAACCGGTATGTTGGCCTGCCCCTGTACAACACGGCCCAGTTTGCCCTGGCCTTTTCCCCGGGGTTTTTAAATTGAGCAAGGATAATTTAAAAAACAGCCGGCCCGGTAAGCTGGGGACCTTTTCCGGGGTGTTTACCCCGAGTGTTTTAACCATCCTGGGCATTATCCTGTTCAGGCGCATGGGATTTGTGGTGGGCAGCTCCGGGCTTGGCACGGCCCTGGTCATCATCTGTATTGCCAATCTGATCTCCATTCTCACCAGTTTCTCCCTGGCCGCCATTTCCACCAACATGAAGGTCAAAGGGGGCGGGGATTATTACCTGATTTCCCGGACCCTGGGCAAAGAGTTTGGCGGGGCCATCGGCCTTGTTCTGTTCCTGGCCCAGTCCGTGTCCATCGGGTTTTATTGTATCGGGTTCGGTGAAGCCGTTGAGGGGATTGCCGCCTCATCGGGCTTGAATTTATCCACCCAGGTCATTGCCTTTGTGGCGCTTTTGTTTCTCTTTGTCCTGGCCTGGGTCGGGGCGGATCTGGCCACCAAATTTCAATACGGTGTCATGGCCTTTCTGATCCTGGCTCTGGTTTCTTTTTATGCCGGCGGCATTGGGGGATGGGACGCTGGGGTAATGATGGCCAACTGGTCCGTTAGCCAACCGGCTTTGGGGTTCTGGCCGTTGTTTGCCATTTTTTTCCCTGCGGTCACCGGGTTTACACAGGGAGTCAGCATGTCCGGGGACCTTGAAAATCCGGGAAAAAGTATCCCTTCAGGCACCTTTGCCGCGGTGGGCCTGTCCATCCTGGTCTATGTTTCCGCAGCCCTGGTGTTTGCCGGGTCAAGTCCTTCAGACAGCCTGGTGTCCGATTACGGTGTCATGAAAAAAACCGCCGTCTTGGGGGTGTTAATTGATGCCGGTGTCATTGCCGCCACCCTGTCCTCGGCCATGGCATCCTTTTTGGGGGCACCCCGGATATTGCAGTCCCTTGCCACCGATAAGATTTTTCATATCCTGAACCTGTTCGAAAAAGGTGCCGGGCCCGGCAACAACCCGAGACGGGCAGTCCTGTTTTCTTTTATTCTGGCCCTGGCCGTGATTTCCCTGGGGCAGCTGGACCTGATTGCCGGCATTGTGTCCATGTTCTTTTTGCTCTCCTATGGCCTGCTCAACTATGCCACGTACTATGAGGCTTCTGCACAGAGCCCCTCGTTCAGGCCCCGGTTCAAATGGTATTCCCGGTATGTGAGCATGGCCGGGTTCCTGGCCTGCCTTGGGGTCATGCTGTCCATTGATATTAAAACCGGGATTGCCGCCGCCGCCATTCTCCTTTCAGTCTACCAATATCTTAAACAGGTCAAAGGGCCTGACCGCTGGGCCGACAGCAAGCGCTCCCACTTTCTTCAACAGGTCCGTTCCGGCCTGATTCAGGCCTCCCGGGACATGGAACATCCCAGGGAATGGCGGCCTTATATTTTGACATTTTCTCATTTGCCGGAAAGTTTTCCCGGACTGCTTCGGTTTTCAACCCTTATTGAAGGCGGCTCGGGCATCACAACGGCTGTCCGGCTGGTCCGGGCCAAAGGTGCTCGGGCCATGAAGCTGCGGCAAAGCGCCCTTGAGCAGCTTAAAAAAGAAATTCTCGACCAGCAGCTTCAGGCCTTTGCCCTTTGCCTGTCCACCATGGACAGCGAAACCGCCATGGACACCCTTTTCCAGTCTTACGGCTTAGGCCCGGTCAAGGCCAATACCGTGGTGTTTGACTGGCAGGAGATGGAAAAAATCGATAAAGCCTTTATAAAATCCGCCGCCCAGGCCAAGTGCAATACCCTGCTGGTCAATGGTGCTTCAAAGGCCCTGCCGGGACCGGATTCAGACCAAAAAATCCAGCGGATTGACGTCTGGTGGAACAACGATGACTCAAGCCGCCTGCTGCTGTTGCTGGCATACCTTTCAACCCGGGGCAAACCCGCGGAATCGGCCCGGATCAACCTGCTGGCGGTGAATTATGACCGGGAAAATTCAGAACTTCAAAAAGAGCTTTCAGACATTCTGGAAGACTACCGGATTGACGCGGCCCCGTCCATTGTCCTTGGCCTGGATTCCGACACCCTTGTGTCAAAATCAAAGGATGCCGACATGGTGTTCCTGCCTTTTACTTTAAAAGATGACGCCTGCCTGATTCTTTCCCGGTTTGCCCCTCAGGACATTTTAAACCGGCTTTCCTTCACCGTCATGGCCATGGCCGCCATTCCGGTAGACCTGGATGCGGCCCCGGAAGAAGGCCCGGCAGGCGAGCTTGCGGCGGTCTATGACGAGCTTGAACACGCCGTATCAAGGGCTGCCACAGCCCAGAAAAGGGCCGCCAAAACCGCTGATGCGGCAAAGGAAAAGCTGGCTGCCATTAATGAACATTCAGGCCCAATCGACCCTGACGCCCAAAAACTCATTAACGCCATCAACCAGCAGGTCCTCACCGCCCGGAAAAAGGCCTTAAAGGAAAAAGCCCGGGTGGAAACCCTGTCCCAGGAAGCCAGGGATAAAGGCATTGACCCGCCCCTGGAAGATCATCTTGAGGGATAGCCTGGGGATATCGCCATCCAACAGACTCAAAAGTCCGGCCTGTATTTTGGGGTGAAAAATTTTGCGAGATATCCGGGGTTAAATATCACCCTTCCTGAAATTTGCTGTGGATGCGATGGGCGGATGTGGTATGATATGACATCATTTCAAGTTGTGATGGGCCATCTTAAGAGAATTTAAGGGCAGTTTTTTATAGGTTAACTGGAGAAAGAGCTATGACCAACGGCGCCGATAAACCAACCATCCTTATTGTTGACGATACGCCGGATAACATCACTATTTTGTCGGATATCCTGGCCGACTATAAAGTGAAGGCGGCGAACAACGGGGCTAAGGCCCTGGAAATCGCATCCCGTTTCAGGCCGGACCTTATTTTGCTCGACATCATGATGCCTGAAATGGATGGTTATGCGGTTTGCACGCGCCTTAAGCGGGATCTTCATACCAAACACATTCCGGTTATATTTGTGACGGCAATGGACGAAGAAACCGACGAGACACGGGGGTTTGAGCTGGGCGCCGTGGATTATATTACAAAGCCTGTGAGTGCGCCGGTGGTTCAGGCAAGGGTGAGGACGCATTTGAAATTGTACGATCAGAACAGGGCCCTGGAGGACCTGGTTAATGAGCGGACAAAGGCCCTGAATCAAAGCCGGCTTGAAATTATCCGCCGGTTGGGCCTGGCCGCAGAATACAAAGACAACGAAACCGGCATGCACGTCATTCGCATGAGCTATTATTGCCGGGTCATTGCAACGGCCATAGGGATGAGCAAGGAGGTGGCGGATTTAATCTTAAGTGCCTCCCCCATGCATGATGTGGGGAAAATCGGTATTCCGGACAACATCCTTCGAAAGCCCGGACGGCTGGATGCCCGGGAGCGGTCCATCATGGAACAGCATTCGGAAATCGGGGCCCGGATCATCGGCGAACACGATTATCCGCTTTTAGATATGGCCCGGACCGTGGCGTTGACCCATCACGAAAAATGGGACGGCACCGGTTACCCCCAGGGCCTCAAGGGAGATCAGATCCCGCTTGCGGGCCGTATCGTTGCCGTGGCTGATGTGTTTGACGCCCTGGTCAGCAAACGGCCTTATAAGGAAGCATGGCCCTTTGAAAAGGCGGTTTCAGTGATCCGGGAAGAGTCTGGGCGGCATTTTGACCCTGGCCTGGTGACGGCCTTTGTGGATCACCTGGATGAAATAATCGAGCTGTCCCGGCAAAATGCAGATCCGGAATAGCCGCGATATCTCAAACAAAATGCGGGCAACTTAAAGGCAAGGGGGATCGTGAAGCTTCGTAATTTTTCCATATGGGCTATTTGTCTGGTCATTTCTTTTTTTATTCTGTTTCAGCTGGCGGCATCGGAATTCATTGTCAAAAAAGGGTTCCAGGAACTTGAGGACGGTCATACCCGATCGCTGGTGAACGCTGCCAGACGGATGCTGCATGTGAAGCTGACAGACCTGGACACGCTTTTAATCGATTGGACCAACGGGGATGATTCATATGGGTTTTCCCGGTTTGTATCCCAGGCGGCACTTGATGAAATGTCCGCTTTACTGGGGTCAGATATCAGCCTGGTTCCCTTAAAGGACAACACAGATACATTGGCCAGGGCCATGGCGTTTGAAGACCAGACGGTTGTTTTCCCCGGAGACCAGAACACGTCAGAGGGGTTTGGGGTCCTCCTGGACACAAAGAACACCCCCCTGGCCCTGATAAAGGTTTCCACAGACCGGGTTTTTTCCCGGCGGGGGGAACATATCACCAATTCCTTTTTTACAGCGGTTACCCTTGCCATTTTACTGGTCAGCCTGTTGGGCTATGTCATCCTCAATAAAAAAATTCTGGAGCCGCTGGATTCGCTCATGGATCAGATCTCCCAGCGTGAAAATCTTGAAAATAAAGCACCTCCCATCTTTATCAAAGGAAAAGATGAAATCCATGATCTATCGGTTTGCATCAACCGCATGCTGGAGCGCATTGACCAGTCAAAACAGGCCCTCATCACCACATCCAAGGCCGTGAGTAAAAATGAACAGTTTCTCAGGCAGCTGTTTAACTCGATAGACGCGGGGATTTTACTGATCGACCCGGAAACCCGGACCATTGTCGATATCAATCAATTTGCCGAGGCGCTTACCGGATATTCCAAACAGGAGGTGGTGGGGCATGTCTGCCACCGGCTGACATGCCCCTCGGAGGTTGACCATTGCCCCATTCTCGATCTGGACCAGTCCAAGGATATGTCCAAGCGCAAACTGCTGCTCAAAGACGGCTCAATCCTGCCCATCATGAAGTCGGCTTCTTTTATTACCCAGGGGGACAGACAGCTTTTACTGGAAACTTTTATAGACATCTCTGAGGTGGAACGGACCCAGCAGGAACTGGAAAAGGCCAAAAAAGAACTCGAAGACAAGGTTGAAGCGCGGACAGCCTACCTGCGCGGTATTATTGATACGGCGTTTAACGGCATCATTGTGATTGATGCCAAGGGGCGTATCGATGAGTTCAGCCCGGCAGCCCAGGAGATATTTGGCTACACCAGAGAAGAAATTATTGGGAAAAGCATTAAGCGGCTGATGCCCGAACCATACACCCGCGAACATGACCAGTACCTTTCCAGCTACCTTGAGGCCGGCATTGCCAAGATCATCGGTAAACAGACCGTGGTTCCGGCATTAAGAAAAGACGGCTCCCGTTTTTTTATGGAAGTGGCCCTGAACACCGACATCGTCAACGGGTCCCCCATATTTGTGGCGGTCATGAGCGACGTGACCGAACGGATCAAAATGGAGGAGGCCGTGGCCCAGGAGCAGAAACGGCTCAAGGATATCCTGGTCACCAGTCCGGTCGGGGTGGTGATCACCGTTGACGGCACGGTTAAATTCAGTAACCCGAGCATGATCCAGATGGGCTTTGAACCCGGCCGGAAGAGTTTTGACACCTATGTGGACCCTGAAAGCCGCGACCGGCTGGTTAAAGTGCTGGACAAAGAGGGGATGGCATTAAATTTTGAAACCCAGTTCCGGGGCCGGGACGGAAAGGTTATCGATGTTTTAATATTTGCCCATCACTATAATTATGAAGGCAGCCAGGCCATTCTCGGCTGGGTGATTGATATCACCCACCGCAAGGCAATGGAAAACCAGATACGGGAAAGCCAGGCCAGATACCAGCGGCTGGTTGAGGAACTGGGCGGGCGGTTTGTGGTCTTCAGCCACACCAAAGACGGAGAGATCCTGTTTATGAGTGAGGGGGCAAGCTCCGTGTTCGGTATGAACAAAGAGGATGCCCTGGGAAAAAAATGGCAGGACGTTATCAACTGGCTGCCCGGCGAGAGCGAACGGGCCGTAGAGGCCTTCCGGTCTTTCCTGGAAAATGAAAAGTCCTCCCACGAAGTCGAGGTCTCGTTTATTCATGCGGACGGCAGCCGGCGAATGGCGCTTATCTCCGAACATGCCGTTCTGGACTCAACCGGCGGGCTGGTTTCTGTTGAAGGCATTGTGGAAGACATCACCCGAAGGAAAGAAGCCCAGAAGGACCTGGCCCAGGCCAAGGAGGCGGCCGAAGAGGCGACCCGGGCCAAATCCGATTTCCTGGCCAATATGTCCCATGAAATCCGTACCCCCATGAACGCCATCATCGGCTTGTCTTATCTGGCCCTGCAAGGGGATCTTACCGAAAAACAACGCGGCTATATCGGAAAGGTACACCGCTCGGCTGACTATCTGTTGGGCCTGCTCAACGATATCCTGGATTTTTCCAAAATTGAAGCCGGCAAACTTGACATGGAGCATATTAACTTTTTTCTTGAGGATGTATTCGACCACATGGCCAATGTGGTGGGGCTCAAAGCCCAGGAAGCCGGCCTTGAGCTGATGTTCGACCTGCCTTGCAGCCTGCCCACGGCCCTGGTGGGCGACCCGCTCAGGCTGGGGCAGGTGCTGCTCAACCTGGGGAACAATGCAGTGAAATTCACGCCCGAGGGCGAGGTCGTTATTTCCGTTCGGGTTTTGGAAGAAAGTGAGAATACGATTGCCTTCCAGTTTGCCATACGGGATACCGGCATCGGCATGAGCCCCAAGCAGCAGGAAAAACTGTTTTTGCATTTCAGCCAGGCCGATACCTCCATCACCCGGAAATACGGCGGGGCCGGGCTGGGCCTGGCCATTTCAAAACGACTGACCGAGATGATGGACGGCAGGATCTGGGTGGAAAGCCATCCGGGGACGGGCAGCATATTTTATTTTACCGCCCAATTCACCAAACAGCCTCAGGCCGGCCTTCCGGACAGCCAAAGGATGGCGGCCGATCCCTTTCACCTCCTGGTGGTGGACGACAATGCCACGGCACGGTCTATTTTTTCTGAAATGCTGTCAGGATTCGGTTTTACAGTGGACCTGGCGGATTCTCCGGAATCCGGTTTTAAGCTTCTGGAAAACCAGGACAAAAACCGGCCGTATGATCTGGCGATCCTGGACTGGGCCTTTCCCCACACCACCGGCATAGATATGGCGCGGGCCATGCAGGCCAATTCAGACCGTGTCCATGCGCCCAAGGTGATTCTGGTGTCGGCCTACAGCGATACCAATCTGTTGCATAAAGCCAAGGATGTGGCCCTTATCAAAGATATTTTAAGCAAGCCGATCATGCCGTCGACCCTGTTTGACGCCATCATGCTGGTCAAAGAGGGAAAGATTCGCACCGAGAGCCGCCTGATGCTGCGGCGGGACGAGCTGGATCAGACAACATCCAGGCTGAAAACAGCCAAAGTACTGATCGTGGAAGACAACGTCATCAATCAGGATGTCGCGGCAGACTTGCTGGCCAGTCACGGCATTGACTACCGCATTGCCGGAAACGGCCAGGTGGCCATAGAGATGCTGGATAAAGAATCCTTTGACGGCGTGCTCATGGACTGCCAGATGCCGGTAATGGATGGCTACACCGCCACCCGAAGGCTTCGGGAAGACCCGCGCTTCAAGGATCTTCCGATCATTGCCATGACCGCCAACGTCATGGCCGGCGACCGGGAAAAATCCCTTGAAGCTGGTATGAATGACCACATCGGCAAGCCTATCCGGATCCAGGAACTTTTCCTGGCCATGGACAAATGGATCAAGCCGGTGATCCCGGTGGGGTCTCCGGTGTCCCCAAAGGTGCCGGAAAAGTTGCCCGATATTCCCGGAATTGACACCGCAGCCGGCCTGAAGACGATTCAAGGCAACCGTGAACTTTATCTGAAGTTATTGCAAAAATTTTATGCCGGGTACACTGACTTTGAAAAAGACTTCAAGGCATCCCTTAAGGACGGCGACGAGAACTCGCCGACCAGGTGCGCCCACACCCTTAAAACCGTGGCGGCCCATATCGGGGCTCACGGGGTAATGGAAAAGGCCAAGATCCTTGAATCGGCCTGCCGGAAAAACCAGCCGGAAGAGCAGATTGCCTCATTGTTTCAAGCCCTTGCCCAGGAGCTTTCCCGGGTGATGGCCGGGTTGGCCTCTTTTGCCGTTGTGCCGCCCTCTGCGCAAGCCCCTGTCGATGCCCCGCCGGATTCATCCCTGCCGGAGCAGACCGTTGACGCCATCCAAAAGCTGCGGCAGATGATTGATGAATCAGATATCGCGGCGTTGCGGGTGATCCAGGAGTTGCAGAAAATGCCCGGGATGGAACCCTATACACAGATATTGGATAAGGCCAACAGCGCTCTTGAGGATTATGATTTTGATCTGGCACAGCAGCAGATCGACAGGCTTGCCCCGGATATCTCATGACGTTTATGCAGTTATAAGTTTGTCATCTGGTTTTCTTGCATCTCTCAGGTGAAATTAACCATTGCATTATTCCACAAATGAATGATAAGTCCAATTCATGTTTGTTGTTATATCTATCCGGCGTCTGAACGAAAACCCGTGTCTGGGCGAAAGATGGCCCAACGATTCGCTGCGTTAACTTGTCAACATCACAGCAAAAGGTAAATGATGATCCGTAAAACATACCCGGCCGGTTCTGTCCATAACCCATTGCAAACCGTTAAGCTTGAAGACATCAGTACCGGTTTTCTGATCAATGTGGCAGCCCTGAGCTTAAGGAAACATTTCTCCCAGGCGATTATCGCTTCCGGTTATGAGATTTCCACAGAACAGTACATGGTCCTCAGCCAGCTTTGGGATGAGGACGGTATTTACCAAAGCGATCTGGGACGGCGGGTGTTCAAAGACCGCCACAATACAAGCCGTATCATTCGAAGCCTTGAACAAAAGGCGCTGGTGGCCAAAAAAGCCGATGCCAATGACGGCCGGCTCGCCCGTTGCTTTCTGACCAAAGAAGGCCGTGCGTTACAAAATCCCCTGTGCCAGATCAGCAGCCAGGTGTTGAAAGACGCTCTTAAAGGGATCGAGGAAGAGACGGTTCTGGAGCTGAAAAGAAATCTGGTACAGCTGCTTGAAAACCTCGGGGAAAAGGTATTCTCGCTGGAACCTTAGCCTGCAAATTTCATAAGTTACCTTAACTTTCGGCCCTGGAAAGAATATATCCCGCAGCATTAAGTGGCGGTTTCCCCAATTGCGTTCTGCCTATAAAGTGTCTATGACAACAAAAAAGTGTTGACAACAACAATCTCATTTTACTATACGCATATCTCACAATGCGGATATGAAAGTTCGCGCTATTCCTGATGAAAGATTGAAGGTGTTCGGGCAGTTCAACTGAGGGCTTTTCGGGATCAAAGCTTTCAGGCGGTCTGCCTGAAACCGCCACCACCTGCAAGTGTTATGGTGCCCGAAAGGGCACAGCTGCTAAAAAAAATTAAGCCACGAAGGCTGCCACGGGCAATCGTTCAGATTGCCCGGCATACTTCGTGGCTTTTTTTATGGATGGCTGTTGTGGGCAAAAATGCTGACCGCTTAATGAGGAAACCTGCTGCGCTGGAAAATGGACATGGCTGAAAACCCGGTACTGTTTGAATCGACAATTGAATCTTACCATGGCGCGTTGCGTAAAAAGAGGCGGCTGATGGTATTGCTTCTTGCCCTGGCGGCGGTGATGTTTTTTGTTGCCATCAATGCAGGGGCCGTGAATATCGGCATCCCAAAGATTTTAAAAGCCCTTTTGGGCTTGGGGGATGCAAAGGCCGTCATGCTGATCCGGAACATCCGCCTGCCCCGGGTCGCGGCGGGAATCGTTGCCGGGGCAGGGCTTGCCATATCCGGCTGCATCATGCAAAACACCCTTCGCAATCCTCTTGCTTCGCCGTCTACCCTTGGGATCTCAAATGCGGCCGCATTCGGGGCGAATGTGGCCATTATTCTGCTGGGGGCGGGCAGCGTGTTAAGCACCGGTATCGGCCAGGTCACCATATCCAACCCGTACATGGTAACGATAATGGCCTTAGGGTTCGCCTTAACAGCCACCGGCATTATCCTGAGCCTGTCCATGCTGCGCAGGTTTTCACCGGAAAGCATTATCCTTGCCGGTGTGGCCATCAGCTCGCTATTTGGTGCCGGCACCATGATCATTCAATACTTTGCCGAAGATACCACCAGTGTGGCGGCCGTTGTCTTCTGGACTTTCGGGGACCTTGGCCGGGCATCCTGGCACGAGATCTGGATCATGACGGCGGTGGTCCTGCTCTCCTTTATCTATTTTATCTGGCACAAGTGGGAATACAACGCCATTGACAGCGGAGAGGACAATGCCAGAAGCCTGGGGGTAAACATTGAGCGGGTGAGGCTGGGCGGGATGTTTGCATCCGCCCTGATTGCAGCGGTCTGCGTCTCATTTTTGGGCATGATCGCCTTTGTGGGCCTGGTGGCCCCCCAGATTACCAAACGGATTATCGGCAACGATAAACGGTTTCTAATTACAGCCTCGGCCATTGTCGGCATATTGATTCTTTTGGTATCCGATACCCTGGCCCGGGTCCTCTTAAGCCCCCAGACCCTCCCGGTCGGGGCGGTTACGGCATTCCTGGGCGGTCCCATGTTCCTGTACCTGTTAATGAAAGGCGGCGGGGCATCAAGATGATTCTCACGGTTGAGGGCCTGACATTTTCCTATCCCGGCCGGGATGTCTTAAACGACATCTGCTTTTCCGTCGGCCAGGGCGACTGCATCAGCATTCTGGGCAAGAACGGCACCGGCAAGTCCACACTGCTCAAATGCCTGGACCGTATCCTTAAGCCCCAAAAGGGCACCATCCTGATTGAGGGACAGGATTCCAACCGGATACCGGGCATTCAGCTTGCCCAAAGAATCGGATACATTGCCCAGCATCAGCAGGCCACCCACTGCACGGTTTTCAACGCGGTGCTCCTGGGCAGAAAACCGTATTTTAAATGGGACGCCGGCAGCCGGGATCTTAAAATTGTGGATGAGGTGTTAAGGACCATGGGGCTGAGCCCCTATGCCATGCGCTATCTGGATGAACTTTCCGGCGGTGAGCTTCAAAAGGTGGTCATTGCCAGGGCCCTTTCCCAGCAGCCCCGGGTGCTTTTAATGGATGAGCCCACCAGCAACCTTGACATGAAAAATCAGATGGACACGGCCCGGATTATCAATGGGATCATCCGCCGGCAGCAGATATCCGTTGTGGTCACCATGCATGATATCAACCTTGCCTTACGCTTTGCCACTAAATTTATCTTCATGAAGGACGGGGGGATTTTTGCGGCCGGGGGCAGGGAAATCATCACCACGGAGAACATCCTTGAGGTTTACGGACTGGATGTTGATGTCCATCACTTTCGCGGTATGCCGGTCATCATACCCCGGTAACCGTGTAAACCCGGAAAGAACCATATAACGGCCACGGGCCGCCTTGGTTATCCAACCAAGAACCGCCCACAACAAATAATGAAAGTCCTCTCAAGATGTTAGTGAGACTTTCATATAAAAAAAAGGAGTCTATAAATGAGCCATCTGAAAAGGGCCGTCATCCTGCCGGTATTGGCATTGATGATGTTTTGGGGAAGCACCGGCTTCGCGGGCGCGGCATCCCAGGACAAGGCCATGAATATGTCTGATACGGTTGCGTTTGCCGATATGGCCGGCCGGCCCATCACCCTCAAAGGGGAAATTAACCGGGTCATTGCCATTGGTTCGGCCCTGCGCCTTTATACCTATGTGGCCGGTACAGACCGGCTGGCGGGGGTTGAAAGAAAACAGCAGCGCGTGGCCACGGGCCGGCCTTATATTATGGCCAATCCGTCTCTGGAAACCCTGCCCGTCATCGGGGAAGGCCATCCCGATGATCCGGACCCGGAACTGGTTATGCAGGTTAACCCGGATGTGATTATTGCCGGCGATATCATGGACCTTAAAAGCCTGGAACAGCTGGAGCAAAGAACCGGTGTCCCGGTGGTTATTGTCAGCCAGGGCAGTGCCCAGGGCTTTGATGAGGCCATTTACCGGGCCATCCGGATCATTGGAAAGGTCACCGGCAAAGAGGACCGGGCCAGTGATGTGGTCAGGTTTATGGAAGGCTGTAAGGCTGAACTGGCTGAACTGACCGCCAATATTCCCGAAGAAGAGAAACCGAAGCTCTATCTTGGCGCCTTGAGTTATAAAGGGCGGCACGGCATTGAAAGCACGACCTGCCGGTCGGGTTTCCTTGAGGCCATTGGGGCGAAAAACGTGGCAGACGAGCTCTCCACAGCCGGTCCGGTCATGATCGATAAAGAAAAGCTGATTCAATGGGACCCGGATATCATTGTCATTGATGCCGGCGGCTTAGGGGTGGTGAAACAGGATTATGCGAAAAATCCCTCATTCTATGAGGCCCTTTCATCGGTAAAAAATAAGAAGGTATATGTCCAGCTGCCGGATGTGGCCTATTACCGGAACATTGAAACGGCCATCGTTGATCTCTATTTCATGGGCAAGCTGCTCTACCCCAAAGCCTTTAAGCAGATAGACCCTGAGCGCAAAGCCGACGAGATTTACACCTTTATGCTGGGCTGCCCCCTTTATAAAAAAATGGCCGAACTTTATGGGGGCTTTACGGCCATCACCCTTGGGCCCTAATCCGGGGCAAATTCATTTATAATTTATTATGAGGAGGAGAGAAATGCGGCGTTGTATTGGAGCGGTTATGTTGATTTTCATCTTAAGTACGGATTGTTTGGGTGCAGAGGAAAATTTGATGACCGATGTGATCTACCTTGAACCGGTGACCGTAACCGGAGAGGCCGAGGAAGAAAACCTGAACACGTCAAGCCTTCGGGTTCAGGAAAAAAGCCGGAGCAACAACATTGCCGATTATCTGTTCAACGATACGGAAATATCCTTTAAACGCAAATCCAGCATGGGGGACAGCGGGGATGTGATCTCCATCCGGGGATTTGAAAGCAAGCGGATCATGCTCAACCTTGACGGGCGGAACATCAGTTCCACGGGCATTGCCGGGGGAAACTATATCGATTTCAGTACCATCCCCCTGGACAATATCGAGCGCCTTGAGATCATCAAGGGCGGCAGTTCCATCGAATACGGCAACAATGCCTTGGGCGGGGTGATCAACGCCTATACCAAGGCCCCCACCGAAGATCCGAGTTTTAATTTTTACGCCACCACCGGCGGCTGGGAAGGGGTCCATGATTTTCACAACATCCGGGCCGCATACGCCCAGAAATGGAAAGGCATTGGCGTGAGCGTCGGCGGCAGCCACCAGCAGGCCGATGCCTACCTGCGCAACAATGACTATGATTCTACCCATATTTATCCCAAACTGTACGTGGACCTGCCCGGGGACGGAAAACTGACCTTAGGCTATAACTACAGTGACACCGAACGGGGCCTGATCCGCTCCAACCGGGACGACGGGGTCTCTGCCACAGACACTGACCCGACCCTTCCCGGGTTTGATACGGCCATTGACAGCGACTATCCGGTAAACTCCGGCGAGTATTTTGCCGGCGGTGCCCCCACCCCCTCCATGAACATCATCGGAGACGGGGCCTACTGGGAAAAGAAGCGGCATCTGCTGGATCTGAATTATCACCAGAATATCGGCAAAGACGGCTATATTGATCTTGTTCTGTTTAAAAACCATGAGACCCGTGTTGAGCGAAATTACGCCGATGTGGCGGCCCGCACCCTGGCCGAAAAATCGCCCATGGACACTTTCAACGACGGGGCGGCCCAGACCCGGGACGGCGATCTGGTATTTGAGCGGGAGATCACCGTGGACAACAGCTGGGGGGGCAAGTTCAAACTGGGCTGGGATTTTGATTCTCACGCCGTCCTGGCCGGGGTTGAATACAAGGTCATGGATTCCGGCGGTACGGAGGTCAATTATGTGGACACCAACTATAACTGTGCCGGGCCTAACGGGTGGACCGGGGCTATGGCTGACTCGTCAGACGGTCCTGATGCCTATATCACCGGCATCTTTTTAGGGGATAAATATGCTGTGACAGACCGGCTGGTCCTGGATTTCGGCCTCAGGTACGACAGTTACGCCTATGAACCCGAAGGCTCCGAAGAACAGGAAAACAGCCAGCTGTCCCCCAAGGCCACGGTTACCTACGCCATTGATGAATCCCAGACCATTACCCTGGCCGCCTACATGAACTACCGGACCCCGACCATGCCGGAAGCCTACTGGGGAGCCCAGGGAAAACTCACGGTGCCCTACCTTTCCGGGGTGGACCTGAAGCCGGAATCGGAAGTCGGGTTTGACCTGGCCTATCAATATCGGTTTCAAAATTCCGGTTTCATCAAGCTGGCCGCGTACTACTATGACATTAAAGACTATATCATTCAAAAGTCGGTATATGTGAACACGGCCTCGGGCTCCACCTGGGCCACCCTGAACACCGATGCCGTCATATACGGCCTGACCGCAGCGGCCGGCTGCCCCTTTTCTTCGACCACCCGGGGGCAGATTTCCGCCACTTATCAGGAGACTGAAAAAACCAACGACCCGTCAGACCCCGACGGTGTGCTGGAAAAAATTGATTATATCCCCAACCTCAAAGCCACCGCAGGCTTGTCCTGGGATATCTTAAACAACCTGGTGCTGGATGTTACCCTTAACTATATCGGGGACCGGGACTACACCATCAGCACGGCCCAGACCACCAAGGGTACCCTGGACGAATACTGGCTGCTCGGGGCAAGCCTTCGCTACCAGCTGGACAAACACACCACCATTGAACTGTACGGGGACAACCTGACCGATTCCGATTATGAGGAATCATGGGGGTATCCGGCCATGGGCGTCAATGTCGGCGTGAGCGTGAAATGGGCACTTTAAAAAAAATTGCGGGCTTTGGCCCGGCATGATAATACGGTTTTAATCAGCATGGGCCTGAACGGCCATTTAGAAATAAGGTAATTAGGCTGAAGGGGCCCACAACCCCTAAACTCCTTCAGCCTAATTCCCTATATTATAGTGTACTATTTCAAATGCGGCTACCCTGTGGACTGAACAGTTGATATTGGTAAAGGAGGCAAGTTGGAGTTATTTGCGCTAAAAAACCAGGAGTTCTGGAAAGATTTGTGGCACAGCGCCCTTGAAAAAGCCCCGGAAAAAAGACCGGGCCGGGATCCTATTAAAAACTGGGACCGGCGCGCCAAAGGGTTTGCCAAACGAGTGGATTCACCCGAATCGGTACAGCGAAAAGAGCGTATTTTTTCCATGCTCAAAGAGGCCGGGGCCCTTGGGGCCGGCACCCGGGTCCTGGATATCGGGGCCGGTCCCGGCTCCTGGGCCATTCCCATGGCGGAAGAGGCCGGGGCCACGGTAACGGCGGTGGAACCCTCCGGGGGAATGGTCAATATCCTTAAGGAAAAGATGGCTCAAAAAGGGATCGGCCCCGACCGGATTTGCATTGATCCCAGGGCCTGGCAGGAGGTGGATGTACAAAAAGAGGGCCTTGCCGGCCAGTTTGACCTGGTGTTTGCCTCCATGAGCCCCGGGGTCAATGACCCGAAAACCCTGGATAAGGCCATGAAAGCCAGCCGGAAATTTTGCTACCTGAGTACCTTTTCCGGCGGCGGCATGCGGGGCAGTTACAATGCCCTGTGGCAAAAAATCACCGGCCGGGAACTGGAATCCCAGTCATGGGATTTCATTTACCCCTTTTGCTATGTATACGCTTTGGGCTACCGCCCCCGGATTCGTTTTGAAACCTGGGCCATCACCCGCAAAGAACCTGTTGAAGAGGCGGTTGACAACATCCTTTTTTTTGTGGGGGGAGATGAAGAGGCGACCCCCCAAATCCGGGAAAAGGTGACGGCCTATGTAACACAGCATTCGGTTGACGGTTTGTTTCACCAGGACCATACGGTCTGCCAGGGCATCATGCTCTGGCAGGTTGCCTGATTTGATCAGTTCGGTAGGGTGGGCAAAAGCGCAGCGTTGCCCACCATTTTCCGTATAACATTTTGTTTCTAAAAGACAAATAAAACGGACTAACGGCAACCGGTGGGCACAAAAAGCGTGCCCACCCTACCGAACTTGGCGGCTTGGGCCACCGGCGTGTTGGCACCAACGAACAACCATTCCTGTCGGGTTCATACATTTTGGTCCGGCCCGCAAGACAGGGACCATGGGAATCAGGCCCCGATCAGAGGGGCGGCAGCCTGTAATGAAATGATTGCGGCGGTGTTAGGGATGAGGATGGCCTGCCCAATGCCCCGGCATTCTATGGGCAGTGGTGACCATCAAAACAAGGTCCGAAGATCAGGCGGCCGCGCTTTCAACATTCCTTAAGAAGGCCGGCAGCAGGTCAAACACATCCTTGGGGCTTTTAACGCTTTTCCGGTTGTCGATGAGCTGTGAATCCACAAGATCCGGAGCGTTGATATCAATGGGGTCCACCGCTCCCCTTAATGTCTGTCCATGGGTGTCTGTAAATGGAATAACGATGGGGCCTTTGCTTTCAAGCACATAGGCCAACTGCCCGTTTCTAAGGTACACAATACTGCCCGGCGGATAGATGCCGATGCTTTTGACAAAAGAATGAAGCAGAAATTGAAGCACGGCGTCTTTTTTGGCATATGTCCGGAAAATGTTGGTGACCACGTTGATGGGATTGACGGCGTCCTTATAACACCGTTTTGATGTCATGGCATCATAAATATCGGCTAATTTGCAGACTTTGGTATACAGCGGGACCTCAGTGAAAGGCCTTTCTGTTGGGTAGCAGCGCTCCTCGCCTTCAATAATGGGCGCATGATGGTACTTGACGATGTTGCGGACATAGGCATTTTTAATCCGGTTTTTTTCCAGAAGCTTTACCCCGTATTCGAATGAATGGTGCCTGACCTCGGCAAACTCCTGGTCGGTTAACTTCCCTTCCTTGTTCAGCACCTTATCGTCCACCATGACTTTGCCGATATCATGGAGGAAAAACCCCAGGGAAATGTCCTGAATATCTTCCTTGTAGTAACAGGTAAAAGACGGTTTTTCGCTCATGTTATCTTTTTTGAAGGGATCGTGTATGTTTTGGGTGTTTCCCTTAATCAGGTGATCCACATGATTTGAAAAATGGGTGTTGAACCGCTTGAGCATGGTGGTGCCGATGGTCATGACATTGATGGAGTGGCTGTAAAGATAATCATCATAGGAAAACAGCTCCTGGGTCAGGTAAGAAAACGGATTTTCATCCTTGCCAAGAAAGTTCACCATGTCCGCCACATGGGTTTCAACCGCATTGTAATCAAACTCGCCGCCAGTTTCCTTAATCTGGCCTAAGACCTTGGTAATACACCCTTTGGTATTTTTGTATTTTTCCCTGGCCTGGGCCTTTATCTGTTCTATTTCAACCAGGCGCTGCTCAATTGACTGGGGAATGGTTCCCAAATGAATCGGGGCTGTCTTCTCTTTTTCTTCAGTGGCACAAGTGCCGTTTTCCCCGGGGGCTTCAACGTCATTGATGGGGTTGTTGTTCTCGTCCCATAATCCCCCCCCCTCCACCACAACCGACTCTATTCCGTTTTCCTGAATGATCTCCAGAACCCTGACCTTATCCACCAGCACATCTTTATCCAGAAGGAGTGTTCCGCTGGAATTGAACACATCTACCCCGGTTTTGACCTTTCCACCGCTTTTCACGATCGCTATCAACTGAGCAATTGAGAATTCTGTCCGGCCCGCCATAAAGTATATTTCACCTCCATGTCAAGTGCTGATTCGTGTCAAGATCGCTTCCTCAAATGCCATACTGTACGAATAAATTCATATCAAAGCCCATGTTGTGTTGGCAACAAAAAATTTAAGTTTTTCAAAACTTTAGGCGGATTCTTTGCATTATTAGGGTATTATGAGAAAAAAATGTACGTATTCGCGGGTTTTATTTCGTGATTTTCGACGAGACAGCGTGGTTTATGGATTAACCGATGACGATATAAGATGAAAATAATTTTATAAGAAAGTCTCACTAAGGTCCTGAGAAGACTTTCAATATTTGTTGTGGGCGGTGCTTGGTTGGATAACCAAGGCGGCCTGTGGCCGTTTGTAACTGTTCAGCCGGTCTCATCTTCGCTCATTCAGGCTTTCTCACATAGCAAAAGGATGCACCGACGCCCTGATATTCGATGATTCACTATACGGACCATTGTCATAAAGTTAAGTCCCAGTGCCTTGCCTTGCTTTAGAGATAAAGGACTGGACTTTATGAATATCTTTGATTCCCGGGCTTTTTTCCACGCCCGATGAAATGTCCAGGCCCCAGGGTTTGGCAAGGGCCACGGCCCGGATGACGTTTTCAGGGGTGAGGCCGCCGGCCAGGATAACGGGTTTGGGGGTGGCCATGCCCGTTAACAGGGCATAATCCCAGGTTTCGGCATTGCCGCCGGGCAGGGCGCCTTTGCCGTATTCCACGAGGAAATGGGTGGCATGGGGGTAGATGTCGGCATCGGTAAGAAAGGGTTGCCTTGCCTTGAACAGGGCTTTGATGACCATCAGGCCTCGGTTGGACAGCTTTTCTAACAGTTCCGGGGGCTCGTTTCCATGGAGCTGGACGGCCTTTAATCCGCAGGCCTTTTGGATTTCCATGATCCGTTCAAAGGGGGCGTCCACAAAAACCCCCCAGGGGATAACATTTTGGGGAAGCACCCGGGTGATCTCGCAGGCCTGGGCCAGGGAAACGTTCCGGGGGGATTTTTCAAAAAAAACCAGGCCGATGGCATCGGCCCCGGCGTGGGTACATTCAAGGGCGTTTTTCGGTTCGGTCAGGCCGCAGACCTTGATAAAAGGGGGATGATCCGGATACATGGCTTAAGGGGTCTCTTCCTCTTTAATGCCCTCTCAGGGAGCGGATGAACTTCACCGGATCATCTGCCCTGACAATGCTTTCGCCTACCAGGAAATTATAAATGCCGGCCTGGATGCCTTTCTCAATAGCCTCCCGGCCTGAAATGCTGGAGGCCTCCACCTGAATGATCTCTTTGGGCAGAAAAGCACTGATCCGTTTGGCGGCCGTGGGGTCCACCTCAAGGGTGGTCAGGTTCCGGTTGTTGATGTCCATGACCTTTGCACCGCAGAACAGGGCCTGGTCCAGTTCGTATTCCGAGGTGATCTCTACCAAAGGCTCCATACCCAGCTCCCGGACAAGCCCGGTAAAATCTTTTTGCTGGTCCCGGGAGAGCAGGGTGGTGATGAGAAGTACGGATGAGGCCCCGGCCCGTTTGGCTTCAAATATCTGGTAGGATGAAATGATGAAATCTTTTCTTAAAACCGGCAGATCAGTGGTCCGGCATACGGTTTCAAGGTCCTTCAGGCTTCCTTTAAAATACCGGGATTCAGTGAGAACGGAAATGGCCCTGGCCCCGGCCCGGGTATATTGCCTGGCATAGGCTTCAGGGTCCAGGTCGGTTCGGATATCCCCCTTGGAGGGAGATGCTTTTTTGATTTCCGCAATAATGCCGGGGTTCCGGGGCTCAGACCCTGCCAGGGCCTTTTCAAAATCTGCCGGAACCTTTGCCTCTTCCGCTTCCCGGCGCATGGATGCCGGGGGAATGGCCGATTTCCTTTGGGCCACTTCCTCTTGTTTGATTTCCAGAATGGTTTTTAAAAAACCGGATACGCCCATGTTATCCATTCTCCCGTGTGAACCGGGCCAGGTGCTCGAGTTTGTCTAAGGCATAGCCGGAGTCAATGGACTCTTTGGCAAGGTTGATGCCTTGGGCGATGTCCTGTGCCGCACCGGCCGCCACAAGGGCACAGCCTGAGTTGATCAGGACGATGTCCCGTTTCGGGCCCCGTTCCCCTCTCAAAAGGCCCAGGGTGATGGTCGCATTGGTTCTGACATCCCCGCCCTTGATATCTTCAGGGTCGGCATATTCGTCAAAATAGGCCAGGGGGTCCAGGTCATAGGATTTAATGTCCCCGTCATTGAGTTCGGTGACCCTTGTCAGGCCCGTGGTGGTGATTTCATCCATGCCGTCGTGGCCGTGGACCACAAAGGCCCGCTCCACCCCCAGCAGTTTTAAGGCCCTTGCAAACATTTCGGTCAGTTCCGGGGCATAGACCCCCAACAGCTGGCAGGAGGCTGCCGCCGGATTGGTCAAGGGGCCCAGCATGTTGAAAATGCTGCGGATGCCGCATTCTTTTCTGGCCTTTCCCGCATATTTCATGGACCCGTGGTAAAGGGGGGCAAACATAAACCCGATACCGATTTCATTGACCGCCTCTTCCACGATTTCAGGATTGAGGTTCAAATTGACGCCCAATGCTTCCAGCACATCGGCGCTGCCGCATTGGCTGGAGATGGACCGGTTCCCGTGCTTGGCCACGGTAATACCGGCACCGGCCACCACAAAGGCCGTGGTGGTGGAAATATTAAATGAACCGGATGCATCGCCGCCCGTGCCGCAGGTGTCAATGACTTTTTTGGCCAGGGCCTGGATTTTGACGGCTTTTCGCCGCATGGCCCGGGCCGCGCCGGCCAGTTCCTCAAAGGTTTCCCCCTTGGTGGCCAGGGCCGCCATAAAGGCCCCGATCTGGGATTCGGTGATCTTTCCTGAAAAGATGTCCATGAGCATGGAAGAGGCGGCTTCCTCACTTAAGTCTTTTCTCCGGATGATGGTGTTCAAGTTTTCGGTAAAGGTCATGTTACACTCCTTGTAATTATAGCCTGAAGGTGGATAGGCTGAAGACTGTTAGGTTGCAACCTTTCAAAGTTTCAGCGACATTAACCGGAATAGCAGGGGAAAGGCCAAAGACAGTCCATATGAAAGGTTGCTGTATATCATCTTCCCTTCAGCCTAACTTCCTTCAGTCTAAATCCCTTTAATAAAATTTCTGATGAGCCGTTTCCCCACCGTGGTCATGAAGGATTCCGGATGGAACTGGACCCCCTGGGTGGGGTGTTCTTTGTGCCGGATACCCATGATCTCTCCATCTTCGGTCCGGGCGGTCACCGTCAGGCAGTCGGGAAGATCTGATTCCTGAACGGCCAGGGAATGGTACCGCATGACCTGGAAGGGTTTGGTCAGCCCTTCATAAATATATTTTCCGTCTGCCGTGACCGTGGAGGTTTTTCCGTGCATGATCTGTTTGGCATGAACAACGGTTCCCCCAAAGCTCTGGGCAATGGCCTGGTGGCCCAAGCAGACGCCTAAGATGGGAATTTTTCCTGAAAAGGCCTGAATCAGTTCCATGGACACGCCGGCATCTTCAGGCCGTCCCGGCCCCGGGGAAATAACAATGGCCCCCGGGGACAGGGTTTCCATATCCGGTACACTGATCTGATCGTTTCTGAAAACCGCCACTTCTGCCCCTGCATGGAGAATATAATGGACCAGGTTAAATGTAAATGAATCATAATTGTCAATAACGGCAACTTTCATGGGTCTCTCCTTTAAGAATGGGAAGAAGCCAGTTTCAGGGCAGTTTCAACGCTTTTGGCCTTGTTTTGGCATTCCGCAAGCTCGGTTCTGGGATCAGAGTCGTATACGATACCGCCGCCCGACTGGACGGTCAGCCTGCCTTTTTCCATGACGGCCGTCCTTATGGTTATCGCAAAATCCATATTTCCTGTAAAGGAAATATATCCGGCTGCCCCGCCGTACACGTTTCTGGACCGGTTTTCCATCCGGGCTATAATTTCCATGGCCCGGATTTTGGGAGCGCCTGACAGGGTCCCGGCCGGGAAGGTGGCCCTGAACAGATCAAAGGCGTCATATTCGGGTTTTAGATCACAGACAATATTGGAGACCAGGTGCATGACATGGGAGTACCGCTCAATCACCATGGTGTCCGTGACCTGGACGGTGCCCCCTTCGGCCACCCGCCCCATGTCGTTCCGGCCAAGGTCAATGAGCATGACGTGTTCGGCCCGTTCCTTTTCATCGTTAAGCAGCTCGTCGGCGAGTTTTCTGTCCTCCTGTTCGGTTTTTCCCCTGGGCCTTGTTCCGGCAATGGGCCTTAGAACGGCGGTGCCGTTTTCGAGCCGGACCATGGTCTCAGGAGAGGAGCCGGCAATGACCATGTCTTTAAAATCCATGAAAAACATATAGGGGGACGGGTTGATGTACCGCTGGGCCCGGTATATCTGTACCGGGTCCACCTGGGTTTCACAGGAAAAGGGCTGGGAGTAGACGGCCTGGAAAATATCCCCCTCCTTTATATGGTGTTTGATGGTTTCCACATTTTTCATGTAAACATCCGGCTGGGTCTCCGGCGTCAGCTCTACCGGGTTTCCGGTCTTCCGGGGCCGGGGGGGCAGGGGCTGTTCAAGCTCTTTGAGCAGCCGGTCTAAATTTTTACCGGCGTTTTCAAATTCCATATCCGGGTCCGAATCCGGGCTAAGGTAGCAAATTTTCATTAAGGTCATGGTCTGCTGGATGTTGTCAAAGATAATCATCCGCTCCGGGATGATGAACCGGGCATAGGGGGTATCATCGGGCAGGGAAACGGGAATGTTTTCAAAAAACGAAACCATCTCATAAGCCATATACCCGGTAATGCCGCTCCAGAACCTGGGCAGGTCCTTGATTCCGGCCGGGGTATAGGCCTTGATCAGGGTCCGGATCACATTCAAGGGGTCATTGTGGTGGGGGATGGTCTTGATCTCTTCGTGCCCGTCCGGGCTTTGAGGGTTTCGGGTCGCCACTTCAACCTGCTCTTTAAACACCTTGATGGTGCCAAAGGCGGACAGGCCAAGGAAACTGTACCGTGCCCACCGCTCACCGCCTTCCACACTTTCAAGCAAAAAGCTTTCCGTGGCCTGGTTTCTGGTTTTTTGAAGAATGGACACCGGTGTGTCCGTGTCTGCCAGGACCCTTGTGCAGACCGGAATGACATTGCAGGTCCGGGAAAGTTTCTTGAATTGGTCTTTATCTGGAAATTGTTCTAAAATCATGGGGATCACCTTGTAAGGGGTATAGACTGAAGGGAGTTAGGCTGAAGGTTTTTCATTCAGTAACCTTTAGCTGATCCTCTTTCAGGCCTTCATAAAAAAAGGCTGCAATGGTTGCAGCCTTTTTGATTTTTTTTATGGACTGCCAACAGGACCTTGAATTCGGCTGCCGCAGTGATGAACGCACTCATTCCCGCAGCAGCAGAGGCCAACACCAGACGTGCCGGAAGGGTAAAACGGATTTGAAAAGACAGTTAATATCGGTCATTTTTTTATTCATTTTAATGGATCAAACTTTTTGGGCAAATTACCCAACCCGAAAGCAATTGTCAAGACAAATGTTTCTGTGAGAAGAAACAGGCATGATTTTTTTTTATTATTTCCATGGATTAAATGGTAACCTGTGGTAAAAGAGGGGATTTTTAAAGGATAATCGATGATATGCTGTTAATTTTTCCACCGGTGGCCAAACCCTGTGAACCCCCTGCCGGGGTGGCGCTGCTGTCCGCCGCCTTAAAGGAACACGGCCTTGACTGCCGGGTGATGGACGCCAATATTGAAGGGCAGCTGTACCTGATCAACTCGGTGTCAACGGCACAGGATTCCTGGTCTGCCAGGGCACTTAAGCACCGGGATGTTATTTTAAGGGACCTGAGGGACCCCGCCCTGTATACCAATGAAGACCGGTATCACCAGCGGGTCTACGACTTGAACCGGCTGTTGTCCATATCCGTGGACCAGGCCCGGTTCAGGATTACCTTAAGCGATTACTCGGATAACCGCCTGTCTTCGGTGTCAAGCCGTGATTTGTTAAAAAGCGCTGACCAGTACAAGGAAAATCCGTTTTATCCGTTTTTTGAGGAAAAAATCCGGCCAATGATTCAGGAGTGCCATCCTGCCTGGGTGGGGATTTCCCTTTGTTACCTGAACCAGGCCCTGGTCTCCTTTGCCCTGGCCGGATGGGTAAAGGATAATTTTAAGGGGGTCAAACTGGTCATGGGCGGGGGGCTGATTTCCTCCTGGATGGCCAGGCCCGGATTCAACAACCCGTTTTCAGGGCTGGTGGATGTCATGGTCCGGGGAGAAGGCGAGGTGCCGCTGCTCGAACTTCTCGGGGTAAAGGACACCCCTAAACAACATTATGTGCCCGATTATGGGTTTGCTGAAAACCATTCGTATCTGGCACCGGGAAAGATCCTGCCTTTCAGGGCCTCCATTGGCTGTTACTGGTCCAAATGCAAATTTTGTCCGGAACGGGCCGAAATCCGTCCCTATGCGGCCCGGCGGGCCGCCATGGTCCTTGAGGACGTGGATACCATGGCCAGGGCATTTGAGCCTGACGTGGTCCACTTTATTGACAATTCCGTGACCCCGGCCTTTCTTCACGCCCTGTCGGAACGAAAATTTGATTTTAAATGGTACGGGTTTGTCCGGTTTGAAAAAGATTTTCTGGATCTTGAATTCTGCCGGAAGCTTAAACAAAGCGGGTGCAGCATGCTCAAACTCGGGCTTGAATCCGGGGACCAGGATGTTCTGGACCAGATGGACAAAGGCACCCACCTCGACACCGCTTCAACAACGTTGAAAAACCTTCACCAGGCCGGCATTCTGACCTTTGTCTACCTGCTGTTCGGTACGGAATTTGAAGATGAGGCCGCGGCCCACCGGACCCTGGAATTTGTCAAAGCCCACAAGGAAAGCATGGACTACCTGAACCTGGCCGTATTCAACCTGCCCAAATTCAGCCCTGAAACCGATCATCTTAAAACTCAGGAATTTTACCATGGGGATCTGTCCCTTTACCTTAACTTTACCCATCCCAAGGGGTGGGACAGGCGAAAGGTAAAACAGTTTCTGGATAAAAAATTTAAAAAGGAACTGGCCATCGGGTCAAAATTCAGGAAAAACCCGGCTTTTTTTTCGTCTAATCATGCTATGTTTTTTTAATTAGGGGGTTAGGCTGAAGGCTGAAAACTGAAGGTATTTTAGCACGAGGCCATGGGGGACACGGAATTGGCAACCCTAACAGCCTTCAGCCTAAATCCCTTCAGCCTCAAATAACAAGGATACCAACCATGATCGCTCAAATTTTGTCCACCGGTGATGAGATTCTCTTAGGAGACCTTGTGGACACCAATGCATCTTTTCTGTGCGACCGGCTCAAACAGGCCGGGATCACCGTCAACCAGATGGCCACGGTGGGGGATGACCTTAACTTGATCAGCCAGAACATTGACCGGATTTCCCGGCAGGCCGATATCTGCCTGGTCACCGGCGGGCTTGGCCCTACCCAGGATGATCTGTCCGCCCAGGCCTGCGCCCTTGCCGCCAATGAAGTGTTAACGTTGAATCAGGAAGCCTATGCCTCCATGGAAGTCTATTTTGAAAAAAGGGGGTTTGTGCTTTCAGAGGATAACAAAAAGCAGGCCATGCTGCCGGCATCGGCAAGGGTCCTGGTGAATCAATGGGGGACGGCCCCCGGGTTTTCCGTGAAGATCAACCAGTGCCGGTTTTATTTTATGCCCGGGGTTCCCACTGAGATGAAGCAGATGTGTGATGCCGTGGTAATGCCCATGATCAAAGCCGCGCTGGGGCGGGATACAGATCTTTTAGTAGAACGGTTTACCGTGTTCGGGTTGGCTGAATCCAGGGTCGGGGCAAAGTTAAAAGAGTTTAACCGTAAGTTTCCCGGCATCCGCCTGGGGTTCCGGGCCAGTTTCCCCATTATTGAGGTCAAGCTGATCATGGCCGGCGGCGATCTGCAAAAATTGTCTCTGGCCAAGACATGGGCGGTTGAGCAGATGGAGGGCAAGGTGATTTCCCTGGAGGGGAAAAGCCTGCCTGAAACGGTGGGGGATATTTTAAGGCAGAAACACCAGACCCTGGCCGTTGCCGAGTCCTGTACCGGGGGGCTGATTTCCAACTGGATCACCGATGTGGCCGGAAGCTCGGACTATTTCTTGTTTTCAGGGGTGACCTATGCCAACCAGGCCAAGACCCGTGTGCTGGGGGTCAAAGAAGAGACCCTGGTGAACCACGGGGCGGTTCATGAACAGACCGCCCTTGAAATGGCCCTGGGGGCAAAGCAGGCCGCCGGATCGGACTGGGCGGTTTCCACCACCGGCATTGCCGGTCCCGGCGGGGGCAGTGACGAAAAACCCGTGGGCACGGTCTGCATCGGCCTGGCCGGTCCGGGGATCTCCTTCTCAAAGCGGTTTGTGTTTAAATTTGACGACCGGGAGAAAAATAAGAAAATTTTCGGGGCCACGGCCCTGAACCTTCTTCGAAAGGAAGTGCTTAAAGGGGCTTAAAGTCCCGGTCACCCTGTCAGAACCACCGATCCATATGGACTATTTTCCGGTGACATGATAATTAGTGTCTGAATGAAAACCCCGTGTTTGGGCGAAAAGTTGCCCAGATGCAAGGCGTAACCAAAGGTCAGAAACCAGAAAAATTTGTAACCGGAGCAACCATGGGGGTTGTGAGGATTACAAATTTTTCTGCAACGCAGCAGATGGGTGACTTTTCGTTCAAACACTAATTACATTGACAATGTTAACCGGGCATACCGGCATAGGGAAAACCCTGTGGGCCGGCACCCCATTTTAAGAAAATGAGAATAAAAAATGGCAAGATTCGGGGTTATAGTTTTTTCGGCGGTATTTGGCGTGGCTTTTTTCTTCTGGTTTTCCCGTTCTTTAAGAAAGCCGGCCATGAAACGGTTCATTTTGTCAAACCAGTGGCTGCTCCACCCCAACGCCATCTGCTACTGGCGGACCGGCATGGCCTTTGTGGGACTGCTGTTTTACTTTTTTACCCCTTACCAGCCCCTGGCCATATTCATCTTCACCTTTGCAGCGATCCTGGACGGGGTGGACGGCCGTGTGGCCAGAGAATGCGATCTTGGTTCCACATGGGGGGAATGGCTGGACCCCATGTGCGACAAGCTGACCTATCTGCCCCCCCTGTTCGGGTTTGCCCAGGCCGGCATCATTTCCATGAAACTGCTCTGGATCTTAACAGCCATTGAACTTTTCGGCCAGTTTTTTGCCCGGAAAGTCCTGTCATGGATGAAGATTTCCGGGGCAGCCAATAATTTTGGAAAAATCAAGGCCATTATCTGTTTTGGGCTGGTCATCCTGTGCGCCTTGATGGATGCCAACCCTGAAATGATTGACATTGCCGACGGGGTTCTCATGGCCTGTATCATTTTGGGGACCGCATCCGTGGTGTTTAAATTTGTTCCCAACCGGCTGTATGCGGATATTTTGTCGCTGCTTAATTTCTGCTGCGGGGTCACCAGCCTGATCCTGACCCACAACCGTTTTTTTGCCTGGGCCATCTTTGTGATCATCATGGGCCAGTTGTTTGATCTGTTTGACGGCCGGATGGCCATTAAGCACGGCGGCACCAAATATGGCCCTTACCTGGATGACATTGCCGATTTTGTCAGTTTCGGGATGGCCCCGTCCTATGTGGTGATCCAGAAGGGCGGCGCCCTTTGCCATATTGTTGCCGGGATTTTTATTGTGGGCGTTGCTTTTCGCCTGATCCGGTTTGTGGTGGTGGATAAAAAACGGACCGATCTGCCCGTGGGAATCTTTAACGGGCTGCCCAGCCCGGCGGGCTCCCTGATTGTCCTTGGAGCGGCCCTGGTGGCAAGCCCTCCGGTGTTGTGGCTGATGACCCTTATGTCCACCGCCCTGATGGTCAGCCATATCCGGTTTGCCCATTTTGGCCGGGTCATCCTTAAGGAAACGCCCAAACCCGTATTCTTTATGATCTGCGCTGCCATCAGCATCACCATTGCCTTTTTGCTTAAAACCAAAAATGCCCAGGTGTTCGGGTACCTGGTGCTGGTGTCTGCTGTTGCCTATGTGTTTATCGGAAGAAAGCTGGTCAACCGCCAGCCCCTTTAGTGTTTGAACAAAAAGCCACCCATCTGCTGCGTGGCAGGGAAAGTTGCAATCCTCACAACCCTATGGTTGCTCCGGTAGCAACTTTCCCTGGGCCTTGCATCTGGGTAACTTTTCGTCCAAACACTGACCTCGCGTCGAACATAATTGATGAAAATAGAAAGGGTAAAATATGACAGCCGGGGCGGTCCGGTCAGGCTGGGACCATGCCGCCATTGGTCGGCCGGGCGGCTGAATATGCGCGAATCACACGGTCGATCATATCCGCCCCATAGTGCCGTTTTCCCCCTGTTTTTTCCTCTTCCCGGGGCAGGTCAATGGAGGTGGATTCGGCCTCAAAAAAGAAGTGGTAGAGATTCTTATGCCCGGGCCTTTGGGCATAAACCTGTTTAAATCGCTGGGCCACCGTGTTTAAATTGAGCCGGAGGGCCACGGCCGGGTTATGGTTTACATAGGAATAGGAAGAAATCCGGCCGATTTTCTCAAACAGCAGAATATCTTCGTAGATGTTTAAATATTTGGGGTGAACCGTTATCAGCAGGTCATCGGCATGGAGGGTGCTGGCCGCATAGGACACGATCAGGCGGTTGCCGAGCATGGGAATATTTTTATTCCCTTTCCGGTATAACGGGTGTGAGGCCAGACAGCCGACTTCCACAAGCCTGCGCCCCTGGTTCCTTAACTGATCCACCTGCCGTTTAAATCCCATATCCATCGGAAGGCCCTGTTGATTATCCGGGAACAGGCTGGCCGTATAAATGGGTGTATTCTCGGTCTGACTGAGGGCGGTACACCCTAAGAAAACCCTGGATTCAGGATCAGCGTGGTGGGGGATAATTCGCAAGGGGATAGAAGACGGCTTTGTAAACCCGGCGGCCACATAAACATCATGAAGCAGCTTAAAGCAGCTGATATAATCCTCAATACCCGATGCCTGGCGGAAAGTGATGCCGTTCAGGCTGGTTTGGAAGGCGGGCAGGCCGGTACGGATGATCCGTTTTCTAAGGGTTGCCGGCAGACAAGACAACAACGATTTGGATAGATGATTTGGTAGTTTCATGCTTTTTGAAAAGCAATTTGCATACCAGGTCATAAAAATATCTGAAAACCATTGACAGCAGGCTGTTCCAACGAATCAGGACAGCCAGCACCATATAATAAAAGAGTTCCCGGTTACGAAAAATACAGCCGCAGTTACGAAAATTGCACGGTTGGAATCAGAACGGCATCCGGCAGGGGGGCGCGTTGCAGGGCCGCCACCCATGGGTATGTTCCCTGCCGGTCAATTTGATACTGTAAAAAATGGAGGCCGGAGACCGGATTTGCGGTGTCGTTGGGGCGGTTGTAGGGGCGATTCATGAATCGCCCTAACACTTTCAAGCCCCTGTCTAAAGAATCTGAATCAGGACCACGGAGATATTATCCTTGCCTCCCCTGGTATTGGCCTCTTGAACCAGAAGCTCCGCCTTTTCGGGCAATGGCGAATCAGAAACCAGGTATCTTGAAATGGTCTTTGGGTCCACCAGATCGGTCAGGCCGTCGGAACACAGCAGGAATATATCGCCGGGGCGAAGGTTCCCCCTGATGACGTCTATGGCCGGCTCTTTTTTGATACCCACTGCCCGCAAGATCACATTTTTCAGGGTATGGGTGCTGATGTCCTCGGGTTTGATCAGGTTCTGGTCAAGCTGCTCTTGAACCAGGGAGTGGTCTTTTGTCAGCTGGGTTAATTCCTTATCCCTTAAGCGGTAGGTCCGGCTGTCTCCCATGTGGCCTAAAACATACCGGTCTTCATCAATGGCAAACAGCTCGGCAGTGCATCCCATCCCCTCTCTGCCCGGATCTTTGGCCGCATACCCCAGGATCTGCTCATTGGCGGTTAGAAAAACGCGCTGGATGGTGGCGTACCGGGGCTCATTTGAGTTTTTGGCCTCGGTAAACACCCACTGGGCCGTGCCGGCAAACATGCTGCTGGCAACGTCACCGCAGCTTGCCCCGCCGATTCCGTCGGCAACAAGGCCAAAGCCCAGGGCCTGATTGATCAGAATGGTATCTTCATTTTTTTTTCTTTTCAGCCCCTGGTCGGTTTTCCCGGCAAAGATATAATTGCTCATTTTATTTAAATCTCTTGGCCATAAAATCACTTAAATCAGTTTCATCAAAGGTGATGTTCAACCGTTTTCTAAGACTGGCCAGGTCATCATAGATTTCCTTGCCCGAGCGGTACCGTAAGTTGACATCTTTTTCAAGGCACTTCATAACAATATCGTTGAGCTGATTGGGGATATCCGTTCGAATCGTATTGATGGGCGCTATCTCTATTTTGGGCAGGTTGCTCAAGGCGTCAAGCTCATTTTCAAATTTATACAGTCTTTTACCGGACAGTACCTCGTAGAAAATAATCCCTAAGGCATACAGATCCGACTGATGGCCGGCTTCTTTTCCCAAGGCCTGTTCCGGTGCCAGGTAAGACAGCTTGCCTTTAATGACACCCGCCTGGGTGAGGCTGGGTTCGGACTGGGCTTTGGAAATACCGAAATCGCTTATTTTAACCTCTCCCTTAAAAGAAATAAGCATGTTCTGGGGGCTGACATCCCGGTGAACAATATTGAGGGGTGCCCCGGTATCGTCGTTAACCCGTGTGTGGGAATAATAGAGCCCAAGGCTGATTTTCTGGATGATAAAGGTGGCCATGCCCACCCCTAGCCCTTTCTTTTCATGGGACAGCACTTCAGCCAGATTCCTGCCGGACACATATTCCATGGCCATGAAATTGGCATTGTGCAGTTTAAGTAAATCATAAATCTGAACGATGTTCGGGTGCTGAAGAAGGGCGGCGAGCCGGGCTTCCCTGATGAACATGTCCACAAAATCCTTGTTTTCCACCAGATGGGGCAGGATTTTCTTAACGGCCACCGTTCGTTTAAACCCGTCCTCTCTTTCATATTCGGCAAGGTAGAGTTCGGCCATGCCGCCCTGGGCGATTTTTTTCATCAGCTTGTAAGGGCCGACCTGCCGGACTTTTTCAAGGGCTTCAAGCTCACGCTGCCGTTTCTTTTTCAAATAATTGTCCGTTATGACAGCGGCCGCGAGAAACAAGATGACACAGGCCCCCCAGATAATGAGGATCAGCCGCTTGCATCCGGCCACGGCCCGGTCTAAATCAGCGGCATCAATTCCAAATATGATCTTTCCGATCATTACCTTTGAGTAGAAAAGATCTTTTGAAAAGCACAAAATGTTCTTGCCGCCGGCGGTCATACGACTGATGGCAACCGCCTCTTCCACGCCGATTTGCTTGATGGTTTCCGGGGGCGTGTAAAGTTTTCCCATTTCGTCAGGATCGCTGTGGACAATGATTTTACCGGTGTGGTCAAGAGTGGCCGCAAAAACCGTCTGATTCTTTTTTTCCAGCTCTCCCACAGCCACATTGAGGGTAAGGATATCTTTTTCCAGCAGCGCCGCGTTGATTTTTTCAGCCATGGTATTGGCCGAAAGAACGCCGGAATCATAAACCGCCTGTTTTTTGGATTCCTGGGCATTTATCAGGAAGAAATGACAGGAAACCCCGATCAGCAAAAAGAGGATGCCAAAGGCAATGACCGGCTTAAGACTCCGGGTCACAAATTTATTGCTCTTGACAACCCTTGATATGGTTAGCGAGACCCCGGTTGCCATGGCTTTGGAAAGGGTAACGGTTTGATCTGTAGTATTATCGTTTTCGGCCATAAGGATTCTCCCGTTGTTACAAACACTTCATTACTGGGCGGTAATCGCTGAAATAATCCGGGTACATCGGGTGATGATTTGTTTTTTTATCCAACTCAGATCCTCAATTTCGTCCAGATCGCACAGCATCATATGGTTTTCCGGGCCGGCATACCGATCCAGAATGACCATTGACTCAGGCGGGGCACCTTTACAGGTCTCACTTGAAAACGGTTTCTTTGCGCTGCATAAAGGACAGGTAAACCATGCGGCATCATCTATAGTACTGTCATAAGGCAAATCGGCCGGTTTCTCAATAGGCAGGGAATCTTTTTTTTGCAGGCGGGCCATCACCTGCCGGTAATTGGCCAGGCCAAACACACCACACACCCCCAACAGGCTGAGTACGGAAAACAGCAGAAAGACCCGATGGAACCCGTCATAACTTTCTACGGCAAAAGAAAGAAATACCTCACCGATCGGTGTATTGGAAAAGGTAATTGGTGTTAGAAAATTTATTACATTGTGGGTTTCCCGGCCAAAAGCCCGCCAGTATTCAATGCCGCTTTCACGGCGGGCATTTTCCCGGTTTAAAGAAAAAAACTGTTTCTGGTCGGAATAGGCAATGAGTTTGTTTTTATGGTCAATGATGGACGCAAACACCACCCCCGGCCGCTGGGTAATGTCCTTGATGAGCCGGCTTAAATGGTCATATTTTTTTTCAAGCAGCGCGAGCCCGGACTGGCTGGAAATATCCTTTGACATGGCAATGCCGGTGGTGACAAGTTCTTTTTGTTTGCGCCGCTCCATTGTCTGGACAATAAAATGAAGGATCAGGCAGACGGCAAACCAGACGGCAATGCATACCAGAAATTTTTTAAGTGTGAATCCCTTGTCCTTGAGCTTTTGCATAACCATGTGTGTTGTCCTTCCCGGAAATGAAACAGTATTGACAGGTACCGATATTTATAGACAGGTACCGATATTTACTCTGTGTTAACGGCGTTACTTGGCCTAAAGGCCTCAAGAGGACCTACTATAATAGAACGTAAATTGATGTCAAGGGGTTTTCTCCGAACGATCAGGGCAATGGATAGAGTGGCGGCCGGAGACCGGAAGAAGGGAGACCGGATTTGCAGTTCCCTCTGGTTACGGCGTTGGAGCGGGCCATGCCCGCGATTCGATCGCGGGCATGGCCCGACCCCTGTCCGGGCTGCTTTTCCTGCTTTTGCTCAAATTCTTTAGAGCAAAAGCAAGATGCCGATTCCAGAATCCGGCTTTCCGGTCTGCGGTCTCCTTTTCTCCAGTCTCCCTGCATTTTTTATATGAAAGACTCAGCAACCTGCTGAGTTCTTTCAATATTTGTTGCGGGGGGTTCTTGGTTGGATAACCAGGGCGGCCCGTGGCCGTTTATAAGAAACTGGAGACAAGAAACAAGAGACAAGAGGGCGAAGCACCTGCGGTGCCCAATTTATAGTCTACCGTCGCTGGTATCTTCAGTTTCATTATTTGTTGTGGGCGGTTCTTGGTTGGATAACCAGGGCGGCCCGTGGCCGTTATTGGAGTTTCTGTCCCCGTTTCAAAGCACATGTAGCGATTTGATTTGATGAATGGGGAAAATTCATGTATGAATAGAAGTCGGTCCGGATAAAAAACAAAAGGTTTTAAGGCGGTTATAAAATTGAACATATCCTGCGGCAAGCCCACATTGATCCTCCTGTTTTTTTGGGCTGTCCTTTCATCATGCGTGTCAACATCACCACCGGTTCAAAGAACAGAAGCGCCTGCTAATGGGTGTTACCGGTCAGCCGACTATGTGTTGTGCCAAAAAAATACGGCAAAAAGCCTGGCCGATCTGGCCGCCGATTATTACGGCAATCCCGGCGACGTATGGCGAATAGAAGACGCAAACGACGGCCTTTCCGATCTGCCCTTTATCGTTATTCCCTTAAAGCAGAAAAATTTAGGGGGACTGTATGAGAACGGGTATCAGGAGGTTCCGATTCTGTGTTATCACAAATTCGGCCCGGGCCGTAAATCAGTGCTGAACACGCCGCCGGACATTTTCACAGCCCAGATGCAGTACCTTAAAGATAACGGGTACCGGGTCATCACCCCTGCCGACCTTTTGGGGTTTTTGAAATTTTCCCGGCAGATTCCCAAAAAGGCCGTAATGATCACCATTGATGACGGATTTAAATCGGCTTTTACCATTGCCGCCCCCATCCTTATGAAATTTGGATTTACGGCAACACTTTTTGTTTACATCGACTATATCGGCATATCCAAAGAGGCCGTAACCTGGGAGGATCTTCGGACACTCAAGGCAAACGGATTCTATATCGGCTCTCATTCAACCTCTCACAGCGACCTGTCCAAAAAAACAGAAGATGAAACCCAGGACGATTATAAAAAAAGACTTTACAAAGAAGTTTTCCTGTCTAAAGATGTGATTGATAAAAAGCTGAATCAGGATACACTGATTTTTTCATTCCCCTACGGCCGTTACAATTCACATGTGATGGCACTGGCCCAGGAGGCCGGATATCAAATGGCGGTAACCGTGGACCGGGGCGGCAACCCTTTTTTTTCAAATCCGCTTGCATTAAAAAGGGATATGATATTTAAAAAGGATCTGAATACGTTTAAAAAAAGATTAGATATATTTACTGAAATTTCTTTAAAGTGATGGGATTATGAAACATTACCGAATTGTTTTTTCACTGTTAATGTCCGTGTGTCTGATGGCAGGCTGCGTTGAGTCAACACAACAGCAGCCGACCCCTGAAACCGTAGTCCAACAGCCCTCCCCGGAGGAAGTATACATTCAAAAAGGGGAAGCCCTTGAAAGTCAGGGTAATCTGACCAGCGCCCTGGAACAGTACACCTTAGCCTTAACGGCAGCACCGGATAATCCATCTGCGGCCAGTCACAAAAAACAGGTTGAGGAAAAACTTTACAGCATTGCCCAGGCCCATTATCAAAAGGGGCTGGCCTTTGATGAGCAGGGCAAATATGATTCGGCAAGAAAAGAGTATTTAAGCGCCCTTCAAAACTGGCCGGATCTTGCAGAGGCCAAAGAGAAGCTGAGCCCCGGCGGAGTTTCGCTTGATTCCGACCAGTATATTGTTCATACCATTTTAGAAGGCCAGAGCGTTTCCAGGGTGAGCAAGCTTTACTATGGGGATTTAAATCTTTATCCGGTCATCGGTAAATTCAACAGCCTGGAAGATGTCACCAAGATCCGGGCCGGGGACAAGCTTAAAATCCCGGCCATTAACGGGCTGACCATCACAGATCTTCAGGACCGGTTCGAGACTTATACGAAAGAATTGCAGGCCGAGGGAGGCGCTTCGGCCCAGGAACAGACCGCCCCGGAAGAAACAGAACCGAAAATGCCCGGGGTTTTGCCATCCGATGCAGCCCAGGCAGCTGAAAATATTCCTGAAGTTCCGGCCCGGGAAACTGAGCCGGCCCGGGAAGCGGGCGGTTTAGCGGATCAGGCCGAGACCCTGGTTGAGGATCAGGCGGCATCTGCCGGCGGGACGGCGGCTCCCGAGACCCCAGAACCCACGCCTCCGGCAGTGGAAACACCACAACAGGATACCACCTATGACCAGGCCATGGCGTTTTTTGAACAAAAGGAATACGCCAAAGCCATCCCGCTTTTTGAAACGGCCCTGGCATCCAATGCAGGAGATGAGACGATTACCGGCAGCCTGTTTGAGTCGCACTTTCAGCAGGGACTGTCCCAGTTTAAGACGGAACAGTACCTTGAGGCAAAACAAAGCTTTACTTCAGCATTTGAATACAATGCGTCATGCAGCAAATGTAATATCTATATCCAGAAATGTGAGGATACCTATAAAGAGAAACACTACAACCTTGGGATCCATTATTTTGGAAAAGAGCAGCTCAAACAGGCCATCACCGAGTGGGAACTTGTCGAAAAAATTGATCCGGATTATAAGGATGTCCAATCCAATCTGAACAAAGCCCAGAGCCTTTATGAGCGGCTCGAAAGCATTCGGCAGAACAGCCGTCCCCAATAAAACGTCCAACCATCTTCGGGGCGGACAAAAATTTACAGGGGCATGAAGGGCTTTTTCATGTCCCTGTATGGTTTCCGGAGCGACTGCATTTTTCTTCAAATTCGTTTAAAAAGGATTCCATAAACCCGCCGGACTCAAACCACTTTAATATCGCTTCATATTTGAGTTCATACGCTTCAAAATATTTTGACTTTTTCACAGGGCTCAGCTTGGAAACATCACTATTTTCCCGGATTCTTACAGGGGACAATTCGTAAAGAATCTCTTTTATTTTGGCATGAGCGGTCATTTTGGCGGCCTTTTCAGATTCACCAAAGGCTTGGGCAATCCGGGAAATATAATGTTCAAGGGGCAAGCTTTCCCTGGGGCTGTTGGGGCGGATGGTCTGATCTGAATCCTGTTCTTCCAAAAGGGCCGTTCCCATGGTGGCGGTCAAGCGGCTTAAGCTTTCAAAAACCGTGTCCAGGGATTTACCCAGGTTTTCTAAAAGACCTTCGTTGATGTCCGCCCCGGTAACGGATTGTCCGAGCATCAGCTGAATCATCTGAATCAAAAGGCCCTGTGGGCAGGTTGTTTCCTGTACATCAGGAAAGTCTTCTGTCTCAAATTCATTAATCAACTGATCCAGAAAGCTTAACCGGCTGGCATGATCTGTATCGGACAGGAGAGAATTGATGCGGTCCTCAATTGCGCCGGCACTATTGGCGTTGGTCTGGTAAATATGGATAAGCTCGGTTTTTAAGTCCTGGTATAACGGATTTGACCTGGTCATGATAACAGATGGGGCCCTTTATTTTTGGGGTGGTTTTAAGGCATCAGGCGATATAATGACGGTTTCATCAAGATCTTCAAAATCGCTTTCCGGTTCAGGCTTGGCCTGTTCAGGCCTGGTCTGGGAAACGTCTAAAATCACGGTTTCCTGCATATCTTCAAAATCGCCGGTCGGGGCAGTGCCGTGATCCGGATGGTGAAAGGCCGCCGTGTCTTCCATTTGTTCAAAATCGCTTGCCGGTTCCGGATCTCTTACCTCAGGGACCGGATCTTCCGTCAACGGGGAAACTTCCTGTGAGGGGGCTTCATGAAAATCTGCGGCGGGTTTAATGTCCTCGGAGGAGGATAGAACAATGGTTTCCACCACATCCTCTTCTAATGGTTCCTGAACCGCCGATTCTTCGGCCCATCTGGATCGAAGGTCTTTTAATATACCGGCAACGGCCTGCCGGCTCTTGTCTGATGCGGCTTGATTTTCAGGGGGATTTTCCGGAAGGCGCTGTGCCGGAACAACCGGTTCCACCGGTTCGGCATCACGTAAATCCGTCCTGCCCCCTTTGGAGAACAGGTCGGATTTGGTCTTTTGCAGCATGTCCCGGGCATGGGCCAGGCACTGGTCTAAAAACGGCCCAAAATCCGATGTGTCTGTTTGGGTCAGCACAGAACGCATAAAATCAAGGCTTTGAAACCAGAAATCAGACCAGGTTTCGGCCATGGGAACCGGTTCAGGTGCCCAGAATATATTTTCCGGCCTGAACACAGGATATGATTTTAATAGGGCTTCAAGATCCGGCGGGGATCCTTTAAGGCCCGGGGCCTGCATCAATTCACCGGCCGCTTGAAACACGCTGTCCGCTGACTGTGTTGAGTTGACCAGAAAGGTATACAGCCACAGCTGTGCGATGAAATTGATGTGCTGATGTCCCACCAGGGAGGCCTGAAACATATCAGCGGGATTCCCTGTGACCAGGTCCAGAATCTCAAGCTCATAATCCCAGAAAAAAGGCATCATGCCGGCTTCGGACCGGGGGGAGACCCAGATGCTGTCCACATTCAGGTAAACATTGGAGGACATGCCTTCAATCTTTCGGCGCTTCAATGTGGACAGGATTTTTTCAAGAAACGCGTATTTTAAAACCAGAAGTTCGAGCCAGAAACAAGGATCATCTTTAAACAGATAGCGGGCCGGCTCTGTTTCCCGGGCTTTGGAACCGGTTTCCGGCACCAGGGGGGGCACCGGGGCTCCTGAAAGCATGGACAGAAAATCAATCCCATTGATTTGGGATGCCTTGAACACCAGCATGTAAAACGGATAAAAGGAGAACGGGACAAGCCGGACATCGGCTTTATGGCCGTCTGTGTAACAGGCCCCATGTTCCGGGCATCCGGCACATGGCAGGTCCCGGGCCTGTGATGGGTCCATCTGGCCAAAATGCCGGATCAGATCAAACCGGTCATGGACAAAGAAAGGGTCAAGGGAATCCCGGCCATAGGCATAAAAAACCTTTTCCCGCCCGGATTGATGGCAGGTCCTGCAAAACAGATAACGATTGAGGGATGCCTGGTAGGACGGCAGGGATGCGTCTTCTAAAATTTTTTCGTCTTTGCAAAGGCTTAACGGCTGTCCGCAGGCAGGGCATGGCGGATGGAAAAACTGCGATCGCTTTTTACAGTAAAATAAAGGGCTCAGCTGGGCCGGTTCAAGGGTTTGCCGATCAACAACAGGAAATATTCCCTGGCTTTTGGCATAAAATTGGATGGTATCACGCCACGTATTGTCTAATGATGCATTGGTGGCCGGATTCAAATTAGCGCTGTCCGAAGGGTAAGTGTCCTTTTGGACAAGCACAAAAAATGAGTGGCTTGTGGCGGAACCGTTAAATTTCAGGTCTGCCTTGACCAGGCGTGTGAAGGGCTTATCCTTGCCCGGCATAAGAAACGGAAACGAATGTTCAAAGCCCGTTTCCTCTTTATCTGCCAAAAAGCCAAGTGAAATTCTCGGGGCTTCCGATTCCAGGAATGGAAGCAATGATATGGTTTTTTCCATGTCAGTATTCTCTTGATCCAATAGCCAGAATGAATAGTTACAATTTTTGTAACTATTCAGCTAATGCTGAAAACTAAGCAAAACAAGGGTCCGTAACTGTTCATCAGCGCTTCATATTTGTTTAGTCAGGCCTTCGTAGCATACTGTTGCTATGTGAGAAGGCCTGAATGAGCGAAGATGGGGCACTGCTGAACAGTTACCAATTTTTTTTTAAAAGACCGCCAAACCGCTTCATGGCGTCTTGCTACAGGCATGAACCGGGACATTCCTGTCAAGTTATCGTCTATATTCGATAAAATCAAGATGCTGGATGGATAATTTTACCGGCCCTCCTAATAACGGATTTACAATTGATATCCGATTTCAAAACATCAGGACTCTTTTTGATTGGATAGAAGGGTTGAATCCCTGTGGCTGGGCGGATTGTCAGGAAGCTTTAAGTTTGGGGCACAGGGCTGAAAATGGATAAAAACCAGGCCAGGGTTTCTTTTTCAAATTCCTGCTGGTCGGTTTTATTGGTCATCTGATGGTCCCCGTTTTTGTGGATGATCAGTTTTTTGGGGGATTGGGCCTGGTCGTGGAGGAGTTGGGCATTGGACACCGGGACCACCTCGTCGGCATCCCCGTGGAAAATCAGAACATGATTAAGATTATGGATTTTCGGGGTAAGGTCAAACAGCAGGTTTTCCTTAAAAAAACTCAGGGGCAGGGCCGGCCGGTTCTGGTTGGCCTCAACCGGGATGTTTTCAATGGTCCGGCTTTTTATAGGGGCTGAGCAGAAAACACCGCCGCAAAGATTTAATCCCCTGGTTTGAATATGTTCCCAGGCATTGATGCCGGTGGCCCCGCCCATGCTGGAACCGAAAAGGCCTAAGTTGTCTGAGGTGAGCTTTAAGTTTAAAATATGATCCACTGCCGCCGTAAAATCCCGGGTTCTTTTTTCAAGGGAGGTGTCATCTATAAAATTGCCCTGGCTGCGGCCGCATCCCCGGTGGTCAAACCGGAAAAAAGCAATCCCGTTTTGGGGAAGAAGTTTTGAAAGCACCAGCTGTTTGGATGAATCCATACTGCCTTCAAGGCCGTGGGAACCCATTACCAGCGGCGGGTTCGGCGTGCCGGGAAGATGAAGGCATCCCTTAAGGCAAAGGCCGTCGCAGACAAACTCAACGTCCCGTGTTGATATTTCATGCTTGTTTTTATGGGGCAGGTTCAATATGATATCCAGTTCTTTGTGTTGATTCATTGGGTTGAATTTGGAATAATCAACCAAAACTGCTGATAATTATAAAAGATACCAAAAGAATGGCAATAAAAAAAAGAAAAACCTATGAACTGGATATAAGCGACCTTGCCTTTGGGGGCAAAGGCATTGCCAAACCCGACGGGTTTCCCGTATTTGTTGACCGGACCCTGCCCGGGGACCGGGTGTTTGCAAAGGTGATTAAAAAAAAGAAGTCCTGGGCAGAGGCCAGATTGATCAATATTTTAGAACCTTCCTTCATGCGTCAGGAGGGGAAGTGCGCTTATCACCAGTTTTGCGGGGGGTGCAAGTGGCAGACCCTTTCCTATGACCGGCAGCTTGAATATAAAAAAAGGCATGTCAAGGAGTCCCTGGCCCATATTGGCGGCCTTAAAGATGTAACGGTGCTGGCGGTGCTGGGATCGGATCCCATATTTGGATACCGGAACAAGATGGAGTTTTCCTGCACCCAGAGCCGGTGGCTCATGCCCCATGAATTAGAGGATGACACCGTTGCAAAAGACCTGGGCATCGGCCTTCATGTGCCCGGGACCTTTGACCGGGTCATTGATATTGACCAGTGCGCCATCATGCCGGAAAAGGGCAATGAGATCCTGGGGTTTGTGAGGGCGTTTATCAGAGACTCGGGGCTTCCGGCCTACCATCTGCGGTCCCACGAAGGGTTCTGGCGGTTTGTCATGCTTCGCCATTCGGTTGCCTTTGACCAGTGGATGGTCAATGTGGTGACCCGGGACAAGCATCTGCCCATTGTCCGGGAACTGGCCACAGCCCTCTCTATGGCCTTTCCTGATATTGCCAGTGTGGTCAACAATATCACCGATTCAAAATCCGGGGTATCCGTGGGAAAGGAAGAAATCGTCCTTTATGGCGAAGACCATATCCGGGAAAAATTAAACGGGTATGAATTCAGGATTTCAGCCAATTCCTTTTTTCAGACCAACACCCGGGCCTGTGAGACCCTTTACGGCAAAGTGGCGGACTATGCCGGCCTGACCGGGTCAGAGCAGGTCATCGACCTGTATTCAGGCACCGGGACCATTCCCATCTATCTGTCTGCCAAAGCAAGGCTGGTGGTGGGCATTGAAATCGTTCAAAGCGCCGTGGCCGATGCCAAAAAAAATGCGGCCTTGAACGGGATTGAAAACTGCGAGTTTCTTGAAGGGGATGTCCGGGATATTCTGCCAGGTTTAAAGCAGCGGCCTGATGTCATGATTATTGATCCCCCCAGGATCGGCATGCACAAGGACGTGACGGCACAGGTGCTGGCGGTTCATCCTGAAAAAATCGTCTATGTATCCTGTAACCCGGCCACCCTGGCCCGGGATCTGGAACTGCTGTCCCCGGCCTATGAGGTGGTTGAGGTCCAGCCCGTTGATATGTTTCCCCATACCCCTCATATTGAGTCTGTGGCACTGCTTAGGGAGAAGGATGAGGGATGAAGGATGAGGGACTAAGGGACTAAGCCCCTCATCATCGTCCGGCTTAAGATCCTTTTGGCTTTTCTTTTTCTTGGGACGGGTCCCGGGGTTCGCTGAACACGCAGTTGAGGATGAGCATGTCTTCATCTTTTTCCTGTTTGATGACGTAGGGCAGCTTGTGGAATAACCGGATCATGCCTTTGTTCTGGGGGGAGGTGTAGGCGATGAGCCCTTTGATGCCGTTGTCCAGGGCGGCCTGGGTCAGTTTCTTTTGCAGGATATGGGCAATGCCGAATCCCTGGTATTCTTTGGAAACGGAAAAGGCGACTTCCGCCATATTAATAATGGTGTTCCGGAAATATTCGCCCACGGCAATAATTTTTTCAAACCCGAGTTCACCAATGGTGGCCACAATGGTCAAATCGTTGATGTAGTCGATTTCATAGGTGGTTTCGATCTGGTCATGGACAAAGCTTTTCTTTTCATGAAAGAAACGGGAGATGATATCCCCCCGGTTCATGGTATAGTAATGCTCCTGTACCCCCCGCTCGTCCACGGGTTTGGCCGGCCTGAAGGTGATGGGAATCCCCTTGATGACAATGGTTTCCTCGTATTTTAAGGGATAGACACCTTTAATGGCCTGTTTGAACTTGCGGTCCACGTCAATCAGGTTGAGCTCCTTGGCTTTTGAGAACAATTCATCCCTGAAATCGGGGTGGGCAATGGAGATTAAGGCCATGGCCCTTTCCTGGAGGGATTTTCCAAACAGGTTGACAACGCCGAATTCCGTGGCCACAAACTGGACGTCGCCCCGGGGCACGACCACGGCAAAATCGGAAAGCTGGGGGATGATCCGGCTTTGGGTGCCCTGGTCTGTGGTGGCGGTCAGCATGAGGATGGATTTCCCGTTTTGGGACATGGCAGATCCCCTGATGAAGTCCAAAAGACCGTTGATACCGGTGTAATTGCTAAAGGGCAGGGTGTCGGCCGCGACCTGGCCGGTCAGGTCGATGGCCATGGCCGTGTTCAGCGAAACCATGGAACTATGCCGGGCAATGACGGCCGGGTTGTTGATGTAGTCTGACGGGTGGAACTCAATGGAGGGGTTGTCGTCAATGAGTTCGTAAAGCAGGCGGCTTCCCACGGCACTGCCCGCCACAAGCTTGCCGTTGTTGAATCCTTTTTTCTTGTTGGTGATCACCCCCATGGAATGCAGGTGCATCATGGTGTCGGTCAGGTACTGGGAGTGGATTCCGATATCATTTTTTTCCGAAAGGCAGAGCATGGTGGCTTCATGGGTCACGCTCAGGCTGGTCTGGACCGTTGACCCATCGTCAATGAGCCTTGAAATGGATTTGCCGATGGTGTTGGCCTCTTCAGCTTCAGGGAGGGGTTCAATGGTAAGAAGCTCTTCTTCGTATTCGACAACAAAATTGACATCATTGACATGGATAAAACTTCTGCCCAGGACCCGGGGCATTTTGGGGTTCACCTGGCAGATCACCAGGTCGGCAGACTCGCAGGCGGCCATGTTGATGTCAACGGACACGCCCAGGCTCATCCAGCCAAAGTCATCGGGGGGGGACACCTGTATCAGGGCGGCGTTCAACGGCATGAGCCTGGAGTGAAACAGCTGGGGGATCTGGGACAGGTTGGCCGGGGTGATGAACCGCTGGTTTCGTTTTAACCGTTTGGGAGAGGCTGATCCCAGATAAAAAGAGCGGATGTTGAACTGCTGGGAATGGGACCGGTTCGCAATGGCCGTTAAGGGGCCGCTTTCAACACTGAACAGCCTGACGATTTCAAGGTCCGTGAAGCGGTCGGATACTTTGGACAGTTCGTCGACCAGGTGCTGGGGCTCTCCGCATGAAGACCCGATAAATACACGCTGGCCGGGCCGGATATGCTTGAGGGCTTCCTGAGCGGTGGTCTGTTTGTTAACATAAGAATCTGCCCAGTAGGTAGTTTTCGGCATATATTTATGTCTCCGTTTGGGTATTGTTTAATATTGAAACATTATACTAAAAATGTCATTGTGTGAATATAAAAGCGTAAAAAAGAGAATGGGGAACGTCAAAAGCAGGACTGGTACTTATTTTAGCCTTGCAGTTTTTCCTGTAATTCTGTATTTTCAACTTGTTTATTAGTTTATGAATGAGGTTCACAAAATAAAGAGGCTGCTATGGGAATTTATGAACGTAAACAAAGGGAGAAAGCTCAAAGACGCCAGGAGATTCTGAATGCAGCGCGCAGTGTTTTTTCTGTAAAGGGGTTTAACAGCACAACCATGGAGGAAATTGCCACTCAAGCCGAACTGAGCCCCGGCACCCTGTACCTTTATTTTAAGAATAAGGAAGAACTTCATACCTCCTTGTCCATTAATATTCTCAAGTTTTTGTCCTCCCGGATTAACCGGGTGATGAAAAAAAAGATTTCTGTAGAGGAAAAACTTGAGTCTTTCCGTGACATTTTCATTGATATTTATGAAAATGATCCCCAGATTCTGATCAACCTGTTTCACCTTCAATCCGGAGAAACCCTTCACCACCTGTCAGATGAACTTCTGGAAAGGCTTAAAAAGTATTCTTATGAAGCCCATGGGGCGATTATTGGTGTTGTCAAAGAAGGAATTAACTCAGGAATCTTTATGGAAGGCCATCCCGTGGCATTGGCTGATGTGATATGGGCAACATATTCCGGGGTTGTGTTATGGGTGGATTCCAAACGGCTGCTCAATGATCAGAAAGATTTTGTGAAGTCCACCCTCACAACGGCATTTAAAATTATGATTCAGGGAATGAAAACAAAGTAGGCTCATGATGCCATTCCCTTTCCTAACCTGACGAAGCGGCCGGTCTTTAAAGGGCCTTGCAGAACAAAAAATCGTTATTTACACAACCTGTGGATGGTCTGGGCATGCCATTCTCCCCTGCCTGAAAAGGTGGGGATCCCCTTTTCTTTCAAATAATCTGCGATAATGGCAAAGGTGCTTCCCTGATTTCGCATGCTCTGGATCATGTCCAGAATATCGTCCTTGGTATAATGGGTTCCGGATGCGTAACTGGTTGTGGCCATGGGCCGGTGGGCCATGTTCGCCGCAGATGGAATCAGGTCGTTTGACATCAGCTGGTTCGCTATTTCAAAAAAGTCGGCAATGGCGTTGTTTCGCCGGATGGTGGATTCGGAAACGTCTTCATTAATGCTGGTTTGCTTTTCGACCTGTTCGGTCAGGTTGGCAATATGTTCGAGTATCTCCGGTAACATTTCGCCAACCTTTTCAGGAAGCCTGTTCATGTCCTGGGGGGAGTAAGTTGTCCTGCGGTCTTTTATCAGCCGCCTGTCGTTTTGGGGGAAATAGTGACCGTCCAGGGGTTTTCGCTGGTGGGTGGGGTCCTTTTTTTGAGTGCTTCTAAGGTTTCTTAAAAAATCGCTCATAACACCGCCTCCTGTCAGGGGTTTAGCAATTATGGTCCGGCCTGTTGCTGAACACTGGGCCGGCAGATTTAAGAAGCGTAATAAACTGAATCAGATTTATTGCGCTGTCCCATGTTAATCTTTTTGTTGTATTCAAGTCAAGCTAAGGAACTGGCTACCGGGGGCTCTTTTTGTCTGTTTATATTACTGGAAAGCCTGCAACAGTACGAATAAGCGTAACAAACAGCTCAAATTGTCTGGGGTGGAAATACCTTAACCATTAATCCCACTTATGAGCCAGGGATAATATTACATTAATTCGTAATGGGATTGCGATACCCTTGTCTGATCTGAATTTCTAATAAATATCACATTATTTCCAAACAAGTCAATGGGGCGGAAAAATCTTATGGCTGGATTATGTTAAAATTGTTTTAACCTATTGAAAAAAAATAAAAAAAATTGGCTGTCTGAATCAGCCTGAATGCCATGAAAGTCAGGGTTAGGGCCTAAGCCTGCCGGGATAACAGCATCGGCGGCGTTCTATTGCCGCTGAGCATGAATTTAAGGTACTTTCGTTCTGCCCGTTTATAATCTTTATATGAATAGTAGTTTATGTTTTCAGGAATTTCGAATTTTAGTCTGTAAAAAGCGATAAGTTGTCTTAACCCAATGTTATTTTCTTTCATTCTGCCATCCTGTGTTCACGACGGCCGGAAACCGGGGGGGGGGCATTTTTTCTAAACGGCTTGAAACCGGCCGACTGGTTCATTAAATTGTATTAAACCCAATAAATACCAATAAATATATAATGCAAATTTAATGCCGGGAAGGCGTTCCTCAGGAAACTATATATAAATTATTGTAAAATCAAATGGTTGTAAATTTTACAAGATTTTTTTAAGGGTTGGGGCAGGGCCGTTTATGTGTGTAATTGTTACAAAAAGTTCACAAAAATTGGAGTTTTTTTACCTAATGCTGCAAATTTTTATGACAGGTGTCATGAAATTTTCCAATGGGTTTAAGGCATCTTTCCCGATCTTTAAAAAGTCGTCTTTCTATTTACGGCCCTTGAATATTTAATCCGGCCGTTGTACAACATTTAGATATGTGCGCAGTTAAAGGCATCACTTACCAGCTCTTTAACCGCCTGAAAACCGGGGGATATCGTCTCAAACCACTGGCGGGGCAGTATACGCCACCCTCAATTTTCCCTGTTTGATGACAGGTCCGTTTGAATTCGGGCCAACGGTTTGAGATCAAAATGAAATTTAAAGCAAGGAGGATCAGATGGAACCCGATAAATTCCGGAAGTCACGGGAGACCATTAACCGATTGTGTGAAAATATAGACCTGCTGATAGACCAGAGAGATTTAGAAGAGTCAAAGGCTTGTTACCAGGAAGCTTCAGAGTGCCTGGACACCTTATCCCCCCAGGCGGAAGGGGAAATTCAGGAAAGATCGGTCAAGAATTTAGGGGTAAAAATAAAACTGCTTTCCAGCCGCATTAAGAAGTTGAAACCTAAAAAAACAGCTTCCGGCCAGGGAAAGACGGTTCGGATTGAATGGGACGAAGAACGGATAGCCGGCCTGTCAAAAAAATTTTTAGAAAAAGTGATGGCCAATATAGGGAATGACCCGGATGCCCAGGTTTGCTTCGGGACCAGCGGCAAGGGAATCCGCCCCAACTATCAGATTATATCAAGTGATAAAAAGACGGTTGCTTACAGCGGGTCCAGCCATAAACCCAACCCGGATTTAATTTCCAAAGGATCTGGGAAATTGTCCCCGCCTTTTTCCGGGAAGGTCATAGAACAAAGCCTGTCATAGACGGCTGCGGGACAGGCCGCCTGTTTTTGTATTTACCCCCAGGAGGGCAAGCCGCCGGGTTGCCCTCAAAGAGCGGTCTTGCTGGGGTGCCAGGGGCCCACTTGCAAATATTAGGATGGGCCGATTCAGGCAAAAATTTTCTCCAAAAATCCCAGCAGCAATGGTTTTCCTTCCATTCAGCAGCGTTGATTTAAACGAAGCGGTTGTTATTCCATACCGCTTCCTAATCTTTTCCTAACAGTTTCTTAAGCATTTTCTAACAAAAAACCGATAGATTTTCCCTGGCGAAAAAATATAGGTACCTTTACTGAGGTTTTGAATGTCACCATATAATTTGTTGCTTGTGCTGCTGGCCCTTACAGCTGCCGGGTATTATCTTGGCCGCAAAAGGGCCTTCACTGTTTCCCGGGCACATGGCGGTCCTAAAGCGCTTCATTCCAGGCCGGTTTATTACGGCTCTCTTACCGCCTTGTGGTGTGCTATCCCTGCATTGGCGGTGTATGGGTTCTGGCTGGTCTTTGAATCCCATATCATCACGGATATGGCCGTGGCCGGGCTGCCCGGCGAGTTGAGGAACCTGCCGGCTGACCGGCTTAATCTGCTGGTCAATGATATCCGGAATCTGGTTTACGGCAATATCGTTTCCGGTGCCGTCAGCCCTGACATTGCCAAGGCAGCGGAACATTACGGTTCCCTTCAGGGGGTGAGCCACCTTTGCCTTGCCGTGATTGCGGTGGTCATTGGTATGGCCGGAATTTTCTGGGTACAACGGATGATCCGCCCTGAATTCAGGGCCAGGAACCATGTGGAAACCGTCATTAAATATTTTCTGGTTGCCTGCTCCTGTATTGCCATTCTCACCACCATCGGCATTGTTTTATCGGTCTTGTATGAAGCCATCCGGTTTTTCCATGTTATTCCCATTCATAAATTTTTGCTGGGCCTTGAGTGGAGCCCGCAGATGGCCATCCGGGAGGATCAGGTGGGATCATCCGGTGCCTTCGGGGCTATCCCGGTATTTGCCGGAACCCTGTTGATCTCAGGGATCGCCATGGCCGTGGCCGTCCCGGTAGGGCTCATGTCGGCGATTTATCTGTCTGAATATGCGGACCGCCGTTTCAGGGCCGTGGCCAAGCCATTGCTGGAAATCCTGGCCGGAATCCCTACGGTGGTGTACGGTTTTTTTGCCGCCCTGGTCGTGGCCCCGATGATCCGGAACGCCGGTGCCGGCATCGGCCTTGACATTTCATCTGAGAGTGCTTTGGCCGCAGGCCTCGTGATGGGGGTGATGATCATTCCCTTTGTGTCTTCCCTGTCTGACGATGTGATTAACGCCGTTCCCCAGGCATTGCGGGACGGGGCATACGGGCTGGGCTCCACCAAGTCCGAAACCATCCGGCACGTTGTCCTGCCAGCGGCATTGCCCGGGATTGTGGGCGGGGTCCTGCTGGCTGTGTCCCGGGCCATTGGTGAAACCATGATTGTGGTGATGGCGGCCGGACTTTCGGCCAATCTGACCATGAATCCGTTAAAAACAGTTACTACGGTAACGGTTCAGATTGTTACGCTTCTGGTGGGAGACCAGGAATTTGACAGCCCCAAAACCCTGGCTGCCTTTGCCCTGGGGTTGATGCTTTTTTTGGTGACATTGATTTTGAATGTCATTGCACTGGCCGTTGTCCGAAAATACAGGGAGCAGTATGAATAGTTCAGATGCCGATCACGCCAAACCCGAAATAAAGACAATGGATATTGTCAACCGGGGGCTTGCCAAGCGGTACCGGGCGGAAAAATGGTTCCGGCTGTGTGGGCTTTTTGCCATTATTTTGTCCCTCGGGATTTTGTCAGTTTTGTTTTTTTCCATATTTTTTAATGGGTATACCGCGTTTAAGCAGACCTTTATCCGGCTGGATATCCATTTGGATGCTGCGGCCATTGATAAAGAAGACCTGGCCGCTGCCGATTACGGCGGCATGGTCAAACAGTCCTTGCGCACCCTGTTTCCCGAGGTCACCAACCGGCAGGACAAACGAATGCTTTATGGGCTGGTCAGTACGGGTGCCGCCTATGACCTGCAGGACTTTGTCGGAAAAAACAGGCACAAGATCGGTGAAACCATTCAGATATGGGTGCCGGCCGATGATGATGTGGACATGCTTATGAAAGGCCATGTGGACCGGCAGGTGGATGAATCCCAGAGAAGGCTGAAAGATCAGCAGATCCAGTGGATCGACTGCCTGGAAAAGGACGGCCGGATAGAAAAACGGTTTAACAAGACTTTTTTTACAGCCGGGGACTCCCGGGACCCTGAACTTGCCGGCATATGGGGGGCTGTGTGCGGCTCTTTTTACACCCTGCTGGTCACCCTGGCCCTGTCGTTTCCCATTGGGGTCGCCTCAGCCGTTTATTTGGAAGAGTTTGCCCCCACCAACCGGTGGACTGATATTATTGAGGTAAACATCAACAACCTGGCTGCAGTCCCTTCTATTGTGTTCGGACTTCTGGGGCTGGCCGTGTTTTTAAATTTTTGCGGACTGCCCCGGTCTGCTCCCCTGGTGGGCGGCCTGGTTCTGACGTTGATGACATTGCCCACCATTATCATTGCCAGCCGGGCGTCCTTAAAATCGGTTCCCCCGTCCATCAGGGAAGCGGCCCTTGGCGTGGGGGCATCCAAAACCCAGATGGTGGCTCATCATGTACTGCCGCTGGCCATGCCCGGCATGCTGACCGGAACCATTATCGGTATGGCCCAGGCCCTTGGGGAGACCGCGCCCCTTCTCATGATCGGGATGGTGGCCTTTATTGTGGATATTCCCGGCGGGTTTACAGACCCGTCAACGGTCCTGCCGGTCCAGATCTTTCTGTGGGCCGACAGCCCTGAAAGAGGCTTTTTAGAGAGGACATCGGCCGCCATTATGGTCCTGCTCTTGTTTCTGGTCACCATGAATGCTGCGGCGGTGTTCCTGCGGAAGAAATTTGAAAAAAGATGGTAATTGAACACTTTTACATAGTTTATTTAACCCCTTAGGAGAAACATTATGAAAAAAACGTTTGTTGCAGGTTTGGCGCTGATTCTTACGGTTGGCTTCAGCACAGTTTGGGCCGGTTCTTCAAGAGATTATATCTCCATTGTCGGATCATCCACGGTTTATCCGTTTGCAACGGTGGTGGCCGAACAGTTTGGGAAAACCACTTCTTTTAAAACCCCCAAGATTGAATCCACCGGGTCCGGCGGCGGACACAAGCTTTTTGGTGCCGGTGTGGGTGTAGAATTTCCTGATATCACCAACTCTTCCCGGCGGATTAAAAAGTCCGAACTTGAAAGTGCCATGGCCAACGGTGTCAGGGAGATTGTTGAGGTTAAAATCGGTTATGACGGCATTGTGATTGCCAATTCCAAGAAAGCTGAGCCATTAAGGCTTAGCCGAAAAGATATTTTTCTGGCCCTGGCCAAAAATATCCCTGCAGGCGATAAAACCCAGCCCAATCCATACAAGACCTGGAAAGACGTCAACCCCTCCCTTCCGGCCATTAAAATCGAAGTTCTTGGCCCCCCGCCCACATCCGGAACAAGAGATGCGTTCTGTGAACTGGCCATGGAGGGCGGTGCCAATAAAATCAAGTGGATCAGCGACCTTAAAAAGAGAGACAAGCGGGGCTATAAGATCATCTGCCACACCATTCGCGAAGATGGTGCCTATATCGAAGCCGGCGAAAATGATAACCTGATCGTGCAAAAGCTTGATGCCAACCCCGAAGCCTTTGGTATTTTCGGATTCTCTTTTCTGGATCAAAATACCGATAAAATCCAGGGCTCCTACGTGGACGGTGTAAAACCCACCTTTGATGCCATTGCCGATGGGTCCTACCCGGTTTCCCGCCCCCTGTTTTTTTATGTGAAAAAGGCCCATGTGGAGACCATCCCCGGGATCAGGGAATACCTGGCTGAGTTCACCAGTGAAAAGGCCTGGGGCGAGGAAGGGTATCTGGCCGACAGGGGCCTGATCCCTATGCCGGCAGCCGAAAGAAACCAGTATGCCGATGCGGCCAAAAATCTGACCCCGCTCAGGCTCACAGACCTGTAATATCCGATCCCGGTGAAGGCGGCGGGCAGGCAATGGATTGACTGCCCGCTCTTTTTTCTGGTAGGCTTTGGAGGCATTTGGACGCCGTGAAGGGTGTCATAATTAGCGTTGTGTAAACATTAAGGAAAATTTAGGCCTTGGAAACCCCATCACCAAAGAGAAAAAGAACCCTGGTTGCCCGGGAAGAGCGGGCAACGGTTGGTGAAAAAACCGTCGAAAATCCGAGAATGCGCTGCGAGGATGTTGATGTCTATTATAATTATGGATTGAAAAAGGCCATCAACGGTGTGAGCCTGGATATCGGAAACCATGAGGTGATTGCCATGATCGGGCCGTCCGGGTGTGGAAAATCCACATTTCTGCGCTGCCTGAACCGGATGAACGATACCATTGAAGGGTGTACGGTTGAAGGAACCATTACCATAGACGGTAAAAATATTTATGATAAGGATGTGGATGTGGTTCCCTTAAGGGCCCAGGTGGGGATGGTTTTCCAGAAACCCAACCCTTTCCCTAAATCCATTTATGATAATATTGCCTATGGGCCGAAGATCCACGGCTTAGTGCAGAACCGTGACGAAATGGATGAGCTGGTTGAAAATTCCTTAAAACGGGCCGGTTTGTGGAATGAGGTCAAAGACATCCTGGATCAGCCCGGGACCGGCCTGTCCGGCGGCCAGCAGCAGCGGCTGTGCATTGCCAGGACCATTGCGGTGAACCCGGAAATTATTTTAATGGATGAACCCTGCTCCGCCCTGGACCCCATTGCCACCGCCATTATCGAGGACCTGATTGATGAGATAAAGCAGGAATACTCCATTGCCATTGTGACCCACTCCATGCAGCAGGCATCCCGGGTTTCCCAGCGGACCGCCTTTTTTCATCTGGGCGATCTCATTGAAATCGGGCCCACGGATCAGATCTTTTTAAATCCCCTTCATCAGCTGACGGAGGATTATATCACCGGCCGCTTCGGCTGATTTTTTCAAATACCCGGCAGCATATTGTTAAATCAGAATAATCAGGGTATATATAAAAATTTGGCTGATATTAAAGGATAGATGATGAAAAAAGAGAATGTTCTGGTGGTGGCCTTGATTGTCCTCGCTGTTGGTGCCGTGGTGATTCATCATTATAAGAAGGCCCCTGAACAGCCAGCCCAACAGTCTGCCAAACCATCTGTGGAAAAGCCGGTAGAACCGCTTGTGGAGGCACCTGCCATGCCGGCGGAAAAGCCCCAGGCTACAAAAAACGGGATTTCATGGCAGACTTATGAGTCAGGGCTTTTAACTGCAAAACAAACAAACAAAAACATATTTCTTTACTTTCATGCCCAATGGTGCACCTATTGTACCCAGCTTAAAGCCCGCACCTTTTCCGATAAAAAAGTCCAATCCTATCTGAATGACCATTTTGTCTCTATTGCGGTTGATGCGGACAAAAATCAGAATATCGCCCGGCAGTATCAGGTTACAGGACTTCCGACCATGTGGTTCTTAAAACCCGATGGGTCTAAAATTTCAAATCTGCCCGGATATGTGGAAGCAGACCAGCTGAGAACCATTCTGGAATATATCCAGACAAAAAGCTATGAAACCATGAGCTTCCGTGATTTTGTCAATAAATAACGGCCACGGGCCGTCTTGATTATCCAACCAGGAACTGCCCCTAGGATCACCTGTAATAATGATTCAAAATTCAATTAATCGGAGATTCCCTTTATTGTTTACACGCCATAAAATGCAGGCCTTGTTTTACCAAGTGGCATAAGGGGCCTTGATCAGGCTCGAATTATAGTAGCGGGGGTCGCCGGTCACATCATGGCCTGTCCAGGGGGGGATGGGGAAATCCTGATCTTCGGATTCAAGTTCAATCTCGGCCACAACAAGCCCCTGGTTTTCTCCAAAAAACTGGTCAATCACCCACTCAAACCCTTCAAATTCTGTCCAAATTCGTGTTTTTTCGATCAAGGGCGGCGGGCAGAACAGATCCAGCATCTCCCTGGCCTCCGCGAAAGGAATCTCATATTCATATTCCGGCCTGAGGGCGCCTTTATTCTTGCCTTTAAGGGTCAAAAACCCTTTGCCCGAAGCATCGGAAAAATCTGCTGTAACCGTTCTTACCCGGATCACCCGGTCCGGCTGGTTCAGGATATAGCCCTGGCGCAGGGCGCATTTTCTGGTGATGTCTGAAGGGATGTGCTGAACCAGAAATTTATGTTCGATTTCAATGCCCATGATTATCCTTAAGTGATTTTTTTAAGTGGCCCCCAAGGCCGGTTGATTGTATAATACCAGAAATTTTCAAACAGAGGGGTAAAATTTTGGAGGCCGGAAACGGGAAACCGGACCGGATAAATCGCTGTCAAAATTATGTTGAAAAGATATGACGAATTTAAATGCCGTTCCGATTGTTTTACTGACCGATTTCGGGGTTGAAGATGTTTATGCCGGCATTCTCAAAGGGGTGATCCTGTCCATAAACCCCGGGGCCTGCATTATGGACCTGTCCCACAGTGTCGGACCCCGGGACATCCGCCAGGGGTCTTTTTTGTTAAGCTCAGCTGCCCCCTATTTCCCCAAAGGGGCTGTGTTCTGTGTGGTGGTTGATCCCGGTGTAGGCAGCGAGCGGGCCCCCATCCTTGTGAGGACAATCGACTACACCTTTATTGGCCCGGATAACGGGGTGCTGTTCCAGGCATCCCGGGATAACGGCATCCGGGATATATTCCATCTCAATCAACCCGGCTATTTCTTAAGCACGGTTTCCAATACCTTTCACGGCCGGGATATCTTTGCCCCGGTGACGGCTCATTTTTCTTTGGGGGTCCCAGCTGAAAAATTAGGGGTAAAAATTAAATCCATGGTGCCGTTAGAACTCGTGCCTGCCGTCCCGGCAGAAGACGGCAGCGGCCTTGAGCTGGCCATTATCCATAAAGACCGTTTTGGTAACCTGATTTTAAATATAAGACAGGATGAGTTCAACAAGGTTGCTGAAAAGGGATTCCGTCTTGAGTACGATCGCCCTGGTAAGGGCAACGCAAAGATTGATCAAGTTTTTCCAACCTATTCCGCAGCACCGGACCATACGCCCTTTGTTCTGGAATCGTCGTCCGGATATATGGAGATTGCCGTAAAAAATCAGAGTGCGGCCAGGGTGCTGGGGCTTGGGCCTGACCATAAAATCAGGCTGACGGCTCCCCTGTAAAAAGGCAGGGGGCCTTACCCGGCAGGGTCCACCTTCCCCCTCAACTGTTTGAGCCGCCCGTGTTTGGTTTTGGCGTTCAGGCGTTTGGTCTTTGCCGCCTGGGACGGCCTTGTTGGTTTTCGTTTCTTTTGGGTAGCCAAAGCCTTCAGGATTAAGCTTTGTAACCGCTCGAAAGCCGCCTCCTTGTTTCTTTCCTGGAGCCGGTATTGCCGGGCCTTGATCACAATTACCCCGTCTTTGGTGATCCGTTTATCTTTGAGGTTCAGCAGCTTCTCTTTAACGTCCTGGGGCAGGGTAGCATTTCTTATATCAAACCTTAGGTGAACAGCTGTGGCCACCTTGTTCACATTCTGTCCGCCAGGCCCCGCTGCCCGGACCGCTTCCCATTGGATCTCATTGTCCGGGATACATAAATTTTCTGAAATAATGAGCATAATGGGCCTATTGTATCACAGTTGTGATTCAGGGCAATCACATGTAAAAATAAGTTAAATCTCCAATAAACCTGAACGGAGACCGGAAACGGGAAACGGGAGACCGGAGGGGTAACCCCGAGAATTTGGAACGTCGAAATTGCAGACCTGCTATGTGAACTTTTCGAATAACCGTCACGGACGGCTTGGTTATCCAACCAAGAACTGCCCACAACAAATATTGAAAGCACCCAACAGGTTGCTGGGTCTTTCATATAAAATTTCAGTGCGCAGCACTGAAACTAAAGTGTTTCTCTGTGCCCCTCTGTGGTTAAAATTAAAGCGTGGGCGAAGCCCACAATTTATAAAACCAGGAGGTTAAAGAAGGATCATTCAACCCCTTCGGGATTTCATGTTTTTAAACCACAGAGGACACCGAGGTTTGGCTTTCGCCAAACTGCACAGAGGGGCGTATGTTAAAGGGCAAAAAAACCGGTAAAAAAAACGGGCCGTCCCGATGACGGCCCGCACAAAAAGGAAAAGAAAGAAAGATGAACAAAGGACTTGATAATCTGTTTGTGTCTTTCTTGGTTTGGATATTACCATGACAGGTTAACCTGAATATGATCCTAAGGTTACCAATTTATCATTTATGTTAACAAAAGTCCGCCGGTTTGCCTGCCCAATATGCTCAAACAAAAAAAGCCCGGGGGAAATTCCCCCGGGCTCTAATGTTTAAGTGGCGGAGAGGCGGGGATTCGAACCCCGGGTACCCGGTTAGGATACACACGCTTTCCAGGCGTGCACCTTCAGCCATCTCGGTCACCTCTCCGAAAATTAAATCCAGGGCAAAATAGTATCTTTTGGGGGTTCTGTCAAGACTTATCCTGGCAAAGGCCAGGGTGATCGCATGTAACCTGCCGATTGTTTGATATGTGAGTATGTAAAAAAGGTGATTAGGCTGAAGGTGTTTAGGCTGAAGGGTTGCGCGATCCTAAACCCCTTCAGCCTTCAGTCTTCAGCCTAAATCCCTACATGATATTGAAGATTTAACTTATTTTTACATGCGATTGCCCTGTGGGAAAGGCGTCAGGAATCCGCTTTGGCGTGCCGGCCGGATGGATCTTGGATGATCAGGGGAGGGAGTATCCGGCAGGGCTGTTTGCCATTTTTTCTGCCGGACACCAGCACCAGCTTGGCCGGCCGGTCTTTTCTGGTATGAATGCTTTTTAGACATTCAAGTCCGAAGGCATGGGCACCCATCCGGTCTGAAATGTCCTGGAGCCTGCCGGCCGGAAAAATAATGGTGATGGTCCCCTTGGGTTTGAGCAGCCGGGCCGAACAGGCAAAAAGGGTGTCCAGATCAAGGCTGATGTCATGCCGGGCCATGGCTTTTTGGGGATCCGGGTTGATTCTTCCCGAATTTGCTTTTTTGTAAGGCGGGTTGGAGATGATTCTGTCCACCGCACCGCCAAGATCCGCTGGAAAGATTTCCCTTATATCCTCATTTAAAAGGGTGATCTGGTGAGCCAGATTATTTTTTTTAATATTGGTTGTGGCAAATGCGGATAGTTCCCTTTGAATTTCTACGCCGATCACATGAATATTTAAATGATTTCTGGCCAGAATCAGGGGCATAACGCCGCATCCGCACCCGATATCCAGAATCCTTTCATGGGGCTTTGGATGGATATGGGAGGCCAGAAGAACCGGGTCCATTGAAAACCGGTACCCGGATTCGGGCTGGGCGATATCCAGATCTTTGATCAGGAGGTCAGCTGTATATTTTTCCAAGTTTGAACCGAATCCTGTTCACCAGGTCTTTGCCGATGGCTTTGTTGATGCCCACGATCATTTCCGTCTCAAGAAATTTGAGTTGGTGAATCCATGAGGAGCTTGACACAGTGACCATGAGTTCCCCGTCTTTAAAGGATTCGGGTTTGGCATTCATGGCGATGGGCTGCCCAACGGCACGGTCCCAGACGTCCCATATCCGGGTGATGTCCGTCTGGATATCCGGCCTCAATTTCCCCAGGGCTTTGTCCAGAATATCGGAAATGTGGATCAGGTTTTCGTTTTTTTTATCCATAATCCCTGCTGTGAGTTAAGCGTTATAAATTGGTTGCGAAACTTATACCACGTCCTAAATAAAATTGCCCCTATATTCTCCCCGGTCCGGCTGTTAACCACAGCCTTTCTTAAAAACTTGAAAAGACCGGCCTGCGGCTTTAAACCCCAAATAAATATTGCCTTTTGTCCTTGAATAATTATAAAAAGGGTATATTTTGCCTTCTAATGTTTCTAATGAGAATTACAAAAAAGACCTTACAGGAAAGCTTCTATGAATTGGGATTGGGAAAAATTAAGAGAGAATCAGCAAAAGTATGAGCAGAAAAAATCAGACTCCGGACCCGGGATGCCCAAGCCTCCCCAGATGGATGAACTGATGAACAAGTTCAAGGATTTTAAATTCCCCGGGGTTATTGTGGTGGTGATTATTCTGGCTGTTTTTTATCTTGGATCATCCACTTTTTTTACCGTTGACCGGAACGAGGTAGGGGTCATTCAGCGGTTCGGGAAATATAACCGGCTTGCCCAGCCCGGCCTTAATTTCAAGCTTCCCTCAGGCATTGAGAAAGTCACCAAAGTGAATGTCAAAACCCCTGAAACCGAAGAGTTTGGGTTTAAAACCTATTCAGGTTCAAGCACTTACCGGGCATCGGCCGACACCCCCCGCCAGGAATCATCACTAATGCTGACCGGTGATCTGAACGTGGCCGTGGTCCCCTGGATCGTTCAATACCGTAGATCAGATCCCCGGGCATTTTTGTTTAATGTAAAGGATGTAAGATCCTTGCTCAGGCATATGTCCGAAGCCACCATGAGAACGGTTGTCGGGGACAGGAGCATCAATGAAGTGATCACCAAGCGGGCTGAAATTGCACTGGCCGCAAAGGAAATGCTTCAAAAGGAAATGGACCAGGCAAAGGCCGGCATCAGTATCGTTACCATTGAGATGAAAAAAACCAATGTGCCTGAGCCGGTACAGGCGTCCTTTAATGAGGTCAACCAGGCCACCCAGGAAAGAGAACAGACCATCTACAAGGCCAGGGAAGAGTATAATAAGGCGGTTCCCCTTGCCCGGGGCGAAGCAAAACGGGTGGTCAAGGATGCCGAAGGGTACGCCATTGACCGGGTAAACCGGGCACAGGGTGATGCCGCCAAGTTCACGGCAATCTATAAAGCTTATGCCACGGCAAAGGATGTCACCCGAAAGAGAATGTACCTTGAGTCCATGCTTCAAATTGTTCCCAAACTCGGCACCAAATATATCATTGATTCGGATCAGAAAAATGTGCTGCCGTTATTGAACCTGAAGAACTCTCCCATAATTTCCAGCGATAAATTCCTTTCAAAGGGTGAATAAGCATGAAAGATAATAATACAAAAGTGATTTTGGCGGTGGCTGTAGTGGTTCTCGCATTCCTGGGATATAATTCAGCCTATGTGGTGGATGAAACCCAGCAGGTGGTGATTACCCAGTTTGGAAGAATCGTGGGTGATCCGGTAAAAGAACCGGGGCTGAATTTTAAGATCCCCTTTATTCAAAAAGCCAATTTTTTCCCTAAAAATTTACTGGAATGGGACGGTGATCCAGGCCAGGTCCCTACCAAGGATAAAACCTATATCTGGGTGGATACCTTCGCCCGGTGGCGGATCAGCAATCCGATTGTTTATTTTCAGACGGTCAAGGACGAGTTTGCGGCGTTAAAACGGCTGGATGATATTATTGACCCGGCCACGCGAAACCTGGTGACCTCGTCTCCATTGGTCGAAAGCGTACGGAATACAGACCGGCCAATGGATACATTTGAGATCGGTGTGGATGATGATAACGCAAAAGACCATGTCCGTTACACCATTTCACTGGGCAGGGATAAACTGACCCGGAAGATTGTGGAACAGGCAAGGGATAAACTCAACCAGTTCGGTATCGAACTGGTTGATGTCAAGATCAAACGGATCAATTATATCGACAGTGTCCGCCAGTCGGTTTACGACAGAATGATTGCTGAGAGAAATCAGATTGCTGAAAAGTTCAGGGCCGAAGGAAAAGGAGAGGCCAGTAATATACGGGGTGAAAAGGAAAAGGAACTTCAGGTAATCAAGTCCGAGGCTTATAAAACAGCCCAGTCCATCAAGGGTGATGCTGATGCCGAGGCCACCCGGATTTACGCTGATGCCTATGGGGCTGATCCGGAGTTTTATGCGTTCTTGAAAACCCTGGAAGTTTACAAGACGACCCTTGAAAAGGACAGCACTTTAATCCTTTCAACAGATTCGGATTTAATGAAATATATGAAAGGGGCATCCGGCGTAGAGTAGGTAATAACATACCCCCGGCCCAAAAGGGACAGGCCGGAAAAAAGTTACGCCGGTGCAAAGGTTCTAGAGTATTGAGTCTGTTAAAAACTTTAAGACTCAATACCCTTAAACCGATTAGGCGGTTACTTCTTCTTTCTCTGGTGTCTGGTCTTGGCAAGGAGTTTTCTGTGTTTATGCTTTCTCATTTTTTTTCTTCTTTTCTTCAATACACTGCCCAAACGAATCACCTCCTTTTGTAAAATCTATTGTTTGATTTTATTTGAAATTGGTTAGCTGAGTACTATAGCATAGGTTAATTTGAATTTCCAATTGTTTTGTTCTGAACTGTTTTTTTAACAAGGAGGGACATGAAAAATCCATTGTATTTTAATCCCGTTGAACTTGAGCGGGTTGAAAAGGCGGTCCTTTTAGCAGAAGAACTGGTCAATAATTATTTTAAGCTTTCCTCGGGACAGTGGCTTAAAAACCGGTATGATATAAAGACAGCTGCAACCCTTGCGGACCATGAACGGGTGGACGGACCCTTTGCCCAGGTGGTCAAATACGAGGGCCGAAAAAAGGATGCCTCTTTAAGTTCTTCAAGTTACAACCTTTATACCGTATGCCTCCAGGATCAGGCCATCCTTTCGCTGCACGGGAAAGACAGAACCCTGAACCTGGACGCCTTTCTTTTATATATTCTGGTCCATGAGCTGGTTCATATTGTCCGGTTTTCCAAATTCGAACACCGGTACGAGAACGCGTCAGAGGCTTCCGTGACCATGGATGAAGAACGGAAAGTCCATGGCCTGAGCCATGATATTTTAAGATCTGTTGCCATGGAAGGGCTTGATCAAGTGTTTGAATTTTATGCACAATGGAGAGAAGGCAAGGGGGGGTAATTTTTGGTTAAATATTTTTAGCCCCCGGGTTGACAAGGAAAAAAGACTTATTATTTTAGAATTGATTTTTCAAGCGGTAATCAAAGAAAAACGGAGAAAAACAATGCCGGTTTATGAGTACCAATGCACGGAATGCGGACAAGTTGAAGAGGCATTCCAGAAAATTTCAGACCCACCCCTTGAAACCTGCTCAAAATGCCGGGGCCACCTTAAAAAACTGATATCCCAAAGCTCTTTCCATTTAAAGGGCTCGGGATGGTATGTCACGGATTACGGCGGGGCCAAGTCCGGGTCTGGCAAAGGACCTGAGTCCAGCGAAAAGGCAAAAACAGAATCAAAAGATACTGCTTCTAAAACGGCGGGGTCTTCCTCTGAATAAACCCTGTCCCGAACTAGAAGTTAATTCTACAATTCAATGATGGAAAATTAATATTAAAAGGAGAAGTGTATCATGAGTTTAAGACCACTGAGTGACAGAATTCTGGTTCAGCGCGTAGAAGAGGATGAGAAAACCAAAGGCGGCATTATTATCCCGGATACAGCCAAAGAAAAACCTGCAGAAGGCAAAGTCATTGCAACCGGTAACGGCCGTATGGGAGAAGACGGCAAACTCCTTCCCATGGATGTCAAAGTCGGCGACAGGGTTCTGTTCAGCAAATACGGCGGAACCGACGTAAAAATTGACGGTACGGATTACCTGATCCTTCGTCAGGATGATGTCCTTGGAATTGTTGAATAGTTGACGTTAAGATAACTTTAAAATAGATGGAGATTTTTTAAAATGGCTAAAGAAATCAAATATGATGCCAAAGCACGTGAAGCAATGCTCAAAGGCGTTAAAGCCCTTGCAGACGCAGTGGTTGTCACCTTAGGCCCCAAGGGCAGAAATGTTGTAATTGAAAAGTCCTGGGGCTCTCCCAATGTGACCAAAGACGGCGTAACCGTTGCCAAAGAAATCGACCTGGAAGATAAATTTGAAAACATGGGTGCCCAGATGGTTAAAGAAGTTTCTTCCAAAACTTCCGATATGGCCGGTGACGGCACCACCACCGCCACGGTTCTGGCCAGAGCCATCTATGAAGAAGGCCAGAAACTAGTGGTTGCCGGCAACAACCCCATGGGTATTAAACGGGGCATTGATCTGGCGGTAGCCAAGGTCGTCGCCAACCTCGAAGAAATGGCCAAGCCCACCAAAGACCAGAATGAAATTGCCCAGGTCGGCACCATCTCCGCCAACAACGACGAAACCATCGGCAACATCATTGCCGAAGCCATGGACAAGGTCGGCAAAGAAGGCGTTATTACCGTAGAAGAAGCCAAATCCATGGACACCACCCTGGACGTGGTAGAAGGCATGCAGTTTGACCGCGGTTACCTGTCCCCCTACTTTGTTACAGACAGTGAAAAAATGGTGGCCTCTCTGGACGGCCCCTTTGTTCTGATCTGTGACAAGAAAATCTCTTCCATGAAAGACCTTCTGCCGGTTCTTGAAGAAATTGCCAAAACCGGCAAGCCCCTGGTCATTGTTGCCGAAGATGTTGAGGGCGAAGCCCTGGCCACCCTGGTTGTCAATAAACTGCGCGGCACCTTGAGTGTAGCAGCTGTTAAGGCCCCGGGTTTTGGCGACAGAAGAAAAGCCATGCTCGAAGATATTGCCGTTCTCACTGGTGGCCAGGTGGTATCCGAAGATGTGGGCATCAAGCTTGAAAACGTGACCCTTCAGGATCTGGGCCAGGCCAAAACCATCACCATTGACAAAGACAACACCACCATCGTTGACGGTGCCGGTTCAAGAGAAGCCCTTGAAGGCCGCGTTAAAATGATCCGTTCCCAGATTGATGAAACCTCTTCTGATTATGACAGAGAAAAACTGCAGGAACGCCTGGCCAAGCTGGTGGGCGGAGTTGCCGTGATCAACGTGGGCGCTGCCACTGAAACGGAGATGAAAGAAAAGAAAGCACGGGTTGAAGACGCATTGAACGCTACCCGGGCAGCCGTTGAAGAAGGCATTGTCCCCGGCGGCGGTGTGGCGCTTGTCAGAAGCATTGCCTGCCTTTCCGACCTTGATGTTCAAGGCGAGGAAAAACTCGGCGTTGCTGTTGTGGCAAGGGCCATTGAAGAACCCTTGCGTAAAATTGCCGACAACGCCGGTGTTGAAGGCTCTGTTGTCATCAACAAGGTTAAGGAAGCAGAAGGCTCCTTTGGTTACAATGCCAGAACCAATGTTTATGAAGACCTTATTGAAGCCGGTGTTATTGATCCCAAGAAAGTGGTTCGTTTCGCACTTCAGAATGCAGCCAGTGTAGCATCGGTCATGCTGACCACCGAAGCCATGATTGCTGAAAAACCTGAAGAAAACGCCGGTGGCGGAATGCCCGGCGGAATGCCCGGCGGCGGTATGGGCGGCGGAATGCCCGGCATGATGTAAGATAAAACCGGTTTAAAATAGTCTAAACCATTTTATTTAGCTAGTATATTTTAAAGCCCTTTGAGTCCATCTCAAGGGGCTTTATTATTCTAATTTGGCCTTCAATGCCATTAACTTAAGAATTTTGTAACTATTCAGCTAATGCTGAAAAACAAACAAAAACCAGGGTCCGTAACTGTTCATCAGTGCTTCATATTTGTTTAGTCAGGACTTCGTAGCATACTTTTGCTATGTGAGAAGGCCTGAATGAGCGAAGATGGGGCACTGATGAACAGTTACATTTGGCCTTGACATGGGTATTGGGCTCATATACTTAGATTGGTGAAAATTTGTGTAAATCTTTACCGCCCCTGTAAGGACAGGATCTTGAAAGAGGATTTCTATGGGCACTGAAACAATGGAATTGCTTTACATGCTCAGCAATGCCGGGCCGGTGGTTAAACTGGTGCTGCTGTTGCTGCTGTTTTTCTCCATCATTTCCTGGGCAATCGTATTCATTAAATTCAGATATCTTCGACAGGCAACCCGGGAATCCTCGGATTTTACGGATGTGTTCTGGCAGTGCCGGACCCTTGCCGATGCCTTTTCAAAAGCCAAGGCCCTACGATCCAGCCCGGTGGCCCGTATTTTCATTACCTCCTATATGGAAATGGCCAGATCCGATGTCAAAGCCGGCAAAGATAAGGACGGCAGAACCCTTAAAACCCAAACGTCAGCCTTCCATGCCATGGAAAGCATTAAACGGACATTGAGACGGTCCATCAACGTGGAGGTAAGGCGGTTAACCCAGATGGTCCCGTTTCTGGCCACCGCCGGAAACACAGCGCCCTTTATCGGACTGTTTGGAACCGTATGGGGAATCATGGATACCTTCCAGGGAATCGGGGTCAGCGGCTCAGCCAGTTTAGCGGTTGTGGCCCCCGGTATCTCCGAAGCCCTGGTCGCCACAGCTGCGGGCCTTGCCGTGGCCATCCCTTCGGTGGTTGCCTACAACTATTTTACGGACAGAATAAGGGTACTCAATTCGGAGCTGGAAAGTTTTTCTTCCGATCTTTTAAATATCATTGAAAGAGATCTGCAAAAACAAACGGAGGCATGATGCAGCTAGGATCCGGTAATGACCAGTTTATGGCCGACATAAACGTTACCCCCTTAGTGGACGTTATGCTGGTCCTGTTAATCATTTTCATGGTTGCCGCCCCCATGATGGTCCAGGGGGTGGATGTGGATCTGCCCGAAGCCAGCTCAGATCCCATCCCAAGCGATAAAGAGCATCTGATCATTTCCATTGATAAGGACCTTAAGGTGTATATCAACGATCAAGAGGTCAGTGCGGCCTTTTTAACGGAAAAGCTTGGGGCGGTTCTTGAAAATCTTGATTCCGGCGGCGTTTATCTGAAAGCCGACAAAAAAGTGCCCTACGGCATAGTGGTCAACGTGATGTCCAAAATTAAAAAAGCAGGCGTTAAAAATCTGGGAATGATTACCCTCCCGGACAATGAAGACGCTTCCTGATTAAGCGGTATGGAACCCCGGTCCGGTTTAAAAAAAAGGGCAAAGGCGTATGGAGCCGGTATGGATGAGGCCGGACAGGACGCAAAAGCCTGGCTCTTATTTCTTTTTTTGTCTGTCCTGACCCATGGGCTGTTTTTTGTGTCGGTCATGTTTTTTCATGGATTTGAATCCACGGTGGTTCCCCCTGAAATCATCCAGGTCGACTTGGTCTCCTTTGGTGCCGGGCCTGAGGATATGGCGCCCCTGCCGCCGTCCCAGGACCCGGATTCCGCTCTGGAACCCGACCCGGTTTTGCCCAAGCCGCCTGAACCCAAGATTGAGACGGCTGTTCCGGCAGACCCTGCCCCGGACACGCCTTCGGCTGAACCTGAGGAACCGGCAGCCATTATCAAGCCTGATATCAGCTTAAAGGCAAAGCCCAAAAATTTAAAAGAAATCATGGCCAAGCAGGAGAAAAAGCCTGAAGAAAAACAGCCGAAAAAGGTGCTTAAACCCAAAGCTGACCCAGAAAAAACCCTGGACAAGGCCCGGCAAAGGATTGCCGATAAAGTGGACCGCCAAAAGGATCAGCAGATTGCCGATGCGCTGAAACGGCTTCGCCAGTCTGTGAATGAGGGCGCAAGAACCGGTTCGAATACCGGGGCAGGGGGCAGTAGAAAAGGATATCAGCCCATTGATTTTTATAAGATGGAATTGCAGCTGGCCATAGAAAAAAACTGGGTATTTAATGATATTCTGGCCGGGATGGATCAGAACCTTCAGGTGAGAATATTAATCAAAATATTGAAAAACGGTGAGATTCAAGATATTACATATGAAACCAAATCCGGGAATGGTTACCTGGATGAATCTGCCAAAAAAGCAATTAAACGGGCAAATCCCCTGCCTGAACTGCCCCAGGGCATGCAATCTTATGATGTTGTTGTGATATTTACACCTAAGGGCTTAAAATGAAAACTTCGTTTCAACATGTGATGACCGTCGCGTTCCTTTGGATTTTTGTACTTATTTTGGGGTTTCCGTTTCAGGCGGCTTCAAAAGAAGTTGATTATATCAACATTTATAATCCGTTTTTAAATAAAACCCCCATCGCGGTTACCCGGTTCAAACCCTTTAATGATCTGGACACGGAAATTGAGTCCGGGAAAGAAGCCCAGGACATTATGACCCAGGCTCTGGGTTTTACCGGATACTTGAAAATAATGGACCCGGCAGCCTTCCTGGCCAATCCGGCGGAAACCGGGATTCAGCTTTCCCAGATCAATTTCAAAGACTGGACAGCCATCGGTGCGGACCTTCTGATTACCGGCGGTATTGAAGATGACCAGGGCATGGTCAAGTTAAAGTTAAGGCTGTTTGATACCTTTAATGCCAAACTGCTGGTGGGCAAAGTGTATACCGGTCCCAAGTCCCAGATCCGGAAGATGGTCCATATGTTTTGCAGTGAAATTTCTTATAAGCTGACCGGCAAATGGGGGGTGTTCAGTTCAAAGATCGCCTTTGTCTCAACTGCCAGCGGGCACAAAGAGATTTTTACCTGTGAATTTGACGGGTTTGACGTTAAACAGGTCACCCATCATAAGAGTATCTGCCTTTCACCGGACTGGTCCTTTGATGGAAAATGGCTGGCCTATGTGTCTTATGCCAAGGGGAAACCCGACATTTACATTAAAAATTTAAAAGAGAACCGGGGTACGGTGATCAATCACAAGGGCATGAACATTTCCCCTGACTGGATGCCAGGGCAGTTAAAGCTTGCGGCGGCGTTGAGCTTTTCAGGGTCCCAGGAAATATATCTGTTGACCCGGACCGGGGAAATTATTAAAAAGATATCCCAAAGCTATGGGATCAATGTTTCCCCAAGATTTTCTCCGGACGGAACTAAAATAGCTTTTACCTCCAACCGGGGCGGCACCCCTCAGATTTACGTTAAGGACCTTTCATCCGGCGATGTGAGACGGGTGACGTTTCAGGGAAAGTATAATACATCCCCGGCCTGGTCCCCGGACGGGTCTCGGATTGCCTATGTGGGCATTGAAAAAAATCAGATTGATTTGTTTGTAATTAAGCTGGGGTCAGACCTTGATGCCGGGATAGGGGTTCCCATTCAGTTAACCCGGAACCAGGGAGATAACGAGGACCCCACCTGGTCCCCGGACGGGAGCCTGATTGCTTTTTCTTCCACCCGTGAAGGCGGGGTGGCCAAGATTTTTGTCATGACGGCAGCCGGTACAGACCAGCGGCGGCTCTTCTCTTTTGGGGGGAAACAAACCCAGCCGTGCTGGTCCCAGGGTGGTGCTTTTTGAAAATGATGAATTAAGAATCAGAACTTAAATAATCTATTAACGTGAAGGAGGGATTATGAACAAGAGACTGTGGGTAAATCTGATGATGGCACTGCTTGTGGCCGGGCTTTTTATGACGGTATCCTGTGGAAAACCGGAAGTTAAAACGGGTGATACAACGGTCCAGGACGATTCCGGGACCGACGCTGATGCCAAAGCCAGGGCCGAAGCAGAGGCAGAACGGATCCGGCAGCAGGAACTTGCGGACCAGCAGGCCAGAGAAGAGGCCAGAAGACAAGCCATGCTGGCCCAGGCAAAAGACAAGTTCTTCAATGAGAATATCCTTTTTGACTATGACAGTGCAGAGCTTTCCTATGATGCCAAAACACTTTTAAAGGAAAAAGCCGCCTGGCTCCAGAATAACACGTCAGTTTCAGTCATTATCCAGGGGCATTGTGATGAAAGGGGAACCACCGAATATAACCTGGCATTGGGAGAAAAACGGGCCAGTGCGGTAAAAAAATACCTGTCTGACCTTGGTGTGTCCAACTCCCGGATGAATACCGTCAGTTTCGGCGAAGAACAGCCCCTTGATCCGGCCCATAATGAAGCGGCTTACCGGCTCAATCGCCGGGCACAATTTGTTCTGAACTAGTGTTTAAACAAAACGTCGCTCATCTGCTTTGCCGTGCATATGGGCGGCCTTTTGTCCAAACACGGGGTTTCATCATTATAGGAACGAACCAGTGTTTTTCTAGATAGGAACGAACCAGTGTTTTTCTAGAGATAAGGGGCACCCCCGTTTGCCGTGGGGAAAGCCCCTTGTCCGGAGCTTTGGTATGAAACTGAATATATTATTCGCATGTGGTTTATTATTTTTATTGACCGGCTGTGTGGGCCAGGATCAGTATAAACTCCTTGAAAACAGGGTAGCGGCCCTGGAAGCGGAAAATACCCGCCTGTCTTCAGATTTGCAGGCAAAGGAAAGCCAGGGCCGGGAGTTTTCCGGCCGGTTAGACCAGGTGACCAATGAAAACCGGGAAAAATATGCTGAAACAAATTATGAACTCAACCTGGTAAAAGAAAAAGTTGAGCAGATTCAGACCCGGACCCAGGAGTTGAACCAAACCCTTGGCAGCAGCAGTGCGAGACGGTGGGAAGATTTTGAAAATGAACTGACCCGGTTTGATGCTGCCATATCCAGAAATGATGAGCGGCTGATCAAGCTTGAAAATTACATGGGGTTCGAACCTACTGCCGCACCGGCAGACGCCGACAAGCCGGCCGGAAATACCCTGCCGGAAAATGCGGACGCCATGTCTGAAACCCAGCTGTACGACAATGCCAAAACCCTTTTCGACAAAGGGGATATGGAGAACGCCCGGATTCAGTTTGAAAATTTTATCAACAAGTATCCGGATTCCCATAATGCGGATAATGCCAGGTACTGGATTGCCGATTCATACTATGCCGAGAAATGGTATGAAAAGGCCATCCTCGAATACCAGAAGGTTCTGGACGATTACCGTAATTCCAACAAAACCGCTGCGGCAAGGCTCAAACAAGGATACTCCTTTGCCGAACTCGGTGAAAAAGCCAATGCCCGGTTGATTTTGAACGAATTGATCAAACGGCATCCGGACACCAACGAGGCCAAGTATGCCAAGGAAAAGCTAAAAAGCCTGAAATAATTAAACCCTTTTTGGGGGTTTTCCAAAAAAGGGTTGAGGGATTTCATGATCAAATTTGTCGGCATTGACCCTGGATTGGCCGGTACCGGGATCGGTGTTATCCAGGGGGCCGGGAACCGCATTCACCATTATTCTTTTGGCAGCATTGCCACCTGTTCCAAGGATCCGGCCCCGTTGAGGCTGGATATCATTTTTTCCAGAACATTGGATTTTTTAGCCCAGCAACAGCCGGATTATGTCGTTATTGAAGATATATACTCCCTTGAAAAATATCCAGGATCAGGTATTATGCTGGGCAAGGTGTCCGGGGTCCTTCTGGTTGCGGCACACCGGGCAGGGGTGGACATAAAGGAAATCCCGGTTCGCGAGGTCAAGAAAATTATTTCAGGCAATGGCGGCGCAGATAAGCGCCAGTTGGAACGGGCTGTCAGAAACATACTCGGGCATCCCGAACCCATCCGGCCGTTTCATGCGTCAGATGCGCTCGGGCTTGCTTTGGCGGGATTCTACAGGTATGGGAAATTATGATAGGATATCTTGAGGGAAAGATCATCGGGGTTGAGCCTGATGGGATTTTGCTCTTATCCGGTCAGATCGGATTTGAGGTCCTGCTCAATACCCGGACCCTTGAGCAGATTCGCCGGCAGTCGGATCAGGACCAGACCGTGTCCCTTTATATTTATTACCATGTCTCTGAGCGGCAGCCCAAGCCCGTATTGATCGGGTTTGCCACACCAGAGGACCGGGCCTTTTTTCAATTGTTCATATCCGTTGCCGCCATTGGCCCCATGAAGGCGGTAAAGGCCCTGACCCGGCCCACAGGAGAAATCGCAGCCGCCATTGAGCAAAAGGATGTGTCCTTTCTTTCCCAACTTTCGGGGATCGGAAAACGGACCGCTGAAAAAATCATCGCCACCCTCAGGGGGAAGGCGGCCGGCTTTATGTCAACAGACCTGGTCCCGGATGCGGAAGGCCGGGAACCCTTGGCCCCGGATCACCGGCAGATCGCCCTCCAGGTGCAGGATGTGCTGGTGGAGCAGCTCGGCCATACAGCGGCTTCTGCGGCAAGGATGATTAAAGAAGCCTTTGCCAGAAATTCAAATATCAATACGCCTGAAGCGCTGTTTGATGAAATTTATAAGGAAAGCCCTTAAGATATGGCCGATGATATTTTAACCTTTTCATCCAAACCCCCTGGAGAAACCAATAGAAAAGGGCTGCTGTCCTCTAAAGAACTCAAGGAAGACAGCCTGGCCGATATTGTGTCGTTGAGGCCGGCCTGTTTTGAGGATTACGTGGGGCAGACCGAATCGGTTGAAACCTTGAAAATCGCCATACAGGCCGCTAAAATGAGAAATGATCCGCTGGATCATATTCTGCTTCACGGCCCGCCGGGATTAGGGAAAACAACGGTTTCCCATATTATTGCCAATGAGATGGGCAGTGATCTGACGGTAACATCCGGCCCCACCCTTGAGAAGGGGGGGGATCTGATCGGTATTTTAACCAATCTTGGGGAAGGGGATATCCTGTTCATTGATGAAATTCACCGGATTCCAAAGGTGGTGGAGGAATTTTTGTACCCGGCCATGGAAGATTTTGCTGTGGATTTCGTGTTTGACAAGGGAATCCACGCCCGAAGCCACCGGTACCGGCTCAACCGGTTTGTGCTGGTGGGGGCTACCACCCGGGTGGGCTTGCTGTCCTCTCCTTTAAGGGACCGGTTCGGTATTTTCAGGACTCTGGATTTTTATACCTGTGAGGAACTTCAGACCATTGTGGAGCGGTCTGCCGGAATTCTCAGGACAACGGTGTCGGCTGACGGCTCTTATGAGCTTGCCAGACGGTCCAGGGGCACCCCGAGAATTGCCAACCGCCTGCTCAAACGGGTAAGGGATTTTGCCATGGTCCGGGCCAACGGGGTGGTGACCAAAGACATTGTTAATGATGCCCTTGGCCTTGAAGGCATTGACGAACTTGGCCTGACACGGCTGGACCGGCAGTATCTGTCCACCATCATTGATTTTTACGGCGGCGGGCCCGTGGGCGTGGAAGCCATTGCGGCCACCCTTCAGGAAGAAACGGACACGCTGGTAGACGTTGTGGAACCGTACCTTTTAAAGATTGGGCTGGTGTTGCGGACGTCCTCGGGCCGAAGGGCGTCGGATGCTGCATTTAAACACCTTAATAAAACAGTGAAAAAAGTTAAATAGTCCTTTTATGAAACAGATTGTCAGGCTTTATCTTATTCTTCAGGCTGGATTCTTATGGATGAGCCCCCTGTATGCCGGGCCGGTAAACCCCCATGATTTTAACCGTTTTGTGATACAGCTGCCGGAAAATGAAAATGCGGTTATCGTGGAAAAAGACAGCCAGATGCTTTATGTGGTCTCAAACGGTTCGGGCAGTGACGCTTCCCCCCAGGGAACCCCCATGGATATTGTTTTCAGTGCACCGTGTTCTACCGGAGAAGTCTCCGGCCCCAAAGTCAAGAAGGGCGACAAGAGGACCCCGGAAGGGATTTATTTTTTAACCGATGAGTTCGAAGATAAATATCTGACCCCGGTGTACGGGAAAAAAGCCTTTCCAACCGATTACCCCAATTTTATTGACCGGCGCCAGGGCAAAAACGGGTCGGCCATCTGGATTCACGGGACGGATAAAGAACTCAAACCCATGGATTCCAACGGGTGCGTGGCCCTTGAAAATAAAAATGTTCTGGCCTTATCCCGGTATATTACCCTGGATTCAACCCCCCTGATTATTGTCGACACCTTATCCATGGCCGCCCCCCTTTCCCCTGACAGAGAAAAAGAGCAGATCCTGTCCCTTGTCAGGGACTGGGTCAAGGCCATTGAGCGCGGATCTTACCATCAGTATTTGTCTTTTTATGCCCCCTCCTATGTGCCGGACATTTCCTGGTGGGAACAGTGGCTGGTCATCCGAAACCAGTTTAAAAAAGACGAAAAACAGTTAACGGTGCTGGCCTCATCAACCGGGATTTACCGTCACGGGAACCTTTGTGTGGTCTTAATGGATTTCGGGTTTTCCTTTAACGGCAAAAAGGTTGATTTGGGGAAACGAAAACTGTTTTTTGAGACCATTGGCCAGGAGACCAAAATCATCGGGGATGTGTACCAGAAGAAAAATCAGGCCTATGCAACGGTTAATTTCCCCCTGGTGGCCGCATCACAAAATGCGTCAGGTTCCCGGCCCGATCACGGGGATGTGCTGGAAACGGTTAAAGCCTGGCTGGCCGCATGGTCGGCCAAAGATATGGATGCCTATGCGCAATTTTATGCACCGGAATTTTATGGCGAGGGGATGTCCAAGACGGAATGGGTTAACCGGAAAAAAGCCCTGGCCGGAAAGTATGCCCGTATCCATGTGACCGGTAAAAACTTTAAAATCATAAAAAAGAAGGACGGTGTTGAGGTCCGGTTTTTTCAAAATTATAAATCCAGCGGTTTTTCAACAAAGGGGATCAAGCAATTGAAACTCGTGAACAAAGGTGGAGCATGGAAGATATCTCAAGAGAACTGGAAAGGGAAATAGCCAAAGCCAAACCATCTGAGAGAAAGAAAAATCGAAATAAGCGGGTTCTCATTGTGGATGATTACGGTGAGATGAGATCCGGAGACTATTTAAGGGGGTTTGCTAAATTTTTTGCCGTTTCAAGCATGGTCTGTGCCTTGGCCGCCGGCGGGCTGTATTTTTTTTATAAAGAGTTGTCCGTTCAACACCGGCTGTTGACCCAGAAAACCCAAAGCCTTGAAAAAAAATACAACACCCTGGTCAAAGAAAAAGAAATATTAATGGCCCGCCTGGTGATTCTTGGAAAAGAGCCAGGGGTTCCCGTGCAATTGGCCGATGCGGGAAAGACCGGCGTCCCGTCCCCTGGAGAAAAACCGGCTTCCAAAGAAAGAAAAGTGCCGGAAAAAAACAAGGCTGTGGTGTCCAAAGATCCTGAACCCGTTGGAGCGGCCGCCGCCCCGTCTGATCCGGCCCAGCCGCCTTCCGGGCAAACGGATATGAATGAGCCTGGTTCACAAGACGCTTTAGAATCGGATGTCTTTGAGGAGAACGGCCCCGGTAGCGAAGATGGCAACACCGTTGCCGGGCCGGATACCGAAGATGGCCAGACCCAGGGAAAAAGCGTATTGATTGAAAAATTTACCCTTTTAAAGGACAGTCACTCCAAATTTCTGCACATTGGATTTGATATCCGGAACAATTCCGATAAACCCGGCGGGATTTCCGGACGGATATTTACCATTTTAAAACCGGACAAATCAGACCCGTCCAATTGGCTGGCGGTTCCCAGCGTCCCCTTGAAAAACGGGATTCCAGATGTATATAAAAAAGGGCAGTATTTTTCCATTTCCCATTACAAGCCTGTAAGGTTTAAGGTGGAATCCGGACTGTCTTCAGGGGATTATAAATATGCAGCGGTTTACATTTTTAACGAGGATGGGAATTTGGTGGATGAAACTTTTTTTGATCTTGAACAAGACAACACCAACGGCGATTAAAGGGGCCCGGTTTGATGGTTGATGTCAAAGACAAATGGGGTGCCGGGCCGACAGCTTTTTCATGGATTTTATGGGGCCTGGTGTTATGGTGTCTGGGCAGCGGCCCGATGCTGTGCTGTGCCGGGCAGCGGACCCATACGGTCTATTTTGAAGGGCAGGAAAATGAACTTCATGTATACCGGATCATGGGGGCCAAAAAGGGGAAAACCCTTTTAATTGTCGGTGGGATACAAGGCGATGAACCCGGCGGTTTTCTGGCCGCAGACTTTTATGCGGATTTTTCCCTTGAGACCGGGACCCTTATTGTGGTTCCCAGGGCCAATTTCCCTTCCATCCTTAAAAATGAACGGCAGATTAATCAGGATATGAACAGAAAATTCATGGATGACCATACCGCCAACTATGAAGCCAGGGTGGTGGATGTCCTGAAAAAATTAATCTGTGAAAGTGACTGTTTTTTAAATCTTCATGAGGGATCGGGCTTTTTTTCCCCTGACTGGAAAAACGAAAATAGAAATCCCAAAAAATTCGGCCAGTCCATTATTGCAGACGATGCCCTTTTAGAACCCGGGAACGGAAAGCCTGTCATCGACCTTGAGGCCATGGCCAAAAAGGTGATTGAGAAAATTAACGAAAATATAACCGATCTGTCCTGCCGGTTTCATTTTAACAATCACAGGACAAGTTATCCGGACAGCATTCACAAAGAGCAAAGACAGTCTGCCACATACTATGCCATGAATGTGTGTAAAATCCCCGCCTTTGGGATTGAGTCGGCCAAATCCCTGCCCCTTGAGCAAAAGGTCAGACAGCATATTTATGCCATTAACGGGTTTATGGATATTCTCGGGATAGTGCCCGAAACCCCGGGAATTGACTTAAAAGAACCGGAAATGCAGTATATGATCATGTCCATCAATGACTCCATACCGGTGGTGGTGGCCCGGATGCAGCATCTGAAAGTCCGCCGGGGGGATTCTATTCTGGTGCATGACATTGTGGCCAATTATGAGCGTGGATTAAGTGTGGACATCCTCGGGGCCGGAAATGATTACAATGATTTAAAAAAACAGATCAAGATCATGGAATCCACCAGGATTGTTGCCAAAAAAGATTCCTATGCCTGCGGCAGTGTGTTTCTTGACCTGGTTGAAACCGATGCCGGATCAAAGGTGATGCCCGGGAGTGTGGTGCTTTCCGGGGAATCGGAAATCAGCAAAGAGATCCGATACAAGCTTAAGATAAACGGCAAGACAGTGATTTTCAATAATTATGCCCATGTGACGGTCAAGCCCGGGGATAAACTGGTGATTGAGGATATCCTTACCAGCCAGACAGACCCGTGCAAATATATCGTTAACTTTAAAGGGTTTGTTGGGAACCAGTCTAAGAACAACGGTGAGGACAGAGGGTATGTCATTGATATCGGGTCCGGCGCACTGATGCCCCAATATTCTCTTGAAAAGAAGGGCAGAAGATACTACGTTCTGACAACATTGAACGGGGAAGAGGTCGGCAAAATTTACATAGATATTCAATCTTAAGGCTTCAAGGAGAAGGATTGTGGCCAGAAAAGCAAAACAGAATTTGTCCATTATTGATAAAGAACTCAAAATAGACGGGTCTATTTCAAGTGCCGGCAAGCTGATTATTAAAGGCCGGGTGACCGGTACCATTGACGGCGATGAGGTCATTATTGCCGAAGACGGCATGGTTCAATCCAGTTCCACCCGGGTGGCCAGCATCACCATCGGCGGGAAGTTCCAGGGCGAGATTTGTGCGTCCAAGGAACTGATTATCCTGGCCACCGGGGTCTGTTCAGGCAAAGTGGAGTGCAAGGACCTGATCGTGGAAAACGGGGGGGTCCTCAACGCTGAAGTGACCTGCAAAACCTCAAGCAAACTGGACGGTTCAAAAGACACCAAATCCGCAATTGAAGATATAAAATTTGAAAAAACAATAGAACTATAGAAAATGGTTGACTTTGAAGTAAGAACCAGGTAAATATTGCGGGTTGTGTTTACGAATAGGAGCATTGAGAACGGTGAAAAAATATACATACAGCGCAAAAAGATCCGATAATAAAGAAAACTGGTGTGTTGTTGATGCAACCGATAAGGTTTTGGGAAGACTGGCATCACAAATTGCATATAGAATCCGCGGAAAACATACCCCGTTGTATACCCCCCATGTGGATACCGGAGACTGGGTTGTGGTGATCAATGCCGACAAAATCCGCCTGACCGGTAGAAAACTAGACCAGAAAACATATTACCGCCATTCAGGGTATATCGGCAGCCTGAAGTCTGATACCGCAAAGGAACTGCTTGAGAAAAAACCTGAAGAGGTTATCCGGAAGGCTGTCAGGGGCATGCTGCCCAAAAACAGGCTGGGCCGGAAGCTGGGCAAAAAATTATTCGTATATGCGGGTGAGGCACATCCTCACGCAGCACAGAAACCGGAAGTATTAGACATTTAAATTCATAAGGATAAAAAGAAGATTCAATGGAAACTGGAAACGTATTTTACGCCACAGGAAAGCGTAAAGATTCTGTGGCCAAGGTTTGGTTGAAACCCGGCACAGGCAATATTGTTGTCAATGACCGGGAAATGGATGATTACTTTGACATTGGTGTGAACCAGCAGATTCTGGCTTCCCCGCTTACCTTGACAGAGAAACAGGATTCCTTTGATATTAAAGTTACCGTTATGGGCGGCGGACAGACCGGCCAGGCCGGTGCCGTCCGGTTAGGCGTTGCCAAAGCCCTGATCATCGCAGACCCGGCATTGAGGGGGGTGCTTAAAACGGCTGGCTTCCTTACCCGGGATTCCAGGACAAAGGAACGTAAAAAATACGGTAAAAAGGCTGCAAGGGCCAGTTTCCAGTTCTCAAAAAGATAATTTCTTTTATTCAATTTTGGAACTCCAAGGGGAGGGAAGCATGTTTTGTTTCTCTCCCCTTTTTTCGTATGGCGGTCTTAAAAAACAGTGGGTAAGGTGTTTGGATTTTTAGTAACCCATGAAAAATTTTTAAAACCATGAAGCACATGAAGAGAGCTTTCCTTCATGCGCTTCATGTGCTTCATGGTAAAATAAAATGAATTTGTAACTATTCAGCTAATGATGAAAAATAATCAAAAACCAGGGATCCGTAACTGTTCATCAGTGCTTCATATTTGTTTAGTCAGGACTTCGTAGCATACTTTTGCTATGTGAGAAGGCCTGAATGAGCGAAGATGGGGCACTGCTGAACAGTTACATGAATTTTTCTTTGACCGTGACAAAAGTATGGGGAGACGGGAATGAAAACATACCTGTTTTACGATGTGGAAACCTCCGGCTTGAACCCGGCTTTTGATCAAATACTGACCTTTGCCGGCATCCGGACGGATTTGCAGCTAAATGAAATTGAACGGCACAGCCTTGTTATTCAACTGCGAAAAGATATCATGCCCTCTCCCGGGGCCTTTGTTACCCACGGCCTTATCGGCGATATCCTTACGAAAGGGCTGACCGAATACCGTGCGGCCATTCAGCTTCATGCTCTTTTCAACACCCCCGGCACCATCAGTGTTGGGTATAACTCCCTTGGGTTTGACGATGAATTTTTAAGGTTCCTGTTTTACCGGAATCTGCTGGATCCCTATTCACACCAGTATGCCAACGGCTGCTCCCGGATGGACATGCTTCCTGTGGCAGCCCTGTACAGGGTGTTTTGCGAATCTGCCCTTGGCTGGCCCTGTCTTGAAACCGGACAGCCAAGCCTCAAACTTGAACTCATCAGCCAGGCCAACGGATTTGAAACCTCCGGGCAGGCTCATGAGGCAATGGCCGATGTCGAAGCCCTGGTGGCCCTGTCAAAAAAATTTGCTGAAGTACCAGATATCTGGGCCTATGCCTGCCATTTTTTTAATAAGGAAAAAGAGTTGGCCAGGATGTCCGGGATTACAACAAGCTGCGGGTCAGGGGCCGCTACTTTTAAACTCGGGATTGCGGTTTCCGCCTCCTTTGGGCCGGCCCTGAATTATTTGGCCCCAGTATTTCTCATAGGCCGGTCAAAGGCGTACAAAAACCAGGATTTATGGGTCCGCCTGGATTTTCCCTGGGAAGTTGATCCGGATGCCGGGACATTAAAGTGGGCAGTGATCAGAAAACGGACGGCTGACGAAACCATTATCCTGCCCTGTCTTGAGCGATTCTGGAATCGCCTGGATGAGGCGGCAAGGCACAGGGCTTTGGAGAATATGGAAACCCTTAAGGCCCCCACAGATATGGTCCTTAACACCATTGACGCCTGTATTGAGTACCGGTATCCCTTTATCCCGGACCTGGACCCTGATGCTGAGCTTTATCAGGCAGGCTTCTTTTCAGGCGTTGAAAAAAGACAGATGGCTGCGTTTCATGGGGCCCCGGACGTTCAAAAGCCCGAGGTCCTAAGTTCGATGAAAAACTCCCGGATACGAAAACTTGCCGGCCGCATTCTTTCGAGGAATTTTGACCATATCACTTTTGATAATCTGGAATTTAAGGGTTATATGGCCCGCTTAAAGACAATTGGAGAATCAGGGGCGGGGTCTGGTATCAAAGGGTATCGAAACGATTGTAAAATCACCCGGGAGCAGGCTTTGTCCCAGATAAAAGAAATAGAGGCCTCAACCCTTGATTCAAGAAGTCAAAAAGCCCTTGCCTGGGTTAAGGCATATCTCGAAAACATGAATTAATTCTACCCTAACGGTTGGGATTTAAACCGGTTCAACTGGTGGATCTGGGCAGAATGGATAAAATCGCTTAAGATAGACTCTTTTCCCTTGGCAATTTTGGTAATAAGAAGGCCTGCCAGGATATTGGTTTCAGAATATTTGGGGTTGAGCCGGGTGATGCGGGTTTTAAGGACAAACGTCCCCTGGGGCTGTTCTTTGCTGGTGTCGATAAGGCTCATTCCCACCAGCAGGTTATCATGGAAGGCTGCCTTGGCCATGGAATTGTGGTCTTTATTGACCTTTTTGGGGATAATCAGGCCAAGCCCTGTCAGGGAAATATCCCGGATTTTAAAATCCCTGGGGGAAAGGTAGTCATTCTGATTGTACATGATTTTGGCCCGGCAGGTATGCCGTGCATCAAGGTAGAGCCGGTATGCAGACCTGATGTTGGTTTCGATTGCCGGTGCCTTGTACTGGAGGATAATGGCCCTGGTGGTGGCATTCCCGGCCAGTTTATATTCTTTGATAAATTTAACAGGGGTACAGGCAATACCCACCCGGATTTTTCTTTTGGGAGATTGAATTATCGTCGTTAAGTGAAGCTGATCATATTCGGTGGCTTGGCCAAAACTTGATCTGGGCCGGGCAATGGTAATGGTCTTTTTGGAAGGGTCCGTATCGTAAATAATGCTCGAAAGTGGAATCGGCATTAATGAATCCATGTTCAAAACCAGATCCACGCCAACGGATGGTAGAAATATGCTTTCAATATTAAACGCCATGGTCGAAAGCCTGTTCAGGCAGCATTAACAAAACGCTAATAACTGCCTGAACATTTCAGGCAGCATCACGTTTATTTTACGGCATCTTTTAATGCTTTTCCAGGTACAAATTTGGGGACGTTTCTGGCAGGAATGTTGATTTCTTTTCCAGATTGGGGATTTCTGCCTTTTCTGGCTTTTCTTTCTGCGGTTTTAAATGTGCCGAATCCGACCAAGGTAACAGAGTCATTGCCGGCCAGCGCTTCAGTGATAGAAGTAATGACGCAGTCTACCGCAGCCTGAGCTTCTTTTTTGCTGCTAAGCACTTCAGAAACCTTGTTGATCAAATCGCCTTTGTTCATCTTGTTCACTCCTTTTTTTTGAGTTTCTAGGAAATTTAGTATTAAAAAGGACCTTGTTCAACGCAAAATTTGGTGGAAAACACGTTTTTTCAAGGTTAATTGTTTTAAATCAGCTTTCAGCGTACGTTACGTCGTTGAGCAAGGCCTGTCAAGGATTTATTCACTTTTTTAAAAAAAATCGTTGCGCTGGCATGGTCAAAGTCATAAAATTAACGAAAGAGGAGGAAAATATGGACGCATCTTATGTCAACCCTTTTATAGAGGGAACCTTACACATCCTCGACACCACCGCTTTCGTAAAAGCCAGGCCGGAACCGCCTTTCCTGAAATCAGGCCGCAAGGCTCAAGGGGATATTTCCGGCATTCTAGTAGTTGATGGTGACCTGAAAGGAACGGCGGTTATCAGCTTTTCTGAAAAAAGTATCCTAGGCATCGTGTCCGCCATGTTTGGAGAGGAAATGTCTGAGATAAATGATGAAATCCTGGATGCTGTAGGAGAGATATCCAATATGGTGGCCGGTCATGTGAGTACTAAAATCGCGGAATTGGATAAAAAAGTAAAAGTAAAGCTTGACCGGGTCAGCACCGGGGTCGGTGAAACCATCGAACATATTGAGGGCGGTGGAGAGGTCTTGTCCCTTCCGTTTAAAACTACAAAGGGAAAGCTGGTGATTGAAGTCTGCTATCAGGAATAGGCAAGAAACAAGAAACAAGAGACAAGAAACTGGAAACTGGAAACAAGAAGAGGAAGCGCCGTTGGCGCCCATTCTATAATGGCTTTTCCAATTTCGGACTATTTTGTAACTATTTGAATATACCAGCGGATCAGCTCTTCGCCATAGAAAATGTAAAGGAGTGCCCCGCCGGAAAGATAGGGACCAAACGGAATTTTCTGCCGGATATTCATCACTTTGCTGCATAAAATAATTAATACCCCTGAGATGCTGCCGATCAGGGAACCTGCAAAAATGGTAAACAACACCCCTTTCACCCCAAGCACTGATCCGACCATGGCCATGAGCTTAATGTCCCCGCCCCCCATGCCCTGTTCTTTTCTGATCAGATAATACCCGAGGGCCACGGCATATAAAAATCCGCCGCCAAGAAGTATCCCCGCCAATATGGCGGCCGGTTTGATGCCAAGAACAAAAAAGGCGAGAACGGCAAAACAGACTGTGCCCGGTATGGACAGGACATCCGGAATAATCTGGTGGTCAATGTCAATAAACGTGATGACAATAAGGATACAGATAAATGCGAACCAGACCAGGGCCTGCCCGGTTAATCCGAATTTTACGGCCGTACAGACGGCAAGGCTTGCCGTTATAAACTCCACAAAGGGGTAGCGAAAGGGGATGGGGGTGCGGCAGGATTTGCATTTCCCGCCAAGGAGGGCGTAGCTTAATATGGGGATATTGCAGTAAAAAGGGATCGGCTTTTTACAACCCGGGCAGAACGATCCGGGCGTGACAACGGATTTTTTCAACGGGACCCGGTAAATACAGACATTTAAAAAACTGCCGATGCAGGAACCAAATATAAATACCATCAGGCTGGGGATCAATAAAGGGGTCATACTATTATAATTCCTTGCAGTTAAAGTCGGGTTTGTAAGAGTTATCTGATTTTGAAATTATTTTTGCAAGGATATTGTAAAAATAAAATTTTGCGTTATTGTAATCTCAATTTGGCTTCCGGTAATGATGCTTTCCGGAAGGCGGACAAGTTGAATTTTTTAAATTTGCCCAAATCTGTGAAAAGGCCTGACCGGACCTTTGGGCTTTTTTACGGTAAAAAATATGAGGAGTTTAGATGGCAGAAGCAGATATTGATGATCTCATAGAAATAATTGAGAAAGAAGGCGACACGGAGAATATTCCAAAGATACTCCCCATGATGCCGGTCAGGGACGTGGTGGTTTTTACAGATATGCTGCTGCCGTTGTTTGTTGGGCGTGAAAAGTCAATTAAAGCCATGGAGTATTGTATCGAGTCTGACCGGTATATTTTCCTGGCGGCCCAAAAAGATTCTGAAGTTGAAAAACCCGGGATAGAAGATGTTTACGGCATTGGAACCATCGGCCGGGTTCAGAAAATGATCAAATTGCCCGACGGACGGATCAAGGCCCTTGTCCAGGGGATTGCCAAAGCCGGGGTCAAGGAATACACCCAGAAGCGACGGTTTTTCAAGGTCAGTGTGGATATCCTCTTTGACAAAGAGCCTGAGCAGCTGGATATCGAGATTGAAGCCTTGATGAGAAACGTCAAGGAAAACTGTGAAAAACTGTTGTCCCTTAAAGGGGAACTTGCCGGGGATGTGGGAGAGCTTCTTTCCCATATTGACTCTCCGGGGAAGCTGGCCGACCTGGTGGCGTCCAATTTGAACCTCAAGGTTGAGGATGCCCAGATCCTGCTGGAGATTACCGATACCCTGGAGCGGTTAAAAAAAGTTAATGACCTGCTGGCCCGGGAATTGGATCTGTCAACGGTTCAGGCCAAAATTCAGACCACGGTCAAAGACGAGATCTCCAGAAACCAGAGGGATTATTACCTTCGGGAGCAGGTCAAAGCCATTCACCGGGAACTGGGTGAAAGCGATGAAAAACTGGCCGAGCTGGAAGATTTCCGGAAAAAGATCAAAAAATGCAAAATGCCCGGAAAGTGTGAAGAAGAGGCCTTTAAGCAGCTCAAGCGGCTGGAGCAGATGCACTCGGATTCCTCTGAAGCCTCGGTGATCAGAACTTACCTGGACTGCATTGTTGAACTGCCCTGGAGCCGGACAACCCGGGACAGTCTGGATATTAAAAAGGCCCAGGATATTTTGGATCAGAATCATTTCGGGCTTGAAAAGGCCAAAGAACGGATTCTTGAATACCTCAGCGTCCGGAAGCTGAATCCCGGGAAAAAAGGGCAGATTATCTGTTTTGTCGGTCCTCCCGGGGTGGGGAAAACCTCTCTTGGCAGGGCCGTTGCAAAGGCGGTTAAACGAAAATTTCACCGGGTTTCCCTTGGCGGCATTAGGGATGAGGCGGAAATCAGGGGGCACAGAAGAACCTATATCGGCTCCATGCCCGGCCGAATCCTTCAGGGGCTTCGCCAGTGCGGCACCAATAACCCGGTATTCATGCTTGATGAAATTGACAAACTTGGCAATGATTTCAGGGGCGATCCGTCTTCAGCCCTTCTAGAGGCCCTTGACCCGGAACAGAACATTGAGTTTTCCGATCATTACCTGAACATGCCCTTTGATCTGTCCAATGTCATGTTTATTCTCACGGCCAATATAGCCGATACCATCCCTTCCGCCCTGTTGGACAGGATGGAAATCATCCATATCCCCGGGTATACCCGCCAGGAAAAAATTGAGATTGCCTGCAGACACCTTTTTCCCCGAAAGCTTAAAGACAACGGGTTGATCAGAAGGACCATCAGCATCAGCCCCAATGCCATGGAGACCATTGTTTCGGACTATACCCTTGAGGCTGGGGTCCGGGGGCTTGAACGGCGCCTGGATACCATCTGTCGGAAAATTGCCCGGCAGATTGCCGAAGGTAAAAAAGGCAAATTTGCCGTCACGCAGCAGAATTTGATTCGGTATCTGGGGCCGCCAAAGTACCAGCCTGAGATGGATCAGGAAGAAAGCCAGGTGGGTTTGGCAACGGGGCTCGCATGGACAGAGGTCGGCGGTGAGCACCTGTATATCGAAATTTCAATTTTCCCGGGCAAGGGAGAACTGCTGCTCACAGGCCAGATCGGAGAGGTGATGCAGGAAAGTGCCCGGGCCGCCTTAACCTATACCAAAGCCAACCAGGAAAAGCTGGGAATTGATAAAAAAGTCTTTGAGGACAGTGATATCCACATCCATGTGCCGGCAGGCGCCATCCCAAAGGACGGTCCTTCGGCCGGAATTGCCATGGCCACGGCCCTGGTGTCCGCCTTTACCAACAAAAAAGTCAACAACAAGGTGGCCATGACCGGAGAGATTTCCTTGCGGGGGCGGGTTCTGCCCATTGGCGGACTTAAGGAAAAAGCCCTTGGGGCGCTCAGGGCCGGCATCAAGCATGTGATTATTCCGGAAAAAAACCAGAAAGACCTGTATGATATTCCCAAAACCATTAAAAGCAAGCTTAAATTTACCTGTGTCAGGGATGTGAGCGAAGTCCTTGAAATTGCCTTAGAGAATAGTTAACAGTGAACATATTAAGCCTGAGTACGGCCGAACAGGGGGCCAGCCTGGCTGTGTTTGACGGAAAGGCCCTGATCTGTGAATCGTATTGGACCAGCAGGCTGACCCATTCCAGGCGGCTTATTTTTATGATCGAGAACCTGGTGGTGGACCGGGCAGGCCTGACCCTTGAAGATGTGGACGGGTATGTTGCGGCCAGGGGGCCGGGAAGTTTTACAGGCCTTCGCATCGGCATCAGTGTGGTTAAGGGGCTTGCCTATGCCTTGTCCAGACCCTGCATCGGGGTTTCAAGCCTGGACGGGATTGCCTGGCGGTTCAGCCATTGCAGCCAGCCGGTCTGTGTGATGATGGATGCCAGACGCGGCCAGGTTTATTCGGCCACCTTTAAGTTTTCCAAAGGGCAGCTTGAGAAAAAAAGCGAAGAAGTGGTTGAGTCTGCTCAAAAAATTCTGGAAACCATGGGGTCGGCCAGGGAGGTCCTGTTTGCCGGATCAGGCACAAAGGCATACCAGGATATCATTTTGGAGAAGATGGGGGGCAGGGCGTTATTCTCGGCGCCGGCCATGGACTATGTGAGCGCTGCAGCCCTTGCCGGCCCGGTGCTTTGTGACAACACACCGTTCAGTGACCCTGACCGGTCACTAACCCCCACATACATCCGGAAATCAGATGCTGAAATAAATCTTGGCACTATGCCGGAAAACTAACCACAGGGAAAAGCCATTTATATAGCTTTCTTGTCTCTTGTTTCAAGTTTCCAGTTTCTTGAATGTTGACATAAGGTCTTGTTTTGTATATTTTAGTTTGGATATAGTTTAAGGAAATACTGTCTTATGGAGCAGTCAAAATGGCCGGCCAGGGCAGTTTTGCCCGTTGCCGTCCCCGGACTTAAATACATTTTTTTTGCCGCCCTGGTTACCGGGGGGCTTTTTTATTTTGGATGGGTTGTACCGGCCTGGGTCTGTTTAGGGTTGACCTGTTTTATCACCTGGTTTTTCCGGGACCCTGACAGAAAAGCGCCGGACGAGGCCAACAGCCTGATTTCCCCTGCGGATGGCCGGGTGATTCTGGTTGAGAAGCAAGACAACAGCCAGTATATTCAGGGTCCCTGCCTGAAGGTCAGCATTTTCATGAACGTGTTTAATGTTCATGTGAACCGGATTCCTTTTGACGGGGTGGTTGAGCAGGTTGCCTATCATCCCGGCAAGTTTATTAATGCCTCCTTTGACAAGGCATCCGAACACAATGAAAGGAATGCACTGGTCATCAAAACACCGGGGGACAAAATTTTTGCGGTTGTTCAGGTGGCCGGCCTGATTGCCCGAAGAATTGTCAACTGTGTAAGGGCTGGGGAAAAAGTGGTCAAAGGAGAACGGTACGGAATGATTCAGTTCGGCTCACGGCTGGACCTTTATCTGCCCGTTGATTTTCAGGTGGCTGTCAAACCCGGGGATATAACCAAAGCGGGGACTACTGTGATCGGGTATATGGAATAAAAATAAAATTAAAAGAGAATGGAGATAAACTAGATTTTGGAACAAATACCCATTACCAAAGAAGGGTTCAAAGCGCTGAAAAAAGAGCTTGAAAAACTGAAAACCATTGATCGTCCCGAGACCATTAAAGCCATTGAGACGGCCCGTGCCCATGGTGATCTGTCCGAAAATGCGGAATACCATGCCGCAAAGGAACGCCAGTCCTTTATTGAGGGCCGGATAGGTGAAATCGGTTATAAGCTTGGCAATGCAAAAGTCATAGATCCCAAAACCGTACCCAAAGACGTGATCCGGTTTGCCAGCAAGGTCCTGGTTGAGAACCTGGATTCTGAAGAAGAGGTTGAATATATGATTGTGGGGCCTGATGAGGCCGATATAAAACTTGGAAAGATTTCGGTTGACTCGCCCTTGGGCAAAGCCCTTATTGGTAAGGAGCCGGGAGATGAAGCGGTTCTTCAGGCTCCGGGTGGTAAGAGAATTTATGAAATAATTGAAATATTATGAAAGGCTGTTAGGCTGAAGGCTATTAGACTGAAAGTGGGCAGGGTTGGATTCATCCCGATTTGTTAATTGCCTTCAGTCTAACCCCCTTCAGTCTAAACCCCTAATTTCGGAGGAATACATATTGGCACGAGTTACCATTGAAGATTGTTTGAAAAACGTCGATAACCGGTTCACCCTGGTTCATCTGGCTGCCAAAAGGGTTCGCCAGGTCAGGGAAGGGGCTGATCTGATGGTGAAATCTTCTAAAAACGGAGATGTGGTTTCTGTTTTAAGGGAGATTGCCGCCGGCCGGATCGTCAGAAAAAAAATCGAAGCACCCGAGGATTAATCATCCCCCTAATGATGTGAAAAACGGCTTGAAAAAGAGGGTTCGGCACTTGATTGGCCGGGCTGTCCATGACTGGGAAATGATTTCGGAAAATGACCGGATCCTTGTGGGGATTTCCGGCGGTGTGGACAGCCAAGTCCTGTTGGACCAGCTGTTTGAGCTTAAAAAAAAAGCCCCGATACGGTTTGAACTGTTGCCGGTTCATCTGGATTCGGGGTTTGACAATTCATCGGCACCTGAACTTGAACAATATGTAACGGCTTCCTACGGCACCATGGTGCTGGAATATACCAATTTCGGCCCTAAGGCCCATTCAGGAGAAAACAGGGAAAACCCCTGTTTTTTGTGTTCAAGGCTCAGGAGAAAAAGGTTGTTTGAAATTGCGGCCCTTCAAGGATGTCAAAAAATTGCCCTGGGCCACAATAAGGATGACCTTATCGAAACCCTGTTTATCAATATGTTTTACACTGGAAAGATCGGCAGCATGAAACCCAACCAGTCTTTTTTTAATGGAAAATTTAATATCATCAGGCCCTTGTCATATGTGGACAAGAATGATATCGTTGCGGTCTCACGCAGGTCCGGTATTCCCGGATTTGTTAATCCCTGCCCCAGCGCGGGGAACACCAAGCGTGAGGATGTTAGAAACATGCTGGAAACATTGTATAAACAGAATAAACACATAAAAGGTAATATTTTCCGGTCAATGAGCAATGTTGCCTTAGATTACCTTTTGGGAAACGATAATGATCGACATCCAGAACCAGCCTGATTTTCGAAAGATTCCCATTGACAAGGTCGGTATCAAAGGCCTTAAATACCCCGTTAAAGTTCTAGATAAAACCAACAAAATCCAATCGACCGTTGCAGAAATCTCCATGTACGTCGATCTGCCCCATCAGTGCAAGGGGACCCATATGAGCCGGTTTGTTGAGATTCTTCACACGTTCCGGTCCCAGGTGTCCCTTGAATCCATGAGGGTCATTCTCCAGGATATGAAAACGATTCTCGGGGCAAAATCCGCGCACATTGAAATCAGCTTCCCCTATTTTATTGAAAAAAGTGCCCCAAGCACGGGGATAAAGGGGTTGATGAACTATGACTGCACCATTACCGGCTCTTCCAACGGTTCAGAACACACCGATGTTGTCCTGAAAGTGGCCGTGCCGATCACCTCGGTCTGCCCCTGCTCAAAGGAGATCAGTGACGGCGGTGCCCATAACCAGAGGGGAGAGGTCTTGGTCTGCGCCCGGTTCAAGCGGTTGATCTGGATTGAGGATATTGTCAATATAGTGGAGCAGTCGGCCTCTTGTGATATCTTTAGCGTGTTGAAGCGGGAAGATGAAAAATATGTCACGGAAAAAGGGTATAACAACCCCAAGTTTGTAGAGGATATTGTCAGGGATGTGGCAAAGGTTATGATGGAAGATACCAATATCACCTGGTTCACGGTCAGTGCCGAGAACTTTGAGTCCATTCATAACCACAGTGCCTATGCCTATATTCATTTTTCCCGGGACAAAACTGAGGCGCCTTAAGTTAGAAGAAAGGAATAGGCCCTCCTAAGCGCCTTCAGCCTTTCAGGCAGGAAATCCGAACCCCGGCAGGGGCAGTGTCTATTATTGTTTTTCCGGCTTTGGGCCCCTCAAACCATGGACCCGGTCAATGAGGTCCTTGAGAATAGCGGCATACCCCTGGCCTTTTTGGTTCACCATGATGACAAACGGGTAAAGGGTGGAGTCCTTTGATTTAATATATCCGGCCCGGCATCGGACATCGGACAGGGTGCCGGTTTTGTAATACTCGGTTTGATTCTCCTGTAAAAGAGTGTGGTATGGGGCAAATGCGGTCAGAATTTTCCCCATTTCAAAGGGCGTTACCCTGTTTTTCCTGGACAACCCTGACCCTTCTGAAAGTTCAATTCCCGTCAGACCTAAGCCTTCTTTGGCAAAAGTTTCAAGCGCTTTCACCCCTTTCTCAAGGGTCGCCGGCGGACCGTATACGCTAGCTCCCATTGTCAAAAGGATCTGATTGGCAATAAAATTATTTGAAAATTTCAACAGCCGCTGGACAATCTCTTCCATAGAGAACCGCGAGTGATATGAAAAAACAGTGTCTGAATCCGGGCCAAACGGCCCGATCGTAACTTCTCCGGTGACGGGAATGCCCCTGGCTTTAAGAAAATGCCGGATTAACAGTCCCGGATATACCTTCCGCTGATCCGGGGACAATAAAATTCTTCCCTGAGCCAGGCCTGTCTTTTTGATTTCTGTTGTAAATATATCCGGCAACGGCGTTTGGGGTTCGGCACTGGCATATGTTCCGGTGACAGGGTCTGTTTTAAACATGACCGTATTGAAATTGGCGCAAAGGGCCCCGGTTGTCGCATCATAGGGGTTTAAGGTGTTGCCGGTTCCCGGGATATGAATGTCAGGTTCAAAATAAGAGAGATCAAGGATAATCTGCCGGACAGGAGTCGCCTGGCACAGGGCTTGGTTCTCAATTAAATTCAGGCAAAAATCCTGTATGATTTCAGAGATAAATAACGGGTCCCCAAGCCCTTTAACCCGAAGGGATTCTGATGAGATGTCATAATCTGCTTTGGTGGTATACCGAAAGCCTTGCTCAAAAGACTTGAGCGCTGCAAGGCTGGTTAGAATTTTCAGGGTGGATGCCGGAATAAATGGGGTGTGCAGGTTGTGTGAATAAAGCACATTTCCCTGTTCATCGGCCAAAAGGATACCGGTATGGGCCGGTTGACAGGCACCTTTTCCCAGGCAGGGGGGAAACAACAGCAGAAGGCCTGTGATAACGATGAGGAAAAGGGTGTAACGCTTCATCTGAACATGGGGGAGGTTATTTGAAAAGCTGCAAAATATCATGAACCGTCTGATTTAGTTTATTTTTTGTTTCAAGGCCTTTCCACCGGTCCGGGAATGCCAGGGGGGAAAAATAAATATCGGCTGTAAATTCAACTGTCTCATGGTCTCCCTTCTGGACCTTTAGCTGGATGGGGACTTTCACCACGCCTTCATAACTGACAATGGTATTATAATTGGCCGTGTAAACGGATTTCAAGCCCTTATCTTTGAGAACAGATTTTAAAACCCGCTCCCTGGTCCTTTTTTTAAACGTCAGGGTGGATTCTCCCGGCCGGGGAGACATGGACCCTGAGAATAAATGGTGAGAAAAATTTTCCGCCCTGAAGTCATTTTCAGCCGGAATCATGGTCAGTTTTTCATCCGTGAGTTTGTGATTAATGGATTGGACATCATACCTCAAGTAATACATAGAAATCTCATCTCCCGCATAAACAGGGGATTTCGGCCACATCAAACAGAGTATGATACTGATGATGCCATAAAATATAAGGGCCGCTAAAACAGAAGGCACACATTTTGTATGATTAGCTATTTGAGGCAGGTTAAAGTCAGGCATAACTTGGCAGAAAAAATAGTCCGGCCTTTTCCAGATATGATGGTTGTTTTTGATTTATTCGGCCCTGGATGTTAAAGTTAACCTCAATGGTTGACGATTCTAAAGTGTATCACGCTGGAATCACAGCCGTCAACGGGTCGTGAACCCAGGCAACAAAATCAAATCAGCTGGCCGTGAATGTTGAATTCTGCGGTATGCCGGAAGCATATAAAACAGGTACCACATAATCATTAAGCCTTTGACTTGAATTCAAGGGATGTGAGTTCTTTAAGCAGACATGAAATCGGGCATGGACGCCATAAGCCAACGTGGCCGAGATTCAGGAAGGGGAAAAATGAAAAATCTAATTTACATGGCAACCGGACTTTTGGCTTTGTTCCTTTTTGGCTGTTCTACAGCCGGATTTTACTCCAATGCCAGTAACCCTGGCGGCGTTCTTGGCGGAACCGGCGGTGCAGACAATTCAAAGGTTGTGACTTTTTACGTTACCGGCAAAGGGCTTGAACCTGAAACCGCACTGACAAAAGGTGAAGCGGTGATCATGGCGGAAAGGGCTGCGGTTGCCGACGGCTACCGGCAGCTGGTTGAAAAGATCAGAGGGGTATATGTGGATGCTTTCCTGAAAGCCGGGAACGGCACGGTTAACCAGGAAATGATTCAGGTCCATACCCAGTCCTGGCTGAGAGGGGCTGAAATCGTGGAGATCACCCAGGGCGAGTACGGCATCACCAACGCCCGGCTGCGGTTGCGCATTAATTTTGCCAAGAAGGGCATGGTCTGGTGGCCTGTAGGGCTTGGAAACAACGTGCAGCCCACCGGCGCATCTCTCATGTCCGGAATGTTTGACACAAGCTCATAAGGTTTAGGGCTTAAGTCTCGAGGCTTTTTTACGGGCGGTTTTCTAAAGTCTGAAGTCCAATGTCTAACGTCTAAAATTTTGATACCGGTATCGGGGGGAAGGCCGCTGTTTTATGCCGCAAGGTTTCAAGGAGGAAATCATGGGATATTCAATGGATAAATTAAACATTTTTCTGTGGGGATTGCTGATTTTCATCGGCGCTGTTCTGTTCGTTGGACCAGTCTCCTTGAATGCGGCAGGGCATTATGACAAGTGGCCTTTTGATACCAGCGCCTACACCACCGTTGAATTAAAAAAAATCATTGATCAGCATCAAAACGAGATCAAAGTGCTGGAGAACCAGATCAGATCCATCGAAAAAGACATGGACTGGCTCGTTCTTAAGATCAATCGAATCAGCGATGCCGGAAGGCAGCCGGCTTCGGACCTGACCGATTCTGTAATCGCCAAAGAAAAAAAAATACAATATCTGAAAAAAGAGAAGGCCAGGCTGTCCGCATTAAATGCCTCTTACATCAAAACATACGAGTCCCAAAAAAAATCAAGCCCCACTATCCCAAGTGGTGTAAAAAATCAAATCCTATCGGAAAATATTAACACTGATATCAACAGCAGCCACAGACCGTCAGTGAAAAAGGCGTCCATTGAAAAACGGATAAAGGATCTGGGGCTTGATGACTGGGTCGAGGTGGCCGGAGACGGCACCTGCCTGAAAATCAACACCACGCTTCCCATTCTCTTTTCTTCAGGCAGCGCCCGGGTGGCCAAAGAATATAAAAATTTTCTAAAAAAACTGGCCCTGTTCCTGAAACCATATGACATCAAGGTGGTGGTGGACGGGTACGCCGATACCGACCCTATACATACCAAGCGATACCCCTCCAATCTCGAGCTTGCCGCTTCCAGGGCCGCGAATATCGTCCACGAACTGGTTAAAAACGGTCTGAAACCCTCCATTTTTAAGATCGGAACCACCGGCGAATACCGGTTCGCAGCCACACAGCCCATCAAGCAAAAATCCTTCCACCGAAGGGCCCAGGTCACGGTTATTTTTGCTGGGTAACTGTTTAATATCTTAACAAAATGTGGTTGTTTTATCGGGATACGACAAATAGGTGATTTTCCCTTCAAACTCCAAATAATTCTTGACCTTCCCCAAGTGATGCCATATAAGTTCACCTGATGAACATTCCTATGGATAATGATATACGATTCAAATTGCTGAGCCTTTTAAAAGAAGAACCAAACCTGACCCAAAGAGAAATGAAACATAAAATGGGAATCAGTTTGGGAAAGGTTAATTTTTGCATTTCTTTTCTCGCTCAAAAAGGGCTGATTCGGATTGAAAGATTTAAAAATGCCTCCAAAAAAACGGCCTATCTATACCGCATTACGCCTGCAGGTTTGAAAGAACTGACCCGTCTTGCCTTAAAACGCTTAAAAATCAGAATCCAGGAATATGACGAAATCAAAAAAGAAATCAATATCCTATTTGAGCAGGTTCAAGGAATGGATGACACAGTCCGGCATGATACGGACTTGCTTCAAGATGTGAAAAGAATAATTTGATTCCGTTATTATTGTCGGGAATTTTATCAAATTTTATTTTGATGGGTTAAATCTGCTTTAATTGTAAACGGTTATGTGTTGGCTCCCGGTAAAGGCCAATGGAACCGACAGTGCGGAGCTATAATTAAAATAAGGCATGGGTTTTTTCATAAAATAGGAAAATGTATCATGAAAAAATTTGCAATAATTGGCGCTGCGGGATATGTAGCTCCCCGGCATATGAAAGCCGTTAAGGAAACCGGAAATGATTTGGTGGCGGCCCTTGACCCTAACGACAGTGTTGGGATTATTGACAGTTATTTCCCTAAAGCAGATTTTTTTACTGAATTTGAGCGATTTGACCGGCATGTGGATAAAATGCGCCGCAGGGGAGGAAGCCGAATTGATTATGTCAGTATTTGCTCTCCCAATTATCTGCATGATGCCCATATCCGATTCGCACTCAGGAGCGGTGCCGACGCCATTTGTGAAAAACCGTTGGTCTTGAACCCATGGAATATAGAAGGGTTAAAGCAGATGCAATCTGATACGGGCAGCCGCGTATACAATATATTGCAACTCAGGCATCACCCGTCATTGATTGAATTAAGAAAAAAGGTTCAAACAGCCCCTAAAGATAAAAAATACGAAATTGATTTAACTTATATCACTTCCAGGGGGAATTGGTATTTCAGGTCCTGGAAAGGGTATGAAGAGAAATCCGGCGGGATAGCAACCAATATTGGAATCCATTTTTATGATATGCTGATCTGGATATTTGGAAAGGTCCAGGAAAACTGGGTGCATCTTCTGGAAAAGGATAAATCAGCCGGATATCTTGAACTCGAGAATGCTCGAGTTCGCTGGTTTCTCAGTGTCGATGAAAGTACCCTTCCCGAAGCGATAAAAGCCAAGGGGCAGCGAACATTCAGATCCATCACGGTTGATAGTGATGAGATAGAATTTTCCGGGGGATTTACAGACCTGCACACCCTCAGTTATGAAAGCATCCTGACTGGAAAGGGATTTGGGTTGACCGAAGCCCTGCCAAGCATTGAAACGGTTTACACCATTCGAAATTCAACCATTAAAAGAGACAAAGGTGAGTTGCACCCGTTTGTCAAAGACAATGCGTGAATCCATGAATGATTATTTTGTTCATCCCACGGCACAGCTGGATGAGAATGTGACCATCGGCAATGGAACAAAAATATGGCATTTTTCCCATATTATGAAAAATACCATTGTTGGAGCCAACTGCAATTTTGGACAGAATGTGGTTGCAGGCCCTGATGTGTCCATTGGAAACGGCTGCAAGATTCAAAATAATGTTTCCGTGTATAAAGGGGTAACCCTGGAAGATGATGTATTCTGCGGCCCCTCCATGGTGTTCACCAACGTGTTTAACCCAAGGTCCCATATAAGGCGGATGGATGAAGTCCGCCCCACACGGATTAAAAAGGGGGTAAGCCTTGGTGCCAACTGTACTATCGTCTGCGGCGTAACCATTGGAAAATATGCATTTGTGGGGGCGGGTGCCGTTGTAACAAAAGATGTGCCGGATCATGCACTGGTAATGGGAAATCCAGCAAAACAGACCGGCTGGGTATGTGAATGCGGTGAAAAGTTAAATCAGGATTTCGTTTGTCCGGTTTGCGGCAAAGGAATTGACCCGACATCAGACAGGCAGGAACAAAACAAGCCTATCCCCTTTGTTTCACTGGCTGCCCAGCAGAAAATTATCCTGCCAAAGCTTGAACAACGTATAAAGAATGTACTCAGCCACGGGAAATATATCATGGGGCCGGAAGTCTCTGAGTTGGAAAAGAAGCTGGCAGTGTTTGCAAAAACACGCCACGCGATCACCTGCAGCTCGGGGACCGATGCCCTGCTGATGGCTCTGATGGCGTATGGTATTGGTCCCGGTGATGCGGTTTTCACAACCCCGTTTACATTTATCGCAACCGCTGAGGTCATTAAGCTAATCGGGGCAACCCCGGTATTTGTGGATATCGATATTGAAACTTTCAATATCCTGCCGGCGGGACTTGAGGCAGCCATTACAAAGGTAACATCAGAGGGAAATTTAAACCCAAAAGCAATTATCCCAGTGGATCTGTTTGGCCTTCCATGTGATTATGACCGGATAAACCCGATCGCATCAGCGTATGATCTTGTGGTGATTGAAGATGCTGCCCAGTCCTTTGGCGCTGAATACAAGGGCCGGATGGCAGGCGCCCTCGGCCATGTGGGCTGCACATCATTTTTCCCCGCAAAACCCCTTGGGGGGTATGGTGATGGCGGTGCCGTGTTCACGGACTCTGATGAAGTTGCAGATAGAATTAAGTCCATTCGTGTTCACGGCAAAGGTGCTGATAAATACGACAATATCCGAATAGGAATCAATGGACGGTTGGATACGCTTCAGGCCGCCATACTGCTTCCCAAATTTGAAATTTTCCCACAGGAACTGGAATCCCGGCGCAGTATCGCAAACGCATATCAAGAAGCGCTATCGGCAAATAACAGGCTAACGTTGCCCAAGCATTTTTCCAGAATCAAAAGTGCCTGGGCTCAATATTCAATTCTTACCTTTGACGGGGCGACAAGAAGCCGGATCCAAGAAAGGCTCAAAGAAAAAGGAATCCCGACGGCCGTATATTATCCAAAACCATTGCATTTACAGATCGCCTTTGCTGATTTGGGGCATGAAAAAGGGGATTTCCCCGTCTCTGAAGATTGTGCATCAAGGATATTCAGTCTTCCCATGTATCCGTACCTGAGCAAAGAAGATCAAGCACGAATTTGTAGCGAGTTATTATTAAATTAAGAATTTAAAGGATTTGATTTGCCTGACTTCTAACTTAGCAGGGTCGATTGAACCAACAGCACAGAATTGATTTTGGCAGGCAAATTTGAGGATGAAACAATAACAAATTTAAAGGTGTTTAATGGGAAAAGAAAATAGCGCCCAATTGAGTTTAGACACAAATTTCGAGCATAAATCAACGGATGATGAATTAAACCTTTTGGACATATTAAGGGTACTATGGCGTTACCGGTGGGTTATTTTAACTATAACATTTTTATTTACGCTGGTCTCTTTGGTGTATTGTTTATTGGTACAGGATAGATATAGTGTCCAGACAAAAATTCAGACCGTTGTTGACCCTCATGAAGAGAAGTTGAGGGCTGAAAACTCGGAATTGAAAAGTATTTATCCTGATTCAGGAATCGCATTTGAATATTGCCTTCAGAATATTAAAAATAGAAAGGTCCAGGCTCAGTTTTGGAAAGACAAAATCAGCATTGAAAATCAAAATATCAAAAAAACAGATTTTTTAAATGATTTAACGGTTAATGGGCCTCCGAGAAATCAAAGGCTTCCCCAGGTGGTGGTTGTTTCATTCAAAGGCGATAACCCGGATAATGCAACTGCAATCCTAAATGAATTAATCCAATATATTAACGAATATACCCGCAAAGAAGTTTTAGATTACTTAAGTTTAAATACAGAGGCAAGAGTAATAGCATCTAAAGGCAGACTTGACAGTTTGGAAAGGATCGAGAAGGCAAAAATACAACAAAAGCTATCGTCTATTGAATTGGATATCAGTATTGAAAAAAATAGAGAATTGCAAAAGCTCGACAACAGCCTTTATGAACTCAAGAACAAAATTTCTCTGGTGGCATTGCAGGAAAAATATCAAATGAAAAAGCAGCTCAATGAGCTTTTGGAACAGCGGACTCTGGCTGAGAAAATAGGGGTCGTGAAGATGCCGGAAAATTTGTCCGGGAAACCGGCTTATATGCGTGGAATTCAGGCCATTGACAATGAAATCGTCCTGGTGCAGAAAAAATTGAATTCAAATGACGGGATACCTAAATCTTGTTATCAAATCGAGTTAGAAGAAAACGTGAAATCTATTCAAGCCAAACTGGATAAAAAAAATATTTCTTCACCGGCTCTTGATGATCTTTTCTTTAAGAAAGATAAACTCCAGCAGCTCGAAAAAAAGGACTACCCCATTGAAGGCGTTGAAGGCTTTAAAGATAAACTTTTTTTGCTGGAGAAAATTAAATGGGATGATATGAAACTTAACGGAATTAAAGCGGGCCCTGTTTCCGCCAACCTTAGCTTCCCCAAAAATAAAAAATTAATCGTCGTGGTGGGGGGCATATTGGGATTGATATTGGGCATGGGGATTTCTTTTTTGATTGCATTGATTGAGAGTTCAAGAAAACAAAGTCGATAGGGGAAATAACAAAAGATTTCCCATCTCTCTTTTTTACTTATAATTTCACTTCTTCTTTGATGTGAGACAGCATCGGAGCATTCCAAAATTGGGAAACCATATGTTTGAGAATAAGCGTATCCTTATTACAGGCTCATGCGGTACAGTCGGAAAAGAATTATTCAAGATTCTTTTGTCCAGTAGTTTATATGCTCCTGCAGAAGTTATCGGAATCGATAACAGCGAGAGCGAGTTGTTTTTTATGGATCAGGAATATGTCCATAACAGTCAAACCCGGTTTGTTTTGGCAGATGTCCGTGATTTTGAGAAAATCTCAAGGGTCACCAGGCAGGTTGATGTTATTTTTCATGCGGCAGCACTTAAACATGTTGTCATGTGTGAACGCTCGCCCTATGAAGCTGTTCAGACAAATGTTCATGGCGTTCAGAATATTGTGAGAGCCTCTATTGATAACCTTGTTTCAAAAGTTATTTTCACAAGCTCGGACAAAGCGGTTAACCCCACAAATGTGATGGGTACAAGCAAGTTGATGGGAGAACGACTGGTTACTGCTGCCAACAGTAATAATTATACCGGTAATACCGTTTTCGCCAGCACTCGGTTTGGGAATGTACTGGGCTCAAGCGGATCCGTCATTCCCATATTTATAAAACAGATTGAAAAGGGTGGTCCTGTCACGCTCACGCATTCAGAGATGACACGATTTGTGATGAGTATCAGCCAGGCCGCAAAACTGGTTATTGATTCGTCTGAAATCGCCAGGGGTGGTGAGGTATTCATTACCAAAATGCCGGTTATACGGATCAAAGATCTGGCTGATGTGATGATTGAGAACTTGGCCCCGGAATTTGGCTTTGACCCGGGTGACATTGATATTGTTGAAATAGGGGTAAAACCCGGCGAAAAATTGTACGAAGAACTGATGAGCCAGGAGGAGACCAGAAGGGCTGTTGAACTGGGCAGTTATTTTAGTGTGCTGCCGGCATTCAGGGGACTTTATAAAAATATCTCTTATGACTATGAGGGGATTGTCTCAGATCAGGTCACCGACCCCTATGTTTCGGCAAATCAACCTTATATGGATAAAAACGCCATTAAAGAATTTTTATTTTCAAATAATTTACTGGATTTAAGCAAATACAGGGATGATCACCCGGACCAACGATATTGGCCGGGGGATAGAAAGGATAAATAAGCATGAAAATTCTAATTGCTGGAGGAGACGGGTATTTAGGGTGGCCGACGGCAATGCATTTGTCTGCTAAGGGGCACGATATTCTGGTGGCGGACAATTATTTGCGAAGAAATATATCAAGGGAAGAAGACTGTGAGCCTTTATTCGAAGTCCCCAATATTCAGGAACGCTCCAGAATATGGGAACAAAAAGCCGGTAAAACCATAGCCGTCAGGATAGGGGACCTGACTGACTGGTCATTCACAGCAGACCTTTTTTCCTCTTTTAAGCCGGATGCGGTCATCCATTATGCAGAACAGCCCTCAGCGCCATATTCAATGCTGAATCGGCCTGCCGCCATGCTGACACTAAATAATAATTTGGCTGTAACCGCCAATATTATTTTTGCCGCAAAAGAATTCTGTCCTGATGTACACATCATCAAGTTAGGGACCATGGGCGAATATGGAACTCCAAATATTGATATTGAGGAAGGATGGCTGGATATACGTCATAAAGATAGGGAGGACCGGTTTCTTTTTCCCCGCCAGGCCGGTAGTCTGTACCACACCACCAAAATAATGGATACGGATTTGTTATGGTATTACGTAAGAATATGGAATTTAAGAGTTACCGACTTGATGCAGGGGCCGGTATACGGCTTGTTCACATGGGAAAATCAAGATGACGAGCGCCTTTTGCCTTTTTTCAGTTATGACGAGCTGTTCGGAACAGTCTTAAACCGGTTTGTTGTCCAGGCGGTTGCAGGCTTTCCCTTGACGGTTTACGGAAAAGGCGGTCAGACAAGAGGGTATTTAAATATAATGGATACCTTAAATTGTGTCCGTCTTTCTTTGGAAAATCCAGCCTCAAAAGGTGAATTGCGGATCTTTAACCAATTTACGGAAACATTTTCTGTGAACGAGATTGCTGACCGCATCCAAAGCGCCGGAGCAAAAATTGGATTAGAGGTTTCGGTCAATAATATCGCCAACCCAAGAATTGAAAAAGAGGATCATTATTATAATCCGGTTCATACCGGATTGATAGACCTTGGCCTTGAACCCCATTTGCTCACTGATGAGGTGCTCATTGAGATGATGGAGTTTGTCAAAAAGCATGAACACAATATTGCCCGGCACAGGGTATTCAGAGGAACCAAATGGGATTAAAATGGCTTATAACTGGTGGGTGCGGCTTTATCGGCAGGAATCTGATCAAGCAGCTTTTATCTGACCCCAATAATTTTATACGGGTCGTTGATGATTTAAGCGTGGGGACCAGGGAAGATTTATCCCATGTCTGCCATTTCACAGAGCTTGAGCCTGATTCAATCCCGGTTGCGGATGAGCAACATCAAGTGACCCTTGTCCAGGCAGACATCAGGAGTACAGATTTTGCCGTTGCAGTTTCAAAGGGGATTGATGTGATTGTCCATCTCGCGGCCAATACCGGGGTGGCGCCTTCTGTTGAAAACCCCCATAAGGACTGTTTGATTAATGTTATCGGAACATTAAATTATCTGGAAGCCGCAAAGGTTAACGGTATAAAAAAATTTATATTTGCATCCAGCGGAGCGCCTGCCGGAGAATGCTCACCGCCGATCCATGAAGAGTTGCCGCCCCATCCGGTTTCACCATATGGGGCAAGCAAGCTGGCAGGCGAAGGGTATTGTTCGTCCTATTGCCGAACGTTTGGTGTCCAGACGGTGGCACTGCGATTTGGAAATGTCTATGGCCCGTATTCCTTCAAAAAAGACAGTGTTGTGGCCAAGTTTATCAAACAGGCCATGGCAGGAAAGGACCTGGAAATTTATGGGGATGGTTCTCAGACAAGAGATTTTATTTATATAGAAGACTTGATCAGGGCCGTGATCCTGGCACAGCGCTCCGATCAAGCCGGTGGAGAAACCTTTCAAATAGCTTCCAACAGGGAAACTACGATCAATGAACTGCTTGAGGTGTTAATCCCTATACTGAATCAGGAGGGGTTTAAAAATTTTAATGTGATCAACGGCCAAAAACGGCTTGGCGACGTCATGAGAAATTTTTCCGATACTACCAAAGCAAAAAACAGACTGGGGTGGCAGTCTGAATATGACTTGGAATCAGGACTTTTGGAAACAGTAAACTGGTTTGTTTGCCAAAACCAGGGCCTAAAAGAATAAGCCGGCAAATGCGACAGGCCTTGTATGGGCTAATATGGCATATGGCTTCTAAAAGTTCACACCACCTCCTTTATCGGTGTTAATCAAGGAGCACAAGATGGATATTCATGTTGTCGGCGGGGGAATGTTATCAAAATTTATAATCGATATTCTTGAGTCCAATGATATTCGGTTAGGGGGAGTTTTCGATGATCATTTTCCTAATTTAGATCATGTTTTAGGATATCCAGTATTGGGGAAGATAAAAGATATAACGATTGAAAACCATCAATATTTGGCATTAGGAATAGGAGAGCCTGTTCATAGAAAGAGAATGATTGAGAAGTTTTCCGCCCAGGGGCATATCTTCCCCCAATTAATTCATAAAAACACCACTATTTCAAAACATTCGCATATCAGTGAGGCAGCGATTGTGGGCCCTGGTTCAATCATTCTTGCCGAAACTAAGGTGGGATTCGGGGCCTGCCTTCTTTCAAATGTTAATTTAAATCAAAATGTGACCGTCGGGCGCTACGCCCTTGTGGGGGCGGGTGTCTGTGCCGGGAATAATGCGCTGCTCGGTGAAGGCTGCCATATCAGCATGTCCCAAATCATTGCGCCCAACGCCATTATTGACGAATGGGAATACATTGATCAAAAAGGGGTTGCATAAATGGCGTGCAGCCTTTGTATTGATCCGAAGCGTTTTCTTTTCCGGGAAATCCCTTTTTATGAATGCCATGTGCACACCTCATTTTCAAAAGGAAAAAATTCCATTGAGGAGCTGGTGGGTCATGCCGCAGCCTTGGGCTGTTCCATCATTGCGTTTACTGAACACACTGAACCATGGTTGTTTGATACAAAAGACTGGTTTAAGGCATATGTTGCTCAGATCAGGCAATGTCAGGAAAAGTTCAAAGGCTTGATCGATATAACGGTCGGTTTTGAAGTTCCGGCAGTCGATTTTGAAGGCGGCCTTCAGATAGACTCGCATATGTTGGAGAATGCTGATTTCATACTCGGTGCCGCCCATCGTTATCCCGGTCTTGAGGATGGTGTCCGTGTAAGAGACTTGTCCTTTGACCAGGCCGTTGATCTGGAGTTTAAAACATTAATCGCCCTGGCCGAAAATCCTATTGTTGATTCAATCGCCCATATAGGGGCAACATGCACCAAATATGCTGGAAAATTCCCTATGAAGTATATTGAACAGGTTATCCAGCATGCAGGAAGATGCCATACGGCCATTGAGATAAATTATGTTTACCACAAATCCATTATTGATCACCTCATCTCTTTGTGTATAAAAGCCAATGCTTTCATTACTTTGGGAAGTAATGCCTATGCGCTGGAAGACCTGGGGCGTTCCTTTTTCATGGTAAAAGGCGAACAGGAAAGAGAGGTCAAATGAATTTTGGTGATATAAATGTGCTGGTCACGGCCGTTGGATCTGAACTGGCCTTTTCTGTTATTAAAGCCATAAAACTAATATCCGGAAGACCAAAGATTTCCGGCTGTGATGTGTATAAAGAGGTTGTTGGTAAGTACTGGGTTGATACATTCTTTAATGTTCCGTTTGCCAGGGATGAGCAGGCATACATTGAACAAATAAAACAGATCATCAGATCCGAGAGGATAAATGTAATTATACCAACCTCAGATGCTGAGATAATGTTATTGTCGTCAGTGAAAGAGGTCTTTAAAAAAGAGTTGGGCTGCCGTGTGTTGACCAATTCGTTTGCAGCACAGACTTTGTTTAATGATAAGTGGCAAGCGTATAAATGGTATATTGCCAACAGTATTGGTTCTCCCAAGACGTTTGAAGGGGAAAACGGTTTAATTGATGAAGCCGGTATTTGTAAACTTCAATTTCCTGCGATAATCAAGCCCAAAGTCGGCGGCGGTTCTCGATCCCTTTATGTTGCAAAGAATCAATCTGAACTAAACAATTTTTTAAAAATTATGCCGGATCCAATCATCCAGGAATTTGTCGGAGACGAGGCGTCGGAGTTTACGGCAGGAACATACAGAACAAAAGCCGATGAGGTATTTGTTATTTTGTTGAAACGCAAATTAAAGTTTGGAATGACCAATACGGCTGAAGTGGTCAGATCCGAAAGACTGGAATCTTTCTGTGCTGAGGTGATCAAAAAATCGGATCTGACAGGTGTAAATAATATTCAGTTTCGCCTGCACCATAACGAACCTAAAATAATAGAAATTAATCCGCGATTTTCAGGAACTACAGGTATACGGGCCCATTTCGGTTTTAATGAAATTGAAATGTGGCTGTCTGACATTAAATACGGCAAAGTTAAAGCGCCTAAGATAACTCAAGGAACGGTGCTTCGCTTTATGGAAGAGTTGTATGTCTGATAAAAAAAATATTAAAATTTCTTTGGTGTCACCTGTTTATAATAATTCAGCATTTATTGAGCCGTTTGTTGCCTCCTGTAATGACGCCCTTTCTGAGATTTCAAAAGATTATGAAATGGTTCTTGTAAATGACGCCAGCGTTGATGATACCCAAAGTCAACTTGAACAGCTTAAAAGGAAATATCCCCAGTTAAAAATAATTAACCTGAAAGAAAACGTAGGCCAGCACATTGCGACCTCTATAGCATTAAAAAAAGCAACGGGAGAATTTATTTTTATGATGGACTCGGACATGCAGGTCCATCCGTCGAATATTAAAAAATTATATGAAAAAGCTTTGTCTGAGGAGTCCTGGGATGTAATCAGCGGCAGCAGGGCAAAACGGTCGTCCTCGTTCATTCGGTCTGCAGGGTCATATTTTGTTACCAAATTAATTAACACCATATGCCGAACAAACTTGGTGGATGTCGGTTCTACATTTAAGCTTTTCAGGCGACCGGTTCTTGACCGAATTTTCAGTTACGGGCATCTGATTCAGAATTTACCCCTCCTTATTGCATATATACAGTTGAGGCAATTTGAAGTAAGTATCGATTATAATGTTGATAATGGAAAAAGCGGATATCGGTTTAGCGATTTGGTCAATGCGCTGATCCTGGCATTGCTGAATTATACCTCCGGCAGTAAATCTATTGTTTTTCTTTTGTCAATTGGTTGTTCCTCTTTTTTATTTTCCATAATCGTGGGCGTAAGCTTAATTACCCGTGGTATTCTGGTTCAGGCGCCCTTGCCGACAAATATGTTAATTTTTGCCGTGGCAATAGGACTATTCGGCATGCAGATGAATATGCTTGGTTTAATTGCCTACAAGCTTGAAAGAATGAACAAGAACCTTGAATTTAGGAAAAATTTTAAAGAACTTGAATCCGTTGATTTTGAAGAATAACCTCCTTTTTACAGGTAGGGGTACAACCGCACTGTATCTATTGTTCAGAGTCATAGAGCCTGATATCAGAAAAGTTTTACTTCCGGTTAATATATGTGAAGTCGTTGTTGCCATAGTTCGCCATTCAGGCCTGGAGCCGGTTTTTTATGATGTTGAAAGGATATCCGGGAACGGCGGCCTTGAGCAGATACAAGAAAAGTGGACTAATGAGGAAATTTTACTTGTAACCCACAATTTCGGTCAACCGGTTATGGTTGATGAAATAGTTACCTGGGCTGAGTCTAAAAATATTTTTGTGATAGAAGATGTGTGCAATGCTTTTGGGGCATCATATAACGGCAGGATGGTTGGTGAGTACGGACATGCCGCCATTTATAGCTTTGGGTATGCGAAAATTGTAGAAAACGGAATCGGGGGAGCCGTTTCAGTCAAAGATGGTGAATTGTTTGATGAGTTAAAAAAGCTGAATGAAACTTTGCCGTATTGGGATTCAGGGTTTACGACACAGGCAGAAGAATTTGCCAATGAACTCTCGCAAATCCGGTCTATGGCACACATTCTTCCTGAATCCTACTGTAAACTATATGAAACATACAGTACCCTTTTCCTTCATCGCCTTACAAAAACGGACGTGCTGGATATTAAAAAGGCTATCGTACAACTTGGCAAAAATATTGAAGACCGGCGGTTTAAATCGGATTTATATAGAAAACATATAAACAATGATATGATCACCCATAGACCCCGAAAACCTGGTGAAATCATCTGGCGCTATACCTGTCTGTGTAAAAATGAAAAATTCAGGAATGGGTTGATTAAAGATCTGCGCAGTAAAAACCTTTTGGTCAGTGCCTGGTATCCAAGGGTTGATAACCTTTTTGGCTACCGGCAGGGCGAGTTCCCGGGGGGGGAGTTTTTTGGAAAGCATGTGATCAATTTTTTTGTAGACCATCGTGTAACAGTTAGTGATATTGACAAAACGGTAAATGCCGTTAATGAATTCAGGAACCTTTAATTGATTATTTCGATAATACAACCATGCTTCATTCCATGGATGGGTTATTTTGAGCAGATGGCGGTGGCTGACCTATTTGTATATATGGATGATGTCCAATATACAAAAAAAGATTGGCGAAATACGAATCAATTACTAAGCCCAAATGGCCCTAAAAGAATTTTTGTTCCAGTTAAGAAATGTGCTCGGGGAACAATGCTTAATAATGTGTTTATCTCCACGGATTCAGACTGGAGAACCCAATTGCTGAGCAAAGTGGAAAATTGGTATCGAAAAGCTCCTTTTTTTGATGAGATATATGGGTTACTCGAAAAGGTGATCCAGGATGATTATGAAAAATTGGTGGATTTAAATTACAAGCTCAATGACAGAATATCGGCATACATCGGAATTGAGACGCCGGTTCATCATTCTTCTCAAGTTCCGCGTCATTCAGACAATAAAATGGATCGAATACTTGAGATTGTCGGTTTCTATGGTGCAGATGTCCTGTACGATGGTAAGGCAGCGTCAACTTTTATTGATACACAATATTTTAGGGCAAATAAGGTTGAGGTTATTTTTCAGGACTATCAACATAGGCCGTATTCTCAGTTATTTGGGGATGGGTTTGTCCCTTATATGTCGATTATTGATTTAATGATGAATAAGGGGAAACAATCTTTTGAACAAATTATGTATAGCCCTTTACCTGAGGAAATAAGGAAAAAAACAAATGCCGTCTTGTCCAGTTTGTAGCAGCCAAGAGTGGTTACCGTACTTGCAAACAAAAACGGATAAGCTAATTACCGGTGATCAAAGGATCAGTGACGGAAATATTAATAAGGTTATGTGCAGCTCATGTGGCGCGGTTCGAAATGATAAAGAATTATCTGATCAAGAGCTTGAAATTTTTTATGGTGAAGCCTATGAACTTAATACGCTGGGGGTAGAAGAACATCGGTTCTTTACAAATGATGGGCATGTTGCCCGTTCGAAAGTATTTTTTGATTGGATCTGCCCCCATTTACCCGACTCATTTGATTCCTTATTGGAAATTGGGTGTGGTGAGGGGAATTTGCTTTTAAGATTTTTTGAGGCTTTTCCTGATAGAAAACTTACCGGAATCGATGGAAGTGCCAAAGCTGTAAAACTCGCACAAAAAAAAGGGTTGTCCGTTAAACAACAATTTATTGCAGGGCCATCTTCCAAAACAGTCGCGGGTTCATACGATGTTATAATTTTAATTAATGTAATTGAGCATGTCATTGATATTAGGGATTTTATTTCTAAAATACGGTGCATGTTAAATGAAGGTGGGATGATTATCATTACACTGCCGATTCAAGATTTCGGTGGTTATGATATCTTTTTTGCTGAACATATTTGGCATTTCACGGTAAACCAGTTTAAAAGAGTATTGGCGAATAACGGATTGTTACTTGAGCATTGTGATTCAGATCACCCAATTAATCATGGTATTGGCTTGTTTGTCTGCCGGGATTTTGAATCTGTTGCCCCCAATCAAGGCAATCTACCATCCCCCTATTCGGTAATTAATGAGAGCGATACTTTTCTTCGAATGAAAGATAAATGGTTAACGGCATTTCAATCTATTGATAGGCAGCTTTTCAAAATTACTCCTAAACGAGTTGCTTTTTTTGGAAGCGGAGAAGTTTTTACCCTCATTATGGCCTTTACCAATGTACACAGCCTGAATACAGTCGTTTGTATTGATGAAACTAAAGAAAAACAAGGAAGTGAGAAACACGGTGTTCCAATTTTCGGGATAGAGTGGTTTTCTAAAAACAGCTGTGATGCCATTGTATTGGCTACGAATCCTAAATATTACCCTTTAATTAAAGAAAAACTTTCGTTTACAGACATCTCTCTTATTTTATTGGATAACTAAAATGCTTTTATTATTTTGCTTTGATGATAGCATGTTTTCATGAACAGAGTTCTATGAGCCTTTTTTAAGGGGAGATAGCCGTTATTTTACGTCAATTTCTCTTCTATTCGCCGGCAGCATGTGGGAATAAAAAACGGTACTATTGGGGAAAAGTGGTTTCTGTACCTTGGTTGCTTTCTTTTTTTGATTTCAGAAAGGGAATGTGATTACCTGTATGAATGAGACAATTGAAAAAAGTATAGTCAACTGTGGCCTGATGGTACTCGGCTTAGACTGCTTAAAAAGAATATAGCGATGGTATTATTTGGGCGGCGCTCCTCAAATATTATGACATCGTAGAAAGAAAAATAGAAAAATACTCAACTAACATTTATTACATTCAGAGCTTGGTGACACCTAAAAAATGAATTCCCTGAAAGTAAAGTATGACAAGTTAATATGGCTGGTCAAAAAGAATCCATGGGCCTTTTTCCCCAATGCAAAGGTACTGAATTATTTAAGCTATAAGTGTGGAAAGTATAAAGTTTCATATGATTTCAAAAAATTCAGCCCTGTCTTTGTAAGCTATCTTATAACCAATAGATGCAACTTATCATGCCCTTTTTGTATCGTGGGTAGTTCAATTAATGTTAAAGGGAATCGGAAAGAGGCCACGCTGGAAAAGACCAAGGAAATATTCAACACTCCCGTCCTTAAGAAAACCTTGAATATTATGCTTTCCGGGGGAGAGCCAACCCTTGTCAAAGACCTTGAAAAAATTATACGGTATTTAAAATCTCAAAAGAGATTTGTTTCCATCAATACCAATGGTGCTAGGCTTGCTGGTGGATTAGAGGGATTTTTGGATGCCGGTCTTGATGCGGCAAATGTCTCCCTTTACCCTGAAAATTATGAGTTATTACGAAAAATATTGCCAAGTGTTTCCTCTAAAATTAATACCAAGATTGTGAAGGTAATTAATTCAGCCATGCTTGAAAATACAGCCCCCATAGAGCAGGCCATTGAACTTGGTATCAACGCCGGATGCTCTGGTGTTTACTTGCAGAATACATTTCCGACGCCCAATGCCCCTTCAGATCAATCCGGCAATGTGATTTATGATATTCATCAAAAACAATATAATGCTGTGATCAACTGTCTGAAAAAAAGATATGGTAGCTATCCAATATACTGGCCGGAAGTGGCGCCGTTGAAAAAAACGTCAAAGAACCTCTGCCGGATGCCGTGGTATTTTTTAAGCGTCGATTCAGATGGGAACACGGGGATGTGTTGTCTGGACCCTGACTGTAACCAAAAAAGTGTACTTGAATACCCCCCTGAAGATATCATGAATGAGGAGAAGTGGCTGAAGGTGAGAAAAAGGATAATCGGACAAAATGCTGAAAAAGACTGTTTGTGTCAGGGATGTTTTTTGCTGAATGACAGGTATGGTTCAAATGTTTAGTAACCACTTTTAATGATGTGGTTACAATACGGTGTCGTTCAAACGAATAAAATAAAGAACAAGGGATATTAGAGGGTAAGCCGGATTGTTTTGGCTTGATCCAGAGCTTGGCCGTCGTTACTGAAAACAAATAATAGAGAGTTTTTTCAATAAGTTTCTGCAAAATTCACTTGATACTGAGAAAAAATATGCTTGTTTTTGGTTTGATTATAGTGACAATTGTCCTGCAATCAATTCCTTTTCTGTTAATCAAAATATCTTTTTTTTTTCAGGCATAGGGGCATTGCTGATATTTTGTTCAACTTATATTTTTTCGTTTTTTGGCGCATTGTCATATCAACAAGCTCTAAAAAGGGCTCCTTTGAGCTTAGTATATCCTTTTTTACCTCTGGTTCAGCCGGTTGTTCTTATTTATGGATGGTTGCTTTTTGACGAAAAGATTACCATCAATAATGTTGTCGGCCTCGCTGTGATGATTTCCGGATTGATATTGATTTCAATAAATCATGGTAAAATATGATATATGTGTATGCTGGCATTGCTATTGTTTTGTCGACAGCAGCCAACCTCTTATTAAAAATAGGTGCAGGCAGGGAAAGTGTTTATTTAAATAAATACACCCTCTTGGGGTATTCCCTTTTTGTGCTGACGACTTTTTTTTCGTATCTTGTTTTATCGATAATAGATTTAAAATCGTTCGTTATTGTTATGAGCATAAATTATGGTCTTGTTATCGTTTCTTCAGCTATTTTTTTTAAAGAAAAATTTACAAAAATCGGATGGCTTGGATTGGTTTTAGTGCTGGTCGGTATTAATATTTTTATCCGCTAAGCATAAGACCAAGGCGGACGGTTGCTTTGATTTCAATGTTTCGCAATCCGGGCCGAGGATAGAATCATTCTCAATGATCTTGGATTTTGATGAATCTGTTAACATAGAATAATAATCAGTGTGGTTTTATTAAGAAAACAAATAACAACAGAAAACGGAATATTTCTTTTTAGTCCGTCGGTTGAAGATGATTGTGAAGATTACAATGTTTCTTGGTTGGATATAAACTATTCTGTCGAAGATAGACATTTTTGGTTTTTAATTCGGAAAGAAAAGATACTGTCTGTTTTTAATCAATATATTAATCCCAATGGGGATATTATTGAGATTGGTGCCGGGACAGGTAATGTTTCTCATTTTCTTTCCCAGGCGGGGTATAATATTGCTGCAGGGGAAATGCATCTGCGTGGATTGCAGTATGCTCAGGAATACGGCATTTCAAAATGCTATCAGTTCGATTTGTTTGATCCTCCATTTTACCAGCATTTTGACGGTATTGGCATGTTTGATGTCTTGGAGCATATTGATGATGATATATTAGCCTTGCGGAAGTGCTCTTCTATGTTAAAACCTTGCGGAAGGATTGTTTTGACTGTCCCAGCGCTCAACTTCCTTTGGAACAGAGGGGATGCTTATGGTCATAAACGCCGCTACACACTGGGAGGATTAACTAAAGTGGTGGAAAAGGCGGGTTTTTGTGTTTTACATGGCAGTTATTTTTTTTCAGCCATTTTCCCGCTGCTTCTTCTGCGGCATTTTATAGAACCGGATGACCGCAGCCCTGTTTCAAAAGAGGAAATGGGTGAGAGAGAAATTCGTATCAACCCGTTTTTAAATAGCTTGCTTTTCCGGCTGTGCCGGTTGGAAAATAAACTTGACCAGTGGGTATCAAAAGTACCCGGAGGAAGCATCATACTGGTGGCAGAAAAAAATGATACCATACAATAAACCATTCATTGTGGGAAAAGAATTATTTAATATTTCCCGGGCAGTAATTGAGTATAAACAGCTTTCAGGCGATGGGGTTTATACAAAAAAATGTCATGAATGGCTGCAAAAGATGACAGGCTGTCACAAGGCGCTATTAACCCATTCTTGCACGGCTGCTTTAGAAATGGCGGCGATTCTTTGTGATATCCAACCGGGGGATGAAGTAATCATGCCTTCCTTTACATTTGTATCAACTGCCAATGCTTTTGTCCTTCGTGGAGGGGTGCCTGTTTTTATCGATATCCGGCCGGATACGCTCAATATCGATGAAAAATTAATTGAAGCCGCTATCACAGATCGGACAAAAGCCGTTGTTCCGGTTCATTATGCCGGGATACCTTGTGAGATGGACATAATTTGTGAAATTGCCCGAAGGAGGCATCTGTTTGTTGTAGAAGATGCCGCCCAAGCCCTTTTTTCAAAATATGAAGACCAGCATCTTGGCACTATTGGTGATATCGGTACATTAAGTTTTCATGAAACGAAAAATATTATCAGTGGAGAAGGCGGGGCCATTTTACTAAACAGTGAACGTTTCGTTGAAAGAGCCGAAATCTTGTGGGAAAAGGGAACAGACCGAAAAAAATTTTCCAGAGGCATAGTGGATAAATATACATGGGTTGATATCGGTTCCTCCTATCTGCCCGGTGAAATTATTGCCGCCTTTTTGCACGCCCAGTTTGAAATGGGGCAGATGATTGTAGAAAAAAGACAGAGAATATTTAATAAGTATATTGAGTTACTTACGCCGCTTTCTCAACAAAATAGGATTGGTTTGCCCTGGCAGAATAAAACTGATACTTCAAACGGTCATATTTTTTATATTTTAACAGCATCTGAAAAAGAAAGATCATATCTCATTGAGTATTTGCAAGATAGAGATATTAATGCACTTTTTCATTATGTGCCTTTACACTCCTCGCCGGCCGGCAGGAAATTCGGCCGGGCTTATGGAAATTTGCAACATACAATGGACTTAAGTGGAAGGGTTCTGCGGCTCCCGCTTTTTTACGCAATGCAAGATGATGAGATACTCCGGGTTACTGATGAGATTAAAATGTTTTATAGCTCCCGTTGATAATAGACTTCAATTACATTTTCCTGCGATAGTTTTAGCGGCGTACCTTGTTGTTTTTTCTGTCCAAGAATTTGTCCAAGAAAGGGTGTAAATGAAAAATAAAGAAACAGCTCACCATGAGATAGGCTTTAAATCAATTCTTTCAAACCCTTTTTTCTACAATATTTTTAGTAGTATTATTGCCAAAAAAGGGAACACAGCCAGATTTGTTTCTGATTTTGTTAAACCGTTTCCAGGGTGTAAAATTTTAGATATCGGGTGTGGGATCGGAAGACTAATATCTGATTTACCGAATGATATTGGTGAATATAGCGGTTTTGATATGAACAAATGTTATATCGAGTTTGCAAGAAAACGATGGGAAAATCGCAATTATTGTAAATTCTTTTGTGAAACAGTTAGTAATACTACAATAACTAAAGAAGACTATTATGACATGGTTCTTGCCGTCGGTATTCTTCATCATTTAACCGACAGTGAAGCTGGTAATTTGTTTAAAACGGCATATAAAGTTTTGAAGCCTGGCGGGGCATTGATTACCTACGACAATGTATATATTGAAAAACAACACTGGTTTGCAAGATGGCTTATATCAAAAGATCGAGGCAAAGCCGTTCGAACAGTGGATGGTTACAGACAACTTGCAACGCAATATTTTTCCAATATGAAAGAAGAAATTTTACATGATACCCTAAGACTTCCTTACACGATTCTTCAAATAAGGTGTGTGAAATAAGAACGGCTAAAGATTTTTTGGGCAAAAAATTTCTGATATAAATTATAGCCAACAGTATCCAACATTTGATCATTACGTTTCGATTTTGGATTCAATATTCAGTATGGGACCTAATGCCCACAGGTATATGAAAAATTTTTCTGAATTGTGGAGTAGGCCCATTTCTAATTTTTTGAATGTAATAAATTTACATTCTGCGTTTTCCTCAAAAAGCTAATTTGTTTGAGTTCTTCTAACTGCTTAAAAATAATCAATATTATTTTCTGCAAATGATCCGTTTACAAAATAGCCCTTGGTGGCCGGTCATATTGATGTTCATTGGTGTCATAATGTTCTATGCCGGATATATTTCTGTAAAAACTACGCCTGGTGGGGACGGGAGAAGGATTTACCCTAAAGCTCTTTCTGAAACCTGTATGAAAGAAGTATTTCCTTTATGGAATCCATATCGCGGCGGGGGTGTACCACTGCTTGCAAGCTCTGAACATTTTGGGTGGGTAGGCCGTTTGATTCCAATGCAGGGTGCCCCTGAATTAAGAAATTTTGGCATAAACTGCTTGCTGGTATGTTCTATCTTAGCCATTTCTTTTATGTGCTATTGCCTTGCTGTGGAGTTGTCTTTGTCTAAAACAGCATCTGCCATAACAGGTTTTTTGTTCTCTTCTTCGTACCTTGTTTGGGAATATTTTAATACGGGAAGAATAAACGCAATTGTCGGATATGCCTTAATACTGGCAGCCCTTTATTGTTACATACGGTTTTTGAAAACAACATCAAAGCGGTCTTTTATATTTTCAAGTGTTTTAATTTCAGGGGCTTGGTACATCTGTGTGTACTACGGCATTGTAGTGATCGCACTTGTTTTTTTTCTGGTGGGTGTTTCTCTGAATCAAGTTATAAAAGGTAATTTTTTCAAAAGCATTTTTCAAACCCTTTTACAGAATATAATTCTGTATTTGCTTAGTGCCTTATTTATTATGCCCTTGTTACTACCCATGTTCGATTATTCGATAGCTTCTGTTGTGTCTTCAAACGGAGTCCAAGGGTATGGGAAATTGCATAATTATTTACCCCAAATACCCGGTTCCTTTTTAAGTTGTTTCTTTTTAGACGATCATGCAATGAATGTTACCAAAAGCTTCCCCTTTATCTCTCCTCTTTTAATCCCTTTGATATCCGTTTTGACTTGGAGTACAAAGCAGGCTGACAAAGATTACAAAATATGGCCCTGGATATGCCTTCTTTTTTTGAATCTGGCGGTGCTGCTGAATGAAGCCTACCCTTTTTCTTTGATGGTTGCCTTTTTTGAAACAATGCCTCTGGTTAGAAATATCCGGTGGGGGTTCCCGTTTCAGTTCAACTTAGTTCTTGCTTTATGCATTTTGGCCGGCATGGGATATGACCTTTTAAGCAGGAACAGAATACGCTTCGATCGGCTCAGTTCTTTTATCCCTTTAACTGGTGCTGTTTTTATCATTTGCCTTTCTTTGGGGATAGATTTTGTCTGGGCAGGTTTTAGTTTCCCAAAATTCATCAGTAAAAGCTATGTACTCAATTCCGGCGCTTTAGGAAAATGGGAATTCTGGCTTTGTGTTATTATGGCAGTCTTACCAGTTGGTTTATTAAATATAAAATATCTCGCAACAGTTTTCGTTGGGCTTATTGTCATCAGTATGATTTTTTTCAGCCCTGAATCAAAATATCCGTTATCTCGGAGAGCAAGTAATATTTCAGACTTCAAAGGCAGTCTGCTTGAACACATTAAGAATGATGACAGCTATTATTCAATGGTCCAGTTACATGACTTGAAAAATGAAACTAGATTGCAATATGTTATCGGCTTGCCTGAAAAACGTTTTTGGAATTGCATGGTGTATTATTTCCCGGATGAATTAAGAAATGTGCATTGCGCCCTGTTTAATATCCGGGAAAAATCTCTTAAAGTCCGTCCCCACTGGACGAGAGTTCCAAAAGTTGAGTTGTGGAATTATGAGGCAGTCAATATGATGAACATCAAATATCTCATAACGGATGCCAAATCAAAACATGATCCGTTTTTACTTCAAAGCCCGGCTTGGTCCCTGGTTGAAACGAGTGCTGGATTGAATCTGTGGAGAAAAACCAGTTGGGAATCTGGGTTAAGATTATTCACGGACTGGGAAATTATTGATAATGACAAAGAGATATTAGCGAAGATCCGCAATAGTGAGTATAAATTTAGCAATAGAGTATATATTGATAGAACAGTGGGCAAAGAATTTAGTCCACAAAAAGACAACACCGGGATGGGGAAATTAACCTTGCTTGAACTGGAGACTCAGGCCCATAAACTGGCCATTAAAATTCATGCCCAAACAAGCGGAATTCTTTTCATCCCGGAGATTTGGGATAAATACTGGCAGGTTGAAGTGGACGGCAAAAAAAGAAATTTGTTGCGCGCAAACGGTGCATTCAGAGCCGTTGCAATTTCGGATGGAACACATTTGATAGAATTTAGATATGAATTGGTCCCTTTTTACATTGGATTGGCCGTCTGTATCGTGACAGCAATAGTATGCCTATTATGGGGACTCAATAGTTATCGCAATAAAAGTTCGAGGTTAATTTTTCAACCCATAAGTAATGGGAGAACTGGGAATTCTTTGTTTATATTGTAATGAAGTCGTAGGATGAAGGCATGGAAAAGTGGGGCATGGACGCTTTCTGGCCAGGCCGTGCATGTCCTGGTAACTTTTGCGATCCTCGCAGCTTTAGGCCGATTGCTTTCCCCGGAAGAGTTTGGACTATTTGGTTTGGTTATGGCTGCCCAGGCTTTTGTTCGGCCGATACTGGATATGGGATTGCTGCCGGTTTATTTAAAGTTGGATAAAACTGATGAAGAAGTTTCAAATGCTTTTTTTACGGTCAACTTTTTGATCGGGGTATTAATGGCGTTGTTGTTCATTGCACTGGCACCTGCAGCATCTTGGTTATATAAAGCAGACCAACTTGGGGCGTTGATGACCTTGTTTTCAATATCTATTATTTTTACGGCATTGAGTGGGCAACCCCAGGCTGTCTTAGGCCGGGCAAAAAGATTTGACCGGATTGTAATGGTTCAAACAGCTGTTGTGTGTCTCGGCGGGGCCTTGGCTGTGTCCCTGGCGTGGCTCGGGTTTGGAATCTGGGCATTGGTCTGGCGGGCTGTATTTGAATCTGTGCTAAGGTTTTTTCTTTTTGCCGTGTTTTCCAGACAAATGTTTCGCTTGGTTAAACCCAGAGCACTTTACCTGTACGGAAAAGAAATTCGGTTCGGCCTGCAAATTGTATTGTCTCGAATTTTATCGGGCTGGGTCAATGCTGTTGATAAACTGATTTTAGGAAAAGTTGGTCTGCTTTCCGAATTGGGCGGTTATACCCGTTGCCAGCAGCTTGCACAAATGCCCGACGGCAATATTCGTACGGCATTGACCACACCGGCATTGTCTTATCTTGCCGGGAAAAAACAGGAAACCAAACTGGATGATTATTTGTTGTTAAACTGGATTGTTTTCTTGCTTGCCGGCTCGCCGTGCCTTTTTTTAATGGCTTATGGTCACAAAATATTGCCGTTTTTGATGGGGGCACAATGGGTATCCATGGGATGGATGCTTCAATGGGCGGGACTGTATGGGTTGGCACGGGTTTTTCAGGGATTGATGACCATCTATCATATTGACCGGGAGAAAGTCAGCCGGACAAGCCGGTACATTATCGGATATATTATTCCCGGTGTTGCTTTCCCCCTGGTTGTCTTTTTGGGGACACATTCCGTGCGAAATTATATTATCGGCCTTTCACTTTTCTCATTGTTCTATTGGTTTGCGGTACTGTCTCATACAATGTTAAGGGATTGGCGGATGGACAAGGGTAAAATTATAAAGAGTAATTTAATGCTGACACTTGTGATGCTGCTTTCAATATTCATCTTGTCTACCTTATACCGGTTCATGGATTATGGCCCGGATTTGGTTATATTGGGTGCGGGTGCCTGTGCATCTGTTTTTGTTAATTTCTTTTTGCTCGTCCTGCTTGATCCAAGATTGGCAAGGCGTTTTTTTAGCATGTTTTCAGGTGGAAAATGAAAGTTGTGGCAAACTCTCTGCCTAAATCTGGCACCCATCTGCTGGGCAGACTGCTTTCCTGTTTGGGGTTTTGCGAAAAAGAACCGGGATTGACAGGCGCCCTGCTGCGGGAAACCAGCAGAAATCCGTTTCGTAATTTTAAAAAAAAATTACGGCGTCCCCGAAAAGGAGAAAATGGCCTCTGGATTGACCTTGACGTCCCTGAAAATTGTATCAATCAAAAATGGCTCAGTCGGTATATAAATGAGATTCCAGACAATTCATTCGTCAGTGCCCACCTTCCATACAGCACGGCACTTTATGAGTTTTTTGAGCATCTTGACGTTAAAGTTATCCATATTACAAGGGATCCGAGAGATGTTTTAATTTCTTATATCAATTATCAGAAAAAATATAAAAATTATTCATTTTTTGAGGAATATGACAGCAAGGATATGGATGATGCCATTTCGGCCTGCTTTAAAAAAAATCAAAAAGGGAACCTGGTTTATTCGCCGATTACAGAACGAATAAAAAACGGAATGGGCTGGCTTAATGAACCACGGGTATACGCCACAACGTTTGAAAAGTTGATTGGGGCTAAGGGTGGAGGATCCGATGACATGCAATTGCAGACCATTAAAGAGGTGCAGCAGTTCCTTGAAATAGAACAGTGTTTAGATGATATTTGCCGTGTTGCCAGACAGGTCTTTGATGTTCATTCCCAAACTTTTCATAAAGGGCAGATCGGTCAATGGCGAAAGGTTTTCAACCGACATCAGCAAGAATTTGTATCATCTCAGTTATCCGGTTTGATAGGGGAATTAGGCTATGGGGAATCTTTGGATTAGCCGTGTAAACCGACTGATCAGTTATGGGTACTGCATGGTTTATTTTTTGCTGTTTTTTAGCTTTTACAAAAAGCTTTCTCCCATGGCTTATATATCTCCCTTTGCCAGAATCAGGAACAAGCGCAACCTGGTCATTGGTCCGTCCTGCATTATAAGGCAATGCAGTTCTGTGGGGGGGACGCACATAATCCTTGGGAAAAATGTGAGGATCGGTTCAGGGGCTCATGTGATGGGGAATGTCAGCATGGGAAATGATATCATGGTGGCACCAAATGTTGTCATAGCCGGAGGCACTCACGGTATGGCGCGAAACGGCATCCCAATGGTGTTTCAGCCTTCTGAATCAGAGATGCCGGTTAATATAGGGTCTGATGTCTGGATTGGAGCAAACAGTGTTATTGCAGGAGGCGTCAGAATCGGAACCGGAGCCGTTATCGGTGCTGGCAGCATCGTTGTGAAAGACGTGCCTGAGTATGCTGTTTTTGCAGGGAATCCCGCGAAGCTGATTCGGTACAGATAGGGACAGAAGGGTTAAGGCTTTGGTTAAAACAAACAAGAAAATAAAAGAGTTGTCCCGTATGACTCAGGCAGGCGTCGTCTTGTGTTTTTCCTGTGCTGTCTGTGTGATATTTACTGTCGGCCTTGCGGATGAAGGTGTTTTAAGAACAATCGGCCTGTTGGTTTCGATTTTAGTTTTTGGAACATACCTGATTAGTAAAAATGCAAAAGAAATTAAAGATAAGAACTTGTATTATTTAATATATTTTTTCGCATTTAAACTGCTGGCTGGGTTTGTTTTGCTAAAATACGGGTGGTCGCCGTCACTTTTGGAGGCCACCAGCACAACGGGGGTTGATGCTGCAAGGTACTACTGGGGGGCAAAGGAGTTGGTTGAATCCGGTTTTAATTTTAGTTTGCTTTCATTTGGCACAAGCTATACCGGTATCCTTTTTTACCTTGGGATTATTTTCAAGGTTTTCGGACACAATCCCGTTGCCCCTTTCCTGATTAACAGCCTGACAACATTGTTGGCCGCTCTTTTGGTGCTTAACACAGGGTATCGGATTCAAGAAGGAAGAAGATCAGCCTGGGTGCTTGGATTGATTCTGGTCATTCCCGAGGTGATCTGGTTTGACGTATTAAGTTCCAAGGAGACTTTGACCATGTCTTTGCTTTGCTTTACAATGCTCCCTTTCCTGTTTCTATTTTCGAAAAAGGTCCCTTTCAGGGCAGCGGACATGTTCTTTTTTGTTCCTTCGTTTATATTGCTTTGTTTTATCCGTCCCCCCTATGCGGTCATGGTCGTCGGCATTATCGGCTGCGCTGCCGTCTTTGCACGGGAAAACTATGTCAAATATTTGATTGGCACAGGCCTTGTTATTTTTTTTAGTGCGGCAATATTTTTACTGCCGTATCTGACCAAGTATACAGGGGGACATAAGTTCAACCTTGGCACTTATGCCGCACACCATTTCATCAAATCCCCATTGAATACCCGTTGGTTTGAGAAACATGATGAAGGGTGGACCCAGAATTCTATTGGAAGAATTCTGATTCCTGAAAGTTACGGTGAGCTGTTACTGATGGCACCGGCTAAAATAGCGGTTAATTTAATTGCCCCGTTGCCAACACCCCATATTCGAATTGATGATTTAATGGCCGGCATGTACTACTCCTGGCAGCGGTTATTTCAGGCCTTGTCTTCAGTTCTGTATATTCTGCTGTTTCCTCTTGTGTTGGGGATAACATTTGACTCCACCAAAAACCTGAAGAAGGAATTGTACCCTTTTGTTGTCACCTTTTGGCTGACCATTTGTACGGTCAGCCTTGCTGCTTTGATGATACACCCAAGGTATCGAATCTGTATGATTCCATTTTTTGCGGGATGCGCCTGGTTTGGATGGTATTCAAACAAATGTGTCACTGCCGTCAGTTTTTTAAGTTGGGGATCGTTTCTGATCACCGGTGGAATAATTGGTTTTTTATATAAGCTTGGGATAGTATAAACAGGCTTAACCATATAAAATTTTAGGTTTAGACCTCAGAATGGAAAAATATGTTATGATATCGAAAGGTTTGCCTTTAAAGAACTCCGCTTCAGGGGGTGTGTGAATGTTTGGACTTGATAATGAAGCTGCCAGAGTTAACTGGGTCAAAAAAGAACTTGAGAAGGTCAAGCAGGGCCGGATACTGGATGTCGGTGCCGGTGAACTCAGGAACAAACCTTTTTGCCGGCATCTGGACTATGTTTCACAGGATTTTTGCGGCTATCTTGGAAAGGGAGATGGGACGGGTCTTCAAAACAGCCAATGGGATGTTTCTGGAATTGATATCACATCTGATATCACGGAGATCCCTGCAGAAGACGCTTCATTTGAGTATGTTTTATGTACAGAAGTTTTTGAGCATATAAAATATCCGGTAAAAGCGCTTGAAGAGATGCATAGACTGCTGAAACCAGGAGGCAGTTTGATTCTGACTGCGCCGTTTTGTTCCTTGACACACATGGCTCCGTATCATATGTATAGCGGGTTTAGCCGTTATTGGTACAAAGAAGTGATGGCGGATATTGGATTTACTGAAATTGAGATTGAAGCGAATGGTAACTGGTTCGATTATATGACCCAGGAAATTCGCAGAGTTCCCCTGATGGCAAAAAAGTATTCGGGGGTAGGGCCGGGATTTCTGTTGAAAGCCTTAGTCTTACCCATGCTTATTCTTTTAAGGCTATTAAATAGAGCAGGCAATCATTCCGACGAGCTGCTTTGTTTCGGTTACCATGTGAAGGCAAAGAAATCGGCTTTCTGATGATTGTTGCATGTATTAAAGGCGGACTGGGCAATCAGCTTTTCTGTTATTCAGCCGCCCGGCGGCTGGCGGCTGTTAATGGAACGGAACTTGTCATTGATCATGTCAGCGGCTTTGCGAATGACACGGCATATCAGCGTCGTTTTCAGTTGGATCATTTTAATGTAACCGTTAGAAAAGCAAGCAGAAAAGAACGGATGGAGCCGTTGGGGAGATATCGGCGGGCCATAAGACGAAAGCTTGATTCTCACAGGCCTTTTGAAAAAAGGAAGTATCTATTTCAAGAAGGTGTAGATTTTGACCCAAGGCTGTTGGAGTTAAAAGTTAATGACAGAATTTATCTGGACGGATACTGGCAGAGTGAAAAATATTTCAAAGATTATGAAACTGTTATTCGCAGTGATTTAAAGATCATTCCTCCTATAGATACAATCAATCAAAAAATGGCAGCGGAAATAAAGGGGAACAACAGCGTTGCCATTCATGTCCGTTGGTTTAACGCTCCAGGCAAAGCGGGTGTAAATAATGCTGATGAGGGGTACTACCGCCGTGCAGTTAAGCTGATGGAAGAAAAGACAACATTGCCGAATTATTATCTTTTTTCAGATGATCCGGATGCTGCAAGGGAAAGAATAGGACTTCCTGCCGACCGTGTTACAGTAGTCAGCCATAACAAAGGAGATGATAATGCCTATGCAGATCTTTGGCTTATGACCCAATGCAAACATTATATTACGGCCAACAGTACATTCAGTTGGTGGGGTGCATGGCTTTCGCCAAACGAGAATAAAATTGTCATTGCCCCAGGATTCGAATTGCGGGAGGGAATAGCCTGGTGGGGATTTAAGGGGTTGATTCCTGACGGGTGGATCAAATGCTAAAGAAAAATGGTTTTACGGAAGATTAAGACTTATGTGTGGTATTGTTGGATGTTTGAGCAACTCTCCCATTAACGTTGAAATGTTTATTAGTTGTCGTGACAGGATGAAGCACAGAGGGCCTGATGCCGCCGGGCTTTGGCATAACCAGGAGCGGACTGTCCTGTTGGGGCACCGCAGGCTTTCCATAATTGATTTATCTGATACGGGGCGTCAGCCCATGACAAGCCTTTGCGGGCGTTTCACGATCGTCTTTAACGGTGAAATTTATAACTATAAGGAGTTGAAGACAGAACTAAAGGAACTAGGGCATCATTTCTTGGGTAGCGGAGACACCGAAGTCGTCTTAGCCGCGTATTTACAATGGAAAGAAAAATGCTTGGAACGTTTCAATGGTATGTTTGCTATAGCAATTTGGGACCATGGGACTTCAGATACCTCAGCCACCCTTTTTATAGCTCGGGATCGTGCGGGCAAAAAGCCTTTGTATTATTCACATCAAGGCAGGACCCTCTTTTTTTCCTCCGAGTTAAAAGGTATCCCAAAAGAGATGAGGGGAAATACGAATTTTAAAGCAGTTAACTATTATCTCGCCTTGGGATACATACCCGGTGCAATGTGTATTAGTCAGGGAGTGTGCAAACTCCCTCCAGGCCATGCCGCCAGGTTTTCTTTAAAAGACAATAATCTTTTGGTTTGGAAATGGTGGGAATTGCCTGTTTCTGCCCCATCTCTAAAAATGGATGAAAATGAGGCTCTGGAAGAGACGACCCGCTTATTACACAATGCCGTTCGGATTCGTTTAAGAAGCGATGTTCCAATAGGTGTCTTGTTGTCTGGAGGGTTGGATTCCAGTCTTGTAGTTGCCTGTGCAGCAAATGCGAGCAAGGCTAGTTTGAAGACTTTTACAATAGGGTTTCCCGGTTCTAAATTGGATGAAACAAATTATGCTGCTGTTGTTGCAGAGCATTTTTCAACAGATCACTATCTGCTTGAGTTACCAGAACCTTCACTCAACACTTTGGATGAGCTTTCGGAATTTGTCGATGAACCTATTGCCGATTCCTCTATCATCCCGACTTATTTGGTTTCAAAATTGACAGCCGGACATGTAAAAGTAGCTCTGGGGGGTGACGGGGGAGATGAACTTTTCGGAGGATATAGTGACTATACTACGGCATTTAAAAATGCCGCCAGAATTGGATGGCTGCCGGATCTGGTATTTAAAGGGGGAGCATTTCTAGCCGGCATGCTGCCAACCGGAATGCCCGGACGAAATAAAATTTCATCATTAAGAGGGGGCCCCTTTCAGGCTCTTGTATGGGGAACCCCTTATTTTGATATCAAAGCTCGAAAACGGATTCTGTCACCAGATATTTTAGATTGTATCCGTAACGAGATCGAAACCCCTGAAATGTTACTGCATAATATGTTTTTATCTGGAATCGATCCTGTGGATTGCATGACCAGAACTCACTTTAGGAGTATTTTGCCTGACGATTTTTTGGTTAAAGTGGATCGTGCCAGTATGGCAGTCGGCCTTGAAATGAGGGCGCCATTTCTCGATAAAGAACTTGTAGAATTTGCCTTCGGACGATTGCCCGGGAATTTGAAGGTGCTCGGGACGGAAGGTCGTTTGTTGCAAAAAAAGCTTGGAAAAAAGCTTTTGCCTCCTAATTTGAATATCAACCGTAAGCAAGGATTTTCAATCCCTCTTAATGATTGGTTGCAGAAGGGGGATAATGGCTGGCTTGATGATACGGCGACTCTTCTCGGGCAATGGATCAATGAGAAGGAGCTGTCCCGGTTGCGTGATAATCAGAAAAAAGGGTATGCAAACGGAAGTCGGTTATTTTCATTAATCATGATGGGTTTGTATATTAAAAATATGATATAAAAACCCCAAGTGAACCGTATATCATAATGAATCCCATTCCTATTTTTTTAGTATCTTTACCCCGTTCAGGGTCCACATTATTACAAAAGATGTTGATGAGTCATATCGACATTGCCTCTACTGCAGAACCATGGTTTCTACTCCCCCTTTGTTATATGAGAAAGAAAAAGGGGGTAACTTCTCCTTACGGGCACGTTCAGTCTGTCAACGCTTTTTCCCGTATTATTTCAGAGTGTGGAAAAGAAAGTATTGACAACTCCGTTCGGGAGTTCGTTTATTCGATTTACTCTTCTTACTGTAAAAATGGAGAGAAATTTTTTTTAGATAAAACACCCAGGTATTATTGGATACTGGATGAGTTACTTGACCTTTTTCCGGATGGCAAGTTTGTTGTTTTATTGAGGAATCCTGTATCCATATTTTCGTCTTCATTGGAAGCGTTCCGAAACAATTCCATGCGGCGGATAGATCACTTAGACAGTGATTTTTGTGTCGGCCCTAAACTTATTGGCAAATTTGTAAAAAATCATATAGACTCTATAAAGTTAGTGAGTTATGAACAATTGATTGATAGTCCTGAGCAGACAATAGAGGATCTTTGTAACTTTATCGGTGTCGGCTATAACGAACACATCATTAAAGAATCATTCAATATCTCCCTGAAAGGCCATGGAGACCATCTTGGGGCAGCCCGTTACAAAACAGTGAAGCAGATGCCAGAGAAATGGAAAGAAAAAATCGACACCTGGTACCGTAAAAAGCGGCTCATAAAATATATTAATGAGTATTCAACTGAGTATTTAGAAGCCGGTGGATACAATAAAAAGAAGATGCTCAGTGCAATTTACAATCTTCAAACGAAAAATTTTAGGGTCAAGGAGTTCCTTTATTTGTTCGAAGAAATTTTAGTAAGAATATACAAGCGGCCGTTGGGGAGGACTCATGGCCGAGCATGACAAGTGGGCGAGATATCATGCCTTCCAGTCTGATGGAAAAAGAAAGGGCGGGCACTTAAGATTCCTTATGGATAAGTATGATGTCCACCCGACAAGAAAATTTAAACTGCTGAAAGCAACTATTTATTCAAAGCGCTGTAACAAAAAAATTCCCGTTTTTATACACATTCCCAAAACAGGGGGGACCTACATAAGCAGCCTTTTCCCTAAGCAGGCATTCATCCCCCTAAGTCATAGCCTTTTAAGAGAAAATCTTTCAGATGAACAGATTCCTGTCGGATTGACGGGTACCCGCTTCAGGCCTTCCAAGTCTCACTTTTTATTTACGACAGTTCGTAATCCCATTACTTTTTTCAGGTCCTATTATCATCATGTTATCGGCCACGGACGATGGTACAATACCGATCACTATGATTATCACATCGCTAAAAAAGGATTTGAATACATGCTGCAATCGATTATGAATAGAGATGACAAGTGGCCATCAAGAAAGTTTCTTTTTCCTCAGTTATTTGATCAGAGTGGGCGGCTTATAGTAAACTGGGTAAATAAAAACGAATCACTGGATGAGGATTTGTGTGAGTTGGCTAATTTTTTGGGTTACGAGTTTAGGAAGGGGCCCAAAAAACGATCAGCTCCTGTAAAGGCTATAGAAGACTATTATACGAAAGGGCTGATGAATCAGGTGTGCGAAACGTATAAAAGGGAATTCTTACTGTTTGGATACATCGCATCAAAAGATATTTCTTTAATTTATCGGAATGTAAGACAAAATAATCTGAACTATGATTTTAGGAAAGATTGCTTGTATATGAAGAACCCCCTTTAAAGGTAAACGTTTTAATAAAGGAAAAATATTTCAGAAGATTGTTTTTGATAACAAAAATAACAAAGGGAAAAAATGACACCAAAATTGTTAGACTATCTGTCTGATCCGGCATCAGGGGAAGAATTGAAACTTGAAAACCCCGAGTATGACAGCAAGGGGAACATTATTTCAGGGGTCCTGAAAACAGAAATCGGTGCATCATATCCCATTAAAAATGGGATTCCAAGATTTATTACGGACCAGAAATTGAAGGAAACCGTTACGTCTTTTGGTGATGAGTGGAATCATTTTAATTTTACAGATTTCAAAATAAATTGGTTGAAGCATACTGTAGCCAATACATTTGGCTCGACAGAAGCGTTCAGGGGAAAAATGATTGTTGATGCCGGAGGCGGCAGCGGGGCTCAGACATTATGGATGCTTGAAAGTGGTGCAGACCATGTAATAATGATGGATTTATCCCACTCAGTAGATGACGTTGTTTTGGAAAATTTGAACCCCAGCGGTTTTACAAACTATGATGTTATTCAATGTTCTATTGATATGCCCCCTTTAAAACCCCGATCCATACCAGGTATTGTTATCTGTCATAATGTTATTCAGCATACCCCTTCTGTTGAGAAAACGGCAAAAGCTCTTTTTGAAATCGTCGCTGAGGGAGGCGAGTTTGTTTTTAATTGTTACGATTTAAATGACAAGGGGGCACTGCGTTGGATTCGGTTTCACCTCATCCAACTCCCTTTAAGGGCAGTTATCAGCCGCCTGCCTTTCAGCCTAATACTCGCCTATGCCAGACTTATGGGGGTGATTAGAATGGTTCCGGTGTTAGGGATCGTATTAGAGAAAGCCGGTATATGCATTCGGGGAGACATACCGGATATACCAGGGGAAAAAACAATTGCTTTGTTAAAGCGTAAGTATAAGGCTGCTGTATTGAATACATTTGATGGATTTGGTTCACATAAGTACCAGCACCATAAACGAATCGAAGAAATTGTGGATTTGGTTACATCCCTGCAAAGCGATAAAACAAAAATTCACAACTTGGAAGCCTACTGTAGAAGGCCGAAACCAATCGGTTGTGCCTTGAGGGTCAACAGATAGATATAATAACTTATTTTTAGTAATACAGCCAATATAATCATAAATATTTTCCTTGGCTTTAGCCCAAATTTCGGTCAAGTTCTTGATGACCTGGTGTAAGGGGCGTTACTATTCGTATTCGGTTTGAAATGAAAATACTGATCGCTGGAAACTGGCATTCAAAATTACACGAGGAACCTGTTTTCCGGGCATTTGAGAATATAGGGCATGACCCCGTTCCTTTTGGGTGGCACTCATATTTTGACGCAGGAAAGGGTATCAGGCGGTGTTTATCCCCATTTTTAAGAGGGCAGCATAAATATGTCTGGGGGCCTGTTGTTGATCGCATAAATAGGGATTTGTGCTCAAAGGCCATGGCTGAGAAGCCGGATGTATTGTTTGTGTACCGTGGAATTTTAATATATAGAAACACACTTGAGAAGATCCGGCAGGCGTCTCCTGATACCTATATGGTGGGATATAATAATGATGATCCGTTTTCTCCGTTATATCCCAAATGGCAATGGCGGCATTTTATAGACAGCATACCTGAATATGATCTGCTGCTGGCGTATCGGCATCATAATTTAGCAGATTTCCAAAACGCTGGTGCTAAGGACATACAGTTACTCAGATCCTGGTTTATTCCTGAAGTGAATTATCCTTTGCCCCTGACTGATAAAAGGAATGCTGATTATGAGTGCGATGTGGTCTTTGTGGGGCACTATGAGGATGACGGGCGTTTGGAATATCTTGAACGTATTGTTGATCAGGGATGGAAGTTGAGATTGTTCGGACCTGGGTATGAATGGGATAAGGTGGTTGAAATGTCATCTCAACTCAAATCTCTGGCACCGGTGCGCCTGGTTTGGGGGACAGAGTATAACCAGGCGATCTGCGGTGCAAAAATCGCACTGTGTTTTTTCTCAAAATTAAACAGAGACACATATACAAGACGCTGTTTTGAAATTCCGGCAAGCGGTACGGTCCTTTGTTCGGAATACTCAGATGACCTGGCCGGTCTGTTTGAAGCCGGTCGGGAGGCCTTGTTTTTCAAGAACCCGGATGAAATGGTTGATCAGGTGGGGAGGGTATTAGCGGATCCCCAAAGGTGTGAGAAGATCGCAGCGGCTGGAATGAAGCGGGTTCGAAATGACGGGCATGATGTAACATCCCGAATGAAAATGGTTATAGATTGGATTGAAACCTCAAAAGAAAGAGGGGGTGTAGGTGTTAAGGCTGATTATTGAATTCTGTAATTGGGGACTTGGGCGGTTAAAAGCGGGGCAGAAAGTCAGCATCCCTGAGGGCGATTCGCCTGTCTGCATTAATCTGGGGTGTGGCCTGACGGTTTGTAAAGGCTGGTTCAATATTGACGGAAGCCTCAATGCGCTTGTTGCCTCTCTTCCCAAAACACTCCATCCGGTCATGTATAAATTGACAGGGGCTAAAAGGCATTTCTCAAAGTTGGAGTATTGCCGGCTTTTGGGAGATCATTATTTCATACACCATGACCTTTCACGGGGTATCCCTTTAAAGAATGACATAGCAGATTATGTTTTTTCATCTCATTTTTTGGAGCATTTGTATCGTGAAGATGCTCTTAGGCTGCTCAAGGAGTGTTATCGGGTGCTTAAAAAAGGTGGCCTGATTAGGATATCTGTCCCGGATCTTGAATTTGCCGTATCCTTATATTCATCCGGCCAGAAGAAAAGAATGCTGGAGAAATATTTTTTTGTTGAGGACAACCGCAGCCATTATGCCAGGCATAAATATATGTATGATTTTGAATTACTCAGCATCATTCTGGTTGATATTGGTTTTCAAAATATCCAAAAGCAGGGCTTCCAATCTGGAGAGATGCCGGATCTGGCAGCCCTTGATAATCGGCCCGAAGATTCCCTTTTTATCGAGGCTCGAAAATAAATATGTCTATTCAGCCTTTTTCGTCTCCAATGCGTTTTTTCCGTTACCTTGGCTTAACGGCTATTGCCTGGTCCTTGAGACGACTGTACTGTCCGGTGGGACCAACGGACCTTGTTTTGGAAGTCGGGTCAGGGGGAAATCCATATTATCGGGCTAATGTATTGCTTGATGCTTATGAAAACACCAGGGAGCGGCACTGGGTCAAACTGATTAGCGACCGCCCGACGGTTCTCGGGTTTGTGGAGAACCTGCCTTTTAAAGACAATGCGTTTGATTTTGTAATCGCCTCACATGTGCTTGAGCATTCTTCTGATCCTGCAAAATTTCTCAATGAGTTGCAGCGGGTGGCCAAAGCAGGGTATATAGAGACCCCGGATGCGTTTATGGAGAGAATTAATCCATATCGGGACCACAGACTGGAGGTAACAACCTCAGACGGCAAGCTTGTGATCAGAAAAAAGATAAAATGGAAACCAGACCCCGAGGTCGTTGAATTATATGAAGCAAAGGTAAAAAAAATATTAACCCAAGAAACCATGAGAAAGCACCCCTTTGAATTTCATGTCCGCTATTTCTGGCAAAACACCATAAAGTTTCAAGTATTAAATTCTGAGGCCAAGGCCGATTGGGAGCCCCCGGTGGAAATAGGGGACAGATGTGTTTCAAGGTCATTTCTTGGCCTATGGAAAGCAATGGTTCTCAAATGGGCAAGGGCCTTTTTTTCCCAAAAACAAAGAAATGATAATATCGATTTGATGGATCTGCTGATCTGTCCCGCATGCCGCTCGCAGGATCTTATTTTAAAAGATAAAACAATCACCTGTAGCAGTTGTTCTAAAACTTATCCTGTCAGAGACCATATCCCTGTCATGCAGTTTTAGGAATACTTTAAGATGATTTAGGTTGCATCAAAGCGTATGGAGTAATTTTATGACAATTAAAAACGTGGCGTCACCGGTATTTTTATCTGTTTGTATCCCGTCTTTTAACCGTCCTGGCTATTTGAAAGATTTGCTGCAGTCTATTGCACTGCAAGATTACGCAAATTTTGAAGTTGTGGTTTGTGATGATGCCTCGCCGCTTACCCAAGACATTGAAAAGGTTGTGGCAGGGTTTACGAAAAATTATCCTGATAAACGATTCAGATTCATTAGAAATCCCCAAACCCTTGGCTATGACGGAAACTTCAGGGGCCTGATTGAGCATGCCAAAGGTGATTACTGTGTATACATGGGAGATGATGATCTTCTATGCCCCGGGGCCTTGTCCCGAATTGCTTGTGTTGTCCATGAAAATCCAGGTATCGGCGTTATCTTAAGATCATGGGCCATGGCGGAACGTGAGACAAAAAAGGTTATTGAGGAGTTTCGATATTTTGACGGGGACAGGCTGTTTGAGCCGGGCATTAAAAGTATTAAAACCCTTTTCAGGCGTTCCGTTGCCATCGCCGGTTATACCATCAATAGAAAATTAGCCGCCCAGGCCGGCACTGAAAGATTTGACGGAACCTTGCTGTATCAACTGTACTTGACCGGTATCGTCGCATACAACCATGGCGGCTACTATATATCGGATCGCATTGCCATTATGCGAAAGGACCAGAATCAAAAACCGACCCATTTTTTTGGCACAGCAGAAGTTGAGAAAAAGCGGTTTAAACCTGGCAAGCTCCCAATGGACGCTTCCTTAAATTTTGTGGAAGGTATGGTTGAAATAGCCGAATACTTAAGCCGTTATCACCATGATGAAGGGGTATACAAGGCGTTAATGACAGATCTTGCCAATTATTCCTATCCTCTTCTTTCCGTCCAAAGGGACAATGGCTTTATCCCCTTTATCCGATATTTTAACACTCTAAGAAAACTTGGCGTTGGAACGACTTATTTTTATTATTTGTATTTTTTCGCCTTGCTGCTTTTTGGCCGGAAAGCGTGTACCAAATTGATTGTCAAAATTAAAAAGATGTTGGGCAGAACCCCGGCGTTAGGAGACCTTTATAGTGGAAAGTCAATTGAGACTTCCAAGGTATCTGCCCAGTGAAAATTGTGAAAGCCTGAACCAATTTTGAACAATGGAAAAGAGAATAAAGATAGCCAATATTATTGAAGAAGGGCGGCTTGGGGGCCCTCAGATCCGGATTGCGGAAGTGGCCAGGCGCTTGAAACAATACCATTGTGAAACGGTTGTTATCTGTCCGTCAACGGACAGTAATGCATTTGTTCAAAAATTAGAAAAATATGGAATTGAAAAATGTCTGATGCCTCTTCACCGGTTGTCAAGAAGATGGCAGGATCTATCTAAATATATCCTGTGTTTTCCTTATGAGGTGCTGTCTGTCTATCGGGTTTTAAGGAAAGGCAAATTTGATGTTCTCCATGTCAGCGGGGGAAGCTGGCAGTATAAAGGTGTAATCGCCGGTAGGCTGGCGGGTTGCAAAGTTCTCTGGCATCTTAACGATACTGATATGCCCCGTTATGTGAAACTCCTTTTTAAAGTGATTTCAACTTATTGTGCCAATGGTTTTATTGTGGCTGGCCAAAGGGTGAAAAATTACTATGTAGACCAACTGAAATTGGGGAAGAAAAAACCGATTTTTGAAATCCAGGCGCCGGTGGACTGTTCTGTCTTTGAACCGCATAAGATAGAAAAAGATAATAAAATATCAGAATATTCCGGTGTTCATATCGTTTCGGTGGGCAATATCAATCCGTGCAAAGGATTTGAGTATTTTATACAAATGGCCAGCCAATTGAATAAAAAATATTCAAATTTGGTTTTCTGGATTGTGGGACCTGGCCTGACTAGCCAGAAAAATTATCTGGAGGGTCTCAAAATGCTTATTGAAGAATATCAGCTTAAAAATTGTCACTTTTATGGGGCCAGCGATAACGTGGCCGGGATATTGAAAAGCGCAGATATCTATGTATGTGCTTCTGTTACGGAGGCATCGCCAATTTCTGTCTGGGAAGCCATGAGTATGGAAAAAGCCATAGTTTCAACAGATGTGGGGGATGTGCCACGGTTCATAAACAATGGGGTCAACGGGTATATTGTGTCTGCCGGAAATCCACATGAGCTCAGTGATAAAGTTGGCCTTTTGTTAAAAGATGATGATAAAAGAAATGTTTTTGGCCTAAATGCCCGGCAAACGGTACTTGGGCATCTGGACATCAATATATGCACACAAAACCATAAGAAAGCATATACCCAGATAATGGGCCTGTAATTTAATTACAGGCAAATGGTTTGAAACAAGAGTCTGTTGGAAACACAACCCTTTGGGGAAAAATAAGGAAGTAAATAATGTTTTTGGGCAGGTCACTGCTTATTACCGGTGGTACAGGATCTTTTGGCAATGCGGTCCTGCGTCGTTTTCTTGATTCCGATATCAGGCAGATACGAATTTTAAGTCGGGATGAAAAAAAGCAAGATGATATGCGCCGCAGGTATGAAAATTCACGACTACAATTTTATATTGGAGATGTCCGGGATTACAACTCGATTATGAAAGCGGTGCGGGGGGTAGATTATATTTTTCATGCAGCTGCACTAAAACAGGTACCGTCCTGTGAGTTTTATCCCATTGAAGCCGCTAAAACCAATATATTTGGTACGGAAAATGTATTGACCGCTGCTATTAATGCCGGTGTCAAACGGGTCATCTGTCTGAGTACTGATAAAGCGGTATATCCTGTCAATGCCATGGGAATGTCAAAGGCCATGATGGAAAAGGTCTTTATTGCAAAATCCCGGGAAGGTGGTGATGAAACGGTTATTTGCGGTACACGATACGGGAATGTAATGGCATCAAGGGGGTCTGTTATCCCTCTTTTTGTAGAGCAGATCAAACAGGGGCGGCCATTGACCATAACCGATCCAAACATGACCCGGTTCATGATGACCCTGGATGATGCGGTTGATTTGGTATTGTACGCATTTGAACATGGCAGGCCCGGTGAGATTTTTGTCCAAAAATCTCCTGCTGCTACCATTGAGGTCCTATCCAAAGCCTTAACCGAACTGCTTGGGCAAGATCCAAATATCAAACCTCGAATTATCGGCACCCGTCATGGAGAAAAACGATATGAGTCTTTGCTTAGCCGTGAAGAGATGGCCAATGCAGAAGACCTTGGCAGTTATTTTAGGATTCCCCCGGATCGAAGGGATCTCAATTACAATAAGTTTTTTGATCAGGGTGAGGAAAAAATAACCATCGCCGGGGAATATAACTCGGATAACACGGATCGGCTGAATATCCAGGAGATGAAAACACTGCTTATGAAACTTAAATTTATTCAGGCAACCCTTAAGGGGGAGCAGGTGGACCCGGAGGAATAATGCAGGTATTGGTTACTGGTGCTGACGGGTTTATGGGGCGCAATCTCATTTGCAGACTCAAGGAGATAGATGGGATTGAGACCTCGAAATTTACCCGGGAAAATAATTTGGAGCAATTAAAAGAAATCGCACCCAAGGCAGACTGGGTTGTCCATCTGGCCGGTATTAACCGGCCTGAGAATGATGTCGAATTTGTTCATGGAAATGTAAATCTTACCGAAACATTGTGTGATGCGCTGACCACATCCCCCAAGAAAATCCCCATTGTCTATTCATCTTCAATTCAGGCCGAAAACGATTCTCCCTACGGTAAATCAAAACGGGCGGCAGAAAAAGTAATTGAAACCTATGGCGCAAAAACCGGCAGCGATGTTTATCTTTACCGGTTTACAAATGTTTTTGGAAAGTGGGGCCGCCCTGAGTATAATTCTGTGGTGGCAACGTTTTGTCATAACATTGCCAATGGGTTGCCGATTACCATCAACGATCCAAAGACAAAATTGAGCCTGGTCTATATTGATGATGTTGTGAATGATATTATCACGGTTTTAAGAGGCAAAAAGACCCCAGGCTTTTGTGAAATCTCGCCGGTATATCAAACCAGCTTAGGGCAATTGGCAGACCAGGTTCGCCGATTTGCCGACAGCAGAAAAAACCTGACGACTCAAGCGGTAGGAAAGGGGTTTGTAAGGGCCCTTTATGCCACTTATTTGTCTTATTTAAAGCCGGACACATTTCGATATCCTCTAGAAAAGCATGGTGATGACCGGGGAGATTTTGTTGAAGTGCTTAAAACTCAAGACTCCGGCCAGTTTTCATATTTTACGGCCCACCCGGGCGTAACACGGGGGGGGCACTATCATCATACCAAAAATGAAAAATTTCTCGTGGTAAAAGGTCAGGCCATGTTCAGGTTTGAAAATATCGAAACGGGTGAAAAGAAAACCGTGAATGTGACCCAACAGCATCCTGAAGTTATTGAAACAATACCGGGATGGGCCCATGATATTACCAATACAGGGGATACACTAATGGTCGTATTGCTCTGGGCCAATGAAATTTTTGATCAAGGAAATCCTGATACATACTCTTTTAGGATGGGTGAATGAAAAAAATAAAGATCATGACGGTTGTTGGTACCCGTCCTGAGATCATAAGACTGTCCCGGGTGTTGGCAAAATTGGATCAATACTGCGACCATATTCTGGTCCACACAGGGCAAAATTATGATTATGAGCTTAATGAAATCTTTTTTAAAGATCTTGGCATCCGGAAACCGGATTTTTACTTAAATTCAGCAAAGGGCAGTCCCGTATTAACGATAGGAAATATAATTATTGATGCCGATGGGATAATGGAAAAAGTGCGTCCTGAAGCCTTGTTAGTGCTTGGGGATACAAACAGCTGCCTTGCCTGTATTCCTGCAAAGCGAAGAAAGATACCAATATTCCATATGGAAGCCGGCAATCGCTGTTTTGATCAGAGAGTCCCGGAAGAAACAAATAGAAAGATTGTTGATCACATAGCAGATCTTAATATGACCTATAGTGATATTGCCAGGGAATACCTTTTAAGGGAAGGGCTTCCTGCTGATCGGGTCATTAAAACGGGAAGTCCTATGAATGAGGTGATTAGCTACTATCAGGACGATATAAGCAAATCTGGTGTGATCCAAAAATTAGGGCTCAAGGAAGAAAAGTATTTTGTGGTGAGCGCTCATAGGGAAGAAAACGTGGATTCAGATGATCACCTGGAGAAACTAGCTGATATTATCAATGAAGTTGCGGGGCAACACGACATGCCGGTTGTTATGTCGGCTCATCCAAGAACAAGAGCCCGTTTTGAACAAAAGAATATCAGAGTTCATGACCACGTACGAATTCTTAAGCCCCTTGGGTTTTTAGATTATGTGAACCTCCAGGTAAATGCAAAAGCTGTCTTGTCTGATAGCGGTACAATAACGGAGGAATCTTCCATACTGAATTTCCCGGCGTTAAATATCCGTGAGGCCCATGAGCGTCCCGAGGGAATGGAGGAGGCTGCTGTAATGATGACAGGTTTGTCTGTAGCAAGGGTTATGCAAGGGCTTGAAATTTTGGCTGATCAGCCGCGGGGGAAGGAACGGTTATTGCGCAAAGTTTCAGACTACGCAATGCCAAATGTTTCTGACAAGGTCCTTAGAATCATTCTAAGTTATACGGATTATATCAAACGAGTTGTCTGGCGGGCATAGTTTAATGCGCATTTTAGTTGTCTCCCAATATTTCTGGCCGGAAAACTTTCGTGTCAATGATTTAGTTCAGGAGTTTGTTAAGAGGGGGCATGAAATAACCGTTCTTACAGGTATTCCTAACTACCCGGTAGGAAAAGTTTATCCTGAGTTTCGCAAAAATCCGAAAGCATTCACAACATATCAATCCGTCGAAGTTATAAGGGTGCCTTTGTTTCCACGAGGAAAAGGGGGAATCCGCCTATTATTGAATTATTTGAGTTTCGTTATTTTTGCGGCGGTTTTCGGTACATGGAAATTAAGAAGACAAAAGTTTGATGTTATTTTTGTTTTTGAACCATCGCCAGTAACGGTTGGATTGCCTGCAGTTGTTTTAAAAAAGATTAAAAAAGTCCCGATTGTATTTTGGGTTTTGGATTTGTGGCCTGAAACATTGTCTGCCGTCAATGCTGTGAAAGCACCATTTTTGTTGGGTGTAGTCGGGAAGATGGTGGGATTTATTTATAAAAATTGTGATTTGATTCTTGGACAATCAAAGGGATTTCTAAAGCAAATCGCAAGGTACTGCCCTGATGAGACAAAGATAAAATATTTCCCAAGTTGGGCAGAGTCTGTTTTTCAAGAACCAGGCACCAGCCCTGCACCCGAAATACCCTTTGAGCCGGACCGATTTAACCTGATGTTCGCAGGAAATATTGGGGAGGCCCAGGATTTTGGTGCCATCTTGGATGCGGCGGAGAGTTTAAAGGATAATGAAAAAATTCGATGGCTGATTGTTGGATCCGGTCGCAAGAGTGAATGGTTAAAGGATGAGGTTAAAAAAAGAAAAGTCGATAAATCGTTTCTTTTGGCAGGCCGATTCCCCGTTGATCGGATGCCTTCTTTTTATAAACATGCCCAGGCGCTGCTGGTATCACTTAAACCGGATCCGTTTATGTCATTGACGATTCCTGGAAAACTTCAATCATATTTGATGTTTGGACTCCCGATCATTGGTATGTTGGACGGCGAGGGTGCCTCGATTTTAAAAGAAACCGGCGCAGGGATTGTATGCCGGGCAGGAGATGGGACAGGGCTTGCTGTTGCGGTTACGGAAATGTCTGAGCTGCCTGACGAAAAAAGATGCCAGATGGGGACGAATGGAAAGCAATTTGCAGTGAATGAGTTTGATCGAAAGAAATTAATTGATCGTCTGGAAGGGTGGATGAAATCGATCATTAAGAGTAACTAGTGCCTGACCGGAAATTGGAACCATCATATTTTCCAGGGGTATCTGGGCTGAAATTCGTTTGAAGTTTCTGTTGTGATATGAATTACTTGTTGCTTTTTACTAATTACTATGTTAATCTAACCCTATAAAATTATATAGGATTTATGTTTTGTGAGACAAGCCAATAGTAATTCAAACTTCAACATTCCATCAGAACTTCGAGGTCGTTTTGCGTAAAATTTTTGAACTACAGATGACATTCGGGCAGACCCCTATCGATCAAATTAAAATTGATATGAGAGCCAGGGATGAAATCCCCAAACTTCTTTTGGGACTCCAACATATCTATTGCGACCAGAGTCTTCGACAAAAAGTTTTTGATATCCTCACGGACATGATCCCAGAAAGTACCGATTCTAAAAATGGACGTCCCGGTATGGACCTGTGGAAGATCCTTGTAATGGGCGTCATTCGGCTCAATTGCAATTGGGATTATGATAAACTCCAGGAAATGGTGAACAACCACAAAACAATAAGGCAGATGCTGGGGCATGGCATGATGGACAATGATATCGCCTACCCCCTTCAGACCCTGAAAGATAATGTCAGGCTTATGACCCCAGATATTCTTGACAAAATCAACACTCTGGTTGTGCAAGAAGGCCATAAACTTCTGATGAAAAAAAAACTTCGGACGATGGAGCCTTGATTGGGCGGTGTGATTCATTCGTTGTAGAAACCAATGTTCATTATCCCACAGATATCAACCTGCTTTTTGATGCAGTCCGAAAAATGATTCAAATTGCCGCTATTATCAGCCAGGACATTGGAACGAGTATGTGGCGGCAATCAGCGTATAATATTAAAGCATTTAAAAAGCTTTATCGAATAGTCCAGCGTTTGAAACATTCCACATCAAAGGATGAAAAGAAAAAGGCCAAAAGAGTCCAGCAAATTATGGATGCCCATACAGCATATATCAAGCTTGCTGAAAAATATATTCAAAAGGCGCGATTGACCGTGGAAATGATACCGGCATCCGATATTATATGTGCAGCCCGAGCTGAAGAATTACAAACATATATCAACTACGCACTTTGGCAAATTGATTTGATCAAACGCCGGGTGTTACAGGATGAAAAGATCCCCCATGAAGACAAGATTTTTTCGATTTTCGAACCCCACACGGAGTGGATTTCAAAAGGCAAGGCCGGTGTTCCCCAGGAATTGGGCTTGCGGGTATGTATCCTGGAGGACCAATATGGCTTTATCCTGCACCACCGGGTGATGGAGAAAGAAACCGATGATAAAGTCGCCGTTGCGATGGTAACATTGGCACAAAGCAAATTTTCTGATCTCAAAGGATGCAGTTTTGATAAAGGGTTTTACTCTCCAGGCAACAAAAAGGACCTGAAGGGCAGATTGGATATTTTGGTGCTTCCGAAAAAAGGCAGATGCAACAAGGCGGAATATGAAGAAGAAACAGCGGAAGATTTCATTCGTTTTAAAAGAAAACATTCAGCGGTGGAATCTGCCATAAACGGACTGGAAAATCATGGTCTTGACAGATGCCCGGATCATGGCATTCAAGGGTTTAAGAGGTATGTGAGCCTGTCGGTTTTGGCAAGAAATCTCCAGATCATCGGGCATCACATACAACAAAAGGGATTAAAAAAGCTGCAAGGGTCTGAACAGCGCAAAGCAGCTTAAAACAGGCCATTGCTTAAAAAAAACACGGCAAACACTACAGTTGCGTCCGGAAAAGGAGAAAGTTGCCGAAAACCGGCAGAGATGGAAGCATTTCTCCCGGTTTGTGATGACAGGAACAACAAAGATTTAAGGTTTTGTCAAACATCGACCCCCTGAAAATTTCAAAATCGGGGTTTCCGGTCAGGCACTAACTACTCACCCCATAAAAAAATGTAAAAATTTAAAAAAAAGACTTGACAGGTTTTTTGAGGTCAATTTTAAAATTTTTTAAATGGTCACCAAATCCTTTGTTAAAGCATGCTGGCGCTTATTTATCCAGAAATTTACCGTAAAATCATGACAGATGATGCCGAATACATAGAAAATCCGCTATAGAGCAAATCTCGAGCCGCCAAAAACCCGTGTTATAATGCTGACATGGCAACGGTAGATAAAAATAGTGTTCGGGAAGAAATAGCCCGTCTAAAAAAGGATTTTGAAAATCTTTGTGCTGAGGGCAAAGTATCTCCTGAGATGCGGGCTCTGATGAACAGCATGCTCCTTATTGTGGAATTGATACTATCTATCTTCCTTGAGAAAAAGACCCGCAAAGATAACAAAAACTCAAGTCTACCGTCTTCACAAACATCTAAGGATGAGACCTCCAAATCAGATCCTGGAAATAAAGGAAAGGGCAAAGAGGTCAGCGGTAAGCTTAGCAATGCCCGCACAAAATCAACCGTCACCGTTGCGCAAGCTGTAACATGTAATGTATGTGGTCAGCCGCTTGATCAAGCACCCTGCCAGGGATATGAGCGGCGTACCAAAATAGATATCATTTTTGAAAAAGTCGTGGATCATGTTGATGCCGAAATCAAAGAGTGCCCCAACTGTAACACGACGGTCAAAGGACAATTTCCAGAGGATATGCCAGGCCCTCTGCAATATGGGAATGGACTCAAAGCATTTGTCATTCACTTGATCATCAGCCAAATGGTTGCACTCAACCGAGTTCAAAAGCAGATTTCTGCAATGATCGGTGTGGTAATTTCAGAAGCAACCCTTCTAAAGTTTGTCTGGCGACTTTATCAAGCACTTGAAAGGTGGGAGGTCAAATCGATAGAAGACATTCTTCAGGCCCCATCAATTCATGTTGACGAGACATCCTTTCGGGTGGATCGAAAAAATCACTGGATACATGTGTATTCCTCCGGAGGCACCACCTTGAAGCTACTTCACCGAAAGCGAGGCAAGGAGGCGATAGTCGATTTGAATATTATTCCCCGCTATGGCGGGGTAATAATCCACGATTGCTGGGCATCATACCTGTCGTACGATCATTGTGGACATGGACTTTGTGGTTCCCATCTATTGAGGGAACTGACATTTATTGTTGAATCCAATCAGTACAGGTGGGCTGCTAATATGAAAAAGCTTTTACAGGAAACTTGTCATAAAGTAGCAAAGCGGGAAGAAAAGTGTTTGGCAGATAAAGAATACGCTAATTTGCAAAAACGATTCCGTAACATTCTTACACGAGGTGATAAAGAGCTGCCGGAAATCCCGCCAAAACCAAAAGGCAAACGCGGTAAAATGGCCAAATCAGATGCCCATAATTTGTGGGAAAGGCTTAAAAATAATGAAGCGGCCGTTTTGCTGTTTGCCAAGGACCCATATGTTCCATTCACTAATAATCGGGCAGAACGCGATCTTCGGATGGCAAAGGTAAAACAGAAAATATCAGGTTGTTTTCGATGTCAGCAATATGCTCATGCTTATTGTCGAATTTCAAGCTACCTGCAAACCATGGCAAACAAAGGCGTGAATCCTCTTGTTGCCATTCAGCTTGCTTTGGCAGGTGAAATCCCCGGTGTCGATTTTGACCGGGGTGAGTAGTTACCATTAAGAAAAACACCGCTTGACCAATGGTTCTGGTCCATAAGCGCACTGGAAAATGAGACAACCAGATTCATACCAGAAAAAGTACAATCTTGCTTATCATGACCTTCCCGGATCTTCCTGGAAAATTTCACAACGGTTTTCTGCAGATGGCAATTGAGAGTGGTATCTTTTATGCGGCTGCATACCTTTGGTCATGCTTTATTTGGTTGTTCAAATGATTAAGGCAAGGAGACTGATGGTAACTAACGGCCATGGGCCGCGTGGATTATTAATCCCATTCGGCCCACAACAAATCATGAAAGAATTACAGCAGGCTGCAGATTCTTTCATATAAATGATCAAGTTATCATCTCTACCTATGTTTCTCTATCATCTGGATTTTTTATTTCGCAAATTTTTCATGGTGGACTATTTGGCTATGCGGGGTTAGTTTACTACTGTAATATTTTACAGCGGCTTTGTGGTTCTACTCAGGCACCAAAGGGTATGAATCCAACGGAACAACCGGATGATGTTAAATATATATTTCGATAAGAAGACTTTGGAATCTATGCAAAACGGGAAAGAAAAACTGGATATTTTGATAACCGGAACAACGGGGTTCATAGGAAGCGCTCTTGCCAAAGTATTATCGCAAAGCGGAGACTATAATGTCCGTGGTACGAGCAGAGGCGCGGGGCAGATAAATATTGAAGGCGTCAGCATTCACAACACGCGTGAGTTAAGTGAGGAAACAGATTGGAAGCAGGTCTTGGAAAATATTGATGTGATTATCCATACTGCAGCAAGGGTTCACGTTATGAAAGATCCTTCAAAAGACCCTTTATCGGAATTTCGCAGAGTCAATGCCGCCGGAACAATTTCATTGGCCCGTCAAGCTGCCAAGATGGGGGTTCAACGGTTTATTTTCATAAGTACAATTAAAGTAAATGGTGAATTCTCACAACCAGGCACCCCCTTTACAGAGGATATGTCTCCTGAGCCCCAAGGTCCTTATGGAATATCGAAATTAGAGGCAGAAAATGAATTGTTTAAAATGGCAGATGATTGGGATATGGAGATTACTGTTATACGGCCACCATTGGTTTACGGCCCGAATGTTAAGGGGAATTTCCAAAGCATAATCCAGTGGCTTGATAAAGGCATCCCATTGCCTTTGGGGGCTGTTCATAATAAACGTAGTCTGATAGCGCTGAGGAATCTTATCGATTTTATTATCACCTGCATTGATCATCCTGCTGCCGCCAACCAGGTGTTCCTCGTTTCTGATGGCAAAGACTTGTCGACTACTGATCTGCTATACCGTATTGGCAAAGCCATAAACAAACAGGCCCGTTTGATCCCGGTGCCTGCTAAATTATTGGATCTTGGGGCATTGTTAATGGGGAAGCAGGCTGTTGCCCAACGTTTGCTGGGCTCATTACAAATTGATATCAGCAAGGCCCGGGATCTTCTGGGCTGGGAGCCGCCTATTTCCGTTAATGATGGACTTAGGTGTTGTGTTGCTGATATGTTGGCAAGTAAGGCGTATGAAGAGATTAAAATTATTCGTTTTCTTGATATTGGATTTTCCGCAGTTGGTATCATTTTAAGCTCTCCTCTCCTTCTTTTGTTGCTTATTATTGGACTTTTGGACACTGGATATCCAATTTTTCGTCAGAAACGAGTCGGTAAGGGAAAGAAGCCTTTTGTCTTGATTAAATTTCGTACTATGAAGTTAGATACTGCTTCGGTCGCAAGCCATTTGGCCAGTGTTTCTTCAATAACGAAGTTCGGACATTTCCTGCGCTGTACCAAATTGGATGAGCTGCCTCAGCTTTGGAACGTTCTTAAAGGTGAGATGAGCCTCGTAGGCCCCCGACCGTGTTTGTTAAATCAGTTTGAATTGATTCAGACGCGGTCTGCAAGGGGGGTTTTTAACGTCCGTCCCGGGATCACTGGCTTGGCTCAAGTAAATAAAATAGATATGTCAACACCAATGTTACTGGCTGAAACTGATCAGAAAATGCTGAAGGATTTTTCTGTTAAAAAGTATTTTCATTATATTCTTATGACAGTTTCTGGCAAAGGGGCCGGAGATCGGGTGAAAAAGTGATCCGTATATTTTACAACATAGTAGTTTATATACGAAGTGGATTCGAAATGTTTTTTAGGGTTAAGTAATGAGAATTAGGATATCAAGAAATTTATTCATTGTTTTGCTGCTTGATATTATTTTATGGGGGAGTTCATTTTATCTGGCTCATTTGATTCGATATGATTTTGTCCAAAGTCAATGGGTTTATAAAAGTTTTTTACACTTCCTTCCATATATTATCCTGTGCAAGATTTTGTGCTTTTATTTTTTTGATTTGTATAGGGGGATGTGGCGATATACAAGCCTCAATGATTTGATTAGCATTGCAAAGGCTTCAATTGTTGCAATGTTCATTATAATTGCCTTGGTTTTATATCTGACCAGGTTTGAAGACATTTCCAGGTCGGTATTTGTTATCGACTTTTATCTTACTGTATTTTTTATTTCAAGCCTGCGGTTGTCTGTACGTTTATGTTTTGAAGAATTTACAGAAAAAATTACACTTCAGGATGTAAAATATGCCTTATTCAAGGTGTTCAGAAAGAAGAATGTTGGAGACCTCAAAGGAACTTTGATCATTGGGGCAGGAGATTACGGGCAAAAAGTGTGCAGAGAGTTTAAAGAGAACCCTTCTGTGAAATCCCGTGTTTTAGGGTTTCTGGATGACGACCCTTCAAAGATTGGCAGAAAGATACATGGCGTGTCAGTTTTGAATACGATTGAAAATCTGGGACAGACCGTCAAATTGTCCGGAGCTGAAGATGTTATTATTGCGATCCCAAGCCTGGGTGCAGACCGGATGAGGCAGATTGTCGGGTTGTGTAAAAAGGCTGATGTGGATTTTAAGACCATTCCCAATTTAGGGGAATTGATCAATGGAAAGATTGATGTTACCTCCATCAGAAAGGTTGAATACAGGGACCTTTTGGGAAGAGAACCGGTAAAACTGGATCAGGAGCAGATAGGAAAATATCTTGGCGGCAAGCGGGTGCTTGTAACAGGGGCAGGCGGGTCCATCGGAACTGGGCTGTGCCGGCAGATCTGCAGGTATTCTCCTGAGAAAATCATTCTTTTTGAAAGGGCGGAAAGCCCGTTGTATGAAATTGACCTTGAGCTAAAGAAGAATTTTCAAAATATTGAGGTGGTTCCTGTCCTGGGTGATATTCAGAACAGAGAAGAACTCGACAAGGTGTTTCATCAGCTTCAGCCGGAGATCGTTTTTCATGCTGCGGCCTATAAACATGTGCCCATGCTGGAGGAACACCCTTGGAAAGCTGTGGAAAATAATGTTTTCGGCACAAAAAATCTTATTGAAGTCTCCAAGGCATTTAAATGCGACAAATTTGTTTTTGTTTCTACGGATAAAGCGGTCAATCCCACCAATGTCATGGGAACAAGTAAGCGGATTGCAGAATTGCTGGTTCAGGAGATTGGCTGTGCCGACGGCAATAGCGGCACCTCTTTTATGACGGTGAGGTTCGGGAATGTGATTGGAAGTGTGGGCAGTGTGATTCCCTTATTTAAAAAGCAGATTGCAGAAGGGGGGCCGGTAACGGTTACTCATCCGGATATTGTAAGGTTCTTTATGCTTATTCCTGAAGCCTGTCAGCTGATACTTCAGGCCGGTGCCATGGGAAATGGCGGCGAGATTTTTCTTCTGGAAATGGGAGAGCCTATTAATATTGATAATATGGCTAGGGATTTGATTCGATTCTCCGGATTTGAACCTGATGGTGATATTAAAATTGAATATACCGGCCTTCGGCCAGGGGAAAAATTGTATGAAGAGTTGATGACGGATATAGAAGATGTGGTTCCCACCGGCCATAAAAAAATTATGGTGCTGAACACCAGCTGCTTGAATCCGGAGGTGCTGAACGGGAAGCTTTCCCTCCTCAAGGAGAAAGCAAAGGACCGGGATGGGGCAGGAATCCGGTCCCTTATGAAGGAAATGATACCAGAATACAGGCCGACCGGATAATTTATTAGAAAAAAACCGTGGGAATCAACATGCCCGGTCTCACCCCCTTTATCTTTTAATATCATATTCCGATCATTTTTTTTTGAGTGCCTTGCTAAATTTGGAATTGATGTAAGAAACTATTTTTTATTGAAATGACAATGTATTTATTTTATATACAAAATATTCATTTGAAGTTGATATGATCAACAGTGCTTGAAAATGGCAGCAGAGGCTTTTCTTTTTTTGTAAATGAGTCGCTTGTTCGCTTCTTTCTGAATTCGGTTTTGGAATCAGGGGGAGTTTTGTACCCAATATTTTAGACTTTTCACAAAAAGGAGAACGCTATGAGAAACTCAAAAAGATCACTTTCGGTCATTTTCATTGGCTTATTCATTTGTCTTTGCCTTTCTACTGCTGTGGCCCAGGCCGAAAAGGTGAATATTAATACCGCAAGCAAAGAGGTATTGATGACACTCAAAGGTGTTGGTGAGGCCCTCGCGGATAGAATCATAGAATATCGGGAAAAGACCCCTTTTAAGGCGCCTGAAGATATCATGAATGTGAAAGGTGTCGGGCAGAAGGTATTTGAAAACAATAAAGATAGAATTACGGTAACATAAGTCCGTTGACCCGTTTAGAGCCCCCTGATTCCAGGACTCAAACATCCCTTGATATAGAAAAAATTTGCATTATAATTGAAGACCATGTTGATTATTTCAACATGGTTTTTCATTTTCAAAGGGGTGAACCGTAAATTTAAGAAAGGAAAAATAATTGCAGATTTCAAAGATATATGAAAGGCGGTCTTTCTTCGTTATTGCGGTGTATATGTTGTTTTTGAGCGCTGTGCTTTGTGGTGGAACTTATTATCTTATAAATTGGTTTTTATCTGTTTTTTCTATGGATTCCGGCAAGGAACTCTTGCTTGAGAATATACCGGTCTGGGCCGGGCAGCTGGACCTTATTTCTCAGAATTTTTATGTATGGGTAGTTCCTGGAATTATGGGGGGCTGCTTATTTTTAGGGGGAGTGGGATGGCTGCTGTTGAAAATTTTTATGTCTTCTGCATTTAACCAGATGAATGTTCAGCCGGCAGTAAAACCGGAGAAAAAGGCAACACAAAAAGATTTCATAGATCACTGGATAGAGCAGGAAAGAAAAAGGCGGCTTTTCCTTCATACCCTTTCCATTCTCCAAAGAGAAGGCCGCCTCCTGGATTTTTTTGAAGAAGACTTAAGTCTCTACGAGGACGAACAGATCGGGGCTGCGGTCAGAAGCATACAAGAAGATTGTAAACGGGCGGTTAAAAAGTATATTGATCCAAAACCCGTGATTGATTCAAAAGAAGGAGAGACTGTAACCATTGAGCCGGGTTTTGACATGGACTCCGTCAGCCTGGTGGGAAATGTCACCGGTGAACCGCCTTTTGAAGGCATTTTAAGACACCGGGGCTGGAGAGCCGGTAAAAAAGAGATTCCCAGTCTTTTGGATATTCAGGATTCAAGCATTATGACGCCGGCCGAGGTCGAAATCTAATAAATTACCAGGGGAAATAGTGGATTTTCAGGAAAGACAATATGTCATCGGGATTGATTTGGGCACCACCAATTGTGCGGTTTCTTATGTGGATGTGGCCCAGCTTCGAGAACAGGGCGTTATCAAGCAACTGCCCGATAAAAAGAAAGTGATCAAGGTTTTTAATATCCCTCAGCTTACCGGTCATGGTGAGTTTTCAAAGATTTCCGTTTTGCCCTCATTTTTATATATCCCCGGCGATTATGATATTTCAAAGGAAACCCTCAAACATCCCTGGAAAAAGCGGGAGGATATGTTTGCCGGGACGTTTGCCCGGGATCATGGTTCAAAAATTCCGTCAAGGCTTGTGTCTTCAGCAAAAAGCTGGTTGTGTAATGCCAATGCCGATCGCCAGGCCAGGATTCTGCCATGGGGGTCCCAAGGGGTCGAAAAAATCTCACCGGTGGATGCAACCGCTGAATATCTGACCCATATCCGGAGCGCCTGGAACTACTTCGTCAAGGATGAGGATAAGTTTATCGAGAATCAGTTTGTGGTCATTACCGTGCCGGCGTCTTTTAATGAAGAGGCCAGAGATTTAACCATGGAAGCGGTTGGTAAGGCCGGGCTTGGCGAATCGGTTACCCTTCTTGAGGAGCCGCTTTCTGCCTTTTATTCATGGTTGATCCGTCATGAATCGGACTGGGAGCAGCATATCCGGGAAGACGACCTTGTCCTGGTCTGTGATGTGGGCGGCGGGACAACGGACTTCAGCCTGATTTCTTTGAAAGCCACACAGGGCACGCCAAGATTCGAGCGGATAGCGGTTGGGGATCACCTGATTCTGGGCGGGGACAATATTGATCTGGAACTTGCCAAAATAGTCGAATCCAAATTCAAGTCAAGCACTTCCATGACTTCGGATAAATGGAAAACCCTTTGCCACAGATGCCGGGAGGCAAAGGAAGTGATCCTGGGCAATGACGAAAAAAGCGTTCGCATCACCATAAAAGGCGAGGGGCGCTCGTTGATTGCGGGGACGCTTTCGGCTGATCTGACAAAGCAGGATGTGGAATCAGTTCTAAGGGGCCAGTTCTTTGCCGATGTGGATTCAGAAAATTTAAGTCAGATCGAACCGGGTAAGGAAATTGCTGATTTTGGCCTTCCTTTTGAAAAGGAACGGTCTGTTACGAAACATATTATTGCTTTTCTTGAGAAACATCGGGAGAATATTCAGGCTGCTTTGAACAAAAAAGAGCCTTTGCCCGATTTTATTTTATTTAACGGCGGAACCCTGAAACCGGTTCTTGTCCAATCAAGAATCAGAGAATCCATCCGGCGCTGGTTTAAAACCACAGATTCCTCTAAACCAAAGATTCTTGAAAATAACAGTCCTGAATTGGCGGTGGGTTTAGGGGCATCTTATTACGGGCTTGTCAAGCAGGGGATCGGGGTTAAAGTCGGCAGCGGAAGCCCAAGAAGCTATTATCTGGGGGTTTCAGTATTTTCCCAGGCGGGTCAGAAGGCGGTATGCCTTGTGGAAAGGGGCCTGGATGAGGGATCTGAAATCAGCCTGCCCAAAATGGAATACAAGGTCAGGACCAACCAGCCGGTAAGTTTCCCGGTGTATAGTTCAAGTTTCCGGTCCGGCGATTCAGCTGGAGATATTCTCTCCATTGACAACACCCTGACCCCCATGGCCCCGATTCAGACCATCATTAAATTCGGTAAAACTGGGGAGAAAAAAGAAATCCCAGTGAATATTGGCGCTGAATATACCGAGATGGGAACCCTTGCCATGTATTGCCGGTCTGTTGCCAGTGAACATCGTTGGAAGCTTCAGTTTCAGCTTCGAGGAATGCAGACGGATATTGAAACAACAGAAACCCAGGTTTATGAAGATTCTCTCATAGAACATGCCTGTTCTGAAGTCGTGCATGCTTTTTCCGCCAATGATATTGAGGGACCCCAACACGTTGTCAGGAAAATTGAAACAATTGTAGAGCAAAAAAAGTCGAACTGGCCCCTTTCGTTTTTAAGAAAGCTTTCAGATCGGCTCATAGACCTTGAAAGTTTCAGAAGTACGTCTCCGGAACATGAGGCCCGGTGGTTAAACCTGACGGGGTTTTGTATGAGGCCTGGATTTGGAGACGCCTTTGACGAAAACCGTGTCAGGAAATTGTGGAAGGTTTATCTATCCGGGCTTAAGTTTGAAAAGGATACTCAGAATCGACTGGAGTGGTGGATTTTTATCAGAAGGATAGCGGCCGGTCTGAAGGCCGGGCAGCAAAGACAATTTTTTCAGGAAGTATCCGGTGTACTGACAAAAAATAAAAGCAAACTGCCCCCTCAGGAAAAGACAGAGCTGTGGATGGCAGCCGGTAACATGGAGCGGCTGTTGGTCAAAGATAAAGTCGTTCTTGCCAAAGCCCTTTTGCCGCAGATCAAACCGGGGAAAAAGCAGGACACCTTGTTTTGGACTATAGGAAGGTTCGGAGACAGGCAGCTGTTATACGGCTCCATAGACAGAGTCGTCCCGCCGTCTGAGGTTGGAAAATGGATCCTGTATTTAATGAAGAAAAATTGGGATAGGAAAGACCCCATTCATCAGCTGATTGCTGCCATGGCAAGGAAAACCGGTGATCGAACCCGGGATATTGATGCCGAAATCCATGAAAAAGTAATGACCTGGTTAATTGGGCAAGGTGCCCCTGAACAGCTGATTAACAAGGTCAGAGAAAAAATCAGGATGGATTTAAAAGAAAAGACTGCCCAATTCGGGGAAAATCTTCCCGCAGGGTTGGTATTGAAATAAAAAAATAAAAAAGATTTGACATTAAGCGGGGTTTAATGTATTCTCTTTGAGTTCTCTTGATTGAGGATTTTGATCTTTGAAAATTGGTCAGTGAAGTTTTGAAGCGGGTCAAGTTGATTTGTTTTAATTAGCAAGTCAAGACCAAGAGTTTTTAGGAAAAAGGATTATAACTGGAGAGTTTGATCCTGGCTCAGAATGAACGCTGGCGGCGTGCTTAACACATGCAAGTCGAACGAGAAAGAGGTTGCTTGCAACCTTGAGTAGAGTGGCGCACGGGTGAGTAACACGTAGATAATCTACCCACAAGCCTGGGATAACTGTTCGAAAGGGCAGCTAATACCGGATAAAGTTAATTGACACAAGTTGATTAATGAAAGATTGCCGATCCTTGGAAGCAATTGTTTGTGGATGAGTTTGCGGACCATTAGCTAGTTGGTGGGGTAAAGGCCTACCAAGGCAACGATGGTTAGCTGGTCTGAGAGGATGATCAGTCACACTGGAACTGGAACACGGTCCAGACTCCTACGGGAGGCAGCAGTGAGGAATTTTGCGCAATGGGGGAAACCCTGACGCAGCAACGCCGCGTGAGTGAAGAAGGCCTTTGGGTCGTAAAGCTCTGTCAACTGGGAAGAAGTTACTATTGTTTAATAGATGGTAGTATTGACGGTACCAGTGGAGGAAGCGCCGGCTAACTCCGTGCCAGCAGCCGCGGTAACACGGGGGGCGCAAGCGTTATTCGGAATTATTGGGCGTAAAGGGCGCGTAGGCGGTTTTGTCAGTCAGATGTGAAAGCCCGGGGCTCAACCCCGGACGTGCATTTGAAACAGCAAGACTTGAGTACGGGAGAGGAGAGAGGAATTCCTGGTGTAGAGGTGAAATTCGTAGATATCAGGAGGAACACCGATGGCGAAGGCATCTCTCTGGACCGATACTGACGCTGAGGCGCGAAGGCGTGGGTAGCGAACGGGATTAGATACCCCGGTAGTCCACGCAGTAAACGATGTACACTAGGTGTAGCGGGTATTAAAACCTGCTGCGCCGGAGCTAACGCATTAAGTGTACCGCCTGGGAAGTACGGTCGCAAGACTAAAACTCAAAGGAATTGACGGGGGCCCGCACAAGCGGTGGAGCATGTGGTTTAATTCGACGCAACGCGAAGAACCTTACCTGGGTTTGACATCCTGTGAATTTGCCTTAAACGGCAAAGTGCCTTCGGGAGCACAGAGACAGGTGCTGCATGGCTGTCGTCAGCTCGTGTCGTGAGATGTTTGGTTAAGTCCAGCAACGAGCGCAACCCTTATCTTTAGTTGCCAGCACTTTAAGGTGGGAACTCTAAAGAGACTGCCCCGGTTAACGGGGAGGAAGGTGGGGATGACGTCAAGTCCTCATGGCCCTTATGTCCAGGGCTACACACGTGCTACAATGGTAGGTACAAAGGGCAGCGAGCCAGTGATGGTCAGCGAATCCCCAAAGCCTATCTCAGTCCGGATTGGAGTCTGCAACTCGACTCCATGAAGTTGGAATCGCTAGTAATCGTGGATCAGCATGCCACGGTGAATACGTTCCCGGGCCTTGTACACACCGCCCGTCACACCATGGGAGTTGATTATACCCGACGTCGCTGGGCTAACCTTTACGGGGGGCAGGCGCCTAAGGTATGGTTGATAACTGGGGTGAAGTCGTAACAAGGTAGCCGTTGAGGAATCAGCGGCTGGATCACCTCCTTTCAAAGGAAAGATAAAAAAAGCTTTAAGGCTATCACTGGCCAATTTTGAGAGATCAAAACGGTGAACAAGAGTAGCCGGATCTGTCATGTTCTTTGAAAATTTGTTGTAGTAAATATCAATTGCGCAGTTGCCGTAAAGGCAACTGAATTAATCATAAATCGTGAGAGTTTGATGTTGATCAGGCTTTTGCGAGCTATGTTGAAGAAAAATTTGTGAATTAGCGCTTGAAGTTTACCAAAGTTTTTACAGCATAATCATGTTGAAGAAAATTTTAGTGAAGTTCAAGGCGCAAGCACAGATTTTGAATAAGGCGTAGTGTGCTACGCCGTTTTAAAATCTGTGTGAAGCAACGCTTAAAATTCACAAAATTTTCAAAAACATCAAAGCGTTTAAGTTTATTTGTGGAATAGTGGCTAAGCTACTAAGAGCAAACGGCGGATGCCTTGGTGCCAAGTGAAGAAGAAAGACGTGGAAAGCTGCGATAAGCTTCGGGGAGGGGCTAAACACCCATTGATCCGGAGATTTCTGAATGGGGCAACCCGGCACGGTCAATACTGTGTCATCCTTGACTGAATAAATAGGTTAAGGAGGGTAACGGGGAGAACTGAAACATCTTAGTACCCCCAGGAAAAGAAAGTAAAAACGATTCTCCAAGTAGCGGCGAGCGAACGGGGACCAGCCCAAACCGGTAACGTGTAAGCCCGAAAGCGTTGCGTTATCGGGGTCGCGGGATGCATGCGAATCAGTTTCGGATGATTCCAGGAGTGATAAAATTGATTATTAGTTGAATGAGCTGGAAAGCTTAACCAAAGAAGGTGACAGTCCTGTAAGCGAAAATAATCGATCTCCTGATTGTACTCCCAAGTACTGCGGAACACGAGGAATTCTGTGGGAATTAGTGTGGACCATCACATAAGGCTAAATACGACTTGGCAACCGATAGCGAACCAGTACCGTGAGGGAAAGGTGAAAAGTACCCCTGTTAGGGGAGTGAAATAGTACCTGAAACCGTTTGCTTACAAGCTGTGGGAGCACTGCTTGCAGTGTGACCGCGTGCCTTTTGCATAATGAGTCAGCGAGTTACTTAATATAGCAAGGTTAAGCCGATAGGTGTAGCCGAAGCGAAAGCGAGTCTGAACAGGGCGAAAGTTGTATTGAGTAGACCCGAAACCAGGTGATCTATCCATGTCCAGGGTGAAGCGGGAGTAAAATCTCGTGGAGGCCCGAACCGTCACAGGTTAAAAACTGTTCGGATGAGGTGTGGATAGGGGTGAAAGGCCAAACAAACCTGGAGATAGCTGGTTCTCTTCGAAATATATTTAGGTATAGCCTTGCACGTTTCTTGTCGGAGGTAGAGCACTGGATGGGCTAGGGGTCTCACCAGATTACCAAACCTAACCAAACTCCGAATACCGATAAGTTAGAGTGCAGGAGTCAGCCCGCGGGAGCTAAGTTCCGCGGACGAGAGGGAAACAACCCAGACCGCCAGCTAAGGTCCCCAAATCTATGCTAAGTGGAGAAGGATGTGGGAATGCCCAGACAACCAGGAGGTTGGCTTAGAAGCAGCCATCCTTTAAAGAAAGCGTAACAGCTCACTGGTCGAGTGGATCTGCGCCGAAAATGTATCGGGGCTAAAGCATAGTACCGAAGCTGCGGAATGAAATTTATTTCATTGGTAGAAGAGCGTTGTGCCGCCGAAGAATCGCAACCGTGAGGTTGTGTGGAGGTTGCACAAGTGACCATGCTGACATGAGTAGCGATAAAGCGGGTGAGAGGCCCGCTCGCCGTAAGCCCAAGGTTTCCTGAGTAAAGCTAATCTTCTCAGGGTTAGTCGATCCCTAAGGCGAGGCCGAAAGGCGTAGTCGATGGAAAACAGATTAATATTTCTGTACCACCTTGTTATCGTTTGAGAGACGGGGGGACGCAGGAGGGCAGGTCATCCGTCTGCTGGAATAGGCGGTTCAAGCTAGTAGGCTGGAGTTTTAGGCAAATCCGGAACTCTAAGGCCGAGAAGTGATGAGGAGGGGTTTACCCCATAAACTGACTGCACCCATGCTGCCAAGAAAAGCCTCTATCGAGATAACAGGTGATCGTACCGCAAACCGACACAGGTAGGCAGGGAGAGTATCCCGAGGCGCTTGAGAGAACCCTGGTTAAGGAACTCGGCAAAATGATACCGTAACTTCGGGAGAAGGTATGCCCCTGATGGTGATTTGTATACACAATAAGCTGTTGGGGGCCGCAGAGAATTGGTGGTAGCGACTGTTTACTAAAAACATAGGACTCTGCAAAGTCGCAAGACGAGGTATAGGGTCTGACGCCTGCCCGGTGCTGGAAGGTTAAGGGGATTTGTTAGCGTAAGCGAAGCACTGAACCGAAGCCCCAGTAAACGGCGGCCGTAACTATAACGGTCCTAAGGTAGCGAAATTCCTTGTCGGGTAAGTTCCGACCTGCACGAATGGCGTAACGACTTCCACACTGTCTCAACCAGGGACTCAGCGAAATTGGAATGGCGGTGAAGATACCGTCTACCCGCGAAAAGACGGAAAGACCCCGGCACCTTTACTACAGCTTGACATTGGATTTTGGGATATGATGTGCAGGATAGGTGGGAGACTAGGAAACCGGTACGCCAGTACAGGTGGAGTCACCCTTGAAATACCACCCTTCATATTTCAGTGTTCTAACCATGGTCCGTAACCCGGACTTGGGACAGTGTCTGGTGGGTAGTTTGACTGGGGCGGTCGCCTCCCAAAGAGTAACGGAGGCGCGCGAAGGTTCCCTCAGGCTGATTGGAAACCAGCCATAGAGTGCAAAGGCATAAGGGAGCTTGACTGCGAGAGAGACATTTCGAGCAGGTACGAAAGTAGGTCTTAGTGATCCGGCGGTTCTGAATGGAAGGGCCGTCGCTCAACGGATAAAAGGTACGCCGGGGATAACAGGCTTATCGCCCCCAAGAGTTCACATCGACGGGGCGGTTTGGCACCTCGATGTCGGCTCATCACATCCTGGGGCTGGAGCAGGTCCCAAGGGTTTGGCTGTTCGCCAATTAAAGTGGTACGTGAGCTGGGTTTAAAACGTCGTGAGACAGTTTGGTCCCTATCTTTCGTGGGCGCAGGATATTTGAGGAGATCTGATCCTAGTACGAGAGGACCGGATTGGACCAACCAATGGTGTTCCAGTTGTTCCGCCAGGGGCATTGCTGGGTAGCCAAGTTGGGTACGGATAACCGCTGAAAGCATCTAAGCGGGAAGCCAACTTCAAGATAAGATATCCCATCTTCGGACTGAAGACCCCTTGAAGACGACAAGGTTGATAGGCCGGGTGTGTAAGCATGGTAACATGTTGAGCTTACCGGTACTAATAGGTCGTGAGGCTTAGCCACTTTTTTCCACAGATAAACTTAAATTCTTTGATGGCAAAAATTTACTACAACAAATTTACAGGATTCCGGGAACGCGGTAACAGTACATTAATCAGAAGTTCCAGGTCCTGGCCGGTTTAACCCGGTGGCAATGGCGAGGCGGCCACACCCGTACCCATCTCGAACACGGTAGTTAAGCGCCTTAGCGTCGATGGTACTGCATGGGAGACTGTGTGGGAGAGTAGAACGCTGCCGGGTTATTTTTCTAAAAGCCCTGATCAAATTATTTTGGTCAGGGCTTTTTTATTTAGCGTTATTTAAAAAAATATTGTTCTTGTTTTGATTCTTTCTTGACACTGCGTATAAAGGATGATAAAAATCCTCTGTTCAACTATCGGGGCGTAGCGCAGCCTGGTAGCGCACTTGTCTGGGGGACAAGTGGTCGCGTGTTCAAATCACGCCGTCCCGACCACCGAAAATAAGAGGCTTTTGGAATTTTCCCAAAAGCCTTTTTTTATTGATCCAGAGACTGGTTTTCTTTTTCATTTGATCATGTTCATAAACTGCTTACTTTAATGGCAAGATTTTAATCTTCCTGAAAATGGAGGCTGCCAAATGGAAACCAATCCGCATCATTTAATAATGGGGGAATTAACAGATTTCCTTACCGGAAAGATTATTCCGGATACCCATGATGAACGTTACCTGCAAAAGCTTTCAAAACATCTTGTCAATAATTTGGGGTACAGCAAGGCAGACCTTATTAAAGACCAGAAGCTGAATATTACTACGGGGGGGCGTAATGCAGTGCTAATAGTTAATTTTGTGGTCAAATTTCAGGATAAAGTCTGGATGATTCTCAAATTTGCGCCAGGTTCTCTTGTAACCCGCCGGCTTTCTAATTTGGCATTGTCCAGGGTTATTGCCCCTTATCAGATTCCGTTTGTTGTCACTACTAACGGGGAGGATGCTGAGATTATAAATGGCATAACGGGAAAAGTGTCTGCCCAGGGACTGGATCATATTCCCGGGAAAGGAAAACTTTTGAATATGGATGCCGCCAGGTTTTTTCAACCGGTTCTGCCCGGCGTATATGAAAAGGCGTCCAAGATTGCATTTGCATGTGAGATTGATGGGGCCTGCCCCTGTGACACGGATCGCTGTATTGTGTGAATATCCCCCATGTTATGTATTAAATTTCCGGTTTTGTGCCATTTTTATTTTTTTCACGGTTAAGCACTTTCTCAAGATAACATCCAGTATAGGATTTTTTATTTTGTGCAATTTCCTCAGGGGTTCCGGTTGCTACTATATACCCGCCTTTATCCCCGCCTTCAGGGCCTAAATCGATGATATGGTCAGCACATTTAATTACATCCAGGTTGTGTTCAATCACAATTAGCGTGTTGCCTGAATCAACCAGTTCATTGAGAACAGCCATCAATTTATTGATATCATCGGGATGCAGGCCGGTGGTCGGCTCATCTAAAACATAGATGGTTTTTCCACTGTTTCTATAAGACAATTCCCGGGCAAGTTTAATTCTTTGGGCCTCCCCCCCTGAAAGGGTTGTGGCCGGCTGCCCAAGCTTGATATACCCTAGTCCTACCCGGTTTAAGGTTTCCAGTTTGCTTTTGATGGTCCCTATTTTATCAAAAAAGGAAAGGGCCTGATTAATGGTCATGTCCATGACCTGGGCAATATTTAACCCCTTGTATTTTATTTCAAGGGTCTCCCGGTTATACCGCTTTCCTTTACAGACATCGCATATGACGTATACATCCGGAAGAAAATGCATTTCAATTTTTTTTATTCCGTCTCCGGAACAGGCCTCACACCTTCCCCCTTTGATATTAAAGCTGAACCGTCCTGATTTGTAGCCCCTTTCCCTGGCTTCAGGGGTTTTGGCAAATAACTCACGCACCAAATTAAAAACCTGGGTATAGGTGGCTGGATTTGATCTCGGGGTTCTTCCTATGGGAGACTGGTCAATGTGGATTACTTTTTCAAGGGCCTCAAGTCCGGCTATTTTTTCATGTTTTCCAACCCTTTTGCGGGTACGGTTGAATTTATTGGACAGGGCCGGGTAAAGCGTAGATAAAATCAGTGTGGATTTGCCTGAACCCGATACCCCCGTAACACAGGTCAAACACCCTATGGGAAATGAGACATCAATATGTTTCAGGTTATGGGCGCAGGCTTTAAAAATGGTGACTGAATTACCGGTCCCGGATCTACGGGTTTTTCCATACAGGATTTGTTTTTTTCCGGATAAATACTGGCCGGTCAATGACTGTTCCCCGTTCCGGATCAGGTCCTCAGGGGGGCCGGAAAACATAATTTCTCCACCGTTGATCCCTGCTCCCGGTCCAATATCAATGATATGATCGGCTGCCCTTATGGTATCCTCATCATGTTCTACTACCAGAACGGTATTGCCAAAATTTTTTAGATCCAGAAGCGTTTTTAACAGTCTGGCATTATCCCTTTGATGCAGGCCGATGCTGGGTTCGTCCAACACATAAAGAACCCCTGTGAGCATGGAGCCAATCTGAGTTGCCAGCCGGATTCTCTGGCTTTCACCGCCGGAGAGGGTGGCGGCAGCCCGGTCTATGGTCAGGTATTCAAGCCCGACGTTTTCTAAGAATTCAAGCCGTTTCTTTATTTCCTGTAAAATGGGAAGCGCAATAGGACGGTCTTTCATGGGTAAATTAAGAGAGGAAAAAAAACGGGCTGCCTCCAGGATGGACAAGTTTGAAATCTCCCCAATGGTCTTTTCTTCTACCTTTACGGAACGGGCGGCAGCATTCAGACGGGTTCCCTTGCAGCTTGGGCATGGGGTAAAACTGATATACCGTTGAAGATCATCCCTGACCAGGCTTGAGCGGGTTTCCTTATACCGGCGCTTAAGGCCCGGGATCACCCCTTCGAATTCTTTTTTATAGGTGATTTTTTTTCCGGCCCGCTCTACATAAAAGGGAATTTTCTTATTTCCTGACCCGTAAAAAATGACCTGTCTAAACTCAAGGGATAGGTCTTTGAATGGTTTGTAAATATCTTCCTGAAAATGGGCGGTCAGGGCATCCAGAAATTCCATGAACTGGACAGAATCCCTATTCTGCCAGACCAGTACGGCACCTTGCCGCAAGGATATGTCAGGGTCCGGAACAATCAGATCCGGGTCAAATTCGAGAACTGTTCCTAAACCGTCACAGGCTTCACAGGCCCCGTGAGGAGAGTTAAAAGAGAAATTTGCCGGTGTAAATTCGGGGTAGCTGATATGGCAGGTCGGGCAGGCCGCTGCTTCACTGAAGAGGCTTTCTTTTTTAAGGTTAAGGTCAAGAACGGATACGGTTCCCTGAGACATGGACAGGGCCAACTCAAGAGAATCGGTCAGCCGTTTTTCAATTCCCGGTTTAATGACCAGCCGGTCAACAACAATATCAATGGAATGGGGTTTGTTTTTTTCAAGGGGCTTAATATCTTCCATTAAAAGAATCTCATGGTCTACCCTTACCCGTGCAAATCCATCCTTTTTGATCCTTGCCAGCAGTTTCTGGTGGGTTCCTTTCTGCTGCCTGACCATGGGGGAAAGAAGAATGATTCTGGTTTTTTCTTCCATCTCCAAGATCTGGTCACAGATCTGGTCGATGGACATGGACGCAATGGGCTTGCCGCATTGATGGCAAAAGGGGGTGCCGGCCCTGGCAAATAAAAGCCTTAAAAAATCATATATTTCCGTTATGGTTCCAACCGTGGATCTCGGGTTGTGGCTGCCAGCCTTTTGCTCAATGGCGATGGCCGGGGACAGGCCGATGACCGAATCCACATCGGGTTTATCCATCTGGCCCAAGAACTGCCGGGCGTAACTTGAAAGGGATTCCACATACCGGCGCTGCCCTTCGGCATAAAGGGTGTCAAATGCCAGGGTGGACTTTCCAGACCCTGAAAGCCCGGTAAGAACCGTGAGGCTGTTTCTGGGAATATCGACACTGATGTTTTTAAGGTTGTGCTGTCGTGCCCCCTGGATGGTGATATTTTCAGGCGTCATGGCAATGTTCCGGCTTCGTTACCTGGAAGGATTCATGGCGGCTTGCACATTGGCCTGATGAACGGCCATTTTGATGGCCTCTTTCAGGGATGTCGGATCTGCCAAGCCTTTCCATGCAATATCATAGGCGGTGCCGTGATCTACGGATGTCCGGATAATGGGAAGCCCGAGCGTGGTATTGACGCCGTCCTTAAAGTGCAGCAGCTTAAACGGGATCAGGCCCTGGTCATGGTACATGCAGACAACCGCATCAAACCGCCCCTGTGCGGCATGGTAAAAAACGGTATCCGGTGGCATCGGCCCCTTGATGTCCATGCCGCCTTTGGCTGCAGTTTCAACCGCAGGCAGAATAATTTTTTCATCTTCGCTTCCGAACATGGAATCTTCACCGGCATGGGGATTGAGGCCGGCCACAGCAAGCTTTGGTTTCTGAATCCCAAACCGGTCTTTCAATGACGTCCAGGTCAGCCGTATGGTTTCAAGGACAGCTTCAACAGTCAGTGCCCCGGGAACTTTAAGAAGCGGTATGTGAATGGTAACCAAAACCACTTTAAGGGTTTTGCCGGCCAGCATCATGGAGAATGTCCGGGTCCCGGTCCGGTCGGCAATCAGCTCGGTATGGCCGTGAAATTTTGATCCGGCAAGCTTAAGGCCTGTTTTGGTAATAGGGCAGGTGACCAGGGCGGCCATTTTTTTTTTAATGGCCAGGTCCGTAGCATGAAGGATATAGGTCTCAACCGCTTTCCCGGATTCAACGGTGGGGCCTTCCGGAATATCCGGGTCCAATGCGGACAGGTTGAGGATATCAAGATTTTGAAATTTGTAAAGGCCCTGATCCGGCGTTTTCACAGAATGGATAGCCATTGAGACAGGTGAGAAGGTTAAGGCTTTTTCCATGATTGAGCAGTCCCCGATGATGAAAGGCCTGCAGATGGTATACAGATCAGGGTCAGCCAGCGCTTTTACAAGAATTTCCGGGCCGACGCCAAACGGGTCTCCCATGGTAATGCCGATGACAGGCCGAGCAGCAGTTGAAGTCATATGTTTCCTGAATTTATGGTGTTGGTAAAGATAATTATATACTATAGGTGGGCCGAACCCTGCAAGCATCCTTCGCTTCAATACCCATGCCCCTTTTATAAGAAACTGGAAACAAGAAACAAGAGACAAGAGGGCGAAGCACCTGCGGTGCCCAGTTTATAGTCTACCGTTGCTGGTATCTTCAGTCTCATTATTCGTTGTGGGCGGTTCCTGGTTGGATAACCAAGGCGGCCCGTGGCCGTTATATTGAGTTGAAAAGTGAGGAAAAATTTACATTTTCGAATCCTTTAATGCCCTGATATCAGTCCCGATGATGCATACCCGCACCATTAGGGGAGTTGGCCGGGGTGGCCGATATCGTCAAGAAAATTGTGAAACCCTTGTCCATAAAAAGTTTGGGAAAAAGAATTTAAAAATGCATAATTTCAAGAAAATCGAAGGTAATTAACGGAAATCGGAGTATTTATTTTTATCGTAAGTGGAATAAAAATGTAACTTGATATAAAAATCTTGAAAAAATAGGGGGTTGGGGAAATGGCTGTAATTTTTTGGAAAATAAAGTGTTTCACAAAAAAAAATAATGAAAATAATAAGTTGAAAAAACATGCCAAATAAAAATCTAATGATGGTCTAACACTTGAGATCAGATTTGACCCGGAAAAAATATTCGAATAGAAAATCAGTTACAATTTATTCGATCTGAAGTTTTTTCAATACCGTATTTATAATTCGGAACAATTGAGCTATTCACTAGAATTCTGTTTAAAGAAAGGGAAGGGTATTTTTGGAAAATATTGAATCTTTCTGGACGAAAATTAAATCTCAAATCAGGCAAACGATTCCGGACCACAGCTATCGGATGTGGATTGATCCTGTAGAATTGTTAACGTTTGATGAGAATCTGGTGTGTTTGTCTGCTCCCAACGAATTCTTTACCAGGCGGTTAAAGGAAAATTACCTTGAGGTTTTTCAGAATGAATTCGTTAAATTGGGCCAGGATGTTAAAATCGAATTTAAGACACAGGAAAGGAACCCCAAAAAAAATCAGGCCCCGGTGAACGGCGGGCATCCGGCCATCCCTATCAAAACCCCTAAAGCCTTCCAGACGGCGCTGCCGGGATTTGATTCGTGCTTTATGAACGGACGGATGATGAAAAAAGGGTATACCTTTGATGATTTTGTGGTCGGGGACAATTCAAGTTTTGCCTATTCAGCCTCTCTTTCTCTTGCCAAAGGCACCATTAACGGAGCCGGAATTCTTTATCTTCTCGGAAAAACCGGGCTTGGAAAAAGTCATCTGTCCCAGGCCGCCGGCCACCATATTATCTCCAGCGGGTTAAGCTCCAGGGTTTACTATGTGACAGCTGAAGATTTTACCAATGAAATGATTTCGGCCCTCAAAACCAGCCGGATTGAAAAATTCAAGGAAAAGTACAGAACCCAGTGTGATGTCCTGATCCTTGAAGACATTCATTTCCTTGCCGGCAAAATGGCGATTCAAAATGAACTGGCCATTACCCTGGATTACCTTCTGGACGCCGATAAAAAAATTATTTTTTCCGGCTGCGAACGGCCCGATGATATTCCCAAACTCAACGAGCAGCTCAAGTCCAGGCTGAGCATGGGACTGATTACTGAAATCAGCACACCGGATTTCAATACCCGGGTAAAGATTCTCAAGAAAAAGGCCGAACCCCTTTGTTGCATAATTCCAACCGATGTTATTGAGTATATTGCCCAGGAACTTTGCGATGATGTAAGACAATTGGAAAGCGGGTTGTTCGGTGTGGCGGCAAAAGGTGAGATCATGAAGCAGAACATTGATATCCATCTTGCCAAAAGTGTTCTGGCCAACCTTACCCAGCAAAGAAAACGGATTACCATTGAACTGATCAAAGAGCTGGTCTGCCGTGAGTTTGCCGTTACCCCCAAAGAGATTATCTCCAAGTCCAGGAAGAAAAAAATTGTCAGGCCCCGGCAGGTGGCCATGTTCCTGGCCAAAAAATACACGGACCTGCCCATCAAAAAAATCGGTTCCAGTTTTAAGCGGTACCATGCCACGGCCATTTATTCTGTGAATGCCGTTGAAAAGGAAATGAAACATAAAGGCGTTCTTTTTGAACAGATCAACTATCTTTCTGAAAAACTTGAATCCGGCAAGTATTAAATGGGACTTTATGAGGACCTTAAGCCCATAACCGGACCGGACGGGGTCACCACTGAAACCGAAGAACTTGTCTGTTACGCCTACGATGCCTCCGGCAGGTCTTTTCTGCCTTCTGCCGTTGTCTTTCCTCAAACCCACGATCAGGCAGCCCGGGTATTACATTTTGCTTCAAAACACCGTATCCCAGTGATCCCCAGGGGAAGCGGATCGGGAATGACGGGGGGGGGCGTGCCGGTTCAGGGCGGGATTGTCATGGTGACCAGCCGCATGAACCGGATTCTTGAAATTGATAAGGATAACTTCACGGCCAGGGTTGAGCCTGGTGTCATTTTAGAAAAATTCCATAACGCAGTGGAAAAACAGGGGCTGTTCTATCCGCCGGACCCGGCCAGTTCATCGGTCTGCACCATTGGCGGAAATATTGGGGAGTGCGCCGGCGGTCCAAGGGCGGTTAAATACGGCGTTACCCGGGATTATGTTTTGGGGCTTAAAGCCTTGCTGGCTTCAGGCGAAACAATTCAGACCGGCGTATGCACAGCCAAGGGGGTTGCCGGGTATGATTTAACCCGGCTCATCGTGGGATCTGAAGGGACCCTGGCTTTTGTGACCCAGGTGACCCTTCGGTTGCTGGCCAAACCCGAACAGGTTAAAACAATGGCTGTGTTTTTTAAGAATGCAGACCAGGCCGCCAAAGCCGTTTCCGGGATTATGAAACAGGCCATTGTGCCGCGGTGTGTTGAATACCTGGATCATGCCTGCCTTAAGCTGGTTCAAAACAGCTTGGACTTTGACATTACCCCCGGGGCCCGGGCCATGCTCATTCTTGAAGTGGACGGGAATGGCGAGGCCGTTGACAGGCAGTCCCGGCAAATAGAAACCTTTTGCAGACAGTCCGGCGCATTGGACATGATCCATGCAAAGGACAGCTTGCAGGCACAAAGTCTTTGGAAGGCCAGAAAGGCGCTTTCTCCACTCCTTTATAAAATTCGCGGCAGCAAACTGAACGAAGATATTGTGGTCCCGATTTCAAAGATACCGGCCATGGTTCGGGCCGCCGGTGAGATCCAGAAACAATATGACTTGCCCCTGGTCTGTTTTGGCCACGCCGGGGACGGAAATCTTCACTGCAATGTCATGTATGACCCTGGGGATGAAAATCAGTTTAAAAGGGCAAACCAGGCGGTTGATGATTTGTTTGGTGCGGCTCTTGGACTTGGTGGGACCATTACCGGTGAGCATGGGGTGGGACTGACGAAAAAGAAATACCTTCCCAGGGAAATCGGTTCAACGGAACTGGCACTGATGAAAGAAATCAAAAAGGTGTTTGATCCTCATCATATTCTTAATCCCGGAAAGATTTTTTTGTAAAATGGTTGTCCGGTATATGTTACACCTTAACGGTCTTTTTATGGGAAGCTTAAGATTTTAGAGGAACGGATTGCCCGAAAGCAGACGAACAGATAGGGGGGGGAGCTGTCCGGGCTAGTTTATTTTGATGGCGTACTGATTGTTGATTAAAAGTTTTTCAAGTATATCAATGCCCGGGTTCCTGGCATGCAGAACACAGCATTGAATGGAAAGGGCACAATAGGTTGAACATAATTTCTTGTGTTTATCATAATCTCCAAAGCATTCAGGGATATCCAGAGAATCCCTTTTAACGTAAGGATCGGTGAAAAAGTCATCGGTTAAGTTTAGTTCCATAGTCAGTCCGCCTCATAAGAATTTTGTCATATGTAATTGAAAACAAATAAATGGTCAACAGTAAAATCGTTAAAAATTTCCAATTCTCCAATGGCCGCCGATTTGAATTTAAACATCGGCATTAAAACAGTAAAAAGGACTATATTCAGCTAATGCTAAAAATAAGCAAAAATCAGGTCCGTAACTGTTCATCAGTGCTTCATATTTGTTTAGTCAGGTCTTCGTAGCATACTTTTGCTATGTGAGAAGACCTGAATGAGCGAAGATGGGGCACTGCTGAACAGTTACAAAGGATTTAGAGAAAAGAAGGGGAAAGGCTGATCATGGATTCAAGTTTTTCAATGAGGGGGGCAAGGCTTTTCCGGTCGGTTGCAGATACGGGAACCCCCTGGTTTAACAGCCATTTGTTATCAAATTCGTCCATGTTGACCCGATCAATTTTATTAAACACATAAAGGCTTGGCGTTTTGTCAAGTTCCAGATCCTTTAAGATTTTTTCTACAGAGTCCTTTTGCTGCATGTACCTGGGATTGGAGATGTCAATCACATGAAGGAGAAGATCTGCGTCTTCAAGTTCTTCTAATGTGGCATTGAACGCCTCCATCAGTTCTTTTGGCAAGTTGTGGATAAACCCTACGGTATCGGTGATAATGACTTCCACATCTTTGGGAAACCGAAGCCGCCTTGAAGAGGGGTCCAAGGTGGCAAACAGCCTGTCCGCCGCAATGATGTCGCTTTGGGTTAAGGTGTTTAACAGGGTGGATTTGCCCGCATTGGTATACCCGACAATGGATATGACCGGCAGGTTTTTCCGTTTTCTTCTGGCCTTTTGCTGGGTGCGCTGTTTTCTGATTTTAAGGATTTCTTTTTTCAGGCCGGCAATTCTGTCCCTGACCCTGCGCCGGTTGATTTCAAGCTTGGTTTCCCCAGGGCCCCTGCCGCCGATACCCCCGGTAAGCCGGGACATGGCTGTATTTTTAGTGATGAGCCTGGGCAGCAGGTATTCTAATTGCGCTAACTCAACCTGGAACTTTCCTTCCCGTGATTTTGCCTGCTTGGCAAAAATATCCAAAATCAGCTGGGTCCGGTCAATGACTTTCATCTCAACAAAATCAGTGATGGAACGGATCTGGGAAGGGGACAGTTCCCGGTCAAAAACCAGCATGGTGGCGTACTGCTGGATGGCCTTGATGATCATGTCCGAGAGTTTGCCTTTGCCCATAACAAATTTGGGGTCAATCTGCTTCCTTCGCTGGACAGCCGTTCCCACCACATTGATGCGGCTGGTTTTGCACAGTTCTTTTAACTCCTCCATGGAGGCCCTGGCCTCTGCAGGATTGTCGGTTACGGCATTCATCAAAAAGGCATTTTCCAGGTCTGATTCAGGCCGGTGAAGGGCATTCTTACGGCTGAGTTCGGATTCCAGTTCTTTAATCTGGCGATGGCAGTTGACGTCAAGCTCGAGGATGGAGGCGGGCTTAAGAATCCGGTAGGGCTCACCGGTCTCATCGGGAAGGACGTGGGCTGAATATACGGTACCGGCTGTTCCTTCAGGGGTAATGCAGACGGCGGTCATGAAATCCAGGCGCAACAGGGCAAGATCGGTGAGGTCATCCCGGGTCAGGGGTTCGTCTTTTAAATGGGTATGAACACACCGAAGCCCTTTAAGGCGGCCTGGAATGGCCATATGGTCCGGTGTGACTGGAATAACAATTTTATGGGGATCCCCCGCAATGACGCAGATGGTTTTTCCGTTCCGGTCGATAAGTATGCCGATCTGGCGCTTGATTTCGTAGCTGATGGCCACCATTTCCCGGGCAAGTTCCGGCAAAAGAATAGCGTCGGGCGTGGAGCTGAAGGTGTAAAGGTTTTCGATCCGTTTGATCTGGGTATTTTTCAGCCCGGTTGTGGAACCGTAAACATTTTTTTTCATTGAAATTCCTGGTACCTGTCCGGGGCCAGCTCTTCGAACCGGGTGTATGGGCCGTGAAAGTGCATCAGCGCAGTGCCCGTGGCACCGTTCCGGTTTTTGGCCACAATGATTTCAGCCGTCCCTTTTTTAGGGTTGTCCGGTTCCTTGTTATAAACTTCATCCCGGTAGATAAACGCTATAATATCGGCATCCTGTTCAAGGGCCCCGGACTCACGAAGGTCAGACATCATGGGCCGTTTGTCCGACCGTTGTTCGAGCATCCGGTTCAGCTGGGAAAGGGCCATGACCGGAACGTTCAACTCTTTGGCCAAGGCTTTGAGGGAACGGGAGATCTCTGCAATTTCCAGGTCCCTTCTTTCCGACTTAAACGGGGCTTTCATCAGCTGAAGGTAGTCAATCACAATAAGGCCTAAGTCTCCCTGCTTCTGGACCAGTTTTCTGGCCTTTGCCCTGACATCCATGGCCGATATGTTGGGGGTGTCGTCGATAAAAATGGGAATATCGTTGAGCAGGCCGGCCGCCTGGGTGGCATTGGTCCAGTCATCCCGGCTGATAAACCCGGTGCGAAGCCGGTTGGAGTCAATCCGGGCCTCTGACGTGAGCAGCCGCATGGACAGTTGCTCATTGGACATTTCAAGGGAGAAAACGCCCACGGGCTTTCGTTCTTCTAACGCCACATTCCGGGCAATGTTCAGGGCAAAGGCTGTTTTTCCCATACTGGGCCGGGCCGCGAGGATGATCAGGTCTGAGCCCTGGAGCCCTGAAGTGATGGTGTCCAGCCTCGGATACCCGGTGGACAGTCCGGATAATCCGCCGTCTTTTCCCTGCTGTTCTTCCAACTTGTCAATGTTCAGGTTAATGAGCTTTCCAAGGCTTTCAAAAGAGGACCCGGCTTTTTTTTCGGCAATCTTAAAAACCGTGGATTCGGCAAATTCAATAATGTCTGCTGTGTCCCCTGAGTCTTCAATGCACCGTTCAATGATTTTACTGGAGGCATCTATAAGTTGGCGCAGGGTGGCCTTTCCCCGGATGATTTTGGCATAGTGGACCGCATTGACCGCCACCGGGGCGGAGTCGGATATGGATGACAGAAAGGCTGCCCCGCCAATACTTTCCAGTTCTCCTTTTTCCTTGAGGGCATTGGCCACGGTGACCAGGTCAGCGGGTTCCTCTCTTGCGGCAAGTTCCAGAATTACCCGGAATATTTTTTTATGGGCGCCCTTGTAAAAGTCATCCGGCGTCAGAACCTCCATGATATCAAACAGATTCTGGTTGTTGATAAAAATGGCGCTTAAGACAGATTCTTCCGCATCAATATCATGGGGAGGGGTCCGGTTAAGGAGGGGATCGGTTTTTTTGGGGTTGTCCTGGGCCACGGCGCCTCTTATGAAAGGATGAAGGATGAAGGATGAAGGATGAAAAACATGGTACCTCCGAAAACTTTTTTAAAAATGACGCGGGTGCTGCTATGTGAACGGTTTGGGTAAAGGCCCCGGCATCTATCGAAAGGGATGCCGGGACCTTTTAAAAAACAGATTGTATTTTGTCTGAACTAACGGCCACGGGCCGTCTTGGTTATCCAACCAAGAACCGCCCACAACAAATAATGAAAGTCTTTTCAAGAGGTTAGTGAGACTTTCATATAAAATTTTAAGTTTGGATGAAAAGTTGCCCAGATGCAATGCGTAACCTAAAGGTCAGAAACCAGGAAAACTTGCAACCGGAGCAACCATGGGGTTGTGAGGATTGCAAATTCCCCTGCAACACAGCAGACGGGCGGCTTTCCGTTCAAACATTTAATGATCTTCTTTTTCTTCAGGGACCACCTGTACAGTGATCTTGGGCTCCACATCCTTGTAAAGGCGGATGGGGACTTTGTATTCGCCGATTTCCTTGATGGGTTCGGCAAGGAGGATGATCCGCCGTTCAAGGGTAACATTCTGGGCTTCTAAAGCATCTTTGATGTCATGGGTGGTCACCGAGCCGTAAAGGCGGGTTTCTTCATGGACCTTGGCCTTGATGACACAGACCACATCTTTGATGCTGTCCGCCATTTCTTCGGCAAGTTTGCGTTCTTTTGCGATCTGGAGTTCGAGCTTGGCCTTGGCCTGCTCCATGACCCTCCGGTTCTGGGGGGTGGCAATCACTGCCTTTCCCTGGGGCAGAAGATAGTTTCGTCCGTAACCGGCCGCCACATTGACTTCTGTACCGGCAATGCCGAGAGTGTCAATGGTTTCTTTTAGTATAACTTTCATATAACCTCCAAAAAAGGTCCGGCCCGGAAAGGACCGGCTTTTAGATTCGATATCATTTTTGTGTACCAAGTTTCCTGAAGTTTATCCAGTTGTCAAAGAACCCTAAGCCGATGACAACCAGCAGGACATAGAGCTGTACGGCAATAAGGCTGTAACAAAACACCCTTAAATGGGTTGGGGATCCTTTTTTCTGGAAGAAAAATGATACAATAGCAATTCCTTGAAAAAAATAGACAAGCATTAAGACAATCAGGCAGTTGACGCTGACATATTTAAGGGTGTCCGTCGGCAAAAACAAAAGGGCACCCAGAACAATCACCGCCCAGACCAGGTATTCCGGGGCCCGGTAGTGGTTCAGGTTGGCCAGGTTTTTAAGATAAAGGCCCCTTTTTTTGAGCATCCGTATGATGATCAGGATATTGAGCCACACCGTTGAAATGAACGAGACGGCAAACATACCGGGCATGATATACAGAATAAACGCATTGAGTGCGTCCACCTGTTCCTTTTCAATGCCCATGTCCGAATAAAGCTGTCCGCTCATGGTAATATACCGGACGGTGTAATCTGAGAAAAGTTCTCCTAAGCTCAATCCCCGGGTCGCGGCAATGGCTGTAATGCCGGCCAGGCCAATACAGATGATACCTGCAGCCGTAAGGATGATGGTTTGCTGAATCCCCATCTGCCGTTCAATGCACTCACCAGAAATCAGACCGGTCATCAAAAGAGCCCCGAAATACAGCATGTCAAATCCCATGCCCCGGGTCACCATCACCAAAACGGCAAAACAAACCGCCACCATAATGCCGGCACTGTTTCGCCCTAACTTGAGCCTGTAAAACAGGACGGGCAACGGCAGAAAAACCAATGCAAAGACCCCTAAAAGGGGAAAGGAAAAGGCAATGGCAGTGATCACCATGCAAAAGCCGATCCCCATAATAAGATCCCGCATTAATTTTGGTTTTATGCTCCCGTCCACCTGATGTCTTCCCTTTATTAAAGTTTAGTAAAGGGGCTTGCCCACAAACGGAAGCAGGGCGATCTGCCGGGACTGCTTGATAGCCAAAGACAGCTGGCGCTGATGTTTGGCACAGGTCCCTGTGATCCTTCTTGGGATGATCTTTCCCCGTTCGGTGATGAACTGCTTCAATGCTTTGGGGTTTTTGTAGTCGATTTCCAGACTGCTGTCTACACAGAACCGGCAGATTTTGCGGCGCTGGAAAAATTTGGTCTTGCCACTGTTTCGTTGCCCTTTATACATAGTGATTTTCCTTATGTCTTCAGTTTATTCTTCTGTCTTCTCAACTGGTTCAGAAGCCTCATCCCCTTCTTCTACGGCCGCGGGGGTCTCGTCAGCAGGGGGGGCCTGGGCTTTGGGTTCAGCAGGCGCTTCATCATCACCTTCCGGCTGGGTTTCTTCTTCCTCTTCTTCCTTGGCTTGTTCAGCCGCTTCTTTGCGGGCCTGCTGATTTTTGGCCGCTTCTTTTGCTTCTTGTTCCAATTCTTCTACCGTTATGTCGGCGGTCAGAAGAACGGTCATGAATTTCATGATGTTGTCACTGAGACGAAGATTTCTTTCAAGCTCGGTCACCAGTTCGCCGGTGCCGCCATAGGTCATGCAGACGTAATGTCCCCTGAGCTTTTTCTTGATTTCATAGGCAAGCTTTTTGTTGCCCCATTCATCAAAGTCTAAAAGAATACCGTTTTCTCTGGCAATGATATTTCTGACTCTCTCAAACAGTTCAGAACGCTGCTGGTCCTGAAGATCAGGGTCAGAAATAAAAACAGTTTCATACTTCCTCATTTTTACTCCTCACGGATATAAAGCCCCGGAACCGGTCCGGAGCAAGGGTTAAGTTATATCACCCGACAGCCAGGCGATTAAAAAACCATTATATATATCACTCAAGGTTGTTTGTGGTCAATATTAAAATTGATTTTCCTGGGATTCCAGCCTGTTGAAACTTAAATACCGATCACGCCCTTAAAATCCAGAAGGCGGAACGGTTCCGATTGTCCGGTCACATATCGGTCCGCAACAAAAAATAAAAGTCTTTCCAGAATGTTAGTGAGGCTTATATATAAATGACCTTGCCATTTGACCCGGGTTATGGCATTTTAAAAAATTCATTTAGACAGTTACAAAAGACGCTTTTGAAAGGAATGGTGTAATGGAGGAGAAGTACAGCCCTGAGGCGGTTGAGCCCAAGTGGCAGGCATACTGGAATGAGAGGGGGCTTTTTAGGGTTTCAGAAGATCCGTCAAAAGAAAAGTACTATCTGCTGGAGATGTTCCCCTATCCGTCGGGAAAAATTCATATAGGCCACGTCAGGAATTACACCATCGGTGATGTGGTGGTCCGGTATAAGCGGATGAAGGGATTTAACGTGATTCATCCCATGGGCTGGGATGCCTTTGGCATGCCGGCTGAAAACGCGGCCATTGATAACAATACCCATCCGGCGGCCTGGACCTATGACAATATCCGGGCCATGAGGGCCCAGTTAAAGAAAATGGGATTTTCCTATGACTGGGACAGGGAAATTGCCACGTGCCGGCCGGAATATTACCGGTGGGAGCAGTGGCTGTTCTTGAAAATGCTTGAAAAGGACATGGCCTACCGCAAAGAGTCCTATGTTAACTGGTGTGAAAAATGTCAGACCGTGCTGGCCAACGAGCAGGTGGAACAGGACTGCTGCTGGCGCTGCGGCAAAGTGGTTCAGCAAAAAAAGCTCTGGCAGTGGTTTTTCAGGATCACGGATTATGCCGAAGACCTGCTGGTCTACTGCGACAAACTCCCCGGATGGCCCGACAAGGTCACGGTCATGCAGAAAAACTGGATTGGCAAGAGCGTGGGGGCGGAGCTTAAGTTTAAAATAGACGGAAAAGATGAAGAACTGGTGGTGTTCACCACAAGGCCGGACACCATTTTCGGGGCAACTTTCATGTGTCTGGCCCCGGAGCATCCCCTGGTGGAGACCCTGTCCCAGGGTACAGACCAGCAGGAAACGGTGGCGGCATTCGTTGACAAGGTATCCAAGCAGGAGCGTTCTGCCGACGGGATTGAAAAATATGAGAAAGAAGGGGTGTTTACCGGGGCCTACTGTATCAACCCGGCCACCAACGAAAAGATCCCTGTTTATACCGCCAACTTTGTGCTGATGGGATACGGCACCGGTGCCATCATGTCGGTACCGGCCGGGGACCAGAGAGACTTTGATTTTGCAAAGAAATACGGCCTTGAAATTCGGGTGGTGGTTCAGCCCGATGGGGAAAACCTGGATTCTGAAACCATGACCGAGGCCTATGCCGGCCGGGGCGTCATGGTGAATTCCGGTCAGTTTGACGGGATGGACAGCCAGGATGCTTTAGAAAAAATGGTGGACTGGCTGGCCCGGGAAGGGGTCGGTAAAAAAGCGGTTTCCTACCGGCTCCGGGACTGGGGTATTTCCCGCCAGCGGTATTGGGGGGCGCCCATCCCTGTGATCCACTGTCCGGACTGTGGCGTTGTCCCGGTTCCCGAGCAGGACCTGCCCATTCGTTTGCCTGAAGATGCCAACCTTCTTGAAAAGGGCGGCTCTCCGCTTCCCACTCTGGATTATTTTGCCAAGGCAGTCTGTCCCAAATGCGGCCGGAAAGATGCCCGAAGGGATACCGATACCATGGATACCTTTGTGGAATCCTCCTGGTATTATTTACGGTATTGCTCCCCCCGGTATGATCAAGGCATGTTTGACCTTGACGCGGTTAAATACTGGGCCCCGGTGGATCAGTACATCGGCGGGGTGGAACATGCGGTCCTCCATCTTTTGTATTCCCGGTATTTTATGCGGGTTTTAAATACCCTGGGACTGGTTGAATTCAAAGAACCCTTTACGCGGCTTTTGACCCAGGGGATGGTCTGTAAGGAGACCATGACCTGTCCTGAACACGGCTACCTGTTTCCCGAACAGGCCCAAAAACAGCCTGACGGGTCCTTTTCCTGTGTGATGTGCGGGAAATCCGTGGATGTGGGCCGGGTGATCAAAATGTCCAAATCCAAGAAAAATGTGGTGGACCCCAATGAGCTTCTTGAAAAGTACGGGGCCGATGTTACCCGGCTGTTCTGCCTGTTTGCCGCACCGCCCGAGCGGGACCTTGAATGGAGTGAGGATGGCGTGGAAGGGTCCAACCGGTTTGTGAACCGGGTCTGGCGCCTGGCCTTAACCTGCATGGACACCATGGGTCCGGTTGAGGCTTATCGGGGGCCTGCGGCAGGGATCAAGTCCTCGGATGCCAAGGAATTGTATATCAAGGCAAACCAGACCATCAAAAAGGTCGGGGACGATATTGATAAAAGCTTTCATTTTAACACGGCCATTTCTGCGGTCATGGAGCTTGTCAACGCCATGTACAATGCCGATATGGACGACCCTGAAATGAAGCCGGTTTTGATGTTTGCCCTGGAAAACAGCCTGCTGTTGTTAAGTCCCATTATGCCTCATTTTTGTGAAGAACTCTTTGAGAAAATGGGGGGAAAAGGCTCGATTCTGGAGCAGCCCTGGCCCAAGTTCCGGGAAGACAGCCTGGAAACCGATGAAATGCTGGTGGTGGTTCAGGTGAACGGGAAAGTCAGGTCAAAGTTTAACATCAGCGCCCAGGCCGAAGAAACGCTTGTCAAAGAAACCGCCCTGGCAGACTCAAATGTGGGGAAACATATTCAGGATAAACCCGTGAAAAAGATCATTGTGATCAGAAAAAAACAAACCCTTGTAAACATCGTGGTGTAACTATGAAAAAACTGTTGGGGGTTTCATTGGCCGTCCTGTGTTTCTTTTCTTCGTGCGGCTACCGTCTGGAAGGCGGGGGGTATATTAATGAAAACGTCACCCGGGTGGCGGTTGATATGTTTGACAACCGCAGTTCACAGACCCGGGCCGGGGTTACCTTTGCCAATGAGCTGATCCGAAAGATCCTGGAGAAAACCGATACCCGGGTGGTTGATTCATCAGTGGCCACCCGGAAAATTGTTGGGATTGTTAAGTCCATCAGCTTTGGCACATTGTCCCGGTCTTCAACGGAAACGGTTGTGGAGCGCCGCATCACCGCAACGGTGGATGTTCAGCTGATAGGTCCTGACAAGAAGGTGCTTTGGTCTGTAAGCAACCTGATTTCCAAAGAAGATTACACGGTTTCAGAAAGCAATGTGGATAACGAAGCCAGTATCCGTGAGGCGGTGGAAAAAATTGCCGAACGAAGCGCTGAAAAGGTTGTCAGCCAAATGATGCTCAATTTTTAGCTTAAAGATGTGTGAAAAGAACGCCCAATCTTGGCCTGGGTGGCCGTCTTGGCGGGATAGATAACAGCGGTGAGTGCCGAAGAATAAAAAAAAGAACGGTGATTGTTGGCAAACCGGTCAGAATAAGACCATCAACAGGATTTGTACAGGGTTAGATAACCTTACAAATCCTGTTGATTTCTTTGTTGTGTTCCGGCAAAAAAAAGTAAGCTTTTGCCACAGGCCCTGAAGGGGTCCTGTTTTAAGCGCTTACAAGTTTCGATAACCTTGAAATTTTTCTGGACGCCGTTTTTTTGTGAATAATGCCTTTTTTGGCAGCTTTGTGGAGTGCGGACTGGGTTTTACGCATCAGCGCGTCCTTGGTGTCCGCGCCTTCTTCCTGGGCGGCTCGAAGCTTTTTTTCAAGGGTTTTTAAAGAGGTTTTTACGGATTTGTTTCTAAGGCGCCGGACCTGACTTTGTTTTGCGCGTTTTTTTGCGGACTTATGATTCGCCAACTTGGTTTCACTCCTTATTCTGTTGTGTATGGATACTGGTAATCATATTTCAAATTCAACAGCATAAGGGTAGTTTTTATTTTTGTCAAGAAAAACAATGAGAAGTATCTTCAGGAAAGCATCGGAAGTCAGCGGGCTTACCCTGGTTTCAAGGGTTCTTGGACTGGTCAGGGATATGCTGATCGCAGGGGTTCTGGGGGCCGGATGGGTAAGTGATGCCTTCTTTATGGCCTTCCGCCCTTTTGACCTGTTAAGAAAAACCTTTTCTGACGGCATTATGACCATTGCCTTTGTGCCGGTTTTTTCGTCCTATCTTGAACTGGACCGGCCGGATCAGGCCCGGGCCATGTTTATGTCCGCCCTGGTGCTGCTTTCCTTTTCGGGGACGCTGCTGGTGCTTTCAGGGATTGTTCTGGCCCCCCTGATGGTAAGGGGGATGGCCCCCGGATTTGAAGCCAACCCGGAGCAGTTCAGATTAACGGTTCTGCTGTTGAAAATCATGATGCCGTATCTCGGGTTTGTCATGCTGGTTTCCCTGAGCATGGGGGTGTTGAACTCCTATGGCCATTTCAGGGTGCCGGCCCTCACCCCGGTACTGTTCAATCTGGTGGTGATTCTGGCCACGGTGGCGGTTTCCAAAACCTTTAATCTGGATATCACCTGGCTGGCTGTCGGGGTGGGCCTGGGCGGATTGATACAGGTGATTCTTCAGATCCCATTTTTGTTCACATATATTGGAACCGTCCCCTATGTATTTAAGCTCTTTCATCCCGGAATTGTACAGGCCGCCAAAAAAATGCTGCCGTCCATTATCGGGGCGGCTTCCTACCAGCTGAATGTGCTGATTGCGTCTTTTTTTGCCTCCTCCAATATGGAGGGCAGTGTCTCTTTTCTGTATTATTCAGACCGGCTGGTTCAGTTCCCTTTAGCCCTTTTTGGCGGGGCTTTTTGTGCGGTCCTCCTGCCGGACTTATCCCGGAGCTTTGTTGCCGGGAACCTTTCCCAGGCATCCCGCATTTTTGAACGGGGCGGGCGGCTGGTTTTTTTTGTGACCATCCCGGCCATGATGGGACTTCTGGCGATTCATGAACCGGTTGTCCGTCTTTTTTTTGAACAGGGCCAGTTTGATGGCCAAGCGGCGAATCATACGGCTGCCTGCCTTTTTTATCTGGTGACCGGGTTGTGGGCCTATGCCGGGACCCGGTTGTTTGTCACCCTTCATTTTGCCTGTTCCAGTGTGGCCTATCCGTTTGCCGTGGGGGTGTTGACCATGGGGATTAATGGGGTAATCTGTTTTTTTCTGGGACGGTCCATGGGGTATCAGGGGCTTGCCCTGGCCGTCTCTTTATCCAGTGCGGTAGGGTTTGCCTGCCTTTTTGCAAGGGTCCCTAAAGGGGTGGATTTTTCCAGGGCAAGGATTATGGTTTCCGCTTGCCGGGCAATAATTCTGTCTGGTATAATGTTTTTTCCTGTTCATTGGGCTGCCGGGCAGATCAGCATTCTTGAGACCGGCAGCCGCCTGATGTCCGGGATGGCCGTGTTTGCCTGCATCGCGCTAGGGGTTTGTATCTATGGAGGGCTTGGTCTGGTTGGGGCAGCCAGGGAAATGGACATGGTCAAGCAACTGATAAAACGGAACCGTCAATGACCGTATTTGAGAAAATTGGATTTTACCTGGCCATGGCTTTGATTGCCGTTATGCTGTTTATGATTTTTTTTTCAAAAAACGGGGTAATGGATTTCAGGCGGCTTAAGGCCAAAGAGGCTGAGGTTGTGTCAAGAATCCATGCCGTTGAAGAGGAAAACAAGCGGCTTGAAGAAGAAATCAGAAGCCTGAAAAATGACATTAACTATATCAAACACCTGGCAAAACATGAGCATGAAATGGCAGAGCAGGGCGAGATGATATTCAAGACAACGCCCAAAGAGCCGGAAGGGGATCTTCAATGACAGATGAATTTAAGACCGTGGAACTTGCCAGGGTTTATGAAAACCAGGGCTGGCACAAAGAGGCCCTTGACATCTATCAATATCTTGAAGCCGAAGCCGAGGACACAACCTTAAAGTCCGATATGGCCCAAGCCTGTCTGAGAATAAAAGCTGCTTTAGAGGCCGGCCCGGCCGGGAACCCGGAAGCCGGTGTCCCGGAAAACCGGATGGAGGACCTTCTGGAACAATGGGTTAAACTGCTGATTTTGGAAAAACGTCTGGAAATGTTTGAGAAAATCAGGGCGAGATTCTAAGAAAGCCCATGACAGTTAAGAAGATTTTGGTATGTTGCGTAAAACTGATGTTAACGGGGTAGTCCTGATTCTGTTTTTTTCCTTGGGCTTAGGGCTTGGGGTGAACTGGTTTTCTCCTTCGGGGATTGCCCTGGTGGGCCAGTGGAACACCAGCGAAGGGGTTGTCACGGCAAAGGCCAAAAACGATACGGTTCACTCGGGCATTGAAATAAACGACCCCATGAAAGTCTATGAGATTGTGACCGGCAATGCCATGGTTGTTCTGGATGTAAGGCCTGGATTCTCCTATGAAGAAGGCCACCTTCCCGGCGCCCTGTCATTCCCCCTGGATGAATTTGACCAACGCATAGACAGGCTTTTGGCTCTTGTCACAAAAGAATCCCCTGTCCTGGTGTACTGTTCCGGGTTCCACTGCACGGACAGCCACACCTTTGCCGATCAGTTAATGGCCATGGGCTTTTCAAAGGTCCTGGTATATGGGGGCGGATTTGAACAGTGGCAGGAAATGGGGTTTGAAGTTGAATAACCGGGATAAAAAGGCCCTGCTGCTCTGGGGCATCCGGGTGGTCATGGGGGGATGCTTTATCTATGCCAGCCTTCACAAAATCATCCACCCGGCGGAGTTTGCCAAAATTATTTATGGATACGATGTATTTCCTGAAACGGCCATCAACCTTCTGGCCATCTGGGTTCCCTATATAGAATGTGTGGCAGGGCTTTGCCTGGTGGCCGGTTTTTTCCCGTCTTCGGCCCTGCTGATCCTTAACGGGCTGCTTTCCGGGTTTATTCTGATTATCGGGTATAACCTGATCCGGGGCCACCAGTTTGACTGCGGCTGTTTTTCCCTGGCAGACCAGTCCCATCCGTCATCGGCCTTCTGGCTGCTTGTCCGGGACGCTGTTTTACTGGGCGCAGGCGCCTTTTTATACAAGCACCTTCCCGGCCTTCCCGGATTAAAGGGGATTATCCGGGGATATGAAACTACTGATCCCGGACAATCCTGAACCCTAAGCTGTTCCGAACGGCGGTGGGTTTGTAGTAGCTTCTGTAGGCGCACCGCTGGTACTTGCCGTTCTGGTGCCATCCCCCGCCCCGAATAATCTTGTGGTCTCCGGTGGTGTTCAATGGGTCCACAATATCGTTTTCATAGGTATCGGTGATAACCCCTACTTTGGAATGGAGAAAAGTACGCCACCGGCAGGCATCCTGGACCCATTCCTGGACATTCCCGTGCATGTCGTAAAGGCCCCATTTATTGGGTTTCATGGTTTTTACCGGATGGGGCCTGAAGTCGCTGGCCGGATTTTGCCGGCCGGAATTAAAACAATACCAGGCCATCTTCTCCAGTGCCGGCTCAGGCTCATCACAGGAGGTCGTGGTGATGCCCCCCCGTGCAAAGGCCGCACTGGAACCGGCCCGGCAGGCATATTCCCATTCCGCCTCAGTGGGCAGCCGGTATTTGGTGGTTTTTTCCAGCTTATTGAGAAACGCAATAAACAGGACCGCCTCATTCCAGTTCACTGAATCCACCGGGTACTCATCTGTGACCTTAAATGTGGACGGATTGGGAGAGGCCAGCCGGTTCCACTGGCCCTGGGTCACTTCGGTTTCCCCCATATAAAAGCTTTTGGAAATGACTACCCGGTGCTGGCGCTCATTCCAGTTCCGGCCCATTTCCGATTCCGGGCTTCCCATGATAAAACTGCCGGCCGGAATTTTTATAAAATTCATGCCGATTTTGTTGGTGAAACTCTCCCGGGCCGGGCAGGAACGGGGAATAAAATTTGAAGCGGCCATGAAAATTATGCAACACGTCAAAACGCCAGAGTTGAATGATTTAAAAAGCATAGGCATAAAATGTTCCTGAATCGCCGTTAATATCAGTGATCTATGTAGGGGAACTCTACCATATTCCCGGCGGGGTGTTCAATAGGGGGTAAACAATACTTAAAGCTTTCAAGATCAGGAAGGAACAAGGAAGAGACGCGGCAAAGCTTGTTTTTTACATAAAAAAAGCCACCGTAATAACGGCAGCTTAATTTCATGTTGGTGGAGCTGAGGGGGCTCGAACCCCTGACCTCATGGCTGCCAGCCATGCGCTCTCCCAGCTGAGCTACAGCCCCACAAAAGAAGATGCTGATGTATAATCAAAACCCGGTTTTATGTCAATAAAAAAGTTTGGATTTTTTTAGAATTGGTTGCAAAGGCCAATAATTCATTGACACGGGATTTTATGAAGATATAGTATGGTTTGTTTTTTGAAGTCCATAGGTTAAGTTTATTTCGGATATTTGAAGGAGAGCATAATATGCTAAGGGTTCTGCGTGCAAATACAGGCAACTGGATTATTAAAATTTTTCTTGGAATCATTGTGATCGTTTTTGTGTTCCTAGGTGTTGGTTCCATGAATTCAAAACGGAACAATATTGTGGCCATGGTGAATGATGAGCCCATAACCATCAATGAATTCCAGAATGCCTACAGGAATACCGTGGAGCAGATGAGGCAGCGTTTCGGCGACAACCTCAATGATGACCTTTTAAAGCAGCTGAACGTCAAACAGCAGACCCTTGACTCATTGATTGAACAAAAATTGGTGCTGGCCCAGGCCGATAAACTCAATATTCAGGTAACGGACAAAGAGCTGGCACAAGCCCTTTTTTCCATCAAGGCGTTTCAGCAGAACGGCACCTTTGATATGGAATTGTATAAAAAGGTTTTAGGCCTGAATTCCATGACACCGGAAAGTTTTGAAGCCCTTCAGAAAAGCTCTTTAAAACAACAGAAAGTCAGGAATCTGGTTCTCAGCAGCATCACTGTTTCCGATATGGAGACGGAAAAATGGTATGAGTTTTATGAGACAAAGATGGCCGTGGATTATGTGTTAATCACCCCCGACGCCTTTGCCGACGTTGCCCCCAGTGAAGATGAAATGAAAAAAGTGTACGAGGACAATCCCGGTGACTATCAGTCAGAACCGGCCTTAAAAGCGGTTTATATTAAATTTTCACCTGAAGATAATAAGGGAAAGGTTCAGGTTCCTGAAAACCAGATTGAAGAGTATTACAATCAGAATCAGGACCAGTACAAAACCCCTGAAAAAGTGGAAGCCCGCCATATTCTGATCAAAGTGGCTGAAGATGCCGACACCGAAACGGTGGAAAAGGCAAAGTCCCAGGCCATGGAAATCTATGAAAAGGCTGCTAAAGGGGAGGATTTTGCAAAGCTGGCCAAGGAATTTTCCCAGGGGCCGTCCAAAACCAGTGGCGGGTATTTAGGGTCGTTCCAGCGGGGGCAGATGGTCAAACCCTTTGAGGAAGCCGCTTTTGCCATGAAGGCCGGAGACATCAGCAAGCCTGTGAAAACCCGTTTCGGCTGGCACATCATTAAGGTTGAAGCCAAACATGAGGCATCGGTGAGGTCCCTGGCCCAGGCAACCGAGGAGATTAAAAAAGCGCTGGCCCATCAGGAAATGGTTAATATGGCGTATTATCAGGCAGGCGAGGCCTTTGATGCCATTATTGACGGGGATGATTTTGAACAGGTGGCCCTGACGGCTCAAAAGGAAATTATTAAAACCGAAGCGTTTACCCGGTCCGGAAAGGGACTTGATATGATGAGAAAGGCCGAGTTTGCCAAAGCGGCCTTTGAACTTTCTGAAGCCGAAGCCAGTGATGTCCAGCAGTTAGGCGATGATTATTACATTATCAAGGTCGTTGAAAAGATTGCCCCTGAACGGCTTGCCTTTGACGCGGTCAAGGACCGGATTGCCAAAACCCTTAAAACAAAACTTCAAAAAGAGGCGGCAGGCAAACAGGCCGGGGAAGTGCTTGAAAAGGCCAAGGCTGACGGCTCCTTGGAGCAGGCCGCCCAAACCGCCGGCCTTAGTGTAAAATCTTCCAAGCTTTTCAAGCGGGAAGATCAGGTTTCAGAAGTCGGCACCTTGGCTGAATTTACCGAGGCCGCATTCAGTCTGACCAAGGAAAATCCCATTTATCCCAGTGTGCTGGAAACCAGCAAGGGCGCCCTTGTGATGGCGTTCAAGGAAAAGCAGGCACCGGCCAAAGAGGATATGGCCTCCCACCTTGAGGAGACCAGAAATCAACTGGCCTGGATGAAGCAAAGCCAGTATTTTCAGACTTGGGTTGACGACTTAAGGGCTAATAATGAAATAGAAATAGAAGAACGGTTTCTAAATTAGTGTTTGAACGAAAAGTCACCCATCTGCTACGTTGCAGAAAAAATGGCAATCCTCACAACCGCCAGGTTGCTCCGGTTGCCATTTTTTCTGGTTTCTGACCTTTGGTTACGCCTTGCATCTGGGCAACTTTTCGTCCAAATACGGGTTTTCGTTCAGGCACAAATTACGGCGGTGCGGTTAATTCAATTGCCGGAGAATCGGTTGCATTCGCCTTAGTGGTATGGGTAAAATGAAATTCAGGCTGATTGTTTTTTTACTGATTGTTTTTGTGTGTGCCGGGTGTGGTACGACGGCCCGGCATCCCCTCTGTTTTTTGAATGAAACCAAAGGGACGGAAGTTCAAAAAGACCCGGCCCTTATCCACGGCACCCTGGACAATGGGTTCCAATATGTCCTGTTAAAAAATCAGACCCCTCCCAACCGGGTCAGCATGCACCTGAACGTCTTTGCCGGTTCTATCCATGAAACCGAAGAGGAACAGGGGCTTGCCCACTATCTTGAACACATGCTCTTTAACGGGTCCGAGCATTTCAAGCCCGGAGAGCTGATTACCTATTTTCAATCCATTGGCATGGCGTTTGGAAGAGATGCCAATGCCCATACCTCATACTTTAACACCATCTATGACCTGAACCTGCCCCAGGCAGGTAAGGCGCATTTGTCGGACGGGCTTCTGGTCATGGGTGATTATGCCCGGGGGGCGCTGCTTCTGCCCGATGAAATCGACCGGGAGCGGGGGGTTATTCTGGCCGAAAAAAGAGAACGGGATTCAGTGGCTTACCAGCGTTTTAAAAAAGAGCTTGCCTTTGAACTGCCCGGATCCCTGATTACCCGCCGCCATCCCATCGGGGTGACGCCGGTTATTGAGAAGGCCGATCAAGACCTGTTAAAGGGATTTTACGACAAGTGGTACCGGCCGGATAACATGGTCCTGGTGGCGGTGGGGGATTTTGATTCCCAGGAACTGACCGCCTTGATCCGTGACCGGTTTTCAAGTCTTTCGCCCGGGCCGGGAAAGGCCGGGACCCGGCAGCCGCCTGATCTGTCGTGGACCCCTCACAAGGGGATCAAGACGTTTTACCTTTACGATCCCGAGGCCGCAGAAACAAAGATCACCATTGAACGGGTTTCATACAAAGAATTTAATACCCAGCAAATTTCAGACATTAAAGAGGAAGTGGTCAACCTGTTGGCCAGTCAGATTCTTGAAAACCGGTTCTCCCGGTTGATCCGGAATCAGGAGGCGGCATTTACGCTGGCTTCGGCCCACACCGGCCGGTTTCTCAACCATGTATCCTTTACATCGGTTCAGGCGGATTGTGAACCTGAAAACTGGCAGCCCGCGCTGTCGCAATTGGAGAAACTGCTCCGGCAGGCCCTTTTGTACGGGTTTGAAGATTCAGAATTTTCCCAGGTCAAGGCGAATGCCATATCTTCTCTTGACTCTGCTGTCAGGCAGGCCGATACCCGGCAGACCAAGGATCTTTCCCAAGAAATCCTCAATTCTGTCAACCAGAAACGATTGTTTTTATCCCCTTTGCAGGAACAGGCCATATTAAAGCCGTTTTTAGAAAATCTTACCCTGGATCAGATCAACCGGTCGTTTAAGACATTATGGGCCGATGACCACCGGCTGATCCTGGTTTCCGGAAATGCCGCCATTGCCGGTGAAGACGGCAGGCTGCCGGAAGAAGAAATTCAGGCCATCTATCTTAAAGGGACCCTTGAGCCTGTAACCGCCTACCAAAGTTTTCAGGCAAAGGTATTTCCATATCTGTCCGCACCGGTAGCCAAAGATGAGACAGAGCGGGCCGCCAGAATTTCAAAGGTTAAAAACGATATAAAGGGGCTTGGCATCACCACGGTGGATTTTCACAACCAGGTCCGGCTGAACTTAAAGCAGACAGATTTCCAGAAACACAAAATGATCTTCAAACTGGTGTTTGGATATGGAAAGAGCCGGACGCCCCTGGATAAACCCGGGCTTGACTGGATTAGCCAGGTGACGGTAAATCAGAGCGGGCTTGGGGCATTGGATATGGACCAGCTTGAGCAGGCCCTGGCCGGCCGGGATGTGGACATCGGGTTCAGTGTTGAAGACGGGTATTTTTCACTGTCCGGGGCGGCTGATCCCAAAGAGGCCAGGCTGGTGTTTGAGCTGATCTACGCCTATTTAAAGGACCCGGGGATCAGGGAACCGGAACTGGACCTTGCCAAAACCTTGTACCGGAAAATGGTGGATAACCTTGGGCGGACCCCTGACGGCATGATGGAGATAAAGGGGAACCGTTTTCTGGCAAATGATGATCCCCGTTTCGGCCTTGCCCATCCCGATCAGGTTGAGCGGATCACGGTAAGAGATATCCGAAACTTCCTGCTCCCCTGTTTTAAGTCTTCGCCCTTGGAATTGTCCATAGCCGGGGACATCCATCCCGATGATGTCATCGGGTATGCGGCCGATTATTTAGGCGGCCTTGATCCCCGGAAAGAGCCTGGCGAAATCCCGGACAGGGAGGTTACCTTTCCCAAAGGCGCTCACCTTGAGCTGTCCCTGGATACCAGGATTGAAAAGGGGATGGTCCGGATGGCCTTTCCCACAGACGATTTTTGGGATATCCATCAGACCCGGAGATTGTCCCTGCTGGCCCGGGTGGTTTCTGAAAAGCTCAGGCAAAAGGTCCGGGAAGATTTGGGGGCATCCTATTCGCCCTACGTCTTTAACCAGCCGTCCACAACTTATCCGGGGTACGGGGTGATGCACATGGTGGCCCAGGCCGACCCCGGCGAATTTGAAACAGTCCATGATGCCATGGTATCCATTGTCCGGGATTTAAAACAGTCCGGTGTGACGGAACAGGCCCTTGACCTGGTTAAAAAACCGCTCATGACCCATATAAAGGATATCCGAAAAAAGAATGCCTACTGGCTGAATACGGTCATGGCAGGCTCCTTGAGACACCCTGAACAGATGGAATGGGCATCCCATATGGTCGAGGATTACAATGCCGTTCATTACACGGATTTAACGGATCTTGCCAAAACATACCTGAATATACCGGATGCGGCACTGATTCTAATCAGATCCGGAAAAGAAGAATAAAAAAGAGAATAATTTGCCTGTCAGATGATCCTGCATAAAAGGGAAAACGGCTGAACCCGGCTGTTTGAACGGTTGCAGCCTGCAGGCCGGACAGAATAATCGGCGAAGCTAAGATTTATACTGCTTGGGCAGTTTTTCAAGGGGTTCGGATACATTGTTTCTAAGGTAATAGTCAAGATCAAAAAGCTGTTTGAAACTTAGATCGGTAAACTGGATATGCCGTTTCCGGACCTTCATGGAGCTGAATGACGGTACATTGGTCACTTCATAGTCTGAAATGATCCGGAAAGGGAGATCACCCACATAATACCCCATGCTGGAGAGAAAAACGGCTTTTTCCTCCTGCTCTTGTTCCACCCGTGTCTCACTTCTGGTGTCAATGTACTTGAACGAAAGCCCCCCCATACTGATATCAATGATTTGCCCTAATTTATGGGAGTTTGGGCTTATGGCAGCATAGGCTCCTTCTACAGCCTTAAACCTTTTATGTTTGCGTCTCTCAACAGTCCGCTTTCTGCCAACCATGAAAAGATTTCCTTTAGTTAATAAGTGATGTTTCTTTTACAGGAATGCAGGTATCGTGCCATTTTTCAGGCAGAGGCAGGGGTTTTTGGGATATCGGGGGTTAATTTTGATAAAACATATTTAATTTCAATTACTTAGAAAATATTTTTTATGTCGTGGTGTTCAGATCCGTTTTTGTGGCAGTCAGCCGCCTGGGTAAAAAGTGGAAAAGAAGGTAATAGTTTTATGTAATTTTTTTCTTAAAAAGAAACATTTTTTACTCACTTTCTGAACATACCGTGAAAGCCCCAACCCCGGGGGGTGTCAAAATATCATAACCCGATTGTCAATAAACCAACAGATCATCCGTTTTGGTTTTCAAAATCCTTTATGCTATCCCAAACTTCAATGCAAATATGATATTCAAACCCACGGTAGCGAAGGTAATTGAAACATTTTTTCTTGACGGATTCCCTGTCCGGTATGTTTCGCCATAGTTTAATTTTGCGATTAACGGCAGCCATGGCAAGTACTTGATCATCGAGGCCGTCCAGGGCTTTATGAATGATATCCTGGCTGATCCCTTTGCTTTTAAGTTCCCGGGTTAAAAGAAAAGTGGATTTGGGATTATGCCTGGTTCGGCTGTCAACAAACAGCCGGGCAAAGTTCAGGTCATCCAGGTAATGCCTTTCTATTAATACCTGAACCGCTTGGGCTATGCAGGTTTCGTCAAAATTTTTCCGGGCTAGATATTGTTTGATTTCATCCACGCTTCGGGCCTGGGGGGCCAGATACCGGACAGCGGTATTCAGGGCCTTGGCCGTCATGGGGTCTAAAGGGTCCTCAAAAGACATGGCGGGTCACCCCTTTTTCCAGGTAAGGGTTAATTCACAAAGCACCTCATGCTTTTCTTCCCGGAGGATGGAATGATGGCTGGTCAACCGGCTTCCCTGGGCCTTTATGTTTACTTGTGAAATCACGATATCCGGGTGAAAGGATTCTTTTAAATAACAGATCACGGCCCGCTGCGGCACAAAGTGTGAGATGTATGGCTCGGGCAGGGCCTCCACCGCCCATTTTACATAGACGGTATTATTGATATGCCCGTTTAAATCCAGATCCTGGTACCTGGTTTTAAACCGGACCTGACGGTCATAAGTCTCTAAAGCGTTGCCGCTTTCCCACAGGTCCGGAGGGTCGGCAGCCGGTTCCATCAAGGCCTTGGGCAAGTGGGGTGAAAGCCGGACCGGTTTGGAATTTCTGGCATTAATCATGATCCATATGCCTAAGGCCGATACAAGGGGGGCGCCATCCGGCGTGGACAGGGTAAAGTTTCTTAGTTCATACAGGTTTTTCCAGGGGGCCCGCCATGTGTTAAGGACAAAGGGATCCGCCCATTCAGGGCTTTGATGGATGGTGACCTGGTACCTTGAGACCACCCATTTCAAGCCTTTGGGGGCAAGGTCAAATCCGGATATGCCCAGGGATTTGCACTGGAGGGATGCCGCATCCTGAAACAGGGTCAAAATCGCATCAATTTTAATATGGCCGGACGTATCCAGGGCGGAATAGGGCACCTGGGACTCTTGGCTGTAAATCGTGTTGCCATCCATATTAAGGGGTTTCCTGAAACAGTCTGATGGGGGTTTTGATGATATCGGTCATCATGTTGACCAGGCCTTTGCCCACGGCCGACGGGTGAAGCGGGGTAACCACCGGATCATCCACAGGCCCCTTTGCCTTGGCCGGGAAAGAAATCAAGCGTCCCTGAAGGGCTGTGCTCAGGACCGGGATATGTTGAATAATGGCATCAATGGTTTTAAACGGGGCCACCAGAAAGGTCAAATCCATATCGTTTTCAAAAGGGGAGATCCAGCCCGAAAAGGTAATGGCCATATTTTCACCGTCGATAACGGCCTTATTTAAATGAATGACCCCGTCTTTGATATCCCCTTCAACATCAAAGGTGTGGTATGAAAATCCTTCCTGGGAAAGGTCCGGGGCGGTCAGGACGTTGATAACCGACAGGATCCGGGACAGCAGGGTGAGCTTGAATATCCGTCCCTTGGTTGAATGAAAGGAGAGGGTGCCGTTCAGGTTTTTGGACAGCTGGTCTAAACCGGCTTTGGCCTTTAGGTCACAGGAAAAGGAAAAAGGCCCCTGGATCAGGTGGCTTTTATTAAACAGACAGGCCAGTGTGGGCTCAATATCTTCTTTGTCCACGGCCCTGATGCCGGCATCCAGTGAAGCGGTCTGTGAGGACAGATCTCCGGTCAGGGCAATCTGGCCTGAGGCATCCATGCCGCACAGGTTAAGGCGCTTGACCTGAATATCGGTACTGTCCCGATTCAATTTCAGGACGGCATCAAGATCCGATACGGGAAACCCTTTAAAGGAAAGTTTCTTAACGTTGAAGTGGGCGTCATTTTTTGCCCACAGCTTCTGGTGAGGGCCTAAGTCAGTCTGTTGAAGGTTGTCTAACAGGCTGTCTATATTAATGTGGGAAATATCGGCATGAAGCCCTGACGACTCGTCCATATAGATGATAAACGGACTGTCCCCTGTAAAATGCCTGAACCCGGTGTAAAGCGGCGATTTTTTGATGAAAAGATTTTCAATGGTCTGGGAGAAAAGGTGCCCCTGAAAATCTATTAACGCCGCATCCGGGTCCCGGTTGAATTTTAATAACGCCCGGGTCAGGTCATGGTCGGTCAGGGAAAGCTGGGTTGGCAGAAGATGGTCCGGGTCAGCCCCTTTAAGGTTAAATCCCAGCAAGGCCCCGGAAGGAAATAAAACCTGCCCGGACACCTGATGAATTCCCTTTTCCATGTCTATATGCATCCGGGACAATTTCAAGGGCAGGCAGATGCTCTTAAGGACGGGTTCGGGCAGTTTGCCGGGCAGGCATGACAAGTCATGGATATCGGCTGCCAGATCGCTGACCTGAATGGCCTTTTCCGTAAGGCTAAACCGGCCGGACAGGTTCTGGACAGCCTCCGGCGAGGACGGGGTTTTCAATTTAATATCGTTGCCTGACCCGGCCAGTTGGAACCGCCACTGTCCGGGATTAAAAAAAGGGCCTGACAGGTGGGACAGGTTAACATTGATTATTCCTGAGACTGGGGTTGCCGGGATCACGGGCTCTAAATGTGCCGGAATGGACTCAACAACCGCTGCCGCATCTTCAAGCCGGATGGATGCATTTCCCGAGGCAATGGTTAACGCATAATCCGGCACAGATAAGTCAATGGAGGCTGAAACCCTTTCAAATAAACTGTTATGGAGGCTTCCCGAAAGGCGGTCCAGGATAACCGCTTCTCCGGTATAGGCAAAGTCTGTCTTTGAAATATTGATGGGCAGCGGCAGGCGTTCATATGACCCTTTGACGACAACATTTTTTGCAAAAACCTTGACCAGGGGCTGGGGGTCTTCCATCTTCATTTCCAGAAGCAGCCTTGCCATGGCCGATCCGGAACTGTTATGAATTTTTTCAAGTTCCCTGGCAAGGCCGGTGTCCGGCATCAGGGAGATCAACTGGGCCGGCAGGTCTGAAAGGTCGGCCTGGATATCAAATTCACCGATAAAGGGGTGGTGGCTGCTTTCCAGATCCAGTTCAAGCGTTCCCCTGGTGATGGACGAGCCGCCCACCCTGCCGGCCCGGGCATCCACATTGAGCATTTTGTCCCGGATCACCACACTGCCGTTGATGGCCGTGACCAGCAGCGGCGTTTGGGGGATCTTAACCGAGGCATCCTGAGCTGAACCGGTGATCACCAGATGGCCCAAATGGGTTAATTCCGCTAAGGTGTCACTGTTAAACGAGACCTTTACATCCGTGGCAGTTCCCCCCCTTAAAATGTCAAATATCCGGCCCACCACCCAGATGTGGCTGCCCAGGGCCAGGCTCACCTGTCTTGCCTGGTTAATGTCAACGCTTGATCCTATAAATGCCAGCCGGGTTTGTCCGGTATCCTTGTTGGTGTAAAATTCCATCCCGGCCTGGCCGGCCCGGGGAAAGGCCACATCAGCGGGGCTGAGTTTAAAGGACCAGGCCTGCCTTGAAAATCCAAACTCAGCGTGAATCGAGTTTGCCGTCACCGGTTTGCCCAAATCGGAATCCGGAATCAGTCCAACCCCGCCCAGGGTGAAATGCCCTGTTATGCCTTTTCCTTTTGAAAGGGTTGCAAAAAGTTCCACGGTTTCAGATTCAATGGCCTGAATGGGGACATCCTTAAGACAGGGGATCCGGGATATCTTTGGCCGGGGGATATGAACGTTTTGCACGGTTGTATGAAGATCTATGGTCCGGCGGGTTTTGGAAACGGTCATCATCCCGCTCAGGGATTTAAAATAATCCGACTTTAAATTGTTGAGGGCCAGATCAAAGGTATCCGGGCTGTCCGGGAACAGGTTGAAGAATTTTTGAAGATTCTCGCGATTGGGTTTTAAATCAAGGGTCCGGGAAGGCTTTGGGGCGGAAGGGCCGGGCGGCCTGGCCGGGGTGAACGAAATATCAGGCGTGTCTATGCTGATCCCTGTCGGAGACACTTTGCCCCAAAGCAGCTTCAAGGAATCCAGCTCAACATAAAGGGCCTTGACCCGGATTTTAAACGATGGGTCAAAGGTGCATTGAAGGTGCTTGAATCCCACATCCAGCGTCAGCCCTTTGGGGCCTGGCACCACCATGAATTCAATGTTTTCAGGCTGGATTTCAATCCCGGCCCTGGCCTTGGCCAAATGGGCGACCTTCTGCCTGACCCGGGCCGTGTTTAAGGCATATTCCGTAATGAACGGGAATAACAGCACCACGGCGATAACCAGTGCGGCACCGTATAATATGCCCCGTTTTGTCTTATTTCCAAAAACAGGCATGGTAATGCCTCTTTATTGCCAGGTCAGACCTTTTTTCTGGGCCATGGTAATGAAATCCGCCATTAACTGCTCGGTCTGTTCCAGGATGATGTTTTTATACTCGTTGATTTTGGGGTCAATATCGTCCAGGGATTCAATGGGCTCAAGCCCCATGGCCGAAAGATACCGGTTCTCGATGTCCAGTTCCAGGGCATCTTCTTTGGCACGCCTTTCCTGTCTTTTGGCAAGGTTCAGGGAAAGTGCGGTCCGTTCGCTTCGTTCATCGGTCAGTTCAATCATCTTTTTAAGGTAAATCATCCCCGGGGACTGGTCAGCAAGGGTTTCATAACTTTCGGTCAGGGGTTGTACCAGCCCGGAAAGCTTGGTATAGGCCCTGTAGGGTGTCCTCAGGATGGTATCCCAGGGCAGGGCGCCCTCAAGGCTGCTTTCCCCGGTGTTTTCAACCTTATAAATTCTGGGAAATGGGATATCCGGCGCCACCCCTTTGTTCTGGGTGCTTTCGCCTGAGACCCTGTAAAATTTGGCTGTGGTGAGTTTGAGTTTCCCGTCCCCGAGGGACCTGAGTTCCTGGACCGTGCCCTTGCCGAAACTTCGGGTGCCCACGATGAGCCCCCGGTTGTAATCCTTGATGGCACCGGCAAAAATTTCAGTGGCCGATGCGCTCATCCGGTTGATCAGCACCATGAGCGGACCCGTATACTCAATGGACGGGTCCTCGTCATACAGCCTTGAGATATTGTACTTGGTTTTGATCTGGACCGTGGGACCTGATTTGAGGAACAGCCCGGTCAGGTCGTTGGCCTCTTTAAGAGAGCCCCCGCCGTTGTTTCTTAAGTCCATGATCAGCCCGTCAATCTGTTCTTCTTTAAGCTGAACCAACAAATTTTTAACGTCGGTGGTGGTGCTTTTATAGTTTTTATCCCCCCGGTGGTAAGCTTCAAAATCAATATAAAAGTTGGGAATTTCAATGATCCCGATTTTATATTCCCGGTTGTTCTTTTCAATGGTCTTTACTTCTTTTTTGGCCGATTGCTCCTCTAAGGCCACCTTATCGCGTTTAATGGCAATGGTGGTGGTGGCGTCGCTTTTCTTGGCCGGGATGATTTTCAGCCGGACATAGGTGTTTTTGGGCCCCCTGATCAGTTTAACCACCTTGTCGATTCGCTGGCCGATGGTGTCTTTGATCTCCCCGTCCTTTCCCTGGCCCACACCGATGATCTTGTCCCCTGGCATAAGCAGGTTGGATTTTTCCGCCGGCCCTTTGGGGATCAGGCGAACCACCTTGGTATATTCGTACTCATTTTGCAGAACCGCCCCGATGCCTTCTAAAGAAAGGCTCATATGGATATCAAAGTCTTCGGACGCCCGGGGGGGAAAATATTCGGTATGGGGATCAAAACAGGCGGTGGCACTGTTCATGTACAATTGGAATACATCGCCGGAATTGGTCTGGCGCAGCCGGTTCAGGCGGCTTGAATATATTTTTTCAAGGGTTTCAAATATGTCTTCTTCCTCTTTACTGCCCACTTTTAAGGAAATGATATGGTTGATCAGATCCTTTTTCCATAATTCTTTTAAGTCGTCTATGCTGTTTTGAAGGATCCGTTTTTCATTGTCGATGATAACGGTCTCATTGGAATTTAAGTCAAGGGCTGTTTCGTGGTTTTTGATCAGCGCCAGGATGGTTTCAAGGCGAAGCACTGCCCTGGACTCGTAGAGATTGAAAATCTCAAACCCGGCGTTTAAATCCCCCCTGACCAGATCGTTGTCCAGCCGGGTCCTGTATTTTTCCATCTGGTCCATATCCGTTCGGGTAAAAAGGGAGCGGGACGGGTCCAGGGTTTTGATGTAAAAATCCAGGATTTCCGAGGACATGATATCGTCCAGGTGTTTGTTAAGGTAATGCTTTTTTTCCAGAGTGTTGATAATCCGGATGCATTGTTTTGCCTGGTCCTTGTCCGGTGCCAGGGGTTCGGCCGGGGAAGGGGCCGGCAACAGCAGCAGGGCAAGGATAAAGGGTAACAGAAATCTGAGGGCGCCTGTCCGGGTTCTGGCCGTTTCCGGCCGGTCTGGGTTAAGGGGTGTCATTTTCCATTCCATTGGGTTCAAGGTCAGGGGTTTCAAAGCTGATTCTTCCTAATTTTCCGGATCGAAGATCCTGTATCAGTATTTGGGATGCCTTTTGCATATTTACCACCCCCCCCCTTTTCAGGCAGCCCCTTGCCGCCCCGATGCTTTCCATAAGCTGGGCCGCCTGGCTGGGCACCTGGTCTAAAAAGGGGTACCGGGCAAGCAGGAGATGGGGATAGGTGGATATGAGAAAATCGGCGGCAAAAAATGCGACATCATTGTAATCTAATGCCGTATCGGCAATGGCACCGCTGGCGGCTAAAGCCAATGCTCGTTCTTTGGGTTCAATCAGGGGCCACAAAAGCCCCGGGGTATCATAAATGTCCACGTTGTTTTTCAGGCTGGTCCGCTGGGTGTGGCGGGTCACGGCGGGTACGTTTCCGGTTTTGGCAATTTTTTTGCCGGCCAGGGCATTGAGAATGCTGGATTTGCCCGTGTTGGGAATGCCCATGACCATGACCTTTATTTTTCTGGCCCGGTTCCGGTTAATGGAAGCCACACAGGCGTTCAGGGCTTTGGCCGCTTCTTTGGGGTTGGTACCGGTGACGGCAACGGCCCGGTTCTGGTCTCCGGTATTAAAGTATGAAAGCCACTGTTGTGTCACCAATGGGTCTGCCAGATCATTTTTATTCAGCACTTTGAGCCATGCCTTGTTCCGGCACAGCTTTTCCACAAAAGGATTTTCACTGGCCCTTGGCAGCCGGGCATCCAGTATCTCTAAAACCGCATCCACCTTGGACACGGAGTCATTTAGGATTTTTTTTGTTTCCAGCATATGGCCAGGAAACCATTGAATATTCATGGCTCAAGCCTTTTGATGTCTTTTAGCTGGTTGATTTCGTCCTGGAGCCGTTCAATTTTTTCCTTGTCGGTTTCCTGTTCAAAAAAATAGAGAAACACAAATATAAAGGCGATTATGCTGGAGCCTGCAAACCCGGCAATGGCAAGGCTGATAACGGTCCCGGTCAGGGACAGGGCCTTGATGCAGGCCACGCCATACCCTGCGGCCAGGCTGAGAATAAAAATAATGGCAAACACGTATTTCATAAAATACAGATTAATAGTTTGGGTTCAGCAGGTCAATCAATAATCGGGACAGGACCGGATTAGCAGCAACAATCCCCTGTTCAGGAAACCCGGTGCCGCCGTTAAAATCCGTTACAGACGCCCCGGCTTCCCCGGCAATCAGGGCGCCGGCCGCAATATCATACAGGTTAAGTTCCATTTCCCAGAACCCGTCCAGCTTTCCTGCGGCCGTATAGCACAGATCAAGGGCTGCCGACCCATACCGCCGGATGTCCCGCAGCTGTGGCACAATCCGGTTAAAATGGACCAGGTTATTGGGTTCAAGCCCGGCCCTCAGGCAGGCAAAACCCGTGGCCATTACCGATTCTATAAGGGTGCTCCGGCTGGACACGGTGATGGGGTGCCCGTTTAAAAAGGCGCCATGCCCCTTTTGGGCGGTAAACATCTGGCCCAGGGCCGGTGCAAACACCCCGCCCAGAAAGGTCTGCCCCTGTTTTTGAAGGGCAATACTCACCGAATAAAAGGGCTGGTTGTGATAAAAAGAGGTGGTGCCGTCAATGGGGTCAATGACCCACAGGTACCGGTCCGGATTGTCCGGGCTGCAATGCCTTCCGGTTTCTTCTCCTAAGATATCATGGCCGGGAAACCTGGCCTTGATCCTGGAAATGACCAGATTTTCCACTTTTTTGTCCGTGGCCGTTACAATATCTTTTTGATTTTTAAACTCAAGGTCCCCGGCCGTTAAATTCTCCTGCTCTGAAAGGCAGATCTGCCCGGCCTCTTTAAGAAGGTCTTGTAAAAACTGTTCCAATGATGTCACCATAAAAATAAGGTTGCCTGAAGGGTTGTAAAACAGCTTTCCGTATACCATGGCAAGAAACAAGAAACAAGAAACAAGAGACAAGAGACAAGAGACAAGAGACCATGGCAGTCTCATGTAAAAAATAGTTCTGGACGATTGCCATGGACACAGGTTTTCAAGGTCCGGCCCTCTGTGTCGGTTGGTGTAAGCCAAACCTAATTCCCCATTCCGAAATGGATTGCTTTTTTACATGCAATGGCCCGTGGGACTGCCCCGCAGGGCAAATTGACATTGATCCTTATTTTTGTCATGATACCAGCCGGATGCCGGTTCCCCGTTGAATTTATTGTTTTTTCTCAATGGTTTCAGTATTCAATGCCTGATTGGCGCATGGGAGCCGCCATAATCTGGAGGGCAGCCCATGGTTACAATGTCTTTGTATACACTGGTAGTGTTCATCTGGGGGTCTACCTGGCTGGCGGTTAGATTTCAGGTGGGCGATGTCCCGCCGGAGGCTTCCGTTGCCTATCGGATTGGTGTCGCAGCCATCTGCATGTTTACATGGGCCGTGCTCAGGCGCCGGCCATTGCGGTTTACCTTCCGGCAGCATCTGTGGATGGCGCTTCAGGGGGCATTGATTTTTTCAACCAATTTTTTTCTTTTCTACCATGCCGCGGCATTCCTGACCACGGGATTGATCGCCGTGATCTTTTCAACGGCTTCGGCCATGACCCTGTTGTTCAATGGGCTCATTCTTCGCCGCAGACCGGCCGGCAGCGTCGTATCGGGCGCCTGCCTGGGCATTTGCGGAATCTGTATTGTGTTTTCGCCGGAACTGTCCGGTGTCTCGCTTGGGTCCGGGGCCGGCCAGGGATTGATTCTCAGTTTGGGCGGTACCCTTTGTTTTTCAATGGGCAGTATTGTTTCCGCCCGCAACCGGAAGGCCGGCCTTGCCGTTACCGGCAACACCGCCTGGGCCATGTTTTATGGCACCGTTCTGCTCACTTTATTTCTTTTTGCCAGCGGCAAGCATTTTGTGTTTGATGCAAGGCTGCCCTATGTGCTTTCTTTAGCGTATCTGGCCATTATTGGTTCTCTTGTCGCCTTTGCCGCCTACTTTGCACTGTTAGGGCGCATTGACGCAGAAAAAGCGGCCTATGCCACCGTACTCTTTCCGGTCATTGCGTTGTCCTTGTCTACGCTGTTTGAGGGCTATCACTGGTCCTTGACGGCCGTGACAGGGGTATTGATCACCCTGATCGGCAATATACTGGTACTAACGGCCACGGGCCGATCAAAGACCATGGAGGTAAAAACATGAAAAAATGGCTGTTAATTGTTGAAAGCAATTGTATTGATCCTGATCGCGAGGCGGAGTTTAACGAGTGGTACAATAACATTCACCTGCCCGACATGCTTGAACTGCCGGCCGTTGTCCGCGTCGACCGCTACGAGAACATCAATCCTGAGGATGGCCAGGCCAGATACATTGCCTTGTACGGGATGGAATCGGATGATATTCAGAAAACCATTGACGATATCACCAAGCATGTTCAAGCCAAGTCCAGCCAGGGCCGAATGAGTGATTTGGTGCAGGCGACCCGAAGGGTTCGCGCCCAGCACCTGATTGGAATGCAAAAAAAAGAGTAACTGTTCAGCAGTGGATTCCGGGTGTGGATTTTGGGAACACATGCGGATTCCGTGGACACGAGACAAAATTAAAATACGCTTGCCAATATTTTTGTATCGTGTCCCCGGAATTAGGCGGAATTACAGAATTTGAGAATTACGGAATTACGCCCGGAATTACGATCGTTACATTTTTGGTCAATGCAAGGTTGGAGCGGGCCATTCCCGCGATTCGATCGCGGGCATGGCCCGCTCCAACCCTACCGCTCAAACCAGGGAACTTGACGGTTTCGGTCTCCCGTCTCCCTTCCTTCCGGTTTCCTTTTTATTATTATCCTTATCATCGAAATCGGCATCACCAGTATGCAAGTTACATGCGATCACCCCGTGCCCCGGATATGGGTAAATTGACTTTAAGTCTTATTTTTGTCATGATACCAGTCATGTGCCGGTTTCCGGTTGAATGGCTTGCTTTTTCTCAATTTAAAAAAATCAATAAGGATAATGACGATATGCGCCAACCACCTGTCATCCTGAAGATCGGATGGGCTGTACTGTTTGTTTTCTGTTTTATGCTTTCCCCGGGATTTTGTGAAAAAACCGAACCCGTGGCCGTAAGTTCCGGAACCATATCCCATCCGGTACCGGAAAAGACGTCCCATAAAGTGCCTGAAAAGATATCCCCAAGCCCTGAAAAGCAGGGCTCCCCGGGACCTGAAGAAATGTCCCTGGGCCGGGAAAAGATCCCCTCCTTAATGGAGAGCATCCGGTTTAAAGGCCCCATCACCTTTTGCGGGACAAGGATTCCCATTGAAGACATAGAGGTGAGACAGCGGCTGGAAATGGAGATGCTCCTGATGCTCTGGGACCGCGCCCAGGTCATCCTCTGGATTAAGCGCAGTGGCCGGTATTTTCCCCATGTTGAAGCCATCCTGGCCCAGGAAGGACTTCCCATGGATTTGAAATATATCACGGTAATTGAAAGCTCTTTGCGGCCCCATGCCCAGTCATCGGCCGGCGCGGTGGGGTTGTGGCAGTTCATGAAAAGCACGGGCAGAAGATACGGCCTGACCATCAACTCCCGGGTTGACGAGCGGCGCAACCTGTTCAAATCCACCCGGGCCGCCTGTCAGTACCTTAAAAAACTGTATGCCCAGTTCGGCTCCTATCTTCTGGCCATGTCCGCCTACAACATGGGAGAAAGCGGACTGCAGGGGGAAATCGATTCCCAGGATACCCGGGATTATTTTTCCCTTTACCTTTACCGGGAAACCCAGCGGTATGTATTTCGGGCCGTGGCGGTTAAGCTGATCCTGGACAATCCGGCCGCCTATGGGTTTGATTATATTGAATCCGATCTTTACCCGCCGCTGACCTTTTCCGAAATAGAGGTCAATACCAGCAAGGATGTTCCCATCCTTAACATTGCCAAGGCCGCAGGGGTGTCCTTTAAAACCATCAAGGATATGAACCCTGAGATCCGCGGGTACATCCTGGGGCCGGGCAAAACCCAGCTTCTGGTGCCCAAGGGGGCGGATAAGGGATTTAAGGAAGAATTTGCCAAATTATGCCAGGCCGGGGAGACCAAACAAAGCACCCGGCAGACATCCCGGATCCATGTGGTCAGACCCGGGGAAAGCCTTGGCGGGATTGCCAGGAAATATGGCATGTCCCTTTCCGCCTTGCTCAAGCTCAATCACTTCGGCAAAAAAAAGGTCATCCACCCCGGTGACCGGCTGGTGATCCGTTACTGAGTCAGGGTTTCTTCTGATATGCCCTTGGCTGACGGGTCCGTATCAATGCTCAGGGCAGGCTCAATGGTCTGAGGGGGTTGCTTTACCGTCTGGGCAGGTTTTGGGGGCGTTGACGAAGGTTTGGCCTGAACCGTTCCTGTCGAAGGCTTTGTCTCAGAAGGCTTTGCCATAGAAGGCTTTGATTGTACGGCGGCCGCCTGGGGTTTGGTCCGTTCTTTGACCAGCTGTTCAAGGGAGGCCTTAAGCGCGGCCATGCGGGTCTGGGCGTCCTTGGTTGAAATTTTCTGGCTGTCCAGTTCTTTGATCTGGGTTTCCAGAAGGCCGGTGGTTTTTTTCAGTTTGGCGATTTCCTGATCATAATCGGCAAGTTCCAGGAGTCTTGCGTCAAACTCCTCTTTGAACAGGTTGATGTCTTCCTGAATCTTTTTGGCCGCGGTCTGGAAATGGGTGTCATTTTCCTTAATGGTTTTTTGGAGGGCCGCATTGATCCGTTCCACGGTTTCCAGGGCGGATTTGTTCTGATCGGCGTTGTTTTGGATCCGTTTTCCCAGTTTGTCCAGCAGGGCTTTTTGATCCTTGACCGCTGTTACGGTTTCCTGCATAAATTTTTTGAATTCTTTGTCGCCGGCCTTTTCAGATTCCATTTTGGCCACCTGGTTTTCAAGGGCCTGTCCCTTTTGGGCCAGTTCCGGGACTTTCTGGTCAAAATCAAACCGGTTTTTGGCGATCCTTACATCCAGGGCATTGACCTTTTCTTCCAGCTGTTTGGCCACCTGGTCCATCTGGTGTTTTTTGGTCTCATCCACATCAATGACCCGCTCTTTCATATCCATATAGGCAAAGGCCAGGATAGCCGTAATCAGAACGGGAATAATAACGGAGATGATGGTAACCCGGTTGGATAATTTCTCAATTTTCAGGGTATTGATTTCCTGCTGGTATCCTGAGGAAGGGATACCGCCCGGGTCTTCGGGCAGGTCCAGATCGTCGCTTTTATAATCTTTCAGGCTCATGGGACGTTTTACTCCCATTCAATGGTTCCGGGGGGTTTGGATGTGATGTCAAACACCACCCGGTTGATCTGTTCGGCTTCGTTGATGATCCGGTTGGATATTTTCCCCAAAAGGTCGTGAGGCAGTTTGGCCCAGTCTGCGGTCATGGCGTCGGTGCTGGTGACAGCCCGGATGGCCACGCAGTTGGCAAAGGTCCGTTTGTCCCCCATGACCCCCACGCTTTTGACGGGCAGCAGGACGGCAAAGGACTGCCACAGTTTCCGGTACAGCCCGGCGGCCTTGATTTCTTCAAGAAGGATCCCGTCGGCGGTTCTTAAGATATCCAGCCGTTCTTTGGTAATCTCTCCCATGATCCTGATGGCAAGGCCGGGGCCGGGGAAGGGCTGCCGCCAGACCAGGTCTTCGCTGATGCCCAGTTCCAGGCCAAGTTTTCTGACCTCGTCTTTAAACAGCAGTTGCAGGGGTTCAATGAGTTTGAGCTTCATTTTTTCGGGCAGCCCGCCCACGTTGTGGTGGGATTTGATAATGGAGGTGGGGCCCCCAAAGGCGGATTTGGACTCAATAATATCCGGGTAAAGGGTGCCCTGTCCCAAAAACCGCGCCCCTTCAATTTTTCCGGCCTCCTCGTCAAACACCTCAATAAACAGGTTGCCGATGGTTTTGCGCTTGATCTCCGGATCGGTCACGCCCTCTAAGGCCGTTAAGAAGCGCTGTCCGGCATCCACGAATTTGATGTTTAAATCAAGGTGGGATGTCAGGCTCTGTTGGAGCTGCTCTTTTTCGTTTTTCCTGAGCAGTCCGTTGTCCACAAAGATGCAGTAAAGGTTTTTGCCGATGGCCTTGTGAATCAGGGTGGCGGCCACCGAGGAATCTACGCCGCCGGAAAGGCCCATGATCACCTTGTCGTCTCCGACGGCGTCTTTGATCTGGGCCACTGCACCATCCACAAAGGACTTCATGGTCCAGCTTTCTTCACAGCCGCAGACGTCAAACAGAAAGTGGCGGATCATCAGCGAGCCGTTAACGGAATGCTCCACTTCCGGATGAAGCTGAAGCCCGAAAAATTTTCGTTTATGGTCGGCAATGCCGGCAATGGCGGTATTCTCCGTGGACGCCGTCACCTCAAACCCCGGGGGCAGTTCAATGGCTGAGTCGCCATGGCTCATCCAGCACTGAAAGCTGTTTTCCATATCTTTGAACAACGGGCAGGACCCCTTGATGTCAAGGTTGGCAAACCCGTATTCCCTTTTCCGGGCCCGTTCAATCTTTCCGCCCAGAACATGGACCATGTAATGCATCCCGTAGCAGATGCCGAGTACCGGGACCCCTAAGTCGAACAGGGCCTTATCTATGGTCGGGCTGTTGTCTTCATAGATGCTGGACGGCCCGCCTGATAAAATGATCCCTTCCGGGTTAAGGGATTTTATTTTTTCAATGGAGATCTGGGCGGGTTCCACCTGGCAGTAAACCTTATGTTCCCTGACTCTCCTGGCGATAAGCTGATTAAATTGTGATCCAAAATCAATAACTATGATCATGCCGGTTTTTTCCACTTTTTTGATGTTTGGCAAATATGGTGCGGTTTTATATGAAAGTCTCACTAACATTTTGAGAAGACTTTCATTATTTGTTGTGGGCGGTTCTTGGTTGGATAACCAAGGCGGCCCGTGGCCGTTAGTGAATCATATTTTTTCCTATAATTGGGATAAAAATGCAAGCGCTTTTTGAAGATCCTTGCCAAGAAAGCCCGATTATGCTTTTATACGGGTCAATATTGAACCCCTTGTGCCCAGCCGGGCCAAACCAACCATAAATGCCAGTCGTTATAGGATGTTTTGCCAAAACGGCCGGCAAAAAAAGTTTAGGAGCCAGAATGTATCTAGCCAGTGATTTAAGAAAAGGCCTGAAATTTGAAATCGACGGAGAACCGCATATTATTGTCGGGTTTGAATTTAAAAAGCCGGGCAAGGGCCAGTCCCTTTACAAGTGCAAGCTTAAGAATATGATCACCGGTGCCCAGTTCGAACGGACTTACAGGTCAGGGGATAAATTTGATAAAGCTGACCTGGCAGAACAGGACATGGAATATCTGTATGCCGATCAGAACGCCTATTGTTTCATGAACTCGTCAAATTATGAACAGGTATTCATGACCAAGGATCAGCTCGGGGATGCCATTGACCTGCTCAAGGAAAACACCCTGTGTACGGTGCTGCTTCACAACGGCAACCCCATCGGCCTGACACTGCCCAATTTTGTCAACCTGACCGTCACCAAAGCCGAGCCTTGGGCCAAGGGCGACACGGCCACGGGAAGCACCAAACCCGCCACCCTTGAAACCGGGTTTGAAATCCAGGTTCCCCCCTTTGTAGACGAAGGGCAGATGGTGAAAATCGACACCCGGACCCGGGAGTATGTAGAACGGGTGAACGAATAGACAAGAAACAAGAAACAAGAGACAAGGCGCTTTTCTTGTATCTAGTCTCTTGTTTCTTGATGTCCGCACTCCCTGTCCGGACACTTTAGAAATTTCCCATCCCGTTTGGTTTCTTTTTCCACCAGGTAACGGCCTCCACAGACCGGACATTCTTTGTTGACCGGTTTGTCCCAGGAGGCAAATTTGCAGTCCGGGTATTTGGAACAGCCGTAAAAAACCTTTCCCCGTTTGGATTTCTTTTCAACGATGGTCCCGGTACAGCCGGGTTCAGGGCAGGCCACCCCGGTGTCTTTGGCGGCGTTTTCCTGTTGCAGGGATTCGGTATGTTTGCATTCAGGATATCCGGTACAGGCCAGAAAGACCCCAAACCGTCCCTCTTTGGCCACCATGGGCTTGCCGCATTCCGGGCAGTCTTTGACCGGGGTGTCATCCACCTGTTTTTCCACAATGGCGATCTGTCCCTTTTCATCCCTGGTGTAATTGGAGGTAAAGGTGCATTCCGGATAACCCGTACAGGCCAGGAAATGGCCGTTCCGGCCGATTTTGATGTTCAAGGGTTTGCCGCAGGAAGGGCATTGAAGGCCGGTTTCAATTCCCACCCCCTTGACGCTGACCATCTGTTCCGAGGCCTTGTCCAGGGTCTTTTTAAACCCGGAGTAAAACTTTGACAGCAGGTCCACTTCATTGAGGTCCCCGTTTTCCACATCGTCCAGGTTGGTCTCCATCTGGGCGGTAAAGGAGATGTTGAGCAAATCGGGAAAGGACGCCACCAAAAGGTCGTTGACAATAAACCCGAGTTCACTGGGAACAAAAGCCCGGTTGACCAGGTCCACATACCCCTTGTCCCGGATGACACTTAAAATGGAGGCATAGGTGGAGGGCCTTCCGATTCCGTTTTTTTCAAGTTCCTTGACCAGGGAGGCTTCGGTAAACCTGGGCGGGGGCTTGGTAAAGTGCTGGTCCGGATTGATTTTTTCGCAGGAAAGCCGGGTGCCTTGAGTCACGTTTGGAAGGGCCTGGATGTCTTTCCCGTCCCCGTTTTCAGCAATGGCATACAGCTTCATAAACCCGGGAAATGTCACGGTGGAACCGGATACGGAAAACAGGTAAGGCTCCCCGGCCTTGATGAGAATGGATTTCTGATCCACCAGGGCCTGGGCCATCTGGGAGGCCACAAACCGTTTCCAGATCAGGTCATAAAGTTTGAACTGGTCCGGGGACAGATAGGATTTTATTTTTTCCGGTATATTGAACACCGAGGTCGGCCTGATGGCTTCGTGGGCGTCCTGGGCCTTGTTTTTGTTTTTAAAAAACCGGGGTTTGTTCAGGGCATAATCGGTTCCGTATTCCTGGAGGATAAGGTCCTTTGCCTCCTGGGCCGCTTCCGGGGCAATCCGTGTGGAGTCGGTCCTCATATAGGTGATCAGGCCTTCGGGGCCCCCGGTGCCGATTTCAATCCCCTCGTACAGCTGCTGGGCCACCATCATGGTTTTTTTAGCGGAAAACCGCAGGCGGTTGATGGCGTCCTGTTGAAGTTTGCTGGTGATAAACGGGGGCAGCGGGGTTCGCTTAACGGTTTTTTTCCGGATTTCATCCACGATGAAATCAGCCCCCTTCAGGTCGTTTACAATTTTGTCGGCCTGGGCCTGGTTTTCAATTTTATATTTTTTGTGGTCAATTTTTTGATCGCCTATTTTAACCAGGGCCGCGTTAAATAAAGGAGGGGTCCCGCTCATAAGATCTGCGGTGATGGTCCAGTATTCTTCGGGGACAAATTTTCGGATTTCCCGTTCCCGGTCACAGATGATTCGAACAGCCACAGACTGGACCCGGCCGGCGCTCAAACCCCGCTGCACCTTCTGCCACAGTAAGGGGGAGATCTGGTACCCCACTAACCGGTCCAGTTTTCTTCTGGCCTGCTGGGCGTCATATTTGTCCTTATTCGGTTCCAGCGGGTGGTCAAGGGCTTCGGTAATGCCCTTTTTGGTCAGCTCATGGATCAGGACCCGGTGAAATTTTCTGTCCTTGTGTTTAAGGATATCCATGATGTGAAAGGCAATGGCCTCTCCTTCCCGGTCAGGGTCAGGGGCAAGATAGATGTCGCTGCTGTTTTTGGCACTCTGCTTTAACCCGGAAATCACTTTTGATTTATCTTTAATGTTTACGTATTTGGCTTTAAAGTTGTCATCAACGTCGATTCCCAGGTTTTTGACCGGAAGGTCCCGGATATGGCCGGCACTGGCCGCCACATTATATTCCTTGCCCACATATTTTTTCAGGGTTTTGATTTTGGTTGGGGATTCGACTATGATCAGGGGCTTACCCAATGTTCCTCCTTAGAAAAGTGAAAAATAATTGCCGGGTTCGCGCCGGGCAATACGGTTCAATTCAAAATCGAGCAGGACAGCGGCCACTTTTCGGCTTTCCAGACCGCTTTGCGCTATGATTTCATCAATATGTCTGGGGTAGTTGTCCAGCATCTTATATATTAAGCGCTGGGCTTTGTCCATGGCTGGCAGATTTTTGGTTGTATTTTGGAACGAATCCGTCAACGGGTCTGCCGCCGCCGCCTCTTTGTGGACAAGGTGGTGAAGTTCGTCCAGGATATCCTGTTCATTTTCCACCAGTCGTGCCCCCTGTTTGAGCAGGGCATGGGTGCCTTCGCTCTTTTTGGACTTGATGGAGCCGGGGACGGCAAACACCTCCCGGTTATACTCTCCGGAAAGCCTGGCCGTAATCAGGGAGCCGCTTCTTTTTTCAGCTTCCACCACCAGGGTGCCTGTGGACAAACCGGCTATGATCCTGTTCCTGACAGGGAAATTATGGGCTAACGGTTCGGTGTCAAGGGCAAACTCTGATATCACGGCACCAGACCCGCAGATGTCATGGAATAATTTTTGATTCTGCCTTGGATAAATCCGGTTCAGGCCCGAGCCCAATACGGCAAAGGTGTTTCCGCCGGCGGCAAGGGCGCCGGCATGGGCGGCCGAATCAATGCCCTGGGCCATGCCGCTGACAATGGTAAACCCGTTACGGGCAAGGGCCCCGGCCAGATGGCGTGCCGTGTTCAGGCCGTAGGCGGTGGCCCGTCTTGATCCCACAATGGCAATGCAGGGGGTTGTGGCGGTATCGCCAAGGCTTCCCCGGTAGGTGAGAAGGGGGGGCGGATCATGGATCTGTTTTAACAGGGGCGGGTATGTTTCCTGGTCCAGGGTCACCAGTTGGGTATGGCTTGCCGCCATTTTTTCAATTTCTTTTAAGGCCTTTTCCTTGTAGTCGGGCCAGGAGAGGACGGCCTGGACTTGTTTTGAGGTGATGCCCTTGACCTGTTCCAGGTCGGCTTTTGACGCAGCGAAGATATGATCGGGTGTTTTAAAGTGCTGGATCAGCCGTTTACAGGTTCGGTTCCCTAAAAAAGGAATTTCTCTTAAAATGAACCAGGCCAGTTTTTTTTCTATGTCCGATTGCATTCCGATAATTTAGCCGTTAGCTGTTAGCTATTAGCCATTAGCCCCTGGCGGTTAATCATGGGGTTTTCAGTTTTTTCTGGGCCTTTTCAGCGGCCGGTGAAAACGGGTATTTTTTTAACACCTCTTTTAAATAAATATCGGCCTGTGCGGCATTGCCCATGGCTTTATAGGTATAACCGGTTTTCAGCAGGGCATCGGGCACCTTTTCCGATTTGGGATATTGTTTGACAAGGAGTTTAAAGTCACTTACCGCCGCTTCATACCGGCCAAGGGAGTACCAGCATTCCCCTAACCAGTAAAGGGCGTTGTCGGCCAGGTTGTGTTTGGGGTGGTCCCGGACAAATGTCTGGAATATCTTGGCCGCGCTTGTGAAATCTTTTTCCAGGCAAAGGTCCCGGGCTTTCTGATAAAGTTCATCCGGATCGGTATATTCGATTTTATAGACGGGTTGACTTGTCGAATTCTTTTGGGTCCGGGCCTCCAGGACGGTCACTTTCTGCTCCAGCTGCCGGACCCGCCGGGTGAGTTCTTGGATTTGATGGTCTGGTGTCGGTTCTTCGGTAATATCAAGAACAGGCTGTGCTGATGTCTGCGCGGGTGAAGGAACCGGCCGGATCTGCCCGGCCGGTTCCTTGTGAATACATGAAACGCTTAAGGTACTGCATAAAAACAGAATCCACATGCCATATGGAATCCGCTGCCAAACCATTCCTTAGGCCTTGTTGTGATTGGCCAGCACAATCGGGCTTGCCACAAATATGGAAGAATAGGTTCCAATCACGACACCGATGATCATGGCAAAGGCAAAGTTATGGATGATTTCTCCGCCCAGAAAGTACAGGGCCAGCAGAACGATCAATGTGGTCATGGAGGTCAGAAGGGTCCGTGACAGGGTCTCATTGATGCTCTTGTTAAACCAGAAGGACAGGTCGTCTTTGTCGGTTTTCCCCTTGATGTTGTCCCTGATCCGGTCAAACACGATAATGGTATCGTTCAGCGAGTAGCCTATAATGGTTAACAAAGCGGCAATAATGGACAAAGAGAAGTCAAGGTTGAGGATGGAAAACACCCCCACGGTAATGGTGACGTCGTGGATCAGGGCCACAATGGCACCCATGGCAAACTGGAGCTTCAGGTACCAGAAAAGGGCCAGGGAAACCACCATGGCTGCGGCAATGAGGACCGGCATGCTCACATTGAAAATGGAGAAAAAATAAACTGCGGCCATCAGGGCGCCGGCCGTGACCCCGGACAGGCCCCATTTGAGTTCAAACCGTCCTGAAATATAAATGGTAATAAACAGCAGGGAATAAAAAATGGCCAGAAGCGCTTTGCGTTTCAGGTCGTTGCCCACCTGGGGGCCGACCATCTCCACCCGCCGGATTTCAGGGGCGGTGCCTGTGGCGGTTTCAATGGCCTTTGAAACGATTTCATCCAGGGGCTGTCCTTCTTTTTCGGAACTGGCGGTCCGGATGAGGTATTCATGGGCATTGGCTTCCCCAAATCCCTGAACGGAAATATCTTTCAGGTCCAGCGCTTCCAAACTGGCCCTGATATCGGAAATGGATATATCCTTTGTGAATTTGACCTGGACCAGGGTCCCTCCGGCAAAATCAATTCCGTAATTGGGCCCCCCGTGAACAATCAGTGAAATTATACTGGCGAGGAGCAACAATCCGGAGAATATATAACCGAATTTCTGCCTCCCGATAAAATCAATATTGGTATCAGGTTTGATAATCTGCATTATTCTGGATTTCCTTATATGCTGAGAGTTGATGAGGATTCTTTTTTCTGGAGGATGAAATCAAACAGGCTTTTTGACAGGATCAGCGCTGTAAAAAGACTGGCCACAATGCCTAACGCCAGGGTAACGGCAAACCCCTTGACCGGGCCTGTACCGAACTGGAAAAGCACAATGGCGGCGATCAGGGTGGTGACATTGGCATCCAGAATGGTGAGGGTGGCCCGTTCAAACCCGGCATTAACCGATGCCAGGGCGGTTTTTCCGGCCCTCAGTTCTTCCCTTATCCGCTCAAAAATAATCACGTTGGCATCCACGGCCATACCAATGGTCAGGATGATGCCGGCAATGCCCGGCAGGGTCAGGGTGGCCTGGAATGCGGCAAGGCCGCCGCCGATAAGAATAATATTGACCACCAGGGCCACGTCGGCAATCAGCCCGGCCCCTTTATAATAGATCAGCATGAACAAGATCACCAGGGCACCGCCCACGATCATGGACATCAGCCCCATGCGGACAGAATCAGCGCCCAGGGTCGGTCCCACGGTTCTTTCTTCAATGATGGTGACCGGCGCCGGCAGCGAACCGGCCCTTAAGGCAATGGCCAGGTCCTTGGCCTCTTCAGCGGTGAACCGTCCTGTGATTCTGGCCTTTCCGCCGGCAATCCGGTCCTGGATGACCGGGGCGGAATACACGGTTTTATCCAGGACAATGGCCAGCCGTTTTTTAACGTTCTGGCCGGTGATCCGTTCAAAAATCCGGGCCCCTTTCCGGCTGAATTCAATGCCCACCTGGGGCTGCTGATACTGGTCAAACTCCACTTTGGCGTTGGTCAGAAGGCTGCCGTCCAGAAGGACCTGTTTCTTTATGACCAGGGGGATTTTAGACACTGCCCCTGAGACCGGGTCGGTTTTGGTTTCATAAAGGATCTCACTGCCCACCGGCGCGCTTCCTTTAACCGCCGCCTCGACGCTGGCCTCTTCATTGACCAGCTGGAAGGTCAGCTGGGCGGTTTTTCCGATCAGGGATTTGGCCCGGTCCGGGTCGGTGATACCCGGAAGCTGGAGAAGAATCCGGTTATCCCCCTGAAGCCGGATATCCGGTTCTGAAACCCCGAACTCGTCTATCCGGTTCCGGATGGTTTCAAGGGCCTGTTCCGTGGCCATTTTTTTAATATTATCCACGTCTTCGCCTGGCAGGCTTAATTGAAAAGTGTAGCCTTGTTCGCTCCCGCCCGAAGAGGAGACTTTAAAATTCGGGAACTCACTGGACAGGATTTTTTCAAATCCGGCCTTGTTTTCAGCCCCCTGGAGTTTGACCTGGATGGTATTGTTTTTCTGGCGGCTGACGCCAAGGTGTTGGATTTTTTCGTTTCTCATCTCTTTTTTGAGTTCGTGAAGATCTCTTTCTATCTCCGCTTCAACGGCCTTGACGTTCTGAACTTCCAGAATAAGGTGCATTCCCCCTTGAAGATCAAGCCCTAAGTTTATTTTCTTGTGGGGCCAGGTGTCGGTGAAAGTCGGCAGCAGCCAGACAGCGGCCGCTATGATGATGCCCAGGATGCACACGCGTTTAAAGGTAAATGATTTCAATTTGAGAATGCTCCTAAGTGGTTTTTATTTTTTCTGTGATGATTTGGGGTTGGGTTCACTGACGGACAACAGTCCGGCCACATTTCCCCTGGAGAGTTTAATTTTAACCTTTTCGGCAATTTCAAGCCCGATGCTGGTGTCGTCTATGGACTGGATGGTGCCGTGGATACCGCCGGAAGTGATGATCCGGTCCCCTTTTTTAAGGTTGGTGATCATCTCTTTATGCTCTTTGGCTTTCTTCTGCTGGGGACGGATTAAAAGAAAGTAAAAAATGGCAAATAAAATAATTATAGGCAGAAACCCTGCAAGTCCGCCGCCCTGTGCCGCTTCCCCTCCGGTTGGTCCCATTGCAAATGCTGTGCTGATCAAAATAATGCCTCCTTCAAATATGTTAAATCATGATTGTTTTGCCGGAATCCAGATGCTCGTTCCGTCAAATTGAATTCTGTCTACGTTCTCGTAGGTGACCTCCTGCAACAGTGAGAATATTTCCCCCATGTTGTAAACAATAATCTTGCTTAAGGGCTGCAACAGGTTGATATCATCGGCCATCTTTCGTTCCGTAAGGTTGTAGATCATAACCATTTGTTCTGAAAATTTCAAAATTTTCCCCACACCGGAACTGACCCCCTCATTGACCGGTTCATCGGCCCGGGAGGCTACGCTGATTCCCCGGGATGAATAAAATTCCTTTAAAATGTTAAAGTGGATGTTCCAGATATTGTCCCCTTTGCGGACCACATAAATGCCGTATTCCTTAATTCCTTTCGGCAGCGGCGCCCCGGATTCCTCCGATACCCCGGATCCCTCCGATGAACTGGATTCCCTTATTGCCCCTGATCCTCCGGATGCCCTGGATGCCACGGGTTCTTCGGATTCCCCGGGAACCCGGATATCTTCCTGGAAAATTTCTCCTTTTTGGGCCATGGCCTTTTTAAGGATTTCCTTCATGGAGATTTTCTGGCCCCCCACAACAAATTTTTCATCGGACTGGACAATCATATCCAGGCTTTTATCAACCCCGGACTTGGCTTTCCGGTCCGCCATGAGTTTATCGAGTTCCGGATTTTTGTTCAGATCCTTAAAATTAATTTCAGGTTCTGCCTTTATGGTTCCTTTGACCACCTGCGGGGCATCCTTTTCCCCTTCGGGTTTGGCCTTGTCCGAAAGGTTCTCAGGCTTTTCCGGTTGCAGGGAAGAACGGCTTGTCACCGCCGTTTTGATTCCCTTTGCCACAAAAAAACCGGCCGCCACCAGGACAATTAAACCCATCACAATGGTGACCATTTTGTTTGAATTCTTTTTCAACAGCATTGCTTCTCCTTTGCAATAACCGCCGTGCAGCTTTGGTCCCGCCGGTTGAAATTTTCAGGGATGCCATTAAAAATCCGGTAAACGGTTTCAGATACACAAAACTTATGGTTATGTCAAGAAACTGTCCGTGGTAAATTCAAGTCTTTTAGGAAAACCATCCATCAGGTATGACAGGTAATGCTACTCTGGCCGGACACCATTTCCGGATCAATTTCAATGGTGATGGACACATTCCGTTTGGATTCGATTTCCAGCAGTTCTTCGCGCTTTTTGTTTAAAATGTAGTAGGCCACTTCCCTGGGAATCATCCCCACGACCTGCTTTACCTCCGGTTTTAATGTTTTCAGGTTGATCTGCCTTAAAAAGGCCAGTCCCTGGGTTTCTACCGATGGAACCATTCCTCTTCCGTTGCACTGCCTGCAGGTTTCATAGCTTCCAAAGGTGATGGAATGCCGAATCCTCTGGCGGGACATTTCCAGCAGGCCGAAAGGGGTGATGCCGCCGACTTTGGTTTTTGCCTTGTCCCCTTTTAGAAATTTTTTAAGGGTTTTGGTGATATCCGCCTTATGGCGTCTTTCCTTCATGTCGATAAAATCAACCACGATCAGGCCGCCCATATCCCGAAGCCTCAGCTGCCGGGCCACTTCCTCCGCCGCTTCAATGTTGGTGTGAAAAGCGGTTTCCTCAATATTTTTTCTTTTGGTGGATTTGCCTGAGTTAACATCAATGGTCACCATGGCCTCGGTTTGCTCTATGACCAGGAACCCGCCGGACTTGAGCTGGACCTCCCGCTTGAAAATCGAGGCAATCTGGTCTTCGAGCTGGTATTTGGTGAAAATGGGTTTTTCCCCTTTAAACAGGTGAACGATTTTCTGCTGTTTAGGGGCAATATTGGTCATGAACTCTTTGACCTCTTTAAAGGTCTCGGGGTTGTCAATGAGAATTTCCCTGACATCGGTAGTGAAATAATCCCGCAGGGATCGGACCGCTAAGCTCTGCTCTTTATACAGCATGCAGGGGGCCTGGTTTTCAACCCCAAGTTTGTCAATGTTTTTCCAGACCCTCATCAGATACCTTAAATCAGCAGTCAGCTGGGTTTTATTGGCCCCTTTCCCGGCAGTCCTTACAATCATTCCAAACCCTTCGGGGATGTCAACGCTTTTAATGATTTTCACCAGCCGTTTTCGTTCTTCCTCTTCTTCGATTTTTCTGGACACGCCCCGGGTGGTGTTGCCGGGCATCAACACCCCGAGCCGTCCGGGCAGGGAGACAAAGGTGGTGAGCATGGCCCCTTTCAGGTTGATGGGATCCTTGACCACCTGGACAATCATCTCCTGACCCTTTTTGATCAGGTTGAACAGGGTTTTTCCCTTTTCCTCCACGTCCTGAAAGTAATCCCGGTGGATTTCATTTTTTTGTAAAAACCCGTTCTTTTCCATGCCGTAATCCACAAAAACAGCCTGAAGACTCGGCTCAACCCGGGTCACTATCCCTTTGTAAATGTTGCCCTGGGTCACCTGTCTTGCCCGGGTTTCAATGTGAAACTGATCCAGCTTGTTTTCCACTACTGCGGCAATCCGGCTGACATCAGGATCCAAAGCGTTGATTAAAATTTTTCTTGTCATGTAAATGCCTGTTTTTTGATTTTTATATGAAAGACTCAGCAACCTTTTGAGCTCTTTCAATATTTGTTGTGGGCGGTTCTTGGTTGGATAACCAAGGCGGCCCGTGGCCGTTATATGAAAGTCTCACTAACATCTTGAGAAGACTTTCATTATTTGTTGTGGACCCATGCCTGGCTGAACAGGCAAAGACGGTCCATGACCGCTATTTAAACGACACTTCTTTTTGCCTGAGAATATCATAATAGGTCAGGATACGGTCAATGTAATGGACCGGTTCCCCGCCCCTGGCGTATCCATGCTTTAAGTTCTTGGCAATGGCAGGCCTGGCCAAAAGGGGCAGGGTCTGCTTTAACGACCGCCAGACGCCGGGGTCCAGGCCCCTTTTCCGGGCAAGTTTGATGGCGTCAAGGACATGGCCGTATCCGATATTATAACTGGCAAGGGCAAAAAGCATCCGTTGATATTCGTCGTCTATATGGTCGAATTTAAGAAACATCTTGTGTAAATATTTAATCCCGGCCCTGATGCTCTGGTCGGGTTTTTTATAATTTTTAATTCCCAGTTCTGCTGCTGTGGCATGGGTAACCTGCATTAAGCCCCTGACATTGGTCTTGCTGACGGCATCCTCATCAAAATGGGATTCCTGGTAAATCACGGCGGTAATCAGCCGCCAGTCAAAACCGTATTTTTTGCATTCCGTCTGAATCAGTTTTTTGTATTGGGGCAGTCTTGATTTTATCCGTTTGTGAAACTTTTTAACATCAAAAATATCCACTTCATTGATATTGTGGTAATATTTTTCTGTAATGGCTTCCAAGATGCCGGTTTCATTGGCATACAGAAAAAAGCGGTTCACCGCCTTGAGCATTTCCGGATCATCTTTTCGAATGGCCCAGGCCAGGGACTCTTTTTCCTGGATAGGGATGCCGATTCGGATGTCCGGATAATACCGCTGGCTGATCAGGGCAATGTTGGAGTCGGCAACGGTAAATTTAATTTTCCGCTCATTGACCATGGCAAGGAGCTCTTCGGTGGGGGTATTGTCATGGAGAATATAGGTTAAGGGCACCCCCTCAATTTTTATCTGCTCAAGCCGTGAATGGTAGGAGGTCCCCCGCCTGACGTGGATGGTCCGAAAGCCTAAATCCTCTATATCCTTTGGCTCCAGGATCAGGCGGTGGTGAATGATCCGCTGCTGAATGGTCATGTAGGGAATGGAAAAGGCCACCTGCCTAAGCCGTCTTTTGGTAATGGAAATGCCGGCGGCAACAACGTCGCCTTTGCCCTGGTCAAGGCAAAGAAACATGTTGTTCCATCCCGGCGTAATGACATCAAGTTCCACGTTCATGAATTTGGCAAATTCTTTGGCCAGATCATATTCAAACCCGGCCGGTTTCCCTTTATAAAGGTAATAGGTGTTCATGGCCTTGGCCGTGACCAGTCTGAGGGTGCCGGATTCCTGAACCTTTTCCACACTGGACAGGGTCCGGCCAAGCCGGCTTTCATGAATCAGAACACAGACATAGGTCAATGCCAGACAGGCCGCTGCCAGCAGTAAGAAAATAAAGTGTGTTCTGATAAACCGAGTCATATTTTTTAGCTGTTAGCTGTTAGCCGTTAGCTGTTTGTTCCGGCAGATTGACCTCAACCGTGTCCACATTCCGGTATCCCCGAGGCAGCAATTTTCCCCTGCGGCCGCGCATCCCGGCGTAATCTTTTTGATTGCCCGGTGCCAGCCGAATAAAATGCTTGCCCGAATGTATAACAAGATTTGCGCTTACCGGCAATATTTTTAGGAACTTAAGCCGTTCCGGGTGGGCGGCCTTCCGTTCTTTTTCCGGTATGGCAATAATTTTATTGCCCTGTCCTTTCTTGAGCATGGGAAGCTGCTTGATTGAAAAGATCAACAGCCGGCCCCGGTTGGTGACAGCGGCGACCTGGTCGGTTTCCATGTTGGTTATCGGTTCAGGCTCGAGAAGGGCGCTGCCCGGTTTTAAGCTGACCAGGGCCTTGCCATTTTTATAATTGGTGTAAAAGTCCGGGAATTTGATGACAAAGCCGTATCCCCTGTCCGAGCCCACCAGAAAAAGGTCTGTTTCTTCGGCCGTGAGCATAAACCTTATCTTTGCCTCGGCCCCCAGGGTCAGATGTCCGGTCAGGGGCTCCCCGTTCCCCCTGGCAGAGGGCAGGGCATGGGCAAACAACGTGTAGCTTCGGCCGGTGTCGTCCAGGAAAACAATGGGCCGGTCGCTCTTGGTTCTTGAATGGCATAACAGGTCGTCCCCGGCTTTGAATTTAAGGTTTTCCGGCACAATGTCGTGCCCTTTGGCAGACCGGACCCAGCCGTTTTTGGACAGAACCACCGTCACCGGTGTGATGTCGATGATATCTGTGGCATCAAAGGCTTCGGCTTCTTTTCGTTCTTTGACCGGAGACCTTCTGGCATCCCCGTAGGTCTTGGCATCCTGCTGGATTTCTTCAATGATATAATGTTTAAAATCGGCTTCATTGTTCAGGATTTTTTCAAGGGTCTGGCGCTGGCCTTCAAGTTCTTTAATTTCTGCTAAAATTTTAATTTCTTCCAGCCGGGCCAGCTGCCGCAGCCGGATGTCAAGGATGGCCTTTGCCTGGACCTGGGTTAAGCCAAAGGTGTCCATAAGAGCGGCCTGGGGCTCGTCTGATTCCCGGATGATCCGGATCACCTCATCAATGTTGAGATAGGCAATTTTAAACCCTTCGAGGATGTGAAGCCGGTTTTGGATTTTGTCAGCCGGAATTCAAGTTTTTTCCGGACTGTGGCGGCCCGGAATTCAAGCCATTCTTTTAAAATGGTCAGCAGACTTTTAACCTGGGGCCTGCCGTCAATGCCGATCATATTCATGTTTACGGAATAGGACTTTTCCAGGTCCGTGGTGGCGAACAGATGGTCGGCCAGAGCCATAAGGTCCACATTTCTGGATTTTGGAATGATCACCAGCCTTGTGGGGTCTTCATGGTCGGATTCATCCCTGATGCCGCTGACCATGGGCAGCTTTTTGGCGTCCATTTGCGCGGCGATCTGTTCATGGATTTTTTCAGCCGAGGCATGGTGGGGAAGGGCCGTATAGACAATTTCCCCATCCTGGATGTCATAGACAGCCCGCATTTTGATCCGGCCGGTGCCGGTCCGGTAGATCTCTTTAATGTCCTGGGGGGGAGTGATAATTTCCGCCCGGGTGGGGAAATCCGGTCCTTTGATATGCCGGCAGATGTCATCAAGGTCGGCATCCCCGTTCTGGATCAGGCAGACCAGGGCCTTGGCCACTTCCCTTAAATTGTGGGGCAAAATTGAGGTGGCCATGCCCACGGCAATGCCGGTGGTCCCGTTGAGCAGTAAATTGGGCAGCCGGGCCGGAAGGATGGCGGGTTCTTCTAACGTACCGTCAAAGTTGGGCACAAAGTCCACGGTACCTTCGGCCAGTTCTTCTAAAAAAATCTGGGCATAGGGCGACAGGCGCGATTCCGTATACCGCATGGCGGCAAAGGATTTGGGGTCATTGGGGTCCCCCCAGTTGCCCTGGCCGTCCACTAAGGGGTACCTCAGGGAAAAGGGCTGGGCCATCAGGACCATGGCCTCATAGCAGGCCGTATCCCCGTGGGGGTGGAATTTGCCCAGCACATCGCCCACGGTCCGGGCGGATTTTTTAAACTTCTGGGTGGCAAAAAGCCCCAGCTGGCTCATGGAGTAAACAATCCGCCGCTGAACCGGTTTAAGGCCGTCCCCGATGTGGGGCAGGGCCCGGTCCAGGATCACGTACATGGAATAGTTTAAATAAGCTTTCTGGGTAAATTCCTGGAGGGGAATCTGTTCATAGGCGTCTGTTGGCAGGGACGGTGTCATGATGCGATCTCTTTGATGCTGCCGTTGGTTTCAATCCATTTTTTTCTGTCTTTGGCCCGTTTCTTTCCCAGGAGCATGTCCATGACCTCATGGGCCCTGGCCCAGGAAAGTGCCCCCTCTTCATCGGCATCATTATTGACCAGCAGCTGGACCAGCCGCCTGGAATCCGGGGCAATGGTGGTTTCCTTGAGCTGGGACGGGTTCATTTCTCCCAGGCCTTTGAAACGCTGGACATTGATTTTGGCCTTTTTCTTTCTTCGTTCTATCCGTTTGATAATGGCCTGTTTTTCATCATCGTCCAGAGCGTAAAAGATTTCCTTTCCCGCGTCAATCCGGTAAAGGGGGGGCATGGCCATAAATACATGGCCTTTTTCAACCACCTTGGGGAAATGCTTGAGAAACAGGGCGCAAAGCAAGGTGGCGATGTGAAGCCCGTCTGAATCGGCATCGGCCAGAATACAGATTTTGTTGTACCTTAATTTGGAAATGTCCTCCTGGCCGGGCATTACCCCGAGAACCTGGGCAATATCCATGATTTCTTTGGAAGAAATAATTTCAGAAGAGGACAGATCCCAGGTGTTCATGATTTTCCCCCTCAAGGGCATGACCGCTTGAAACCGCCGGTCCCTGGCCTGTTTGGCGGAGCCTCCGGCCGAGTCTCCCTCCACAAAGAAGAGTTCGCGAAGGTGCTGGTCAGAACTGGTGCAGTCGGACAGCTTGGCCGGCAGGGTCCGGCCGCCGGTGGCCTGCTTCTGGGCCACTTTTTTGGATTTTCTGACCCGGGCCCTGGCATTTTCAATGGCCATTTCCGCCAAGGCCTCGCCCTGGGCCACATTCTGGTTAAGCCAGAGGCTGAACCGGTCCCGGACATTAATGTTGACCAGGCTGGCACAATGCCTTGAAGAAAGCCGTTCTTTTGTCTGGCCTGAGAACTGGGGGTCGGACAGCTTTACCGACAGCACATATCCCACGTTGGACCAGATATCTTCGGGGGCCAGAAAAAGCCCTTTGGGCAGAAGGTTTCTGAATTTGCAAAATTCCCTGACCGATTCCAGCAGCCCGGACCTGAACCCGTTGACGTGGGTGCCGCCAAGCTTTGTGGGAATCAGGTTGACATAGCTTTCCTCAACAGCATCCCGGTGTTCAGACGCCCAGTTCACAGCCCATACAATCTGAAAGTCCTCTTTTTCATATGTGCCGGTAAAGGGGGTGTCAAACAGGCAGGGGGTCTCTTTCATCTGCTCGGACAGGTAGGCATCAAGGCCTAAGGCGTAAAACCAGGTCTGCTCTTCTCCGGTGGCCTCATTGATAAAGAATGCCTTAAGGCCCGGGCAGAGAACGGCCTTAGACTTTAATGCGGCCTTAATGGCCGTGGTGGAGAACTTGGGGGAGTCAAAATAATCCGGGTTGGGAAAAAATTCGACACTGGTGCCGGTTTCAGTCTTTCCGGCCGTGCCGGTGATTTCAAGGTCGCGGGTTTTAACCCCGTTTTCAAATTCAATGTGATACTGGTTCCCGTCCCGTTTAATGGTAATGTCCATTTTTAAGGAAAGGGCATTGACAACCGACACCCCCACCCCGTGAAGTCCCCCGGAAAAGGCATAATCCTTGTTGGAAAATTTGGCCCCGGCGTGGAGTTTGGTCATGATCAGCTCGACCCCTGAAATCCCCTCTTCAGGATGGATGTCCACGGGCATGCCCCTGCCGTTGTCACACACCCGGAGGCTGTTTTCTTTTGTCAGGCAGACGCTGATGGTGTCGGCAAAGCCGGCAATGGCCTCATCCACACTGTTGTCAATGACTTCAAAGGCCAGATGGTTCGGGCTTTGGGTGTCTGTATACATGCCCGGTCTTCGCCGGACCGGGTCCAGTCCCTTGAGGATTTCAATGGATTCCGCATCATAGGCGGAACCTGGCTGGACCCTTGACGTTTCTTGATCAAATAATTTCATAAATGCCGGTTTTATGATACTCTGGTTAAAACTTGGAAATAAACAACCCCGTATACCATTTTTAATAAAAAATGTAAAAACAAGTCATATGCCCCCATCCCCTGAAATTGAAATTACCCATGATACATTTGACGCCATATGGAACAAATTAAATGAAAATCAGAAAGTCAGCCTGCTGAAATCCGCCCATGAACTTGCCCCGTCTTTGGCGGTCCTTCCGGCCTTAGAGGGGGTATTGTCCTATCAATTTGAGATGCGCTCCCTGGCAAGGACCTTGTTAAATCAGATCATCCAGCGGATTCAGGGGCTCTTATCTTTGCCTGAAGATAAAGAAAATTATGCCGCCGGGATCAGGGAGTCGGCCCGGGTGGGGGCTAAAATTTTTCAGCAGATCCGTCCCGGGATGCGGTTTGATGAACAAAGCTATCTGTTCAAACTTCTCCTGGAACTTGGTGAACGGGGGGCGGGATTTGCCTTTAAGGCGCTGCTGCTTGAGTCGGTGAGTGAGGATACCGTCCAAAAGATTCTTTATACGGCTTCCGATCCCCTTCGTTTGAATTTTACGGGCCGGTACATCAGTGAAAGCCCGGAGATCCGCCTGGCCTATGCGGAACTGTTTAAACCCATATTAAAGCGGGTCCAAAGCCGGGAAACGGTGACCGCGTATTATGCCGGGCTGTTTGACCTGAATCAGGATGTCGACCCGTTCTTAAACCATATCAAACCCCGGTTGCGCTCAGCGGACAGCCTGCTTGAAAATGAGGCGGCTTCAAATTTTCCGGCGGTTAAAGCCGTCGGGCTCAAAGCCCTGGCCGTCGTCGCGGACAAAGTCCCCTGGCAGGTGCTTTCCCAAACCCTTGAAAACCAGGATGTGAAAAAGCTGAGAACCGTTGTGTATCAGATCGTGGAGAATTCAGCGGTAGGGGTGTATCCCCAGATGTTTGATCCGATTTTAAAACAGCTGGACGCCTGTGATCCGTCAGAAGGGGTTCAGTGCTTCAAGGCCCTGGTGGTGACGGGCAAAATGCCCCCCCGGAAAATCATCTGCCTGATCAAGGAAAAATATCCTGAATTTCTGCCCGGCATCCGCGAACACATTTCACAGTTGTCCCGGGTTTCGTTTATGGTCATCCAGGATATTGCCTTAAACCAGGAATGGTATCTTGAACAGCTGCCGGATATCAACCTTGCCTGTGTGCTGGGCATGGTCAGGAAAAGGCCCGAGCGTGTGGCCCGGGCCATTGCCGAGAATTTTGCCCGCAACAAAGAGGCCTTAAACCCGGATACGGCCCACTTTTTAGAAAAGGCCCGGACCCTGCTGGCAAAGGAAAAAAAGAATATTGAACAGGCTGGGGCTTCCTTTTTGGGCAAGTCCGGGCAACCGCCCAAAGCCGCCCCTAAAGCAAGGCGGTTTTCCCTGCTTAAGTCGCCCGAAGAAAAACGGCTCAAAGAGCTGAGAAACGCTGAACAGAAAGAAAGCCTGAACTTTAAAGGCCAGGTCATTGAAGGCGAGGATTTGTCAAACCGGACCTTTTCCGGGGCCCCCGTTTTTTTTGGTGATGCCACATTAAAAAACTGTGACCTGTCCGGATCATACTTTCGAAACGTATATTTTAAAAATTGTATCCTGATCAATGTTAATTTTGATGAGGCCATGTTTGAGAACATTGGGTTTGACAATGCCGTCATGATCCGGACAAAGGCCCGGAAAAGCGTGTTTAAAAACTGCTGTTTTCAGGGGGCTGACCTCATTGAATCTGATTTTTCCCAGGCGGTAATGACCGGCTGCCTGTTCATTGATGCCAAAATATCAAGGTCCAAATTTTCCTTAACCCATCTGAATTATGCGGATTTTTCAAATGCCAGAATTTCCGGGGTTTCTTTTTTAGACGCCTGCCTTGAATATGCCGATTTTCATGGGGCCATGGCCAGATTTTCACGATTTCCACCCCATTTAACGCCAAAACTTCGGTCCCAGGATATGAAGTTCAACGCCCGGCGGTATCAGCCGGATCTAACCGACCTTCCCCATATTGAAAATGAGGTGGTGAAAACCATTAACCAACTGATTTTCTGTGAATTTATCCACCACGGGGAAGGGATGTTTTTCAAACAGAATCAGCTCAGCCTGTTGACGGCCTATGATATCTTCCGCCCGGCCCAGGCCGATTTTTTCCAGGCCGTTCCGTTCCTGCTCCATGAAAATATTGAGTTTCTGGATTTAAAATGCCCCGACCCCGGGACCCCCTGCGGCATTGCCGATTACCAGCCGCCCCCCCCAATATTTGCGGTTCTTGAAAAGTATGTGGACAAACAGAGCATCCGCCTGAAAAAAAATGCATCCCCCCGGATTGAGGGGGTGTTTACCATGGGCAGCATCGGCTCGGTTGCCCAGACCCGTGAATCAGATATTGATTACTGGGTCTGCATTTATAAAGACCGGATGACATCAGAGGAAATCCGCCTGCTTGAAAACAAACTGTCCTGCCTTGAAACCCTGGCAAAGGAAAAATTCAGGATCAGCGTCACCTTTTTTCTGGTGGATATTTTAAGCGCCCGGAACAACGATTTTGGCGGGTTCAGCTCGGAAAGTTCCGGCTCAGCCCAGGCCAGGCTTTTAAAAGAGGAGTTCTACCGGACCATGATTCAGGTGGCCGGCCGCCTGCCCCTGTGGGCGGTGCTGCCCACGGCGGTCAGCCTGAACTACTACAACCTGATCAATGAGCGGACTGGCAGAATTTCGGCCATGGCACGGTACATTGACCTTGGCGACATCCACGCCATCCCTGTAAACGAATATTTCGGGGCCTCCATGTGGCAGATGTTTAAATGGTTGAAAAGTCCCTTTAAATCCATCATTAAAATGGCCTTGCTGGAAAAGTATATTGCCTCTTACGGCAAAGAATTTTTATTATGCAACCAGTATAAAAACGAGTGGATGAATGGCGGTACAAGACTTCAGCTCACCCAGAACGATTCTTATATTATCCTGCTGAATCACCTGCTGGCTTTTTTCACCCAGAACAATGACGCCCGGTCTGTGAACCTTATTTTAACCTGCTTTTTTTTAAAGCTTGAAATCACAGACCCAAAGGAAATTGAGGGGACCGCCTTCGGGTTACGGCAGATTATTCTGGATAAATGCCTGTCCAATTGGGGATGGAGCCAGGACAAGATGATTGAAATCGGCCGGTTCAGGCAGTGGAAATATGCATCCCTTCGGCGGCTGTCTGAAACACTGGAAAAGTATATGCTGGAAAAATACCAGAAAGTGCATCAGGAATTTAAGAGCAGTTCCCAGGGCCAGATGATTTCAGAATCGGACAGAAGCATACTGGAACGAAAGGTCCAGGTAGAGTTCCAGGCCAAGCCCTTTAAAATAAAAAAACTGCTGCTGGTTTCCCGGCGGCACCGGCATTTTCCAAAGCTTTATATCCGCTGTCTGCCCGGGCCCCAATCCGCCTGGTGCTGGGAATTGTTCTATACGGACACCGCGGCGGGAAAACGGTTTGAAACCCCGTTGATCATTTGTGAAACCATTGAAGAGATGGGGGCCTGGATCATCAGCAATCAGCTTTATGAAGAATCCCCCATGATTAACCTGATTCCTAATCCAACGCCGGTCACCCATGACGCCATTAAAAAACTTTATGATGCCATGAATGACTTTTTTTTAAAGGCAAGGACCATAACCCGCCGGTATGCGGATTTGGAAAGGGTATCGCCCCGTGTGGCCTGTCTGTTCGTATCCGTAAATTTTTATACGGACCGGTATTCTGAAAACGTCATGGATTATTGTGCCGTATATTTAAACGATTGGGGAGAAATGTTTTGCATGCCGCACAAAGAGGGGCAAACATTTCAAAATATTAATCTGGCAAAAAAAGATATTGCCTCCAGGATGGGCTTAAAGGCTTTTCCCCAAAACACCGTGTTTTTTTCTTCAAAAGTCAGGATGACCGGATGATTGGAGACATGCGGCCAGGTTCGGTTCTGTTAGTTCTTGTCCTAGGGCATAGCCCCTCTGTGTGGTTTAAAAACAAGAAGTCCCGAAGGGATGGAAATGTTTTTATTCCCCCCTGGTTTGTTAAAATTGTGGGCGTTGCCCATTTTTTTTCAATTAACCCCAGAGCAACACAGAGAAACACAGGGTTTCAGTGCGGCGCACTGAAATTGCATTTGGTAAATTTAAACTGAATGAAAGTTACATGCGATTGGCCGGTTTTGGCAGTCGGATAACATTGACTTTTTTAATGGAAAAATATAAAGAGAGAAAAAAATTTTTCCGGATAAAAGGGTTGAGATTGAAAAAAGAAGCGGTATTGTCTCTGAAGGCCACCATTATCAATGAGTTAGGCATGCATGCCAGGCCGGCTGCAAAGATCGCGGCAATGGCCATGGAAGCCAAGGGCGAAATCAGGCTGTGCAATGGTTCGTCCCAGGTGGATGCCTCAAGTATTATCGATATTTTAACCCTGAATGCGGTAAAGGGGGCCTTAATTGAAATCAGGGCCGATACCCTGGAAGATGAAAACATTATTAATGATATTCAAGCCTTTTTTAAGAAAGGTTTTGGAGAAATAGAAAAATGAGTGATGGTGGCCCGGCACAGTTAGTTCTTCGCGGAATCGGCGGTTCTCCAGGGATTTGTATTGGCAAGGCATACCTTGTGGAGCGGGAAGGGGTCAATATCATTGAGCGGTATCCCCTGTGTGATTCCATGGTCCCCGCAGAAATCGACCGGTTTAAAAATGCCGTGACCCGGGCAAAAAATGACCATGCCAAAATTATTGCGTCTTTGGGGGCTGATTTCACTGAAAACCTGAACATCCTTGAAACCCACATGATCCTGTTCAAGGACAAAATGCTTTACGGCCGGACCATTGACACCATTTCCACAGAAAAAATCAATGCGGAATGGGCCTTAAGAAAAGTCTCCCGGGACATCAAGCTCATGTTCCAGCAGGTGGATGACGAATATCTTCAGGCCAGGGTCAACGATATTGTCCAGGTTTCCGACAAGATCATGTCCTATCTGATCGGTGCCAAGGACATCAAAATAGCCGACATTGACAAACGGGTGATTCTGGTGGCCCATGACCTGACCCCGGCCGATGCCAGCCAGATCCAGCTGGAAACCATCAAAGGCTTTATTACCGACCGGGGCGGCCGGGACTCCCACACCGCCATTGTGGCCAAATCTTTGAAAATCCCCTCTGTCATGGGGCTTGGGAAAGCAACGGTCAGGATAAACAACGATGATATCCTTATTGTGGATGGGTCTTCCGGGATTATCATTGTCAACCCTGACGAGGAAACCCTGTTCAAATATGAAGACCGGATGGCACGGTTTGCCGCCTACCGGGCCAACCTTGAACGGGACAGCCACCTGCCTGCGGTGACCCGGGATAATGTCTCCTTTAACCTGATGGCCAACATTGAGCTTGTGGAAGAGGTGGTGGCGGCCAAAGACAACGGCGCCACGGGTATTGGCCTGTTCAGGACCGAGTTTCTGTATCTGGATTTGAAGCGGTTCCCCACAGAGGAAGAGCTGCTGCAAAAGTATAAAGAACTGGTTGAAATTATGAATCCTGGGCCGGTGACCATCAGAACCCTTGACATCAACGGCGACAAATTCAACCCGTATATTGATCCGGTAGAAGAGGCCAACCCGGCGTTAGGGCTTCGGGCAGTCCGCTTCTGCCTTGAGAATCAGGCCATATTTGTTACCCAGATCAAAGCCATTTTAAGGGCAGCCGCCTTTGGCAACATCAAGCTGCTCATTCCCATGATTTCCTGCGTTGAAGAGCTTATCCGGGTCAAGGAGGCCATTGCCCTGGCCGTCCAAAAACTCACTGAAGAGAGCAAGATTTTCAACAAGGATATCCCCCTAGGGATCATGATAGAGGTGCCCTCAGCGGTTATGATGGCCCAGGAGCTGGCTGCCCAGGTGGATTTTTTCAGCATCGGGACCAATGACCTGATCCAGTACTCCATGGCCATTGACCGGAGAAACCGGCGGGTGGCCCACCTGTACCAGGCCCTGAACCCGGCGGTCCTGAGAATGATTAAAATGACGGTGGATGCGGCCAGTCAAAGCGGCATTGAACTGGTGATGTGCGGTGAAATGGCCGGCGATCCCATCAACATTCCGGTTCTGATCGGGCTTGGGTTAAGAAACCTGTCCATGAACTCGGCCTCCATCCCTGTGGTTAAAAAAATTATCCGGGACCTGGATGTCAGGGAAAACCAGAAAGTAGTTGACCAGGCCCTGAAGTTTATGACGGTTGAGGAAATCACCCGCCATATCCAGAATGCCTATAAAGACATCCTTCCCAATAAAGAACCTGAAGAGGCCCAATGACCGAAAAGGACTACATTAAATTAATCGCCTCCAACAAAAAAGCCCGGCACAATTACCATATTGATGATGAATATGAAGCCGGCATTGTTCTGGTGGGTTCCGAGGTCAAGTCCATACGGGAAGGCCGGGTCAGCTTTCAGGATTCCTATGCCGACATTAAGCGGGGCGAAGTGTTCTTGCGCCAGCTTCACATCTCGCCTTACAAGTATGCCTATAACGCCAATCACGAGGCCATGCGGACCCGGAAGCTGCTGCTTCACAATTATGAAATTCGCAAGTTGATCGGCAAAATAAAGGAAAAGGGGTATACCCTGGTTCCTTTGAAAATTTATTTTAAGAACGACAAAATCAAGGTGCTCATCGGACTTGGCAAGGGCAAAAAACTGTATGACAAGCGCGAGACCATCAAACAGCGGGATGTCAAGCGGGACCTGGACCGGGAGAAAAAGAAATATTAACGGGCAGGGGATTGACTTCCCCTGAGGCCGGTTTATTATACTGATTGATCACTGATCTTTTACAATTTGGGGGCGAAATGGCTTCGACGGAGATTTTGAAGCCTATGGTAGCATACCGAGTGTTTTGCCGACTCGTAAACTTGGCAAAGTTTAAATATAATCGCAGATGATTATAACTACGCTGTAGCCGCTTAAACCGGCTTCCGTTCTCCCGGCATCCCTCCTGCAGATCCGGATCAGAACGTCATAATTGCAGGACCGCCGTTAAAGATGTCTGAACTTTAACGGTTGAATTTTTCAGGCTATGCCTAAAAGAACCCATCCTGAAGGGGCCTTTTAGGTCAATTACAAAGTTCAGGATAAGTATGTAGAAGCCTGGGAAGATTGTCTTCGGACGCGGGTTCAACTCCCGCCGCCTCCACCATCAATATTTAAACAAACCGATCCTGTTACCGAGTCCGGCAAACAGAATCGGTTTTTTTGTTTCGATAAATTAGTATCTTACGCTGATAAAAGCATCCATCCGAATACGCTGCAATCACTCCCGTTTCGGGAAATCTTGTTCAACTTCCTTCTCTGTCGGCATTATTATCTCTGTTTTTTCAGATTCCTTTTCGGGCTCAAGTCCGATGGGAGTCGGGTTGGCTGAAGCCTGCCCCTGCTCTGCCATTTCCGCCTGATACTGTCGAAACGCCTCGGCAATTCCATCAAATAATTCATTAATATCCATAGTTTTCTCCTGTGTTCAGGTTACCTGGGCCTTACTTACCGGAGAAACGGAGAACGTGTCGGTAACTGTTAAATCTTTTTTTGATTGAGTGAAAAAATCGAAGTGCGGCTGTTGCACAAAATTCTTGCACGTGCCATAGCAAATGTTATAACGTCTTTAATAAAGTTGAAGATCGAGGTAAATTTTGCATCAAAAAAGAATCAAGGTGGCGCAATGACCATAGAATCAGAACCTTTTTCTGAACGTGTAAAAAAGGTACGCAGTCAGCTGAACCTGAGTCAGGAAGACCTTGCCCATGCGATTGGTGTGAGTTTTGCCACTGTCAACCGGTGGGAAAATGGAAAAACATTACCATCCAAGCTGGCACTTAAGCAGTTCAATTCCTTTTGCGCAACACAGAAAGAACTGGGGAATCTGAATGACTAAAAAACCCCATAATCTTTCAATAAAACAATGGCCTGAGGGCGAGCGTCCCAGAGAAAAGCTGATTCAGTTTGGAGCTGAATTGCTGACCGACGCAGAGTTGCTGGCTATTCTGCTGCGCATCGGCAATGAGGGGGCATCTGCTATTGATGTTGGAAGAGAGCTAATAGCCAAACTGGGAGGACTTCAGGGAATTGATCGGGCACACGCTGAAGATATCATGCAGATCAAAGGGCTGGGTTTGGCAAAAACAGCGCAGCTAAAGGCAGCTGTCGAGATCGGCAAACGTGTCCGAAGGCTGGATGTGAAACCGGTTTCATTTGATTCGGCGGGTGCTATTGCCCGGTATTGCTATCCGAAGTTTGAAAGTCAGCGACACGAACAATTTCTGGTTTTTCTGCTTGACGGGCAAAACAAGCTTTTAGCGGAACGGATTATTTCGGAGGGTATTCCGACGCAATCCGTTGTCTATACACGGAAAGTCATGGAAGAGGCCCTGAGGCTTTCGGCCAGTGCTGTTGTTGTGGTTCACAATCACCCTTCTGGTGAAGTAACCCCATCGCCACAGGATATCGAGACAACTCAAAAAATGAAGCAGGCGGCTGAGGTTTTGGAAATCATTCTTCAGGACCACATTATTATCGGGCGGGAATGCTATTACAGTTTTATGGAAAACGGAAAGATTTTGGATTAAGGAACGCGAGATTATGGCAGGGAAAAAATATAAAAAGGCGGATGAGGTTCGGATTGAGGGAAACAAGATTTTCAGCCCGGTACGTAAAAAATGGTTGACGTTGACGCCGGAAGAAGAGGTAAGGCAGCAATACCTGACCGTCCTGATTGACGAATACGGCTATTCTCTGGATCAGATTGATGAGGAAGTCAATGTCACAGGCCGGGGCAGCGCCCAGGCACGGGCAGACTTCATTATCTGGCGCACCGCTAAAGACAAGGCTGATCAGAAAGCACCGTTTATTATCATTGAATGCAAGGCCGATAATGTGACGATCAAAGCGGCGGACTATGCTCAGGGTGAAAACTATGCCCGCATCGCCGATGCGCCTTTTTTTGTGACGCATAACTCGCGGGAAACCAAATTCTGGCGTGTCAAAAAAGACAAAATGCCCGGTTATATAGAGGAGATCGAAAACATCCCCCATGCCGATGCGTCGGATAAAGAGATTAAAGAGCTGTTATCCAAGCTTCGCGTATTTAAAGAGAAGGAATTTGCCGACCTTCTGCACCAGTGCCATAACGTGATCCGTAACCGGGAAAAGAAAGATCCGGCCGCCGCCTTTGATGAAATCGCCAAGATCCTGTTTGTAAAAGTCTGGGTGGAACGGGAACTGAACAAAAAACGCAAACGCAAGAACCTGTTCAGTGTTGATTATCTCGAAGAGCAGTTGGGAGACAATCCGCTGGACTGGTTGTTTCAACAGACCAAGCAGGCCTATTCCACGGACAAAATCTTTGAGGATGATGAGCGCATCAACCTGAAGCCTGCCACCGGAACGGAAATTGTTCGCCTGCTGGAAAAATACAACCTCTCCGATACCAGTGAAGATATCAAGGGGGTGGCGTTTGAGCGGTTTCTCGGACGTACCTTCCGGGGTGAGATCGGGCAGTTTTTCACCCCGCGCTCCATTGTCGAATTCATGGTTCACATGATCGACCCCAAAGAGGGTGAAATTGTCTGTGACCCGGCCAGCGGCTCCGGCGGTTTTCTGATTCGTGTCTTTGAAATGGTCCGGGAACAGATCCTGGCCGATGCAGACCGGCAGTATAACGTGTTCAAGGAAAAACTCACCAAAGACAAAAAGCTGAGTGAAGAAGAAAAAGCAGTCCAATTACGCAAAAAATTTGATGAGATCCAAAAAACCATCGACCAGCGCAACGAAGGCTCGCGCATGTGGAAGCTTTCCAACCGCCGTATCTATGGTACCGACGCCAATGACCGCATGGCCCGCACCAGCAAGATGAACATGATCATGCATGGAGACGGCCACGGCGGTGTGCATCACCATGACGGATTCCTGAATGTAAACGGGATTTTTGAAGGGCGGTTCGATATTATTCTCACCAATCCGCCATTCGGTGCCAATGTGGAGCCCAGTGACAAGATTGCCGAGAGCGAGATTGCCGTAACACCGGCAGCCGCCAAACGCTACAAGGAAGAGTACGGGGATTTATACGAAGAGGCCCAGGCAAGGGTAAAGGCTGCCATGAATAAATCCATCGCCTCCCTTTTACCCTGCCGAAACAAACGCGCAAGAAGGGGGAAATCGTCTATGGAAAGATCAAAACCGAAATTCTCTTCATTGAACGATGTCTGGATCTGCTCAAACCCGGCGGCCGCATGGGAATTGTATTGCCGGAAGGAATATACAATAACCCCTCCCTGGCCCATGTGCGTGAATTTACAGAAGACCGGGCTTTTTTAAAAGCGGTGGTCAGCCTGCCCCAGGAAACCTTTGTCAGTTCCGGGGCCAGCGTTAAATGTTCCCTCCTTTTTCTGCAAAAATATACGGATGAGCAGAAACAAAAATTCGATGAGACCTATGCACAGGCCAAAACGGAAATAGACGACAAATACGCGGGTGAGATCGACGCCGAGACAACACGACTGGAAACGGCCATTGCCAAAGCCAAGGAGGAGAAGGATACCGAAGGGCGCAAAGAGCTGCAAAAAGAGCTGAACGCCTATCTTAAAGAGATGGACGAGAAAAAGACCGTCGAATCCCGCCAGTTGCTTAAAGAACGCTTCGACTATCCCATCTTTATGTACGAGGCCGAAAAGGTCGGCATCACTGCCACGGGTGAGGAAGATGGAAACGAGCTATACCCCCGGCCCAACCAACCGCAGGATGAGGAAAAGACCTGTCTGGAGTGGTATCGGGAGTTTTTGGCTGATCCTGAGGCGTTTGTCGAGGTTGGAGGCGCGGAATAATGAGTACTGTTTCTTCAAAAGTTTTTTCTTCAAATTTTTCCGCTATTCAATTTTGGGATGTTCGCTCTGCATACCTATCTCTGGTTAATCATTGTGCGTGGGAAAAAACACCCTTGGGCCTATTGGTCACAATTCGAAACGATGAAGCTACAAAAGATGAAATAGAAAAAGGGGCTGTTTTATTATTAGACCGAATTTCATTTGATGAAGGTAAGGTCTATTCGGGAAAAAAAACAGCAACACGTATGAAGCAGTTCAAAGGCTATTTTGGTGATATTGTAGTCTCAAAAATCAATGCACGAAAAGGGGCTATTGGTATTGTCGAGGGGAATGATACTATAGGTTCTACTATACATTTCAGGACCCTTATTCCCAACAACAAAAAAATTGACACCAAATTTCTTTGGTTAGCCCTTCGTTCGTCTTTTTGCAGGAATCAGTTTGTGATATTAACAGGAGGACAAGGTAAAGGAGAAATTAGTGAAACAAACTTACTTAGTGTAGAAGTCCCTTACCCATCGCTTCCTGTTCAGCAAAAAATTGTGGGCTATTGGGAGAAGGGAAATATAAACGCGAACAAACATGCTGAACTGTCTCATAACATCAGTGACAGTATCCCAGATTATTTGGTTTTAGAAATAGGTTTAAAACCATTAAAACAGGCTCATTCAAGACGGTCATTTGTTTCATTCTGGAAAGAAATCGATCGTTGGGGTGTGAACCTTGCCCGTGAAATGACATGTCAACCTAACTTGTCAAAAAGTCCTTTTCCTGTTGTTTCTCTCTCAGAGGTTATTTCGGATTTACAAAATGGATGGAGTCCGAAGTGTTTAGGCCGGAAAGTTGAGGGTGACGAATGGGGTGTTCTTAAGGTTGGCGCTGTTTCCTTCGGATGGTTTGATGAGAGGCAGAATAAAGCACTGCCACCAAACCTGACGCCAAGAGAACAGTACGAAGTGAAACCCGGAGACCTCATCATTAGCCGCGCAAATATCACCCAGTATGTAGGAGCATGTGCTCTTGTTGGCAAAGTCCGTCCCAAACTAATGCTGTGTGATAAGTTGTTTCGGGTTATCTGGAAGCAAGATTCAACAGTATTACCAGAATACTTGAATGAAATATTAAAAATACCTCATTTGCGCTGGCAGATTGAAAACAATCTTACAGGAGCATCACCAACAATGAAAAACATATCTAAACCGGCACTGATGGCGTTACAGTTCCCACTACCGCCTTTAAGCGTTCAAGAAAAGATTATCAAAATAATTGAATCTAAAAGAGTTGAGAGCAGGGCGTTGTTACAAAAAGCTTCTGATAATCGAAAAACGTTAGTGAAGAAAGTAGAAAAATTCATCCTTGGCACCCTTTCAGTGGAGGACTTCTGATATGTCACGCGGCCGCCAATACATCCAGTTTGAAGGGTATTTTGCCGAAAACGTGTTGGGTATTTTCCGGGTGATCCGGGGCTTTGCCGATCCGCGCGATCTGGCGGCGGTGTCGGTGCCTTATGAAATGACCGATCACCGCCCCAATGTGTATGTGGAAGCAGGCTACGCACTCAAGCATCATGAGCAAAACCGGCTTATCTATCTGTTTGAGCCTCAGGATTCAGGTGACAGGGTTCCATTTGATCTCAACACTTTCAAGTATGTACAGATATCCCAGGCGGCAGAAATACAGGGAAGATTGACCCCCGAAATCAAAGCGATTCTGGAGGATGCAGGCGCTGTGTTGGAGAGAGAAACCTCATGACATTGGGTAGTGACCGAAAACAAAAACTAATCGATTTAGGTGCGGAAGCTCTTGCTGACGCATTATTGAATATTGCTGTCCACTCAGACGAGGCTGATGATCTGATTGAACAATTGATTGCCACGCCTAAAGAGAATGTCCAGCGGTTCAAACAAAAACTCTCTGGTATGAAACATTCACGGCGGTTTGTTGACTGGCGTGGAGCTGCCGGTTTCTCACGGGAACTGGAAATGCTGTTGCAGGATTTGAAATCCGGCGTGGACGATCCGATTGCCGGCGTGGAACTGGTTGCGGCATTTTACGAGGCCGACAACACCATTTTTGAGATGTGTGATGACTCCAGCGGAAATATTGGCGATGTGTTCCGCTATGATGCCAAAGAGCTGTTTGTGGAGTATGCCTCACGATGTGAAGAAAAACAAAAAGTTGCAGACATCATTCTCAAGGTAAACCAGAAGGACAATTACGGCATCCGGGGTGCCTTGATTGATTGTGCGGAGGGATGTCTGCCTGAATCGATTATCCGTAACATGATTGCCACGCTTCAAAAGTGGGCGGACAAAGAAAAGGATGAATACGGCAAGCGGCATCATCTACGATCCATTGAATCACTGGCCCGCCAGATCAAGGATGCAAAGCTGTTTGAAAAGACGCGCATTGCTTCATGGGGAAAGCTAAATTCTGCAGCGCTTGTCGATATTTCCCGAGTCTACCTTGAAAGCGGCGATGTTGAAAATGCGCATTCGTGGCTGAAGAAAATCCCGGAAGGCGACACTTTTCAGGCATACGAACGGGATAAGCTGCTTGAAGAGATCTACCATAAGCAGGGCAATTCTGAAAAATTGACGGACCTCCTGTATCAGAAATTCAGATCCTATCATTCCACCGAAACCCTGCAGGCGCTTCTGGATGTTATCGGTCATGACAAAAAGGATGAAGTGGTTGCTGATGAGGTTGAGCAGATTCTCAAATCTGACAAGCTCCGGGAATCTGATGCGGAATTTCTGATTGCAGTCGGAAAGATAGATGAAGCCGAAGAATATCTTTTGGGACTATCTGGCCAGCTCGATGGCAACCATTACGGCAGCCTGCTTTCTCTGGCTGAAACAATGGAAACGGAAAACCGCCATCTTGTTACCAGTCTGATCTACCGCAGTCTGCTTATCTCTATTCTGGAACGTGGGTACACCAAGGCGTATCCCCATGGCATCCGGTATCTGAAGAAGCTGGACAAGCTGACGCTAGGCGTTGCCGACTGGAAAGCATTTAATCATCACGAAGCTTTCAAAGAGCAGATCATTCAGGCCCATGGGCGCAAACGAAGCTTCTGGTCAAAATATGGAGTGAAGAAATGAACGAACGATCTTATCTGCTTAAAATACAACTGCTTGATATCGAACCGGCCATCTGGCGGCGTTTCGTGGTGCCGGCTAACATTTCGCTGGACCGGTTGCACGATGTTATCCAGATTGTCATGGGCTGGACCGACAGCCATCTGCACGAGTTTACCATCGGGAATAAACGCTACACGGAATATCCCGAATCGAAGGAAGACGGGCTGGTCTGCGGTAAACACCGTCTTGGAGATCTGATCAAACAGAAAGGCCGCACCTTCCGTTATCTGTATGATTTCGGGGACGGCTGGGAGCATGAACTCATTCTCGAAGAAAGCCGTTATTTCAATCCGGAACTGAGAACGGAGCTGGCCTGCCTTGAAGGTGAACGGGCCTGCCCGCCTGAAGATGTGGGTGGCGTTCCCGGTTACTTTGAATTCTGCAACGCCCTGAAAGACCCGAATCACGAAGAACACGAAAGTTTTATGGAATGGTCCGGTGGAGACTTTGACAGTGAGCGATTTGATTCCGAATCGGTCAGCTGGGAATTGATGAAATACCTCCGCTGGTCCCGGGACAGGTATCAAAACTGGGGAGGGGTTGAATGAAGAAGGATAAAAACAAACAACTTCAAAAGACCGGGGCAAAAGAAACCTCCATTGTCAGGTCCTCGGCGGCCGAGTATCTGACTTTTGTTGCGGCAAGTGGCCAAGGCGGCGTTGAGGCCGTTTATGCGGATGAAAACATCTGGCTGACCCAGAAAATGATGGGGGTTCTCTACGACGTTGAAACTCATACCATCAATTACCATCTAAAAAAGGTGTTTTCCGACAGTGAGTTAGAAGAAAATTCAGTTATTCGAAATTTTCGAATAACTGCCGCTGACGGCAAAAACTACAACACCAAGCACTATAATCTCTCGGCCATCATCGCCGTCGGTTATAAGGTCAACTCAGAACGTGCTGTGCAGTTCCGTAAATGGGCGACCACCATCATTAAAGAGTACACCATCAAGGCTTATGTGATGGATGATGAGCGCATAAAAAGCGGTGGTTCCATCCTCACTGAACAATATTTTGAAGAGCAACTGGAGCGCATCCGGGAAATCCGCCTTTCCGAGCGCAAGTTCTACCAGAAGATCACCGATATCTACGCCACCTCCATCGACTATGACGTAACCGCTCAGGCGACCAAACGGTTCTTTGCCACCGTACAGAACAAACTGCATTGGGCCATTCACGGCCAGACCGCTGCCGAAGTGATCGTTGACCGGGCAGACCATCAGAAACAACACATGGGCCTGACGACCTGGAAGGACGCTCCAAAAGGTAAAATCCAGAAGTTTGACGTCAGTGTGGCCAAGAATTATCTGACCGAAAATGAAATGGCACAACTGACCCGGCTGGTGAACGCCTACCTGGATGTGGCTGAAGACATGGCCTTGCGCAAGATGCCGATGACCATGCAGGATTGGGAAATACGTTTGAATAAATTCATCGAAGCCACCGACCGGGAAATCCTGCAGGACGCCGGAAAGGTAACGGCGGAAATAGCCAAAGCCCACGCCGAAAGCGAATTTGAAAAATACCGTATCATTCAGGATCGTCTTTTTGAGAGTGATTTTGATCGGCTGTTGAAACAAATTGAAAACAAGGATGGTGAATAATCCGGTTTTTCGATACAGAGCTATGACATCTGCTGTGACAAAAACTTGCGACAAACTCACGACAAAACTTGTGACATTGCCGCTTTCAGACTCGGGTTTGCGGAGTGATTACAGGAGGCATCCCAACGGGAATCGAACCCACGTCCGTTCTCTGTTTAGGGAAAATGTAGAGAATTAAATTTCTCTCGGAGTCCGGCAGCTTGAAATATTTTGATGTGTGGTAAGATCTTGAATAAACAGGGTTTATGGATATGATTTGGTTTGGAGAACGAATTAGGGCAAGGCTCTGCTTCCTCCACCACCACCTAAAAATTACCCACCCTCATCTAACCTTAACTAACTAAAAATAAAGAATATATTTTCACTTCATAGTTTTTCTGAGTGCTCGGTTAACTCAAGTTAAGCTTTGACATACCAACATTTTGTTGGTACTTGGTTCTTTTTGCAACCCTTGGTACCAACAAATTGCCTGAATCCCTTTATTGACGTGCCAATTGCTTGCCGAAAAAGTACGAACGATATTGGAACAACAGGCTTATGCACCGGGTAAGTCGTTTTGAAATCAGGCGATTTTTTCAGCACCTTATGAAAACTGCGTCAATCCGCTCCGTGTAGCTCAACCCGGATGTCCTTGACCTGGCAGCATGGAGGATTCGCGCAGTTCTATTTTTGAAATGGATCTGCTAGGCATATCTGTTTTTATATCTCTTGCAGCCTGTAGAAGAATTTGGATGTCTTCCTGGGAAAAATTTTTCTTTTTAATATACCTTAAAAGAGACATGATTTCAGGCTGCTCATTCAGGAAATCCACAACCTCTGGATCTGTTGAAGACGACAACCTGAACAGCACATCCGGATCTGCCGCCAGCACTTTGGCAAGCTCCTTGATGATTTCCGGTCTTGGGGGACGTTCCTTGCCTCTTTCAATTCGACTGAGATAGGCTGGTGAGATTCCCACCTTGGCAGCGGTCTGCCGCAACCCTAAATCTTGTGCAACCCTTAAGTTACGGATAGTATCACCAAAGTTTTTCATGGCCCCTCTATAGCCTAAGTGTTTAGTGTTTTGCAACACAAAAAATGAACTGGTAATCCGCGACTCATTTTAGTATATCCTGATAAATTTTTGATGGGTTGGTCTTGTGTCGGATTCAGGGTCTTTTGTTAATGGAACAGTAACGGTAGGTATTGCTATAATGTTATGTCAGATAGATGGGGCGGCAAACTTCAATGCCATAATGTTTAATCATATGGAACGTGTTTTGTATTCACTGAGGGGCCGTTTCATATGAGTTCCGACAAGAAAAAACAGCCCGAGCGGACCATTCCGGCCGGTTATACACTGGATTATATTTCCGGTAAGCAAATCAAAGAGAGCAAAAAGGAGATCGTTCGGCAGCGGGTGGCACGAGCGCTTATTCATGAATACGGTTTTTCACCCGAAAACATGGTATTGGATTTTCCTGTTGCCGGGCGGAAAAAAGTGGATATCGCTATTTTTCACCATGAGTGTGAGCATACACTTGAACATATGAGTCGTGCCGTGATTTGCCGGCCTGAACCCAAAACGGGAAAGAATGCTGTACGAATCAGGGACTACGACCAGGCTGCCAAAGACCTTAAAGATATTGAGACCGTCCTGGGCACTGTGGAGTCGGTTCAATATGGACTGTGGACCAACGGCCTGGATTTTTTCTTTGTGGAAAAGGAGCAGAAGCGCTTTGAAACCGTCTTTCATCCCAAGGGGCGTGGTCAAGCTGGTCATTGACATGCTGGACCCCGGGGAAGATGAGACCCTGCTGGACCCGGCATGCGGGACCGGCGGGTTTTTGGTGGCCGCATTGGGCCTGGCTCAAAAAATTCAGGGATGAGCAGAATACCCAGGCGGGTGATGAAAATACCATAGAGTTTTTTAATGTGCATCAACGCCTCAAAGAGTACGGGGCAGACAAAGTGTTTGGAGCGGACTTTGATCCTTTCCTGATCCGGGCCGCTCAGATGAATATGGTGCTGGCAGGAGACGGGCGGGGGCATCTTTATAATATCAACTCTCTGGAATTTCCCCTGGGTCATCTCAATGATTTGAAGGCTGCCCAGAAGGAGATTCCCTTAGGTTCCATGGATATCATTGCTACCAATCCGCCTTTTGGTTCGGATATCCCCATTACGGACGAGCATATCCTAAAACAGTATGAACTGGGCCATGCCTGGGAATCTGATGGAGAGGGCGGCTTTCGGAAGACAGGAACTCTAAAAGGAGCTGTCGCACCGGAGATCCTTTTTATTGAACGATGCATCAAATGGCTGAAGCCGGGCACCGGACGCATGGGCATTGTTCTGCCGGACGGGGTTTTAGACAATCCGGCAGCTGAATACATCCGTTGGTGGATCATGCGGGAAACTCAAGTCCTTGCCTCTGTTGACCTGCCTGTGGAGGCCTTTATTGCCGAGGCCAACGTTAATATCCTGACCAGTCTTTTGTTTTTGCGCCGTAAAAATGACCAGGAAAAAAAGATTGAAGCTTTGGGTGGAGACAAAGAGTACAAGGCCTTTATGGCCGTAGCCGACAAAGTCGGCATTGACCGCAGGGGAAACCGGCTGTACAAACGCACCCCGGATGGCCGGGAGATCCTGGCACCCAGAACCTATGAAGAAAAATTTCGTATCCGGGGAGAGTGGGTTAAAAGAACCCTGACCCGGAACGAAAAGATAGAAGATAACGATTTGTTGGTAATTGCCGAGAAATATAAAGAGTTCATTAAGGAGAATGACGGATGAGCAACCCGGTACATTATCATGAAGGGCAATTCCCACCCACGGACCTGGACTTAAGCCGCCTGATATCCCTGGTGGGCTGTCCCATGGCCGAAGCACGGTATGTGCCGGTCTCGGCGGATAAACTGCCCCAGGCCATGTCCAGGTGGGAAAAATTCATCCATGAACAGAGCCTTGATCCGTTGATCCAGTTGGCCCTGCTCCATGCCGAATTTGAAGCCCTTCATCCCTTTTTGGACGGCAACGGCCGGCTGGGCCGCATGATCATCCCGTTGTTTTTATACCAGGCCGGGCTTATCCAGCAGCCCATGTTCTATATCAGTGCCTATCTGGAAAGCCACCGCGATATCTATTATGAGCGGCTGCTTGAGGTCTCCCGGGCCGGCGACTGGACCGGGTGGTGCGCATTCTTTCTTGAGGCGGTCAAGATCCAGGCCGAGGAGAACCTGGCCAAAGCCCGGGCCATTCTGGACCTGTACAACCGGATGAAAACCGGTTTTGCCGACATGACCCATTCCCAGTATGCCATCCATACCCTGGACTGGGTCTTTGAACGGCCGATTTTTAAAACATCTGACTTTTTTCAGTCATCCGACATTCCAGTTCCCACGGCCAAGCGTATTCTCACGCTTTTGAAGTCGGAAGGGATACTGAAAGAGCTTCAGCCGGGCCGGGGCCGCCGTGCCGCCACCCTGGCTTACCCGGAACTGTTGAATATTGCTGAAGGGTATCATGCGTTTTGAGGATCATGAATTAGCCACAAAATAGTTTGTGGCTCATTTTTTGTTAAATATGAGCCACAAACCCGTTTGTATCGATCTGATGAGCGTCAACATCGTTGTTCTAATTTAGCCGGATTGCACCCTATGGGATGCCGTCCGGTTAAACAACTTGACGAGCCGCCATACATCAAAAAATGGCCCGGCCCTCAAGGAATGATGGAGTTGAAAATGGAAGACAGATGGTTGTCCGTAGATGAAATTGGAGCCTATCTCGGGATCAAGCGAGATACCATCTATAAATGGATAAACGAAAAAGGCATGCCCGCCCATAAAATCGGCCGTCTTTGGAAATTCAAGAAAGATGAAGTGGACGGGTGGGTGCGATCAGGCGGTGCGGCTGCAGGCAATGAACACCATGATGAAAACAAAGCCGAATGACGGAATCAGGGTATGAGGTGAAGAAATGAAAGAACGATTTTACCTGTTGGAAATTGAGTTGATTGACATCGAGCCGGCAATCTGGCGTCGTTTTGTGGTGCCCGCAAGTATTACACTGGATCGGCTCCACGATGTTATCCAGATTGTCATGGGCTGGACCGACAGCCATCTGCACGAATTTGTGATAAGTAAAAAGTGTTACACCGAATATCCGGAATCCAAAGAAGACGGGCTTGAATGCGGGAAATACCGGCTCGGAGATCTGATCAAACAGAAAGGGCGTGAGTTTTTTTATCATTATGATTTTGGCGATGGCTGGAAACACCGACTGGTTCTTGAAGAGAACCGGTATCTTGTTTCAACATCAGAAGCAGAGCTGATGTGTATGGAAGGTGAACGAGCCTGTCCGCCTGAAGATGTGGGCGGCGTTCCTGGCTACTTTGAATTCTGCAAAGCCCTGCAGGACCCGACCCATGAAGATCATGAAAGCTACATGGATTGGGCCGGCGGCAACTTTGACAGTGAGCAGTTTGATCCCGACTCGGTGAACTGGGAACTGTTGAAATACCTCCGCTGGTCCCGGGACAGGTATCAAAACTGGGAAGGCGTTGAATGAAGAAGGATAAGAACAGGCAGCTTCAAATCTGTTTGTGGCTCATAAATCCCAAAATATGAGCCACAAAATTTACTCTGTATGGCAGGAAAGGGTAAAAACCGGCTCCGGTGGCAGGCACAGTCCGGGCAAAGTGGCGTGGCGGAGATTCACCTCCTTTACATATGCCCGACCCTTTATCTATCCTATTCTCCGGGATAGGTTCGAGTCAACATGCTTTTTAAAGAAAATCACGGAAAACGGATAGGCGAGATCTGGACATAGTCGAAAGCCGGTTTAAAAATATAAAGACGGAAACAAACAGGGCCGGTGCGGATAGCGCACCGGCCCTGTTCGATAGACTCAAAACTGGTCCCGGATCAGGGTAAGGCCCGTTTTGCCATCAGGATCATTCCCAGCATGAGGGTTGGCAACGTTTTTAAGGAGTGAGTCGTTCTTGGGTTGCGTGTGTTTTTGCTTCTTTTTATTAAAAGTTGCAGTCGTGCAGGGTTTGAGTCATATGCGGTTTGGTACGCAATCTTCATGGGGGTTTTCCTTTGGTTTTTAATTGTCATTTTGCAATGTTTGGTCTCCATTGTCTTTTGCCATATATTAATCAACTTCTGTGCCAGTGATCGGCAGGGGCGTGTGATTGGTTTTTAAGTGATTTAAATTAATGAATTATTTTTTAATAGGCTAAGAAATGTGGTGGCCGGGAGACAGGCTTGCGGGATCACCTGATGCGTCAATACCGGCATCCCGGGCGGCTTAATTTCTTGTAACCGTTTGATTTAATGGTGTTTATAGAAATTACGCCAAAAATGGCGTGGTTTGCGGCAATCCCGGCACATCAAGGGGGCGCTGCCCCCTGGTGCTGCCGTTTTAAAATGCCGAACAATTATGAATAGGCGTTATCTTAAGGCAGTGAACGGCATTGCGACCGGGCAGAAAATGGGAAACTGGCTGGCTTGGGTCGGTTCCGGTGGAATGGAAGAAAAAAGCAGGGCCGGTGCCATATCCGCACCGGCCCTGCCCGATAGGCTTAAGGAGGGTCTTGCTGGATCAGAGTCAGCGTTTGTCCTACCGTCTTAAGGTGTGCCCCAGCATATTGATTAATGTTTTCAGGGAGCGAATCATGCTTTGGTTGCTCCGCCTTCTGCTTTCTTTGATCAAGGCTGACAGTTCTATCGGGTTCGAGTCAAATGCTGATTCATATGGGTGTTTCATGATACTTTCCTTTGGTTTAATTATCTATCATTGCGCAATGTTTGGTTTCCATTGTTTTCTGTAGAAGATGTATCAAGTTCTGTGCCAGAAAGAGGAAGGGGTGTATTTATTTTGTAATCATCTTAAATTAAAGGAGAAATTTTTATAGAGATGCTGAGGTTGCAGGGTGGGGGCGGGCTGTCAGAATTGTCTTCTATGCCGATATCGGCATGCCGAAGGGATTGATTATAACTAACTATTTGATTTTAAAGTATTTATTGGAATCGCGTCATTATTGGCGTGGTTTGCGGCAATGATGGCGTATATGAGGGTTTTACTGGATCCCGTACTGCTTCATTTTCCGCTGGAGAGTTCGAAGACCGATGCCGAGGTGCTTGGCTGTCTGGGTCCGGTTCCACCTATGCTCGGCCAGTGCCGAGGAGATCAGCTGTTTTTCATAACCGGCCACCGCATCTGTCAAGGGGGTGCCCGTGTCAAGATCAAAGGCTGCAGGGGCCTCGGGTCCGGCTTCCATGGACGGGGATGTGCCGCTTAAGTCCAGCCGTTTGAGGGTGACAAACCGGTAAAGGACGTTCTGGAGTTCCCTGACATTGCCTGGCCAGGCATAGTTCAACAAGGTATCCATGATTTTGGCGGTGACCCGGGGCCTGATTTTCCGGTCATAAGCCTTGAAAAAATGTTCGATGAGCAAGGGGATGTCTTCCTTGCGCTTTCTTAAGGGGGGCAGGTAGATGGGAATCACATGAACCCGGTAAAAAAAGTCCGAGCGCATCTGCCCTTTTTTCACCCGTTCCGTCAGGTTCTGGTTGGTGGCGGCAATAATCCTGAAATCAGGCCGGTGCAGGTCGTTGCCGCCCACAGGGGTGTATCCCCCGCCTTCGATGGCCCTGAGCAGTTTGACCTGGAATCCGGTTTCGATCTCACCGATTTCATCTAAGAACAGGCTGCCCTTGTCCGCCTCATCCAAAAGCCCTGGCTTGTCGCTGACAGCACCGGTGAACGCCCCTTTTCTATATCCAAAAAATTCGCTTTCCAGGAGGTTTTCAGGAATGGCCCCGCAATTGATGGGGACAAACCGGTGCTCCCGCCGGCCGCTCATGTCATGGATGGTTCGGGCTGCCAGCTCTTTTCCGGTGCCGCTCTCCCCGTAAAGGATCACGTTGTTATCCGAGGATGCGGCCAGGAGCAGCAGTTCGTAGACCTCCTGCATCAGCGGGCTTTGGCCCACAATATCACCAAATCCGTGGCGGTCTTCCATGCGGGTTCGAAGCCGGCTGTTTTCTTCCCTGAAATGGGCCTCGCTTGCCCGCAGGGTTTCTTCCATTTGCTTGTGTTCATCGATGTCCATAATCATGGACTGGCAGAAGGTGGAATTGTCCGACAGGGTCACGGGCACGTTCACGCTGTAATACCATTTTTTGTTTCTCGGGTTTTTCATCTGAAACCGGATTCGGCGGCCTGCAAACACCTGATCCGCCACACACCACTGGCATTTGGACTGCCGGCGGTGAAGGGCTTCATAACAGATCTGGCCGGTCACATCTTTCCCTGTGTCCCGGATCAGGTTTTCGTTAAGGAACCGGATACGGTAATCCTTGTCAATGGAATAGATAAACCCTTCATATCCTTCCAGGATAGCGCTGTACATGCTCTCCCGGTCCCGGATCTGTTTTTCTTTCTGCTTTAAAGAGGTGATGTCGATGATGGACGTGACCGTCCGGCCCGGTTCCGCTAAAAGCCCGACCTTGACGATAACGGATCTGACATTCCGGTCCCGGTCCATGAACCGACATTCGTATTCATTGGGAACATTTTTTTTACCGGCCCTTCGGGCAAAATGGTACCGGTAAACCATATCCTGGTCTGAGGGGTGCACAAAATCCGTCCATTTGATCCGGTTTTCGATGTCCTTTCGGGGATACCCGATAAACTCTTCAAATTTCTGGTTGGCCATGGAAATGGTCCGGTCCTGCTCGATAATAACTGCAGGGGCCCCGGAATAGTGAAAAATATCCTGGTATTTTTTCTCGGCGGCCGACAGGCTGCTGCTATGGTCCTTTATCCGTCGGGTCAGCCGGGAGCATTGTTTGTTCAGCTCAAGCTCATTCTCCCGTTCCCGGGTCACATTCCGGACAAGGGCAATGACCTCTTCATCGCTGCACTTTGCCATGCGGGATTCATAGTGGTGGATCTGGTTGTTGATGGGAAGGGTATATTCAAGATGATGGACCTGGCCGGTGCTGAAGGTTTTTTCAAGGGCATCGGTAAACCGCTCTGCCGCAATTTTGGGCATAACCTGGTCAATGGCCTTGCCAAGATAGTTTTCGACCGGCTCGTACAATTCCTTGATATTTCCTTCAAAACTTCTAAAGACCCGGTCTTTGCCGATGCGGATGATCATATCCGGTATGGCGCTTACAATGGCCTTAAACGATGGGCTTTCCTGGTTTTCTGAAGATGGCGGCATTGGCTCTTTCAATGGTTCGATGTGGGGTTTATCTGGTTAGACTATGTCACAGATTACGAGTCGGGTCAATCTGGTTCATTTGGCTGCATTAACGGAGACCGTAAACCGGGAACCGGAAACCGGGGGGGGGCGTATGCCGGATTTGGCTTCCGGTTTCCGGTCAATGGTTCTGTTTTAAGAAACTGTATAACCGGCAACCACATAAACCGGGTCGCTGGTCCGGATTTCCGGGAAATATTTGTCATCCACGGGTCTTGGATATCCCCGCATGGACCGGGTTGAAAAGGATTCGAATCCGCCGGCCCTGTCAAAGTATTCAAGGATCATTCCCATTCGCTCAAAATCATGGAGATCTTTCCAGATGTTTATGGCTTTGGGCTCAAACCACCGGTTGGAAAAGGATACGGCAAACAGGCCCCCGGGTTTCAGGACCCTTGCCACTTCTTTAAACACAGGGATGGGATTTGAAAGGTATTCAACGGATAAGGAGCAGATCACCGCATCAAAAAAATGGTCTTTAAATTCAAGTGTCGGGTTCTGGTTCAAATCCTGTAGGGTAAAGCCGGAAAGGCCAGGGTTGTCTTTCAATTCGTTTTTATTGAGCCCGATCCCATGAAGCATTTCAAGCTCAAGATCCTCCGGGATATGGGACTGCCACCCGGCCATGAGATCCAGAACCGTTTCCCCGGGATGAAGAAGGGATTTATACAGCCCGGACAGATTCCGGCCGGCTGTGGTATCCACATGGCCGACAAACCGGTCGGTCCGGTAAAAATCCGCATCCGGCCCGGAATCATCCCGGTCAAATGCCCATGGGGTGAAAAAATCCGTGGGACAGCCATTGCAGCGGCTTTGCATGCCCGGGCCGGACAGGGCGGCTTCAAGCCAGTCCATGCAGGCGCCCCCGCGCTCCTCAGCTTTTGAGGACCGGTTCATAATTTGAAATTTCAATGTAAAGCCAAGCGGTGCCATGGGATGATTCATGTCTGCCAGAATGCCCTTTGAATCCAGATCCACACAGCGGAACGGCTGGGTATTTCCCTTAAAAATTCCCGGGATTCCGGATAAGATTCCCCTGGGGTAAAACCGGCCCCTTTGGATCTGATCCGTTGGCGGGTGGTTGATCCGGGACCAGGGCAGGGACATGATTTTTTGGGGGGCAAAACCCGGCACAAATTCTCCGGGTTGAATATCAAGGGACAGGTCTGACGGGCGGTCCTTTGTGAACAAGCGTGCCAGCGGCGAACCCGGGAAGATATCCCGGTAGCCGTTCAGTCCATTGACATAAAAATGATCCTCGTGGGTTATGGCGTCTTTTTCCCAGGAAATACTAATGCTCAGGTCAACCAGGGCGCAAGAATGCAATGCGTTCATATTCATCACTCCTTTTTGGCCCAGGACATTCCAGTTAAAATAAATCAGGGCAGACCGGTTGATTTTTTATGTCTTTTCATCAACAATAAAAAAAGTCTGTCCTGACCGTTTAACTTAAGTCTTATTGATGCATTTTCAACCTCGGGCAGGATCCTGGCACGGCCCCATTTTGCGTAAACTTGTAATTGAAATATGCCAGCTGACGGGAATATCATGAAAATCATACCTGCAACCATAGCCGATGCCCAAAAGCTTGCCGCCATCATCAGCCGAAGCAACAGGGATGTGGCCCAACAATTCGGGCTGACAAATGAAAATGCCGCAAAGCATCCTTCTTTTTGTACGGCGGGCTGGATCCGATCGGATTTTCAGAACGGGCAGGTGTATTTTTCGGCCATGGCAGATGGTGCGGCCGCAGGCTGTGTGGCCTTTCAGCAGCCCGACACCCATACGGCATACCTGAACCGGCTGTCAGTTCTGCCGGAATTTCGAAGGCGCGGAATCGGAACGGCCCTGGTTCATCATATCATGGCATATGCCAAAGAAAAAAATCTAAGCCGTATCAGCATTGGTATTATTGCTGAAAATACCCGGTTGAAAAAATGGTACACCAGACTGGGGTTCAAGGATTTTGAGAACCTTAAATTTGATCATCTGCCCTTTGATGTGCTGATCATGGACTATCAGATATAAAAACAGGGCATCCGGTGCAGATTGGACGCCCTGTCATCAACCGGAACAATCAGGTCGTTTTTTTTTCGCCCATTTTCCGGGCCGCCTCAAGAATATCCTGGGCATAGTATTTCAGGCTGTTGTAAAAAGACATGACCTGAAGCAGCCGCTTGAGATCAAACCGGGCCGTCAGCCCCTCTTTTCTGATGTCAAAAAGCCGGTGGTCCATTTGGTCAATGGCGTCGGCAAGTTTTTGGGTATCTGCCGCCCCTGGTTCCACATTCAAGGCCACCAGGACCTGGCCGGCCCTTTTGGCGATTTGTGCCATTTCCTGGGCCATGATGATGTGATGCCCTTCTGGCTCAAGGCTGTTCAGGATTCTGGCCATGTTCCTTAGGTTCTCCACGGTCCGTGTCATCAGGAACACCCCGGTCTGAAAACCGCCGTCCAGGTGATAAAGCCTGACCTCATGGCGGTGGATGTTCACCAGAAAGGCCTGGTTTTCCCGGGATTCGGCAACCAGGGCTTTGACAAGGGATTCATCGATATGCTGCTGTTTTTCCACAAAGGCCTGGACCAGGTCCTGTCCGAGCTGGCTGCATTTTTCGGCCTGGGACAGCAGTCTGGATGTCAAGGCATCGATTCTGCGCCGGGGAAAGACCATTACAGAGACTAAAAATGCGCAGATAATGCCGATACCGATTTCCAAGACCCGGAACAGGGTAAATCCGATTATGTGCTCATTGGCCACCCCGGTCAGGATAATGATCACCGCTGTGATGGCGGCCATTCTGTACCGGGTTTTATACAGGGTTAGAAAGGCGCAGGACCCGGTGGTGACAAACAATGCCACGCCCATCCATACCGGGGTGTGGGGGACCAGCAGCATGACTCCGGCACCCAAGGCCGCACCGATAAGGGTGCCGGACAGGCGGTAAAGGCACATGTCAATGGAGTCGGCCACATATACCTGCATGACAATAACCGTGGAAATTACGGCCCAGTATCCGAACTCCAGGTTGAACACCTGGGTTACCCCATAACAGGCCACTGTGGCCAGGGCTGTTTTAAATCCATGGATCAGGTGAATGGAAGACGGTTTCATTTGATTTTGACAGCACTTAAAAGCAGCATGGGATAGGCAAATTGGGTCTCCAGCCGGCGGGTTGTAAATTCCCCGAATCCCGCGCTCTTTAAGGCCGATACAAGATCTTGTTCCGGAAGATGATGGGTGGGATATCCCATGCACTTTGTCATCAGTTCCAGCAACGATGCGGTCAGATGGTGCCCCGGGTCCCTGGACGGCACAACATGGTTTGAGATAAACAGGCCGCCCGTTACCATGGACTGGTTCACCCGTTTAAAAAATTCCGGAAGCCCCCCGCTGGCATTGAGTTCGTACAGAAAATGGGAGCTTAAAAAAAGGTCATACCCCGAGCCAAAGGAGGTGTCTTTTTCCATGTCAAAATCGTGAAAAACGGCCCGGTCAAAATCCTCCTGGTCTTTTTTGAGGTCCCGGGCAAGGGCGCAGACCTCTGGAAGATCATAAATGTGGGCCGTCAGGTTCTGGTTTTCCGCCATCAGGGCAAAGGACAGATACCCGATATTGCCGGCAAAATCGCATAATTTGGTGCAGGATTTGAATGGGGCAAGTCCTGTGGCAAAGGAGACGACCGACTGGATGGCTCCCCCTTTTTGCTGCTGCTCCATATTCAGGGCCGCCTTTTTGGAACCCCACATTTTGCCGTCAAAGGCCGGGGCCTTGCCGTGAAGGGCATCCACCAGGGTATCAAAGGGGCCGCTGCTGCCCGAATATTCTTTGACGGCATTGATCTGGCTGGTTTCTGATTTCCTTACCAGAAAATCCAGGGCGGGCGGGGTAAGGATAAAGGCATCGTCTTTTTGGTCCACTAAGCCTGCAGCCACAAGGACGTTGAGCAGGGCCCCGGTGATGGATGGGGCTGTTTTCAGGGTTTCAGACAGCCGGGAAAGGGACATTGTTTCATTTGAAAGGGCGTCAAACAGGCCAGTGTCAATGGCGGCGTTGATGATTTTGGGCACATAGCTTTGGTATAACAGATCAAAAAGGCCTTTGTTGGGGGCCGGTGTTTTTAATGTGGTCATGATTCTCCTTTTTTAATTTGGGTTTTTAACCAGGTGGCGGAAGCATCAGGATTATACAGCATTTTTTTAGGGAACCCAAACTTTTTCGTTGCCCCTGGGGTGATGCCCAGGATCACTTCATTTGTATTGATCCATTTAATCTCCAAAAAATTGGACTTGGGACTTGGGATATGGGACCTGGGGATTGCGGCATTCACGGCCTCCCCAAGTCCCATATCCCATATCCCAAGTCTCAACAATATACATTATAAAATTTACTAACAAGACCCCAATATCATGCCGGGTTATAAATGCGGTTTCCCGAGGGCAGTGTCTTCGAATGGTTTTCTTTTTTGACACTTAATGATACTATTCAAAGAAACTATAGTAGGATTTCAAGCAGATTTGTAAAACAAAAATCCTCTTGTCCTTGAGGATAGCAGGGCAGTGCGGTTAAAAAGGCAGATTTTGAAACAGCAATTGAAAACCATATCCCCCCAAAAATTCAGGAAAACCCTTTTTTTATATTCGGCCTCCTTTTTTTTGATTTTTTCCCTTACCTTGATTGCCGCTATGGTGGTCCCCATATACAACCGCTTGAAAGATACGGAAAACAGCAAGGTCCTTCACGATGCCGATATGAGGGCCATGGCGGTGGATGAGTGGGCAAGACGGGTCAAAGATGTGGCCTTTCAGGTGACCAGCCGCTCACGGATCAGGCAGGAACTTGAAAAATACAACCATGGCCGGATCAGTCTTGAAGAACTTTCTGCCTTTACAACGCCCAAATTGTCCGATGCCATGGACCAGTCCGAAGAGATCATCGGCATCACCCGGCTGGACCGGCAAGGACAACTGGTGGCCCAGTGCGGACAGGCCATATCACCCCCCACGTTCTCCATTGATTATACCCAGCCCTTTACCATATCCCTGTCAAATCCGTTCAGCAACCCATCCCAATGCACCCTTTTTGTCAGTGCCCCTATCCTGAACCGCTCAAAAACATATCTGGGGGCTGATCTGGTAATGATTGACCTTTGCGCCCTTAAAAAAATTGTCCAGAACGGGTTATCTCCTGAAGACAACCGGAAAGTTATTCTTGGGGTTGCTACCGAAAAGGGGATACTGACCCCGTTTTCCAAAGCAGAAAAAGACAATGCCGGTGTCCCCCGGGATTTACTTGAGGCCGTGCTGATCAAGGCGTGCCGGGGCGAGTCGGGCATGGACAATATATCTTCAGACTATGTCGCCGCTTACCATCATCTGGACAGCCCTGACTGGGGGCTTGTGGTGCTGCAAAATAAAAAAGAGCTGTATGAATCCTTGAATATCCGTTTTGTTTATTGGGGGCTGGGGTCTTTTATTGCTTATCTGGTGATTCTGTCAGGGTTCTGGCTTTTAATGAGCCCTCTGGCCGACAGGGTCCTGCTCCATACCGATGAATTAAAACAAAAGATAGCTGAAGAAACCGGTCACCTTGAAGAGGAAATAAAAGAACGCCGGCGGGCCCAGACTGCCCTTGCCGAAACCGTTACCGAACTTGAAACAACCAACCAGAAGCTCAAGGACCTGACCGGAAAACTGGAAACCGCCAACCGTTTAGGCAAATCGGGCTGGTGGGAGTACGATGTGGCCGGAGGGGTCTATACCCTGGCCGATGAAACCTACTCAATTTTCGAGATAAACCGGGATGACGGCCCCGTAAAATATGCCACCTTGCTTGAGCTGATTCATCCCGATTACATCAGGCCCAGCGAAGAAGCCCTTATTAAAATGTTCAAAGAGGGGGAGGCTGAATTCGAATACCAGGTATGCCTGTCCAAAGGAAAAGTAAAATGGCTCTGGATTAACGGGAAGGCCGAGTATGGCAGCAGCAATAAGGCTGTCCGGCTTTTTGGCAGTATTCAGGATATTACGGAATCAAAAAATGCTCAGATTGAAAAAGAACAGCTGATCCGGAAACTTCAGGATGCCCTTGAAAAGGTAAATGTCTTAAGCGGGCTTGTCCCCATTTGCGCCAATTGCAAAAAGATCCGGGACGACAAGGGCTTTTGGAATAATCTGGAAACCTATATTCAAAATCATTCAAGTGTGCTGTTCAGCCATGCCATCTGTCCGGAGTGCACGGAAAAACTGTACGGTAAGTATGAATGGTATACCAAATCCAAAAAAAAGAGTGAGTTGAAAACCGCTCAAACCACAGATCAAAATGATGGTTAACACACTTGGAGCCCTGTACGCCCTTTATGAGAGGGCCCTGGAAAAGATCCTCAAACTTGAAGGGGCCGGGCCGGCATGCCGGCAGGGTTGTGCCGGCTGCTGTACCTGTAATGTAACGGTGACCAGCCTTGAGGTTGAGTTTTTATTCCTGCGGCTCGGCAGCCAGGCAAAACAAAGGGTTGTAAAAAAAGTTAAGGATAATTTCCCTGAAAAACGGTATATTCCGGCCTTGACCACCAATGGGTTTGTTCAAGCCTGCATGTCCGGACAAGAAACCCCTGAAGAGGAAAATGATCCCCTGTGGGGCCAGTGCCCCTTGCTGGAAAACAACCTTTGTACGGTGTATGAATCAAGGCCCTTTGGATGCCGGGCCATGATGTCCGAGGTATCCTGTGAAAAGACCGGGTATGCCCGGATGCCGCCCCGGGTATTGACCTTGAACAATATCTTTCTTCAGTATATTGAGCAGATGGACCAGCCGGGTGTTTTCGGCAATCTTTCTGACATGATCCTTTTGTTTTCAGAAGCCGGCTATACCAGGCCCGATCCGGACCGGACCGGCAGACATTTCATCAGAAACCAAAAGATCCCCGTCCTCATGATCCCCCCGGAAGACCGGGCGGCCATGGCCCCGGTGGTCCGGGAAATTACAGCCTTGACCTGAATTTGAAATCATACTACCATCCCTTGATTTGTACCATTTAAAATTTCATGAACAGGCGGTTAAAGACCCCCTAACGGCTAAGCGCTACCAGCTAAAAGCTAACAGCCAAAAGTTAACCAAAGGAACGATCATGGGAAAAAATGTTGTTGATCAAATTGATGACCCTGTAAAAATCAATACCATCCTGGCAAGCGTATCAGACAAGACCGGCCTGGAAACGTTTATTCCGGGGATTGTGGCTCTGAACCCCGATATTCTGATTCTTTCCACGGGCGGAACATATTCAAAGATTAAGGAGATCCTCGGGACTGACGCCGATAAATATTTAAAGCCGGTATCCGAATACACAGGCCAGCCCGAAACCCAGGGAGGGCTGGTGAAGACCCTGGATTTTAAAATTTATCTGGGCCTGCTCACGGAAACCTACAATCCCGATCACCAGCAGGACCTGAAGCGGACCCATGCCCGGGCCATTGATATGGTCGTGGTCAACCTTTACCCCTTTGGCCAGACCATTGCCAAACCCGATGCCACACCGGAAAACGCCCGGGGCAATATTGACATTGGCGGCCCGACCATGATCCGGGCAGCGGCCAAGAATTTTATCCGGGTGGCTTCGGTGGTGGACCCGGGTTCCTATCCCAAAATTTTAGAACAGATGACGGCTGGCGCCGGTACCCTTGGCCTGTCAGACCGGTTTGAACTGGCCCAAAAGGCATTCGAACATACCGCCCGATACGACCGGGCCATTGCCGACTACCTTGCCAATCGCCCCTTTGATGAAATCAAGGCCTGTTACTTTTAGGGTAAATAGACTGAAGGCTGAAGACTGAAGGATGGGTATTGATCCCTTCAGCCTAAGCCCCTTCAGCCTAAACACCTAATTAAAGGAGATCTACCATGTCCAAAGACTTAAAGCAGATGTACAAAACCATAATGGATGACCATTTTACCCCGGCCATGGAAATCAGCTTTGTGGACGGAGACAAACGGCAGACCCTGTTCTATGAAAAGGTGTCCTGGGTCATAGACGGGGTTGAAAAAGGCCTGCGGTATGGGGAAAACCCGGGCCAGGAGGCCGCCCTTTACCGGCTGGTCAACGGGAATTTAGCCCTGGGAGACGCAAAGACCATTGCCCCGGGCAAATATCTGGTATCCGATATAGAGCTGCTTCAGTCGGGCAAACATCCGGGAAAAACCAACCTGACCGATGCGGACAACTCTTTGAATATTTTACGGTACTTCACGGACATGCCCTGCGCGGTTATTGTCAAGCACAACAACCCCTGCGGAGCGGCCAGGGCAGACAGCCTTGAACAGGCCTATCACAAAGCGTATATGGCAGACCGGGTGGCCGCCTTTGGCGGCTGTATCGCCCTGAACCGGGCCGTGGACAAGGCCACTGCAGAAGCCATTGCCTCCCAGTACGCCGAAGTGGTGGTGGCCCCTGAATTTGAAGACGGGGTTATTGACATCCTGGGTCAGAGAAAGAACTTAAGGGTTATCCGGATCAATGCCATTGACCGGCTGCAAAGCTTTATCGGTGAGCGGGTGGTGGATTTTAAAAGCCTGATGGACGGGGGGCTGGTGGCCCAGTGGTCCTTTGTGCCCACCACCTTGAAAAAAGAAGACCTGAGCCTGGCTGCCACCGAGTACAAAGGGCAGACCTTTACCGTGGACCGTAACCCCACAGAACAGGAATACCAGGACATGCTCTTTGGCTGGCTGGTGGAATCAGGCATCACATCCAACTCGGTGATTTACGTGAAAGACAACTGCACCGTGGGCATCGGCACCGGCGAACAGGACCGGGTGGGGGTTGCTGAAATCGCTGTGGACAAGGCCTATCGCAAGCTGGCCGACCGGTACTGCTATGAGCAGCACCAGATATCCTTTGCCGATCTCACCGACAAGGACAAACGCTCTGAAATCGAAGAACGGGTGGCCCGGGTCAACGGCGGGCTCATTGGCGCCGCCATGGTGTCGGATGCCTTCTTTCCCTTCCGGGATGGCATTGACGTAGGGTTGAGGCAGGGGGTCAAGGCTGTGATCCAGCCCGGCGGCTCTTTGAACGACTACCAGTCCATCGAGGCCTGCAACGAGACCGGTGCCACCATGGTCTACACCGGCCAGCGCAGCTTTAAGCATTAACAAAAGATCACTGACATTATAATATTTTGATTGAAGGCATTCCCCCGGTAAGGATGGACCACAACCCGGGGGAATGTTTCCCTTCCTGATCGTTTTTTTTGATCTCAAAAGCGGTAACTGCCCCGGAGGAATGGGGTTGTGTATGCCGTTTTTATCCTATCGTAACCGTTTTTTTGTATTTGTTAAATGTTTGACGTCAGCGGCCATGTCAAGACTATGCAGGCTCCTCTTGACATGGCGGGATATGATTTTATTTTGGGTAAAATCGGTTTAAATTTTGGTGTAAAATCAATTTATCTAATTGGATTTTAATCAAGGAGCGCTTTGTATGACAACTGACAAATTTATTAAGCTCAAAGACAGCCTTGAATTGCAAAAGTATGTCAGAAACCCGGATTTTGATAAAAAAAACTGCTGTTCGTTTTACGGCTCTCCCAAAAAGCATCCCCATGAAAAAAACAGGGTAATCCTGGTTGCAGATCCGTTCAGCGAACATACGTTTTACTATGAATTTAATATTAAAGACATTTTGTACATAGAAGAGCAGCCCAGTATTGCCAACATGGAAGGGGAATCTGTTTCCATGGTCAGGCTTTGGGTAAAGAAAAAAAGTATTGCCCTTCAATGCGCAACCTTCGCCGTCGGGAGTATCGCAAAACTCGATTGAAAAGAGCAGGCTTTGGGCATCCTTAATATATTTTAATGACAGGCAAAATCCGCAAAAAAGGCCTGAATTTCTCATTTTATTGATAGGATTGTTGACTTACCCCAAGAAAACCTTGGAAACATCAGGCAAAAATTTTGCATTTATTTAATATTCGCCCGGGCTCTTATGACCTTTACGGATTTCCAGTTTAGAAGAAGGATTGTGTCGTGACATCCTGTTTCCCATGAAGTATCCGGACCACAATCATTTTGCCTTTGATAATTCGGAAATAAAAACAATGCCCGTTGTAAGGAAATCCCCTTAATCCTGTGCTTACCCAGTCCCTTGGTGAGCCGGTAGCCCCCTTATCTGAAAGGTCTTTTAACTTATCCGTAAGATCCTTAATAAATGATGCTGCTGCGCTTGGATTTTCCCGAGCAATAAAGTCTCGAATATCCTTAAAATCTGCTACCGCCTGATCAGTCAGGATTAAACTAAAGGATTTGATGTCATACCTGCCTTATTTTAAGCCATGATGTCATTGAATAGAGATGTTGCGCTGTCATATTCAGTTACCCGCCCGGCTTTTATGTCTGCATCGCCTGTTGCAATTTCAGCCCGTAAACGCTGTAACCTTTGTCTATACTCATAGTCTTCCAAAAGACGCAACCCTGCCCGTACGACTTCTGTTCTATTACCAAAACGACCATGTTCCACCTGGCTTTCAATAAAGGCACGGTCTCGCGCACCCAATGAAAAACTGACATTTTTTTTTATTTCAGTCATGCTTTAAATTCCCTTTAAATGAAATAATCAAAATAACTATACAACATTAAATATTATTTGGAAAGGTAGCCACAACTAAAAAAGCATCTGGGGAAAGCTGAAAAATGTGGAGGAATAGAAAGGGCAAACTTCCTGATCTATGCACATCTTATATTCAGATCATCAATCAAAACCCAAAGAAGTCAACACCCCCTCAAAAAAAACCTGGGAGTTCATAAATAGTCTGTCGCTATGCTATTCCTCAAAAATTTTGATTTTTTATTATTTTCACGGGCTGCTCGGGGGCGGCGGGCCTTTTGCCGTCCCTTGAAGCAGCAAGGTTATATTATTTCGAATTGTTTTTTGGGTTTCCCCCGGGTTTCCAATTTTTTGTGTTGTTTTTGTGTTGGGGTCGGGACAAGTCACCCCATCGGAAAACAGGCAAAAACCATGAAAATTATAAGCATATTGGGTCTTAATTATATGTTTTTGGGGGTAAAAAGGGCTAAGAAGGCGTACGGACAATTCCTCCTGCCGGACTTAAACCTGATAGAACCACAGTCGTTACGGCTTACGGACACCTTACTTAATTCCAAATAATTAAGTAAGGTGTCCCCGGAATTACGGAATTACGGAATTTACGCCGGGGACGCCGGACCTATTTATTCTACTTTTATCCGAGGGGTAAAAACAAGGTATTCAACACCGGCCCCTTTATGAAGCCATGTTTTAAATAAAAAAGTTCGGCATTCGTGTTCAATGCATGTACCAGAAATGCTTTGGTGCCAATTTGCAGTGAAACATTAATAGCCCTTGCAACGGCATCTTTGAGCAGCCCCTGTCCGATGCCTTTCCCATGATACCGGTAATCCACAGCCAAACGGCCAAGAACCAGTACCGGAATCGGCTCGGGCATATTCCTTTTTATTTTTCCAGGAACATCAGCTCTGGTAACGCTGCCGGCCGCCAGGGCATAATATCCCACCACCCGGCGTTCATTGCAAACAACATATGTCCGGGAAGCCCCTGAATATTCGTTCTTCATTGCCCGCCGGACCAGCCATTCATTGAGTGAAATAATGGCGCAGTCAAACCCCTGGGTTTGATGCTCTTTTTTGATGGGGGCCGGTGGCGTTATTTTTCCCATGGAGAGGGGGTGGCCAGGAGATGCTTTACCGTCTGGTTTTCACTTAAGGGGGTATTTAACGCATTCTCGAATGCGTCAAAGCTTTCAGGGCTCAATGAGAAATATCGGCGGTCACACAGGACAGATTCCGCTTCACGGCAGGCAGCCTCAAGGATGAAATCAGTCATTTTTTTGTTAAGTTCGCCACAGGCCTGCTTTATTAGTTCCCTCTGGGCAGGAAACGCCCGAATATGAATGGCGGATGTCCGGCGGGCCGTTGTTTGGTGAGCATTTTCCATATAATCAACTCCCCTGAAAGGTCATAAAAATGATGGAAAAAAGTATATGGCTATGTGTATCATTTGTCAACACATTTTGATTTCCGGGGTAGGGTAACCACATCATAATCCGGTATGATATTTGGATATTGTTTGTGAATGTAAAAAACGGAAACCGGAGAAAAGGAGACCGGAAAAAGGGGTCAGACCAAGCAAAAACTTACAACCTTTTGTTTTTAAATGATAAAATTCCCAAAAAATCCTTAAAATCAGCTCTTAGCGGTCCCATGTTGACCCAGAAATAGGGCTTATAGGAAGCATTTGCCAAAAATTGGAAAGTGACAATTGACTTTAGTACACTTCATCATGATGCCCAACATTCACCAGGATGATTTCTTTGTTAACAAGAATAAATTCAAGGGTAATTCTATAAGAAATATTAATGGATACGGAATGCAATTCTTTCAATTTCCCTTTCAATGGATGGAGTCTTAATGAAGGATGAGTTGGATCAATTTCCAGCAGTTTCAGTGTTTTTTCATATTGAGACACTAAATCAGGGTGCTTTTTGACAAATTTAGAAGCCCTTTTAATATAACTATTTGTATAGATGAGGGTATAAGTCACTGTGTAATTCTTTTGATATGGGCTTCTACATCTTCGGTTATATAGCTTCCAGATTCATAATCAGATTTTGCCTGGTGAAGAGCAGCATCTAATTCACATTCTCGTAGATAATTATAATGTTCCATATTCATTACAACAAATTTTTCTTTACCACGAACTGTGATTACCAATTCCTGATTCTGCAAGAGATTGTTTTGAATTACAGAGACTCCCTTTGTTTTTAGTTGGTTTGCCGTTATAGTATTCATGAAAACCTCCTATTTTCATTTTGCAAAAACTTTTTATAGTACTATTTATAATGCTTTTTAGGATGCGCGTCAAATTAAAATATCAGAGAACAAAAAGTATAAATAGCCAAAACAAAAAAATGCTGACGGATATACCGCAGATTTTCACGTTAATTTCCTGAACTTTTGAGGAATTGGAAACCCTACAACCTGTCTATTTAAGCCCGCCCCGGCCTATTTCAAAACAGAGTCCAATAACAGAAGCATTGTGGAGGGGGCACACCGCAGACAATGTCAAAAACGGAATCCCTCCAATGATGGATTCAAAGCCCGGACTGTTATTAATAGTTATGGGGCACCAAACCCATAAAAGGAAAAGGATGATTTTGGAAATTACCGGGGCACAACCTTTTTGTTAGCCCTCAAAATTTCAAATAACGGCCACGGGCCGCCTTGGTTATCCAACCAAGAACCGCCCACAACGAATAATGAAAGTTTTCTCAAGATGTTAGTGAGACTTTCATATAAAAAAGGCTTCCCGCTGAAACGCTGAAAGCCTTGATATTCGTGGTGCCGAAGGTTGGAATTGAACCGACAGGGGCTTGCACCCGGAGGATTTTGAGACCGGAGCGTATTTGTCATACGTTAAGATCTTAAAATCCTGCAGCAACGCCGCAGATGGGTGAAGTTTCGTCTGGTTCGTGTTTGAGTGAAAGTTTGCCCATATGCAAGGCGCAAGAAAATCTGCAACCGGAGCAACCTTTTGGTTGTGAGGATTGCAGATTTTTGAAGCAACGCCGCAGATGGGTGAAGTTTCGCTCAAACTAGGTTAGGGTGGCCCATGCCAGGTCAAATGCCTGCTCATTCTGATCCAGGTTGGTAATAATCAAAGACGGCGTAATCCATGCCTGGTCATCATAGTCCGCCGCCGTGGCCACTTTAATGGCCGGAAACGCCGTCTGCCGGGCAATGGTCTTGACCGTCAAAAACCGGGTGGTATGTTCCCCGCCAAGGATCCGGGTAAAGGCCAGGTGATTGACGTTGTTTTTAAGGGCCGCCTTTTTGTAGGTCTCAAAGGTCTCCATGTTGTATATCTTGCCTGGAGAAACCTCCATCTGGTTGCTGGTCCGTGCATCCACATCCAGGGAGATGAAATACTTGTGGTTTTCAAAGTCAATGTCATACCCGTCATACAGGGTGTAGACATTGCCCAGCAAGGTGATCAGCTTTTCAAAATGTTCTATCTTCTTGGCGTACCGCTCCCCTTCTTCGTTTTTGCCCACATGATAGTAGTCGGCCATGAACAGGCAGTGCTCGGGCAGTAACAGCAATTCTTCCCGGTTAAATTCCCTTAAGATATGCCGGCGGATGGCTTTCTGGACCAGGGGGGCCTTGGTGGGCCGGCCGGAGATCAGAAAGTAAATGCCGTTAAGCTTTCTTTCCCGGTGCCACTCTTTGAGCAGCACGGCCTGTTTGCCGGTGAGCATGCCCAAGAATTTGGCAAATTCCGTGTCAATGAAGTCCTGAGAATCCCACCAGTGGGCCGGGCTGTCAGCGGTCCTGTCGGCGGCAAAGCTTTCAGCAAAATACTCGCCGGCCTTTTTTTCGGAAAAGGACTCTTTGCGTTTCAAAGTGGTGGTAATGCCCAGAACCGGGTCATAGACGCTTTTAATCAGCAGCATGCTCACATCTGTGGTCAGCCCCCCGATATCCAGGTGGCAGACCACAAAATTCAAGTGGTCCTTATCCGGATTCCGGTGGCGGTCCTGGGAAAACAAAAAGTGAACCTCGTCAATACCGGGCAGCCGGTCCTTGTAGCTGGACAGCTCCCAGAAGGGCATGAGTTTGATCAGGTTTAAAAAGTAAAGTTCGCAGGCCCCGCTTTCATCCGAGGAGATATTGACAAAGGTTTTTCTCAGATGCCGGAGGTTGGACGGAAAAATGTTTTTCCACTTGGCGTGGCCGGCCAGTTCCATGCAGACGCCAAAGATATTTTCCCGGTACCCGGCCCGCAGGTTTTCAATAAAAAGGTCCGGCACCGTTACCCTGACTTCGGTGATAATGGGGATGGCGGGGCCGTTCCAGGGCCGGTCTTCTTTAGGCTCTGTCACATATTTGAAACTGTGTTCCAGAATTTTTTTAATGTACAGCTTGAACTGGGGGACGTCCCCTTTGTATGCGGCAAATTTACTGGCAAAGGCGTATTTGGCGCTTCTAACCACCTGGCTTGGGCTGATGTTGGCCTCTTCCACACTGGAGACAAAGGCAAAGTCCCGTTCGTCCCCTGACGGGGGGTTGATAAAGGCGGAAGGGAATCCCCCCTGGTCATCACCGTCAAAGTGGACCACGTACTTCCAGGAATCGGTGATTTTATCCCGGCCGAAACTGCACGGCCAGCACAGGACCGACGTTCTATAGGAACCAAAATCGATAAAAAGGATATACTCTTCTTTGTTATTGGGGTCTCTCGGGGTTCTTCCGGCAATGGTTTCATAGTAAAGTTTATCATCATCTTCCAGGGCAAGCTGGAATTCATCCACCGGTGTTTTTTTCCGTTTGAAAAAATCAAACAGCATGGTCTTTCTCCTTAAAGATCTTTTTCCATGAGAAGATAGTCTCCCCTCATCAGGGCGTTGGGAACATAGAATTCGGCCATGTTCATAATGATATAGGGCAAATCCTTTTCCCGGGCTCCGAAAAACCCTTTTTGCTCCGGGTCAATCCGTTTTAAGATATTGTCCCACATGATGCCGGCAATGGCTTTGCTCCGGTCGGTATCCCGGAAAAACTGGTCCAGATAGTTTGAAAAAACCCCTGTCCAGAACCCTTGATGGTCGTCTATGGTGTTCTCATGGGTATAGCTTAGTTCCTCGTCAAAGATCCGGCGCAACGTTAAATACTCGTCATCGAGAATCACCTGTCTCATCCGTTCTTTGATTTCGGCGGATTCATCATAGTTGGTGGCTTCGTGAAGGCAATTGGCAGCTTCTTCCACCAGATTTTGAGTTTCTATAATCCAGGGTTTGAAAAAGATGTTGTTCAAGGCTTCCTTGATATAGGAGGTGGTGCAAAGCTCCTTGAGCAGCTGCCTGGACCAGGCAATACCGCCGTCTAACCGGATCTGTTCTTTGATTTCATTTAAGGTTTTGTACCGGGACAGGGATTCAATCCATTCATCCACATGGGGGCCGGGCGGGATAAAGCTGGCCGGGTATTCCTGGTGGCAGGGGTTGATCAGCTGGATCATGGAATCAAAGTCGGTAAAGCTTTTAAAATCGCTCTGAATGTCCTTTACCACGTTGGTATTCCCGCAATAGCTGGCCACGGCGGTTTCCCCCTGGAGGGACAGGACCAGGGGCAGCTTGTGGTGGGAGGCCGAGGTTTTCAAAGTCTGTCCGTATTTTTTAAGGATGGCGTCCATGGGGTGGCCCTTGGGAATGGCCACCTTATGCTGGAAACAGGCCACCAGGATCCCCGGGTACTTGACCAGGCAGGTCATCATGTTTTCTTCAAATTTTTTATGAAGCAGTTTCTGGGCTTCCATGGAATCGGCGCCCTGTTTGATTCCCGGGTATTCAATGGCGGCAAGTTCCATGGGCGTCTCATGGGCCGGCACCTCAATGACAATGAGATAATCGTCGGGCTGGGCCCCTGACGCCAGGTCATAAAGTCGGTTGAACTGCTCCTGGGTCAGGTTGTTCCTTATGGTCCGGCCCGTGCTGATGGACACCTGGCTGACCATTACGCTGCTGATCCCGTCAACCGGTTTGATCATGCAGGGAACCGCCGTGTTTTCCGATGTGGTCCTCACTTTAACCGAAAACAGGCCCCGTAACACCTCATGGTCAAACAGGTCCAGCAGGTAACTGGTTTTAAAGGATTTATCCGTGCCGGTGATATGGATATAGACCGGGGTATCGGTGGCCGGTGCCTGTTCAAGGCAGTCCCGGCACCGGTCAAGGATCTGCCCGGTGATCTTGGTGCTTGCCGCCGGCAAAAGGTTGATCTGCCGAATAATGGACTCTACTTCCTGGGTTAAGGCAGTGATGCGTTCTGGACTGATATTCATATGGGGTCAAACTTTCGGCCTTTGGCGGCCCTTCCTTTTAATTGGTTCGAAGGATCTGAAGGTTTCCGTCACTGGCAGTGACGACCTTAAGGTGCGCATCTCTTAAGGTGATCTTTATATCGGTGATATCCCGTTTAAAACTAAAGGTAATGCTGTCGTTGCGCACGATAAATGAAAACGGGTTAAACAGGTTGACATCGGCCCGTTCAAACAGCACCGTGGACCCGTCCGGAAACCGGGCTTCAAAGTTGTCCCGGTCCCTGAACAGGTTGATAATACCGGTTTTGCCAGGGGTAATGGTAACGGACTGGGTGGAAAATCCGTCATCCTTGGACAGCTGAACCAGGGTGGTGTTCACCTGGATGGGGTCCCGTTTTAAGGAGATATTGTCATATTCAAAAGAGGATTTGGTGATCAGGTTGGACAGGACCAGGCTGGTTACCGGGTCATAACACTGGATCCCGTATTTGCCTTTGCTGTCCTCCATGAGAAGTTCCCGGTGGACCGTTACCTGCAAAGGGGCGGGAAGGACATTTAAATTCATGGCGGCAATTTTATCCTGGATCAGGTCCAGCTTCAGGGCCTGTCCCGCTGTTTTGCTAAAATAGATCAGGCTGTTTTCGGCCAGGTTTAACTCCCGGGCCTGGGCATCTGATACGGCATACCAGAAAGTATCATTTTCCGCTGAGCCGTTGAGCAGTGCATCTCCTATTCTTCTGGGCACCAGGGTGGCCCGGTCGTTTTGGAAAAATGCCGCAAAATCCAAGTTGCCGCCGGGGTCGGCCTGGGTCAGCAGATACCACTCAAATCCCTCAACCGGGGCCTTAATCCGCAACGGGGTAAAGGTATACACATCCTCAAGAAAATTTTTCATCTTAAAACTGATGTTGTCCTTTTCCAGAAGATCGGAAAAGGAATCCGTATCCCTGAGTTTTTCATAGTCCCGGTATGAGATTTTATTTTTTTTCAAAAAATTACTGATTTCCGCATTCTGGATGTCCAGGTCCCCGACCTTGAAATAAAAAATATTGCTCAAATAGCCGGACAGCCGGCAGGAATAGATCCGGGCAAGCCGCATTAACTCGGTGCCTTCCAGGCTTTCCGAGTATTTATCAAGGGCCTTTTTTACCTCATGGTTGTAATTAAAATAAATAAACATGACCAGCCGGTCTCCCGGGTTCCGGTCTTCGGTATGGATGGAATAATGAAAGCTTTGGTCCATGGAGGATAACAGATCGGTAATAAACTCGGGTTTGAGCAGATCTTTGGCAATTTTTTTCAAGGCCGGGTCATCGCCATTGCGCCAGTCATACACATGGGGAAACAGGTGTTGGTAAAATGCCATTTCCCTGGGGTGGGTATTGGAAGAGAAATTGGAAAAGGGCAGCCTTTTGGCCAGGTACCCATACTTGAATCCCCCAAACAAAAGGGCTGCGATCAATGCGGCAAAAAGCAAGACTTTCAGGTACTGTTTTGTGAGCAAGGCCATGGTGGTGCTTTTCTGAAGGGCTGATAGCAACTGCCTGGCCCGGTCCTGCCCCTGGGCCGCATCCCTGTGGACAATATTGGCCCCGAAGGCGGTCAGGGCTTTTTGGGAACTCTGTTTGCCGGCCGGCCTGAAAAAGGCCCATGTGGAGCCGATATTGTCGCCCCTGGTGATTCTTAATTTAAGGTATTCGGTAAAGTCTTTTTTTTCCGCTGATGTCAGCTTGGCCATGGGCACGTGGATCATTTCAGAATCCAGGGTGATCCGGCCGTCGATATTGATCATCTGGACGTTCAGCCGGGCGGTCCGGGTCTGGTACCGCCGGACATCCTGAAACAGGTGGCATTCTTCCGGGATAATGGTTTCGTATGTTAAAGGGAACTCACTGATCTGATGCAGTGCCAGTTCAAATTCCTGTAAATGCCCCATGCATTCAATCTCCTTTGCGCTGTCATAAAGATAAAAATACTATCATAAGGGAGCCGGAAAAGACAAGATTTATGAACACTTTGCCCAGGGTAATCTCATGTAATCTGCCGACTGTCTTATATGTGAGTATGTAAAGAAGGAGACCGGAGGAAGGGAGACGGGAGACCGGATCACGCATCCTTAGGGGGGCGCATTCCGGTCCCCCTTTTTCCGGTTTCCGGTCTCCATATGTTTTACATGCGATTGTCCTGACACCTTGCCCATGGCAAATTCTTAGTGATATCAGGCCGGGAAAATGGAGAGCTGATTACGCCGGGCGTCCGCATGCTGAATGGTGACCTGGATGGCGTCCCCGTGTTTGAACTTGTATCCGGAAACGGACATCCGGGTTTCAAGCATGAATTCCTTGATCAGGATATTATAATAATCCCTGTGGCACTCCAGGACCAGGGCTTCAAAATTCTGGCCCCGCATGGCTTCCAGATACTTGATCAGCCAGTATTTTTTTCTGGCTCCCTGGACCCTGCCCGCATTGGCCATGGGAATGGACACGGCCTGTAAAATCTCATCTAATTCCTGCCGGGAATAGGCCTTTCCAAAGCCTAAGACCGCCTTGATCTGGCGCTGGGTGAGCAGGTCATGGTACCGGCGGATGGGGGAGGTGGCCGTGACATAGGCGCTGACCCCAAGGCCTGAATGGGGTTCGGGGAAGGTGCCGATAATGGCCCGGCTTAAATGTTTGCGCTGCATGAAATTGGGAAGCAGCTGGGTTTCAATGCCGCTGAACAGCCGCTGCTTGGGTGCCGCCTGGGACCTGAACACGGCCGGTATCTCGTTTTCGGCCAGAAATCCCGCCATCAGGGAGTTGGCAAAGATCATCATTTCAGATACCAGCATTCTTGCCGGGTTTTCCCGGTCGATCTTGGCATACCGGATTTCCCGGTTTTCCTCCAGCCATACGTTGACTTCGGGCAGGGTAATCTGGACCGCCCCGGCCTTGAGCCGTTTCTCCCTGAGCAGGGTGGCTATCTTATAAAGGGTGGTGATGGGGTCATTCTTTCCGTTGAGCTGGTTGGCTTCAGTGTAGCTCATCTGCTGATGGACCTTGATGATACTGGGAACAATCTTATAGTCCAGGACCTCAAAGAACCGGTTCATCTGGACCAGGGTGGATACCCCGGGCCGGATTTCATCCTGCTTGAGGCTGCACAGGTCCTCGGACAGGGAAGGGGGGATCATGGGCAGCTTGTCATCGGGCATGTAGATGGAACTGGCCCTTTCCCTTGCCGCCAGGTCAATGGGATCGCTTGTTTTGATATAGGCCCCCACATCAATGATATGGATCCCGAGCCGGTACCCCTGTTCAGTGGTTTCAAGGCTTAAGGCATCGTCATAATCCAGGGTGGACTGGCCGTCGATGGTGATCAAGGGCAGGTGGGTCAAGTCTGTCCGGCAGGGATCCTTGTAGACCAGGGAATGGGTCTTGATCAGCGTTTGGGCTTTTTCCAGGACCTGGTCTGAAAACTGGGTAGGGATCCTCAGGGTGAGCAGATCTATGTTCTCATCCTTATCCCAGATGCCGGCTTTGACAAAATAGTTGAACAACGGATCCGGGGTGGTCAGGCCGGATTTTTTGAGCATCTGCCGGGCCATGGCTGCCCCGGGCGAGTCATTGCCGAACAGATAATAGGATTTGAGAACCTTTAAGACATCTGCAGGGGGGGGGACCACCTCCTTGCCGGGCCGGATAATACTGGTCAGCCACTGGATGCCCTCCTGGATCAGGCGCTCTTTTTTTTCGGTTTCTATAATCTGTCTTTTCCGGGCTTTGACCTGGTCCGGCGTATAGGGCGCAAAGATAAGTTTATTAAACCGGAAGTAGAGCCTGTCGTTGAAAAATGCCCGGATAACGGCGGCCTCATGGTCAGGCGTCAGGGGCGGATCAAAACAGAACAGGGTCATGGCGGAAATGTCAATCTCGCCGTCCTCATCATGGAGGATTTCCCACAGCTCTTTGATATCAATGCTTTCCGACAGTTTTTTGCGGTTTTCCGTGGTTTCTTTAAGCAGGCTGACCAGGGTGGTTCTGGGCTGGTCTAAGTCCAGGCGCAAGGGAGCAATATGGGAGAGTCTGTTTTCTGAAAAATTGACTTCCCGGCTGTTTTCATTGAGTAACCGAAGCTTGCCTTTTTGGCAGGCCAGTATTACCGCTGAAATGATTTTTTGCTGTTCAATATATTCTACAATAGCGCCAATTTCCATGGGGGAGACCATAACAGGAAGGGGGGACAAATTCAAGAGACAAGAGACAAGAAACAGGAGTCAGAAGACACCAGACAGAAAGCCGAAAACCGGATCGCTGATCATCAGGGGTTTCGCATCCGGTCTGCGGCTTCTTTTTCTCCCGTCTCCGGTTTCCCGGGTTTTCCTCTCCTTGAAAAAAAAGGAACCCTGACATAAAATAGCCCCATGGGAAAACAGGGGAAAAAAAAGAATAAAAATAAGCTGCCGGTGCTTGAGTCGGATCATGATTTTCTCAAGGCATTCAGCCGTAAAAAAAGAGCCCATGGCCCTGAAGATCCCCCCCCGGCTCCCGGTCCTGACTTAAACCGGCACGGCCTGCCGGTGATCCGGGATTTGCCAGAGGTCTTTACCGGTGATGGGGAAGATGAGGTTAAGGAAGATTTTGAAACCCTGCTGGAAGCCTCTTTTAAACAAACGGCCCCAAGGTCCAAGCCTGTCCGTAAGCCGGTTTCCCTGCATAAAAAACTCAAACGGTATCCCGGCCCTGAAAAGGAGCTGGACCTTCACGGGTTCACGGCCCTCGGGGCCCAGCTCAGGGCAAAATCCTTTATCCTGTCCTGCAAGCACCAGGGATTTTTTACCGTTAGAATTATTGTGGGCAGGGGGCTTCACTCGGACCTTGGCCCTGTTCTGCCCGACGTGATCCAGGACCTGCTCAAAGAATTAAAAAAACAGGATGTGGTGTTGAGCTATCAGTGGGAACAAAAGAAAAAAACCAAAAGCGGGGCCTTGATCGTTTATCTCAAACAGTTTACCGATTGAGCTGATAGGTTCTGACCGCCTTGTTATGCTGGGCCAGGGTCCTGGAAAACTGGTGGGTGCCGTCGTTTTTAGAAACAAAAAACAGGAAATTACTTTTTTCAGGGTAAAGGGCGGCTTCAAGGGATTTGGTGCCGGGGCTGGCAATGGGACCTTTGGGAAGCCCCGGGATCTGGTAGGTGTTGTAAGGGGTGAATCGTTTCAGGTGCCGGGTCCGGATCCGGCCGGTGAATTCCGTATCCCCGTAAACCACTGTGGGGTCACTTTCAAGGCGCATCCGCTTTTTCAGCCGGTTATGGAATACCGATGAAATCATGGGACGCTCACCAGGGTCGCCGGTTTCTTTTTCGATCATGGAGGCCAGGGTAACGATTTCCTGAAGGGAAAACCCCATCAGTCTTGTCTGTTCCTGCCAGGCCGGGGTAAACACCGTGTAAAAGGTGTCGACCATTTTCTGGATAATCTGGCGGCAGTCGGCATGGGGCGGGAAAAAATAGGTTTCGGGAAATAAAAATCCTTCCAGGGTATGGGAAGGAACATTCAGGGTATGGATAAAGTCCATGTCACGGCAGAGTGTCAGAAACGTTTCTTTACTGCACCAGCCTCTGGCCGCCACCCGTTGGGCAATCTGGTCCATATTGAAGCCTTCGGGAATGGTCACCCGCAAGAGCCTTTCTTTGCCCTCAATGAAGATCTGCAATATTACCGCCGGCGGCATGGCCGCTGAAATCAGATACTCGCCGGCCTTTATCCGGCAGGCCGTTTTCTGATACCGGGCATAGAGTTTCAGGCCAAGGGCGTGGGCAATCAGCCCCTTTGCCTGAAGCTGGTCCGCCACGGCATTGAGACCTGTGCCGGGATCGATCCTGAACATCACCCGTTCCGCCTGGGGGTTCAGCGGCACGGATACGGATTTTGAAACCCAGTAAATGCCAAATGCGGCTCCGGACAGGGAAATTATCAGACCGATCCCCAGCACCAGGGCCATCCCTTTAAAGGCTTTTTTCAAATGGTATCCATGTTTTTTTTAAAGCTATTAGCTGTTAGCAGTTAGCCATTAGCTGCCTGAACGCCTCAAAGCTAATAGCTAATAAAAAAGGGTACCTTTTCAGATACCCTTTTAATCCATCTCAGATTGGCCGTTAGTATGATGATTTCAAAAGCTAAAAGCTAACGGCTAATAGCTAAAAGCTGACTACACCATTCCTCTGAAGGACATAAAGGTCAAGGCTATGATTCCGGCAGTGACCAGCCCGATAGAAGTATCCTGTAAAGGCTTGGGAACCCTTGCCACATTGATCCGTTCCCGGACCCCGGCAAACAGGATCAGGGCAAGGCCGAAACCCACCGCATAGGCAAAAGAGGAAACCGTTGCCTCAACAAAGGTGTATTCTTCTTTGACATTAATCAGGCAGACGCCCATAACCGCACAGTTGGTGGTGATCAGCGGAAGAAAGATACCCAGGCCCGCATAAAGGGCCGGCATGCTTTTTTTCAGGAACATTTCCACAAATTGTACCAGAGAGGCAATAACCAGGATAAAGGATAAGGTTCTTAAATATTCAACATCCAGGGCCTTGAGCAGATAGACATCAACTATCCAGGTGATAATGCCGGCCATGACCAGTACGAAGACAACCGCCATGGCCATACCGACAGCGGTCTCCATTTTTTTGGATGTTCCCAGAAAGGGACAGTTCCCCAAAAACTGGGAAAGGAGAATGTTATTAATGAGTATACAGCTGATGGCCAGAACAAATAGATCGCCCATATTTGGTTCTCCTTAAATTATTTTTTTCCGATCAGGTTCATCAGGCAGAGCATCAGCCCAAGCCCGACAAATGCGCCGGGTGCCTCAATCATAAACTGGAAGGGCATGAAACTGGCCCCAAGGTCTACCACCGGATTACCGCCCCATATGGTCAGGGTGCCGGCGCCTAAAAATTCCCTTACGGCGCCAAGTGCCGCCAGGGACAGGGTAAACCCTATGCCGATGCCAAGCCCGTCTGCCGCCGATGGCAGCACGGTGTTTTTCCCGGCAAAGGCTTCGGCCCGGCCCAGAACGATACAGTTAACCACGATCAGGGGGATGAAGATACCGAGTTTGAGAAACAGCTCATAGGCATAGGCCTGCATGAGCAGTTCCACGATGGTAACAAAGGTGGCGATGATGACAATGTAACAGGCTATTCTGGCTTTGCCGGGAATAATGTTTCGAAGCAGTGAAATCAAAATATTTGAGAAAAGCAGAACAAAGGTAGTGGCCACGCCCATTCCAATCCCGTTCTCAACGGTCTTGGTCACCGCCAGGGTGGGGCATAGTCCCAGTACCAGCCGGAACGGAGGAATTTCCGCCCATAGTCCTTTTGTGAATTCTTTTACCAGGGATTGTGCCATAATTTTATCTCCCGAAAAACTTAAGCTTATTGGATCTGTTTGACAATTTCAGGTTTTAATGATTCGTATAGCTTCTGGGCCTGGACTGCGGCCTGGCTGACACCGGCGGATGTGACGGTCGCGCCGGAGATGGCGTCAATGCTTCCGCCGCCGCCTTTAAGGGCAAAGTTGGTGTCCATGGCCATGCCGGCAAACTGGCTGACAAAGGTCGGATCATCTTTTGCCCGGGCCCCGATGCCGGGAGTCTCGGAATGGGTGGTTACCCTTACACCGATAATTTTATCCTGATCCAGGTTGACGCCCACCATAAGGCCTACCGGGCCGCCGAATCCGGTTCCTGAGGATTCAAATGCAACGGCTTTGGCACCATCGGGCAGAACCACCGGAAAAACCTGGAGTTTAACGTCCCCTTGGGTGACATCGAACCGGTCTTGCAAGGGGTCATTGGAAGTTTCCGGGAAAATCTGGGCAATGGCCGGGGCCTTTTGAAATTTAAGGACCTGATTTTCAATCTGTTCTTCTGTGCCGGATTTGACGGCAGCCAGAAGCCCGCCGGACAAAGCCGTCAGAGCAGTCAAGACAACAATCAGATTTATCATATCACGCATGGTTTGCCCCCTTTCCCAAGGCTTTCGGTCTGATCTTATCGACCAGGGGATTTAGCAGATTCAAAAGCAGGATAGCCAGGACGGTTCCATCCTGGTATACGCCGATATTGCGCATGAGGATGATCATTACCCCTGCCCCTGCCCCATAAATCAGCATGGGGATGGTATTGACAGGAGAAGATGAATTCTCCGTGGACAGGAAGAATGCGCCCAGGAGCGTATATCCTGTAAATAGGTGAAAGAACGGATCGCCGTAGGCATTGGGATCTACTAACTGGAACAGCCAGGCCGTGACCAGTATCCCTGCGATAAATGAGACAGGGATTTCCCACCGGACGTATCCCCGAAGAATCAGGTAAATGCCGCCTAAGATGATTCCCAAACCGAAGATGGAGCCAATGGCGCCAACCTGGTTGCCCATGATAAGGTCATTTATCGGAAACATGCCTGAAATTTCAGCAACCCCTTTGGTTTTCAAGGCTGCCAGAGGGGTTAAGGCCGTAAACTGAAAGTCGTAATTGACGTAGGCCGCATCAAAATCAAACAAGGTTTTCCAGGAAAGCATTAAAAAGGACATGCCGATCAGGGCCGGGTTAAAGGGGTTGCCCCCGGTGCCCCCGAAGATGATTTTGCCGATCACCACTGCCACAAAAGTGCCGGTGATCACCATCCACCAGGGGGAGGTTGCCGGAAGCATCAGCCCGAAGATGATGCCGATGACCGCAGAATCCAGATCGCCTATGGAAGGCTTCTGCTTTGAAATCAGGTTCATGATCAATTCCCAGATCATGGCGCTGGATATGGCCAGGGCCACAACCCCTACCGCCACGCCGCCAAACCGGGCAAACCCGAACAGGGTCGCGGGCAGCAGGGCCAGGATGATATTCAGGTTCATTTTAAACAGGCTGTCTCCGTCATGCCAGAATGGGGCGTGGGAAACAATGAGTTTATTATGGTTCATGTCAGCCTCCGTATTAGCTTTCTGCCCTAAGGGTTGCAAGTTCGTGTTTCCCCAGCATTATGTATTGGTACAAGGGGATTCTGGCGGTACAAACATAGGCGCATAAGCCGCATTCGATACAGGATTCCAGGTCGAAAGTGTCAGCCGCCTCCTCATAGAGGCCGGCTTCCAGGAACCTGACCAGAAGGTTGACAGGAACGTTGGTCGGACAGACCCTGACACATTTCCCGCAGTTGACACAGGCACTGTCGGAAAGTTCCGGGATAATGTCCCTGTCCTGGATAATGACCATATCCATGTCCTCAGTCACAGGATGGAAGACCGTATAGGTGGCAAATCCTCTCATGGGGCCGCCAATGATGATCCGGTCCTGTTCGTTGACCTGAATGCCATACCGGGTGAGTATTTTATTTAAAGGGGTGCCCAGGACAGCCTTGACCCGGGTTGCTGTTCCTGCTTTGTCAACCAGGGTAATCATCTTTTCAAACACGGGCTGGCCGGTTTCGAAAACCTTTGTCAGGGAAACCAGGGCTTCGGGCTTGACAAAACAGATCCCTTGTTCTTCCGGGGTCAGCCCGGGAGCCGGAACCATGTCGAGGTGATCCTTCATCACCAGGCCGGGCAGGGCCGACGGGTATTCGCCGGAGGTCCTGAAGACCTTGAACCCTTCGAAGTCGTCATCCCCTAAACTTAAATCCTCGGGAACAATCATGCAAAGGCGGCTGGCCCCGGTCATGGCTTTCAGGATAGAGGCCCCTTTTTTGATTTCATCGGGATACCGGGTAACGATAAACTGGTTGGCTGTACAGAGAAGGTCCGTGTCAGCGCCGTTTACCACAAGGGTATCAACATTGATGTCTTCCCGGTTCAGGGTTCCAAAGGGGATGCAACCGGGCATGGTTCGCAGAAAGTTGTCCGCAAAGTCAAGATTTTCCACAGGATCCAGGGACTCAGGGTCCAGGCTGGCCAGGGGATCATGGGTAATCATGACATAGGTGGCCTGATTGCCGAAGTCATCAGCGTAGGCATCAAAAGACTGGATGATTCCTGATACCGGAGAAATGCCGTAAGATTTACTGTCTTCGTAAAGCTTTATTTTTTCTCCCTGGCGGACCGGATCTCCCTTCTTGAACAGAAGCTGCTTTGCCGAGTCGATTTCTTCATGGATCAGCATCGTGAGGTTGCCCGGAACAGGTATGGATTCAGGCTCCCTGGGATCAGACTCAAGCAGATCATAGGTCAGCCTTGGCCGGCTCAGTGCAAAAAAAGATCGTTTAATCATAATATGTCCTTGTTTTGGTAAGAAGCTTTGATCATGGATGATGCCTTACGCATTTCCGGTTGACAAGACCGGCCTATAATGCGTGGCATGAATTACACTCCACCGGACCTGCGCCGGCATCTTCATGGCATCCCTTGCATTGGGCATGGAAAGCATCCGCCCTTGAAGGCATATCCTCGTCACCGGTCTCCTCGTGGCACTCACTGCAGTTGTAGGTTTCATCATCTTCAATGTTATGATGACAGTCCAGACATTCAAGAGAATAGTCGTCTGTGTGCGCAAGGTGGGTGAAAAGAACTTTGCCGCCCTTGTTTTGAAACATCAGCCTTAGCGGTGGTTCAGGGACAGGAGGCGTAAAAGATGCATAGCAGACAATTCCAGTGATCAAAAGAACGATCATGATATAGACGGCTGCTTTGAGATTACGTTGTGATGTCATAGCTTTTCTCTCAATTGTTAAGGTTTGGAGTTATGTGACGAACCCACAACTGGCAGCGGTTATATTATATTATGGTCCCCTTGGCAAGAAAAAATATTTGCCGTTTCTATAAGGGGGGTGCCCCTTAAATTTTATTGGATACAGCTTGGCTCTAGGCTTTGAGACAAGCACAACTTAAAAATTTGCGATGGAAACAGCAACGGGTAAGAACACGGTTTCCGGTTAAATTGCCGGCCGAATTTTAAGTTTGTTGTGCTGCCTGGCAGGATTGGGAAGGCGGAGCGCCCTTTCTGACCAGGAAGGGTTTGTACTTGTCTTTACGGCTTAACCGCGAATGGCTTAGACGGATGATTAAAAAAGCAATGCAAAAGCCTGTCCCGCCCAGGGCCAGCGCGCACACAGAAGGGTCCATTGAGAACAGGGGGGCTATGGCGTTTCCGGTCAGGGCGCCGATGAGCAGGAAAAGAATAGGAAATACGTAGAGAAAGAAAGCCAGAAATATCATGGGACTGCTTTGTAAGCCGATAACTACCTGATCTCCTTGTTTTACGCCCAGATTGTTTTTCACCACAACGGTCATCTCCGTGATCCCGTGGCCACCACAGTTTTCCCGGGATGCACAGCTTTCGCATGTGGCGGTCCGGTTGGTTTTTACCCATGCTGAAGATGGATTTGCCTTTGTAACAACACCGTATTCAGTAATCATAATGCTTGGTTCTTATTTTCAATTCAGTGGGGGAAAAGCAGCTTTTCATGTTGGCGGGTCTTAAGCAGACGAATCAGGCCACAATGTTAACAATCTGGCTTTCTCTCTGGGCCTCGGCCTGGTTTCCAGGCGGTTGTTCATCAGCCGCAAGGGCCTGATCAGGTTCTTCAGCTGCCTCGGGTTCTTCCGTTTCTACCGCTTTTTCAGGTTCTCGGGCTGCCTGGGCCGCCATCATATCCCGGGCCTGCTGGGTGATGTTGACTTCAAATGCCTCCTGAACCGCTCTTGCGTTGTCCTGGGATAATTCTGTCCGGGCAGCTTCTTTGTTTTGTTCCCCGACACGGATGTCGTCTTTAACCGGCATCTGGGCGGATGCATATGGGTTTGGGCTTTGTATGCTGTTGATTTCCATTGAAACTCCCTCCCTGGTATGTTGAATACTTATGGGTTGAGAATAACCATATATATAAATGATGTCAATTTTTTTATTGTTTTTCTATTGACAAAAAAAGGACCCTGATATATAAACTCCAGGTCTTGATTCAGGGATACCAAGTCAAGCCTGCTCCCCAGTAGCTCAGTTGGCAGAGCGAGTGGCTGTTAACCACTAAGTCCGCGGTTCAAGTCCGTGCTGGGGAGCCAATTTAAACATCAAGGGCCGATTCTTTAATTTAAGGAATCGGCCTTTTTGATTTTGTAGGGATTTAGACTGAAGGTGCTTAGGCTGAAGGGATGCACAGTTCTAATCCCCTTCAGTCTTCAGCCTATTACCGGTCTTCCTCCTTAAAGAGTGCCAGATAGTTGTATTCTCCGATATCAATGCTCTTGATCTGCCTGAACCCGTGTGCGGAAACCATGTTTTGGGTCTCCTCCGGGGAGAGTCGGATGTCTATGGGCGGTCCGGGAGGGCCCTGAATTTTTTTAAATTCAATGACAGCCAGGTGCCCCCTGGGTTTTAACAGGTTCTTTACCTGTTTTAAGACCGGATCCGATGTGTTCATCTCTTTAAAATCGTGAAGCACCGTTGCCATTAGAACCAGATCAATACTGTAGTCATCAATCTCTATTTCTTTGGCGGCATCCTGCAACAGGGGGTAGATATTGGTGATATGGTCCTGCTCAATTTTTTCTTCGATGCTCTGAATGCCCTGTTCCCACTGGTCAAGGGCGTAAACCAGGCCGGTATCCCCGGCAATGCCCGACAGGAAAAAAGTATAACCCCCTTTTCCGCAGGCAAGGTCCAGGATAACTGATCCTTGTTTTACGGGCAGGCAATCCCTTAACCGATCCGGGTTGATTAATTCAAAGCTGCTTTTACCGGCACCTTTTGGATGGTTGGCCGAATGTTGTGCCATGATCTATGTCTCCATATGTTCGAGGTGTGCGGGGGAAGCCATCTGCAGAATTCATATAGCACGGATTTAAAGAAAAAGGGAGCCCGGAAGAAGGGAGACCTGAGGACCGGATGCGAAACCCCTAAGGATGAGCGATCCGGTATCCGGTCTCCCGTTCCGGTAAATCTTGACTTCAGCCATAATTTCACTTATGAAGTGGCAGGTTAAATAAGATCCGGTCAGCAACGACTCATGCTAAAGCCCTTCCTTTAAAAGACAGGTGTTGAAATTGACTACTACAAAACGATATGCCGGCAGCTGTTTTCCCTTTTGCCGTTCATTGATGGCAGCCATGTGCGGGGCTGTCCTTGCGGTCCTGATTATGGCAGGCGGGCCCGGCTCCCAGGCCATGGCTGAGTCCCTGACCATTGCCTGCTACCAGGATTACAGACCCTATTCATATGTGAGTGACGAGGGCAAACCCGAAGGGCTGCTCATTGATTTCTGGACGCTGTGGGGACAGCGCAACCAGGTCACCATCACCTTTTTGCCAGGGTTTTTAAGCCAGGGGCTTGAACGGGTAAAATCCGGCCAGGCCGATGTGATGATCGGGCTTTTTAAATCTGAGGAGCGGTCAGCTTTTCTGGATTTTTCCAACCCGTTCATGGAGGTTCATACCAACCTTTATGTCCGGGATGATTCACCGGTTGGCTCCATTGAGGAATTTTCCGCCAAACTCCCGGTGGGTGTGGTCAAGGACGGGTTTGCCGCTTCTTTTTTTAAGGACCGGTATCCCAACGTGACCGTAAAGGCGTTTAAAAGCCCCAGGGAAGTAACAGACATGGCCGTGGCAGGAAAGCTCAACGCTTTTGCCCTGGATTTTCCCAATGCGCTGTTCCTGATGGCGGAACACGATTCTTTTGATAAGTTTAAGAGTCTGAAAACCCTATATAAAGAAAAACTGCGGGCCGGTGTCCGCAAGGGAAACACCCCGTTGCTGACCATGATCAATCAGGGCCTTGACAACGTGCCTCAAAAAGATGTGGACGCCCTTTACACCGAGTGGGGGATTGTTCCTAAGCCTTTTTTCGCCCGGCACAGGGGATGGGCCCTGGGGGGCGTTGTCATCCTGCTGGCCGGGTGCATCGGGTTTGGGTTTTATGTGCTCCGGCTCAAGTCCAGGTTAAGGAAACTGAAGTTGAGCGGTCATCTGGCTGATTCCAATGACTGGGCACAGATTATCGCCAAGGGTGAAAATGACTGGGTTGAATTTAAATCTTCTTTAAGGTGGAATCTCAAAACTGAAAAAACGGATAAGAACCTGGAAGCCGTGATTGTGAAAACCCTGTCCGCCTTCATGAATGCCCGGGGCGGCACCCTGTTTATCGGCATCAGTGATGATGGAGAGCCGCTAGGAATTGAAGCCGATTACCAGACCTTTCAAAAAAAGCCCAACCGGGACGGGTTTATGCTCAAGCTGTCGGATTTGGTTTCCAAAAATCTGGGCCGCCACAGCCACGAATTCATTGTCATCCAGATTCAGCCCATGGATGGAAAAGATGTCTGCCGGATTTTAGTGAAACCGGGGGAGCGTCCGGTTTTTGTGACGGACCAGGGCAAGGAAGCTTTCTATATCCGAGCCGGGGCCTCATCGGTTCCTTTGAGTATGAGCGAAGCCCATGAGTACATCAACTCCCGGTGGCAGGGATAGGCTGAAGGTTGTTAGGCTGTAAGTTGGAAGGTACACTTATAAAACAAGCGGTATCCTGCCGCTGACAGGAAATGTGATCATGCGACATCATCTGTTTTGGGCACGGCAATGCGGTATTTTGGGGGTTTATTCCTTAATCATGTTCGCCTTGGCCGTTGGCCTGCCGGCCCAGGTTCAGGCATCTGCTCTTTTTATTGTTCCGCCTCAGGGGGAAATCATCGCCGGCACCCAGACCCGGTTTACCCTGTTTATCCACAACCCGGAACCGTCCGCCGTCACCACCCACGCCTATGCCGCCTTAAACGTCGTGCTGGCCAACAATTCCGAAAAACAGGTTGTTGAGGCTGTCCCGGCACCAGTCCCCCAAGGCAAGGCCCTTACCCTTCCGGCCAGCGGGTATGCCAAACAGGAATATGCGTTTTTGCTGCCGGACACCATGCAGGGCAGTGTTACCTTATCTCTGGAAACCCATAATGCCGGCTCGGTTCTGTTCAATGCCCTGGCCCCCAAGCCGGATAAACCGGATTCCGGCCAGATCGCCCTTGGCGAGAAACGAAGTGAATTCCAGCCTTTTCTGGATAATTTCAGCCCCTATGAGCCCTTGTATTTTCTGTTCGGCGTTGACCCCGGGATGGAAAAAAGCAAATTTCAGTTCAGCTTTAAGTACAAATTGTTCAATGCGCCCTTTAGCAGCCAAAAAGCCAATACCTTTCTGGACGGGTTTCACATAGCGTACACCCAGACCTCTTACTGGGACTTGAAGTCCGATTCCAAACCCTTTGACGATACCAGCTATAAACCCGAATTGTTTTACCTGATTCCCAAAATAGAGTTGCATACCTCATGGATTAAGGCCTTTGGGGTCCAGGGCGGGTTCCAGCATGAATCAAACGGCAAAGGCGGGGATGAATCCAGATCCACCAATACCATTTATATCAAACCCATCATGGCGTTCAGCCTGACAGACGAGATTTATCTGTCCCTGGCCCCGCGGCTCTGGTTTTATGTGGGCAACGATAATGATACCAACCCGGACCTTTACGACTACCGGGGGTATTTTGACCTGGAGGCCAAGGCGGGCTTTCCCATGGGACTGGTCCTGGATACCCATACCCGGTGGGCCGGGAAAGGGCCTAGCTTTCAGGCGGATTTAAGTTATCCCCTGTCATCGATTTTTAAAAGTCGCCTCAACCTTTACCTGCATGTCCAGTATTTTAACGGGTATGCGGAACGGCTTAAAGAATACTGGAAAAAAGAAGAGATTGTCAGGGTGGGGTTCTCTCTTTGCCGGTGAGGGAAAGGATGAAGGATTAAAGCGGGCAGATTAATGTATAAAATTGGGACTTGGGGAGGCCATGGATACGGCAATCCCCAAGTCCCATATCCCAAGTCCAAAGTCCATTTTTTTGGAGATTTGATTTACTTTTACAAACGATTGCCCTGGATCAGGAAAATAATCGAGGGGTGAAGAGTATAAGGGTGTAAATGGCGGTGTTGCCCAGGATATGGACCATGATCGGTGCGTACAGGCTTTGGGATGTTTCATAAATGGCCGCCAGTGCCAGGCCACCGATGATCTGAACCAATGACACCCTGGCCGGCAGGTGTGCCAGGGCAAACAGGATTGTGCTAAGCCCCATGGCCGGCCAGACCCCCCATTTTCTAAAAAAACCAAACAGATATCCCCGAAAAAAGATCTCTTCTGCTGCAGGCCCGATAACACAGGCCAATATCATGAACCCCGCCAATTCACCCGGCCGGGAATAGGGTATAGTCCCCAAATGGTTTAGAAACGATGATTCAGATGCAATCAATCCCGCCAATACCAGGATGGCAGCCCCGCCAAATCCGGCCGACCATTTTACCCCGGATTTGATACCGTTTTGCAAATCTGACGGGTCAAGCCCGATGGGGGCAAGGCCTTTGCCTTTGGGGAGAATCAATCTCGCCAGGCCAATGATTTGAACCATTCGCAGTGCCGCCAGCACCGGCATTTTAGGGGCACCATAACGGGAAATCAGCAGCCCGGCACATTCTGTGGCAACCACAAACAAGACAGCCCATCCAAGGGGTTTGACATCTATTTTTCCGGTATCCATCCGGTTCTCCTCAAATTTCTCCAGGCATATTGCTGAACATACCAGTGATCAGACAATTTCAGGATTTTTTCCATGGTTTTTTGGGCATCCGGCCCTTTCCGCCGGCCCAGGCCGGAAAGGGCCTGGCAGACCACGTTGGGGTGGGGGTCATGGGCCAGGGCCGTCAAAGCGGCCCGGGTGGACGGATCTTTGCTTTTTCCCAGTGCCCGGGCCAGATGGTAGCGAACGGCAATATAAGGAGAATTAATAAGCCCCGGGTAAGCCGGATATCGTTTAATTTCAAGGTTCTGTCCGGCAATCAGGTCTAAGGCTGAAACTTGTGCTGTCCAGTGGCCGGAAATGAAGGTCTCATTAATGGCGGCTGGTTTAGCGGCCTTGCTGATGCCGGACCAATAAGGCAGGAAAAGCGCCAGGCAGCCCATACCGCAGACCAGGGTTGCGGCCATGGCTGATTTTTCTTCAGATATGCCGGAAAGTCGGGACAGTATAACCAGAAGTTCAAAAAAAAGATAATACCAGGCCGGCAGCGCCAGCAGTACACAGATTTTAAGAACGGCCCTGAAAAACCGGCAGTCATCGGTTTTATGGGAAAATGTGTTCAGAATCTCTCCGGGTCTGGCCGTAAACCGGGCTGCCGGAACCGTCAGGGCAGGGCGCCCGTGCCGGCTCAAGCAAAGCCTTCCGGCTTTCCCGGTAATGGTTAAATCCGGGGGGCCGTCTGCCGTAAAGTATCCGTACTGGGCCAGGCTCTTTTCAAGCCTTCTCTGAAAGGCTGGGTCGGATATCTCCGATAGCCTGCAGATCTTTACGTCTTTGCCCGAAAGCGGGGCGAAGGCCTGTGCCGGATAAAGGGTGTACCGGTAATAAAAATCGTTAACCACCCGTCCCACAGGGTTTGACAGCAGCACAACATCCCGGATTCCGGAAAAAAAATCAGCGCCCGCACCGCTTAAGAAAATGACCGCCGCCATGATCAGCGGAATGACCCAGGCCATTCCCTTAACCCTTCTCACCGGGGAAGAACCGCCATGGCCCGGACTGGTTCCCGGGATCAGCCACACGGCCAGGGGAACAAGGGTCAGGTACAAGGATTCATAAGGCCGCCACCCGTTTCCATTGAGCTTGGCCATGATAACGGCCCAAATCACCATAAGCAGCAGGGCCAGCCCCATACGCCCCTTTTCCCCCAGACCGCGAAAAATATCCCGCACCCCTAAGGACAAGACCACCAGGACGGCCCCCAGGGTAACGGTAAAAAACAGCCCCCCGTAAACGGCTGGTTTCAAACCGGTCAGTGCGCCGGCCGGAGCCCCATGGGGAATGGCCGGGTAACCGGCCGTCTCAACAGCCTTTACCACATTGCAAAGATGGTGGTTGGATGTAAACAGATGGGCCATGGCAACGGCCTGGGCAACGCACAGGCCAAGTCCGGCCTGAATTATTCTATGCAACAGATTTGTTTGATGCTCGGCGGTCATGGTCGGGTCAGGGTATATAAATATAAAAAATTAGTTTAGCATAAAAATAATTTTACGATTATATAAATTTTTATATAGCTTTTTTTGTCGTTTTTTTCGAGCCTTTATTTCAAATAAGTTTGAGCTATCGAATTTCTTAAAAAAATCGTATCGCGTTAAAAACAACACCCCTTGGCGAGGAGATTCAGACCAGTGAGAGTGCCTGCGGGGTGTTGGGGCTCAATATAAAAAAACAGAAATTTAAAGATCAGAAAAAGGGTTGAGTTCAAATGCATGGTCTTTGGGGATCTTGTATTTTTCTTTCCAGTTTGTCAGATCAACCCGGGATTCTTTCAGGAAGAAAATGAAACGGCCCAGGTCAAGGACTGTGTCGTCGCTGACGGCATGCTCCACCCGGCAGGCGGTGTTTCTGGCCTCCTGTTCAGGCAGTTGAAGGACTTTTACAAAAAATTCGTTGAGGATAAAGTTTCTGTGGGCAATCCGTTTGCCGGTTTCATAGCCTTTGGGTGTCAGGCGGATGGGGCTGTAGGGCTCGTAGACGATCAGTTCTCTGGCGGCCAGGGATTTGAGGGCTGCCGGTACAGTGGATTTTGATACCCCCAGCGTGTTCGCAATGGCATTAGAACGGGCCTCGCCGGTTTTTTGGGCCAGTCTGAAAATAGCGGCCAGGTAGTCTTCCTGAGTAGGGGTTAACGGCGGGTATTGATTCTTCATTTTTCCTCCCGGGTCACAATGTGGCGGTTTGTTTGCGTGATTCCAGTGTCGGCTGATGAAAATTGCCGCCCCTGTTGGCGGCCGGTACCGGATGATTAAATCATCAGGCGGGTTTAGGGCCGGATCATTCTGCGGGGTTGTCTGGTGGTTGAGCAGTGCTGTCCGCCTTGGGTGAGCAGAGTATTAATAATGTGGTGACAAAAGGCAAGGTAAATTTTTGTGCTGACAGGGCGGTGTAAGGGGGTGGTGGCCAGGATGGGGTGGAGGGAGGGGTAGGGGGTAAAAAACATAATTTTAGTGAAATTTGTTCTTGACAAATAAGTAAATAAAAAATAAGTTCGAACATACGAACTTTATAAACTAATAAGTGTAGTTAAAACTAATATTTTTTCTGTTAACAAATGAGATGAGGAGGAAAGGGTCTTGTTTTTGTGCTTAATGACGAAAAAATTAACTGAAACCCGGAATAAAACAATGACCGTGAAGGCCCATACGGTTCGAACAGGAGTGATCCGTTGAATTGGTTTGAAAAAACGGGCAGGCAGGGCAGCTGTTTGTGCATCCCGGGGGGGGGCATATCGAGGCTTTCGGCAATGGCAGCCATCCTTTTTTTATGCCTGAGATTTTCTGATGCCCCCGCAGAGGAATGGTCTTCGATAAAGGTGCATGGGCAGGTACCGGCCCTGTCGGAAGAAAATGCTTCAGATATTGTACAACAGGATGTATCCGGCCTGCAGCAAAAAGGCAGTTCGGTTTACCAGATGGAAACCGTTGTGGTCACCGGGTCCCGTACCGGCACTGAAACCCCTGAAAAAATGGCCGTGCCGGTCCAGATTGTCACCAGCGAAGATTTACAGGAGATCGGTGCGGTTTCCTTAAACCAGGCCATAGAGGTGCTTCAGGGGGTTGAACTGGTCCAGTGCCCGGACATGAATGCCACCCCCGGCGTCCAGACCCTTCGCATGCGGGGTATGGACGCCAACCATGTGCTGGTCCTTATCAACGGCCGTCGCCAGCCCGGCACCCGGCCGGATAAGGACGGATTCGCCTTTACTGATATCAGCGGCATCAACATCAGCGACATTGAGCGTATCGAAGTTCTCCGGGACGGTGCATCCGCCCAATACGGAGCTGACGCTGTGGCCGGTGTAATTAATATTGTATTGCGCAAGTATAACCGGCCTTTTACCGCCAGCATTCAGTCCGGCGGTTCCATCCATGGGGATGGTGAAGAAAAGAAAGGTGAAGTTTCCACCGGGTTTGCTGTGGGTGAAAAAGGATTTGTCAATATCAGTGCAAACAGCCGGGAAAGCCAGCATTATGACCGCACCCCGGACAACCCGCGCTGGACATCCCCGGAAGTGGAACAGTCCGGGGCCAACATCAACGGATCTTATGACATCAGCCCCACCCAGACCCTGGATGGTGAACTGCGGTATAACCTGACAGACTCAGTGATGCGCGTCGGGGTAACCGGTGATTTGAACAAGGACCGTGAGAGCAAAAAGGAAGATTATTACGGCGGGCTGACCTGGGAAGGGGAGTTTAATACGTTCCGGGTTAAATCCGGCTTAGGACTCGGCCTGTCCGATACCGAGTACCGCCAGAGCGAAGATCCGGATTATAACGGCGATCTGACGTCCGATACCCAGGATATTTACGCCCATATGAACTGGGATTATAAGCCCTGGTTAACGTTTTTCCTGGGGGCCGGCTTTAACCGGGAAAATGTGGATGCCCCATACCGGGACTTTGTCGAGGAACGGAATGTATACGCCCTGTTTGGTGAAACCCGCATAACACTTTTCACCCGGCTGACCGTGACCTTGTCCGGACGTGTGGAGGAATATTCCGATTTCGGAACCAACCTGGCCCCCAAAATTTCCGCCCGGTACGAATGGTCTGAGAACCTGGCGTTCCGGGCCTCTGCTTCAAGCTCTTTCCAGGCCCCGACCCTTTATCAGCTTCATGACAATTTCATTGGTGCCATGGGCTGGAACGATATCTACGGAAATCCCGACCTTGAGCCTTCGGAAGGGGTCAATTTTAATGTGGGGGCGGTCTGGACCCCTTTCGGTCCCGCCGGTCTTCAACTGACGGTTGATATGTACCGCAACGACATTGATAATATGATTGAAACCGAAATCATCACGGAAGGCACATCCAATACCAATACCGAGACCACCTATATCAATCTGGAAGGGACATCCACTTTTAAAGGCGCGGAACTCGGTATAGGCCTGCCCCTTCCATGGGGGTTTGACCTGGATGTAACCGCCAATTATCTTGAGGCAACAGACCCGGACGGCAAGGACCTGACCAACCGCCCCCGGTCCCAGATACACGCCACCTTAAGCTACCGGTATAAGGACAAGCTGACCGCCAACCTGCGCTATGTCTATCGGGGCAAATACTTAAGCGATACATCTCCGGCTCTGAAAATCGAGTACTTTGATTTTTTCAATGCCCAGATCACCTATGCCCTGACCCCGTCTGTTAGCGTATTCGCGGGCGGACGGAACATATTTGATGAAGAACCGCCCGTGGATGTGGCCGATTATGAGGGCGGCCACAGGGAAAGCATGCTCGATTCTCCTCTGGGCGCCTATTTTTACGCTGGTTTGAGGATCGCATTATAAAACAAGGAAAATGGTAAAATGAAGTTAATCAGAATCATAACAATTTTAGCAGTGCTGGTGACCGGGAACCTGTTTTGTTCCCATACCGCATCTGCCGATTACCCATGTACCCTGACCGGGTATGCCTATATGGGCGGAACAGGTTTTAATATCTCCGAACAAAGCTATTTTATCGCAGGTCCCATGACATATATGTTCAACGGGACCGATATGTGGGGGTTTGCCTTTATCAAGTTTGACACCATTGGAACCGAGGAGGTACAAAGTGCTTATCTGGTCGTTGATCTTTTGAAAGTGGGCAGCATGTACCTTGAGGACGCCAGTGAAACGTATCCCGGAAAACTGGATATATACAGCCCCGGTGATACGGATGTGGCCTCACTTGCCACGGTTTCCGACGCTGCCACCCTGCACACAACCCTTAAGGCCTCCTCTTCCCCTATTGTTTCGGACTTCACCATGACGGCCAACGGGACTTATGCCATCGACATCACAGACATCTATAATGCCTGGGTGCGGGGCGATCAGGCCAATAACGGCCTTGTTTTAATGAGCGACAGTGAAAATTCAGGGGCATCCAATGCCTCTAACCTGGGTCCTGTGGGAACCAAATATGCCGGCCTTAACGGGACCTTGGGGACCATGCCCTACATTACGTTTTCTGCCCCTGAATCAGCCCCCACAGTCGATACCACAACTCCGGAAGCAAGCGCTACCGGTATTGATGTGGGAACATCGGTTACCATTGGCTTTGACAAGCCCATGGCCACCGAAAGTGTGGAACAGGCCTTTTCCATGGTCTTAAGCTCAAGTACCGAGACTGCGGTAACCGGGACTTTTTCCTGGAATGACCTTGAAACGGCCGTAACCTTTACGCCGACAGATCTGTTAACCCATGAGACCGCCTATACCGTGACCATGGGCACGGGGGCCCAAAGTGCCGCAGAAAAAAGCCTGGAAAACGAGTACACGTTCAGCTTCACCACCGGGGCCTATGTGGCCCCTGACCCTGAAGTTGAAGGAACCCCTGATACCGCCATTGTAAAAGATACCATAAGCCTGACCATATCAGGAACCGGGGTGTATGCCTATCGGTATTGCCTTGACGACGGAGACTGGAGCGATGCCTGTGATCCTTCCGACACCCTGGAACTGAGCAGCCTGACCGACGGGGACCATACCCTGAAAATCCAGGTGCAGGACAGTTTGGGGGTCTGGTCTGATCTGGAAAATATCACCTGGAATATCCAGTGTCCCCCCACGGTGCTGTCTGTCAGCCCTGAAGACGGGGCTGAGGCGGCTGTTACCGATACGATAACGGTTACCTTCAGTGAAGACATGGACAAGGAGACCGTTGAGAACGGGTTTACCCTTAGCCCGGCAGTGGACGGCAGCCTCTCCTGGGAAGGGAAAAGCGTTCTGGTCTTTATCCCTGATATGGTGTTTGAAGAGCAAACCTCATATACCGTTACCATAGCGGCCACTGCCGCCGATCTTGCCGGCAACACCTTAGGATCTGCCGTGACCTGGAGTTTCACCACCCTCGTGGCCAGCACGGTTCGCTGTGAGGTGTCCGAAGACACCTATGTGCTGTATGGGGGCATGGGCAACGGCAAGGGGTATCCCCAGGGGACCTCCATGGGGGAATACAAGCTCAAGGCCGGGGCGGTTTACATTGTGGATGCCCGGATTCTTATGCGGTTTGACTTAAGCCCCATAACCGATCTTGGGCTGACCACGGAAGATATTGAAGCCGCATATCTGGTTTACACCATGGACGACTACAGTGCCGGTGAGATGGATGTGGGGCCCCCGGCCCCGGACGGTACGGCCATGTACGGTACTATATACGCCCTTTCCACCGACACACAGGAGAAAACCGGAGATACCGTAGATGACTTTTACTGGACCGAAGCCGTGACCGGTGACGGGTATGTGGATATGACCAACAAACCCTGGTATGTGCCCGAAGCCCCCAGTGTCCTGGTGACCCACACCACAGGCTCCTACTCCACGGGAAAAGTTGATGTGGCCCCCATCGTAAAGGGATGGCTGAACGGCCAGTGGGAGAACAACGGCCTGGAACTCAAAGACCATGACGATCAGTCCTGGACCGGTTCAACCGATATTTACGGTGCTGATTACGGCGACGGATACAGCTGGCACCTGGTGGCAAGGGAGGATGCCGATGATCCTCCTTACCTGCTGGTCACATATGATACGGACAAACTGCGCATCACTGACCAGGTCAATGCCACGGCGGCCATGCTCCCGGGCGAGACCAGAAGCCTGACGGCTTCGGGCGGTTCCGGCACTTACCAGTGGACAGTTGAGGGGCCTGACGGCACTGATGTGTCAGCTTCGGCCCTGTCCGCCACTACCGGCAGCACGGTCACCTTTACGGCACCGGATGACTACGGGCTTTGCAGCATCACCGTAACCTGCGGCAGCGAAGATGACCGGATCTATATTGGTATCGGAGAGGAGTCCGGCACGTCTCAGGCCCCCCTTTACCTGCCGGCCGGTACCACGGATGAAGAAAAAGAGCGGCTCACCGGCATCTGCACGGATGCCTTAGAGCAGTTGGGCGGTTTCGGCAGCTTTGTCTGTATTGAAATGGCCCAAGGCGACGACTCAACCCAGATCGGCGGGACCGCCGGAGAAGACGGCGCCAAAATGCTGATCACCGCCATTGATGATCCTGCCGGCCTGACCGGCTCCAAAGAGATCTATTTTGATACGATTTCAGGGGACCCCGTTACCATCACCATTACGGCCAACAGTGTCTCAACCACAGTCGGAAAGATCTATGTGATGGTGGTGGACACCGGCAGCACAAGTCCCGGGGGTGCCACCGGCCTGTTTTTATTTGAGCTTTACGATGAAAACGGGGAGCCTCTGGATGATGCCGACATTCTGGAGATTGAGATCACCATCTCCTATGACGCCAGTGCGGCCGGATCCGATGACCCCTTCACCCTGGGGTCCTGGAGAATTGTCCATGCCCCTGACCTGGAAACCTTTTTCTCAGGGGACGAGGATGCCGACATTGAAGAGATCTACCTGGATAATATCGTCTCGGTGGATGAGGCAAATCAGACCGTGACCTTTACCACTGATCATTGCTCAGTGTACGGGACCGTGAGCGGCACCGCAGTTGAAGCGACGGCAAGCACCCCGGATGAGAGCGTGGGCGGCGGCTGTTTTATCAACAGCCTGTTCCGTTAAACCGTAAGAGGCCCTTAGCTGCTGACAGCTCATAGCTCATGGCTCACAGCAACAGCTAAAAGCTAACAGCTAACAAACCGAAAGGGGGTGATACTTTTTGAGGTTATTCGTTAAAAGGAAAATCAGCTTTTTTTTCAACAAACCAATTAATCCTATTTATTTAAATTTTACAACAAGAAAGGAATGAGAAAAATGAAATTAAGAAAGAATGCCATTGTATTGGCCATTGCACTGATGTTCAGTGTATTTGCTTTTGCCGGTACGGCTCTGGCTGATACTTACAGTGCAAGCTCTACCTCCTATGCATATATGGGAGGGCAATTCCAAACTTCGGAAGATAATTATTTTATCGCCGGTCCCCTGGAATATGAATACGCCGGTACAAATATGTGGGGCTATGCCACCATTAAATTCAGCGATATTGGTACTGAAACCGTGGACAGTGCGGTTCTGTATCTGGAACTGCTGGCTGTGGGCAGCATGAACTATACTGATGCCACGGTAGATTATCCGGCAGTTCTGGATATCTATTCACCGGGTGACACGGATGTGGCAGACCTTACCTCTTCAACCATTTCAACTCTTTATGCGGATCTGGCAGACTCCAGTACCGGAACGACCTCTCTGCTGACTACCGCCACCATGACCTCAAACGGCGTTTGGGGCATCGACATTACAGATATTTACAATGCCTGGGTTTCAGGCGAGATCGAAAACAATGGTCTTGTCCTGGTATGTGCCAGCCCCAATTCAAATGAAGCCAGCGGTGCAGTGGGCGCTGTCGGTGCTGTTTTCTCAGGCCTCACTGGTGTAGGCAAAACCGGTAACAGCCTTAACGGCACCACGGCTCTTTATATTGAAACCACCAGCGCCGTTCCCGTTCCCGGCACCATGATGCTGCTCGGATGCGGCCTGGTGGGCCTGGTGGGCCTGCGCCGCAGAAGTTAACCCCTTCCTGCCGGCGGGCTGCCCCAGGAACCGGATACTTTGTTTGCCTGTGCCACCAGTAAAACATGAGTTTCCGGCCCCGGGACCGCCGCTGGCCTTGCCGCAGGGCACCGGCCCTAAATCCGGTGCCCTGCGGCTGAACCCAAATGAACCCGGCCCGCGCATCTTCCCATGCAGCGGACCGGGTATGAAAGGAGGTGATACCTCAACCTTCACTCACTCAATGTAAATATCACAATCAATTATTCATTTCAATATAACCGTCATGCCCACAGCCGGGCGCGAAAAATTTTGAAAGTGCTGAAGATAACCGGCTGGCTTTCTTAAAGCCTTGGGCCCATCACTCCCAGCCTTTCATAAGGATAGCCATGTCCTGTCGGCAGCCGGCAGGAAAATCTAACCGCTAATGGCTGAAATCCTATAACCGGTAGTGTTTTAAAAGATTTTAAGAAAAATTAAATAAACAAAAAAGGAAGAACCAATGAAATTAAGAAAAATTATGATGGCATTCACCATGGCCCTGCTGGCCGTCGCTCTGGGATTTGCTCCTTCGGCCTACGCCGCTTTGACCACTATCGGCACGGCTACTTACAACGGATCAGAGTACAAGCTTATCTGGGATGATGACAACAATGGCAATTCAGTGGTGTGGCTGGATTATGATAATGATGCTTCAACCTGGGACGACCAGGTTGCCTGGGCATCAAGCCTGAATGAAGAAGGTGTTTTGACCATTATCCTTTATGATGGATATACCGTGGACTGGGGTGGGTCGTCCTGGCGGCTGCCAACCACTGTGGATGGCACCCTGAAATCCGGATATGATGGTACCACCACGTTAGGGTATAATATCATCACTTCCGAGTTGGGCCATCTCTTTTATGAGGAACTGGGCAACCTGGGATTGCAGGATACCTCAGGTAATCGTCTTTCCAGAGGCGAATACGGGCTGAACGAAACAGGAGATTTTGAAAATTTAGATAGCTATGGGTGGTACTGGACAGGGACGGAGGCTGCAATTTATGATTCCGATAGTGCCTTTCTCTTTAGGATGCCCACCGGCGGCCAGGGCTGCTACACCAAGGACGGTGTCTCCGGTGTCGGTGCTATAGCCCTTCGCAACGGACAAGTTTCAGTCTCTTCCGTACCGATTCCAGGGGCGGTTCTGCTGCTGGGCTCGGGTCTTGCGGCTTTGGCCGGTCTGCGGCGCAGAAAAATAACTAAAATCAATTAACGATTTTTATACGATAAGGAATGAAAAATGAAGTTTAAACGTATTTGTATCGCGCTGGCAATGATCGGGCTGTTAATTACCGGCACCGCATCTGCCGAGGTTATCGGCGAGGCCATTATGACCGGGTACACCTATATGAACGGTCAGGGGTCCGTTACAACTTATCCGGAAGACGCCAAGGATTATTTTGTAGTGTCGGCCCTTGAAGTGTTTGGCGCAGACGGCGATGCCGATTTGTGGGGCTATGCCTGGGTGAAATTTGATGTTTTGGCAACCGAGACCGTTGAATCGGCATATCTGGTCATCGACCTTTTGGGAACAGGTTCAATGACCGGCGGCAATCCTCCTGCCACAACTACTGATCTTCCGGCATATCTGGACGTTTATGATCCCGGTGATGTTGATGTGGAGGGTCTTACAGTCTACGGAGAGGACGGTTATGGGAGCAGTGAAGCAGCGGCTCAGGTCGAGGCGCTTAAGGATGCCCTATTGGATGAAACCCCTGTCTCAAGCCTGACCATGACAGCCAGTGGTACCTATAGCATAGACATTACCGAACTGTACAATAGCTGGGTTCTTGATCCGGACAGCAACAACGGTATCGTTCTTGCCAGCGGGTATGTCTATGATGGCTGGATACCGGAGAATGTTACTAATGAATGGATTAACAGTTTAACCTATGAAGAGTATCACGCCTATGTGCAAGAGATATTAGACACAGCTGCTTTGTCCGGCAGCGTTTATGCCAGCTTTGACCGTGATGGTGCCAATGCGCCTTATATTTCAACAACTGTGGTGACAAGTGCGGTGCCGGTTCCCGGAGCCTTCTGCCTGCTATGTTTCGGTCTTGTCGGCCTTGCAGGGTTGCGCCGGGCAAGAAACCGATAGATGAAAAGGGCGTTACTCGTTCAGACAACCTTATAACCCATTTATTAAATTTAATAAGAAATCAAAAAACGGAGGAAATTATGAAAAAGTTATTGATACTGGCTGTTACAGCTTGCCTGCTGTTCCCGGTGCAATCGTTTGCTTATATGATCGATTTTTCCCTCACGTACCAGAGTCAAGTCTTGGACAGCTATTCGTGGGAACAAGACGGCGACGATTATGTTTTTACCATTCGTACAGGTGATACGGGTACCGGTGGTGCCATGGGCGCAACTTATGGCAATATCACCATCGTAGCTGAGGGTGGCGAGTCGGATAGCGTGACCCTGGCGTACAGTGTTACCGAGACAACAGGCTCAGGCACTATGGCCGCTGGGGCATTGCTTTTATCCCAAAATAATGTGATTTCGGGCGACGGGGAATACACTGTGGACACCGGCACCGAGTATTATCTTGGCGGCATGATTGTGTCAAACGATTATGCGGAAATTCAGGTTCGCCTGACCGCAACCGATGCTGCCTCTGCCGTGCCTGTTCCCGGCACCATTCTGCTGCTGGGTGTAGGCCTTGCTGGGCTTGCGGGCTTAAGACGTGAAATGAAATAGAAACAAGAAGGGGGAAAATCATGAGTCAGGAAGAGACTTCTTGATCCCTTATCTTTACCCTCTTTCTTATCTGGTGAAAATTTAAGGCCCGTCTGTTCCGGGCGGCTAACAAAAGGAGATGGAACAAATGAAAAAAACAATACCGGCAATGACACTGCTGTTGCTGGCGTTTTTAAGCCTTGGCACGGCCCAGGCTTCCCCGGATATAACCCTTGTTGAGACCGGCTATACCGGCTATACCGGTACGGTTTTTGAGGTGAATGTCTGGCTGTATTCAGAAGGCCTGGCCGATTTTTCTCTGACCTCTTTTGGCTTTGATGTGGCTGTCGAAGATGAGGCCATATACAAATATTTCGGCTACTCCCTCTATAAAACAGAGTTCAGCAACCTGGGCTACTACCAGGCATATTTTGTGGGCGGCACGTCCACTCAGGGCGTGACCGGGGACAATATCCTGCTGGCCACCCTTTACTTTACCATTCTTAGTGAAGGGTCAACCAACATCAGTGTCAATGCTGAGTCCGCCAACGGCGGCGATTACGGTCTTGATTACACTACCACAGGTACAGTCAGTGAGGGTGGGTACAATGTGTCCGCCATGGTTGCCGTGGGGAATAATCCGGTTCCTGTACCCGGCACCATGCTGCTGCTGGGCGCAGGCCTTGCGGGGCTTGCGGGTTTAAGACGTGCAAGAAACTATAAACTGGAAACAAGAATAGTACAAACAGGTATAGGTTGGGTAGAGCGGGAGCGAAACCCAACGTCGGGTTTCGCCCCTCTACCCGACCTACGGCTGCTTTTGGGCAGCGGCCTTGTGGGGCTTGTGGGCTTAAGACGTGCAAGAAAATAGAAACAAGAAGGGGGCAAACCATGAGTCATGCCCCCCCCCCTTTAGTAGTTATTTTTATTTAATTTAAAAATGGAGAAAGCCATGAAAAAGTTACTGATGTTCGCTGTTGTTGTTTGTCTGTTGATACCCATGCAATCCTTTGCCTATACGATTGTCATTTCAGAAATTACTACCGCAGATGAAACAGTGAGCTTCGATTTTTCGGATCAGGGCTCCGGAACCTATGTTTTCAGCGGTGATTTGAATGATGGAGCCATCAAGGGCTCAGTTTCAATCGTGTTCACGATAGAGGCAGAAGAGGGCGAGTCAGAGGGCGCCGTAACCGTAGGCTACTCTCTTTTCTCCGAGGCCACGCTTGCTGATGAATATCTCGATACCTTGTATTCTTCCTGCTATCAGTCGATCCGCCTTGGTTATTACGATGAGGATAAAGAGAAAAACTTATGGACCTCCGAATATTTGTTTAAATCAATGGATGCGGTTGGCGATTATAGCAGTTCTATAGGTCTATATGCGTCCACCGGAGAGTGGACCCTGGACACAGGTACTGTGTACAAATATAGCATTGTTCTTCGTCAAGGCGCTCAGTACGTTTCGGGCGAGGGGTGGTCCGGTAACGCGGAAGGAACATCCTTGGGTTCACTTACCCTGACCGTACCGAGCGCTGTGCCCGTCCCCGGCGCGGTATGGTTGCTGGGCAGCGGGTTAGTGGGGCTTGCGGGGCTGAGACGGTCAAGAAAATAGGACAACAAGGGGGGGGAACCATGGGTCAAGGAGAGGCCCGGACCCTGATCCATCCTACCCATATCTATGTGTGAAAACAAAAAACAACCGATTTTAAAGCATCTTCCCATGTTTGTGGAATATAAGAAAGAAAGGAGGTCATACATGCCTTTTACTCATTGTCAGTGAATTCCTGACCCTTTTAAGCTCAGCCTGTTTCAAGACCAAAATAGAAAAACGTTTTATTTAAATCAAAAAGGATAAATCAAAAAGGATAAATCAAAATGAATATTAAAAGAATTCTCATGGCACTGGCTTTATTTTCAATGGTAATTACCGGCACCGCATCCGCCGAAGTTATTGGTACGTGTGAATTAACCGGGTACACCTATATGGGTGGCCTGGGTGCCACAACGACGTATCCGGAATCCTCCAAAGATTACTTTGTGGCAACCGCCCTTGAACTGTTTGGCGGGGACAGCGATATGTGGGGCTATAGCTGGCTGAAATTTGAAGTGACTGAGACCGAGACTGTTGAATCGGCATATCTGGTTCTCGACCTTTTGGGTGTAGGTGCTATGAGCTTCGGCAATCCCGAGGCAACAACCGAAGAGCTTGTTGCCTCTTTGGACCTTTATGATCCCGGCGATGTTGATGTGGAAACATTGGATAAAGACACCGTTTCAGCTCTCAGGGATACCCTGTTGACGCAAACCGCTCTGTCAAGCCTGACCATGACATCCAACGGCACCTATTACTTAGACATTACCGATCTGTACAACAGCTGGATTCTTGATCCTGACAGCAACAACGGTATCATTCTTGCCAGCGGGTATAACTATGAAGGCTATATAAAAGATATTACCCAGGAGTATATAGACAGTCTTACCGATGAAGAATACAACGCCCTGTTAACAGAGATGCTTCTCATCGCTTCAGAAAGCGGCAGCGTTTATGCCAGTTTTGGCAACGAAAACGGCAGCGCGCCGTATATTTCATCAACAGTTCCAGTTCCCGGTACCCTGATGCTGCTCGGATGTGGCCTTGCGGGGCTTGCGGGATTGAGACGGGCAAGACACTAAAAACCGGAAACAAGAATGGGACAAAATGAGATAATCAAAGTCTAACCGGTGGAGATGGATTTAGACTTCAGACCTGAGACCTTAGAAATAGAAGCGTAAATCAACCCCAAATCCCAGGTCCCATATCCCAAGTCCCCACAAACCGAAAAAGCCAAACCCCGGGAAACCGGGGGACGGAAAGCCGCGGATCCTTACAGGACAGCCGGGTTGCCTCAAACAGGGAACCCGGCTGTTTTTTTAAAGCTATTAGCGTTTAGCCGTTAGCTGTTAGCTGAAGGAAATGGCAGCCGGCTAACCGCTAACAGCTAACGGCTAATAGCTAACAGCTACCAACAACATGAGGAAACAATGACCATGCAATGGACAAGTGATGCCCAGGAGTATTTTGAACAGGTTCCGGGATTTATCCGGAGAACGGTTAAAAAAGGGATTGAGTCCCGGGCCCGTTCGGAAAACCGGAACATCATTGATTTAACCTATCTGAAACGGGCCAAGGCCTCCATGATGGGTGCCGGGAACCGGGACCATTTCAAGGCCCCGCTAAAGACCGGACAAAATAAAGGCCAACTGGACAGGCAGTCCTCAAGCCTGGCCCGGGAAGACGAACGGGATTTTTTTGCCAGGGAAGGGGTGGACCCCTTAACCCATGCCTTTTCAAGGAAAACCACCGTGCATGCCGGCATGGGCGGAGAGCCCGTGGAAAAATCAAAGATTAATGACTTATGGGACGAGCTGATGGGCACCCCCCGCAGCCAGAGTTCGGCCGCCTATTTCCATATTCCCTTTTGCCGGGGCCATTGCCTGTACTGCGGCTTTTTTGTCAACCCTTTGAGCAAAATATCCAGTCCGTCCTATACCGATGCGGTGATCAAAGAGATGAGTTTGGACCAGGCCCGGCCGGCCGTGGCAGATTATCCCATCCACGCGGTCTACCTGGGCGGGGGCACCCCAACGGCCCTGGAGCCCCGGGACCTTGAACGGCTTTTAAAAGAGATCCGAAACCGGTTGCCCCTGGCAAATGATTGCGAAATCACCGTGGAAAGCACCATTGCCGATTTGGATGAGGCCACACTGGCGGCCTGCCTTGAAGGCGGGGCCAACCGGTTTTCCATCGGGGTGCAAAGTTTTGATACGGCTATCCGGAAAAGCCTGGGGAGAAGAAGCGATCAGGATACGGTTGTCAAAACCCTGTCCCGGGCCCGGGACACCAATGCCGCCGTCATTGTCATTGACCTGATCTACGGTCTGCCGGGCCAGAACATGACCGTATGGGAAAAGGATTTAAAGACCCTTATTGAGCTGAACATTGACGGGGCAGATCTTTATCAGTTGAACATTTTTGCGGGCGGCCCCCTGGACCTGGCTGCAGAAAAAGGGAAGCTGCCGTATCCGGCCGATATCCCGGAACAGGCCTGGATGTTTAAAAGAGGGGTGGAACTTATGGACCAGGCCCGGTTTCGAAGGCTTTCCATGACCCACTGGTGCCGGGGTACCCGGGAGCGCAATATCTACAACCTGCTGATGAAAGAGGGCTCGCCCTGTCTGGCGTTCGGCTCCTGTGCCGGGGGAAGTTTAGGCGGGTATGCCGGCCATCTGGAAAGCCGCCTGGACAAATATACGGCAGCAATTGAATCCGGGGTAAAGCCTGTGGCCTCCATGCTGGCCTATCCCGAATTTAAACCCCTGATCAACCGGATCACCGGTGAGCTGGAGGCCGGCCACCTGAACCTTGCCAACTTAGAAAGGCAGTTCAGGCCCGATATCACCGAATTGTTCAGGCCCTTGCTGACCCAGTGGGAACAGGCCGGGTTAATTGAAATGAAAGACGGATGGATCAGCCTGACCCTGGCCGGGCAGTTCTGGCAGGTCAACCTGGCCCAGGCCCTGATCGATTATTACGGGATGGTGACCCGATCCCGGGAAGAGAATCGGGAAAAAGAGGCTTAAAAAAAATGGCCGGTGTTGCCCATCTTCCCATGGGCGAACCGGATAATGAAAGTTGTCGGCCTTCAGCATGCAGGCCATTTCGGCCGGCTAACGGCTAAGCGCTGACAGCTAACAGCTTTTTTAAAGGAGGTGATATCTAAAGCTTTCACTCAAAATGAAGTACGGCAATAAGAAAAAGACAATGAATTAAGAAAAATTAAGGAAAAATGACATGCAACTATTAAGAATTAAAGGAAAAAGAAAAATGAAATTTAAAAACATGTTTATCGCACTGGCAATGATTGGAATGATATTTACCGGCACCGCATCTGCCGAAGTTATTGGCGAGAGTATAATGACCGGGTACACCTATATGAGTGGTCAGGGGTCCTATACTACTTATCCGGACGACTCCAAGGATTACTTTGTAGTGTCAGCCCTTGAGGTGTTTGGCGGAGACGAAGATATGTGGGGTTATAGCTGGGTGAAATTTAATGTTCTGGCAACTGAGACCGTTGAATCGGCATATCTGGTCATCGACCTTTTAGGAACAGGGTCAATGACCGGCGGCAATCCGCCTGCTACAACTGCAGATCTGCCGGCATATCTGGACGTTTATGATCCCGGTGATGTTGATGTGGAGACACTGACAGCCTACGGAGATGATGCCAACGTCGTAGATCTTAAAAATACCCTGCTGACGCAATCCGCTATATCAAGCCTGACCATGACAGCCAACGGCACTTATAGTTTAGACATTACCGATCTGTACAATAGCTGGGTTCTTGATCCGGACAGCAACAACGGTATTGTTCTTGCCAGCGGGTATGTATATGACGGCTGGATACCGGAACTTACCCAGGCGTTTTTTGACAGTCTGCAAGAAGACGAAGAACTAGCCAACGCCTATGCGACGGAGCTTTTTGCCACAGCGGCAGAGTGCGGCAGCGTTTATGCAAGCTTTGACCGTGAGGGTGCCACTGCACCTTATATTTCAACAACCGCAGTAAGTTCGGTTCCCGTGCCTGGCACCTTTTTCTTGCTGGGCGCAGGTCTTGTGGGCCTGGCCGGGTTGAGACGAACAAGAAAATAGAAACAAGAAACGAAAATCCCCCCCCCCGGACAGCCGGGGGGGGGGGGGACCACAGAACCGACAGGACAGCCGGACTTCCCAAACAGAGAACCCGGCTGTTTTGTTATGGAAGGGGTTGGCTGCCAGCATTCGGCTTTTAGCTTCGTTTTCTTTTATTCTTGAGAGTCTTTGGGTGGTATAGTATAAAATTTAAAACAAGGAAATATCAGCCATGAAAAAGATACCCTATGCTGTCGGCAGCTTTGAAGAAATACAGGAACAAGGATATTACTATGTAGATAAAACCCGGCACATTGCCGCCCTTGAAAATTGGAAGGCACCGGTTTTTTGCGTCCCCGGCGTTTCGGCAAAAGCCTTTGGTGTTCCACACTTGAATGTTATTACGATATCAACCGCAAGGATAAATTTCCACCGCTTTTTGGAAACACCTGGATCGGGCAAAACCCGACCCCGCTTAAAAACAGCTTTATAGTGCTGCGCCTAAATTTTTCCGAAGTGCCGGTGAAACCGGATCTTGGCATAATTGAGGAAAATTTCAACCTTACCCAGGGCGCATCACTGGGCTCCTTCCTTCATTCCTACAATAAATATTTCAAGGACAGTGATATGAACAAGGACCAGGCCCTGGCCGTCCGTCTCAAGCAGATCCTGTCCATGGTAAAAGACCGCAACCTTGCGCCGATTTACATCATTATCGACGAGTACGATAACTTCACCAATCAGTTGATCACCACCCGCAACGACGACCTGTACAAGGAACTGACCTGCGGGGATTCCTTTTTACGTTCCTTTTTCAAAGTCATAAAGTCCGGCATTGAAATGCAGAGCATCGGCAAGGTGTTTATCACCGGTGTTCTGCCCATTACCATTGATGATTTAACTTCAGGATTTAATATTGCCGAGATAGTGACGTTAAAAAAACAATTGGTAAATATGCTGGGTTTTACCCACGAAGAAACCAAAAAATACCTTGGCAATGTGTTTGAGTCTTATGGGTTTGATCCTGTCCGTATGCCTGAAATACTTGGAATCATGAAAAATCATTATGACGGTTACCGTTTTTTGCCGGATGTGGCAGATACCCTTTATAATTCCACCATTGTTACTTATTTTTTAAAAAATTTTGCTTTAAATAATGGTGAAATCCCCAGAGAACTGATTGACGATAATCTGAAAACCGATGTGTCCTGGATAGAGCGGTTGACCACGGTGAAGGAAAACACCGATGCCATGATGGATGCCCTGGTGTTTGACAACAGCCTTGAATACGATCTTAAGCAATTGGTTTCAAAATTCAATATGCGGCAGTTTTTTGAAAAGGACTATTATCCGGTATCTTTGTTTTATCTTGGCATGGTCACCTGTTTTGATGATTTTAGCATGTGTCTTCCCAATAATACCCTGCGCGAAATTTTTGTTGATTATTACAATGAATTAAATAACCTGGAAGTCTCCAAAGGCTATACCCAATTTTTTAGAACATTTCTGGCCGACCTTGATATGGAAGCTCTGTTTTCAGGGTTCTATGACACCTACCTTGGGCAGTTCCCGGCCCAGGCCTGGGACAAGATAAATGAAAATTTTGTCCGGTGCGCGTTTTACGAGCTTTGCACCCGTTATCTGTCCCGGTATTTTACCTTTTCCATGGAAGTCAACTACCCGTCGGGCCGGAGCGACTGGGAAATGACCGGCAAATACCACACACAATACAAGGACACCAGAACCATTATTGAGTTCAAGTACGGCCGGGGGCAGTACGCCGATACCATATTATCGATGAAAGCCCCGCCCAAAAAAGATCTGGAACAGGTGCAAGGATATAAAAAAGAGTGCTTAAAAGTTTTTCCCGATTTTACAATAACGGCCATTTTGATATATGTCGCAGGAAATAAAGGGTTTCGGTTCTTTAAGGCCTGAAAAGGCCGCCCCTTTTATGCCAACACCAATCCCATAAAAATTCGATACGCTTCTTTCTTGTCTTGAGGGGATTGGACAGGTGAGCAGGACAGGGCCTTTCTACAGATAGTTCCATTTTTTCTTGACAGCGCAGCAAATTCAAAATATTACATGGCATGTCAATAATTAGACATTGCTAATTATGTTTTTAGTTTTATTATGAATTCTATGCTAATAAAAAAATTTGAACATTTTAGAATGTTGGCCGTCGTCTTCGTTGCTGTCATCCTTGGGCAGGCCTGGGACACGCTATCTTCCGGCCATGCTGATTGCAGCAGCAGCGGGCATCCCGGGTTAACCACCTGCCAGAGCTGGGGGTTTAATGCCGCTAATGCTGAGGCACTCCATGTTCCGCCTCAATCCGGTGATCCTGATCCAGTGGCACCAAAGATCCCCCTTTTGCCCGATGGCGGTAACTGGGTCAATTCCGGGGGACAGCCCCTGATGATTCGTGCCAAATGCTCCAAAATCGGGCTTGGCGGCTGGCGCTGGTATCCCATGGTGGGAAAATGGAGCAGAAGCGGATATTACGGCGGCATGGGCGAAACCAGTTTATGGTTTAAGATTCCCCAGCCGCTTTCCCCTGAAAAAGCAGGGCCGACTTTGGCCCGGATTCAATGGACTTATTATTCGAGTTTTGAAAAAGATAATTGTGCCATCCGGGTCGGAAGGTCATATGACGGTACCCAGATTGCGGATATAAACGGCATTGCCGTATGTGTGACCACAGTGGGAAATGTCGGTGGCGGCGGGTCCGGCCATTGGTGCCGGGCCGTTGCCCAAATCAGGTTCAATGATAATCCGGAAACCATCTATGTAAAGCTGTCCAGTGTGACTGGATTAGCTGCTTTGATTGATGACGTTCACGTTGAAACGCAAATTCCCCTGCCTGCAACTCCCTGACAGGAAAATTGTAATGAAATGGGGTTGACACCCCAAAAAGTTTGAGCTATTAAACTTTTTAATCAAGGTAATAAGCCATCACTAAAAAAGGCGCCTCTCTTATACACCCGGTTGGGCATAAGGAGCTAAAGAAAATATTATGAAAAAGGATGTATCCCACAGCAGTGTCGATTCCAAAATGAAGCTCATGGAATCCTTTGGCCAGGATTCGGCACAGCGGCCTTATTTTGCCCGGATCAGCGATACCCCCATGGCCGATGCCTTTGCCAGAAAAGCGGTTGTCCATGCGGGGCTTGGCGGCAAGCCAGTTCCGGAAGAGGAACGGCCGCGGGTCTGGCAGGCCCTGGCTCAAACCCCCCGGCGGGGGAAAACCACCGCTTATATCCATATCCCGTTTTGCGAAACCCGGTGCCTGTACTGCGGTTTTTTCGGCAACCCGGCAAATGAGGAAAACCAGAACGCCTATGTGGATGCGCTGGTTAAGGAGATGGCGGCCGCATCGGATTCGCCCATGGTGAATTCCTGGCCTGTTCATGCGGTCTACCTGGGCGGGGGGACCCCGACGGCCTTGTCTACCCGGGACCTTAAAAAGGTTCTGCAAGCTGCCAGGCAGTATCTGCCCCTGGCCAATGACTGCGAGATTACCGTGGAAGGCCGGGTGTTCGGCTTTGGTGAGGACAAGATAGCCGCCTGTATCGACGGCGGGGCCAACCGGTTTTCCATCGGAGTCCAGACCTTTGATACCAAAATCCGCCAAAGCGTGGGCCGCATTCAGGGGATCAGGGAGATCATCGCCTGTTTAAACGCCCTTAAGGCCACGGACCAGGCCGCCGTCATCATTGACCTGATTTACGGACTGCCCGGCCAGACCATGGAGACCTGGGAAAAGGACCTTGACACCTTTATGGGCCTTGAAATTGACGGGGTGGACCTTTACCAGCTCATCCGGTTTCCCGGCGGAAAACTGGACCGGGCCATTGCCGACCAAAAGGTGCCGCCGGTGGCAGACCGCCCCATGCGGGCCGCCATGTTTGAAAGGGGGGGAGCTATTATGGAACAGGCCCGGTACCGGCGTCTATCCATTGACCACTGGGGGCGGACCTTCAGGGAAAGGAATCTGTACAACCGGTTCATGAAGGCCAAGACCGACTGCTTAGGCTTCGGGTCCGGGGCCGGTGGATTTATGAACGGGTACGGCTATTTTCTGGAAGGCAATTTAAAAAAATATCTGGACCGTGCAGGGTGGGAAAAACCCTTAGTTCATATGATGAAGCCTGATGAAACCGAGCCGCTGATCCGGATTGTGGCAGGGGAACTTGAAATGGGCCGGATTAACCTTAAAACCGCCGGGGCCCCGTTGGACATGGATATGGAATCCGTATTCAGGCCCCTGGTTTCCCAGTGGGAACAGGCCGGCCTGGTTAGCCTTTCCAAGGGGTGGATGACCCTGACCCGGGCCGGAGAATTCTGGCAGACCAACCTTGCCCAGGGCATGATCGATTTTTATAAAGAGATTGTCAAATGACTGATCCCAAAAGAAAACATCCTTACTGGACCCCGGGAGAACTGATCACCATCGGCACCTTTGCCGGCCTGATTAAGATTTCCACCATGATGATCGCCCTGGCCGGCGGCGGCATGAATCCGGTCACCCTGGTGATGAAAAATACCGTGGCCACATCGCTGCTCATTATCCTGGTTTACAAGGTCAGAAAATTCGGGGTCTTGAGCCTGTTTTCCCTGATTTCCTGCCTGGTCTCCCTGATTCTGATGGGCGGCAATCCCATGACCATTATCGGGGTGATCCTGGCCGGCTGCCTGTGCGATCTTGCCATGGCAGCCACGGGAAGATTTAAACACCCCGTGGTGCTGGTCATCGGGGTGGCATTGTTTGATTTTCTCTCTCGGGGGATTTCCCTTGGGTATTCCTATTTGATGTACCGGGAGCAGCTTGGCTTTTTTATCATGGCTGCCGTGGTGGTGGGCCTGGGGTATGTGGGCTGTCTGATGGGACTTGGAACCGGCATTCTTTTTGTAAAGGAGCTTCGCCATGCAGGTATTATCCGGGAGTGATCTGCCCGAGAAACCCGGCAATTTTGTCCGATCTCTTGATGTCAGGACCCGGATGGCGGTCTGCCTTCTGGCCTCTGTGGGGATTATTTTTATCCAGTCCTGGTATTGCCTGACCCTGCTGTTTGCGGCAAGCTTCATCTATACGGCGGCCCATGGCAGGCTTACCGTGACCGGGGTGGCCTATGCCGCCGTTTTTGCTATATTTATCGTTGCCATGGGGTGCGTTAAGGTCATGCTCGTGGTCTGGCCCGATATGGGGCAAAAGGGGGTGGCACCGTTTATTAATCCGTTTTTAAGAATCATGATCCTGGTTAATGTGATCCTGGCCCTGGCCCTTTCCTGCCGGGTCCAGGAGTTTATGACCACCTTAAAGGCACTGCGCCTTCCTTTTTTTATTTACCTGCCCACCACGGTGATGGTCCGGTTTATCCCAAGCTTTATCAACGATGTCAAACAGATCTCCGAGAGCATGAAGACCAAGGGGTACAGGCTCTCCATATTTTCCATGACCGTGCATCCGCTGCTGACCATGCGCCTTTTGTTTGTTCCGGTGGTGATCCGGGCACTGCGCTCTGCAGATGAACTGAGTGTGGCAGCCGAGTTAAAAGGGCTTGGGGCCTCACGGGCCGTCCGGACCTCAACTTCCGTGATCGGGATTGCCGATATCCTGACCATGGGGGCGGCCCTGATGCTGATGGGGGCCTGTTTTTTATGATTGAGTTTAAAAACGTCACCTATACCTATCCCTTTCATCCGGAACCGGCCGTTGAACAGATCAGTTTTGATGTGCCACAAGGCCAGGCCGTTCTTTGCACCGGCAGCTCCGGTTCCGGGAAATCCACCCTGATCCGGCTGATCAACGGCCTTTCTCCCCACTATTTTAAAGGGATCTTTGAAGGCAGTGTGAAGATCAATGGCCGGGAGACAAAAGCGTTAAGTGTTCACGAAATTTCAAAGACCGTGGGCACCATGTTCCAGGACCCGGAACACCAGTTCTTCGCCTTGAATGCTACCGATGAAATGGGGTTTGCCCTGGAGTGCCGGGGAGAGCGCCCGGACCGGATCGCCAAGATCCTGGCTAAGGAAACCCGGCGGTTCGGCCTTCAAAAAGTAATGGGAAATTCCATTTTTGATTTGTCTGAAGGGGAAAAACAAAAGCTGGCCCTGGGGTCTGTCCTGGCCCTGAATCCCAGGCTGTTGATCCTGGATGAACCCTCGGCCAACCTGGACCCCGTGGCCACCCGGGAGCTTGCCGGCCACCTGGCCAAGTTAAAAGCCCAGGGCATGACCCTTTTTATTGCCGACCACAGGCTTTACTGGCTTAAGGGATTGATTGACCGGGTCCTGGTGCTGGAAAACGGGAAAATCGCTGAAGAAACCGGTTTTGACACCCTGGATGATGATGCCTTCCGGGAAAGGTACGGGCTGCGCGCCGCCCGGGTATCCCCTTTGAACGGGCGCCTGCCGGAAATCGGCCGGGCCGACGGCACCTTTAAAGTCCGGGACCACAAGATCACCGTTGAAAATTTGACATTCGGGTATAAAAATAAACCCCTGATTTACGATAGGGCCTCCTTATCCTTTCCCGGCAGCGCGGCCGTGGCCGTGACCGGGGGCAACGGCACCGGCAAGACCACCCTGGCCCGGATGCTCACCGGCCTGCTGCCCGTGAAAAACGCCGTGATCCGCAAGGACGGGGTCAGTCTGACCCCAAAGCAGCTTTTGAAAAAAGGGAGCATTGTCCTTCAAAATACCGATCACCAGCTTCACATGAAAACCGTTGAAAAAGAGCTTTATTTTTCCGGGGAAAAATTTAAAGGGAAAACGGAAGATGTCCAGGACCTTTTGGAAAAATTCAACCTCTCCCGTTTTTCAAAGCGGCATCCCCAGTCCCTTTCCGGGGGGCAAAAACAGCGGCTGGTCATTGCCGCAGCCCTGATTAAGTCCCCGGGGGTCCTGATCCTGGACGAACCCACGTCCGGCCTTGACGGGGTGAATATGGACATTATTTCCAACATGATCCGGGAACTTGCGGCCAGCGGAATCCTGGTGCTGGTGATTACCCATGATCTGGAACTCATGGCCAAGGCCTGCACCCATGAGCTGGCCCTGCCCCTTTTGAAAGGATGAAGGATGAAATGCCAGGAACTGACAGCTATCACTAAAGGCTAAAAGCTAAAGGCTAACAGCTAACAGCTAATCACTAACAGCTAATCACTAATTCAAGGAATAGAAAATGAAATCTATTGTAGTTTTTTCCAGCCGGACCGGAAACACCCAGAAAGTGGCCAATGCCCTTTTTGAAGCCCTGCCTGAGCCCAAGGATATCGTTGCCGTGGAAGCAGACCCGGATATTGAATCCCATGATCTGGTGGTCCTGGGATACTGGGTGGATAAGGGCACGGCCGATGAAAAGTCCAGAACGTTTTTTGAAAAAGTTAAGAACAAGTCCGTTGCTTTGTTCGGCACCCTGGGCGCGGAACCGGATTCGGAACATGCCGACAGCTGCCGTAAAAAAGTAAAAGAGCTGCTGGCGGCCAACACTATTTTAGGGGATTTCTTGTGTCAGGGAAAGGTGGACCCCAAGATCATTGAAATGATGAGCCGGATGAAAAATGATCCCCACCACTCCATGACCCCGGAACGCCAGGCCCGGCTCAAAGAAGCTGAAAAACACCCCGATGAAAAGGATCTGGAACAGGCCAGGGCATTTATTGCCGGGATTGTGGATGGAATAGGAAAATAGGCTGAAGACTGAAGGAGGTGCTTGATACCCTTCAGTCTAACCCCCTTACAAAAAGGAAAAACAACCTTGCGCAACATGACATCTGAAGAGATCCTTTTAGCCCTTGAGCATGGCAACTGGGCTTCCATTTGCACGGTGGATAAGGATAACGCCCCCTTTGCCATTGAAGCCACCTATTTTCTGCCGGCCCAAAACCGCATCGGATTCATGATCAACCCTAAAGGCACCACCATGAAAAATATCCGCACCAATCCCAAGGTGCTGCTTAAAATCACCTTAACAAGCAAAGACCTTTCCTGCTGGTTGGGGGCTTCCTTTTTCGGGACCGCCACAGTGGTCCGGGACAGCGAACAGATGAAATCGGGCTGGGAAAAACTCGGGAAGGTCATGAATTCGGACTATTCCAAAGCCGCTGAAAAATTCTGCCGTCCGGATACGCCGTCGCCGTTTCTGGAAATTACCGTGGATAAAATGACCGGAAAGTGCAGCCATCGTCAGAACGAAGCCATTGATTTTGGCGTGTTTGGGTTTTGATCGCAACGCCCGTTCCCTGGTCTTCAGTTTCCCATAAAATTGTGAAAGTTCCTGGAAATGAGGTGGTTTTAAGTGTCGTCAGTATCACCTGAAAGGTAGTCCCGACCAGCTTATAATCTTTCTATCAAATAGTTTGAAATCCCAATTATTTTAATTGGATATCTTTTTTTAAACCTTGTAAAAATGAGCAAAGTGGTTTATCTCTGAGAGCTATCAGCTGCTTCTGACAGCTGGTACTCAACCGCTAAGGGCTAACATCAAACCGCCATAGCAAATCGTATTAAGGAGATAAAATGAACAACCACATAGTCAGAATTTTTTTCTTTGTAATGGTTCTCATGTTCACCTCAACTTGTTTTGCCCACTTTCAAATGATTTATACCCCGGAAATGGCCCGGGCCAGGGGCGGGCAAATGAATTTGAAAATGGTATTCACCCACCCCTATGACGCCGGGCATACCATGAAGATGGAAACGCCGGAATTTTTTTTCACCATCCATAAAGGAAAAAAGACAGACCTGACCTCAACCTTGAAGCCCATTACCTGGACAAGCCTGACCAATTCAGCCCAGGCCTTTGAAACCGCCTATAAGTTAAGGGGGATGGGGGACTGGCTGTTCTGTCTTAAACCCGTGGCCTACTTTGAAGAGGCCGACGGGATTTATATCCAGCAGATTGCCAAAACCGTGGTCAATGTCGGCGGCCTTCCCACGGACTGGGATGCCGAAGTCGGGCTGGAAGCGGAGATCGTTCCCTTAACCAAACCCTATGCCATGCTGGTAGGAAATGTCTTTACCGGTATTGTCAAAGGGGATGGCAAGCCGGTTCCTTTTTGTGATATTGAAGTCGAATATATGAACCATACCCCGGATATGGCTCAAAACTGCTTTGCCAAAGAAGAAAATGCTTCAACCAGGCCCACTTTTGTCTGGCCCACCACCATTAAAAGCAACAGCTTGGGCGAGTTTTCTTATGGGTTGCCCAAGGCCGGATGGTGGGGATTTTGCGCCTTAGGGGCTGGCCCGGTAAAAGAATTTGATGGAAAGGAACTTTCCCAGGACGCCGTAATTTGGGTTGAAGTCACGCAAATGAAATAGACCGGCATCCAACGCTAACAGCTAACAGCTAAAAGACAACCAACGGAGTAAAATTTTCATGCATATCTCAGAAGGGGTGCTTTCCGCACCGGTTCTTCTAAGCGGCGGAGCTTTAACAGCCGCAGGTACTGCCATTGGATTAAAAAAATTAGATTATGACCGCATGGCCCAGGTGGGGATTTTATCGGCTGCTTTTTTCATGGCATCCCTGATTCATGTCCCTGTCGGCCCTTCAAGTGTCCATCTGCTGCTCAACGGCATTTTGGGGCTGTTGCTGGGGTGGGGAGCGTTCCCGGCGGTTCTGGTGGGCCTTGCCCTGCAGGCCATGTTCTTCCAGTTCGGCGGCATCACCGTGCTTGGGGTCAATACCCTGAATGTGGCAGGCCCAGCCGTCTTGTGCTTTTATATTTTTGGCCCCCTGGTTCACAAAGATTCAAAATTTGCGGTTGGTGCCGCTTTTGCCTGCGGGTTTGTTTCGGTTTTTTTAACGGCCCTCATGGTGGCAGTTTCCCTTATTTTCACGGAAAAAAGTTTTTTTGAAGTGGCCGCCCTGGTGATCACCGCCCATATACCGGTGATGATTATAGAGGGCGTGGTCACGGCATGCTGCGTGGGATTTTTGAAAAAAGTTCAGCCGGACGCCATCCCCGGGGCTGCCAGAAAGGTTTAAAGCGGCCGGCCAATCAAGTTTAAGGAGAGAGATTAATGTTGAATAAGACCATGCGCATCACCCTGCCGCTGGTTATGCTGGTGTGCGCTTCGCTGATAACGGCCCTGCCGGCCATGGCCCATAAAATTTTCATGACTGCCTGGGTCGAGGAGGATTCCGCCTTTCTTGAAGCAGGCTTTGGTGACGGATCTTTGGCTAAAAATGCTGAAGTCACCGTATTTGACGATGTCGGCAATGAACTGCTCAAAGGAAAGACCAACGATCAGGGCGAATATTCCTTTAAAATTCCCAAAAAATGTGCTTTAAAACTTAAAGTTAACGCCGGTATGGGACACCAGACCGAGGCCTATATCCCTTTAGAAGATGTCCAGGCCGCCTTTCCCGATGAACCGTCCACGGCCGTGAGAGCGGATCAGGCAGCCCAACCCGCATCGGCTCAAGCTTTGGCCGCACCTGCAGGCACACCTGCGGTGGCTTCGGTCAGTGCCAAAGAAATTGAGCGGATTGTGGAAAAATCCCTGGATAAAAAACTCAAACCCATTATCAGAAGACTGGCCCAAAAAGAGGATGTGGGGCCCGAATTCAAGGATATTGCCGGGGGAATCGGCTATATTCTCGGGCTGGTCGGCTTGGGAGCCTATTTTAATTACCGGAAAAGAAAAGAAGATTAAAAAGGAGATTTATGCTCAGCGAAGCCTTTGCCACCGGAGATTCTGTTCTCCACCGCCTTGACCCGAGGCTCAGGATTGTATTTGCTGTCCTGTTTTCCTTTTTTCTGGCGGTTTCCAAATCTTTTTCCGCCATGGCGGCAGGCCTTGTGCTGTCCCTTATCCTGGTCGGTATGTCCCGAATTCCCGTAAAAGAAGCGGCCAAGCGGCTGAGCGTGATCAACGGGTTTAACCTGGCGCTGCTCCTGGTCCTGCCCTTTACCTTTGAGGGAACCGTGCTGTTCACCGTCGGCCCCCTGGACTGTGCCCGGGAAGGGGTGATCCTGGCGCTTCAGATCACCCTTAAATCCAATGCCATTCTCCTGGCCTTTATTGCCCTGGTGTCCACCATGACCATTGCCACTTTAGGCAATGCCTTAAACCGGCTGCACATGCCTCAAAAAATTGTCTATCTGCTGCTCATTGCCTACCGGTATGTGTTTGTACTGGAACAGGAGTACCGGCGCCTGAGCTGCGCCATGAAGGTCAGGGGGTTTGAGCCCAAAACCAATCTGCATACGTACAGAAGTTATGCCTATTTGTTTGGCATGCTTTTAGTCCGGGCTTCGGCACGGGCGGACCGGGTGTACCAGTCCATGCTTTGCCGGGGGTTTAAAGGTAAATTTTACTGCCTGCACCAATTTGAATTTTCAAAGCTTGACCGGGCCTGGGCGGCCGGGTTTATAATTATTTTAATTTTGCTGGGGAATCTGGAATGGCTGAATCCGACATTGTTCAATCCGATGATCTTTTAATTGACCTTAAGGACATCTGTTTTTCTTATCCCGGCCGGGGCCGGGTCTTGGACCATCTTAATTTTCAGCTGCGCAAAAGTGAACGGTTGGGCCTGATCGGCCCGAACGGCAGCGGGAAATCCACGTTCATGCACCTTCTGATGGGGTTGTTGAAAGCCGAATCCGGCACGGTCACCCTGTTTGGCCGGACCATGGAAAATGAAAAAGATTTCAGATACGCCCGCAGCCGGCTGGGGTTTGTGTTTCAAAACGCTGATGACCAGCTGTTTTCCCCCACCGTAATTGAGGATGTGGCCTTTGGGCTGCTGAATATGGGAAAATCCCCTGAACAGGCCGTTGAACAGTCCCGGAATATGCTCAGGCGGTTGAACCTTGAAGGCTTTGAAGACCGGATTACCTATAAACTGTCAGGCGGGGAAAAAAAGTTGGTTTCCCTTGCCACGGTTCTGGTCATGGAACCCGAGGTCCTGCTCCTGGACGAGCCCACCACCGGCCTGGATGAAAAAACCGTTGAACGGATGATTGAGGTTCTGGACGAACTGGACATTGGGTATGTGGTCGTATCCCACGAATTTGATTTTCTGGTCCGGACTACACGGGATATTTTCGCCATGAAAAACGGCGAAATCAACTTTAAAAGCCGGTCGGATGAATTCCACGCCTGCTGCCGGACGGAATAAACAGATCATCTCAAAAATTCTTGTCGGCCTTATCTTTAAACAAATCCTGGGGTAGGGATAATCTCCAAAAAATTGGACTTGGGACTTGGGATATGGGACCTGGGGATTGCGGCATCCACGGCCTCCCCAAGTCCCATATCCCATATCCCAAGTCTCAACAATATACATTATAAAAATTAATTCCCCGCTAAAGCCTGCAGAGCCCTCGCATCTCTTGCCCTGCTGTTTTGCTCTCATGGCACCTTTCCCTGCTGCGGCAAACCCATGACCAGGAAATAGCGGCTTAAATGGCTCCGGTTTGATGGGGTTGCTGTTCTCTCATCAAACCGGAAGCCGATTATATCTTCTTTAATATCTTTTCAAGAATTCCTGCAAACCGGTCTATATCATCCGGATCTAAATCTTCTACCAGTTCCTGGGTCATGCTCAGGTGGAACTGGTGGTGCAGTTCAAAATGTTTTTTCCCTTCATCGGTCAGGTCAATGAGATAAGCCCGCCGGTCCTTTTCATGGGGCTTTCGAACCAAGAGGCCCTTTTTTTCCAGCCGGTCCACCCCTACCGTCAGGGTCCCGGTGGTGACCCCGCTTTTTTCTGCCAGGTCTTTCATTTTGATGGGGCCGGAATGCCCCACAATTTCAATGGTATGGGCCTGGGTGGTGGTCAGCCCGCTGTCCCGGACTACGGAATCCTCCCAGGAAGATAATTTCTCATAAAATTCTACAATAATTTTGGATAATCTTTTAATTTCCATTGCCTGACGGCCTTTATGTTTGGTTTATAAATGGCACCCGGATATGTCCTGAAGTCTTAGTTGTCTATCATATAACACCCTGTTCTGGCAATCAGGGTTTAATCCGCCGGATAAACTTTTGGGGAATCAAGGCCGCATCCCAATGGGGCGCGTAACCTTTGGTCGGACACCGGTCCCACATGAAAGACCATATCAGGCTTTTTATAAATTTTTCAAACCGCGGGAAAATATATGTCAAATAGGTTTGGCCAAAGGGTTCCACCATTATTTTCTCTTCTTTCAATATGACAGCCGGTTTTACCCTTCTCAAATTGAACTTTACGTACTGAAGCCTTGTATGTGTTATATTACTTGACCGGCATTGAAATCCTTTGTTAAATATGGAAATATCATAAGGGGAAGGTAACTAAATCAGCAATGTATGTCAGCGGCCGGCTGGCAAATTTTGGTGAAAGATGGTTAAGATTATCCCCTGCTAAAATCCTGATCCGGGCAGAAAAGTTACCGATCCGGGTAGAATTTTGCCGATGGTGCATGTTAGGAGAAGAAGATTTCAACCTGTAAACAAAGAGGTAACCCAATGAAGAAAAGCGGATTAACCCTGATGGCTGCGCTCATTGTCCTGCTGCTTGCCACGGGCCCTGTCTTTGGCCACACCATTTTTATGAACCTGACAGACAATGAAGACGGCACCGTGTCCGTGGAAGGGATGTTTTCCACAGGGGCATTGGCGGCCGGTCTTCCCTTGTTCCTTTTGGATGACAATCAGAAGGTGATTCAAAAATTTGTATTGGATGAAAACGGCGAGGTTGAGTTTAAGATCCCGGCCCAGCCTTATACGGTCTTTCTGGACGGCGGCCCCGGACATACCGTCCGGCAGGAAGGGCCTGCAGGGACCGGGAAGTAAAGGATGAAGGATAATGAAAGGATGAAGGATGAAAGGTGCCTGATGGCCTTTAGCCTCAGTCCCTATAACTTGGTAACCTAAAAAAGGAGAAGAATTAAATGAACCGGAAGCTGAAAACTGTTGCTGTAATTGCTGCCCTGACCGTTGTTTTTGCCGGACAGGCCATGGCCCATTCCCTCTGGGTAAACATTAATGAATCTTTTGCCCATCCCCCGGGGCATGTGATCGTAAGTCTTGGATGGGGCCATTCGGTCCCCATGGACGACTTCCTTGTGTCCGAAGCCGGGGCGGTCAATATTGAACGGTACGACCTGGTGGGCCCGGACCAGTCCGTTACCCCCATTTCCCTGCCCGTGATCAAAGAAGAAACCGCGGTTGACTCCAGAACCGGGATGACCATTGTCCCTGGTGATCTGGGGCTTCGCAAAATTTCCTTAACCGACAAAACCCTTGAGGGCACCTACCAGGTGGTGGCCGAATCCAAGGCCACTTTCTTTAGCGGATACGTGAACGAAAAGGGAAGACAACGGATGATTGCCAAACCCATGGACGAGATCAAGGATGCCAAGTCCTTTTTGTTCAGCTGCCGGTACAAGGCCACGGCCAAATCCTATTTCGGGATCAAACAGTGGACCAGACCGGAGCCGGCCGGCCATGACCTTGAACTCATGCCCGAAACCGACCTTTCCACGGTGAGGGCCGGGGATCTGGTCAAATTCAACGTGACCCTCAAGGGGCAGCCCCTGACCTGCGACATGAAGGGGATGCACTATCTTTTAATGAAATCAAACACTTTCGGGACCCCTGACAACTACATGCTGGCCGCCTATATCATGGACGGCAAGGCCCAGATCCGGGTGCCCACGGCCGGTGCCTGGGTGGCCTCGGTTATGGTGGAAAAAAAGGTCACGCCGGATAACGAACTCAAGGACCTGGTCAACAAGTGCCAGTCCATTTACTACGGTGCCACGGTAAGCTTTTCAGCCAAACCCTGATCTACCCGCCCCGTTTCCCTGCCCTGGACTGAAAAGGGCAGGGGACTTCCCTTTGTTTCGTCAGGTCTTCAGCATCATATTCAACCCATTCATCGCCCTCCAGATACCAGATGGTCAGATCCAGAATATCGTCGACTGAATCGGCCCATAAGGAGAGATAGACATCATCCTCATAGCCTTGTGCTGAAAAGTTCCAGATCGAAAGAATGTCGTCATCGGTAATTCCGGCGGTAATTCCGGGGACGAAATACCATTTTACCTCAGGAGCAATGCAAAAAACGGTAGCCTATACCCGGAATTCTCCCGGAATTCCGATTAGTTACAAAAAAACAAAAGTTCCCTTGTTTTCGGATCAGGGCAGATTTTATTGAATTGTTATTATTTTATGAATCTCATTCATTGATTTTTCCATAAATATATGCTCTATTGTGAAAATTAGTTTCATTTTAACAGTCAAACAAGGAGGACTGATAGCATGAGCGAAATGATTAAAAGTTCTGTTTTTATTTCTGTGGCAGTGATAACCCTTATGGGGAATGCATGGGGGGGATGGTTTTCATTTGAACCGAATATTCTTCTTTCGGACGGGGCTTATGTGGCCCGGGAATTAGAAGACCTTCAAAAGGAAACCACGTACAGGGAAAAAGGCGATACCGCTCATGCTGATGAATTGATAAAGGATGCAAGGGTCCTTATCATGGACAGCCAAAAATATGACAACCGGGTTGAATACGTTAAATATCAGGAACAGGGCAACAGCATCTTTGTTCTGGTGAAAGATGAAAGCGGAAGCAAGATGTGGGCGGAGATGATCACCCTTTCCTGCCTGGGAACTGACGGGAATAAACGCCCTGTAGGCAAAGAAGATTTGGCCAAAGGCGACTTTAAGCCCTTGGCAAACTAAGGCAGCAAGTTAAAATAACTTATACACCTTACTTGCCTTTTTCTGATGTTTTCTTCGTTGGACAAAGGCACACATAGCTCGTTATGTGCGCCTTTGTCCGCCTTGAAAACAAAGAAAAATTCGGCGCAATTTGTACAACTTATTTTAACTTGCTACATAAAACCCTTTTTCCGGACCGGATAAGTTCAGTAACAGCACATCCGCCCCGATAAGCGGTTGATTCATTGAATTGACACCAAATTCTTTTGACATATGGTTTCTTCAAAGCTTACTGAGACACGGTTTATCCGTGGATTTGAATGGCTAACCCGGAAGAGCGATTTAGGAAAGTCGGGCAGGGCGCAGGACAAAAGGCGGCCCTGCCCAGATCATCATGAAGTTATGGTCTTGTTTTTCTGTTTAATCCGGCCAGGCCGATGAGCCCTGAAACCAGCAGCAAATATGAGGCGGGAACCGGAACCGGGTTAATGTAGGGCGTGCCGGACAATGACCAGGTCGTGTAAACATAAAGCGTTGCCCGCTCATTTTCTTCATTGCCATCGGTCATGTCCACACCAACCTCAAATTGTGCAATTCCGCCGGCAGTGTCTGTCGACGCCCCAGGAGAGCTGTTGAGAAAATAGGCATTCTGCACATATGTCTTCTTATACTGAGAGAGGCCGGATGTAAAAACACGATACGGGACGAGTATATAGCCTTCATGGGCGAATGGTTGTTCATTTACTGTGGTTTCACTGATACCGTATGTCAGGAGTGGATCAGAATCAAATTTATACTCCTCGGTATCTACAAAGGTATCCACAAATACCTCATCCAGGGCCTGGGCTGCCGTTAACGCATCGGCATATGAACCAAACATAAGATGCCATGTATCATCAGTGTAATAAAGTGACTGCGCCGATCCCTCTACAAACCGGACATTGTAATCGGTGCCATTGACTGTGACGTTATTAGCCCCCATGAGTTGGCCGTTTTCGATGATTAAATTTGCAGCCGATACCTGCTGGTAAATTGCCAGACAAACGAACATCACCAACACACCTGTCCACCCAAATTTCAACGGTAACATTGTTAAATTTTCTCCTTTTTTAATCGCTGGTAAAGAAATAATAATTTTTGATCAAATGCAATAATTGGCAATTAGCAATAATTTAGCAATAATTTAGGAATATTAAGCAATAATTGTGCCAATTGATAGGTGGCGGGGGTGGCAAAATAATCATATATTTCGTTATTTAATGTTTTTTTGAGCGGTTATGATATTAAATCATACTTTAAACTCCTTTGAATTTGACCCGGTGATGTAATGAACTATAAGCAATTGTGAAAAAAACCTCACAACTTTGTGAAAAAAATTTCACAACTTTGTGGAAAAAATTTCACAATTCTAAGGAGCGATAGAGCGATAGGAAGCGATAGAGGGTCAGCCTTGACATCTGGGCATTCGCCCGCGCAGCGTTTTTATCCGTTTGATGTTTCTCTGTGGCCGCGATCAAGCGCCAGAAGCCGGGAAAAACGGGGCCAATTCATTTACTATAGTTTATGGATAAGGGTAGCGTAAAACTCACAGGCCCCTGTGATTTGGTTGATCTCACAGTTTTCATTGGTCATGTGGGCCAGTTTATACTCACCCGGGCCGAATCCGATGCAGGGAATGCCCATGGAGACCGGGGTGACCGCATTGGTGCTGAAATCCCAGTAATCGGTTTCCGGTGCTTTGTTAAAGGCCTCTTGAAAGGCAGCCACACATGCCGTTGACAGCGGGTGGCCGGGGTCAATCTGCCAGGGCAGATGGAAGGGGTGGTAGGTTACCTCAAGGCCGGTGTAAGACCGGCGGTTCAGGGTGCCGATCTCCCAGGAGGCATTTTGGCCCTTAACAATGGCGTCCATCTCCTGTTTGATGGTATCCCGGGTCTCTCCCAACACCATGCGCCGGTCCAGGTAGATCTCACATTCAAAGGGAACCGCGTTCAGGGATTCGCTTTTGCTTGAAATTTGCGATGCCACCAGGGTGCCGTGGAGCCCCGGGGTCTCCATGAGGCGGCCGGCGGTCTGCTCAATGCGACGGATAATCCGGGCCATCTCATAGACGGCATTTTGCCCTTTTTCCGGGGCAGACCCGTGGGCGGAGACGCCATGGGTCTTTACCGCTATCTGTGCTTTGCCCTTGTGGCCCGTGGCAAGCTTGTTGTCCGAGGGTTCGCAGATGACCATATACTGGGGGCAGATCCCGGATTCTTTGAACAGGTGCTTTAAGTTTTCGCCGTCACAGTCCTCTTCCATGACCGTGCAGGAGACATAAACGGTCTTGTCTTCAATCAGGTTCAGCTGTTTGGCCAGGGCTGCCCCATAGATTGAAGCCGCTGCACCGGATTTCATATCCACCGACCCCCTGCCGTGGAGCCGGCCCTGTTCAATCACGCCGCCAAAGGGATCATGGGCCCAGTCAGAGGGGTTGGTCACAGCCACGGTGTCCACGTGGGAATCAAACATGACCACCTTTTTCCCGCTGCCCACCCGTCCACCAGGTTGCCCATGGCGTCAATGAAAATCTGATCGTAATTCAGGGCTTTCATCTCCTGCCGGATAAATTCAATGGCCTGCTGTTCCCGGCCGGAATAGCTTTTGATTTTGACCAGGCCTGCGGCAAATGTTATAAGAGATGATCTGATTTGATCAATTTGTCGTTTGATATGGTTCATGGCGGATGGTCCTTTTTTTACAAATCAAAATATATCACCGGTTTTCTCCATATCAGTGTTTTTTAATTCAAGCAATATTTATGACGGCCTTGAGCAGGGGAGGGGAACCGCATCTATAATGATATATTTAATTTCCAATATTCCTGAACGGAGACCGGAAACGGGGGACCGAAGACCGGATAGCAAATTCGGGGATTTGCATCTTGCTCTGAATAGTTTGAGAAAGGGCAAGAAGACCAACCCTTTAGGAGCGGGCCATGCCCGCGATCGGATCGCGGGCATGGCCCGCTCCTGCGCCGCAACCAGAGGGACCTGGAAATCCGGTCTCCCTATTTTCCATTCCGGAATGGATTGCTTTTTTACATGCGGTGACCCTGCCGTCTTGGGGGGCAGCCCCATAGAAGAGACAGGGGGCTGAAATTAACTCTCGCTTTTCTATAGGAAAAGTCAATAAGTAGAAAAATAGTTAAGCATATCTAAAATGGGTCTTGACAGCAGCAATCGTTCCCCGATATATGCCTACTACAAACTACACATGATCCGGGTGCTGTATGGTGATCGGAAGGCCGGCTTCCCAGGATATTAAAATTGTCAGGAGCAAAATGAATCTAAAAAAGCTGAAACAAACACAAACGGGTCCGGGAAAACGGGGCGGCCCGGTCTTAATTGGTGTGACTGCCCTGTCTTTAATGCTGATGTCTGGCTCAAGCGGTTTTTCAGCCACGGCAAAGAAGGTGGAACAACAGGTGGGCAAGTCCATTGACACCCGCCAGGCCACCCAGAAAAAGCAGGAAACATGGGATTCGGAAAAATCCGAACTTATGGTGCTTTACGACCAGCTTTCCATGGAAAATGAACACTTAACAGCTGCCAACAAAATCCTGGAAAAGGCGCTTTCAGGCCATGAACAGGTCAACCGGGATCTGGAAGCCGAACGGCTTGAGGCCATGCGGATCAAAAAGGAGATGATGCCTTTTTTGCTGTCTGTTCAGCAAAGCCTTAAGGACCTGATGGATCAGGATGTCCCGTTTTTAACAGCTGAGCGGCAGACAAGACTGGCCAGACTGTCCCATACCATGGATGACATGGATGTAAGCATTGCCGAAAAATACAGAAAAGTCATGGAGGCCCTGTCCATAGAGGCGGAATACGGCAACACCATTGAAGTCTACCAGGACAAAATCCTTCTTGAGGGAAGCGAGGTCCTAGGCGATATTTTCAGGCTGGGCCGGATTTCCCTGTTCTTTTTGACCCTGGACCGGGAGGCGGCGGCCGTGTTCAATGTTTCGGAAAACAACTGGCAGGCCCTGGACAAGCGGTACATGGGGGGGCTGGATGCGGCCGTTGAGATGGCGGCAAAACGGCGGCCCATGGAAGTCATTAACCTGCCTTTAGGACGGCTTGCCGGCCCGTCCGGACAATAAGGGGGCTGCCATGAAAATTTATTCAGCTCAACAGATATGGCCGGCCTGCTTTATTATATGGATGACGGCCTTTGGGTTGGCCTTCTGGCCCAGCCATGCCCTGGCCCAGAACCAGGATATGAGGGCCGATCATGTTTCCCTTGAACAAAAACGGAAAATAATGGAAGAAAAGGCAGACCGGGAGTTGAGCCAGGCCCGGGAAGAGGCCCAGAAAAAGGTCAGTGCCATCAAGCAGGACAAGGCGTCCCTGACCGCGGCCATTGCCAAACTAAAGGCAGCCAACGTGAGCCTTGAAAAGGAAAATCAGGCCATTGAAAGCCGGATTGAAACCTTAAGAGAGGAACGGGTCACCCTCAAACAGGCCTTAAGCGTTGCCCAGGCCGAAAACAAAGAGTTGTCCGGTTTTGTCAGAAGCCATGCCAAAGACCTTGAAAGCCTTTTAATTCAAAGTCTTCAAAGCGGAATTTTAAAGGACCGCCACACCTTTTTAAAAGAGATCCTAAGCCAGGAAAAGTTTCCGTCCATGGATCTGATCCGGCAAATGGCCGATACCTATCTGGAGGAGATCAGGGCTTCAGGAGAGGTCAGGATCACCAACGGCACCATCGTGGACAGAAGCGGCACGGAAAAAGAGGCCCAAATTCTTGTCCTGGGAAATTTCTCCGGGATCTACACCTTGGCCCAAGAGGCCGGACAATCGGCTGAAACCGGATTCCTGATCTATTCGGCCCAGAGCCGGCGGCTGTTTGCCCTGTCTAAATTGCCGGCATCCCCGGTGGTCAAGGCCATTGAAGAATACCTTAAAGGCGAAAGACCCGATGTTCCCGTGGATATTTCCAAAGGCGCCGCCCTTCGACGGCTGACCCATGAACTGGACCTGGTGGAACAGGTGCCCAAGGGCGGTCCCATTGTCTGGCCCATCCTGGCCATCCTGGTCATTGCCCTGCTCATCTTAATTGAACGGTTTTTCTTTTTTACCTTCAGGCGGGTCAAGGTGGAGCCCTTTATGGCCAAAGTGGAAAAATTTGTGGCCAACAATGACTGGGACCAGTGCAAGGCCTTGTTTGACGCCAATAAAAAACGGCTGGTCCCCAAGGTGCTGTTAACGGCGCTTCCCTTCAGGGACCTGGCCCGCCAGGATATGGAAAACGCCCTTCAGGAAGCCATATTGGGCGAGATCCCCAGGGTGGAGCGGTTTTTGTCCACCCTGGGCATGCTGGCCGCCATTGCCCCGCTCATGGGGCTTTTGGGAACGGTTACCGGCATGATCAATACCTTTCATGTGATCACCTGCTATGGGGCAGGGGACCCGAGAATGATGTCCGGCGGGATTTCCGAGGCCCTGGTCACCACCATGCTCGGGCTTACCGTGGCCATTCCCATCATGATCTTTCACACCTTTTTAAGCCGGAAGGTGGATACCCAGATCAGCCGGATGGAGGAAAAATCCGTGGCCTTTGTCAACATGGTGTTCAAGGTCAGGAATGCCGGCTGCTGCTGTCAGGAGAACCGTGACGCATGAGCGGGTTTGTCCAGAGCATAGCCGGATATCTCGATTCCGGCGGGGTGGTCATGATCCCGATCCTTCTGGTCTCTTTTCTCATGTGGGTATTGATCTTTAACCGGGTCCTTTTTTTAAGGCGGCTTTATGTTAAAAATATCACCCGGCGTGAGGCCGGCCGGCTGGTAAAGGAAAACCGCTGGCCTGAAGACAAATACAAGGGGGCCAACTCCACCCTGGTCAGAAAATTTTTGTCCAAAAGAAGTTTTGACCCGGCCCTGGACGATTTTATCCTGGACGAGATCACCCTGGGAATGAACGCTTCTTTGGAGAAATACCTGTCATTTATCACGGTGCTGTCTGCCGTGGCCCCCCTTCTGGGGCTTCTGGGCACCGTGGTGGGCATGATGCAGACCTTTGATGTGATCACCGTTTACGGTACCGGAAATGCCCGGGCCATGGCCTCGGGGATCTCCGTGGCATTGATCACCACCCAGACCGGACTGATGGTCTCCATCCCCGGCCTGTGGATGAGCGGGTGGCTCCACCGGCGGGCCCAGAACCTCAAACACAAGATCTGCGCCACGGGCATGTACTTAAAGCGGTTTTTATAAGAAAGCTATTAGCCATTAGCTGTTAGCCAAAAACCAGCAGCAAAGCTAAAAGCTAACAGCTAAAAGCTAAAAGCTCAATACAAGGTGTCTTTATGTTAAATATTTCAGCAGCCCGGCGGGCCGAACGAAAAACGTTGGAACTCAACATTGCCCCGCTCATTGATATGGTGTTTATCCTGCTCATTTTTTTTCTGGTCACCACCAGCTTTGTAAAAGAGACCGGGGTGGACATTTCCCGGCCGGCCGCATCCACGGCCGTGAGCAAGGCCAAATCAACCATCCTTATCGGGGTGACCAAAAACGATACCGTCCATCTGGACCGGCGGCAGATTGATATCCGGGCGGTCCGGGCCAATGTGGAAAGGGCCCTTGCGGAAAACCCCGAGGGCAGCGTGGTGATTGTGGCGGACCGGGATTCCAGGACCGGCCTGGTCATCACGGTCATGGACGCCTGCAAGCTGGCCGGAGTGGAAAACGTTTCCATTGCCGCAAGCCTTCCGGCCGGAGAATAAACAAAGTGAACGGCACCGGCATGCCGGCAGCGGCACAGGCAAATCAGGGAGTGGTTCACCAATGGGTGGGCTGGGGTATCGCCATTGCCCTGTCCATTCTACTTAATCTGTTCTTGTTCGGCATCATGCCCGGCACCATCCAGGGCATTCCGGACAAACCTGATGATTCGGAACTGTTGAACGCTATTCCGGTTGTCCGGGTCAAGCGGCCTGAAACACCGCCGAAAAAGAAAGAGCTGGTGGAGCCTGAAAAGAAACCCGAAAAAATCGTAAAGGCCAAGCGGCCCCTCCATGTCTCCAATCCAAAGCCTGTGGTTCAAAAACCAAAGCTTCCCTTTGAACTCAATACCAAGCTGCCGCCCACCGCAACCAGCCTGGACATGCCGCCCCTGGAACATTTCAGCCTCAATGCCCCGGGCTTAAAAGGGCAGTATAATGCCGATGAACTGGATTCGCCTTTAACCCCCCTGGCCCAGGTGCCCCCGGTTTATCCCCACAGGGCCACCCGGCGGGGAATCGAAGGATGGGTCACGGTTCAGTTTGTGGTCACCAAAACCGGGACCGTTGAGGATATCAAGATCGTGGAAGCCGAGCCTGAAACCATTTTTAACCAGAGCGTGATCAACTGCCTGAAACAGTGGAAATTCAAGCCCGGAACAGTGGAAGGGGTGCCGGTACCGGCCCTGGCCAGGACCACAATCCGGTTTCAGTTGGACTGATCTTTGAAAGGATAAAGGATGAAGGATGAAATTGTGAGAATGGCGGGTTGTTTGGGTGCGGGCGTGTGATGGCACCTTCAAGAACCATATTTTTAACGGTTGTGGCGGTTGTCTGGGCCCTGTTTTCTGCTGGGGCGGCGATGGCCCAGAGTCCTGATTTGCCGTTTTCCGCCGGCATCTGTGTCAACAAGGCCAATCAGTTCATGGCAAAGGAGAAATTTGGTGAGGCGGTGGCCGAGCTTAAGGCCTTTTCGGCCCAGAAGGCGTCCGTATCGCCTGAAGAGGCGGCCAAGAAAGGGTATGACCATTATTATATTGATTTTATGATCGCCAATGGGTTGCTGATGATGGATCAGAAAAACAGCAATCCCGCCTATGTCAAGGAGGCTGCCGCAAGACTTGCAGCGGTGGTGAAAAAAAAGCCGGACCTTTATCCGGCCTGGGTCAACCTGGCCCGCTGCCGGTATGAATTGGGGCAGATGGCCCTTGCCGGCGACTGTTTCCTTAAAGCCTATGACACCGGCGAGGAAAAAAATCCCCAGCACCTTTACTATGCGGTCATCTGCCAGACCACGGCGGAAAAGCATCAAAAGGCCCTTGATATTTTTTACCGTCTTTTAAAGGCCCATCCCGGTGACGTTCGCCTGGAATGGAAGGAAACCCTGGTTCATATCCTGTTTGCCCTGGAAAAAAACGAACAGGCCCTGCCTTACATAAAGGAACTTGCCCAGAAAAACACCGGGGACAAGAGAAAAAAATGGCAGGAGATTCTGCTCAACCAGTACATGCTGCTCAAGATGGACAAAGAGGCCCTGGCCTATGCCAGGTCATTAACCCGGCTTGAGCCTGAAGAGCCCAAATGGTGGAAAGCCTTAACCCATATTTACCTGGGGGTGAACCAGCTGGAACCCGGGTTGTCTTCTTTGCTGATTTATTCTTATCTGGTCCCCTTGTCTGAACGGGAAACATCGCTTTTGGCCGACCTTTACATGGCCTGCGGCATCCCGACCCAGGCGGCAGTCTACTACCAGGCCAGGCTTGAACAGCAAAAAGAAGCCGGTGAAAAGTTCAAAACCATTAAACAGATTTCCCAGGCCTTTTTGAACGGCGGGGAAAAGGAATCGGCCCTCAAATGGATTGATAAGGGGCTGTCCGCCGGAAAAGATCCGGCGTTGTTAAAGATGAAGGCCGATATCCTGTTTGCCGAAAAAGCCTATGCCAAAGCCCTTGACGTGTATGCACAGCTGGAAAAATTCAAATCTTTCAGGGGGCAGGCCCTGTTGATGCAGGGATATGCGGCCTGGAACCTGGACAATCTAAAGCTTGCCGAGCAGGCCTTTGCCGGGGCCAGCGAATACTCACAACAGAAAAAAGCGGCCCAGAACGCCCTTACCCAGATCCGCCGGACACCGGGCCATTCGGCTGCAGTGTCTAATTAACCCGGATCATGGCCACACCGCTCCTCCCTATCTGTCGCTATCGTTACCCAACCCCTTATCGATAGGGATAATTCAATAAAATGGAATGGAGACCGCAAAACCGGAAGAAGGAAACCGGATGCGCCCCTCCAAGGGAACCCAACATCCGGCGTCTATCGTTACATTTTGGGTCAATGCACGGTAGAAGGAGCGGGCCCATGCCCCTGATCCAAAAATTAGAACAGATTCAGGTGGCGCCTTAACGCCGGGTAACGCCTGGGTGAAAAGAATTCTTTAACAGGGGGGCATGGGTGGTGTCCCCCCTAACGCTTTTATAAAGATCTCAGCTTTAAATATGTCCTAGATATTTGATCAGCCTTCCCATTGCCGGGGTTATGGTATATCTTTCTTAAAAAGGCCCTAAAAAATTCAGGATACCACGCATTGAACTTATACCGGACCATATTCCCCCAGTATTCCCATGTAAAGCAGTTGAATTTAAACCCCATAACCCTCTCGTTTTCCCGGGGGCTGGAGAGTCTGGAGCCGCCTTTTTTAGATGATTATTTTGATAAATACCTGGGATTGATCCGGGCCTGCCATTTTTTTTCCATATTTTTTTATGGTGTTTTTCAGTTTTTGATCACCTGGTCTTCAGTACCGAGAGGCATATTTTATGGGATATCACCCGCTATATCATCACCCCCATGTTTCTGGCCGGGTTTTTGCTGACCTTTCACCACAGCTATAAAAGGCTGTGGCAGGCTTTGAACAATGTGTATGTGCTGGTTACAGGATCCGGGTTTCTTGCCGTCATGCTGTTTACCCCGCCGCCTTTGAACACGCGGTATTATGTGGGCGTGATCATCTGTCTTGTCTTTGGCTATACATTTATTCGTTCCCGGTTTATATCGGCAACCATTGTGGGCTGGATTCTCTTTGTTCTGTTTGTGCTTGTCTCCATTCTCATAGATACCCCCCATGATGTTTTGATGGTTGACCTTCCCTTTATGATGGTGGTCAATGTCCTTGGCATGCTCATCTGCTATTCGCTGGAAATTTCAGACCGAAAGGAGTTCTTTTTAAGGCATTTGCTCCGGCAGGAGCAGGAAAAGGTTCGTTGTGCCAATGAGATACTCGAAGCACAAGTCAAAGAAAGAACCCAGAAATTATCTTTGTCCAATGAACGTTTATCAAAAGAGATCAAGGAGAGAAAAGAGCTTGAGTCCCGGCTGGTTCAGGCCATGAAAATGGAGGCCCTTGGTTCTCTTGCCGGTGGTATCGCACATGATTTTAACAATATACTGCATCCCATTATCGGCTTTACGGAACTGAGCCTGTTGAAGATGGAAACGGACACCCCCATCAGCCGGAACCTGAAAGAAGTCCTGAAAGCCGCCATGCGGGCCAAAGAGCTGGTGTCTCACATCCTGGCCTTCAGCCGGAAATCCGGGTACGAAAAAGAAACGCTTCTGGTTCAGGCCCTGGTCCGGGAAGTGTTTCGCCTTCTTCGCCCGAGCATCCCGTCCAATATTGAAATTCGCACGGATCTTGACGAAACTGCCGGGCCGGTACTGGCAAACGGCATACAGGTTCACCAGGTGCTGATGAACCTGTGTTCCAATGCGGCCCAGGCCATGGAAGAAACCGGCGGGATTCTGGACATTGGCCTCAGGGAGTTAGAAATCGGTCCGGCACCCCGGCATTTGGATCCGGGCCTTGAACCAGGCAGATACATTGAGCTGGTGATCCGGGATACGGGGCCGGGCATAGACCCTGTCACCATTAAGCGGATATTTGATCCCTATTTTACCACCAAGCCCCCGGGCAAAGGATCTGGCATGGGATTATCCGTTGCCCACGGTATTATCAAGGAACACAAGGGGGATATCCGGGTAGAAAGCCTGCCGGGCAAAGGGGCGGCCTTTTATGTATATATTCCCTGTTTCCGGGAGGAGACAACTTTATAAATGCCTGACCCGCAGCCCGAATATAACCCGGTTGTCTTAGGGTTTTCACAAAAATCAGGCCCCATTGACATCCCGTTGCGGCAGGCCGGAAAAGAGTTTGGCCGGCTGCCCAGCTCTTACGGCCTGGTTCCCGTCAAAAAGGGGAGAAAAAACAAAAAGGGGCTGAACCTGGATCTTGGGAAATTCCTCCGGGAGCGCCTCGAAAATGAGGGGCATAATCTCAAAGGCGATGTGCTTTCCTTTTTTAAATCCTGGCACCGGGATTACCCTTCTGAATTCGGGTTTGATCCTTGTTTTTTGTCCAATATCAATGACCCCGCAACCCTGGTGAACATGATCCGGGACAACGAGGCGGTTTTTACGGACCTGCTGACACGGGATATCAGAACCGATCTGGTTGAAACGGGCCTGGTCAGAAAAGAAATCGTGAACTGCATACCGGATCCGGATCTGTACGACACCCTGATCCGGATCCTGTCCAAAAAAGCGGACCGGCTTGACAACGGGCTCAAAAAAGAGCAGACCAGATTGGCCTTAGACCGGGTCAAGGCTGTTCAAATTCTAAAAAAGACGGCCGAGGTCCTGTCCGGCGAATTTCCTTTCCCTGATCCCCATGTCCTGAAGATGTATGCCGACGAGGTGGCGGCATTGCTTTTGAAACTGCCGGACAGTTTCCATTTGAAAGGGCTTGATGGCCTTTGCGGGATCAGGGGTAACGGCGTTGAGTTTGAATTTGCCGCCAGGGACGCCTCCTACCTGATGCTCGGGAAATTGACCGGGGACTGCACGGCCGACAAGAGAAATTTTCAGACTGACATCCGTATAGAAAACATTTTCTGGACTATTTTTTCATGGATTCTGGACCAGAATTATCAGATTTTGAAAGTCTATCTGGACGGGGATTTTGTGATGAAGGCCCACATGCTGCCCCTTTATATCAGCGATACCGGTATCTCTAAGACCCGGCACAATATTTTTTGTCCCCACCAAAGCGAGTATACCATCCTGGCCCTGGACGCTGTGGAGACGGTCCGGGCCTTCAGGGATGATCTGCCGGATTTCAGCAGGTCCGGGCTTCTTGACCAGAAAGAGATGGTGTTTGACCGGACCATGGCATTTATACGGGACCTTTCTAAGAAAATGGGAATCCAGGCGGTATATGCGGAGAAATTTTCAAACACGGGATGGATCCGGGATGCGTTTGATGGCTTTGATGAAATTTTTCTTCATGTGGACCATATCCAGAAAATTGACCAGCTTGAAGACGTGTACAGCCTTGCCCGGGACCTGTGCATCAAATCCAAATGGCCGCCCCCCACAGAGCTGTTCATGGAAATTCAGATGAAAAATATTTATCTTTGCCCGAAAAACATCTCCAGGGCCCCGGGCGTGAAGTCCTTTGCCGTGATCAAGGGGGACCCGGACCTTGGCATCCCCATGAATAAGGTGATTGGGATATAAGGACGGAGACCGGAAGACCGGTCGCGGGAATCCGGATGAAGTCTGAATCTTCTTTGACAGATCCTCAAAGACAAAAATAATCTTTTAAACCAAAAGCTTTGGGTGTTATTATAAAGCCCGTAAATTTTATACCAACACTTAAAGAGGGAACGGTATGGCCAGCGAGCCGTTGCATTTGCTGATTCTGGATGATGAACAAACCATCCGGGATAGTATTGTCGCTTTTATGGAAGACGAAGGGTATGTGGCGTTTGAGGCCTGTTCCACAGAACAGGCCCTGAATATAATAAAAGAAAACCGGATTGACCATGCGGTGGTGGATATCCGCCTGCCCGGTGAAGATGGAAACCATTTTATTGTTCAAGCCTTAAAAATAGCGCCCCGGATGAAGGTTATTGTCCATACGGGATCGGCGGATTATGCCATTCCCGAGGCGGTCCGGAAGCTTGGCATAACTGAGGAACTGGTGCTGATCAAGCCGGTGGCCGATTTAAACCGGATGAAGGCCTTGCTGAACCGATAAGGATAACCCAAAGGGGAATATGACCGACCATACCGGAAAAATCCTGATTATTGATGACGAGCGTTTCGTTCGGGAGAGCATGGCCGACTATCTGGCCGATTCAGGCTTTGAGGTCATTGAGGCGGAGAACGGAAAACAGGGGCTTGAAAAACTGGATGCTCAGAACCCGGACCTTGTTTTCTGCGATCTTCTCATGCCGGTCATGAGCGGGCTTGATGTGCTATCGGCCGTGGCCGAAAGAAAACAGGAAACGCCGGTCATCATCGTGTCCGGGGCCGGGAGCATATCCGATACGGTTGAAGCCATGAAACGGGGGGCCTGGGATTATATTATCAAGCCCGTCCATGACATGAATGTACTGGTCCTGGCCGTGAACAAGGCCCTGGAACGTAAGCGGCTGCTCAATGAAACCAACCGGTACCAGCAGGAACTTGAAAAGGCCAATAAGGAGCTGAACCTCTCCCTTGAGACCCTTGAACTGACCCGGGACCAGCTGGTGCAGTCGGAAAAAATGGCGGCATTGGGAGAGCTGGTGGCCGGGGTGGCCCATGAGATCAATACCCCGGTGGGCATCGGGGTAACCGCGGCCTCGTTTCTGGAAGCCAAGACAAAGGAGATTGGAAAAGCCTATGAATCGGGCCAGCTCAAAAGAGGGCAGCTCGAAGATTACCTTTATGCGGCCAAAGAGGCGGCCCGCTCCATCCTGATCAACATGGAACGGGCCGCAGAGCTGATTTCAAGTTTTAAACAGGTGGCCGTGGACCAGTCCACCCAGATCAAACGGGTGTTCAGCCTTAAAGAATATATCAATGAGGTCCTGGTAAGCTTAGGGCCGCGGTACAGGAAAACCGGCCACCGGATTGAGGTGGCGTGTGATGCCCAGATTCGCCTGAACTCCTATCCCGGGGCCGTGTATCAGATCTTAAACAACCTGATTACCAATTCCCTGGTTCATGGCTTCAAGGATATGGACAAGGGGCAAATTCATATCCGGGCCACGGCGGATGGCGGTATGGTCCATCTGGTTTACCAGGATAACGGGTGCGGCATGACAAAAGACCAGCAGGAAAAAGCATTTGATCCGTTTTATACCACCACCCGGGGCAAAGGCGGGGCAGGGCTTGGCATGTCCGTTGTCTTTAACCTGGTGACCCGGACCCTGAATGGCAAAGTCGCCCTGGAAACCGGGCGGCAAAAGGGAATCTGCCTGACCATGACCTTCCCTTCAACCCCGGCTTTGGCCAAAGCAAAGGAAATTTAACCGTGCCCCTGCCGATTTTAAATCCGTCCAGGTGGTATCTGCACCCGGTATTTATCTTTGCCTGTTCCATTTTTGCCCTGGCCACGTTTCTGGTCCTGACGGTCAGCCTTTACATGGAAATCACCTCGGCCCTTGAGGTGATTATCTTAAAATTCAACATTGACCCCAAACTGATCTTTCCCACCAAAACCGGGATGACCATCATGGTGTTAAGCCTGCTGATCACGGTTGTCTTAGCCGGAATCCTGCTGGCCTTTATCTATTATCAGAAAACCATGAACATGTTCCGGCTCCAGCATAATTTTATTTACAACTTTACCCATGAACTCAAAACCCCGGTCACTTCCTTAAGGCTTTATCTTGAGACCTTCATCCGCCATCCCCTGGACCCGTCGGATATTAAAAAGTACAGCCGGGGCATGCTTGAAGACATCAACCGGCTGACCGAAAATATTGACCGGATCCTGAACCTGGCCCGGATCGAAAGCCAGAATTTCGGCTCTGAAGTGACCCGGGAGAGCTTAGTGGTGCTGGTGGAGAATTTTTGTGAAAAAAACGCGTCCCTTTTCCGGGAATGCAACATTGAGATATCCAACCCTTCAGGGGCGGATTTTATTTATCCGGTCAACCTGTTTTTATTTGAAATGCTGCTCATGAACATCATTTCCAATGCCATTAAATACAATGAATCGGATCAGCCCGAACTTAAAATTGTTTTCAGGGGATATTTACAGAAGGTGACCGTTGATTTCATCGACAACGGCATCGGGGTGGACAAAAAAGAGGCCAAAAAGATTTTCAGAAAATTCTATCAGGCCGGCCGGGCCGGGCGGAAAACCGGTTCCGGTTTAGGGCTGTACCTGGTGTCCAGTATCGCGGCCATCCATGGGTGGCGGGCGTCGGTATCCAGTGAGGGAAAAGGAAAAGGGGCTAAATTCACCATCACCATTCCACGGGCAAGCATTGCCAACGTCAGGGAGAAGAAATTATGGAAGCGTCTGGAAAAAAGCGTATTCTGGTCATAGAAGACGAGGCCCATATTGCCGAAGGCATTCAGCTCAACCTTTCCCTGGCAGGCTATGACACCAGCATTGCCCCGGACGGCATCGACGGGCTTGAACAGTGGCGCCAGTGGCGTCCGGATCTCATTGTCCTGGATGTGATGCTGCCCATGCTGGACGGGTTTTCCATTTTGAAAACCATCCGGAACGAGGATGAAAAAATCCCGGTCCTGATTCTGTCGGCCAGGGGGGATACCAAAGACAAGGTCAAGGGGTTGCAGTTCGGGGTGGACGACTACCTGTCCAAGCCCTTTGATCTCGAGGAATTTCTGCTTCGGGTGGGCCGGCTGCTCAAGAAAAAAGACTGGTATGGGGAAAAGACCGAAAACAAGGGCGAAACCGGCATTTTTTCAGGAGACCATTATGAATTTGGCCCCAACCGGGTTGATTTTGTGACCTTTGAGGCCCGTTGTGCTGCCGGAACAATTATTTTAACCGAGCAGGAGGCCGTGCTGCTCAAAATTTTTATTGCCAACAAGGGCAAGCCCCTTTCCCGGGAAACCCTTCTTGATGCCGGCTGGGGATACTCCAGCGGCACCTCCACCAGGACTGTGGATAATTTTATTGTCAGGTTCAGAAAGTATTTTGAGAAAAACCCCAAAGAACCGGAATTTTTCAAAAGCCGCCGGTCCGTAGGGTATATCTTTGAGCCCGGCGATGCCTGATCCGGATATCCGATACCGGTCATAAATCAGGCCCGGGCATGTCAAAAAACAGCCCGGGCCATATGGTGGTTATTATTTAATGCCTGCACGCAGCAGATGGGTGACTTCTCGTTCAAACGCCATCTAAGAGGCCAGGTCCCTTCGGTCTGACATATCCACCAGAACCCGTTCCCTTGCCTTGTCAATGCCCAGCTGTTTGCGTTTCTTGTCAATATGGGCAATCATCAGCTTTGCGATTTCGTGGGGGTCCTGGGCCATGCCCCATTTGCCGTAGCCAAGGCCTTCCATCTGGTTGAACAGATAGTCGTGGTACTTGGTATCCTGAACAATGGGAAATCCCACGCCAAACACCGTGTACACCCCTGAAGCCACAAAGTAATGGCCAATGGCCGTGGCCTTTTCACTCATCCATTCCGGGGCGCAGCCGGCGGCCGGCAGATCGGCAATGCTGTTGCCAAGGCCCCCGGCCTTGACCATGGCGGTGGCGGCAATCAGGATCCGGGTGTTGTCCACACAGGAGCCAAGCCCTAAGACCGGCGGCATGCCGACGGTTTCGCAGACTTCGGCCAGACCCGGGCCTGCCATGACCGCGGCTTCCGGTACCAGGAAGCCTGCTTTGGCCAGGGCAATCTGGGAACAGCCGGTCTGAAGGACCAGGACATCGTTTTTGATCAGTTCCCTGACCAGCTCCACATGAACCCAATCCTGCTTGACCTTGGGATTGGTGCACCCCACCACCCCGGCAACCCCCCGGATCCGGCCGTTGATAATGTTTTCATTTAAAGGCGAATAGCTTCCCCTGAAACTGCCCCCAAGCATGTATTCAATATACTCATGGGTAAACCCGTGAATCCCGGTCCGGGTCTGGGACGGGATCTCCACGGGAACCGACCGGGTGCTGAACCGGGAAATGGCCCGGACCAGGATCTCGTCCGTGCATTTTCTGGGATCCATTTCATTGAACTCCACATGCTCGGCCCCTTCAATCCGGCACCGGGGATTGGTGGTGATCAAATGGGTATCATAGGCCCTGGCCACGGTGGCCAAGCCCTGTTTGATGCACTGGATATCCACCACCATGGCGTCCACGGCCCCGGTCACCAGCACCGCTTCCGTGGAGCTGAAGTTCCCGGCATGGGGAACCCCGTGGCGGGACATCATCTCCGCACCTGAGCAGCACATGCCCACCAGGTTGATGCCGGCCGCCCCTTTTTCCGTAGCCTGGCCAATAAAAAACGGGTCATTAACCCCGGCCAGGATGGCCTCAAACATGGCCGGTTCATGACCATGGACAATGATGTTGACATGGTCCTTTTTTAATACCCCCATGTTGACATCGGCCTGGACGGGCACCGGGGTCCCGAACATGATGTCCGAAAGCTCGGTGGCCACCATGGAGCCTCCCCAGCCGTCGGCCAGGGCCGTCCGGGTGATCTGCCGGGTCAGGTTCTCATGATCCTGGTCGCAACCGATATGGGTCCGGCTCATCATTTCCATGACCTCGCGCATGGACCCCCTGGGTACCACCCCGTTTTTACGCCAGGTGTTCAGGGTTTCTTCCGGGGCAAGCCGGGTTAAGGGCATTTCCCCTTCAGTGGCGGTAAAGGTTTTTTCAAGCTCATCGCAAAGGTCTTTTCCCACTTCCCCCACGGTCCGGCCCTCAACCTCAATGCCCAGAGATGTGGCCAGTTTTTCCAGTTTCCGGACATCCTTGATGCCGAAATCCTGGGTTTTGTCGGTGACCACTTCCCTGAACAGCTTGAGAATATGCATGCCGTGGTCATTGTGGGACGCACACCCCGAGGCCACCATCCGCCCAAAGTTCCTGGCCATGATGGTGTCAATGGTGGCCCCGCAAATCCCCACCTTCTTGTACGGGTCCTTGGGGTTTAAGCGGCAGGGTCCCATAAAGCAGTGCTTGCAGCAGGCTGAGTCGGCGCCAATGGGACAGGCCTTCATCTCATGCCCTCTGTCCAGGGCGGTTACGACATTGTCTTTTCGTGCCTTTTCCAGCATCTGGGCCGTTGCTTCACAGGTGGTCAGCTCTGATGCGGCTACGGGGTTTTTCAGGTTTGTTTTTTCCATGAATTCCTCCTGTTTTAAGCCAGGGCGCATTCCTGGCGAGATTTGGCCGACACCGGACATGGCGCCCTTAAATTTAAAAAACCGTCACCCCGCCTTTTTGATACACCCCTGGGACGGCAGGTAAACTACCTGTCAAGGGTGTTCGGTTTTCATGGGGGGATGACAGCCTGTAAATTTTCATTCAAGTGTCGTACCACATGGTGGCACAATTTGGGGTTGGGGAAAGGAAAACCCAGATAATTTCGTGTCAGAACCAGGGTTAAAGCTCAAAGATGCCCATGGATTAAGGAAGCGTGACTGCAGGCACCACCCCCATCGCCCCATGAAAAAAGCCATATATTTTTTTGCGAAAAACAGATCGGGAATAGAAGAGGGGTGTATCAAAGAGTCTAATTAGATACACTTATGTTTCAAACTATTGGGCTTCTGAGACAAATTGGTAGGGTGGGCACGCTTTTTGTGCCCACCGATTATCCATGAATTCACCGCCCAATTTATCATTTAAGCACAACATGTTATATTCATACACAATAGAATGGTGGGCAACGCAGCTAACCATTTGTCCCTCACAAGCCTGCGGCCATAGAACCGCGGCAGTCGATGTGATTTCAATACATCATGGAGGATGGCGATGCCGAATTATCGGCGGGCTTTTTTGCCGGGAGGCACATTTTTCTTTACGGTGGTCACTTTTCATCGCCGAAAGCTTTTCAACCGTCCGGAATGCCGGCTTGCATTGCGGGAGAGCATTGACCGGGTACGGAAAAAATACCCGTTTTCCATTGACGCATGGGTGCTACTGCCTGAGCACATGCACTGTATATGGACATTGCCCAAAGGGGACGCCAATTATTCAGGACGTTGGGGCCAGATTAAATCCGGTTTCTCAAAGCGTACCAAAAAAAAATTTCACAAACCTGAATGGGTGAATGCATCCAAACAGAAACACCGGGAAACCACTATCTGGCAAAGGCGCTTCTGGGAACATTTGATACGGGATGATGAAGATTACCGGATACACATGGATTACATCCATTACAATCCTGTAAAACATGAATTGGTAAAACAAGTAAAGGACTGGCCGTATTCAACATTCCATCGATATGTCAAAAAGGGTATTTATCCTGGAGACTGGGGAAATAAACCCATGCCCATTTCGGATTATGATATTGGGGAATAATCAGCGAATATGGTGGCAATGGTGGGCAACGCTGCGCTTTTGCCCACCCTACCCAGGTACCGGGTTCGGGTGGGCACGCTTTTTGTGCCCACCAATGGTCCATCTTGCCATCCGAAAGACCCTTGACAAGCCTAAAGATTATCCGGTATATGAGAGGCGTTTTACCACCAACCAAACTGTAAAGAGGGTTTTTATGTTGATCAGATCAATGGATATTGTGTCAACCGTTGCCGGGAAAAAGGCACACCTTTCGGCAAAGAATTGATCACAAGCCTGAATGTATCATTAATGCAGGCCTGCCATTAACAGGGCCTGACAAAAAACAAACTGTTCATTTCTTTGATCTGCCCGGGCTGATTCTGCGGCCGGGGCCGCGCTATCGGTATTGCCTTTCTGCCGTCAACGGCGATGTTATTTGAATATATCCCCACAAATGTACCGGGCATGCTGTGGCATGCCCATAGAAAACCAATTGAAACCGCTGATTACAACAGGCAGGATTGAATAATGAACACCAAAGAAAGAAAAGAAAATATCCCCAGCAATCACCCCCTGGCCCCCATGGGATGGACATCCTATTTTCAGGCCCAGGTAAACCATATCTCAGACCCCTCTCTTATCCCGGCCAGGGTGACCGGGGTCAGGAAAAACATGTTTTGTACCAGCAACGGCCAGACCGAGCAGCTGGCCACCCTGGCCGGAAAGCTCAACCATGACCCCCAGGCCCTGTACCCGGTCACAGGAGACTGGGTCTTGATGAAAGAGACCGTAATTTCAAAGGTCCTGGTACGCAAAAACGCCTTGTCCCGGGGGGCCAGCGGCACCCAGGGCAAACCGGATACCCGGCCCAGAAAAGAACAGGTCATGGCCGCCAACCTGGACACCGTGTTCATTGTCTGCGGCCTGGACCGGGACTTTAACCTGCGCCGCATAGAGCGGTACGTCACCCTGGTCTACAACTGCGGATTGAGCCCGGTCATCATCCTGACAAAAGCGGATCTTCACACCGCACCTGAACCCTTTGAAACACAGGTGGAAGCGGTGGCCTTCGGCGTTCCCGTCCACCTGATTTCGGCCCTGGACGATTCAGGCCTGGCCGGCCTGAATCCATATCTGTCCCCCGGCCGGACCTGCGTTATGGTGGGATCGTCGGGTGCGGGCAAATCCACGCTGCTCAACCGGCTCTACGGCAAAGAGATCCAGGTGACCGGTGATGTCAGCGCCCATGTGGGAAAGGGAAAACACACCACCACCACCCGGGACCTGATCATGATGCCGGAAGGGGGGATGATCATCGACAACCCCGGCATCCGGGAGATCGCTTTCTGGGACGCTGACCAGGGCATGGCCTCGGCCTTTCCGGAGATAGACGGCTTTGCCGTGGAATGCCGGTTTTCAGACTGTACCCATACCCATGAACCCGGCTGCCGGGTCCTTGAGGCGGTCCATCAGGGGGAGATCTCAGAAAACCGCCTTGAAAACTACCGGAAAATGAAGCGGGAACTGGACTATTTGTCTGAGCGCAGCAAAAAAAGCGCCGACCGCGTTGAAAAAGAGCGCTGGAAAGGAATCGCTCTGAAAATAAAGTCTATGAACAAACCGGGCCGTTAAGGGTTTTTAACATTATATATAGATATTCCCGGGCCGGTAATCCATTGGGTGGGTGATGGTTATGGCCATATTTGGGTGAAAAAAATCCCAGGGGTTTATATGGCTGTACCGGTACCGGGGATATTTGAAATACCATTTACGTAATTCGGGGGACTTTATTTGATTTGTGACAATTTTATATCGTGTTCCCTGAATTACAGGCTGAAAATACGGGTAAGGTTTTAATCCCCCAAATTAAACATCGATTATAAATTTGACCCACTTGGTTTGAATGGGTTATATTGGTCAAAATAGTTATTTTACAAACCAATCGGAGATGGGAAAAATGATCATTAATGTATCTGAAGCAAAAGCAAAATTGTCCAAGCTGGTTGATATGGCTTTTCAGGGCGAAGATATTATTATTGCAAAAAATAACCTTCCCCTTGTAAGGCTGGTGCCCCATAAACCTAAAACGAAGCGTAAACTTGGATTAATGAAAGGGCAAATAGAGATCCCTGATGACTTTCTTGATGAAAGCCGGGAAATTAATGATCTGTTCTATGGTGACTAATAATGCGCATACTCATAGACACGCACATTTTCCTGTGGATGCTTTCCTGCCCGGAAAAAATGTCTCAGACCCGCCGATACGAACTTGAATCCCCTGCCAATGAAGTGTTTTTCAGTGCTGTCAGCATAGCCGAACTCATGATTAAAACGTCCATTGGTAAGATTGATATTAAATTTAATCCCTTGGAAATGGCTGAAAAAATGGATCTTGAACTGTTAAGTTTCTCAGGAGAGGATGCGCTGTTGCTGCGGGAACTGCCCTTTGTTCACAAAGATCCATTTGACCGGATGCTGATCGTACAATCCATGACAAATCAATTGACGCTGATGACCGATGATTTAAAAATTCTTAAATATAATTGCAAAACCATCTGAATTTTATATATCGAAGCATGGTGGTTACAATATCCTGACAGGTTCAGCCAATATCGGGGGGGGGACCCCTTACTTAATTATTTGGAATTATGTAAGATGTCCCCGAATTTAACGAATTTAAGAAGATGTCCCCGAATTTAAGACCGCATCGTTCAGACGGCGCTGAAGATGGTGATAGAGCCGATTTTCGAAAAGGAATTCGAGGAAACAAGCTTCGGGTTCCGGCCCCAGCACGGTTGCAAGGACGCCCTTCGAGAAGTGGATCGCCTGATCAAAGAGGGGTACACACATGTGGTGGACGCCGACTTGGCGAGCTACTTCGATACGATTCCACATGACCGCTTGATGGAACTGGTGAAGATCCATATCAGCGACGGAAGACTGCTTGAGCTGATCCAACTCTTCCCGACCCCTATCTAGTTTTCTTACTCTTGCTCAAACTATTTAGAGTAAGAGCAAGATGCCAATCCCCGAATTTGCTATCCGGTCTCCCGTCTCCCGTTTTCGATCTCCCATCAAAAGGTATACCCAAGGGAAAAGTGAAAACAGCCCGGGTCTTCGCCCGGTTCAGGATCGAGCTTCCAGGCGTACAGAAAGCTTAAGGGTCCCACCGGGGTCTGCCGCCGGATGCCGACACCGATGCTGCTTCTGAAGGATTCATCAACCCCCTCCTGGATTCGCCGGACCGCACCGGTGTCAAAGAACAGGGCCGCTTCAAAGTCTTTGAAAAATTCGTACCGGGCTTCAACCGAGAAGATGGCTGCGGCCCGGCCGCCAATGGCGTTGCCGTCCTCGTCAAACCGGAGCATGTTTTCATCAAATCCCCGGATGGTTGAGGTGCCGCCCAGGTAAAACAGCTGGTCGTCGGAGATGTGGGTGTTGCCGCCATAGGACTGCATATAACCGTACCCCCCCCTGAAGGCCAGGGTCAGGCTGTCCGCGGCCGGGTAATAGTACCGGGCATCCAGGCGGATTTTGAAAAAGTCGTCCAGGGTGTCGTCTATTCCTTTAAAGATGTCCAGGGTTGAGGATACGAACATTCCTTTTTTGGGGTGGACATAGGAATCCGTGGTCCTGAAGGTTGCGCCGGTGGAAAACTGGCCGATGTGGCGGACCCCGTAATCGTCTTCTTCGTCATCGGTCAGGGCCCGGTCAACCCTCAGGTACTGGTCCCTGAATTCGTATCCGATCCCAAAGGTCAGTTTCAGTTTTTTATCAAAGAAATCTTTTGAAAAATCCTGGGACAGCCCATAGGTGCTGATGCCGTAGTCTTTGTTGAACTCCTCCTGTTCTTGGGTAAATGCCCGGGAGTGGGAAATAAGGCGGCTGGATAAAAAGCGCGGTTCGGTCAGGGCAATGTCTGCCTGGTAACCCACCTGGCTTAATTCAAGGCCTGCTTCGATGTTCAGGTTCCGGCCGGTAAAATTTTTATCCCCGATGCGGCCTTCCGTATAAAGGTGGCGTTCTGTATCATAGCCGCCGGCAAGTTCAACAAAATAAGGCTTTTTTTCGGTAACCTCCACCACCAGGTCCGCTTCAGGCTCCCGGGTTTTTAACCCCACGCTTCTGATCCTTACCGTGTCCACGGCATTCATCCCCTGGATGTTCCGTCTGCTGTCCACGATGTTTAACAGGGAAAACGGATCACCCGGACCAATTTCCATTTCCTCGGCAAGTTCGCTCTCCCTTAGCCGGGTGTGGCCCGCATAAAAGATCCGGCCCACACAAACCTTTGGCCCCTGATCGATATGAAAGTCAAGTTTTACCCGGGTTAAGTCTTTTGAGAATATGGTGTCGCAGGTTACCTCGACATGGGGAAATCCCTGCTGGGCCACAGCCTGCTGCAGGGCTGCCGTATCCGCTTCAATCAGGGATGCGTCATACCACTGGCCCTGTTTTAAGGACAGGATCGCCAGGGCATCATCGGGGGCCAGGGCGGACATCCCTGACAGCTCGATGTCTTCCACGGTTGTCCGGGGGCCTTCCTTTATTGTGATATCAATGATAACGGCTTTTTGGGCCTTGTCTTCCCCATCGGACACCGTGACTTTTTTGTCCGCTTTCACCCGGGTAAACCCTTCTTTAAGGTAAAGGGCGGTGATGGCCGCCAGGTCCTCTTCCAATACCCCGGCATCAAATATTCCGCCTTTGCCAGACGTGAGAATATTTTTTTTAATTTGTTTTAAGGGCAGGGTGGTGGCACCGGGAAGGGTGAGTTCAGATACCCGGTACCGGGGACCTTCGTTCACCCGGATGTCCACTTGCCGCCAACCGGTGTCCGGTGAATCCGGCCCTTTTTCTTCCTTGATCCTTGCATCGGGAAACCCGTGCTGGGCATAAAGTTTTTTGATGTTTCTTAAACTTCTTCTTAAGGCAAAATTGTTCTTGTTGCCGTCTTTTTTGAGCAGCAGTTCTTTATTGAGCTTTCTTTGGGACAGGGTCTCATTGCCCGTAAAGGAGATCCGGTACAAAGGCCCTTCAGTTATGGTAAAGACCACATCCACTTCATGGGTGCCGTCAACGACGGCCTGACGGGCGGTTACCAGAACTTCGGCATACCCTTTTTGGCGAAAGATGCGGGTCAGTTCTTTAATGTCCTCATCCATCTCTTTTTGGGTGAACCGGTTTCCCTGGAAAGGAAGCAGGGAGGTCCGCCAGGTTTTCAAGGATAATTTGAGCCGGGCAGATGACAGATTCTGGTTTCCCTTGAACACAATTTTTCTGATCCGGTAAAAGGGGCCTTTCTGGATGTCCACAACAATACGGACCTGATTCTGGTCCGGGGTTGCCGTGACCGTTGCTTTGGGATCGTAAAACCCCCTTTCTTTGAACAGCTTTTCCACCCGCTGGGCCTGGGGGGCCACCTTGTCTTCTTGATAAATGCCCCCGGTCCGGATGGTCATGACGTTTAACACTTCCTGTTCAAACAGGGGAAAGGCGTGATTAACCTTGATCTCGCTGATCCGGGAAAAGGGGGTCAGTTCAAAAAAGAGAACCATACCGTTGGCCTGTTTCTGGGGGTCCGGCACATGAATATGTTCAAAAAACAAGCTGTTTTTTAACGCCGTGACCGCTTCGCTGATTTTATCAAGGCTGTACGGGTCCCCTGTCTGGAGGGGAATCGTGCTGCGGGCCACGCTGGTCCAGAGGTCTTGTTTTTCAGGCGCACAATGAACAATGATCCGGATGTCCGCAACCGTGTCCGGATCTGTTGCAAAAACACCGGTTGCCGGCAGCGCAAAAAGGAGCAGGGCCGTTAAAACGATAAGGCTTTGTTTCAACATCACCGGAACTCCAGCCTGTATTTGAGTTCGCCCCCGAATTCGCCGCTGGTATTTTGAAAGCTGCTTAAAATCAGATTTTCCAACAGCTTGTAGTGGGTGGTGACCTGCTGGACGGTTTCCCCGTCGCTGATTTCCATTCCGTATGACACGCTTATCTGCCGGGAAAGGTCTGCCCCGAGGCTGACCGTCACACCGGTGTTTCCGTTATCATCTTCTGCCATGCTGATGTCCACTTCGCTTAAGCCGGTGGTCTGCTTGATTTTTTTGCCCAGAGGATCAGCCAGCATCTGGGCAATGGCGCCGGCCGGCAGGGTCTGGCCGTCTCCCTGGTCCGAGCCCATCTCCTGAGTGGTTTTGCCAAAGGCAATCAGGGAAAGAATATCGGCATCAGATTCTTCAGGATCTGAAGAAAAAGACACATCTAAGTTGTCCGGGGTGCCGGTGACGGAAAGGGTGATGGTCCACGATGAAATGGTGGTTTCCCCTTCAAGGGTGATTTCCGGTTCAATTTTATAGGGATTGATAAAGTCAATGGTGCCTTCTGAAACCTCAAATTCAGCCTTTTTAAAGGTGATGGTGCCGTCGTCCACCACGGCCCGGCCGTCTATGCCCGGTGAATAGGCCGTTCCCCTGATTGTAAGGTTGGGGCTGATGGTCAGGTCGGCCAGGTTATTGTCCACCTGGATGGCCTCCTGGCGGGTAACGTAAATGTTTAAATCAATGGTTTTGAGGAAATCCGGCCCTTTTCTTACCGGTTCCGGCCTGACTTTTTTGATCTGGCCCGCGGCCAGGCTGATCAGGCTCAGGTCCACATCCTTATAATAGAGGCCTTCCAGGATATCGATCTTGCCGGATAAGGTGGAATGTTTCAGGGTGCCGGTCAGGTCAAGGCTGCTGTTCAGGGTCAGGGTCATGGTGTCCGGAATGTCCATTGGCACCTGGTGGGCCGAGATGGACAGGGAAAATTGGTCTGGCTGGCCCTGCACCAGGGCGGACCGGCCGGAAAGCTTGATCTGTCCCTGTCCCAGTGATGCGGTAATCTCCTTGATTTCAACGCTCTGGGGGGTGAACAGGACATGGCCGGTGATATGTTCTAAGGGTTCTTCTAAAACGGCCAGCCCCAGGGTCAGGTCTGAAAAGTCAAAGCTCCCCTGAAGGCGGGGTGACAGGAAGCTGCCCTGAGCCGACAAAGAGACCTTGATATCCCCGCTTGCCGAACTGATTTTTGGAGACAGGGGGGCCAGCATGGCCACGGGAATATTGCCTGAGGCCTGGGCGGTCAGGTTGTTGTCAAGGTCCCCGTTGGCGGACAGGGTCAGGATGCCCTGATCCAGGATTTTCACCGGAACCGGGGGCAGCAGGATCCCTCCTTCCGAAAGCCTGGCCTCAGCATCGCTGATCCGGATCAGGGGTTTGTCCTGCTGAAACAGGAAGACTTTTTTCAAATTGACCTGGGCACAGGCCTTGGCCGGATCATTAAAAGGACCCTGGGTCTGAAACGAGGCATCCATATTCACAGCAATGTCTGAATAGCCTGACAGACCGACATGGTCAGCCTTTATCCAGCCGGAAACCCGGGGCTCGGACAGGCTGCCGGATGCGGTCAGCTCAAAGGCCGCTTTTCCCGCAGCCAGGCCGGATTCCGGGACCCCCTCCAGCTGGGTCATATCAAATTTGGGGGCCAGGACCCGGATGTCAAGGGTCTGGTCTTTCAGGTTTACCGCGCCGGTCATGGTAACCTTTGCCTTGTTTTGTTGGATACGGGCCTGTTCGATGGTCAGCCGGCTGTCCTTAAAGTTCAGGCCGGCATTCAAATCCCCTATGGCAATGTCACGGACGGCCAGACCGGTTCCGGCAATTTCAGCGGACAGCTCCGGCTGGTCCAATGTTCCTGAAATTTTGATTTTCCCGGTGAAAACCCCCTGGGCGTCTACATCCAATGCCATATCCTCCGGGTTGATGTTGTCAAACCGGATCAGGGCATCAAGTCCCCGGGCGGTGTCAAGAGTGCCTTGGGCTGTTACCAGCCCCTTGCCTTGCCTGGCCTCAAGGCTCTTGAGACGAATTCCGTTCCCATCGGCTGCGGCAAGACAGGACAGCTCGTTAACCGGTATCCCCTGTGCCGCGATGCCTTCGGCCTTAAGGTCAAGGGTAAGGGTGGGAGCGGATAAGGCCCCCCCCACATCGAGACGGGCCTGTCCGGTACCGGAAATGGTTTGGCCCAGGCGTTCCGATAACAGGGCCATGTCCGATAGATTGAGATCAAGGCTGCCGGCCAGTGTCATGGTTCCCGGATCCAGGGATGCTAAATCAAGGCGGCCGGTTCCGTTACCTGAAAAGCCGGGGCCTTCAATGTCAAGGCGCGAGAGGGACAACACCGTTCCCATAAGATCGGCCCGGCCCTGAAGGCGAAGGGCTGCCGGCGCCGCCAGCCGGGGATAGGTGAGATCATTGCTTTGAATGTCGGCCTGGGCATTTGCCGATATGTTGCCCGGAACCACGCCCTGGCCGGTGACCGTCACCCGGGCGGACAGGGTGCCTTCAGGGGCATTTTCGGGCAGGCCCAGGGCGGCCAGTGAAAGGGAATCCTGCCGGGCCGCCAGGTCATACCGGATGGTTTCAGGACCGGCCGGGCTGTTGGTAAAGCCTTTGGGAAAGGTGTTTGAAAGATCCACTTTCCCGGTGATGGTTACAGGCCCTGATCCCGGGTCAAACCCGAATTGGTCAATGGTGATCTGCCGGTCTTTCAGGGCGGCTGAAATATGGATGTCTGTCACCGCTGTTTTCTGGATACGGCACTGGCTGGACTCTATGCGGATGTCTGCGTCGGGGTTGTCCAGCCGGCCTTTGACGCTCAGATTAATCCCGGCCTTTCCCTGGACCAGATCCGGGGGCAGTCCCCAGGCTTTTGCGGCTTCAAGGGCCTTTATATCAAGGGCTGCCGTCAGGTCCAGGACCGGATTGCCAAATAAATTCGAAAGGCTTCCCCGGGCCTTGACGTCAATGCCCGGGAGCGTTGCGGCCAGAAAAAGGTCCGTAAGCCTGTCCTGGTCAAAGCGTCCCTGGGCCTTCATGGATTCCAGAAACATATCGGTGTCGCCGTAATGAAGCTGTCCGGCCTGGAGCGATGTATTGACCGATGCCGCCAGGGTTTCTATATCAACATCGGTTATGGCAAGGTCGAGGCAGGGGATGTCCAGGGCCATACCGGGCGCTTTCAAGTTGAAGATAGCCTTATGGACCCGAATCTGCCCCACGGCCAGTGTAAAGGGGACCGCGTTGGAATCCTCATCCCCGCCGGTTTCCGGGACCAGGGCCTTTAACAGGTTGATCTCCCCTTTTTCGGAAACCATCAGGGACAGCCGGGGCTGGTCCACCGACACGGCCGTGACGTTTAATTGTCCCTTAACCAGTTGTTTCAACGAAAGATCCACCTCAAGAAGGGGAATCTTTGCCAGGACATTTTCCGGGCCATGGGACAGGGTAAGGCCGTAGATTTTGACCTTTCCGGCCAAAAGGGAAAGGTCTGTCTTTTCCCATGCCAGGCTGCCCGGAATGATGTCATTGATGGTTTTCTGGATAAACCGCTGGGCCCGGCCGCTCTCAAGGTAAACCGTGCCGGCGGCCGCCAGGCCGGCCAACAGGCAGACCCCGATGAAAGCCAGGCGCAAAAGACATCCGGATTGTTTGGGGGGCGGGAATGGGGGGATATCTTTGTCAGGCATCTTTCTGGGACAAGGTGTTTAATACAACCCTGTTGCGGCCCTTGTCTTTGCACTCCTGCAAGGCCTTGCCGGCGGCGTTGACCAGGTCGGCCGGGGTCCGCAGCTGGTGCGGGACCGTACTGGAAACCCCTAAACTTAAGGTCACATACTTGTCAATGGGGGAGGCCTCATGCTTTATCCCCAGTTCATGGATTTTTTTTCTGATGGTGTCGGACAGGGTCAGGGCACCTTCAGGCGGGGTGGCCGGAAGCAGGATGATGAATTTTTCGCCCGCATACCGGGCAACCAGATCCGACGGCCTTTTAAGGGCGGCCTGGATCGCCTCGGCCACCAGTTGAAGGCATTTGTCTGCCAGAATATAACCGTATTTGTCGTTGAACAATTTAAAATAATCCACATCACATATGAGGGTGGATAAATACTGTTTTTCCCGGAAATTGCGTTTCCACTCCCGGTCCAGGGCCTGGTCGAAAAACCGCTTGTTGTGGACCCCTGTCAGGCCGTCAAGGTATGACAATCTTTCAAGTTCAAGGGACTGCTCCTCAATTTTGGCGGCCAGGGTATTGATGCCGAAGGAAAGCTTGCCGATCTCATCTTTGCGGGTTGTCGCTAACCGGGATTCGTAGTGGCCGTCTTCAATCTCCGTTGTTTTCCGGGACATTTCAACGAGCGGTGTGATCATGGTTTTCCTGGCCAGGATCAGGCCGATGGCCACAATAAAAAACCCTGCGCCGATCAGCAGCAGCAAGGCATGCCGGATGGCCATCAATCCCTGCTGGGTCATCTGCCTGGGAAATTTGACTTCAATGAGAAACGCCGGGGTGTTATCAAGGGACAAAAACGCGCTGTAAAAGAATAAAACGTTCCGGCTTTTTTTGATCAGATGGGTTAACGGCGGTTTCAACTGTTGGCTGATTTCGGCCAAATTCAAGGGAAGGTCCTCATCACAGAAATGAAGTCCAAAATCCGCCTTTGTGTCGGCCTTGATTTTATTGATCAGGGGATCACTTAAAAACCTGCCCATAATGAGGGTTCCCCGGGCCGGGCCGGTTCTGTCTGAGGGGATGATGGGCCGGACCGCAATCATCAACGGCCCTTTCGGGGTTAATAAAATCCCTTTTTTACCGGCATGGGCCAGGTCTGTGGCCGGCCATTTAAGCGGGGTAAACTGTTTGGGAAAATGGTTCCTGAAAAGAGCGGGCAGGGGGATGGATTCCCGTTTTGTCAGGTCATAGGCTTTTTCCCAGAAAAGCCTGTCGTCCGGGGTTAAATAGCAGACCATATTCAGGTTGCCGGTGACAAATGATTCAAGGCCCAAAAATGAGTCTTTATACACCTGGGAACCGGTTGCCATAAAATCACAGGCATAGTCCCGGGCCCCTGAACTTTGACACAATGCATCCAACTTTGAAATTTCATTAATTATGGCTGCGTTCACCCGGTTCAGGTTTTGAAGGGATTCATCCTGCTCAAGCCGGATAAAGCCGGGCAGAATAATCCCCCGGTTAATGGCAAATAAAGATAGCCCAAAGAATAGAAAGAGCATTCCGAAGATCATTAAAAATTTATTTTGTAACGACATGGGGCTCCCCTAACGCTTAAAAATTTTTAAAATTCTACACGTTTCCAGCAAAGAATCAAGTGGTCCTTTGATACCCCGGCAATTGTGCCCTCAAAAACAGCGGTCAGGCAGGGGAAGACCAAGAAGGGATCATATAAAAAAACCGGGCAAAAGAAAAGTGCCTTTGCCCGGGTAGACCCTGATGTATAGACTTGGGACTTGGGGTTTGAGAATATTAGGAACCGGTTAAGTTTGTAGAAAAGGCCATTAGACTGAAGGTGGTCAGGCTGAAGGGATGCACAGCCCTAAACCCCTACAGTCTTCAGCCTAAATCCCTACATTATATTGATTAACCGTATTTTGTGTTTGGGGGAAAACCTTGATAAATTTGAAGCTGCTGCGCAATAGCAGGTGCAGGGAGCGCAGCAGCGCCCTTCATTGACGCCGGCATTGGCCGGATCAGTTGCCAAAATCCGAAACAAAGGTTTCCATATCCAGCTCATCGATCACTTCATCACTGTTCACATCCGCATCCGGGAAATTGCCGGCCCCGTAATTCTGGATAAAGGTGAACAGGTCCTTGCCGTCCACATCACCGTCGGTGTCCGTATCGGTCAGCCGGATCAGGGTAAACGCAGTGGATTCTTCGCCTGTGAAATCCGGGTTGGAAACAATGGTGATATCCCGGTCCTCGTTTCCCAGGCGGTAACTGGTTGCAATCGAAGGCGGGCTATACATGTAAGTGCCGCCATCATCGGAGATGGTGAAGGTATAGGTCCCTGAAGGCAGGGAAAAGGATTCGGTTATTTCCAGGGTGTCACCAAAAGATAAGGTATAAGGGCCGTCGGAATACAGGATTTGTTCATCGGCATTTTCCAGGGTCCAGGAAATTTGTGATCTGCTCCGGTTGGTTTCCAGTTCAAAAACAACATCCTGGCACTGGTTGTGAACCGTGATATAGTCCTCTCTGGTATGCATGGCCTCTGCCCCGCTTTCATATGCCACAGATAATGAAACCGAATACGTGCCGGGTTCATCAAACTGTACAGTCGGGTTCTGGGAGCTTTCGGATGTGCCGTCCAAAAAGGTTACCGTATCCGGTGAAAAGGTCCATTCCCATGTGGCCGGGGTGCCCTGGGCAATGCCGGTAAAGGTGGCGGCATTGTCTTCATGAAAGCAGAGGGCCTCGGGTTCTGCGGTGAATTCAACATCCCCCATGGACGCCAAGGCAACAGCTGCTTCCAGGTTTACCCGGGGTTTGGTGATGGCCACTTTTCCATCGGTTAATGCATCCCCGGTTTGAGTCATAATGGCCCGGACCTGGTCCGGCGTCAGGTAGTCTCCTAAAAGGGCTTTGGCCGCACTTTGCAGGACCGCCGCCGCACCGGCGGCATTGGGGCAGGCTGCAGAGGTGCCGCCGAAGGTTGATTTATAGGCACCGCCGATGGTCGTGGTGTAGTTGTTATGGGATGGGGCCAGCAGGTCAAGAAAAGACGCCGTGTTGGAATAGGAAGTAACCACATCTTCGCTGGCCTTATCCGTGGCGGCGTATCCTGTAGAACACCCGCTGTTGGATGAAATATTTGCACAGGAATCTTCATTAACGCAAAAGGCAAGACTGCCCAGATAATTATCATAAACAGCCCCCACGGAAATCATGTTGGATACGCAGGCCGGAGAGGATATGGCATCACAATACCCATCGTTTCCCGAAGAGACAAAAAGGGTGATGCCGGCATCGTTTGCATTTTGTGCCGCTGTTGCCATTGATGAGTCCGTCCCATCACAGACACTGTAATATTTCCCCGAACCAAAACTCAGGCTGATGATCATAATGGGACAGCTGTAGGTGTTCTGGTTTGTAACGCACCAGTTAATGGCTTCTACCATGTCTGACGTATAGGCCGAATTGCTGGATCCGGCGCTTATCTTAAGGGCAAACAGCTTGGCTTCAGGGGCCACTCCCCCGATATAATCGGTGGTGATGGAAGCCGGTATGCCGCCGGCTGCGATTCCGGCACAGGCCGTGCCATGGTAATGCTCATCCATTGGATCACTGTCATTATCCCCGCAATCATACCCCCCGATGACTTTGTCGTTGGGAAACGCCCCGTTTCCCAGCATGGGATGGGTGTAATCAATACCGGTATCCAGAATGGCAATACCGATACCGGCACCGCCATATTCGCTTCTGGCCGGGGCTGCGCTCATCAAAGGGATGGCCTGAGCCCCTTGGGCGTAATGAATTTTATCCGCTTCAATGGAAACGACATCCGGATCATCTTCAAGCTGGGAAAGGCCTTCGAGGGTCACGCTGGCGGCAAACCCATAATTTAACGTAAACCGGGTGTGGGTCCGGACTTCATTGGCATCCATTCTGGACAATACCGTGTCCTGGGCCTGCCTGGCCAGCTGGCCGGCCAGCTTTCGGCCTTGCGTGGTTTTTATCCGTTTTCTGTGGGCGGCCTTATCGGTGTTTTTTAAGTTGATAATGACCCGGGTTCGGGTTTTGTTATTCATAAAATCGTTTAGCATGGTATCCGGTGCGGTGAGTTTCGGGCTGGCGAAAACCGCTCTGGCCTTCTGGGCCTTATTTTTTCCGAAAATCCCGGTAAAATCCATCTGGTGATGACCGGTTGTCCCGGAAGCGGATAATCGGTTTGGCTGGCTTTGTCCGGGAGAAGCGCCTGCCCATGCCGGTGTTGCCCATTGAAAGGTGAGCCCGGCAATGACCGCCAGAAAGGAACGGAAAAATAAACTAAAATTTCGCATGATCCCTCGTCTTTTGATTTTAATTCAATAGAGGTCCATCTGTTAACAAGGTGGGTGCACCGAAGACAGCAATGTGTTAGGTCGCCTCACGGATAAATTTACTGCAAACCACGCCAACTATTATAATAAAACCTGATCAAAAATAAAAGCAACAACAGTGCCAGTTGTTGTGAAAAGGCCCGTATAAAGGAATGAAATGCCGATGGTCCGTGTTAAATCCTGTCATTTTAAATGGTTGGTGTATGTTGTGTGCCGGCCTGGGAAAGCCGTACCAGGAACATGAACCGGGGTGGGTTGCAAAAAATGCACGAATTTGGGCAAAAAATGACACAAATTAGGCAAAAAATGTAACACATATGGGAAAATAATTTCCCAATTCCTCCGGTTTTCTTTCAGGCTTGACGGATCAATGTCATTAACTTAAGCGTTAATACAAGAAACTGGAAACAAGAGACAAGAGGGTGAAGCGCCGTTGGCGCCCATTTCATAACCCCTGCGCGGTATGCCAAATTTCTTAAGTTAATGGCATTGCTTGACGGATTCTAAAATATCCGCCATATTATGGCGCTGAACACAATCTTTGCTGGGGGCGCTTTAAACGGCTGAGAGGGGAACATTCAAGTTTTCCGACCCTTGGAACCTGATGCGGATAATACCGACGCAGGGAAGCGGATACCAAAATGGTTTTTCTGCCATTTTGATCACGGCTTTTAAAATTCCTGTAAATCCGTTCCGCATGCTGTGGCACTGCCGTTTATGCTTTCCCCGGAAAGTTTTTAAGGAAAGGTGTGCCATAAGATGAAAACCGATGACCTTGCCAAAGAAATTTACAGCCTTTTTGCCCGGGTGAAACAGGGCAGGCCCCTGGTTCATGTGGTCACCAATTTTGTGGTGATGAACCAGACCGCCAACGCACTCCTGGCCTTGGGTGCCTCTCCCATGATGTCCTGGGCTGGACCGGATGCACCATATCTGTCCGGGATGTCTGATGCCCTGTGTATCAACACGGGAACCCCTGTGGAAGACCGCGTGTCCGTGATGAAGACGTTGATGGCCATGGCCGGAGACACGGGGAAACCAGTGGTCCTGGACCCGGTAGGGGCGGGTGCCGGACCCTACCGGACAGACCTGGCCAAAGACCTTAACACCGCAGCACCAACCAAGATAATTAAGGGAAATGCATCGGAAATCTGCGCCCTTGCCGGAACCTGCCTGCCTTCAAAAGGGGTGGACAACACGGTGTCACCGGAACAGGCCAAAGAAATCCTTTTGCACCACGGCCGGCCGGCTGCCGCTGCTCAAGAGGTTCCGGACCGGGCCCACCGGCTGATGTCATCGGCGTCCGCCCTGGTTGTCTCGGGGAAAACCGACCTGGTACTGGGGCCGTCGCGGCTGATCCGGATCTTCAACGGGTCTGAACTCATGGGCATGGTCACCGGCACCGGGTGCATGCTGTCTGCCATTTGCGCTGCATTTTACGCTGTGGCGGACAATGCCGTTGATGCGGCTGCTGCAGCCGTGGCCGTTACCGGGATTGCCGGTGAGCTTGCCGGAGAAAAAACCAGCGGTCCCGGCTTCTTCATGGGACATTTTTTTGACAGCCTGTACGCCCTTGATGAACAAACCATCTGCAGGCGTCTGAAGGCAGACATCCATCATATGAACCAGAATCAGGCCTGAAGGCCTTAGGAGACATCATGGCATATTCACAAGATAGCATTCGTTCGTCTCATCAAAAATCTTTTTCTATTGGCCGGATTGCAGCTTCTTTTGGCCCGGCCTGGGTCATCAGCGCCGTGGCGGCCGGCCCCGGCACTACCCTGAGTGTGGCCAAAGCCGGGGGGACCTATGGGTATGATTTCCTGTGGGTGGTGGTACTCAGTGTGGTCCTGGCCTTTGTCTGCCAGTACATGGCGGCCAAAACCGCACTGATCGGCGAAAAAGGGATCGTCTCCATTGTGGAAGAAAAATGGGGGGGCCTGCCGGCCTGGGTGGTGGCCCTGGACGCCCTTATCGTTATCTGGCTGTGCAATGTGGTGCTGTTGAAAATTCTGGTGGCGGTGACCGGATTTGTCACCGGTGTGGATACCCCTTGGTGGGGACTTTTGTTTGCCGCCGTGTTCTACGGCCTTGTGGCCCACGGCGGATACAAGGCCATAGAAATTTTGTGCAAAATTATTGTTTCACTGCTGGTGGTCTGTTTTATCGGCACCTTGTTCATCGCCAGGCCGGATCTGGGCCTGGCCCTGGCCGGCCTGGTGCCGGATCTCACCCATTTCGGCAGGTCCGAGGTGCTGATGATGACCGCCATCATGGGTGGGTCCATCCACGTGACCATCTTGTCCATGCAGACCTATACCGTTCATGAAAAGGGCTGGAAAACAGCGGACTTGAAATTTGCCCTGACCGACACGGCCATCTCTCTTCTGGGGGCGTTCGGGATCTACTGCACGGCCATTTACCTTACCGGGGCCTGTGTCCTCCATCCAGCGGGCATCAGCGTCAACACCCTGTTTGAGATGGCCGATGCCATTGCCCCGCTGCTGGGGGGCTATGCCCATGGATTTTTCTGCCTTGGCATCTGGTGTGCCGTATTTTCAACCATCATGCCCACCTTTATTGCCGCTGCCTATGTGGTGGGGGATAAGATGAAGTGGGACATGCAGCCTCAAAGTCCCAAATACCGGCTGACAGTACTTTTGGGCTGCCTTATTGCCCTGCCCGGGGCCTTTTTGTCAGGCCGGCCCGTTAACCTTTTGCTGATCATGCTGGCCCTGTCGTTCATGGGGACCCCGCTGTTTGTGGCTATTTTTTTAAAGCTGCTCAATGACCGCGCCTTTGCCGGAGACCATAAAAACGGGTGGCTTTTAAACGCCGGGGGCGGGGCGGCCCTGCTGGTGACCCTGTTTCTGGGGATCAAATGGGTATGGCAGCTCTAAGGGATTTTTGTGGGTTTTATAGCCTCTGGGGCCGGGGTGGAACCGAACCCCTTGAAATCAGAATAATGCTTATTATAGTAGGGTACTATATTTGACCTATGGTTGAATCAGAATGATGACATATTTATTTTTTAACATAAAATTACCCCAACCCAATGAAAACTCAAATTTTTGTGCGACCGGATCTGTCGGCTACATTTACCTGTTCAAAATGCGGCAAAACAAATAAAAAAGATGTATCCAGTTTTATCTCGCACCAGGCAACCGTACAACTGAAAGTAAAATGCAAATGCGGCAATATTGACCATGTGGTTTTGCAGAGAAGAAAAAACTTCAGAAAAAAAACAAATTTTGACGCTACCGTACTGGTATCGGGGGAAAAGATCCCCGCTACCGTAGAAGATTTGTCAAAAAACGGCATAAAGATGAATATCCATAAACCGGTTCCTTTAGAAGACGGGGACCGGGTCCGGGTCAGGTTTACCCTGGATGATAAAACCCACTCTTCGGTTTTGCGGGAGGTTGAGATCATCAAAGGGTTTTCCAAAACCCAATATGGATGTGAATTTACATCATATGACCATTATGACAATCTAGGGCAGTATTTCTTGTTTCATTTTTAATCCGGAAACCTTTGAAAGAATAAATTTTGGTGAATATGATGACAAATGAAAAACCGATTTCTTTGAGCCCCATCGGATATGTGAGAACCCAGGCCGAAACACTGCCAAGACACTGGTCCGTGTCACAGGAAACCGGTGTACTGGACATTCACCCGGAATTTGAAAAAGGGCTGCAGGATATTGAGCCCGGCCAGAAAATCGTGGTACTTTTCCACTTCCACAAAAGCCCGGCATTCAGTTCTGATAATCTTGTCCAGTCCCCGGCCCACCATCCGGCCCCCCGGGGGGTGTTCAGCATCTGTTCTCCCAAACGGCCCAATGCCATCGGCATGAGCGTGGTTAAGGTCATTGGCATGGACGGTGCCCGCATCACGGTCAAGCACATTGACATGATGGACGGCACACCAATCCTGGATATCAAGCCCCTGGTGACAGGGGATGAGAACAGCCGTTCTGCTGTGCCGGAGTAAAGATAATCTCTAATTGAGTTTAGGGGTTTAGGCTGAAGGGATGCACCATCCTTAGGGATTCGAAACCCTAAACCCCTTCAGCCTTCAGCCTAATCCCCTAAGGATGCGCGATCCGGTCTCCCGTCTCCCTTCCTCCGGTCTGCGTTTTTTATCCTCACAATCTATTCAAAATTGACATCAGTGCTTTGGACAGCTTTCCTTGGTTTACCCTGAAGGTGTGCGAGACTGGGGTTGACACGATTCGCTGGAGAATGTAACGATTAGAAAACGCACAAGGGCCCGCAAGCCCGCAACAAATTGTGAACGCCGTTGGCATATTCTACTTCACAGGTCACATCATCCAACTGCCACCCAACGGCCGGTAACTGAACACTGAAAGTTTGCTGCAAATCCGACCACCGCCTTTGGAGACCGATTTTGAAGCACGTATTCTCACTTGAGCATCTCTTTTCCAGTATCCGGTCCAAATCCATTGCCATTTTTGTCATCCTGGGCGTCATCCCCCTGATCATAGTCGGTTTTTTCGTCTATAAAACCGCATCCAACGCGCTGTTGATCCAGACCCGGGAACAGCTCGGGAACCTGGCCCAGAAAACCGCCCAGCAGATCGACAATTTCTGTGACGTCTGTGAAAAGGATATCAAGCTGCTGAGCAATTTTCCCTTTATCCAGCTGTCCTTTCTCCAGTTTGAATTCGGCCAGCGGCTGGACACGGCCCGGCGGCTTTTGGATGAATACGAGAACAACAACCGGTTTTACCGGCGGATACATCTGATTGCCCTGGACGGCCGCTCCCTTTTCAGCCTTCCTGAATCCCTTCCCAATGCCGGTCATTCATTTAAAGATGCCGACTGGTTTGAAAACGCCATGAAAAAGGAAGTTTTCCTGTCTGATGTCTTCTTTGAAAAAGGGAACGGGAACTCCTATCTGGTGTTGTCCAAAAAAATTTATGATTTTGAAGATCCCTCCAAGCCGGTAGGGCTTCTGGTGTTTGAAATCCGGCTGGCCGCGTTTACGGATTTTGTTTCGGATCTGACCATCGGCACAAAGGGACACGCCTTTTTGATCGACCAGAAAGGCGTGTTGTTATTTCATCCGGACCCGGCCTTGAACCTGGAAAATTTTTTTTTAAACAGCACGGATGCCGATTTGAGAATGCTTACGGAAAAAATACGGGAAGGCGCTCCCGGGTTCGGCCATTACCGGTTTAAAAACACCCGCAAATTCATGGTGTTCACCCCTTGCCGCATCAAAAACTGGAGCGTGGGGATTACCTTGCAGAAATCCGAATTTATGGCCGATATTTTCAAACTGCGCCGCAGCATCGTGACCTTTAGTGCCCTGATGGCGCTTTTGATTGTTCTGGTCTCTGTTTTGTTTGCCCGAAGCCTGACCCATCCCATCGGCCAGCTGGTCACGGGGGCCCGGGCCATTGGCGCCGGGGACCTGGACCAGAAAATCACGGTGACCTCAACCCAGGAGTTTCAGCTGCTGGCACTGGAGTTTACCAATATGGCGGCCCGGCTCAAAACCTCCATGCAGAAAATCGTGGATCTGAAAACCTTCAGCGACAATACCCTGCGAAGCGTTTCCAGCGGCATCATCACGGTGGATAACAAAGGCCGTCTTTCTTCCATTAACCAGAGCGCCAGAAAAATTTTGTCCTTTGACCGGCAGGATCTGGGTGACCCTGAAAGTGCTCCCCCGGGCATTAAAAAAACCATGGCACTGCTCATGGAAACCCTTGAAGAAAAAAAGATGCTGGAACACCAGGTGGTGGACTTTGAGAATGGCATGGGCGAACCCATTTTTATGGAGATTAACACGGCCCTGCTTTACGACGGCAAAGGCAAAATCATCGGCGCCATTGCCGATATCCGGGATATCACCACCCGAAAGCGGATTGACCAGCTCATGATCCGGGTGGACAAGCTGGCATCCTTAGGCGAATTATCCGCCGGTATTGCCCATGAAATCCGAAACCCCCTGGCCGGGATGAAAACCAGTATCCAGGTGCTGGCCAAACGGCTGTCAAGCCCATCCCAGCTGATTCTGGCCAACGGGGTCCTCAGTGAAATCGACCGGCTCAATGAGATCGTCAGCGATCTGCTTAAATTTTCAGGCCCTTCCCCCAACTTTCCCACGGCCGTGGACATCAGCGGCGTGATTCAAAAAACCCTGGACCTGTTGATGGAGCGGATCAAGAACCGCCAGATCCAGATCGCCCGGATATTTGAATCCCATCTGCCCCAGGCCTTTATTGACCGGGAACAGATCCAGCAGGTGTTTTTAAACCTGATCCTCAATGCCGTCAACGCCATGCCCGGCGGCGGCAGCCTCACCATAGAAGCGGCCAGGGTGATGGACCAGGACCTGATCCGGGAAAAAATAGCCAAACCTTTGGGCCCTTTGTTCTGTGCGGACACCGATTACATGGCCATCTCCTTTTCAGATACCGGCACGGGCATTAAAGAGGAAAACCTGTCCCGGGTGTTTGATCCTTTTTTTACCACGGATCCCAACGGTACCGGTTTAGGGCTTTCCATCGCCCACAAGCTCATGGAAAAAAACAATGCCTTTATTTATATTGACAGCAAGACGGGTGAAGGCTGCCGGGTCACCCTGATTATCCCGGTATTCAACGACAAAACAGCGGCCGGCGGACTGGTCCCCGAAACCCGGGAACTGGTCATCCCGGCGGCAGGATAAAGGAAATCCAGGATGTCCCAGGAAAAAATACTGATAGTTGATGATGAAAAAATATTGTGCCGGTCTCTTAAAATGGACTTTGAAGAAGGCGGATTCAACGTTCAGGTGGCCCATACCGGAGAGGAGGGCCTGGCCGCGCTGTCCCACTTTGAGCCGGTGGTGGTTCTTCTGGACTTAAGGCTTCCGGGGATGAACGGGATTGATGTCTTAAAAAAAATCAGGGAAAAAGATACGGATATTGCCGTCATTATCATGACCGCCTTCGGCGACACCAAGATAACGGTGGAGGCCGTTAAATGCGGCGCGTTCCACTTTATCAACAAACCCTTTGATTTAGAGGAACTCAAAAAACTGGTTCATCAGGCGGTCAAGGACCATACCCTTAAAAAGGAAGTGGCCTTCTTAAGATACCAGCAGCGCAAGATTTACCGGTTCTGCGACCTGGTGGGTGAGAGCGATAAAATGATGGAAATCTACAAACAGATTGAAATTTTATCCAAAACCGACCGGACAACGGTCCTGGTCCTTGGGGAAAGCGGCACGGGCAAGGAGCTGATTGCCGGGGCCATCCATTATAAAAGCAATCGCAGCAGCGCCCCGTTTATGGAGATCAACTGTGCCTCTTTACCGGAAAACCTCATTGAAAGTGAATTGTTCGGATATGAAAAAGGCGCGTTTACCGATGCCCGGCAAAAAAAGAAGGGGCTGCTGGAAATCGCGGACAACGGGACGGTTTTTTTAGATGAAATCGGGGAAATGCCCCTGTCCATCCAGGCCAAGCTGTTGACCTTTCTGGAGAAAAAACAGTTTAAACGGCTGGGCAGCGGAAAGGATATTGAGGTGGATGTGAGGATCATTGCGGCCACCAACCAGAATCTGGAAAAGGCCATTGAACAAAAAAGATTTCGAAAAGACCTTTACTACCGGCTGAATGTGGTCTCTATCCATGCCCCGCCCCTGCGGGAAAGACGGGATGATATCCTTACCTTGAGCAACTATTTTATTGAAGAATTTTCCAAAGACATGGGGAAAAAAGCAAGGCCCCTGGCACCGGAGGTGGAGGAGATTTTTAATGCCTATCCCTGGTACGGCAATGTCCGGGAGCTTCGAAACGTTATTGAACGGGCCGTGATCTTTTGCAAGGCCGATGTGGTGGATGAAAGCCTTTTGCCTGAACAGATGCGGGATACCGTTTCTGTGCCGGAAGCGCCCCTCAAAGAGCCGCCAAACGGCAGCGGGGATATTGATGAAATTTTAAGCCGGACCGAAAAGCAGATCATTGACACCACCTTGAAAAAAGCCAACCAGAACAAAACCCGGGCCGCCAAGATGCTGGGCATCAGCCGGTATGCCCTGATCCGGCGCATTAACCGGCTGCAGAAAGGGGTGGCTGCCAACACCCAATGAAATGGTTAAGGCTGACCATACCGCAGATGGGGTTCTCCAGGAAAACAGCCATGGCCCTGCCGGGCCTGTTGCTGATGCTTTATTGCAGCATGGTGCAGGCCCAAACATACCAGGTGGCCATGATCACCTGGCGGGGAGAAACCCCGGCGGAAAAAGGGTTTATGGAAGAATTGAACGCCTGTCCCCTGACGGTTGGGGTAACACCGTACCATGCCGGCCAGGATATTGAAAAACTCCACGATATTATTTCCATGATTGAGAAACAAAGGGTGGACCTGATCTATGTGTTCGGGACCACCGCATCCAAAGCCGTCCTTTCCAGAATCAAGACAACCCCGGTGGTTTTCAACATTGTCAGCCGGCCCGTGGACTCCGGCATCATTGCGGGTTGGGAAAGCTCAAAAAATAATGCCACCGGTGCCAGCAACAAGGTGTCGGCCGTCAATTCACTTAAAACCCTGAAAAAGGTGGTAAACTTCAAACAGCTCGGGATCATCTATAATCCCAAAGAACAAAATTCTGTGATCCAGTGTCATACGGTCAAAGGTCTCCAGGCACAGCTCGGGTTTTTGCTCAAAGAGTTTAGGATATCCTGTGAAACCGATATCCCCGGCGTTCTGCCCGGGCTTAAGGGCCAGGTAGACGCCGTATTCCTGCCGTCGGACTCCATGATTAAATCCATTGGCAAAAAAATCATGGAACAGGTCAACGCCTATGGCATCCCCTCCATTTCCTCGGTGGGGAGTATGGTGCCTGAAGACGGGGTCCTTCTTGGATTTGTCCCCAAGTACTATGAGCTGGGCCGGATCGCCGCCCAAAAAGCCGTTCAAATCCTTGAGGGGGCCCATCCTTGGGATATTCCCTCCTCCATGCTCGATCACACCCATATCTGTGTCAATATGAAAACCGCCCGGCAGATTAATGTGCAGATTCCCATGTCCATACTGGTGATGGCCGGCCAGATTGTTCGGTAATTTGTGTTTGAACGAAACGTCACCCATCTGCTGCGTTGCAGAAAAATCTGCATCTGGGCCCTTTTCGTCCAAACACGGGTTTTCGGTCATACACTATTTATGGGAGGCTGTGCGAAATTCGCACGGTGATGGCGTTCAGAATCCGCACAAGATAGACTTTCCCGTTCTTTATCGTCTTTTTGGCCTGATGTAACCCATTTAAATTAAAGCCAGATATATTTTTCTTTGACCTGGCATCATGCTTGCAATTGTACGAGTGAGTACCCTGGAATTAGGCAATACCCTGAAAATAAGAAACACCCCGGGCCATGGTTGCTGCAGGCACCACTGCAAGATCATTGCCCCCCGGGAATCAGCATCACATCCATTAACCTGTCGGGCGCCAAAGGGCCGACCTGACAGCCGATGAAGGTTAAGCTGTTGCAGGTTTTTTTTGACTTTCACGGTGAACCAAAAAAGGGGAAAGCGTTATGCGTCAGCACCAACACAAATTTGCGTGGGCATGGCTGGTGATCATCGTCGGGATTATGGTCCTGGCAGGCTGTTCAGCACCGAAACCCAAACCCGGAGAAAGCTTCTCATGTGCAAAGGCATCAGACATCAATCAAACCATTGCACCGGAGGCATCCCTGGAAGATTTTTCATGTGTTCTCAAACCGTGGGAAGGTGAAGACACCCTTCATTTCAAGGTTGCAGTGAAAAACATCAGCGCGGAAGACCAACGGTTCAAAGTCAACATTTTTCTTGAAAACGGTAAGGCCGTGGGCGGCCTCCTGCCCCGGACGACCAAAAAAGGGTTAATGAAACCCGGGGAAGCCATGGAGTTTGAATACCCTGTAAAAGGGGTTAACGGCTATCCGGGCAAGATTGATCTAGTGATTAAAACCCTCAGTAAGTAAAATTAGACTGTAGACGTTAGACTATAGACTTTAGACTGTAGACATTAGACATTAGACTTTAGAAGACGTTTCGTAAGGCAGTCCCAGGTCTCAAGTCCCATGTCCCAAGTCTCTAAAAAAGGAGAAAAGATCCATGAAAACCAGAATTATCCTCTTTTCCGCGCTTATCTTCGGGCTGGCCGTTATGGGCACAGCTTACGCTAAAACCACTTTCATCAGTATCGGCACCGGCGGTACCGGCGGTATTTACTACCCTTACGGCGGTGGCGTGGCTGAAGTCTGGTCCAAAAAGGTGGACGGGGTCAAGGCGGTGGCCGAAGTGACCGGTGCCAGTGTTGAAAACGTCAAACTCGCCCACAAGGGCGAAACCGTTATCGGGGAAGTTATGGGGGATGTGGCCGTGGCCGGTTACAACGGTGACGGGAAATTCAAAGGCAAAAAACATGACATCCTGTCCATGGCCATCATGTATCCGAACCTGCTCCAGGTGGTGGCCTTAAAGAAAAGCGGCATCACCAATATCGAGCAGGTCACCGGCAAAAACATTTCAACGGGAAGCCCGGGTTCCGGCACCAACTTCATGGCGGAAGCCGTCCTTAATGCCTTGGGAATCACCACGGATTCCTTTAAAGACAGCCGCCTGTCCTTTACCGAAAGTGCCAATGCCTTAAGGGACGGCACCATCGAAGTGGGCATCTGGTCTGTGGGCCCCGGGACCAGCTCCATACTGGATCTGGCCACCACCCATGAGATCAATATTTTAGGATTTACCCCGGAGCAGACCAATAAAATACTGGCCGCCAAATCGACCTATGCCGGGGTGGAACTGGCCGGCGGCATTTACCGCGGGGTTGCCAAGCCCGTTCCCACCATCGGGGTGTGGAACGTGATGATCTGCCAGAAATCTCTGGATACGGACCTGGTGTACAAGCTGGCCAAAGCCCTGTTTGAAAACAACGACTACCTGGTCAAGATCCACCCGTCAGCCGCCTATACAACGCCTGAAAACACGGTTAAGTATTCCTCCATTCCCCTGCATCCGGGAACCCTCAAATATTTGGAAGAAAAAGGCATCCCGGTTCCTGACCGCCTGAAACCATGATCCGTCGGTTTTCTTTAATTGCCTTTTGCGTTCTGGGCCTTTTGTTTTCCATGCTCCTGACCGCCCGGCTGACCCCGGGCGGCCTTGGGCTCAAGCTGACAAAGGTCAACGGGGGCGGCACCGTTATGGTGCTGCCCCTGGAACCTGGAGAACGCTTTACTATCCACTATTACCATTCTGTGGAAAACGCCCCGATCTGGGAGTCCCACAGCATGGATGCCAGCGGCCATATCTATATCGAAGAGGAGAAATATGAAAAATTCGGCGCCGGCATGGGAAAGATGCCGGGGGTGGGCCGGATGGTGAAACAGGGCATTTACGAAGTCATTACGGACATGCACATGCCCGTGGGCGAGTTTATCCTCAGGGTGGGAAGCCCCGGTGTGGACCATACCCTGATCTGGCGGGATAAACGGTTTAACCTGTCTGAAACCCTGGCCCATGAGGCGGTCATGTTCTCCGGCCGTCCGGTGAGCCTGCTCCACCAATGGTGGTTCACGTTAAAGAAAGAATGGACTTAAGGGGGACTTGGGATATGGGACCTGGGACTTGCGGAAAATAGCTGCAGAGCACCCACAGGTCCCAGGTCCCAAATCCCATGTCCCTAAACAAGAAGGTATACAATGGTCGATAATTCAATCACAGCAGATACAATCATAGCAAATGATGTCGAGGTTGCCCCGCATATTTCATCAGCTAATCTGAACCTGGTAAAGATAACGGCCTGGGTGGTGATGGTGGTGGCCGTGAGTTTAAGCCTGTACCAGCTTTATACGGCCGGGGTGACGGCCATGACGGCCATTGTGCAGCGGGCCGTCCACCTGGGGGCGATTTTGACCCTGACCTTTTTACTGCGGCCGGCCCATAAGAAAGCCCAAAAGGACCGGTTTTCCTTTTTCCTTTTTCTGGACTGGGTCCTGGTGGCCCTGTCCATCTACTGCACGGCTTACATCTGCGTCAACCTGACCGCTATTTTTGAACGCCAGGGCGACTGGCTGATGCATGACCGGGTGGTCAGTTTAATCGGCACCCTGCTGGTGCTGGAAGCCTGCCGGCGGGTAATCGGGGGAATCATGAGCGGGATCTGTGCCGTGGCCATACTCTATGCCATGTACGGTCCCTATATGCCCGAACTGATCATGCACAAAGGATACAGTATCGAGCGGATCACCACCACCCTCTGGCTGACCACTGAAGGGATTTTCGGACTCCCCATCGGCGTGGCCGCCACCTTTGTGTTCGTGTTTGTCCTGTTTGGTGCCATCCTGGAAACCACCGGGGGCGGGGCCTTTTTCATCAACATTGCCTATGCCCTGACCGGCCGCTTTTCAGGGGGGCCGGCCAAGGCGTCCGTAGTGGCGTCTGGATTTATGGGATCTGTCTCGGGCTCAGCCGTGGGCAATGTGGTGGCCACAGGATCCTTTACCATCCCCATGATGAAAAAAGTGGGGTACCGGAACCATGTGGCCGGCGCCATAGAAGCGGCCGCCTCCACCGGCGGCCAGCTCATGCCCCCCATCATGGGGGCCGGCGCTTTTTTAATGGCCGAATTCACCAACACCCCCTATCTGACCATCATCAAGGTGGCGCTGGTCCCGGCCATCATGTATTACCTGACGGTTCTGATCTTTGTCCATTATGAGGCACAGAAATACGGCCTCAAGGGACAGCCCAAGGAAAGCCTTCCCAAACTGATGAACGTTATCAAGGAAGGGCTTCATTTTATTATTCCGGTGCTGATCCTGATCTATGTCCTGGTCTCCAACTACTCGCCTATGATGGCCGGATTTATTGCCGTGGTCAGCACACTGCTCATCAGCATTGCCGCCAACCTGGTCAAGTGGTCCACGACCCGGGAAGCCAAACCCTCTTTATTCCGGTTTGGTCTTGACCAGGGAAAATCCGTGATATCGGCCTTTGATAACGGGGCCAAAAATGCGGTCATGGTGTCGGTGGCCTGTGCGGCGGCGGGCATTATCGTGGGCATGGTCAGCCTTACGGGCATGGGGCTCAAGTTCTCCAGCCTGGTCCTTGACTTGAGTTTCGGCATTGAGGTGCTGGCCATCCTGCTCATCGGCGGCGCATCCCTGGTCCTGGGCATGGGACTGCCGGTAACGGCCAGCTATATTGTTCTGGCCACTCTGGCCGGGCCCGCACTGATGGACATGGGGGTTCCCATTTTGGTGGCGCACATGATCGTCTTCTGGTATTCTCAGGATGCCAATGTGACCCCGCCGGTCAGCCTGGCCAGTTTTGCCGGGGCCGGTATTGCCAGGGCCAATCCCATGGAAACGGCCTTTGTGTCCTGGAAACTGGCCAAGGGGCTTTACATCATCCCCATTGTCATGGCTTACCGCCCCTTGCTGGGCATGGGGGAGACCTATGACCTGTTTCACTGGGAGGTGGGCCTGACCATGGTCACCACGACCCTGGGGCTGTTTGCCTTTGCCTCGGCCCTGGAGCGGTACTTTTTAAGGAAGGCCACCGTGTTGGAAACCCTGCTTTTCTGGGGGGCGGCCGCCGGCCTGCTCTGGCCGGCCTATTGGGCGGATGCGGCAGGATTTGCGGCGTTATGTCTGGCTTGCGGACTTCAAAAAGTGAACCCCAGTGCTTGAGTTGAAAAAGGACTTCATAATGACCAACCAGAACGACAAGGTAATCCCCCTGGCCCGGGCCATTGAAACATACGTCAAAGACGGATCCCATATTTCCATCGGCGGGTTTACCCTTAACCGGAATCCCATGGCCGCGGTGTATGAAATTATCCGGCAGGGGATAACAGACCTCCACCTTTATGCCCATTCCAACGGTACCGGCCTTGATGAGCTGATCGGGGCAGGCGCCGTATCCAAGCTTGAAATCGCCTATGGCGGCAACGGCAAGGCCGCCCCGACCTGTATCCGGTTTGCCCGGGCCTGCCGGAACAACGAGATTTTGTTTGAAGATTATTCCAACTATATGATGAGCTTAAGGTTCCTGGCCGGTGCCATGGGGGTGCCGTTTCTGCCCACGTTGTCTGGGCTGGGCTCTCAGATCATCACCCAATGGGGGATCCCGTCCGCTGTAAGAGAAAAGGACCCCAAAATCGTGGACAAAAAACTGGTGGTCATGGACAACCCCTTCGGCAACCTTGCCGGGGCCTCCAAGGTGGTCCTGGTCCCGGCCATTACCCCGGATGTCACCATTATCCATGTCCAGCAGGCCGATGCCATGGGCACCTGCCGCATCAAGGGCCTGACCTTTGCCGATATTGAACAGGTCAAGGCGTCCAGGGCCGTGATCGTTACCTGCGAAGAACTGGTTGAAAAAGAGGCCTTAAGGGAAAACCCGGATTTAAACCAGATCCCGTTTATCCATGTGTCTGCGGTCTGCCATGTGCCTTTGGGCGGGTACCCCTCGGCGGTATATGGCCATTATGACTATGATGCCCAATACCTGAAACAATTTGCCGATGCGGCCCGGGACGACGCAGCCTTCAAAAACTACCAGGACAAGTACATTTACGGCCCCCGTGACCATGAAGAATTCATGGCCCTTGTGGGAGAAGAGCGGCTTGCGGCCATCCGTGCGGACAAGAGAACCGGCTACAGCGTCAACATGAAAAGGGACTAATATGGAACAGGCCAAAGACTATACCCCCCGGGAAATCATGACCATCATGGCGGCCCGGGAAATCAGGAACGGGGATATCGTGTTTTCCGGCACCGGCATTTCCATGCTCGCGGCCATGGCCGCCAAAAACATCAACGCGCCGGACAGCGTGATTTTTTTTGAAACCGGGGCCATGGATTCGTTGCTCGAAGAACTGCCCTTTGCCGTGGCCGATCCCCGGATCATGTATTGGGCGGCGGCCAATTCACGGCTGACCGATGCCTTTGCCACCATGCAGAACCCCATCACCGGCAGCAAGGTCATCGCCATTTTGGGCGCGGCCCAGATCGACATGTACGGCAATCTGAACACCACCTGCATCGGGGATTATTATTCCCCGGACATCCGGTTTTCCGGGTCCGGCGGCGGGTGCGATGTGGCCAGCTTTGTTCCCCGCTGCATTGCCTTTATGCAGCATGAGAAACGAAAGTTTGTCCCGAAACTGGATTACCTGACCAGCCCGGGCCAGCTTGGCGGCGGCAATGAGCGGGAAGAAGCAGGCCTCAGGCCCGGCGGGGTTTCTGTGGTGGTGACCAACCTCGGGGTCATGCGTTTTGATCCGGATACAAAGAAAATGATCCTGGACCGGTTTTATCCCGGAGTTACCCCGGAGGATATCCTGGACAACACCGGGTTTGACATGGATGTGGCAAGTGCCGTGCAGGCCGAACCGCCCACCAAAGTAGAACTGGACATTCTCAGGAACACTTGCGATCCCCAGCGGTTGATACTGGGGTGATTTGACTTTTCAACCATCGGGTGAATTTATCTCTTGAAAGACACTTCGTCCACAACATAGGCTTGAAAGATCGGGATATGGGATTTGGGACTTGGGATTTGCGAAAAGAACCGCAGGGGAACCCCAGATCCCAAGTCTCAAATCCCAGGTTCTTTTAAAAAAATTATGGAATACCTGTTCATTCCCCTGGTTGCCCTGACCGCCTTTTTTCTAAAAGGGGTGACGGGAACCGGCACCACCATGGTCATTGTGGCGTTGGGGTCCCTGGTGATTGATCCGAAGCTCACCATTGTTCTGGCCTCCTTTATTAACATTTTCGGCGGGCTGAGCATGCTTCGGGTGGATCCCTTGCCCCTTTCCCGGTATTACTGGATACCGGTATCGGTTTTTATGGTTTTAGGCTCCGTTGTCGGGGCCGTTACCCTTGGCATCATCCCCAATCAACCGTTTCAGCTGGTTCTCGGCGGGGTTTTCCTTCTCACAGCTTTCTATTTCCTGTTTCGCGCCCCCAGCCCCAAAACGCGGCGGCAAACGCCCCAAAAGGCCGGGGCCATGGACCTTGGGGTGGGCGCCTTTGCCGGATTCTGCGGCGGGTTTGTGGGGATCAATGCCCCGCCCCTGATCCTTCACTTCGGCCGGTACCTGGACAAGCGGTTCCTGCGACGGCTGCTGGTGCTTATTTTCATCCCGGCCGCCATGGCCCAGACAGCAACATTCATGGCCAACGGGCTGCTAACCTTCCAGCTGGTGGGCTACGGGCTTTTGATGATCCCGGCCATGTTTCTGGGCATCTTTCTGGGCAACCGAACCTTTCAATCCATATCCGAAACCATGTTCCGGCGAATCCTGGGCCTTTTGCTGATTTTTGTATCAGCCCGCCTGATTCTCAAAGGCCTGTCATCACTGATCATGTGATCCCTCTGTATTCCACCCTGCCATAACCAGAAAAAAAATTGACTCAGCATTTTAAATAGACTAGACTGACTAGTAACAACATATACAGGGGGGGATATGAAAAAATCATGGAAATTACAAGATGCCAAAGCGAAATTCAGTCAGGTTGTTGAAAATGCATTGAAAGCAGGACCACAATTCGTAACCCGCAGAGGTCAAGAAGCTGTGGTTATCCTGTCCGTTAAAGAATATCAAAAAATCACCACCAAAAAACCGACATTAAAAGAATTTCTTTTAAGTTGCCCCAAGATGGATGACGATTTTGAGTTTGAAAGACAAAAAGACTATCCCAGGGATATTGAACTTTGAATTATTTACTAGATACCTGTGTGATATCAGAATTGGTCAGGGCAACGCCTAATGAAAAAGTCATCAATTGGATAAACCAGATACCTGATAAGAGACTTTTTTTATCTGTTATAACCATTGGGGAAATACGCAAAGGCATCACAAAACTACAGAACTCAAATAAGAAACATCAGCTCACAAACTGGCTGAATACCCTTTTGGAGGATTACCAGGCAAGAATCTACCCTGTTGATTTAGCCGTTGCAGAAAGTTGGGGGAGTATTCAAGGAAAAGCAGAAGATAACGGAACGCCGGTTGCAACCGCAGACAGCTTGATCGCGGCAGTGGCTCAAGCCCACAATTTAATTGTTGTAACAAGAAATGAGAAAGACTTTTCCCCCACCAATGTTACCATATTAAATCCTTGGAAAAATATAGAATAGCGCCCCCTGTCAGGTTATTCTCCCATTGTCCATCCTTGGCCGTCCGGTCTCAAGGACCGCGATCCCTTTGCTAGGAAAAATTTTACATAGCACTATTACATTTATTTCCCAAAACTATTACCAGGATTACACACCAACCCTGATATATGCTTTAAATATGGGATCTTACAATTCCATAAATTAGATTCACAAAATAATTATAATTTATTTTTCAGCCAAAAAAGCTGAACTGGAAAAGGTTTCCATATTTTCCCCGGATTTTCTTTCCTACACCCTATTCGCAATCGGTTCCTTTTGCATAGAACTTGCATATAATCTAAGACAATACCAGCGTTTGTTCAATTTGTTTTTAGAGTAAAAGCCCCTGCTTTGAATATAATTTTCAATGCATGGGCTGAATTTCGAATTTGCGTCAAGACATGCCCAGTGAATGGCCTGTGTCCCATTGGTGCCATGATGATCAAAAGGGGATTTGGTGCCGCGTGTTGTTTGGCTATGCAAATTTTAGAATGTTATACTTTCGATATTCTGGGTAGAGTGCAAGAATATGAGAAAGGGGGATTCGAAAGTAGGGCCATACACCTAAAATTTTAGTGAATGATCACTCAATGTCATTAACTTAAGAAGATTTTGTGTTTAACTTGCTGATATTAATGATAAAATCATTGAAAAAATGAAATCGACATGATATACTCAATTCTAATAATAACAGCCAATTATCATAAAAAAAGGAGCATATCATGTCGAAATTTGATAACAATTTTACACCGGTTGGCACGGAACCTGCTTTCCAATATATGTGCCAAACTAATTGATTTTCTTAAAAAAAATATCAATTCTTCAAATTTTATCAATCAACACCGCCAAAGTCCAAAAAATTTCACCCGTAACAGAAAACTGTCCTTTTCAATACTTATATTTTTCCTGATGAATTTGGTCAAGGGTTCATATCAGGATGAACTCGACCATTTCTTTAAAGCCATATTCGGGTTTGATGTTATAAGGCGATTTATCTCCAAGCCAGCCTTGACCAAAGCCAGGATGAAATTAAAATACGAGGCATTCTCCGAGCTTAATGATCAGCAGATAGATTTTTTCTATCAGAATTTTGCCCCCTTGAGATGGGAGGGTTTTAATCTGCTTGCTATAGACGGGTCGACAGCTCAACTGCCCCGGATTGAATCAATATTAAAACATTTTGGAGCATGGAATCCACGCCAGGGAGAAAAATGCCCCATGGCCCGCATTTCTCAGATGTTCGATCCACTCAACAAAATAACTGTTGACGCTCAAATTGTCCCCAAAGAAACTGGAGAACGTGAACTGGCCGCCTTCCATTGTTTAAAAATGGTACCAGGTGACCTTATACTTCTGGACAGGGGCTATCCAGCATATTGGCTGTTTAATCTCATTCTCAATCAAGGTGCCGATTTTTGCGCCCGGATTCAGCTAAAAAGATGGAAAATAGTCCGGCAATTTTATAATTCAGGCAAGAAGGAAAAAATCATATCTTTGACGCCATTCCCCAGTTCAATAAAACAATGCAAAGAAATGGGGCTTGATTTAAAGCCATTAAAACTACGATTGATTCGGATTGAGTTAGAGACAGGCGAAGCTGAAATCCTCATTACATCCATCATTGACAAACAAACCTTTACGCATAATCAGTTTTCTGAACTTTATCATTTGAGGTGGCCTGTAGAAGAAGACTACAAGACTATGAAACAATGGATAGAAATCAGTAATGTCCGGTTAGGTTTTTGCTTGTGATAATTTTTTTTGTTCTTTGACAATACTGTCCCTGTCTGAATCCGGTGGTCCATTGTGGCCGGTGAAAAGGTCATTAAGAATTGCAGTACGCAACTGCCGGACTCTTTTGATGGAGACTTTCTCGTTAAACTGTTCCCGGCAGTAGATTGCCAGCAGGAGATAAGTGATAAGGCCTGCAAGGATTTGAACCATAAGCCCATATTCACTGCGGGCAATCAAATGGTACACCTTTAAATGCTCTTTCCACCATTTGAAAAAATTTTCAATAGTCCATCTGAGTTTATACACACTGGCTATCTGTTCTGCTGTTAAATCATGTCGATCAGTGGCCACATAGTATTTGACCCCTGCAATTTCATAACCGACAACTCGAACAGGTTTGACGGTCTGATTCTGATTAGGAGTACCAAGCAGGACCAATGCATCATAAAAAATATGGCTGTCAGGGTTTACCGCATGCTTTTCGATTACGGTTCGGGTTGTTTTGCTTTTAATACGACAAACAAAATGTTTGCCTTCTTCCTGAAGCAGATCAAAGTCTTTATGCGATTGATACCCTCGATCCATCACACCGGTTTGCCCCTTGGAAAGGATACGCATTACAAAAGGACGCTCTCCACCGTTGCCATCTGTAAGGAATATTTTGCTTGGGATGCCATGGTTGATATCAAACCCACAATGCGCTTTTGCTTTCTTAGCTCCTTTTCTGTAATCAGCCCAGTGCATTGATAAAACCGCATCAATTAAACTGCCGTCGATGGAAACTAACTCTCCCAATTGCGCATGTTCTTTGAGGAGTACCTTGCGGGCTTGTTTATAAAGATTTTCAAAAAGGAATTGCAGCTGTTCAAGACCCCGGTGATTTATCGCCTCAGAAAAACTGCTACGGCTGATACCACCATCTGGAGCAATATACTCTTTAGCAAAAACATTCTCTTTGAGATCCTGGATCAGGTGTCGAGCAGATTTGTGTTCTTGAAGATGAAAATATACCAACGCTTTTAGCTGGTCTTCAAATGTCATTTTCAGAGGCCGATCACCTCGTGATTTTAATTCTGGTGCCATGGGATGCAACTTTATCAAAGGAAAGAAGAAATTGTCAAAATTCAGGGACTGTATTGGTTTTTTCGGGACTGAAATGTGCGCCATATTGGCCTCCTTGAAAGAAAAATTTTCAAGGCGCGCAAAAATTTTTGCGCACATTTGTCAATAGAAAAAATAAAAAATTTTCAATAAATTTAATGGGTTTTTATATGCAAGAACCTAACCGGACACTACTGGATAGAAATAGAAAATTTCACCGGAAAATCAGTCCTGTCCGTTTACCAGGATTTCCATGCGAGAGTGTTCTCAAAGAATCTGACATCAATATTAGCTTTTCCCACTCAGACCATTATTGACAAAAATACTGAGGATCGGATGTATAAATATAAGCCGAATTTTGCACAGGCTTTATCAAAAATGAAGGACGTTCTTCCGCTATTGTTCGTTCGCTCAGGTGAAAAGGTTGTTGAGTTGATATCAGCTATACAAGACATTATTGTCAGGACTATAGAACCGGTAAGACCGGGCAGAAAATTTCCAAGGAATTTCAATAATCGAAGCGGTCGTTTCCATTGCTGTTATAAACCACTTCGTTAAGTTAATGACATTGAATGATCACTTAACCGACTTCACATGATTTATTGGGATAAAAATTGAGTATTTTTAATCTGAAATCTGTATATTAAGGTTCCATAGGATGTATATACAGGTAAATTAAAATTAAAATGGAATATTTTTAAACAATAGACAGAATCTGCCTATTATACTATTGGCCCATTCTGCCTATTTCACTGTTGAGAAATATATGAAAGCATTAGCAAGAGCTATATTAAACTTGGCAGCATTTATTGAACTTTCATCAGATGAAGTGATTGACCCTGATTCTGCTGTTAATGCCTTGGAACAGTTAGCTTCTGATTTAAATGAAGCATCATCTGGGGAGATAGAATACTTGAAATCAGCTATCCGTCAGGAAATTGTTGAAAGTGGCGATGAAAGAACATTTGAACAACAAGATCGGATTCAATTTTTCTTAAACTTTATGGACAGTATAGGATTGTCTGAAGAGAAATAAAATAGAACAACTGCATTCACTCAGACCGGTGTTACGCTGCCGCTCCACACCGGCTGGTGATGCTGACGTTCTGCTTTCAAAACAAAACCGAATTGGTAAACGGGTACAATGATGATATACATATATTATGGCTATGCTGAAAAAATGAAAGCGCCAAAAACATGAAATACCCCTGATTACCGAGGAGAATTTATGCCCACAATTTCAATGTTCTACGGCATCATCATACGAATGTATTATGCCCCAAGTGAACATCCACCCCCGCATTTTCATGTATACTATGGGAAACATAGGGCTACAGTCGATATTCAAACTTGCGAAATAACCCAAGGTCAATTGCCCAAAAAGCAATCAAGGCTTGTCATTGCGTGGGCAGAACTTCATCAAGAAGAACTAATGGCTAATTGGACACTACTTATGAATGGTGAAAAGCCGTTTAACATCCAACCTCTTCAATAGGAGGCAAAATATGTATCCGGCCGTCAAAGAAGTAACTCCGAAAGAAAATTATATACTTTCAATCATTTTTGATAACGGAGAGCATGGAATTCTGGATATGAAGCCACTTTTGGATTTTGGAATTTTTCAAAGCCTTAAAAATCAAAGTGCATTCAATCGTGTTCGGGTAGTTTTTGATACCATTGAATGGGAGTCAGGAGCTGACTTAGATCCAGAGTTTGTTTACAAGAAATGTAAATGATATTGCAGAACAAAACGCTGGAGAGGGACCAGGCTTACTGCGCGGCCTTTCGGACGTCCCTGGTTCATGAAATTTTAACTTTTATCGGAGCTTTTAGGGTTTTAAAAGCCTGGCCCCTCAGCTCCCCGTTATCATTTAAAACCATCTCCATCTTGACTTAAATACGTCAATGGCGTATTGTTGTGTTATGGAATTCATTGAAACATCAATATTTACCAAGCAAGTTCTGAAGCTTCTACCCGACTCGAGTTATCGAGTATTGCAATCTGCTTTAATGTTAAATCCAGGTGCAGGGGCAATTATTAAAGGAAGTGGAGGAATTCGTAAAATTCGTTGGAAATTACCTGGTGCAGGCAAAAGAGGGGCTTTACGGGTTATTTACTATTTTGATCAACCCGAAACGATCTACATGCTGTTCATGTACAAGAAAAACGAACAAGAAGATTTAACCCTCGAACAAGTCAAAATCTTGAAAAAAGCATTAAAGGAGAATTTATTATGAAAAAAGAAGCTTTTGATATGTTGCTTTCAAGCATAAAAGAAGCTGGCGATATAAAAACCGGAAAAAAGAAACCAAGCCGAGTTTTTGAGATTGAAGCTCCTGAAATTAAAATGGTTCGGAAGACTTTAAGCGTTTCACAGTCTGAATTTGCCATGATGATAGGAGTAAGCGTAAGAACTCTTCAAAATTGGGAACAAGGGAGGAGGAAACCAGAAGGCCCTGCAAAAGCCTTGTTACGTATCGCCTCCAAAAACCCTAAAGCGGTACTTGAAGCCCTTCATGCTTGATCAAAAATTATGATAACAAAACGCTGCAGCCGACCCGGGGGGCTAGCGGCTTTTCGAAAACTCTTGGTTTTCGAAAGAACTTGGCTTCGACAACCTGCTCGGTTATATGCCCCGGTCGGCTGAGCTCCCCGTTAGGGTATTCAAGATTGATAAGGAGTTTTAAATGCAATCATTTTTTCAGCTTTGGGAAAATCATCCAACAATAAAAGGTGATGCCCCTTTACTGGATCACAACGCCTATCCTAACCAATGCGCCATTAACCTTTATGCTGCACTCCAACGGTCTGGATTGGATGTCACTACATTTCACGGAGTGGTATCTTGGCAGAAAAACAAACCAAAGTATGCGATCCGTGCGCAGGAACTTGCGAACTGGCTTGCTCGTCCAGGCACACTTACGGGAGCTAAGGGCCTCAGAAAAATTAATATCCACAATTCCATAGTCTGAATTCTGATTTCTATAGACAACATGGAATCGATAGTTTATGGTCAACATGGAAGATTACATAAAAAATACAGGAGGACCATGTTTGATCATTCTAAGCACAATTTACCCAAAACTATATCGGAATTAACGCCACCACTAAAGGATTTTCTGAATACCACTCGAAGCAAATTAAAAGGCCATGAACGGCGCCAATTCATGGCACGCGTTGTCTCCCTTATGGGGCACGGCGGACAACTAAAGGCTGAAAGAGAACTGGGTTGGGATCGGAAAACAATAATCAAAGGGCGACGGGAAATAGAAAGCGGAGTTACCTGTGTTGATAATTTTTCCGGACGAGGCCGGAAATCGTGTTTAGAACATTTTCCGAATTTAAAAGAGGACATAACTCGTATTGTAAACCCTATATGTCAGACTGATCCTACATTCCGTACCCAGAATTTATATTCCCCAATATCTGCGAATGAAGTATTCCGTCGATTAGTTGACGACATGGGATATGACCCTGAGAATATGCCAACAGTACGGACTCTATCCACCATAATGAATAAATTGGGTTTTAAACTGAAGAAGGTCGCCAAAGCCAAGGTAAAAAAAAAATTCCTGAAACAGACATCATTTTTGAATATGTGCATAGGACAAACCAACTAGCCGATGAAACAGATGGCGTTTTACGTATCTCAATGGACGCAAAAGCCACTATTAAAATAGGGCCTTATTCCCGAGGCGGATATAGTCGTTGCAATCTTAAAGCGGCGGACCATGATTTTAAACCCGATTCCCTTTTGAAACTTTTCGGTATCAACATACCTGCTCTGGATGAAAATTATATGTACTTCACTGAAAGCAACATCACCTCTGATTTCATGATTGATGCGCTGGAATCACTCTGGCCTTCTTTGAACGCAAGATTCGCCCCACATACACTGGTGATCAATCTTGATAATGGGCCGGAAAATAGTAGCCGAAGGAGCCAATTCATTAGTCGCCTCGTGGACTTTGCCAAATCAGCATTTGTAAATATTAGTTTGGTGTACTATCCCCCGTACCACAGTAAATACAACCCAATAGAGCGAGTTTGGGGTGTTTTGGAAAATCATTGGAAAGGCGAATTGCTGAACAAAATTGAAAAGGTTCTCGGTCTATGTCGAACAATGACATGGAAAGGAGAAAATCCTGTCGTCAAATTAATCAAAGGTGTTTACCCGACAGGGGTACGTTTGGTCAAGTCCGCCGTGAATAATATAGAAAACAAAATTATTCGGATTCCAGGGATTGAAAAATGGGCTGTTGATATTCCATGCTATGAGGAATGAATTGTGGGTTTTAATTTTACCACATCCCTAAAGTAGAAAAATTCAGCGGAAATGAGGTGTTTGAGGAAATAAATGGCAGGAGAGGTATTATATTTTTTCAGAATTATTGGGGGCCAGGGCATCAGGGAGACCATATCGACTTGTGGAATGGAAGTCGGTTAACTGACTGGAAATCGTGGGTGCGTATTCATCTATTTCTTTCATGGGAAGGTGTGTGGTCTGACTATAGAAAATCTGAACAAGTTTGGTTTTGGAAGCTGCTATGAAAAGATTGATTTTTATGCTGAGTGGTTCTGCTGTTTTTGGAATTGTTGCATATTTTTTCCTGATTTTTTTCGCTAATTGGTACGGGGAACGATATATTCATAGTGATGAAGATATCAGTATTATCTACTTAGTGTTCCTATTCGTATTATGTGTATCCGTTGTAATAGGAGGAATTGGAGGAAACATCGTTTACAAAAACCTAACAAGCCGCTCCAGCCGACCCGGGGGGCCTAGCGACTTTTGAAAGACCTTGGTTTATGAAAGGATTTAGCTTTTACAACACGCTCGGCAATTTGCCCCCGGTCGGCTGAGCTTGTCGTTCGCTGAATAAACAAAACACATGGATATACTTTTAAATACCCAATATTATAATTGCTCATTAGCTTTTATTGATGTCAAATTAAACGATAAGGGCCTCAGAAAAATTAATATCCACAATTCCATAGTCTGAATTCTGATTTCTATAGACAACATGGAATCGATAGTTTATGGTCAACATGGAAGATTACATAAAAATACAGGAGGACCATGTTTGATCATTCTAAGCACAATTTACCCAAAACTATATCGGAATTAACGCCACCACTAAAGGATTTTCTGAATACCACTCGAAGCAAATTAAAAGGCCATGAACGGCGCCAATTCATGGCACGCGTTGTCTCCCTTATGGGGCACGGCGGACAACTAAAGGCTGAAAGAGAACTGGGTTGGGATCGGAAAACAATAATCAAAGGGCGACGGGAAATAGAAAGCGGAGTTACCTGTGTTGATAATTTTTCCGGACGAGGCCGGAAATCGTGTTTAGAACATTTTCCGAATTTAAAAGAGGACATAACTCGTATTGTAAACCCTATATGTCAGACTGATCCTACATTCCGTACCCAGAATTTATATTCCCCAATATCTGCGAATGAAGTATTCCGTCGATTAGTTGACGACATGGGATATGACCCTGAGAATATGCCAACAGTACGGACTCTATCCACCATAATGAATAAATTGGGTTTTAAACTGAAGAAGGTCGCCAAAGCCAAGGTAAAAAAAAATTCCTGAAACAGACATCATTTTTGAATATGTGCATAGGACAAACCAACTAGCCGATGAAACAGATGGCGTTTTACGTATCTCAATGGACGCAAAAGCCACTATTAAAATAGGGCCTTATTCCCGAGGCGGATATAGTCGTTGCAATCTTAAAGCGGCGGACCATGATTTTAAACCCGATTCCCTTTTGAAACTTTTCGGTATCAACATACCTGCTCTGGATGAAAATTATATGTACTTCACTGAAAGCAACATCACCTCTGATTTCATGATTGATGCGCTGGAATCACTCTGGCCTTCTTTGAACGCAAGATTCGCCCCACATACACTGGTGATCAATCTTGATAATGGGCCGGAAAATAGTAGCCGAAGGAGCCAATTCATTAGTCGCCTCGTGGACTTTGCCAAATCAGCATTTGTAAATATTAGTTTGGTGTACTATCCCCCGTACCACAGTAAATACAACCCAATAGAGCGAGTTTGGGGTGTTTTGGAAAATCATTGGAAAGGCGAATTGCTGAACAAAATTGAAAAGGTTCTCGGTCTATGTCGAACAATGACATGGAAAGGAGAAAATCCTGTCGTCAAATTAATCCCAAAACAAGCGCGTTTTCAAAAAAGATATACTCATGAGCAACCCGCCGTTTGAGGTATTATTTTGGCCACCAACTTGCCATCCAGTAGAAACACGAGTCCCCAGTTTTTTTGAGTATTGCCAGTTGTCTTGTGTTTCATGTTTTTGTCATTCCTTTTTTGAGACTGCAGGGTTTGGACTCGCCATTGCAACCCGTTTGCAATAACTATCCGGAGAGCAATGGCATCATGTAACCCGGACGGTCCTTATAAAATCAAAATATTTGAACATGCTTTGGAGCCGGTTGTTATAGCCAATAATTCGATATTTTATAGCCCTGCCAGATTTCAAAATTAAACAGGGGATGTTTATAAATGTCTGGATAAAACGCTTGAATTCCATGCGGATGATGGAAAGCCCTAATGCACGATATGGCATCAGCAGCCCATACCAGGCTTTCAGATCCCATGCCATGGAGGTAATAACCATATAGGCCCAGTTGGCATTCAAAGAGTCTGAAGGATTATCCATAGCACGTACGCCATGTTTCAACTGTTCAATATCATTTTCGTGGTCAGCCCGTTTCCGGTAAAAGGCTACCAGTTGTTTGGCCGGTTTTTTCCAATCATTGGTAATATAAAAAAAGTAGCGGATATCATCGAACAGTAGTAATTCTCCCTTGAACTCGTTTATTGTTTTACGCAAAACGATCATTCTGTATGGTTTTTGACATTTTCCCGGTTTGTATTCAAACTCGGCTATATGTTCATACGCAGTCTCTATGCGTTTGAATTTGCGCTTTTTCACCACTTGAAGTTTGATATTCTCAGGACGTTTCCGGGGCTGAGTTTTAATTTTCGCAGACAGTTTTTCAAGCCTGACCCAGTCGGTTTCAGGAAGAGCATTTGCACGTTTTGTTAGATTTGATCTGGCATCCATGCCAAAAATAAAGGAACAACGTTGATCCCATTTGTCAAAGTGCGTGGTAAGGCTGAAATCCGTATCTCCCCGAACGTATAATTTTTTAAAAGTGCCTTCCGTCAGATCAAGAGCCTTATCCACCCACCGGGCAGAGTCAAGGTGGGACGGGGCATTGCCCGAGCGGTTGATGACATAAAGAGGTTCCCTTGTTCTCTCCAGTGAAACAACCAGCGGGGCATACCCCCACTTACCATTGTAGGAGATGTCCATACCCTGTTTGCACTTGCCGCTTGTCTCACTGATAGTTCCGTCAATATTGATGATGGCTGATTCTTTGAAATTTTGAGGCTGCTTTTCCCATATTTTTTTCCGTATGGTATTTTTCACATCCATCAGGGTAATGATATTTTCCTGGGAAAACCGGCGCAAAAAATCCCCTGCCGTTGTCGGATCAGGGATCATTTTTGCGTCCAGAGCATTAAGCCAAGCATCATTGTTTCTTTGCAATTCAATGTCCTGAAGACAGGTTCCGCCTGCAAGAATATTGTATGCCATATTGGCGACATGATCAGATTCATGATATGGCAAATGGCGCTTGAGCAGCTCAAGTTCTTTATCGATTTCTTTCAAAAGGCCGGTCTTTTTGGCCAACATATGGATCAGGCCAATGCCTCCATGTGATATTCCCTGAAGGCGACCGTCGATCTCATACTGGATATTGGATGCCTTTAGCATGGGAGTTGGCTGCTCAGTCCAATCTCTTTTGTTCAGTTTTTTGCTTATTTTTTTCTTGCGTTTTGCCAATTTTTTGATGATATTCTTATTCACTCGAAACGCCCTTTCAATTTGGTATAGTTCGTTTTGCCAAACTCATTATACTCTTTATTGATAGGCGTTTCGAGACTTTTTTCTCATTTTTATTACTTATTTCACACTTATTTTGGGATTAATCAAAGGTGTTTACCCGACAGGGGTACGTTTGGTCAAGTCCGCTGTGAATAATATAGAAAACAAAATTATTCGGATTCCAGGGATTGAAAAATGGGCTGTTGATATTCCATGCTATGAGGAATGAATTGTGGGTTTTAATTTTACCACATCCCTAAGACCTCATTGGGCAATGTCGGAGAAAAAGGGGCAAGGCTCCTATGTTCCCCAACGTAATGGAAAAGAACAAGCCGCTCCAGCCGACCCGGGGGGCTTAGCGACTTTTCGAAAGTCCTTGATTAATGAAAGGATTTGACTTTTACAACGCGCTCGGCAACTCACCCCCGGTCGGCTGAGCTTATCGTTATGCAAAAAAAATATATCATCAAGCTAGAAGGAAAGGTTATCGGATACACCTATTTTGAAAGGGCTGACGCTCCAATGGGTGTAGTGATGGGAGATATTCATTTCAAGGAAATCGAATCTGGATATGAGTTCTTTAGAACCTATTGCCAAAGAAGCGGCACTCCCATTAACACAGATGACAAAGAACACAGGTTCTTAGATACTCAAAACATAGAAAAAATCTCAGTTGAAAGTGAAGATGGTAATATAATAAAAGGTTTAGGGGTCTGTGTCAGAGGGTTTGATGCAGAGGGGTTTGAAATCGATGTTTTTGGCATTCCATACCCTTTTTATGAGGAGGCGTTTCCTCATCATAGTGAAAACTACGACAACCAATTTAAATAAACAGCATAACAAAGCCGCTGAACCCGACCGGGCTTATCTGCGCGGTTTTTTTGAAGGTGCTTGGTCAATGAAATTTTAAACTTTTACCGGAGCTTTTGTGGTGTTAACGCCCGGCCGGTTAGCTCCCCGTTCGACAACAAAGGAAAATATGATTCAAGATAGAGAAATTGCAAAAGCGGTTTCAAGAATTAGACAGCGTGCTGAAAGACAATCTGATTTTCAAAAATTATTGGAATCTTATGTTGATTCCGGAATTGTTCCACAATTACATAATGAGAATCATCAAGTCTTATACGGAAGAAGGGGAACGGGTAAAACACACGTATTTCAAGTATTACGTAACAATTTTGAACAAGAAAATTATTGCGTTATTTATATAGATTGCAGAACTTTAGGGAGTTCTTCTCAATTTACAGACAGGGAACAGCCAATAAACCGTCGCTGTCTTGCTTTGTTTCGTGACATTTTGTCGCCTATTTATAATCGCTTGCTGGAAGATATTATTGAATATTATCCCGAAGACGGTGAAAAAGCTCTTGAAGCAATTGACGAACTGATGAAGGCAATAACTGAACCATTTCAAGTATTTGAGACTAAAGAGTTTGAAATCTCAAAGTCAGAAGAATCAGAAGGCAATGTTGGAGTTAACGTTTTCTCTGATTTATCAAAAGCTTCCTTCAGAAGTGGTTTTGATCTCAGTGGAAGTTCAAAGTCGGCAATACAACAAAATAAAAAAATCTCTGTGACTACAGAGGATAAAATTATATTTCCAGCTATTCATCATTTTCTAACGGAAGCCCTAAAATTTTCAGGCTTTAAATTGGTCGTGCTTCTTGATGAGTGGTCTTCTTTGCCAAGGGATATACAACCATATCTCGCCGAATTTTTGAAAAGAGGCTTTCTTCCTGTAACAAATGCGACCTTAAAAATTGCAGCTCTTGAACAAAGATCATTATTTTCATTGACTGGGGAACATGACATCATTGGTTTTGAGTTAGGGGCAGATATATCAATGACTCAAGATCTTGATGATATATATGTCTATGATAGAAATCCTGAAGTTATTTCAAACTTTTATGGTGATATCATTCTGCGACATTTGGAAATTGAGCTTCCAGAAAATTATCTTCATGACAATTACAAAATAAATGGGGGCTCTCACTTTATGTCAAAAATGTTCACAGAAAAAAAGACATTTTTTGAATTAAGCAGAGCAGCCGAAGGTGTAATTCGAGATTTGATAAATATTTTCACCATTTCTTTTTTTTATGCACAAAAACGGTCACGATCAACTATTGACAAAAAATCAATTCTTGAATCATCAAGACAATGGTTCGAACAAGACAAAGCCCAACACCTTGATGAGTCGATGCAAACATCATTAAGAAAAATAATTGAAGAAGTTATTGGAAATAAAAACTCTCGTTCTTTTCTTCTTCCACGAGATCTTGAAAAACATTTTATGATTTTAAAACTTTTTGATGCGAGAGTCATTCATCATATGCAAAGAGGATACGCAGATAAAGATAATCCAGGTGTAAGATATAATATTTATAATTTAGATTATGGAACATACGTTGATCTTATGGGGACATCAAAAGAACCAGATATAGACCTCAAATTTATAAATGAAGAGCAAGGTAGAGATATGATTGTCCCCTTTGATGATAAGAGAAGTATTCGGCGCATTATTCTTACAAAGGATGTTTTGGAAAGCGTCGAACAAGCCGCTCCAGCCGACCCGGGGGGCTTAGCGACTTTTAAAAGGCCTTGATTTATGAAAGGATTTTGCTTTTACAACGTACTCGGCGATTTACCCCCGGTCGGCTGAGCTTGTCGTTCTTTTTTGAATGACCCGAAGAAATCGAAATATAAAATATTGGCGTTCTCCAATAGAATAACTGTTGGATAACAATCAAGTTTTTATTATAAATATGAATAAAATCACCTATTCGACTATATGAGGTTGAATGAAAGTATACACATTCGATACACGCAACTTGATAATTTGGGATATGCTAAAGAATCATTTGAAACTTGATAATGACCAGATTTCAAATGAAATAAAGGGTGTTTTTAGGCCAATGGTTGAAAGGCTAAAAGAAATTGGTGTGCCATATGAAAAACTGAAGAATGTACTTACCCCACAAACAGACAAAATGGAAGTTTGTTTTATTTTCGATTCGATGAGGATTGAAAATACTATTTATGGTTCTGCAATATTTAGGGCCTCAGAAAAATTAATATCCACAATTCCATAGTCTGAATTCTAATTTCTATAGACAACATGGAATCGATAGTTTATGGTCAACATGGAAGATTACATAAAAAATACAGGAGGACCATGTTTGATCATTCTAAGCACAATTTACCCAAAACTATATCGGAATTAACGCCACCACTAAAGGATTTTCTGAATACCACTCGAAGCAAATTAAAAGGCCATGAACGGCGCCAATTCATGGCACGCGTTGTCTCCCTTATGGGGCACGGCGGACAACTAAAGGCTGAAAGAGAACTGGGTTGGGATCGGAAAACAATAATCAAAGGGCGACGGGAAATAGAAAGCGGAGTTACCTGTGTTGATAATTTTTCCGGACGAGGCCGGAAATCGTGTTTAGAACATTTTCCGAATTTAAAAGAGGACATAACTCGTATTGTAAACCCTATATGTCAGACTGATCCTACATTCCGTACCCAGAATTTATATTCCCCAATATCTGCGAATGAAGTATTCCGTCGATTAGTTGACGACATGGGATATGACCCTGAGAATATGCCAACAGTACGGACTCTATCCACCATAATGAATAAATTGGGTTTTAAACTGAAGAAGGTCGCCAAAGCCAAGGTAAAAAAAAAATTCCTGAAACAGACATCATTTTTGAATATGTGCATAGGACAAACCAACTAGCCGATGAAACAGATGGCGTTTTACGTATCTCAATGGACGCAAAAGCCACTATTAAAATAGGGCCTTATTCCCGAGGCGGATATAGTCGTTGCAATCTTAAAGCGGCGGACCATGATTTTAAACCCGATTCCCTTTTGAAACTTTTCGGTATCAACATACCTGCTCTGGATGAAAATTATATGTACTTCACTGAAAGCAACATCACCTCTGATTTCATGATTGATGCGCTGGAATCACTCTGGCCTTCTTTGAACGCAAGATTCGCCCCACATACACTGGTGATCAATCTTGATAATGGGCCGGAAAATAGTAGCCGAAGGAGCCAATTCATTAGTCGCCTCGTGGACTTTGCCAAATCAGCATTTGTAAATATTAGTTTGGTGTACTATCCCCCGTACCACAGTAAATACAACCCAATAGAGCGAGTTTGGGGTGTTTTGGAAAATCATTGGAAAGGCGAATTGCTGAACAAAATTGAAAAGGTTCTCGGTCTATGTCGAACAATGACATGGAAAGGAGAAAATCCTGTCGTCAAATTAATTGAGAATGGTCACAGAAAATCATGGAAAAATTGAAGATAATTTGCAAGATATGTCAGGTTTGAGGCAGAAGTTCCCTTGTTTATCTCGCAAATAATCGTGAAACTCCTGCCTCCCCACCCAATAACAGGGCAGGAGATATGCTATCAGAAGTTCTAAAAAGCGAAAGTCTTTTTTGGAATCTATACAAAATAGATCTGGCAACAGCCGAACGTTATAGACAGATGAAGTGCCCCCACTGCCAGGGACCGTTGTATTATGCCAATTATCTGCGCAAACCCAGGGGGGAGCCTGAAGGGTTGTCTGAAGAATGTTTTTTACAATTCAGTTTATGCTGCGGAAGGGAAGGCTGCCGACGGCGTTTGATCCCGCCAACCTGCCGTTTCCTTGGTAAAAACATTTACTGGTATGCGGCCATTCTGACGATTGTGTCCGACTGGCAGAACCAATCTGTAGGTATCACGATGTCCAGGTTTGCTGAAACAATCGGTATCTCCCGCAACACCCTTAGACGCTGGGTCGGTTTGTTTAAAGAAATATTTCCAACAAGCGCTCAATGGAAGAAAATCCGGGGCCGAGTGCCTGCAAGCGTGAAAAATGACAGTCTTCCGGCAAGTTTGGTCAACTTCTATCTGCATCAACAGGCATCCATCAAAGAAACGTTGATCTCCTGTTTGTCATTCTTGTCTCAAGGCAATGAAATATCACAAAAAATAAGGGCCGGGTAATCTCACGCAGAAGATGGGCGTGGCCTTGGGCGATCAACTGTTCTATCAAAGGGGCCGGGATTTTTATCAGCATTCCGCTGAAAATTTTAACTTAAAATTGAAAGGACCCCGGCCTATGAACAGTAAAAACCAAAGTCCGGTTGATAAATGGGCTTTGTTTCGCTTCTCAGTCGTTGGTGGTTTGCTGGCAAATCCGCCGGCCAAGGGTGAGCTGCGTAAGGAACTGGAAAAGCTTTCCAATCAGATTTACACCCATCCCATCACGAACGAATCGACGGTATTTCATTTTTCAACTATTGAAAGCTGGTATTACAAGGCAAAAAATGCCCAGGACCCCATCATTGCTTTAGGACGGAAAGTTCGTTCAGACTATGGCGGTTCAATTGTATTCACGCCTGAACTGATCCGGATGCTGGGCAGACAATACCGGACCTATCCGAACTGGAGCTACAAACTGCACGCAGATAATTTCGCAGCAGAACTTCAAGAAAAAGCCAATTCAGTATCGATACCATCCTATGCCAGTGTCCGGCGGCGGATGGTCGAAAGAGGGTGGACCAGGAAACCCTCAGCCAAGAAAAAACAGACAGCGGGCATGAAAACTGCCGCAACGCGGTTCGAAAGCCATGAGATCCGTGGATATGAAGCAGAATGTGTTCACAGCCTGTGGCATCTGGATTTTCATGAAGGCAGTCTGCGGGTGGTGGATAACAACGGTAACTGGTATACGCCCAAAGCCTTATGTATTCTTGACGACCACTCCCGCCTGTGCTGCCACATCCAATGGTATTCAGGAGAAACCACCCAGGATTTGATTCATGGATTGACCCAGGCCTTTTTCAAAAGGGGGCTTCCCAGGGCACTGATGACGGACAACGGATCTGCCATGACCTCCCATGAGTTTTGCAACGGGCTTAAGAAAACAGGGATACTTCATGAAACGACATTGCCCTACAGCCCTTATCAAAACGGTAAGCAGGAAGCCTTTTGGGGCACCCTTGAAGGCAGATTGATGGCCATGCTGACCCGGGTGGACCCTCTGACACTGGAATATCTCAATCACCGCAGTCAGGCTTGGGTCGAGATGGAATATAACAAAACCAGGCATAGTGACATCGGCACATCTCCTGTTCAACGCATGCTTGAAGGCAAAGATGTTTCCCGGCCGGCACCGGATGAAGAACAATTACGTTTCGCCTTTACAGTTTGCGAAGTCAGAAATCAGCGCAAGTCTGACGGTACCGTGTCCATCAACGGGGTAAGATTTGAGATCCCTTCCCGGTTTCACCATATCCCTCGGTTACATGTCTGCTTTGCCAATTGGGATAAATCCATGGCCTGGCTCATGGACCAGAGAACCGGCAAACAGATTGCGCCGATCTACCCCCAAGACAAAATCAAAAATGCTTCAGGAAAACGAAAGATCAAGTCGAGACCTGAACATACCATTCTACCGGATGAAACATTGAAAGAATCCGAGCCTGCATTATTAAGAAAACTGATGGCCGAGTATGCCCAAAGCGGCATGCCCCCAGCCTATCTGCCCAAAGGAGAATCATGAACAACAAACAGCTTCTGGCTTATTACGGCCTTAAATGGAATCCTTTTTTGTCCAATATCCCCGTGGAGGCTTTATGGCATCCGCCATTGATGAACAGTTTTATTTTTCGTCTTGAGAATATGACCCTGAACGGGGGCTTTGCTTTGATCAGCGGGGACCCTGGCCTTGGCAAATCCAAGGCGTTGCAGATGATTGCCCAAAAGTTCGGTAAACTTGACGAGGTAGTTGTCGGGGTAATGGAACGTCCCCAAAGCAGTGTCGGAGACTTTTACCGGGAAATGGGAGTTTTGTTTGGTGTCAATTTAAGCCCTGCCAACCGGTATGGCGGGTTCAAGGATCTTCGGGAGCGCTGGAGGCATCATGTAAAAACCACCTTGTTCCGGCCCATCCTGCTCATAGATGAAGCCCAGGAGATGCTGACCGGATGCTTAAATGAACTGCGTTTGTTGAACAGCGCGGACTTTGACTCCCAAAACCTGTTGACCACCGTGATTTGCGGCGATGACCGGCTCCCGGAACGGTTCAGATCAAGATCCCTGGTATCGCTGGGAAGCCGGATGCAGTTCCGGTTGACGCTGCTTCCCTATGTCCGGGATGACCTGCTGGATTACATGGATCACAGCCTGAACCAGGCCGGCGCCCCGCACTTAATGACGAAAACTCTGATCAGGACCCTTGCAGACCATTGCGCCGGCAACCTGCGGGTTCTTAACAGTATGGCCGCAGACCTGCTGGCTGCGGGGATTGAGAAAGAACTCAATCAATTGGACGAAAAACTTTTTATGGAAGTCTATTCCAGACAGCCGCCCAATAAAAAATCATAGGAGAACAATATGGGTATTTATGATGATCCGGACATGAAACTGGAAGAAATTACACAGGAATTGGAACATTTTATCCTGGATATGGTCCTTGCCGGACTTGAAAACTTGAATATGGAATATCGGGCCTTCAGGCAATTCCAGAAACAAAGGCTCACGGAAAAGAACCGTCATAAAGAACACGAGCCGTTTTAAACGTACGCCCGGACTCTAAAGGTCCGGGCCTGCCTCAATGGAAAAAATACTATGGAAAATCGGCAATTATTTTAAGCACCGCTTCAGCCTGGCAGTTCTTGATGAAATTAAGGGCCGGTGGCCCGTTCTCCCCTCTTGTAAAAACATCCCTTATCTTAAAGCTGAAAATGCCGGAGGAAGGCACATCCTGATCAGACCTGATCCTGTTATTGAGCCTTATTATTTTCTTGCCGACGATTTAAACATTGACCTGCTTATCCGGCATCATCAATCCATATCAAACCGCTTTAAACCAGGCAGGATGGTTATGGAAACATCTCCCGGCAATTATCAAATTTGGATTCACAGTGACCGTCCGTTAAGCCTTCCCGAAAAAAAGTATTGGTTGGAAAACATGCACAGTGATCCCGGCGCCGACCCGAAAAACAGGTGGGGCAGATGCCCCGGGTTCAGGAACAGAAAAGCAAAACATAGAACGCCTTCAGGACAATACCCTTTGGCAAAGCTATTATGGGTGGACTGGAAATGCCAGGCTATTGTCCCTGAAATAGAATTATCCTCCCGACCTCAAGAAGTCTTTTCCCATCAACCCCGGGGGGGAGTGTGCCATAACGGTAATATTTCCCGCTCCCTCTATGATAAGGGTGACGAATCTGCCACTGATTTTGCATATGCTCTGGCCCTCTATAGAAGAGGTTTTTCACGAATGGAAATTTACAATCGCATTATCAATGAAAGGCAGGATTGGATTAATCATGCGGATGAACGAAAAAAAACACAGTATCTGATCAGGACATTACAAAAAGCTGAAAAAATTATCAGTTAAAATCGGGCTCTCTTGGCCTCCGGGAAAGCCCTTATTTACCATGAAACGTTGTCCATGAATTATCGTGATTGCTCTCATTAATCAAAGGTGTTTACCCGACAGGGGTACGTTTGGTCAAGTCCGCCGTGAATAATATAGAAAACAAAATTATTCGGATTCCAGGGATTGAAAAATGGGCTGTTGATATTCCATGCTATGAGGAATGAATTGTGGGTTTTAATTTTACCACATCCCTTAGAGGATTTATACCACTTCTTGTTGGTATAGAAAAAACGGCGATGTTTTATGGGGATCTCATCGGCCCCAAAGATCGAGATGGACAGAGAGCTGTAAAAGAAATAATGCTACGAAGTATAAATTTCAATGCCCCTCTGAACTATAGAAACAGTTCTCAATATTTCGTTATAGTTATAAATAATATTTCTTCTACGAAACTTGCCGATATAGATAGCGGCTTAAAAAAAATGCCTTTCTACGTAGGATATACCGATATAACTTATAGTTGCCATCTCAAGGATATAGTTGCTTCATCAATAGCACAGAAATGCTTATTTTATAAAAAAATTGCTATTTTACCGGTCAACGAAGATGAAGAAATAGACGATTCAAGTCCAATTAACTATTCTTTCATTGATTATGAAAAATATGGATACAAAATTAGAAACATAAAGGAGTTCGCATATCACAGCTTTCTAACTTTTAAAATTCAAAGAAGGTATTCTGAGTTTGATAACGATGACCAGATATTTTCTCTTAACACAGTTACAAGGCAACCAGCCCTTATTAAAGATTTTGATGTACAAATTGATGAAAAAAAATATTTATATTTATTGGAAAACAAACTTGGAGCTTTGCAAATAATTGGACTTGATAGTTTAAGTTTTAATCAGTTTAGGGACATCATTCGAAATACTATAAACACCAATTATATATTCAATATGGATTACAATAAAGATTATGAATGTATTAAGTTTAATACGGTTGTTGATTTGTTCAGTGAAGCGAGAGGTCGAGCTAAAAAATACCTTATTTCTTTCCAGGTAAACAATGTTGAAAAAACTATCCGACTTATAACAATGTATTGATTTAACTTGTAGAAGGGTATGTTTGCTGGCTGCCATAGTTTTGGATAATATCCCAATGTCATTAACTTAACGAAGTGGTTTATAACAGCAATGGAAACGACCGCTTCGATTATTGAAATTCCTTGGAAATTTTCTGCCCGGTCTTACCGGTTCTATAGTCCTGACAATAATGTCTTGTATAGCTGATATCAACTCAACAACCTTTTCACCTGAGCGAACGAACAATAGCGGAAGAACGTCCTTCATTTTTGATAAAGCCTGTGCAAAATTCGGCTTATATTTATACATCCGATCCTCAGTATTTTTGTCAATAATGGTCTGAGTGGGAAAAGCTAATATTGATGTCAGATTCTTTGAGAACACTCTCGCATGGAAATCCTGGTAAACGGACAGGACTGATTTTCCGGTGAAATTTTCTATTTCTATCCATTGTTTCATAGTCTTGTAGTCTTCTTCTACAGGCCACCTCAAATGATAAAGTTCAGAAAACTGATTATGCGTAAAGGTTTGTTTGTCAATGATGGATGTAATGAGGATTTCAGCTTCGCCTGTCTCTAACTCAATCCGAATCAATCGTAGTTTTAATGGCTTTAAATCAAGCCCCATTTCTTTGCATTGTTTTATTGAACTGGGGAATGGCGTCAAAGATATGATTTTTTCCTTCTTGCCTGAATTATAAAATTGCCGGACTATTTTCCATCTTTTTAGCTGAATCCGGGCGCAAAAATCGGCACCTTGATTGAGAATGAGATTAAACAGCCAATATGCTGGATAGCCCCTGTCCAGAAGTATAAGGTCACCTGGTACCATTTTTAAACAATGGAAGGCGGCCAGTTCACGTTCTCCAGTTTCTTTGGGGACAATTTGAGCGTCAACAGTTATTTTGTTGAGTGGATCGAACATCTGAGAAATGCGGGCCATGGGGCATTTTTCTCCCTGGCGTGGATTCCATGCTCCAAAATGTTTTAATATTGATTCAATCCGGGGCAGTTGAGCTGTCGACCCGTCTATAGCAAGCAGATTAAAACCCTCCCATCTCAAGGGGGCAAAATTCTGATAGAAAAAATCTATCTGCTGATCATTAAGCTCGGAGAATGCCTCGTATTTTAATTTCATCCTGGCTTTGGTCAAGGCTGGCTTGGAGATAAATCGCCTTATAACATCAAACCCGAATATGGCTTTAAAGAAATGGTCGAGTTCATCCTGATATGAACCCTTGACCAAATTCATCAGGAAAAATATAAGTATTGAAAAGGACAGTTTTCTGTTACGGGTGAAATTTTTTGGACTTTGGCGGTGTTGATTGATAAAATTTGAAGAATTGATATTTTTTTTAAGAAAATCAATTAGTTTGGCACATATATTGGAAAGCAGGTTCCGTGCCAACCGGTGTAAAATTGTTATCAAATTTCGACATGATATGCTCCTTTTTTTATGATAATTGGCTGTTATTATTAGAATTGAGTATATCATGTCGATTTCATTTTTTCAATGATTTTATCATTAATATCAGCAAGTTAAACACAAAATCTTCTTAAGTTAATGACATTGGATAATATCCTTTAGATGAAAACGGTAGTCAAATTGAAAGGCACTATAAAAATAGAAAAGAACAAAACGCTGGAGAGGGACCAGGCTTACAGAGCGGCCTTTTGGGAGTCCCTGGTTTAGGAAAATTAAAACTTTTATCGGAGCTTTTGTGGTTTAAAAGCCTGGCCCCTCAGCTCCCCGTTATATCTCAATATGTATAAGGAACAAATCACTGAAATGGAATATAAGGTCGGGTCTTACAAAGATTTAATTCACGAGATGATGGAAAAGACATCTCCCTATGGAGAGGGTATTGAACCTATTTCGGAAGAAGCACGGAAAGAATACAAAAAGGCCTTTTCAGAAATACGATTTAAATTTGGTTCAGATATAGATGCTTTCTTTGATGTCGACCTTGATGAAGGCGAGGATATTGTTCTTGATGCTTTCAATACAATCATTTCATGGAAAATTCTAAATGGTAAACCCATCACCAAATTAGAAAGTGCTATTACTGGCCTATTTGCTTTCGAACCAGAAATCTATAATGGTGGTTTTCATCAATACTTTTTCAATTCAGCAAGTGATCACTGGAAAGACCTGTATGATATAATCGCCTTGAGTGGTGATTCGGTAGCTGAGGAAAGGTTTAAGTCCGTGATTAGTATTTTTGGAAAAGAAGGCCCCTCGACTGATAGAGGCGAACGCTGGAAACAGCTGCAAGAAATCGAAAATATCAACGAAGATCAAATGTGGGAACATTTTGATAAGCATGATACTGCTTTTTATGATGATCCATTCCCTGATATACGTAAAATTTTTGAATTTGTTAGGGCAAACAAGGATGCAATACAAATAGAAATGATATAACAATGCTAATTCAGCCGACGCAAAAAGCCGCGCGGCTGATTAGCGACGTTAGGGGTGAAACCACCACCGAATAGGAATGAAATGGATAATTATGAAAAATATGAAACCGAATGTAATGAAATTCGGAAAAAAAATAAAAAGCTGCTGAAAGATTTTGAAAATTGGCTGGAAAGTTCAGGACTTAAAGTTCAGACGATAAGAAAACATATTGAAAATGTCGATTTTTATATAAATGACTTTCTTCTTTATGAAGATGCGGTTGAAGCAAAAGATGGTTCATCAGACATTGGGATGTTTTTAGGGTACTGGTTTATCAAAAAAGCATCATGGTCAAGCCCTGCTCAAATCAAAAGCAATGCTACTAGCTTGAAAAAATTTTATCAGTTTCTTTTCGAACTCGGTGAAATTGATAAAGAAGATCTCGATGATCTCAAAATACGTGTCAAAGAGGATATGCCTGAATGGCTTGCAACAATGAACAGATATGATGATTTATCAATAGACGATATGGAAGAGGTTTGGGGATTATAAAGCCACTAACCAAACGCTGAACCCGACCGGGAAAACTGAGCCGCTTTGAAACGGTGTGATTTTAACCAAAACCCTTGGTTTTTTTAAGGTTTGTCGCCGTTACTTTCCCGGCGGGTTAGCTCCCCGTTATATTTTAGAGAGAATCCCATGAAACGAAAATTGCTTTACTTGGCGTTTATTCTATCTTTTTTGTTCATGGTCTTGAATGGAATAGTTTTTTTTATGGCGGAACAATCTATAGCCAACCTGATTGGTTGTATTGTATTCGCTATTATTTCACTAATAGTAATAGTCATATCTGAAAAGATGCTTTCTAATTACAGTTCATTTTCTGATTTGGCGTTTAAGATTTTAGTATCGATAATAGGCGGGCTTATCTTTTCGACATTGATTTACTTTTTTTATTTAAAATTTGGATTATCAATTGCGTTAAAGAGTTTTTCGGTGATCTTGTTCGCTATGGGCTTGTATATTGGATTATATGCAAAGGACAAAATAAAGACCAAGAGTTGAATTTTTTTAAAATATTTGCAGGTGGCGTCAAAAGCCCAAATAGATAAAGAAGATTTGCGTAAAGTGACCATGAGTGTTAGAGAGACAATGATAAAACTTGAAGAATTTAATTATGAACTCCCAGTGTAATTTATTCTCAACGAATTTCTATGACTCTTAATGATGGATTTCTTAAGTTTAAGGAAAACTGGGCATATGTGTTACTCTGAAGTCCGCTGGCAAGAAAGACAAGGTGAATTCAACAATTATACATATAACAAAACGCTGCAGGCCGACCCGGAGAGCTAGCGGCTTTTTGAAAGCTCTTGGTTTTTGAAAAGAATTTAATTTTAGGGAAGTCCTCGGTTATAGTCTCCGGGCGGCTGAGCTCCCCGTTAGGGGTGAAACCACCACCGAATAGGAATATGAAATGGATAATTATGAAAAATATGAAACCGAATGTAATGAAATTCGGAAAAAAAATAAAAAGCTGCTGAAAGATTTTGAAAATTGGCTGGAAAGTTCAGGACTTAAAGTTCAGACGATAAGAAAGCATATTGAAAATGTCGATTTTTATATAAATGACTTTCTTCTTTATGAAGATGCGGTTGAAGCAAAAGATGGTTCATCAGACATTGGGATGTTTTTAGGGTACTGGTTTATCAAAAAAGCATCATGGTCAAGCCCTGCTCAAATCAAAAGCAATGCTACTAGCTTGAAAAAATTTTATCAGTTTCTTTTCGAACTCGGTGAAATTGATAAAGAAGATCTCGATGATCTCAAAATACGTGTCAAAGAGGATATGCCTGAATGGCTTGCAACAATGAACAGATATGATGATTTATCAATAGACGATATGGAAGAGGTTTGGGGATTATAAAGCCACTAACCAAACGCTGAACCCGACCGGGAAAACTGAGCCGCTTTGAAACGGTGTGATTTTAACCAAAACCCTTGGTTTTTTTAAGGTTTGTCGCCGTTACTTTCCCGGCGGGTTAGCTCCCCGTTGGGTGTACAAAACGCCACAGCAAAAAAGTACTTCGCTTAAGAATCAGAAAGGCCATTGGGATGAACGACTGGTTTACAATAGATCAAATCAATAAAAACACATATATTATTAGTGAATATCGACACTGGGAAGAAACACATTGCTATCTTTTGAATGGCACTGAATGCAGTTTACTAATTGATACAGGCCTTGGAATATGCAATATCTATAATGAGGTCATTAAACTAACAGACAAACCAATAATCGCTATAGCCACTCATATCCATTGGGATCACATTGGCGGACATAAGCATTTCCCAAATTTTTATGCTCATAAAGCAGAACTCAACTGGCTCAAAGGAGAATTCCCATTAACGATTGAACAAATAAAAGAAATGGTTGTTGATCGCTGTGGCTTGCCAAAAGGCTACAACGTTGAGGAGTATGAGTTCTTTCAAGGTACGCCAAAAAAACTATTAAAAGGGAACGAAAGTATTAATATAGGAGAACGTAGTCTTCAAGTACTGCATACCCCAGGTCATTCTCCAGGGCATATGTGTTTATGGGAAAAAGAAAATGGTTTTCTTTTCACAGGTGATCTAGTTTATAAAGATACGCTATTTGCTTATTTTCCATCTACCGACCCAGAGGCATATCTCAACTCTCTGGAACGAATAAGGGCCTCAGAAAAATTAATATCCACAATTCCATAGTCTGAATTCTGATTTCTATAGACAACATGGAATCGATAGTTTATGGTCAACATGGAAGATTACATAAAAAATACAGGAGGACCATGTTTGATCATTCTAAGCACAATTTACCCAAAACTATATCGGAATTAACGCCACCACTAAAGGATTTTCTGAATACCACTCGAAGCAAATTAAAAGGCCATGAACGGCGCCAATTCATGGCACGCGTTGTCTCCCTTATGGGGCACGGCGGACAACTAAAGGCTGAAAGAGAACTGGGTTGGGATCGGAAAACAATAATCAAAGGGCGACGGGAAATAGAAAGCGGAGTTACCTGTGTTGATAATTTTTCCGGACGAGGCCGGAAATCGTGTTTAGAACATTTTCCGAATTTAAAAGAGGACATAACTCGTATTGTAAACCCTATATGTCAGACTGATCCTACATTCCGTACCCAGAATTTATATTCCCCAATATCTGCGAATGAAGTATTCCGTCGATTAGTTGACGACTGCTCACATTCAAATAATGTAACGGATTTTTTTTCGTTCATTATTTCAAAAAAGAAATGGTTTTTCATATAAATTTAGTAGGTTAGGTTGGCAGTCAAAAATATTGAAAGTTGCAAATTAATGTAACGGTTCAAAAAAGATTCAAAAACAATCTGTGGTTCCCTGATTTTCACAGGTATATCCAGGCGAAAAATTGCGTTAATCAATTAAGGTCAAAATATAAACAGGCCATCTTCCGGTTAAATCAGAAGTGGCCTGTTTTTACGGATCTACTTTTCAGGGATTACTGGGGAGGAAGGTCAGATATAAACTCCAGGGCAAGATTAATGTCAACAAATTGGTGGTTCAATTCCTTTGCCTTGTCCCGGCAGTCAGTACAGATTTCTTTAAATTTACGCATGTCGCCTTTGACCGCCATATAAATTTGCTCAACGGCTTCCTGCTGGATATCTTTATATTGTTCGATAAAGCCCTCAACCTCTATGGGATATAAAATCAGGGTTTTCAACCGGCTGAGGATATCAGGGTGATTGCGAATCAAATAGGTCCTGACCTTTGGAAGCCCTGCAAAAACAATAGGAACACCGGCATCAATGATCCGCTTAAGATATGGCCAGACCCTGGTATCCAGATCATTGGCCTCATCAATAATAATAAAGCAGTTGGACAGGTTGCAGATCATTTTCAGGTACTGGGGAGTTCTGCGATATGTGGCTGTGGTGTCATAGTTCAATTCTTTGAGTATGGATGCCAGGGTTTCGTGTATGTTGAACAGGGACTCTACCCATACGGCATGAAGTTTTTTGGGACGAAGCAGTTTTAAAAACCTGGTTTTTCCCGCTCCAAAATCTCCCTCAATGAGTACGCTCCGGCCCCGGTAGATCCGGCTATAAGTGGCGCTCAGGTATGATACCCTTCGTTTGTCACTGATAAAATCTGCCTTCATGTTAAATCTCCGCAGGATGCATACGTGGCCACATGGTTTGTATTGATCAATTTCCGGCAGTCAAGCATAAAGGCATTGAATACCGCCTGCTTTTTCTGTGTTTCAGGTTGCCGCATCTTTTTCATATAATTCTTGTACCTGGATTGATTATGATGAAGCACTTGTTGAGCCCGGGCCAGAGTGAGGCCGCTATGATAAGCTTCAATTAAGACTCGCCGGTCGACGGCCATGTTGTGCTTTTCCAGAAAAATGATCATCATGTCGAGTTCATCCGGGGCCACTGGTACAGATTTTGGGTCAGGTGGTTTGTCAAACGGCTTTGTGGCAAGGGCTTCGCCCAATAGTATGCCGTCTTCCCCCCGTTCAAAAATAAACAGCTTGCCCTTATATACTGATATTTGCACCGGTGTACTTTTATGCCTGCTGAACCGGTCTGTACCACTGGTTACACAATAGATCCGGTTGTCATGGCGAATGGTTCTTTTGTTAGATACAGTGGCTTTTATTTTCCTGTAGCCATACTTCATATATTCCTGCACCTCATCCGGTGAAAAGGTAAGGATATCGGCTTGCCTTGATAAAAATTCTTCCAGCTTTTGTGCCGGAACCCATGCACTGATCTTTCCATTTTCGCTAAAATAATGTTTGGTGTGGTTATGTTCGTGGCGGTATTCTTTTATCAGGGGGCTGTGTCTTAAATCCCGGAGTGTAATATCAAGGAGTGTCACAGTGATTTTTTCTTTTTTCTTATTATTGAAGATAACCCCTGGAACGGTCTTTACAATCCTGTCTTCAAACGCCTTGATGATTCGGATTTCAAAATTATGAAGACTGCGATGGGAGGACTCAAGATGGGCCTTGTCCCTGGGGGCACTTACCCTTGAAAAATCCGGCGCCAGATAAAATCCTCCGGGAACGGAATGTTTTATATTCAAGGCGTTGATGACTCTTTTGAGATTTACAAATCCTGTGGCGTTATCCGGCCTGAACCGGACTTTCTTCTGGGGAAATGGGGTGGAAAGCAAAAACCGGTTAAACAAATCCACTGAGCTTAAGCTGCTTTCATCGAAATAGGCATCAAGTTCAAACATGTACCGGGAACCGGTATCAAACGTTTCAATGACTTGGGGTTTTTGCCAGTGGCCAGCCTCATTTTTGATTTTTAAATATCGAAAGTTGCAACCGTCTACCTGTATCAGGCCAAACACCGGAACAGGCTTGAATGCGTTTTTCACCGGGGCATTTTCTTCAAAATCTTCTTTTTCCAGGTAAAATTTAAGGCCTTCCCTTTGGGCACATCGCCTGAGTGCCGGAAGGCTGATGGTTTTTCCCAATTCTCTTTCAAGCCAATAGTGGTAATTTTTAATGGTTCTGGCTTTTCGGGTAATAAAAATAAACCCCTGGGATGACGGGTCACAGGAGGCCTTGACCATTTCGATAAACCGCCTTTTGGTTTGTTCATCTATGGACCGGGGCCGGCCGCTGCATTTGCGGCCGTCCATAATCCCTTTTTCAACCAGTAGAAGGGGCGTCGGGATAATGCCGGTTTTCCTGTACTGGTCTTTGTAATATTTTTTGGACCTTCTTTTGGCTGATCCGGTTTTATTCATGATTTTTTTATGGAGCAGCAAATAAAAACGGTCATCAAGGCTCAGGTTCTTCATTGTCTTGCCCCTTTTGATAAAATTTTTTCGCGGATCACCCTGTGCCACAACAATGCAGCCTGCCGGGACGTTTGCTGCCAATGATCATGCTGGGCCACCCGCACCTGTTCAATCATTGCATGTACGGCTGCCATGTATTCAGCCGAAATCCGTTCCGCCAAATCCGGTTTGTTCTCCGGGGGTATTTTTTGGGCCTCTACAAATTTTTTGATGTTCCGTGCGGTTAACTCAATACCGTTGTCTATGATTGCCTTCCAGGTGTTGCGCTGGTCCAGGGGGTCCAATTGAGCAAGAGGCCGGACCTGGGATTCATTGGCAGGTGTTTTGTCCCCAATTGGGGACAAATTATAGATCACTTCATAAGATTTGATCAGGCGGTATGCATGGGACTTGCCCATATCCCACCGTTCCCTGGTATATGCTTCAAATGTCTCAAACAGGGCCAGTTTGTACAGGCGGCTGTCACGGATTTCTTTTAACGCCTGACCGATCTTATAGAAACTCTCCTGATTACGGGCAATAAGGGTCTCCAGTTGAAGCAGCCGTTTCATCTTTACTTCCCAGGCCAGGGTTGACCGATACCGGTGGCAAGAGACGTCAACACATTTGCCGGGACATAGGAGACCGCATCCAGTTCTTTCAAAAAAAATACACTGTCCCTGAATCCATATCCCTTGACTTCCATGACCAGATCAATGGTGTTGAAATTCTTCTCACACCGAAAACACCTGGCCAGATTGGTGGCTGGATTTACAGCGGTTTGAAACTCATTGCACAAAGGACATAAAAACCGGAAAACACCATCCCTGATTTTGGATGGAATCTGTAAATGGTCACGGATCAGCATATCCACAGGGATATCGTTTCTCAGTTTAAATAGCTCCCGGGATGAAAATCTGTTTTTCATTTTGTTGCAATGGCCTGTCAATATTTCTTTTTTCATTGTCTTATCCTCCATTAAGATGTTTCATTGATTGGCCCTTACAGGTCGTTTTGCATATCCGCGCCAGGGAAAATGCTCTACAACCCAACCAATTTTCCCACAAAAATGGCAACAGGGGCCGGAACATAATGGCTTGGGAGAGACACTATCATGGGTTACACCGGGTATAGTAGATGTATCATCCATGGTTTTTTCAGCTTGACGTAATCTTTTGTTTTTTTCTTGACGACGGTGGGCCTCTTTACCTTTTGGCGTTTGTCGATATTTTTTTTGAGCTTTGCAGTGCGCTTCTTTGCGGGCCTCCTGGCGGCATTCTTGACAGCAATATGCCTGCCCCCGCCAGCAACTGCGGCACACATAGAAAATTTGGAAACATCGCTTACACTCGATACGTTTTAATAAAACGATTTCCATGCTTCCGCTCTTGCTAAATTACGGAAGCCGTGGTTAGATAAAAACGGTGGTGTGGCTTCCGTAACCTACTCGGATGTCTACATTGAAGGCTCGAAGTTGCAGCTTCGAGCCTTTTTTATCAAGGAAGTATTGACTTCTTCCAAATAGATTGGCAAAGCTTTTTTCGAAAAAATTCGCGGCGGGATAACTGCGGGGTAAGCGAGGTAAGGTTTATATATTTTATTGGCGGGGTAAAGCGGCGGGATATCTTCCCGTTATATTATTTTGTAGCTGATTTGGCGTATCCGCGTTACATTTTTTGAATCTTAGCAGACGACATGGGATATGACCCTGAGAATATGCCAACAGTACGGACTCTATCCACCATAATGAATAAATTGGGTTTTAAACTGAAGAAGGTCGCCAAAGCCAAGGTAAAAAAAAATTCCTGAAACAGACATCATTTTTGAATATGTGCATAGGACAAACCAACTAGCCGATGAAACAGATGGCGTTTTACGTATCTCAATGGACGCAAAAGCCACTATTAAAATAGGGCCTTATTCCCGAGGCGGATATAGTCGTTGCAATCTTAAAGCGGCGGACCATGATTTTAAACCCGATTCCCTTTTGAAACTTTTCGGTATCAACATACCTGCTCTGGATGAAAATTATATGTACTTCACTGAAAGCAACATCACCTCTGATTTCATGATTGATGCGCTGGAATCACTCTGGCCTTCTTTGAACGCAAGATTCGCCCCACATACACTGGTGATCAATCTTGATAATGGGCCGGAAAATAGTAGCCGAAGGAGCCAATTCATTAGTCGCCTCGTGGACTTTGCCAAATCAGCATTTGTAAATATTAGTTTGGTGTACTATCCCCCGTACCACAGTAAATACAACCCAATAGAGCGAGTTTGGGGTGTTTTGGAAAATCATTGGAAAGGCGAATTGCTGAACAAAATTGAAAAGGTTCTCGGTCTATGTCGAACAATGACATGGAAAGGAGAAAATCCTGTCGTCAAATTAATCAAAGGTGTTTACCCGACAGGGGTACGTTTGGTCAAGTCCGCCGTGAATAATATAGAAAACAAAATTATTCGGATTCCAGGGATTGAAAAATGGGCTGTTGATATTCCATGCTATGAGGAATGAATTGTGGGTTTTAATTTTACCACATCCCTTATATTACCAATGATTGGAAAAAACCGGCCAAACAACTGGTAGCCTTTTACCGGAAACGGGCTGACCACGAAAATGATATTGAACAGTTGAAACATGGCGTACGTGCTATGGATAATCCTTCAGACTCTTTGAATGCCAACTGGGCCTATATGGTTATTACCTCCATGGCATGGGATCTGAAAGCCTGGTATGGGCTGCTGATGCCATATCGTGCATTAGGGCTTTCCATCATCCGCATGGAATTCAAGCGTTTTATCCAGACATTTATAAACATCCCCTGTTTAATTTTGAAATCTGGCAGGGCTATAAAATATCGAATTATTGGCTATAACAACCGGCTCCAAAGCATGTTCAAATATTTTGATTTTATAAGGACCGTCCGGGTTACATGATGCCATTGCTCTCCGGATAGTTATTGCAAACGGGTTGCAATGGCGAGTCCAAACCCTGCAGTCTCAAAAAAGGAATGACAAAAACATGAAACACAAGACAACTGGCAATACTCAAAAAAACTGGGGACTCGTGTTTCTACTGGATGGCAAGTTGGTGGCCAAAATAATACCTCAAACGGCGGGTTGCTCATGAGTATATCTTTTTTGAAAACGCGCTTGTTTTGGGGTTAACCCCAAAATAAGTGTGAAATAAGTAATAAAAATGAGAAAAAAGTCTCGAAACGCCTATCAATAAAGAGTATAATGAGTTTGGCAAAACGAACTATACCAAATTGAAAGGGCGTTTCGAGTGAATAAGAATATCATCAAAAAATTGGCAAAACGCAAGAAAAAAATAAGCAAAAAACTGAACAAAAGAGATTGGACTGAGCAGCCAACTCCCATGCTAAAGGCATCCAATATCCAGTATGAGATCGACGGTCGCCTTCAGGGAATATCACATGGAGGCATTGGCCTGATCCATATGTTGGCCAAAAAGACCGGCCTTTTGAAAGAAATCGATAAAGAACTTGAGCTGCTCAAGCGCCATTTGCCATATCATGAATCTGATCATGTCGCCAATATGGCATACAATATTCTTGCAGGCGGAACCTGTCTTCAGGACATTGAATTGCAAAGAAACAATGATGCTTGGCTTAATGCTCTGGACGCAAAAATGATCCCTGATCCGACAACGGCAGGGGATTTTTTGCGCCGGTTTTCCCAGGAAAATATCATTACCCTGATGGATGTGAAAAATACCATACGGAAAAAAATATGGGAAAAGCAGCCTCAAAATTTCAAAGAATCAGCCATCATCAATATTGACGGAACTATCAGTGAGACAAGCGGCAAGTGCAAACAGGGTATGGACATCTCCTACAATGGTAAGTGGGGGTATGCCCCGCTGGTTGTTTCACTGGAGAGAACAAGGGAACCTCTTTATGTCATCAACCGCTCGGGCAATGCCCCGTCCCACCTTGACTCTGCCCGGTGGGTGGATAAGGCTCTTGATCTGACGGAAGGCACTTTTAAAAAATTATACGTTCGGGGAGATACGGATTTCAGCCTTACCACGCACTTTGACAAATGGGATCAACGTTGTTCCTTTATTTTTGGCATGGATGCCAGATCAAATCTAACAAAACGTGCAAATGCTCTTCCTGAAACCGACTGGGTCAGGCTTGAAAAACTGTCTGCGAAAATTAAAACTCAGCCCCGGAAACGTCCTGAGAATATCAAACTTCAAGTGGTGAAAAAGCGCAAATTCAAACGCATAGAGACTGCGTATGAACATATAGCCGAGTTTGAATACAAACCGGGAAAATGTCAAAAACCATACAGAATGATCGTTTTGCGTAAAACAATAAACGAGTTCAAGGGAGAATTACTACTGTTCGATGATATCCGCTACTTTTTTTATATTACCAATGATTGGAAAAAACCGGCCAAACAACTGGTAGCCTTTTACCGGAAACGGGCTGACCACGAAAATGATATTGAACAGTTGAAACATGGCGTACGTGCTATGGATAATCCTTCAGACTCTTTGAATGCCAACTGGGCCTATATGGTTATTACCTCCATGGCATGGGATCTGAAAGCCTGGTATGGGCTGCTGATGCCATATCGTGCATTAGGGCTTTCCATCATCCGCATGGAATTCAAGCGTTTTATCCAGACATTTATAAACATCCCCTGTTTAATTTTGAAATCTGGCAGGGCTATAAAATATCGAATTATTGGCTATAACAACCGGCTCCAAAGCATGTTCAAATATTTTGATTTTATAAGGACCGTCCGGGTTACATGATGCCATTGCTCTCCGGATAGTTATTGCAAACGGGTTGCAATGGCGAGTCCAAACCCTGCAGTCTCAAAAAAGGAATGACAAAAACATGAAACACAAGACAACTGGCAATACTCAAAAAAACTGGGGACTCGTGTTTCTACTGGATGGCAAGTTGGTGGCCAAAATAATACCTCAAACGGCGGGTTGCTCATGAGTATATCTTTTTTGAAAACGCGCTTGTTTTGGGGTTAACAGGCGACATCGAGCGTTTACATAAACGGATGTCTTACACGAAAGCGAGTATAACCGAGGAACCGGATGCGGGAAAACCGCACGTCCGGGTCTGTGCGGGCGGGCGTCGGGTAACCGGCGTTCCTACCGCGAGAGCGTTCAAAAATCCGGCATAGAATCATGAATCATTTTTTTGCTTTAACTTCTTGACAGAATGCGAAATAAACGTACAATTGTACATATGAAAATAACAGCAGATACAAATACATTTTTGGCCGTCACTTTGTACGAACCGGAAAGAGACCGCATAATCGACCTTTCCATTGGGCATGAACTGATCGCGCCTGAAGTGTTACCGTTTGAAATTGGCAATGCTTTATCTGCCATGCTCAAAAGACAAAGAATAACCAAAGAGGAACTCCCCGATATTTGGTATGCAACTCAAAAGATACCTGTAGATTTGCGTATGATTGATATCCCCCAAGCACTTGAGATTGCCTCTAAATTTAACATCTATGCATATGATGCCTATTTTCTAACATGCGCCCTTTCTCTGCATAGCCCATTGCTTACCCTTGATCGCAGAATGTTTGAAGTCGCAAATGATTTAGGTATCCAGACTCTGGAGGTATAAAAAAATGAAAGTATTCACATACTCAGAAGCTCGACAAAAGCTTTCAACGGTTTTAGATATGGCACGTTCTGAAGAAGTGGTCATAAAGCGTCGAGGAGGAGAAATGTATACTGTGCTTTTTAAAAAGGAGAAAAAATCCTCTCCATTTGATGTCCCTGGAATAAAGACTAAAGCCTCTACTGATGATATTCTCGATGCTATTCGGGATTCACGCTCACGGAAGATTTAATCAAATAACAAGCCAACAAAACGCTGCAGCCGACCCGGGGGATAGCGGCTTTTCGGAAGCTCCTGGTTTTCGAAAAAACTTGGCTTCGACAATCTGCTCGGCTGAGCTCCCCGTTGTGGTGCGACACGAAGTCGCATTATTGGCTGTTTGGCGGGCCAGTCGGTCCTGACCAAACCCGGCATTCTCCTGCCGGTACCCTAGGTGGCATGCGGTGGTCGGTGCATCCGGCAACGGTGTGAAGCCCAACCGACAACGTACCGAATTCCGCAACTGCGGAAGGGGTGGAAGCCGTGAGGCAGATACCCTCCTGGAAGCCTCAATCCGGGTGAGGGCAAGGGTTTGGATGATATGGTCAAAGTAGTTGAATGTTCCGTAAGTACCGTCAGGGAGAACAAGCTAAAGAGGCTGGTAAGCTTGGACCAAAAGGTGAGCGGTCAGGCTGCCGGTTTCCTAACTGCCTGCACGGAGATGTTGCGCCGCCGGTGCAGAGGGCAGGCCTAAGTCATCCACTAATTGGCAATAGTGTGGAACGTGGAAACCCCGTATCTTCGCCGGGAGTATTCGGCAGGTGAAACCGTAAGGCACACTGATGGAGGTGCTGGAGTAAGATGCAGGAAAAAGCGAAGGCCATCTTGTAATGAGGTGGATACGGATTGAGGAGAACATCCCAACATTATCCGGCCCGAAAGGGAGCTGACGTCCGGCGGGTGTGGCTACAGGCACACCCGGGCAGGTGTTTCTTTGCGAGAGAGTCTGGAGAATCTTTGAAGATGGGAAGGCAAATGACGGCAACAGCTGGTGCGCCCATCGGCAGTTTCAGGAATTGGAAGTCCATTCATTGGAAAGCCATTTATGAAGCTGTTAAAAGACTGCAAATGCGTATCGCAAAGGCTGTGAAAGAAGGAAGATACGGACGGGCCAAGGCCCTCCAGTGGCTTCTGACCCACTCTTACCAGGCAAAGCTGTTAGCTGTAAAACGCGTGACCTCCAATAAAGGGAAACGCACTCCGGGTGTCGACAACGTCACCTGGAAAACCGCCAGGCAGAAATTCCAGGCAGCAGGCAACCTCAAACGGAGAGGATACCAGCCATCACCGCTCAGGCGGATCTATATTCCCAAAAAGAACGGCAAGAAACGTCCGTTAAGTATTCCCACAATGATCGACAGGGCTGTTCAGGCATTGTATAAACTGGCATTGGAGCCGATAGCAGAAACACTGGCCGACCACAATTCATACGGATTCAGGTCATACAGGCGATGTGCGGACGCCATATCCCAATGCTTTAATACACTGGCCAAGAAAACCTCGCCGGTCTGGATACTTGAAGCGGATATTAAAGCCTGCTTTGATGAAATCAGCCATGACTGGATGATCGACCATATCCCTATGGATAAGATGATCCTTACCAAATGGCTGGCTTCCGGGTTTATGGAGGACGGTAAATTCTTTCCAACAGGCCGGGGAACGCCGCAAGGCGGCATTGCCTCTCCCACACTGGCCAACATGGTTCTGGACGGCATTGAAGGGACTGCCGGATCTGTTGCCCCTGTCAGGGACAGACGCAACGGTAAGGACATCAGTTCCAAAATCAACGTCATCCGGTATGCTGATGATTTCATTATTACCGGTGCAACCCGGGAACTTCTTGAAGACAAGGTCAAACCGGCCATAATCAGATTTCTCTCGGAACGGGATCTATCCCTGTCTGAAGAAAAGACCCTGATTACCCGAATTGACCGGGGATTCGATTTTCTGGGCCAAAACGTTCGTAAGTATGACGGCAAACTGCTCATTAAACCATCCAGGAAAAATGTGCAGGCCTTCATGGATAAAATCCACTGGGCAAGACGGGTGAAACCAAAGGTGATCCCTGTCACAGCGGCCGAGAAAATATGTAATGAAATAACTGTAAATTTCAGCATTGGCAAGAGAAAACAGCCGGGCGGCCCCGCAAGGCTCAGCCTTAGAAATGCTTGAGCCGTATGACGGGAAACTGTCACGTACGGTTCTGAGGGGGGAAAGGGGCTGTAAAGCCCCCGACCTACCCGATCCTAAAAACACCGTTGACAATAGTATCAATATTAGTATCATATAAACATGGGCCAAATTGAAAAGCTATTAAATGAGATTTATAAAAATCCAACCAATGTAAAATTTACAGATTTATGCAGGGTCTGTGAACATTATTTTGGAAAGGCTCGCCAATCTGGTAGCAGTCATCGAATATATAAAACACCATGGCAAGGTGACCCTCGGGTAAATATTCAAAACAGTAAAGGAAAAGCAAAAGCCTATCAAGTTAAGCAAGTGATCAAGGCTATTGAAAGATTGGAGGAAGAAAGTGACACTACTAAATGATCATTATACATATAGGGTTACTTGGTCTCCTGAAGACGAAGAATATATCGGCTTATGTGCGGAATTCCCAAGCTTAAGCTGGCTGGCCAAATCTCCTGAATCAGCATTAAAAGGTATTCGTAAAACGGTGGAATCGGTCATTCAAGATATGAAAGACAATGATGAAAGAATTCCACAGCCAATCGTTTCAAAAAATTATAGTGGTAAATTTATGGTTCGTGTTCCACCGGAAGTTCATAGAAGTTTGGCGATCCAAGCAGCAGAATCAGGGGTAAGTATAAATAGGCTCGTCAGTTCTCGTCTCAGTCAATAATATTGGCACAAAAAAACGCTGCAGCCGACCCGGGGGGCTCGCGGCTTTTCGGAAGCTCCTGGTTTTCGAAAAAACTTGGCTTCGACAACCTGCTCGGCTGTATGCCCCGGTCGGCTCAGCTCCCCGTTCTCGGTGCGACACGAGGTCGCATTATTGGCTGTTTGGCAGGCCTGTCGGTCCTGACCAAACCCGGCATTCTCCTGCCGGTACCCAGGTGGCATGCGGTGGTCGGTGCATCCGGCAACGGTGTGAAGCCCAACCGACAAAGTACCGAATTCCGCAGTTGCGGAAGGGGTGGAAGCCGTGAGGCGGATACCCTCCTGGAAGCCTCAATCCGGGTGAGGGCGAGGGTTTGGATGATATGGTCAAATTAATTGAATGTTCCTTAAGCGTCGTCAGGGAGAACAAGCTAAAGAGGCTGGTAAGCTTGGACCAAAAGGTGAGCGGTCAGGATGCAGGTGTCGGAACTGCCTGCACGGAGATGTTGCGCCGCCGGTGCAGTGGGCAGGCCTAAGTCATCCATTAATCGGCAATAATGTGGAACGTGGAAACCCCGTATCTTCGCCGGGAACATTCGGCAGGTGAAACCGCAAGGCACACTGATGGGGGTGCGGGCGTAAGATGCAGGAAAAAAGCGAAGGCCATCTCGTAATGAGGTGGATACGGGTTGAGGAGAAAACCCCGATATTACCCGGTCCGAAAGGAAGCTGACGTCCGGTGGGTGTGACTACAGACACACCCGGGCAGGTGTTTCTTTGCGAGAGAGTTTAGAGAATCTTTTAAGATGGGAAAGCAAATGACGGCATTAGCTGGTGCGCCCATCAGCAGCTTTATGCTGCTAAAAGACTGTAGATGCGTATCGCAAAGGTTGTTAAAGGAGCGTACGGCATTTACATCCAAGGCATTTTCAAAGGACGTATGTCTTTGACCAGGAAAAAAAACAGTACTTCCTGGCCGATGCCCAAGGACGCATGCTATGAAATGACTGTAAATTTCATTATTGCTCAAACAACCGGGCGGCCCCGCAAGGCTTAGCCTTAGAAATGCTTGAGCCGTATGACGGGAAACTGTCACGTACGGTTCTGAGGGGGCCTGGGGTAGATAACTACCCCCGGCTACCCGATCTCAAAACCCACAATGTCGCAAAGTGCAATTTTAAGTTGCAAAGTGCAATTCGAACCATTATATTTAAAAGAAAAATAAATGGGGGATTATATCATGACAACTGCAGTAAGAATCACTGACGAATTAGTTAGGGAAGCTAAAATATTCAGCAAAATCGATAAGCGATCTTTAACTGGGCAAATTGAACATTGGGCTCGGATTGGAAAATGTGCTGAAGAAAATCCCGATTTAACCTATGATCTTATAAAAGAAATTCTCATTGGTATAGCTGAATTGGACTACGGAGAAACAACCGAATATAAATTTGAGTAACAAAAAATGAAAATTTTTCAGTCCCGATCTTTTGAACGAAAGGTTAAAAAATTTTCCAAGCAGGAAAAAGAGATACTTGATAGCGAAGTAAAAAACATTGCTGAAAATCCAACTATTGGTACAGAAAAAAAGGGAGATTTAAGAGGTGTTTTTGTTCATAAATTCAAAATACAAACTATTCAGTACCTGCTTTCTTATCGTTTTGTAGGCGATGACCTTGAATTAATCATGATAGGACCGCATGAGAATTATTATAGGGATTTAAAAGTTATCTTAAATCAAAATAAAAGGAGAACAAATAAAGGATTAGTAACCGTGCCGAGGAACGAGGCTCGGTACTAATCCTTTAGTTCAAGAAGCCGCGGTTGGAAAAAGAGTGATAAAACACAATATGTAGGTTAAGGGGAAGGGTTCAAAACTACAATATCTTGTGGTTTTCGATAAAATGAAAACGCTTTGAATGTTAGAGAAATTGCGAATTGATTCATACACAAATAGTATGGCAACCGTGCTTATGGGTCAAGCTTTCATTCTGCCGCCTGCCGCGGAGCGGCTTACTTGAACAAAACGTTGGAGAGTTACCAGGCTTACAGAGCGGCCTTTTGGGAGTGCCTGGTTCAGGGAAATTTAAACTTTTATTGGCGCTTTTTGGGTTTAAAAGCCTGGCCCCTCAGCTCCCCGTTGTGGTGCGACACGAGGTCGCATTATTGACTGTTTGGCAGGCCTGTCGGTCCTGACCAAACCCGGCATTCTCCTGCCGGTACCCTAGGTGGCATGCGGTGGTCGGTGCATCCGGCAACGGTGTGAAGCCCAACCGACAAAGTACCGAATTCCGCAGTTGCGGAAGGGGTGGAAGCCGTGAGGCGGATACCCTCCTGGAAGCCTCAATCCGGGTGAGGGCGAGGGTTTGGATGATATGGTCAAATTAATTGAATGTTCCTTAAGCGTCGTCAGGGAGAACAAGCTAAAGAGGCTGGTAAGCTTGGACCAAAAGGTGAGCGGTCAGGATGCAGGTGTCGGAACTGCCTGCACGGAGATGTTGCGCCGCCGGTGCAGTGGGCAGGCCTAAGTCATCCATTAATCGGCAATAATGTGGAACGTGGAAACCCCGTATCTTCGCCGGGAACATTCGGCAGGTGAAACCGCAAGGCACACTGATGGGGGTGCGGGCGTAAGATGCAGGAAAAAAGCGAAGGCCATCTCGTAATGAGGTGGATACGGGTTGAGGAGAAAACCCCGATATTACCCGGTCCGAAAGGAAGCTGACGTCCGGTGGGTGTGACTACAGACACACCCGGGCAGGTGTTTCTTTGCGAGAGAGTTTAGAGAATCTTTTAAGATGGGAAAGCAAATGACGGCATTAGCTGGTGCGCCCATCAGCAGCTTTATGCTGCTAAAAGACTGTAGATGCGTATCGCAAAGGTTGTTAAAGGAGCGTACGGCATTTACATCCAAGGCATTTTCAAAGGACGTATGTCTTTGACCAGGAAAAAAAACCTATGACCGCAAATGACGGTTGGTATTTATTTTGCATCTGCTGGACAAAACAGCGTTGAGATTTTTACCGTTAATTCAGTATCCCTTATCATTTTTTTGATCCCCGGGAATATTTTGCAATTGTTTTCAGCCGCCTTGGTCAGCTCTTTTTGTACCAGATCAGCATCAATTTGTGAAAACCTTTCTGCCAGGTTGGAACATCCATTGAGAATAATCTCCATATACTTGTCGTTTTTTAAATTTTGCACCAGCGGCGTGTCGGCAAGGACCGCTTTTAGCATTTTGTTCAGCGATCCCATGCCGGTTTTTTTCCGACCTCGTCGTTTTTCATCCCGGAAAAATCTCTCCAGAAGGTTATTCGTCCTCTGTGGTTGGACCGTAAAAATTCCGTCCGATGTGACGACTGGTATCGGGTCGGCAAAGAGCTTTTCCCAGTATTTGTCAATCTGTGCCACCATGTTAGCATAGGTTTTTTGTCTGTGTTTATTCTCAAGGAGCCAGTTCCTGAATTCAGTCACTTTTTCTTCAATACTTTTCATGTTCATGGAATCGCCATTATCATTAATGCCATTTTTGCCATCAGGAAGGGCAATTCGCATAGCACAACGCAGCTTGTCAAATACGGCTGCCTTTGATTCCATGTTTTTGGCAAGATCATTAAGACGCTTATCTTCTACGACTTTTATGACTACTTTATATAATTGGGAAAAGGCTCTGTTTAAATTTGCTGCCTCACTGAGGTTCACGGTCATGATTTGTTCCAGCAACCGGAGAACATCTTGAAGACGTCGATAAAAATCAAGGTATGGACGGTCAAAAGGGAAACCATATCCGTTGGATTGATTTGGATAGTCAAATATCCAATGGATTAAAGCATATGCCATAATCGTGGGGATATGATCGAAATCAGTTGCCTGCCAATTCCCACTTTGAAGGCTCTCAATAATTTCATCAATATCCTTGCCGACCGGATCAATTTTTTTCTCAAGATACTTGGCCTGCCTCCTCAATGCAGGTCGAACCTTGAGTTTCTTTAACCGTTTCTGCAAAAAACTATATTCATCAGCTAGCAGGTCTTTGCCAATGTCACGCAGGAAATGAAAATGACATATAAAATCGGGTGTCCCTGGGAAAACTTCCTCCACCGCACTGACAATCCCTTTACCCATATCGTGTACGAGTGCCCTTGGTTCACCATACTGCTCTTTGATGCTACGGAAAAATGGGATGAGCTCATCTTTTTTCTCTGAAGAAATTTTTACCGTATCAAGGACCAGTTCTGAGAGTCCGTCAAGGCCGCAAAATAGATTGGGGCTATCATCTTCACAAGTTCCATCCACATGAAGGATATATCCTCCCCTGCTTGTGAAGAACTTTCGCAGAGCCGGCCGGCTCTGTCGGTGAGCCAGGGCAAGATAAATGATAAACTTACGGCCCAGAAAGCTGATCTCCCGTTCAGAGATGAATACATTCTTGATCGCCAATTCAGCCATGACCTCCTGATTGCTGAGACAACGGACAAAAAGTGCAAACCCCACCTCCACAATGACATCAAACCCGAAAGTGCCGCCCCTGGGTACAAGGTTTCGAAGCTGTTCGGACCTGAACGTTCCGTGACCGTGGGGGCAATACAATACCGTTTCCTTGGCAAAATAGGCACCGATGTCCATGGTGACCCTGGTCTTCGTATCGGTTTTCTGAACATGGAGTGTAGAATTACAATCAGGGCATTTTAAAATTTCCGGGTAAAAATGCAAAGTCGGCTTTGCTGAGAATAGCACACTAGTTTGGACGGACCCAGTCAGCTTGGAGATAAAGCTTTTGAGCAGTTTTAATGCTTGGAATCCGGAATTTTTTTTAACAACTCATGAGACTCCATAAATCCTTGGATATTAGCCGGCTTTAGTTTGCTCTTTTTGATCTCCGGCAAGCCCAAAATGTCTTCTGCGGATATGCCATGATGCCTGATAATAGCAACCAGAATCATGACTGCTTCCTGGTCAGAAATGGAAATAGCCGCTTGACGGAGGACAAGGGAACTCCTTTGTTTTACTTGATTTTTAAATATTGAAATGTTGTCAGAGAAGTAGACATAGACACCAGCGTGCTTTTCTCGACAGATACCCGGACAACTACGGAAATGATGCACAAAGGATTGTGGTGATAACCCAAGAAGTTCACCAAGTTGTCTGCCGGTAAGCCCTTCAGATGAGGAGTTCACTAAATGGATAATGGTTTTTTTTAGATTACCATACTTAGAGAACGCGGCATTTTTAAATTGCCATATACCATAAACGTCAAATTGAGGGATTTCAGGCAAAGTATAATACTTCCCGTTTTGATTGTAACTTGTGTAGGTCTTCCACTGTTTAAGTTTTGTTTGGGCAGTTCTGGAGGAACAATCCAGAATTGAAACAAGCTTTTTGAGGGTAAAAATTTTTTGTTTTTTAAGCGTTGATCTGGCCGATTCAATTTTTTGAACGTCGATAATAGGCATGACAACCTCTCTTCGTAGTATATGATATTTGTGCCAAATAATATCATATACTACGAAGCAATAACAGGAAAAATAATCCATTTCGCCCAGAATCTTAGAGTTTTTCGATTCAACGACTAAAACATATACTTTGCAAATTGAAACAAGTTGTATTAATTGAATTAAAAATCAGTTGGTTGAAAAAATCCAACTGTCATTTGCGGTTATAGAAAAAAACAGTACTTCCTGGCCGATGCCCAAGGACGCATGCTATGAAATGACTGTAAATTTCATTATTGCTCAAACAACCGGGCGGCCCCGCAAGGCTTAGCCTTAGAAATGCTTGAGCCGTATGACGGGAAACTGTCACGTACGGTTCTGAGGGGGCCTGGGGTAGATAACTACCCCCGGCTACCCGATTTCTTAAAAACACACGCTTGACATTTAACACATGGCGTTATAGTTTTAACTATGATAAAAAATTTTAAATGCAAGCATACACAAGCACTTTATGAAGGAAACAGCCCCAAGCCATTTAGATCTTTTCAAGCGCAAGCAGAACGTAAACTCCAAATACTTGATAGCGCGGTCGAGTTGCTTGATTTACGGTCCCCTCCCGGTAATCGATTTGAAAAATTGGGAGGCGATAGACAGGGACAGTACAGCATAAGAATAAATAAGCAATGGCGTGTGTGCTTTTCGTGGTCTGATGAACCATACGATGTAGAAATAACAGACTACCATTAGGAGGAACCGATTATGAATAATATGCGACCAATTCATCCTGGAGAAATAATCAAAGAAGAATATTTAGAACCATTAAATATGAGTGCTAATGCTCTGGCTATTGCCTTGCGTGTGCCAGCCCCTCGGATCAACGATGTGATAAGACAAAAGAGAGGAATCAGCATTGATACTGCCCTCAGGCTGGCTCGATACTTCAACACCACCCCCCAATTTTGGATGAACCTGCAAGTCAGTTATGATCTTAAAATGGCCAAACAAAATGTGGCAAAAATCGAGAATGAAATTATCCCCCTGCAAGCGGTCACTGCTTAAAAGGGGCCGGGGTAACCATTCAAGAATATAAAGAGAACAAAACGCTGCAGCCGACCCGGGGGGGATAGCGGCTTTTCGAAAGTCCTTGGTTTTCGAAAAAACTTGGCTTCGACAATCTGCTCGGCTGTATGCCCCGGTCGGCTGAGCTCCCCGTTCGGGTGCGACACGAGGTCGCATTATTGGCTGTTTGGCGGGCCTGTCGGTCCTGACCAAACCCGGGCATTCTCCTGCCGGTACCCTAGGTGGCATGCGGTTCCCGGTGCATCCGGCAACGGTGTGAAGCCCAACCGACAACGTACCGAATTCCGCAATTGCGGAAGGGGTGGAAGCCGTGAGGCGGATACCCTCCTGGAAGCCTCATTCCGGGTGAGGGCAAGGGTTTGGATGATATGGTCAAATTAATTGAATGTTCTTCAAGCGTCGTCAGGGAGAACAAGCTAAAGAGGCTGATAAGCTTGGACCAAAAGGTTAGCGGTCAGGATGCAGGTTTCTCAACTGCCTGCACGGAGATGTTGCGCCGCCGGTGCAGTGGGCAGGCCTAAGTCATCCATTAATTGGCAATAATGTGGAACGTGGAAACCCCGTATCCTCGCCGGGGACATTCGGCAGGTGAAACCGTAAGGCACACAGATGGGGGTGCGGGAGTAAGATGCAGGAAAAAGCGAAGGCCAATCTTGTAATAAGGTGGATACGGGTTGAGGAGAACATCCCAACATCACCCGGCCCGAAAGGGAGCTGACGTCCGGCGGGTGTGGCTACAGGCACACCCGGGCAGGTGTTTCTTTGCGAGAGAGTCTGGAGAATCTTTGAGGATGGGAAAGCAAATGACGGCAATAGCTGGTGCGCCCATCAGCAGTTTATACTGTTAAAAGACTGTAGATGAGTATCGCAAAGGTTGTTAGAGAAGCACACGGCATGCACATCCAGAGGCATTTTCAAAGGACGTATGTTTTTTGACAGTGCTGACGCATGAATAAAAAAAGGTTGGCTTTAGTCGATCTAACCACTCCCTTTGGGGGGAGATCCAGCCTTTTTTAATTCAAAAAGGCAGTCCTTCAGACACTGACTATGGCCGAAACGAAAGACGGTCCTTCGGTCCGAACATAGCGTTCCCACCTCTCTGCTTGGGAGAGTGTTTTCGATTACCCGTCCGTCGTTGCCGTCATACTAATCGGAGTTGAAAGGGAGTGGACAGACGATCTTCCAGCCACATGTAATCCAGCCACGGGCCGGACATGGTATCCCGGACTAAACGAATCAGGCCCCGTGCGCCGGTATCTTCAATAATCCTGGCAAGCCGCTGCGAGTATCTGGCCAAAACGTTAAACATATGGCCCAGGCGCATCAAGGCATGATACCCTTTCATGACGTTCCAATTGCTCACATTCAAATAATGTAACGGATTTTTTTTCGTTCATTATTTCAAAAAAGAAATGGTTTTTCATATAAATTTAGTAGGTTAGGTTGGCAGTCAAAAATATTGAAAGTTGCAAATTAATGTAACGGTTCAAAAAAGATTCAAAAACAATCTGTGGTTCCCTGATTTTCACAGGTATATCCAGGCGAAAAATTGCGTTAATCAATTAAGGTCAAAATATAAACAGGCCATCTTCCGGTTAAATCAGAAGTGGCCTGTTTTTACGGATCTACTTTTCAGGGATTACTGGGGAGGAAGGTCAGATATAAACTCCAGGGCAAGATTAATGTCAACAAATTGGTGGTTCAATTCCTTTGCCTTGTCCCGGCAGTCAGTACAGATTTCTTTAAATTTACGCATGTCGCCTTTGACCGCCATATAAATTTGCTCAACGGCTTCCTGCTGGATATCTTTATATTGTTCGATAAAGCCCTCAACCTCTATGGGATATAAAATCAGGGTTTTCAACCGGCTGAGGATATCAGGGTGATTGCGAATCAAATAGGTCCTGACCTTTGGAAGCCCTGCAAAAACAATAGGAACACCGGCATCAATGATCCGCTTAAGATATGGCCAGACCCTGGTATCCAGATCATTGGCCTCATCAATAATAATAAAGCAGTTGGACAGGTTGCAGATCATTTTCAGGTACTGGGGAGTTCTGCGATATGTGGCTGTGGTGTCATAGTTCAATTCTTTGAGTATGGATGCCAGGGTTTCGTGTATGTTGAACAGGGACTCTACCCATACGGCATGAAGTTTTTTGGGACGAAGCAGTTTTAAAAACCTGGTTTTTCCCGCTCCAAAATCTCCCTCAATGAGTACGCTCCGGCCCCGGTAGATCCGGCTATAAGTGGCGCTCAGGTATGATACCCTTCGTTTGTCACTGATAAAATCTGCCTTCATGTTAAATCTCCGCAGGATGCATACGTGGCCACATGGTTTGTATTGATCAATTTCCGGCAGTCAAGCATAAAGGCATTGAATACCGCCTGCTTTTTCTGTGTTTCAGGTTGCCGCATCTTTTTCATATAATTCTTGTACCTGGATTGATTATGATGAAGCACTTGTTGAGCCCGGGCCAGAGTGAGGCCGCTATGATAAGCTTCAATTAAGACTCGCCGGTCGACGGCCATGTTGTGCTTTTCCAGAAAAATGATCATCATGTCGAGTTCATCCGGGGCCACTGGTACAGATTTTGGGTCAGGTGGTTTGTCAAACGGCTTTGTGGCAAGGGCTTCGCCCAATAGTATGCCGTCTTCCCCCCGTTCAAAAATAAACAGCTTGCCCTTATATACTGATATTTGCACCGGTGTACTTTTATGCCTGCTGAACCGGTCTGTACCACTGGTTACACAATAGATCCGGTTGTCATGGCGAATGGTTCTTTTGTTAGATACAGTGGCTTTTATTTTCCTGTAGCCATACTTCATATATTCCTGCACCTCATCCGGTGAAAAGGTAAGGATATCGGCTTGCCTTGATAAAAATTCTTCCAGCTTTTGTGCCGGAACCCATGCACTGATCTTTCCATTTTCGCTAAAATAATGTTTGGTGTGGTTATGTTCGTGGCGGTATTCTTTTATCAGGGGGCTGTGTCTTAAATCCCGGAGTGTAATATCAAGGAGTGTCACAGTGATTTTTTCTTTTTTCTTATTATTGAAGATAACCCCTGGAACGGTCTTTACAATCCTGTCTTCAAACGCCTTGATGATTCGGATTTCAAAATTATGAAGACTGCGATGGGAGGACTCAAGATGGGCCTTGTCCCTGGGGGCACTTACCCTTGAAAAATCCGGCGCCAGATAAAATCCTCCGGGAACGGAATGTTTTATATTCAAGGCGTTGATGACTCTTTTGAGATTTACAAATCCTGTGGCGTTATCCGGCCTGAACCGGACTTTCTTCTGGGGAAATGGGGTGGAAAGCAAAAACCGGTTAAACAAATCCACTGAGCTTAAGCTGCTTTCATCGAAATAGGCATCAAGTTCAAACATGTACCGGGAACCGGTATCAAACGTTTCAATGACTTGGGGTTTTTGCCAGTGGCCAGCCTCATTTTTGATTTTTAAATATCGAAAGTTGCAACCGTCTACCTGTATCAGGCCAAACACCGGAACAGGCTTGAATGCGTTTTTCACCGGGGCATTTTCTTCAAAATCTTCTTTTTCCAGGTAAAATTTAAGGCCTTCCCTTTGGGCACATCGCCTGAGTGCCGGAAGGCTGATGGTTTTTCCCAATTCTCTTTCAAGCCAATAGTGGTAATTTTTAATGGTTCTGGCTTTTCGGGTAATAAAAATAAACCCCTGGGATGACGGGTCACAGGAGGCCTTGACCATTTCGATAAACCGCCTTTTGGTTTGTTCATCTATGGACCGGGGCCGGCCGCTGCATTTGCGGCCGTCCATAATCCCTTTTTCAACCAGTAGAAGGGGCGTCGGGATAATGCCGGTTTTCCTGTACTGGTCTTTGTAATATTTTTTGGACCTTCTTTTGGCTGATCCGGTTTTATTCATGATTTTTTTATGGAGCAGCAAATAAAAACGGTCATCAAGGCTCAGGTTCTTCATTGTCTTGCCCCTTTTGATAAAATTTTTTCGCGGATCACCCTGTGCCACAACAATGCAGCCTGCCGGGACGTTTGCTGCCAATGATCATGCTGGGCCACCCGCACCTGTTCAATCATTGCATGTACGGCTGCCATGTATTCAGCCGAAATCCGTTCCGCCAAATCCGGTTTGTTCTCCGGGGGTATTTTTTGGGCCTCTACAAATTTTTTGATGTTCCGTGCGGTTAACTCAATACCGTTGTCTATGATTGCCTTCCAGGTGTTGCGCTGGTCCAGGGGGTCCAATTGAGCAAGAGGCCGGACCTGGGATTCATTGGCAGGTGTTTTGTCCCCAATTGGGGACAAATTATAGATCACTTCATAAGATTTGATCAGGCGGTATGCATGGGACTTGCCCATATCCCACCGTTCCCTGGTATATGCTTCAAATGTCTCAAACAGGGCCAGTTTGTACAGGCGGCTGTCACGGATTTCTTTTAACGCCTGACCGATCTTATAGAAACTCTCCTGATTACGGGCAATAAGGGTCTCCAGTTGAAGCAGCCGTTTCATCTTTACTTCCCAGGCCAGGGTTGACCGATACCGGTGGCAAGAGACGTCAACACATTTGCCGGGACATAGGAGACCGCATCCAGTTCTTTCAAAAAAAATACACTGTCCCTGAATCCATATCCCTTGACTTCCATGACCAGATCAATGGTGTTGAAATTCTTCTCACACCGAAAACACCTGGCCAGATTGGTGGCTGGATTTACAGCGGTTTGAAACTCATTGCACAAAGGACATAAAAACCGGAAAACACCATCCCTGATTTTGGATGGAATCTGTAAATGGTCACGGATCAGCATATCCACAGGGATATCGTTTCTCAGTTTAAATAGCTCCCGGGATGAAAATCTGTTTTTCATTTTGTTGCAATGGCCTGTCAATATTTCTTTTTTCATTGTCTTATCCTCCATTAAGATGTTTCATTGATTGGCCCTTACAGGTCGTTTTGCATATCCGCGCCAGGGAAAATGCTCTACAACCCAACCAATTTTCCCACAAAAATGGCAACAGGGGCCGGAACATAATGGCTTGGGAGAGACACTATCATGGGTTACACCGGGTATAGTAGATGTATCATCCATGGTTTTTTCAGCTTGACGTAATCTTTTGTTTTTTTCTTGACGACGGTGGGCCTCTTTACCTTTTGGCGTTTGTCGATATTTTTTTTGAGCTTTGCAGTGCGCTTCTTTGCGGGCCTCCTGGCGGCATTCTTGACAGCAATATGCCTGCCCCCGCCAGCAACTGCGGCACACATAGAAAATTTGGAAACATCGCTTACACTCGATACGTTTTAATAAAACGATTTCCATGCTTCCGCTCTTGCTAAATTACGGAAGCCGTGGTTAGATAAAAACGGTGGTGTGGCTTCCGTAACCTACTCGGATGTCTACATTGAAGGCTCGAAGTTGCAGCTTCGAGCCTTTTTTATCAAGGAAGTATTGACTTCTTCCAAATAGATTGGCAAAGCTTTTTTCGAAAAAATTCGCGGCGGGATAACTGCGGGGTAAGCGAGGTAAGGTTTATATATTTTATTGGCGGGGTAAAGCGGCGGGATATCTTCCCGTTATATTATTTTGTAGCTGATTTGGCGTATCCGCGTTACATTTTTTGAATCTTAGCATCCAATCATACGAAAAACAGTGCTCGTACTCATATCCATGATGTTTCTCAACGAGAATACCGGTTTCAATACACCAACGGGAACGGGCGGCTATGTTGCATCGTTCGTGAAGATTAAATCTGTCCAAAGGTTCGCTGGACAACCACACATGACGACTATTTTTCTTTTCCGGTTGACCGCTTTCCCGGCTAACCTCTTTCCAGCTCTCTTTGCATTCAACAACGTGCAGGATTTGACTTTTCTTGCCGTTCGGACCAAACCGGTAGTCAATGGCGTTGATCCACCGAAAAACCTGTTTCCTATTGCCCCATGTGTGTTGGTGGCAGTTTTCTGTATCGAGTGCGGCAAGCGTTTCAAATTCATTCATTACGCTGGGTAGAGCGTCATCTTTCAGTACAATCATGAACTGCCATTTGTTTGTTCGGCAAATTTCTGCCACGGGGCCCTTGGCATAAAGCCCATCCAAAAGCACCATAATTTTTAGGGCGGGAAATGCCGCCTTCAGGCAAGAGGCTAACCGGTAAAACGCCTTGAGTTCGCAGTCCTGCTTATCATTAGCGGTATCTCCTTCGGTGTAGCTCAGGATTTCGCTTATCAGCGGAATGCTCATGCCATCGGAAAACGCAAGATTAGCTTCCAGAACATAGACATGATACTGTTTCCTGGTGCCATCCTCTTTCTTGATGTTACGTTCCAGGCACTCTTCATCCCAAAGCCAGTCGCGTTTGAATTTACCTGTACCATCTATGGCAATCGGATAACAGCCATTGACCAGGTACCGTCGAAATTTCTTTTTCCGGATCAGATCTCTGACCAGATCGAGATGAAGCTTCTTGATTTGATTGATATCAATCTTAGACAATAGGCGTTTTAACGTATCATGATGGGGAAGCGTTTCAAGCTCCGGGAAAAAATATTGAAGATTCTTCCAGAACATCGGCCGGCTCATTTCTTTGTTGGCCTCACGGCAAGAAGCCATCTGAAACACAAAGGTCAGTATCCCATAGATCATGAGTGTGGATATTTGGTGTTTTATCTTCTTAGGGTTTCGAGGGTCTTCAATCTTGGCCATACGTTTGAGCAGAATGGGCAGCTTAGCGCGAAAAATACTCATTTTCTCAGCCACGGCCTCATTGCGGATGCGCCCCTCCTGTTCTACACTTTCATATCGGCATTTGCAGTTAGAAATTGTGCCATGAGAGGGCGGCTGAAATCCCCTGGCCTCTTCATCCCGACGTAATTTTCTCTGCTCCTTTTTAAACTGCTTTCTTTTGGCCTTTATCTCCTCACGATTGGGGCGTCGGATAGGCTTGCTCATCCGATCTGCCTCAAAACCTGACGGAAATTATTCACCAGCGGATAAACGAAGATTTTTTTGGGACTGGTCCTGTAACTTCTACCCTGCCGGACAAGCCCCTTTCCGCTGGTCATGCCAAGGTGTCTAAAATTGGCCGCCCGATAGCACGTCCCATCGAAGTGTTGTGGGTCGACAAAGGTCTCCAGCAAAGCCGGCCGATACCCCCAGCTCCGCTCCCAGTCTTGCACCAGATCTCTGACAATTTTACCCAATACGTGACTTGCCAGATACCGGACCTTGACCCACGGAAAAATCAGGAAGCGTCCATTGTTTACAACAAATCCCAAGTTTCTTAAGCGTTCGTTGGTGCTCCAGCCGATCCATCGATCCCTCGGGGTCAGCGCCTTGGCCGCCCCTGAGAACAGCATACATCCCAATATGCGCTCTTGAGCTTGTATCAAATAACGCAGATGACATCCGAACGGCCGCTTGTAGCCAAGATAATGGTAACGGTGCAGGTATTCATTAACCAGTGAGCGTTCTTCCGTGTCTTGTGCGACCCTGACAACGATCGGCCCGATATCCGAAAGCGTGCCCGCTACCTTATCTTGGGGCTGGGTCCTGTCGTCCGCTACCGGCAGTTTCTGTTGAGAGCCCTTTATGGGACCGAGTTTCTCTTTTTCAGGCAACCGTATGAGACCTTGGGACTCCAGTCGCAGAAGCAATTTCCGGCAGGCATCCACCTTGTTCCTACCAGAAGCGGTATACCAGCCCAAATGTTCGCATATTGTATGAGCCAGTTCAGTCTGACTCAAATTCGAAAAGGTCTCTACTGTCTCGCAAATCTGTATAAGCTCTTCGTCTTTAATTTTCCGGCCACATTGGACAATCACGACATCCTCCTCTTCAAATGTAGTGTCTCGATTGGGGGGGCGCTCATTCGTACCCTATGCTACATTATCAAAAGGCCGAAATTTTGTCTATTTAAATTTTGCGACAAAATAATTTTGGATATCGAGCTGCGTCATTGATATCATTGACTATAAATTTTCATGCGTCAGCACTGGTTTTTTGAACAGGGAAAAAAGAACTGTACTTCCCTGGCGGATGCTCAAAGAAGCATGCTATGGAATAACTGTAAATTTCATTATTGCTTAAACAACCGGGCGGCCCCGCCAGGCTTAGCCTTAGAAATGCTTGAGCCGTATGACGGGAAACTGTCACGTACGGTTCTGAGGGGGCCTGGGGTAGACAACTACCCCCGGCTACCCGATCTCTAAAGAAATAGACCATGACAAATAAAGTGAAGGTTGATATATTACAGATATGAACTCGATAAATCAAATATTACAAGACGCTATTCTCTTACCTGAAGATCAAAGGCTTACCCTTGCCAACCGAATTTTGATGTTAAACGAGCCTAATGCATCAGAAGATGTAAGTTCCGCCTGGGATACGACCATTAAGGAGCGTATTGCTCGTTATGACAGGGGCGAAATTAGCTCTCGACCTGCCTGCAGCGTTTTTGCCGATTTAGACCGTCGACTTAATCAATGATAATTGAATTTCTGGATGAGGCTGAATTAGAGCTATTTGAAGCAGCCACTTGGTATGAATCTAAAGAACCTGGGTTAGGAAAACGTTTCCGCAAAGAGGTTGGCCATGTTCTTGATAAAATCCTCGAAGACCCAATGCTTTGGACTTACTTTCCGCACCCCACTCCGATAAGATGTGAGTAATTTTAAGGGTTATAGAGGTCAAGGTGTAATGAAAACCTCCGGCTTGACATCAAGTGCTTTGAGATATTCCAGATGAACAGATTTCAAGGGTTTGGCAAGCTGTCTTTGGTTTCCGCTTTTAACCACAAGAACCGTATGGAACTTGGTTGACATCATGAATGAAGTGGGCCGTTTGGTCCTTCTTCTTACCCAACCTGTCATTGTTGTCTGATTATCTTTGATATACAAACGCATAGCCCTTTCAATAAGGCGCCATATCAGCAATGAAATCAGCAAAATCATCCCGAGGACTTCAATCCTTGAGTTTTTTTTCAGAAAAACGCTGTTGATGATAACGGGATCTTTTAGGAAGCCGAAGTTTTGTTCAATGCCGCTCTGGTTCTTATACAATTTTAGAAGATCTTTAGCAGACCATTCAGATTCTTCCTGATGAGAAGTTAAGTTGGAAAGAAGTACAAAACATCCAGCTTCTTCCCGAAGAAATTGGACCTTTTCTTCATCCTCATCAACGAAAAGGGTTATGCGATATTCAAATCTATCCGGAACGCGCGTCTCTCCCTTTTTCGGGCGGCCCCTCGAATATTTGGGCGCCTTATCAATGGTTGCCGATACGGTGAAAAGATCCGATTTTTTCGGCAACCGGGATATTTTTTCAACCGCAGCCTGGGCATCATCGTTGCAGTAATACGGTTCTGTGAGTAGTTTCTGGACCTGCTGTTCAAGCTCTTTTTTGTTCTTGCCTAATTGACGATCGATTTTTTTGTGTCGGCGCTTATCGTGAGCGCTGGAATGTACGACCACCGCCCGATAAGTGGTCCCATACAAGGTCACGGTGGTCTCAAAGGCTTTGTAGTGTGCTGCCGGTCGTTTCTGTGTATCCTCTGTTTCAGCAAGGACACCGATATCAACCCAATTATCGGCCTGAACCGCTTCTTTGATAGCGCGGCTGCATTCATTATAAGTGGCCGGCAGCCGACTGACAAATTTTGTTTTTCCAGCTTTCCCAAGGTTATCTTCCGTTACAAAGGCAGAATCTGCAACATACACGAACGCATTTTCTTTAAGTCCATGGTTGGCCATGTGTTTGGAGATCGTAGTCAGCACTTCATTGTTCAAGGTCTTGTCGGATGCATTGCCATCCCGAGTCCCTCCAAATAAGGGAATGTTTCTGTCAACACACAGCATTTCAACAAGGAACTGCTTTAGATCCGGACGCTTATCTTTGCTGTGGCCGTAAGTGATTTCAAACGGCTCATCTGTCATGGCGTAATCACCGTAAACACTGACAGATGTTGTGTCATAGTGGGCTCCGGTCGGCTTGATTTGGAAACCATTGACAGCGTTCTGGCTCAATTGGCCGAATATCTTTTGGGTTCCTGTTTCAAAAATTTTATCCAATGCACGGCCAATATTATGGTCTGTAAACTGTTCCAGGGATACTGCCTTGCCAAGCAGCAGTTCGATGTCTTTTTCGTCGAGAAAATCTTTTAACCGGTAAAGGGGTGATCTCCCGGACAGGGTATCCAAAACCATGCCGAGAACAACAGGGCCCGGCTGAAGATCCATCTGGGTATTCACCATCTGGTTGATTGTTTCTACCAGATTTATCCGGCGGGCATATTCTTTGACTATGGGTAGGAACTGCACATCGGTTATTGTCAGACTGCCGAAGTCTTTGATTTCCATTTAACCTCCAAGGTGTCTGTTGATTTGCTTTACTGGGAAATCGATATCACCTAGAAGGAAAAAAATCTAGTCTGAACAAAATTTATTTACTGAATAGAATTCAGTAAACTCTATCTACCTGAATTTATAGAATAATAAATTCACACTTATTTTTTATTTATGGGTGCGGAAAGTAAGTTTGGAGAGAACGTTCTGGTGGTTATAGAAGAGTGAATTGCCCGGTATTTCCGTATTATATTCCATTTTTCATACGGGGTGAAAAGATCATCATAGCGGCTGTTGCCCATGAGCACCGTAAGCCTGGTTATTGGAAGTACCGTACCTGACAATCCATAAATGCCGAACAAAACGGTGGAGAGGGACCAGGCTTACTGCGCGGCCTTTTCGGGAGTCCCTGGTTCAGGAAAATTCAACTTTTTATCGAGAGTTTTGGGGTTCAAAAGCCTGCCCCATCAGCTCCCCGTTCGGAAAAATATTATGAACATTTGGACAATATTAAAAACGCCAATTCAATTAACCCCAACTATTTTATTAGTTATTTTGTGTCCCTTCGGTAAACATGCACAAGCTTTTTTTCGGGGATAAACCAGTTGAATTCGTCACAAAAAAAAAGGGGGACGGGCATGCTGGGATTGCATTACGCTGATACGGTTTTATAATTCCAAGGCATCCACCGGGAAGGATCGGTTCTCAGCTCAGTTGCGTTATTCAGCAATGTGATCAGATAATCAAATGGATTGACCTTCATCAGATTGCAGGTCTGAATCAGGCTCATGAACATATCACCAACAAAGGCACCATGTTCCGTTTTATAAAATAGTGCGTTTTTTCGATGCAGGATACTCTGTTTCAGGCTACGTTCGCAAATGTTGTTATCCAGGGGGGCACCAGGCGTTTTCAAAAAACGGGTTAACTCAGGCCAATGTTTAATCATATAGGCGATGGCTTTGCCCAGGCCAGAATTCGGTTCCGCCAGATGTTCATTAAGTTGTTTGTCCAGCCAGGATCGAAGAGCTGCCATCAAAGGTCTGCTGTGTTCCTTATGATAAGCCAACCGTTGTTCCGGTGTCATCGCCTGTTTTTTTGTATGGGCATCATTATGATAAACATCAGCCAGGACATCTATGACATGCCCGCATTCATCTGGGAAATGCTCTTCTACATCCACAAAATTTCGGCGGGCATGGGTGAGACAGTTACAAAGAATCCTTTTAAATTCATCAGAAAAGTTGCGCGACAAAGCATCACACATCTGAACCGGCGTGGGACAGTCTTTGTCCCGCATTCCGTAGAGCCGGGCGATGTTTTCACCGGCATGGTTCCGGCCTGTGTAAAACAGGGCTATTTTCCGGTCATCACCGATTTGGGAGATAATGCCCGTTGTAAACATCCCGGTTCGTTCATTTGTTGTTTTGTCTTGATTCTCCTTCATCAACGAAAGGATTTTCATGGTGGTGTCATCGTTATGAAGGGTGTCTCCCTGGGCTGCCTGGAAAACGAGTTCATTAAAAACCGGATAAATGAGGTCGGCTGCCGCTTCTGTCTTCTCCCACTGAGTCGAAGCCGGAAGCGGGACTCCCATACTTTCCTGGAGATTTGCCAAACGGTTCCAGGGTAATCCGCATCCATATCTTAAAATGGCCATCATTGCCATGGCACTTGGGTCATAGTGCCTGCCGGTTTTGTTTTCCGGTGCCTGGGCAGTAAAAACTTCGCCGAACAGATTACACCGAAGTTTTTCAGTTTCATAGATTGTGGCATTGATCGGTGCATGCCCTGTAAAGTGGATCACAAGACCCGGTTTTTTCTGAAGGTAAAGAATCCCATTTGGGCATAAAGGGCACGGGTCTTTATGAGACAGGGTTTCATGGGCAATAGCAACCTTGTCAGCACCTGTAAATTCATCGGCGCAACGGTTGCCATGGCCTTTCTTCTTTTCCTTTTGGGTGGTGGAACCTGATTTTTTGTTTTTAGAAGGGCTTTTCTTTTTCTCAGTCTTGGAACCGAAAATCATTTTTAAAAGTTTTTTAATGGATGTTGCCTTATCATTGACTGCCTGACTCAAAGATTTTACAGCATCTACCATGGCTTTGATAATGTCGGCATCCCCCGCTTTAAGACAGCCTGACTCCACTCGATTTATGAGCGCGTCAAGCTCTTCCTCCTTCAGGCTAAATGATTTCATCGGGCAGCTTTGTCATGAGGGTTCTAAAATTTTTCACCAAGGGATATCCCCAGACCGCTTTGATTGATCTGGTCTTGATATGCCGGCGTTCATGCTTGCCTCGCCCGGTTGTCTCTCCAAGATATTGCCAGTTCGAGGCCTTGTAACAGGTTCCTGAAAATAATTCGGTATCGACGAATGTCTCAAGGTAATAAACAGGATGGCAATAGATACGCTCCCAGTCTTTTGACAGGTTTCTGGCCATGTAACCCAAAAGACAGGAGGCCAGGTGAGGCACCCGGAACCAAGGTAAAATCAAAAAGCGGCTGTTATATGCAATGTAACAAAGATTGTGATCCCTGTGTTTTTTCTCCCATCCGATGTACCGGTCCCTGGCACCAATATGCAGTGGTGCCGATGACCATGAAAAACATGCCACAGGCCTTTTTTGATAAAAAACCATGTACTTGAGCTGCTCTCCAACTGGATGGCAATATCCCAGATAATGATGGTGCTCGATCAGGCTATTGAACAATGCCTCATTGGGGGTATTTTTAACCAGTTCAATATCAAGGGGTGTGAGCTCATTAAGACCGGCCGTCACCCGGGTTTGATCTATCTGTATTTTTGCCGGTTTTTTTCGGTTCAAAAATGGATTATTGGGAGTCTGCTTTCTGGCTGGAAGGGTGATATGCCCCTGCCTGTGAAGTGCCAGCATGTATCCTCTGGCAATCATGTCACGAAGATTACCGTTGGGCTGAACCCAATTCCATTCCGTGCACAGCATTTTTGACAATGCCAAACGGCTGGCTTGGGGGTTATCCTTTATTAACCGGTTGATGAAGGCAATATCATCACGGGTTGCCGTCCTGCCTCTATATGTAAGTACGATGTCATCTGTCATGGCAACGTCTTATAATAGATTTTGGGTTCGAACGTACGAAAAAAATTATGCAGACAGCTTTTTCCATGCCGGGGCTGCCCTGGTATTAAACGGATCACCGTTCCATAGCAGCATTTGAAGTTCATGCGCATCAAGGGTTTTGCATCCGGTTGCGTTTACCGGCCACCATTTAAAACGGCCTTGGGATAACCGCTTCTGGCATAACCAGAAACCTTGAAAGTCATAGCATAATACCTTTATGGCTGTTCGTCTCCGGTTGATAAATACAAACAGGTATCCGGAAAAAGGATCGGAATGGAGTATCTTCCGGCATAACCCGGCCAGGCCGTCAATGCCTTTCCTGAAATCTACCGGATCAACAGCCAGTAAGATCTTCATATGAGGTGTGATCTGGATCATGGCAGTCCCTCAAGAAAATATCTGCCAAGATCAATGGCCGCGGGATCTGCCCGCCCCCGGAAGCACATGCGCAGCTTTACTCCGGATGGTTTTTCCATCTCTATGATGCAATCCGTGGCGGCAAATGGCGGTTCCAGTTCAACAAATGTGGCTGGCTCATCCTCAATGGGTTGTATGGCAACCGGCGGGCTTGCTGTGATGTGTAATTTCAGGTCTGTATAATTGAGCCTTAAAGTCCGGGCAATCTTGTTTATACTCAGGTTATAAGAATAAAAAAGATTTACAGCCGCAGACCATAATGAATCCGGAATACATCCGATTTTTGTCCGCGTTTCTCTCCAGGCTGCAAACTGTTGTGCCACTTTTTCAAGTGCTGAATACTGTTTGCCTGTCAGCTTTGTTTTATTCATGGGTCCTTCCTTAAAATGTTGATGGGACCGTTATATCAGCTGCGAAAACTTAATTCATGCAGGCTTACCGAAGGGACACGGTTTAATCGTTTCCATCCCGGTATGAAAGTACGGATAAGCTTTTTAGGCTTTGAACTCTTCTGGGAAAAAGACAGAACCGGTACCGTGAAAGTTAAACAACGGACTGCGCCAAAGAAATTGCAAGGAGCCTGCCGGCGAATCAAGGAATGGATAAAGGATAACCGTCATTTAAAAGGAATCACCTTTATAAAAGGGTTGAATAGACGGTTGCGCGGCTATTACAACTATTATAATGTACCAGGTAACCTGTCGGCATTATGGCATTTTTACAGCTGGGCCGAAGAGTGTGCATTCAAGTGGTTGAATCGTCGAGGTGGGAAGCGGAAAAGCTTCACCTGGGAAGTCTTTACCAGAGCAGTGGCTCTTTTGGGTATTGCCAAACCAAGGATGCGAGTGGTTAACAGGCGACATCGAGCGTTTACATAAACGGATGTCTTACACGAAAGCGAGTATAACCGAGGAACCGGATGCGGGAAAACCGCACGTCCGGGTCTGTGCGGGGGGCGTCGGGTAACCGGCGTTCCTACCGCGAGATACCAGAATAAAAAACTGATGTTTTTGAAATGAAGAATAAACTGAAATATTCAATCGCAATTGGCTTCATTCTTATCTTGGGACTAGTTGTCTATAGTTTTCTATTTGGTAAGCTATTCCCTTATTCCCCTCTCATAATCGGGTTTTCTAAAAAGGAATTAACAAACACAATTGTTTATGTTCAAAAAGGTGCAGAATGCCCTGATTTAAAAATAATTGATTCTTTAATCCCTAACGTTGAAAAGTTTCATGAATGGAAGTTTTTAAAGAAACCAAGAATATTCATTTTTAAGGACAAAAACAGTTACTATAAACGTTCAATATCAAAAGCGCGGTTTTGTGCTTTTTATAATGGAGATTTAATTATTTCTCCATGGGCATTAAAAGAAGCTGAAAATGGCGAAATTTCATTAGAAATTTATCTTACACATGAGTTATCCCATTGTTTGCTTCATCAGCATTCCGGTATTTCAAGAGCTTATAATTACCCGGAATGGTTGCTTGAGGGGATCGCTGTTTATAGTGCCAATCAAATGGGAACATCATGGTATCCTTCAAAAAAGGAAACCTATGATTATATTCAAAAAGGCAATTTTATGCCTCCTGAATATTTCAAGACTAAGAACGAGGACCGGATCAAGCTTGATGTTCAGTACAGAATTACATTCATGTATTCCGAGTTTGCGTGCATAGTTGATTATCTAATTGAAAAATTTGGAAAGGAAAAATTTTTATCATATATGAAAGAACTCACAACTATCAGTGACCATGATAAAATTTTTAAGAAAATTTATGGCATTGAATTTGGTCATTTTATCACAGACTTCAGTGAGTCAATAACGGGGAAATCATAAAATTGGTATAACCAAACGCTTCACCGGACCCGGCATAAAACGCCGGTCCGGTGAGCTTACCGTTGGCCTTGACAAAACCCTCGTGATGTACAACTATAATGTATACATCAAAAAGGGAGATTCACAATGATACGAACTCAAATATATTTGACTGATCAGCAACGAACTGAATTGGCCATTCTTTCAGAAATCCAAGGGAAAAAACAAAGCGAACTGATCCGAGAAGCAATTGATATTTTAATTGAACAGGCAAGTCAGGAAAGACGAAAAAAAATATTATGTGAAACCGCTGGCCTCTGGAAAGATCGGTCAGATATCCCCGATTTTAAAACAATGCGTTCTGAATGGGACAGGGAATAAAAATGGCGCAATTATTCCTTCCTGATACTGATGTTCTTATTGATTTTTTACGAGGCTATCAGCAAGCTGTTGATTTTATAAATGACAATGCATCTCAAATAATATTATCCACGATAGTGATCGCTGAACTTTATGCAGGGGTAAGGGGGAAACAAGAATTAACGATTTTGAATAATTTTGTTTCCCTTTTTGACGTCATTCCAATTACCTCTGAAATTGCTAAGATTGGTGGACTATATAAACGTGATTTCGGCAAATCTCATGGCGTAGGATTGGCTGATGCCATCATTGCTGCAACGTGTCATTCAAAAAATGCTCAGCTTAAAACGCTAAATATCAAACATTACCCGATGATTGAAAATTTAAAAGCGGTCTATTCCAAAAATTAGGCCAACAAAACGCCGGAGAGGGACCAGGCTTACTGGCGCGGCCTTTTCGGGAGTCCCTGGTTCAGGAAAATTAAACTTTTTATCGGAGTTTTTTGGGGTTTAAAAGCCTGGCCCCTCAGCTCCCCGTTGTCGGTGCGACACGAAGTCGCATTATTGGCTGTTTGGCGGGCCAGTCGGTCCTGACCAAACCCGGCATTCTCCTGCCGGTACCCTAGATGGCATGCGGTGGTCGGTGCATCCGGCAACGGTGTAAAGCCCAACCGACAACGTACCGAATTCCGCAACTGTGGAAGGGGTGGAAGCCGTGAGGCAGATACCCTCCTGGAAGCCTCAATCCGGGTGAGGGCAAGGGTTTGGATGATATGGTCAAAGTAGTTGAATGTTCCGTAAGTACCGTCAGGGAGAACAAGCTAAAGAGGCTGGTAAGCTTGGACCAAAAGGTGAGCGGTCAGGATGCAGGTTTCTCAACTGCCTGCACGGAGATGTTGCGCCGCCGGTGCAGAGGGCAGGCCTAAGTCATCCACTAATTGGCAATAATGCGGAACGTGGAAACCCCGTATCTTCGCCGGGAACATTCGGCAGGTGAAACCGCAAGGCACACTGATGGGGGTGCGGGAATAAGATGCAGGAAGAAGCGAATGCCGTCTTGTAATGAGGTGGATACGGATTGAGATGGATCTACTGACCTTCAACATTATCCGGCCCGAAAGGGAGCTGACGTCCGGCGGGTGTGGCTACAGGCACACCCGGGCAGGTGTTTCTTTGCGAGATAGTCTGGAGAATCTTTGAAGATGGGAAGGCAAATGACGGCAACAGCTGGTGCGCCCATCGGCAGTTTCAGGAATTGGAAGTCCATTCATTGGAAAGCCATTTATGAAGCTGTTAAAAGACTGCAAATGCGTATCGCAAAGGCTGTGAAAGAAGGAAGATACGGACGGGCCAAGGCCCTCCAGTGGCTTCTGACCCACTCTTACCAGGCAAAGCTGTTAGCTGTAAAACGCGTGACCTCCAATAAAGGGAAACGCACTCCGGGTGTCGACAACGTCACCTGGAAAACCGCCAGGCAGAAATTCCAGGCAGCAGGCAACCTCAAACGGAGAGGATACCAGCCATCACCGCTCAGGCGGATCTATATTCCCAAAAAGAACGGCAAGAAACGTTCGTTAAGTATTCCCACAATGATCGACAGGGCTGTTCAGGCATTGTATAAACTGGCAGTGGAGCCGATAGCAGAAACACTGGCCGACCACAATTCATACGGATTCAGGTCATACAGGCGATGTGCGGACGCCATATCCCAATGCTTTAATACACTGGCCAAGAAAACCTCGCCGGTCTGGATACTTGAAGCGGATATTAAAGCCTGATTTGATGAAACTATCCATGACTGGATGATCGACCATATCCCTCCGGGGAACGCCGCAAGGCGGCATTGCCTCTCCCACACTGGCCAACATGGTTCTGGACGGCATTGAAGGGACTGCCGGATCTGTTGCCCCTGTCAGGGACAGACGCAACGGTAAGGACATCAGTTCCAAAATCAACGTCATTCGGTATGCTGATGATTTCATTATTACCGGTGCAACCCGGGAACTTCTTGAAGACAAGGTCAAACCGGCCATAATCAGATTTCTCTCGGAACGGGATCTATCCCTGTCTGAAGAAAAGACCCTGATTACCCGAATTGACCGGGGATTCGATTTTCTGGGCCAAAACGTTCGTAAGTATGACGGCAAACTGCTCATTAAACCATCCAGGAAAAATGTGCAGGCCTTCATGGATAAAATCCACTGGGCAAGACGGGTGAAACCAAAGGTGATCCCTGTCACAGCGGCCGAGAAAATATGTAATGAAATAACTGTAAATTTCAGCATTGGCAAGAGAAAACAGCCGGGCGGCCCCGCAAGGCTCAGCCTTAGAAATGCTTGAGCCGTATGACGGGAAACTGTCACGTACGGTTCTGAGGGGGGAAAGGGGCTGTAAAGCCCCCGACCTACCCGATCGCCGAGCGTACTGACGACTTCGGGTAACGCACAATTATTCGTTGAAGATATGAAGTGAGCCTGTACAAAAAAATCAATTGGAATCTTTATAAGGTTTTTGGCAAATGACGTTTAATTTTTTATTCTTGTATTCAATCACCGTGTTTATCGCTTCTATCCTCCCGGGTCCAAGCATGTTGCTGGCCCTGACCCATGGGATGCAGTACGGGGCAAAAAAAACAATCGCATCTGCCCTGGGAAATGTGACCGTTACCTTACTTCAGGCATCTGTTTCCATTGCCGGGCTGGGAACTGTCTTGATTGCCTCCGAGACGGTCTTTTATACGATCAAATGGGCCGGGGCGGCATACCTTATTTATATTGGCCTTACCATTTTCTTTTCGCCTGATATGCCGGGATATCAGCAGAACTCCCATAAGGTGAAAGAACTGAATACATTGAGAAAAATGTTTTTACAGGCCGCGCTGGTAACTGCAGGAAACCCTAAAGCCATTGTCTTTTTTACGGCCATATTTCCGCAGTTTATTGATCCCGATTCGGCATACTTATTCCAATCTTGCATTCTATTGGGACTGTGCGCTGTCATAGCCTTCAGTTGTTTTATGATTTACGCCGTTAGCGGTCAAAAAATGGTTCTGCTGTTTTCCAAAGCAGGGGCAGGGAAATATTTGAAAAGAATTATGGGCGGCACTTTTATCGGGGCTGGTGTCGGGCTTGCGGTCAGCAATAAATGAAAATGGGCTGATTATGGCAAAGAATCAGCATTGTTTTTAGCCCATTGCTTATAATTTTAATCCGTTAGTTGGGCAGACCCCGGTCCGAAGCCTCCGGCATGATGTGCCGGAGGCTGAACGATTCGCTGAGGTTCAACTAAAAAAGCTTTTGTTATGGCCCAATAAACTGACCAACCGGGGCGGGACCGGCGGCGGATTGATGTGCCGGAGCTCGGGAAAAATATCTTTTTGAAGTGCGAAATACAGGGATGCCCCTGTGATGCTTTCCCTGCCCATTGGGTGGAAAATGCCAACACCACGGGCACCTTGAATTCTGTAAGAGGATTCCATCACCTGTGCGATAACAAGAGGGCCGTTTCGGACGACCAACAGGTCGATGGGCAATTTTGCCTCAATGATTGCACTGGATTTCCTTAGCAAAAGATCAAGAAGGTGGTTTTCACCGTCACCACATAAATAGAATGAGGAACTTACTCGGTTGACCCGGATATAAGTTGGAAACTGGCTGTTGCTTTGCGGCGGTCGCCGGGTTCTGAAAGAATTTTTCATTTCATATGCGTCTCTTTGCGGGCCATAACTGAAAGAACAACTCATGCGACTTCCTCCTATTCCCTGTTGGCATTCTTTACTAGTATAAGAAATTATTTTATAAGATATGAGCTTACTTTTTGTCAACCCAAATAAGAGCCGGAAAAACAGGGCCTATTCATTTATAAGCGCTCCCGCCGGAGTACTCACCGTTCATTACGATGGAAAAGTGAAACACCGGCCGGTCAACCTGTAAAATTCTCAAGGGCATATGGGGCATGTTGGCCGGAACAAAAATCATGGACGTCCGGGTGAGTTCATACTTATCGCCGTTGAGGGTGGCTTCCATCCGGGCGCCCAGATCATATGGGTCATCAGGATTGCTGCCGAAAAAACCGATCAATTCACCATGGTCATGGGCATGCTCTTCGAAAACCGGGTCTTTTTCGGGGACATCAAAGTACCATGCGGTGTTCATTTGAAACGCACCTTCCACCACATTATCGTCAATCCAGAGGATCCGGTTGGAGAATTTTTTGTACATGGCCTGAAATTCGGGGCTTCCCATATTGGGGTCTTTGAGATCCTGAACAATCAATTTACTGGTATCCATTGTAGTTTCCTTTTTTGATTTTCCTTAACATATAGTAACTATTCAGCTAACAATGTCATTAACTTAAGCGTTAATACAAGAAACTGGAAACAAGAGACAAGAGGGTGAAGCGCCGTTGGCGCCCATTTTATAACCCCTGCGCGTTATGCCAAATTTCTTAAGTTAATGGCATTGATTCAGCTAATGCTGAAAACTTAGCAAAATATAAAGCTATTTTTTGGGATAATCCCAGTTGAAAAATTTCCAATAGGGCGCGTTGACCCGCTCATTGTAGGCGTCCATATCAACATTTCGCCAGTCATAAAACCCCTTTCCGGTTTTTTGCCCCATGTCGCCGGTGGCAATCTTGTCGGTAATGGCTTTGGGGACCTCCTTCTGGTCGCTTAACAGCGGGAACAATGTCTTGACCACGTTGTAGTTGAGCTGCATGCCGCCGTTGTCAAAGTGTTCAAAAATTCCAATGGACGTATATCTCGGGCAGAAACTGTACTGAAGGCAGGTATCAATGTCTTCCGGGTCAGCAATACCATTTTCCACCAGATGGAGGCATTCTCTCCACAAAGCGAACTGGAGCCGGTTCCCGATAAACCCGGGAATCCCTTTTTTCAATATCACTGGTTTGCGGTCCAGGGCCTTAAGCAATTCGGCCGCGAACTCGATAACACCGGCGGCCGTATCTGTTCCCTTTGCCAGCTCGAAAAAGGGGACCATGTGGGGGGGATTAAAGGGGTGGGCGACCACCACCCGGTCTTTGTACTTATCAATGCCTTTGACCAGATCGTCAACAACGATGGAAGAACTGACGGAACAGATCGCTTTAACGGCCGGGCAGTGTTCTTCTATCTGCCTGTAGACCTCGTGTTTTGTCTCTATGACCTCGGCAACACATTCATAAAAGACGTCAACATCCGAAAGCCCATCATAGCCCAAAGCAAAGTTCAGGTAACCCTTGCAGATATCCACCTGATTTTCAGTGATAAGGTTCTGCCGGGCAATTTCGGTGTAAAAGTTGTCAATCTGAGCCTTGCAGCTGTCTGCCCTCTGGGGTGATCTGGCCAGCAGGGTTGTCCGATAGCCGTGGCCGGTGGTTAACACCGCTATGCTGGAGGCCATCATACCGGTGCCGATGATTCCAATGTGCTTTACACTATTCATTTCCATAGGTCAGTTCCTTTTTATAACGGCCACGGGCCGCCTTGGTTATCCAACCAAGTATCGCCCACAACGAATAATGAAAGTCTTGTCACGCTGTTAGTGAGACTTTCATATAAAATTGCCGGGGCAATACCGCTTTTAGAACAATTTTTTGATAAACGGGCAGGATATAATTCTCTTAACCCGACGAATGAGAAAAATCCCCCTCCCGGATCATCCATACCATATCAATGTCATTAACTTAAGCGTTAATACAAGAAACTGGAAACAAGAGACAAGAGGGTGAAGCGCCGTTGGCGCCCATTTTATAACCCCTGCGCGCTATGCAAAATTTCTTAAGTTAATGGCATTGCATACCATATTGTACAGAGGATTGTCAGCCATTATCTCTAATCCGGATGTTTTATGGTTTCTTGTATGATTATGAAGAAAAAAACATCATTACAACCGGTTAGATGGTTTGTTGTGTAAATTTTTAAAAATTAAAAAAATTTATTGCTCTTTATCGAAGCTTTTTTTCCCCGTCACCTGCGTCGCTGTCCGGTCGCGGTAAAGTCACGGCAGCTTCCCGGCCAGTGCTTTAATATAAGAGGACAAAAAATTGGTGAATATCCGGGCCGAATAGTTTCATTTAGGGCTCATGTTTGAAAGTGGGTAGAAAACGGTTAGAGTTGTGTTTTTACAGGTTAAAAGATAGAGTTCTGTCTTAAGGTCGCCGGGCCTGCGCCATTTCATCAGGTGGTTTTATTATAAAAGGCAAGGGGTTGAAAAAATAGAAAAAACATAAGCAGACACAGGGGAGTACCATGAAAAATTTAAGACCGTATATGATATTGCCATTTGCAGCCATCTGCTGCGTTGTATGCATTTTGTCCTGTCCGTTGCAGGCGGCTGAGAATTTGGCCTGCTACGGAGATTTGACTATGGACGGGGATGTGGACGGCCTGGATCTGACCACTTTTCTGGAGGATTTTGACGGACAGGCAGACCGGCTTGAACTGCTTGCCGCGCACTTTGGCCGTCAGTCCTGTCCGGATTGCGCTCAAACCCCGGTTACCATCATTTACGGCGATTCAACCGTGACCATAGGCAACCCCTGGGAAGATGCCGGTGTGGATATATCGGCCAGCGGCGCTTATGTCACCGTGACATCTGTTGCCGGGGTTCCGGGAATTATATTTGCCCTGTCCGGCGCAACCGGCGACGGAACGTTTAAACTTTATTCAGAGGATGATGTGACCCTTCAGCTCAATGGTGTCACCATCACCAGCACCCAGGGGCCGGCCATCAATATCCAGTCCGGTAAAACCATTTCAGTGGAACTTGGCCAGGATACGGAATCCGTGTTAACCGACGGGGAAGAATACGCAGAAGCGCCCGATGATGAGGATCAAAAAGCCGCCTTTTTCAGCGAAGCGGAATTGATTTTTTCCGGGGACGGCAGTCTGACCATCAACGGCCAGGGAGACGACCAACACGGGCTTGCCAGTGACGATTATATTGAAGTTATTGGCGGCACCATTTATGTCACCGGTTCTGCTAAGGACGGCATCCACACCAATGACGGGTATTACCAGTCCGGCGGAATGGTCGATGTGATTGCCGGCAGCGACGGTGTTGATGCCGGGGACGGGCCGGTCCGGATATCAGGGGGCGATCTGGCAGTAGAAATAGATGATGACGACCGGGACGCTGTTAAATGTGACGGCGACCTCACCATTTCCGGCGGCACCGTTGACCTGCTCGTGAACGGTGACCAGTCCAAGGGATTGAAAGCCGAAACCATGCTGCTCAGCGGCGGGTCCATCACCATTGAAACCCATGGGGATGCGGTTCTCGAGGCGGTAGACGAAGACATGGGGTATTATGACCCGTCCTATTGCACGGCCATAAAGCCTGAAGATGAGTTTTTGCTTGACGGTGCCGTTGTCACCATCACCACAGACGGTGAGGCCAGCCGGGGGATTTCCAGTGACGGAGACGTGGTGATATCCTCCGGAGAACTGACCATTACATCCTCCGGTGGCGGGGGTACATACACTAATGAAGACGGAGAGGCAGACGCCTACCATGGCGTATGCATCAAAGCGGATGGAAATTTTGATATTGCCGGCGGCACCATAAGCCTGGCCCACGACGGCGATGGCGGCAGGGGGATTTCCGTGGACGGGGCCCTTACCATCGGCACCGAGGAGACCTCCCCCACACTTGAGGTCACCACCAGCGGTGCCGAAATTTATATCAGCCAGGATGATGCGGCTGAAGCCAAAGCGGTTAAAGCTGACGGGCAGGTTACCGTTATCAGCGGGAACATCACCATTAGTTCGGCCGACGACGGGATTAAGTCTGAAGAGGGCATTGAAATCCAGGGCGGATATATTGATATCCAGCAATCCTTTGAGGGCATGGAAGCCCCTGATATTCAAATCAACGGGGGAGAACTCCATATCGCCTCCACCGATGACGGCCTCAATGCCACCACAGGCGGGGCTTCTGAATTTAATGACGGCAGTACACTGGTTATCAATGACGGATACGTTGCCGTCACCGCCGTGGAAGGTGACGGGATTGACAGCAACGGCACCCTGACCATCACCGGCGGAACCCTTATTGCCCACGGCCCGGCAACCGGGCCCAACGTGGGGGTGGATGTTAATGGAGAATTTCTCATCACCGGCGGATTGGTAATTGTTTCACAGGTCGATTCCAACATGGTGGAAGTCCCCACGGTCTCAGGACAGTACGCAGTCCTGCTGACCGAGAATGACAACAATGGCGGCAACCCCGGTGGTCCGGGCGGCGGTTTTCACAGCGTTGAATCACCGGGAACAGCAAGCCTTTTCCACATTGAGGAGGCTGACGGTACCGCCCTGGTCACCTTCCAGCCGGCCCATACCTATTCGTCAATCCTGTTCTCATCCCCATCGCTGAGCACCAGCCCAACCTACAATGTCTACACCGGGGGAACCTGCACCGGCAGTGAAGAGGACGGCCTTTATACCGGCGGCACCTATTCAGGCGGCACATCCGCAGGCACTTTTACCATAGATGATCCTGTGGAGAAAGTCTCCTATGGCTCAAGTTCAAATCAACCCCCACCCCAGCGCTGATTTCAGGTTCTGAACCGTCCCCTTTCCCCGGGTATAAATGCTTACCCGGGAAAAGGGATTTTTTTATATCCGGGTTAGAAGGCTTCAGCCAAAGATGGGTGGCCCGATCAGGCTGTCAGTCTTAAGATGGTGATTTCCGGGGGGGCCCCGACCCTTATGGGGGGTCCCCAGTAGCCGGTCCCCCGGCTGACATAGACCAAGGTATTGCCGTGGCGGTGAAGCCCGTGAACATAGGGCTGATCCAGGGGAACCATGAAATTCCACGGAATATACTGGCCGCCATGGGTGTGGCCGCAGATCATCAGGTCCACCCCTAAAGGGGACACCCCGAATATGCTTTTGGGCTGGTGGGCCAGCATGATTTTGGGAATGGACTGGGGGGCGCCATAAAGGGCTTTTACCGGATCTGAGGCATGGCCGGGAACCATCCGGCCGGCCCGGTAATCCGTGATCCCGGCCAGGACGATTCGGGCGTTGTTTTTTTCAATGATGCGGTGTTCGTTGATCAAGGGGGTAAACCCCAAACGGTTCATCCGCAAAAGCCATGGGGCGACCCCTGAATAGTAGTCATGGTTCCCGGTGACAAAGTATTTTCCGAATTTGGCCTTCAGGTCTGACAGGGGCAGGGCATTGGGGCCCAGGTCTTTTTCATGGCCGTCGGCCATATCTCCGGTCACCACAATCATGTCGGCCTGTTCCTGGCAGGCCCGGTCCACCACGGCCTGAACATGGTTCTTTTTCAAGGTCATGCTGATGTGCAGGTCTGAAATCTGAAGGATTTTAAATCCCTGGAACGACGCCGGCAGGTTGGCCATGGGGATATCCACATGGACCACATCCGGGGCGTTCACGGCCCGGAAAATGCCGTACCCGGTCAGGGCGGCGGCACTGCCGGCAAGGGCGGCATTGGTGGTATTGACCAGGAACAGACGCCGGGACGGATCGGCCGCGTCCGGTTTGCCGGCCCCCTCTTTATGGCGGGCTTTGGGCTGCCTTCTGAATGATTTTTTAATGATCTTAAGCACGACAAGGCCGGCGTCTCTGATCAAAATACCGGGGAATATAAGGGTGATGAACCCAAAGGCGATATAGGCAAACCAGGCCAAAAACGGGGCAAGACAGTGGCCGGGGAACCGGTAACGGGCCACCATGGCCAGGGGCAGGGCGGCCAGACAGAAAATCAAGGCCCCCCACAGGCAGACCCGCCATTTCCTTTTAAGTTTTAAGGGGGCAATCATTCGAAGTCCTGAAAACCCGTAAAGAAAGGATAGTATCAACAGTGCTGTAATGATGAAGGTCTTCATTTAGCCCAGAGGTTCCCTTTTGAATTGTGCCGTCATTTTTAAACCCAGGCCTCACGCTTTAAAAGATTACCCTTGTTTCCATCAATTTTTCAAGGCTGTCGGAATCGAAATCGGTATCGAAATCGAACAAATCTTTAAACCAATTTGGCTTTAGGCGGGAGCGGCCCATGGCCGTTAGTTACCATATTTTCACCCGGGTTACGATATCTTCACTTAAAACGCTGAAAGGTTACCCTTCTGTCACCGGCCGTATCCGTTTAATGGACCTGCCCGGTATCAGAATCAGTTTTTTTTGAAATACCGGGTTTCTTTTTTTATAACCCGCCTTCTTTCCATTAAAATACGGTTCTTACCGGCCTTTTCCTTTTGCCTTATCCGTGCCTTGAACCAGGGCTGCCGGTTACAAAATCAGGGGATGGTGCTGACTTCGGCATGGTTGCTGCTAAATGTTTCCTGTGCCGGCCGAAACCCGGCCATTAACTTGAAACGAGCAAAGGAGGAAACAAACATTGAGGTTAACAGAAAACATAAAAAAATGGTGCCTGGCATTCCTGTTCATGGCCGTGTGGTGGCCCCTGTCGGCCTTTGGCACCCTGCCGGACCGGGTATTTGCCCCGTATATTGATATTACCCTGTGGCCCACCCCGTCCCTGGTGGAGATCTATGAAGAAACCGGGCAAAAGTATTTTACCCTGGCCTTTATCACGGAAAGCGGAACGGCCCAGCCCGGTTGGGGCGGGCAGTCCACCTACGGCACCGATTTTTATGCCGATGAAATTGCAGAACTGCGGGCCCTTGGCGGGGATGTGATTGTCTCTTTTGGCGGGGCCAACGGCACCGAGCTTGCCCTCAGCGTTGAAGATGAAGCAGAACTTCTGGCCGCCTATCAGGGTGTGATTGATGCCTATGACCTGACCTGGGTGGACTTTGATATTGAAGGGGCTGCCGTGGCCGATACAGCATCTATTGACCGAAGGAACCGGGTGATCAAGCAGTTGCAGGATGCCAACCCGGATTTGAAAGTGGCGTTCTGCCTTCCGGTGCTGCCCACCGGGTTGACCAGTGACGGGCTTTATGTAATTCAAAGCGCCATAGAGGCCGGGGTTGATATTGATGTGGTCAATGTCATGGCCATGGATTACGGGGACAGTGCCGCACCGGATCCTGACGGGCAGATGGGCGATTATGCGATCCAGGCCGCCGAGAATACCTATGAGCAGATCCTGGCCCTGGGTATTGATACGGATGTGACCATGGGGGTCACCCCCATGATCGGCTATAATGATGTTACCACCGAGGTGTTTTACTTAAGCGATGCGGCCACCCTGCTGAGCTGGGCCCAATCCAGTTCTGAGGTCAGCCTGCTGTCCATGTGGTCGGTGAGCCGGGACAACGGCGACTGTGATGTTGGAACCGTCAGCGCCAAGTGCAGCGGCCTTGAAATAGAGGATTACGCCTATACCACGGTGTTTCAAAATTACACTGTGGACGGCAGCGGCGGTAACCTGTGGCCGTCGGTTTCCATCACCTCTCCTGCAGACGGGGATACCTTTGATCTGGATGAAACCATTACCATTACCGCCGATGCCAGCGACAGTGACGGTTCCATCACCCAGGTGGAATTTTTGGTGGACGGCACCACGACGGGAACCGATGCTGCCGCTCCCTACAGCATGACCTGGTCCACTTCAACCTCGGGCATGGTTGACCTGACGGCGGTGGCCACGGACGATACCGGGGCACAGGTCACCTCTTCCACGGTAACCATTGTGGTGGGAGAAGATGTCTGTACGGCCGATGAATGGGATGAAGATGACACCTATACCGCCGGTGATGTGGTCTCCTATAACGGGCACGAGTGGGAGGCCAAGTGGTGGACCCAGGGCGATGAACCCGATGAAGACGATGAATGGGGGGTATGGGAAGACCAGGGCACCTGCAACAGCGGCAGCGGCGGCGGGAGCAGCAGCGGCAACCAGGCCCCGGAGGTTTCCATCACCTGCCCGGAAGACGGGGATGTTTATACGGTGGGCGACAGTGTGACCATTGAAGCTGACGCCTCAGATGAAGACGGCACCATTGCCCAGGTAGAGTTCTTTTATGACGGGACCTCCCTGGGGGTGGATGATGAGAGCCCTTTTGCCGTTGAATGGGCTGAACCTGCCGCCGGCAGTTACGACCTCACGGCCGTGGCCACCGATGACCAGGGGGACACCACCACTTCTGAAACCGTTGCCATCACCGTGCAAAGTTCGTCGCAAAGCACCGGTTCCTGTGCCGACCTGCTGGACTACCCCCAAGGGCTGGGTGACTATGATTACGGTCAGCAGGTGCAGAATAACGGTTCCATTTATCAGGTCAGAGAATGGCCCTATGGGGCATGGGCCAATATTGATGCGGCCGATTATTACGAACCCGGCGTGGGATCGGACTGGGAAGATGCCTGGGAGTATGTGGGTGACTGTGAATAAGAAGGCTTGTCTCTGAAGGCTTTTGGAAATTAAAACGGTGCGGGGATATGAAAAATCCCGGCACCGTTTTACATTTATGCGATAAACAGCGGGCGCTTATTCTTTGTCAAGGATAAGGCGATACACCGCTGCCCCGAGCAGGCCGCCCAGAATGGGCGCGATCCAGAACAGCCAGAGCTGTGACATGGCCGGGCCGCCGGCAAATAAAGCAACGCCGGTGCTGCGGGCCGGGTTGACTGAGGTGTTGGTTACCGGGATAGAGATCAGGTGGATCAGGGTCAGGCACAGCCCGATGGCGATGGGGGCAAACCCCTGGGGTGCCCGCTGGTCTGTGGCACCGAGAATGACGATAATAAACATCATGGTCATGACCACCTCGGTGATGAGGGCGCTAAACAGGCTGTAGCCTCCCGGAGAATGCTCCCCGTACCCGTTTGATGCAAATCCGGCAGACAGTTCAAATCCGGCTTTCCCGCTGGCAATGAGGTACAGCACCCCGCCGGCGGCGATGGCCCCGAGCACCTGGGCAATAATATAGGGTCCCAGGTCTTTTGCCGGAAACCGGCCCCCGGCCCACAGCCCGACGGAAACCGCCGGATTAAGATGGCATCCGGATATATGGCCGATGGCAAAGGCCATGGTCAGCACCGTGAGGCCAAAGGCCAGGGAAACCCCTAAAAGCCCAATGCCCACGTCCGGGAATCCGGCGGCCAGCACCGCACTGCCGCACCCCCCGAGAACCAGCCAGAAGGTTCCAAAAAATTCTGCGCTATACTTTTTCATACGTTAAGTCTCCTTTAATCATTATGGGGTTATTAACCCTTTTACGGCCCTTACGTTAAAAGGCCGGCCATGCTTTTACCACTTTTCTTTATCCCTTGTAAAGCATAAGGCTTGCAATGGTTCGCCTTTAAACGGAAATATCCTTTCAACCGGACTTATGGCCACGGCCGCTTCAGCCATTATGTGTTTTTCGATATATTTCCCCATAGGTTTGAAAAAAATGCCGGTTTTAATTAAAAAGCTTGACGAAAAAAAAAGGATAACAGTATGTTCAAAGTGATCGTATCCTCGTATCACGCTAGGGAGAAATAAAATCTATGTTTTCGCGAATCAAACAGAAAGTCGCCTTTAAACTTGCGGCCATTATCCTGCTTGCGGTTTCAATGATCGGTATGGTGGCGCTTTTTATCATGGCCCGGGACAATACGGTCCGGTTGACCGGATATTTGAACAATTCCCTGTCAAGCGTTATCCATTTTTCGGAGTTTATCTATTCCAAGCCCCTATGGGGGCAGGATTACAGTGAGATCGAGCGGTTGAACGGGATGATCCTGGAAAATGATTTTATCGTTGCCATTAATATTTTTGACAAGGCCTCCTGTATCAGTACCTCCAGGCAGCTGCCCCCTGTAAAGGGCGAAAAGGGACAGGAAAATCAAAAAATTGCCGTTAGCAGCTCAAAGGTGCCTTACCGGATTCCTTCGGGGGTTTCGAACATTAAGAAAGTTTCAAAAGACATCCGGTTTAATGACAAAACGGTCGGAAGGTTCGAGCTTTTCTATACGGACCGGCATATCCTTGAGGCGGTTCATCATTTCAACTATAGAATTCTGGCGGCTTATGTCATCAGCAGTCTGATCGTTGTCTGCGTGGTATTGTTTTCAATCCTGCGCATCGTCAAGCCCATTGAAGAATTGGCCGGCATTGCCCGGAATCTGGCCCGGTCCAGAGATTTTTCAATTAAATTGAACCGGAAAAAACAAGCCGATGAGGTCGGGGTCCTGTTTAACAGTTTTATTGATATGGTTGAGCAGATCAAGGCCAGGAAGCAGGAGCGCGACGATCTGCAAGCAGAACTCGAAGAACGGATTTCAAATTTCAGGCAGTTGTTTGAAAGCCTGCAAACGGCTGTTGATAATGAAGCCTATGCTTACCGGATGTCCCCCATATCCCGGGAGGATGACCTGGTCCCGTCGTTAAATAAAATGCTGGAAACCCTTGAAAAAGCCGACAGCGTCACAAAAAACCAGAACTGGATAAAAAACGGGCAGGCAGAACTGAGCGGTATCATCGGCGGCGAACAGAGCATCACCAAGCTGGCCGGCAAAGCGGTTAATTTTATTTGTACTTATTCAGGGGCCCATGTGGGGACCATTTTTGTCTTGGATGAGCAGGCCGAAGAATTTTATCTGGTGGCCAGTTACGCCTTCAAATACCGGAAGGGGCTTGCCAACCGGTTTAAACCGGGCCAGGGCCTTGGCGGCCAGGCGGTTTTGGAAAAAAAGACCATTGTCTTTACGGATATCCCCAAAGATTATATCCATATCGAATCTTCCCTGGGAAATGTGGTGCCCCATTTGATCCTGGTGATTCCCCTGATTTACGAAGGAGAGGTTAAAGGGGTGCTTGAGCTGGGGTCCTTAACCTCTTTTTCCGACACCAAGATGGAATTTCTGGAATCTGTTGGCGATACCCTGGCCATTGCCATCAATGCCGCCATGTTTAACGATCAGCTGTCCAGGCTTTTAGACCAGACCAAAAAGCAGGCCTTAGAACTCAAAAGCCAGCAGGAAGAACTCAAGGCATCCAATGAGGAGTTGGAAGAACAGACCCAGGTCTTAAAAGAATCTGAAGAAAAACTTCAGGCCCAGCAGGAGGAACTCCAGGCCAGCAATGAGGAACTTGAAGAAAAAACCGAAATGCTGGAAGCCAAAAAAGAAGAAATTGAAAAAAAGAATACCATTCTTCAGGTCAAACAGCAGGAGATTGAAGAAAAAGCCGAACAGCTCACGATTGAAACCAAATACAAATCAGAGTTTCTGGCCAACATGTCCCATGAGTTGAGAACCCCGTTGAACAGCCTGTTGATTCTGGCCAATATGCTGGCTGAAAATGACGAGCAGAACCTGACCGAGGATCAGATAGAAAGCGCCACCTCCATTTATCGAAGCGGCCAGAACCTGTTGCATTTAATCAATGATATTCTTGATTTATCCAAAATTGAAGCCAATAAGATCGAACTGAGCATCACCGGGATTACCATTGAAGAACTGGGCCAAAATTTTAAAACAGAATTTCTTCACATGGCCAAAGAGAAACACCTTGAATTTGTGGTGACCATGGCAGAGGGGCTGCCCGAGACCATCACCACGGATGTCCACCGGTTGGAGCAGGTCATCAGGAACCTGGTGGGCAATGCCATGAAATTTACAGAGAAAGGATCCATTACCCTTGATTTTTCCTTTCCTGATCCAGCCGTTAAACTTTCCAATCCAACCCTTTCCCATGAAACCTGTATGGCCATTTCCGTTATTGACACGGGAGAGGGGATTCCCGAAGATAAAATCAAAATTATATTTGAAGCCTTTAAGCAGGTGGACGGCTCCATCAGCCGTAAGCACGGCGGCACCGGTCTTGGCCTGTCCATTTCAAAGGAGCTTTGTGCCATCCTGGGCGGAGAGCTCAAAGCCACCAGTGTTTACGGCAGGGGATCTACCTTTACCGTCTATATTCCCATTCATTTTACCGGCGAAAATGGGGCGCCTGCCCCGGTGGCTGAGCCCGGGCCCCGGCCGCCGGCCCCGCCGGCCGGAAAAATTAAACCGGCGCCCCCCCCGCCACAGGAGACCCGGGAGGGGCCGACATTGCCTTCATCCGTAAGCCAGTGCCCCAAAACCATGCTGATCATTGAAGATGACCGGCAATTTTCAACGCTTCTTGAAGATTATTTCAGGAAAAACGGGTATGAGCCTCTGGTGGCCCCGGATGGGGAAACCGGGATTCAATATGCCATTGAAAAACACCCCGCCGCCATTATCCTGGACATCGGCCTGCCGGGCATTGACGGCTGGGAAGTCCTTGCCGAACTCAAACAAAATTCCTTTACCCGCCACATCCCGGTTCATATTATCAGCGGACTCGACGAGTCCGAACAGGGAATCAAAAAGGGGGCTGTGGGCTATTTAACCAAGCCGGTTTCCCCGGACGGCTTAAATCTGGCCCTGGAAAAGATTGAAAATATTTTATCCGATGATGTGAAAAATCTGCTGGTCATTGAAGATGATAAAGAACTTCAATTGAGCATCATGAAGCTGATCGGCTCCAACCATGTCAAGGCCACGGCCGCCAATACGGGAAAGGAAGCCATGGACCTGCTTAAAACCGGCCGGTTTGACTGCATGATCCTGGATATCGGGCTTCCCGATATTTCCGGCTTTAAGCTGCTGAACATGATTAAAAAGGACCCTGATATCAACATGATCCCGGTCATTATCTATACCGGCAGGGACCTGACCCGTGAAGAAACCCGGGAACTTGAAACCTATGCGTCGAGCATTGTCTTAAAACGGGCGGCGTCAATGGAGCGCCTGCTTGATGAAACCGCCCTGTTTCTTCATCAGGTGGAAACCGACATGTCCAAAGACCAGAAGCAGGGGCTTAAAAAAGAGCGTGAAAAACACGGCAGCCTTAAAGACAAAAAGGTGCTGGTGGTGGATGATGACATGCGCAATGCCTTTGCCCTGAATAAATTCCTCAAATCAAAGGGCATGGCTGTGATGATTGCCAATAACGGTGAAAAAGCCCTTGAGGCCCTTGAAAAAGAGGATACCCCGGATATTGTTTTAATGGACATCATGATGCCGGTAATGGACGGGTATGAAACCATGAAGCAGATTCGCAAACAGGAAAAGTTCAAGGATCTTCCCATACTGGCCCTGACGGCAAAGGCCATGGCCTCTGACAGGGATAAATGCATTGAGTGCGGTGCCAATGACTACCTGTCCAAACCATTGGATACGGACAAGCTGTTGACCATGCTCAGGGTATGGTTGTCTTAGATGAAGAACGGGAGAACGGGAGTCCGGAGACTGGAAGAAGGGAGGCCGGTAGTGGCCAGTGATGATGATGACCGATGAAGAAATCGAAATGGCCCTTCTGTTAAAGGCTGTACAGTTAAAGTACGGGTATGATTTTACCAATTATGCCCAGGCGTCGCTGACCCGGCGGATCCGGAAAAACCTTAAAGAGGAAAACCTTGGCCGGGCAGGGGAACTGATCCTCAAGATCCTTGATGACCCTGACTGTTTTAAACGGTTTCTGGCCAATCTTTCGGTTAATGTTACCGAGATGTTTCGAAATCCAGCCTTTTATCTGGCATTGAGAACCGCCATAGCCCCTTACCTTAAAACCTATCCGTTCCTCAAAATCTGGTCTGCGGGAACGGCAACCGGTCTTGAGGCCTACTCCCTGGCAGTGCTGCTCACAGAAGAAGGGCTGTATGACAATGCCGTCATCTATGCCACGGATTTTGATGAAGACTCCCTGGCCGAGGCCAGAAAGGGGATATACGCCGCATCCATGATCAAAAAAAGCACCGTCAACTACCAGCACAGCGGCGGTAAAGAATCCTTTGGCAAGTATTTTCGCGCTGATTACAACGCGGTGATTTTCAGGTCATCATTAAAGAAAAATATCGTGTTTGCCAATCATAATCTGGTCTGTGACGGGGTTTTTGGGGAGATGAATCTTATTTTGTGCCGGAATGTCCTCATTTACTTTAACCGGGCCCTTAAAAATAAGGTGCTCAAAAAATTTTATGACAGCCTGTTAAACAACGGGTTTCTCTGTCTCGGAGGACGGGAGACCATTGAATTTTCATCGGTTTCGTCTGATTTTGTGACCATTGATAAAGAGCGGAAAATATATCAGAAACGGCCGGGCGGTGTTGCAAAGGAAAAACAGTGAAGACCGCATTTAAGGCCGTGGCCGTCGGCGCATCCGCCGGGGGGGTGAAAGCCTTGAGCCTGATTTTGCCGCAATTTGGCAGGGGGTTTGCCGGTGCTGTCATCCTGGTGCAGCACCGGAGCGAGGATGAGGAATCCTGGCTGGTTGACGCCATTGGCCAAAATTGCCGGCTCAAAATAAAAGAAGTCGTGGATAAGGAACCGGTCCTGCCGGGAATCGTTTATGTGGCACCGGCCGGGTATCATCTTCTGGTGGAAAAGGATCGCCATTTTGCCCTGTCTGTGGATGATCCGGTCTGCTACTCACGGCCGTCCATTGATGTGTTGTTCGAGTCTGCCGCACAAGCTTACGGCCATAACCTGATCGCCATTATCCTTACCCGCGCCAACTCAGATGGCACCCGGGGGATGGCTGCGGTAAAGGCCAGCGGCGGATATACCATTGCCCAGGACCCGGCCCAGGCAAAGGCCGCTGTTATGCCAAAAGCGGCCATTGAAGCCAATGTCGTTGATGTGGTCTTGCCGCTGGAAAAGATCCCGCTGGCAGTGAAACGAATCCTGGGAATGGAAGGATAATCTTCAATTAAGTTTAGGGGTTTAGGCTGAAGGTGGTTAGGCTGAAGGGATGCACCATCTTTAGGGATTCGCAACCCTAAACCCCTTCAGCCTTCAGCCTAATCCCCTAAAGTTTTTACATTACATTCCCTCCAAGATCGCGGTTAAGGCAGGTTCCCCGGCAAAAGGCGACCCCGGCGAAAAAACCAAAAGCAGGTTGACACGGTTCGGCGATTTTTGCATACTTTGAAAAATTACCTTTTTATTCAGACACCAGGACAATCGATTTTAAATAACAGCCACGGGCTGATTTGGTTATCCAACCAAAAACCGCCCACAACAAATAATGAAAGTCTTTTCAGCTTGTTAGTGAGACTTTCATATAACGGCCACGGGCCGCTTTGGTTATCCAACCAAGAGCCGCCCACAACAAATATTGAAAGTCTTTTCAGGACCTTAGTGAGATTTTCATATAAAAGGCGTTGATGGAGAAGCTATGAATGCCGGCCATAACGATCACCCCCCGGAAAATGAATATACCGGAAAGATAACCGCCAGAATTCGTCTGGCCTTTTTCCTGACGGTTCTGCCCATGTTTTTAATTGCAGGGGCCACGTATCTGCCCTTAAAGGAAAATACCCTTGAGAACAGTGACCGGCAGATGGTCCTGATCAGCAGCAGCGGCAGGGATAAACTCAACGCTTTTTTGTCCACATCCTCCCGGTTTTTTCAAGAATGGGTCCAGGGCGATATTTTTCGCCTGGCCACGGAGTTTGATGCCTGGGATGATCTCAAATATCAAATGGCCTATATCCAGAAGACCCACACAGAGTTTCCGGCCATGCTCATGGTGGATAAAAACGGTAGAATTATACAGGAAAGCCGTACCTTGGATAACGGTACCCAGGCGGACAGCCTCATCGGGGGGGCGCTTTCCTATTTTTCCCGAATCAAATCCTGTGACAATGGTCTTGCCCTGGTGGTGCCCGGTGATAAGGACATCCGGAGCAAAGATGGCTCGCCTTTTCTGATTTTTGTTCATCAGACCGTTGATGCCCTTGGGGAAACCAATGGCTATTTCCTGGGGTTTCTTGACTTGTCCACCCTGACCAGAATCTGCCATGAGGTGCTAAAGGAATTGGAATTTTCATCCCTTCCGGGCAGCAAGGTGTTTGTCCTGGACAAGTCTTCGGAAAAGGTGGTCTGCTGGGCAGCCAACAATGTTCAAGAAGATGAATTTAACCCCCTGGTCCCTGCCCGGACCCTTTTCAGTGACGCCAAAGAAGGCACCATAACCGTCTTTCAAACCAGGGACGGAAACCGCCATTATAATCACCTTCCCTTAAATTTTATTTCAGATCTTGACCAGTCCCGCAAAATTCCGGTTTCTTTTTGCCTGGCCATCAGTGTAGATGAAAGGGAAATCATGGCCAAGGTTCACCGCACATTGATGCTGACCATGGGGATTGCCGGGTTAGGCCTGGTTTTTGCCCTGCTGCTCAGTTCGTTAACATCAAAAATGCTCACCCGCCCCATCAACCGTCTTGTCCGCGTGTTACAGCAGTATACCAATGGCGATGATTCGGTTCGGGCCACCATTGACAGCCGGGATGAAATTGCTTATCTGGCCAAAGAATTTAATTCCCTGCTCGAAAAAATTAAGACCTCTTCAGTGACCTTGCGGGAAAGTGAGTCACGGTTTCGCACTATTTTTGAAAAGCTTCAAAAGGCCATTGGCTCAAAAAACTACGGATTCCGGTTTTCCCGTGAAAAACAGGGGAGCGATGACCTGGTGGACTCATTGAATTCCATGCTGGAAACCCTTGAAAAAGCCGACATCAGGAACCGGGAAGAAGACTGGATCAAAACCGGCTTAACCCGGCTCAGTGAACAGATCAGCGGCAATTACCAGCTAAACGAATTGTGTGAAAAAGCCGTTACCTTTATTGCCCGTTATATTGGGGCGCTTACCGGGACCGTGTTTATCCGCCGCCAGGAGGACAATGACGGCGGGGATTTTTATGAACTGGCCGCTTCCTTTGCCTATCCCTTGCAAGAAAATGTCTCCTGTGTTTTCCGGCAAGGGGAAGGCCTGCCCGGTCAGGTGGTGATGGGAAAAAAGACCCTTCATCTGACCCGGATTCCCAGTGAATATTTAAGGATAAATTCGTCTTTGGGGTCAGGAACCCCCAGCGATGTTCTCATTATCCCCCTGGTGTATGAGGATGAGGTGTTAGGGGTAATGGAGCTTGCCGCCTGCTTTCCCCTGGAAGAAAAACACCTGAACCTGGCAGAGCAGGCCCAGACGCTCATTGCCGTGGCGGTTTATTCCGCCATTGTCAATGACCGGTTTAAACGCTTGTCCCAGGAGCTGCTGTACCGCCAGGAAGAACTGGAGAAAGAAAACCAGGCCTTAAAGGAACAGAACCTGATGCGCCAGGCTGAATGAAAACGCCTGTTTATCTGTGGGTTAAGCGGGCAGGTAGGCTGCCATGGCCTCCCGCAGGCCTGACATGTAAAAGGGCTTGGGGATAAACCCTTTGACCCCTTTTCCCTCAAGTTCCTTGATATCGGCATCCGGGGTAAAGCCGCTGCAAAGCACAACGTTGGCTTCGGGCATGATCCTGCGAATTTCCATATAACAGTCTTTGCCGTTCAGTTCCGGCATAACCATATCCAGGAGAATAAGGGAAATCTCATTTCTGTGCTGTTTGATAAGGTCAAAAGCCTCATGGCCGCTGCCGGCCAAAAGAACATTAAGGCCCAGGGATTTGAGCAGTTCCGCCCCGATGGCACGGACAATGTCTTCATCATCAATGAACAATACCGTGCCGTGGAATTTTTCGTCTTCTAAGGATTTGACGGCCTGGCCTTCCATGGAAGCCGCCTGGGCGCTGATGGGAAAATAAAGTGAAAAAACAGTTCCCTTGCCCATGGCACTGTCCAGTTGAACCACGCCGCTGTGTTCTTTGACCGTGCCGTAAACAGAGGCCAGCCCCAACCCGGTTCCTTTGCCGGGGTCTTTGGTGGTGAAAAAGGGCTCAAACACTTTCTTTTGAATTTCCTCAGGGATGCCGGTGCCGGTATCTGAGATTTCGACCCGGACATATTCGCCCGGGGCAAGGCCCATGAGCTGTTCCTGATCAGTTCCCGCCGCCTGGTAATTGGCGGTTTTATAGGTCAGGGTGCCGCCGTCGGGCATGGCGTCCCGGGCATTCACCCCCAGATTGAGCAAGGCATTGGACAGCTCGGATACGCCCCCTTCAATAATGCTGTGGGCCGCTTCAGGCTTGACCGCTACCTCAATCCTCTTGTCAATGCTTCGTTTGAGAATGGTGGTGGTATCTTTGAGAATCTGGTGAATATCCACGGGAACCTTTTCAACCCCGCTCTTGCGGGCAAAACTGAGCAGTTTGCCGGTCAGTTCAGCGGCCCGTTCAACCGAGACGGATATGGTCTGAATGGGCGACTCAAATTCGGGTTTGTCTTCGGCAATCATCTGAAGCAGTTCCGAAGCCCCCATGATGGCGGTCAACAGGTTGTTGAAATCATGGGCAATGCCGCCGGCAAGCTGCCCTAATGAGTCAATATGCCGCCGCTGTTGCAGTTCTTCTTCCATTTGCCGGGTTTCCGTGACATCGGCAATGCTGATGACCACCTGTTCCATGTGTGCATCCACCAGGGGGTTGATGGAAAAAAAGTAAATCCGGTCACTGCCGTCCCGGCTGATGGGGACATTGTTTCTTTTAATGGGCTCTTTTCTGGTGCGCAGTTCCCCGGTCAGTTCGGTGATGGTATCATTGAATTCAGGGAAAATATCGGCGATATTTTTTCCTATGGCATCGTCCGGGCTGATTCCGGAATGCTGCTGGGCCACCAGGTTAATATTAGAGATGGTTCCCGTCATATCGGCGCCGATCAGAAGGGTGGACATGGAGTTAAACACACTTCTTAAGTATTCTTTCATCCGGATCAGGTCTTTTTGGGCCATCTCCTTGTTCCACATCTCCTGGCGCAGCTTCTCATTGCTTTTTTGAAGGGCAAAAGTCCGCTCTTCCACCAGGGCTTCAAGGTTGGCCCGCAGATTATACAGATCAAGGAAAATTTGGGCTTTGCTCAGCAGGATAAATTCGTTTATGGGCTTGAAAATGAAATCTACCGCCCCCTTGTCGTATCCTTTAACCTCTTTGGCGTCGTTCCGGTCAATGGCGGTGAGAAAAATAATGGGGATATCGGCTGTGCTTTCGTTGGATTTCATCAGTTCGGCCACTTCATACCCGTCCATCCCGGGCATCTGCACGTCCAGAAACACCACGGCAAAGTCATTGTACAGGGTCTGGGTCAAGGCTTCATTTCCAGAAGAGACACAGGTGACATCCACCTCTAATCTGGCCAGCAGCTTTTTCATTACCAGGAGATTGGCCGGGGTATCGTCCACCACCAGGACTTTGGGGTTTTCTTTTTTTACGATGGGGGCTTTGGCGTTGATGTGCCGACCGGATGGGCCATGGGCTATCAAAGCGGTGATCTTGTTTTGCAGCATCGCTTTGTGGACCGGGGGGGAAATGATATCCGTAACACCGGCATCATAGGCCTGTTCTATCATGGCGTCATCCGTGACGCCGGCTGTCCACAGGATGATGGGCAGGTGGGCCGCAGCAGCCACTTTTTTCAACATTCTGGCGGTTTCAATGCTTTGGCCTGGGGGGGCACCGAGAACGATCAGGGAGAAATCCGTGACCAGAATCCGTTGTATCGCCTCTTCGCTGGAAGCGGTCTCGGCGATTTCAACCTTCAGGTCTCCCAGGGTTTCCTGAAGGTCGGCGATGTTTTTCCCATTGTCGCCAATGAGAAGTATGCGGGGGTTCCGTTGGTCTGTCATTTGGCTTAACTTGTTTGAATCTAAAGGCTGTCAACCACTGTCCGCGAAACGAAAATCCCGGTGTGGCTTGCGTCAAATCCCCTGTGAATGGTTTAACCTCTGTGGGTAAACGTCGGAATAAACACCACTATAGGATATTCATTTCGCCGTTGTCAAGGGCTGTTCCACATCAGGCTGAGCGCGTATGATTCGTCAAGGATCTGGGTAACGCTTTTGACCGGCTGGGGCTTGCCGTGTGAAAACACCTGGGTGTTAATAATTTCAACCCGGTGAAGGCTTTCATTAAACCCAAGTTTAATCAATTTAAGATAGGCCTCTTTCAGGGTCCAGTGGATGAAAACATCCCGGGCCGTCTGGGGCATGGCCGCAATTTCATTTTGGGTGAAGGCGGTTTTCATAAACCCCGGCCGGGGCAGGGAACCGATTTTTTCAATGTCGATGCCCAAGGTGATGTCCGGGTCAGTGGATACCGCAGCGGCCGTGTAATCACCCGAGTGGGAAATGGAAATGGGAACATGGGGCAGGGCTTCAATAAACGGCGCCCCTTTGGCCAGGTAGGAAACCGTTATCTCTTCAAGGCGGTTTTCCGGCGTTAAAACCTTTTGGGCAAGCCGTTTCAGCGTATACCTGCCGCAGATCCATTCGGCTTGTTTTTTCAGGATTTTGAAATGGTTAATGGACCTTATTTCCCTGGGGCTGAAAACCCTTTGGCAAAAGTCCGATTCCGCAAAATCAATGCGGGGTTTGCCCAGGTAGTTTTCAGGTATCTTTCCGGGAAGAATCCGGGCCAGGCAGTCTGAGATTCTTAAGGCCAGAATGTGGATGCCCGGGGCCGGGGAGTAGCAGTTTTCAGTAATCTGGCTGTTTTTTGTTTTCATGGTATTGTCTCATACATGAAAAAACCAAAAAGAACAATGTGAATAGGGCAGGGCAGGGTGATCGCATGTCACTTGCCTGCCGGTGATGTCAATTTTGATGATAAGGATAATGTAAAAAAAGGAAACCGGAAGGAAGGGAGACGGGAGACCGAAACCGTCAAGTTCCCTGGTTTGAGCGGTAGGGTTGGAGCGGACCATGCATTGACCCAAAATGGAGCGATAGATGTCGGATGCCGGGTTCCTTTGGAGGGCGCATCCGGTCTCCCTACGTTTTATTGAGATTATCCTTATTTTCAATTCCGGAATAGATTGCTTTTTTTTACATGCGATGACCCTGGGTTTCAGGGGGGGGCTTGAGAAGTGGACATAGTGGACTAGGCAACGTCCACTGATGTCCACCATGTCCACAAAATTGCCGGATAAAAAAATCCCTCTGCCAAAAAAAAAAATTTGGAGAGGGATTTTTTAAGGGAGAGTGGGACCGTTACATGACTTTGTTAACCGTCTCCATGGCCAGGGCAAAAACCTTTTCGTTGAACCTGGATTTCATGGCAAATTCAAGCATTTCTTTGTTCAATACGGTTCCTTTAGCTGCCAGCCAGGCCAAAGAGGCCAGGGCCCAGTCCGTGTTCCGGATTTTAAGGGCTTTAAAATCGATCTCTTCAACCTTGGCCGGGGTTTCAGGAATGGCCACGCTCTTTTCCCTGAGCACAACGGCATCCGGGGAAAGCTTGGCAAACACCGCCTTTCGCCGTGCCACGCCCTCATCGCTTAAGGCCATGACAATGGTGGGGGATTTGATGCCCGTGTACCCGATTTTTTCAGGGGACAGGATGATTTCAGATACGGACTGTCCCCTTAAGACAGTGATATTGTAGTCATTTTTAATGGATACATTATATCCCGCACTGATACCGGCGGCGCACAGCATGTCCCCGGCCGTGACAATTCTCATGCCGGCGGAGCCTAAGATGACCACTTCCTGGCGTTTCATATGGGGAAGGTCAAAGGTTTTTTCCACCACCATGGGCTCAGGGAAGGTGGTTTTTTCTTTGGCGATTTTCCTGTAAAGCTCGCCGTATTCAGGCCTTGAATTTTCCTTGACGGGGCCGCCTTCAAAGGCCTTGTCGGCAATCATCTGATCAATGGCCGACGGGGTCAGTTTGTTTCGCTTGGTATACCGGCCCGTACACATCCCCAAGGTTTCCACAACGCTGAACCCCTTGTGCCGGACCGCCTTGACCAGTTCATCCACCAGGGAGCTGTCAAGACCCGAGCATCGGGAGACATAAGTGGCACCGGCGCTTCTGGCAATGGCGCAGATATCAATGGGTTTTTCAACCTGGTTGAGAAATTCCGATCCCACCACGGCCTCGCAGGGGGTGGTGGCCGAATACTGGCCCCCGGTCATGCCGAAGTTAAAGTTGTTGAGAATCAGCAGGGTTAAATCCAGGTTCTTCCGGCAGGCGGACAGCACATGTGCCCCGCCGATGCCAAGCCCGCCGTCTCCCATGGTCACGATAACATTTAAGGACGGGTCGGCCATTTTCAGGCCCATGGCATAGGTTAAGGCCCGGCCGTGGACCCCGTGAAGGGCATGGACATTAAAAAATGTGTCAAACAGGCCGGAACACCCGATATCGGTCACAATGGCAATTTTATCGGCCGGAAAGCCCAGTTCAATAAAGGCCTTGTCCAGGCTTCCGGTAATTCTTTCGTGGGTACATCCCGGGCAGAAGACAGGGGGCCTGTTTGTGTTGAGAAAGCTATTCATTTTCAATCACCTCCGCAATTTTTGCCGGGGAGATCAATACCCCGTTCATCTGGCCGTAAAAATCAACGGTTTTGCCTGAAAGAACCCGCCGGATTTCGTTCACGTATTGTCCTAAGTTCATTTCTATGACCACAATCCGGCTGAATTTTTCAGCGGTCTTTTGGATTACCTGTTCGGGAACCGGCCAGAGGGTTTTCAACGACAGGGTGGAAACCGGCTTTCCCTTTTCAGCCAGCAGGTCTGCGGCATCTGCCACGGCCCTTGAGGTGATGCCGTAGCTGATCACTAAGGTGTCTGTATCCGGAACGATGTGGTCGGTGTAAAGGCTGATCCGCTCCCGGGCTGCGTGAAGCTTGTTTCTCAGGCGGTACTGCATGGCGCTGATCACATCCGGGTCAATGGTGATATACCCGTCCGGGCCGTGGGTGGAGGAGGTCTGCCTGACCAGGGTTTTGCCGCCCATGGGAAGGAACGGCGGGGCCTTGTCCGGCTCAGCTTCAAAGGGAAGAAAATTTTTTCCGGAATGGATGGTCCGTTCTACCAGCGGGGGCAGGACAAGGGAGTCCATGTCAAAGCTCTCCTTGGTCATGCCGATTTCCTTGTTGGAGGCAATGAACACCGGGCACCGGAACTCTTCGGCATAATTAAAGGCATGAACCGCCAGTTCATAACAGTCTTTGGCATCACAGGGGGCAAGGACAATCACCGGTACCCCGCTGGTTGCGCCCCACCTTAAAAACTGGATATCGGAATCGGCCCCCCTGGTGGCAGAGCCCGTGGACGGGCCTAATCGCTGGACATCCACAATCACCAGCGGGATCTCGCTGCCGATGGCAAATGAGATGTGTTCGCTGTAAAGGCTGATGCCGGGTCCGGAAGTGGCGGTCAATGCTTTTTTACCGGCCATGGATGCGCCGATGCAGTATCCCATGGAGGCAATTTCATCTTCTCCCTGGATACAGATGCCCCCTCTTGGGGGAAGCATTTTGAGCATGTTATTAAATATGGTGGTGGCCGGCGTAATGGGGTAGCCTGCAAAAAAATTGCACCCGGCGGCCATGGCCCCTCTGGCAATGGCTTCATTGCCTTCCATAAATGCTAAAGCCATTATTTTTCTCCTTCATATGTTACCAAATCTCAGATTAAATATTTAATTATAAATCTGATTAAATTCATGAGTTAATATAGCCTGATTCCTGTAATGTCAAGTAGTAACCGGATAAAAATTTTCATGATATACTCCTGTAAAAATGTAAATTTTGATTGATTTTTTTTTGGTCCCGGTATATGAAAAACAGCATATGGCACAACCCAAAAAAAATAAAACCGTTAAGGAAGATTTTACTCAGGAAGCCTACATGGGCATCCGGCGCATGTTTTTCCTCAATGAAATCATTCCCGGCCAGAAGATTTCATACGGGGATCTGGCCAAACGGCTGAACATGAGTACGACCCCGGTGATTCAGGCCCTCAAGCGCCTGGAATTCCAGGGCCTGGTCCGTCATGAACCCAACCGGGGGTATTATACCGAAAAGATCAGTCTAAAGGAAATCACTGAAATTTATGAGTTCAGGGAACTCATTGAGGTGGCGCTGATTCCACGGACCATCGAAACCATTGGCAAACGGGATCTGAACAAATTAAGAAAAGCCCTTGATTCTCACCTGGAAGCGGTTCGGGATATTTATCTGAAAGACCGTCTGCTAAGGGACAAGGAGTTCCATCTTCTGCTGGCCGAACTGTCCGGTTCCATTATTCAGTACAACACCTTAAAATTTTTATTTGACCTGCTTTATCTCAAGTACCGGGGGAATGTCCTGTTTATTACCCCCATGGAAACCGTGGATTCAGAGCATATTCAGCTGTATGACTACATTGCGGGAAAAGATGTTGAAAACGCCCAGAAGGTTTTGGCAAGCCATATTGCCAATGTCAAGAAGCACGCCATTCTCTGCATTGATAGAGTTGACCGGGAAAAAAGCATAAGCTTGATATAGTGGATTAGGCTGAAGGGGTTTAGGCTGAAGGTGGTTCCACGGTCTTCACGGGTTCCCATGGTCTGGTTCTACAGAAAGGATACGGGATATGGGACCTGGGATTTGGGGACTGCCCTGCGGCCTTTTCCGCAAATCCCATATCCCAAGTCCCATATCCCAAAATTCTTATTCCAAATCCAGCCACTCAAACCAGATGGGATAATTTTCTTTGTACCAGACCAGGATTTTTTTCAGGACTTGCTGCTTGGCTTCGGAGATGGTGGCCTTGGGAATCCGGTCGAATTTTAACACCACCTTGTTGCCGTAATGTTCTAAGGCGTCCATGCAAAGGGTCTGAAGTTCGTTCCTGATTCTGCCCGAGTCCGAGACCTTAACCGGGCGGCGGGTAAAATCCTCGCCCTTGAGGAACCGGTTGAGCAGGGGGGTGAACACCAGCTTGCTCTCATCAAAGCTTTCCGCGAGCTTCAGGGCAAAGGTGATCCGTTTATCCCCTTTGGGGGTGGCCATGCGGGTGGTCACTTCATAGGTGTCATCAGAGATCTGGGTGACGCCCGGGGTGCCGGTATAGGGGTCCGGAAGCATATACCCGTTGGTGGCAAGAGCACTCCACTCTTTTTCGGAGATCAGGTCATCGGCGCTGATGGTCCGTTTGTTTAACGGTATCCCGGCCTTTTGGGCGGCCAGGATGCTGTCCCGGTACTGTTCCACAAGCTCTGGTTCCAGATCCCGTTTGAAAAATTCTGTCTTAAGGCGGTCCTCAAAGTTATCTTTATGGGGGTCCAGCTTCATGGAGGCGGCATCCAGATCATAGGGAAGGTGAAATTTGGAAGACAGCACGGCCATGGAAACATCCAGGTCCAGGACCGGGGCAAGGCTTGCGGCCTGAATGGCCTCGGCTGATCCGGCATACCCGTCCACGACAAACAGGTGAATCTGATCGGCCTCGTCGGTCCAGGATTCCACCATAAACGTCGGGGCATAGGTGCCTGAATCCGTAAAGGGCTTGAACCCCGTGGGAAGGTCCCAGGTTTCGTCCACCAGGTGAGCCCCGGCCTTTTCCCATTCTTCCCACAGGCGGCTGATCCGTCTGCCCCGGCCCTTGCCGTGAAGGGTCCAGACATGAATATTGCTGGCCTCTATGCCGGGATATGCCTTTTTGATAGCGGACACCACCAGGCCCCGGGGGGTAAAATAATTGACCAGTACCGAATCAAGGGCCGCTGTTTCCACAACCTTTCTGGGCAGAACCAGGGTCCCGATATACCCTTCATACTGGTCGCTGATGGCCAGGGGCTGGTCAAACAGGTGGAGAACGGTCATGGGGCCGGTATCCTCACCTTTGGCGAACCGGGACGTGTTTTCCAGGGTGTCGATGGCCGCGCCCCAGACAGTGATGTCTTTTTTGGTGATGGCCCGTTTAAAGTCCATCCAGCCGTAATCCGGGTCATTGATCAGCCTCAAGACACAGGCTTCAAGAAATTTGGCCACCTCAGGCCTGGCATAGACACGGCCGAATCCCAGCAGGGGGTTTGCCCCCATTTCAGGGGTTTCGCCGGCTTTAGGCATCAGGCCTTCCCCTAAGCAGACCATGATGGCATGGTTCTCCGGAAGGGTTCGTGACAGGTACCAGAGGCTTTCACTCATGGAATAGGCGGAAATGGCGTCGGCATCCTTTTTGACCAGGTTCAGGTCTTTTTTCTCCATTCCGGCGCCCTGGCCGAACCGTCCGAAAAGTTTGGTGCCAAGGGCGGTGACCGCCGATGTCATTGCCAGCATCCGTTCGGTCCGGTCATCCACAAAGGAGATGGAACCGTTCATTTCATCTTGTTCTTCTCCCCTCATCCATTCGATTTTTACATCTTCCAGCCACAGGTGAAACCGGCCGAGGATGGGGCGCGTATCAAAGGCCCACTGGGAAATCAGGTTTTTCTGTTTCATGGTGGTCGAGGTCATGGTTTGCTCTCTTTTCCTTTTGAAGGAAAGTCTCACTAACATCTTGAGAAGACTTTCATTATTTGTTGTGGGCGGTTCTCGGTTGGATAACCAAGACGGCCCGTGGCCGTTTGTAGGAAAGTCTCCTAAGACATTTTTTAAAGGGACTTTCAATATTTTGTTATGGGCAGGCCCTGGTTTTGCCGGTTGCAATCAGCCAGGTCCGTGCCCCTTTGTTAAGACATTCAATGATTTTTTTCCAAGGATATGTATCATTTACAGGGAAATTCTGTCAAGATATTCCCTGCTGCGGCCCGTGTTTTTTATGCCGGGCAGCCGCCGGTGGAGACCTGTTTAGGCTTGTAGGGCTGCGCGCCTACAAATAGGAACGCTTTTTTGCCTACAAATTCTTACAAAATCGCCTACATTTAAAATCAGATTTGCGCCGATTGTAGAAAACCCTGGTCTTTATAGACTATAGCCGCTGCAAATGGCTTAAAAAGAATCAGTCTCAAACATCATTTGCAGGTGCAGGTTCCATTGTTGCCGGGGGAAAGCTTAGAAAATCAAGAGCAGGCAGGCTTCATAAAAAATGCCTGGTTAACATTTAAACGGGGAGGAGACTTATGTCGTTGGAAAGCATTTACAGAAAGGTAATGGCGCTAAATGAGATCCAGGATATGGGAGAACGTGAAGCCCAGGCAAAGGCGTTTTTCAAAGAATTAAACCACACCCGCCTGCCGGAAAAATTTAACTGGGCTTCCGAGATTTTCGAAGGAATCCATGTTAAGGAACGGGGAGATCAGACCGGGTTGATCTGGACCGATTTGGACACGGATGCCGAAGCGCAGTTCACGTATACGGAAATGGCAGAGAACGGGAACCGCTGCCTGAACTTTTTACGGAAAAAAGGCGTCAACAAAGGGGACAATCTATACATGCTGACCCCCATTGTCCCTGAGACCTGGTTTGCCACCCTGGCCGGCATCAAGGGGGGACTCATAACCGTTCCCACGGCCACCTCCATGACGGAAAGGGAAATCCAGTTCCGGTTTGAAGCCTATAAACCCGATGTGATCATCTGCATGGAAGGGCTGACCGATCTGGTGGATGACGCCATTAAAACCGCCGGCTGTTCCCCCAAGGCCAAAATTGTCCTGGGAGAAAAAGAAGGATGGACCCCTTATGCCGAGCTTGCCCGGGAATCAGGCCAGGCGGAACCGGCCGACACCAATTGTGAAGATGTCCTGTTCTGCTTTTTTACGTCCGGGACCACAGGGCTTCCCAAACGGGTAGGGCACAGCGCCGTATCCTATCCTTTAGGCCATCTGATGACGGCCGTGATCATTGGTGTGGAACCAGGAGATATCCACCATAACCTGAGTGCGCCCGGATGGGCCAAATGGGCATGGAGCAGTTTTTTCTCTCCGTTGTCCGTGGGGGCGACGGCCACAGGATTTAATTTTACGGTCCTGGATATTAAAAAATACCTGGCCACCGTGGCCAAATATAAAATCAATTCTTTTTGCGCCCCGCCAACGGCCTGGCGTGCCTTTGTCGGCCTGGACATGTCCCAGTACGACTTGAGCGCCATTAAATACTCTTTGAGCGCCGGCGAACCCTTGAACCCTGAGGTCATTGACCAGTGGAAGAAAGCGACCGGCACGGAAATCCGGGATTTTTACGGCCAGACCGAATCCACCTGCATGATCGGTAATGGCCCGTGGATGGAAGGCCGGATGCGCTTGGGTTCTTTTGGGGCGCCAAGCTATATGTATGATGTTATCCTCACCGACGATTCGGGCAAGCAAATCACCGAGCCCGATGAGACCGGCCATATTGTGGTTCGCCTCACGGACTGGCGGGCCATCGGCCTGTTCCAGGAGTACATTGACGATCCTGCCAAAACCAGTGCCGCGTTCCAGGAAGGCCTTTACTTTACCGGAGACAAGGCCTCCTTTGATAAAGACGGGTACTGGTGGTTTGTGGGCCGGGCCGATGACGTGATCAAGTCATCGGATTTCCGTGTGGGCCCCTTTGAGGTGGAAAGTGCCCTGATTGAGCATTCGGCTGTCATGGAAACCGCTGTTGTCGGAGTTCCTGATCCCAAACGCCATCAGCTGGTCAAGGCCTTTGTCATTCTGACCCCGGGCAATAAGCCCAGCAAGGAACTGGCCCTTGAACTGTTCCAGCACACCATTAAAGTGCTGGCCAAATTCAAGATCCCCCGGATCATTGAGTTTGTGGACGAGCTTCCCAAAACCATCAGCGGCAAGATCCGCCGTATTGAGTTAAGGGAGAACGAAGAAAAGGAAAAACAGGAAAAGGCCAACGAATACTTCTACCATCAGTTCCCTGAGCTGAGTTCTAAAAATAAGTAAAAACCATAAGGCCAACTTAAAATAGGTTTATCCGTCAGCCTTGCCGGTCCGTCGGCAAGGCTGACGGTTTTTTTTTGCAGGACTTACACGGACAGTCACGGACGATCACAGACACGGACTTGGGCCACGCCCGTGTCTGTCCGTGTGCCAGTCCCTGTTCGTCCGTGTCAGTCTGTATTTTTCATCCGGGCTCCGGTCTTCCGTTTCCTGTTGTCCCATAAGCCGATTTGGGATATGGTTGCCATAAAATGAACAAGGGCAATGGGACATTTTTTCCTGGGCCTTCCGGGACCGGGGTGGTGGCGGAGCAGATCTCCGGGGTGGTGGACCGGGTGACCTATCATAACCCGGACAACGGGTGGTCGGTTTTAAAAGTCACCCCGTTTGACGGCTACGGGAAACGGCTGACCGTCCTGGTCCACCAGACCCGGGTGTTTGCCGGGGCCACCATGGCCTTCTGGGGCTCTTTTATTGTCCATCCCCGCTACGGACGCCAATTCAAGGCAACAAAGGCCGTTGAAAAGAAACCCGCCTCTGCGGCGGCCCTTGAAAAATACCTGGGCTCCGGCCTGATCAAGGGGGTGGGACCCAAAACCGCCAAAAAAATTGTGGCCCACTTTAGAGATCAGACCCTTGATGTCTTTGAAACCGATATGGCCCGCCTTCTGGAGGTTCCGGGCATTGCCCATAAAAAACTGTCCATGATCTCAAAGGCCTGGCTCGAACACCGGGCGGTCCGGGATGTGATGATGTTTCTCCAGTCCCACGGGATCTCCACCCTGTTTGCCGTCAGAATTTATAAAGAATACGGGGATGATGCCATTGCCCGGGTGGCAAAAAATCCTTATGGCCTGGCGGACGATTTTTACGGCATCGGCTTTTTTACGGCAGACAAGGTCGCCCTGTCCATGGGAATGGAAACCGACAGCCCCCGGCGGATTATGGCCGGCATCCGCCATGTGCTTTCAGGGGCCCGGAATTTTGGCCATTGTTACCTGACCTTTTCCCAGATCAAAGATCAGGTGGCGCAGCTTTTGAATCTCCCATTGGGCGACAACCTGTTGCCGATTATAGAAGTTATGGAGGCCGACCGCCTGCTCATGAAGCGGGTCCTGACATCGGATCAGGGCCTTGACCAGGACTGTTATTACGCCCGAAGCCTGTTTTTTGATGAACTGTATACCGCCCGAAGAATCCGGCAGATGACACCGGTTTTGGACATTGACATCCCGCGAATGAAGCGCTGGATGGACCTGTTTTGTAAAACCGTGAAAATAAATCTAAGCCCGGAACAGCGCGACGCGGTTCAGGGCATCGCCGGCCAGGCCTTTGCCATCCTCACCGGTGGTCCCGGCTGCGGCAAGACCACCACCACAAAGGTTCTGGTCCGGCTCCTGGAAGCCATGGGGTGCAAGGTCCTTCTGGCCGCCCCCACGGGCCGGGCAGCCCAGCGCATGGGCCAGGTCACCGGCAAGCCGGCCAAAACCATTCACCGGCTTTTGGGATGGCAGGGGACAAGGTTTAAGAAAAATGAGGAAAACCCGTTAAAGATGGATGTGCTGGTGGTGGACGAGACATCCATGCTGGATATCAGCCTGACCGCCGCCTTGCTCAAGGCGGTTCCGGAAAAGGGCCGGGTGGTGTTTATCGGGGATGATGACCAGCTGCCGCCGGTGGGCGCAGGCAACGTTCTCAAGGACCTGATGGCCTCTGGCCAGGTGGCCTGTTTCAGGCTGACCAAAATATTTCGTCAGGCGGCCCAATCCCTGATTATCAAGTATGCCCATCAGATCAATGCCGGCAAAATTCCCTGGATCAGGTCTCCGTTTAACCGGCCTGAAATCTGGCAGAATGGGGAAGACTGCCTGTTTCTGGACTCGGACGAGGCCACCGGAGAACAGATTCGGTTTGTTAAAAAGGTAAAGCGTGCAGCTGGCCGGGAACCGGAAGCTTCAGCCGGCCTGGCGGCTGAACCTGATCCGTCCCAAAGGTTATATGAGTTCAGGGTGGAACAGCCCCTGGCCCCCTATGAAACCGAGATCCGCATTCCTGAAAAATTTGCCCATGTCTGTCTTGACCGGCTGTTGCTGAGTTCCGGCCATGCCGAAGAACTCAAGGCAGTGGTGAAAAACATTCATCCCTGGTCCTCCCTTCACTACGGGCTCACAGCCCAGGATGTGGTCAGACAGCTTTACCTTGAGTGGATCCCCAAGTACCACGGAAAAGAAAAAGAAATCCAGATTCTTTCCCCCATGACCCGGGGCAGCATGGGCACGGTCGCCCTGAACCGGGTCATTCAGGAGGCGGCCAATCCCCCCATGGCGGGAAAACCCCAGATCCAGGCAGGCCAGCGGATTTTCAGGATCGGGGACCGGGTGATCCACAGAAAAAACAACTATACCTTAGGGGTGTTTAACGGCGACATCGGCCAAATCCGGCAGATTGACCCCCTGTCGCTGACCTTAACGGTTCGGTTTTTTCCGGACAACCGGGATGTTTTTTACCAGCAGGCCGATATCATGGAGCTGGATCTGGCCTATGCCGTGACCATTCACAAATCCCAGGGCAGTGAGTTTGAAGTGGTGATTATTCCGGTGTTGACCCAGCATTTCACCATGCTGTACCGGAACCTGATCTACACCGGGGTGACCCGGGCCCGGAAACTCGCTGTTTTCGTGGGTAGCCGGCGGGCCCTTGCCCTTGCCGTGAAGAACGAGGACATCAGCCTGCGGCAGACGGCCCTGGCACAGTTGCTGGAACAGGGGAACTGAAAACGGCCGGGACGATAATTTCGTTTTGAGCCGCTAAATCGCTCGGAACTGCCCCCGGGGCCGGGGCCACCGAATTTGAAATAATACATTTAATCTAATATAATGGACTTGGGACTTGGGATATGGGACTTGGGGATTGCAGTATCCGTGGCATTCCCAAGCCCCATATCCCGAGTCTCAAGCCGGTAGTTAGCGTGAGCCCGTTTTATTTGTCCTTCAAAAACAAAATGTTATACGGACAATGGTGGGCAACGCTTCGCTTTTGACCACCCTACCGGGCTGCTACGCTGCTACACTTTTTCCCACCGAACTTTGCTTTCAAAAAAACTCTCGCCAAGACGTAAAGGCGCAAGGCTTAAATTCCCTTGGGCAATGGTATTCTTTGCGCCTTAGCGCCTTTGCGTGAAAATATAAAAAAGAGGGCGAAGCCCTCGATTTTAGCATCACAGAGCAAAGAGAAAAGCATTCCATACATTGAGAAATCTTTGCTGCCCCAAGTCCCATATCCCAAGTCCCAATTTTATAAAATTTACGCGCGATATCAGAATGCCATGCCGGATTACAAATGCGGTTGCCCTGGGACAGGATAATTTTGGGGTTGTTTTAAATTTCTACGTATTTTATTATAGTTATGTCGCAGTTAAGCATATCGTATCCGCCACTATCAATGGTGAACTGCCGCTTGCCGCTTTTTTGGGGGGGGATGGCATTTCGTAAAATTGGACACAACCGCCGCACGCAATCGTTGCATACTCGCGATTGATAAGCTGTATAAACGGTCAACTGCCTTGTGGGTTTACCCTTAACAAAAGGTCCCAAGAATGTCTGAACAGGTGAATACACAACAACTCAAGGATCAGATCCGGGAACTGGAGCAGGAAAAACAGGCCCGGAACGAGATGCTGGCCGCGTTAAGTGAAAGTGAAAAGCGATCCCGGATACGGATTGACAAAATTCAGGCCGGGGTGGTTGTTTATGATAAAGAGACCCGGGTCATCAAGTGTAACCCCAAAATTCAGGAATGGCTTGGGCTTTCCGAAGGCCAGATACTTGGAAAAGATACGATGGATCCGGTGTGGGATTTTTTGGATGAAGAGCGTCTGCCCATGGCCCGGGAGTTCCATCCGGTCAGTCTGGTGAAAGAATCCCTAAAGCCCTTAAGGGATTATCTTATGGGGGTCCAGCGGTCAGACGGGGCACTCCTCTGGTTTGTGGTCAACGGTGACCCTGTTTTTGACGATAAACAGCAGCTGGTTGAAATCGTCATTACGTTTATGGATGTCAGCGATTACAAGCTGGCCGAAGAAGACCGGAACCGGCTGGAAAGACGGCTGCTCCAGACCCAGAAGCTGGAGGCCATCGGGACCCTTGCCGCCGGAATCGCCCATGATTTCAACAATATTTTATCCGGGATCTTCGGGTATGCCTATCTGGCGGAGCTGAGCATTGAGACCCCGGAAAAAGTTAAAAAACACCTGGGCCAGATCCTGGTGAGCGCTGAAAGGGCTGCCGAACTGGTTCAGCAGATCATGACCTATGGCCGCCAGGCCGAGAACAAACGGCGGCCGGTAACCCTTTATGTGGTGGTCAAGGAATCTGTTAAAATGCTTCGGTCCACCATTCCGTCCACCATTGAGATCCGGCAGAACGTGTCTTCTAAATCCGAAATCATGGCAGATCCGGTCCAGATCCACCAGGTGATCATGAACCTGTGCGCCAATGCCTTCCAGGCCATGAAAACCGGCGGCGGCGTATTGACCATCGGGCTTTACAACCAGGAGGTCCCTTTGGAAGACCTTGGGCCTGATGCTGATCTGGCCATTCCGCCGGGAGAATACCTGGTTCTTGAAATCAGCGATACGGGGGTTGGCATGGATCAGGAAACCCGGCAAAAAATGTTTGATCCTTATTTTACCACCAGGGGGTTGGGAGAGGGGACCGGCCTTGGCCTGTCAACGGTGATCGGTATTGTGGAGGATCATGCCGGTTATGTAAAAGTGGACAGCACCCCCGGGCAGGGGACCCGGTTTCATATTTTTTTCCCCCTGCTTGAATCTCAATCGCCTGAAGCGGATGATTTCTGGACAGGGGAGGAGCTGTCCGGGGCAGAGCGGGTGATGTTTATAGACGATGAGCTGCCTATCCTGGATTCAAACAAAGACCTTCTGGAAAAATTCGGATACCAGGTCAGCACTTTCCGTAACGCCAAAGATGCCCTGGAAGTATTTAGGCAAAATACCATGGGGTTTGACATTATTATTACCGACATGACCATGCCCAAGATGACCGGAGCGGCTCTGGCAAAAGAGGTTCTGGAAATCCGGGAGGACATGCCCATTATCCTTTGCAGCGGCTACACCGACGAGATTGACAGGGACGGGGCGTTGTTCTTGGGGATCAAAAAATATCTTACCAAGCCGGTCAAGGGCATTACCATTATTAAATCCATTCGGCAGGTGCTGGACAATTAAAGGGGAGACCGGAAGAAGGGAGAGCGGAGACCGGATGCGAAACCCCTTAGGATGCGCGATCCGGTCTCCGGTTTTCGGTTTCCACTTTCCGTTATTTTTTTTCGATGATGTACCGGATCTGGATCTTGGTTTTGTTTTTGAGCTTCAGGGTTGCCGGGTTCAGCACAAGGTCCACCACGGTGGTGCCGGACTGCCTTAACCCGTCCAAAGGAATTTTTTCCGTAAAAACAGTGGATATATCATCTAAGGCCAGCTTGCTTCCGGAAACCAGGGCAGTTTCGGGAATTGGTTCGGCCTTTGTCATTATCAGTCCCTCAGGCAGGGTCCCGGTCCAGTCGGGCTGAACCGGCACCTGTTTTTCCACTAAGGTATCTAAGGTAACCTCAATCTGTTCGGGTTCCACCTGCTTTAACTGGATGCCCGGGGGGAGCTGGATGCTTCCCTGGGTGACCGGAATGGTATTGGTCCCGGCATGAGCCCCTTCAAGGTTGAGTTTAATGGTGATCTGGTCAGGCTTTAAGGCATTGATCAGGGGTTTGGTCCCGCTGATGAGCAGTTTGACATCCGAGGCCGAGGCGGCCGTAATTTCCATCCCGGGATCCGGGGTCGTGAATTCAATGTGGACCCGGTGGGTGGCCAGGGTTTCCATGCCCCTGGCAAAGCTGTACCAGACACCGATGGTAAAGGCGATGCAAAGGGCTGCGGCCAAAAGAAGCTCTGTGGTCTGGCGGCGGAAATCATTTTTGTCCTTGCCGATCCCCTTAACCTGTCCCAGGGCTTTTTCAAGATCGGCCACCTTTTGAATGGGCAGAATCCGGTGGTCCTTGACCATGGAAATTTTTCCCCGCTCTTCTGAAACCACCAGGACCAGGGCATCGGTCTGTTCTGTCAGTCCCAAAGCCGCCCTGTGGCGGGTGCCGTAGGCGGAAGGCAGGTCCCTTTCCTGGGACAATGGCAGGATGACGCCCGCCCGGGTAATCCGGTCCCCCTGGATAAGGGCGGCCCCGTCGTGAAGGGGGTTGTCCGGCCAGAAAATGCTGACCAGCATTTCCCTGGACAAGGCCGCCTCTATGGGGACTCCCCCGATAACAATGCTGTCAATGCCCTGCTTTAAAGGCAGGACAATTATGGCCCCGATTTTTTTTTCAGCCAGTTCCCGTAAACTTTCAATAATGGTATCCAGCGGGGTGTTTGCCTGTCTTCTGGGAACTCCCCATAAAAATGACTTTAAATCCCTGGTCTGGACCACCCCGGATATTTCGTTCCTGAAAACAATAATGATAATAAATACGGCCACCGTAATCACGCCCTGCATGGCCCAGTTGGTAACGATCAACCCAAGGGATGCGGCGCTCCGGTTCAAAATCCACAGGACACAGACGGCGATCAAAACCCTGAATACGTTGGTTCCCCGGAACAGGACATAAAGCCTGAACAGAATATATGCATTTAAGATGATATCCAGGCTGTCCTGCCATCGAAATCCGGGTAAAAAGGTTAAGGCCTGTTCCATAGGATGATCAGTCCGATATGCCGAAACGAAGGGTTTTAAGGATGTTGCCTTCCAGGTCCTGGATTTCCACCCGCCAGGGGCCTTTATCGGCGTCCCTGAGCTGGATTTTACTCAAAGAGGCCCATTTGGGCGGAGAAAGGGTCAGGGGCATGGAAAAAATCAACTTGTCTTTTTTGAACCATTTATGGAAAATTTTGACTTTTTCATAGACCGGGTCAAACTCGGAATAACAATAGACCTCTTCGTTGCCAATGGAAAAAACAACCGCCGGGTTTACCGGTTGGAAATTTTCAATTGATTCGCACATCAAGCCCCTTTCAAGGACCATTTTTTCAGCATGTCCATCTTCGGCAAAGGCCTGAGAAGCGGGCAGGACACCCCAAAGGAAAAGCAAGACCGGTATGATCCACAGGCTTATATTTTTCATGGTGCTACTATAGCCTATAGACCATGTTTTTCAAGCAAAAGATCATTAAAAAGAATTATGACAAAAGCAGGTTTACGGCATTGCCAATGCCGTTTTCCGTGTTGACCTGAAAGCTGAGCCGGTTAAGGGTTTCACGGATGCCTTTATCGTTCAAAACCTTGTTGATCCAGGCGGCCATGGCATCCGGGGTCAGGGCTTTTTTGGGCAGAAGCGGCGGGCCGGCCCCCAGTTTTTCCATCCGGTCGGCCCAGAAGCCCTGGTCAAAAAAGAAGGGAATGATCACCGACGGGATGCCTGCCTTTACGGCAGCCCCCGTGGTGCCGGCGCCCCCATGATGGACCACGGCCGATACTTTGGGAAAAAGCCAGGCATGGGGAATGCTCTTGGCCACATAAAGGTCGGGGCAGGAAAGATCTTCAAAGGCCTGTCCGCTCCAGCCGGTCAAGAGGATCACCCGGTGGCCGGCCTTAAGGACCCCTTTTACCGCTATTTTGATGATGGTCCGGGTATCCGGGTCATTCATGGAACCAAACCCCACACAGACCGGCGGCGGCCCCTGCTTAAGAAATTTTAGAAGCGCTTCTGGCGGAACCCAGTCGTCAGGGGGATCTAAAAACCAGTAGCCCGTGATGTGCATGCTGTCTGACCAGTCTGAAGGCTTTGGCAGCACCCAGGAACTGAATCCGTGGAGCACCGGGATATGATCCGCATACACCTGATGAAAAAAATCCTGAAAAGAGGCCTTGCCTTTTAACTGATCGCAGTTGCTCAAAAACAGGCCCATGCATTTTTCAACAATCCGGTAGCTTGCGGCATTGAGCATTTTGGGGACATAAATATTAGAGGAAATCACCGGGCTTGGAAACCCATTGGTCCGCCCCAGCGGCTGAAGGCATAAGGGATAGGCCTTAACCCCCATCTGCTTTGCAAAATGGTAGGCCGGCAGGCCCAGCATGTTGTACAAAATTAAATTGGCATGCTCACAGGCGTTTTCGATGTCTGCGACAATGGTTTCCAAGATGGGCGCAATATGGCTTTTTTTCAATCGGAGAAAATGAAAGGGGGCAAGGGATTTGGCCGGATAAAGGCTGGTCGGGCTGTCGGCCAGGGACTGTCGCAGCATGGTCCGGATGGGGAAAAAATCCACGCCCCGGTTCCGGACATCGGATTCAAAAACAGGGTTGGCCGCCAGACTGACCCGGCAGCCGGCTTTTTTTAACCCTAACCCAAGGGCAAGGGACGGATATACGTCACCACTGGATCCTAATGCAGCAATTGTAATATTCATTGAATCATGCCTTTCTTTTGGTCAACTTCATTGATGCATTGCTTGAGCCGCAAGGCAAGTGAAGCCACATGGGGCTCTTTCATAAAACTGTCATGGTTGCCCGGAAGCATGTGCAGCTCAAAGGGGCCTTTGGCATTTTTCATCCAGGTCCGGTGGGTGCCCAGGAACCTGGACATGGCCCATTTGCCCTGGAAATAGTCGATTTTTCCCTTGTACGCTTTGGGGCGGTAGTCGGTCAAAGTTTCCAGGTGATACTGGAGCCCTGCGTCCAGAAAAACGGCCCGTAAAATTTCCAGCATATTTGAAGAAATTTTTTGTTCAGACCCGGGCAGCAGGGTCAACACCAGATACCGGATTTTTTGGTTTACCAGGCGGGTTATCCGGCTGTAGCTGCGCGGCGCACCAATCATGGCTAAAAGTTCAACGGTGCTGCCCTGTTCGATGAGCAGCCGGGCGGTTTCGTAGGCCATCAGGCCGCCGGCACTGTAGCCGCCGAGCCGGTAAGGGCCATTGGGAACCCGGCTTAAAATCTGGTCCATATACCCCTGTGCCAGTTCCTTTGCTTTGGCACGGGTGCTGATGTTATCGGGCTGCAGCATGAAAAACGGCTGTTCCTTGCCCAGATGGCGGGACAGCTGCTGCATTTTGACCACATCCCCGTACCCTGCTGTAATGCAGAAGAAAGGGGGTTTGGAGCCGCTGTTTGAAATGGGGACCAGCATCCGGCGGTCGACCAGGCCAGGGGAGTGCCCATGGGGGGTAAACCGTCTGGCAAGGGTGTGAATGGTGCTGTTGGCCATGAGGTCTGAAAATAAAAGCCGCTGGTTAAAGGCCTTTTCCAGAAGACTGATAAATCTTACCGCTGAAAGGGAGTCCATGCCGGATTCAAAAAAGTCGTCGTGTCTGCCAATGGAAATGGTCTCCACATTCATGGCCTTTGCGAAAAGGTCTGACAGCTGTTTTTGAGTTTCAGTTTCCGGTGACGTTCCATGGCTTTGGCAAGACGGTTCTGGGGGCTGGGTCTGTTCTAAAATACGCCGGTCCAATTTGCCGCTGGGCGTATGGGGCATTGCGTCCATGGGAATGAAACGGGATGGGATCATGTAGTCCGGCAGTTTCTGTTTGGCAAACTGCCGGATTTCGGCGGCCAGGGCATGGGCACCCCCATTGTCACCGCCTGAGAAAAACAGGACAAGGGTGTTGTCCGATGAGGATGTTTTCTTTGTAATGACCGCGGCTTCCGATATTTTGGGGTGGCTTGCGATCACCTTTTCGACCTCTTCGGGTTCGATCCGGTATCCCCTGACCTTGACCTGATGATCGAACCGTCCCATGAACATCAGGCTGGCATCGGCCAGAAACCGGACCATATCCCCGGTCCGGTAAAGCCGGTCATGCCCGTTTTCATGCTCAAAGGGATTGGCTATAAATTTTTCCCGGGTGAGATCGGGTTGGTTCAGATACCCTTTGGCCACGCCGGCTCCTCCGATATACAGCTGGCCCGGGACGCCGATGGGCATGGGTTCAAGGGCATCGTTTAAAACATAGAGGCTTACATTGTCGATGGGCGTTCCCATGGGCAGCTGATCTATATCCTGGGCTTTGCACAGGTGAGCCGAGGCGCAGACCGTGGCCTCGGTCGGCCCGTAGGCGTTAATGAACCGGCGATGTCCCCCCCATTTTTCGAATAATTTTGAGGGACAGGGTTCTCCTGCGGTAACCAGGGTGGATAGATCCGGCAGGGGCAAAGAATCCATGACGGCCAGTGAAGAAGGCGGAAGGGTGACATGGGAGATGCGTTCTCTTTGAAGGGTGTCCAGCAGCGTCGGCCCCGGCATTAAATCGTCTTTTGAGGCCAGAACCAGGGTGGCGCCAGCCGTTAAAGTGGTAAATATTTCTGAGACAGAGGCATCAAAACACAGGGAGGCAAATTGCAGGACCCGGCTTTCCGGCGTGATGCTGAATATGTTGTTCTGGGAAGCCGCAAGGTTGGCAAGCCCGCCATGGGTGCACATGACACCTTTGGGCTGCCCTGTGGTGCCGGATGTATAGATCACATAGGCAAGGCTGTCAGCGGTGATGCCGGTATCATGGGGGGCAATATCAATGTTATCGTAGGGGAAATCGTCTATGGGGATAATGGTCTGGTCTGCTTTGACGGCCAGTCTGGATTTTAGAATTTTTTGGGTCAAAATGATCCGGACCCCGGAATCCTCAAGCATGAAGTTTATTCTTTCTTGGGGATAGTCGGGATCCAGGGGAACATAGGCCCCTCCCGCTTTTAACACCGAAAGAATCCCGAGGACCATTTCAATGGACCGATACCCGTAGAACGCGACAAGGGGCGCCGGCCCGTCAAACCGGGACTTAAGATAGGATGATAACCGGTCAGACCGGTCATTGAGCATTTGATATGTCATTTTCTGCCGGCTCGTCCGGCTGCCGAACTGAACGGCCGTATGGTCGAAGCGGGCTTTGGCAACAGTCCTGAAAATTTCGCAGATGTTTTTGAAAGGGGGCGCAGCCGTGCGGGCCTTCTGGTTGAATTCTACTAAAAGCTTTTGAGATTCTCTCTCCGGCAAGATTTTAAGCTGGCTTAACGGAATGTCGGGTGTGTTTATAACCTGTTCCAACATGTACCGTATCCGCTCCATTAAAAAATCAATCTCGCCGGGTTTATATGCGGCCAGGTTATAATAAAATTCGAGCTTTACGCCGGTTTTTTTCTGGTACTCCTTGATGGCCAGGGTCAAGGGGGTCTGGTCCCAGCCGTTGTGCATGGTGTTGATTTCAAACTTGGTGCCGTTATAGTCCATCACATCGTAGTTGAATTTTTCGTAGGACAGGCTCACGTCAAACAGCTGGGTCCGGCCGGATTTTTTCAGTTTTGCGGCCCGGTTGATTTCGCCCAATGGAAATCGCTGATGGGGAAAGGAGTCTTTTAATTCGTCCTTTAACCGGTTAAAAAAGGTTCGAATATTCATGTTAAGCCCGAAATCAAGACAGACCGGCACCACATTCACAAACGGGCCCATGGTGTCCATAAATTCCAGGGTGGGGCGGTTGAGCAGCGGCAGGGAAAAGACAAAGGTTTTAATATCGGTTGTCCGCAAAAAATAGGTATACAAAATAGCGGCCATAAGGAAGAAGACGTTGCCTTCCCGTTCTTTTGAATACCGGATCAGCTGGTAGTAAAAGTCAGGGGTCAGCCAGATATGGGAAAAGGCACTGGGCGTGGCCGTCTGTTTGAAACCGGCCGTATACCGGCGGGGAATCATGGGCCGGGGAATGGTCTCAAATTTCTGGGCCCAGAAGGCTTTGGCCCGGGCGAATTCATCCGACTTCCGGTATTCCTGATCATTGGCAATAAAGTCGGCATAGGAGGGCTTATTACCGGTCTGGCCTGTTCCTGTGACCAGAAAGTTGTAGTTTTCCAGCAGCCGCTGGTTGAGAATGGCAAAACAGTATCCATCCATGGTCAGGTGGTGGGCACATACCGCATAATAAAAACTTTTTTGGGAGGTCTTTAACAGGTAATACCGGGACATCTGGGCGTCGTGGATTTGAAAGGGCCTGCAAAATTCTTCTTTCCACCATTGCATGGCGGCCTTGTCCGGATTCCCATGACCTGAAAAATCTTTGAGTTCAATTTTTTTGGCGGTGTCGGAAAATGAAAATCGGGGCAGGGCACACCCTTGATGAAACACCATCCTGAAGGCATCATTCTGTTCAGTAACCAGGCGATGGGTTTCAATAAATGCATCAGTGTCAATGAAACCATTGATTTTAACGTTGCCGCCGATGTTAAACAGGGGGACTGAGTTATGGATCATTTGAGACAGCCAGATGTCTTCTTGAACTAAAGTGAGCGGATGGGTGTTAGCGCAGATTTGAGCGGGCATCTTTGATTCCTTTCAACATTACAGAGAGCGAAGGTTTATCCAACCACAGGTACAGCAGGCCGGGAAATGTATTGGAGATAAACATCATCCCATGCATGATCACCGCGGCATACAATGCGGATGGGGAGGATATGCCGTAAAACATCAGAATGCTTACCGTGGCCGCATGGTAGGGGCCTGCCGTGGCAGGGGCTGGAATTCCCATGGAAAAGGCCTGGGCCAGGAGCATCAGGACAGGGGGGAACAATCCCCTTAACCCGAGGCCCAGCGCTTTGATCAGGATCCATACATTGACTGCGCAAAGCAGCCAGAACATAAGGCTCAACAGAAGGCTGAAAGCGACATAAAAGGCTGAGTTAAGGCCGGTTAACCCCTGCCGGAACCCTGTGGCCGCCTCTTTGGCCGAAGGCTTGAACCGGGCCGGCACCCCCTTGAGCAAAATGTGTAAAAGCCGGTCCATGGCTTGTTGGTTTTGGGTGAAAACAAAGAGAATCACGGCCAGAACACACAAGAAAAAACCGGCCGTTCCGGCGGTTTTGAACACGGACTTAAAGTATTCATCGCTGCCTTTGGGGATATGGAACAAAATTAAGGTCACAACGGCCAAAAAAATAAGCATGATACTGTCAAACAGCCTGACCAGGGTGACGGTGCCCAATGCCGTGCTGACCGGGAAGTTTTCTTTTTTACCGATAATCCAGGCCTGAACCAGCCCCCCGGCCCGTGCCGGAATAACCATGTTGACCAGACAGCCGGCAAATAAGGCCAGGCACAGGTTAAAATGAGAGAACACCCGATTTATGGGCTTAAAAACAAGGGCCCATTTGATTACCCGAAAGTAGAGAATGCCGATATTAAACCCAAAGGACAGGCCCATCAGCCGCCAGTCAATCCCGTGAAATGCGTTTACTGCCTGCGAGAAATCGTATCGCAAAAAGGCCCAGACCATAAATCCCAATAACAGTACGGGCCAGATCCAGGCGGTCCTCATGGTCATGAAAGCTCCTCTTTTTCCCCGAAAGATGCCCTTATACGGGTGTTCAATATACGGCGTTAAGAAAAATTTAGTCTGGTTCATCTTTATTTAAATATATGATACAATTCATGGCACTCTGGGCGTGATGAAGTTATGCAGGGAAATCGCCCAAGTGGTTTTCTTCGAATGGAGACGGTTCAGGTCGTTCCAGTCGAAATTAAACAATCCGGTAAATCGCAGGGTGTCTTAAAGCGAATTCTACGATAACCGGGTACAAGTAGTCAACTGATCGTCTGTTATTTTATGTAAAAAATTTGTTTTGCCGTCAAACGGCAGGCTGGATCATGATGTTCTTTAAGGGGTTCAAATGAGCGTGAGTAAAGATCAGATTGGTGAGCTGCTCCGGGCCGGAGTGGAATTCAAACAGCTTCCAGACAAGGTTTTGGAAGAATTGGTGGCCTGTCTTGAGATCAAAGAGGTGGCGGCCGGCACCAAGATTATATCAGAAGGTGATTACATAAGATCCATGTTTGTTCTGGTTTCAGGACGGCTGCGGGTGACACGGCAGGGAAAGGACGGCAACCTGATGTTGTTTAACGAGATCCTTCCCGGTGAAATCGTAGGCGAACTCGGCGTTATTCTGGATCAGTCCAGGGCGGCGGACATAACCGCCCTGCGAAGTTCGGTTCTGGGTATTTTTTCAAAGGAAGATTTTGAGCGGCTGCTCCAAACTTATCCCATAGAGATAAACCGGGTGTTTTCCCAGGCCATTTACAATCATTTGCGCCACACCCAGCGGGTGGAACGTCAGAAACGGGCCCATTCGTTTGTGGTGATTCCCATCTTAGACCGGGTGGATGCCGGTCGGGTGGCCCGTAATCTGACCAACGCCTTTTCCCAGATGGGCCGGGCCCGGCATATTGTGCTGGAAGACGAATTCACAGCCAGGCAATTAAATATTGATCTCATGGAGGCGGAAAACGATTTTTTGATCTATCAGACCCCGGCATATGATTCAGATTCAAGGGTGGCATCTGAAAGCCTAGAGTATGCTGATCAGATTCTGTTTGTTGCCGGCCAGGAACAGGTAAAGGACCTGTCCAAGGTTGAGGCGGATCTTACCCAAAAACCCGGCATTGAACTGATGAGAAAACATCTTATTGTCCTTCACCGGAACAAAACCAGCCGTTGTGAGGACAAGCTGGAATGGCAGGGGCCAAGGGATGTGGAACGGGTGTATCCGGCAAGCCCTGATGATTTGTCCGATTACCGGAGAATTGCCCGTTTTCTGGTGGGCCGGGCTGTGGGGGTGGTCCTTGGCGGGGGCGGTGCCAGGGGGTTTGCCCATTTAGGAGCATTAAAGGCTTTCGAGGAAAAAAAGATTCCCATTGACCTGCTTGGCGGCAACAGCATGGGCGCTTTGATCGGGGCTTCTTATATTTTCGGCATTCCAAGACAGGAGATCCATACCACCATACTCCGGTTTATAAAGGGGCTGATCAAGCTTGATCTTCCCGTGGTTTCCCTGTTTTCCGTCAAGAATTTTGAAAAGGCCCTCCGGACGACTTTTGGGGATACACAGGTTCAGTGCTTATGGACTACTTATTTTGCAGCAGCCTGTAATTTAAGCTGCGCCGACACGGCGGTCATGGATTCAGGCCCCCTCTGGCAGGCCGTTTTGGCCAGCAATTCCCCGGCAGGGCTGTTTCCGCCGGTGGTGAACAACGGAGAATTGATGGTGGACGGGGCCATTCTGGAAAATGTCCCGGTCCAGGCCATGCGCGGACGGCTTGGAACCGCGTTGGAACGGCGGCGGGGAAACGGGACCATCATTGCCCTGGATGTGGATATCAAAGAGGACATTTCGGTTGATCCGAGCATCACCACCCTTAACAGCTGGGATGTGATCAAATCCCGGTTCAGTAAAAAATCATCTACAATTCCCGGCCTGAAACGGATCCTGGCCCATGCCAATCAGATCGGCGGCCTGGCGCAGCGCAAGCGGATCATGTACCTGGCCGATTACTACCTTGAACCGCCGGTTTCCAATTTTTCCTTAACCGCCTACCAGAGAGCCGAAGAGATCATCGAAGCCGGGTATAATTATACCATTGACAGGCTTTCCGAATTGGGGCTGGATGATGGGAAATTCTAACCTTATCCCATTTATTAAAGGATCATGGGGATAAACTTTAAGTTTGCTTTGGGAAAGGCAAAACGGTTGATATCTTTAGGACTGATCCAGCAATAATCCACGGGCCCGTTAAGCCGGACCCTGCCGGACTGCCAGGTGCAGTCAAATACTTCCATGATGATTTTAAAGTGGGTATAGGCGTGACGGACCGTTGTCAGGTGGCTTGTGATTTCAACGGTGAGTCCGGTTTCTTCTTTGATTTCCCGAATGCAGGCCGCCTTTGGGACTTCATTGTTTTTGAGTTTGCCGCCTGGAAATTCCCATAGCCCGCCCAGTAGTCCATCCGGTTTTCGTTTGGTGATCAGCAGTTTTCCATTTTTTCTGACAATGCCCACGGCAATCTTCACTACCGGCACTTTTTTAGGCTTTAGCCGTTTGGGATAGTCGTTGACGCTGTTTTGGACAAAACTTGAGCAATAGGATGAAACCGGACATTGAGGGCAGACAGGGGCTTTCGGGGTGCAGATCAGGGCGCCAAGCTCCATCATTGCCTGGTTAAAGGTGCCGGGATCATTTTTGTCTAAAAGGTTTCGGGCAAAGGGGAGAAACTGCCGGTGAGACGCCGGGCCGTTGGCCGGAAAATCAAGGCGGAAAAGACGTGCCAGAACCCGTTTGACATTGCCGTCCACCACAGCCTCCGGATGGCCGAAGGCAATGCTCTGGACCGCCGCACCAATATACTCTCCCACCCCGGGAAGGGTTTTAAACTCTGCCAGGTCCTCTGGAATCCGGTGCTGGAAATGGTCCGCCACAACCCGGGAAGCCCGGTGAAAATTTCTGGCCCGGGCATAATACCCCAACCCCTCCCATAGCTTGAGAACCGTATCAAGGTCTGCCTTGGCCAGATCCCTGATCGTGGGGAACCTTTCCGTAAATCTAAGGTAATAGGGGATCACGGTTTTCATCTGGGTTTGCTGTGCCATGACTTCCGATACCCAGATATGATATGGGTCTTTGGTTGACCGCCAGGGCAGGGGGCGTTGGTTTATTCGGTACCAGTCTGCCAGGCTTTTTTGCACAAGAAAAACGGTTAAATCCGGGGATTGTCCGATGGGGCCGGTTTGGGTCATTTGATGGTTGCTTTTGTAAAGGAACGGGTTACAGTCACTGGGGTTGGCTGATCCTATGGTTAGGGTTAAACGCATCAAACAATAAGAAATGCGTACTTTACCCCATTAAAGCGGAGAAATCAAACAGGGTGTGAGCCCCAAATCCACCGCCTGAATTTAATATGCCTTTCTGAGGCCGATTTTTGAACCAAATGTCGGTTAGCGCGTGCCATGGTTTCCCATGTTCTTCGGATAAATCTGGATTGAATTGATCATAAATGCTCCTTACATGATTTATTGGGGGTACCGAAATGTGACTGCTAAGAGCCGCTTTTTACCTTGCCCTCAAAAAATTATTTTTATTAACGGTTGGTTATAAAAGTTTGCTTGGTCTGCCCCCCAAATCAATCCCTAAAAAACCTGACTGCCCCTTAAACAGCCCTTTTTGCCCCCAAAAACATCGATTTAAGACCAAAAAGACGGGTGCTTTTGAGAGTATTTTCCTTTAATTCAGCTCGTTAGCATGGCCCGACCCCAGTCCCGCCAGTCCCGAACCACGACCCCAGTCCCGAACCAGTCCCGACCAGTCCATATTCCGGGACCCGCCAAAGTCATAAGGCTGATGGCATTTTTCTATTGCTCTCCGTTTTTAAAAAGCTTGTCAAGTAAAAACCTTGTCCTTATTGTGGATATTTGATATCTAAATATTAGATTGCTGTCGAGGGCGTTTTTCAAACCCGTGCTATAATCAAGAACAAAAATTTAAATAAGGATGATTTTCGACATGATGGACAAAGAGGTAAGAAAAGCTTTTGGAGAACGCCTTAAACGACTTCGCAATCAAAAAGGATGGACACAAAAAGAGTTGGCCGCCATGGTTGATATCGGATTCAGCCAGTTCAATAAATATGAAATGGGATTGCATATCCCGTCATTAGAAAAACTCATACAATTGGCTGAACTGCTTGACTCCACTCTGGACTATCTGCTAATCGGGGATCACAGCGACATGGGCAACCTCAATGATACCCGCCTGGCAAAGCGGTTCAGGGAGCTTGAACGATTCCAGGCCGAAGATAAAGAGGCGGTTATCAGGATACTCGACGGCATGATCCTTAAAAACAGAACGCAAGGCATTATGGCCATGGACGATGCAAGATAACACCATATTTATACAGGAAGGCAGATTATGCAAAATATAGATATCAGCCAGATTACACAGCAGCTTCCCCAAATTCTTGAACAGAATATTGAAGAAGCCATTATCATTACAAGGCAGGGACTGCCGATTGCTAAAATTGTCGGCATCCCCAGAAAGAAAAAACAACGGGTGTTCGGTTCGGCAAAAGGGCTGATCAAAATGGCAGACGACTTCGACGCCCCCCTGGACGATTTTAAGGAATATATGTAATGCGGGTTTTGCTTGATACAAGTGCTTTCTTGTGGTTCATTTCCGGAAGCGACCGGCTCAGCCTTAACGCCCGCAACATTATGCTCGATTTTAACAATGATCTGGTTTTAAGCGCCGCAAGCCTGTGGGAAATTGCCATTAAAACAAGCCTGGGCAAACTTGAACTGCTTGATTCTTTTGACCGGCTCATGCCTGCCCAGCTTGAAGAACACGCTATCGATGTACTGCCTGTCGAATTGGATCACCTCTCAAAGGTTATCAACCTTGAGTTTCATCACAAAGATCCCTTTGACCGCCTGATCATTGCCCAGGGCATAACCGGGCAGATACCTGTGATCACGAGTGATGCCATGTTTGCCAAATATCCGGTGGAGGTTATTTGGTAAATTTAGACCTGGCCCTTGGCTTGCTCTTATCTATAATTGTTTGTTAATATAGATAATTATATCATTTTCTGTTTTTCTATAGGCTATTATACGAAAATATATTTTAACTATATTCAAATATAAAAAATCAGGTTAAGCCATAAAAAGATAGGGCGTTAGGGTGACAGGACATGCAAAGTAGGCCCACTTTTTTAAAGGGGTCTACTTTGCGTCCTGCCTTATTCGCTCTGCTCAACGATGGTTTATTCGCTTCGCTCAACATGGTGCCCTTCAAGGGATTTTCAAGGCAGTTAAAAATAAAACCGGGACCCCAAATCAAAAACTTATATTTCAAGACCTGACCCCAAGTCGCGCAAGACCTGACCCCAAGTCGCGTGTGACCCCAAGTCGCGTGTATTTTCGGATAATGGATAAATCGAGCCCCCGGGACTTAATCAGGAAATCGGGGGTTTCTTCCGTGTAGAACTCGCCGCTTACCATGTCTACCGGGTCGCCCAGGGCGGTCTTTGCCGCGTTCATGGTTTCTGAGGCTTTTTTAACGATTGTTTCTACACCATTGACCAGGGTGGTGTATTTATCTTTCCAGTCGGTCTGGGTAGTAGAGCTTAAAGTGCTTGTATCCAGTGAGATGGTGCCGACGGTGGTAGTTGAGGGGGATACGGCCTCGCTGCGGCACACGCAGGAAGTGCCGGAATAACATGGCAAACACCATAAAACGACCGATAACATGATGATAACGGCAATATGAAAAGCCCATCCGTTTCTGGCAGTAGAATTCATACATCTTTCCCTATCATTCTTTTTTTGCAAAAGGAAATGAAACCGGATGGGCTTTTTATAACATCGATTTTCTTAAAATGGACATTTGGGGGCCAAAAACATTGAATTAAGCTTGTTTTAAGCCCCTGTTTTGGGCGTTTACCCTTTAATTGTGCTCTGTAATTTGGTAAAAAGTATGACAGGATTTTGGCACGTAACATTTAATATCAGATGATTGGCTTGGCCCGCCCCCCAATCCTGGCCAATCTATGACATTGCTTGACCGGGTCCGGCAGATCATACAGGGAGTGGAAGAGGCCCCGGACATCCACGCGATCCGGAACTTTAAAAAGTTAAAGGCCCAGGGCAGCCACTACCGTATCAGGATGGATGACTACCGCCTGGGCCTTGTTATTGAAGAGGATACCGTCTGCTTTGTCAGGTTCCTGCATCGGGGTGAAATTTATAAGTATTTTCCTTAGGTTGGTAAAATCTTATATTTAGCGTTACCCGGGACCGGTACAAAACCGACCGAATTAACGCTAAAATCAAAAAAGGTAAATAAGACCTGATGATAGCTTGTGTAGACGTTCATTATTACGATCACCAGGCAGTTGCCGCATGCATATTGTTTAAAGAATGGACTGACTCAAGCCCTACTGCTCAATTCCATACAACAGTTTTTAAAATCGAACCGTATGTCCCAGGGCAATTTTATCTCCGAGAGCTGCCGTGTATTCTTAAAGTCTTAAAACTTATCCCTGAATCACCTGAGTTTATTTTAATTGATGGCTATGTATGGTTAGATATCCACCAATCTCCGGGCTTAGGAGCTCATCTATACAATAAATTGAATCAAAAAACCCCAATAATCGGAGTTGCTAAAAACAGCTTCAAACAATCCGATATGGCTGATAAAATCGTTAGAGGGAAAAGTAAAAAACCCCTCTATATTACGGCCGCAGGTATTGATCAGCAACTTGCCGCAAAACATATTTCTCAAATGCACGGAAAATATAGAATCCCGACTCTCTTAAAACACGTTGATCAAATTAGCAAAAACCCTTTATAACTTATTTTTCACCGTATTTAACCCCGCTTCTCCTTCATATCCATTAAATAGCTATAAAGATTTGAATTTTCATCGATTTTTCTATCGATAATTAATTCCCCTTTTTCATCCCATTCCTTATATGCTGTCTCAACGCCGAAATCGTATTCTCCTACCGATTTTTTTTCTCCGTTTTCATGCCACTGATATACTGTTCCTTTTGCTTGTCCACGTACTGCTGTCCATTTGCGCTTTAGCTGCCCGTTGGAGTACCATTCTTGGCATAAGCCATGTTCAAATCCATCTAAATAGTTGAACTCTCTTTTCAGAGAATGATCAGGATGTTCAAGAAAACCAATGCCTGTAAATGGTTTCCCGTCAAGAATACTTTGGTCACCATCGAAATCCAAATAATTTTCATTAACTCTATTTGTCATTGTCTGTAATCCATATTATTTAATGTAGTCAACTCCTTCTAATAAATGAGCACAATGTGGACAAGCAGGTTTATAAGTTCCGCGTAATGATGCTTTTTTAACCTCCATTGTAAACACCGAGATATCTTCAAGCGCAGCTTTCGGTCTTGCTTTTAGCAATTCATCTACGGCATATATTTCAGAATGAGAAGCAATTCCTTTTGTTTTTATATACTCTGGTGCACTGTAAAGTCTGATGGCAATAGGATCGCTTAAATTTGAAGGCATGTTGCCAAGCGAATCATTGCGATAAATTTGGCTAAATTTTCCAGCTTTCATATCTCGAGCGATTGAAATGGCAGGGCCAATTTCTCGATGACTCATCCCAGAAGAAATAAGATTTTGATATTCATTTTTAACAAGTCCTATTGCTTTATTTTTAGACCCAATGTTTCCAATAGGCCCTTTTAAGAGCTGCGTTCCCCCTATAGTTAATAAAACCGCACTAGAATATGCCCCAACCATTTGAGAACCTGTTGTCCAGTTTGGATTATTAATAAAATCCGAGGTTGTCTTAGCCATAGCAACAGCATTAGTCCCCAATATTGGTAATTTATTCCAATTTGTAATATCTCTGGACCATTCATAAGTCTGATTTGCCAAGGCTTCAGGAGAATCAACAATACCCGCGCCAACATCAACAGTTGTTTTTAAAATAGTTGCCCCTAATTGATCCCCCCAATTTGTAGTTGTTTGTTGCCCCAATGAATCTGATAGATAATGCAAGCCGCTCGATAAAAGGTCGTCCGGACCAGGGATAGGATGATCAGACATCCATTGAACAGTATTTTTCGCCATCAAGCCATCAGGATCTGTGAACCTCAATGGATTGTTTGAACAAATAATCCCATTAGACGATTTTGCCAACCAAGCGCAATCTCTTTATTGGCAAGCCTTCCATCCGGATTATCCAAGTTGTAAAAGAACTGTTTTTTACCTAAAATTAATTTCAGCGTAACCAAACTCTGCCACTGCTTCTTTGGTGATTCATACTATGGATTGAGCCTTTGATCAAAGGATTTCCCAGGCTGTTAAAAATAAAATTGAGGATGGTTTTTTTCTTTTAACTGCATGCTTGGTGCTGGCGTCAGCCGGCATATAAAATGGGGTTTCATCCTTTTTTAAGGGGAGCGGAAGGGTTGTGGAGGTGCGCAGGGCGCAAAGGAAGCGGAGCATTGCGCAAAGGAGACATAATGTTTGTTATGTCTAGTGTAGAGAGGGAAGGCGGTCCGGCGCGGGTATTGCGGCAGTTTGCAAGACCTGTGACGGACCGGCCGTGTCTGATAAGGCCGCCTTATCGGACACGCCGAACGCAACGACTTTACGCAATGTGGAGCGACCGGCGTGCCCGTAGCGCCGGAACAGCCCTTCCGCCGGGCGGGCGGGGATATAAAATAAGGCGGCGCAGCCATCCGCATTTAAAGGGTGGTTGGGTGGGCATAAAATAGGGCCGGCTCCGGGCGCAGGGAGCGGAACCCCGCCAGGGGTGAAGCCCGAGCACCGGAGACGATCCTTGTTTAAAAACCGCAGTTAAAAGAAAAAACAACTACTCTCTGTCTTTCTCCCGGGGATGGCATTGCTTGTGAACCGCCTTTAACTCTGTGATATTCAGGTGGGTATAGATCTGTGTGGTATTCAATGATGTATGGCCCAAAAGCTTGCGGATGGTGTTTAGATCCGCCTTGTTTTTCAACATGCCGGTTGCGCAGGAGTGCCGGAACGTATGGGGATGGACGTTTTTTCGTATCTTTGCCTTTTTGGCGTATTTTTTCACCAGTGCCCATACCACGTTTTTAGACAGCCGGTTGCCTCTCAGGGATAGGAACAGGTGGGTGTTGTACGGGTCCCTGATCAGTTCCGGACGGACGGATGTGATATAATTTTCAAGATACCGGCAGGCGATCCGGCCCAAGGGGACGATCCGGTCCTTTTGCCCTTTGCCGTTGTCTATCCTCAAAAAACCGTCATGGCAGTCCACATCGGCCAGGGTCAGGTGGTTTAGCTCCTCTTTGCGGATACCGCTGGTATAAAGCACCTCCAGGATCACCCGGTCCCGGTATCCGATTACGCTGGTAATATCAGGGGCATGGATGATCTTTCTGGCTTCCGCCGGGCTCAATATCCCCTTGGGCAGGGCTTTAGGTATTTTGGCATACTGGATGTCCCTTGCCGGGTCAGACACGATAAAGTCCCTTTCATACAGGAACCTTGTGAACTGCCGGACCGCAGACATCATAGAATTTTGATAGGCCACGCCGTTCTGCCTGCCTCTTGCATTGATTGCCTGGTAAAGCTCCACCTGGTAGGACCTGACCGCATCCTTGGTGATGGCGTCAACAGACAAGACCTGGCTTTCCATCAGCCAGGCCGTGAACCTGCCCAGCTTCCAACAGATTTGTTCAATGGTCTTGCCGGTCAGGTTCCGGACCTTCAGGGCCAGCCGGAACTGATCAATATACGGCTTGAACGGATTATCTTTCATGATGATCCATAATCCCTTTTATCCTGGGGTTGGTGATGTTTTCTTTGTCCTTTTCCCTTGGATGGGTTTTCCGGTGTTCCTTTTTAATATCCAGGCCCAGGGACCGGATATAACCTTGGGTGGTTCTGATATCCACATGGCCCAGCATCTTCTGGACCGCCCGGATGTCCGCACCGTTTTTTACCAGCACCGTTGCAAAGGTGTGGCGGAACGTGTGGGCAGTAACTTGTTTTTTTATTTTAGCCGCTTTCCGGTTTTTAAGGATCATGAAGGCTACAACCGCCTTGGACACGGGCTTGCCCAAAGAACCCATAAACAGGGATCGGCAGGTCCTGTTTTTTTTGGCAAACCTAGGCCTGACCTTGGAGATATACTCCCGCAGGAACTTGACTGCATGTTTGCCTAAGGGCACCACCCGGTCCCTGGCTCCTTTGCCCTTGTTGATCCGCAGCACACCGCCCTGCAGATCTGCGTCATAAATGGTCAGGGAACATAACTCGTTGAGCCGTATCCCGGTGGTGTAAAAAACCTCCAGTATGGTCCGGTCCCGGATGCCGGTTATTGTGCTTAAGTTTGGCTGGTCCAGTATCCGTTTCGCTTCTTCAAAAGTCAGTGCCGGCTTGATCGGGGTCTTTACTTTGGATTCCTTGATAAACTCTGCAGGATTGATAAAGATAATGTTGGTCCTCTCCAGAAACTCAAAAAACCGCTTGATTGAGCGTATCTTAATTTGGATGGTTGCATCACTGTAAGGCTTGCCCTTGGCACTCTTTGAGTCACGCAGCCCTGCGATCCAGGATTCTATAACAGGCGTGGTAACCTTTTTAACAGCCCTGATCTCCATGACATCAAAAAAATCCCTTGTGTGCATGGCATATGCCTTTACTGTTGACGGGCTTCTGCCTGTCACCCTGAGGTTTTCCCGGAACCGGAACAACAGGTTTTTAACCATATTCCCTCCTTTCAATCCTGATGGGTAAAAAAGCCGTGGCTGGTCAGTACCTCCAGCATATTCGACCCTTCCCAGGAGCCGGGCCGCTCCACAGACAGAACAACATCTTCCTTGAGTATCCGTATCAGTTCACTTGGGCGTACAGGCTCCCGGGTCAACGGATCTTTCAGGTCAAGTTCCCTTACGGCTTCTATAAATGTCATGCTTGCTCCTTAATTACTTTTGCCCCGGTTGCCTCGAACTTGGGGGTATATTCGTTTCAATGCCTTGGTATAAGGGCTTTTTAGCGGTTAAAAGAAAAATCACTTAGTGCCCTCTATGGGGGCTTGAACCACCCTCGTAGTTAACGCCTTCATGCTCGTAGTTGTAATTTTCCCCCTCGTTGTCATCGGTGATACCGGCTTCTTTGGCTTTTTCTTTTAACTGCTTAATGTCTGTAAGCCCGATCACAAAGGGTTTACCGTCGTCTCCTTCGCCGTTGTAGGCCAGTTCGTAAACGTATTCTTTGCCCCGTTTGCCCATGAGCGAGTAGATGTACTCCAGGTCTTCAAGCTGCCGAATATGGGTCCTGACCTGGAAGTCGCTCCATCCGCTGTACTCCCGGATCTGGCGGCGGTTAAAATGGAAGTCTTCTTTTTTGTCCCGGCACATCTGCCGGATCAGCATGAGCAGTTTCCTTGAAGGGGGGCTTAGATCATCCAGGCTTCTGCCCAAAACGTAGTTGGCAATGGTGTTGGCCTTTTCTATGTCGGCCAGGGTGACGTTCACGTATTCAATGGACTGGTCCTTAAATTCAAAGGTCTGCACCTTTTTCTGGTACTGGAACAGGTAGGCCACGGCTGATATCAGGTTCAGGTATTTGGTGTGATCCCTTCTGGCCCTTAAAGACCTGCTGGTAAAGGTCAGCAATTCGGCATAGGGGTTGAACACATGAAGGGGCCGCATCATCCGGTTGGCATTATGGTGCTTTTTAATAATCTCTTCTGATTTGAGCTTGTTGAGCATGCCCTGCATGGTGTGGGTCTGCCGCTGCTTGGCCAGGACTTTTTTGGTCATGTCTTCGGATTCGTCAATGGAGATGAACACGAACCTGGATGCGGTTTCTCCGTCAATGTCCACCTGGGTGGTGGTGATAAAGACCATCAACGGCCCTTCCACCTTGTTCTCCATGGTTCGTTGTTCGCCGGTGGCACTGTCCTTGCCCGTATAGGCAATGGTGATCTCCTTGGAACTTTGGATGCTGCGGATAGAGTAGATGGCCCCGTTCATGCCGTCCAGTTCTTCAATGGCAAGGATTTTGTGCTTCAGACTCTCCTTGCCCGTGTAAAACAGGGCCTGGTCCGTCAGCCGGGTGTACTTGATATAATCTTCTTTGGGCACAAGGGACAGGGCCGTGTCCTGGAGATAGGACTTGCCTGCGGCGGACCTGGACTGGATCATGACCGACAGGGGGTGATCCATCTTGCGGGAGATCGCCGCCACGTAGCAGAGCAGCTTGTTCATCTCTTCTCCGGTGTAGCCAAGGGTTTCAAAATCGGTGAGGATCTCAGCGAACATGTCCGGGTTCTCCAGGAACCGCAAGGCTTCGGTCTTGTCCTGGAACGTCATGGCTGTGGCAGCCTTGTTGTCCTGATCCGGAACCTGGTTTTGTTCGGCCTGTTCCGTCAGCTTGGCAAGGTCCTGGGTAACGGCAGCCTCGTCTGCGCCGAACAGGTCAGCCAGTCCCTTGAGAAGAAAGGTCCTGGACCGTGCCGAGTAAAAATCCACGGTGTCTACGTGCATGCGTTTTTTAGGGTCAATGCCCTTGACCGTGGCCTTAAGCTTGCCGCCTTTTTTGCTGATCCCCCGGACCTCGTATCTGCGGTCGGCAACCGCCATGGTAAAGCCAAAATCTGTTTTGGTAACTTTCAGGTCCTTTTCTTTTTTAACCGCAGGGTTGGCCTGACCAATCAGGGCGTTGAACCCCTCTTTGGGATTGGCGGTTAAAAGAAAAAAATCATTGATGTCCTGGCCGTTGGGAAGTGTTATGGGGTGCGTGGTGATCCCGGCTTGGGTTAAGTGCTCACCAACCACAGGCGTGGCGGCCTGGCCTGCCTCGTCTGCGTCAAAACATATGTAGACGGTTTCTACCTGGGTTTGTGTAAGCCACTTGATATGGGATTGGGTCAGGCCGTTGGTGCCGTAACACGGGATGGTGTTTTTAAACCCGGCATTGATCAGGGTCAGGCTGTCCAGAACGGATTCTGTAAGGATAATCTTTTTGTGGGCCTTGGCTGCCTGGCGGTTGAACAGACCTTCCCGGCTGCCGGGAAGATACAGATGGCCGGCGCCTTGGGTCATGCCGTCAATACGGCGGCCATACATCCCGGCAGGGTTCCCGTTAAAATCGTAGAGCGGGAACACGGCACAGCCGTAAAAATGCTCCTTCCCGTTGACGTTCAGGATGCCCAGATCTTTTAACTGCCCTGTGATTTTGGCATCATTGGGCAGCACGTTCAGCAGGGAGCCGTTGGCAAAGCCGATCCGGTGGTCGGAAGGCAGGGAGTTATCCGTGATGCCCCGTCCTTTCAGGTACTGCCGTGCCCGGCCATCTTCGGCAAAGGCTTCGTGGTAAAATTCAATAACCCGGTTGAACAGCTTGATATGGCCGGGTGTCAGTTTCGGGGCCGGGTCCTCTTTTTTTATTTTAACTGCGGTTTTTTCTACCTCATCACCGCCAAGCCGTCTAACCGCCTCTTTAAAATCCACCCGGTCAAACATCTCCACAAACCGGATCACATCTCCTCCGGCACCGCAACCAAAGCAGTGCCATTCGTTTTTGGACGGGGTGACGGATAAAGACGGGGTTTTGTCATCATGGAAGGGGCACAGGCCGAACCAGCCCTTGCCGTTTTTTTTGAGTTCGATACCCCTGGACTCCACCAGGGATTTAAGGTCTACAGATGTTTTGATCCGTTCTATGGTCTCTTTTTCTATCATGTTTTATCCCGCTGTTCCGAAGGCGTTGTCTGTTCATGGGTCACTCTCCGCTGTAAATCCTTGCCATGGCCTTAAAACAGGCTCTCATATGGGTGGGGTCCCATACGTTCATGGCAAAGCCGATGTTGAACTTGTCAAAGGCTCCCGGGTTGTACAGATTCAGCAGAAATTCTAATACAAGCTTTTCTCCGGTGCTCCAGGCCCTGCCGCCGCCCTCATAGACAAACCCGGCCAGGTCATCAGCACAGAACCGATCCTTCCTGATGCCGGGGATATCGCCTTGCTGTACGCCTTTGCTGGTCATCACCGGGAACATGCAGGCGATCTCGTAGAACCGTTGGGTAAATGTCACAGGTTCACCTCCCTTGATTACACAGATTGAATTTTTACCGGGAGATATGATAGAAAAAGAAAACGGTTACAAACGGGCTTTGCCTTTTGTGATTTGTTTTTTTCGGCCATCAACCGGTTGACTTTGGCGAGTTCGGGTTGATGGCCTTCTTTTCTAAAAACATCCCTGATATCAAAATAAACTTGCTTTTTACGACAAAAAGCATAACTTTATATGCTTAGTTAGTATCCTTTAAAGTTATTGTCAAGAAAAAATATGTTTGCACACAGCCCCATATTTATAGAGAATACAGGCAAGGAGGAGCTTATGAATAACAGCAAAGCCATTATATCCGGATTGCCTGATAAGTTAAAAAAACTGCGCCAGGGCCGGGGCTTGTCCCAGGGGCAGCTCGGCAACAAACTGGGCGTGAATGTCCAGTTGATATCCAAATACGAACGGGGGGTGGTTTGTCCGCCCACCAACATGGTCGTTAAAATTGCTTCCGTGTTTGACGTCAGCCTGGATTACCTGCTGCGGGATGAAGCAAACGTGGCAATCAACAAGATCAAAAGCCGGGAGCTTCTCAAGCATATCGAAGCGATAGAGCAGCTTCCCGAAGAAGACCAGCAGGTACTGACCAGCCTGCTGGATGCATTCATCAAAAAATATAAGTTTGAACAACTGGCCCGGGCCTAATTGTTTGTAAGGAGACGCCATGCAGACCGTAATGGATGAGGGCAGGCTCAAACAGGTCTTCAAGGAAGCGCTTGTCGAGATGCTCGAAGAAAAACAGAACATCTTCCATGACATGATCGTGGATGCCATGGAAGACATTGCCCTGAGCCGGGCGATCCAGGAAGGGCAAAACACCGGCACCGCCACAAAAGAAGAGATATTTCATATACTGGAAGGCCGGGCGTGATCCTCGATTTTAAAAAGAGTTTTGCCAAGGACTTAAAAAAACGCAAAACAGACAGGCCGTTGCTCGACCGGGTCCGGCAGATCATACAGGAAGTGGAAGAGGCCCCGGACATCCACGCGATCCGGAACCTTAAAAAATTAAAGGCCCAGGGCAGCCACTACCGTATCAGAATGGGTGACTACCGCCTGGGCCTTGTTATTGAAGAGGATACCGTCTGCTTTGTCAGGTTCCTGCATCGGGGTGAAATTTATAAGTATTTTCCTTAGGTTGGTAAAATCTTATATTTCAAGACCTGACCCCACGCACTGCAGTTCCAACCCCAGTTCCACCAGTTCCACCCACCAAAAGCTAAAGAATACGGCTGGAAACACAAACAGGCCGATATCATAACGATGACAACGGCAAAATGTGAAGCCCATCCGTTTCTGGTAAGGAAGTTCATATGGTTATCCCTGTCATTCTTTTTTGGCAAAAGGAAATGAAACCGAATGGGCTTTTTATGGCATCGATTTTCTTAAAATGGTTATTTGGGGGCCCAAAACGGTTGTTTAAAATGGTTTTAAGCCCCGTCTAAAACAATTAGTCGTTTGATTCCTTATGGTTAGCTCGGACCGGCCCCGAATCACGGAAAAAGCAATGACCGCAGCTTATCTTGAAGCTTGCCATCCTCACTGCTTGAAAAGAGATCATCCTTGGCTTTAATGAGTAAAACATTAGATGATATATGTTTGCAATTTATCCAACCTACATTTGATACTGTTTCTTGCTTTGTCCCTGTTAACTGCCAAAACTGTTTTCCCAACCACATTAATGATCCGATAGCTTCAACGTAACCATCACGCAGTATACGCCGTCCAGGATTTGCAGATGTGTCAATAATTATTTGCTCCAATGGAGGTGGAAGACCATTAGATTTCATAGGGAGATGGTCATATTTCCTTCCTGCCGACTCATATTCTAATGGATCGGATGCATTTTGCCAAAACTCGTATTCCTTATTATACACCCGAGCCTGCACAAAAGCGTCGCAAACAAGAAATGGGCTTACCCAGTTATGGGTATCGTTTATCTTTTTAATACATTTTTTGATTGTTAAAAAAGAATGGTCATGGTTACCAACAGAACTGTATCTAAATACAGCATTATCAAATTCAATAAGAAAATGTGGTTTGTTTTTTTTCTTTATAGCTTTTTCAACGTTAGAAAAGGTAATCTCACTATCATAAAATGTCCCCTTATGATTTGAAGGAAAAATATTTGAATGCACCTTCATAATCTTTTGCCAGATAACAACGGGCTCAAGTGCCATATATTTAAAAATAATTTCTACAGCTAATGACATTTAATTAAATTCCTTGAGTATTACAGTTACGTTGTTTTCACGCCCATATTGAATTAAGGACTGAGCGGTTGAAGAACCACCAGGTTGTACTCGTAAATCTAAAATCATATTTGCTTGCTGACCATCAACTGTGGCTCCTCTTGTTCCTAAGTCATCAATATGGTCTTGCATTCTTTTGAGCCAAGTTTTGCCTGTGGTATCAACTGTTTTAAGACTTACCAGATTATCTCCTTCGAATTATGACAGGCGGTGGGGTAGCAAAGACGGTGGAAAATTAAAAGGGCATAATTTGTCCCCTGTCTCTGTCCGTCCTGTCTCCTGTCTTTTTATTCCATGTTAATTTCTATCTCAGAGCAGATAACTTCTATAACTACTTGATCATCGATATCTAAAAACTGAAACACTTTATATCCATGATCTTTGGGGGGCTTCTCAAATTGCCTATTCAATACTTCCCTAAGCAAATTAGTTTCAGATTTAACTTCACAAAAATCTGAGATATCCCAAGCACCCTTATCAAAAAAACCTATTAAATCTTTGCAAAGAACCAAGATTGTTTTCTCGTTCCATGCTTTTACCGATATTATCAAATTATCGTTTTTTCGATTATACGAGATAACTTCTCCATCAGCGAAACCTATTTCAAAATTTACTGAATCCCTTTTTATCATAATCAAAGTCCCGGATATTTTTCACCAGGCAAGAATCCAGTTCCTTCACCTTGAACGTAGTTGTCTGGCTTTACTTTTATAACGTTTTTCTTATTATTCCAGCTTTTGTTAACGTTTTTTCTTATTTCGACATGATAATGTTGGCCATGGTGCCGTGGTGCATATGTTTCACCAGGTTTGAGTGCGTGTTGCTCAGGACGGATGCGTACCTTGTCACTTGGGATAATTTGTCCTTTTTTATTTCTTGGAATTTCGGATAGAAGATCATCTGCGTTCTTGGGAAATACTCCCCTCTTTGGGCCTATTTTAGAACCAATATACTTCGCACTATTCGTAACAGTTCTGGATAGAGGTGCCATAAGAGCTGCAGTTTCTAAAAGCTCCCACTCAGAAACCGGCACGCCGGATTGAACATGCTTTAAAGTATTGAGGCTGCTCGCTGCTGTATTCCATGCAGGAGCAAGAAGGTTATTTTGAATAGCAGCACTTAAAAAAGGCAGGTCATTATTATTCGTCATGACCGGCAGGTATTTTCTATCAGGGGTATCTTCGTAGATTACTGATGAAAAACTGTTATCATACCAATTTGACACATCAGTGCTGACATAGTCATAAGCAGCCTTCGCCATCAATCCGTCAGGGTCAGTGAACCGCAAAGGGTTATTTGAGACGTAGATATAAAGATTAAGCCCATCGACATACCCGGCCGGGTCCCGCTGGAGAAACCGGCCTAATTCAGCAGAGTACATCCGGTTTCGGTAATACCACAGGCCGGATTCACCATCCCATCTTCTGCCGGTGTATCCGAACGGGTTGCTGATGGCGGAGCCGGTTGCGGTGATGTCCTGTCCCTGGTTGTCGTAGATGGTCATCAGGCCAAAGGGGGTATACTCGTACGATTCCACCAACGTCCCGGTGTCATCAACAATTGCCCGGACGCTTCCCTGGCGCCCGGTAATGTAGTAATAAAGCTGGCTGCCGGTTTCCAGAAGGATTGGTTTATCAATGGTATTACGGTAAACAAAGGCCCGGTCAAATACACCGTCGGTGTATTCTTCAATGACATCTGTTTCGTCGTAAATGAAGGTGGTTACGGTTGTTCCCACCGTTTTGGTGACCCTGCGGTTCACAGCATCATAAGTGTACTCAGCCAGGATCTGGGAGCTCTCCTCTATCCGGATAAGCCGGTCTGCCCAGTCGTAAACATAGTCTTTTGTTCCGTCCGTGGTCAGGTTGCCGTTGGCGTCATGGGTATAGGCCGTACCGTCAATGGATGTGTATTCATTGTCATCATTGGACATTCTGGTTTCGGCAGCACCGTTCTGGTTGGTAGACAGCCAGTTGCCCACAGCATCATAATCCCAGGTTGTTAAAGGCGTGGCTGTGACAACCCTGTCCAGATGGTCGTAGGTGTAATCTTTTGTCTGGCTGGTGCCGTTTCGATTTAACGCCTCTTCGAGGATGTTGCCCTGGGCGTCATATTCCGTTGTCTGGGCAAAGAGGGAACCTGTATAACTTCTTGAGATTTCACGTTCCCGTTCATCATATGCCAGGGCAAGGCCTGTCCCGTTTCCGTAGGACACGGCTGTCAGGCGGTTGTTCCGGTCATGGGTAAGACTTGCAATGGAACTGCCCTGATATAGGATTTCTGACAGGGCATCATTTTCATTGTAGGTTTTTTCAACTACCCGGCCTGAAGGATAGGTAATTTGGGTTTTATTTCCGTTGGCATCGTAGAGCTTTGCAACTTCATAAGACCCTTGGGTTTCTGTTACCAGGCGTCCGTAGTCGTTGTAAGCGAACGTGGTTGTGTGGGTGCTGTCTGTTGCAGTAACCAGCCTGGAAAGCTCGTCATAACCAAAGGTTTGCTTAGTGGTGCTGCCAACTATTACCTCGGTCTTCCGGTTCAGATTATCCCAGACATACTCTATGTCTGTGCCGTCCTTTTTCTCAATGGCCAGGACATTGCCGTTTTCATCATAGGTGATGGTTTTTGAATCCCCGTCACTGTCGGTTTCTGTAATACGCTGATTCAATGCATCATATTCAAAGGACACTGTTTTGAGCAAAGGATTGGTGACAGCAACCAGGTTACCGTTTTCATCATATTCATACGTACTTACGGCTTCATCGACCGTACCGGCGGCTTCTGTTTTTTGAATCATTCTGCCGGCTGAATCATATTGATATTGCGTGGCATCCCCGTTAAAGTTTCCTTCACGGGTAAGACGGCCCCTGCTGTCATATTCAAACCGGCGCTGGTCGCCTCCCCTGGTTTCCAGAACAAGACGGTTGAGGGCATCATAGGCGTTCTGGATTTCTTCTCCCTCGGGTTTTCTTTCAAGGGTGACGTTTCCGGCTAGGTCGTACTCCCAGTAATATTTCACCAGGCCCTGGGCCTGGGTTTGGGCTTTCTTGCGGCCAACGGCATCATAGAACACCTGGGTGGTGTTGCCGTTGGGGTCAGTGGTTGCCGTCAGTTGCCCGGCTTCGTCATATTCATACTCCCAGGTTTCCGGGGAACCGGTGTGAAACCCGTTTTTCCTGTGGGTCAGCAAGCCCCGATCGTCATACTCAAAGGCCGTAATCTGGTTCCCTTCGGTTATTACATGGATCTCCCGGGTTTTCCGGTTGTTGAGGTCATATTCAAACTGGGTGACGGTCTCATCATCTGTGCCGGAAGCCAGGGTTTGGCTGATCAGGTTGCTTGCGGCATCATATGAAAGCAGGGTTATAATTCCCCGTGGGTCTGTTTTCCGGATGATCCGGTCGGCCGGGTCATATTCGGTCTCTTCAGTATTTCCCAGGGCATTGGTTTTTCTTCTCAGCCGGTTGGCTGCGTCATATTCAAAGGTGGTGATCCCCTTCCGGGCATCCAGGTGAGCCACCAGGTTGGAGTCTTCATCGTAATCAAAGGTTTGGATATGGCCCAGCTCATCTTCAACACCGATTTTCCGGTTCAGGGCATCATAATAGGTTGTGGTCCGGCTTTGGTCCGGATTGGTAACGGATGTCAGGTTCCCGTTGGGGTCGTACTCAAATGCAGTGGTCTGGCCCAGGGCGTCAACGGTTTTGGCCTTTTGGTCGTTCAGGTCATATCCGTGCCGGGTCAGCCGGCCCAGGGGATCGGTTTCCTGGGCCAGGTTGCCCACGGCATCATACTGCCACTGGTACTGGATCATATCCCCGGATTCGGTCAGGAATTGAAATTGTTCCGTTTTTCTTCCAAGGGCGTCATAGGTGTAGTATGTGCTGTTTTCCAGGGGATCGACGGTTTCAACCAGAAGATTACGGGCATCATAAATATTTTCAGTCTCTTCCAGCAGGGTGCCGGACTGGTCATAGATCTTTACGGCAGTTACATTGCCGTTGGCATCATATTCACGGACCTCAGAATTGCCTAAGGGGAATATGGTCCGGGTCAACCGGCCCAGGGCGTCATGTCTGTATTGGGTGGCCCGGGCGTCATCAGTTCCGTATCCTTTGGTTTCCTGTATTAACTGGCCCAGGGCATTGTATTCATAATAGGTGACTAAATCGTCCCCTTCCGGAAAAACAATGGTCTGGCTCTGTGGTTTACCGTCAAGGGTGTATTGGTACTGAACCGTCTTTTCACACCCATCTTCTTCAAAGTCGCAGGGGATGGTTTTTTCCACTAGCTGGTTGGCGGCGTTATAGGTGAATTGGGTTTCCTTGAGCAGAACTCCAGCCTGATCATAAAGCTTAATAGCGGTTTTGTTGCCGTTGCCGTCATAAACATAGTGTTTGACGGCCCTGAATGGATCAACCTCTTTGGCGAGGCGGCCCATTTTGTCATAGGCAAAGGTGAAAACGTTCCCGTTCTTATCCTGCTTTTTAATCGGCTTGCCTGTGGCGTCATAGGAAAAGTGCACGGAATTACCCAACGGATCTATGGTTTCTATGATCTGGGCTCCGGACACGATGTCCCTGGCCGTGTCATAGATATGTTGGGTTACGGCACCGTTGGGCTTAGTGATTTTTTCAAGCTTCCCGTCAAGGGTGTACTGGTATTGGGTTGCCTGGGATAGCGGATCTGTTTCCTTGGTTTTCCGGCCCAGCTGGTCATACTCATAGGTGGTGGTGTATTCACTGGTTCCGGATTTGACCGTTACGGATTTAACCGCCCCTATGGGCATGTTTTCCGTAAAATCCTCGTAGTACCGGTATTGGGTTTCGTTGCCCCGTTTATCTTTTTGGGTCACAAGATAAAGACTGTTTGTATCGTAGGTCAGTTCTTTATATTGGCCTGACGGATCCGTGATTCTGGTGATATTCCCGTAAGCGTCATACTCGTATACGGTTTCAAAACCCGGGGCGTTTGTGTTCGATACAAGGTCACCATTGGCATCAAAGGCATACCCCGGTGCCTGGATTTTTTTGTGCAGGCTGCCGTTGGTATAATATTCAAACCGGGTGATATTACCGGCAGGGTCTGTTGCCTGGGACGGTGCATAGACGTTGTTTGTATCATTGTACTGATAAGTCCAGGCGCGGCCTATGGCATCGGTTTTAAGATACAGATTCCGTTTTTTGACATAAGCTTGCGGATCGGCTGCACCGTCTGGATAGTATTGGAACGTGGTGGTATAGCCGTTGCCATCCGTATGAGAAATCTTGTTGTGATGGCCGTATTCATCATACTCCATCTGTTCAATGGTGCCGTCCTCATTGGCGACCCGGATAACGTCATTGGCTTCGTTGAAAAAGACCTTCCGGTAATACCCCTCTTCGTTCCAGGTTTCTGCATACCGGTTCAACCGGCTGTACATGAAGTTGAAGGTCTCGCCCTTGGCGTTGGTATGATAGGCCGCCTGGTCGTTTTTATAATACCCGATCTCAAGATAATCCCCGCCCGGCAGGGTGTACTTGGTCATGTTATGGTTCAGGTATACGTTTTCCTGATTGGACAAATATTCGTACCGGGTGGCGTTATCAAGGCTGGTTTGGTAATCAAGGCCTCTGAACTCAATCAGGTCGTCTCCAAGCCCGTCTCCGGAACTTATGTCACTGTAAAGGTAGGAACAGGACCGGCCCTCAAAGTCCGTGATACTGATGACTTTACCGTTTGAGTTATAGGCCAGGGTAAGGGATCTGCCAAGGCCGTCCGTTATGGCGGTAATTTGACCCGGATAGCTGGTATTGCCATATCCAAATGTCAGGGTATTGCCGAACCGGTCCTCTTTCCTGACCAGATACCCCTGGTCGGAAAAATAGGATTTTTGCCGGGTCCGGTTTTGGGTGATGACGTATTGGCCGGATTCTATGGCCAGAATAAACTCGGACCCCGGAGGATAGGTATATGTCCCGTTCCCGTTGGAGGTTAGATCCAGGGCGTCACCGTTGTTTTTATAATACTTGACGTCCCCCCCGCTCAGGGGCAGGATGCGCTCTGCATGCTTCCAGGTCCAGCCATACCCAAAGGGGCCGTTGTAGATCAATTGGCTTCTGTATTTACGGATAATGGATAAATCAAGCCCCCGGGATTTGATCAGGAAATCGGGATTTTCTTCCGTGTAGAACTCACCGCTTGCCATGTCTACCGGATCGCCAATGGCGGATATGGCTGCGTTGACGGCTTCCGAAGCTTTTTGGATGAATGTGGCGGTATTGCCGGTTTCATCGGTTTCTATGGTGTAGGTGGCCCGCCAGTCGGTCTGGGTTGTGGCGCTTAAGCTGCCCGTATCCAGAGAGATGGGGCCGGTATCGACATAATCAGGGGATGTGATGATTGAAGGGGATGCTTCGCTGCTAAAAGAAGAAGAATAAGGCAGGAAACACAAACAGGCCGATATCATAATAATGACAACGGCAAAATGTGAAGCCCATCCGTTTCTGGTAACAGCATTCATAGATTTTTCCCTATCATTCTTTTTGGCAAAAAGAAATGAAACCGGATGGGCTTTTTATATCATCGGTTTTCTTAAAATGGCAGTTTGGGTATTAAAATGGTACTTCTAAGAGTCGTTTTTACCTCATTTTAAAAAAAATGTTTATTAACAAGTGGTTATAAAAATGTGCTTGGGCCGCCCCCCGACCACCGACAAATTTAATTTTCCCCCATCATTTCTCTAACCTCATGCAATGAATATTCCTTATGACTTGCTGGAAGTGGGCCTCTTTTCGTCAACATAATTGAGACATCAGAAGAATCAGGAAGATAAAAACTCTCATTAAAAGCCTCAATTCCCAACTTCATTAAATATTCTTCAAGAATTTCTGGAGTGAAACGATCACAAATTTTTTTTGCCTTATAGAGTGTTAAATTTTCAAAATCAAAAGGGGTACCACTTTCTCCAAAAACCCATTTACCTCCATCATTGGAAGAATAAATCGTACGGAGGAAGTCGCCATCGGGTCCATAAACCTCCATAATTGTCGAGCCATAACGACCTTTTGTTTCATTTTCAACCTTTGCTGGCATTGTATGTGGGATAGCTGTGAATACAAGCCCTTTACAATTTAGCCTATTCGAAAGAACCTTTATAGGGGGAGATGCATCAGCACCTCTCCAGCCGTTATCTAAAAAAGCTGTCCAGTTACTATCGGTTGGAATGAAAAGAAATTTCGTTCGAATTGGAGACACCAATGGCTGTAATTTCAGTAGAGTCTCCTTAAAATTCAAATTCATTATCTTTCTATCTAATTCAAATCCATAATCTTTCAAAATGGGGACCATCCACTCTTCATACGCTGTCACTGAGGCTTCAAGGCCAATTTCAAGAAAGCCAATACGTGATGTTATTGGTGAAATAGTATTATTAAATAAAAAATTCATTAATCAACCTTATATAATTCAACTGTTCCTGATGGGTCATTTGCGTTTATTCTTTGTTCATGTAAAGGACCTCTATTTGAAAGTGAGGTATCATATTCGATATAAACCCTTTGACCACTTGGTGTTGTAGCTTGGATATCAGGCCTATTGATGCCAACCCTTTCTCCCCCAGCATTTACCTGCTGTTGATTTACTCGAATGTCAGTGTAACCAGCTGCCTCAAGTTCCTTTATCTTTGCTTGCGCTGCTGCGTTTTGAGTAGTACTCTTTCCAATAGGTCTGTTTGTAGGCAAAGAGTCTGGGGCATTTGAGTTTACTTTTATATCTTGTGGCAATCTCTTTGAAACATCAGCAACTTCATCAACGTTATCCAGTCCCTTAATAAGTGTTTTGGTCTCATCAGTGTATTTTATGGCACCGACTAATGGTAAAACCCCTGCGACATCAAGGGCAGTTTGGCCTATATGTGACCATGACCATTCCCAATTCTGAATATCATAACTTATATCCCTTATATCACCCAGAAGATCAATACCTAAAAGGCCGGTCCCAATCTGGGCTCCCGTCCCCAACAGGGTCACTTCATCCGAATAATTTCCCAAAAGAAGCTGTTCGCCTGATCTTTCGGTATAATCCCAAGCGGTCCGTGCCATTAACCCATCAGGGTCAGTGTACCGCAAGGGATTATTCAAGCATGCAACATAAAGATTCAATCCATCCACATACCCGGCCGGGTCTCGTTGCAAGAATCTGCCCAGTTCAGCAGAATACGTGCGGTTCCGATAATGCCATAGACCTGATTCTGCATCCCATCTTCTGGCTGTATATCCGAACGGGTTGTCGATGGTGGAGCCGGTGACCGTGATGTCCTGGTCCTGGTTGTCATAGATGGTCATCAGGCCGAACGGACTGTATTCATACGATTCCACCAGGGCGCCGGTGTCATCAGCAATCACCCGGACACTTCCCTGGCGACCGGCAACATAATAATAAAGCAGGCCGCCGGTTTCCAAAAGGATCGGTTCATCAATGGTACTGCCGTAAACAAAGGATCGGTCGAATACGCCATCCGTGTATTCTTCAATGACATCTGATCCGTCATAAACAAAGGTTGTTGCTTCGGTCCCGACAACCCGGGTAACCCTGCGGTTCAAAGCATCATAAGTATACGCAGCCAGGACCTGGCCGCTGTTTTCAACCTGGATAAGCCGGTCTGCCCAGTCGTAAATATAGTCCTTTATTCCATCCGAGGTCAGGTTACCGTTGTTGTCGTAGGTATAGGCCGTGCCGTCAACGGAAGCGTATTCATTATCATCATTGGGGACCCTGATTTCAGCCGCACCGTTCTGGTTGGTTGACAGCCAGTTCCCCACTTCATCATAACCCCAGGTCGTTGAAGCGGTGTCATCAACCAGTCTGTCCAAGTGATCGTAGGTGTATTCTTTTGTCTGGCTGGTGCTGTTCCGGTCTAACGTCTCCTTGAGGATGTTGCCTTGGGCCTAATATTTCGTTGTCTAAATAAATATTCTGATCTCATCACCAGCACTGTACCCGCCTTAATTTCTGCAAACTTTTTTTGCTATCTCCCCCAATTCTTTATCGTTAAAAAGCGACTCCAGGATGTTTCTTGCTTCAAGATCATCTTTAAATTTTGATAATCCGTCTACTAATAATACCCTACTATTGCCGTGCTTTTTTTTCATCAATTAAAAAAAATATATCTTTCACTCTTCCAGAATTGCATAAAAACGAAAGCGCAACAGCTAATCCTTCTTTAAACCCTCTTAATTCCGGTTCATTTATTGATTCATCAGGCTCTGTATTTTTATACAATTCCAATAAAGCACTCCCCCCCCCCCCTCAAAATCGTTTGTTTCTGGCGAGGCTAAGGCTCTGGCTATACCCGCCAGTATTTTAGGATGATACTCTTTTTTAACATGCTCTATCAAAATTGGGATGGCATTTTTATAAGATTTATTAGAATTAACTAAATCCCAAACCGAGGATACCCTCACATTGGCTTTAGATAGCGCTTTTATGAGTGGTTTTTCATCAGCACTTAACCTTTTTGCACGAATTCATATTTGTTTTGCACGAGCTTCTTTTTTTAACTGACATTTTTTATCTTTTGATAGCTCAGCTAATAGCTCGGCTGCCGTTTTGCTCATTTTACATCCCTGGAATTATTTTTAAATTGATTGATCCTTCTTTAATAGCTTCTTGCAAAGGCCCGGACAACTTTGTCGTTGGTCTTACATATAGATCGTATTGCAGATCCAGTCCTCGTTCCCATAGCTTTAGCTATGGGGAGGCTCAATATTATTGCAGCGGAGTAAACTTTATCCCTTTAATTTTATAATTGATCAATTTTTTATACAAAGAAGCCGAAATAATAGTTGCTTGGAAAGCTGAATGACCACTCCCAAAAAATTCTTTGCTTTGTATAAAATCTAAACCATCATCGTTTTGAATAGAGGGGAAGAAACCCTTGGTGATAGGTAAATATTTTTCAACGCAAGTATCAGGACAAGTTTTACTTGGGTATCCCGAAAGCTTTAATTCAGCCATTCCCTGTGGTACGAGTTGTAGAATCGTTTTGGCAATTGTATTCTTTTTATGATCTATAACAGGCATGTTTTCAACATTTAATGGTTTGAATATTGATTCCCAAATATTGGGTTGGATAAAAAAAAGATCATAAAGCCAATTTAGTTGCAAAATATTTTTCTTGCCCCATCTTGGCTCTCCCTTGATTCTGATAGGAGCTTTTTGTACCTTGCCAATTCCTGAATGTTTAGAATATGTTGACAAATCATAACTTTTATCAAGATATCCAAAATCCTCATCTGGTTGTGGGTAGCCCCAATGCCAGTCAGCAGATAATTTAAGATATTTTGCATTATCAAGTTCAGATTTGGTAAACTTTGTTTTGACTACATCAACAGCCTGCCAGTCTTGTATTAAAGGCTCAAGCTCAGACCAAGCTGAAAGACTTTCATCAATTTCAAAACTCTCAAAACCGAGTTGAACGTCTATTCCAAGGTTTGATAGTGTCTTCTTTATTTTTTTATCAACAGATAAAGATATTTTGTGTGTTATCTTCATTGTATCTTCCTAAAGCCCCAGAGCCTTTATTACCTCTGGATATTCCTTGTATATTTGCCTCGCAGCGTTTTGGATTTGTTGTTGAGTGGCGTTAGCAGTGCCTTCTCCGTAGGGTATTGCCTTTCTCCAGGCATTTGTAAAGGCTTGATGTTCAGTTTTGGTGACAGCTATAGCATCCATCTCTCCCGGTTTTATCCCCATAATATCAGCAAAACGTTTCTCTATTAAATGGTGTGATTGAAGATTAGTACCTTTTGTCAATTTTTTAAGGTTATTGTATGATTGTATACCAAAGTCATCTGCTTTGGATAAAGCTTTCAATCCACTGTTTGAAACTTCATCAACGTTATCCAGTCCCTTAATAAGTGTTTTGGTCTCATCAGTGTATTTTATCGCACCGATTATTGGTAAAAGCCCTACTGTATCAATGGCAGTCTGCCCCGCATGCGACCATGACCACTCCCAATTCTGAATATCATAAGTTATGTCCCTTATGTCACCAGGAAGGTCAAGATCAAAAAGGCCGGTTACAATCTGAGCTCCTGTCCCCAACAGGGTCACTTCATCCGAATAATTTCCCAAAAGAAGCTGTTCGCCTGATCTTTCGGTATAATCCCAAGCGGTCCGTGCCATCAACCCATCAGGGTCAGTGTACCGCAAGGGATTATTCAAGCATGCAACATAAAGATTCAATCCATCCACATACCCGGCAGGGTCCCGTTGCAGGAACCGCCCCAGTTCAGCAGAATAAGTCCGGTTCCGGTAATGCCACAGTCCGGATTCAATATCCCATCTTCTGCCGGTATATCCGAACGGGTTACCGATGGAGGAACCTGTTGAAGTGATATCCTGCTCCAGGCTGTCGTAGATGGACATCAGGCCGAACGGACTGTATTCATATGATTCCACCAATGCCCCGGCATCATCAGCAATCACCCGGACACTTCCCTGGCGACCGGCAACATAATAATAAAGCAGGCCGCCGGTTTCCAAAAGGATCGGTTCATCAATGGTACTGCCGTAAACAAAGGATCGGTCGAATACGCCATCCGTGTATTCTTCAATGACATCTGATCCGTCATAAACAAAGGTTGTTGCTTCGGTCCCGACAACCCGGGTAACCCTGCGGTTCAAAGCATCATAAGTATACGCAGCCAGGACCTGGCCGCTGTTTTCAACCTGGATAAGCCGGTCTGCCCAGTCGTAAGTGTAATCTTTCGTACCATCCGAGGTCAGGTTCCCGTTGTTGTCATAAGAATAAGCAACACCGTTGACGGAAGCGTATTCGTTATCATCGTTGGGGGTTCTTGTTTCAGCCTCGCCGTTTTGGTTGGTTGCCAGCCAGTTGCCCACTCCGTCATGGTCCCAGGTTGTTGAAGTGGTATCGTCAACCAACCTGTCCAAATGGTCGTACGTGTAATCCTTTGTCTGGCTGGTGCCGTTCCGATCTAACGTCTCTTCGAGGATGTTGCCCTGGGCGTCATATCCCGTTGTCTGGGCAAAGAGAGAGCCCGTATAAGTCCTTGAGACTTCACGTTCCCGGTCATCATAGGCCAGGGTAAGGCCTGTCCCGTTCCCATAAGATACGGCTGTCAGCCGGTTATTACGGTCGTGGGTAAGTTTGGCTATAGAGCTGCCCTGGTAAATGATTTTCGTCAGTGCGTCGTTTTCGTTGTAATTTTTTTCAACTACCCGGCCTGATGGATAGGTAATTTGGGTTTTGTTTCCGTTGGCATCGTAGAGTTTTGCAACTTCATAAGACCCTTGGGTTTCTGTTATAAGGCATCCGTAGTCGTTGTAAGCGAACGTGGTTGTGTGAGTGCTGTCCGTTGCAGTAACCAGTCTGGAAAGCTCGTCATAACCAAAGGTTTGCTGAGTGGTGTTGTCAGCAATAACCTCAATCTTCCGGTTCAGATTATCCCAGACAAACTCTATGTCTGTGCCGTCCTTTTTTTCAATGGACAGGGTATTACCGTTTTCATCATAGGTGATGGTTTTGACAGTGAGATCACTGTCGGTTTCTGTAATCCGCTGATTCAGCGCATCATATTCAAAGGACACGGTTTTAAGCAAAGGATTGGTGATAGCAACCAGGTTGCCGTTTTCATCATATTCATAGGTGCTTACGGCTTCATCGACCGTACCGGCGGCTTCTGTTTTTTGGGTCATTCTGCCGGCTAAATCATATTGGTATTGCGTGGCATCCCCGTTAAAATTCTCTTCCCGGGTAAGATGCCCCCGGCTGTCATATTCAAACCGGCGCTGGTCGCCCCCCCTGGTTTCCAGAACCAGGCGGTTAAGGGCATCATAGGCGTTCTGGATTTCCTCTCCCTCGGGTTTTCTTTCAAGGGTGACGTTTCCGGCCAGGTCGTACTCCCAGTAATATTTCACCAGGCCCTGGGCCTGGGTCTGGGCTTTTTTGCGGCCAACGGCATCATAAAACACCTGGATGGTGTTACCGTTGGGATCAATGGTCGCCACCAGTTGCCTGGCTTTATCATATTCATATTCCCAGATTTCCGGGGAACCGGTGTGGAATCCGTTTTTCCTGTGGGTCAGCAAGCCCCGGTCGTCATATTCGAAGGCTGTAATCTGGTCCCCTTGGGTTGTCTCATGGATCTCTCTGATTTTCCGGTTGTTGAGGTCATATTCAAATTGGGTAACGGTTTGATCATCTGTGCCGGAAGCCAGGGTCTGGCTGACCAGGTTGCTTGCGGCATCATATGAAAGCAGGGTTATAATCCCCCTGGCGTCTGTTGTCTGAATTACCCGGTCTGCCGGGTCGTATTCGGTCTCTTCAGTATATCCAAGGGCATTGGTTTTTCTTCTCAACCGCTTGGCCGCATCATATTCAAAGGTGGAGATCCCCTTCCGGGCATCCAGGTGGGACACCAGGTTGGAGTCTTCATCATAGTCAAAGGTCTGAATATAGCCCAGTTCATCTTCAACACCGATTTTTCGGTTCAGGGCGTCATAATAGGTAACAGTCCGACTCAAGTCCGGATAGGTGACGGCCACCAGATTGCCATTGGGGTCGTATTCAAAGGCTGTGGTTTGGCCCAGGGCGTCAACGGTTTTGGTTTTCCGGTTGTTCAGGTCATATCCGTGCCGGGTCAACCGATTCAAAGGGTCAGTCAACTGGATTACGTTACCCACGCTGTCATACGTCCACTGGTATTGAATAATATCCCCGGATTCGGTCAGGAACTGTGATTGTTCCGTCTTTCTTCCCAGGGCGTCATAGGTGTAGTATGTGCTGTTTCCCAGAGGATTAACGGTTTCAACTAAAAGATTACGGGCATCATAAATGTTTTCAGTCTCTTCCAGCAGGGTGCCGGACTGGTCATAGAGCTTTACGGCGATTACATTGCCGTTGGCATCGTATTCACGGATTTCAGAATTGCCCAGCGCAAATATGGTCTGGGTTAACCGGCCCATGGCATCATATCTGTATTGGGTTGCCCGGGCGTCAGCGGTTCCGTATCCTTTGGTTTCCTGTATTAATAGGCCCAGGGCATTGTATTGATAATAGGTGACTAAATCGTCTCCTTCCGGAAAAACAATGGTCTGGCTCTGTGGTTTGCCGTCAAGGGTGTACTGATACTGAATTGTTTTTTCACAACCATCTTCTTCAAAATCGCAGGGGATGGTTGTTCTCACCAGTTGGTTGGCGGCGTTATAGGTAAATAGAGTTTCCTTGAGCAGTTCGCCTGCCTGGTTATAAAGCTTAATAGCGGTTTTGTTGCCGTTGCCGTCATAAACAGAATTCTTGACGGTTCTGAACGGGTCAACCTCCTTGGCAAGGCGGCCCATTTTGTCGTAGCTAAACGTGAAGATATTCCCGTTCTTATCCTGCTTTTTAACCAGCTTGCCTGTGGCGTCATAGGAAAAATGAACCGAATTCCCCAACGGATCTATGGTTTCTATGATCTGGGCTCCGGACACGATGTCCCGGGCCACATCATAGACATGCCGGGTTACGGCACCATTGGGTTTAATTGTTTTTTCAAGCTTGCCGTCAAGGGTGTATTGATATTCGGTCTCCTGATTAAGGGCGTTTGTTTCCTTGGTTTTCCGGCCCAGTTGGTCATACTCATAGGTCGTGGTGTATTCATTGGTTCCGGATACAACTGTTACGGATTTTACCGCCCCTATTGGCATATTTTCCGTAATGTCTTCGTAATACAGGTATTGGGTTTCGTTGCCCAGCTTATCTTTTTGGGCCACAAGATAGAGGCTGTTTGCATCATAGGTCCGTTCTTCATACTGGCCTAAAGAGTCTGTGATTTTGGTGATATTTCCGTAATCGTCATAGTCGTATACGGTTTCGAATCCGGTAGCATTTGAGTCCGCGACCAGATCACCGCCGGCATCATAAGTGTACCCCGGTGCCTGGATTTTCTTAGACAGGCTGCCGTTGGAACTATATTCGAACTTTGTGATATTTCCGGCAGGGTCTGTTACCTGGGACGGCGCATAGGCGTTATTTGTATCATTATACTGGTAAGCCCAGGTGCGATTCAGAGCATCGGTTTTGAGATACAAATTCCGTTTTTTGACATAAGCTTCAGGATCAGTTGCGCCGTCCGGGTAATAATCAAATGTGGTTGTGTAGCCATTGCCGTCCGTATGGGAAATCTTATTATGATGGCCGTATTCATCATACTCCATCTGTTCAATGGTGCCGTCCTCATTGGCGACCCGGATAACGTCATTGGCTTCGTTGAAAAAGACCTTCCGGTAATACCCCTCTTCGTTCCAGGTTTCTGCATACCGGTTCAACCGGCTGTACATGAAGTTGAAGGTCTCGCCCTTGGTGTTGGTATGATAGGCCGCCTGGTCGTTTTTATAATACCCGATCTCAAGATAATCCCCGCCCGGCAGGGTGTACTTGGTCATGTTATGGTTCAGGTATACGTTTTCCTGATTGGACAAATATTCGTACCGGGTGGCGTTATCAAGGGCTGCCTGGTAATCCAGCCCCCTGAATTCAATCAGGTCGTCCCCGAGTCCGTCTCCGGAAGTGATATCATTGTAATGGTAGGAACAGGACCGGCCTTCAAAGTCCGTTACGCTGGTGACCTTGCCGCTTGAGTTGTAGTCCAGGGTCAGGGACCGGCCTAAGCCGTCCGTTATGGCGGTAATCCGGCCCGGATAACTGGTGTCACTGTGTTCAAATGTCAGGGTATTGCCGAACCTGTCCTCTTTTCTGACCAGATCCCCCTGGTCGGAAAAATAGGATTTTAAGCCGGTCCGGTTTTGGGTGATGACGTATTCCCCGGATTCTATGGTCAAAACAAACTGCGCCCCCCGGGGATAGGTATATGTCCCGTCGCCGTTGGACGTAATCTCCAGAGCGTCCCCGTCGTTGTTATAGTATTTAAGATCGTTTCCGGTCAAAGGCAGAATGCGTTCCCCGTGGTTCCAGGTCCAGCCGTAACCAAAAGGGCCGTTGTATATAGTTTTGCTTTTATATTTGCGGACAATGGACAGGTCAACGCCACGGCCTTTGACCTTGAAATCAGGTGGGGCTTCCGTGTAGAATTCTCCGGTTACCATGTCTACGGGGTCGCCAAGGGAAATTGTGGCGGCATTGACTGTTTCGGACGTCTTTTTAACGGTTATTTCAACACCTTTGACTACGGTGGTGTATTTATCTTTCCAGGCGTCTTGGATTGAAGTGTTTAAGTTGACTGCATCAAAGGAGGTGGTGTCGGTATCGACACAATCAGCGACGGCAATAGTTGAAAAAAATGCTGTGTTGCCAAGAGCAGGAAAGTAAGGATAGAAAGACAAACAAGCCGAGATCATAATAATGATAGCGGCAATATGTAAAGCCCATCCGTTTCTGGCAATATAATTCATACATCTTTCCCTATCACTCTTTTTTGCAAAAGGAAATGAAACCGGATGGGCTTTTATAACATCGTTTTTCTTAAAATGGACATTTTGGGGCCAAAAAACACAATATAGCCCCATTTTAAGGGTGTTTTTGGGTCTTAATCGACTTAATTTATTGTATTATTCCTGGTCCGACCCCAGCTCCATTTTATTATTCCTGGTCCGACCCCGGACTTGCCGGACTTGACAGGATTTTGGCCAGTAACACCTGACCCCGCATTCTTTCATGTTATTTTTCTATATTGCTCTTTTTGGCCCCCAAAAGTGCAATATAGCCCTGTTTTGGGGGTGGTTTTCGATGGTTTTTGTTATGATATCAGCCTATTAGCTTGGTCCGACCCCAGCTCAATTGAGATTAACAATAATTAAGTATGTCCCCCGAATTCTATACGCCCCCCATTCATAAGAACTGATTACATTTTTTACATATTTTTTTGTCATAATGTAAAAAAATGTAGACTATACCTGGAAAGATACCAATTAAACCCAGCAAGGAGAACGTTATCCAAAATTCCCAATAAGTTATATAGTAATAAATATCATTAATTTCCCCACAATAATCACAAAAGAGTTCGTTTTTGTTAATAGCTGCTATTTGTTTATCGCAGCTCATACAAAATTTATCATTCTTTTTTACTTCGTTATGACAGTAAGGACATTTTTTTTTGAAAAACAGCCCTCTACGCAGCTTTTTGTTTTTATAAAATCGGTAATATATTTTTAGGCCAATCAAACATAAAAGTATCACCGGTCCAATGACATATATGAATAAATAATCTATTTTTTCCAAAATGGTTTTACCTCTATTTCTTATTCAGATTATGCCATTGTTTCATGAATATTATTGAATCATAAGCAATATCACCAAATAACGTAGATATTTCTGTTCGATTCAAGGTGCTTCTTGAGCTAATATCTTTTCTTGCAGAAGTGAAGAATGGAACGTCTTGCCCTTTACCCATAATCAGATTGTTTGTTTGGTCCAAAACTTCTGTTGAGATAGCGTTCGTTATAATTCTACATTGTCGTAGGTCTGTAGCAATACCTTCATAATTTTCTCCGGTTTCTGCATTAATGATATTAGTTCCTATTTCAGCAGTTATCTCACCCAAAAATAGCCCAGTCTCAATTGATTCTAAACTTCCTGTGGCACTATATGAAACAAGATTTATTCCACTATCTTTTCCTACAGACAAAAATTCTTTAAAAGATGTTGGATTTTCATATAATTCATTCCTTTGAAAACTTGCTTTCAAACCAGAGCCTAAGCGTTCGCCAGTAACAGCTATTGTCCCGGTAATAGTCCGAGTAAGTTCAAGTAAACTACGGCTGCTTGCTATAATAGAATTTTTCGTTATATTTTCACTAGTATAAATTATAGAACTCGTGTCAATATAATCGTTATTCCACTTGTTATCATAATACGTTACCGCTTCAGACACATACGCAGATGAGGGATCAAGAACATTTTCTGAAGTCCAATCATAAGCAGCCTTTGCCATTAACCCATCCGGGTCGGTATAACGCAGAGGGTTATTTAGACAATATTGATACAGGTTAAGCCCATCCACATAACCAGCCGGGTCGCGCTGGAGGAACCGGCCCAGCTCGGCGGAGTACATCCGGTTGCGGTAGTACCAGAGTCCTGATTCACTATCCCATCTTCTGCCGGTAAAGCCAAACGGATTGCCGATGGCGGAGCCGGTGGCAGTGATGTCCAGACCCTGACTGTCGTAGATGGTCATCAGGCCAAAGGGAGTGTATTCATAGGACTCCACCAGGCTTCCGGTGTTATCCGTGAGGCCCCATACGCTTCCCTGGCGGTCGGCAATGTAGTAGTAAAATTGGCTGCCGGTTTCCAGGAGGATTGGTTTATCAATGCTGCTTGAGTAAACATATGACCGGCTTAATGTGCCGCCGGTGTATTCTTCAATGACCTCTGTTTCGTCATAGACATAGGTGGTCACTGTCGTTCCCACCGTTTTGGTAACCCTGCGGTTCACCGCGTCATAGGTGTACTCGGCCAGGACCTGACCGCTTTCCTCCACCTGGATAAGCCGGTTTGCCCAGTCGTAGACATAGTCTTTTTCACCGTCTGAGGTCAGGTTGCCGTTGGGGTCATGGATGAAGGCGGTGCCGTCAACAAGGGTGTATTCATTGTCATCGTTGGCGGTTCTTGATTCGGCTGTGCCGTTCTGGTTGGTAGAAAGCCAGTTGCCCACGCTGTCATAGTCCCAGGTCGTTGATGGTGTGGCTGTGACCAGCCTGTCCTGGTGGTCGTAGGTGTACTCTTTTTCCCGGGTGGTGCCGTTCAGGGCTAACGTCTCTTCAAGGATGTTGCTTTGGGCATCATATCCTGTTTCCTGGGAGAATAAAGTATCCGTGTATGTTCTTAAAGTTTCCCGTTCCCGGGTGTCATAGTCCAGGGCAAGGCCTGTGCCGTTTCCGAAGGATGCGGCTGTCAGCCGGCTGTTCCGGTCACGGGTGAGGTTGGCAATGGTGGTTCCCTGGTAAAGAATTTGGGTCAGGGCATTGTTTTCATTGTAGGTCTTATCCACCACCCGGCCAGAAGGATAGGTGATTTGGATTTTATTGCCGTTGTTGTCATAGAGTTTTCCGATTGTATACGAGTCCTGGGCCTCGGTTTCCAGGCGGCCGTAGTCGTTGTAATCAAAGGTGGCGGTGTGGGTTACGGTGCCCTGGTTGGTGTCCGTGGCAGATACCAGCCTGGAAAGCACATCATAATCAAAGGTCTGCCGGATTACCGTATCAACCTTTGTTGCTTCCTTCCGGTTCAGGTTATCCCATACAAACTCGATGTCTGTGCCGTCCCTTTTCTTAACGGTTTTTATATTACCGTTTTCATCATAGGTGATGGTTTTGAACCTGGAAGTATCGCTGTCAGCCTCCTTGATCCGCTGGTTCAGCTCGTCATATTCAAATGCCACTATTTTAGACAGGGGATTGGTGATGGCAATCAGGTTGCCGTTCTGATCATAATCATAGATGCTTACGGCTTCATCCACAGAGCCTGTGGCTTTGGTTTCCTGGATCATCCTGCCGGCCTGGTCATACAGGTACTCCGTAGCATCCCCGTTAAAATTCTCCTCCCGGGTGAGACGCCCCCGGCTGTCATATTCAAATCGGCGCTGGTCGTCGCCCCTGGTTTCCAGAACCAGGCGGTTCAGGGCGTCATAGGCGCTTAAGACCTCCTCGCCTTCGGGTTTTCTTTCAAGGGTAACGTTGCCGGCCAGGTCATATTCCCAATAGTATTCAATCATACCCTGGGCCTGGGTTTGTGCGCTCTTGCGACCGGCGGTATCATAAAAGACCCGGGTGGTGTTGCCGTTGGGGTCTGTGGTGGAGACAAGCTGCCTGGCCTCGTCGTAGCCGTAGGTCCATATTTCCGGGGCGCCGGTCTGGAACCCCTCTTTTCTGTGGGTTAACAGGCCCCGGTCGTCATATTGGAACGCCGTTATCAGGTCTGTACCATCTGTTTCATGGATCTCCCGTTCTTTTTGATTGTTCAGGTCGTATTCAAACCGGATAACGGTCTCATCTTCCGTGTCTGCGGCCAGGGTCCGGCAGGTCAGGTTGCCGGCTGTATCATAATCAAGCAGGGTGGTGATCCCCCGGGCATCTGTTTTTTCTCTCACCCGGTCCGCCGGATCATATCCGGTTTCCTCAGTATTCCCCAATGCATTGGTTTTTCTTCTCAGCCGGTTGGCTGCGTCATATTCAAAATTAGTGATGTTGCCCCGGGCATCCTGAAGGGTTACCAGGTTGGAGGCTTCATCATAGTCAAAGACCTGGACATGGCCCAGCTCGTCTTCAACGCCGATTTTCCGGTTCAGGGCATCATAATAGGTCGTGGTTCGGCTTTGGTCCGGCCAGGTAACGGCGGTCTGGTTGCCGTTGGGGTCGTATTCAAAGGCAACTGTCTGGCCAAGGGCATCCACGGTCCTGGTTTTCCGGCCGTTCAGGTCGTACCCGTGCCGGGTCAGCCGGCCTAATGGATCTGTCTCCTGGATTACATTGCCAACCTCGTCATACTGCCATTGATATTCGATTACATCACCGGAGGCAAGAACCTGCGATTGACTGTCTTTTCTTCCCAGGGCGTCATGGGAATAATAGATACTGTCCCCCAGTGGATTGACGGTTCCTTCCAAAAGGTTTCTGGCATCATACAGATGGGAGGTCTCTTCCAGCAGGTTCCCGTTCCGGTCAAAAAATCGTATTTCGGTTACATTGCCGTTGGCATCGTATTCGTTCTGTTTTGAATTGCCTAAGGGAAGTATGGTCCGGGTCAGCCGGCCTAAGGCATCGTGCCGGTATTGGGTTGTCCGGGCGTCATCGGTGCCATATCCTGTGGTTGACTGTTTCAGGTGGCCCAGGGCATTGTATTCATAAAAGGAGACCAGGTCCGCTTCTTCATCCGGGAACAGGATGGTCTCTTTTTCCGGTTTGCCGTCAAGGGAGTACTGATACTGGATAACCTTTTCACAAGCATCTTCCTCAAACTGGCAGGGTATGGTTTTCTCCACCAGCTGGTTGGCCGCGTCATAGGTGAACCGGGTTTCCTTGAGCAGTTCGCCTGCCTGGTCATAAAGCCGGACGGATGTTTTATTGCCGTTGCCGTCATAGGTGTACATCCTGATGGTTCTGAACGGGTCAACTTCTTTGGCAAGCCGTCCCATGGCATCATAGGAAAACGTGTAGGTGTTCCCGTTTTTATCCTGTTTTTTAATCAGTTTGCCTGTGGCGTCGTAAGAAAAATGCTCGCTGTTGCCCAAGGGGTCAATGGTTTCTATTATCTGTGCCCCGGATACGATGTCCCGGGCGGTGTCGTAGATGTGTTCGGTGACAGCCTGGTTGGGTTTGATGATTTTTTTAAGCTTGCCGTCAAGGGTGTACTGGTATTCCGTCTCCTGTAAAAGGGGATCTGTTTCCCTGGTCTTTCGGCCCAGCGGATCATATTGGTATGTTGTAGTGTACTCCTTTGTCCCGGATATGACGGTTTTGGATTTCAGAGCCCCTATGGGCATGTTTTCCGAAAAATCTTCATAATACTGGTATCGGGTCTCATTGCCCCGCTTATCTTTGAGCACCATCAGATACAGGTTGTTGGCTGTATCATAGATCCGTTCCTCAAATTTGTTCAGCGGGTCCGTGATTTTGATGGTATGGCCGTAAGCGTCATATTCGTATGCGGTTACAAAACCCTGCGCGGTTGCATCTTCAACCAGACCCCCGTCATCATCAAATTTGTAACCCGGGGCCTGGATTTTTTTATGCAGGCTGCCGTTGGTATAATACTCAAACCGGGTAATATGGTCTGCAGGGTCCGTTGCCTGTGACGGTGCATAAGGGTTGTTTGCATCATCGTACCGGTACTTCCAGGTGCGGCCCAGGGCGTCGGTCTTAAGATACAGGTTACGGTTTTTGACAAAGGCTTCCCGGGCTGGTTCCGCAGTGCCTTCGGGGTAATATTGAAACGTGGTTGTGTACCCGTTGCCGTCTGTATGGGAAATCTTGTTGTGATGGCCGTATTCATCATAGGCCATCTGTTCAATGGTGCCGTCCTCGTTGGCGATCCGGATAACGTCATTGGCTTCGTTGAAAAATAGTTTACGGTAATACCCCTCTTCGTTCCAGGTCTCGGCGTACCGGTTCAGCCGGCTGTACATGAAGTTGAAGGTCTCGCCCTTGGCGTTGCGGTGAAAAGCTGCCTGGTCGTTTTTATAATACCCGATTTCAAGATAATCCCCGCCCGGCAGGGTGTACTTTGTCATGTTGTGGTTCAGAAACTCGTTTGCCTGGCCGGACAGGTATTCGTACCGGGTGGCATTGCCGGGTGAGGCCTGGTAATCAAGACCCCTGAATTCGATCAGATCATCCCCAAGGTAATGATAGGAGCAGGTCCGGCCTTCAAAATCCGTCACACTGGTAACTTTGCCGCTTGAGTTGTAGGTCAGCTCCAGGGACCGGGGTTGTCCGTTCACCAGCAGGTTGTCTTTGATGTGGGTAAGCTGCTCCGGGTGGCCGGCATTGTTGTATTCAAATGTCAGGGTATTGCCGAACCGGTCCGCCTTCCTGATCAGATATCCCTGGCCGGAAAAAAAGGATCTTAGCCGGGTCCGGTTCCGGGTAATCACATATTCCCCGGATTCCATGGTCAAAACAAACTGAGATCCCTTAGGATATGTATAAGTCCCGTCGCCATTGGAATTAATCTCCTGGGCATCCCCGTCATTATCATAATAAAGGACATCGCCCCCGGTCAGGGGCAGAATGCGTTCCCCGTGGTTCCAGGTCCAGCCGTAGCCGAACGGGCCGTTGTAGATGGTCTTGCTTTTGTATTTTCGGGCAATGGACAGATCAAGGCCTCGGCCTTTGATCTGAAAATCCGGGGTTTCTTCCGTGTAGAACTCCCCGGTTACCATGTCTACGGGGTCGCCCAGGTAGGTTTTAGCCGCGTTGATGGTTTCTGAGGCTTTTTTAACGGTTGTTTCTACACCGTTGACCAGGGTGGTGTATTTATCTTTCCAGTCGGCCTGGGTAGTGGAGCTTAACTTGCAAGTATCAAAGGAGATGATGCCGGTATCGACACAATCAGCGGCTGCAATAGTTGAAAAAGATGCTGCGCTGCCAAGAACAGAAGAGAAAGGCTGGAAACACAAACAAGCCGAGATCATAATAATGATAGCGGCAATATGAAAAGTCCATCCGTTTCTGGCAATATAATTCATACATCTTTCCCTATCACTCTTTTTTTGCAAAAGGAAATGAAACCGGATGGGCTTTTATAACATCGGTTTTCTTAAAGTGGGCATTTGGGGGCCAAAAACATTGATTTAAGCTTGTTTTAAGCCCATTTTGGGGGCGTTCCCCTTTTAATATTAGATGATTGGCTTGGCCCGACCCCCAATCCCCACCCAATCCCCAATCGCCCAATCGTCCAATCGTTTTTGGCAAAAGGAAATGAAACCGAATGGGCTTTTTATAGCATCGATTTTCTTAAAATGGTTATTTGGGGACCAAAAACGGTTGTTTAAGATGGTTTTAAGCCCCGTCTAAAACAATTAGTCGTTTGATTCCTTATGGTTAACTCGGCCCGACTCTTGATCTTTGATCTGACCTGACCTCCTGATCTCCACGGGTCTGCTAAGTTCTTTGAGGTATTCATGCTTAATCACGGTATATTTCTACACCATCCACTATCCCTTCCACATCAACAAGAAACACTTTCTGCTCCTCACACCACAATCCTGAATCCTCACGAACAACTGCAATACCGAGAGTTTGAAATTCTGCATAAATAGAATCAATTGGTTTGTTGATTAGCTGAATATTGCCAAGAAATACCTCGTTATCAGGAAAGATGGTTAATTGAGTCAATATGCCCTCATCATTTACATTCAGATGAATTCCTTCATCCTCATAGGCAATAACCACATCATTCGAATCTTTTGTCCTTTTAAACGAGTCGGTTGGCTCTCCCAATAGAGATTTTACATTCTCGATCTGCATATCAAAATCAATAGGGCCAGTTATTCCATTATCATCTATCTTCCATTGCATTTATCAATTCTCCATTCTATGGAAGCGCATCCATAGCTTCCAAAATTGCGTCATCATATTTATTCCCAAACTTTGACTGAATGTCATCAACGTCCATCAAAAATGCATCATCAAACTTCCCTTGTTGAATCAGATCTGCCTGTTTGTCTCTATATGCCTGTTGTGCTGATCCTTTCCTCCCACCATAACTCGCAGTTTTACGATGGTCTGAAGGACTCATTCGAATAGCTGGTCCATCGGCTTCTGTAAGAGGGGTAGCCTGTTTTGCTGGCATATGGTGACGATGCGCACCGTCGGTAACTAAGTCCCCATAGCGTCCTCCCTGCTTTGAGACCATATCTACCAAACGTTCTGCTGTTTCACTTATTTCAGAAAATTTGTCAACTATTTTAGGAAGCTTAACTATATCTGTAATAGGCAATACAGTTGCTATTCCAACTCCTAATGAACCCCATGCACTTTTTCTGGCCGGATTTTCATATACGTTATATAGCCCCTCTCCAATTCCCTTTGCATCTCCTACACCTGGCGTAAAGTCCAAAGTTGTTGATACGAAAATTTTTTCTTGTTTTTCTTGAATGTATGCACCAATTAATTGACGCTGTTCCCAGTCTTGCTGTTGTTTTTGATAATCAGCGTTCAGATTGATAATTGGAAGGCTGTATGAAAAATCGTTTTCCCTTGAGGTCAACCCCATAGGATCAATGTACCGCAGTGGATTGTTCAAGGTATATTGATACAGGTTAAGCCCATCCACATAACCAGCCGGGTCGCGCTGGAGGAACCGGCCTAGTTCGGCAGAGTACATCCGGTTGCGGTAGTACCACAGGCCTGATTCACTATCCCATCTTCTGCCGGTATAGCCGAACGGATTGCCGATGGCGGAGCCGGTTGCGGTGATATCCTGGCCCTGGCTGTCGTAGATGGTCATAAGGCCAAAGGGAGTGTATTCATAGGACTCCACCAGGGTTCCGGTGTTATCCGTGAATCCCCATACACTTCCCTGGCGGTCGGCAATGTAGTAGTAAAATTGGCTGCCGGTTTCCAGGAGGATTGGTTTATCAATGCTGCTTGAGTAAACATATGACCGGCTTAATGTGCCGCCGGTGTATTCTTCAATGACCTCTGTTTCGTCATAGACATAGGTGGTCACTGTCGTTCCCACCGTTTTGGTAACCCTGCGGTTCACCGCGTCATAGGTGTACTCGGCCAGGACCTGACCGCTTTCCTCCACCTGGATAAGCCGGTTTGCCCAGTCGTAGACATAGTCTTTTTCACCGTCTGAGGTCAGGTTGCCGTTGGGGTCATGGATGAAGGCGGTGCCGTCAACAAGGGTGTATTCATTGTCATCGTTGGCGGTTCTTGATTCGGCTGTGCCGTTCTGGTTGGTAGAAAGCCAGTTGCCCACGCTGTCATAGTCCCAGGTCGTTGATGGTGTGGCTGTGACCAGCCTGTCCTGGTGGTCGTAGGTGTACTCTTTTTCCCGGGTGGTGCCGTTCAGGGCTAACGTCTCTTCAAGGATGTTGCTTTGGGCATCATATCCTGTTTCCTGGGAGAATAAAGTATCCGTGTATGTTCTTAAAGTTTCCCGTTCCCGGGTGTCATAGTCCAGGGCAAGGCCTGTGCCGTTTCCGAAGGATGCGGCTGTCAGCCGGTTGTTTCGGTCACGGGTAAGATCGGCAATGGTGTTCCCCTGGTAAAGGATCTGGGTCAGGGCGTTGTTTTCATTGTAGGTCTTATCCACCACCCGGCCCGAAGGATAGGTGATTTGGATTTTATTGCCGTTGTTGTCATAGAGTTTTCCGATTGTATACGAGTCCTGGGCCTCGGTTTCCAGGCGGCCGTAGTCGTTGTAATCAAAGGTGGCGGTGTGGGTTACGGTGCCCTGGTTGGTGTCCGTGGCAGATACCAGCCTGGAAAGCACATCATAATCAAAGGTCTGCCGGATTACCGTATCAACCTTTGTTGCTTCCTTCCGGTTCAGGTTATCCCATACAAACTCGATGTCTGTGCCGTCCTTTTTTTCAATGGACAGGGTATTACCGTTTTCATCATAGGTGATGGTTTTGACAGTGAGATCACTGTCGGTTTCTGTAATCCGCTGATTCAGCGCATCATATTCAAAGGACACGGTTTTAAGCAAAGGATTGGTGATAGCAACCAGGTTACCGTTTTCATCATATTCATACTTGCTTACGGCTTCATCGACCGTACCGGCGGCTTCTGTTTTTTGGGTCATTCTGCCGGCTAAATCATATTGGTATTGCGTGGCATCCCCGTTAAAATTCTCTTCCCGGGTAAGATGCCCCCGGCTGTCATATTCAAACCGGCGCTGGTCGCCCCCCCTGGTTTCCAGAACCAGGCGGTTAAGGGCATCATAGGCGTTCTGGATTTCCTCTCCCTCGGGTTTTCTTTCAAGGGTGACGTTTCCGGCCAGGTCGTACTCCCAGTAATATTTCACCAGGCCCTGGGCCTGGGTCTGGGCTTTTTTGCGGCCAACGGCATCATAAAACACCTGGATGGTGTTACCGTTGGGATCAATGGTCGCCACCAGTTGCCTGGCTTTATCATATTCATATTCCCAGATTTCCGGGGAACCGGTGTGGAATCCGTTTTTCCTGTGGGTCAGCAAGCCCCGGTCGTCATATTCGAAGGCTGTAATCTGGTCCCCTTGGGTTGTCTCATGGATCTCTCTGATTTTCCGGTTGTTGAGGTCATATTCAAATTGGGTAACGGTTTGATCATCTGTGCCGGAAGCCAGGGTTTGGCTGACCAGGTTGCTTGCGGCATCATATGAAAGCAGGGTTATAATCCCCCTGGCGTCTGTTGTCTGAATTACCCGGTCTGCCGGGTCGTATTCGGTCTCTTCAGTATATCCAAGGGCATTGGTTTTTCTTCTCAACCGCTTGGCCGCATCATATTCAAAGGTGGAGATCCCCTTCCGGGCATCCAGGTGGGACACCAGGTTGGAGTCTTCATCATAGTCAAGGGTCTGAATATAGCCCAGTTCATCTTCAACACCGATTTTTCGGTTCAGGGCGTCATAATAGGTAACAGTCCGGCTCAAGTCCGGATAGGTGACGGCCACCAGGTTGCCGTTGGGATCGTATTCAAATGCAGTGGTCTGGCCCAGGGCGTCAACAGTTTTGGCCTTTTGGTTGTTCAGGTCATATCCGTGCCGGGTCAGCCGGCCCAGGGGGTCGGTTTCCTGGACCAGGTTGCCCACGGCATCATACTGCCACTGGTACTGGATCATATCCCCGGATTCGGTCAGGAATTGAAATTGTTCCGTTTTTCTTCCAAGGGCGTCATAGGTGTAGTATGTGCTGTTTCCCAGAGGATTAACGGTTTCAACCAGAAGATTACGGGCATCATAAATGTTTCCAGTCTCTTCCATCAGGGTCCCGGCCTGGTCATAGAGTTTTACGGCAGTTACATTGCCGTTGGCATCATATTCACGGACCTCAGAATTGCCTAAGGGGAATATGGTCCGGGTCAACCGGCCCAGGGCGTCATATCTGTATTGGGTGGCCCGGGCGTCATCAGTTCCGTATCCTTTGGTTTCCTGTTTTAACCGGCCCAGGGCATTGTATTCATACCAGGTGACTAAATCGTCCCCTTCCGGAAAAACAATGGTCTGGCTCTGTGGTTTACCGTCAAGGGTGTATTGGTACTGAACCGTTTTTTCACAACCATCTTCTTCAAAGTCGCAGGGGATGGTTTTTTCCACCAGCTGGTTGGCGGCGTTATAGGTGAATTTGGTTTCCTTGAGCAGAACTCCAGCCTGATTATAAAGTTTGATTGAGGTTTTATTGCCGTTGCCGTCATAAACATAATTTTTGACGGTTCTGAACGGATCAACCTCTTTGGCGAGGCGGCCCATTTTGTCATAGGCAAAGGTGAAGATGTTCCCGTTTTTATCCTGCTTTTTAATCAGCTTGCCTGTGGCATCATAGGAAAAATGAACGGAGTTACCCAGCGGATCTATGGTTTCTATGATCTGGGCTCCGGACACGATGTCCCTGGCCGTGTCATAGATATGTTGGGTTACGGCACCGTTGGGCTTAGTGATTTTTTCAAGCTTCCCGTCAAGGGTGTACTGGTATTGGGTTGCCTGGGATAGCGGATCTGTTTCTTTGGTTTTCCGGCCCAGTTGGTCATATTCATAAGTGGTGGTGTATTCATTGGTTCCGGATACAACCGTTACGGATTTAACCGCCCCTATGGGCATGTTTTCCACGAAGTCTTTGTAATACTGGTACCGGGTCTCGTTGCCCAGCTTGTCCTTTTTAGTGACAAGATACAGGCTGTTTGTATCGTAGATCCGTTCTTCATACCGGCTTAACGGGTCCGTGATTCTGGTGATATTCCCGTAAGCGTCATACTCGTATACGGTTTCGAATCCCGTGGCGTTTGCGTCCGCCACCAGATCTTGGTTACCATCAAAGGCGTAACCCGGAGCCTGAATTTTTTTATAGAGACTGCCGTTGGTATCATATTCAAACTGAGTGATGTTACCGGCAGGGTCTGTTGCTTGAGACGGTGCATAGGCGTTATTCGTATCATCGTACTGATAAGCCCAGGTGCAGCCCAGGGCATCGGTTTTAAGATACAGATTCCGTTTTTTGACATAAGCTTCCGGATCGGCTGCGCCGTCAGGATAGTATTGGAACGTGGTGGTGTATCCATTGCCATCCGTATGAGAAATCTTATTATGATGGCCGTATTCATCATACGCCATCTGTTCAATGGTGCCGTCCTCATTGGCGACCCGGATAACGTCATTGGCTTCGTTGAAAAAGACCTTCCGGTAATACCCCTCTTCGTTCCAGGTTTCTGCATACCGGTTCAACCGGCTGTACATGAAGTTGAAGGTCTCGCCCTTGGCGTTGGTATGATAGGCCGCCTGGTCGTTTTTATAATACCCGATCTCAAGATAATCCCCGCCCGGCAGGGTGTACTTGGTCATGTTATGGTTCAGGTATACGTTTTCCTGATTGGACAAATATTCGTACCGGGTGGCGTTATCAAGGCTGGTTTGGTAATCAAGGCCTCTGAACTCAATCAGGTCGTCTCCAAGCCCGTCTCCGGAACTTATGTCACTGTAAAGGTAGGAACAGGACCGGCCCTCAAAGTCCGTGATACTGATGACTTTACCGTTTGAGTTATAGGCCAGGGTAAGGGATCTGCCAAGGCCGTCCGTTATGGCGGTAATTTGACCCGGATAGCTGGTATTGCCATATCCAAATGTCAGGGTATTGCCGAACCGGTCCTCTTTCCTGACCAGATACCCCTGGTCGGAAAAATAGGATTTTTGCCGGGTCCGGTTTTGGGTGATGACGTATTGGCCGGATTCTATGGCCAGAACAAATTGCGACCCCAAAGGACAGGTATATGTCCCGTCACCGTTAGAGGTGAGTTCCAGGGCATCCCCGTCGTTATTGTAATAAAGGACATCACCACCGGCCAAGGGCAGGATACGCTCTGCATGATTCCAGGTCCAGCCGTATCCGAACGGGCCGTTGTAGATCAGCTGGCTTCTGTATTTACGGATAATGGATAAATCGAGCCCCCGGGACTTGATCAGGAAATCCGGGGTTTCTTCCGTGTAGAACTCGCCGCTTACCATGTCTACCGGGTCGCCCAGGGCGGTCTTTGCCGCATTCATGGTTTCTGAGGCTTTTTTAATGGTTGTTTCTACACCATTGACCAGGGTGGTGTATTTATCTTTCCAGTCGGTCTGGGTAGTAGAGCTTAAAGTGCCTGAGTCCAGCGAGATTGTATTCGTATCTGTATAGGACTCGTTTGTTGTTGTTTCTTTTGAAGAAGATCCGCCGTTATCCATGCCAAAGGAATACTGGTCGCTTCCATCTGCTCCGTAAACAATGCGGATATTGCCCGTCATGCCGTCATGTTCAACGATTTGGACCGGTGTTACAACGGTGTCACCTTGGTCAAGCAATTGGATAATGTCCCAAACGGTTTTGGTGCCGAGATATCCTTCTGTTTGATTTTCAAGGTCGGAAACGTATTCTTTGCGGATATACTGGAGATTATCAATAATAAGCGGGTCATAAAATGTAGTTGCCGCTGTTGTTCGTACAATATAAATTTGATGAACATCCGTCCAATTGAAAGTCGCTATTTGTGGACTTTGATTTGCCGTTAGATTTTTTTCATACCCACTGACAGAAACTAAATTACCATTGGAATCTCTACGATAACCAACAACTTTATACTTAGCCCCATTACCCAGACTGGCGTACTTAAATGTTTTCAGGTCAAATTTTGATCCTCTTGTGATGTATGCGTTAGGCCAAACAACAACTCCGTAGCTACCATCAATTGCATCTGCATCCAAAGGAAAGGAGTTGCTGTTAGGATCAACCAGTACCCAGCTATCAGGAACCCTTAAAGCACCATTAAGTTGAAAACCATCATAAGCTTCATCGTAATCTACTTTATAAAGATCATTTATCGCCGCACCAGTAGACCATGTAGGCTGTTCACCGGAAAGAGGAACACTTTCAAAGGAAGATGTTGTTGTCTGAGTTTCGCTAACAATGCTGTCACTCGTTAATTCCACCATATGGTTGCCGGTATTGTCAGGGTCTTCATTGGCTATCATCAGCCCTTTGATGGTGCTGGCCCCCGGAGTATCCATCCAGTCTTCAAAGATTCTGCCTTCGTTAAATGACGCGACAAACCCTGAAATCCTTTTTGAGGTCACGTTTATCGGCGCATCCCAGTTGTTATGATCAGGGTCGGTAGAGTAGGTAACCAGTTGCTGTCCTGAACTGTCCCATTTAATCATGGAAGCTGAAGATTGAGCGTCAATTTTCCATTGTGGATGATAATAAAATTTGGATTCCGGGTCTGTCGGGATAGGATGGTCGTCAGAATTATAATCTGTGTAAATAAACGTTGGACTAAGGCCCCAGTATTTTATCCCATAGAAATAACTGGTGGTTTTCCTGGCATTTTCATATAGCCGGTATAAAAAAGTTTCCGATAAAACCTGCCCCATGAGTCCGAGATATTCTTCGTGGGTAGACGGATCAAGGACGTTGCTGGCATCAACGGTTTGTAATTCTTGTTTGGCTTTTTCAATGGTGATCTGAGAAGCACTTAAAGGGTCAAAACCGATCTGCATGAAAGTGCCTGCGGCCCGTTTTTGATCGCGGAGAACCGAACTTTGACCAGCAACCTGATACACGATATAAAAATTATCATCAGCCCCCAATGTGTAGGAGCTTGTCTGGACAGACTCACCATCTAATTTGAATACCGGCTGAAAAGAAGAGCCTGAATAATTCCAGTCCAGGCAAAACCTTTTACCGGCAGCTTTTGGCATGTAAAGGGTGTAATCAAGGAGGCTGGTGCCGGTGCTGCTGTAATTTCTTATTACCAGCCGGATGTATTCCCGGTTTGAAGGGTCAACTTCGCTGAACCGGTTCTTGGTGACTGATAAAAATAGTTTAAGTTTTGACGGAAAAGATCTGGGCAGAACCAGGGCCGTGTTGTCGATTAAGTCTTCATTGAAGGGAATATCTTTTAATGATTTCCCTGGATGGTTTGTGTTTAAAATATTCTGGAGTTTTTCTTCATATTTTTCAAGTGTTGTCTCATGCTTTACAACGCTTCCATTTTCGTCCGGTGAAGAAAGGTAGTCTTTAAAATCAAATTCCAAACCGTCCGGTACCGGGTCTGTTATCGACCCGTCCGTTACAAACAGATCCAGGCCTTCAATGAAATTGTTCTCTTTGAGCCAGGGAAAAAGAGGGACCCATCCTTTCTGGCTGCTATCAGCTATTCCATGATAATTGTCCAGATCCAGCCAGGCTTCAACATAAACCAGATGATATGACCCCAGTTGAACATAACGAGCCGGAATATTGGATATCCTTAAAAGTGCAATTAATAAGGAAGACTGGTCCCATGAATTTCCTCTTTTTGATAGATATGCCCCTCTTGCCCCCAACCTGGATTTCGTATAATCATACTTCCAGGAGCCATTCTCAAGCTGAGAGTAAATAAACTGGGGAGAATAAATATTCTTATAAACCCAGTTGTAAATTTTAACCGGGTCATTATCCAGGCTGGCCGCAAGGGCGACTAACTTGTCATTGGGATCATTGATTTCTTCTCCGGGATTTTCCGGATCTTCAATTGTCGCCCATTCACACTCCATGGTCTGGGCCAGATCATCGTCTGTGGGAAGGTCTGTTCCAAAAGCGGGTGTTATACTGAGAATGGTGAACAATATTACCGGGATGATGAATCTAAAAATTCGAATGTGTTTCGGGTATCTCATTGGTATTCCCCTTTTATCGACAAAGTGTTTGATTCATTTTTTAGCGGCTCAGTCTATATTTGAAAGTGCTTTAAGGCATAAGCCGGTGACATAAGGATCGTTTAACCAGGAACCGTCGGGGTTTTGCTGATTTACAAGGTAACTGACGGCATTTATTTTGTTGGTTTCAGGGATGTCCAGCCATAAAAGGACGGCAGCTGTGTCGATCACTCCGTTGCCGAATGATCCGTCTCCGTTATCCGTCTGAGTGTTAATGATCCAGTCACTGGTGAAGTTTGTCAGGGATGAGGCAGAGAAATTGTCTGCAAGAATATGGTAAATCAGGCTTGAAACATAGACGCTTGCATCTCCACCAGCGATCCAGCCGAAACGATAGTTCTCCGAGCTGTAAAAGAGACTGGACCAATTGGTTTTTAAGGCCGTAAAACTATAATTGACTAATGAGGTACTCTTTGTTGTTTTTGCTACAGTGGAAGCCCCTACAGCCGTACAGACAGGATCAGGGTAATATCCCGGTCTGGTCCCCCAACCCGTAATGTATGATGTTTCACCGGATTCTACGATGTAGGACTGAGCGATCAGTTTAGCCACAAGATAATCAACATTTTGGTCAAAATCATAGAGCGTGTTGATTTGCCGTCCAAGAAAATCATTGTTGTCCGCATAGTTCCCTCTTAAGAAGAAAACACCTTTTCTTACGGCTGCATCATCCTCTTCTAAAGAGTTGAATGCGTTAAGCACCTGGCTTGTTACAAGGAGTTTGTTTTTTTCATTGCCCCAGAAACCAAGGGTGGTTTGGTTTGCCTTAAGCCAGGTTTTGGCTCTTTGAATGGCCTCATCCTTATCCACGGCTGTTGATGAGCCTAAAAACTCAATTGAGGCTAATTCAGACAGAGGGCCTTCCAATGCTTCCTGGGTGTTTATGGTTATCCCGTAATAGTATGTGGTGCCGGGAATAACCTGGTCATCGGTTTGTGTTTCTCCGGTGACGCTGCCAAGAAGCCTTAACCGGGACGGAGGAGCAATACCGTTGGCAACGCAGTCGTCCAGAATCTGTTTGTCAACCGGGTTCACCACCCGGTAGATGTGGTAACTTGCAGCCTGGGCAACAGATGTCCAGGAAAGGGTGACATAATCATTTTCTCCCTGCTGTGCCTGGATCTGTGTCACAGGGATAGTAGAATCAAGGTGATAGACGGCGCTTTCTGTGGGGCCGGTATTACCGGCCTCGTCTATTGCAAAATATTGAAGGTGGGTGGTTTTATCTATGTTTATCCCTGTTACGGCCAGGGTAGCGGTTTGCACGGTTGTGTTGGCCGCGCCTTCAAAAGGCGGGTATCCGTCTGTGGAATAATAGATGTCTGCTGTTTCCGAGCAGGTTAAGTCTACTGTGAACGCAGACTCATAATGCCCTGCGGCTATACTGGGCGTGACAAAAGGAAGGATGCTGTCTATTGTGAAAGAAAAATTCACAATGGTTTTGTTCCCGGCCTCATCTATGAGGATTAACTGGTATTGGTATGCCCTGTTTTCCGGATTATCCAGGGTAAAGATGATAGAGTTCCCGGTAATAACCGCCTGGCCGGATATGTCCACCCCGTTTTCATCTAAAAGGACAACCGAGGCAATGCCGGACCCACTGTCCGTGAAAGTGACGACCATTTCAAAAGGATTGCCCTGGGTAGCCACTGAACTTGTACCGGCAGGGGGATACTGGCTTAAAACTTCAGGTGCCTGGATATCCGAATTATTGGGATCGGTATTGGCAAGGTATTCATCATAGTTGGAAATCCCGTCCCCGTCAGAATCCGAATCAGCATCTAAACTTGAGAAATGCAATGTTTCCCACCAGTCCGGGATGCCGTCAGCGTCTGTATCCGTATCCGGTTGTACCAGGAAGTTCACAGTTGCTTCTTTTATATTTCCGGCAGTATCGGCAATGCTTACCGTAATGGTATTATCATTAAAGGGAAGATCGTTGGGAACTTCGCCGGTGGCCCCGGCAGAGGTGACGGTAAAACCGGAAGTGCTGACAGCAACGCCGTTGACTTCAACGATCAGGGACGTTGTGTCGATGTCCGATTCTTCATCCTGGAAAGCAACCCTGACCGTGGGCCGGACTGTTTCTAAGTTGGCACCTTCAGCGGGTTCAATAATATCAAGATCCGGCAGGGTGACGTCTTCCCCTGAGAACGCTTTTACCCTGAAATGAAATGTCCGGTCGGCCTGAAACGCATCAACGGGGATATGGACTTGCCAGGCAATAGGATCGGTTTCTTCTCCCGGGGACAATACCTGGCCTGCCTCCTGAGTGTAGATCAGGTATGGCAATCCTTCAGGGGTGGTGCCAACACGGTTGGTTATCTGAAAATCCGAAAGGTTTGTTCCTGTAGCTGATAGAATATCCGTGCGTCCGTAATGTCCTATTAAATCCGTTAAAGCAATTTCATCGGGCGTACCGGCCAGACGGATGACATATGCCAGGTCCTGGCCGTCCACATCCCCGTCCCCGTCCAGGTCGGCATTGTCCAGGGAATAAAAAATTTCCATGACCGCAACTTTGATGGGATAACTCAAATCCTCGGCGCCGGTATTTTGCAGTTTGACCTCTATGGTTCCGGTTTGGGTTTGAGAGTCATAATTTATGGTTGATTTGGTTAGTTTTAACTTATCGCTCACGTTAGCAGCAAAGGATGTTGTTGCGATAAGTCCACAGAAAAGATAGATACAAATTGACAATAGAAATCTGCCTGATAAGAAATTCATACGCAGCCTCCGGACTCAAAGATACTTTGTTATGGAACAACGATGGTTTCTAAACCAAATGACCCTTAAATGGGCTGAGTACTTATTTCTAAATGCATTTGACCCATTGTTGAGCCGTAAAACGCTTTATGAAAACAGATAATTCCGTAAACAAAGAATGGATTATCCTTCAATGTAAGCGCTATATTATTTTGAAACAGTTTAGCTTTTTTTTCTATACTTCATAATTCGCTTACCAACTTCGCAATTAGATGTCAAGATCCAAATCCACGGCATCTGGTTCAGATTTAAAACCGGGATCATTATCCACCACCATGCTGCAATTTCTCTTGACGGCAATGTTCCTACAGTCAGATCCTTTTTCATGACAGAGTGAACCGTTTCGCTTCCTTAGGATTGCAAATTTTATAACTTGAACAAAATTACTTGCCCTTTGACTCATCTACAGCGTTGCATCAAAGGCTGAATAGGCCTGCTATTAAACCTTTGATGCGCCTTGTATATGAGCCAAAGTTCGGCGCAATTTTGATCAAGTTATTTCATCTGCAATCCTTACAAATGTTCGTCAGGAAATATGATGATATTTCGCATATTATGTTATATTCACCCTGGCTGTATTTGCCTGTTTCTATAGAGACCTATTTTTCACAATTGAGCAGTTGACGGTTAGGCCGATTCTTGATGTTTTTTCACGGGAATGCCCTGGGAAATCAATTATTAGGGGGTTTACGAAGGGTAGATCATGATTAACATGATCAAGATAATATAAAATGAAAGGACCATAATAATGGCGGACAACCTGGATAAGTTTTTGGATGACCTTCAAGGTCAGATATTTGATGAGGCAAGGACCGTTTTAGGGGATGCCGGTTTTGACCGGTGGCAGAATCCCAAATTCAGGGGGGTCATGGAACACTGCGATGTTCATGCCCATACCGTGGGAGACTGCGGGGATTCCATGGATATTTTTCTTGAACTTGAGGGGGAAAGGGTCAAAAGTGCTTCATACGTGACCGACGGGTGCGGGTCCAGCAACGTGTGCGGATCATTTGCCGCAGAACTGAGCATTGGAAAACAGGTGGAAGAGCTGGCCGATATAACCGGGGAGCTGATCTTGTCCAAACTCGGGGAAATGCCCAAAGATGAGGAACATTGCGCCTACCTTGCCGCCGGAACCGTTCAGGAAGCGTTGCGGCTTTATATGACCGGCCAGGGAAACGGCAAGTAACCGGTGACATATAACGGATATGAGCTGCCGCCGCTGATTGCCGGCCGGCTGGTTAAGCGGTATAAACGGTTTCTGGCGGATGTGATCCTTGAAAACGGGCAGACCGTTACGGCCCATTGTCCCAACTCCGGAGCCATGACCGGGTGTGCCCTGAACGATGCCCCGGTCTGGATTTCCCAGAGTGACAATCCAAAACGAAAGCTCAAATACACCTGGGAACTGATCCGGATGCCCGAGTCCATGGTCGGCATCAATACCCAGGTGCCCAACAGACTGGTCCGGGACTCGATTAAAGCCGGCCTGGTTGAGGAGTTGGCTGCCTTTAAAAAGGTAACATCAGAGGTAAAAACAAGCGATCACACCCGCCTGGACCTGAAGCTGGAAAGCCCTTCCGGAAAGCTTTGCTTTGTGGAAATCAAAAACTGCACCCTGGTGGAGCAGGGAAGGGCCATGTTCCCCGATGCCGTGACCACCCGGGGGCAAAAGCATCTTGATGAACTGGTCCGCCTGGTCAAAGAAGGAGACATGGGGGTGATTTTCTATTTGATCCAGCGCATGGATGCCAGACAATTTTCCCCGGCCTCCCATATTGATCCGGCATATGCTGACAAACTTAAGAATGCAGCGGCCAACGGGGTTCGGATCATAACCCGGGACGTATCCATTGATCTTGAGCGGATCTGCCTGAACCGCCCGGTGCCGGTAGAATTATTTCTTTAACTGTCCATTTTCTTTAAATCAGTTTGGCCACAAAGTCTCCTTCATGATTCATCACTGCCCAGACGGTCCTGGTGTCAGGGTCAATGCCATAGGTGCCCAGACCATAAGTGGATTTATATGGGCCTTTTTTGAAAGCTGTGGTGCCGCCATGGTTCAGCTTCACGGCATTGACCCACTGGTCGTCTTTATTTCTGGCGGCAATGCATACCTTGCCGTTGGAAAGTTCAAAAGCCCCTGTTTTCTTGCTGTTGTAAGACATGGAAAGAACGTATTCATCGGTAACCTGAACCCTGTCTGAAGCCGGCAGCAGGCCAGCACCTGAATAAAGGCTTAAGTTATCTGCCATTCCCCACAGGGTAAAGATGTCACTGACAGCATCATCCGTATTATTGGAATCAGCCCAGCCGGTATTTACGGTTTTGGTCAGATTGCGGTTCAGGTAATCGGTTTTGGTATCCTTGTTTGTCCCGGCCAGGATTTTGGCCGTGGTGCCCCGATAATTGTCCGTCACATCAATGTAAGCCCCTTCCTGGGGGATTTCAAACTGCCGGCCGTTCAGGCTGTAACCAAACCGTTCCCTTAAGAAAAAGGCAAAGGAAGATGGAATAGAATCAAGGCTTTCGCGGGTGACCCGGGTGAATTTTCTGCCGTGGCTGGCAGAGTAAAAATCCACGGTGACCCTGGGGCCTTCTACGGTCACAATGTAATATCCGATGGTATACAATTCCTGGCCAAGGGGGGTCTCTCTCTTATCATCACCGGTTCGGGGGGTATAAAATTTATAACTGTTGGAAGCGGTAATCATCTGGGGCACCATGGCAGATCCATCGCTGGTGGATACCAGGGAGCGGTGGTGCATGTGATCATGGCCGCTGATATAATAGCCGGTGCCGTTGTGGTGGAGGCTGGTCAGAAATTTATCTCTGGCATGGGCATTGGATGTCAGGCTGTCGCCGAACAGATTGTCCTTGTGGTTCTGGCCGATGAGATTCTTATGGGAAAAAACAAAGGAATGGTATCCGTCAGGCGTGGAAGATAAAACCCTGTCTGTCCAGTCCACCTGATCCACCATATTGTTGGAGTACTCCTGTCTGGCTTTGTCTGATGGGTTGTAGTTGCTGCCGTCCCTGCGGACAAACTGGTCGAGCATGACGCAGCGCACATTATTGTAGTCAAAGGCATAGGTCAGGCCTTTGAGCTGCTCATTATCCGATGCCTGGAAATGGGCGGCACCGTTAAGGTTGTGGCCTTTTCCCAGGGTCTGGGGGAAAATAACCGGAAACTCATTGGCTGCGGTTGAGCTGGATTCATGGTTTCCCCTTAACGGGAAAAAGCCGATGCCTTCATGGTAAAGTTCCCGGGCATGGTCAGCCCGGGTGGGCAGGCACCGTTTGCCCATATAGGATTCATCTCCCACAAGGTCCCCGACCTGAACCACAAATTTGCAGCCATGCCCGATAAACTGCTGGTTGATGACGTCAATAATGCCTGTGGCACAGGACATATGCCCCCCTGTCTCCCAAAGGCCGGTCTTCCACTGGGTATCGCCCATGACGCCAAAACACCAGGCGTCACGGCCAAGGGCAGCACGGGCCTTTCCCATACGGAAAAAAGGCAGGTTAAGGGAAGACAGCCCCAGGCCGGCCAAGCTGACACCCGTATATTTTAAAAATTGTCTCCTGTCCATGGTTGTCTTCATGATGGTCTCCAAAATTTTTTAGGTTTGTTTCAGGGACGATAGCACCACCACTATGAAGGAACCGTGAAGAGAAAAATGAGGCGTCTTCATAAATTCTTCATATATCCTCTGATATCCTTTAGCCCGAATTATTTGGAGCCTGGAGGATGTGACCCCATGATGAAACAGCGTCATTATTTAACGCCCATAGTTAATTTTTTCATACTGGCCCTGGTTTTTCTGTCAGCCTCGCGGCTTTGCCTGTCCTTATGGCAATGGGACCGTCTGCATGGGGCCTCAGACCTGGCCCGGCTTTTTTTGGGGGGATTGCGGGTTGATATGTCCACCCTCAGTTATTTTCTGGTTCTTCCGGCACTTCTTCATTGTGTAATATCTGGTTCTCATCGGGCCGGCCGGATATGGAAATCCGTGCTCAGAATATGGCTTACCGTTGGCGGATGGATATTGGTCTATATGGAAGTGGCCACGGTTTCCTATGTTCAGGAATACGACCTTCGGCCCGGCCGTATCTTTGTAGAATACCTGATCTATCCCAGGGAAGTCCTGGCCATGTTGTGGGCCGGTTATAAGCCGGAACTTTTGGTGGGGCTTGGGGTCTCCCTGTTAACCGTCTGGGCCTTGTGGCGAGCAACGGGCCGGTGGACCAGTAACCTGTCATCCCCCGTCAAATGGATTTATCGTCCGGCCATTGGGGTGATGTTGACGGCATTGTGCGTTTTTGGCGCAAGAAACAGCCTCGACCACAGGCCCATGAATCCTTCTATGGTCTCATTTTCCACCGACCCGCTGGTTAATGATCTGGTTTTAAATTCATCATACTCGGTTATGTTTGCCATAACCCAGATGGGGGGTGAGGCCAGTGCGGTGGACCTGTATCCCAAAATGGATAAGGCTGACGTGATCAAAACCATCCGGTCTCAAATGGATTTAAATCCGGATGCGTTTGCTACCGGTCAATATCCGACCCTTGCCTATCATAAAGCCACAGGGACAAAGAAAAAAAATATGGTCATTCTTCTTTTGGAAAGCCATGGGTCACAGTTTGTGAAATCCCTGGGGGGAAAAGATTTGTCACCGAACATGGATAATCTGATTCACTCAGGCTGGGCATTTACCAATTTATATGCAACGGGAACCCGCTCTGTGCGGGGGATTGAAGCGCTTACAGCCGGATTCCCGCCAACGCCGGCCCGTTCAACAGTTAAGCTGGGCAAAAGCCAGGCCAATTTTTTCACCATTGCGGATGTATTAAAAAAACAAGGGTATGTCACCGAGTTTATCTATGGCGGTGAAAGCCACTTTGACAACATGAAACACTTTTTTCTGGGCAATGGCTTTAACCGTATTCAGGATGCCCCCACGTTTTCCAATCCGGAATATGTCGGTTCCTGGGGGGTAAGTGATGAAGACCTTTTTAATAAAGCCCATCAGCAGTTCACCGGGTTCGCCACTGAGCATAAGCCTTTCTTCAGCCTGGTGTTCACATCCTCAAACCATTCCCCCTTTGAATACCCGCAAGGGCGGATCAGCCCGGTTAATGAACCAGCTTCAACCCGTGAAAATGCGGTAAAATATGCGGACTATGCCATTGGGCGGTTCTTTGAAAAGGCCAGGAAGTCCAATTACTGGGAAAACACCATTTTTCTGGTGGTTGCAGACCATGACGCCCGGACTTACGGGGATCAGATGGTCCCGGTTACTCACTTCCATATTCCTGCCGTTATTACCGGCGGCGGCATTGCGCCGCGAATGGATGATCGCCTTGCCAGTCAGCTTGATTTGCCGGTAACGTTGCTGTCACTGGCCGGCATCAGTGCCTATACGCCCATGATCGGCCATGATATGACAAAAGATATCCCCATGGACAAACTACGTGCGATTATGCAACGGGATAAAACATTCGCATGGATGGGTGCCAACCATGAACTGGTGGCCTTCCAGCCCCATAAACCGCCCCGGACATTCCGCTATAACCGCCACACCAAAACCTTGAGCGATGCTCCGCTGTCCCGGGATACGGTCAAAAAAGCCCTGGCATATTCCCTGTGGGGAAGTATCGCTTACCAGGATGATTTGTATGCCAGCTTACAAAATTATCAGGAAAAGCCAACATTAAATTAGTGTTTGAGGGGAAAGTTCATTTTCATTGCAGACGTGAGGCCAGATACGCGTACCCCTTGTCCACGGCGTATTCGTAACCCATGTCCCAATGAATCCGGGCACTCATGGCCACATGGGGTAAAGGGATGAACGCTGCCTCTTTGGTGAGCAGGGCCTGGTAAAAGGGGTCCGCTACAATCAGGTCCACATCCGGGTCATTCATCAATTCTGTGATCTGCTGCTCGTCGTCCGTGTCCATATCTGCGGGTCCCTGTTCGGCCAAGATGCCGGTCCGGCCTTTGGATTCCCGGAAAAGCGGTTCACTGGGGGTTACTGAGATCACGTCCACCCGGGGCAGGCCGAAATCATAACGCAGGCAATGCCGGACCCCGTATCCCATGATTGGTTCGCCAATAACCAGGGCGTGCCGGTAAGGGGTTGTTTCCTGTTTTGGCAGCTGAAACTCAGGCCGTTGTCCGTGCAGCATGGCCAGAAAGGCATCACGTCCGGAAAGCCCGACCGGCATGCCCGCCACAAAGGGAATTCCAAAATCCGTATACATCCGCTCGGCCAGGGCCAGCCCGCTGGTGGACACCACGGCGTTAACCTCAGCACCCGGCGCCACGCGAATCCCTTCAAGGGGATCATCCTGCCCGGGGATGGGGCAGGAAAACCCGCCCATAAGCTTAAATCCATCTTCCCGGATGGCGTTAAGCAACGGTTCGATATGGGCCTGCCGGCCCGTGGAAAGATGAATGGCCCCGAGGATGTTAACCCCTTTGGGCTGCTTAGGGGCATCCGGATCCATGATTTTGTCGGAAAGGGCCAGAAGCGCCTTGGACGCCCCCTCGGGATAGGGTTCGGAACCGGCCGTGGGCACCATGAACACCGGGATGCCGGTACGGCTTTCAACACTCCGCACAAATCCCTTAAGATCGGTACCGATAATCTCTGAGATGGGGGTGCCTGACAGGGCCACAAAAGGGGAATTCAACCCCTTGGCGGTCTCAACGATATGGGTGATAAATTTGTTATCATTGCCCAGGATCACGTCCATTTCCAGCAGGCCCGCCCCCACCACTGTGGCCGGCCCCCGGTACCAGCGCGGTTCATCCTCGATATTGATGTGCCAGGCCCCGCCTGCAGGTCCATAGATGACCACCAGGCCGCCAAAGTTGTAAAGTGCGGAACTGACCCCGAAATAGCCCGTGGCCAGGGGAAGGAGATGATGATATGCTTTCATGGGTGATCCCTCATATGAGAAAGTTGTGTTTGTATATCCACTCATAGTTGTCCACCGGATGGGTCAGGGCCCGGCAGCTTTGTTCAAGCATCCAGACAGCGGCTTCAAACCCGTATGTTTGTTCCTGGTAGCGGGACAGGGGCACATTGGCGGCCTGGGCACAAAAAATACCCGCATCAACGCCATAGGCCAGTTCCACGGTGTCAAAAGGTTGGGTGTGTCCGCACAGGGCCGGATGGGATGCGTTGTACACATGGATGTCCGGTTTTACCTTACGCAATTGCTGGATCAGGTCCCATTCATAGGGCTTGATGGCGCCCCGGGCAAAAACGGCTTCCACATTGACACCGCTTTGGACCAGAAACAGGGAAAGCTCAAAGGGGCTGCCGTTGATACTGCATCCCACGGCGGCCGATTTGCCGTAAAGCATCTCCAGCAAGGGGGCCGCCGCCTGCCGGGCCGCCTGTTCATAAGGCCCGGTATCAAGGGGCTGTCCCACAGCCTCACTGATTTTCTCATACTGTTCCCGGATAATGGAAAATCCATAGGACGTTGGCGCAAAACAGGCCGGAATGCCCATCTCTTGTTCCATTTTGCCGGAAAGGCCGTTGGCCAGCGGGTGCAGGACCACTGAGGCCCGGCCATGGGCCATGCGCGAGAATTGTGTTAAATCACGGCACAGGGGGATTTGAAGTACCGTGTCCATGCCGGCGGCGGCCAGAACCTGATAAAGCTCCCCGGAATCCGACAGGGGCATAAATGTGCCCAAAAGGTTGAGGACCCGGTCATCTTGACCCCGGGGTGTGTCCTTAAGGAACTCGAAAAACGAGGTATAGGCCGAGGCAAAGGGGGATGATTTAAGCCCGATGGTAATGGGTGCCATGGCCCCGGGGATGATCTTTTTCCCGGTGGCGGCTTCCAGGCGCCGGATGACCCCGGTAAGATCCGTACCCAGAATATAATCCGGGCACCCCACAATCAGGAAAATTACCTTTTCCTGCCGCGTTTTTGCAATGTCCCTGATGCCCTTTTCCACCACGGACAGGTGATTGCCCATGGCCATGTCAAGTTCAGGCACGCACAGCATATAAAACCGTTCTGTAAATCCCCTGGCATGGGCCATAAAGGCTGAATGGCGCAGGCAGGCCGAAGGCCCGACCATGACCGCCACCGACTCCGGCAGCAGCAGGCAGGTCTCGATGACGCCCCAGCCGGCCAGGTTAGGGCCCACCCCTTCCAGGGGGGCAAAGGGAAAATCCGATTTCTCACGCAGGTTTTCAACCCTGATGCGGGCATGATCCAGGTCCATACAAATATCCTTACGGTCGTGTTTGTTCAATCCTTGAGCAATGTTTTAAAGGTCCCCAAACCCGGCAATGGTTTTGGCCAGTTCAAAAAACCGGGCCGAGGTGGGCAGGGTACGGTCTGCCTCAACAATGGTCTTGCCTTCTTCTTCAAATGTGTGGATGGCCCTGTCCCGGGGAATCACCCCTAAAATGGCGGTTTCCATTTTCTGGGCAAAGGCCTTTACCCGTTCCGCTTCGTTTTCCATATCCCGGCAGTTGAGGATCAGCCCGCCGAGTTCAGCATAGTTGCGGTCTGCAAAATTGCGCAGGGCCAGGATAATGTTCTGGGCGGCCAGCAGGGCCATTTTTTCACCTGAGGTGACAATACAGACCTTATCGGCAAATCCTTCGCGCATGGGCACGGCAATGCCGCCGCACACCACATCGGCCAGAATGTCGTAAAGCACCACGTCCGGCTGGTAAACATCATAGGCGCCCATGTCGTCCAAAAGCTCAAAAGCGGTGAGCATGCCCCGGCCAAAACAGCCCACACCCGGGGTCGGGCCGCCTACCTCCATGCAGATTGTATTGCCGAAGCCCCGTCTGGCAATGGCGTCCAGGGTGTCGGGCCGCCCGTTTTCCTGAAGATACTGCAGGATGGGCGGCGGCGGGGTTCCCCCCAGAAGATTGATGGTGGAATCGGTTTTGGGGTCGCAGCCGATCTGCATGACATGGGTTCCCTGTATCCCTAAAGCGGCGGATATGCATGAGGCCACGGTGGATTTGCCAATGCCCCCCTTACCGTATATGGCTACCTTAATCAAACCTGTTCTCCTCGTATTTTAAGGGAGTGTCCCTTTCCCTTGTCCACGGTCCGGTTGGCCCGGGCAAGGACGCTTCGGGCCTCGTTAACGGAAACGTAGCGTTTATGGGTGGTTATCTGAAACTCGTATTCAATTTTATCCTTTTGGCTTTTTTGAAACGGGTTGCAATTGGGCATCATTACATTGGCGCCGCCCTGAGTCAAGGCCCGGTACTGCCCCTGTTCCGGGTCCAGGGTGGCCACGGTATTGGCCGCAGCAATATGGGTGTTGCCGGTCACCATCCGGGTTAAGGCAAACACCCGCAGCATCAGGTCCATGTCCCCGGCCGGTTCATCCTTAAGCACGGTCTGGGCATGGGGAATAAACGGGCCGATATTAATCATGTCCGGCTGGAAATCCTGGAAAAAAAGGATGTCCTCGCACAGATCTGAAAGGGTCTGGCCGGGCAGGCCCACGATATTGCCCACCCCCACCTGGTATCCGAGTTCCCGCAACTCATGGATGGTTTTAAGCCGGTCCGCAAGCTGCTGGCCCGGGCGCATCCTGGAATAGAGAACGGGGTTCATGGTTTCGTGCTTCATGAGATACCGCTGGGCCCCGGCGTCCCGAAAGGCCTTAAAGTCGTCTCTGGACCGCATTCCCAAGCTTAAGGTAACGGCCACATCGGCGTTATCCAGGATTCGTTCAATCACAGAACTGATCATGGGCCGGGTGTAGTAAAGGTCCTCACCCGACTGAAGCACCACGGTTTTTAACCCGGCCCGGGCAATGGCCAGGGCCGTGTCGACAATCTTATCCTCACTCATGCGAAACCGCCGGCATTGGGTGTTGTTTTTAAGCAGGCCGCAATAAAGGTCATTACACCGGCAGTAATTTGAGAAATGGACCACGCCGCGCAGCTGGGCGGTGTCGCCAAGGTTTTCTTTGCGCACCCGATCGGCTGCCGCAAACAGGCCGGTTTGTCCGGTTTGGTCTTTAAGTGCATCTAATATGGTGTTCCGGTTCATAGCTTCTTTTATCTTTTTTTCCGGTTTCTTGTCACGTCCCGGGGCCTGACAGGGTGACCCTTCCGGTGTCCGCATCCTGGACCACCACATGGCAGGGGTTGCAGGGGTCAAAGGCGTGGACAATGCGTAAAAGTTCCAGGGGATGATCAGGGTTTCTCACCGGTGTCCCCAGCAGCGCCTGTTCCAGGGGGCCGCGCCGGCCCTTTGAATCCCGGACGGAAAAATTCCACATGGACGGGATAAGGCAGTCATGGCGGATGATTCTGTGTTTGTCCATTTGGATGGTATGGATCAAAGATCCCCTTGGCACTTCCACCTTTCCGGTTCCCACACCGGTACGGGGCAGACGAAAGTTCTGGTTCATCAATGCCCGTTTGCCGACCGGTTCAGTCTTGAGTTCATCCAGCCAGTCCAAAGCGGCCTTTGAAAGAACCGAAGATTCAATGCCCCGGGACAACAGCCTCCCCAGTGCACAGTTCATATCCCCCGGCAAAAGGCCGGAGGCCTTCAGGCTGTTATTTACGGCTTTACACACTTCCTGCCGGCCCTGGGTAAAGGCCCCCATCACCCGGGCAAGGGATCCCGCCTCACAGGCATCTTTGCCGTGGCGGGGAGCAAAAATCCAAGGCAAATTTCCTTTGTTCCAGAAAAATACCGGGCCGTGTCTGCCGAAGTTGAGCCGGTACCGTTCTGTGTCCAGGTCCTTCCATTTAGGGGTGTGTTCTTCCGTGACCCGATCGGGCCGGGCCGGATCAACGATTTGATTTTTGCCTGCCGTCCGGGTAATGCCGTTGGGAAACAGCAGGCCCCTGTCATGGGGTCGGGCAAAATCGCCCAGGCAAAGAAACGTGCTGCCAATGGCCAGGTCCTTCCAATGGGGGTAGGCCCTGGCCATCTGTTCAAGATCGGTAAGAAAAGAGGTGTTAATAAAATCCCGGCAGTGGCGAACCAGGCCGTGCAGCTGCTGCAGCACGGCCTGTCCAAGGTTCATGTCCGGGGACAGCCCGCCTGTCTGATAGGCCGGATGCCGGCCGTTTTTACAGCCAAGCAGCCCCAGGGCCTTGTTCAGAAGACTTTGTATTTGAAGGGATTCCAGGCTGTGGCTGTGAACCAGCAGATGGAATTCGTCGGCTCCACGGTAATCCGGATGATCACAGAAACGGTCATTAAATCCATTGATCCCTTTATTTTCAGCCAGGGGCCGCAACCGCTCCTGGACCTGCCTGAAATAATCAGGTCCCCGGTTCAATGGATCTGCCAGCCGGGCGGTTTTACCGGGATCAGCCCCCAGGGCCGGCCCTAAACAGACCCAGTTGGACAGGTGAAATTGATAAAAGTGAAGCAGGTGCTCCTGGATACATCGAAGGGCCTGAACCAGGCTGCGCACCAGAAGCGCGCTGCGGGGCGGCGCTATCCCGGCCAGGTCCTCTAATGCGCGAACCGCAGCCAGGGCATGTCCGTCGTTGCACAGGCAATGGGCGCGCCGGACAAAACAGGGCCGGCCGGGGTCATCTGAAATAACCTGCAGCAAAAGGTTCATGCTGCGCATCATCCGGCCGGTACTCCAGGCATCTTCCACCCGCCCGTCTGCCAGCTGCACGCAGACAATCAAGGTGTTTCCCGGACAGAAAATTTTCCTGTGAACCGACGGCAGCCGGTTCAAGGGGGGGGCTGCGAAGGTAATGCCGTTTTCCTGAAGGTGCATTATATCCCTCCAAAGGGCTTTATGACCCTGTCCAGCACCCCCTGGACCTTTGAGATGGCCAGGCCAAAGTTGGTAATGGCCACCCCTCGGCGGCGGCACTCCTTGATTCTGCGCAGCATTTCAACGCGGTTGATCATGCATCCCCCGCAATGAACGGCCAGCCGGTACTTTTCCAGATGTTCAGGAAAATCGTGGCCGGAATAGACATCAAAGTTCAAATCCCTGCCCGTGTACTGGGTGATCCAGCGGGGAATCTTGACCCGGCCGATGTCGTCGGCCACTGGATGGTGGGAACAGGCCTCGGCAATAAGGACCCGGTCCCCGTCCTTAAGATCGTCTATGGCGGCCGCACCGGCCGTAAGCTTTGTGATGTCCCCCTTGTACCGGGCAAACAGAATGGAAAAAGTGGTTAAGGGGATATCTTCGGGCACGTCCCCGGCCACGCTCATCACCACCTGGGAATCGGCAATCACCAGGGCCGGTTTTCGATGCAGGCCGGAAAGGGCCGCATCAATTTCTTTTTCCTTGACCATGAGCCCCAAGGCATCACAGTCCAGGATTTCACGAAGAACCTGAACCTGGGGCAGGATGAGCCTGCCTTTGGGGGCTGCCAGATCAATGGGAACCACACAGACCACCCAGTCGCCCTCATTGATGAGGTCGCCGGCCAGCAAAGGCTCCCGCTTTATTTCCGGCGGGGCAATGTCGATAATTGCCTCTTTTACTGCCGTAATATTCACATTGTCTTTTGCACTGATGATCAGATAAGGCAGGCTGTTTTCCCTGCAAAAGGCAAGATCCGGGTCTGAAGGCCTGGCCAGATCGCTCTTGTTAAAGACCATGAGGAAGGGAATGTCCAGATCACGGATTTCATCAACGATCTTTTTTTCATAATGGGTGATGCCTTGCTCTGAAATGACCACCACGGCCACATCCGACCGCCAGAGGATTTTCCGGGTGGCCCTGACCCGCAGGTCTCCAAGTTCCCCTTCGTCATCCAGGCCTGCCGTATCATAAAAGGTGACAGGCCCTAAGGGCAGCAGTTCGTAGGGCTTGGCCACCGGGTCCGTGGTCGTGCCCGGGTGATCGGAAACGATGGCAATCTCCTGCCCGGCAATGGCGTTGACAAGGGATGATTTTCCGGCATTGCGCCGGCCCACCAGTGCAATAACAAGGCGTACACCCCGGGGGGCCTTACTGGACATAAGCATTTCTCCTTTCAGCCGGTGTTTTTATAAGTCCTGCCACAGGGGTCATGGCCGGTTCACCCCGTCAAATTCATTTGGCGTAAACCCGAGTTTACACAGCCGTTTGGGCGACAGCAGCGTATCGACAATTTCCCGTGATGCCAGATGCTGATGGATGATCTCCTCTTTTATGGATCTGCCCGATGCCCTTGCGGCGTTGACGATCTCCTCCACCCGGGCATATCCCAGTGCCGGGACCAGGACCGTGGCCAGCGCATGGCTTCGTTCTAAATGGGCCAGACATTGTTTTGGGTTGGCTTGGATTTTAGGGATACAGTGTGTGGAAAGCCCTTTTGTGGCGCTGATCAGCAGCATCAGTGATTCTAAAAAAGTGTGGGTTAACAGCGGCAGGAGGTGATTGAGTTCAAGCTGGCCCATGCCGGCGGCAAAGGCGATGGTCTGGTCGTTGCCCATCACCTTGATCGCCACCTGGGTCACGGCTTCGGGCATGACCGGATTGATCTTGCCGGCCATAATGGAAGATCCCGCCTGCAAGGGGTCAAGAATGATCTCCCCGATGCCGGTTTCAGGCCCGCTGGACAGCAGCCTTAAATCCGAGGACAGTTTGAGCAGATTGGCCGCATAGGCCTTGAGCATGCCCGAAACTTCTACCAAAGGGTCCATATTCTGGGTGGCGTCGATGAGATTTTCAGCACGGGATACCGGTAAAGCGGTGATATTCCGCAGGGTTTCAGTCACCTTCAGCACATAGTCCCTGGGCGCGCCCAGCCCCGTACCAATGGCGGTTCCCCCAAGATTGACCCGTTTGATCCGTTCCCGGCTCTTGAAAATACGCCAGCGGTCACGGGCCGCGGCATCGGCAAAGGCCCCAAAGGTCATGCCCAGGGTCATGGGAACGGCGTCCACAAGCTCGGTTCTGGCCACCTTTACAATGCTGCGAAATTCCCCCTCCTTTTCCTGGAGGGCCTGTTGCAGCTTTTCTATCTCGTTTTCCAGGGTCACCAGCAGCTTAAGCGCTGCTACCTTCAGAGCCGTGGGATACACATCATTGGTGGACTGGTGCATATTGACGTGATGAATGGGGTGAACCATCCGGTATTCGCCTAGATTCCCGCCCAGGAGTTGTTCGGCCCGGTTGGCAATGACCTCGTTAACGTTCATGTTGGTGGAGGTGCCGGCCCCGCCCTGGAAGGGGTCCACCAGAATGTGGTCTGACAGATCGCCTTTTTCAAGCTCTTTGCAGGCGGTGATAACGGCCTCGCCCGGATTTGGATCAAGATAGCCAAGGGTCTGGTTCGTCAGGGCACAGGCCTGTTTTACCTGTCCCATGGCCTTTATGAACGGTTCGGGAAGGCGGGCCGTTGAAAAGGGGAAATTGTGGATGGCCCGCATGGTATGGATGCCGTAAAGGGCCGTGGCCGGAACATCGAGTTCTCCTAAGGTGTCACGCTCCCGGCGCATTAATGTCTGGTTGCTGCTCATGGTTGATATCCTGTAAAAAACAGTGCTTCATCAAGTTCAAACGGGCAGACCGGGCCATGGCCCTTCCCTTTTTTTGGCACCCTTTTGCAAGGGGTGGGCAACGGCGCAAAAAAAAACAGCCACAAAAGCCTAAACCTATCCCTGGGGATAACCTTTAAGCCTTCGTGGCTGTTTTCCGTTACGGTGGTCATATGATAAGTCATTGCCTCTTGTCAACCTAATTTAAAAGTTTAATGCCCCAAACGTCCAATCTGCCGGTTCATCTTGGCCCGGCCGGGATATCCTTGTACCGGACGGCTGATAAAACCTGTATGAGCAATGACCATACCAATGGGGGGGATTTTGTTTAACTGCTTGTAATTCAATGAAATGAATGGAAAACAATGCAGGGAATGGCACCGCATTTTGTCGGGTTTTTTTACACCATGGAAAAAAAGACAGCCTAAAGGGTCCGTAACATCCGGTCTCCCGTTTCCGGTCTGGCGGTTTCCCTTCTTCCGGTCTCCATTGTTTCTATTTGACAATCTACCACCATGTAGTATTTTAAATCATGGCAAAATCATCAGGCCTGTTACACGATTCCCGGGGCAGGCCGTAAAACAGATCAATAAGGGAGGCTGTCATGTGGAATTACTCTGATCAGGTCAAAGACCATTTTTTGAACCCCAGGAACGTAGGGGTCATGAGAGATGCAAATGCGGTGGGAGAGACCGGGTCCCTCAATTGCGGGGATGCCCTGACCTTATATTTAAAGGTGAATGAAAATGAAAGAATCATCAATGCCTCTTTCATGACATTTGGCTGCGCCAGTGCCGTGGCGTCCTCATCGGCCCTGACGGAAATCATCAAGGGCATGACCCTGGATGAGGCTATCAAGGTGACCAACGACGATATTGCCGATTATTTAGGGGGGCTTCCCAAAGCCAAAATGCACTGCTCGGTCATGGGCCATGCCGCCTTGAAAAAGGCCATTGCCAATTACCGGGGCGTTCAGATCCTTGAGAAACCAGGAGACCTGGTCTGTGAATGTTTTGATGTGACCGATCTTGAAATTAAGGATGCCGTCAAAAACAACGACCTTAAGACCACCGAAGATGTCACCAACTATCTTAAGGCTGGCGGCGGCTGCGGCAAATGCATTGACCGGATCGAACAGATCATTGAATCCACCCGGGCTGCTCAAGGCCTGGCATAACCCGAGAAGGTGACCCATGACTATTATTTACACGGATAACAACGCCACCACCAAAGTCGCTGATGAGGTCATTGAGACAATGCTTCCTTATTTCGGCGAGATGTACGGGAACCCGTCTTCCATGTATACCTTCGGGGACCAGGTGGCCCAAAAGGTTAAACAGGCCAGAGAACATGTGGCCGGCCTGATCAATGCGGACCCGGATGAGATCGTGTTTACCAGCTGCGGCACGGAGAGTGATAATGCGGCCATTAACACGGCCCTTGCCGCTTTCCCCGAAAAAAAGCATATCATTACCACAGCGGTTGAGCATCCGGCCATTCTTAACCTGTGTAAACACCTAAAAAGAAACCGGGGGTATGAGATTACCCTGGTGCCCGTGGACAGCAGGGGGCGGCTGGACCTGGACCTGCTCTATTCAAGCATGTCTGAGAATACCGCCATCGTATCCGTCATGTGGGCCAACAACGAAACAGGCGTGATTTTCCCCATTGACGAGATTGCTAAAGAAGCGGCTCAAAAAGGGATTTTATTTCATACCGACGCGGTCCAGGCCACGGGCAAGGTGCCCATTGACGTGAAGAAAACCGGTGTGGACATGCTCTCCTTGTCCGGGCATAAAATTCATGCCCCCAAGGGCATTGGTGTGCTGTATATCAAAAACGGCCTCAAGTTCACGCCATTTCTTATTGGCGGCCACCAGGAAAAGGGCCGGCGGGGCGGAACGGAAAACACGGTTTCCATTATCGGCCTTGGCAAGGCCGCCCAACTGGCCAAAGAGAATTTAGATGAAATGAACACCCGGGTTAAGGAGTTAAGGGATTGTCTCCAGAACCGGCTGCTTGACACCATTCCTGCCTGTTCCGTGAACGGGGATATGGACCACCGGCTGCCCAATACCCTGTCCATCGGCTTTGACGCCGTAGAGGGGGAGTCCATTCTCATGCTCCTGGATCAGAAAGGCATCTGCGCCTCTTCCGGATCGGCCTGCACCTCGGGCTCTCTTGATCCCTCCCATGTGCTCATGGCCATGAAGGTCCCCCAGAAATCCCTTCACGGGACCATCCGGTTTTCCCTGTCCCATTACAATACCCGCCAGGAAATGGATGACATTGTTGAGGCCATGGTGCCCATTATTGAACGGTTAAGGCAGATGTCGCCTTTCTGGGAGACAAATTAGGTGTTTGGGATACAATGTCATTAACTTAAGCATCGAGTATGTTATTTGTAGGTTTCCTCTGTGTAGTTTGGCGCAAGCCAAACCTCTATTCTCTCTGTGGTTGAATAGAAAATGCGGGCGAAGCCCGCTGATTTCACAAACCAGGAATTTCAAGAAAAACCTTTCAATCCCTTTGGGATTTCATGTTTTTAAACCACAGAGGACACTTAAGGTTTGGTTGCGCCAAACTTCACAGAGAGTAACGGACAGGGTCAGGCATTGGGAGATGTGCACTTCATGATGTTAATAAGAGCCGTTCCAATTTATAGTGATGAAAACTCTTAAGTTAATGGCATTGGTTTGGGATAATGTAAATTTATTTTTCAGCGTGGCTTGACCAAGGTCCAAATCGCATTACTTTTTGTTATAAACTGAAAATGATAATGAAAAGGAAAAATAAATGAAATATGACAAGCTCACGGTAAAGTCCCAGGAACTGGTTCAAGCAGCCCACGATCTGGCATCGGGTGCCCATCATCCGACCATTGACCCCATTCATTTCCTTAAAGCCATGCTCGGGGATCATCAGGGGGTGGCGGTTTCCATCTTAAAAAAAATCGGGGTGGACACAGCGTCCCTGAACCGGGCCGTTGATGAGGGCCTTGGGAAAAAGCCCACGGTGTCCGGGGGGGCGGATCTGTACCTTTCCCGGGACGGCAAGAAAATTCTGGACCTGGCATTTGATGAAGCCTCAAAGATGAAGGACCAGTATGTCAGTTTAGAACACATTTTCCTTTCCCTTGCCGGCCAGAAAGGGGAGACCCGGGATATCCTGTCAGGGGCCGGGGTTACCCGGGAGGCGATTTTGTCCGTGTTAAAGGATATCCGGGGAAATCAGACCGTCACTGACCAGAACCCGGAAGAAAAGTACCAGGCCCTGGAAAAATTCGGCAGAGACCTCACCGACCTTGCCCGGTCCGGCAAACTGGATCCGGTGATCGGACGGGATGAGGAAATCCGAAGGATTGTCCAGGTGCTGTCCCGCAGACGGAAGAACAACCCGGTTCTCATCGGTGATCCCGGGGTGGGAAAAACTGCCATTGTGGAAGGCTTGGCCCAGAGAATCGTGGAAGGCGATGTGTCCGACAGCTTGAAAAACAGGCGGGTGATTGCCCTGGATATGGGGGCCTTGCTGGCCGGTGCCAAGTTCAGGGGCGAGTTTGAAGACCGGTTAAAGGCGGTTTTAAAGGAGGTGGAAGCGGCTGAAGGGGAAGTGGTCCTCTTTATTGACGAGCTTCATACCGTCGTGGGCGCCGGTGCCGCCGAAGGCTCCGTAGATGCCTCCAACATGCTCAAGCCGGCCCTGGCCAGAGGCACCTTAAGATGCGTGGGCGCCACCACCCTGGACGAGTACCGAAAGTATATTGAAAAGGATGCCGCCTTAGAACGGCGGTTCCAGCCGGTCATGGCCAAGGAGCCCACCGTGGCGGATACCATCTCCATTTTAAGGGGACTTAAGGAAAAATACGAGGTCCACCACGGCATAAGGATCAAAGACTCGGCCATCGTGGCGGCCGCCACCCTGTCCAACCGGTACATTGCCGACCGGTTTTTGCCGGATAAGGCCGTGGACTTGATTGATGAGTGTGCCTCAAGGCTTCGGATTGAGATCGACTCCATGCCCCGGGCCATTGACGAGATTCAGCGTAAAATCACCCAGGCCCAGATTGAGCGCCAGGCCCTGGTAAAGGAAAAGGATGCCGCCTCAAAAGAACGGCTCGAAGTTCTTGAACGGCAGATCGCGGCCATGCAGGAGGAGATGGGTCCCTTAAAACTTCACTGGGATAATGAAAAATCCCTGATCCAGGAGATTTCCGGGTTAAGGGAAGATGTAGACCGGGCCCAGACCCAGGCCCAGATGGCCGAACGCAGCGGGGACCTTGAAAAAGTGGCCCAGATCCGGTACGGCACCATTGAAGAATTAAAAAAACGGATTGAAGCCAAGAAGCAGGAGCTGAACCGCCTCCAGGAAAACCGGAAGATGCTCCGGGAGGACGTGGAAGAAGCTGACGTGGCAGAGGTGGTCTCTTCCTGGACCGGGATTCCGGTATCCAAGATGCTCCAGGGCGAGCAGGAAAAACTGGTGGCCATGGAATCCTATATCCAGAAACGGGTCATTGGCCAGAAGACCGCCATTGACGCCGTATCCAATGCCGTCAGACGGGCAAGATCCGGGCTTCAGCCCGAAGACCGGCCCATCGGGACCTTTATCTTCATGGGACCCACGGGCGTGGGCAAGACCGAGCTTGCCAAGTCTTTGGCTGAATTTATGTTTGACAGCGACCAGGCCATGGTCAGGGTGGACATGTCCGAGTACATGGAAAAACACTCGGTGGCAAGGCTGATTGGTGCCCCTCCCGGATATGTGGGATATGATGAAGGCGGTTATCTGACCGAGTCGGTGAGACGGCGGCCCTATTCGGTGATCCTGTTTGACGAGATTGAAAAGGCCCATCCCGATGTGTTTAACGTGCTGCTCCAGGTGCTGGACGACGGAAGGATGACCGACGGACAGGGGCGGACCGTGGATTTTAGAAACACCATTATCATCATGACCTCCAATGTGGGGTCCCGGTTTATCCAGGCGGCCGGCGAAGATGCCACCCTGTCTGAGTCCGACCGGCAGGAAGGGGTCACTCAGGCATTAAAACAGGCGTTCAGACCCGAGTTTCTTAACCGGATTGACGAGATCATTACCTTCCATGCCCTGAGCCGGGAAGATATTCAGGATATTGCCAAAATCCAGATCAACGGCCTGAACAAGCGGTTAAGATCCCGGAATCTTGAGGTTAACCTGGATGACGCAGCCATGGACTGGCTGGCCCAGAACGGGTATGATCCGGGATTCGGTGCAAGGCCTTTGAAACGGATGATCCAGCGGGAAATTGAAAATCCGTTGTCTATGGCATTGCTTAAAGGAGAGTTTACCAAAGGGGATGTGATTCGGTTTACGGCGGATCCCTCAGGCGAGCATTTGAAATTAGGTCGATAGGCTGAAGGCTGAAGGGAAAGTGGGAAAGTGGGAAAGTGAGAAAGTGAGAAAGTGAGAAAGTGGGCCGGTGGGCCGGTGGGGGCTGAATCATTATTAAAGGAAGGAAACTTAAGGCAATGGAATTAAGGGATAAGGGCTTGTTGAAAACAGGGGCCTATGTGGATGGCCAGTGGATGGACAGTGATGATGGCAGTCTGTTTGACGTGACCAACCCGGCCACCGGAAAGACCATTGCTTCGGTGGCCCGGTGCGGCGGGGCTGAAACCCGCAGGGCCATTGAGGCCGCCGACAGGGCCTTTGCTTCCTTTAAAGCCTTGACGGCCCTTGAAAGATCGGACCTGTTGATGAAGTGGTATGAACAGGTCATGGCCCATGTGGACGATCTGGCCTGGATTTTAACGGCCGAACAGGGCAAACCCCTGGCCGAGGCGGCCGGTGAGATCCGGTACGGGGCATCCTACATCCGCTGGTTTGCAGAAGAGGCCCGGCGCATTTACGGGGATACCATTCCAGGACCTTCAAAGGACAAGCGGATTGTCTGTATCAAACAGCCGGTCGGCGTGGTGGCCTGCATCACCCCCTGGAATTTTCCCAATGCCATGCTGACCCGCAAAATTGCCCCGGCCCTGGCTGCAGGGTGTACCGTGGTCTGCAAGCCTGCCACGGCTACCCCCTTATCGGCCCTGGCCCTGGGGGAACTGGCCCACAGGGCAGGGATTCCTTCCGGGGTGATCAACATCGTGGCCGGGGCCACCGATGCCATCGGGGACGAACTGGCCTCGAATCCCGTTGTCCGAAAGCTTGCTTTTACGGGCTCTACAGCGGTCGGAAGTCAACTGATCCGGGCCTGCGCCGACACTGTAAAAAAAACCTCCATGGAACTGGGGGGCAATGCCCCCTTTATTGTGTTTGATGATGCGGATCTTGATGAAGCCGTCAAAGGGACTGTGGCCAGCAAATACCGGAATGCCGGCCAGACCTGTGTCTGCTCCAACCGTTTGATTGTCCAGTCAGGGATTTATGATGCGTTTGTGAAAAAACTGGTGGCTGCAGTTAAAGCGTTGAAGATGGGTCCCGGAACCCAGGAAGGGGTAGCTGTGGGGCCCATGATTACCACTTCAGCTGTGGCCAATGTGGCCCAAATGGTGGAAGACGCCCTTGAAAAAGGGGCAACGGCGGTTCTGGGCGGAAAGCCCTCGGAACTGGGGGTCTGCTTTTTTGAGCCCACTGTTTTAACCGGGGTCACCCCTTCAATGCGGGTCTTTAAAGAGGAAATTTTCGGGCCGGTGGCCCCGGTATTAAAGTTTGATACCGAAGAAGAGGCCATAAAAATGGCCAATGATACGGAATTTGGCCTGGCCGGCTACTTTTACGCCCGGGACATTGGCCGGGTCTGGCGGGTGGCCGAAGGGCTTGAATACGGCATCGTCGGCATCAACGAGGGTATTATTTCCAATGAGGCCGCCCCCTTTGGCGGCATCAAGGCGTCAGGAAACGGCCGGGAAGGGTCAAAATATGGGATGGACGATTACCTTGAGATTAAATATTTGTGCATGGGCGGAATTTGAATGTGTGGAGAATATGAAGAATTTCTTTTCCTCTAATTTTTTGATCAAATCTGCCGATGATGTAGTTGAGCAATAAATTACATCCGTCAGGAGGGTCCCATGACAAGTTCCATCAGCAGTTCGGTTTTATCCCAGTACAGCACTGTTGGCTCGCAGATGATTGAGGCCAAGGCCAATTCAGTATCCATCCTCCTGTCCGGCGATACATCCATCGCGAGTTTCACAGAAACCCTGTGTTCCTCCCAGACCGATATCTGTACCCTTTCATCCATTTCAGCGGCTGCCAGCGCCGTTGTCAAGGCTGCTGAAGAATCGGGCATATCCGAGGAAGCCATTACCAATGTCTGGGCCTTTGCCTCCCAGCTTCAGGCAGAAGGGTACGACACCCTCACTATCCTGGATGCCTTAGGACAGGCCGAAGAACTGGCCACGTCGGATCCGGACACCTTTGAGGAAATTTTCACCGACACAGACTCCAGCAGTACTACGATTTCGGCCATCAGCGGTGAGGAAGATGAAAGCGAAGATGACACCACCACCGAGGAAACCGATGAAGATACCACCACAACCGATGAATCCACCAGCGAGGATGAATCTTAACGCTGCCGGATCAGGCCGGATTTTCCGGAACCATATCGCAGATCCGGCTGTTTTCAAAATCCCAGCCATTGAAGATATCCACACGGGTACCGTCGCCTTTAAGCTTTTCTAAAGCAGCCGTTTCCAGGGGTTGCCCGGCGTTCACAAGGGCACGAAGGGCATAGGCCCGTTTGACCGGGTCCGGTGATGTCAGGAAATTTTCAAGAATTTTTTGGGTTGTCTTATCCAGATCCTTGGGACTTGTTTTAAGATAGGTCCCCACCCCCCACAGGACCCCTTGCTGAAGCAGTTCATGTTCAATAAAGTTGCCTTTGTCATCCAGATAGGAAAACAAAATAGACTTAAAATCAGCGGCAAGCGCAGGGTTCCGGGATAGAATCTCCCCCATGGCCTCAGGCGATCCCCAGCCGATGCCGCCGGATTCATCGTTCAGGTTCCACATGATTCTTCGCAGTACAATCCGGGCTTTTTCCATGCTTTGGGCCGCCATCCGGCTGACCAGTTCTCCCATGGCGGCCGCGCTTCGAAACTTGACCAGCTCGTCTCCCCGGTAAAAATGGGAGAACAGGTGGGCCACCAGCTGTTCATCGGGGATTTGGGCCAGACGTTCTAAGGCCTGTTCTTTGTCTGAAAATTTAAGAATCCTTAGAACATTTTTCCGGGTTTGTCTTCCCCGGGGAGATGGTGATTTTTTTGTTGAATTCATTATCCTTACGGTTTAGAAATCCTCAAAGGTTGCCAACATCTCATCAATCAAATTTTCCGGCATGATGTTGAGTTTTCGGAAATTCTCCGGGGAAAACAGGGCAAAATCCCCCTGGCTTGTGGTGCAAAGCTCCCCTTTTTCATTTTTAATTTCAGCACAGACAACGGCATTTCGCTTGTCGATTCGTTCTTTGATAAACCCTGTGGCCGTGACCGTCTCACCAATGGTAACCGGCTTCAGGTAGCGGACATTCAGGCCCCGGGTGAGGATAAACCGCTGGGTTAAGTAGATGGCGGCCCAGGACATGACCTCATCGCAGATGGTGGACAAAATTCCCCCGTGGACCAGGTTGTGCCAACCCCTCAGGTAGGATGGGATGGTTACCGTGGATCTAAGGGCTTCCCCGTTGGTTTCAAAGGTCATGTGCAGTCCGTGGGGATTTTCCGGGCCGCAGGCAAAACAGTCCATATCAACATGTTCAAGTTTTCGATATTCGGTCATCACTTTTTCCTTTAATCAGCATACCAATTGGGTTGGGACTAAAAAAAGTATACCACTATTTCAAGCTGAGGCATAATTTTTAGCGTAAATTTGCCCATGGGGCTTATGGGAAGAGGGCCGGCCCATTGTAAAAAGGTTGTATCTTTTAGAAGTACCTTGTTCATCCAGGGGATTTTGAGTATAGGTAAAACCAGGCCATCTTATTGGACAGTTGGGCGAAAATCCATGTTCGGGCGGCTCAATAGAGGCACGTCAGTTTACAAAACAGCCCGGATGAAAGGGGCAAAAAAATGGAAGCGTACTTAAAGGCCACCTATTTTATTGAAAAGGACCACCCAAAAATTCGGGCATTCTCCCAAAAGGTTTCCAAGGGCAAACAAACCGATACGGACCGGGCCGTGGCCATCTATTACGGGGTCAGGGATCAGATCCGCTATAACCCTTATGGGATGGACCAGGCAAAAGAAAATATGCGGGCAAGCCGGATTCTGGAAAAAAAAGAGGGGTATTGTGTGGCCAAGGCCGTGCTGTTAGCCGCCTGTTTGAGAAGTCTTGGGATTCCGGCCCGCCTGGGCTTTGCCGATGTGAAAAACCACCTGGTTACCGGCCGTTTGAAAGCCTTAATGCAAACAGACCTCTTTATCTGGCACGGGTATACTGATGTTTTTCTGGAAGGCCAATGGGTCAAGGCCACCCCGGCATTTAACTTAAGCCTCTGTAAGGCTTTTAAGGTTAAGCCCCTGGAGTTTGACGGCATCAGTGACTCCATCTTTCATCCCTTTGACGCCAGGGGAAACCGGCATATGGAGTATGTCCGGGACCACGGCACCTTTGCCGATCTTCCCTTTGAACGGATCATGGCAGATTCGATTAAGGCCTACCCCGGCTACTTTCAAAATAAAGACCGGGGACAGGCCGATTTTAAGGCTGAGGCGTTAAAAGAGAACTGATTTTTTCATTTTAAACGGTTCTGATGGCTTCAGAAACTTCCCGGGTCAGTGTCAGCACCTTTTTGGCCGAGCCAAAATCCAATGATCCGGTACCGCAGCTGGGCGTGACAAACATCTGCTCTAAGACGGTTTCCCGGGAAATCCCCAGATCAACCACCTGCTGAATCTGGTCTTGGAGCTTTTGCGTTAACCCTTCTTTGGTCTGGTCGGCAATGAGGTCGGCGTTGTCTGTGGGAACAATCCCCCAGGCCAGAATACCGCCTTTGCCAAAAAAGGATCTGATCTGGTCCGGGTAGAGAATGAACCGGTCAAAATAGGAAAATGCGTCAAAGGATATGATGTCGATATTGGCGGTGAGGAGCATATCCCACTCGGTATTGGCGCAGACATGAACCCCGGCAAGGCCGTTCTCAGCATGGATTTCCGTGGCAATTTCTTCTAAACTGTCAACCACATCCTTCTGGGTGATGGTGATATAGGCGGATGTACCGAATCCCGCCAGGGCCGGTTCGTCCATGAACAAAATTGGAACTTCAGCCCGTTTGCCAAGTTCCCGGGTCTGCCATTTCGCATTCAGGGCCAGTTTCTTTAAAGCCGCATCCCTTAACTGGTCATTGTAGAAAATATCCCGGTCATTCTCGTCTTTGACGGCCGTGCCAAAGGTGACGGGACCGGTAATCTGGCCTTTTAAGGCATGAAACGGCCCTTTTCGTTCATCAACCTGCCGGGTAAATTCAAAAAACCCTTTGCCATTCTCCTGATTAAAGGCAAAGGTGGAGTCGCTTAAATCAGCACCAGACTCAGACAGGGCCAGGTAATTTTCATAAAAGGCAAGATACGCTTCATCAAAGCCCGGCTTGCTGGTATCTAAAAAAGATTTGTCTTTTTCCCGGGTCAGCCCGGGAAGGCCTGAAAGGAACTGCTCAATCATGCCTTCCTTTTTGAACGCAGGAAGCTGGACCCACAGGGGGACCTGGGGGGTATGATCAAAAACAAGGTCGGTTGCGGCCTTGTGGTCGTCCATGGGAAGGCTGCCGATGAGCAGGGCAAAGCTGTTGGCTTTGAAACGGGTCATGTTGTCTATTCCATATTAAAATATGTTGATATGTTGTTATAGCTTTTATGGAATATACCACATTTTTTGACCGGAAGAAAAACCTTTTTTATGCTTCCTGTCTGACCGCCAGTACCGGACATTTCCCCCGGCCAATGACCCGGTCCGTGGTGGACCCCACCAAAAACTGTTCCAAAAGGCTTCGGCCGTGAATGCCAAGCACGATAAGGTCTACGTTCTCCTGCTTGGAAAAGCGGATCAGTTCAGACCAGGGCTCCCCTTCAAGAACGGCGGTAATGGGGGTGCACCAGTTCCGGCAGTCTTCGGGAACCATTTCAAACAGTTTTTGTTCGATCCTTGCAAGGGTGCCGGTCACTGGGCGATCGTACCCGGGCATGGCCTGGCCGTCATTGCCCGCACTGATAAATTCAAGCCGGTCCGGGAACCTTATGACATGGGCCAGAAAAAGATCTGCCTGGAATTCCTGGGCAAGGCTTAACCCGTAGTTGAAGGCAAGGGCTGAGTCCCTGGAAAAATCGCATCCCACCAGGATCCGGTTTATCTGAAGGCGGCGGACATCCTGGTCCGAAGGCCCCCCGGGGGGCAGCACCATCAGCGGGCAGGCCAGGGTTTTGACCAGCCGGTCCGTGACTGAGCCCACCAGAAACCGGTTTATGCCGGCCCTGCCGTGGGTGGCGGCAATCACCAGATCGACTTTTTCCTCAAGGGCGGTCTGGGTCAGGACAGTGGCCGGGTGCCCGGACAGAACAAGGGGTTGAAAAGGAATGTCCAGCAGCTCTTTTAAGTTTTCCATGCGGGTTTCAACTTCCTGGCGCTGTTCCTCCTCTATTCTTCTGGCAACGATATAGGCCTGGCCTGCGCTGGAAACCAGGACCACATTGGACAACACATGGCACACGATAAGCTGTGAGCCGAACTCCTTTGCCAGGCCGCTGCCGGTGGTCAGGACCTGGCCGGTATGCTCGCTGAAATCAACGGCACACATAATTTTTTTGGGGGCTATTCTCATGGGTCACCTCCTTTAATTAAAACCGGTTGTGCAGGTTGGAAGTTAACTTAGAGAAACAGGAAAGAGTCGATCAGTGAAACCAGCCATGAACAGGAATAAGAAAGGCCGTTTCAAGTGTTTCTGCTTAAACTGAATTTTAAACTTAAGGGATGCTTGGGTCAAGGAAAATATCAGGGGGAATGGTATTGAAAAATGGAGACAGGAGACCAGATAGCAAATTCGGGGATTAGCATCTTGCTCTGAATAGTTTGAACAAGGGCAAGAAAACCAACCCTGTAGGAGCGCGGGCCATGCCCGCGATCGGATCGCGGGCATGGCCCGCTCCTACGCCACAACCAGAGGGAACTGCAAATCCGGTCTCCGTTTAATTATTAACTGGGAAACATATCGTCCTCGATTTCAAGGGCCACCGCACTGGTGTTCATCAGGGCCGCCATTCGGCCTAAGGTGATGGGGGCCTGGGTCTCCACAACGTATTGCAGGGACTTGATGATCCCCTGGTAAAAGGGTTTGTCCTTTTTCTTGGCCTTTTCAAGTTTCTGGGTTGCCACCACGGCCCGCCAGAGCAACAGCCATGCCATGACGGCGTCGCCGGTGGCGTCCTGGAAGGGATGGGCATTGGCAAAGGCGGTCAGCACCTTTTCAGACATGGCGGTCTGCCCCATGTGAAGGGCCACTTCCGCCAGTTTGTTAATGACCTCTTCCACCTTGACGGCAAATTTTTCAAGCTCGGGAATCTGTTTGGCCTGGGCAATGGTTTTTTGCATTTCCCCGAACAGGTCCATGATGGGTTTTCCCTTGTTCAGGCCAAGTTTTCGTCCTAACAGGTCCATGGCCTGGATCCCGTTGGTCCCCTCGTAGATCAGGGTGATGCGGCAGTCCCTGAGCAGCTGGGCCATGGGGTATTCTTCAATAAAGCCGTAACCGCCGTATACTTGAACACCCTGGCTGCACACCTCAAAGGCCCGGTCGGTGATATACCCTTTGACAATGGGGGTAAGAATTTCAACAAACCCCTGGTATTTGGCCTTTTCTTCCTCGGAATCAGCGTATTTGGCCATGTCGGCACAGAACTGGACGTAGTACAGCAGGGTTCTCATGCCTTCCACGTTGGTTTTCATCATCATCAGCTGGCGCCGGACGTCCGGGTGCCGGAAGATGGAAACGGATTTGGCTTCAGGGTTGAGCATTTCAAGCAGGTTTTTCCCCTGGATTCTGTTTCTGGCATAATCCAGGGCATACATATAGGCGGCACTGGCACAGGCAAACCCCTGGAATCCCACCAGGCGCCGGGCTTCGTTCATCATCAGGAACATGGCCTTCATACCTTTGTTCTCTTCGCCCAGGAGGGTGCCGATGCAGCCGCCCTTGGAGCCTAAAGAAAGGGAACAGGTGGAGTTGCCGTGGATGCCCATTTTATGTTCAATCCCGGTGCAGATCACATCGTTGAATTCCCCTAAAGAGCCGTCTTCATTGACCCGGAACTTGGGCACCAGGAACAGGGAAATCCCCTTGGTGCCTTCGGGTGCGCCTTCGATCCTGGCCAAAACCGGATGAATGATGTTTTCAGCCAGATCATGCTCCCCGCCGGAAATAAATATTTTTTCACCGGTGATGGCATAGGTGCCGTCGCCGTTGGGAACGGCCTTGGTGGTCAGTGCCCCGACATCTGATCCGGCGCCGGGCTCTGTGAGCAGCATGGTGCCGGTCCACTGGCCGGTATACATGTTTTTAAGATAGGTGTTTTTCTGCTCATCTGTGCCAAAGTTTTCCACCAAGTGGCCGGCTCCCTGGGTCAGGGCACCGTACATCATGAACGGAAAATTGGCCGCATTAAAATATTCGAGAACCGGGGAGGCCACGGTCCTTGGCATGCCCTGGCCGCCCCATTCCACGGCTTCGGTGGGGGCCAGCCATTCGCCTTCAGTGAACAGTTCAAACAGGCGCTTAAACGGTTCCGGGGTGGTAACCTTTCCGTCGTTAAGGGTGCAACCCTGTTCGTCACCTTCTTTATTGGCCGGCAGCAGTTCCTTGACGGCGAAGTTCCGGGCCTCGGAGATGATCAGGTCAATGGTTTTCTTGTTAAAATCGGTAAAATTTTCATGCAGATCTGCAATTTGTCCCGCATTAAGCATTTCGTGCATGACAAATTCAATATCCCGTTTGTCGGAAAGTACCTGTGCCATTTTAAAGCCTCCTGTTGGGTTTGAGAAATTTTGATGAATTTATCCTCATTGAGTTGTTTCCAGTGAGCAACCTGTTATTCTGGTCTCAAGACAATGTTTTGATTTTATATTTATCTAATTAAACTATTGAGTTAATCTTATTTCCCAGATGATATGATTTTTTGTTTCCCCATCAATAATCCCGTTTATCAAAAATGAATGATCATTCATTGCATGGAAATGACCATTAGTCAATCATTTTTTTGAATTCCAAAAATCCCCAACTTGCCTGTGGTGACGTAGAACGTCTCTCATGGCAAGTTAATTGTCCTTGACCTGTTTGTTCTATCTGTCCGTCATTTCAATTGATGAAGGAGGTGGGCCGGCACCAGAGGCAACTGTCAGAAAATATGTGACAGTTCGCCGGGAAGAGCACCGTAATGTGAACTCCCGGTCGACAGATGTCGGTATACGAAAACTCAGAAAAGTAGATACTATGAAGGACCATTTGGGTGGGCAAAAGCGCAGCGTTGCCCACCATTTGGGGCATAACACCTGGCCTCTAAACGATGAATATGATGGAATCGAATTTTTGACAAATGGTGGGCACAAAAAGCGCGCCCCCCCCCTGGCTTCTGCCATTGAATGCTGCTTTGAAATAGGCTTGGGCGAGGATAGATCATAAGAATCAGGGGACAGCATCCCTGTTTTGATTTAGACTAATAGGTACACTGTCCCCGGAAAATCCCTTATCAGCCCTTCCATTATCGTTTTTGACAGGGAGATTGATGTTTATGAATTACACAAACCGCATCCTCTACACCCATTTTTCTTCAATTCGTTATACTGATGTTTAACCCTGTTCATTACATCCACTTCATGCGGACTCAATGACTGCGGCATAGCTTGGTTTGCAATTTTTATATTTTCTCTGACATGTTCTTCTTCATTCATGCCGGAAAGAACCACCGAGACTTCCGGATGATTCCAGACCCACCGAAGAGCCCACTCAGCCGGACTCCTTTTTTGTTCAGCCTCTTCCCAAATTTTTTCAACCGTTTCCGGTGTTTCTCCTACAAGCCGCCCCCGTCTTAAAGATTCCATAACGATCACGCCAACGCCTTTTTCTGCTGCATACTCTAATCCACTTTTACCGGCTTGAGTCAATTCATCCAAATAATTGTATCGAATCTGGCAGACCGGCCAGTCATAGGAATCAATAATTTCTTTGAACGTATCAAGATCGCCATAAAACGAAAAACCCGTATTTTTAATGCGTTGATCCTTTTTGGCGGCTTCAAGAAACTCAAGAACTCCCAATGACTTAAGCCTGTTCCAATACGACCGGTTCATGGCATGAAGAAAATAATAATCCACATAATCAGTCTGCAGATTTGCCAGTTGCGAATTTAAAAGTCGATCCATATCTTCACGCTTTTTTACATAAGCGGGTAAAAGCTTTGTCGTAAGATGTATTTTATCCCGATATCCATCAGACAATATTTTTCCTAAAAAAGTTTCAGACTCCCCATTTTGATTAATCATTGTCGTATCGATATAATTGACGCCATTGTCAATTGCCTCGTAAATTTGGCAGTGCTGACGCATGAATAAAAAAAGGTTGGCTTTAGTCGATCTAACCACTCCCTTTGGGGGGAGATCCAGCCTTTTTTAATTCAAAAAGGCAGTCCTTCAGACACTGACTATGGCCGAAACGAAAGACGGTCCTTCGGTCCGAACATAGCGTTCCCACCTCTCTGCTTGGGAGAGTGTTTTCGATTACCCGTCCGTCGTTGCCGTCATACTAATCGGAGTTGAAAGGGAGTGGACAGACGATCTTCCAGCCACATGTAATCCAGCCACGGGCCGGACATGGTATCCCGGACTAAACGAATCAGGCCCCGTGCGCCGGTATCTTCAATAATCCTGGCAAGCCGCTGCGAGTATCTGGCCAAAACGTTAAACATATGGCCCAGGCGCATCAAGGCATGATACCCCTTCATGACGTTCCAATCATACGAAAAACAGTGCTCGTACTCATATCCATGATGTTTCTCAACGAGAATACCGGTTTCAATACACCAACGGGAACGGGCGGCTATGTTGCATCGTTCGTGAAGATTAAATCTGTCCAAAGGTTCGCTGGACAACCACACATGACGACTATTTTTCTTTTCCGGTTGACCGCTTTCCCGGCTAACCTCTTTCCAGCTCTCTTTGCATTCAACAACGTGCAGGATTTGACTTTTCTTGCCGTTCGGACCAAACCGGTAGTCAATGGCGTTGATCCACCGAAAAACCTGTTTCCTATTGCCCCATGTGTGTTGGTGGCAGTTTTCTGTATCGAGTGCGGCAAGCGTTTCAAATTCATTCATTACGCTGGGTAGAGCGTCATCTTTCAGTACAATCATGAACTGCCATTTGTTTGTTCGGCAAATTTCTGCCACGGGGCCCTTGGCATAAAGCCCATCCAAAAGCACCATAATTTTTAGGGCGGGAAATGCCGCCTTCAGGCAAGAGGCTAACCGGTAAAACGCCTTGAGTTCGCAGTCCTGCTTATCATTAGCGGTATCTCCTTCGGTGTAGCTCAGGATTTCGCTTATCAGCGGAATGCTCATGCCATCGGAAAACGCAAGATTAGCTTCCAGAACATAGACATGATACTGTTTCCTGGTGCCATCCTCTTTCTTGATGTTACGTTCCAGGCACTCTTCATCCCAAAGCCAGTCGCGTTTGAATTTACCTGTACCATCTATGGCAATCGGATAACAGCCATTGACCAGGTACCGTCGAAATTTCTTTTTCCGGATCAGATCTCTGACCAGATCGAGATGAAGCTTCTTGATTTGATTGATATCAATCTTAGACAATAGGCGTTTTAACGTATCATGATGGGGAAGCGTTTCAAGCTCCGGGAAAAAATATTGAAGATTCTTCCAGAACATCGGCCGGCTCATTTCTTTGTTGGCCTCACGGCAAGAAGCCATCTGAAACACAAAGGTCAGTATCCCATAGATCATGAGTGTGGATATTTGGTGTTTTATCTTCTTAGGGTTTCGAGGGTCTTCAATCTTGGCCATACGTTTGAGCAGAATGGGCAGCTTAGCGCGAAAAATACTCATTTTCTCAGCCACGGCCTCATTGCGGATGCGCCCCTCCTGTTCTACACTTTCATATCGGCATTTGCAGTTAGAAATTGTGCCATGAGAGGGCGGCTGAAATCCCCTGGCCTCTTCATCCCGACGTAATTTTCTCTGCTCCTTTTTAAACTGCTTTCTTTTGGCCTTTATCTCCTCACGATTGGGGCGTCGGATAGGCTTGCTCATCCGATCTGCCTCAAAACCTGACGGAAATTATTCACCAGCGGATAAACGAAGATTTTTTTGGGACTGGTCCTGTAACTTCTACCCTGCCGGACAAGCCCCTTTCCGCTGGTCATGCCAAGGTGTCTAAAATTGGCCGCCCGATAGCACGTCCCATCGAAGTGTTGTGGGTCGACAAAGGTCTCCAGCAAAGCCGGCCGATACCCCCAGCTCCGCTCCCAGTCTTGCACCAGATCTCTGACAATTTTACCCAATACGTGACTTGCCAGATACCGGACCTTGACCCACGGAAAAATCAGGAAGCGTCCATTGTTTACAACAAATCCCAAGTTTCTTAAGCGTTCGTTGGTGCTCCAGCCGATCCATCGATCCCTCGGGGTCAGCGCCTTGGCCGCCCCTGAGAACAGCATACATCCCAATATGCGCTCTTGAGCTTGTATCAAATAACGCAGATGACATCCGAACGGCCGCTTGTAGCCAAGATAATGGTAACGGTGCAGGTATTCATTAACCAGTGAGCGTTCTTCCGTGTCTTGTGCGACCCTGACAACGATCGGCCCGATATCCGAAAGCGTGCCCGCTACCTTATCTTGGGGCTGGGTCCTGTCGTCCGCTACCGGCAGTTTCTGTTGAGAGCCCTTTATGGGACCGAGTTTCTCTTTTTCAGGCAACCGTATGAGACCTTGGGACTCCAGTCGCAGAAGCAATTTCCGGCAGGCATCCACCTTGTTCCTACCAGAAGCGGTATACCAGCCCAAATGTTCGCATATTGTATGAGCCAGTTCAGTCTGACTCAAATTCGAAAAGGTCTCTACTGTCTCGCAAATCTGTATAAGCTCTTCGTCTTTAATTTTCCGGCCACATTGGACAATCACGACATCCTCCTCTTCAAATGTAGTGTCTCGATTGGGGGGGCGCTCATTCGTACCCTATGCTACATTATCAAAAGGCCGAAATTTTGTCTATTTAAATTTTGCGACAAAATAATTTTGGATATCGAGCTGCGTCATTGATATCATTGACTATAAATTTTCATGCGTCAGCACTGTAAATTTGGTTTCTCGCCCGCTCTTCATCTATTTTCCCGAAACCATAGCCGAACTGTCCCTTGTTTGTCTGCGGCAGATGCATACACCCAAATCCAAGAATCGATAATTCGTCCCCATTTTTTTTGATTTTACGATAAAGCATACAACCTCCCTGGTCGTTTCAACCATTTGAAATTGTCAACAAATACGAAGTCCAAGTTTGCCTTATGGTATTGTTTTCCCTTTCGATAAATCTCCTTGGACATTGGCATAAATGCTCTTAAACCAAGCCGGAGGCACATTCCCGGGGGGGGATAAACATGTCCCCAATACCACTTTGTAATGACATGCAGCTATGAATGACAGGAAATCTTTACCCGTCTTCCAGCTATCCTTCCGATCAATAACAAAGAGAAGATAATGCCACATGGTGGTACAGTCAAGCGGGGTGTCTGAAAGAAAACCCCCATTTTCAATCATGAGAATACGATACGCAACATCGAAAGCTGGACAAGGCTTTTGCAGCGGAACTCAAGACGCCGCGCCGCTGATTAGCAGCCTTATCGTCGATTATAATGTGTTGCTACCTGCTACCTGATATAAAATTGAGGATAAGGGCCTCGAAAAAAATGTGCTGCATGTGATAAAAAAAATGATACTACATAACCATGGAAAAGTTTATATGAAAGTCTCACTAACGGCCACGGGCCGATTGGATTGTTAATCCGGTCCGGCCCATAACAAAGCATGAAAGAATTACAGCAGCTTGCAGATTCTTTTATACAACGGTCACGGGCCGTCTTGGTTGGATAACCAAGACGGCCCGTGGCCGTTAGTTGAAAGCATTAATGTAGGAACTTTCTTCAACAAGTAACATGCTGCGGACTGGCCGCAGATGTTTGCCTTCAAGAATGGATTTAATTAAAACAACTTGATTTATTATCATCAAGTAGTGCATAGTAAAAACATCAAATTAAATCTTTTAAGTGGTCGGAGGGTGCCTAATGACATTACGTATAACAGAAGATATCCGTTCAATTACAGATTTAAAAAGGAATACAAACTCTGTGCTTGAACAAATAAATAAGACTAAACGACCCGTTGTTCTAACGGTGAATGGGAAAGCCGAGGCTGTACTTCTTGGCGCAAATGAATATGAGAAAATTGCAAATGCATTTAACCTGCTCAAGCTTCTCATGTCAGCAGAGGAAGACATAAAAAACAAGCGATATAAAGAAGTGCGGAACTTTTTCGAGGAATTTAAACGTGATAAAGAAATATCAGGTTAGATTGACCCAGGAAGCGCAAAATGATTTGGAAAAAATCTATTATTATATTGCAGACGACAGCTTCAACAATGCAAGGCATTTTATTTTGCAATTGGAGGAAAAGGTATATTCTCTTGAGACATTTCCAGACCGCAACCCATTCATACCGGAAAATGAATTCTTCGGAACCAACTACCGCCATCTGATATATAAAAGATATCGGGTAGTTTATCGAATCGCTGAAAAAACAGTATATATTCTGCGAATATTTCATGGTGCAAAGTTGCTGAAATTATGATGGATAATGATTTATTGGGGAACATGATCCCAACCAGAAAATGCGTCGGATAAACTGGTGTAGGATAGGAAGACGCTTTTTGTCAAGCAAAGGATGACCAACGTTTGACAAAGATGATTAAGTTTGAAATATGGCCCCAGCCGGGCACGGCCATCATGTTGTGGCTGTGCCCGGCTGGGGCTTCGGCATCAGAAAGGCCGTTGAGATAAAAACAATCCCAAATAGAGTACATTATAAAATCGGACCGAATTCATTAGAAAAGGGCTGGAATAGCTATTTTTTTGGCTAATTTTGAGCATACCTCACCGGAAATCCCCCAAAACGCTGGAATTAATGAAAGCCGCTGGCCGGGATTTGGGAGTCAGAAAAGTCATAACCCGAAGGTCACACATAAACCAAATCAGGGATAGAGTCGGAAGTAACAGGTTGCGGCGGATCATGGTTACGGATATCCCAAAGCCTAAGATGACGCAAAATTTTTTATATGAAAGTCTCACTAACGGCCATGGGCCGATTGGATTGTTAATCCGGTTCGGCCCACAACAAATCATGAAAGAATTACAGCAGGCTGCAGATTCTTTCATATAACGGCCACGGGCCGCCTTGGTTATCCAACCAAGCACCGCCCACAACGAAAAATAAAAGTCTTTTCAGCTTGTTAGTGAGACTTTCATATAAACGGCCATGACCATCAAGCGCCTGGAAGGTGGTGTTTGCCGGCAGGGAACATATGGTTTGGCAGCGGCTTTGCCGGCTGATCTGCCGCACTATGTTAGATGGTGATGAGAATATCCGGGCCGGCCATTGCCTGGAATAAAAATTAATGGTAAAATTATTTAAAAATTTTAAGCACTTCATCATCATAGGGAAAATCTGACATGGATCTGCACGTAAATGATATTCTGACCCGGGTGGTCCGGTACAATCTGATTCGTAACGGCCGGATGATTTATATTGATGTTCATCAGAAAATTCAGGGAAAACTGGCTGGGGCGTACATTGCCGTGCCCAACCTGGTCAATATTGTGGCAAGGCCTGAACACCAGGGCGCCGGGGACAGCGAGCAACAGGCCCTGGAAGACTGCTTAAAAAAAATCAAGGGCCTGAACCTGGAAGACATTTTTCCAAAAGCCGTCCCCAAACCGGCACCTTCAAAACCAGGCAGGCCCAAAGACTCAAAATAGGTGTATTGAAAACGATGAGGTGTATCGGATCATTTTTTTTCATCCTTTAGCCTTCATCCTTCATCCTTTCACATTAAGGAGGTTCGCAAAAAGCCCATGAACCATCCAACAGCTGTCATTCAGTCCCCTTTACCGGGGCAGTCCCTTGTCATGTACGCCGGCGATACCCTTACCCTGTCCCTTGATGTTCAAGGCAAGGGTAAGGGCACGGCCTTTGTCCGGACCAACTTCGGTGCCGTGGCCGTTGCCAGGAACGAGATCATCAACCGGGTGGAAAAAGATGAAATCAAGCTGGATGAGGCCTGGTATGACATCCCTATGAAAGGTTCGGTAAAAGAAGGGTTCAACATTGTTCTGCCCCTTCACGAAACCGGGTTTTTCCAGGCCAAATGTTATTTTCTGCCTGAAAACGATACCGTGCCGGTCTGGCCGGGCGGGGACAATATCTGTATCAGTGTGGAGCCTGCCGGAACCTGCTGCGCCAACATTATCTACAATGCCTTTGTCCGGCAGTTCGGCGCGACAAAGGAACGGCCCGTGGATGATCCGGCCAGGGACCAGGCCGTTTCCATGTTGGATGAAAAAGGGTATACGGTGATTCCGGAATCCGGAAAGTTCAGGGATCTGGCCGAGCAGGTCCCCTTTATTTTTGATGAGCTCGGGTGTCGTGCCCTGCTGCTGCTGCCCATCCATCCCACCCCCACCACCTATGCCCGGATGGGCCGGTTCGGCAGCCCCTATGCGGCCTTGAACTTTACCCAGGTGGACCCGGCCCTGGCCCGGTTTGACCCGGCCGCAACGCCTTTGGACCAGTTCATGGAATTAACGGACCGGGTTCATGCCTGTAACGGTTACCTGTTCATGGACATTGCCGTAAACCATACCGGCTGGGCCGCCGCCATCCATGAGACCCATCCCGAGTGGCTGGTCAGGGGAGAGGATAAGAAAATTCAGAACCCCGGGGCATGGGGGGTGGTCTGGGCGGATCTCACCAGCCTGGATTATACCCGGCCCGGGCTTTGGACCTATATCGCGGATATTTTTCTTCATTGGTGCAAGCGGGGGGTGGACGGGTTCAGGTGCGATGCCGGGTACATGATTCCCGTGGAGGCCTGGGAGTATATCGTGGCCAAGGTAAGGCGCCAGTATCCCGGCACCCTGTTTTTCCTTGAAGGCCTTGGCGGCCCCGTGGCCGTCACCCGGGATATTTTGTCCCGGGCCAATTTCAACTGGGCCTATTCCGAACTGTTTCAAAACTATTCCAGAGAAGAGATTTCCGGCTATCTGCCTTCAGCCTTTGATATTTCAAGAACCTGTGGCCATACCATTCATTTTGCCGAAACCCATGACAACAACCGCCTGGCCGCCCGGTCTGAAACCTATGCGGCCATGAGAACCGCCCTTTGCGCCCTGTTCAGCGTCAATGGCGGGTTCGGCTTTGCCAACGGGGTGGAATGGTTTGCCAAAGAAAAGATTGATGTCCATGAATCCCGGAGCCTGAACTGGGGCAGTCCGGTCAACCAGGTGGACCGGATCTCGCGCATCAACCGGATTCTGGCCGTCCACCCGGCCTTTTTTGCCGGGACTGATCTGTCCCTGATCCAGGAAAATCATGACCAGTGCCTGGTCCTTCTCCGGCAGAACAAATTAAAGGATGCCGCCCTGGTGATCCTGGTCAACCTGGACTGTGACCGGCCTTCAAGGGCGGTTTTCCCGGCACAGCCCTGCCTGGGGTCCGGCCCTGATTTTTTTGATCTGCTGACCGGGGACCAGGTGACCCTGGGCCAGGCCGGTGACCGCCTTGAAACAGACCTCTCCCCCGGACAGGTCCTGGCCTTAACGTCACGCCAGGCGGATCTTGCGCTTGTGAACGGGACCTCAGGGGCGGGCCAGCCCCTGGCGGCCCGGCACCAGCGGCTTAAGGCCGAGGCCCTCAGGGCCTTTGTCGCGGTTCACGGGTATAAGGATGTGTCAGGGCTTGACCTTGAAAAACAGGCCGGCGCCTTGGGTCAGAACCCCCGGCAGTTCATCCGCTCCCTGTACCCGGACGCAAAAGAGAGCCGGGTCATTGTGCTTGATACACAAAAGGATCTGCACCGGAAGGTCATGATCCCGCCCGGGTTCTTTTTTCTGATTGTAAGCCCTTATCCGTTCCGGGCCTGGATTATGGATGAAACCGGAAATGACAAAAAATCTGTGGGATACCGGGAATCCTTGTCCCGGGAGGATGGGACGGCTTTTTTTGCCCTGTTCCATCCCATGGCCGTCAAAGAGGTTCCCCAGGACTGTTTCCTGGATTTAAGAATTTTTCAAGGACAGCCCACCCGGGTGGAACGGATCGGCCTGATGTTCTTGGCTCCCTTTGACAAGCTTGTCATGAACTACGCCTTTACCCGAAAGGAAATTATTAAAAGCGGTTTTTTAAAATTGCTGGGCACCACCCGCCATGGCGGGATGATGCGCGCGGCGGTCTGCTGGCCCGAACTTTACAGCCGGTATGATGCCCTGCTTTCGGCCAACCTGTCTGCCACCACCCCTGAAGACCGGTGGATGGTATTTTCACGGTGCCGGATCTGGGCGGTTTTCCAGGGGTATTCCCGGGAACTTGCCCCGGACTGCCTGGACCGGTTTGTCTTTTCCCATTCCCAGGGCGGCCAGTGGCGGTTTCATGTGCCCACGTCCCAGGGCAAGTATTATGTGCTTAATCTTAAGTTGACCCTGGACCGGAACACCAATGCCGTGACTTTGTCCGTTGAGCGGAAAAAGGCCAAAAAGAGGGCCGGATTTTTAGAAGATGACCGGCCCGTGTCCCTGATTTTCAGGCCGGATATTGAAGACAGAAGCTTCCACGAGCCGGTCAAGGCCTTTACCGGGCCGGAAAATGACTGGCCCCGGGCGGTTTTAGCCTTTGAAACCGGTTTTGATTTTTCCCTGTCAAGGGGACAGACCTTCCGGCTGGATATCTCTTCGGGCCAATATTTTACGGAACCTGAATGGCATTATATGGTGTACCGGCCCCTGGAAGCCCAACGGGGGCTTGACCCGGATTCGGACCTGTTTTCCCCGGGGTATTTTATCGCCGAATGCCTGGGAGGGGGAACCGTCAGTCTCTGGGGCCGGGTAGGGGAGAATGAACAGCAGTTAAAAGCTAAAAAAACGGTTAAGGTCAAAGGGGATTTCCCTGAAACCCTTCCCCTGGAACAGGCTGTTTATGACAGCATGGACGCCTTTCTGGTAGACCGGGACAAGGATAAAAGCGTGATTGCCGGGTACCCCTGGTTCCTGGACTGGGGCCGGGACAGCCTGATCTTCTGCCGGGGGCTTATTGAGCTTGGAAGGCTTGAAGATGCCCGGGCTGTCTTAAAACTGTTCGGCCGGTTTGAAAACAAGGGCACCCTGCCCAATATGATTCGGGGAAAAGACGCCGGCAACATTGAGACCTCGGATGCCCCTTTATGGTTTTTCACCTGCTGCAAAGAGCTTTGTGATAAAGAGGGCAGTCTGGCTTTCCTGGATGAAAAACTGTCCAAACGAACCATTAAGGAGATCCTTTTTTCCATGGCAGGGTCCATGATGGAAGGCACCCCGACCGGGGTCAAGGCTGATCCCGACACCCTTTTGTTGTACAGCCCCTCCCACTTTACCTGGATGGACACCAACTATCCGGCCGGCAGCCCCAGGCAGGGGTATCCCGTGGAGATCCAGGGCCTGTGGCACCATGCCTTAAGCTTTCTTGCCCATATCCCAGGGCCGGATGAAGCCATATGGGCTGACCGGGCAAGGCAGGTCAGGACATCGGTTAACGATCTGTTTTATCTGCAGGACAAGGGGTATTTTTCTGACTGCCTTCATGGGGACGGGCCTGTGGGCGCCCAAAATGCCAGGCCTGACGATGCCCTGCGGCCCAACCAGCTGTTTCTAATCCCCTTCGGGGTGGTGGATGACCCGAAAAAAGCCTGTGTCTGCCTTGAAACCTGCATGGATCTTCTGGTGCCCGGCGGCATTCGAAGTCTTTCGGACCGCCCCCTTGAAACCGGCCTGCATATCTTCTATAATGACCAGTTGCTAAACGACCCCCATCGGCCCTACGCCGGAACCTACCAGGGGGACGAGGATACAAAACGAAAGCCGGCCTATCACAACGGCACGGCCTGGACCTGGCCCTTTCCGGTCTTTTGTGAAGCCTGGGCCCATGTCTTCGGCCAGAAGAGCTATGCCACCTGCCTGGCCTGGCTTGGCAGTGTGGCAGATTTGATGCGGACCGGATCTGCCGGGTACATCCCCGAGATCCTGGACGGGGATTTTCCCCATACCCCCAGGGGATGTGATGCCCAGGGGTGGTCCAGCAGTGAATTTGCAAGGGTGATTCATAAACTTAAACCGTCTTGATCAGGAGCAAAGCCGAATCCGGTGAAAAATTTAAACATTTATAAGGTCTACCCGGCCATTCCCGAGTCTCTCGAATTTCTGGATTATCTGGCAAGGAATCTGTGGTGGTGCTGGAACCATGAAGCCATAGAGTTGTTTCACCGCATCGATCCCGCAAGGTGGGAAAAATCAGGAAAAAACCCGGTGGTGTTTCTAACCCATATTTCCCAGCGCCGGTTTAAAGAGCTGGAAAAGGATGAAAGTTTTCTGGGCCATCTGACCCGGGTGAAAAACAAGTTTGAGTACATGTTTTCCACAGATGTAAGGATCAAGGGATTTGATCTGGAGCCCAAAGAAACCGTTGCCTATTTTTCCATGGAATTCGGGCTTCACGAATCCCTTCCCCTGTTTGCCGGGGGCCTGGGGGTCCTGGCCGGGGACCATTTAAAGGCGGCCTCTTCCCTGGGACTTTCCTTAACCGCCGTGGGACTGATGTTCCGGGAAGGGTATTTCCAGCAGTACCTGGACCATACCGGCTGGCAGCAGGAAACCTATCCCATTAACGATGTGTTTGAACTGCCCCTTCAAAAGGTCCTGGACCAGGAAGGCAAAGAGATCCGGATCAGGGTCCCCGGTCCTGAAGGGGACATGATCGCCTGTATCTGGCTGTTAAAGGTCGGACGGATCAAGCTTTATCTTCTGGATACCAACCTTGCTGAAAATCCCCAGAGTATCAGGGATATCACGTCGAGACTCTATGCCAGCCACGGCAGGATCCGGGTGGCCCAGGAAATTCTTCTGGGCATCGGCGGGATCAAGGCCCTCATTGCCATGGATATTTTTCCGGCGGTTTGCCACATGAACGAGGGGCATTGCGCCTTTGCAGGCTTAGAACGGATATCAATGGTTATGGACCGGCATAAGACCGATTTTGATGCGGCCTTTCAGATTGCCCGGCGGACCAGCCTGTTTACCACCCATACCCCGGTGGCTGCCGGCCATGATGAATTTGAGAACGACCTGGTCCGGCCCTATATCACCCCTTATCTCGGTAAATTCCAGGTTTCGGAGGAAGAGATCCTTGCCTGGGGAAAGGTCCGGAACGCCGGCAAGGATGATAAATTTTCCATGTTCATCCTCGGGGCCAAGATGTGCAGCCACATCAACGGGGTCAGCCGGCTCCACGGCCAGGTGGCCCGGAAAATGTGGCGCCATTTATGGCCCAACCGGTATGAAGAGGAAGTCCCCATTTCCCACATTACCAACGGGGTCCATGTCTGCTCCTATTTGTCCCGGCATAAGAACGCCTTGTTAGAGCGGTATCTGGCCCATGACTGGGCTGAGAGAATGTCTGATGCCGGCCTGATCACGCGGATTGAGACCATAGAGGATTCAGACCTGTGGCATGTCCATGAACTGGACCGGTCCAACCTGATTCGAAAATGCCGGGAACTGCTCATTACCCAGTATGAACGCAGAAATGCCCCGAGAAACCTGCTCGACGAAGTGTCCGGGGTCTTAGACCCCCATGTGCTGACCATCTGTTTTGCCCGGCGGTTTGCTACCTATAAGCGGGCTTCCCTGATTTTATCAGACATCAGGCGGTTGGCCCGGATGGTCAACAATGATGAGTTCCCGGTCCAGTTTATTTTTGCCGGAAAGGCCCATCCCAACGATACCGAAGGCAAAGACATTATCCAGCAGATCGTGGAATTTGCCAATCGGCACGATGTCCGGCACCGGGTGGCGTTTATTGAAAATTATGACATTAATATTGCCCGGTACATGGTCCAGGGCTGCGATGTCTGGCTCAATACCCCCCGGCGCCCCATGGAGGCCTGCGGGACATCGGGCATGAAGGCTGCGGCCAACGGGGCCCTTAACCTGTCCATCCTTGACGGGTGGTGGTGCGAAGGGTACCGGGGGGACCGGGGCTGGAATATTGGAAACGGGAATATTTTTGATGACCCGGTCTACCAGGACGATATGGAAAGCCAAACATTGTACAATATCCTTGAAAATGATGTGATCCCGACGTATTATGAACGGACCAGGGGAAACCCGCCCTTGCGGTGGATCACCATGATGAAAGAGTCCATGAAAATGGCCATCAGCGAGTTTTCCAGCGACCGGATGGTCAGGGATTACGCGGTCCGGTTTTATGTGCCGGCCTCAACCTATTTTCGGCGCCTGACCCAGGACAACGCAAAAAAAGCCGGGGAACTAGCCAGGGTTCAGGCAAGACTTACGGCCCTGTGGGGGGATATCAAATTGTCCCGGCCAAAATTGGATTCCGGTGAAAATTTCAAGGTAGGGGACCATTTCAAGATCAGTGTGGAAGTTGCCTTAGGACAGCTTGCACCCGGTGAGGTAAAGGTTGAGATTTACCATGGCCGGGTTACCGGTTCCAACGTTCTGGCCGGTGCCCGGTCTGAATCCATGGAACTTGTGCAAACCCTGTCAGAGGGGACGTACCTGTACAGCTGCACCATCCCCTGCCTGGATTCCGGAAGGTTCGGGTATACGGCAAGGGTGGTCCCCGAGGGGGATGAGGTGCTGGCCAACACGCCCGGGCTGATGACCTGGGCGGAAGACTAGCAAGAGACAAGAGACAAGAAACAAGAAACAAGAGGCGAGAGACAAGAGATAAGAAGCAAGAGACAGAAGATTGGAAAAAAATAGGAGACAGGAGACGGGGAACAAATAGCGGAAGACAAGAAGACAGGATATTCAAAAATCTTGTTTCTTGTTTCTTGTTTCCAGTTTCTTGATAAGCTATGCCCCAGACAAAACCCAGAATATTAATCGTGACCCCTGAAGTGACCTATCTTCCCAAGGATATGGATGATTCTTCCCAGTATTCGGCCAAGGCCGGGGGGCTGGCCGATGTGTCTGCCGCATTGATCAGCGCCCTGTTTGAACTTCAGTGCGATGTTCATGTGGCCCTCCCCGATTACCGGTCCATATTTGACGGGAAAGTGTCGGCCAATCGGGACAGAAAACTTGAACGGATCCGGACCAAGCTGGATGAAGACCGGATCCACCTGGCCCAGGACCGGGCCTTTTACTATCTGAACAACGTGTATTCAGGCTATTCCGACCAGGACCTCAAGGCGTCCCTGGCCTTTCAGCGGGAGGTGATCAACAATATCATCCCCCGGGTCAACCCGGATATTATTCACTGCAACGACTGGATGACCGGCCTGATCCCGGCCATGGCAAGGCAGCTGGAGATCCCCTGCCTGTTTACCATCCATAATATTCACACCATGACATCCACCATGGCCGAAATTGAGGACCGGGGCATTGATGCCGCCTCGTTCTGGCAATGGCTGTTTTTTAAGAAAACCCCCCATAATTATGAGGAAAGCCGGGACTGGAACCGGGTGGATTTCTTAACCTCCGGGGTGTTTTCGGCCCATTATGTCAATACGGTGAGCCCTACCTTTTTAAAGGAGATCGTGGACAACCGCCACCCTTTTGTGGAGCCCTGCCTTAAGGCCGAACTGACCCATAAATACCATGCCGGATGCGCCACCGGGATTTTAAATGCCCCGGAACCGGAGCTGAACCCGGCCGTGGATGAAATGATCCGGTATCCCTTCGGCCCCAAAAACCACAGGGACGAAAAAAAGAAGAACAAGCTGTTTTTGCAGAAAATTCTGGATCTGGACCAGGATGAGAACGCGGCCATGTTTTTCTGGCCTTCCCGCCTGGACCCGGTCCAAAAAGGGCCCCAGCTGTTAACCCGGATCCTTTATGACATGGTGGCCAAGTACTGGGAGTCCAACCTTCAGGTGGTGTTGGTGGCCAGCGGCGAATTCCAGAAACATTTTCATGATATTGTCCGGCTCCACGGTATCGGCCGGCGGGTATGCGTGTGCGGTTTTAACGAGGGGTTGAGCCATCAGGGCTTTGCGGCCAGCGATTTTGTTCTCATGCCGTCATCCTTTGAACCCTGCGGCCTGCCTCAGATGATCGGCACCATCTATGGCAGTCTGCCCATTGTCCATGATACCGGCGGGCTCCACGACACGGTTCATCCCCTGGATACGGACCACGATACGGGCAACGGGTTTTTGTTCAACGTCCATGATAGCCAGGGGCTTTTCTGGGCCGTTGACCGGGCCATGGCGTTTACCCGGATGGATCCGGATGTTAAAGAGACCCAGATTCGCCGGATCATGATTGAGGGGATTCTTGAGTTTAACCACAGCCGGTGCGCCCAGGGGTATATTGACCTGTATGAAAAAATGCTCCAGCGGCCCTTCATTGTCTAAGATTAAACAGCCGGATATCAACGGTTCCGGTAAGGGGTTGTTCAACGATCCTTTGCTGATTCCTTTTGAGCCTGTGATTTCAGGTCGTCAGGACCATGCCCTGGCCTATGAGAAAAAACTGGTTCAAACCTTTGGCCGGTCCTTGATGGATGTGTCCGACTATCACGAGGACTTTGGCCTCCATCGGGACAGTGACGGCTGGGTGTTCCGGGAATGGGCCCCCCATGCCCGTGACATGCACCTGGTCTGTCCGGCTTCGGGCTGGGAAAAGCAGGAACGGTTCAGGGTCCCCAAGAAAGACGATCAGATCTTTGAGGCCCGGTTTGAAAAAAACATGCTTCATCATGGCGATCTTTTCCGGCTCAAGGTATCCTGGCCCGGCGGGGAAGGGGACCGTATCCCCACGGCGGTCCGCCGGGTGGTTCAGGACCCGGAAACCCTGATTTTCAATGCCCAGGTCTGGGAGCCGGAACATCCCTATGAATGGAAGATCCCCCATTTTACCCCATCCAAACATCCGTTGCTCATCTACGAAACCCACGTGGGCATGGCTTTAGAGGACGGCAGGGTAGGGACCTTTGCCGAGTTTGAGCGGTATATCCTGCCCAAGATCGTGACATCAGGGTACAACACCCTTCAAATTATGGCCCTTTTGGAACATCCCTATTATGGTTCTATAGGGTATCATGTGGCTGGTTTTTTTGCCCCATCCTCACGGTTTGGCACCCCCGAAGAGTTAAAATCCCTGATTGATACCGCCCATGGGGCCGGGCTATCGGTTTTTATAGACATGGTCCAGTCCCATGCCGTGGCCAACGAGGTGGAGGGCTTGTCAAGATTTGACGGCACTGCTTTTCAGTTTTTCCATGACGGCCCCAAAGGCCATCACCGGCAGTGGGATTCAAAGTGTTTTGATTACGGTAAGCCCGAGGTGGCCCGGTTTTTACTGTCCTGCCTGCGGTACTGGATCGAAGAATTCCACGTGGATGGGTTCCGGTTTGACGGGGTCACCAGCATGCTGTTTGAGGATCACGGCCTTGGCATAAGTTTTAACAATTACGCGGCCTATTACGGGGATGATGTGGACAAAGACGCCCTGTCCTATCTTCGGTGCGCCAATCACCTGGTCCATGACCTGAAATCTTCATTTGTGACCATTGCCGAAGATGTGAGCGGCTATCCCGGCCTTGCCGCCCCTATAAAAGAGGGGGGCGTTGGATTTGATTTCCGGTATGCCATGGGCATTGCCGATTACTGGATCAAGCTGCTCAAGGAAGTTAGGGATGAAGACTGGCACCTGGGTTCTCTTTGGTATGAACTGACCTGCCGCAGAAAAGAAGAAAAAACCATCAGCTATGCCGAGTCCCACGACCAGGCCCTGGTCGGGGACCAGACCCTGATCATGCGGTTGATGGGAGACCGGATCTATACGGACATGCGAACCTGTGACCAAAGCGTTTATGCCTTCAGGGCGGCCTCTTTACATAAAATGATCCGGCTGATTACCCTTGCCTGTGCCGGTTCCGGGTACCTTAACTTCATGGGCAACGAGTTCGGCCATCCCGAATGGATTGATTTTCCCAGTGAGCGGAATCAATTTTCATTTCACTATGCCCGCCGCCAGTGGTCCCTGGCCTATGACAAGGACCTGGTCTATTCCTGTTTGTGGGCCTTTGACCAGGGGATGGTTTCCCTGATCCGGGAACGGGAAGGGTTTTTCGATTGTACCCCCCGGCTCATCCATATCCACGAGACCAACCGGATCATCGCCTTTGAACGCCATGACCTGGTGTTTGTATTCAACTTTCACGCTGAAAGGTCCTTTTCAGACTACCGGTTTGAGGCCCCCCGGCCCGGTAAATACAAGATGGTTTTCAACAGTGACGAAACCGAGTTCTTCGGCCAGGGACGGCTTAAAACCGGCCAGGTCCATTTCACCCTGTTTGAGAAAAAGCCCCGCATTCACAATGATCTTAGCCTTTACCTGCCGGCCCGGACCGCCGTGGTGCTGGAAAATACGGAAGCCAAATAAACATTCCGGCCCCCCTCATTTGTAATCCGGGATGATAATGAATGGAGACCGGATGTCGCGTACACTCGGGTTTGGTATCCGGTCTGCGGACTTCCGGTTTCTGCCCTCCCGTTTATTCATTTCCTTTTGAATAAAAAATGTGTTATTTATCCCACAATTGTTCGTAAGTTTTTTGGTTTACCCCACGATTAAAGGAGAGCGTTGTGAAAACATCATCCAGATTGTTTTTTATCCCTGTGACCGCGATTCTGTATATCGCTTTCTTTGCTTCAACCCTGCTTGCCGGCGATTCCCTTAAAGAATTCTTGCCGGCCCTTGACGGCTGGCAGGCCGAAGAGGCCCAGGACATGAACATGAACATGAACGGCATGCAGATGATCAATGCGGTTCGGGTTTATGAAAAAGGCGATCAGACCGTTACCGCCACCGTTATGGTCTCATCCACGGGGATGGGTTCCATGGGAATGGCCGGGTTCCAGCAGATGAGCATGGAACAGGGCCAGGTAAAGGTTAAAACCAGTGAGATGGACGGATTTAAAGTGCTTGAAGCCCATGACGGGGAAGAAAAAGCTGGCACCGTGACCGTCCTTTTATTCGAGTCTCCAGGCCAGGGTAAATCGGCCATTTTTTCCATTGCCTACGAGGGCATTTCCGAAGATGACAGCCTGGCCCTGGCCAAAGGATTTGACTGGAAAGGGATGGAGAAAGCTGTAAAAAGCCTGATGAAATAAAAGAATTCAGCTGTTAGCTATTAGCCGTTAGCAAAGCCGGCCATAAGCTAATTGCTAACAGCTAAAGGCTGATAGCTAAACGCTTAAAATCATCCTTCTCCATTTGCAGCGGTACTGCCCATATCCATTCCAAGATCCAGGGCTTTTTTGTTCATTTCCATAAAATCTTTGGGAATGGTGGTCTCCAGGACTTTAAGGATAGACTCGGGTTTTATGATTTGAGTCAGCCCGATCAGTGCGCCAAGCATGCAGATGTTAAACACAATGGGGTTTTTAATGTCTGCCATCACCGTGTCATACATGGGCAGTGACACATGTTTGGCATCAATTTTTTTGCCGATGGTAACGTACCGGGAATCCACCAGAAGCAGCCCCCCCGGCCGGATAATAGGTGAAAAGGTATTATAGCTTTCCTGGGTTAAGCTGATCAGGATATTGGGCTGGTTTACCTTGGGAAAGTAGATCTCGGATTCGGCAATCAACACATCGCTTCGGGTGGCGCCGCCCCGGGCCGCTGCCCCGTAACTCTGGGACTGGATGGCGTTCTTGCCCTCAAAAATCACGGCTGCCTTGGCAAGGATAATGGCTGCGGTGATGACCCCCTGGCCGCCTGACCCTGAAAAAACAATTCTTGACCGTTCCATTATGCCTTTCCTTTCATGGCTGTTTCAATGATTGCATCGTAGGCTTCGCAGTATTCGGGTTTATCGGCATCATCCACAAAGATTCCCCGTTGAATCAGGCCGGGATTGGTTTCCAGCTTTTTGGACCCGATTTTTACGGTGTTGGTTTTATAGCTTTCCATCATCTGGGCCGCATCCCCTTCCTTGTTTTTCCGGCCGTAATAAGTGGGGCACTGGGAAAGAATTTCAACCACGGAAAAGCCCTTGTGCTGGATGGCCTTTTTGATGAAGTCCTTGGCCTCGCTGGCATGAAAGGTGGTGGATCTGGCCACAAAGGTGGCCCCGGCACTTTGGGCTAACTGCACCACATCAAAGGGCGGGTCAATGGTGGCGTAGGGCGCTGTGGTGGCCTTTTTTCCGGTTCCCGAAAGCGGGGAAAACTGCCCGCCGGTCATGCCGTAGATCCGGTTGTTCATGACAATGGCCGTAATGTCGATGTTTCTTCTGGCTGCGTGAATAAAGTGGTTGCCGCCAATGGCTAAGGCATCTCCGTCCCCCATGGGAACAATGGCTTTGAGGCTGGGTTTGGACAGCTTGACACCGGTGGCAAAGGCCAGGGCCCTGCCGTGGATGGTGTGCAGGGAGTGGAAATCCACATACCCGGATATTCTGGACGAACACCCGATCCCCGAGGTCATGACAATTTCATTTTTATCCAGTTCCAGTTCATGAACCGCCCTGAGCAGGCAGCCCAGAACAATGCCGTGGCCGCAGCCCGGGCACCACATGTGGGGGAAAAACCGGGCCCTGATATAATCTTTAAAATCAAATGGTTTCTGGTTCATTTTCTTAGACCCCCTTTCCCTGGATCATTCTCAGAACGGTTTTAATGTCGGTGGGTGAGATGAGCTGTCCGTCGATCCGGTTGGCCAAAAATACGTTGTGGGGATTGTCCACGGCATTTTTAACCTGGGTGATGACCTGGCCCATGTTCATTTCAACCACCAGCACGGCTTTGGCATTGGCGCAACTTTCCCTGACAATGTCCACGGGAAAAGGCCAGATGGTCTGAAGTTCAAGTACACCGATTTTGACCCCCCTTGCCCGCCGGTTTTTGGCCACATGGATGGCGCTCCTGGCAGAAGATCCATAGGAAATCAGGACATATTCGGCGTCGTCCAGCCAGTGTTTTTTATACATGGCAATACTGTTGACGTTGTTTTCGATTTTATCCACCAGATGGTGGAGCAGGCTGCTGACAAGGGAGGGGTTGTTGCTGGGAAAGCCCCACATGTCATGGAACAGGCCCGTGACATTGTACCGGTGTTCCCCGCCGAAATCCGACATGGGAAGCCGGTCATCCTCCCTGGGCAGATAGGGATGGTAGTCCACCCCTTTGGGAACCGAGGTTCGCAGGCGCCCCACCACGGGGATCTCGCCCGGTGCCGGCACCACGAGTTTTTCCCTCATGTGGCCGATGACCTCGTCTAAAAGAAGAATCACCGGGGTCCGGTAGGTTTCAGCGATGTTAAAGGCTTCCACCGTGATTTTAAATACATCCTGGTGGTTGGAGGCGGTCATGGCCACAATGGCATGATCCCCATGGGTCCCCCACCGGGCCTGGTTCACATCCCCCTGGCTGACATGGGTGGGGTTGCCCGTGGACGGGCCGCCCCGCTGGACATTGGCAATGACACAGGGAATCTCGGCCATGCAGGCATATCCCAAGGCTTCCTGCTTTAAGGAAAATCCCGGGCCGGATGTGGCGGTCATGACCTTGTTGCCCGTCAGCGATGCCCCGATGATGGCGCTCATGGAGGCAATCTCGTCTTCCATCTGGATGAATTTCCCCCCCCTTTGGGGAAGGGCGGAAGACAGGTGTTCTGCGATCTCTGTGGACGGGGTGATGGGGTAGCCGGCAAAAAAGTTCAGTCCCGCATAAAGGGCCCCTTCAACGCAGGCCTCGTTTCCCTGGACAAACTTGATGGTATTAGTCATTTTCCCCTTCCTGATGGTTTATGATTTGGATTGCCAGATCAGGGCACCGAAGTTCGCACAGCATGCATGCAATGCAGTCTTCGGGGCGGGCCGCCGTCACTTTCCCGTTGTTGTCCAGTTCCAGAACATGTTTCGGGCAGAAGTGAACGCAGATGCCGCATCCCTTGCACCATTCTTTGTCAATAATGTGTTTAACGGATTTGCCTTTTCCCATAGTATCCTCATTGCGGGTTGATGAGCCCGTTCAATAGCCGGGCTCTTCCTTAAGCGATGTCCAATTTGTTGTCTCAAGGATTATCAATAGTTTGGTCTATGATGGTTTGTGGTTAAATATGGATGGGTTGCTTTATATTTGCTGTATAAATTTGACCCATGCTTTTATCAGAAACAAAGGGGGGTTTACAATTATTTTCTTTAAAAAAAATAAAAAAATTACGGTTTTGGAATAAAACCGGCATCAGCCTTGATTTAAATTTTACAGCCTTTTGAGTTTTTTGAAAGCTTTTTTTGCACCCGTTGACAGGGCCACCGGTTTAGTGGGATAACCAACTGCCATGGCATGTGAAACAACAGATATGGTCAGTGTCATCATCCCGACCTTTAACCGGGCATGGTCCCTGAACCGGGCCCTTGATTCGGTGCTGGCCCAGGATTATGGCAACACAGAAATCATTGTGGTGGACGACGGGTCAACGGATGACACCCCTGAGCGGCTCAAGGCCTACCAGAATGATGTCCGGATCCTGGTTCAGGAAAACAAAGGGGTGAGCTCGGCCCGGAATCTCGGAATTGCCCATAGCCGGGGGGAATTTATCGCCCTGCTGGATTCAGATGATGCGTGGGAAACAGAAAAGCTGTCCTGCCAGGTGTCGTTTTTTAAAGCCAACCCCGGGGCACAGATCTGCCAGACCGGGGAAATCTGGATCAGAAAAGGGAAACGGGTCAACCCTAAAAAAAAGCATCAAAAACCCTCGGGGATGATCTTTGAACCCTCCCTTCACCTTTGCCTGGTCAGCCCCTCGGCCGTCATGATGCGAAAGAAGCTTTTTAAAAAAAAAGGGGGCTTTAACGAGGATTTTTGGGTGTGCGAGGATTATGACCTCTGGCTTCGGATCTCTTATGACACCCCCGTATACCTCATTGACCGGCCGCTGACCATTAAAACCGGGGGGCATGAAGACCAGCTGTCCGCTGCCCATTCCCAGGACCGGTTCCGTATCCAGGCTATCCTGAACCTGATCCGGTCAAAGGTTCTTTCCTGCGACCAGGAACAGGCCGCTTTAACGGTATTTAAGGAAAAATGCCGGATTTACGCCAACGGCTGCATGAAACGGGGCCGGGAAAAAGAAGGAGCCCGATACCTTGCGCTTGCCGAAAGCAACGGTGCGATCCTTTCCGATATGCAGCTCGGATAAATCCGGTTTCAGTGGCCCGTACTTGTGTCGTCCTTTTTAAAACCGCTTCAGGCTATTGTTTTTTTATCTCTTTTGTTGTACCCCAGAACTGATCTTGACTGTACAAGTGAAAAAAGGAAGCGCTAAAGGTTTGCTTAAGAAAAAATAAATGTCCTCCATCTGACGAGTTTTATCTATGATGATAGATGTTCTGAGTTCCTTAAAATTGCAAATAATAATTTTGGCAATTGCAATTTCCATTGCCACGGGTCTGCCCGGCCCCAGGGTATGGGCCGGGAGCCATAGCGGGGAAGGGCTGGAAATCGTCAGCGGGGTTTTAGACTTAAGAGGCATGGATTTGCAAAAAACCGGGCCGGTTAAACTTGACGGTAACTGGCAGTTTCGCTGGAACAGGCTTCTCGGGCCTGATTCAGGGGAGTGGACCGATCCTGACCTGACCGCTTTTTATCCGGTTCCCCGCTTCTGGACAACCTATTCTCGCCATAGCTTTTCGGCTGCGGGGTGTGCCACTTACCGGCTTATTGTAAAAACATCCGAAAAAAAAAGGGGCCTGGCATTGCAGACCCCGGAACTGTTTACTGAATACCGCCTGTGGATCAATGGGGGGGTGGTCCGGCAGAACGGTATCTTGCCGGACGAGCCGATCCGGTTCCTTAAACCGGACATCCTGGCCTTTTCCTCTGATACAGGTGATGTGGAAATTGTTCTGCAAATAAGAAACCGGCTTCATGGAAACGCGGGCATTGCCCAAAGTTTTATTCTGGGTACGGAAAAACAAGTGTATCGCAAGTTCATGATCAGCACGTCCATGGAGATCATGCTGATCTCCATCTGCCTGTTTGCCGGAGTTTACCACACCATCATCTTTTTGTTCCGGCAAAAAGAAAAGGAGCTGCTTTATTTTGGTTTGTTTTGTTTTATGCTTGCCCTTAGAACCGTATTCACGGGCAATACATTGATTTCCTGGATAATCCCTGACCTGACCTTTTCAACCGGATCACGGCTTGCCACAGCCACCATTCCCTGTTGTGTTATCTCGTTTCAGCTGTTTACCGCCTATTTTTTTAAAAAAGATTTTCCCTGGCCCCTCTTCTGGCTAATAACGGCGGTGCATGTTCTTTATGCCGGCTGTATCCCTTTTTTATCTACAATGGCTTACTCCGCTATGTTCAAATATTACCTGGCAATGGTGGCGGTCAGCGTTTTGTTTATCCTTTACATTAATTTGAAGGCCATTGGGAACAAAGCAGCGTACTCTATTCTCTTTTTATCCGGGAGCATGGTCCTGGCCGCCGGGGTTGTCAATGACATGCTGCACTATCTGCAGCTGATCAATACAGGGTATTACCTGGCCTTGTTTTTTCTTGGGTTCATTTTGGTCGAGTCCCTCATGCTGGCCATCAAATTTTCACGGGAGCATCGGACCGTTGCCCTGCTGTCTGAAAAACTCAAGGTTGTTGACCGCCTCAAAGATGAATTCCTTGCCAACACCTCCCATGAATTGAGAACCCCAATCAACGGTATCATTGGCATTGCCGAGTCATTGATCAACGGTGCGGCCGGGCCTCTGTCCGGAGAAGCCCGCCAGAACCTTGGCCTTATTGCCTCAAGCGGAAAGCGGCTTTCAACGCTTATCAACGATGTCCTGGACTTTTCCAAGCTCAGGAACAACGATATCCTGATTTCTAAAAAACCCCTGGATTTAAGGCGGATGGTCCTGGTTGTCATGACCGTTATAAAATCCACCACGCCAAATAAGGCCATCCATTTAATAAATGATATCCCCGAAGACATGCCCTTTGCTTACGGCGATGAAAACAGACTTCAGCAGATTTTGTATAATCTCATCGGCAACGGTGTAAAGTATACGGAAAAAGGCTATGTCAGGGTCAGTGCCACCCCGGGGACAGGCCCCGGGGCAAGCACAATGGAGATCCGGGTTGAGGATTCGGGGATGGGGATAAACCCTTCATTAAAAGAGCGAATTTTCAAATCGTTTGAGCAGGGTGACGGTTCTATTGAACGGGAATACAAAGGAACCGGGCTGGGGCTTCCCATCACTAAAAAACTGGTGGAATTACACGAAGGGAATATCCGGGTTGAATCAGAACCGGGCAAGGGCGCCAGTTTTATATTTACCTTTCCACAGGCGGCTGCCAATGAGAGAAAAGCTGAAGGGTTCCGGTTTGATCCAACGCCTTTAAGCGGCATTCTGCCTTTTCCCGACGCCTGTGGTTTCTTGCCCGATATCCGCATCTGTGAACGTTCGGAAAAAGTGCTCGTCGTTGATGACGAGGCCATAAACGGCCAGGTTCTGCTCAACTATCTGGGCGTAAAAAAACTGGGGGCTGAATTTGTACCAAGCGGGCGTCTGGCCCTGGAAAGAGTTAAAACCTGCAGGTATGACCTTGTCCTTCTGGATATCATGATGCCGAGAATGTCCGGGTATGAGGTTTGCCGGAAGCTAAGGGAAAATTACACCACGTTTGAACTGCCCATCATATTTCTAACGGCAAAAAATCAACCCGGCGACATTGTCACCGCCTTTGAAGTAGGGGCCAATGATTATATCGTAAAACCAGTGGACAAAACCGAACTGTCTGCCAAAATTGATATTCATCTTTCCTTGAAAGACGCTGCGGCCAGAGCCATTGAAAATGCGCGGCTGGCCAATATCGATCCCTTGACAGGGCTTTACAACCGAAGATATTTCATGGATTTCGGAAAACGGGAATTTGAAACGGTAAGGCGTAAAAAGGGTAGTCTGTCCGTTATCATGATAGATATCGACTATTTCAAAGAGGTCAATGACAGGTATGGCCATGATATCGGAGACAGGGTGTTAAAACAGGTGTCTTCCATTATCCGGAAAAATCTTAGGGCAATCGATATTCCGGGAAGGTATGGCGGGGATGAATTTATGATCATCCTTCCCGGGACCGGCCTTAAGGGCGCCATTCCGGTGGCCGACAAGATTCGCTCTATTTTTGAAAAAAAGACCTTTGGGGTAAAGGGCGGCGGCCATCTGAAACTGACCTTGAGCCTGGGGGTGGCCCATTACTCTGATGGCGTTGAATCCTTTGATGAAATGGTGAAAAAGACCGATGAGATGCTCTACAAATCCAAAGCGGAGGGGCGTAATCGTATTTCATGTCCCGGTGCTGTTTGACCCGGATATATCCGGGTTAAGAAACCCCGGTTCGTTTTGAAAGAATTAAATCATTCTCTCGGATACTCGCCGGGCAGCCTCCACCACCATGGGGCCAAAGGTTTTGACCCTGGCGCGCTGAAACACCCCGATCAGAACAATGGCCCCGGCCAGCTTTCCCTCAAGGTTGGTGACCGGTGCACTGATGCAGGTGATATTGGGATTTGTCTCCCCAAGATCTACGGCATAGCCTAATTCCCGTATGGTCTCAAATTCTTCTTTTAAATAATCTAAGTCTACGGGCTTGCCGTCGCCGTAAAAGCAAAGGGGCTCGGCCGCCAGGATCTGTTCCCTGTCCTTTTCGGGCATGAGCGCCACAATGGCCTTGCCGTGGGCGCCGTGGGTCAGGTGGTGCTGAATCCCCAGACGCATGGTATATCCAAAGGTGTCGGAGCTTTCCTCCTTTGCCACAATATAAAACCGGTTACCGGAGATGACGCCGTAATGGGCCGTGGCATCCGTGTTTCGGGCCAGGGTTTGAAGGTGGGGGTTGACAATGTCCCCAAGGTTGAGGTCATTGAGGACGTTTCTTGCCAAAGAGACAATGCCTATGCCTAACTTGTACACCTTGGTGTGGGGGTTTTTTTCAATGAAGTTGTGGGCCATGAGGGTATTGAGGATGGTGTACCCCCGGCTCTTATGAATGCCGGCCATATCACAGATTTCAGAAAGGCTTAGCTGCCGGCGGGGCGATTCGGCCAGGCAGTTCAGGACCTGCATGCACTGATCCACGGCCGGAACCGTGGATTTATAGCGGCTTTTTTTTTCATCCGGTTGATTGTTCCGGGGGGTATCTGCGGGTGTCATGGCATTCTGTCCTTTCATATGAGAGCGGTTAGCCATTAGCGGTTAGCCATTTGGTGAAAGGCAACACGCTTATAGCTAACAGCTGACAGCTAATTTCATATGGCGATTTCGATCTTGGGCCTGTCTGCATGCAGGGCATCCGTGACAAGATCGGCATTGCAATGCTCTTTGAGCAGCGCGGCCATTTCATCCCTGGCCTCATTGGCGGCCTGCCGGCCGTTTTCCAGCATGCAGTCAATGTTGATGACCAGCTGCCGGCTGTCTTCCGTAATTTTGGTTTTATCCCCGTTGCGCCAGTTCCAGCGGCGGCACATGACATTTTTGGTGAGGCTGTCAAAATAAATCACCTCGCCGGGCACCGGGCTTTCTTCTTTATCTGATCCTAAAGCCAGAAAGGATTCGGTTCCGTCCGATACCCCTAGAACCAGATCCCCCTCTATGCAGGCGGTATCGTCCCCGCCGCAGGGCAGGCAGTATTTAATGGAGATATAGTTGAACAGGGCCACCGCCGTGTTGATGTAGGGCAGGGCCGGATTTTTCTGGAGCCGTTTGAGCAAAGATTTAATGGAGGGCAAAAACTTATTGGGGTTGGAACCAAATTCCCTGTGGGCTTTGTCCCATACTGTAAGCCGTTCGTCAGCGGCAATATCAATGCCGGCCTGTTCATCTACGGCTTTTTTGAGTTCCTTGCGCACCCGTTTTAAAGAGGGATGGTTGGTGAAATCGTTTATAATGATAATCCCTCTGTAAAACTCGGGGAACATTTCAAAAATAGAATCCTGAACAATGATCTGCCTCAAAATAACTCCTTTTTTGTTTGATATCCGGTGGCAGGGTATATCATGGCTGGGGGAAATACAAGATCATTTTTCTGTATGCAGAAAAGTTTTATCTAAAAATGCCGGCCTCAATATTAGATTTCCAATAAAATGGACTTGGGATATGGGACTTGGGGCTTGGGGATTGCAGGGTCCGTGGCCTCCCCAAGTCCCAAGCCGGTAGTTAGCATGGCCCGTTTGATTTACCCCTCACAAACAACATGTTTTATGGACAATGGTGGGCAACGCTTTAAAAAAAACTCACGCAAAGGCGCAACGGCGCAAAGCTTAACTTCCCTTGGGCAATAGTATTCTTTGCGCCTTAGCGCCTTTGCGTGAGAATATAAAAAAAGAGGGCGAAGCCCTCGATTTTAGGATGACAGAGCAAGGAGAAAAGCATTCCATACATTGAGAACCCCTTGCTGCCCCATATCCCAAGTCCCACGTCTCAACAATATACATCCTCCTCCCAACCCACTGAAGACAGGATGTTTCTTAGCAAAAAAAAAGACCTTGACAAGCTTCAATAAACCATATTAGGGTGTTTTCCAGAATACAAAAAAAGGTTCTGTATGCAGAAAAATAAACCATTCGATACAGCCGGCCCGAAGCCGGGGCGCAAATCCGGGGGGCCGATGAACAGTTTATCAGGACAGTTGATTAGAACAGTTTAATAATTGATACCAGGGGAGTAGTGATGGTGGACACCAATGAGATGTTTAAGAATCTGTTTCAACCCAGAAGTATTGCCGTTATCGGCGCCAGCAAAAACCGTCTGAAACCCGGGGGGCGGGTGTTTGAAAATATCCTGATCAGCGGCTATAACGGAGAACTCTGGCCAATCAATCCCAAAGAATCCCAGATTATGGATAAACCGGCCTATGCCGATATTGAATCCCTTCCCCATGCCCCGGACCTGGCCCTGATCGCCATTCCGGCCCCTTTTGTACTGGACACGGTGGATGCCCTTGGCCGGAAAGGAAACCGGGCCACCATTATATTGACCGCCGGGTTCGGGGAAGTCTCTCCCGAGGGAAAGGCCGTGGAACAACAGATCCTTGACACGGCCAAAGCCCATGATATGGCCATTGTCGGCCCCAACTGCTCCGGGTTTCTGACCCCGGTGTATGCCGGCAAGTTTGCCGGTATCCTCCCGGATCTGTCACCCGGCACCATTGATTTCGTTTCCGGGTCCGGTGCCACCGTGGACTATTTTATGGAACAGGCCCAGACCAGGGGGCTTAAGTTCAGCCATGTGGTCAACATGGGCAATTCCATCCAGCTCGGGGTGGAAGACATGCTCGAACTTCTTGATGAAAACCACGGGCCGGACAGTTCAAAAATCATCCTGCTATACATGGAAGCCGTGAACAAGCCCCTGAAGCTGCTGCGACATGCCCGGAGCCTGATCCGGAAGGGGTGTACCCTTGCCGGCATTAAATCCGGTGTTTCCCGGGCCGGGGCCAGGGCCGCTGCCTCCCATACCGGGGCCATGGCCACCGCCGACCATACGGTCCAGGCCCTGTTTGACAAGGCCGGCATTATCCGGGTGGCCTCAAAGATTGACCTGATTGAAACCGCCTGCGCCTTAAGCTCCATGAACCGGCTGCCCAAAGGCAGCCGGGCCTGCATTATCACCGATGCCGGCGGCCCCGGCGTGATGCTCACCGACGAACTTGAAAAAAACGGCGTCTGCCTGCCTTCGTTTTCTGAGGACACACTTGAAGCCCTTGGGCAGGTGCTGCCCCCCCAGGCATCCCTTAAAAATCCCATTGACTGCCTGCCCAGCCGGACCGCCGAACAGCTGAAATCCGTGTTTGAGATTCTCGGTGAAAAAGAGGCCGGAAATCTGGACGCGGCTTTTTTCCTGTCCGGCAATTCAGGGCTGTCCGACAACGGGCAGATTTACGATGCCGTTCAGGAGGCCAAAAAGACCTGTCCCATTCCCATTTTCCCGGTTCTGTCTTCGGCCACCACCTGTGCGGACTATCTAAACGGCTGGGCCCGGCAGGGAAAGGTTTACTTTCTGGATGAGGTGCCGGCAGGCAGGGCTTTTGGCAGGATCGTCAACCGGCCGCGGCTCCGGAATAAAGCAACCGATCTGTCCGGCTATGACCGTGGTGCGTTGGAATCCTTGCTGTCCGGCCAGACCGGGGCACTGTCGTCAGATTTGACCAAACAGGTACTCAAGGCGTCCGGCTTTCCCCTTCCCGGGCAGCAGGTCATTGCCGCTGAAGATCAGCTGGAACCTGCCTGCAAGGCCATGGGCTTTCCCCTGGCCATGAAGGTGGACGGCCCCCTGCACAAAACCGATGTGGGCGGTGTCAGGCTCCATATTGATACCCCGGAAAAAGCCGTGAAAGCCTGGCAGGAACTGATGGCCATCCCCGATGCCAGAGGGGTGATGCTCCAGACCATGGTCAGCGGGCCTGAGATCATCATGGGCACAGTGAACGATCCCGGATTCGGCCAGCTGATCATGTTCGGCCTTGGGGGGATTCATGCCGAGGTTCTCAAAGATGTCAGCTTTGCCCTGTCCACCCCTGAAACACCGCTGAGTCTGGAAGAGGCAACCCAGATGATTCAAAAGATCCGTTCCTATGCCATTCTTGAAGGGGTGAGGGGAGAGCCCGGGGTCTGTATTGACACCCTGGCCATGACCCTGGCCCGCACGGCACGGCTGGTAACGGATTTTCCCGTGATTAAGGAACTGGATTTGAATCCGGTCAAAGGGGTGGAAGATAACCTTTATGTCGTAGATGCCAGGATTTTAACTTAAATATATAAACTATACATCTAATTTTAATAAGGAGATATCAATGAACGCCATCAGACAAATGTGTACGGACAAACCCGGCAAACCCCATGTCCTCCAGGGCAATATCGCCTTTGCCGTCGGCTGTGTCAGGGCCGGCATTCATGCGGTTGACGGGTATCCGGGCACGCCGAGTACCGAAGTGCTGGACCGGGGGCTTTCCCAGGTTCAGGACCTGATCGAGGCCAACTGGTCCGTGAGTGAAGCCGTGGCTGCCGGCGTGGGGCACGGCCACTCCCTGGCCGGCCGGGACTGTGTGGTCACCATGAAAATCCCGGGACTGTTCCAGGCCGGGGATATCGTGACCAGTGCATCCTGTTTTACCCAGGAACGGGGCGCCCTGATCTATTTTTTGGCCTCGGATTTTACCCCGAGTTCCACCCAGCATGTTATTGACCCCAAATATCTGTTCAAAAGCTGCTTTATGCCGGTATTTGAACCCCGGAACCACCAGGAAATGCACGAAGCCGCCGCCGTTGCCGTAAAAATTGCCAGGCAGTTCAACACCTCCACGGTCATCCTGGCCTCAGGCATCCTGTGCCACAGTGAAGGATTGATCTCCCTCATGGCAGAGCAGCGCCGTGATCCTGTGAAAATGGGGGACCTGCATGCCTTTAACTGCCTGCCGGTCATGGCCAGGGCCAGTTACGACCGGATCCAGGCTGAACGGGTGCCGGGGCTGATCAAAATGGTGGAAGAATCCCCCTTAAACCAGTGGACCAAAGGGGCGGGCAAAAAAGGGGTTATTACCCACGGGGTCAACACCCTTTTTGTGGAAGAGTACAGGGAGCGGTTTGAACCGGACCTGGACATTCTGTCCCTGGCATTCACCAATCCCCTGCCCATGAACCTGATCAAGTCTTTTTGTGACCGCATTGACGGGGATGTCTATGTGGTTGAGGACGGGTTCCGCTTTATTGAGGAAGCCTGTATGCAGGCAGGGCTTTCAGTCATTGGAAAGCCATTCCAAAGCACCCTTACCGAATACACGCCGGCCCTGGTGGCAGACTTTCTTGGCCATCAGACCGAATCTGTTGCCGTATCCACAGCCCCGGTGCCCCGGCCGCCCATGATCTGTGCGGGGTGCCCCTATGCCCTGTTTGGCGCGGTGGTTTCCAAAATGAAAAACCGGGGAGCCCTTGAGGCCATTTTCGGGGATATCGGCTGCAATGCCCTGCTGTATTTTCTCAACGCCATGGACACGGGCGTGGGCATGGGTGCCAGCGAAAGCAAACGGACCGGTTATGTCGCCTCCAAGCCGGAATCAGCGGCAAAGTGCATCTCCGTCATCGGGGATTCCACCGAATGCCATTCGGGCATGGATGCCACCCGGAACGCCATTTACCGGAACAGCCCGGGGGTCAAGGTGGTGCTGGACAACGAGTGGACCGCCATGACCGGCGGCCAGAACTCCCCGGCCTCCCCGGTCAATTATAAAGGGCAGGAAAATAAATTTAACCTGGCCAATGCATTGCGGGGCGAGGGCGCAAGTGTGGTTGAAGTGGGCGCCTATGACCTTAAGGCCATCCGGGCCGCCTTAAAGGATGCCTTGAAAAAAGCCGAAGGCGGCGAATTCACCATCATTGTCATTAACGGAACCTGCATCCGCCGGGTGCCCAAGACCGCTTACGGACAGAAAATGGTTGTGGATGCGGACAAGTGCAAAGAGTGCGGGATCTGCAATTTCTGTGCGGGCATTGAATATGATGAAAACAACCACCCGGTCTGGAACAACCTGTGTTCCGGCTGTGTGTCCAACACCCCGGCCTGCCTGCAGATGTGCCCTGCCGGCGCCATCCGGGTGGCCACACCCGAAGAGATCCAGGCGGCCAAGTCCGCCATGGCCTCATCTGCCGGACCGGCTGCCCAAGCAGCGCCTGGAGAAATCAATCTGCCGGAAATTGACCCCTCAAGCCTCCCGGACCGCCTCAGCCTTGCCATCCGCGGGGTCGGGGGACAGGGGAATCTGTTTTTCGGCAAGGTTCTGGCCCAGATGGCCTTTCTGGCCGGTTATGCCGAGCAGAACCTGATTAAAGGCGAGACCCACGGCATGGCCCAGATGGGCGGTCCGGTTATCTCCACCTTTGGCTGCGGCAAGGTTTACAGTCCCCAGATCCTGCCCGGAACGGCCGATGCCCTTATTGTCATGGAAAAAAGCGAGGTGCTGCGGCCCGGGTTTATCTCCTGCCTCAAACCCGGCGGCACTGTCCTCATGGCCAATACCCAGGTGGTCCCCCAGGGCATGGACCCGGCCGGTTACCCCGATGACCAGGCCATTGACAATGCCCTGAAGGGGTTTGATGTGGTCCGGGCCGATGTCTTAAAGACAGCCATGGACCTTGGGGACAGCACCGGCAAGACCGCCAACGTGGTCATGCTCGGGGCATTGAGCACCCTTGCCCCGTTCAATACGGTACCCAAAGAGGTCTGGCTCAAGGCCTTGAAAAACGTCAGCCCCAAACCGGCCATATGGGACAGCAACTTTGCCGCCTTTAACGCCGGGGTTGGCCTTGTCTAACCCGTAACCCCTCACCAAAGGGGGCCCAAAAGAGCTATCTGAAGGCCCCCTTTTATCAATCATGCCGTGCCGGCCCTGGGGCGTTTCTTTCTGGTGCATTGGTCCGGTTTCTTTTGCTTTACACGTCTGTATCAGGTGCAGGCGTTTAAACTGGTCACGAGCCGCTGCCCGTATGTTAACATTCCTGTGACCAAATATCGTCATTTCTTTTTTCTGCCTTCAGAATATCACGAAAATCCCACCTCTTTTTTTCAAAAAATAAATTTTCAGCCGGTCTGTTATAAAAAATTTTAAATGTTTCCCCATTGAAATAATTGACAAAATTTTTGTTTTGCCGTGACCGGTACCATATTTTCACCATTCATCCTGCGCTTTAATTTTAATCCGGTATCATATTTGCAAAACAGCAACAGAATAGAAACAGAATAGAAAACTGTCAGGACATGGTGCTGGCTTGCACCCTGTTTTTTACATTTTAATTTTGACCATATGCTTATGACGATCGAACCGCAAGACTTGTTAAAAGAACTGATCTTAGCCCTGGATTATGCCGGCCTGGATCGTGTTTTCATCATGGATACTTTAGGAGATTACCTTGGCGATGCGGTCAAAAAAGGCCGCCTGGCCGATGCCCAGGCAGAGCGGATAACCCTGGGCATGGCCAGATTTCAACAAGAGATCCGGACCGGTTCTTCACCGTTTTCCAAACAAAAAACTTTAAAATGAAAATCATAATTTAAAAAAAGAGAATGGATTTATGAAACTTGTCACATTCAGCTTCCGGACCCCGGCGGGCAAACATATCCGCATGGGCATGCTGGCAAACAACCGGATCATTGACCTGAATATGGGATATGTCAGTCTGCTGTCCGGATCCCGGAAAACAGGCCGGGCATACGAGATTGCTGCAGGACTGCTGCCCCCGGACATGCTCGAATTTCTAAAGGGCGGTCAGCTGTCAAGGGATGCCGCCGATGAAACAGCCGGCTATGTCGGCAAACACCTGGCCGGCGGGCAGGACATTACAGGCCCCCAGGGGGAGCAGGTGGTGTTTTCCCCGGATCAGGTCACCCTTCATGCCCCGGTGCCAAAACCCCATTTGGTCCGGGATACCATGAGTTTTGAAGGGCATATGAAAAATTTTGAAAAGATTACCGGAAAACCCAGTCCCCCGGTCTGGTATCAGCGGCCGTCCTACTACAAGGGCAATCCGGGCAACGTGATCGGCCCGGATGAGCCCGTGGTCTGGCCGCCCTTTACAAACAAGCTGGACTATGAACTGGAATTTGGCATCTATATCGGCAAACAGGGCAGGGATATCCCGGCAGACAAAGCCCACGAATACATTGCCGGTTATACGATTTTTAATGATATCAGCGCCCGGGACGTCCTCACCGAGGACGTCAGCACCTTTCTTGGGCCGGGCAAAGGCAAGGATATGGCCACCGGGTATATCATGGGCCCCTGCATGGTCACGGCCGATGAGCTCGATGTCTCGGACATTAAAATGGAAGCCCGGATCAACGGCGAGGTCTGGTCCTCGGCCAGGACCTCGGACATGTTCTGGCGGTTCCCCCAGATCATCGAATGGATTTCACAGTCGGAAACCCTTTATCCGGGTGATTTTATCGGCTCCGGCACTCCCATGAACGGATGCGGCGATGAAATGGACCGATGGATCAAGCCCGGGGATACCATAGAACTCGAAGTGGAAGGCATCGGCATTCTGCGCAACACGGTGATCAAACCCTAAGGATAATGGAGACATAAAAGCAAAATGAAGCTTGAAGACATAACGGATATAGCGGTCATCGGTGCCGGTATCATGGGCAGCGGCATTGCTCAGGGGTTTGCCCAGGCCGGGTTTTCAGTGCGGTTGATTGACCAGGCCGCATCCGCCCTGGATGGCGCCCATACACAGATTCAGGCCAACCTGGAATTGCTTGAGGCCCACGGCCTTCTGAAAGATGAGATCCCTGATATCCTGGGAAGGATCAAACCGCATCTGCTGGCAGACCTGGACACGGTGGTCAGCGGCTGCCAGTTCGTGGTGGAGAGTATCCCTGAAGTCCTTGATCTTAAGAAGGCGCTGTTTGCCCGCCTGGGGAACGCCGCCCCCAAAGAGGCAATCCTGGCCAGCAATACCGGCAGTTTAACCATGACCCCCATGGCCGATGGCGTGAATAACCCCCAGCGGGTGGTGGGGCTTCACTATTTTAACCCGGCCCATATCATTCCGGCGGTTGAGATTCACCGGGCAAAGCAGACGTCAAGGGAAACACTGGATCTGACAAGGGCCTTAATGGTCAGGGCCGGTAAAACCCCGGCCCTGGTCCGCAAAGAGGTCCCCGGCTTTATCGTCAACCGGCTCCAGGGGGCCGTGGAAAGGGAGGTGGATTATCTGCTGGATGAAGGCATTGTCACCCCTGAGGACCTGGATGCGGTGTTAAAGGCCAGCTACGGGTTCCGGCTGGCCTGTCTTGGGCCCATGGAAGCCGAAGATGTGATCGGGCTGGATACGGCTGAGCGGGTGTCGGACCTGATTTACAAGACATTGAGCAACCGGACGGAAGCCGCCGAATCCCTGCGGGAAAAAGTACGGCGCGGCGAGCTTGGCATTAAATCCGGAAAGGGCTGGTATGATTACAGCGGCAGGGATATTCAAGAAATTCGAAATGACATTAATACCCATCTGCTGATGCAGCTTAAAGTGTTTCACCAGATCACCCGAAAAAAGGAGGCATAAGCCCGCCGGGGCTAAACCGATAGAAAAAACCGCTGTTATTAACCGGCGTCACCCCTTGATAAAGGGGATATAAATGATAGTGTTTTCAACCGGTGGACACATCGGATTAACAACAACAGGTTCAATCAAAAGGAGGTTCCATGAAAAAGGGTTGTTTTTCAGTTTTATTGGCAGTGTTTGCGTTATTCATCGGTCAGTCAGCGCTGGCCAATCCGGTAACCTTGAAATTTGCGGTGGTGGATTCCGCCCAGGCCCCAACCGTTAAAAAGGCCTACGAGCCCTGGTGTGAAATTGTTGAAAAAGCATCCCAAGGAACCGTGAAAATCCAGGTCTATCCCGGCGGGACCCTGGGCCGGGATTCACGGGTACAGGCCAAACTGGTGGCTGACGGGGTGGCCGATCTGACCTATTTTAATCCGCCCTATGTCCAGGGACGGTTCCCCCAGGACGAGGTGTTCACCCTGCCGGGGATTGCCGAAAACGGGTTTGAATCCACCATTGCCTCCCAGCGCATGCTGGACAAGGGGCTGCTCAAAGGATATACGGGAGACCTGATCTGCGTTGCCCATTACACCACCGATGTGTTTCATTTGCATACTACTTTCCCGGTGCGGGTGCCTGAGGACATCAAAGGGCGCAAAATCCGGGCGGGAAATGACTTCTGGGCCCAGGTGCTTCACAACCTCGGCGCGGTTCCCGTGGCCATGCAATATGTTCAGGCCGCTGAGAATTTAAGCCGCGGCGTCATCGAAGGCACCATTAATGACGACAGCGCCGTCATTACCTTCAGGGTTGCCGATGTGGCCAAATACCATACCGTGGCCCCTCTGGGCACCTTTCCCCTGGCTGTGGTCATGAACCGGCCCAAGTTTGACAGCCTTCCTGAAAAGGCGCAGTCAGCCATTCTCGAAAACGGGCCCAAGCTTGGATTGATGTGGCAGCAGGCCGTTGTCGACCATGGCAAAGAGTTGTACGACATGGCCCAAACCGATCCAAAGACCCAGATTATCAAGCTGACCGCCGGGGAAGTCCAGCAATGGAAAGACGCCTTGAAACCCACGCTGGAATGGTGGGCGGGAAAGGAAAGCGGGCGCACGGAACTGCTCGAGCAATACATGAACGAACTTGAGGCCGTCCGGGCTGAAAACAAATAAAACAAAGGGATCATAATGGCACTGAAACGTATTGAGGAAAAGATCGCAAAGTGGTCGACACGGCTGTCACTGATCGGCCTTATCGGATTGCTTTGCCTGTCGGTTATCACGGTAGGGGCGGTGTTGCTCAGGGCCGTGTTCGGAATATCCATTCTGGGGATTTATGATGCGTCGGAGTTGATTGTCGTTGTTATCGTGACCGCTTGTTTCCCTCTGACAAGCGTTGAACGCGCCCATATTAATGTCAATGTGCTGGGGACCGCCATCGGCGGCAGAACCCGCCACCTGTTCGACGCTTTCAGTGCCCTTATTTCCCTGGTGTTTTTTACATTTTTAACGGTTCAGCTCTGGAAATATGCCCTGGAGCTCATGGGAACCCATGAGAGCACCTGGATCGTTCATATCCCTCTTTACCCCTGGTGGCTGGCGGCGGCAGTGCTGATTACCCTTTGCATTCCCATTGAGCTGGTTTGTTTTTTCAGCGCCGTGGGCGCTGCCGTCAAATTTGAACCAGAAAATCAAAAACCACTTCAATCATGAGAAGTCTATGAGCCCGTTTACCCTTGCCATTTTAGCCATTTTAGTCATGTTCATTCTGATCGCCCTTCACGTGCCCATCGGCATATCCATGGCCGTTGTCGGCGTGGTGGGCTACAGCCTGATGACCGCCTCGTTCCATACGGGGTCATCCATTCTGGCCACAGAGGCGGTTCGAAATATTGCCAACATGGATCTGGCCGTGGTGCCGCTGTTTGTCCTGATGGGCAATTTTGCCGTGGCCGGCGGTATTTCCACGGATATGTACAATATCGCCTCCGCTTTCTTAGGCCACCGGCGCGGCGGCCTGGCCATGGCCACGGTGGGCGGCTGCGGCCTGTTCGGCGCGGTTTGCGGGTCTTCCGTGGCCACGACGGCCACTTTCGGCCGCATCGCCCTGCCGGAAATGACCCAGAGGGGATACTCCCCCTCCCTTTCCACCGGCAGTATCGGCGGCGGGGGAACCCTGGGGTCACTGGTTCCGCCTTCGGTCATCCTGGTCATGTATGCGGTTTTATCCGAACAGTTTATTGTGGAGCTCTTTGTGGCCGCCATTATTCCGGCCATTGTCACCATTTTGCTTTATTTTGTTGCCATTGCCATTTATGTGAAGATATATCCGGACTCTGGCCCGGCCACAGAAGCCCTGCCCTGGGCAGAACGGTTCAGAATGCTGTCCAGAAGCTGGGTTGCCGTGGTCCTGATCGGGACCATTGCCTTCGGGATATACGGCGGGGTGTTCACCGTCACTGAAGCGGCGTCCCTGGGGGTGATTCTGTCTTTTCTGCTGGCCCTGGTCAAAGGGCAGATGACCTGGGAAAGGTTCTGGGGCGCCCTGGTCAACACGGCCAACAACACCGCCATGATATATGTTATTTTGCTGGGATCCGCGGTGTTCAATTATTATATTGTGATCACGCATTTTCCGGACACCCTGGCCAACACCATCATTCAGTCGGGTCTGCCCAATTTTATGATCCTGTTTATATTGATGGCGGTCTATATCATTCTGGGCAGTATTTTCGATACCGTGGGCGCCATGGTGATCACCATGCCCTTTGTGCTGCCCCTGATCATCAGCATGGGGTATTCGCCCATCTGGTGGGGCATTGTCAATATTGTGCTGGTTGAGATCGGAATGATCACCCCGCCCATGGGAATCAACATTTATATGCTGCACGGGATTATCAAAGAACAGTATCCCTTAAAGACGCTGTTTATCGGCATCATTCCATTTTTGCTGGCGGATTTTGTCCGGCTGACCATCCTTGTGGCGTTTCCCATTCTTTCACTCTGGCTGCCGAAAATACTGGTCCGTTAAAGGGGAGTTGTTCATGAATACATTGGGTGTAACGGCATTTCACCATGTCGCCGTCTCTGTGGGCGATATGGAAAAAATGGTCTCTTTTTTCTGTGAAAAATTAGGGTTTGAAGTTGAAATCGAAGATCCGAACCGTTCGGGAGAGCCTTTGGACAAGGTCATCGGACTGGAAGATGTCAAGGCTCATGTGGTTCTCCTTAAAGGCTACGGGGTCCATATTGAGCTGTTAAAATTTAAGCACCCTGAGGGGGAGCCCCGGGCCGCGTTCAGACAGTGCGACCACGGTTTTACCCATATCTGCCTTAAGGTGGCCGATATTGATAAGGCCTACGGGCAGATGCTCAACAGCGGGGCCAGGTTTACCACAGCCCCCCAGAATTTGCGGCCGGGTGTCTGGGCGACCTATATCTTGGGGCCCGAACAGTTAATCGTTGAACTGGCACAATATGATGAGCCGTAAAAAGGGGGATCAATTGAAAATCGGATTTATCGGCCTGGGCATTATGGGGCGGCCCATGGCGAAAAACCTTATCCAAAAAGGGTTTTCCGTCAAGGTGTTCAACCGAAGCCCTGAGCCGTCTCAAATATTGGCAAAATCAGGGGCCCAAATAGCGGATTCGCCCGCTGATGCGGCGCAATCAGCCGACGCCGTCATTACGATACTGCCCGATGACCGGGTTGTCGAGTCGGTCTGCCTTGGGGAAAACGGTATTCTGGAAGGGATAGAACCGGAGGCCGTGGCCATTGATATGAGCACCACGTCGCCGGATCTGCCCCGGAAAATGGCGCCGCTGTTTCGAAGAAAAGGGGCGTTTTTACTGGATGCCCCGGTCAGCGGCGGCGATGTCGGCGCTCAGGAGGCCACGCTGTCCATCATGGCCGGCGGCAATGAGGACGCCTTTAACCGGATGCTGCCCGTATTTAAGGCCATGGGCCGGAATATCAGCCATGTGGGGGACAGCGGTGCCGGACAGATTGCCAAATGCGCCAACCAGATGATCGTGGCCCTGTCCATTGAGGCGGTTGCCGAAGCCCTGTTAATGGCCTCCCGGTCAGGGGTTGATCCTGAAAAAGTGCGCGCCGCCCTCATGGGCGGGTTTGCCCAGAGCCGGGTCCTGGAGGTTCACGGCCGGCGAATGACCCGGCGGCAGTTCACCCCCGGTGCCAGGGTCGGCATTCACCAAAAAGATACCCGGATCGCCCTTGATGCGGCGTTGAAAATGAACCTTTATCTGCCCGGGGTATCCATGATGTCCCAGCTGTGGAATGCGGCTTTGGCCCAGGATGGCGGCAAGGACTGGGATCATTCGGGTATCGTCAAGTTACTGGAGTTAATGTCCAACACAACCATAGAATCATAAAAGAAGGACAATGTTATGGGATTAGACAAAAAACAGAAATTAGAACTTTATACCAACATGGTCCGGGTCAGGGCCCTGGATGAATTCCTTGTGGACGCCTATTTCACCAAAAAGCTGGCCGGCCCGTTCTACCACAGCCAGCAGGGCCAGGAAGCCATCGGTGTCGGGGTCTGCACCTTTTTAAATGAGGACGATTATGTCTGGTACACCCACCGGGGCCACGGCATTTGCGAGGTGTTGTCCAAAGGGGTGCCGGCAAGACAAATTGTTGCCGAACATTATGGAAAAGAAACCGGCTCATGCCGGGGCATCGGGTTTATCAACACGTGCAGCCCGGATAAAGGCATATTCGGCATGGGCGGCACTGTGGGCGGAGAGGCCACCCTGGCCGGCGGTGTGGCCCTTGCCGCTAAACTGGCCAATAAAAATCAGGTGGTGGCCTGCTTTATCGGTGACGGCGCCATTGGCGAGGGCAGTGTCCATACGGCCATGCTGATGAGCGCCAACTGGAAGCTGCCGCTGATCTGGATCTGCTCCAACAACGGCATGAGCATGTGGGTGCCCGTGGATGTGGCTTATCCCAAAGAAAACATTGCCGACTGGGCCTTCGGGTACAATATCCCGTCTGAAATTGTGGACGGCCAGGATGTATGCGCCGTACACAACGCCGCAAAGACGGCTATAGACAGGGCCCGAAAGGGTGAGGGCCCAAGTTTCATCGAATTGAAAACCTGCCGGTATAACGCCCAGGTTGAAGGTGCCCCGGACCTTTGCATGGACGGCATGCGCAGTGAAGAAGAGGTGGCGCACTGGAAACAAAGGGACCCTGTTAAACTGTTTCAAGAAGCGCTCAAAAAAGAAGGCATTCTGGATCAGGCCGGCATTGAGCGTATATATAATGAGGCGGCCGCGGAAATTCAGGCGGCGGAAAAATTCGCCAATGAAAGCCCTGTTGCCGAACCGGGCATCTTAGAAGACGCATTGTACGCTGAATAATCCCCCCTTGCCGCATTATCTGAAAACAAATGTTTTAACCGAGCAATTTAGGAGAACCGTGAACGATATGAGAGACATCACCTATAGAGAGGCCATCAACGAAGCCTTTACCGAAGAAATGGCAAGAGATGAGAAGGTGTTTATTCTGGGCGAGAATATGTGCCGGGACAACTGGAATACCCATCAGGGGCTGGTGGAAAAATTCGGCAAAGAGCGCATCCGGGACACCACCATCAGCGAAAATTTTATTGTGGGCGCCGCTGTCGGGGCGGCACTGGCCGGATACCGGCCCATCGCGGATATCATGTACGCCGATTTCATGTTCTGCGCCACCGATGAAATCCTGAATCAGGCCGCCACCCACCGGTTTTCAAACGGCGGCCGGACCCGAGTGCCCATGGTCATTAAAGCGGCTGTGGGCGGTTACAGCGGGGGCGGGCCGATGCACTCCCAGGTGCCGTCAGGATTTTTATGGCACCGGCCCGGGCTGAAAATAGCGCTTCCCTCAACCCCTTATGATGCCAAGGGACTGCTTAAAACCGCCATACGGGACAACAATCCGGTGGTGTATCTGTTCCATAAACAGCTGCTGAACACCACCGGCGAGGTGCCCGAGGGTGAGTACACCATCGCCTTTGGCAAGGCCGATATCAAAATGCCCGGAGAACAGGTCACGGTGCTTTGCACCTCCTATATGGTGCACATGGCCCTGGCCGTGGCCCAGGCGCTGAAAGACCGGATCAGCGTTGAGGTCATTGACCTGAGAACCCTTGAACCCCTGGATATGGATACCATCATGGCATCGGTCAACAAAACGGGCCGGGTGGTCATTGTGGATGAAGACAACCTTCGCTGCGGTGTTACCGGAGAACTTTCCATGCTGATCATGGAACAGGCATGGGGCAGCCTTAAGGCGCCGGTTGAGCGGGTGGCGGCCGCGAATCTGCCGGTTCCCGCAGGCCCCCTGGAGCATGTGGTTCTGCCCAACCCCCAGGGCATTGCCAATGCCATCGGCAAAACCATGGGAGAAAAGGGGCCGTTAAAGGTGAAGATTGATCTTGAAAGGCCGGGGTTCCAGGCGGCCTAATCTTTAAATTATCCGGGTTAATTTTCAGCATCGTACAAACCAGGGCTCATTTCACCCATTGAGCCTGAACCAAAAAAAATTCAGGAGACAGATAACATGACCAAAGTAAAAGTCGGTGTCGCCGGTTACGGCGTCATCGGACAGCGTCTGGCTGACGGTGTCAGCCGTCAGGAGGACATGGAACTTATCGGCGTGGCGGATATCGCGCCGACCCTGCCGGTGCGCGCCCTTGCCGAACGGGGCATGCCCTATAAATTTTTTACCGCGCAACCTGAAAACATAGACCTGCTGACCCGGACCGGCGTCACGGTCAGCGGCACCCTTGAGGCGCTGGTTCAGGAGGCCGACATCATGCTGGACGCCGCCAGCGCCGGTATCGGGGCCAAAAACAAAACCGTGTATCAACAGTACAACACCAAAGCCGTGTTTCAGGGCGGAGAGAAAAACGAGGTGGCGGACATTTTTTTCCATGGGTATGCCAATTACGAAAAAGGCGTGGGCGCGGATTATCTCAAACTGACCAGCTGCAACACCACGGGCCTGATCCGGGCCATTGACGCCATTGACCGGGAAGCCGGGGTCGTTAAGACCGCCATCACCATTATCCGGCGGGTGTCTGATCCCGGCGACTACCACCGCGGGCTGACCGATGCCCTGAAGGTTGATCCGGCGCCCAATCATCAGGCCGTGGACCTGAAAACCATCATGCCCCATGTGGATGCCACCGGTATTCTGGTCCATACCCCGGTGACATGCGGCCATATTATTGTTCCCGTGGTCACCACCAGACAGGATATCTCAAAAGAAAAATTGATAGAGATTTTCCGGGCCCATTCCCGGATCCGGGTGGTGCGCATTGAAGACGGCTTTTTGGGCAATGCCAGTTTGTTTAAATATGCCCGGGATCTGGGCAATCCCCGGGGGGATATGTATGAAATTGCGGTCTTTGAGGAAAGTGTGGTTAAATCCGGTGCCGACATCATGTTCGCCATCAACATTCCCCAGGAAGCGGTGGTGATTCCGGAAAACATTGATGCGGTCCGGGCTGCCACAAAAATGCAGACCATAAGAGAGGACGGGCTTGCCAAAACCAACCAGTACCTGAACCTTTGCCCACGATAAATACAACGGCCATACCCTAAAGGAAGGAAGAGACAATGACGGAATATTACAAGGCATTTATCAACGGCTGCTGGGTGGACGCAACGGACGGACAAAAGACGCCCGTTATCAATCCGGCCAACGGGAAGGTTGTTGCCCGGGTCGCCTGCTGCGGCATTGATGATTTGAACAAGGCGGTTGACGCGGCTCAAAAGAGCGGCACGGCATGGGCAGACACGCCGGTGGCGGACCGGTCAAAAGTATTGCTCAAAGCCTCTGAACTGATCATGGAAAAACAAGAGGAACTGGCCAGGCTTGAGACCATGGAGCACGGCTCTCCCTTGCGCAAGACCATGAACTTTGATGTGCCCCTTTGTGCGGAGCAGCTTGAATATTTTGCCGGTGTGGCCCGGGCCATGACCGGGGATACCCTGCCCGTGGGTCCCTGGTGCCTGTCCGCCACGGTTCACGAGCCCTTAGGGGTGGTCGGTCTGATTACCCCCTGGAATTTTCCGGCCCTGATGGTGGTCTGGAAGCTTGGTGCGGCCCTGGTCACCGGGAATACCTGCGTGATCAAACCGCCGTCCATTGCGCCGCTGACCACCTTGAAGCTGGCTGAGATCTTTACCGAGGCCGGGGCCCCTGCCGGGGTGGTGAATGTGATCCCCGGACCCGGGGCCAAAATCGGCGAAGCCCTGGTGAAACACCCCAAAGTGGCCAAAATCGGTTTTACCGGAGACACGTCCACGGGAAAACGGATCATGGCTCTGGCGGCCGATAATGTCAAACCGGTCGGGCTGGAACTGGGCGGGAAAAACGCATTTGTGGTCCTGGCGGATGCTGATGTGGATGCCGCGGTTCAGGGGGCTGTTTTTGGGGCTTTTTTCAATTCAGGACAGGTGTGCGCCGCTGCCAGCCGGTTTTACATTCATGAATCCGTTTATGAGTCCTTTGCCCAGAAATTTGCGGATGAGGCCAAAAAACTGGTGATGGGTGATCCTGAAAAAATGGAAACCGTTATCGGGCCTGTGGCTTATGAGGCCCACAGGGATAAAGTCGAAGGCTATATTGAAAATGCCAGACAAAGCGGGGCCACATTGCTGTTGGGCGGAGAACGCCCGGCAACCGAACAGACCCAGGACGGATTTTTTGTGGCCCCCACCATATTCAAAGACTGTGACCACAACGCCCCGTTTATGCGAGAGGAAATCTTCGGGCCTGTGGCCGGGCTTTGTAAGTTCAAAGAGACCCAAGATGCCGTAAACATGGTGAACGATACACCGTTTGGGTTGTCGGCATCGGTCTGGAGCAAAAATACGGCAACGGCCATCCGGCTGGCCGGGCAGATCAAGGCCGGCACCGTCTGGATCAATGAGCACCTGATTGTTTTTTGCGATACCCCATGGGGCGGGTGCAAGGAATCGGGCTGGGGCAAGGACCTGTCCAAAATGGTTCTGGAAGAGTACACCCTGACCAAACATATCTATATCGACACCACCGGGGAAGTTGAAAAACCCTGGTATGACATATTAAAAGGTTGATTTATGCTTCTTTAACCCCCTGGTTTTATAAATTGTGGGCTTGGCCCGCTCAACAAGGTTGGTTTTCTTGCCCTTGCTCAAACTATTCAGAGCAAGATGCCAATCCGACGAATTTGCTATCCGGTCCGCTGTCTCCGGTTTCCGGTCTCCCTGCTTAATTGGAGATATTATTTCCCCCAAAATAAGCTTAACAAAATTTTAAACTTTTGGAGTTGAGCAGGACAGCGTGTCCGTGCTGCGCACTGACATGGCATTGGGTAAAGTTAAACAGTAGCAAGGTCACATATGATTGCCCTGCGGGCATGGAACTGACATGAAAATTTTAAGCCTGAAACAACTTGATGTGTACCAAAAAAAGGTCCTGGTCCGCCTTGACATCAATTCTCCCCTGGAGCCTGAGACCAAAACCATTGTCAATGACAACCGACTTAAAAAAAGCCTGCCCACCCTGGCATACCTTATCGGCCAGGGGGCGGCCGTCGCCATCATTGCCCACCAGGGAGATACCCTGGACTATCAGAACCTGATTCCCTTAGCTGAACATGCGGCGCGCCTGACCCGATTATTGGGGCGGCATGTCGGCTATATCGACGATGTGTGCGGGCCGGCTGCCAGAGAAGCCGTGGCCGCACTTGGTCCCGGGGACCTGGTAATTTTAGGAAACCTGCGGTATCTGACCGAAGAGGTCAGCACCTTTGAAAACAATGTCCCCCTGACAGCCGGAGAAATGGCCGGCACCTGGATTGTCCGCAGCCTTTCGCCATTGTTTGACTGTTATGTCAATGACGCGTTTGCGGCGGCCCACCGGAATGCCCCGAGTATGGTGGCCTTTCAGGAGGTGCTGCCCTCGGCGGCCGGCCGGCTCTTTTTTGAAGAGGTCAGCGTGCTGTCCTCGCTGATGGAAAGGCCTGCCAGGCCGACGGTCTTTCTGCTTGGCGGGGCTAAGATTTCCGATGCCTTTGGAATGATGGAACAGGTCCTGTCCAACGGCAGTGCGGACATGATCCTGACCGCCGGTGTCACGGGCCTGGTGTTTCTCATGGCCCATGGCATAGATTTAGGCCCTGCCGTCAAGGACTTTTTAGAAAAGCGCAGCCTGGATCTGTTTATCCGGCCGGCCAGGCAGTATCTGAACGCTTACCCCGGGAAAATCCGCTTCCCTGAGGACCTGGCATACGATGACGGCAACGGAGGCCGGGCTGAAACGGGCGTTGCCGCGGCATTGCCGCCGGTATTGTTTCCGGATATCGGCAGCGGGACCATTGACCGATACCGGCAGGTCATTGCAACGGCCGGCACCGTTTTTGTCAACGGCCCTGCCGGCGCTTTTGAAGATGACAAATGGGCCGCCGGCACAAGGCAGCTGTGGCGAGCCATTGCCGATGCGCCCGGTTACAGTATTATTGGCGGCGGAGACAGTGTGAGTGCCGCATCCCGGTTCACTGATCTTTCAAAGATTGATTACATCTGCACCGCCGGCGGGGCCATGGTGCGCTTTCTTAGCGGTGATAAACTGCCGTTGATTGCGGCCATGGAAAAGGCCTGGGAAAAAGCGGGCAAAGCCACGGGTACCCATGGGCGATGATTGATTTATCCGTTACCAGGGACCGTCCTGGAACAGATGGAAAGCGGCAGCCCTTACCCCCATTAAGGCGCTCTTTTGGTTTACCAGCCCCTTTGTAGACGGCACGGCCCAAGATTCCAAACGGCATTGTGAAACCGTGCGCAAGCGGTTCTTTAGCGTGGTCCATGACAAGTTCATGACCCCTGCGGCCCAGGCCGTTGCCGGCATAGTGCTGCCCGGTGCCGCCCAGGCGGAAACGGATTCCATTTTTGCCTTGACTTTGGCCGCCAACCATCATAATGCCAATATATGGTCATTATCTTTTTGTTATCAATGCTCATTTTATTCATACCCCCTCAATCGCAATGGCTGGTGAATCCTTATGTCAACCCACCGTTTTGAATTCTCCGTCTCCCAATGGCATGCGGTTGCGGCCATGCGGATGCTGGGCCGGCCGTTATCAGCGGATGTCCTTGCCGTCCTGGCAAAGCTTTTGCCGTCAAAGCTCAATGAGCTGATCACCCGCGGCATTGAAATGAATTACATCCGGGAAGCCCCCAGCGGATGCCATATCATTTCTTCAAAGCTTGCTGACGCCGTCCAAACAAAACTGTCCTCAGTCTGTACACCCGACCTTGCCGACACCTTTCTTGACCGCCTGTTAAAATCCGATCTGCCCGAAGCTGAGGATATGGAAATACAGGCCAGCCTGTATTACTGGTCCGGAAAAATCACCGAAGCGGCCACCATTGAAAACGAGATCGGGTATAAAGCCCTTGAAAAGGGGCACCTTGGGAAAGCCCTGACGCATTTTGAACAGACCCTGGCATGGATTCCCTCCCCGGGAGAAGATTTAAAACAGCAGCACTTATTTACCTCGGCGGTGCTGCAGCTGTCTCACCTTCGGTTTTGCTCCGGTGAAGGGCTCAATGAAATTCCTGAGTTGTTGAATATGGCCCAGCAGGCCGCGGTACAGCGAAAGGACACCCATACCAACGTCCTGCTCGAACTGCATAAGGTCAGGCATATCTGCCATGAGAACCGGTTTGAAGAGGCCATTGAAACCAGCCGCAAAGCCCTGGATATTGCCAAGACACTGGGCGATGATTTCCAGTCCTTGTCAACGGAATTTACCGGGGTATATTACTTTTTCAAGGGCATGCACAAGGAAGCCCTCACCTTTTTTGAAGAGGCCTTTCAACGGGTGGAGCTGAACCAGGACCGGCCGGTGGCCTTTTTAATTCCCCACTGGCTGGGTTTATGTGCCGCCTATACCGGCCAGTTTCATCGGGCCATCGGCGTGTTTGACACCAATTTTCGAAGGGCGCAATACCGGTCTGAACCGGCCCTGGCCGACCACTTCAGAAGTGATCTTGGCATCGTCCTGCTGATCGCCGGTAAAACGGATGAGGCCTACCGGCATCTGAGCGAAATGCTTGAGGGGGCAAAGAGCCGGGGAAACCGGCATGCCATTCTCTGGGGAAAAATAGGCATTGCCTATTTTCATTATCTTGAAAACAGGCCCCGGGAGGCCCATCAGCTGATGCAGGAGGCGGTGACGGAGGCCATGGACCACAATTGTCTGTTCCGGCAGTACACATGGCCCTGGTTTCTTGAAATGCTGTATGGGTTCAACCGGCTCAAATACGGTCCCTTACCGGCCTTTGATTATGAAAGCGAGCTGGAAACAAAAGCCGGCGGTTCCAATGTCATGCTGCGGGGTGTCGCCCTCAGGCTCAAGGCCAAGGAAGCCATTTTTCAGCATAATGATTCCCGGAAAGTGGCGGCCTTGTTTAAACGCAGCGAGCAGTATTTAAGACAGTCCGGGAACCCCATAGAACTTGGTAAGACCCTGGTGGAAATCGCCCGGTTTAAATTAAGAAAAAAACAGTTTGAGTCGGCATGGAATTATTCTTTGATGGCGCGGGAGTCGCTTACCGGCGTTAATCCGGCCCTTTTTCCGCCGGACTTAAGACCGGCCCTTGAAAGAAAAGTGGATCAGCCGGTTTTTTACCAGCCCCCGCCGGCGGACAACCACCTGGATAAAATTATTGATGCGCTGGACAAGCTTATTTTAAGCCACAATGTGGACTCTTTCCTTCAACGGGTTTTGTCCATTGTGGGCAATTTTTTTGGCGCGGCCCGGGGCGCCGTTTTCTGGAAAGACGCGCCTGACCCCAAAAAGGCCGCCTATAAAGTCGGCTACAATCTGTCTGAAGAAGAGTCATTAAGACAGGACTTTCGGAACAGTCTGCTGGCCATTCAAAAAACATTCAGGCAAAACAGCACCATTCTGATTCGAAAGGCGCTTAAATCGGCCCGGAACCTTAAAACCACACCGTTGGCCGTGCTGTGCATGCCCCTGGAAATTGACGGGCAGGTCAAAGGGGTTTTCTATTATGACAATGCCTATGACGAGAAGGCGTTTGACCGCCTGTCCGGCAATGAACTGGATGTGCTCTGCCAGTACATGGGCCGCCTGATCAGCTGTGTGACCACCTATTTTGAAGGCATCATGGCGTCTTCATATGAAAAAGCGGTTCAGACCAGCACGGCCGGCCATTCTCCGGGCAGCGAACTCAAGGCTGAAAGCCCCATAATGAAAAAACTGCTGTCATTGGCGGACAAGGCCGCGGACTCCGATGCCTCCATTCTCATCTTGGGGGAAACCGGTGTGGGCAAGGAACTGCTGGCCCAAAGGCTGCACCGGATGAACCGGAAACGGGGCAGTGGACCCTTCCATGTGGTGGATGTCAGCAATATTGCCGAATCATTGATCGAAAGTGAATTGTTCGGCTATGAAAAGGGCGCATTTACCGGCGCGGATCAAAGAAAGCTCGGGCGGCTGGAACTTTCCAACGGCGGCACGCTGTTTATTGATGAAATCGGCAATATCCCCCTCACCATTCAAAGCAAACTGCTGCGGGCGCTTCAGGAGAAAAGCGTTGTGCGCGTGGGGGGGACCAATACCGTAAAAACGGATTTCAGGCTTTTGGCCGCCACCAATCAGGATCTGGAACAGGACGTGCTTTTGGGAAGGTTCCGGGCAGACCTGTTTTACCGGATCAATGTGGTTCCCATAAAAGTGCCGCCCCTGCGGGACCGGGGCGATGATATCCTGCTTCTGGCCAATCATTTTCTCAAGCATTTTTCAAAAAAACATGGCAAAACCAGCTTGCAGTTCAGCGAAAAAGCCCAGGCCAATTTTTTACAGTATCACTGGCCGGGCAATATCCGGGAGTTGAAAAATGTGGTCGAATGCGCTGTGCTGCTCTCCTCTGATAACCTTTTGGGAACAGACCTTTTTCCAAAGGCAGACATAAACCCCGCCGGCAATCCCTTCGAAGACCTGCCCACCATGGATGAACTGCAGCAGCGGTATATTTCCTATGTGCTTGACATAACAAACGGCCGGATCAGCGGAAAAGGCGGTGCCGCTGAGGTATTGGGAATGAAACGGACGACCCTGGCGGCACGGATGAAAAAACTGGGGGTCCATAAATACGGGTAATTTTTATATCCGCCTTGACAAATATTAAAAAAGTTCACTAAGAAAGGGCAAAAAGGCCACCGGACAGTTAAGCATTATTCACTTTTTAAAAAAGTTTAACCGTGTTCATGAGAATTGCTTTTTGGGCTGTACTGCTCATTTTTTTTCAGGCCCATGCCCTCCTGGCAGGCCTTGATGAGATCAGGGAAAAAGGCGTCCTCCGCCACCTGGGGGTTTCCTATGCCCGGTTTTCCATTGGCAGCTGCGACGGGCTTTGCGCGGACCTGGTCAAAGGGTTTGCCGCTTCCCTGAATGTGGATTATGAATATGTGCCCTCCACCTGGACAACGGTGATTCAGGATTTGACCGGGAAAACCTATGCCCTTGAAAAGGGGAAGGCAACCCTGACCGGGCAGTGCCCCGTCAAGGGGGACATCATTGCCAGCGGCATGACCATTCTGCCCTGGCGCCGGGAGCTTATTGATTATTCAATCCCCACCTTTCCAAGCGGGGTCTGGCTGGTTGCCCGGGCTGATTCCCGTCTTTCGCCCATTCAGCCGGGCAATGGGATCAAAACGGACATTGAAGCGGTAAAATCACTGATCAAAGGGATCACCGTCCTGGCCATGCCCGGGACCTGTCTTGATCCTGAACTATACGGGTTTCATACCACCGGGGCCAACTTTGTCTCCTTGAACCTGAAAATGTGTGAATTTGTGCCGGCCGTGATTAACGGTGAAGCTGAATGCAGTCTTCTGGATGTTCCAGTGGCCCTGCTTTCTCTGGAAAAGTGGCCGGGACAGCTTAAAGTGATTGGTCCGGTTTCCCCTCCCCAGAAGATGGGATGCGGCTTTCGCAAATCCGATGCCGGTCTGCGGGAAACGTTTAACCAATACCTGAAAACACTTCAGGAAAACGGCCGGTATATGGAACTGGTCCAGACCTATTATCCGGGCGCCGCCGGCTACTTTCCTGATTTTTTTCAACCCAATGAACCCCGGTAATGAAAGGGGGGGAATGGCCATGCCCCAATCGTCAAGGTTCCAGGCCCGGAAAGGATGGGCGGCCCTTTTGGGGATTTCCCTGATCCTCATGGGATTTGTGGGCTTTTTGCTGTTTGCCAATTACCGGTCTTTAATGAAACTCCAAGCCGCTGCCCTGAACCAGTACAAACATGAATTCAATTCCCGGGGACTAAGCCTGGCCAATTTTCTGGACATCAATGGCAGGCGTATAAAATGCGGCGCCGCTGAAAAAAGCCAATTGCCCCTTTATTTTGAGAACAAAGCCCTGGGCATGTCCCTGCGGTATGGGCTGGGGTTCAACCTCACGGCCCTGACCGTGGAATTAAATGAACTGGTGGACAAGGTGCGGTTTGATGGTGAACCGGTTTTTAAAGGGGTGGCCATCTACGATACCCGTGGTGCCATGGTGGCCCAAAGTGACGGGGCCGCACCGGTTCTGCCTGATGATCCGTTATGGCCAAAATCCCTGTTGCAGCTGCCCGAAGGGTTTTACGCCTGTCAGATACGGGACAGGGAGCCGGGCACCCCGCCGTCTGTTTTTTTTATGGCCTTTCCCTATCATTATAAAGGCCGGTACGCCGCCCATGGGATTGCCGTATTTTCCACGGCCCTCCTCCGGTCCAGGTTTCTGGTTCCGGTCCAGGGGGGCCTGTTTACCGGATTGTTTGCCCCGTCCGGCCATCTGATCGGCTCAGGGGATGGGGCTGCCGCACCCTTTCCCCCGGCCAACGGGCAAATCCTTTTTCCGGATCACCTTTACCCCCGGTGGCTGTCAGCTTTCAAAGCCTCTGAAGAGGTTCTGGCGCTTTCCTGCAACGTGGGGGATACCCGCCTGGAACTTCGGGAAATCGCCTCTTTAACAAAGATCATCGGCACCCAGTCTCCACAACAACTGCTGTTGGCAATGATTCTTGTGTTTGCGGTTCTGTTGGGGGCCGCCATTGTCATTATGGCCGTCTTTACCCGGAATCTGGTATTAAAGGCCCAGGTAAGGGAAGCAGCCCGGCGGGAAAAGGACATTGCCCTTAAAAACGAACAGCTACAGGCCCAGATGGCCGAGAGCAAACGGCTGGAAGCCGCCCGGATAAAACTCGAAGCCCATATCCAGCGGGGCAAGAAAATGGAGGCCATCGGCCTTCTGGCCGGCGGGGTGGCCCATGACCTGAACAACATCCTCACCAGCATTGTCAGTTACCCGGACCTTCTGCTCATGCAGGTCCCCGAAGACAGCTCCCTTAAGGAACCGCTCTTGACCATCAAAGAATCGGGCCAGAAAGCCGCTGCTGTTGTGCGGGACCTGCTGACCCTGGCCCGCAGGGGGGTGGTGGCCAACGAAGTCCTTCATTTGAACACCATCATCAAAAGCTACCTGCAAAGCCCTGAGCATCTCAAGCTTCTGACTTACCACGATAATGTCCGGGTCAAAACAGATCTTGAACAGGGTCCTTTCAATATTATGGGCTCTCCGGTCCATCTGTCAAAAACAATCATGAATCTGGTCACCAACGCGGCCGAGGCCATGCCCGGGGGCGGCACCGTCACCATTTCCACAAAAAGCTTTTACATCGGCGAGCCATTGGGCAACACCGACAAAATAGAAGCGGGGGAGTATATCCGCCTGAGTGTGGCCGACACGGGAACCGGGATGGCCCCGGAGGAGTGCGAGAAAATATTTGAACCCTTTTATACCCGGAAGATCATGGGCAGAAGCGGCACAGGCCTTGGCATGTCAGTGGTATGGGGGACGGTAAAAGACCATAACGGATACATTGACGTGACCACGGCCCTTGGGAAGGGAACCCGGTTTGACCTGTATTTTCCGGTAACCCGGAAAACCGCAGACACCGGATCCCATGCGGTCCTGTCCATAGAATCCTGCCGGGGAAACGGCCAGGCCATTCTGGTGGTCGATGATTTAAAGGAACAGCGGGACATTGCCCTGACCATACTCACAACCCTTGGATATAACCCGGTGGCCGTGGAAAGCGGGGAAAAAGCCGTGGAAGTCTTGAAAACCCGTTCAGTGGACCTGGTGGTGCTGGACATGATTATGGAACCGGGTATTGACGGGCTTGAAACCTATAAGCGGATCATCGCCCTTCATCCCGGCCAGAAAGCCGTGATTGCCAGCGGGTATTCCAAAACCCGCCGGATTCAAAAGGCCATGGCCCTCGGGGTCCGCCGGTTTATCAAAAAACCCTACAGTTTTGAAACCATTGCCCTGAGCGTCAAAGCGGCCCTTGAAGAATAACGGGCCGCTGATACGGCCGCCGGTTGTTTAAAAACACACCGAAATTCGTAACCCAAACATATTCTTTTTACAGGTGAATTTTTAAAGACCGGAGACCGGTAATCGCGTCCTCCTCGGGTTTTGCATTCCGGTCTTCCGTTTCCGGTCTCCATAAATCAAAGACAGCAAGGTGACCAGGGGCAATATTTTAATATTCAGCCTTGCTCAGGATTCATTTGAATTTGGTACTGCAAATCGTGTAAAACAGACGGGGCATGGTGAGCAACCAACCCGTCATGCCCGGTGAAAAATAAACAAAACAAAAGCCCAAAGCGAAACAATATGAAAGCAAATGAAACCGCAGAATCAGGCCCTGATCGAAAAATTCTGGAAATTTTTTCTGATTATATTTGACCCTGGTGCTACTTCATTGCCGGGAGCATTGAACGGTTAAGAAAAAATTACGATATTGCCCTGCTGTGGCGGGCTTACCCGCTGCAGCCGGATGTCCCTGATGAGGGAATCCCCCTTGAAACGGTGCTTGAAAAAAAAGGGGTGCCGGTCAATGCGGACCAGGTCACGGCCAGTCTCAAAGAAACGGCTGAACGCTTCAAGGTCCCCTTTGGGGGAAACAAAATGGTGTACAACTCCCGGCTGGCCCAGGAGGCTGGCCTCTGGGCACAGGCGTGCGGCCGGGCCGAAGCATTTCATGATGCGGCCTTTAAGGCCTATTTTGTGGACGGGCGAAATATTTCCGGAAAGGAGGTGCTTCTTGACCTGATGGCCTCAGCCGGACTGGATGCGGGCAAAGGCAGGCAGGTCCTTGAACAGCGATCGTTTGCCCCGGCCGTTGACCGGGACTGGGCCCTTTCAAAAAAGCTTGGGCTGGTTGCGGCCCCAACCTTTATCATGGGAACGGATCGCCTGGTGGGGGCAAGACCTTACGAAGCCTTAGAAAGGCTGGTGACCAGGGGGGGCTGTTTAACCTGAAATCCTAAAACAGGTTCTCATGGATACTATGGGGCACCAGTGCCTGAGGCCATGATCAATCACATATTATCCCACGGGGATACCATTTTAGCGAAAATTGTGTCCCAAAATACATATTTCTTGACAGAAAAAAATTCCTCCCTTATCTATTAAATCAATTTTTAACTCACTGTTTTTGTTATCCCGCCGGCATGTTTACCCGATTTCTACCCCATGACGCCGGGATGAGGCCTGTTTTTGAAAAGGAGAAAAAGCCAGGTGTTTAACAAGATAATCATTTGGTGTGGAATGTTCGGATGCGCCCTGCTGGCCTCCGGCTGTGTTCAAAGTATGACACAGAGCCAGAGTACGCCGCAATATGAGAATCCCCAGGCAGAGGCATCTTATTTTACCGACGATAAGCCGCGGGCGTACCAGATATATAAGCAAGCGGCCCAGAAAGGCGATCCGGGCGCCCAATACCAGGTTGCCCAGATGCTGTTATTCAATGACGGGATCCCTGCCGATTATGCCCAGGGCGTTCAGTGGCTCAAAAAGGCAGCGGCCCAGGGGCATGTGGAAGCGTCAAGGGACCTTGGCACCTATCTTTTGAACGCAGACTTCGGATGTCCCCGGGATCCGGGACAGGGGGTTTCTTTTCTGGAACAGGCGGCCAGAAGCGGGGATACACTGTCCATGATGACGTTAGGTTACCTTTACTACACGGGGCATGGGTCTTCCCGCAATCCCGAAGCCGCAGCTTACTGGTACAAACAGGCGGCCGACCATGGCGAAGATATCCCAAAGGAATGGACAAAGGCGGAGGTTCTGGCCGGTTCAGGTCCCCTGCCGCCATTTGATCCCAAGCTTGAGTATCAGCAGCGGGTCAAACGGGCCCAGACCGCTTTAAAGTCTCTGGGGTATTACAAATCTGCCATTGACGGAATTCCGGGGTCCGGGACCAGAAGCGCTGTCCAGCAGTTTCAAAGAGATCAGCAAATTGCGGTCACCGGTATAGTGGATGCGGCCCTGCTGCGGCATCTTTACCGGCGAATCGTCTTTGGTCCCGTGAACCGGTTGATGTAGGAGGTTATGATGAAGGCAAAAACGATAGCGGCTGTTCTGGCATTTTTGTTCCTGTATGTTTCACCCCCCTTGGTTCAGGCCTGGCCAACCAGTCAAATCGGACAGCATATGAGCGACCTGGAGGCACAGAAGCAGAAAAAGGCAAAAGAGCTGCAAAATCTGAAAAACTTGAAAAAAATTGTGAATGACCAGATTGCCACAGCCAAGGCTGAAATGGCCCAGAACATGACCAGTACGGTGGAGAAGGTGGGGCGTGTCAAAGCGGATCCCAACGGGCTGGTCACCACTGCCGGAGGGGTTTCGCACAGCCCGAGCAAACATTGGAAAATGAATTTTGAAAACCTGCGCAAGGAATACGAAAACGCGGGAATATACAAACCCGATGAAATTGATACCATCATTGAATTTCATAAAAGCTATGTCCAGAACCAGGGCTTTACCGCCGGCATTGCCGAACAGCTGGCCCAGGTCGCAGAGGCCACCGCTCAGAAGCGGACCATCGAAGGCTATATCGAACGTAAGGAAAAGGAAATCGCTGAAGTGGAAAACGCCATTAAGGGTGCTGCCAGCGCAAACAGCAGCAAATCCGGCAGCTTTGGCAGTCAAAGCAATGGCGGTAATGACAGTGATGGCGGATACTGATCGGCACCCGACAACAAATGGGGGTAATGCTCCGGAAAGACAGAAAAATGGTAATGGTTAAACATTTCTCAAAAAAGGATGGACTGGTTTTCGGCCTGCTGCTGCTCTTGGCCGGGCTGATAGCCGGGTGTGCCTTGCAGCTGGCATCAAAGACCGAAATCATTGACCCCGCGAACCTGGCTAAAATGGAGACCGGCGATACAACAGGACCTCTGGTGATCAATGAACCCGCAGACGGGGCCGTTTATCCCATAGACCTGGCACCGCCCCTGTTTTCATGGCAGGGACCCTCATCCGGCCGCTGGCTGGTCCGGGTTGAGGCACAGGGCCGTTTGCTGTTTCTCAGGGTCTCTAAAAACCCCTGGCAGCCAATCCCCGAAGACTGGGAGCGTATTAAAAATCTGGCCTTGGGGGAACCGCTGACCGTCACCGTGATGCAGATTAAAGACCGTAAGGTGGCCAGCCACGGCAAGGTTCATTTTTGCGTCTCGCCGGAGCCCCTGGCCTGCCGGGTGGTGTATCAGGAACTGCCGGTCCCCTTTAATTACGCGGCAAAGCATGTGGACCGGTTTGCCTGGCGCACCTTTGAGCCGGCATCTTTGGAACCGCCCCAAACCGTTTTGACGGGCCTGCCGTACTGCGGCTGCTGCCATACCTTTTCCCGGGACGGGACAACCTTTGGCATGGATATGGATTACCGGAAAGACCGGGGCGGGTATGTGCTTACCGATGTTAAGCCCCAAATGGATCTGCACCGGGAAGATATTATTTCCTGGAATGATCATCAGCGGGGGGAAGGGCAGGTCAGCCGCGGCCTGTTTGCCAGGATATCACCGGATGGCGAACATGTGATCGCCACCGTTAAAGACAAGCCCTTTCTGATCCGGATTGATGATCCGGCTTATTCTCAGCTGTTTTTCCCCTTGACCGGATACCTGGCGTTTTATTCCCGGCTGACCGGCAAGATTACGCCTTTGAAGGGTGCTGATGATCCCAATGTAATTCAAACCAGCCCGGCATGGAGCCCGGACGGCCGGACCATTGTTTTTGCCCGGGCCCAGTCGCCGGATAACCTTTGGCAGGCATTGGGAAATAAACCCCTGCTGGATGCGGCCCCAGGCCAAACCATTGATTTTTTAAATCAGAAATACCGGATGCACTTTGATTTATGGCAGGTCCCTTTTGCCGATGGTGAAGGCGGACAGGCCACCCCTTTACAAGGGGCCTGCGCCAACCAAAAAAGTAATTATTTCCCCCGGTATTCCCCGGACGGCCGCTGGATTGTATTTTGTCAATGCGATACCGGCCTGGTTTCCCAGCCCGGCAGCAAACTGGTGGTCCTGCCGGCCGCCGGGGGCACCCCGCGGATCATGCGATGCAACCGGCCGGAGCTTAATTCATGGCACAGCTTTTCACCCAACGGCCGGTGGCTGGTGTTCTCGTCAAAACCCGATGACTCCCGGCTGACCCGGGTGTATCTGTCGTATTTTGATGAACAGGGGCACTCCTATCCGGCGGTTCGGCTGCATCGAATCGGCACACCGGGCATGGCCGCTATTTTGCCCGAAGCGGTTTCCCTTCCAGTCCATGCGTTTGAACAGGTTAAGCTTTCAGAGCCATAAGACTTGGGGGTATAGAACGGCAGGGCCGCAGAAAGCTTTTGGGTAAATGTATATTCCGACTGGACAGTCGCAATCGAAATCGAAATCGGTTCAAAACGTGGACGGTGTCTCACAATCCGGGCACCATCACCATTTCAGGCGCTGCCTATAAAACTTATAATGCGGTAACCTTTATTTTCCGATTTCGATATCGATTTAGATTTCGATTTCGAACGGTACCCCTGTTTGAATCGGCACGCTGAAAATTCAACGTAATTGAAGATCGAACATATTATTCCAAATGCAGCTGCCCTTGATCAATCAGCTTGGGGATGCAGTTGAGCCAGAACAACAACGCCTGACGGTAGCGGCAAGCCGTCCCGTCCTTTGGACCGGTTTTGTCTGGTTCATGAAAAAGGTTTTTGGATGGGAGTCAATCCGATTAACGTTCAGCCCGCCTGGGCATGAAGCGCTTGAACTTCAGTATCAAGTCTATGTGCTAAAGCGTTTTCAGTTGTTTCAAGGTCGTATCTTATCTGGAGATTCAGCCAGAATTGAGCCGACATCCCAAAAAAACGCCCGAGTCTGAGCGCGGTATCTGCGGTAATGGATCTTTTTCCATGGACAATTTCATTGATACGCCTTGGGGGAACGCTTATATCTTTGGCCAGCCGATACTGGCTGATTCCCATGGGCTCTAAAAATTCTTCCATCAGAATTTCACCGGGATGGATGGGGGCAAGTTTTTGGTTCATATATCCTCCTAATGATAATCTGCTATTTCAGCGTTATGTGCATTTCCATCCTGCCATTTAAAACAAAGCCGCCATTGGTCATTGATTCGTATGCTGTGATGCCCTTTCCGATTTCCTTTCAAGGCTTCCAGTCGATTGCCCGGTGGTATTTGCAGATCATTTAATTGCACCGCAGCATCAAGAATAAGCAATTTTTTGCGTGCCACACGCTGGGTATCCTGGGGCAGTTTTTTTGAAATCTGCCGGTTGAATATCTTTTCCGTTTCTTTATCTTGAAAAGATTTTATCATGGGTAAATTGATAACGCAATCCGATAATAACGTCAACCGTTATGTTGGTGCCGGGGTGAACGGGCAGGTTTCCAAGTAACCGCAAAAGTGGTATATGATGTTGGCATACGGCCCTGGAAAATAACTGAACCAAAGGGCATAACCGTTAACTGAGCAGAGCGAACCAGAATGGCGTACAAAATTGAACTCAAAGATGCCGGCAAAGGGTATACCTATGACCAGGATAAACTGATTTCCCCTGAAGAAACCGTAAAGCGGTTTAAACAGCGGCTGGAAAAAATGGATCTGGATATTTTGAAAGGGACCCGGCGCATTGATAACGGACGGCTGGGCATCCCGGTTTTTTTCAGCGAGTGCGGGGAAGATGCCCGGCGGATTACCCGGACCAACAAGCAGATGGGAAAGGGCGGCACCCCGGAACAATCCGAGGCCAGTGCGGTTATGGAGCTGGCCGAACGGTTCAGCTTTTTTTCCTTTGCCGACAATGAGGATAATTTTTTTTATGCCCCTTATGCCGAAGTCGGCGACAAGGCCTTAGGCTATGACCGGATCATTCAATCCGTCCATGACAACGAAGCAGATGCCCTTGCGGTAAAACCCATCTTTGATAAACTTCCCCTCAAGTGGACCCGGGGGTACAATATGACCACCCGGCAGGAGGTCCTGATTCCCTTTGACTGGTTTTACATGATCAACGAATTCAACGGTCCCTCGGCCGGAAACTGCATTGAAGAGGCATTGATCCAGGGCGTCTGTGAGATTGTGGAGCGGCATGTCTCGTCCATCATCAGCCATGGGAAGCTTGATGTCCCGGGGATCCGGCTCTCTTCTTTTACCGATCCCCTGGTCAAGGAGATGCTCCAAAAGTATGAGCGCCAGGGAATCAAGGTGTATGCCAGTGATTTTTCCCTGGATACGGGGATTTCAACGGTGGGGGTTCTGGCCTGGGATCCGTCCACTTTCCCTGAAACCAGCGAGATTGTCTGGACTGCGGGCACGGCCCCTGATCCTGAAAAGGCCATGAGCCGGGCGTTGTCGGAAACCGCCCAGCTGGCCGGTGACTTTAACACCGGTTCCAATTACGTGGCCTCAGGCCTGCCCAAGTTTACCCGCATAGAGGATGCCGGTTTCATCACCGGCCCTTCCGCCATGGTCAATGCTTCAGACCTGCCGGACCTGTCCGCCGACAACATCCGGGTTGAGGCGGAAAATCTGATCGCCACCCTTGAAAAAAAGGGGTTTCGGGTCCTGTCCGTGAACACCACCCACAAAGACCTTCAGGTGCCGGCCCTGTACAACATCATCCCCGGGGCCCATTTCAGGGAGCGGGCTGCCAGGGCCAGTGTGGGCATGTTTCTTTGCCGCCTGATCACCGAAACCCTGGACCCGGTCCAGGCATTGGCAAGGCTTGATGACCTTGAAACCGCGCTCCCGGGCCGGTATTATACCAGCTTTTACAAGGGGCTGATGCACAATGCCCTGTATGACCAGGAAGCGGCCTTAGCGGAATTTGAGACCTCCCTGGACCGGGACCCCGAACCCTTGAACCTGCCGGATATCTGCTCCCATACCGGGGCCTGCCTCAAGGACCTTGGCCAGTATGAAAGGGCTGTCAAGGTGTGCGAAAAGGGCCTTGCCGTGGATCCCCAGCGCCCGGACCTGTTCAACACCGTGGGGGCCTGTCATTTCATGTCCAAAACCTTTGACAAGGCCGTTATCGCCTTTGAAAAAGCCATCAAAATCGACCCGTCCCTTGCCATCAACTACGCCAATATCGGGTCCTGCTACCGGGAGCTTGGGGTCGTGGAAACGGCGATAAAATACTATGAAACCGCCCTTGAAATTGATCCTTCCATTGATTTTGCCAGGGAGAATATCAACAAATTATCCAAGGGCGGTTCGGTTTAAGTGTTATGGAAGCTTAACCCACTTCGGCCTAATTACCTTTTCTACATTATTGCCGGTGGCCTTATCCTGCCGTTAATTGGCGTGGGGTTCTCCTGCGGCGGAATAGACCCGGTTGCGGCCGTTTTGCTTTGCCTTGTACATGGCCTGGTCTGCGTTCTGGGTAAGGGTGATGTCATCCTGTCCGTCATCGGGGTAAACAGCACAGCCGATGCTGGAGGAGATCTTAAGTTCTTTGCCGTTGATGATAAAAGGGTCTTCAAGCTGGCTGCGAATTTTTTCCGCTACGATCAGGGCATCTTTGGGGAAGGCAATTTCCGGTAAAAGCACGGCAAATTCATCCCCCCCCAGCCGGGAAATGGTTTCTGATTTTCTCAATGATTTTGTCAGCCGCTGGGCGACGGCTTTGAGCAGCAGGTCTCCCATCTTATGGCCGTAACGGTCGTTAACGGGCTTGAACTCGTCAAGGTCGATGTAAAGCAGTGCCGCACTGGCTTTGTTGCGCTGGGCCACGGTGAGTGCCTGGTGTAGCCGGTCCGTGAAAAGGGTCCGGTTGGGCAGGTCGGTGAGGGCGTCGTGCAGTGCCATATACTTGATCTGTTCTTCTTCCAGCTTTTTTTCTGTGGTGTCGGAAAAAATACAGACCCGCTTGGTGACGGTTCCGTCATCGCTTCGAACCGTGTCGATCCGCATAAACTGGGCGTATATCTGGCCGTCTTTGCGTTTGTTCCACAGGTCTCCCTGCCAGGTATCGATTTCGTCCAAGGATCGTTTGATTTCATTGTAAAACGCTTGGGAGTGGCGGCCGGAACGAAGAATGCCCGGGTCGATTCCGACCACCTCATCATGGCTGTAGCCGGTAATCCGTTCAAAGGCCGGATTGATGGAGATGATGCGGTCATCCTGGTCCATCACCATAATGCCTTCGGAACTGCTTTCATAAACGGCTTTGGCCAAAGATAGTTTTTCCATGGCCGCCCGAAGCTCTTCCAAAGCCCGCTCCCGCTCTTCGACAATCCGGACCGGTTCTATTCCGGCGACAATTTTGCCCTTGCTGTTGCGAAGCACCGAGGCGATGTTTTCAAAACGGAAACGCTCTTTTTCTTTAGTGGTGGCGATGCGCAACGCTTTGACGGTATTTTCAGTTTCATATGCCTCAACAACCGGGCAGTTTTCACACAGGGTGTCACGGTTTTCGTATACGTTGTAACAATACGCCCCGATATGGGATCCAAAGGCGTCCACCATGAATTTGTTCTGGTAAACAATGCGCATATTCCGGTCCTGAATGCTCAGGCCGTCCCCCATGGAACTCATGATATTGTCCAGAACATCAGACTTGCCTTGCAGTACGCTAACCGCCTCATTAAAGACGGGATCAGATGAGAGGGAAGAAGGGATTTTCGCCATAAATTATCGGTCCTTGTTACAATGTAAAACCCCATGAGCGTTTCGCTCAGGTTTTTTTCAGGATCCAGGATGCGGTGTCCACCGGCCCGGTGAAAGAAAATTTTCAAAGGGGATGTTAGTGGTAATGGATTTACTATACTGAGGTTTGGTTTTCAGGGCAACTCAATTTTATTTGAAAGGTGGAGGGGGTATAGGCTGAAGACTTTTAGGGCTGCATGTTTCGCGATCTTGTATGGCTTGTTGAGGGCTTTTAGTCCATGGGGTTAAGCGGTCATGGCGGCAGGTGCGAGTTGAAAGCCAATAGCACCAAACTATTCTTCGGGAATGATAAATGTGTTTTCGTCAAGGCAGAGGGTGAGCCGGTCTTCATCGTCGCCCATGAAGCGGGACAGCTTAACCAGGGCATCCGGGGCGAATTTGATTAAGTGTTCCGGCGTTTTCAGATAAAGCTGGTCGTTTCTTGAAAAGAGCTGTTCCGGATCCATGTCCAGGGTGTTGCCGGTGTTCAGGATCAGGACAAGGCCGGTTTCTTTTTTTTTCAGGTCAAAAACGAACAGGGCCGTTTCTTCATGGGGGAAATAGACCTTTTCCAGAAAACCGTCCCGGGTCTGGCATAAATGGTATCCGTTTTCGTCCTTTTGAATGGACTTATGAAAGTACCGGATGATTTTAGGGTGTTCAAGCCGGCCATGCTCATTGTGCCAGACCCCGTTTTTGTCCAGCCAGAAAACCGCATTCTCTTTTGGCACAATGATTTGTTTTGGTTCCGGTCCCATATATTTGCGTCCCATCGGTTTATAACGGTTGTATCTTAAAATACCCGTCAGGACAATAGGCTAATTTGTCCAGGGGCATCATCTGTCATCTGTTGGAAATATGAGGATGGATAATAATGTATAGAATTGAGACTTGGGACTTGGGATATGGGGTAGCAAGAGGTTCCCAATGTATGGAATGCTTTTCTCCTTGCTCTGTCATCCTAAAATTGAGGGCTTCGCCCTCTTTTTTTATATTCTCACCCAAAGGCGCTAAGGCGTAAAGAATACTATTGCCCAAGGGAAGTTAAGCTTTGCGCCGTTGCGAGAGTTTTTTTAAAGCGTTGCCCACCATTGTCCATATAACATGTTGTTTGTGAAGGGTAAATTAAACGGGGCCATGCTAACTACCGGCTTGGGATTTGGGGAGGCCACGGGCGCTGCAATCCCCAAGTCCCAGGTCCCATATCCCAAGTCCCTTTGATTGGAGATCTAACTTATTTTTACATGCAATTTCCCGGTTAATTTGTCCTTTACCAATTTTTCCTTAGTCGATATATGAATACGGTTAGCTAATTAGACTGAAGACTGAAGGTGGAAGGCAATATCCTTCAGCCTAACCCCTTTCAGCCTAAATCCCTAATAGAGAGGTATCACTATTATTAAACCCAGCCCCATCCTGCCGGTTGATCAGGTCATCCCGGATGTCAAGGCCGCACTTTCAGACCGGAAAAGAGCCGTGCTTCAGGCCCAGCCCGGGGCCGGCAAAACCACCCGGGTGCCTTTGGCCCTTTGCCGGGAACCCTGGCTTGGGGACCAGCAGATCCTGATGCTCGAACCCAGAAGGCTTGCGGCCCGGTCCTGCGCCCACTACATGGCAGAAATGCTCAACGAGAGCGTGGGAAAGACCGTGGGATACCGGATCCGGATGGAAAACAAATCCGCTCCGTCCACCCGGATATTGATCATTACCGAGGGGATTTTAACCCGGATGATTCAGTCAGACCCTTCTCTTGAGGGAACCGGTCTGGTTATTTTTGATGAGTTTCACGAGCGCCATATCCATTCGGACCTGGGGCTGGCCTTAAGCCTTGAAGCCTCTGCGGTTTTCAGGCCGGATTTAAGAATTCTGGTCATGTCCGCCACCATGGATGTGGGGGCGGTCTCCGGCCTTATGGACAATGCCCCGGTGATTCAGTCCACCGGAAAGGTATTCCCGGTGGCCACCGCCCATGTTCTGCCCAGGCCCGTTCAGGGCGGGCCGTCCTTTTTCGGGTTCTACGGGCCCTTTTCCCATATTCTGGACGGCTGTATAAAAGCGGTGGAGACCGCCCTTGACAATGATCCCGGGGATATTCTGGTATTCCTTCCCGGACAGTCTGAAATTCGTCAGGTGCAAAGGGTTCTTTGTTCCCGGGCTAAGGCGGATACCCTTATTCTTCCCCTTTACGGTGCCCTTTCCCTTAAAGCGCAGACCCGGGCCATATCCTTGCCTGAACCGGGAAAACGGAAAGTGGTTCTGTCCACCTCCCTGGCCGAAACTTCGTTGACCATTGAGGGCATCCGGGTGGTGGTGGATGCGGGGCTGATGCGCCTGCCAAGGTTTTTTCCGGGAACCGGCATGAGCCGCCTTGAAACCGTTCCGGTGTCAAAGGCCTCGGCTGATCAGCGCCGGGGCCGGGCCGGACGGACCGATTCCGGGACCTGTTACCGGATCTGGTCTGCCCATGTCCACAAGGGGCTGGTTCCCTATACCCGGCCTGAAATCCTGAGTGAAGACCTGGCCCCCCTTGTTCTGGAACTGGCCCTTTGGGGGGTGACAGATCCAAATGAGTTAAAATGGCTGGACCCGCCCCCTGACGCCGGCGTGAGCCAGGCCCGGGAACTGCTGGAAAGCCTGGGCGCCCTGGATCGGACAGGGAGGATCACGGACCATGGCCGAAAAATGGCCCGGTCCGGTGTCCATCCCCGGCTTGCCCGGATGATTTTAAAGGCTGAGGAAAGGGGCATTGGCGATCTGGCCTGTTGGCTGGCGGCCCTTTTGGAATCTTCTGATATAATGGATTTTTATGGGAACATGGCTGATCCGGATATCCGGCTGCGCCTGGAAGTTCTTGAAAAAATTCAGCAAAACCCTGACAAAATGGCCGGCAAAGATGTGAAAATGGGGCCTGCCCGGAATGTTTTGAAAACCGCCGGGTTTCTTCAAAAAAAAATGAAAATCAATTCCGGGAAACCGGATATCAACCAGGCCGGGGCTTTGCTGGCCTTTGCCTATCCCGACCGGGTGGCCCAGAAACGGCAGCCCCTTTCCTATGTCATGGCCTCGGGGGGCGGGGCCTGTTTTAAAAGCGTCAACAGCATATCGGAATATGAGCTGATCGTGGCCGCCCAGGTGGACGGCAATCCCCGGAACGCCGCCATTTTCCTTGGGGCACCCTATGCCCTGGCGGACCTGATGTCCGATTTTAAAGACGCCCTTACCACTATCGAAGATGTGACATGGGACCAGGACCGGTTAATGGTCCGGGCGGTTCGCCGGACCTGTTATCAACACCTTGTTTTAAAAGAGGCGCCCATGGAAGGGGCTGATCCCGGGAAGGTAACCGCCGCACTGATCAAGGGGGTCCGGTTGATGGGGATAAACCGTCTGGCCTGGACAAAAAAAGCGGAGAGTTTTCGCTGGCGGGTTGTTTTTTTACGGGAAAAGGCAGGGCAAACCCAGTTGCCGGACCTGTCTGATTCCGGGCTTGCGCGGGGCCTTGAAATCTGGCTTGCCCCCTTTCTTGACGGGATCCGGTCAGCCGCCGGATTAAAGAAGGTCGATCTTTTTTCGGCCCTCACGGCCCTGATCAGTTTTAAGGACCGGCAGTTTATTGAGAAAAATGCCCCCACCCATATTCAGGTTCCGTCCGGGGCTAAAATTGCCTTAAGCTATTCAGACGCCGGCCGGGTTCTGGACGCGCCGGTTTTGGCGGCCCGGGTCCAGCAGATGTTCGGGCTTGCCCGGACCCCGGAGGTTTGCGGGATACCCCTGACCATCCAGCTGCTGTCTCCGGCAGGCAGGCCCGTCCAAATCACCAGGGATCTGGAAAATTTTTGGGCCAACACCTATAAAGAGGTTAAAAAAGACCTGATGGGACGGTATCCCAAACATGCGTGGCCGGATGATCCGGGGAAGGGTTAGGCTTCCGGCCCCCGGTCTCCTATCTCCGGTCTCCCTATGTCCGTCTTTACCGGAAGGCAGATATAAAATTTGGTCCCCTTTCCGGGATGGGACTGCGCCCATATGTCGCCTTTATGGGTTTCTTTGATGATAAAATAAGACACGCTCAAGCCAAGGCCGGTGCCGATGCCAACGGGCTTGGTCGTAAAAAAAGGTTCAAATATCCGCTTGCGGGTCTTTTCGTCCATGCCCGGCCCGTTGTCTTCAATTTCCATGCAGACCAGGTTTAAAATGGGTTGAAGGTATATTCTCAAGGTAAAGCTCGGTGCGGCAATGCCTGCTTCCTGCATGGCCTGGGCCCCGTTTCTTAAAATATTGAGCAGCACCTGCTGGATCTTGCCCTGCTCACAGGGAACCTTTGGCACGGGTTCATATTCTTTTATGATGTGGATGAGCTTAAAATCATGCTCTTTTTTCATATCATAATCTGTGGCAGCCAGTTCCAGGGTTTTATCCATGACCTCGTCAAGGGCGCAAAGGCAAATTTGAGCATCGCTTTTCCTGGAAAAACTGAGCATGTTCTGGACAATCCCGGCCATTCTGACGCCGGATTCCTTGATGGCATAAAGCATTTTGGGGATGCCCCGGTCATTCATGTAGCCATTCAGGCTTTCCAGGCTGATCCCGTTTTTTTCAGCGGCCCGGATATTAGCGGGCAGGGTCTCGCTGCAGGAAAGGCGCCTTTCCAGAACATTGGCCGTCTGGAGCATGCCGGCCAGGGGATTGTTGATTTCATGGGCCATGCCCGCAGCCAGCCCCCCCACGGAAAGCATTTTTTCAGACTGGACCATCATCTCTTCGAGCCTGACCTTTTCCGTGACGTCATCCACCCGGATCACAGCGCCTTCCACGCCGTCGGCAATAAGCGGGTAAATGGTCATATCCTGATAAAGGGTCCCTTTCTCGGGGTGGCTGATCAGTTTTCTTTTCTGACTGGGCTGGCCTGACCGGATGCTGTCATTGATCTGGCTGATTTCATCGGCCATTTTGGGAAATACATCGGCCAGGGAACAGCCGATAGCGGATGTCTCGTCTATGCCTGTGGTCTTTTCGGCGGTTTTGTTCCACTGGGTGACCATGCCGTCCTTGTCCACGCCGATGAGAATTGAGGGCATGGAATCAATGATATTGGACAAATAATTGCGAAGGCGCTTTAATTCCAGTTCATGTGCTTTTCTTTGGGTGATGTCCCTGGCAATGGCATCGCGCATGGCCTCAAAAGACCGGGCCAGGACCCCGATTTCATCCCGGCTGCTGATTTTGATTTCCTGGTTCAGATCGCCCTGGGCCATTTGCATTGAAATATGGGTTAACCGGGTAATGGGCCGGGTGAACCGGGCCACTACAAAGGAGAGAAGCAAAATAGCGGCCAGGCCGATGCCGGCCATGATGAAAAACAAAAATTTTGAAAAGGTTTTGACGCTGGCGTATTTAAGGTCAAGGGGCATGGTGTACCCGATGGTCCAGTGCCAGGGGTCAAATTGTTTGAAAATACACCAGCGCGGTTCCCCGTGGGCCGTGTAATCAAAATCTCCGTGGCTTTCTTCCATGAGCCGGCCTTTGGACTGGGCCACAATGGGCGCGATTTCCCCCTGGGGCAGCCGGTGGTTGAAAATATTTTTTCCGTCGGCGTCCAGGATAAACACTTCCATGGCGTCTTTTTCCGATACTTTGACGTATTTGTGAAGGTTTTCTATGGCCAGTGCTTTGTACTCTGCTTCGTAGGCGTCCACCAGGCCTGTCTTTAACAGTTTATTGTAGGTGACCTCCAGATACCCGGCAATGACCGTTATCCGATGTTGATTAATGGCCTTTTGCCCGGCGTCAATGATCCTTGTCAGTTCCATATCCGCCAGAATCAGGATCGCCGCAGTAGTGATGATAAAGGTGCAGGCAATTAAAAAAAGCAGTTTGGCGGTAAGGGAGTAAAGTTTCAATTTTAAGGTCTCTTTTTTCTCAATGGGGGGATAAAATTGGCCTGTTCCATCAGGTCAACGGGAAATTTGATGCCAAGGCGGTCGGCCAGCTCCAGATTCAGATAGAGTTTTGAGTGCCGGTTGATGGTAATGGGAATGTCGGCCGGGCAGGCCCCGTTCAGGATTTTCAAGGCGGTTTTGCCTGACCACCAGCCATGTTCTTCGGCAATGGCGGTCCATCCCATCAGGGCATATTGGATCTCACAATCAAAAAAGGCCCCGGTCACTATTTTGGTATTCTCCAGAATAAACTGCCTGACGGTTTGGCTGTTCCAGTTTTTAATGCCTTCCAGGTCCAGCAGGACAAGCATATCGGCTTTGTCCTGGAGTTCCAGGTAGGCGGTTTTCCATGATTCATAATTATTGACCAGCCGCATCTCCCCGTCCTGGAGGATCTGTTTTCGCTCGGGTTTGGCAAATTCTTTCCGGTTGCAGTAAGCGTCTGAACCAATGACGGCAACCCGGTTCCCTTTGGCAAATTTTTGGAGCAGGATAAGGGTCTGGTCATAGGGGGCGGATTCAACCATTCCGGTGATATTGGGGGCCGATATCCCATATTCCGACACCTTGCCGTTTAATCCGCAAAAGACCACGTTTAAGTCTGAGTTAACGTAATACGGGGCAATCACGTATTTGACGGCACCGTCATCACCGGCCACCAGAATATCCGGCTGCCAGGCGTCAATCATTTCTTTGGCTTTGAGGGCAGCGCCTTTAATAAATGATTCAGACGGGTTGCGCTTGGTATCCATGCGGAAAATTTTTAAATCCACCCGGGCCTGGGACATATCCAGGGAACGGTCCGGATTGATGCGTATGTCCAGGGCTTTGGCAAGACCGGTTTCAATGTCGTCGCTCCATGAGAATCCCTGGTGATAAGAGTTGATGAAAAACAGCTTTTTTTTCTCAATGCCGGTGAGCCGGGCATATTCCATGAGGTCAATGGGAAATTTGATGTTCAGTTTTTTGGCAAGGGCCATGTTCAGATAAACCTGGGTATCCTGGTTCACCATAAGGCCAAAGGTTTCCAAAGGCCGGCCGGACAGGATTCCAAGGGCGGTCCGGGCCGCCTTCTTCCCCTGGAACGTTCCTGTGGGGGCGTAGGTCAAAAGGGCATACTCGGCCAGGCGGCTGTCTAACGAAAGGGTGGGAATACAGGTCTTGATACGGATAAAATCAGTCATCTGGCCAGGGGAATACCCTTTAAGTGAAAGGCATTGCCCGATCAGCAGCATGTCACATGCCTCTTCCAGGTTTAAAAATGCATGTTTGAACTCGTCAAAAGAGGTGACAAACCGGGCATTAAACTGAACATCAAATAAGGTGGACAGACATTGAAGGGTTTTGTGCGCGCCGCCGGTGTCAGCGGATATAAATCCAATCCGGTCGCCTTTTGAAAATTGCTTCAGGGTTTTGATGGCAGACCCAAAAGAGATTTTCTGCACCACGCCGGCCACATTCTTTGCCGGGAACCCGAACCCGGACACATCCCAGAGAATGCCGCAGACAACAACGGGCAGGGGGCCTGACTTGTAGTAGGGCAGGATCAGGTATTTGGCGGCGGTATCCCCCGAGGCAATTACCACATCGGGGCCAAAGGCCTCAATGGTGTTTCTGGCTTCAAGGGACGCCGCTTGTTTTTGCGCATCAGACGCATTTTCTTTGATGTCCATCCTGAGAATTTTCAGGTCCACATCGGATCGGTTTTGTAATACCGAACTGATCCCCCGGGAAATCTGGGCACCCCACTGGCATCCGGGCTGAAGGGAATCCACATAAATGACCTTTTGCTGTCCAGCACCGGACAAAGGGGCAAAAATAATTGTCCAAACGAGGATCATGGCCGCCAGGGCACGGTTTCTCATGGCAGTTCCCGTGGAAATAGTCCTAAATCAAATTGTTTTGAATGTATGTAAAATCATGGATAAAGTAAAGGTGAAATCTTGGGGAGGATCAGGACACTGGCTTGCCTGGCGGGTCAGTGATGGTTTGACGCCCGTTTTTTTGACAAATATAAAACTCTAAGTCAGCACTAACTTTTTATTGACATCTTATAAATTGTCTTGTATTGTCCGGTAAAATTATAGTCTGGCTTTAAATTTTAAAGGAGCAAAACAATGGCGTGTGATTTATCCGGATTCATGGACATATGGGAAATCGAACCACATTTTAAATGCCCGGTTGTCGGGGCCATGCTTTCAGCCGAAAAACACCGGACACTTCTTGAAAAATGCGGGTATGATGTTTCAGGGCTCAAACCCTATGAGTACCATCAGCAGATCATGATGAAACTTTCAGACAGGAACGCCGTATCCATTAAGGTCAATAATTTTATTAAAAGCAATTGCCGCAGATCCATGGTCCAGGTGGCCGGGGCCGATGAAAACAAAGCAAGGCAACTGTGGGATGAGGCCAGGGAGTCCGGAAACGTAGGGCCCATGATGTTTGCCATCGTCGCCTGTAAAGAGTCTGATGTTGACCTGCTTTGCGATGTGTACGGCGAGGTCCACATGCTGTCCCATGCCAATATGACCCGGGTGTTTGACATGCAAAAGCAGCTGGTGAAAAACAATGAAGTTCTGGCCAGAGAACAGCAGCGGGTCCGGGAAAAGGAAGGCCGGATCAAGGAGCTGGTTAAAATCAGAAAAGCCGATGCCGCAAGGACGGCCGCTTTGGAAGCCGAAAACCGGAACCTGGAAACCCGGGCCAGGGCGCTTGGGCAGCAGGCCGGCACACCATGCCATGTTCGCCCGGAGGTCCTCGAATTAAAACAACAGATGGATTCCCTGGAACTTAAGCTCCGGGACCTGAACGAAAAGTATCGCCTTGTGGAAAGAGAGAAAAGAAAGCTTCAGATTCAGGCCTTCAGTCTGGAAAACGAAAATCAAACCCTTAAAAATGAATTCACGGCCCTGGTTGAGAATTTTGGCCGGTTTGCCGCCAAGGAAGACCCGGACCATGCCCCAGGCCTTCCCTGTGAGGATAACCGGTGTTTAAAAGAAGCCTGTGAACGATACCGGCTTTGCGCCAAAAGGGTTTTCATGGTCGGCGGCATCACCAAGATGAAAGCCTATTATAAAGATATCATTGAAAAGGCCGGGGGGCAGTTTGATTACCATGACGGTTACCTTAAGAACACCACGGCCAACCTTGAAGCCCGGGTAAAACGCTCGGACCTGGTCCTGTGTCCGGTCAACTGCAACAGCCACACGGCCTGCCTTAAGGTGAAACAGCTTTGCACGCGCCATAATATTGAATTGAAAATTCTGAGCAGCTCAAGTCTGTCCGCGGTTTCCAACGCCCTGTTTGTCCCGGACAGCCAGAATCAGATGATTTTGAATTAAGCTGGAAAGGAGACCGGAAGACGGCAGGCCGCAGACCGGAAGCGTAAACTCTAAGGATTCGCAATATCCGGTTTCCGGTCTCTATGTTTTTATCCCCACAACCCATTGAAAGCCGAGCAAATCAGGGAAACAGCATTTGTAATTCGGCATGATATTTTGATATCGTTTGTGAATTTAATGTATAAAATTGGGACTTGGGATATGGGACTTGGGACTTGGGGAGGCCATGGATACGGCAATCCCCAAGTCCCATATCCCAAGTCCAAAGTCCACAATTGGAGATCAAGTGTAATATTCCAATGCGGTTACCCTGCAGAGCAAATGGGTTGACAGTGATCTGGATAACCCCATATAGTCAACTTGCACTCGCACCACACTGACGATGACGGGATATCATTTTTGGTACACGGAGGACGGGACAATGAGACGCATAGCTGCAGCCAATTGTTTATTTCTGGTTTTGATTCTTTGCTTACCGGCTTTATCCGGGGCCAAAGGGCCTGTGTATCAGTACCAGCTCTACCAGGACACCACTGAAAAGGCATTTACGGTGATGGTTCCCAAAGGATGGCAGGTCAGGGGCGGGATCATGAACATTGCCCCCAACCAGATCCGGACGGTTGTGGACGGGTGCGGAAAGAAACTTTATTTTTCCATCTATGATCCGGTGACCCAGGCCGGCATCACATATTTCCCAATGGAAATGTACGCCACCCAGGCCCCGGGGACAGCTGTTTTCCAGATTCCGGCAGGCCAGGTTCTCAACGGGATGGTCCAGATGCCCCAGGTGCTGTCGCCTGTGGCTTACGTGCGCCAGGTGGTGTTCCCTTCGGAACGCGCCGGTGTAAGGAACGTTCAGTGGGGGGAGATGAAATCGCTGTCCTCCCTGGCCTTGGCCTGGCAAAAAGCCTTTCATGCCGATGACCCGGTCACCCCGCAGATGGCTGCCCAATCCATTGAAGTGGCCTATGACCACGGCGGAGTGCGTTTCGGCGAATTGTGGACCTCCCTGATCACCAGCGTTACCGTATACAGCAGCACCATATGGATGCCGGACTTTACGGTGGCCGCGCGGGTGCCGTTAGACAAGGCAGACCAGCTGTCGCCGGTTCTCAAAGCGGTGATGACATCCTTTCGCATGGATTCGGGCTGGCTTGCAAGGACTTCGGCCGCATTTGAAAAATGCACCAAAGGGGTGGCCGCCACCCAGGCCCAAATCCGTGACATGGACAGAAAGATTTCTGAGAAGCTGCGAAAGGTGCAGCAGGAGATCAACCGGATCGACAATGAGATCGTGGCCAGCCGGGACCAGACCCGATCTGTGATACAGGAACATGAACACAACACCCTGATGGGGGAGGATAAGTATGAAGATACCGGGACCGGGGCCCGGTATCTCATTGACATGGGGTATGAGCGCAATTTCACCAACGGCAAGGAAATTATCCAGACCAATGACTGGAATTATGAGCCTCCGGTGGGGTATCGTGCCATGAAGAACGTTCAGATCACGGATGAATAGCTGGTGTTTGAACGAAAAGCCATCCATCTGCTGCGTTGCCGAAAAAATGGCAATCCTCACAACCGTAAGGTTGCTCCGGTTGCCATTTTTTCGGCGCCTTGCATCTGGGCAGCTTTTCGTCCAAACACAGGTTTTCGTTATTTGACTGCCGTTGCTGTATCTTTTAAAAAGTCTGTCAGGATCTGTTCAATGCATTGATTCCATGCCTGGATAAGATGTTGTGCGTTCAGGGTTTCCAAACCGATTTGTTGTGAATACGTCTTGGTGACAACAGGGGAGAATCCATCCTGATCCTGCTTTTCAAGTTTGAATCGAATGGTCATGACCGCCATTGGCCTGTTTTTGACCATGGCATCGCCGTATAGCTCAAGAACCGTTCCCCGCAGGCGGTACCGGATATTTTCCGGATCATTGGCCGTGACACTGGTAAAGTGGCTGGAGGCATACAGGCCTTCTTTGATCACCTGGGTGATCATCCGGCCGGGGGAGGTCATGAATTTATTGTAGAAATCGGTTTCATACCGGTCTGCGGCAACCCGGTAGGTTAGCGACTCAAAGTCAAACTCAGGGGATACGTCAAAAAGCCTGACCAGCAGCCCGTCTCCTTTTCCGATGTTTTCCGGGCCATGGGCGCCTGGGGACAGGGTGAGCCTGAACTGGCTGGGCTGCTGGAAATCGGTTTTAATGCCCGAACAGGCGGCCGTCAGGAAAAGGCCCATAAGAACAAGGCTGATCTCTAATCTTTTCAGCAAGGCGGTCATTTGGTTTCCTCTGGGGTTTCGGTTTCAGGGGTGAATTTTTCAGGCGGTTTTTCAAGGAGCAGCCGGCCGGGGTACCGGATGAGTTCGTGGGTCAGCTGTTTCAGGTTTTCCGAGGTCTGTTCAAGGTTGCCAATGGTCTGGTTGACAGCGTCTGAATTCAGCCAGACCACGTTTTCCAGCATTTTGGCTGTTTTGTTGATGCTTTCCAGCAGGGTATCGATGCGGGTTCCCATATCTGTGAGCTGGCTGGATAGTTTTACATCCAGTTCACTGGTCAGGTTTTTGACATTGCCAAGGGTTGCCTGAAAGTCCTTAAGGCCAGAATCCATGGGAGGACCGGCATTTTGCAATATGGTTTTCAAAGATGCCAGTGCGGTCTGGGAATCTTCAAGAATGGTCTTCAGGCGGTCTGATTTTAAGGTGTCTGAAATCCCCTGGTTGGTCTGCCGCAGTTCTTTGAGCAGATTTTCAGCCTGATCGGAGATCCTGGCGGTATGGACGGCTGAGAGTTTCTGGTTCAGTGTTTTCACCAGGGTTTCAAGATCATTGGTGATCCCGTTGATATTGATCTGGGAAAGGTTTTCCAGAATGCCGGTCAGGGTGCTTTCCAGCCGTTTCATCCGGCTTTTTCGGGATGGGATGTACAGATGCTCCGGTTCCCAGGAGATATTTAAAGAAGCCGTTTCATCGGGAAAGTAATTGGTTTCAAGGTATGCGGCACCGGTTAATCCTTTAAAAGCCAAGTTGATTCTCAAGCCTTTAGCAATGGCTTTTTCCATTCTTTCCTGGCTGGTTTTGCCCACCTGGCCCACGTAGCTTTCATCGCTGATGGAAAATCTAACCAGAACATAGCTGGATTCGGTCTGGTAAATCCGGGCCGGGGTGGTGATGGATTTGACCTTGCCGATTTCCATGCCCTGGAATTTGACCTCAGAGCCGATATCCAGGCCCTGGACCGACTCGTCAAAACAGGTCTCGGCGATGAGTTCCTTTTTCAAGAACTGACCTGCGCCGAATGCAATCAGAAAACCGGCAAACAGGACAAATGAAAGAATGACAAACAGACCGAGTTTAAAAAAATTTGCGTTTTGGGTCATGGACAGGTTTTTCCGTTTTTAAAAGATTCGATTTTGATAAGGCGCAAATGGGCTTCCTTTTCACTGAAAGTTTACCTGATATCCTTTCAGGCGCTTTCATTATTTTTTATTGGCCGTTATATGTAAAAAATGAATATATCAGAAGGGAAGATCGAACACAAATCCTGCAACTGATTTGGGGCAAGAAAGGAGACTTTCGGCCGGAAAAAAACGGAAAACCGGTCTGAGAATGCTGGAATGCAGGAAAAAGGGGCGAGGCCATCAGCATCAAGGGCTGGGAATTGCCCAACCGCTTGATGCTAATGGCTAAAAGCTAAAAGCTAACCATCAATGAATCTTTCTTAACACCCGGGACGCCCACTGGGCCTCACCCAGCCGGCTGCCGATGCTGGTGGCCAGGGCGGAGAGCATGGCATTGGACAGGGCTTTTTCCTCGGCTTCCTGGTAGAGTCCGCTGGCCATATCCTTGTCTTCGGCATACACCATGGTGATTTCAGCCAGAAAAATCAAATCATTAAAAGAGGTTAATTTGGATTTCGCCGAATGGATGATGTCCATCAGAAAGGACTTTTCCCCTGCCGACTGGTTGGCCAGGGAAATCAGGGTGCGGTATTCCCGCGGGGTCTGGCAAAGATCCTGGGCGGCCTGGTAGAGCCTCTGGGTCAGGTCCCGGTCTCCGGTGCAGTTGTAAAGGGCACCGGCCACCAGGGCATAATCCTGCATGGTGCTGCATTTTGATTCGGCTTTGCCCAGCAGGTCTGATACCCATTGCCGGTCGTCAAATTTTCTCACGGCAATATAGGCCAGGGTCACCAGGTCACTGATATCGCGGCTGCTGTTTTCCACGTCTTTGTATATCTGTTTTATCCATTCCTGGTCCTTGAGGGTGTCCGCAATGGCACGGGTCAGTTCCTCGGTGTAGCTCAGGCTGACGCATTGGGGCAGCAGGTCCTGGTAAATCTGCGTTACCCATTCCTTGTCCCCGAGATCGGCATGGATCCCGGCGGCAAGCTTGATAAAGTCGTTGAAATTAACGGTCAGGCCCTGGGAAAGCCGGTACAGTTTTGCCGCATAATAAATATCGCCGGTTTTTTCAAAGACCTCATGGGCCAGGCGGCGCATGGGGGCGCAGGTTTTATATTCCTGTTCCCTTAAGATAAAGTCGCTGTAAAGCGCCTTGAATTCTTCTCTTTTTTCCACCTGAAAGGCCACGGCGTTGGTCCATGCGTCATCATTGGTAACAATTTCTTTTATGGCTGTGGCGGTTTTGATGAAATCGGCATTGTTTTTAACGGCCTGCTCGGCCTGTTTTAACACCTTAACCGCCGCATCCGTATCTTTAAGGTCTTTGGCCAGGGCATTGGCCAGGTCCACCAGCTGACCGCAGTCGGGATTGGTGGCCGCCGCCTTCTGGTAAACGCCTGAAGAAAATGCCGCATCACCGGTGTTTTCAAATGCGGCCTTGGCCAGTTTCAGGTAGTCGGAGAAACCCGTAAATACCGATGCCGCTTTCTGGTAAACCGACATCAGGAAAGTCTTGTCATCACTTTTTTCCTTGACGGTTTCGGCAAATTTGAGCAGCTCGTTTCCGGATTCAAGACAGGAGAGGGCTTTGTCGTATATGGACCGGGCAAGGTCCGGATCTTCAAGATCGGTTGCCGCTCCCCGGGCCAGGCCAACAAAATCCTCGGCTTTGGCGGCCTTTTCCACGGCCTTGTCATAGACCGCCGCCGCACGGGGTTTGTCATTGAACATGTCCAGAACCGATTTGGCAAAAGCCACGAAGTCTTCGGCCTTATTGCATTTGCCGAAGGCTTTATCCACGGTCTGTCCGGCCAGGTCCTGGTCATTGAGGACCGTTGAAATCTTTTCGCTTAAGGCCAGGTAATCGGAAATTTTAACACACTTGGTCCCTGCGGCATTGAAAACCTGCCGGGATGCCTCTTCAAGGTTAAGTTCAAGGGCTTTGGCGGCAAGATCCAGAAAGTCATCCATGGTCATGCACAGGGTCTGGCCCTGGGCCAGAAAGGCTGCGGCCGCCTCCTCGTCCCCAAGAACGTCTATCCCCGCCCTGGCATAGGCCACGGCATCTTCATAGGTTTGGGCCCATTCCGCGCCTTCTTCGAGCAATTCCCTGGCCCAGTCCTTGTCTGACAGACCGTCTGCAATTTCTTTGGCCACCTCAATATACTCTTCGGGGGCGTCACATGCCGAGGCTTTTTCTTCCAGTTCTTCTTTAAGTCCCATGGGTATCTCCTCTTTATTATATGTCATGGATATTTTGATAAGCTTAAGATAACTTTAAAGCCTATATCTTATTTTATGGTCGATGTAAACTCTAAGTGAAATGAATCAGCCATTTTTGGTATGGATTTCGATTTTTGGCTTGACAAGCAAGCCGGATCTCGATATTTAAGTTATCGAAAAAGATAAGTCAACCCAAACTTAAAAAAGAATGCGGATGAGCTTCAATATCAAAGCCTCTTTTCGGGAAAACGGCCTTCACTTGGATTTGCAAGGTGTGTTTGACGGCTCTTCAGCCCATGAACTGGTTAACTGTATTGAAAGGCAAATGGATTCGGACATGAAACAAGAAAAAAATCCGATCCGGCATATCTTCATTGACACCAACGCCGTGACCCGGACCCTGCCCTTTGGCAAGGCCGTCCTTGAAGCAAGGCTCCCTAAAAACCGCCACCGGGCCTGCCTGCATTTTTCAGGCCCCTGTGCCGGGGACCTGGCCCCGGAAGGGTGTTCCATGACCCTGGAGGCCCATGAATGCACCGGCAAGTGCCGGAGTTGTACCTGCGGCCAGACCTCGTCTAAGCGGTCTTAGGTCCAGGGGCGGGTTGCTGCAATGAAAATCAGATCAAAATTCAGGTTGGTCATTGCCCTTTACATGGCGGTCCCCCTGGGGATAATTTTATTTTTTGTCAAGGATTCTCCCCTGTTCCTGGATTCGGGATTTCAGGCCGGCCTGATCCTGTGCATCACGTTGATGACCCTTGTGGTGGCCTGTTCCCCCCTGATGATGGGGTTGAACTGGCTGTTTTTAGACCGGATGCGTGAAATTGACCGCATGTGTGACGGCATTAAAAAAGGGGTGTATACCTATTTTGACCTTGGCAATGAGCCGGCCCTCAGGGAAGATGAAGATGAAATGGCCGGGCTGAAGCGGAACATGAACTGGATGGTCCATCAGATTGAAGCCCGGGAAATGGATTTGGAAAAACGGGTGGCCCAGCGGACCCGGGACCTTGAAGAAACCAACCAGGCCCTGATCAAGGCACGGGACGAGGCCAATGCCTCAGCCCGTGCCAAAAGCCAGTTTCTGGCCACCATGAGCCATGAAATCCGGACCCCCATGAACGCGGTGATCGGTATGAGCGATCTGGTTCTTCAAGCGGATCTGACCCCTTCCCAGAAAGAACAGCTGACCATTATCAACTCGTCATCCAAGGCGTTGCTCAACATCCTCAACGATATCCTGGATTTTTCCAAGATGGATGCAGGAAGGCTGGACATTGAAAAAATTGCCGTGAATCTCAAGGCCCTGTTCGAGGAGATCACGGACATGTTCCGCCACCAGGCCGCTGATTCAAATGTGGAATTTATCCTGGACCTTGACCCGGCCCTTCCGGCCAAAATTTTAAGTGATCCCATGAGGCTGCGCCAGGTCCTGGTCAACCTCATATCCAATGCCGTTAAATTCACCCGGGAAGGGGAGATTTGTGTCCGGGCGGCGGTGGTGAGCCATGATGATCAGACAGCGGTCCTGGAGTTCAGTGTCCGGGATACCGGAGTGGGCATGGCGCCCGAGGTCATGGACAAGCTGTTTTCCGCCTTTACCCAGGCCGACGGGTCCACTTCCCGGCAATTTGGCGGAACCGGCCTGGGACTTGCCATTTCACGTAAACTCGTCAACCTCATGGGAGGGGATATAACCGTTGAAAGTGAAACAGGCAAGGGCTCAACCTTTTCATTTTCCCTTACCGTTCAAGTGGTGGAACCAGGGTCTCCATGTCTGGTCCTTCCGGAGACCCTTTGCGGCCGGCGGGTTCTTTTGGCGGCCGGCAACGAAAATGCCAGAAAGGTGATGGAACGGTTCTTAACGGATTTTGGCCTCAACGTTTCTTCCCACGGGACCTTTTCCCAGGCCTTGAGCGCCTGGAGCAGGGCCGGTGAGCAGGGGGAAACCCCCTTTGCCCTGGCACTTTTGGATGCGGATCTGCCGGATCCGGCAGGTCCGGGCTTTCTGGATACGGCCTGGTTTGACCCCATGCCCTTTCCCGTGGTGGCATTAGGCCGGTTCGGCCGGCAGGGCAGGGCACCGTCCTGGGCAAAAGCCCTGGTCCCCAAACCGGTCAAGCAGTCCCAGCTGTATGACGCCATTGCCGAGGTCCTGGAAAATCCACGGGATACGGGGCTAACCCCTGGCGAAGCCGATCCCTTCCCCCTGGCCGGTGCTAGGATTTTGCTGGTGGAAGACAACAAGGTCAACCAGAAGGTGGCGGCCCAGATTTTAAGGACCCGGGGCATTGACCCGGTCATTGCCGATTCAGGAACCCAGGCGGTTGAACTGGTATCCGGCCAGTTGTTCCATGCCGTGCTCATGGATATCCAGATGCCGGGAATGGACGGGTATGAGGCCACCCGTCAGATCCGGGCCCTGCCCAAGGCAAAGGATCTGCCCATTATTGCCATGACCGCCAATGCCATGGCGCACGACCGGCAAAAAGGGGTTCAGGCGGGCATGGACGAATATATCACCAAACCCGTGGAGGCCGGCCGCCTGTTTGAAGCCCTGTTATCCCTGGTTACCGTGGCGGGGGCAGGCCCGATAGCCCCAAGGTCTCTGCCGGACAGGGAGGCCCCCGGCCAACAGGCCGCTTTGCCCGCCCTTCCCGGGATCAATGTCAAAACCGCTGCCCACCGGCTCAACCAGGAAATGGACCTGCTGTATGAACTGGTGATTGAGTTTGTGGCAGAAAACCGGGATAATTTTGGAAAAATTCGTCATTCTCTGCTATCGGGGCGGCACCAGGAGGCCAGGGCCCTGGTCCATAAGCTCAAAGGGGTCAGCCGGAACCTGTCTGCCGATGAACTGGCCGAAAACCTAGAACAACTCGAATACGGCCTTGACAGGGTCAATGGTTCCCTGGATGACGGCACCCTGGATAAGCTTCTTGACCGGGCCCAAACCGCATTTGAGACCATTGTCCGGACCGCCGGCCGGATTACCAAAGACCGGGAAGGGAAAAAACCGGCACCGGCATCGGACCGGGCCGGGCAGGCCCCATCCCAGGCCTTTTTGCCGGACCGGGAAACCCTGGACATGGTCCGGGAAATGGGCCGGCTTATTGATGAAAACAGCCTGGATGCCAAAAAGTATTCCAGGCTTCTGGCTGTAAAATTTTCAGCCACCCCATTGTCCGGCCAGGCCCAGGCCATTGAATCCAGACTCAAGCGGTTTGATTTTGGCCAGGCCAGACAGGTTTATGAACAGTTTCAGGCCGGGGTGGCGGCCTTGGAAATTAAGGAAGGTTTATGACAACTTGCGGCACTGAAAGAGACCGGATACTGATTGTGGACGATACCCCGGCCAATATTGAGGTGTTAGGGGCCATGCTGTCGGAGTATTATGCCGTCAGCGTGGCGGTCAACGGCATGGCGGCCCTTGAGATTTCCAAATCCGACCGACCCCCGGCCCTGATTCTGCTGGACATCATGATGCCGGAAATGGACGGATATGAAGTGGCCCGGCACCTCAAATCCCACCATAAAACCCAAAGCATCCCCATTATCTTTGTCACGGCCAAGGTCGATGATTCAGACGAAGCTTACGGGTTTGAGGTCGGGGCCGTGGACTATATCCGCAAACCCGTCACCCCGGCAGTCACCCTGGCACGGATCAGGTCCCATTTGGAACTCAAACACCACCGGGACCGCCTGTCCCGGATGGTGGAAGAAAAGGACTGCCGGATCAACCATTCCATTGTCCAGCTCCAGGAAGAAAAGGACAAGGTCACCCGGATGACCGGAGACTTGAAGGACCGCCAGGCCGCCGCCCACAAGCATCAGGCTTATTTCAGGGAGCTGTTCATGAATTCGCCCCATGCCATTGTGCTGGTGGGAACCCATGGCCGGATCATCAATGTCAACGACAGCGCATCAAAGCTTCTGGGGTATTCGGGACGGGAAATTATGGACCGGGAAAGGCCGGATTTTTTTATCAGCGAGGAAAGAAAAAAAGCCCAGAACGATTTAATCCAGCGGGCCCTGGCCGGACAGACCGTGTCCATGGAATCCCGGTGCGTTCACCGGCGGGGATTTCAGATTCCGGTCAGTTCCCTGGCTTACCCGGTCAAGGTGAACGGGCGGGTCCAGGGGGTGTTTGTCTTTTATGAAAATATTTCCCAGCGCAAAATGTTTGAAGAGCAGCTCAAGCATCAGGCCTACCATGATGCCTTGACCGGAATCCCCAACCGGCTGTTGTTCAGTGAGCGCCTGAATTATGCGCTTTCAAAGCAGGGGACCACCCCGGATGATTATTTCAGTGTGATGCTCATAGACCTGGACCGGTTTAAAGGCGTTAATGACACCATGGGGCATCCGGCCGGGGATGAGCTGCTCAAGGCCGTATCCGCAAGGATCCGGGACTGTCTTAGAACCAACGACACCCTGGCCCGGCTGGGGGGAGATGAGTTTGCCGTTCTGCTGCCCCAAACCCATGACCGGGAAACGGTTACACGGATTGCCTCACGGATCAGGGATGCGGTGGAGGCCCCCTTTCCCATCCAGAACCGGGACATTCATATTTCAGCCTCCATCGGTATTGTCATGGACACCCGCCCTTATGAAGATGCCGGCCAGCTGATCCGGGATGCGGACCTTGCCATGTACCATGCAAAGGATTCGGGCAAGGCCCAGTTTAAGTTTTTTTCACCGGGAATGCATGAGCGGCTGATGGCCACGGTCACCATTGAGCAGGAGTTGAGAAAGGCCATTGAAAAAGAGGAACTGGTGCTGTTTTTTCAGCCCATTGTCTGTACCAGAGACCAGCATATTAAAGGGTTTGAAGCCCTGGTCCGGTGGGCTCACCCCACTCAGGGGCTGGTGCTGCCCGATAAGTTTATTCCCATTGCCGAAGATACGGGCCTGATCATCCCCATGGGGCAGTGGATCACCGAACAGGCCTGTACCGTGATGGCGCTTTGGAAGGACCGGTTTGCCCTTGACCTGACCATGAACATCAATATTTCCGTCAAGCAGTTCATTGAGGCGGATTTTTCTGAAAAGATCATGGCGGCGGTTAACCGGAATGGCCTTAACCCCTGGGACATCAAGCTGGAATTTACCGAAACCCTGCTCATGGAGCACCGGGAATGGGCTGTTGAAAAGCTCAATGCCTTGAAGGAAGCCGGGTTTATCCTGGCCATTGATGACTTTGGGACCGGTTATTCTTCCTTGTCCTACCTTCAGCGCTTTCCCATTGACCAGATCAAGATCGACCGTTCCTTTATCGGCTCTTTGACCGAAAATGAAGAAAGCTTTGAAATTGTTAAATCCATCCTTCTGCTAGGAAAGAGCCTGGGCTTGAGCAGTGTTGCTGAAGGCGTAGAAACTTTGGATCAGCTGACAGCGTTGTCCCGGCTGGAATGCGGGTTTGCACAAGGGTATTATTTTTCAAAGCCTTTGTCCGGAGATGAGGCCGAGCAGTTCATGGAACATAGCATGGGAAGCCGTCTTGAGGCATTGAGTTAGTTCTTACTAAAATATATTTTTTTGGCGAAGATAGTAATATGTGTGTAAAAAGGGATTGACTCTTCGTTTTGATTGGCGTAAAAAACATAACTTATGGAACAACATATATTTACAGAGGTAGAAATGACCAGACAAAGAAAACGCCACAGGGGTAATTGTTGTATGCTGAACCAGATAAAACCCGGTTGCCGTGCCAGAATCCACTGCCATCATGCCAACGGGGCGATTCGCCAGCGACTGCTTGATCTTGGCTTTGTTCCAAATACCGAAGTGGACGTTATTCGAAGGGCCCCCTTAGGCGATCCAATCGAATGCCGGGTGGCCAATTACAAAGTGGCTTTAAGAGGTTCTGAAGCCGCTCTCATTGAAGTAGATCAGGACGATTAATCCCCTGCCGTAAGAAAGAGTGAAGTGTAACCCTTCCAGGAAGGTCTTTAAATCATTATGACAGAATCATCTGAATCTGAAAGAACCCGTCTGCTCATCGGCCTGGCCGGCCAGCAGAACGCTGGTAAATCCACCACCTTTAACATGCTTACCGGTGCCAACCAGCACATTGCCAACTATCCCGGGGTCACGGTGGACAAAAAGTCCGGGGTCTACCGGTACAAGGATGTCCGGGTGGAGGTCGTGGACCTTCCCGGAACCTACAGCCTGACCTCTTTTTCCCTTGAAGAACGGGTGGCCCGGGATTTTTTAATTCTGGAAAAACCCGATGTCATCGCCAATGTGGTGGATGCCTCCTCCTTGAAAAGAAGCCTTTATTTTACCTTTCAGGTCATGGAAATGGGTTTTCCCGTGGTCGTGGCCCTTAATATGATGGATGTGGCCAAGCGAAACGGGACCCGCATTGATGTGGAAAAGCTTGAACACCGCCTGGGCGTCAATGTGATTCCCACGGTGGGCCGTAAACGAAAAGGTAAAAACGAACTTCGGGATGCTATTCTGGAAACCTCCCGGCGCCGGGAACACAACACCCTCCATATCGCTTACGAAGACCTGGAGCCCAAGGTCGCGGCCCTCCAGGGAATCATCGACGCCACCGACCTTGTCAAAACCTATCCGGGCCGGTGGCTGGCCGTTAAGCTCATTGAAGGCGATTCCGAAGCCTGGAAGGTTGTTGGTGAGAGATTCGGTCAAGACCATGAAATCCTCAAGTCGGCCAAAGAGATCCGGGAACAGTTTGAACAGGACCACTACATGAACGTGGCCGATTACATGGTGGGGTGCCGGGACCGTCTGGCCACCTCCATCATCGAATCCTGCGTCACCGAAGAACATGACGGCAAGGACAGGATCACCGAGATGATCGACAAGGTGGTTTTAAACCGGTTTGCCGCCCCGGTTTTCCTGGTGGCCTCGGTGTTTATTATCTACCAGCTCTCCATTGTCAAAGGGTATGAATTAACCCAGTACTGGTGGCCGGTACTGGCCAAAATAAGGGAAATCATCGCCGGGGTCCTGCCCGATGCCGGCATGCTCCACGATCCTTATATCCGGTCCATGGGCCTTTGGATGGTTGACTCGGCCAATGCCCTGCTCAACTATATTCCCATCTTTTTAATTTTATTTTCTTTGATTGCTATCTTGGAAGACTCGGGGTACATGGCCCGGATCGCCTTTGTCCTGGACCGGCTGTTCCACTCATTCGGACTGCATGGCCAGTCCACCCTGCCGTATATTCTGGGCGGGGTATTTGCCGGCGGGTGTGCGGTGCCCGGGGTCATGTCCACCAAGGGGATTCCCGATGAACGCTCCCGGATGGCTACCATTTTAACGGTTCCCTATATGAACTGCCTGGCCAAGATTCCCTTTTATACCCTGCTCATCAATGTGTTTTTTGTGCCCTATAAATCCTGGGTTATGCTCTTTTTGTCCACCTTTACCATTTTTGTGGCCCTTCTGGTGGCACGGCTGCTTACATCCACTGTCCTTAAAACCATGGAAACCGCGCCCTTTGTCATGGAACTGCCCAAATACCATCCCCCCACCATTTTCGGGGTGGGGCAGCGGGCCATTGAGCGGACCTGGCAGTATATCAAAAAGGTCGGCTCTATTGTGGTGGCCGTTTCGGTCTGTGTGTTTACGCTTTTGCAGTTTCCAGGCCTCACCGATGACCGGGAAGCTGATTTTCAGACCCAAATGGACCAGGCCGTGACCGGTTTCCACAAAAAAATTCAATCCACTGCCTATGCCGGTCAGTTCAGTGGTGATGACACAACGCTTCTATCCCTGATCAATGCCTATGACGACTTTAAAACCGCCCGGCTGACCGCTTCGGGTGCAGATGCCGCAAAAGCCCTGGATGAAAGGTTTGAGAAAAACTACCCGGATCTTTTTAAATTTTTAAAGCCCAAAGGGGACAAGGACGCCAAAAAAGTCAACAAGGCATTAAGAGATGTGGTATCCACCCGAAAATCCCTGCGCCGGGAGATCAAGGAAGAACAGATCCGGACCAGCTTTATGGGGAAGATCGGACGGTCTCTGGAGCCCTTGACCCAGTGGGCCGGGTTCTCCTGGAAAGTCAACGTGGCCATCCTGTCGTCTTTTGCCGCCCGGGAGTCCAGTGTCGCCACCATTGGTGTGCTGTACCAGCAGGGGGCTGATGAAAATAAGAGCCTTGAAGAGCGGATGGGGGCCGAAGCCGGGGAAACGGATTTTTCTCCCCTCCATGCCCTGGCCATCATGATCTTTTTTGCCATGTACCCGCCGTGTCTGGCCACCACCATCATGATTAAGGTCCAGACCGGATCATACAAGTGGATGCTCTTTTCTGTTATATTTCCCACGCTTCTGGGCTTTATCACGGCATCCGTCATTTTTACCGGCGGAAACCTTTTGGGGCTTACCGGAATTCAGATGATGGCCGCATTCTACTGCTTTGTGGTGATTCTTACCATTGTGGTGGGGCTCTTTAAACCCAGGCCCCAGGCCATTGAGCCTTCCGAAGGAATGCCGGAGTTAAGTACCCGGTAACCCAACCGCCAAAAACAATATTGACCGGCAGCAGACCCGCCATGGACTTTGATCCATGGCGGGTCTGCTTTTTTATGCGGTGTTTGGACGGAAAGCCACCCATCTGATGCGTTGCGGAAAGATCTGGAATTGTCACAACAGCTTTGTTGTGGGCGGTGCTTGGTTGGATAACCCAAGCCGTCCCGGTTTCTGCCCTTTAGGGTATGGTGGATATATCAATTCTGTCATATTTATTATTCTTTCAGTATCCCTGAATTGTTGTTAATATTTAAAAAAGTTATATATATGATATAAATAAAATTAAATTATATAAAATAAAGAGTTGACTATTAATTTAGTTAAAACTAATATAGCCGGGAATAAATAATCCGACCCGGGGTTTTTCGGGCGAAGAACTTGATATTGCATTTTGGGAGGAAATATGGCACCATTTATTCCTATCGTCTGTGGGGTTGCAACCGTACTGACCTGTGCCCTTGCTGTTGAAACCGGGAAAGGCACTAAAAAAACCATCCAGAGAAAAAAACGAAGAAATGCCAGAAAAGCCGCTCGATCTCGAGACTAAAAAAGAAATTGCCAAAATTGCCATGACCGCCTCCCTCGGGGTGGCCGTCATCACGGCTCCGTTTTTAAAGGGGAACCGTTCCAGGACTTTAAAAAACATCCACACCGGTGCCGGTGCCCTGCTGGCCGGGGCCGCCCTCTGGCATCACTTCTTGTACCAGCCTGAAAAAAGAGTCAAAAAGCAGCAGAAAGCACTTGAAAATGAGACGGAAATAAAAAAATAAGTTTTATAAAACTTTTCCTTGACACGCAGTATTTTTTAATATAGAGTGACTCACCATAAGGGTATTGCTTTCATCCTCACCCCATGATGACTTCAAAAGCCATTCCACCTTTGAGGTCACAGCGGCTTAAGCAAAACCTCCTTAATGTTACTTTATTTTGCCTTAAGAGAGGCAGCATCCGGTTGGCGGACGCTGCCTCTCTGCTTTTGGGCCGGGGGAATTCATTCAATTAAATCTCCAAAAAAATGGACTTGGGACTTGGGATATGGGACCTGGGGATTGCGGCATCCACGGCCTCCCCAAGTCCCAAGTCCCATATCCCAAGTCCCAATTTTATACATTAAACTCCTGAATCCACAAAATCCAAAGAAAACAATTTAAACCAAGGGAACCATATCCGATACAGGAAAATTTTACGTTAGAGATCCCTAACATTTAGATTGACAAAAAATAGTATTTTTAATATTAACAAATCTACGAATTGAATAACTAAAAAATTTTAATATAATAAAAGTAATGTTTTAAAACATGAAGCCATCCCAAATTTCAACGGCCCTGAATACCTTGCTTGACATCCGGCAGCCCGCGTTTCTCTGGGGTCCGCCGGGCATTGGAAAGAGCCAGGTGGTCCGGCAGACCGCCGATGCTTTGTCCCTCTCCCTCATTGACATCCGGGCCATTCTCCTGGACCCTGTGGATTTACGGGGAATCCCTAAGATCACCCCGGACGGGGTCTCCCAATGGTGCGCCCCGGGCTTTCTTCCCCGGCAGGGCAGGGGGGTGCTGTTTTTGGATGAACTGAACGCGGCGCCTCCCCTGGTTCAGGCGGCCTGTTACCAGTTAGTCCTTGACCGCCGGTTAGGGGAGTATGAGCTCCCTGAAGGCTGGTCTGTGATCGCTGCCGGCAACCGGGAGCAGGACCGGGCCGTTTCCCATCGCATGCCCTCGGCCCTGGCCAACCGGTTTGTTCATCTGGAATTTGAGGTGGATGTGCCGGACTGGCTCACCTGGGCCGGTGCCAATGCCATTGCACCGGAGGTCGTTGCCTTTATTCGTTTCCGGCCCGCCCTGCTCCACGATTTTGATCCTGAAAAAGACGACCGGGCCTTTCCTTCCCCAAGGTCCTGGGAATTTGTCTCAAGGCTGGTAAAGGCCGCTCCTGACCCGGGCCTTCTTGGTTCCATGGTGGCCGGTGCCGTGGGCAAGGGCGCTGCCGCAGAGTTTTCAGGATTTCTAAAAATCTGGCATTGCCTTCCCGAAGCCGCCGATATTATAGAAGACCCTGAGGGCATTGAGATCCCCAAAGATCCGGCGGTCCTCTTTGCCCTGTGCGAAATGATGAGCCATGCCCTTAAAGAAGATACCGCCGACCCCGTCATGGCCTGGGCATCCCGGCTGCCCGTAGAATTTTCCGTTCTCCTGGTTCGGGAGGCGGTCCGTAAACATGCCGGCCTGGTCCGGACCCCGGCCTTCGCAGACTGGGCCTCATGCCATGCCCAAGTTCTGGTATGATCAAGCCCCTTTCCTCCATAGAACAGTCTGCCCATGACCGGGTGGTCCGGGCCAGGATTTCCATGGTCATGGCCCAGCCGTTTTTTGCGTCCCTGGCCCTTAGGTTAAAGGTCACGCCGGACCCTTCCTGCCACACCGCCTGGACCGACGGCCGGGTATTTGCCTATAACCCTTCTTACATCAGCACCCTGCCAAGGCAAAAGCTCATCGGCCTTTGCGCCCATACGGTCATGCACCCGGCCTGCGGCCACCACATACGGCGCGGCAGCCGGGACAAGGATCTGTGGAACCGGGCCTGTGATTATGCCGTTAATCCCATTCTTTTGGACGCGGGCATGGACCTGCCCGACGGGTTTTTGTTTGATGACAGGTTCCGGAACAAAAGCGCCGATGCGGTTTATCAGACCCTGGCGGATGAGAAAAATGAAGAGGACAGGGGTGGGCAAGTCGGCGACCCCAACAGTGAAGCCCTGAAAGAGACAGATCCCGAACAGGGCCGAAACCCGTTGCCACTTGATGACCCGGGAAATACCGGCCAGGATGAAAATCAGGAAGATCCCGGAACTGATCCGGGCATGGCCGGCGAGGTCCGGGACCTGGAAGATGCGCCGGGAACCGGGGAAGATGAGGACATTGACTGGGACCAGGCCCTGGTCCAGGCCGCGGCCAATGCCCGGCGCATGGGAAAGCTGCCAAAGGGGCTGGAGCGGCTGGTCCAGGAAAGGATTAATCCCAAACTGGGGTGGCGGCAGCTTTTGTCCCGGTTTATCCAGAATTCAGCCCGGTCGGATTACTCCTGGACCACGCCCAACCGGCGGTATATTCACCAGAACCTTTATTTTCCCTCTTTGAACACCCATGAGTTGAGCGAACTGGCTGTGGCCCTTGATACCTCAGGGTCTGTCCTGCCCGAAGAACTGGACCAGTTTGCCGCAGAACTATCTGCCATTCTGGAATGTTTCCCGTCCAAGCTTCACCTGTTGTATACGGATATGGCCGTGAACCGGTATCAGGTGTTTAATCAGTGGGACCTGCCCATAAAGTTTGAGCCCAAAGGGGGCGGGGGAACCGATTTTCGCCCGGCCTTTGAGTTTATCGCTGATCAGCGGGTCAGCCCGGCCTGCCTGATTTACCTGACCGATCTTGAATGTAAATTGTTTCCTTCAAACCGGCCCCCATACCCGGTCCTCTGGGTAAAGACAGGTCCCGGCGGGGCCGGTCCCGGCGGCAGTAAACCGCCCTTTGGCAACACCATCTGTCTGGAGAGTTAAACTTATGCAGATCAACTGGACCATAACGAAAAAACGCGGCAATTTCAGGCCTTTTCTGAAATACTCCCTGATCCTTGAGGATTTTGAAAAAAAATTGGCCGTCAATGCGGTGAGCATCGAGAGCAGCATCCCGGTGGTGCCCGATTCCCATTCAAGCACCTGCATGCCCGGGACAAACGAGCGGCGCCCCGGCTGGCAGCCTGAACGGTTCCATTATTTGAGTGTTCCCCACTTTAAAAGAGGGGAAATTGAGGATTTTATCCGGCTGCCTTTCCGGGCCTCCAATGAATACCCGGAAGTTGAGGCCTCTTTCCGGCAGCTTCGTTGCGCCTATGAAAAGGTGGTGCGCACGGCTTACGGCTATGAGCCCATGGACACCGGCGGCCGGCTTGGGATTACCGCAGAAACCAAATCCTGCATTGCGGCCAAGGTCACAGCAGACCGGATTTTAAGCATTTTTGGCGAACCGGACAGGGAACCCATGTGTGAATCAATATGCTGTGACGCGGTATAGCGGCAAACGGCAAAGGGGCGGTTAGACTTATCAATTGTTTTTACGGCTCAAATTTGCTAAAACTTATTAAATTCAATATTTCAAGTGCCTCTAAAAAATTGATAGCCACGGAAACAATATGAAAACCCAGATGAATACGGCCGGCGGCGCTCCCGGGATCGCCGCCGGATCAGCCCGGCCGGTCTTTTTAACTTCTGATGGAACCGGGCTTGCGTTAACCCCTGCACCGGGGCCTTTTTTTGCCCCCATCCCCATCCCCCAGGATACCTACACCCCCCTGGAATTTGCTGCGGCCACCCTGGCCATAGCCAGTGCCGCCACCATCGGCGCCAACATGGTGGATGTGCAGAACAACACCATGACCGGAACAAAGGCCGTGGTCAACGGCATTGCCAAAGGCGCTGCCGCCACGGTGATTTTATCCCTGACCCCCAAAAAGACCGTATGGGAAATTGCCCTGACCGCAGCGGCTCTGGCCGGGGCCGGCTATGCCATTGACCGGGCCATGAAGCCCAAACCCCATGCCGGAAAGGACGGGGCCCCATGATGGCGCCGCGTCCGGTTCAGATCGTCAATGAACTGCCCCACCGGATCCGCCTTAAGGGGCGGTTTTTAAGGGACCCGGAACTGGACCCGGATTTTCTGGAGGCTCGCCTTGAAGGCATCCCCGGGGTTGAAAATGCCCGGATCAATACCCGGGCATCCTCCATTATCGCCCGGTATGACGGCCGGCCTGAAACAAGGTCTTCGATTCTGGCCTGTATCAGTGACCTGCCCCTGGATGCCTTTAACGGGAAAAACAACCGGAAAAACGGCCCGTCTTTGATTAATCTGGCCGCAAAAGGGGCCCTTGCCGCAAGCTGTCTGGTTCTGCCGGCTCTGGGCTGCATGCCCATCGCCCTGATACTGTCCCTGCCGGTTATGATCGATGCCCTGGTCTGTCTGGTAAACCGTAAAATCAGTGTGGAGGTCCTGGACGGATCAGCCGTGGCCTTTTCCTTGTTCCGCAGGGATTATTTTACGGCCGCAACCATTGTATTTTTGCTTTCCCTGGGGGAATACCTGGAAGCGCTCAGCGAGAACCGGACCAACAAATTGCTGAAAAGCCTGCTCAAGCCCGAGACCGAACATATCTGGATAGAGGTGGACGGCCAGGAGGTCCAGATCCCCTTTAATGATGCAAGGATCGGAGACCAGGTGGTCTGCGGGCCCGGCGAGATGATTCCTCTGGACGGGGTGGTGGTCAGGGGCGAGGCTGCCGTGAACCAGAGTTCCGTCACCGGCGAATCTGTTCCCGTTCATGTGAAGCCCGGTACTGAGGTGATTTCAGGGTCGGTCATTGAAGACGGGCGGATCGTGTTCAAGGCCCTGAAAGTGGGCGCTGAAACTTCGGTGGCCCGGATTTCCAAATTTTTGGAAGACTCCCTCAATTACGAATCCGAAGCCCAGAAGAAAAGCGATGAACTCGCCGACAAGCTGGTCCCGGTTACCTTGGGGTTGGGGGTCGGCCTTTTCGGATTGACCCGGGATCTGGAAAAGGCGGCCGCCGTTCTTACCGTGGACTATTCCTGTGTGATCAAATTGTCCAGCCCGGTGGCGGTAAGGGTGGCCATGTACACGGCGGCCCGGCAGGGGGTTCTGCTCAAAGGCTCCCAGGCCATGGACAGTCTGGCCCGGCTGGATACCCTGGTCTTTGACAAGACCGGCACATTGACCAAAGGAGAGCTGACCGTGACCGACGTTCACACGGTGAACGGCATGGCCCCGGATGAGGTACTGGCCCTGGCCGCTTCAGCAGAGGAACATTACTCCCACCCGGCCGCCCGCGCCGTGGTACGGGCTGCCAGAGAAAAGGGGCTTGACCTGCCCCCCACCAGCCAGGTGGACTTTGTGGTGGCCCACGGGGTGTCGGCCTATATCAGCAACGACAATATCCTGGTGGGATCCCGCCATTTTGTTGAAGATGATGAAGGCATTGACTGCTCCCTGGTGGACAAACCGGCCCTGGCCTTTCAAAAGCAGGGCAAGAGCCTGCTCTATGTGACAAGGGAAGAAAAGCTTGTGGGAATACTGGGGTTAAGGGATGAACTCCGGCCCGAAGCGCCAAAAGTTCTGGACAATTTGAAAAAAACAGGTATTAAAAAGATTATCATTCTTACCGGGGATACGGAAGTTACGGCAAAGGCGCTTGCCAAAGAACTGCCGGCCGTGGACGAGGTCAGGGCCGAACTTAAGCCCGAGGACAAGGCCGCCATTGTGGAAGACCTTAAAAAAGAGGGGGCGTATCTCGGGTTTATCGGCGACGGGGTCAACGATGCACCGGCCCTGGTATCGGCCCATGTGGGCATCTGCCTGCCCTCAGGGGCGGACCTTGCCAAGGAGTCGGCCCAGGTGATATTAATGCAGGAGAACTTAAACTGTCTGTTGGCCGGGCGGGAAATCGCCCTGCGGTGCCAGGATACCATTAAACACAGCTTTGTTTCTGCTGTGGGGCTTAACTCGCTCTTCCTGATGCTGGCCACCTTTGGATTGATCAACCCGGTCACCGCCGCCATCCTTCATAATACCAGCACGGTGGGGATTCTGTCCTATGCGGGGTTAAGGGAAAAGCAGCCCTTGAAAGGCATTGAAGAGCAGCAGTCCAAAGCGGGTGAAAGCCCGGAACAAAATAACCGTAAGGCCGGGGAAAAGAAATAAGCCCCTGTGCCTTGAAACCAGACCATCAGGAAAATATAAAACCCATGTATTCATCCTTGCTTGATGCACCCATCAATACAGAGCTGGTCATCCTGGAGATCACCGAACCTTCCCTTGAAACCTGGCTGAACCGGCTCGGCCTGTTTGTGGGCGGAAAACTGACCCGCCATGACCAGGATTTTAACTATTACTCTGTCCGGGTCAGGGGGCCCAAAGGGGATGTGGTTCTTCCCGCCGGCCTGGCCACAAAGGTCTATGCCCACTTAAACGACGGCAACATCATTCCTTTAACGGAAATGAAAAAAAACCAGGAAGCCCATATTGAAATCCATTCCGGGGGCGTGTACTTGGCGGAAAGCCTGGAGCGGCTCGGGCTCAAGGAAGACACTCAGATTAAATTTTTACGGGCCCTGCCCCACATGGATTACATCACCGTGATCAACCGGAAGGAACGGACCCGGCTGTCCGAAGGGGAAGCTGCCAAAATATGGGGATTCTGCGAAAAAGGGCAAAAGAGCCAGTTCTACTTCGCCAAACCCAACCAGGCCTTTGAGGTGACCGATATCATGGGGGGGCCTCAAGGGGTCCGCCATTTGAAAACCCACGGGGTCACCCCGGGGGTGAGCCTGGTCCTTGAAACCGTGGAGGCGGCCCAGGGACTTCATGCCCCGAGAACCCAGTCCGTTACCGTGTCCAGCCCTCAAGGGCTGCGACTTTACCTGGCCCACGAAAAAGCCGGCGCAGTGATTGTCAGAACAGGAGAATAAAAAAAGGCCCCGTTGATGAAAGGCGATTTTAAGAACATCCTCGGGGCCTTGGCGGTTAAAGAAAGATTCTAAGCAAACGGCTGACCACGAAAGGCTAACCGCTAATGGCTGGCAGCTGATTATTCTGCTGCTTTAACTTCTTCCTGGGCTTCACTCCACATGCTGGAATATTTTTCCCGGCTTTTGCCAAAAGATTCACTTACACTCTTCTTTGCCCGGTAAACAGTTTTCATGGCGCCTTTGATGGCCCTGTCGGCCAGCCCGGGTTTGACGGCTTTTTCCTGGGAATTGTTACCGGCTTTTTTCCCGGCTTTATAGGTCACATATCCGGCGGCACCGATTACGGCCCATCCTAAGGGGTTAACGGCCAGTGCGGGGGCATATACGGGAACGCTCATTATTTGGCTCCTTTGGTTTCTGGTTTTGCCTTATCATCGGCAGGAGGTTCGGTGATCTGGGAGGCAGCTGCCTCGTCCTCACCTTTTTTCTTTCCAGCCTTGTACAGGGCATAACCGCCCACGCCAAGGATTACCCATCCCAATGGGTTTGTGGTAAGGGGCAGATAAAACATAATATCCTCCTTTTAAAGCTTTAAATTTGATTAAGAACTTTCGGACACTTAATTTTAGCGTCAGGTATATAATAAATCAGGGTTTGATGGGTGTCAACCTCTTAATTTTAAAGGAGATTTTAACTATAGGTAACTTTATGACGCCCCCCGGCCTTTTAAAATTATCAAATAATAGTTTGATTTTACTAACAAAATAGGCTATATAATCAGACTGTTAAATTGGCAATTTAAAGGATATTAATTTGATGAATAACAAAAAATATAATAGTGTAAGCTATATCAGTAAAAGTATTTTGAGCAAGAACGGGATCTGTGTCCGGCAGTCCATGGCCGGGCGGATGCGGGTTCAGGTAAAAGCCCTTCGGTACAATGAAAAAAAATCCGGATGGATGGCCCTTTACCTGAAAGGGGTTGACGGAATTACAGGGGCCGAGGCCAGATCGGTTTCCGGGTCCGTCATTGTTACCTTTGATTCGTCGGCAGTAACCGCGCGAACCATTATGGCCGCCATCCTCAGCCAGGTATTATCCCCGAAAAAATTCGATCTGGAACCCGCTGCCGGGCCTGCCGCAGATATCCTGGCGTGCGAATGCGCCGGTGACGCCGGATTTGGGACCAAATTAAAAAGAGTGGCATGGCTGTCCTCTGTCATGGTTTATGCCGTTGTCCGCCGGTTTGTTTTCGGTGCGGTTCTGGCCCAGAATCCCTTGAGCTTTTTGGGCCTGGCCGCCATGGCCGGCACTATTCCCCTGGTCAAAGAGGCAATTGCGGATACGGCCCAAAAGAAAAAGGTGACGGTTAAACCCTTTCTGGCCGCCGGTGCCATTGCCACCATCTGCATGGGAGAGGCCTTTTCCGCCATCCAGATCCTCTGGATATACAATGTGGCCGAGACCACGGAAGACTATGTGGCCCAGCGGTCCCGCAAGGCCATCAGGGATATCCTGGACGTTACCCCGCCCAATGCCTATGTGATGGTCGACGGCATGGAAGTGGAAACCCCGGTGGCGCAGATCCGCGTGGATGATATTGTGGCCGCCCATACCGGGGAGAAGATCCCGGTGGACGGTACAATCCTGGACGGGGACGCCTTAGTGGACGAGGCCACCATTAACGGCAGGGCCGAGGCCGTGGTGAAAAATATCGGGGACAAGGTTTATGCCGGCACCATTATTTCCCAGGGGACCTTATTTATAAGGACCGTAAAAACCGGAGAAGACACCTACCTTGCCGGTATCATGAGAATGGTGGAGGATTCTTTGGCCAACAAGGCCCCGGCCGAACACAAGGCCGATGAACTGGCGGCCCGGCTGCTTAAGATCGGGCTTGCCGCCACCCTGGCCACCCTGGTGTTTACCCTGGATCCTCTGCGGGCGCTGACGGTCATGCTGGTCATGTCCTGTCCCTGTGCCACGGTCCTGGCCGCATCGTCGGCGGTTACCGCCTCCCTGGCCAATGCCGCCAAACACTCCATCCTTATTAAAGGGGGCCTTTATCTTGAAGGGGTGGGCAAAACCGATGTCTTCTGCTTTGACAAGACCGGCACCTTAACCCAGGACCTGCCCGAGATCATGACCATTACCGGCCGGACCCCGTCCATTTCCGAAAACATGATCCTGTCCCTTGCGGCCACGGCCGAGTCCCATAACCAGCACCCCATGGCCCGGGCCATCCTGGCTGAAGCCAAAAAGAGAAACCTGGACGTTGAGGCCCACGCCGTCTGTGAATTCAAGGCCGGTCGGGGGGTTTCCTGCAATATCGGCTGTGAGGAAGTGGTCCTGGTGGGCAACCGGCAGTTCATGGAAGAAAACGAGGTGGATCTTCGCTGGTTTGATAAAAAGGCGGCGGCTGAACGAAACAAGGGCCGAACGGTCATCTTTGTATCCAAAAACGGCAGTGCCACGGGCATGATGGGTATTGCCAACCCCATCCGGCCTGAAGCCGTGGCCGTGTTGAACCATCTCAAGGCCGACGGGGTCAGATCCATCCACCTGGTCACCGGCGACAACAAAGAGGTGGCCCAGACCATGATGGATATATTCCCCTTTGACGATTGCCGGGCCCCGCTTCTGCCCGAAGAAAAAGCCGATCGGGTGGAGGAATTGAAAAAAGACCACATGGTGGCCATGATCGGGGATGGCGTCAACGATGCGTTGGCCCTTGCCCGGGCCGATATCGGCGTGGCCGTAGGGGCCGGCGGGGCTGAAGTTGCCCTGGAGGCGGCCGACATCGCCCTGGCCGATGCCAACCTGGAAGGGCTGGTCAAAGTGCGAAATTTAAGCCACCAGACCATGAAAGTTATTGACCAGAACCACTATTTTGCTGTATCTACTGATCTTATTGGTGCGGCGCTGGGCATGTTGGGCATTCTTTCGCCGGTCATGGCCGGGATGATTCATATTTTCCACACCGGGGGGATTCTAGTCAATTCCGGCCGCCTTCTGACCTGGGAACCCCCGTCAGAACCCATGAAACAAAATAAAAATCCGGATACCCTGTCAGGCAAAACCAAGGGCGAAATCCCCCCCCGGAAAGGACAACCGATTGACTTGCCAAATTGAAAAAACATTAGACGCCTATACCCTGTCCCGGGATTTCAGGGTTGATTTTACGGCCTATGCCCCTTTTCACACCTTTAAAGGGTGGAGCATCAAGGGCATTGACGCCCAAATCAGCATAGATTTTCAACATCTTGAAATCCTTAACGCTTCGGCCACGGCCCAGACCCGGTTTTTTGACACCGGGTATGCCGACCGGAACAAGGCCATGGTCGATTACATGCAGCAGGAAAAATTCCCGGAAGCCTCAGTTGAGATGACGGAATGCAAGGAATTCGTCCTTCAGGATGACGGCCGTTACAGGGCCGACATCCTTGCGGTCCTCGAATTTATCGGAGAACGCCGGCAATTGCCCATTACCTTTTATGTGGCAAAAGAATCCGGAAAAATAACCATTGACCTTGCTTTTAAATGGTCGTTCAAGGCATACGGGCTTAAGGCCCCAAGGCTGCTCTTCCTGACGGTAAGGGATATTGTGGACATCCGGGGCAGGGGGGGATTCGTTCTTGTGCATGATGGATAAATATTTTATAACTATTTCAATTCGCAACCTTTTTAATTGATCATCATTGAATCCATAAAGAGCCTGCCCGACGATTTCTTTTCGGCAGGTTTAATCAGTATGATAAAAGAAGCGCTTCAGGAGGTAAACCATGGAAGCCCCAACCAGTAACCCCACCTTACATCAGGCCCCGGGCCAGGCCCAATCTGGCCACAGCACGGATCAGGCAGCGGCCCCGGGCGGCCCGGCTCCGGAGAATCCGGCCCCGGGCGTTTCACCCGGTCAGGCCGCAGCCGCCGATCATCAGGCCCCCCCGGCCGGACAGGCCCGGGAAACCGTTAACCCTGCCGGTACAACCGCCCAGGGCATTCACCCGGACTATGCCGGCCAATCCCAGGCCGCCCCGGGTGTCCAGCAGCCTGAAACCGGCCAGGCCCAGGGCATGGCCGCCCAGCCCACAGGCCTGGTCATGGACCCCCGCACCGGCCAGTTGTATTATACCTATGCGGTGCCGGCGGGAATGGCGGTCCAGTCCTCTTTAGGGCAGGCCCCTTACCAGGCCCAGGACCCTGCCGCCGCACAGCAGGCCCCGCCCGATTATGCCCGGGTGATTAAATCTGTTGAGGATTTTGCCGAAGGCGACGCCACTGTAGCCGATGTGGTCAAGACCCTGTACTCGGAAACCTCCCAGGATGACCAGTTCTGGAAAGGCGCCCTGGTCGGGGCCGCAGCCACGGTTCTGCTCACGAACAAGTCGGTCAAAAATGCCATGGGGAAAACATTTGGCGGAATTTTTGGGGGAACTGTGAAAAAGGATGAAGGATGAAGCGGCGATGCTGATTGAGCGTCGGCAACCCTCAGTCTGACCCCCTTTAGCCTGATCACTTAAAAAAAAGGAAACTATATATGGAACATTTATACGCAACCCAACAGCCTTCGGGCATCCAGACCATGGCCTACCAGACCGTGCCGCTGCACCAGTATGTACCGGTGAACACCAGTGTGCAGGCCGTTCCGGTTCAGTACCCCACTAAAATAACCACTTCGGCCATTGCCAACCAGGCCGCCGCAGCCGGCATGTTCGGCATGATCGTGGTCACCACCGGGACCTTGGGTGCCAATTTGAACCGGGTGGGCAAGGGTGAAATGACCATGGGCCAGGCCATGACCGACAGTCTGGCCAAAGGGGCTATCGGCGGCGTGGCCGCCGCCACCGCCACCGCCGCCTCATCTACCCTGACCAACGGCGGGGTGGCCGGACTTGCCGTCACCATTGCCGCCGCTACCGGCGTCAGTTATTTGATTAATAAGTTTTAGTTATTAGAGACCAGAATATAATAGATGAACTTTGAAAGTAACGAAGACTGCCGGATGAGCCATTTTCATCCTTCATCCGTCAGCCTTCATCCTTTCGAGAAAGGGAGATTTCAAGATGAGTATTGATCAAGCCCAGGGGGCCTATCAGGCCCAAACCTACGCCCAGGCCCAGGATAAGGTCAGCTATGTGCCGGTGTATCCCCAGCAGCCCATGGCACAGCAGCAGGCCTATGTCCCCGCCCCCACCTCTTTTTTAAGTCTTGATGTAACCTCTGCCACCTTCTGGAAGGGCGCGGCCCTTGGCGCCGGCGTCACCCTTCTGGTGACCAATGAAACCGTTCAAAAAGCCGTGGTTAAAACCTTTTCCAAGGTGATGGCGGCGACTTCGGCGGGTATTGAAGAGATGAAAGAAAAGTATGAGGATGCCAAGGCGGAGGTGGAGGCAGAAGCCGCGGGTAAGAAGTGACACTAAGTTATAAAATCCGGCAGGCGGAACCATACCGGACCCGGATTCAGTTTTCGATTTTCCGGGGCCAGCCGGCCTGTTGCAAGGCCGTGGAAAAAGAACTGGCCCGGATGGACGGGGTGGCCATGGCCCAGGTCAGGCCCAAGTCCGGGTCTTTGATTCTGGTCCATCCGGACCGGGATATACCGGTCCGGCAGGTCATCGAACTGGTCAACGGCCTTTCCCGGAAACTGACCGGCCTCATGGAAGGTACGGCAGATTCCAAAAGTATTAAGTCTGGTTCGGAAAAGGACCCCCAGCTGTGCCGGTCCCACGTGTCCGGCATGACCTTGTTGTTTTCCGGGCTTTATCTTTCCTTTCTTCTGCTCCGGCGGGCCGCCGCCCCCCTCTTTTCCTCTGCCGCCCTTATCGGGGGGATCATCAGCATCCCGGGGCTTTTGACCCTTTATCTGGCCCGGCCCATCCAGCGCCAGGCCGTGGAAAACGTAAAGGCCACGGGCCGCGTGGACATGAGCCTGATCTCTACGGGTCTGCTGTATGTCTCTTTGTTTACCGGCAATATCCTGACCGCGCTCCTGGTGGCCTGGCTGTACAACCTGTCCGGATGGATGGAATCCAGGATCCAGGACCATACCGGCCGCCTGGTCCGGGACATGCTCACCGGCAAACAGACCCGGGTCTGGAAACTGGTGGACGGAGTACAGGTTCAGGTGGATATCACCGATATCGTCCCCGGAGACGTCATTGTCCTGGGCCAGGGCGCATCCATCCCCGTGGACGGAACGGTTTTTTCAGGCACGGCCCTGGTCAACGAGGCGGCCATGACCGGTGAAAGCCTGCCCGTGGTGAAACTTGAAGGCATGCCGGTCATGGCCGGAACCCTGGTGGAAGAGGGTGAAATCCGGGTGACCGTGGAGAAAACCGGGGAGCAGACCCGGATGGCCGCCATTATCCGGCTCATTGAATCGGCCCGGGATGACTTGGGAGAACTGGGCCGGACCAGCCTTTCCGTTTCCCAGGCCATGGTTCCTGTCTCTTTGGGCCTTGCCGCCATTGTCTTTTTAATGAGCGGGTCCCTGTTCCTGGCCATTACCTCTATTATGGTCACCTGTCCCTGCGTCCTGCGCCTGTCCACATCCACAGGCATCTCCACGGCCATGGGCAATGCCGCTGCCAACGGGATTCTCATCAAAGGCGGCTCCCATGTGGAAACCGCGGCAACGGTGAACACGTTGGCCCTGGACAAAACCGGAACCCTGACCGAGTCTGTATCCAGTGTGACGGATATTGAGGTGATGGACCGGCGGTACAAACCAGAGACCATTCTCGGGTTTGCCGCTGCCGCGCTCCAGCCCTGGAATCATCCCATCAGCCGGGCCGTTACCCGGAAGGCCCATGAAACAGGCCTGGAGGTGCCGGCCTGTGAATCCAGAAAGTATTTTGTGGGACTCGGGGTCAAGGCACAGGTTGCCGGAACCACGGGCAGCCGGACCATTCTGGCCGGCTCCAAAAAATTCATGAAAGACCGGGGTATCCTGAAAAACGGCCACGGAGCAGGGGAGAAAGATCCCGATGATTCCGGCAGCCTGGTCTTTGTGGCCTGTGACGGCCATCTTCTGGGGTGTATCCACGCTTCCCACATGATCCGCAAGGATGCCACCCCTAAGACCCTGGCGCGGTTAAGAAAGGCCGGGATCACCCACATTGCCCTGCTCACCGGCGACACCCGGGCCGGAACCACTGAGCTGTCCCGTGCCCTTAAATTTGATGAGGTGAAATGGGGCATGTCCCCCGAGGACAAAGCCCGGTGGATCGAAAAAAGAAAAGCTGATTTTCCCGGTTCCGTGGTGGCCATGGCCGGGGACGGCATCAATGACACCCCGGCATTTTCAAGGGCGGCTTTGAGCTTTGCCGTGGGCGAGGCCGGCGAAGACGTGACCCTGGAGTATGCCGACATCGTCCTTCAGCAGGGCGGACTGTCCAGCCTGGCCTGGACCCTGGAATCCAGCAAAAACACCCTGTCCGTGATCAAACAAAGCTATGCCTTTGCCATGGGCGCCAATGCCCTTGTCCTTTCTTTAATGGTCGCCGGCATGATCTCGCCCCTGGCCGGGGCCCTGATCCACAACCTGGTCACCCTGACCGCCGTGGTGAACGCGGCCCGCCCCGCCCTGTCCGGCCGCCCGGCACTGCCGCCGCCTGAAAAAAAATAAAACGAAAAACCGCAAGACCGTCAAACCCCAGGCGAGTTATCAAAAATGGGAGTAAACAACATACGGCCTTCTGTTTCCATTTTCAAATCTATGATGTTTTGATCTGTAACGGTTTTGACTTTCACGGTTTCAAAATTTATAATAAGCCCAGCTTCCGGAAAAGGTGGCTTTTCCCTCTGAAGATTGGTTAAGGGAGGGATGCTGAATAACTAAAATTTGGGGAGGGCATTACAATGCCGACTATAGAGGAAGTCACGGCTCAAGCATTATCCTTGCCGCCAAAATCAAGGGCCATTCTGGCAGACGTTCTTCTGGACAGCCTGGTGGATGTTGATATTGTCAGTCACAATAGACTGTGGATGGATGAGGCAAAAAGAAGGGATAGCGAGATATCTGCAGGTAGAGTGACATGTAAAACCCATGCCGAAGTAATGGAATCGGCAACCAAGGCGTTGTCGTGCAAGTAATTTATCATCCTGAAGCCGAGGAAGAGATGATGGATGCCGCCATTTATTACGAAATCCAGGCAGAAAACCTTGGTTTTAAGTTTTTAAAAGATTTGGATATTGCTGTTAAGAATATAGTTGAGTTCCCGGAAACATGGCCTGTTATTGAAGGTAATATCCGAAGGCATCTATTTTCCCATTTCCCTTATGCGGTTCTTTATCGAATCAAAACGCCTGAAATACGAGTCGTTGCCGTAATGACTCTGCATCGAAAACCCGGCCATTGGAAAAACAGGGTGTAGGAAGAATCGGGGCTATTAAGCCAGGCTAACTTTTTTCTTGACCCGTTAATCATTCAATTCTATACATGACCTTTACTGTAAAATTCAACAGACGCTAAAGGCAGACCGGGAAATAAAAATGGCGCAGCCCAAAACAGATCAACCCAATATCGTCACACAGAAAAATCCTTTTAAAGACAGATCTTCATTTTTTAAAAAGGCCATTGGCATTGTGATTGCCCTCGGGGTGGCGGCTGCCGTCATGTCGGCCTTTGAAACCCGGGTGGCATGGATTGCCTCTTTTTGCGGGGCATTTGGTGACGGGTGCCGGGAAACCGTGCCTTACACCATGATGGGCATACCGGTTCCCTGGTGGGGGATTGCCTATTACCTTTCTCTTGTGCTCTTATACTTTATCCGTCCCTCCTGGCTGTTTTTTGCCGTCATGGCCGGCTGCGGCGTCGAGGCGGTTCTGATTGTGATTATGGTGAAGATGAAATTTGTCTGTGTGCTTTGCGCCGTAAATTTTATCCTGATGTCCATCCTGTTTTTTTCATTTTTTGATCCCAAACGCCTGCCGTGGATGTTGAGCCTGGGACTCTGCTTTTATGTCTTTTCCGATGCCCTGGTGGCGTCACCCTACGGGGCGGTTTCCGATCATGCCGCATTGGAAGCGACGTCAGATATCCTGGCCGTGGTGGATGGGCAAAAAATTACCAGAGAAGAGATTGAACAGCCTTTGACCACAAGGCTCTATCAAATGCAGACCAAGATCTATCGAATGAAAGAAATGGCCCTGGATGACCGGATCAATGAAATCCTGCTTGAAAAAGATGCGGCCCAACAGGGGATTACGGTGGCGGCCCTCACAAAGGAGTTGTCATCAAAGGCCAAGGCCCCGGATGATGCAACCGTTTCATATTATTATCAGAGCAGACAATACCGGCGCTGGGGAAACTGGACAGGCAGTGAACAGCAGATAAAACAAAAAATCCGGCAGTATCTGACCCTGGCCGGGGAAAACGAAGCGATTCTGAATCATTGTGAACAGTTAAAGAAGACCTTTCCGGTAACCGTCCATCTGGAAAAGCCGCCATTGCCAAACACTCGCGTGGTTATTGAGGGATGCCCGTCAACCGGCCCTTCCCATGCGCCGGTGATGGTGGTCGAATTGTCTGATTATCTTTGCCCCGCCTGCCGGAGGGGCCATGAAACCGTCAAACGGATCAGGGAAACCTATAAAGACAAAGTTAAATGGGTATTCAAAGACAACCCGTTGGAAAGCATCCATGCCGGGGCCAAAAAGCTTGCCCTGTCTGCCGGCTGCGCCCAGGAGCAGGGAAAATTCTGGGCGTTTCATGATCTGCTGTTTTCAGGGGAAAAGCCCGCCTTTGAAGATGCCCTGGCCTATGCCCGGAAATTGGGCCTGGACATGGCCCGGTTCAACGAATGCACGGCTGACCCCAAAGAACTTGAAAGACTGGACCAGGCGCTTGAGGGCGTCCGGCAGGCCGGCATTACATCCACCCCCACCCTGATCATCAACGGGGAACTCCATGTGGGCGTCCCCTCTTATGAGCAGCTTTGCCGCTTGATTGACCAGGCCCTGGAATTAGGGGTGAAGGATGAAGGATGAAGGATGGGGGTGAGGCCCCTCAACCTTGTCTTATTGTAACTAGTGCCCGAACGAAAACCGTAAATTTTGCCGATTACTGCGTTGGGCTGAAATTTTAATCCTCAAAATACTCAATGTATTCCTCCGGTTAAAATTTCAGCCCGCCTTGTACTCGACAAAATTTCCAGGTTTTCGTTCAGACACTAACTATTCAGCTAATGCTGAAAACTAAGCAAAACCAGGGTCCGTAACTGTTCATCAGTGCTTCATATTTGTTTAGTCAGGCCTTCGTAGCATACTGTTGCTATGTGAGAAGGCCTGAATGAGCGAAGATGGGGCACTGCTGAACAGTTACGTCTTATTTTCTTTTTCTGTTCATTGCGGAAAGTCCCAGAAGGCCTGAGGCCATGAGAAAGGCTGTGCCCGGAACCGGGACTGCCTGGACATCAAAGTAGGTTACTCCTGATAGGTTGTCAGCAATCTGGTCGCGGATATTACTGGAAAACAGGGATTTTGTAGCCCCGGTCCCCCCATTTTTTACATAGCTTCTGTAGTCAAAAAAATCATAGTCTTCTACATAGCCGCTCTCAGTTCCGTCAACTGTGAACTCGTAGTTCAAGGCCGAAGAAGTTACCCTGTAAGTTGTTCCATTAATGGTAAACTCAAACCAGGCGTCCGCCAGGGTCAGGGAGGCGTTGTCGGTCATGTTTTGGGCATAGGAAAAATTTGTCCCTGTCCAGCCCATAAGTTCATACAACTCTTCAGGGCCATCGGTATTCCATCCGGTGACGATACTGATTTCAGAAGAGGTCAGGTCGGTAATGCCAAGGTAACCGGCTACAGCTTGAAGGGCACCATAGGCGACCATTCGGCACAGGCAGGCTTTATAGCTGGTACCTGACGGTTCCCACATCAGGCCGCCGCCTTCATAAGAGTCTGAAACCAAACTATATGACGTGCCGTCAATGTTAAGGCTGTCGGTCGCATTCACTGTTACAGTATCTGCAAAGGCTGATCCGGCCAGTCCGAAGATTAATAACAGAACACACATGCCAAGTTTAATCCGATTCATTTTGAGATTCTCCTTATATTATAAAATGTAAAAACAGCGCGTCAAAAAAAAGGCGGGCGGTCCCGGAAAGCAGATTTCCGGGGGCCGCCCTGGAGGGCTCGCTCTTGAGGGCTATGCAGACGGAATGGCCACATGGAGAATATGGCCGATGTTTTTCTGTAACGTCTTGTACAGAAAATTCTTTGTGCCGTAGTGGTCAAAAACAAGGGTCAGGGCTTTGTCATAATGGATCATGGCCCTGTCCCAGGATCCGCTCATGGTATACAGGATCCCCAGGTTGTTGAGCAGTTTGGCCTCAAGGCATTTTTTGCCTAAATCCCGGGACAGGCCCAGGGCATCCTCAAGGTCGGGAAAAGCCTGCTCAAACCGGCCGCGGTTTGCCTTTTCCATACCGGTCCGGTTCAGGCTGCCGATGAGTTTGAGCGTGGCCTTAAACTGCTTGGGAGAAACGGCATGCCGGCCGGCATGTTTGATTTGAAGATCGTTTTTTTTATGCGGCATTGATGATGTCCTGTGCCCATTCTTTGATTTCGTCTTCTTCGGGGTCGCCGTCAATTCTAAGGCCATCACAAATGAGCTTTGCGCCCATTTTCTGGACCCGTTCCTCAAGAGCGTCTACGGCACCGCAAAAGTATTCATAGGTGGAGTCCCCGCACCCGAATATGGCAAATTTCTTCCCCTCCAGGGAGATGTCCGCGCCCATGTCGTCAAAAAATGGGGCAAAGTCTTCCTGGAATTCAATATCATCGTCTCCCCAGGTGGAACTGCCCAGAAGATACAGGTCATACTCATCGTTGAGGACAGAAGGGGTGGTGTTGGCTGCATTGAGGACGGTCACATTATAACCGCTGTCCGAAAGGCTGCCTTCAATGGTTTCTGCGGTGAATTCCGTGTTGCCTGTGGTGGACCCGTAAACAATTAAAGCGGTACTCATTTTTGTCTCCATTTGATTAAGATGAAAGTCTCGTTTATTTAATACTTTTTTGTGAAGCTCCATTATTTAGTTTTTGCTAACAATAAAAGTGTTGTCATATCCTGTCAAGAGAAAAATTTCTTTTTTTTGCCCTTTCCCTCGAACCGGTTTCCAAATTCTTGAAAACCGGCCCTGATCTATACTATAAAGGCCGGGAAAGGAATTTTAGGGAATTGAGGATGAAACAGATTTTAACGGCGGTAATGGCCGGGATCATAGTGCTGGCGGCCGGGGCAGGGACGGGAATGTGCCATCCCCACGTGTTTATTGCCCAGCAGACCCATGTGGTGTTTGATCAAAATGGCTTGGCCGGAATTCGGGTCAAATGGGCCTTTGATGAGATGTTTTCCACCATGATCCTGGATGATTTTGACCTTGACCGGAACGGTGCCCTGGATCAAACGGAAGTGGCCGCGGTCAAGGAAGGGGCATTTTCCTATATTGCCCCTTACAATTATTACATTCATATTAAAATCGAGGGAAAGCCCTTTGCCGTTACGTTTATCAAGGATTTTAACGCCAAAGTGGTAAAAGGCAGCCTGGTGTATGAGTTTTTTATTCCCTGCCATGTCACGGCCCTGCCCACCCCCAAAAAGGTTGTGATTTCTCCCTATGACCCGGAATTTTATTCAGCCATTTATTTTCCGGAAAAAGAATACCTGATGTTTGAAAATGCGGATAATTTTACCGTTACCTCAAAAGCCGATATTGACAGATCCACCCTGATTTACTATGACACGGTCAATCCTTATGCCTTGTTTTTAACCTTTAAAGCCGGATCATGAATTCAACGTTTTTTAATGCCGGGGCCATTGGCCTGATGGCCGGCCTGCTGATGGCCGGTATTCTCCTGACAGATTCAAAGGTGTGTGCCAATCCCTTTACCCAGAAACAATCCCCTGTTGTAAGAACCGAAAAGGCAGGGCCGGGCCCGGGTTCAGGGTTGTCCCTGACCATTGTCCGCTGGCAGCAGCTGCTGCGTGAAAAGATGAGCTACCTGATCCGCAGTGCCCGGGAAAACGGCCAATACGGCCCGGTTGCTCTGGTGCTGGCTTTGGGGTTTGTTTACGGGGTGGTCCATTCTGCAGGGCCGGGGCACGGCAAGGCCGCGGCCGCTTCTTATGTGGTGGGGGCCCGGCCCGGGCTGGCCCGGGGGATTTTGTTTGCCGTTATCCTGGCATTTACCCATGCGGGTTCCGGCATGCTGCTGGTCATTATGGTCAAGGCCGTTCTTCACTATTCTGTCAATGCCTCATTGGAGCAGGTTACAAGGATCACCCAGCAGGTCAGTTTCTCCCTGATCCTGGCCTTAGGGGTATATCTGTTTGCGGATGCCGTTATCCGGCTTCGGGCAAAACCCCATGAAAAACTTAAGGATGAAAAACCGGTTCTCGGTTTTTTCGCAGCGGTGGCCATGGGCCTGATCCCCTGTCCCGGGGTGGTGATGGCCACCTTGTTCTGTCTGTCCATGGATGCCTTGGGCTTGGGCATCGCTCTAGGGGTTGCCATTGGCACCGGCATGGCCTTCACCCTTTCAACGGTCGTTGTTCTTTCCCTTATGGGCCGGCAGACCCTGGTTGCCGGCGCTGCCCGCCTGCCCTGGGATCTGGCACGCCCGGAAGCCCTTATCCAGGCGGTTTCGGGGATACTGGTGGCCGCTTTGGGCGGTCTGTTCCTTGTGGCGTAAGCAGGCCCTCACAGAGATTTCTTTCAAATGAATTTTTTTTAATCGCTTGACATGAAATGCCGTTCATGGGATATATGGTCTCCGTATTCAGGTTAGTTCTAAGTAACTTTATTAAATAATATTATAATTTGACGTTTACATAAGAATGAAATTAGGCCTTCACTTTATAATATTATTCAATATGAATTGTGGTTTTTTTCAAATAAGGAGTTTCTAAAAGAACTGTTGAATTAAGCCAATGAATAAATCGTATAAGATAAGGAGATTGATCATGTTTAAACACGTTTGGCTTACTCTTTTTGCACTTGGTTTTATTTTTACCGGAGTCGGGTTCGCCCATACCCCCTTATGCTCCTGCTATGACAATGGAGACGGGACCGTTACCTGTGAAGGCGGATTTTCTGACGGCTCTTCAGCGTCAGGCGTTGCCATGAAGGTAAAAGACCCGGCCGGAAAGGTGCTGCTTGAAGGAAAGATGAACGAGGACAGCGAGTATACTTTTGAAAAGCCCAAAGGAGATTACTCTGTTCTGTTTGATGCCGGTGAAGGGCATCAAATAGAGGTGAAGAGCAAAGAGATTGTTGAATAAACTTAAATGTAACCGGATGATTTAAAGGAGAAAAAATGATGAAAAGACTTGGTTTTGTGATTGCGTTTGCGGCCACCCTGGCCCTGGCCGCCCCGGCCTTTGCCCACTTTCAGATGATCTATACCCCTGAAGCTGCCCTTGCCAATGGCGGAAAAATTCCTTTGGCCCTGGTGTTCACCCATCCCTTTGAAGCCGGCCATACCATGGATATGGGACAGCCGGAACAGTTTTTTGTGGTTCGCTCCAGGGGCGAAAACGAACCAAAGAAAAGTGATCTTTTAGGGTCCCTTAAACCCATTACCTGGACCAGCCTGACCAATTCCGGGGCCGCCTTTGAAACCGAATACACCGCAAGGGGCGGGGATCATATCTTCTGCCTGGTGCCGGCGCCTTACTATGAAGGTGAAGAAGACGCTTATATTCAGCAGACCACCAAGGTGATCGTCAATGTGGGCGGAGAGCCCGGTGCCTGGATGGAACCTGTGGGGCTGGATTGTGAAATCGTTCCCCTGTGCAAACCCTATGACCGGTGGACCGGCAATGTGTTCCAGGGTCAGTGTCTGTTCAAAGGACACCCGGTATCCAAAGCGGAAATCGAGATTGAATACCTGAACCATGAACCCGATCTGGACAAAAAAGCCTTTGCCAAAAAAGGTGCGGTTGAAGCGCCTCAGGATGCCTTTGTTCTTCAGACCATTTTTACCGATGAGAACGGCGTATTTACCTTTGGCATTCCCAGAGCCGGCTGGTGGGGCTTTGCCGCCTTAGGTCTGGACCCCGAAGGGACATATAAAGGCAAAGAATGTTCACGGGATGCTGTAATCTGGATTAAAGCCGTTGACATGAAGTAAACATTCTTGTATCTTGGCCTGGTGCTGGGACAGAATGTGGCATATTTTGTAATTTTTTTGTGACATTTTTTTCACTTTTTGTCCCAGTGGGCAAAAGGTGGTGCGCATGGCGCCGGATCTTTGGCCAAACTTTGATGTAGGGATCCGGCGCCTTTTATTTAAACCGTTCTTCCTGTATGGACCGGTTATGACGTTAACTTGATATGAGTATTTAAGATTGTCGGATAAGGTATTTAAGGTTTCCCGCCTGATCTATGGATACGGGAAGCGGACCATTAATTGTGCAGATTTGAATTTTTGGGCCCCGTCTGAAAAAATTCACGCCTTGGTGTGCAGGCACGGCACCGGCAAGACCCACCTGATCAACACGTTCAACAAAAAATTGTATTGGCGGCAATTGAGCCACATGCCATTGCCCTGGCGGACGGAGGAGGTTAACCATGGAAATGCTGCTTAATGCGGGGATTCCCATTCTGGCTGTGGCCGCCGCTGTCTGGTATTTGTACCGGCATATCAAGTCCATGGCCGACCCTGAAAAACCCGGCTGCAACGGCTGCGGCGGGTGCCAGGGAACCTGTCCCCCGGCCGGGGGCCAAAACAGTCCGTTTCCCATTGACCGGACACCAGTGGACAAAAGAAAGAAACCATCATGAAACCCGTTGCCCCATTCATTTCTTCAAAGATATTTATTCCGGCACTGGCTGCGGGGGTGATTCTGATGTGGGCAGTGGCATGTCCGGCCCATACCCTGTTTATCCAGTCCAGCCGGTATACGGTGGATTCCGGGAAATCAGCGCCCCTGTTTTTTTGTTACGGCCATCGGGTCCCCGTGGATGACGGGGTCCGGGGCAATAAGCTCAAATCAATCCGGGTGATCAATCCAAAAGGCGAAAGCACCGAGATCCAAAGCCGGGAAGATACCGGTCTCCAGTCCCATATGGTGACCTATGATGTCCCGGGAACCTGGATCCTGGCCGCGGTGACCACGCCGGGATACTATACTGTATTTACCGACCAGCAGGGCAGAGAACGGCACACCGTTAAACCCATGGAAGCCGTCATGGATAAGGCCGCTGAAATTCACAGGGCCATTTACGCCAAACAGTATGCCAAAGCTTATGTGGCTTGTGAGGCGCCTTCGGCCGGTTCCTTTAAACCGGCGGGGCTTGCCCTGGAGCTGGTACCCGTAAATGACCCGTTTGGTTTAACCCCTGGGAAAGATCTTGAACTTGAGGTGTTGTGCGACGGCATTCCTTTTAAAGGGGAAGGAGCCTGGGACGCGACCTACATGGGGTATTCCACCCTTGCAGAGGATATGTTTTATCCCAAGACAACGGTGAAAGGGGAACGGCTGTCTATTCCCATTCCCCATCCCGGGCGCTGGTTTATCCGGTATTCCGTTGCGTCGGATGCCCCGGAATCTGAAAAGGACATGTACAGGGAGTTGAAACTGACAGCCACGCTGACGTTCCAGATTGACAATGAACGAAAAGCCAGACAATAAACAGTCTGATTTTTTATGAATTTTGACTGTTTGTTTAATTTCAGGACCGCAAAGCCCTAAACTTTAAGCGGCTTGAAATCAATTTTATATTATTTTTTTTTAACCCATATTTTCTTAAAAGGAGAAAATGATGAAACAGAAAAATGCAGTACTTATTCTTGTTGCTGCCCTTGTGGCGGTTCTTATCGGAGCCCTTCCCGGCTTCTGCGCTTCCAATGCCGAACTTGAACAGCGGATCGAAAAACTGGAGAGAAACACAGGCGGTTCTGCCGGCGGATCAGCCATCGGCCAGATTTCAGAATGGGTCACCCTTACCGGAACCATTGAGGTGGCGGTTACTTCAGAAGATTATGACGTCGACGATGATGAAGACAATGATGATATCAGCCTGGCCACAGGGGAACTGGGCATTGAAGCCAAACCCCAGGACTGGGTAACCGGCTATATGCTGCTCAGCTGGGATGATGAAGATGACAAAATCACCCTTGATGAAGCCCACATCACCCTGGGTGCTACCGATGATATCCCCTACTACCTGATGGCCGGTAGAATTTATGTGCCCTTTGGCGCTTATGAAACCATGATGATTTCTGATCCCATCACCCAGGATCTTGGTGAAGTCAGGGATGAAGCCATTCAGGTCGGCATTGAGATTAACGGTTTCAGGGCCGCTGCCTATCTTTTCAACGGTGAAATGGAAGATGATGATGACGAATCCATTGATGTTTATGGCGTCTCTGTTGGATATACCATGGAAACCGATGATTTCTCATTTGATATCGGACTGGACTGGATCAACAATATCCTGGAATCCGGCGGCCTTAAAGGTGCATTCGACGACGCTAATGATGAATTGGCAGATCTGGGCTTAGCTGCGGCTGAATTAGATGACCAGGTTCCTGGGTGGGCTATTCATGCCATGGTAACTTTTGGCCCTATCTGCGTTATTGGTGAATATGTGGCCCTGACGGATGAAGTAGAGTTCAGTAACTATCCCAATGCGACTTGGGATGAAGCCTCCGCATACGCCCTTGAAGCCGGATATACTTTTGATCTGTCCGGATTTGAGACTACCCTGGCTATTGGATACCAGGCCAGTGATGATGCCGAGGGGCTTTTGCCTGAAGAAGTATATCTGTTTTCCGTAGGGGTTGGCCTGACCGATAACCTGTCCGTTGCCGCTGAATACAGAAACGCAGAAGATTATGATGATGCAGAAGAAATTGATACCTACACCTTACAGCTGACCTTTGAATTCTAAAACGTCTGTCTGAACAGTTGAATTAAAGCCGGTAATTTATTTTACCGGCTTTTTCTTTAGGTTAGAAGTTAAATTCTATAATGTATAAAATTGGGACTTGGGATATGGGGTAGCAAGAGGTTCTCAATGTATGGAATGCTTTTCTCCTTGCTCTTTCATCCTAAAATTGAGGGCTTCGCCCTCTTTTTTTATATTCTCACGCAAAGGCGCTAAGGCGCAAAGAATACTATTGCCCAAGGGAAGTTAAGCTTTGCGCCGTTGCGCCGTTGCGCCGTTGCGTAAGTTTTTTTAAAGCGTTGCCCACCATTGTCCATATAACATGTTGTTTGTGAGGGGTAAATCAAACGGGGCCATGCTAACTGCCGGCTTGGGACTTGGGGAGGCCACGGACGCTGCAATCCCCAAGTCCCATATCCCAAGTCCCTTTTATTGATACACCTGATCCCCACATGTTGCCGGCAAAGATTTTAAAACTGTTTAAAATTTGTCCGAACCTTGATTTTGGCAGGCAATCGGTTTATGACTGCGTGATATGGTCATGAACCGATCCATTACGTTCCGAAAATAAAGGCAAATTCATGGAAATACCCCGGATTATCAGTACGGACGGCTATATAGAAAAAATTCAGGAAAGAACCGATGAGCGGATCTCGGGGGTGTTCTGTTTCCCCAGTGTTTCCGATTATATCCGGGGGGCCATGGGCGAAGGCAAACCCTTTTTTATTTCAGGCAGAAGCGGGAATGCCCAGATGGGGATTAAAATTGTCCGGGACCAAACCCTTCCTGATCCGGTGATGGACGGGGCCAATGTCTATTTTGAAGGGGGATTGGAGAATCTGAACCCGGTGCTTTCCAATGCCCTGGAGTTTTTTAAGCCCGGCGATGAGGTCGGCCGGATCGTGACAGCAGATCCTGCGTTAAGGATAGCCGATGTCCGGCATTATCTTCACAAGCGCCTTTTTGTGGGGAAACGGGCGGGCAAAGGATATTACGAAGGCTTTGACATCTGCCAGGAGACCGACCCGTTTACCGGAAAAACCTGTGATTACATCCGTGTGGCGTTAGAACCTTACCAGTATGCCTTTGAACCCCATGCCCTGAATGCTTCCACTATTTCTGCGGTCATGAAAAAGGGGCGAAGTACATTAAATACCATCCGGTCCAGGGTGGCCCTGGATCCGGACCATGAATGGCTCAATCCGGGACAGTTGTTTATCGGGGCCATTAAAATATCTCTGGGGGATATTTACGGGATCATTGATTCCGTGGTGGAGCCTGATGAAGACAACATAGAGCATCTGCCGGCCCGGGTTCTCGATCCCTTCAGAACCTTCAGGGACCGGCAGGTGGAGTTGTTTCATTTTGGGAAAACCCCGGTGGCCTTAAGCCAGATCCGGATAAGGATCCGGTTTTTCAGGGCGGCCAATCCCTTGACCGTTCCCTTGGAAAAGCTCAAGGTCAAAGAGGGATACCGGCTGTGCGATCTTTTGACCAATGCCGAGGTGGCCAACCTGTTTTCCTCCATTGAACCCGAAAACCTTGGCCTGATTTTAAACAAGGGCAATTTTATCCCCGTTCCCCAGGCCTTGAACCCTGAGGGCGAAGCCCAGCTTGAAATTATCAAAAACGCGATTTTGGCCTCCACCTTTCGGAAGACCCGGGCCGGGCAGTCCGGCCAAAAGGAGAACGGGGAATTTGTCCGGACCCTGGAAAAACTTTCGGTTCTCGGCGGGGTCAACTCCCGGGTGTTTATCAGCCGCAAGTTCCCGGCCCCAGAGGTGATTGACGCCTTGAAGCGCAGCGGGCTGAGAACCTTTCTGGCCAACGCCGATAACCCTGTGTTTGAGGATGATATCATCAAAAATATGATCAAACTGACCCATTCCGACCACTGGTCCGGGGATATCGGCTGTGAATTTTTACGGTATGATTCAAATACCGACAAACTTTACTCCTTTTACCACGGCTGCTTTATGGAGCCCGACGACCGGGACCGGTTTGACCGGGTCCGTTACTGGTTCGCCTTTTACGGTTCCCATACCAATGAGGCAGACAACCGGCTGACCATCGACCTGATCAACCGGCTGGCCGTAAGGCTTGGTTACGAGATGGGCATTGTCCACGGCGGCGGCCCCGGGCTGATGAAAGAGGCCAATGACCTGGCCCGGCAGCACAATATCATGAGTGTGGGCATTGCCATTGCCCTTGAAGGCGAACATCAGGCGTCCCTGACCACTTGCGACGGCCTGATCAAATATACCGAAGGCCTGCGCCTGGCCCGGCAGGACCATATCCAGAAACTGAGCAACATCCCCATTGTCAATACCGGCGGTTACGGCAGCTGTGAAGAACTGTTCATTACCATTACCTCCTTAAAACTTCACGAAAGCCCCCTAGCCCCGGTCATCCTCCTGGACCCGGACAATTTGTGGGAAAACGCCCGCAAACAGATCAGGGAAATCGCCTTGAAAAAATACGGGCCGGCCTTTACCCCCCGGCTGGTCAAATCCTGTGCCAGCGCCAGGGAAGCGGTTATTGAGCTGGTGGGATTTTTGCAGGACCCGGACCAGTGGTACCAGAAAAACAACATCCCCATGGAAGATGTTCAACAGGCCAGGGTCAAGTCCCGGCGGATCCGGGAGCAGGCCCTTTACCAGAAACGGGTTGAGGTGTTTGACCGGCCGAACTACCGGGTTGCTGAGTTGTCAGGTGTTTGAATTAAAAGTCACCCATCTGCTTAAAATTTATTATTTGGTTTAAGGATCGTACCATGGAAAAATTATCTGGGTCCAAAATGATTCGCGGCTTTTTTTTCAGGTTGCTGCGGGTGGGGCTGATCATCGGGGCGGCGGTTGTTGTGGCGTTTGTATTGTTCAAAAGCAAAAAACCGCCGGAAAAAATTGATCTGGTAAAGGCCGCGCCGGCAGTCCGGGCGGTCAAGGCGGCGGCCGTACAAAAGACCATGGAGGTGTCGGCCTTTGGCACCGTTAAGCCCCAAAACCGGGTCCGGATCTGCACTGAAGTATCGGGCCGGCTTGAATATTTAAACCCCGGCTTTGTGGCCGGCGGAGTTATCGCCAAAGGGGATTGCCTGGCAGGCATTGACCAGCGCACCTATTATCTGGACCGGGAGGCGGCACGGATAAAAATTTTACAGATTCAGGCCCAGATTAACCGCCAGGCTCAGGATATTGAAAATTTAAAAAAAGATATCGTGCTGGCCAGAACCAACACGGAGTTGGCCCAAAAGGAGCTGGACCGGATCAAGGCCTTAACCCAAAATGAATTTGCCTCAAAAACCAGCCTGGACAAGGCCCGGCAGCAGTATCTGGCCGCCCGGATCCAGCTTCAGGCCGTGGAAAACAATCTGGCCCTTCAGGACCCTTTGATGGCCCAGCAAAAAGCCGCCCTGGCCATGGCCGAGACCGATTTTAAAAAGGCGGATCTGGCCTTTGAGAAAACCAAGGTTTATGCGCCCTTTGACGGGTTTGTTCTTGAAAAATCCGTGGAGGCCGGGGAACTGGTCAGCCCGGGACAGCTTCTGGGCGCGATTTACGAAAAAGGGCTCTTGGAAGTGGATGTGGCCATCCCCTTAGAAGAGATTCAATGGATACAAGAAGGGTTAAGTGATGGAAAGCTTCCCATGGCCCAGGTGAGCATGGCCAACATGGACGGCCCGGTCTACACGGCCCGGGTGGCCCGGATTAAAGCCCAGATTGACGAAAAGACCCGAACCCTGCCCATGACCCTGGAGATCCTTGCCCTTAAGCCGGATCAGGAAAGCGGCGGACCGTTTTTAGGGTTAAAACCCGGCAGTTTTGTGGAATGCCGGACCAGGGGGTTAACCTATGACCATATCTTTGTGCTGCCAAGAGATCTTTTAAAGCCCGGGGATACCCTTTTTCTGGTCCGTGAAAACCGGCTTGAAATCAGGAAAGTGACCGTCTTAAGAAAGTTTGAGGACCGGGTTTATATTACCCGGGGCCTTGAGGACGGGGACCTGATCATCTCCTCGCCCCTGCCCGGGGCTTTGGACGGGATGGCCCTTACCGTAAAAGGCGAAAGGGAGGCCGGATGAAGGCCTTAGGCAGATGGTCCGTTGAACACCGGGTGTCGGTAAACCTGGTCATGGTGTTTATTATTGTGGCCGGCTGGTATACGGCCATGAACATGAGGCGGGAGATGTTCCCCCAGTTCAATCTGGACATGATCAATATCAGTGTATCTTATCCCGGGGCCACCCCCGAAGAGGTGGAAGAGGGCATCTGCATCCGGATTGAAGAGCAGCTCAAGAGCCTGGAAGATGTGAAAACCATGTATTCCACGGCCATAGAGGGGCAGGGCTCTGTAACCCTGGAGTTGAACCCGGGATGCGATATCAATGTCAAGCTTGACGAGGTCAGAACTGAAATTGATTTGATCGACTCGTTTCCCGAGGAAGCTGAAGATCCGGTGATCATTGAGATCAAGAACAATGACCCGGCCATTTATGTGGCCGTATACGGGGATGTGTCAGAACGGCTGCTCCGGGATACGGCCGAAGGAATCCGGGACGATCTGGTCAAGGCCCCGGAAATTTCCCTGGCAGCCCTGTCCGGGGTCAGGGATTTTGAAATCAGCGTTGAGGTCTCAGAGCAAAGCCTTCGGCAGTATGCCCTTTCCTTTGACGATGTGGCTCAGGCCGTGAAGACCGGAAGCCTTGAAATGCCCGGCGGAAAGATCAAGACCCGGGGCCGTGAGTTCCTGGTCCGGTCCAAGGGGCGGCGGTATACCGGTGAAGAATTTGAAAAAATCCCTCTGATCGCCAAGGCGGACGGGACCCTTCTCCGGTTAGGGGATGTGGCCCATGTGACAGACGGGTTTGAAGATACGGACATCAAGGCCCGGTTCAACGGGAAGCCGGCGGCCATGGTGGTCATCAGAAGGACCGACGCCCAGGACACCATTGCCATTTCAAACCAGGCTATTGCCTATATTAACGAGCACAAAGACCGCATGCCCAAAGGGGTGAAACTCGGATACTGGTTTGACATGGCTGACATGGTCCAGGACCGGATTGACCTGCTGCTTAAAAACGGGCGCCAGGGCATTCTGCTGGTGTTTATTGTGCTGGCCCTTTTTTTAAATTTAGGCCTTTCCTTCTGGGTGGCCGCCGGGATTCCGGTCTCGTTCATGGGGGCCTTCCTGGTCCTGGAAGCCTTTGGGGCTTCCATTAACATGCTGTCGTTGTTCGGCTTTATCATGACCCTGGGGATTTTGGTGGATGATGCCATTATCGTGGGGGAAAATGTGTACACCCATTATTCAATGGGGAAACCGGCCAAAAAAGCCGTCATGGATGCATTGGAAGAGATCGGCTCCCCCGTGGTCATGGCCGTGGCCACCACCATTGTGGCATTTGTTCCATTGATGTACATTGCCGGGATCATGGGCAAATTTCTGGCCATCATGCCCCAGGCCGTGGTGGTTATCCTGGCCGTATCCCTGGTGGAGGCCTTTTTTATTCTGCCGGCCCATTTGGAGCATGCCCTTGTTCCCGCCAAAACCAGAAGGCCCATACTGGGAAAAATCTGTTTGTTCTGGCTGGACTGGCTCAAAGCGGATATCGGGGCTGCCCATTCCTGGCTTAGAGGGAGAATTGAAATCCTTTTGAATCAAGTTATAGACAGGCTTTATACCCCGGTTCTAACTTATTGTGTTAAAAACCGGTATATGACCCTGGCCATTGGGTTTTCCTGCCTGATCGTTTGCTTGGGCCTTCTGGCCGGGGGGCATGTCCCTTTTGTATTTTTCCCCAAAACCGATTCCAACTGGCTGGTGGCTGAAATTATTTATCCCCAGGGCACCAGCCTTGACACCACGGAAACCGCCGTAAAGCAGATAGAGCAGGGCGCTTTCAAATTGAACCGGCATTTTGAAGACCGGGTGAATGGGGGGCGGGCCTTGATTTCAAACACCTATTCCCAGGTGGGCATCATCCCGAGACGGGACTGGAAACCTTCCGTCAACGGGGCCCATTGCGGGGAGGTCTGGATAGAAATCCTGCCGTCGTCCAAACGGCCGGATATTGCCGCGCCCGAGGTGGTGGCCAAATGGCGTGAATTCACCGGCGATATTCTTGGAACCGAGCAGCTCACCTTCAGTACCATTGGCGGGGGGCCCGGGGGAAACCCCATAGAGATCCGCCTGGAAGGGGATGACTTGGACCAGCTCAAGGCCGCCGCATCCGCCCTGAAGGACGAAATCGCCACCTATCCCGGAACCTTTGATATTACCGATGATTTCAGGCCCGGAAAAATGGAAAAGCAGATTCATATCCTTGAAGGGGCCAAATCCCTTGGGGTGACCATGGCCGATATCGCCGCCCAGATCCGCCAGGCTTACTACGGGGATGAGGTTTTAAAATTTCAGCGCGGAAAGGACGAGGTCACGGTCACGGTCCGGTACTCTGAAAAGGAAAGACAATCAGAGGCCAGCATTGAAAATTTGAGAATCAGGACCCGGGACGGCCGGCAGATCCCCTTAAGCCAGGTGGCCCGCATAGAGGAAAAACAGGGCTATTCCGCCATCCGGCGGGTGGACCGAAGCCGGGTCATCACCGTAATCTCCGATATCGATGAGAACAGGGCCAATGCCAGAAACATCATGGCCTCTTTAAAAGCCGGGTTTCTGCCGGGGCTTGAAAAACATTCCCCCGGGGTATCCTTTAACCTTGAAGGCCAGGCCAAACGGACCCAGGAATCCCTTGACAGCCTGGCCAAGGGGTTTGCGCTGGCCGCCATGGTCATGTTTTTGCTGCTGGCCAGCCAGTTCCGCTCTTATATTCAGCCGGTGATCATCATGACGGCCATCCCCTTTGGCCTTGTGGGCGCCGTGGCCGGCCATTTTATCATGGGGCTGGACATCACCATGATCAGTATTTTCGGGATTGTGGCCCTGTCCGGCATCGTGGTTAATGATTCGTTGATCCTCATTGATTTTGCCAATGCCAGGGTCCGTCAGGGCCTTCATGGGGTTGAGGCGGTACTGGAATCGGGAAGAAGCCGTTTCAGACCCGTGCTGCTGACCTCGGTGACCACCATTGCCGGCCTGTTTCCATTGCTGCTTGAACAAAGTTTTCAGGCCCAGTTTTTAATTCCCATGGCCGTGTCCATCAGCTTCGGGCTCATTGCCGCCACAGGGCTGACCCTGGTGTTTGTACCGGCCCTTTATGTGACGGTTCAGGATGTGGTGGGGTTGTTTGCGGGGGAATAAAGAAGGGGGGACCGGAAAAAGGGAAGACTGGAGACCGGAGGGAGGAAAACCGTCAGACCGGATTTGCAGTTCCCTCTGGTTGCCACGTAGGAGCGGGCCATGCCCGCGATTCGATCGCGGGCATGGCCCGCTCCTACAGGGTTGGTCTTCTTGCCTTTTCTCAAACTATTCAGAGCAAGATGCTAATCTCCGAATTTGCTATCCGGTCTGCGGCCTCCTTTTTTTCGGTTTCCTTCAATTTTATGGTTCTGCAGGCGGGGAAGGGCTGGACGCCGAGTCAATATCCAGGATTTCGCCTTTGAGATAAGGTTTTGTCCGGTACCGGGTGATGGACATCAGTTTCTTGGTGATTTGGCCCATCCGGTCGGCCTGGTTCATTATTTTCCGGATACGTTCATGCATGGCATGGTCCTGGGGAAGGTCTTCCAACAGCATTTCAGAAAGCCCCATGACAATCATCAGGGGCTGATTGATTTCATGGCAGACCGCACCCACGGTTTTCATCACAGCGGATAGTTTTTCTTTTTCTATCCGCAGCATTTCGTGGTGGCGGTTTTTGGTGACATCCTCAATGGTCAGCAGCGCCAGGTCATCCCCGTTCAGGGTCACAGGAAGGATAGAGAATATCAATTCCTTTTCATCTGTTTCCCCAATTTTTATGGTGATTTCCATATCCCGGCAGGCGTCTTTTTGTTTCAGGGCGGTCATTATGCCCTGCTTGAGGGCGCAGACACCGCTGTTTGAAACCAAGGCGCAGTCTTTCTCACATTCGTCATTATAGTAATGACAGCCAAAGGCCTTTCCAATTTTTTGGCCGATAAAATCAAGTTTGTTCTTGTTGAACAATGTTAGAATCGGCTGGTTTGAAAAAAGCACACAGGCCTTGTGGTCGACCACTGCGATGGCATTGGGAAGCGCATTGATAATTTGCAAAAGCCCTTTTTTGTCCAGCGCAAATTCTGTTGGGTTTTCAGGGCAGGGCTCCGGCAAAAGAGGCATCTTCTCCTTTTAATTTGAAAAGCGGTTTCACAGGGGGCTTCCCCAATGCTGCTGAAAATTATTTTTCGCCGATTTTCTGTATAAACTCTTTGAATTTATGGTATGTTTTGGAGTCCATAACATGTTCCATCCGACAGGCAGTTTTGTCGGAGGTGTCTTCATCAAGTTCCAGCATTTTAAAGAAAAAGTCCTTAAAAAAAGTGTGTCGTTTTTCAATAGACTGGGCGATTTTTTTCCCCTTTGCCGTCAGGGTAACAAACCCGTAGGGTTCGTAGTTGATCAGTTCCTGGGTGGCTAACTTTTTTAGCATGCCGGTAACGGAACCCCTTTTAATGTCAAGCTTTTCGGCAATGTCCTTTGACCTTGCCACGGTGTTTTTCTCCTGGAGTTCCAGGATGGTTTCAAGATAATCTTCAAGGCTTTCAGATAAATCAGTCTTATAAGTCATGACGAACCTCCTTTTTTTAAATATTGTTATGTGTATACTGAAATATCAGTTAAGTCAAATGGGTTGTCATTTTTATAAATATAATTATAGTGAATAAAGCGAGTTTTGCAAATTTAATAAATCAATTCTTGAGGTGAAACGTGACGGATGACAACAGCCCGATTACCCCTGAAATAGTAAATGACGATGACGGAATGGACCAAAAAGGTCAGCTGGTTGAGCAAAAGTTCAAGCCGGAAATACTTTATTTGGTTCCTATCACCGGACGTCCCCACATGCCGGCCCAGGTCCAGCCCTTAGTGGTCAGCAAAGACCGCTGGGAGGAAACGTTGATGAAAGCGTCCCGGGATTCAAGAAATCTTCTTGGGCTCTCCTACCTGAGCAATGTGAGGGGAAAAGATCTGGATGAAGAAGATTTTCCTAAGGTGGGATGCGTGGTCCGGATGCTCAACGTCGTGGAGGTGGAAAACAATCTTCAGTTCATTGCCCAGGGCCTGGAACGGTTCCGGATCAAGAAATTTCTGTCAAATTCGCCGCCTTTTGTGGTTCAGGTGGAGTATTTCGAAGACCTGCAGGAGGATGAGGATAAGCTCAAGGCTTACGGCATTTCCATCATATCTTCCATCAAGCAGCTGCTGTCCTTAAACCCATTGTACTCTGAAGAACTCAAACAGTATTTAGGGCGGTTCAGCCCGGACCAGCCGTCTCCCCTGACCGACTTTGCCGCCGGCATTACCACGGCTTCCGGAGATGAACTCCAGAAGATTCTGGAGACCGAATCCGTTATTGAGCGGATGAAACAGGTGTTAATGCTCCTTCAAAAAGAAATTGAAATTGCCAAGCTCCAGACCAAAATCCAGAAAGACATCAACGTCAAGGTGGATGAGAACAAGCGCAAGTTTTTTTTAAGGGAGCAGCTCAAGGCCATTCAAAAAGAACTGGGCATCCAGAAAGATGACAAGACATCAGATGTGGACAAGTTCAAGGAAAGGTTTGAACAGCTGGACCCGCCGGAGCATGTGGTCAAACGGTTTTCAGAAGAGATTGAGAAATTGTCCGTGCTGGAAACCGGGTCTTCCGAATACGGGGTGACCCGAAATTATCTGGACTGGGTCACCTCTTTTCCCTGGGGGGTCTATTCTGAAGACAACATCGACATTAAGCGGGCCGAAGAGGTGCTGGACCGGGATCATGCCGGCCTTGCCGATGTCAAAGAACGGATTATTGAATTTTTTGCCCAAGGGATTTACCGCAAGGATATTTCCGGCTCTATAATTCTTTTTGTAGGGCCTCCCGGCGTGGGGAAAACCTCCATTGGAAAATCCATTGCCGAGGCGTTGGGCAGAAAATTTTACCGGTTCAGCCTGGGCGGCATGCGGGACGAAGCTGAAATCAAGGGGCATCGGCGGACTTACGTGGGGGCCCTTCCCGGCAAGATGGTCCAGGCCTTAAAGGATACTGGCGTGGCCAACCCTGTGGTTATGCTGGACGAGGTGGACAAGATCGGGGCGTCCTACCAGGGGGACCCGGCATCGGCCCTGCTTGAAGTTTTAGACCCTGAGCAGAATTCCGAGTTCCTGGATCATTACCTGGATCTCCGGATTGATTTGTCCAAGGTGCTGTTCATCTGCACGGCCAATCAGCTGGACACCATTCCGGGGCCGTTGCTGGACCGGATGGACCAGATCAACCTGTCCGGCTACATTACATCGGAAAAAATGGAGATCGCCAAAAAACACCTCTGGCCAAAGCTCTTGAAACGAAACAAACTGACATCGGCCACCATTACCATCACCGATCCCACCATCCGGCAGCTCATTGAGGGGTATGCCCGGGAGGCCGGGGTCAGAACCCTTGAAAAACTGCTCAACAAGATCATCAGAAAGAGCATTGTCAAAATATTAAAGGAAAACGAAAAAAAGATCCGGATTTCCATAAAGTCCTTAGAGGAAATTTTAGGGCCGCCCATGTTTAAGACTGAAAAGCAGATGAAAGGGGTGGGCGTGGTCACCGGCCTTGCCTGGACATCCATGGGCGGGGCCACCCTTCCCATTGAGGCGGTAAAGGTCCATGAAAAAACGGCCGGATTCAAGCTGACCGGAAAACTCGGGGAGGTCATGCAGGAATCGGCCACCATTGCCTTTTCCTTTGTCCAGGCCCATCTCAAGGAGTTTGGAATCAAAAAAGATTATTTTGAATCCTCTTTTATCCATGTCCATGTGCCCGAGGGAGCGACCCCCAAGGACGGGCCCAGTGCCGGGATCACCCTGACAACAGCCCTGATTTCCCTGGCCAGGGGGAGATCGGTGAACCGGCCGTTGGCCATGACCGGTGAAATTACCCTGACCGGAAAGGTTCTGCCCGTGGGCGGAATCAAGGAAAAAATCATTGCGGCCCGGCGGGCCGGGGTCAGTGAAATTATTTTACCTGAAGGGTGTATGCCGGATTTTAAAAAACTGCCCGACCATATCAAGGAGGGGATTACCTTTCATTTTGCCAAGACATATAAGGATGTCTTTGAGGTGGTATTTGGGCAAGAGACAAGAGACAAGAAACAGGAAACAAGAAACAGGAAACAGGAAACAAGAAACAAGAAACAGTAAACAAGAGACAGGAAACAAGAGACAAGAGACAAGAAACGAGAAGCTGAAGGTGGTTAGGCTGAAGGAATACGCAACCCTAACCCCCTTCAGCCTTCAGTCTAAATCCCTACTCAGTCGGGTGGGCGGTTTTCTTAATCAGGTGAGACTGGGGGGCGCCCCCTTCCTGGTCCAGGCCAAAGGCCGTGTGAAGGGTCCTTACGGCAAGCTCCGCATATTTGGCCAGGATGACGCAGGATATCCGGATTTCCGATGTGGCGATCAGCCGGATATTGATATTTTCCGATGCCAGGGCCTCAAACATGGTGGCGGCGACCCCGGAATGGCTTTTCATGCCAAGTCCGATCACCGAGACTTTGGCAATCTCCTTGGCGGTCAGGACTTCTGTCCCGCCAATTTCCTTGATCACCTTTTCTGAAATCTCCAGGGCCCGGTCAAACTCGTCCTGGGGCACGGTAAAGGTCAAATCGGTTTCCCCGCCGGAACGGGTGTTCTGGATGATCATGTCCACCATGATTTCCGCTTCAGCCAGAGGCCCGAAGACCTTGGCGGATATCCCGGGCTGGTCCGGCACCTTTTTTAAAGTGATCCGGGCTTCGTTCAAATCACAGGTAATGCCGGACACCACCACACTTTCCATATCAGAACTTTCATTGACTACCATTGTTCCTTCCTCCTCGTTGAATGATGACCTGACATGCACGGGCACATTGAATTTTTTAGCAAATTCCACAGAGCGGATCTGGAGTACCTTTGCTCCGAGAATTGCCATTTCAAGCATTTCCTCATAAGATATCCGTGAAATTTTACGGGCCTGGGAACAGATTCTCGGGTCCGTGGTATAGACGCCGTTCACGTCGGTAAAAATTTCACATACATCCGCATTAAGGGATGATGCGATGGCCACTGCAGAGGTGTCTGATCCGCCCCGGCCCAAGGTAGTGATATCCCCGTCATCATCCTGGCCCTGGAATCCGGCCACCACGCAGATATACCCCTCATTGAGCGCCGTTTTAATTTTGTTGCAGTCAATGTTTAAAATCCTGGCCTTGCCGGGTGTGTTGTCCGTATGGATACCGGCCTGAAACCCCAAAAAGGAGCGGGCCTTGTATCCCCTGGATTTGAGCATCATGGCCATCAGGGCCGCGGTGGTCTGCTCTCCGGTGGCCAGCAGGACATCAAGTTCCCTCTTGTCGGGTTTCTGGGCTGCCTTTCTGGCAAGGGAAATTAAGTTGTCGGTTACGCCGGCCATGGCCGAGAGTACAACCACCACCTGGTCACCCGCTTCATAGGCTTTCTGGACTCTGTCGGCAACATGGGAGATCCGGTCAATATCTGCTACGGATGTACCGCCGTATTTTTGCACTCTTAACGCCATAAAATTGCTCCGCAAACTGGTTGTATGAAAGACATGGGGCTTGGGACATGAGACTTGGGGTTATCCTGCGGTTTCTTATAAGATCCCCAAGTCCCATATCTCAAGTCCCATATCCTTGATCTTTCACTATTCGTTGTAGATGAAGCCGGTTACAAAGTCCGGTGTCATCCGTGACGTTCACAAGGACAATTTGCTTAACAGATTTTTTTGGTGATGTCCATACCCTGTAACGGAAATGATCCGGTTATAATCCGGATCAAACTCAAATTTGATTTCAAGATCAAATTTAAAACCGGTTTCCAGCAGGATGTCCGGCCATTCTACGGCGACAACAGCCCCCTGTTCCAGGATGTCTTCAAATCCGATGACAGCCAGTTCATCGACATCACTGAGGCGGTAAAGATCCACATGGCAGAGGCTAAGCCCATGGGTGGGATATTGATTGATGATGTTAAAGCTAGGGCTGGTCACATAATAGTCTTTGCTGACCCCCAACCCTTGGGCCAGCCCCTGGATCAGGGTGGTTTTCCCGGCCCCGAGATCCCCGGTCAGGGCAATGGTGATCCCTTCTGAAAGAATTTTTCCCAGGGTTTTTCCGAAGTTCCGGGTCTCCTGGTCTGATGTTGAGGTAAACCGGATCATTCAATCGTCTCTTGGATGGCTTGGGCAATGGTACGGACCAGGTCCGATGCCGTGAAGCCGAATCCCGGTGAATTGCAGGCTAAAATATCGGCCCCGAGCCCGTGAAGAAATACGCCGGCCATGGCCGCATGGTCAGCGGACAGGCCCTGGGCCACCAGCCCGGCAATGATGCCGGTCAACACATCGCCCATGCCGCCGCAAGCCATGCCCGGATTTCCGGTGGGATTGATGAAAATGTTTCCGTCCGGCAGGGCCGTGATGGTCTGGGCCCCTTTAAGGACCAGGATTACCCCATATTCCCCTGCGAATTGCGCAGCCAATCCCATGCGGTCGGCCTGGACTTTATCCGGAGTGGTATCACACAGCCTTGCCATTTCTCCGGGGTGGGGGGTCAAAATGGTGGGGGCGTGCCGGGTATTTAAGATGGCAGGCTTTTGGGCCACGCAGTTGAGTCCGTCGGCATCGATCACCATGGGGATGTCCACATATTCAATGAGCCGGGTGACCAGGTCCCGGGTCTGTTCATCCGTACCCATCCCGGGCCCCATGGCCAGGGCATGAAAGTGGTCTATTTGTGACATGATGGCGTCAAAGCCGGCGGCACTCAGGGTTCCGTTAACGGTTTCAGGCAGTGGCAAGGTCATGGGCTCAAGGACCATGGCCTCCACTGAGGGGTTGATGCTGCTGGGAAGGCCTAAGGTCACCAGTCCCGCCCCTGTCCGGACCGCGGCATTGGCGCACAGGGCGGCAGCCCCTGTTTTTCCGGGAGATCCGGCCAGAATCAGGGCATGGCCGAAAGTTCCCTTATGGCTGTTAAAGGGCCTTTGGGGGAACAGGGGGGCGATATAGGCGGTTTCAACCACACGGAGGCCGATGCCTTCATTCTGGGTGACAAACCCGGGAATGCCGATGTCAATGACCTCAAGGTCTCCGGTGTAATCATTTCCCGGGTAGAGAATATGCCCGGCTTTGGCATGGGCAAAGGTGGCGGTGGCCGAGGCCCTGACGGCCTCGCCTAAAGGCTTTCCGGTATCGGCATTCAGGCCTGAGGCAATATCCACGGCAAAGATGGGTCTGCCGGTCTGGTTGAGCAGCTGGATCACCTCTTTGAAAAATCCCCTGACCTGGGCATTCAGGCCGGTGCCGAAAATGGCGTCAATAAAAAGATCCTGGTGGACCAGGGCGGCCCTGTTCTTTTTAAGGGTGTCGGCATCGGGGATTTCAATGAGTTTTGAGCAAGGGTGGTGTTCAAGAAGTTGCTGGGCCAGTGAAAGATTGGCGGCGGCATCCCCGGTCACTTTTTCCTTATGGGACAATAAAAACATGGTTACCGGCACATCCATTTCCATGAGATACCGGGCCATGACAAACCCGTCCCCCCCGTTGTTGCCCCGGCCGGCCACCATGCCTACCTTGGTGCGGTGATCAGGGGAAAATTTTCGGATAAACATGTCAACGGCGCCTCTGCCGGCATTTTCCATGAGGACCCGGCCGGGAATGCCCAGCTCGTTAATGGTGTATCCGTCCATATTCTGCATCTGCCTGGCGGTTACGAGAAGCATGTGTTTTTCTCCTTTTAGCTGTTAGCCATTAGCTGTTAGCTTTTAGCGGTTAGCTGCCGGTATCGAAAACAGGATACCAGGTGGTCGTTCACCATTCCGGTGGCCTGCATATGGGCATACATAATGGTGGAGCCCGTAAATTTGAATCCCCGTTGTTTCAGGTCTTTTGAAAAGGCGTCGGACTCCTTTGTGGTGGCCGGGACCTGGTCGAACCGGGTATACTGGTTCACCTTTTGCCGGCCGTCAACAAACTGCCAGGCATATTGGTCAAAAGAGCCGAATGCCTCCTGGACGGCCAGAAAGGCCCGGGCGTTGGTCACGGCAGCATTCACCTTGAGCTTGTTTCGGATGATTCCGGGGTCCTGAAGAAGACCGGCAATTTTCTGGGGCGTAAACCGGGCCACTTTTTCAGGGTCAAATCCGGCAAACGCTTTTTTATAGCCGCTTCTTCGTTTAAGGATGGTCAGCCATGACAGCCCGGCCTGGGCCCCTTCCAGGATCAAAAATTCAAACAATTTTTGATCATCATGGACCGGAACCCCCCATTCCGTGTCATGGTAGGCCATATAAACCGGGTCATCCCCGCACCAGGGGCATCTTATAATTTTTGGTGAATTCATGGCTTTTTTTTACAATATCCCCCTATATTAAGGCAATATAAAAACCAATCTTTAAAAGAATCTATGAATATGGTATCAGATTCTTTTGACATTTAGCTTTTAGCAATCAGCCGTTAGCCTTTTTAGATTGCGGTTGTCCGCTAACAGCTAACGGCTAACAGCTAACAGCTAAAACGGATTACAAATGACAGACACAGACATCAGGGTAGGATTCGGGACCGATGTCCACCAGCTGGTCTCCGGCCGGGACTTGATCCTGGGCGGAGTGAAAATTGAGCATGATAAGGGGCTTTTGGGCCACTCGGATGCGGATGTGCTGATCCATGCCCTGTGTGATGCCATCCTCGGGGCTGCCGGGTTGGGGGACATTGGGGAGCATTTTCCCGATAACGACCCGCAGTACAAGGGGATATCAAGTTCACTTCTTTTAAAACAGTGTCTTGAGTTGCTGGCCAAGAAAGGGTACGCCATCTGTAATGCAGATTGTGTGGTGTATGCCCAGGCACCTCGCCTGGGCCCTTATAAACGGAAAATGGAAGATCATATGGCAAGGGTGCTGGACCTTGATCCCGACCGGGTCAACGTCAAGGCCACCACCACGGAACAATTGGGGTTTATCGGCAGGGGCGAGGGCATAGCCGCCCAGTGTACGGTACTCATAAAATCTATTTTGGGGAAAGAGAAATAATGGATTTGAAAATTTACAACACATTGGCTGGAAAAAAGGAAGCATTTGTTCCCATTAACGAGGGAAAGGTGGGGATGTACGTGTGCGGTCCCACGGTGTATGACACCAGTCACATTGGCCATGCCCGGTCCGTGGTGGTCTTTGATATGATTTTCAGGTGGTTGGGGCAGATCGGCTTTGAGGTGACCTATGTGAGAAATTTTACGGATGTGGATGACAAGATCATCAGAAAATCCAATGAAACCGGCGAAACCTGCACGGCCATCACGGAAAAGTATATTGATGAATTCCACAATGAAATGGACGCCCTGAATGTCCTTCGGCCCACCATGGAGCCCAAGGCCACCGAGCATATCCGGCACATCATTGATTTTATCCAAAAGCTCATAGACAAGGGCAAGGCCTACCATGTCCCGGGCGGGGATGTTTATTTTTCCATTGATTCTTTTGAAGAATACGGCAAGTTATCCGGCCGGAACCCCGAGGACATGAGGGCCGGAGCCAGGATCGCCGTAGATGAAAAAAAACAAAGCCCCCTTGATTTTACCTTATGGAAACCGGCCAAACCCGGCGAGCCTTCCTGGGACAGCCCCTGGGGAAAGGGACGGCCCGGCTGGCACATTGAATGCTCGGCCATGAGCGCTGAGTACCTGGGCCAGGGGTTTGACATCCATGGCGGGGGAAAGGACCTGATTTTCCCCCACCACGAAAACGAAATCGCCCAAAGCGAGGCCCTGTTCGGGTGCCAGTTTGTCAAATACTGGATCCACAACGGGTTTGTGGATATCAACAATGAAAAAATGTCCAAATCCCTGGGCAATTTTACCATGATCAAGGAGGTTCTGGCCGACTATTCCCCCGAGGTGATCCGGCTGTTTCTTTTGTCCAAGCATTACCGAAGCCCCATTGACTACAATGAAGATTCCATGCGGGAGGTGTCTTTGGGCCTGGACCGGATTTATGCCTTTTTAGAACGGCTTGAAGACGCCGGGATTACGGGGGATGATCAAAACCGGGGCGGTCTGTGGGAAGATTTTACAACGGCCATGAACGATGATTTTAATTCGGCCAGGGCCCTTGGCTCTGTGTTTGAAGCCGTGAAACGGGGCAACAAGATCTTAGATGATGCCGGTGATTCTCCCGATGCCGGGGCCGCAACGGAATTGTCAGCCGTGTACGGAGATATCAAGACCCTGTCCCGGGTTCTGGGCATTTTCATGGAAGCCCCCAAAGACTGGTTTGCGGCCAAAAAAGAAAAGGGCATGGCCGACCAGGCCATAGACCCTGCCGATATCGACAAGCTCATTGAAGAAAGAACCGCAGCCCGGAAGTCAAAGAATTTTGCCCGGGCCGACGAAATCAGGGACCAGCTGCAGGCCATGAACATTGTCCTGGAAGACGGGCCTTCAGGGACGTTCTGGCGGTTTGAGGGGAAATAGGCGGGGCCGTGAAAACCCTACACCTGATCCGGCATGCCAAGTCAAGCTGGAAGGACAGCTCCCTTGCCGATGTGGACAGGCCCTTGAACAAGCGCGGGGTCCGCACCGGCAAGTTTATGGCCCGGCACCTGGTAGAGGCCGGATGCTGCTTTGACCACGTGTTTTGCAGCCCGGCCTTAAGGGCAAGGTCCACCATCGAACTTATCCGAAAGTCTCTGGAAACCATGGCGTTTGAATGGACCATTGAACCGGATCTGTATACGTTTAACAGTAGAAATCTGCTCAGCTTTATTCAATTACACGACGAGACTTTAACGGATGTGCTGATTGTCGGCCATAACCCGGCCCTAACGGATCTGTGCAATGAACTTGGCCACCGGCATATCGACAATATCCCCACATGCGGATACGCCCAGCTGACCGTAACGGAAAATTGCACCTGGCAGGAGATATCAAAAGCCTCTATTAAATTAACGGCATTCTTAAGGCCCAAGGAATTCAAAGGGGTTTAGGCCGAAGACCGAAGGCCGGATTTGCAGTTCCCTCTGGTTGCGGCGTAGGAGCGGGCCATGCCCGCGATCCGATCGCGGGCATGGCCCGCTCCTACTTTTGCGACACAGTAGCATAGGCGCTTAAGCCCCAGCATAAAAAAACGCCTTTTCAGGTAAAAAAACCTGCAACGGCGTTTTTATTTTTCAGATCAGATGGTGTCTGAACGAGAGCCCGTGTTTGGGTGAGAAGTTGCCCATATGCAAGGCGCAAAAAAATTTGCAACCGGAGCAACCTTAAGGGTTGTGAGGATTGCAAATTTTTTTGCAACGCAGCAGATGGGTGACTTATCGCCCAAACACTATACTATAATTTGGAGACCAGCTCTGCCGTCACATCCGGCAAAGCCTGTTCGCCGTTAAGGGTGATGTATTTGAACGGGGCATCGGCAAGATCTCTGAAATAGTAGGCGGATGCCAAAGTGCCGGTATCGGTGTCATAATAGATGGAGTGGCGTTTATCAATGGCGCCTTCATCCTGGTCGTCATCCCGGGCGCTTAAGGCGCCGCCGCAGACCCGGCATTTGTCTCCGTCGGGTTTGATGGCGTCAATAAAGATGTTGTTGGGATGGTTGTTGTCGTTTTCACAGAGCCGGCGGCCCATGATTCTGTTTTTGGCAATCTCACGGTCAAGGAGCATTTCAATGACATAGTTGAGTTTAATGCCTTCTGCTTCAAGAGAGGCATGAAGTTTTTCAGCCTGGACTTTGTTTCTCGGGAATCCGTCAAGGAGCCATCCATTTTTACAGTCATCTTTTTTGATGCGGTCGATCATCATGGGGATGGTGATATCGTCGGGCACCAGATCACCTTTGTCAATGTATTCTTTGGCTTTTTTGCCAAGCTCGGTGCCGCCCTTGATGTTGTCACGGAAAATGGCACCGGATTCTACATGGGCAATGTTGTATTTGTCTTTGAGGATTTTCCCCTGGGTTCCCTTGCCGCTGCCGTTTGGTCCGAAAAAAAGAATGTTCATGAATAACTCCTTTATGAGATTAATGTTAAATCAAGACAACTTTTGTAAATATAAGAGTGGCTTTTGTTTGTCAAGATTAAGGGGGTTTGAAAAATAATTTAATAAGGAACAGGGGTAAATTCAAGATTAATCTTGAATGTCGGATGGGTTATTGTTAATAATGGATACCGTACATACCAGTCAATCTACAATCAGTTCATTCAAATACCATAAAAAAAGGGGGGGAAAATGACCGAGATAATTGATGTCAGGGCAAGGGAGATCCTGGATTCAAGAGGGAATCCTACGGTTGAAGTCGATGTGAGCCTTGCCTGTGGCGCTCAGGGCAGGGCCGCTGTGCCGTCCGGGGCGTCTACCGGAACCCGGGAAGCCCTGGAGCTTCGGGACAAAATCGACAACCGGTTTATGGGCAAAGGGGTTCAAAACGCCGTGGCCAATGTTAACGACGTTATTGCCCCTGAGATCATCGGGTATGATGCCATGGACCAGGCCGGGCTTGACCGGACCATGATCGACATTGACGGCACCGAGAACAAATCACGGCTTGGGGCCAACGCCATTCTCGGGGTGTCCATGGCCGCCACAAGAGCAGCGGCACAATCTTGTGATATCCCGTTGTACCAGCATATCGGAGGAATCAATGCCCGGGTGATGCCCGTGCCCATGATGAATATCGTTAACGGGGGCGCCCATGCCGCCAATAACCTGGATATTCAGGAGTTCATGGTGCTTCCATTCGGGGCCGGCTCCATCAGCGAAGCCATCCGCATGGGGGCTGAAACCTTTCATCATCTCAAAAAGATACTCAAGGGCAAGGGGCTGAACACGGCCGTGGGCGATGAAGGCGGATTTGCCCCGAACCTGAACTCCAATGAAGAGGCCATTGAATACATCATCCATGCCATTGAAGAGGCCGGCTACCGGCCGGGCAAGGATATCGGCATTGCCCTGGATGCGGCTGCCAGCGAGTTCTATGAAGACGGCAAGTACAGGTTCGCCTCTGAGGACAGGTCTTTGTCTGCTGAAGAACTCATTGATTATTATGAGGGCCTCATTGACAAGTACCCGTTGCTGTCCATTGAAGACGGCATCGCTGAAGGCGACTGGGACGCCTGGGAAATCATGACCCAGCGGCTGGGCAGCAAGATCCAGATTGTGGGGGACGATGTCTTTGTCACCAACCCCGACATTTTCAAAAAAGGGATTGAAAGACAGATCGGCAACTCCATCCTTATCAAGCTCAACCAGATCGGCACTGTAACCGAAACCCTTGACACCATCCAGATGGCCAAGGCCTCGGGCTACACCACCGTGGTCTCCCACCGGTCCGGTGAAACCGAAGATTCCTTTATTGCCGACTTGGCCGTGGGCGTCAATGCCGGCCAGATCAAAACCGGGTCCATGTCCAGAAGCGACCGGGTGGCCAAGTACAACCAGTTGATCCGGATTGAGGAACAGCTCGGTGACGGTGCCTGTTTCCCCGAAGGCCTCCTGTTGTAACGGTTATACCCGTAAGGGATGAAATCGGGCCGGCCTTGGTTGCTGATTCAAGGCCGGCCCACAGCAAATAGTGATAGATTGGGATATGAGACTTGGGACTTGGGACTTGCGTCAGGGATTCGGCGGAAAACCCCAAGTCCCATTTCCCAAGTCCTGTGGTTTTCAAAAAAAATGATGAAGACTTTGAAAGTTGCGGTTGCTTTTGGTTTTTGGGGTCTTCATCCGTTCATGCTACCCCCTTAATGAATAGAAAAAAAATATTCTATCTGTTTCTTGCTCTTATTCTGTTTTTTGTTCCCAAAACAGCAAGGGCATTCATTCCCCAAACGCCTCATCTGCTGTATATGATGATCCAGAAGGTCCAGAAGCCTGCAGGGCTTGCGGTTTGCCAGACCCGAACGGTTCTCCAGCTTAAAAAGATTTCCGGCAGTGGGGCCTTAGGGTTTCACAAGGTTGGCGGCTTAACCGAAAAATTGTTTTACCAGTGTCCGGACCGGATGCGCAAAGAGACCTGCGCCAACGGCGTGACCGGTTTATGCGTGGCAGATGGCCGGCAATTTATTGCCGTGCAGGACGGCCGGATCAGCGCCTATGAAAAATCAGCCCTGGACTTTTATACGGATATTCTGCTTTATAGAGAGTATGACATCCTTGAACAGCAGATGGCCAGGCAGGGTGTGGACACTGAAAAAGTGGTCTTCCGAAGGCTTGACAGCCGGGTCTGTTATGTCATTGGACGGGCCCAAAAGAAAGACGGGCTTTACCCCAGCCTCTGGATTGATAAGGAAAGCCTTTTTCCGGTCCGGTATGTGCTGGTGAAAAAGGGATGGACCATGGAGTACCGTTACAGCGACTGGCAGGAAACCGGCCAGGCCTGGTATCCCATGGAAACCGATATTTATATGGACGGGCAGCGGGCGGCACAGATACGGGTCAGCCGGGTTGAATTCAAATCAGACTTTCCCCCTGGATTTTTTGACATCAGCCACATCATGGCCCAATATCCGGAAACGGAACAAAACTTTGCCGACACCATCCGGGAACTGGACAGGCAGCTGGAAGATTTTAAGAAAATTTACGAATGATAAAAAGGGATCTATAAAAACAAGCTCTGTTTTAAAAGACCCCGGAAAAGTGAGGAATTGATGGCTCAGACAACCAAGTATATTTTTGTAACCGGCGGGGTATTATCTTCCCTTGGCAAGGGTCTGGCATCCGCTGCCATCGGCATGCTTTTAGAAAGCCGCGGTCTTACCGTGACCATTCAGAAACTGGACCCTTATATCAATGTAGACCCGGGCACCATGAACCCCTTCCAGCACGGTGAGGTGTATGTCACCGATGACGGCACCGAAACCGACCTGGATCTTGGGCATTACGAACGGTTCACCAATGCCGCCCTTGGCAGGGACAACAATTTTACAACGGGAAAAATTTACCATCAGGTCATCACCAAGGAACGGCGGGGAGAATACTTGGGCGGCACCGTACAGGTCATCCCCCATATCACCGATGAAATCAAGCAGAGCATCCGCCTGGTGGCCAATGGCACCGATGTGGTGATCGTGGAAATCGGCGGCACCATCGGTGATATCGAGTCGTTGCCGTTTTTAGAGGCCATCCGGCAGTTCAAGGCCGATGTGGGCTCCCAGAACGTGATCTACATTCACCTGACCCTGGTGCCTTACATCAAGACCGCCTGCGAAGTAAAAACCAAACCCACCCAGCACAGCGTCAAAGAGCTTCGCAGCATCGGCATCCAGCCGGACATCCTGCTGTGCCGAACCGAAAGCTTTCTGTCCCAGGACATCAAAAAGAAGATTGCCCTTTTTTGTAATGTGGAGCCGGAAGCCGTGTTCACGGCAAAGGATGTGGACTGCATCTATGACGTTCCCTTAGTATACAATGAGGAAGGACTGGGAGACCAGATTTTAAAGAAGCTGAACATCTGGGCCAGGGCACCGAGGCTGGATGACTGGCGGGAAATGGTGGAAAAGCTTAAGAACCCCCGGTTTTCCGTGACCATCGGCATTGTAGGCAAGTATGTGGACTTAACCGAAAGCTACAAAAGCCTGAACGAGGCCTTAACCCATGGCGGCATTTCCAACGAGGCCAGGGTCAACCTTCAGTTTGTAGATTCCACCACCCTCACGGCCGAGAATATCGAGGATGTCATGTCCACCTGTGACGGCGTCCTGGTCCCCGGCGGATTCGGAACTAGGGGCATTGAGGGCAAAATCCTGGCCGCCAAATATGCCCGGGAGAATAAGGTGCCGTATTTCGGCATCTGCTTAGGGATGCAGATGGCGGTCATTGAAGTGGCCCGCCACCTGGCCGGGCTTGAAGACGCCAACGGCGAGGAGTTCAATGCCCACACCCCCCACCCGGTGATCTACCTGATGAAAGAGTGGTACGATGAACAGACCAAACAGGTGGAAAAACGGGACGAGACCTCGGACAAGGGCGGCACCATGCGCCTGGGGGCTTACCCCTGTGAACTGGTTCCCGACACCCTTGCCCACAAAGCTTACAAAATTGAACATATCTCTGAGCGCCACCGCCACCGGTATGAATTCAACAACGCATACAAGGATGCCTTAACCCAGGCCGGGCTGGTGATCAGCGGGACATCCCCGGACCATGAGCTGGTTGAGATCGTTGAACTAAAGGACCATCCCTGGTTTCTGGGCTGCCAGTTCCACCCGGAATTCAAGTCCAAACCCATGGCCCCCCATCCGTTGTTCCGGGAGTTTATCAAGGCTTCTTTGAAAAATTCCAGAAAGTAAGCAAAGGCTGCCGGATGTTAAGGTTTTTCTGCGTTACCCTGGGGGTGGTTTTATGTCTGGTTTCAACCGGTGAAGAAACCCTTGGGGCAGGGGACGAGCCCTTTGCCGATCTGCTTGAAAAGGTCAAGCCCGCCATTGTAGCGGTGGGGACCCACTATTTCAACGACGTCCCCAAGTCCACCTACCTTGGCACCGGGTTCGTGGTCGGAGAGGGGCAGTGGGTGGTGACCAACCACCATGTGGTGGCCCCGGTGGTTGAGAAAAACCGGCTCAGGTATCTGAGAATTTTCCATAAAGACCTTTCCGTTAAAGGGGTTGAGGCACAAATTGTGGCAGAGGACAAGTTCCATGACCTGGCCATTTTACAGCTGGCCCAGGAACGCCTTTCCCCCATGACCCTTGACGGGAAACCGGGCAATGTCCGTGAGGGAATCGGGGTGGCCTTTACCGGATACCCCATCGGCCTGGTTCTCGGGTTAAACCCCACCACCCACATGGGGATCATCTCAAGCGTCTGCCCTCTGGTGCGGCCCACCACCTTTCACCAGATCCGGGACAGAAAACTGGTCCGGTATTTAGACGATCCCTATGATGTGTACCAGGTAGATGCCGTGGCCTATCCGGGCAACAGCGGCAGCCCCCTGTACCGGAGCCGCACCGGGGAGGTCATCGGTGTGATCAACCAGGTCTTTGTTAAAGGGAAAAAAGAGCATGTCCTTAAAGAGCCTTCGGGCATTACCTATGCCATTCCGGTCCGGTTTGTGAAAGAGTTGATGAAAACGATAAAGTAGGAGACGGAAGACGGGAGACCGGAGACCGGATACAGAAAACATGCGGGGCATGCTAACAGCTAAAGGCTAAATTAAGGTAATCATATGGAACAACCTGTTATTATTCCATGTTCAGGTATTGAGCTTGAGGGAATGCTGGATAAACAATCGTCTGACCGGGCAGTGGTCATGACCCATCCCCATCCCCTGTATGGGGGGAACATGGACAATATGGTGGTCATGCAGGTGGTTGACCGGTTTTCACAACTTGGCTTTACCACCCTTCGGTTTAATTTCAGGGGGACCGGGAAAAGCTCAGGAACCCATGACGATGGGATCGGCGAGCAGGAAGATGTGAGGGCCGCCGTGGGGTTTTTAGGAAAACAGGGCATCTCTTCCATTGTCCTTGCCGGATACTCTTTCGGATCCCGGATAAACGCTTCGGTGGTGTCGGCCGGGATCAAGGTTGATGACCATATCATGGTGTCCCCGCCGGCGGCATTCATGTCATTTGATGGCGTTGAAAGCCTTTCCAATACCGGCCTGATCCTGACCGGGGAAAACGATGAGATTGCGCCGCCGGGAATGATAAAAGACCTTATTCGCAAATGGGACCTTAAAACCCGGTTTGAAATCGTGGGCGGCGGCGACCATTTTTACTCGGGAACCTTAAACCAACTGGATCAATGCCTGGCAGACTATCTTGGGAAATAACGCTTAACTCCCGGTTTTATTCTTTTAGATTGGCTTCTTATTCCTGACCGCCCAGTAAACGGATAAACGCTGAAAGGTCAGCCCCGTCCACGTCTTTATCCGTATCAAAATCCGCATCACAGGCAGATGGCGGTTGTGAAAGACCGAAGAAATCGGCAAAGTAAGGGATGTCAAGGCTGTTAACCTGTCCGTCTTGGTTGAGGTCCCCGGGAAGGGGGGCGGGTTGGCCGGATTCATAAACCCCCATGTCGACAACCGGCGGCGTTCCCTGCCCGGTATCTGTGACGTCGCTTTCATCCATGCGCCGGTCATTTTGGTCCATGTCCCAGGGAATGGTTTCCGATACATCGCCGTCCCCGTCAATGTCTTCTGTATCCAGGGGCAGCAGATCATTGCTGCCGGCATCAATACAGGGAGAGCCAGCCTGAAGGTGGAAATCCTGATTTTCCGGGTCTGCAAATAAAGGGGGTAGAGCTATATTGTGATCTTCCTGGGAATCGCCGTAGCCGCCCTGGATATTGCAGTAGGTGAGCAAGGGGAAGCATTCGCTGGTGTTGTAAATCAAATCCGGATCGCTGTCGTTGTCATGGCGCCACAAAATAGAGTTGGTGATAACCGGGTCGGAAAACTGGCTATTGTATATGGTGTCCCCGATGCACCCGGCTTCGTTATGGTAAAATACGCAGTTGGTTAGAATAGGTGAGGATGCATAGTTGTATATAGCACCGCCGTGCCTGGCCGTGGCCATGGCCTGGTTGTGGCTGAAAACACAGTTGACCATTTCAGGGGTTGCGCCGTAAGTAATATACATGGCTCCGCCATGCTGTTTGTCAGAGGTGTTGTTGACAAAGCGGCAGTTAATCAGGGTCGGGGCGACGTTCGAGCCGGTCATATACAGTGCGCCGCCGTCGTACCGGGCTGTGTTGCCGTCAAAGGTGCATTGGATCAGGGCCGGAGAACTGGTCCCGCTGATGTACATACCGCCCCCGTTGCCATCACCGCTTGTCACATTCAGCGGCAGGCCCGAGCGGTTGTTTTGAAACACGGAATCTACAATGATCGGCGAGGCATAGCTGTTGTACATGCCCCCGCCGTATTTTTTACAGGTGTTGTTCATGAAAGTGCAGGATGTAATCTGCGGGGAGGCATTTTGGTTGTACATGCCGCCGCCATAGCCGTAGTTGCTGATAGCATGGTTGTCTTTAAATATACAATTTGAAATGGCAGGGGAGGCATCCTCGTTGTACATCCCGCCGCCTCTGCGGTGGTCCCCTGATCCGTTCGGATATCCACCGGTGATGGTGAAACCGTCCAGAACAGCCGTTTCATCCAGGTTGGAATTTTCGGGATGGTAGAACACATGGTAACAATTGTCCCCTGTTTCCAAAGCCGTGCCGATATCACCACTGAGGATCGTCGGGTTGGCTTGAATGTCCCTTTGAGTGATATCTGTTTCAGTCCCGGCGAATCCGCCGTAAAGGCCGACCTGGTTTTTCAACTGGAATGAGGTGAACCGGGTTCCTGTGCCCCCGTTTTCCTGAACAGGGGTATACGTCCCTGCTGCAACAAAAATATCATCTCCCTGCCCGGCATCATTTAATGCGCTTTGAATATCCGTATAGGCAGTGTCCCATGAGACCCCGTCCGGGGCAGGCGCTGCCGAATCCCATTTGACATAGATAATTTTAGCGCCGGCCAATGGGCCGGAAACACAGTAAATAAGTACCGCTAAAATGATTAAAAATAGTCGCCTGTAAAAGGAAACAGCTTTCATTGGAGCCCTCCTTTTCATCTGAGACCTTTATTCGCATTGTATGTAAACCACTATGCGATCCATTGGGCCAGAAGGTTGATTCGATTTGTGAATACCCCCATATTTGCCCATAAATATTTCCGTGTCAAGGGCAGGGGCAGGGCAATCGCGTTTAAAAATAAGTTAAATCTTCAATAAAATTGAATTTGCTGAGTGCCGGTTCAACCAAGGGTACCGCTCGAAATCGAAATCGGAAAATTTGGTGAGCAACACAACGCTTTTGTCCACCGAGCTGAATGATTTGAACAAGAGCATGAAACATGGCCTTGTTGGAGCGGGCCATGCCCGCGAATCGTGGGCATGGCCCGCTCCTGCCCAAAATTGAAAGTGGTTTCAAGATTCGCTCGATTTCGATAACGATTTCGATTTCGACTGTCCAGGGCGGAATATACATTTATCATCTATAATCACGCATCAAACAGTCTGCAGGTTGGCCCTATCCGAGGATATAGTCTTGTCTTTTATCGGAATTTTTTTTGGGTTTGAGAGGCAAGGGGCCGGGATAGGAAATTTTCCTACCGGGGATAGGTTTATCTCCGGTTTCCGGGTAGAATTTCACAAGTGTCTTGACAAGGCGTATGTCCTTGAATTAGTGTTATTTCAAATTCCGATCGCGCGCTCGGAATTTGTCTGATGAAAGATTTGATTTGAACTAAAAGGGGGTTGCCGTTATAACTGTACAACTGATCAACGGCCTGACGAATTTACAAAACAGATGGATAAAAAGCGGTAGTAACTGGTTTTAACATAAGGAAAGGTTGAAATTATGGGCGTCATATCTGACAAGATCCAGGAACTAAAAAAACGAGAACAGGAAATCCTAGGGATGGGCGGGGAAGCTGCCCTTGCCAAACGAAAGGAAAAAGGGGTCCTCAACGCCAGAGAGCGGCTTGATATCCTCTTTGATAAAGGCAGTTTCAGGGAATTGGATATGTTTGTGACCCACCGGTGTACCAACTTTGGGATGGAGACCAAGCAGATTCCCGCCGACGGCGTGGTCACCGGCCATGGTCGGGTGGACGGCCGGGTGGTGTTTGCCTATGCCCAGGATTTCACGGCCCGGGCAGGCTCCCTTGGGGAAATGCAGGCCAAAAAGATCTGCAAGGTTATGGACATGGCCATGAAGGCCGGGGCCCCCATTATCGGCATGAACGATTCGGGCGGTGCCCGGATACAGGAGGGCATTGATGCCCTGTCCGGGTACGGGGAGATTTTCTTCCGGAACTCGGCGGCCTCGGGGGTGATCCCCCAGATTTCCGCCATCATGGGGCCCACGGCGGGCGGTGCGGTTTATTCACCGGCCATGACCGACTTCATCTTTATGGTAAAAGAATCCTCCTACATGTTTATTACCGGCCCCAACGTCATCAAGGCCGTGACCGGAGAGGAAATCAGTTTTGAGGCCCTTGGCGGCGCCATGGCCCACAACGAGAAATCAGGGGTGGCCCAGTTTGCCTGCGAATCCGATGAGGACTGTATCCTCCAAATCAAAAAGCTGCTCTCCTATCTGCCGTCCAACAACATGGAAGACCCGCCCCTGGCACCGCCTACGGATGATCCCAACCGGACCGACCCCGGGCTTGATGGCATTATTCCCGATAACCCCAACCAGTCCTACGATATTAAAGGGGTCATTGCCTCCATTGTGGATAACGGCGAGTTTTTTGAGCCCCATCAGTATTTTGCCCGGAATATCGTGATCTGTTTTGCCCGGCTCAACGGCCGGCCCATCGGCATCATTGCCAACCAGCCCAATCACATGGCCGGGTGTCTGGACATTGACGCCTCGGACAAGGCCACCCGGTTTATCCGGTTTTGCGACGCCTTTAACATTCCCATGCTCACCATTGCCGATGTGCCCGGATACCTGCCCGGGTCCAACCAGGAATGGGGGGGCATTATCCGGCATGGGGCCAAACTGCTCTGGTGCTATTCCGAAGCCACGGTGCCCAAGCTGCTGCTCATTACCCGCAAAGATTACGGCGGATCATATCTGGCCATGTGTTCCAAGCATCTCGGGGCGGATATGGCCTTTGCCTGGCCCAGCGCCGAAGTGGCCGTCATGGGGGCTGAAGGGGCGGCCAATATCATCCATGCAAGGGAAATCAAAGGGGCCGAAGATCCGGCCGCCAAACGCAAGGAAAAGATTGAAGAGTACAACAACCAGTTTTCAAATCCCTATTGTGCGGCGGCCAGGGGATATGTGGATGCCGTGATCCAGCCTTCTCAGACCCGGCCAAGGCTCATTGACGCATTAGAGGCCCTTTCCACAAAACGGGAGATCCGGCCGGCCAAGAAACACGGCAACATACCGGTTTAACCATACAGCCAACAGCTAAAGGCTAACCGCTAATTGCTAACGGCTAACAGCTAAAAGCCAAAAAACGCGAGGACTTATGCCAAAACAAGGAGAACTGGAAAAAAGGAAGATGGCTGCCATCATGGGGGCTGTTTTTACCTATATCAAAACCAATGAAGAGGCTGCCGCCATGCAGGCCGCCGGCGCAGCTCCAACGCAAATGGCCGGATCTTTCGGGCCGGTTCAGGTGCCTAACCTGTGGGGTGTATCCGGGCGTCAGGCCATGATGCAGGCCAACACCATGATGCAGCTGCGGGTATTTAGGTAGTGTTTGAACGAAAAGTCACCCATCTGCTGCGTTGCAGAAGAATTTGTAATCCTCACACCCCCCATGGTTGCTCCGGTTACAAATTTTTCTGGTTTCTGACCTTTGGTTACGCCTTGCATCTGGGCAACTTTTCGCCCCAACACGGGGGTTTCGTTCAGACACTATATACCCCCCACAGACTGCCAAGATTTTCAAGAGATTATAACCATATATGCAGGAGAGGTTAAATGAGCGAACACAGCCACATTGAAATGGTTGAAATGAATTACGGCAAAGACAGGCCGGCGGCCAAACACCCGCTGAAGATAGAGGACCTGTCCTTACGGGACGGCCATCAGTCGTTGTTTGCCACCAGAGGCCGGACCGAGGACATGATTCCCATTGCCGAACAAATGGATGACATTGGGTTCTGGGCCGTTGAAGTCTGGGGCGGTGCGACCTTTGACACCATGCACCGGTTCCTGGGCGAAGACCCATGGGAAAGATTGAGAACCCTTAAAAAATATATGAAAAAGACCCCGTTTTCCATGCTGCTTCGGGGACAGAACCTGGTGGGATACCGAAACTATGCCGATGATGTGGCCAGGCTCTTTGTTAAAAAGACCGTGGACAACGGCCTTGAGGTGTTCCGGACCTTTGACGCCCTTAACGATTACCGGAATTTTGAAACCGTGGTCCCGGTGATCAAGGAGTGCGGCGCCCATTTCCAGGGCTGCATCTGCTATACCCTGACCGAACCCCGTCTGGGCGGGGATGTTTACAATTTAGAGTATTATATTCAAAAGGCAAAGGACCTGGAGGACATGGGGGCGGACTCCATCTGTGTCAAGGACATGGCCGGGCTCATGTCGCCCTATGATGCCTATAAGCTGATCAAGGCCTTAAAAGAGAATGTCAGCCCCCTGATTCACCTGCACAGCCATTTTACCTCGGGCATGTCCCCCATGACCCATTTAAAGGCCATTGAAGCCGGGGTGGATATCATTGATACCTGCCTGACCCCCTACGCCTACCGGACCTCTCATGCCGCCCTGGAACCCCTGGTCATGTCGCTTCTCGGGACCAACCGGGATACGGGGTTTGATATCAAGGCCCTGGCGGATATCAATGAGATTCTTGAAAAAGAGGTCATGCCCAAATACAAGCATCTCCTGGACGACACCAAAGTGTCCATCATCGATATTAACGTGCTGCTCCACCAGACCCCGGGCGGCATGCTGTCCAACCTGGTGAACCAGCTTCGGGAGATGGACGCCATTGATAAGATCGATGAGGTTTACAAGGAGCTTCCCCGGGTCAGAAAAGAGCTGGGCCAGGTGCCGCTGGTTACCCCCACAAGCCAGATCGTGGGCACCCAGACCGTGAACAACGTGCTGTTTGACACCAAAGATGAGCGGTACAAGATGGTGACAGCCCAGGTTAAAGACCTGTGTTACGGTCTTTACGGTAAAACCTCGGTTCCCATTGACCCTGAGGTTCAGAAAAAAGCCCTCAAGGGGTATGACAGGGGAGAGAAGCCCATTGCCTGCCGTCCGGCAGAGGTTCTCGAACCCGAACTTGAAAAGGCCAAAGAACAGATCGGTGATCTGGCCAAGGATGAAGAGGATCTGATCCTGTATGCCCTGTTCCCGGTAACGGGCAAAAAATTTCTTTTACAGAAATACGGCAAAGAACAGATCCCCGACAGCCTTAAACCCATTACCCTTGAAGACGTTAAAAAACAGGACGAAATGATCAAAAAGGCCAGGGCCGGTCAATTAACCGATAAGAAAAAAATGGAAAAGAGTGAAAATATGAGAACTTTTAATGTATGTGTGGATGGGGAAAGTTTTGAGGTAGGTGTTGAAGAAATCGGCGGCGCTCCAATTATTTCCTATGCGGCACCGGTTGCCGCACCGGCGCCTGCGGCACCGGCACCTGCCCCGGCGGCCCCGGCAGCGGCCCCCAAGCCGGCCCCGGCAGCAGCCTCGGCTTCCGGCACTCCTGTCAAGTCCCCCATGCCCGGTATGGTCATCAAGTATGAAAAGAATGTGGGTGATGCCGTCAACCAGGGCGAAACCGTAGTGGTTATTGAGGCCATGAAGATGGAAAACGCCCTGCCGGCACCGGTTTCCGGTACGGTCAAGGCGGTGAATTACAACAGTGGGGACTCTGTGGGCAAGGATGATGTGCTGGCGGTAATAGAATAACAAGGATGAGGGATGAAGGATGAAGGTCCAAGGGCCGGAGTCCTTCACCGGATTTTGCCGGAACCGCTGCTCTTGGAATCCTTGTTTCTTGTTTCCAGTTTCTTGTGTCTTGCCAGTTTGACATATCGGGCGGCATGCTTAACTTTGGGGGCCAAACAACATTACAGGAGATCAATAGAATGGCCTTTGAAACAAAAGAAGAACTTCTTGAACGATATCTGAAAATGGATAAGCCCCGATGCCCCCACTGCGAGAAGGAGATGAGCCTGTGGGAGGTTCCGCCTGTTAATTTTTCCGACGGTCTCGGGTGGGGAACCCCCTATCTGTTTGTCTGCTTTAACGATGACTGCCCCTCATACAAACAGGGGTGGGAACACCTGCTGGATACCATGGAGGCCCCGGCCTCTTACCGCTGCATCAATGAGCCCGGCCAGGCCAATTTTGAATACATGCCCGTATTCAGCCCGGTTGGTGCCACCGGCAGCAAGCTCGATGATGAGGTCCTGATCCGGGAGGAGGCTAAAAAAGAACTGACCAAGAGGACCTTTTCTATTTTAACGGACTATTATTTATCAAAAGACTGGGATGAGATCTTAAAAATCGCCCTTGACGCCGGGATTCCGGCCAGGGCCAGGCTCAAGGCCGTTGAAATGGTGGGAGAACTTGGGGGGTCCGAGGCGGTAGAACACCTGATCAACCATAAATTCCCCACCCCAAAGCTTCAGGAAGGGGTGGCCAAGGCCATTGAACAGCTTCATGAACGCCACTTTACCCGGGAATGCCCTTATTGTGCCGAGATTATCAAAAAACGGGCCACGGTTTGCAAGCATTGTAACCGGGAAGTTTCCAGAGCTTAATAAATAGAATATGGACAAAAATAAAACTGCCGAGCAGTATATTGTATTTCCTTTGGATGTGGCTACCCTCAAAGAAGCCGAGGACCTGGTCCGGGTTCTTACCGGCCATGTGGGGATGTTCAAAATCGGTCTGGAATTGTTTATCGACCAGGGGCCTTCGGTGGTGGCCAGGGTCCGGGAGTTGAGCCGGGCCGGTATTTTTCTGGATTTAAAACTACATGATATTTCCGCTACGGTGGAACGGGCCATGGAACGGGCCGCCGGCCTTGGTGTTGATCTGGTGACCGTTCATTGCAGTTCTTCGGTCCAGATGCTTGAAAAGGCGGTCAAGGGCGGCCAGGGAAAGACCGGTGTGCTGGGGGTGACCCTGCTGACGGACAATGATTCCCTTTGTGTGGAACAGGGCGGATTCAAACCTGAATTTGTGGAAGACCCCTTAAAGCTGGTCATGCTCAGGGCCGGTATGGCGGCCAAAGCCGGCTGCCGGGGCGTGGTCTGCTCAGGAAAGGAAGCCGGCGGGATAAAGCAGGCCTTTGGCCCGGATTTTTTGACGGTTACACCAGGGATACGGCCCCAATGGAGCCTGCTTGAAAACGACGATCAAAAACGGGTGACCACACCGGCCATGGCCATTGCTGCAGGCAGCGATCTTCTGGTGATCGGCCGTCCCATAAGGGATGCGGCTGACCCGGCCGGGGCGGCACAACAGGTGGCGGCTGAAATCCAATCCGCCATACAGGGAAAACGCATGTAAAAAGCATTTTTCGGCGATTGTCATAAACATATATGATTTTAAGGTCCGGCTCCATCGGCTTTTGTATAGGGCATGCCCTCTCTGTGGTGTTTGGCGTAAGCCAAACCTCTGTGGGCTCTGTGGTTTTAAACAAGAAATCCCGAAGGGATGGAATTGTTTTTATCCAACACGTCAGTTTGTTAAAGCTGTGGGCTTCGCCCACGCTTTTCATTTAACCACAGAGAAGCACAGCGCGGCAAAGCCGCAACCCCAATATGTGTTCCTTGCTGGTAAATTTAATAATGTATAAAATGGGGACTTGGGATATGGGATATGGGACTTGGTTAGGCCGTGGATACTGCAATCCCCAAGTCCCATATCCCAAGTCCCAAGTCCATTATTTTGGAGAGTAACCGTATTATTTCTCCCAGAATAATCTTAATAAAATTTTAAGCTTTTGGAGCTGAGTAGCACAGAGAAACACAGAGTTTCAGTGCTGCGCACTGAAATGGCATTCGATGAGTTTAAATTGTAGGCAAGTTACAGGTGTTTGCTCTGATTTGCCTCGTAAAATCCGTTGCTAAAAATTTACCTTCACGTTATGGTGAATCATTAATTACGGAAGATAAGTATGCAGCGTACCGGGCCGTTCAAAACCGTTGATGAACTGGTTTTGGCCGCCGGCGACATGGACACAACCCTTGAATCGCTGATGGCTGACGGAACCCCTTTGCCTGCAATTCTCGAAACCATGTCCGGCCTGCATGACCGCCTGAACCAGGACATGATCTGCCTGTGTGAACAACAGATGATTGAGCAGGGGCTTGGGGGGCCGCCGGTTGACTATTGCTGGATCAACATGGGCAGTGACGCCCGCCACGAACAGGCCCTGCGGACCGACCAGGACAATGGGCTGATCTATGATGATCCCAATGGCCAGGATCCTGAGGTGGTGGATGAATGGTTTCAACAGTTTGCCCATATGGTGGTTCACGGGCTTGACCGGTGCGGGTTTGATTTATGCACCGGCAATGTCATGGCCGTCAACCCCAAATGGCGGCGGTCTATTTCCCAATGGTCCCGGTATATTGAGCAATGGTCCCGCTCCCTTGACCCTGAGGACTGCATTACCATGACCATTCTGCTGGATTTCAGGCCCGTATGGGGCCAAAATTATTTGGCCCAAAAACTTTGGGACAGCATCTTCAAGGCATTTGAATCCCCTGAAAAAATCAACCATATGCTGACCCAGGAAGATCTGCGCTTCCAGATCCCCATTGACCTTGTGGGCAGAATCCAGACCAACAAAGACGGGCCCCGCAAAAACCAGGTGAATTTAAAAACCGGTATTGTTCATATGGTTAACGGCTCACGGATGTTTGCCGTCAACAACCGGATCACCGAAACCTCTACCCTCGGGCGGATCAAACAGCTGACCGGCCTCGGGGTATTCTCCAAAAAACAGGCCGGTTTTTTTTCTACGGCCTTTGAGGTCTTTGCAAGGCTTCGAATCCAGACCAACCTTTCAAAAATCAGACAAGACCTTGCCCCTGACAACTGCATTGACCCCTCAACATTAACCCCGGACGATCAGAGGCTTCTAAGGAATGCCTTTATGTCCGCATCCCATATGCAAAAGATGATCCGGAACCGGTTTACCCAGATTCCGCTGAACTTTTTTTCATAACGGGGATGTTAAGATTATTATTGAGACAAGGACAGGCACCCCAATGACGGATGAGTATTCAAGGTATTTCAAGGTTTTTTCCCAGGTCAGCAAGGCCATCCATTCCGGGGAAAGCACCAAAGATGTTTTGGAAGGGATTGTCAGCCATATCACTGAAATTCTGGATGCCAAAGGCTGTATATTCTGGATTGTGGATACCGGCACCCGGCAGATTGAAACCAAAATTTCCCATGGGTTTTCTTACCGGAGCCTGGAACTGGTGGATTACGACAGCCTGGTTAGGGTATTTGATCCCGGGGCAGGGGACGACATGGTGGTGGTGGAAAATGCCCGGGAAGATGACCGCCTCCCCGACCTTGAACGGTTGGGCAAGCGGCTGGTGGGGTCTATCCATGGATTTGTTTTCCATATTACCGGCAATTATTCGGGAATTCTGGCAATTTACTATTTTGGCAGTTACAAGAAAATTGAACCGCATGAACAGCAGCTGGTCCGTGCCCTGGGAGAGCAGGGGGCCATTGCCCTGCAGCGGACCCTGTCCTATGACGAAAAAATGCTTGAAACCCTTCGAAGAATCGTCGAAGGGTTTGCCCTGGCCCTGGAAGCCAAGGATGAGGATACCCACGGCCATTCGGTCAGGGTGGCGGATTTTGCCCGAAAAACAGCCCGGCAAATGGGGCTTGTGGCTGAACAGGTCAGTGAGATTTACCATGCCGGCCTGCTGCACGATATCGGTAAAATCGGCATGGATGATTATATTTTGCAGAAACTGGGCGGACTTACGGCCAAGGAGATGGACCGGGTCAAAAAGCACCCTGAAATCGGTGCCCGGATTATCAAACCCCTGCCATTTTTAAACAACCTGGCCCCGCTGATTCTTTGCCATCATGAGCGGTATGACGGGAGCGGCTATCCCGCCGGGCTTAAGGGGGATAACATTCCGCTCGGGGCAAGGATATTGTCCGTGTGCGATGCATTTGAAACCATGTTGTCCGGGCGGGGGCAGATGCCGAAAATGAGCATTGACCAGGCCATTGAAGGCCTTAAAAAAGGTGTGAATATCCAATTTGACCCCAAGGTGGTGAAAGGGTTTTTTGACATGATCAGCGCCCACCCTGAAGTGATTGATGACAAGGGCTCCATGGATCGCTGCCTTGAAGATCTTAAAATTGATGTGAATGAAATTGCCGTCAAAAACCGTGTGAGAAAACGGATGGCCCAGAGTTTTCCGGTATGTATATGATGAATAGCTGTTAGCTTTTAGCCGTTAGCTGTTGGATTAGTCATCAGCTCATAACTAACAGCTCATAGCTGACAGCTCATAGCTAATGGCTAACAGCTAAAGGCTAATAGCTAAAAGCTTAACCAACAACGAAAGGGGACAAAATGGCAGAACAAAAGACCCGGCAGGAAAAAATTGAATCTTGGCATCTGAACCGGAGAAAATGGTATCACATTTACTTTTTTGCGGGTGTGGGCATTAATTTTGTGTTGTATTTTACCAAGCCCTACGGGTTTGATCCTTCGGGAAGTGTCCTGTGGGGGTCTGTATTCGGCATTGCCATCCCTTTGGCAACCATGTTTGCCGGGGTGTTTATCCATGAAAAAATTATCGGGGTGTAAGCATGGGATTTCGATTGATCACCCTGGGAATGTTCCTTTTGATGTGGATGGGGCCGGCTGCGGCCGCTGATGTGCTGTTTACCCACAAAATCCAGAGCCATGACTGGATGCTCGGCGAAACCAGCGCCCTGATGCAGGTGGGCTATACGGATGCGGCCAAATACATGGACAAGGAAACCCGGTACCAGGGCAGCCTGTTAAAACGGTTTTTCGGCAAGGTGAAAACCGTTAGAGAGACCAGCGAATTTGATTTAAAGGGCAATTATGTGTCCGAGGTGGACTGGGAAAACCGGTATGTCTATGTGTATCCCATTGACCAGATCTCTGACCCGCAATGGTATAATAAACGAAACCCGTTAGCCAAGGAGCGCGAAGAATTTTTAAAAGACCGGTATGAGGTCTCCCCTCCCCGGATATCCTTTGAATTTCATGATGAGCCGGAAACCGTAAACGGATATTCAACCCGGCGGGTGGATGTTCATCTCAACCTTGAAACCTTTGACAAAAAGAAAAATGCCAAAAGCCTGACCCAAATTACTCAGTCTCTGTGGCTGACCACCGAGGTTGACGGATACGACCTGGTCATGAAATTTAATAAGGATCTTTCTAATAAAACCGGGGTGGACCGTTACCGGCTCGGGCTTTTAGGCGATCTGCTCAGTTATTTTCCCCAGGATCTTGCCGATATTGAAACTGACCTTTCAAAAATTGACGGGTATGCCGTTAAAAGCCAGTTCCGTTTAGAGGGTGCCTATGTCCAGAATTATGAGGATAAACCGGCCAAAAGAATCGACAAGGTCCTTAAAGAGGAGACCACGGTGTTGACCAAGGTGCTTGAGACCGCTGCCCTGGATTCCAATCTGTTTGCAGCACCGGAGTCCTTTGCCAGAAAACCAATAAAATAAAACGGAGACCGGAAGAAGAAGGAGACCGGAAAAAGGAAGAAGGAGACCGGAAAAAGGGAGACCGGAAACCGTAAGACCGCAGGCCGGAAGGTTAATTCGGGAATCGACAGATTTGTAAACAGGAAAGGCAGGCTGTTTAAAGCCTGCCTTTCCTGTGATGATTTGTTTTAAGCTATTGCCTTATCAAATACTGACTATGCGGTTTTGATCTTGGCGTCCTCCTCCCTTTCAAGCATCTGAACAGCGGTTTCCCTGAGTTTATATTTCTGGATCTTGCCGCTGGCCGTGGTGGGATATTCATCCACAAACAGGAAGAATTTCGGAATTTTGTGGAAGGCAATCTTGCCGGTACAGAATTCTTTGAACTCTTCTTCTGTTGCTGAGGTGCCGGGTTTCAGCTGGATAAACGCCGCCACTTCTTCGCCGTATTTTTTGCTGGCCACGCCCACCACCTGGACATCCCTGATCTTTTCGTTGGTGTAAAGGAATTCCTCAATCTCCCGGGGATAGATATTCTCACCGCCGCGGATAATCATATCCTTGATTCTTCCGGTGATCTTGCAGTTGCCGTCCTCGTCCATGATGGCCAGGTCCCCGGTATGCAGCCAGTTGTCCTTATCAATGGTTTTCTTGGTGGCTTCTTCGTTTTTATAATACCCCTTCATGGTATTATAGCCCCTGGAGCAAAGCTCTCCCTGGACCCCCGGGGGCACATCTTCACCCGTGATATCATCGACGATTTTAACCTCAACGCCCGGCAGGGCCCGGCCCACGGTGGTGACCCGCAGTTCAAGGGAGTCGTCCACCCGGGTCTGGGTGATGCCCGGAGAGGTTTCGGTCTGGCCGTAGACAATGGTCATTTCCGAGGCGCCCATTTTGTCCACCACGGCCTTCATGACCTCAATGGGGCAGGGGGAGCCGGCCATGACACCGGTCCGCAGATGAGAGGTGTCATAAGATTTATTGCCCATCTCTTCAAGTTCCGCGATAAACATGGTGGGAACCCCGAGGATGACCGAGCATTTTTCCCGGTCAATGGTTTCCATGACATCCTTGGCGGTAAATGCCACAACCGGGGCCATGGTGGTGGCCGACACCATACAGCAAAGGGTGCCGATAACACAGCCAAAGCAGTGGAAGAAGGGTACCGGGATGCACATGGTGTCCTTGGTGGAAAGCCGCATGCATTCGGCCATGCTTTTGGCATTTCCGATCAGGTTGGTATGGGTGAGCATTACCCCTTTGGGGAATCCGGTGGTGCCGGAAGTGTACTGCATGTTGACCACGTCATCGGGTTTAAGTGTGGCGATTCTGGCCGCAAGGTCTTCATCGGAAACGGATTTGCCGGCCTCAATCATGTCATTCCAGCTGTAAGCCCCTTTGAGGGTATCTTCGCCGATAAAAACGATCCGTTTGAAAAAGGGCAGTTTGTCCGATTTTATCTGTCCGGGTTCTGTGGTGTCCAGATCCGGGATTAACTCTTTGATGACATTGATGTATTCGTCTTTTTCCCTGACACCGCCGATCATGACCAGGGTGGTGGAATCAGACTGCTGCAACAGATATTCAAGTTCAAAGCTTCTATAGTTGGTGTTTACCGTGACCATGACCGCACCGGTTTTGGCACTGCCATACTGGAAGCAAACCCATTCGGGCACGTTGTTGGCCCAGATGGCGACTTTTTCGTCTTTTTGGATGCCAAGTCCGATCAGGCCTTTGGCAACATCTTCACAAATTTGTTTGAATTCCCTGAAATTATAGTCGATGCCAAAGCGGTTATAGACCAGGGCTTTATCATCGCCGAAATCTTTGGCCAGGGTGTCGATCAGATCACTGATAGTGGTATTGCCTATGTCAATATTGGGCGTATTCACGTCTTGTTTCTCCCTGTTGTGAATGTTGATAATGGGTTGAGCCGTATAAATATGGTAAATGAAAGAACCGGCCGGGTGTGTTCGGGGGTTTTCATTTTTGGGGATAGGGCAGGCCTTAACCCTAAGTTAAAGGCCTGCCCATGGTGTTTTATATGAAAGTCTCACTAACCTCTTGAGAAGACTTTCATTATTTGTTGTGGGGCGGTTCTTGGTTGGATAACCAAGGCTGCCCGTGGCCGTTATTCAGTGGTTCGAACCTGATCAGATCCGGCCTGTCTCGGCCTTAAATTCCGTACATATTTCTGGATGGCCTCTTCACTGTTCTTGGGTGTGATCAGGCTGATGGCGATGTAAAAGAAAAACCCGATAAATACCCAGTAAAACTGATGGGGAGTGGACAGTTTATTGGCAGGGTCACTTAAGAAGAACCAGTGGTAGCTGCCCAGGGTATATTTGGCATACATCCATGATCCGGCCGAACATACGGTCATGACAAGGATATTCAAAGTAGCCGCGATGGTGGTGCCCCGTTCCCACCAGAGACCTAAGATCAGTGGGGGACCTACGGAACACAGGATAACGGTAAATGCCGCACCGGAGATATCCAGAACCAGTGCCGGCGGCTTAAAGGACAGCAGGCCGCAGACCAGGATGGTGAAGATGGTCATGTACCGGGTACACTGAACCGGTTTTTCTTCAGGCCAGGAAGATCCGAAGACCTTGCCGATCAGGTCCCTGCCAAGAACGATGTTCAACACCATGGTCCAGCCGGCTGCGGTAGCCATGGCAATGGCCAGACCGCCGGCAGCGATGACTGCCAGCAGGAAGGGGCTGTTCAGGGCTTCCATGGCAGCAATCATGGAGTAATCCGTAACCGATGCACCGGCAACGCCGTAAGCGGTTTTCATGTGCTTTAACAACCCGATGGCGCTGTCAATGCCGTTGGTCTGCATAAGGGGATGCAATTGTTCGATCAGAACCTTGGTGCCGGTACCGATGATGATCAGGCCGGCATACATGGCGCCGCCGATCAATACGGCCCAGAACACGCTCCGGCGGGCGGATTTGATATCCTGGGAGGTGAAGAAGCGGACAACTGTGTACGGCATGGCGGAGAACCCGAAATGCCATACAAAAAAGAAGCCCACAACCCCGGTCCAGGTCGCCATCAACGGATGGGATGCCTTTTCAGCGACATAGGGCATGTTAAAGAAATTGGCGCTGTTGGACAGAACCGCATCGGTCAGGCCGTTGAATCCGCCGTAATGGCCCAGAACGTATACCGCCGCAACAAGGGAAGCCACGGTCATGGCAATGCCCTGGAAGGCCGTTGAAAAGGTGGTGGCCACCATGCCGCCGTAGTAAACATAGGCAAATACGATGATGGACGCCAGGATAACGGAAATGGTAAAGTTCAGTTTCAGGATACACAACAGGAACAATGCCGTACCCACGATGGACAGGATAACGTAGGCAAACCCGCCGATAACGGTGGGGATGGCTGCCCAAAGGCGCATCCATTTGGTCTCATACCGGTCTGCATAATAATCGGTAAAGGATGTGGGCTCATACTTTCTTAACGGGGCTGCCGTTAACAGCGTGGCAATGGGCATGCCGCCGATGATGCCGACCAGTGCCCACCAGAAGGGGTAGCCCAGCAGAAAGATAAATGCGGGAAGCCCAAGGAAACTGGCCGGGCTGAAATAGGTGGCTGCCAGGGCGCTGCCGTTGACAAACGGCCCAACCTTTCTGCCTGCCACATAAAAATCAGATGCGTCAAGGGAGGCTTTTCTTGAGGTCCACCCAATGTAGAAAATGACTAGAAAATAAGCCAAAGCGCCGATCAATACAACAGGATTAGCATTCATATGTTGCCTCCTTCCTGATCTAATTTTGCTTCCCGTTTTTCTTCAGAGGAGAAAAACAAAAAGGAAATAATGACGTTAATGAGCCAGAGTCCGACAAACCAGTTGTACAGGTAGCAGGCAGGGATCCCAAAGACCTTCTTTAATGGAAGTCCGGGGATGGTCATCTCCAGGAACATGAAAAAAAACACGTAAACGTACATCAGACCGGTGCCTGCCCAGAAAATTTTCGGCATGCCTTTGAACATAGAATCCTCCTATCGTTAGGATGGTTGACTTTAACCCTGGAAGAAAATGTTTCATCCGGGGGTTGGTTGTTTAGCCGGTTCAATAACATCTGCCATAAAATGAGAGAATGAGGGGTTATTGATACTACACATATGAAAGACAGGGGAATTTAACAATCAGCAAATGTCTGATTTTAAATGTGAGCAGTATTTCTGACGCCAACCTAGGGATTTTACCTACAATGAAACGGGCCGGGAAAAAATTAGAAAAATGGAGACCGGAAAAACGGAAACCGGAGACCGGAAATCGCGCATTCTTAAGGTATACGCATTCCAGTCTCCAGTCTCCTGTTTCCGGTCTCCATTTAATAACTTTATTCCATTTTGGCCTAAGGTTTGATACCTAAAACATATCAGACATTACGCTGAGATCATAACCCCTGCATCAAGGAGCCGCATTGAAATGAAAATTACAACCCTGCTGGAAAACACCACCGAGGATGACGCCCTTGTTCCCAAACACGGCATCAGTTTGTTTATTGAAACTTCAAGTAAAAAGGTCCTGTTTGATGCCGGTCCGGATCAAACGTTTTTGGACAATGCGCAGAAATTAGGGATTGATTTGTCACAGGTTGACATCGCATTTATTTCCCATGGCCATTACGATCATGGGGGCGGGCTGCCGGATTTTTTAAAGGTCAATTCAAAGGCCACGGTCTATCTGAAAGACACGGCCATGACCCCGCATTATGCCCGGATTTTTCGGGTGATGAAAAAGGATATCGGGCTTCCCGTGGACCGGATTGATCCGGCAAGATGCCGGTTCATTAAAGAAAATTTTCCGGTTGAAGACGGCATGCAGATCATTACCAATTTCGAAACATCAGGCTTTATTCCCGAAGGTAATAAAAGCCTTTGTAAAACCGATGAATCCGGGCGTCTGGTGCTGGATGATTTTGAGCATGAAATTTGCCTGGTCCTGGAAGATGGCGGGAAAACCATCGTGGTGACGGGATGCGCCCACTCCGGCATCGGCAATATGCTCAACAGTGTAAAGAAAGATACCGGAATAGGGCAGTTTGACCTGGTTATCGGCGGGTTTCATCTGTTTAATCCGGTGTTGAGAAAAACAGAGTCACCCCATCGGATGGATACCCTGTTGGGCGAAATCGCTGTGTTTGAAAAAACTGTTTTTTATACGGGCCACTGCACCGGAGAACAGGCCTTCAAGTATATGAGCGCACAGATGCCCCGCAGGGTGAACCCCTTCAGGACCGGCAGCGTTATCGAAATTTAAGCAGACTGCTGGCGGATATATTGGACAACGGCCAGGCATTCTTTTTCAAGGGTTAAGATCATGCCTGAAAGATCATCGATTGGGGTGTTCCCCGCACCGGATTCCACGGCGGCCGCTGCCTGGTATGCCCTGCCGGCACACAGGTATTGAAGCATGCCTTTGAGCTTGTGGGCAGACTTGTTCATGGTTCCGAAGTCGGCGGCAGTCAGGGCGGCTTTGATGGAAGTAAAGATTTCCGGCCAGTCGGATAAATAATCGTTAAAACAATCATTGATGAGTTCCATGTCGTTATCCATCATGTCCTTTAGCTCATCCATGTTCACGGGCATGGCACTGGCATTTAAATCATCCATGGCGTTGTCCTTTTTGAATCAAGGGGCTGGTACTCAATGTCATTAACTTATTGGGATGGCATTGCCTGATTCAGTTTTTTGGATTGGGTTTTCCCCGGGGTATCAGGTGTCAGGGTCTTTTTTCTGCTCCCAGAAATCCCGGCTTTCTTTTAAGATGTTGTCAATTCCCTCATCTAAGAGTTCATCATCTGCCAGGGCCTCTTCTTCTAAATCCACGTCCACTTCTTCAAGGTCCAGGTCCAGGGGGGCATCCTCGTCAATGTCCATATCGGGGACATCGGCTTCTATCTCCAATTCCGGGGGGGCATCCTCCAGCTCAAGGGAGTCATCATCATCCAGCTCAAGGGAGTCATCATCATCCAGCTCAAGGGGCTCATCATCTTCCAGTTTCAGGTCCGGCACGTCATCTCCGGGAATATCAAGGATTTCATTCTCGGGTTCAACAGGGTCCTGATCATAATCGGGCAGATCAATGTGCAGTCCGTCATCGTCGTCTTCATCGGCATCCGGGACGTTCGAATCCTCCAGGGAAAGGGTTTCTAATTCAGGCTCATCTTCCCCGGCTTCGGGTTCAACGGTCTCTAGGGGGGGATCAAGGTCCAGGGGGGTGTCGTCAAGGTCTTCGGGTTCATCCCGGTCCTCAGGCTCATCAAGATCAAACGCGTCCAGAGCCTGTTCATCGGCGATGACATCCGGGGTGTCAAGGGAATCGTCATCGGGTTCCCCCAAAGGCAGATTCCGGTCTTCAGCAGATGTAAGGTAATTTCCCTGCCGGTCAAACAGCAGGCTGCCGCTCAGATTGATCTCAAAGTCCAGCCGGAAGGCCACCTGATTGTCATGAACCACGATCTGCCCCCCTTTTGAGGTCAGGGCGTCAGGGGTCAGACGGCTTTTGATGATATCCCTGACCGCCTCCATGTCAAGGTCTTCTTTTACCGCATCAATCAGGTCTTTTTCTCCATTCCGGATCACTTCGGGATCAGTAATTTTCATGAGCAGCTCCTTTAACTAACGATTGTACGCTTTATTGGCAAAATCGCTTTGGATAAATTTTTCAAGATCAATCAGCTTGCCGATTTCCATGACATCGTGCATGTATTTTTGAATTTTGTCCAGTTCTGTTGCCTCAGGGTACAAACCGTTCCAGTGAATGGCCATGGGCTGGGAAAAGACATTTTTCAACACATCGGGGTTCAGGCCCATTTTGCCTTCGGGATCAAGAAAGTTCACGGCAATCTGGGCGGCCCTGACCTTGTCGTCTTCAATATACTCGCCCGTGTCCACCAGAAGGGAAACAAATTCTTCAGCGGCCTCGGGATGCTGCTGAATAAAGTCTTCCTGCATGGCCACCACACAGCAGGGATGGTTTTCCCACCGGGAGGCCGAGTAAAATTCCAGGTTGCCAATCTCAGTTTTAATGGCCTTGGTGGCCACGGGCTCGGCCACCATGAAGCCGGCCACGTCTTCATTTTCTTTCATGATGCCGGGCATTTTGATGGGCGGCACCACCTCAAACCGGACATTAATGGCTTTTTTGCCGGGCACCCCCGGTTTAAGCCCGAGCTCTTTTAAGAACTGGTGGGCCAGCATGTGGTGGACGGACATTTTGTGGGGGAGGTCCACGACCTTGTACTTGTAAAAGCTTTGCAGGGAGTCAAATCGATGATCGTAATGCCGGGATCTGACAAAGGTGGACCCGTTTTTATGGGCAAACAGTACCAGCCGGATGGGGGTCTCATAGGCAAACAGGTCCATGGCGATGGGGGCCAGCACAAAGGCGCAGTCAATTTCTCCGGTTTCAAGCCCTTCCTGGATGGGGTTCCACCCGCCCTTAAGGCTGGTGGTCAAATCAAAGTACTGGGGCTCAAGCTCACCGCTTTCGATCCGGTGCTTCAAGGCGCCTAAGGCCAGGTGGTCCGTGATCTGGATATGGGCCACATTCAGCTCGACTTTTCCGCCCACAACACTGCGTTGTTTGGGAGCCCGTTGTTCCTGGCCGCCGCCTCCTGAAAGGGCCTTTTCAATGGCCCCTTTAATCTGGTCTTCGTCAAAAGGCTTGGGCACATGGGCACTGCCGCCGGCTTCCATGATGGTAATCTGCTGGCCTTTATCGGACTGGGCCGTTGCCATAATAAACGGCAGGGTTTTAAATTCGTCTGATGCCCGAAGCAGCTTTAAAAAGTCCAACCCGTCCACCTGGGGCATGTTCCAGTCGCTGATCACCAGGTCGGGTTTTTCCTGTTTGACTTTTTCAAACCCGTCTTCACCATTCACCGCCATGACCAGGTTTTCAAATCCCGCTTTCTTAAGGATTTGTTTGAACATCATGCGCATGGTTCCTGAATCATCAGCGACAACTATTTTAATATCAGGATTTACTGCCATTAGACTACTCCTTAGGTTTGATATATATTTTCGTTTGTTTTCCCAGGTGTCAGGGACGGTTCTGCCTGGGGATTCAACTAAGTCTGCCGAATTTGTTAAGGCTCCTTTTTATCCGTTCCAGGACCAGGCCAGGGCCAGCTGAAGTTTTTGGAAAAAACGGTCCAGCAAAAACCCGAGAATTCCTATGGCGATAATCATTGCCATAAGCCTGTCATATTCCATGGTGTCTCTGGCATCGTTGATTAAATACCCCAGTCCGCTGGTAACGCCTAAGAATTCAGCCGGAACAAGGACAATCCAGGCAACACCCAGGGCCAGCCTAAGACTGGTGAGCATGTTGGGAACAACCGCCGGAACAACAATGGTACGGATGAGCTGAATATTGTTTGCGCCTTGATTCAACGCCATTTTAATCCATTGTGAATCAATGTTGATCACCCCGATCGTCGTATTTAATATTATAGGGCAAATCGTAGCCATTACAATCAAAAAATACACCGCTGACTCAAAGCTGTTAAATAAGAGCAGGGCAATGGGCATCCAGGATAGGGGGCTGATCATCCGGATAAACTGGGTGGGCGAATAGGAAAGCCCCCGCAGTTTTGGGAAAAATCCCACCAATATCCCCATGGGAAACCCCAGCAGCGATGCTAAGAAAATGCCCACCAGAACCCGTCTTAAGCTGGCAAAAACCGATATCCAGAAATGGCTTTCCGTTACCGCCCGGGTCAGGGCTGAAAACGTAGGTCCCGGCATAAAGCCTTGAAACCTTGAAAGGGACGGCTGTGAAAAAATCAAAAAGGAAAACACCACCCAGGCGGCGACAAACCCCATCAGCCCCAGGATTTCATATTTCAACCCGATATTTTTTCCAAAGACCGCATTCAGGCCGACCTGTTTGGAATCTTTGGCTATGAATTCGTCAACTGATTTCAACGATTTCTTCCCTTTGATACGGGTTTTCAAGGTCGCACGGACAAAAATTTTTCATGCCGCCCATTTTTTTTATGGCCTGTTTGACAAACCGGTCGTCCACCAGTTCGCCGGCGGCCTTGGTTGTATCCAGGGCGGTTAAAAAATCCGTGTCCCCCACCACTTTTGTGGCCTTCATCTGGTCAATGATAAATCGCGTGGCTGATGGAAAGGGGTAGGGCTGGAATCCAATTCTTGGGGGCTTCCAGTCCGGATGAATCAGTTCGCCAGGCTCAGGGTCGGAGAATACTTTGCGCAGCACATTTTCCGGAAACGGAAAGTACCGCTCTCCGTTTCTGCTCAACAGGTGGGCCGCCTCCATGGGGTTTTTACGGCACCAGTTCTGGGCTCTTACGATGGCATTAACCGCCTTTTGGGCCAGTTCCGGCTGTTCGGTGGAAAGCCCCTGATGGGTTACAATAACACAACAGGGGTGATTTTTCCAAATATCTCCGGTGTACCGCATGATGGCGGCTTTAAATTTTAACTGGGCCAGGGCGTTAAAGGGATCGGCAACAATAAAGCCGTCAATCTTTCCGCCCAACAGGGCTGCTGGCATTTCCGGGGGAGACAGGACAAACAGATTGACCTGGTCCGGTTTGACCCTGGCGGATATGGGGCGGATCACCGGGGTCAGGCCCTGCTGGCGCAGCCCCATCTGCAAAATCAGGTTGTGCATGGAATACCAGGACGGGACCGCTATCTGGCGGCCGCCAAGATCTGAGAAATTCTTAATGCCCGATGCCCCCCCCACGGTTAGGGCGCTGCCGTTGGTGTGGTCCCAGGCCAGGACCTTGACCGGGATATTGAGTTTAAAGCGCATCCAGACCGGGATGGGAAACAGCATATGGGTCAGGTTGAATTTTCCGGCCAGAAAGGATTCGGTTAAAATCTGCCAGGAGCGGACCATGACCGGACGGTCCACATCAAGCCCTTCCTGGGCAAAATACCCCAGCCCGTGGGCCACCAGCAACGGGGTGGCATCGGTAATGGGCAGATACCCGAGCTTCAGGGGTTTGGAGGACAGGAACGCCTTTGACGGAAAGGCGAGCCCGGACAGGGCCGCCGCTGCCCCGGTCTTTAAAAATCGCCTCCGGTTCATGGGCGTATCCCCTTGTATGGGCTTTAAGGTTTCCATGCTAAATAAGGCTCCGTTTGGCGAGATAAGCGGTTTTAAACCGGTCCAGGATTTCATGCCGGATTTCCTTGATCCGGGGGGCGTTGCTGTTCCTCGGATAGGCCTCGTCCATCTCAAAGGTGGCCAGAATGTTGGCCGGCTCCCCGGCCAGAAGGATGATTTTATTGCCCAGCCGTATGGCCTCGTCAATATCATGGGTGACAAACACGGCCGTAAACTGCTCGGACAGCCACAGGTTGATCAGTTCTTCCTGGATATGGGCCTGGGTAAAGGTATCCAAAGAGGCAAAGGGTTCATCAAACAGCAGCATTTTAGGGTGGCCCACCAGTGCCCTGGCCAGGCAGACCCGCTGGGCCATGCCAAGGGACAGCTGGTGGGGCCTGGCATCGGTATGGCCGGCAAGGCCCATGATTTCAAGGAACTGGTTGACCCGGTAGTTTAAATCTTTTAAATCGCCTCTAAGTTTGCACCCATAGGCCACATTTTCTTTGACGCTCAGCCAGGGGATCAGGGCCGGCTGCTGGAACATCATGGAGCGGGACGGATGAATTCCCTTGACTTCTTCGCCGTCTGCCAGAATCTTCCCGGAACTCGGGTGGGCCAGGCCGGCCATGAGATTGAGCAGGGTGGTTTTGCCGCAGCCGGATTCGCCCAGGATGATGACAAAATCCCCGGATTCAATGGAAAAAGAGATATCCTTTAAAATGGCGTGCCGGTTCTTTTGATGATCCGTATACACCTTGGTGACTTTTTCGAGTTCAATCTTCAATGGCCGCTTCCAAAAGGGCTTTTTCGGCCCGGTAAGGGGTGAAAATGTCATCGAGCGGAACTTTGCCGGCCAGGGTCTTGGTAACGCCGGTCATATAGGCCTGGATGGTGTCCACAAGCCCTGGCTCCGGCACCAGTTCCGAAGGGTTGAAACTGATCCGGCACTTATGAAACGCCTCAAGGGACAAAAACGGATCCTGCTCCAGAAAATCTGGAATCCATGTTTTTTCAACACCTTCAGGGGCTTGTTTCAGGGTTTCCAAAAGGCCTGCGGATTCAAAAAAATGAGAAATCAGCTCCTGAATTTCCTCTTTGAGGCTTTCGGACACCCCCTTTTCCATGACAAACACACAGCCCGGATGGTTTTTCCACAGGCTGTTGGAGGTGCAGACCATATGGCCCGTGCCCTTTTTTATGGCCTCAAACCCGTAAGGCTCATAAAGGATGCCGCCGGCCACCTGGTTTTGCCCGTCCTGTTCCATGATCATGGGGATCAGATAGGGGGGGACGGCCTGGCAGTAGACATCCGAGACCCCTTCGGGACCGAAGCTTAAGCCCGATGCATCCAAAAGCCGGTGAACCAGCATGTGCTGGACAGACAACTCCGAAGGGACCAGAAGGGTTTTCCCTTTTAAGGACGATAAGGTGTCAAAGGGGGCGCAGGTGACAATCCGGGAGCCGCCCCGGTTGACCATCATCAGGCATTCCAAAGCAAATCCTGAACCGTGCAGATCCAGGGCCATGGGCAACGGCATAAAGGCCCCGTGAATGGTTTGCCGTATTAACCCGTCGCAGATCTGTTCAAAGGTATTCATGGGGATCCGGAAAAGGATGGACCGGGCAAGGGGGGTTTCCTGCTGCCGGAATACTGACATGCCCAGGATCAAATGATCCATAATTTTTAAATGGCCGATTCGAATACTGGCAGGTGTTTCTCCCACGAATGCTTAAATCCCTATGATTTTCAGATTTATAAACAATGATAAAGACAGAATTTAAATAAAATTATGTTTACCATAGCCCTCAGGATTTGGCAAGGCGTTTGAAAAGAATGGGGACGGGAAGAAGGGAGGCCGGAAGGGAGGGAGACGGGATAAAGGGAGGCCGGAGACCGGAGGACGTAAACAGAGGAAGTCGCAATATCCGGTCTCCGGTTTCCCGTTTCCATTCTTAAAGCTATTCTGAGAAAAAGGATTAAAAATGAACTGGAACATAGAAAAAAACGGGGTGAATTTTTCTTAAAGAAAGGGCCGGTATGGTAAGTAAAAAATAAAACTATTCCAATGTGTTGTATCTTTTCAAAACATAATCCTGACATGATCCTAACATGCTAATTTTATACTAACTTGACAATGTGTAAGCCGGTATCTTAAATCCTGCAAGAAGGAGGGTTCCCTCTTGAGAATTGCGTTTTTTTAATGCGGCTTCTTTGATGGGAAATTCAATTTGAGAGAAAGTTTTTTAAGAGAGCGTAAATTACCAGGGCTGTTCAGCCATAAAGACTGATCAGCCGTTTTATTGAAGGAGGAGGCAGTAAATGGTTAAGTGGATTCGCAAGTTTTTGATAATTTTTTTCTTATTGGCGTTTTCGGCCACCGGCTTTGCCGGTCAGGTGAATATCGGCTCAAGCGCCGATTCCCAGGTGGTGGAGGGGTATCCGACCTCTAATTCCGGGAGTAAAACCTCTATGTATCTGGGCGCCGGGTCCAGTACTTACGGCGCTGAACGTATTTATGTTAAATTTGAACTGGATGGAGAGCTTCCCGCCGGGGCCACCATTACGTCGGCCACACTGCTGCTTTACTGCTATGGGGCAGATAGTTCCGAAAGCCCGAATGCTACGGCTCACGCGGCTGAAGATGGCTGGACGGAAGACGAGATTACCTGGGCTGCCCAACCAACCTACAGCAGCACGGCCATTTCCACCCAGGCCCTGAACGCCGGTGATGATTACCGCTGGTACACCTGGGATGTCACCAGCCACGTGCAGACCGAATATGCCGGTGACGGCGTGGTCAGTGTGATGGTCAAGCTCGCAGACGAAGCGCCAGGCACCAGTGTCAGCTTCGTGTTCGACGGCAAGGAGTACTCTTCTTCCCTGGCCCCCCGGCTGCGCATTGAATACGAAGGGGAATGGTCCACGGCAAACAGCTTTAAAATTTTTCATGTCAACGATGTCCATTCCCGTCTGGTTCCCCATGATTTTGACTTTCCGGGACAGGACGATTTCCCGGTTCTGGAAAAGGCGGGCGGTGCCGCGTACATGGCCACCAAGATGATCGAGCTGAAGACAGCCGATCCCATTTCTCTGGTGCTGGATGCCGGAGATATTTCCGAAGGCAGTCCTTTGGGCGACCTGGACGGCAACCGCGGAATGCTATCATTTTACAGCTCCCTGGACACGCAGTTGAAGGCTCTGGGCGGCCGCGGTATTGACGCCATCGTGGTGGGCAACCATGACGTGCGGTATATGTCCTACCTGAACAACATGACCAACAGCGGCCTGCCCATTATTTCCATGAATATCTGCTCTGAAGGAACCACAGCACCGTATTTTTCCGCCTATAACGTCGTCACTCTGGAAAATGGGGTCAAGGTAGGTATTCTGGGCTACACCACCGATACCTCCTCTCACCTGGGGGAGACCACCGAAGGCGTTATCGACGTGGTCACGGCGGTCTGGGATGATGACGACGCAAGCACCATCAATATCAAGGATTATGTGCAGGAACTGCGCGAAGAGCAGGAATGTGACGTGGTGGTTCTCTTGTCCCACATCGGCCAGACCCGGATCGTGTCGGGCAGTGATGCCCTGATTGAAGATTCCGGCGGCGTGGACCCGCCGGAAGTGGTGGTGTCGGGCCACTGGCACACCTGGGATGAAAAGGCCTGGCAGCCGGCCCAGCTCAACTACAAAACCACCATGGTGGAAGCGGCCTCCTACATGCAGTATATCGGCGAGCTGGAAGTCACCGGAGAGGGCCGGTATGTGAATGCCACCAAACATGCCATCCGCTGTTCTGAAATTACCCCCAATACGGCTGTGCAGACAATTATTGACGGCCTGATCAGTGATTACAATAACACGACGCCCGCCCCCGCCTATGCCCTGGACCAGGTGATCGGCTATTCCGCCGTTGACCTGCTCATGGACAAAGACAAGTGGTGGACGGTAAGCGAATATCCCTGGAACGCCACCAATGCTGTGGGTGCCTGGATCACCGACGCCATGGTCTGGTACATGGAACAAAATGAAATTGATGCGGACCTGGCCATCCAGAGTGGCGGCAGCATCCGCCGGGATGTGCCCAAGGGCCCCATCACCTACAACGAAATTTATGAGGCCTATCCCTGGAGCGACAATATTATGGTACAGGTCGAGATGACCGGCCAGCAGATCTGGGATTTCATTCAGTCTGATTACTGCGGCACCTCCATCTCAGCCGGCTGGAAAGTGACCGCCCAGGACGGGGCCATATCAAGTATTACCTATAATGGAACTGAAATCGGGAAGACCGCTACTTTTAAAGTCATTATCAGCGACTACATGGCGGAACACGAGTCAGACATCTCCTTTTCCAATGAAGTTGAAACAGCCTTGGACATCCGTCAGGCTGTGATTGATTACACGGCCCAGTACACCGAAGAAAGTCCCATGTATGCCAACGGCATTGAAGACCGGTACGATCTGGACACCGAGCTTGCCGGCGGGTTCAGGGCCGTTGTCCTCTTTGTTGCCGATACCGAAAGCCAGCCCTACCATGAGGACGGCTTTATCCGGCTGTTGTCCGCCACGGATGAGACCTTGCTGCGCCGGGGAAAATACGGCTTAAGCGATCTGGTCAACTCTGACGGCTCCATCAACAAGGAACACCAGTTCTCAGACACCATGCTTTACCGGGGTTTTCTCGGGTTCCTGGACGGCAAGTATCAGCACGGCGACATCATCGAGATATGGGGTGAAGGCGGATTTTATGAGGGAGTACCCGAGTTCATCAGTGAAGAAGGTATTGTATCCGACGGTGTTGAGATCGAGATTGTGGGCCATGACGAAACCCTGGCCCGTCCCGAGACCATGCCCAACTTTGCCTCTTTCTGGGATGAATGGCATGAAAACCATTATGTGAAAATCTACGTGAAAAAAACCGGTGACAACTCGGTAGTGGATGCCGACGGTAACACCCAGACCATTTACCAGGGCGATGCCTACTACACCAAAACCCTGCCCGGCGAGGTGGGGGATGTCCTTGAACTGACCGGTGTCCAGACCGTTGAGGACTATACCGACCGCAGGTTCCGCTGCCACACGGCGGCCATTGCTTCCGACCAGGATGTCACCGGCTATCCGGCCACCAGTTCCGTGGATGCCATCAGCACTTCAACCACAACTGAATCCTCCATTACGCTGACCGCCACAGCTTCGGATACCAGCGGTGAAGGAAGCGGCACGGTGGTTGTGACTGCCAGTGCCGATACCCAGGTGGCCGAGGGACACCCGGCCTATACATACGGCAGTGCAACTAATTTGTATCTGCAAAGCTACAACAGCGGTTATGAAAACGAGCGCATTTGGGTGAAGTTCGATCTGGATGGAAAGGTACCCGCCGGAGCAACGGTTACTTCAGCCACGCTAAGCCTTTACCAGTGGTGGACATATAATCAGGGCGGGGATATGGCGGCCTCAGTACACGGCTGCACAGATGATACCTGGACGGAAAGTGCCCTTGACTGGGATGGTCAGCCCGCTTATGAAGAAACGGCGGAAGATGAGGTCACTCTCGTTGAGGGAAGTGCAAAGTGGTATGAATGGAGTGTGGCTTCCTTTGTTCAAAGTCAAGTGACACTCGAAGATGATATTCTCTCTTTTGTCCTGAAACCGACTGTAGAAAGCAGCGCCACGAAATTGGTTTATAATTTTGACGCCAAGGAGTACAGCACCTCATACGCGCCTTCCCTGGAAGTCTCCTATGAAGTTGAGGCGGGCAGCGGGGAAGATGTGGCACCCACCAAAGTGGCGTTCTACTACCGCTATTCCACGGATGGCGTAACCTGGGGCGACTGGACCCTCATTGGCGAGGACACGGATTCCTCAGACGACTGGTCCATGGCGTTTGATTATGATGTGGATGGCGATGAAGCAGGAGACTACGGGTATTTCGAATTCTACTCCATTGCCACTGATGCGGATGAAAACGTAGAAGACGCACCGGTCAAAGCCGATGCTTCGGTTCGCTACATCTCCGGTTCAAACACCCTGGCCGCTGTGACCCCGGCTTCAAGCATTGCCAACGGCACTGCCGGTGTGGATTCAAATGTCTGGCTGACCGTAGATGTTGTCGACAGTGACGGGGATGCGGTAGACGTTTGTTTCTACGCTGAAGGCGGCACCCTGATCGACTGTGTGGAAAATGTGGCATCCGGAACCACCGCATCCGTGGCCTGGACCGGGTTAAGCGACGCCACCATTTACAGCTGGTATACGGTGGCCACTGACGGAACCGGGGAAACCACATCCGCGCTGTCCACGTTCACCACAACCAACAGTGTGCCTTCGGTAGACAGCGGAACCACCACCCCGGACATAACCAGCGCGACCCTGACCGTAACCGTCTCAGATGCGGACGACCAGACCCTGGACGTTTTCTTTTATGACGGTGAGTCTAAGGATCTGATTGATTCTCAGACGGGTGTTGCATCAGGCAGCAGTGCGAGTGTGGTTTGGGAAGGCCTGACGGCGGGGACGGAAAAGAGCTGGTATGTTGAGGTCACGGATGGCATTGAAACCGTCACTTCGGAAATCTGGAGCTTTATCACCGGTAGTTCAGACAGCACCCCGGTGCCGGCCATGAACCTTGTGGGCGGCCTGGTGACGGCCCTGGCCCTGATCCTGGTCGGGGTATTGATGATGGTTCGCCGTAAAAATGCTTAATGAATAACGTTTAAACCTTCACATGGGAGCGGCGGTTGTTGCGCCGTTCCCATGTACCGTACCCCCTTCCTTTCAAGTTCCATATTTCCCTGCAAGTATTTTCATCAGTCTGATGAAATCCTATCCCGGTAAAGCAATCTCAAAACAACTGAAAATCAGGTTTACAATATATTTTATGGCTGATAATATGATTAAATGAGATTTAGACGGCCGGGTAGGGTGAAGTTTAAAAAAGTGGTATCTGAACAATTTCCCATAAATCCCAAAAGGGGTGGCGGAATTGTCAAAATCGATGCATGGGAGAATGAGCAGGGTGAAATAGTAAAGTACAGCATGGCCTATATTAATCATCTTATTTTCTCTGGGGACAACGGCAGGGTCTTAGGCTATGATAATACGCATCATTTTCACCACAGGCATTACTTTGGAGAGATAACACAGATGGATGATTTTACAAGTTATTATGAACTTGTTGAAAAATTTGAAAAAGAAATAAGGGAGTTCATAAAATGACTATTGAGATAAAATCAGGGGCGCTTTCCGATTTTTTTACGTCAGCCAGAGAAACCGCCAAACAGATAGATGAGGGATGCAGATTAACCCCTAAAAATACCATATGGATTGATCCCTCAGATTTAATGGCCATACTAAAGCCGGAAAGAACCAGACTCATACAATACCTGAGGATAAAGAAAAAAGTTGTTTTTTCCCAACTGATGTCGGATATGGGGCGCACACCGGTAAGTCTTAATAATGATCTGAAAATATTATCACAATATCAGTTGGTTAAAATTTTTAAAGAGCCAAATCCCGGACATGGCGTGCATAAAGTGATTGAAGCGACGTTCTCAGATGAAAAAATTGAGTTTAAAGCCGTTATTTAAGATATGGAGTTAAGGGCGGTGAAGCAAAAAAAGGCCGGCGGGAAATTCCCGCCGGCCTTAGATTTTTGTGCCGATTATAGGCTTGGCCGGGTAAGGGTGGGCACGCTTTTTGTGCCCACCGTTCGTCAATAAATTCAGGCCATTTGATTTTATTATTTGCCCATAACGTGTTCTGCATGCAAATGGCGGGCAACGCTGCGCTTTTGCCCGCCCTACCGGACTTAAGTTTACACTTGCCTGTGGTTATGCATTTTTTCTGCGAATGCCAGCCAGGGCTACAAGGCCGGAACCTAACAGCAGCATAGCGCTGGGAACGGGAACAGTAGCTGCTGCCCCGCCTGCGAACATGATCGTAGCCCCATCCGGCGCGGTAACTGTGATGTCGTCTACCCAGATAGTGTCTCCTGAACTTGAATAAGTCCTTGCTTCAATTACCAGACCATTGGAGCTTGAAGAATCAAAAGTCCAAGTATATTCAAGGTAAGTCCAGGTGCCGTCTGTACCACTGTAAGTGTTATTCCCAGAGGCACTTTTTACATAGCTGTCAATGTCAGTGTCATCGTCTGTATAATGTCCCCAGATTCTGCCAGAAGGTGAGCCGCTAGTGGTGTCATAAACCCAGAAACCTGCAGTAACCGTATCGCCATCACTGAGCCCGGTAATCCAGGCCACATACGCCTGGGGTGTTCCAGATTCACCGCCGTCAACTAATTTCAGACTGTAGCTCCCACTATACACATGCTCATCATCATTGGTGGCTGTGATGCTACTATAACTTCCCAGAATCGTCTCGCCGTCTTCCCAACCGTAAGTAAGCGTGGTGGCAGCCTGAGCGCTGCCGGCCAGAAATAAAAGTGCTGCTGCAATTAATAATACCCGTTTCATCTTGCTCGTCCTCCTTAAAGTAAATTAGATAATCTTTCAAACTTAACTTGCCAGGATTCCTAGCATCCTGGTGCTAAAATTTCAGCTTTTCCGGATGCCAGCCCTTTCCCGGCGGTCGAAACGAGTTTATCCCAATGAAATTAGGGATTTGTTAAGGGGGGATTATTAGAATATAAATATGGTGTTAGAGAAATGTTTGTGGATCTAATCATTTGATTTTATACGAATATTTTAACGTATGCTTAAGGCGTGTTGATCTTAAGGTTAACCGCAGGACGGCCGTCCTTGTTGGTCTGGACAATGTGCTTTTTGCCCACGCTTTTCATGATCTGAATCATGGATTCGGCATAGAGCAGTTTCCAGGTGAGGCTGCCCTTTTCCCCGGCCTGTTCTAAAAGCTGGTTGAACCGCTCGGTCTTTCCCTGGGCCATCAGGATGGCCTCTTTTTTATATCCGCTGGCTTCTTCCATTTGTTCGCGGGCCTGGGCCTTGGCTTTGGAAAAGACTTCGTTTTGGTAGGACTGGGCCTCGTTGATGCTTTTTTCCCGTTCAATGGAGGCCTTGGCCACTTCTGAAAAGTATTTGGCCACCCGGGCCGGCGGGCTGATGTTCTTTATCTCTACAGAGGAGATGTTGATACCGGTTTTCATCTGGCCAAGCTCTGTTTGCAGCTTTTGCTGAATGGTGCTGGCCACGGCCTGTTTGCCTTTGGTCAGGATGTCGTCGATGGGCATGGCGGCCAGGCAGTGGAGAATGGACTTGCAGGCCAGGTTTTTGAGCATTCCTTCGGGGTCCATATGGCTGAACAGGTATTCGGACGGGTTAAACACCGTGTACTGGATAATGCAGCTGACCGTTGCCAGGTTGTTATCTCCGGTGATGCAGTAGGAGTCCAGCCCGGTCATGGCGGCAAAACTGTCCGGCGGCGGCTTTGCCTCTCCTTTTGGGGCAGGCGAGAGTTCAAACTCATCAATAACCACCCGTTTGACCTCCCGGACCGCCACCTTTGCCACTGAATCAAAGGGCCAGGGCAGCCGGTAATGGATCCCGGGCTGAACATGGCCGTTGATGATACGGCCCAAGCGAATGTGGACACCGATTTCATTTTGTGAGACGGAAAAAACTCCCGACAGCAGGTAGAGCAGGGCAAGACCGGCCAGAATAAACCGGGAAAACAGCCAGGCATGCCTTAAGGCCAGGTGGAAGGTGGGTTTTAACGGGGTGGCGGCCGGGGGGGTCATTGTGCTTCTGTTCCTTGCAATTGATTAAAATATTTAAAAATATCCGAATCAGTGGACAAGATAACCGTGCTCCGGTTATCCAGAATATCCTTATAGACCTCCATGGATTTTAAAAATTCAAAAAAGGCTTTGTCCTTGGTATAAGCATTGGCATAAATCTCCAGCGCCTTTCTGTCCCCTTCGCCCTTGAGAATTTCAGACTCTTTGAATGCCTGGGCCATGATTTCCTTGGCCTCCCGGTCTGCTTTGGCCTTTATTTTGGTAGCCTCTTCCTTGCCTTCAGCCCGGAATTTTTTGGCTTCCTTCAGCCGTTCCGAGCGCATCCGGTTGTAAACCGCGTCCGCCACCACCGACGGGTAGGCCAGCCGCCGGATTCCGATGTCCATGACCTCAATGCCGTACCGGCCAACGGCGCCGGCATTGGTTTTGGCCAGGATCTGCTGTTCAAGATCGGCAAGCCTGACCTGTGAGGCGTCCGTGTTAATGATATGATCAAGCTTAAATTCCCCCAAGGCATTGCCCATTTGTGAATTGACCATGTCCGACAGTTTCTGGGTGGCAATGTCGCTGTTTAAAAGGGACTGAAAAAACAGCAGGGGATCCTTGACCCGCCAGCAGATATAACAGGTGATGATAATAGGGTTTTTATCCCCGAGCAGCAGCTGAATGGGGTTGGTGTTGAACATATGGGCCCTTCTTTCGATGCGGTTTACTGTTTCCAGAAAACCGGGCCGCTTGGCATGAAGCCCGGGTGTGCTGATGGTGCCGCAGGGCTTGCCGAACCGTGTCAGGACCACATATTCCCTCTGGGATACCGTATAGGTGCTAAGATAGGAAAGGGCTGTAATGATCAAAATGGCGGGGATGATATATTTCATTTTACCGTCCTTTATCATCTGGTTCCCTGTCGGACCTGGACCAGACCTCTGAAAAATTAGACTCGGTGTTGTTAAAGTTCATCCAGATGTCCGGGATTCCGGCATTGGGATCCACAATGATTTTGGTTTTGTCTTTTAAGACCTGGGTCATGGTTTCCCGGTAGAGCCGTTCCATGGAAATATTCTTTTCGGCATGGGTGGCCGGCAACCGCAGTTCAAACCGCCTGGCCTCGCCCTGGGCTTGGCTTAAGCGGTGAACACTGTAGCCCCGGGCCGACTGGACATTTTTGTCGGCATCACCCCGGGACTGGGGAATCACGCTGTTGGCATACCCGATGGCCTGGTTGATGGTTTCCTGTTTGTCCTGAAAGGCGGCCACCACCTCTTCAAAGGATTTGGCAATGGAAATGGGCGGGTGGATGTCCCTGAAGTTGACGCTGACCAGTTCAATACCGCTGTCATGGCGGTTCAGGGATTGCTGGATGGACTGTTTCATTTTTTCCTGGAGCAGGCCCCGCTTTGTGGTGGCAATATCATAAAAGGACTGCCCGGCAAACAGACAGACCGCTGCCCTGTGTCCCACCTCATTGAGCAACTGCTCGGGATCACGGTGGTTGTAAAGAAATTTAAACGGGTCTCTGATCCGGTAATGAAGGGTGATATAAGGGTAAAAGAAGTTGTTGTTCCCCGTTAGAAAGGCTTCTTCACTGCCGTGCTTTACGGTCCAGATAAAGGCTTGCCGGGTTGAAGCGGTATTGCCGATATCAAGGCTTCGGATGGAAGCCGACCCGACCTTGACCACCTTGTCCACGGGCCAGGGCAGTTTCAGGTGAAATCCCGGTCCCATTGGCTTGCCCGAGGGGCTGCCGAACCGCTCGACAATGGCGGTCTCATTGACGGCTACCGTGTAACAGGCGGTTGAGCCGTAAACATACAAAATATACGCCACGGGGATGAATAAACAGACGTTGTATAACCGTGTAACCCTTGCCCTGTCCCCCAGCCGGTTAACCAGAAAGGCATGGCCGTACCGGGGCAGCCGGGTTAGATTGTCCATGGTGAAAACCGACAGGATGGCATTTAAAAAACGGTAGTTATAGAGTGATTTTCCATTTTTGTCCTTAACCACCCTAAAGGCATTCACAAAAGTATCTAAAGACAGAAGCAGCATAACCGTGGCAACAGCCCCGGCCATCCACTTATCAATGTTCACGCCCATGGCATAGAGGATCAGGCTCAGTCCAGTGAGCAAAGAGGCGAGCATGTCCGCTTTGGCGTGCATGCCGTCGGATATCAGCCCTAAAGAGGCCTGGGTTTTTCCCATCTGGGTTTCAAAGGTGCTGATAAGATAGGAGGCAACGGCAAAGACAATAAAGGTGATCCCCGATAAAAGGGGGCTTCGGATGGGCGCGGCATCAGATCCCAGCAGCTTGGTAAACAGCAGGCCGGATACGGTCAGCAGCAGCAGTCCGATACAGACCGAAGCGGCAATTTCCAGGACGCTGACATGCCGGGGCCCTTCAGGGCCTTGTCCCGGGCCTTCTGTCTGGCCGGTTTTCCGGGTTGAAAAGAAGATGGCGAAAAAAACCAGGCCGCTGGTGGCGATATCCGTAAAACTGTGCCAGGCCTCGGCCAGCACGGCAAGGCTGCCGGACACCCAGTAGATGAGAAACTTGAATCCGGTTAACAGAAAATTGACACCCCAGACAATGGCGGCGGTTTTAAGGGTGGCGGACCAGTCTTTCCGATACACCGGCTGTGAATCATCTACCATTTTTGATCATATCCCTTTTTCCATTTTAACCGCCAGGCAGCGCCTCACATTGCCTGTTAAATTTTATGGTTCGGGAAAATAGCAGATTGGTTCAAGGTTGTATAGCGACCCCAAGCCTTCTCATGGTTTTCTAATAAAGCGGCACTGGCAAGGTTGGAGCGGGCCATGCCCGCGAAAGAATCGCGGGCATGGCCCGCTCCAACGATTTAAGGCTAAAGGATTTACAACATCCGGTCTGGCGGTTTCCAGTCTCCGGTCTCCGCTTTATAACCTTCCTCGCCGGATAATGGCCACCAAAAGCCAGATTCCCATGACGGCCGCGGCAATGAAGCCGGCAATGCCGATGACCGAAAATCCGAAAAGAAGCGGCTGGGCATCGGAGTTGACCACGATGGCCGACCCCAAAATCAGGGCCGCAATGATGATGGAAAAGGAAATCCGGTTGGAGGTCTGGTCCTGGGTTTTCATCATCCGGTCCATCTGGTCGATGCTGATGTCAAGGTGGAGTTTGCCGGCTTTGGCCAGCCGGAGCAGTTCCTTGGCGTCCGCGGGAAGGGTCTGAAACAGCCCCAGGGATTCCCGGGCAATGCCCAGAAGGTCCTCGGTGAGCCGGGGCAGGGAGTATTTTTTGAATTTGGCCTTTTCCACATAGGGCACGGCATGGGCGATCATATTAAAGTCCGGGTCCAGTTTTCTGGCCAGCCCTTCAACGCAGATAAAGGCTTTCATCATTAAAAAAAGATCGGGCGGTATCCGGATACCGTGAGTCGAACACAGTTCAAGAAACCGGTTGAGCATTCCGGTGGTTTTGATGTCCTTTAACGACTTGGTCAGGTGCAGGGAGACAAACTGGGAAAGATCCTTTTCCAAAAAGGCCATGTCCGGCAGGGCATCATATTCGGCAAGGCTGCACAACAGGGTGGCCGAGGCCTTGAAATTCTTAGAGCCGATGGCATGGATCAGGTCCACAAAGATTTCCCGGGTGGTCTGGTCCACGTAGCCTGTCATGCCGAAATCAACCGGGCAGATCCGGCCGTCTTCAAGAACAAAGATATTCCCCGGATGGGGGTCGGCATGGAAAAACCCGTGCTCAAACACCTGTTTCATGGTAAAGTCAGCCCCGGTCCGCATAATCCGTTTCCGGTCAAGGCCTGCCTGATCAATGGCCTTGATGTTGTCGGCCTTTATGCCCTGGATGAACTCCATGGTCAGGACCCGTTCACTGGATTGATGGGGAAAGGTTTTGGGAATATGAATGGACCTGTCCTTTGCAAACTGCCCGCCCATCCGCTCCATGTTGGCCGCTTCAATGGTGTAGTCCAGTTCCTTCTCAAGGGTTTTGGCAAATTCTTCAACAATTTTGACCGGCCGGAAAAGGGCGGCTTCTTCGATATTCCGTTCAAGGATGGAGGCCAGGTGGTGCATGATTTCGAGGTCGGCCTCTATGGTCTTTTTTATTCCGGGCCGCTGGACCTTGACGGCGACCTTGATGTCGCCCTGGATGGTTGCCTGGTGAACCTGGCCGATGGAGGCCGAGGCAAAAGGGGCAGGGTCAAAGGAATCAAACATGACTTCATGGCTTTTGCCGAACTCTGAAAGGATAATGCCCGTTACCTGGTCAAAACCGAAACTCGGGATATTGTCCTGAAGTTTTTCAAGTTCACCGATCAGGTCCAGGGGAACCAGATCAGGCCTTGAGGAGAGAACCTGGCCCATCTTGACAAAGGTGGGCCCAAGTTCTTCCAGGGCCATCCGGATTCTCTGGTTCCGGTTGAGCCGGTGGATTTTCTCGCTGGGCTCATCGGCCCGGTCCAGGTGAAACAGCTTTAAACCGGATTCAATGTAATGGTCGATCCGGACGGCTTCCAGGATATTTTCAAACCCATACTTGAAAATAATCCCGATGATCTGCTGGTACCGGATCAGATGGCGGTACCGCTTGGTGACCTTGCCGATATTTTTAATGCTGAGCATGGGCCCGGATCAGGAATTTTTGTCCAGTTTTTCGGCAAGCTCATCAATTCGGCTGTTCAGTTCCCGGATATCCGACCGGGTGGGCAGGTCCAGTTTTTTCAATACGGTTTCAACGGCGGATTCCAGTTTCTTGTCAAAGTCGGACCGGGCCTCATCGTATTTGGTCCGAATCTCGTTGAGAAATTCCTTTGCCTCTGTCTGGTTCATTTCGGCATTCTGGGCAAACTCCTTTGCCATCTCCTCAATTTCCGTCTTGGACCGCAAGGCCATGCCAATCCCGGTAAGAATACTTTTCTTTATGGTTTCCAACATGAAGGACTCCTTTGTAAAGGGGTTTAGGCTGAAGGGGTTTAGGCTGAAGGAATTGCAAACTTCAGCCTAATAGCCGTTGGCCTACCCACTTAGGTTATATCTGGTTGAGAACTGGAGTTTGGGCGAAAAGGTACCCAGATGCAAGGCGTAACCAAAGGTCAGAAGCCAGAAAAATTTGCAACCGGAGCAACCTTGAAGGTCGTGAGGATTGCAAATTTTTCTGCAACGCAGCAGATGGGTGGCTTTTCGTTCAAACCCTATTTTGATCCAAAGGAGACGTCCTGTATATCCTCTACACAAGAATCCCCTTCAAGGATCGCATCCATCTTACCATAAACCGCCGGCAGAAGGGTATGGATAAAAAACCGGGCCGTGGCCATCTGGCCGGCATAAAAGGCCGCGTCCTTGTTCTTGGCGGCTTTGGCGGCCACTTCGTCCTTATCCAGGGAGCCGACTTTTTTGGCAAGCTTGGGTGCGGCCACACAGGCCCGCCACAAATGCATCCAGGCAAAGGTGATTTCCCCGGTGATTTCCAGGAACGGACTGGCAAAGGCATAGGCATTGAGCATATTCTCAGACCTGGACCGGCTGCCGATTTCGGCGGCCAGCTCTTCTAACCGGGAAACGGCATGGGCCACTTTTTCGGCAAGGCCTTCCACGCCCTCAATCGCTTTTGCCTGCTCAATGGTCTGTTTGATCTGGTCCAGGAAATAGGCAAAGGAGGCCCCCTTGTTCATGGACAGCTTGCGGCCGACAAGGTCCATGGCCTGGATCCCGTTGGTCCCCTCATAGATCATGAAAATTCTGGAGTCCCTGAGCAGCTGTTCCACCGGGTATTCCTGGATATATCCGTATCCGCCGTAAACCTGAACCCCGTGGGAGCAGACCTCAAAGGCCTTGTCCGTGACAAACCCTTTGGCAATGGGGGTGAGCACTTCAATCAGGGCGCTGGTCTCTTTTTTGAGGGTTTCATCTTCTGTGGTGTGAACGATGTCGGTGCATTTGGCGTAATAGTAGAGCAACGAGCGCATGCCCTCGGTATAGGCCTTCATGTTCAGCAACTGGCGCTTGACATCCGGGTGGTTGATGATGGTCACGCTTTTATAATCCCCGGTCTTGCCGGCGGCCAGGTGGCGGCCCTGGATTCTGGTCCGGGCATACTCTAAGGCATACATATAGGAGGCAGATGCCGTGGCAAACCCCTGCATGCCCACAAAGGCCCGGGCCTCATTCATCATCTGGAACATCTCGGGCATGCCCTTGTTTTCTTCCCCCAGCAGGGTGCCGATGCATTCGCCTTTCTCGCCCAAAGACAGAGATGCCGTGGCATTTCCATGGATTCCCATTTTATGTTCAAGCCCGGTACAGACCACATGGTTGAATGGTCCAAGGGACCCGTCTTCGTTGACCAGGTACTTGGGGACCAGGAACAGGGAAATCCCCTTTGTGCCTTCCGGTGCCCCTTCAATCCGGGCCAGAACCGGATGGATGATGTTATCGCACAGATCGTGTTCCCCGGCGGAGATGAAAATTTTGGACCCGTTGATGGCATAGGTGCCGTCACCTTTTTTGACGGCCGTGGTGGTCAGGGCCCCGACATCGGAGCCGGCTTCAGGCTCGGTGAGCAGCATGGTTCCGCCCCATTTGCCGGCAAACATATTTTTTAAGTAAAGCTTTTTCTGGGCCTCGGTGCCAAAGGATTCCACGAGTTTGGCGGCCCCGTGGGTCATGCCGTAGTAGAGCATAAAAGAGGAGTTGGCCCCCACCATATATTCTAAAGCCGCGCTGCCCACGGTCCGGGGCATGCCCTGGCCGCCGGCTTCGGGATCATCGCACATGGCCAGCCACTCTCCTTCGCAGAACAGGTCCCAGGCCCGCTTAAAGGAGGGGGGGGTCGTGACCTTGCCGTTTTCAAGGACACAGCCTTGTTCATCCCCTTCTTTGAACGTTGGCAGGATCTCTTTGATGGCCAGGTTCCTTGCTTCAGATACAATCAGGTCAACGGTTTTTTTGTTGAACTCGGCAAACAGCTCATGTTCGACCATCCCGATCTGCTCGTGAAGAACAAAGTCCACATCTCTTCTGTCAGCAATAAGTTGTGCCATAATGAATCGCCCCCTTTTTTATGAGTTTGTTGTATGCTATATAGACCCTAAGGTTTTCCTAAGCAATAATCGTAAGGTTGTCAACGGTTAGGTGTTAAAAAAGTTTGATACCGTTTAACCGTTTTTAAAAATAATTAAATTTCAGTTTATGAATTTAATTCGTTAAACATATAGACCGATTTTAATGGCTGTTTTGCATGAAAATTTTCACCCTATACCAGGAGAGACATGTTCATTAGATGCTGGGGATCCAGAGGTTCCATACCTGTTTCCGGAAAAGGCTACCTGGAATTCGGCGGCGATACCACTTGCTTTGAAATTATAGCCGATTCCGGAGAAATCATCATCATAGACGCAGGAACCGGTATCCGCGGGCTAGGCAAATCACTGGCCACGAGAAAGAAATCAAAATTTTATCTGCTGCTCACCCATTTTCACTGGGACCATATTATCGGTTTGCCGTTTTTTGCCCCGTTGCTGGATGCCAGTAACCAACTGATTATTCAGGACAGAACCTTTGAAGGCCTCAGTACCCGACAGGTGCTGTCCCGGATCATGTCTCCTCCTTTATTTCCTGTAACCCTTTCAGATTATCAGGCCGGGATTATCTTTGATCCTTCGTTAACCGGTCAGTTTAGTATCGGCGCCATTGAAATTGAAACCATTCCTGCCAGCCATTCTGAAGGGAGCATGGGGTATAAGTTGAAGGAAAACGGTAAGGCCTTTGTGCTGTTGACGGACAATGAGTTAGGGCATGACCACCCCCAGGGCGCGGGATTTGATGATTACGTCGGCTTTTGTCAAGGCGCGGATATCCTGTTCCATGATGCCGAGTACACGGCCGGCGAGTATAAAAATAAAATCGGCTGGGGCCACTCCATGGTTCCGGATGTGGTGAACCTGGCGGCAGCGGCCGGTGTTAAACAGCTCGGGCTGGTTCACATCAATCAGGACCGGACTGACAAGGATATGAAAAAAGTGGTCAAAGACGCCCAAAAAATGCTAAAAGATCGTCTTGCCCGGGACAATGCATCGCCCATTCCCTGTTTTGGGGTTCCCAGCGGGTTTGAAATTAGCTTATAGGCCCCTTTTGTGAAGATCAGCAGCCCATCCGTGCGCCATCTTGGCCAATCCATTGCCGCATTTTGTCATCCCCGGGTGATCACCATGCTTTTTTTCGGGTTTTCAGCCGGGATGCCCATTTTGTTAATTTTTTCTTCTTTGTCCCTCTGGCTCAGGGAGGCCGGCGTGGAACGGTCGTCGGTTACGTTCTTCAGCTGGGCGGCCCTGGGATATTCCTTTAAATTTATCTGGGCGCCCCTGGTGGACCGGTTTCCCATTCCTGTTTTGACAAGGCTTTTAGGCCGCCGGCGGTCCTGGATTCTGGCGGCCCAGGCCGGGATAATTCTGGCTGTTCTTTTGATGGCGCAGATTGATCCGGGATCAGGTCACCAGAGTCTGGTGTTTATGGCGGCAGCGGCCGTGATGCTCGGGTTTTCTTCGGCCACCCAGGACATTGTCATTGATGCCTACCGGATTGAGTCGGCCGGCACGGAACTTCAGGCCCTGATGGCATCGTCCTATATTGCGGGCTACCGGATCGGAATGCTGGCCGCCGGGGCCGGGTCACTTTTTCTGGCTGAAACCCTGGGGTCATCTTTGGGTCATTATGACAGCATGGCCTGGCAGACCACCTACCGGATTATGGCAGGGCTGATGCTTGTGGGCGTGGCCACCACCCTGATCATTGGCGAGCCAAAGGGGACGGCCAGGGCTGACAGCCCCTATTCGTCAAAAGATTACCTGGGGTCTCTCTTGGTGTTTCTGGCCGGTGTGGCCGGCTTTGTGGTATTGTTTTATGTGAGTTCCGGAATGGCCGCAGGGTTAACATCAAACCTTGCCCAGGTGTTGAAAAATCACGCCCTGGCAGGCTTTATGGTGGAGTTCATCCGGCTTTGTGCCGGGCTTGGGGCTGCCGTTGGCGTGGGCTGCCTGGTCATGAAAACAGGGGCGGCCAACCCGGGAATGGTTAAGGAAACCTATGTGGAGCCCATCCGGGATTTTTTTAAGCGGTACGGCCTGTCTCTGGCCTGGCTGATGCTTGCTTTGATTGGATTGTACCGGATTTCGGACATTGTCCTGGGCGTTATTTCCAACGTGTTTTACCAGGATCTTGGGTTTTCAAAAACGCAGATCGCGGGTATCGTCAAAACCTTTGGGCTGTTCATGACCATTGCCGGCGGATTCCTTGGGGGGATTTTGTCCCTGAAATACGGGATCATGCGGATATTGTTTGCCGGTGCCCTGCTGTCTTCTTTGACCAACCTGCTGTTTATGGCCCTGGCCGGGGCAGGGCATCAGCTGGTCCTGCTTTACGTGGTCATTTCGGCGGACAACCTGGCCGCCGGCATTGCCAGTGCCGCCTTTGTGGCTTTTTTGTCCAGCTTGACCAGTATCCGGTTTACGGCGGTTCAGTATGCGGTATTCACTTCCCTGATGACCTTGATTCCCAAGGGATTCGGGGGGTATGCCGGCGCCATTGTCGATGCGTTGGGGTATCCGGCCTTTTTTATGATCACGGCCCTGATGGGCATCCCGGTCCTGGTGCTGGTCTGGCTCAGCCAGCAGCTCCTGGACCTAAACAATTCTTAAATAACGGCCACGGGCCGCCCTGGTTATCCAACCAAGAACCGCCCACAACAAATAATGGAAGTCTTCTCAAGATGTTAGTGAGACTTTCATATAAAAACCATAAAGTTCTTGACAAAGAATTTCCATGTCTGGTTTTTTAAAGCTAACAGCTAACAGCTAACAGCTAACAGCTAACAGCTAACAGCTAACAGCTAACAGCTAACAGCTAAGTGCTAACATCTAACCACAACCCTTGAAGGAGAAAAAATGGCTGTCATTACAAAGTATATTGTGGTCAGGAATGGAGAGGAAAAAATGACATTTGCGACAAAAAAAGAAGCAGACGCCTATGATAAAATGCTTGATATTGCCGACAATCTGCTCAAATTCCTTGAAGATTCAAAACTCAGTCTTAATGAGTCCCAGATGGAGGCCGTCTCCCTGGTCATGGCTGAAAAGCGCAATGACCTGATTTCCATTTTAAGGGGGATCAATCCCGGCAAACCGAAAGGGGCCAAACCCGCTGCACCGGCCAAGAAAAGTTTGCCCGCCAAAAAGGCGCCGGTTAATAAACCCGCATAACCGGTATGAAAAAAAGTTCTTTTTTTCTTAATTTTTTGCCGTAATTTGTTACCTTTTTTTCATAGTTGCGGCAGCTTTTTTTCTTTTAAAATGGTTGCCTTGGAAGGGGGTGAATCTAAAGTTGTTTTAATTCAGTTTGTTATATAACTTTTATATAAAATCGCATTCCTCCTTTTCGCTGGTCTGGTTTTTGCAATAAAAATTATCAGCCAAGATCAAAATGGCCTTTACAACGAAAAGGAAAAAAGATCATGAAACCGGTAAAAGCGATTTTATTGTCCGTACTGACCGTGATGGTATCTGTCCTGATCATGGCCTGGCTGATTGAAGTCTCCTCAGCACCGTCATTTTCTTTGGACAGTCAGACCGGAGTCTGCAGCCAGATTATATCCGAATTTAAGACTAAGTTTGACTTCGCCATTTAGGGAAAATGGCGCCAGACGGTTTGTCTTTTCTTAACCTTCAACAAAATTGAATATATATCCATAAGGGCGGTATCGGTCAGAAGATAGCCGATCGTCCTCTCCAATCGCATCGCGTTACAGACTCGCAACATCCAGGTCAGGTCAGCGGCACCAATTCCAGGTCCCCCCACAATCCCATATGCTTTCCAAGGATCACCACAAGGCCGTCAACACCGGGGATCTGCTTTCCCCGGTCAATGGCTTTTTCAATGTCCAAAGGGGTGTTGACCATGTTGCAAAGCCCTGTGGCGGCCGCATCGGCTAAGGCACAGGAGGAAGACAGAACCGTTACGGCATCGGCTTTGCCGAAACTTTTTGAGTGTCCGATGGTGCCGGACGAGGTGCACAGCCCAAAGGGTGCGCTTCTTTCTTTGACCTGGATGCCGGCTTTCATGCTCAAGGGGGATTTGCCGGCAAACACGCCAAAGGTCGTGTCTGAATTTGAGCGAATAAAGATATCTCCCCCGTTTTCTACAATCACTTCCCCGGACAGGTCTAACAGTGCTTTTCCCACAGATTCCGACAGGGCGCCTGCCACGGCGGCCATGGGGCCTGTGCCGGCTTTAAGCCCGGCGTCATACATGTCTTTGACGATGGCCGGCACAAAGCCGGGCAGGGGCAATGGAGAAAAAGAGGACGAAAACTTGGGGTGAGACTTAATGTGGGTTTCAATGTATGTCCTGTATTTTAAGGCGGCAGATACGGCTTGCCGGGACAGGTTCTGTTCTGCCTGGATGTTCAGGTTGGTTTGACTGACCGTGATATCAAAGGAGACCAGCCCCTTTTTGCGGTGAAGCTTTCGATAGGTGTCCCGGTCTTTAAACATGGTCGATGACCCTGGGCCGCATTGATTCCGGGGCCTGCCGGATAAAGTAGGAATCGGTCATTCCGGAGATAAAATCCCGGACAATTTCAGGGGGTGAAAAGGCATTGGGGTAGGTGTCGTCCATGTCAATGAGAAATTCTTTGAAAATAACCGAGTCCTGGTTCCCGGTATTCAGGTCTTCAAGAAATTTTTCAAACAGGAATTTAAAGATATCCTCAATGGTGGTCAGATGTTTTTTGATAAGCGGGTTTTTGTATATGTGTTTGTAATTAAATTGTTTAAGGGTTAAAAGGGCGTGGGCGGCATTTTCAGAAAATCGGATAAAGGGCTGGTCAATGCTGTTGGAAATCAGATCGGTTACCAGGTTGAACACGATGGTGCCGTTGGTCTGGCCAAGGGTTTTGGCACATTCTTCGGGGACCTGCTCCCGTTTTACCACACCAAGCCGGATACCGTCCTCAAGATCCCTTCCCACGTAAGATATGGTGTCTGCCATGCGGACCACGCATCCTTCAAGGGTCATGGGGATCACATTACAGGCCGGCTTTGTTTTCATCTGTTCAATCATCAGATCAAAATCTTTAAAAGACCGGGAGTTTTCCGGAACCAGTTTCCGGGAATGGACCTCTCCGTTATGGCAGGCAATGGCGTCCAGGGTCTGAAGGCTCAGGTTCCAGCCCTGTCCCTTTCTTTCAATCTTATCTAAAGACTGGATGCTTTGAAGGTTGTGATGAAAATACCCGGCCCCGCAGGCCTTTGTCAGGCGCGATAAGAACCCCTCCCCGTCATGTCCGAAAGGGGGGTGGCCGATGTCGTGGCCTAACGCGGCCGCTTCAATGAGATCCTGGTTGAGCCCTAAGTAGCGCCCGATGGTCCGGGCCACCCGGGATACCAGCTGGACATGGAGAACCCGGTGGGTTAAATGGTCGTTCTGGATCAGGGAAAAAACCTGGGTTTTATCAATGTACCGGGTAAAGGCAAGGGAGTTTAGAATCCGGTCGGCATCAATGCTGAAGGACTGGCGGTAGTCGTTTTCCTGGCGGGTTTCTGTTTTGCGCCGCAGGGCATTGGCTGAAAAACAGGCCGGGGACCTAAAATCATTTATCTCCCTTGAATTCAGAAGTTTTTTTAGTTCCCCGCCCTGTTTAAAAATGTTTTCCAAAAGCGGCTCCGACACGGCCATGGGTTTTGAAAAAAATTTTGCCGCTGATCTTATGGGTTGATCTGTTTTAAAATGTTGTCCACGATGGTTTGAAACGCCTTTGAAAATTGAGTTTCCTTGTCCTGGAGCATCAAGGGAACACCGGAATCGCCCGATGCCACCACCTGGGTGTCAAAGGGGATGGCCCCCAGAAAGGTAAGTCCCTGGGCCTTGGCGGTTTTCTCGCCGCCGCCGGTGGAGAACAGGTCAATGACCTGGTTGCAGTGGGGACATCTGAACCCGGACATGTTTTCTACAATGCCCAGGGTTTTGAGTTTTACGGTTTTGCAAAATGAGATGGATTTGCGGATATCGGCCAGGGCCACCTCCTGGGGGGTGGTGACGATGATGCCCAACGCTTCGGGGATGTTCTGGACAACGGTGAGGGGCTCGTCTCCGGTACCCGGAGGCGCGTCAATGACCAGAAAGTCCAGTTCCCCCCAGTCAACGGATCCCACAAACTGCTGGATGATGCCGGTTTTGGCCGGTCCCCGCCAGATAATGGCCTGATCCTTGTCCTGCATCAGGGCCTGGACCGATACCGCTTTAAGGGTTTCAGTGATTTTTTGGGGAATGAGCATTTTCTGGTCCTGGGAAATGTCCAGAAGCTCTTTCATTCCCAGCATCTGGCCTATGGAGGGGCCGTGGACATCAACGTCCATCAGGCCGGTTTGATATCCCTGTCTGGAGAGACTGGCGGCCAGGTTGGCGGACACACTGCTCTTTCCAACGCCGCCTTTGCCGCTTAAAACAAAAATTTTATGTTTGATTTTGGCCAGGGAAGCTTTGATCATGGCCTCTTGTTCCCGCTGTTTAGCTGCCTGAGGGTTGTTCTGGGAGGGGCATCCGCCGCTTTGTTTTGCCTTGTCTACACTGTCGTGAATCATGATATTTGCATCTCCTTAAAATAAGAGGGACCGGTTAAAAACTGGTTAGATTATGGTCATGATCCCGGTTCTGTCAACCAGAATACCCCCTCTTTTATGGAAACGTTGATCTGAAAGGTCGACATTTCAAGGTGCAAGGTCCTTTCTATCCGGTCTTTTATTGTCAGAGCCGTCGGGACGTTGTATCCCTGGATTTTTTCCCATGAACGGTACTCAATACCGTATAGAAACGCCTGGTTCCTTTTTTGGGCGGTCAGGTGCCGGAGAATTCCGGAAGAATCAAGTTCGAGCTGATAAAGAGATGTTGAATCCTTCTTTTTAAGTGAAATCCGGGTCTGGTCAGGGGGATCTGAGGAAAACCAGGCATCGTCAAATTCCGTGACCGGAAGCCGGCCGGACAGGATTAAGATAATTTCGGAAAGCTTAATGGGAATATGGATCAATTTTTCCATGTCAGGATCTGACACATGGGTGGTGTACGGCTTGTGTTCATTGGTATGGGAGATGAACCGGACCGCTGTCCCGTCCGCAATGATGGTTTCATATAAAATGCCGGAGGAAAGAAGGGTGAGTCTTGCCCTGTCCGGGGCCTGGACAATCCAGGCCAGCCTGAATTTATCTTTTCGGCTGTCTGTGTCAAGGCGGACCCAGGCCACGCCTTTGCTGGTCTTTATTTCCTGATTCCGGGACAACAGGGCAAAGGCGGTCTGGCCGGCTTTCTGATCCTGGCCGGGATCGGTTTCAGGCCGCTTTGGCCCGCATCCTGAAATAAGGAAAATCAGAAATAAAAAAAATGGCGCATAAAGCCTGGGATGTTTCATTTGAAAACGGCTTTCGTGTGCAGTTTATGGAAGTCCTTTAACCAAGTTGAAAAGACTTTCATTTTTCATTGTGGACCGATGCTTAAGACGGGAACACTTAAGCCAGTCTGGTTCCTGCCCTTTAGGGGATGACTGTTATTCCACAGGAGCCGGTTGGTTTTCCTGTTCTAAATGCTGTTCCACCTGTTGGATTTTTTTCTCAAGTTCCCTGATTTTATTTTCATCCTTTTTTTTCAGGTTGGCCAGCGCTTTCTTATAAGCTGAAAGGGCCTGGGGATATTGCCGGGTTTTAACGTAGGCATCGGCCAGATGCCCGGCGATAATGGGTTCATAATTGCTCAGACGGGCGGCTTTTTCAAGGTAGATAACGGCCTGTTCATAGTTTTGTTTTTGAAAATACACCCAGCCTAAGCTGTCGGTGATGTACCCGTCTTCGGGTTGAATTCTCAGTGCCCGGGTGATCAGGTCCATGGCCTGATCCAGATGAATGCCCATTTCCGCATAGGTGTACCCAAGATAGTTGAGGGCACCGGCATGTTCAGGGTCAATCTTTATGACCTCTTTCATGGTCTCAATACAGTCTTGCCGTAATCCCGTAAGGTCCTGAACGGTCCCGAGCCGGAAGAGCAAAACCGTATTTTCAGGGGCGTCCAGAACCGACTGCTTGAGCATGGGCAGGGCCTTGTCCAGTTCCCCGGTCCTTTCATAGAGAGACGACAGGTATAAGACAATATCCGCATCTTTGGGATCTTGCTGGTGGTGGCTTTCCAGAAACGACACCGCCTTTGGGGTCTGGTCCGTGTCCCGGTACAAAAAGGCAACGGTGAAGAGGGCTTTTTTGTAATCCGGGTGATCCGGGCCCACCTGAAGATAATGGTTAATGGCCTGGTCATACGCTTTGGCCGATTCATAAGCCATGCCCGCCAGAAAATGAAGCATGTCATTGTCCGGTGCCGCCTTTACAAGCTGGGAAAAGGCAATGGCGGCGTCCTGGCTGCGTTTGTCGGATAAAAAGGTTTCAAGTGCCACCATGGCCGGCCGGGAGTCTGTCTGGGCTTCCCGGGAAAGCTGGATGAATATTTTTTGTGCCTGCTGGAATTGCTTGGCCTTATAGTGAAGAATGGCGGTTTCAAATTGGGCCATAAAATTATCCGGTTCTATCTCAAGGATTTTCCGGTACAAGGCCAGCACCTTTTCCTGAACGACCGGGGGCATGGCCGTCCCTTCCGATTTGTTTTCCAGCCGGTATATGTCGGCAAGCCTGAATCTTGCCTCAATCAGGTTGGGCTCAAGTTCCAGGCTTTTTAGGAATGCTTTCCTGGCAGCACCGAAATTTCCGGTCAGGATATCGGCCTCCCCCAAATAAAAATGGGCCACATAATAATCCGGGAATTCCTGAACCATGCCGGTAAACAGGTCAAGGGCCTTGGCAAACTGTTCGGTTTCCATATATATCTTGCCCAGCCGCAGGTAGGGTTCTTTTTTGTCCGGGGCCAGATCCAGAATTTTATTGAGCAGGGCCGTCAGTTCTTTGTCCTGTTCTCCATAGGGGTTGTCACCGTCCAGAAACCGGACCAGGAGCATCAGGTTGTCAATGTTCTCAGGTTCCTGTTTCACCAGCTTTTCAGCCAGTTCACGGGCCTGCTGCTTCCGGCCCTGCTGGAGAAAAAGCCGGATCAAATCCCGTTTGAGCAAACTGGATTCCGGGTCTTTCTCAATGGCTTTCCCCAGCACGGACACGGCCTGTTCAAGCCGGCCTTCCTGAAGGTGGATCCTGGATTCAAGATAGAGATATTTGGCTGAAAGCTCATTTTCAAGATCTGCGGTTTCCTTAGGGCCCGGAAGATCAGATTTAACCAGATCAGGGGTCCCTGAAGTTTTGGCACATCCTGAGATGATGATGAGCAACGCAGTCAATAAAGAGGCAAAGGCACTTTTCATGGATACAGTCACTTATTTTTTTTTAGAGGATTTACTGGCTGTGATCGTACATATCAAAGTCGGGCATATCCTTTTTAAAATATTCTTTCATCTTTTTTAAGATATTGTTTTCGATCTGCCGGACCCGTTCCCGTGAAATGGCATATTCCTGTCCTATTTCCTGCAAGGTTTCAGGGCTGTCTGAAAAAATACGCCGTTCAAAAATTTCAAGCTCCCTTTCATTGAGGGTTTTTTTGAAGGTATTCACTTTGGTGTGAAGAATATCTTCAATCTCTTTTTTGGCCACCTGGTCTTCAGAGGATTCAGCCTCAACATTTACAAATTCAATTCTTTCGGTGTTGGAATCATCTTTTAAGGGTTCATCCAGAGACAAATCCCAGTTGGCCAGCCGCTGGTCCATGTCAATGACCTCTTTTTCCGATACCCCGAGCCTTTGGGACAGCAGCTTGGGTTTGGGGTCAAAGCCCTGCTCAATCAGGAGCTGTTTTTCTTTTTTTAACCGGAAAAACAACTTTCGCTGGCCCTGGGTGGTGCCGATTTTGACCATGCGCCAGTTATCCATGATAAATTTGAGAATATAGGCCTTGATCCAGAAAGATGCATAATAGGAGAATTTGACATTCTTATAGGGGTTGAATTTTTTCACGGCCTGGACCAGTCCGATGTTGCCTTCCTGGATCAAGTCTAAAAGGTTCTGCATCCAGATCCTTTGAAATTCCAGGGCGATTTTAACCACCAGCCTCAAATTGGAGGTGGTCATGATATAGGCGGCTTCCTGATCCTCGTCTTCCTGTATTCTTTTGCCCAGTTCAATTTCTTCTTCCCTGGTCAACAGTCGGTACCGGTTGATTTCATTTAAATAACTCTGGACAGGGTCAGATTTGACAAGCGCTTTGGAACTCGAAGTCTTGGCCTTGGACACCGGCACAAGAAAATCTTCTTTTGTCAGTTTCTTTTTTTCTTCCGGAAGATTTGTCTGATCGGGCTCTTTTTTCATTCCACGGACCTTTGATGGGTTTTTATAAAAAGTTAAATATACCATTATCAACGGCCTGATAAAAGGAATATATTTTTACCAAAAAGTTATCTTGGCCCGATGACATCAATTTTCTTGACTCTGCTGAAAAACGCTATATTCTTGTACCAGTTTACAACTCGGAACAGTTTTACAGCAAAACCGTATAAACAGATGAAAGCAAGAATTGCGGATCCAGATCCTCTTTTAAAAGCCAAAGCAGAAGAGAAGACAGCATGAACCAGGAAAAGCCCACTCCCATTATCCCGCCCATGGAAAGCGACCACAGTTTAAAAAGATACCACTGCCCGTTCTGTTCCCGGTTTTTATTCAAAGGAAACGTCCAGAACCTGAAAATGGTCTGCCCTCACTGCCAGAAACTCATCAGGGCAAATGAAAACCAGCTTTTCCACGCCCGGATGGAAGATGATACCCATTTGCCCGAGGCGGATTAGCCTGGAACAGGTTATGGGATTTTTACCGATCCCGGTTCAAAAATGTACAATATGCCGGTTTTTTATCTTGCCAAAAACACCGGTATTTGGTAAAAAGCCTTTTTGTTGCGCCCGTAGCTCAGCTGGATAGAGCAACGGACTTCTAATCCGTAGGCCACGTGTTCGAATCGCGTCGGGCGCGCCACTGATAACAAGGCTCTTAGGGGTTTCCCCTGAGAGCTTTTTTGTTTGGTGTGGGGATTGGGGGTGAGCCTTTTTTAAATTCCGAAGCTACCATTCCAATCTGTTCCCTTTCCGAGTTACCGATGGAATAAAAATATATTTTTGTTGTGGTTCTGTTTTCGTGCGGTAAATTGAACGACTATCGGGTGAACGACTATCGGGTGAACGACTATCGGGGCCCCATTTTATTTGAAAGGGAAAGACTTAAAATTATGGTATCAAGGCCGGGCCAGACGCAAAAGTATATGCCTGAATGAACGATAATCCCAAAGAGGATTAGAAAGTGGATGGCCGAGTCAAGAAAACACCACGGCCTTGCGAGTGGGGACCAGTCCCCATAGATTAAAAAATGGGGACAAGAAGGTATGTCAAATAAAAAAGGCTTTCAGCAGAAAATCGCTGAAAGCCTTGTGATTTCATGGTGGGCCATCACCGGATCGAACGGTGGACCTACTGATTAAGAGTCAGTTGCTCTACCAATTGAGCTAATGGCCCCAGGAAAAAAACTTTGGAAAAATACCAGCGATTTTTCTGATTGTCAATGATTTTTTAGGATTTGGTTTGGGGATGGTTTCTTTTTGGGTTTTTAATCCGCTTTAATGGGCGTATCTATTTGAAAATTAATAAGATATGCGATGATTAGCCAATGAAAAGAAGGCGTTCCGGATGGTTTTGCGAACGGGGTTTGAGTGGTGAATAAACCATTGACCCTGTAAAGCCGGGTTTGATATATTCGAATACTTTAGCTGTCAGCCATTAATCTGTCGGTCACAATATTTAATCGGGATTATGGCGGCAGCCTGGGGGGTTAAAAGTTAACCTGTTTATGACGGTTATGGAGATATTAAATGTTGAAGATAAAATCAGACCAGTTGTTTAAAGGTGCCAGGGAAGTGATCCCCGGCGGGGTGAACTCACCGGTAAGGGCCTGCAGCTCTGTCGGGGGACAGCCGCTGTTTATTGAAAAAGGGGAAAAGGCCAGGCTCTATGATGCCGATGGAAATTCATATATCGACTATGTCCTTTCCTGGGGACCGCTTATCTTGGGGCATCGTCCCCCTGAGGTCATTGATGCCTTAAAAGAGGTACTGGAAACCGGGACCAGCTTCGGGGCGCCCACAGCCCTTGAAACCCGGTTGGCCACCCTGGTAACGCAGATGGTTCCGTCTGTGGAAATGGTCCGGATGGTTAACTCCGGCACCGAGGCCACCATGAGCGCCGTCCGCCTGGCCAGGGGATATACCGGCCGGGATATCATCATTAAGTTTGACGGGTGCTATCATGGCCATGCCGATACCCTGCTGGTGGCGGCGGGCTCTGGTGTTGCCACCCTGGGAATTCCGGGCAGCCCCGGGGTTCCGGAGCCGGTGATCAAAAATACCCTTTCCTTGACCTATAATGACATTGACGGTTTTGCCGCAGTCATGGAAAAGATGGGAGATCAGGTGGCCTGCGTGATTCTCGAACCTGTGGCCGGCAATATGGGCATGGTTGAGCCGGTGGACGGGTTTCTGGAAACCCTGCGGGAACTGACCCGAAAACACGGGACCCTGCTGATTTTTGATGAAGTCATGACCGGCTTCCGGGTCCATAAAGGGTCTGCCCAGGGCTTGTTCAAGATTACCCCGGATTTGTCCTGTTTTGGCAAGGTCATTGGCGGCGGTCTGCCCGTGGGTGCCTATGGCGGAAGACGCCAGATCATGGATGCCATTGCCCCCACCGGATCCATTTACCAGGCCGGCACCCTTTCCGGGAACCCGCTGGCCATGGCCGCCGGTATTGCCACCCTGACCGCACTTCAAAAAGACGGGGTCTATGAGGCGTTAAACCATAAAACAAAAACCCTGATTGAGGGCTTTCAAAGTGCGGCCGACACGGCCGGGATTCCGTTTCAGGCCGGCCACGTGGGCTCCATGGCCGGGTTCTTTTTTACAGATCGTGCCGTCCATAATTTTGATGACGCCAAGACCTGCCGCCTGGAGCGGTTTGCCGCCTTTTACCGGGGAATGTTGGAAAGGGGGGTTTATCTGGCACCGTCACAGTTTGAGGCCTGTTTTATCAGCCTTGCCCATACAGACCAGGACATAGCGGATACGGTGGCGGCGGCACAGGACGTCATGGCGGGTTTGGAAAAGTAATGGGAGAGCCGTCAAAGCCGTTGCGCATTCACCTGATCGCCGCCTGCGGCACCGGCATGGGGACCCTGGCCTGTATTCTAAAGGAGATGGGCCATGAGGTCACCGGATCAGACCAGAATGTCTATCCGCCCATGAGCGTTTTTTTAGAAAAAAACGGCGTGCCGCTTTATGCGGGGTTTGATCCGTCCCACCTGGACCCGAAACCGGACCTGGTCATCATTGGAAACGCCGTTACAAGGGAAAATCCTGAGGCAAAGGCCGTCATCAACTCGGATATTCCTTATCTGTCCATGCCCCAGGCCGTGAACCGGTTCGTGGCAGCCCAAAAGAAAATTATTCTGGTAACCGGGACCCATGGCAAGACCACCACATCTTCCATTATGGCTCATATCCTGGCCCATGCCGGGTATGATCCATCGTTTATGATCGGCGGGATTCTCAAAGGGTATGAAACCAGTTTCCGGCTCGGGTCAGGGGAATACATGGTGATTGAAGGGGATGAATATGACACGGCCTTTTTTGATAAAGGCCCAAAATTCATGCATTATGATCCCTATATCACCATCATGACCGGGGTGGAATTTGACCATGCCGATATTTTCAGGGACCTTGACCATGTAAAAGAGATTTTCTTAGGCCTGGTCCAGAAAAATGAAGGCAGATCCCGGATCATCGCCTGTCTTGAAAATTCCACTCTAATGGATATTCTTTCGTCAAGCAGCGCCCCTGCACAAACTTACGGCGGCTTTGAGCTTAAGAACGGGGACTGGCACCTGGGCAAGTACGGTAAAAAAGAGGGCAAAACGGTGGCCCAGATCTGCGGACCGGGCATTGACTATGCCATAGAAACACCCATGGTGGGCCGGCACAACCTTTTAAATTTCCTGGCCTGTGCCGCTGCAGCACAGATGATCGGCATTGATCCCGGAACGGTGGTGGATGCCATGGCCTGTTTTTCAGGGGTAAAACGGCGCCAGGAAATCCGGGGCGTGAAAAAGGGGATCACGGTGATGGATGATTTTGCCCATCATCCCACAGCGGTCAGGGAAACCATTGCCGCTGTAAAGCCCTTTTACAGTGAGGGGCGCCTGATTGCCGTGTTTGAGCCCCGGACCAATACCAGTATGCGGCATTTCTTCCAGGACGATTATCCGGCAGCCTTTAAAGCAGCGGACATGGTCTGTATCTGCAAACCTGGTGTCAAGAAGAACATTCCCGACAACGAGCGGTTTTTACCGGAAAAACTGGCGGATGATATCAATTCAATGGGGGTGCCGGCCCGCTGTTTTGGAAAGGTGGATGAGATACTTGAATTTCTGCCCGGGGTTTTGAGGGAAAATGATCTGGTCCTGGTCATGTCCAACGGCGGTTTTGACAACATTCATGAGCGGATACTGGAACGAATCACGTGAAGCGGGCCTGGATTAGGATTGTGGGCATCGGCGTATTTCATACGGTATTGTATGTGGTTCTGGTGCCCATGGTAATTTATCCCCGGTTTGGCGATAATGGATATATATTTGCCGGCTTGACGGCCGTGATTGTTTCAGTGGCTGTCCTGGGAAGCATGTGGCTGGGCAAAAAAAAGTAGAGGAGTTTTTTAAAATGAGCAAGAAAAATTTAACCATTGACTGGGACCCCAAATTTGGTGTGGAAGTCGAGGAAGTGGACAATTATCAAAAAAGCCTGTTTGACCAGTTCAATGAACTGATTGATTTGAAACAAAAAAAGACAGATCCCAAGATCATTGCCAACATGATTTCAGAAATTAACGATGCCGGGAAACTGTTTTTTTCTTCTGAAGAAAAGCTGCTTAAAAAACGGAAGTATCCGGATTTTGATGCCCATGTCAGGCAGCACCGCCATTTCATCAAAACCAGCATCAATATGCGCAGAGAAATAGCCGAGGATGTCGAAAATCTGACCCTGGAAGCCATTGTTGATTTAAGGGACTGGATGGTTGAACACATTGAAACCAGTGATTGTGAATACAAACCGTTTTTGAGGATTCATCAGTATATTGATGATGTCACCAAGAAAAAATAGTGTTTGAACAAAAACTTTCCCATCTGCTGTGTTGCAGGGATAGTTGCAATCCTCGCAACCAAAAGGTCGGTCCGGTAGAAGGAGATTTGCGGCAAAAAATGCAATAAGTGTCCGGGTAAATTAAAGTTTATGGTCACATATGACGATTCCCAGTAATAAAGTGAGGAAAATAAACAAGGACCCGGCGCTTATGACATTTGATTATAAAATATTACCCGTCTTAAACGAAACTGTTGATTCGCCCAAAGAGATCAGGGGGTTTTCAAGCCGGAGAAAGACGGTTACCCGAAGGTTCAAAAAAGACAGGCGCAGATCCAGGGCCGACCGAAGGAGCTGTGTTCGAGACGGCGTCTTTGTCAGCCTGTCTTTTCGGGACAACCGCCGAATCGGGCAGGACAGAAGGCAGGGTGTCCATACCTGATGGAAAAGAAAAGGAATCGCCTTTTGAGAATGGGCGGCCTTTTGTGGTCTGATTCTCATTTACCTCCCCTCCGTCTCCGTCTTTTTTCATAGCTTCTCAAGCAAAGAAACCAAACCGTTTAAAAATCCGTGCATTATCCGCCCTTTTTTCAAAAACCATGGAAAATCAAATTGAAACATGGGGTTTATACTGCTAAAACGCCAGGATAACAGTGATGATATTCAGCTAATGCTGAAAAACAATCAAAGGATTTTTAAGGTATGGCAGGGCAAAAACCGGTTGAGCCGGGACTGGACATGCTGTTTGAGCATGGGCTGATCAACAGGCAGGATTATTTTTTTGCCAAATCAATGAACCGGATTTTCCCGGAAGACGGGGAACGGGTGCTGGTTTCTGCGGCGCTTGTGTCCAGGGCACTGTCCCAAGGGGTGGCCTTTCTGGACCTTAAAAAAGCGGCCGGCTCGGTTCTGTCTTCTTTCCTGGATGATGAGTTGAGCCGCGGCGGTAAAGAGGATCACAGCCGGCCGGCAGGCATCAGGCTTCCTGAAATAGAAGATTGGACCGCATCGCTTAAAACCGCACATATGGTCAACGCCTGCCCGGTATGCCAAGCATCTGGCAGCCGGAACGGCCCTGTCAAAGCACATCCCCTGGTTCTGGACCAGGGCGGGTGCCTGTATCTGTCCAGGTATTACGATTTTCAGCAAAGACTTTCAGACAATATCCGACGCAGGGTCAGGGCCGGTTCTCCGGATATGGACCCGGATTTTGCCCTGCAGCAGTCGGCCTTGCCATTTCAAGGCCAGGACCCGGTTACCACCGGCCCCCAGCAGCAGGCCGTCCGAAAGGCGTTGACCCAATATTTCACCGTGATATCCGGGGGACCCGGCACCGGCAAGACCCATATCACGGATATCATTCAGTCCCTTGTCCTGGCATATGCCAAATCCCGGAACCTTCCCTGTCCTAAGGTGGTCTGCCTGGCCCCCACGGGCAAGGCAGCCGCCAGGCTGACCAAAGGGGCCACCATTCACTCGGCCCTGGTCCCCTTGAAGGACAGGCCCGGATTTGTTCACAACCGGGACAACCCCCTGGCAGCGGATTTGGTCATTATTGATGAGGCGTCCATGATCGACCTTGCCTTGATGACCAGGCTGTTAGAGGCCCTTCCCTTATATGCCCGGGTAATTCTGCTCGGGGACGGCCACCAGCTGTCACCAGTGCAGGCCGGCGCGGTTTTCAGTGAAATCTGCGCCACCCCGGCCCTGGATGGCCACAAGGTATTCCTGGAATACAATTTCCGGTCCGGCGGAAAAACCGGCCTCGAAAACATCGCAGACGCCATCCGGAGAAATGATGTCAGCAAATTAACGGCGGTCTTAAAACAGGGGGACTTTGATGACCTTATGTTTAAAGAACCGGGCAGGGCAGGGGGCAAAAATGCCCTGCTCCAGGAGCTTGTTTTACAGGGATACCAAAAATTTTCAGCGGCCGGGAATTTGGCCGATGCCTTAGAAAAAACAGATGATTTCAGGATACTTTGCGCCCATAACCGGGGAGAAGCCGGCACGGGTCAAGTGAACGGCATTTGTGAAAAAATTTTGCGGATCAGGGGGGATTCTGGTATAAAGAACAAATTTTTTAAACGGATGATTATGATTCGGTTAAATGATTATGACAAAGGGCTGTTCAACGGAGACACCGGGGTGGTTTTTGGGCAGGACGGCAAAGGAGAGCGGGCAGGGTTTAAAATGCCGGACAAAACAATTCGAACATACCGGTATGCGGATCTTCCGGCCCATGAACCGGCCTGGGCTGTGACCATCCACAAAAGCCAGGGGTCTGAGTTTGATACGGTGCTGATCATTATCCCGGACCAGTTATCCCCTGTGGTGACCCGAAGCCTTTTGTATACCGGGGTGACCCGGGCCAGAAAAAAGGCCGTGATTTTAGGCAAAATGGACGTGATCCGGGCTGCCATGGGGGCAGGGCAGGAACAAACTTCGAATTTGTCAGCCTTCCTGGAAGATGCTCTGGCCCGCAACCCATCAGGCCGTTAGTCCCAAATATGGGGTGCCGACAGGGGGGCAGGAACGTCCATAAACAGCCACCCTTTTGGGTGGACCCTTCTTGATCAAACAACAACCTGGAAAGAGACATTTGAAAAACAAACAAACCATTCCTGAGCAGATATGGATATTTTTCAGTTCCGTCAAGCTGACGGTGTATACCCTGGTTCTGCTGGCTTCAACCTCAATCGTCGGGACCATTGTTCTTCAGAACGGGAATCCCATGCAGTATGTCAGGCTCTACGGCGAAGGTACGGCCAATTTTATCTTTGCCATGGGCCTCAACGATATGTACCATGCCTGGTGGTTTCTGCTGCTGCTGGTGATTCTTTGTATCAATATTGTGGTCTGTTCGGTTGAACGGCTCTCCCATACCTGGAAAATCATTTTCCCCAGACAGGTAAAGGTCAACCCGGACCGGTTCAGAAAAACCAAACTCACAGAAAGTTTCTCAAGCCCCGAAGACCTTGCGTCCATGGCCGGGATCTGTGAAAAGGCCTTAAAGAGGCAGGGGGGAAAGCTGATCCGTAAAGATCTGGACAAAAGCCTGATCCTGTATGCGGAAAAAGGGCGGTGGACCCGAATTGGGGTTTATGTGGTTCATGCCAGTATCCTGCTGCTGCTGCTCGGGGCCCTTATCGGGGCGGTTTTCGGATTCAAGGCCAATTTAAGGCTGGACGAGGGAGAATCGGCCGACAGTGTCACCGCATTCCGGACAAAGGTTCCCATCAAGCTTGATTTTGCCATCCGGTGCGACGATTTTAAAGTAAAGTTTTATGACACCGGCGCCCCTGAAGAGTTCCGCTCCACCCTGACCATTGTGGAAAACGGCAGGGACAGTCTTTCAAAGGACATCCTGGTCAATCACCCCTTAAGATATAAAGGGATCAATATTTTTCAGGCCTCCTATGGGACGGCATCCCCGGATTCGGCCGTGTTTGCCATCACCGACAACCAGACCAAAGAACAGGTCACCCATGAACTTGAGGCCGGGCAGGCAGGGCCCTTGCCCGGGGGGCAGGGCAGTTTCATGTTTGAAGGGTTTCTGCCCCACTATGATTTTAAGGGGCACAACCTCGGGGAGGCCTTTTTCGGCCGCATCACCCTGGGAAACGAAGCCCCGTTCACCATTGCCCTGCCCACCCAATTCCCCACATTCGACAAGATGAGAAAGGGGCGGTTTACCGTGGTGGTTAAAGAATTTAACCAGCGGTATTACACCGGACTTCAGGTAACCAAAGACCCCGGGGTCTGGTATGTGTATGCCGGATTTATCCTCATGATCCTGGGATGCTGGGTGACCTTTTTCATGTCCCATGAATCTTATTATATTGAAATTGCAACATCAGAAGACAGCCGTGTAAATGTGACCGTGGCCGGTGTGACCAACCGGAATATCCAGGGCATGAAGCTCAAACTCAGGAAACTTGCCCAACGGCTTAAGACCCAACAGTTCAAGACCCAGCGGGTCAGGAAAGGATAAACACATGGGGATCAGCAGTTCTATGGCATTATCATGGGCCACGTTCATCTATGCACTGGCCTCGGTATTTTATATCGGGTTGTTCGCCTTTAAGAAAAACGGTTTGGGCCGGGCCGGGTTCGTTGTCCTGGTGGCCGGCCTTCTGGTAAATACAGCCGGCATTATCATGCGGTGGGTGGAGTCCTATCATCTCGGGTACGGCCATGCCCCCTTTTCAAACATGTATGAGTCCCTGGTCTTTTTTTCCTGGACCGTGGCCGTGCTTTACATTTTTGTGGAACTCAAATACCGGGAAACCATTATCGGGGTGTTTGTCTCTCCGTTGATTTTTCTGGCCATTGCCTATGCCTCCTTTAACCCGGATGTGAGTTCAAAGATCACGCCCCTGATTCCGGCCTTGAAATCCAACTGGCTCATAGCCCATGTGATTACCTGTTTTTTGGGGTATGCCGGTTTTGCCGTGGCATTCGGGTTCAGCATCATTTATTTTGTCAAGCCAAAGGAACCGGCCGTAAAATCGTTTTTTTCAAGGCTGCCGGACTGGGATATCATTGATGAGCTGACCTACCAGATGGTGGTATTTGGTTTCCTGTTTTTGACCATCGGCATCATCACCGGATCGGTCTGGGCCAACTCGGCCTGGGGAAAATACTGGTCCTGGGACCCCAAAGAAACCTGGTCGTTGATCACCTGGTTTATTTACGCCATTTTCATGCATTTGAGGCTCATGCGCGGATGGTACGGCAAAAATCTTGCCATTGTTTCCATTGTGGGATTCCTGGCCGTCCTGTTCACCTATTTTGGCGTGAATTACTTTTTGTCAGGGCTTCACAGCTATGCGTAGCAAGAGACAAGAAACAAGAGACAGGAAACAAGAGACAGGAAACAAGAAACAAGAGATAAGAGACAGGAAATAAGAGGGGGCGGTTTATTTTTTTAGGGTTTTGCAAGGGCGTTTGGCCGGGATAATTCATCCTTTACTTGACAACAAAACAGGATCTTAATATAGAATAACGCTGATTGCCCCATTTACCGATAAATTGCAGGTGCCTTTAGGGGTGTCCTGCGAAAAAATAAAGGTTCGGGCGGTTCCCGGACAAATAGGCGATAGGTAACATCAACTTTTTAACTTTGATGGAGTTTTCATGAGTAAAATAGAAAACAAAGCGGGTTCCATGGAAGGTGCAGGGGATGGCACTGCCGGAGATCCAAAAGATGACAAAGGGTTAGGCCTTGGCGTTATCTTTTTCATAGCGGCATTCTTGATATGCTTCTTGTCCGGCTGGCTGCTTTTTCCTAAGTTGCTTTACTCAAAAAAGGAGCAACCTTTTAACTTTAACCATGCGCTGCATGTAGAAGAAACCGGTGATTGTGAAACCTGCCATTTCCTAAGAGAGGACGGTACCTTTTCCGGGATTCCCAAGATGGAAACCTGTCTGGAATGCCATACGGAAGAGGCCATGGGCGAGACCGAAGATGAAGCCGTGTTCGCCGAAGAGTATGTGGCTCAGGAAAAAGAGGTCCCCTGGCATGTCTATTCAAGGCAGCCTGACTGTGTGTTTTTCTCCCATGCCGCCCATATCAACAAGGCGGGCATGGAGTGCGTCACCTGTCACGGCCACATTGGCGAATCCACCGCTTCGCGGCCTTATGAGGAAAACAGGATTACCGGCTACAGCCGGGATATCTGGGGCAAGAACATCTGGGGAATCAAAAAGCATTCCTGGGATCGGATGAAAATGGATGACTGCGCAGAGTGTCACAAAACGGAAACCGGCCATCAGGGCTATTGTTTCCAGTGCCACAAGTAAGCCCCCGACAACAGCGATTTTCAAATTTTATAGAGGACTTAAATTTATGAAAGTTGATAGAAGAAGCTTCTTGGGACTGGGACTTGGCGCAGTTGCCGGTGTTGCGATTTCCCCTGTGGGAGTCAAATTGACGGATGATTCATCCATCTGGACACAGAACTGGCCCTGGACCCCTGTTCCCAATGACGGCCAAATTTCATATGACGCTTCGGTTTGCAGCCTCTGTCCCGGAAGTTGCGGGATCAGCGTTAGAAAAATAGACAACCGGCCCGTGAAAATAGAGGGCCTTGACGGATATCCGGTCAATGACGGCGGGGCCTGCCTCCACGGGATTGCCGGTCTCCAATACCTTTATGACCCGGCAAGGGTCAAACAACCTTTAAAAAAGACCGGCAGCGGGTTTGAACCGGTTTCCTGGGATGACGCCATCTCCCTGGTGGCCGAAAAACTCGGTGAGGTCAGGGGCAGCGCCCCGGAAAAACTTGGCTGCATCTGTGACAAGGATGCCGGCTCGGTACCCGGGCTGTTTAAACGGTTTCTGACCGCATTCGGGTCTCCCAATTTTTATGCCATGCCGGGCCTGGACGCCACCCTTGAGCTGACCGCCGCCACCTTTCACGGCCAGGGCAATACCTTAGGGTTTGACCTTGAAAATTCAGAGTTTGTGTTAAGCTTTGGCGCCGGTATCATTGAAGGATGGGGATCTCCGGTCCATTGCTTTAAAGCCAATGCCTCCCGAAAAGAACGGCACGCCAAACTTTTCCAGATTGAACCGCGCCTGTCCAACACGGCCGCCAGCGCTGACAGGTGGATCCCGGTCAAACCCGGGACCGAAGGGGATTTGGCCCTATCCATGTGTGCGGTGCTGATTCAGGAGAAAAAATTTGATTCAGGGTTTACATCCACATTTAAAGGCGGGTTTAACAAGTTTGTGGCCTTCCTTGAAACAGATTATGCCCCTGAAAAGATGGCCGAGGTAACCGGGGTATCGGCTGAAGATATCAGGAAAACCGCCCTGATGTTTGCCGATGCCAAAACTGCCGTGGCGGTTCCGGGCAAGGGCAGAGGTGCCGGGGCCCAGAGCCTTAAAGAATTTGCAGCGGTCTATGCCCTGAACCTGTTAAAGGGAAACATCAACAAACAAGGCGGGGTGTTTGTCCTGCCCAAAGAAAGCTATCTGTCCTTCCCGGATCCGGTCATGGATGAAACCGCCGAAGCCGGTGCCGGCAAAGACAAGGCCGCCGTCTCGGTTAACGCCCTTGTTCAGGCATTGGGACAGGACGGTGATCCGGCCCTGGATGCCCTGCTGGTTTACAACGCCAATCCCTGCTACACCTTAAATCAGCCCGAAGCCGTTAAAAAAGCCTTTGAAAAAATTCCCTTTGTGGTGGCCTTTTCATCCTTCCTGGACGAGACGGCCTTGGCCGCAGACGTTGTCCTGCCCATGAGCACCTTTCTGGAAAAAACAGAAGATGTGGCCCCCGGCGGCGCACTGCCTGCCCGGACCGTGGGCTTGACCCGGACCATGGTGGGTCCTGTTTTTGATACCAAATCCCCGGGGGATGCCCTGATAGCCCTGGCCTCTGCCGTAGGGGACAGTGTGGCCGAAAGCTTTGCCTGGGAATCCTATGACGAATGCCTGGAGGCTCTGGCCGCCGATATCTGGGACACCCTTTCAGAAGACGGCTATGCCAGTGTTTCCCAGGAGTTGCCCTCAGGGTTTCCCAACGTTGATTTTTCCTTTTTGTCCCAGAACCCTGCAAGTGTTCAACCTGAAGGGGAGGGCAAACTTCTTCTGATTCCCATTGACAATATGCGTTTAACCCAGGCCGTTCCTGCCGCCTCCCCCTTTGCCGTAAAAACCGTTTCCGACAAGGTCCTTGCCGGCAAAGACATCCTGGTGGAAGTAAATCCGCAAACCGCCGGGGGATTAGTGGACGGCAGCTTTGCCATGCTGGAAACCCCAGCGGGCTCGGCCCGGGTAAGAGTGAATCTGAACCACGGGATTATGCCCGGCGTTATCGGGATGGTCAGGGGACTTGGCCATACCTTTGACAATAAGTTTGTCTCCAACAAGGGCGTAAATGTAAATGACCTGATCGGTCCGGTGATTGAAACCGGTTCCGGACTGGATGCTGCCTTTGGAATCAGGGCAAGCCTTTCCAAAGCCTAAATGACTAACAATCTTAAGAGGTTCTGATGACACACGATACAAAAGCACACAAGTTCGGAATGGTTATTGATCTGGACAAATGCACCGGATGCGGCTCCTGCATGGTATCCTGCATGTCGGAGAATAACGTTCCGTTTAAGGAGGATGAGTCCAGGAAAAAGGACAGCATCACCTGGATGCGCGTTTATAAAATAACCAACGGCAAAACGTTTCCCAACACTGAGGTGGCCTATATTCCCCGTCCTTGCCAGCACTGCGGCGGCAAAGGGGACCACGGCCACTCCCCCTGTGTTTCCGTATGCCCGGCAACGGCCACGGACTACGGGTATGACACGGGAATTGTCAGCCAGATTTACACCCGTTGCTTTGGCTGCCGGTACTGCATGGGGGCCTGCCCGTACCATGCCCGGTATTTTAACTGGTGGGACCCCAAATGGCCTGAGGGCATGGAAAATTACTTAAGCCCCAATGTCTCTCCGAGAATGAGGGGCATCGTTGAAAAGTGCAGCTTCTGCTACCACCGGTATCAGCTGGCCAAGGAACAGGCCTATGTGGAGGACCGGGAAATCGAAGAAAACGAATACCAGACCGCCTGCACCACGGCATGCCCGGCAGGGGCCATTGTGTTCGGTGATTTGAACAATCCCTCCCATCAGGTTCACCAGATTGTCAAACCAGATCCCCATCCGGATCCAAAGAACCACAGTGTGGTGGGAAAATCCAGGAACCCGAATGTGTTCCGGCTTCTTGAACGGCTCGGGACCAATCCCAAGGTCTATTACATGTCTGAACGCGAGTGGGTCAGAAAGGCCGGGGACAACTACCTTAAGGGTGAATGGGACAAGGTGAAGAATCATCACGGTTCCGAATCCCATGGATAACATTAAACTTAGGAGACAAACACTATGGATTCTGCATTAATACCCGAAGGTGCCAGACGGTGCTCTTTTCCAAAGTTTATGATTGGGATTGTCATTGTCGGCGCTGTACTGCTCTGGGGCGTTTTCGCCATGCTGCTGTGCTGGTTCAAGGGCTTGAACCAGACCAACATGAACGACTATTACGGGTTTGCCCTCTGGATCTGGGCTGACCTGGCCGTCATCGCCGTAGGGGGCGGGGCCTTTTTCACGGGCCTGCTTAAATACATCTTTAAGGTGGACGAGTTAAAAAACATCATCAACTTTGCCGTGATCATCGGGTTTATCTGTTACAGCTCGGCCCTGCTGATCCTGGCCATTGATATTGGACAGCCCCTGCGCGGCTGGTTCATCTTCTGGCATGCCAATGTCCACTCAATGCTTACCGAGGTAGCCTTTTGCCTGTCCTGCTACTTTGCGGTCCTGACCATTGAGTTTATTCCCAATATTCTGGAAAACAGACAGCTTAACAAGGTGCCCTTCTGCCACCACCTGGCCCACAACATGCACGGGGTCATGGCGGTCTTTGCCGCTACCGGCGCGTTCCTGTCCTTTTTCCATCAGGGTTCCCTGGGCGGGGTTGCCGGTGTTATGTTCGGCCGTCCTTTTGCCTACCGGGAAGGGCTGCTCATCTGGCCCTGGACCTTTTTCCTGTTCACTTGGTCGGCAGCGGCTTTCGGCCCCTGTTTCACCCTGCTGGTTACAAGGATGACCGAGGCCATCACCGGTAAAAAGCTGGTGAGCGACAAAACCATCCACCTGCTGGCCAAGATTTCAGGCTGGATGATCACCACCTATATCATTGCCAAGATCATTGACACCATTTACTGGGCCAATGTCACCGCCCCAAGCATGGGCTTTACTTTAGGCCATTTTTACAGCAACAACGGATTTTACGGATACTGGATACTGTTTACCGAGATCATCCTTTGCGGCGTAATTCCCGGGCTTATCCTGATTTTCAGGCCTACCCGTGAAAGCGGCGCTTTCAGGCTGATCGCCATTATCCTTGCCGTTATCGGGGTCTGCCTTAACCGGTGGGTAATGGTCCTTCAGATCATGGCCGTACCGGTCATGAGCTTTGATACCTGGGCATTGTACTTCCCCTCATGGCAGGAAATCGCCACAACGGTTCTGCCCGTGGCTTACGGGATTATCCTGATCGCCGTGGCCTACCGCTACCTGCCGGTATTTCCCCAGGAACTCGAACTGAACCAGCCCCAGGCTGAACAATAAAAAAGGAGAGAACCTATGTTTCCATTTTGCTTTGAATGGGCCTGGGACATCGGCCATGCCGTCTTCTTCGGCGGATTCTGGTACGCCATCGGCATCCTCGGTGCCGGCATGACCTACTGTATCCTTAAGGCCGCCTATGACACGGTCACGGATAAGGGCGATTCTCACCATTAGCATCATGACCCTTTCCTGAACCAGAGAGAGGGCCATAAAGTTTAAAAGCGCACCCCAAAGCCGGTATGGCTTTAGGGTGCGCTTTTTTTTGCCGTTCGCACGCCTGCCGATTGTTATCTGCAATCATCTTAGATATCCGTTTGCCTGGGGGGACAGGCCTCTTACAGACCTTTACCTTCGCCAGTTATAAAAAAATATTCTTAGCCCTTGTTTTTTGAGCCTGAAAAGGGCTGATTAAGGCGGAAATAGGACCAAAAATTAAGGCTATCTAATGTATTTTAAATGCGTTAGTGTGGCCCGACCCCATTTTAAACATTTTAAAAATTTTGATGACACCTCGTCGATAAGATGGTAGGATTTATCAAATAGTGATAATATCTGATAAAAGGGGGCGGGAATGCCAAGTAGTTATGCCATAGGACCACATTTTGAAAATATGATTAAAAGCAAAGTGGAAAGCGGGCGATATACCAGTGCCAGCGAAGTCATACGGGAAGCGTTGCGTTTGTTTGAAGAACAAGAAGAAATTCACGCTATTCAGATTCAACAATTGAAAGCGAAAATTCAAGCCGGAAAAGACAGTGGTGACGGCACACCAGTGGACATAGTTTTCAATCGCCTGGAAGCCAAATATAGAGATTGGGGAACAAAGGGATAAAATTCAATGCACTGTTATTTTTCACCTCTTGCTGAATTTGATCTTGAAGAAATTGGTGACTATATCGCTAAAGATAACCCTTCGCGGGCTTTGTCTTTTATTTTAGAGGTCAGGGAGGTGTGTCAACAGTTAACCGATACGCCGGATTTATATCCCCTGCGCCCCGATTTCGGGGACAATATTAGAATGGTTCCATTTAAATCCTACCTGATTTTTTATACCGCTGGTCCCAATATACGCATTGAAAGAGTACCTCATGGGGCCAGAAACATTATTCAGATCCTAAAAGCTTAAAAACTGTTTAACCAGGCTATGGGGATCATGAAACCCAAAGGCCGGACGAAAATAAAATTTCGACCGGCCTTTGGGTTTTGATCCGGCTCCACTATGGGGCCGATGAATTTATAGTATCTTTGAGTTTACTAACGGGCATGGCCCGATTGGGTTATCCAACCGAGCATCGGGCCACAACGAAAAATGAAAGTCTTTTCAGATTGTTAGTAAGACTTTCATGTAAATCCTTAATCCCTGTTTTTTGAGCCTAAACAGGGCTGATTAAGGCGGAAATGAGGCCTAAAATTAAGGCTGTTTGTATTTTAAATACATTGGCGTGGCCCCCCATTTATTACTGAGAAGTCATCTGAGGCGTTTATTTGGAATCCTGATGAAATCTCACTGCTTGACAGTGTTCCTCATTTGAGCTACAAAATATATTATATCCACAGAGAGGTAAATCATGGGCAAAACATCCACCATCAGGGCTCGAATTGAACCGGATTTAAAGGGTAAAGCCGAGCATATATTTCAGCAGCTTGGGCTAACCACAACTCAAGCGATCACCTTATTTTATAAACAGGTTGAATTGAAAAAAGGGCTTCCGTTTGATGTGGCAATTCCCAATAAAACAACGCTCAAAACTTTTTCGCAGACGGATGCCGGACGGGATCTGGTCATTTGCAAAGATACGGATGACATGTTCAAAAAATTGGGAATCTGATGCTTACGCCTGCATATACAAAGCAGTTTGAGCGTGACATCAGGCAAATGAAAGAACGTGGGAAAAATCTCGAAAAGTTAAAAATAATCATTCGCTCTCTTGTGGCGGAAGAAGTGCTTGATCCCATTCACCGGTGAGAGCAATCACGATAATTCATGGACAACGTTTCATGGTAAATAAGGGCTTTCCCGGAGGCCAAGAGAGCCCGATTTTAACTGATAATTTTTTCAGCTTTCTGTAATGTCCTGATCAGATACTGTGTTTTTTTTCGTTCACCCGCATGATTAATCCAATCCTGCCTTTCATTGATAATGCGATTGTAAATTTCCATTCGTGAGAAACCTCTTCTATAGAGGGCCAGAGCATATGCAAAATCAGTGGCAGATTCGTCACCCTTATCATAGAGGGAGCGGGAAATATTACCGTTATGGCACACTCCCCCCCGGGGTTGATGGGAAAAGACTTCTTGAGGTTGGGAGGATAATTCTATTTCAGGGACAATAGCCTGGCATTTCCAGTCCACCCATAATAGCTTTGCCAAAGGGTATTGTCCTGAAGGCGTTCTGTGTTTTGCTTTTCTGTTCCTGAACCCGGGGCATCTGCCCCACCTGTTTTTCGGGTCGGCGCCGGGATCACTGTGCATGTTTTCCAACCAATACTTTTTTTCGGGAAGGCTTAACGGACGGTCACTGTGAATCCAAATTTGATAATTGCCGGGAGATGTTTCTATAACCATCCTGCCTGGTTTAAAGCGGTTTGATATGGATTGATGATGCCGGATAAGCAGGTCAATGTTTAAATCGTCGGCAAGAAAATAATAAGGCTGAATAACAGGATCAGGTCTGATCAGGATGTGCCTTCCTCCGGCATTTTCAGCTTTAAGATAAGGGATGTTTTTACAAGAGGGGAGAACGGGCCACCGGCCCTTAATTTCATCAAGAACTGCCAGGCTGAAGCGGTGCTTAAAATAATTGCCGATTTTCCAAAGTATTTTTTCCATTGAGGCAGGCCCGGACCTTTGGAGTCCGGGCGTACGTTCAAAACGGCTCGTGTTCTTTATGACGGTTCTTTTCCGTGAGCCTTTGTTTCTGGAATCGCCTGAAGGCCCGATATTCCATATTCAAGCTTTCAAGTCCGGCAAGGACCATATCCAGGATAAAATGTTCCAATTCCTGTGTGATTTCTTCCAGTTTCATGTCCGGATCATCATAAATACCCATATTGTTCTCCTATGATTTTTTATTGGGCGGCTGTCTGGAATAGACTTCCATAAAAAGCTTTTCGTCCAATTGATTGAGTTCTTTTTCAATCCCCGCAGTCAGCAGGTCTGCGGCCATATTGTTAAGAACCCGCAGGTTGCCGGCGCAATGGTCTGCAAGGGTCCTGATCAGAGTTTTCGTCATTAAGTGCGGGGCGCCGGCCTGGTTCAGGCTGTGATCCATGTAATCCAGCAGGTCATCCCGGACATAGGGAAGCAGCGTCAGCCGGAACTGCATCCGGCTTCCCAGCGATACCAGGGATCTTGATCTGAACCGTTCCGGGAGCCGGTCATCGCCGCAAATCACGGTGGTCAACAGGTTTTGGGAGTCAAAGTCCGCGCTGTTCAACAAACGCAGTTCATTTAAGCATCCGGTCAGCATCTCCTGGGCCTCATCTATGAGCAGGATGGGCCGGAACAAGGTGGTTTTTACATGACTTTTCCAGCGCTCCCGAAGATCCTTGAACCCGCCGTACCGGTTGGCAGGGCTCAAATTGACACCAAACAAAACTCCCATTTCCCGGTAAAAGTCTCCGACACTGCTTTGGGGACGTTCCATTACCCCGACAACTACCTCGTCAAGTTTACCGAACTTTTGGGCAATCATCTGCAACGCCTTGGATTTGCCAAGGCCGGGGTCCCCGCTGATCAAAGCAAAGCCCCCGTTCAGGGTCATATTCTCAAGACGAAAAATAAAACTGTTCATCAATGGCGGATGCCATAAGGCTTCCACGGGGATATTAGGAAAAAAAGGGTTCCATTTAAGGCCGTAATAAGCCAGAAGCTGTTTGTTGTTCATGATTCTCCTTTGGGAAGATAGGCTGGAGGCATGCCGCTTTGGGCATACTCGGCCATCAGTTTTCTTAATAATGCAGGCTCGGATTCTTTCAATGTTTCATCCGGTAGAATGGTATGCTCAGGTCTCGACTTGATCTTTCGTTTTCCTGAAGCATTTTTGATTTTGTCCTGGGGGTAGATCTGCGCAATCTGTTTGCCGGTTCTCTGGTCCATGAGCCAGGCCATGGATTTATCCCAATTGGCAAAGCAGACATGTAACCGAGGGATATGGTGAAACCGGGAAGGGATCTCAAATCTTACCCCGTTGATGGACACGGTACCGTCAGATTTTCGCTGATTTCTGGATTCGCAGACTGTAAAGGCGAACCTCAGTTGCTCTTCATCCGGTGCCGGCCGGGAAACATCTTTGCCTTCAAGCATGCGTTGAACAGGAGATGTGCCGATGTCACTATGCCTGGTTTTGTTATATTCCATCTCGACCCAGGCCTGACTGCTGTGATTGAGATATTCCAGTGTCAGAGGGTCCACCCGGGTCAGCATGGCCATCAATCTGCCTTCAAGGGTTCCCCAAAAGGCTTCCTGCTTACCGTTTTGATAAGGGCTGTAGGGCAGTGTCGTTTCATGAAGTATCCCTGTTTTTTTAAGACCGTTGCAAAACTCATGGGAGGTCATGGCAGATCCGTTGTCCGTCATCAGTGCCCTGGGAAGCCCCCTTTTGAAAAATGCCTGGGTCAATCCATGAATCAAATCCTGGGTGGTTTCTCCTGAATACCATTGGATGTGGCAGCACAGGCGGGAATGGTCGTCAAGAATACATAAGGCTTTGGGCGTATACCAGTTACCGTTGTTATCCACCACCCGCAGACTGCCTTCATGAAAATCCAGATGCCACAGGCTGTGAACATATTCTGCTTCGTATCCTCGGATTTCATGGCTTTCGAACCGCTTTGCGGCAATTTTCATACCCGCTGTCTGTTTTTTCTTTGCTGAGGGCTTCCTGGTCCACCCCCTTTCGATCATCCGCCGCCGGACACTGGCATAGGATGGTACCGATACTGAAGCCTCCTTTTCCTGGAGTTCTGCTGCGAAATTATCTGCGTGCAGTTTGTAGCTCCAGTTCGGATAAGTCCGGTATTGTCTGCCCAGCATCCGGATCAGTTCAGGTGTGAATACAATTGAACCGCCATAGTCAGAACGAACTTTCCGCCCTAAAGCAATAATGGGGTCCTGGGCATTTTTTGCCTTGTAATACCAGCTTTCAATAGTTGAAAAATGAAATACCGTTGATTCGTTCGTGATGGGATGGGTGTAAATCTGATAGGAAAGCTTTTCCAGTTCCTTGCGCAGCTCACCTTTGGCCGGCGGATTTGCCAGCAAACCGCCAACGACTGAGAAGCGAAACAAAGCCCAGTTATCAACCGGACTTTGGTTTTTACTGTTCATAGGCCGGGGTCCTTTCAATTTTGAGTTAAAATTTTCAGCGAAATGCTGATAAAAATCCCGGCCCCTTTGATAGAACAGTTGAGCGCCCAAGGCCACGCCCATCTTCTGCGTGAGATTACCCGGCCCTTATTTTTTGTGATATTTCACTGCCTTGAGACAAGAATGACAAACAGGAGATCAACGTTTTTTTGATGGACGCCTGTTGATGCAGATAGAAGTTGACCAAACTTGCTGGAAGACGATCATTTTTTACGCTTGCAGGTACTCGGCCCCGGATTTTCTTCCATTGAGAGCTTGTTGGAAATATTTCTTTGAATAAGCTGACCCAGCGGCTAAGGGTGTTGCGGGAGATACCGATTGTTTCAGCAAACCTGGACATCGTGATACCTACAGATTGGTTCTGCCAGTCGGACACAATCGTCAGAATGGCCGCATACCAGTAAATGTTTTTACCAAGGAAACGGCAGGTTGGCGGGATCAAACGACGTCGACAGCCTTCCCTTCCGCAACATAAACTGAATTGTAAAAAACATTCTTCAGACAACCCTTCAGGCTCCCCCCTGGGTTTGCGCGGATAATTGGCATAATACAACGGTCCCTGGCAGTGGGGGCACTTCATCTGTCTATAACGTTCGGCTGTTGCCAGATCTATTTTGTATAGATCCCAAAAAAAACTTTCGTTTTTCAGAACTTCTGATAGCATATCTCCTGCCCTGTTATTGGGTGGGGAGGCAGGAGTTTCACGATTATTTGCGAGATAAACAGGGGAACTTCTGCCTCAAACCTGACATATCTTGCAAATTATCTTCAATTTTTCCATGATTTTTTGTGACCATTCTCAACCGGGATCATAAGCTGATCGGCAATTGGAAGGGGTGCCGGGAATGTTACATTGAATCTGATTGGCTGCTGATCTATATAATTGAACCGGATAAAGTTGTTTTTGAACGGACCGGAACACATTCTGATTTGTTTTAGAATGCGTGTGCGCGGTGGGCGGCGCTTTTTTCACATTTCACTCCCAAAATATATAGGCCCCAAGAGTCTTTTATGCAATTTGTAAAAGTTATTTACAAATTGCATAATCCGGCTTAATGTATGAAATGAATTTATATTTCATTTTGAGTGAGGTTTATAGAAATTTGCCATGATTCATCGAAATGCAAGAGAAATACTTGAAAACCTGCTGGGCGGATTTCCCGTTGTAACCCTGACCGGACCACGCCAATCAGGTAAGACTACCCTTGCCAGGGCGGTTTTTTCAAATCACCCATATGCATCTCTTGAAGAGCCGGATCTCAGGCAGGCCGCAACAGAAGATCCCCGTTCTTTTCTTGCCCGGTTTCCAAACGGAGCGGTTCTGGATGAAGTGCAGCGATGTCCTCAAATTTTGTCCTATCTCCAAACCCTGGTGGATAATAACGGTGGAATGGGGCTTTTTATATTGACGGGATCTCAGCAGTTCGGCCTGATGTCCGGTATTACACAATCCCTTGCCGGACGGACGGCCTTTGTTGAACTGCTGCCTTTTTCCATACCGGAACTTACCCTTGCGAGTGCGTTGCCAGGCAGTATTGATACCATGCTGCTGACCGGCTGTTATCCACCGATTTATGACCGGGGACTTCAGCCTTCTGCCTGGTACAGCGCTTATGTAACCGCCTATGTAGAACGGGATGTCAGGCAAATGCTCAAAATTCAGGATCTGGAAACATTCCAGCGCTTTGTAAGGCTGTGCGCCGGCAGGACAGGGCAGCTTCTAAACCTTTCTTCTCTGGCGACTGAATGCGGGATTACCCATAATACTGTAAAATCATGGATATCTGTCCTTGAGGCAAGTTATATCATTTTTCTTCTTCGTCCCCATCATGAGAATTTTAATAAACGGCTGGTAAAAATGCCCAAGCTCTATTTCTACGATGTTGGCCTGGTATCCTGGCTTTTAGGGATCAGAACATCTGAACAGATGATAACCCATCCCTTGCGGGGCAGTATTTTTGAAACTTTTATTGTCTCAGAAATGATAAAATCAAAACTGAACCAGGGCGAAAAACCGGCCTTTTTTTTCTGGCGGGACAGCAACGGCAATGAAGTTGATCTTATTATGGAAAACGGGATCTATTTAACTCCGGTTGAAATTAAGTCGGGCCGCACTTTGACACATGAATCTTTTGCCGGACTTAAAAAATGGTGTTCCCTTGCCAAAGAGAAAGCCCAAACGCCGACGTTGATTTACGCCGGAGATGACTCCTATCAGCAAAAGGGGATACAGGTTATGGGGTGGCGGGCATGTGGCAGCAGCCTTTAATTTGATCGGGTTCCTGTCATGGCAAGGCAGACCTCATTTTTCAAAAGTACCTCAACAAACAAACAGCATGAACCCCAAAGGCCGGTCGAAAAAAAATTTCGACCGGCCTTTGGTTTTTGTCGGGCCCTAATATGGGGCCGGTGAATTTATAGCATCTTTGAGCTTGCTAATCCTTAATTCCTGTTTTTTGAGCCTGAAAAGGGCTGATTAAGGCGGAAATAGGGTCAAAAATTAAGCCTATCTATTGTATTTTAAATAGGTTAGCGTGGCCCGACCCCATTTCACACCATTTCATTTCCATTTCACGCCTTTGCCACCACTCCTTGAACCCTTTTGAAGCTTTGGGTGACCACGCATTGACACTGATTGTGATTTTCATTATTATTGTAATTACTGTAACTACGCTATCCAATCAAAGAGAGGGGCTCAAATGGAAAAAGCAAAGCGGGTGAATACCATTAAACTCATTCCCATTGGAAACTCAAGGGGAATCCGTATCCCAAAGGACATCATTCAAAAGTATGGATTCATGAATATGCTGGTGCTTGAAGAAACCGATAAAGGACTCCTTCTCCGGAAAAAAGAAGAGGAAGGCAAGCTGTCCTGGGAGGAAACGTGTAAAGAAATGGCCGGGGAAAAGGAAAATTGGGATGAGTTTGATGTAACGCTGGCGGATGGACTCGAGGATGAGGATTTTGGATATTAAACGGTATGATATCTATTTTGCCGATCTTGACCCCACCCTTGGCCGTGAGATCAAAAAGGTCCGGCCGGTCGTGGTTGTCAGCCGTGATGAAATGAATCAATACCTTGAAACCATTGTCATCTGTCCATTGACTTCAAAGCTTCATCCAAGATGGAGAACCCGGTTACAGATTAAATGCGCGCAGAAAGATGCTGAAATTGCCGTTGATCAAATTCGCACCATCAGCAAACAAAGATTAAAAAATAGAATTGACCGCCTGTCTGAAACCAAAACAGCCCAACTAAGGAAACTGATAACCGACATGTACGGCGAATAATCTGTTAACAACTCCGGGGGCGATTTCCCGGTTTCCAGTCTTGCTAACTTAAAATATGAACCCAAAAGGCCGGGCGAAAAAAAAATTTCGACCGGCCTTTGGTTTTTGTCCGGCCCTGATTTGGGGGGCCGGGGGTTTTATGTGGTATTTGAGCTCGTTGGTTCGGGCATCCCCCCCTTAATCCCTGTTTTGGGCTTAAAAAGGATTGATTAAGGCGGAAATAAAGCCAAAAATTAAGGCTATTTACTGTGTTTTAAATACGTTAGCGTGGCCCGACCCCATTTCCAACCCCATTTCCAAACCCCATTTCCAAATTTCCAAACCCCATTTCCGCATTGGCGGTTTGGTACAACGACACGGACCCGTTGTATAATCTGTCTTGATAAATCGACCTTGGGACTATATAATATGGTTAAATAGTTTAAAAATGAGGTGTGATATGCGGGTCGCCGTCACTGAATTTAAAGCAAAATGCACAGAATATTTAAGAAAGCTGCCGGATTTGGATCAACCTATTCATGTAACGAACCGGGGAAAAGTTGTGGCTGTTGTTTCCTGTCCTGCGCCAAAGAAAAGGGGAAACCCAATTTTCGGAGCTCTGGCAGGTACCGTTACATACATAGCAGAAGATTTTGACTCTCCCCTGGGGGACGATGAATGGGAAGCGTCCGAAAATGACGTATTTACTTGATACCCATGTCCTGATCTGGATGGCTGAGTCCTCGGGTGATTTATCCGGAAACATAAGCGATGTTCTACGCCGTTCCAGCTCGGAAGACCTCGCCATATCGGCCATTACCCCTTGGGAAATTGCCAAGAAAGTTTCTTTGGGAAAATTGTGTCTGTCTTTGCCTCTGGCTGACTGGCTGACAGCTGCTGCTAATCCTAAAGGGATCAGGATTGTACCATTATCAATTGATATTTCCATTGAGGCCAACACCCTTCCCGGGGAGTTTCACAAAGATCCTGCTGACCAGATTATTGTGGCATCGGCCAGAAAGCATAATTTACAGCTGATTACGGCGGATAATAGAATCCTGGCATATCCCCACGTCAAGACCCTTGATGCCCGGAAGGCGTAACGATAATTATAGGGATTGAATTGTTTTTATCCAGAGAGGTTATGAAAACAATTGATATAGCTGGGACACCGGCTGTGGTGGCCGAAATCAAGTACCGGCAAAGAGCATGAACCCCAAAGGCCGGTCGAAAAGAAAATTTCAACCGGCCTTTGGGGTTTGTCCGGCTCTAATTTGGGCCGGGGGTTTATGGGGTTTTTACGTTCGCCTGTTATAAATCCTTAACCCTTGTTTTTGGGCCTAAAAAGGGCTGATTAAGGCGGAAATAAGGCCAAAAATTAAGGCTATTTAATGTATTTTAAACAGGTTAGCGTGGCCCGACCCCATTTCTCAAAGAGTACTTCATGGTGCCAGAAACATTATGCAGATCCTGAAACCTTAAAAACTGTTTACCAGGCTATGGGGAGCATTAAACCAAAAGCCGGTCGAAAAGGAAATTTCGACCGGCTTTTGGTTTTTGTCGGGCCCTGATTTGGGGGCCGGGGTACTGTGGGGTATGGGGTACTTGCGTTCCTCGCTTTTGATCCCTTAATCCTTTGTTTTTGGGTCTAAAAAGGGCTGATTAAGGCGGAAATAGGGTCAAAAATTAAGCCTATCCATTGTATTTTAAATAGGTTAGCGTGGCCCGACCCCATTTCAACCCATTTCACAATTTTCAACAACAATTCAAAACCCATTTCAATTTACATTTCATTCCCGTAATTAGCTGTTTTTTCTTCTGCTAATGCCAGCAATTCCCAAAAGGCCGAGTCCGAAAAGGGCCATAGTGGCGGGCTCGGGAACCATGTTGCTTGATAGCCCATGAAGGGCTTCTCCCAGGCATTCCACGTAAATTGCACTATAACCATTGTTTAATCCATAAGACTCATAGATATCATATATATCAACACCAGCAGCCTCAGCCAAAGCAATTTCTCCTGCCAACTCCATTGCAAGAGCGTAATATCCGGCTACCTGATAATCTCCATAGGTGCCTAATGAACTAAGGTATTCTACAAGAGCTTCAATGTCTGATAAATCGGAGCCTACTGTTGCCATGCCTTCAAGAAGTCCTGAAAGCCCAAGCGCATACATATCTGCATATGCTCCAAGATAATCATCATCTGTGGTGTTAAAAAGACCATCGTCTCCTATAGCTAAATCAAATAATGTGTTGGCAAGTTCGATTGCTTCAGTTTTATAATTCGTGTCAGTAGAGATTGTATAGATTGCCTGTGCCCACTCGCCTGCTTCCCAGAGTGTTAATGCGGCGTAGGTGTCAGTATCTGTTCCCCTCATTTCATTAAAAGCAGCGATAATATCAGTTGAAAGTTTTCCAGAAGTTGTCCATGAGTAAGTCTTATATTTTCCAGTTGTTGTGAATGCAGTTATGGCATCGGAGACAGCGTCTTGGGCATACTTCCCGTAGGTTTTAGTTGTTCCATTATATGTATTATCAAGTCCCGAATTTGTAAGGGTTTGATCAAGTTCATACAGAAACAAAGAGTCTTTATGCGCTCCAGCCACAGTCGTCTGGTTCTCTATAATGTAGTTTGCAGTTGCAATAGCCGAATTTAGATAGTCAACATTTCCTGTCAGATTATACGCAGAAACCAGGCCACGGGCAGTTGCACCTGCCGTGTTCTGGGTTGATCCAGTGTCGGAATTCGTATCTCCAGAGCCATCAGCAGCCTGTGTCCAGTCCCATCCACCGTCATTATTTTGATTATCCACCAGATACTGAGCTATCGCATTAACAACCGCTAATTCCTCGCTGTACGTGGTGGCGTAAGCTGAACTGAAACTTAAAAAAATTAAAGTAAAGAAGACTAATAAACCTTTTTTCATGTGCAAACCTCCTCCTTTTGAAAAATAACGTAAATTAAGTTTGATTCTCGAGGGCTTATTTCCCAAACGCACTACATACTATTGGGATTCCAGCAGTATTTTGACTGCGATAGGCATATTGCCCTGAAAATTTTACATAGTGAGCGTTCATGATGCCAATTTTCTAAAAATACGGTCGTGTATTTAGGCACTCACTGAATATAAAAGTTAGCAAGAGGCGTGCCAATTTCAACAATTTGAGAATGAGAAATGAAATATAATTTTGAAAAAGCTTATTGGCAGGTGTTTTTGAATATAAATAAATTAGAAAAAATATTATGAATAGCATTCAGTTTTTATTTTTTATTTGTGATTGCGAAAGATATGGAGAAATTGTGAAAAAAAAGTAATACAATTATGAAAAAAAAGTAACAATGGTGTGAGGTTTTTTTCCCTTTTTTTCTTTTGGCTTTCGGCGGTCGGCGGCGGGGGTCGGGCCGCGCTAAGCGGCTTGAAATATAGAGAAAAGGTTATAAAAGTAAGGGGTTTTATGGCCTTAATCGACCCTTTTTAACCCCAAAAAATGCGGTTTAGCACAGTAAGGTTGGTTATCTTTATACCCGTTCAAACAGCTCAGATTTTGAAGCTTTTTTCTTCGTGTTGATTTGAATTTGTCTTTCATGGGTTTTATGACCGTGGTGTTCATCATATCGGGGGGCTCAGCCGACCGGGGCATATAGAGCCGCTACGGTCCCTGATTTTGGTTTGCTTCTCAGCATTGGCCGGACAGTTATAAAGAACAACCCCGTGGCTTCCGGATTTGCCCCTGCTTCAGTCTCTGCTCTAATTCCCTAAATTTTCTTGACAAAAATATCACTTCTGTTTATAGAATATATATTCTAATCTTGAAACAAGGATTTGCATGGGCCGGGTGACCAGAAAAGAGAGGGACGATTTAAGAAAGCGGCAGGAAATTTTAAAAACTGCCTGCCAGATCTTTGCGGCCAGGGGATTTCACGGAACCACCATGGTCCAGATCTCCAAAGCCTCCCAGTATCCGTTGGGAACGATTTACAAATATTTCCCGGGGAAAAAGGAAATGTACCATGACCTGGTCATTGAGCGGATTCATGAGCTGGGCCATATCATGGTTGATATCAAGCAAAATAAGGATATGGATGCCCCCTCAAAGCTGTTTGCCTGCATGAAAGCCCAGTCTGAATTTTACCGGGCCAACCAGGAGGTGGTGAAGATCTATATTTCCGAGCGGTCCAATATTGATGCGGTGGCCATCCCCAAACTCAATGAGCGGGTCAACCGGCTCAATGAAAAAATGGTCAGCCTGTTTCAGGACATCCTGGAGCAGGGCATTGAGGCCGGGGAAATCAGGGATTATCCCGCACCCGACATGGCCGAGCTGTTCAGCCATATCGCCCATTCGGCGGCCTGGGCCTCCCTGTTCAGGGAAGAGGATGAAAGCCAGATCAACCAGAGGCTTTTAATGATATTTGAAATGCTTACCAAGGGCATCGCCAATAGCTATAAAAAAAATTAAAGGAGAAAACCAATGGCACAATCCATCGCTGACAGACGGGATCAGGAATTTGTTCTTCATGAGGTGCTTGATGCATCAAGCCTGTCCTCTCATGAAGTGTTTCAGGACTTTAACAAAAAAACCATGGATATGGTGGTCTCTGAAGCCAGGAACCTGGCCGTCAAAGAGCTGCTGCCCACCAACAAGGACGGTGACGAGCAGGGCTGCACCCTGGAAAAGGGCGAGGTTAAAATCCCCGAGTCCTTTCGCAAAGCCTATGAACTGTATTGTGAAGGCGAATGGATTGCCATGTGCGATGATCCCGAATACGGCGGCCAGGGCATGCCGAGGGTTCTGGCCACGGCAGCCGGCGAGCTGTTCGTGGGGGCCAACTGCGCCTTCCAGATGTATCCGGGGTTGACCCACGGGGCCGGCAAGCTGGTAGAGGAGTTCGGCTCCCCGGAACAGAAAAAAATCTATCTTGAGAACCTTTATACCGGCAAGTGGGCCGGGACCATGTGCCTGACCGAACCGGAAGCCGGATCTGATGTGGGCAATCTGTCCACCACGGCCAAAAAGAACGATGACGGCACCTACACCATCACCGGCAATAAAATTTTTATCTCCGGCGGAGAACAGAACCTGACCGAAAACATTATTCATCCGGTGCTGGCCAGGATTGAAGGCGCTCCGGCCGGAACCAAAGGAATTTCCCTGTTCCTGGTTCCCAAAATCAGGGTCAACCCAGACGGCTCCCTTGGCGAACCCAATGACGTGGCCTGCACAGGGCTTGAAGAAAAAATGGGGATCCACGGCAATGCCACGGCCTCCCTTTCTTTCGGCTCCAAGGGCAACTGTATTGGCGAACTTCTGGGTGAGGAAAACAAGGGCATGAAGGCCATGTTCGTCATGATGAACGAGGCCCGGTTAGGGGTTGGGCTCCAGGGGTTTGCCTTTGCCACCAGCTCTTATATCAATGCGGTGAACTATGCCAGGGAACGGGTCCAGGGGGTGGACTTAATGAAAATGTTTGACAGTGATCCCAAACCCGTTGCCATCATCAACCATCCCGATGTTCGGCGCCAGCTGCTTTCCATGAAAGCCAATGTGGACGGAATGCGGTCTTTGGTCTACTATACCGCCTTTTGTTTTGACCGGGCCTTAACAGCGGAAGATGAAGCGGAAAAAGACAAATGGCAGGGCCTGATCGAACTCTTAACCCCCATCACCAAGGCCTACTGCACGGACCGAGCCGCTGAGGTCTGCATCCAGGGCATCCAGATCTACGGCGGTTACGGCTTTACCCAGGAATATCCCCAGGAGCAGCTGCTCAGGGACTGCAAGATCACCAGCATTTACGAAGGGACCAACGGGATCCAGGCCATGGACCTTCTGGGCCGGAAACTGGGCCTTAAAAAGGGCAAGCCCTTCATGGACCTGCTGGGAGAGATGAACCAGGTCATTGCCCAAGCCAAGGCCATTGAGACCCTGGAACCCCTGGCCGCCAAGGTGGAACAGGCCGTGAACAAACTGGGCGAAGTGGCCATGCACATGGGCATGACCGCCATGTCCGAAAAGGTGCTCAATGCCTTTTCCATCGCCCATCCTTTCCTGGATGTCACCGGAGACGTGTGCATGGCCTGGATGGAACTGTGGCGGGCCGTGGTGGCCCAGCCCAAGATTGAAAAGGCAAAGAAAAAAGATCTGGCATTTTATCAGGGACAGGTCAAGACGGCCGAGTACTTTATCAACTGGATTCTGCCCGCCACCCTGGGCAAAATGGAGGCCCTGAAGACCAATATTCCGGCCATCATGGACATGCCGGATGAGGCGTTTATGGGGTAGCCGTTAGCCATTAGCTTAAAGGCGGGCACAAAAATGTGCCCGCCTTTTTTTATATGAAAGTCTCACTAAGGTCCTGAAAAGACTTTCAATATTTGTTGTGGGCGGCTCTTGGTTGGATAACCAAAGCGGCCCGTGGCCGTTATATGAAAGTCTCACTAACGTCCTGAGAAGACTTTCATTATTCGTTGTGGGCGGTTCTTGGTTGGATAACCAAGGCGGCCCGTGGCCGTTATATGATGTTGGTTTGGCCTGGATATGTTTCAATCGGCAGGTCTATTTTTTGTACGGAAGTTCTAACTGAGGATACGAAATGGTTTTAAATTCCGGGTCTTTATGGACCAAAACAGCGTCTTTGTGTATTGAAACGGCCGCTATCCAGGCATCAACAACGGAAAGCGAGTTTTCTGCTTTAATTTTAGCGGCAAGTTCGAGCAGGTCTTTGGTTTCATGGATCCATGTAATCGGCAAAGATTGGCATTGTTCATAAGCTATCCGGCCGGCCATTTCGTCTTCATCCTTCCAGACCCGGTATAATATTTCCATAAGGGAAAGAAAACAGCCGTAGCACCGGCATTTTTGATTTTGAGCCTCGTAAAGCAGGTCGGCGACAATATCGGCACCATTTTCATCATCGCGCAAAGTTAACAATGCCGATGTATCTAAAACATATCGTTTCATTCAAGGCCCCGGTCTTTTTTCCGGTCGGCCACAAGTCTTTTGGCCGACCCGCCTTTTCCTTTACCACGAAATTCATCAATTGGATTGGGTTTAACCGGCACTACCCGTAAATTATTATTTTCAATGATCCATTCTAAGCGATCCGCACTGGTTATATTAAATTTTTGTCTAATGGCAGCCGGGATAACTGTCTGGCCCCGTGCTGTGATTGTGCTTCTCATAAATCACCTCGTTGAATTACCTTTTTTAAAAAATGGTAATTCAGTTTGCCGGTTTTGTCAATGCCGGGTTTCGGCTGGTAAAGCGAATCCCGGCATGAACCTGTTGGCTTACACCACCTGCTGTTTTTTGGGCGGGTGTTCCTTTAAGTATTCGAGGCGGTTCAGGCCGTTGATATAGGCCAAGGCGCTGGCCGTGATGATATCGGAATCCGAGCCTTTTCCCAGGGCCGTGATGCCGTCTTCCCTGAGCCTTACAATCACCTCGCCCTGGGCGTCGGTGCCTTCGGTCAACGCCGAGATGGTAAACCGGAGCAGTTCGGACTTGGTGCCGGTAAGCTTGGAAATCACGTTGTAGACGGCATCAATGGGGCCGGTGCCTTCAAGGGAACACTGGGCCGGCCGGCCGTTGATCAACAGCTTGACACTGGCTGTGGGGTATACGGTGTTGCCGCTTACGACATGGATGTACTCCAGGCTGAAGACTTCTGAGCTTCTTAAGACACCTTCATTGATCAGGGCCTCAATGTCTTCGTCCTGGATTCTTTTTTTCTTGTCAGCCAGGATTTTAAACTTTTTAAAGACCACATTGATGTCTTGTTCAGACAGTTCATACCCCATTTCCTCGATATGGGCCTTAAGGGCATGGCGGCCCGAATGTTTGCCCAATACCAGGCTGTTGGTGGAAATGCCTACGGTTTCAGGCTTCATGATCTCATAGGTCATGGGGTTTTTGAGGATCCCGTCCTGGTGAATCCCGGCTTCATGGGCAAAGGCATTGGCCCCCACAATGGGCCGGTTGGGCTGGACCATGATCCCGGTGATCATGGAAACCAGACGGCTTAAGGGATAGATTTTGGTGGTGTCGATCCCGGTGGTCTGGGGATAGTAATTGGGCCTTGTGTTCAGGGTCATGACCACCTCTTCCATGGAGGTGTTGCCGGCTCGCTCGCCAATGCCGTTGATGGTGGTTTCCACCTGCCGGGCCCCGTTGTGAATGGCCACCAGGGTATTGGCCGTGGCAAGGCCCAGGTCATTATGGCAGTGAACGCTTAAAACGGCCTGGTCCATGTTGGGGGTGTTTGCCATGACATATTTGACCATGTTGCCGAATTCTTCGGGAATGGCGTATCCCACGGTGTCCGGCAGGTTGACCGTGGTGGCCCCGGCTTCGATCACCGCCTTAAAGACAGCACACAAAAAGTCAGGGTCGGACCGTGACCCGTCTTCGGCGGAGAATTCAACGTTGTCCGTAAAGCTTTTGGCCAGGCGGACAGCTTCCACGGCCTGCTTGAGGACATCGTCCGCTTCCATCTGAAGCTTGTACTTCATGTGCAGTTCCGAAGTGGCAATAAAGGTGTGGATTCTGGGTTTTGCCGCATCCTTGATGGCGTCCCATCCCCTTAAGATATCGCTTTCGTTTGCCCGGCACAGGGCCGCGATCTGGCTTTTTTTCAAAACCCCGGCAATGGCCTTGACCGCCTCATAATCCCCTGGTGAGGCCGCCGGGAACCCGGCTTCGATCACGTCCACCCCCAAGTCTTCCAGGCGGGTGGCAATCCTGAGTTTTTCCGCCTGGTTCATGCTGGCCCCCGGAGACTGTTCCCCGTCCCTCAAGGTGGTGTCAAATACAATGATTCTATTTGATTCGCTCATTTTTTCGTCCTCTTATAAAATGTTATGGGGATATGGGACTTGGGATATGGGGAATTTATCCCAAGTCCCAAGTCCCAAGTCTCATATACCGTTATTCCCGTTTGCCACATTCTTATCCAGACTAAGCTTATATTGGAAACTGTCTTCCAGAGCCTGCCAGCTGGCATCAATAATATCTTCGGACACCCCGATGGTGGAAAAGATATTTTCCGCATCCCTGGATTCAATCAATACCCTGACCTTGGCATCGGTGCCGTCTGACCCGTCAATGACACGGACCTTAAAGTCCACCAGGTGCATGTCCTGGATCTGGGGATAAATGGTGGACAAGGCCTTTCTTAAGGCGTTATCCAGGGCCGATACCGGGCCGTCGCCTTCGGCGGATGTGATTTCGGTTTTGTCCCCTACCCGGATTTTGATCATGGCATGGGAGTAGCAGGGGTTTTCCTTGTCCTTTTCCACCATTACCCGGAAAGATTCCAGGTCAAAGTAGGACTGGTACTGTTCGGTGATCTTTTCCATGATCAGCTTCAAGGAGCCTTCCGCCGCATCAAATTCAAACCCGTCGTCTTCCAGGTCCTTGATGGTGGAAACGATCTGGCGGTGAATCCGCTCATCGTCTCCTATGTCCACCCCGAGTTCCCGGGCCTTGTACCTTATATTGCTTTTTCCCGATTGTTCAGACACCAGCACCCGTCTCACATTGCCCACCAGTTCCGGACTGATATGCTCATAGGCTTTGGGGTTCTTCATGATGGCCGAGACATGGACCCCTCCCTTGTGGGCAAAGGCGGATTTTCCCACAAAGGCCCGGGTGCTGACCGGCGGCATATTGGCCGTCTCGGACACAAACCGGGACAGGTTCTGCAGCTTGGCCAGGTTTTCTTTTGAGATGCAGTTCCGGTTCATTTTCAGGGCAAGGATGGGGATGATGGCCGTTAAATCGGCATTTCCGCACCTCTCCCCGTATCCGTTAATGGTGCCCTGGACCATCACGGCCCCGGCATGAACGGCGGTAACCGCATTGGCCACGGCCATGGCACAGTCGTCATGGGTATGAATCCCAATTTTGATCCCCGGGGTTGCCTTAAAATGAGCCGCCACGGCCCGGGTAATGTCTTCAATCTCACAGGGGGTGGACCCGCCGTTGGTATCGCATAGCACCAGGGTGTCGGTGCCCCCTTTGACCGCAGCTTCAAGGGTTTCTAAAGCAAAGGCTTTATTGGCCTTGTATCCGTCAAAAAAGTGTTCGGCATCGTAGATCACTTCCCGGCCATGGCCCATGAGATAGGCCACGGACCCGGTGATCATGTCCAGGTTTTCTGCTCTGGTGTTCTCCATGACCTCGGTGACGTGAAGATCCCAGGATTTGCCGAATATGGTGATTACCGGCGCTTTGGAGGCAATGAGCGCGGAAAGATTCGGGTCCTGTTCGCATGGGATGCCCTGCCGCCGGGTGGAGCCGAATGCGGCAATCCTGGCATGCTTGAAGGTTTGTTTTGCCGCAAGCTCAAAAAAATGCTGGGCCCCGGGATTGGACCCCGGCCATCCGCCTTCAATGTAATGGATACCGGCATCATCCAGGCGCCTGGCAATTTTGAGCTTGTCCTCGGGCGAGAAAAAGATGTTTTCTCCCTGCATCCCGTCCCTTAGGGTGGTGTCGTAAAGAAAGACGTTTTCCATATTCTTTCCTAATTTTATGAAAGACTTGGGACTTGAGATATGGGATTTGGATTGCCCTGCAAATTTTTTTAAGCAAGTCCCAGGTCCCAAGTCCCATATCCCATGTCCTGATGGTTATTTTAAAGGTTCACGGGCCAGGGCAATGGTGCCGGTATTGGCCACCTCCATGATTCCCATGGGTTTTAATAAAGAGATAAATGCCTCGTGTTTTTCCATGTCCCCTGAAATCTCAATGATATAGTGGGTATGGCCGGCATCAATTACCTTGGCTTTGAAGATGTCCACAATTCTTAAAATTTCGGCCCGTTTTTCCGGCTTGGCATGGACCTTGATCAGGGCCAGCTGTCGCTCCACAAATTTTTTTTCCGTCAGGTCGGTTACCGTGATGACATTGATCAGTTTATGGAGCTGCTTTTTAATCTGTTCAATGATGTGGGTATCACAGCTGGTGACCATGGTGATCCTTGAGACTTCAGGGTCAATGGTTTCGGCCACGCTCAAAGAATCGATGTTAAATCCCCTGCCGGAAAACAGACCGGCAATCCGGGACAGGACCCCGGGTTCGTTGTCAACGAGAATCGATAGTACGTATCTGTTTTTTTCCATTTGAGTTTCCTTTGTGTTTACACCAGCAGCATGTCCGTAATGGATTTGCCGGCCGGCACCATGGGGTAGACCGACTCTTCCCGTTCAACAACAAACTCCATGATCACCGTGCCCGGCGTGTTTAATCCCTCCTTTAAGGTCTCTTCCACCTTTGCGGGGTCATCACACCGGAATCCTTTGGCCCCGTATGCATCGGCCAGTTTGACAAAGTCCGGGGCATTTTCCATGTTGGTGGCGGAATAGACCTTGTCATAAAACAGTTCCTGCCACTGGCGGACCATGCCCAGGTACCGGTTGTTAAGGATCACAATTTTAACGTCCAGTTTGGATTCAACCGCGGTCATGAGTTCCTGGCTGTTCATCTGGATGGAGCCGTCTCCGGCAATATCAACGACAACTTTGTCCGGGCAGGCCGCCTTGGCACCAATAGCGGCGGGCAGGCCGAACCCCATGACACCCAAGCCCCCCGAGGTGACAAAATGGTTGGGCTTATCAAAGTGGTAATACTGGGCCGCCCACATCTGGTTCTGCCCTACCTCAGTGGTGATAATGGCCTCTCCCCTGGTGACTTCATAGAGTTTTTCCACCACAAACTGGGGTTTAATGGTCTTTTCATCCTGAACATATTGGAGCGGCATGGTCTGTTTCCACTGGTCGATCTGCTCAAGCCAGGCATCCCGGTCCTTTGTAAGGGATTCAGGCGTTTCTTTTTCAAGGAGATCCAGAATACCTTTCAGGGCGTTTTTACAGTCTCCCACAATGGGGCAGTGGACCTCGATGTTTTTGTGGATAGAGGTGGGGTCAATGTCAATCTGGATAATCTTGGCGTTGGGGGCAAAGCTCTCAATCTTTCCCGTGACCCGGTCGTCAAACCTCACCCCGGCCGCCAGGATCAGGTCGCAGTGGCCGATGCTCATGTTGGCCCGAAAGGTCCCGTGCATGCCGGGCATGCCAAGCCACAAGGGATGGGAGCCGGGAAAAGCCCCAAGGCCCATGAGGGTGCCGGTGACCGGTATCCGGGTCAGTTCGGCAATTTTGGTAATCTCTTTGGACGCCTTTGACAGAATAATCCCGCCCCCGGCCATGATAAGGGGCTTTTTGGCTTTCTGGATCATGGAGACCACTTTGGCCATCTGCTTTTTGTTGGGCTTGTAATTGGGTTTATACGAGCGCAGCTTGGTTTCTTCGGGCATTTGAAAGTCAATCTGGGCCTGGATAATGTTTTTAGGCAGATCCACCAGAACCGGCCCGGGCCGGCCGGACCGGGCAATGTAAAAGGCCTCCTGGATGATGGCGGCCAGCTTGTCCGGATCTTTGACCAGGTAGTTGTGTTTGGTGCATGGCCGGGTGATGCCCACGATATCCACTTCCTGGAAAGCGTCATTGCCGATGAGCCCTGTGGGCACCTGGCCGGTAAAGACCACCATGGGAATGGAATCTGAATGGGCCGAGGCAAGGCCCGTGACCGCGTTGGTGGCCCCGGGGCCCGAGGTGACCAGGGCCACACCGGTTGTGCCATGGGTTCTGGAATAGGCATCTGCCGCATGGACCGCCCCCTGCTCGTGGCGGACCAGGATATGGCGGATATCTTTGTGACGGTAAAGTTCGTCGTGGATGTCAATGGTGGCCCCTCCGGGATATCCGAAAATGGTGTCCACGCCCTGGGCCTTAATCATTTTTATGAGGACCTGTGCCCCTGTGAGTTTCATTGGGTCTCCGATCAAGAAACTAGAAACTAGATACAAGAAACAAGAATTCTTGTCCTGTATCCAGTCTGAGTTCCTTTATTTTTCTTGTATCTCGTTTCGAATTTCTTGTTTCTTGTTTCAAATTTCTTGTTTCTTGTTTCTTGTCTCTTGTATCTTGAACACCGCCCCGTGGCCGGCCGAACTGACCTGCCGGGCATACCGGGCCATATATCCTTTTTTAATTTTGGGCTCCGGTTTCTGCCATTCTTTGAACCGGGCCTTGATTTCCTGATCGTCTACCATGAGTTCAAGGGTTTTTTCAGGAATGTTGATCTTGATGGGATCATTTTCTTTGATCACGGCAATGAGCCCGCCTTCAGCCGCCTCCGGGCTGATATGGCCGATGGATGCCCCTCTTGACCCCCCTGAAAACCGGCCGTCGGTAATCAGGGCACAGGTGGCGTCAAGCCCCATGCCGGCAATGGCTGAGGTCGGGGTGAGCATCTCCCGCATGCCAGGTCCCCCGGCCGGTCCTTCATACCGGATCACGATCACGTCACCGGGGTTGATTTTACAGTCCAGGATGGCGGCGGTGGCATCTTCTTCGGAATCAAAAACCCGGGCAGGCCCCTGGTGGACCAGCATTTCTTCCAACACGGCAGACTGCTTGACCACGCACCCTTCCGGGGCCAGGTTGCCGAACAGCACCGCAAGCCCTCCCTGTTTATGGTAGGGATCTTCAACGGGCCGGATAACCTGTCTGTCTTTGACCTCAACGGTATCAAGATTTTCTTTCAGGGTGTTTCCGGTGGCGGTGATGATGCCGGTCTCCAGCATTCCATGATCGCTGAGTTCTTTCATTACCGCCTGGATGCCGCCGGCATGGTTGAGGTCCTCAATGTGGTCGGGACCGCCCGGGCTCAGGGAACACAGATGGGGGGTCTTGGCGCTGACCTCGTTGATCAGGTTAAGGTCAATGTCCACCCCGGCTTCGGCGGCCACGGCCTTTAAATGAAGGACCGTGTTGGTGGAACAGCCAAGGGCCATGTCAACGGCTAAAGCGTTCATAAAGGCGGTCCGGGTCATGATCTTGTCCGGGGTAATGTTCTTTTCCAGCAGTTCCATGATTTTAATGCCGGTTTCCTTGGCCAGCCGGATTCTTTCGGACATGGGTTCCGGGATGGTGCCGTTGCCGGGCAGGGCCATGCCAATGGCCTCAGTCAGGCAGTTCATGGAGTTGGCCGTGAACATGCCGGCACAGGACCCGCAGGTGGGACAGGCACAGTCTTCGATCCGGTCCATCTGGGCCTGGTCGATTTTGCCGGCCTGGAATGCCCCGACAGCCTCAAACACGGAAATCAGGTCGACTTTTTGGGTTTTATCATCCGGATGTTTTCCGGCCAGCATGGGGCCGCCGCTGATGAAAATGGCCGGGATGTTCAGCCGGGCCGCGGCCATGAGCATGCCCGGCACAATTTTGTCGCAGTTGGGGACCAGGACAATGGCGTCAAAGGGATGGGCCGTGGCCGTAACCTCAATGGAGTCGGCAATCAGTTCCCTGGATGCCAGGGAATAATGCATGCCCGCATGGTTCATGGCAATGCCGTCGCATACCCCGATGGTGGAGAATTCCATGGGGGTTCCCCCGGCCATGGAGACCCCGGCTTTCACGGCTTTAACGATGTTGTCCAGGTGCATGTGTCCCGGGATGAGCTCATTGGCTGAATTGGCAATGCCGATCAGGGGCTGGCGGATCTCACGGTCCGTATACCCCATGGCTTTCATAAGGCTTCTGTGGGGGGCTCTGGCAACGCCCTTGGTTGCAATATGGCTTCTCATTTTTTTTAAAATCTCCATAAACTGAAAAAGCCGTTATCTGCCCCCCCTTTGGGGCTGATAACGGCTTTTTTGGTTGAGTCTTAATTTATGCCACTAGGAGCCCCGTCGTTGGGAGGTGTCAAGGACCACCTCCACGATAATGACAACTAGTAGAATGTTAATTATATTATTTATCATAAATATTCACTCTTTCTTAATTTGATTTATTATATATTAATTTCCTGTCTGTCAACAAAAAAATTAAACATGATTAATAGCCGATGCCATATACCCCGCCCCAAATCCATTGTCGATGTTCACCACCGCCACGTTGGAGCTGCACGAGTTGAGCATCCCGAGCAACGCGGTCAGGCCGTTAAAGCTGGTACCGTAGCCCACACTGGTGGGCACGGCAATGATCGGGGCCTTGACCATGCCGGCCACCACACTGGGCAGGGCCCCTTCCATGCCGGCGGCCACCACAATCACATCGGCCTCAACAATGGTCTGCTGATAGGCAAACAGCCGGTGAATCCCGGCCACGCCTACGTCATAAAGGGTTTGGACACGGTTTCCCATGGTTTCGGCTGTAATAAGGGCCTCTTTGGCCACGGGAATATCCGATGTCCCGGCACTGACAATTAATATAGTGCCTTTACCCGTGATGACAGCGGGGCTGTTTTGTATTCGAAGCAGCCTGGCATCTTCAAAATATTCGGCACGGCTGAACTTTTGCTGCACATCAGCGGCCTTTTGGGCATCAATCCGGGTGACCAGGATCTGGTTTTCATGGTCCATCCGTTCAAGGATGCCGTTGATCTGTTCACTGGTCTTGCCCTGGCCGAAAATCACTTCGGGAAACCCTTTGCGAAGGGAGCGGTGATGATCGATGTGAGCAAAATCAATGTCTTCAAAGGACAGGTGTTTAAGCTTGTCTGATGCGTCTTTGACATCCAGGCTCCCGTCGGCCACCCGGGACAGCAGGTCGGTTATAAATTCCTGGTTCATCTTATTATCAGTTGTTCTGCCGTCTGAGCCATGCCAGTCCCTTGGGGGTCCCGTCCAGATGATCCGGATCTGAAGCCGGCTGATCCGGGCCGTTTTGCTCAGGCAGGGCCAAAGGCCTGGTTTGGGAAGCCTTTGCCTCATTGATGAGTTTGCCCCATTTATAATGGCCGAATTTGCAATACCCCTGAACATTGTTAAACCGGGCATCTATGTCCTTTTGGATAGGAATCACATTGCCTTCGATCAAAGGGGACAGATAAACGGCCAGGGGGGTGCTGCCGCCGCCGGACAGGACAATGGTATCCATGTCCCAGTCATTTTCCCACAACCGGTTCAGGTGAGAGGCAATGGTGCTGGCAGCATGGTTATAGACTTTTTTCTTCAGACTGGTGATGTTGTACTCTTTACCCTTGATTTTGATGGTGCCCGATTCGATAAATTTGAATATCCGGTATAATTCGATATTGATACCGCTTTCCTGGCGCAGTTTGTTGGCAATCACTGAAAAGCATTTGGAGATGCCCGTATCAATGGTGGACGATCCCCGTTCAACATACTGGAGATGGTCAAATATGGAAAAATCCGTTGTTTTAAAGCCAACATCCACTACGCCGATCTTACTGGTCGCCAGGGGCCGGTTTGTAATTTTGCCGAATTCGTCAAAAATCAGATTGAAAATAGAGCCGATGGGCTGGGGAATGACATGGACTTGGTCAATGTGGATCTGCCGGGTGGTCTGGTCGCCGTTTTCCGAATGGAAGGTGATTTCGTGGAATCCTTTAATCATTTCCTTAAGCCGTCTGGAATCGCGTTTCAAAAAGCCCACGGGAAGTCCTGTGACCACATTGATGGGTCCTTCTGAATCAGTGCATACACCGGCGGCGGCCACGGCCATGATTTTGACAAATTTTTCAAGGAGCGTATCCTGGTCCAGGGTATATTCGGTAATGCTCGATTGAAGCTCGGCATAGTTTCCTAAAAAATAGGATTTTCCTTCCAGGGTGATATGGAGTCTGGATGCGGCGGATGTTTCGTCTAAAGCGGACCGGAACTGGATCTCTGTGGCGTCACCGATCAGGGACTTGAATATGACAGAGTTTTTTGAGTTATATGCTTTTGTAAAACCAAACCCCACATCAATTCCCATTATTTCCATGGTTCTTCCTCCTTGTGAATATTTCCGAATCTCCGGCAGACGGCGGGATGATAAATGGAAAATACCATGACAGGAGATAAGAAACAAGGAAAAGGAGACAGGAGACGGGAGACAGGAGACCGAAAACGCCGGGCTCATGTATCTTGCTATTGCCGATTAAATAGGATAAAAATGCCGGCAAACTGGACAGGCAGGGAATATGGAAAAAGATAAGGTATTTGCACAAAAAAAAGATAAGGTTCAGCCGTTTGCCTTTAACCGGGAGGTGGCCCGGGTGTTTGACGATATGCTGGAGCGTTCAGTCCCCCTTTACCGGGAGGGGGTCAGGTGCCAGGCCCGGATGGCCAGGCGGTTTTACCGGGAAAACAGCCGGATCTATGACCTGGGCTGTTCCCATGGCAACCTGGGATTTTTGATCCTGGAACAGTTTGGGGACAGTTCCTTTGCCATGACGGCCGTGGACAATTCCCTTCCCATGATCGAGAAGTACCGGTCCCGGCTCGAAGCATCAGGGGCTTTGGGAAAAATTGATCTGGTCTGCGCCGGCATGGAAGATATCGGCATTACCAATGCCTCGGTGGTGATCATTAACCTAACCCTACAGTTTCTGGAACTTCAAAAACGGACCGGGCTGATCCAAAAAGTTTACGACGGGCTGCTGCCCGGCGGGATATTGCTGCTCACTGAAAAAATTGCCCCGCCCCCGGGGATCATCAACGACCTTGTGCTGGACGAATACCGGCAGTTTAAACTGGACAACGGGTATTCGGAACTTGAGATCAGCCAGAAACGGGATGCCCTGGAAAAGGTTCTGGTGCCTGAAACCGTGGATACCCATATTCAGCGGTTGGCCCGGGCAGGGTTCGCCCGGACGGACATCTGGCTTAAGTGGCATCATTTCACATCATTTATCGCTGTAAAGTAGCAGGAAATAAAATGGAAGCCTTTTTAGAACAGTATAAAGAATTCGGGTTTGAGCGGTATCAGGACCCGCTTTTCAATCTGGTAGAGGAAACCCGCACCTTTCTGGATCAGGCCGGGGGCAATTATGCCAAACACCGGCAGGTATTTGAAGAAATTCCGGATCTTTCCCCTTCCCGCATCGACCTTGGGGGCCGGTTTGTCACGGCAGGATCGGAAACCGGCCTGGAGCCTGGAGCACACCGCAGACTTGAAGCCGCCCTCAAACGCTTAAGCCCCTGGCGCAAAGGCCCTTTTGATTTTTTCGGGGTTAAAGTGGATGCCGAATGGCAGTCCTGGATGAAGTGGTCCCGCCTGGTGCCCCATCTGCCGGACCTGAAATATAAGCGGATCCTGGATATCGGCTCCAGCAACGGGTATTACATGTTCCGGATGGCGGCCCATGCCCCGCAGTTTGTCCTGGGGGTGGAACCCCAGAGTGCCTTTTACTACCAGTATCTGACGGCCAGAAAACTGTTAAAACAGGACCGGGTGTTCTGCCTGCCGGTTCCCTATGACCGGCTGCCGCCAATAGAGCAGGTATTTGACCTGGTTTTTTGCATGGGGATTCTGTATCACAGAAAATCGCCCCTTGAGATGCTGTCAACCATTCATGATTCCCTTAAGCCCGGGGGGTATATTATTTTGGAGAACCTGGTGCTTGAAGGGACAGATCACCGCTGCCTGTTCCCCAAAGACCGGTATGCCAAAATGAGAAATGTTTTCTTTATCCCGGACCTTGCGGTCATGGGATCATGGCTTGAACGGTCCGGATTTAAAGATATTCAGTGTGTTGACGTCACCCGGACCAGTTGTGAAGAACAGCGGAAAACAGACTGGGTTCAGACAGAGTCCCTCAAAGATTTTCTGGACCCTGAAAATCCCATGAAAACCGTTGAGGGGTATCCGGCCCCTGTCCGGGCCGTGTTTATTGCCCGGGCCTGATGGATTGTGATGGCAGATGGGTGACTTTTTGTTCAAACACCAAACAATAATTCGATCAAGAGAAAAAGCATGAAAAAAAGTCCGGCTGGAGCGGGCAATGTCCGCAAATCGTGGCCATGGCCCACTCCAACCGCGAGATCCCAGATGATTGTAACATCCGGGCTCGTCGTTTCCTTTCCATAGGTTTGTCCCCCCCCCCATAATCTATTTCCAAAATTTTTCGCGAAAAAATTACCCGTTGGGTTTGACGTGAATAAATTGTTATTGACAACTATAAACGACAAATAGTATGTCTCATTCTCATGGTGTCGTGATTAAACTACAAAGATAATTTTTAAACGACATTTTTGGCAGCGTACCCGATAACCCTGAATTTGAGGAGCCCCATGCTGACCCTTGATGTTCATCACCTTGATTTTGCTTACTCAGAAACCCCTGTCTTAATGGACATCAGTTTTGGCGTAGAACCGGGCAGGATCTGCGGCCTTATAGGGCCCAACGGCTCCGGGAAAACCACCCTGTTCAAATGCCTGAACGGGCTGCTTGAGCCCCGGAAAGGGTATGTAAGCTTTGCCGGAAAACGGGTAGGGGACATGTCTCGAAAGGCCGTGGCCGGCCTTATGGCCGTGGTGCCCCAGCAAAGCGATGTGGCCTTTTCATTTACCGCCCTGCACATGGTCCTCATGGCAAAGGCAGCCAGGCTTTCCATGTGGCAGCGCCCGTCCCTGGATGATGCAGGAAAGGCAGAGAATATATTGGAAACCCTTGGCATGGGAAACTTAAGTCAGCGGCCCTACAATGCCCTTAGCGGCGGCGAACGGCAGATTATTCTGCTGGCCCGGGCCATGTTTCAGTCTCCTTCCGTTCTTCTGCTGGACGAACCCACGGCCCACCTGGATTTTAAAAATCAGCACCTGATTCTGGACACGGTTCACCGGATCACCAGACAGGAAAGCCTGACCACCGTGGTCTCCCTTCATGACCCCAATTTAGCGTCACGGTACTGCGATACCGTTGTGATGCTCAAACAGGGAAGGGTGTTTGGCTGCGGCCCTGCCCGGGACCTGTTCCAGGCCGAAACCATTGAATCCGTGTACGGTATAAAGGTCATTGTTGCCGGCAAGGCCTCCGGTAATGTGACCATTATCCCGGATATGAACCAGGGCTCCCCCCTGGTGCTGAAGTCGGTTGCCAGGGCATAAGGGGGGCGTGCTGTGACCAGATTCAACCCGTTATTTTTTATTGGTTTTCTCGTTCTCGGCGGCCTTTCCTGCATCGCTCTGGCCGCAGGAAAATATCCCCTTGGCCTATCCACCCTGGGAAAACTGATTGTCTGCAAAACCGGGCTGTTGGAGTTTACCCCTGACCTTGTCGGTCCAGGCCTTGTCCTCTGGTCTGTCAGGATGCCCCGGATCCTGATGTCGGTCCTGGTGGGGGCGGCCTTGTCGGTCTCTGGTACGGTGTTTCAAAGTTTGTTTAAGAATCCGTTGGTCTCTCCGGGCATTCTAGGGGTTACCTCCGGTGCCAATTTCGGGGCAGCCCTGGGCCTGCTTTTCTTTTCAGGATCAGCTGTGTTTATCCAGATATCCGCTTTTTTCTGGGGCCTTGTGGCGGTCTGGATTACCTATATGATTGGCAAACGCGCGGACCGGTCCATCACGACCCTGGTTCTGGCCGGGGTGATTGTGTCCTCCCTTTTTGTTGCCGGTCTGTCTTACATCAAGTGCAAGGCAGACCCTTTAGGACAGCTGCCGGCCATTGTGTTCTGGACAATGGGCAGCTTTAACAGCGTGACATGGACGGATGTGGCCGGCGGCGGAGGCGTGATTCTTGCCGGAATTTTGGTCTGCCGGGCATTTTCCTGGGGGCTCAACCCCATGGCCTTAGGAGAAGAAGAGGCCTTGTCCTTAGGGGTCAACACGGAAAGACGCCGGGCCGTTTATATTATTTTGGCCACCTTGATGGTATCGGCGGCCACGGCACCTTGCGGCAGTATCGGCTGGGTCGGGTTGATGATTCCCCATATGGCCCGGATGACCGTGGGGGCTGACCATGATGTGCTGGTCCCGTTTTCAGCCCTTTTGGGCGGCATTTTTATGCTGGCCATGGATACGGCCGCCCGGCTTCTGCCCGGTGGTGAAATCCCCGTGGGCATTCTCACCGCCATTATCGGCGCCCCCTGTTTTGGATACCTTCTGATCCGTAACCGGTCCAATCCCTGGAATGACAAAGGATAAACTATATCATGACACTGAGATTCACCACGAAAAATGGATCCTTGATAATTCAAACCGTCCGGCCCGGGCTTTTGGCGTATATCCTGATGGTAATGTTTTGTTTGAACAGCCTGCCCCCGGTTTGGGCAGATGGGGAAACCCGGGTGGTTACGGACAGGGCCGGCCGTCGTGTTGAAATCCCTATGGTTCCCCAACGGGTGGCCTGCCTTTTCGGACCTAGTTATGAAAAGCTTTTAGCCCTTGGTGCTGTTGACCGGGTGGCCATGGCAGCCAATGTATCACTGCCCTGGAACATGGTTGTTAATCCCGGCTTAAATAGTATTCCGGCGTCAGGCAATTACGGGGCCCCGGATGTGGAGCAGATGCTTAACCTGAAGGTTGACCTGGTGATTTACCATCCCTTTGCCAAACAGATTGACCTGATGACTTCTGCCGGACTTCCCGTAGTGGTTCCTTACGACGGCGGCGTCCGGCAGCATACCCTGGAAGATTTTCTTGAAGACTGGTACGGCCAGATCCGCTTTTATGGCCAGGTGCTGGGCCCCGATGCCTGGAAACAGGCAAAGGCCTATTGTACATGGGCGGATGAGCGGATCCGGAAAGTGACCCGTGTCACCTCTCAGATCCCGTTATCCGAGCGGCCCAGGGTATTTTATTTTTGCGGACAGATTAATGGCTCAACCAGTACCCAGACCCGCCATTCTACGGCGGACTGGCTGGTGACCGCTGCCGGGGGGACCATGCTCACCCATGACGAATCCTCCTATTATGTTACGGTCAGCACGGAGGAGATGATCTTATGGGATCCGGATATTATTATCGTCAGTACCCTGCCCTCCATCGATCCCATCGTCTCCAACCCCCGGTTTCAACACATCAAAGCCGTTAAAAATCAGAACGTGGTGATGAGTCCTGAAGGCCAGTTTTACTGGAGCCATTTCAGCACGGAGTCCTTTTTGTGCATCCTGTTTATGGCCAGGCTGTTCCATCCGGACCTGTTCCAGAACCTTAACCTGCCGGGCGAACTTATAGATTATTATGCCCGATTTTATCATTACAACCTGACGTTGACCCAGGCGAAACAGATCCTTTCTCATCTGCCGCCCGGGTAGCCCACCCACCTGAAAAAGGAGAAAAGAATGAACTTGATGATGAAGCGAACCGTTTTTCTGTTAATGTCCTGCTGGCTTGTTGCGGCCTGGCCGGTAACGGCCTTTGCACAAGAAGATGAAACCATTGACAGCCGGGTATTTGAACTGGGTGAAGTCATTATCACCGGCCGGCAGATTGCCGCTGACCTTGCCACCACCACCACAGAGGTTTCTATGGCCAAAATCACTGCCAAAGGCGCAACTACAGCCGCCCAGGCCCTTGAATTTATTCCCGGGGTGTTTGTCCAGTCCGGCGGCAAAGGCGATGTCCATGTCAGCATCCGGGGTTTTGAACAGCGCCAGGTCAAAATTCTCATCGACGGTGTGCCGGCCAGGGAAACCTATTTTGGTACTGTGGACCTGTCCATGTTGCCGGCGGACACCATTTCAAAGATTACCATCACCAAAGGGGCAAGCTCGGTACTTTACGGTGCCAATACCATGGGTGGTGTCATCAACATTATTACCAAAAGGGGGGGCAAGACCCCTGAGACCTCCCTGTCCGCCGCTTTTGGCGATTATAATACCGCCCAGTATTCGGCAAGTCACGGGGGAAGTTCCAAAAATTTCAATTACTGGCTCTCTGCAGGGATTAAAACCAGCGACGGTTACCGGTTGTCCAGTGATTTCGACCCGTCCGACCCCGTGGTCGGCCTGGGCACCCCGTACAACGAAGACGGCGGCAAGCGGGATTTGAGCGATTATGAAAAGAAAAATCTGGACATGAAGGTCGGATATGATCCCGGCGGTGATTCAAGCCTTTATCTATCCTTTAATTATGTGGATAACGATCGGGGGGTTCCCACTTTTTACAACCGGTACTGGGCCTATGACCACTGGAAACAATGGCAGCTTAATTTGGCTGGGGAGCATCACTTCAGTGAAAAGGCCAGGGTCAAGGCCAGGCTGTTCTATGTCAGCCACGAAGACGGCCTTACCGATGTGAGCTGGGATGCCGACCATACCACCAGCGGGAAAAAATGGTTTGAAAAAAGCTTTTATGAAGATACCTCCACCGGCGGAGAATTGCAGGGCGCTTTCGAACTTTGCGCCAAGGATACCTTGCGTTTAGGGGTTAATTTCATGGAAGACAATCACAAAGAGGGCAACTATTTAAGCAGTGACTGTTTCTCGGTTTTAAACGGATGGGCCGCTACAGGCTGGGACGACCCCCAGAAATACACGGCCCGGACCTATACCTTTGCCGTGGAGAACGAGTTCTCCCTGCGGGACAGGGTGACCATTGTGGTGGGGACCAGCTGGGATTTTTTTGAACCCACCAAAACCGCTGACCAGCCCGAACCCGGCAAAAGCGATGCCTTTAATCCTCAGATCGGGGTCGTGTTTAAGGCCACCGAGGCCACCAGTATTCACGCGTCAGTGGGTCAAAAAACCCGGTTCCCAAGCTTAAAGGAACTTTACAGCGACCTTGTGGGCGGCAACCCGGACCTGGACCCGGAAAAAACCCTGGCCTATGAAGTGGGACTATCCCACCGGGTTAACCCCAGGATTCAGACCAGCGCTGCCTTTTTTTACAATGATGTGGAAGATTTAATTGATACCACCAGAATTAACGGTGACACCGCTTATATCAATATTAATGAAGCCGTTATTTACGGTGTTGAAGCCGGTATTGATGTTGCCCTGTCCCCATCCTTGAATATCGGCCTTAATTACACCTATATGTCCACTAAGGATAAATCCAACGATAACCGGGACCTTGAAGGCCGGCCCCGGCACCGGCTTAACCTGGTTCTGGGATACACGTTTTCTTTCGGGCTCAAAGCCGACATTCAGGCCTGCTACAACCGGGGCCAGCATTGGGAAAATTCAGATACCTATGAATGGGAAGAGCTGCCGTCCTATTTTCTGGTTAACGCGAAATTATCCCAGAGATTTGACAAGGTGGGGGCGGTGGAGCCGGAGCTCTTTGTCCAGGGAAGCAACCTTCTGGATGAGGATTATTATGAAACCAACGGCCCTGAACCCGGGTTTAACTTTCTGGCCGGTGTGACGCTCAGATTTTAAGGGGGAGAGCGGAAACCGGAAACAGGAGATCGGAAAACGATTCTGCGGTGGCCTTTCTAAAGTCTAAGATCCAAAATCTAATAGAGGAAAAACGCCTGTGAAATGCTCGATTTGTGAACTTGGTTGTGACATCAAAGAAGGAAGAACCGGCCGGTGCGGAATGATTACCGCTGCCGGCAACCTGATCCGGGAAGTGTATCCGGACAGAATCCTGGCGGCAGTGGATACGCCCATTGAATCCATGCCCCTGGTCCATTATCATCCCAATGGGAAATTTTTGCAGGTGTGTACGGTGGGGTGTAATTTTAAATGTCCCGGGTGTGTGTCTGAAATTATCACCGACCACATCGGGGCGGTCCGGGCAGAGTTTGCCGAAGTCAGCCCGGAGCAGATCCCGGCGCTGGCCCAAGAGACCGGGTGTATCGGGGTGATGTTCTGCTTTAACGAGCCCACGGTCTCTTATTTTACCTTTATGCGTCTGGCCATTATCGCCAAAACCAAAGGGCTTCTGATGGGCTGCTCCACCAACGGATACATGACCCTGAAGGCGTTGGACGCCCTGATCCCCTACCTTGATTTTGTCAACATCGGGATCAAGGGAACCTCTCCTGAGGTTTACAGGGAGTGCGGCATACCGGACCCGGCCCCGGTTTTCCGGAACATCGAGTATCTGTACAAAAAGAATGTTTACATTGAAGTGTCTGTGGTTTTCAGAAAGGCCAAAGAAGCTGAGGTTGAAGACACCGCCCGGTTTATTGCCTCCCTGTCACGGGAAATCCCCTGCCAGGTCATGCGGTTCATCCCCTTTGGCACGGCCTCGGTGGACATGGAACCCAGCGCCCTTGAGGCCGAGGATCTTTGCCGTCGCCTTGAGGCCCATCTGGACCATGTCTTTTTGTTCAATACCCCGGGAACCGGCCACCTTAACTCCCGGTGTCCGTCGTGCAAAGAAACCATCATGTCCCGGGGTTTTTTCGGCCCCATGTGCGCCAGCCTTAACCACAGCCGGCCTGACGGCATCTGCCGGTGCGGATATAAGCTGCCCATAAAGGGAAAGATTCACCGGGAAAGTAAAAGTGATCTCGGGTATTTCGGGGGGTACCGGACCATCAATGCCATGAGCATGATCCGCTCTATTCTGGCCACCCTTGGCGTGGCCGAAAAGCAGACCGTGGACCGGGTCATGGCCCATGTTATCCGGACCGGTATGATCAAGGGACTCTACCAGCGGCTGAACACGCCCGAGGATTATTTTGATACCATGGATTTTTTCGGGGCACAGACCGGCCTGGAAAACCGGGCGTTGCTGTACCGGGAGGTTGTCCGGTCCCGGATGGATTCAATTGTTGCGGCAGCACAGCCGGGTGACCGGCCAAGGGTTTACTGTTCCCTGGGCCATCCCCTGATCGCCGTGTTTGATGACAAGATGGAGGCCTGTCTGGCCGAAAGGGGCGGCGGATTTTTAACCAACCGGCTCATCCGGCGGGAAAGCCGGCCCGGGATGATGATTTCCCGGGAGGAGTTCAATAAACTGGCCCCGGATGTCATGATCGTTTCTGACGCCGTGGCCTGGCCCAAACAAGACGTTATGGCCTATTGCCTTGAAAATGGCCTTGATGTACCGGCTGTCCGGAACGGGCAGATCTTTTCCCTTTACCCTTTTCGCTGTTCCACCAACCCGGACTGGATTTTAGGGCTCATGGCCGTGGCCAACACCATGCGGCCGGCCGTCTTTCATTTCGACCTTGAATCAGAGGCCGAAGATTTTTATAACATATTTTACGGCCAGCCCTTTACCAGCAGCCGGCTGCCGCAATTCCCATGGGAGGTGAAAAAAACATCATGACCAGAAACTGGACCCAGACCCGGAAACCCACATTTAACAAAGACAGTGCCCTGCATATGGATAAAATTGCCAAAACCGTGTTTAAGCCCATATATCCGGTAATTGTTCAAAACGTTTTAGATATCACCGGCATCTGCCGGGGCAAATGCCTGGATCTGGGCACCGGTCCTGCCATGATGGCCATGGCCTTGGCCCGGGCCGTCCCTGATATGTCGGTGACCGCCTTTGATTTTTCAGAAGGCGCCCAGGAAATTGCCGAGGCCAATATCTGTGAGGCAAAGCTGGAAAACAGGATCAGCACCGCCTTTGGTGACGTTCACGACATGCCCTTTGAGGACCAGAGCTTTGATCTGATCATCAGCCGGGGCTCCATGTTTTTCTGGGACGATCTGAAAACCGCCTTTGCTGAAATCATCCGGATCCTGGCACCGGGCGGCGCTACCTATATCGGCGGCGGATTCGGCAGCCTTGCCCTTAGGGAACAGGTGATTAAAGATATGGCCAAGGTAGATCCCAACTGGAACTGCTATGCCAAAAAAGAAGGCGATACCGAAGCCCACCGGCGGTTTGACCTGATGTTTGAGCAGCTGGACTGGAAAACATATCAGGTGATTGATGACGATACCGGGTTCTGGGTGATGGTAACCCGGCCGGCCTGACGCTTTTCCTTTACATTCATCCACGCCGTTGAAAATGCGGTTTCTTTTTGTTTGACATTCTGATGCTCTGGCGACAATAATATCTAACAATATTAAATCGGTGCAGATGAGGATGATGATGAAAAGATGCATCGTAATGGTCGCATTTTTATTGGTCAGTTATTCCCTGGCGTTTGGAGAGGAACCGATCCTTATCACCGTTGATGAGGGGAATCCCCCATTCATGTTTAACCATGGCGGCCGTGCCGGCGGATTGTATCCGGATCTTGTTTACGCCGTTTTTCACCATATGGGAACACCGGTTGAGATAACCGCGTTGCCATGGAAACGGGCCCTTCGAAATGCGGATATGGGGCTTTCCGGCATCGCCGGTATTTATAAAACTGCGGAAAGGCTTCAGAAATATGATTATTCCGATGTCCTGTTCCAGGAGGATCTGGTGTTTTTCTCACATAAAGACAATAAAGGGCTGTCTGGAAATCTCAATGGGTTAAAAGACAAGAGAATTGGGGCTATCCGGGGATGGAGTTACGGGCATGAGTTTGATACCTATCAACAAAAACAATTTTTTATGGTGGAAGAAGCCGGCAGTGATGAACAAAATTTCCAGAAGTTGTTTTTCAGACGAATCGACTGTGCCATTGCCATTAAAGACAGCGGCAGAAGGCTGCTGTCAGAAGACAGATTTAAGAACCACATCATTGAGCTTCCCGGATGTGTTGCCACCAACGCAACCCACCTCATTTTTCCTAAGATAATGAATCAGACGGCGTTATTGCATCAATTTAATGAAACCTTAAATGCCATGAAAGAAAGCGGAGAATATCAAGAAATTCTCCACACCTCATTATCGGAATTTAAATGACAGATAAATGGGGGTGGGCTTGCCATACCGCTGGAATTGTGAACAGTTTTGACGTTGTGAACAGCGTGGACCCGGTGCGCTGCAGTCACAGGGTCCACTTCGTCCTCCAGGTCCACTAAGATCGCTTATTTACGGGCCACCTTGGCCCAGGTGTCCCGCAGGGTCACGGTCCGGTTAAAGACCGGGGCATCTTTGGTGGCGTCTTTAGAATCCAGGCAGAAATACCCCAGACGCTCAAACTGGAACACCTTTTCAGGCGCTGCGGCACCAAGGCTTTTTTCCAGCTTGCATCCCTTTAAGATTTCAAGAGAGTCGGGGTTCAGATTGTCGATAAAGTCCTGCTTGCCCTGTTCCGGGTCTTCATCCCGGAACAGCCGGTCATAGAGCCTGACCTCGGCATCCATGCAGTCCCTGGCATTGACCCAGTGGATGGTTCCTTTGACCTTTCGGCCGTCAGGGGCGTTGCCGCCTTTTGTTTCAGGGTCATAGGTGCAGATCAGCTCAACAACGTTTCCGGCGTCGTCCTTGATCACCTCTTTGCAGGTAATGAGATAAGCGTACCGCAGCCGGACCTCCCGGCCCGGTCCCAGGCGGAAGAACTTTTTGGGGGGATTTTCCATGAAGTCATCGCGTTCCACCCACAGTTCCCGGGAAAAGGTCAAGTTGCGTTTTCCGAATTCGGGTTTCTGGGGATGGTTCATGGCCTCCATGGTTTCGGTCTGGTCTTCAGGGTAGTTTTCAATGGTCACCTTCAGGGGGCGAAGGACGGCCATCGCCCGGGGGGCGGTCTCATTTAAATCATCCCTGAGGCAGGATTCCAGAAGGCCCATGTCAATGCGGCTCTCCTTTTTGGACACCCCGATCAGCTCACAGAAATTCCTGAGGGAGGCCGGGGTGTACCCCCGTCTTCTCATGCCTTCCAAGGTGGGCAGCCTCGGGTCGTCCCATCCGGAAACGATTTCCTGTTCCACCAGGCGCTGAAGTTTGCGTTTGCTTAACACGGTATAGTTGATGTTCATCCGGGCAAACTCGATCTGCTGAGGGTGGCAGGGGGTATCGAGCTGGTCAATGATCCAGTCGTAAAGGGGCCGGTGGTCTTCAAATTCCAGGGAACACAAAGAGTGGGTAATCCCCTCTAAGGCATCGGACAGGCAATGGGTGAAATCATACATGGGATAAATGCACCACTGGTCCCCGGTCCGGGGATGGGGGGCCTTTTTGACCCGGTAGATGATGGGATCCCTCATGTTGATGTTGGGAGAGGCCATGTCGATTTTGGCCCTTAAGGTGTGTTCGCCCTCCCCGAACTCCCCGTTTTTCATGCGAAGGAACAGGTCCATGTTCTCTTCCACGGTTCTGTCCCGGTAGGGGCTGTCTTTGCCCGGTTCGGTCAGGGTGCCCCGGTATTCCCGGATTTCATCTGCAGACAGGCTGCATACGTAAGCCTTGCCCTTTTTGATCAGTTCAAGGGCAAATTCATAAAGCCGGTCAAAATAGTCTGAGGCATACAGGGGGCTTCCGTATTCGAACCCGAGCCATTCAACGGTGGATTTAATGGAATCAATATAGACCTGTTTTTCTTTGGCCGGGTTTGAATCGTCAAACCGCAGGTTGCATTTGCCGTTGAACTTGCCGGCCATGCCGAAATTCAGGCAGATGGACTTGGCGTGGCCGATGTGAAGATACCCGTTGGGTTCCGGCGGAAACCGGGTAACCACTTTGCCGTCATTTTTATTGGCTGCAATGTCCTGTCTGATAATGGACTCTATGAAATGTCCTTTTTTGCTGTCTTCTTCCATGTCCCCTTCTTTGTCCTTTTGCCTGAAACGTTGGATTGATTAAAGTCTATAAAATATCATATTCATAAAACTTGTAAAAGAAAGAAATCGACCCAAAACAATTGACGGACCGTGACAGATGGGGCTATGTTCTATGATTTAAATATGAATTAAATGGTAACAGGGCGCAATATAACGGGTTAGCCTATGAAACGAAAAATCAAAGCCGGCGTGGTTCAGTTTGACGTTAAAAACGGCAGGATCGACGCCAACATGGAACGGGTAATGGAAAACATTGAACAGCTGGCCGGGCAGGGGGCGGATCTGGCCGTGCTGCCCGAACTGTTTTCCTGCGGGTTTGAAAAAGGGCATGTCAAAGAGTGTGCGGCCCATACCCCCATGGTTTTAGACCGCCTTTGCAATGCGGCCGCCCAAAGGAAAATGGCTATTTCCGGCAGCCTTCCCGAGCAGGAAAAAGGACAGGTGTTTAACACCCATTACTTTATTGACGCGGATGGTGAAATTAAAGGATATTACCGGAAACTCCATTTGTTCCCCTTAACCGGGGAGGATGGCAGTTTTACCGCCGGAAACCGGATGGTGGCCATTGACACCAGTCTCGGGAAAATAGGGCTGATGATCTGTTATGATTTGCGGTTTCCTGAGCTGGCCCGGAACCTTTGCCTTCAGGATGTTATGATGATTCTGGTCCCGGCCCAGTGGCCCCTTCCCAGAATTGAACACTGGGCGTGCCTGGTTCAGGCAAGGGCCATTGAAAACCAGCTGTACATGGTTTGCGCCAACCGGACGGGAAAGGACGGGGACCTTGTTTTTCCCGGCCACTCCATGATCGTTGATCCCCTGGGAAAGGTGGTGACCCTTCTTGAAGAAGACCGTTCCTGCGCCTTTGGTGACATTGATTTTCAACAAATTGAAAAGGCCAGACAGATGATCCCCTGCATGGCCGGCCGGAGGGGGGATATCTATGGATAAAATTCTTTCTTACGGAAAAATGGCAGAACTTTCTGAAACTTACAGGGCATCGGGCAAAACCATTGTATTTACCAACGGCTGCTTTGATATCCTCCATGCCGGCCATGCCGCCTACCTTGCCCTGGCCGCGGACCAGGGGGATATCCTGGTGGTGGGTCTGAATTCAGATACCTCTGTAAAAAAAATAAAAGGGGACAAGCGGCCGGTCATCGGCCAGGACCACAGGGCAAGTGTCCTGGCGGCCCTGGAGGCCGTATCCCATGTCGTGCTGTTTGATGAGGCGGACCCGGGAAACCTGATCCGGTCGGTCTGCCCGGATGTCCTGGTTAAAGGGGCGGACTGGCCTGAAGATCAGATCATCGGGGCTGATTTTGTCAAATCCCGGGGCGGCCGGGTGGTGAGGGTGGCGTTTGAACATGATATTTCCACCACCGCCATTATTGAACGGATTAAAAGGCTTTACGATGATTGACCTGCCTTGGCTTGAGTTTTCCCATCTGAAACAGGCCCCGGGGCTGGTTCACCGGGTGTTTTCCCGTGAGGGGGGCATCAGCAAGGGGGCGTGGGAATCTTTGAACGTGGGGTTGTCCACGGGGGATGACCCCAAAGCGGTAAGGGAAAACCAGCAGAGGATTCTGGAATGTTTAGGGGTTTCAGAGGCGGTCTGGCTCAACCAGGTGCATGGCCCTGATTTGGTGGTCTTGAAACAATCCCGTGATCCCGATCCTGGGCTTTCAGACCTGCCGCCGGCGGACGGGGCGGTCACCGATATCCCGGGCCTTGCCCTGATGATTCAGGTTGCCGACTGCCAGGCGGTTCTGGTGTATGATCCCCAACAAAAGGTGGTGGCCAATGTGCATTCGGGCTGGCGGGGAAGCGTCGGCAATATCATTGGCCGGTGTGTGGACCTGATGACAGCGGAATTCGGCTCAGATCCCAGGGATCTTCTGGCCGGCATTTCCCCTTCTTTGGGGCCGTGCTGCGCCGAGTTTATCCATTACAGAACCGAGATTCCGGAAACCCTGTGGCAGTACCGGCTTGACGGCCGGGATTATTTTGATTTCTGGGCCCTTTCAAGGGACCAGCTTCTGGAAAAAGGGGTCCGGGAGAAGAATATTGAAAATATGGCCATCTGTACAAGGTGTAATGCCGGCCGTTTTTTTTCATACCGGGCAGGCCGTATCACCGGGCGCTTTGCCGTGGGTGCCGCCCTGGTCCTGCGGTGAAATTCATGGGGTTGTTTTTTTAAGAAACCGCCGGCCAGTAAAGGCCCCGGGCTTTATAGAAACGGGCAGGCCGGACCGGCATTCCCGGGTGGATTTTAATCACTTTTTCACGTTGACTTACCCGGGAGCATATGATATTTGCTCCTAAGTAATTTGATCTTTGGAAGCTGTAGAGAGCAGCAGGGAACCCACTTATGAAAAAGGAAACCGGTCAGACTGTCAGAGAACTGGGGTATTTTGCCAGTCTCGGGCTTTCCGTGGCCCTTGCCATTTTCATGGGGCTTGCTCTGGGGCTCTGGCTTGACAAGACATTCGGCACCAAACCCATCCTGATGTTCGTGGGGCTGGCATTCGGCATCGCAGCCGGGTTCAGCAATATCATCAGGGCCGGGAAAAAAGGGAAAAAGTATTGATTCAGGATATTTCAAAACTGGTGGATTTTGTCACGGTATCCAACTGGCTGCTTCTGGCCCTGGCGGGGATGATTGCCCTGGCTTCGGCAAGCCAGGCGGTCTACCTGGGGATTATCTGCGGCGGGTTGATCGGGGCGGTGAATTTTCATGCCCTGAAAAAAACCGTTAAAAACAGCCTGTCCCCCAACAAGGTGCTGGAAAAAGGGAATTCGCTTCTCGGGAATGTCCTGGTCAAATATTATATTCGATTCTTAATCAGCGGGATTGTGATATTTCTGCTGGTATCAAAGCATATTGTTCATCCCCTGGGGCTCCTGGCAGGGCTTTCAGTGGTTGTGGCAAGCATTTTTCTGGCAACAATGTTTGCGTTGACAAGATTATTATTCAAGGAGGCGGTTTAAGGTGGAACATCCGTATTTATTTCTTACTTCGTTGTTTGGTATTTTTGGTTCCGGTGCAGAGGAATGGGCAGCTCATAATTCCCATGTGACCTATATGTGGCTGGCCATGATTATTCTGATTTTTCTCGGCTGGCTGGCAGGAAAAAGCGTTTCCATTGTCCCCAAGGCAGCCCAGAATTTCTTTGAAGTACTGATTTCCGGACTCGAAGAATTCACGGTCAGCGTCACCGGCGAAGAAGGGCGCAAATCCTTTCCCCTGGTGCTGACTATCTTCTTATTTGTTCTCATCGGCAACCTCATGGGGCTGGTTCCGGCCTTTTTCCCGCCCACCGCGAGCATCAACACCACCCTGGCCATGGCCCTTATTGCAGTTCTCTGGAGCCATATCGTCGGTATTCAGCAGCACGGCATCAAATATATCAAACATTTTCTGGGACCGGTACCGGCCATGATCCCGTTGTTTCTCCCCATTGAGATCATCGGGCATTCGGCACGGGTTCTGTCCCTGACCTTCCGTCTTTTCGGCAACATGGCCGGCCATGAGCTGGTTGTGGGGATTCTGCTTGGCCTTGGCGGCATGTTCCTGGCCCCCCTGCCGGTGATGACCTTAGGTGTTCTGGTCGCCTTTATCCAGGCCTTTGTATTTTACCTTCTCTCCACCATGTATATTGCCGGTGCCATAGAAGAAGCACATTAGGGAAAGCAAAACGAGCGGTTTTACGGGAACTGGAAGAAGCCCGTTAAATTTTATATTAACTTATTAGTTTTAAGGAGTAAAACATGGAATTTCTCGTAGGTAGTGTATGGGCAGCAGGTCTTGCAATTGGTATTGCAGCATTTGGTTGCGGCATTGGTCAGGGCCTTGGTCTTGCCGGCGCCATGAGCGGTATTTCAAGAAACCCCGAAGCAGCCGGTAAAATCCAGGTTAACATGCTGATCGGTCTGGCCATGATCGAATCTCTGTGTATCTACGCACTGGTTGTCGCCCTGATCCTTATGTACGCACATCCTGCTCTGACAGCAGCAGTGGGCGCACTGGGCGGACATTAATCCATACGGATATAGCGGTTTAAAAAGTGCCGGGCCTTCCATAAGGTCCGGCACTTTTTTTTATTTGGTTACCCAGGAATATTTCACGAGCCTTCTTGCCTGAATCGGGCATAGCTGTTATATTTTTTCATCGTAATATTAAATGCCTTCACCCTGTATTTTTAATGAAAGGTGAACCATGACAGAGGAATCCATTAATATCCAACCGGTTACCGGAGAGTCTGAGGATCAGGTCCGCAAGCATTATCGTGTCCCCGTTTTGGAGGACGGCAGTGTGGTTCTGATTCTCGGGGAAACCAGACAATATGCGGTCATGGACGCCAATGCTCAAGGCATCGGCATCAAAGACAGGGACGGCGGCCAGGACTTTGAAATTGGAACCAAAGTATCCAATGCGGTTCTGTCCATGGGGGGCATGACCTTTCCCAATCTTGAAGGCGAAATTGTTCATCGATCTTTTGATGCCCAGGGGGGCTGGATGTACGGGCTTAAATGGCAAAACCTGGGCCGGGATAAACTCAACCAGATGAACGAGGTTCTGGCCCGGATGAAAAAAGAGGCCCTGAGCCTGACGGACCGAGACGTATCGGCAGAATAGGAAAACAGCACCATGGACCCGAAAAAAGACATCATGGGAAAAATCCTGGGGGGCGATGATAAGGAATTTGCCGAAAAAACCCGTGAGCTGGACTGCCTGATTTACCGGGGCACCGAAGATGACATTCCGGACACAGAATCGACGGACACGGATAACGGCGCCAGGGAAAAATCCTGGAAATTATCAAAGGAGAATGTTTCCGTGGAAGTATGGGAGGGCAAGGCCAAGATCCGGTTAAAAGTGGGGCCCGGAAAATACAGAACCATGTCCATGAAGCGGATTGCCAGTATCGCTGTGAACGCTATCCTTGATGAATTGAAAAGGGAGGAGCCCGAGTCATGATCATTGTCTGCCCTAAATGCGCCAGAAAACACAAGGTAAATCCGGACAATATCAAAGCCCATGTTCAAACAGGGAAAAAGGTGTTTGCCACCTGCCGCTCCTGCGGCCATAAATTCCCGGTTCCCATGGATCAGCTGTCTGACACACCTTCGGACACCCAGGAAAAACCCCGGCCCGAGGCCAGGAAAATTTGTGTCACCTTAAGTAAGGGCGGGGTAGGAAAGACAACCACATCGGTGAACCTCGGGGTAGGGCTCTGCCTTGCCGGATACAAGGTTCTGCTGGTGGATACCGATACCCAGGGCCAGTCTTCTTATCTGCTCGGGAAAAAACCCAAGGCCGGCCTGACCGAACTGCTCACCCGGGAACTCACCCCCGAGGAATGCCTGGTCCAGGCCCGGAACAACCTTTGGCTTTTGAGCGGGGGGAAGTCTCTGGCCGGCGTCAAACGAATTATAGACCGAAAGAGCTTTGGGGCCGAATACACCCTGGCAGAGGCATTAAAGCCCCTGAACCGGAAATTTGATTTTATTATCATGGACACATCGCCGGGATGGGACCAGCTCATCGTAAACGTTCTGTTTTATGCGACAGAGGTGCTGGTTCCGGTGGCCCTGGAAGTCATGCCCCTGCACGGGCTGTCTGAATTTATGAAAAGCCTGGGGTCCATTCAGAAGTACAGAAAAGAAATCCAGCTCAAATACATTGTCCCCACCTTTATGGATACCCGGATTAAAGGTCCCCAAACCCTTTATTCCCAATTAAAAAGACTTTATCCGGAATATGTATGCACCCCCATCAGATACAGCGAAAGCCTGTCTGAGGCACCGTCATTTGGGAAGTCAATTTTTGAGTTTGCACCCGGCTCTACTGCGTCTGCAGATTACCGGGAACTGGTCAGAAAGGTCAGCCTGAACGAAAACGCTCTTGCCTGAAAAGAGGGGCAGCCTAAGCCCCTCTTGCGGGCATCACAGGAACCATGAAAAATGGGTCTAAGATCACGCATTATCGCCGTTGTTGCCATTTCCAGCGCCATTATTAATTTTTTTCTTTGTTTTTATTTTACAGAACAAATCGGCCGGATGGAACTTGTAACCCTTAACAAGCGGATTGACGGGGCTGTTCAGATTATGAAGTTCATCAATGCCAGGCCCCTTTTTAACGAGGACAGGGATACCCTAAAGCATAATATGATCACCTTTTTTGGTGATAAGAACATGAAGCGGATTGCCATTGAGGAATCCGATATTGGTACCAATTTTTATATTGAACGAAAAATTGAGCCCGGCGGAATCGATATTAAAAGAAAATTTGATATTGTTCATGAAGGCCAGCGACTCGGCCAAATGTCCGTGGTCTACTCAACGGGCCGCATTGAAAAAAAAATGGCCGAATTCCGGGGGCAAATGCTGGTGTTTAGTTTTATTGTGACCGCGATGTTTGTTCTGATTCTTACCAGCCTGATCAACCGGCTGCTCAGACCGGTGACCCGGTTATCCCAGGCCGCTTCCCAGATTGCTGCCGGCAACCTTGACAAGGAAATTGAGCAAATCGGACAAGGCGAGATCGGGGAGCTTGCCCGGAATTTTGCGGCCATGCAAAACGCTGTTAAAGAAAAAATCACGGCCCTTGCCCAGACCAATGCGGAGCTGGAGCAGGAAATTTTGAACAAGGAACGGACTGAAGAAAAAATTCTTCGCCAGAGCGTGGTGATTTCTTCGGTAAAAAACATTTTCCAAAAATCTATGCTGGCCCGGTCATCCGTGGATGTGGCCCGGCTGTTCATCCCCATTGCAATGGAGGTAATTCCGTCCAGATACAGTTTTATTGGCCATAGACGAAGTGAAATCCCCGAAGAACTTGATATTCTGGCCGCATCTGAAAATCTGTACACGGAGCACGGCTTGAACAAAAACAAATCCATAAGGGTTAAAGCCGATGGGGCGTTGTCCCAGGTGGTCCGGGAGAACAGCCCGGTCATTGCCAATGAACTGGATACACATCCCCTTTTTACGGGCCTGTCCTCCGGGCCTTTTCATTCGGATAATTTTATGGGGATTCCCATCTGGCTGGGCTCACAAATAGAGGGAATCATAGCCTTTGCCGGTAAATCTTCGGGGTATGACGATGAAGACCTGGAAGCCGGATTGATCCTGGCCCTTTCCCTTGGAGAGGCATTAAACCTCAAGCAGAAAGAAAATGAAAAGGCAAGGCTTGAGAAAATGATTCTCCACTCTGAAAAAATGGCCTCCCTTGGCGGCATGGCAGCGGGGCTGGCCCATGAAATCAACAATCCTCTGGCCGGAATTCTCCAAAACGCCCAGGTCATAGAAAGCCGGCTGAAAACCAGGCTTCCGGCCAATCTTAACGCCGCACAGGAAGCCCGCCTGGATCTGGACTGCCTTCAAGAATACATGGAGAAACGAAAAATTTATGCCATGCTCGGCTCCATCATGACCGCCGGGAAACGTGCTGCGGCGATTGTTTCCAATATGCTTTCATTTTCACGCAAGAGCAGCGGGGAGCTGGCCTTTGAAAATGTATCAGGCCTGCTGGATAAAACCGTGGAGCTGGCCCAAAGCGATTATAACCTGAAAACCAAATTTGATTTCAGGAAAATTGATATTGTTAAGGCATATGATCCGGACACCCCGGCATGCCGCTGCCGGGCCAGTGAAATCCAGCAGGTTTTCTTTAATATACTGTCAAACGGGGCCCAGGCCATGATGTCCGGGCAGAACACGGCTGATCCCCGATTTACCATCAAGGTTTTTGGTGAGCAGATCGAAGATGAGGACATGGTTTGTGTTGAGATCAGGGACAACGGGCCCGGCATGGACGACCAAATCCGGAAGAGAATATTTGATCCTTTTTTTACGACCAAGGACGTGGGAGATGGAACCGGTTTAGGGCTTTCCATTTCCTATTTTATTGTTACGGAAAACCATGGCGGGCAGATTGAGGTGGAGTCCGAGCCTGGAGAAGGGTGCTGTTTTCGGATCCGGCTGCCGGTGGGGCAGGGGGAATAGGAATAGGGGGAGGCAGGAAGCCGGAAACGGGAGACCGGATCGCGTATCCCCGGATTTGGTTCTTCAGTCTGCGTCAATTTTATTCCGGTGGGCACAAACAGCGTGCCCACCCCACATCGTTTCTATAGGTTGCTCAGTTCTTTGGCATCAATGGCCCTGATCCCGTTTTCGTTGAGGATGCTCAAGGCCTTCTGGGAGTCGTGGAACCGGAAAATCATGATGGCATTCTGGCATTTGGGATTGGCAAAGGCGTACATGTACTCTACATTGACGTCCTGTGCGCAAAGGGGATCCAGAACCTTGTTCAGGCCGCCGGGCTCATCGGAAACCTCAACCGCCAGAACCTTGGTTTTCCCCACGGTAAACCCTTCTTTTTTCAGGGCCTGCTCAGCCACCTCATTGTTGTCGACAATCAGGCGCAGCACGCCAAAATCAGTGGTGTCTGCCAGAGACAATGCCCTGATGTTTACCTTGGCCTCTTTAAGGATGTTGGTGACCTCGGCCAGCCGTCCTTCCTTGTTCTCAATAAATATGGATATTTGTTCTGCAAACATGGACTGTTTCCTTTCGTATTAGAGCGGTTAGCTTTTAGCCGTTAGCATTTAGCTATTGGCCCAACGACCCTAAAAGCTAACAGCTAATGGCTAATAGCTAACAGCTTTTTTTTTAAAACTGCCGTTTGTCGATGACCCTTACGGCCTTGCCCTGGCTTCTCTCAATGGTTTTAGGTTCCACCAGAAGCACCCTGGCCGACACACCCAAGGTCTCCTTGATGTCTTTTGCAATGTTAAGCTCCATGGCCTGGAGCCCCTTGATGTCATCACTGAAAAGTTCTTCATCAATTTCTACTTTAACCGTAAGGGTGTCCAGGTTATCCTTGCGGTCCACTTCCAGCTGGTAGTGGGGAAGGACCTGCTTGGTTTCCATCAGAACGCTTTCAATCTGGGACGGGAAGACGTTTACGCCCCGGATAATGAGCATGTCGTCTGTCCGGCCAGTGGGTTTGTTCATCCTGATATGGGTTCTGCCGCAGGTGCAGGGAACCGGGTTCAACGAAGAGATATCCTTGGTCCGGTACCGGATCACGGGAAAGGCCTCCTTGGTCAGGGAGGTAAAGACAAGCTCCCCGGTTTCACCGTGGGGCAGGGGTTCCAGGGTATCCGGGTCAACCACTTCAACGATGAAATGATCTTCAAATACATGCAACCCGGCCTGTTCCTCCCAGCATTCAATGGAAACGCCGGGTCCGAGAACTTCGCTGAGCCCGTAAATGTCAATGGCTTTGAGATCCAGCTTGGCCTCGATTTCGGCCCTCATCTTTTCAGTCCAGGGCTCGGCACCGAAAATGCCGGCCTTAAAGGACAGGTCATGAAAATCAACGCCCATTTCTTCGGCCACTTCGGCGAGATGGAGAATATAAGACGGGGTGCCGCAGATCAGGGTGGGCTTGAAATCCTGCATGATGGTAATCTGCCGCTTGGTGTTTCCGCCGGAGACCGGAATGACGGAAGCCCCGAGTTTTTCAGCCCCGTAGTGGGCCCCGAGGCCGCCGGTGAACAGGCCGTAACCAAAGGCGTTGTGAATGATGTCGCCGCAGGTTCCCCCGGCCGCACTCAGGCTTCTGGCCATCAGCTCGGCCCAGGTATTGATGTCCCGCTTGGTGTATCCCACCACCGTGGGTTTTCCGGTTGTCCCCGAAGAGGCGTGGATCCGGACCACCTGCTCCATAGGAACGGCAAACATGTGGTAGGGATAGTTGTCCCTTAAGTCCTGTTTGGTGGTAAAGGGGATCCGCCTTAAATCATCCAGGCTTTTAACGTCTTCGGGTTTGAGCCCTGCCTTGTCAAATTCCTTCTTGTAGAAGGGAACCGTGGCATAGACCCGTTTAAGGGTGGTTTGAAGCCTGCGAAGCTGGATGGCCTCAAGACCTTCTCTGGGCATGGTTTCAAAGTCAATGTCGTAAATGGGCATGATTCTTATTCTTTCCTTAATGTAATTTTATATGGCCATGAACTTGAAGGGCTATCCCAGCTCTCCTTTAAATTCAGGCTTACGTTTTTCAAGAAAGGCCTTGGTGCCTTCCTTGGCATCATCACTTGCCATGGTCAATGCAAATGCGTCATTTTCAATCCGGCACCCGGTTTCAAGATCGCAGAAGCTGCCGTAATGGATGGTTTCCTTGGCCGCCCGTAACGCCACTTTCCCTTTTGAGGCTATAACCTTCGCGGTTTTAAGGACTTCCTCCATCAGGGTCTCGTGGGGAAACACCTGGTTGACCATGCCATATGCAAGGGCCTGCTCGGCCTTGATATTTTTACCTGTAAACACCAGTTCTTTAGTGAGTTTATTGCCGATAAGCCTTGACAGACGCTGGGTGCCGCCAAACCCGGGAATCAATCCCAGCGTAATCTCGGGCAGCCCGAAAACCGCTCTGTCCGAGGCATAGATAAAATCACAGGCCAATGCGGCTTCGGATCCCCCGCCAAGGGCATAGCCGTTTACAGCGGCAATCACCGGAATGGGCAGGGTCCTTATTTTAAAAAACACCCGCTGGCCTTTGGCGGAAAAGTTCTTGCCCTGTAAGGGGTTCATGGTGGACAGTTCCACAATATCCGCCCCGGCAACAAAGGCCTTGTCTCCGGCACCGGTGAGGATTAAAACCTTTATGGACGGGGTGTCTTTAACCTGGTCAAGGGCTTGTTCAAGTTCATCAAAGGTCGCGTTGTTCAGTGCATTTAACGCCTTGGGCCGGTTAAAAAAGATGGTGGCAATCCGGTCATCAACTTCAAGTATAATGTTTTCAAAAGACATGGGCATCTCCTTTAAAATTTAGGACCATGGCATTCCAAGGGTCACTGTGGTCCTTTTCATATGGGGGTTAAAGCTGTCGGGGATTTGTCGCATTGATGTATTTTTCAACCCCGTCGGCAATGGCATTACAGATAACATTTCTATAGGATGCAGTCAAAAGCCGTTTGCATTCCTTTTTGTTGCTGATGAAGGAACTTTCAATGAGAATCGACGGCATCCGGGCGCCAAGCAGCACATAAAAGGGGGCCTGCTTCACCCCAAGGTCTTTAATGTCTGAATATTTTTTTTTCGTTCCGGTGACCAGGGCCTGGTGAACATCGTTGGCCAGGCGGGTGGATTCTTCAATTTTGGCGTTTTTCATCAGGTCGCTTAGTATATATTCCAGGTCTGAAATATTTTTCTTGGATGTGGCGTTTTCCCGGGCCGCAACGGCAATGGCCTGCTCGTCCGTGGCCAGGTTGAGTATATAGGTCTCAATGCCCCGGAGAGTCTTGCTTTGGGCTGCATTGCAGTGAAGGGAGATGAACAGGTCGGCCCGCTGGGTATTGGCAATGGCGGTCCGCTCTTCTAAGGTCAGCTTTTTGTCCGTACTCCGGGTTAGGACCACGGTGCAGTGCATCCGGTCCCGCAGTTCCTGGGCCAGGGTGGTGGCCAGTTTTAAGACAATATCTTTTTCCCACACCCCTTTAATGGCTCCCGGGGCACCGGGATCAGACCCCCCGTGTCCCGGATCAATAACGATTTTGCGAACCCCTAAGGCCAGCTGCCGGGTGATATCCGAAGATTTTAAATGATCCGTGGTGATCTGTTTGGGGGTTTCTTTGGGGGCGGCGGCAACTTGCTTTCCGCCGTCGATAGGCAGGGGGGTGCCGTCCCCGGTCCCCCAGACGTCAATAACGATTCGAAAGGGGTCTTTAAGGGAGAAAATCTTATAATTTTCAAAGGATTTAATGTCCACCACCACCCGGACCGTATGGGGAAGGTACTGTCCGGCCCGGGCCTGTTTGAGCAGGTTGTCGTCAATCAGGGTGTGGCCGGGCACTTCCTGGGCAAGCCTTGAATGCTCAATATCCACGTAAAGCCGCTCAAAAGGCTGGTTGATGGAGGGGTCCTTTTTTAAAAGCCTGTGGGTATAGTCCCGCTGGGAGGATGCATTGATCACGACCCGGGTGTATTCCGGGTTGGACCAGAACCGTAAGTCAGTGACGTGGGTGTCGCCTTCCGGGGTGTCCGGTTCGGTTTCCTGGGGGCTGGCACAAATTTGCGGGGACTCCTCCTGATCCGAAGACTCATCCGGGTCCACAGGGTCCCCCTGATCCGGCGAATCCTCCATATCCGGCAGCGGGTTTGGCCGGGCCAGGTCCGCTGTTCTGCCTTCCGCATTTTCAGGGGAGATGGTCCGTTTCCGGGTCTGGGCTTTTTTGGACCGCAAATGTTTAACCGGTACGGTGACAGGCCCTTTGGTGAAGGTCTTTAACAGTTTTTCCGCCCGGGGGCTGTAAGCGCTTGCGGGATATCTTTTTTGAATTCTGGCCAGAAGATCGGCGGCCCGGGTCTGGTAGATGCTGTCCGCAGACATGTCAAACAAGGTCAGGTACAGCTGGGCGGCTTTATACATGCCGGCCGGGGCCCAGGAGGAATCCGGATACTTGAGGTATATATCCTCATACCGGTCAATGCAGTTGAGCCATTCCAGCAGTTTTTTCTTTTTTTCTTCTGAGTGGCGCAGTTTTTTATAGCAGGCGTCGGCTTCAAGGTATTTGTTTTTTGCCCCGGTCTGGGCCAGGGCCTGGGACCCGGACATCAGAAAAATCAGGATGCAGCCCAGCAACACCCGCAACAGAACGCTTTTTCCTGAAGAAGCGCTTAATGTTAAAGGCAAATCCGGCCTTAAAAGATCAACAGTGGATTTACGCCCTGGCATGGTTAACTATAGTACCTTTTGTTTCATTTCGTTTAACAAATTCAGCGCCTGTAACGGGGTCATATTGGAAATGTCTGCTTTTTTCAGCATGTCGTTTAAATCCTGGCCTCTGGTGTCAAACAACTCCATTTGGCCGGGGTCTGAAACCGATTTTTTCTTTTTGCGCCGTTGGGCCGGTTTTTGAGACTCGGAAGCGGGCAGGCTGTCTATAGGGACCTGCCCCTGTTTTTCCGTGCCGGACAGGACATGCTTGGCGCAGTGGATAATGGCATCCGGGATGCCGGCAAGCCTTGCCACCTGGATGCCGTAGCTTTTATTGGTGCCCCCTTTAATCAGCCGTCTTAAAAAAACAATGTTGTCGTTAAACTCCTTCACGGCAATGTTGAAGTTTTTAACCCGGGGCTTGAGGTCTTCAAGCCGGGTCAGTTCATGGTAGTGGGTGGCAAAAAGGGTCTTCACCCCCTGCCCGCCAAGGTCATGGAGAAAATCAGCCACGGCCCAGGCAATGCTCATGCCGTCATAGGTGGAGGTGCCCCGGCCGATTTCGTCTAAAATCACCAGACTGTCCGGTGTGGCGTTGTTGACGATGTTGGCGGTTTCTTCCATTTCAACCATAAAGGTGGACTGGCCTGACGACAGGTTGTCCAGTGCCCCCACCCGGGTAAATATCCGGTCCACCAGGCAGATCGACGCTTTTTTGGCCGGCACAAAAGACCCGGTCTGGGCCATGAGTACGGTTAAGGCCACCTGACGCAGCACCGTTGATTTTCCGGCCATGTTGGGACCGGTGATCAGCAGCACCTGGTGGGTCTGATTGTCCATCTCAACGGAGTTGGGCACATACCGTTCTCCCTGGATGAGTTTTTCTACCACAGGATGGCGCCCCTCTTCAATGAAGATTTCTTTGGACTCGTTAATATGGGGCCTGACATAGTTGTTTTCCATGGCAGCGGCGGCAAACCCCTGAAGGGTGTCGATGCGGGCAATAAACCGGGCGGTCTTGAGAATAAAAATCGCTTTTGCAACCACCTGGTCCCTTACGGAGCAGAAAATATCGTATTCCAGGGCGCTTCGTTTTTCCTGGGCGTTGAGGATGGTGGATTCCACCTCTTTCATGGCTTCGGTAATGAACCGTTCCGCATTGACCAGGGTCTGCTTGCGGATATAATGGTCCGGGACCGATGGGGCCTGGGCTTTGGAAACCTCGATAAAATACCCGAAGACCTTGTTGTACTTTATTTTCAGGGAGGAGAGCCCGGTGGCCTTTTTTTCCTTGGCCTCGGCTTTGGCGATCCAGGATTTTCCGTCTCTTGAAATGGCCAGCAGCTCGTCTAATTCAGGGCTGTAGCCGTCTTTGATCAAATGGCCTTCGTTGAGGACATGGACCGCATCTTCCCTTATGGCCGAATGGATAAGGCCGGCCAGGGCCGTGAGTTCTTCTAAGACCCGGTCTTTTTCATCCAGGCCCTTGCCGTTTAAAAGGGGCGATGAGAACATGGACAGTTCTCTGAAAATGTCCGGCAGCTTTTCAAGGGAGGTTTTCAAAGAAAGCATATCCCGGGCGTTTCCCTGGCCCATGGAGATTCTTGAACCTAAGCGCTCCAGGTCATATACCGATTTTAAGTGGTTTACCAGAAGCTGATGAATATGGGCGGCATTGAGCAGCTCTTCAACGGCAGACAGCCTTTCTTCAATTTTGTTTTTGTCCACCAGGGGGTGCCGGATCCAGTTTTTGATCATCCGGCCGCCCATGGCCGTAACGGTTTTGTCCAGGACCGAAATCAAACTGCCCTTTTTATCCTGGGTCTGGATATTGGCCAGAAGTTCTAAGTTTTTGCAGGACCGGTCGTCGATTTTAAGGTAATTTTCAAGGTCATAGGCCGATATCTGGAAAATATGGCGGCTGTCGGTAAGCTGGGTGTCCCTGACATAAGACAGGACCGCACCGGCCGCCGATATGGCGGCAGGCTTTTCCTCAATGCCGAACCCTTCAAGGCTTCTGGTTTTAAATTGACGGGTCAGCCGGTCCCTGGCATCGGCTTCGGTGAACTCCGACCGGGGCAGGTAGGTGATCTGCCGGCCGGAAAAGGCTTTTCTCACCTGTTTGAACACGGGGTCCCGTTCAAACTGGGCCGGCAGCAGAATCTCCTTGGGATCCAGTTTCATGGCCTCGTCGAGAAGGGCGGCCGGAAATACGGATGATGTTCTGGGCACCTGGCAGGTTCTGAAGCTGCCCGTGGAGATGTCTAAGCAGGCCAGCCCGGCATAGTCCTTTACACTGCTCAAGGAAAGCAAAAAGTTATTGGTGGTTTTGTCCAGAAGGGACTCATTTAAGATCATCCCCGGGGTGACCACCCGGACCACCTGGCGCTTAACCAGGCCTTTACTCTGGGCCGGGTCTTCCACCTGTTCGCACACGGCGACTTTGCAGCCGTTTTCAATGAGCCTGGAAATGTAATTGTCAGCGGCTTTAAAAGGGACCCCGCACATGGGAATGGGGTCTTTGTCATTTTTGTTCCGGGAGGTCAGGGCAATTTCCAGGATGCCGGCAGCCTTATGGGCGTCCTGGTTGAACATCTCATAGAAGTCCCCCATTCTGTAAAAGAGTATGGTGTCAGGGTATTCTTCCTTGATGGACAGGTATTGTTCCATCATGGGGGTGTTCTTTTTTTCACTCATTGGCTTAAATGTGACGGGCCGCCTTGTGGTTTGAATTCATTTTTTAGAAAGAACCGGCAAACCGATTGAATTCTTTCGTACTTTGCTGTGGCCATGCGGTTAAGGAAAAAGTCAAACCGGTTCACAGCCGTTATGGCGAGGTTATGCTTTGGGCGAATTGTCCGGGGCCGGATCTTCCGGTGATTCCGGTTTTTTGTCAGCCTCAGGGGCCGACGGCGTTGGAAGGTCCGGGGTTTCAGCCTTTTCCTCAGGCAGCAGATCACCGGTTTCCGGGTCAACGACCTTTTTGATGAACGGATCATGAATGAAAACGTCCAGCCGTTCTTTCACCTTGGCGATATCCTGCCGCAATGATGCCAGTTGCGCCTCTTTTTTCTTGATTTCCCTGCCCAGAGAAAAAGAGATGGTCAGCCCTTTTATACCGCTGATCAACAATCCGAGCCCAAAACAGATGCCCCAGAATCCGATCTCGGGAAATGCGGGAATCGTCCAGCCCCAGTTGGATACCTTGAGATCAAAAATCAGGGGGTGCCTTGACAGGAAGTATTCCTGGTTCTGCCACACCAAAAGCCCCAACAGTCCCAGGACGATCAATAAAATAAGAAATTTAACGGTTTTCATTCATTTTCTCCACAATATGTTCAAATGTCCTAGTTAAATTCTGGTGATCATAGATCAAATTTTAGATTTTTTCAATTCTTCTTTTGGGATTTAACAGGCTGAAAAATCGTTATTTTACAGGGATGCCGGATTTGGGTTTTCTAATATTCGGGCTATATAAATACCGGGTTAATCAGATTCACCTGATCCCTTGAGGGAAACAGGTCCCAGTTGAGCTGTTCAAAGGCAATGTCACGGCCAAGTTCAATACAGGAAAGGTGCAGATGGGAGATGAGTTTGGATTTCTGGGGCCGGGTATCAGACACCCGGGCAATGATCTGTCCTTTCTGGATCCTGGACCCCGGGGATAACCCGGGTTCCGGGTCTATGTGGGAGTAAACGAAAACCACCCTTAGCGGAAGATTTTCATACCCGTCATGTTCTACGATTAGAGACTGGCCTAGGAAATCCTTGCAGATATTGAGGATGGTCCCCCGGTCAAAGGCCGGCACCTTAAGTCCCCAGTGAAATTTCATCTCTTTTTGGGCCGGGTCCCGGTGAAAGCAGATGTCGATGCCTTCATGGTAAGCATGGCGGGTTAAAAAATCATCCCACCATTTGGCACGGCTGTCCTGGAGCATTCCCGGATAGAACATCCACTGGACATTTTTTTCCAGGCCATTGGCCAGGGCAATGGTTTCAAGGTATGTCTTAAACTTCTCAGTCACAGGGCAGTCTGACGCTTACAGCAAATCGGCTATCAGTTCTCCAGCGCCTTTAGGATGATTTTATGCCCCATGAGGTTGATGTCCTCGATAATGCCTTTAATTTCCCGGCTTTCCCCAAGCAGTCCCTTGAGAAGAAAGGTGTTTTCCCCGGACGGGGTGATGGCGGCCACGTTTTCCATGACCAGTTCTTCCTGACCGTTCTGCCTGACATATACGTTTGATTCACACATAATGGTATCCTTACAATTTAAATCTGACCTGATTTACCACTCCTGGGGTTGAATTTCAAGGGGGCGAACCGGAAACCGGAGACCGGAATGCGTATATCCGATGAAACTGCGGTTTCCGGTCTCCCGTTTCCAGTCTTCATTTTTTATGTTTTGGGGATCATCCGCCGCAACAAGGCAAGATTCACCGGGTCCATGGGAACGTTATCCAGTTCTTTAGGGGTTTCCAGTATTTTGGGAAGATGGGACAGCCGCTGATCGGCCATGATCAGTTCAAATCCGCTGGCTCCGATACACCCTTTGCCGATATGCTCGTGCCGGTCTTTTCCGGAGCCCAAAGGGGCTTTTGAATCGTTGACATGGATGGCGTGGACCCGGTTGCGGCCGATACTTTTTTCCAGGGCTGCCATGGTCTGTTCATAGGCCTTAGCACCGGAGATATCATATCCGGCGGCAAACATATGGCTGGTGTCCAGGCAGACCCCGGCGGCCCCTTGAGAATCAAGGTTGTCTAACAGAAAGGCGAGCTGTTCAAAGGTGTGTCCTAAGTTGGTGCCCTGGCCGGCCGTGGTTTCCAGCAGCAGCATGGGCCATGAAGAATCCCTTTTGGACAAGACCCGGTTCAAAGATTCGGCTGCGGCTTCAAGTCCTTTTTCTTCTCCCCGGCCCATGTGGGAACCGGGATGAAGGACCACATAATTAATCCCAAGGGTTGCGGACCTTTCCATTTCTGCCAGCAGGGCCGCCCTGGATTTTTCAAGCTTGTCCCTGTCGTTTGAGGCAATGTTGATCAGATAGGTGCAGTGGGAGAGGACCCAGGTGATGCCCGCCTCCCGGCGGGCCTTGCAAAAAGTGTCCACCTGATCTGAAACCAGGTCCTTTTCCTGCCATGTCCGGCCGTTTTTAGTGAACAGCTGAAGGACGGCACACCCTAAGTCCTTTGCCGTATACACCGCCTGTTCAAGCCCCTTTGATGTTGAAAAATGGGCGCCGACCAGGCCGGCTGCCGCCGGCATATCAGGGTCAGGTGCCAATTTAAACCACCCCTATAAATTCTATTCCCAGTTTCTGCTGCATTTTACGCGCCATTTTGAGAACTTCCCTTAACATCAGCCGGTCAAATTTGGAGAGACTGCCCGGGTTAACAAAATTATCCGGCTCTTTTTCCTGGTCCATGAGGGCTGTGGCCTGTCGTTGAAACCGCAAACCCATCAGAAAATTATAGGCCTGGACTATATGGACGTGTTCTTTTGGCGTCAAGATATTTTTCGTGTGCAGCTGCTTGAGCCTTCCTAAGGTGTTGGTCTCGGGAATGGAATGTTTCAGGGCATACACCCGGGCGTAATCCACAACAGGAAGCAGGGCATACTTAATATCGATGCAGTCTTTATGGGGCCCCTTTTCGGTCTCAACCAGGAACTTGTTGAACAGGCCCAAAGGCGGCCTGAAACACAGGGCGTTTTCCGCCATGTGCCGTAAAAATCCGGCCCACCCTTTAATGGATTTAAACAAAAAGGCCTTGAGCTGGTCTGCCAGGGACAGCTGGCCGAAGGTTCCCCTGAAATCAAAAAAAATACTGGAATGGAGCAGGTCCTCGGGCTCTGCGGCATGAATCCACTCATGAAAGTACCCTTTCCAGACCGACAGGGGCTGGCACCACTTGGGGTTCTGGGCCATGTTGTTTCCTTCGCAGAACCGGTAGCCGGCGCGGTCTAAGCCGGCACAGACCGTTTGGGCCAGGTGGTCAAAAAAGGCCTTGGCCTCTTGGGCCCTGGCTTTATCGGCCATATCTTCAAAAATAATGGCATTGTCCTGGTCGGAAATAAGGGTTTGTTCCTGCCGGCCTTCGGAGCCCATGGTCATAAACACAAAGGGGCAGGGCGGCGGTCCGGTTTCATTGAGGGCCAGGGCCATGATTTTGTCGATGACCGCATCTGAAAAGCTGGTGATCAGATGGGTGATGGCTTCCGGGCTGATCCCGTTTTGGATGGGGGACAAAAGGGTGCGGCACAGCTTCTGGTGGATATCGCCAAGCTGCTCCACGGTCCGGGCCGCATTGACGTTCTTGATCAGGGGAGATTCCCCCTGGGGCCAGTACAGCAACGGCAGGTCCGTGGCCTGGTCCGCCATGGCCGGATCGCCTTTGGGGCTCATGACAGGGAACCGTCTTTTGAAGGGGGTTCTTCAAATTCGAATATCCGGACCGGGATCTGGGGAAAGGTCATCTGGTCAAGGCCGAACCAGCGGGCCACCAAAAAGCCCGGGAAAACCTGTTTCCGGGTGTTGAAATACACGGCTTCTTTGTTATACCGTTTTGTGGTGTAAATGACGATCTGAGTCTGGTCTTTGATGGCCCGGGAAAGGTCCCGGAAGGAGTTGGCGTCTTTAATGGATTGAACCTGTTCCATTTCACCAATGACGAAAAAAATCTGCCGGGACAACTGATGCTGGGAGGCTTCAATCTCATTTACCTGCCCGGGGGACAGGGGGACCTTGATCTGGTCCGCCTCATTTAGAATTGACATGGCAAGGGCGTCCTGTTTCTTTAAGGTGTTAAAAACCTCAGGGGAAAGGACCGGGGCGGCCATGGCAACAAGGTCCCGGACAAGGCCGGACCGTTTGATACATTCCTGGGCCAGAAGGGATTTGGCCGTGTTGATCCTGTTTTTGGCCCGCAAAAGGCTGGTGTACCCGCCGGCCACCACGCAGAAAAGAACAATGCCGCTGACCACAGCGCAAACCCCGGTCAACATCAGCCATCCGTGTTTCATTCCAGGTGAGTTCTCCATGTTCAAATCCTTTCTGTTAATTTGTGTTTGAACGAAAAATCACCCATCTGCTGCGTTGCAGAAAAATTTGCAATCCTCACAACCCTCAAGGTTGCTCCGGTTATAAATTTTTCTGGTTTCTGACCTTTGGTTACGCCTTGCATCTGGGCAATTTTTCGCCAAAACACGGGCTCTCGTTCAGCCACTAATTTAGACCATAGGCCTTAGACCCCAGGTCCCAGGTCCAAAATCCCAGGTCCCAGGTCCCAGGTCCCAAATCCCAAATCTAATACTTCAGCCGGGCATAATAAGTTTTTTTCGAGGCTTTTAATGCATGATTCAGGGTCAGTATACCATTTGAGTTTAAAATGGGTATCAGTTTCAGAAAAATTTCAGCCGTGATCAGGGCATCTCCTAAAGCCGAATGCCGGCCGATCACCTTAACCCCGAGCCGGTTGGCAATACTGGCCAGGTCATGCCGGTCATGGACCGGGTGAAGCACTGACGACAGCAAAAGGGTGTCCAAGGCCGGATTGGTGAATTTAATTCCTGTCAAATTCTCTTTGAGTTTGAGCATTTTCAAGTCAAATGCAATGTTATGTCCCAAAAACACCGTTTCTGAAGAAAAGCGTTTAAACCGGGGCAGCACCTTGTCTATGGTGTCCCGGCCCGTCACCATTTCATGGCTGATCCCATGGATCTTGTAGGCTTCCATGGGGATTTCCCTTCGGGGGTCCACCAGTTCTTCAAAGGTATCCTGGTAATTGATCCGGTTGTTGACGATCCGGACTGCGCCAATGGAGATGATTTCATCCCCCCCTTCCGGGCAAAGGCCGGTGGTTTCCGTATCAAAGGCCGTAAACACAATGGATTTCAGCGGGGTGTCCAGCAGGTTCTCGGTGTGGTGGTTGACCTGGAACAGGTTGAAATTATAAAACTCAGGCCTGGCCCCGGCCAGGACCCGGATTTTTTGTTTTGCCAGGATCCCCGGCTGGTCACTGGCCTGCACGGTAATGGTGATCCGGTTTATGGCTGTGTGGCCTATGGGGTGCAACCGGGCCCGGTTTAATTTTAACACATGTCCGAACCGGGGCAGGCCGTCAATTTTCTGTTCGGTCGCCGCCATGACAGCCGATGCCGCAACGGGTTCTTTTTCCCAGGAAATGTCAAAGCCGATAAGCTGATCCTGCCGGCTGACCGAAAGGCTGAACTCAATGGGTTTCCCCGCGGCAGAACAGATGGCGCGAATCATAAACAGACATGCCCGGGAAAGGGAATAGGGGTCGGCCAGGATCCGGGCATCCTTGAGGGGGTTGAATATATTGATCCGAATGTCGTAAAGAATCCCGGCTTCTTTTTGAACCATTCCCAAAAAGCGGTTCAGGTCAATTGAATTTAAGGCCAGCACAGATAAGGACAGTTCCGTTAACCGGGCCGATGTCCGGGCATAATCTTCGCCAAGGCCTTCCAATGCTTTTGTTACCGTGTTTATATCGTCTTCAAGGCCTTGGGAAAGGGAAAGGGTTTCTAATTTTTTGAGGGCCATGCCGGCTTTCTGGCTGCGGCAGGAAAGTTCCCGTCCAAAATCAGATAAGCAGGTTTCAATGGCTTCAACGGTTTTGATGCTGTCCGAAACCTCTTGAAAGGAGAGGATCACCCCGGTCATGGTTTTTTCCTTGTCCAGAACCGGCATGGCCTGTCCCCGGATCAGTCGGCCGGTGCCGATGGCGGTGATAAAATGGGACTCGGTATGGCGCCGTTCCCCGGCCGGATGGGTGTTGATTTCATCTAAGGCCTGGCGGATCACCCCTTTGTCTAACAAGTGGTAGATGGACCGGCCAAGGCCGATGAATCCATGGGTGTTTTGGGGGTCGTCAGAATGGGTAAACAGCTGTTTGGCCAGGGAATTGAACAGCAGAATCTGCCCGCTGGTATTGCAGATAATGATGCCGTGGGGGATTTCCGACATCACGGCGGCCAGAAGGTTTCTTTCCTTTTGGATTCTGGTCCTGGCCGCCAGGATCTGCTGGGTGATCCGTTTATCCAGGGATTCGAACAAATCGGCAAAATCGTTAATCACCCGGATCAGGTCGGCAATGTCTTTGTTTCCCTTTATGGCAATCCGGTGGGACGGGTTGGACTCATAGATGACCTGGGCTTCGGCGGATATCTTTTTAACCGGTTTGATATACACCGTATAGACAATGTCGGACAGGACCCAGAACGATCCTGACAGCAGAAAGCAAAGGCCAAGCCCTTCATAGATATGGTCCCGGGCAATTTCAGAGAGGACATGGTGCTGGTCTGCCGTAAGTTCTGACCAGATATAAAACAAAATCAGGGTGGCCAGCATGAGAACAACGCCGGCACTGATAAATGAAAATTTCCAGAAACGGTTGGTTTGAAGCATGTTTTTGAAAGGATGAAGGACGAGGTTTCCCTCATCCCTCATCCTTCATCCTTCATCCTTTCCTTTTAGCCCCACCAGCCCAGGCCAAAGGATGCCACAAATAAAATGCAGAAAAGAAGGGTTGCAATTAGATATTTGTCTTCAAGCGCCATAATTTAAGTCTCCTTGATGTTAAAGGGTTTTTTACGCGTCGGCTTCCTTGGTGACGTCCATGGTTTCGACGTCGGCCCTGCGGATCTGTTCTTCGTTAGTGGTGGACATCTCTGCCTTAAAGCACAGGGCCCACATCATGACGATGCCGATGATCCACCAGACAATCTGCCAGGCCCAGATGGGCGGAAAACCGCAGAAAGTAAAGGCCGTGTTCCCGATCAGAACCCCTGGTCCCAAGGCCATAAGGTACCAGGCCGGTACCAGTATTTTCATTCTGGAACGCCAGACCTTGCCGCTTTCAGAAGGCCCATCGATAGAGTCCAGCCATTCCCGGACTTCTTTTTGCCGGTCAATGGTTTCCTGGCTGTCCTTCATGCCTAGGCCCCGGCATAAATAGGCCACGGCAAGGCCAACGAAAATCCCCCAGCCGGCCGTATGGATGGACAAGGGATATTTCCAGACGTAATAGGTTAAAAAGCAGGCGGCAATGGCGGCCAGAAGGCCTAATACCACGCCGACGCTCGGGAACCGGAACCCCCAGTGAACCCCTAAAAGGCACAGGTACATGATGGTGCCGAAGGCCGTGGCAAACCCGCCGATCATCACAATGGCGTCAGTGGATGTAAGGCTGACGATAACCGCTGCGGCTGCCAGGATGGTGGCAAAGATCCGGTTGGTCCAGATCTGTTCTGAGTGGGAACCGGACTGTTTTCTGACATACCGCCACCAGACATCCCGCTGGATAATGGTGCCGCCGGTGCCGATATAAGGGGCTGCCGTGGAATGGATGGCGGCAATGGCCCCTAGGAAAACCAGCCCGAGAACAGGTCCGGGTAAAAATTTAGTCATGAGCATGGGAACCACGTCCCCGTCTACCTTGGGCGCAAGTTCCCCTGCCACCATGAGGATCCGGGCACCGATCCCCTGGAATGCCGTAAAAAAGAACAGGGCAAGCCCCACCACAAAGGTGGACATGAACACCTGCTGCCAGGCCAGGGGTTTGGGAGACTTGATGCCGAAGTTCCACAGGGTAAAGGCCGGGGATGACTGGATGCCCATGAGGGCAAACATATAGGTTAAGATCATCACGGCGGTCCAGCCGCCGGTGCCAAGGCCGATGTGGATCAGCCCCGGAACTTTCATATATTTCTCCTCAATTCCCTGCATGGACGCCACAAATCCGGACCATCCGCCAATGGTATCCGAGGTGAGGACATAAAATCCGAGCAGGATAATGCCGCTCACCAGGAGCAGGAACTGAAGTACGCCGACCCAGGTGGAGGCTTTCAGTCCGCCTGTGACCACGTAAAACCATACAATAAACGCCATAAAAATCAAACCAAAGGTCTGGGGCACGCCGGCCACCCAGTAAAAGAGCTTGGCCGCGGCAATGAGCTGAAGGCCTGAGTAGAAAATAGAGTACAAAAAGGCCGCAATCACCGTCAGCCATCTGACCGCCTCGTTGTTGTAGTAATAGGCAAACATGTCACCCGGGGTGATAAACCCGTACCGCTTGCCCATCAACCAGTTCCGTTTGGCGAAAAACGCTCCGGTAATGGGAATGGTCAGTACATAAAAAGAGGCATAGGCATAGACAAGTCCTGCACTCCAGATCAAACCCGGATGCCCGATAAAAGTCCATCCTGAAAATGAGGCCGCTGTGGCCGCCATAAGAAAAGCGATAAAGGGAATAGACCGGCCGGCAATGGCATATCCGGACGCTTTTTTCTCAGTGAAAAATCCCTTAAGGCCCCACCAGAAACAGTAAACAATATACAATCCCAAAAGGATGTACACCCACATTTTAGGGTCCATAAATTCTTTCCTCCTGTTTCATAAATTTTTGATTCGATCGGGTTTTTTAAATTTGTCTGGTGAAAGGGCATTGCCTTTTAAGCTGCCGGCTTTTTTAAAAAGTGCTTCAAAGCCGGGTGCTGTCAGCCCAAAGGATGATCTCTTTCACGTGTGTTGCGGGCAGACCCCGGTTTATATCACCAGGCCGGCCCATGGCCGCAAGGCGAGCCAGCAAGCATACGGCATCACCTCCTTTCGTGGTTTAGGGGGTTAGGTATTTAGGCTGAAGGGGGTTAGGCTGAAGGAAGTTAGACTTAACATGTATGAATCCCCTCCTTCAGCCTTCAGCCTTCAGTCTTTAAGCTTTTTTCCCATACCCGATCCTGCCAAGGGAATCTTCAATTTCGTCCAGGATGGTATAGTCGTCTATGGTTGCCGGTACTTTGTACTCTTTCTTGTCTGCGATGGACCGCATGGTCCCCCTCAGGATTTTACCGGATCTGGTCTTGGGCAGCCGCTTGACCACGGTGGCGGTCTTGAAGGCCGCCACAGGCCCGATTTTTTCCCTGACCAGGCCGACCACTTCCCTGACAATGTCATCTTCAGACCGGTCCACACCGGCATTTAACACCACCATGCCTAAGGGGATCTGCCCCTTGAGGGAATCGGCAACGCCCATGACCGCACATTCGGCCACATCGGGATGGGCCGCAATCACCTCTTCCATGGCCCCGGTGGAAAGCCTGTGGCCGGCCACGTTGATAATGTCGTCAGTCCGGGCCATGACAAAGACATAACCGTCCTGGTCAATATATCCGGCATCGGATGTTTCATAATATCCATCAAACTCGGACAAATAGGCGTCTTTGTACCGCTGGTCATTCTGCCACAGGGTGGGCAGGGTCCCCGGGGGCAGGGGCAGCTTGGCCACAATGGCGCCGATTTCTCCTGCCGGCATGGACTGGCCGTTTTCCCCGAGAACGTCCAGACGCCAGCCGGGCACCGCCTTGGTGGGGGAACCGGGCTTGACTTTGAATTGTTCAATCCCTACACAGTTGGCCGCAATGGCCCAGCCGGTTTCGGTCTGCCACCAGTGGTCAATGACCGGCACCTTCAGGCTGTTTTCGGCCCAGGTGAGGGTGTCCGGATCCAGCCGTTCTCCGGCCAGGAACAGGTATTTAAATTTGGACAGGTCAAATCCTTTCATCAGTTCGGCCCTGGGGTCTTCGCGCTTGATGGCCCTGAAGGCCGTGGGGGCTGTGAACATGGATTTTACCCCGTGCTGGGAAATCACCCGCCAGAAGACCGAAGCGTCGGGCGTTCCCACGGGTTTGCCCTCAAACAAAATAGAGGTACACCCCTTGAGAAGGGGGCCGTAAACAATATAGGAGTGGCCCACCACCCAGCCGATATCCGACGCGGCCCAGTAGACATCCCCCTGGTCAACCCCGTAAATGGCGCTCATGGTCCATTTTAAGGCCACCATATGGCCGCCGTTGTCCCTTACCACGCCTTTGGGCTGGCCTGTGGTGCCCGAAGTATAAAGGATGTAGAGCGGGTCGGTGGCCGCCACCGGAACACAGTCCTGGGGCTTGGCCCGGTCCATGCACTCGTTCCAGTCAAAGTCCCGGCCATTTATCATGGTGGCGTTGGCCTGGGGCCGCTGGAAAATGATGCAGGACTCCGGCTTTGAATCGGACAGATCAATGGCCTGGTCCAGCAAGGGCTTATACTCAATGACCCGGTTGACCTCAATGCCGCAGGAGGCGGACACAATGACCCGGGGCTTGGCATCGTTGATCCGGGTGGCCAGTTCGTTGGCCGCGAATCCGCCGAACACAACCGAGTGGACCGCCCCGATCCGGGCGCAGGCCAGCATGGCAAACACGGCCTCGGGAATCATGGGCATGTAAATGATGACCCGGTCCCCCTTGACCACGCCTTTGTCGGCCAATACCCCGGCAAACAGGGATACCTGTTCTTTAAGATGGTTATAGGTAAACGTTTTAATGGTGTCCGTGACCGGACTGTCATAAATCAGGGCCGCCTGGTTTCCCAGGCCGTTCTCAATGTGCAGGTCAATGGCGTTGTAGCAGGTATTGGTTTCGCCGCCTTGAAACCACCGGTAAAAGGGCGGGTTTGAGTCATCCAGGACCTTGTCCCAGGATTTGGTCCAGTGGCAGTCTTCAGCAATGGGTCCCCAAAAACCCTCAGGATCATTGATGGATTTCTTGTGTACATCTGAATAAGAGTTGAGCATGAATGTTCTCCTTAAGTGGTGTTTGACCGAAAAGTCCCCCACCTGCTGCGTTGCAGAAAAATCTGCAATCCTCACAACCCTTTAGGTTGCTCCGGTTGCAAATTTTTCTGCGCCTTGCATCTGGGCAACTTTTCGCCCAAACACGGGGTTATCGTTCAGGCATTAGTTAGTGGTTAACCGTTATGCTTTAGAACTCAAGTCCCAAGTCTCAAGTCCCAAAATTCAAGTCTATCCTTGCACCATATTTCTAATTTCATCCACGACTTCCGGGTTGGCCAGGGTCATGACATTGCCCACATCGGTTCTGTTGGAAATGGCCCCGAGGACCCGGCGCATGATCTTTCCGGACCGGGTTTTGGGCATGTCCGGAACCAGCCAGACCTTCCGGGGTTTGGCAATTTTGCCGATCTGATCGCAAATGGCGTCGGAAATTTTCTGGGCAATGGCTTCAGAAGGTTCGATGCCCGGTTTCAAGGCAATGTAAAGATCGGGCTCTTTTCCCTTGATGTCGTGGGCCACCGGAACCACGGCCGACTCGGCCACTTCATCCACCACCAGGGCGGCGGATTCGATTTCTTTGGTGCCCAGCCTGTGGCCGGACACGTTAATGACATCGTCAATCCGTCCAAGGATCCGGTAATACCCGTCTTCGGCCATCATGGCCGCATCCCCGGTCAGGTACGGCCAGTCCTGCCAGTTGGTTGACTTGGGGTCTTTGCAGTAGCGTGAAAAATAGGTGGACACGAACCGGTCCCGGTCCCCCCAGATGGTCTGGAACATGCCGGGCCAGGGGTTCTGGATGCAGATATTGCCGGCAATGCCGGGTTCTTTAATCTGCTTTCCCTCATCATCGTAAATAATGGGGTGAATCCCGGGCACACCCGGGCCGGCACTGCCCGGTTTCATGGGTTTTAAGCCCGGAACCGTGGAGCAAAGGAAACCGCCGGTTTCCGTCTGCCACCAGGTGTCCACGATAATGGCCTCACCCTTGCCCACAGCGGATTCGTACCATTTCCATACTTCAGGCTCAATGGGTTCGCCCACCGTGGTCATATGCTTAAAGTGGTAATTGTACTTGGCCGGTTCTTCCGGGCCGACTTTCCGTAACGCCCTGATGGCGGTGGGCGCGGTGTGGAAGATATTGACATCCAGATCCTGGGCGATCCGCCAGGACCGTCCCGCATCGGGGTAAGTGGGCACCCCTTCATAAATTACCGATGAGGCGCACAGGGCCAGAGGACCATAGACTATAAAGGAATGGCCCGTGATCCAGCCGATATCGGCCATGCACCAGTAAACGTCTTCGGGATGGATGTCCTGGATATACTTTGACATGGCCGTGACATAGGACAGGTAGCCGCCGGTCCCGTGCTGACAGCCTTTGGGCTTTCCGGTGGTGCCGGAGGTATACATGAGAAACAACGGATCCTCAGAGAGCATCTTTTCGGGTTCTACCCGGGCGCCGTAGTATTTTTTGATTTCCTCGTTGACCAGAACGTCCCGGCCGTCCACCAGGGGGGTATCCGAGGCGTAGGTCCCGGGATACCGCTGCCAGACCAGAACCGTATCCACGGTCTGGCCCTGCTCCTGGGCCAGTCTCACGGCATCGTCGGCATTGATCTTGTGGTTCAGCAGCTTGCCGGACCGGTAATAGGAATCCATGACAATCAATACCCGGGACTGGGAATCCACAATCCGGTCGGCACTGGCGCTGGCGGAGAACCCGCCGAAAACAACGGAATGAACCACCCCGAGCCTTGCGCAGGCCAGCATGGTAATGGGAAGTTCAGCCGACATGGGCATGTGAATGGTCACCCTATCCCCTCTTTTGAGTTTGGCCGTCCCCTTGAGCAGGGCCGCCATTTCATTGACCTTGACATAGAGTTCCTGGTAGGTGATGTGGTCTACTTTTTCGTTTTCCGGTTCCGGAACAAAATGAATGGCGGTTTTGTTTTTGTTGGTTTTCAGGTGGCGGTCAATGCAGTTGTAACTGGCATTGATCAGGCCGCCTCTGAACCATTTGTAGCAGGGGGCGTCGCTGGTGTCGAGAACCTCGTCCCAGTACTTGTACCAGGTGAGAAGCTCTGCATATTCCGTGAAATAATCAGGGAAATTATCCAGGCTGAACCGGTTAAAAATATCGGGATCAGTGAGGTTGGCCTGGCCGATAAATTTTGCTGAAGGGTAATAGTAGTCTTCTTCTTTCCAGTGAACGGCTATCTGGGCTTCAGTGGTTTCGACAACATCTTTTTTGCTCATCGGCATCTCCTTTGGATTCTTTGGGTTGTCAAAAAATCGGTTATGGTTAAAACAGGGAAAAAACGGCATCACCTCCTTTTCTTTCGCGATGAAAAACTAAAGTTGTCAAAAAAACGGTTAGTAAAACATGGTTTCAGGTCAAAAAGGGTGGCACATATGGTGTAAATTTCAGTATCAATTCAGCGGCAGGTTAAGGGGAGGTGGGTGGGGCTGTTGCATAAAAGAGAATCAGGCGGCACCGGTGCTCAAGCAGGAAAGAAGAATCAAAATTATTTACTGAATCTGATTTATTTATAATACAACACATATTAAGAACTTCAGATTAAGTCAATAAAAAAAAGATTTTTCTGCTTTTTTCTGTCGTCGGATCGGAATGTTAACGGCAAAATAATCGTTGCATGCCCTTGTGCCGGAAGGTATATTTTACCGGTGACCTGTAACCCCAGAAAAAAGGAGTTTTTTCAATGAAGAACCCCATCGACAACTACTGGAAACTCAAACTTGAGGCCGTAAAAGAGAACCTTGAGAAAAACAATTTTGAGGTGTTTATTGCCGATACGGCCCAGGCGGCCAAGGATATCGCTTTAAATGACATTATCCCGGTTCTGTCCCCTGAAACCGTGTCTTTCGGGGGATCGGTCTCTTTTGTGGAAACCGGGCTTTATCATGGGGTAATGGACCAAAAGGACTTAACGGTCATCAATACCTTTGACCAGAGCATTTCCGCTGAAGATATGTTTGAGCGCCGCCGCCAGGCCTTGATGGTGGATCTGTTTATCACCGGAACCAATGCGGTTACCGAGGACGGCCAGCTGGTCAATTTAGATATGATCGGCAACCGGGTGGCCGCCATGATGTGGGGGCCTAAGAACGTTCTTTTGATCATCGGCCGCAATAAGATCTGCCCTGATCTTGAAAGTGCCATGGAACGGGTCAAACATTATGCCGCCCCGGTGAACACCATGAAGCTTGGCAAGAAAACCCCCTGTGTGAAAACCGGGGTCTGCCATGACTGCTCGAGCCCGGACCGGATCTGTAACTACTGGACCATCATTGAGAAAAGCTTTGTGAAAAAGCGAATCAAAATTATTTTTGTTAATCAGGATTTGGGGTTTTAGCGGGACTTGGGACTTGGGACTTGGGATTTGAGACTTGGGACTTGGGACTTGGGATTTGAGACTTGGGGATTGGGATCTGAGACTTGGGGATTGGGATCTGGGATTTGGCGCAGTTGACGGCTTCGCCCTCTTTTTTATATTTTCACGCAAAGGCGCTAAGGCGCAAAGAATACCATTGCCCAGAAAAATTAAGCTTTGCGCCTTTGCGCCTTAGCGTGAGTTTTTTTATAATTTAACCCTCCGGCCTGGCTCATCCCGTCTCTTTTTTTGAATGGCCCGGTGTTAAAGAGGCTTTCTTAATCAAATCAGCACCGAATTTTTTGGCCACGGCATCGGCCGCTGAATCCACCTTTTCCCACTGCCGGCCGGATACCTGTCCCGGGGGATTGAAAAGGTCCATTTGAACCGGCAGGCCTTTGTCCCTCAAATGGGAGACCCCCACCCCTAAAAGCCTTATTTTTTTGGCCGGTTTCACCTTTGAATACAGGGCTAAGGCATGGTCGAAAATGGCCTTGGACGAGCATATGGGGCTTGGGGTCTTCTGGCTTCGGGTGATCTGGGTAAAGTCGGAAAACTTTACCTTAATGGAAACAGCGTGGCAGACCATGTTTTTTTGCCGCAGATCCATGCCGACTCTCTGGGAATGGGAAAGCAAGATATTCCTGGCATCCTTGAAATCATGGATATCCTGTGACAGGGTGGTTTCACTGGAAATGGATTTTCGTTCATGGCCTGCCGTGACCGGATTGTCATCAATTCCCCTGGACAATGAAAACAGCCTGGACCCAAAGATGCCGAAATGATTTTTCAACAGGGCTTCATCAAACCTGTAGACATCCCCTAAGGTGTTAATGTTGAGTTGTCTCATCCGGTTCATGGCCTGTTTTCCCACCCCCGGGACCTTTTCAATGGGCAGGTGTCGAATAAATTCATGGGCCTTGTCCGGTGAAATAAGGGTCAGTCCGGCGGGTTTATTCATGTCTGAGGCGATTTTTGCTAAGAATTTTAACGGGGCGATCCCAATGGAACAGGTCAGGTTCCGCCGTTCTTTGATTTGGCTTTTGATGGTTTCGGCAATGGTCCGGGGGGAGCCGAACAGTTTGACGCATCCTTTAACATCCACATAGGCCTCATCAATGGAGACCGGCTCCACCAGGGGGGAAAACGCCGAAAGAATATCCATGATGGCCTTTGATTCAGCCGCGTATTTTTTTTTATCCCCCGGGACAATGATCAGTTCAGGGCATAACTGCAGGGCCTTGAATACCGGCATGGCCGAATGGATGCCAAATTTTCTGGCCTCGTAGCTGGCCGTTGAGACCACGCTTCTTTGGGACCTGCCGGACACCACAATGGGGCGGTTTTGAAGTTCGGGGTGGTCCCGTTGCTCAACCGCGGCAAAAAAGGCATCCATGTCAATGTGAAGGATCACTTAGATGGGTTTTCCCAAATCCTGTTTTTGCATTTCAAGGACATACCGGTGGATGAGTTCTTCCTGGTCCGGGTCAAGGTTTTCAAAAGTGCAGTGGCAGATGTCCGGGGATTTGATTTCAAAAATATGAAGCCTTACATTGATATTAAACTGTTTGCCTGATCCCGGGACCATAAGGGTCAAGGAAACCTCATCGCCATCGTTGACGGCAAATCCATCCGCCTTAAATGCCAGGCCGCCGGCGCTGATGTTCATCAGGGTGACGGTTCTTTGCTTAAACGTTATTTCAGGCGGCATCTGCTGTGAGAAGGTATACCGGTAGGCCTGCCGCCGGTTATCCGCCTCTCCCGGGTCAATGACCTTAATTGTTGCGTTCTTTTTTTTCGAGAACAAATTCAACCCTCCTGTTCATGGCCCTGTTCCTGTCGCTGATATTGGGGACCCGGGGCATGATCTTCCCGTAACCGGTGGCGGTCAGCCGGTGGGGGTCGATCCCCATTGCAACCATCCGTCTTAGAACATTGGTGGCCCTGATGGCAGACAGCTCCCAGTTGGACGGAAATTTATCTGTTGAAATAGGGTTGTCGTCTGTGTGGCCTTTGATGTTGATGGTGTAATCCGGATATGTTTTAAAGATAGCAGCCATTTCATCAAAAATCCAGACAGCTTTGGCATTGATGGTGGCCGACCCCGATGAAAACAGGGTTTGTCCGGATATGTTGATAATGGTTTTGCCGTCTTTAAATTCCGAGGTGATGTTTTCCTCCTGTCCGGTCTGCCGGACCATATATTTGACGGCTTCCAACAGTCTGGTATCCCTTGATTTAAGCCCCGTAACGTCTTCGATGGTGAATTTGCCGGGATGGAGCATATCCGCCATTTCCTGGAGTTTCGCTGTTTTTCCTGCCGGGTCTGCCTGGTCCTGAATTTCCTTTAAAGAGTTTTTTGCCCGTTCAAGCTGGCTGGAGCCCATGGTGTAAAGAAAAATAAAAAAAACAAGGAGCAGGGTGACGAGATCCGAGTAGGTGACCAGAAATGTGGATTCGTCGTCTTCGATGATAAAGTCGTTTTCAAAGGTTGGGGTTTTCATCTTAAAAAAAGCTCAAGCTCTATGATTTCTTTTCCCAGGCACTATATTAATTTCGTTAAAAGATTTGCGCAGTCTCGAAGAAATAAAACTGGACAGTTTTTCATAAATAACAATGGGATTGTTGTTGTTGGTAATGGATGCGGCCCCTTCCAGGATGATTTCAAGGGTAATCAGTTCAACCACGGTCCGGGACCGGAGCTTGCCGGCAATGGGCAGAAAAAAAACAGTGGAAATCAAAGAACCGTAAAATGTGGTGAGCAGGGCAACGGATAAAGACGGGCCAATGGTGCTGGGGTCCTGGAGCTTGCTTAACATCTGGACCAGGCCGATCAAGGTCCCTAACATGCCGAATGCCGGGGCATACATGCCCATCTTCCGGAACACGTCCTGGACAATGAAGTGGCGCATCTGAAGGGATTTCATCTCCGTGGTCAGGGCAGTCCGGATAATCTCCTCAGATGATCCGTCCGCCATCAGGCCGCAGGCTTTTTTCAGAAACTGGGAGTTGGTTTCAACCCGGGACAGCTGGAGCAGCCCCTGGCGCCGACTGATATGGCTTAACCGGATCATGGTGGCCACTGCGTCATTGGGGTCTTCTTTATCTTTGGAAAATACAAAGTAGGCGGCTTTAAATGCCGCGGCCACATCATGGAACTGAAAGGTGATCAAGGTGGTGGCTATGGTGCCGCCGAAAACAATCATTATGCCCTGGATATTGATAAAATTATGAATGTCGCCGCCCAGAAATATGGCCGAAACAATTAAGGAAATACCAGAAATGATGCCGATAAAAGATGCTATGTCCATAGTTTTAAAAGGGACTTGGGACATGGGACGTGGGATTTGGGGCAGGCTTTCAGTTCTTTAACCCATATCCCAAGTTTCATATCCCAAGTCCCCATATCTGTTTTGACCGCCCACCGCTGACAGCTAATAGCTAACGGCTAACTGCTAATTGCTTTCATGTTGTATTATATCGGATCATAACGGTCAAGAAAGAAACAAGTATTGGATTTCAAGGCCGGTATCTGGTATGGATGATCCTTTAAAAAGGAACATATTTTTGGAAAAATAAATGACCCCTGCAAAATCATGGCTGTTTTTTCTGATTGTTTTTTTAACCTGCTTTACCGGGTGCGGGCCGTCCGATGACCATTCAGATTCCGGACAAAAGGGTATAGAAAAAAAAGAAGCGCAACCTTTAAAAAGGGATTATGAGCCTTTGCCCGAACAGATCACCTGGCTGACCAATGATGAAGACCCGGTGTTTGCAAGTCCTGACGCCCAAAAAGGGGGAACCTTAAGATCGGGGCTGCTCAGTTTTCCCATGACCTTCAGGACCGTGGGGCCGGATTCCAACGGGGGGTTCCGGTCGGCCATTCTGGATAACCAGCTGTCGTTGATCAATATCCATCCCAACACCATGAACATCATCCCGGAGCTGGCCACCCACTGGGCCTTTGGGGGAGATAAAAAAACCATGTATTTCAAGCTGGACCGGCAGGCCCGGTGGTCTGACGGAGAGCCGGTCACGGCATGGGATTATGTTTACACCTTAACCTTTATGCGCTCCAAGCATATTGTGGCGCCCTGGTACAACGATTATTATTCAAAAGAAATTGAAAAGGTCATGGTGTTTGACGATTATACCATCGGCGTTAAAAGCACCAAGGCCGTGCCGGACCTTTACTTAACCCTTGGCATCAGCCCGGTTCCGGAACATTTTTTTCATCCGTTGAATGAGCGGTTTGTCCAGGACACCAACTGGGCCGTGGTCCCCAACACAGGGGCTTACCAGATTTCAGACTATAAAAAAGGCCGGTTTGTCCGGTTCAAAAGAAAGGAAAACTGGTGGGCGGCTGACCGGCGGTATTTTAAGAACCGGTTTAACGTGGATACGGTTCAGTTTACAGTGATCCGGGATATGAACCTGCAATGGGAATATTTTAAAAAAGGGCGCCTGGATACGTTTGGGCTTGTTCAGCCCAAATACTGGCATGACAAGTCAAAAACCCGGGTGTTTCAGGACGGGTTTGTCCACCGGATCTGGTTTTTTAACGACCGCGAGCGGCCCAGCTACGGCATGTGGCTCAACCAGGATAAGGACATTTTTAAGGATGTCCGGCTGCGAGAGGCCTTTGCCCATGCCATGAACGTGGACAAGGTGCTGTCCCAGGTCCTCAGGGGGGACTATTTCCGGCTGGCCCAGCCGTTTTACGGGTATGGCGATTATACCGATTATACGATCACGCCCCGGCTCTATGATATCGACCGGGTTAAAGAACTGATGACATCTGCGGGCTGGGCCAGAGGAGGGGACGGTATCTGGAAAAAAGGGGGCAGCCGGTATTCGGTAAAGGTTACTTACGGGCATGAGGACCACATGCCAAGACTGGCCGTATTAAAAGAAGAGGCCCTTAAAGCCGGGATTGAACTGGAACTGGAAAAACTGGACCCATCGGCCATGTTTAAAAAATTTCTTGAAAAAAAACATGACGTGGCCTGGATGGGCTGGACCACCAACTTAAGGCCTTCCTACTGGCAGGGGTGGCATTCGGACAATGCCCATAAAGCCCAGACCAACAACATCACCAATACCGATGACCCGGACCTGGACAAAATGATTGACCAGTACCGGGCAAGTCTGGATACTCAAGAGCGGATCATTCTGTCAAAGAAGATCCAGAACAAAATCCATGAGATCTGTGCCTATGTGCCGACCTATATGGTCCCTTATGTCAGGGCTGCCTACTGGCGATGGATGAAACTGCCGAAATTTCACGGGACCCGGATGTCGGACAGTCTGTTTGATCCTTTTTCTTCGGCCACAGGCGGACTGTTCTGGATTGATGATCAAGAACGGCTCCAGACCATGAAAGATTTGAAGCAGGGCCGGGCGGCCGCACCGGTCACCATAATGGATACGCAATATAGGGTAGGGGAGACCGGAAACCGGGAACCGGAGACCGCCAGAAACAAAGACGGAAGACAGTAGATGAAGGGCTGGTTTGGAAAATTTGAAGTATGGAAAGAAGGGGATGGGACTGTCAGCTATGAATTTGCCGGCCATAAAAGGAGCGTGAGTATGAATTTTAGGACTAAATGCAATGGAAATTGACAATCGCCGCCTTCCGGTCTCCGGTCTCCGGCCGCCCCTTCTTCAAATCCAAGACCTGGCCGTGGAATTCGAAACCGAACAGGGCCGGATCAGGGCCGTGGACAAGGTGGGATTTGACCTTGAGGCGGGGTCTGTTTTAGGCCTTGCCGGGGAGTCGGGGTGCGGTAAAAGCGTCACGGCTCTGGGCATCATGCGCCTTTTGCCAAAGCCTGTGTCGAAAATATGTGGCGGCCGTATCCTGTTCAAGTCCCGGGATCTGCTGTCCCTTCCCGTGGAAAAGATGCATCGCATCCGGGGAAAAAAGATCTCCATGATTTTTCAGGAACCCATGACCGCCCTGAATCCGGTCCAGTCAGTGGGCCGGCAGCTGGTTGAAGTTTATCGCCTTCATTTCCCGGAAATGGGCATGGAACGGATGAGATCATCCGCGCAGGACATGCTCGAAAAGGTTGGGATTGCCGACCCTGACAAGATCATGGACAAATATCCCCACCAGCTGTCCGGCGGCATGCGGCAGCGGGTAATGATCGCCATGGCCCTGGCCTGTAAACCGGATATCCTGATTGCCGATGAACCGACCACGGCCCTGGATGTGACGGTACAGGCCCAGATTCTGGATCTGATCAGGCAGTTTCAGAAAGACCTGGCCATGTCCGTTCTTTTGATTACCCACGATTTGGGAGTAATCGCTGAAAACTGTGACCGGGTGGTGATCATGTACGCCGGGCGGATAGCAGAAATCGCCGATGTGAAAACCCTGTTTAAAAATCCCCTTCACCCGTATACCCGGGGACTGTTGGATTCCATCCCCAGCCTTGCGAAAAAAGCGAAAACTATGTTGCCCACAATTGAGGGATCGGTCCCCTCCCTTTTGGCGCTTCCCTCAGGTTGCCGGTTTGTGACACGGTGTCCCCGGGCCATGGACATCTGCCGGGAAAAAATACCGGAAATGACCTGGATTAAAGGGGATCATGGCACGGCATGCCATCTTTATCACCAGCCCTGATGACTTGACCATATTTTTTAAGCTTTTGAAAATATGAATATTTTTTTATTTTTTGAGGCTTGTTTCTTCATGAGTCCCTCAGCTTTTTATAAAATTGGCCGGGGGATGTCCACAGGACGCCTGTGGATAAAGGAACAGCGCGTGATAACGCCCGTGATCAGGAAAAATAAAATTTTTTAAAATAATCCTTGATTTTTAATATAACTTTAATATTATACATCCGAAGCGAAAACGGAGGGCTTCGCAAGTTTCGTTCTACAGGCAAGACCCATTTGTTTAGTGGCAGGACCTGAGGGTTGAAACTGTATTTATTCATTTTTTTTAAGGAGAGAGTCGCAATGGCAAATGGGATTGTAAAATGGTTTAACGATGCAAAAGGGTATGGGTTTATCGAGCAGGAAAACGGACCGGACGTATTTGTCCATCATTCCGGCATAAACTCAACCGGTTTCAGGTCTCTGAATGAAGGAGACAAGGTGACCTTTGAAGTAGAAGACGGACAGAAAGGGCCGGCTGCCGTCAACGTCACCGTTGAGTAATTTCTTGTAACGCATCAAAGAATAAAGGCGCGGATAAAATGGGTTCCGCGCCTTTGTTTTGTTTATGGCCTGATTTCTAAACCAGTTCCCCCAATTTTTGATTTTCGCAATCTTCCGCTTTGCCGGCTTCTTTTAAAAAACTCACACAAAGGCACAAAGACACGAAGCTGTATTCCCTTGGGAAGTTTCTTTCTTTGTGCCTTAGTGCCTTTGTGTGAGAATATACAAACGGCTTTCAGCCGTTGGCTTCAGCTCAACGCGCTGGACACAATCTCATAAACATTCCCGGAAAGATCTTTGACGGCCAGAATCCGTTCAAGCTGTGCCTTCATCATGGGCTTTAACTTATCATCATACCGTTTCCAGAGATTAAAGCATGCGGACAGCCTGGCCGCGATCTGGGGGTTGATACCGTTCAGCTCTATAATCCGGTCGGCTATATATTCATACCCTTTCCCGTCGGGCCGGTGAAACCCAACCGGATTTTGCATGGCAAGCACAAAGAGCAGGGACCGCACCTTATTGGGATTGGCCATGGAAAAACCCCCATGGCCGGCAAGGGCGGTTACCAGGTCTAAAGTATCGTCAAGGGTGGAGCCTGCCTGAACCGCAAACCATTTATCCAGAACCAGTGTGTCGTGGCCCCATTTGGCGTAAAATCCGTCCGCTGCTTTTTGCCGCAGAGCCGGGGAAATATGGCTCAATATCCTGAACGCGGCATATTCATCGGTCATGTTGCGGGCCGTTTCAAACCGCTCAAGAACCAGGCCGCTGCTTTCCGAGTCCCCCAATGATCCCAAATAGGACAGGGCCAGGTTGTTAAGGCTCCTGTCGGCCATGGCACTGTGGGCAAGGGATGCCGGGTCCGCTGAAGAGCATGTCTGAATCACCTGCATGAACTGGTCTTTAAGGCTTTGGGCCAGGGTTTGTTTTAGAAAGTGTCTGGCCTGGTGGATGGCGCACACATCAATGCACTCATAGTGGTCCTTGATCTGAACTTCCGAGGGCAGGGCAAGGGCTTTGGCCAGAAAGGCCCGGTCTGCTTTGGTGTCTGTCAATGATGCCTCAAAGGCCTTGATCAGATCTTTGGAAACCGTGAGGGGTTCCTGGTTCTGAATGGATCGAACAAGGGTTTTAATCTGCCTTAGAAACAGGGTCTGGGCTGCGTCCCACCGGTTGAATTCATCGCTGTCCTTTGACATGAGAAAGGAGAGGTCTTCCTGGGACAGGTCGGTTTCAAGATAAATAGGCGCGGAAAATTCCCGGAACACCGAAGGGACTGCGCCAGGTCCGGTTCTTTTGAATTTGAAGACCTGCTGCGGTGATGTGAGCTCCAGCAGGGACTGGCCTTCCGGGGTAATGTCCTTTCCCCGGTGGTCAAAAAGGGCAAATTTGACCGGGATATGCAGGGGCTGCTTGATTTCCTGGTTCCGGTCCGGCGGGGTCTGCTGCTCAAATTCAAGGGTAAGTTCATCAGCCCCTTCATCGTAAGCGCGTTTCAGGGTCACCCGGGGCGTTCCGGACTGGGAATACCACAGCTTGAACTGGGACAGATCCTTGCCCGAGGCATCGGCCATGGCCGTTAAAAAATCTTCTATGGTAACGGCCATGCCGTCAAAGCGTTCAACATAAAGGGCCATGGCGTTCTGGAAGTTTTCTTCCCCCAGAAGGGTATGAATCATCCGGATCAGCTCAGCCCCTTTTTCATACACGGTCATGGTGTAAAAGTTGTCCATCTTGATATAGGACTCGGGCCTTACCGGGTGGGTCATGGGGCCGGCATCCTCCGGGAACTGAAGGGATCTTAAGGCATTAACACTTGAGATGCGCTTCACCGACCGGGCATTGAGATCGGATGAAAACTCCTGGTCCCGGAACACGGTCAACCCCTCTTTCAGGCTGAGCTGGAACCAGTTTTTCAAGGTCACGCGGTTTCCGGTCCAGTTATGGAAATACTCGTGGCCGATCACCCCCTGGATGTTCATGTAATCATCATCTGTGGCGGTTTCAGGGCTTGCCAGGACATACTTGGCGTTAAACACATTCAGCCCCTTGTTTTCCATGGCCCCGGCATTAAAATCATTGATGGCCACAATCTGGTACAGGTCAAGGTCGTACTCAAGGCCGAACCGGTCTTCATCCCATGCCATGGACTGTTTCAGGCTGGTCATGGCATGGCAACACCGGTCAATATTCTCTTTTTCCGAATAAATTTTTAAATCCACCGTCCGGCCGGACCGGGTGGTAAAGGTGTCGCTTAAGCAGCCTAAGTCCCCTGCCACCAGGGCAAACAGATAACACGGCTTTTTGAAAGGATCCTCCCATCGGACATAATGGCGATTATTTTCAAGGTCCCCTGAATCCACCCGGTTTCCATTGGACAGCAAAACCGGGTAAAGGTCCTTATCCGCAATAATGGTGGTGGAGTAAACCGCCATCACATCGGGCCTGTCCGGAAAAGGGGTGATTTTCCGGAACCCCTGGGCTTCGCACTGGGTGCAGATAAACTCACCGGAACAGTAAAGCCCTTCCAGGCTGGTGTTGGCCGCGGGATTAAGGATGGATACGATCTCTAAATCAAAGCAGTCCGGCGTTTTGGCAAGTCTAAAAGTCTCTTTGGTGACCTCATATTCATGGGGCATGAGGATCATGCCGCCGGCCACAACGGATTCGATTTTAAAATCGGCCTTGTCCAGCACAAGGGGCGTGGTTTCATCGGCGGTGGTTAAGTTTTTCCGGATTTTGAGACTTGCCGTCACCCGGGTGCGGGTCCGGTCAAGTTCAAACTTCAGGTCTACAGTATCAACAAAAAAATCCGGCGCGGTATAATTTTTCAGGTATATGGTCTCAGGCTCATTCATGAGGAAAACAATAAAACCCCGGTCCCCTCTTGTCAATTCTTGATTTTTGTTTATTAATCCGATATGGGTTATGGGATTTGGGACTTGGGATGTGGGACTTGGGGATGCCATCCGTGAATTAGTCTCAGATTTTAGATTTTAAAGCGGTCTTATCAGATATAAAATTTTTAAAGAACACAGACAATATAAAACCCCAAGTCCCAAGTCCCATATCCCAAGTCCCCTTATATGCGGTTTAAAATATTAAGTTTTTAAGGAACACAGACAATATAAAACCCCAAGTCCCAAGTCCCAAGTCCCAAGTCCCATATCCCAAGTCCCCTTATAATAAAGGATACTGCCAATGAAGAAGCTTTGTGCAAAACATCTGATCAGTGCCATTCTTATATGCTGCCTTTGCATGGCAGGATGTTCAAATTCCGATAAAAAAGAGGCCCAAGGCCATATTAAAAAGGCCAGGGATTATATGGCCCAGAACAAACCGGAAATGGCGGTCGTGGAGTTTCGGAATGCGGTGCAGCTGGACCCCAACAATGATGTGGCCCTGTTTGAACTGGCCGAAGCCTATGTGCTTACCCGCCAAGTCAACAAGGCCACCCGGTATTACAACCTGGCGGCCAAGGCAAATCCCCAGAATATCATGCCCCATTTGCGGCTGGCCCAGATCTATATGCAGACCGGACAGCTTCTTGAGGCCCGGGAGTATGTTTCAAAAGTCTTGGACATAGCCCCATTGTCTGTTGCCGCCCACCATATCCTTGCCGGGATCATGGTTAAAGAAAGAGACCTTGGGGCGGCCATTGAGACGTTAAACAAAGCCGCATCCATTGATTCCAAAAATACCCGGACCTATACCTCACTGGCCCAACTTTATATTAAAACCGGAGCGGTTGATAAGGCGGCCAATGCCTATTTGGCGGCACTTTCAGCTGATCCATCCGCCAGGGATGCCTATATGGGGCTTGCCCGGATATATGCTTATGATCGTGAGTGGGATAAAGTTGAAAGTCTGTTAAAAGGGACCCTGGAGGCCGGGGGCAACAAACTGTTAAAATATACCGATCTGGCCAAGTTTTACGAGAACCGGGGCAAATTTGATCTGGCAGAGGAAAGCTATCAGAACGCCATGATGGAAGGACCGGACAGAATTGAGCCCCTGCTCAACCTGGCCCAGTTCTATACCCGGCAGAAAGATTTGGATAAGGCGGTTTTAATGGTAAAAAATGCTTTGGCCAAGCAAAAACGAAGCCCGCTGCTTTATTCAGCGCTAGCCCAGGTTTACACTCATTTTAATATGATACCTGAGGCAGAAGAGGCCGTTAACAAGGCATTGAGCATTGATGAAAATTATATTGATGCCCTTTTCCAGCAGGGCCGGATTCTAATGTTGAAACAAGACTTTAAAAAAGCTTTGGACAAGTTTGATCAAGTCCTGGCCATTAACCGGATCCATGCCAAGGCTTATTACTACCGGGCCCTTTGCATTGAACAACGTGGGGCCACAGACCGTCCGGAACAAAAGATTTTCAGGGCAGCTGCCGGCATGCTGAACAATCCTGAAGAATTTGAAAGAGACCAGATCAAGGGAAATCTTCTGGCCGCGATTGCTGTGGACCCCGGGCTGGTGGATGCCAGGCTTGATCTGGCTGAAATTTATATTCTTGAAAAGAATCTGGTCAAAGCCAAAGAACAGCTTGAAGAGGTGTTTAAAATTTCACAGCCGGGCATCCGTGTGATGACCTTACTGTCCGGGATAAGCCTGTTAGAGGGGGATGTAAAGGAGGCGGAAAAGATTTTAAAGACAATCCTTAAAGAAAGGCCGGAATACATCCCGGCCCATATCCGTTTAGGGATGCTGTACCGGTCCATGGGCAGGCCCGACCAGGCCCTGGAATGCATCAAGACGGCCCATAAGCTTCAGCCGGATCAAACAGGATTGGTCCAGATGATGACCGAGATCCTCATGGCTGAAAAAAAGTTTAAAGAAGCCATTGACCTGGTAAATGGCTACATGTCAGCCGGACCAGAGGCGTTAGAAAGGGATTCGACCCCATTTTATGAGAATCTGAAAGGGGAGATATATCTAAAGTCCGGGGAGCATTCCACTGCGCTGGAACATTTTAACCGGGCAGTAGAGAAAATGCCTGAGTTTATCAGTCCCCGAATGCACATTGCCGCATATTACAAGCAAAAAGGGCGGTTTCATAAAGCCCTGGCAGAGTATCAGGTGGTTGAAGAAAGCCAACCTTCTTACCTGCCGGCTCTTATGGCCATGGCGGTTCTGTATGACCGGCTGGAAAATTATGCCATGGCAGTTATGTATTACCGGAAGGTTCTCAACCTGAGCCCAAAACATCCGGATGCCGCCAACAACCTGGCCTATATTTTATCAGAAGATGAAAAATCCGTTGACGAGGCCTTTGACCTTGCAAAAATCGCCCGGCAGCAAAAACCCAAAGATCCCAATGTGCTGGATACCATGGGATGGCTGTATTATCAGAAAGGAAATTACCTTAACGCCAGGTCGGAACTCCAGGAAAGCCTTAAGCTTAATCCTGAGAACCCCCTTACCTGTTACCATTACGGCATGACCCTGTACCGGAACCAGGAGTTTGAAAAGGCCAGACAGTTTTTTAAAAAGGCCCTGGACCTGGACCCGGACTTCAGAGATGCAGAAAAAGCCAGAAAAATGTTAAATTAACCCTATTATCTCTGTGGTTTTCTCCAGGTGTGAAAAATTTCTCCTAGAAATTGTGAAAATTTTTTCTCATGATTGTGAAAAATTTTTCTCATATGGCCGATTTTCGAAACATCCAGAGACTTTTGGGCCAAGTTTTTTTTATAGGACGAAAAAAAAGATAAATATAACCAATTGAAATATAGGTGTTTTTTAATCATTTTGTTTTTTATTTTATTTTTATGTGTTTAATGGCACTAAGGTTGCAATATAGATTTTTACATTTGAATTAATAAATTATTTATAAACAGTGTCACTATTAATTAAAGGTATAGGATAATGAAACAATTAATGAGAATTTTGATGTTCAGCTTGACAGCAGTCTTTATTTTTTCTTCCGGGGCGTTTGCAGCGCCTAATGTTTCTGACGGTTATATGTCGTATAGCAACTCTTCTCTGGACTGGGGGACTCTTGGATCCGACAAAATAACCAATTTCACCAACGGGTTCAATAAATCAACGAACCTGACCAATGTGAGCGTTGAAGAGCAATATGCGGCGGGGAATAACGACTACGATGTGGAAGAATTAGGCCTGTATATAAGCACCGACACCTTGTATATCGGTTTGCAGACGGAGTTTAACCTTAATAAAACAACGGGATCGAATGCCACAGGCGTACTTGCCGGTGATTTTATATTCAACTTCGATCAATCATCTAATGGATCTTTTGATGCAACCTTTGCCGATAATGTAGATAGCGATGACTTTGCATTTGATTTTACAATTGATGGAGATGGCAACGTTGATTTGCGTTTACTCGCCGGCAGCGGTATGACGGGATCTACAACAAGCGACTATGACAATTTTGGTAAGGATTGGGAAAAAACCGGGACTGTGCTTCATACATTTGAAGATGTAGGGAAACTCAGCCTGGGGTATGATGAAAATTATTGGAATCATGAAACTTATAACGGGCGGTATACATTGGAAGCAGCCATCAGCTTCACTGAGTTGTCAAATATATTATCCACTATGGCCGGTATAACGATTTCAGATTATGATTCCGTCACCATGTACTGGCAGCCGTCATGCGGTAATGACTTTCTTGCAGCCAGGTCTGATATCCCCTCAACGTCAAGCAATGACCCTGAATCTCCCGTACCTGAACCCGAAACCCTGCTTCTGTTCGGTTTCGGTCTTATCGGTGCCAGCATTTTTGGCAGAAAGCGGTTTCAAGCTTAGGGTTTTAAATCCGATCAATCCGATCCTGGGCATACTTTAAAAGACAACCCTCATTATCCATCCCATTAATTTGAAGAAGGCAGGCTGTAGGAAATAACGCTACAGCCTGTTTTTTTTTGTCACGGTATTGCCAAAAAAAGTCCTTTCTTGCCCGGTGCCCGCTTTTTTAATCGGAGAATCGGGACCTGAAACAAGCCTTCCACCGGGGAATCATCGTTTTATATCGGTTTGAGTGTATTGGTATGAAAATTGCTTTAATTACGAATATCGATTGTGTCAATAACGCAGGATGGTTCAGTAAAGTTAGATCAAGCATTGCTTCCTTTAGGTGTGTAAAATAGAAAGCAGCGGAATAAAATGCCCAGGCATGGGATCCCGGTTTGGGTTCCACGCCGCCCTTAAGATTTAAAGAAACGTTAGAAAAACATGATTAATAGGGATTTCAGCGACTAAACCGTTGACAAAAGCCCCAAACTTGATAGAAGAATGAAGATTCTGTTTAGGTTATGGCTGTTGGAAGTTCCGGGGTGTCCGGTTTTGGGTGTTGAAACCGGGAAACATACACCTGAGGAAGAACCTGTTATACATCGACAGGCGGTCGTGCCTAAAACATTTTAACAGGATTAACTTATAATTTAGGATTAAGATGGCAGAACCCTTTCAAGCACCGGCCCAGATCAAGCCGGATCAAATCCTGGACACCATCATCCGCGGTAAATGGATCATCATCATCCCCCTTTGCATATCCTTAACCGCAGGTCTTTTTATGACTCTGACCGCGGACAAGGTCTATGAGGCCTCTACCCTGATCCTGGTTCAGCCCCAGCGGGTCCCTACCAACTATGTTCAATCCGTTGTTACTTCTACTATCAGTCAGCGGATCAGCACCATTTCCCAGCAGATCCTAAGCCGGAGCAATCTGGAAAAAATTATTGATCAGTTCGGCCTGTTCGCCGATGAAGAGAGCATGTACTTAGAAGACAAGATTGCATCCATGCGCAAAAAAATAAACGTTAAAATCGAACGGGCCAGGGACGGGGCAGAAGCTTTTTCCATATCCTTTACAGGGCAGGAGCCTCAGCGGGTGATGCGCATCGCCAATACCCTGGCCAGCTATTTTATGGATGAAAACCTTAAAGTGCGTGAGGCCCAGGCCATCGGCACCAGTGAGTTTTTAGATTCAGAGCTGGAAAAAACCAAGAAACGTCTGGAAGAACGTGAACAAAAATTGGCGGCGTACCGGGCAAAGTATCTGGGCGGCCTGCCCGACGAGCTTGAAACCAATTTAAGAACCCTGGACCGGCTTCAGCAGCAGCTCACAGAAAAAGGCACCCTGTTAAGGGATGCCAATAATTCGTTGAAAATGCTGCAAACCCAGATCGCCCAGTCCAGGCAAATGGCATCCCAGTCTTTTGATGATTCCTTCAGCAGTTTTGATTTTGAAGATGATACCAGGATGGAATCGGAAGATGAAAAGAAACTGGCCTCAGTTAAAGAACAATATGAAAATCTTCTGTTACGATACACGGAAAAGCATCCGGATGTGGCTAAATTAAAAAAAATCATGGAAAATCTGGAAAAATCCATTGCAGAACAGCAAAAAGCCCTTGAAGAAGAAAAGGCACTGGCAGGAGAGGAAACAATTCCGGAAGAGGAGAGCATTGAAAAAGATTTTGGGGCAATGCCCAATTTTGCAGCCATGCAGCAAGAGACTCAGTTAACGCAAATGAAAAATGAGATTCAGAAACTTGAGTCCGACATTGCCGATATTGAAAACAAGATGAAAATCTACCAGCAGCGGGTGGAAGATACGCCTAAACGAGAGCTGGAACTCCAGTCCCTGAAGCGGGACTATTCCAATATACAGGAGATATACAACTCTCTTTTAGACCGGAAGCTGGAAGCCGAGCTTTCGGTAAATATGGAAAAAAAGCAGAAAGGGGAGCAGTTTAGAATTCTTGATTATGCCCGCCTTCCTGAAAAACCCATTTCCCCCAATGTGAAGCTGTTTTTCCTGCTTTCAATTGCCGGCGGGGCAGGTATTGGCGGCGGCATTGTCTTTTTACTGGAAATGTTGAACATCTCGGTAATCAGACGGGATGAGCAGATTGAAAAGACCCTGGGGCTTCATATCCTGGCGGTAATTCCTCCCTTGGAAAAACCGTCGGACAGGGCCAGAACCCGGATAAAAGCATTTGTTTTTACTGGATGCTGTATCTATGCGGCTGTGTTCTTAGGGTTTTTTATTATTTTAAACCAAAAGGGTTTGGACAGGACCCTCAACTTTATTAAAATGCACATTATGTCTTAACTTTGGGGGAACGCATTTTGGGGAAAATATTCAAGGCGCTGGAAAAATCCGAACAACATATCCATGACGGTGAGGAACCGGTGATCGGCAGTTCTCACGAAGAACCGGATGTGACTGAAAGCGTTTCAGCAAACGGGCTGGTTGACGAAGTTGAAACGGACGGTGACCATGAGGCAAATGAGACAACTGACCATCAAATTCGGGAGATTGAATCAATCCCAGTCGATTTAAATCCGGCACTGATCACCCTTTTAAAACCATATTCCCCGGCAGCGGAACAGTTCAGGCTGTTAAAAACCAATATTCTTTTTCCTGAACACGGGGAACCGGCCCGGACCATAATGATTACCAGCCCCTCTCCCCATGAAGGAAAGTCCTTTGTTTCCGCCAATCTGGCCATCAGCATGGCCCAAAGCATTGACGAATATGTTCTTTTAATGGATTGTGACCTCAGGTCCCCGACCGTTCATTCCCTGTTTGGGTTGGAGGGCAGGAAGATTAAGGGGTTAAGTGATTATCTGTCTGCCGGGGCACCCTTGTCTTCGGTTATGCATAAAACATTTGTCAGTAAGCTGACTATTCTGCCCGGGGGGCCTGTTCCTTCAAACCCGTCAGAGCTGTTGTCATCTGAGCAGATGAGGCGAATGCTCCATGAGGTCAAGCTCAGGTACAGCGACAGATACATCATCATTGACACCCCGCCGCCTTATATTACTTCGGAGACCAATGCCATTGCCAGATACGTTGATGGTATCGTGATAGTGGTCAGGCACGGTAAAACCAGGATCAAAGAAGTTCAGGATATTGTGGACATATACGGAAGAGAAAAGATTCTGGGGGTTATCACTAACTTTTCCAAAAAAACCATAGGGTACGGGTATGGGTATAAAAAATACGGATATGGCTATACCCAGTAAAAAAGCGATGAGGTTAAGCCGGTGTTAAGAATTTTAAGACAATATTTCCCCATCAGGAACATGATTTTTCTTGTGCTTGAAGGCCTTATTATCTTTGGCACCTTTCTTGTTTCATCGGTCCTGCTGACGTTTTCAAGCTCTTATTGGTTTGATTTTTTACTTTTATTTAGAATTGCCCTGATTACGATTATTTGCCAGACCTGTCTGTATTATAATGACCTGTATGATTTTGATATTATCTCCAGTGTGCCTGAAATTTCCGTCCGGCTGCTCCAGGCCCTTGGGATTGCTTCCATTGCATTGGCTCTGATTTATTATATTTTTCCCCTGGTGATTCTGGATCAGCGCATTTATATGCTAAGTATTCTGTTGCTAATGGTGTTTATTATCCTGTGGCGGGTAGGATATATCCATTTGCTCAACCGCGGCATGTTTAATAAAAAAATCATTATCTTAGGGGCAAGTGACCTTGCCCGAAAAATATACACCAGAGTATCAGGGGCCATAGATTGCGGATATGAAGTAACGGGCATTATTCCAGGTCCCAATACAGATGTTGATGCGCTGGACGTCCCTGAAAATTTGATTACCCCAATGGGAGATAACACCCTTTATTCTCTTGCAATCAAAAACAATGTTGATAAAATTGTTGTCGCACTCAAAGAAAAAAGAGGGTATTTCCCTGTTGACGAGCTGGTGCAATGCAGAACAGCAGGCATTGAAGTGCTGGAAGGCTCTTCTTTTTATGAAATGCTGGCCGGAAAGGTTCTGGTTAAAAATATCAATCCTTCCTGGTTAATTTTTTCGGAGGGATTTCAAAAATCCAGATTAAAATCCACTTTTAAAAGAATTGAAGACATTATTTTGTCAACAATCATGTTGCTCCTTTTGTCCCCCCTTCTTATCATAACAGCGATTTTGATCAAACTTGATTCCAAAGGGCCAATATTGTTTTCTCAAGACCGGGTAGGCAAAGGGAAAAAAGAGTATATGATGCATAAATTCCGTTCCATGGTGGCCGATGCCGAGAAAAAGACCGGGCCGGTCTGGGCCGGGGAGAATGACACCCGGATCACCCGGGTGGGCCGGGTTATCCGAAAATACCGGATTGATGAACTGCCCCAGCTTTGGGAGGTCCTTTGCGGTAAAATGAGTATGGTGGGCCCAAGGCCTGAGCGAAAACATTTTACAGACCAGCTTGAACAGCAGATTCCCTTTTACAGTCAGAGGTTTAACGTAAAACCCGGGCTTACCGGCTGGGCCCAGGTCTGCTATGACTACGGGGCGACCATTGAAGATGCAGTTGAAAAATTAAATTACGAACTTTTTTATATTAAAAACATGTCCCTGATGCTTGATATCGTCATTATCATGAAGACGGTTAAAACCGTGCTTTTTGGGAGAGGGGCAAGATAACAAGGGACTTGGGGTATGGGATTTGGGAGATGGGGGAGTGAAACTCCCTTGTAAAATCCAAATTTCAAATCAAGATTTCTATAACAAAGATATTCGATGTAATCGAAAGGGCGGAGCTATGTTTAAGATTAGGCGGGTTAGAATATTTCCGGTGTTTTTGTCCTTGGCTTTTTTGTTTTCATTTATGGTTGAAACCGGATTTTCCCAGGATGCCCCATCTTCTCCTGACTATAAAATCGGGATTGGGGATGTACTCAAAATTAGCACCTGGAAAGAAGAGGATCTTTCGTTTGAGGGTCTCATGGTACGAAACGATGGGAAAATTACCTTTCCGCTTCTGGACGACCTTCAGGCTCAGGGAAAAACCACCATGGAACTTAAAGAGGCCATCCAGGAGAAACTGGTGGAGTTTGTTGAAGCGCCAACCGTTACAGTTACCCTGGCAAACCCCATAAGCCAGAAATATTATATTCTGGGCGAGGTTCAGGGGGTTGGGGAATATCCATTGATTAAAAAACTGACCGTTGTCCAGGCCTTTGCCCTTGCCAAGGGGTTTACGGAGTGGGCATCCAAGGACGAAATTATCCTGTTTCGCAGAAGTGGCGGAAAAGAACAGATGATTAAAATAGATTATGATGATATCACTAAAGGAAAACTTGAAAAAGATATCCAGTTAAAGGCGGATGATATTATTATTGTGCCTTGATAGGTAGAGATATGGGACGTGGGATGTGGGATTTGAGGGTGGAGAAGGTGTGTGTGCTCAGGCTTTTTAGGACCGCGAAATATGGCGCCATCCAGGCCTTTTGAATCATATTTGGGGGGAGATGTGCTGATGAAATTCAAAAAACAACATGTATGGATTGTTTTGGTCTGTCTATTGCCGGCTGTTCCGGTTCAGGCCAGGATGATTACCCAGATCACACCAACGCTGACCATAACCGAAGAGTTTAATGATAATTATTTCAACACAGATTCAAATAAAAAAGAAGAGTGGACCACTACCTATGAACTTGGGTTTTCCGTGGGGTTTTTGAATAAAAAAAGCAGGGTTTACTTTGGCTATAATCCGGCTTACGAAGATTATGACTCCATGGATGACAGGGACAGCCTGGACCATAATTTAAGTTTGAACGCCGATTTCCAGCCCACAAAACACACCAGTATAGGGGCGGACTTGGAGTATGACGGCCATGACGGCAATAATGACGGGGACTCCTGGGAACATACAGCATCGGTAACTTTGGACAGCCAGTTGACTGAAACTGTTGGGATTTATCTTTCACAGGACTATTCAAACAGTTTTGATGAGCAGGTCAGGACCGGTGACTATAAAGAACACCAGACCAACACTACCCTGGCAAGGATCACCAAGAAGTTCGGGGGAAAAAATTCAATAGGAATGGATCTTACCTATGAATTTGATGAATACAAGAATTCAGATCAAGATGAGTATGCCAGCTGGGAACCCTCGGCCTTTGTAAAATACTGGTTCACCCGGCTGGACGGTATCGAATCCAACCTTGAGTATGAAAATAAGGAGTTCGAATCTTTTTCAGACAGGGATTACGAGACCATCAGCGGAGACATTCGGTATATCAGGAGGTTTTCCAGGCATTTTGACGGGTATATCAAATACCGGCATTATCTGTCAGACAGATCCGATGGAAATCACGAAATCTATCACCCGTCTGTGGGCTTTGACTGGGACATTGATGAGGACTCGGGTATATCCATAGGGTTTGGTGTTCAGTTCCATGAATGGGACAATGAAAATGATGATTCAACGAATCCTTTTATAGACATAGATGTCTATAAAATTTTTAACTTCAGCAGAAGGGGTTCATTAGCCCTCACCGGCTCAAGCGGGTATGACGAGGGGGATGAAGACGCCGGCAGCCTGGGATATAATATTTACTACCAGGCCGGGTTCAGTCTGGATTACCAGCTCATGAAGAGAATGTCTTCAAGCCTTTATGGCTCCTACAAACTCCAGGATTTCAGTGAAGATGATGTAGACAGAAGGGATCAAACCCTGGAAGTTGGAGGCGGCCTGACCTGGAGTCCTTTTAAATGGATGCAGCTGAGCCTCAGAGCCACCCACACCAATTTCAGATCAGATGATGACAGACGCGAAGACTACGAAGAAAATGTGATCACCTTTTTTGTCCGGCTGATTCCCGAAAAGCCGATTCGGCCGGATAAAATGCCGTCACGCAAGGCTTTGGAAAAAGAATTGTTTGATTAAACGGATATGGGATATGGGACGTGGGACCTGCGGAGAGTGCCGATAGGTAACCCCAAATCCCAGGTCCCATATCCCGTACCCTCATATAAAAATAATGACCATTAAACGAACCATAATCATTGTCGCCATCCTGCTGATCACCGCAGGCCTGACGGCATTGGCAAGCCACTCCGAACGGATTGCCCCCAATAAGCCTTTTAGTGAATTCCCCCTGACAATAGGCCCCTGGCAGGGGACGAGAGGCCAGATGGATCAAAAAGTCTATAACATTCTCGGGGTTGAAGATTATATCATGGCCGATTACCGGAAGACATCGGGTGAACAGGTCAACCTTTATGTGGGATTTTACCAGAGCCAGAAGGAAGGGGACCTTATCCATTCCCCCAAAAACTGCATGCCGGGTGCCGGATGGAATATCATTGAAAGCTCAGCGATCCCCGTCGTCCTGGACGATACCGGACAGCCGGGAAAGGTAATCAAACTCCTGCTGGCCAAAGGACCTGAAAAAATGGTGGTTCTTTACTGGTTTCAGTCCCGGGGCAGGATCATCGCTTCAGAGTATATGCAAAAAATCTGGCTGGTGATCGACTCCATCACGAAAAACCGGACTGACGGGTCCTTTGTCCGATTGATTTCCCCTGTCATAACCACCGAAGAGGACAGCCTTAATATTCTGAAAGATTACGCAAAAGCAGTTTATCCAGCTTTGAAAGTGCATATTCCTAATTAGACTTGGGGCTTGAGATATGGGACTTGGGGTATGGGGCATGAGAAAAATAAATATAGTTTCAAGACGTTAGCGGTCTGGCAACGATCTATGGATTTGGTTTTATTGGTTTATACAATAACTAAAAGATTCCTAAGTCATGAACAATACGGCTTGATCGCACAAATGAGGAGATGTGCCGTTTCAATCCCATCGAATATAGCAGAAGGACACGGAAGATATACCATTAAAGAACTCACCCGTTTCCTTGATATTGCAAAAGGTTCGCTTTATGAATTAGATACCCAGATAGAAATTTCAAGCAAGTTGGGATATATTAACTCAGAATCAAAGGAAACGGTCCTTGCGCTCATCGATAGAGTTAGCAGGTTGCTGACAGGATTTAAAAACTTCAAGCTTCGGGATCAATTAAGGGAAACTCCCCCCAAGTCCCAAGTCCCAAGTCCCAAGTCCCAATGAAAGTCCAAATGAAAAAAAACATATACCAACTCGCCTTCCTCGTTATAGCTTTCGGCTTCCTGTATCACCATGCCATCCTGAAACTCATCTCAGACTGGTCCACGGATGCCAATTTTTCCCATGGGTTTTTGATCCCCTTTGTTTCTTTATATATGGTCTGGTACCGGCAGCATGAAATTCGCCGGACCCCTAAAGATCCATCAAACACAGGGCTATATATCATTATCCTGGGCATGTTGATCCATATTGCAGGCAATGTGGGATCAGAGTTGTTTTTAATGCGGTTTTCCATGATCATTACCATTTCCGGCATCATTGTTTATTGTTATGGATTCACGATGTATAGAGTGGTTATGGTTCCGGTCCTTTATTTGATCATGATGATCCCCATCCCTGCCATTATATGGAATAAAATCGCCTTTCCCCTGCAAATGTTTGCGGCCGGCATTTCCAGCGAGACCATCGGCATGCTGGGGATTCCGGTATTCCGGGAAGGAAATATTCTTCACCTGTCCAACACTTCCCTTGAGGTAGTGGATGCCTGTTCCGGGATACGGTCCCTGACGTCTTTGCTGGCGTTGACCGGCGCATTTTCTTTCCTGGCACCTTTAACAACATTAAAAAAGTGGATCTTATTTTTATCGGCCATTCCCATTGCCGTAGCCGTTAATGTGGTCCGGCTGACCATCACCGGCGGATTGGCTGCCTGGGTGGGCCCTGAAACCGCCCATGGGTTTCTCCATGACATGTCCGGGCTGATTATTTTTGGCACGGCGCTTGTCTTGGTGTACCTGGTGTTTCTTATTGAAATAAAAATTGAAAAATTAAAGTAAGGGCCTCAGAAAAATTAATATCCACAATTCCATAGTCTGAATTCTGATTTCTATAGACAACATGGAATCGATAGTTTATGGTCAACATGGAAGATTACATAAAAAATACAGGAGGACCATGTTTGATCATTCTAAGCACAATTTACCCAAAACTATATCGGAATTAACGCCACCACTAAAGGATTTTCTGAATACCACTCGAAGCAAATTAAAAGGCCATGAACGGCGCCAATTCATGGCACGCGTTGTCTCCCTTATGGGGCACGGCGGACAACTAAAGGCTGAAAGAGAACTGGGTTGGGATCGGAAAACAATAATCAAAGGGCGACGGGAAATAGAAAGCGGAGTTACCTGTGTTGATAATTTTTCCGGACGAGGCCGGAAATCGTGTTTAGAACATTTTCCGAATTTAAAAGAGGACATAACTCGTATTGTAAACCCTATATGTCAGACTGATCCTACATTCCGTACCCAGAATTTATATTCCCCAATATCTGCGAATGAAGTATTCCGTCGATTAGTTGACGACATGGGATATGACCCTGAGAATATGCCAACAGTACGGACTCTATCCACCATAATGAATAAATTGGGTTTTAAACTGAAGAAGGTCGCCAAAGCCAAGGTAAAAAAAAAATTCCTGAAACAGACATCATTTTTGAATATGTGCATAGGACAAACCAACTAGCCGATGAAACAGATGGCGTTTTACGTATCTCAATGGACGCAAAAGCCACTATTAAAATAGGGCCTTATTCCCGAGGCGGATATAGTCGTTGCAATCTTAAAGCGGCGGACCATGATTTTAAACCCGATTCCCTTTTGAAACTTTTCGGTATCAACATACCTGCTCTGGATGAAAATTATATGTACTTCACTGAAAGCAACATCACCTCTGATTTCATGATTGATGCGCTGGAATCACTCTGGCCTTCTTTGAACGCAAGATTCGCCCCACATACACTGGTGATCAATCTTGATAATGGGCCGGAAAATAGTAGCCGAAGGAGCCAATTCATTAGTCGCCTCGTGGACTTTGCCAAATCAGCATTTGTAAATATTAGTTTGGTGTACTATCCCCCGTACCACAGTAAATACAACCCAATAGAGCGAGTTTGGGGTGTTTTGGAAAATCATTGGAAAGGCGAATTGCTGAACAAAATTGAAAAGGTTCTCGGTCTATGTCGAACAATGACATGGAAAGGAGAAAATCCTGTCGTCAAATTAATCAAAGGTGTTTACCCGACAGGGGTACGTTTGGTCAAGTCCGCCGTGAATAATATAGAAAACAAAATTATTCGGATTCCAGGGATTGAAAAATGGGCTGTTGATATTCCATGCTATGAGGAATGAATTGTGGGTTTTAATTTTACCACATCCCTAACTGTTCAGCAGTGCCCCATCTTCGCTCATTCAGGCCTTCTCACATAGCAAAAGTATGCTACGAAGTCCTGACTAAACAAATATGAAGCACTGATGAACAGTTACGGACCCTGATTTCTGCTTAGTTTTTAGCATTCGCGGAATAGTTACAAATTAAAAAGGTAAATAAAAAAAAATGAATATTACAATTATTGGAACCGGATACGTTGGCCTGGTCACAGGCGCCTGTTTTGCTGAAATGGGATCACGAGTCACCTGTGTAGATGTGGATGAAGGCAAAATCAACGGGCTTAAGAGCGGAATTCTTCCTATCTACGAGCCAGGTCTTGAATCTTTGGTAATCAATAATTACAAAGAGGGCACATTGGAATTTACCACCAGCCTGGAACAGGCTGCGGCCAATTCAAACATTTTTTTCATTGCCGTGGGAACCCCGCCCGGGGAAGACGGGTCTGCCGATCTGCAGTACGTCCTTCAGGTAGCCCGGGAGATCGGTCAGCACATCACCAAGTATTCAGTTGTTGTGGACAAATCAACTGTACCTGTGGGAACGGCGGACAAGGTTCGGGCAACCATTAATGAAGCCCTTGAAGAAAGAGGGGTAACGGTTGAATTCGATGTGGTCTCCAACCCGGAATTTTTAAAAGAGGGGGCTGCGGTCAATGATTTTTTAAAACCAGACCGGATTGTGGTCGGTGCCAATTCAGACCGGGCGGCCAAGATTATGAAACGGCTTTATGCGCCCTTTTCCAGAAATAGGGAAAAGGTTATTTTGATGAATGTCCGGGACGCTGAAATGACCAAATATGCCGCCAATTCCATGCTGGCCACCAAGATTTCTTTTATGAATGAAATCTCAAATCTCTGTGAACGGCTGGGGGTGGATGTGGAAAATGTCAGAAAAGGAATCGGATCAGACAGCCGGATCGGATATTCTTTTATTTATCCGGGCTGCGGCTATGGCGGTTCCTGCTTTCCCAAAGATGTAAAAGCCCTTATTAAAACCAGCAAAGACAACGGATTTGATCCCCTGGTCCTGGATGCGGTTGAAAACAGAAACAACGCCCAGAAAATGATCCTGCCCGAAAAAATCATCAACCGCTTCGGCCGGGACCTTTCAGGAAAAACTTTCTGTCTATGGGGTCTTTCCTTTAAGCCGGGAACAGACGATATGAGGGAAGCCTCCTCCATTGTTCTGATCAATGCATTAATCCAGGCAGGCGGCATAATAAACGCCTATGATCCGGTGGCCATGGAACAGGCCAAAAAAGAGCTGCCCAAAGCATATATTGACGATCAAAAGATCTGCATGGCCGATACCCAGTATGAGGCCATAAAAGATGCAGATGCCCTGCTCCTGGTCACGGAATGGAAGGCCTTCCGGCAGCCGGATTTCAAGAAAATGAAGGAGCTGATGAAAGAACCGGTCATCTTTGACGGCCGGAATCAATATGATCCTGAAGAGGTCCGGGAAGCCGGATTTGAGTATCACGGCATCGGTCGGGAATTTAATCAACAATAATGGGGCCCATCCTATTAACCTTTGACGTAGAAGACTGGTTCCAGGTTGAGAATTTCAAAAGTTATATCGAATTCTCAACCTGGAATTCTTTTGAGTTACGGGTAGAAAAAAATACCCATAACATCCTTGATTTTCTCGACAGTTTTCCATTCAAACCCAAAGCAACCTTTTTCGTCCTGGGATGGATTGCCCAAAAATGTCCCAATCTGGTCAGGGAAATTCAAAGCCGGGGCCATGAAATCGCATCCCATGGATTTAACCATCACCTGTGTGCCAATCTGACCCCACAAGACCTGCTTGAAGATCTCAAAACAAGTAAATTTCTTTTAGAGGATATGACCGGAAGTCCGGTTTTTGGATACCGGGCACCCAGTTTTGCCGTCAATGATACGGTATTATGTTCCATCGAGCAGGCTGGATATACATATGATTCAAGCTATAATTCTTTTTCAGCACATGGCCGGTACGGAACAATTGATCTGTCAGCTGCCCCAAAAAAAGACGGTCTGTTTAAAATTTCGGATCGGTTTTATGAACTGCCGTTGAGCAATCTCAAGCTTATGAGAAAGATATTTCCTTTGGGGGGAGGCGGATATTTCAGGTTATATCCCTTTCCCTTTTTTAAGCTTGGTATGAAATTGGTTTTAAAAAAGGACAGCGCTTTTGTTTTTTACGCCCACCCATGGGAATTTGATCCAGAGCAGCCAAGGGTGGAACAGGCCTCTACCGGGTTTAAATTCAGGCATTACATTAATTTGGATAAAACCGAAACCAAATTAAAAAATTTGATAAACTCATTTCAAGATCATCAGTTTATCACCTGCGCAAAATATATCGAAAACATCAAGGCGTTGCCCATGTAACAAGTGAACTCAATTAAAAACCTTTGCGCCTTTGCGAGAGTCCAAAACCAAAATGCGGCAAAGCCGCATTGAGTCTTTTCAATAATCACGCAAAGCCGCAGAGGCGCGAAGAAGAATATAGTGGAACTCGACAAAAAATACGAAGAAAAGTACGAACGGATCCTCCGTGAGGAGCTGACCCGCCTGTGCCGGGGAAAATCGTGCAAGATTCTGTTTGGTTCCAGAGCAATGGATAATATAAAAAAAGGCTCAGATTTTGATATCGGTATACAGGGCATAGATGAGAGGGAGTTTGAGGCTGTTTCAATAAAATTTTATGCATTCTTGGATGAGAGTATTGTCCCTTATGAAGTCGATCTCATCAATTTTGATACAGTTAACTCTGATTTTAAAAACCAGGCATCAAAATATACTAAAGTATGGAAGACCGGTTAACATATAAAACAGATCAGTTCAAACGGGCGATCAGGGGCTTTCAGGTTTCCATGTCCATTAAAACGGACGGCATGTCCCCGGAAATCATAGATACCATCAAATCAGGGCAGGTCAAGAAGTTTGAGGTCGTGGTAGACTTAATATGGAAAACTTTGAGCAAATCCACTCAAAACTCCCGGAATGCCTCAAGACGATAGAAAACCTTATTGTAAATTTAGGATAACAGGCTACGAATCAAATAATAAAAATAGCCGGGAATTCAGATAAAGAAGCTTGGGACAAGTATGTTCTTTCGCATCCTCAAGGGACCGGTTACCAGCTTTTTTCCTGGAAGCAGGCGGTTGAAAAAGCCTATAAATTTGAATGCTGCTATCTTATGGCAGAGGATAGCAATCAGATCAAAGGCGTTTTGCCACTGGTCAACTTTAAGCCCTTTTTTATAAAAAGAAATCTCATATCCCTTCCGTATTGTGATGCAGGCGGGCCTTTAGCAGATAATGAGTCAATCGAAAAAAAAATGTTGCAACAGGCATTAAAGCTGTCACAGAGCGGCCAATTAAGCATACGGTCTACCAGGCCTTTTGCAGGATTCGTTTCAGAAAACACTGTAAATAAACAGAAAGTTAGAATGGTGCTTAATCTGTCTTCAGGTGCTGACAAAGTGCTATCCGGATTAAAAGCCAAGGTTCGCAGCCAGGTAAAAAAAGCATATAAAAACGGCCTGGCATCGGTCATTGGGTCCTTGGGGTTATTAAACGATTTTTATTCAGTTTTTTCTGAAAACATGCGGGATCTTGGATCACCGGTCCACAGCAGAAAATGGATACATTCCATTTTAAAATTTTATGGGAACCGGGCCCATTTAGGCATTGTTTATACGCCTTCAGGTGACCCTGCGGCCGCCGGGGTCATTCTGTGCCACCCTAATGTGGTGTCCATTCCCTGGGCCTCTTCCCTGCGAAGGTTCAATAAACTCAACCCCAACATGATGCTATATTGGACCTTTTTAAAATTTGCAGCCGATAACGGCTTCAAGTCTTTTGATTTTGGACGTTCGACTATTGGTGAAGGCACGTATAATTTTAAGAAACAATGGGGGGCACAGCCGGAATCCCTCCATTGGGCTGAATTAGTCAATGATAATGGTGATAACCAGATAAAAATAAAGTTTAACTGCTCGGGCGATTCTAAATTTAAGACAAGAGAACGTGCCGAATCCATAATAAAGAAACTGCCGGTATCACTGTCGACAGCATTTGGCAGTTCAACCAGAAAATATATCCCATTATAAAAAGGCTTGGATATTAAGGCACAAGAATGAATCAGCTGTCTGTAAGTCCAGGAACGGTACTGTTACCATAAAATGTGTGGAATAGCAGGAAAATTTAATTATGCCGGCCATGAATCCGTCTCTTGCGATCTGATAAAACAAATGTGTGACAAGATTGCCTACAGGGGACCGGATGATCAGGGGGTATATGCCCAGGGACCAGTGGGGTTTGGGCACCGGCGGCTGAGTATCATTGACTTGTCCGAAAAAGGGCATCAGCCCATGGCAACCGCCGATGCCGGGTTATGGATTGTATTTAACGGTGAAATTTACAATTTTATTGAACTCCGAAAAGATTTAATTAAAAAAGGGTATTCGTTTAAGAGTGACACGGATACAGAGGTGATTTTATACCTTTACAGGGAATACAAAGAAAAATGCCTGCAATATTTGAGAGGTATGTTTTCTTTTGCCCTTTGGGATGCGGATGCGTCCACCCTTTTTCTTGCAAGGGACCCTATCGGAAAAAAACCGTTATTTTATTATACCAATGGAAAAAGTCTGGTTTTTGCATCGGAAATTAAATCCATTCTGGAAGATCCTGGCGTAGAGCGACAGATGAATTATGAGGCGTTTTACGATTATTTTAAATATCAGTACGTGCCGGACCCTAAAACCATTTATAAAAATATTTTCAAACTAAAACCGGGGCATTACCTGACCTGCACAAAAAACGGGTTGGAAGAAAAGGAATACTGGGACATCTCATTTAAGGAAAATTCCGGGTATTCAATTGAAAGTGCCAAAGAGCAATTTTTTGAAATACTAACCCAAAGCGTTAAGTACAGGATGATCAGCGATGTCCCCTTAGGCGCATTCTTAAGCGGCGGTATTGATTCCAGCGGGATTGTCGCACTCATGGCCGGACAGCAGGATCAGCCGGTCACCACCTGTTCCATCGGCTTTGACTCAAAAATTTACGATGAGATCCGGTTTGCCCGCATTGTTGCCGATTTGTATCATACGGACCACAACGAGTTTACCGTCAAAAACAGGGCCGAACATATTTTAAAAGACCTTGCCTTTCATTTTGACGAACCCTTTGCCGACTCTTCGGCGGTGCCAACCTATTACGTCTGCAAGCTTGCAAGGGAAAAGGTAACCGTTGCCCTTTCCGGAGACGGAGGGGATGAAAATTTTGCAGGTTATGAAAAATACTATATTGATGATATCGAAAATCGGATCAGGAACAAATTCCCGGCATGGACGAGGAAATCAATTATTCCGTTGCTTGCAAAAGTACTGGCCCCCTGGAATATGAGCATGGCCAGACGGGGCCATACCCTGTTGAATTCGTTAAGCTTCGATTCCGATTACGGATTCTATCTGACAAACACCCAATTTGAACAAAGCCTCTGGGACCGGGTTGTCACGGAAGGAACCCGTCAGAAGATCGGAGACTACGATCCGTTTTCCGTTACCCGGGCCTACTACAATAAAGCCGATACCGACAATCACCTTTCCAAAATTTTGTATGCGGATTTAAAATCTTATCTGCCCGGTGATATTCTGGTCAAAGTTGATCGAATGAGCATGGCCCATTCTCTGGAAGTCAGGGCGCCTATTCTGGATAAAAAAGTCATAGAGTTTGCCGCATCCCTTCCCGCCCGGCTGAAGTACCGGCAGGGAGAGAAAAAATATATCATGAAGCAGGGCCTTTCCGGGGTGCTGCCTGACAGCATACTTTATCGAAAGAAGATGGGATTTTCCGTTCCCTTGGATGACTGGTTCACAGGCGAGCTAAAAGAACTGGCCTCTTCAACCCTGTTTTCTGCTGAATCCGGCCTGGGCCATTTTTTCAACATGGGCGAGGTAAAAAAAATATGGGAAACCCACCAGTCTAAAAAAAGGAGCTATGCGGCTGTGTTGTGGAGTTTTCTGATGTTTGAGTTGTGGTATCAGGAATTCATGGCTTAATAATTATCTCCAATGATCTCAATTATCATTCCGGCATATAACGAAGAAAAGGTTATCGCGTCCTGCCTGGGGGCCATTTCAAATATTGAATTTCCAAAAACGGATTATGAAACCATTTTGGTGGATAACGGGTCTACAGACAGAACAAAACAGATTGCAGCACAGTTTGATGTGAAAATTTTTACTGAGCCTGGTAAAAACGTATCCGGGCTTAGAAATTTTGGGGCTGAACATTCAAAAGGGGAAATCCTTGCTTTTGTTGATGCTGACTGTATTGTGAGCCCCCAATGGCTTAAAAGGGTATCTTTTCATATCCGGGATAACCGTCTTGCCGCATGGGGCGCGCCGCCCGAAATACCAAAAAATCCCACATGGGTTCAGGAAGCCTGGTTTGTGATCCGAAAAAAAGAATCCGAACTTGAATATGTGGATTGGCTGGAGTCCATGAATCTTTTTGTCCGTAAGAACCACTTTATGAAAATTGGCGGGTTCAACGAATCGCTGGTAACCTGCGAGGATGTGGATTTTTGCTACAGGATAAGCCGATATGGCAAAATTCTTTCCGACACAAATTTAAAAGTGGTCCATTTAGGTGAAGCCCATACGGCAGCCGCTTTTTTTACCAAGGAACTGTGGAGAGGACAAAGCAATTTGCAAGGGCTATGGAGCCATGGAATTCGTAAGCAGGAGCTGCCAAGTTTGATGGTTCCCGTTTATTTTAGCATGGTTATCCCGCTGTTGATCCTTTCCGGCGGTCTGCTGAATAATCCGTACATTCTTATCAGTGCGGTTTTTTTAATTTTTCTTCCCAGCCTTGTTGTTCTTTATAAGAAAAAAAACGCGCTGAATATCCGTTTGATGTGTAATTTGTTCCTACTGCTCCAGATCTATTTTGCTGCCAGGACAGTAGCTGTTTTTAAAAAGACAATTTGAATAGGAATCTGAATTAGATGAGATTGTTACTGGTTCCAGCCGTTTTAGGAGTCATCCATTTTGTATATATTCTGATAACCATTTTATATTATTACAAAACAAAAACAGTTAAGCGATCAAATAATCCCCTTAAACAAAAACTTTCCATAGAACACATCATCTGTTTTAAAAATGAGTCCCGGTTTATCCTTGAAAAACTCATTAACTGCTATTCAATCCAGTACCCCCATATTCATCATACTTTTGTGAACGATAACTCCACAGACAATACCCTTGAACTGCTTGAAAAGTATGCAAAAGATGAAGACACAGTCGTCAACAACAAGGAAAACAAAGGGAAGAATCAGTCTCAGATTTGTGCGGTCAATCAATCTGAATCTGATTTGCTGCTGTTTACCGATGCCAACGTATTCCTTGATAAAGATTCCATAGAAAAATTAATTCAGGTGTTTGAAAACGACAAGATTGCCGGTACCTGTGGAGATGTAACCATAACAACCGATATGAAACACCAGGATCTGTCCGGAAAATACTGGAAACTGGAAACCATCATTAAACGGTTTCAATCAAGACAAGGCGCCATCATTGGATTTGATGGCGGATTTTACTGTGTGAGAAGGGAAAATTACAACCTCAAACGTGAAAATGAATTAAGCGATTTTGAGACTGCTTTTTTAATTTTTGAACAAAAAAAACAATGCGTCTTTAATCCGAACGCCACCGCTACCGAACTGGAAAAAAGAAAAATAAGAGACTCGTTCAAAGCCAGGATGAGGGCATCAAACAGGGTATTCTGGAGCTATTACAGAATATTTAAATATATTCACCGACTGCCCGCGTCTGTTTTGTTTCACTTCACCCTGCATAAGCTGATTCGTTATCTGTTTATCATCACCTTTGTAATGGCGTTACCGCTTTTTATTATTAGTCTTGTCCGTGTTTCCCCCTGGCTGCTGGCAGTTTTTTTGGTGCCCCATTTTACACGGTTTGTCATTGAGTCTGTTGCCCTTTGTGTTGGCGGTTTAATCGCATTGTCCGGAAAAGAATATACCGTCTGGACCCAGAAAAAAGTATAGGGATGGGCGTGCCGGTTTCAGTTCTTTATCTTTTGCATCGATTTTCATTTGGCGGTACAGAGCGTGTCGTTGCCAATATCCTGAATCATTCGAGCCAAAACATCACCAACCATGTATGTAGTTTTTATCCGTATGAAAATGCCTTTTTGAAAGACGTAGATGTTTCGAAAAAAAAGGTATTTTCCCTGGATAAACATGACGGAAACGATTTTTCCATTCCATGTAAGATCGCATCCTTTTGTAAAAAAAATCGTGTTGACATTATTCATTCCATGGGGTGGTCTACCTACGCCGAAGGATTGATAGCCGCAAAAGCCATTGGAAGAAAACAAAAATTTATTTATTCCTATCGCGGCAAAACAATGGAAGACACCATCCAGATTCCAAAGAGAAGAATTCTTGCCCAGCGGTTTTTTTCGTATTTTTGTGATGGAATTCTAACCAATTCCGGTGTATCCAAAAAAGAATATGCCTCAGATATCGGCATAGTCCCTCAAAAAATCAATGTCATTTACAACGGCGTTGACACCCATGTGTTCAAACCCTGCCAGGATGGCAACTCAGGCGACGCAAGAACCCGGTTCGGAATCAGGAAAACAGATACTATAATCGGGTCTGTGGCCAGGTTTGATCCGGTTAAGGGAATTAAAAATCTGGTTAAAGCCTTTTCAATGCTTTCGCCCGGTGTCAGGGAAAACTGCAAACTGCTGCTTGTGGGAGACGGGGCTGAAAAAGAAAGCATCCAAAAGATGTCGTCTCAACTCGGCATTCAGGACCAAGTCATTCTTACGGGAATGCGAAAAGATATCCCTGACTGCTTGAGATTGATGGATATCTATGTACAGCCGTCGCTTTTTGAAAATATTTCCAATTCCGTTCTTGAAGCCATGGCAGCCGGATTGCCGGTAATATCGACCCATGTCGGCGGGATTCAAGAAATTCTTGACCATAATAAAAGCGGGTTGATCGTTGAATTGGGAAACCATCAAAGTATGACTGAAGCCCTTGATTTCCTGATAAACGATGTGAAACAAAGAAAGACAATGGGTGAGCAGGCAAGAAGACATGTAACGGACTTTTTTTCCATTGAAAAAATGGTCTTAGATTATGAAACGATATACCGGCAAATCCTGTCAAAACACTAATGTTTGACAATATAAAAGAAGATTTAAAACGGTTTTCCACCCATACCGGGGAATCCTCCATACGGATATTTTTAAGGGGAATTTTTTCTCCCGGGTTTCAGGCCCTGGCAACTTACCGTTTTTTTCATTGGTGCCACTTAAAAAAAATTCCCACCCAGCCGTTCAGATACGTTATCGAAAGATTTATTGAAATCACTACAGGTATTTCCATCCCGGCACAATGCACCATTGGCAAAGGATTGAGAATCCATCATTTTGGGGGGATTATCTTCCACCCTTCGGTTAAAATGGGCGACTATTGTACCCTTTATCACCAGGTAACTGTCGGCGACAGGGGAGGATATGGCAAGGCTGCCATAATAGGCGATCGTGTGTTGATTGGTGCGGGTGCTAAGATAATTGGAGAAATCTCTATTGGCCACGATTGCAAAATTGGGGCAAATGCGGTGGTGGATAAAGACATGCCGAATAAGACAACGGCATTCGGGAATCCTGCAAATTATAAGTTGAGAGGTCAATAACCTGATGGGCCGGAAAACAAGCAGTATAGTGCGAATAATGGATTTCAGAGGCACCTATAAAGGCGGCGGCGGACCGGATAAAACCATATTAAATTCAGCGAAAATGCATGATAAAAAAAAGGTTTTTGTCCTGGTAGCATACCTTAGAGATCCTAAAAACAAAGAGTTTCAGATCACAGACCGGGCAAAAAAGATGGGAATTCCCTATGTTGAAGTCCATGACAGAAGGCTTCTGGATTTAAGATGCTTATTTGTACTTCATCGCCTGCTAAAAAAGCATCAAATAGAGATGATTCACGCCCATGATGATAAAACATTGCTGTACGGGTGGCTGCTGAAGATACTGAATCCCAAGCTTGTTATTGTTTTTACCTGCCACCTTCTTCTGGACTATGACCGGAATGATTTTCATTCATTAAAAGCGTATTTGAACTATCTTGTAAGGGATAAGGTGGCTGCATTTCTAATGAAAATGTTTTCTAAACCGGCCATGGCTGTATCTGGTGCGACAAAACAACAACTTATCGATAGAGGGTTCAAGGAAACGGATATTATAGTCCTTTATAATGGTATTGATACTGAAATATGGAAAAAAAACAACGGCCATTCACCCGTTTTAAGACATGAATTATGTGTAAAAGACACAGATTCCCTGGTTGGGACTGTCGCAAGAATCAGCTATCAAAAAGATTTTCCAACATTTATCAAAGTTGCCAAGATAGTAACCGATCAATTACCGGGCACACAATTTGTAATTGTAGGAGATGGAAGGGCTGATGAACTTGAAGAGCTAAGGCAGGATGTTAGAAATTTGGGGTTGGAAAAATCAATCCATTTCACCGGCCATAGAAATGATCTCTTTAATGTTTATTCATCTTTTGATCTGTTTTTAATGACATCTATTGTTGAGGGGCTTCCAAATACGGTTCTGGAGGCCATGGCTATGGAAATACCTGTGGTCTCAACTTCAGTGTCCGGTGTACCTGAATTGGTTTCCAACGGGAAGACCGGATATCTTTGTGATCTGGGCGATTATAAAAGCCTTGCTGAAAAAGTGATCAACCTTCTGGAAAATGGATCGTTAAGAGTGAATTTTGCTGTTCAAAGCAGAAAACGGATTGAAAATCACTTTTCTTTTTCTGAGCGTGTTAAAAAACTGGAAACCATGTATGAGTCTTATGCAAAGTCATAAAACAGACAAAGACAGCCCAATCCTTTTTGAGTTGGAAGATAAATCAGGAAAGCACCGCTATTTTGAACCCGTATCACTGGGAGTCCCATTCCCTCAGGGGAAATTTTTAAATTCTTCATCTATTGGATTAGTGGATGAAAATGGTGATGGTGTACCATCCGGGGCAACAGTGCTGGACCGGTGGCCGGATCAAAGCCTTAAATGGGTATTGTTTGACCTGTTGATATCCATGCCGCCATTCGGATGTAAACGATTTATTTTAGATGTCAAAGACACTAAAGATTCAGGCGAGAAACAAAATGGATTGGCTTTTAAAGAAGATGCTCAAGAATTTGTGATTCAAACCGGGTGTTCGGAATTTTACATAGACAAAAATCAGTTTAAACCATTTAATGCTGTTGTGGTAAATGGGAAGCGCGTCTCCCTGGACCGGTCCCTGACCTTTCTTAAAGGGGAAAATGATGAATTATATACGCCTGAGATTGAATGTTGCAAAGTTGAGAGAAGCAACGCTGTAAAACTTATTTTATGTTTTGAGGGTTGCTTTTCTGAGCAAAACAGCAATCCGGACCTGAAATTTAAATCCCGTCTTTCCTTCTTTAGAGACTGCAGCTATTGTTTTTGTGACTTTACGATTTTAAATCCAAACCCTGCAGTCCATCCGGAGGGCTTTTGGGATCTTGGGAAAGAAGGCTCTTTCTTTTTTAAAAACCTGGGGATTAGACTTGAGACGGGCTCTGACGGATCATATTCAAATTTCTGGAAAATAAAGCCCGGCGCTAAGATTTCATCCCATGGGGAACCCGTACTTATTTATCAGGATTCAAGCGGCGGAGACAACTGGCAGTCCAAAAACCATTTTAACCGGTTTAAGAATGTGCCCGTGTCTTTCAAAGGATACAAGGTGTCATTCGGCGATAATATTCTTGATCAGGGACTGCGTGCATCACCGGTTTTATCCCTATCCAATAATAATTGTACAATGACGGTAACGGTTCAGAATTTCTGGCAGAATTTCCCTACTGCCCTCGAGTCTGACGGGGAAGCATTAACGATATCATTATTTCCTGATCAGTTTAATGATATCTTTGAACTTCAGGGCGGAGAGCAGAAAACCCATCAAATGTGCTTTAATTTTTCCAGTCAGGCCAAGTATGATGATTCCTTAGACTGGGTCCATGATCCGGTAGGCGTGAAGCCGAATGCTAAGTGGTATGTTGCTTCAAACGCTATCCCATACCTCTTGCCGGAGAGTGAACTTCCTAAAGAAGAACCCTATAAAAAAATATTTGATCTGGTTCGTTCAGCCATTCAAGGAGAAAATTCATTTGAAAAGAGAAGAGAAATTATTGATGAGTATGGATGGAGAAATTTTGGAGATTTATATGCCGACCATGAAAACCGGCTTTATCTTGGGGAAAAACCAATAATTTCTCATTATAACAACCAGTATGATCTCATTAACAGTTTTGTTTTCCAATATATAAGCAGCGGGGCGGAAAAATGGTTTCAGCTTGCCAAAGAGCTGGCCCTTCATGTAACAGACATTGATATATACCATACCAGTAAAGACGCCTGTGCTTACAATCACGGCATGTTCTGGCATACGGATCATTTCGCAACAGCAGGGACATCTACCCATCGAAGTTTTTCAAAGCTGGTTCTCAAAGAAGATAATCAATACAGTCTTGAAGACGGGCCGGCAGCTTCATACAAACATCACGGCGGAGGGCCGTCCTCTCAGCATGTCTACACCGGAGGGCTGGTTAATTATTATTTTTTGACTGGTGATGAGAATATAAAAAGCGGGACCCTTGAACTTGCCGAATTCGTATCCGGGCTTATTCAAGGCCCCCGCCATCCTGTAGCAATACTTAAAAAGATGGCCCGCAATACAATTAACTGGGCAAAGCATCTGTCCGGCAAAAAACCCATGGAACCATACGGCCATGCAGAAGGGCCGGATCGGGGGTCAGGAAACATGCTCAGTGTACTGCTCGATGCCTTTATGATATCAAAAGACCGGCAATATCTTTTTCAGGCTGAATCGTTGATTCGAGAATGTGTCCATCCTGAAGACGACCTGGCGGCCAGGGATTTGTTAAAAATAAATATCAGGTGGTCTTACACCATATTCCTGCAAGGCGTCTGTAAGTATCTTCGCCTGAAAGCAGAATGGGCAGAATATGACGTTATGTTTTGTTATGCAAAAGAAACCCTTATCCATTATGCCAAATGGATGGTGGATAATGAAGTCCCGATTCTTACGCTTTCAGAATCCTTTGATTACCCCAATCCAGCCACAAGAGCTGCAAATGATATCAGAAAATCAAATGTTTTATTTATTGCGGCCGGGTACGCACCGGAGAATTTACAGCCCATATTTAAAGAGAAGGCCGAATTTTTCTTTTCAGAGGCCTGCAAAGGATTATTAATGCATGAATCCGGATGCCTTACAAGGCCATTGGCAATTTTGATGCAAAATATGTTTGTTTCATTTTATTGCCTGAAAAACAATGAAGCAGTTATCACTTCCAAAGCAACCACACCAAAGCGCTATGGAAAACCCGTGGATAAAACATCTTTAAGGTGGCTTGTTAAAGATAACTTAAGACTGTTATTGAGATTTTTCTCTTTTTAATCTTTTGGGGAACCATACATGCCAAATTTTAAAACAAACTCAAAGGAAGTCATAAAAAAAGGGTTGTTCCAGCTGAAATTTTATCGCTTGAATGCTTTAAAAAATCGCTGTTACATTTTGATGTATCACATGATCCCTGATACGCCAACCGGCTTTTACGCCGAGGTTTCGAAAACTGATTTTGAAATTCACATCGCTCATTTGGCTGCAAATTATAATATCATTTCGCTGACAGAGTATGTCAGAAGGATTAAAAACAACGAATCATTGAAGGGGTGTGTGGTAATTACTTTTGATGACGGGTTTAAGGATAATTATGTCAATGCTTACCCTGTACTGAAAAAGTATAATGTCCCGGCAACCATTTTTCTTTTGGCCGGCCGTATTGAAGATGGCCTTCCTCCCTGGTTTATCAAATTCCGGTATATGTTCATGATGACTAAAAAAGAGATACTGGATATCAAATTGGGAGAGCAATCATTTCATTTGTCATTGCATTCCAGAGATGAGAGAAAAACAGGTTCTTCAATAATAATGAATCATCTGCAAAACGCCGAGAATAATGAGCGGCTTGAGTACATATCAAAACTGGAAGATTGTCTTGAAATTGATGATTTCAGCGGCCTTGATAATATCATGATGACCTGGGATGAAATCAAAGAGATGGCCGATAATAATATTGAATTTGGTGCCCATACAATTAGTCATCCGGTTTTAAGCCGACTGCCTTATTCAAAGGCCCAAGAAGAAATAGCAGCCTCAAAAACGTTGATTGAAGATAAAATCGGCAGAAAAATGACCACGTTTGCATACCCTTTCGGCAAAAAGGATATGTATAACAAAGATACAATTGAAATTTTAAAAAAGCTTTCATTCGAATGTTCGGTCACCACAGAAATAGGCCCTTCCGACCATACATCCAATCTTTTCCAAATTCCAAGATGCTTCCAGGGCGTTGTCCGGTTACAGGATTTTTATTGGGAACCGTATAGTCTATCCGTTGGGTCTTATTGAAACAATTTTCTGCCCACATGGAGGGGGGGGATATGAAAAAAATAATTATATTTATGGCCTTAATGGTATTGTTTTTACCAATAGGAGCCTCAGGAAATAGCAAAAAGACGGGTAAAATTCATCCCTCATTTCTACGGTTGCTGCAAATGGAGCCTAGAGATGCAGAAATTCTATACCCCACCGTACCAAGAGTGGCGGCCCAAGAGGCCTTTGGCTTGTTTTCCGCAGGGCAGGCCATTCTTTTTGGTGTGGGGGAGGATATGAATAAGAGATATAAGGTTATCGGATCGGTTACAGTTCCTATGGGACAGGAAATGAATCCCAAGCTTTTAAAAAAATTAAAAGCGGTTAAAAATAAACACATTCTCGTTTTTTGCGGTTGAGGTGCTGAAGAGAAAAGTGGGCAGGTTGCCCTCGAGTGGATAAAGGCCGGAGTAAAAAATGTTAAGGCCATATATACAGGTTACTCGGTGATGAGAGATGTGGGATTTCAATACATGGGCAGTGATGGGAAAGTTCATTACGTCGATAGCCTTGGAAAAAAGCACTGATTATATTCTGGAGTAATATGACTGATAAATGGATTATAAAAGATGCCACTGCTTTTGATACTTACAATACCAACTGGCAACAATTAGGGAAAGATATTCTATGTTGTGAACACCCGTTAATGCACGTTGATTATGTAGGGCAGATAATAAAATATTTTGCTCCATCTGGGTTGCATCTGGCGTTAAAAGGGGAAGAAGGCTGTGATGGGATGGTCTTATTAAAGCAAAAACGGGTTGGGGTTTGGGAAACCTTTTTTCCAAAAACAGGCCCATTTACATTCGCATTGATTAAAAACACAGAGCAGGGGACAGCCGATTCTTCTATTTTATCTTTAATGAGATCTCTTCCCGGCTATGTCTGCCTTTTCGCATTCTATAAGCTGGATACTGATTATCTAACAGTTGCAACAAATCATAGAGGGAAGGTCCAGGAAAAAATTAAATTTATTGATACCATAAGGATTCCTATTGACAGGTCCTTTGAAGATTACTGGCAGGATAGAAGTAAAAATTTAAAGCGGAATATCACAAAAAAAAAGAACCGGTTAAGCACGAACAATATTAACTGGTCATTTCATGTGCTAACTGATCCGGAAGAGATGCAGGCCGGTGTTGAGGATTATGGGAAGTTGGAGTCCACCGGATGGAAAGGAAAAGCCGGAACTGCGGTTAATAAAAACAATCACAGAGGACGGTTTTATGTAGACATGTTGAGCCGGTTTGCTATCCGAAAGTGCGCCCGGATTTATCAACTAAGATTTGGTGAAAAAGTGGTAGCGTCTGCTTTGACCATACAGGGTGATGGAATGGTCGTCATACTGAAAATCGCTTATGATGAAACAGAAAAAGACTATTCACCTGGAATGCTGATGTATTATGAAGTGCATAAACATCTTTTCAATACCCCAGGGGTCTCGTCCATTGAGTACTATGGAAAAGCCACCCAGCGTATGCAGCAGTGGGCTGTGGACATCCGGGAAATTTATCATTTGAATTATTACCGGGCCCCAATTTTTAAACAGGCGATTACCGGTTTGAGAAAGCTGCGCACATTACAGGAATTGCATTGATGAATTTAGAACAACAGGCGGTAAAAAGTGTTTTTTGGGTTGGCCTGGCCAGGACTGCCGGACAGATTTTGGCTTGGAGCGTCACCCTAGTACTGATCAGGATACTGTCTCCGGATGATTACGGTTTAATGGGGATGGTCCTGGCGTATAAATTTTTCGTCACGATTTTTTTCGATATGAGTATTGGTGAAGCCGTGCTTCAGAAAAAAAACCTTAGTGAAGCCGATATTTATACTGCATTTTGGATTTGCACTTCTTTTGCTGTCGCTTTATATGCTATTACCTGGTTTGCGGCGATTGCCTGGGCTGATTTTTTCTCTGCCCCGGAACTTATTCCTGCTGTAAGGGTTATCGGTGTCAGCCTGCTGTTTCTGAGCATAAAAGAAATCCCTAACCGGCTGATGGCCAGGGATTTTGAATTCAAAAAAAGATCTTTTTGCGAAATGGCTTCAGGAGTAACGAATATATTGATCAGCCTTGTCCTGGCCTTGAGGGGATGGGGGGTATGGAGTTTGATAATTGGAGAGGTCGCCAAAGACTTTACTTTGATGCTATTAATCCTTGTTTATAAAAGATGGCTGCCCAGGTTTGAATTCTCATTTTCCAGCGCTGGACAAATGCTGAAATACGGCCTTCCCGTGACGGCTCATTATGTGCTGGATTATTTCAGCAGCAGAATGGATGTTATTTTGATCGGAAGACTTCTGGGACAGACAATTCTTGGGTATTATTCGGTAGCACTCAGTCTTTCCCGGATGCCGGTTGACAAAGGCGTATTTATTATCCAGGGAGTCGTTTTCCCCCTTTTTTCAAAATTACAGGACAATCGAGAAGATTTTCTTAAGTATTACTATATGGTTATTTATTTAATTTCTTTGTTCTGTTTTCCTGTTTTTCTGGGAATGTTTGCCATTTCAGAAGATATTATCATTGTTGTTCTTTCTTCTAAATGGCTCCCTAGCCTCTTTGCATTCAAAATATTTTGTTTTTTGGGTATTTTATTGTCTTTTAAAGGAATACTTCTGGTAATGCTTAAAGCAAGGGGGAATACAAAAGCTGTATTTATGTTTTCCGTTTATTCCGCCATTTTTATGCCGTTAAGCTTCTGGATTCTATCCCGGTTCGGTTTGACCGGGATGGCAGTCAGTTGGATATCGGTTTATCCCTTTCTTTTTTCTTATCTTTGTTATCATGTACTTAAAGATATTCAGGCTAGTCTTTTTGAATCCGTAAAAAGAATTCGTCATGCACTGATCGCCTCTTGCTTGATGGTGATGGTGATCGGCCTTGTCAAATGGACGGTTTTTCAAAACAATAGTACCTTAATGGCTCTAATTGTTCATATATCAACAGGCATATTTATTTACACTGGGTATTTTTATTTTTTTTCAAGAAAAACTTATTCCGATATCAAAAGGATTTGGTTGAGTTTAAAATCATGATCCTCCTTTTTTATTAGCAAAGAGATTTATTTCACTATGTATATTGCACAATACCCATTCATCACAAAGAATATGTTAGGCTGGCCATTTTTCAAAAAGGATGATTCATTGCGGGCAGTGAATCATAGTGATTGCTATTCGACGATAAATGCGAGAAGCGCCCTGAAAATTGGAATCGAATGCCTGGGATTAAAAGAGGGGGACGAAATCCTTCTCCCGGCTTATCACTGCCCTGTAATGGTTTATCCTATTTTAGAATCAGGCCTTGTTCCGGTCTTTTATAAAATAGAACCCAACTGTACTACCGATATATCTGATATAAAAGCTAAAACAACATCAAAAACAAAAGCACTTATTTTAGTTCATTATTTTGGATTTCCCAATGATATTGTTCCTGTGCAGAAATACTGCCGGGAAAATAATCTTTGTTTAATTGAAGATTGTGCCCACACCTTTTTCGGAAAGATTGGAAAATTTCCAATTGGCTCTTTTGGAGATATGGCGATTATGAGTCTATGGAAATTTTTACCGGTTTGCCATGGCGGATTTTTGATTATAAACAATAAAAAAATTGCAAACAGGGTTCATTTTAAGCATGCGCCCCTTCCTTTTCAGATTAAATCTGGGATCAATACATTAGAGATGGGAGATTTGCCCTACTTAGTAAATAAATGCCTTCGAATAAAGGACAAAGTTTGGTTAAAAGTAAAGTCAAAAAATGAAGAGCCGTCTGAGATGCATTCAATTATTCATGAAAAAAAAGAAAATCCATATTCATTAGATAAGGTGAAAGATACATATACAAATTGGAAAGCCCCCTGGTTTTCTAACCTAATTTATCAAATATCTGATCAAAAGAAGATAATTGAGCAAAGAGTTTCAAATTTTAAGATTCTTGAGCAGGCTGTAAGTCAATTTAACGGAATAAAATCTCTTTTCAAAGCCCCTCTCACAAATGTTGTTCCCTATAATTACCCTGTTATTATCGAAAATTCAGATGAAATTGTCAAAAAGCTTAGAAAAAAGAGTGTTAATATTTCAAGGTTTGGAAACATCTCCTGGGATGGGATCGACATAAATATATGCGAGGTATCCTCTTACTATTCAAAACATTGTATCCAGCTTCCCGTTCACCAGTCCCTTACAAAAACAGACATGCGCCAAATGGTTAATATCATAGACGCGTGCTTATAAAGAAAAAACCTTACTTACGATAACCGGTATTTGTGTCTCTTACATCACTAATAGCACTCTGTGTCTTTTCTTCTCTGTTTTTCGGTGCCCTTATAAACCCTCTTCTGGGAATTATAGGGTATCTCTGTGTTTATCTCTTAGTTAATCCCTGGGCATGGTGGTGTCGTCCAATTATGGAAATCATTAGTCGGCCATCTTTATTTTCAATGGTCGTTCTTATTCTGGGGTGTATTATTCATTGTCGCAAGTTAAACTGGAGTTTTTCTAAAAAGGAAGTGGCATTTTATTTTTTTGCTGCGACGGCTTGGGTTGTAACCAATTACTTCGGAGTGTTGATAGATGACGGGACCACCAAGTTTTTAACGAAAATTATAAAAATGTTTGTGTTTCTTTTCTTTTTTTTTCGAGTTGTTTATACCTCGAAGAGTGTAAATATAGTAATATGGACAATAATTTTATGCGGGTTATTCTTGGCATATCAGGGACATGTCAGTGGTGACATTAACAGTGGAAGGTTAGAAAGCATTGGCGGTAATGATTTTTCCGAAGCCAATCAACTAGGGGCTTTCTTAATGGCCAGTATCGTTTTTATCGGTTTCAAGATGTTTCAATCTTCTTTATGGAAGAAAGTTCCGATAGTTTTAAGTATTGCAATAATGTTTAATGCATTTATATTGACGCAATCCAGAGCTGTTTTTTTGGGTGTTTTTTTTGGGCAATTTGTTCCGGTTTTTAAAATTCCTAAAGTTTATAGAAAACAATTTGCGCTATACTATTTGTTAGCTTTTGTTATGTTTTTCATGTTAGCAAGCAGCTCATTTATCGAGAGAATGGGTACGGTGGACGACTCTGTGGGTGGTTGGGTTGAAAAGGATTCGTTGTTTATACAGGAAAGGCCTGACAGACTCGATTTTTGGATTGCATCAATTGCTATTTTTAAAGACCACCCCATGGGTGTCGGTGTGAATAATTTTGCGAATATCGTACCGGACTATGATCCCAGGAATCCGGGAATGGACCCTCATAACACCTATGTCCTTTGTTATAGTGAAATTGGCACCATTGGGATCTTGTTGTTTTTGTACATCATTCTGAAAACGGTTTTTGAAATAAAAAATATTCATAAATTATCCCAAATGGTACCGTTTGAGAATACTATTCATCTTACGGCCATTTCCTTAAGTGTAATATATATAACCTATGGCTTAGGCAGTATGATGACTCACAGTATTTTGTACACCGAGATCCTCTGGATATTATTATCATTGTCAACCTGTCTTGAGACAGCGCTGAAAAATCAGATTTTGTCTGAAAAATTGAAACCATAAGCAATTACCGTTTCAGGGGGAACTTATGGGTGGAATTGCAGGAATCCATAGTCGCAAAATTGATCAAAATGAAAAACACGGGTTAATCACAACAATGCTTGGTGCTATCTGTCATCGGGGGAAATACGCATGGGTGAACGACTCTTCTATGCCGTTTTCAGCAGGGGTACGATACCACACTTATGGGGGAAGGGATTCTAAAGTCCATGCCATAGATACAAAAGAAGATATCATGGTGGCCATGGATGGAGATATTCTTTGTCAGACTGGTGATAAATCGGCTCTATGCGAAAGTTTGGGAGATGCCCAACTTGTCTTGCAACTGTATAAAAATTATGGGAAGGATTGTGTTGATAAGATCGACGGATCTTACAGTATATCTATTTGGGACGGTAAAAGAAGAGAGTTGATTCTGATACGTGACCGAATGGGCGCGAAACCAATATTTTATACAAAAAAGAATGACGGTACCATTCTATTCGCTTCTGAGATAAAGGCGATAATTGGAACCGGGCTTATTGAAAAAAGGGTTAACCTTGGCGCAATAGATGATTTTTTATCTTATTGGTATGTTCCAAGTCCTAACACCATGCTTCAATCCGTTTTCCAGGTACGCCCCGGGCATATGGTGGTTTTTAAAGAATCAAGTGTTGAAGAAAAACGATACTGGCAGTTTGAATACCATCACGAGGCTGAAGAACAAAGTGAAGAATTCTATTGTGCTCAATTTTACGACATATTCCTGAAAGCGGTTTCAAGATGCTTAGACAAATATCCGGATGCAGGAGCATTTCTTAGTGGCGGGATGGATTCAAGCAGTGTTGTGGCTGCAATGAGCAAGATTCGCCCCTCACCTTTTAAAGTGTTTTCAGGTGGATTCAGGGAAAAAGAATATAACGAAATTGATGATGCAAAAATAGTCGCAGATCATTTAGGGCTATTACACTACTCAACAATCATTGAGTTCGGAAGTGATTTTTCAGATCTCGTTGAAAAATTGGTCTGGTTCCATGATGGACCTTTTAGCGACACCTCTGCCATACCTTCATATTTTGCTTCAAAATTAGCCAAAAGTGAAGTTGATGTTGTCTTGACAGGAGATTTGCCGGATCAGATTTTAGGGGGATCAGGCCATTATATGAAAGCCTTGGACCATAGGGAGAATGATTCTCGTTTAAACTTTCTTTTTCGGAACAAATTTGTAAATAGAATTATTAAAAGGCTTCCCATATCTTCCGGCACATCTTCTTTGAATGATAAAATAAAAAGAAAATTGTACAGAGAAACATTTCCCATTGAGATGCAGCGAATTATTTGCAATATGCCTGTTCCCGAGCTTATGAAACCCTGCCTTTATTCATCAGATATGATGGAAATAAACAAAAAAAACAACCCGCTCTCCTATGCGGAGTCGTTATACGGGGAAGTGTCCGGTTTCGAGATGATTGATAGAATGCTTTATTTTGATACCCATTCATATGCACCTGATGACCTGATGGTGAAGGTGGATCGAATGACAATGGCTCACGGGTTGGTTGCAATAAGCCCCTTTCATGATAGAGAGTTGGTAGAATTTGTGGCTTCCTTACCTGTTTCAATGAAAATAAAGGGCAGAGAGGGTAAATACATTCTTAAGAAAATCATGGGCAATATTCTTCCTGAACAAACGTTGAGAAAGAAAAAAAAAGGATTTGATATGCCGATTGATCAATGGCTAATCCAAAGAAATCCAAAATATGTTAAAGAGTTACTACTGGATTCTCGGACAACAAGCCGGGGCTATTTTGATAAGCAATTTTTAGAACAACTGGTGAACAATTTTTTAGATCAAAAAACAGATTATGCTTCAGGGTCTTCTGCCACTATTATTTCATTGATCACCTTGGAGTTGTTTCATAGAATTTTTTTCGATGGCGATGGCAGCTACTCTTTCTAAGACAGACAGCGATTTCCTATCTTATGTGAGGACGATTGCAATTTTTGCAATTGTTTTCGGACATGTAGGGGGGTTTTGGTTCTATCGTGAGAGCAATCACGATAATTCATGGACAACGTTTCATGGTAAATAAGGGCTTTCCCGGAGGCCAAGAGAGCCCGATTTTAACTGATAATTTTTTCAGCTTTCTGTAATGTCCTGATCAGATACTGTGTTTTTTTTCGTTCACCCGCATGATTAATCCAATCCTGCCTTTCATTGATAATGCGATTGTAAATTTCCATTCGTGAGAAACCTCTTCTATAGAGGGCCAGAGCATATGCAAAATCAGTGGCAGATTCGTCACCCTTATCATAGAGGGAGCGGGAAATATTACCGTTATGGCACACTCCCCCCCGGGGTTGATGGGAAAAGACTTCTTGAGGTTGGGAGGATAATTCTATTTCAGGGACAATAGCCTGGCATTTCCAGTCCACCCATAATAGCTTTGCCAAAGGGTATTGTCCTGAAGGCGTTCTGTGTTTTGCTTTTCTGTTCCTGAACCCGGGGCATCTGCCCCACCTGTTTTTCGGGTCGGCGCCGGGATCACTGTGCATGTTTTCCAACCAATACTTTTTTTCGGGAAGGCTTAACGGACGGTCACTGTGAATCCAAATTTGATAATTGCCGGGAGATGTTTCTATAACCATCCTGCCTGGTTTAAAGCGGTTTGATATGGATTGATGATGCCGGATAAGCAGGTCAATGTTTAAATCGTCGGCAAGAAAATAATAAGGCTGAATAACAGGATCAGGTCTGATCAGGATGTGCCTTCCTCCGGCATTTTCAGCTTTAAGATAAGGGATGTTTTTACAAGAGGGGAGAACGGGCCACCGGCCCTTAATTTCATCAAGAACTGCCAGGCTGAAGCGGTGCTTAAAATAATTGCCGATTTTCCAAAGTATTTTTTCCATTGAGGCAGGCCCGGACCTTTGGAGTCCGGGCGTACGTTCAAAACGGCTCGTGTTCTTTATGACGGTTCTTTTCCGTGAGCCTTTGTTTCTGGAATCGCCTGAAGGCCCGATATTCCATATTCAAGCTTTCAAGTCCGGCAAGGACCATATCCAGGATAAAATGTTCCAATTCCTGTGTGATTTCTTCCAGTTTCATGTCCGGATCATCATAAATACCCATATTGTTCTCCTATGATTTTTTATTGGGCGGCTGTCTGGAATAGACTTCCATAAAAAGCTTTTCGTCCAATTGATTGAGTTCTTTTTCAATCCCCGCAGTCAGCAGGTCTGCGGCCATATTGTTAAGAACCCGCAGGTTGCCGGCGCAATGGTCTGCAAGGGTCCTGATCAGAGTTTTCGTCATTAAGTGCGGGGCGCCGGCCTGGTTCAGGCTGTGATCCATGTAATCCAGCAGGTCATCCCGGACATAGGGAAGCAGCGTCAGCCGGAACTGCATCCGGCTTCCCAGCGATACCAGGGATCTTGATCTGAACCGTTCCGGGAGCCGGTCATCGCCGCAAATCACGGTGGTCAACAGGTTTTGGGAGTCAAAGTCCGCGCTGTTCAACAAACGCAGTTCATTTAAGCATCCGGTCAGCATCTCCTGGGCCTCATCTATGAGCAGGATGGGCCGGAACAAGGTGGTTTTTACATGACTTTTCCAGCGCTCCCGAAGATCCTTGAACCCGCCGTACCGGTTGGCAGGGCTCAAATTGACACCAAACAAAACTCCCATTTCCCGGTAAAAGTCTCCGACACTGCTTTGGGGACGTTCCATTACCCCGACAACTACCTCGTCAAGTTTACCGAACTTTTGGGCAATCATCTGCAACGCCTTGGATTTGCCAAGGCCGGGGTCCCCGCTGATCAAAGCAAAGCCCCCGTTCAGGGTCATATTCTCAAGACGAAAAATAAAACTGTTCATCAATGGCGGATGCCATAAGGCTTCCACGGGGATATTAGGAAAAAAAGGGTTCCATTTAAGGCCGTAATAAGCCAGAAGCTGTTTGTTGTTCATGATTCTCCTTTGGGAAGATAGGCTGGAGGCATGCCGCTTTGGGCATACTCGGCCATCAGTTTTCTTAATAATGCAGGCTCGGATTCTTTCAATGTTTCATCCGGTAGAATGGTATGCTCAGGTCTCGACTTGATCTTTCGTTTTCCTGAAGCATTTTTGATTTTGTCCTGGGGGTAGATCTGCGCAATCTGTTTGCCGGTTCTCTGGTCCATGAGCCAGGCCATGGATTTATCCCAATTGGCAAAGCAGACATGTAACCGAGGGATATGGTGAAACCGGGAAGGGATCTCAAATCTTACCCCGTTGATGGACACGGTACCGTCAGATTTTCGCTGATTTCTGGATTCGCAGACTGTAAAGGCGAACCTCAGTTGCTCTTCATCCGGTGCCGGCCGGGAAACATCTTTGCCTTCAAGCATGCGTTGAACAGGAGATGTGCCGATGTCACTATGCCTGGTTTTGTTATATTCCATCTCGACCCAGGCCTGACTGCTGTGATTGAGATATTCCAGTGTCAGAGGGTCCACCCGGGTCAGCATGGCCATCAATCTGCCTTCAAGGGTTCCCCAAAAGGCTTCCTGCTTACCGTTTTGATAAGGGCTGTAGGGCAGTGTCGTTTCATGAAGTATCCCTGTTTTTTTAAGACCGTTGCAAAACTCATGGGAGGTCATGGCAGATCCGTTGTCCGTCATCAGTGCCCTGGGAAGCCCCCTTTTGAAAAATGCCTGGGTCAATCCATGAATCAAATCCTGGGTGGTTTCTCCTGAATACCATTGGATGTGGCAGCACAGGCGGGAATGGTCGTCAAGAATACATAAGGCTTTGGGCGTATACCAGTTACCGTTGTTATCCACCACCCGCAGACTGCCTTCATGAAAATCCAGATGCCACAGGCTGTGAACATATTCTGCTTCGTATCCTCGGATTTCATGGCTTTCGAACCGCTTTGCGGCAATTTTCATACCCGCTGTCTGTTTTTTCTTTGCTGAGGGCTTCCTGGTCCACCCCCTTTCGATCATCCGCCGCCGGACACTGGCATAGGATGGTACCGATACTGAAGCCTCCTTTTCCTGGAGTTCTGCTGCGAAATTATCTGCGTGCAGTTTGTAGCTCCAGTTCGGATAAGTCCGGTATTGTCTGCCCAGCATCCGGATCAGTTCAGGTGTGAATACAATTGAACCGCCATAGTCAGAACGAACTTTCCGCCCTAAAGCAATAATGGGGTCCTGGGCATTTTTTGCCTTGTAATACCAGCTTTCAATAGTTGAAAAATGAAATACCGTTGATTCGTTCGTGATGGGATGGGTGTAAATCTGATAGGAAAGCTTTTCCAGTTCCTTGCGCAGCTCACCTTTGGCCGGCGGATTTGCCAGCAAACCGCCAACGACTGAGAAGCGAAACAAAGCCCAGTTATCAACCGGACTTTGGTTTTTACTGTTCATAGGCCGGGGTCCTTTCAATTTTGAGTTAAAATTTTCAGCGAAATGCTGATAAAAATCCCGGCCCCTTTGATAGAACAGTTGAGCGCCCAAGGCCACGCCCATCTTCTGCGTGAGATTACCCGGCCCTTATTTTTTGTGATATTTCACTGCCTTGAGACAAGAATGACAAACAGGAGATCAACGTTTTTTTGATGGACGCCTGTTGATGCAGATAGAAGTTGACCAAACTTGCTGGAAGACGATCATTTTTTACGCTTGCAGGTACTCGGCCCCGGATTTTCTTCCATTGAGAGCTTGTTGGAAATATTTCTTTGAATAAGCTGACCCAGCGGCTAAGGGTGTTGCGGGAGATACCGATTGTTTCAGCAAACCTGGACATCGTGATACCTACAGATTGGTTCTGCCAGTCGGACACAATCGTCAGAATGGCCGCATACCAGTAAATGTTTTTACCAAGGAAACGGCAGGTTGGCGGGATCAAACGACGTCGACAGCCTTCCCTTCCGCAACATAAACTGAATTGTAAAAAACATTCTTCAGACAACCCTTCAGGCTCCCCCCTGGGTTTGCGCGGATAATTGGCATAATACAACGGTCCCTGGCAGTGGGGGCACTTCATCTGTCTATAACGTTCGGCTGTTGCCAGATCTATTTTGTATAGATCCCAAAAAAAACTTTCGTTTTTCAGAACTTCTGATAGCATATCTCCTGCCCTGTTATTGGGTGGGGAGGCAGGAGTTTCACGATTATTTGCGAGATAAACAGGGGAACTTCTGCCTCAAACCTGACATATCTTGCAAATTATCTTCAATTTTTCCATGATTTTTTGTGACCATTCTCACTATCGGCCTTACTCAGAGTTTCTGCACGTTTTTGTTCCGATATTCTTTTTTATTTCTGGGGCAGTGTCTTTTTTTAGTTTTGAGAGGGAATATAGTATATCCAGGTATTACTTAAAAAGATGTATTAATCCCAAAACAAGCGTGTTATAAAAAATGAATTTCTCATAAGCAATCGGCGCCCCGAGCTATTATTTTGTGTCTCCAATTTCCATCAAACAGACGCACGAGTCCTGATGTTTTTTGGAATACTGCCGATTGTGTTGTGGTTCATTGCTTAAATTCCCTTTTGAAATCTACAGGTTTTAGACTCGCCATTGCAGCCCGTTTGCAATAACTGTCCGGAGCAAAGGCATCATGTAACCCAGGCAGTCTTCAAAGAGTTAAAAAACTTGAACACGCTTGTGAGCCTGTTGTTATAACCAATGATTCGATATTTAATGGCCCTGCCGGAACGTATGATCAAGCAAGGGATATTTATAAATGTCTGGATAAAGCGTTTGAATTCCATACGGACGATGGAAAGACCTAAAGCTCGATACGGCATCATCATTCCATACCAGGCTTTCAGATCCCATGCCAAAGATGCAACAACCATATAGGCCCAGTTGGCATTTAGGGAATCAGAAGGATTAGCCATTGCATGCACGCCATGTTTCAACTGATCAATGTCATTTTCGTGATCCGCCCGTTTCCGGTAAAAATCCACCAGGTGCCTGGCTGATTTTTTCCAATCGTTTGTGATGTAAAAAAAGTAACGGATATCGTCAAACAATAGACGTTCGCCTTTATACTCATTTATTGTTTTGCGCAGCACGATCATCCGGTAGGGTTGCCGACATTTACCAGGTTTATATTCAAATTCGGCTATATGTTCACAGGCGGTCTCAAGACGTTTGAAATTGCGTTTTTTGACCACTTGAAGTTTGATATTTTCAGGACGTTTTCTGGGGATTGTTTTGATTGCTTGCGGCTGTTTTTCAAATATCTCCCATTCGGAATCTGAAAGGCCACCGGCCAGTTTTATCAGGTTTGATCTGGCATCCATGCCAAAGACAAAGGTACAGCGTTGATCCCATTTGTCAAAATTGGAAGTAAGGCTGAAATCAGTATCACCCCGAACGTATAATTTTTTAAAAGTGCCTTCCAGCAGATCAAGGGACTTATCCACCCAACCCGCAGAGTTGAGGTGGGACGGAGCATTGCCGGATCGATTGATTATATAAAGAGGCTCCCTTGTTTTTTCCAGAGAGACTATCAGAGGGGCATATCCCCACTTACCATTATAAGAGATGTCCATACCCTGTTTGCACTCGCCGGTTGTTTCACTGATAGTGCCGTCGATATTGATGATGGCTTCTTTCTTGAAGTTTTGCGGCTGCTTTTCCCATACCTTTTTCCGGATGGTATTTTTGACGTCCTGCAGAGTTATGATATCTTCCTTGGAAAACCGGCGCAAAAAGTCTCCGGCTGTAGTGGGATCGGGGATAATTTCTGCATCCAGAGCATTCAACCAGGCTTCATTGTTTCTGAGCAGCTCAATATCCTGAAGGCAGGTGCCACCGGCAAGAATATTATATGCCATGTTGACGACATGATCTGAGGGCCTCAGAAAAATTAATATCCACAATTCCATAGTCTGAATTCTGATTTCTATAGACAACATGGAATCGATAGTTTATGGTCAACATGGAAGATTACATAAAAATACAGGAGGACCATGTTTGATCATTCTAAGCACAATTTACCCAAAACTATATCGGAATTAACGCCACCACTAAAGGATTTTCTGAATACCACTCGAAGCAAATTAAAAGGCCATGAACGGCGCCAATTCATGGCACGCGTTGTCTCCCTTATGGGGCACGGCGGACAACTAAAGGCTGAAAGAGAACTGGGTTGGGATCGGAAAACAATAATCAAAGGGCGACGGGAAATAGAAAGCGGAGTTACCTGTGTTGATAATTTTTCCGGACGAGGCCGGAAATCGTGTTTAGAACATTTTCCGAATTTAAAAGAGGACATAACTCGTATTGTAAACCCTATATGTCAGACTGATCCTACATTCCGTACCCAGAATTTATATTCCCCAATATCTGCGAATGAAGTATTCCGTCGATTAGTTGACGACATGGGATATGACCCTGAGAATATGCCAACAGTACGGACTCTATCCACCATAATGAATAAATTGGGTTTTAAACTGAAGAAGGTCGCCAAAGCCAAGGTAAAAAAAAATTCCTGAAACAGACATCATTTTTGAATATGTGCATAGGACAAACCAACTAGCCGATGAAACAGATGGCGTTTTACGTATCTCAATGGACGCAAAAGCCACTATTAAAATAGGGCCTTATTCCCGAGGCGGATATAGTCGTTGCAATCTTAAAGCGGCGGACCATGATTTTAAACCCGATTCCCTTTTGAAACTTTTCGGTATCAACATACCTGCTCTGGATGAAAATTATATGTACTTCACTGAAAGCAACATCACCTCTGATTTCATGATTGATGCGCTGGAATCACTCTGGCCTTCTTTGAACGCAAGATTCGCCCCACATACACTGGTGATCAATCTTGATAATGGGCCGGAAAATAGTAGCCGAAGGAGCCAATTCATTAGTCGCCTCGTGGACTTTGCCAAATCAGCATTTGTAAATATTAGTTTGGTGTACTATCCCCCGTACCACAGTAAATACAACCCAATAGAGCGAGTTTGGGGTGTTTTGGAAAATCATTGGAAAGGCGAATTGCTGAACAAAATTGAAAAGGTTCTCGGTCTATGTCGAACAATGACATGGAAAGGAGAAAATCCTGTCGTCAAATTAATCAAAGGTGTTTACCCGACAGGGGTACGTTTGGTCAAGTCCGTCGTGAATAATATAGAAAACAAAATTATTCGGATTCCAGGGATTGAAAAATGGGCTGTTGATATTCCATGCTATGAGGAATGAATTGTGGGTTTTAATTTTACCACATCCCTGATTCATGATAGGGCAAATGGCGTTTAAGCAGTTCGAGCTCCTTATCAATTTCTTTCAGAAGGCCGGTCTTTTTGGCAAGCATATGAATTAACCCTATGCCGCCGGGAGCAACCCCTTGGAGGCGACCGTCAATCTCGTATTGAATGTTGGATGCTTTAAACATGGGGGCTGGCTGTTCATCCCAATCTCTTTTGTTGAGCTTTTTGCTTATTTTTTTCTTGCGTTTTGCCAAATTTTTGTTGATATTTTTATTCACTCGAAACGTCCTTTCAATTTGGTATATTTCGTTGTGGTAAACTTATTATACCTTTTATTGATAGGCGTTTCGAGGATTTTATCTCATTTTTATTACTTATCTCACGCTTGTTTTGGGATTAATTTAATGGTTCCCTATTATCTGTTATGCATTCTTTCTTTGATCGTGTTCATAATAACCCAGGGGCATCTGCCGTCCCCAAATTTTGGAAATATTCTATGTTGGCTCCAGATACGCCCGACTCAAATGCCGTTCCCAATTGGCCAGGTATGGTTCCTAAACACCTTATTTATTATCTTTTTGTTTTCTCCACTGTATTTCAGGCTTTATAAAGGAAATAAATATTTATTACTGCTTGTAATGATAAGGGCCTCAGAAAAATTAATATCCACAATTCCATAGTCTGAATTCTGATTTCTATAGACAACATGGAATCGATAGTTTATGGTCAACATGGAAGATTACATAAAAAATACAGGAGGACCATGTTTGATCATTCTAAGCACAATTTACCCAAAACTATATCGGAATTAACGCCACCACTAAAGGATTTTCTGAATACCACTCGAAGCAAATTAAAAGGCCATGAACGGCGCCAATTCATGGCACGCGTTGTCTCCCTTATGGGGCACGGCGGACAACTAAAGGCTGAAAGAGAACTGGGTTGGGATCGGAAAACAATAATCAAAGGGCGACGGGAAATAGAAAGCGGAGTTACCTGTGTTGATAATTTTTCCGGACGAGGCCGGAAATCGTGTTTAGAACATTTTCCGAATTTAAAAGAGGACATAACTCGTATTGTAAACCCTATATGTCAGACTGATCCTACATTCCGTACCCAGAATTTATATTCCCCAATATCTGCGAATGAAGTATTCCGTCGATTAGTTGACGACATGGGATATGACCCTGAGAATATGCCAACAGTACGGACTCTATCCACCATAATGAATAAATTGGGTTTTAAACTGAAGAAGGTCGCCAAAGCCAAGGTAAAAAAAAAATTCCTGAAACAGACATCATTTTTGAATATGTGCATAGGACAAACCAACTAGCCGATGAAACAGATGGCGTTTTACGTATCTCAATGGACGCAAAAGCCACTATTAAAATAGGGCCTTATTCCCGAGGCGGATATAGTCGTTGCAATCTTAAAGCGGCGGACCATGATTTTAAACCCGATTCCCTTTTGAAACTTTTCGGTATCAACATACCTGCTCTGGATGAAAATTATATGTACTTCACTGAAAGCAACATCACCTCTGATTTCATGATTGATGCGCTGGAATCACTCTGGCCTTCTTTGAACGCAAGATTCGCCCCACATACACTGGTGATCAATCTTGATAATGGGCCGGAAAATAGTAGCCGAAGGAGCCAATTCATTAGTCGCCTCGTGGACTTTGCCAAATCAGCATTTGTAAATATTAGTTTGGTGTACTATCCCCCGTACCACAGTAAATACAACCCAATAGAGCGAGTTTGGGGTGTTTTGGAAAATCATTGGAAAGGCGAATTGCTGAACAAAATTGAAAAGGTTCTCGGTCTATGTCGAACAATGACATGGAAAGGAGAAAATCCTGTCGTCAAATTAATCAAAGGTGTTTACCCGACAGGGGTACGTTTGGTCAAGTCCGCCGTGAATAATATAGAAAACAAAATTATTCGGATTCCAGGGATTGAAAAATGGGCTGTTGATATTCCATGCTATGAGGAATGAATTGTGGGTTTTAATTTTACCACATCCCTAAGCTTTGTTGCTTTCAGTTCAATTGGACTTTTTTGTGATGCACGGTCCGTTTTTACAATAATCGGCAATGATATGTATAAGCCGGTTGTTTTCAGCAGTTTCTATATTTCGGGCTTTGTTCTGTTCGATCAGAACAATATCCAAAACCTTAGACGTTTTGGTATACAATTGTTCGTTATTTGCATTTTATTTGCTGTTGCCTTGGTATATGGCCTGCAATTAAACTTTGATTTTGGGTTCCACAATTTACCACCGGATTTGTATTTTGTTTCCGGAAGTTTTTCCATGATAGGGCTTCTCCTGATTTTTAAAAATGAGATTGTACGGCTGATACAAAAAAATATTTATGTTCAGAAGGGGTTCAATTTTTTTCATAAGCATGTGTTTTCCATTTTTTTATTGCATACATTTGGTATTTATTTATCCGAAGTGGTTTTTGGATTAGTTGAGCCGGATAAAAAAACAATACTATACGGGGTAATAAAGCTCTGTGTTGTTTTGATAATTACATGTGCGCTGTCCCCCTTCTTTACAATGCTTTCGGCTTTAATTGTAAAATTGTGTCACAAGGTTGCCGGGTTACAGTCTGGTCTTTACTCAAAAAAGTAGCCAACATATATATTGGATAGAGATACATCCTTATGCTATCAATTATTATACCTGCTAAAAACGAAGAAGATTACATTCGACAATGCTTGGATGGTATTTACTCCTTGAATTATGATCAGTCTCAAATTGAAGTTATTGTTGTCGACAATGATTCTATTGACCAAACAAAAAACATTGCCCAGCAAAAGGGTTCTGTTGTTCTTGAGGTTAAACAGGGTAACATAGGTGAATTACGCAACAAAGGAGCACAAGCAGCCAATGGTGAGATTTTTGCTTTTATTGATGCAGACTGTGTTCCGGATAAGGATTGGCTTATCAATGCTGTAAAAGTGTTGAAGGATAAAACGGTAGCGGCTGTAGGATCAAAACCGGAAATTCCTGAAACAGATACCTCATGGGTTGAGAAGACATGGTCATTGATGAAGCAGATTCCCCAAAAAGGGTATACCAACTGGCTTTCGTCAAGCAACTTTATCGTAAAAAAGGAGGCTTTTGATCAGGTAAACGGGTTTGATCCTGCTCTTATAACCTGTGAAGATGCGGATATCGGATATCGAATTTCACGGTCATGGAAAATGGTTAATGACCCTGATGTAAAAATTTTTCATTTAAGAGAACCCAAAACAATAAAAGAGTTTTTCAATAAAGAAAAATGGCATGGTGCTGATAATTTCAAAGGGCTTTTCAATCATGGGTTAAAACTCCAGGAGATTCCCAGCCTGGCTTTTCCTTTAGTAACCGGAGCAAGCATCATATTGTTTTTGATCGGAACGGGACTATTCTCCTTTAAAATAATGATCTTGTCTTTATCGTTATTTTTTTTGCCGCCAATACTTCAGACCCTTAAAGTTATTAAACGCATAGGGATCTCATTTAAAATTTTTCCCATATTTTTTTTATTTACCATTTACAGTATTGCAAGGTTTGTTGCGATCATACCAATTAAATAACGACCACAACCTACCAGGATTATAAATTAAAAACGATCCACAACAAAGCATGAAAAAATTATTGCGAATCACCGATGCTTTAGAATAAAACAGCTTGCTGATAATTATACTTTTGATAGGGCGCCTTAATGAAAACCAACGTGTTCAATATGAATGATTTGAAAACCCTCTCCTCTTTTAATCACTTGGCCTGTAAAAGGAACAGATCCGGTGCCGTTGTTTTAAACTCCGGGGATTCCAATGGCTATGGTATTGTTCTTAATCTGGGCAGAGAAAATGTTCCTGTTCTATCCATAGACAGTAAACGGCAAAATATTACCTTTCTGTCACGATATGCAAAAAGAATGATTTGCCCTGATTATAAAGATTTTGAAGAACAATTTATATCTTTTCTGGCGGCTGTAGGCAGGGAGTGTAAATTAAAACCGGTAATGTTTGTATCCGGGGATCTCCAGCTCATGTGTGTTCTTCGCCACAGGAAAAAACTTGAGGCGTATTTTCACCTTCCAATGGCCCCTATCAAGGTTGTTGAGATCCTGGTAGATAAAATTCGATTTTATGATACCCTCCGCAAGTTTGGTATCCCCCATGCAAAAACCGATGTCCCGGAGAACATGGCCGAAGTCAGGAAAATCAGTCAGAAACTCGACTATCCCTGCATTTTAAAGCCAGTTCAGTCTACATCGTTTGTGGCTAAGTTTGGCAACAAATGCCTTAAAGCCAGCTCAGCAGAAGAACTTGTTGAAGTGTACCGGAAAGTGTCCTGCGAAGAAGACGATATTATTGTTCAAAAAGAGCTCATAGGGACGGAACGGTATCTCGTTAATATGTATTTTGACCGGGATTCAAATCTAAAAGCTGCATGTTGTTATCAAAAACTTCGGATCCAGCCAATTGACTTCGGGAATGCCAGTTCCTGTTTTACGGTGTGGGAACCGGGTGCCGTGGATTTGGCGGTGCAATGCCTTAAATCAATCGGTTATACCGGGTTTGCAGAAGCGGAAATTCAAAGAGATCACAGTGACGGAAAGCTGAAACTTGTCGAGATTAATGCAAGGTCCACAACACAGAACCGACTGTCAGCACGTTGCGGAATGAATATGGAATATATGGCATATAAAGAAATTTTAGGTGAGAAAATTAAATGGATCAAGCCCCCAAAAATAAAAGTAATCTGGGTTGATATTATTAGGGAGATATTAGCTGTTTTTTCTTTTGATGGGTACTTGATGAAAAAAAAAGTATCTTTGGGTGAGGTTATACGATCTGTGAAAGGAAGAAGAGAGTATGCTTATCTGGCTTGGGATGATCCAAAACCCTTTCTCTCTCTTTTATTCACGTTTATGCGAACTTATGTTTTTCGAAAAAAAAATCTTTTGACCGTGTTAAAAATTATAAAATCATCATAGCAGAAAATATTTAGTTTAACTTCTCATTAAGTCCGGTGGAATAGCGATGACGATTAATAAAGATAGATCAGGAAAAATTCATGTTCTTTGTGTGGCTCGATGGTTAGTCGGGGGAATAAGAACCTACTTGAAGTTTATGTACGGGAATTTAGACCCAGATAGATATTCATTTACCATTTTAACCGCACCTACCGACGAAATAGAGGTATTACGTTCAGATTTAAGTGCTTTTGAAGTTAATATCATCAAGTGTTCATCAAAATACACTTCGCTTTCAATGGTTAAAAATTTAATTTTGTGCTTATTACGTTCACAGATAAGCCTGTTGCACACGCATGGTTTTACAGCCGGGATTATTACATCAGTCGTCAATTTAATATCCGGCAAACCGCATATAATGACTTCTCACAGCATTTTGGGATATGAGGGGGAGGAGGACTTTTCTGGAGCATTCGGGCCTGTTAAAAGATTCTTTATGACTGTAATGCTGAAAAAAATTGATGTTATAAACATGGTTAGTGAGGATGCCAAAGAGAATTTATTGGAGTATCTACCTGGATTGGCTTCTATTGAAAAAAGTATAGCTGTGATAAAAAATGGCATAGATATCAATAATTTTACACAAAGAAATAGTTTCCCTGAATTAAGGGCTCAGTTGGGTGTTGCTCAGAATGTTGTTTTACTATCGTTTATGGGAAGGTTTATGCCAAGAAAAGGCTTTCAGGATCTGATTGAGTTAATCAAAGAGTTACGTTCGGATGGGATTAAAGAAGACGAAATACAGGTGCTTACTGTTGGAAGTGGGCGCTTCTTTGGTAAATTTACAAGCGCTATTAATGACAATAAAATAAATAATTATTTTAAGCATATGGATTTTCAGCCCAATATTTATGGAATACTTAAAGGTATTGATTTGCTGATAGTTCCTTCCTATTGGGAAGCGTGTCCATTATTGCCGGCAGAATCTTTAATCGCAGGAACACCTGTCATCGCCTATAATTGTATAGGATTAAGAGAGGTCTTAAGAGACACTCCTGCTATTATGGTTGAAACAGGAGATATTGGACAGATGGTAAATTCAGTAAAAAGCTATTGCCAAAACCAAAATAAATATAACCAGACGTTTAAGTCATTTATCCCCATCGCAAAAAAGCGCTTTGATGCTTTAGACGCTTCGGAAAAGCTTGAGTTGCTTTTTCAACAAATTTTAAATAATAAATAAATTTAGCAACGGTGTTGATATGTCAATTTATAAACCTTCATAGATTTATGATTCTGGGGAAAAATGTCATCTTGAATTTGATAGAAACAAGTATTCTTGTTCACAGGTTAATAACAAGGTGCTGTTGCATGTGGGATGTTCAGATTTTTCAATAACACAACAACGAATTACTGAAGGAAATCTATTTCACTTAAATCTCCAGCAAAGTGCCAAGGAAATTATCGGAATTGATTTGTCCAGGGAGGGGATTCAAACTCTAAAAGAAAACGGATTCGATAATGTTTTTGTCATGGATGCTGAAAAGATGGAACTGAATAAAAAAGTTGAAGTTGTTTTGGCAGGTGATGTTATTGAGCCTCTCAATTATCCTGGCTTGTTTATTGAGAGGCAAAATCGTTTCTTTTACCAGGCGGAGAAATAATCATCGGCGTGCCAGGCGCTCTCAACTTTAATAACTTAAAAACTTGGTTTTTGGGTAAAGAAGAGTTGGTTCATAAGGACCATACCTTTTATTTTTCTCCTAAAACGCTATCAACGCTTTGTGATAGATTCAATCTGAAACCTGTGAAGTTAATTTTTACAGTTCAACCGCCAAGGCCCCATTATTCACCAATTGTATATTTTTTAAGAAAAAGGATAATCAAAAGTTTTAATTCAATGGCCCCCTCAATTATTATGCATTTTAAAAAAAAAAGAAGATATCGATCAACGATATTATATGGTGTGGAAATGAGATTGAATTCGATTATACTTGTTACTTTTTTATCCTTCTTTTATTTTTGTAAATTAGCATTTGGGAATTACTGCCTCTGGGTGGAGGGGGGGGCAGCTCAAAAAGACGGTGCCAGCAGAGACTATTATAACCAAGCTGCCCACTTGAAATGGAAGCATTTTCAGGGTGATTGGATTGATGCAGAAGGACTTCCCCAGGGACTGTCTCCTTATTCTCAAGCATATATAAAAGACACGGATTCGATACAAAATGTTGAATGGGACATTACAGATCTTGTAAAACAGTGGTTACAGGGAACAGTTCAGAACAATGGAATATTTTTACACGCAATAGCAGGGAATGGCGATTATAGTTTTAGAAGTCGCGAGTGTAGCGAATATAGCAATCAAAGGCCGTTTCTAAATATCACTTTGGATAACGGCGAAAAAATAACAATCGAACCGGAGGCGGATACCTACCTGGACAAATCAACTTATAAGAGCGTTGGTGGTAGGAGCAAGACCTTAGTCGTAGGCTCCGGGCCTGATGGGAAAAATATTTTAATTCGCTTTCCACTCAACGGTTTATCAGGTCAAACGATAAAAAGTGCATATTTAAAAATGACCTCATTTGCTCAATCTGGGTCACATATTTTGGTTGGTGCTTTCCTATGCGGACCCGGTGAAACTAAATTAAAAAAGGAACAAAACGGAATAGCAAAAAACTACGTGAATGACAAAGGGATAGAAAGTCATAAAGACGTAATATTCTTTTCTGATTTTGAAAAGAAAAAGGCTATAGAAGAATGGTCTACAGCCGAACATTTTGTGAGGATTGTGGAGTCTGATACGACGCGAAAGTTTGTTCCATTTTCAGGAAAGGCTTTGAGTATCTGGTTAGAAAAAGGAAAAAATTTAGGAGGTGGGTTAAGATTCAAGTTCATGGAAAAAATGGGTAGTGAGCCGGGAAAAGTATTTTTCAGGTATTATCTTCGGTTGGGAGATGATTGGAATCAGACCGTTTCAGTAGGAAAACTTTCAGGTTTTTTGGGTACATATAATAGAGCCGGTTGGGGGGGGAGAAAACCGAATGGTTATGACGGGTGGTCTGCCAGGGGACTATTTTTACCAACGGTTCAGGAAAAGAGCAATCCGTTATTCGGGATGACCCCTATAGGTTCTTATTGTTATTATGCAGACCAGCCGGAGCAATATGGGGGTGATTGGGTTTGGTCTCCTGGAGAATCAGGGTTTCCGGTTACAAACAGGTGGTATTGTATTGAGCAATATGTGCAACTGAACTCTCCTGGAATTAAAAACGGGATTTTAAAGGCTTGGGTAGATGGATACCAAGTATTTGAGAAGAATGATATATTGTTTCGGAAGACCTTCGATCTAAGAATTGAGGAGGTTGTTCTTTCATTATATCATGGCGGGAAAGCCGTTTCTCCATATGATCAGCATATGTACATTGATAACGTGGTCATCGCACGAAAATATATTGGCCCTGCAAATGGTTCTTCTTCGGGGGCTGACAAGGTAAAATAGTCAATTTATAATAGGGTCATGGTTGTTTACCGAAACAAATTGTTTTTATTTTTAGCCCTGTGTGGGCTTTTTTTATTTTTGACACAATCTATTTCTTTTGCTGAAAATTTGAGAAAGGAGCGTTTCTGGCCGCCCGAAGGCAAAAGTGAACAGTATAAAGTTACAAGGGATACATGGGTCTCCGGCGCAAAAGGAGAACGAAACAGCAATAACGGAGGGGCAGGAAAGCTAAAGCTGAAGGGGCAGCAGGAGTTTATTCTTATAGATATTGATGCTGTGCCGCTAAAAGGAAAGATCATAACCGGAGCGTTGCTTCACTTTAGGTCTTTGTCGTCTGGTGGGTTGCCTTTCTCCCGGTTGGGGGTTTCAAGTCTGGCCGGTGAATGGGGCGAAGGAACTTCGAAAAAATATCATCCCCAACAAGGAAGTTCTTGTTTTATTCAGGCAAAATATTTGGAAAAAGATTGGGCATACCCTGGAAGCACAATACTGGATGCTGTTTTTGGCCGGGGGAATACAATATGGAGGTTTGCGGAAAGCTCCTTGCCTGATTTCTCCGGCTGGCAGACCTGTGCCGTTGACCCAAAGGTAGTCTCTGCCAGGGTTGCCGGAATCAGTCATGGGTTTTGTGTGTTTGACGAGGTTGGGAATATCTGGTCATTGAAAAATGGAGAGTTTAAATACTCATATTTTCCTAACCGCTTTTGCTACAGCAAAGAGAAGAAAAAAAATGCCCCCTGGATTGAAATTTGGACAGATGGCGAAGATTTCGAACCGCCCGAACCTGTATCGGCGTTAAGGACCGAAACAAATGGCCTCCCTGCCGGTGAAGCAGTGGTTTCCTGGAATACTCCCAGGGATGCCGGCGGTAGTAGCACTATCGGTTTTTTTGTAAACTATTTGCATGAAGGGGGCAAAAAAGAAGTTCCAAGATATTTAATTCCCATGGCAAAAGAGTATGGCGCGCCTGTTAAAATGCATATTCAGGATTTGCCCTTTGCTCCCGGTCAAACCATAGCGTTGCAGATTCGTTCCGTTGACGGTGCAGGGAATATAAGCAAGCCTTTTAGGCAAAAGATCAAACTGTCATCAGGGCCAAAACCAATAAGCCTTCCTGCTGTAGCTGTTCAGACCTTTTCCCCCAATACGGTTCTTCCGGCTCTTGGGAATCTTAAGGTTTGTGTTGTTGATGTGCTGGATAAAATTGATCCTGTATCAGGCCGGATGATACCGGTTCAAGTCAAGGGCTATAAAAGTGGAAATCATATTTTTTCCGGGAAACAAAAAAGGGTCCGGCTTTATGGCGCAAAAAATGAACATGTCTCCTTTCAGCTCAATGTTGAGGGGGACAGTGATAATATATCCGTTACATACGAATTCAAGGATAAGGCAAATTTAAACACACGGCTATACGAGTTTGGGTATGTAAAAACAATCGACCATAAAGACAATAAATTTGCTGTACTCCCGGATCCTCTGATCCCTTCATCGGGGAGTTTTTCCATTCCATCAACAGCCGGTAAAACAAGAGTAGAGGGGCAGATGAACCATTCTTTAATACTGGAAGTCTATATCCCACATGATATAGCACCAGGCTTAAAAAAGGGTATGGTTGTCGTTCGATCGGAAAATAATATCCTGGCGCTGGATGTCGATTTGACGGTGTGGGACTTTACCCTTCCAAACAAACTTTCATTTGTTCCTGAGATGAATACGTATGACACCTTTTTGCCTTTCAAAGGATATGAATATTATCGTTTGGCCCATGAACACCGTACCTGCCTAAACAGGCTACCCTATGGATGGGACGGCATCCCTTCGTTTGCTCCTTTGTGGAAAGGAGACCGGTTTGAATGGCGTCACTGGGACGAGATGGCAGCCCCTCTGTTGGACGGTTCAGCGTTTAACGACTTGCCCAGGAAGGGAGAACCGGTTGATGTCATGTATCTTCCCTTTAATGAAAACTGGCCTGTAAATCTGTTTCAATATTATCGGCCTTCTTATTGGGCAGATGAGGCATTTGAACCGGAATATTCAGAGAAACTGCAAACCGCCTTTGCCCTTTTTGTCTCTCATCTTAATGAAAAAAAATGGTTTAATACCAATTTCCAATTTTACCTTAACAATAAAATATATTACCGGAAAAAAGATAATAAGAGTTCTGCGCCATGGCTGTTTGATGAGCCCATGAATACCCAGGACTTCTGGGCGCTTCGCTGGTTCGGGCTGTTGTGGAAATCCGCGGTTGAGCCTGTGAAAGGGGATGCAAAAGTCTGGTATCGGGGAGATATTTCCTATAGCCAGTATGAACGGGACCTGCTCAAAGGCGTTGTTGATATAGAATATATTGGCGGGAATAATGCTCAGAAATTGAGAATGAAAAAAGATGAGTCCCTGTATTATAAATCTTATTTTGCTGAATATGGGACCGCGAATGCCATTAATGATTCTAACTTGCAGCCGGTTCTATGGAGCCTTTTTGCGTGGTCCAACGGAGCAACCGGGGTATTGCCCTGGCAGACCATTGGGGATGAAAATACATGGATTCAGGGGAAAGCAACTTCCTTATTCTACCCGGATGAAAATGGTCCAATTCCGTCTGTCAGATTGAAGGCGTTTCGCAGGGGGCAGCAGGATGTGGAGTATTTGTCAATCTTGAAAATGATTTTTAATATTCCCCAGGATTGCATCAGGATGTGGCTTATGGATATTCTTGAGGCAGAAAGTACTGTGGTTAAAAATTCATTTTCCGACGCCGGAACAATCCGGTTTAATGCCATTGGCCCAATAGATTTATGGAAGATGAGATGTATCCTTGGGGAGTCCATTTCCAAATATTCCCCCCTTTATAAAAGATCCATTGTTGAGATATCTTTACCAAAGTTTGATATCACACAGATTCCGGATTCAGGCCATGCTTCCCCAGCGCCAAATGTTAGCTCATGTGTGCCGGAATGTAATGGTTTTCAGCCATTGTTGAAAGCCCGTAGCAGGGATTTTAATTAAATTCGTTTTTAATTTGCTGCGGCAAATCCAAATGAACTAAATTACGAATTCCCGGGAGAATGAAAAAATGAAAATGGTCATTTATATTTTAATAATAGCCATCAGTGTTTTAATCGGTGTTTCTCCTTTAGCGGCCCAGGGCGTGGATATAAATTTTTCAGTATCCTCCCCGAATAACAATGAAGATAAACTGGGATTGATAAATCCAACGTCTGATTTTGTTTATTTAGGTGCTTTCAGACTGCCAGACGAAACTTCCGGTGATACCAAATGGAATGGGGGGGGCAGGGGCATGACTTTCAGGGCTGACGGGGATCCAGCAGGTGATCAGGACGGGTTCCCAGGATCTTTGATAAGTCATGGAAAAACAAATAAGAGCATGATTTCAGAATTCTCTATCCCCAAGCCGGTTGTTTCTCCCACTAAAAATATCGATGAATTGCCGGTTGCAACAACATTACAAGGGTTTGTGGAAATAACCGGCGGTAGGCAGTCTTCAGGACTTACAACGCCGACATTATCTGACATTCAAGTCGTTCAAATCCAAGACGAGCCAAAGCAGAATAAATTGTACTGGGTTATGTATAATTATTATTGTCCGCCGGATGATGAACTGACCTTTGGCTCCTGTGAACTGGATTTCTCCCAATTAAACTCCCAGGGTGTCTGGAACTTGGGAAATGTTGCATCCAATGCCACCAGCCGGTATCTTTTTAAAATCCCTGAACAATTTTCAAAAAATTACATCAACGGGCATACCATGGTGGCAGGAAGATCCCGTGGCGGGAGTTTGGGACCCACACTCTATGCGGTCAAGCCATGGGCCGCAGAGGCATCTCCGCGCAGTGGCAGTTCCATGAATGCCATAAAACTTTTGAAATACGAAAAACCCTATACGGTTGCTAATTTTAGTTATAGAGATGAATTGAATGACGGCGTATGGGCGACTTCTGATTTTAAGCAGGCCATTATCATCGGCGGTTCAAAAGGGTTCAGGACCGCTGCAAGCGGAATGGAAACTTATGGCGACCTGCAGCCTGATGATCACGGTTCAAAAGGATATCACTCCAATCCGGATTATGCGGCCATGCTGTTTTATGATCCGGTGTTGTTTTCAAAAGTAATACAAGGCGATTTAACTTCAAACGAGATTCAGCCTTATGCCGTTTTCAACCTTCATGACTATATGTTTAATTCCATAGAGAGAGTCGGCCATCATACCCAGCGATTTACCGGTATAGGCGGTATGGCATTTGATGATGAGCAGCATATTTTATATGTTTCAGAACCTGAAGTGGATGGCCTTTTTTCCCCGGGAAAACCGATTATTCATGTATTTTTGGTTGTAGAAAATTATTACCGGCAGGATATGGAACCACCGTCTTCGCCTCAAAATCTAAAAGCAGAAAGAATTGCATCCGATTGCGTTTCTCTCCTCTGGGACCCTGCGTCTGACGATAACCACCTTGCCGGATATGTTATTTTCAGAAACGGATGGCCAATCGATATGAGTATAGAAACGTCTTACTCAGATGAGCGTGTTAATCCGAACGGTTATTACGAATATAAAGTTATCGCCTGGGATTCATTGGATCAACGCAGTGCTGAAAGCAATATTCTTGTTGTGAAAACACCTTCAGGTGAAGATAATCAAATACCACTCATTACTGATGTCCATGTCACAGAAATATCAGAGAACAGTGCAACAATTAACTGGTATACGGATGAACTGTCAACAACAGAAATTGCCTATAAAATTGAATATGCGGCTGGAACTGACGCTGAATATATTGATCTTAGCCTAACAAGAAACCATGTGGCCAAGCTCGAAAATTTACCTGAAATTTCAAGTATTCAAAGGTTTGAAATTCATGTGAGCAGCACGGATGCATCCGGAAATGAAAATGAATATTATGAGCAGAATTTTAGAACAGCTACACCAGGCCAAGACAACTTTTCTCCCAAAATGAACGGCATCGGCGCAAAACGTGTCCTTGCAGAAGAATTGATTCAATTTAAAATTCAGGCCGATGATCGTGACCGGTATGATACGCTGGTTTTTTCTGCTGAGAATTTACCGGAGGGGGCATCATTTAATTCGGAAACAAGACTTTTTTCCTGGACGCCGAAAGAGGATCAGGTTGGAATCCACCGTATTGTCTTTTCTGTAAGTGATGGAGATCAGACCGATCAGGAAACCGTATCCATTATTGTCCAGGAAGCAGTGGTGGCCACAGAGAATCACGAGGATATTTCTGTGAAAATGAATTTTATAAGCCCACAGGACTAAAGGTACGCCTATAATCGTACCCATCTCACGGAACAGGGAAAGATGGTTGTTACTGGAAAGTTTTTGGTTTTTTTGTCTGATCTGATAGAAAGTGGAAACCATTAGAAGCATTTATGGGGATGGAAATATGGACAATTGGGATTATAGAAAATTATACAATATAGATAATTTTAAAAAAGAGTCTGCAAAGCTTTTAGAGGGAATTGATGCACTAAGGTCTCTTGAAGAAGTCCGGGAAACATTGCTGGGAAGGATTTCACAATTATTTCGTTCCCCTTCCAATGGGGCTTATCCTCCCGCCCACCAGTTGATAAGGATGAGGGACTGCAGCGTGGTGCTTCATAATGTTTTTTCTGAGCGGTCGGAAGCTATCAGTGGATTTAATGCGGTCCAGGCGGTATGGGATATTGCAAAGGGAAAGACCGGAGAGGAATTATCCCCGGGATTTTATGCGGAAATGATTAATTGGGTAAAAGGCATTGAGGGCCGGGCCGATTTCCAGTTTTTGTTTGAGCATAAGGAAAATGATCAGCTTTCAGGCCGGGAAAAGGCCGTGATCAGATCGGCTGAGCTGGACCAGATCGGTGAGATGGTTGACCATAAAATGGCATCCTATGCCAATGGCCTGACACAAAAGGCTGTTCAACTCAGGTTAAAACAGAGAAGCCGGATACTTGAAGAACTCGGGGCGGATGAAAACGACTGGGGCAACTGGAAATGGCACCTTAAGAATGTGGTTAACGATGCAGATTCGGTCCGCAATCTAATGGACATAGGAGATGCCCAGTACGCTTTGATTAAAAGAGCAAGAAAAGAAAAGCTTCCCTTTGGCATAACACCTTATTATCTTTCACTTATGGAAGAGGGAGCAGGTGTCAATGATCAGGCCATCAGGGCCCAGGTTTTCCCGCCTGAAGATTATGTCGACCATATGGCGGATCATCGCAAATTCGGCCGGAGCTCTTTTGATTTTATGCTCGAATCCGATACGTCGCCGGTAGATCTGGTAACCCGGCGTTATCCCAATGTGGCCATCTTGAAACCGGTCATGACCTGCCCTCAGATTTGCGTGTACTGCCAGCGGAATTGGGAGATTGAGGAAGTTATGGCCCCGCATTCTTTTGCCGGTGAGGCTGAAATAGAAGCAGCCGTGGACTGGATACGAAAACACCCTGCGATTAAAGAGGTCCTGGTGACCGGCGGTGATCCCTTTATCCTTCCGGACCAGAGAATCGAGTCATTGCTTAGCCGTCTTTGCGAAATTGACCATATTGACTGCATCCGTATCGGCAGCCGTGTATTGGTGACCTTACCCATGCGGATTACAGACCAACTGGCAAAGATCCTGGGCCGGTTCCGGGAGCCCGGCCGGCGTGAAATAGCCGTCATGACCCATATTGAACATCCATATGAAGTGACGCCGGATACGGCACTCGCCGTTGACCGGCTCAAACGGCAGGGAATCGGCGTATATAATCAGCAGGTATATACGTTTTTTACGTCAAGGCGGTTTGAAAGCACCCTGCTGAGGATGCTGCTTCGAAGAGTGGGTATTGATCCTTATTATACGTTTATGCCCAAAGGCAAAGAAGAAACCAATGCATACCGGGTTCCCCTGGCTAGAATCCTTCAGGAACAAAAAGAGGAAGCACGGCTGGTGCCGGGGCTTCGGCGAACGGATGATGCGGTTTTCAATATACCGGGTCTGGGGAAAAATTATCTTCTGGCCAGGCAGCATCGGGATCTGTTGACCATTCTTCCGGATGGCCGCAGGCTGTATGAATTTCATCCATGGGATATGAATCTGGTCTCCTGTGATACCTATCTTTATAAAGATGTGGCAACTCTGGATTATTTAGTCCGATTGGCAGAAACTGGTGAGGCGCCAATGGAATATGACAGCATCTGGTTTTTTCTATAACAGCCGCCTGTGGTCCTGCTTTTTAAACTTTAAGATATGTCCGGTAAACAATTAAGGGCCTCAGAAAAATTAATATCCACAATTCCATAGTCTGAATTCTGATTTCTATAGACAACATGGAATCGATAGTTTATGGTCAACATGGAAGATTACATAAAAAATACAGGAGGACCATGTTTGATCATTCTAAGCACAATTTACCCAAAACTATATCGGAATTAACGCCACCACTAAAGGATTTTCTGAATACCACTCGAAGCAAATTAAAAGGCCATGAACGGCGCCAATTCATGGCACGCGTTGTCTCCCTTATGGGGCACGGCGGACAACTAAAGGCTGAAAGAGAACTGGGTTGGGATCGGAAAACAATAATCAAAGGGCGACGGGAAATAGAAAGCGGAGTTACCTGTGTTGATAATTTTTCCGGACGAGGCCGGAAATCGTGTTTAGAACATTTTCCGAATTTAAAAGAGGACATAACTCGTATTGTAAACCCTATATGTCAGACTGATCCTACATTCCGTACCCAGAATTTATATTCCCCAATATCTGCGAATGAAGTATTCCGTCGATTAGTTGACGACATGGGATATGACCCTGAGAATATGCCAACAGTACGGACTCTATCCACCATAATGAATAAATTGGGTTTTAAACTGAAGAAGGTCGCCAAAGCCAAGGTAAAAAAAAATTCCTGAAACAGACATCATTTTTGAATATGTGCATAGGACAAACCAACTAGCCGATGAAACAGATGGCGTTTTACGTATCTCAATGGACGCAAAAGCCACTATTAAAATAGGGCCTTATTCCCGAGGCGGATATAGTCGTTGCAATCTTAAAGCGGCGGACCATGATTTTAAACCCGATTCCCTTTTGAAACTTTTCGGTATCAACATACCTGCTCTGGATGAAAATTATATGTACTTCACTGAAAGCAACATCACCTCTGATTTCATGATTGATGCGCTGGAATCACTCTGGCCTTCTTTGAACGCAAGATTCGCCCCACATACACTGGTGATCAATCTTGATAATGGGCCGGAAAATAGTAGCCGAAGGAGCCAATTCATTAGTCGCCTCGTGGACTTTGCCAAATCAGCATTTGTAAATATTAGTTTGGTGTACTATCCCCCGTACCACAGTAAATACAACCCAATAGAGCGAGTTTGGGGTGTTTTGGAAAATCATTGGAAAGGCGAATTGCTGAACAAAATTGAAAAGGTTCTCGGTCTATGTCGAACAATGACATGGAAAGGAGAAAATCCTGTCGTCAAATTAATCAAAGGTGTTTACCCGACAGGGGTACGTTTGGTCAAGTCCGCCGTGAATAATATAGAAAACAAAATTATTCGGATTCCAGGGATTGAAAAATGGGCTGTTGATATTCCATGCTATGAGGAATGAATTGTGGGTTTTAATTTTACCACATCCCTAACCAAACGGATGATTTTTATCGGGGGGGGGGGGGGGGGGGGGTCTTATTTCTGACCACAGGAAACATAAGACAATGTTAGATGCATGTAACAAAAATAAATTCCGGACTGCCCTGGCAATCGCCTGCATGCTGATTCCTATTTGGGAAGGCAATGCAGTGGTGGTTGCTGCAGATTCCAAAATAGAGATAGGAATTGAGATTAATCAAACCCTGACAGCGGAGCAGGCACCTTTCAGCATGCAGGTTGAAATCAGCAACTGGCTTTCTGATGAGGATATAGAAAATATAAGGGTTACCCTTTCTTTTGAAGATGCAACCGGTACGCAGTTTATTTATTCATCAGACTCAGATACGGACGGCATACTGTTTTTAACTCAGATGGACGGCATGGAGAACATAGAAAACATCCAGGGAGAGGGGGTGGTTTCTGCGTCAAGACAGGCAACTGTCGATTGGTCTATAACCCCCCTGTCCGGCGCATCCGGTTTAGTGGAGGCCGGAACCCTTTACTATGTGGGTGCCAATGTTACGGGTACCGTCGGTGATGAGCCTTTTTCCATTAACGCAACCCCTCAGATTATTTTTGTCAAACCATCTGCTGTGCTTGACCTGGATTATTTTATTCCCAAAGAGGTTTACGGCGATGATTTAATGACCGACGAGATTGAAGCACCGGTTCCTTTTTCCTTGGGTGTCCGGGTAAAAAATAACGGTACCGGGCCTGCCGATGAATTAACAATCGAATCTGCCGAACCCAGGATATCTTCAAGCGGCCAGGATATGGCAGTTGAGTTTATTATCCAGGGGACCTGTGTGAATGGGCAGGAAGAAACACCGTCCCTGTTGGCCGATTTCGGCACTATTTTATCCGGGGCATGCACCACGGCCCGATGGATAATGACCAGCAGCCTGTCCGGACAGTTTGTTGAATTTGTTTCAGAGTTCTCCGGTTCCAAGGTATCCGGAGCCGGTTTAATCACCCTGATAGGGAATGTGACCACCCATTTTCTTCTTCATGAGGTGTTGGTAGACCTTTCAGACTCAGATGAGATGCTGGATTTTCTGGCCATGGATGACGACACTGTCCGGGTGTACGAATCTGAGGGATCCGATTCTGATGTAACCGATTATTCCGGGTCGCTGATCCTGGAGCAATACGGCTCAAGCCCTGTGTATATTGTAACCGTCCCGTCTGTTGAGGCCTTTTTATATTTAAAATTTAAAGATCCTTTTGACGGGGAAAAGGAGATCCAGCAGGTTATCCGCTCCGACGGGAAAGTTATTGAAGAAGAAAATGTCTGGTTATCGAAAATCAGAAATGACAATGATTCGTGGCAATATTTTGTTAATTTGTTTGATGCAGATGCCGCCATTTCCTATTTGTTTATTTTTGAGGAACCTGATTCAAGCCCCCAAGCTCCGGTAATGCAGTATATTCCCAGCTATACCGGTGTGGAAAACCAGCTGCTTTCCATTACTGTCAAGGCCAGTGACCCTGATGGAACTGTGCCGGTACTGACGGCAGATCAAATACCTGATGGCGCGGTTTTTAATGATCTTGGCGATGGAACCGGCCGGTTCCAGTGGACCCCTGAGGAAGGCCAGGCAGGGCAGCATCAGTTATCCTTTACCGCATCGGACGGAACCTTAGAGACATCAAGGTCTGCCACAGTTGAAATATGCCCGGTTGACGACACCGACTGTGACAGTTTGGAAGATCAGTGGGAAATTCAATATTTCGGCACCCTGGACCGGGACGGTACCGGGGATTATGACGAAGACGGAATGTCGGATTCGGATGAATTTTTAAATGGTACAGCACCGGACACTATAAATTACGCACCCCATCCGCCTGAAGTCCTTTTGCCGTTACCAGGCGCATCGGTATCCGTGCTTTCCCCGGATCTGTCTGTGTATTGCAGTGTTGAACCGGGCGGCAAAACAATAACATATGCATTTGAACTGTATGAGGATCAGGGATTTAGCCGGAAAATCACCGAACAGGATGGGATTACAGCATCAGATCATGTTGCCCTTTGGGCCCTGCCGGTGCCCTTGGAGGAAAATACAACCTATTACTGGCGTTCCCGTGTCTTTGACGGTATCGCATATTCATTGTGGGTTCACGGGGCTTTTTTTGTAAATACGGCCAATGAACCGCCTTTGGACCACCATCCGGTTTTTCCTGAAAATGAAGGAGAAACCGGCAGCCTTCGCCCGGTTCTGGTTTCAGAGAGCAGCACAGACCCTGACCAGGATACACTGTCGTATGAATTTGTTTTGTATGCTGATTCTCAACTGGTTGATCCGGCGGCATCCGGCACCGGTACCGCAGATATGGAAAGTTTTACCGTATCATGGCAGGTGGATACAGACCTGGAAGATGGGGCCATTTATTATTGGCAGGTCACCACAACCGATGCCAATGGCGCAGCTTCAACGGGGCCCGTGGTTTCCTTTACCGTTAATACCGCCAATCAGCAGCCTGAGGAACCTTATCTGCTTTATCCCGCCCAGGACGCCGAGATCCAGTCCACTGATCTTGAGTTATCGGCCAGCGTTGTGGATGATCCTGACGGGGATGAGGTTTCATATGAATTCCAGGTCGATGTGTCCCAGACCTTTGACTCCTCAGATCTTATCACGTCCGGTGAAGGGGATTTGGAGGTTTCGGATGATTCTGTTCTATGGACTGTCAGCAATTTAAATGATGATACCTTATATTACTGGCGGGTCCGGGCAGGGGATGGCAGCAGCTACAGTAAATGGGTATATGGCCGATTTTTTATCAATTCCGCTAATGAGCCGCCTGATCAGGCGGTGATTCAAAACCCCGGGCATCTTTCCTGGATCGGCCACAGCAATCCCACCTTATCCGTTCACCCGGGGCAGGATACGGACGGGGAATCGGTCCGGATGGCTGTGGCGGTATACACGGATCCGGAAATGGAGGCCCCGCTAATCAACCAAACATTGGCTGACGGGTTTGAATTTCCCATTCCTTTAGAGCTTGAGAACGGCAAATGGTATTACTGGCGTGCCCGGCTTATGGACAACCACGGTGAATACGGAGACTGGAGTTCAGTGGGAGCCTTTTTTGTTTTAAAGGACACATATAACAATCCCCCGTTTATTGAGTTGGCAACACCTGATGAGGATACGACATTGACCAATGAAAGCCCGGCCAGCGTAATGGCAATAGAATGGAAAGACATAGATCCGGATTCCGACGCCCTTATATCCTTGTATTATGACACGGATTCACAAGGGCAGGACGGGGAATTAATCGTTGGCGATATCAGTGAAGATGCGGATGGGGATCAGGACAGTTATGAATGGGATGTATCCGGGCTTGAGGAAGGGACCTATTATGTTTACGCTCAGATATCTGATGAAGAAACCACCTGTATATCTTATGCCCAGGGCAGCATAACATGGATTCCCGATGTAAATCATCCCCCTTATCCCCCTTCAATTCCATCCCCGGAAGACGGGGCCAAAAACATATCCGTATCTGTGCCGATTTCCTGGCAGGGGGGGGACTCTGATCCGGAGGATACGGTTTCATATGATATCCTGTTAGGCACTGACGGCAGTGACATGCTTACGGTTGAAACCATAGAAAGTATTGAGTCATCCATATTAGAGAATCTGGATTTCAATACCACTTATTTCTGGTCCATTGTATCAACGGATAATGACGGCTTGCAGGCCAGCGGGCCTGTCTGGCATTTTCACACGTTTGCGGCCATGGAAGATGCAGATGGAGACGGGGTGACCAATGCTGAAGAGATAGAATTGGGGACCGATCCGTTTGAAGCGGATACGGATCAGGACGGGTATGATGATTGTTCTGAAATTAGGAACGGAACCAGCCCGTTAAGCCAGTTTTCCTTCCCGGATTTTCCGTTGTTCGGAGATTTCGACTCGGATCAGGATGCCGATGGGAAGGATCTTGTTAGGCTGGTCCAGTCCTTTGGCAGTGTCAACGGGGATGCCGCCTTTGATCCGGAAACGGATTTGGTGGAGGATGATATCATTGACCAGAAGGACTTGGAGCGGTTTGTCTCAATTTTCGGCATGCCCTGGCAGTCCAATCATGCACCACTGGTGCCATATTTTCCGGATCCGGCTTCAGGTGCCTTACAGGTTTCCGTGCTGCCAACGCTTTCCTGGGAAGGTGGGGACAGGGATTCTAACGACACCTTGGTATACGAGATACTGATGGCAACGGATAGTGACAACCTTGAAGTCTTCGGAACCACCAGTCTTTCAGAATTTTCTATTCTGGAAAAACTGGATTTCGGCACAACCTATTACTGGCGTATCCTGTCTAAAGATGACAGCGAACTTCAGACTTTGGGGGCCGTATGGCATTTTACGACATTCTCTGAAGACGGCGATGCCGATAGGGATGGTCTTTCAAACCAATCCGAAATTTTATATGGAACCGATCCCTTTGATATCGATACGGATTCTGACGGATTTGACGACTACACGGAAATTACAAATGGTTCTGATCCTCTTGATGGAAAAAGCCATCCGGATATAGCCCCGCCTTTTGGTGACTTTGATATAGACAATGATGTTGACGGAGCCGATCTCGTGCTGATGGCCGGTGCATTCGGCAGCAGTTCCGGAGATGATGCCTATTTCCCGCAGGCAGATTTCGATAACGACGGTGGTATTGATGAAACGGATATGGAAATGTTCATTAGGCTTTTTGGATATAAATGGTCGCCTTAGAAAACCGCCCGTTTGTCTTTGAAGGGGGTGTTTTCCACAAGAGAACACCCCCTGATAAGTTCAAGAATACGATGGTATTTTTTCTACCTGTCCGGTGATCTTATCCCAGTTCCAGTTGTAAAGGCCCTGGAAAAGTTCTTCTCTGCCATGAAAGGCCTGGGCAATGGTGTCGATGAGCAGGCTTTTGCCGAAACGCCGGGGCCGGGACAGGAAATAGTATTCCCCCTGGGTGACCAGTTTGGCGATCAAGGGGGTTTTGTCCACGTAGCAATAGTTGTTTTCGATAATATTGGAAAAGGTCTGTATGCCGATGGGCAGCTTTTTCAAAAAAATCGGAAATAGACATTAGACTTTAGACCATAGACTTTAGAAGCGGTCTCTGGGTGTAATCTCAAGTCAAGGGCTTTAAATCAGCTTATCCTTTCCGGTTTCCGGGCTTCGTACGCCAAACCTCCCATTGATTTTAAGGAACGTTATGGTGTAGAAAATCATTTAAAGGCTATGGGTAAACTTGAATGGGAATACAAGGCAGGGAAAGACAATATATAATGTACAATTCATTAATAGATACCATCGGCAATACCCCGCTGGTGCAGGTGAACGTTCAGGATAATCCGGATGTCCGGATTCTGGCCAAGCTGGAGTATATGAATCCGGGCGGTTCCATTAAGGACCGGGCCGCTCTCTGGATGATCCAGGAGGCGGAGAAGTCAGGGGAGCTGACAAAAGATAAGACCGTTATCGAGGCCACCAGCGGGAATACCGGCATCGGCCTTGCCATGGTCTGTTCGGTCAAGGGGTACCAGCTGTTGCTGGCCATGTCCGGGGCGGTCAGCCTGGAACGGCGAAGAATCCTTGAGGCCAGGGGGGCGAAGATTATCCTGACCCCCAGCCATCTGGGTTCAGACGGAGCCATTGAAGAGGCATACCGGCTGACCCGGGAGCATCCGGATCTTTATTTTAATGTAGACCAATACAACAACCAGGCCAATTGGATGGCCCATTACCATGGCACGGCTGAGGAAATCTTAAATCAGACCCAGGGCCAGGTGTCCATGATTGTCGCCACCATGGGAACCTGCGGAACCCTCATGGGGATTTCCAGGAAGATTAAGGAAAAGGCCCCGGCTATCCAGGTCATCGGGGTGGAGCCGGGGGTAGGGCATAAAATCCAGGGGCTCAAGAACATGAAAGAATCCTATCCCCCGGGGATTTATGATAAAAAACGGCTGGACAGGATCGTTTCCGTTGAAGATGATGAAGCCTTTGAAATGGCAAGGCTGCTGGCCAGAAAAGAGGGACTTTTTGTGGGCATGAGTTCCGGGGCGGCCATGGCGGCAGCCGTCAATCTTTCCAGGGAGCTTGAGTCTGGCACCATTGTCACCATCCTGCCGGACAGCGGGGAACGGTATCTGAGTACCACGCTGTTTTCCGCACCGGAAAAGAAAAGCTCAATCCGGTTTTATAATACCCTGGGCCGTGAAAAAACGGACTTTATCCCCAATGAAAAAGGCAATGTCGGGATATACTCCTGCGGCCCCACGGTCCATGCCAGGATGCACCTGGGCGAAGCCCGGCGGTTTGTGTTTTCAGACCTGCTGTGCCGGTATCTAAGTTACAAAGGGTATGACGTTAATCATGTGATGAATATTACGGACATTGACGACAAAACCATTGAGGGGGCACAAGAAGAAGGCGTTGATCTTGAAACCTTTACCCAGAAATATGTCAAGATGTTCCGGCAGGATCTTGATTTGCTTTCTATCCGTCCGGCAAACCATTTCCCCCTTGCCGGCGATCATGTAAAGGAGATGATTGATTTAACGGAAAAAATCATCAGTAAGGGGTTTGGATATGAAAAGCTCAAATCTGTCTATTTTGACATTTCAAGGCTGCCAAGCTACGGAGAGCTGTCCGGGGTCAAACTTGATAAGATTAAGGTCGGCACCACAGTGGATCTGGACGACTATGAAAAGGACAACCCCAAAGACTTCACACTGCTCAAACGGGCCAAACTAAATGAACTGAAAAAAGGGATATACTGGGAGACCCAATGGGGGAACATCAGGCCATCCTGGCATATCCAGTGCCCGGCCATGGCCATGAAATATTTATCCCCCAATTTTGATATCCACACCAGTGCCCGGCATTTGATTTTCCCCCACCATGAAAATGAAATCGCCATCGGCATGGCGGCCACCGGAAAGATGCTGGCCAATTACTGGATGCACTGCGGCCCTGTAATGCTGGACGGCAAAGAGGTGGATGAAACAAGCCGGCATTTAAATATCCCGGCCTTGATGGAAAGCGGCTTAACCGCAAGGGAAATCCGTTTTATGCTGCTGTCCACCAACTACCGCAAACCCGTTGTCTGGTCTGACGAACGCCTGGAACAAGCCGGCAAGGTGCTCAAACGGTTTGACAACTTTGTTGAAACTTTGAACCAGGTCGGCCAGGGGCAGAACTTTTCCGGGCTGGATCATCTGGTTCAGAGTATGGGCGATGAATTTAACGCTGCCATGGATGATGATCTTAATATTTCGGGGGCCTTGTCCAATATTTTAAAAAAGATCCGGGAAATTAATATCCTTGTGGACAATCAGTTTATTGATGCAACGGGCGCCAAGCAGATTCTGGATATGGTTAAACAAATAGATTCGGTACTGGGCATTTTTTCCTTTGATCATCCGTCTTTTGACCGTGAAACCCTTAAATTGATAGAGCAGCGGGAAGAGGCCAGAAAAGAAAAGAACTGGGCCCTGGCTGATGAAATCCGTGATAAGCTGGAGGCACGGGGGATTGATTTGCGGGATAAGCGTATTTAGGATTTCTTGAAAATTTACAGTCCTGCCGGATGCCATAAAAATTCACGCAAAGGCGCAAAGGCGCAAAGAAAAACACTGCTATAGGGAACTAATCTTTGCGCCTTTTCGCCTTTGCGTGAGAATAGAATATTTCAGTGCGAAGCACTGAAATTGTATTTGGTAAGTTTACATTGCAGGCAAGTTGCATTCGGTTACCCTGTGAGATTTTGATATGAAAAAGACCCTTCAGGATCTGATTGAATTTTTGCAGAATGTCCCCTTGTTTTCTTCTGTCCCCGGTGAGCAGGTGGCTGGCGTTGCCAGCCTGTTTACAAAGCAGGCCTTTCAAAAAGGCGACATCATCTGCCGCCAGGGTGATCCCGGGGATTCCATGTATATTATCCGGTCCGGCATGATTTCGGTTGCCCGGGAAATCAATGGCCAGAAAATATATCTGGCCCAATTAAAACGGGGGGATTTTTTCGGCGAGCTGTCGCTTCTCTCTGGTGAGCCGAGAAACTCTACGGTAACCGTTTCCCTGGACTGCACCTTATTCTGCCTGACCCGTCCGAATTTCGAGATACTGATCAAAGACAATAAAAGTATCGGGCTTTACTTGAGCCGGTATTACGCCAAGCAGATGTCCACCGGGGAAAAGGACCGTTTAAGGAAACAGAATACCCCTGTTTTTTATGCGGTTTCAGCAACAGGCCCGGGCCTTGGGGTATCCCATTTTCTTTATACGGTCTCCTTTCATATCGCTGATGAATCTTCCAAAAAGGTTCTGGTGATTGAACCCCACCTTGAGCCTGAAGGCATCATGAAAAAATATGGGATGTCCGGTATGGCCTGCCCGGATCCCGGTCTTTTCAGGCTGCTGCCGGAAAACAGTTACGATCCGTCAGACATCACATGGTTTTATCATGAATCCGGATTTGCCGTACTTCAGCTGACCACGGGGTTTTCAAACCGGCTGCCCGAGGTGATGCCCGCCCTCATGGAAGGCCTGCGCCACAACTATGATATTGTTTTTTTTAACCTGTCCCATTACTTAACGGCCATGGAAAAGCTTTTTGTCCGGCTTTGCGACCGGACAATGCTGCTCATGAACAACACCAGAGAAAAGCTTGGCCATGTGCAGCAGCGGTTAAATGAACTGGAGGAGATCTGCGGGCCCAGTGCCTTTTTAGGCCGGATCAGGATGGGGGTCAGCCACCTTAAAGGCCACACAGGAATTGCCCGCCAGGAGTTAAGGCAGCTGCTGAACCTGCCGGAAACCCCCAACATTTGGGTGGACCGGTCCGAGGATGCCTTTAATGACCGGATTGATACCACCAAGTGTTTTCCGGTCAAAGGGGCCCGGGCCGTGGCCAGGGAAATTGCCGGAATCCGCCTTGGCATCGCTCTTGGGGCCGGTGCGGCCAGGGGGTGGGCCCATATCGGGGTTCTCAAGGTGCTGGAAGAGGCCGGCATTCATATTGATATGATTTCAGGGGCCAGCATGGGGGCTCTGGTCGGGGGAATTTACGCGGCCACCGCCTCTGTGGATAAACTTCAAAAAAGCACGGTTGACCTTTTCCCGACCAAATTTCAGGCCCGAAAAAAAATATTTGATTATACTTTTCCCAGGCAGGGGCTTTTAAAAGGGGCCAAGGCCGCCAGCCTGGTCCGAAGCGCCATTAACAATGCCGATTTTATGGACCTGATGATACCGGCGTATATCATTGGGGTGGACATTGTGAACGGGGAAGAGGTGGTTCTTGAAACCGGTAAGGTTACGGATGCGGTCAGGGCCAGTATTGCCATTCCGGCAGTTTTTTCCCCCTACCGCCACCAGGGCCGGTGGATAGTGGACGGCGGCCTTTTAAACCCTGTTCCCGTGGATGTCCTGTTAAGAAAAGGTGCCGACATGGTTATGGCCGTCTGCATTGAACCCCGGACCGCCAGGGCAGGGTGCGCCGCCTCAAAGGCCCCGGGAATTAAGAACATTGTTTCCCGGACCATCAGTATTGTTCATGGACGGGCCACGGGGGATTTTGCCAAAAAAGCGGACATGGTCCTTTATCCCGATGTGACCGGGTATGCCTGGGATGATTTTCACAAGGGGCTTTCTTTAATGCGTTGCGGCATGGAGGAATGCCTTGAGCGCCTGCCGGATCTGAAAAAAATAATCCGCTCAAAAGGAGGAATTTAAGAGACCTGAGATATTTAGACATTAGACTTGAGACGTTAGACAACCGGAAATTCTCTAAAAGACACCCCAAGACCCAAATCCCATACCCCAAGTCCCTAACCAATTTTTTACTTGATATCTTCACTTTGATGTACTATTGCACCCAAGGTGGTGGCAAAATTTCCTTTTGATAAGCAGTGCGGAATGTTAATCGGAATTCGTGGACGGTGAAATTTCAAATAGTGTTCGTTTATATGGCCGAAAATCATAATGCATATTCCCAAAATACCTGTTCGTAATTTATCCAGAAAATACAAGAAAAAAGTGATTAAACGCCTTCCTGAGTCTTTGCGCCAAAAGCTGATCCGGTCTCAGATACCCGGGATACGTCTTAACCTTGAAAGTGTTTTATTCAGGCCGGCGTTAAGCCCCGATGATTATACCACCTGTTTCAGGCTGCTCCACGATGTTTATGTCCAGGCCGGGTTAAGTGATCCGTCCAGTACGGCAATGCGCATCATTCCTCACCATTCCAATCCCTCATCAAAAGTGTTCATAGGCTTTTATGAAGAACCGGATTCAAAACAGATTCCGGTGTATACTGTCAGTTTGTTCCCGGACAGCGACGACGGCCTGCCCATGGATGCGGTGTTTAACAGTGAACTTGATGGTTTAAGGAAACAGGGAAGAAAAATTGTAGAAGTCGGCTGCCTGGCGTCAAACCCCGGTTTTCGGATGCAGAACATGAACATTCCCATGCTCGGGAACCGGGTTGTCCATGAGTATGCGGCCAATTACCTTGATATGGATGACCTGGTCATCACGGTTCACCCCAAACATGTCTGGGTATACCGGGATATTCTTTTATTTGAACCCATGGCGCAGGTTAATGCATATGCCTATGTGAAAAACAACCCGGCCGTTGCCATGCGGCTCAACCTCAGGACCGCCGAACAAGAATATAAAAAAGTCTATTCCAAATTCCCCGTTGAAAAAAACCTGCATTATTTCTTTTTCTGGGGCCGGTCCCGCGCCATTGATTTTACCGGTGTGGATCAGGACCGTAAAACGGATTTCATGCTTGCCCTGACGGATTACTCGGCTTTCCTGAAAAAAGCGGGGTAGTATTTTTCTTCAACACCCGCCATCATCAGATCAAGCATTCCGGCATCCACCTGTCTAAGATTGATCATAAGTTCTTGAATATCAGCAAGATAGGGTATTCTTTGTCCGTGATACTGAACCGGGTCGCCAATCTGGTGAAACAAAAATCCAAATTTTTTTAATGCGTAGTATAATTTTTCCTCTGTGATCATATACCAGTGAGTAAGCCCTCTTCTCAGGCTTTCATGGAACATCACCTGGTAGAGGCCCAGTACGATAACGGGGTTTTTTCTGCCCTGCATTTCTTTGGGGATGGTTCCGTCGTCGGGCAGAATGCCGCCCTCTTTTTCTTTAATGTAACTTTCCACACCGAACATACCGTCTTCACGCCGCCGCCTTAAGTCTTTGGTAACGGTCAGCCGTGATATTTCCCCTATTTTGGAATAATGCGGCTTTTCGCCGATAAAGGTTGTATTTGCCGCGCGTTCTATGGGAAAGCCCTTATCCGATCCAAGAACCAGGCGGATAGTGCCGACAACAGAATTGTTTTCATTAAGACAGGCAAAGTGAATGGATTCATCTTCATAGTCGTCGGTCTCTAACCCATCGGGATGATCTTCCTTTTTTTCAAATCCAAATTCATCCACATAGACTTCATACCGCATTCTAAAGGTATCTTTTTTCACGTCTTCATCGTCAACCATACCAAATCGAAATCTATCGTATTGAATTTCATTTTTAATCATTTATAGTCCCTTTCATATGGTCGATTTTACCCGTTAAAGAACTTTAGAATACAATCTGCCTGATTTGAAAAACAACCTATCGTAATTTAAATACAAAGTTAAAGGTAACTATAGTAGGTGTGGCTGCCACAGTCAAGCAATATGGTTTCAGGTGCAGGGCAATTTTCAGGCTTGTTTTTAAGAATGTTTGGTGGTATTTTACATAAATCAGCACCTTAAATTATGAAAACAAGGTCTTTCTAAACCTAAACGGGGCGGCATCCAAGGCCGGCGATAATATCAATCAACCGCCCAACAGAAATTCGGGAAAAACATAAGTTGTCAATTAACAACCCTCTTTTTTCGTGGTGGCGCCATTAAACAAATTTTCCTTTAACCGTCATACCCTGAAGGGCAGAAACCGGACGGCTTGGGTTATCCAACCAAGAACCGTCCACAACAAATATTGAAAGTCTTCTAAGGACGTTACTGAGACTTTCATATAACAGCCACGGGCTGATTTGGTTATCCAACCAAGATCCGCCCACAACAAATATTGAAAGTCTTTACGGGTAGTTAGTCAGACTTTCATATAAAATAACTTGAGTGGTACACATGAATACAATTATAACGCACAAATGGGTTTTTCTGATCCTTAGCATCCTGGCATCCCTTCCGTTTCTCAGCCAGCTGCCCAAAGTGAAAACCGTGGACAATGTAGATTATTTCACTCTTGAAAATGATCCGGATGTCCTGTTTTATGATGGATTCAAAGAAATTTTCGGCAACGATGAGTTCTTTATCATCGCCTTTAAAAAAGAAAACATCTTTACCAGAGAAAACCTTGAGGTGTTGCAGCAGATCACCGGGGATCTTGAAGAAATCGAAGAAATCCGTGAGGTCAAAAGCCTGGCCAATACCAACGATACCATCGGTGAAGAAGATTTTTTTATGGTTCAAAAGTTTCTTGAACATATTCCGGACCGGGAAAAAGACCTTAACCGTTTAAAACAAAGCGCTCTATCCAACCCCCTTTATGCCAGGAATTTTATTTCACCGGACGGCAAAACCGCCGCCGTGGTGGTTTCGGTGTATGAAAAACCCGATGACCCCGGCTATAGAAAAAGACTGCTTGAAAAGTGTGATGCGGTTCTTTCAAAGTACCGGAACCAGACCGGAGAAGTGTTCAAAGCCGGATGGACCACCACCAATTATTATTTGAGCCGGTACATGAAACAGGATATCGCCACCTTTATTCCGATAACCTATGTGTTTATCACCCTGGCGGTTTTCTTTTTCTTTAGAAATGTCTGGCTGACACTGATCGCGGTTCTCAATATATCCATCTGCATGGGCTCAACCATGGGGCTTTTTCCCATTCTGGGCATCACCCTGAACAACGTGACCACCATTGTCCCGCCGGTTGTCATGGCCCTGGCCCTCTGTGATACGGTTCATATTTTCTCCCATCTGGACCGGGATCTGCTGGACCGGTATGAGAATAAAGGTGCGGCCCTTGGCCATGTTTTGACAAACGTGATCAAACCTTGTTTTTTAACCACCCTGACCACGGCCATCGGATTTATTTCTTTGTATCTGAGCGATATTCCCCCGATCAAGGACTTCGCGGTCATTGCCTCCTGTGGAATGATCTTTGAATTCTTTTTTTCCTTTGTCTTTATGCCGCCGGTTCTGATGCTGTTTAACACAGACCGGATTTTTCAGGAAAAAACAACCACCATTAAAATTCATGCCACCCTTGAAAAAACCGCTTCTTTTGTTTTAAACCGGTTTCGCCTGATTCTAACTGCAGGGGTCGTCCTGACTCTGGTTTCAATTTTACTGGCATCCTCTATCAAGGTCGAAACCAATCTGCTGGGGTATTTTAAAAAGAAAAGCCCGGTACGGGTCAGCTCCGATTTTGTGGAGACCCATCTGGCCGGTATCAGCACCCTGGATATCTCTTTAACCGCTTTGGCCCAGGATGAATTCAAAGACCCTGAAAATTTAAAAATCATAGAAAAAATTCAAACCTTTCTGGAACAGGTGGACGGTGTTGACAAGAGCATGTCTTTTGTGAATTTCATAAAGGACATGAACCAGTCCTTTAACAATGAACAGCCGTCATTTTTGACCATACCCGATTCAAAACAGCTGGTGTCTCAATACCTGCTGCTCTATGATGCAGATGATATCAAGGATTTTATCAATGAGACCTTTGACCATGCCCGGATATCCATTCGCATGTCCCGTCATTCCACCAGCGAGCAGGAAAAAATAATTTCCCAACTGAATAATTTTTTCAAAACCCTGCCCAAACACGATTTGAAAATCAGGATAACCGGGCGGGCGCTGCAGGATGTTAACACCATAGATTCTCTGGTAAAGGGGCAGGTGTACAGCCTTTCAACTGCGGCGGCAATCATCATTGTCATCATGTTCTTTGTTTTGCGGTCCTTTCCTTTAGGGTGCATCAGCATTGTTCCCAACCTGTTTCCCATTGTTCTTAATTTCGGCATAATGGGGCTGTTCAATATCCCTTTGAATACGGCCACGGCCTTGATATCCGCTGTTGCCATCGGCATTGCGGTTGACGATACCATTCATTTTCTTTCCGAGTTTAAGCTTAATCTTTCCCAAAAGCAAAGCACTCAAGACGCCGTAACCAAAACCATAAAGAGCAAGGGCAAAGCCATTCTGCTCTCGTCCCTGATCCTGTGTATCGGGTTCGGGGTGATGGTGTTTTCAAGATTTGTCCCCACCATTAATTTCGGGTCGTTAAGTGCCGTGATCATGATCACCGCGGTTGCCGGGGACATCTTCCTGCTTCCTTCTGTCGCGCTTTTCTGGGACAAAAGAGGGGGGCGGTTTGTATGAGATCAGCTTTTTAGCTATTAGCCTTTAGCTATTAGCTATTAGCTTTTGGGTATGGCGGTAATATAAAGATGCACAATTGTTTTTGTGGCAGACAATAATATTTTCCAACAGGAAATAAAGGAGAAATTCCATGGAGCTTGATTCTCTGTATAAAAAGATTGAATCCTTTGGCATCACCACCAAAGAAGGCTATTTTGCCGAGGCCTTTTCCCGGAATATCGGGCTTCTGACCAAACAGGAGCAGGAAAAGCTTGCAAGGTCAAAGGTGGCCATCCCCGGCATGGGAGGGGTTGGCGGGGTCCATCTGATCACCATGGTCCGGTCCGGTGTGGGCAACTTCCATATCGCTGATTTTGACACCTACGAGCCGGCCAATATCAACCGCCAGTTCGGGGCCAGGGTACCGGACTTTGGAAGGCCCAAAATTGAAGTGATGGCGGAGCAGGCCCTTTCCATCAACCCCTATATCAACATCACCATGTTCAAACAGGGCATCAGTGAATCTAACCTTGATGAGTTTCTTGACGGGGTGGATGTGGTGATTGACGGGCTGGATTTCTTCTGTTTTGAAATCAGGCGGCTGCTGTTTAAACGGGCCGTGGAAAAAGGGCTTCATGTGATCACCGCCGGCCCCATGGGTTTCAGCGGGGCCATGCTGATTTTTTCTCCCGGCGGGATGGGGTTTGACGAATATTTTAATATCCGCCCCGAAATGCCGGATCAGGAAAAATACCTTTCCTTTGCCTTAGGGCTTTCCCCAAAGGCCACCCATGTCAAATACATGGATCTTAAAAAAGTAAGCCTGGATTCAAAGGCAGGGCCTTCTTTAAACGCTTCATGCCAGATATGTTCCGGAATGGCGGCGGCAGAAGCCTTGAAGGTAATGTTGGGCAAAGGCAAAGTGAAGCCGGCTCCCCATTATTTCCAGTATGACCCTTATCTTCAGGTCCTGAAGAAGGGTTACCTGTTCATGGGAAATAAAAACCCGGTACAGAAAATAAAAATGAAGGTGGTTAAATTCCTGCTCCAGAGAAACAAACCCGGCTTACGGGAAGACGCCCCGGAACGGCCTTCTCCGGCACCGGAGAAGGATGAAGACATTTCAGACCCTGTGCTGGAATATCTGATCCGGGCCGGGGTTCAGGCACCTTCAGGGGATAACTGCCAGCCCTCGAAATTTACCAAGGATAAAAACCGGATTGACCTGTATCTTGATCAGGATTGCGACCGGTCCTTTTTTAATTTCCGGCAGATCGCTTCAATAATTGCCTGCGGGGCCGGGCTGGAAAACATTAAGATTGCCGCGTCTTCCTTTGGCATAACGGCCCGGGTTGATGACGAAACCGGCAAAACGGACAATGACCTGCTGGCATCTGTCCGGTTGATACCGGATCAGGCTAAAAAGGATTTGCTTTCTGATTTTATCTGGCAGCGCCACACCAACCGGAAATTTTATAAGAAAAAAGCCATTGACGATTCGGTGCGCCAGTCCGTTGAATCAAGTATCAAGGAGATTCCCGGGGCCAGGCTTGATTTTATCACCCAAAAGGACAGGCTCAAGGCCCTTGCCAAAATCATCTATCGAATTGACCGGATCAGGACCGAATACCGGCCGTTGCATGAGCATTTGATGAAAATGATCCGGTTTACGGATCAGGAAGCCCTTAAAACCCGGGACGGTTTTCCTTTAAAGAACCTTGAAGCCGGCCCGGCAGGGGAGGTCTTCCTGAAGATGACCCGGCCCTGGGCTGTAATGAATGTGGCCAACACATTGGGGCTTGGCAGAATGGTGGCCTTGCATTCATACCAGGGGATTGTCAGAAGTTCGGGTGCTGCCCTGTTAACGGTTAACGGGGTTGATCAAAAAGATTTTCTGGCCGGTGGAAGGGCCCTTTCACGACTCTGGCTTACGATCACCTCGCTGGACATGGCCTTCCAGCCCATGACGGCCATCACCCTGTTTTATCTGCGCTGGATACTGGAAGGAAAAAGCGGGTTCCTCAAAAGACATCAAAAGGTCCTTGAAGAGGTTGAAACGGAATATAACCGGCTTTTCCCGGTATTGAGGGATAAAAACCGGGGACAGATCATGCTGTTCCGGTTTGGGTTTGCTGACGATATGAAGGTTAGAACCTTGCGAAGATAAAAATAATCTCGCAAAGGCGCAAAGCTTAACCTCCCTTGGGCAATGCTGTTTCTTTGCGCCTTAGCGCCTTAGCGTGAGAATATAAAAATAGAGGGCGGGTTTTTTGATAGGCCAAAGGGTAAAATGTAATTTTTACTGCCCAATTATTCAATCCAATTAATTAGTATCGTGCCAATTCTCCGTGTTCCAAATGAAGGCATGGTCGTAGGGTCACCCGATAACCCCCCCCTTGCAAAGTTTGATTTTTTCCTATAATTGGAGTATACTCCCAAAAAAATGATAATAAGTTGGAATATACTCCAGATGATATCTTATTTTATTCAAACATATAAACGACTGCTAAACTCAATTCAATATCCCCATCACCGCTACCTTTTCGATTCATTTCGCCTGGACAGCCGTTTAACCGGCGTAATTGGTCCCAGGGGAACAGGAAAAACAACGCTTCTGCTTCAATACATAAAAGAAAAAATGGAAAACCCGGATGACTGCATTTATGTTTCAATGGACCATATTTATTTTTCTAACGGGCTTCTGATTGAATTTGTAAATGAATTGCTTGAAGAACACGGCGTTCACTATTTTTTTCTGGATGAAATACATAAATATACCAACTGGAATCAGGAGCTAAAAAATATTTATGATGCCTACCCGGATGTCTGGATTGTTTTTTCGGGAAGTTCGAGTATTGACCTTGTCAGGGAAAGCCACGACCTGTCCAGAAGAGGGGTCCTGTACCGCCTGGAAGGGCTGTCGTTCAGGGAGTATCTCCTGTTTAACAACGTGGTGGATATGGCCCCGGTTCAACTTAGCATTCTTCTGAATAACCATTCAGATATAAGTGCTCAAACGGTCGGCATTAACAAAATTAAAGGCCATTTTAAAAATTATCTGGGCCGGGGGTATTATCCTTTTCACCTGGAGGGGACGGCAACCTATCATCAGAAAATATTAAGGGTAGTGGAAAAAACCGTTTTTGAAGACATTGCCAATTTCTACAAATTAAAGACAGAGAATCTGCATTTTTTTAAGCGGATTATCTCTTATCTTTCCACAGTCCCACCGGGGGAATTGAACCGAAACAGCATTGCAAAAACCTTAGGCCTGGATCATAAAACCGTTCAGAATTATTTGAATATTTTGAACGAATCTGGTCTGGCAGAACTTGTGAAAAAGAACAAATCCGGTGGCGGTCTGCTCAAGCAGACCGAAAAAATCTATCTTGATAATCCTGATATTTATGCAGCTGTCAGTGATGAGACAGGCTTTTCCTCACAACTTGGAACCATCAGGGAGATTTTTTTTATAAGAATGATACAAAACAGTGGCCATAAGATCCATTACAGTGACACCGGCGATTTTGAAGTCAATGGCCTTTTTTTTGAAATTGGCGGGAAAAACAAGGGCAAAAAGCAGATAAAGGGCCATCTGGACCAGGCATTTCTAGTTAAAGACGACATCCTTTTTAGCTCCAGGTATGAAATCCCTTTATTCTTATTTGGTTTTTTATATTAGAGACAGGGGGGCAAACCGCACGTATATTATTATGTGTATAAAGTCATTCAGGCAAATTGAATCAAAATGGGAGGGAAAAGATGACCTCACAGGCTCAGGATAAAAATAAAATGACACCAGGGGAGTATCTTGACCTTGAAAGAAACGCTCTTGATGTTAAACATGAATTTTTTGATGGTGAAGTCTTTGCCATGGTTGGCGCAAAAAAAAATCATATTTATATTAATGCCAACCTGGCAGGGGAGTTAAGAAATAAATTCAAAGCGGATAACTCCGCCTGTAAAGCAGTTTCCAATGATATGCGTGTGAAAATTGCAGACAACTATGTTTACCCTGATATTGTAATTCATTGCGGTGACCCAGAGTTTGAAGATAATGAATTTGACACGCTGACAAACCCGGTTGTTATAATGGAAATCCTTTCTGAGTCAACCGAGGCTTTTGACAGAGGCAAAAAATTTGCTTATTACCGGGCCATTCCGACGCTTCAGGAGTATATACTTGTTTCTCAGGATGAGTATCATGTTGAACAATTTATACGCGGTGATGGCGGTAAGTGGGAATATCGTTCATACGAAGGTGAAGACCGGATTTTAAAGATGGAATCCGTTAATTGCCAGTTGCCGCTGTCTGAAATCTATTGGGATATTAGGTTTGAATCAAAATAGGATCAGCCAAATCCTTAAATCAGTGTTTTTGGGGGTGAAAAAAGTCGATTAAGCTCGTTTTAGGGCCGTTTTTAAACAGTTAATCGTTTAATAACAGCTGGTTGGCGTGGCCCGCCCCCCCGCCTAACCATAATCTCGCAAAGGCGCAAAGGCGCAAAGTTTAAATTCCCCTTGGGCAATGCTGTTTCTTTGCGCCTTAGCGCCTTAGCGTGAGAATATAAAAAAATAGGGCGAAGCCCTCGGTGCAAAGGCGCAGACAGGATTTTGTCCAAAAAACATCTGTTTTTACCTTGGAAAAAGTCCAATTTCTATAGAAAATATCCTTGTATTTCGGCCATCTCCCTTTTATAATTCATTAACCATTTATAATACGAGATATGGATAATGAAAAGAGATGTATATGAAGTCCTTGTGCAATGGAAAGCCGAATCAAACAGGCGCCCATTAATTATCCGTGGCCCACGGCAAGTTGGAAAAACATATGTGGTCAGGCATTTTGGGAAGGAAGAATTTGAAAATTATATTGAACTCAATTTTGAAAAGAACCCTGAATATAAAGAGATTTTTACAAGTATTGATCCCGTTGAAATTCTAGAAAAAATATTTTTGTTTTCCCAGCAGCAAGCCAGTATTGGAAAAACATTGCTTTTTTTAGATGAAATACAGGATTGCCCGGCAGCCATTATGGCATTAAGGTATTTCTTCGAGGAACTTCCCAAGTTACATGTTATTGCCGCCGGATCTTTGGTTGAATTTACTTTGAACTCTGAGAATTTTCGTATGCCCGTTGGCCGGGTCCAGTACCTGTATATGTTTCCCCTGTCATACGGGGAGTTTCTTGATGCAATGGGCGAAACAGCCCTGAGAAAACATATAAACAATAAAGTTGAACTGCAAAAATTGCCTGAGGCGCTTCATATCCGTTTGCTTGAATATGTTAGAAAATTCTTTTTATTAGGTGGTATGCCGGCGGTGCTTCAGGAGTATAGGTTATCCGGAAATATTGAAAAATGCCAGAGAATCCAGCAGTCAATAGTTGACACGTATATGGATGACTTTGGGAAATACGCAAAAAAAGTGAAACACAGATATTTGCGAAAAGTATTCTATGCCGTGCCTAAAATGGTGGGCCAAAAATTTGTTTACACCAATATTGACAGCTCCATTAAATCCAGAGAGTTAAAAGAGGCTGTTGAATTATTGGAAATGGCAGGCGTTATTGTCAGGATCAAATCCACAAGCGGCGCCGGTCTGCCTTTAGAAGCCGGTGCAAAAGAAAACTATTTTAAGGCATTGTTTCTTGATGTTGGACTCATGCATGCAATGAATCACATTTATGGTGAAACAGCCCGGGCAAAAGATTTTACAGATATTTTTAAAGGCGCTGTTTCCGAGCAGTTTGTAGGGCAGCAGTTAATGGCAAATCAGTCTGCCTATACAAAGCCGTCGCTTTATTATTGGGCCCGCGCCGCCCGGAACAGTACCGCCGAAATAGACTACCTTATTGTAAAAAATGAGAAAGTTATCCCCGTTGAGGTTAAATCCGGCGCCAACGGGCACATGAAAAGCATGCATCTGTTTATTGATACGTTCAAATCTGACTTTGGCATAAAAATTTCACAGGCAGGCTATGATATGGATATTAAAAATCGTATTCTTTCCATACCATTTTACAGTATCGAATTTGGGGTTAAATCCTTAAATCAGCGTTTTGGGGGGTGAAAAGAGTCGATTAAGCTCGTTTTAGGGCAGTTTTTAAACAGTTAATCGTTTAATAACAGCTGGTTTGCGTGGCCCGACCCCGACCCGTAAGGATGATATGGATATTAAAAATCGTATTCTTTCCATACCATTTTACAGTATCGAATTTGGGGTTAAATCCTTAAATCAGTGTTTTGGGGGGTGAAAAGAGTCGATTAAGCTCGTTTTAGGGCAGTTTTTAAACAGTTAATCGTTTAATAACAGCTGGTTGGCGCGGACCGACCCCCGCCTAGATTTTGACCATAATCGCACAATAACAAAAACCCGGTAGCCTCACAAGCTACCGGGTTTTTTGTAACGAAAGTAAAAAACGATAATCTAAAGCTTAAATCTTTCTTCTGCCCAAGCCGGCAAAGCCGAGAAGGCCAAGCCCGAAAAGAAGCATGGTAGTAGGTTCGGGAACGATAGAGAACTCAGCCGAGCCTTCTGTTTCAACATAAATTCTGGTAGCTTCAGCTACTACGTCACCTGTATCTGGATCTTTGATAACACCGGACATCTCAGTGTAATTACCATCGGCAAGTTCATTTTGAAGATCATCTTCAAGACCGGCAATTATATCAGAATCAGTAAGTACTTCGTTGGTATCATTGGTGTAGAGTTGTACGAAAATCCCGGCAATTAGATCAAGAACATCATTAAAATCAATTCCAGTTTCAAAGAAAAAGGTGTCCTCTGCAATAGAGTCGAGAAGAAGGCTCCAGATATCAACATTGTCCGTCTCACCTTCAGTAGTCTGAAGAGTACCGTTGCCGGTTGTCAAGGTGAAGGTCGCAACCTTGTCACCATCGTCCGCACCGACATAAGTTCCATCATCAGCAACTGTGGATAGGAAATTTACATTAGTGCCATCGTCTATGTATATCGACAGCGAACCGGAAGTGAAACTAAAATCCTGATCCCCCACTATGATGTCTCCTGAAGTATTAGTCTCATAATCAGCAGTGAAGGTACCGGAACCCTGAAGAACAATTGTCATTTCATAATCACCAACACCAGAAAATTCACTGTCGCTAACTTTAATGACTGCGAGTTCATTAAAATCACCTGAAAGTTCCGTAGTAATACTATTAATGTAAAGGTCTACAATACCATAGCTTGAGTAGTCTATCTCATCTACATAAGCACCACCGATACCCGTACCAGTATCAAGATCACCATCACCGTCAAGGTCTATGGCAAAGGGGTCAGCATAAGCGCTGTTGGAAAACAATACCAACAAACTTGCCACTAATAACAAACGTAAAAATTTCATGATTATAATCCTCTTTTAAGTCTTAATTCTAATTCCGGGGGGACAGCCCCCTTCTTAATTAAATTTCAAAATTCCGGGGACGATACTTAATTTATCCCCAAGTTAAAATTCTTACCAAACCCTGTACCTAATTTAGCCTCCTTTCTGATGGTACAATTTTAAGTTTGCTACTTTTTTCATTGTGTAACGCTAATCTATAAATGCAATAACAGTGCCATAATTTTTTAAAAGTGTCAATTATTTTCTTCTTTTAGGATTTATGGATTTAAAAAGCTTATAATTCAAACGGTTGTAGACGAAATTATTTATTGTCTTAATACAACCCCATTAAAAAATGAAAGCTGAAAAATCAGGGAAAACACTCATTGTGAAAAAAAGTTCACAACGGTGTGAAAAAGTTTTCACACATGTTGAAAAAAAGTACATAGTTGGGACTTGGGTGCCGGACGGAGCGCGGTGGGCACGGACCGCGGTGGGTCGCGGTGGGGTCGGGCCACGCTAACCAGCAGTTATTAAAGGATTACCTGCTTATTTGGGGGCCTAAAACGGGCTTAATCGACTGTTTTTACCCCCAAAAACATCGATTTAAGGTTGCTGGCTTCTATTTTATATGTTCCGATCTCATAAAAAAATGATAGAATTATCCAATAATAGTTTGCAGTCCTTTGTTCAAGGCTTCTTGATCATTGTCAGAGAGGCAGCCTAATTTTTTTATGATGAGGCCTTTTTCAACGGTAGTCAGAATCGGCTTGATGACTGATGCTTTTAAAAGACCGGCCTGCTGCCATTTTTGGATACGGATATCACCAAAATAACCAGAACCGTGGATTTGACTGGTGATGGCCATAATTACAACATCCGGCCGTTCTTGATTATATGAGTTTGAGCTGATGATGACCGCCGGGCGCTTTTTACTTGTACTCTGATCAGTAAATGGAAATGGCACCAGTATAACATCCCCGAAGTTATAGGCGATCATATGCGTCATCCTCGGCATTATCCCAGACTCTTTTGAATGCGTCTTCCGCCATTTCACGGGCGGCTTTGCTCAGTTTCCGGTCCTGGTTTTTTTGGCTGATAAAGTCCACAAAATTTGAAACCTCGGCAATTTTATCCGGAGGCAGCATCCTGATTTTGGCCAGAATGAACCTTTCTTGTTCGCTGGGAGAAATTGTGTTGTGATGCATGATAAGCCCTCTATTCTCTATTTTTGTTGTGATGGCCTCAACATTACTGAATAAATATTTTATCAAAGATTCAAAATATTGCAATCCGGTTATAATCGAGAATATTCGCTAAAGATATCAAGTATCACAGACTATAGACCCTTAAGAAGGTTTTGCCAATAATCACAGCTTTTGACGAGCTTCAAATACTGTAACGGTGTTGAGGCTTGATGCTACCGATAAAAATCAATGTTTTTATTGTGATTTAAAAGTGTTGAGTGAAATCGTCATCAAAAGAATAATTGCAAAATAATGTAACGGTCCAAAAAGAACTCAAAAATGGTCTGTGGTTTCAAGACATTAACAATAGATCAAGCAGGCATCGGCACCATTATATAATGAACAGATACAACAAGGCCGCCCTTGGTGCTAACACAAGGTGGCCTGTTAGTGCAGATAAATTGTGATAAGGATTACTGGGGAGGAAGGTCGGATATAAATTCCAGGGCAAGATTGATATCAACAAAGTTGTGGTTCAACTCCTTTGCCCTGTCCTGACAGTCTGTACAGATTTCTTTAAATTTTCTCATGTCGCCTTTGACGGCCATATATATCTGTTCAACTGCTTCATGCTGGATATCTTTGTATTTTTCAATGAAGTCCTCGACCTCTATGGGATATAAAATCAGAGTTTTGAGCCGGCTGAGTATATCGGGATGATTCCGGCTCAAATAGGTTCTGACCTTGGGGAGCCCTGCAAATACGATGGGGACACCGGCATCAATAATTCGTTTGAGATATGGCCAAACCCGGGAGTCCAGGTCGTTGGCTTCATCTATGATGATAAAACAATTGGATAGGTTGCAGATCGTTTTCAGGTACTGGGGAGTCCGGCGGTAAGTGGCGGAGGTCTCATAATTCAGTTCTTTAAGTATGGATGCCAGGGTTTCATGGATGTTGAACAGAGACTCGACCCATACGGCATGGAGCTTTTTAGGCCGCAGCAGTCTTAAAAAACGAGTTTTGCCTGCGCCAAAATCCCCTTCAATGAGTACGCTTTGACCCCTGTATATCCTGTTATAAGTAGCAGACAGGTATGAGACCCTTCGTTTATCACTGATAAAATCCTCTTTCATGGCATATCTCCGTGGGATGCATAAGTGGCCACCTGATTCGTATTTAACGATTTTTGGCAATCAAGCATAAAAGCATTAAATAAGGCTTGATTTTTACGTTCCTCAGGCTGGTTCATTTTTTTCATGTAATCTGCGTACCTTGATTGATTATGGTGAAGTACTTGCTCCGCTAGGGACAGGGTGAGGCCCTTATGGTAAACTTCGATTAAAATAGGCCGATCAACGGCCATATTGTGCTTTTCCAAAAGAGCGATAATGGTGTCGAGTTCGTCTGGCACAGGAGCGGGCGCTGGGGACGGCGGGCTGTCAAACGGCTTTTTTGCAATGGCTTCGCCTATCAGTATGCCGTCTTCACTGGGCTCAAAGATAAAAAGTTTGTCCCTGTATCTGGATATTTTTACCGGTGTACTTTTATGCCTGCTGAACCGGTCTGCACCACTGGTCACATAATAATCCCTTTTGTCATGGCGGATGGTTCTATGTTTGGATACCGTGGCTTTGATTTTCCTGTAACCGTATTTCATATATTCCTGAACCTGCTCCGGGGTAAAATTCAGGGTGTCTGTCTGGTTTGATAAAAAATCATCAAACTTTTGTGCCGGTACCCAGGCACTGACTACGCCGTCTTCGGTAAAATAATGTTGTGTATGATTGTGTTCGTTACGGTATTGACTGAGCACAGTGCTGTTCCTCAATTCATCAAGGGTGATATCAAGAAGGGTTACAGTAACTTTTTCCTTTCTTCCCCGCTTGAAATCGTATTCGGTAACGGTTTTCACAATCCTGTCCTCAAAGGTTTTGATAACCCTTATTTCAAAATTGTGCAGGCTCCGGTGTGAAGATTCCAGATGCGCCTTATCTTTGGGGGAATGCGCCCTTGAAAATTCCGGTGCCAAATAAAAACCGCCCGGCGTAGAATGCGCAAGGTTAATAGCATTAATGGGACGCTTGAGATTTAAAAATCCCTTTGCCCGATCAGGCCTGATACCGATTGTTATCAAAGGAAAAGGTGTGCACAACAAAAAACGGGTAAAAAGGTCCACAGCGTTCAGATTGCTTTCGGTAAAATAGAATTCCATAATAAACAGCTTCCTGGAGCCGGTATCGAATATTTCAATTACCTGTGGTTTCTGCCAGTGGCCATGTTCATCTCTGATTCTTAAATATTGGAACTTGCAACCGTCAACCTGGATCAAGGTAAACACCGGAACCGATTTGAAGGTATAACGTGCCGGTGACGGCTCCTGATCGTCCTCTTTTTCCAGGTAAAATTTGAGATTCTCCCTTTTGGCGCATCGCCAAAGTGCAGGAAGACTGATTTTTTCCCCAACTCTTCCTCAAGCCAGTAGTGGTAATTTTTAATGGTCCTGGCTCTCCGGGTGATAAAAATGAACCCCTGGGATGAGGGGTCGCATGACGCCTTGACCATTTCAATAAACCGCCTTTGGGTTTGTTCGTCTATGACTCTGGGCCGCCCGCTGCACTTGCGGCCATCCATAATTCCTTTTTCAACCAGTAAAAGGGGAGGCGGGATAATCCCGTTTTTTTTGTACTGGTCCTTGTAATATTTTTTGGATCTTCTCTTGGCAGATCCAGTTTTGTTCATGATTTTTTTGTGCAGCAGTAAGTGGAAGCGGTCGTCAATGCTTAGGTCATCCATTATCTGCCCCCTTTGATATGATCTTTTCGTATATGACCCGGTGCCACAACAATGCGGCTTGGCGGGAGGTCTGCTGCCAATGATCATGTTGTGCCACACGGACCTGCTCAAGCATTGCCTTTACAACAGCCATGTATTCATTTGAAATTTTATTTGTCAGATCCGGTCTACTTGCCGGAGCCGTTTTCCGGGCCTCAATAAATTTTTTGATATTTTGTGCGGTCAGTTCCATGCCGCTGTTTATAATCTCCCTCCAGATACGGCGTTGTTCTATGGAGTCCATTTGAGTCAGGGGACGGACCTGGGATTCGTTGGCAGGTAGCTTGTCGCCAATTGGCGACAAATTGTAGATCACTTCATAGGCTCTGATCAGGCGGTAGGCATAAGCCTTGCCCATATCCCATCGCTGCCTGGTATATGTTTCAAATGACTCAAACAAAGCCTGTTTGTACAAACGGTTATCTCGAATTTCCTTCAAGGCCCGACCGATTTTGTAAAAACATTCCTGGTTGCGACCAATCAGGGTTTCAAGCTCAAGCAACCGTTCCATATTCACTGCCCTGCCGGCATGGGTCTGCCGACCATAGCAGCAAGAGCCGTCAATTTTGCGGTCTGAACCTGGGGGGCCGTATTTATTTGTTTCAAAAACAAAACACTATCCCGGAAGCCATAACCCTTGATTTTCATGACAAGGTCGATGGTATTAAAATTCTTTTCGCATCTGAAGCACCTGGCCAGGTTCGTGCCTGGATTTACAGCGGTTTGAAATTCATTGCACAAAGGGCATAGAAAACGAAAGTAGCCATCCCTGATCTTGGATGGAATCTGTAAATGATCCCTGATCAGCATATCCACAGGGATATTGTTCCTCAGTTCAAATAATTCCCGGGATGAAAACCTGTTTGCCATGAGACATCTCCTTATTTTTAGAATTTCAGATGCCTTTTTATATCACCGGCCAGGGTCGGCTGTCAGTTGCCTCTTGAACTGGAATACTGATTACTCTGTTTGTATCTATATATATTATCAACAACTTATGCGCATGATGTCTCTTAGAATCAAAATTCGATTACTCTGTTTGTATATCTTAATATTACAAGAGGTTACCATAACCTTGTCTCTTGAAATCAATATTCGATTAGTCAGAGGTGTTTATGGGAATTCTCGAATTTTTTCTTTGGTATGACAGATAACCTGGGCAACCAGATATTCGACGATAATTGCCGGCTTGATACCGTATTCTGTTTCAATAACTTCCAGCGGCAAAACAGGCAATTTCCCGGATGTTTGAAGGTTTTGAGCCTTTTCAATTTTCTTTGCCAGGTAATTATTTATGGAGACCGCTTTGTTTTTCCTGTTCCAGTTTTCACATTGCCTTCGATGAAGCTCATTTTGGCAAACCGGACTGCATGTTCTCTGTCGGCCTTTTTGTCTTACATCAGGAGCAAACCATTTTCGGCAAATAGAGCAAGGGCGTTTTCCACGAGAATTCTTTGCCATCATTTTTCTCCAAGATTCGAATCACGGAGATTATATGTAGCAAATTTTGAATAAGGGCCTCAGAAAAATTAATATCCACAATTCCATAGTCTGAATTCTGATTTTTATAGACAACATGGAATCGATAGTTTATGGTCAACATGGAAGATTACATAAAAATACAGGAGGACCATGTTTGATCATTCTAAGCACAATTTACCCAAAACTATATCGGAATTAACGCCACCACTAAAGGATTTTCTGAATACCACTCGAAGCAAATTAAAAGGCCATGAACGGCGCCAATTCATGGCACGCGTTGTCTCCCTTATGGGGCACGGCGGACAACTAAAGGCTGAAAGAGAACTGGGTTGGGATCGGAAAACAATAATCAAAGGGCGACGGGAAATAGAAAGCGGAGTTACCTGTGTTGATAATTTTTCCGGACGAGGCCGGAAATCGTGTTTAGAACATTTTCCGAATTTAAAAGAGGACATAACTCGTATTGTAAACCCTATATGTCAGACTGATCCTACATTCCGTACCCAGAATTTATATTCCCCAATATCTGCGAATGAAGTATTCCGTCGATTAGTTGACGACATGGGATATGACCCTGAGAATATGCCAACAGTACGGACTCTATCCACCATAATGAATAAATTGGGTTTTAAACTGAAGAAGGTCGCCAAAGCCAAGGTAAAAAAAAATTCCTGAAACAGACATCATTTTTGAATATGTGCATAGGACAAACCAACTAGCCGATGAAACAGATGGCGTTTTACGTATCTCAATGGACGCAAAAGCCACTATTAAAATAGGGCCTTATTCCCGAGGCGGATATAGTCGTTGCAATCTTAAAGCGGCGGACCATGATTTTAAACCCGATTCCCTTTTGAAACTTTTCGGTATCAACATACCTGCTCTGGATGAAAATTATATGTACTTCACTGAAAGCAACATCACCTCTGATTTCATGATTGATGCGCTGGAATCACTCTGGCCTTCTTTGAACGCAAGATTCGCCCCACATACACTGGTGATCAATCTTGATAATGGGCCGGAAAATAGTAGCCGAAGGAGCCAATTCATTAGTCGCCTCGTGGACTTTGCCAAATCAGCATTTGTAAATATTAGTTTGGTGTACTATCCCCCGTACCACAGTAAATACAACCCAATAGAGCGAGTTTGGGGTGTTTTGGAAAATCATTGGAAAGGCGAATTGCTGAACAAAATTGAAAAGGTTCTCGGTCTATGTCGAACAATGACATGGAAAGGAGAAAATCCTGTCGTCAAATTAATCAAAGGTGTTTACCCGACAGGGGTACGTTTGGTCAAGTCCGCCGTGAATAATATAGAAAACAAAATTATTCGGATTCCAGGGATTGAAAAATGGGCTGTTGATATTCCATGCTATGAGGAATGAATTGTGGGTTTTAATTTTACCACATCCCTAAGTCAGCGGCGGGGTCTACCGGCGGGGTCGGCATGCGGGGTATGATTTTTATAATTTTTTAGCAGGGTATGGCAGCGGGGTATCTGGTCGTTACATTATTTCGTTATGAATATAGGGGATAGGCGTTACACTTTTAAAAGCTGGCCAAGCTTTCAATGGCAAACTTCCATTTCATCCAATCATTAGAATTTAGGTGTTATCCCGGCTTGCTTGCAGAGTTCGTTTGCGGTGATTCTATCGAATTGCCGGTGGCGTTTTACAGGGATGATTTTGGTTCCATTTGTATAAACCGTCACGGACGGCTTGGGTTATCCAACCAAGAGCCGCCCACAACAAATATTGAAAGTCTTCTCAGGACGTTAGTGAGACTTTCATATAAATAGCATGGTTGGCGCCTTCCCTTAGGAGATGGAAACCATTCTGTTTCATGTGTTGGATAAGATCACGCCGTTTGACCGACATAGTGAACCTCAATGGGCAGTTGCTCAATAATAGCGTTGCCAATGGGCATTTCCCTGCCGGTTTGGCGGTAAGCAAGCACCATCTCATTGAGCGCATCCCGAAGCATGGCCCGGCATTCTTCAAGATTCTTGCCTTCGGTGATCACTTCGGGCCATTCCACCAACTGGCCCATGTACCCTGAATCGATTTTTGTGTATTTAGCCCCAAAACAAGCGTGTTATAAAAAATGAATTTCTCATAAGCAATTGTCGACCCGAGCTATTATTTTGTGTCTCCAATTTCCATCAAACAGACGCACGAGTCCTGATGTTTTTTGGAATACTGCCGATTGTGTTGTGGTTCATTGCTTAAATTCCCTTTTGAAATCTACAGGTTTTAGACTCGCCATTGCAGCCCGTTTGCAATAACTGTCCGGAGCAAAGGCATCATGTAACCCAGGCAGTCTTCAAAGAGTTAAAAAACTTGAACACGCTTGTGAGCCTGTTGTTATAACCAATGATTCGATATTTAATGGCCCTGCTGGAACGTATGATCAAGCAAGGGATATTTATAAATGTCTGGATAAAGCGTTTGAATTCCATACGGACGATGGAGAGACCTAAAGCTCGATACGGCATCATCATTCCATACCAGGCTTTCAGATCCCATGCCAAAGATGCAACAACCATATAGGCCCAGTTGGCATTTAGGGAATCAGAAGGATTAGCCATTGCATGCACGCCATGTTTCAACTGATCAATGTCATTTTCGTGATCCGCCCGTTTCCGGTAAAAATCCACCAGGTGCCTGGCTGATTTTTTCCAATCGTTTGTGATGTAAAAAAAGTAACGGATATCGTCAAACAATAGACGTTCGCCTTTATACTCATTTATTGTTTTGCGCAGCACGATCATCCGGTAGGGTTGCCGACATTTACCAGGTTTATATTCAAATTCGGCTATATGTTCACAGGCGGTCTCAAGACGTTTGAAATTGCGTTTTTTGACCACTTGAAGTTTGATATTTTCGGGACGTTTTCTGGGGATTGTTTTGATGGCTTGCGGCTGTTTTTCAAATATCTCCCATTCGGAATCTGAAAGACCACCGGCCAGTTTTATCAGGTTTGATCTGGCATCCATGCCAAAGACAAAGGTACAGCGTTGATCCCATTTGTCAAAATTGGAAGTAAGGCTGAAATCAGTATCACCCCGAACGTATAATTTTTTAAAAGTGCCTTCCAGCAGATCAAGGGACTTATCCACCCAACCCGCAGAGTTGAGGTGGGACGGAGCATTGCCGGATCGATTGATTATATAAAGAGGCTCCCTTGTTTTTTCCAGAGAGACTATCAGAGGGGCATATCCCCACTTACCATTATAAGAGATGTCCATACCCTGTTTGCACTCGCCGGTTGTTTCACTGATAGTGCCGTCGATATTGATGATGGCTTCTTTCTTGAAGTTTTGCGGCTGCTTTTCCCATACCTTTTTCCGGATGGTATTTTTGACGTCCTGCAGAGTTATGATATCTTCCTTGGAAAACCGGCGCAAAAAGTCTCCGGCTGTAGTGGGATCGGGGATAATTTCTGCATCCAGAGCATTCAACCAGGCTTCATTGTTTCTGAGCAGCTCAATATCCTGAAGGCAGGTGCCACCGGCAAGAATATTATATGCCATGTTGGCGACATGATCTGATTCATGATAGGGCAAATGGCGTTTAAGCAGTTCGAGCTCCTTATCAATTTCTTTCAGAAGGCCGGTCTTTTTGGCAAGCATATGAATTAACCCTATGCCGCCGGGAGCAACCCCTTGGAGGCGACCGTCAATCTCGTATTGAATGTTGGATGCTTTAAACATAGGGGCTGGCTGTTCATCCCAATCTCTTTTGTTGAGCTTTTTGCTTATTTTTTTCTTGCGTTTTGCCAAATTTTTGTTGATATTTTTATTCACTCGAAACGTCCTTTCAATTTGGTATATTTCGTTGTGGTAAACTTATTATACCTTTTATTGATAGGCGTTTCGAGGATTTTATCTCATTTTTATTACTTATCTCACGCTTGTTTTGGGTTTAGCTGTGTAGTTGATCATTTTAAAAAAAATCCTATCCCATTTAGAAAAATGGATAAAATGGTTCCTTCATTTTACAAACTCAATGCAATCCAGTCTGAAATAATAGTCATTTTTGTATTGTATTATAAGATATGAAAGGTTTCATAACAAACACTATTTCACAGATTTAAAAGCGCAGCGGGGGTCTGGCGGTGGGTTGGCGGTGGGGTCGGGCCGAAAGCGCCGATTAAAACCGGTAAAGGATAGAGAATGAAAGAGTCTTATGGTGAAGGTTTAGCAAATCACACCAGCCTCGAGTCATGCGGCGATTGCAGTAATGCATTGGCTGAAGCGTGGACAGAGGGAAGCACAGGCGGGCTATTGAGCTCCGAAATCACCACCTCTCGGGTGCCGACCTCGTGGTCCGGTAGGGAAGGCAACATGAGTCCCAGCGCTATGCAAGCAGGGGAACAACCCGGCGGAGTCTTAGAACCTGGCATGTGTGGACATCTTTTACGCGGGAATCGGGAGATCCACAGGTTATCCCTAAAGGGGATCGGGCAGTGAAGGGGAAATCCTATACTGCTGCCATGCACGGCCCGTGGAAGTCGGACAGCAACATAGTACCGAAGAAGCCAGCGAACAAAGAGTTTGAAAACTCGGCGGAGCAGGTGGAGGGAAGGACGCTGACCAAGGGAAACACCATATGCACTGCCGCAGTCCGCACACAGGGGCGGGTAGCTGCGTCGACCAGTTTATATGGTGTGCGTAGGAAAGCTCATCAGGACAAGAAAGTCAGGTTTGATAACCTTTTTCATCACATCACCCCGGACCTGCTGACAGTTAGCTTCTTTGAGCTAAAAAGAAACGCTGCTCCAGGAGTGGATGAAATAACCTGGCATATGTACAAGGAAGACTTAGCTAATCGGATAATATACTTGCACGACAGATTGCACGCTGGCAGTTATAGAGCATCACCGGTAAAAAGGACTTATATAAATAAGACCGATGGCCGCAAAAGGCCACTGGGGATAACAGCTCTCGAAGATAAAATAGTCCAGCAGGCAGTGGCAATAATATTAAACCAGATCTATGAGACAGACTTCATGGGTTTTAGCTATGGTTTCAGGGAAAAACGTAGTCAACATAACGCTCTGGACGCTTTATACATGGGAATATCAAGGTGTAAAATAAATTATATACTTGATGCCGATGTTTCAGCATTTTTCGACAAGATCAATCACGATTGGTTGTTGAAATTTATAAAGCACCGAGTAGCGGATAAGAGAATACTGCGGCTGATTAGAAAATGGCTCAAAGTAGGGATTGTTGAAGACGGTAAACGTATAGCACAGGGAGTCGGGACCCCACAGGGCTCGGTAATCTCACCTGTATTGGCAAATGTTTACCTGCATTACGCACAAGACCTATGGGCAAATCAGTGGAGAGGCAGACATGCAAAAGGCGACGTAATCATAGTCCGTTACGCCGATGATACAGTGGTCGGCTTCCAATACAAAAATGATGCAGAAAACTTTCTAAAGGATTTAACTAGCAGAATGGGAAAATTTGGCCTTGACCTGCACCCGGATAAAACTCGATTAATTGAGTTTGGACGTTTCGCAGAATCGAACCGCCAGAGGAAAGGCCAAGGAAAACCGGAGACATTTGATTTCCTGGGCTTTACCCACTCGTGCTCTAAGACACGACGCGGCGCATTTACCATACGTCGTAAAACTATTAAGAAAAGGTTTGTCCGAAAGCTGAAAGAAGTCAAAGCTGAACTGAAAGAACGTATGCACGACAATGTAAAGGAAACAGGAAAATGGCTAAATTCAGTAATAAGAGGGTTCCAGAATTATTATGCGGTTCCCGGAAACATGGATTTGGTAAAAAGCTTCTACGACCAAACAACAAAGGCATGGTTGCATACACTGAGGCGCAGGAGTCACAAAGGACAGAACTTCACATGGGAGCGCTTTGAAAAACTAATCAGATGGTTGATCCCAAGGGTCAGAATTGTTCACCCTTTTCCAAATCAGAGATTTCAACGTTATTACCCGAGGTAGGAGCCGTATGAGGTAGTACCTCACGTACGGATCTGTGCGGGGGGTGCCGGGTAACCGGCATTCCTACCGCGACACGCTAACAAGCTGTTATTAAAGAATTAACTGCTTGAAAGTAGACGTAAAATGGGCTTAATCGACTGTTTTTGCCCCCAAAAACATTGATTTAAGGGATTGCCTGTCTATTAACTTTTATATATCACTCTGGGCAGGGCGAGTTCTTTACTTGATTTCAAAGCTGAGCAGATATATCATAAACAATGTATATAAAATCATTTATGGGTGGTAATTGCAAAATGCCTGTAATTATTCGCTTTTTTGAATTGTAATTTATATTTATTATAAGGATCATATGCCGCCGCATTTTCATGCCCGATACTGTGATCAGGAGATTTCAGTTGACATTATTAGCGGAGAAGTTAAAGGGACAATGGCCAATAGAGCTGTTCGGATGATAAATGAGTGGCGGATATTGAATGTTGACGCTTTGATTGAAAACTGGTCCAAGGCTGAAAATAAAGAAAAATTAAATTCCATAGCCCCACTGGAGTAACAAATGTTTTTACATGTCAAAGAAGCCAAATATATTAAAGGTTATGTTATTTGGCTAAGGTTTAATAACGAAGCTGTCGGGGAAATTGACCTTCAAGATGAACTCACCGGCGAAGTTTTCGGCCCTCTCAAAGAATTATCCGAATTTCAAAAATTCCGGGTTGACCCTGACATGAACACGATTGTCTGGGAAAACGGAGCGGACCTGGCCCCTGAGTTCCTTTATGAACAAATGAAGGTCCTTGCTTAATATTTTTTCCTGTACGTTCATTGCCGGGATTCGGAATTCGCGGAATTCGGGGGATGGAATTCGGGGGACACCTTCTTGGAATTTGCGAATATTGACGGTCGAGCCACGCTAACCAGCTGTTATTGGAGGATTACCTGCTTAAAAAACAGGCCGTTCCTATTTAACGTTAACGCCAAGCTTTTCCAGAACCTCGGGATTGTAAATATCCATCCCGTCATCCCGGGTGGCCATGGCGATAATATTATGATTGGTCAGGTGGGTGATATGTTGATCGGACAGGGCAAGAGAAGCAAAAATGGGAATCAGCTTTTTTTCCAGGCTGACGGGAAACCATGTGCCCAGTTCGGGAAGAAATTTTATGAAATTCGTAATATACTCCGGCCGTGGGGTCGCTTTTGTTTCCACGATAAAAAACAGGTCTTCAGTATAAGCAATTATATCAAATTCACGGGTTGTGGGCCGGTCTTTGTTGCGGATAATGGTGCGGGAAGAAAAATGATCAAAAGCTTCCACGCCAAAGTACTGTCGGGCAACACCTTTTAAACCGGGGGCAACGATGTCTTCAACAATGGTTCCCATCTTGTTTGCCAGATCTCCCCACTTTTTGTTCATTTCCTTCTTAAAGTCTTTCATTTCATCTTTAAAGTCTTTCATTTCATCTTTAAAGTCTTTCATCTCGTCTTTAAAGTCTTTCATCTCGTCTTTAAAGTCTTTCATCTCTGCTGAAAGATTTTTGAGAGCCATGTCAGTTTTCATTGATTCATAGGCAAGCTCCATCATGATCTGTTCAAGTCCGCTGACTCTTTCTTTAAAAACGGTATCCGGCATTTTAGATCTCCATAATTAGTGCCTGACCGGAAATTGGAACCATCATATTTTCCAGGGGTATCTGGGCTGAAATTCGTTTGAAGTTTCTGTTGTGATATGAATTACTTGTTGCTTTTTACTAATTACTATGTTAATCTAACCCTATAAAATTATATAGGATTTATGTTTTGTGAGACAAGCCAATAGTAATTCAAACTTCAACATTCCATCAGAACTTCGAGGTCGTTTTGCGTAAAATTTTTGAACTACAGATGACATTCGGGCAGACCCCTATCGATCAAATTAAAATTGATATGAGAGCCAGGGATGAAATCCCCAAACTTCTTTTGGGACTCCAACATATCTATTGCGACCAGAGTCTTCGACAAAAAGTTTTTGATATCCTCACGGACATGATCCCAGAAAGTACCGATTCTAAAAATGGACGTCCCGGTATGGACCTGTGGAAGATCCTTGTAATGGGCGTCATTCGGCTCAATTGCAATTGGGATTATGATAAACTCCAGGAAATGGTGAACAACCACAAAACAATAAGGCAGATGCTGGGGCATGGCATGATGGACAATGATATCGCCTACCCCCTTCAGACCCTGAAAGATAATGTCAGGCTTATGACCCCAGATATTCTTGACAAAATCAACACTCTGGTTGTGCAAGAAGGCCATAAACTTCTGATGAAAAAAAAACTTCGGACGATGGAGCCTTGATTGGGCGGTGTGATTCATTCGTTGTAGAAACCAATGTTCATTATCCCACAGATATCAACCTGCTTTTTGATGCAGTCCGAAAAATGATTCAAATTGCCGCTATTATCAGCCAGGACATTGGAACGAGTATGTGGCGGCAATCAGCGTATAATATTAAAGCATTTAAAAAGCTTTATCGAATAGTCCAGCGTTTGAAACATTCCACATCAAAGGATGAAAAGAAAAAGGCCAAAAGAGTCCAGCAAATTATGGATGCCCATACAGCATATATCAAGCTTGCTGAAAAATATATTCAAAAGGCGCGATTGACCGTGGAAATGATACCGGCATCCGATATTATATGTGCAGCCCGAGCTGAAGAATTACAAACATATATCAACTACGCACTTTGGCAAATTGATTTGATCAAACGCCGGGTGTTACAGGATGAAAAGATCCCCCATGAAGACAAGATTTTTTCGATTTTCGAACCCCACACGGAGTGGATTTCAAAAGGCAAGGCCGGTGTTCCCCAGGAATTGGGCTTGCGGGTATGTATCCTGGAGGACCAATATGGCTTTATCCTGCACCACCGGGTGATGGAGAAAGAAACCGATGATAAAGTCGCCGTTGCGATGGTAACATTGGCACAAAGCAAATTTTCTGATCTCAAAGGATGCAGTTTTGATAAAGGGTTTTACTCTCCAGGCAACAAAAAGGACCTGAAGGGCAGATTGGATATTTTGGTGCTTCCGAAAAAAGGCAGATGCAACAAGGCGGAATATGAAGAAGAAACAGCGGAAGATTTCATTCGTTTTAAAAGAAAACATTCAGCGGTGGAATCTGCCATAAACGGACTGGAAAATCATGGTCTTGACAGATGCCCGGATCATGGCAGTCAAGGGTTTAAGAGGTATGTGAGCCTGTCGGTTTTGGCAAGAAATCTCCAGATCATCGGGCATCACATACAACAAAAGGGATTAAAAAAGCTGCAAGGGTCTGAACAGCGCAAAGCAGCTTAAAACAGGCCATTGCTTAAAAAAAACACGGCAAACACTACAGTTGCGTCCGGAAAAGGAGAAAGTTGCCGAAAACCGGCAGAGATGGAAGCATTTCTCCCGGTTTGTGATGACAGGAACAACAAAGATTTAAGGTTTTGTCAAACATCGACCCCCTGAAAATTTCAAAATCGGGGTTTCCGGTCAGGCACTAATTAAGCGTGTATGTGAAGTATGCCACGAATGAAGATTCGTTTCAACAGGCAATTTGTTATCAGTTACGGCAAGAAAGAGGTGATGGTATTGGGAATTGATTGTGCCGGGCGAGAATATTTCCAACCGGTCTGAAAACAGGTGTAACCGAATTAGAGGTGCTGTCAGCTAAAACCGGTAAGAGATGTCCAGGTAATAAACATCATGATCTTTGTACCGTCCTAACCCCGTATCCCGGTCCCCTGAAAAGAGGCTGGCCCCGATCCGGCATTCAAGGTTGGTGATATAGGTGATTTTAAGATACGGGTTCAGATAGGATGAATCGTTATCAAGGGGTTTGGTATACCTGAGGCAGGCCTGAAACCGGTCTGAAACCGTGTCCATCCGGATTTCGCCCAAAAGGGAGGTTTCATCTTCCTCAATATAAAGGATAGCGGGGTCGTAATCTGAAACATGCCGGTGGGCCACCTGGAGGTTTAGATATGTATTTCCTGCCGTGGTATAGTCCGCGCCGATTATGTAGAGGAAGGTTGGTTTTCTTACAGAGGTCAAATCGGACGTGATAAAGGATTCGTTTTCCTGCCAGGCCGCTTCCCCCCTTATGCCGAATCCGCCCCAGATGGTTTCAAATTCAATCCCGGCAATATTGGTTTTTTTGTATTCGACTTCAATGTCTTCGTTCATCGGGACGGCACTGCCAAGGCTTGACATCAGGTTCGCCGTTGAAAGACCGCCTGAGATGTCAATGTTTTTAATCGGAAAGCTTTTAAAATAAGGACTATCCTCAGTTGTGTGATGAAAGGTAATCCCCAAATCAACACTTTTAACCGCAGTCGTCAGTCTCAGGCCCCATTCGGTTTCATTATCCGGTTCCTGTTCATGGACGGATAAATTGTTAAAATAGGATTTATAAAAAGGGGGAAGATTGGCGTTGCTGATTTCTTTTTTCAAGTGGCCGAACACGGCCCAGTCAGTTTGAAAATAATCCTGGCGGGATTCTTCAAAAAAAGGAATAAACACCCCCTCCAGTGTGAATTTATCAAAATAGTACCGGACATCGGCCATCCAGACAGGGATCTTTCGTTCTTCGTATTCAGGCAGGATAAATTCTCTTACATCTTCCGGGTTCAAGGTGTCCACAGGGCTGATCTGGTCCGTTTTGCCCCAGCGGATGATCTGTTTTCCGACAGACAGCCCGATTTTTGGGGAGTTATACTGCCATGTGAATTCGCGGATGGTCAGATCATAGGTGTCGGTTTTATCGTCCCGGCCGAAAAACAGGTAGTCGGAAAACGCCGAAATGAGAAAGATATCCCTGTATTCGGCTTCCAGGATCATCCGGTTCCTGAAACCGGTTTCATTTTCAACTGACCCGTTATCCTTTATCTGGCTGGTGGCCCTGGCCTGGACCAGTCCTGAAATTTCCCAGTCCTTTTGTTCGCTCTGGTCTTCTTGAATATCTTCAAAAATGCCTTCCGGCATGCTTTCATCGGTCAGAATAATCGTCTGCTCGTCCGCTTTTTTTTCCTCGCCTTCAAAATGGCCTGTTGTATTGGCAGGGGCCGTGGTTGGGCCGGGTTGCTCAGGCTCAGGTTCGAAGGGGGCTTTTTCCCTGGTTAAGGGGGCTGCCGCCAACAGGGTACCGGTATCCTTGGGGGGCTTTGCCCCATTGCCAGGCGGGCCAATGGAAAGGGACAGGATATGGGAATTCTGTACAAGACCCTGAGCCGTTGAAAATTCATAGATGCTGCCCGGGTTAAGGTCTAAGACAACACGGACCACATCTTTCTTATTCTGGCCCATGCGAACGGTCCGAATGATGGGTGAATTAATTTTTCTGGTCAAAGATACCTGCGGAAGATAAGCATCTTTGATTTCAACAACCACCCGGTCCGGGGACTCTAAGCTGAACCAGGATGTGTCTGCCGGGTGGGTCAGCTCAATTAGAACCCGTTCTTCAGCGCCGCGGGTTTCCAATACAGGGGGAGATATGCGATGTGAAGGAAGGGCTGATGCGATTTCTGCTTTGAAAAAAAGAATCCCGAAAAAAAGGCACTGAACACAAAAAAAATAAAGAAGGCAACGTTTTCGTTCCATGATAAATCCCCTCTGGTTGCATTTTTTTATTTAGAAAGCAATATTCAGGCCAAAGGGGAGAGTCCCCGTGAATCTTTAGTAATTTTCAAGTTCTTTCCGGGAAATGGTCTGGGGGTCAATTCCCTTGTTGTACGAGATGTTCAGGATCTTAATATAGGTTTTGTGGCCTTCTTTCAAATTCGCCATACTGGCCATGGATTCGGTCCAGATACCCTGAATTTGTTCGAGCTTCATCACGGTGTAGGTCTTGATGTGTTGCTCTTTTTCGTCAAAATACTTGACCAGGACCGGCACAAGGGACTGTTTGGAGATATAACTGATGGTAAGGGCGTACTGGGAGTTAACCCCTTCTTTGGGCCTGGTTTCAAGTTCATAGCAATCCATGCCGCTGATTTCTTTTGAACCGGTGATCCGGTATTCATAGTCGTCAACAGGATGACGCTCCATGTCCTCATAGGTGAAGTCACTGTTGACGAATTTCTGGCTTTTCTGGGAACTGACAATCCGTCTGGTTCTTCTTAAGGCCGGCAGGTAGAGAAACTGCTCAGTTTCCCAACCCGGTTTTTCGATGGTCAGAAAACCCGTGCCGTCGATATCCGCCGGCGAAGTGAACCGGATCATCTGGCTTTCCAGTTCTCCTTCCAGTATCCGGCTGCTGGTAAACTGGCGGGCCCTTTTGTTCCCTGCTTTATTGACCAGAACCATCTGGGCCGTTGAAAGGGAATCATTGCCCCGGTCCCTGTCAAACACTTTCTGGGCAAGCGCATGCCCCGATATTTCTTCAGACCCGGCATTAAATGAAGGAACGGCTGTTAAAAGCAAAGCAAGGGTAAAAATGGCGGTTAATTTCATTTTTCTCTTAACTCCTTTAAAAGTTGTTCTGCATTTTGTGCGTAGACAAAATCCTTACTTAATTCAAGGGCTGTTGCCAGCTCTTTTTCAGCAAGGGCTTTATTTCCCTTTTTTTCGTAAGCAAGTCCTAAGTGATAATGGAGTATCGGGTTATCCGGCTGTTTCTTCAACGCATCGGAGAACTCGGCCACGGCGTTTCCGTACAGTTTCTTTTTATAGTAGGCAAGGCCCATGGTATCCATGATATTGGGATCTTCAGGATAATGTTCTTTTGCTTTTTTTGCAAGCGTTAAAGCCTCATCGTAATGGTCGGTCCGGTCCCCCAGATAATAGGCCAGGTTGTTGGCGGCGGCGGCAAATTCGGGGTTGATACTAAGGGCCTTTCGGTAATACTTTTCAGCTTCCGGGTAATTTTTTTCTGCCTCATATATGGTCCCCAGCATCATATGCGGCGGTGCAAGCTTGGGGTTGATTTCAAGCACTTTGATGTATTGTTTTTTGGCCTGATCCATTTTTTTCTGGACAAGAAAGATCTGGGCCAGTGCATTGTATGACAAAAGGTATTCCGGATCGGTTTCAATGGCTTTTTGGTATGCTTCCACGGCCTGGTCAGCCTTTTTCTCGGCAAGAAAAATCGTGGCCTGGATATTGTAGACCGCGGCCTGGATCCGCTTATTGTCTTTATTGTGATGCAACTGGGTTTCGCAGATTTCATGGGCCCGGGCAAAATTCTTTTGGGCGAGGCTTAACCTCACCCTCAAGCCAAATACATCTAACAGTTTATTGTTGATGGAATAGGCTTTTTCAAGAAGGGTTTCCGCTTCCTGGATTTTCTTTTGAGCCGATTTGATCTGAGCCATCCGGTAATATCCTGCCGGATTTTCAGGCTGTGCGTCGATCATGGCCTGATAGTCTTTTTCAGCCTCTTTGATTTTCCCCATGGAAGCCAGGGAATTGGCCCTGATCATGAGGGCATTAACCATATCAGGAGATAGCTTTAGCACCTCCGATGCCTGCTGGGCTGCGAGATCAAATGACCGCTGGTGAAAATAAATATCGGCAAGCAGCAGATGGGCTTTGGTATAGGTCGGTTTAAGCTCCACAGCCTTTTCAACGCAGGCCGCTGCCTGAGTGGGGTCTCCCAATCCCACATGGCACAGCCCTTTAAAATAGTGGATGCGGTAGGCATTTGGTTCTTCTTTTTCAAGATCAATCAGCATGACCAGGGCCTTTTGGAATTCTTTTTTGAAAATCAGAATTTCGCTTTGAAGCATCCTGGCGTCCGGAAGCCTGGGCCGTTTGACCAGGATTTCCTGAACCATTTTTTCAGCATCATCCACCTGTCTTTTTTTATATTGGAACCGGGCCAGGGTCAGTTTGGGTTTCATGTTTTCCGGGTCAAGCCCTACGGCCTTCCGGTACAATTCAAGGGCTTTGTCATCTTCATTTATCTGCTCGTAAAATCCTGCCAGAGCCATGTATGGGGCTACCTTATCCGGAGAGATGTCAAGTGCCTTTTTGAAACTTTCTTCGGCTTTGGCCCTGTTTCCGGTTTTTAGGTAAAAATTGCCGAGAATGATCTGGTGAGCCTCATTATCAGGATGTTCTTCGGCTGAAAGTGCGAGCTGTTCCTCGGCTTTGGCCATATCCTTGCGGGCAATGTAAAAAGCGGCAAGCAAAATCCTGGGCTGGGTGGCTTCCGGAGCTGCCTCAATGGCCCGCTTTAATAGCGCCTCGGCTTCATCAAATTGTTTTTGCATGGTTTTTAACCGGGCCAGGCTCTGAATTGACGGAATATGGTCTTTTTGTATTTCAAGAAGGCGAATAAGAATTTTTTGTGCATTATCAATCTGATTTTCCCGGGTCAGAACCTGTGCCTTTAAAAAAAGGGCATCCGTGTTGTCCGGATTTTTTTCAAGAATTTTTTCAATCCTGGCTTTGGTTTCAGGCATCTTTCTGCCCAAAAAATAGAATTTTGCGATGTTGATAAGGGCCTCAATATTGTCGGGTGAAATTTTTTCTACCATGGAATAGGCGGCAAAGGCCTGCCGGGCCTGGCCTAATTTCATGAAGGTATCCCCAAGCTTTAACAGGGCCTCGATATACCGGTTGTCAATTTGCAGGGCGTTTTTAAACTCAATTTCTGCTTTTTTATATTCTCCTTCCTCAAAATAGGCATTGCCTTTGTTGAAGTGGCTGATTTTTTTGTCCTCCTTATTGGAACAGCCGGTGAAAGTGAAATTGGCCAGTACAATCAGGGAAATGAGAATGAGCCTGAAAAACAGTTTCATAAAAGAGTCTCCAAATTTATGGCACCACATTAATAATATGGTATGAATCATGGGGTTTTTCTGCAAATTTTGTGAGCCGTACAGTCTAAATATTACGGGCCATAAGTGTTGTCAATGAAAATGACAATATAATTTGTTGCAGATACGGGTTTATTTTAAAGTGGACAGGCCGTCCTTTTTCGTGGTACTGATTTCTAATTGATTTTTGTACTGCAATAAGATTTGGACTAGAAAATAATATTAAAGAACAATATATCCGCTAATGGCCTCAGCCGCCCCCCAAAAGATCCTTCTCTTTGCCTGCCTTATTCTGCTGTTTCCGTTGACCGCCCATTCCTGGTTTCTGATTCAGGAAAATCAGGTCGGTATTCGAATTGAGCCATCCCCTAGAAAAAGTGATACGGTTTCCAGCCGGTATGTTATTTTGCCCAATGACGGGGAGCAAGACAATCCGTCAGGATTGATAATTGATACGGGAAAATCAGGCACTGTCTTAGCCGATTTAATAGATGTTGATATTCCTTTATATGTTTTGTCCGTCCAGGCCATTGATCCTGCGATGTCCCTGGACCGCTGGATTGCTGCCAATTTAAGAATTAAGAATATTCTGGAACAGTATCTGGCGCTTCAGGAAAGGAGCCGGGAGGCACTCAAGGATCTGGGCATCCCTTATCTGGATGAAAATCAACAGCAGCTGGCTCACCGACGGGACTTTACCAAGGACGTGGCGGCCGAAAAAAAGCTTGAAACAGATATGGCCGCTATCAGGTCGCATGTCCTGGCCTATTCCCAAGAACAGGGAAAGGACATTTCAGTACAGACGGCAGCAGGATCTGGCCAGCCGGGAAAGCCTTCAGCAGGCGGGGATAGTCGATCCGGTTATGAAAATAACAACCAAAAGCCCCGGCCATCACCGGGCCAGGATTCAGTCGGTTATTATAATAATGAACTGCCCTGGCTTTTCAGGGTGGTTCTGGGGGCCATTAAGTATTTTGCTAATAATAAGCTGGAACTTTTCCTCTGGCCGGTTGTTGTTATTTTACTTGCAACCCTTGTGACCCTTATGGTGAAAAGAAAATGAAGCCCGTGCCTGCGCTGATCCTTTATTTTCTGTTTATCTCCGCCTTGTTTACCGGATGTGCAAGAGAACAGGCAGGGCTTGAGGAAAAAGGGGACCAGGCCTTTGCCCAGGCGCATTACAGTATGGCTGTGAGATTCTGGACCCAGGCAGTGGCCGAAAGTGGGGACAGCCCGGGACTTTTTTATAAAATCGGAAACGCCCATCTGAAACTGGCCGACCTTGATCTGGCCGGAAAGGCGTTCAGTAAAGCCCACCAGCTTGATTCGTTAGATTCGGCGATTGAAAAAGACCTGGTCAGGATTCTGCTGCTCAAAGGGGACCATGCCCGGGCATTGCCCCATCTTGAGCAACTTTTTGCCAGGGAAGCAAAGGATTCAGATGTGTTCCTTCTTTTTGGGGATTATTATGTGCTTTCAAACGATTTTGGCCTCGCTTTGAACATGTATGAAAAAGCCCGCGGGTTGGACCTGATAAACGACAGGGCCCTGATAAAGACGGCCATTTGCCATGTGCGTACCAAAGATCTTAAAACGGCCGGCCGCCTGGTTTCGGGCTTGAAAATGGATCATCTTTTGTCGTCGGACCTGATGCTGTTGTCCGATTATTATTTTCTGGTTGAAGATCTGGATACCGCGGAGAAGTGTCAGCTGGCAGCGGTTGGAAAAGACCCTGAGAATCTGATGCATAAAGTCAGTCTGTGCCGGTTTTACCTGGAATGCGGCATGAAGGAAAAAGCCAAGGCTTTTTTACTGGAGCTATTGGAACGTTATCCTGACGATTTAAGATTTCCCCTGATGCTGGCCGATTTTCACATTTCTGAAAAGAACCTTGCCCTGGCACAGCAAAGGCTTCAGGATCTTGGCGCTACCGTTAAAAATATGGCCGATTACCATTTGCTCATGGGAAAAATCTGGCTCTTTCAAGGAAAGACCGCTCATGCCGTATCCAGTTTGAAAACAGCTGTAGATATGAATTTTTCTTTGATTTCAGGTCATTATCTGCTGGGGGTTGCCTATTTTGCCGGCGGCCAGACAAAGCTTGCAGAAAACAGCTTTGTCCGGGCACGGGCCCTTTATTCAGGCCATCTTGAATCCCTGCTGGCCCTTTCTGGGCTGCATTATAAAAAACGGGAATATGATCTTGCCCTTCAATACCTGGAGGAGGCCCTTTCCCTGTCGCCGCTGAATCCAAGAGGTTATGTTTTAAAAGGGCTGTGCCTGATGGAAACCGGAAAACCCTCCCGGGCGGCGGCCGCCTTTTCCAAGGCCTGGCACCTGGGCCGGGAACCTTCAGCCCTTTATTTTCTGGCCAGGGCCTTTGAATGCGGGAAGGAAGAAGATAAGGCTGCTGTCCTTTACCGCCGGATACTGGATGAACACCCTGACATGGGCCAGGCCTTATTTGACTATGCCGGACTGATGCTGGACCTGGACAAAGGCCGGGAAGTTCTGGGTCAGATAAAAGAAATGATCCGTCAGAACGGCCCTTCGCAGGATGTCCTGTATACGGCGGCCTGGTTAAGTTTCAGGCTCAATCAACTGGAAGCATCCCTGGAATATTTAAAGCCGATAGGTAAAGGTCCGGATATCCCCAGCCATGTGTTCAGTCTTCTGGCTGATGTGTATGAGAAAAACGGACAAGCAGAACCGCTTGAAGCAACCTTAAAGCAGTGGATGGATACAAAGTCTGGCTGCCACCGGGCTGCGACCCGCCTGGCCGAATTTTATGTGGGTTCGGGCCGGACGGATCTGGCACGGGGGTTTTTAGAGCAGGTTTGTGAAAAATTTTCTGACGACCCCCATATCGCAGGCAATCTGGCATGGTTGTATGTGCAAAGTGGAACCGAACTGGATAAGGCGCTGAACCTGGCCAGAAAAGCGTATGAAAAGCTGCCTGATGAACCCTGGTTAAAGGATACCTTAGGCTGGATTTACTATCAAAAGGGCTCTTATGCCCAGGCCCGATGGCTGCTTTCAGAGGCTGAACAAAAGGCGCCGGAAACCGGCATTGTTAAGTTTCACCTGGGCATGGCATTGTTTAAGTTGGGACAGTTTGAAAAGGCCAAAGAGATGCTGAATGCCTGCCTTGAACTGGACCTTGGCATAACCGATCAGGAATTGGCCAAGCAGACTCTTGCCGAGCTTGGCAGCCCCAAAGAACGGGAAGAATTTACTGAAGATATGATCTTTGACCCGGAAAAGGCCATGCCATTTGCCAATGGGGCAGATGAGGACAGCGGCCTGGGTACAGGGGATGACGATGACATCCTTCAGCCGGACTGGAGCAAGGTAAAATAATGAATACCACCAGTTTACTGGTGGTATTCATTCCCTTCAGCCTAATTTCCTTCAGCCTAAACCCCTATTTCAATATTTCGATTTCTACTCTTCTGTTCATCATCTTCCCCCAGGGCGTGTCATTTGTTTCAATGGGCTTTTCACCGCCCAGGCCCCGGGTTTTGATCTGGTCCTGGCGGATGCCCTTTCCCATCAGGTAGCTTTTCACAATGTTGGCCCTGAATTCGGATAATTTTTTATTGTAGTTTTCATACCCCATGGAATCGGTGTGGCCGGTTACCAGGACCTTGGCTTCCGGGTACATGGCAAGGATACTGGAAAAGGTTTCAAGGTCTTCAATCCCTTTATCGGTAAAATCGTTGCTGTTGTATTTGAACCTTACAATTACCTTTTCCGCTGGCAGGGGCAGGATGTCTTGGGAACCCTCAGACGTTGGGCCGCTGTCCATCGTTACTATGGATGTTGCTGGTTCTAACAAGGACGCCTGGTCCTTGTTTCCCAAAGTTTTGGAATCGGTGTCTTCCAAGGGGGGACTGATGTCAGCCTCCTGGGATTTAGCATCGTCAGGTTGATTCTCAGTTGGTATTTCAGGTCCAGCATCTTTATTTTTGCTTTCAATGGCCTGGCCGCTTTGGCTTTCGCCGGGGGCGACCCCGGCAGATGGCGGTTCAGCTTCCGAGGCGTCGGCGGTTGCCTTTGCCCCTTCATTCAATGGCGGTGTTGACGGCAAAGGGGGCTGAGGGGAAGGGACCGCACCGTGGACCTGCCCCCTGGTGTCGTTGTGAAGGGTTGACGGGAACAGGAACTCAACGGTCTGCCCGATTATGGGGAAATCAACCCCTATCTGCCGGGTTGACTGCCTGAAATTTTCCGGGAACATAAAGGCCCAGGCAAACAGGCCCAATAAAATGATGACAAGTATCCATCCTATCCATGACAGGCGGCTTTTCCGGGGTTCCTCGGGATAGGGCTGATACCCGGGACGGGGGACTTGGGAAGATGGCGGCCCGGAATAGGGCGCTGAAGGCGGCTCAGCAGGAGAAGGTGTCGGCGGGACCGCTGGTGGTGCCACTGGCGGCCTTACTGACGGTATACCGGCCGGGGACTGGTCCGGGGCGGGCGCAGGCCTTTGATGGGCATGGGCAAACCCGTTGATATCCCGGTTCCGGACATGGGCCGGGATCTTGAGCTCTTTGGCGCACTCTTTGACAATGGCACCGTCAATCACCTTTTGCTCTTTAACGTATCCACTTAAGAGGGCATGGTCGCACAGAATGTTGATTCGCCGGGGAAATCCCCCTGAGTACATGAACACTTCCTGGACTGCGGACATGTCAAAAAGGGTTTCGGTGGTTCCGGCGACTTTCAGCCGGTGCCGGATATAGGCATGGGTTTCATCCGGGGTTAAGGGGTCCAAATTGTAATTCAGGGTCAGGCGCTGCCGGACCGCCCGGTTCTGGGGCCGGTTTAAAATTTCGTTGAACTCATTTTGCCCGATAAAAAAGATATTGATCAGCTTGGCATCGGTCCGTTCGATGTTGGACAGCAGGCGGATTTCCTCCAGCATTTCCTGGGTCAGCAGCTGGGATTCGTCAACGATGAGCAGGACTTTTTTCCCTCGTTCACTGGCCTGGGAAAGAAAATTGCGAAAAAAGGCCAGAAAGCTGCCTTTGCTCTGAAATTCCTGGTCAATACCGAATGCGGCCGCAATATAATTCAAGAAATCCAGTTTTTCCAGGCTGGGATCAGGGACCGTGGCGCAGATGATATTGTCACTTAAGCTCTGGATCAGGGAATTGATCAGGGAGGTTTTGCCGGTGCCCACATCCCCGGTCAGCAGCAAAAATCCCTTGTTGTCAAGGATTCCGTATCTGAGTGTGGCCAGGGCTTCCTGATGCTTTTCCCCAAACCACATGAATCTCGGATCGGAACTGATCTGGAAGGGCTTTAATTTTAGATTGTAAAATGAAGTGTACATATTTTTATTTGGGGGACTTGGGATATGGGATATGGGACTTGGGGTAGCCTATAGGCTTCTTTCCGCACATCCCAAGTCCCAAGTCCCAAGTCCCATATCCCAACTTTTCGATACATGTTGTATACCGGAACCAATTTACTGTCATGCTGGCTCATGAATGTCATAAATTATGAAGATACTCCATGTCTTTATTCTGGCTGTTTTTGGTGCCGATGACCACAATCTGGGTGCTGGTTTCAGCGTTCCTGAAGTACAGTCGTCCATTATAGGCGAATAACACTTCAAAGCAAGCGGTTTTGTGTTTCTTTCCTGAAAAGACCTTTCGTTTGATGATGACCTTTTCCGGTTCATTGTTCAGTTGAAAAACCACCTCTTCGGCCTTGATCTGCTGGTCTTCATTCAAGCTTTGAAAGCCGATCAGGGCTTTTCTTTCGATTTCCACATTTTTATATAAGGCGGAAAACCGTTTGAGTAAAAAATCATACTCGTTGCGCCGGCCTTTGGTGCTTTTCCTTCGTTCTTCCTGTTTTTCATATTTTAGCAGCATGGATTTGAGTTCATCAATTTCCTGCTCTTTGGTTTTTTTGGATTCGATAAAGGATTTGAGCTTTTCTTCTAAGGAAACAATTTCGTTAAACATTTCCTCTTCGTTGATTTTGGCCTTTTTCAGGTCGCTCTGGTACCGCTGGTTAAGGCCTTTGATGTTTTCAAACAGATCCTGTCGCTCCCGGCTGATTTCCTTGACCATCTGTTCGTGTTTTTTTTCTTCATTTTTAAGGTTGTTGATCAGGGCGGTTTGTTCTTTGTTGAGGGTTTCAGCCTTTTTGAACCCTTTGCGGTAGAATATAAAGACGATTAGAAAAGAGAGTCCTGAGTATATGCCCAAAATAATGTTGGCAACCAGGGAGCCATGTTCGATATGAAGTTTGGCCGTGATATCAAATCCGCTGTTGAGAATTTCAAAGTTGTCCTTGGCAATGGCTTCGGTGTTAAAATTGTTGGCAATCTCCTCATCCAACAGGTCGGCGCCCACATAAGTCGGATAAATAATCTTTCCTTTGGTGGTGGTCACCCGGATGTCCAGATCAATGGAACTCAATTTGATCAGCGAATCCTGTGACAGAAAATCCTGAATGTTTTTGGCCATCTGGTCTTCGATGCGCACGGTCCCGTTCAGCAGGGGGGCCGAGTCGCCGATGACGGTATTTTGAATGGACTGCAGGTATTTATTTTCAAGGTGCTTCTGGACAGCAGAAAGGGTCGCGATGTACAGCAGCGGGGTAAGTATCAGGCACGCAAGAACAATTTTCAACGGGAAAAATTTCATGATCGTCTAACCTGTGATAATTTAGTTGGCAGACCATATCTTAGAAAAAGCCCTTTTTCAAGGCATTAAACAATTTTTTCTCATCAGATGATTGAAGTTATAAGTTTTTTAAATTTTTTTTTGAGTCGTAACTGTTCATCAGTGCTTCATATTTGTTTAGTCAGGTCTTCGGTGCATACTTTTGCTATGTGAGAAGGCCTTAAATGAGCGAAGATGAGGCACTGATGAACAGTTACTTTGAATCTATCTGTAATTTAAGAAGATCGCAAGAAATTTATCCGTATTTCTTTCTTCTCAATTCTAATGATCTATGATAAGTAGGTCCAAAATAAAATCTTAAAGGAGATCAGGATATTAAATGGAAGAGAAACGCACTCAAGAGAAGAAAACACCTAAACCGCCCCAGATGAGCCCTTATGTGTTCACCTTTTTATTGTTGGGGTTTGGATTATGGTGTTTCTGGGACGGATGGCTGACCTCGGATCCGGAGATGGCTGAACATGCGCTTTTCAACCAGGTGCTCAGCGCCGTGCTGATCCCCTGGGCGGTTTGGGATTTTTTCAACGTCAGGAAAAAGTATAAAAAAAAATAATCCTGAGCCGCCTGTTGTGAGCAACAGATCGGCCGGAACTTGAGAATGGTACAAATATCTGATAAACCAGTTAGGTTTATTGGATATTTTGTTTTTAAAAAGCAGTTAGTCGTTAGCCATTAGCTTTCGGTTTCAGCAACCGGCTAAAAGCTAACAGCTAATGGCTAAAAGCTAATTTAAGCGAAAGAAATTGTGGATAAAGCAAGTGTAAAACAGATCAACAAACGGCGGACTTTTGCCATTATCAGCCATCCTGATGCCGGCAAGACCACCCTTACGGAAAAATTGCTTCTTTTTGGCGGGGCCATCCAGCAGGCCGGGGCGGTGAAATCCAGGAAAGCCGACCGGGCCGCCACCTCGGATTTCCTCTCCATTGAGCAGGAAAGGGGCATTTCCGTGTCCTCATCGGTGATGAAATTCAATTACCGGGATTATGAAATCAATTTGCTGGACACCCCCGGCCATAAGGATTTCAGCGAAGACACATACCGGGTCCTGACCGCCGTGGACTGCGCCGTCATGATCATTGACAACGCCAAAGGGGTGGAGCCCCAGACCCAGAAGCTCATGGAAGTCTGCCGCATGCGCAACACCCCCATCATCACTTTCATCAACAAACTCGACCGGGAGGGCATGGAGCCCCTGGATATTTTTGAAGATATTGAAGACAAGCTCCAGATCGAGTGTGTCCCCTTGACCTGGCCCATTGGCATGGGAAAACGGTTTAAAGGGGTGTATGATCTGGAAAACAGGGAACTGGGGATTTTCACCCCCGGGTATACGCCACGGGACGACGACCATGTCCGGGTAAAAGACCTGTCCGATCCCAGGCTGGATGAACTGATTTCACAGTCCCAGGCCGACTCATTAAGAGAGGATGTTGAACTCATTGAAGGTGCCCTGGATCCCTTTGAACTTGAGCTGTTTCTCAACGGGACCCAGACCCCGGTGTTTTTCGGGTCTGCCATCAACAATTTCGGGGTCAGGGAGATGCTGGACGCCTTTGTGGAAATAGCACCGCCGCCGGGCAAGCGGGCAGCCCAGACCCGGGATGTGGACCCCTTTGAAGAAGATTTCTCCGGGTTTACCTTTAAGATCCAGGCCAATATGGACCCGGAACACCGGGACCGGATCGCCTTTTTCAGGATCTGTTCAGGCAAATTCACCAAGGGTATGAAAGTGCGCCACCACAGGCTGGGAAAGGAGATCAAGCTGTCCAATGCCACCATTTTCATGGCCCGGGAGAGAAATAACATTGAAGAAGCCTGGCCCGGGGATATCATCGGTATCCACAACCACGGCACTATCAAGATCGGTGACACCTTTACCACCAAAGAACCCTTAAAGTTTTTGGGAATCCCCAGTTTTGCGCCGGAACACTTCAGGCGGGTAATTTTAAAAGACCCCATGAAGGCCAAGGCCCTGAACAAAGGCTTAACCCAGCTGGCCGAAGAGGGGACCATCCAGGTGTTCAGACCAATGATCGGCAACATGCACGTTATCGGGGCGGTAGGGCTGCTCCAGTTTGACGTGACCATGGCCCGGCTCGAAGCCGAGTACAATGTCAAGGCCGGTGTGGAGGCCATTGACTATTCAGTGGCCCGGTGGATCACCTGTAAGGATGACGCCATGCTCAAGGAATTTAAACGGAAAAACGAATCCAGCCTGGCCCTGGACGGGGAAGGGTGGCTGACTTTTTTGACCACCAGCGAGTACCAGCTTGGATTTGCCATGGAAGAATGGCCTCAAATCGTATTTCATAAAACCCGGGAATACGAGTCAGCAGATAATCATATGGTGTGATCAAGCCCATGACCATCAAAAACCAAAACAAGGATCATAGTTCACCGCTAACGCTGATGAGCTAACGGCTAAAAGCTAACAGCTAACAGCTAACCACGAAAGGAAAAAAAATGACGGATCAAAGAATTTTCAACTTCAACGCCGGGCCGGCCGCTTTGCCTCTGCCGGTTCTGGAAGAAATTCAGGCATCTTTCCTGAATTTTAACAACTCAGGCATGTCCATTACTGAAATCAGTCACCGGTCTTCCTATTTTGACGATGTCATCAACGATGCCGTGGCACGGGCCAAACGGCTTTTGGGCCTGGATGACCAGTTCCATGTCCTTTTCCTCCAGGGCGGGGCGTCCCTTCAATTTGCCATGATCCCCATGAATTTCCTTTCAGGGGACCAGAGTGCAGATTATGTCAATACCGGGACCTGGTCCACCAAAGCCATTAAAGAGGCCCAGATCCAGAAGAAAAACCATAAGGTCGTTGCCTCTTCAGAAGATAAGGATTTTTCCTATATCCCTCAGGACATCCCCTTCAGCAAAGACGCCAGGTATGTCCACATTACCTCCAACAACACCATCAAGGGAACCCAGTTTGCCCAGTTTCCGGACACCGGGGCGGTTCCCATTATCGCGGACATGTCTTCGGATATTTTTTCAAGGCCCGTTCCCATGGAAAAATTCGGCCTGATCTATGCCGGCGCCCAGAAAAATCTAGGGCCCTCAGGCACTACCCTGGTGATCATTAAAAAAGACCTGATGGACACCGCCAACCCGGATCTGCCGTCCATGCTCAAATACAGTACCTATGCCGGTAAAAATTCCATGTACAATACCCCGCCCTGTTTTGGTATTTACACCATCGACCTGGTGTTAAAATGGATTGAAGAAGACATGGGCGGGCTTGAAAAAATGGAAGCCTTTAACAAGGAAAAGGCCGGCCTGTTATATGATTTCATGGATGCCGGCAGCTTTTACCGGGCCACCGCAGCAAAAGATTCCAGGTCGCTGATGAACGTGACCTTCCGGCTGCCCAGCGAAGATTTAGAGAAGCAGTTTATCAAAGAAGCCACCGCCAAAGGCCTTGGCGGGCTTAAAGGCCACCGGTCCGTGGGCGGGTGCCGGGCCTCCATTTATAATGCCACCACCATGGAAGGCATCAACGCCTTGATTCAATTCATGGAGACGTTCCAGAAGGAGGCCAAATAATGAAGGTACTGATCAGCGATAAAATGGATGAGGCCGGCATTGAGATCTTCAGAAACCAGGACGGCATTGAGCTGGATGTCAACACCGGCCTTGCCCCGGAAGAGTTAAAACAGATCATCGGGCAGTATGATGCCTTAGCCATTCGAAGCGCCACCAAGGTCACCCCGGACCTGCTCGAAGCCGCCGACAACCTGAAGGTCATTGCCCGGGCCGGCATCGGCCTGGACAATGTGGATATCGAAGCCGCCACCAAAAAGGGGATCGCCGTCATGAACACCCCGGGCGGCAACACCGTGACCACGGCCGAACACGCCATTGCCATGATGATGGCCTTAACCCGGAATATCCCCCGGGGAACGGCGTCCATGAAAGCCGGCCGCTGGGACAAAAAACTGCTCCAGGGCAGGGAAATTTTTAACAAGACCCTGGGGGTGATCGGATACGGCAATATCGGCTCCATTGCCGCAGGCCTTGCCAAGGGCCTGAGAATGAACGTCATTGTCTATGATCCCAATATCTCTTCGGAACATATAGAAAAGGCAGGCTTTGAATATGTCAGCCTGGACGATCTCTATGCCCGGGCCGATTATATCACCATCCATGTGCCCAAAATGGACGCCACCATTGACCTTCTCGACGCCCAGGCCTTTGAAAAGATGAAGACCGGGGTCATGGTCATCAACTGCGCCCGGGGCGGCATTGTCAACGAAGCGGCCCTGTATGATGCCATCCAGTCGGGCAAAGTGGCCGGGGCGGCCCTGGACGTATTTTCCACCGAGCCGCCGCCTGCGGATCATCCGTTGCTCAAACTCGACCAGGTCATTACCACGCCCCATCTGGGTGCCTCCACCAAGGAAGCCCAGACCAATGTGTCCGTGGCCGCGGCCAACCAGATCATCGCCTATCTGCTCAACAACACCGTGATCAATGCCGTGAACGTTCCCTCGGTCACCGGGGATGTCCTGCGTCAGCTCAAACCCTTCCTTTACCTGATACAGAAAATGGGCAAAATGCAGGCCCAGATCACGGGCGGCGGAATCCGGGAAGTCAATATTGAATACATCGGCAAGTTCCCGGATCTTGATTTAAAACCCCTGACCATTGAGGGCATCAAAGGTGCCCTGAACGAATTTGTCCGGTACGAGGTCAACTCTGTCAACGCCATTTCCCTGGCCAATGAAATGGGAATTAAAATTACCGAATCCACCTCAAGGGAAGCGGGCAACTTTTTGAACCTGATCCGGATGACCGTGACAACGGATACCCAGACCAATATCGTGGAAGGCACCATCTTTGGTAAAGATGACGCCCGGATCGTCAGGATCAACAAGTTCCGGTTAGAGGTGATTCCCGAGGGCCATTTGGGCCTGATCCACAATGTGGACAAGCCCGGTTCCATCGGCGAAATCGGCACCGCACTGGGCAAACATGATATTAATATTGCCCGGATGATGGTGGGACGCGAAGATGACGGGGAACGCAACATTATCTTTTTGAGAACAGACACGCCGGTTCCGCCGGATGTGGTCAAAGAGATTGCGGGCCTTGATTTGGTCGTCAGCATGACAACCTTTGAGTTATGAGTATTTTAAGTGCAAGATCCCAAACGGAAAATACCGTATAATTATACGTCGGCGGATGATGATCAGATCATCCGGCATCTTTTTGGGCAAGACGTTTTAGAACAGATCCAGTCCCTTGAAACTCAGAAAGACACAGGCAGGTCCTCCAGGCGCCTTCACCGGTTCATGGGGGACCTGTTTATCATCCAGCGCAATCCGTTTTTGTTCCAGGAAGTGGTGGAACACCCCGTTCTAAGAAAAAAGCTGTTTAAAGAGTTTGCAAATGATCTGAATATTATCCGGGAACATGCCGGCCATCTCGGGGTAATAGAGGTCCTTGATGCCTGCGGCAAAGCCCTTGAAAAGATTTTCGGGCAGATCAAGGCCGTTGAATCCTGCCGCCGCAGAATTCGGCGCAAGCTAAGCCCTGTGGTGGGCAAAGACAGCATCTACTTTGACCCCTTTAACCTCACGGCCCATATCACCGATGCCACGGACTGGCGGCGGTTTGCCCCGGTGGCCGTGGTCCGTCCCGGCAAGGAAGGCCAGGTGCCGGTCCTGGTGAAGAAAATAAAAGAACTTGGCTACCGGATCATCCCCCGGGGGGCCGGCACCGGCCTTACCGGCGGGACCACCCCCTTAACGCCGGACTGCATCATGATCAATACGGAAAAGCTCAACCGGATTTTCCCCATCCAGGAACATCCGGACGGGGAGGCCGGCCCCTATTGGTCTGTTGAACTTGAGGCCGGGGTGGTGACCCAGGATGCCAAAGACACGGCCAAGCAACAGGGCCTGGTTTTTGCCACGGACCCCACCTCCGCCTGGGCCTGCACCATTGGCGGCAACCTTGCCGAAAACGCCGGGGGGAAGACCGCCGTGCTCTACGGGACCGCCATAGACAATGTCCTGTCCTACAAGATCACCATGCCCGACGGGTCAGCCCGCACCGTGGTCCGGGAACATCACCCCTTAAGAAAAATTTTGCCCCAAGATACCCTGGTCTTCAAGGTGTTTGACGATGAAAACAACGTGTTGGACACCTTGACCCTGGAAGGGGGGCAGATCCGGAAAAAGGGGCTTGGCAAAGACGTTACCAATAAAACCCTCAACGGCCTGCCCGGGCTTCAAAAGGAGGGGTGTGACGGGATCATTACCTCGGCAAAATTCATCCTTTACCCGGAGTTTAAATTCAAAAAAACCTTCTGCATTGAGTTTTTCGGCGATGACATGGCCGAGGCCGGCAAGGTGATCACGGCCCTGTGCCGGGCCTTTAAGTCCCAGGACCCGGCCCTCATGGCCCTTGAGCATTTTGATGAAGAGTATATCAAGGCCATTAAATACAAGACCAAACAGCCGGCCGGTTCCCGGCTCAAAGCCGTGCTGCTCATTGACATGGTGGCCGATGAAAGGCCCAGCCTTGACCGGGGGGTAGAGGTCATAGAACAGATCCTCGACCCCTATGAACGGACCAGCCTGACCATTGCCCAGGACCCCAGAGAGGCCCAACGGTTCTGGGAGGATCGAAAAAAACTCGGGGCCATTGCCGCCCACACCAATGCCTTTAAGCTCAACGAAGATATTGTCCTGCCCATTGACAGTCTGGCCGATTTTGTCCGGTTTGTGGACCAGGTGAACCTTGAAGAAAAAAAGCATAACCAGATGCAGATCATCAAGGCCATTGTGGATTACCTTGATACGGCCAAACCCATCGCCGATCAGCAATGGCTGACCCATAAGGTCTTAGGGGCCAAAAATCAGGTATACGGTTATAAAAAAAAGCTGGACATGGCATCCAGGGACGCCCTTGAAGCTGAAATCCATTCAAAGAACTTCTATAAAGAGGTGAAGGACAGTTTAAGGGGATACACCCGGCTGCTGGACAACATGGACCGGATTTACCGGCAGACCCGCAGCCGGTTGATTGTGGTGGCCACCCACATGCATGCCGGGGACGGCAATGTCCATGTCAACATTCCGGTGTTTTCCAATGACCGGGAAATGATGTCCCGGGCCACCGTCACCGCCGACCGGGTCATGGAAAAGGCCGCCGCCCTTAACGGTGTGGTATCCGGCGAACACGGCATCGGGGTGACCAAGTTCAAACACCTGGACACCGGCATTATTGAAGAATTTACCGCTTACCGGAAAAAGATAGATCCCGACGGCATCATGAACCCGGGCAAGCTGTCTGAATCCGGTATCATGGACAAGGTGTTCACCCCGTCCTTTAATCTGCTGGAACTTGAAGCCCGGATTTTAAAATACGGCGCCCTGTCCGAGCTGGCCATGAAGATTGCCGGCTGTGTGCGGTGCGGCAAGTGCAAGCCCATGTGCCCGGTGTTTAACCCGGCCGGCAACATGTTCTTTCATCCCAGAAACAAGAATCTTGGGACCGGCGCCCTGATCGAGGCCATGCTCTACATATCCCAGCGGACCCAGTCCACGGGATTCAAGATCATGAAACACCTTGAAGACATTGCCGATCACTGCACCATCTGCCACCGCTGTTTTGACAAGTGCCCGGTCAATATAGATTCCGGCCTGATCTCCATTGAGGAAAGAAAAATCCTCAAGGCCATGGCCTTTAAAAAGACGCCGGTGCCCACCCGGATGACCTTAAATTACCTTTCCGAAAAAAGGCCGGTCTCCAACCGCATTCTTCGCCCGGCCCTTTTAGGGATTGGGACGGCGGCCCAGAAAACGGGATCAGCGCTTCTGTCTTCTGTGGCAAAAAGAAAATCCCTTGAGGCCATCCGTCCCCTTCAGCTGCTCAAAAGCCCGGTTTCAAGCCCATCGCCCCAGACCCTTCGGGCCTTTTTGCCCAAAACCCAGAAGAACCAGGCGGTTGTCCTGGAGCCTGAAGGCCCTGTGGTTTCCACGGTGTTTTATTTCCCCGGCTGCGGCAGCGAACGGGTGTTTGGCCAGATTGCCATGGCTTCCTTGTTTATTTTGCTTAAAACCGGCTGCCGGGTCATCCTGCCGCCGCCGTTTCTTTGCTGCGGCTATCCTTTAAAGGTCAATGCCCAAAAGGAAACAGCCGACCGGATCAATCTGGAAAATATTATTATTTTAACCCAGATCAGGGAGATGTTCCATGATCTTGACTTTGACGGCTGCCTGGTGTCCTGCGGCACCTGCATGGAATCTTTGGACGGGCTCGGGATTGAGTCGGTATTTGGTGCCGCTGTAGAGGATGTCTCAGGATTTGTCCTTAAAAGAGGGGGTCAGCTGCCCAAGTTTCCCCGGTCATATCTTTACCATGCCCCCTGCCATGACTCCTTAAAGGATAAAGGGCTGTCCCTGTTAAAGAACCTTGGCTTGGATGTTACCTTTGTGCCCCACTGCTGTTCCGAGGCCGGGACCATGGCCCTGTCAAGGCCGGATATCAGCCATTCCATGCTCATGAGAAAACGCAAGGCCATAGAAGACGCCCAGCCGGAAAAGGGCACCAGGATACTGACCAACTGTCCCTCCTGTATCCAGGGACTGGGCCGCCACAAAGGGCTTAACATCATCCCGGTTCATTTGGCCCAGGAGCTTGCGTTTCTCATGGAAGGACAGCCGTGGGTCCAAAGCTTTAAAACCCTTGCTGCCAAAGGCGAAACCGTCCATTTTTAACCATGAACCTGATCCTGCTCAAAGACGAGGACTTTATTTCCCCCCAACGGGCCGTGGTGACCGGCCGGCGGCTGACCCATTTGGCCAAGGTCCTCAACGCCGAACCCGGCCAGAAAATGGCCTGCGGCCTTTTGAACGAAAACCGGGGATGGGCCACCCTTGTGTCCATCAACAGCTCAGCGGCTGAACTTGAAGTCGTTCTGGACACCCCGCCGCCGCCGCCCCTACCGTTAACCCTGGTACTGGCCCTCCCCAGGCCTAAAATGCTCAGAAGGGTCATTGAATGTGTGACCAGCCTGGGGGTAAAACAAATTTTTCTGGTCAATTCGTGGCGGGTGGAAAAAAGTTTCTGGCAAAGCCCGGTGCTGGATGATGAAAGCCTTGAAAAATCCATGATCCTCGGGCTGGAACAGGCCGGGGACACCGTGATGCCGGTGATCCAAAAGAAACGGATTTTCACCCGGTTTGTAAAACAGGAGCTGCCCGGCATTGGCGAAGGGTGCCTTTGTATCACGGCCCATCCGAAAACCGATCAAAGTTGTCCCGCCGGGGTAAACCAAAAGACCGTCCTGGCCGTGGGGCCTGAGGGCGGGTTCATTGATCTGGAGGTTAACACCCTTGAAGAACAGGGGTTTATCTCTTACAACCTGGGGCCGCGCATTTTACGGGTGGAAACGGCGGTCCCGTTTTTAATCTCCCGGCTGTTTCATTAAATAACATATTTATTGCACGATAACATCCAAAGTGCTATTGTGCAATAAATATGTTATCAGGATGGGTTTATGGATCAGCTTGCAAACAGTTTAAAACGATATCTTAAGGAAACACTGGATATTGATGTATCCCTCAGGCAATGGTTAAATACAGATATTCTGCCCATATTCCTCCAGGAGAGGTATGTTTTTTTCGAAGTCCGTATTTTAAGGACATCTTGTCTGGTAATGGCCAGCAGGGACACGGCCGATCAAACCCCCGCAACGATCCATAAACATATAAACCAGGTCCGTAAAAAATGGCAGGGTGAGGTACTCTACTTGCAGCAGAAGGTGACCGCATACAATCGCAAACGGTTAATCCAGCATAAGATCCCTTTTGTTATCCCTTTAAATCAAATGTACCTTCCATTTCTTGGTATTGATCTACGCGAGCATTTTAAAAAAATCACGGAAACCAGGGAAAGTTTCAGCCCTTCCACACAGGTGATTGTTTTATATTACCTGTGCCGGAACGGGAACGGGCAATTTCGATTAACACCCAAAAAGTTGGCCGGTGAACTGGGCTACAGTCTCATGACGATGACCCGTGCATTGGATGAATTGGATGGAACCGGTCTTGGCACCATAGCCATGGAAGGCCGTGAGCGCATCCTGCGGTTTAATCAGGATAAAAATCAGGTTTGGGAAGATGCGCTTAACCGTTTGCGCAGTCCTGTTCAAAAAAGCTTCTGGGTCAAGGATATTTCCAACCACCCCTATGGATTAAGCGCAGGTCTTTCCGCTTTGGCCTGCTATTCCAATTTGGCGGCGCCGGAAAATCCGGTCATGGCCCTGGAGGGAAAACAGTGGAAAAAAATTTGTCATAAAGATGATTTAATGATACTGGATGCTGCCGAGCCCAATGCCGGCAAAGTGGAAATCTGGCGGTATGCCCCAAAGTTGTTTGGGGAAAAGGGTGTGGTGGATCGCCTCTCTCTTTTTTTGAGTATGAAAGAGGATCATGACGAGCGCATTCAATTTGCGCTCAAAGACATGATGGGACAAGTTGAATGGTAAAAGGGATTGATCAGTTTAAGGCCCATTTCCAGGACTTCAATGACCGATATGTCCTGATTGGCGGTGCGGCTTGTTTTCTTTCCATGGATGAGGCCGGACTGGATTTCAGGGCCACTAAAGACCTTGATCTTGTTTTATGCGTCGAGGCTTTAGACATTGATTTTGCGAAGGCGTTTTGGGAGTTTGTGAAAATCGGCAAGTACCAGACCCCCCAGAGGAGTACAGGGAAAAAATTATTTTACCGATTTTGCAATCCGGAAAATGCTTTATTCCCGGATGTGTTGGAACTCTTTTCCCGTATTCCAGACGCATTGAATTTATCTGATGATGCCCATTTAACGCCCATTCCGTTGGATGACACATTATCAAGCCTTTCGGCAATTTTGCTGGACGATGGCTATTACGGTTTAATCCATCAATCTAAAATTGATATGGATGGTATTCCAACGGTTCCCCCGGAGGCCATTATCCCTTTAAAAGCAAGGGCCTGGCTTGATCTTACCGAAAGGAAAGAGGCCGGCGAAAAGGTTGATAGTCATGACATCAAAAAACATAAAAATGATATTTTTCGACTGTCCCAAATTATTGATCCCGAGAAACGCGTTGCCCTTCCGGAAAGGGTCAAGGCTGATTTTAAATGCTATATGGACGCAATGATTGCCGATCCACCTCAAAATCTAAAACAGCTTGGGTTTGGCAGCATCCAATTCGACCAGATCGATAAGCTGATTCGACTCATATATGAATTGGATTCCTGATCAAAGATGCCTTTTTACTTAAACCGTTAAACCTCGTTACACCATATGAGGATCGCAAACAAAAAAATAGGACAAAAATATGGACAAAAAATTAAAAAAAGAGCGGCAGATTGCCTTTGAGAGCCTGCCGCCGGCCGTCAGGGAAAATTTAACCCAAGAAGAGCAGGACCTGTTTCTCAACGCTGAAGAGTGGCCCGAAGAGATGTTTACAAAGCTCGATGAATTTATTATCAAGGAGTAGGTTTTCGGTCTTCAGGGCATTTGCATTACAGGTGCTGCCATTCCGCTGATGGGGATAATAAAAAGGGAATTAGGCTGAAGGTGTTTAGGCTGAAAGAATGCACAGTTCGGTAGGGTGGGCAAAAGCGCAGCGTTGCCCACCATTGTCCATATAACATGTTGTTTGTGAGGGATAAATCAAACGGGCTCACGCTAACTATCGGCTTAGGACTTGGGGAGGCCGTGGATGCTGCAATTCCCAAGTCCCAAGTCCCATATCCCAAGTCCATATGCGATTGTCCGGTTGCCGTCTTTGTATTTTCCGGCCTTCAGCCTTGGGTTTCCCGTTTCCGGTCTTCCAGTTCTTCCCACCGGTTATAAAGGTCAGAGACAAGGGCCTGGGCCTGTTCAAGGTCTGAACACAGTTGGGCCATGAGGGCCGGGTCGTTGACGGCCTCAGGGGTTTGGACGGCCTGGGTCAGTTCGTCCACCCGGGCTTCGGCGTCAAGGATTTTTTCTTCGATATGCTCTAACTCGTACTTGTCTTTAAACGACAGTCCTTTGGATGGTTTGGACGGGCGGGGCGGAGGGGGGACCGGGTCTTTTTCTTTATTTGCCAGCGTTTTCTTTTCTGTTTGCCTTTCCTGTCTGTATTTCAGGATCTGGTCAAAGCCTTTGAAAAAGACCGGATGGGACTTTGTATCCCCGGATTTGGGAATATCCGGGTCCAGGTAAAGGATCCGGTGGCAGACCCGGTCCATGAGAAACCGGTCATGGGAGACGATGATGACCCCGCCTTTAAACTCTTTGATGCTCTGTTCCAGGACGTCAAGGGAGAGGATGTCCAGGTCGTTGGTGGGCTCGTCCAGCATCAGGATATCACAGGGTTCCAGCATGAGGTTGGCCAGGATGATCCGGGCCTTTTCCCCCCCGGACAAACGCTTTACGGGCATGTCCAGCTGGTCGGGCATGAACAGGAATCGTTTGGCCCAGGTGACCACGTGCAGGGGATTTCCCTTGTAATTGACCGAATCGCCGCCGGCCGGGTTTAAGGCTTCTTTTAAGGTTTTTTCAGGGTCCAGGCGGGCCCGGTTCTGGTCAAATACGGCAATCTTCAGGTTCTCGGCCCATTTGACCGTGCCGGTGTCCGGTTCCAGTTTTTTTTCAAGGATGGACAAAAACGTGGATTTCCCCGAGCCGTTGTCCCCGGTCACCCCAAGACAGAACCCCGGCCCGATTTCAAAGGTGATATTCGAAAACAACACCTTGTCCTGAAAGCTTTTTGCGATGTTATGGGCCCGGATCAGTTTCCGCGTCTGCCGGCCGGTGCCTGAAAAATCAATGTCCACCCGGGCGGTCTGCCGGTTTCGTTCCTGGATGGCGGACAGCTGTTCCCGTAACCTTGCCGCCTCCTGGATTCGGTACTTGGCCTTTGTGGACCGGGCCTTTGCGCCTTGTTTGAGCCATTCATCCTCCCGGCGCATTTTGCTGGCCAGGGACGCCTGCTGCTTGAGCTGGGCTTCAAGCAGTTTTTCCCGTTCCTTTTCAAATTTCCGGTACTGGCCCGGGATTTTAAAATATCCGTTCTCATAACAGGGGCCGATTTCCATGATATTCTGGCAGATATTTTCCAGGAAGGCCCGGTCATGGCTGACCACCACAAAGGAAAAAGCCGCCTGTCGGAGCAGGGATTCAAGCCAGAGAATACCGCTCAGATCCAGATGATTGGTGGGCTCGTCCAGCAAAAGGACATCGGGTTCCATGCAAAGGGCCCGGGTAATGGCCAGCCTTTTTTTCCATCCCCCGGACAGCTTGCCCGTTTTCCGGGAAGGGTCTGAAAACATCCCCTTGCCAAGGGACCGGTTCACCCGGCGGTGCAGTTCGCGTTCATCCAAAACCTGTCCTAGATCTTCTTTTTCCAGGGACTTCAGGCCCTCAACCAGGACCTGCTCAATGGTCTGGTCCGGATCGAACCGGTCCTCCTGGGCCAGGTAGACAAACCGTTCCCCTTTTTTAAGGACTAGTTCGCCCTCATCCGGCAGGCTCAACCCGGCAATGAGCTTGAGCAGTGTGGATTTGCCCGAGCCGTTCATGCCGATCAGGCCTAACTGTTCCCCCTGTTTAAAGTCAACACTAAGGTCATCAAAAAGGGTGTCATCCCCGTAGGCTTTGGATACTTGTTTGAGGCTGAATAAAACGGACATGGGAAAGGCTTTTAGCGGTTAGGGTTTGTTTTGAATTCGCTTATAGACCCGGACCATTTTGATCACAAAACTTAAGCCTAGGGTCAGGCTGATGAGCAAAATAAAGTTGGCGGCAAAAAAGGTCATGATAAAGGAAAAGGGATCTTTGAGCTGATAGGCCGCCATGAGCAGGTCCCACCCGAAAAAAAGGAAAAACGCCGAAACCGCCACCAGCAGCACCTGAAAGATCCACCAGGTATATTTTATGTTCAGTAACGGTTTTATATGGGACTCCTTGACGCCAGGGGCTGTGAAATTTTTGCAACTTTATCTGTTTGTCTTAAAAAAATCAAATCAATATTGATAAAAGCCGTCACCGTCATATAGTATTAAAGGCTGAAGGCTGAAGACTGAAGGGTGATGGTTATAAATGATGGTTATAAAATACTTCAGCCTAACCTCCTTCAGCCTAAACCCCTAATTATAAGGAACCATTCATGAGAATTCTGCTGGTGGAAGACGATGAAAAAATTGCAGGGTTTATTGAAAAGGGCCTCAAGGCCTCGGGCTTTGCCGTAGACGTCGCACGCACCGGAACTGAAGGGCTTGACATGGCCGGGGGCGCGCCCTTTGACACCCTGATTATTGACATCATGCTGCCGGAACTGGACGGACTGTCCCTGATTAAGAAAATCCGGGCCGGCGAGGACAATACCCCCATTATCATTTTAAGCGCCCGGGGCCGGGTGGATGACCGGGTCAAGGGGCTTGAGGCCGGCGCCGACGACTATCTGACCAAACCCTTTGCCTTTTCCGAGCTTCTGGCCAGGGTCCAGGCATTGATCCGCAGGGCCGGCAATATCACCGACCCGGTGAACCTGACCTATGCCGACCTGTCCGTTGATATTGTCAAGCGCAAAGTCATACGGGGAGAGGACGAAATTGAGCTTCAGCCTTTAGAGTTCTCCCTGTTGGAATACCTGATGAGAAACCGGGAGCGGGTGGTGTCCAAGACCATGATCATGGAGCATGTCTGGAACTATAATTTTGACCCCATGACCAACGTGGTGGAGGCAAGGATCTGCCGGCTTCGAGACAAGGTGGACAAGGGATTTCCCGACAAGTTGATCCACACGGTCCGGGGCGCCGGGTATGTCCTTAAAACCGGGAATGCCTGATTTTTTTAAAACCATCGCTTTCCGGCTGACCATCTGGTACGCGGGGATTTTTTCCATCTCCTCCTGCGTGGCATTCGGCCTGTTTTACTATATTGCCGCCCAGACCCTCCAGGACCAGGTGGACCGGGACCTTTTAGACAAGGCCGCCTATTTTTCAAAGGTGATCCAGAGAAACGGCCTGGTGGGGGCCGGCAACTTAGCCGTCATTGAGGCCCAGGCCAGCGGTGAGAAAATGATTTTTTTCAGGCTGCTTTATCCCAGCGGCGAGGTCTTTGCCTCTTCCCACATGTCCTATTGGAAAAAGGTGCCGGTCAATCTGGCGTCTATAAAAGGCCTTCTGGAAAAACAGACCCCGGTGTTTGAAACCCTTGAAAGACGGCCTGAAAATTCAGACAAACTGTTCAGTGACCAGAAGGCCCGGGTCCTTTATGCCCTGGCCGCCAAAAATATCATTCTTCAGACCGGTATTGCCATGGATTTTGAATCCCGGTTTTTATCGGCCTTCAGGATGGTTTTTCTGGTGGCCATGGGATTTATTATCCTGTTCTCCGCCGTATCGGGCTGGTTCCTGGTTCGAAAGGCCATGGCCGGTGTGGACCGGATACGGAAAACCGCCCAGAGCATCACAGGCTCCAACCTTGAAGAACGGGTAAGGATCACCGGAAACCAGGACGAACTCGACCAGCTGGCCTCCACCTTTAACCGGATGCTGGACCGGATTTCAGACCTGGTGGGCTCCATCCGGGAAATGAGCGACAACATTGCCCATGACCTGAAAAGCCCTTTGACCCGGATCCGGGGCTTTGCTGAACTGTCCCTGGTTCAGAACTCATCGGTCCGGGAATATGAAACCATGGCGGCCAACACCATTGAGGAGTCTGACCGGCTTCTGGACATGATCAACACCATGCTGGTCATCTCCAGGGCCGAAGCCGGGGAAGCTGAATTTGAGTTCAGCGAGGTGGACTTAACCGGCATGATCACCGGGATTTGCGAGCTGTTCATCCCCGTGGCAGAGGACAAAGACATCGAACTGACCTTTGACGTTGAAGAAAACCTTAAGGTCTTAGCAGATTCCAGAATGCTTCAGCGGGCCTTTTCCAACCTGGTGGACAATGCCCTTAAATACACCCCGGCCGGGGGAAAGGTCCAAGTCCGTGTCCGGAACCGTAAGGACGGCATGACGGCCATTGACGTGTCGGACACAGGCCCCGGGATTGATCCGGTTCATTTTGAAAAAATATTTGAACGGTTTTTCCGGGCCGAATCCTCCCGGACCAGCCAGGGAACCGGCCTTGGCTTAAGCCTTGCCAGGACCATCGCCAAACAGCACGCAGGGGACATCATCGTTGACAGCACCCCCGGAAAAGGATCGGTGTTTACCCTGACCCTGCCGGCTTCGATTACCGCATTGTAATCTTCAGGTCATTTAAAAGTGAGCTTTCTGTTTTATTATTCATGGTTAAGCAGGACAATGCGACAACAAAAACCCATAAATAAACCGTGGAGGGCATTATGAAACACTTTAAAAAAATGACATCGGCCATGCTGGTTCTCGGCCTGGTTGCCCTGGCAGCTCTGGCCTTCGCAGATCAGAAAACCCAGATGGTACCGGCAAGTTTTTCCACCCTGGCCCAGGAAGCCAAACCCGGGGTCGTCAATATCCAGACCCAAAAAAACATTCAAGGCGGCGGGCGGGTTTACCGGCATTTTTTCGGCAGCCCCTTTGGCAACCAGGACCAGTTCAACGACTTTTTTGCACCGTTTTTCAACCAGAACCCGTCCATGGGCCGGAAGGAGCAAAGCCTGGGGTCTGGATTTATCATCAGCAAGGACGGGTATATCGTCACCAACAACCATGTGGTCAAGGATGCTGACCAGATCAAGGTTATCCTGTCCGACAGTACGGAATACGATGCCAAAGTTGTGGGCACGGATTCCATGACCGACCTGGCCCTGATCAAAATCGACGCCAAAAACCTTCATGCCTTAAAGTTCGGCAAGTCTTCTGACGCCAAGGTCGGGTCCTGGGTTGTGGCCATCGGCAGCCCCTTTGGCTTAGAGCAGACCGTCACCGCCGGGATCATTTCCGCCAAAGGCAGAATCTTAGGGTCCGGTCCCTATGACGATTTTATCCAGACCGACGCCTCCATTAACCCGGGCAACAGCGGGGGCCCCCTGCTCAACCTTGACGGGGATGTCATCGGCATCAACACGGCCATCATCAAATCCGGCCAGGGCATCGGGTTTGCCATTCCGTCGGACCTGGCCACGGGCATCATTGACCAGCTCACCAAATCCAAACAGGTGTCCCGGGGGTGGATGGGCGTGGCCATCCAGGACGTGAACAAGGAACTGGCCGAATATTACGGCATTGAAAATACCACCGGGGTTTACGTCTCCAAGGTGTATGAGGGCAACCCGGCAGATGAGGCCGGCATCCTTCCCGGTGATGTGATCACACAGATCAACGGCAAGCCCATTGAAACCTCACGGGACTTGAGCCTGACCATAGCCAATATTGCCGTGGGCGAGACCATCAAGGTCCAGCTGATCCGCAGCGGCGACACCAAAACCGTCAAGGTAAAGCTTGGGGAACGGCCCGACGGTGATCCCGATGCCCTGGCCACCATAGACGAATATGACACCTTTGGGTTCAAATTCCAGCAGATGGATGATGAGATCGCAGGCCAGCTCGGGTATCCTTCAGGCATCCAAGGCCTTGTGGTCACCCAGATCAAGCCGGACAGCCAGGCCGCCAGATCCGGGGTTCAGCGAGGAGACCTTTTAATCGAAATTAACCATAGAAAAGTCAAGGGGTATGACGAATACAACAAGGTCCTTCAAAAAATTCAAAAAGGATATGTGGCCAGAATGCTGTTCCGCCGGGGCAACAGCCATGTGTTCGTAGTAAGGTTCGAAAAATAAGACAATAAAACGGAAGACCGGAAGACCGGAGACCGGAAAAAGGGAGACTGGGGTTAAAACATCCCGTCTCCCACTCCCCCCCGGCCCACTTTCCCACTTTCTCCCCCCCCCCCCCAATTTCCCAGCGCATTGACACAGATTCCTAGTCCCACTATAATGACCCGCATCCTTGGTGCCAATCCATATCAGGAGTTCAAAAAAATGAATCAGAAAAACAGTCTGAATCCAAAAAGCAGGGTCCAAAACACAGCCATGGCCGGGAATCCTCTCCAGAATCAGGAAGTGGTTCGACCCTCTGTGCTGAAAAAAAATGAACTGCCGTTGATTATCGGGGGCGCATTGCTGGTGACGGTGGCGGTCTTTTTTTTATTTTTCAGGTCTTCCGGGTCTGATGATGCGTCCCATGCCGCAGCAAAGGAAACCATCGCGAAACTAGAGCAAAAAATTGAAGCCCTTGAAACCACCATAGGGGAGATGAAAGGGGCCCAAGACTCCGGTGAACAAGGCCCCGGCATGTCTTCGGATGTTTTAAAAAAAGACCTGGCCAGAATGGCGCAGAACCTGGACCGGATGCAGACCTCGGTCACCCTTAAAATGGACTCCCTCATCGGCCGTATGGCAGACCTTGAAAGCCGGCTTAAGTCCATTAAAACCGCCCCTGAACCGGTAAAAGCGGCACCGGTTAAAAAACCTGTGGCAACGGCAAAGGCACCGGAAAAAAAGGCCGCCGCCCCGCCGGTGAAAAAAGCCGCCGTGGCCAAGCCTGCCAAAAAGGACATGTTCCATACCGTAAAAAAAGGGGACACCCTCTGGTCCATCTCTCAAAAATATAAAACCACGGTTCCCGCCATTTTAAAATTAAACAAGATGGCTCCCGGTGATCCCATTTACCCGGGAACCAATTTGCTGATCCGTTAGCTTTTTCCGTGCTGAACCTGATTAAAAGCAACCGGATGGAAACCTTGGGCCGGGCCCTGTGCCAGGTGCTTTCAACGGTCCCGGATGATAATCCCATGGCCCCGGAATGGATCGGCGTCCAGTCCCGGGGCATGCGCCAGTGGGTGACGGCACAAATGGCCCAGACCCTGGGGGTTTGCGCCAACGTATCTTTCATGTTCCCCCGGCAGATCATGGAGGCCCTGTTGTCCCCTGAACCGGACCTCCCCCCCCATCCGGCAGCCGCCCTGATCACTGAAGATATGATCCTCTGGTCGGTCATGGACCTGCTCAATGGAAAACCAGCGCCTGGCCATGAGTGCCTTAACGGGCTAACCGCCTATGCCGATCAGGATACCTCGGGCAGAAAAGGGCTCCAGTTGTCTTTTAAAATTGCCGGTATCCTGGACGGGTACCAGGTGTACCGGCCGGACATGCTCTTAAAGTGGCAGGAAAATCAGCTTATTTTTTCAAAAGACCCCAAAGCCAGGGAAATTGAACAATGGCAGTCCCTGGTCTGGAACCAGGTGTCCCAACAACACCGGGGATTCGCCGATTTGATGGCGGCCTTTTTAAAACAGGGCGGGGTGCCAAATCCCGCCGTTCCCAAACGGATCTGCCTGTTCGGGATATCGGCCATGCCGGTTTCGTTTCTCCATATTTTATCGGCCCTGTCCCGCCACCGGGACGTTTATTTGTTTTTGCTCACCCCCTGTTCCCAGTTTTTTTTTGATATTCCTTCGCCAAAGCAGGCGGGCAGGGCAGGGCTTGAATTGCCCCGGGAACCGGCACCTGCCGGGCCTTTTTTTGAAACCGTTAACCCGTTGCTTTCAGCACTGGGGAAGACCGGCCGGGATTTTTTTTCCTGCCTGGAAGAGCTGGATTATGATGAACCCTTTGGGGAGCTGTTTCAGGACCCTGTCCCGGACAAGGGCCAAAGCCCTACCATGCTGTCCGTTCTTCAGTCCGATATCCTGAATCTGACTCAAAGAAAGCCCGGCGGTGATGCCCTGCCTGTTGAGATATCTGCAACAGACCGGTCCATCTGCCTTCATGCCTGCCATTCACCCATGAGAGAAGCCCAGGTGCTCAAAGACCTGCTCCTGGACGCCTTTGACCGGGACAAAGACCTTCACCCCCACGACGTCATCGTGATGATGCCCGATGTGGAAAGTTACGCCCCCTGCATTGAGGCGGTGTTTTCCCATGTTCCGGGGCAGCAGACCCCGGCCATCCCCTTTACCCTTTCGGACAGAAGGAAACGGATCGAATCCCCGGTTATGGAAGCCTTTTTATCCCTGCTGGCCATGACCGATTTCCGGTTTGAACGGAACCGGGTTCTTTCCCTGCTGGCGTTTGAGCCCATCGGGGCCAGATTTGATATCGCGCCAGGCGAAGTTTCGGCCATTGAAGCGGCCGTTGTCAAAGCCAATGTGTTCTGGGGCCGGGACGGGGCCCACCGGCAAAAGCTGACCCGTGCCGGGTTTGAGGAAAATACCTGGATGTTCGGCCTGGACCGGCTGTTTTCGGGAATGGCCCTGCCCGAAGACGCCTTTATGACCGGCACCGTCTGCCCCCTGCCTTATTTTGAAGGCCTTGATGCCGACCTTTTGGGACGGCTGGCCCATTTTATCCATACCCTGGCCCAAAGCCTGGAGCGGTTTGAGGAACAAATGACCGCCGGCCAGTGGGTCCGTTGTTTAAAACAGGTGGTATCGGCCATGCTGGCCCCGGGTCCCGGGGATGAGTCGGATTTAAGATTTGTATTCACCACCCTGGACACCCTGGCCCAGGATGCTGAAAGTGCAGGCTTCAAAGGAACTTTAAGTTTTGCCGCCATCCGGGAGATGATCACCAGAAAACTGGACCGCCAGACCTCCCACGGCCGTTTTATGGCCGGGGCCGTCACCTTCTGCAACCTGACGCCCATGAGAAGCATTCCCTTTAAAGTGGTGGTCCTCATGGGCATGGATGAGGCCGCCTTCCCCAGGTCTTTTTTTCAGCCCGGATTTGACCTGGCTGCCCGGTTCCCCAGGAAAGGGGACAAGCAGGCCAGAGACGAGGACCGGTACCTGTTTTTAGAATCGGTTCTATCGGCCCGGGACTATTTGATGATCACCTACACGGGCATGAGCATTAAGGATAACTCCCCCATTCCCTGTTCCGGGGTGGTCAGCGAACTGATGGGGGTCATGGAACAAAGTTTTAGGTTCCCCCACGGGTTTCCCTTTTTTGCCCATCCCCTCCAGGGGTTCAGCCCGGTTTACTTTAATCAGACGCCCGGTTTTTTTTCCTATTCCCGGAAATTTGGCCGCATGGCCGCAAGCTTGTCAGACCGGTCCGGATCACCCGGCCGGCCCTTTATTGACCTTGGACCCCCTGAAGACGGCCAAACACCCTTAACGGATGAGTCCGAAATTCAGACCCTGTCTGTCCAGGACCTGGTCCGGTTTTTGAAAAACCCGGTGGAGACCTATGTCAAACATCGCCTGGGGCTTGAACTTCCCCTGGCCCGGGACCCGGACCCGGACAGGGAAGCCTTTGCCGTCAGGGGACTTGACGCCTATAAGCTCGGGGAGGAGATTTTTACCTTCAAAGATCTGATTGAAAACCGGTCAACGGATCTCTACAATTTTTTCAGGGCCCAGGGCAGCCTTCCCTTAGGAAAAAAAGGGGAGCTTGAATTTTCAGGGTTTCTTGAAACGGCCCGCCCCATTGCCCGGGCCGCAGCACAGATGATCCCGCCCGCGCCCTGTGACCCCATCAGGGTGGATACCATGGCCGGGGGGGTCCGGATTTCAGGGGTGATCAAGGACCTTTTTGTTCAGGACAATGCCCTTGTCCGGTGCGTGGCCGGATTCGGGAAGTTAAACGGGGCCCGGCTGCTGTCCCACTGGATTTACCATCTGATTTTAAACCAGGGCCTTGCCCAGAAAAATGTTACGGGGCTGCCCGAGGGTCTTGAGGTGTCTTTCGCCCAGACCCGCATGGCAGGCCAGGACCCTGACGGCAAAAAACCGGCGGCCCTGTCCGGGTTTTCCCCTTTAGGTTCAAAGGCGGCCCCCATCCTTGAAACCCTGGTCGCCCTTTACGTTAAAGGCCATGAACACCTGGTCCCCTTTTTTAGTGCCACCGGCTTTGCCCTGGCCGCCGCCTGGATTGAGAAGGCGGATGCGCCTGAGAACGACAGACTTTTAGCCGCCTTTAACCGGGCAAAGTCAGCCTGGTTTAATTCATTTTCAAATATCGGGGACAAGACCGGTCCTTATGTTCAGCTTTGTTTTCAGGGCCAGGACCCCTTTGACAGTATGACCGCCTTTAATCACAGCGGCATTTTAGAAACGGCCCTGGCCGTGTATCAACCGCTGCTTGATAACCTAACTGACCTATGATTGCCTTAAACCCCTATACCCTGACCCTTAACCAGACCTCATTAATTGAGGCCAGTGCCGGCACGGGCAAAACTTACACCATCACCACCCTGGCCGTCCGGCTCATTGCAGCGGGGTTTCCCATTGAATCCATCCTGGTGGTGACCTTTACCGAAGCCGCGGCCGCTGAACTGAAAATGAGGATCCGGTCCCGCCTGGCCGGGGTGCTGGCAGACCTTGAGTCCGCGGCAGACCAGGATGATGATCTGTTAAGGTATGTATTATCCTTGCCCGACCCCTGCCTTGTCAAAGCCAGGATCGCCCACAGCCTGACCTGTTTTGACCAGGCCGCAGTCATGACCATCCATTCTTTTTGCTATAAAATATTAAGGGAACACGCCTTTGAGAGCGGGGCCGGGTTTGACCTTGAGCTGGCCCCGGACAGCGCTGTGTTTAAACGCCAGGTCTGCATGGATTTTTTCATGACCCGGATCAGCAACCTGGATCCCCTGGATTTGAACCTGCTCGCCCAGCAGGGGGCTACCCCTGAAAATTTTTTAAAAGAGTTTAAGCTGGTGCTGTCCGGAAAAGATATGGATACCATACCGGAAACCGGCCAGTTTGAAGTCCTTTCCCCGGACTACAAAAAAACCGCTGTCCGGATTTTTGACCTGCTCAAAACCGAAAAACAAGCCATCATAGACCTGCTCAGGGAACATAAGGGCCTTAACAAAAGAAGCTATACCAAGAAATATGTGCCGGCCTGGCTGGACCAGGCCATTCAAAAATTTGAACAGCAGGGAGAAACCGCCTTTTTTGTCATGGAAGAAAAGGGCGATTCCCTGTACAAATTCACCCATACAAGGCTTTCCGAAAAAACCGACTCCGGTTCCCCGCCGGCCCATGAATTCTTTGATCTTTGCCAAGATCTGTTAAGGCTTTACCGGGGCATGGCCAGGAACCTGGAAGGGCTGCGCCTGGAATTTTTAAGGTTTTACACCGAGGAACTGGCCAAAATGAAAGCCAGGACCGGGACCTGTTTTTTTGACGACCTGGTCAACGACCTTGCCGCAGCCTTGGACGGCCCTGACGGACAGCCGTTGACTGCGGCAGTCCGGGAAACCTTTCAGGCCTGCCTGATTGACGAATTTCAGGACACGGATCCCCGGCAGTACGCCATTTTCTCCGCCCTGTTCTCAAAACCGGAGGCCCCAAAAAAGCCGCCTTTTTTCATGATCGGCGACCCCAAACAGGCCATTTACGCCTTCCGGGGCGGGGACATCTTTGCCTATCTCACCGCCTGCAAAGACAGCGACCAGATGTTTACCTTAGATAAGAATTACCGGTCTTCGCCCCTGCTGGTCAAGGCGGTGAATGCCGTATTCAGCCTCAGGGAAAGACCGTTTATATTTAAGGACATCGAATTTACCCCGGTGGGAACGCCAACGGGTGCCATAGACCTGCTGAGCCTTCAGGGAAAGGCGGTTCCGCCACTGCAGATCGACTTTGTCCCCAGACAGGACGCCTATGTTGCCAGAAACGGGCTGGTCGGCAAAGAGCATGCCATGAAAATCATTCCGCCGTTGCTGGGCCAACAGATTTTACAAGACCTTACTTCCCCCTTACAGATCCGGGACAAAAACGGGGGAAGCCGGTCCCCCGGCCCCGGGGATATGGCCGTGCTGGTCCGGACCAATGACCAGGCCGAAGACGTCAGATCGGCCCTGTCTGAATTAAACATCCCCTGCTTTGTGTCCAAGACCGGCTCAGTGTTTGATGCAAATGAGGCCCAGGAATTTTATACCCTGCTTTGCGCCGTGGACCGGCCCGATCGGACAAAAATTTTAAAGGCGGCCCTGGCCACTGGTGTATTCGGGTTCCGGGCCCGGGATCTGATCGACCTGGATCAAGATGAAACCGGACTGATTAAATGGCAGGACCGGTTTGCCGCCTATAAAACCATCTGGGAAACCCGGGGGATCGCCGCCATGTTCACGGCCCTGTTTCATTCTGAAGACCGGGAAGACAGCCGCCGGACAACCATGGGGGAAAGGACAATCACTAATTTTTACCATTTAATGGAGCTTTCCTCCGGGGTTGAGCAGAGCCGCCGGCTGTCCCGGTCCTTTTTGTTAAAATGGCTTGAACACCAGTTGTCGGACCAGACCCGGGATGAGATGGCCGATGAACTGCGCCTGGAAAGCGATGAAAAAGCCGTGGCCATTGTGACCATCCACAAGAGCAAGGGCTTGGAATATCCCCTGGTTTACCTGCCGTATCTCTGGGCCGGGCAGGGGGGCAGTTCCTCATCCAAAGGGCCGGTACTGTTCCATGACCCGGACCAGAACAACCTCCTCCGGCTGGATTTAAGGGTGGATGCGGCCTTAGAACCGGGCGGGACAGATGCCGAAGGGATACAGCGGTCCCGGGACCTTCGGGCAATGGAGGCCGACGCCGAAGATCGGCGGCTTTTATACGTGGCCCTGACCCGGGCTTCGGCGGGGTTACGAATCCTGTGGGGGGGCTTTGCCGGGGTTGAAACCTCGGCGTTGGGCAACATCCTTCACCCCGGTGGGTGTGCCGAAGACCAGGGCATGCTCTTGGATTTAAAGGCTTTTGAAACGGCCCATTCAGACGGTGTAACGATTGAGACCATGGCGGAACCGGATAAAGCTCAACCCTGGGCCGGGACACGCCAAGACACCAGCCGCCTGTCTGCCCGGACCATCACCCGGACCATTGCCCCCCAGTGGCGGATTTCCTCTTTTTCCGCCATGATTTCCCAGGAAAAGGACAAGGGCTGGGATACCCCACCCGGGGAAGGTGAAGCCCCTGAAGCAGAACCCATCCTGGAAGGCGAGACCGGCGGGTCCGTCCCCAAAGACCCGGAGGCCGACATCCCGCTCAAGGATTTTCCCAAAGGGGCGGCAGCCGGGGATTTTTTTCATGCGGTACTGGAACAGCTGGATTTTGCAGCCCCGGTTGAAGCCGTGGAAAATGCGGTCCTGTCCAATCTGGAGCAATTCGGATTCACCGATCCCAGGCTTTGCGCCCCGGCTGTCCAGGCGGTTCAGGACATCCTGTCCGCCCCCCTTGAAACGGACAGCGGCACCTTTTGCCTCAAGGATATCACCAGGGAAAACCGGTTTTCCGAACTGGAGTTTGTTTTCAGTGTTGAAGACTTTAAAACAGCCGATATCGCAAATTTATTTGAAACCCATGGCCGGTTTAAGTCATACCCGGCCCTGCTTCAACGGCTCAACCCCGATGCATTGAACGGCTACATCAAAGGATTTATCGACCTGGTTGTCCGGCGCCAGGGCAAATGGTATATCCTGGACTATAAATCCAATTTCCTTGGACCTGCCTATGCCGATTACAACCCTGCTGCCATGGCCCGGGCCATGCTCGAACACCATTATATCCTGCAATACCACATTTATCTTCTGGCCCTGGACCGGTACCTTAAACTTCGCCTGAAAGATTATGATTACGCAAAAGATTTCGGTGGGGTCTGTTACCTGTTCATCCGGGGCATGCACCCCCGGCACCCCGGAGCCGGGGTTTTCTATGACCGCCCCTCTCCCGAACTGGCAGGACAGCTTATGGCCATCCCCGGCAAAGAAGAATAAAGGACAATAAAATTGAAGGAAACCGGAGACCGAAAGACGGGAGACCGGAATGCGAAACCCCTAAGGATACACGATCCGGTCTCCCGTCTCCCTTCCCCCGGTCTCCTTTTTTACATGTTGGCCACCCACCCGGAAACTATTCCATATTCCCGTCACAGTCATTGTCAACACCGTCCCCGCTGATTTCCTCGGCCCCCGGGTTGACATCCGGATCGGTATCATCGCAGTCGCCGTCAATTTCAGCGTAACCGTCCCCGTCATTGTCAACGCTGACGTTGGTGCTGCCGTAAAAGGTTGAAAAGTGTTTCAGATCATCACCGTCCACGTCCCCGTCCTGGTCATGGTCCCCGATTTTAAGGTAGCCGGCCGATTCGGTGAGGACGTCAATTTGAAGTTCCATCTGTTCTGTGACTTGTTCTGTGATCCGGTCCGTGATCTGGGTCACCGGGTCGGTCTGGCCTAAGAATTCGGCCAGATCGGTGAGGCCGTCCCCGTCATAGTCGCTGGACACATCCGCCGTTGTCAGATCCCCGAATAGTTCCATTTCCCATTCATCGGCAATGCCGTCCCTGTCGTCATCGGACTGGTACCGGGCATCCCAGAGAAAGGGGTCTTCCATATCGGAAAGGCCGTCCTGGTCCGTATCCCTTGGGAAAGTACTGCTGATGATAAGGTTATCCTGAATGGACATCCCTTCAACATGGACCGTGTTCTCAACGGGATCCACCGTGCCGCAGGTCCCTTCCCATGTGTTGCCTGACAGGTGCCACAGGCCCAAGGTGGCCTCGGTCTGATTTCCAAGCTCATCATCATCATAGGTCAGGGTCAGGTCGGCCGTGACCGTTTCACCCCCGGGGGTGCTGATTTCATACCACCGCTTTACGCTGTTGTTTTCTGCGGCGGAGTACCAGGTGCCTGGATGAACCGTAATGGTGACAGCGGCAATGGTGGGATCCGTCAGGGTCACCTTTGCTTTGACCTGGCCGCCAAAGACCAGTTCCCCTGATCCGCTCACCGCCCGGGTTACCGTGGTGCCCGTGTATTCAACGGCCCCCATGTCAACGGCCCAGCCCCCGTTTTCCGGCACGGAGAACGAAGGATCCCCCCCATCAATGCAGACAGAGTCGGGCAGCAGGCTGTAATCACCGGCATCTGAATCCGTAAATCCGGGGTCGGCATCTATATTGTTACCGTTATCCGTGCCTAAGGCCGTGTCCCAGGCATCACTGCCGCCGCTGCCCTCAATATTGGCGTAGCTGATTACAGGCGCGGCGGAAGTATAATTATAAATTTCGTTTCCGCCTTCATCTGCCTGATTGTTCCGGAGAATACAGTTGGTCAGGATCGGGAAGGCATAATAATGGTTATACATGGCCCCGCCATATCCTGAAGCTGAGTTGCCCCAAAAAGTGCAGTTGGCCACAGTCGGGGATGAATATCTGTTGTACAACCCACCGCCATAGGTTGAGGCCCGATTGCCGTTAAACGTACACCGGGTCAAGGTTGGGGAGGCGCTGCTGATATATATCCCGCCCCCATAAGCTGAGGCTGAATTGTTGCTGAAAGTGCAGTCGGTCAAGGCCAGGGCAGCGCTGATGTACATTCCACCGCCATAACTTGAAGCCGAGTTGCCGCTGAAAGTGCAGTGGGTCAACGTTGAGGGGGAGGAGGAAGAATCGTAAATGCCGCCGCCGGATGATGACGCTATGTTCCCGGTAAAAATGCAGTTGGTCAGAATTGAAATAGAGGAACCATAATTGTATATGCCGCCGCCTGTTGAAGCCGAGTTGCTGGTAAAGGAGCAATTGGTCAGGTTAGGGGCGGAAACCTCATCATTGTAAATAGCGCCGCCATTTTGAGCCGAATTACCGATAAAAGAGCAATTGGCCAGTATCGGAGATGAGAATTCATTGTACATGGCACCGCCATAATCCGAAGCCGTGTTACTGCTGATGATGCAGTTGGTAAGGGTCGGGGACGAGGCATAGTTATATACCCCGGCACCATAGCAAAAGATCAATTCGCCATTGGCATACCCATCCGCAATCACAAATCCGTCAAGCACGGCGGTGTTGTCCACATTGGTGCCTTCAGGGTGATACATCACATGATAGCAGTTGTCTGAATCATCATCCAAAGTGCCGATGTCACCGCTGAGAATGGTCGGGTTGCCTTCAAAGTCCCGGTCTTCAAACCCATCGGCCCCGGCGTCAGGATCAAATCCTCCGTAAACCGCCACATTGTTCTTCATCTGAAATGACCGGTACCGGTCACCGGCCCCCCCATGTTCCACTGACGGATAATAGGTGCCTTTGGCCACCCATATGCTGTCTCCGGGGGCGGCAATGTTCAATGCCGTCTGTAAATCTCCCAATGCCGTTTCCCAGGTTCTTCCCCCGGTGGCCGGATCGGTCGAACCGCCGGGTTTTACAAAGATGGTGATGTTCTCCGGGATCGAGGCGTCGTCTGTAGGGGATGAATTACGGAAGATTTCTTCAAGATCCGTATATCCGTCACCATCGGTATCCGGATTATCCGGTGCCGTCTTGTGAGTCAATACTTCATCAATGTTGGTGAGTCCGTCGTTGTCATAGTCTTCATCACCGTCAAGGGTACCGTCGTCATCGGTATCGGCCTCGTCCTGGTCCGTGCCGCAAAGGTACTCCTGATAATTGGTCAGCCCGTCTCCATCCGGATCTTCCCCGAGTTTTGAAATATCGTGGGTTTCCTCCCAGTAATCGGGCAGATCATTATCATTGGCATCATTGAACTCGTCTGCCCCCATGTCAACGATCTCTTCTATAATGCGGCTTTCACCGTCCATATCGGTGTCAGGGATGTTTTCGGCCGAAGTGTTTCCTGTGTTTTTGCATGGGGAATTGGACTTAAGGTGAAGGTCGCCCAGATCGCCCCGGTCCGGATCGGGGTTTCTTACAAACAGGGGATCGGCATCAATATTATGGCCCCCGTTTGTGCCAAAAGTTGAGTTCCAGTTATGGCTGCCTTCAATATTGGAATAACTGATGTCAGCGTTGGTGTTGATTTCTTCGTTACTTACAGTAAAAATATTTTTCCCTTTATATTCAGCCTGATTTCCCCACAGGATGCAGTTGGTCAGGATCGGACAGGCAGAGGAATTATTGTAGATCCCGCCGCCGGTTGACGCTTTATTTGCGCTGAACGTGCAGTGGGTCAGGACCGGTAAACCATAGGAACCATTGAACATACCGCCGCCCTTATTTGAAGCCAGATTGCTGTTAAAGGTACAGTTGGTCAGGATTGGGCTGCAATAGGAACCATTGTACATGGCTCCGCCACTCCCGGAATATGTAGCCGAGTTGCCACTGAATGTACAATGGGTCAGGACAGGAGATGATTCATCACCATTGTAGATACCACCGGCACCTTTTGGGGCCGAGTTGCCGCTAAAAGTACAATGGGTCAGGGTCGGGGAGGAGGCGTTATTGTACATAGCGCCCCCATAACTGTAAACGCTGACTTCGGTACTTGTAACCAAATTGTCGCTAAACGTACAGTGGGTCAGGGTCGGGGACGAGGCTTTATTATACATGCCGCCACCGGAAGTTGACGCTGAATTACCGCTAAAGGTACAGCCGGTCAGGGTTGGGGAGGAGGAATAATTGGCCATGCCGCCGCCTGCTGAAGCCGAATTGCCGGTAAAAGTGCAGTTGATCAGGATTGGGGAGGATTCATCATTGTACATACCGGCACCGGTATTTGAAGTAAAGGTACAGTTGCGCACAGTCGGGGATGAAGCCATGTTTAACATGCCACCACCGCCATTTCCGTCCCGGATGGTAAATCCGTCAAGAATCGCTGTGTTGTCCAGATCAGTGCCTTCAGGGTGATAAAAGACATGGTAGCAATTGTCGGAGCTGTCATTCAAAATGCCGATGTCGCCGCTGATAATGGTGGGATTGGCCTCCCAGTCACGGCTTTCAAGGGTTGTGGCACCGTTTTCAGGATCAAACCCGCCCAGAATGGCCACATTATTTTTCATCTGAAAGGATTTGAACCGAAAATGGCTGTCTCCATATTCAGCAGACGGATAATAGGTGCCTTCGGCCACCCAGATACTGTCCCCGGCAACGGCAAGTGCCAATGCGGTTTGAAGGTCTCCCAGAGCGGTTTCCCACTCCTTTCCGCCCGATGGAAATTCTCCGGAGCTCCCGGGCTTCACATGGATATTAATCCCCGGCAGTGTGGCGGTAGCCTCGGTGGGGGATGACCCATGAAAAATTTCATCCAAGTCCGTATATCCGTCACCATCCGTATCCGGTGTGCCCGGCGACGTGCCGTAAACCGATGTTTCAACGATATTGGTCAGGCCGTCGTTATCATAGTCCTCATCACCGTCAGGGATGCCGTCGCCATCTGTGTCAACAACGCCCGGGTCTGTACGGGACAGGTACTCCTGGTAATTGGTCAGGCCATCTGTGTCCGGATCTGCACCGGGCTGGGAAATACTGTATTTTTCTTCCCAGTAATCGGGCAGGCCGTCGCTGTCGGCATCATTATATTCATCTGCGCCTATATCAATCTGCTCTTCAAAGATTCGCGCCTCACCGTCCATATCGGTTTCAGGGAAATCCTCTCCCGGGTTAAGTCCGGCATTTTTGCATGGGGAATTAGACAGCAGGTGGAGGTCGCCTGATTCCCCCTGACCCGGATCGGGGTTAATGAAAAACAGGGGGTCGGCATCCATATTATGGCCGCCGTCAGTCCCAAAAGATATGTTCCAATTGCTGCTGCCTCCGCTGTTTTGGATAAAGCTGTAACAGATTACCGGAACGCTTTCGTCATTGTAAATCGGATCGCCGGTATCATCATCGTTCCCCCAGACAATACAGTTGGTCAGGGTCGGGGACGAGGCAGATTCATTGTATATGCCGCCGCCATAATTAGAAGCCGAATTGCCGCTGACGGTGCAGTTGGTCAGGGCCGGGGACGAAGATGATGTATTGTGCATGCCGCCGCCGTCTCTTGAAGCCGAGTTGCCGCTGATGGTACAGTTGGCCAGGGTCGGGGATGAGGAATATCGATTGTAGATGCCGCCGCCGTATCGGGCCGAATTGCCGTTAAAGGTGCAGTTGGCCAGAACCGGGGATGAGGAACTGTTATGCATGCCGCCGCCATCATAACTTGAAGCCGAATTGTCACTGACGGTGCAGCTGTTCAGCAACGGGGCGGATGAGGAATTGTACATGCCGCCGCCACTGGACGCTGAATTGCCGTTCACCACGCAGCTGTTCAGGGTTGGAGATGACGAGGAACTGTTGAGCATACCGCCGCCATCGGACGCCGAGTTGCTGCTCAAAACGCAGCTGTTTAGGATTGGAGATGACGAGGAACTGTTGAACATACCGCCGCCATAGGACGATGATGAGTTGCTGCTCAAAACGCAGCTGTTCAGGATTGGAGATGACAAGGAATTATTGTACATGCCACCGCCGCGGGACGCCGAGTTGCCACTCAAGTCGCAGTCATTCAGGGTTGGAGATGACGATGAATCATTGCTCATTCCGCCGCCGTACACGGCTGAATTGTCACTGAAGGTGCAGTTGGTCAGGGCCGGGGAAGATGCAAGGTTGTACATGCCGCCGCCATAATAAGAAGCTGAATTGCCGCTGAAGGTGCAGCTGGAAAGGGTAGGGGATGAATCATAGTTTAACATGCCGGCACCATGCTGATTCAAGCTTGTCCCGTCCGCAGCCCCGGCCGTAATCGTAAATCCGTCAAGGACCGCTGTGGCGGTAAGGTTGGTGCCCTCGGGATGGTAAAACACATGATAGCAGTTGTCTGAATCATCATCCACAGTACCGATGTCGCCGCTGAGAATGGTCGGGTTGCCTTCAACGTCCCGTTCCCCCATTTCATCGGCCCCGGTATCGGGATCAAACCCTCCGTAAATGGCCACGTTGTTTTTCAGCTGAAAGGATTTAAAGCGGTCGCCGGAACCTCCGTTTTCCACCGAAGGATAATAGGTCCCTCTGGCCACCCATATCTGGTAGCTTGTTTCGCTGTCTGAAGCGGCATCAAGGCCATCCTGCAGGCCGGTGAATGCATTGGCCCAGGAAGTTCCGGTCTGGCTGCCGTTGGCCCCGGCATTTACATAGATGATGGTTGAGGTGGTGTCATCGGCATAAGCCTGACTGCAAAGAAATAAAAACATGGACAGGATCAGTATGACCAGGGGATTGGGCTGTTCTTTTCTCATCATGGTTCTCCTTTAGGGGACCCGGTTTCTTCAGCATTCTGTTGGCGAAGGGGGCTTTAAGTCAAAGCCTGAAGCTTTTCATTTTCGCAGGAGCCGGCCTTCAGTGGATCTGATTCTATTCTCTTTGGACAAATGCAACGGTTACTTGGTTATGCAAGAATCATGGCGAAAACCGTTAAAAAACAATAAAAATTATTTCCTTTAATATTCTAATGAGTTACGTTTTTTTAAATCCATGGGCAATTCCCCGGCGGTCTAGTGATTGTGAAAAAAATGTGTTATAAGTAGAAAAAAAAGTGATAGGGGTGGTAAATTTATTTCCCACTTGGATTCTCCGAAAGACCGGAAACGGGAAACCGGACGTCGCGAATCCATAGGGGGCGGCATTCGGTCTCCTGTTTCCGCCTTCCGGCCTCCGGTTGTTTTATTTTCTATCGCCAAGTCATTGACAGCGGGCCGGGGATTTGATTAAATCCAGATCAATTGTATGCACAACCAAAGTACGGTTCCCGGCTGTTCCCACGATCAGGTGTGTGGCGGCAGCAACCATTTCGTTGATGATGAAGACAGTCTGACGGATCAGGATTTGCGATAAGGAAGTGATGTGAAGCATATGGGGGTGCGATCCATGGGGGTCACGTTCAAGATCATATTTTTGGGGCTTCTTTTATTGCTGCCCGGGCCCTGCGTTTGTTCATGTGGGGAAACAGGGCCCGGGGAAACCCGGCAGGTGGTGTTGCTCAATTCCTATCACAAAGGATTTTTGTGGAGCGATGAGATCGCCCGGGGGATAAAGGATACCCTTTCAGGATCCGATATTGAGCTGCATATAGAGTACATGGATACCAAACGGATCTATGGTGACGGATACCTGGACCGGCTCACGGACCTGTTAAAGCTAAAATACCAGGACCGGCCCTATGCAGCGGTGATTACGTCGGACAACAATGCCTTTGATTTTTTTAAGGAAAGGGGAAAGGATATCTGGGGACAGGTGCCCCTGGTGTTCTGCGGGGTTAATTTTATTTCATCTAAAGAGCTTGAGGGCCTTACCAATGCCACCGGTGTTGACGAACAGATTGATTTGCCGGGCAATTTTGATCTGATCACCAAAATCCATCCGGACAGCCGCCGGATACTTGTTGTTACGGACAATACCACCACGGGCAAGCGGATTCAAAAGCAGGTTGAAATCTTATGCCACCCCCCCAAACCCCAATGGCCTGAAATTCAATTGGTTTATGATGTTACGGCCACAGAGCTGATCCATTTGCTGGAGGGGCTTAAATCCGGGGATATTGTGCTGTTTACCCTGTTTTTCCGGGATCGCAGCGGCCGGTTTTTTGAATACGATCAGGCCGCCAGAATGGTGGCCTCCCATTCTCCGGTTCCGGTTTATGGCACCTGGGACTTTTCCCTGGGGCTGGGCATTGTGGGGGGGTATTTGACCGAAGGGTATGAACACGGCGCGGCCGCAGCCCGGAAGGTGAGGCAAATCCTGGCCGGAAAAGCCCCGGACGATATTCCCGTGCAATATGGCACAAAGGCCGGGCTCAAGTATGACTTCAGGCAGCTGGATCGTCACGCCATTGCTGTGCCGTCCGGGCTTGAGGGGGAACTGCTTTACCGGCCCGATTCTTTTTACCGCCGGCATAAAAAAATGATTTTTGGTATGGCGTCCCTGTTTGTTCTGCTGGTGATGGCCTTTTTGGGGGTTACCTATGGACTGGTGGTTTCCCGGCGTGCGGAAAGGGAAATCCTTGAAAGGGAAAAAAAATATCGGAGCCTGTTTGAGGCATCCAGGGACGGTATTATTCTAACCGACCTGGACGGCCGGTTTTTGGACTGCAACCCGGCCGTCCTGGACATCTTTGGCGTCGCGTCAAAGGACCAGCTGCTCGGGCGCAGTTTTCTGGATTTTTCGTCGACCTATCAACCCGATCAGGTGCTGTCCCTTGCCCAGTTTTATGACATCATCAGAAAGCTTCAAGACGGCGGGGTGGCCAATTTTGAATGGCGGCTTCAACGCCCTGACGGCGAATTGTTATATGTCAGCGTTTCTTCTCTTTGTATGACCTTGGGCCATAAAACAGTGGTTCAATCCACGGCCCGTGACATCACCGAATACAAGCGGGCCCAGCAGATCATGGTCCAGACTGAAAAAATGATGTCCGTGGGGGGCTTAGCTGCCGGCATGGCCCATGAGATCAACAACCCCTTATCCGGGATTATACAGAACACCGACCTTTTGACCAAACGCTTAGCCCGTATCCATACACCCGCCAACCTTGAAGCGGCAGAGGAAGCCGGCATCCCCATGGAAGACATCAGGGCGTTTATGGAAAAACGACAGATTTTATCCATTCTGGATACCATTTCAGAATCCGGAATCCGGATTTCCAGGATCGTTAAAAATATGCTGGGATTTGCCCGGAAAAGCGAGGACCTGATGGCGACCCACCATATGGCCGCCATCGTGGATAAAACCCTGGAACTTGCCGCAACGGATTTTAACTTAAAACAGCAATACGATTTTAAAAAGATCCGCATTATAAAAGATTATGAAGATCATCTGCCGCCGGTTCCCTGTGAGGAAAATAAAATCCAGCAGGTCCTGTTGAATATCCTGGCCAACAGTGCCCAGGCCATGCAGGCCGCCGGGGTGAAACAGCCGGAAATTTTAATCCGGATAACCACAGACCCGGATGCTGAAATGCTCAGCATCCGGATCAAGGATAACGGCCCCGGCATGGACGAAAAGGTTCGCAAGCGGGTTTTTGAACCCTTTTTTACCACCAAACCGGTAGGGGAAGGGACCGGGCTTGGCCTGAGTGTGTCCTATTTCATCATCACCGAAAATCACCGGGGCGAAATGGCCGTAGAATCCTTTTCAGGTGCCGGGGCCTGTTTCATTATCCGCCTTCCCCTGAAGGCTTCCCAAGTGAGGGAAGCCCGGGAGTATGCGCTACCCTGTTAACCGTTCCGGGTAAATTTGTCTTTGGACCGGACACTGAGGACAGGCACCTTACAATGGCGGAATACCTTTTCTGCCGCACTGCCGAACAAGACCTTTGACAGGTTTCCCCGGCCTTTGTTGGCCATGACAACCAGGTCCGCATTTTCATTTTCTGCGGTTTCGATGATGGTCTCGTAAGGGATCCCTACTTCAATTTTCAGGGTCATCCGGGATTTTTCTTCAAAAAAGCGCTCCTTTATCAGGCTGCGCAGGTCTTCGTTGCGGATAACGGTCATCTGTTTGACATAGGTTTTAAGGTCCTCGTTTACAGGGTATATTCTGGCTGCCATTTCAACGGCATAGACATCTTTTTCGTTGATGACGTTCAGGACCAGGATTTCAGCGTCAGTTCCTTTGGCGATTTCACAGGCGTATTCCAGGGTCATGGTGGAGTATTCAGACAGGTCCACACAGGCCAGAATTTTTTTGATCTTTTTCATGCGCTTCTCCTTTTATATGAAAGTTTCACTAACATCCTGAAAAATACTTTCATTATTTGTTTTTGGCGGTTCTTGGCCGGATCACCAAGACGGCCCGTGGCCGTTAGAATAGTTTCCGGTATCCCCTTGAAAGGTCGGCGGCATAGCTCAGTTCTCCGGCCGGGCCCAGCTGGTCCACGATGTGGTCAAATTTTTCAGGAGCAATATCCAGTGTATGGAAAAATGCCTTGCGGTATCCCTCTTCAATATCATCATATGAGGTCATGATACTGCACAGCCGTCCGCCGCTGTTCCGGATCAGGTCGGTTACCCGTTTGATGCTGCCGGGTTTGTCCTGGATTTTAAAGGAGAAAATCTGTCCTGAGGCCGCCACACCGGTGAAAGAGACAAAACACCTGAAAATATCGCTTTTGGTAATGACCCCGGCCAGTTTTCCGGAAGCGTCTGTAACCGGCAGGGCGCTGATGGCATTCCTGAGCATGAGGCTTGCCCCTTCGTCCACAGTCCAGTCCAATTCAACAGTGATTACCGGGTGTGACATCACCTTTTTAATGGCCACAGAATCCAGCAAAGACCGGATTTCGAACCGGTCCAGGGTCGTGGCGTCTGAAGGCATGGCCTTTTTAATGTCCCCGTCCGTGACCACGCCGACGATTCGGTCGGCATCCATCACCGGCAGCATGGAGATTACCCGGGTCCGCATCATTTTTGCGGCACTGTTTAAAGACTCTTCCTTGCCGATGGTTACGGCAGGTTTGCTCATCCAGTCTTTTATCAGCATATTCACCTCCTTTTTTTATAGATGACACGGTTGGATGTATGGCTTTTCTACTTAAGGTATAGAGCAACAGGCGTGCCATGAAGTGAAAGAAAGGTAACCGGCTTATTTTATAGAAAATATAATTGATTTCCCGTCCGCAGAAATTCAATCACCCGAAAAAGGGATTTTCAGGGTGTAAAGAAACCTGACATTGATTTGGATCTACCTTGCTGATTTTGAATGTAATGTATAGACTTGGGACTTGGGATATGGGACTTGGGGAGGCCGCGGATGCTGCAATCCCCAAGTCCCAAGTCTGTTATATTGAAGATAAGCCCAAATCCTTTTTCGTCAAAAAACCAGAATTCAGCCCATGGTTCCGCGAATGGACCATTTCCCGTTTCCCTCAAGGGTTAAAATGGTATGGTGAAAGGCGGACAGGGTCGGTCTGTGGCCGACGCTGATGTACTGGGTGTTCAGCTTTGATAACAGCTGGTAAAGGGCTTTTTCATTGTCAACATCAAGGGCGGATGTGGCCTCATCTAAGATGGCGAATTCAGGCTGGGCGATAAGCAGTCTGGCAAAGGCCAGGCGCTGCTGCTCCCCTTGGGAGAGGATTTCTTCCCAGTTTTTTTCCACATCCAGAAAAGCGCCGTCCGGGGCGGCGGCTTCAAGTTTGAGATACAGGTCTTTTAAGTTGACCGTTGCCATAACCGTCCGGATCCGGTCATTGTCAAGAAACTGTCCGGACGGGTATTGGAGCTGATCCCTTAAAGAGCCCAGGACCATGTAGGGTTTCTGGGGAAGAAACATGACCCGGTCTGCCGGCGGGTGTTCAATGGTGCCGCTGCCCGAGGTCCACAGACCTGCGATCCCCCTGAGCAGTGAGCTTTTTCCGGCACCCGAATGCCCCATGATCAGGATGCTGTCCCCTTTTTCAAGGCTTACGGACAGGTCCTGGATCAGGGTCTGCCTGAAATCCGGTGTCTTTAAAGCTGGATACCCGGTTGATGCCGGCGGCAAAGGCGCTGATGCTGTCAAAGTACTGGACAATAATGGAAAAGGCCCCCAACACCTGGCCAAAGGCAAAGGATGCCTGGGAGATTTCCCCAAATTCAACCTTGCCGGCAAAGTACATGGGGGCCACGATCATGGCCGGAAGAATGATGACCAGATAATTAGTGCCTGAACGAAAACCCCGTGTTTGGACGAAAAGTTGCCCAGGTGCAAGGCGCAGGGAAAGTTGCAACCGGAGCAACCATGGGGTTGTGAGGATTGCAACTTTTCCTGCAACACAGCAGATGGGTGACTTTTCGTTCAAACACTAATTATAGCCGGTGGTGAAAAAATCAAGGTTCCGCTGCCATCCGATTAAAAAATTAAAGTTTTTCAGGACTTCTTTAAAGCGTTTGGTGATTTGCTCCTTTTCCCCGGTTTCTCCTTTATAAAAGGCGATGGATTCGGCATTGTCCCGGATATGGATCAGGCCGTACCTGAAATCCGCTTCTTTTTTAAGCTGGTTATAATTTAAGCCCACCAGCCGCTTTCCAATGAAGATAGTGATCAGGGTTCCCACAATGGCGTAGGCCAGCAGGATCCCGGATAAAAGCCAGGATATGGACCAGAGAATGCCGGTAAAGGCGACCAGGTCCACCACAGCCCCTAAAATAATGAGCAGAAAGTTCAGGCTGGTGATGGTGAATTCTTTTAAGTCTTCGGCCATCCGCTGATCCGGGTTGTCGATGTCTTTGCTGCCGGTCAGGGTGTAGTAGGCCCGGTTGGTCAGATAATGATGGATAAAATCTGTGGTGATCCATTCTCTCCAGATCAGGCCAAGCTTCTTTCGCGTATAACTGTAGATGACCACAATGGGGGTTCCGATGACAAATACCGAGGCGTAGACATACAGAAACCGCCAGAAGGTGGCCTGATCTTTGCCGGCCAGGGCCGTCTGGAAAAACCGGCCCACATAGCTGATCACCACATTCAGGCCGCTGACGGTAAAGGACAGCAGCAGCAGGATCCCGAGCAGTGCCCAGGGTTTCAGGAAAACGGACAGCTTTTTGGAATAAGACCCAAAGACCAGAACCGGAACCAGGAAGCCTGCCGCCATTACAAAACACAGGGGGCTTTGGACGATTGCGTTGACCCAGTTCATTAATCCGGGTGCCATCTTTCCGGTAAGATCCGGGGCGGCCGCATGGGTAACGGTGGTTACAGCGGCAATAAAGAAAAAGAGAAGGGATGCCACAAAGGCCATTAACAGGCAGATTAATAGAATAAACCGGGGACTGCTTTTTAACTCCCGGGGAAGCCAGAATTCCTGGGCAATATAAAGGTATTCTTTCCACAGTCTGAGATCCAGCCTTGAAATGCCGGATACATCATTGGAATTTGAATGTTTCATTTACAAATTATGTTTTGAAATAAGGGTTGTTTTTTTAAACCGATGCCTGAACCTGTATTTGGGTCAAACACTAATCCAAAAGCAGTTCCGGCAGGGCCAGCGATATCCACGGGATATAAGTGACCAGCATCAGGCAGATGAGCATGATGCCCAAAAAGGGCAGCACGCCCCGGGCGATCTCCACCAGCGGGGCTTTGGTAATGCCTGAAGACACAAACAGGTTGAGCCCGAAGGGAGGGGTTAACATGCCCATCTGGATGTTCAATACCATGATAATCCCGAAGTGGACAAGATCAATGTGATACCGGTTTAAGGTTTCCAGAAAAATCGGGGCCAGAATGAGCATGGCCGAGACATCGTCCATGAAACAGCCCATGATAAGAAACAGAACGTTGACCGTAAAAAGAAAAACCCAGGGGCTGTGGATGTGGCGGATAATGATATCCGCCATCTGCTGGGGGATTTCCTGGGCCGTCAGCAGCCAGATAAAGGTCATGGCCGTGGATAAAATAAACAGCAGACAGGCAGACAGGACCGCCGCCTCCTGACAGATATCCGTGATCTGGGAAAACTTGAATTCCTTGTAAATGAACAGCTCCACAAACAGGGCATAGACCACGGAGACAGCGGCCGCCTCGGTGGGGGTGAACATCCCTGAATAGATGCCCCCCAGAACAATAAGGGGGAGCAGCAACGCCCAGATCCCCTCTTTGGCGGTTCTGGCAAGGTCCCGAATGGAGGCTTTATTTTCAATGCGCCAGTTGTGTTTTCTGGCCATGAAATAGGTGTAGACCATTAAAAAGAACCCGATGAGCAGTCCGGGCAGTATCCCGGCCATGAAGATCCTGGCCACCGACGTGTTCATGACCAGGCAGTAAAGGATCATGGGAATGGACGGCGGGATTACAATGCCAAGTGATCCGGACACCGTTATCAGTCCTAAGGAAAACCGCCGGTCATACCCGGCCCGGGCCAGGGCCGGAATCATGATGGAGCCGATGGCCACCACCGTGGCCGGAGAAGATCCTGAAATGGCGGCAAAAAAAATGCAGGCCAGGATACCGGCCATGGCAAGACCCCCGGGAAACCAGCCCACCATGGCATTGACAAAATTGATCAGCTTTCTGGCAATCCCCCCACGGGTCATGATGGCCCCTGCCAGGATAAAAAACGGGATGGCCAGGAGCACAAATTTATCCAGGGCATTGAACAATTGCTGGGTAATGATCTGCAGCGGCGTCGAGGTAAAGCCCACCAGGCAGACCAGGGTGGTCACGCCCAGGATAATGGCAATGGGAAGGCCTAAAAACAGGAGAATAGAAAAACAAAGGCAGATGGTCAGGATCATCGGACGTCCTCTTTGGGGGAATTGAAAAAGTGGCGGCCTGTGGTGCCGGCCTGGATCAGGTACCGGATGGCGGCAAAGCCTGAAAAAACCGGAATGGGCAGATAGGCGATGTACATGGGAATCTGCATGGTCGAAGACGTGGTCCCGAAACCGTACATGCGGAAAACGATTTCCCAGGAGTAAAACGCCACCACCACAAAAAAGGCGGCGGAAAGGAGCGCGGTAAATGTTTTTACCCCGGTCTTCCAGGGATGTCTCAACCGGGTGACCATAAGGTCCATGGCAAAATGGCCGCCGGTTTTAACCCCGGTACAGGCCCCGGCATAGGCCACAAACACCCCGGCATACCGGCCAAACTCCTCATACCAGGTAAACGAATAGTTAAAGGCGTACCGGGTGATGACCTGAATGAATCCAATAAAGGCAAGTCCCAGTATGGTCCATACCAGGACTGCCTTTTCAATTTTATTTAACATGTTTAAAAAAAAGTGTAATGGTTGAAAAAAAGAGGGTGAATTAAACCCTGTGTGCCATTAATGGCTGTGGGATTTGATTTTTTCCAGGATAAAGTCAAACAGGTCGCCCCCGATTTTTTTACGATACTTATCCCATACCGGTGTCATGGCCTGTCTGAAGTTTTCCCGCTGCTCCGGCGTCAGGTCAATGATCTCGATCTGGTTTTGTTTGGCGTACTCATCAACGGAGATATTGGACTTGGGAAGGGCCTGGTGAAGGTCTGCATTCACATTCCGGTTGGTTTCAACGCATACCTTGGCGGCCAGCCGGAAAATTTCCTGTTCCGACTTGGACAGGGTGGCCCAGTAGGCCGGGCTGACCACAATGACGCATTCGGTTACGCAATGCTGGGTTCTTGTCACGTATTTGGTGACCTCGGTAAATTTCATGAGAATGGATGTCATGATGGGGTTTTCCTGGGCATCGATCACGCCGGTCTGAAGGGCGTTGTAGATTTCAGGAAAGGGGATGGCCACAGGCGATGCCCCCAGCTGTTTAAAGGTATCCAGGTAGACTGGGGAATTCATGACCCTGACCTTAAGGCCCTTGATATCGTCAGGGGTTCTGACAGGCCTTTTGGTGTTGGTGAAATCACGGATTTCATTTTCCGTCCAGCCAATGGCAATGAACCCTTTTTTAGGGAACAGGGAAAAGAGTTTGTCCTGAACCTCCTGGTCGTCCAGTGTGGCGTACAAGGTTTGCCTGTCGGGGAAAATAAAGGGCATGTCCATGATGGCGCACTGGGGAATGAAATTCTGAAGGACGGCTGTGGTAATGGTGGCCACCTGAAGGGTCCCGGCCTGAACCTGTTCGGCAAGGGAGCGTTCTCCTCCGAGCTGGCCTGCCGGAAAAGTGGCCATGTCGATTTTGCCTTGGGTCTTTTCCTTTATATAGGCGGCAAAAGCCTCGGCACCTTTGGCCTGGCCGTGAAAGGGCGGGGCCACGTGCCCGAATTTGGGCCTGTCGGCAAACACCGGGGATAAACAGCCTGCACCAAAAAACAAAACCACAGCCAAGATCGACACCAAACGGGCTTTTTGGCAAATTCCTTTTCTCATTTTCCCTGCTCCTTGTTCAATAGGTTAATGATTGTACTGGTATAAAAGAACAAAACGGTAATGGATTACTCGTTTGTGTGGATTTTGTCAACTGATTTGTGTTAGAGACTTGGGACATGGGACATGGGGGGGACTTGGGGTTTGGGATATGGGACTTGAGATTGTCTTAGGGCCTTTTAGTCTAAAGTCTGAAGTCCAGGGTCTAAAGCCTAAAGAGTATACCTTGCCAATCAATGTCAGAGTGATTAAAGTTTTACCCCATGTGGTCCTTTTTAACGGAAAAAAAAGACAGATGGTAAAAGGAAACCCCAATGACATTATTGCTCAATATTCTCTGGTTTGTCCTGGGCGGCGGATTTTTTTCATGGATTCTCTGGCTGCTGCTCGGCGGGCTTTTGTGTCTAACAGTGGTGGGAATCCCCTTTGGGGTGGCCGCCTTCAGGATTGCTGGAAACAAGAAACAAGAGACTGGAAACAAGAAACAAGAGGGGGAAGAGACCGCCCTCTTGTTTCTTGCTCGAATCTTGTTTCTTGTATCTTGTCTCTAGTTTCTTGCTTACATTTCCGTTTCCGGATGAAAAACCGCCACGTCCTTGAGCCGGTCGTCAAGGTACTCTCTTTCATTGGGACCAAGGATGCCAAGGGACAGGCAAAGCAGGGTCCACAGGTGAACTACCGGATACTCGCCGCCGTAATGTTCGGACAGCTCGTGGATCTGGGCATGGCAGTTATGGCAGGCGGCAATGCAGTAATCTGCGCCGGTGGCCTTAATCTGCTGGTCTTTGATCCTTCCGTATTGAAGCCGTTCGTCTTTAAAGCCTGACTGCAGGAATCCGCCCCCGCCGCCGCAACAGTAGTTGTTGGAACGGTTGGGCTGCATGTCCACAAAGTTTTCTTCGCCTACAATGGATTTGACCACAAACCGCAGGTCATCGGCAATGGGATCACCATAGCTTTTCCGAACGATCTGGCAGGGATCCTGGACCGTGAACTTAATCTTTAAGTCCTTGTTCCAGTCTGAACTGGGTTTGAGTCTGCCCTCGCGGATCCATTTTGCGTAGTACTCGTAGATGTTTTTGATTTCCATACCTTCATGATCAATACCAAATTTTTTCGCTCCGGCCCGGACCGAAAAGGTTACGTGCCCTCACTCGGTATTGAGGTATGTTTTACACCCCAGCTTTTTGGCTTGTCCGATGGTGGTGGACGCCAGTTTTTTCCAGGACTCATCGTCTGCCAGGAACATGCAGTAGTTCTCACCGCCCCAGCCTTTGGACCCGTAAGTCCAGTCAACGCCGGCGGTGTGAAGAATTTTCCATAAGGGGACCATTTCATCGGGTTCGGTTACCGGTTCTCTGGAGTTCTGGTTCAGAAAAAATTCAGCCCCTTCCTTGTCAATGGGCGCTTCCATTTCAGCAAACTCGGGCTGGGCTTCCCGGTACTCTTCAAGGACATCATCCACAACAAATTCAAAGTCTTCTTCAGAGGCGGCCATGGCTGATCCGGTATCGTGCTTGAGGGCCGCATCACAGGAACCTAAAATACCCCTGGGCCGTTCTTCCCTGGGCCTGAGCGCCCTGGCGTTGTAGACCAGCTGGGGAATGTCAATTTTCATGGGACAGACATAGATGCAACGCATGCACATGGTGCACATCCAGGGCCAGTCGGAATTTTTGATCTCTTCATCCATGCCCAGGGCTGCCATGCGCAGGAATTTTCTGGGATCCATGTCTGCCAGCCCCGTTGCCGGGCACCCTGAAGAGCAGGCGCCGCAGGTCAGGCAGGCATTCAGATTCCCGCCCTCGGGCAGGATTTCCTTGACCTTTTCCAGGAATGTGTTGGTTTTTTTCTTTTTACCAAGCTTGATGACAGTTTCTGCCATTTATTTCTCCTTTCTTAAGTGTAATCTTGGGTTCCCATTAAAACATCAACCCCTGTTTTATCCAGTATGAGTGCGGACTTGATTTTTTAAGCTGCCTTCTACCGGCCCACACGCCCCCTTGAAATCCATTATTAATATAGCGGGGTGAATGAATGCTGCATATTTCAGTAGGAAATTAGTTTACCAATTACCATTAAAAAAATCTATATCAAATGTTTAAAATTTGGTCCAGATGAATTTTGGGGCTTAGGCGGGAAATTGGAAGGACGGAGACCGGAGACGCCCCTTTTTTTATTTTTGGTGATTAACGCTTCGCGATATTGGCAATTTTTATACTGAAAGCAATAACCATACCTTAAATGCATCAAAATCCCCGCTAAAATGTGAATATAAACACACAGTATCTGAATTCTGAATCTTCTTTTGACGTTAGTCCGTTTGTCAGAGTTTCGTCAGCAATTTGTTAGAGGGATTTAATGTTTCACTAACGGTCCGCTAATTTTCCTGTGGTGTAGTGCGATCTCGAAGCACAGCGTTACAAATTGAACCAGCAGTTGGCCACCCCTGACAAGGGTGGCCGTATGGACCAAATGAAGGAAGTGAAGGCTGAAAGCCATTAGCCTTTAGCTGCCAGCCCTTGGCGTTCAGGATTGCCTTATCCTGCCAGCAGCCAAAGGCTTGCAGCTAAGGGCTGACAGCTCTTAGAGAAACAACCCAAAAGAATTTTAAAAACAAAAAAGGAAAAAACTCATGTTATTAATCAAGAAAATCGCCACTACCATCCTCTGTCTTACAGCCGTTTTATTTTTTAACGCGTCCGCTTCTATGGCAGCGGTATACCAGGTTGAGATTAATGTCTCAGGGCTGGAAAACGCTGACTTGGCGGGTTTTGATCTGGATCTCAATTATGATGATGCAAGCTTGACGTTTGACACTTATGTGTTCACTGACGAATTGGGCAGTTTTGATCTTGGTGATGTTGGTGATTACAGTTATGGCGACAATGGCGCCGGTGTGGTTAATCTTTGTGCAATTTCTAATTTAAGTGAAGACGATGCTGTCTTTGATGGCCAATCCGCCAGTTTTGTGCTTGCAACCCTTACATTTATAGGGGACAGCCTGGGCGAGGGATTCAGCCTTACCATCGGCAGTGTTTCAGATAATGCCGCAATTGATATCGAATCCATCATTTTTACCATCAACGTTACAACCAGCCCGGTACCCGTCCCCTCCGCGTTTGCCCTGATGAGCCTGGGCCTCATGGGGTTGGCCGGTCTTTCCAGAAAATGTAAAAATTAATTTTTGCAAAAGATATCATGTGTCATGCCAATGCCCTGTGAGCCGACACAGGGCATTGGCATCATCCTTACGGCAAAGATGAAAAGCCAAGGCTGCGGTCTTTTTGTCTCTGCCGGTAATAAATAAACCCTTTTACCCTTGTGATCCGGCACAACCATAAAAATTCAGGTGATCTTAGATGAAAAAGGAAAGGCCTGTTTTTACCAATGTTAAAATTTTGAATTTCCTTGTTTCATTGGGGCTAATTCTTCTTGCCGCTGCCATTATTCTTGCCGTCAGCCGGATAGAATACACCAAATACACCCGGCGGTTTGCCAAAGCCACCGTCGATTATGAAAAATGCCGGGTTTTATCTGTTGTTGACCAATCCATTAGAAAAAGCACCCACTCAAGCAAAATCCCGGTTGGCAAACAGGTGCTTGAAGTTGAGATGCTCTCAGGCAGGCACAAAGGAGAAACCCTGACCGCAAACAATTATCTGACCACTTATAACAGTGTGACTGCCCAAAAAGGCCAAAAACTTGTTGTCGTGGTCGATGAGCTGGATTCCGGAAAACTCAAGGTTCGCGTCCATAACTATGACCGGGCCCCCTATATATATTTATTTGTATTGATTTTTTTACTGACCATGACCCTTGTCAGCGGAAAGAAAGGGCTGATGTCATGCTTGAATCTGATATACACTTTTGTCTGTATCCTGTTCATATTTTTGCCGCTGATCATGAGGGGATATTCCCCGGCCTGGAGTGCTGTGGGCCTGGTGATACTGGTAACGTCTGCCAATATGATTTTTCTGAACGGCGTCAGCAAAAAAACCCTTTGTGCCATAACCGGAACCGCCTGCGGTGTCATTCTGTCCGGGATCATTTTGCTTATTTTCAGCCGCCTGGTTCATGTGTCAGGGTTTAATTTAGAGGAGGCGGAAAGCCTTTTGTTTATCAGGCAGAAAACAGGGCTCGGGGTTGAGCGTCTTCTGTTTGCCGGCATCCTGATTGCCTCCATGGGAGCGGTCATGGACACGGCCATGTCCATTGTATCGGCCATCAATGAACTGCATGTCAACCGGCCGGACCTCGGCGCCATGGACCTGTTTAAGGCCGGCATGAATGTGGGCAAGGACATGATCGGGACCATGTCCAACACGTTGATACTGGCATTTGTGGGGGCGGCCCTGTCCACCATCCTGATCCTTAATTTTTATTGTGTTCAGTACAATCAGCTGATCAGTTCAAATCTTGTTGCCATTGAAACGGCACAGGCCCTGTCAGGGAGCATGGCCGTGGTGCTGACCATCCCGCTGACCGCTGCGGTTACGGCAAGATTACTAAAAAAGAAACCTTAGACTGAAAATAAATCCGAATTTCTATTCTTTGATTGCGGTTTTAACCCCATAAGCGTCAAGGGCCTAACCCCGGGAAGCTAAAATCCGGGTTCGCCCATAACAAATAAATGAAAGCCTATGGAAAGGGTTTTCATACAAACAAGAAACAATAAGGAGGAAAAGAAATGAACAAAAAACTGAAGGCCTGCGGATTATTTTTATCCGCAACCCTCGTACTGGGCATCTCCGGCACAGCAATTTCAATGGCGTCGGCGACCACCCCGTATGAGGCTGACAATCTAACCATCCAGCTGGGCGGTGATGAAGCTGAGCTGAACTTTAGCTGGCTGACCATCGACCCCACCCCTGTCCAGGTGAAAGTCTGCAGACAAAGCGAGCTTGAAGACGGAGAATTCCCGGCATCAGCCACAATTTTTGATGCTGTAATGACGGAAGTTCTTGAGGAATCTTCCTCCTCCGGCGGTGCCCCACCTAACGGCGGTGGCCCCGGCGGTGGCCCCGGTGGTCCCGGCGGCCCCGGCGGCGGTACCGATACTGACGGAGATGGTGTCTATGATACCAGTGATCTTTGTGAAGATACCCCTGATGGTGTTGCGGTCAATGAAGACGGCTGCCAGGATGATGATGAAGACGGTATTGCAAACACCAGTGACGAATGCCTTGAAACGCCTGCCGGGACCGTGGTGGGGGAAGACGGCTGTCAATTGGCCAATGATGCTGACGGCGACGGTGTTCTGAATGATGTGGACACATGTTCCGAAACACCGTTGGGATCAACAGTGAATGATGCCGGCTGTCCTGATGAGGATGGTGACGGAGTGGCAGACGATGATGACCAGTGCCCGGATACTTCATCAGGAACTGAAGTGAACGAATACGGTTGTAAGCCCACTGTCTATTCCTGTAAAGTCACCATGCCCAATATTAACAGTGACACCACATATGTCTATGCCGTGGGATATGATGATACTTACACTGACATGGACACCTTCCGTACCAAAGGATCAGACAACTATAACTTCATCTTTGTGGGTGATCCCCAGATCGGTGCCAGCGGGGACACCACCGGTGATGCAGAAGGCTGGGCCACAACGGTCACCGCAGCCCTGACCAAATTTGAAGATACCAGCTTTATACTGAGCTCCGGCGACCAGGTGGAAACCGCCACTTCGGACACTCAGTACGAGGGGTTCTTCAGTGCAGAAGAGCTTACTTCCATGCCCTTGGCTCCTGCCAACGGAAACCATGACAAGAGTATTCTCTACTCATACCAGTTTAATGTTCCCAATGAGTCGGACTACGGCAAACTCTCATCTACCATAGACGAAGAGACCATTACCTATGCCGGCGACTACTGGTTTACCTACGGCAAGGTTTTGTTTATGGTCTTAAACTCTAACAACAGCAGTGCCGCTTCACACAGTGAATTCATGGGTGAGGCTATTGGAGCAAATCCCAGCGCCCTGTGGAGAGTTGTGGTCTTCCATCACTCTCTTTACAGCTCAGCCAGTCATGTAACCGATGTGGCTACTTTGAGGACCTCCCTGGTTCCGGTTATGGACGATTATAATATAGATGTTGTCCTTGCCGGGCATGATCATTTTTATGCCAGGACTTATCCTCTCACCAACTTTGAGGTGGCTGAGGATAATTCCAATAAAGATGAGGCAGGCAGGATTATTGACCCCACTGGAACCGTCTACTTTACCGCTGATTCAGCCTCAGGCAGTAAATACTACAATTTTAACGACATCGACGGCTGGACCAACTTATACTTTGCGGCATACAGCCAGCCCAAGGAACCCTCCTACCTCAACGTAGAGGTACAAGAGGTTGAAAATGGGGACACCTTTACGGTTTCCGCCTACCGTACAGCGGATGGCTCACTGATGGATACCTACACCATCATCAAGGTGACCGGCGATCTCAACAGTGACGGTGTCGTTGACCGCAGCGACATCAGTGCTATCCGCAGCCTTCTGAGGCAGTCGGCATCGGTTAATCCGGCCGCTGACCTTGACGGCGACGGAGCCATTACCGTACGGGATGCCCGTAAACTGATATTGTTGTACAAGTCTTTGTAGCATTCGTTGTTTTAAAGTGATCCACTGACCGCAGCGGCCGGAAGATACCATTTCCGGCCGCTGTTTAAAATATTCAATAAAAGGTTAACGGTATCACTTCATCATCCCATAAGGCAGAATACAGGGCACCTTGTTTTTATACTCAAGGTATTCCTGGCCAAATACGGATTCCAGGTATACTTCTTCTTTTCCCACCAGGCTTCGCAGAACAGCATACATGAATACCGGTGTGGTCAGACCTAGCCAGGAGTTGGCTAAAAGGACGATCCCGGGAACCAGAAACACCACCCACGATGCGTAAAGGGGATGTCGGCAGTATTTAAAGGTGCCGTCTATAACAAGCCTGTCGGCATTATACGCTTTCATCACCGTTTTCACCGATCGGATGAAAAACGGAACCCCTATGGCCAGCAGGGCGATCCCAACACCCATTACCACCCGGCGCGGTATAAAATTTATCTCAAATACCGGTGCAAACCATCTGCTTATGGCCAGCATGATGATTCCATATCCAACAGACCAGAAGGCAAATACCGGTCCAACCCCCCATCGGCTTATTTTTTCAGTCATAACATTCCTCAAATGATTTTAATATCCATTGGCAGTACGGGTATGGTATATGATTTTTAACCTGAATAAAAGAAAAGGAAACCGTATTGGGACCGGATAAAAGCAAACTTGAGGCCCTTGAAAAACGGATAGCGGGCTTAGGAATCCGGAAAACCGACCTTGAAGAAAAATTCATCAAGTCATCGGGCCGGGGAGGGCAGAAGGTCAACAAGACCTCATCGGCGGTGTTTATCCGCCACGTCCCCACGGGAATTGCCGTCAAATACGGCAAACACCGGTCCCAGCATTTAAACCGGTTCATGGCCCTGCGGCTGTTAGCCGACCAGGTTGAGGCCAAACTGACGGGAAATCCGGGGAAACAGGCCGTTCTGATGGAAAAAATCAAAAAACAAAAACAGCGAAGAAAACGAAAAACCCGCAAAAAACTGGATTCCCCTTCTTCAGCCTGCCCCCCCTTGAGCCTTCAGTCTAAACATGAATGATTTCCATATGGGTGTCGGCCACCATGGCCAATCCCAACTCATCGGCCATGTTAAAGACCTTGTCCACCTTGGAGTTGATCACCCTGGCATCGTTTCCCACCAGCGCAAACCCGATTACAGCCCATTCATGGCTGTCATTGAGGCCGGTTTCCGCCACACTGATGTTAAACCGGTTCTGAATCCTGGCAATGATGGATTTCACAATGGATCGTTTGGCTTTAAGGGAATGCACATCAAAAAGTCTGAATTTAATCTGTCCGGTTCCAACCACCATGGTTTGTTTATTGTCCCCCATTGCGGCGCGTCATGCAGGGCAAGCGCATATAAAAAAATAATCCATCCTGGAATGGAAAATAAGGATCAATATAATGGACTTGGGACTTGGGATATGGGACTTGGGGATTGCAGCATCCGTGGCCTACCCAAGTCCCATATCCCATATCCCAAGTCCCCATATCCTTATCCTCGAAATTGACATCACCGGCAGGCAAGTTACATGCGATCACCCTGGCGCGTCATGTTTGCATTGTTCCCCGTTATGGTTTATATGAAACTTTTGGCACAAGCCGGTAAAAAAGTTTCGATATTTGCTGCCAATAAAGCGGGTCCTGAACCCCAGGCCGCCCGTGACAGTTTTATAAGAAACTGGAGACAAGAAACAAGAGACAAGAGGGCGAGGCACCTGCGGTGCCCAGTTTATAGCCTGCCGTTCCCGGTATCTTCAGTTTCATTATTTGTTGTGGGCGGCTCTTGGTTGGATAACCAAAGCGGCCCGTGGCCGTTATACCGTAAATAAAAACCGGAATAAAGGATATTTCCATGATTGATGCGCTTGAACACCATGATTTTCAGATGATCTATGTGGCCTCATGCGGAGAGGGCATTAACGGGTTTCACCTGGTGGAGTCCACCCTGGTCCAGTTTCCCAACAACAAAATCACCGTGGTCAAAGTGCCCCATATCCGGACCGAAAGCCAGGTGGATGAACTCATTGAAAAAGTCCGGGATGTTGAAAGCCTTATCGTCCATACCATTGTGAATTCGGAATTACGGCAGTACCTGACCCGGAAGGGCATGGAATACCATATTGTCACCATTGACCTGATGGGGCCCATCCTGTCCAAAATCCAGGCGTTTTTGAATCAGGACCCCCTTGAGCGGCCGGGACTCTACAGGGAAACCCACCATATCAACCTCAAGCAGGTGTCGGCCATTGATTTTTCCCTGGCCCATGATGACGGGATGAATCCGGATACCCTCAACGAGGCTGAAATTGCCCTGGTCGGCCTTTCAAGGGCGGGCAAAACCCCGTTGTCCATGTATATGGCCGTCATGGGCTGGAAGGTCGCCAATATTCCCTATGTGCCGGGTGTGCCCATGCCGGCCGGGCTCGATGAGGTGGACCGGCGCCGGGTGATTGCCCTGAATATCAATGTGGAACAGCTTCTGGCCCATCGCCGGATGCGGCAGGAAAGCTTAGGGGCGCCGGATATGCGGAAATATTCATCTTTGACCGCGGTGGAGAATGAGGTTAAAGATGCCCAGAAATATTATATCACCAGGGGATACTCCATGATTGATGTGAGCAACAAACCCATTGAAACCAGTGCCGAGGAAATTATTGAAATGATTACCCGCCGGTTCAAGGGACAGGCGCATCTTTAGGACGGGCAGGCTGAAGGTGGATAGGCTGAAGACTAAAGGCAAGAAAAGGAAAAAAACCGGGGAACGAAAAATGATTGATATACTTCAGCCTAAATCCCTTCAGTCTAAATCCCTTTTATAACCATGATCCAGGAACAGGATAAACAGTCAACGGACAGACGAAGGACAGCGGACATCAAATCCCGGCTCTTTATGTTTTTCAGCTGGTTTGCCTGGGTTGTTCTGCTGGTCAGCCTTATTTTCTTTCATTATGCCCAGCCCGAATATGAAACGGTGTTTGACCGGTTTTACCAGCTGAATTTGCGAACCTCCCGGGATTATGAGGCCTTAAAATACCTGACCGTCACCATTATTTCGGGGTGTACGGTTTTGGTCCTCAGTATTTTGCTAGGGCGGATTCGTGCCAGAAGACAGACCGACCATATACACCACCTGTTTATGCTCGGGTTTTGCTGGCTGGTTCTGATCGGGCTTGCTTTACTCTTAAGATAACGCTCAAGATGTTGGCGGGGAGTGCCGATTGGGAGTTAAAGGAAAGACAGCAGACAGCGTCTTCCCCGGGGCTTCGGATGGGAGCCCGGCTCCCGCAATAGGCGAACCCCTTCAATCATAACGGGCCTGAAATCTCAAATATGGCCGGCCATGAGGGCATAACGGTTTAGAAAGGAAATCCATGAAAACAAAATTCAACGTTAAACCAGTGCTTTCGGGGTTCCTGGGAATGGTTCTTTTTATGCTGGTTTCATCGGGGACCGGGCTTTCACGGGATTATATCCTGGACTTTGTGGAAGAACACTATAATGAGACAGCCGTCAAATTTGAAAAACAGCCTTTGATCTACCATTCCATCCAGGTTATGAGCCCGGCCGGTCCAAAAGTGCTGATCCTGACCGGAGAAGAAAATCAGTACCGGCTGTGGCTGCGGCAGTATATTGCCCGGGACAAAAAATTTATCGTCAAAGTGGATGATGCGGATAATGACGCCTTTATTTCATCCCGGGCCTATGAAGTTGACGTGACCCGTATCCACCCCTTTAACGGGAGCAAGTGGCGGTATGAAATGGGCATGGAAACGGTTTTGCAGGGAGACCGGTACGTCCTGGTGATTGATGCCAATGAAACCCGGGGCAAGCTGATCTCATCGGTCATTGAAACGTCAGGGTACCAGGTGGTGATGGCCAGGGACTCGGACTTGGGCCTTGAGGCGTTCAAGAACCAGCCGGAGAAATTTAAGCTGATCATTGCCAACCACAAGGCGCCCGGGATGCTGTCCGGCAAATTTATCAGCGGTATTCTGAAAATCGACAACCAGATCCCTATCCTGGTGGAGACCGGTTACCGGGATTCAAAAACCATGAAAGATTATGAAAAAAAGTATGCCGGTGCCGGCTCGGTTATTCTCAAGCCCATGGTTCTTGAGGACCTTCAAAAAAACCTGAAAAACCTGATTCAGGAAAAGGCTTAGCCCATGATGGTTCAACAGCGCTGGGTTAATGCGGCTTTTCTGATATGGGTCACCGGAATGTTGCTATGGGGGGGGACCCCTTCCCTGGCAGGAGATTATGAATTTGCAGGGGTTGAAGGGGAATTTAGAAGTTTTTTAACCTGCGAAATGACCCGGACCGGCGCAGATTCCTATTTTAACGGATCACCCTTTAAGATTACCATGATCGATGTGTTTGAAGTTCGAAAGGAAGGAAACCTGACCATCATCACCGGGACGGTCCGGTGCAGCGTCAAGGACAAGTTCGAGGTGCTTTATGCGGCCGTTGGGGTGGAATCCATCATGGGCAAAAAACAGGTCAATTACTGCACCATCCGGAAAAAAGATTTTTCCATCCTGGCCACGGAACTGATGAAGTACCCTTACAAGGAGCGTTGCCCCTGGTCCCGGTACTGGGTTGATCTGGATTAGACCCCGGCATTTCCCGCCGTTTAAGGCATCATGACGGGGGGCATGGGTTAAGCGCCCAGATTGATTTCCAGGCGGGAAAACGCTTCAATAAAAAACAGTTCACCGCCGGACCCGTTTCTGACCATGCGCTGCACCGTATCCGCATGGTGAATCAATCCGCCGCCGATAATCTTTTGAACACCGTATTCTGAGAGCCCCGGGAAAAGAGGGGTGCTGGGCCCGAGAAGCAGAATCTTCGAATTTTTGGAAAGTTCCAGTAACCGGGGAAGGGATTTATTCACAAAGCTAGCGCCGGTGATGAGGGCGATATCGGCTTTGGGCAGGATGTCTTCGCATGCTGTATCCGGCAGGTCCCTTTTTTGCTGCGGTCTTTTTTCAAGAATATAAAAGTTGTCATGAACGATATGATCCATAAAGGGAAAATGGCCCACTGAAACCACCACCTGATCCCGGGAAAGCTGCTGGGTTACAAAGCCTTCAAGGGTTTCCTGGTTAACGGCGTTATAGGTGATGTCGCCGTTAAAATTTTTCTCAAGCATGTCGCGGCTGTTCCAATAGGCATTGATGGCTGCCATGGCAAAGGAACATCTTCTTAAATCCCAGTCAAAAATCCACTGGGCAACTTCACGCAGGGTCAAGTCTTCGGGATTTTCCCAGGGTATGCCGATGGTTTCCTGAAAGGTCATGGCCATGCCGGACCCCACATCGCTTGTAATGCAGGTCCACCAAAGGCCCTGGGAGGAGGCCTGTATGTTTATGCCGGCCGGGATCGGTTCAATAAGTCGATTGTAAATTTCAAACAGCATGGGAAAACCTCATCTTAAATTGGTTCATTTATAATGGGGGCTGGACCGGTTTTAGCGGGACAATATGGGGCCTGCCCTCAACACGGGTCACAGCAACGTTGACACCGTATACCGAAGCGATGGTTTTACTGGTTAAAACCGAGCCCGGATCTCCCGACGCCATGATTTGCCCCCGGTCCAGCATGACCACGATATCCGCGTACCGGGCGGCCAGGTTCAGGTCATGCAGGGTGACAACCGCGGATATCTTTTTTTGGCTGACCAGGCCCCTGAGCAGTTCCATCACCTCAAGCTGGTGCAAAATATCCAGGCTGCTGGTGGGCTCATCAAGCAGGAGAACATCAGCCTCCTGGGCAATGGCCCGGGCAATGGCCACTTTCTGGCGCTGACCGCCGCTGATGGCTTTAAAATCCCTCATGGCCAGATCCTGTACCCCCATCCGTCTGAGCGCATGAAACGCCTTTTCATAATCCGTTTGGCCGTATCCGAACCGCTGATGGGGGTACCGGCCCTGAAGAACCATATCAAAGACTTTAAACGGAAAAACGGTTGATATGGTCTGGGGGACGTAGGCCATGCATTTTGCGATCTGCCTTGGGCGTATTTTTTTTAAGGCTTTTCCATTGAGCTCAACCCGTCCTTTCCATTGCCGGATCAGGCCGTTCATGCATTTTAGAAGGGTGGATTTGCCGGCACCGTTGGGGCCGGTTAATGCCAGTATCTGCCCGGGGCCAAGAGAAAAGCTAATATTCTGAAGAACCGGCAGGCTGCCGTAGCCGAATGTCAGATCTTTTATGGTAAGTTCTACTGCCAGAAGTCGCTCCTGTTTTTCATAATTAAATAGATAAACAGCGGAACGCCCATAAACGATGTCATTACCCCGATGGGGATGACCGTGGGCGCAATGATATGCATGGCCGCCATATCCGATCCCGTGAGCAGCAGGGCCCCGGTTAAGCCTGCCCCGGGTACGGCAAAGCGGTTGTCCGCGCCGAAAATCATCCGGGAAATATGCGGCGCCACAAGGCCGATGAACCCGATGGTTCCGGTAAAGCAGATAATGGTGGCCGTTAAAAAGGCGGCCGCCGTTAACATCATGATCCGGTTTTGCCCAACGTTTGCCCCTAAGCTTTGGGCAACGTCATCCCCGGCAGTCATCACATTAAGGTCTCTTGATTTGGACAGAAGATACGGGATACAGACCAGCATGACGGGAATCACGAACTTAAGGCTCCCCCAGGTGGATCGGGCAAGGCTGCCCACCATCCAGAATACCACCTCTGCCACCGCCCATGAATCGGCAAAATACTGCATGGCCGTTGTCCCGGCCGAAAAAAGATACGACAGGGCGATGCCCACAAGGATCATGGTCCCGGGTGCGGCCCCCTTGTACCGGGACAGCCCCAAAATGGTAAAGGCGGTGCCCAGAGCAAACACGAAGGCGTTCAGCACCACAACACAGCTGCCGAAGCCCGGGCCTTTGCCGAAAAGGATGGCAATGGCGGCACCAAAGCCGGCGCCGGCCGATATCCCTAACGTGAAGGGGCTTGCCAGGGGGTTCCTGAGCACCGGCTGCATCACGGCACCGGCAACGGCCAGGCCGGAACCGGCACAAAGCCCCATAAGAAGCCTGGGCAGCCGCATGTACCATACGGTTCTTTGGGCAAGCTCACCGGAAGTTGAGAAATAATCCGGGAAAAACCGGTTCAGGATGGTGGCATAAACCTCACACACGGTCATGTCCAAAGGCCCCAGAGTAATGAAAACGGTGCCCAGCAGTCCCACGGCCGCCAGAAGTGCCAGAAGCCACCGCCGCTTCTGGGCGGCATACCGGTTATATTCGGCAAAGACATCGGGCATACATTGATCTTGAATCCATCGGGCGCCCGGCTGTTTTTTCCCCGAAAGAATGCCGTCTTCCCGGCAGCTCAATGGTCTGCCGCCTGTGTCCACCGGTGAAGTTCGCTTTTGGAGACAAAATCCGTATAAAGGCCGTCCTTCCCGTAAAATTGTTTCAAAATGTCGTTTCCCTCTTTTTCAACGTCAAGATCCGGATACCATTCGGGATAAAACAGTTTGGCCATATAAACCACTTCACACAGCCCCATGGCGGGATCCCATCCCCTCATAAAACTGCGTGAATAAAATACCTGCTTGTTTTTTACCGCAAAAACCGTCTGAAGGGCCGGATCGGACAGAATCGTTTCAATGCGGACCCCGATCTTTTTCGGGGTCCACCACTGAAGCAGGATCATATCCGGATTCCATACCGCCAGCTGCTCTTTGGTAATATCAAAGATTTCATAGGGCTTGATCCTGGCCTGCATGGCCACATTCACCCCGCCGGCCAGGTCAATGGGATCATAGGGCGCAATGGTTTTAGGGGATTCCTGAACCGGCCATCCCCAGAAGAAAACGCGCACCCGTTTTGTTTCCGGAATCTTTGAACTGATTCGGGTTATCTGTTCAACCTTTTCCCGGGTATAGTCAATAAGCGTTCGGGCCCTTGCCTGCCGGCCCATCAGTTCCCCGGCCAGGCGGATCATCTCTAAATCAAGGCATCCCGAACTTTTAATGCAGACCACCGGCACACCGGTCTGTTCCTGAAGGGGCCCGGCCAGTACCGAAAAAGATCCGGACGCCAGGATGATATCGGGTTCCAGGGATTTGATCAGCTCAACATTGGGCTCCCGGCAGCTTCCCACGCTTAAACGGTCTTTTAATTGAGGCGCCACCTTTGGCGGGGCAAACCAGCATGAAAAATTCTGGCCCCGTTCCCCGTACATAAAATGTTTAACATCATCATTTACGCCGGCAATTTTGTCTGAAACCCCAAGTTCCAGCAGTGTCCGCGTCCCGTCGAGCATCGCGAGATCCACCACCCGGTTAATTTTGGAAGGAACCATCACCTGCCGGCCCATGGCGTCTGTGATTTCTTTTTGATCTTTGGGCCGGTTTCCGGCCGGCGGCTGGTCCGTACAGCCGGACATCAGAAAAAAGATCAGGATCAGCCCGGCCGCATAAAGGTTCCGGTTAAATCTGGGGAAAATGGTTTTCCGGTTCATGGGGTCTCCAAAAGAGGGGCATTTAAAGCTCAAAACTCAACGCTGCGCCAAAGGTCCGGTCCGTGGCCGGATAGCCGCTTAGATTTTCATAATCTTCATCCAACAGATTGTTGACATAGACCTTCAGGGACGCCTTTTTTAAAGGTCCCCGGTTTTTGAAAAGGGTCTGCTGGATTGCCAGGTCGAATATATGATAGGCGTCCATGGGAATCCGGGTAAACACCCATTCATCCGGGGTGACCTCTTCCCCTTTCTGGACCACCTGCTCATCCTGGTATTTATAATCAAGCAGCACCAGGGTATTTTCAAATAACTGCCAGCGCAGGCCGGCGTTAACCCTGTTTTTGGCCATATCATCCACGGCCGTTTCCCCGGCCGGTTCTCCGCCCTTGCTGTCAAATGTCTGATAGGCGTATCCGATGTAAAAGGAAAGATCATCCATGAGATGGCCGGTCAACTGCACTTCAAGGCCATGCCGGGTGACCTTGTCAAGATTGATGATATAGTCCTGGTATTCCATGCCCGGCGTGACCGGGTTGCTGCCGCTTGGGGTGTACCGGGCATAATCCCAGTTCCAGGCAAGGTAATCTTTGATTTCATAGTAGGCGTAATTGATTTTCAGCTGAATGTCTTTAACCAGCCGTCTTGAGAAAACAAAGTCATAGCCGATGCCGTGTTCCGGGTCCACCCATGCGCCGGCCGGCATCCCTCGGGGATTAAAATCGCCGAAATTAATCGGAGCCCGAAAGATTCTGCTGACCCCCACAGAAACGGCGGTGTCCCTGAGGCCTTCGGCCATATCATCCAGCTCATAGGTAAGGAAGGATTTGGGGGCAACGTCATCAAAGCTTCGCTCAATCCATCGGGGTTTTCCGGTGATCAGCAGGGCTCCGGTACTGGAAGACATGTTGTCGATCCGGATGTCGGCCTGTTCATACCGGAGTCCTGCAGTCAGTGTCAGGCGCGGAATAATCTGCCACTTGTGCTGGGCAAAACAGGATTTGAGTTCCACCCTTTTTTCATCATCAAACGCAGCCGGCGAGCCCAGTTTTGTATCAAAACCATCAAAGAACTGCTCTATGTCTGTACCGATAATGGTCTGGTGCCGGTCTGAAAATGTAATGGTATCCGTAAGTTTACCCCCCTGCATGTACCATGTCCCGGTCCACCCGGCATCATAATACGCTCCGGATTGATTTTGGCGAAGAACGGTCTTTTCCCATTCCTCCTCACCATAATAGGCATTAAGGTCCCAGACACCGATCGGGGTCGGCTGGTTGTAATTGAGCCGGTAAGATACAGCGGTTTCATCCCATTGGGGCGTTTGCCACTCGTAGTAACTCGAGGTTGTTACATTGGGAAAACCGCCGTCATAATCTCCTGTAGAGAGGTCGTTTTTTACGGGAATTTCTTTGGTGGCATCGGTGTGGGAAGCGGTCAGGGTGATATAGCCCCCTGACGGCAGGATATAGCCGATCCGGCCGAAAAATGTGTCGATATCTGCTTCAGCGTTTCTCAGATATCCGTCTGTACTGTATTTCTGGTAGCCTGCGTCATAGATGAAATCACCCATACCTCCCCGGACATAAGCGCTGTGGTTCTGGGTGTTGTAGGATTTAAAGCTTGTGGTAACCGATACATCCGGTTTTGCCGAATTATAGCGGCCCGGGGGCCGGCTGATCAGGTTGACCACCCCGCCGATGCTCATGCCCGGATACAGGGCGCAGTGCGGTCCTGGCAGAATTTCAACCTCCTCGACCAGAAAAGTCGGGAGCAGTGAATAATCCACCACATGAAAGGTGTTCCGGCCGCCGGGTTTATGGATATTGGCACCGTCTACGGCGGTTACAAAGCGGTTGCTGGCAAATCCCCGCATCCAGACGGTGTCGTCGCCGTCCACCAGGTCACCGGGCACCAGATCCGAGGCGCCCCTGAAGTCGATCACCGGCTGATCCCTGATGATATCCGCGATATTCTTTGCAACACCTGTGATTTCATAGGAACCTATGTCAATGACGGTCTTTTCCGGGGAATGGGCAATGGGCTTTCGCTGAGTTGTTTCCGTGACCACAACATCCTCAAGTTCATTGATTTTCTTTTCTTCAGCCATTGCCGTGCCGGACAGCAGTATCCCTAAAAAAACAGCAGCGAACACGTTTTTCTTTATCTTCATTTTCTGTTCCTTTTTTTAAAAAAAATCAGTTGATCTCCACTATTTTGCCCCAAAATGCAAAAAGCCGTGAAGGCGCACCCCTGGTGACAGCGATGCTAAGCCTTCATGGCTTTTTTGTGGTGATGTAGATACGTTATTCCGGCAGGTTCTGTCTTTTGAACACGGCATGTTTTTTTATGAATGCCGCACAAATTCATGAGGGATTTAGACTGAAGGGGGGCAGGCTGAAGGATGCCCCCTCCCGATGCTCAGCCGTCAACCTGTCTCACAGAGCCCCCAATCGGGCTTGGTTTACCGGGCCAGGGCCGGCTTGCGGACATGGGGCGGCAAAGGCTCGACGGCCACATCCTGGCGAACCTCTTTCGGGGTTTTCCCGAATTCTTTGCGGAAAGCCGTGGTAAAGTTGGATTGGTTGTTGTAGCCCACTGAAAAAGCGATTTCCGACAGGCTCTTATCGGACTGCTTTAACAGTGACCAGGCTTCGGAAAGTCTGGCATTCCGGAGTACGTTGAACACGGTATCACCGTATAATGCCTTGAATTCCTGGTTTAATTTGTTCCGGTTGATGCCCACCCGGCGGCTTAAGTCAATGAGGCTCGGCGGATGGTCAAGATCGGACAGCAGGATGTGGTATGCCTCTCTTGCCCGGTCCAGATCCCGGCGGTTTGAATCCGGGACCCTGTGACCCTGTTCCAGTTCGGCAAGCTTGAGTGCCACCAGTTCCAGGGCTTTGGATTCAAAATAAAGCCTTTGGATCTCCCCTTCATATGGGCAAACCAGAATTTGTTTGAGGACCAGCAGGGTTTCCTTATCAAAGCGGGACTGCTGATAAAACCGTTGTCCTTTAGGGGTGCCGGACACAGAACAAAGGCCTTTCAGGCACCCGGGCAGGTCAGTGAACAGTTCATAAAACACCTGGGGGCTGAAATGAAAAGAAACCCCTAAGAGACGTCCCTTAGACAAGATCTGGTTGGTTCCCCGGGTTTTGGGCAGATAGGCCAGTACGCTGTCGCCCGGAGACCGTTCAATAACCGTTTTTCCCCGGGGTCCGCTGGTCATGGTGCTCCGGATTCGCTGGGACATGGCATAGCTTAAACTGATGGGGGCCAGGTCAATTTCATAGTCCATTTCAAGGCGTTGGCCCACCTCATGGTCGGCAAAGATCATTTTAATTCCCGGCCGGATGCTCATGGTTTTAAAAATTGAACCGCCGGGGCCGCCTTCATGGGCAATATCGACCTCTCCGGTTGAAGAAGGCGTTTTCACGGAGTTTGAGGCGTTCTGACGCTTTTCTTTTACAGTAGTGTATCGAATCATCTTGTGTCTCCTCCACGGGACAATGGAAAATCCAAACTGATATCAGCAACAAAAACAATTCCCCCGGTTCCGCGCCATAAACAAAAAAAGCCACCAAAGGCTGATCCGGGGGATCCGGAACACTAAACCTTCGTGGCTTAAGTCTTTTTAATTGCTGAGCAGAAATAAACGATCCGCCTTCAGGCAGATACTGGTGGAGTAATATTTAAAAGTTTTGATTATGTCAAGAGTTTGGGCAAACATCAAACAAGGCAGCTGCATTTGTAATCCGGCATGGTATTCTGATACCGTTTGTAAATTTTTTTATAATCCTTCCTGCCGTCGGGAAGCGGCTGCCCCTGTATATTGTGATGAGCTCAAAACCCTTATTTTAAGGTTTTAAGGACTTATAGAGTTTGTGTGAGACTCATTGCCTAAATCAAAAACATTTAAAAATATTTAATTTCAGAGAGTTGAATATTAATAACAGTCCGGGGCTTTGAATCCGGCCTTCACTGCATTTTATTTTTGACATAATCCTCCGTCAGGAATTTTTAACACCCCCTACAATGCTTCTGTCATTGAACGCTGATTCTAAATTGGCTCGAGTGACTATAAATACCAAGTGCTTGGTCAATTTTTTGTTTTATAAAAATTATGCCACAGAAATTCTATAATTCAATCCAGCGTCGTCAAAAGAATCCTGAACAGCCAACTGGACCCACATTTTCTCAGATTGGCCTAACTGTTTAGCAAGCTTAGCGGCTCGGCGAACAGTGGGTATAGTACGTCCTTTTTCTAAGTCACAGAGACTTGAAGATGATATACCCAAGGTATGTGCTAATTCGGTCTGAGTCATTTCTTCACCCTTCCGATACGGCCAGAGCGCACGGCCAAAAGTGACAGGCCCATATTCTTTTTCCAATTTTGCGGAAAGTGTTTCTTTAATACTCATGTTTATTCACCTCTATGACTTCAATCATTATCTCATCCTCATGTTCAACATATATTGCCCTGTGAATAGGCTTTGATGTCACGCAAACTCTTTTGCGCATTGAGAGAAAGAATATATTGATTCATGTCAGCCGATCAATTCATCCATAAAAGATTGGCCGTCAACCCCTTGTCCTTTGTCAAGCTGCGCTTCACCTTCAGCCAGTCTTGCGCGTAACGCTTCCAGCTTGGTTTCCTCAACTTCCAGAAGCCGCAAACCCGCACGAACTGCTTCGCTTGTATTATCAAAACGGCCTTGTGAAATTTTTGATTTGATAAAGTCGAAAAAATGATCACCCAAGGTGACACTGGTATTTCTTTGCATGGCAGGCTCTTCAAATTTTTTTATACCAATATATAATACATAGCTTTTAATATAATATACAGCTTTTTAACTTCACATGATTAAAACTCTTTCAATGCCGGACAGAAGACCGTTGACTTTATCTGTTATGTGGCGTTTAGCCCTTGCCAGTAAAGGCGTGACTAATTTTGTTATTGGTGACCTGGATCGAAAATATGAAATATTGAATCAAGGGTTTGAGGTGAAGACTACCTTTCGCCCAAGTTCTTTTCGCTTGCCCCCCCCTCCCCCCCGGACCTTTCCTGTACGGCTACACGTTTTAAATCATCAAGCCGGCGAGCTGTATTGCTTGTACCCAGGGGGATTCAATTCCTGCCAATTCAAATTTTCTAATCGACCGCACGGCGGTTGGCCGGGTGCGGCCATGTTTCCCGCTTCTGTTTACTTTTTCCTGTCATTGTTTGATTGACAAAAAGAAACCCCCTGTTTTATGGTAATGTCCTAATCTTGAAGACAAATTATAAATTAGCTTGCGAGGAGTGATCTATGAGATATCATATCCCGAGGTTATCACTTTTTGTATTTTGTCTTCTGTTTTTTATGTTTGCCACCAGTCATGCCGTTCCGGTTCGGATTGGCTTTCAAGGGGTACTCCGGAATACGGATAAACTGGTTACCGGCCCTGTGGGGATGACGTTCCGGCTGTTTGATATGGCCAATGGCGGCACCCCCCTTTGGGAAGAAACCCAGGAGGTGGCTGTTGATAAGGGCATATTCAGCATCATTCTGGGGGACGGCGAACTCAATGCCGCCTATGGCACATTAATGGAGGCCATTCTGTCCGGTGATGAGCTGTGGCTGGAAGTACAGGCGGCGGATGAAGAAGCCCCCATGACACCCCGCCAGGCCATTGTCTCCACCGCATTTGCACTGAAAGCCGGCAATGCCGATCAGTTGAGCGGTCTGACGGTCACAGACCTGAACGCAACCTATATCAACATTGATGAGACCAATGTCATCCATTCGGACATGATTGTGGACAACAGCATCCGCACAGATGATCTGGCCGAGCAATCGGTCACTGGGGAAATTTTAGCCGACCGGACGATTACCCCTGATAAACTGGCCAGTTTCTGCCAGGAAGGAGAAATTCTGGTTCAAGCGGCATCCGGATGGGTATGCGGCACCCCGGCAGCCCCGGCATGCCATGAGGGAGATTTCCTGCAGTGTTACACCGGCCCTTCGGGAACCATGGGGGTGGCGGCCTGTACATCCGGTATCCGGACCTGCAATGAATACGGTACCGGGTTTGGCCCTTGTGTCGGAGAGGTGACGCCGGAAACGGAAATATGCGACGATTTGGACAATGACTGCAATGGTATCGTGGATGACAATGTGTCCGGTTCACCGGTCTGGTATGCAGACACGGATGGCGACGGTGCCGGAGACCCGGCCGTATCCCTTGGGCTTTGCCAGGAACGGGAAGGATATGTGGCCAATGCGGATGACTGCAATGATACATCCTTTGCCGTGAATCCCTATTTCGGGGAACGCTGCAATGGCAGTGACAGCAACTGCGACGGCCAGGTCGATAACCATTGCATCAATTCCATGTGCAGCGATGAAGATATTAATCTTTCAATGGCCTGTGTATCGGAATGCACATTGGATATGGATCTGTGCCTTGCCGGCTGCTTTGCCTCTCAAGCCTCATCAGATTGTCAGGCAGCAGCCATTGCTTTGGGACAATGTATGGTGAACAGTAGTTGTCCGATCCGGAAGAATCCGGCTGAATATGATTTTGACTGTATCCGGGAGAACTGTGCCAGCCAGTGGGAACCGGTTTTCGGCAGTCCTCCGCAAGAATGTGAAGCCGGAGAGACCCGAATATGCGGTAGTGACGAAGGCGCCTGCCAGACCGGTATTGAAACTTGTACCGCAGATAATGCCTGGAGTGGGGTATGCGAAGGCGAGACAGCGCCATCCACCCTGGAGCAGCGGAAATTTGCGATGATGTGGATAACGATTGTGATGGTGAAACCGATGAAGGATGCTCATAGGTCAACCGCCAATTTTTCAGGGGTTTTTGTTGGGATTAAGGCGGTACGGGCAACGCCGGTGACTACATTCTGTTTAAACAGATGGGGGTAAGAGCGGGAGACCATCAGGGGCTCGTCAAGCCCGTTCATTTTAAGGACATATTTGCCGGTCAATGCCATTAATTTAAGAAATTTGGCATAGCGCGCAGGGGTTATAAAATGGGCGCCAACGGCGCTTCACCCTCTTGTCTCTTGTTTCCAGTTTCTTGTATTAACGCTTAAGTTAATGACATTGATTTGCCGGTCAGAGATTTACTGACCTTCCCGATGCAGGATACGTTGACAATGCTGTCCCGGTGGATTTTCCAGAACTTTTCCGGGTCCAGTTCGGTTTCAAGTTCCCGGATGGTTTTGCGGATAATCGATTCTTTGTCCGCCGTGATGACCCGGGTGTATTTGCCGGCGGATTTAAACACCAGCACATGGTCCACCGGAATCAGGCGGATGGTATCCCCGTGCTGGGCCCGGATCCATTGGATGTCCAGGTCGCTTTGAATCAGTTTGATCTCCTGTGTAAAAAATTATGACATGAATTCAATTGGTTATGATCGATGCCGATGGGCAGCGTATAGATCCGATTTTTAACAATCCGAAGGGCCTAAAATTAGTTGATTTGTGGTTAGAACAAATTCACCGTGTTTTCGCCTGGCATTTTGCACCAAATTATACTATTGAGGGGCAAGTCCGGTGACAACCAACAAAACAAGCAGGTTATATGAATATTCGTTTATTTGAAGACAAGGACTGGCCGTCGGTCTGGGAAATGATTAAACCGGTTTTCCGGGCCGGTGAAACTTATGCCTATCCCGTGGATATCGATGAAAAAGGCGCCAGGAAAGCATGGATAGAAACGCCACAGGCGACTTTTGTGGCAGAAGATACCGAACACAAAATTCTGGGCACATACTATATCAAACCCAACCACCCGGGGCCGGGAAGCCATGTCTGCAACTGCGGATATATTGTTTCAACTGAGGCCAGGAACAGCGGCATTGCATCTAAAATGTGCGAACACTCCCAACAGGAAGCCGTATCCCGAAAATTTAAGGCCATGCAGTTCAACCTGGTGGTCTCCACCAATACAGGGGCGGTCCGGCTCTGGAAGAAAAACGGGTTTGAGATTGCGGGAACCCTGCCGGGGGCTTACCGGCACAGCCGGCTGGGGTTTGTGGATGCTTTTGTGATGGTTAAACGGCTCGGCCAGTAAACGGGGCTCTCAAAAAAAAAATGTGTCAATATAGATGGTCATGGGGCTGGGCTCTTGAATCAAGGGCGCCCTTGATTCAAGAGCCCAGCCCCATTTTTTTTTAAGATCCCGTTTGCAAGTGCTGCAAAAAGAATTAACGTATCATCAACAGAACTTAAGAACTCGTTTGGGCAAAGAAGCAAAATGATGTATTCTTCTCCAGTCAGCGGTCAAATTACGGGAATAAGCCTGACGTCTTTTCTCCAGATGATGGAGACCGAAGAAAAAACCTGTACCCTGAAAGTATTTACCCGCAACAACTTTGGCAGAATTTTCTTTCTCAACGGCGTTATTGTTGATGGGGCCACAACCCGTTCAGAGAATGTCCAGGCCCTTTATGAAATCCTTTCCTGGGACGACGTTGTCATTGAGGTGGGCAAAAACGACTCAAGGACAGAAAACGTTATCAATCTTTCCCTGATGGATATATTAATGGATAGTGCCCAGCACTATGATGAAATTAAACAGCTCCCCCCGCCACCAGATAACGGACATCCATCCGGACCGCTCCCTGAAAAAGAGCTGGTCCGGACAACTGCAAATGAAGATCTGCACATGGAAATCGGTGCCAGGCTCTTTATCAGTTTTGACGGCATGGCCGCCCCTTTACAGAGCACCCTTGTCGGAATGGAACCGGGCAGATACCTTCTGCTTAAAACACCGGCCATGTTTGCAAAGGTTGATCATGATCTTTTCAAAGTAAAGGATTTGATCATAAAATCCATTGTTAAGGGGACCATTTACGCCTTTCGATCAAAGCTTGTGGACATTATTTCCAAGCCAATGAAACTGATGTTTATCGAATATCCCCGGAAAATCGAGCAACATGAGCTTCGATCCGATAAACGGTATAAATGCAGCATCGGCATTCAAATGCAGGTGAATGGGAAAAAAATAACCGGAACCCTAGAAAATATCGGAAAGGGCGGGTGCCGGTGCAGCATTCCGATCTTTTCAATTCAAGAAAACATTCCGGACAGCCTGGTCAATGCCGTTGTTCCGTTCAAGTGCGCATTTCCCGGGTTTAAAGATGAAATCCATTTTCTGGGCAAAGTAAAAAGCGCAAAAATAAAAGAAGAGCGAATCATTGCCGGGGTTCAATTTATCGATCAGCCGGATCAGGAAAAGCCCCAGGCCCTTATTCAGGATTATCTCCAAATGATAGAATGTTTTGGCCAGAATGTCTGAACTTAAGTCTGGTAGGCTAACTGCAGTTATAATCCGGTATGATATTCGGATATTGTTGGTAAATTTAATGTAAAAAAAGAAAATCGGAGAAAAGGAGACCGGATCGCGCATCCTTAGGGGTTTCGCATTCCGGTCTCCCTTTTTCCGGTTTCCGGTCAGCTCGGTAGGGTGGACAAAAGCGCAGCAGCGCAGCAGCGTAGCGTTGCCCACCACTGACCATATAATATGTTGTTCTTTAACGATAAATCAAATGTTATGGCAGCATCCGATGGGCACAAACAGCGTGCCCACCCTTGAGCTTTCGGTCTCCTGTCTTCCGTCTCCTGTCTTACCCCTATTCCTATTTCCCCGCGGTTTCCTTAATGGCCGCCTGGGCCGCAGCAAGCCGGGCAATGGGCACCCGGTAAGGGGAGCAGGACACATAGCTTAGGCCGGTCCTGTGGCAGAACTCCACAGAGGCCGGATCGCCGCCGTGTTCGCCGCAGATGCCAAGCTTGATCTCAGGCCTTGTTTTCCGGCCCCGTTCTGCAGCGATTTCAATCAAAGAGCCCACGGCTTCCTGGTCCAGGGTTTCAAAGGGGTCGGCACTTAGGATGGCGTTGTCAATATAGTCGTTCATGAACGAGCCGATGTCATCCCTTGAAAACCCAAAGGACATCTGGGTCAAGTCGTTGGTGCCAAAAGAGAAGAACTCTGCGGTCTGGGCCATTTTGTCGGCAATCAGGGCGGCTCTCGGGATTTCGATCATGGTGCCGAACATGTAGGGCAGGGCGTCTAAGTTAAATTTTTCCATCACCTCCCGGTGGCAGGCCAGGACGATTTCCCGGGTAAAGGTCAGTTCCTTTTCATTGCAGGTGACCGGCACCATGATTTCAGGCTCGGGACGGCTGCCTTCACTGGTCAATTGGGCTGCGGCTTCAAAAATGGCCTTTACCTGCATCCGGGTAATTTCCGGAAAGGTGATGCCCAACCGGACGCCCCGGTGGCCGATCATGGGGTTGGACTCTTTTAATAATTCGGAGCGCCGGGCCACCTCCTCAACATCAATGTGCAGGGCTTTGGCAATTTCCGCCCGGTTCTTGTCGGACTGGGGCACAAACTCGTGAAGGGGCGGGTCTAAGAGCCGTAAGGTGACCGGAAGGCCTTCCATGACCTTCAGGGTATTGTAGACTTCCTGTTTGACAAAGGGAAACAGTTCATCTAACGCCTGCTGCCGTTCATCCGTGGACCGGCTCAAGATCATTTTCCGGAGCAGAAATAAGGGCTGGTCGGAATCGGCCCCGTAAAACATATGCTCGGTCCTGAAAAGGCCGATGCCCTGGGCACCGAAAGAAAGGGCGGTTTTGGCATCTTTCGGGGTGTCGGCATTGGTTCTGACCTTCATTTTCCGGTACTTGTCGGCAATGGCCATAAATTCCTTGAACCGCTGGTTCTCAGAGGCGCTTTTCATGTTCAGCTGCCCTTCATAGACCATGCCTTTGGTGCCGTTCAGGGTGAACACATCCCCCTCGCTGAACACTTTTGTGCCGGCCTTAACCTGCCGGGTTTCCATGTCGATTTTAAGGGCCCCGGCCCCCACGATGCAGCATTTTCCCCAGCCCCGGGCCACTAAGGCCGCATGGCTGGTCATGCCGCCCCTGGCCGTGAGAATGGCCGATGCGGCGCGCATGCCTTCAATATCTTCGGGGTTGGTTTCTTCTCTGATGAGAATGACTTTTTTGCCGGTTTTGGTCCACTGGACCGCATCTTCAGCGGTGAACACGATCTGGCCGAATGCACCGCCGGGACCTGCGGGCAGGCCTTCGGCAATTTTGGGGGCGGTTTTTTCTTCAACCGGGTCCACAATGGGGTGGAGAATGTCGTCCAGCACCTTGGGGTCCAGGCGGCAGATCATGGTGGGTTCATCGATCATCCCCTCCTTGAACATGTCCATGGCCATGTTCAGGGCAGCGGTGGCGGTCCGTTTGCCGGTCCGGCACTGGAGCATGTAAAGCTTGCCCTCCTGGATGGTGAACTCAATGTCCTGCATGTCACTGTAATGGGCTTCAAGCTGGTTTCTGATGGCAAACAGCTGCCGGTAGATGTCGGGCATGGATTCTTCTAAAGAAGCCAGGTGGCTGTTCTGGGGGGTTTTGGTGTCCGTGTTTAACGGATTAGGGGTCCGGATGCCGGCCACCACGTCTTCGCCCTGGGCGTTGACCAGCCATTCGCCGTAAAACTTGTTGTCCCCGGTGGCCGGGTCCCGGGTAAAGGCCACACCCGTGGCCGAGGTGTTGCCCATGTTGCCAAAGACCATACTCTGCACATTAACGGCTGTGCCCCAGGAATCGGGGATATGCTCAATGCGCCGGTAGGACACGGCCCGTTTCCCGTTCCAGGATTTAAACACCGCCCCAATGGAGCCCATGAGCTGTTCATGGGGATCATCGGGGAAATCAAGGCCTAAATTTTCTTTGATTTTTTTCTTGAACCGGTCACACAGGGACTTTAGATCTTCTATGGAAATATCGGTATCGTTGTCATACCCTTTATCGTTTTTAAGGTTGTTCATCATCATTTCAAGATTAAGCCGGATTCCCATGCCGTCTTTGGGCACAATCTGCTCGGCCTTTTCCATGACCACATCCGAATACATCATGATCAGCCTTCGGTAGGCATCATAGACAAACCATTCGTTCCCGGTCTTGGCAATGAGCCCGGGAATGGTTTTGGAACAAAGCCCCACATTGAGTACCGTTTCCATCATCCCGGGCATGGAAGACCTTGCCCCGGACCGGCAGGAGACCAGCAACGGATTTTCAGGATCGCCAAACACCATGCCCATGGCTTTTTCCACATTGGCCAGGGCCGAGTCAATTTCCTTTTGAAGGGTGTCCGGATACCGGCCCCCCAGCTCAAAGTAATGGTTGCAGCATTCCGTGGATATGGTAAAGCCCGAAGGTACCGGCAGCCCTAATTTTGCCATTTCAGCCAGGTTGGCCCCTTTTCCCCCCAGAAGGTTGTTCTGGGAGGCATCACCGTCCGTTCTTTCCGGTCCGAATTCATAAATGTATTTAGTCATGTTGGTTCCTGTGTCATATCGGTTTGCATGCGTTGTCCTGAACAATACTTTGAACAATTTTTCAATATTAAAAAATTAAAAATCCAAGTCAAGAAAAAACTTATGTTTATAAATCAGTTCCAGGGTGATATTGTACCGTAAAAAACGATAACGGACAGTTAGGAATCCGTTAATGATACAAATGATACAAAGGTGTTTATGAATGCTCAACATTGAGTCCATATCCAAAGGGTTTGGAGACCAGATTTTGTTTGACAACACCGGGTTTCAGATCAACCCGGGAGAGCGGGTGGGGCTTGTGGGAAGAAACGGCCACGGAAAAACCACCCTTTTGAATATGATAGCCGGGACCGATCACCCGGATCAGGGGAAAATCATCTGTCCGTCAAACTACCGGATCGGGATGCTGTCCCAGAAAATCAAGTTTTCCAAAGATACGGTGCTTGATGAGGCCATGCTCGGGCTTCCTGCCCACGAGGCAGATCACTATTGGAAAGCGGAAAAAATCCTGGCCGGCTTAGGGTTCAGTGTTTCAGACATGAAAAAGTCCCCGGCCCTGTTTTCAGGCGGGTATCAGGTCCGGCTGAACCTTTCCAAGGTCCTGGTGTCGGACCCGGATCTGCTGATCCTGGACGAGCCCACCAACTATCTGGATATTACCTCTATCCGCTGGATCACAGGCTTTCTGATTTCATGGCCGCGAGAGGTGCTGTTGGTCACCCATGACCGGGGGTTTATGGACAATGTGGTCACCCATATCGCCGGGGTCCACCGGCAGAAAATCCGGAAAATTCAGGGCAATACCGAAAAATATTACCTTCAGGTGGCCCAGGACGAAGAGGTCTACGAAAAAACCCGGCAGAACGAGGAAAAACGAATCAAGGAAATCGAGACCTTTATCACCCGGTTCCGGGCCAAGGCAAGGCTGGCCAACATGGTTCAGTCAAGGATCAAGACATTGGAAAAAACCAAGACCAAGGACAAGCTTGAGCATATCAAAAGCCTGGAATTTTCCTTTAACCATCTGCCCTTTGCCGGAAAGCAGGTGATGGCTGTTGAAGACCTGTCCTTTTCCTGGGACAAGAAAAATGAACTGATCAAAGATTTTTCCATGACCGTCTACCCCCAGGACCGGGTGGCCATTATCGGGAAAAACGGCCGGGGCAAAACCACGCTGCTCAAGCTGTTGAGCGCCAATCTCCAACAGAAAACCGGCAGTGTTAAATTAAACCCGGGGGTTTGCATGGGGTATTTTGAGCAGACCAACATCCAGACCCTGAACGATACCTTTACTGTGGAAGATGAGTTGATCAACGCCCATCCTGACTTTGACCGGCAAAAGGCCAGAAACGTCTGCGGGGCCATGATGTTTGAACAGGATGCGGCCTTAAAAAAAATCAGCGTTCTTTCCGGCGGGGAAAAATCAAGGGTCATGCTGGGCAAACTGCTTTTGTCCCCCTTAAATCTGCTGCTGTTGGACGAGCCCACCAACCACCTGGATATTGAGGCCTGTGATTCTTTGGCCGCAGCCCTGGCCGATTTTGGCGGAGCCGTTATCCTGGTCACCCATAACGAACTGTTTCTTCATGCCCTGGCCACCAGGCTTGTGGTGTTTAAAACCGACGGCATCAGCCTGTTTGAGGGAACTTACCAGGAGTTTCTTGAAAAAGAGGGGTGGGAGGAAGAAGAGCTGCCCTGCAGCAAAAAAGCCAAGCCGTCCGGTCCCAACAAGAAAAAGCTGCGCCGGCAGAAATCCGCCATTGTGGCCCAGCGGTCCAAAGCCCTTGCCCCCCTTCAAAAGAAAATCAAAAGGCTTGAAAAAAGCATTGAAGAAAACGAGAACAAGATCCAGACGGTCAATGAACAGCTGTTGGAGGCCTCCACCAGCCAGGATGTGAAAGCCATCCAGGACCTGTCAAAGGAACTTGCCGCCCTTGAAGCAGCGGTGGAGTCTTTATTTGAAGAATTGGAAATCCACATGGACGAAATGGATACCAGGGCCCGGGAATTTGATGAACAACTGGCGGCCCTGGAGGAGGAATAGTTTAAGATGGACAAAAAAAAACTGGCGTTTTATTATGGTATTCTGCTGATTGCCGTTGGATTAGGCGTATTCTATCGGATTCCTCAGGTGACGCCCCAGATCGCCCAAATCGAATTTTTCAGCCAGAAAATGCTTCTTGTAAAAATCTGTTTTTATATTCTGGGCGGCATGCTGGTTCTGGCCGGCGGTATCAGGGTGTATAAAAATCGCAAATCACTATAGTTGGAACATAAGGTAAATGGCAAAATCAGGTTCAAGCCTTAAAGCAACCATCAAGGATCAGTCCGGGGCCGGAAAAGTCAAGATCGGGGAGATTCTCTCAAAAGAAGGACAGATTACCAGTATTCAGCTGGACGAAGCCTTGGCCGTTCATAAAAAAACCCAGGAGCGGCTGTCTTCCATTCTGCTCAACAAAGGGTATATTGACCCGGACACCATTGTGAATGTTTTAGGGCGGCTCTACAACTATAATGTGATCCGCTTTTCCGAGATCAAGCCCCAGCCTGAAGCCATGAAGGCCCTCCCCTTTGAACAGGCCAAAACCCGGATGGTTTTCCCCCTTAAACTGTCCGGGGACAGCCTGTCCGTGGCCATGGCAGAACCCACAGACACCACCCTTGTGGAAGAACTCACCAAAGTTACGGGCAAGAACATCAATGTGTTTGTGTCCACGGAAAACGATATTATCCAGGCCTACCGGGATTTTTATAAAATCAGTGATGAAGAGTATAAAACCTTTCTTTATTTTGAAGAGGACGTTGAAGAAGACGTCCCGGTCACGGCAGTAGAAGACTTTGGCAGCCTGGTATCCGAGGCGGCCGAGGAAGTTGAGGTGGCCCACGCCGACCGGGATGATGACAAAGACGAGTTCATGGCCTCGGATGCACCCATCATCAAGCTAGTCAACGGGATTTTAACCAAGGCCATTAACGACGGGGTATCGGACATTCATATTGAGCCCTTTGAAAAGTCCTTTCAGGTCCGGTACCGCCTGGACGGCTCCATGTACAAGGCCATGAACCTGCCGGTGACCATCAAAAACGCCGTTGTTTCCCGTATCAAAATTTTGGCCCAGCTGGACATTGCTGAGCGCAGGGTGCCCCAGGACGGCCGGATCAAGCTGCGGCTGGGCAAAAGAAAGTCGGTGGATTTCCGGGTGTCTACCCTGCCCACCCTGTTTGGCGAAAGCATTGTCATGCGTATCCTGGATCAGAGCGCCCTGAGCATTGACTTAACCCGGCTCGGGTTTGAGTCGTCCACCTTTGATATGCTCAAACGGTGTATTTCAAGGCCATACGGGCTGCTGCTGGTCACAGGCCCTACCGGGTCAGGGAAAACCACTACCCTGTACTCTCTTCTCAACCGGCTCAACAAAGACGACATCAAGATCCTGACCGCAGAAGACCCGGTAGAGTTCAACTTCAAGGGCATCAACCAGGTGCCGGTCAAAGATGAAGTGGGCATGACCTTTGCCGCCGCCCTCAAGGCCTTTTTGCGCCAGGACCCGGATATCATCATGGTGGGCGAGATCCGGGATATCGGCACGGCGGAGATTGCCATCAAGGCCGCCATGACAGGCCATCTGGTGTTTGCCACGTTGCACACCAATGACTGCCCCTCCACCATCGGCCGTCTGGTGGATATCGGCATTCCGCCCTACATGCTGGCCTCGGCCGTTACCATGGTCTTGTCCCAGCGCCTGGCCCGCCGGCTGTGCCCGGAGTGCAAACAACGGGTGACCGGTCATAACCCCCAGGACCTTGAGCTTTACGGGTTTGACAAAAACGAAGTGGATTCCGTTGAAATTTACGGCCCCAACGGGTGTCCCCACTGCAACGGCACCGGGTACAAGGGCCGGGTCGGGCTTTACGAACTCATGGAGGTGACCGACGAGGTGGCCAAGGCCATCAGCGCCGAGGTCCCCGAAGACCAGCTTCGCAAAGTCGCCATATCCGAGGGCATGGTGACCCTGAGGGATGCCGGCCTTCAAAAGATCCGGCAAACGGAAACCTCACTGGAAGAGGTCCTAAAGAAAACCACCATCACCAAAGAATCCTTGCCCGCCTACCTGGTGAATCCGGATATAGAGGAATACGAAGATAAGGATGTGATTATCCGGGAGGGCAATACCGATATTGATTTTTTCAAACTGGTCCACGGGGCCCTCTACGTGGTCAAGGGCGGCAAAAAAATAGCCGAAATCACCCAACCCGGCGATTATTTCGGGGAAATGGCCGCCATTACCGGGGAACCGCGCTCTGCGTCCATCATTTCCAAAGGCCGCTCAAAGATTAAGCGGTTTCCCGGCGACAAGTTAGGGGAAATCATCGAAAAATACCCGGAAGTGGCCAAACACCTGTTCACGGTCCTGGCCAACCGGCTTCACCAGACCGACCGGCGCCTGGTAAATTTAATCAACCAGATCAAGAAAAAGCCCGTCAACTGAAAACGTGAACACAGGGCGGCAAAGTCCCTTCAACCATGTAATTGGGGTGATCGTATGTAACTTGCCTGCCGGTGATGCCGATTTTGAGGATAAGGATATGGATGTAAAAAACGTAGACCGGAGGAAGGGAGACAGGAGACCGAAACCATCAAGTTCCCTGGTTTGAGCGGGAGGGCATGGCCCGCTCCTACCTATCATTGACCCAAAATGGAACGATAGATGCCGGATGCTGGATTCCCTTGGAGGATGCATTCCGGTCTCCCTTCTTCCGGTTTCCGGTCTCCATTACATTTTATTGGATTATCCGTATTTCCTATTCCAGGATGGATTGTTTTTTTTACATGCGATTGCCCTGCGGGCAAGATTTGCAGGTATGGAAATTGTGTAAAACATATGGTAGGATTTATTTATCGTCTAATTTACATCGTGTTTAGCGTGCCCGTGATGACAGTTCTATACTATATTTTTCAGGGAGGCCGGAATGAAAATTGCCTCAGCGTCCACCACCAAAATACAGCCTGAAGCCATAAAAGAAATCTACCGTCAGCTGATGCGTGAGCTGGATACAGCCCCGGATTTGCTTTTTGTATACTGTTCCATTGGCTATGACATCTCTTGTATCGTTGACATTGTGCTTGAATTAACCCCAAATGTTGCCATTCACGGCAGTACATCATGTGCCGGTGTAATGACCCAAAGGGGGGTTGCATCTGAAAATAATGAGGGGCTGGCCATGCTTGGGATCGCTGATCCCCAGGGCGGGTTTGGCGTCGGGGCGGCATCCATTGGCGATAACCCGCTCCGGGCGGCTGAAACAGCCGTCAACCAGGCCCTGGCCAATGCCGACTGCCCGGGTGAAGTCCCGGCCATGGTCTGGTTGTCCTCGGCGCCTGGATGTGAAGAGGCGCTTCTCCACGGCATCGCCAATATCTTTGGCGATGATGTCCCGGTGGCGGGGGGCAGTTCTGCGGATAATGCATTAGACGGTTCATGGAAGCAGTTTGATAACCATTCCGTTTATACCAACGGGGTGGTGGTTACCACCCTGTTCCCGTCTTCTGAGGTGATGTTCTGCTTTCACAGCGGTTATGAACCAACCGATGTAAAAGGGCTTATCACCAAAGCCGGCGGGTATGAAGCGACGCAGAAAAAAGGAATCGCCACCCAGACAGGCCGGCGGACGCTGTCTGAAATTGATGGCCGCCCCGCGGCACATACATATAATGAATGGACGGGCGGCATCATTAAAGATCAACTTGCCTCGGGCGGTAAAATCCTTTCGCAAACCAGCTTAAATCCCCTTGGGCGGGTGGCTGGCCACATTGGCGATATCCCTTATTTTCAGCTCAGTCATCCGGATTCTGTGACGCCCCGGGGAGAGTTGACCCTTTTTTCCGACATCAATACCGGAGATGAAGTGGTTCTGATGCGGGGAACGGTGGACAGCCTCATCGCCCGGGCCGGCCGGGTTGCCACGTCTGCCATTGATACCTATCTGTCATCGCCTGAGGAGGTTGCCGGCGCCCTGGTGGTGTATTGTGCCGGCTGCATGCTCACCGTTCATGACCGTCTCGAAGAGGTGGTGGACAGTATCCGGGCGGCCCTGCCGGATACCCCTTTTCTCGGGACCTTTACCTATGGTGAACAGGGCTGTTTTCTCAATGGCGGAAATCGCCACGGAAACCTCATGATTTCAGTTCTGCTTTTTAAGAAAGCATAACGCTTACCCCAGGCCTGTCAAATTAAATAAAAACGGAAACCCATGGTTATACAATCTGAACAATTGTTTGAAACCGTAATGGACCTGGAGCGGTCCCGCCAGCGGGAGCGTGAAATCCGCATGGAATCCGAGGCCCTGCTTGAGGGCCTTCGGGCCATGAGCGAGGCCCATTCACAGGAGGCATTGTTTCAAGCGCTGGTGGGGGTGTTGCGCAATGTGGTGGATTTTGAAGAGGCCTTTATTCTTCAGGCAGATGACCCTGAAAAGATGACCGTGCTGGCCACAACCTTTGACGCCTTGAAAAACAGTACCTGGACTGGAGGGACCATGTTCAGAAAGGTACTTGCAGGAAAGCCCGTGGCCGCTTTTGATATTTCTCTGGTGCCGGAATGGCAGGGTCAGCCCGCCCATATCACCGAAAAAATTTGCTCTGCCCTGCACATCGGGTTGCAGGGCAGTGCTTTAAAAGCCATTTTGGTGGTCACCCACTCAGCTCTCAGGCACTTTGGGCCCAATCAGGTCAAAAAAACGCTACGGTTTTCTCCCCTGGCAACCCAGGCCCTTTTGACCCTGGAATTACAACGTGCCCTGCTGGAACGTGACCGGTTCTATCAGCTCTCCATTGATGCCATGGCCATTTTTACCGCCCAGGGTGATATCATTCAGCGCAATCAGTGCTGGATTTCTGATTTTGGCGACCATAAACCGGGTTACGGCAGCATGTTCAGTCTGCTTCATAAAGAAGAGGTGGAACAGTTCCATTCGTCCATGGCCGCTTTACATGGCAAGGAAAAAAGCTGTCTGATGAGGCTGCGGCTTCGTACAAAATCCGGCGTCTACAATTGGTTTTCCTGCAGCATTGCCGTCTATTCGGGTCAGATGATTTATTATATTGTTGCCCGGGATGTTACCGACAATGTTCTTTTTGAACGGAAACTGGCGTATCAGGCCGGGCATGATGCCCTCACAGGCCTTAAAAACAGGGCCGAGTTTATGGAACATCTTGAGGAGGTGTTCCTCCGGTATCAGAAGAATCCGGATCACCTGTTTGCCCTTTTTTTTCTGGATCTTAACAAATTTAAAACCATCAATGACACCCTGGGCCATGACGTAGGGGATGAACTGCTCAAGGCCTTTTCGGCCACCCTTAACGAAGTGGTCCGCAATGATGATGTCGTTTCAAGACTTGGCGGTGATGAATTTACCATTATCCTGAAACATGTGCGTTCAATCAAAGAGGTTGAGGCCGTGGTCCACAGGATACGCCGGAAATGCACCACACCATATAAGTTAAAGGGGCACAGTGTCCAGGCGTCGACCAGTATCGGCATTGCGGTCAGTGCCCCGGACTTTAAGAATGAAGAAGATATGCTTCACGCCGCTGATTTGGCCATGTATGCGGCGAAGCAGGATAAAACCTTACCCTTTGTTGTTCACCAGGGCCCCCTTGAAGGGACCTATGCCTCAAACAATACTTAGCTGGCAGAAGGTTTATAGTACCGGTCTTTTTCACTGTAGATGCAGCCGCAGTACTGCTGCCGGTACATGTTAAGGGCCTTTGATTGTTCAATGCCCTGTTTCCAGCCTTCCCTGAAGTCATGGTAAAAGAACTTTACGCCGTATTGCTTTCCCAAGGATTCTCCGATGTCCCGGACCAGCTCATGGTTCTGGAATTTTGAGTAGAGCAGGGTGGTGGAAAAAAAGTCAAACCTCCCCTTTTTGGCAATCATGGCAGCGGCCTTGAGCCGTTCATGGTAGCAGGTCCGGCACCGGGTGGTTTCCCGGAACACCACGGACTGGATAAATTTCTCCAGTTCATACCCCTTTTGCCAGACCATGTTAAGGCCGATGTCATCGCTGTACTGGCGCAGGGTATCCTCGCGTTTCATGCACTCGGTAAAGGGATGAATGTTGTGGCGGTAAAAAAAGCCCATCACATCCATGCCCTCGTGCTTTAACACCTCAAGGGGATAGATAGAGCAGGGCGCACAGCAGATATGTAAGAGCAGCTTCAATTCCGGCTCCCGAAAATGGCGGTTCCCACCCTGACCATGGTGGACCCCTCTTCAATGGCCACTTTAAAATCGTTGCTCATGCCCATGGACAGATGGTCCATGCTGACCCCGGGAATCCGGGCTTCCCGGATCTCTTTTTTGATTTCGGCCAGCTGCCTGAAATACCCCCGGGCCTCTTCCGGGTCATCGAAAAAGGGGGGCATGCACATGAGCCCTTTTAACGACAGGTGGTCAAACCGGCTGATTTCTTTGGCCAGGTCAAGGGCTTCTTTGGCCTTAAGCCCGGTTTTGGTGGATTCCAGGGCAATGTTGACTTCCATAAAAATATTCTGGATTTTGCCTGTTTTTCCAGCCTGTTTGTCAATTTCTTTGGCCAGTTTTGCCGAGTCCACGGTATGGATATAATCAAAATATTTGACGGCAAACTTGGCCTTGTTGGACTGAAGGTGGCCGATAAAGTGCCAGCAGACCCTGTCCCTGCCGATGATGTCGATTTTCTCAACCGCTTCCTGAATATAGTTTTCCCCTAAGTTGTCCGCACCGGCCTCAATTCCCCGGGTAATAATGTCCACACTTTTTCGTTTGCTCACCCCGATAAGGGTAACGGATTCGGGATCCCTCCCGCAGGATTTAGCGGTCTGCCGGACCTCATGTTGAATGGATTTAAAATTATCGGCTACACTGCCCATCTATATCTTCCTTGAAACGACCTATGACCTGGGATCTGGGGCGGCATTTCGCTTTTTTACCCCAAGCCCCAAAGCCCAAGTCCCTTTTTAAAATTTAATTACGCCCAGGTCCACCAGGGTGTCCACAACTTTGCACAACGGAAGCCCCACCACATTGGTATAGGAACCTTCAATGGATGCTACCATAAAACCGCCCTTGCCCTGGATACCGTATCCCCCGGCCTTGTCATAGGGTTCATCCGTCTGGGCATACCATTGGATCTCACCGGCAGACAAGGGTTTGAACCGGACCCGGGTTTCTGCCGTCTGGGTGGTTATGATCTGTTTCTCAAGGTGGCCTATGGTAAAACCCGTATAAACAAAATGCTCCCGGCCGCTTAAAAACTTGAGCATCTCAACCGCCTGCCGGTTATCCCGGGGTTTGCCCAGAATCCGGTCGTCCGCCACCACAACGGTGTCTGCCCCGATCACCCAGGCATCGGGACAGTCTTCCATCACGGCCCGGGCCTTCAGCCTGGACAAATATTCAACAAACTCCTTGGGCAGCAGGTTCTCCCCGTTGCTTTCATCCACATCCGCAGGCCTGATATCAAATTTAAGCCCCATCTGTTCAAGCATCTGCCGTCTGCGGGGGGACTGGGACGCCAGGATGAGTTTTTGCTGTTCAATGGCATTCATGGGGCTTTTTGTACCAGATTTTGAGGGCTAAATCCAGGCAAGAAACAGCAAAGACCGGAAACCGGAAGGCCGGAAACCACGAAGCAGAAAGTCAAAGACCGAAAGCTGGAACCTGGAGATGTGGGCAAAGCAAAGGAAGTCTCCATTTTTTTTGAATGCCGGGGAGAGAGTCCCATATAATTTTTTAACTTGAAAATAAGCCTTAAATAATATAGATAAACCGGATTATGCCTGGGTGGCGGAACTGGTAGACGCAAGGGACTTAAAATCCCTCGGAGATTATCTCTGTACGAGTTCAATTCTCGTCCCAGGTACCACGAATATCAAGGGTTTTGGCTGATCGGTCAAAGCCCTTTTTAGTTCCCCAATAAAAAAAGTAAGCACATTGTAAGCAGTAGATTTTTTTTGATTCCCTTTTAAATGCGCTGATTTTTAAAATTTATGATGTCCTTCTCTCTTTATTTTACAGGGCATTCCCGGTCATTCATACCAGAACGGCTGGCCTGAAAAGGAAAATCGGTCGAAAATGAATCCGCCACCAAATTTAATTTTAATATCGGCATGAACCCGGCTTTACGCCATAAACTCAAAATCAAAGCGCCCAAGGCCAAATAAATCGACCATAGGCATAAACCGACTTTGTATTTTTCATTCTAAGGCAATTTCAGAAGGTGGCTTAGTACCAGGGGAGTTGACGGTGTTTTGCATATGGGTGGATATAATGCCCCCGGAAAGGAGAGGGGGAAGGGCAGGACGGACCGGGTCAAAGGAGAGAACCAGGCGGTAATCAGGCTGTCATTCTCCACCGGGCTGACGTTGGTGCCAGTGCCGGTCAGGATCAGGGGCCAGGACAGGGAACCGGGCAGGAGGGACGGATACCCGCTCCCGTTCTTTCCTTCCTGCCAGGCCTGGTAATAACGGCTGCCTGTTGACATGGCATTTAATTTTAATCGCTGAAATCCAGATACGTTTCCAGCGTCTGATTCCATGCTGACAGGAGTTTCTGATTTGCCTCTCCAACTACGGCTAACGGATCGCCGCCATCGGGCATGTGGGTCTCCATCAGTATCCGGCCCCTTTCCGGATCGAACGATTCCATTATCTGTTTTTCCCGTTCCTCCAGGAAGGATTGAAGGCAGCGACTCTTTTTCAATTCCCGGTACGTCTTTGGTGCCCTTGCCTCCAGGGCGGCCTCTATCATCTGCAATCGCTGTTTTACCTGGTGCGTTAACATTATCGGCAGCATCGATTTTCTCCTGGGGTTAGTCCTGCTGCTTTATCCCGGGTATTTTCCTGTGGTTTCCTTCAATTTGTTCTCTGGGTTTTTCCACGTCAAGGGAGGCAATGTTCTTTGTCCCGGCTAAGCTATTTCATTCATTGTTCAATCTGAAGTGGACCCTATGTCAAGACCGATTTTGATATTTTTTAAGCTACATTTTTCTGGGATATCTTCCCGGTACCCATCCTTGCCAGATTGTTCTTGCCATTTCATACGATCATGTTACTATCCCGCCGCCGGTCCGGAGGATAGGGCAATGCTGGGAAGCAACCCGAGCGCCGTGGCTGGTGACGAAGACATGGGGGCAGTATGCAATCAACTGTATGCTGCCCTTTTCCCATGTTTTTGTCCTTAAAGCGTTAAATCCCCGCGCCTTAGCGCGGAATAAATAACCCCGTAGGGCCGCCGGAGGCAAGATTTAAGCTGCTCGATAGACTGACAGCGGCACCCTATATCCCAGGGCCTGATGAAGTCTCTCCTGATTATAAAATTTAATAAATGCTTTCAACGACTCCTGGGCCTCCTTTACTGTTCGGTAATCCTTTAAATATACTTCCTCATATTTGATGGTTCTCCACAGTCGTTCCACAAAGACATTGTCCAGGGCTCTACCCCTTGAATCCATACTGATTTTGATATTCCTGGCTTGCAGTATTTTCAAAAATTTCAATGAAGTGAACTGACTGCCCTGATCAGTGTTGAAAATTTCAGGCGTTGATACAATCAATGCTTCCTCAAGCGCTTCAATACAAAAGGTATTTTCAAGGGTATTGCTGAGCCGCCACGAAAGGACATACCTGCTAAACCAATCTATCACCGCTGATAAGTACATAAATCCATTGCCGATTCGGATATACGTAATATCGGTACTCCATACCTGGTCAGGCTTCATGATTGCGACCCCTTTCAACAGATATGGATAAATCTTATGATTTTCATTCCTCCTGGTTATTTTGGGTTTGGGATAAAGGGCCTCGATCCGCATAAGCCGCATTAGGCGCTGCACCCGCTTTCTGTTGACCAGATGACCGCTACTGTTCAAAAAGGCTGTCAGCCTTCGACTTCCATAAAAAGGTATCTGCGTGTGCTGTTTATCAATCAGATCCATCAGGATAAGAGTGTATGGATCTATCGGTCTCGGCCTGTAATACAGTGCCCCTTTCGAAACTTGAAGCAGCTCACATTGCCTGTTAATACTTATGCTTGGGTGATTTTGCTCTATCAGGCTTTTTCGGTCATCAACCGATTGTGTCAACCTTTTTTTTTAACCAGTCATTCTCGATTTCGAGCTGACCGATTTTCTTATATAACTCGTCTATCAAATTCTGATTATCATTTTCCTTTTTCTGTTTGGCTGATGAAAAAAGATCCGGTAGTCCTTCCAGTGCCTCATTTTTCCACCTGGTTAATAAGGTTCTGTGAATTTCGTACTTGGTCGCCAGCTCAGAAACCGTTTCATTTTCACGAATCACATCTACAACAACTTTCGCTTTGAATTTTCCAGTGTAATTTTTTCTCATAGACCTCCTTTTTCGGTACAAATTCGAACCGGGCTTTTATCACTTCACGTGTAGCTTAGCAACTGGTTCGAATTCTGGGGTCCATTATATACAAAAAGGCAGTTTTGTTGAGAGAAGAGAGTCAAGTTGCTTCATATGAAAACGAAAAAATTTTTCGAAAAATAAAAAAGTTGAAGCAAATTATGGACAAAAAATAATTATTCGGGGGGGGCGGGCGTAAATATTCGGCCCGACCCCCCAGTCTGAACCCAGTCTCGCCCAGTCTGCAGTCTATAGCCCAGTCTAAGAGGGTTTTGATCTGTAATATGAAAATATTTTTTTAATAATATCATCAATAAAAAAGAAAACCGATAGCAGAATGAAAATATATCCTATTGGAATTAACTTAGCGCTAACCATTAGTTTTTTTAGTAATAAACACTCAAAAAGGACATCAGAACCATATGTTAGTTGGACAAAAAAACAATTAATAACAACAAAAACAGATCCCAAAACAAAAAATAATTTGTCTCTGCCAATAAATTCCTTGTCCTTGTTTCTGAAATAAAAAAATGTAACGATAGAAGTTATTAAAATAAAAAGCGAATAAGTTTTTTGATTAAAGTAATCCATTATTTCTCTTGACTATTTATTGTTTTGATTGACAATCAATAGTACATATAGCGACCAAGGCTGCTGTTACGGCAACATCCACGGTGTTATAATACGGAATAGTTTTTTCAAGAGAATCTTTTGCAACTCCCATAGCTCTATTTTTCAGAATATCCCTTACAACTGCACTTGCAGCCTCAGAAGGCAACACTACTTGTAAAGTGCATTTCACTGCACAATGCACACATGCAGAATAGGCGTGTTCAATAACGAAAATTATCGCATCAAATAGATCGGAGGGATCAATAGGGTCAGTAAGAGGACCATGCCCTTCAAGGCCGTCCCAAATATCATCAACTATGTCAAGCCCCCGAAAATCAATGTAATTAATCGAATTTTTTAGGGCGTAACTATAAAGATTAATCCCACCTGAAAGGCCAATAGGATCAGTGGTGATATACAGCCCAGTTTCAGGATTATAATATCTGAACCAATTATAGTGCAGCCCGGTTTCAGCATCAAAATATTGTCCCGGGAACCGCAAATTATTTTCAACCGTAGACGCAGAATCAACCTCAGCTTCACCAAACGAACTATACGTAGCCGACCAAACCACAGCCCCATTGACAGCCGTCATTTTTTGCGGGGTGCCCAAGTGATCGTTGTGATAAAAATAGTACTCAGGCCCAACTTTCATGAACAACGGATCGGTTCCCCAGGTTCCGCCGGGTTTATAGCCGTAGGTCTTCACCGTGTTGCCTGCGGCATTGTATTCGCCTGCCAGGCCCTCGTCGGTGTAGTGGTAGCAGGTTCGGGTTCCGGATACGTCTTTCCAGAGACGGCGGCCAAAGGGGTCATAGTAGTATTCGGCAATTATAGTTCCGGATTCGCTTTCTACACGCTCCAGGCGGTTTTCGATATTGTAGTAAAAGCGGGTGATGGTACCGTTATTGTTCTTCTCGATGATGTTGCCGTTGGCGTCATGGACAAAGGTTACGCTGTCGTAACCGGCCAGTTCGTTGTTCTGGTTGTAGGCCCACTGGTCTGAAGTCTCTGACGATGTCAGCCGGTTGCCCACGTTGTCATAGGTAAATGCCTCGTCATCCTGGACCGGGTTGTCCGTATTTGTTAACCGGTACAGGGCATCGTATTCATAAACATAAGAGCCGTGTTCCGTGGCTTTGGCGGTTATGTTGTCCATTTTGTCGTACTCATAAGCCAAGCTTAAGTTTTGATTGTCTGCCTGGTCCCGGGCCGTGATCTGCTTGATGCGCATGAGTGGGTCGTATTCAACGGTCCTTTGGCTGCCTCCGGGGAACAGCAAAGACTTGGGCCGGTTCCACTGGTATTCGCCCACAGTTATATACCCGGCATTGGGGACCTGTACAGCAGAAAGTTGATTGTTGGCGTCGTACAGGTAGCCGTAGGTGGTGCCGTCCGGCCCGGTCTGGGTCTTTTTCATGCCGTTGCCGTAATAGGTGGTGCCGGTTTCAAGGGAGAATGCCCCGTAGTTCATGGTTTCTTTGATTTTCTGGTTTAAGGTGTTGTAGGTGTAAACCGCTGAAGTGGTCCCGTCGTTGTAGCCGGTCAGGTTGCCGGTTTTGTCGTGGGAGAAGGTCACGGTTTTGGCAGGGGTAGTATCGATTGAAGATGCAAAGTAACGGATTTCATTTAGCCTGCCGGCATCGTCATATTCATATTCGGTTCTCTGGTTTTTGGCATCGATCTTTTCGGTCAGGCTGCCGGCGTTGTCATAGGCGTAGGTGGTCTCATTGCCCAGGGGACGGGTCTCCTTTACCAGTCGGTTGGCTGCGTCATACTCAAATAGCGTGGTCTGGTTTTCAGCGTCGGTCAGTGATATCAGGTTGTCCCGGTCGTCATATTCATAAATGGTTTCACCGTTGGCCGGGTCAATTACTTTTGTAATCCGGTTCAGGGCATCATAGGTGTATGCGGTGGTTCGCCCCTCTTTGTCGGTTTTTGCGGCAAGGTTGCCGGCGCTGTCATATTCAAACAGGGTGGTGGTTTCGGTGGTATCGTTCAGATGGTCTGTCTCTGCGGTTTTCCGGTTTCGTCTGTCATAGGTGAATGTTTTTGTGAACGTGGGATAGATGATCCTGGAGGGCAGGCCCCGGGAACCGTTGCAGGACGAGCAGCCGGTATCTGTATCATTGTATTCGAAAGCGGTCTCATCCCCATGGCCGTCAACCGTGCTGACCATGCGGCCTTCGGTGTCATAGGTACTTTGGGTGGTGGAGCCCTGGGCATCGGTTTTCCGGATCAGGTTATTGCCGGCATCATATTCAAACCGGGTTTCGTTGCCCTCGTGGTCGGTTTGCAGGACAAGGTTGCCGTGGAGATCATATTCGAACAGGGTCTGGCGGCCCAGGGCATCCACCATTCGGGTTCGATTGCCGGCTTTATCGTATTCATATTCAGTGGTGTTGCCCAAAGGATCGGTGGCGGTTTTAAGATTGCCCTTGTTGTCGTAGGTATAGCCCCAGGTTTTGCCCCTGGCGTCGATTTTTGTAAGGAGCCTGCCTGTAATGTCATAATCGGTGAACCGGGTAATTCCGCCTGCCGGGTCGGTAAGGGTTTCAAGGTTGCCGTTGTCATCATAGGTCATCACGGTTTGAGAGACACTTGTATCGGCATCCGCCAAAATGGTGATGGTCAGGGTATTGCCGTCTTCATCATAGGTGTGTTGGGTTATCCGTTCATCATCGGTTCCGGCTGCTTCCGTCTTTTGGGTCAGGTTGCCGTTGTCGTCATATTCAAAAAAGCTTACCACCCCGTTTTCATTTACCTTGCGGACCGGTTGGTTATAGGTCCGTTCGTATTCGTAGGTTACTTCACTGCCGTCCGGGTAGCTCATCCGGGTTAAATTTCCCCATTCATCATACTCTTCTATGGTTACATTGCCGTTCTCATCGGTCACGGCAAAGGTTCTTAGTGATACATCAATGGTCTTGACTGTACGCCCGTTTATGTCAACCCTGCGGGTGTACCCGTCCAGGTCATAACAGGCCTCCTTGACCTGCCCTGCAGGAGAAGTGACCATGGCATAAGACAGCCTTGTGGATTCACTATAGACATACTCAAAACCGTACCCCTGGTTATTTTCATCCAGGGATTGAGTCACATTGTCGTATTCGTCGTATACCACTGTGGAATAATGCCCGTCTGGCGTAGTTGTCTTTATAATCCGGTTCTCATCGTCGTATTCATAGCTGGTTGTATTCCCCTGTAAATCCTGGACGTCCGTAAGCAGGCCATTCCCATGAGAGTATTCAATCCGACGCCTCTCAAAGTCTTCTACGGCTGCCAGGTTTCCTTCCCCGTCGTATTCAAACCAGAATATTTGGCGCATGTTTTTATCGGCTATGCCTGTAAGGCGTCCATTTTCTCCATCTTCGTAAATGAGTTGGGCCACCAGGCCGTTCCGGTCACCGTAAGACATCATGCGGCCGTCCGGGTCAAATTTTTTCCAGTCGCCATGGGGTGCCTTCCAGGTATACCCGGTGTCGGTAGTGATGATTTTATAATTTTTATGGATAAAAATACGGCTGTCGTTGGCGACAGGTTTGTATTTAACATCGTTTTTAATAATTAAGTCCGATCCTGTGCTTTGAAAGGTTAAATTATCATCCAGATAATCCAGGTGCCACTGGTTGTCGTAATACCGCCGTTCAAAACTTATCGTCCCGCCGGGCACCTTGACCCGGATGTCGGTTTTGTGGCGATTATATTCCCGATGCAGCATATTCACTGAAGACAAAACGCATTGGACTTGATTTGATTTTGCAGCGTTAAAAAATGATGGTTCTTCACGGTCAAAACCCGGCCAGCATTTCACCCCTTCGGGAATTTCGCTGGAACGGCCAAAGCCTGTGCTGCTCGCCGATCCCCAAGGCATTGTCCAGTCACCACCGCTGCCGGTTCCCGGGACATTGAAATTAACTGATATAGACCCGGAGTAACATTTGGCAGAGTAACTCATTTTACCCGATTTCGAATAGCCGCCGGTTTCCCCACCGTTGCCCTCATCTTCACCGGTCAGGCTGGAAAGGCAGGTTACACGATAAGCCACATTGACAGATTCTTTGGCTTCTATGGTGGCAGGGATGTCTAAAAACTCGTATTTAAAATATTGGTCAGACGAAGGGGCCGCAAATTCAATATTGTCCGCCCGGATCAGCCCATAATTGGTGAACCGGATTTCTCCGGACAGGACATCGCCGGGTGACATGCCCGCAAGGGAGACGGACAGGGGATCGGCCACCACCACCGGTGCCGGGACATTGGTCTCATAGGTGGCCTTTAATACGATCTCATACTGGTCCTGAATACCGGTTTCAACCACTGACCACTCCACGGTCACCAGGGTGTTGTTTAAAAAAACATCCTGGGTGGCCGTAATGCCCGGCTTGATCCAGACCCGGCCGATGGATTGCTCATGGTCGTCCGCTTTCAGGATGTACTTGTACCGGCCTGCGGGGATGTCGGATAAGAGCAGTTCCCCGTATTGGTCCGTACCGCCGCTGTAGGTGATGCTTGCGGCATTCTCGTTTTGCAGGGTCAACGCGGCTCCGGACAGCCCCTGGATCATCTTGCCGGTTTTTTCATCAATGGTGCCGGTGTAGATGTCCGATACCTTGAACAGGATATGGCCCGTGCCCGAACTGGTGACCGCTGCATGAACAGGGATGTTTACGGCCGCATAATTGGCGCCTTCCAACTGGATATAAAAATAATAATCGCCTTCTGATACCGCCCCCTGGGGGGGGGGAGAAAACAACAGCGTGGCATCCACGCTTTCCCCGACCTCAACGGCATCAATGTCCGACGGCAGGTTCAGCAACACCCAGCCCGGGGCCGGGGTGCCGTCACGGTTTACCAGGGACACGGCAGGATCAACCAGGGGGGCGAACCCCATGTTCTTGAGGGTGAGGGTTTCTGTAATGCTTTGGTCCAGGGAAAGGCCGGTTTCTATGCGGTTGGGCTCACTGGTTACCACCGGGCCTGTGTCCGTGGTTTGGATACGGATGGGCAATTCTCCCCAGCCGGTATCAGGGGCATCGTCGCTGATTTGATTGAACTTATGTCCGGAGATATGAATGTAAAAGAAAACGGTTCCGAACGGGCTTGCCCTTTGTGATTTGTCTGACCGTTAACCGGTTATTTTGGCAAAGTCTGATTGATGGACTCTCTTTTCTCAAGCTCATTTTTAGAAAAAACTATAGCATTATTTGATAATTAGTGTCTTAATATGGCAAAGTTAAGAAAAAATTGATTTGATTTCAAGAATTCAAAGCCCTATGATTAAGAAAGGAGGTTGTCTTGTGGATACAATAAAAAATAAAAGTCCCTTTTCTTTTCCAATCATATTGAAGCGGTTAAGAAAAAATAAAGACTGGTCCCAGGGTAAGTTAGCCCAAAAGGCGGGCATTGATCTGCAAAAGATTTCTAAATATGAAAGAGGGGTGTCATCTCCTCCCATTCCCACGCTGGTTAGAATTGCCGAAGCACTTGATGTCAGCCTGGATTATCTGGTGATAGGACGGAATACCGGTGCAGAAAAAATGAAAAATGCACAACTTATCGAACGAATCGAAGATATAGAAAAACTGCCTGCCGAATACCAGGACACCCTTATCTGTGTCCTTGATTCGTTTATAAAACGCCACAAGTTTGAAGAACTGGCACACAGTTAAAGGACGTAACAATGAACCAGATTCAATATATTTCTGACGATAGAAACAATATCACGGGCGTTATAGTGCCCATTAATCTGTGGAAGGAAATTGAGGCGGAAAAAGAGACCGCCTATCTGCTCAAAAGTGCCGCGATGAAAAAACGGCTGCTTGATGCTAAAAACCGCACGGAAGGAATACCTTTTGATAAAGCCTGCCAGGATCTTGGAGTTTGATGCCAACGGATTTGAGGACCTTGCCTGGTGGATCGAAAAGGACAGAAAGAAGGCCCAAAAAATCGTTAAACTCATCAAGGAAGTCCAACGCCAACCGTTTGAGGGGACGGGCAAGCCCGAACCCCTCAAACATGAACTGTCTGGATGCTGGTCACGACGGATTGACCGGGAACACCGGCTGGTCTACCAGGTCTTTGATGAAAAAATCAGGATATTGGCTTGTAGATATCATTATTAGCTGAACTCTTGTTTAGCTGTCAAGCTTGACCTTGGTTGGTTTCTTAAAACGCCTTTTTTGCCCTCAAAAACATCAATATAGGCCCCCAAAAGGGGATGTTTTTAAGGCTAACTGATTGATTATAAATCATTTTGCTTGGTCCGACCCCGACTCATTTGCTTGCTCATGGCCCGACTCATGACTCAACTTCAATAGACGCACTTTGGCCGCTTTCGGCTTCCTGGCCGTTTACACTGCGCAGACTTGCCACCGCATAGGTGTATGTGCCTTCCTGATCCGGCTGGTCTGTATATTGTGTGGTGTCAAGGGTGGTTAAAGGGGAAAGTTGAACTTGCCCGGGAGCCATCCGGTACACCACATATCCTGCGGCAGAATCCACGGCATTCCATGTAAGGCTGATCTTTCCTGCCGGCATACTGACTCCGGCAAGGCCTGCGGGCGCTTCCAAGGGGGGCAGATCCCCCTGGTAAATCTGGAAGGCATTGTCTTCACTGGCCTTGTTTGAAAAAAACTTGCCCAACTTGAAAAATAAAGGCACACTAAAAAATATGATCAAAAATAGCCTGATTGTAATAAAACAATGGAGTGACTATGGTATTAGCTGACAGGGCGTTGATGCAGACCATCAAGGAGATAGACAACCTGACCGAAGAGGACCGAACCACGATAAAAGAGGTATTAAATACATTTATTATTAAACACCGTTTCCAGCGTTTGGCGTCCCAAACAGGCCTGTAGCATTTATGGAACATGACATATTGAACCGCATACAGAAAAGTGCGGAAAAACAAATACTGTTTCTTCCCCATGCTGTACGCCAGATGTCAAGGCCGGACAGGATGATAAGCACCAGGGATATCCGTTACGTGATCGAAAACGGTGAGGTCATAGAAGATTATCCGGAAGATGTCCGGGGCCACAGTTGCCTTGTCCTGGGCTGCCCTGATCGGGCGATCCATGTTGTTTGTTCTCCCAAACCGGACTATCTTGCCATTATAACCGCTTACCTGCCCGACGAACAGGAGTGGGAGAACGATTTTAAAACAAGGAAAAAACCATGAAGTGTATGCATTGCCAGGGAACAATGATCAAAAGCACGGCACCTTTTCATATTGATCAAAAGGGCTACCACTTAACTTTGGAAAAAGTGCCGGCCTGGGTGTGTCAACAATGCGCAGAGGTCTATTTTGATGAACAGGAAGTAGACGCTATCCAGGAAATCATTAAAACACTAGGAGACCGGACAGATAAGCTTATGGCTGTGGCATAGCAATTTGCTTTGGGGAATAGAAAGTCCAAATGTCAAGCCTGACCCCATTAGACCAAAAGAGGCGATTAAGGCCGTTTTTGGGGGTGTGATTTTGGTTCTTTTTCTTATATTACAATCGGTTGCTGCGGCCCGACCCCCGGTCACCCCAATTATCCCAATTATCCAATTATCGGACCCCAATTATCGCCCTAATAATAGACCCAAACCAGTGTTTCAAAAATTAAAATCATTTATTATCAATTGGTTACATTGCATTTCTTGGCCCGTCCCCCGGTCCCCGGTCAACTGAATTTAAAACCGCGTGACCCAACGCCCGATCTTTTCAGTCCATCGAATTAAGTATTGTACAAACCAAATTTTCTGAAAATCTAATACAGCTTTTACAATTAGAGAAGGCATTTTCCCCCAAATAAGCATCCTTAAAGATATAACAAAAAAAATAAAATATAAGAGGTTCCCGAATAAAAAAACACACCATGTTGTTATAGGCCAAACATTCAGAACATTATGTTCCCACTTCGTTATTACGCTTTCAAACGATATTTTAAAATAAATTCCACACAATAAACAAATACATGCACCTAAAACCCGAACAATTAATTTTTTCATTTTCTTTTATATCTTCCAAATATAATATTTATTATTAAGTAGCGGGTTTTTTGTCAGAACATTCTGTTTCACAACTTTGAACACAGCTTTGTTCTTCCAAAGCGCAATCAAGTACAATGTAACCTGTATATATTCCACACATTATAGTGCAGGGCAGAATCCCTTTGCCAAGAGATAAGCCAACACATACCAATTCACATGTTGGGAATCCGTATGGCCATACCGCACCCATCATGCATTTAGTAGCTTTTTCTCCACATCCTCTTACGCAGTTTTCTATGCATTTTGCCTCTTTACAATCTTTGGGTAATATTTCCTCCAATCCATACATATCAAACATGTTGATCGGATTGCTCCGTACATAACAATACTGATGGTTAGGGTTGCCAATTAAAGTAGTTTTTTTCGAATTCGTTTTGAATAAAAATAGGTTTATTAACAAGTCTCCATTGTCAAATAAGCCAATTGGATCAACAGCGAGATATCGTCCTGTATGAGGATCGTAATGCCGATGGAAATTATAATGCAGCCCCGTCTCCCCATCCCAATATTGTCCCGGAAGTATTGCGATGCACCTCCCCCTCTTAGAGAGCTGTTTTTTGTGCCGGAGCTGTCCGGCCATACCTAAATCGTCCCATTCCACAAGATATTCTTTTCTTTCAAATGCCCTTCACCCAAATTTGAGGGTATTTTAAAGAAAAGGATATCCCACCGTCCGGTTATGGCACAATGCCCTCCTGGTAAAGCCTCCAACATGTAAAAGAGCTATTTGAAGTAGTATGATATATCTTCCCGATATTCAAGCTTATCCTGTTTTTTTTCTTTAACCGCAGAAGCCTGCCGGCGGCAGCCGGCATATAAAATGGATCTTCTTCCTTTTTTAAGGGGGAGCGGAAGGGCTGTGGAGGCAGCGAAGGGCGCAAAGGAAGCGGAACATTGCGTAAAGTAGACATAATGTTTGTTATGTGTAGTGGAGAGAGGGAAGGCGGTCCGGCGCAGGTCTTGCGGCAGTTTGCAAGACCTGTGACGGACCGGCCGTGTCTGATAAGGCAGCCTTATCAGACACGCCGAACGTAACGACTTTACGCAATGTTGGAGCGACCGGCGTGCCCGTAGCGCCGGAACAGCACTTTCGCCGGGCGGGTGGGGATATAAAATAAGGCGGCGCAGCCATCCGCATTTAAAGGGTGGTTGGGCGGGCATATAATAAGGCCGGCTCCGGGCGCAGGCAGCGGAACCCCCTAAGGGGTGGAGCCCGAGCACCGGAGACGATCCGCTATTTTATACCAGGAACATACCGGGTCCCTTTACCCTGGCCCTGCCTGGTCAGGTGGTTGTCCCGCACAAGTTCTGCCAGCTTTTTCTTTATGGTGTTTCGGTTGGCTCCTGTGATGGATTCGATCTCTGATATGGACAGCTCTCCATGATCCTTCACCAGTTCAATGATCTGCCGGGATAGCTTGGGCAGTTTCGTAAAAACGTTCTCCCTTTCGATCTTCCGGGCCAGCATTTCCTTTTGTGCGTCAAGGGCGTCCAGGAAGAAGGTAAGCCAGGGAGTGTAGTCCGGTTCTTCAGATTTAAACGAACCCTGGGTCCGTCTCAAGGCCAGGTAATAGTTGTCCTTGTTTTTTTCAAGCACACTTTCCAGGGAACTGTAGGGAACGTACAGATATCCCTCTTTCAACAGCAGCAGGGCTGTCAGCACTCTTGATAGCCTTCCGTTGCCGTCCTGGAACGGGTGGATGGCCAAAAAATGAACGATAAATACAGATATGGTTAACAGGGGATGAAGCTCTTTTTCTTTTAACTGCTTACTGGTCCATGCCAGCAGCTCTTCCATGTCTCTGGGTGTATCAAAGGGCGAGGATGTTTCAAAGATGACATCCAGGCTTTTCCCGTCATGGTCAAACGCCTCCACATGATTGGTCATCTTTTTATACTCCCCCCGGTGCCGTGTATCCTTTGAGCTGTATTGGAGCAGCATCTTGTGCAGTTGCCTGATATAGTTTTCAGTAAACGGGATCTGCCCGTAGGATTCAAACACGGTGTTCATTACATCAGCATATCCGGCCACCTCCTGTTCATCCCTGGAGCCAAAAGACTTTTTGTCCAGGCCGGATAACAGCAACTCGATCTCCTGATCACTCAGTTTAACCCCTTCGATCCGCGTGGAAGACCCTATGGATTCTATGGTTGCCACATGCTTAAGGGCATTGAGGCGATCAGGAGCCAGGTTCCCGATGGCTTTCCATTCCCCTTTGAACTCGTCTATTTTGGCAATGAGGTTTAAGATTTCGGGTGTGATTTTTATCCTAGGATTCAACATTGGCCATCCTTTTAAATATCCATAAATTTACCCATATTTACCCATAAGTCTGGCAATGTCAATGCGTGGAGGTGTTCCCTTTTTTCTCTCCCGGATGGTATTTGGCGTGGATCTCCTTTAGGTCGTTGATGGTCACCCGGGTGTAAACTTGCGTGGATTCCAACGATTCATGGCCCAGCATCTCCTGGATATGCCGGACCGGGGCACCGTTTTTAAGCATGTGGGTGGCACAGGTGTGCCGGAACGTGTGGGTGGAGACGTTCTTTCTGATCCCGGCCAGGTCTGCACATCGTTTGACCACCGCCCATATGGCGTTGGGATCCATTGAGAGCAATCACGATAATTCATGGACAACGTTTCATGGTAAATAAGGGCTTTCCCGGAGGCCAAGAGAGCCCGATTTTAACTGATAATTTTTTCAGCTTTTTGTAATGTCCTGATCAGATACTGTGTTTTTTTTCGTTCATCCGCATGATTAATCCAATCCTGCCTTTCATTGATAATGCGATTGTAAATTTCCATTCGTGAAAAACCTCTTCTATAGAGGGCCAGAGCATATGCAAAATCAGTGGCAGATTCGTCACCCTTATCATAGAGGGAGCGGGAAATATTACCGTTATGGCACACTCCCCCCCGGGGTTGATGGGAAAAGACTTCTTGAGGTCGGGAGGATAATTCTATTTCAGGGACAATAGCCTGGCATTTCCAGTCCACCCATAATAGCTTTGCCAAAGGGTATTGTCCTGAAGGCGTTCTATGTTTTGCTTTTCTGTTCCTGAACCCGGGGCATCTGCCCCACCTGTTTTTCGGGTCGGCGCCGGGATCACTGTGCATGTTTTCCAACCAATACTTTTTTTCGGGAAGGCTTAACGGACGGTCACTGTGAATCCAAATTTGATAATTGCCGGGAGATGTTTCCATAACCATCCTGCCTGGTTTAAAGCGGTTTGATATGGATTGATGATGCCGGATAAGCAGGTCAATGTTTAAATCGTCGGCAAGAAAATAATAAGGCTCAATAACAGGATCAGGTCTGATCAGGATGTGCCTTCCTCCGGCATTTTCAGCTTTAAGATAAGGGATGTTTTTACAAGAGGGGAGAACGGGCCACCGGCCCTTAATTTCATCAAGAACTGCCAGGCTGAAGCGGTGCTTAAAATAATTGCCGATTTTCCATAGTATTTTTTCCATTGAGGCAGGCCCGGACCTTTAGAGTCCGGGCGTACGTTTAAAACGGCTCGTGTTCTTTATGACGGTTCTTTTCCGTGAGCCTTTGTTTCTGGAATTGCCTGAAGGCCCGATATTCCATATTCAAGTTTTCAAGTCCGGCAAGGACCATATCCAGGATAAAATGTTCCAATTCCTGTGTAATTTCTTCCAGTTTCATGTCCGGATCATCATAAATACCCATATTGTTCTCCTATGATTTTTTATTGGGCGGCTGTCTGGAATAGACTTCCATAAAAAGTTTTTCGTCCAATTGATTGAGTTCTTTCTCAATCCCCGCAGCCAGCAGGTCTGCGGCCATACTGTTAAGAACCCGCAGGTTGCCGGCGCAATGGTCTGCAAGGGTCCTGATCAGAGTTTTCGTCATTAAGTGCGGGGCGCCGGCCTGGTTCAGGCTGTGATCCATGTAATCCAGCAGGTCATCCCGGACATAGGGAAGCAGCGTCAACCGGAACTGCATCCGGCTTCCCAGCGATACCAGGGATCTTGATCTGAACCGTTCCGGGAGCCGGTCATCGCCGCAAATCACGGTGGTCAACAGGTTTTGGGAGTCAAAGTCCGCGCTGTTCAACAAACGCAGTTCATTTAAGCATCCGGTCAGCATCTCCTGGGCTTCATCTATGAGCAGGATGGGCCGGAACAAGGTGGTTTTTACATGATGCCTCCAGCGCTCCCGAAGATCCTTGAACCCGCCATACCGGTTGGCAGGGCTTAAATTGACACCAAACAAAACTCCCATTTCCCGGTAAAAGTCTCCGACACTGCTTTGGGGACGTTCCATTACCCCGACAACTACCTCGTCAAGTTTACCGAACTTTTGGGCAATCATCTGCAACGCCTTGGATTTGCCAAGGCCAGGGTCCCCGCTGATCAAAGCAAAGCCCCCGTTCAGGGTCATATTCTCAAGACGAAAAATAAAACTGTTCATCAATGGCGGATGCCATAAAGCCTCCACGGGGATATTGGACAAAAAAGGATTCCATTTAAGGCCGTAATAAGCCAGAAGCTGTTTGTTGTTCATGATTCTCCTTTGGGCAGATAGGCTGGGGGCATGCCGCTTTGGGCATACTCGGCCATCAGTTTTCTTAATAATGCAGGCTCGGATTCTTTCAATGTTTCATCCGGTAGAATGGTATGTTCAGGTCTCGACTTGATCTTTCGTTTTCCTGAAGCATTTTTGATTTTGTCTTGGGGGTAGATCGGCGCAATCTGTTTGCCGGTTCTCTGGTCCATGAGCCAGGCCATGGATTTATCCCAATTGGCAAAGCAGACATGTAACCGAGGGATATGGTGAAACCGGGAAGGGATCTCAAATCTTACCCCGTTGATGGACACGGTACCGTCAGACTTGCGCTGATTTCTGACTTCGCAAACTGTAAAGGCGAAACGTAATTGTTCTTCATCCGGTGCCGGCCGGGAAACATCTTTGCCTTCAAGCATGCGTTGAACAGGAGATGTGCCGATGTCACTATGCCTGGTTTTGTTATATTCCATCTCGACCCAAGCCTGACTGCGGTGATTGAGATATTCCAGTGTCAGAGGGTCCACCCGGGTCAGCATGGCCATCAATCTGCCTTCAAGGGTGCCCCAAAAGGCTTCCTGCTTACCGTTTTGATAAGGGCTGTAGGGCAATGTCGTTTCATGAAGTATCCCTGTTTTCTTAAGCCCGTTGCAAAACTCATGGGAGGTCATGGCAGATCCGTTGTCCGTCATCAGTGCCCTGGGAAGCCCCCTTTTGAAAAAGGCCTGGGTCAATCCATGAATCAAATCCTGGGTGGTTTCTCCTGAATACCATTGGATGTGGCAGCACAGGCGGGAGTGGTCGTCAAGAATACATAAGGCTTTGGGCGTATACCAGTTACCGTTGTTATCCACCACCCGCAGACTGCCTTCATGAAAATCCAGATGCCACAGGCTGTGAACACATTCTGCTTCATATCCACGGATCTCATGGCTTTCGAACCGCGTTGCGGCAGTTTTCATGCCCGCTGTCTGTTTTTTCTTGGCTGAGGGTTTCCTGGTCCACCCTCTTTCGACCATCCGCCGCCGGACACTGGCATAGGATGGTATCGATACTGAATTGGCTTTTTCTTGAAGTTCTGCTGCGAAATTATCTGCGTGCAGTTTGTAGCTCCAGTTCGGATAGGTCCGGTATTGTCTGCCCAGCATCCGGATCAGTTCAGGCGTGAATACAATTGAACCGCCATAGTCTGAACGAACTTTCCGTCCTAAAGCAATGATGGGGTCCTGGGCATTTTTTGCCTTGTAATACCAGCTTTCAATAGTTGAAAAATGAAATACCGTCGATTCGTTCGTGATGGGATGGGTGTAAATCTGATTGGAAAGCTTTTCCAGTTCCTTACGCAGCTCACCCTTGGCCGGCGGATTTGCCAGCAAACCACCAACGACTGAGAAGCGAAACAAAGCCCATTTATCAACCGGACTTTGGTTTTTACTGTTCATAGGCCGGGGTCCTTTCAATTTTAAGTTAAAATTTTCAGCGGAATGCTGATAAAAATCCCGGCCCCTTTGATAGAACAGTTGATCGCCCAAGGCCACGCCCATCTTCTGCGTGAGATTACCCGGCCCTTATTTTTTGTGATATTTCATTGCCTTGAGACAAGAATGACAAACAGGAGATCAACGTTTCTTTGATGGATGCCTGTTGATGCAGATAGAAGTTGACCAAACTTGCCGGAAGACTGTCATTTTTCACGCTTGCAGGCACTCGGCCCCGGATTTTCTTCCATTGAGCGCTTGTTGGAAATATTTCTTTAAACAAACCGACCCAGCGTCTAAGGGTGTTGCGGGAGATACCGATTGTTTCAGCAAACCTGGACATCGTGATACCTACAGATTGGTTCTGCCAGTCGGACACAATCGTCAGAATGGCCGCATACCAGTAAATGTTTTTACCAAGGAAACGGCAGGTTGGCGGGATCAAACGCCGTCGGCAGCCTTCCCTTCCGCAGCATAAACTGAATTGTAAAAAACATTCTTCAGACAACCCTTCAGGCTCCCCCCTGGGTTTGCGCAGATAATTGGCATAATACAACGGTCCCTGGCAGTGGGGGCACTTCATCTGTCTATAACGTTCGGCTGTTGCCAGATCTATTTTGTATAGATTCCAAAAAAGACTTTCGCTTTTTAGAACTTCTGATAGCATATCTCCTGCCCTGTTATTGGGTGGGGAGGCAGGAGTTTCACGATTATTTGCGAGATAAACAAGGGAACTTCTGCCTCAAACCTGACATATCTTGCAAATTATCTTCAATTTTTCCATGATTTTCTGTGACCATTCTCATCCATTTGTTCTCCCTACCGGTTCAGGACCAGGTGGCCGGTGTAGATTTCGGGTGTGATTTTTATCCTAGGATTCAACATTGGCCATCCTTATTAAATATCCATAAATTTACCCATATTTACCCATAAGTCTGGCAATGTCAATGCGTGGAGGTATTCCCTTTTTTCTCTCCCGGATGGTATTTGGCGTGGATCTCCTTTAGGTCGTTGATGGTCACCCGGGTGTAAACTTGCGTGGATTCCAACGATTCATGGCCCAGCATCTCCTGGATATGCCGGACCGGGGCACCGTTTTTAAGCATGTGGGTGGCACAGGTGTGCCGGAACGTGTGGGTGGAGACGTTCTTTCTGATCCCGGCCAGGTCTGCACATCGTTTGACCACCGCCCATATGGCGTTGGGATCCATTTGTTCTCCCCACCGGTTCAGGACCAGGTGGCCGGTGTCCTTCCCCTGAATGTATCCCGAACGTACCATCACGATATAATTTTCAATCAGGCGGCTGACCCGGTCACTCACCGGCACCACACGATCTTTATCACCTTTGCCGTGAACATGGATAAAGCCTGAGTGCAGATCAAGGTTATTGATCTTAATGCCGGCAAGTTCCGATCGTCGGATGGCTGTATCATAGAGGATCTCCAGGATCACCCGGTTTCTGTAACCCCGGGTTGTCCGGATGTCCGCCGCCTGCATGATCTTTTTAAGTTCCATAGTGTTCAGGATCACCTTTGGCAGACGCTTGGGTGTCTTTGGCAACCTGATGGCATCCCCCGGATCCAGGATCATATAATCATGTTCCTTTAAATACCGGGTAAAAGATTTGATCACCCCAAGGCGCTGCCCCTGGGTTCGAAGGCTCAACAGCTTACCCCTGGAAGAGACTCTGAAGGCCAGCTCCTGCTGGTACTCATACAAGATCTCCCGTGTCAGGTTGTCCAGGGTCGGGGGCGTTTCTTTGGCCATAAAGGTGATGAACGCCCTTAGCTCATACCGGGCGTTTTTGATGGTATAAAGTCTGGGACCGTTTGGCCGCCTGGCGGTTCACAAGACCGTTGCGTTTGCCTGGCAAATACAAATGCTTGATCCTACAGCCGTCGTCAATGTTCCGGCCATAGAGATTCACCACAGATCCCTTGTCATCATACAGCGGGAACACCACGCAGTTGATGAACACCTCTTTGCCCCGGCTGTTCAATATCCCGATCTTTTTTAAGGAGTTGATAATGTCGGTATCTTCGGGAAGGATGTTGAGCAGGGTGCCGTTGGCAAAGCCTGCACCAAAATCCGAGAACGATTGATTTTCTCTGATCCCTCTGGTTTTCAGATAGGCCATCCCCTTGGGATCTTCGCCAAAGCTGTGCTGGTAATAGGATACCACTCGGGTCAGAAGTTTTTGCTCTTTGACGGTCAGGGCCTTGTCTGAGCCTGGGGCCTTTTTCTTTTTAACTGCCTTCTTTGGGGACGAGGCAACGGATTCGTGCTTTTGAACCGATGCCTTGAAGTCCAGGCTAAAATACAGGCGGTCAAACTCAAACACATCACCGCCCCTGCCGCAGCCAAAGCAGTTCCAAAGGTTCTCATGGGGAGTAACCACAAAGGACGGGGTCTTGTCTTCGTGGTCCGGGAACGGGCACCGGCATACATACCCCTTGCCGTTCTTTTTAAATGCGGCTCCGGTGGCCTGTCCGATATAGGCCACAAGGTCCACACTGGTTTTGATGGTGTCGATCCTTACTTGTTCTATCATTCTCGTATCTTCCTTGTCTCAATCTCGTAAATAGGATATCCCGCAGGTGGTTCAGCGCCTGCCTGAACTGCACGGGGTTGACCAGGGCATGGCCGTTGACATAGGCCTTGTCATGTTTGGCCAGGTCCGGACCTGCAAACATAAAGGATGCAATCTGCCGGTGGTTCATCCGGATCTCGGCCAGATCACCTCCCATGCAAAGGTAAAACGCTCCCCTGAAGATATCCGTGGTCTCTAAGCTGTTGGTGCTCAATGGATCACCTCCTTTTTCGGATTCACAGATTCTTGATTTCTTAAGGGAGATACGATAGAAAAAGAAAGCTGATCAAAAGAGTGCTTTCTCTTTTGACGCCCTTTAAAAGCCATCAACTGCGACCCGCCAAAGTCATAAAAGTTGATGGCTTTTTTTTCAGCCGGAAATCCCCTTTTAAAAAATACCTGTCAAGTAAAAAATTATATTAAAATAAAATTTTTTACTGTATCAACAAATACGGTATCATACTTTACAAGTCAAGTAGAGAATCGGTTGATTTTAAAAAAATATGGTATAAAGCAGTATGCCACGGATGTCTAAATACAATTTGCCGCCACTGGATTTGGGAAGTGAAAGCCTGGGCCAAAGGATTGCCCGGCTAAGAAAAGAAAAAGGGTATACCCAGATCAGGCTTGCCGATGAGATCGGCATATCACAGGTGTTGATCTCTGACTACGAGCGCAATAAGATACGCCCGCATTACGAGATGATTATCAGGCTGGCAATGGCCCTTGGCGAAACCACAGACTGTCTTTTGGGCCTTAAAGAGGATAAGGGCGCCGTCAGCAAGCCAAACTTAAAAATACAGCAGCGGATGAAAAAAATAGAGAACCTTCCGCCGGCACAGCAGAAGGTTCTTTTAAAAACTATCGATACTTTTTTAAAGGGGGCTCGGGCTTAAATCATGATTTAATTTTACTACGACCCCAATTATCGGGGTGCATTGAATCATTCGACAATTTAATTTTACTCTGACCCCAATTATCCCAATTATCCAATTATCCGTACCTCTCTTAATTCCAACTACTTGAGTGAGCCCGACCCGCGATTAAATTAGTCATCATAATTTGTCCTTCCAGATGAATAAAACCGTTAGCGCCAATAGAAATCCAGAAAAGATTCCTTGTAGGGATGTGGTAAAATTAAAACCCACAATTCATTCCTCATAGCATGGAATATCAACAGCCCATTTTTCAATCCCTGGAATCCGAATAATTTTGTTTTCTATATTATTCACGGCGGACTTGACCAAACGTACCCCTGTCGGGTAAACACCTTTGATTAATTTGACGACAGGATTTTCTCCTTTCCATGTCATTGTTCGACATAGACCGAGAACCTTTTCAATTTTGTTCAGCAATTCGCCTTTCCAATGATTTTCCAAAACACCCCAAACTCGCTCTATTGGGTTGTATTTACTGTGGTACGGGGGATAGTACACCAAACTAATATTTACAAATGCTGATTTGGCAAAGTCCACGAGGCGACTAATGAATTGGCTCCTTCGGCTACTATTTTCCGGCCCATTATCAAGATTGATCACCAGTGTATGTGGGGCGAATCTTGCGTTCAAAGAAGGCCAGAGTGATTCCAGCGCATCAATCATGAAATCAGAGGTGATGTTGCTTTCAGTGAAGTACATATAATTTTCATCCAGAGCAGGTATGTTGATACCGAAAAGTTTCAAAAGGGAATCGGGTTTAAAATCATGGTCCGCCGCTTTAAGATTGCAACGACTATATCCGCCTCGGGAATAAGGCCCTATTTTAATAGTGGCTTTTGCGTCCATTGAGATACGTAAAACGCCATCTGTTTCATCGGCTAGTTGGTTTGTCCTATGCACATATTCAAAAATGATGTCTGTTTCAGGAATTTTTTTTTTACCTTGGCTTTGGCGACCTTCTTCAGTTTAAAACCCAATTTATTCATTATGGTGGATAGAGTCCGTACTGTTGGCATATTCTCAGGGTCATATCCCATGTCGTCAACTAATCGACGGAATACTTCATTCGCAGATATTGGGGAATATAAATTCTGGGTACGGAATGTAGGATCAGTCTGACATATAGGGTTTACAATACGAGTTATGTCCTCTTTTAAATTCGGAAAATGTTCTAAACACGATTTCCGGCCTCGTCCGGAAAAATTATCAACACAGGTAACTCCGCTTTCTATTTCCCGTCGCCCTTTGATTATTGTTTTCCGATCCCAACCCAGTTCTCTTTCAGCCTTTAGTTGTCCGCCGTGCCCCATAAGGGAGACAACGCGTGCCATGAATTGGCGCCGTTCATGGCCTTTTAATTTGCTTCGAGTGGTATTCAGAAAATCCTTTAGTGGTGGCGTTAATTCCGATATAGTTTTGGGTAAATTGTGCTTAGAATGATCAAACATGGTCCTCCTGTATTTTTTATGTAATCTTCCATGTTGACCATAAACTATCGATTCCATGTTGTCTATAGAAATCAGAATTCAGACTATGGAATTGTGGATATTAATTTTTCTGAGGCCCGTAAAGGTAATACAAAATAATAGTTTTTAAAGTGATTTATTGATATGCCAACTCCTAGCAAAAGCCCTAATAAAAGACTTGTAAGACATACAATAAATCGGATCCACATAGGTGTTTGGATTTTTACTATCGAAATAATTTGAATTAACGCGCAAGGAATTGATAACAGTAAACAAAACAATGTTCCTATTAGCGCAGCTAAAAAAGCGCCTTTAGGCAAAAAACCAATTCCTTCAATAGATAGTCCCATTGGTTTTTGTTTAAGTATAAACTATAACCGCAAATGACAGTTGGATTTTTTCAACCAACTGATTTTTAATTCAATTAATACAACTTGTTTCAATTTGCAAAGTATATGTTTTAGTCGTTGAATCGAAAAACTCTAAGATTCTGGGCGAAATGGATTATTTTTCCTGTTATTGCTTCGTAGTATATGATATTATTTGGCACAAATATCATATACTACGAAGAGAGGTTGTCATGCCTATTATCGACGTTCAAAAAATTGAATCGGCCAGATCAACGCTTAAAAAACAAAAAATTTTTACCCTCAAAAAGCTTGTTTCAATTCTGGATTGTTCCTCCAGAACTGCCCAAACAAAACTTAAACAGTGGAAGACCTACACAAGTTACAATCAAAACGGGAAGTATTATACTTTGCCTGAAATCCCTCAATTTGACGTTTATGGTATATGGCAATTTAAAAATGCCGCGTTCTCTAAGTATGGTAATCTAAAAAAAACCATTATCCATTTAGTGAACTCCTCATCTGAAGGGCTTACCGGCAGACAACTTGGTGAACTTCTTGGGTTATCACCACAATCCTTTGTGCATCATTTCCGTAGTTGTCCGGGTATCTGTCGAGAAAAGCACGCTGGTGTCTATGTCTACTTCTCTGACAACATTTCAATATTTAAAAATCAAGTAAAACAAAGGAGTTCCCTTGTCCTCCGTCAAGCGGCTATTTCCATTTCTGACCAGGAAGCAGTCATGATTCTGGTTGCTATTATCAGGCATCATGGCATATCCGCAGAAGACATTTTGGGCTTGCCGGAGATCAAAAAGAGCAAACTAAAGCCGGCTAATATCCAAGGATTTATGGAGTCTCATGAGTTGTTAAAAAAAATTCCGGATTCCAAGCATTAAAACTGCTCAAAAGCTTTATCTCCAAGCTGACTGGGTCCGTCCAAACTAGTGTGCTATTCTCAGCAAAGCCGACTTTGCATTTTTACCCGGAAATTTTAAAATGCCCTGATTGTAATTCTACACTCCATGTTCAGAAAACCGATACGAAGACCAGGGTCACCATGGACATCGGTGCCTATTTTGCCAAGGAAACGGTATTGTATTGCCCCCACGGTCACGGAACGTTCAGGTCCGAACAGCTTCGAAACCTTGTACCCAGGGGCGGCACTTTCGGGTTTGATGTCATTGTGGAGGTGGGGTTTGCACTTTTTGTCCGTTGTCTCAGCAATCAGGAGGTCATGGCTGAATTGGCGATCAAGAATGTATTCATCTCTGAACGGGAGATCAGCTTTCTGGGCCGTAAGTTTATCATTTATCTTGCCCTGGCTCACCGACAGAGCCGGCCGGCTCTGCGAAAGTTCTTCACAAGCAGGGGAGGATATATCCTTCATGTGGATGGAACTTGTGAAGGTGATAGCCCCAATCTATTTTGCGGCCTTGACGGACTCTCAGAACTGGTCCTTGATACGGTAAAAATTTCTTCAGAGAAAAAAGATGAGCTCATCCCATTTTTCCGTAGCATCAAAGAGCAGTATGGTGAACCAAGGGCACTCGTACACGATATGGGTAAAGGGATTGTCAGTGCGGTGGAGGAAGTTTTCCCAGGGACACCCGATTTTATATGTCATTTTCATTTCCTGCGTGACATTGGCAAAGACCTGCTAGCTGATGAATATAGTTTTTTGCAGAAACGGTTAAAGAAACTCAAGGTTCGACCTGCATTGAGGAGGCAGGCCAAGTATCTTGAGAAAAAAATTGATCCGGTCGGCAAGGATATTGATGAAATTATTGAGAGCCTTCAAAGTGGGAATTGGCAGGCAACTGATTTCGATCATATCCCCACGATTATGGCATATGCTTTAATCCATTGGATATTTGACTATCCAAATCAATCCAACGGATATGGTTTCCCTTTTGACCGTCCATACCTTGATTTTTATCGACGTCTTCAAGATGTTCTCCGGTTGCTGGAACAAATCATGACCGTGAACCTCAGTGAGGCAGCAAATTTAAACAGAGCCTTTTCCCAATTATATAAAGTAGTCATAAAAGTCGTAGAAGATAAGCGTCTTAATGATCTTGCCAAAAACATGGAATCAAAGGCAGCCGTATTTGACAAGCTGCGTTGTGCTATGCGAATTGCCCTTCCTGATGGCAAAAATGGCATTAATGATAATGGCGATTCCATGAACATGAAAAGTATTGAAGAAAAAGTGACTGAATTCAGGAACTGGCTCCTTGAGAATAAACACAGACAAAAAACCTATGCTAACATGGTGGCACAGATTGACAAATACTGGGAAAAGCTCTTTGCCGACCCGATACCAGTCGTCACATCGGACGGAATTTTTACGGTCCAACCACAGAGGACGAATAACCTTCTGGAGAGATTTTTCCGGGATGAAAAACGACGAGGTCGGAAAAAAACCGGCATGGGATCGCTGAACAAAATGCTAAAAGCGGTCCTTGCCGACACGCCGCTGGTGCAAAATTTAAAAAACGACAAGTATATGGAGATTATTCTCAATGGATGTTCCAACCTGGCAGAAAGGTTTTCACAAATTGATGCTGATCTGGTACAAAAAGAGCTGACCAAGGCGGCTGAAAACAATTGCAAAATATTCCCGGGGATCAAAAAAATGATAAGGGATACTGAATTAACGGTAAAAATCTCAACGCTGTTTTGTCCAGCAGATGCAAAATAAATACCAACCGTCATTTGCGGTCATAGAGTATAAATCCATAAAAACCAAAGAAAAAATAAGCGTTAATTAAAGGATAGCCGATTGAAACCGTAAAAAAGTGAATAACATATAGTTTAAGCATCTTTCTGTTTTTTCTTCTAATTTTCCCACCAATCTGGGAAAAGTTCTTCCCATCCTAATTCCGGCCCACCCTCTGGAAAGCCTGGGCCAAAAGGATTAAAAGGATCAACAAATACATATTTTGTATAGCATTTTACATGAGCATTAAAACGACATTTGTTTCTTAAAGCACAGTTTTGTTGTTTTTGGCACTTAGCCTCTTCAGCGACTAAACAACGCCCAACACTAAAAATAGTAAAAATAGGGTCAGAGTAAAATTAAACCCATGTTTTCGGCCCCCAAAAGAGTCGATTAAGGCCGTTTTAGGGGTATATTTTTAGCTCTTTTATAGATATTACAATGGGTTGCTGTGGCCCGACCCCAAACCGCGTGGCAAACCGAACACATCATACGGCTCGGCGGCTCGCATTTTTCATTCTCTATCCTTTACCGGTTTTAATCGGCGCTTTCGGTCCGACCCGGCTTCGCCCGGCTTCGATACTCTTCGATACTCTTTTTCGTCTTATATAAGTTAAAAAAATTATAAGGAGTGCAATGAAAATAAGCATAATATTTGTCATAATTTCATATCTTAATTCTAACATTATTCTATTAAAATAAAAATAATTGAATATTTCTTTGTCAACTGTAAGGCGTCCATTTTCTCCATCTTCGTAAATGAGTTGGGCCACCAGGCCGTTCCGGTCACCGTAAGACATCATGCGGCCGTCCGGGTCAAATTTTTTCCAGTCGCCATGTAAAAATAGGGTCAGAGTAAAATTAAACCCATGTTTTCGGCCCCCAAAAGAGTCGATTAAGGCCGTTTTAGGGGTATATTTTTAGCTCTTTTATAGATATTACAATGGGTTGCTGTGGCCCGACCCCAAACCGAAGTCGGTTTTAAAGGCCATACAAGATGATTTTAGGGAATCGAGGATCAAGCTGCGCTAAAAGCCCAGCGCATTTGACCAATTATCTCCCGGTCACCGAATTAAATTATGAAAACCTGTTTCCCGTCGAGCAAATAGGCTAAAATGATCATTATAAATAAAAAAATAAAATGAACATAAAACATAACCCCAATATTTAAATTATCTAATTTTCGAGTTCTAATATATGATTTATACACTGATAGAAAGTTTAAAACGAAAAAATTATCAATATTGACATCAATTCGATCAATGTTGTTTCTAATCTGTTTTAAAAAATTTAAATAAGTTATTACTGTTACAAGAGCAGACAATGGTAAGGTTAACTGCATAAGAACTTCCATATAAAAAATACCCTTTTCCATCCTCGACTAAAATGACTTTTCCATAAAGCCGAGAAAAAACCATAAAATAATAGAGATAATATTAGTGAAAACTATTGAGAAACTTTTCCAGGTGCCTTCTTGAATAATGTACTTTATAATAAAAATGGGAAAAATAATAATGTAAGATTCATATATTGCCATATTCCTTATACCGAGCTTAATTAAGATGTAAGTTGATGTTAAAAAGAAAATAGCTAAACATATTATTGTAGCATAGCCGCTGAATGTTAAATAATACATCTCATACAACCTATTCAGTATTACAACATTGATCAGTTTCTTCTGAATCTACAACTTTATATCGGCAATGTTTAAACCAACGCCAATATCCACCTAATCCAATTTTAAAATTAGGTCCAGTTCTTGAGTCATGGTTGTATACCAAGAAAGTACCCCCGTACTCGTTATTGGGGTTTGTAACCCACGAATCTTCATCACAGTGACCTTCATTATTATTGGGGTCATATTTAATACTGTCAGTTAAGTATTTAATGATTTTTACTATATTATGCAATTCAAGCTTAGCTTCAAGTGCCGGTCCAAAACTAATACAAGCTTTTGATATTGTACGTTTTATAACTCTCCCATCTTTGCAACATGTATCATAAATACGATGAGCGCTACATCCGACTATCCAAAAATCGCCACTGAATCCCAACTCTACCGATAACCCTATCTGATCTATTAAACCCAAAACAAGCGCGTTTTCAAAAAAGATATACTCATGAGCAACCCGCCGTTTGAGGTATTATTTTGGCCACCAACTTGCCATCCAGTAGAAACACGAGTCCCCAGTTTTTTTGAGTATTGCCAGTTGTCTTGTGTTTCATGTTTTTGTCATTCCTTTTTTGAGACTGCAGGGTTTGGACTCGCCATTGCAACCCGTTTGCAATAACTATCCGGAGAGCAATGGCATCATGTAACCCGGACGGTCCTTATAAAATCAAAATATTTGAACATGCTTTGGAGCCGGTTGTTATAGCCAATAATTCGATATTTTATAGCCCTGCCAGATTTCAAAATTAAACAGGGGATGTTTATAAATGTCTGGATAAAACGCTTGAATTCCATGCGGATGATGGAAAGCCCTAATGCACGATATGGCATCAGCAGCCCATACCAGGCTTTCAGATCCCATGCCATGGAGGTAATAACCATATAGGCCCAGTTGGCATTCAAAGAGTCTGAAGGATTATCCATAGCACGTACGCCATGTTTCAACTGTTCAATATCATTTTCGTGGTCAGCCCGTTTCCGGTAAAAGGCTACCAGTTGTTTGGCCGGTTTTTTCCAATCATTGGTAATATAAAAAAAGTAGCGGATATCATCGAACAGTAGTAATTCTCCCTTGAACTCGTTTATTGTTTTACGCAAAACGATCATTCTGTATGGTTTTTGACATTTTCCCGGTTTGTATTCAAACTCGGCTATATGTTCATACGCAGTCTCTATGCGTTTGAATTTGCGCTTTTTCACCACTTGAAGTTTGATATTCTCAGGACGTTTCCGGGGCTGAGTTTTAATTTTCGCAGACAGTTTTTCAAGCCTGACCCAGTCGGTTTCAGGAAGAGCATTTGCACGTTTTGTTAGATTTGATCTGGCATCCATGCCAAAAATAAAGGAACAACGTTGATCCCATTTGTCAAAGTGCGTGGTAAGGCTGAAATCCGTATCTCCCCGAACGTATAATTTTTTAAAAGTGCCTTCCGTCAGATCAAGAGCCTTATCCACCCACCGGGCAGAGTCAAGGTGGGACGGGGCATTGCCCGAGCGGTTGATGACATAAAGAGGTTCCCTTGTTCTCTCCAGTGAAACAACCAGCGGGGCATACCCCCACTTACCATTGTAGGAGATGTCCATACCCTGTTTGCACTTGCCGCTTGTCTCACTGATAGTTCCGTCAATATTGATGATGGCTGATTCTTTGAAATTTTGAGGCTGCTTTTCCCATATTTTTTTCCGTATGGTATTTTTCACATCCATCAGGGTAATGATATTTTCCTGGGAAAACCGGCGCAAAAAATCCCCTGCCGTTGTCGGATCAGGGATCATTTTTGCGTCCAGAGCATTAAGCCAGGCATCATTGTTTCTTTGCAATTCAATGTCCTGAAGACAGGTTCCGCCTGCAAGAATATTGTATGCCATATTGGCGACATGATCAGATTCATGATATGGCAAATGGCGCTTGAGCAGCTCAAGTTCTTTATCGATTTCTTTCAAAAGGCCGGTCTTTTTGGCCAACATATGGATCAGGCCAATGCCTCCATGTGATATTCCCTGAAGGCGACCGTCGATCTCATACTGGATATTGGATGCCTTTAGCATGGGAGTTGGCTGCTCAGTCCAATCTCTTTTGTTCAGTTTTTTGCTTATTTTTTTCTTGCGTTTTGCCAATTTTTTGATGATATTCTTATTCACTCGAAACGCCCTTTCAATTTGGTATAGTTCGTTTTGCCAAACTCATTATACTCTTTATTGATAGGCGTTTCGAGACTTTTTTCTCATTTTTATTACTTATTTCACACTTATTTTGGGATTAAAGTAATAGAATTATTTAGGGCGTAAACAAAAAGATTCACTCCACCCCCAAGCCCAATAGGATCAGCAGTAATATACCGCCCGATTCCTGGATCATAGTAACGATGAAAATTGTAATGAGCCTCGATTTCAGAATCGAAATATTGTCCCGGGAAACGCAGATTATTTTCAACCGTTGAGGCAGGATCAACTTCAGCTTTGCCAAACGAACTGTGCCTAGCCGACCAAACAACAACCCCATTGACAGCCGTCATTTTTTGAGGGGTGCCTAAGTGGTCATTGTGGTAAAAATAATACTCGGACCCAACCTTCATGAACAACGGATCAGTTCCCCAGGTTCCGCCGGGTTTGTAGCCGTAGGTCTTTTTCGTGTTGCCTGCGGCATTGTATTCGCCTGCCAGGCCCTCGTCGGTGTAGTGGTAGCAGGTTCGGGTTCCGGATACGTCTTTCCAAAGACGGCGGCCAAAGGGGTCATAGTAGTATTCGGCAATTATAGTTCCGGATTCGATTCGTTGTAATCGTGCCATGGGCTTAACTTATCATTGTAATGAAATAATTCAATATTTAATTTTACTCTGACCCCATTTTCCATTTTCCGGGTCAAATCAGATCAGAGACCCCAGATCAGAGTTCCGACCGGATCACTCCGCCATACTTTCAGCTAGCTCCCCCTTTTGTAAATAATAAAATCCAAAACGACCCTTTCGTAAATCTATTGAGATTCCTTCCCAATTATTTATTTGCGTCCATACACTTCGCTTTATAGCTAAATGAATAGTCGTTTCAGTATTCTTTATCGTAATTACCGGTTTTGAGTTTCCTTTTCCAGGTTTCTTTGAAATAACTTGTCCTGCAATTGTGATCTTTTTATGTTCTCCTATATTCATGTTTAAATAATAGACCCATTGGGCTGTCGCTATGGAAAAAGCTATTGAAAACAAAAGAGTATTCCATAATACTTGTTTTTTTTTACCGAGATTAAAACTTTTAATTAGAAAAAAACAAATAATTAAAAAAGGTAAAAAAGTATAAAAAGGGACAATAATTAATATATCACTGAATTGATCTGCATCAGGGATTTTTAAAAGGCTTAATACAATACCTAACACGTAATATACTATAAAGGAATAGCAGAGAGTGTTCATTGCTTTAATAACCTGCAACATTTAAAGCAGCGTCTATAGCGGTCATAGCTAAATTAATTTTTTTAGCTGTTGCATTAGGAATTATACCAGCCACTCCTCCAACGATTGTCGTACCCGTTGACGTACTTCCACCGCAAACAGACCACGCTATAAATCCATGTCCAACACTTATAACGTTGATAGTTATGCCAACAGGCACCCCAGCCCCGGTTACTGTAGCTACAACCGATGCAGCATCGAGTGTGCAAGAAATTATTCTATTCCCATATTCACAATATGCTCCTTTCTCTTCAGACTTTGGAGAAGGGGGCGGCCAAACTTTAACGCAACTTCCGTGCCCATCATCGATTCTTCCTGCCCCACATGGATATTCGTCCATAGTCTTTGGAAAACACTCTTTCCCTGCTTTATAATATCCAGGTGGGCATTGATACTTTGGGTCATCTGTTGGCCAACACTCTCTACCAGGGCCTGCTCGATAGCCAGGGCCGCAATATCCCCATTTGTAAGGGTTCAGCCCCATAGGATCTATCCACCCTGAAGGGTTGTTTAAAACATAAACAAAAAGATTAAACCCTCCTTCAAACCCGATAGGATCAGTTGTTATATATCGTCCGGTTTCGGGATTGTAGTAACGATAAAAATTGTAATGTATCCCGGTTTCAGAGTCATAGTACTGTCCCGGGAACCGCAGATTATTTTCAACCGTAGATGCAGGATCAATTTCTGCCTCACCGAATGAACTATACGTAGCCGACCAAACCACAGCTCCATTGACAGCCGTCATTTTTTGAGGGGTGCCTAAGTGATCGTTGTGATAAAAATAGTACTCAGGCCCAACTTTCATGAACAACGGATCAGTTCCCCAGGTTCCGCCGGGTTTATAGCCGTAGGTTTTTACCGCGTTGCCTGCGGCATTGTATTCGCCTGCCAGGCCCTCGTCAGTGTAGTGGTAACAGGTACGGGTTCCGGATACGTCTTTCCAGAGACGGCGGCCAAATGGGTCATAGTAGTATTCGGCAATTACAGTCCCGGATTCGTTTTCCATACGCTCCAGACGGTTTTCAATATTATAGTAAAAGCGCGTAATGGTACCGTTGTTGTTCTTCTCAATGATGTTGCCGTTGGCGTCATGGGTAAAGGTTACGTTGTCGTAACCGGCCAGTTCGTTGTTCTGGTTGTAGGACCACTGGGCGGAAGTCTCTGCCGATGTCATCCGGTTGCCCACGTTGTCATAGGTAAAGGCCTCGTTATCCAGGACCGGGTTGTCCGTATTGGTTAACCGGTACAGGGTATCGTACTCATAAGCATACGAGCCATGTTCCGTGGCTTTGGCGGTTATGTTGTCCATTTTGTCGTACTCATAAGCCAAGCTTAAGTTTTGATTGTCTGCCTGGTCCCGGCCTGTGATCTGCTTGATGCGCATGAGAGGGTCGTATTCAACGGTTCTTTGGCTGCCGCCCGGGAACAGCAACGATTTGGGCCGGTTCCACAGGTATTCACCTATAGTTATATACCCGGCATTGGGGACCTGTACAGCAGAAAGTTGATTGTTGGTGTCGTACAGATAGCCGTAGGTGGTGCCGTCCGGCCCGGTTTGGGTCTTTTTCAGGCCGTTGCCGTAATAGGTTGTGCCGGTTTCAAGGGAGAATGCTCCGTAGTTCACGGTCTCTTTGACCTTTTGGTTTAAGGTGTTGTAGGTGTAGTCCGCTGAAGTGGTCCCGTCGTTGTAGCCGGTCAGGTTGCCGGTTTTGTCGTAAGAAAAGGTTACAGTTTTGGCAGGAGCCGTGCCGGTTGAAGATGCAATGTAACGGATTTGTTTTAGCCTGCCGGCATCGTCATAGTTATATTCGGTTTTTTGGTTTTTGGCATCAATCTTTTCGGTCAGGTTGCCGGCGTCGTCATAGGCGTAGGTGGTCTCATTGCCCAGGGGACGGGTCTCCTTTACCAGTCGGTTGGCTGCGTCATACTCAAATAGCGTGGTCTGGTTTTCAGCGTCGGTCAGTGATATCAGGTTGTCCCGGTCGTCATATTCATAAATGGTTTCACCGTTGGCCGGGTCAATTACTTTTGTAATCCGGTTCAGGGCATCATAGGTGTATGCGGTGGTTCGCCCCTCTTTGTCGGTTTTTGCGGCAAGGTTGCCGGCGCTGTCATATTCAAACAGGGTGGTGGTTTCGGTGGTATCGTTCAGATGGTCTGTCTCTGCGGTTTTCCGGTTTCGTCTGTCATAGGTGAATGTTTTTGTGAACGTGGGATAGATGATCCTGGAGGGCAGGCCCCGGGAACCGTTGCAGGACGAGCAGCCGGTATCTGTATCATTGTATTCGAAAGCGGTCTCATCCCCATGGCCGTCAACCGTGCTGACCATGCGGCCTTCGGTGTCATAGGTACTTTGGGTGGTGGAGCCCTGGGCATCGGTTTTCCGGATCAGGTTATTGCCGGCATCATATTCAAACCGGGTTTCGTTGACCTCGTGGTCGGTTTGCAGGACAAGGTTGCCGTGGAGATCATATTCGAACAGGGTCTGGCGGCCCAGGGCATCCACCATTCGGGTCCGGTTGCCGGCTTTATCGTATTCATATTCAGTGGTGTTGCCCAAAGGATCGGTGGCGGTTTTAAGGTTGCCTTTGGTGTCATAGGTGTAGCCCCAGGTTTTGCCCCTGGCGTCGATCTTTGTAAGGAGCCTGCCTGTAATGTCATAATCGGTGAACCGGGTAATTCCGCCTGCCGGGTCGGTAAGGGTTTCAAGGTTGCCGTTGTCATCATAGGTCATCACGGTTTGAGAGACACTTGTAACGGCATCGGCCAAAATGGTGATGGTCAGGGTATTGCCGTCTTCATCATAGGTGTATTGGGTGATGCGTTCATCATCGGTGCCGGCAGCTTCCGTCTTCTGGGTCAGGTTGCCGTTGTCGTCATATTCAAAAAGGGTGGCCACACCGTTTTCATTTACCATGCGGACCGGTTGGTTATAGGTCCGCTCGTATTCGTAAGTCACCTCACTGCCGTCCGGGTAGGCCATCCGGATTAAATTTTCCCATTCATCATACTCTTCGATGGTTACATTACCGTTCTCATCGGTCACGGCAAAGGTTCTTTGTGATACATCAATGGTCTTGACTGTCCGGCCGTTGATGTCAACCCTGCGGGTGTATCCGTTCAGGTCATACCAGGCCTCCTTGACCTGTCCTGAAGGAGAAGTCGTCATGGCATAAGACAGCCTCGCGGATTCATCATAGGCATACTCAAAACCATACCCCTGGTTGTTTTCATCCAGTGATTGGATGGCATTGCCGTATTCGTCGTATACCACTGTGGAATAATGCCCGTCTGGCGTAGTTGTCTTTATAATCCGGTTCTCATCGTCGTATTCATAGCTGGTTGTATTCCCCTGTAAATCCTGGACGTCCGTAAGCAGGCCATTCCCATGAGAGTATTCAATCCGACGCCTCTCAAAGTCTTCTACGGCTGCCAGGTTTCCTTCCCCGTCGTATTCAAACCAGAATATTTGGCGCATGTTTTTATCGGCTATGCCTGTAAGTCGTCCATTTTCTCCATCTTCGTAAATGAGCTGGGCCACCAGGCCGTTCCGGTCACCGTAAGATATCATGCGGCCGTCCGGGTCAAATTTTTTCCAGTCGCCATGGGGTGCCTTCCAGGTATACCCGGTGTCGGTGGTGGTAATTTTATAATTTTTATGGATAAAAATACGGCTGTCGTTGGCGACAGGTTTGTATTTAACATCGTTTTTAATAATTAAGTCCGATCCTGTGCTTTGAAAGGTTAAATTATCATCCAGATAATCCAGGTGCCACTGGTTGTCGTAATACCGCCGTTCAAAACTTATCGTCCCCCCGGGCACCTTGACCCGGATGTCGGTTTTGTGGCGATTATATTCCCGGTGCAGCATATTCACTGAAGACAAAACGCATTGGATTTGATCTGATTTTGGAGCGTTAAGAAAGGATGGTTCTTCACGGTCATAACCTGGCCAGCATTTCACCCCTTCGGGAATTTCGCTGGAACGGCCAAAGCCTGTGCTGCTCGCCGATCCCCAAGGCATTGTCCAGTCACCACCGCTGCCGGTTCCCGGGACATTGAAATTAACTGATATAGACCCGGAGTAACACTTGGCAGAGTAACTCATTTTACCCGATTTCGAATAGCTTCCGGCCCCCCCGCCGTTGCCCTCATCCTCACCGGTCAGGCTTGACAGACAGGTTACGCGATAAGCCACATTGACAGATTCTTTGGCTTCTATGGTGGCAGGGATGTCTAAAAACTCGTATTTAAAATATTGGTCAGACGAAGGGGCCGCAAATTCAATATTGTCCGCCCGGATCAGCCCATAATTGGTGAACCGGATTTCTCCGGACAGGACATCGCCGGGTGACATGCCCGCAAGGGAGACGGACAGGGGATCGGCCACCACCACCGGTGCCGGGACATTGGTCTCATAGGTAGCCTTTAATACGATCTCATACTGGTCCTGGATACCGGTCTCAACCACTGACCACTCCACGGTGACCAGGGTGTTGTTTAAAAAAACATCCTGGGTGGCTGTAATGCCCGGCTTGATCCAGACCCGGCCAATGGACTGCTCATGGTCGTCTGCTTTTAAGATATACTTGTACCGGCCTGCGGGGATGTCGGATAAGAGCAGCTCCCCGTATTGGTCTGTACCACCGCTGTAGGTGATGCTTGCGGCACTCTCATTTTGCAGGGTCAACGCGGCTCCGGGCAGCCCCTGGATCATCTTGCCGGTTTTTTCATCAATGGTGCCGGTGTAGATATCCGATACCTTGAACAGGATATGGCCCGTGCCGGAACTTGTCACCACCGCATGGACAGGGATGTTCACGGCCGCATAATTGGCGCCTTGCACCTGAATGTAAAAATAATACTCTCCTTCTGATACTTCAGCCTGGGTGGGAGAAAATAGCACCGTGGCATCCACGCTTTCCCCGACCTCAATGGCATCCATGTCCGACGGCAGGTTCAGCAAAACCCAGCCCGGGGCCGGGGTGCCGTCACGGTTTACCAAGGACACGGCAGGATCAACCAGGGGGGCGAACCCCATGTTCTTGAGGGTGAGGGTTTCTGTAATGCTTTGGTCCAGGGAAAGGCCGGTTTCTATGCGGTTGGGCTCACTGGTTACCACCGGGCCTGTGTCCGTGGTTTGGATCCGGATGGGCAGTTCTCCCCAGCCGGTATCAGGGGCCTCGTCGCTGACCAGCCTGAGGGTTATGGTGGTGTTTTCTTCGGCCGTATTATTGGCCCACAGGGTGATGGTGATGGTCTGGGTCTCTCCGGGACCAAGTTCGGCAACCGGATCACCCGTATCCACATGAATGCCCTGGGGCAGGGTCTCTTCTTCCTGGTCGGATGCCTCATAGACAAACCCGAGGTTGGTTGCCGATGCCTCACTGCCTGCGGTTACGGTGATTTCAATTTGCCGTTCGTACCGCAGGCAGGTGGTGAGCTGATAACTTGCCGGGGAAAATCCGATTCGGTCTTTAACGGTTTGCGCAATGGTAAATCTACCCTGGACCGGACGGTCCATCAGGTCCGGATGGATGGCGCAGACTTTATACTCCCCGTATTGGCCCGGGGTGGGTTCAAAGGCATAGGTAAAACTGCCGTCACTGCCGGTATAGACCTCATCGCTTCGTTCAAATCCGTCAAAGGTAATCACCAGGATAAGGGGGACTTCCGCAAGAGGTTGGCCGTCGCTGCGGTCCACGGCCCGGCCGATGATTTCTATATCCCGGGTGCCGTTGGACTCTTCAGGATTGATGGTCAGGATCTCTCCGTAATAGGCTGTATCCATCAACGTGATGTCCCGGCTGGTGCTACCCCCCGCCATGGTGACCTGTTCGGGTTCTCCCAAGGCGTAATAGATATTGCTGATCTAAGGGTCAGCACAAGGTCATCGCAAGCCCCTGAAGGCACGGCAATGGCCATGGGCTGGGATTCAAAAGTCTCACCGGGGTTGATTCGCGCAATGGTGCCGCCGTTGTACAGGTTGACCACGTTGCTGCCGTAAACCTGGGTGTAAGTGCCTGTGGAAAGGACATTGCCGTCTTTATCGCTGAGGTAAAGGGTAATGTCGGCAGACGGGCGGCCATTGGACTGGGCTGTAATTATTTCGATCTGTTCATCCCCGGTGTTCTCCAGGGTGAAAACAATCTCACCCTGGGTGCCCCGAACAAGTTCGTCATTGGTAAAGGTGAGAAGGAGCATGCCGGTGCCGGCCTCAATCTCGGCCTGGTTTTCGATGCGGACGGTTTCTCTGTCATTGGGGGAGATCTCTATGGCAGAGGCCAGGGATACCATGTCCGGCAGGTCGCTGTACCCGCCGATCACCACGGGTATGGTCTGGGATGCACCCGGGTCAATGCCAAAGGTTTGTGAGACATGTTCCCGGCCCTGGGCCGTTACCTTTAAAACCGCTCTGTCCACGGCACTGGTTCCGCTGTTGGCCACGGTGTATTCAAGGCGGTTCATCAACCCGCGTTTGAGAACGGCATCCCCGGGCAGATCCATGCTCAGAACGGGCAGGACAATGCTGCGGCCCAGGGACGGCACATTGTTATGGTTCACGGCCACAACCGTATACTGTCTTTCACTGCCGTCATACCCGGTATCCGTAAAAGAGGACTGGGTCAGCCGTTCGCTGTTCAGCTTTACAAGGTTATCCGAAGGGCCAAGGTAAATGTCATACCCGGTGATGCTGGAGCCGGTATGGGTCCAGGCGATTACAGGGTCATCTTGACCGGATCTTGTTACTGTCAGGGTTTGTACGGGCAGCAGCTCAAAATCAAGGTAAGCGGGCTCGGATGGGGCGGATTCGTTGCCGGCCGGGTCCACGGCAGTATTAGCGGTGCAGGGTGCCGGATAAAATCTTGCGGCCGCCGGGTCGCCATGGTACAAATGCCGGTATGAAAAAGAAATTGAATCGTACTCATGACAAGCTGTTTCGTGATACCTGGAGCAATCTGAACAATGCCAGATCCTTTTTGGAAAATTATCTGCCCGGGCTGTCATTGATCTTGTCCGGCTGGATACCCTTGAGATTTGCAAAGACTCATTTGTTGACAAGGACCTGAAAGATTTTTATTCTGACATGCTCTATAAAGTCAGGATCGGGAATTCTCAAGGGTTTGTATACTTTCTTTTTGAGCATAAAAGCTATCTGGACAGCCTGATTCACATTCAGCTTTTTGAGTATATGGCCAAAATCTGGCGTCTTGGGCTCAAACAGTCCAAAAATAAAAAGTTGCCTATTGTTATCCCTCTTGTTTTATACCACGGCAAAGGTAAATGGCGGGTGGACAAACCGCTTTGCATCTCTTTTTGAGGGACCGGTGGATGAATTGGCAGCCTATATCCCTGATTTTGAGTTCATCCTGTATGATTTGTCCCAATATACTGACGACCAGATCAGGGGAACCATCATGGCCCGGGTAACCATGCTCTTGTTCAAGCATATTTTTGACCCGGATTTGGTCAGTAAATTGCCCGATATTTTTATGTTGTTAAAAGATCTTTCCGAGCAGGAAACCGGATTGCAATATTTTGAATCTCTGATAAGATATTTATTCAGCAACGTTGAGGATATTACAACAAAAAAGTTCCATGCTATCGTATCAAATACGTTGTCTGAAGAAAAAGGAGACTTTATCATGACTTTGGCTGAAAAATTAAGAAACGAAGGCCGGGAAAAGTGGCTTAAACAGGGGCGAGAGCAAGGGCTTGAGCAAGGGCTTGAGCAAGGGCTTATCGAAGGCATTGAATTGGCTGTCAGCATTAAGTTTGGCGACTGCGATGACTGCAAAACGATTATAACAAAAATCAAGACTATCCAGGACATCAATCGTCTTAAAGCTTTGAAAGGTAAAATCATTTCCGCCAAATCAATTCCTGAATTGATGAAATCTATCGGAAATTAAAATGTACTCTCTTGGGGGGACAACCGTCAAGAGAGTACCGGAAAGGTGAGGTGCATTGAATTGTCAGACAATTTAATTTTACTCTGACCCCAATTATCATCGGCGCTTTCGGCCCGACCCCCAAACAGCAATTGGTTACTGCGGCCCGACCCACGGTCCTCTTTCAAATCAACGAACTATCTGCCCGATCATCTGATTTTTTTAAATATGAATATAGTTATGAGCATAGAAAGAAGGCTATAGAATGGTACAAAAAAAAAGGCTATTACTGATGTAGAGGACGCTCTTGTTGCTCTATATATAGGAACCCAAACAATCAGATGGCTAGGTATCATTAAAATTAAAATTCCAAATATTCCTACCAAGCAAAAAATCCAATCATCTGTATTGATTAACTCTTTGTTCTCTATTCTTCTACTCAGTATTATGCTTAAAATCACAAAGGGAAACAAACCGATAACAGTCAGCAAAAGGTAATTATACCCAGATGCGAATTGTTTGTGGCATATATCCTGAACAGCCTGAAATATTTGATAATCACCGATAGAAATTTGAACAAAAAAAAGAAGGGTTGATGGTGTTATCATACCTATGATAATAGGCATAAAATTATATAATAATTTAGTAGAAGAAAAAGTCATCTTAGATATCATTAATTTTATGGGTTACAACAGTTTTTCCTAGAATCATCGAATGGACCGCCTCCAAACCAATCAACGAATTTATAATAGATATATGCTTTTATTTTACAATCTAGAACTAGTTGGAACATTCCTTCTTTTTGGCATTTGCTTAACATGTCGTTTAAAAAATTACGATCACAGACTTCCTTCTTAGGGCCTTTGCAATTTCCATAGCAATCATCATGTTTTTGGCATGCATCAGTAAAATCAAAAAGAAACCATTCATCAGGGACTATCGGATCATTCCAGCCTGATCCACATACTAAGCCCAATGAGTCAACAAAAGTGATTGGATTTTGTTTCGCATAAAAATAATAATTAATCCCGCCGTCAAGCCCAATCGGATCAGCAGTGATATATCGTCCGGTGTGCAAATCATAATACCGATGCCAGTTATAATTCAGCCCCATCTCCGCATCCCAATACTGTCCCGGGAACCGTAAATTATTTTCAACCGTAGATACAGAATCAACCTCAGCTTTGCCAAACGAACTGTGCCTAGCCGACCAAACAACAACCCCATTGACAGCCGTCATTTTTTGAGGGGTGCCTAAGTGGTCATTGTGGTAAAAATAATACTCGGACCCAACCTTCATGAACAACGGATCAGTTCCCCAGGTTCCGCCGGGTTTGTAGCCGTAGGTCTTTTTCGTGTTGCCTGCGGCATTGTATTCGCCTGCCAGGCCCTCGTCGGTGTAGTGGTAGCAGGTTCGGGTTCCGGATACGTCTTTCCAGAGACGGCGGCCAAAGGGGTCATAGTAGTATTCGGCAATTACTGTTCCGGATTCGCTTTCTACACGCTCCAGGCGGTTTTCGATATTGTAGTAAAAGCGGGTGATGGTACCGTTATTGTTCTTCTCGATGATGTTGCCGTTGGCGTCATGGGTAAAGGTTACATCGTCGTAACCGGCCAGTTCGTTGTTCTGGTTGTAGGCCCACTGTGCGGAAGTATCTGCAGATGTCAGCCGGTTGCCCACGTTGTCATAGGTAAAGGCCTCGTCATCCTGGACCGGGTTGTCCGTCTGGGTTAACCGGTACAGTGCATCGTATTCATAAGCATAAGAGCCGTGTTCCGTGGCTTTGGCGGTTATGTTGTCCATTTTGTCGTACTCATAAGCCAAGCTTAAGTTTTGATTGTCTGCCTGGTCCCGGGCCGTGATCTGCTTGATGCGCATGAGAGGGTCGTATTCAACGGTCCTTTGGCTGCCACCGGGGAACAGCAAAGACTTGGGCCGGTTCCACTGGTATTCCCCGACAGTTATATACCCGGCATTGGGGACCTGTACAGCAGAAAGTTGATTGTTGGTGTCGTACAGGTATCCGTAGGTGGTGCCGTCCGGCCCGGTCTGGCTCTTTTTCAGGCCGTTGCCGTAATAGGTTGTGCCGGTTTCAAGGGAGAATACCCCGTAGTTCACGGTCTCTTTGGTCTTTTGGTTTAAGGTGTTGTAGATGTAGGCCGCTGAGGTGGTCCCGTCGTTGTAGCCGGTCAGGTTGCCGGTTTTGTCGTGGGAGAAGGTTACGGTTTTGGCAGGAACCGTGTCGGTTGAAGATGCAAAGTAACGGATCTCATTTAGCCTGCCGGCATCGTCATAGTTATATTCGGTTTTCTGATTTTTGGCGTCGGTCTTTTCGGTCAGGTTGCCGGCGTCGTCATAGGTGTAGATGGTCTCATTGCCCAGGGGACGGGTCTCCTTTACCAGCCGGTTGGCTGCGTCATACTCAAATAACGTGGTCTGGTTTTCAGCGTCAGTCAAGGATATCAAGTTGTCCCGGTTGTCATATTCATAGATGGTTTCACTGTTGGCCGAATCTATTACTTTTGTGACCCGGTTCAGGGCGTCATAGATGTATACGGTGGTTCTTCCCTCTTTGTCGGTTTTAGCGGCGAGGTTGCCGATGCTGTCATATTCAAACAGGGTGGTGGTTTCGGTGGTGTCGTTCAGATGGTCTGTCTCTGCGGTTTTCCGGTTTCGTCTGTCATAGGTGAATGTTTTTGTAAACGTGGGATAGATGACTCTGGAGGGAAGGCCCCGGGACCCGTTGCAGGATGAGCAGCCAGAATCAATGTCATCGTATTCGAAAATGGTCTCATCCCCATGGCCGTCAACCGTACTCACCATACGTCCTTCGGTGTCATAGGTGTTTTGGGTGGCTGATCCTTCGGGATCGGTCTTTCGGATCAGATTATTGCCGGCATCATATTCAAACCGGGTTTCATTGCCCTCGTGGTCAATTTGCAGGACAAGGTTGTTGTGGAGATCATATTCAAACAGGGTCTGGTGGCCCAGGGCATCCACCATTCGGGTCCGGTTGCCGGCCTTGTCGTATTCATATTCAGTGGTGTTGCCCAAAGGATCGGTGGCGGTTTTAAGGTTGCTCTTGTTGTCGTAGGTGTAGCCCCAGGTTTTGCCCCTGGCGTCGATTTTTGTAAGGAGCCTGCCTGTAATGTCATAATCGGTGAACCTGGTAATTCCGCCTGCCGGGTCGGTAAGGGTTTCAAGGTTGCCGTTGCCATCATAGGTCATCACGGTTTGAGATACACTTGTGACGGCATCAGCCAAAATGGTGATGGTCAGGGTATTGCCGTCTTCATCATAGGTGTATTGGGTGATGCGTTCATCATCGGTTCCGGCCGCTTCTGTCTTCTGGGTCAGGTTGCCGTTGTCGTCATATTCAAAAAGGGTGGCCACACCGTTTTCATTTACCATGCGGACCGGTTGGTTATAGGTCCGCTCGTATTCGTAAGTCACCTCACTGCCGTCCGGGTAAACCATCCGGGTTAAGTTTTCCCATTCATCATACTCTTCCAGTGTTACATTGCCGTTCTCATCGGTCACGGCAAAGGTTCTTTGTGATACATCAATGGTCTTGACCGTCCGGCCGTTGATATCGACCCTGCGGGTGTACCCGTTAAGGTCATACCAGGCTTCCTTAACCTGTCCTGCAGGAGAAGTGGTCATGGCGTAAAACAGGCCCGTGGATTCATCATAGGTGTATTCAAAATCGTATCCGTTGCTGTTTTCATCCAGGGATTGGGTTGCGTTGCCGTATTCGTCGTACTCTACGGTTGAGTAATGCCCATCTGGTGTGGTTGTCTTTATAATCCGGTTTTCGCTGTCATATTCATAGCTGGTGGTACCTTCCTGAAGATCCAGAACCCCTGTCAGCAGTTTGTTTTCATAGGTATACGCCACCCGCCGACCTTTAAGGTCTTCCACTGCCGACAAGTTCCCTTCCCCGTCGTACTCAAACCAGAATATCTGACGCAGGTTTTTATCGGCAATGCCTGTAAGTTTGCCGGTTTCTTCATCTTCATAAATGAGTTGGGCGACCTGGCCTGCCCGGCCGCCGTGGGATACCATCCGGCCGTTCAGGTCAAATTTTTTCCAGTCACCATAGGGGGTCTTCCAGGTATAGCCGTCTTCGTCGGCAATGATTTTATAATTTTCATGGACAAAAATTTGATTGCCGGTTGATGTGGCGGCGGGCTCGTAAATAACATCATTTTTTTCAATGGAATCAATCCCCCCGGTTCCGGAACTTGGAACAACAGTTAAATTGCCGTCAAGATAATTCCAGTGCCACTGATTGTTGTAATACTGCCGGTATAAACGAACCAAGCCGCCGGGTACCTTGACCCGGATGTCGGTTTTGTTTCGATTATATTCCCGGTACAGCATATTCACTGAAGAGAGGGTGCATTGCTTTTGGTCTGTTTCTGCGGCGGGTTGCATGTTCTGTATTCCGGTCTGCTTGTTTGCCGAAGATCCACCTGTGTTATCTGAAGATTCTTTCCGGACGATATTCGGCCAGCACATTACACCGTGGGCTATGGTACTCGAATGGCTGAAGTCTGATCCGCCTGACAAGCCGGTATATTCACTGCCCTCACCACCGATGCCGGTTTCGCCCGGGACATGAAAATGAATTGATGCAGACCCGGAGTAACACTTGGCCCAGTAACTCATTTTGCCGGATTTCGAATAGCCGCCGGTCCCTCCGCCGTTGCCCTCGTCCTCACCGGTCAGGCTTGACAGGCAGGTTACACGATAAGCCACATTGACCGATTCTTTGGCTTCTATGGTCTCAGGGATGTTCAAAAACTCGTATTTAAAATATTGGTCAGACGAAGGGGCCGCAAATTCAATGTTGTCTGCCCGGATCAGCCCATAATTGGTGAACCGGATTTCTCCGGACAGGACATCGCCGGGTGACATGCCCGCAAGGGAGACGGACAGGGGATCGGCCACCACCACCGGTGCCGGGACATTGGTCTCATAGGTAGCCTTTAATACGATCTCATACTGGTCCTGGATACCGGTCTCAACCACTGACCACTCCACGGTGACCAGGGTGTTGTTTAAAAAAACATCCTGGGTGGCTGTAATGCCCGGCTTGATCCAGACCCGGCCAATGGACTGCTCATGGTCGTCTGCTTTTAAGATATACTTGTACCGGCCTGCGGGGATGTCGGATAAGAGCAGCTCCCCGTATTGGTCTGTACCACCGCTGTAGGTGATGCTTGCGGCACTCTCATTTTGCAGGGTCAACGCGGCTCCGGGCAGCCCCTGGATCATCTTGCCGGTTTTTTCATCAATGGTGCCGGTGTAGATATCCGATACCTTGAACAGGATATGGCCCGTGCCGGAACTTGTCACCACCGCATGGACAGGGATGTTCACGGCCGCATAATTGGCGCCTTGCACCTGAATGTAAAAATAATACTCTCCTTCTGATACTTCAGCCTGGGTGGGAGAAAATAGCACCGTGGCATCTACGCTTTCCCCGACCTCAATGGCATCCATGTCCGATGGCAGGTTCAACAACACCCAGCCCGGGGCCGGGGTGCCGTCACGGTTTACCAGAGACACCGCAGGATCAACCAGGGGGGCGAACCCAATGTTTTTGAGGGTGAGGGTTTCTGTAACACTCTGGTCCAGGGCAAGGCCGGTTTCTATGCGGTTAGGCTCACTGGTTACCACCGGGCCTGTGTCCGTGGTTTGGATACGGATGGGCAATTCTCCCCAGCCGGTATCAGGGGCCTCGTCGCTGACCAGCCTGAGGGTTATGGTGGTGTTTTCTTCGGCCGTATTATCGGCCCACAGGGTGATGGTGATGGTCTGGGTTTCTCCGGGACCAAGTTCTGCAACTGGGTCGCCGGTATCCACATGAATACCCTGGGCCGGGGTCTCTTCTTCCTGGTCGGATGCCTCATAGACAAACCCGAGGTTGGTTGCCGATGCCTCACTGCCTGCGGTGACGGTGACTTCGATTTGCCGTTCATACCGCAGGCAGGTGGTGAGTTCAGCACTTGCCGGGGCAAACCCGATCCGGTCTTTAACGGTTTGTGCAATGGTAAATCTTCCCTGGACCGGACGGTCCATCAGATCCGGATGGATGGCGCAGGCTTTATACTCTCCGTATTGGCCCGGGGTGGGGCCAAAGGCATAGGTAAAACTGCCGTCACTGCCGGTATAGATTTGGTCGCTTCTTTCAAATCCGTCAAAGGTAATCACCAGGATCAGGGGGACTTGCGCAAGAGGCTGGCCGTCGCTGCGGTCCACGGCCCGGCCGGTTATCTCAATATCCTGTAAAAATAAGGTCAGAGCAAAATTAAACCCATGTTTTCGGCCCCCAAAAGGGTCGATTAAGGCCGTTTTAGGGGCATATTCTTAGCTCTTTTCCTAATAATACAACAGGTTGCTGCGGCCCGACCCCAAGCCACGTGATTATAGTGCAGTTTAGTCTCAGCATCAAAATACTGTCCCGGGAACCGCAAATTATTTTCAACCGTAGATGCAGTATCAACCTCAGCTTTGCCAAACGAACTGTACGTAGCCGACCAAACCACAGCTCCATTGACAGCCGTCATTTTTTGAGGGGTGCCTAAGTGATCGTTGTGATAAAAATAGTACTCAGGCCCCAATGTCATAAAGTTAACGACAAGGCTTATTATTCATGTAATGCTCTCGCTTGTTGATCTTATGTTTTCTTTTGAATTTACGCCCGGGCCTAATTGGTTCTGTTGCAGCCATGAAAAGAGCATGAAGGTCTTTAATCAACTGTACGATAATTTCACGCGGTCTTTCAAAAAGCAAAAAAAGTGTGTCTTTAGATTTTGAAATTGCCTGTGTCATATTCAGCTGATATTCATACTTTTTCTCATGGTCCTCCTTTTCAACTGTCTCCTGAGCTGGGGAGGCCAGTACCCACGTAAGATTTTTTGCCAGGACTTTTGAATGGAAATCTTGATAGACAGACAATACCGTTGTGCCGGAAAAATTTCCGATTTCAATGCGTTGTTTCATGAAAAGATAATCAACTTCCACCGGCCAGCGTTTATGATATAAGTCCATAAAAATGTCATAAGGGAATTTTTGTTCATCGATCAGTGATGTGATGAGAACTTCGATTTCACCGCTTTCGAGTTCAACTCGTATAAGGCGCAAACACAAGGGAGAGGCGTCAAGACCCATTTCTTCACATTCTTTTTTTGATTGGTACGAAGCATGAAGATCAATTATGGCTTCCTGGGCACCCGATTCAATGAAATTTTGAACGATTTTCCATTGTTTTGAAATTCTTGCGCAAAAATTGCTATCCAAAGACATAATCAAATTAAAAATCCAATAGGCCGGATAGCCACGATCTAATAAAAGCAAATCATTCGGGAGTAGATTGAGCATATGATTATGAAACAGCTCTCGTTCTCCGACTTTAAAAGGGCTGATAATGGCATCAATTGTAACCTTATTCAGCACATCGAACATTTGAGAAACCCGTGCCATTACACAAGCAGGGCCTTTATTGGGTTTCAACACGCCGAAATGTTCCCTGACTTCTTTGTACTTGAACAATTTTAGCGTACTACCGTCGATAGCAAGAAGATTAAAGCCTCTCCAGGTTTTCATGTTTCGAAAGCGATTATAGAAAAACTCGAGTAGATGGTGATTAAACTCAAGGAAGGCGTCATATTCAAGTTTTTTTCGAGCCAGAGATAAAGCCATTTTTGAAACGATTTTTATTGGAACATCCAGTCGAAACAAAGCCTTGAAGTAATGATCAAGCTCGTCTTGATATGAGCCCTTAATGAAGTTTATGAAATACAAAAAAAGTGTCTGGAAAGTGAGCGTTCGTTTGCGCGTGAAATCTTTCTCGTTTTTTTTATGTCTGGCGATAAATTCCGGGGAATACAGAATATTTTTAAGATAGTCGATTAACTCGGCACATATTTTGGAAAGCAGGTTCCATGCCAGATTGGTTGAATTTTTCAGGCATTTTATTCTCCTTTCACAAGAAATATTTAAGGTTATTATTAAGGTTAAATATAGCATAATGCACTGTATTTATAAAGATTTTATGTATATATCCTTAACTTTATGACATTGACTCAGGCCCAACTTTCATGAACAACGGATCAGTTCCCCAGGTTCCGCCGGGTTTATAGCTAAAAATAGGGTCAGAGTAAAATTAAACCCATGTTTTCGGCCCCCAAAAGAGTCGATTAAGGCCGTTTTAGGGGTATATTTTTAGCTCTTTTATAGATATTACAATGGGTTGCTGTGGCCCGACCCCAAACCGTTCGTGTCCCCGGAATTAAGGTCGGCTCCCGGCGCAGGAAGCGGAAGCCCGGCGGCAGTTTGCCGGGCTGGAGCCTGAGCACGGGAGACGGTTCCTTATTTTTCTTAAACCGTTATTTTTGGCCCCAAAACCACCAGCCTAAGGCAGTTTTGGAGGGTGTTTTGGGAGGGTATTTGTTTTATTTCAGGTGGTTGGCTGGGTCCGACCCACGATAAAGACGCCCCTCAAAAATGCATTTTAGGCATATTCTGAGGGGCGGTTTTAAAACGTTTTGCTCCTTATTTCAATTAGTTATTATGGCCCGATCATAGTTCGAAGCCACTCCTTTTACTAAAGGGGAGTGAATCGTTACCTGACCCCAATTATCCCCCCGAAATCGTTTACACCACCCTATCATACCCCGATCAATATCATACTTTCTTCATCAAAAAATATAAAACCACTATCGAGGTAATGACAATCAGAATCATTTCAAAACCAATGTAAAATAGTATCACCGATATTAATAACACAGATATTAAATAAAAAATTTTTTTGTATAGTTTATTCATTTAATAGTTAGGTTCTTTAATTTTGTTGCCTGTGGAAATAGCGATATCGATCGATCATATTTCCGGTAGTAGAGTGATTATTTGGATTTTTGGTAATAAATTTATAGAAATCTCTACTATATCTATTAAACATATCTATATTTCTTTCTATGGCATTTTTGTGCGTATATTGTATAAGATCTTCAAGCTGTTTTTTTCTTTCAGATAATCCAGAAGCGCATGGCCATTCTTTGTTTAGTGCATCTAATTCTTTTTGAGCTAATTCACGAATTATTTTATTTTGACTCGTAGGCTTTGGAAAACGTTTAGCTGTTTCAACTGCCAGCCATTGCCAGAATAATCCCTCGGGGTCTATCAAATTAACCGGATCATTTTGGGCGTAACTATAAAGATTAATCCCACCTGAAAGGCCAATAGGATCAGTGGTGATATACAGCCCAGTTTCAGGATTATAATATCTGAACCAATTATAGTGCAGCCCGGTTTCAGCATCAAAATATTGTCCCGGGAACCGCAAATTATTTTCAACCGTAGACGCAGAATCAACCTCAGCTTCACCAAACGAACTATACGTAGCCGACCAAACCACAGCCCCATTGACAGCCGTCATTTTTTGCGGGGTGCCCAAGTGATCGTTGTGATAAAAATAGTACTCAGGCCCAACTTTCATGAACAACGGATCGGTTCCCCAGGTTCCGCCGGGTTTATAGCCGTAGGTCTTCACCGTGTTGCCTGCGGCATTGTATTCGCCTGCCAGGCCCTCGTCGGTGTAGTGGTAGCAGGTTCGGGTTCCGGATACGTCTTTCCAGAGACGGCGGCCAAAGGGGTCATAGTAGTATTCGGCAATTACTGTTCCGGATTCGCTTTCTACACGCTCCAGGCGGTTTTCGATATTGTAGTAAAAGCGGGTGATGGTACCGTTATTGTTCTTCTCGATGATGTTGCCGTTGGCGTCATGGGTAAAGGTTACATCGTCGTAACCGGCCAGTTCGTTGTTCTGGTTGTAGGCCCACTGGTCTGAAGTCTCTGACGATGTCAGCCGGTTGCCCACGTTGTCATAGGTAAATGCCTCGTCATCCTGGACCGGGTTGTCCGTATTTGTTAACCGGTACAGGGCATCGTATTCATAAACATAAGAGCCGTGTTCCGTGGCTTTGGCGGTTATGTTGTCCATTTTGTCGTACTCATAAGCCAAGCTTAAGTTTTGATTGTCTGCCTGGTCCCGGGCCGTGATCTGCTTGATGCGCATGAGTGGGTCGTATTCAACGGTCCTTTGGCTGCCTCCGGGGAACAGCAAAGACTTGGGCCGGTTCCACTGGTATTCGCCCACAGTTATATACCCGGCATTGGGGACCTGTACAGCAGAAAGTTGATTGTTGGCGTCGTACAGGTAGCCGTAGGTGGTGCCGTCCGGCCCGGTCTGGGTCTTTTTCATGCCGTTGCCGTAATAGGTGGTGCCGGTTTCAAGGGAGAATGCCCCGTAGTTCATGGTTTCTTTGATTTTCTGGTTTAAGGTGTTGTAGGTGTAAACCGCTGAAGTGGTCCCGTCGTTGTAGCCGGTCAGGTTGCCGGTTTTGTCGTGGGAGAAGGTCACGGTTTTGGCAGGGGTAGTATCGATTGAAGATGCAAAGTAACGGATTTCATTTAGCCTGCCGGCATCGTCATATTCATATTCGGTTCTCTGGTTTTTGGCGTCGGTCTTTTCGATCAGGTTGCCGGCGTCGTCATAGGCGTAGGTGGTCTCATTGCCCAGGGGACGGGTCTCCTTTACCAGTCGGTTGGCTGCGTCATACTCAAATAGCGTGGTCTGGTTTTCAGCGTCGGTCAGTGATATCAGGTTGTCCCGGTCGTCATATTCATAAATGGTTTCACCGTTGGCCGGGTCAATTACTTTTGTAATCCGGTTCAGGGCATCATAGGTGTATGCGGTGGTTCGCCCCTCTTTGTCGGTTTTTGCGGCAAGGTTGCCGGCGCTGTCATATTCAAACAGGGTGGTGGTTTCGGTGGTATCGTTCAGATGGTCTGTCTCTGCGGTTTTCCGGTTTCGTCTGTCATAGGTGAATGTTTTTGTGAACGTGGGATAGATGATCCTGGAGGGCAGGCCCCGGGAACCGTTGCAGGACGAGCAGCCGGTATCTGTATCATTGTATTCGAAAGCGGTCTCATCCCCATGGCCGTCAACCGTGCTGACCATGCGGCCTTCGGTGTCATAGGTACTTTGGGTGGTGGAGCCCTGGGCATCGGTTTTCCGGATCAGGTTATTGCCGGCATCATATTCAAACCGGGTTTCGTTGACCTCGTGGTCGGTTTGCAGGACAAGGTTGCCGTGGAGGTCGTATTCAAACAGGGTCTGACGGCCCAGGGCATCCACCATTCGGGTCCGGTTGCCGGCTTTATCGTATTCATATTCAGTGGTGTTGCCCAAAGGATCGGTGGCGGTTTTAAGATTGCCCTTGTTGTCGTAGGTATAGCCCCAGGTTTTGCCCCTGGCGTCGATTTTTGTAAGGAGCCTGCCTGTAATGTCATAATCGGTGAACCGGGTAATTCCGCCTGCCGGGTCGGTAAGGGTTTCAAGGTTGCCGTTGTCATCATAGGTCATCACGGTTTGAGAGACACTTGTATCGGCATCCGCCAAAATGGTGATGGTCAGGGTATTGCCGTCTTCATCATAGGTGTGTTGGGTTATCCGTTCATCATCGGTTCCGGCTGCTTCCGTCTTTTGGGTCAGGTTGCCGTTGTCGTCATATTCAAAAAAGCTTACCACCCCGTTTTCATTTACCTTGCGGACCGGTTGGTTATAGGTCCGTTCGTATTCGTAGGTTACTTCACTGCCGTCCGGGTAGCTCATCCGGGTTAAATTTCCCCATTCATCATACTCTTCTATGGTTACATTGCCGTTCTCATCGGTCACGGCAAAGGTTCTTAGTGATACATCAATGGTCTTGACTGTACGCCCGTTTATGTCAACCCTGCGGGTGTACCCGTCCAGGTCATAACAGGCCTCCTTGACCTGCCCTGCAGGAGAAGTGACCATGGCATAAGACAGCCTTGTGGATTCACTATAGACATACTCAAAACCGTACCCCTGGTTATTTTCATCCAGGGATTGAGTCACATTGTCGTATTCGTCGTATACCACTGTGGAATAATGCCCGTCTGGCGTAGTTGTCTTTATAATCCGGTTCTCATCGTCGTATTCATAGCTGGTTGTATTCCCCTGTAAATCCTGGACGTCCGTAAGCAGGCCATTCCCATGAGAGTATTCAATCCGACGCCTCTCAAAGTCTTCTACGGCTGCCAGGTTTCCTTCCCCGTCGTATTCAAACCAGAATATTTGGCGCATGTTTTTATCGGCTATGCCTGTAAGGCGTCCATTTTCTCCATCTTCGTAAATGAGTTGGGCCACCAGGCCGTTCCGGTCACCGTAAGACATCATGCGGCCGTCCGGGTCAAATTTTTTCCAGTCGCCATGGGGTGCCTTCCAGGTATACCCGGTGTCGGTAGTGATGATTTTATAATTTTTATGGATAAAAATACGGCTGTCGTTGGCGACAGGTTTGTATTTAACATCGTTTTTAATAATTAAGTCCGATCCTGTGCTTTGAAAGGTTAAATTATCATCCAGATAATCCAGGTGCCACTGGTTGTCGTAATACCGCCGTTCAAAACTTATCGTCCCGCCGGGCACCTTGACCCGGATGTCGGTTTTGTGGCGATTATATTCCCGGTGCAGCATATTCACTGAAGACAAAACGCATTGGATTTGATCTGATTTTGGAGCGTTAAGAAAGGATGGTTCTTCACGGTCATAACCTGGCCAGCATTTCACTCCTTCGGGAATTTCGCTGGAACGGCCAAAGCCTGTGCTGCTCGCCGATCCCCAAGGCATTGTCCAGTCACCACCGCTGCCGGTTCCCGGGACATTGAAATTAACTGATATAGACCCGGAGTAACACTTGGCAGAGTAACTCATTTTACCCGATTTCGAATAGCTTCCGGCCCCCCCGCCGTTGCCCTCATCCTCACCGGTCAGGCTTGACAGACAGGTTACGCGATAAGCCACATTGACAGATTCTTTGGCTTCTATGGTGGCAGGGATGTCTAAAAACTCGTATTTAAAATATTGGTCAGACGAAGGGGCCGCAAATTCAATATTGTCCGCCCGGATCAGCCCATAATTGGTGAACCGGATTTCTCCGGACAGGACATCGCCGGGTGACATGCCCGCAAGGGAGACGGACAGGGGATCGGCCACCACCACCGGTGCCGGGACATTGGTCTCATAGGTAGCCTTTAATACGATCTCATACTGGTCCTGGATACCGGTCTCAACCACTGACCACTCCACGGTGACAAGGGTGTTGTTTAAAAAAACATCCTGGGTGGCTGTAATGCCCGGCTTGATCCAGACCCGGCCAATGGACTGCTCATGGTCGTCTGCTTTTAAGATATACTTGTACCGGCCTGCGGGGATGTCGGATAAGAGCAGCTCCCCGTATTGGTCTGTACCACCGCTGTAGGTGATGCTTGCGGCACTCTCGTTTTGCAGGGTCAACGCGGCTCCGGACAGTCCCTGGATCATCTTGCCGGTTTTTTCATCAATGGTGCCGGTGTAGATGTCCGATACCTTGAACAGGATATGGCCCGTGCCGGAACTGGTCACCACCGCATGGACAGGGATGTTTACGGCCGCATAATTGGCGCCTTGCACCTGAATGTAAAAATAATACTCTCCTTCTGATACTTCAGCCTGGGTGGGAGAAAATAGCACCGTGGCATCTACGCTTTCCCCGACCTCAATGGCATCCATGTCCGATGGCAGGTTCAACAACACCCAGCCCGGGGCCGGGGTGCCGTCACGGTTTACCAGAGACACCGCAGGATCAACCAGGGGGGCGAACCCAATGTTTTTGAGGGTGAGGGTTTCTGTAACACTCTGGTCCAGGGCAAGGCCGGTTTCTATGCGGTTAGGCTCACTGGTTACCACCGGGCCTGTGTCCGTGGTTTGGATACGGATGGGCAATTCTCCCCAGCCGGTATCAGGGGCCTCGTCGCTGACCAGCCTGAGGGTTATGGTGGTGTTTTCTTCGGCCGTATTATCGGCCCACAGGGTGATGGTGATGGTCTGGGTCTCTCCGGGACCAAGTTCGGCAACCGGATCACCCGTATCCACATGAATGCCCTGGGGCAGGGTCTCTTCTTCCTGGTCAGATGCCTCATAGACAAACCCGAGGTTGGTTGCCGAAGCCTCACTGCCTGCGGTGACGGTGACTTCGATTTGCCGTTCATACCGCAGGCAGGTGGTGAGTTCAGCACTTGCCGGGGCAAACCCGATCCGGTCTTTAACGGTTTGTGCAATGGTAAATCTTCCCTGGACCGGACGGTCCATCAGATCCGGATGGATGGCGCAGGCTTTATACTCTCCGTATTGGCCCGGGGTGGGTTCAAAGGCATAGGTAAAACTGCCGTCACTGCCGGTATAGACCTTGGCGCTTTTTTCAAATCCGTCAAAGGTAATCACCAGGATCAGGGGGACTTGCGCAAGAGGCTGGCCGTCGCTGCGGTCCACGGCCCGGCCGATGATTTCTATATCCCGGGTGCCGTTGGACGCTTCCGGGGTGATGGCCAGGATCTCTCCGTAGTAGGCTGTATCCATCAACGTGATGTCCCGGCTGGTGCTTACCCCCGCCATGGTGACCTGTTCGGGCTCTCCTGAAGCGTAATAGATATTGCTGATCTCAAGGGTCAGCACAAGGTCATCCGGAACTGCTGAAGGCACGGCAATGGCCATGGGCTGGGATTCAAAAGTCTCACCGGGGTTGATGCGCGCAATGGTGCCGCCGTTGTACAGGTTGACCACGTTGCTGCCGTATACCTGGGTGTAAGTGCCTGTGGAAAGGATGTTGCCGTCTTCATCGCTGAGGTAAAGGGTAATGTCGGCAGACGGGTGGCCATTGGACCGGGCCGTAATTATTTCGATCTGTTCATCCCCGGTGTTCTCCAGGGTGAAAACAATCTCACCTTTCGTGCCCCGGACAAGTTCGTCATTGGTAAAGGTGAGAAGGAGCATGCCGGTGCCGGCCTCAATATCGGCCTTGCTTTCGATGCGGACGGTTTCTCCGTCATTGGGGGTGATCTCTATGGCAGAGACCAGGGATACCATGTCCGGCAGGTCGCTGTACCCGCCAATCACCACGGGTACGGTCTGGGATGCACCCGGGGCAATGCCAAAGGATTGTGAGATATGTTCCCGGCCCTGGGCCGTTACCTTTAAAACCGCTCTTTCCACAGCACTGGTTCCGCTGTTGGCCACGGTATATTCCAGGCGGTTCATCAACCCTCGTTTGAGAACGGCATCTTCAGGCAGATCCATGCCCAGAACGGGCAGGATAATGCTGCGGCCCAGGGATGGCACTTCGTTATGGTTCACGGCCACAACTGTATACTGTCTTTCACTGCCGTCATACCCGGTATCCGTAAAAGAGGATTGGGTCAGCCGTTCGCTGTTCAGCTCGCTGTTCAGCTTGACAAGGTTATCCGAAGGGCCAAGGTAAATGTCATACCCGGTAATGCTGGAACCGGTATGGGTCCAGGCGATTACAGGGTCATCCTGGCCGGATCTTGTCACTGTCAGGGTTTGTACGGGCAGCAGCTCAAAATCATGGTAACCGGGCTCGGATGGGGCGGATTCGTTACCGGCCGGGTCCACGGCTGTTACCACGTAATAGTGATGGGTTTCTGACGGGGTGGTATCAAGGGCCTGGGTTCCCAGGATATCGGTGTGTACGGCCCCAAGGCCTTCCACTGAAGAGATGTCTGCCGTATCGGCCCGGTACAGGGCATAGGTTACGGTTTCTGTCAGGGCAGGTTCGGTCCATTGGGCCAGGATACCCTGGGGTGTCAGCGCCAGGGTAAGGCCGGTGGGTACCCCCGGGGCCGTGGCATCGGACTCAACTTCAACAGACGCACTTTGGGCGCTTTCGGCTTCCTGGCCGTTTTCACTGCGCAGACTTGCCACCGCATAGGTGTAGGTGCCTTCCTGGTCCGGCTGGTCCGTATATTGTGTGGTGTCAAGGGTGGTTAAAAGGGAAAGCTGAGCTTGCCCGGGAGCCATCCGGTACACCACATATCCTGCGGCAAAATCCACGGCATTCCATGTAAGGCTGATCTCCCCTGCCGGCATACTGACCCCGGTAAGACCCGTGGGCGCTTCTAAGGGGGGCAGATCCCCCTGGTAAATCTGGAAGGCATTGTCTGCACTGACTTTGTCTGAAACATTGTCCAGGTCATCCACGGCGGAATAGATAAATTCCAGGGTTTCTGCTCCGTTAAGGCCGGCATCGGCCGGAAGGACAAATACGGCCTGCCAGGTCTGGGCATGGCCGTCTGCGGTGTCCATAAGTGTCAGGGTATCAATGTCTGTAGCTGTCCGGCCCTCACCGGAAAGCAGGTAAGACAGGGTTGGGGGCTCTCCCGCCTTGACCGGTTCGTCAAGTCCCAGCACCACTGTTATCTCGACAGGTTCGGATTCATCGTTTTGAACAGGTGCCTGGGGATTAAGTATGATGTCTGTTAATTCCGGGCCGCTGGTGTCAATCTCTACGGTGTCGCCCTCGATTATGGCATCCCCCCGGTTCCCGGCTTCATCCCTGGCGGAAAATACGGCATAGGCCGTGCCGGTGGGTGTATCCTGGTCAATGGAAAACAAACCGGTATAAATCAGGTCGGATTGCTGTGTCAGATTCACTGTCATGGGCACGGCCCCGATGGGATTGATGCTCAAAAACGGCGTAGCGGCAAGGGGTTCGCTTAAGGTAAGGGTTACGTTGACAAATCCGGGTCCCATGCGGCCGGTATCTGCATCAAAAGCACCTGAAGGAAAGTACTCTATGGACAGGGCCTGGGGTGCTGCCCGGTCGGAAACGGCAGAGACTATGTTGGATAAAGCACTTTCATTGCTGGCATGATCCACGGCCGTGACACCGTAAAAATATTCTTTGTCTTCATTGGGCAGATCATTGCGGAGTGTTGCTTTTATCAGGCCGGAATTGATTTGATCTGCCTGGGCAATGGTGGAAAACCGGGTATCGGACCGGTACAGGTTGTAGCCTTTGACCGTGCTTTCCAACGGCCTGGTCCAGTTCAGGGAAACGGCACCACCGGCAACAGGTTCGGCTTCAAGATGTGTGGGGCTGTCCGGGATGTCCGTATCCAGGGTAATGGTTACGGCAGTGCTGAACGGGCTTTGGCCTGCCCGGTTCCGGGCCACGGCCTGAAGGGTGTTTTCTCCCTCAAAAAGGGTTATGGCAAGATTAAAATTGCCCTGATCGTCTGCTGTTATCCAATCGCCTGAGGCGCTCCCGTTCACATAAACCATTACATCGGCAAGTTCCAGGGCGGTTCCCGATATGTTCACGGACGGCGTATTGACAACTTCTCCTCCGGCAGGGGCGGTGATGACTGGTGCAGCGGGTTTGGCCAAGGCCACGGATACGGGATAGGACACTGTGGTGGTGTTGCCTAAAGTATCATAGGCCGTAACCTGAATGGAATATGAACCGTCCTCAACTGAAGCAATGTCCCATTGGCATGAATAATCCGGTCCGCCGGTATCGGAATACAATCTGCCGTTAATCAGAAACTCAACCCGAGATACGCCGCTTTCATCCGATGCATTGCAGTTAATGTCCGCCCGACTGTCTACGGCCATTGCATTGGTCATGGATACGCCGTTCAATGTCACATTGGAGATCTCAGGCCCTGTAATATCTGCCTGGGGTGTTGCCGAGACGGTTGTTATGCTGTCTTTATCTTCTCCGCCGGACAGGTTGACGGTGGTTACACTGAAAAAGTATTTTTGGTTGTTGTTCAAACCCGTCACATTTACAGAGGTGCCGGTGGTGGTCATTTCCGGGGCCAGTCCTCCCACTGAAGCATAATCCGCATTTTTTACATATACGGCGTAATGCTTCACCAGGCCGGCCGGTGAAACCGGATTCCAGGAAACGCTTGCGTATTGACTGTTGGCAGTAGCGGTAATACCGGACGGATTGGGCAGCAGGGTGACTCCGTCCAGGGAGATACCGTTGCTTAAGTTGCCGTCGTTGTCCCGGGTCTTAATGGTGAAATTGTACCGGTCGGCTGCTGAAAGACCGTTAGCCGTATAGCTGTTTTGGGTCTTCTCCAGAGATTGCCCAACAGCATCCCCATTAAAATAGATGGTGTAGCCTGCAAAGTCACCGTCGGAATCGGCCGGGGCCGTCCAGGTGAATATAAGCTGGGTTTGGCCGCACTGGACGGCCAGGTTTGTTACATCTTCAGGTGCCACGGTATCTGTTGGAACAATTGAAAAGGCTATCTGTACCGGTTGAGCATTTCCAAGAGTATCCGCCGGTGTAAGGGAAATCATATAACCGCCCTCTCCCATGGGGGATTCCGGCGTGAAAGAAAGCTGATTTCCGGTTATCGACCATTGGCCCTCAATGCTCTTGCCTGTTTCGTCTGTTATGGCAGCGCTGTCCAGGGTTTCGGTTTCATCTATCCCGACACCGGTCTCGTTTAAGACAATTTCGACCCGGCTCACATCCGCATCTACTGATGATCCATTCTCCGGAGAACTGGATTGGACCTGGGGAGGTGTTGAATCCATCTGAATGATTTCACTGATACTGGTACCGGCTTCCTGATCGGAATTCATGCATTGAAAAGTTAAAGAATTCACCCCTTCATTAAGGGGCAGGGGATAAGACCAGGTTGTGGTGCCGTCCAGGGGTACGATCACTTCATTGTTGCACAGCACTGCCGTTTGATCGCCTTTGGTTCCTGAGATCAACTGCCCCAGAACGCCACCGCCCAGGTCATCTCCTGTGGTAGGCGACGATACGGGATTAAGGGTCGGGGGATCAGGGATCGAATCGCTTTCGATCCAGTCCGCATAGTCCACGGTTCCTTTTGCATCATCGTCATGGAAATCGTAGATCATTTTAAGGTCTTTGGGGTTACCGCCCTGGTTGATCTCATTGGTGGTGGCAGTGCCCCACCCGTTGCCCTTTGCATCAATATCCACGGCACTGTCATTATAAAGGTCATAGGTGTTATTCCCGTAAATGGTATTGCCGGCAAGACTGACAGCGTGCGCAAGGTTCAGATGAATCCCGTTGCCACTGTTATGGGTTACCACGTTGTCGGAAAGCTGTGGCAGGAAAGTGTAGCTTTCTATACCGCTAAAAATGCATTCAATTCCATTTTTTAAATTTCTTGATACCCGATTGGATGCAATCTGCGGTGAAACTGTTGTGTGATGACTTTTCAGGCTGATACCGGTCTGGTTGGACTGGACATCATTGCCTACCACTTTAAACAAGTAATTGGAATCCGCATAATAAAAGAATATATCAATGCCAGTATTGTTCTCTTCCACAACATTGTTCAACACATTAATATCAGACGCGCCGTTTGTAGAGTTGAATCCAAAAGAAAGGCCGTGCTCGGTATTCCCATAAAGATGATTACCTTCAACCAAGGCTATAATGGCCGAGGGGCTGCCGCCTATATTGATGTTAATTCCTGTGTCACTGTTGTCTCCGATTTCGTTGAAAGTGATTGAAAGGTCCAGGGAGGTAGTCCCTGAAAGAACATGTGTATAAATACCATGCCGGCCGTTGTCTGATATTAGGTTTCTTTCAATTTTGACAGCAGCTATTCCATCTCCTTCGCGGTAAATATAAATACCGTCTTCCGCACTATATTGAATTATTCCGTTTTTAAAAGAAAAAATGTTTCCGCTTTCTTCAATAAACACTTCAATGCCAGTTTGAGCATACGCTATGGTTACATATTCCAGTGATAGTTCGTCTGTAGTATAAATGCCTTCCCAGTCCCCTGGAGAGGCATCCGGCCCGGCTCCGGAAGTGAAAACAATTGGTTCATCAGCCGTTCCCTGTGCAACCAGGGAACCATAGGCCAGGAATTCTATCCTGGAGGCATTGCGGCCTGCGGCCTGATCATCGGTTTGCGCCGCACATTGAATTATTGTTCCGGGTTGTATGGTCAGGGTCATGCCTTCAGGTACAGTCACATCTCCGGTCAGCATAACTGCTCCGGTCCAGGTCTCGTTTTCAGTAAGGGTACCGGATGTGGTGGGCTGGGAGATGTCTATGGTGATGGTCACAACCTCAGCCGGCGTACTGATAACGTTGTTTTGGTCAATCATCCTTGAATAAAGAGAATAGACCCCATCCCCGGGAGCGGTCCAATTGTAGGACCAGGTTTTCGTACCCTGGGCTTCCTGCCAGGTGATACCGTTGTCGGTACTCACCTCAACCCGCAAAATGTTAGCCGATGAAACGGCTTTCCCTCGAATAACCTGCTGAAAATCTTTTAGCTGTGAATCGTTTTGGGGAGATATGATCCAGGAAAAGGGCTCAGTAGGGGTAATTATGGCTTCGTCCATCCATCCCGAATAGTCTACCGTGCCTCTGGAGCTATCATCATATGTATCATAAATCCGGCTTATGTCTTTGGGATTGCCGCCAGTTTTAATTTCTTCGGTTACTACGGCCCCCCACCAGTTGAACCTGGCATCAACAGGGATACCGCCATCATTTTGGACAGCATAACACCCGGCACCATTACCGGTGAAGTTGTTATAGTTAACAATCGCACCGCCTTTGGAATATATAAACAAACCGTCCCAACCGTTGTCATGAACATCATTGTAAAAGATCTCCGCTGGTTCGCTACTGGAGACTGTTCCCCAGACAATCCCCTCCATACTATTGCCGTATATTTCGTTTAGGGCAATATCGACATCAGTACTCGAACCATGACTCATGATAAATATTCCACAGGCATCGGTATTGTCATGCACTTGGTTCCCGTTGACACTAATCACTTTGCTGCTGTCAAAACTATCATACAAATAAATGCCGGCACGATTATATGCTGTACCGGTTATATCAGACACTTCATTATTTTTAATTTGTATATACCTGGCGTTGGCAAGGGTTTTTATGTACATACCGTGATCCATAGCATACGAAATAGTGTTGCCGCTTATCTCAAGTCTGCTTTCAGTTTCCGGACTGATATTCTCCTGAATATAAATGCCGGCATTGCCCGTATTTTGAATTGTATTGCCCGTTATCTTTGAATTGCTTCCATAATCGTTGGACTGTATCCCGTAGCCACCGGCATCTGCTATCGTATTATTATTCACGAAAATTTCCAGGTTGGTGCTGCTGTTTCCGTAAAAGTGCAGTCCGTTACCGGAGAGGTGCTCAAATTTGCTGCCGGTTATTTCAACGGTTGCTGAATCCCCGCTGCTTTCATAATATATCGCCGTTGTGCAATAGCTTACCGTGCAATAGCTCATGGTAAAATTTGGATTGCCGGATTCAGACGCCAGGCGGATTCCGGCCCAGTCTCCTGACGTCGGATTGCCTGAATCCGAGGTAAACACAATGGGAGACCCCTCAATCCCCGGGACGTTTAAACTGCCGTTTACCAGGATTTCTATGCGGGAGGTATCGCTGCCGCCAGCCTGATCGTCACTCAGTGCGGCACATTGAACCGTGGTGCCGGGCTGAATGGTCAGGGTCACGCCGTCAGGTATGGTTACATCCCCTGTCAGCGTTATAGTGCCGGACCAGATTTCATCTGTGGTAAGGGTGCCGGATGTGGTGGGAAGAGTACTGTCTATGATTACGACCACACCTGTCCCGGGTGTTTCCACAATGCCCTGGTTGTCGGTCACACGGGTCAATAATGTATAAGTCCCGTCGCCGGGATCGCTCCAGGAGTAAGACCAGTTTTCGGTTCCGCTTGCCCCGTGCCAGCCGGTGCCGTCATTCAGGTTGATTTCCACCTGTTTCACGCCGGCCGATGCAACTGCGACTCCCAGAATAACCAGTTCGGTGGCCTTTACCCGGTCATTATCCATGGGGGATGTAATCTTAGAAACCAGCTCTGTGGGCTGTATCACCGCCTGACTCAGCCAGCCCGAGTAGTCTACCTTGCCCTTGGAACGTTCATCATATGTATCATAGATTCTGGTGATATTCTTGGGGTTGCCACCTGCATTGATCTCTTGGGTTACCAAAGCTCCCCACCAGTTAAACCGGGCGTCAACCGTATTGGTGCTGTTATTGCGGACAGCATAACCGGCATCCCCGTTATCTGTAATGTTATTAAAGTTAACCACAGCATCCGCTTCAGAATTAATGAACAAACCGTCTGAACCGTTGTTGTGGATGTCGTTGTACAAGATTACAGCCGTCTCGCTGCTGCTGGCTGTGTAGTAGATCCCCTCCAGGCCGTTACCGTAAATTTTGTTCAAGGCAATACTGACATCAGTATTCGATCCGGAACCCCATATGAATATTCCACAGGCACCGGTATTGTCATGAACCTGGTTTCCGGTAATTCGAACAGTCTTGTTATTCAGGCCGGAATAATCTTGAAAATAAATGCCGGCATGGTGATTTTGTGTGCCTGTTATATTATACAGTTCATTGTTGTTTATCTGTATGAACAGAAGATTGTTCAGACCTTTTATGCATATACCAAAATAATTGGTTAACGAAATAATATTGCCACTTATATCAAGAGAATTATCCGTTTCGAGAGCGGTATTCGCTTCAACGTAAATGCCGGCATTACCCGCATTTTGAATCGTATTACCTGTTATCTTTGAAAGACCCGCGTAGTCATTGGTCCATATCCCGTACCCGCCTGCATTTTTTATTTTGTTATTATCTACTGATATTTCAAGCTGAGTGTTAATAACGGTGCCGCCTTTGAACTCCTCAGAATAATAGGTCCGAACTGCGTCATAAGTTTGATCATGAATACTGCAGCCGTTAATAATAAGTTCATTTATGCCTTGAGTGTATTCAAAACTCACACCAACGGTGGAGTATCCAATTTCACAATGCTGAAATTGAAAAATATTCTCACCGGCCTGGTTCCATTTTCCATATATTCCGCCCCAGTCCCCTGCTGAACCGATTGATGCATCCGAAGTGAACAGAATAGGACTATCTTCAGTGCCGTTTGCTATCAGGGAACCTTTAACAATTAATTCAGATATCGACGCATCATTCCCGTCGGCCGTATCATCGGCATGTGCTTTGAATTTAACCACGGTCCCGGGAGCAATGGTAAGCGTAACGCCTTCCCCAACCGTTATATCTCCAGTAACTATGACGTTGCCGGTCCAGGTCTCATCAGAGTTCAATACACCTGAAACAGCACCTGCATTGGAAAAGGACAATAAAACAGCTGTTGCTGCGATAACCAATAGACTAAATATCCGGTTTAATTTTTTATTTATGGTAATTGATTGATGATGATTATTTCCGGCAGGGCCTGTGAAACACATATTTATCTCCTTATTCCCAATAATTTTTCAGGAACAGATGGGGGATTTTTTTTCGTTTTTCAGGGGATTGCTTTTTTTCCAGCGTTGGGTCCCTGCCATTTTCACTTTCAGGCCGTCTCCTTTGAACCGAAAACGGTGGTATTCTCCCATGGGATTTGTTGTATCATTTCCAAAAATCCGCATGGCAACAAACCAGGAAGCGTTTTTCCTGAACATCTGTCTTTGGGGATCCACGGGTTGCCAGGTGCTGTTGTCAAAAATTTCAGCCCAGTTGTGGTACCCAGCGGGACTTAATATTTCATTTTGTGTGCAGATATATCCACCGACACACCGGACCGGGATAGCATTGGCCCGGCACAAGGCTGCATACAGGTAGGTATATTCAGTGCAATCCCCTTTTTTATTTTTAAGGGCATAAAGCGCTCCCCGGTCTTTTCCTGAAAAACCGGTATAAGTTATATGATTTGATACCCAATGATATATGTTTTCGGTTGTCTTTTCAGGACTGGTTGATTTGAGTGTTTCGGCCAACTCTATAACCTTTGCATCATCACATTCAATAAATTTTGAGGGATTTATAAAGGGTTGTAAGTTCTCAGGCCCGGTGGGATTCGGCGAATCTGCCATCATTAAGTCCGCCTCAATGGAAATGGTCCGGTTAGCATAGGGGGGCAATTTTTCTAAAACAAAATGAAGAATCTGATTGCCTGACTCGTCTTCAATCAGTTTATAGGGATGAGACGCTTTAATACTGATGCATTTTTGAGCAGGGGTCTGTTTTACCGGTCCATAAGCCCAAAGATCTGCGTTTTGGATTAATTTGCCAAAGGTGTTTTTTAGGGTAAAAGAATAGCGGACCTGCCTTGGGATGGAATAACGGCCGGTATCAGTTTTTTGTTTACTCAAGTCTAATACCGGCAATAATAGAAATACACCTGAAAGCCCGATTACCGAGAAAAAACCTATTTTTATTAAAGTTAGGCGATGCATTTCTCCCCCCCCCCCCCCCCCCTTTTTTTTTAATTAGTTCCGGTTTTTATTTTTAAGGATTGTGGACTATTTTATGATATCAGGCATACGAAATCCGGCATCGAAATTTCGCCATTCCAATCACAATTCATCCTGAGCCGAGCTTTAGCTGGTCCTGTATTTTTTTCAGATTGTTGAGTGTATTTCCTATCTTGCCATTTTTATTCCATTAAATCAAATATTTTAGGAACAAAACAGGAAATCCGAAACCCATGTACCTTACTCTCCATTTTCTTTTTTTCTTTAGAACCAACTGAAGAGTAAGGCACTAATAAGGTAAAACCAGTATTTGATGTCTATCATTTTAAAATGATATCATCCACCTTCCCGCTGCCGCGAATAAGAAAACCAAGAACCGCTTCCAGCTCATTGTTCGGTTGCGCTTCTTTAAGATCATATTCAAGATCCCTGACAAGGGTATGCCAGTTGCCGTCTGTTGCCAAGCTGCCAAGACCGTGATGGATATATGTCCCGTCGCCAAGGTCATCGGTTTCATCAGTGGTATACTTGAGGTACCTGAAACCGTCCCTGGTTTGTACGACAACATGAATTACAAAGTCTTCGGCATAGCACATGGACCATTCTATGACCTTGAATTGCTCGTCATTCCAATCACTGAAATCATCATTTCCAAGCCAGTATCCATTGGATGTGCCCGAACCTGTAAATTCGATGACCCGGCTTTCTTTGAGGGCATCGTAAACATTGGAAATTATGGCTCCCTCAGGGTCGTTTGCGTAGATATCCCAGCCACTGGTGGTACCGTCTTCCGCATCTTCGTAAACAAATGAATCAGGAAAATTAAACCCGTCACCGGGGTCTGACCCGGCAACCAGCTCATAACCGTCTGAATAACCATCATCGTCTGAGTCATCATCCAGCAGATTAATTTTTCCATCGCCGTCTATATCTTCATTCCAGTCAGAATCCCAATAATTAAGTTCCTCTTCGTCGGTCAGGGCATCACCATCGCTATCTGCATGGTATGGATGGGTGCCGTATATGTTTATTTCTTCAAGGTCTGTAAGGTCGTCTCCATCTGAATCAAGGAACTCGGGAATAGCACCAATGGTTTTAATATCATCCACCTTCCCGCTGCCGCGAATAAGAAAACCAAGAACCGCTTCCAGCTCATTGTTCGGTTGCGCTTCTTTAAGATCATATTCAAGGTCCCTGACAAGGGTATGCCAGTTGCCGTCTGTTGCCAAGCTGCCAAGACCGTGATGGATATAAGTCCCATCACCAAGGTCATCGATTTCATCAGTGGTATATTTGAGGTACCTGAAACCGTCCCTGGTCTGTACGGCAACATGAATAACAAAGTCTTCGGCATAGCACATGGACCATTCTATGACCTTGAATTGCTCGTCATTCCAATCACTGAAATCATCATTTCCAAGCCAGTATCCATTGGATGTGCCCGAACCTGTAAATTCGATGACCCGGCTTTCTTTGAGGGCATCGTAAACATTGGAAATTATGGCTCCCTCAGGGTCGTTTGCGTAGATATCCCAGCCACTGGTGGTACCGTCTTCCGCATCTTCGTAAACAAATGAATCAGGAAAACTAAACCCGTCACCGGGGTCTGACCCGGCAACCAGCTCATAACCGTCTGAATAACCATCATCGTCTGAGTCATCATCCAGCAGATTAATTTTTCCATCGCCGTCTATATCTTCATTCCAGTCAGAATCCCAATAATTAAGTTCCTCTTCGTCGGTCAGGGCATCACCATCGCTATCTGCATGGTATGGATGGGTGCCGTATATGTTTATTTCTTCAAGGTCTGTAAGGTCGTCTCCATCTGAATCAAGGGACTCGGGAATAGCACCAATGGTTTTAATATCATCCACCTTCCCGCTGCCGCGAATAAGAAAACCAAGAACCGCTTCCAGCTCATTGTTCGGTTGCGCTTCTTTAAGATCATATTCAAGGTCCCTGACAAGGGTATGCCAGTTGCCGTCTGTTGCAAAGCTGCCAAGACCGTGATGGATATAAGTCCCATCACCAAGGTCATCGATTTCATCAGTGGTATACTTGAGGTACCTGAAACCGTCCCTGGTTTGTACGACAACATGAATTACAAAGTCTTCGGCATAGCACATGGACCATTCTATGACCTTGAATTGCTCGTCATTCCAATCACTGAAATCATCATTTCCAAGCCAGTATCCATTGGATGTGCCCGAACCTGTAAATTCGATGACCCGGCTTTCTTTGAGGGCATCGTAAACATTGGAAATTATGGCTCCCTCAGGGTCGTTTGCGTAGATATCCCAGCCACTGGTGGTACCGTCTTCCGCATCTTCATAAACATTGATGTTGGGAGACTCATTCTGTGTATTTTCTTTAACAAAAAATGCTTTAGTCTCGCTCCACGAGCCCGGTACACCATGTTCATCTACCAGCCTGGCTCTCCAGTAATACCAAGTGGCATCTTCGAGTTCATTGGAAACCGTTAAAACCGACCCCTGTGAAGAACCCTCAAACACAAGGTTGTTAAGGTTATTGTCAGTGTATAATTGGACTATTATCTCAATACTATCATTATCCGGTTCTTCGGCAGGATGAAGTGACAGTTCGGGGGTTAACCTGTCCACCCACGATAAATTCCCCGGATTTTTAACAACTGGTGTTTCAGGGGAATTATTGTATGTGTTTACGAAAAAACGATTGCAAGCCCATTTGCTCGTAGAAACGCTGTCTTTTGATCTTATCCGCCAATAATATACAGTGTCATCCTGGAGGCCCTGAAGATGCCATTGCACCTTTTCATTGGAAATTATGATCTGATCCGGGCCGGATGTAATTAAGTTTTCTGAGTTAAAATTTTTTGAAACATCAATCTGGAAATCGTATTCAACACTGTCACCGTCAGGGTCAGTAACAGAAACAATGGTCAGCACCGGATCAACTGTTTCGACCTGGCTGCAGGCTGATGGAAACAGTATTTCAGGAGCTGATGGCGTATGGTTGGCGGTCTGTACTGTAAAAGAAAAAATCTCACTGGATTCGGTGTTTTGGGAAGAATCCTCAACCGTTACCTGCCAAAAATACAAGGTTGCGTCTGTCAGGTCTTCATTTACCTGCCATGAGACCATTCCGGTTTCTTTGTCTGCTTCCCCCGGCCCTGATGCCACCTGTTGGGTCAGGGCCTGGTCAGAATAAATTGAGAACATATATGTCAAAGAATCATCTTCAGGGTCGTTACTATAACCTGAAAAAAGAGTCGGACGGACGGAGTCCACAGTCATTGAATCTTTCGGGGTTAAAAGATCAAAAGGAATAGGCGGTTCATTGGTCTGGCTGACAAGAAACCTGCCATGGGTCCAGAGGGTATAAGCAACTCCGTCAAAAGCCCTGGCGCGCCAATAGTAGGTCTTGTTTTCAACAAGTTCTTCCGGTACTGTCCAGAGGACAATGCTGCCTGATTCCGGCACGCCGCTTTCACCTGCCACCAACGTGGTATATCCGGCATCCGAAAAAAGCTCAAATTCATAGGTCAGGATGTCTCCATCTGCATCGGTGCTGCAAAGGACAGACAACTCAGGCTGGAGAAGAGATACGATTTCATTAATCTCAGGAGAATTGATGACGGGAACACTGGGCGCATTTTCGGTTCCTGTGGGATCTGTTCCGTTCAGGTACTCATTCAGATCAGAAATACCGTCTCCATCATAATCATCGGTGCCGTCCCGGTCCAGGCTGCCGAAGTTGTCCAGTTCCCATTGGTCGTCCATTCCGTCACAGTCTGAGTCGTTGATGGGACAAATTTTTATGATGGTGGTCTGGGAATCTGTCAGGATACCGTCGGAGGCCGTAAATTTTACGGGATAAGATCCGGCCTGGCCTTCTATGGGAATCCAATCAAATAATCCTGTGCCGTCGCCGTTGTCTACAAAAATGGCCCCTGGCGGAAGGGATGAAGTTGAAAGTGAGGGAACCGAACCGTTGGGATCACTGGCTTCGACAATAAAGGACAGCTGTTCTTCCTCGCCCCGCTGCCGATCCGGTATATACTGCAGTACCGGAGCTTTGGCCAGGATTGACGAATTTTCAAACACAATGGTATAGGTCCCTGGGGTATTCACATCAAATAAATAAAAATAAAATTGCCATGGATTGTCCGTTGTCCGGGTCTTGTAGAGCCAGACATTATCCATGGAGATCGCTTTGCCGTCTGAACGGATTGCGGACAGGATTTCTTTTGTGCCGGACAGGGGGTCGTCAAGCCGGACGACCATAGGCCCATCCGTAACTGGAACGGTGAGGGTGTAAATGCTTTGGGTGCCGTTGGTTCCGATTTGTATCATATTGGCCAATGCGCTCTGGTCCGTAACCTGGGTGTCTATATTATCAGACTCGTAAACAGTATACTCTTCACCCTCTAAGGCCAGGAAATCCCTGATTCCGTCCCGGCCGGGCAGGTCCACCAGTACGTCGCGAACCAAAAAATGGGTATTATAAGCTGAAATAAGAGAGGTCAGTTCCCCGCCCAGCTCGTCTGAATGGGTCAGTTCGGCCGAAAATTCTACAAATTTTCCATAAAGAGAGCAAGTCATTGTCCACCTTGCCGTTCCAGCTTTAGCAGGCTCAAGGTCACCGAAATCCACCAACAGTCCTGGGGTTTCCTCCTGACCATTTACCTCACTACCTTGGATGAAGAAGTTGATCAATAACCCTTGCTCATTTTCCACGATCTTGGGCTGGGCTGATTCTATTTTAAGGGATTTGGCTGTGCCTTGACCGGTGTTGCTTACCCTGACTCCTAAAGAAAACGGAACCGCCTCTTCTATTTCACTGGTAAACGGATCATCGCCGTATACATCATTGGGAATAAAATAATCCAAAACTAAATCAGGCATGGGCTTGACAAAAATATAGTCGGGAGAGACCATGGTAATATGTTCTTCGCCGCCAATAGTATAAATAAGGTGGGCTCCCACATAATAAAGGGTTCCCTGCTCCAGGCCGTCACTGGCCCCCTGGGCCGGAATGATCAGCCAGTGAATGTCGGCCACGGTATCCGGACCTACCACGCCGCCACCGCTTACATCATCTATCCCGCTCATGGTATCAATACGGATGAAAAACAGGGCATCTGAATTGTCCGGGTCAGAGGAAGCCACGACATTGTTGCCTTCCTCATCTGAAAAAGAAACTTCTATTTCCACATTTTCCAGGGAAACATGGGTCAGCCCGTTGGTGATGCGCATATGAGCATCAAAAGCCTGGCGCTCCAGGGCGATCTCCTGCTCTATTTCGATCTTCACCCGGGCGCAGACACTATCGCCTGAAAAGGCGGTTGGTATTGAATATAATGAAATTATAAGGACAACCACCAATGTTTTTATAATATGGAGTGTCTGTCTCATATCATTCCTCTATTTTTTATTTTTAATGAAAATTTGGCTGAGTACCGTAATATTCGATACCCCCAACCAATATTCTTTGTTTGTCCTTGGCTGCCATCAATACGGTTTTCCGGCCAGGTCTGGATTTCGCCATCGCCTTTAGGGCTGTAGATTTCATGATCACTAAATTCATAATGGATAGAAATCTTGCAAAAGGTGTTCCAACGTGTTGTATTAGATAAATAAACGCTTACGAATATTATTTGTCGTCAAAGGTGGCTAATTTGCACTACTTTTGCAGCCAATATTGGCTGATTTCAGCCAACCCATTTCAAGAGCAGCGAAGGTACAGCCCTAAGAAAGAATTGGACCGGCTTTTTGAAGGCATGAATTGTTATACGGATATTTTTTCTTTTAAAATCACTGTAATTCCGGAAGCTAAATTGATATATATATCGAATAAGGTGCTGGGTAAAATCGCTATTCAATCTTAAATAATGATTATTTTTTTGAAAAGATACGCCAGAATCATACCTATGGTTCCCTGTTTCGGATTTTAAGGTGCTAAACAGGAGCGCCCATGAAATTTGGATTGATCATATGAATAATAACTCCTTAATTAAGGTAATATATGAATTTAGCCGGCTCATCGCCGCCGCACCGGAACTGTCAACCCTGATAAAGACCGTGACAGAAGAATTTCCCAAAGCCATTCAAGTAGGTGCTACAGCGTTGATATTATTTGATAAAACTGATTCCCAATTCTTCCCCAAAACCCTTCGATTCGGGCACTTGTCCTGGCATAGAAGTGGTCTTGTAAAGGAGTTGATGGCACCGCAAATATGGTACATTGATACGTTTCAGGTCTGTCAGGACCCCGCACTTGAAAATGAACTCAGGGAAATTCAACTAAACGGCTTTAATTTGATTCTGCCTTTGCGAATTTCCCAAACCATTTCCGGACTTTTTTTCGTAGGATCAAAAAACAGTGGTGAGATTTTCAGTGAGGTTGATATCCTTATGCTTGGCAGCTTTACCAATCAGGTGGCTGTTGCCTTGTCAAATGCCACCTGCCGTGAAGCCCTTGTGAAAAGCAAACAACGGTTTGAGCAGCTGTTTGACCAGAAAGTTCAGGACGAAAATATGGCGCTTATCGGGAAAATGACCTCAAATTTGGCACATGAACTGAAAAATTATTTGGGCATTATCTATAGTTCGGCCCAGTATCTGTCCATTGGAAAGAACCTTGAAAGTACGGCCCATGAAATGCTTGAACATATAATTTCCGCAGTGGCACAGCTCAATGAATCCACTAGTGGTATTCTCAACCTGGCTCGGCAAGCTCTCCCTGAATTTTCGCAAATTTTTCTTGAGCAGATAATTCAACTTTTTGTGGATCAGTGGATAGAAAGTGAAGATCACAGGCAAAATATTGATATCCATGTGGCTGAAGGCCCTGGCACGACAACTATCTATGCGGATACCAGGCAAGTGGCTCAACTGCTTCGTAATCTGATCCGCAACAGTGAAGAAATGATGCCTGATGGAGGGCAGATCAACATAGCGGTTGAGCAGGATAATGAAAATGTTTTAGTCTCGATTATGGACAATAGCCCAGAAATCCTTGAGGGGAGCCCGGATCAAATATTTGAAAATTTTATTACAGCCAAAGGGCAGAAAATGGGGCTGGAACTGGCAACGTGCCGACAAATTGTTCAGGCACATGGCGGCAGCATCCGCATGACAAACAGAACAGACGGCCCAAGTGGTGTTGTGACAAACATCAGGCTGCCGAAGACGTCTGTTTTCCAGAGCCGAGCCGAGGCTCATTGATCCCCCTGTCCAAATAATACAGGAGCTAAACATGACAAAACCCAAAATCCTCCTTGTCGAAGACGAAGAGCGCCTTTTACGGATTATTAGCCTGGTTTTTCAAGACAATGGGTATGATGTTAAAACCGCAGCCGAAGGAGGCCAGGCAATGTCCCTGTGGCAAAAATGGCACCCGGATCTGGTCATCACGGACCTTAACATGAAACCTGTGGACGGTATGGCTCTATTAAGATTCGGGCGGCTGAATTATTCAACAGTCCCCCTTATCATTCTCACTGCATTCGGCTCTATAGAAACCGCTGTGGATGCTATGAAAAAAGGAGCGTTTGATTTCCTGACAAAACCTGTAGACCATAAACAGCTTCTGGAAGCAGCCGCCCACGCTTTAAATGAAAATACCTATGATGCAGACCCGATAGATGGGCTTCTTGGCACCTCATCTATCATGGAAAAAATTCGTCAGGATATTGCCCTGTTTGCCTCTACTGATTCATCCGTCCTTATTCAGGGAGAATCCGGGACCGGCAAAGAAATTGCCGCCCGGGCCATCCATATTTCTTCTGACAGAAAAGATGGGCCTTTTGTGAAAGTTAATTGTGCAGCCATTCCAAAAGACCTTATTGAAAGTGAGTTGTTCGGCCACAAAAAAGGGGCTTTTACAGGAGCTCTGCAAGACCGTAAAGGCGCTTTTATCAGTGCAGACAACGGAGTTTTATTTCTGGATGAAATTGGAGAGTTACCCTTGGAACTTCAGGCAAAATTGCTGCATGCGGTGGAGGAAAAAACCATTACACCAATAGGTTCAAATCGTGAGATCAGTATATCTGTCAAGATCGTATCCGCGACCAACCAGAATTTAGAAACAATGATCAGTTTGTCTCAATTCCGGTCAGATTTGTATTATCGCCTTAATACTGTCAACCTTGATATGCCGCCATTACGCGAAAAAAAATCTGATATCCCTGAACTTGTCTGTTTTTTCCTTGAAAAATTTTGTAGAGATTTTGCCAAACCGACTCTTTTAGTGTCAGATGATGCGCTGCAATGCCTGAAAAAATATACTTGGCCCGGTAATGTACGCGAGCTTAAAAATATTATGGAACGTGTGGCATTAACCTGCACCGATACACAAGTGGAGAGTCCTCACCTGCCAGCCTATATAATAACACCCAAGCCGGCATCCGAGGATAATATTCTTCATTTGGGGGATTTTGATATGGCTGCGCAAGAGCAAAGCCTGATGCTGGCCGCAATGGACCATTGCGGCTGGAACCAGTCGCAGGCGGCTAGAAAACTTGGTATCACCAGGGGAGCACTACGATACCGACTTCAAAAATATGGCATCAAAAATAAGACTTATTGAGTATAACATATCGGCCTATTGTAAAAATTAAATCCCCATGGAACCGGTTACTGAGCGGTCCGGTTCTATACTGTCGTAGATGTCCATCAGGCCAACCGGACTGTATTCGGCTGCTGTCTTGTATCAGTAAGCGCATTTGCTGGATGGCTGTATTGTTCAATAATCTTATTCTTTCAGTCTGGGGCAGTGCCTGCTGGATCAAATGGGTATTCAGGTTTTCAAGGTTCGCCAGGCAGACCAGCTGGCTGACATTGGCATAATCCCTGATATTGCCCTTTTTGTCGGGACTTTCATCCCGCTATGGTTTTGCTGTTTTACCAAAGAGAGCCATATTCAGCAAATCCGCCCCCAACGCATAGACAAAATTGATCTGCTGTTGGGTCAGCTCCGGCGGAATCAGTTTTTCTTGAATCGCATCCGTATGAATGCGGTAATTTATTTTTGTAAGGCTGTGTTTAACATCCCAGCCGAGCTGCCTTTCCCCTTCTTCTTTGAGCCGCTGGAACCCTTTGAGCAGATAAAGCTTAAATTCAACGGATATCCATGATGCGAATTCAAAAGCGATATCCTTATGGGCGTAGGTTCCACCATAACGGCCTTCTTTGGAACTTAATCTTATTGCGCCCTGTTAAAGAAATCCACTGTTTGGGTGAGGATGAAACTGTTAAGGCCGGCCTGCTTTTTAATCCCGTCGAATTCGACGAGGTTAAAATCGGAATTGTAAAGTTGTTCCCATATACCCAAAAGCTCAAGGGTATTTCGATTCCGCAGCCAGTTTCGAATCCGATCGTCAGGATGTTCCGGGTTCTTGGATTTTGCAATATCAGTAAGGCAAATAAAACCAGTTTGATCTATGGTTTTGATTCTCACCTGACATGCGCTGGCATACCCAGAAGTGTCAAACACTGGTGAGTCCCCTGGCAGAGCCGGGTGGAGATGCCTAATGGCAATTATCTAAAAAGGGAGTGGCTCTAAGATAATTTGACTAATAAGGCAAATGCGCTTATTATATTGGTATATTAAATTAAAATGGCAACATTAGAGGGACAACCAATGCCAGTTACAACTCGACGTATGCAAGGGGCAGAATTTCCCCCCGAATTGCAAAAAGTATTCAACATAAAACCCCATCAATTTTTAAAAGTAACAGTTGAGGTCGAAGAGCATAACGACGAATATGATATGGAAAATTTGGGAGAAGTTTTACTTGAAAGTGCAAAAGAAATAGCTGAAGCCAAAAGACAAGGAAAACGACTCACCAATGCAAGAGAATTTTTAAAGACTCTGTAATATGTTTCAAATTGAACTTACTGGCCTGTTTAAACGTGATTTAAAAAAACTTTCCAAAAAATACCCTCAAATAAAAAAAGATTTATCCTCCCTGCTTGATCAACTTGAACAGGAAATTTTTGAAGGCGATGAATTACAAGACTTTCCCGGGACGGTCTATAAAGTTCGTGTCGGTTCAACAGATCAAAAAAAAGGGAAGCGTGGAGGGTTTCGAGATCCCACAGATATCAACCTGCTTTTTGATGCAGTCCGAAAAATGATTCAAATTGCCGCTATTATCAGCCAGGACATTGGAACGAGTATGTGGCGGCAATCAGCGTATAATATTAAAGCATTTAAAAAGCTTTATCGAATAGTCCAGCGTTTGAAACATTCCACATCAAAGGATGAAAAGAAAAAGGCCAAAAGAGTCCAGCAAATTATGGATGCCCATACAGCATATATCAAGCTTGCTGAAAAATATATTCAAAAGGCGCGATTGACCGTGGAAATGATACCGGCATCCGATATTATATGTGCAGCCCGAGCTGAAGAATTACAAACATATATCAACTACGCACTTTGGCAAATTGATTTGATCAAACGCCGGGTGTTACAGGATGAAAAGATCCCCCATGAAGACAAGATTTTTTCGATTTTCGAACCCCACACGGAGTGGATTTCAAAAGGCAAGGCCGGTGTTCCCCAGGAATTGGGCTTGCGGGTATGTATCCTGGAGGACCAATATGGCTTTATCCTGCACCACCGGGTGATGGAGAAAGAAGCCGATGATAAAGTCGCCGTTGCGATGGTAACATTGGCACAAAGCAAATTTTCTGATCTCAAAGGATGCAGTTTTGATAAAGGGTTTTACTCTCCAGGCAACAAAAAGGACCTGAAGGGCAGATTGGATATTTTGGTGCTTCCGAAAAAAGGCAGATGCAACAAGGCGGAATATGAAGAAGAAACAGCGGAAGATTTCATTCGTTTTAAAAGAAAACATTCAGCGGTGGAATCTGCCATAAACGGACTGGAAAATCATGGTCTTGACAGATGCCCGGATCATGGCATTCAAGGGTTTAAGAGGTATGTGAGCCTGTCGGTTTTGGCAAGAAATCTCCAGATCATCGGGCATCACATACAACAAAAGGGATTAAAAAAGCTGCAAGGGTCTGAACAGCGCAAAGCAGCTTAAAACAGGCCATTGCTTAAAAAAAACACGGCAAACACTACAGTTGCGTCCGGAAAAGGAGAAAGTTGCCGAAAACCGGCAGAGATGGAAGCATTTCTCCCGGTTTGTGATGACAGGAACAACAAAGATTTAAGGTTTTTTCAAACATCGACCCCCTGAAAATTTCAAAATCGGGGTTTCCGGTCAGGCACTATCTACGTGCACCGTCACAGCAGAAAACAACACGCTTGGCTTTGGGAATATCTAATTCACGCAAGTAGATCTCAAGAATATCAAAAGCGGCATCAATACCGCCCATTGTGGCATCATAAACCGGCAAGTGTTTTTTGGATATTGTGCCGTCCGGATCGACAATATGTATGACAAACTGAATGGGTTCTTTCCATTCAGCATGATATCCCTGCCGCTTTTGGCCTTTTGATTTACGTCCCCGTTTTGGCCTCCGCTCTCGAAGGCGACCGCCGTCGATACAAACCAGAACCGTTTTGCCACCAACGCGATCAGTATCTCCAAAAGATACCCGGCCACGCAGGGGCATAGCTTCCTGTGCAAGATTCATTGTTATGCGGCGTATGGTTTTGACATTTAAGTTGATTGCATGGTTTTCCAGGGATCTTCGGGCAATTTCAAAAGAGGGGCAAAGCAATGCTGCATGGACCACCGACGAAGCGAACAGCGTTGAACACCTGCCGATAAAACCAAGGTAATCAAGCCCAAAATGGCGGCCTGTCCCCTTTTGTCGTTTTTTTGTTTTAGGGCCTGGCCGTTGTTTGGAAACAACTTTTGAAAAGTAAGGGGATCGGATGCTCAGGGTAGTTCCTGTCAATAATCGAATGCTGCTGGGGCGGTATCCGTTGAAACGCAGTCCCTTTTTACCGGCACCAATTTTCAGTTCAGATAAAAGATCCGGGTCAGACAGTGCCTTTTCAATGACGGGAACCAGAAATGCTTCCACAATAATGAAGAGGCCGTTCCGTACCTGCTCACACAGGATATTAGCATTTTGATGGTTTTGGAAATCAGCTACGGCTTTTGTTAGAAGGGTTCGAATATCCCTTATAGTGGAAGCAAGTTTCATGATCAGTCCTCGAATTGCAGGTTGAAAAATTACCTGTCATTTCGATGACTGAAACCCTCAAGTTTGTGTGCATAGCTGCTTTTTATAATTGGAAGTCAACGGGTATACATAGATGTCTTTTATCGGCACCTGAAGTCTGTGGTGCCTGTCTTGACGGCTTCGCCCTTTGCTTTGACCAATTTTTTGCCAATTTGCCGCCTGGTAGCAAGTTCCGGCAAAGCGTGATCGATCCACGAAAGTTTCTACCAGACAGATATCGTGACCATATTTAGCTGTCCAGTCCCGGCTCAGCCGCCTAAGACATGAACCCAGAATATGACTGGCAAGATGGGGAATTCGAATCCATGGCAAAATCAAAAATCGGGTATTGTTGGTCGTCATATGCAGGTTCCTGCGACGAGCCGACCTATCCCAACCGATGAATCGGTCACGAGGGGCCGTTTTCCATGCTGCTGAGCCAAAAAGCAGGCAGGCAACCGGACGAGAATTGCGATCAAAAGCCATATACTTCATATGTTCTCCGACATACCCTTTACACCCAAGGTAATGATATCGATCCATAAGGCAATGGAATAAATCATCAATATCTCCACGGCCCGATACCGGTATCAATTGTATCGGGCGGATCTTACGCAAAGTGGTTTCTATCGGCTTACAATCATGGGGGACATCGGGAATACGCCGCTGACGGTTACCGCTATGACGGGCAACGGGAAGTGTGACCATCCCTTTTTGCTCAAGTTTTCTCAGCATGCTTCGACAGGCCATGTCCTTGAGCAGACCTTTTTCCGTGCGCCAATCCCAGCGAGCACACAATTCTTTGGATAAACGAGTGCGGTGCCAGGCGGGATTGTCGTTAATCAAATGGCGTATCGTTTGTATATCAACTTCTGAAAATTCACGTCCTTGAATGGTTAAAGTCCTGCTCATGCAAATCTATATAACCTTTCATGAGCCAGGAGTCCAGCTTTTTTTGGGAGGGCAGAGTATTCAATGCAGCATGAAAAACGGAAAAATTGGATACATGTCAGTTCATGCCACTAAATGGGATTGCACCCGTTGAAGATGCAAAGTAACGGATTTTGTTTCGCCTGCCGGCATCGTCATATTCGTATTCAGTGGTGTTGCCCAAAGGGTCTGTGGCGGTTTTTTAAGGCTGCCCCTGGTGTCGCAGCAGCAGCCCCAAGGTTTTGCCCCTGGATCATCGTTGTATGGCGGGGCGAGAAAAGGACGGGACGACCATGATGAAAAGAGTGACAGTCAATGCCATTAACTTAAGAAATTTGGCATAGCGCGCAGGGGGTATAAAATGGGCGCCAACGGTGCTTCACCCTCTTGTCTCTTGTTTCCAGTTTCTTGTATTAACGCTTAAGTTAATGACATTGGAGTGACATTGATTGAATTTTGATCCATGTCTTGATATAAAAATCAGTAAGCAGCGATGTCGAATTTGAAAATTGGAGATCTCATGGTTTTTTAATATCTCTCAGATTCTTTTTGACGCCGGAAGAGGCAGCGAACCCTTTACCCCAATTAAGCCATGACCTATAATTTTGATCCTGATAAATGGTATGATGATGAACTTTTCATGATTCAGACCAAACTGAACGCCGGAAAAATAACACCGGAAGAATATGAGCTGGCCGTGTCTGATCTTGACCAGAAATTGGAGGATATGTGGAAACGGCTGGATGGAACGTATATTATTTCCAGTGGATAAGGCCCCAAACAGGCCGTAATGAAAGATTCTGAATTCACAAAACACGGTCTTCCAATGAACGGCATGGTCACATCAGTGTGGAATGGTTTTTGTGTCCGGACCACCTGGGCAGATGGTCCTGAGGCTCTATGACCCTCGTGCCGTATAGAATATGGCAGGTTGGTTTAAATGGGGCCGGTATTTTTACAGGATATCCGAAATCAAACAATTCCGGGAACGCCAGCCACATCCTGCGTCCTTCATCGGCAATGGGTGTGCCGCACCGGCCGCAGCGAACCTTGCAGGGGAGAATGCGCTCCGGCCTGTCCTGCTCGCTGTTATAAAACACCAGGGTCTCCAAACCGGCGGTAAATCTCACATGACGCTTGTGGAAAATGGCCGCCCACTGCATCGGGGCACCGTGCAGCCTCTGGCAGGTCAGGCAATGGCAAATCTTGGCATCCACCGGGTCGGCGTTGACCTCATATTGAACGGCACCGCAGAAACAGGCGGCCTTGTATTTGGGAATAAATGATGGATCTTCCAGGGACGCATATTCAGGACCGAAACGTCTCTCCATAATAACCTCTTTGCTTTTCACAGATTGTTTATCTCTATTTTAGACTGTTTTCAAAGACCATGTAAACCGTTCTGAAATAAAAGGCGTTTAACATGTTAAATCCCCTGGTTTAACTGTTCTGCCGTTTTGAATGAGGACGATTCAAGTTCACCCATAAAACGATGTGCTAAACAGTTTTTTTCAATTTCAACCCGGGCCGGATATTAAAGTGGATTTTCAACTTGCCCAAGCTTGAAAATGGTGATAGAGGTTATCGCCCATTTTTGTTTGAAAATGGTAACCGTCTGGATTAACTGGAGATAAAGATATTGAGAGTGGTTCTTGTTTTTCCGCCCGGGGCCGGGGCAACCTATGTGCCGTTAGGGATTGCATCGCTGGCCCCTTTTGTTGAATGGGCCGTTCCCGGAACGGCTGTGCGCCTGGTGGATCTGAATATCGCAGCCTGGATCAGAGCTGCAGGTGAAGACCCTGGCGGTCAGGACCTTATGGCCTTTGTCCGGGGCCTGCAGGGGAATTTTCTGGACCCCGGCCTTACCCTTTTCCACAAAACAGCCTGGAACCGGATCAGGCAGGCCATGGCCGGGCTGGTGGAACAGGCCAAAAATTTTGTCGCTGCCGGATCATCTGACCCCAAATTCATCTCCTTGCTGGGGGCCATGACCGAACAGGTTCTGTCCTTTGACCCCGAGCTGATCGGGGTTTCGGTTCTGTTCCCTGAACAGGTGCCCTTTGCCGCCGCCCTGGCCGTGTCAGTAAATCAGGCCATGGCCGGCACAGGCCGGAAGGCTTGCCTGGTGATGGGCGGGGCCATGATGTCTGCCCTGTCTGTAAAAGACCTGCTCACCGCTGTACCGGAAATTGACGGTATCGTAAAGGGGGAAGGGGAGGGCGCTCTGGCAGCCCTTTGCCGGAAAACGGACTTTTCCAGGGTCCCCGGCCTGGTGTACAGATCCGGCTGGGGGATTCAGGTCAATTCCAGGTCAGCCCCTTCCTTGGAAGCGTTGCCGCCACCCGATTTTTCAAGGCTTCCCCTGGAGGCATACTTCAACCCGGAACCGGTTCTGCCGGTTCTTTTTTCCAGAGGCTGTGCCTGGCGGCGCTGCCGGTTCTGCTCCCATAATTTTTCCTTTGGGGGGTTCCGGAAAAAAAATGCCCAGGCCTTTGTTTCTGAAATTGAAACCTATGCCCGGACCCTGGGGGTTCGCTATTTTTATTCGGCAGACGAGTTTATTCAGCCAGAAGACATGGATGCCATCTGTGAGGCGATTCTGGCCCGGGGGCTGTCGGTGAACCTTCATATTCTGGGCCGCCCCACCCGGGACTGCACCCCCGGCCGCATGGCTCTCTGGTCAGCTGCCGGGTGCCGGTGGATCGGGTGGGGGATTGAGACCGGGTCCCAGCGCCTGCTGGATCTGGTGAACAAGGGAACGGTGGTGCCGGATATTCAAAAGGTCCTGGAGGCGGGCAGCCTGGCCGGGATTTCAAATATGGGCCTGATGATTTTTGGCCTGCCCACCAGCACAGACCATGACCTTGAAAAGACGTTTGAGTTCATCCAGGGGGCCTATGACTGCCTGAACAGTCTGACCGCCAGCGCCTTTGTCCTGTTTGAACAAACCCATTTTGCCAGAAACGCTGAAAAATACGGTCTTCACGTTCACGGCCGGCTGGAAATACTCCGGAAAGGGGATCTCCCCGTCAGAAGCCACCGTTTAAAGTTCAGCGAGATCGCATCTGATGGTTCCCTGCGCAGCCCAAGGGGGGCCCTGGAAGTGGCCGCCTGGCAGCAACACCGCCGCTGGCTGGGAGATCCGCCGTTTTTGGAGCAGCTTCCCACAGAGCATTACCTGATTCATGTTTCAGGGCAATGGAACCCGCTCTACCCGGCTGTGCCATCGGCATCTGACCCGGAACCGTCTGAGGCATGATAAACGCCGGTGACCGGCATGGCTGAGCCTTTATTCTTTCGGGGGAGGATGGGGAAATCAATGCATGAAGGGTAAAAATAATTTTTTTCTGGAAAAAATGGTCCATATCCCCTAAGTTGCAGGGCAAGAAAAATGGTTTGATATTTTTTATATGAAAGTCTCACTAACATCTTGAGAAGACTTTCATTATTTGTTGTGGGCGGTTCTTGGTTGGACAACCAGGGCGGCCCGTGGCCGTTTATAAGAAACTGGAGACAAGAAACAAGAAACAAGAGACAAGAGGGCGAAGCACCTGCGGTGCCCAATTTATAGTCTACCGTTGCTGGTATCTTCAGTTTCATTATTCGTTGTGGGCGGTGCTTGGTTGGATAACCAAGACGGCCCGTGACCGTTAGTTAAGGAAATTGTTTCAACCGGAGCTTATGGATAAAATACAGATAAATGGCGGCAGAAAACTTCACGGGACGGTCAAGATCAGCGGGGCTAAAAATGCGGCCCTTCCCCTGATTGCTTCAGGAATTCTGGTCAACGGCACCACCACTTTTTACAATGTTCCGGACCTGATGGATATCAAAAGCATCCGGCTTCTGCTTGAAGATTTAGGTGCCCGGTGTACCTTTGAAGATCATGTGTTCACCGTAGACGGTTCCGGCATCAACAAGATTGAGGCCGAATATGACCTGGTCAGAAAAATGAGGGCCTCTATTCTGGTGTTAGGTCCTCTGACAGCCCGGTTCGGCCATGCCAAGGTCTCCATGCCCGGCGGGTGCGCCATTGGGGCAAGACCGGTGAATATGCATCTTTCCGGGCTTGAATCTTTAGGGGCAAAGATTTCCATTGATCACGGGTATATTGAGGCCAAGGCCGACCGGCTCACCGGGGGGGACATTTACTTTGATACCCCGACGGTAACCGGGACAGAAAACCTGATGATGGCCGCAGTGCTGGCCAGGGGGCGGTCCGTGATCAGGAATGCGGCCAGAGAGCCTGAAATTGTCTGTCTGGCCGATGCATTGAACCAGATGGGGGCTAAGGTGTCCGGGGCCGGGACCGCCATCATTGAGATCGAAGGGGTGGACGCCCTTCATCCGGCAACGGTCAATGTCATTCCTGACCGGATTGAAACCGGCACCTTTATGGTGGCGGCGGCGGCAACCGGCGGGGATGTCACCATTGAGGGCTGCTGTCCGGACCATATCGGCGGGGTGATCAGCAAGTTAAAAGGGACTGGTGCCCTGATAGAAACCGGCCAGGACCGTATCCGGGTAAAGGGGCAGGAAACCATTAAAAGCGTGGACATCAAAACCCTGCCATACCCCGGGTTTCCAACGGACATGCAGGCCCAGTTCATGGCCATGCTCTCGGTGGCCAAAGGGGATTCCGTTATTCATGAGTCGATTTTTGAAAACCGCTTCATTCATGCCAATGAACTGATTCGCTTGGGGGCCAGAATCACCGTGTCCAGCGGCAATTACGCCATGGTCCGGGGGGTTAAGTCCCTTCAGGGGGCGCCGGTCATGGCATCGGATCTTCGGGCCTCGGCCTCCCTGGTCATCGCAGGCCTTATGGCCCGGGGCACCACGGTGATCTCCCGGGTGTACCACATGGACCGGGGGTACGAGGCCATTGAAAAGAAGTTTTCACAACTGGGTGCGGATATCCAAAGAATCAAGTAGGTTCCCCGGATCATTTGAAAAGGGCCCCCCGATATTGCCGATGCAGGATGCTGCAGCCCCAAAGGCGGTCATCATGTCCAGCCCCATGGCCGCTAAAATGGCGCTGGCCAGAATAAACACAAAGATGTGCCGGTAAAGACCATCAGTCGCTGTATTTTTTTGATAAATATGTCGTTGGAAAATTTCTGACACTGCTTACGGCCTCGGATTCGTATGTTTTCAAGGTCCTTTTCGGGCCGTTCCCCAAGCAGAATATGGCACAGTGCGGCAACATAGGTCTCCATGGAATCGGCAAGGAACCCCCTTGGCCCGTCATGGGCCGGGACAAGGATATCCAGTGCAGGCCCGCCGCTTTTGTGAGCCACGGCAATGCAGCCTGCGGCCATGTACTCCACCACACCAATGCCGAAGTGTTCGTTCCACATGGCGTGCAGGCCAATTTTGGACGACCCTAAATACGCTGTCAGTTTTTCGTATGGCGCGTTGGGGGCAAATACGACATGGCTTTGGACCCCTAACTGCCGGGCCAGTTCTTTCAAGTCCCTGACGTATTGCTCATCGGCTTTGTTGCGGCACCCGCCCACGAGAACCAACCGGGGTTCTTCCTTAATACGTTCCTTCCGGCACCTTTCTAATACGTTGGCAAACACACGGATCTGAAAATCGTGCCGTTTTTCAGGACGAAATTGGGCCACTGAGATAATCTGGTTCTGCCGCGGGCCCAGGGGCAGGTTCATTAAATGCTCAACCGGCGCCGGGGGAAACACAATATGAATATCCTTTGGAGACCAGATGGCCTGAATATGGGACCATGTCCACGAGGAGTTTACCATGACCCGGTGGGCGCATTTCCCGCAAAGACCGTATACAAGAGAAAACACACCATAGTAGAATATTTTAATTCCGGTCAGCCATTGGCTTTGCGCGATGACGGCCTGGTTATTGTGGGCGTTGGTTTTAGCGCGGACAACAGATACCATGTCGGCGCTGATGGCCGGGTAGTGGGTGTATGTCATGACCTTGCAGCCGGCCAGCCGGGCAAGGGGATAGCAAAAGGCAAACCCGGTGGTGTCCACGTAATAATCGGGGCAAAGCCGGGTCAGGCATTCAAAGGCCAGCCGGATGGAGCCGATGGCCTGGCGGATCATTGTAAAACGGCGGTATCTGTCCCCGTCAATCAAGTGTGATTTCTTAACCGGGATAAATTCTACAGGGTCCTTCAGTTGGATGTTAAACTGGGATTTGATTTTCCGGGATGCTTCAAAAAATGACACTGGGGCCGGCCCACTCAGATAGATCACGTACCGGACCGCGTTTGCCTGATCCCTTTTTTGCAGCGCATGGATCATCATCCACAGGACCCGTTCTCCCCCGCCGCCGCACAGGGCATTGGGATGGAAAAACGCCACAACCGTTTCATTTGGCCGGCGCGGCTTTTTCCATGCGGTCTTTGACCGGAACCAGAGCCAAAGGAAAATGATAAATACAAGGGGGATGAAAAAAAACACAGGACCGATCATGGGTGACCTCGATAGTACGCTTCTTTGTTGTTATGTGTGCCTGGATTATTTTTAATTTGCCAAAACATCATGGTAACCAAAGCAGCGGTTTTTTCTCAAGCTATTTTTTTCTTGACGGGGCGACTTTGGACCTGATACTGCCTCAACATGATGAAACCGTATCGCGTCTAAGGCCGTATTCTAACCTTGGAGACTTTTTTTAACGGGATATTTTGTTTTTTGGAACATAACAAAAAATGAAACGGCTCAAGATTGCATTTTTACATCCGGATCTGGGCATTGGCGGCGCTGAACGGCTGATGGTTGATGCGGCGGTTGAACTTGTGAACCAGGGCCATGAGGTTACCATTTTTACCGGCCGGTATGATCCCTGCCATTGTCTTGAGAAGACACGCAACCCCATGCTGACCATAAAGGTCGCGGGTAATTTCGTCCCCCATGGCCTGTCCGGCCGGTTTCGCGTCCCTTGTGCCATTGCCCGGATGATGGTGATGGCCCTGGCCATGAAACAGGCATCCCGCTGCTGTGACGTTATGGTTTGTGACCTGGTGCCCCATGTTATTCCCTTTTACCGCCTGATATCCAGGGCAAAGATTTTGTTTTACGGCCATTACCCGGATGTCCTTCTTGCGCCTCAAAAAAAGGGGCTGTACCGGGTTTACAGGGTGCCGGTAAACGGCCTGGAACGGTTTGGGATGCGGTTTGCCCATCAGATCCTGGTGAACAGTGAGTTTACAGCCCGGACATTTAAAGATTCATTCCCTTATTTTTCACGCAAACCGCCCAAGGTCCTTTATCCCGGCGTTGATATCCCGCAATTTCTGACCCCGGCGGGCAGTGGGCCAATGTATTCCGGATTAACGGATAAAGGCCGGATCAATTTGTTGTCCATCAACCGGTTTGCTCCTGAAAAAAATCTGGCCCTGGCCCTGGATGCCCTGGCAGCCCTTCGCGGGACGGTTTCACCGGAGACATTCCATGGAATACAGCTTATCATGGCGGGTGCCTGTGATGAGCGTCTCCCGGAGCAGCGGCAGACCTTAGATGATTTAAAGGCACAGGCAGACCAGTTAAACCTGCACGGCCAGGTGGTCTTTTTGTCCTCCATTTCGGACAGCCGGCGCTTAAGCTTGCTCAAGGACTGTGATATCATGGTTTATACCAGTGTTAACGAACATTTCGGCATCGGGATTGTCGAGGCCATGGCCGCCGGCAAGCCGGTCATAGCGGTCAACCGGGGAGGACCCAAAGAAACCGTCGTGAACGGGCTGACCGGTTTTTTGTGTGACCCGGCAGCCGGCGATTTTGCCCGGGCCATGAAAACATTTATCGCTGATCCGGCCAGAGCCGCCGACATGGGAAAAGCTGCCCAGAAAAGGGCCCAGGCCTTATTTTCTATGCCGGTATTTGGAAGACGATTAGAAAATATCCTATTATCATTAGTCAATGGGGACAGACCGTGTTTAAGCAAATAAAAACCGCCTTTTTGCTCCTGCCGCCGTCCATGCGCCGTTACTGGGCGGGCCTCATACCGCTTTCTGCGGCAGAAGCCGCAGCCGAAGGGCTTGGCGCGGCTGCGGTGTATGCCCTGCTAAAGGTGATGATGGACCCGGCCGCTGTTTATGACATCCCCGTGGTCTCGCGGCTTTATACGGGATTGGCCCTGGCAGATGAAAAAACGGTCATATTCAGCTTTGTCTTAATGGTCTGTCTGTACTATATGCTGAAAAATTTTTTTCTGCTGACCGCCTGCTATCTGAGAAGCCGGCTCACCAACACCACCATTGCCCTCCTGTCCGCCAACCTGTTCAAGCGGTATCTTGGCGCACCGTTTTCCTTTCATTTCCACCGCAACTCCGCCGCCCTTATTGACCGGACTTCCAAGGGCATGGAGGCCACGGTACACCTGCTCTTGGAATCCGTTGTCGCCGGCCTGTCGGAAATCCTCATTCTTTGCGGCATTATTACCGTGCTGATCATGGCCTCTCCCATGATGACGATCGGTTGCGTTTCTTTGCTGTCTCTTTTGCTTGGCGCCCTGCTGATAGCGCTGCACCGCCTGTTTGCCAGGCTCGGTGTCCAGGAACAACACATGCGGCAAAATGCCCTGAAGACCATGCAGCAGGCGTTTGGCGCATTAAAAGAAGTAAAGGTCATGGGCCGGGAATCCTTCTGGCATGACATGTTTTGCCATACCCAGAACGCCCTTTCCCGGCAAAGGCGGCTGGTGGTCACCTTGAACCACAGCCCCCGGTTTCTGGTGGAAACCGTTTTTGTCTGTGTGCCGCTCATCATTGTATTTTTAACCATGGAAAAGGCCGGCGGGATGCAGGATGTGCTGCCGCTTTTAGGCCTTTTTACCTATGCCGGGTTCCGGGCCATTCCGTCATTTAACCGGCTGTCCATGCATATCAACCTCATCCGGTACGGCGGGGCTGAGGCAGACCTTCTGGCCGCAGATATGGCACTTTTAGCGACATATGAATCGGAATCTGCTGACCCGCAGGATTCGCAGCCGGACATGACCTTTCAACACCATCTGGTTCTGGATCAGGTTTCCTTTACCTATGAAAAGGAGCGCGGGCCGGTTTTAACCGATGTTTCAATAACCATTCATCCCGGAGAATTTATCGGCATTATGGGGCCTACCGGCAGTGGCAAAAGCACCATTATCGATCTTATACTGGGACTGATACCGCCTTTAAAAGGCCGGATTCTCGTGGATGATGCGAATATTCAAAGCCGGATGGCATCCTGGCGCCGGAAAATCGGGTTTGTCCCCCAGGACATCTATCTGACCGATGACACCCTGGCACAAAATATCGCCTTTGGGATCAATGCCCATGAAATTGACCGCACTAAAGTGGCCAAAGCCGTCCATATGGCCCAGCTGGAAGATTTTATATCTACGCTGCCCCAGGGCCTGGACACAGACATCGGGGAGCGGGGGCTGACCCTGTCCGGCGGGGAAAAACAGCGGGTTGCCATTGCCCGGGCCCTTTACCATGACCCTGAGCTTCTCATATTTGACGAAGCCACATCGGCTTTGGACGAACACACCGAGCAGGATCTATCCCGGGCCGTCAATGCCCTCCACGGCAAAAAGACCATGATCATTGTGGCCCACCGCATGAGCGCCCTGACACAGTGTGACCGGATTGTACTGCTTCAAAACGGCCGGATAAAAACCTTGGGAACCCCCCAGGATCTGATCAATAAAAGGACCGTATTTCAAAGGCTGGTTTCCCCTTGAAAAAGATCCTTTTTCTTGCCCATCAGCTGGACTATCCGCCGGTCAGCGGGGGTGCCGTAAAACGGTGGGAAATGGCCGAATACCTTTCAAGGCATTACGACCTGGCTGTTTGTGTGTTTTTTGCGGACAATTTTGACCGGCGAGAAGCCATGCTGTTGTCAAAAATCAGAACAACGGCGTTTTATGGGGAAATGCTGAGCAGACCCAGGACCATCCGGAATCTTTTGAAAAGCTATTTTAAACACATGCCGCTGTCCCTGTACAGAAATTATTCGGCCACGTTTAAAGCCCATGTCGAACAAATTGCCGACGGGTATGATATCCTGTTTTTAGATTCCCTTATCATGGCCCCCTATATACCGGAAGGGTTTGGCGGCCGCATTATTCTGCATGCCCATAATGCGGAATATGTGATCTGGGAGAAACTGGCCCACCTTGAAAGAAATCCCATTAAAAAACTGGTGATTTATCTGGAGTCCAAACGGATCAAGGCCTGGGAAACAGCCGCCGGAAAAAAAGCCCACGGCATCCTGGCCGCCCCCAATGACCGGCTGGATTTGTTACGGCTCGGGACCCGGCCGGAGAAATTCTATGAAACCTTTCATTTAGGGGATGCCCGGCTGCTGGATCTGCCCGGCATTGATTTTGACCGGACACAGGTGACGCTGCTTTATGTGGGAACCTTGAGCTGGGAGCCGAACTCAGACGGCCTGACCTGGTTTATAACCCATGTCTGGGACCGCCTCAAGGCCCAAAACCCGCAGCTGCGCTTTTATATTGTGGGCGCCGCCCCGGGCAACGCACTGCAAAGATTGGTGGCGTCTAAAGCAGATATTATCCTGACCGGGTTTGTGGCGGATCTGACCCCGTATTATGACCAATGCCGGGTGTTTGTCGCCCCGGTAAGATTCGGGGGCGGGATAAAGGTTAAAATCATTAACGCCCTGTACCGGGGCATCCCCGTGGCCACAACGCCGACGGGAACAGCGGGGCTGGCGCTCAAAGACCGGGTCCATGCGATTATATCCGAAGATCCGGGCAAAATGGCCGGCGACATCCACTCCCTGTTAACGGACAAACCCCTGTGGCAGGCGATTCAGAAAAACGCCCGGTGCCTGGCAAAGGAAGCATATACCTGGGACAGGGTTTTTGCCTCAATTGACAAGGCCATGCGCTAAGTTTTCTGCTTTAAAAACGGCCAATCCGTCACATTCTCTTCACATTTCCTTGACAAAAAGGGAGTTCCTATCCTATACATTTTTAAAGATATATCCCCACACAACCGCTTATGGATGGAAACCATTTAACGCCATGAATTTAAAACCGTATTTTTTTATTCTTGCGGCCCTGATGACGGCTTGTTTGGCCGATTTTACCCTTGCCGCATCCCCTGAACCTGAAAACACCGTGGCCATTGAATGGCATATGGCCAAACAATGGCGGCTGCCGGAAAGCCCTGTGGATATCGTTCATTCAGATGACGGGAAATACGTTTTTGTCCTGACCAAAGAAAGCAAGGTACTGGTCTATGACACCGACGGACAGCTGGCCGGCGGGGTGTCGGTTGGCAAAGGGGTCACCGGTATTGATGTTTCTCCCCGGGCTGAAACCCTTTACCTCATTGACGGCCGGACAAACACACTGACCGCCCTGTCCATTGATTTTGTCCATCATATTGACATCAGCGGTTCCCCGTTTAAAGGCCCTGAGGATGCGCCGGTCACCCTTGCTTTATTCACGGATTTTGAATGCCCCTTTTGCAGGAAAATGAATCCTTTGTTGGACATGATTCTCAAAAACAACCCGGCCACGGTAAAGCTGGTGTTTAAAAACATGCCCCTTCGCCGACTCCACCCCCTGGCGGATCAGGCTGCCCGGGCCGCCCTTTCTGCCCACAATCAGGGAAAATTCTGGGAATTTCACGATCAGCTGTTTGCCCAAGAAAAGTTGACTCAAGAAGGCATTGAAGACATTGCCCGGTCCCTGGCCCTGGATATGGAAAAATGGAAAACTGACATGAACAGCGCACCGGTCCGGGATCAGGTGGCCAAAGACATGCAGGACGCCTCTAAGGCCGATGTTACAGGGACACCCACCCTGTTTATCAATGGGAAACTGTTGAAGGGCCGCAGTTTGTCGGCTGTTCAGGAAATAATTAATCAGGAACTCAGCAAAGGCAAATAAAAATGAATACCACACGCAATATAAAATCAATCCCCGGGAAACTTTTTTTCATCCAGGCGGTCTGCTGGGTGGGCATGTTTTTAATCAGCGTTTTAGGGGTAACCGTCCCGGTGTCCGCCGAGCTGCCGGCCGGCCTGATCTCGTATTATCCCCTTGACGGCAATGTGTTGGATATGGGGCCCAATGGGTATGACGGGACTGCATATAGTGTCGCCCTGGCAGCGGACCGGTCCGGGAATCCCGGCAGGGCCTATTCTTTTGACGGGACCGGTGCTCATATCCAGGCCGGCAGCTTTGACCTGCCCTCGGTTTTTTCCCTGTCCCTGTGGGTCAACCCCCAGGGGACCACAGCCGGGAAAACATTTTTTGGGAAACAATCCTCAGGTTCAATACCAATAGTCAGCGTCGGTTTTTCTGCAGACGATCGTTATTTGGTCAGCCTTCATGGGGAATCCCATGCTGCCGGAGACGTGACCATTGGCTGGCAGCACATCGCCGTTGTGGTGGAAAAGGCCAGTGCTTTTTACAGCCGGGTCCTGTTTTACAAAAACGGCAGGCTGTTGTGGTCCAAAAGCCATTTTGATCCCATTGAAGATATCACCGGCCTGCCCATTGCCATGGGGGCGTCATGGAGCGGTGCCGCCCCGGCCCATTTTTTCTCCGGTGAAATGGATGATGTGCGCATATACGGCCGGACCCTTTCCCAAACGGAAGTTCAGTTGCTGTACGATCCCACCCTGGGGCTGGATATCACCTCGGACGGTGATGTTGACGGGGCGGATCTGGGGTTTTTCTCGGAAAGCATGGGTAAGTTTCACTGGTACAGGGATCTGGATGGCGACGGGTATTCTGACGGGACAAGCGTATGGGGGCAGAACCGGCCCGATAACACATACTACAGCCAGGGGGAGCTTGATGGGATTTCAGGTGACTGTGATGATTTGAATCCGGATATAAACCCGGAAATAACCGGGCCGGAATGCCCGCCCTTTGGTGCCTGCTGCTATAACTCAGAAGAAGATTGCCCCTCGGTGGTCAAATGCGATGATAATGTATCGGAGCAGGCATGCATAAATGAACTGAACGGGTCTTTCTATGGGGAGCGGTCGTGTTCTGATCTCAGCGCTGCCGAATGCGCGGCGGGCAGTGAAACCGGTGCCTGCTGCCGGAGTTTGGAAGGGATGTGTGAGGATGGCGTGGCCGCTTCTCAATGTGAGGGGGAAGGGGAGTCGTTTTTTGCATCCCGCTCCTGTGAGACCCTCTTAACAGAAGAATGCCAGGCTGCTGTCCTTAAAGGCAGCTGCTGTCATCCGAAAATTTCCTATGTCAATGAAAGCGGGGTATTCCCGGTTCAATGCCTGGAAAACCGGACCGAATATCAATGCCAACTGCTTCAGGGCACCTGGACCCAGGGGGGGGCATGCACAGATGAAGCGTGTGCGCCCTATGGCGGATGCTGCTATACGGATTCTGAAGGCATTGCCAAATGCGCCAACGGGAAGCTTCCAGCAGAGTGTACCACTTTAGGCGGTACTTTTTTTGCTGATCAGCAGTGTTCCGAACTTACCATGGAACAATGTTCGGTTATTCCGGAAACGGTTGGGGCCTGCTGCCTCAGTGACCTTTCAAGCACACCGGTTCGGTGTATCGACGGCAGAACACAGACCCAGTGTGAGTCCCTTGGCGGCAACTGGTTTGAAGAAGATCAATGCGCCGACCTGACCCTTGAGCAGTGTCCGGCTATTGAAGGGACAACCGGGGCCTGCTGCAATACCATCGTGGCCGAAAACGGCTCAACCACGGCTGTCTGCAATGATGGGCTGAATATCACAGACTGTACGGACGGTGGCGGATCATTCTTTGCCGATCGCGCATGTGCCGACCTGACGAATGAAGAATGTCCGGTTTTGGCCGGGGTGGGGTCCTGCTGCCATCCGAAAATATCCTATGTGAACGAAAGCGGGGTGTTCCCGGTGCAATGCCTGGACAGCCTGACCGAATATAAATGCAAGCTGCTTCAGGGCACATGGAATGAAGGGGGCATCTGTGAAGACCTTTCAGAGGAAGAGTGCCCGTCCTATGGCGGATGCTGTTATAACGACGGTACAGCGGATAAATGCGCCAACTGGATGCTGGAAACCAGTTGTGCCAAGCTATCCGGAACCTTCCATCCAAATGAGAAATGCTCAGACCTGACGGGGACAAGCGGTTGTCCTGGCCCTGTTTCAACCGGAGCCTGCTGCCTGACATCTTCCGGCCTTTCAACATCCTTAAGGTGTATAGATGCCAGAACCCTGGCCCAGTGTACCGCTCTTGGCGGTTCCTGGCATGACGAAGAAGCCTGTGCGGATCTGACCTATGCACAATGCCCGGAAGTCGCCGAGTTGTCAGGGGCCTGCTGCGTGAGCTACGGCTCCGGCAGTTCAGCCACAGCCAACTGTTTTGACAGCATGACCGGTTCGGCCTGTTCTGATGCCGGCGGATCTCTTTATGCCAACCGCCTGTGTTCGGATCTGACCTCAGAGGAGTGCCCGCGCCCGGCAGCCGTCGGGTCCTGCTGCCATCCGAAAATATCCTATGTGAACGAAAGCGGGGTGTTCCCGGTGCAATGCCTGGACAGCCTGACCGAATATAAATGCAAGCTGCTTCAGGGCACATGGAATGAAGGGGGCATCTGTGAAGACCTTTCAGAGGAAGAGTGCCCGTCCTATGGCGGATGCTGTTATAACGACGGTACAGCGGATAAATGCGCCAACTGGATGCTGGAAACCAGTTGTGCCAAGCTATCCGGAACCTTCCATCCAAATGAGAAATGCTCAGACCTGACGGGGACAAGCGGTTGTCCTGGCCCTGTTTCAACCGGAGCCTGCTGCCTGACATCTTCCGGCCTTTCAACATCCTTAAGGTGTCTAGATGCCAGAACCCTGGCCCAGTGTACCGCTCTTGGCGGTTCCTGGCATGAAGAAGAAGCCTGTGCGGATCTGACCTATGCACAATGCCCGGAAGTCGCCGAGTTGTCAGGGGCCTGCTGCGTGAGCTACGGCTCCGGCAGTTCAGCCACAGCCAACTGTTTTGACAGCATGACCGGTTCGGCCTGTTCTGACGCTGGCGGATCTCTTTATGCCAACCGCCTGTGTTCGGATTTGACCTCAGAGGAGTGCCCGCGTCCGGCAGCCGTCGGGTCCTGCTGCCACCCGAAAATTTCCTATGTCAACGAAAGCGGGGTGTTTCCGGTACAATGCCTGAACAGCCTGACCGAATATAAATGCAAGCTGCTTCAGGGAACCTGGAATGAAGGGGGCATCTGTGAAGACCTTTCAGAGGAAGAGTGCCCGTCCTATGGCGGATGCTGTTATAACGACGGTACAGCGGATAAATGTGCCAACTGGATGCTGGAAACCAATTGTGATAAATTATCCGGAACCTTCCATCCAAATGAGAAATGCTCAGACCTGACAGGGACAAGCGGTTGTCCGGGCCCTGTTTCAACCGGCGCCTGCTGCCTTACGTCTTCAGGCCTTTCAACCCCTGTAAGGTGCCTAGACGCCAGAACTCTGGCCCAGTGTACCGCTCTTGGCGGTTTCTGGCATGAAGAAGAAGCCTGTGCGGATCTGACCTATGCACAATGCCCGGAAGTCGCCGAGTTGTCAGGGGCCTGCTGCGTGAGCTACGGCTCCGGCAGTTCAGCCACAGCCAACTGTTTTGACAGCATGACCGGTTCGGCCTGTTCTGACGCTGGCGGATCTCTTTATGCCAACCGCCTGTGTTCGGATCTGACCTCAGAGGAGTGCCCGCGCCCGGCAGCCGTCGGGTCCTGCTGCCATCCGAAAATATCCTATGTGAACGAAAGCGGGGTGTTCCCGGTGCAATGCCTGGACAGCCTGACCGAATATAAATGCAAGCTGCTCCAGGGGGCCTGGTCTGAAGCCGGGATCTGTGCGGACCTCACCGAAGAAGAGTGCCCGCCTTATGGGTCCTGTTGTTATAAAGACACCTCCACTGGTATGACGAAATGTGCTAACTGGATGCTGGAAACCAGTTGTGCCAAGCTATCCGGAACCTTCCATCCAAATGAGACCTGTGCCCAGGCCGGATGTGTAGATCCCCCGGTGGTGAGTGCCTGCTGTCTGACCACTGAGGATTCGGACGCGATCACGCCGGTAAGGTGTATTGATGCAAGAACCCAGATCCAGTGCGCCAGTATCGGCGGCACCTGGTTCGAGCCGGAAGACGGGGACGAAGACGGTGTCCAGTGCTCTGAACTGACCTATGGGCAATGCCCGGCCATTGCAGAGGCCACCGGGGCCTGTTGTATAACCATGGTGTCCGGGGGCACAACCACTGCGATGTGCAATGACAATGTGACCGGCAGTGACTGTTCTGATGCCGGCGGATCCTTCTTTGCCGATCGCCTGTGTTCAGACCTGACATCTGAAGAGTGTCCGGTTCCTGCGGCCACCGGTTCCTGTTGCCATCCCAAGATTTCCTATGTAAATGAGTCTGGTGTATTCCCGGTACAATGTCTGGACAACCTGACAGAGTATAAATGTAAGATCCTCCAGGGTTCATGGAGTGAAGACGGGGTCTGTGCATATCTTTCAGAAACTGAATGCGCGCCCTATGGGGCCTGTTGCTATAAAGATACGACAGGTGCCAAATGCGCCAACTGGATGCTGGAAACCAATTGTAACAAATTATCCGGAAAGTTCTATCCAAACACACAGTGTGCCGACGCTGGATGCTACGGCAGTCCGGATTTAGGTGCCTGCTGCCTCAGTAACGTTGACGGGGCAACCATAAGCTGCCTTGATGACAGGACAAATGCCCAGTGCGAGGTGCTTGGCGGTGAATGGTATCAACATGGAGATGAAAAGATAACATGCGAAATGCTGATCAGATCAGAAAAGTGTACCCTCATTGGCGCCTGCTGTTATGAAAATGAATATGGTGTCCAGTGTGAAGACTTTATGCGGAAAACGGATTGTGAAGAATTAAACGGGCGGTTTTCTGATGGATATCAATGTTCCGATCCTGAATTTAAATGCGAAACCACCCAGGACCCGGTGGGCGCCTGCTGTCTTAGTTTTAACCAAAGCCCGAATATGAGATGTGTGGACGCAAGAACGAATGAACAGTGTAAAGAACTTGGCGGCGTATGGTTCAGTGACGTGTCGGCCTGCGAAGATCTCACCTATGATCAATGCCCGGCGATTGAGTAGGGCCTGAATAACCGTCACGGACGGCTTGGATTATCCAACCAAGAACTGTCCACAACAAAAAATGAAAGTCTTCTCAGGATGTTGGGAAGACTTTCATGCTACAATTTTTTTTGAATAAATTCACTCTGTTTCTGAGGTATGGAACCTTGTGGTTATGGGGATTGCAGATTTTCGCAGCAACGCAGCAGATGGGTAAGTTTGGGGCCAAATACCTTAGTTTCGCCAGAATTCCGGTACTAACAGAATGATAAAGGTATAAATTTCCAATCGTCCCAGCAGCATGCACCAGGATAACAGCCATTTGGCCGCGCAGGGCAGGTGGGCAAAGTTTTCGGCAGGGCCCACGGTGCCGAATCCGGGGCCGATATTGCCGATGCAGGAGGCGGCAGCCCCAAAGGCTGTCATCATGTCCAGCCCCATGGCCGCTAAAATGGCGCTGGCCAGAATGAACACCAGGATGTACAGGGCTAAAAACCCCATGATGGCGTGAAGCACTTCGGTCCGGATCACCTGGTTGTTCAATTTAATGACCTGGACGCTTCTCGGGTGAATAAGCCTGAACAATTCCCGGTAACAATACTTAACACATACGATGATCCGGGCAAATTTCATGCCGCCGCCTGTGGAGCCTGCGGACGCCCCTAAAAACATGCAGACAAAGATAATAATCTGGCTTAACCCCGGATACAGCTCATAGTCGGCCGTGGCAAAACCGGTGGTGGTAATGATGGAGGCAATTTGAAAAAAGGAAAACCGGAAGGCCGTGCCAACGGTTTCATAGACGGCGCCACAGGTATTCCAGGTCACCACCAGGGTCAGGACAAGGACAGAGCCCAGGAATATTTTGCATTCCGTATCCTGCCAGAAGGCCAGGGTCCGGCCTTTGAGAATTTGGTAATGAAGGGAGAAGTTGATCCCGGCCAGCAGCATGAATCCGGTAATGACCATATCAAAATAAACACTGTCGTAATGGGCGATAGAGGCGTTTTTGGGAGAAAACCCCCCGGTGGGAAGGGTGGTCAGTGAGTGGCATAGGGCCTCAAAAAATGGCATGCCCCCGGCCAGCAGAAAGATAATTTCCAGCACAGTAATACCGGCGTAGACCATCCAGAGGATTTTGGCTGAATCGGTTAATCGCGGGGTGAGCTTGTCCGGAACCGGGCTGGGCACCTCGGCCTTGTAAAGCTGAATACCACCAACCCCAAGAAAAGGGAGAATGGCCAGGGACAGAACGATAATTCCCATGCCCCCCAGCCACTGGATCAGGCTTCGCCAGAGCAGGACGCTGGGCACCATGCCTTCAATGTTGGTCATGATGGATGATCCCGTGGTGGTAAAGCCGGATACGGACTCAAACACGGCATCGGTAAACCCGGTAAATCCCGGGGCAAAATAAAAGGGCAGGCACCCGAAAAATCCGATGGCTGCCCATCCCAAAGCCACCACGGCCATGCCTTCCCGTTGATTGATATAGGCGTCTTCGTTCTTTTTCCTGGATAAAAGGATCAGTCCTGTGGCCGTTCCTAAGGTAATGCTGATGGAGCTTAACATGCCCTTGAAGGCGTTGTCCCCAAAGATCAGGCTGCTGGCTAAGGGGACCACCATGGCAAAGCCCAGAAAGGCCAGGAGAATGCCGATGATTCTGGCGATAAACCTCCAGCGCATCAGAAAAAGTCCAGTTTAACGGTTAACAGCTTTTCCAGTTTTTTGACGGCTTGCTGAACGGCGAATAAGATAATCCGGTCACCGGGGTTGATCACGCTTTCACCGGTGGGAAGGGTCACCTGATCGTCCCGGATAATACAGACCAGAAGGGCCCCTTTGGGAAAGGGAATCTTCTTCAACGGCCGGTTGGTCAGGTCCGAGGTTTCAAGGGCAATGGCCTCAATGAATTCGCCTCGCTCCCCGAAAATGGATATGTCGGAAAGCACCTGGCCTTTTCTGACATCCTGAAGAATGGAGCTGACCGCTGAAAGACGAGTAGACACGACCTTTTCAATGCCTAAGGTGGCCAGCAGCGGATAGTAATCTGACTTGCCGATCCGTGTGATGGTATTTTTTACGCCTAAATTTTTCACCAGCAGGGAGACCAGTACGTTGGTTTCGTCGTCATTGGTGACCGATACCACCACATCACTTTGACGGATATTTTCTTCTAAAAACAGCTTCTGGTCTGATCCATCCCCATGCAGGACAACTGTTTTTTCCATCTGTTCGGACAGTTCCCGGCACCTTTGGGCGTCTGATTCAATGATCTTTGTTTTAATGCCGTCCTTATCCAGAATGGTGGCAAGCCTTGCCCCCACATGGCCGCCGCCGATAATCAGCACGTTTTTAATGGGGCTGATCCGGATGCCGAATAACTTAAGGGTTTGTTCTACTTTATCGCTTTCTGAGACAAAATAAACCAGGTCCCCGGGTTCGATTTTATGGCCGCCCCGGGGGACAATCACCTCGTTGTGCCGGACAATGGCGGCGATCAACGGGCGGTCATCGCCGAATTTGTCGTGAAAATCCACCAGGTGCATGCCGGCCAGGGGCGAATTTTTGGTCAGCCGGATCCCCACATAATTGACCCGGCCGTCAATGAAGCTTCCCACATCCACGGCCTGGGGCACTTCCATCAGCTTTCGAATGGTTTTTACCACTTCGATTTCAGGGTTGATAATGGTGTCGATGTTGGGAATGTTTTTCCGGAAGATTTTATGGTACTCGTCAAAATCGGAGTTCCTGATCCGGGCCAGCTTTTTGGTGGAAGGGGACAGGATATCGGTCATCATGCAGGCCACCAGGTTGACCTCGTCACTGTCGGTGACGGCCAAGAGAATATCGGCCTCCTGAATGCCGGCCTCGGTTAGAACCCTGGGGCTTGCCCCGGAGCCGGTGATCACCTGGACATCAATATCTTCTTCAAGGCGCCGGGCCGCTTCCGGGTGTTTGTCAATCACAATCACATGCTTGTTTTCAGACGCCAGACGGTTGGCTATGTTGTAGCCGACCTCACCGGCACCGACTATGATAATTTTCACGCTTTTCCCCTGAATCTAACGGTGGCCTGAATAACGGCCACGGGCCCGTCTTGGTTATCCAACCAAGAACCGCCCATAACAAATAATAAAGGTCTTCTCAAGATGTTAGTGAGTCTTTCATATAGACCTGGAAGCAGATTTACCTTTGTTTGAAGCCCTTGTCAAATATTAATAAGTTTCAAAGCCCGGGGCCCTAATTTTTTTCTAACCTGCGACTCTTTGCTTGACAAAAAACAGATTCTCATCTTATTTAAGGATCGTTTCTAAATGAAACAGTTTGCTGATACTTGGAATTTAGACCGGATGTCTAATTATATAGAAGCCATTAGCTGTTAGCCATTAGCCTTGAGCCGGCCGGCACAGCTAAAAGCTAACAGCTAACAGCTAAAAGCTAAACAGCTAACAGCTAACAGCTAAAAGCTAATTCAAGTGAGGAGATCAATAAGAACATGACGAAAACAGCATTGAGTTTTGACTGGAAACGGGTAGTTTTTCTGCTCATCGGCGTCACCTTGTTTGGTATTGTCAACTTTGCCCCGCCATGGCCGGATGCCATAGATCCGGCAGGTAAGCATTTTGTTTTGAGCCAGCAGGGAAAGGGTGCCTTGGCCATCTTTTTACTGGCCGGGACCTGGTGGGTATTTGAGGTCATTCCCATCGGCATCACCAGTCTGGCCATTGGCGCCTTACAGGTTTTGTTCATGGTCAGGCCTGCGGAAAAGGCGCTAAAGGACTTTATGACCCCGTCCGTACTGTTTATTTTCGGTTCCCTGGTTATCGGCATGGTGTTTACCAAAACCGGGCTGACCAAGCGGCTGGCTTATAAAATGCTGGCCATTGTGGGGGAAAAGACCAGCATGATCTACCTGGGCTGTTTTGTGGTCACGGCAGCCTTAACCCATATCATGGCCCATACGGCCGTGGCCGCCACCATGTTCCCCTTGCTCATGACGATTTATGCCATGTACACCGAGGATAACAAGCCCACCAAGTTCGGCAAGGGCCTGTTCATGGGAATGGCCTTTGTGGCCGGTGCCGGCAGTATCATCACCCTGCTCGGTGCGGCCCGGGGCGCTGTGGCCCTGGGATTTTTCAAGGATATTGCAGGCCGGGATATCAGCTTTTTTGAGCTGACCTATTATATGTTCCCCATTGGCTGGGGCATGACATTTCTGCTGTGGGGATTTTTCATGATTTTTTTCAAGCCGGAAAAAGCCACCATCCCGGGGTTGAGGGAAAAGGCCAAGAAACTGAGTGCCGGCATGGGAAAACTGACCACCCAGGAGATCCTGGCCGCCACCATTATCTTTGTCTGTATCTTTGTCATGTCTGTCAAGCAGTTTGTCCCGGCCCTCAAACCCCTGGACAAAAACGGGATTATCCTGGTGTCCACGGTCCTGTTTTTTGTCTTGAAAATTCTGGACATCAAAGACCTTGAAGCCATTCCATGGAACATCATTTTGCTGTTCGGCGGGGCCATGAGCATCGGGTTCTGCCTCTGGGAAACCGGGGCGGCCGAGTGGCTGGCCATCAACTGGCTGACCATGTTCCAGAGTTCGCCGCCTTTTATTTTTATTTTGTCCATTGCCTTTTTTGTCATGATCATGACCAACTTTATCATGAACGTGGCGGCCATAGCCATCTCCCTGCCGGTAGCCCTGGTGATCGCACCTTATCTGAACGTGGCTCCGGAAGTCATTTTGTTTGCTGCCCTGGTGACGGCGGGTATGCCCTTCCTGCTGCTGGTGGGGGCGGCGCCCAATGCCATTGCCTATGACTCAAAGCAGTTTACCACAGGTGAGTTCTTCTTGTACGGCATTCCGGCCAGTGTGATTCTCATGGTCGTGGTGGCCCTCGCCGTCAAGGTGATCTGGCCCATCATGGGCATGCCCATATTGACCAATTAGGCGGGGCCGAACGAAAATTCATTCCAGTTGTTGCAAAAAATGGCGGCGCTTACAATCTCAAGGTTGTAAGCGCCGTTGTCTTTGTCTCTTGTATATGCAACTTTGTGAGCTGAAACCCCGATAATGAAGGGGCCGGGCCCGGGTTTTAATCAAATACTATTTAAACCCGGCGACCGTCATGCTTAAGTCTGGGTCATGTTCAAGTGATACACGCCTTCCCACCATAGGGCTGCCGGAAAGCCGATTATAGGTTTCGGGGGTATCCAAAGACCTTGCGATAAACCTTTTTCCCGCCTCGGTTTTCCCGTAAATCACCGCATATGCCGGGGTCTGGTCCACGTTGTAAACAATGGTGTAGGTCTCTATACACCCGTTGCCGGCGGGATCAGGGTCAATGTCCATGGGAGGGGGGCCGGCCAGGTGGCCTTTTTCATCTTCCAGTCCCATGGCGTCAAGGGCCTTTTGGGGGGGCAGGGCAGAATAGATGCCGGCGGCATGCTTTTGCAGAAACCAGCCCAAAGCGGTGACCATACCGGTCTGCAGCCGTCCAGAATAGATTTGTTCACACAGGGTGGCCACGGCATGAAGGTTGTAGTTGTTGCCCGGGCCGCCGAAAAATCCCAGTCCCCCGGTCAGTGTCAGGGGGCGGGGATCCTCATCCGCAATCCCCAGCATTTTTTTAGCCATATTGACAGCGCAGGGAAAACAGGAGTACAGGTCAAAGGCCTCAATCTGGTCCAGGTGGACCCCTGAGACCTCAAAGGCCTGATCCGACGCAGCCTTTAACGGATGGCTGACGGTAAAGTCTGTTTTCTGGATGATATAGGGCTGCCGGTCCCTGGCCGATCCGCCCCCGCAAAAGTAGATCCGGTTTCCGGCGGAAGGGCAAAGATCGTCGGCAAGTTCCTCTGACATGAGAATGACGGCAGCCCCCTGATCCACGGTCACAAAAGAATTCATGTATTTGGGATAGGGAAAGGAAATGGGCCGGTTTTGCTTGGAAACAGTCAGGATTTCTTCAGGGGACCGGGGGGTGCGGCTCCAGGCATAGGGGTTGTCTTTGGCCACACGGCTGAACCCGGCCCACATGGCGGCTGTTTTGGTCATATAGGTCTTAAGGTCAAGTCCTGACTCAGCCCAGAGCGCTGTTTCAAACAACGGAAACCCATGGATGGGATGCTCAATGCCGTATCGGATTTCCAAGGGGGTGGCACCCGAGGCGTCATCTGCCTTATAATCTTCGGGAACCCCTTTTAACAGCGCATTGCCGTCTCTTTTGCCGGCCTCATCATTCCCCCGGGGAACATAGGCCTCTGCACCGGCCACAAGCACCATGTTCAGTTCTTTTCTGGCGATCATTCCAGCCGCCCGGTTGATCAGGGCCTGGGGGGAGTTGCCGCCGATGTGGGATTCCAAGGACACCTTGGGATTGAGCCCCAGTTGCCGGGCAAGATCCAGGGCCGGGGTTTTATAATAGGCACTCAGGCTTTTTACGGCAAACAGGCCGTCCACAGCGGCAAAGCATTTGGGATTCTTGAGCATTCCGGCAGCCGTCCAGGAGGCCTGGGCCATCAGTCCCATGGGGTCTTTGGCTTTGGTTTCAAGGTGTTTTGGCTGGGTTACCTGTCCCCATCCGGCAACAACAACAGTTTGGGCCGGCATTTGAACTCCTTTCTTCATTAACTTTTGCGGATATTGAACATCATGTATTTGTCGGCATGTGTCCACATTATAGATGTATCAGAGCCCAAATGACAACCCGTAATATTTCAAGGTTCACTATCCGCGAAATTATGGGGGGATGAACATGAGCCGGGCGTTGTTTTACCCTGTGGGCCGACACCGGAATTTTGGACGAAAAAAATAATTGACCAGTGGTCATTTGTCAGTTGACAGATGACCGCTGGTTAATTATAATATAGTTAACTGACCGGAAGTCAGTTGTTAAAGCCGGAAATCGGTGCAACCGAAATAATCAAGGAGGTTGTGATGATGAAAAAAAGCTTAGTGATAGGGATCGCCATCCTGGCGATGGTATCGTTTGGCACAGTTCATTCAGCCCAGGCATTTGTTGGGACAACGGCACTGACCGTTATCTGCGGGTCCATTTTTGTGGCGGTTGTCGCAGGCACTGAAACCGTCAAGCACGTCCAGGCGGAAAACGAGAAAAAACCCCAGAAAGAAACCATTAAAATTGAAAAGATCCAGCCTGGCATTGAAATTTCACCTAAATTATGAGAACGCCGTAAAAGACAGGGAGGGCAAAGAAAATGCCCTCCCTGTCTTCCTTTTTCCCCGGTTCCATCATAACCCCGGCCACCCCATGTAAGGCCCCGATCCGTAAACAATTCTCAGTCACAAAGGTCCACTGGGGCCACCATGTCCACAAGGTCCACCCAGACACCGGCTATCGGACGGCATCGGCCTTGGGCCTTAAGTAGGCCCCCCAGTAACCCACCCCCACAAACAAAGCACCGCCAATAATATTGCCCAGGGTGACCGGCACCAGGTTGTTAACAATAAAGGCGGTCCAGGTCAGGTCAGCACCGGCAGGCCCGGCGATCCCGGCCCAATGGGAAAGAAAAATACCCGAGGGGATAAAGTACATGTTGGCCACGCAATGCTCAAATCCAATGGCCACAAACCCCATGATGGGAAAGAAAACGGCAAAGATCTTGGAAATGGTCTGGCGGGAGGCCAGGGCCATCCACACGGCCAGGCAGACCATCCAGTTACACCCCACAGCCCGGATAAAGGCTTCGCTCCAGGGCAGGTGAACCTTGGCCAGGGCAACGTTGACCGCTGAAAGTCCCAGCTGGCCATTGCCGGCCTTCCACAGGCCGGACCCGTAGAACAGAAGGGCCAGCAGCACAGACCCCAGGAAATTGGCCCCATAGACAATGCCCCACTGGGCCGCCATCTTTTTTAAGGTGATCTGCCCGGTCATGACACTGGACACCATGAGGCTGTTGCCGGTAAACAGCTCGGCACCGGCGATCACCACCAGCATCAGGCCAATACTGAAGGCCGCGCCAGAGACCAGTTTCTTAAAGCCCAGCCCCAGGGCAGGGGAAAAGTCAAAGGTGACGGAGGTGGAAAAAAGCCCGCCAAATCCGATATAGGCCCCGGCCAGTACCCCCAGGACAAACAAAGAGATCCAGGGAGAGTTGGCCTTGGCCACGCCCACGGTCTGGGCCACGGTTTCGGCAATGATCCCGGGCCCCTTGTCGTCCAGGCTGGGCACCGGGAATTTTCCAAGCACCTGCTGGGCCCGGGTCATGACTTTTTTCTCCTGGTTCACCTTTCCCTTAAGGGCCTTTTGGACCGCACCGGTGAGTTCATCCGGGGTAAAGGGTTTGGTTAGAAATTCCATGGCCCCTCTTTTAATGGCCTCTGCCGCCCGGTCCGGGGATGGAAAGCCGCTGAACATGACCACGGCGGAATCCGGGCTGCGCTCTTCAAGTTCGGATATCACATCCAGACCGTTGAGACCCGGCATTTTCCAGTCGCATAAGATAACGGCATAGTTACCTTTGGTGCTCATTTCAATCCCTGCCCTGGGGTCTGAGGTCACATCCACCTCAAACCCGCTATCCCGGAAAATTGCCTGACAGGAAATCAGGACGGCATTGTCATCATCAATTACAAGCATCCGGTCTTTTTTCATTTTTTGTCTCCCTTTGTTATCCCCTGAACCGGGGAAGAATATGGTTCTGCTGCCGTCATTGCCTTTTTTACCGCATAGGTGAGTTCATCCGGGGTAAAGGGTTTGGCAATGCAGCCCCGGGCCCCGAGATCCGATCCTTTGATTTTTGTTTCCGGCACAAGGTAGCCGGTCATCATCAGGACCGCGGTCCCGGGAAAGGCCTGGTTGATCTGTTCAATTAAACTGAATCCGTCCATGCCCGGCATTTTGATGTCCGTAAGGACCATGTCCACGGACGTGGTGCCCTCTTTGAGCAAGGTGATGGCCGTGTGCGCATCCGGGGCTGTGATCACGGCAAATCCGGCATCGAGAAGAATCCGTTTGCAGCTTTCCACCACCATGCCATCATCGTCCACTACCAGAATGTTCATATCCCCTCCTTTGCCGCCGTTTCCCGGGTATTGCAGGGCAGCCGGACAAAAAAACAAGCCCCCTGGCCCGGGCTGCTTTCCACCCTGATCCGGCCGCCATGGCGCTCCACAATGCCAAGGGATACGGCAAGGCCTAAGCCGGTGCCCTCTCCGGCCGGCTTGGTGGTAAAAAAAGGTTCAAACAGTTTGTTCATATCTTCAGGACTGATGCCTGAACCGGTATCCCGGACCTTAATTTCAATGCCCTCAACCTGATTTTCAACAAAAGGCATGGCGGTTACCCGGACACTGCCGCCGGGTCCGGTGGCATCCAGGGCATTGATCACCAGGTTGACGATCACACTCTGGATCTGGTTTTTATCGATCCGGACCAGGGGCAGGGGTATTTGCCCTTCATAAACAAGAGAAACCTGCTGGAGCAGGGCCTGGTTTTTCATCAGCTCCACCGTGTCCGACAGCAGCGCACCCGGATCAATGGTCTCCCGGTCCAGCTTGGGCTGTCGGGAAAAGTCCAGCAGTCCTTTGACAATCTTTCTGACCCGTTCGGTCTGAAAGGCAATGGTCTCAAGGTCTTTTCGCACCGGCTCGGGCAGGTCTTTTCTGTTTAAAAGCAGATGGGTAAAGGTCAGTACCGGTGTCAGGGGATTGTTGATTTCATGGGCCACCCCGGCAGCCAGTTTGCCGATGCTGGCCTGTTTTTCCGATCGGATCAGCTCCCGTCTTCGTTCTTCGAGCTGTTCCTGATTCCGCCTGACCAGGGACTGGGACATGGATATAAAGGCCTTTTGAAGCAGCCCGATGTCGCCTGAGCTGGCCGGTCCGATATCCGGCGACAGGTTGCCTTTGGCGATCTGGGCGCTGGCCTGGATCAGGTGGCTGACCGGCTGCATGATCCGGGCGGCCAGAAGGGTACCGGCACCAATGGCCAGCAGCACCCCCACCAGGATGACGGCGGAAAACAGCCAGATGGCTTTTTGCCGGACATCCCTGTATTTGGCTTCCAGTACCCCGACATAAAGCATGCCGGCCCGGTTCCCAAAAATGTCCAGGATGGGTTCATAAGCGGTGATGTACCAGTCATTGACCACAAAGGCCCGGTCGGTCCAGTTCAGGCCGTTGCCCAGCACCTGACGGGCAACCGCGTCGCTTGCCCGGGTGCCCACGGCCCTTGTCCCGTCAGAGGTCAGTACCGAGGTGGAGATTCTCAAGTCTTTAAAAAAGATGGTGGCCGTGCCCACATTCCGTCCCTTGTACACCTCGTTTCTAAACACCGTATCCCCGATCTTGTCCACAATGGTCACATCCTGGTTCAGGCGGATACCGCCGAAAACAACCGCGGTGACGCCATTGCCAAAGGTGACGGGAACAGCCGCCCCGGCCACAAGCCCCTGGCCGGCGATGGCGGTTCCGGATATGGTCTGTTTTTCTTGAAAGGCTTTTGCGGCCATGGGCAGGTCGGCTTTTTGGGGAGGGGGTGATGCCTCAAAGCCGGAACAGGGAATGACCTGGCCGTCGGGGGTCAAAATGCCGGAAAAATCCAGGTTGAGCTTGAGGGACTGGTGGCGGACCCGATCCATGGGAAGGCGTAAATCCTTATGGGCCAGTGCGGATTTCAGGTCATCGGCCTCAGCAGCGGTTTGGAGGGAAATGCAAATGGCCTTAACCCGGTCGTCATAGATGACCCGGGCCACATTCAGGTCCTGCCGGACCCGGTTAAACGCTTCATTGAGTACAGAGTTGTACAGGAGGCGCCAGCCGGCCGTAAATGAGATGCTCCCCACCACCAGCGCAACACTGATCAGGCCTAAAACAAGTTTGGACCGGGTAGAATAAAACATGAAGTCTTCCCCCCTGGCAATTCATTGCCATTCATCAGTAAAGGACTTTCAAGCCCCTGGTTCTATATTGAACTATACAGGACAGTAGCAAGTTGGGTGCCAGACAGGGCCGGCGGGGCACGGGTCGGGCCAAATCCGGCACAATAAAGGGGGGAAGGGGTAAGATTTTTGTGAATTCATCGGCGAAACGGCCACGGGCCGCTTGGTTATCCAACCAAGAACCGCCCACAACAAATGCTTTAAAGTCTTCTCAAGATGTTAGTGAGACTTTGATATAAATCCCGGATGAGGCAGCCTTTGGGAAAATGCAGATGAAAAAAAAGTGCCGGGCTGTTTTTCCAAGGTGTAAGAAATGCTGACACCCGGATCAGCCTGGGATAAATCAGGGGAAAATGAAACAAACCGAAAACCGCACACCGGAATGCATAAACCAGAGGGGGGCGCCATATCCGGTCTTTCGTTTCCGGTTTTCTTTTATCCCGTGTGTTTTGGGTTGACAATATATTTCAGCCCAGTTATTAGTTTGATATCTAATAATTAGACCGCTAATAAAAATGACCCATTTTAATTCAGATTCTCAAAAACAGACCATCGGGCATCTGCTGGCCCATGTCAGCCGGCTTGTGGGGATGCGCATGCGCTTAAAACTGCATGAGTTCGGGCTGTCCCATACCCAGGGGATGGTGCTGGCTGATCTCTGGCATAAAGACGGGGTGGCCCAGGCGACCCTTGCCCATGCCTTGAACATCACCCCGGCCACGACCACCAGCACCCTGCAGCGAATGGAAAAAAACGGCTGGGTCCAGCGCCGGCGACTGGCGGCCGATCAGAGGGTCATCCAGGTGTTTTTGACTGAAAAAGCCAGATCCCTGGGCAGGGAAATCCGTAAAACTTTTAAAGAGCTGGACCTTGAACTCACCTCGGTGCTGAGCCGGGCCGAACAGGACAATCTGGTCTCTTCCCTGCTCAAAGTCCAGCATCATTTGTCCGGGCAAACCCGGGAACAAGATGCCAACGGCCCGAAAGGGTCAGAAGATACCCGTCAGGGGGACCGGTGACATTTCTTCCCCGCCTTTACCGGTTTTTGCGCCCCTATGGCTTCCAGGCGGTGACCGCCCTGGTCCTGCTGCTGTTCATGGTGGCGGCCGACCTTGCCATTCCCCGCCTGGCCCAGCGGATCATTGATCAGGGAATCCTGGCCAATGACCTTTCTGTGGTGGTGACCACGGCCCTTGGCATGGCCGGTGCCGCCATCCTTTCCATGGTCTTTGCCCTGGCCAACAACCGGCTGTCGGTGGTGGCGGCCATGGGATTCGGGGCCAACCTGCGAAGCGCTTTGATGCGAAAGGTCCAGTCCTTTTCCTTTGGGAACCTGGATCATCTGAAGACCGGCAGCCTTATTGTCCGCTCCACCAGTGATGTCAACACGGTACAGACCATCGTGATCCTGTCTTTGCGCATCATGACCAGGGCCCCGGTCTGGGCGGCCGGGGCCATTGTGATGCTGGCCATGACAAGCCCCCGCCTGGCGCTTACGGCAGCGGTTTTTGTGCCCTTTATCATTGGCATGATGCGGGTATTTGCCAGAAGGTCCCGCCAGTTGTTTTTAAAAATGCAGGAACGCCTTGACCGGATGAATACCATCCTTCAGGAAAACCTGGCCGGTATCCGGGTGGTCAAGGCCTTTGTCCGAACGGCCCATGAAATCACACGGTTTGATCATGCCAACCAGGAACTCATGGCCCAGGCCGTAAAGGTCTCTGAACTGGCCGCCGTGTTCATGCCGCTGATGCACCTGGTCCTGAACCTGGCCCTGGTGGGCGCTATCTGGCTTGGCAGCGGCAGTGTTCAGTCCGGGGACATGTCCCTTGGCCATATGGTGGCGGCCATCAATTATCTGGGGTTTTCGCTTTTTCCGGTCCTTTTGCTGGGGGGCATGCTCGGTCCCCTGGCCGCAGCCGATGCCTCGGCCGGAAGGATTCTGGAGGTGCTGGATGCCGCGCCCGGGGTCAAACCGCCGCCGTCTCCGGAAGGCCCGGTGGATTTTAAGGGCCGGATCACCTTTGAAAAGGTCTGTTTCAGTTATGGCGACGACTGTGCCGAACCGGTTTTAAACGATTTGACCTTTGCCGCCGAACCCGGGGAAACCGTGGCCATTCTCGGTGCCACCGGTGCCGGGAAATCATCCCTGGTCCATCTGATCCCTCGGTTTTACGATGTTGCCCACGGCCGGGTGACCCTTGACGGCATTGATGTCAGACAACTGGATTTGGGAAGGCTGCGCAGCGCTGTGGGGGTGGTTCTCCAGGAGGCCGTGCTGTTCAGCGGAACCATTGGCGACAACATTCGCTACGGCCGGATGACCGCTACTCCGGAAGAGGTGACGGCGGCGGCCCAGGTGGCCCAGGCAACGGAATTTATCCAGCGCATGCCCCAAGGGCTGGATACAAAAATCGGCCAGCGCGGATCAACCCTTTCCGGGGGGCAGCAGCAGCGGATTGCCATTGCCAGGGCCCTGCTGGTCAGGCCCAGGGTGCTGATTCTGGACGATGCCACCAGCGCCCTGGATGCGGACACGGAATTTAAGCTTCAACAGGCCCTGGACCAATGGGCCGCCGGCCAAAAGCCCGGGGTTACCCGGTTTGTGGTGGCCCAGCGCATCAGCACGGTCCTCAATGCCGACAGAATTCTTCTTCTTGACCAGGGCCGGATTGCGGCCGCCGGCACCCATGAGCAGCTTCTTTTATCAAGCCCTATTTATCAGGATATTTACCGCTCTCAATTAGCCGGCTCCGGGATTGAAAGGGCGACCCCATGACCCATAACCTGAACCGGCCATCTGACCGTCATACTGTTCCCGGGATGCCTGGCCCGGGCCGGGGCGGCGGCCCTTTTCAGGGGCGCGACATCCGGCGCGCCAAAGACGCCCGGGGGACCCTGCGCCGTCTTTCCCAATACCTGAGCCCATATGGCAACACCCTTTGCCTGATCATTGGGGCCGCTGTCTTGGGAACGGCAATGGCCCTGTCCGGGCCTTACCTGGTGGGCCGGGCCATAGACCAGTTGGGCAGCCATAACCCAGGTGCGGTGATCATCCCCATCCTGCTCATGCTGGGGGCTTATGTACTTTCCGCAGCTGCCCAGCTGGTCCAGGGCCTTTTCATTGCCCGGGTGGCCCAAAAGGCCATGAGAACCCTGCGCGCTGACCTGTTTAACCATATGCAGACCCTGTCGCTCAAATTTTTTGACACCCGCTCCCAGGGAGAGTTGATGAGCCGGCTGACCAATGACATGGATGCCATTAACCAGGTGCTGACCAACCATGCGGCCCAGTTGTTTACCGGCCTTGCCACCCTTATCGGGATTGTGCTCATTATCTTTATTTTAAACCCGTGGCTGGCCACAGGTTCAATGCTGGCTTTTCCGCTGATGATCGGCCTTGTGAGCCTGGTGGGCCGGAAAACCCGGAATAAATTTCAGGCCTATCAAAAGGACCTGGGTAAACTGAACGCCTCTTTGGAGGAAACTTACAGCGGCCAGCGGGTGGTACTGGCCTTTGGGCAGGAGCAAAACGCCCTGGCCCAGTTTGATAAAGCCAATGAGTCTGTCCGGGTTTCCGGAACGGCCGCCATGACCCTGTCGCTTCTGGTCATGCCCATGATGGGCATTTTGTCCAACCTTAACATTGCCGTGGTCTGCGGCTTAGGGGGGTGGCTGGCCATTCACGGCATGGTATCCGTGGGCACCATTGCCGCATTTATTTCATATTCCCGGCGGTTTGCCGAGCCCCTGCGCCAGCTGGGCAATGTGTACAATCAGGTTCAGGCCGCCCTGGCCGGGGCGGAGCGGGTATTTGAAATCATGGATACGGTTCCCGACTTAACCGATCCGCCCGGGGCTCATGAATTCAGGCAGGTGGCCGGGGATGTCCGGTTTGACCGGGTCTGCTTTTCGTACATTCCCGGCGTTCCGGTGCTGAATGATGTCAGTTTCCATGCCCGGCCCGGTCAGCGCATTGCCCTGGTGGGACCTACAGGCGCCGGAAAAACCACATTGATCAACCTCTTGTCCGGGTTTTACGATAACGACCGGGGAGCCATTTATATTGACGGCGTGGATATCCTCACCGCTTCCCGGAAAAGCCTGCGGCGGCAGCTGGGCGTGGTGCTGCAGCAGACCTTTTTATTCAGTGAATCCGTACTGGAAAATATCCGTTACGGACGGCTGAATGCCACGGATGAAGACGTCTTTGCCGCTGCCCGGACCGCCCGGGCAGACGGTTTTATCCGAAGGCTGCCCCAGGGCTATAACACCCGGCTTTCCGAGCGGGGGTCAAACCTGTCCCAGGGCCAGCGCCAGCTTTTGGCCATTGCCCGGGCCATCCTGTCCGATCCGGCCATCCTGGTCCTGGACGAGGCCACAAGCTCCGTGGACACCCGCACCGAGGTTCTCATCCAGCAGGCCTTAGACCGGTTGATGCGAGATCGCACAAGCTTTGTCATTGCCCATCGCCTGTCCACCATTGCCAATGCCGACCAGGTAATGGTCATTGACCAGGGCAGGGTTGTCGAACAGGGCTCTCACAAGGACCTTCTGGCCGGGAAGGGCCACTATTACCGGCTGTATCAAAGCCAGTTCAGGCAAAGGCCGGTACCGGATTGAAAACCGGCCTGAGAATTCAAAAGGCGGCCGGGAAAATGAATTCGGCATTCAAAGGGTAAGGGTGCAAAGGCTTATGGATTGATCATGGTCTTTAACACATCTTCCTTGCCCACAATTCCCACCAGGTTTCCTTCCTGAACTACAGGAATGGTATGAAAGTGCTTTTCAACCATCAGGGCGGCAATGTCGCTGACCGGTGTGTCCGGTGTTACCGTGACCGGATCGGCAACCATGGCTTGGGCCACGGTGCTGGCGGCTATTTTTTTCATTTCAAGCTCCAGCTTTTTAGAAGAAGATAAGGGAATAATACCATCCAGAAAGGTGAGGATGGGGGGCAGGGAGATGGTTTTTTGCGCAAAAATCAGATCACTCTGGCATAAAATTCCCTTGAGCCTGCCGGTTTCATCCACCACAGGGACGCCGTTAATGTGGTTGTTTAACAGGATTTCCACGGCCCGGGTTATGTCGGTCTCCGGGGTTACGGAGATAACTTGTTTTTCCATGATGTCTTTTGCGGTTTTCATTTTTATTTTCCTATATGAGACACTGTGTTTAATATGGTTCTATACCTTTGGTAGAAAATTCGCAATGCCGGAGATTTTTGCCGGACATGATGCCCGGGCTTTCAGCCGGTGGAACATCACGGGATATGGCTATGTCTGATCCCGATTATTTTATGTAGCATTGAAGCGAAGATTTAGGCTGCTTTCCAGTTGCTCTATTTTGCTTAGGAAGAAGATGTATGCCCGAAAAATTAACAAGGGCTGAATATATTTTTTTTGTGCCAGTCAAGATAGTTGGTATGTTCGGAAGAAATCCAACGTAAGCGAGGGTTTCCTTTTAACTGGAGCAGGCTCTGATGCTCTTTGCTTACCTGGGGTGAACATATCAGTTTGCCATTTTCGTTAAAGGTGATCAGCCCCCGGTCAAACAGGGCGTCCAGATTGGCGCTCAGGAGCAGGCCGTTAAAAACATCCAGGCGCTCCTTATCGGTATCACATTTGGCCCAGGGCTTGATATGGCATGCGCGAAGGATCTGAGGAAGAGCAATACCGGTAACGGCACAGCGGCCCTCCCAATAATCCAGTAATGCGTCTTTGAAAACAGACTGCCCGATTCTCTGGCGGATCAGCCGCTCCACTTCTGTTTTGGACGGGCGGTTGTTTTTAATTTCGTTTTTTACCAGCTGATTATAGTTTTGGTAGGCCTGGTCGGGGAGTGATACCGCCAGTTCTGCACAACGTCTCAGTATTTGGGCGAGCTGGTCAGTTCCCTTTGCCAGGAATCGCTCATCATTTGATATTGCTTTGGGAAATGAGCGTTTCAGTTCTTTTTTTGTCAGATGCCCCGATATTTCGATATGCCAGGCAGATGGAAAAGGTGCTTCAGATATTTTTAGAATAGATTTGTGACGGCCGGATGCCAGCACCACTTGTGTACGCCCGGCATGGGCGTGAACTAATGGGGTGAAAGTCCCCTATACGTGAATCCTGTTAATGCATACAGCATTATCAGAAGTATTAGCCGAAAACAAGGGCGGAACCGCGAGGGACCGTCTGAAGGAAGTTGGAGTGCAAAACTATGAGCCGACGAACAGAAACAGCATATAAGGCCTGGTCTCCGGGCAAGGCAGCAGGCCTGCCCTTTAGGGTGCAACATGTCGAAGCCCAGGATTCAGGAGACAGGGTAAATGCTGCGGTTGTGTAGTGACAGTTCACGTTCTTATCCGGGGAGATCTGTCTTGCCGGCATTGAATCTCTCTTGCAGCAACTCCCGGCCCGGACCACCGGGATACCAAGGTCCAGGCATTACCGGCTGCTGCCGACGGTGATGATGAACGAATGATGGGCAGCACCTGCAAAAGAAGTTCCATTGCGCCTTACAGGGTAACTTGTTGGGTGACAGGGCAGAAGTCAGCAAAGGCCATATTAGCCCAACGCCGGGGGTAATGCCCCGGACATGGTGAAGGGCCGAACATCAAGGAGGGAAATATGTGTCCATGGAATCTTATACGTACAGTGAACCCGAACGGGGGAGTAGTGTATGGCGGTGCTGTGGAAAAACAGTTCCCGGAAGATCAACTACTGGAGCGTATTCTAAGTACAAAGAATGTTGGCCAAGCCTGGAAGCAGGTGCGGGCCAACAAGGGAGCCCCTGGAATCGACGGCGTAACCGTTGAGAATTTTCCGGGCACCTTCCGAGAGTTGTGGCCTCAAATACGTTCAAGCCTTTTTGAAGGGACATATGCCCCTTCTCCTGTTCTACGAGTTGAGATACTCAAACCGGACGGCAGTAAACGTCCCCTGGGCATTCCAACCGTGCTGGATCGCGTCATCCAGCAAGCCATAGCCCAGGTTATGGGGCGCATATTTGATCCGTTGTTTTCAGAATCAAGTTGCGGTTTCAGACCTGGTCGATCGGCCCATGACGGTGTAAGACGGGTCAAACAATTCATCGGACAGGGCTACACAGTGGCTGTGGATACCGACTTGTCGAAGTTTTTCGATAAAGTTGATCACGATGTCCTTATGGTAAGAGTTTCCCGTCAGATTAAAGATAAGAGGGTTCTCAAGCTTATCGGTAAATATCTCAGGGCCGGTGTGATGGTCAACGGCAGCCTCCAGGCAACGCCCGCCGGCGTTCCCCAGGGCGGCCCACTTTCACCGCTGCTCGCAAATATTCTTCTTGACGATCTTGACAAGGAATTGGAAAAACGCGGCCATCGTTTTGTCCGGTACGCCGACGACTTCATCATCATGGTGAAAAGCCAGCGTGCCGGAAACCGCGTGATGACCAGTATCCGAAAATTCCTCGAACGTAAGCTGCGGCTCCAGGTCAACGAGAAGAAAAGCAAAGTCGCTCCGGTGAAGGAGTGCGGTTTTCTTGGGTTTGTCTTTGTAAACGGCAAAATCAGATGGAGTGATAAATCCTTTCAGGAGTTCAAGCGACGCTTGCGCCTGTTTAGCGGAAGGAGCTGGTTTGTGTCAATGGAGTACCGGTACAAGAAGTTAGCGGAATATGTGCGGGGCTGGATGAACTATTACGGGATCTCGGAGTACTATCGTCCTATCCCGTTGATAGATGAATGGCTCCGTCGCCGGATACGGATGTGTTACTGGAAACAGTGGCGCTACGTCCGGACCAAAGTCCGAAATCTTCTTAAGCTGGGAACATCCAAAAGACAGGCCATCATGACGGCACTCAGCCGAAGAGGTCCTTGGCATCTTTCCAGGACCATGGCTACGCAATCGGGAATGACCAATAAATGGCTGATGGAACAAGGGTTAATATCTGTCAAAGATCAGTGGGTGAAAATTCATTACCCGGCCACGGCCCGGTAATTTTGATGAAACGCCCTGTGCGGACCCGCATGCAGGGTGTTGTGGGGGCTGGGGGATTAAAAAACCCCCGGCTACCCGATTGTTCATCACTGGTCAGAGTATTTTCCCATCCGTGCTCCCGGCCTGTTTTTTCTATTAACGCGCGCTCCAGTGTGTTCATGGCTGTTTTTTGTCCTGTGGAAAATCAGCTATTCGTTCTTTTTGCCCTGAATCCGTTTTATTTCCTGATCAAAATCAGAGAGGTAATTTTCATCCTGGATTTTCCGGTAAATTTCGTACTCCTGTTCGGCCTTGAGTTTGGCTTCCAGGGCACTTACCTTTCCTTTGTCCTTCAGAATCGGGTAGCTGTTTTTCCTGAAATGGCCCAATGCAATTTGTTTTGAACCGTTGCAAAGAACTCTTTTGTCGTGGGTGCCTGTTTGTCGTAATCGGCGGACAGCGCATAAATATCGGTGATTTTCTGGTAAAAGCGTCTTTCACTGGCCCGGATTTCCCGGATGCGTTCTATCAGTTCATCAAAATAGTCTTTTCCAAAGACCTGTTTACCCTGCTTTAAGCGTTCATCGTCCAGGATAAAGCCCTTGATGATGTATTCTTTTAATGTCCGGGTTGCCCAGATGCGAAATTGTGTGGCTTTATATGAGTTTACACGGTAGCCTACGGAGATGATGGCGTCCAGATTGTAGTATTTGGTCTGGTATGTTTTTCCGTCTGCCGCAGTACGTGCAAAATTTGCACATACTGATTCTTCTTCCAGTTCACCGGTCTGGAATATATTTTTTAAATGCTTGGTAATGACGCTTCTCTCTTTTTCAAAGAGCCCTCCTATTTTTTTTTGGGTCATCCAGACCGATTCATCGTGAAAAAAAACGTCCACCCTCACATCCCCGGAACCGGATGTGTAGAGGATAAAGTCGGATGTTGCCGGAACCGGGACCGGTTTGTTTTCGGGTTCTTTCTTTTTTGCCATATTTAACTCCCAAAAAGGTTAACGGGTTCAGGTGCCAGAAAAATATCTTTTTTCAGCAGCAGGCCATCTTCATGGCCTGCATTTAAGGTCTGCTTTACCCGGTCCGTATCCTTTAATTCTTCAGGCGGGGCCGTTGTGGTTGTGATGATATATTGAAAAGGACAGCATTGTTCTCCGCCGTAGATCGTATGAAGTTTCTCGATGAACCGGATGAAATTTAAATAGATAGTGCCTGAACGGAAACCCCGTGTTTGGGCAAAAAGTTGATTAAGATGAAAGGCGCAGGCAAAGTGGCAACCGGAGCAACCAAGGGGGTGTAAGGATTGCCATTTTTCCTGCAATACAGTAGATGGGTGGCTTTTCGTTAAAACATATTATTTTGTCATCTTATGTTGTCGGCGATTTGGTGCAAAAGTTTCCATCATGGTGCCTAGAAAGCTCCCGGTTATTTGGAAAATATTGGGGGTATATTTTTTCTTTGCAGACCGGTATCATGACCTTGTCTGGTTTAATGACATTATTTTGCAAGCTATCATAGCAAATTGAAAATAAGGGGGAAAAAATGCCAAAGGTTTTTCATATCACCAGCGGGGACATAGCCGGAAAAAGCCTTTCCAAGGCAGGCCTTGAAGGGGAGGTGCTGGTCTGGCATGACATTCTCTATGACGGCCCCAGGCAACCGGGCTGGCCAAATGAGGATATTCTTAAGGCCCGTGCCCTGTTCCTGGAAAATTTCACGGCAGGAGGCCTGGTCATGAACTTTATTCTGGAAACATTTCATGATCAATACCAGAAGCTTGCCAAAGCCGCATCTTATGACCGGGTGGTCCTCTGGTTTGACGCCTGTCTGTTTGACCAGTCCATGCTGGCCCATATCCTGGCGTGCTTATCCTTAACGCAAATCCGGAACGTTGATCTTATTTGTGTGAATGCCTTTCCCGGGATACAGCCATTTCACGGGCTTGGGCAATTGCAGCCTGAGCAGTTCGCTTCGCTTTATGACAGCCGGCGCCCGGTCTCCGGTGAACAATTTGAATTTGCGGTGTTGGCGGATGAGGCGTTCGCCCTCCAGGACTTCGCTTTGTTAACGGAGCTGTCCCAAACGGCATCCCCCCCGTTGCCCTTTATGCCGGCCGCAGCAGCGCGATGGCTGGCCGAACAGCCCGATCCTGTAACCGGCCTGGGGAGGCTTGAACGTCTGGCCCTTGAAGCGGTCCACGGGGGGTGCCGGACACCGGATGAAATTTTTGCCTCAGTCGCCGCAGCAGATACCCCGCCGCAATTCTGGGGAGATACAACATTGTGGGCCAGGATCAACGGCCTTGCGGACCGGGTGCCGGCGCTGGTGGAAATCGAAGGGCCAAACGCCCGGCTGCCCCAATGGGAGAGCCGGGTGCCTTTAGATGAATTCATTGTCAGCGCCTTGCCAGTTGTTTAACCGGCGCACTTGTCTTTCATATCAATGGCCTGAACCGGGCATCAAACACACATAAGTCAATGCATTCACCACAATTTATGCACATATTTTTATCCGTAACAGCGATATAATCAGACCCGGCCATCAGGTCGTCCCGGTTGTATTTTTTGACAATTTGTAAATCATGGCAGCAGCATGAACAGCAACTGCACAATGCATAAATCTGATGGTCCGGCATGTAAAGACTTAAATGCACCAGACCGCATTCATTGGCTTTTTTAATGATTTTTGAGGCTTCTTCAAGATCAACTGACCGCGCTTTTTTCTTTTTTATTAAAGCTTTAGCAACCCCGTTAAACAGCAGGCAGACCTCCAGAGGATTGTTGCATCTTTAAAAAACATCACCCGTTCGGGTGATATTTTTTATGGCGGATGCCGGTCTTTGCCCCGGCCATATACGGTTGATCCCAAACAAGATGGTCAGGCCGGGACGGGGATAAAAAATTTAGCTTGACAATATTTAGCATGCTAAATATTTATATATAAAGTACAAATTCACAAAGGAGAGACGGCCATGTCCAGTGGAGAAGACAACCGGCTGATTTTTTTAACCCTGTCGGCACAGCACCGGCTGAAAAACCATCTTGTTCAAGCGTATAAAGACAGCGGCGTTCAGATTACACCGGCCCACACAGGCATCATGTTTTCGCTTTTAGAAGGGCGAAAATCCATGAATGACCTGAGCAAAATTCTAGATATCAAGAATTCCACTGTAACAGGCCTGGTGGACAGGCTTGAGGCCAAAAAATTGGTTGAACGGATTTCAGATCCCCAAGACAGAAGACGGTGGAATATCCGGATCACTCAAGCGGGGAAAAATGAGCTGGCAAAGGCCCGGGCAATTATCAAACGCATTAACGACCAGATCGCCCAAGGCTTTACCCGGGAGGAAATAAGCTCATTTTCAAAAGTGCTCAGATCCATGATCCATAAATTTTAAAAGGGTAAATATTCGGACCTTGGATGATTTCACTCAAAACGGAGGAATAAAATGCCGCCGATTAATCAGGAACATTTAACATCAGTGATTGAGATGATCAATAAAGCGCCTTTTTTCAAACATCTGGCAATGCGTGTTACCAAACTCGATAACGGATTTTCTCAAGGGGTGGTATCCATCGGCAACCGGCATATGAATCCTTTTGGCGGCGTTCATGGCGGCGTATACTCTTGTGCCATTGACACGGCGGCATTCTGGTCTGCTTACTGCGACCTTGAGGAAACCCAGGGGTTGATCACCATTGACCTGAAGGTGGATCTGCTGGCACCGGTTATTGATGAAGCCGCCATAGTCACAGGGAAAAGAGTTAAATCAGGAAAAACCCTGTTTCTCACAGAAGCTCAGATGGTCAACCAGGGCGGCAAACTACTGGCCCATGGCACCTCTAAATTAATGGTAACCGATCATAAGCAGACCATTTATGAGGCGGTTGATTACCTTAACGCCGAAAAGCTGCCCCGCAAATTTTTAGACGCCGTTTAAAATTAAAGCCGTCCTCTTTCTTTAAGATACGCCATCCGCATTGAAACCTGCGCCATCGGCCAGCGTACCGTCTAAACAGGATGGTTTCCAAAGCCAAACCGGTGATAATAAGTGGGCAGTCCCACAAGGACACACCCTTTTGCGCCCATGGATCTTAAACGGGCCAAGCCGCTATGGGCAAAGCTGTGAACTCCCATATCAAGTCCGATTCCCTGTTCGTTGCTTTTATCGGCATGGACGCACAGCGGCAGACCTCTTTTCCGGGCCTCATCAACAATAGTGCCCCGGATTTCAGGTCAGATAAACGGCCAGATATTTGCCGTTGCCTTGCCAAACCCGGTTTCAAGCATGGCTTTTACCACGACAATAGGGACTGTCGCTTCTTTTAAGGTGCCGGAAAGAAGACGCTGAACAACGAAAACATCAACGGGATGGAGATCATCAGGCTGACGTAGCTGGCCACAATATACTGGTTGGTGATTTTAAAATTACCTCCCTGGCGCTGGGTAACAATGGGGATGGCCGTGATCGGGGGCACCGTGCTTTGCAGGAACATGATCAGGGCAATGGGGTAGCCTGGCCGGAGGATCAGCAGCACCACAAGAAAGAACAACGGAAATATGAAATTCTTTACCAGGACGAATTTAATGATTTCCTTGTGCTGGAACACGCCTTTTTCCTTGAAATCCATAAAAATATTTCCCCCGAGAATGATCATGACCAGGGGCAGGGCCATGGCCCCGATAATGGAAAACGAGGAAATGATAAAATCTGGGATAAACTGGCTTAAGTGTACCAGTTTCAGCAGCAGGGCAACCCCGGTCATGATCAGGACCGGGTGAATGATTCGCTTCCAGTTGATTTCTTCATTGGTCCGGTTGCTGAAGAAGAATCGGTAGGTGCTGAAAAACAGGGCCGGATGAAAGGATATAAAAAGGAACAGCATCACCAGGTAGGGGCTGCCGTCCCCAAACAGGCCTGCGATAACGGCCAGGGGAAAGAAAATGCCGTTCTGGTAAAACAGGCTGATGGCGAATTCTTCCCGGGTGCTTTCCTGAGAGACAAATTTGGCGCCCAGAATGCTTAAGCCAAGGGCCAGGACGGTAAAAAAGATCCACCATAAGGGAATGGCCCACCAGTTGGGAAACGCCTCCAGGGTAAAGTTTTTCGTGATGCTGACAAAAATGAGGCAGGGCAGGGCAATGTCCAGGGCCAGAGGAGAGATGAATCCCAGAATATTTCCAGGCATGATTCGTTTGCTGATAATGTAAAATCCAAGGGCGCCCAGGCCAAGAAGTACACCAACCGATTCAAGAATAGTCAGAAAAACAGTCATAGGGGTTGTCTCCGCAACGGCCCAGGCACTGGCAAGACGGTTTGCCGGTGCCCGGTCAAAAGGGTTTGTATTAATCTTTTACTTAAAAAAAGGATATATTAATACATTAACCTGGGTAAAAACAATATGATTTGTGGAAAGATGATCAAAATAACAATGCCGATGGCCGTTGCCAGCAAAAAGGGTAGGATGCCCTTAAAAATGTCCTCAAGGTAAATATCGGGAACAATGTTTCGGGAAACCCCGTAGACCACATAGACGTTGATGCCCACCGGCGGGGTGATCACCCCCATTTCCGTTATCAGCACAATAATGACCCCAAACCAGATGGGGTCATACCCTAGGTTGACCACAATGGGATAAAAGATGGGGATGGTGAGCATGATCAGTCCCAAAGAGTCCATGAAACATCCGCCCACAAAGTAGATCAAAATGATCACCCCCATAATGCCGATGGCCGGCATGTCCATGCCCGCCACCCAGGTGGCCACCTCAAAGGGAATCCGTGTGACGGCCAGGAATTTGCCGAAGATCACGGCCCCTGCGATGAGGAACATGATCATGGCCGATGTCTCAAGGGTCTCATATAAGGATTTCACAAAGGCGTGCCAGGTCAGCTGCTTTCTGATCAAAGAGACCACCAGCACCCCGAGGACCCCGACGGCTGCCGATTCCGTGGGGGTGAAAAACCCGTAAAACAGACCGCTCATGACCACGCCGAATACGATAAGGGTGTCGGCAAGGCCTGCCAGGGCTTTGACCTTCTGGCTCAAGGTGAACTTTTCGCCCCTGGGCCCATGGGACGGGTCTATTTTACAGGTAACATACACACAGGTGATAAACAAAAAGGTCATTAAAAATGCCGGCAGAATGCCGGAAACAAAAAGGGCGCCAATGGACTGCTCGGTTAAAATACCGTAAATGATCAGCACCACTGACGGCGGCATGATCATGCCAAGGCCGCCGCCCGATGCCACGGAGCCGGCGGACAGGGAGTTGCTGTACCCAAAGCGCTTCATTTCAGGCATGCCCACGGTCGCCATGGTGGCCGCCGTTGCCGGGCTTGACCCGCAGACCGCACCAAAGGCCGTACAGGTGGACACCGTGGCCATGGCAAGGCCGCCTTTGATATTGCCTAAGAAACTGTAGGCCGTATTGTAAAGTTTGCGGCTGATGCCGCCGTTAAAGGCCAGCTGTCCCATGAGAACAAACAAGGGAATGGTGGTCAGTTCATAGGAGGAAAAGGAATCATAAAAATTGCTGGGCAGCATGGTCAGGGCCCCTTTAAAGGAAATCAGGATCCCGAATCCCAGAAAGCCGACCATGGTCATAACATAGGCCACAGGCATTTTGGTCATAAAGATGGCAAGCATAATCACAATACCGATGACACCGATGGTGGTAGGACTCATAGGGCTTATTTTCCTCCTTTAAAAAACTGGACAATGTCTTTGAGGATCATCAAAAAGAAAATCAGGAAACAAAAGCCCATCACATATATCAGATAATGCATGGGCAGCTCCAGGTTCATGGAGCGTTCGCCGGTTTCCCCGGATGCGTGGGCATAAATGAACAGCCGCCAGGTGATAACACCCATGATCAAAAGGGAACAGACTCGGGTTACAAATTTGATCAGGTCCTGGGTGGATTTGGACAGCAGGCGTATCAGTATTTCAACACCAATATGAGAATCTTTGACATGGGAGTAGGGCAGGGACAGGGCAATGGCCAGGGCGGCGCATATGGTAACAATTTCCTCTGAACCGAAGATGGGAATATTGAATACGCTGCGCATGAAGATATCGGCACAGGTGACCGAACACATGCCGATAAGACAGACCGCTGCAAGGGCCTTCATCTTGTCCTGCATTTTATCTAATAAAGTCCAGATTTTTTCCATAGATAAACATCCTTATGTTCCGGGGAGTCAGTGCTTAGAAGAAAGGGGGCCGGCCCCGGCGTTGAAGTGCCGGGTTAAGGGGGTGCCGGAGCCGGCCATAGGCATAGTTGTCATTCCCTAATGAGATGCCGCCAGTGTGTCAAGGATGAAGTTGACAACTTCAGTTCCATTGAGGCCTTTTTCGTTGAGTTGTTCTGCATACTTATCAAGTTCGGGCCTGACCGTTTTCTGCCATCTTTCGGATTCGGCTTTGTCAAGGGTCAGAATTTTTCCGCCTTTTTCAAGCAAGAAGGCCTTGCCTTCTTCGTCGATATCATCCCAGGCTTTTCCGTGTTTGGGGATCCATTCCTGGTTGATATCGGAGATGATCTTCTGCTGTTCAGGGGTCAGTGCGGCCCATTTGTCCTTGTTCATGGTGACGATCATGGCCGTGGTATAGGCAACGGATTTTTCCGCCACGCAGTACTTGACCACTTCCCCGAGCTTCCATCCCTTGTTGGCCTCAATGGGATGGGCGCAGCCGTCAACCACTTTCTTTTGCAGGCTCTGGTAGGCATCGCGCATACTCTGGGCGACAGGAGAGGCCCCCAATGCCGTGACCAGAATGGTGCTCATGCCCGTGGAGCGGATTTTTTTGCCTTTAAGGTCTTCGAGTTTGGTCACGACAGTGTCAACGGTGTTGATGTATCCCGGGCCGTGGGCATGAAGGTACATGACCTTGGTGTCCTCAAATTCCTTGGGGTGAAATTTGTCAAGGACAGCATTGGCCACTTTGGTGGCCGTCATTCCGTCGGGATAGCCAATGGGAAGATCAATGGCGCCGCTGACCGGGAAGCGGCCCCGGGTATAGGCCAGACAGGTCATGCCGATGTCGGCAACGCCGGTGGCCACGGCCTCGTAGATCTGGGGGGCTTTGGCCAGGGTGGAGCCCGGGTAGTAATCTACGGTTACCTCGCCATTGGTCCGCTTTTCAACTTCTTTACACCAGGATTCAGCCAGCACGGATTGCTGGTGAAAGGGTGGAAAGAAGTTCGCATAGGTGAGTTTGGTTGTTTTTGCCTGGGCCGTTACCATCCCAGCGGTTACCGATAACATGACTGCCATTGCCAAAAAGGGTATAACTTTTCTCGCCTGCATGTTGTAAACCTCCCGCTATTTTATGGAGAGCTTGTCCCAAGTCTTTTATTATTTTTTCAAAGACTTATGGACTCTCCGGTTAAAAAGCAAAATCAACCCTGATGCTGCGGATTTGCGAATTCCTTTTTTCAACTCGGCTATAAAAAAACTTTTATTATCGAATACAATATTTCATACAATCCAGGGGGGAGTGGTGCCCGTCGCTTGAAAATCAACCTGCATGAAATCTCTTTTGGATTGCTGTTTAACGCATTTTCGTTCTATTCATTAGTAACAAAAGGGGATGAAGTCAAGGAAAAAATATAGGCGAAGATAAAGCTATACTAATTTTGTTGGGGTAATTTTCGGCTTGAAAAATATCCAAAAAATGAACGGTGCAAATCCGAACCGGTTGTTAAAAAGAGTTGACAAGGATAAAATTGTATGTAATTTTGCATAAAACAATGAACGCAATTTGTGTTCGTCTGAAGTGATTCCTCGCGGGCAAAATGAGGACTTTTACCCGGACATTATCAAGGTATGAGGAGGCAAATTTTCAATGAAGCCCATTAAAACAAAAGACAAGACCGTGTTAAGGTCCCTTGGACTCGGAGGCTATTTCGGTGGCGGAGCTGAAGGGATGGTAGATGTAAAGGACGGTAAAATTGTTCGTGTCCGTCCCATGCAGTATGGCTGGAAGTATGACAAAAAGGATGTGCGCCAGTGGAAGATGGAACGGAACGGCAAGACCATTGAACCGTCCTGGAAATCCCTGCCCGGCCCTTTTTCTCTGGGGTACAAAAAAAGGGTTTACTCTCCCAACCGGATTAAATATCCCATGAAGCGGGTGGACTGGGATCCCAATGGAGAGCGCAATACCCAGAACCGGGGCAAAAGCAAGTTTGTCCGGATTTCCTGGGATGAGGCCGCCAAACTGGTAGCCGATGAAATCAAACGGGTTCACAAAACCTACGGACACAATGCGGTCCTGCTCCAGGGGGACGGCCATGGCGAATGCAAGACCATCAATACCCCCCACGGCCATGCCGGTGTTCTGCTGGACAACCTGGGCGGTTTTACCCTCCAGGTCAGAAACCCGGACTCCTGGGAAGGCTGGTACTGGGGCGCCAAGCACGTCTGGGGCCAGGGTGCCCAGGGCATCATGTTTCCGGCGGCCAACATTATTAAAGACACCACCGAACATGCCGACATGGTGCTGTTCTGGGGATGTGATCCGGAAACCACCCCCTGGGGATTTACCGGACAGTTTGCCAGCCGCCTGTGCTATTTCTGGTCTGATGCGGGCATCAAACAGGTTTATATCTGTCCGGATTTAAACTACGGGGCCGCCGTTCATGCCGACAAGTGGATTCCGGTACTGCCCAACACCGATGCCGCCCTCCAGCTGGCCATCATTTATATCTGGATCAAAGAAGACCTTTATAACAAAGAGTATGTTGAAACCCATACCGTGGGGTTTGACAAAGTCCAGGCCTACGTTCTCGGAGAAGAAGACGGTATCCCCAAAACACCGGAGTGGGCCTCTAAGAAATGCGGCGTTCCTGAGTGGACCATCAAAGCCTTTGCCCGGGAATTTGCGGCCAAGACCACATCCATTGCCCATTATTTTGGCGGCGGCATGATCCGCGGCGCATTTGCCCATGAACCGGCACGGCTTGAATGTATCCTGTTAGGCATGCAGGGCCTGGGCGGCCCCGGGGTTCACCAGCATCAGCTGACCTATTTTGGCATGCCCCGCGCGGAAGGCCTTGGCGGCACCTTTTTCTGGAACCCTGAAATTGAAGAACGGCTGTCTTTGCCGGTATTTTCTTCTGTTACCGCATGGCAGGAACAGGTCATTCCCAAAACCCTGATTCAGCACGCCATCAACCGGGACGGCCCCATCAAATTCTGGGGAACCGGCGCTCAGAACGCGTTGGTAAAAGATCAATTTAATGAATATACCTTCCCCATTGAAGAAGAAAAGGGCGGATGTGATATCCGGATGATCTGGACCGACACCCCCTGCCGGATTACCTGCTGGAACTACGGCAACGAAACCGAGCTTGCCATGCAGAATCCCAATGTGGAAACCATTGTGGCCCAGCATCCCTGGTTTGAAAACGACTGCCTGTATGCGGACATTGTGCTGCCGGCCAACACCTTCATGGAAGTGGACGACATCTTAACCAACATCCGCCAGGGCACCCAGCAGCCCAACATCATGATAGCCGATAAGGCCATTGAACCAGTCGGTGAGTCAAAATCCGATTTTGAAATCGTGGTGGAGATCGGCAAGCAGTTCGGTATGGAGCAGGAACTTACCGACGGTAAAACCATTGCCGAAATGCAAAAAAAGGTCTGGGAATATATGGGCGGCGAAGACCTGGTTTCCTGGGAACTGCTGTCTGAAAAGAAATACTGGGTATACAATACCGCCCCGGACTGGGAAGATGATCCTCCAGGATTGAGAAAATTCTACGAAGATCCCATAAAAAGTCCCCTGGGCACCCCCACCGGAAAGCTGGAGTTCTACTCTGAAAGCCTGGCCAAGGCCTTCCCCGATGACGAAGAACGGCCGCCCATTCCCAAGTGGATTGAAAAAAGCGAGCTTCATGACGAGCGCCTGTCCAGCCACCGGGCCAAGATGTTCCCGCTGCTGGTGATGTCCAACCACGGCCGCTGGCGGGTTCACGCCCAGTGCGACGATATTACCTGGACCCGTGAAGCACCGACCTGTAAAGTCCTTGGGCCCGACGGCTACAAGTATGAACCGGTCTGGATGCATACCTCTGAAGCTGAAAAGCGGGGCATTCAAAACGGTGACATCGTTAAAATATTCAACGAGCGCGGTATCGTGCTGGCAGGGGCCTATGTTACGGAACGGATCAGGCCCGGCGTGATCGGTATTGATCACGGTGCCCGCCATGATCCCATCAAAACCGGTGAAATTGAAAGGGGCGGGGCCATTAACACCATTACCCCCAACCCCATTACGTCAAAACGATGTGTTGGTAACGTGGTCCAGGGATATCTGGTTCAGATCGAGCGGCTGTCCGGAAAAGAAATGGACCAGTGGCGTAAGGATTTTCCGGAAGCCTTTGAGCGGGAGTATGACCATGCAGCAGGGTTGAGATTTGATGCATGGATTGAGGGAGGTAACAAATAATGAAAGCATTTTATCTGGACTTATCCATATGCAACGGCTGCTACTGCTGCCAGATTGCATGCAAGGACGAACATGTGGCCAATGACTGGACCCCCTATGCCAAGCCCCAGCCCGACACCGGCCAGTTCTGGATCGGCATCACTGAGCTGGTCAGGGGACAGGTTCCCAAGGTCAAGGTCACTTATCTTCCCAAAATGTGCCAGCATTGTGATGATGCCCCCTGCATCGAACAATGCGCTTATGACGCCATTGAAAAACGGCCTGACGGCCTGGTGCTGATCCATCCGGACAAATGCACAGGCTGCAAACTGTGCAAGGACACCTGTCCCCACGACGCCATTTTCTTTAATGAGCAGCTCAACGTGGCCCAGAAGTGTACCGGATGCGCCCATCTGCTGGACAACGACGATGAGTGGGAAGTTCCCAGATGCGTAGACCAGTGCCCCACCGAAGCCTTACGGTTCGGCGAGGAAGCTGATTTCCAGGATTTTATCAAGGAAGCCGAATTCCTCAACCCCGAAGCCGGGACCAAATCACGGGTATACTACAAGAACCTGCCCAAGAAATTTGTGGCCGGCACCGTGTACGATCCGGTTGAAAAAGAAGTTATCATCGGGGCCACATGCAGCCTTAAAGATGATGAATCCGGTGAAGAATTCACCGCGACCACGGATAATTTCGGCGATTTCTGGTTCCGCAAACTGGCCGATGACCGGACCTTTACCCTGAACATAGAAAAGGACGGGGTTAAGAAGGTGATTGAGAACATTGTTACGGATAAAGACTTGAGCCTTGGGGATATTCCCATGGAAGCATGATAGAAAGGATGAGGGATGAAGGATGAAGGATGAAAGTGCGTATCCGACAGGCTTCATTCCTCTTTGAAGTCAGTTATGGGCCGGCCACGGGATTGATTCCCTGGCCGGCCTTTTTTTTACCCCTGCCCACAACCATCCGATGTAAGAACCTCAAATTTTGTCAATCGTTAACCTCAGGGCAATCGCATGTAAAAAAGCCGTCCACCCCGGAATGAAAGATAACCCCAATAAAATGTAGGGAGACCGGAGGAAAGGAGACTGCAGACCGGAATGCGATACCCCTAAGGATGCGTGATCCGGTCTCCAGTCTCCTCTTCTCCGGTTTCCGTTTTTTTACATTATTATCCTCACCACCCAAAATGCTGTTAACTACAGGCGAGTTACATGCGATCACCCTGCCGTTAACCTTTTAATATCTTGACACAAATCGTTTTTCTGACCTATATTCACCTATTCGTGCCACAATGTCATTAACTTAAGCGTTAATACAAGAAACTGGAAACAAGAGACAAGAGGGTGAAGCGCCGTTGGCGCCCATTTTATAACCCCTGCGCGCTAGGCCAAATTTCTTAAGTTAATGGCATTGATTCGTGCCATATTTAAAAAAAAAGAATAGGAGAACCATTGAATTTAACCATATACAACACCCCGGTAATACGCCCGCTTCTAAAACTGTTAAGCATAACTTCTCTTAAATTGACCGGCTGGAAACTGGAAGGCCATTTGCCGGCAGAACCCAAATACGTATTGGTTGGCGCTCCGCACACCAGTAACTGGGATGTCCCCATATCACTGGCCATGGCCTTTGTTTTTGGGTTTGACATGCACTGGATGGTTAAAGATTCCCTGTTCAAAAGCTGGCGCGGCCCACTTATGAAATGGCTGGGCGGTATTCCCATCAACCGGTCTTCTAAAAACAATATGGTGGCGCAGACAATTGATAAATTCAACAGGAACGACCGGCTGGTGATTGCGGTGCCGCCGGAAGGCACCCGCGCCAGGGTTGAAAAATGGAAAACGGGCTTTTACTATATTGCCATGGGTGCAAAGGTTCCCATAGCCCTGGCCTTTCTCGATTATAAACGTAAAACAGGCGGTTTTTTATCCACCTTTTATCCGACGGGTGACGCTACTGCGGATATCCGTGAAATCCGCTCCCGCTATGTCGGCATCCGCGGGAAATATGCCAGATAGTGGTCCGCTGGCTTATCGTACGGATTCTATCTCATTGATCGGTTCACCGCAGAATGGACATAATTCCATTTGATTATCTTCTATAGTCCCCTCAAAAAAAAACCAGTCCCCGCCACATTCTGATTCGTAATGATTCTCATCAGGATCAACAATTTTCCAATCGCATTTTTCCATATTTCCATCCTGTATGTTGTAGAAATTAAAATCAAAGCGTTACAGAAAAAGGAGATAACCAAAGGCGAAAGAGAATTATCTTTTCATTTCATTTAAGTATATTTACTTAAATGCCTTTAATGGGAACCAGGGTGGTGGATAGATTGATCCCATTTTTGAATCTGGCTATTTGCATTCTAATACAAATTACAGCTTAATACAAATTCGTTTTAAGGGGTGAAATCAAATTTTGCCAAAGAAGATCAAAGATGAACAAGTTGCCGTTAATTTTCACACATCAGGAAGGGTGTTTTATATACGGAAGAAGTTCCCAAACAATTTACCGTCCGGGAACTTTTTAACAAATCATACGGTTAACTATAGGGGGGTTACATTTGCAGCAGCGGGCCCTTTTTGACCTTGTTCAATATCGAATGAAACACGATCCCCTTCATTCAGGGATTTAAACCCTGGTTTATTGATAGCTGAGTGATGCACGAAGACGTCTTTCCCGCCATCATCTTGTTCGATAAACCCAAAACCTTTTGAGTCATTAAACCATTTCACTGTGCCTGTAGCCATATTGGTGATCTCCTGTAATGGATGTAAAAAAGTTAAGTTTCAAGCCATTTTGATCCTGTTGGGGAATTTGCATCTTAAATACTGGTGCCTAACTTGAAACAAAGGTGTTATAGCTATAAATGGGGATAGCGGTGAAAGTCAAGTGTTAAATGGTATTTTACGTCAAAGAACTACATAATTATATAGCATTCAATGCCATTAATTTAAGAAATTTGGCATAGCGCGCAGGGGTTATAAAATGGGCGCCAACGGCGCTTCACCCTCTTGTCTCTTGTTTCCAGTTTCTTGTATTAACGCTTAAGTTAATGACATTGATATAGCATTGGCTGATTGGGGACAGGCCGGTGCTATATATCATTATGGGGGAATTTGTCACAGCGGATGGTTTGATGCTGGCAAATTGGGTCGAAACAGAATAGGTTTTCCGGTAAATGATTGTCCTATACTTCCCTTCTGTCAGCCTCCCCCCCGTTTAAAATCAGTCTAAGTCTCCGGCGCACTCAATGATGTATTCTGCCATCTGCTTTTTGGTGTCCGGCAAATCCTTTTCATTGGCTATCGCCGCCTTGAGCTGATCAGTCAGAGATCCTGTTTTTTCGCGGTTTTTCCAAGAGGCACCAAAAATTCGCCCGGCTTCAAACTCAATTTGTTTTGCGGTCATTCTTTTCATGAATTCCTCCTTTGGGTCAAAATTAGGGACTAAATGTTAATGGGTTGCGAAACAAATTCAATAATTGGGATATCAGTCTTGACTTAACTGTGTCAAGGACATTATAGTAACGCCGTCCAAGAAAAGATAACCTATTTTAAGGAGTAAGAGCGTTATGAACATAATGGTTTATAGCAAGAACATCTCCGCCGATGCCGCAGCCATGGAAATCGCACGCAGCCATGCAAAGGCGTTTGATGGCTCCATTTACGTGGTATCTGTTATTCAAAACCAGGCCGGTGCCCCGGAAGAAGTTGTTGAAGACACCAGGAAACGTCTCGAAGCCATGGCGGCCGATACGGTAACAAAGTACGGGATAAAGTGCCGGGCCGAGGTGGTGACCACATCACTTCCCTTAGGCGAGGGGGTTGTTCAGTATGCTGAAAAACACGAGATAAATGAAATTATCATGCCGCTGAAAAAGAGATCCAAGCTCGGCAAGCTTTTATTCGGATCTAACTCTCAGCACATTATCCTTGAGGCGCCCTGCCAGGTGACGACCATCAAGGGGTGACCCTGTCGCAAGGAGCGATTGTCCATCTTGTCCCCGGCAGGCATCAGTGTCTAAAACCGTTGTGCCAGATGCCCGGCCTTTAATCAAAGGGCATCTGGATATCCACGCTTTCGGCATGATAGGATTTGGTGGCCTTGGGGTAGGCGGATAAAAATACATGCTGCATGGCCTGGTTTTCGGGAAGGATGGTGGCGGTGAAGCCCTTGTACCCGTTTGACCGGGCAATTTTTTCAAGTTCTTTGAGCAGGTACCGGGCAATGCCGTGATTCCTGAAATCCTCCCGGACCACAAAGGCCACTTCTGCCCATTGGTCGTCCACTTCCGCATAGGTGCCGATGGCCATAATTTCGTTGTTTCCCTTATTTCTGACCTGGCCGATCAGGGAGATAAACCGGCGGTAATCCATGTTGGACCAGTGGGCCTGGGCGGTTCGGCGTGAAAAAATGGTGATGTCATTGAAAAACCGGAAGAAAATGGTTTCTCGTTTCAAGGAGTAGAAAAAATTCCTGTAGGCGATCTCATCCGAGGGAAGCAGCGGCCGGACGGCCATGGTTTTGCCGGTTTTTAATTTGAGCCGGCTTTTATAGGATTCCAGAAAAATCAGATCTTTGGCGGGCAGGGGCATGTGGTCGGCCAGAATATACCGCTGTTCTTTGGCTGCGTCCATCAGCTTTGCCCTGAAATCGGGGTGGGAAATCTGGATTAGTTCAACCACCCGCTGGGAAATGCTCTTGCCTTTGAGCTGGGCAATGCCGTATTCCGTGACCACAAAGTCGACATCGGCCCTTAAGGTGGCTACCCCGGCCCCGGCGCTCAAGGCGGGAACAATTCTTGATACGGTGCCTTTTTTGGCGGTGGAGGGCAGGGCGATAATGGAAAATCCCCCCTTTGACAGGGTGGCGCCCCGGATAAAATGGGTCTGGTCCCCGGTGCCGGTGAAAAACTGCCGGCCCACGGAATCCGAACAGACCTGACCTGAGAAATCCACTTCCATGGCAGAGGAAATGGAAACAAAGTTGTCGTTGCGCCCGATGATGCCTGGGGTATTCACAAAATCCGCCGTGCCAAAGTAGAACTGGATATTGTTGTCAATATACTCATAGGACTTCTGGGTCCCCATGCAAAAGGTGGCAACGGCCCTATCTTTCATGAAGTTTTTCTGTTTGTTGGTGATGATTCCCTTTTCAAACAGCGGGATAAAAGAGTCGCCGATCATGTGGGTATGAACCCCGAGATCATTTTTATCATCAATGTATTTGAGCAGGGAAAAGGGCAGCTGCCCGAATCCCACCTGGAGGGTGGCCCCGTCGTCAACGAGTTCTTTGACATACTTGGCAATGCGGCTGCTGATGGTTTCATCCACAGGGTTGCGCACGTGCTGCTGGAGCTGTTCCTCAAAGGGAACCAGATAGTCAATGTCGTTAACATGGATGAATCCGTCCCCGTGGGTCCGGGGCATGCGGGGGTTGACCTGGGCAATGACCAGTTTGGCGCTTTTTACCGCCTCTAAGGTCACATCCACGGAGACCCCTAAGCTTGCCACGCCAAACCGGTCCGGCGGGCTGATCTGAATTAAAGCCACGTCCAGGCCGATCTGACCGCTTTTAAAAAACATGGGGATTTGGGACAGGTAGGTGGGAATATAGTCGATTTTTCCGTCAAAGGCGGCCTGCTGCATGGCATCGGGCACAAAAAAGAGCTTGACGGAAAACCGGTTGATGGTGTCGTCGTCCTCCAGGTATTCGGCCAGGGAAAGGGCCAGGACCTGAAAAATCATGGCATCCTGGATATCGTGGTTGTTCATCAGGGCGGATATCAGGTGCCGGGGCTCCCCGCATCCTGAGCCGATGTAGATCCGGTTGCCGTTCTTGACGGCGCTGATGGCTTCTTTGGCACTCACTGTCCGGCTTTTCTTTTTTAGCATTCCCCCTCCTCGTTTAGACTCGTATATGCCCTGCCGTAAACAATTCCCAGTTTCTTCATCCGGTGCCTTAAGGTGTTGGGATTTACGCCGAGCATGGCCGCGGCCCCGTTTTCACCGTTTACCCTGCCGTCGGCCATGGCAAGGACTTTTTCAATATAGGATTTAACCACTTCATCCAGCCCTGCCACCGGGCCGTCCAGTCGGGCGGCCGGAATAAAGGGATCATCTTCAATGATCACCGAGGGTCGGCCAAAATGAAGAGGCCCGTGCCGGTGCTGAATGAGGGCCCGTTCCACGTTGTTTTCAAGTTCCCTGACGTTTCCTGGAAAGTCATGGGCCATGAGACGTTCCATATCCTGGGCCATGATGTGGGGAATCTTCTGGATGCCCATCTCGGTTGCCTTTTTCTTTAAAAAATGGTCCACCAGCAACGGGATGTCGGCTTTGCGTTCCCGCAGGGGCGGGATCACAATGGGAAAGGCATTGATCCTGAACCAGAGGTCCTGGCGGAATTGTTTTTGTTCCACCATCCGGCCAAGGTTCCGGTGGGTGGCCACAATGACCCGGATGTCCAGGGCAATGGGCGGCGACCCGCCTAAGCGTTCAATTTCCCGGGTCTGGAGGACCCGAAGCAGCCGGATCTGTGCCCATGAAGGCAGCTCCCCGATTTCATCTAAGAAAATGGTCCCCTGGTTGGCCCGTTCAAACCGTCCCCGTTTCTGGCTGACCGCGCCGGTAAAGGCCCCTTTTTCATGGCCGAAAAGTTCACTGTCAATGAGGTTTTCGGGAATGGCCCCGCAGTTGACCTTGATAAAGGGCTGATCTTTTCGATTGGACAACCGGTGGATGGCATTGGCAATGACCTCTTTGCCCACACCGGTTTCCCCTAATATCAACACCGTGTTTCTTAATGGGGCCACCTGCCTGACTTTTTCCAATACCCCTTTTAAGCCCTGGTCCGCACCGATGACCTCACGGCTGCCCTTAGAGAAAAGTTCATGGCTCAAAAAACGGTTTTCGGAAACCAGCTGTTCCTTGAGCCTGAGCAGTTCCTGATGTTTGAGGGTATTGGCCATGGCAATGGCAAAGGGCTCGTGGAGCAGAGAAAAAAGGCGCATCTGGTCATCGGTGAACCGGCCCCGGCCGTTGGCAATAATATCAATGACCCCCAAACGCTGGCCTTCGATTCTCAGGCGCAGGGTCATCAGAGAAAAGTGATCAAGATCCAGGTCAAGCTCTTTGGCAAGGATCCGGCCCATGGGGTCCAGCTCGGGCTGATTGATGATCATCTGGTCTTTTAAACGCCGGCCCTGTTCAATGTCTTCAATCAGGGAGCGGGGCAGGCGGACTACCTTGTCCATCTTTTCCCCGCCCCGGGCATCGGCCCTGGCCACGTAACGCAGTCCCCCGAGGGCCGGCTCATAAATATTAATGTACATGGCCCCGGCCGGCAGAAAGGTGCAGATATAGGCCCGGCAGCGCTGAAGCGCTGTTTCAATATCCAGGCTGCTGCAGATCAGCAGTGTGGCCTGCTTGAAAAACAGGTCTTCGTTTACTATGGGGTAATCGTTTTTTATCATATATGGAGACCGATAAGGATCAGGTCTTCTTATTTGGCAATAGAAATAACCATATTTGGTAATTAACAGCAACGAGATTTTTACAAGATTTACTCTACTCCTAATCTTACCCCATGGCAAGCCTTTGAAGATACGGGGATTCCTTATTTATCAGCCCGTATGTCCGGTGAAAAAAACGAAAAAAGGGCTTCAGCTGGAATGGCTTTTGCTAATTTCATAAGGCAGAGGGGCTGGTAATTTAAATACAGTCCCCACGCATAACCCCGTGTTCAGGTGGCTCCATGGAGCTGGTGAAACACAATATACAAAGGAGACCCTGCCTATGCTGACACCTCAAAGAAGTTTTCATACCCTGCTGCAATTTTTTGGCGTTCCCTTGTTTGTGATGATGTTGACCGGTTTAAAGCTTATGTTTCTGGTCCGCCCTTTTCTGGACAAGGATTTTGACGCCCATATAAAATCCCTTGATTTTACGGCCCGGATCAGGGCCAAAAAAGAATCCGTGGGACGAACCTTTCAATTTGCCAAAGGAAAAATGACGTCCAAAAAGAGTATATCCGCCCCGGCTGATGTGACCCTTGATTTTATAAACGCTGCCACCGCTGTGGAACTGATGGTCAAACATTCGGATCACCTGGCCCAGATCCATGCCATGAAAAATTTCTGGATTGATGTTGACGGGGAAGATAAACATGTTATTGCCTTCATGCAGCTGCTCAATCGCTTAAAGTCCTTTGACAGGCCCAAAGATTACGGGATCCATCTTAAAGACGGTGTGACGCGCTACACCAGCAACACCAACGGCGGCCCCGTGTTTGTCTATGTGAAAGACAAAAAAATTATCCGGATTACCCCCATTGAATTTGATGATACTGATTCCCCCTCCTGGCAGATCAAAGCCCGGGGCAAAACCTTTACCCCGCCCAGAAAGGGTAGTGTATCCCCCTATGTTATGGCCTTGCGGTCGCTGATTTACTCCCCTGACCGGCTGCTTTATCCCATGAAACGGGTGGATTTCGACCTCAGGGGGGAGAGAAACCCCCAGAACCGCGGGATTTCAGGCTACGAACGGATTTCCTGGGATGAGGCCCTGGACATGGTGGCCCATGAAATCCAGCGGATGAAAGAAACCTATGGTCCCGGGGCCATCATGAACGGCTCGGGCTCCCACCACACCTGGGGAAATTTAGGGTACTGGCTCAGCACCCGGACCCGGTTCATGAACTCCATCGGGTATACCCCGGTGGTCCATAATCCGGACTCCTGGGAAGGCTGGTACTGGGGGGCCATGCACCACTGGGGCAACAGCATGAGAAACGGCGGACACGACACCTACGGCACGGTTGAGGACTGCTTAAAAGCGTGTGAACTCATCGTGTTCTGGTCCAGTGATCCCGAGGCCACCAACGGGGTGTACGGTGCCTTTGAAGGAACCATCCGGCGGATGTGGGCCAAAGAAATCGGCATTAAAATGGTCCACATTGATCCTTATTATAACCATACGGCCGCCCTGTTAGGGGGAAAATGGCTGGCCCCGAGGCCCGATACCGGCAATGCCATGAGCCTTGCCATTGCCCATGTCTGGATCACCGAAGACCTGTACGATAAATCCTATGTGGCTGAACGGACCGTTGGGTTTGACCTGTGGAAAGCGTATGTCCTGGGCCGGGACGATGGGACGCCAAAAACTTGCGAATGGCAGGAAAAAGAAACCGGTGTCCCGGCCAAAGATGTCAGGGCCCTGGCCCGGGAATGGGGAAAAAAGAAAACCTATCTGGCCGCCGGCGGGGCCGCCGGGTTTGGCGGGGCCTGCCGAAGCGCCACGGGCATTGAATGGGCAAGGTCCATGGTCTGCCTGATGGCCATGCAGGGCCTGGGCAATCCCGGCATCAACATGGGGGGATTACAGCAGGGCGCCCCGGTGGATATTCATTTTTATTTTCCCGGGTACGCAGAAGGGGGGCTTTCCGGCGACCTTGACAACACCGGCCTTAGAATCAACATGTACCAGAAAATGCCCCAGCTGCCCACCATGAATACCGTGGGCCAGCTTGTTCCGCGGCTCCGGATTCCCGAAGTCTTTTTGAACGGCACCTGCGAAGGGTATCTGACCGACCCCAAAACCATTGAAGGCCAGTTTAAAAAATTTACCTATCCGGCCCCGGGACATTCACCGGTTAAAATGTACTATAAATACGGCGGCTCCCACTTTGGGACCATGCCGTCTTCCAACCGGTATGTCAACGCCTACCGCAGCGATAATCTTGAGTTTGTGGTCAACCAGTCCATCTGGTTTGAAGGGGAAACCAGGTTTGCCGATATCATCCTGCCGGCCTGTACCAACTTTGAACGGTGGGACATCGGTGAGACCGCCAACTCCGGCGGGTACGGCCATCACCAGTTCTCACAGTGGAATCACCGGATCATCACCTTTCAGCACAAGTGCATTGAGCCTTTGGGTGAATCCAAGTCCGATTACCAGATTTTCCTGGAACTTGCCCAGCGCTTAGGGATTGGGGCCCCGTTTTCCGAAGGGTGTACCGAGATTGAGTGGTGCAGACGGCTTTTTGATGCCAGTGACCTGCCAAGGGTGATCTCATGGAACGCCTTTATCAAAAAAGGGTACTATGTGGTGCCGCCCCCGGCAGACCCCTTAAAGGCGCCGGTCTCCTTTCGCTGGTTTGCCAACGGGACCAAAAAAGATGTGCCTGAACCCGCCCCCTTGCCTGGGGATTATACCCGGAAATGGCGCTCAGGGCTCCAGACCCAGTCCGGAAAACTCGAATTTGAATCCTCAAGCTTAAAGCGGTTTGCCCCGGACGACCCGGAGCGGCCCCTGATCTCCAAATACATCCCGTCCTGGGAAGGGTACAACAGCACGCAGTTAAAGGAAAAATATCCCTTGCAGATGATTTCCCCCCATCCGCGGTACAGCTTTCATACCATGTTTGATGCCAAGGACGGGTTCATGAACGATGTCAAAGATCACCGGGTTCAAATCGGCGGCCACGACTACTGGATCATCCGGATCAATCCGGTGGATGCCGGGGGCCGGGGGATCAGCAATCTTGACCTGGTCGAGGTGTTCAATGACCGGGGAAGCGTGATCTGTGCGGCCCAGGTTACCCAGCGGATTCCGCCGGGGGTGGTTCACTCCTATGAGGGATCAGCCCGGTACGAGCCTTTGGGCGAACCTGGAAACTCCCCGGACCGGGGCGGATGCATCAACCTGCTGACCCCGGACCGGCACATTATTAAGAAATCCCACTCCAGTGCCCCCAACTCCTGCCTGGTTCAAGTAGGCAAATGGGAGGAGACCGGAAGAAAGGAGACCGGAGACCGGTGGCCGGAGACCGCTAACAGCTAAAAGCTAACGGCTAAAAGCTAACAGCTAACAGCTAAAAGCTAACAGCTTATACAGGAGATTCCCCAATGAAAAAATACCAGATGACCATAGACCTTGAAAAATGCATCAACTGCAACAACTGCTTTCTTTCCTGCAAAGACGAGCATTATGACAATGACTGGCCGCCCTATGCCCTGGCCCAGCCCCGGCACGGCCACCGGTGGATGAACATCTTAAGAAAGGAACAAGGAACATTCCCCCATATCAATGTGGCTTACCTGCCAAAGCCGTGTTTACACTGTGCCGATGCCCCCTGCATTCAAAAGGCGTCCAACAATGAAATTTACAGGCGGCCCGACGGTATTGTCATCATTGACCCTGAAAAGGCAAAGGGCCGGAAAGACCTGGTGTCGGCCTGTCCCCACGGCGCCATCTTCTGGAACGAGGACAATCAAACCCCCCAAAAATGTACCCTGTGCGCCCATCTTCTGGACCAGGGCTGGGAAGCGCCCCGGTGTGTCCAGGCCTGTCCCACCGGGGCCTTGAGTTTTCAGAAGATGACCGAAGAAGAACGTGAAGCCCATATCCGGTCAGACGGCCTTGAAACCATTGACGGGAAGACCCCTGGACCGGCCGCCGGGACACCGGTGGTCCTTTATAAACATTTGCAGCGGTTTAATACCTGTTTTATTGCCGGCAGCGTGGCCGCCGGCAAAGGAGCGGTTGAGGAATGTGTTGAAGGCGTCACCGTGGACCTGCTCAAAAACGGGGTTAAAATCGCCGGCATGGAAACCAACGCTTTCGGGGACTATCGCTTTTCAGGCCTGCCCAAAAACGGCGGCACTTATGAGCTTGCCATGACATGGGGGGGCAAAGCCCTGGGCCGGACCCGGGTAGACCTTAAGGAAAGCTGTTATGCCGGGACCCTGTGGGTCTAATCCCCGGTCATCCCCTGAAGAATGGCCTTTACCTGGTTCCCGTCGGCCTGTTTCCCAAAATGTTTCATCACCTGCCCCATGGCCTGCATGGGGCTTTTTATGGTGGAAAAGTCCACATGGCCTTTGATCCAGGCTTCAATTTCCTCAGTTGTAGCCATTTTGGGAAGATAGGATTCTAAAAGTTCAAGATAATCGGAAGAGGCCTCTTTTTTTATTTCCAGAACGGTTCTTTCCGATTTAACAAATTTTCGGATAATGTTATGGATATCTTCATCCGTAATCTCATCAGGGGTTTTGGCCCGGGTGGATTTTTTCCCGCTCTCAAGGGTGATGGGTACCGTGATTTCGGGGAACGCCCCCATGATCAGCCGCATGGTATCCCGCACGGCAGTATCCTTTTTCAGCATGGACGTTTTCATATCCTGCCGGATTTTATTATAGAGGCTGATGCCCATTGAGGCGTTCCATCCATATGTGCTTGTGTTTTCTTCCATCGGCCTGACTTGCTCCTTTGCATAATGTTGTATTGGCATCTGCAATGCAATTTATCATCAGCCTTTGCCGGATACAAATTAAACCTGACCCGGGTTATATTTTTTGAGAAATCAATTGTCCTGCCGGGCATTTTTATGATAAAAATAGGCCAGAATTCATCTGAAATTCAAACGGTTATCTTTCATATCGCGATGTTCAAATATTTTCTCTAAGAATTCACGCTCTGGGGCCTTAAGGCCATGCGAAAAATCAGCAGCGGCTTAGGCCCTTAATTCATGAAGTGTTTTCGGCTAACGGCCACGGGCCACAAGCCCACAACGAATAATGAAACTGAAGATACCAGCAACGGCAGGCTATAAATTGGGCACCGCAGGTGCTTCGCCCTCTTGTCTCTTGTTTCTTGTCTCCAGTTTCTTATAAACGGCCACGGGCCGCCTTGGTTATCCAACCAAGAACCGCCCACAACAAAAAAAAGCCAGGTCTCAACCCAGGCCCGGAGTACCATGATCCGAGACGCCATGCTCCGGTTTTCCGTAGCTTTTAAACAGTATGAAGAAAGAGGGTACATGAGTTTTTCCAACCAACAGGAAGATGTGACCCAGCAGCCTGCTCACCGGTCCCTATGCCGATACCGGCTTAGCTGGCGTGGTCCAAAAGGCCCTGGCCGCCGAAAAACCCAACGTATTTTTTTCCGACTTTGCCCCTTATCCGCCGTCATTTAACCAGGAGGCAGCGTTTATCGCCGCGCCTGTCTTTAATAAAAAAGGGGTTACAGGCGTCCTTGCATTCCAGCTGTCCGTTGACCGGATTAACCATATCATGACCAATAATCATCAATGGGAAAGGGTCGGGTTGGGAAAAAGCGGGGACAGTGTGCTGATCGGCCCTGACTTGAAATTTCGCTCCAACTCAAGGCATCTTTCCCAGGAACCAGAGGTGCTGAAAAAACAGCTTTTAAAGATGGGGGTCGCCCCGGATACCTTTGAAAAAGCCTTAAAACGGCAAACCGCCATCGGCACCCTGTCTTATGATAATCCAATGGTCCACCAGGCCCTGCAGGGGGAAAGCGGGGTGAAATTAACCGCAGATTACCGGGGGGTTCCGGTTCTGGCCGGTTTCTCATCCATTGATACACTGGGCATCAGGTGGGCCATTGTGACGGCCATTGACCAGGATGAGGCCTTTGACGCCTTTTTTAAACTCAAAAGGGCCATGATGATATTCGGGGTGATCGGTGTGATTGCCGTGCTGGCAGTGGGTGCTTATCTTGCCCGTTCCATCAGCCTTCCGCTAAATCAGGTGATTGGTGTCTTATCCTCTTCTTCGGCCCAGATTACCACTTCGGTTGCCCAGCAGGAATCCGTGGCCCGGCAGCAGGCCAGTGCGGTCCAGGAAACCAGTACCACCATGGAAGAGCTTGGCACCTCAAGCAAACTGTCCGCTAGACAGGCCGAATCTGCCGCAGCCGGAACCGAGCAGGTCCTTGATCTGTCCGAGGAAGGCCGAAGAAAAATGGAGGACATGGTCCTTGGCATGACCACACTCAAAGAAAAGGTGGATGACATTGCCAAACAGATCCGCCATTTATCCGAGCAGACCGGAAAAATCGGAGACATCACCAACCTGGTATCGGATTTTGCCAAGGAAACCAAAATGCTCGCCATGAACGCGGCCGTGGAAGCGGTCCGCGCAGGAGAACACGGCAAGGGGTTTTCGGTTTTATCTGTTGAAATCCGAAAGCTTGCTGATGAAAGCAAACAGTCGGCAGAACGGATCAATACCCTGGTGGCAGAGATCCAGAAAGTCACCAATGCCACGGTCATGGCCACGGAAGAGGGCATCAAAAATGTGGACCGGGGGCGGCACTGGCCAAAGCCACATCTGAAACCTTTGATAATGTCCGTGTGGCCATCAATGAAGCGGCCCGGAACACCAGACAGATTTCATTAAATGTACAGCAGCAGGCCATTGCCGTAAAACAGGTGGTTGACGCCATGGGGACCCTGAACCAGGGGGCAAAGGAAACCACATCGGGGATCGGCCAGGTCAAGGCCGGGATTCAGACCCTGAACGATGCGGCCCGGACCTTGAGGGAAATGGTATAACCTGGAAGGCCGTTAGACCGGAAACGGGAAACCGGAATTCGTAACCCCTAAGGATGCGCGATCCGGTCTCCCGTTTCCTTTTCTCCGGTTTCCGTTTTTTATCCTTATCATCGGGATGACTGCCGGGGAAAAACCTACCTGATCCTTGGCAAAAAAGAGGGGTGGGAACTTGCCACCCCTGTCCTGGATGCGGCGGCCGCCACTTTTAACGGGGAGTATACCCAAGACTGGTCGGGCCATTGCGTCGTCTTTGCCGGGGATGTCAACAACGACGGGTTTGATGATATTCTGATCGGGGCCGATGAAAATGATGAGAGTGCCGACCGGGCGGGAAAAGTCTATCTCGTTTTTGGGAAGTCTTCAGGGTGGGCCACGGGAGAAAGCCTGGGATCAGGCTCAATCGCCTCATATACCGGTGAGCTGGAAGACGACCATTTGGGAAGATCTGTCAGGGGCGCCGGAGACATTAACAACGACGGGTTTGATGATTTTCTCATGGGAGCGACCTGGTCTGACCAGTATGCCGGCAAAGTCTATCTTGTTTACGGAAAAGAGACCGGGTGGGAACAGAACATCAGCGCCTCACAGACTGATGCATCCTTTCTTGGGGAGGCCAGCTACGATTATGCCGGATTTTCCCTGGTTTCCACAGGGGATCTGAACGGTGACGGAAACCATGATTTCTTAATCGGTGCGGCCTATTACGGCTCCCGATATGTCGGCAAGTCTTACCTGTTTCTCAGCGATGCCCCCATCCTGGGCGACTTTGGCCGGGATCTGGATGTGGACGGTGAGGACATCAGCATCGTATGCTCAGACCTGTCGGCGGTTGACCTGAAAAAATTTGCCGCCCTGTTCGGATATTGCGCCAATGAGTAGCGTTTCGGGGGCGGTTTATTTTTCTTTAGGTCCCTGTTTTTTGACCTTTCCCACCGGGGCAAGGTATATGGCAAACTCTTCTTCGCCATCAAGGCCGAGCAGTTCATCGAGTTCTTCCTGATCATAGGCGGCAATGGCACAGGTCCCGGCGTCAATGGCTTCGCAGGCAAGGTAGAGGTTCTGGCAGACATGGCCGGCATCCAGGGCAATGACCTTATGGGCTGCCAGGCCATACCGCCATTCCATCCGGTAGGGGATGGCCGACCAGATGAAGGTAACCGCTGATCTGCCCGGGTAAGGCTGTCCTAAGGACGCAATGATCATTTTTTCAGAAAGCATCTCATCTTTGAATTCAAATAAGAGTTGATGGGAAAGGGGCAGATACCGGTAAACGCCGGGATCAATGCCCGCTACTTTAAAAACGGCCAGATAGGTTTCAAGGGCATGGCGGCAGCCTGCAGACGGCACATTCCGGTAGGCATGGCCGTGGACAGGTTTCCCTTTAACTCCCTGGGTACACCACAACAGGTATGAAAGCTCCTCTAATGTAAGGCGTTGATCCAGATAGGCCCGGCGGCTTTTTCTGCTGCCCATGGCGTGGGTGATATCGGTCCGGGAAATACGTTTCCAGTCATCAGGACCGGGAAGATCTATCCGGGTTGCGCCATCCGCATATGGTTTCTCAATGGGCGGCACCGGAACCTCCTGGTTCTGATCGGTATATCTGAAGGCAATGGTTTTACGGATACTGTCTTTTAGAAAGTATCGATAGGCTTTGAGTTTGTCATCCGTCATGATGTTCTACTCCCTCCCAAAAACCAGCTTTCAAGTGATCCGCCGGCCAATAGATTCCGCTAACCGCTTAAATCTCTTTACCGTTCAGATATATTTTAGGGATAATACGGCTGTTTTTTTCCAGCATGGCTGAGACCCCGCAGTAGGTTCCCATGGACAGGGACACGGCCCGTTTGATTTTTTTTGCATCCTGTTCATTGCCGGTGATGTGGTAAGATAAGGTGATTTCCTTAAATACCGAAGGCTGCTGGTCTGTCAGCTCGGTTTGAGCAGTGATTTCCATATCCGTTATGTCCACCCGCATTTTGCCGAGGATCATGGCCACATCAATACCGGTGCATCCAATCAAACCGCTTAAAAGAAGGCCTTTGGGCGATGGGCCTTTGCCTTCACCGCCAACGCTTTCCGGGGCATCAAGGGTGTAGGTGTAGCTGTCCTGCTTGATTTCAAAAGCCAGTTTTCCGGTTTTTTTTCCTGATATCTTCATAGATTTTCCTCTGCCTTGCTTCTTTGGGTTGACGATCTTCTTAACACTTACCATCAATCTGTCCCAGGTCAAGCATTCAATATTCATCCCAGAAAAGAACAGGGTCAAAAAGAACAGGGCCAGGTCTTGAATTTATATGAAAGTCTCACTAAGGTCCTGAAAATACTTTCAATATTTGTTGCTGGCGGCTCTTGGTTGGATAACCAAAGCGACCCGTGGCCGTTATAACAAAATGATAATTCAAGACCTGACCATTTCTGCTTTCCTGCTTTTAAACAATTGCAACACAAAACCGAACATGTTACGGATAAAGCCGCAAATGTAATATTTAAAACAGAGGTGAATAAGTGTTCTCATCACAGAAGATAAACATTGCCAATGCAACACAGGCAAAAGAAGCAACCAGATTATGGGAAAAATTATCTCATACCGTACAAAAATCAAACCTAAAGCAGGCCATTGAGAAAACGGAACTCAATCAGATGTATTATGAAAATAAGGGGCGGGAAAAAAGTGTTCAAACATGTGAAACCATCATCCGGATATTGAAAACGAAACTTGAAGAAATTAATCTAAAAGAATGATCAAGAAACGGGAACATTCCTAAACTTTCCCCTCAGGACAGAAAAATAAATATGGAGATGATCCGCTGATGGAAAGCGATTTGCTTTTGCTGAAAGGCCGGCTAACTTATAAAATAAATTCGATATCATATATTTAACATAAATCCAATTCGTTCCAAGGGGGATAAAAATGTGTTCTGACTCATTCTTCTGTCACATGTCATCAAAACGGATTGCTCAATTGATTCAAAGATCCCGATCTCCCATCTGTTATTCAGCCCCCGGCGTTCAGCCGGTTGTTGCCAAGGCCATGGAAAAGGCGGCAAAAACCATAGGACCTGATCTGATCACCGTATGGATTGACTTTGATGAACGGGTTATGCGCATGGGGTATGGGGATATCAATGCCGTGGAAACCCTGAAGAACGCAGGAATCATTGTCCGCCATGCCGCAGGATTGAGAAGCGCCTTCATTATTGCCGACGGGCAGGGCTATGCCTTTACCCCCACCCCATTGTATCTTGAAGCAGAGCCCGGTAAAGATATCCGCAATGCCCTGCGTTTAACACAAGATCAAATCATTGAAGCATTGAGCCGCTTAGCACCCGGCGCCAGGGACATTGCCGTTGCCATGGCCCAGGATGAAGCAGAAAAATTGAAAATTTTAAGCCTTCCTGAAGAAAGTGACTTCAGTCCGGTGGACGCTCAAATGTTTGATCAGGTGGATCAAGGCCTGAAAGAGGCACCACCGGCAAAATTCGATGTGGCCCGGCAGGTAAGGGTGTTTGAGCCCTACCTGCAATATGTGGAACTAAGCCTGACAGGGGCGGCCATCCAGCGCCAAAGGGTTGCGATTCCACCACAGATCCAGAAACTTGGCGGCACCAGGGATTTAGAAGGCCGATTAAAAACCACGTTTGAGCTTATCGAAAAACGGGGCAAACTATCATCCAAACCGCTGGAGGATGAGTTGAACCAGATCCGAAAGGACCTTACGCCGTCATTGGGTAAAGGATATGGCCGGGCCGTCCTCAAAGGCGCAAAAGAGCACCTGCAAAAGCGTCTTGAGCAATTAGAGGATAAATTGTCAAACCACCAGGATATGATTCAAAAAGAGTTACAAAAAGAGATTGATCAATCAAAACGCCAAGTGGTTGATTATTATATTAAACGGGCATTGGACACACCGCCGGACGTCCTGATTGGTCAGTCTTTATCCGGGAGACCGACAAAGGAAGATGCAGCCTGCTGGCTGAAATCCGAGCTGGACAAGGTTTTTCCCGTAGCAGAATCATTGATCAGAAAAATGTCTTTGCAGGTCAGCTATAAAGACGTCACATACGAAACCCTGAATCAAGAAAATTTTCTGGAGGCTGTGAAATCGGCTTTTCCAAGAATAGATTGGGATAGAACTTATAATGAATATAAGGCCGCTAAAGAAACAGGTGGTGAAGCTGCCTGAGCCATAGAAGAATTCATAGCTTTACAATGATTTGAGAAAAGGGAAACAACCATGATCGAAAAGTTTTTTATGAGGTGTAATACCGACAGTGCAGCGCTCTTTCATAATTCGGTTTACACCTTTTTCCATTCCTGCTAAAGATCAAGAACGGGTCTGTAATTCTTCATCAATCATACCGTATAACGGCCACGAGCCGCTTTGGTTATCCAACCAAGAGCCGCCCACAACAAATATTGAGAGTCTTCTCAGGATGTTAGTGGGACTTTCATATAACGGCCACGGGCCGCCCTGGTTATCCAACCAAGAACCGCCCACAACAAATATTGAAAGAACTCAACAGGTTGCTGAGTCTTTCATATAAAATAGGATTGATGATCTGTTCTAAGTCAATAACGGCAAATAGCGTCCCATTTTCATTAATTGCCACATTCAATTACAGGATCTCTTTAAAATGAAAATCAGTCAAATACTAGATAAAATAGATGAAAAACAGCTTTTCGTCCCAGCCTTTCAACGTGAATATGTCTGGAAAAGAAATGATGCCAAAGAACTGATTAACTCGTTGATTCAAGATTATCCAACCGGGACCATGCTTACCTGGGAGACCGGGAATCCCCCCGAATTAAAAGGGGATCACAAGTATGATCCCCGGCAGGGATCTGTTAAATTGATTCTTGATGGCCAACAACGCATCACAACCCTTTACATGCTCATGACCAACCAAATTCCGCCCTATTATAAAGAGCATGAAATCCTTCATAATATCAGAGGGCTCTATGTGAATGTGGAGACCCTGGATCTTGAATATTACAAGAAAACCATCATGGAAAAGAATCCGGTCTGGGTCAACATCTCAGATATTTTTAAAGGGAGAGTCAGATACCGGGATGTGGTCGATCAACTGGAAAACCAGTTAGGCGGAGAACGTCTCCCCCGATCCCGGGAAAATGTTATCGATGATAACTTCAGGGCTATTGAAAGGATTAAGGACAGGGATTTCCAGGAACAGGTTATTCCGACCAAGGCAACCATCAAGGAGGCCATTGATATTTTTTATGTGGTCAATTCTGCCGGCGTTAACCTTACTGATGCAGAGCTTGCACTGGCACAGATTTCAGGGTACTGGCCCGAAGCCCGGGAGCTGTTTAAAAGAAAACTTTTTGAACTTGAAACCAATGGTTTTGTTTTAAAGCTGGATTTCATAGTCTACGTGCTTTTGGGGGTCCTATACAACATGGGGTCCAAAATGGAGCGGCTCCACGGCATTGAGAATATGGAGAAGATTAAGGCCGCCTGGGACCGGTTGGACAAGGATATTCTGGATTATGTCTTTAATTTGATGAAAAGCCAGGCCTATATTGATCACACAAAGGAGGTGAATTCTGTCTACGCCTTCATTCCCATTATTGTCTACGCTTATAACAAGGGCAAAGACAACCTGTCCCAAATTGAAATCAAAAAGGCCATCAAGTGGTTCTATTATTCCCAGATCCGGCAGCGGTATATCAGCCAATTGCCTCAAAAGCTGGATAAGGACCTTAAAATTATCGTTGAAGAAGAAAATCCCTTTGACAAGCTGCTCAACATTATTGCCTTAGAGCGAAAACTTGAGATTGAAAAAGATGAGTTCATCGGGGTTGACGTCAGGCATGCCCTTTGGAATCTGATGAAATTCTATTTTAAAAGCAAAGATGCCAAATGCTTGAGTACCGGTATCAGCATTCGAAAAAACATGGGCAAAAAATACGGCCTTGAATGGGATCATATTTTTCCCTATTCGGTACTGAAGGCCCACGGTTATGACTGGAACAACCGCAGAAAATTTGCTTTGGCCCAGGAAATTACCAACCGGGCAATTTTAACTGCCGTGGCCAATCGAACCAAAAGTGCAAAACTTGCAGAAGGCTACCTGTCAGATGTTGTTGAAAAATTTCCCGGCGCATTGGCCCTTCAAAGCATTCCCGAGGACAGGGAACTTTGGAAACTGGAAAACTATGAACGGTTTCTTGAATATAGAAGAAAGATGCTGGCAGCAGAGTTGAATGAATTTTTGAATTCAATTACAGACACCGACAGTGCAGAAGTTGATCTGGATATTCAGGAAATGATCAACCAGGGTGAAACCCACCATGTGGAATTCAAAACAACCCTGAGATATGACATTCACCAGCAAAAAGTAAACAAGAAACTGGAAGAGGTGATTCTCAAAACAATCGCCGCGTTCAGCAACGGCCAGGGCGGGAACCTGATTATGGGGGTTTCCGATGATATGGAAGTCGTGGGTCTTGAAAACGATTACAATACATTACAAAACAGTACAAAAGACGGATTCGAGCTGCACTTAAGAAATCTGGTCAATTCAGCATATGGTGTTGAATTTGCAGAAAACAATCTGGTGATCAGTTTCCCGGTTATTGATGATACGGAGATCTGCCTGGTGGAAATTAAACCCGGCTTAAATCCGCTCTATACAACGGCTACCGATAAAAATGGACAAAAACAAGAGAAATTTTACGTCAGAAGTGGTAACTCGTCCCCTGAAATGCCTTTACAAGAGGTGGCATCGTATATCCAAAACAGATTCAATTCCAATGATTTGCCATACTAAAGGAGGTTTCGTCCTATTTTAGCCTGGCCGTATACCGGTACTTTTTGGTAGATATATCTTCTTTTGGATCAGATGTCGTGTTCCTGACATCTGCACACTTAATCTGAGCTCACTTGATGGGAAGGAACGGCCGATAATGGCGAATAAACTAACGCTTTCAAAGCTTGAGAATCTCCTGCTCACGGCCTGTGATGACCTGCGCGGCAGCATGGATGCCAGTGAGTATAAAGAATATATATTCGGCATGCTGTTTTTAAAACGGGCCAGTGATCTGTTTGACCAGCGCCGGGATGAAATAAAAAATGAAAATCAGGCCCTGGGCATGTCTTCAGAGGATATCGAAATTGAACTTGAAGACCGGGACAACTATTCAGGGAAATATTTTTATGTTCCCAGGCGGGCCAGGTGGAACCACGGCTGGGATGAGCAGGTCAAAGACAAAAAAACCGGAAAAACAAAAATAAACCACCACCCGGCATTAAAACATGTAAAGGAAAATGTCGGCACACAACTGAACAAGGCCCTGGAAGCCATTGAGGAAGCCAACATTGATGCCCTCCAGGATGTCCTTAAAGGCATCAATTTCAACCGTAAGATCGTACAGCGGACCCTCGATGACGACACCCTTGCCGATTTTATCCAGAATTTTGAAAAAATCCCCCTCAAAGATGAAGACTTTGAGTTTCCGGATCTTTTGGGAACAGCCTATGAATGGCTGATCAAATATTTTGCCGACTCAGCCGGTAAAAAGGCCGGAGAGTTTTACACCCCTGCCGAAGTGGTCCGCATCTGCGTGGAGATCTGTGATCCCCGGGAAGGCATGAGCATATATGACCCGACAATCGGGTCCGGGGGCATGCTGATCCAGGCGCGGGACTATTTGAGAGAGTGTGGGGGCGATCCGGGTGAATTGTCCCTGAACGGACAGGAATCCATTGGTACCACCTGGTCCATCTGCAAAATGAACATGCTGCTGCACGGTATTTCCCATGCCGATATCCGGCAGGCAGATACCATAAAAGAACCCCTTCACCGGGATGAAACCAATGAACTGACCCGGTTTGACAGGGTGCTTGCCAATCCCCCTTTCAGCCAGAATTATAAAAAGAAAGAGTTGCAGTTTCCAGGACGTTTTCCTGTCATGATGCCGGAAAAAGGCAAAAAAGCAGATCTTATGTTCGTCCAGCACATGCTGGCCGTCACCAGGCATAACGGACGGCTTGCCACGGTTATGCCCCACGGGGTCCTGTTTCGCGGGGGAGAAGAACGGGAGGCCCGGCAGCACTTTATTCAAAACGGATATCTTGAAGCGGTCATCGGTTTGCCAAGCAACCTGTTTTACGGCACCGGCATCCCGGCCTGTATTCTGGTGCTTAACAAAGAGGGGGCAACAGACAGGGACCATGTCCTGTTTATCAATGCGGACAGGGAATACCGGGACGGCAAGGCCAGAAATTATCTTAGACCCGAGGATATCGATAAAATCGTCTATACCTACCACGAGAAAGTGGACACCCCGGGGTATGCCAGAAATGTTCCTGTGGATGAAATTGAGAAAGAGGCGTTTAACTGCAATATCCGAAGGTATGTGGACAATGCCCCGCCGCCGGAACCCCATGATGTCAGGGCCCATCTCCACGGTGGTATCCCCCTTGCAGAAATCAATGCCCTGGAGCATTTCCGGTCCAATTATTCGGGACTGATGCAGGACTGTTTTATCCCCAAAAATAAAGACTATATGGATCTTGCCCCGGAAATTGCCGATAAACGCAGCATCCCTGAATTTGTGGCCAATCATCCTGGTGTCGTGTTGCGGCAAAAGACCTTTATGGCCATCCTTTCGGACTGGTGGGAAAAAAATCTGCCCATTGTCCAGGCCTTGGCCAATGATCCGGAAAATCGGCATGAGAGGGCCGGGAACGTCTACCTTATGCGAAGGACGCTTCTGGAAAGCATTGCAGACACGTTCAAAGATCAGGATCTGTTGACTGCTTTCCAGGTGCGGGGCGCCTTTGCCAATTACGTCAACACATTAAAAGCCGACTTTAAATCCATTGCGGCCAGCGGCTGGGGACCCGGGCTGATACCGGACGATGACATTCTTCAAAGCCAGTTCCCTGAGGTATTGGCGCAGATGGAGCAGGCAAAGGCCCGCAGGGATGAACTTCTCGCACTGTTCAGTGCGGCCGGCGAAGAGGATTTTGAGGATACCGAGGACACCGGTGTCCTGCCGGCAGACGAAGTGAAATCAAAAAAAGAGACCCTCAAAGAGCTGAATGCAGCGTGGAAGGCCCACTTAAAGGAATTAAAGGCTCTGGCCGGCAACATATTCGCTGAGATCAAAGCCGCAGGCCTTTTGCCCAAAGGAGAAACAAAAGGCTTTTATTGTTCAGAAGGGCTTAACCAGAACCTGGCCCTGTTTTGTAACGGCAACCGGATTCTTGAGCTGGCCAAGACAGTGGGGCATGATTCCGGATATGAAGGGTCATTAAAGCAGGCCATCACATCAGGAGAGCTTGCCAGATCCCGCGCCCAGCATATCACATTGGCATTGTCCCGACACAATGCCCTGGAAGATGAACTCAAGGCGGTGAAAGACAACATCAAGGCCACGGAGAACAAGCGGGATGAGCTTGTGGAAAGCGCCAGGGGAAAGATCACGACCCATGAAGCCCGGGACGTTATCCTTGAACGGCTTCAATCCGTCCTTATGGAAACCTACAAGGCATATCTTCAGGCTGATCTTCGTGCCTGCATCAAGGCCATTGAGAACCTTTGGGATAAGTATGCGGTTACAGCCAAAGAGATCGAAGCTCAACGGGATGCGGCATCTGAGCAGTTGAATGCCTTTTTGGTGGAGTTGGGGTATGAGTAGCTTGTCCGATTTGTCTACGATTCATTATGGAAAATCTCCATCGGAGGTGTTAACAGAGGATGGTCCATATCCTATCGTAGGAACAGGTGGAATTTATGGCCACGCTAAAAGGGCAATGTTCCCATCCGCCATAGTGGTTCCACGAAAAGGTTCATTGGGGAATCCACAGTTAATTGAATCTCCCTTCTGGCCTGTTGATACAACATATGCCGTCATACCCAAAGATCGAGTAGATATTCGTTTGCTTTATTATTGTTTATTGAATTTTGATTTAACAAAATTCAATGAAGCAACAGGTGTTCCCAGTATAAGCCGAGAGTGGTTATCAAAAATTCAGTTCCATAACCCAGGAAGAGAGAATCAGAAGAAGATATCAAAAATTTTAAAGTCACTTGACCAAACCATAGAAAAAACCGAAGCCCTAATCCAAAAATACCAGCAAATCAAACAAGGCCTGATGCATGATCTGTTCACCCGGGGGGTGACACCTGACGGTAAACTTCGGCCGACAAGGGAGCAGGCCCCGGAGCTTTATAAAGAAACGCAGATAGGATGGATTCCCCAGCAATGGGAGATAGTACCAATCAATAAATTGTGTGTAGATGTAGTGGATTGTCCCCACTCAACTCCGATATACACAGAAGAAGGTATTCCATGCGTTCGAACTGCGGACATGGAAATAGGCCAATTATTGATAGACCGGGCTTATAAGGTAGATTACAATACATATTTAAAAAGAATTCAGCGTTTAACTCCCCAAAAGGGGGATATCATTTATTCTCGCGAAGGAGAAAGGCTAGGAATTGCTTCTCCAGCTGGAGAAGATCCAGTTTGTTTGGGGCAAAGAGTAATGATTCTAAGGCCATCACATGATACCGACCCAGATTTTCTATTGTGGAGCATGAATGTTCAAGGCTTTTATCGGCAAGTAATTTCTGGCTTAGGGGCCACTACATCACCACATGTCAATGTTGGGGATATTAAAAAGATCATAACCTATCGTCCACCTCCAAAAGAGCAAGAAATAATAGGAAAAGCACTTAGTATTGTTCAAAATAAATTAAGCAGGGAAGAACTCTTTAAGAAAAAAATAGTGTCTAAAAAATCTGGTTTAATGCACGATCTTCTAACCGGCCAAGTACAGGTAAAGGTCAGCGAATAAGGAATCATTCATGTCTGAATACACAGAAGTCGAGCAACCTTTTTTAAAGCAGCTTCAAGAGCTGGGCTGGACAATTGTGGATCAGGGGCCGGATATTCCCCATGATCCCGAGAAAAGCCTTCGCAACAGCTTCAGACAATGGGTACTGCCCCAAGTATTTGACCAGGCCGTCAACCATATCAACCGGACATCAGACGGCAGGCCCTGGTTGACCTCAAGACAGCTCACCGACCTTTATGACCAGATCCTGCGGCAGCCCAACCGCACCCTTCTGGAAGCCAATGAGGCCGTCCAGAAGCTGATCTTTAAAGCCCAGACCGATGTCAATGAAATCACCGGTGAGCAGGACCCGGTGGTGAAGCTGATCGACTTTCAGAATCCGGGAAACAATCAGTTCCATGCCGTCAACCAGTTTAGAATAGATACCCCGGGCTGTGTTAAGCAATTCATCATCCCGGACATTGTTCTTTTTGTAAACGGCATCCCTTTGGCGGTGGTGGAGTGCAAGAAGGGCGGCCCCACCTGCGCCCACCCAAAAGCTGAAGCCTTTGAGCAGTTGCAGCGGTATATGAACCGCAGGAAAGCCACTGCAGACCAGGGGTTAAAAGAGGGGGAACCCCGTCTTTTCCATACCAACCTGTTGCTCATCAGAACCTGTGGCCTGGAAGCGGACTTCGGTACCGTTACCTCGGGACAAGAACACTTTTTTCCCTGGAAAACCCAATGGCCCCATGACGACAAGACAGCCGAGGGTAAAAATCAGCAGGAGCAACTGATCAGCGGCATGCTGAACAAGTCCAATCTGCTCCGGATACTTAGGACCTGTTCAGTCTTCATGGATACGGACAGCGGCACCCGCATCAAGGTGGTTTGCAGGTATCAGCAGTTCCGGGCGGCCAATAAAATTTGTGGGCAGCTCAGAAAGGGAAAAACACCGGCCCAGCGCAGCGGGGTGGTCTGGCACACCCAGGGGTCCGGAAAGTCCTTAACCATGGTATTTGTCGCCCGGATCATCCGGGCCTCAAAGGATTTAAGCGATTTTAAAATTATTTTGGTCAACGACCGTGTGGATCTGGAAACCCAGCTTTCCAAAACAGCGGTTCTGATCGGAGGCCGGGTGAATGTCATTGAGAATACCGCTCAATTGAGAATCGAACTTGGCACGGACACATCCGATGTCAACATGGTCATGGTTCATAAATTTCAACAAAGGGAGGAGCCCCTTCCCCTCCAGGTGGCTGAGGCCTTAAGTACATACCAGGCCATGCCCCCGGGAAAACAATTCGGTGTCATAAACGATTCCCACCGAATTTTGCTGATGATTGATGAGGCCCACAGAACCCAAAGCTCCGATCTTGGGGATAACATTGTAGAGGCCTTTCCCAATGCCGCCAGAATCGCATTTACAGGCACCCCCCTGATTGCCTGGCGGCATGGTGAGAAAAAGACCTGGAAAAGATTCGGCCAATACATTGATACTTACCGGCTGATGGATGCGGTCAATGACGGGGCTACCTTGCAGATCCTGTACGAAGGAAAGACCGCAGACGCCGCCCTCAATGAAAAGCATGCCTTTGAAACCGCCTTTGAAGATATGTTCAAAGACCGGACAGAAGAAGAACTTTTGGCCATCAAAAAAAAGTACGGGGCTACCGGAGACATCCTGGAGGCTGAGGCCCGGATCAAGGCCATTGCAAGTGACCTGGTGGGGCATTACATCGACAATATTTTTCCCAACGGATTTAAAGCCCAGGTTGTCTGTCATTCAAAACTGGCTGCGGTCCGTTATCAGTCCGGCATAGAGGATGCGCTTGAAGATAGAATCCAAAAGGAAAAGCATTGCGCTGACCCTGATCTTATTTTGATTAAAAAAATGCGTTTTTTAAAGGCGGCCGTGATGATTTCAGGTGACGGGACCAATGAAGCCGCCTATATTACCAAGGCCAGGAAACAGAATAGAAAATGGAATGCCGTGGCCAATTTTTGCAAACCCTTTGACTTTGATGATCCGGAAAAAGAGCTGACCGGGATTGCATTCCTGATAGTCTGCGATATGCTGTTGACCGGGTTCGATGCCCCCATTGAGCAGGTCATGTACATTGATAAAAAAATCAGGGAACACACTTTGCTTCAGGCCATCGCACGCACCAACCGTGTGGCCGAAGGGAAAAACCGGGGCTTTATTGTGGATTATATCGGTCTTGCCAACCACCTGACCCAGGCATTAACCCTGTATGCGGCAAGCGACGAGCAGGAGGAACTGGCCCAGGGACTTAAAAGCATTGCCTCGGAAATGCCGGTGCTGGAAGAAAGATACCAAAGGCTGCTGCAATTGTTCAAACAGCACAAGATAAAGAACATACAAGATTTTATTGAAGGAAAATTTGATGATATCACAGCCGATGCTGCTGTGGTCCATGATGCCGTGACCCTGCTCAAGGATGAAAAAATTCGGGCTGATTTTGATGTATACCTTAAAAAATTTCTCATGAGCCTGGACATCATTCTGCCCAACCCTGCAGGCCATCCCTACCGGGTACCTGCCAAACGGTTCGGTTACATTTTGCGCGTCACCAAAGAACGGTATAAGGATACCAGCCTGAGCCTTGGAGATGCCGGTGCCAAGGTTAAAGATTTGATCAACTCCCATTTGATCAGTCTGGGGATCAACCCTATGGTGCCGCCGGTGGAGCTTTTGGCCGATGACTTCATTGAAAAATTGAACCGGCATGCCAAAGGCAATTTTGAGGCCAAGGCAAGCGAGATGGAGCATGCCATCCGAAAACATTGCACCGTCCACCATGATGAAGACCCGGCATTTTACAAAAGTCTTTCAGAAAAGGTGGAAAATTTGATCGAGCAATACCAGGACAACTGGGATGCCCTGGCACAGGAACTTGAGAAATTGAGAACCCAGGCCCTTGAAGGCAGAAAGACCGGAAAGGACGGGATGGGAAAAGAGGCGGCCACGTTTTATGACCATATCGCAACTGTGGCCTTTGGAAGTGATGATATTCCCGACAACGCAAAACCAAAAATGAAAGACCTTATGGAAGTTATTGTAGAAACCCTGCAGTCCGGCATCGGCAGCATTGATTTCTGGACCAATGCCGATAAACAAAAGAAAATCAGAAGTCGCATCAAAAAAGCCTTAACCCTGACGGGGATTGATGCTTTAAAAGAGAACCGGGAACGTGTTGCAATAGAAATCATGAAGCTTGCCAAAAGCAGACATGACGCCTTGATCAAGGGTGATGACAAATGAATGCCCGACATATAGACGATATAGACTATATCCTGCTTCCCGGGACCCAACGCAAAACCACCGATATTGTCATCGAACGGGATGGGGTGGTGACCGTCAGGCCCCCCCAGGGGTTTACACCTGAACAGGTGGATGCAGTGGTTCACAGCAAACGGATGTGGATTTACAAAAATCTTGCACAGTGGCGGGACCTGAATGCTGCGGCGGTGGTCCGGGAGTGGGTCAATGGCGAATCTTTTCTATACCTGGGGCGCAGTTATCGCTTGTCCCTGGTGACGGATCAAGCCGCTGATTTAAAGCTTAATCAAGGCCGGTTCTGTTTGAAACGCTCTTTAATCGACGAACACGGCGAAGGCGCGGCAAAAAAAGCATTTGAATCCTTCTATGAATCCAAGGGGGAAAACCGGATTAAAGGCCGGATTGCCTATTATGCGCCCAAAGTCGGGGTTCAGCCCACAGGGGTTAAAGTTAAGGATATGGGATACCGCTGGGCCAGTTGCACAAAAAACAATCTGTTGCAATTTCATTGGAAATGCATGATGGCATCCCCTCAGATAATTGATTACATGGTGGTTCACGAGCTTTGCCATATTCACCACCGCAATCACACCGACCTGTTCTGGAATGAAGTGGACAAGGTGATGCCGGATTACCGCGAAAGAAAGCAATGGTTAAAAAAGCATGGCGCCGGCCTTGATCTCTAATACACAAATTAAAGTTGACAAAAGTTTACAAGAGGATTAATAATAACCTATGAATAAGCAATTAAATATCCCCCTTATTCAGGACGCCATGCAGGAAAAGGGTTTAAACCAGGCCAACCTGTCTGAGGCTTTGTCTGTGTCCAGGACCATTATTTCCAACTGGTTAAAGGAAGATAAATTCCCGAGACCGGATAAATTGCTCAAACTCGGGATAACATTGGGGCTGCCGCTGAATAAACTGGTCATCGAGCAGCCTGGTCCTCTGGCTCCCATGGTGTCCTTTAGAAAAAAAATGAACCGGAAGACAAAGGATGAACATTTTGAGAAAGCCACTGACATGGGGCGGCTTTTAGAGCGGCTTCTTGAATTCTATCCGTTTGAAAATCTGGTTCAGCCGCCGACGTTGAAAAATCCGTCATCTGAATATGATTACCTTCAAAAAGTGGCAGCCAAAATAAGGCAGGATATCGGCGTTGGAAACGGTGACCCCATAGCCTATGAAAAATTAATCCAAAAATTTGTAGACTTGGAAGTTATTATTATCCCCGTTTTGTGGGGGAACAAAGATGCCCATGGAAACGCCCTTAGAATTTTTTTGCCAGGCTCAAAAACAACATGGGTTTATCTGAATATTGACAGCCATGTTAACGATTTTTTGTTTTGGATGGTTCATGAGTTAGGGCATCTGATCTCTCCGTCATTAAATGATAACATCGACAAAAGTGAAGATTTCGCGGATCAGTTTGCCCAGGCTTTTTTGTTCCCGGAAGAACTTTCACAAACAGCATACCGGGATATAACGCGGCAAAAAGAAACGACCAAAAAAGTAGCCATAATTTTTTCATATGCCAAAAAACATTACATCTCACCCATAACTATCTACAAAGCCATCAACAGTTACGCCAAGCATTATGGGGAACGGATTTTAAAATTTGATAAAAGTTTGTACGGGGCCACAACCAATTTTAATAAAAAATATCCAAAAGTCAGTGAGACGCTGACCAACGGGAGACCGTTAACGGCAGAAATGTATATCCATATTTCTGAAAAAATCTTTAAAACGCCATTTTTCAAAATATTGAAAAAATATTTATCCGAAACTGAAAAATCTGCCGGCTTCGTTCAAACAGTCTTAGGGTCAACCCTTCTTGATGCAAAGGAAATCCATGCGGATCTGACCCGGTAATGCCACAAACAAAACTTCTTCTTGATACCAACGCATATCTCAGGCTTGCTTACAGCATCCATCCGCTTCTTTTTGTTTCATTTGGTAAAGAGGAATTCACATTATACCTGATTAAAGATTTTCAAAAAGAGTTTGAACGGCAGCAACGGCTTAAGAGAAAATTTCCATGGGTAAATGACGAAAAATTTAAAAAGAACAGGTGCAAGTACCTGACACTTTCCAAGCAAAATATAAAAGATATCAATCTCGCGGAAACGTATATTTGGGAACAAAACATTAACAATGGCTATGGCGCTTCTCCGGTAGATGTTCGAGCGCTGTCAGCAGGGTATGTCCTTGACATCCCGGTCATCACAGACGACAAAAATATGATCGACCTTGCAAAGTCTATGAACATCAAGGTCATGCGGATAATGTCATTGCTTATAAAAATGCATGAAGCCAATCATATCGATAAAACAAAAATAAAAGAACTGGTTGGCTGGCTATCTTACACCAATGATCTGCCATACAAAACTTTTCTTGAAGAAGTCTTAGAAACATTTGGAATAGATATTTCAGGGTTTTAATTATGATGAGCCAAAAACAACGAACGCTGCACAAGGATGCGTAGCTCTTTGTTCCCCCTGTTAAGAGTATCTACCCTGATATACTCCCAAAACAAAAGGTTGAAAATACGGTTGGGAAATCAAATGCCCTAAAATCAAAAAGGCTCTCAGCAAATCGCTGAAAGCCTTTATCTGTATGGTGGTGATCCCAACGGGATTCGAACCCGTGTTACCGGCGTGAGAGGCCGGCGTCCTGAACCACTAGACGATGGGACCAAAGTTTATATGCAAGGGGTATAGTTATATGAAGTTCCCTGGAAAGTCAACGAAAATTACGATTCTCAGGGTTCGGGAAACGTTTTTTTCTTTCCCGTGCGGAACCCGAAAATCAGGTAGATCAGCCAGCCGATAAGCGGGATCAGGGCGATGAAGTGCCACATGACTTTCATCCGGGTGGAGGGAAAGTCTTTTTTGATGATGTCGATAAGGGACAGCATGGTCAGGATCAACGAGATGCCGGCAATGAGCAGGATATATAAAACGGTATTGTCCATGGGTGTTTAGGGGTTATCCTTCCTTGAGCTTGTCTGAAATTTTCATCAGGGTATCTACATAGTAGTTGGAATGGTTGTACTCGAACAGGACCTCGTGACGGCGCTGGCGGGAGATGTCCGGTTTCCAGCCGTGGCTTTTGAGATAGTTGGCCACGCTGACAATGGCGTCTTCATGGTTAAATAAGTCGATTTTGCCGTCGGCATTGCCGTCCCGGGCCAGGGTCAGGGCGTTGGAAGGCATGAACTGGGGGATTCCCATGGCCCCGGCATAAGAGCCTTTGATGGATTCTGGGGATAGCTGTTCCCTTTCCGTATATTGGAGCAGTGCCTTGAGTTCCTCGTATCCCCACGCGGATTTTTTTTCGACTTTTTCTAAGAATTTTTCCCGGCTGGGTTTTTTCTTGTCAGGAATGGAGTTCCATATTTTTTCCACCAGAACCGGGTCTGTCAGGGCGGCCATGGTGGACAGGGTGTTGATGACCGTCCGGTTGCCCAGATAACTGCCGAGCTGGGTCTCCACCAGGAGGATGGCGGCAATGGCGGTTTTGTCTACGCCATAATCGGCTTCTGCCTTATCCAGGGTCTCTTTGTGGGTTTTGATATAGTTGGCCGCTTTGGCAATGGATTCTTTGGTGGTGAACTGGTCGTAGTTGAGGCTGGATTCGGTATGGATGAAAAACAGGGATACACCGTCGGGATCAAAAAATACGGTCTTCTGGGTAAACAGAGGGGTAATCTTTTCAGGGGCAAACCCGTCAGCGATCAGCCGCTGGGCCAGGGCATCCAGGTCCTTTGCCCCGGGGGCCTGTTTTCCGGCAGCCCAGGCATGGGAGCATGTGATTAACATCAGGAAAATAAGGATGAGAAGGCCTGGACGACATCTGTTAGATAAGAATCCCATGGTGTGTGTGGTTATCTCCTATGCTGGTTAAAAACAGGTTTTCTTATAGCGTATTTTCTTTTTGATTGCATCAAAAAAAGTTATGAAGCATTTAGGTTATAAGCGAAGCGGGCGGGCGCGCCATGCCAAAAGGCCTGCCTAACAGCTAAAGGCTAACAGCTAAAAGCTAAAATCAAAAAACCTGCCCCGGGGGAGAGAGTCAATTCCCGGGGCAGGCTAAGGAGAGGCAATTAATACTTCAGGTTAAATTAAATGTCATAGTACAGGTAGAACTCATGGGGATGGGGACGGCTGATAACGGGTTTAACTTCGTTTTCCATCTTGTAGTCAATCCAGTAGTCGATAACGTCCTTGGTGAACACATCGCCCTTGAGCAGGAAGTCATGGTCTTCTTTGAGTGCTTCAAGCGCTTCTTCAAGGGAGCCTGGAGCGGACGGGATGGTGGCCAGTTCTTCGGGGGGCAGATCATAGATGTTTTTATCCATGGGATCGCCCGGATCAAGCTTGTTCTGGATACCGTCGATCATGGCCATGGCCATGGCGGAGAAGGCCATGTAGCCGTTGGCAGAGGGGTCCGGAGTTCTGAACTCGATCCGTTTTGCCTTGGGAGAGCTCGAGTACATGGGCAGACGGATGGCAGCCGATCTGTTCCGGCTGGAGTAAGCCAGTTTAATGGGCGCTTCAAACCCGGGAACCAGACGTTTGTATGAGTTGGTGGTCGGGTTGGTGATGGCGCACAGGGCTTTGCAGTGTTTCATGATACCGCCGATGGCCCAGAGGGCTTCCTGTGACATGCCTGCATACTGGTTGCCGGCAAAGGTGGGGTTGCCGTCTTTCCAGAAACTTAAATGGGTGTGCATGCCGGTGCCGTTGTCACCGTAAAGCGGTTTGGGCATGAAGGTGACAGTATGGTTGTATTTGGCGGCCACGTTTCTTAATACATATTTGAACCAGGCCAGTTTGTCGCCCATGTTGGTCAGGGAGTCAAACCGCAAGTCAATTTCGGACTGGCCGGCAGAGGCCACTTCGTGATGCTGGCATTCCATGGCAATGCCAAGGCTTTCCAGAGTCAGCATCATTTCAGTTCTCATGTCCTGGTACTGGTCTGTGGGGGGAAGGGGGAAGTACCCGGATTTGGGCCGGATTTTGTAACCCAGGTTGGGGATGTCGCCTTCGCCGGTGTTCCAGTTGGCTTCCGGGGAGTCAATTTCAAAGAAGGATGCATGGGCTTCTGAGGCATACCGGATGTTGGAGAAGATGAAAAATTCAGGTTCAGGACCAATATAAATGGTATCGCCGAGGCCGGTGGTTTTGATGTAGGCTTCTACCCGTTTGGCAATTCCCCTGGGGTCCCTGGAGTAAGCTTCCTGGGTGATGGGGTCATGGATGTTGCCGATAATGGCCAGGGTCGGGACCTTGAAAAAGGGATCGATTTTGGCGGTGTCCGGGTCCGGGAGAACGATCATGTCAGAGTTGTTGATGTCCTGCCATGCCCTCATGGAAGATCCGTCAAATCCGAAGCCGTCTTCAAATGAGGATTCGGTAAGCTCTGCAACGGGGACTGAAAAGTGCTGCCAGGTGCCGATGAAGTCCAGCCACCTGATGTCAACAATTTTCACATCGTTTTCTTTGATCATTGCCAGTACGTCTGTTGGTGTCATTTTTGTTCCTTTCTTGTTTTGGTTAAATGGGTATGGTTTAAAGTGCTTCGGTTCCAGTTTCACCGGTTCTGACCCGGATAACCTGTTCGATCGTGGTGACAAATATTTTGCCGTCCCCGATTTTGCCGGTATTGGCTGCGTTTCTAACCGTTTCAATGGTTTCTTCAGCCCGATCGTCGCTGACCACAATTTCAAGCTTGATTTTGGGGACAAAATCTACAACGTATTCGGCACCTCTGTAGATTTCCTTGTGCCCTTTCTGGCGGCCGTAGCCGTTGACCTCGGTAACGGTCATGCCGTAAATCCCGACTTCACTTAAGGCTTCCTTGACGTCGTCGAGCTTGAAGGGTTTGATGATCGCTTCAATTTTTTTCATTTCTTACCTCCTTTGCATGTATGTTTGGAAGACTGCTCATGATGGTTTTTTCAATTTCTTTCAGCTCTTCATCTTTCTCTATTTTCTGGTCTCCGGTCATGTTCCTGACGTAGAAGATGTCAATGACCTGGTCTACCTTGCTGCCGACCATGGCCACATTGACATTGACGCCACTGCGGTAAAGCGCATTGGTTATGGCAAAGAGCAACCCGGGAAAATCGTAGGTCAAGACCTCAATAATGGTAAAGAAGCTGGAGGTGTTATTATCAATCCGGACCTGGTTGGGCTCAGGGGCAATGCCTGAAGACACCGTCAGATTCCGGGGGATCTTGTCCAGGGCAGTGTCCAAAAAGTGGTCGTCTTCCAGCGCCTGGATCAGATCTTTTTCAGTTTTTTCCCATTTTTCCCGCTCAAAGATTTTGTCCCTGGGCGGTTTGACCTTGAAAATATCTAGGATGTGGCTGTCTCCTAAAGAATAGGCCTGGGATGCAATGATGTCGATGTTGTTTAAGAAAAACACACCGGCGATTTTGGAGTAAAACCCGGGCCGGTCTTTGCCGCAGATAGAGACCGTTCTGATATCCGAGTTTTCTTCTGTGGAGATCTGCCAGGAAAAGTCTTTGTCGCCCAGGTTCCGGTGAAGGTTGACATGGTCCACAATGGTTTTGGGGGAAACGTAAAGCAGATACCGGCGGGACATGGTGTTGAGAAGGCTGGTGACTTCCTCTTCCCGCCAGCTTTCCCTGAGCAGGGCCAGGACATCTTTTTTCTTTTTATCAATAATCCGCTGGGTCTTTTTGGAGGCCAGTTCTCCGGTTCGGATAATGGTAATGGCCTTGATGAACAGATCTTTAACCAGGTTTTCGGTCCAGTCGTTCCAGGCCTTGGGGCCCGTGGCCTTGGAGTCGGCCACCGTTAGCAGGAAAAGCATTCGGAGCAGCCTTATTTTTCCCACTTTATTGGCCAGGTAAACAGCGGTCTCCTCATCGGAGATATCCCGCCGGGTGGCGGTTTTAGCGATGAGCAGGTGGTGTCTGATCAGAAATTCGGCATCATCAATTTCCGTCTTGCTGAACCCTAAGCGATTCATGATTTTGACGGCAATCTTGGCCCCTCTTTTTGAGTGTTCTTTGGCCGGGTCTGATTTTCCAATGTCATGGAGCAGGGCGGATATCAACAGAACATTTTTGTTCCTGACCTCCCGGAACACTCCGGAATACAGCTGATTGATGCTGGACTCCCCGGGGTCTTTAAAGGAGTTGATCACCTGGACACACCGGATGGAGTGCTTGTCAACAGGAAACAGGTGGTAGTGGTTGTACTGGATTTTGTCTTTGACCTGTTTAAATTCCGGGATAAACTCTTCTAAAATGCCCGAGGACAGCATGACGTTAAGAACGTTGAATTCCCAGAAGGACATGGCCAGTATCCGCTTGAAAATTTTAACGCAGGCCGGGTCACACCGGACCTCGTCATCCACTAGATGACGGAATTCAAACACCACCCTTCGGGCTTCAATGGACAGGGGTATCCGTGTCCGGCCGCTTTCAAGGAAAATTCGAAGCAGCAGGGAAGGGTTTTGCATGACCACCACGGTGTTGGCGAAATTGAGCCGGTGTTTGTGAATGATCAGGCCTTCGGTTTTGGCCGGGCGGGAAACGGCTTTTTCCTGCTGGGTCCGGGAGGAGGACATGATGTCCTCCAAGGTGATCTGGTTCATCTGTTTGATGAACTCCATTTTGCCATGCAGTTCCCCTAAAAAGGCTTCCACGTCCAGGCCGAAACCGTTTTTGCCGCCGGGCAGCAGTTGCGCCACTTCCTTCTGGTATTCAAAGTGAAGGGTGTCGCATTTTCTGCCGGTGATATAATGCAGCCGGTTCCGGATATCCCAGATATAGTTCAGGGCGGTTTCAAGGGCATCAAATTCAAAATGGGATAAAAATCCGTAATATTCCAGGTCCCGCCGGCTTTTGATGTTGGATTTGATTTTGGCGTACCACAACAGGGTGTGGTAATCCCTGAGGCCGCCGAATCCGGATTTCAGGTCCGGGGCCACCAGGTAGGTGGAGTCCCCGAAATCCTCAAGCCGTTTTTTCCCCTGGTCCATGAGGTAGGCCATGATTTTCTTGATGTGTTTGGAGGCCAGGCGGGCCCTGAATTTTTCCAGAAAGTCAAAATAGATCAATGATCCGCCGCAAAGGAACCGGGCATCAAGGACCGTGGTCAGGATATCAAACCGTTCAAAAGACATCTCAATGCATTCATCAATGGTCCGGACCGCGTACCCGACTTCAAACCGGGCATCCCACAAGGGGTACAACAGTTCCTGTACAAAAGCCTCCACCTCAGTGGGGATCTTATGGTCAAACAGGATCAGCAGGTCAATGTCCGAATGGATGCACTGTTCTTTTCGGCCGTATCCGCCAAGGGCAATAATGGCAAAGGGATTGCCTGATACAACCATTTTGCGTGCGGCAATGCTTTTTTCAAACAGGGAATAAAAATATTCATCCAGATAGGATGTCAGCGTTTCCAGAAAGTTGGTTTCCTTTCCGGCCAGAAAGTCCTGGATCAACGCCTGTTTTTTTTCGATGAGTATGGTTGATTCTTGGTTTTCCATAATGGTGTTAATGCTGCTGCTAATCTTCCGTGTAATATTTGGTTTTTTCCTGTTCAGTACCGCGGCTCGCATTTCCAAACCGGTAAAGTTATAAGCAATGGGCGTGCCAGCCTTTAAACGACAAGGGCTTTGGATTTTTGTCCATAAATATCGAACGAATTTTTAAGAAAAACAAAAATTGAATTACAAAAATGTACCTAAATCAAATTAAAACACCCCATTTTTGTAATTTGTCCTGCGCGGTGGTTGATGCTGAAACGGTTGAGAGATAATCGGCAGGCAAGTTCTGTTGAAGGCGTTAAAAACAAGACAGCCGGGAAAGGCCATCGCCCGGCTGTGGATGATCCGATCTGTCAGGCCGTTTAATCCTGGTCGATTTTAGGGGGGTCGTCTTTGGTATCTTCAATGGGCTCTTTAGTGGCTTTTTTAAAGTTTTTAATACCTTTTCCCAGTCCCGCACCAATTTCAGGCAGCTTGCCGGCACCAAAAATGATCAGAATAATCACCAGAATGATGATCAGTTCAGGCATCCCAATTCCACCAATCATAGTTGTCTCCTAAGTTTGTGTCGCTTGAAGTTTATTGGGCAACTTTTACCATTTAAGCTTGAACAGTGTCAATGATTTAGAATTTAAGCCGTCAAAATAAAAAAGAACAAATATGTCATAAAAATTGATTTTCTCAAAAAACCTTGTGCAAAGATTGGTATCGGTATTATATTTGCTCCAACCCAACAGCGGCTGTACGGTCGGAATCCATAAAATCCATAAGGTCTAAGGTTATACCGGCCGGCCTTATGATAACTGCCAAGATAAGAGAGTATAAAATGACCCAATCCGGTGATACCAAATTCCAGGGAGCCAGAAAATATGTTCTGGATGCGGAACTGGCCTCCATTGTCAATATATCCATGACCCTTGAAATGCCGTTGCTGCTCAAGGGAGAACCCGGAACCGGAAAGACCATGCTGGCCCATGCCATTGCCGAAAGCCTTTCCATGCCCCTGATCATCCTGAACGTCAAGTCGAGCATGAAGCTTGTGGAAGCCCTTTATCAGTATGATACCTTGACCCGGCTGAATGATTCAAGGTTTGGGGACTCCAAGCGGGACGTGAGCGATATCAATGAGTACATCAAGATGGGAAAGATCGGCCAGGCCTTTTGTGCCGACCGGAAGACGGTGCTGCTTATCGATGAGATTGACAAGGCTGACACGGATTTTCAGGATGACATGCTTGATGTTTTGGACCAGATGCAGTTTGACATTATTGAAACCGACCAGACCATTCAGGCCAAAAACCGGCCGGTGATCATCATCACCTCCAATGCCAAAAAAGACCTGTCAGACCCTTTCCTGGGCCGGTGTAATTTTCATCACATTGCCTTTCCCGATCCCAAGATGATGCGCAAAATCATCGGGGTTCATTTTGAGCATATTGACGCCAACCTGGCTGAAAACGCCATTCAGGCTTTTTACAGTTTAAGGGAAATCGAGGCGGTTGAAAAAAAACCGGCCACCCGGGAACTGATCAACTGGATCAGGGCTCTGGATGCGGACCCGGATTTCAGAGCCAAGGATCTGGTCAACGGCAAGCTGCCCTTTCTTGGCGTCCTGTTTAAAAAAAGCCCGGATTACGAAAGAGCCCAGAATATCACGTCCCGGCGCAAACTGTTTTAAGGGGCGGCCATGTTTATCCGGTTTTTTTATATCCTGAGGGAGGCGGGCATTCCCGTATCCCCCACCTCTTTTTTGACCCTGCAAAAGGCCTTAAGCCAGGGGAGCATCAACAGCTTAGATGACTTTTATACCTGTGCCCGAGCCATCCTGGTGAAAAGCGAGCGGTATTTTGATTTGTATGACCAGGTGTTTGCCCATTATTTTGAAGGGGTGCCCCTGCCCGAGGATAAGGGGTTTGAGGTGGATGAAGTGGCCCGCGCCATGCTGGATGAGTGGCTCAAAAACCCCAAACAGATGGCCGATGCCCTGGGGGTGAGCCAGGAAAAACTCAACCAGATGTCCCCGGAAGAGCTCATTGACTACTTTAAGGCGCGGCTCAAGGATCAGGACGGCCGTCATGACGGCGGGAACAAATGGATCGGGACCGGCGGTTTTTCCCCGGTGGGCCATTCCGGCTATCATCCCGGCGGCATGCGGGTGGGCGGCGAATCCCGGAACAAATCCGCGGTAAAGGTGGCCAATGAGCGGCGGTATAAGGATTATTCAACCTCCGGCCCCTTGACCCAGGCAAGGATCGGAGAGGCCTTAAAGCGCCTTCGCAACATGATCCCGGCAGGCCCTAAAGACCAGGTCAACGTGGATGAAACCATCCGGGAGACCATGCGCAATGCCGGAGAGATCGAACTGATATTTGACCGGGCCCTTAAGGACCGGCTCAAGGTGATCCTGGCCATTGACAACGGCGGCTGGTCCATGGATCCGTATATAGAGGTGGTCCAGACCCTGTTTGACTATGCCCGGTCCCAGTTCAAAGAAGTGAAAACCTACTTTTTCCATAACACCATATATGATCAGTTATGGGAAGACCCGGCCCGGTACAGAAAACCCAAAAAGGTCATGGATTTTTCAAAGCTGGACCCGGAAACGCGCCTGGTCATTGTGGGGGATGCCTCCATGGCCCCCTATGAACTCATGGCCCGGGACGGCTCCATCCATATTTCCGAGCGAAGCGGCCGGCCCAGCCTTGAACAGCTTAAATTTTTATCTGAAACCTTTTCCCACTCGGTCTGGCTTAACCCCGTATCCCAGCGGATGTGGGGGTATACCCATACCATTTTGACCATTTCCAGTATTTTTCCCATGTTTGAGCTTTCCTTGGACGGGCTGGAAAAAGCCGTCACCAAATTAATGGAATAGATGGCAAGGTAATTAGACTGAAGGTGATTAGGCTGAAGGGGATGCGCAACCCTAAATCCCTTCAGCCTTCGGCCTAATCCCCTACACAAATGTATTATTTCAAATACGGTTACCCGGGGCAACAGGCTAATCGATGTTTTGGGCCAAAAGGGCCTGGGCAATATCGGCGGCGGTTTTTTTGATGGGCATGATCAGGGTTTTTAAAAAATCATCGGTCATCCGGGATGCCGGCCCGGCAATCACCACAGCGCTTTCCGGCGGCTTGCCGGGCAACAGAATGGGGGCCCCGATGGCGTGAATCTCCTGGTACCGCTCCCCCCTGTCGTAGGCCACCCCTTCCGCCCTGACCTTTTTGAGGGCCGCACGAAAGGCTTCTTTGGAAACAATGGTATTTTCGTTAAATTTCCTGAACGGGCGCTGAAGGCAGATATCAAGAAAGTCATTTTGTGCGTGTGAAAGAATGGATTTGGCCCCCACCGATACATTTAAATAAACCAGTCCCCCCCGGCGAAAGGTAAAGTGAAGGTGGCTTGGGCCCTGGATATGAAACGCTAAAATGACGTTGTATCCGGAAAGGATTTCAAGGGCCGATGTTTCGCCGGTCTGCCGGGTCAGGTCTTCTAAAAAGGGAATGGCCGTTGATATGATCCGGTTGTTTAAGGACCGTACCGCGCTTTGGCCCATTTGGATCGCCACCCTTCCCAGAAAATATTTCTTGGTAATGGGATTTTGCTGAAGGAACCCCGAACTTTCCAGATTCTTAATCAACCGGTTTGCGGTGGACTTGTGAAATCCGAGCTTGGTGCCGATTTCGGTTATTCCCATTTCGCCGTCGTGATCGGCAAAGGTGCTGAGAATAGCCATTGCTTTTTCAACCGATGATTCGTTGCTCTGGTGATTGTGCATGTGTTTGTCTTTGCCTAATGATCGTTTCGTTTCGTATGTCGGCACATTACTATAGGTTTTGTTCTGTTTTGTCAATATATGAGGCACAATATGTGAAGATAAAATCAGGGATGTGAAGATCGATTCAATGACCTGAAAACCAGACGAATTGCCGAATATATGTGATTCGATGCCAAAAAGGCCGACCGTTTTTCTGCGGAAATTTCTTGACTCAAGAAGGCTGTGGTGTATACTAATTTAAAATAAGCGCTGATGTTTCGGTATACGGAACACCAAACCGGAATATTGGCCTGCTTTGGGAAGTCTGATACGGGAAAATACTGCCGGAAACGGTATCGTATTCTTGTTACGAAAGCATATTAAGAGAGGATAGCTTAATGGAAGAAAAAGTATTTACCAATCTCACTGGCGGCGGGCCTGTTTCTGTCTATGTCAGAGACGGGAAAATTACCCGCATGCGGCCATTGCAGGTTCCGGCCGAAGAATTCAAACCATGGACCATAGAAGCGGATGGAAAGAAGTATTCACCGCCCAGGGCACTGCGCCTTGCGCCCACAGCCTGTGCGGAAAGAAGCCGTGTCTACTCAAAAAATCGTATTCTCTATCCCATGAAACGGGTGGATTTCGACCCCAATGGGGAACGTAACCCCCAGAACCGCGGAAAATCCGGATACGTCAGAATCAGCTGGGATGAAGCACTGACCATTGTTTCCAGTGAAATCAAACGCCTGACCGACACCTACGGCGGCCACGCCATCACGGGCATGACCTCTTCCCATCACAACTGGGGGATTGTGGGCTATAAAATGGGCCCGTTCCACCGGTTTATGCACATGCTCAACTATACGCCCATCCTTGACAATACCGATTCCTGGGAAGGATGGCACTGGGGTGCCACCCACATGTACGGATTTTACTGGCGCCTGGGCATGCCCGAACAGTTTGACCTTCTGGAAGATGCCCTTCAAAACGGGGAGATGATTGTCCTGTGGTCCAGTGACCCGGATTCAACCCGCGGCACCTACAGCGGCCAGGAATCCGCCATCTGGCGGGTATGGCTCAAGGAAAAAGGGATAAAGGTGATTTGTATCGACCCCTTCCACAATTACACCCAGGCCACCATGGACGGCACCTGGCTGCCGCCCCGCCCGGGTTCGGATACGGCCCTGGCCATGTCCATCGCCTATGTATGGCTGACAGAAGGGACCTATGACAAAGAATACATTGCCGAGAAAACCGTGGGCTTTGACCAGTTTGAAGCCTATATCTTAGGTGAGGGAGACGGCAATTATCCCAAAACCCCGGAATGGGCAGAAGATGAATCCGGTATCCCGGCCAGAAAGATTTACGCCCTGGCCAGGGAATGGGCCAAAAAACGGACCATTTTAAGCTGCGGAAGCCGCGGTGGCGAGGGCAGCGCATGCCGGACCGCTTTTGGAACGGAATGGGCCCGGATGATGGTTGCCCTGGCCGCCATGCAGGGCCTTGGCAAACCCGGCCGGTCCATCTGGGGGCTTACCATGGGCGCACCCGCCGATTCCGACACATGGTTTCCGGGATATGCAGAACCCAGGGGCCAGATGGGCAGATCGCCCGTGGCCAAACGGCAGCTTTGCTTTGAGAACCCCACCAAACAGCGCCTGTTCCGGCTGACCCTGCCCGAAGCCTTCATGACCGGCAAAGAGGATTTTTACGGGGAAGGGTTCTGCGGCCAGAGCCTTGAGCAGCAGTTTACCCACAATATCTATCCCCAGGAAGGCCTGGCCAAGATGTTCTACCGGTACGGCGGCTCCTTTATCGGGACCATGCTGGACACCAACAAGTGGGTGAGAATGTACCAGTCTGAGAACCTGGAGTTTGTGGTGAATCAGGACTGCTGGTTCATGAGTGAAACCAAGTTTGCCGACATTATCCTGCCGGCCTGCACCAACTTTGAACGGGACGACCTTGGCGAATGGTCTGCCTGCGGCGGTTACACCACCAATGCCCATATCGGCAACAACTACCGGGTGATTGTCCGTGAAATGAAATGTATTGAACCCCTGGGCGAATCCAAATCAGACTATGAGATTTTAAGGCTTCTGTCTGAACGGCTGGGCATGGAAGAGCTGTTTTCTGAAGGAAATACCGAAGAAGACTGGTGCCGCCTCTTTTATGAGTCTTCCGATGTGGCCAAGACGGTTCCCTGGGAAGAGTTCAATAAAAAAGGATATCACCTGATCCCCATCCCCGATGATTACAAACCCACACCGGGACTGCGCTGGTTTGCCGAAGGCCGTCCTGTGGACACCCCGGATACGGGGAACAAAAAACGGGGGACCGACAAGGCCTGCGAACTGGGCACCTATACCGGCAAGATTGAGTTTGCCTCGGAATCCTTGAAGCAGAACATGCCCGATGATGAGGAACGGCCCATTGTGCCCCATTTCATTCCCTCATGGGAAGGGTACAAAAGTGAGCCGTACAAGAAATACCCCTTGCAGATTATCATGCCTCACCCGCGGTTTTCCTTCCATGTGGAGTATGATGTCTGTTCATGGATTCATAAAATTCCCCTTCACCGTGTTGAAAAGGACGGCTACTACTGGTGGCCTGCCCGCATCAACCCCGAAGATGCCAAGGAACGGAATATCGCTGGCGGGGATATTGTTGAACTTTACAATGACAGGGGATCGGTCCTCTGTATTGCCGACGTGACCGAACGTGTTCCCAAAGGAATTCTGCACAGTTACGGCTGCTCTGCAAAGTATGATCCCATTATTCCCGGCAAAGCCGGCTCGCCCGACAAAGGCGGATGTGTTAATCTGTTGACGTCATCTAGACATATGTCTAAACATGCGCCGGGCATGACTCCCAATTCATGTCTGTGTGAAATCAGAAAGTGGGAGGGATGAAATCATGGCAAAATATGCACTTGCAATTGATGTAACCAAATGCAACGGATGTTATAACTGCTTTGTTGCATGTAAAGACGAGTTTGATACCAATGACTATCTGCCGGTATCCGTGGCACAGCCCGACGGCGGTGCCGACTGGATCCGCCTCAAAGAGGTGGAGTACGGAACCGGCTGGAAGGTCAAAGTGGATTATGTCCCCATCATGTGCCAGCACTGTGAAAATCCCGTCTGCGCCACTGCGGCTCCCGACGGCGCCGTTTACACACGGGAAGACGGCATTGTGGTTATTGATCCGGTCAAGGCCAAAGGCAACAAAGACCTGGTCAATGCCTGCCCCTACCGCGCCATATTCTGGAATGAAGAAAAACAGGTGGCCCAGAAATGCACCATGTGTGCCCACATGCTGGACAACGGTGAAAAAACTGTTCGCTGTGCCGAAGCATGCCCCACCGGGGCCTTAATGTTTGGGGATACAGAAGATCCCAACAGCGAGATTTCCAAGTTCCTGGCCGGCAACAAGGACAAACTCGAATCGCTCATGCCCGAACACGATACCAAGCCGGTCACCCAATATATGGGGTTGCCCAAAACCTTTGTGGCCGGTGAAGTTGTCTTTTCTGACCAGGAAAAGGATTGTGCCGGCGGCGTCAAAGTGGTCCTTAAAACCGCTGACGGCAATCCGGTGGCCGAAACGGTAACGGATTTTCTCGGCGACTTTGAGTTTACCAGCCTTGAAAACAACCAGGAGTATGTGGTGGTCGTTGAGCATGCCGGCTATGGTTCTGAAGAGGTTTCGGTGAAGACAAACGCCAGCAAGAACCTGGGCGAGATCGTGCTTCAGGCCCAATAGGGCCCGGATCGAACCTTTTTAAAATCTGAACAGGCGCCGTTTGAAATGATCTTGAATCATGGATAACGGTGCCTGTATTTTAGTGTGCGGGGCGGCTGTCGCCATCCCAAAAAAGAGCCGGAACCCCCAGTTTTGTCCGCTTATTTTTTTTGCTCTTTTGATTTTTTATACCAGGCCTGATCCCCGTATAATTTTTCCGAACATTCAGGGCACAATCCGTGACTGAATCTGGCTTCCGAATGGGCAATGATGTAGGACTCAATCTGTTTCCAGTACCCTTTATCGTCCCTGATTTTCTTACAGGAAGCGCAGATAGGGAGCAGCCCGCTTAATTTCTTTATTTCTTCAATCGCCTTTTCGAGCTTGTTTTTTTCTTCAAGCAACTGATGCTCAAGGGTAACGTCCATAAAAAGATGGATATAGCCGGCCAGTTTGCCGAAGGTATCCAGTAGCTTTTCTTCGTGCATTTTGAGGACCCTGTTTTCAGAAAGAAACTGGATGCCCTCCTTTTTTTGCTCAATGATCCATTTTTTATTACGGGTGAAAGTCTTGGTTTCATCCAGGAGCGTATCAACGGGTTTGCCGATCACCTCTATACGGTCTATCATAAAATTATCCAGAAACTTTTGATTGACACTGGTAATTGTTCTGTCCTTGTCTGTGATCATAACGGCAAAGGGCAGGCTTTCTATCAGGATGTTCAATTCAATCAGCAGATTTTGCAGGTCGGTCACATCGTGGGCAAATCCGACCGTGCCGATAACGCTGCCGTCATCGTCGAAAATGGGTGATTTGTAGGTTTTGAATTTGCGGAATTCATCTGCGCATTTTACGGTTTCATCGAAAAGGCAGGTCTCCTTTTTGTTGAGCACAATCTCTTCTGATTCCAGGCAGACATATTCCCCCTGGGCATATTCATCCGGTTTAAGGTCCCAGATATAATAATGCCCGCGGCCTTCGATCTGGGCCTTTGATTTATTGACAACCCGGCAGAAGCTGTCATTGACTTTTAAATGCGCCCCCTTTGCATCCTTGAACCAGATCAGGTCCGGCAGGCTGTCGATCATGGTGTCCAGATATGTTTGGGTCAGGGCTGAATCTTCCTGTCGCTTCAGTCGGTCCAGTATCTGTGTGAACGAGGACTGAACCTTGTCTTGAACAAACGGCTTGATCCAGATCTGGTCCAAAAGCGGATAATGTTCGGCCAGGGCTGCAAAGCTGTCGGCAGAAAAACAGCCCACAACAACGGCATGTTCGTCTTTTGCGGCAAGAATTTTTTCAATGGATGCCGACGGGAGAGAACCCAAATCCAGCACAATAACCCCATACCCTTTCAGGTCGATTCCGGCCATATCCGGGCAGCAGAAAAATTCATGTGAGAATCTGTCAGCCGCCGGCACCTTTTGAAGAAATGTTTCAAGCTGATGATTCTGTGTTGCAATTAATATTTTTAATATCCGATGATACACTTCAAATTGTTCCCTTCCTGAAATGTCCAATATAACAAAGATAAGCTTTGGTATCAAAACTCATTTTTGTGATATTCGGGATTTGAGTTTTCCTTTGCCCGAATAAGGTTCATAGAAACGGGGGAATCCGGTGGCGTCTCCGCCGGGAACCTAAATTTCAAAATCCGTTCCGTAAAGCTGCTGGGTGTTGTTGAAAATGACCTTTGAGAGCCGTTCCGGGTCGGTTTTTCTGACTTCGGCAAGCTTTAAAAGAACATATTTTACAAAGGCGGGCTCATTGCGCCGGACCTTGTTTTTAACAGGGGAGGGGGTCAGGTAGGGGGCGTCGGTTTCTATGAGGAGGCGGTCTTCGGGAATCAGGGGGGCTATCTCCCTTAACAGGGCGCCGCGCTTGAGAATGGTCACAATGCCGGTGATTCCGATGTAATAACCCAAATCCAGGTATTTGAACATCTCTTCTCTGGTGCCGGAAAAACAGTGGACCACCCCTTTGCGGTCTTTGGGACCGTCTGTTTTCAGGATTTCATAAAACCTTCCGTTGGAATCGCGTTCGTGAAAAATCAGGGGAAGGTCTAAGGCCCCGGCAATCCCGAGCTGGGCAGAAAAGCATTGCTCCTGGTCTGCCTGGGGGGAATGCATCCGGTTGAAATCCAGGCCGGTTTCCCCCCAGGCCCGGATACAGGGATTTTCCCTTACAAGGCCCATGAGGGTGTTCAACAACTTTCGGGAACAATCCGCTGCATAATGGGGATGGATGCCGGCCGATGTCACCACATTCGGTCGGTCTTTGGCAAGGGCAATAGCTTTTTGGGTGGTCTCAAGGTCAATGCCCACCAGCATCAGGGCAAGCACCCCTTCCTGGCCGGCCCGGGAAAAAACAGTTTCTATATCCCGGTGATAGGATTTGTCATCAAGGTGGCAGTGGGAATCAAATAAAATCATGGTGTTCAGGTCCGAAAATCAATACAATCATCACCGGCTGCTTATCCTCTAATTATCAAATAAAAGCCTCCACTGATTGGAAGAAGCCGGTTTACGGGTTTCAGTGAAGGCTTTGTGTAAGAAAAACTGTGGTCAGCACTCCTTGACACTGGCCGATTATACAGTTAAGTTCAGTCTCAGTCAATTTTTAGGATTCTTCACCCAATTTTAAGCACCGGACTCTATGAAGCTGAAACCGACAGAAAAGCCCATTGTCAGAATGTTCAATGTCTGTAAGCAGTACGGTACCAAACTGGCCTTAAAAGATATCTCCATGGAGATTTTCCCCGGGGAATTTGTTTTTGTAACCGGTCCTTCGGGGGCCGGAAAATCAACACTGCTCAAGGTGCTTTACCTGGCCGAAAAGGTCACAAAAGGACAGATTATTATCGGCGGCATGAACCTTGCCCGGATTTCGTCTTTTAAGCTGCCGTTTTTAAGGCGCAAATTCGGCATGGTATTTCAGGACTTCAAGCTGATCCCCACCCGGACGGTGTTTGATAATGTGGCCCTGGTCTTAGAGGCGGCCGGCGAAAAACCCTCCCTTATCCGCAAACGGGTGATGGCCGTTCTCAAAAGCACGGGAATGGAAGACAAGGCCAAGGCCCTGCCGCCGACCCTGTCCGGCGGAGAGCAGCAGCGGGTGGCTGTGGCAAGGGCCATTGTGGGAGAACCTGAAATCATCCTGGCCGACGAACCCACGGGAAGCCTGGATGAAAAGTCTGCCCGGCTGGTTCTTGATGCCCTGATGAAGTACCACAGCAAGGGGGCCACCGTGATCATGGCAAGCCATAATGTGTTCTTGTTGGAAACCATGATCAAAGGCCGGAATATCGCGCTTGAAAACGGAGAACTGGTGAAAACATTGACCATGCTTTAAAAAGGATGATCATGACCCGATATATCAAAAAGGCCCTGACCGATATTCGTTCCAACCGGTTTATGAACCTGATCACCATTGTCACCATCTCCTTGTCCATCCTGGTGGTCTCCCTGTTTCTGCTTTTTTTTGAAAACGCCGGGCGGGTGATCCAGTCCTGGAACCAGGGGGGCCGGGCCATGGTTTACCTTGAGGATGACTTTCAGGTGGAACATATGGCAGGGCTCAAGGACCGTATCCGGGATTTGGGCGGTGTGGAATCCATTGTGTTTATCTCAAAGGAGCAGGCATTGGACCGGCTCAAGCAGGACATGGCGAGCACGGATTTTCTGGAAACTTTAAATCAGAATCCACTTCCCCATGCCTTTGAGATCCGGATGTTAAGCTTTGATGATTATGACAAGATCAAGGCCCTTACGGAAAAAATCAGCGCCATGGACCTGGTTGAAAGTGTGGAATACGGCCGGCAATGGCTGGACCGTTTTTTAAAGGTCTTTCACCTGTTTAAGATCACCGGGTATGTCATGTGCAGCCTGTTTTTACTGATTGCTTTGTTTATCACTGCCAATACGGTTCGCATGGCCTTTCATTCAAGGGAGCTTGAGGTGGAGATCATGCGGCTGGTCGGGGCCACGGAAGGCTTTATCAAAACCCCTTTTTACGTTGAAGGGGCCCTGCAGGGACTGATCGGCGGGATCCTGGGGACCGGCATCCTGTTTACGGCATACCTGAGCATTTCGTCGGCCATTGAAAAAAATTTTGAAACCCGTCTTTTAATGGATATCCGGTTTCTGTCTTTGGAAACCCTTGGCCTGCTCATACTGGCCAGCACCTTTCTGGGGTGGTTTGGATGTTATCTTTCTTTAAAACAGATTTTAAAATAACCGGGCTTTTGGCCGGCCTGATGCTGGCTTTGTCCCTGATCCTGCCCGGACCCGCGGTTTCGGCAGACCGCCAGGTGCTTTACCGGGGAGCGGTGGTTTCGGTAAAGCTTAATCTTCGAAAAGCGCCGGCCCAGGGATCGCCGGTTTTGGCCGTCATGGACAAAGGAGAGCAGGTGGACGTCATTGCCGAAGAAGGCGGCATCGGCGGGTGGCTTACCGTTGTTTTCAACGGGAAAACCGGGTATGTCCGGAACCGGCCCAGGTATGTGCGACGGTTACCGGCTTCAAAACCCGGCACCCCGCCTCAGGAGGCAACCAAAGTGACTGAGGTGCCGGTAAAAACCAGCCAGACGGGTTTAAAAAAAGACCGGCCGGCAGCCAAGGCCCCAGCACCGGCCAAGGACGCCGAACCGGCCCAGAACAACGCAGCTGATCAAAAGGCGAACCTTGCCTTGAAAATAGCCGGGGAAAATGAAAAGCTGTCTGCGATTTCCAAAGAAGAACAAGAAATTATTGAAGGGCTTGACCATATTGACCGGGCACTGAACCAGGCCAGGATCAGTGCGGACCGGCTCACCAGAGACGTCACCGGACTTGAAGAACAGATCAAACAGGGGCAGGCCGATATTGAAACCCTGACCCGTAAACTTGAAGAAAACCGGATTTATGCCGGAAAACGGCTCACCGCCCTTTACAAACTCGGGAAGGCCGGGGAATTTAAAACCGCGGCCGTGCCGGGCTCTTTGTATGATTTTTTTGTCCGCCAGAACGCCATGGAACGGATCATTGAATCGGACAGCCGTATCCTTGAATCCTGGAACAAGGATCTGCAATCCCTGACAACGGCCCGTGAAAATATGGAACACCAAATCACGGAAAAAGCCGAAAAAGAAAAAAAATTAAGGATGCAAATCCGGATAAAAGAAAAGGAAACCCAGAAAAAAGAGGCGTTGTTAAGGGACATTCGAAGAAAAAAACAGCTTTCCCTGGCCGCCCTGGCCGCCTTAAAGGAATCGGCCAGCCGCCTGGATCAGAAAATGAGCGGTCTTGGCCAGAACGCCCCCCCGGCAGCCTCCCGGGAATCCCGGGGGGCGACGCATAAAAGCGCGTTTGGCCGGTTAAGGGGCCGGCTTGTTTTTCCGGTAAAAGGGCAGGTGGTATCCCGGTTCGGCCCCTCACGCAGCGGGGATTACAAAGCCTTCACTTTTCAAAAGGGAATTGATATAAGGGTGGAAAGGGGCGAACCCGTCCGATCGGTTTTCAAAGGAGAAATCATGTTTGCCGACTGGCTCAAAGGCTACGGCAACCTTTTGATTATCAATCATGGAGACAATTATTATACCCTGTATGCCCATGTGGAAGAGATGTTTAAGAAAAAGGGCGAACGGGTGGATACGGGCGAAGTCATTGCAACGGCCGGGGACACCGGTTCCATGACCGGGCTTTGCCTTCATTTTGAGATCAGGCACCATGGCAAACCTCTCAATCCCATGGACTGGCTGGAAAAAGGAGCATAGCTAGAATAGATGAAATCAAGATGGTTGAAATGTGTTGAACCTTTGGCACCGGTATTGGCTGTCATCCTGCTAACAGGGATTTTGACAGGGCCGCCGGCCTGTTTCGGGGAAACTGACAAGACCTATACGTCTTTGAAGCTGTTTACCGATGTGTTGGAAGAATTGGAAAAAAATTATGTGGATGAGGTGGATGCCGATGAGCTGATCCACAATTCCATCAAGGGGATGGTGGGCAATCTGGACCCCCATTCAAGCTTTATGCCCCCCGAAGCCTTTGAAGATCTTAAGGATGACACCAAGGGAGAATTTTCAGGCATCGGCATAGTGATTACCATGAAGGAAGGAATTCTCACTGTGGTCTCGCCCATTGAAGGGACTCCGGCCTACCGGGCCGGGATCAAGGCCGGGGACATCATCATTAAAATTGATGACCTGACCACAAAGGGCATGGCCCTGTGGGAGGCGGTCAACAAAATGAGGGGGCCGCGGTTTGAAGCGGTTCAGATCACCATTGTCCGCAACGAGGAGCCCGCCCCGTTAGACTATACCATCAAACGGGATTTAATCCCCATGACCAGTGTCCGGTCTGCTTTTCTCAAGCCCGGGTATGCCTATCTGAGAATCACTAACTTTCGGATGAACACGGATGACGAAACCAGAGAACAGCTTGAAAAACTCGAAGCCGATGCCAAGGAAGGGCTCAAAGGGCTGATTATTGATTTGCGGGATAACCCCGGCGGTCTTCTTGATCAGGCCATTGGCATCTCAGACCTGTTTCTGGAGTCGGGCACCATTGTTTCCATCAAGGGACGGCGGGCCAGAAACAATGAGGTATACAATGCCACCCTTAACACCAAAACAAGACACTATCCCATCGCCGTGCTGATCAACGGCGGAACCGCATCCGCCTCGGAAATTGTGGCCGGGGCACTTCAGGACAATTCCCGGGGCCTGATTTTGGGGACCACGTCTTTTGGAAAGGGATCGGTTCAGACCGTCCGTCCTCTAAAGGATGGGTTTGGTTTAAAATATACCATTGCCCGGTATTACACGCCCAGCGGAAGGTCCATTCAGGCCAAGGGGATTGAACCGGATATTACGGTGGCCTACGAAGTGCTGGAGAAGAAAGAAAAAAAGGTATCCCCCTTTGACCGGATGATCAAAGAAAAGGACTTAAAAAACAGCCTTGAGCCTGAAGGAGAGGAGCAAGAGTCCTTTGAAGAAGATGCAACGGCTTCTTTGCTGGATGAAGAACGGCTGGCCCAGGATTCACAGATCCAAAGGGCCCTTGATATTCTGGTCAGCTATGGAGTGTTCAGTCGGTTAAATAATGGCAAGTAAAAACAAGGCCGGAACCACCAGCGGAACCACCAGCGGGACCACCAGTAAAACCCCCGGCAGAACCGCCGGCAAAACCCGTTCCCCGGCAAAGGCGTCCGGAACCCGGAAATCCGGCGGTACCCAAAAAACGGCCCCCAGAAGAAAACCCGCTGCAACGGCAAGGCCCGGCCTGGTCGGAAAACAAAAAAGAGCCGGCCGGACCGGTAAAAAGCAAACGTCCCCCCAACTGGCCCATGAGTTAAAAAAGGTTCTCATTGGGATCATGGCCCTGTCCGCCATCTGCCTGACAACGGCCATGGTCCTGGATATTGTTTTTAACACCGGGCCTGGTGAGCCGCCCAGGCAAATTAAACAGACCGTCAAAACCGTTAAGCCCTCTGCACCGGCAACCCCTCCCAAGGAACCTGAACCGGTCAGAAAACCGGCCGTTCCCCCCATCGAAGAACTGGAGACTAAAACAAAACTTGCCGGCCTCAAGGAAAAAACAGGCAAGGAGTTTGTGTATGAGGTCTTCGAGAAGGTGGAGCCCCCCCGGAAAACGCCCGCCAAACGGCCTGAAATGGTGCTGCCGCCGGATCATTCCCCTAAAATCTGCCTGATTATAGACGATATCGGGTATGATATTGATCTGGCCTATGCCCTGTTTAACCTGGAACCGGGCATTACTTTTTCAGTTCTCCCGGGGGCCCCCTATGGCCGCGCCATTGCCGAGGATTTAAGCCGGAAAGGGGCCCAGATCATGCTTCACCTGCCCATGGAGCCGGTGGAATATCCCAAAATTGACCCTGGCCCGGATGCTTTACTGGTTTCCATGAACCCGGATCAACTGATTTCAAAGTTGACCAAAAATATCAATCAGATCCCCATGGCCGTGGGGGTGAACAACCATATGGGCTCACGGTTGACCACCCGGGAAGACCAGATGAATCAAATTTTTACCATCCTGAAAAAAAAGAACCTGTTTTTTGTGGATTCCCTGACATCGGGCAGGTCAAAATGCCTGGCGTCCGCCCGGCTATTGCAGCTGCCTTTTGCCCACCGGGATGTGTTTTTGGATAATTTCCAGAATGTAACGTATATATCAAAACAGTTGAACCGGCTAATTGATCTGGCTGAAAAACACGGCACCGCCCTGGGCATCGGTCATCCCTATAAAGCCACCCTCCAGGCCCTTGAACAAGAGCTTCCCAAACTCAGAAAAAAGGTGGATATCGTTCCGGCCAGCACCATGGCGCAAATTCCCGGGTAAAACCTTGGAATCAAGGTTTCTACAAATACCCGTGATCATTCAAGGTCTTTTAAAAAAAGATTGCTCTGGGGGGTATTGCATGCTAAAGTGTATGTAATTTTGCATAGCGATAGCGGTCATGGACCGTCTTGTGTTATCCAACCGGGTATCGGTCCACAATGAAAAATGAAAGTCTGTTTGGCTGGTTAGCAAGACTTTCATCTAAAAAGGGGATGTTATGAAAGTCTACGTGGTTGTGCGGTTTGACCCCATGCAGTGCGGGGCTTGCGGTTGCGGACATCTGGATAAAGTATTCATGACAAAACAGGACGCCGAAGCCTATGTCAGCGACTCGGCCCGCCGGCGGGGCGTCAGCTGGGAAATTAAAGAAAGGGCGGTTGAAACCCATGCCTCTGAGGCTGTACCGGCCTGACCCTTATACCCTGTTAAGAACCAATACCAAACAGCCGGGATTGCCTTAGACATGCCGGCTGAAGGATAAATTTTATGATTCCATGGCTGCCCATGGGGTTTGAAGAGGCGTTGAAGATTACCCTTGAGACCGTCCGGCCTTTGGGAAAAGAAGTGGTGCCCCTAGCGCAGAGTACCGGTCGTGTGGTGGCCGCCCCCATGGTGTCAAGAGTAAATTCCCCTTCCATTGATGCGTCCCTTAAAGATGGTTATGCCGTGGTGTCTGCGAATCTGGACGGTGCCGGGCCGGATCAGCCGGTAACCTTGCCTCTCATGGACACCTGTTCCGCTGCCGGGGGGGACAAACCCTGCCGCCTTTCACCGGGCGCTGCCATGCGGATTCTGACCGGGGCCAGAATTCCTGACGGGGCCGATGCCGTGCTGTCAGAGGAATTTGCCGATCTGTGTGACGGCTGCATCAGTGCCAAAGCGGTGGCTGAACCCGGCCGGAACATCATGCTCATGGGTTCTGATGTCCAGAAGGGAGACTGCGTGGCCCAAAAGGGCCTTCGGGTATCCCCCGGTCTTGCCGGGATTATGGCGGCTTCAGGATTCAGTGAGGTGCCGGTTTATCAACGGCCAAAGGTGGCTGTCCTGGCCACCGGCGATGAGGTGGTGGCCCCGGGAAAGCCCCTGGCTGAAGGTAAATTATACGCCAGTAACATGGTCACCTTAAGTGCTTTTTGCCGGCATTTGGGCATGGAAACCATCTTGGTTACGGCAAAAGATGATCCAGCCGTCATTAAAAAGGCCCTTGAAACGGCCTTTGAATCCTGTGATGCCGTGGTCACCTCCGGCGGTGCCTGGACCGGGGACCGGGATCTTGTGGCCAGAATTTTGTCAGACCTTGGGTGGCAAAAGGCCTTTCACCGGATTCGCATTGGACCGGGGAAGGCTGTGGGATTCGGCATGAGAAAGGATACGCCTGTATTTATCCTGCCCGGCGGGCCGCCATCCAATCTCATGGGGTTTTTGCAGATCGCCCTGCCGGGCCTTGAAAGACTTTCGGGGTGCCTTAACCCAGGGCTTCCCAAAGTGCCGGCCGTAATGGCCGTTGAACTCAACTGGGGCCCCCGGAACTGGACCCGGTTTTTCTTTGGAAAAACCACTGCAGGCGAAAAGGGCCTTGAATTTGAACCCTTAAAATCACGGGCGCGCCTTCAGTCCATGGCTGATGCTACGGCCGTGGCCGTCATCCCCGAAGGCCGGGAAAAACTTGCCAAAGGGGAAACCGCACTGATCCAGGTGCTGTCCTTGTAAGGGGGCGGCATCAGGGCAGAACCCGGGCTTGAAACAAAAGTTTGCGCTGCAAACATGACAATGTAATTTAGATCATTATGTTATTTAAAAGGCTATAATCCCAAAGGGGGTGCTTCTCTTTAAGGGAAGAGCCTTAAACCTATTTACCTAACAAAAGTAGAGGTTGTTATGACAATGGTATCCGATCCTTATTCAGGATTACAACTGGTTGAATTGAGCCATGAGTGGGGCCATGGCGTTCCGTCCTATCCGGGACAGGAAGATGTGAAAATGGTTAGGGGCGTTAAACATGCCCAGCATGGTGTCCTGGCCTGGAAAATCAGCACATTGATGCATACCGGAACCCATATGAATGCCCCCATTCACCTGGTTCAGCGCGCGGCAGACCTGTCTGAAATCCCCGAAGACCGTTTTTTCGGAAACGGGGTGGTATTAAATATCCCCAAGACAAGCTGGGAAACCATCACGGCCGAAGATCTTGAAGCCGCATCCCCGGGCGTAAAAGACGGGGACATTGTGGTGATCCTGACCGGATGGCATCACAAATATTCCGATGCCCTTGAATATTTTGGCGAATCCCCGGGCCTTACCGCTGATGCGGCCAAATGGCTGGTGGATAAGAATTGTAAACTGGTGGCCGTGGACACCCCCCAGGTGGATCATCCCCTGGCCACGTCTTTAGGACCCCACCGGGGCGGCCCCCAGATGAACCGCCTGGTTCAGGCCTACACCAAAGCCACGGGCAAAGATCCCAAAAAGGAACATCCCGACTGGAATGTGGCCCATAAAACCCTGTTGAGTGCCGGAATCCCCACAGTGGAACAGGTGGGGGGCGATGTGGATGTGCTTGCCGGCAAACGGGCGACCTTCGTGGCCACGCCCTGGAAATTTAAATACGGGGATGCCTGTCCCGTACGGTTTGTTGCCATGATTGACCCTTCCGGGAACTGCCGCATTGACGCCGGTAAATAATCTATTGAATGGAGAATAAAAATGAGTCTTGAAATATACAACTTAAGTCATTCGTTTCATCAGCATATGCCTGAATGGCCGTCTTCACCCGGCGTGAATGTAACGGTCAACAAATTCCATGCAAAAGACGGGGTTTACCAGGTCAACTGGGAAGGCATCATGCACCGGTGTACCCATATGGATGCCCCTATTCATGTGACTGAAAATACACCCGGCATCAGCGATTATCCCCTGTGGCGCCTTTGCGGCACCGGTGTGGCCGTTTCCATCCCCAAGGGCAAATGGGGGGTGATCACCCCGGAAGATCTGGAAGCCGCCACCCCGGCCATCCAGGAAGGGGATATGGTCATGATCAATACCGGTTTCCATCATCAATGGGCTGATTGTGATGACTATTTCGCCTATGGCTGCGGGATCTCCGGTGCCGGTGCCCAGTGGCTGGTGGACAAGAAGATCAAATGTGTCGGGTACGGCTGCCAGGCCAATGACCACCCCATTGCCACCAAACTGGTGGACCATGGTTTGGGACCTTCCCAGCCCCATCTGATTGAAGAATACAAAAAGTTTACCGGCCGTGATCCCATGGAAGATTTCCCGGACTGGGAACCGGGCCATAAAAACCTGATGTGCAAAGGCGGGATCCCGGGAATTGAAAACGTGGGCGGCGACCTGGATAAAGTCACGGGCAAACGCTGTTTTTTCATGGCCTTCCCGTGGCGCTGGGTCGAAGGCGACGGCTGCATTGTAAGGGTGCTGGCTGTGGTTGATCCGGATCAGACCTTCAGGTTTGAAAAAGGCTAAATTAAGGTAAATAGGCTGAAGGTGTTTAGACTGAACGTGAATTGTAAAAGATGGTTAATATACGTTAAACCTTCGGTCTTCAGCCTTCAGTCTTAACAACAGGTACTGTTTTTGCATATCAAGCCTGTTGTCAGTCTGTAAAAACTCTGGCAAAGTTCTAAGTATTGTGTTAAACAAGCCGGAATCGTTTCGTTTTTGACGGATTAAACGCTTAAATCCTGCTGAAAATTTTCCGGGGTTTGCAGTTCGGCAGATGCCGGGGAAAAAAGAGGGATTCGTCATCGGGCATGTATGTAAAATATAACATACTTGTTGTATGCAAGATGAGGTCGCCGCATATCATCCGTTTTTTGTAATGCCCTACAATGGGAGAATTTGAATGCCTGAACAAAAAAATTTAACCCTGCGGGTCTACGACGATATCAAGCAGATGATGCTCAACTATGATATCGTGCCGGGCCAGCGGCTTGTCTTTGTTGACCTGGCCAAAGAACTCGGCGTCAGCAGGACACCGGTAAACAACGCCTTGTCCATTCTGGCCAAGGAAGGGTATCTTGACTTTATCCCCAACCAGGGATATTCCGTGCATAAACTGACACGGGAAGAGGCCGATTCCCTTTATGAGATCCGGCTGATCCTTGATCTCGGGATCATCGAGAAGGCAATTGAGAAGGCCACCCCTGAAGGCATCAAACATATTGAAGACCGGAAAAATATGTACGCCTCATCGGTAAAAGAACGGCAGCACCGGCATGTGTTTGCGCTGGATATGAATTTCCATGCCGCCATTGGCGAAATGGCCGCCAACCTGTATTACAAAGATTTTTATACAGAAATTTATCAGCGGATCTTTTTACGGTTCAGGACCGAACACCTGGAATCCAAGCGCTTGCTGGAAATCGTTGATGAGCATGACGCCCTTTTCTCAGCCATTGCCAAAAGAGACGTTCATAATGCCAAAAAGCTGGTCAAAGAACACAGCGATTTGTCCAAAGAAAATCTGTTCCCCCTCATTTTCGATCAAAAAAAGCCCCAGCGGGCCTGACCTGCGGCTTTTCCTGCTGTATCAAATATATTTTCCGCCGGCAGGGGGATCGTCTGTTTTAGACGTTCGTTCCTGCCGGCGGTTTTTGCAAAGGGCTTTCACTCCCTGAAAGAACCCCATCACACCATGATTGTCTGATCAATTTTATGTTCTATAGACTTGATTCTTGACCTTTCAAAGCAGCACAAGATATTGGGGTTGAATGGTTTTCCAAAAAAACCAGGACTAATAGACATAGTCAATACCATGAATCATATATGAAATAGTCTTCTTTTTCATCCTCATATCTTTCGAAGCCAAACTCAGCTAAATGAATCGTTTTTTTCTCTGAGCCCCTTCTTTTCGACCTTTCTTTAGACAAAATCCAAAGAAAAGAGGAACACCCATCAATAAAAAAGATGCTGGCAGTGGAACGGCGGGAAAAGGGGTATTTCCAACACCTGAAGTCCCGTAACTATATGTGATTCCATCGTAATGAGTATAATGCATATGATAGGACTCGAATCCAATCAAGGAGCTAATGTCATTAGGAATTTCAGCGGATTCAATAAGTGAAGTATCATATTCTCCATCCATAAGCGCAAAATCTAATGCTAAAAATCGAAAGATACTTGTTTGGTTGAAAACAAATGAAAACTCATACCTGTCTTGTTTTGGTATGTGCACAAGAGGAAAATCTGATTCGTAATCATTCCATACGATGACATGAAGAGATGAGTTCTCTCCATCAGTGGTGCCAAAATACCTAAGCTTTGTCTCTGAGAATGCAATGTTGAATGCAGCTATAGGTAGGGTATAGTAATATCGACCATTTAACCCACTCAGTAATTCAGCACCCTCTGTATCATAAGAAATTGATCCTAAATAGCTTTCTCCAAAATATCCACTCCCTCCTTCTCGATGAGGTGAGTTAATAGATCCGTCGACAACGTGTCCTGTAAAATTAAAATTAACAATAGCTGCTTTCGAGCTTGTCGCACAAAGAAAAATAGTCGTGAATAAAATAATAGTTTTCAACATTCTTTTTCCTAAGAATACTTTTATTCCCCAAATTGCTAAACATGATTTCATACTAAATTCATCAATATCAGGAAAATGTTAGTGTTAGATGCAAATTTTTTTTTATTTTAATTAGCTGTTTATTAATAATGAACCTATTTCAAGTGCCCTATCATAATATAGATTTTCAAAAGGTTTTTACTGGTATGATTGAACGATTTTTCTGAAATTATCCGATCACCATATATTGTGCCTGCCTGGAAACGCCACCAGTAAATTTAATATATTAAACTCCGGCCTTTGATTAAACCCTGGAAAAGCAACACTTTTTACTCAACCTTCTGTATATCCGGGCAGCCCTTCAATCATCAAGAATAACGATTATACAGGGCCTGTTTTACTACCTTTTAAATAAAATAAAGGCCGGCTTGAGGGTAACCTCACAAGCCGGCCCTATATTGATTTGCGAAAAGGATGAAACCGGCGAACCGCATTTTCATCCTTCATCCCTCATCCTTCCATAGGAATGTCCCCAAGGCAAAGGTCCTTATCCGTGACAATATTCTCAATCACTTTCTTTGCCCCGTCCTTTTCAATGTTCAGGGTAAAAGTCCGGTCATCGGCAAGCTTTCTGAACCAGAAGTCGCCGAAGTTATCCGTCACCGCTGTGAACTGTTCTTTGGAGTCGTTGTCTTTAAGGGTGCAGGCCGCCCCGATGATCACCTCTTTCTCAACCGGGTCATACACGGTGCCGGCCACAAATTTTTTGGGCAGGTTCTTGTAATATACCCGTGATTTGGTCCCGGCTGCGGGGTTGATGGGTTCGGCATCTTTGATAAAGTCGGCAAAATCAGATTCCTCGCCGAACCTTAAGGCATCAGTAGGACACTGGTCCACACAGCGGGGCACTTCCCAATCATCGTCATTGTCCAGCAAATGGGCGCAGCCCGTGCATTTCTGGGCAATGTTCAGGTCTTCATTAAAGTAAATGGCATCATGGGGACAAGCGTCCCGGCACAGCTTGCACCCCGTACATTTGTCCGGCAGGATAAGCACCAGGCCGTCTGGCCGCTTTTCAATGGCGTCATAGGCGCATTGTTCCATACAGGGGGCATCATCGCAGTGGTGGCACATTTTAGGAATATAGGTGACCTTGACCTTGGGCACCTGGCCCCGGACCAGTTCGGTGATGCCGATCCAGAACTGTCCGGTGTCGGGCTGGGGTTTGGCGTAGGGGGTCCAGTCATTGGCCACATGTTCGTCCTTGCAGGCAATCTGGCAGCAGTAGCAGCCGTTGCATACGGATAAATCCAGAAAAAATGCTTTCATTATTTGCTCCCTCCCTCTATCCATGCATCAAATCTCAACCCTGCGGCCGCATCATATTCCCGGGCAAAAGCCTCGGGAAATTCCCTGCGCCACTGGTCCATCTCTTCGCCGGAAAGCCGCTCCGCCTGCACCAGGTAGCCGGATGTGGCCTGGCCCACACAGTTGGCCGAGGTAATCCCGGCAGGGGAAATCGTGTTTATGGCGCCGCCCCGTTCGATTTCTCCGGTTTTGATGGGGTCATGCCGGGCCCCGTGGTCCATATAGACCACGCCGGGCCGCAGCCGTTCCGTGACATAGGCTCCGGCCAGTACAATTCCCCGTTCATTGTAGACTTTAACAATATCACCGTTTTTGATGCCTCTTTTTTCAGCTTCAGACGGGTGAATCCATACGGGTTCATATTTATAGCCGTCCGGTCCGGTGACCTTGCAGGTCGGTGCCTCCCTTGTCCAGGTAATATCATCGCACTGGGAATGGACCCGCCATCTGCCGTGGTTGGACATGAGCAGCAGCGGGAACATTTTGGCCCGGTGGCTGGACAGCCTCTCGTCATGCATGGCACTTTTTTCAATCCATTTGGGAATCGGGGGCCTTTCCAGATCATGGGGAAAGTTTTTGGCCAGGCTTTCAGAGTAGAATTCAAGCTTGCCGGATGGGGTGGGCAGGGGGCTGGCTTCCGGATTTTTGGCAAACATCTCAAATCCGGCCGGGTCTTTTTCCCAGTCTTTGGCCGTGTTGTACATCCAGTATTTCTTTTCCTCAAGCTGTTCCCAGGGAACCAGCTTCTCGCCGTCCATGTAGCCCCAGATTTTCTTTTGCATGTCTTTTATAGACTGGCCGCCGGTAACCTCTTCTTCATATCCGAGCTTTTTGGCGATTTCCACAACGATTTCAAAATCGCTTTTGGATTCCCCGATGGGCTCAATGGCTTTATCGGCAATCATCATGTTGGGCTGCTGGGTGCCCTGGCGGATATTGGTTAAAAAGTCATCCACCTCCATATAGGTGTTGGCGGGCAGGATGATGTCCGAGTAAATGCAGTCATTTTCCAGCCAGGGGTGCTGGGAGACAATGGTCTCGATTTTGGGGTTTCGCAGGGCTAGCTGGGTTTCGTTACCGCCGTTCCAGCAGGTGATGCGGCAGGGGGTGTCGGTCCACATCATGTGGATTTCCGTGCCGCCTTCTTCTTTTGGAATGGGGTAGGTGTATTCGTTGAACTGGTCCAGGGCCAGGGCCTCAATGGCGCCGGTTCCGTAAAAGGTGATGGGTTCGTCGGATTCAATGGCCTTGTGAATCAAGGTTTTCGGGATAACCTGCTGCTGCCAGGCCGTGACCGAGGACATGACCGGAACCGACAGGCGTTCTTCAATTTCCGGGTTCCAGAAAAAGGTGCCCCCAAGGCCTTCTTTCCTGGGCATGCCGAAATAGGTGAGTTGGTGCTGGTGAACCCCGGGTTTGCCAAGGCCCTGCATGCCCAGCAAAACGACTTCAAGCCGGGCATTTTCATGGGAAAAGGCCGCCCTTATAAACCCGCCGCCAAAGTAGTGGGCAATGGAGGTGGTCTTGTTGCCGAACTCCCGGGCCAAGGCCTTGATGGTCCATTCGGGAATCCCGCATTTTTTGGATGCCCAGGCCGGGGTTTTGGCCACACCGTCCTCTTTGCCCAGGACATAGTCGCTAAAGGGTTCAAATCCCACCACATGGGTGTCTACATATTCTTTGTCATAAAGATCTTCGGTGATCCAGACATAGGCGATGGCCAGCTGAAGGGCCGCATCGGTGTTGGGCAGGATGGGAATCCATTTGTCCGCATGGATGGCCGCGCCATAGTTAAGATCCGGACAGATATAGACCTGGCTGATGCCCACCTCGGACCAGAAATAACACAGCCGCGAGGGAAACTGGCCGGTAAATCCCCAGGGCGTGGTCTCAGGGTCACACCCCCAGAACAGCACCATTTCGGAATTTTTGGTCGTGTCGTTGACAATGTTGGCGGCCGGCCACATGTTGCCCTGGACCCCCTGGCCCCAGACATGTTTGGCCCCCCAGTACCAGCCTTCCCATGAGTCCGGGTTTCTGACCTGGATGGTAAATCCGCCCATGTGGTCTAACAGGGTGCCCGAATGTCCGTGGGGGGTGTTGATGGTCTTGCATTCGCCATGGCCGTCTCCCTGCATTAAAATGGCGTGGTACCCGTAGGTTTTATGGATCCGTTTAATCTCAGAAGCAATGATGTCCGTGGCCTCGTCCCAGGAAATGCGGACATATTTGGATTTGCCCCGATTCTGGGGATTGCGTTCCCCGTTGGGATCCCAGTCCACTCGTTTCATGGGGTACTTGATCCGGTTGGGGGAATAGACCCTTTTTTTATACGCCAGGGAAAAGGGGCCGGGAAGGGATTTCCAGGCCGGTTCAATGGTTTTGCCGTTTCGTTCCATTTTCCATTGCCGGACCTCCTCTTTGTCGTACTTCCACCCGTACCGCATGGGCCTGACCCGTACAATTTTGCCGTCTTTGACATCCACCATGCCTTCGGCACCGCCGCCAAAGAAACCACCCAGCCCAAGACTGCGCAATACAGTTTTGTCCTTGGTTTTGATTTTCGTCATTGTTACACCCCTCCTTTTGTAAAAGACACGGTTAAAGATAATGATGCTCAATCTATAACAATAATGGTGCTTGCGTTATCTTCAGGCTACGGTCAGAACGGGGCAGGGTCAGTAATAGCAGGCTCTTTTTTCCACAGGGAGATACAGCGACCGTATGGTTGGCATTGATCCTACAGGCATGGAATGTAAAGAGTCAAGATTTTTTTTCATGTAATATGTCATTTAATTTTGAATGAAAAATCCATCCGTCCCGGGAGCTTGTGCAAAAAATCGGACATTTCCATTCAAGATACCGTGGTTATGGTAAAAAAAAGACTTGCGTTTCGGGAAATTGCATGCAATATAGTATGACAATTTTGGGTAGCATAATAAGTATCCCATGGGGTCGCAATGACGACTTAAATTCAATGGGTTCATGACCATTGAACCGCATCACATTCTAAAGGAGGGTAACATATGATCAGTGTTGAAGACGCAAAGGGAACCCCTTATGATGCGGCCAAGCATTTTGGTGTGTTTGGCCTGCAAAAATTGACCGAAGCTGATTCGAAAAGAATAACGGTTTGCTATTCCTACTTTCAGCCTGACGGCGGCGCTGAGATGTGCCCGTCTCCCAAAGAACGTGTCTACTACGTCACCAAAGGGTCCATTACCGTAAACGGCAAGGATGGTGAAAGCCACGTCCTCAACGAGGGGGGAATGATCTATATCGCTCCGGGTGAAGAACGGGATATGGTTATCAATAATGGAAAACCGGCCGAAGTCCTCGTGTTTATTGTTACCCCGTAAGCGGGTCAATTCGGCAAAACGAAAGGTACTATACGATGAAAGATTTTTTTAAATTAGACGGAAAAATTGCCATTGTCACCGGCGGCGCCGGCGGTATTGGGGAAGCCCTTGCATTAGGGCTTGGCATCCATGGGGCAACAGTTGTGGTATCCAGCCGTAATCAGAGTGCCATTGATGCGGTGGCGGAGAAGATCACCCGTGAATCGGGCAATAAAGCCATTGCCATTACCTGTGATGTTACCAGTGAAGAAAGCATGGCCGCCCTGGTCAGCCAGGTGAAAGAAAAATACGGCAGAATCGACATTCTGGTGAACGCCATGGGCATGAACATCAAGCACGATGCCTTTGAATACCCGGTGGAAGACTGGGACAAACTGTTCAACGTCAACGTCAAGGGAACCATGATTGCCTGCAAGGCCGTGGGTCAGGTAATGAAAGAACAAAAACAAGGATCTATCATCAACCTTTCCTCCGTACGCGGCATCCGCGGGTATACCGGTGGAAATTCCGGTTACTGTGCCACCAAAGGGGCCGTAGAACTGATCACCAAAGCCCTGGCCCTGGAATGGGCTCCCCTGGGCATCCGGGTCAACGCCATCGGGCCGGCCCTGATCATCACCCCGGGCACCAAACATATTGCTGAAAATCCGGAACTGGCCAAAAAGTACGCTGCCGCTGTCCCCATGGGACGGATTGGACTTCCCGAAGACCTGGCCGGTGCCTGTGTGTACCTGGCATCTCAAGCCGCCGGATTTGTTTCCGGACAGACCATCTATGTGGACGGCGGCCTGACCGCCCAGTAAAGGGGAATAGACGGCAGTCCTGGTCTATCAGGATCTGGTGGCCGGATTATTCTATTGGTGCAAAAAGCCTGATCCAGATCCAGTGAAGTGAAGCGGGCCGGCATTACGGAAAATTATAATCATTCCGGTCGGCCCGATTATATATAGATGATTATTTTTTAATACTGATCACTTTCATAAATCAGCCGTGTCTCAAAGATACGGCAAATTTTGAAAGACACACAGATTAAGCAACTGCATATTAACAGTGTTCATGTTGCAAACCTGCGGACTTTCATAACAAACAGGGAGAATAAACCCATGGCGTATGAAAACATCATTTTAGAAAAAGAAGACAATATTGCCATTATCACCTTTAACCGTCCTGAGGCCATGAATGCCCTCAACATTGCACTGCGGGCTGAATTTGCTCAGGCTGCCAAAGATGTTGAAGAAGACGACAATATAAAGGTTTTGATTTTGACAGGCGCCGGCAAAGCCTTTGTGGCCGGTTCAGACATCAAACAGTTCCATGCCACCACGCCCTTTGCCGCCCATAATATTGTCCGGGTCGGTGATATTGTGGAAGCCCTGCCCAAGCCGGTTATTGCGGCGGTCAACGGTTTCTGCTTAGGCGGCGGCTGCGAAGTCGCCATGGCCTGTGACATGATCATCGCCTCTGAAAAAGCCAAGTTCGGCCAGCCGGAAATCAACCTGGGCATCATCCCCGGCGGCGGCGGAACCCAGCGGCTTCAGCGGCACGTCGGTGCATTCAGGGCAAAGGAACTGATTTTTACCGGGGATATCATCCGGGTGGATGAGGCATACCGGATCGGGCTGGTGAACCGGGTTGTGGGAATGGATGAACTCATGCCCACAGCCAAAGAGGTTGCCGCAAAGATTGCCTCAAAAAGCGCGGCCGCATTGAGGCTGGCAAAACAGTCCATTAACAAGGGCATGAACACCGGCCTTAGAGACGGCCTTGCCTATGAGTATGAAATGTATGCCCTGTCCTTGTCCCTTGAAGACAAAAAAGAAGGGGTGGATGCATACCTTGAAAAAAGAGCGCCCAAATTTGTGGGCCGGTAACGGCTTACCGTGATTAGACGGCAACAGGTTAAGGAAACGTTATTTACTAAACCATTTAGAACAACACCATAAGTTGAACAAGGAAATAAACAATGGAAAACTTGGCAAATAAAGTCGCCCGTATCCCCAATCTGGTGGATTGGTCCACGGGTGAAGTCAGATTGATGAGTGCAAAATGCAATAGCTGCGGTGTTTACTTTTTCCCCAAGGAACACTATCAGCACCGTCCCGAATGCTCAAGAGAGGGGGTAGAAGAGGTTTTGCTTCCCAATAAAGGGGTGCTGGCCAGCTATACCATTCAGTACTATCCGTGTCCGGCACCGTTTAAAACCGAAAAGAAGATTACCCCCTACGGCATCGGCCTGGTTGATTTTAAAGACCAGAACATCCAGGTGGCCGGCATTATCACAGATACAGATATTAAATCCCTTAAAGTCGGGATGGAAATGGAAACCACACTCCTGGACCTGTTTACCAATGATGAGAAACAGCAGGTAGTGACCTGGGCATTTAAAGCCGTTAAATAAACCATATATAAGGGATAAATAATCATGAGAGATGTATATATCATTGGAACCGGAATTCACCCGTGGATGGGGTTTTCCGAACAGGTTTTTGCCGATTTTGCCACCACGGCTGTTGACGCTGCCTTAAAAGACGCCAACATTGGATGGAAAAGAATTCAGGCCATTATGGCCGGTATCTTTATTTACGGAGGCAATGCCGGCCATCTGTCCGGCCAGTACCTTGAAAGTGTTTTTGGTGAGACCGGCGTGCCGGTCGTTAACGTCTACAATGCCTGTGCCACAGGGTCTGCTTCCATGAGAATGGCCTATAACAGCGTGGCCGCCGGTGAAACCGATACGGCCCTGGCCTTTGGGGCTGATGTTTCCCCCAAGGGGTTTTTGACAGCCAAATCAGACAATGCCGTGCAGGACAGAGACGTTATCCGGTGGAAAATGGGCGGGATGCCCAATCCCATTTACTGGGCACTGGAATGCCGCAAAAGAATGGAAACCTACGATACCACGGAAGAGGATCTGGCAAGGGTCAAAGTACTCATGAGCGAGTACGGGTCCAAGAACCCCGATGCCCGCTTCAAAAAAGTCTATACCATGGAAGATGTCCTGAATTCGGTTTATGTGTGTGACCCCCTGCGGCTGTTTGAAATTTGTCCGGTGAGCACCGGTGCGGCAGCGGTTATTGTCACCGCCGACAAGGAACTGATCGAAAAGGCTGACCATCCGGTCAAGGTGAACGCCACCACCATGGGCAGTTCCATCTTTGGCGATCCCACCATCCGTATTTCCGCACTCTCCTGTCCGTCCACCCCCGAAGCCCCCATGCTCAGTGAAAGTTACTCTGCCTCCCAGCAGGCCTATGAAAAGGCCGGGATCGGACCCGAAGACGTTGACGTACTCGAACTTCCGGACAACAGCTCCTGGCATTACCTGGTTTACCTTGAAACCTGTGGTTTCTGTAAAGACGGGGAAGCCGATAAAATGCTGCGGGACGGCGAGACCAAGATCGACGCCAAAGTCTCCGTAAACCCCAGCGGCGGTTTTTCTTCCCATGGGGAAGCATTGTCTGCCCAGGCCCTCTGGCAGGTCATTGAATGTGCCAACCAGCTTCGGGGAAGATGCGGGGAGCGGCAGGTCACCAATCCCAAAGTTGCCATGGCCCAGACCTACGGCCTCATGGGCAACAGCGGCACCACCATTCTTTCCGTCTAACGGCCACGGGCCGTCTTGGTTATCCAACCAAGAACCGCCCACAAGGAATAATGAAAGTCTTATCAGGATGTTAGTGAGACTTTCATATAACGGCCACGGGCCGCCTTGGTTATCCAACCAAGAACCGCCCACAACAAATATTGAAAGAACTCAAAAGGTTGCTGAGTCTTTCATATAAAACAGCGGGACCAACGTGGAAAAGGGCAGTACCATCCGGGCCCTCAAAGGAAATAGTTCCTTTTGGGGGCGCCGGATGACCTCATATTTTTCGGTCGATGTTTGACAAACCCTTTAAATAATTAAGGAAAGACGCATGAAGAAACAATTTCTTATTGTGGCTCTTGGTGTTGCCTTTATTGTAGGCACGGCAGCACTTAGTTTTGCCAAACCCATCACGCTCAGGTTCTCCCATCAGAACCCTGAAACAGGGTTAAGTTCGGCGAACTGTATCGAACCCTGGCTGAACCAAGTGGAAGAAGCCACTGGCGGGAAGGTTAAAATTCAACGGTTTTATGGACAGACCCTTTGCAAGGGAAAAGACATGTGGAATGCCACAAAGATGGGCATTACCGATATCGGGTGGTGCTTTCACGGTTACTGGCCCGGCATGACCCCTTTATCCGACGTTATCAGCCTGCCGGGGATGCCCTTTAAAACCGCAGAAGAAGGAAGCGCCCTTCTCTGGAAAGTGTATGAAAAATTTCCGGAAATTCAGGCCGAGTACAAAGACCTGAAAATACTGCTGTTTTACACCAGTGCGCCGTACACCCTGATCACCGTTGATAAACCGGTGAAAGTCATGGAAGACATCAAAGGCATGAAAGTCAGGATGACCGGTGGACCACCAACCGATATGATGACGGCCATTGGCGGAACCCCCATGAATATTCCTATGCCCGATAACTATCTGTCCATGCAGAAGGGCGTTATTGACGGCATGGGCGCTCCCTGGGAAGGTATTGTGGTCTGGCGGTTTTATGAGGTCGCAAAGTATTATACGGAAGTTCCTTTTCCGGCAGTATACTTTTCAATCGCCATGAACAAAAAGGTATGGGAAAAGCTGCCAAAGGATGTTCAGGATAATATCGAAAGCGTATCCGGAGAATATGGATCCAAATTCTGGGGCAAGAATTTTTTCGACACCATGAAAACCACGGGTGTAGAAAAAGTTAAAGCCCAGGGAAATGGGGACAATATCTTTACCCTGGACGACAAAGAATATGACCGCTGGATTGAAGTCGGCGGCAAACCCGTATGGGCTGCCTGGGTCAAAAAGATGGAAAAAGAAGGCCATGGCAATGCCCAGCAGATTTTTGACTTTGTCCTGAACGGGGGGAAATAGGCCCTTAGCCCTTAAGCCAGGGTATGGCATTTAACGTTTCATGGTGCTGCTGCAGGGATCTTAAAACGGTTGTTAACTATATGAAATTTAAGATTCCGGTAAAAAAATTTGGTCTGATTCCAAATGCCTTGCCCTGGCCTTTAACGATCGTGTTTACGCTTGAAAAACACCTCAAAGGTTCTTGATTGAGAGGATAGTTAAAATGCTGACAAGAGAAACCATACTGGGAAAACCCATCACGGCCGTTATGACAGTTTTAAAATGGATCGGGTCCCTGGTTCTGGCATCAATGATGTTTCTGACCGCCGCTGACGTGGCCTGCCGTTATGTGTTTAACGACCCCATTGCCGGAGCCCTAGAACTTGTGGAGTACATGATGGCCATACTGATCCCGTTCAGTGTGGCCTATTGCGCTTACACCCAGTCCCATGTAGCCGTAGAATTTATTATGGACAAATTCCCTGCAAAATTTAAAAAAGCCGTTATGCTTCCCATTAATGTGCTCACCATTATATTTGCAGGGTTGATCACCTGGCAGACCTGTCTTTATGTGGCGGAAACCTATGCGTCCAAACTCACATCTTCGGTGCTGCTGATTGTTACATATCCGTTTATCATTCCGGTTGCCCTGGGCATGGGGATGTTTACGCTGATTCTGGTTTATGAACTCATGGGCGGGTTCACGGAAAGGAAGGTGGAGTAATGAGCCCGGTAACTGTTGGTGTGATTGGTATCTGTATTCTGATTGTGTTGATATTATGCCGCATGCAGATCGGTATATGCATGGGGCTTGTGGGGTTCATTGGGTTTGCCTGGATTACCAGCACCGATGTGGCCTTAGGGGTGTTGCAGACGGTTCCCTATACCACATTTGCCAGCCAGGGAATGAGCGTTATCCCTTTATTTATTCTCATGGGCTCTTTTGCTTTTGCCGCCGGCATGAGCGAGGACCTTTACCGGGCCGTGCATAAATTATTCGGCAGCCTGCGGGGCGGGATGGCCATGGCAACGGTGGCGGCCTGTGCCTGTTTTGCCGCCATCAGCGGCTCGAGCCTTGCCACAGCCGCGACCCTTGGCCGTGTGGCCATGCCGGAAATGCTTAAGTACAAATATGATAAAGCCCTGGCCACCGGCTCCATTGCCGCCGGCGGCAGTATCGGCATTCTGATTCCCCCTTCCGTAATTCTGATCATTTACGGGATCCTGACGGAACAATCCATTGCCGAACTGTTTCTGGCGGGCTTTGTTCCGGGGATTCTTGAGGCATTGTTCTATATCATCACCATTATCATTTTAACCCGTTTTAGACCGGAATTAGGCCCTCCCGGACCCCGCACCACCCTGGGGACAAAGATGCTTTCCATCCTTAAAACCTGGGAAGTTATCCTCTTGTTCTGCCTGGTTATCGGCGGGATTTATTTGGGAATTTTCACCCCCACGGAAGCTGCCGGCATCGGTGCATTCTGTACCTTTTTATTTGCCTTGTTCCGCAAAAAGATGACCTGGAAGAAATTTACCGGCAGCCTTGCCGACACCATGCAGACCTCGGGCATGCTGTTTATTATTGTGCTTGGGGCCATGATCCTGGGGTATTTTTTCTCCATTACCCGGCTGCCATTTGAACTGTCATCCTTTGTATCAGGACTTCCGGTTAACCGGTATGTCATTATTGTGATGGTCCTTTTAGTGGTGCTGATCATGGGATGCCTGATGGACTCTCTGGCCATTGTGCTGTTGACGGTACCGGTATTTTATCCCCTGATCATTGAGCTTGGGTTTAACCCGATCTGGTTTGGCATTCTCATGGTCCGGGTAACGGAAATGGGATTGATCACGCCGCCGGTAGGCCTGAACGTCTTTATTATTAAGGGCATTACCAATGTTCCCATGGAAACGGTATTTAAAGGGGTTATCCCCTTTTTGATCGCGGATTTGTGCCAGATCATTCTGATGATTATATTTCCTCAGATTATTCTTTTCCTGCCCAACCTGATGAATGTATAAGTAGGGGCTAAGGCTGAAGGGATTTAGGCTGAAGGATTTGATCAGGTTTTGTTTGCCTGGTAAAATCCTTCAGTATTTAAGTCTATCTACTTGAACTATGGCGTATCTTGCTGTAAAACCCCCTCTAAAAATACAATAACCCATTAACTTTTAAACAGACGGGAGATTAAGATGACTGACGAAATTAAACATGATGATTTTAGTGTGGACAAGGCCAATCTGTACCGTGAAGAAACTTATACGGATTTCAAGATTGCCACGTTAAAGGTGCTTTGTCCCATTCACCCCGACGGTACTGACGATGACTCCCGTTCCAAACGGTATTTTGGTGAAACCCAGATGATTTCTCCTGAAGGCCCGATCCCGGTCCGTTCCATGCTGTCCGCCAATTCATTAGATGAGGCCATGGACGCCTTTCCCGCCGCCATGGAAAAGGCGTTGGCCGCCTTGGTGGAACAGGTCAAACAGATGAAGAACAAATCCGCTGGCAGCCCGAAATCCAAAATTATCCCGGGTCATTAAGGTATCCTGCCCTGATAGGGAAATTCCTGATGCAGACCAGAACAGAACCGATAGGACCGTTGGAAACAACGCTTTTTTCAGAAGGCCAGACTGCCAATGCCGGTGAACAGCGCAATATAAAGGTGCTGCTGCACCGGCACTGCCCGGGGATACTGCCCCTTATAAAAGAGATTATCGAGACATCGGAAATCCGGTACTGCGCGGGCTCCCGAAAAGAGAGCTTTTTATGGCAGCACACGGTTCATGTGGCGTCCATGGCCATGCTTATTGCCTGCAAAGAGGACCTTGATCCCCTGATTCCCGTAATCACGGCACTGTTCCATGACTGCGGAAAGTTCCAGAACGGGAAATACCATGAAGGGGTAAAGCCCGAAGAGGAAATTGGGGCTGAAACCGCCAGAAAACTCTTAAGTCAGGTTGATTTTCCGGAACCAGAAATCCAAAAGGTCGAACAAAGCCTTCTGGCCCTTTACAATGACCATTTGGAGGGTAACATTCATACCCGTATCGTCAGCGATGCCGATTATCTGGTCAAGGTCGGCTACATGGGGTTTGCCAATTTTTTTGAAAGATCGGCCCTCAGGGGGATGGTGGTCCGGAACAGCATTCTGAAGACCTTGACCAAAGAACTGACTTATGCCGCATCTCTGGAATCCCATATGTTCACACGGGCCGGCCGGGAACTGGCCCAAAAAAAATCCGAAATCACCATCTCATTGTTTCGAAATTACCTTGAAGAGTTACGACATACCGGGATTTCAGATTATGAGATCAGAAAAGAGACCCTGCCCTGGGAAAGGCCGGGGCGAGATGCCATTCCCGTGTTTTTGGTATTGCCCAGATTCTGCAAGCATTGCTCAAATCCCATGGCCGTCTCCTTCGAGCAGAGAACCGGTATCAAGCGTGAACAGCTGGTGGTTAAAATTACCTGTTCGGTGTGTGACCAGAATACCGGCTATGATTTCTCCTTTTGCCTTCCATAGCTGGAATCTTGTAGGGTGGGGGCACACTGTTTGTAGCCGCCGTTATCCATGAAATGGTGGGCAGCTTTTCGTCCAAACACGGGGGTTTCGTCAGATTTTTTTCAGGCGTCCCGGTTTTTGATTCTCTGTATTAATAGGTCTATGTCGGCCGGTTTTTCAAGCAGGTCTGATGCCCCCATCTTTTTGGCCTCATCCGTTTTTTCAGCCGTGGCATACCCTGTCAGCAGAATGATCTGAAGCGCCGGTTTTTTTTCTTTAATGGCTTTGAGCGCCTCCATGCCGTCCATTTCCGGCATTTGAAAGTCCATGACAACGGCGTCGAAGTTTTCTGTTTCAATGAGTTGAAACGCCTCATCCGGAAAGTTGGATGTCCTTACATCCATCCCCCTGGCGGCCAGCCGTTCAGACATGATTTCCAGGAATTCTTCCTCATCGTCCACCAGCAGAATTTTTTCAGACATGGGGTTCTCCTTGTTCGATCAAATTACTGGATTCAAATACAAGCCCGATCCGGTCTTGGGGGCCGTTTAATTTAATGGATGCCCCTAAGCCTTCTGCCAGGGGGATATTCCTCAGCTGGCTGAAAATTTCATTGGCCTGAACCGGCTCGTCTGCCTTGCCGGAAAACCAGACGCCCGGCGCATCGGGATCATTTTCAAATGACACCAGAAGATTTTTGACTTTCTGGGTCATGATCGCTTCAATGATCTGCCAGACCAGGGTTTCAAAATAGATTAAATGGGTGTCTATCCGGACCAAAGCGGGCGGCGGGATGATTTGAACCACCATCCCGGCAGCTTTGAAAATCCGGTCTCCCATCTCAACGACAAACCCAACGGTTTGGGCTATATCTATGGGCTGGGTCTGCTGGTCCGTGGTGTGGCAGAACTGATTGAGTCTTCGGATCACCATGTCGGCCCGCTTGACCTGCCGCTCCATTTTTTCAGACACTGACTTCACCTTTTCCGGGGACAGGGGATGCCCCTGGTCGGCCATTAACGAAAGATCGGACAAAAGGCCGGCACTTTCATTAATGACCGCCAGGTTGTTTTTGATTTCATGGGTCGCGGCGGCAGCCATCTTTCCCACATAAGCGATGGGGGCAAAACATTCTTTAAACGGGTCTGTTTCTAAGTGTTGTGTCATTTGTTACCCTTTGGGGTTTGGTTCCGGTATGGGGTTAAGAATGGGTTCAATTAAGGGTTCCGGTGGATTTGGGGGGGCACAGATTCGGTCTTTATCCTGTGTTAAGGGCAGAATAAGCGTGAAGCGGGTGCCTTTTCCCACGGTTGAGGTAACCAGGATATCGGCCCCCATTTTTTTGATCAGGCCGTAGGTAATGGATAGCCCAAGGCCTGTTCCCCAATGTTCATTTTTAGAAGAATAAAAAGGTTCAAAAATATTGGGCAGGTCTTCCTCGGGAATGCCGACCCCGGTATCGGAAATGACCACCCATACGTGCTGCCTTTTTTTTACCTGGATGCCGATAGTAAGCTGTCCCCCGTCTTCCATGGCGGCAAAGGCATTGTCAAACAGGTTGAGAAAAATCTGCTGAAGGCTTCCCCGGTCACAGACCAGCCCCTGAACCGTGCCGATGTTTTCCACAGAGATAATCAGCTGTTTTTTTTCGGCCTCAGGCTTTAAAAAGGAAAGGACCATATCAATAATTTCATATAGATCCACCGGCTGGACACACGGTTCCATGTGTCTTGCAAAATCCAGCATCTGCCGGGTGATGCTGCCGCACCGTTTCACAGCATTGAGAACATCATGGGAAAGGGTGACCAGCCGGTCGTCGGCCGGCCGTTTTTCCTTGAGTTCCAGCAGATCCAGGATCAGGCCGGTTTTCTGATTGATGATGGCCAGGGGGTTGTTGATCTCATGGGCCACGCCCGAGGCCAGCCGGCCGATGGAGGCCAGTTTGTTTTCGTTTTCCGCCCGGTGAAGGGCCTGGGTCCTTCGTTTGTCGGCCGCATGGATTTTTCCCACCAGAAAGGTGGCAAGGCCCATGATGGACAGGACAATGAGAACAATACTCACCACCAGGTATCCCGCCAGTTTCAGCCGGGGGGCAAAGTATTGCCGGGTGATCTGGTCCCGGCTTCTGGCGTATACCAGGGTCAGGTCCGAGTCCGGGATTCTGGCATGGGAGACCAGAAAGGTCTCTTTGTCCTTGGTGATGACCGTGGCGGAGCCATGGTTGCCGGCGGCATAAATGCCGGCGGGCAGGCTGTCGACACCCTTAAAATACCGGGAGGGGGTCACCGGCCTGCCGGCCATGTTAATGGCAAACAGGTCCCCGCCGCTGTTCAGATCAAACCTTGAAAGATAATCTGTTACAGCGGTTTCAGGATTGGATTCAAGGGATATGGCCGCCACGGCCGAGGCCGTCAGGGTGTCCATGCTGTCCCTGATTTCATCTTGAACAATCTGCCGGGTAAGGCTGACCTCCATAAAGGTCATGACGGCCAAAGGCAGAAGGGCCATAAAGGAGGTAAACCCCACAATGATCTTCCACTTTCCGGCAAAACTGATCCCGCTTAAGGGCCGGTCAGCCGTGATGTCCCGGTGGTCCCAGAAGGCGGGTTTGAATTTGTTTAATCGCTTCATAATAGATTAATTTGATTCTAGGGCAAATCCATCTATTTCGTCAAGCATAGAATGCACTGCGGTGGTGCTGCCTAACAGCCTGAGGCGGTCTGGACGGCTTTTTGATGGGCTTTTTTCAGGGTGCCACTCAGCAGGGCAATGTCAACGGGCTTTTGCATATAATCAAAGGCGCCAAGGTCCATGCACTTGAGCCGGTCCTGTTCAGACCCGTGGCCGGTCAGAATGATAACCTCTATACCGGGCTGAACCTGTTTGACCGACTTTAAGATTTCCATGCCGTCCATCCGGGGAAGCTTTAAATCCAGGATCATGATTTCAGGGGGATCGGCCTGAATCCGTTCCAGGGCACTGGGCCCGTTATACACAACCGTTGTGTCCATATCCCTCATTTGAAGCCGTTCGGCAAGGGTCTGGACAAACTCTACTTCGTCATCAACCAGTAGTATTTTCACGTTACGTCTCCTGAACGGATAGGGTGTCTATATGGCATTGCAAATTGTCCGGACATATGGTACCACCCTGAATAGTCAACCCTGCGATTGAGTTTGACCCGAGTATTTAAATTTCTATTCTAATAAAAGTCAAGAAAAATCATGGAAAACAAAGTTTCTGAAAAGGTTAAACTGCTGGAAAAATTATCAGAATATGGTTTCAATGTCCCGGGGTTTATTTATGTCCCCGCCCAAAAGTTTGTTGATGGGGATTTTGAGGAACTTGAGTCCTTTTTAGAAAAACACCGGGAAAGTTATAAGGTGATTGCCAGGAGCGCCCACCCCCTGGAATCTTTTTTCAAAGGGGGCACCTTTGATTCCCTGGATACCTATGCCGATATTGCCGGCATTAAATATGCCAGAAACAAGATGATCAAGCTGGCCAGGACTTCCAAACGGCTTTCCATCCAGCGTCAGCAGGTGTTTAACCAGGCCCCCCAGATTGACATCGATGAAATGGGGGTGATTGTCATGCCCTTTATTACCGGTTCCAGCGTCATGGCAAAAAAGATCGGCAACCACTGGGAATTCGGATATACCAGAAACCGCAGCCATAAGGTGGAAAGCGACCCCCATATCACCCGGACCCCCCACGACAGACGGTTTATGCAGCTTTCCGAGAATATTCAAAAGATCTTGGGATTCCGGTGCGAGATTGAATATATTGTTTCAACACAAGGGGATATTTATGTGGTCCAGGCCAAGGATATTTCAGGCATCGAAACCCTTGAGGACCGCGAGAATGAACTGTCGGTCAAACTGGACGGGGTCAGAAGAATCCGCAAACGGCGAAACTACCGGGAAAGACCCGTCTATGTCATGAACAACAAGGATTTCTATATTGAGGTGATCAGCCGGTGCGAGGACTATGTCCATCACTCAAAGCAGCAGGATGCCGACCTTCAGGTGATCATTGATTATGTCAAATCCTATGAAGAGGAGATGGAGCGGTTTGCATTAAGGAATCAGCGGTTTGCCGTTCTTGGCTTTTCCATCCAGGATGCCCGGGAACTGTACCAGATTGCCAACCATTATTTAGATGAGTACCCTGAGGCCCAGAAAACCGTGTCCAAGGTCCTTCATGCCCACCTTTACCAGATAGACATTTTTCTTTCCGAAGCCGACACCCTTATTGCAAAGGATAAGTTCAGAATCAACCTGTGCAGCCATGATGCATACGGCATTGACACGGTCAGAAACCCCCTCTGGTCGGTTTACTGGCATGTGGACCGCCATCAGGAAGTGGTCCGGGAATTTAAACGGCTGGGCTTTAAAACATCGGATACGGTGGCCATTGACATTGATACGGAAGGGCATCCCATCGTTTCCCGCCACTAGCGTCTGGTCCAAACAGGAGGGCTTGACCGAATACCATATATCTCAAAGCCTTAGGTTTTCGGCCCATTAATCTTTTGTTAGAAGTGTTTCATTTTGTAACAAATGTCTTGACAAATCTGTGAAACAATACTTACATAGCAGGAATTTTTTCGTTCTTGATAAATTGACAGTCAAATTTGAATTTTGGGTGAATTGGGGAGGGTATGAGTCCATTTTTTAGTTCCATATTGATTATTTTATCGGGAGGCCTGGCGTCTCTTGTCTTTGCCCGGCAGGCCCGGTTTTCCAGGATGGTTGCGGTCCTGTTTCTCGGGGCCGGTTGTTTTCTTGGGCTGCTGGATGCCGGCAACCGGCTTTTAAACAACACCTGGACCGATGCCTCTTTTAAGTACCTGGATCTTTTTTTTCTGTCCTTTCGCATCGACGGCCTGTCTGCTTTTTTCCTTTCGGCCATATTTGCGGTTTCCCTGATGGCCTCGGTTTACAGCTTTCATTACATGGAAAATGAAACCGCCAGTGTAAAAACCGGGATCAATTATTTTTTCTTCAGTCTCCTGATCGCTTCCATGGCCCTTGTGGTCACAGCCGCCAACATTATTTCCTTTATGTTTTCATGGGAAATCATGTCGCTGTCCTCCTTTTTTCTGGTCATTTACGGCCATGAATCGGCCGAGAACCGGAAGGCCGGGTTTCTTTACTTTGTCTTTTCCCATGTCGGGGCCATGTTTATCCTGGCCGCATTCGGCCTGATCTACGGATACACCGGCAGCTTTGGGTTTGGTCCCACGGGTGGTGCCATGGATACAGTTCCGGAAACCGTGAAAATCCTTATTTTTATCTTTGCTTTTGTGGGATTTGGTTCGAAAGCCGGTGTGTTTCCCTTCCATGTCTGGCTTCCCCATGCCCATCCGGCAGCCCCGAGCCATATTTCGGCCGTCATGTCCGGTGTCATGATCAAAACCGGGATTTACGGTATCCTGCGAATTTACGCGATCCTGGGGTTCCATTGCCCACTGTTCGGTTACATTGCCCTGATCGCCGGGGTGGTTTCCGGCATTTTAGGGGTGGTTTATGCCTTGGGCCAGCATGACCTCAAACGGCTTTTGGCCTACCACAGTGTTGAAAACATCGGCATTATCCTTATCGGAATGGGCATCGGAATGATCGGTGCCGCATCGGGCAACCCCCTGGTGGCGGTTCTGGGATTTTCCGGGGCCATTCTCCATGTGCTCAACCACAGCATTTTTAAATCCCTGCTCTTCATGGGGGCCGGCATGGTGCTTCACCGGACCGGGACCGGGACCATCGATGCCCTGGGCGGGCTTCTCAAGGGCATGAAAATCACCGGAACCACCTTTATCATCGGCTCCCTGGCCATTTCAGGGCTGCCGCCTTTTAACGGGTTTGTCAGTGAGTTTTTAATCTACATGGGCAGTTTCAAATCCATCCCCCTGGGGTCCTGGGCCTTTGCCATGAGCGTGTTTGCCATTATCGGCCTTGCCGTTATCGGGGGGCTGGCCCTGGCCTGCTTTACCAAGGTGGTGGGGGTGGTCTTTCAGGGGGAACCCCGGGCAAAGGCCGCTGAAAATGCCGTGGAAAAAGGATCCACCATGCTGGTGGCCATGGCTGTCCTGGCAGGGGCCTGTGCCCTTATCGGCGTGTTTCCAAGGCTGTTTATCCATATGGCCTTTAAGGCGGTATCAGCCCTTGGGCTGGACTACGGTCGGATCCCCATAGAACCCTTTGGTCAGATGACCTCCAACATAACCTTTGGGGCACTGCTGTTTCTGGTCCTTGTCCTGATCACCCTGGGGCTTCGGACCGTCTTTTACAAGAACAAGACCGTCACGAAATCGGGAACCTGGGGATGCGGGTTTACACAGCCCACGGTTAAAATGCAGTATACCGGCACCTCTTTTGCCGGCGCCATTCTGGAATTTTTCAGTTTCGCCGCCCCCTTGTCCGAGGCGCATCCGCCCATAAAAGGGCGGTTTCCGGCCAAAACCCATTACCACAGCCATGTCAGCGATATTGCAGAACTTCATATGGAACATGTGATTGTCCGGCCGGTCATGATCCTGTTTGACAAACTTCGATGGATCCAGCACGGGGACATCCACCTTTATATCGGATATATTTTGCTGGCAATTGTATTGCTGCTGGTTTTTATTTGAAAGCTGTTAGCCGTTAGCCATTAGCTGTTAGCAATGAGTTCCCGTAACAGATAAATGCTAACAGCTAAAAGCTAATAGCTAAAAGCTTAAAGAACAAGGGAAACCTGACATGATTCAATCCATTTTACTCTGGCTTGGGGCCATTTTAATCGCACCGTTTTTTTCGGGCCTGATTCTCAAGGTCAAGGCCTTTTTCGGGGGGAAAAAGGGGCCGCCCCTGCTGATCAATTACTATACGTTGATCAAACTGTTCCAAAAGGGATCGGTTTACAGCAACAGCACCACCTATGTGTTTAAACTGGGGCCCATTGTTTCATTTGCCGCATCCGTTACGGTTCTCATGTTTTTGCCCATTGCAGGCCATGCCCCCATATTTTCCTTTAACGGGGATGTGATTTTTATCTTGTATCTTCTGGGGCTTGGCCGGTTTTTAACCATTGCTGCGGCCATGGATACCGCCTCTCCCTTTGAAGGCATGGGGGCTGCCAGGGAAGCCTATTTCCCCATTATCTGCGAGGCCGCCATGTTCATGATCCTGATCTTCTTTTACCGCCTCACCGGGCAGTTGCAACTGGGCGCCTATTTTAGCGGCGGCCACGCCGCCGGCATGTGGGGCCTGGCCGGTGCGCCGGTGCTGTTTGTCGTGATCTCCTTTTTCATTATCCTGCTAACGGAGAATTCAAGGGTGCCGGTGGATGATCCGGCCACCCATCTTGAGTTGACCATGATCCACGAAGTCATGGTGCTGGACCACAGCGGCCCGGATTTCGGCCTCATTGAGCTGGGTTCCTTTTGCAAGCTCATGTTCTATGCCACCATTATCTCCAACATGATTCTTCCCTTTGAAATTCCGATTTTCGGTGCTTCTCTTTTGCTGTATGTCATCGGCCTTCTGGTGGTGTATACGGCCGTGGGGGTGACCGAGTCGGTCATGGCCCGGTACCGCATGGACAAGGTGCCCCTGTTTGTGCTGACCTCCTTTGCCCTGGCCTTTTTTGCAACCATCATAACCCTGGAGTTTGTTAAATGATACTCAATTTGGTGGACATTATTTTATCCCTGGTCCTGGTGTCGCTTCTGTTTTCCTTTGGCTCCAGCCGGGTCCGGGTCCTGATCAAGCTGCTGGCCTTTCAGGGCATTGTGATTTCCCTGCTTCCCTTTTTCATCGGCCATGACATGAGTCCGGGCGGCACCTTGTTTACCCTTGCCACCTTGCTTATCCGGGGGATTGTTATTCCCCTGAGCATCTGGGTGGCGGTCAGAAAAGGGGCCATCCAGCGGGAAGTGGAACCTATTGTGGGGTATCATGCCTCTATTTTCTGCGGCCTTGCCGTGATTATTGCGGCCACCTATCTTTCGGCCCGGCTCGATATTGTTACGGTCAGCGGTTACAAGCTGATGGCGCCTGCGGCCATTGCCCTTTTGATAACGGGCATGTTCCTGCTCATGGCCCGCCGGAATGCCATTGTCATGGTGATCGGCTATATCATGATGGAAAACGGAATTTACCTGGTGGGATCGGGCCTGTCGGCCACGGCCCGCCATATTGTTGAATTTGGGATTTTGCTGGATGTGCTGGCCGGTGTCATGATCATGGCGGTCATCCTCCGGAATATCAAAAAGACCTTTGATGACGTGAACACGGCATTGCTCAGAACTTTAAAGGATTAGGTGGGATGTATGGTTGAAATTGTATTTCTGGCACCCTTTATCGCAGGGCTTGTTGCTTTTTTTCTGCCAAAGGCCGGGGGCAGGGCACTGCTGGTCCTGACCGGTGCGGTCCATCTGGTGCTTTCCCTGATGCTTTGGAAAAACCAGCCGGCCGCAACCTTTGAACAGTATTTTGCCATCACCCCGGAAGGCATGCTTTCCCTGCTGGTGATCTCCCTGTTGTTTTTGCTGATCTCCATTTACACACTCGGGTACCTTAAGGAAAGCAACCTGCCTTCCGAAGGCCTGTTCACCGGCTCCATGCTGGTGTTTTTATCCACCATGACCATGGTGACCCTGTCGGACCATATCATGGTCATGTGGATTGCCATTGAAGCCACTACCCTGGCCAGTGCCCCCCTGATATACACCCACCGGTCCGCAGCCTGCCTTGAGGCCACCTGGAAGTATGTGCTGATCTGTTCGGTGGGGATTGCCATGGCCCTTTTGGGGTCTGTCCTGATCACCTTTTCCATGGGCCAGGAAAACGCGGGCATGCCCATCAGCTTTTCCGCCCTGACCATGGCGGCCAAAACCCTTAATCCGGTCTGGCTCAAAGCCGGTTTTGTTTTTATCCTGGTGGGGTATGGGACTAAGATGGGCCTGGCCCCCATGCACACCTGGCTGCCCGATGCCCACAGCGAAGCCCCAAGCCCGGCGTCGGCCCTGTTGTCCGGGGTGCTGCTCAACTGTGCTTATCTGGGGATTTTTAAAACCAACAAGATCATGGTCAAGGCAGGTCTTGCCGACTTCTCAGGCACCATCCTGGTGGTGTTCGGCCTGTTGTCCATTTTGGCGGCCGCTACCTTTATTTTAAAGCAGAACGAGTACAAGCGGCTGCTGGCCTACTCCAGTATCGAAAATATGGGCATCATTGCCTTTGGCACCGGGGTCGGCGGATTAGGGGTATACGGGGCCGTAATCTGCCTGATCCATCACAGCCTGATAAAGTCCTCATTGTTTCTGTGTTCAGGCAATATCCTGCTCGGATACGGGGACCGGCTGATCAATCGCACCGGTAACCTGCTCAAGGACATGCCCGGAACCTTTGTGGCCTTTTTTTCCGGTTTTGCAGGGATTGCCGGATTTCCCCCCTTTGGCATTTTCATCGGGGAGGTCTGCATCATCATGGCCGCCTTTAAAGCCGGGCTCCATGTGGCCGTCACCATTTTTATCCTCAGCTTATGCGTTATTTTTGCCGGCTTTGCCAACCAGGTCATGAAGATATCCTTTGATGAGAGCGATACGGCCATCAAGATAAAAGAACGGGCCGGCATGGTCTATCCCCAGTATATTCTGCTGTTAACCTCTCTATTCTTATGCTTTTTTATTCCGGATTCACTGAATCAAACCATATTGGATGCCGTGACGGCGTTAGGCGGAGGGCTTAAATGATCAACGATTTTTTACAAATTTCAAACGGGCAGAAAGTCCTTCGGGAAGCGATTCCCCATCTTTCCTTTGAAAGTTTTCGAAAACATGCCCTTGAGATGGTGTCCGCCGGTGCCAAGGTGGTTCAGTTTTTTGCCTACCAGGACCATGGTGCCGTTAAAATGATGGCGGTGCTGCGGAAGGACCACTTGTTTACGGCCGGTTGTGACGCCCCTGAGTCTTATCCGTCACTGACAAGGGTCTGTGAGCCCTTTCATCTGTTTGAAAGGGAAATGGCCGAGCAGTTCGGGATTATCCCTGAGGATCATCCCTGGTTGAAAATGGTCCGGTACCATCCCAATGGCAGGGAAGGGGTCAAGGATGCATTCGGCAATGATTATACCGAAGATATCCCGGGAAACTATCCCTATTATCAGGTGGACGGCGACCAGATCCATGAGGTGGCGGTCGGGCCGGTCCATGCCGGGGTGATTGAACCGGGCCACTTCCGGTTTAACTGCATCGGGGAGCGGGTCCTTCATCTTGAAATCCAGCTGGGATACCAGCACCGGGGGATAGAAGATCTGCTCTTGGGGGCGGCCCCCAAACGGCTTCCCATCCTGGCCGAAAACATTGCCGGAGACACCACCATCGGCCATGGCCTGTGCATGGCCCAGGGCATTGAAGGCTTAACCGGAATTGTTCCGGACCAGGGGGCGAAGGTTATCCGGACCATTGCCCTGGAGCTGGAACGTCTGGCCAACCATATCGGTGATTTAGGGGCCTTGAGCGGGGACGTGGCCTTTTTGCCGCCGGCCAATTACTTTGGACGGATCCGGGGGGATTTTCTTAACCTTTCCCTTTTGATCTGCGGCAACCGGTTTGGCAAAGGGCTGGTCAGGCCCGGCGGGGTAAGGTTTTCACTGTCCGATGATGTCAGAAAAGTTTTAAATGAGCGGCTTTCAGAGCTGCGGCCCGAGGTGGCGCATGTCTTAGAGCTGTTGTTTAACGCCGTCACGGTCCGGGCGCGGTTTGAGGGATGCGGCAGGGTCAGCAAAGAAGATGCGGATCATCTCGGACTGGTGGGGCCGGCTGGCAGGGCTTCCGGCCTTTCATACGATGTCAGGCGCTGCTTTCCAACGGAAAATTATCCCCACATGGGCATACCGGAAAACCCGAAACAAACCGGGGATGTCTATGCCAGGGCCAGGGTCCGGTACGATGAAATCCTGCAATCCCTTCAGATCGTTGAATCCTTGGCCGCCATTCCGGTGGAAACCCGTTGCGTGGGGCAGGGCAGGGTGGATGACCTGCCGGCAGATAGCTTTGTGGTCACCTTGAACGAGGGGTGGCGCGGCGAAGTCTCCCATGCCATACTCACCGATGAAAATGGGCAGATCCTGCGGTATAAGATAAAGGATCCCTCTTTTCATAACTGGAACGGGCTTGCCATGGCCCTGCGGAATACCGGGATATCGGATTTCCCATTGAACAATAAAAGCTTTAATCTGTCCTATTGCGGATTTGATCTTTGAAAAAGCGGAGAATGCCCAATGCTTAGCGTATTAAAAAACAGGTTTGAACAAGGATGCAGGACCAATGGGTATCCCCAGGAAAAGGTAACGGTATTTCCCCGCTATCGAGGCCGACCCGTTATCCAGGCGGATACGGCCGAAGAGACCTTATTGGCGTGTGCCCAGGCCTGTCCCCAGGATGCCATTGACGTTGCCGCCGGAAAAATCGATATGGGCCGGTGCGTGTTCTGCGGCACCTGTGAACAGGTTTCCAACGGCCGGATCAGCTTTACCAACGACTATGAAATCAGCACGGCCGCAAGACAGGAGTTGATTACCTCAGGGGACCTGCCGGACCTTGCCCACCATGCCAAAACCCATTTTAAAAAATTGTTTGGGCGCTCATTGCAGCTTCGCCAGGTGTCTGCGGCCGGCTGCAATGCCTGTGAAGCTGACCTGAACGTTCTGGCCACGCCGTTTTTTGATTTGGCCCGGTTCGGGATCAATTTCGTGGCCTCCCCCCGTCATGCCGACGGGATTGTGGTCACGGGCCCCGTATCCCGGAATATGAAAACAGCCCTGCTTGAAACCTATGAGGCCACGCCGTCCCCTAAGGTGGTCATTGCGGTAGGGTCCTGCACCATCAGCGGCGGCCCGTTCAAGGGCAGCCCCGAGATCACCGAGGGCCTGGACACCATTTTGCCCGTGGATTTGTTTATCCCGGGATGTCCGCCCCATCCCATGACCAATTTGCATGCGCTGCTATCCTTCTTTAAATAGCCGGAGAAGCCCAGCGCGGCAACGCCGCAACCAAAATGTGTGTTCTTTGCTGGTAAATTAAATAAATGTATAAAATTGGGACTTGGGATATGGGACTTGGGGCTTGGGGCAGCAAGGATTTCTCGATGTATGGAATGCTTTTCTCTTTGCTCTGTGATGCTAAAATCGAGGGCTTCGCCCTCTTTTTTATATTTTCACGCAAAGGCGCTAAGGCGCAAAGAATACCATTGTCCAAGGGAATTTAAGCCTTGCGCCTTTACGTCTTGGCGAGAGTTTTTTTGAAAGCAAAGTTTGGTGGGAAAAAGTGTAGCAGCGTAGCAGCCCGGTAGCCCGGTAGGGTGGGCAAAAGCGAAGCGTTGCCCACCATTTTCCGTATAACATTTTGTTTTTGAAGGACAAATAAAACGGGCTCACGCTAACTACCGGCTTGAGACTCGGGATATGGGGCTTGGGAATGCCACGGATACTGCAATCCCCAAGTCCCATATCCCAAGTCCCAAGTCCATTTATATGAAAGTCTCACTAACGTCCTGAGAAGACTTTCAATATTTGTTGTGGGCGGCTCTTGGTTGGATAACCAAAGCGGCCCGTGGCCGTTATATTGAAAATTAACTGTATTATTTCCCCCAGAATAATCTTAATAAAATTTTAAACTTTTGGAGCCGAGTAGCCCAGAGGACTTTTTTTTGCCGATTCGCAGAATTTGATTTAAATTTACTAATTTTATTGATATCCTTCTTCGAATTTATTATTAGCTGTCTCATTTGGAGTTAAGCCTTTGATGCCGATTATTAATACCGGTTGGCTTGATTTTCCGATCTTAAAAATTTTATTTGTTGAAAGCCATTGGCTTATCCGCTATTAGATATGAGCAGATAGCTTTTGGACTGATATCGCTTGCTAACGGCTGATGGCCAACCGCTCATCAGCCTTACCACAAGAAAAAGGACACATGATATGGATCATCCGGGAATCAACACGTGGGGCAGAACCGGTCTGGACCTTGACCTTTCCGCCCTGGATATCGGTAAATGGTTTCCCAGCCTTAAGGCGCCCAAGGCCATTATGGGCTGGAGCGGGCTTACGGTATGGGACGAAAGTCTGGATCCTGCAGAACTTCTGGCCGCCTATTTAAAAAAGGCCGAGCAGGAATCCTGCGGGCAGTGTACCCCCTGCCGCCTGGGCACAGTGGAACTGGCCCGGCTTGCTCAAGGCCTTGCCAAAGGCAACGGTAAACCCGCTGACCTTGAACGGATCAAGACCCTGGTTACCCTCATCAGCCGTACGGCCCGGTGCGATATCGGCCGGACCCTGGCCACACCGGTTCTCGATCTGATAGCGGCCTTTCCCACCGCATTTGCCAAGGCTGCCCAGGGCAGCTACCAGAGCAGACCGGCCGAATACGAAGCCATTGTTACCGCCCCCTGCATCAGTGCCTGTCCCTCCCATGTGGATATCCCGGCCTACCTGGAAAATGTCCGGATGAGCCGCTGGTCCGAAGGTATGGATGTGGTCAGAATGGACTGTGCCATGCCCGGAACCATCGGCCGTGTCTGTGTCCGGCCCTGCGAGGCCATGTGCCGCCGCAATGACCTGGACGAGCCCCTGGCCATCCGGTCCATCAAACGATTTTTAGCTGACCAGGAAATGGCGGGAAAGCTTACGGGCCGGGTTGCCGGAGCTTCTGAATTCAAAGATGAAGTCGCGGTTGTGGGTGCCGGCCCTGCCGGCCTTGCCTGTGCCTATTACCTGGGTCGGAAAGGATACAAGGTTACCATCTATGAGGCCCAGGAGGGGCCCGGCGGCATGGCGGCTTACGGCATTCCGGCCTATCGGCTGCCCAGAAACGTGATTGCCCACGAAGTGTCTATGGTTGAGCAGCTAGGGGCCACCATTGAATACAATACAAAGGTGGGCGAGGATATCACCCTGGATGAGATGGCTGAAATGGGATATAAAGCCGTCTTTGTCGGTGCCGGTGCCCCCATTGCCATGAAAATGAGATGCAAGGGTGAAGACGACGGGTATGAAAACTTCATGCCCGGTGTCGAGTTCCTGGCCAAAGCCGCCCGGGGAGAAACCCCCTTGACTGGTAAACGGATTGCGGTTATCGGCGGCGGCAACGTGGCCATGGACTGTGTCAGAACCGCCCGCCGCCTTGGATTTACCGATGTGAACCTGATTTATAGAAGAACCGTGGCGGAAATGCCGGCAGACCCCCTTGAGATCAAAGAATCCCAGGAGGAGAACGTCATTTTCCATGAGCTCATGGCCCCGGTTGAAGTGGTGCCGGACGAGGAGGGAAAGGTCTGTGGGCTCAAATGCCTTAAAATGGAACTTGGCGAACCGGATAAGAGTGGCCGGCGCCGGCCTGTTCCCATTGAAGGGTCTGAGTTTGTCATGGATTGTGATGCCATTATTCCGGCCATCGGCCAGGCCTGTACCGTGGACAAGTTCTTGCCGGAAACCGGTAAACTGCTCAGCCGCTGGAACACCATTGTGGTGGATGAGACCACCTTCCAGTCCGAGGTCCCCAACCTGTTTGGCGGCGGCGACTGTATGACCGGCCCGGATATCCTGATTGCGGCTCTGGCCCATGGCAAAACCGCAGCCAAGTTCATTGACCAGTACCTTGAAACCGGAGAATGCAAACCCGATTACAAAGACCTGCTCGATGCAGTATCCGAAGCCAAATCCTTGTTTGACCGGGAAAAAGGGTTTTCCTATCCCGGGTGTACGGAAAGACAGGAAGGCGCCGTGATGAAGCCCGGCATCCGGGTGAAAAGTTTTGATGAGGTGGAAGGGTGTCTTCCGGCCCATAAGGCCAGGGAAGAAGCAGCCCGGTGCCTCAGGTGTTATCGTATGCTGATGGCGGCCTTTTAGGCCCCCATTTATCTATAAGTGCTTTTAGGGTGTAAGTAGCTATAAATTACGGAAATTTTAAATGATTTTATCATGGTTAACCCCGGCTTCAATGCCGGGATCGCCGATAGCGGTTATCATGGAAAGGAAATCATAATGCCGATTATCAACATCAACAACAACCGCCTGTCCTTTGAACCGGGGCAGACCATTCTGGAAGTGGCCAGGGAAAATCAGATTCACATTCCCACCCTGTGCTACCTTTCCGGCTGCACCCCCACCGGCCAGTGCCGGATCTGCGTGGTGGAGGTGGAAGGGACCAGGGAACTTTTACCGGCCTGTGAAACCCCGGCCGGCAACGGGATGGTCGTCATGACCCAGAGCCCTGCCGTCATTGAGGCCAGGAAAACCATTATCGAGATGCTTATCTCTTCAGGGGCCCATAACTGCCTGCTTATGGATTCGTCTTTTGACTCCTGGAACGAAAATCAGGCCGCCATCATGGACCAGCCGTGGCATGACAACCTTTGTCCCGCATACGGCGACTGCCGGCTTCAGGATCTGGCCATTGAGTACAATGTCAAGGTCAAGGGAACCGACTCGGCCTTTGAGGGCCATCCCCTGGATGACGCTTCTCCGGTCATTATCCGGGATTTTTCAAGGTGCATTGGATGCGGACGCTGCGTCCAGGCCTGCAACGAAGTCCAGGTCAACCTGGCCATCAAGCCGCCCTTTGGCCGCAGGGAAGATCATCCTGACGGCTGGTATCCGGCTGTGGATCTCGATGCCTGCACCCATTGCGGTGAATGTATCCAGGTTTGCCCGGTGGGGGCCCTGTTTGAGAAAAAGGCCTTTGGGCTGGGCAGTCACAACGACATGGAAACCATCCGGACCACCTGCCCGTACTGTGGGGTGGGCTGCCAGCAGCTGCTGCACGTAAAAGATGAAAAAATCGTCAAGGTCACGGGTGTGGAAGACGGGTCTCCCAATAAGGGACGCCTGTGCGTAAAAGGCCGGTTCGGATATGATTTTATCTATTCCGAGGAACGGCTTAAAACCCCCATGCTAAGGAAAAACGGCAAACTTGTGCCGGTGTCCTGGAATGAGGCTTTAGACTATACCGCTGACAAACTTAAGGCCATTATTGAGGAGTCCGGACCTGATGCCGTGGCCGGGGTCGCCTGCGCACGGTCCATCAACGAAGACTCTTACCAGATGCAGAAACTGTTCAGGTCGGTGTTTAAGACAAACAACATCGACCATTGTGCCCGAACTTGACATGCCCCTACCGTCGCAGGTCTTGCGGCATCATTTGGTTCAGGCGCCATGACCAACTCCTTTGGGGAGTTTCACAAGGCAAAAATGTTTTTCGTGATCGGGTCCAACATGACCGAGGCCCATCCCGTTGCATCCACGTTCTTGAAAAACGCGGTGGAAAACGGGGCCAGGCTGATTGTTGCTGATCCCAGGAAGCACAAGTTGTGTGATTTTGCCGAGCTTCACCTTCAGTTAAAGGTGGGATCGGATATCGCGCTGCTCAACGGGCTCATGCATGTCCTGCTCAAGGAAGACCTTTATGATAAAGAGTTTGTAAACGAACACACCGAAGATTTTGACAAACTGGTGGAAGTGGTGGAGACCTATCCGCCCGAGCGAGCCGCCGAACTGACCGGCATCCCGGCAGAGACCATAGTGGACGCCGCCCGCCGTCTGGCTTCGGTCCATCCCCTGATGCTCTGTTATACCTTGGGGATTACCGAACATACCTGCGGCAGGAACAACGTGGTTTCCACGGCCAACCTCCAGATGCTTCTAGGGAACATGGGCGTAGAGTGCGGCGGGGTTAACCCGTTGAGAGGACAGAACAACGTCCAGGGTGCCTGCGACATGGGGGCCCTGCCCAACGTGTACCCGGGCTACCAGGCGGTCACCGATCCCAAAATGAAAGAAAAGTTCGAAAAGTTCTGGAACGTGGAAGGTTTGTCCGACCAGGTGGGCCTGATGATCCCCCAGATGATGGACGGACTGGTGGACGGCAAGGTCAGGGCCTTTTATATCTTTGGCGAGAACCTGGCCAATACCGAGCCGGATATCTCCAAGGTGGAACATGAGCTGTCATCGGCCGAGTTTCTTATCTGCCAGGATATCTTTTTGAACGAAACCACCGAGTTTGCCCACGTGGTGTTCCCGGCCCAGGCCTGGAGCGAAAACGACGGTACGTTTACCAACAGTGAACGCCGGGTAAACCGGGTCAGAACCGCCAGTCCCGCTCCCGGGGAGTCCATGCCCAACTGGTGGATCTTCAAGGAGATTGCCAAACGGTTTGGCCATGACTGGGAATCCGACAGTGGCAAGGATTTGTGGGATAACGAATTCTCTGTTGTTGCCCCGGCTTTTTGCGGGATTAAGTACCATAGAATTGAGCAGGACGGCCTCCAGTGGCCCTGCCCGACTGAAGATCACCCGGGAACCAGTTTCCTGCACAAGGACGGTGCCTTCTCCAGGGGCAAGGGACAGTTCCTGCCCGTGGAATGGACCCCGCCGGCCGAAGTACCGGATAACGAATATCCCTTTGTCTTAAGTACGGGGCGCCGGCTGTACCATTACCATACCAGAACCCAGACCGGCCGCTGCGGCGGTCTCAACGACCTTCTTGGCGAGGAAACCGCCGATATATCCCTGGACGATGCTCAGAAACTGAACATCCAGCACGGGGAATACATCAGTGTCTCCTCCAGGAGAGGGCAGGTCAGGGTCCGTGCCAATGTTACCAAAGAAGTGCCTAAGGGTATGGTCTGGATGGCTTTCCACTTCAGGGAAGGCAATGCCAACTGGCTGGCCAATCCGGCCTTTGATCCCATTACCCTGACGGCTGAGTACAAGGCCTGTGCCGTTAAAATCGAAAAACTTGAGAACTGATAGTTAAGGTTTTCAGCTGAATATAAAGGGCTGCCGGGATTTCCCGGCGGCCCTTTGTGTTTTGGGGATAAGCTTGATTCTCCAATATAGTTGAATCTTGGATTATCATATTACAAGGGATGGTGGTGTAGGGGCAATTCATGAATTGCCCACGTAAGGGTTATTCATGAAAGGGCGATTCATGAATCGGGCCTACAATCGATCCAATAGCATTGCCTCATCCGGTCTAACGGTCTGCGTTCTTTACATTATAATCGTAATCCGATTTAAAAGTGATTTTAATTTTTGGAAAGACACCAGCGCTTACCCTGAAGGTGTTCCTAAAATTATTGTCAGCCGTTAATTTCTATGGTATGGATTTTTGGTTTTTAACTGTTTTAACCCCAAGGAGCGTAAATTGAATTACGAACATGCCCCTTAAGGCCCAAATCAGGGATTTTTGGTAACGATACCGGGAAATCCTTAAAATCAAAACTTAACATACAGGATATATTATGAGCCAGTTACAGCGACTCAGCGATCGGATTATCAGCCGTGTGAACGTTAACTTAGATGAGTTTGAATTCGACACCGAGCCCTTTGTCAGAAACGCCCTTGATCATGAAAAGATGATCAAATTTTATGCGTTTTACGGCATTACCTCCCGCCACCCCATTTATTTTCATTTTAAAAATTCCAATATCGCCGGCAGCTATTTTCTAGGAAAATGTTATGTGGGCCGGTCCGCCATATACAAGAGTGATGTCAGGGGAGATGAACTCAAAAGAAGGGGCGACTCCATTAAATCAGCCAAAAATATCCCCCTGGTTGAAGATGAAATGATTGCCATTATGGACAGCCTGCTTTACAAAACCCTGGTCCACAGCAACTCCCACAACCCGGAAAGCCCCGAAGAATTTGTGATAAGAAACACCATTTCCACCCATTACGCCAATATTCACGGGTCCACCTTGGAAGGGTGTTTTCTTGGCCCTTTTGCCACCGTGGATTTGATGAACCTGCATTCGTGTATTGTGGGGGAATTTTCCTATGTTCAGGTCGGCGAACTGTTTCACCGGAAGATTGATCCGGGAACGGTCTGGATCAGAAGTCCCCATTTTGAGTTTAAATACAAATTTAAGAAAAGCATCCTGGATAATTTTGTTGGGGTGAATGATGCCCACCAGCCCCGGGGGCTGATTTACGATTTTGTCCGGGAACGGGACCAGGAATATGAACGGCTGTTTGAGGTCATGCACTTAGAACCCATAGATGCGCCGTCCACTTCTGCGGTCAACCGGTATGCTGTGATCAAGGGGAAAACCCGTATCGGGGAAAACGTCCTGGTGGCCCAGCGATCTTTCCTTGAGGATGCCACCATGGGAGACGGTTCCAATGCCCAGGAAAACTCCTATATCATTGATTCCGTACTTGAAGGCAACTGTATTACGGCCCATGGTGGCAAGATCATCCATGCCGATATCGGCCAGGAATGTTTTGTGGGATTCAACTCCTTCTTAAACGGCAAACCGGACGCCCGGATCCGCATCGGGGAAGGCTGTATTGTCATGCCCCATACCATCATCAGTCCGACAGTTCCCATTGATATTCCCGGCGAGCATCTGATCTGGGGATATATCGGGTCTCCCGAAGATCTGGCCACCCAGACCATTGCCCTGGATGACCTGGCGGAGGTCAGGGAAGACCTGACCATCGGGAAGATGACCTTTTCGGGTAAGGGGTCTGTGTTTATCGGTGCCTTTAAGGCCAGGCTCAAAAAAATTCTGGAGGCCAACGGGGCCCTGTATGAGGATGGCGAAAACCGGGGCCATGCCCAGGATGACCAGAACATCTCCTTTAATATTATCCAGCCCTACCGGACCGGAGAGCGCAAAGGCTTGTACCCGTCCATCAGAATCAAACCCTGATAAGGAAAGATCTATGTTTACCAAACATTCCAATGAAGGATATTCAAGCCCGGCTGACGGCATTGAAATGAAAACCCTGGCCTACGGGGAAAAGACCCTGTTAACAAGGTTCAACCTGAAAAAGGGGGCCGGGCTTCCCAAGCACTCCCATCCCCATGAACAGACCGGGTTTCTGGTGTCCGGCAGAATGACCCTGGTCATCGGAACCGACGCGTTTTCAGTGGGGCCAGGAGATGCCTGGGCCGTTCCCGGGAATGTGGAACACTCGGCCATGGTGGAAGAAGATGCCGTTGCCGTTGAGGTGTTTTCTCCGGTAAGGGAGGAGTATCTGCCCGGGGGGGAAGGATAATAATAAAGGATGAAGGATGAAACGGCGGAAAACTTCAGCCTAATCGCCTTTTTTAAGGGTTTACGACATGGCGCAGATTTCCTGGCTTAATCCCGGTGATACCGTTGGTGTGGCAGCCCCGTCTTCCCGGTTCAACAAGGACGAATTCCAAAAGGGGGTTCAGTGCCTTAAAGACCTTGGGTTTGAGGTTCGCCTGCCGGACCGGATTTTTGGGGCCCGACGGTATCTGGCCGGGGACGATGATCTCAGGGCTGATGTGATCAATGAACTGTTTGCCGATCCTGATGTTAAAGGGATCATAGCCGCCCGGGGCGGTTACGGTGCCATGCGGATTCTGGACCGCATCGATTGGGATGCGGTCAGGGAACAGCCCAAGCCCTTTATCGGATATTCAGATATAACGGCCTTGCTGATTTCCCTGGTCCAGGAGGCCGGCATTGAGGCGATCCATGGGCCCAACCTGGTTTCTTTGCCCCATGCACCCGAAAACACCCTTTCAGGATTTGTCCGGGCCCTTTCCGGTGTGCCGGTGGATATAGCGGCGGAACAAGGCGAATGCCTGATTCCAGGCAAAGCCACCGGAACGTTAACAGGGGGCAATCTGGCCACACTGTCCCATCTGATCGGCACACCGTTTCAACCTGATTTTTCCGGTTCTGTCCTCTTTATTGAAGATGTGGGGGAACCGGCATATAAAATCGACCGGTTCCTGGTCCAGATGAAGATGGCCGGCATGTTTGATGCTGTTTGCGGCGTGGTGTCCGGCTCTTTTGAAAAATGTGAAAATGCCGATTATATTCCGGAAATCCTGATGGAAATTTTTGAGCCGTTAAATATTCCCGTCCTAATGGGCATTGAATCCGGACACGGGGATACCAACCTTTCCTTGATTATGGGCAGAGCGGTTGAACTGGATGCTTCCCATAAAACCATTCAATGGAAATGAACCGGGCGGCCCTTAATGACATCATGGAAGCCGGCGTCCGGAGCCGGGTGTATCCCGGGGCTGTCCTCCTGTGTGCCCAAAAAGATAAGGTTTTTTTCCACAGGGCATACGGGGTGGCGGATCTTCGTACAGGAAAACCTGTGTCAAAAGACGCGATCTTTGATCTGGCCTCCCTGACCAAACCCATGGCCACCACCGCCCTGGTAGCTGTTCTGATCCAATCGGGCCGGTTAAGCTTTGACACCCGCCTTAAGGAGATCATCCCCGAGGTCAGGGGGACGCCAAAACAGGCCATTACCGTTGACATGCTGCTGCGGCATACCTCAGGGCTTGCTGCCTGGCGAAAATATTATAAGCATCTGATCCGGACCGGGGAAATGACCCGGCAGACCCTAAGGCAGATGATCCTAAGGGAACCCCTGGAAAGGGAACCGGGAAAGGCACAGGTTTACAGCGATATCGGGTTTATGTTCCTTGCCTGGATCATTGAAACCCTTTTGGGCAAAAGAATTGACCGGGCCGCAGCAAATATGGTTTTTCAGCCCCTTGGGATCAGAGACCTGTTTTTTATCGAACTTGAACCGGGATCTGGGACCGGGCTTGATAAAACCTCATATCTTGACAGCCGGATAAGCCCGCGGCTGGTTTCCACCCAGTTCTGTCCCTGGCGGGACAAAACCCTGACAGGAGAAGTGGACGACGACAATGCCTGGGCAGTCGGCGGCATTGAAGGGCATGCCGGCCTTTTCGGGGATGCGGCAAGTGTCCATATTTTCTGCTGTGAGGTTCTAAAGGCGCTTTGCGGTGATCCCGGTAAGGTTTTCAGCCCTGATGTGATGGCTGCCCTTGTGAAAAAATATCCGGGTCAGGACATGGTGGCCGGGTTTGACAGCCCGTCGCCGGAAAGGTCTTCGGCCGGAAAATGGTTTTCAAAAAAATCAGTAGGCCATCTCGGGTTTACCGGCACGTCGTTCTGGATTGATCCTGAATCCGGCCTGATCGTTATTCTGCTGACCAACCGGACCCATCCGTCCCGGGCCAATGAGCGGATCCGTTTGTTTCGGCCTTTAATTCATGATGCGGCGGCCGCCTGCTTTCCAACAAAATTTTAACTAAGCTCAGGTAAAGCCTTTTGGGCATATGAATGTCCCTGACTATGGCTTCGGGTTCATCCCGGGGCGATGTTGTCGGCAGTTTCTTCATTGCATGGCTGATTGGAAAATGGTATGCATGGGTTAAAAGCGGATAAAATGCCCAGTCATAGATCCTCACAACAGTGTAATCTCTACGGACGATAGAATGCGTGTGGAAAATCTCAGCTTGTTTGTTCGATCTGTTTTAGTTGTTGTGTCCGTGTGCCTGGTAATGGTATCGGATTCCCCGGGCAGTCCAGTACCGGAGCAGGTTGTCGTCGCCGTCGGAAACGACAGCGTTCCTTATTATTTTTTAGACCGCAAGCAACGTCCTTCAGGCCTGGTGGTCGATATCTGGAAGCTGTGGTCAGAGCGGTCCGGCATAAAAGTCATATTCAACCCCATGCCCTTTTCACAGACACTGACCGCCGTTTATGAGGGCAAAGCGGATATCCACGGGGGCTGTTTTTACAATCCAAAGCGAAGTGAAAAACTGGATTTCGTTTCCCCTGTAGCAAAAGTCAGCACCCATTTCTTTTTCAGGAAAAATATACTGGGGGTGAAAAACCTTGATGATTTAAGGGGGTTTCGGATCGGCATCATTGAAGGAGATGCCGCTATTTCTTATTTGAAAATGAGAATGCCCCAGGCCTATCTGGCTGTTTTTCCAGATAACCGGTCCCTTTTTGATGCGGTGAAATCAGGCGATATTATTGCCTTTGTCAAAGATACCAATATTGCACTGGCGTTGCTTGATGAAAAAGGGATTGCAGACCAGTACCGGTATTTTGAACAGGACCCCCTTTACGAAGCCAGCTGGTTTTGCGCGGTGCGCCACGGAAACCATACACTTGCCGAGATTATCAAAACCGGAATGGCGGCCATTGACCCTGCTGAAAAAGAGACGGTTATCCAGAAATGGACCGGAAGAACAAAGGATTCAAAAGACGACATCCTGGTCATTGCCTGCTGCAATGATTATCCCCCCATGTCCATGGTCAGTGCCTCCGGGAATCCTTCGGGCATGCTGGTAGACCTGTGGCGGCTCTGGTCCGTCAAAACAGGAAAAAAAATACAGTTTAAATTTTTTGACTGGGAACAATCCCTGACAGCCCTTGAGGATGGCCGTGCGGACATCCATTCAGGGCTGTTCAGGTCTGAAAAACGCGAAAAAATTTTTAAATTTTCCCAGCCGTTTTACCAGTTGGAAAGCGGCTTTTTTTACAGGCTTGGTCCGGGGGCGCCCCAAAGTCTTCGCGCTTTGGGCGATAGAAAAATCGGGGTTGAAGGCGGGACGGTTCAATTTAATCATCTGAAAGCCGATGCCAAATCCGTCCATGTTCTGTCCTCAGCCCAGGATATTATTCAGGAAGCTTCCCAGGGAACCTTTGATGTATTTTTCGCTGAACTGCCCTATGTCTCGGCACAGCTTGAACTCAGGGGCGAGCAGGGGGTGTACGGCCTTATGCCGGAAGGGCGGGTAACCCACACCCTTCATGCGGGCGTGGCCGGAAATAACCCACAACTGATCGGCACAGTCAACAAAGGTCTGAAGGCCCTTTCCGCCGTAGAACTCGCGGATATTGAGGCCAGATGGATAAAAGATCCGAATATGCGCCGTTTTGGGGCGGATTCTCTGGCGTCCATACTGAGTCCCGAGGAAAAAAAATGGCTCAAATCCCACCAGGTGATTCCCATTTTAGGCGATGCCAAATGGCCCCCTATTGGATTTGCCGACCGGACAGGCCATTACAAAGGTGTGGCCGCCGACTATATCAAGCTGATCGGCCGCCGACTCGGCATCCGGTTTGAGGTGATCACCGATTATAGCTGGCGCCAGATGATGGATCTGGTCAAGTCAAAAAAGGCAAACGGCATCACCTGTATTGCCAGAGACGGGGACCGGGAAGGGTATCTGGCATTTAGTGATCCGTATTTTGTCTGCCCTTATGTCATTGTCTCCCACAAAAAGAGCCAGGGCATTTCAGGCGTTGAAACCCTGGCCGGCAGGACCGTTTCGATTGAGGACAAGTATCTGCTTCATACCCGGTTGAAGGAAGAATATCCCCAGGTTATTCTCATACCGGTCAACGATACGCAGACCGCCCTTGAGAGTGTCCGCAAAGGGATTTCCGACGCTTATATCGGCAATCTTATGGTCATCAAATATCTGTTCAGGAAGACAGGGATCGACGACCTGAAAGTCACGGCCCCGTCCCCATGGCCCGGATCCAGGCTGCGCATGGGGATACGCAAAGACTGGCCGCTGCTTGTTTCATCCGTTAACAAAGCCATTGAACACATCTCCCAGGAGTCTCACAGGCTGATCAACCAGCGGTGGCTGGAACTTCCCGGTGACACGGAGCACGAGACTGACGATTTCCTTTCCAGCAAGGAAAAAGAATGGTTAAAAGCCCATCCCGACATCAGGCTCGGGATTGATCCTGCCTGGCCGCCCTTTGAGTTTTTTTCCAAAGAGGACGAGTATTCAGGCCTTTCCTCGGAATATGTCAAGCGGATCAATAAAAAACTTGGCCTTTCCATGGCCCCGTTAAAGGGATTGACCTGGTCCCGGGCCATTGGCATGGGAAAAGACCGGCAAATTGACATTTTCCCCTGTATTTCACCCAGCCTGGACAGGGCAAAATTTTTGTCATTTACCAAACCGTATCTGTCCTTTCCCATGGTCGTTGCGGCAAGGACAGATTTTCCGTTTATCGGCGGGCTTGATGAACTTGGAAAAATGCAGGTGGCGGTGGTTAAAGATTATGTTTCCCACGAAATCCTTAGAAACCGGTACGAATATCTAAAGCTAACCCCCACTGAATCCGTCGATGAGGGCTTGATTCAGGTCAGTCAGGGCCATGCAGACGTTTTTGTGGGAAATTTGGCCTCTATTACTTATTGCACCAAAAAACTGGGGCTGACCAACATCAAAATTTCTGCGGTTACCCCTTACAAGTTTAATTTATCCATCGGTGTGAGAAGGGACTGGCCCGAGCTTGTGGGGATCCTCGACAAAGCCCTTGAATCCATACCGGAGTCAGAAAAAGACCAGATTCGGAATTCCTGGATTTCCATGCAGTTTGAACACCGGATAGACTGGGATCTACTGTTCAGATGGATCCTGGGCATGACCCTTGTATCGGGAACCATCCTGGGGATTATTTTATTTTCCAACAGCAAATTAAAAAAAGAGGTGGGCGAGCGCAAACGGGCGGAACAGGCCCTCATGGAAAGCCACGAGAAACTGGCCAGGGCTGTGGCCGTTGCCAAAGCGGAAAAGAGAAAAGCCCAGGATGCTGACCAGGCCAAAAGTCAATTTCTGGCCAACATGAGCCATGAGATCCGTACCCCTATGAATGCGGTTATCGGCATGACGCACCTGATTCTGGAAACAGGGCTGGATAACCGGCAAAAAGATTATGTGAACAAAATCGACATCTCGGCCAGATCCTTATTAAATTTGATCAACGACATTCTGGACTTTTCGAAAATTGAAGCCGGCAAAATGGACTTGGAAATTATTGAATTCAGTCTGGATGAAACCATGGAGAACCTTGCCGGCCTCATCACCGTCAAGGCAGAGAAGAAAAAAGATCTGGAAGTATTGTTCAGATTGGACCCTGAGGTACCCGGCAGTTTGAAAGGGGACCCCTTAAGGCTGAACCAGGTTCTGGTTAACCTTGGCAATAATGCCGTAAAATTTACCGAAAAAGGCCACATCCTGGTATCGGCGGATGTACTGGAAAAGACGGACAATCAAATTGTCTTAAAGTTTTCAGTCACGGACAGCGGCATCGGCATGACCGGAGAACAGCAAAAAAAAATATTCAAAGCGTTCAGCCAGGGGGATTCTTCTACCACCAGGCGATACGGAGGGACGGGCCTTGGCTTGACCATTTCAAAGCGAATCGTTGAAATGATGGGGGGGCAAATCACTGTTAAAAGCCAGGCAGGCAAAGGCAGTACCTTTTCTTTCACAGTCCCCTTAGAAAAAGGCAGCATGGCATCAGGGCCTTTGCCGGTACTGAATGATGATATGGCAAAGATAAATATATTGGTCATTGATGATAATTCGGCGTCAAGGGAAATCTTTATGCAAATGCTGGGTATCTTTTCTCTCAAGGCCCGGCAAGCTGCATCAGGAAAGGAGGGCCTTTCCATGATTAAGTCTGCTGAACAGCCCTATGACCTGGTATTGGTTGACCTTCAGATGCCGGAAATGGATGGATTTGAAACCATACGGGAGATCAGGAAACTTGGGTCCGGCGCCGGCCGGCCAAAAATAATATTAACCTGCCCCTGTGGGAATGGCACGGCCCTTTCAATGGCCGAGAAAATGGCCATTGATGATATCCTGGTCAAACCCGCGACCCATTCCACCCTTTTTAACAGCCTTATCGGTGCCTTTGGCGGACAGAAACGGATCTTACGCAAACGGTCCAAGAACCCGAAACTTCCCCGCAACATCCTGGGTGCCCAAATTCTTCTGGTAGAAGATCATGATATCAACCAGCAGGTTGCAAGGCAGATCCTGGAAAGCGCCGGTTTTTTTGTCCAGATAGCAAACAATGGGAAAGAAGGCTTTTCGATGGCCTTGGCCCAAGCGTTTGACCTGGTCCTCATGGACCTTCAGATGCCGGTGATGGACGGCTATGAGGCCACCCGTGAAATCAGGCGGCACAAGGACGGCCGGGAGCTGCCCATCATTGCCATGACCGCATCTGCCATGCCCCGGGACCGGGCAAATGCCATGGATGCCGGCATGAACGCCCATGTGAGCAAGCCCATAGACCTTAACGAGTTGTTCAGTGCCCTCGCCAGATGGATCAAGCCGGGGGCCCGGCCGCTGCCCCCGGGATTTGAGCAAAGACCGGACCGCGAGATAACCCTTTGGGATGTCCCGGGAATTGAGGTTAAGCAGGCCCTTTCACGCCTGGACAAGAACCAGGCCCTTTATCTGGAGTTGCTCAATAAATTTAAACAGACCTATGCCAATGCCCATCAGGACTTAAGCGAACTCATTGAAAAAGGACAGGATGAGGAGGCCAGACGGTTTGCCCACTCCCTTAAAGGGGTGTCCGGGAACATCGGCATGACAGATCTTCAGTCCATTGCCGAAAACCTGGAAAACGTATTTCGGTACGAAACGGTTTCGGAATACCCTCCCTTAATGGCCGATTTGTCTAACATTCTTCCCCTGGTATTGGCCTCTGTTGACCGGCTGTTAAACACTATTTTTGAAAATGACCCCCCGGGCGGGCAGGGGGTTGCCAGGTCGGGCGCTGAACTTGCTGCCATGCTCCAAGACCTTAGCCCGTACGTGAAAAAACGGGAAGCAAAACCGGCAAAAGACCGGATAAAATTGATCGGGGCCTGTGAGTGGCCCGAAGGGTTTGGACCTGATGTGGCAGAACTGGGCCGGCTGATATTAAAATACCGGTTTAAACCGGCTGAAGAACTCATTGATAAACTGATTACCAAACTGGAAAATATAGGACAAAAGGAAGATGGGTGACTTGTCGCAGATGCGGGTTCTGGTTGTAGAGGATGTTGAAGCCAATGTGGATATCCTGGTGGAGGCTTTGGGCGACGATTACCGGGTCAGCGTGGCCATGGACGGAGAATCCGCATTGGAAATCGTTGGAAATCATCTGCCGGACCTGATTTTATTGGATATCATCATGCCTGGAATTGACGGATATGAGGTGTGCACAAGGCTTAAGTCCCAAAAGATCACCCGGGATATCCCTGTGGTTTTCCTGACGGCCCTGTCTGAAGAGGAGGATGAGGCCAAAGGGCTTGCGCTCGGGGCGGTGGACTATATCACGAAGCCGTTCCGGGCAGCGTTGGTCAAGGCCCGGGTAAAGAATCACCTGGAATTGAAACAGCATAAAGACCACCTTGAAAGCCTGGTTATCCGCCGAACAAAGGAACTGTTATTAACACAGGAAATGAGCCTGGAAAGTATCGGTGCCCTTGCGGAGTTCAGGGACCCTGAGACAGGGGGACATATCAAACGAACCCAGCATTATATCAAATGTCTGGCCGACTATCTTAAAACCCTTCCGGGGTACAGCCGAATTCTGAATGAAGAGATCATAAACCGGATTTATAAATCTGCGCCACTGCATGATATCGGAAAAGTGGGCATACCCGACGCCATTCTGAAAAAGCCGGGAAAACTCACCGAAGATGAGTTCAAAGTCATGCAGTCCCATGCCCTGTTCGGGTATAAAGTATTGACGACCAGTCATGCGCGGCTGGAAATCGGGGTTTTTTTAAAATGTGCGGGGTCCATTGCCTTGACCCATCACGAAAAATGGGACGGTTCCGGATATCCGCAAGCCTTTCAGGAAATGAAATTCCTGTAGAGGGGCGCCTGATGGCCATTGCTGATGTTTATGATGCATTGATCACCCAGCGGGTATACAAACCGGCGTTTCCCCATTCAAAAGCGGTGAACATTATTCTTGAGGGGCGGGGCCGCCATTTTGATCCTGAAATGGTGGATGCCTTTAAGGTGCTTGCCCAGGATTTCAAGGCCATTGCAACGGAATTTGCTGACCATGATAATGAAATCAGAGTTCTGGAATGCTAATATTATGAATGAGAGAAAAAAATGAGTGATCAAAAGCAGGCTATAATGGTGGTGGAGGACTGTGAAACGGACATTGATGCCCTGGTTGCCTGTCTGGGTGAAAGATACCGGGTAAGGGTGTCATTAGACGGGGCAAGCGCTCTTGAAAGCATCCGGCAGGACGTGCCGGACATGGTGCTTCTGGATATACTGATGCCCGGCATAGACGGGTTCGAAGTTTGCCGGCAGATCAAAGAGGATCCCATGCTGCGGGATGTACTGGTCATTTTTGTGACCTGCCTGACAGAAACGGTGGATGAAACCCGGGGACTGGAAATGGGTGCCGTGGATTATATCACCAAACCCTTCAATTTCGCCGTAATCCGGGCCAAAATCAAAACCCACCTGGAGCTTGCCAAGGTCAGGAATGAGCTGGCCCATCAAAATGAAATCCTGAAAGAAAATATTCGACTGCGCGAGCAGGTGGAACTGGTCTACCGGCACGATCTGAAAACCCCGATTCAGCTCGTGCTCGGGGCGGCCCAACTCCTGAAGTCCCCCGGGAAAATCGAGATGGACAGGGCAAGGCAGGAAAAGCTGCTGCAAGACCAGATCAACGCCTGTTTTACCATGGTCGATATGCTCAACCGGACCATGATGCTGTATAAAATGGAACGGGGAATATGTCCCCTCAATGTGACCCAGGTGAATATAATGCCCATTTTTGACCGGATTTTTATGGGTAATTCCAAAAAAATGTCCACCAAAAATATTGAATCGAGGACTGTAATAAACCACAGGCCTGCCGATCCTGACCAGGCATATATTCTCTGGTGCGATGAGATGCTTTTTTACACAATGATGAACAACCTGATTGCAAATGCCGTGGACGCCTCCCCTAATGACGGATGCATCGATATCCGAATTTATGACGGGGAACCGGACCGAATAAAGATTGAAATAGAGAATCAGGGGCTTATCCCGGAACCGGTCCGCAACCGGTTTTTTGAGAAATTTGCCACTTACGGGAAAACCAATGGAACCGGAATCGGTACGTATTCTGCCATGCTCACGGCAAAGCTGCACGGGGGAAGCATTGATTTTTCAATATCGGAAAAAACCAACACCACGGTGTTGCGGGTGTATCTTCCGAGAAGGGAATAATATTCTTTGTTTAAAAAGGTGGCTGATCCATATTTAGACTTACTTTCCGCACCCATAAATAAAAAATAAGTGTGAATTTATTATTCTATAAATTCAGGTAGATAGAGTTTACTGAATTCTATTCAGTAAATAAATTTTGTTCAGACTAGATTTTTTTCCTTCTAGGTGATATCGATTTCCCAGTAAAGCAAATCAACAGACACCTTGGAGGTTAAATGGAAATCAAAGACTTCGGCAGTCTGACAATAACCGATGTGCAGTTCCTACCCATAGTCAAAGAATATGCCCGCCGGATAAATCTGGTAGAAACAATCAACCAGATGGTGAATACCCAGATGGATCTTCAGCCGGGCCCTGTTGTTCTCGGCATGGTTTTGGATACCCTGTCCGGGAGATCACCCCTTTACCGGTTAAAAGATTTTCTCGACGAAAAAGACATCGAACTGCTGCTTGGCAAGGCAGTATCCCTGGAACAGTTTACAGACCATAATATTGGCCGTGCATTGGATAAAATTTTTGAAACAGGAACCCAAAAGATATTCGGCCAATTGAGCCAGAACGCTGTCAATGGTTTCCAAATCAAGCCGACCGGAGCCCACTATGACACAACATCTGTCAGTGTTTACGGTGATTACGCCATGACAGATGAGCCGTTTGAAATCACTTACGGCCACAGCAAAGATAAGCGTCCGGATCTAAAGCAGTTCCTTGTTGAAATGCTGTGTGTTGACAGAAACATTCCCTTATTTGGAGGGACTCGGGATGGCAATGCATCCGACAAGACCTTGAACAATGAAGTGCTGACTACGATCTCCAAACACATGGCCAACCATGGACTTAAAGAAAATGCGTTCGTGTATGTTGCAGATTCTGCCTTTGTAACGGAAGATAACCTTGGGAAAGCTGGAAAAACAAAATTTGTCAGTCGGCTGCCGGCCACTTATAATGAATGCAGCCGCGCTATCAAAGAAGCGGTTCAGGCCGATAATTGGGTTGATATCGGTGTCCTTGCTGAAACAGAGGATACACAGAAACGACCGGCAGCACACTACAAAGCCTTTGAGACCACCGTGACCTTGTATGGGACCACTTATCGGGCGGTGGTCGTACATTCCAGCGCTCACGATAAGCGCCGACACAAAAAAATCGATCGTCAATTAGGCAAGAACAAAAAAGAGCTTGAACAGCAGGTCCAGAAACTACTCACAGAACCGTATTACTGCAACGATGATGCCCAGGCTGCGGTTGAAAAAATATCCCGGTTGCCGAAAAAATCGGATCTTTTCACCGTATCGGCAACCATTGATAAGGCGCCCAAATATTCGAGGGGCCGCCCGAAAAAGGGAGAGACGCGCGTTCCGGATAGATTTGAATATCGCATAACCCTTTTCGTTGATGAGGATGAAGAAAAGGTCCAATTTCTTCGGGAAGAAGCTGGATGTTTTGTACTTCTTTCCAACTTAACTTCTCATCAGGAAGAATCTGAATGGTCTGCTAAAGATCTTCTAAAATTGTATAAGAACCAGAGCGGCATTGAACAAAACTTCGGCTTCCTAAAAGATCCCGTTATCATCAACAGCGTTTTTCTGAAAAAAAACTCAAGGATTGAAGTCCTCGGGATGATTTTGCTGATTTCATTGCTGATATGGCGCCTTATTGAAAGGGCTATGCGTTTGTATATCAAAGATAATCAGACAACAATGACAGGTTGGGTAAGAAGAAGGACCAAACGGCCCACTTCATTCATGATGTCAACCAAGTTCCATACGGTTCTTGTGGTTAAAAGCGGAAACCAAAGACAGCTTGCCAAACCCTTGAAATCTGTTCATCTGGAATATCTCAAAGCACTTGATGTCAAGCCGGAGGTTTTCATTACACCTTGACCTCTATAACCCTTAAAATTACTCACATCTTATCGGAGTGGGGTGCGGAAAGTAAGTTTAGACTTGTAAAAAATATGCAATTTTGTTAGCAGATATCTTTTAGCAGCCTTTGTGAAACAGGCTGACTTAAATCGACCAATCTTAAAACTTAACTAAGAGGAAAAATGAGCTTTATATCGGATTCTCTACTTGGGGCTTTTTCCAATGACCTTGCCATTGACCTGGGCACGGCCAATACACTGGTATATGTAAAAGGAAAGGGGATCGTTTTAAGTGAGCCTTCGGTTGTGGCCGTTAGAACGGATAAACGGGCCAAGAACAAGGTGCTGGCCGTGGGGCTTGAAGCCAAAAGAATGCTCGGGCGGACCCCGGGAAACATTGTTGCCATCCGGCCCATGAGAGACGGCGTGATTGCGGATTTTGAAGTTACTGAAGCCATGCTCAAGCATTTTATCCGAAAAGTTCACAACAATAGAAAAACCCTTGTCCGGCCGCGGATCATCATTGCGGTTCCTTCAGGGATCACCCAGGTGGAAAAACGGGCGGTCCGGGAATCGGCTGAATCTGCCGGTGCAAGGGAGGTCTTTTTGATTGAAGAGCCCATGGCCGCAGCCATTGGGGCAGGGTTGCCCATTACCGAGCCTACCTGTAACATGGTCGTGGATATCGGGGGTGGCACCACGGAAGTGGCCGTGATCTCCCTGGCCGGCGTGGTGTATACCCGGTCCTTGCGGGTGGCCGGCGATAAAATGGATTCATCCATCAGCCAGCACATCAAGCGCAAGTACAACCTGCTCATCGGAGAACGGACGGCTGAGATTATTAAAACCACCATCGGCAATGCCTACCCTGACATGGAAAATCTTGAGACCATTGAGGTCAAAGGACGGGACCTGGTCTCCGGGATTCCAAAGATCCTGGCCATTGACTCTGAAGAGGTAAGGGTGGCTATTTCTGAACAGATTGACGCCATTGTGGAAACGGTTCGGATCGCCTTGGAACAGACCCCTCCCGAGCTTGCCGCAGATATTGTGGATTCGGGAATCGTTCTGACCGGCGGGGGGGCCTTGCTCAAAAATCTTGACAAGCTTCTCAGGGAAAAAAGCGGACTGCCCATCGTGGTTACGGAAGATCCCTTGTCCACGGTGGCACTGGGGTGCGGAAAATCCCTGGATTCCATAGAGATCTTAAGAGAAGTCGTTATCAGCTGATCAATGTTTTCAAGGAAGATGTTACTTTTCTTTGGCTTGACAGTGTTTTTCGCCGTCAACCTGACGGTGATTACCCTGACAAGCCGGCAATCGGTTCCGGCTACCGGGCTGGAACGATTTGCCATTACCCTTACATCTCCGTTTCAGTTTATATTCACCCGGACCGTGGGGGTGGCCCAGTCCCTTTGGCAGACCTACTTTATGTCGGTGCTGGCCGTGGAGGAAAATCAGGTCCTCAAGGCCCAGTTGTCCCGGGTCAAGCAAATTGAGAACCAGAACGAAGAGCTTTGCCTTGAAAACGCCAGGCTCAAAAAACTGGTTAATTTTACCCGGGCCGTACCTGAGACCTATGTGGCGGCCCAGGTCATCGCCCGGGATCCCTCCCCGTGGTTTAAGACCATCATGATTGATAAAGGGGCCCAGGACGGACTTGAAAAGGGCGCCCCCGTCCTGGTTTCAGAAGGGATTGTGGGCCAGATCACCAAGGTTTCCAACTCTTTTTCCAGGGTGCTGCTGATCATTGACAGAAATTCAGCTGTGGACGCCCTTGTTCAGAACACCCGGGTCCGGGGGATGGTAAAGGGAACCAATACCGATACCTGTTCTTTTGTCTACGCTTTAAGAAAGGATACGGTTAAACCAGGCGAAATGATCGTCTCATCCGGTTTGGACCAGGTGTATCCCAAGGGACTGACCATTGGGCGGATCCTGGCCGTTGAAAAAGAACATTCCCAGCTGTTCCAGAACATTACCATTGAAACCAGCGTGGATTTCAATAAACTCGAAGAGGTTCTGGTACTCAAAAACGGACACTGACCCTTAAGCGCCAACAACCACCAGTTAAAAAGCTAACCGCTATAACCGTATAACCGCAGGATTCCATTGAATGAACGCCTTGTTTTTTGTTTTTTCGGCCCTTTTTTTCATTATCCTGCAGACCATTTTTCTGCCGTCTTTTTCCTGGTTTGCCCAATGCTTTGACCAGGTAACCATTTTTATCATTTATCTGAGCCTGATCTACCCGCGTCATTTTATTGTCCCCGGGATTGTCCTCATGGGCCTTATCATGGACTCCATCTCAGGCTGCGCTTTATTTTCCCACGTGTTTTCTTATACCTGGATTTACATCATCATCCGGTTGTTCCGAAGGTTTGTATTTCAGAAAAGCATTGTATTTGTCCTGATGATCAGCATGGTATCGGCCGTGATTCACCAGGCCCTGATATTTTTTTCCATTGTGATTATCCAGGGAAGTGTTTCCCGGTCGGATTTTTCACTGTTGCTGGAACAGATCCTCTGGGCGCTGCTGGTTATTCCCGCGGGGCTGGCCCTTCTGAATTGGGCCAGGGAAATCTGGCTGTCCCTGTCCGGGAACATGAAAAAACAACTGATTCAAAGGCTTGAGGACTGATATGGGCGGGGCAGTCAACAAAAACCAGGACCGGGACTTTTTCAAACAGCGGCTCATGTGTGCCAGCCTTTGCATTTTGATGGTGTTTGCCCTGTTGTTTTTGCGCTTGATTTACCTTCAGCTGATCAAAGGGGAAGAGTACCGGCGCTTGTCCCAGACCAACTGCATCCGCCTTAAAAGCATTAAATCCTCCAGGGGGCTTATCTATGACAGGAACCGGCTTCTTCTGGTGGATAACCGGCCGGCCTTTGACCTTAACATTGTTTTAGAAGACGCCCATCCCCTTGAGCAGACCGTTGAGAAATTGGCAGGCCTGGTAGACATTCCTTTTGAAGATTTGATGGAAAGCATTAAAAAAAAGGGCCGGGCCGCATTTTACAAACCCGTTACCCTGAAAAGGGATATTTCAAGGCAGCAGCTGGCCGTTGTGGAAGCCCATAAGCTGGACCTTCCCGGGGTTCAAATCGAAATTGAACCGACCCGGCATTATATTTATCCCAAAACTGCGGCCCATCTGATCGGATACCTGGGGCAGATCAACAAACAAGAGCTTGAAAGCGGTCAATATCCCAATGTCAGACCCCAGGACGCCATCGGAAGGTACGGGGTTGAAAAAAGCTTTGAATCCCATCTTCAGGGAAAGCGGGGCGGCCGCCAGGTGGAAGTGGATGTCAACGGACGGGTGATTAAGGAACTCAAGCGGGTGGAACCGGAGTGTGGAAAAGACATTTACCTGTCCCTTGACCTCGGCCTTCAAAGGACCGCAGAAGAGTTGCTGAAAGATCAGGAGGGTGCTGTGGTGGCCATAGACCCGGCCAACGGGGATGTGCTGGTCATGGCCAGCGCGCCCGGGTTTGATCAGAATGATTTTATCGGCGGGATTTCCATCAAAAAATGGCGGGCCCTTATGGACAATCCGGGCAGGCCCATGATCAACAAGGCCATCCAGGCCGAGTATCCCCCGGCTTCTACCTATAAAATTTTAACCTCCCTGGCCGGGCTCGAAGAGAAGGTGATTGATCAAAATTCCACTTTTTTTTGTCCCGGGTTTTATAAATTCGGCAACCGGCGGTACCATTGCTGGAACAAATACGGCCATGGCCATTTGAATGTGGTCAATGCCCTGGCCCAGTCCTGTGATGTGTTCTATTATCAGACCGGGGAGAAGCTGGGCGTAGACAAACTGGCCCAGTATGCCACCGGGTGCGGGCTGGGACAACTGACCGGTGTTGACCTGGCCCATGAACGGCCCGGGCTGATTCCTACCGCTGCCTGGAAAAAAAGACGGTTTAATGAACCATGGCAGGCCGGAGAGACTCTTTCCATCAGCATTGGCCAGGGATTTAACCTGGTGACCCCCCTTCAGATGGCGGTGTTCATTGCCGCTGTCGGAAATGGCGGCACCCTTTATAAGCCGAGAATTGTCCGGTCCATTATGGATAACGAAGGGAATGTGGTTAAAAAAATAGAGCCTGAGATCATCGGCGGCATTCCGGCAGGCAAAGAGACCTTAAGCCTTGTCCGGGAAGGCCTTTATCGTGTGGTCCAGGGCAACCGGGGCACAGCACGGAAGATCAGGATAAACGGGGTGGACATTTCCGGAAAAACCGGAACTGCCCAGGTCTTTTCCAGGAAAAAGGGTGAAAAGTTCGACAATGAAAACCTGGAACGTCATCTTCAGGACCATGCCTGGTTTGTCTGTTATGCCCCATCTGAAAATCCGGTGATTGCCATATCCGTTATCATTGAACATGGAGAGCATGGGGCCAGTGCGGCCGCCCCCATTGCCGGCGCTTTGATCAGAAAATATTTAGGGGTCGAGGAACTAGAAAATAATTAAGAGACGATTATGTTTGACAGAAGACTCATAGAACACTTTGACTGGGGATTTCTAATGGTGATCCTGATGATTTCAGGCGTGGGGCTGGTGGTTCTGTACAGTGCCGTTACCGCCGGAAGTCCTGGGGAAGGCATCCATGCCCTGTTTAAAAAACAGGTCGTCTGGATGGGCGTTGGCTTTTTCGTGTTGATGAGCATCCTGGTCATTGATTTCAGGCAACTGGATAAACTCAATTTGCTTATATACGGGGCCTGCGTGGGCATGCTGCTTTCGGTCCATTTGTTCGGCATGACCGGCGGTGGCTCACGGCGGTGGCTCTCCCTTGGCATTATCCGGGTTCAACCCTCGGAATTGATGAAGATTGCCCTGATCATCAGCCTGTCATCGGTGTACGCCAACATTGCCTCATCCGAGGGGCTCGGATTCAGGAACCTGGTCAAGCCTGCCGTGGTCTGCCTGATCCCCTTTGCTCTGATTGTAATCCAGCCCGACCTTGGCACCGGACTGCTACTGCTGCTCATTGCCGGATCCATCACCTTGTTCATGAAAGTGGAAAAACGGGTGATGTTTACGGTGTTGGGGCTTGGGGTCATTATCGTGCCGCTGATGTGGCGTTTTGGCCTTAAAGATTACCAGAAAATGAGGGTGTTGACCTTTCTTAACCCGGACCGGGACCCCCTTGGGGCCGGTTACCACATTATTCAGTCAAAAATCGCCATCGGCTCCGGCATGATTACGGGAAAAGGTTTTTTAAAGGGAACCCAGAACGCCTTGTCCTTTCTGCCCGAACAACATACGGATTTTATCCTGTCGGTGCTGGCCGAAGAGTGGGGGCTGGTGGGATGCGCGGTGCTGCTGGCCCTGTATTTTATTTTGCTGTTCTGGGGACTGAATATCGCCTACTCCTGCCGGAACACCTTTGGGTCCATTCTGGCCTTTGGCGTCACCATCATGATCTTCTGGCAGATTTTCATCAATGTGGGCATGGTGATGGGGCTGATGCCCGTGGTGGGAGTACCGCTTCCCCTGGTCTCCTACGGGGGATCTTCCGTGATCACCAACATGGCGGGATTCGGCATTCTCATGAATATCAGCATGAGAAAATTTTCAGGCAAATGAAGCGCCCTTCAGGCCCTGGAAAGTTTTTGTTATTCCGTGTTGACAAATTTTTGCTTGGATGGTACTCAAGTCACGATTTGATCCGAATCTAAGGCTGTTTTTGTACTGAAACAGTCAAGAAGATACAAGTAGTTGATTTTTTTAATTATTAACTGGCGGAGGGAATTTTATGATAACTGTTATCCCTGATATATCTCTACTATATCAGATGATTAATTTCCTTATCCTCCTTTTTGTCCTGAACCAGGTGCTGTACAAGCCTATCCGTAACGTTATTCTGGAAAGAAAAACCAAGGTTGAAACCCTTGAACAAGGCGTTGAAAAATCCACGTCTGACCTTTCCGTCCAGAAAGAATCTTACAAGGATGGGATTAAGCAGGCCCGGACGGATGGCCTCAAGGAAAAAGAAGTATTTATTACCGAGGCTTCAAAGGAAGAAAAGGAAATAATCGAACAGATTAACAAGAAAGCTCAGGCCAATCTTGCAAAGATCAAGGAACAGGTTGCAGGAGAGACTGAGCAGGCCCGCAAAGCCCTGGAAGCCGAGGTGGAGGTGTTTGCTCAAGCCATCGGCGAAAAGATTTTGGGGAGGGCCTGCTGATGAAACATTTTAATCTGAAAAAGAACTGGTTGAAAATTTCAGGTATAGCAGCTGTCCTAACGGCAGGTGCGTGTTCACTTGTCTGGGCATCAGCCGAAGGCGGGCATGGCGGCGTTCACAACGCCTGGCTTGCCAACGATACCTGGAAAGTGCTGAATTTCGGCATTCTTGCCATTGCAGGATTCCTCATTGCGAAAAAACCCGTCAAGGAATTTTTTTCGTCCCGGGCAAAGGGAATTGAGGATGAGTTGAATGACCTAGAAGCACAGAAAGCCGAAGCTGAGAAAATGCTTGCAGAGTACCAGGCCAAGTTCAACAACCTTGAACAGGAATCCAAACAGATTGTAGCGGATTACATCAAACAAGGTGAAGCGGCCAAAGAAAGAATTCTTGCCGAAGCCCAGGCCCAGGCCGAAAAACTCGAAGATACCGCCAAGCGGAATATCGAACAGGAGTTTAAGGCAGCCAGGGCTCAGCTTCAGCAGGAAATTGCTTTGAAGGCAATGGAAAAGGCTGAAGAATTCATTAAGGAATCCATCTCGTCTGAAGATCAGGAAAAACTTGTTGACGACTATTTGAAAAAGGTGGTGGCATAATGAAAAATTTAGCAGTTTCAAGGCGTTATGCCAAGGCGCTGATTCTGATCGGCCAGGAAGACGGCCAGGCGGAACAGTACAGCGATGAACTCGAATCCATGGTGGGCCTTTTTGACACCCAGGAAGAGTTTGAAAAAACATTGGTGAATCCCCTTTACAACAAAAACGACAGAAAAAAAGTCCTTGAGGCGGTTCTTGCTGCCACCGACCTGTCCGCGGTCATGAAATCTTTCATGATCCTCTTGTTTGACAAGGGCAGGATTGGTTTTTTGCGGGAAATCGCTTCCTTTTACAAAGATCTGGCCGATGAGCTCAAAGGGGTTGTCAAGGCCAGTATTGTCTCTGCCACGGAACTGTCCGCAGAGGCGGTAGACAAAATCAAGGAAGCCCTGTCCGCAAAGACCGGGAAAACCATTGTTCTGAGTGTTGAGCAGGATCCGGGCCTTATCGGCGGCGTGGTTACAAAAATCGGAGATCTTGTTCTGGATGGCAGCGTGAAAACTCAGCTGATCAATATGAGGGAAACTTTAACTAAAGGTGAGAGTGTCTAATGGAAATTAAAGCAGAAGAAATAAGCCAGATTATTAAAGATCAGATCAAGGGTTTTGATGCCGAGGTTGATCTGAGTGAAACAGGGGTTGTTCTTTCTGCGGGTGATGGTATTGCCCGTGTATATGGTTTGGAAAAAGTAAAAGCCATGGAGCTTGTTGAGTTTCCCGGTGGAATCCTGGGGCTGGCCCTGAACCTTGAAGAGGACAACGTGGGTGTTGCTATCCTGGGTGATGACAAGGTCATCAAGGAAGGCGACGTTGTAAAAAGAACCGATCGTATCGCATCCGTGCCCGTAGGCGAGTCCCTGTTAGGCCGCGTTGTCACCACCACTGGTGAGCCTGTTGACGGCAAGGGGCCCATCAATTCCGATATCTACATGAACATGGAATTGGTTGCCCCGGGTGTTATCGCCCGAAAAGGGGTTCATGAACCCTGCTATACCGGTGCCAAGGCCGTTGACGGCATGACCCCGGTTGGCCGTGGCCAGCGTGAGTTGATCATCGGTGACCGCCAGATCGGTAAAACCGCTGTTGCTGTTGATGCCATTATTGCCCAAAAAGAAAGCGGGATTAAATGTATCTATGTTGCCTGCGGCCAGAAAAAATCAACGGTTGCCCAGGTTGTGGCTGCCCTTGAAGAACATGGTGCCATGGAATACACCACCGTTGTTGTGGCCTCCGCTTCCGAGTCCGCCGCCATGCAGTACCTGGCACCATATGCCGGATGCGCCATGGGCGAGTACTTCAGGGACAAAGGCGAACATGCCCTGATCATTTATGACGACCTTTCCAAACAGGCTGCCGCCTACCGCCAGGTATCCCTGCTCCTGAGACGCCCCCCGGGACGTGAAGCCTTCCCCGGCGATATTTTCTACAACCATTCCAGACTTCTGGAACGGTCCGCCAAGATGAGCGACGAACTCGGTGCCGGCTCCCTGACCGCCCTTCCTATTATTGAAACCCAGGAAGGTGACGTGTCCGCATTTATCCCGACCAACGTTATCTCCATCACCGACGGACAGATCTTCCTGGATAAAGACCTTTTCTTCTCCGGTATCCGTCCGGCCATTGACGTAGGCCTTTCCGTATCCAGGGTTGGTGGTGCCGCCCAGGTAAAAGCCATGAAACAGGTGGCCGGTACCCTGCGTCTGGACCTTGCCCAGTATCGTGAACTGGAAGCCTTTGCTGCCTTTGGTTCCGATCTGGACGCCGCTACCCAGAAACAGCTCACCCGTGGTGAGAGACTGGTTGAACTGCTCAAACAGCCGCAGTTCAAGCCCCTTCCCATGGAAAAAATGGTCACCGCCCTGTATGCCGGAACCAAAGGCTATCTGGATAAATACCCCAGAGAAGCAGTGGCCAAATATGAAGAAGGTCTCTACCCCTTTGTTGAAAACCGGTTCCCTGAAATTTATTCCGGTCTCAAAGAAGAACAGGCGATCACTTCTGACATCGAAGCCAAACTGAAACAAGCCTTGGAAGCCTATGACGAAGAATTCAAGGACACCATCTAATTTAAATGGTTTTTTTAATTCTTGGGTGAAAACAACATAATATATAGGTTTGAAAGGTAGATCATATGGCAACGCTAAAAGAAGTGCAATCGAAAATAGTCAGCGTAAAAAAGACTAAACAGATTACCTCTGCCATGAAAATGGTCGCCACTTCAAAGTTGCGCGGGGCTCAGACAAACATGGAGCAGTTCATGCCCTATGCCTCCAAGTTTGCTGAAGTTCTGGGCAGTATTGCAGGGAAGTCTGGAGAAAAGGCATCGCCTCTCCTGGTTCCCAAAGAAGAAGTCAAAAAGGTGGCCCTGCTCCTGTGTACATCAGACAGGGGTTTGTGTGGCGGTTTTAACATTAATCTGATTGATAAAGCTAGAAAGATGCTTTCATCTGAGCTTGAAGGCAAAGACGTCTCCTTCTACTGCTTTGGTAAAAAAGGCAGGGACTGGGCCAAGAAACAGCAGCTGACCATTGCCGAACAATACCTTGGGGTGGTCGGTGGCAAGACTGATTTTTCAGTGGCGTCTACTTCAGGACAGAAATTAATAGACAGTTTCCTTGAAGGGGCTGTTGATGAAGTATATCTGATATTCTCTGAATTTGAGAGTATGGCAAAGCAGATCCCCTCCGTAAAGCAGATTCTGCCGATTCCGTCTCTTGCTGATATGGTGGCAGATGAGGCGGCCCCGGCCGCAGACGGAGAGTTCCTTCCCGAACACATTTGCGAGCCGTCTTCGGATGCACTGCTCTCAGAAATGCTTCCCAAGAATATTTATATTCAGATATATGACGCGCTGCTCCAGACATCCACCAGTGAACATGCGGCCCGGATGAGGGCCATGGAAAATGCAACCAAGGCATGTGAGGACATGGTGGACGAATTGCAGACCATATTCAACAAGACGCGTCAGGCCGCCATTACCAATGACCTCATGGACATTGTCAGCGGCGCAGAGGCACTTAAGGGATAACGACAAGGTATACTTTAGGATAACTAAACAGCTTTATAGGAGATAAAAATGGCTGAAAATATAGGTAAAATATCACAGGTGCTCGGTGCTGTCGTCGACGTTGAGTTTGAGCCGGGAAACCTTCCGCCGGTGTTGACGGCTTTGACTGTGACCAACCCCACCATCGGGGACATGGAAGACAATCTGGTTATTGAAGTTGCCCAGCATCTGGGTGACAATGTGGTTCGCTGCATCGGCATGGACGTCACCGACGGCCTCCAGAGAGGCATGCCTGTAAAAGACACCGGTTCCCCCATTATGATGCCTGTTGGCGAAGCATCTCTTGGCCGGGTACTGAACGTTGTGGGACGCCCTGTGGACGGTCTTGGAGATATTTCCAGAGACAAACAGCTCCCCATCCACAGACATGCACCGACCTTTATCGAACAGGACACCTCTGTCCGGGTTCTTGAAACCGGCGTAAAGGTTATCGACCTTCTGGTACCCTTCCCCCGTGGCGGCAAAATGGGCATGTTCGGTGGTGCCGGCGTTGGCAAAACCGTTATCATGATGGAAATGGTTAACAACATCGCCATGCAGCACGGCGGTATTTCCGTTTTCGGCGGGGTAGGTGAAAGAACCCGTGAAGGAAACGACCTTTACCATGAAATGAAAGATTCCGGCGTACTTCCCAAATGTGCCCTGGTTTACGGCCAGATGACAGAACCTCCCGGAGCCCGTGCCAGGGTAGCCCTGTCCGCTCTGACCTGCGCTGAATACTTCCGTGATGAAGAAGGCCAGGACGTGCTCTTGTTTGTTGACAACATCTTCCGTTTTACCCAGGCCGGTGCAGAGGTATCTGCTACCCTGGGCCGTATGCCTTCTGCCGTTGGCTATCAGCCCACCCTGGCCGTTGACATGGGTGAACTTCAGGAACGGATCACCTCTACAGACAAGGGGTCTATTACCGCTGTGCAGTGCGTATACGTACCTGCCGACGATTTGACTGACCCGGCCCCGGCCACCACATTTGCCCATCTGGACGGAACCGTTGTTCTTTCCCGCCAGATTGCAGAGCTTGGCATTTACCCGGCTGTGGACCCTCTGGACTCCACTTCCAGAATTCTGGATGCCGCCTACATTGGTGAAGAACATTACAATGTGGCCCGGGTGGTTCAGCAGACCCTGCAAAAATACAAAGAACTTCAGGATATTATTGCCATTCTGGGGATGGACGAACTTTCCGACGAGGATAAGGTCACTGTACAGAGAGCCAGAAAACTGCAAAAATTCCTGTCCCAGCCCTTCCATGTTGCAGAAACCTTTACCGGTATGGCAGGGGTATTTGTAAAAGTTGAAGATACGGTCAGATCATTCAAGGAAATCATTGACGGCAAACATGATGATCTCCCCGAAAACGCCTTTTATATGGTCGGTTCCATTGAGGAAGCCATTGAAAAGGCCAAATCCGCTTAACAATGCAGAGGTAAATCATGGCCGATAAACTAATTCTTGAAGTGGTCACCCCTGAAAAAGCGGTCGTCAGCGAAGAAATTCAAATGGTTGTGGCACCAGGTGTTGAAGGTGAATTTGGTGTCCTCAAAGGCCATACAACTTTTCTGACAGCACTGAAGGTAGGGGCCATGCGGTATAAGGATACCAGCGGTAAAGAACGGTATCTTTTCATTAACGGTGGATTTGCTGAAGTTCTGCCCGATAAAGTCACGATTCTTGCGGAATCAGCTGAAAGGCGCATGAACATTGATCTGAATCGGGCCGAAGAGGCAAAAAAACGAGCTGAAAAACGCTTGGCTGAAAAGTCTGATAATATCGACAAAGCTCGGGCGGAAGCTGCCTTGAAAAGAGCTGTATGGCGGATATCCATAAAAAATCGATAGATCAATAGACAGAGTATTTTAACTCTGTAAGTTAAAAGGGGGGAATGCTTTCTGACTAAAGCATTCCCCTTTTTTTTATAAGAAAGTCTCACTAACAAGCTGAAAAGACTTTCATTTTTCGTTGTGGACGATTCTTGGTTGGATAATCCAAGCCGTCCGTTACGGTTATAAGAAAGTCTCACTAACCTCCTGATAAGACTTTCATTATTTGTTGTGGCCGGTTTTTGGCTGGATGATCCAAGCCGTCCGGTTTCTGCCCTTCAGGGTATAACGGTTATTCAAAAAAATTAACTGCCAAAGGTGATCTAATTATGAATGGTACCGACAAGTTAGCGATTGTTATCCTTGCTGCAGGCAAAGGAACCCGAATGAAATCTGATCTTGCCAAGGTTCTTCACCTGGTCGCGGGTAAAAGCATGGTGGTCCATGTGGTTGAATGCGCCAGGAAACTGGCACCCGAACAAATTTATGTGGTGGTCGGCCATCAGGCCCAACAGGTTGAGCAGGAAGTAAAACAGTATTTTAATGCCCATTTTGTCCTGCAAAAAAAACTTAACGGAACCGGGGACGCGGTCAAATCCGTTGTCCCGTTTCTTCCGCCTCACATTCAGCATGTTTTGGTTTTATGCGGCGATGTCCCGCTGATACAGGAACAAACCTTGAGACTACTGGTTAATGGTCATCTTGATTCCAAAGACAGTCTTACCGTTCTTGCCGTTAACGTTGACAATCCCACCGGATACGGGCGGATTGTCCAGGATGATTCAGGAGAGGTGTTGTGCATAAGAGAGGAGGCGGATGCGTCTGCCTGTGAAAAGAAAATCAATACGGTAAATTCAGGGATTTATTGTTTTGACAGAGATTTTCTCGTGTCCGGAATTGAGAAAATACAATGTGAAAACAACCAGGCCGAATATTATTTAACGGATCTGGTTGAAATTGCCCGGGTGTCCGGCAAAAAAATCAGTGTGGTTTTAATGGATGATCCGCGACAGGTGATGGGGGTGAATACCCTTGAAGAATTGGCCCGGGCAGAGGCCCTGATCCATGAGCTGGACAATGAATTATCTTGACTTTTTTAAGGATTTTGAACTATAGTTGATACCAATCAAACACATTGTGAGATTATAAATTTGGATAACGAACTCATTAACAGGTTTAATGACATTGATATAAAAGTAGATGAACTGATTGAATTGTGTCGATCGCTTCAAAAAGAGAAACTGCAAATGCTGTCCCAAATAAAACAAATGGAAACAGAACTTGAAAAAAAGGTGGTTGCTCAGCAGACGCTTTCTAAAACCAATACGTTAATTCAATCAAACATTGACCAACTTTTGGCCAAGCTGGAGAATTTTGCTAAAGATCAGCCGCCGGATCAGTTATTACACCTGGAACCTTAAACCTGGTGAAAAGGATTTTCATTGGATGAAATTATTACCATCGACCTCTTTGGTGAGGAGTACCGGTTCAGACCCGACGGAGAAGTTAAACATCCGGGTCAGATAGCAAAGCATTTAGAGGCATACATAAAAAAATCTCAGGATCTGCTTAGAAATGATTCCGGCCCCAGAAATAAACTGATTATTTTGCTTCTGGCTGCCATGAACCTGGCTAAAGATCATCAGGAACTCCAAATGCAGCATGATGAGCTACAAAAGATGGTAGACCATAAAATTTCAACTTTGATATATAAAATTGAAAAAGGACTTGATACACCAAATCAATAATTAAATTACCCCTGCAGTGTGCGTGATTGCCAGAGAGTCTTTGGCCTAACGCATGGTATAACGGGAGTTCACCCTTATGCTGGTGAGCTAGGTTCCTCAAGTTTAAGGAAAAGCCTAAAGGCATAACTGAACGCCCACCTTTTGAACAATCGGTTCAAAGCCTATAAAAGCAACACGGCAGTTTGTGGGGGTAACCGTCCTTCCAAATTTTTTAATTCCCACCAGTTCATCAGTTTCGTTTTCCATAAGTTTTTATATGAAAGTTTCACTAACAACTCGAGAAGACTTTCATTATTTGTTGCGGGCAGGTCTTGGTTGGATAACCAAGGCGGCCCGTAGCCGTTTATAAAAAAACTTCCAGCGGCCTTAGGCCGGTGGTTTGACCATAACCCGCGTAGGAGATTTTGAATGGAGTATGTGATTATTCTTTCTTTGGTTATTGCAGTGATGGTGGTAGTCGGCATCACCGGCTTTATAATTTTGAAGAAAAAAATAACCCAGGAAAATTTAAATATTGAGGAAGAGCAGAACCGGATTATTGAAGAGGCCAGACAAAAGGCTGAAACCCTGCTCAAAGAGGCAAAGCTTGAAGCCAAATCCAGACTCCTTGAGATGAAAGGCAACTTTGATGCCGAAACTGAAGAAGCCAAAGCAGAACTGAAAACCGAATCCAGAAGGCTTGCCAAAAAAGGTGAGAAACTCGATAAAATTGAAGATCAGCTCACCAAACGGGATGTAGAAATCCAGCAAAAGGAAAAGGAAGTCAACCGGCGGTTTGAGTCAGCGGGTAAAAAAGAGGAAGAGTACCGGCACCTTCTTGAAGAAACCAAAAAAGAGCTTGAAAAGGTATCCGGCCTGACCCTTGAGGAAGCCAAGGCCCTTCTGTTGTCGGCAATGGAAGAGGAGGCCCGGCACGAAGGCGCCAAGCTGATCAAAAAGATCACATCTGAAGCAAGGGAAAAGGCGGATAAGGAAGCCAAAAAAATCATATCTACGACGGTCCAGCGGTATGCCGGGGAGTATGTGGCCGAGAAGACCGTGTCCGTTGTTCACCTTCCCGGAGATGAGATGAAAGGACGGATTATCGGGCGGGAAGGAAGGAATATCAGAGCCTTGGAAGCGGCCACCGGAATTGATTTGATCATCGATGATACGCCAGAGGCAGTCATTCTTTCCGGGTTCAACCCTGTGAGAAGAGAGGTGGCCCGCCTGTCCCTTGAAAAATTGATTTCAGACGGCAGAATTCATCCGGCAAGAATTGAAGATGTGGTGGAAAGGGCGGCCGAAGAAGTTGACCAGGCCATTAAGGAGGCAGGGGAACAGGCTGCCTTTGACTTGGGCGTTCACGGGATAGATCCGGAATTGATCAAAGTGGTCGGCAAATTAAAATTCAGGACATCTTATGCCCAGAATGTTCTTCAGCACTCTGTGGAGGTCGCTTTCCTTGCAGGGGTGATTGCCGCTGAACTAGGGCTTGATGTGAAACTTGCCAAGCGTATGGGACTTCTCCATGATATCGGCAAGGCGGTGGACCATGAGGTGGACGGCGCTCATGCCATTATCGGGGCCAAACTGGCCAAAAAATACGGAGAGTCTGACGATGTGGTCAAGGCCATTGCATCCCACCATGAAGACCAGATGCCTGAAACAGTGTATGATTTTATTGTCCAGGCGGCCGATGCCCTGTCCGGTGCCCGGCCAGGGGCCAGAAAAGAAAGCCTTGAAAATTATATCAAACGGCTTGAGGACCTTGAAGGCATTGCCAACTCATTTGACGGGGTTACCAATACCTATGCCATCCAGGCCGGCCGTGAAATCCGTGTGATCACGGAAAGCGAGAAGATCAGTGATGATCAGGCCGTGCTGCTGTCACGGGATATAGCAAGGCAGATTGAAGAGAACCTGACCTTCCCGGGCCAGGTCAAGGTGGTGGTCATTCGGGAAACCAGGGCTGTTGAATATACAAAGAAATAATGCATCCTGCTATTTCATTGCAGGAGAACCTAACGGAATATCATCATGAGTGTTTTAACTGTTCTAAAAGAGCGCGGATTCGTTGATGCGGTTACCCATACCCAGGAACTTGAAGAGTATCTGGCCAACAACAAAGCCACCTGTTACATTGGATTTGACCCAACTGCTTCCAGTCTGCATGTGGGCAGCCTGGTCTGTATCATGGCTTTGGCCCATATGCAACGAAACGGCCACCGGCCTGTGGGGCTTGTGGGCGGGGGAACCGGCCTGATCGGAGATCCGTCGGGAAAGACCGAGTTGAGAAAAGTCCTGACCCAGGAAACCATTGATGAAAATAAAGCCGGCATCCGAAAACAATTGGAACGGTTTATTGATTTTTCTAACGGCAAGGCCCTTCTTTTAGACAATGCCAAATGGCTGACCAAGCTGGAATATATCCCCTTTTTGAGGGATATCGGGCGCCATTTCAGTGTTAACCGGATGATCAAGGCGGAAAGCTACAAATCAAGGATGGACTCTGAAGACGGTCTGACCTTCATTGAATTTAATTATATGCTCCTACAGGCCTATGATTTTATGGTGCTGTCAAAAGAGCATGACTGCCTCATTCAGATGGGCGGAAGCGACCAGTGGGGCAACATTGTGGCCGGAATCGACCTGATTCGAAGGACCACAGGGCGCCAGGCCTTTGGTATCACCTTTCCCCTGATTACTACGGCATCCGGCATCAAAATGGGAAAAACCCATAAAGGGGCGGTCTGGCTGGATCCGGAACGGTTCTCTCCTTATGATTATTACCAGTTCTGGGTGAATTGCGATGATGCTGATGTGGTTCGTTTTTTAAAGCTGTTTACCTTTCTAGACCTTTCCCAAATAAATGAGGTTGAATTCCTTGAAGGGGCCGGGCTGAATAACGCCAAGATTATTCTTGCCTATGAAGCCACCCTGATTGCCCATGGCAAAGAAGAGGCTGAGAAGGCCTTGAAAGCCGCTGTAGCCATGTTCGGAAGTGTGGATATCCCTGAGGGTCTTCTTGCCGGCAGTTCAATCCCAAGGGGAACCCAGAGCGCGTCTGATGCAGAATCTGTTCCTTCCTCCCTTATGAGTGCTGATCAGGTTATCGACCGGTTGCCGGTGATTGATCTGTTTACCGAAACCGGACTGTGCCGTTCAAAATCTGATGCCCGGCGCTTAATCCAGCAGGGGGGCGCTTACATTAACGGGAACCGGGTTGAAAGCCTTGATCAGATGGTAGGAAAAGAGAGTCTGGACGGCGCTGAAATCCTTATTCGGGCGGGAAAGAAAAAGCATCATAAAATTATTTTAGAATAAGTAAAAAAGGGTTTGACAAGGCCTTTTTGTCCGTGTATATTATGCGGGTTTTTCGGACACAAACAACTTGTAAGAAAATTTGATCTTTGAAAATTGGTCAGTGAAGTTTTGAAGCGGGTCAAGTTGATTTGTTTTAATTAGCAAGTCAAGACCAAGAGTTTTTAGGAAAAAGGATTATAACTGGAGAGTTTGATCCTGGCTCAGAATGAACGCTGGCGGCGTGCTTAACACATGCAAGTCGAACGAGAAAGAGGTTGCTTGCAACCTTGAGTAGAGTGGCGCACGGGTGAGTAACACGTAGATAATCTACCCACAAGCCTGGGATAACTGTTCGAAAGGGCAGCTAATACCGGATAAAGTTAATTGACACAAGTTGATTAATGAAAGATTGCCGATCCTTGGAAGCAATTGTTTGTGGATGAGTTTGCGGACCATTAGCTAGTTGGTGGGGTAAAGGCCTACCAAGGCAACGATGGTTAGCTGGTCTGAGAGGATGATCAGTCACACTGGAACTGGAACACGGTCCAGACTCCTACGGGAGGCAGCAGTGAGGAATTTTGCGCAATGGGGGAAACCCTGACGCAGCAACGCCGCGTGAGTGAAGAAGGCCTTTGGGTCGTAAAGCTCTGTCAACTGGGAAGAAGTTACTATTGTTTAATAGATGGTAGTATTGACGGTACCAGTGGAGGAAGCGCCGGCTAACTCCGTGCCAGCAGCCGCGGTAACACGGGGGGCGCAAGCGTTATTCGGAATTATTGGGCGTAAAGGGCGCGTAGGCGGTTTTGTCAGTCAGATGTGAAAGCCCGGGGCTCAACCCCGGACGTGCATTTGAAACAGCAAGACTTGAGTACGGGAGAGGAGAGAGGAATTCCTGGTGTAGAGGTGAAATTCGTAGATATCAGGAGGAACACCGATGGCGAAGGCATCTCTCTGGACCGATACTGACGCTGAGGCGCGAAGGCGTGGGTAGCGAACGGGATTAGATACCCCGGTAGTCCACGCAGTAAACGATGTACACTAGGTGTAGCGGGTATTAAAACCTGCTGCGCCGGAGCTAACGCATTAAGTGTACCGCCTGGGAAGTACGGTCGCAAGACTAAAACTCAAAGGAATTGACGGGGGCCCGCACAAGCGGTGGAGCATGTGGTTTAATTCGACGCAACGCGAAGAACCTTACCTGGGTTTGACATCCTGTGAATTTGCCTTAAACGGCAAAGTGCCTTCGGGAGCACAGAGACAGGTGCTGCATGGCTGTCGTCAGCTCGTGTCGTGAGATGTTTGGTTAAGTCCAGCAACGAGCGCAACCCTTATCTTTAGTTGCCAGCACTTTAAGGTGGGAACTCTAAAGAGACTGCCCCGGTTAACGGGGAGGAAGGTGGGGATGACGTCAAGTCCTCATGGCCCTTATGTCCAGGGCTACACACGTGCTACAATGGTAGGTACAAAGGGCAGCGAGCCAGTGATGGTCAGCGAATCCCCAAAGCCTATCTCAGTCCGGATTGGAGTCTGCAACTCGACTCCATGAAGTTGGAATCGCTAGTAATCGTGGATCAGCATGCCACGGTGAATACGTTCCCGGGCCTTGTACACACCGCCCGTCACACCATGGGAGTTGATTATACCCGACGTCGCTGGGCTAACCTTTACGGGGGGCAGGCGCCTAAGGTATGGTTGATAACTGGGGTGAAGTCGTAACAAGGTAGCCGTTGAGGAATCAGCGGCTGGATCACCTCCTTTCAAAGGAAAGATAAAAAAAGCTTCAGGGCTTTCACTGGCCAACTTTGAGAGATCAAACGCACTTAAAGCGATCCTGGGCCTGTAGCTCAGTTGGTTAGAGCGCACGCCTGATAAGCGTGAGGTCGGTGGTTCAAATCCACCCAGGCCCACCATTGTGGGGAATTAGCTCAGCTGGGAGAGCGCCTGCCTTGCACGCAGGAGGTCAACGGTTCGATCCCGTTATTCTCCACCAGTCCCAAGCAACTTGTACCTTTGAACGCAAAATCAAAGGTAAGGTGCGCAAAATTGATTCTCAATGTTCTTTGACAATTTGTTGTAGTAAATATCAATTGCGCAGTTGCCGTAAAGGCAACTGAATTAATCATAAATCGTGAGAGTTTGATGATGATCAGACTTTTGCGAGCTATGTTGAAGAAAAAATTGATGAGCTTCAAGGCGCGAACAAAATTTTTAAATAAGGCATAGTAGGCTATGTCGTTTTAAGAATTTTGTGAAGCAACGCCGAAGATCGCAATTTTTTCGAAAACATCAAAGCGTTTAAGTTTATTTGTGGAATAGTGGCTAAGCTACTAAGAGCAAACGGCGGATGCCTTGGTGCCAAGTGAAGAAGAAAGACGTGGAAAGCTGCGATAAGCTTCGGGGAGGGGCTAAACACCCATTGATCCGGAGATTTCTGAATGGGGCAACCCGGCACGGTCAATACTGTGTCATCCTTGACTGAATAAATAGGTTAAGGAGGGTAACGGGGAGAACTGAAACATCTTAGTACCCCCAGGAAAAGAAAGTAAAAACGATTCTCCAAGTAGCGGCGAGCGAACGGGGACCAGCCCAAACCGGTAACGTGTAAGCCCGAAAGCGTTGCGTTATCGGGGTCGCGGGATGCATGCGAATCAGTTTCGGATGATTCCAGGAGTGATAAAATTGATTATTAGTTGAATGAGCTGGAAAGCTTAACCAAAGAAGGTGACAGTCCTGTAAGCGAAAATAATCGATCTCCTGATTGTACTCCCAAGTACTGCGGAACACGAGGAATTCTGTGGGAATTAGTGTGGACCATCACATAAGGCTAAATACGACTTGGCAACCGATAGCGAACCAGTACCGTGAGGGAAAGGTGAAAAGTACCCCTGTTAGGGGAGTGAAATAGTACCTGAAACCGTTTGCTTACAAGCTGTGGGAGCCAAGAGATTAGAGTCAAGAAACAAGATACAAGAGGGCGAAGCGCCTTCGGCGCCCAATTTAAATGGGCTGAACAGGCACCGGAAGTTACTGAGTGTTCGAAATCTTGTTTCCAGTTTCTTGTTTCTAGTCTCTTGGTTACCGCGTGCCTTTTGCATAATGAGTCAGCGAGTTACTTAATATAGCAAGGTTAAGCCGATAGGTGTAGCCGAAGCGAAAGCGAGTCTGAACAGGGCGAAAGTTGTATTGAGTAGACCCGAAACCAGGTGATCTATCCATGTCCAGGGTGAAGCGGGAGTAAAATCTCGTGGAGGCCCGAACCGTCACAGGTTAAAAACTGTTCGGATGAGGTGTGGATAGGGGTGAAAGGCCAAACAAACCTGGAGATAGCTGGTTCTCTTCGAAATATATTTAGGTATAGCCTTGCACGTTTCTTGTCGGAGGTAGAGCACTGGATGGGCTAGGGGTCTCACCAGATTACCAAACCTAACCAAACTCCGAATACCGATAAGTTAGAGTGCAGGAGTCAGCCCGCGGGAGCTAAGTTCCGCGGACGAGAGGGAAACAACCCAGACCGCCAGCTAAGGTCCCCAAATCTATGCTAAGTGGAGAAGGATGTGGGAATGCCCAGACAACCAGGAGGTTGGCTTAGAAGCAGCCATCCTTTAAAGAAAGCGTAACAGCTCACTGGTCGAGTGGATCTGCGCCGAAAATGTATCGGGGCTAAAGCATAGTACCGAAGCTGCGGATCAAGAAACTAGATACTAGAGACAAGAAACAAGGAGGGCGATGATGCCTTACCATAGACTTGAAGTTTTTAAAAAGTCTTATCAGTTAGCGTTGGAAGTGCACAAAGTAAGTCTAAGATTTCCCCAGCATGAGCAGTATGAACTGGCTCAACAACTAAGGAAGTCAAGCAAATCTATCCCGGCAAATATTGCAGAAGGGATGGGCAAGCAATCCAGTAAAGCTGATGTAAGAAGATTCGTTCAAATAGCCATGGGATCATGTGACGAAAGCCGGGTATGGCTGGAGTTTTCAAGAGACCTTGAGTATTTGAGCAAACAAGACCAAACTTTTTTTGATCAAAGATATCAGGAGATCGGAAGAATGCTGCGAGGCTTAATCAACCGATACAGTTAAGGTCTTGTTTCTTGTTTCCAGTATCTAGTTTCTTGGTGGTAGAAGAGCGTTGTGCCGCCGAAGAATCGCAACCGTGAGGTTGTGTGGAGGTTGCACAAGTGACCATGCTGACATGAGTAGCGATAAAGCGGGTGAGAGGCCCGCTCGCCGTAAGCCCAAGGTTTCCTGAGTAAAGCTAATCTTCTCAGGGTTAGTCGATCCCTAAGGCGAGGCCGAAAGGCGTAGTCGATGGAAAACAGATTAATATTTCTGTACCACCTTGTTATCGTTTGAGAGACGGGGGGACGCAGGAGGGCAGGTCATCCGTCTGCTGGAATAGGCGGTTCAAGCTAGTAGGCTGGAGTTTTAGGCAAATCCGGAACTCTAAGGCCGAGAAGTGATGAGGAGGGGTTTACCCCATAAACTGACTGCACCCATGCTGCCAAGAAAAGCCTCTATCGAGATAACAGGTGATCGTACCGCAAACCGACACAGGTAGGCAGGGAGAGTATCCCGAGGCGCTTGAGAGAACCCTGGTTAAGGAACTCGGCAAAATGATACCGTAACTTCGGGAGAAGGTATGCCCCTGATGGTGATTTGTATACACAATAAGCTGTTGGGGGCCGCAGAGAATTGGTGGTAGCGACTGTTTACTAAAAACATAGGACTCTGCAAAGTCGCAAGACGAGGTATAGGGTCTGACGCCTGCCCGGTGCTGGAAGGTTAAGGGGATTTGTTAGCGTAAGCGAAGCACTGAACCGAAGCCCCAGTAAACGGCGGCCGTAACTATAACGGTCCTAAGGTAGCGAAATTCCTTGTCGGGTAAGTTCCGACCTGCACGAATGGCGTAACGACTTCCACACTGTCTCAACCAGGGACTCAGCGAAATTGGAATGGCGGTGAAGATACCGTCTACCCGCGAAAAGACGGAAAGACCCCGGCACCTTTACTACAGCTTGACATTGGATTTTGGGATATGATGTGCAGGATAGGTGGGAGACTAGGAAACCGGTACGCCAGTACAGGTGGAGTCACCCTTGAAATACCACCCTTCATATTTCAGTGTTCTAACCATGGTCCGTAACCCGGACTTGGGACAGTGTCTGGTGGGTAGTTTGACTGGGGCGGTCGCCTCCCAAAGAGTAACGGAGGCGCGCGAAGGTTCCCTCAGGCTGATTGGAAACCAGCCATAGAGTGCAAAGGCATAAGGGAGCTTGACTGCGAGAGAGACATTTCGAGCAGGTACGAAAGTAGGTCTTAGTGATCCGGCGGTTCTGAATGGAAGGGCCGTCGCTCAACGGATAAAAGGTACGCCGGGGATAACAGGCTTATCGCCCCCAAGAGTTCACATCGACGGGGCGGTTTGGCACCTCGATGTCGGCTCATCACATCCTGGGGCTGGAGCAGGTCCCAAGGGTTTGGCTGTTCGCCAATTAAAGTGGTACGTGAGCTGGGTTTAAAACGTCGTGAGACAGTTTGGTCCCTATCTTTCGTGGGCGCAGGATATTTGAGGAGATCTGATCCTAGTACGAGAGGACCGGATTGGACCAACCAATGGTGTTCCAGTTGTTCCGCCAGGGGCATTGCTGGGTAGCCAAGTTGGGTACGGATAACCGCTGAAAGCATCTAAGCGGGAAGCCAACTTCAAGATAAGATATCCCATCTTCGGACTGAAGACCCCTTGAAGACGACAAGGTTGATAGGCCGGGTGTGTAAGCATGGTAACATGTTGAGCTTACCGGTACTAATAGGTCGTGAGGCTTAGCCACTTTTTTCCACAGATAAACTTAAATTCTTTGATGGCAAAAATTTACTACAACAAATTTACAGGATTCCGGGAACGCGGTAACAGTACATTAATCAGAAGTTCCAGGTCCTGGCCGGTTTAACCCGGTGGCAATGGCGAGGCGGCCACACCCGTACCCATCTCGAACACGGTAGTTAAGCGCCTTAGCGTCGATGGTACTGCATGGGAGACTGTGTGGGAGAGTAGAACGCTGCCGGGTTATTTTTCTAAAAGCCCTGACTATGGTTCGCATGGTCAGGGCTTTTTTTGTTTACGAGAAAATTCTAAATAATTTATCCATGTCTTTGCCCGGATGGATTTTTCCTAAGTCCACCACCTCGGGTTCTGTTTTAAATGGAATTTCAAGAATATCCCAGACAATGGTATTCAGGTTCTCAAGCCTTTTGAGAACCACTTCATAAGATTCTGAGGGAATAGGGTATTTGGACAGCATCAGGTATTCCATGGTGTACCGTTCCAGCTTTTTATGAAACTCCAGAATTTGTTTCAGCCCTGCCTTTTCTTTTTCCCATATTTCGATAAAATAAAGGCTGATATTCTTGTTCTCCGGGGCCTGGTCCAGAATTTTTAAAAACAGTGCCACTAGTTCAGAAAAGTTTATGGACCTGTTATTCCAATTTTGGGTGAACTTCACCAAAAGTTCTTTTTTTTCATTTTCAAATTTATAGTTATGGGTCCGAATCAGCACTCTTGTTAAAAGACAGTCGGCATTTGGCAGGTTTTTATCCAGTGCTTCGCAGATACCAGAATCCAATGACCGGGTTAAGAAGAGTCTTGCTATAAAAGTGGTTACCAGCCCGGAAGGAACATGTACCTGAATCAGATCTGTACTTTGGGGATGAAATAAGGTAAGGGTCCAACGGTTTTGGAGCAGCGTTTGGCTGATCATGGCCTCCGTTTGAGAGGAAACCCCTTTAACGCCTAAAGCCGGCTCTATAGCCAGCCGAAGCCTCTGGCCCGGGAATAGAAAATATTCAAGAAACATTTCCCGTTCATCAGAGTCTTGATCTTTGAGAACCTTTTTAATTTCAGATGGACCGCAGATACCAAAGCCAGATTCCAAAAAGAAAAGGGCTTCTCTGGATAGCCTTTCTTTGGTTTTATAGTAATGTTTGATGGTATCAAGGATTTTCTGAACCAATGCATTCTCGTTCATTTTTTTCCTCTATCTAACGGGCATGGCCCGATTGGGTTATCCAACCCAAGCATCGGGCCACAACAAAAAAATTAAAGTCTTTTCAGATTGTTAGTAAGACTTTCATATAAAAAAGCTTACGCCGTTAAAGCGCAGGATAAAATTTGCCTCATGCTTTAAGAAATAAAATATCTTGATCCATGTCAAGGTCCCCGGAAAATTTATGGTGTATCTTTGATGCTAAGATAAACCATGGCAACGGGTTTAAAAATGGCAGGAAACGCACTACCCGATAAACACGGCTCATGGAATAATTCAAAGGAGGTCTCCTATGAAGATCATCAGAAAAATTATCGAAATCGACCAGGAAAAGTGTGACGGGTGCGGCAACTGTGTGCCGGCCTGTGCCGAAGGGGCTATTCAGATTGTTGACGGCAAGGCAAAGGTTATCGGGGACCGGTATTGTGACGGACTCGGGGCTTGTATCGGGGATTGTCCCAATGGGGCACTTTATATCGTGGAAAGACAGGCCGAAGATTTTGATGAAAAAGCAGTAGAGCAGATGCTTTCCCAGAAAGCCTTGTTTAAAAAATCAGTCATGGGATGCCCTTCAGCCGGTGTTCAGATATTTTCTAACCATGCCCCTGGGAAGGAGAAAACAGTACAAGGGCCCGGAAAATCCGAACTTGGCCACTGGCCGGTTCAAATCCGGCTGATCCCTGAGGGGGCGTTATTTTTAAACGATGCGGATTTGCTCATTGCCGCTGACTGTGTCCCTGTGGCCTGCCCTGATTTTCACCGGGATCTTCTTAAGGGCAGGGCGGTCATGATCGGCTGCCCCAAATTCGATCCCAAAGACGAGACTGTAAACAAACTCGCCGGGATTTTTAAGACGTGTTCTCTTAAAAGCATTACCGTTGCCATCATGGACGTGCCTTGCTGTTCAGCCCTTCCCATAATGGTCAACAAAGCCCTGGAAAAATCAGGGACCGATATGACGGTGAATCAGATTGTTGTCAAACGGAACCCGACAGGGTAGATCGTCCGGCAGGTCCACCCTGTCCACTGTGTCCACCCGAACCCCGGCCAGGACGGCTGGCGCAAACCTTCAGCGCCGCATCCAGGCATGATACCTTTCCAGCCAGGACAGAAGCCGTTTGGGCGCATGGGCTTTCTTCCACATGCCGGCCGCATACTTGTTGGCTTCGGCCATGGTCGGGTAGATGTGAATGGTGCCAAGGATTTTATTTAAGCCGATATTCTGCTTCATGGCCAGGACAAACTCTGCAATGGTGTCTGAGGCCCGGGAGCCCACAACGGTGACGCCGAGTATGGTATCTTTCCCAGGCTTTGTGAGGACTTTGAGAAAACCATGATCTTTCGAATCGGCAATGGCCCGGTCCAGATCCGCCAAGGGGTAAACCACCTTTTCGTAAGGGATATTCCGGGCTCTGGCTTCCATTTCATTTAACCCGACCCGGGCGGTTTCAGGGTCGGTAAATACAGCCCGGGGGATCACCGTGTAGTCGGGTTTAAACTTTTTAAATTTTCCAAACAGGGCATTGACAGCAGCATACCAGGATTCATGGGCTGCGGTGTGGGTGAACTGGTACAGTCCGTGGACATCGCCTGAACAAAAAATATTGGTATAATTGGTCCGCAAGAAAGCGTCGGTTAAAATGGCCTTGGATGGGGTCAGCTCTACCCCAAGTTCTTCCAAGCCAAACCCTTTGACATTGGGGGTCCTGCCCAAGGCCAGGAGTATCCGGTCAAAGGGAATGGACACCGGTGCATTGTTATGGATACAAACCAGGGCATGGTCCCTGCCGTCTGTCCGGATCTCTTTGGGGGTATGCCCGGTCAGAATCTGGATGCCTTCAGACTGAAAACGGTTTACCATAAAATCTGAGACATCCGGGTCTTCCCGTTTCAGGATCCGTTCTCCCCGCAGGACCAGGGTAATTTTAGCCCCAAGCCGGGAAAAGGCCTGGCCAAGCTCACAGGCAACCGGGCCTGCCCCGAGAATCACCAGCCGCCGGGGCAGGTCTGTAAGTGCCCAGACCGTGTCCGAGGTGAGATAATCCACCTGGTCAAGCCCTGGCAGATCCGGGACAAGGGGGGAAGCCCCGGTGGCCACAATGATGTTTTTGGTGGTCAGGACGGTTTGGCCCACCCGGACTTCAAAGGGGGAAACAATCCGGGCCCGACCTTCATAACAATCCACCCCCATCCGGGTGTACCGGTCCACGGAATCGTGGGGTTCTATTTTTTGAATAACCTGTTTTACCCGGTCCATGATTTCGGAAAATTCAAAATCCACCCTTGCCCGTTTAAAACCAAGGGTCTGGGCATTGCCTGCCTGGTGGGCAAATTGGGCAGCGGCAATCAGGGCCTTGGACGGCACACATCCGGTATTCAGGCAGTCCCCGCCCATTTTATGGGCTTCGATAAGGGCGGTTTTTGCCCGGGCAGCAGCTCCGATATAGGCGGCCACAAGACCAGCAGCTCCGGCACCGATTACGCACAGGTTGTAATCACACCGACCGGGCGGTTTAAGGGGAGGGCGGTATCGTTTAGTTTCCAATGGGTCTTGCCTATAAGGTGTTCTCGATGGCCTGGAATTTTTTGATAAATTTTCTGTCAATATAATCCTTGATCATAAAGGCAGGCCGTCCCCCAAAAACAATGCCTTTCTTTTTTAGGACACCTTCACCGCCGCCAAGGTTGAAAATCAAGAGATATTCCGGCCCCGGGTCAAAATCTATCAACGGGCTGCCTTCAAGGGCTGCCATGACGTTATGCAGCAGGATGGGATTTTGCCTGACGGCATAAACGCCCACCTTGTTCAGGGGCTGTGCTTCATAGTAAATACAGTCCCCGCCCCCAAAAATTTCAGGATACCGGACACTTTGCAGGCATCGGTTGACCAGAAGGCCTTTGTCAGGCCCCACCGGCAGCCCGGAATCCGAAAAGATTTTAGAAGGCCGCACCCCGGGGGCCATGAAGACAAAGTCCGCATCAAAGGTTTTGCCGGATTCGGTTTCAATGGTGCTGGCTTTTACCTTGGCCACCGGTGTCTGCTCATGAATCAGGACCCCTCTTTTTTTGAGGGTGGAAAAGACCCTGGACCGGACAGATTCAGGAAATCCCGACATGAGCCGGCTTCGGGCAAAAATCTGAATTTGGGGCATGTGCCCCCCGGTCCGTTTGGCCAGCTCCCAGACATTTCCGGCAATCTCGGCCGAAGACGGCCCGCCGCCTATAATGCCGACAGTAATTTTCTTTTCTGTGAACAGTTGTTTAAGCTTTTGGGCTGCCTCCCAGAGTGTTTCAATGGGCTTGACCGTATAGACGTTTTCCATACCTTGCGCCACGGCGTCCATGGGGATATAAGATCCGGCATTACAGCAGACCACATCATACGTGACGGTTCTGCCTGATTCCGTATGAATGATCCGGTTTTCCGGGTCAATTTTAACGGCCTTGCCTTTAATAAAGGTGCCCCCCTGTTTGGTGACCACGTCCTTTGTGGCGAAGCGGATATCCTTCGGGGAGTATGTGCCCCCCAACATGCCCGGGCCCATGCCTGAGTAGTAATGGTAATCAGAGGGGCCGATTACCGTGACATAAAACCCTTTTTCAATAAATTGGCTTAAGTTGTCCAGAATCATCATGTGGGCGTGGCCGCCGCCGATCAGTGCCAGGTGTTTTGCCATTTTGAGGTTCCTTTGAATTTATATGAGGGACAAGGGATATGGGATGTGGGGATACATTGCGGCGTTTCCCGCAAGTCCAAAGTCCCATATCCCAATTCCCGCCGTGGCTGTTATAGTGTATCCATCAGTTTGCCTAAGGATGCCAGGTGGGCTTTTTCCTCATTGGCTATTTTATTGATCACGGATACCGCCTCAGGGTTTTGTACGGAAAATCCCACCCGCTGGTACAGGTCCAGGGCCTGGGCCTCAATGGACATGGCCAGAGAGATCACATCCACTTCAAGGTTTAGGTCCGGATTAAACAGATCCAGGTATTCCTGGGTGGTCAGCCCCCCTTCCATGGCCCGGGTTTGAACCAGGCTTTCAAATTCCGCCTGGCTTTTGCTTTCCCCTGTCAAATCGTTGTAGGTGGCCAGCAGGGTTTCCTGGTGTTTGACCTCGATCTGCGCGAGTTTGGCAAAAAGATTTTTTACCTCAGGCTTTTGGGCCTTTTTTTCCATTTCAAGGTAAAATTCTCTGAGCCCCTGCTCTAAAGAATAGGCGACTTTTAGGATGTCTTCGGGTGCCTCTTTGCCGTTGAACAGATCCATGCCAAGGTCGGGCAGGCCCACAGCCTTGTCTCCATGCCAGGCCTTGATGCCGCCGGACATGTTGTAAACAGTGCTAAATCCCTTGCCGGCCAGCATTTGGGCCGCCACCCGGCTGCGCCCGCCAATGGCACAATACACCAGGACCGGTTTTTCCTTGTCCAGTTCATTTAAGCGGTCGCCCAACTGGGGCAAAGGGATGAGCTGGGCACCGGGCAGGTGTTCGTCCTTATATTCTTTTTCCTGTCTGACATCCAGGAGGGTATAGGCCTCTTGAGGGTGGTCTGCCAAATAAGATCGGGCCTGGGTTGGATCCAGGGATTTGGCCGGTGTGAAAAACTGCATCCATTTCATGAGCATGTCTCCTGATTCAATCTTATGGTGTTAATATCAAAAGAGTTAAAAGCAAACCGTAACAAGTTAAAAGCGTTGCATCAGCCCAGGGGTTTGAACATTTTTTTGCCGGCACCGCAAATGGGGCATTTCCAGTCATCGGGCAGATCGTCAAAAGAGGTTCCTTTGGCAATTTTTCCTTTTCGGTCGCCCTTGTCAGGGTTAAAAATATAGCCGCAGTTTACGGTCTGGCATTGATACATGTCTTTGGGTTCAGCCATGATGTTTCCTTTCTTGATTTAGGGGGAACCGGTCTGGCCGGTTCCTGTATCAATTGGATCAGCTTTTGTATCAGTGTTTTCAATACAAGGCTGTCTCAAATTTGCGAGCCGGAACAATTTATTTTTCCTTTTTGATCCTTGGATCGTTAGGGGTTCCGGCACAGTCCGGGGTATAACAGGTGTTGTCCACAAAAGAACATGAACTTTTACATGAAGGGCATGGTTCCGGGGGCGTGTCGGCTTCAGTGGCATAGCCGCATTGGTTGCATATCCAGCTGGTCATAATGGGCCTCCTTTTTATAAAATTTAAGCTTTTAGCTATTAGCGGTTAGCTGTTAGAATGGTGCCATATCAAAAATCAATCAAGAATCATGCCATTTGGTTTTGCCGGCAGAGTTTTTGCATTATATTTGAAATTGAGTATGAGTATCAGGAAAAAAGGCAAGGTTTACCCGGCGGCGTGATTATTTATAATGTTAACTTATCATAAGGTAAAGTGGGTTGTCATGAAAAATGGAAAGGTTAAGGTTCTGGTTCTTTTTTTGTTTTTTTTGTGTTCCTGTGACAATGGGCAAATCCAGCCCGGGTTTTCCGGTAACGGCCCGTCAGCCGGTCAAAAGGCCCCTGCTCAAACCGGGGTAGTAAAAGAAAAACAGGTCACCCACACCTATGAGGCTGTGGGCACCATCCGGCCGGTAACTGAATCCGTTATTGAGTCCCAGGTCAGTGCCAAAATCACCAAAGTTCTTTTTACGCCCGGCAAAACCGTTCGCCAGGGTGAGGTGTTGATTGAGCTGGACAGCCGCCAGCTTGAGACCCGGGGCAAGCAGGCCAACGAAGGCTTAAGTGTGGCCCAGAACAGCCTTTCACAGACCCGTAAAGCCATGGACGAGGCAAAGGCCAATCTTGATCAGGCCAAAGCGGCTTATGAGAGAACCCAGAAATTATTTGACGCACAAATTGTTCCGGTTCAAAAACTGGAAATCGACAAGGCTGCCTTTTTGCAGTCAAAAGCCCGCCTTGAAAAGGCCATGGACGCGGTTCAGACCGCAAAAGCCGCTGTCCGTCAGTCGGAACAGGTGGTCAAGGAAGCCGGCATCTCCATTGATTATGCCACCCTCACAGCCCCGGCATCCGGCGTGGTGGCCAAAAGGCTGGCCGATCCCGGAGACCTTGCCGTTCCCGGCAAACCCTTGATGATTATACAGACCAGCGGGGCACTGCGCCTTGAAGCCAATGTCAGGGAGGGACTCATTGCCAAGGTGGCCCTAGGCGGGGAATATCAGGTCAGTATTGAAACTGTTAACAAAACGGTTCAGGCCAGGGTAGAAGAAATCGTCCCCTATGCCGATCCGGCCACAAGGACCTTTCTGGTCAAGGCCGCCCTGCCTGAAACCCCGGGGGTGTATCCGGGCATGTTCGGCCGGCTGCTGATTCCAGTGGGAAAAGAATCCACCCTGGTGGTGCCCAGACAGGCCCTGATCAAGGTCGGACAGTTAGAACAGGTCCTGGTTCAAAAGCAGGACACCTGGCAGCGGGTCTATGTCAAAACCGGAAAAACGTTTGATGACGGCGTTGAGGTCCTGGCCGGCCTGGTCAAAGACGAGACCATAGGATGGGGAAAAAATTAAAATGGCCAAACAATCTGTAATCTCCAATATCGTAAAAGTCTTCTTAGGTTCCCAGATGTCCATTATGCTCATCATCTTTGCCTTTTGCCTGGGCGTGTTTTCCGTTATCATCACGCCCAAGGAAGAAGAGCCCCAGATCGTGGTTCCCATGGCTGATGTTTACGTGAATGCGCCCGGGGCAACCCCTGAGGAAATCGAAAAACTGGTGGCCACTCCATTGGAGCAAATTCTGTGGGAAATTGACGGGGTTGAATATGTTTATTCCACTTCCACCCGGGAACAGGCCATGGTCACGGTCCGGTTCTTTGTGGGGGAAGACCGGGAAGACTCCATTCTCAAGCTGCACAACAAAATCATGATGAACCAGGACCGGGTGCCCCCCATTGTCACCTCCTGGCTGGTCAAGCCGGTGGAAATTGATGACGTGCCCATTTTGACCTTGACCCTGTACTCTGATGTTTATTCAGACCACGAACTTGAGCGGGTGGGGGAAGAGGTGATGTTCAGGCTGTCACGGCTTGAAAATATTTCACGATCCTCCATTTACGGGGGCAGAAAGCGCGAGGTCCGGGTGGAACTGGATCCTTTGAGAATGAAGGGGTTTGGGGTTTCTGTCCAGGATATCGAGAATGCCTTAAAAGGGGCGGATGTCTCTGTTCAGGCCGGGCGGATCAACAAAAACAACAACGAAATTCTGGTGTCATCCAGCTCCTTTCTGACCTCGGTGGATGAGGTGAAGCAGCTGGTGGTTGCCGGCGGCAAGGCGGGACCGGTTTATCTAGAGGATGTGGCAGCCATTATTGACGGGCCAAAAGAGGTGGAATCCTATACCCGTATCGGATTTTCCAATTATGTGGTGCAGCAAAAGTCACCAGCCATGCCCCACAAATCTTATCCGGCCGTGACCCTGGCCTTTTCCAAAAAAAAGGGAACCAATGCGGTAAAGGTGTCCAAAGCCATTTTAGAAGAGGTGGAAAAACTAAAACAAACGATTATCCCCGACCAGGTCAACATCCAGGTGACCCGGAACACCGGCAAGACCGCCCAGACAAAGGTCAATGAACTGTTAAATTCCCTGGGGTTTGCCATTGTCTCGGTGGTGATCCTTCTGGCCTTTACCCTGGGGTGGCGCGAGGCCCTGGTGGTGGCGTTGGCCGTGCCCATTTCTTTTTCCCTGGCCTTGTTTGTCAACTTTTTGTTCGGGTATACCATCAACCGGGTGACCCTGTTTGCATTGATTCTGTCCCTTGGCCTGGTGGTGGATGATCCCATTACCAATGTGGAAAATATCCAGCGCCATATCAGGGCAAAGGTGCTGGATCCCATGGCCGCGACCCTGTATGCGGTCCAGGAGGTGCTGCCCCCGGTAATCATGTCCACCATTGCCATTATCATCTGTTTTACGCCCCTTTTTTTTATTAGCGGCATGATGGGGCCGTACATGGCCCCCATGGCCATAAACGTTCCCTTGACCGTCACCTTTTCAACCCTTTGCGCCCTGACCATTGTGCCCTGGATTTCTCACCTGTTATTAAAAAATATAAAAAACAAGCCAGGGGAAAAAAACGGAACTAACGGATTTATGTTCCGGCTTTACCGGACTGTCCTGAACCCGTTTCTTGAAAAAAAAGCCATGCGGATCACGCTGTTTGTTACCGTACTGGTCCTGCTGGCCGGATCCTGCGCCCTGGCCGTGTTCCGGCTGGTTCCCTTAAAACTGCTTCCCTTTGACAATAAAAATGAATTCCAGATTGTTATAGATATGCCCGAAGGCACATCCCTGGAGGCCACGGACCGGGCTGTCCGGGAGTTTGAAGATTATCTGAAAACCGTCAACGAGGTGGAAAATTTTGTCTCCTACACGGGGATTGCCTCTCCCATGGATTTTAACGGCATGGTTCGCCATTACTTTATCCGAAAAGGGGCACAGCTGGCCGATATCCGGGTGAACCTGGCCGATAAGGCCTTGCGTGCCCAGCAAAGCCACACCATTTTATTAAGAATCAGAAAGGATCTTGAACAGATTGCCCAAAAGAACCATGCCGATATCCAGCTGGTGGAAGTGCCGCCGGGGCCGCCGGTCTTGTCCACCCTGGTGGCTGAGGTTTACGGCGATCATGACCAGACCTATGAGGCGCTGCTCAACAGCGCCGCCCAGGTCAAACAGATCATGGAGAATGAAGACGGGGTCAGGGATGTGACCATCATGACCGAAAACGATGCCGGCGGGGTGGACATTGTGGTGGACCGGGAAAAAGCGGCCCTTCACGGCATTGACACCCGGACCATTCTGGATACGCTGAAGGCCGGCATTGGGGGGATAACCCCTGCCAGCATCCATGTGCCCGATGAACGAAATCCCCTTTGGGTCAGGGTGATCATGCCCAGGAATAAACGCTCGGACTTGATTTCCTTATCTCACATGCCGGTCCGGTCGGCCCAGGGAAAACTGATACCCCTGGCAGAACTGGTCCATGTGGCCGATAAAACCACCTGCAAACCCATTTATCATAAGAACCTGGCCCCGGTGGTTTATGTGACAGGGGAAATGGCGGGACAGGCCCCTGGTGAGGCGGTCCTGGATATGATGAAAAAACTTAAAACCGATCCGGTTGCCCCGGGAACCCGGGTCAAATGGTCGGGGGAGGGCGAGTGGAAGATCACCCTCAGGGTATTTCGGGATATGGGGCTTGCCTTTGCGGCCGCCCTGTTGGGAATTTATCTGATCCTGGTGATCAACACAGGCTCCTATGTGATGCCCATGCTGATCATGATGGCCATTCCGTTGACCGTGCTGGGGATTATGCCGGGATTTTTTGTTTTGAACCTGTTTACCCAAGCCTCGGGCGGGTTTGCTGATCCGGTCTTTTTTACGGCCACCAGCATGATCGGCATGATTGCCTTGGGCGGCATTGTGATCCGAAACTCCCTGGTCCTGATCGAATTTGTCCAGGATGCGGTCAAACAGGGTGAAGAATTCAAGGCCGCCATCTTAAAAAGCGGGGCGGTCCGGATGCGGCCCATTTTATTGACCGCCCTGACCACGGCCATAGGGGCTGCCCCCATTACCCTTGATCCTGTATTTTCAGGGTTGGCCTGGGCCTTGATATTCGGGTTGTTTGCATCAACTTTATTTACATTGGTCGTAATACCGGTGACCTACTATGCGGTATATCGTGTTTGAACGAAAACTCACCCATCTGCTGTGTTGCAAGAAAATTTGCAATCCTCACATACCGCGGTATGCTCCGGTTGCAAATTTTCTTGCGCCTTGCATCTGGGCAAGTTTTCGCCCAAACACGGGTCCCATTAGGGCATATATAATATAGATAACGTTGCGATTTGTGGATAGCTTTAAGAACATTGCCGCCCGGCCAATGGCTGACGGCTAACAGCTAATAGCTAACACGAGAGGAGAATCTTATGAAAATGGAACATTACATCAGGGCCATTGCCGGCTCCGTCATTCTAATAACCTTGATTTTGTCCCAGGTCCATTCCCCTTACTGGCTTCTGTTTACGGCCTTTGTGGGGGTGAACCTGCTCCAGTCGGCCTTTACCAGGTTCTGTCCTATGGAAAATATTCTGGAAATGGTTTTTAAAATTCCAAGGGAATAGGGGGCAATGCCGTGGAATAAAAGAATACGGTGACCAAAAAATTGGACTTGGGACTTGGGATATGGGACCTGGGGATTGCGGCATCCACGGCCTCCCCAAGTCCCATATCCCATATCCCAAGTCTCAACAATATACATTAATAAATGTACAAGCAAGATTCCCATACTTCGGCGGCAGTTCTACCGTGCAATGGAAGTCTGATTAAATAAGTTCCTCTTCACCACTAAAAAAAATCAATCATATTTTCTAGGCCATGGTTGTAAAATATATAACATGCACTACATTGTGGTATATGTCCCATGGATGAGGAACTGAAAATGGAAAACTACTCCAAAATAAATATCAGGTTATGGATGGCCGTCATTTTTACATTATTGGCGGCAGCCGGCGCGTTAATTGCTGCCGGACATGTTCCTGTTGAACATCATAATAAGGATAAGGATATGAATAAAAATATGGAAACCGCTACCTTTGCTGGCGGATGTTTCTGGTGCGTTGAGGCTGCTTTTGAAAAAGTTCCCGGTGTGATTGAGGTGGTTTCCGGGTATACCGGAGGTCAGGTGGAAAACCCGACTTACAGCCAGGTCACCACAGGGACCACCGGCCACTTTGAAGCGGTTCAGGTTACCTTTGATCCGGATGTGGTCAGCTATGAAACCCTGTTGGATGTCCTGTTCCTGCAGATAGACCCCACCGATGATTCAGGCTCTTTTGTGGACCGGGGCAGCCAGTACCGCTCGGCGGTTTTTGTTCATGATAACGTCCAAAAAGAAAAAGCCCTGGCATTTATCCGGCAAATTGACGAGTCCGGTCGGTTTGAATCAAAGGTGGCCACCCGGGTCCTCCCGTTCAACCATTTTTTCAAAGCCGAGGATTATCATCAAAACTACCACCAAACCAATCCGGTTCATTATAAAATGTACCGCCTCGGGTCGGGAAGAGACCGGTTTATTGAAAGAACCTGGGGAGCCTGTCCGGTTAAAGGGTCTCCCGGTGCCCCCCAAAACGATCAAAAGGGCCGTGACGATAATTTAAAACAACGACTGACCCCCCTTCAATACCATGTGACCCGGGAAAACGGCACGGAAAAAGCCTTTGAAAATGAATACTGGGACAACAAACGACCGGGTGTATACCTTGATATTGTTTCAGGCCAGCCCCTGTTCAGTTCTACGGACAAATTTGATTCGGGGACGGGCTGGCCAAGCTTTTCCCGGCCCATTGATAAAGATGCGGTCATTGAAAAAGAGGACCGTTCTTTTTTTATGACCCGGACTGAAGTTCGAAGCAGCCGGGCCGATTCCCATTTGGGCCATGTTTTTTCCGACGGGCCTGAGCCAGGCAAAACAAGGTATTGTATCAACTCTGCCGCCTTAAGGTTCGTGCCCCTGGAGAATCTGGAAGAACAGGGGTTGGAACAGTACAAACCCTTATTTGACGGGAATTGAACCAGATACAGGGGAGAGGATTTCGCCGATGTTTTTTTATCGCCATTTAATTTTTCGCCGACAAAAAATAAGCGGGCCGGAGACATTTTTTGGGGGTGCTTTAAGAAAAAATGGCGAAAAAATGGGAAGTTGTCCAAAAAAAAGGAAATTTAGACTTGAAAAAATTAATAGATTAGGTTTATAAGTAAACAAAAAAGAGATAAATCAACCCACAACTTGTCCTCGATTCATGATTACACAGGGCCTTTGGAGGAATCTACGTTAATCGTATTGAGTTTATATCCGGGCGCGTTAACGGCATAAGGGCGCCAGGCAATGGTTTGAACCAATAGACAACAGGCTGATTCAGTTTTATCAGAACATAAAAACAATTGTATTTCCATCAGACGATGAATGTAAATCGTCGATCAATGCAAGCGATCTAATTTTGTGGCATTATTGTTGCTTTACTTTTTATTAACTGCAGTCGATTGAAGTTAAGAGGAAGCTAATGTACCGGTTGAAAGAAAAACACAACAAGGTTAACAGGATGGAAAAAATGACGGGTTACGCGGTGAAACAAAGTGTTGAAAGGGATTCACAGCCGTCATGTTCTTACGCAGCTTTAAAATCCAGTGATGAGTTGTATTACAAAATGGCCTCGATTTTCAGGGCCTGCAAGTGGAGCGGAAAGGACATTTTAGGGAGCAGCCCTGACATTTTTGCGAAAAAATACCCCCGCCAGGCATATGCTGCTTCAGCGGGGGCGAAATAAAAATCAGTCTTAAAGACGGGCAAGGTTTCCGGCAAGAAGCCGAATATGCCCCATCTCTTCCTTGACAATATCGTCAAGTTTTGATTTGCCAAGTTTTTCCGGAACAAGTTCTTTCATGCCCAGATAAAAGACAATGGAGTCTTTTTCAGCCTGAATGGCTGACACAAGAATGCTTTTCATATCTGAATCCGGTTCTTTTTTCTCAAAAAACACCCTGGTGTCTGCCAGGGCTTTCAGATAGGCTGAATTTTCATCGCCGGGATCAAAGGCTGTGGCACCGTCCTGCTGGCCGGTCAGGGATTCGGCCATTTGAGCAAAGGTCTGCTCATGGTCATCTTCCATGGCGGCTAAATCCAGAAGAAAGGTTTTGTTGGCGTCACCGGCCACTTTGTCTGCCGCTGCCCGGTAAAATGCAGCACCGTTCTGTTCTATCTGCACCGCTATATCAAAAATATCTTTGGCATTGAACTCATTAGGCATAATCCCCTCCTTTGCTTGTGTTTGAACGAAACGTCACCCATCTGCTGTGTTTCAGAAAAAATGGCAATCCTCACAACCGCAAGGTTGCTCCGGTTGCCATTTTTTCTGGTTTCTGACCTTTGGTTACGCCTTGCATCTGGGCAACTTTGTGAGCTAAAGCTCCTCTGTCAGGCCGCCCAAACACGTGTACGGGTGTTCGCTCGGACATTAGTCAGTTGACAGTTTTTCTTTTAATTTCTGGGCCACCTTAACCCCTAAATCAAAACAGGCTTCCAGGTCCTGGTCATCGGGAACATAAACAACCTTGAGACCGTCATCCACAATATCAAGCTTCATCTCTTGAAATTCTTTATTCAGAATTTTAACGGCTTCTCCGCTCCATCCGTAAGATCCAAAGGCGGCAGCTATTTTATTTTGGGGTTTTAATCCTTTAATATAGGTCATGACATCGGCGATCACCGGAAAAATACCATTGTTCAGTGTGGGAGATCCCACCACAATGGCCCCGGAATCAACCACTTCGGTCATGATATCACTTCGGTGCCACTTTCTGGTGTTCATGAGCCTGACCGTGATGTTTTCTGACTCAATCCCATTGGTAATGGCCCGGGCCATTTTAGCGGTGCTTTCCCACATGGTGTCAAAAACTACAATGGCCTTTGCCGTGGGTTCCTGTTTGGACCATTTGTCATACAGCCCAATGATCTTTGAGGGGTCTTCCCGCCAGATAATCCCGTGGTCCGGGCAGATCATTTTGATGGGAAGTTCCATGGCCGCCACATCTTTGAGCAGGGCCTGGACCCGTGATGAAAAATGCAGCAGGATATTGGCATAATATTTTCTGGCATGGGGAACAATTTCATCTTTGATTTCATCATCAAAGAATTTATCCCCCGCATAATGCTGGCCAAACGCATCGCTGGAAAACAGGATGGCTTTTTCTTTATAATAGGTAAACATGGAGTCGGGCCAGTGGAGCATTCTTGTCTCAAGAAAAGAAAAGGTCCGGTCCCCGATTTTTAACTCATCCCCTGAGCCGACCACCTGAAAGTTGTACTCCCGGTTAAAATGGCTGGCCAGGTTCTTTTTCCCCATTTTTGAACAATAAATGGGCTTGTCTTCACCAATGGCGTGCATGACTCTTGGAATGGCCCCGGAATGGTCCATTTCCGTGTGGTTGCTGATCAGGATATCAATTTTTTTGGGATCAATCACTCTGCTGATATTGGAGAGCAGTTCACCGGCATACTTTTCTTTGACCGTGTCTATCAGAATATTTTTTTCTCCGAGAACGAGAAAGGCATTATAGGATGTGCCCTCATAGGTTGAATAGCCGTGAAAGTCTCTAATGTCCCAGTCACGGCATCCAACAGAGTAAATCCCATCTGAAATTTCAATGGGTTTGTACATGTAAATGGGTCTCCCTTTTTAGGGTAGGGGTTATGGGGCTATGCCCTGCTTAGTCCAGCTTTGTGAAATTGTCTTGGCTCGCACCGCAAAGGGGGCAGACCCACTCTTCGGGGAGGTCTTCAAAAGCGGTTCCGGGATTAACACCGTTGTCAGGGTCTCCGGCTTCAGGATCGTAAACATAACCACAAACGCATTCATATTTTTCCATGGGTTCCTCCAAATTAAATAATTAATAGATGTTACTTAAATTGTTATGGCACACATTGCCAACAGCAATTAAGCTGCTGTAGCTAACATAATGCAAGTAGCGTGCCTTTGCCTTTATGAAATCTTATTTTAAAATATGGCCACCCAAAATCACGTTTACCTGGATGAGTTTATAGTATAAGATGCCCAAAATCAATGACCGTATTTATTTCATTTGTGAAGAATGAAACCTGACACTTATATAAAACAAACCCTGATCAAGGCACCCGTTGACCGGGTCTTTTCCTGGCATGCCCAAAAAGGTGCCATTTTAAGGCTGACCCCTCCCTGGGCCCCGCTAAAACTGATATCCAGGAAAGGCATCGGCATTGACAAGGGGGTAAGGGTTGTCTTTAAAATCAGGGTGTTCGGATTTTCCATGGCCTGGGAAGCCGAACATATCGACCATGAACCCAACCGGCTGTTCAGGGACCGGCAGATCAAAGGCCCTTTTGCCTTCTGGCAGCATACCCATCGGTTTTCCCCTGAACTGGACGGTTCAACCCGGATGACGGATGAAATTGAATTTAAACTTCCCTTTGGCTTGTTGGGCCGGCCTTTTTACGGGTTTGCCCGAAAGGAGTTGACGCGTATGTTTTCTTATCGGCACAGGGTCCTGAAAACAGACCTTGAACGTTTTGACCCCCCCAGTGCGCCCAAACGGATTTTGATTTCAGGCGCCAGCGGGACAATTGGCAGCGCCCTGGTCCCTTTTCTACAAACCTGCGGCCATGAGGTCATCCGGCTGGTTCGAAAAAAAGACCATCGGGCATCGGATGAAATCTACTGGGATCCTGCCCGCCAAATCCTTGATATCAATGGGGCAGGGCCCATTGATGTGGTGATCAATTTAAACGGGGTTGATATTTCGCGGGGACGGTGGACCCGGGCACAAAAAAAGAAGATTCTGGATTCAAGAATCCTGTCCACCCGGCTGCTTTCCGACACCATCAGCCGGCTTGACCACAAGCCTGAAGTTTTTATCAGTGCTTCGGCCATTGGGTATTACGGGGATAGGGCAGACCAGGCACTTACCGAGGACACCCCTAAAGGCAATAGTTTTATTTCAAAAGTCTGTATTGACTGGGAAGATGCCTCACGCGGGGCAGCCGTTGCCGGTATCAGGACCGTGAACTTGAGAACCGGCGTGGTGCTGACCCCGGCGGGCGGGGCCCTTCAAAGAATGGCCACACCTTTTAAGATGGGGGTAGGGGTTGTCATCGGCCACGGCCGGCAGTACATGAGCTGGATCAGCATGGCGGACATGGTGTCAGGCATCCTTTATTGTATGGACAACCAAGGCCTTGAGGGACCGGTCAATTTTACCGCTCCCCACCCGGTGACCAATAAAGAATTTTCTCATACCCTTGCCCGGGTTTTTAAAAAAAAGGTGCGGTTTACCCTGCCCGCGGCCATGGCCCGCCTGTTGTGGGGCCAAATGGCCACAGAAACCCTCCTGGCCAGTGCCCGGGTTCTGCCTCAGAAATTAACGGCGTCCGGTTTTATGTTCCAGCATGAGACACTTGAGACAGCTTTAAGAGACATGCTTGGTATGGAGACAGGAGAAGAAAGACAGGGAACCGAAAGACCGGAAACCGGAAGATAAGAACCTGCTATGAACACTAAACTCAAATTGCTGTTTTCTTTTTTAATGGTCATTGCCCTTTTTTTCGGGTTTGTTGAAATTTATTTTCCCGGGGACCATTTTAATTTTGAACGGCTTCATATTTTTTTGTTTAACCTTTGTACCGGCGGCACCATCCTGCTGTATTACACCCAGGGCCAGACCCGGTTTTCCGGAACCGTGCAATGGTTTTTTTTCGGTTCCCTGGTATATGCCTTTTCCGCTTTTTTCAAGGTTTATCCCTTAACCTTGATGGTTACGGTTTTTCTGTTTATACTGGTGGAAAAAGTCCGGATAAATAGGTTTTCCCTGTTCCCCACAGGTTTTTTTAAGCCCGCAGAGCCTGTTTCAGAAAAGTTTCACCAGGCCTCACTGCTCTGTCTTTCCATTGGCCTGATCATAGCCGGGCTGGTCATTTTGAACAATGAATACGGGCAATGGGTCCACATGGAAAAATTGATTCTAGATACCTTTTTTTTGGGGTTTTCTTTTCCTTTGTCCCTGATCACCCTGTCGGTGGTGTTTTCCATGTTGTCGGACCTGGAAAAAAATGAAATGAAAAAACTGATGGAAATTTGCTTTTGGACCATTAACCTTGGGGTAATCATTTTTTTTGTGTTTATCCTGTTTGAAAAATTTATCTGGCAGATTTTTGTGACACTGGCTCTTTTTCTGGCCGTGGTTACGGTGTTTATCCTTTATTACCGGTATGCCCAACGCATGCAGCAAAAATTATTTTTAACCTCAGGCATCGGGTTTTTGATTTTTACGGCCATTACCGGGATCGCCTATATTTTTCTTCAGATGGCCGATGGTTATGATCCTGAAAAAACCAAATGGCTGCTCCACATGCATGTGTTTGCCTCCCTTTACGGGTGGAACTTATGCGGCCTGTCCGTGATCTGCCGGTTCAAGGATTTTCCCATCAAGCTGCATTCTTTTACGGTGATTGCCGTTCACTGGCTGACCGCAGTGGTCCTGGCCCCTTTGGCCGTTTTTTACAGCCAGGCGGTCATCCCTGCCATGGCCGGATATGCGTTTATTACCCTGACCCTGTTTTTTTCCAGAAACCAAAGGAATATTTAAGACCCGGGAGGCCCCATGAGTTTAAGAGAAAAACTCAAAACGTTTTTTCAACTGTTCAGTAAGAATTCCAGGGTCCTTGTGGTGATTAATGCGGATCCGGATGCCATTGCCTGTGCCATGGCCATTAAACGGCTCTTGTGGCGCAAGGTGAGCGAAACCATGATTGTCTATTTTAATCCCATCACCCGGCCGGACAACCTGACCATGATTGATTTAACGGAACCGGGCATGAAAAAGCTGGACCAGGTGAACCGGGAGGATTTTAATACCTTTGTGATCGTGGATTCCCAGCCCAGCCATAATGAGAGTTTTCAAGGGTTTGAGTTTCAGGTGATTATCGACCACCATCCCGTGACAGGGGATCAGGCCGCATATATGGATATCCGATCGGATTACGGGGCCTGTTCCACGCTCATGACCGAATATTTAAAATCACGCCAGATCAAGCCCTCGCCAAAACTTGCCGCAGCCATGATGCTCGGCATCAAGACCGATACGGCGGGCTTTACGCGCCAGGCCGGCATCCGGGATATCCGGGCGTTCCAATATCTGTATAAATTTGCCGACATGAATATTGTGACCAAGGTGGAACGGGCACTGATGAGCCAAAAGGACCTGGATTTTCTCGGAATGGCCATTAAATACCGGCAAATCATCAACAACCGGGCGTTTTTTCATGCCGGCACCATTGCATACCCTGACGAACTGGTAATCACGGCAGATTTCTTTTTAAGTATTGCCAAGGTGAACTGGAGCGTGGTGTCAGGGGTTTACGAGAAAAAACTCATCATTGTCATCAGAAATGACGGCTTAAGAAAAGGGGCCGGCAATACGGCCAAAGAGGCTTTTGCCGCCTATGGGTCCGCCGGGGGGCATAAAACCATGGCCCGGGCGGAGCTTGATATGAAGCTGGTTCGCAAACAGATCGGTTCCGCCGGAAAAAGGGCGGTGGGACAGTGGATTATCGATTCGATTGACCTGGCAGGCGGCAAGAAGATTGAGTAGGGATTAGACCTTAGATTTTAGACTGTGAGCTTGCTAAAACTTCACCAAACCCAACCCCCAAATCTAAAGTCTATCCCTCGACTGTGGCGTTTTTGAAGCGATGGGTTGCGATTTTGCGGTTTTGGGATGGGCCGCCCCTGTCAGTTTGTTTCTAACTAATTTAAATTATGGTATGTTTTCTGATTGTACCTTTGGCATCTATTTTGCTGTCCTGTCTTTGGCGATGGTAACCCACGGCAGATGCGGTTTGTTTGTTGAAGGTTAGGATTTAATGCGGTATAAGATTAGGCGGGAAATGTGTTGATTAATTGGGTTTTTTCATCAGCCGCCAGAGTGCCGGGCGACGACCGGTACCGACGCGTTATTATTATCGGAACCACTAATTTAAAGGAGAGTTGAAAAATGAGTGCGTTATTGATTATGGTTGTTGCCTTTATCGGCTATATTCTGATGTATAACCTGTATGGCAGATTTATCGGGCAAAAGGTGTTTAAGTTAACCCAGGAATCGGTTACCCCTTCGGTGTCCCTTGAAGACGGTGTGGACTATGTGCCCACCAAAAAAGAGGTGATTTTCGGCCATCATTTTACGTCTATTGCCGGAACCGGCCCCATTGTCGGCCCGGCGGTCGCCATCATCTGGGGATGGGTTCCGGCTCTGATCTGGGTTTTTTTCGGCAGTATTTTCATGGGGGCGGTTCACGATTTCGGCGCCCTGATCATTTCCATGAGAAACCAGGGAAAATCCATTGCTGATTATACGTCTAAATACGTTAACAGCCGGACCCGGTTTTTCTTTTTTCTGATTGTATTCTTAGAGTTGTGGATCGTCATCGCCGTATTCGGCCTGGTGATTGCCCTGGTCTTTGCATTTTACCCGGCTTCCGTATTGCCGGTATGGTTGGAAATCCCCATTGCCGTCTGGCTTGGCTATGCCGTTTACAAGCAGGGCAAAAGCGTTATGACCTGGTCTATTGTGGCGGTTGTGGTCATGTATGTTACCGTTTATTTAGGGATGCTGTGTCCCATTAAAATGCCTGCAATTGCCGGAATCCCGGCCACGGGGGTATGGTCCATCATCCTGTTGATTTACGCGTTTATCGCATCTACCTTACCGGTGACCACCCTTCTTCAGCCCCGGGATTTCATTAATTCCCACCAGCTGCTGATCGCCATGGCCCTTCTGATCATGGGGGTTATCGCATCGGCATTCGGCGGTCACCTTGAAATTGTCGCCCCGGCGGTTCAGCTCACCCCTGAAAAGGCCCCCCCCATGTGGCCGTTTCTGTTTATCACCATTGCCTGCGGGGCCATTTCCGGGTTCCACTCCCTGGTATCTTCGGGAACTTCGGCCAAACAGGTCCGGTATGAAACGGATTCGCTGTTTGTGGGGTATGGTTCCATGCTGATGGAAGGTGCTTTGGCCACCCTGGTGATTATTGCCGTCTCTGCCGGTATTGGTATGGGGTATGTGACCAAATCCGGGGAAACCCTGACCGGGGTTGCCGCCTGGACCACCCATTATTCTTCCTGGGCGGCTGCGGCGGGCCTGGGCTCCAAACTGGCCGCCTTTGTAAACGGATCCGCTAATATGATCGCCTCTATTGGGGTTCCGGTTGAGCTTGGCGTTGTGGTCATGGGCGTGTTTGTGGCCTCTTTTGCCGGGACCACCCTGGATACGGCCACCCGGATCCAGCGGTACATTGTTGCCGAGCTCTTTGCCGGCTTTAAAATGGATTTTTTAACCGGAAAATACACGGCCACCTTTATTGCGGTTGCCACGGCCCTGCTCCTTGCCTTTGCCACCGGAGCCGGCGGAAACGGCGCCATGAAACTGTGGCCGTTATTTGGTGCCGTTAACCAGACCCTGGCAGGCCTTGCCCTGATCATCATTACCCTTTATTTGAAAACCAAAGGGGGTATAAAATGGATGATTGCCGGCATCCCGGCTGTTTTGATGATGTTTTTGACCATCTGGGCCTTGATACTGAATCAGACCACATTTGGTGCCAGCCACAATATGCTGCTCACGGTCGTAAACGGGATTATCCTGGCCCTGGCCGTCTGGATTGTGATCGAAGGGGTTCTCAAGTTCATGAGCATGGGATCTTCCGATGATCAGGCTGAGGGTAGCGGGGCTGAAGTTTGAGAAGGCGTTGAAAGTGAGCAGGTGAGAAAGTGAGAAAGTGAGAAAGTGAGAAAACGGGCCGGCCGGAAAGGGAATTCCTTTTCGGCCGGCCCCTCAACCTTATTTAGGGCAGCCCATGCAGATTCAATTAAAACGACAATATTTTATGTTGATTGGCCCGGCCTTGGGCTTGTTTGTTCTTTTCGCCCTGGCAGGTCAGGCGGGTTTCTTTTTGCCGGGGCAGTTTGCCCTGCCGTCTTTCTGTCACGCCATGGTGTTCGTTTTAGCGGCCTGTACGGGGATTGCCGGGCCCATATTTATCCGGACCCTGTTTGCCCATGCCCACCGGCATGAAACCCAGGTGGAAGAAGTCCGGTTTATGGCCTTTCAAAAGAGGCTGCTCTGGGTGTCCCAGACCACCCTGTACCTCGCCTTTGTGGCCGTGTTTTTCAGCTTCCCCAGGTTTTATGCCGGGGCCGTGGTGTTAATAGCCCTTTACAGCCTTTATTATTATTTCCCCTCTTCATACCGGATTGATTTTGACCGGAAGGTGTTCCGGGTAAAATGAACTGGCTAACACCCTTTAGGGCCATCACATCCCGAATTGCTTCTTTATGGCGTACGGCCGATGAAGTCGCCAGAAACAAGGCCGTTGAAGTCGTTGAAGAAGAGCTTGAGGAATTGGAATACGTGTTTGCCATTCTCTGCCAGGGCTCCTTTATTGGTCTGCCCTGTGTGCCGGCCCACATCAGCATGGACCTGTTGCCCCTTATGGAAAAAGACTTAACCCTGATGCTCGATCGCATCACCACCGCCAATGAGCCCTTGTCTCGGCTGTTTTCAGTTTTTGATGTATCGTAGATTAGCTGTTAGCTATTAGCCGTCAGCTGTTGGCTTTTAGGCATCAGCCTTATAGCAAAAGAAAACAAAGCGCCATAATGATCGTTGGAACAAGGGCATAGGTGAGCAGGCGTATGGGGGAGATCCCGTTGGAAAAATAGGATTTCAGTAATGACTGGCCGGCCGGGTTCGGGGCATTGGCAATGACGGTAAGGCCGCCGCCGGTAACGGCACCGGCCACCACCGCATATTTCAGGCTGTCGGTGAAGCCCGGCACCAGGGTACTCAGATAGGTGATGGCGGCATTGTCGTTGAATGCCGTGAGTACGGTGGCACTGAGCATGAGGGGAAATTCTCCTAAGCTGCCAAGCATCGGCGCAATCCACCATCCCTGGAGGCCGCCGTGAATCACCAGCCCCCCCAGAAAAAATCCCACCAGCATGGGGGATTTTAAGTTGACATTATTCTGAAACGGCCAGGTCACATGGGAAAAGCCGATAAAAAAGAGCATGCCGGAAACAAAAATAGCCGGGTAATGTGCATTGGCAATGGTCCAGACCATAAAGGCCACATGGACGGCGATAATCCAGCCGGGGACGTCACCGGAACGGTTGTCCCAGTTGGGATCGTTGAGCTTAGGCCGTTTGTCCCGGGGCAGCAGGCCCGGCACGGAAACGCTCATGTGCTGCATCTTGAGGTCTTCAAACTCCTGCTCAAAGGTTTCTTCAAGCAAACCGCAGTCGGTGTCATCCATGTCGCATACGGTCATGGTAGACTCTTTTGCCAGGTCTTTAATCCTTTGAAATTCCTGGTGCAGATCGTCTCCGATCCGCTGCTGCGCCATTTTCAGGTCTTTTTTAAGCGCATCGCTGTGAATATATTTTTCTTTGATTTCACTTTTGAGAACGGACAGCTTGAATTTGCGCTCAAGCCGTGAAATTTCTTTTCTGAACACCATGAAAACCAGTGCGTTGGAAATCAGAATGCCGGCAACCGCCTTCCAGCCAAAGGTGGTGAGCATGAAAGGCAGGTCCCAGTCCCAGGGCGCGGCCACCATAAGGACCGGCGGGGCCGCAAAATGGGTAAGGGTTCCCCCCACCGAAATATTGACAAAGAGCAGGGCGATGGTGGCGTATTTAAGGGAGTCCCCCGGCTTGAGTTCATAAAATTTGCGGGCCAGCAGCATGGCGGAAATGGTCATTGCGGCCGGTTCCGTGATGAATGAGCCCAAAAGAGGCCCCAAGGTCATAATGGTCAGCCACCAGGCCGCCAGAGTTCCTTTAAAAATCGCTGCAACACGGCTCATGATTTTTTCCGACAGATATAAAATCGGGCGGGAGGAGGCCAGTGCCATGATGACCACCACAAACATCGGTTCCGTATAATTCACACGGCTGATATAGCCGACAAAAGTGTGCCAGTCATAGAAAAACACAATGGCAGCCGTCAACACTACTGCCCAGAGGCCGAAGACGACCTCAACCTCACCCAGAAAGTGAAAAATTTCTGCACCAAGCCGGGTGGAGGTTTCCGAAGCCTTCCCGGTTTCAATATCTTTTTGGTGTTCTGCTTTCCATTTATGTGCCCAGTAAAGGAATTTACTGCTAAAAAAGGTATGGAGAATGGCCGCCAGAAAAATGAGCGTGGCCACCAGGTTAAACGGCGTATGAGAGATACGGTGTTTAAGGACGGCCCCGACCCCTTGGATCCCGGCATCATGATAGCTCTCAAAACTGGGCGGGAAATTAACCGATGGCCCATGAGGGTCTAAACTTTCGTTACCGGCATGAGCCGCTGTGGCGGACAACAATACAAAGACCAAAAGGAAAAATGCAGATTGAGCTTTCATAAACACCGCTACCTTCTTATTTTATGGGTCGGGTATTCATTGTTTTGTGAATATCCTCTGAAAATATCAATATAGGGGAAACGCCATCTCCCCCGCTTACAATGATTCGACAACAGGAAATAACAATAAGGCAGACCAAATCTTATTTCAAGGTTACCCCAAGTAACTTTCCCTGGATTTGACGTCGGGTTCCGATAAAGGGAGCATCACCTGACGCATAATTTTGCGTTGTAACGACATTTATTTTGACACTGGAAACGCAAGGCGCTAAAAGCGTGTAAGGATGACCAATTTAAAAACCATATTTTTTCTGGGCAAGGGCGGGACCGGGAAATCCACCACGTCTGCGGTGTTGTCCCTGATGCTGGCCCGGCAGCAGAAAAAAGTTGTCTTGGCCTCCTTTGACGATGCCCACAACCAGGGGGATATTTTTCAGGCAGACTTTTCCCATAAACCCACCCGGGTGAATCCGTTTTTAGAGGTGATTCAGGTGGACCGGGACCGGGAAATCAAGGCATATCTGAAGCAGACCGCCGCCCATGTGAAAAAAAGTTTTGCCTATCTGACCGCCTTTAATCTCGACCATTATTTTGATGTGTTAAAATATTCCCCCGGCCTTGAAGAATACGGTCTGATAACGGCCTTTCTTGCTTTGAAAAAAAAGTATCAAGCCAGTGATTGCCTGATTATTGACATGCCGCCCACGGCATTGTCCATGCGCTTTTTCAACCTGCCTTCCCTTTCGTTGACCTGGACACAGCAGCTTGAAAAATTAAGGCAGGACATTCACAAGAGAAAAGAGATCGTTTCCAAAATTAAATTTGCGGGCAAAGAGCTAGAACGCGATAAAATTATGGGAAAGCTTATTGAAAACAAGGCCATGTACCAGGACCTTAAGACCTTTTTTCAGGATACTGCAAAATCCATGGTTTTCGCGGTATTTAACCGGGATTTGCTGTCGGTTGAAGAGACCAGGCGAATTATAGCCCTGCTCGATGAGATGAACATCGCCATGGCCGGGCTGGTCCTTAACGAAAAAAGCCGGACCAATGAACCTTTTACCAGCCCTTTTCCCGGCATTGAGCTCTATAACCTGCCTTTTTCAGGTGTTCCACTCATTGGACCCGAGGCGCTGGATGGGTATATAAGCTCTCAACCGATTGATCTTTTGAAATTTCAATCTTAGGGAATCCGTTGTAAAATAAAGTTTTAAAAAATTGGACTTGGGACTTGGGATATGGGACCTGGGGATTGCGGCATCCACGGCCTCCCCAAGTCCCATATCCCATATCCCAAGTCTCAACAATATACATTATCCTTAATACCATACCAATCCGCCTGCAGGTAACATGCGACGGCCTGTGCATTAACCCCCAATATGCCTCTTTTTTAAGATAAAAAAGGTTATCGGTTGTTATTCCGGCTGGTTTGGTTTATAAAAGGCAACGTTTAGATTAATGTGCTCAGCCGTTAGCGTTTAAGCTATCGGGCTTTGTTGCGGGCGGACAGGATAAAAAATCCTTTGCGGTCCGCAGTCCGTGGTTATAAAAATAGAAAATAAAACCGTACAGCCGTTTTAATAATGGATATTTCAATAGCTCAGTTGAGCAAATATTTAGGGGTTTCCCATACCACCATTGAACGCTGGATCCGCCAGGGAAAATTCCCCGTGGCCCAGAAGGGGAGCACCTATACCTTCCAGGCCCGGGATTTGAAAAAATGGGCAGCCAAAAATAATTTTGCCTTAAATCTTGAAGCGCCCAAAGACCCGGCACCTCAAAGTGAAACCGAAGTGGACCTGTCCGCGGCCATGGATGCGGGCGGGGTTTACCATGATATTGAGGGAACGGATGTGCCGTCCGTTCTTGAGGCATGTATTGACCGGATTGAAGCGGTGCCGGGTGATTTTAAGGCCGATCTTTTAGACCAGGTGTTAAAGCGGGAACAGGCCCTGTCCACTGGCGTGGGCAACGGAATGGCCGTTCCCCATCCCAGGACCCCCCTCGGATACCTGGATCGGCCCCTGGTGGCGACCTGTTTTCTTAAAACGCCGGTGGATTACAAGGCCCTGGACCAACAGCCGGTTTCCATTCTGTTTTTTATTTTATGCCCGGAATTGAAATTCCATCTTCATTTGCTGTCTTCTCTGTCTTTCTGCCTTCGGAACCGTCAGTTTTGTGAATTCTTAAAAACCTGTCCGGATAAAACAGGGCTTATTGAACAAATTCATTCCCTTAAACTGTCAGAGGGAATTTAGCCCTTCGTCTGCCAAGCAGGATTGATTCATCATGCCGAACATAAAACAACTTTATAAGCTTGTTTATCAAAAACTTTTTCGCCTGGACGACCGTCTTCTGCTGCTCATAGCCGGCTCTATCGCCGGTGTCTGTGCCGGCCTTGCCGCTGTGGCCTTAAGGCTGTCCTTAGCCTCGGTGTTAGATTTCTTAAGGCCTTACCGGCAGTACTACTGGGCCTTTATTCTTCCCGGGGCCGGTGCCTGCCTGTCGTCTTTATTTTTGGAAAAAGTGGTCAGGGAAGGGGCCGGCCACGGGGTGCCGGAAGTGATCTATGCGGTATCCAGAAGGGCGGGCCTGTTGAGGCTTCGATCGGCCTGGTCCCGCCTGGTGTCCAGTTTTTTGACCATTGCCAGCGGCGGCTCCGCCGGCCCTGAGGCCCCTGTGGTCATGAGCGGATCGGCCATCGGCTCCAATATCGGCAAATTTCTGGGGCTCAACGACCGGCAGCGGATCACCATTGTCGGGTGCGGGTCTGCAGGGGCCATTGCCTCTATTTTTCATGCCCCCATTGCCGGGCTGATCTTTACCGTTGAGGTCATCCTCGGGGAGTGGAAATTCGTCAATATCATTCCCATTGCCGTTGCGGCCGTGGCCGGTGCCCAGATCAGCGAGGCCATTATTCCCCAAAAAGAGATGTTTCATCATCACCCCTTTACCTTTCTTCCGGCAGATACCCTGGCCAGTCTTGGCCTTGCCTTGTTTACGGCCCTGGTATCGGTCAGTTTTACACGGATGCTGGGCAAGGTAGGCAAGGTGGCCAGAAAAACCCCGGTTCCCCAATGGACCAGGGCCCTGATCGGGGGATGCACGGTGGGGGTTATGGGCATGGCCATGCCCGTGGTCCTTGGAGAGGGGTACCATCCCATCCTGGAAATGGTACACGGATCCTTTCCCATGGCATTCTGGTTTGTGTCTGCCGCCCTGTTTGCCAAAATGCTGGCCACGGCCATGACCCTTGGCTGGGGCGGGTCCGGCGGCATCTTTGCCCCCTGCCTGGTTATCGGCAGCCTGAGCGGGGTGGTGTATTATCAGGCTTTAATTTTTATATTGCCCGGAACGGCGCCCGGGACGGCCATTGCGCCCGGCGGCGCCTATGCGCTTTTGGGCATGGCCGGTATTATTTCAGGGGTGATGCAGGCCCCCCTGACCGGCATTTTTCTGATCGTTGAAATCACCGGCGGGTATGAGGCCATTTTGCCGCTGCTGCTGGTGTCGTCTATTTCGTCTACCTTAAGCCACTATATTGAGCCCTCCTCTTTTTATTTTAAGGACCTCATTGCCAGGGGAGAGTTCATGCGGCCGGGCACCGATGCCCGGATTTTATCGGACTTAAGCTTAAGTGAAATTGTGGACACCCAGTATCAAAAGGTTTCTGAAAACATGGTGTTCAGAAAGTTTATCGACCTGATTCGAAAATCCCCCCAAAACCATTATCCGGTGGTTTCCGACGAGACCGGCGAGTATCTGGGGCTCATCAACCTGGCCCATATCCGGCGGTATGCCCTTAACCCGGCCATCTATGACATGCTGTTTTTAAACCAGGTCATGGACACGGATGTGGTGACGGCCTCTTTTGATGATGAGCTTCACGATGTCCTGGAAACCATGGAGGCCTTTCACATGGATTATATCCCCCTGGTTGACCACAACCGGTTCATTGGGATGATTTCCAAGGCAAGGATACTGGATTTATACCGCAGGGAATTAATTATGCAGACCAATATACAATGAACCAACCAATGAACCGGTTTAAAGGAGACGTCATATGAATTATAAACTGCTTCACATATTCAGGAACACTCCCTTTGGCAGGGAAACCTTTTTGCAGTCCCTGTATTTTTGCAAAACCATAAACGCAAGTCTTGTGGCCTATATTCCCAAAAACGACAAGTTTTTGATGTACTTTGCCAATGACGCCGTACAGGTGGATTTAGACGGTTCTTATCTCGCCTTTGCCGAAACCGCCGTGGAACATGCCACTGCCCTGTTTGAACAGGCAGGCCTTCCCCCGCGGTTTTACGAGCCTAAGAATTATACCGCCTCTACTCTGCCCGATGTGTCCACCCAGTTTGATTACCTTTGCTGTCCCCGGTCGGTCAGTGACCTGTCCAGCAAGATCGGGCTGGGCCATTTAGGCCCCAAGGTCAGAAGAATCATTAAACATGCCAGTTTCCCGGTATTGATCAGCAGCCCGGTATTCAAACCCTGGAATAGTATTTCTGTGTTTTTCGGCGGGTCCACCAATGCCATGAATGCCTTGACCTTAGGATTGAAAATTGCCATGGCTTCGGGACATGCCATCAACATTTACACCCTTCTTGAAAACAAGGGTGAGGACAGTTACCGGGATATTGTTAATGATACGGATTTAAAGCCCCTGGTGGAACAGTATGCGCAAAAATGGCATTTTTATGACAGCCAGGCCTTTGACCAGATGCTTTACGATGTTCCCCATGATTCCCTGATTGTCTTGGGGGCATACGGCCACGGCATGATAAAGGAAATTTTGATGGGAAGCAAAATGGAGCATATTCAGTCTACGGTGAGCAATAACCTGCTGATCACCGGCCCCAATTGTAAAATATCCCTAAAATAAGTCCTATCAGGCTTTAAAAATTTATGACCGGTTCTGCCACACAAACTATAGCGTCACTGGGTACGGATTCCGACATCAAGGCCGTGCTGGGCCATGGCCACAGCCTGGTGGTGACCCCTGAATCCGGCGGGCCAAAGGCCTATATGGCGGCAAGGCTGTTTACGGCCTCCGGCCGCCCCACACTGGCGGTCCTGCCTGACCAGAAAAGCGCCCTTCAATTCATAACAGACCTTGAATTTTTCATGCCCCGGTTCAAAGACCGGATCATGTATTTTCCCGGATACCATATCCAGGCCTTTAAGTCCTTATCTTACCACCGGGAAACAGCCACCTCAAGGCTGGCGGTGCTGTCCCGGCTCCAGGACTTGCAGGGCAGGGCGGATAAGGCCCTTTTCATCGTGACCCACGTGGATACACTGGCCCAACGGCTGATCCCCTCTAAAACCATCCGGGAATATTCAGAACTGGTCATGGCCAATGAAGAAACCGACATGGCATCCCTGGTGGCGGCCCTGGAGGCCTCAGGATACGCTCGGACCGGCCTTGTGGAAGATCCGGGAGACTATTCGGTCAGGGGCGGGATTTTGGATGTGTTCTGCCCGGGTGAAAATCAGCCGGTCCGGATTGAATTCTTCGGGGACCTGGTGGAATCCATCCGGTATTTCAGCGTATACTCTCAGCGGGGGACCAAAGAACTGTCTGAGATGGTGCTGATCCCGGCCACGGAAGCGGTGATGCCCGTTTCAACCCAGCCCCATATCCTGGCCCGTCTGCGACAGGCCGGCACCATTGCCGGGATTGATCAGGCAAGAATCCGGGCACTGGTCAATGAGGTCCGGGAAACCGGGCGGTTCCCGGGTGTGGAAAGCATGCTGTCCATTGTATATGACACCCTGGATTCCTTTTTTGATTATTTCCCGGATGACGGGATGATCCTGCTGGATTCCCCGGACCTGCTCAAATCCAGGACCCAAGACTTTTTAGAAAGCGCACGGCTCAACTATCAAACCGTGGTTGAGGAAAACCGGCTGTGTGTCCTTCCCGAATCCATTTATCTGTCCTGGGATGAGATGGTCCAAAAAATTTATTTGCGAAACACCATTGAATTTAAATCCATTGCCCTGGAAGAGGACCGGAAAGCCAATCCCGTGTTTGAATTTCCCATCGAGGACAACACCCTGCTATCCGGCCGGCTCAACCGGCAGGCCGGCGAAGAGACCCCTTTAACCCCTCTGGTGGAATGGCTCAAGAAACATCAGCAGGACCAGAACCGCATTGTGCTGGTCACCGGGCAGACCGCCCAGGCCAACCGGCTGGTCTCCCTGTTGGGCCCCTACGGTATTGAGCCGTCATTGGTGGATACCTTTGATGATGCAATTTGCCGTCCCCCCGGCCTTTACGCCCTTCTGGGAACCCTTTCCGCAGGCTTTACCGCGGCCCGGGAAAATTTGGCCATCATTACAGAAAACGAGATTTTCGGGAAAAAAAGAATCCGGCGAAAGAAAACCACGGCCCGGGATCTGAAAACCGAATTCATTGCCCCTGAAGAGTTGAAAAACGGGGACATCGTGGTTCACTTAGAACATGGTATCGGCCGGTACGAGGGACTTTGCAGCCTGACCATTGACCGGCTGACCCAGGATTTTATCCTGATCCTGTTCAAGGATGACGACAAGCTCTATCTGCCCGTGGACCGCATTGAGATGATCGGAAAATACATCGGGGTGGACGGGTACACCCCGGTGCTGGACAAGATCGGGTCCAAGTCCTGGATCAATTCCAAGGCCAAGGCCAAGGCTGAGGTGGAGAAAATGGCGGCCGACCTGCTGGATCTGTATGCCAGAAGAAAGGTCAACCAGGGATTCGCCTTTTCTAAACCCGACAATTATTACAGCGATTTTGAAGCCTCCTTTGCCTATGAGGAGACCCGGGACCAGCTAAAGGCCATTGACGATGTGTGTGAGGACATGGAATCGTCCATCCCCATGGACCGGCTGGTCTGCGGGGATGTGGGGTATGGAAAGACCGAAGTGGCCATAAGGGCCGCCTTTAAAGCGGTCAATGACGGCAAACAGGCGGCCATTGTGGTGCCCACAACAATCCTGGCGGAACAGCATCTGGACACTTTCCGGAAAAGATTTGAAGACTATCCGGTGCAGGTGGAATGCCTGTCACGGTTCAGGAGCGCCAAAGAGACCGGTCGGATTTTAAAGCAGCTGGCCTCAGGGGTTGTAGACATCGTTATCGGCACCCACCGGCTGCTGCAAAAGGACGTGGTGTTCAAGTCTTTGGGGCTTCTGGTCATTGACGAGGAACAGCGGTTCGGGGTCAAGCACAAGGAGGCCTTAAAGAAAAAACGAAGCAGCGTGGATGTGCTGGCCTTAAGCGCCACCCCCATCCCGAGGACCCTTCACATGTCCTTGACCGGCATGCGGGATATCAGCGTTATTGCCACGCCGCCGGCGGACCGTCAGCCCATTGTTTCTTATATCTCCAAATACGAGGATGTCATTGTCCGGGATGCCGTGCGAAAGGAACTGGACCGGAAGGGCCAGGTCTTTTTTGTCCACAACAACATAAAGACCATTTTTAAAGTAGCTGACCAGATCAAAACCCTGGTGCCGGAAGCCAGAATCGGGGTGGCCCACGGAAGGCTGTCCGAAGCTGAGCTTGAAAAGGTCATGTTCCAGTTTGTTAATGTGGAGATCAATGTCCTGGTCTGCACCACCATTGTGGAATCGGGCCTGGACATTCCTTCGGCCAACACCATGATCATTGACCGGGCTGAGAACTTCGGGCTTTCCCAGATCTACCAGCTTCGGGGAAGGATCGGGCGCGGAGACCACCAGGCCTATGCCTATCTGTTTATCGGCGATGAATCAAGGCTGACCAAAGATGCCAAAAAACGGCTGGCCGCCTTAATGGAGCATAAAGACCTTGGTTCCGGATTCCAGATCGCCATGAAAGACCTTCAGATCCGTGGGGCCGGCACGGCGCTTGGGGCCTCACAGTCCGGCCATATTGCGGCGGTGGGGTATGACATGTTCTTAAAACTTTTGGACAATGCGGTCAGTGAGCTTAAAGGAGAAACCAGAACCGCTCCCTTGGAGCCTGAAATCAATGCCGCCATTTCCGCGGGATTTCCCGAATCTTATGTGGAATCCGTGGAACAGCGCCTCACCCTTTACCGAAGACTGTCCCGGTTAACCCAGGTGTCTGAGATCTCCGATATGAAAAAGGAACTCACCGACCGGTACGGCAACCTGCCGCGAGAAGCTGAAAACATGCTGTTCAGGATCATGCTCCGGGTCTATGCCATCCAGATCGGCATCCAGCGGCTGGACATTACCCCGGATATCCTGACCCTTTCCTTTTCAGAACCCCACCTGAAAATTTCCAAAAACCGGTTATTAGAGCAGCTTTCAAAACTGCCGGCCCACAAGTTCATCACCAAGGACACCATCCGCTTTGTTTTGGGCCAGAAACGGCTGAACATATCCCCGGCCTTAAAAGAAACCATCGCCATTTTAAAACGCCTTGGAGCCTGACGGGTTAACCCTTCCCCTGGAACGGATCAGAGGGTTGCCCAAAAATTGGATTAGGATTTTTCAGGAATCTTCCCTTGATTTATTTGCTTGCAAAATAATATAATGCTTTCAAATAAATCATTCTATGGAGATGAAGTCATGCCATCCATCACTGTCAGAAATGTACCGGAGGAGGTCCATCGTGCTTTACGGGTTAGGGCCGCACATCATGGCCGTAGTGCCGAGGCTGAAATCCGGGAAATATTGGGTAATGCTGTCCAACCGGAAGGACGGGTCAAACTCGGTTCGCTCCTTGCCAGCATCGGGCGGAAAATGAACTTGACCGATGATGAGTTTTCGGTTTTTGGGCAGAGCCGGGATAAAACCCCGGCCAAACCGGTGGATTTTAAATGATATTGTTAGACATAAATGTCGTTTCTGAACCATTGCGTCCTTTTCCTGAAACCCATGTCATTAACTGGATTGATGCACAATCAATTGAAACGCTTTATTTATCGGCAATCACTGTTGCCCAGTTGCGTTTTGGCATCAAAAGCCTGCCGGCTGGAAAGCGGCGGGATGAACTGGAAAACAGTATTGAAAATCAAATTTTGCCTCTATTCACCGGACGTGTATGTTCCTTTGATGTTAACTGCACAACAGCTTATGCTGAACTCATGGCAAACGCAAAATCCTCCGGCCAGGCAATTGCTGCGGCCGATGGGTATATTGCCGCAATTGCCGCTGCCAATCGATTTAGTGTCGCAACCAGAGATGTGAGCCCGTTTCAGGCAGCAGGTGTTAATATTATCAATCCTTGGGAGTTTGCCATGTTTTGAAGGCATAATAACGGGGAGTTCAGCCGGGATTACCGTCGTGATCTGGTTATGGATCAGTTTGGATCCGGTGAGAACTGATGGGTTCGGGGAGATACCCCAGAAATTATTGAAAGCCCTTTTCTTTTGGGTCAGCTGATGCCGGGGGGGCCTGAAAGCGGACATTAAGGTCATCTTTTTCGGCCAAAGGGGATATCAAGCTTTTTCATCCGGGCACGCAATGTGTTGGGCTTGATGTCCAATCGCTCGGCAAGGCCGTCACGCCCCTCTATCCGTCCCCCGCAAAGTTCCATGGCCTTTTCAATATGTCGTTTTATGGCCTGGTCAAGGGATAATAACACCCTGTCATCATCCTGGCCGGGTTGAACACAGGTTAAATCCTTTTGGGTGTCCGGATCCTTTCCCGGAAGCATGGCAGCCCCCCGGTTCACGATAAGCTTTCGCTCAATAAAATTTTCAAGTTCCCGGACATTTCCCGGCCAGTGGTAAGACAGCAGCTGGTTTAAAAAATCCTGCCCTATTTTCGGGGGGTGTCCCATGCCAAGTTCCTGACCTTTTTTTTGTAGAAAATGCTGGGCCAGGGCAGGGATGTCCGATGGCCGGTCCCGTAACGGGGGCAGGCGAATGGGAAACACTTTAAGCCGGTAAAGCAGATCCTGTCTGAAGGTTCCCTTGGACGCCATGTCCTCCAGGTCCCTGTGGGTGGCGGCGATAACGCGGTTATCAACTTTGATGGTCTGAGTGGACCCCACCCGTTCAATCCGGTGTTCCTGCAAGACCCTTAACAGCCTGACCTGGGCCTGCAGTGGCAGTTCGCCGATTTCATCTAAGAATATAGTGCCCTTGTGGGCCCGTTCAAAACGGCCCCGGTACCGGGAGACCGCACCGGTAAAAGCGCCTTTTTCATGGCCGAACAATTCACTGTCAACCAGTCCTTCGGGGATGGCGCCGCAATTGATGGTGACAAAGGGGCCGGTTGAGCGCGATGACAGGTTGTGAAGGGCGGCGGCAATCACCTCTTTGCCGGTTCCGGTTTCACCTAAGAGCAGGACCGGGCTTTTTTCCCCGGCCACCTGGCGAACCTGGGTCATAACGCCTTTAAGCCCGAAGTCATCCCCGATAATGGTGTTGCTTACCCGCCGGTTAAGCTCGCTTTTCAGGTATTGGTTGTCCTGTTCCTTTAACTCTTTGAGGGCAATGACCTCCCGGTGTTTCAAATGATTGCTCAAAGCAATGGCCAGGGGCTCTTTGGCGGCTGACAAAAGTTTAGTATGTGCTCCGGTATACCGGCCGGTTCCGGCACAGGCCATGTTAAAAGACCCTAAAAATTTGTTTTCCATTAACAGCCGCAACACCAGAATGGATGTATTTTCATCCATTCCGCGAAATTGGGTAAGGACACGGGATAGGGGATGATCATTTGGGTGGTTCAACACATAATAACCTTTGACAGGGATGTCCTGCTTCATCCATTCCACCAGGGACCGGGGCATGGGCATGGGGGTGAGCCCCAAATTCCTGCCGCCTTCTTTGGTAGCGCAGGCCACAAACTGAATGGCACCCATATCCGGAACAAAGTGGGTATAGGACACCTCGTCCACCGGCATAAGCCGGCATAAATACTCATAGGTGTCAAACAGGGCCTTTTCAATATTCAGGCTACCGCAGATTCTAAGGGTTACCTGACGGAAAAAATCAGTGTCGTCCATAGGTTCTCCTCTTTGGGGTCAGGGCATTCTCCCAAATATGGCAGAATTATTCAAGGCTTAAATATTTGGCAGCCAGTAACTGCCAAATAATGTGGTTTTATGGGCTTTTAAAGGGATGGATTCTTTTAACCATTTGATTTTTATTGGATTAATTTTTTGGCACGATTGTGGCAATACCTACAGATGAAAGGCCGTCCGCCGGTCTCAGGCCGTAAAGCAGCCGGCAGGTTTAAAAAAAATCATCCCATAATTATTTCTTGTACAGGAGGGGAAAATGAAATTGATCAAAGCGATAGGCCAACCGTTTTTCAGGGCTCTGATCGGCAAAAACATGCTCGCCAGGCCCGAGGTGGTTGAGTTTAAAGAAACAAAATGTATCGGATACAGCATTACCACATCCTTTACAGACAACCGGAAAAAAAAGGGAAATTCCCCCTTTTTACCATGAGGTTTACGATAACGACCAATTAGGCCCTTTAAAAAAAGAAAACGACCCGGTGATGTATTGTATTTTTGATCTTCATGAAAACGGGAAGGATTTTGACTATTACATTGCCGTTGAGAACAAAACCGGCGCAACCGGTGAAGAATTTTCAAAGGTCACCCTTCAGGAGGGCCGATATGTCCGGGTCGAGTTTATGAAACGTAACCATACCGCAGCCAGCCTGGTGGCCGTGTATACCATGAAATTCTGGATCGAACTGAATGGGTACCGGCAGAAAAAAAGCCCCATATTCAACTTATACGATGACCGGTTCCACAGCAACTACCAGAAACACGGGTGCAAAGACGGCAATTACCTCGGGGACCCGGTGGTGGTGTTGTACGTTCCCATACAGTGAGAAAACTCCCCATGATCTGGCTTGAACATATCCGCTTGCGGGCCGGTGCCGCCACTGTGCCTGAAGTGTTAAAAATAATGGCAAGTTTAAACGTCGAAATACGGAAAAACACCAGGCTGTATGACTGGCACCTCTTTCACCATGCCAGTATCAGCGGTGATTTTTCCATCCTGCTTTACTGGGATACGGCCAGTGCCGACCCCAAAGGCTCGGCACTGGCCCTCACCCTGGTGAACACCCTGTCCTCCCTTGGAATAGTAGATCATGCCATATGGATAGAACGCCCGGATTTGTATCCAGGGGAAAAGGCATAAAATATAAGAAGTAACTTAACGTTACCCATGCCGGTACCGGTGCCTTTACCCTGTGACCATAAATTCCATCACCTGATCCACAAAGTATAATTCCCATTGTCCGGGTGCTAAGATTCAAAAAATGTAACGCGGATACGCCAAATCAGCTACAAAATAATATAACGGGAAGATATCCCGCCGCTTTACCCCGCCAATAAAATATATAAACCTTACCTCGCTTACCCCGCAGTTATCCCGCCGCGAATTTTTTCGAAAAAAGCTTTGCCAATCTATTTGGAAGAAGTCAATACTTCCTTGATAAAAAAGGCTCGAAGCTGCAACTTCGAGCCTTCAATGTAGACATCCGAGTAGGTTACGGAAGCCACACCACCGTTTTTATCTAACCACGGCTTCCGTAATTTAGCAAGAGCGGAAGCATGGAAATCGTTTTATTAAAACGTATCGAGTGTAAGCGATGTTTCCAAATTTTCTATGTGTGCCGCAGTTGCTGGCGGGGGCAGGCATATTGCTGTCAAGAATGCCGCCAGGAGGCCCGCAAAGAAGCGCACTGCAAAGCTCAAAAAAAATATCGACAAACGCCAAAAGGTAAAGAGGCCCACCGTCGTCAAGAAAAAAACAAAAGATTACGTCAAGCTGAAAAAACCATGGATGATACATCTACTATACCCGGTGTAACCCATGATAGTGTCTCTCCCAAGCCATTATGTTCCGGCCCCTGTTGCCATTTTTGTGGGAAAATTGGTTGGGTTGTAGAGCATTTTCCCTGGCGCGGATATGCAAAACGACCTGTAAGGGCCAATCAATGAAACATCTTAATGGAGGATAAGACAATGAAAAAAGAAATATTGACAGGCCATTGCAACAAAATGAAAAACAGATTTTCATCCCGGGAGCTATTTAAACTGAGAAACGATATCCCTGTGGATATGCTGATCCGTGACCATTTACAGATTCCATCCAAAATCAGGGATGGTGTTTTCCGGTTTTTATGTCCTTTGTGCAATGAGTTTCAAACCGCTGTAAATCCAGCCACCAATCTGGCCAGGTGTTTTCGGTGTGAGAAGAATTTCAACACCATTGATCTGGTCATGGAAGTCAAGGGATATGGATTCAGGGACAGTGTATTTTTTTTGAAAGAACTGGATGCGGTCTCCTATGTCCCGGCAAATGTGTTGACGTCTCTTGCCACCGGTATCGGTCAACCCTGGCCTGGGAAGTAAAGATGAAACGGCTGCTTCAACTGGAGACCCTTATTGCCCGTAATCAGGAGAGTTTCTATAAGATCGGTCAGGCGTTAAAAGAAATCCGTGACAGCCGCCTGTACAAACTGGCCCTGTTTGAGACATTTGAAGCATATACCAGGGAACGGTGGGATATGGGCAAGTCCCATGCATACCGCCTGATCAAATCTTATGAAGTGATCTATAATTTGTCCCCAATTGGGGACAAAACACCTGCCAATGAATCCCAGGTCCGGCCTCTTGCTCAATTGGACCCCCTGGACCAGCGCAACACCTGGAAGGCAATCATAGACAACGGTATTGAGTTAACCGCACGGAACATCAAAAAATTTGTAGAGGCCCAAAAAATACCCCCGGAGAACAAACCGGATTTGGCGGAACGGATTTCGGCTGAATACATGGCAGCCGTACATGCAATGATTGAACAGGTGCGGGTGGCCCAGCATGATCATTGGCAGCAAACGTCCCGGCAGGCTGCATTGTTGTGGCACAGGGTGATCCGCGAAAAAATTTTATCAAAAGGGGCAAGACAATGAAGAACCTGAGCCTTGATGACCGTTTTTATTTGCTGCTCCATAAAAAAATCATGAATAAAACCGGATCAGCCAAAAGAAGGTCCAAAAAATATTACAAAGACCAGTACAGGAAAACCGGCATTATCCCGACGCCCCTTCTACTGGTTGAAAAAGGGATTATGGACGGCCGCAAATGCAGCGGCCGGCCCCGGTCCATAGATGAACAAACCAAAAGGCGGTTTATCGAAATGGTCAAGGCCTCCTGTGACCCGTCATCCCAGGGGTTTATTTTTATTACCCGAAAAGCCAGAACCATTAAAAATTACCACTATTGGCTTGAAAGAGAATTGGGAAAAACCATCAGCCTTCCGGCACTCAGGCGATGTGCCCAAAGGGAAGGCCTTAAATTTTACCTGGAAAAAGAAGATTTTGAAGAAAATGCCCCGGTGAAAAACGCATTCAAGCCTGTTCCGGTGTTTGGCCTGATACAGGTAGACGGTTGCAACTTTCGATATTTAAAAATCAAAAATGAGGCTGGCCACTGGCAAAAACCCCAAGTCATTGAAACGTTTGATACCGGTTCCCGGTACATGTTTGAACTTGATGCCTATTTCGATGAAAGCAGCTTAAGCTCAGTGGATTTGTTTAACCGGTTTTTGCTTTCCACCCCATTTCCCCAGAAGAAAGTCCGGTTCAGGCCGGATAACGCCACAGGATTTGTAAATCTCAAAAGAGTCATCAACGCCTTGAATATAAAACATTCCGTTCCCGGAGGATTTTATCTGGCGCCGGATTTTTCAAGGGTAAGTGCCCCCAGGGACAAGGCCCATCTTGAGTCCTCCCATCGCAGTCTTCATAATTTTGAAATCCGAATCATCAAGGCGTTTGAAGACAGGATTGTAAAGACCGTTCCAGGGGTTATCTTCAATAATAAGAAAAAAGAAAAAATCACTGTGACACTCCTTGATATTACACTCCGGGATTTAAGACACAGCCCCCTGATAAAAGAATACCGCCACGAACATAACCACACCAAACATTATTTTAGCGAAAATGGAAAGATCAGTGCATGGGTTCCGGCACAAAAGCTGGAAGAATTTTTATCAAGGCAAGCCGATATCCTTACCTTTTCACCGGATGAGGTGCAGGAATATATGAAGTATGGCTACAGGAAAATAAAAGCCACTGTATCTAACAAAAGAACCATTCGCCATGACAACCGGATCTATTGTGTAACCAGTGGTACAGACCGGTTCAGCAGGCATAAAAGTACACCGGTGCAAATATCAGTATATAAGGGCAAGCTGTTTATTTTTGAACGGGGGGAAGACGGCATACTATTGGGCGAAGCCCTTGCCACAAAGCCGTTTGACAAACCACCTGACCCAAAATCTGTACCAGTGGCCCCGGATGAACTCGACATGATGATCATTTTTCTGGAAAAGCACAACATGGCCGTCGACCGGCGAGTCTTAATTGAAGCTTATCATAGCGGCCTCACTCTGGCCCGGGCTCAACAAGTGCTTCATCATAATCAATCCAGGTACAAGAATTATATGAAAAAGATGCGGCAACCTGAAACACAGAAAAAGCAGGCGGTATTCAATGCCTTTATGCTTGACTGCCGGAAATTGATCAATACAAACCATGTGGCCACGTATGCATCCTGCGGAGATTTAACATGAAGGCAGATTTTATCAGTGACAAACGAAGGGTATCATACCTGAGCGCCACTTATAGCCGGATCTACCGGGGCCGGAGCGTACTCATTGAGGGAGATTTTGGAGCGGGAAAAACCAGGTTTTTAAAACTGCTTCGTCCCAAAAAACTTCATGCCGTATGGGTAGAGTCCCTGTTCAACATACACGAAACCCTGGCATCCATACTCAAAGAATTGAACTATGACACCACAGCCACATATCGCAGAACTCCCCAGTACCTGAAAATGATCTGCAACCTGTCCAACTGCTTTATTATTATTGATGAGGCCAATGATCTGGATACCAGGGTCTGGCCATATCTTAAGCGGATCATTGATGCCGGTGTTCCTATTGTTTTTGCAGGGCTTCCAAAGGTCAGGACCTATTTGATTCGCAATCACCCTGATATCCTCAGCCGGTTGAAAACCCTGATTTTATATCCCATAGAGGTTGAGGGCTTTATCGAACAATATAAAGATATCCAGCAGGAAGCCGTTGAGCAAATTTATATGGCGGTCAAAGGCGACATGCGTAAATTTAAAGAAATCTGTACTGACTGCCGGGACAAGGCAAAGGAATTGAACCACCAATTTGTTGACATTAATCTTGCCCTGGAGTTTATATCTGACCTTCCTCCCCAGTAATCCCTGAAAAGTAGATCCGTAAAAACAGGCCACTTCTGATTTAACCGGAAGATGGCCTGTTTATATTTTGACCTTAATTGATTAACGCAATTTTTCGCCTGGATATACCTGTGAAAATCAGGGAACCACAGATTGTTTTTGAATCTTTTTTGAACCGTTACATTAATTTGCAACTTTCAATATTTTTGACTGCCAACCTAACCTACTAAATTTATATGAAAAACCATTTCTTTTTTGAAATAATGAACGAAAAAAAATCCGTTACATTATTTGAATGTGAGCATCCGGGAAAATAACCTTTTGACGGCATTTTCCACTTATTCCCTTCTGAAGTCTATCGTCTGTTGATGTCGCTGCCAGCTGTATATCAATGGCTGCAATGGCTGGCACGGTTATTGATATTGTTTTTAACTCCCAATTGATGCGCATCTTTTGGATCAAGACAACAACCATAATTCTTCGCAATTAAATAAGGTGCCCCCAGAATTGGTAAACAAGGGCGATCCTTGTCCCCGATCCGTTTTTATTTATCCGATTTATGTGGTATTTTTTTCCTAAAAATGTAGAATTTTCCGGCTGACAGAGGCGAATTCGTTTTCCAAATTTGATTTATAAAAAAATAGTTCTTTTTGAAATCTCTTTATTTTCAGATAGATGCGTCTTTATTATGCCTTTGTTTTGCTCCGGATAATATTCCGGCATGGTATATGCATGAATTTGGCCCGGAGCGAGGCGCACCCCTGATGAATACAGTATGATCAGGGCTGACCTCTCAAGCGTATGGATATTTTATGTATTAGGGAGTAAGTTAGATGAAAACAGCATCAAAATTTGTAGTGGCCGTATTTTGCCTTATGGTCTTTATTCCCGGGGTCGCCAGTGCGGCGATCTGCCTGTATTCCGACTCCAGCGGTGAACTTTCGAAAGTAACCGGTCTGGTGGTCAATGGGGCAACTTATGATGTGTCCTTTGTGGAGGGCAGTGCCGGGGATGTATATGATTCCGACGGGAACGGCGAGTATGACTTTGCCTTTACCAGCCAGGATGATGCAGAAGCTGCATTAGAGAAATTAAGCTATATTTATAATATGTATGGCAATATGTTTACCTCCGTATATGGGGTTTCAAGTGATGAAAAAATCAGTCTGGTGGTTGCCTATGGCATCAATACGGATGACAATACGGTAGCCGATATATCACTGCTTAATTATTTTTTAGTCTATACGGAAACAAGCACCGGAACATATAACGCCGGTGACTTTATCGTAAAATCTAAAACTTATGGGGTAGATAATTCAACAGCCGGCGCTGCAAGCCGTGTCTATGCCGTATTTACACAGACGTCTCCTGTTCCTGTGCCGGGATCTTGTCTGGTATTGGGTGCAGGGCTGATCGGTCTTGCCGGCTGGAGAAGAGGAAAGCCCATTGCCACTGCTTAAATTTAAATTTTCGGGCCATTGTGCTGCCGCATCATGCCCTGGATTTTAAGTGAAAAAGGCTTTCAGCAAGGACGGCTGAAAGCCTTTTTCTGTGAGCGCCCTTAAAGAGCGGTCTTGTCTTTTTATCTTAGACAGTGACCCCTGATTTCCCGGTCATCCCCTTGAGTGTATCAGCTATCCCTCTGGTACTGTCCGCCGTTTCCGAGGTCCGGGAGCTGGTTTCCTTTATGGTATTGAGCATTTCCGTCAACAGGGCCACGCTTTGGTTTTGAAGTTCAATCTCATGGGCAACATTTCCGATTTCACCGGAAAGGGCAGCAATATTGTCCCTGATTTCGGTTGCACTGTCTTTGGATTGCGCGGCAAGGCTGCGGACTTCATCGGCAACAACGGCAAATCCCTTGCCGCTCTCACCGGCCCGGGCGGCTTCAATGGTAGCATTAAGGGAGAGCAGGTTGGTCTGGGCGGCAATATCTTCTATAACCTCAATGAAATTTTCAATGCGGCGGCTGGCATCGCCAAGCTCCTGGGTACTGATCATGGTCTTGCCGGCCAGTTGGGAAAGCTCTTCAAATTTTCCTTTGAGCTCATCCACGGTCTGATCCTGTTTTTGGATGTGGCCGACCAGCTCGTCAACAGATCCGTAAAGGTCGTTGGTGCACTCATCTATTCTGCCGGCCATGGCCTCACGATGTTCATTGACATCGATCAGTGTCTGCCCCAAATCATTCATGCCTTGAAATACCGTGGCCATAACCGGATCCATGCCTGTCGGGTCGAGCCTGCTGCCGTACTGGCGCTGCTTGAAGTCGTTGATATGGCGGACCACGACCTGGGACAGCCGCTGTAGTTTTGAAATTTGTCTTTTAAGGAAGAATGCTTTGAATTCGCTGTAATGAATGGGAAAATTATCCACATACGCGTCGCTGAAGGGCTGGCCCGGTTCTACTTTAAAGAAAAAAACAGCGGTCAGGGTCTGGTTCAGATTCAATCCAAGGATCTCCCCAAAGGTTGAGAACCCCGCGACATCCATCCCTTTTAAAACCTGCCCCATTTTTGTCAGACTGGCATCGTTGAGCAGCCGTCTTAAAATACAGTCATTTAAAATTCCTGCAATGGGGGCAGAGGGTTTGCCCTCCATAAATTTTTTGAAATCCCGCTCGGTATTTCGGACCATGTCTTCGCGTTTGATCAGCATCAGCTCTTCACCGGGTGAAATGTCACAATAAAAATGAATATGGCCACCTTCAAGGTCTATGGCCGATATGGAGCGAACATACAGCTCTTTGCCCACTGAGATGGCAAAAGAGTAATCTGAAAGATTCCCTTCAAGCGCTTCGGGCGCACAGTTGAAGGTTTTGCAAAGGGCCTCTATGAGGGTCAGGATCTGCCCTTCCCGGTCCACAACCTGGCTGACAAAGCGCTGTTCAACCGAAGATGATAAAATGGAGAATGAGGTGTTGGCCAAAGAGAAGTTCTGGCTTTTCATCAGGCCGAACCGGATGCCCGGCGCTGTTTTGATGAAAGCGATCATTACATGATTTTCATACCGTTTCCGGCCGTCATGAAGAAAGGTGTTCTGAAAATCAAGCTTGCCGCCGGCAGATCCCCCCACAAACATGCAGGGAAACCGCCCTGAATCGTAAAGGGCTTCCATGAAAAAAGATTCCGATGCACTGAGCCCGTCGAACAGGATATAGGCAAATGTATCCTTATGGTCAATGGGCATGGAAACCCTCAAGGCCTGGATCCCTTTTTTCAAAGATTCGATCCGGTCTTTTAGCGCGGTCTTAATTTGTCCTTTTCGCATGTCTTCACACCCAAGGGGGAGCGCCACCACCTCTGCTTTGGCAATGACCTCGGGGCTGTAGCATTGAAGCACAACCCGGTCCCAGCTATTCCCGGTGCTGCAGTAAAGACAAGAACCATCGGTGAACAGCTCCCCGGCCGTGGAGCAAAACGTCATGGCGGTTTTGGGGAATTGTTCACAGACCTTTCGGGCGACGCTGTCAATATCCACGTAAGGTGATACAAAGGCGACGATAAATGTCGGGGTGAAGGGGATTTTTGAAAGGTTTGGGGTTAATTTGCCGACAGTGCTCTCGATGGTTACAACCGTTCCGTTATTCTCCGGTTTTTGCCCATTGCTCTTCTTGAAGCGGAATGAAGCCATTTTTTCCTCCCTGTATGATAATGATAACGGCGAATATATCGTCAGCGGCAAATGTATCCGCTGGCCAATGGTGAGAATGACGAACAGCCTGACAGCCTGGTGTGAAGACGACAAAGCGATGAATTGTTTTTATCCGAATATGGCGAGTTGTCTGATCTCAGATATTACATAAAGTAGGACGCCTGTTCTGTCAAGGACGAAAGCCCCTTTTTTTAGCAGGATCGCCGCTGGAACCCGGCAGGAGATGGGGGGCTGCGTCTGTAAACTCGATATATAATCCCGGCGGCCAAGATCCCAATGGAAATCACTGCCGACACCGGGGCGCCGTCTTTTCCCTGAATGCCTGACCGTCCAATTTTCGGAACACAGGCGCTGTCGGACCAAGGGGGATGTTCTTCCAAATCCAATGGGCGGTTCTTGGTTGGATAACCAAGACGGCCCGTGGCCGTTAGTGGGACACGGCCAGTGCCGGCCCTAAAGGATCGGCACTGGCCCTCACCCTGGTCAACATTCTGTCCTCCCTTGGGATGGTGGACCATGCCATATGGATAGAACACCCGGATTTGTATCCAGGGGAAAAGGCATAAAATATAAGAAGTAACTTAACGTTACGTAACGTTACCCATACCGGTACCGGTGCCGTTACCCTGTGGCCATAAATTCCATCATCTGATCCACAAAGTATGATTCCCATTATCCGGGAAAATAACCTTTTGACGGCATTTTCCACTTATTCCCTTCTGGCGTCTATCGTCTGTTGATGTCGCTGCCAGCTGTATATGAATGGCTGGCACGGTTATTGATATTATTATTTTTAACTCCCAATTGATGTGCATCTTTTGGATCAAGACAACAACCATACGAGATCAAGGAGATGAATCATGGCCAAATTTAAAAAGTATATGATGGTACACAGCAACCCCGGCATTGACTGCGAACAGGTCCAGGCCAACTGGCGAAAACTGGCTGACGTTGAAGCCGCAACATGGATCAGAACATACTATAACGACGAAAAAGGCGTCCGGTACTGCCTGTGGATGGCCCCTGATGAAGGCGTCCTCAAAGAGGTTTTTTCGGAAATCGGGATTGGGTGGGATTCTATTTTACCGGTGGAGGAAACTGTTCCGGATCTGTGGGGTGAAAGCTGGCAGGTTCACATTGAAAAAGAGGCGGTTGCCGATACCCTGGGCAACTGAATAAAATTTAAACGGGAGTACAGGCCGGATTCACCGCTTTCCCGGCCTGCACTCCGAATGAAATGATGCCAGTCAACATCAGGGGAGGGCCAGCCAATGTATGCACTGATTTATCAAAATAATCATACGGCCGAACGTGAGGTTATTTCCGTCCATGCCAGCCGGAAAGATTCTGAAAGGAATCTGGCCAAACGGCAAAAAGAGCTGAACAAGGATGAATGGGAATGCAGTACCAGAATTGTCTGGACCGACAAGCCTGTCCAGCCAGGGGATATTGTCGGGAACAAAGAATCTCTGGTCTGGCGGTAAAAGAGTATAATTTTGATTTTCAATGGTTATAACCCTTACTGATCGGCACCGCATAGATCCGATTTTTTAATAACCATGAAAATCATGAAGCGCATGAAGGACAAGCGCCTTCTTGCGCTTCATGATTTTCATGGTAATTTGATTTGACGGTTCAGAGGGTGTAAAATAAGTTGCTTGCCAGTTAGGATAATCACACCGCGCAGATGGGGCGTTCTGGTTTGAAAGCGGTAATTCAGGTGTTTTACACCACCGTATTCAGCAAGTTTGAAATAACATCTTTTGATTGAGTTCCTACCAATCGTTTGATCTCTACCCCATTCTTAAAGAGGATAAGGGTCGGGATACTTTGAACCATGTAATCCATGGCCAGGTTTTTTTCCGAATCAATGTCCATTTCCAGAATTTTTGCCCGGCTTCCGAGTTCATCCATAATTTCCCGGATCACCGGCGCCATGGCCCGGCACGGTCCGCACCAGGATGCCCCAAAAACCACCAGGACGGTTTTCCCCTTAAGGCCTGCCTGAAATTGTTCTTTGTCCATTTTCGTTTCCTTTACACGTGGTTCCTGAACTGTCTGACATATTGATAAATCAAGTTTTATGCCAGGTTATAAAATTTTTACCCATAGGGTTTCCGAACCTTACTTATAAACAGAAAAAAGCCGTTCCCCACATGCACTTGGCCGCCTGGCACGGGGTTTGCTGTTTATTTTGTAAACCTTAGGCTTGCAAACCAGTTCAGATAACGGTAGCGTTACCAAACAGTTACCATAACAGGGATGACAACAGGACTTGCCTTATGAAAACCCATGACATCTGGAATGTCTCTTTTTTAAATCAAATTCTCGACACCATGGCTGAAGGACTTTTCATTCTGGATCCCAAAGGGATCATCACGTCCTGGAACCGGTCCATGGAAAAAATTAGCGGATACGGCGCACAGGAAGCCATCGGCAAGACGTGCCGCCTCATTGAGTGCAGCCGCTGTTTTGGCCGGAACTGCCCGGCCGACATTCAAAAATGCGGGGTGATTGAACATGGCAGGACCGAAACCAAAGAATGCTTTATCCGCCATAAAGACGGCCATGACATCCCTGTGATAAAAAACGCCCGGCTGGCAAAGGATGAGGAGGGCCGGGTTCTCGGTATTGTTGAGACCGTCACGGACCTGACAGAGCTCAAGAAGGTCCGGCAGACCGCCGAAGAGGCCCAAAGAAAGCTTAAAAAAGCCTATCGGCTGGGCAATATCATCGGAAAAAGCACGGCCATGCAAAACGTGTTTGACGCCATCAGGGCGGCGGCCAACAGCCAGGCCAACATCCTTATTTACGGGGAAAGCGGCACGGGCAAAGAACTGGTGGCCGGGGCCATCCATTACAACGGTCCCGGCGGGGAAAAACCCCTGATCACGGTCAACTGTTCAGCCCTGTCCGAAACCTTGCTGGAAAGTGAGCTGTTCGGCCATGTCAAAGGGGCGTTCACCGGGGCCCACAGGGACAGGAAAGGCCGGTTCGAGGAAGCGGACCAGGGCACCATTTTCCTGGACGAGATCGGAGAACTCACCCCTTACATGCAGGTCAAGCTGCTTAGGGTTCTCCAGGAAAGGGAGATCGAGAGGGTAGGGGATTCAAAAAAAATCAAAATTGACATCCGGATCATTGCCGCCACCCACAAAGACCTTTACCGCATGGTCCGGGAGGGGCAGTTCCGTGAGGACCTGTTCTACCGGCTCAAGGTTTTCCCGGTCCATGTGCCGCCCCTGCGGGAAAGAAGGGATGACATTCCCCTGCTGGTCAGCCACTTTCTGGACAAGGGAAATAAAAGAGAAGGCAAACATATATCCAGCCTCAGCTCCCAGGCCATGAAAAAGATCATGGAACACCCCTGGCCCGGGAATGTCCGGGAACTTGAAAACGCCGTCGAGCATGCCTTTGTCCTGTGTGAATCCCATCAGATCCAGTTAAAAGATCTTCCCATTGAAATCCGGGAAAGCCATATGGTAAAGGCCTCGCCTCAAATGGGACCCCGGCTGACCACGGATTTTTCCAACCGGGAAATCACCCGGGAGAGCCTCATCCAGCTGCTCGAAGAGTGCCGCTGGAACAAAGCCGAAGTGGCCCGGCAGATCAACAAGAGCCGGACCGCTGTCTGGAAATATATGAAAAAATGGGATATTCCGTTGCAGGGGTAAAGATTGTCTCCAATAAAACCTGGGGATTTAGGCTAAAGACTGAAGGGATTTAGGGTTGCGCATCCCTTCAGCCTAACCACCTTCAGTCTAATTACCTTAGTCACCGCCGTGCGGCATAAACCCCATTCCGGCGCCAGGGGCCTATTCTTGCAAGGATGGCGATAAGGCCCAAAAGCATGGCCCCTGCCAGATGAATCCAGTCCACCAGCATGACCGCCATGGGGCTGAACCCGTGGCCGGGCAGATTTTTCACGGTCCGTAACATTCCGGTGGCCACGATCATGGCCAGGACAGCCAGCCGCATCCAGCCCATGGGGGTGACCCGCCATTCCCTGCGCCGGCGCATCAGGTATTCCGCGGCCATCCAGAACAGCACAAACAGGAACACAAACGCTGCCATATAATGGATCTGGTGGGTGGTATAATAGGCGGCCAGCCACCCGAATCCCGGAATATCGGCAATGTAATACCGTTTGAAAATGGGCATCTGGGCCATGCCGGTCAGGGCAAGGATGGCCATGACCGAAAGCAGGATGCGGTTCATCCCTCTGGAAAAAAGACTATTCATGGGTCTCCTCCTTATCCTTCCCGCCTAATTTGAGCAGTCCTGCCCCAGCCGTGAGCACCCCGGCGGCCACGCCGGCCAATGGCGCGGTCAGGGCGGCCATGCCAAAAATTTCATCTTTGGCCATCATATCCTCAACCGGGTTCATATGGGGATTTCCCGGCCCGGCCTCAAGGGCCTTGGCCAGCACCTCAATGGGGACCGGCGAAACATATATAGTGTTGGTGCCACCGTTTTCAAATTCCCCATAAATGAAATCGGTTTCATTGCCGCTGCCGGCAAAGGATCTGGCCAGCTCGTGGGCCCGGGCCAGGATCTCATCTCGGGGGCCGATGAACTGGACCTCTTCGGGGCACTCACTGATACAGGCCGGTACACCGCCCTGGCTCAACAGATCAAAACAGCGATCACATTTATACATGACCCCGTTGCCGGCAAAAGCCGGCATGAGTTTAAGATAAAGGCCCACACCTGTCTGGCGCTGGGGAATATCCCAGGGGCAGACCGACCGGCACTTGGAACCGCCCAGGCAGATATCCGAATTGATGCGCACCACACCATTGTCCTCCCGGGCACAGGCCCCCCAGGGACACAGGTTGGCACAGGGGGGATTTTCGCAGTGCATGCAGCGCCGGGGGATATGGATTTCATAGGATTCCCCCTGCCATTCAACCTCAACGCTCTGGATGGTCAGCCAGTTGTAAGGGGTGAGCCGGTCGTCCATATCACGCTTATCCGACCAGTCCGCCACCTTGACCCGGTCAGGATACATCCTGGGAAAGGGTTTTTGGGGTTCCGGATACTTGGCTTCATTCTGTGCGGTACAGGCAGACACACATTCCCCGCAGCCAATACACCGAGACAGATCATGCAGGGTAGCCAGTACCTTACCCTGTTGCGCCGCTTTCACCGTTCCGGGCAACATCATGCAGGCGCCCCCGGCGGCTACCCCTTTTAAAAACGCCCTTCGGCTGACCCCTGTCCTGTCTTTCTTTCGCATCTTTACCTCCTGGATCCATGGGACAGGTCTCCCGTCTTGGATTCGATGTTTTAATTTTAGATTACCATCAACCTGGCCATCCCTTTTTTTTCGGATAACCCAAGATCATAAATTCATTGTTAAGCCAAACAACATTGTAAGCAAATATAGTACCAACGGCGGTTACAAACAGTCACGGACCACAAGCCCACAACGAATAATGAAACTGAAGATACCAGCAACGGTAGACTATAAATTGGGCACCGCAGGTGCTTCGCCCTCTTGTCTCCAGTTTCTTATGAACGGCCACGGGCCGTCTTGGTTATCCAACCAAGAACCGCCCACAACAAATATTGAAAGTCTTATCAGGATGTTAGTGAGACTTTTATATAAAAATTTACTATTGGAAATCAGGATGGCCGGTAACGAATTTTAAATGATAATTGTCCGGATTCAGACCTTTTGGGGTTTATCGATTCCTTTTTGAGGCAAAGCCCCTGTTTTTAACCTCGAATAGGGCGCAAAATGGGTATGAATGGTTTTTGCGGGCGCATCACTGATGCTTACCGCCGCATGGGGCAGATGGGAGTCAAAGTAAATGGCATCCCCTTGATTTAGAATGATTTTATGATCGTCCAGGAACAATTTGACCTTTCCTTCCAGCACATAAAAAAATTCCTGGCCTGCGTGGCTGGCTTTAATGAGGAAATCTTCTTTGGCAACATGTGTGGAAATAACCGGTTCCATTACCTGGTTGGGGAAATCTTCAAATAGTATTTCAACCAAATAATTGGGTTTTCCTTTTTTCCCCATCCATTCATTTAAAGTCCGGTTGTCTTTTCGGCTGATCACAAAGTTTTTATTGGGTGAGTTTTGGAAAAAGTAGCTTAAATCAACTTTCAGGATATTGGCCAGCCGCATAAAATTGGGGATGGATAAAAATATTTCATTTTTTAAAAACCGCTTCAGCATGGTCTCTGGGATTTCACTTTTTTCTGATAGTTCAACTATGGAAATTCCAAAAATTTTCATGCGTTTTTTAATTTTTTCTGAAATTTCCAACCCCAGCTGATCCGGTGACAGCTCTTCTTGAAGGATATGAGATATTTCAATCCCCAGCGCATTGGCGATTTTATCGAGTGTATTAACGGACGGGCTGAGCTGCCCATTCTCAATTCTTGAAAGCAACGCAATGGAAAGCCCTGTTTTATCAGAAAGATTCTTCAGGGTATAATTGCTTTTTTTTCTTAACTTTCGGACATTAATACCAATAGATTCGGCAAGGCTCAAATTGTCTTTTTCCATACGGCAGGTTTTTTTAGGTCCGGTTCCGATTCCCTAATACCAGCCAAAGTCACTCACGGCCTGCATCATTGCCCACATGTTTTCTTCAGGGGCCATGGGAGGCATTTCACAGCCTGGCGCCAGCATAAATCCTCCCGGACACTGTTTCCCTTTCTCAATGGTCATTTTCGTTGCTTCGTATACCTGCTCGGGTGTCCCTTCGGCCAAAATGGCCGTATCAATATTGCCCATGATAATATCATTGGGAAACATTTTACCCGCAGTGTTCAGATCAACTTCAATCCCAAAACTTAAAATCCCTGGGTCACCATAATTCAGTTGCGCCCAATAAGGCAAGTTCAAATTATGTTCACCGCAGACGTGAACATAAATATGCTTAATACCGGACCGGTGAACCGCGTCAAAGGTTTTTTGCATGTAGGGCAGGACAAATCTGGAAAATATTTTGGGGGAAATGAGGCTGTTATTTGATGCGGCCCCCCCGCTCACCCAGGGCAGAAGGCGATCGGTTCCAAATGCATCAATCCAGTATTCTAAGATTTTACCGGTAAAGGGCAGGATGATTTCTTGAACCCTGTCTACCAGATCCGGCGCCTTTAATGACCACCGGGCAATATTTTCCATTCCGCAAATATTGCAGGCAAGTGCCCAGGGGGTTGGAATCATGAACATGATCAGCCCTGTCCCGCTTTGCGCCTGAAGTTTGGAAACTTCCATGGCAAACGGATAGATTCCGGCGTTATGGACATCGGGAACGGTTAATAATTCAATATCTTCGGGTTTTGTAACCGGCCGTCTGATCACTTTCGGGGCCTGATCATATTGACTTTGCGGCATTTGGACCTCACCGCCGAACTCCCATGCGCCTAATCCGGCATAAGCGATCAGCGGCAGATCCTGCCATCCAAATTTCTCACTGACATTTTTAATGGCATTAAATGTTTTTTGTGGAGAACTATAGGTATCGGCAAGGGTGAGTCCGGCATGTTTTCCACAAAACCCATGGGCAAACGCATACACCGGGATGCGATCCATCGGTTGCCGGTTTAAAAGAGCAGTCCATCTTTCATGCAGGGTCATCTGATCTTTTTTTAAATTAATTTCCATAATAATCCCTTAAGTTAAGATAATGGGTCACATCAGGTCCGGTAAAAAAGTGACGATTGACGGAAAGAGCAACAATATTAAAACGCAAATCAAAATAGTGATGACAAAAGGCAGGCATCCTTTAAAAATCACGGTCAAAGGAACGGACGGGCACACCCCTTTGAGTACGTAAACGCATACGCCGACCGGGGGAGTGATGGCACCGATCTGGGCAATCAGAACGATAATTACACCAAACCAGATGAGGCTGTAATTTAAGGATTGGATAATCGGTGCAAAAATAGGAACGGTTAATAGGATTAGAGGCAGAATGTCAATAAAACATCCGCCGACAAAGTAGATGGCAATAATAAGCCCTAAAATAATCTGAGGGCTGACGGTCAAATCAGAAAGCCAGTTTACCAGGGCAATGGGGATTTGCGTCACCGCAATGAAATGCCCGAAAACGGTGGCACCCGCAATGATAAAAAACAGCATACAGGTAATATTGACCGTGTCTGTAACGGCTATTTTCATCATTTTCCAGCTTAAATTGCGGCCAATCAATCCGATAACAATGGTGCCCGAAGCCCCAACGCCGCCCGCTTCCGTGGGCGTGAAAACACCCGTAAATATCCCCCCCATGACCAGAATAAATAACATCAGCATTTCAATAACACCACTGAGGGATTTAATTCTATTTGACCAGCTGATGCGTTCACCCGCAGGTCCGAGGACTGGATTGGCCTTACAGAGAATATATATGGTTACGACAAACAACAGGGTTAACAGAAGGCCGGGGATAATGCCGGAAATAAACAGCTTGCCAATGGATTCGCCCGTTAATATGCCATAGATGATAAATACCGTACTCGGCGGGATAAGAACCCCCAATGTTCCGCCGGAGGCAACGCATCCGGTGGAAAGGATGGAAGAATAATTATATTTCTCCATTTCCGGTATGGCGACTTTACCCAATGCTGCCGTAGCGGCATTGGCAGACCCGCACATGGCGGCAAATGCAGCACAGGTGCCAATGGTGGCCATGGCCAGCCCTCCTTTAAGATGGCCGAAAAAATTATTGGCAACATTGAAAAGCCGGCTGCTGGTCCCGGCTGAAAATGCGATGGACCCCATTAATACGAACATGGGGACCACTGTCAATGAATAGGATGAAAACACACTGAATATATCCTGTGAGACAATGTTTAATCCGGCATCCATTGAAACCAGTGCGCTGAACCCCAAAAAACCGATAATCAACATGGCAAATGCAACCGGGAATCCGACCAGAATCGCGATGACCAGTGATATCAACCCAACAATGCCTGTTTCAATTGGACTCATTTTTAAATTCCTTGTTTATGGATTCAACAACGCTGATAAGCAAAACAAGACTCAGGACAATAAAGCCGGCGCTAATCGTGTAAACAAATGGGGCAAAAGGAATTTTTTCCGTCTGGGAAGCTTCTCCGACCGAAGCCAGAGAAATGGCGTAGATCCAGCTTTGCCAGGCGACACCAATGGACGCCAGAAGACAGATAAAATCAATGGCGGCCTGTACCAGTATCTCGATTTTCTTTGGCAGGACGGTCAGGAGGATCGTAATGCTGATATGCCCTCTTTTCAATTGGGTTTGTGCCAGGGCAAGACTGATGATCACCAGCGCCATAAGCCCGGAAACATCATAAGTCCCTCTTACAGGGCAGTTAAACAGATATCTCAAAAACACATCGCTGGTGGTCAGCACCATCAGTGCGATTACGATAACACCCGCAACGGCGTTTAAGCGTCCGCTTACCCAGACAATACCGTTTTTCATTCTCGTTATCATTATGTTATGTTGTCCTACTTATTCTTGTCACTTTTTGAAAAGGCAATTAAGTAATCCAGAAAGGCTTTCCCCTCTTTTTCAAGCCCGAGTTTCTTTAGATTATCCAGGTAGTTTTGATACAAAACCGGTTGTACCGTCTCTATTTCCTTAAACATTTCCGGTGTCGCCTTAATAAACTGCATGCCTTTTTCCTCCCCAAACATGCGGCCTTCATGAACTGACTCATTCCAGACTTTGGTTTCCAGAGGAATACATTCCTGGCTTACCTCGCTGATGATTTTTTGGATATCAGCCGGAAGCGACTGCCATTTCTTTTGATTCATTACACAAATAAAAGGGACGGTTAAGGCGTTTATTTCGTATTCATAGTCGAGCAGTTCGCCAAGCTTGAAGACTTTCAGTGCGTTGGTTGAGTTGATGGTGCCCTCAACCACCCCTTTTTGCAATGATTCATAGGCGCCGGACATGGGCAGTGACACGGGGGTGCCGCCAAGCGCCCGGATAAATTCCGCCGTAATGCCGGTGCATCTGATTTTCCGGCCAACAATATCTGTCATGCTGTTCATTTCTTTTTTGACTTGAAGCTGGCAAGGCGGAGATCCCCAAAGATAGAGAATTTTGACACCATCCAGTTCTTTGGGTTTAAATTTTTCATAGGACTCGATCATCATTTGGGTCGCTGCAGCAGATGATTTGATTCCCAAAGGCAGGTCCCAGGCAAAGCAAACCGGAAAACGGGCCGGCGTATATGCCATGACCGGAAAATCAATATCGGAAATCCCTTTTGAGACGGCGTCATACGCCTGGGGGCCGCCCACAAGGGACCCGGCTGGAAAGTATGTTATTTTGACACGCCCCTGAGTCCGTTCTTCAATTTCCTTGATAAAGTATTGAACCACCTGGTAGTGGGCTTCCGAATTTGGCGCAAACCAACTATAGTTAAGCTTGATTGTTTTGGCATAGGATCCGGTTGTCCATGTCAACATGACGACCGAAATCATGATCAGCAAAGAAAGTGAACGTTTGCAAATGACAGTAATTTTCATTGTGGCTCCTTTCAAATGATTAATAAATTAAGCTTACTATTGTTTGGCTTCTGGATTTTTTTCAGAAACCATTGGATTGCATCATGGCCTTAAGGTTTTCAATGGGGGCGTTGGGGGGGACATCGCACCCCGTACTCAGAATGAAATTGGGTTTACCTTTCATTGCTTGAATCAACTGTGTGCTTTTCTTTTTAACGGTATCGGCATCTTCAAAGGTGATGATGGAAACAGGATCGATATTGCCGATCAACACCGTTTGGGAATGTAAGGTGTCATATGCTTTGGGCAGGTCCACCTGTTTGTCCAGGCTGAGGCCGTCGGCACCGACTTTTTCCATTTCCGGTATCAAATGATTTGTGTCCCCGCAAATATGCAAAACGCTCATCACTGTGATGCTTTCTGAGACGATTTTTTTACAGTACCGTCCGGAAAATTCATTGAAAAGAGTGGGGGAAATCATCATGGCACTAGGTTCGAGTATGCATATGATCCGTGCTCCCGCACTTTCCAGTAAATTAATATAATTCATGATTAACTCAGTTGTATTTGAAAGAACCTGATGGAGCACGGCAGGATTTTTTCGTGTTGATTTCATGACGCGGGAAATGCCCATGATCTCCCCGGCCAGGGTCAAAGGTCCGATCACGTACGCGGCCACCGGGATATCAAGCACATCACTCAAGCCGGAGACCACCTCGGCAAAAAGATGCATTCTGCCTCCGGCAGTTCTGTCTTTGAAAACCCGGGAAATGGTGTCATTGTCTGCGCGATCATCGAATAAACCGTCTGCCACAGCCGGTGGGTCATTCTCTGAGAATTTTAAAGGGCATCCAAGGTGTTCTGCCTCAACGGTCAGGTCCATCATGGCAAACAGGGCGTCCGGGCGAACTTGTTCGTTAAGGGCCAAAAGTGCTTCTATCTGTACTTTGGGATCGAAAAGGGCTTCCTTGACCGTTTTTTTGTTGAGCTGGATACCCGGGAATCCAATCAGCGGGACAATGGGAACCCTGCCAAGGCCGGTGATAAATTGCGCCAATTCATTCATATTCTGCTCCAGAGGTGGGGATTTCTTAAGGACATTTATCAACTTAATTTTGCAGCCATAATCCTTTCCGCCTCATTAACGGCAGTAATTGCGTCAGAAGCGTATCCATCGGCACCGAATTTTTTTGCAATTTCATCTGTAAACGGCGCGCCACCAACCATGATGGCCAGTTCGGGAGCGCTTTCTCTTAGAATGGGAATCGAATTTTTGACCGCCATCATCGTTGTTGTCATCAGGGTAGACAAAGCGACGATATCGGCACCAATACGTTTTTGTTCCTCGACAAATCGGGATACAGGAACATCTTCCCCAAGGTCGTAAACCTCAAATCCGTTGGTATCCAGCATCAATTTGACCAGATTTTTCCCGATACAATGAATATCGCCCTCTACGGTCCCCAATATGATTTTTCCTTTTGAGCTTGTGGCTTTGTTATTAGAAATGTGTGGCCGCAAAATTTTCATGCCTTCTTCCATAGCGTCGGCGCACAACAGGATTTCCGGAACAAAGTACTCCTGTCGTTTGAACAACTCACCGGCTTTTTTCATTCCGACCACAAAGCCGTCCAGTATGGCCTCAACAGCGTCGATGTTGTTTTCCAGGGCTTCAATGGCTGAGGTCCGCGCGTCCTCTTCTTCAAACTTTAAGACCGCCTCGCTGAGCTTGGAAAGAATTTCTTGCTTGGTTGTCATTGCCCATCTCCTCTTATTTGGTGTGTAAAACGCTTATATCAAAGGCCTCTTGGCTGGCATGCGGCCGGGGGGCCTTGCAAACGGGTGATACCTGTGTGAATTCACCGTCCGCTCATTTAATATCGCCGCCAGGTTCCCAACTCCCCATAGAAAAGCCCCCCAGGTCGTTCAAAACAGGTCGTTCAAAACAGGTCGTTCAAAACAATTCACAAAGAAAATAAATAGTAAGCAGGTTTTAGCAAAAAAGTCCTATTTTTAGCAAAAAAGTCCTATTTCGGACCAACCTATCGGGTTAGATAATGCCTGTCAATTAAAATAATTTACTAAATATTGAAAATATTTTACATATACGCAAATATCGCCGGGCCGGGCCAGGAATCTGAAATGAGCCTGGATGCGACAGCTTGTATTAACACAGAAAGATAGAGGAAAGAAGTCTATATCTCTGAGTACGAATTGGCAAACAGTATTGTCCGGCCCCGCGCGGTTCAAATTTTATACCGGGGGTAACGCAACCAAACCGTTACCCGTTCCCAAGGGTAACGTTATCTGAATCCATTCTCCAAAGCCTTCAACGGTGACTGTCAGCCGGACAAACCGCTTGAAATTAAAACAATTTGTCGTTTTTTAAGAACTAAATTTTTTATTTAATCCTTTTGGCATTGACCTTGCTCATACAGGTTATCAGCGGATCACCCTAACCCGGTGGAATTTTTAACCCAAACCGAAAGGAACATCATCATGACAGATCTAAATGCAATTGAAGCGGCCAACACAGCTGACGCCAGAGGCAGTGCCTGCCCCGGCCCCCTTCTGGAAGCCAAAAAAGGGATCGGCAAGGTCCAGGTGGGCCAGACCCTGGAAATCCTGTCCAACGATTCAGGAACCCGGAACGATATCCCGGCCTGGGCCGGCAAGGTCGGGCACGAATACATGGGATTTCTTGAGGCAGACGGGTATGACCGGCATTTTGTCACCCGGAAGAAATAAGGCAGGCCGCCATGTCATCCCAAGGGACCCCAACGGCAAACAAGATCCTGGTTCTGGCCACGGAAACCTGCGCATATCCGGGCGCGGATTCCGTGGGCCAGGCCCACTCTTCCTATCCGGCAAATACCTACATTTTAAGGGTCAGGGCCCCGGTCCTGTTCCCGGAATCCTTTTACATTGACTGTTTCAAAAAAGGCATCAGCGGCATTATCGTGATGTCCTGCGGCGAAGAGTGCCCCTATGACGGGGCCTACAAGGCCATGGCCACCCGGCTCAACTCGGTCTATCAGAAGATGAAGGCCCTTAACCTGGATTTGAAACGGCTGCGCCTGACCGCCATCTGCACGGTCTGCAACCGGGCGTTTTTAAATGAAATTAATCAGATGAACCAGCTGGTCAGTGAGCTGGGGCCGCCGCAGCTTTCATGCTGACCCGGCCGGAAAACCGGCCAAGCCATCTACTAGGAGGAACCATGCTCCCCATTCAATCATTTGACACCCTTGTGGTGGGCGCAGGCATCGCAGGGCTTCAAACCGCCCTGGACCTTGGCGATCAGGGATACAAGGTCGCTGTTGTGGAAAAAGACGCGTCCATCGGCGGCAAGATGATCCGCCTGTCCAAGGTGTTTCCCACCCTGGACTGTGCCAGTTGCATTACCACCCCGAAGATGTCATCTGCCGCCCATCATGAAAATATTACCCTGTTTACCTATTGTGACCTGTCCTCCCTTACCCGGGACGAATCCGGTGTAAAGGCCAAGGTTCGCCGGAACCCCAGGTATGTGGACGAGGACAAGTGCATCGGCTGCCGGAAATGCGAATACGTCTGTCCGGTTTATATCCCTGACGAAGAACAGGGGGGATTGAGCGCTAAAAAGGCCATTTCCATCCCCTTTTCCAATGCCATTCCCCAGCTGCCGGTCCTTTCCCCGGACCACTGCATGCTCTGCGGGCAGTGTGAAAAGATCTGTCCCACAAAGGCCATTGACTATCTCCAGGAGGGCGAAGATTTTCTCATTGAGGCCAGAACGGCGGTCATAAGCACCGGGTTTGAGCTGCTGCCCAAGGAACAGAATGCTCCCTATGGGAACGGCCTTATTCCCAATGTCATTGACTCCCTTCAGATGGAGCGGCTTCTGGCCCCTCACGGCCCCTACAACCGGGTGCTGCGGCCTTCAGACGGCATGGAACCCGACTCGGTAGCCTATGTCCAGTGTGCGGGCTCCCGGGATAAACAAATGGGGGTTCCCTATTGTTCAAGGGTTTGCTGCATGTATGCCATCAAGCAGGCCATGCTGCTTTCCGGTTCTTTGCCCCTGGCGGATATTACCATTTACTATATGGATATCCGGGCCTTTGGCAAAGGCTATGAACAGTTTTACCAGAATGCCAAGGCCATGGGCATTGAATTTGTTAAGGCCAAGGTCGGCCGGATTGATCCCGGGGAAAATGGGAGCGTAGCGGTCCGGTACGAGCGCCAGGACGGTTCGGGCATTGACACGGCCAGCCACGATCTGGTCATCCTTTCCATGGGCATGGTGCCCGGATGGGATCCGGCCGGCATCTGTCCGGTTTCAACGGATACGGATCACTTCATCACCTCCATCAAGCCTAAAATTTCTCCGGTATTAACGGATATGGCAGGGGTGTTTACCACCGGGGCCGCCGCCGGCCCCAAGGACATTGTGGATACCATCACCGAGTCAGGCTCGGCCGCCATGGAAGCCGCCAAATTCATGTCCAACGCCAACGGGAGAATCTGATATGAAAGAAAACGATCAAAAAGTCGGGGTCTATATCTGCTACTGCGGGGGGAACATCTCCGACCACGTGGACGTGGAAGAGGTCAGAAACCGGGCTGAAAAAATACCGGGCGTGGCCGTGGCCAGGACCAATATGTTCATGTGTTCTGATCCCGGCCAGGAAATGATCATCGAGGATCTTAAAGCCGGGAAAATCGATTCGGTAGTGGTGGCGTCCTGTGCCCCGAGCCTTCATGAGGCCACCTTCAGGGGGGCCATTGAACGGGCCGGGGCCAATCCGTTTGTTTATGAGCATGCCAACATCCGTGAGCAGGTCTCCTGGGTCCATCACGGTGATCCGGCTACGGACAAGGCCGCGGTGCTGATTTCAGCGGCCGCAGCCAAGGCCGGAAAACTTAAACCCCTGGAGCCCATCCGGGTGGATGCGAAAAAACATGCCGTGGTCATCGGCGGCGGCATTGCCGGGCTCAAGACCGCCCTGGATATGGCCCAAAACGGGATTGAAACGGCACTGATCGAAAAAACCCAAACCTTGGGCGGACACCTGAATAATTTAGGCCGGCTGGCCCCGTTCGGGGAAAAGGCATCGGATATCCTCAATGAACTGCTCGCCCAGGTAACGGCAGAGCCTGCCATTACCGTACACACGGGCAGTGAAGTCACGGATGTCCAAGGCTATGTCGGCAATTTCACCCTGGATGTTACGGGGAAAGACGGATCATTTAAGATCGACACCGGGGCCATTGTCATGGCAACGGGATCCGTGCCTTACCAGCCCTTTGAAGGGGAGTTCGGTTTTGGCACCCACCGGCAGGTCATCACCCTCCAGACCCTGATTGAGGCCCTCAAACAGGGCGCCCCGGGTGGAAACCGGTTTGAATTTGAAGGGCGGCCCGTCCGGAATATTGCCATGATCCACTGTGTGGGCTCCCGGCAGATTCCCGGAATTCACCAGCCCAAAGAGAACGGGCAGCTCAACGAGTACTGCTCAAGGACCTGCTGCGCTGCCATGCTCAATGCGGCCAACCAGATTCGCGAATCCTATCCCCAAACACAGATATATGAAATGTTTCGGGATATCAGAACTTATGGCCGGGGCCAGGAAGACCTTTACAACCGGGCCAGCGCCAACAAGGTGGTGTTCATGCGGTATGAGGCCGATGCCCCGCCCCAGGTTGAAAAATCGGCCGGATCTGCTTATCCCCTGACCGTGAAGGTCACGGATTCCCTGACCTTTAATGAGGAGATGGTCGTCCCGGCCGACCTGGTGGTCCTGGCCGCAGGGGTTGAGCCAAGCGATGTTGGCAATTTGGCCTCAATCATGAAACTGCCCGTGGGGACCGACCGGTTCCTGCTCGAAGTCCATCCCAAACTCAGGCCCGTGGAATTTCCGGTTTCCGGCGTGTTCCTGGCCGGCACCTGCCAGGCCCCCATGGATTCGGGCGAAGCCTGCAATGCTGCCGGCGCGGCCGCCGCCAAAGCCTGTGCCCTGCTGGGCAAAGCCGTGATTGAACTGGATCCCTTTGTGGCCGAGGTCGATCCGGACAAATGCCAGGGCCATGGGGCTTGCGTGGATGCCTGCATCAAGGAAGGTGCCCTGAACCTGGTTGAGGTTCAGCGGCAGGGCCAAACCGTGAAGCAGGCTCAGGTCACCGCGGCCATGTGCTTAGGATGCGGGGCCTGTGTGGCGGTCTGTCCGGAAAAGGCCATTGATCTGAACGGATGGGCGCTGGAACAATACGAAAAAATGGTGGATGCCATCGTCTCAGCCGCTTAAGGCAGCCTCACCGCTATCCCAAAAATAAATCAGGGGGAGAACCATATCATGGAACAGCAAGACAAAGAGACCCGAAAAGAGGCCATGAAAGCCTTAAGGGCCCGGCGAAAGGAGTCCATCAAGAAGGCCTCCGCCAAAATGAAGCAGCAAAAAAAACAGATGGGGGACATCCTGGCGTTTCTTGAAAATGGTGACGCCACGATCCCTGAGATTTCACAAGGGGTCCGGATGCCCACGGACCGGACCCTGTGGTACATGGCCACCCTTAAAAAGTATGGACAGATTGTGGAAGGGCCCAAGGACGGATCATTTTTTAAATACAAATTAAATACAACCCATGGGTCCGGGGGCAATAATCAACCCCGGGAAAAAGAGAAGGTGTGACATGACAAGTGTTGATTTGGATTTTGCCCAAGAATTGGCCCCCTATTGCCAGGATACGGCGCTTGAATGTTTTAACTGCGGCACCTGCGCCGCCGTATGCCCCCTGGTCAACGACAATTTTCCCAGGCGAATGATCCGGTACATCCAGATCGGGGCAAAGCAGGCCATTTTAGAAAACGCCAATGAACTGTGGAAGTGCCTGCACTGCGGGCTTTGTACCCATACCTGTCCGAGACAGGCCGATCCCGGCGAGATTATCCTGGGACTCAAACGCTTTGTTGTGGATTACCAGAGGAGGTCCTGACATCATGTTCAATCCTATAGATATCATTGAGGTCCTTGCCCGGAACGTAAGGCAGACCATGAGCCCTTTTGGAATCCCTAAGTTCATGGTCAATACCTGGTATAAAACTCAAAATCTTCCCCATGACGGGAAATACCTTTTGTATACCGGCCTGATGTACCAGTTTATCCCGTATATTGAGACATCCACCCGGTATCTTGCGACCTATGAGGACACCCCGACGGCAGATTATCTCAAATATGCCCGGTATGTTCCCGGCACTTTTTCAGGAATCGGCCTGGCCCTCATGACCCGGGCAAAGGAAAAGGCAAAGGCCGGCATTCCTTTGAAAAATGTGGTTCGCCTGCTCAGGCAATCCGGGGTGGATTTTGGCTACCGGCCGGATCTGGACCATTATTCAGGGATTCTGCTTTATGACATGGGCGACCAGAAAGGGTTTGTGGCCCATGCCAGGAAAGTTGCCAAAAAGCTGCAACAGGCTGGAATCAAAAAAATTATTACCATTGATCCCCATACCACCTATGCCTTAAAAGAACTTTTTCCCAAATATACCGGGGCTCAATTTGAGGTGGTTCCCTATTTTGAACTGCTGAATCTTGAATCCAAAAATGCCGGCCTTGAGGTTACCCTGCATGACCCTTGTTTTTTCGGCCGGTATCTGGGCGTATCCGATATCCCCAGAAAAGTGCTGGCAGGCTTGGGAATCCGGGAAACCCGGATCCGGAATTCCCGGGACTTCACCAGCTGCTGCGGCGGGCCTGCCGAATCCATTTCCCCCAAGCTTTCCAGCCAGATCATGGAAAAACGGGCAGGGGAGCTTTCAGAACCCGGCAAGCCCATCATTGCCATGTGCCCCATCTGTATGGGGAACCTTAAAAAGGCCGGGGCTGATGTGCGGGATCTGAGCAGCTTATTGGTAGAACATATTTAAAAGGTGGATAGGCTGAAGGCTGAAGACGGTTAGGTCTCGCTGCTCGAAAGGCGATCGATTTCCTTCAGTCTAAACCCCTTCAGCCTAAACCCCTAAACAAATCTAAAGGAGAAAATCATGTCTGAAAAAATCGTCTACTTTTGTACCCATGGCGGAGATGATGCGGAAAAGGCGTCCATCTGTTTTGCCATGGCCTGTGCCGCCATTGCCCTTGATGTGGATACCACAGTTGCCCTCCAGGGCAGCGCCGTTTACCTGGCTCAGAAAGGGTATATTGAGCATGTCCCGGCCACGGGCGGTTTTGCGCCTCTGACCAAACTCATGGCAGATTTTATGGAGCTTGGCGGAAAGCTCATGGTGTGCAAGCCCTGTATCCAGGACCGGAAAATTGAGGAATCAGATCTCATTGACGGCACAGAGGTCACCACCGGCGGGGCCTTGAACATGCTTGCCCTGGAAGCCGACGCCCAACTGGTTTATTAAGCCTTGATAAAGGGGGAAAAATGGAAACCGCAATCAGCAGCCCGGCACCGAACCGGGTGACCGATCTGATCCAACTGAAAAACCAGGGGGAAACGGTTACCTGCCGGACCGGTTTTGAGATCGTGCCCGTCAATTTTGCCCAGGCCGATGTTACGTTCCAGGCCTTTGTCTTTTTGTGCCATTATTCCGGAACTTGCGGCAGCCGGGCATATGCCTTCAGGAAATGCTACGCAAAGGGGTGTCCCCACAACCTGTGTCCCCATGTTTCCCAGGCCGTGATGATTGCCAACCGGTATCTGAAACGGGATTTCAAGCGGCTGGCCGACACGGGAATTCAAATGCCGGACACCTCGTTCAGCTTAGAAAAAATGATGGTGAAATACGATGAGATTGATCTTGGCCGGGACCCTTTTACAGGCGGGATGTTGACCATCCATGACTATATCCATATTGCCAAAGAGGGCCATAAGGTCCATATTGACGTAAGCTTGGAGATCATCCCTGCAGTAGAGCATTTTGCCGCCAAAAAGAATGAACAGACTTTTCTGATGGCCGACTTTACCATTGCGGCCCTTGGGCAGAACAGCCGGTTCCAGCGTTGCCTGTCCTGCTATCCCACGGCCCGGGAAAGCGATGAAAAACCATTGGCCGTCCATACGGCCAATGAGCGGCTCAAACTTCTGTTCAAGGAATTTGACCAGGCTGATATCGATTACATGCCCCATTATTTCTAAAAAAAGGCTGAAGGGGTTTAGACTGAAGGCTGCCAGGTTTTTTGAGGGCAGCCTTTGGTTTGAACAACCAGGGCCGCCCGGTTTCTGCCAACAGGATAGGGGCCGTTATGGCTGACCCGTCTTTAACAGCGCATCCGTCAAAAGCCCCTTGAACCGGTCCAGGGTAATGGGGCAGGCCTGCATGGGAATTCCCATCCAGTCACAGTACTCAAGAAATTCTTCAGGCTTTTCGGCCATGTACTGGTCCATAAACCCGATGCCGTCCAGGACAATGGCGCCGCCGGTATGCCGGGGGAAGTTCTCGTTGGCCACCCCCTTGTCCCATCCCTTGAACACTTCGTGCCGGTATTTTACCCAGCCGGGGGTCATAAACCAGACCGGCTCGCCGCCGGCCATTTCTTCCGCTATTTTTTTCATGTCATCGTCACTGGCCAGCATGCCCATGCAATGGGTCGCATCAACGCGACTTATGCCCTTGCCCTGATCTTCCACCAGGTGTTTCATCAGTCTTGTGGGCTGGTCCGGGTTTACATAGCAGTACTTTCCCCCGTACACCACAATGACCTTACCGGCTTTTGTCCTGGCCTTTTCAATCATTTTGACCAGCTGGGATTCCAGTTTAACAATATCCTGATGAAGCCCGGGGGTGGTGTAAAACAGATGATCGGTATCGAGAAACCCTTCCCCCTTGAGATGATTGAGCTCAAGGCTCATGGTGCCGCAGGCGACAATGGCGCAATCTTTAAAACTTACATTTTCCATTGATTTTTCCTTTTAAGGCTTGAACGTTTGTGGGTGAAGTCCGGGGCAGCCACTGGCGGTATTAAGCTGCCCCGGACGGTGGTGAGGTGGTTAAACAGAAAATTATGGAGGTAAGGTTTCTGCATAACTGTAAATTTATAATGCATGCATCATGCCAAAGGGTTTGATTGTCGAAAAAAATTCATAAAAGAGCATTTCCCCGTAAAATCAGCATGGTCCGCCTCAAAGGACAGAGCCATACCGGCAGCCGAATAACACAAATTGCGTTACCTGACCGTTCCCGACCGTTACCGGAACCCGGCGGTTCAAAATTGTGCCGCACCTTGTGAAACAGAACCGTTTTTTTCGACCATTCTTTTGTTGACACCAGGCAGGCTCCCATTTTAATATCTTTTGCAGCACACGAAAAATAGAAATCCAGAAAATCAATTGGTTAGGGCTGGCGTACACCGCATAACCGCACAGTCCACAGGAGGTTAAGCATGAAGCATTTCATTGGTTTTATTTTTATATCCGGTCTAATGGGGGTATCCCTTTGCCTTTCAGTTCAGACACCCGCTATGGCAGAGCCGGTGATCGAGATGGGGGCGTACCTGTATCTGTTACAGGTGCCGGGCAGCCAATGGCAATATGAGGACGAGAACGGTAAGAAAACAACGGTTGAGGTCATGGAACCTGTTAAGTTCAATGATATTGTCGACGTGGGACTGCTTCGCATGGTCACATATAATGATGATGATACTATAGAGGAGACGGTAAAAGAATATTACCAAGTTTTAGAAGATGGGTTGTACGAAATCGGCACAAAAGAATATCCGGGAGATGAAACAACCCTGTCTTTGAGTATTTCATTTGCGTCTCCCTATAAAAAAGTCATTTCCCTTCCCTCCATGGACACGGATGCTGACCCCCTGGTAGCAACCGGGCAAGGCGATTTTTATTATAAACTAGGCGTCTACCCCATAACTGGAAAAGCAGACTATTCATCATCTGTGGATATTGAAGGGGTTCAAACCCTGGCAATGCCCTATGGCAGTTTTGAAGTCCTGAAGGTGACCACTACCCAGACTTATTCCGTTAACCCGTACCAAATTGAATCAACCTTCTCGCTTTATATAGAACCCAACCTGGGTGTCCTTGTCATAGAAGATGAAAACGACCACTTATCCCTGACCGGCATAGCCAACATTCCCGTGCCCGGCGATGCCAATGACGACGGCGATGTGGACGGCGCTGACCTGGTCGCGGCCCTGGTTGACGGGGACCTGACATCCCTGGCCCGGTATTTTGGGGTTACCGTGCCCATCATCGTCAATTAAGATTAAATGGCAGCCGGAACAAGGCAGACCGGAAACCGGTGGCGCCCTCTCTAAGGGAACCCGGCATCCGGCATCCATTTTTACATTTTGGTCAATACAAAGCAGGAGCGGGCCATGCCCGCGATCGAATCGCTGACATGGCCCGCTCCTATCCGGTCTTCCCCAAGTCCCATATCCCAAGTCCCAAGTCTCAACTATACATCCATGGAAAACGGGGGTTAGTTTTTTTGAACCGCCTTTTCAATCAGGACCTGGAGGTTGTGCCTGGCCGCCTTCAATGCCTGCCAGAGATCCTGGCAGCCTGAACCTGCCTGTATTCTTTTGACAAATTCGGCATAGGTGGTGTGCCACTGCCGGTGGGCCTCCTCAATGTCTGCATTGCCCCCGATTTTTCGAATATTTTGATGCAGGGGGCAGGATTCGGCGGTTTCCAGGCGATCCGCGTCAATAAGATCCGGGATGGTCTGGAGGGCATTGCCCATGGAAAAGAGCCGGCCGATATGACCGGAATACCAGCCGTAAAGGGACTGGGACACCTCAGGTTCCGGGGGACACGGATTGTTTCGCACCAGCCAGCCGGCCAGTGCCTTGGCAGGCATGGGCTTTGCGTAGGCAAACCCCTGAAACAGGATCCGGCCCTTGCTCATATGGAACAGGGTGTCGGCAATATCCCTGTTTTCAACCCCTTCGGCAATACACTCCAAACCCCGGTTGTTGGCCAGAAACCGCATGGAAAGAATCAGGTCGATATTTTCAAAACTGCGGGGCAGGGACCGGACAAAGCTCTGGTCGATCTTAATCCCGGACACGGGCAGGTTGACCAGGCGCAGCAACGAGGATTCCCCCGCCCCCACATCATCCAGGAAAATGCCATAACCCGCCTCGCGCAGGGCAAACAAATGCGTCATCACCGCCGGATCGTCATGAATAGAGGATTCAAGGATTTCAAGGCAAATCCGCTGGGGATTGGCACCGGTTTTCACCAGATAATCCGGCAGCCGTTCGAGCCACTCCCTGTCCAGCAGGGCCTCAGGCGGCAGGTTGATGCTGCACATCAACGGAATCTCGCTGGCCGTGGGCAATGTTTTGAGGACCTGGGCCAGCCCGATTTCAAACAGGTCACGCAGGTGATTGGTTCCAAAGGTGGGCAAAAACATTCCCGGTGAAATAATCCTGTCCCCATCCTCAAGCCGGGCTAAGGTCTCCACCTTTACCGTAGCCCCGGTGGCCGGATCGATAATGGGCTGATAATGCATGTTGACCCGGCCCCTTGCCAGAAGCTGCCGGTATGTCAGTCCGTCGGACAGGCGGCTTTGCCGTTTGATCCGGGCGCGTTCAATCATGTCAAAATGGGCGCCGATCACGTCTGCCAGGTGATTCCAATAGTACCTCATGGACTTGTCGCTGAAATATCCGGGAAATTTCCCGCACACCAGCAGGTAAGCTTTAGGGGCATATTGAAGGTCATGGAGCATAAAAAACCCAAAAGAACGGATCCCCTTGTTTACACAGGCTTCTTTCAGGCTGTCAAATGATTCAAAACAGCCATATATATTGTTTTTTACAAAAGACTGTTCGTTGAACCAGGCCTCTTCAATTTTTCGGATTTTAACAGTGGGATACCGGTTGCCCTTGCTTTTTTCCGGCCCAAAGGGGACATCCCCCATGGAAAGCAGGTGGCGGTAGGTCCCGTTTTTCACGCTGCCGAATGCCACGCCGGCAAGGCTCTTATTAAACGAACTGATGAGCAAATCAAGCACAAAACGCATCAGATCAAGGGTGGTTTCCTGGTCCTTTAACCGGCTGATTTTATTGTAAACTTCAAGTCGAATATGCTGGACTTTCGCATAGGCCTCGATCTGTGTGATCACATCAAACTGCAAGCGGCGGGCAATCAGTTCCTTGAGCGCATCCTCGTTGTCCATTCCCGATGTCAGCAGCCCCGCAATATCGGTGTAAAGAATGGAAGACTCTGTGAGCAGGTCAGTGGAGACCCCTACAAAACAGTGGGTAAAACCAATTTTCAATGCCATCCGGCGATGGTCATCTATGGTGATCCCCGGGGATACAATCATAGTCAGGTAATCGGCCTGGGCTTTTTTCAGCCGGGCGAACTCCTCGGGGGAGACATTGCCGAGCAGGTTTTCAGCTGCAGGAATTTTAAACAGGGTCTGATAAAAATTATCCACGGCCCCTGGGATCTGCCCCCAGGCCGGGCCAAGCTTGGAAAGCATTTCATCTGCCTCTTGTCCATAGGCAGACTCAAGCCATAATGGGGTTCTATCGTTGTCTTGATCCATTACATCACCTAACTTGACGGTAGTGCCTGGTGTTACAAATAGAAAAATGCCTTAATCATATGCCTTTCAACCTTAGGAAGGAGCCACAAGAATATGTATTGATCAGGTAAGATTTATCCCCATTATGACATGAATTACGAAAACCGGCAAATCAGACATGAATGAAAACGATTTATTTTAAGCGTCTGTCATTTTAAAATGGATCGTACGAACGGCCACGGGCCGCTTTGGTTATCCAACCAAGAGCCGCCCACAACGAATAATGAAACTGAAGATACCAGCAACGGTAGACTATAAATTGGGCACCGCAGGTGCTTCGCCCTCTTGTCTCTTGTTTCTTGTCTCCAGTTTCTTATAAACGGCCTCGGGCCGCTTTGGTTATCCAACCAAGAGCCGCCCACAACAAATATTGAAAGTCTTCTCAGGACGTTAGTGAGACTTTCATATAAACGGCCACGGGCCGCCTTGGTTATCCAACCAAGCACCGCCCACAACGAAAAATGAAAGTCTTTTCAGCTTGTTAGTGAGACTTTCATATAAAAATATAAAGAATGGCGACTGGAGACCGGAAAACCTGATGTGTTAATTTTCCGGGTTAAAACCTTCCGGTCTGCCGTCTTCGGTTTCCGGTTTCCAATGGATTATATCCCATGCCAGGTCACAACATTTTCGATAGCTTCTCTTTCACTTTTGACCTGGTTGGCCGGGAAATCCCAGTCCGGATACCCAATGGCAATGGCGATCATCAGGCGTTTGTTATCGGGGATTTTGGCAATCTGCCTGACGGCATTGGCATAGGTGATGCCCTGGTTTTCGATGCAGGTGTGAAGCCCGAAATCAAGGGCGGCCAGGCACAGGTTCTGCATGACAGCACCGACGTCAAGAAAGGACCCCTCAAGGGGCAGGGATTTGTCCGCCACAATGATGATGGCTGCCGGCGCATCAAAATACCGGTATCCACGTTCCATCCATTCCGAGCGTTTGACTTTATCTTCCCTGGCAATCCCCATAACGGCGAACAACTTTTTGGCAATGTCGATCTGCCGTTGGCGGTAAATGCTTTTCTTGTCCAGCCCCATTGTGATGTGGGCCATTTCCTGGGGGGGCACTTCACGGTTTCTTAGTTTTTCCACATTGGCTTTTCTAAGCTGATCCAGGGGTTCTCCGGCGATCACCACAAACTCCCATGGCTGGGCATTTTCCGCAGACGGGGCCTGGGCCGCAAGGGTCAGAATCTGTGTCAGGATCTCTTTGGGCACAGGTTTATTTAAATACCGGCGAATACTTTTTCTTTGATTGATGGCGTCTTGTAATTCCATGAACCACTCCCCTTTTGGTTTGAAAGCATATGGTTTTGTAGAAAATGTTAAATGCAGGGAGACCGTAAGAAGGAAGACAGGAGGCCGGAATGCGCTCCTCCAAGGGAACCCGACATCCTGCAGCTATCGTTACATTTTGGGTCAATGCAAGGTAGGAGCGGGCCATGCCCGCGATTCGAATCTCGGGCATGGCCCGCTCCTACCCTCCCGCTCAAACCAGGGAACTTGACATATCCGGTCTCCCGTCTTCCATCTTCCGGTTTCCTTTTTTTACGTTATAATATTTGCGCTCCCGACCATCATGGTAATCAATTCACAGACACAGGCCGGTTTTTGGCTGTTTTCCACTTCAACTTCACATTTCCAGACCACCTTGAAGCTGCCGTTACCCATATCTTCCATTCGGCCTGTGCGGCAGTACAAGCGTATCCGGCTGTTTACCGGTACCGGACTCGGGAAGCGGACCCGGTTTAGACCGTAGTTCACCCCTATGGCCACATTTTTGATGGCCACGGTTTCCCGGTGCATGGCAGAGACCATGGACAGAACCAAAAACCCATGGGCAATGGTGGTGTTGCCAAAGCATGACCCTTTGGCGGCCCTGTCCGGATCCGTATGGATCCATTGGTAATCCCGTGTGGCAAGGGCAAAGGCGTCAATCATCTCCTGGGTTAGCATGACCCAGGGCCCCGGCCCGAAACGGGCATTGCCCAAGCCTTTGAGGGTATCCATATTCTCCAGTTCAACCATTGCCAAATCGAGGCCCTATTTGCCGGGGCAAATTTTATAGATCACATTTTCTATATCACTGGTCACATAAATGTTGCCTGCTCTGGAAACCGCCACACCGGTGAGGGTGAACGCGGGCATAAACCCTTCGGGGACATAGAGGCCGACAGGCAGGTCCTGAACAAAGGGCTTGACCGCACCGGTGTCCGGATCGATGGAAACCAGCTCCCGGGCCCCGGAATTGACCACCAGAATGGTTCCGTCCCCTTTGACCGCCACTCCCTTGGGCTTTCTTAAGCCCGAAGCAACCACTTTTTGTTCTCCGGTTTTCAGGCTGACTTTGGTGAGTTCTCCTGACAAAAATTCGGTTACATAGACGGCATCGGGACCTGCCTTTGCCATGTAGACCGGAAGAGAAAGATCTTTGGTCAGGACATCCCGCTGTTTGCCCGCTTTATCCTTAACCCGGATAATGCTGCCGGTCTGGGCCTCAGCCACCAGAAGGGTCCCGTCATCCAGCATGAGCATCCCAAGCGACCCTTTAAACCCGGGAATAGAATAGAGCAGGTCGTCGTTTTTCGCGTCAAATACCTCAACCACATTTCGGAACCAGCCCGACATCAATACCCGGTCACCGGTGATGCCGGCCGCATTGGGAAAGGCCCCGCCCTTGGTGGATTCATGGACCTCACCGGTAAACCCGTCCACCCTTTTGTAGGCAAAGTTGTCGGCAACGAACAGAATCTCTCCTTCAGGGCTGTCCCAGACCGCAATCCCCTGGGGACAGGCAAGCCGTCCTTTGACCACCGTTCTGACCTTGCCCGTGGCCGTATCCACTTCAAAGATACTGCCGTCTCCGTTGGTGCTGATAAAGACCCGGTCCTGTTCGTCAATGGCCAGGTTGTCCAGGTGGGGCACCAGGGTGGCCACCAGGTTTTTTTGCCCTGTGTTGATATCTACCTTTAATAAGGTTCCGGCCTTGTTGTCAATGACAAACAGGTTGCCCTTTGAATCAAATTTTACGGCCGCAGGGATCTGAAAACCATCGGCAATGGGTTGATAATCCCCCGTTTCCACATTGACTTTGATGATATCGCCTTTAAACCATCTTGGGCCGTATATATACCCGTCGGTGTGGACCTGGAAGGCGTTCAGCCCCCCAAGCTTTTCCGCAATTTTGCGAGGCTTGTTTTGTCCGGAAATGTCCAACTCATATAAGGCGTCCCCCAAGAAAACCTGGGTAAAGAACACCCGGCCGTCCCGGCTTCTGGCGATGGCATTGGCACCCGGATATCCTTCGGCCAGGGTAACCACTGCGCCATCGGCCCCTTTGGCAAAAATTTTGCCTAAGAAAAAACCGGTCCAGATCACCCGTCCCCCGGGTTCAAAAATCAAGTCATCGGCCATGCCTTCAGGGGGACCGATAAAGGGAGTGACCGCACCGGTTTCCTTATGGATTTTGTAAATGGTGGACCCCTGTACCACCCCCCCGTAGAGGTTCCCCTGACTGTCAAATGCGATGCCGTTAAATCCATTGACCTGGGTTTTGGGCATCAGGGACCCAATTGTGTAACCGGGTTCAACAACCGTCGGCATCATCGGCGGCTCACAAAATCCGTTTAAAGGCAGGCTGATCAGCAGAAAAAAACCAATGATCAGGATCAGGTGACCCGGTTTTTGAAAATCAATTTTTGTTACCATGGCACCCCCTTTTTGATTTTAATTATTTTCTGTAATCGTACCAGCCCTGGCCGGCTTTGCGGCCGATATGGCCGGCATAGACTTTCTGGCGAAGGGCCGTGCCGAACCGGAAACGGTCGCCATAGGATTCTTTAAGCAGGTTGCTCACATCAAGGGCCATGCCAAGATCGGCCATGTCCATCAATGCCAGGGGGCCTATGGGATGGCCCAAGCCCAGCCGGCAGGCTGTATCAATATCCTCGATAGAGGCAACCCCCTCATCCACCAGCCGGACCGCTTCATTGAAAAAAGCAAACAGCATCCGGTTGACCACAAATCCGGCTGTATCCTTTACCCTTATGGGGGTTTTCCCGATCATCCGGCAGGCTTCAAGGAGTGCCAGGGTGGTCTCTTCTGAGGTTTCCGCCCCGGGGATTACCTCCACCAGCTTCATGATAAAGGCCGGGGCAAAAAAATGGGCGCCGATAAAAAGGGGACGGCGGTCTGCCGGCAGGCAGGCCCCGAGCTGGGTAATGGGGATGGAAGAGGTATTGGTGGCAATGATGCAGTCGCTTTTGCAATGGTCAGCCACTTCAACCAGCAGTTTTTTCTTTAAATCCATATTTTCAAATACCGCCTCCACAACAAGATCTGCGGTATCAAATCCCTGGTAATCGCCAAGGGGGACGATTTTTTCAAGGGTTTCCACTTTTTTTTCTTCGGTGTATTTCCCCTTTTGAATGGCTTTGTCCAAGGGTTTGGACAGGCGGTCTTTTCCCTTTTGGGCCGCTTCAGTGGAGATGTCTTTCAATAAGACTTTGCAGCCGGCATTGGCAAAGCATAAGGCAATTTCAGCACCCATGATGCCGGCCCCCAGAATTCCCACGGTTTGAATGGTACTCATATGATCTTCCTTTCGCTAAAAAATATCAGCATCTTTCAATAATGATGGCCTGTCCGTGTCCGCTGCCGCCGCAAAGGGAGGCCAGTCCCACATTCAAATTGCGTTTTTCAAGCTCATGAATCAGGCTGACCACAATGCGGCATCCGGTATTGCCGATGGGGTGGCCCAGGGCAATACCGCTTCCGTTGACGTTGACTTTGTCCCGGTCTAAACCCAAAGCCCTTTCCACCGCTACCGAGGGCGCCGCAAAGGCTTCGTTGATTTCAAACAGTTCAATGTCTGAAAGGGCCATGCCGGTCTGCATGAGCAGTTTGTTGATGGCATCAATGGGGCCAATCCCCATGTATCTGGGGTCCACCCCCACTGCGGCCGAACCCACCACCCGCCACTGGCGCGTCATGCCGCATTCTTCGGCAATGGATTTGGAGCAGACAATCACCGCGCTGGCCCCGTCATTGAGCCCGGATGCATTTCCCGCTGTAACGGTGCCGTCCTTTTTAAAAGCCGGGGAAAGGTTTTGAAGGTCTTCTAAGGTGGTGTCGGGCTTGGGGTGTTCATCGGTATCGATCACCCGGTCGGGTTTTCCGCGTTTTCCGGGAATCACCACCGGGACAATTTCGTCCTTGAACCGGCCCGATGCCATGGCGGCTTTGGCCCGCATCTGGCTGGTATAGGCAAACTCGTCCTGGTCTTGTCGGGAAATTTCGTATTTTTCCGCCACATTTTCGGCGGTCAGCCCCATGACAATGCCGGTGTGATGGTCGGTGAGCCCGTCCCAGATCCCGTCGGTGAGTTCCTGGTGGCGAAAGGGCATGCCCCATCGGGCGTTTTTAAGGCTGTAGGGGACATTGCTCATGCTCTCTCCGCCTCCGGCAATCAGGGCCCGGCCTTCGCCTAGTCGAACGGACATGGACGCCAGGCGAATGGCCTCCATGGAAGAGCAGCAGGCCCGGTTGACCTGGACCGCCGAGACCCGCTCAGGGATACCGGCCTTGAGAACCGCCCCCCGTGCCAGGCCGTTTTCATCGCTTCTGAGCATCACCACCCCCCAGTATACGTCATCTAACAATTCTTTGGGGAAATCCACCCGGTCACACACCTCTTTTAAAACGGTGACAGCCAGATGTTCATGTAAGACAGGTCGAAGCCCGCCGCCGAATGCGCCAATGGGTGTTCTTACCGCGGATACAATTACCGGATCATTTTCTTTGGATATCATTTGGATTCCTCGTCGGATTTAGGTATTTTTTGCTCTTGCCCGTGCTCGAATTTATGGTCTGGAACAAGCGCAAGATGGCAATCGGTATCGGTTACCATCCCATGACTTTCAGGCCTTTGCGGGAAAGCAGCCGTTTGGCGATAATCAGCTTTTCAATCTCCTTGCTGCCTTCGTAGATTTCCACAATCTTGGCGTCCCGGTAAAACCGGCTGATATCGTAATCTTCCATATAGCCGTACCCGCCGTGAAGCTGAAGGGATTCATCCACCACCTTGACCCCGGTCTGTCCGGCATACCATTTGGCCATAGAGACCAGCATCTCTTCGGCCTGGCCGTTGTCCAGCTTCCAGGCGGCCTTATAGACCATGTTCCGGGCCGCTTCGGTGAGGGTGGCCATTTCAGCCAGTTTGGCCTGGACCATCTGGAAACCGGACAGGGCGGTCCCAAACTGTTTTCTCTGGGTCACATGGTTGATGGCCATTTCCAAAGCGCCCTGGGCAATGCCGACCCCCTGGGCCGCCACATAAGCCCTGGACCGGTTAAAAAACGCCATAAAGCATTTAAATCCGTCTCCGGGTTCGCCGATCATGTTTTCCTTTGGCACTTCAACATCTTTAAATATGATTTCTGCGGTTTCATGGGCCCGGATGCCCAGTTTTCCTTTCAGCTTTTTGCAGACAACCCCCGGTGATTTGGCATCAATGATCAAAACGCTGTGCCGGTGGTGGCGGGACCTTTCTTCCGGGTGGGTCAGGCACAGGGTGACAAAGCAATCGGCAATGGTGCCATTGGAAATAAACATCTTGTTCCCGTTGACGATATATCCCTTGTCTGTTTTTTCAGCCGTGGTTGAGGCGGACAGCACATCGCTTCCCGCATCGGGTTCTGTCGCGGCCACGGCGCTGATGGCTTCGCCGCTGCAGATGGGAATCAGGTATTTTTCCTTTTGTTCTTCGGTGCCAAACAGCAGCAGCATTTCAGCGCCAAAGCAGGGGCAAAGGGTCGCCCCCCCAAGTCCCGGGTCCACCCGCCAGAACTCTTCAGTGACCAGGGCGTTTTCCAAAAACCCGTATCCGCCCCCGCCGTATTTTTCATCAATAAACAGGCCGATAAATCCCAGGTCACTGGCTTTTTTAATGAGTTCAATGCTGGTTTTTTCCTCCCGGTCACACTCTTTTGCGATTTTGGGAAACTCGCCTTCGGCAAATTTTCTGGCCGCTTTTTTGATATCCCGTTGTTCGTCGGTTAGATTGAAGTCCATGAAATTTTCTCCCGTGTATGAAATTTGATAAAAGAGATATTGGCTGTTAGCTGTTAGCTTTTAGCTGACGAAAAGGAGCCCAGAACTAAAGACTAAATGCTAAGAGCTATTTACCTTGAAATTGCGCCTTGCGCCGTTCTTTGAAGGCGTTGATGCCTTCGTTTTTATCCTGTGAATCGCACAGCTGTGCAAACCGTTTGGTTTCCATTTCAAGCCCCTGTTCCAGGGAAAGGGACAGGGTATCCCAGGCCGCAGCCTTGATCTGGGCAATGGAGAGGGGCGCGTTTTTGATCACGGCCTTTGCCAGGTCAACGGCCTGTTCTAAAACCGTCCGGGTTGAGGCGATGTCATCGATGATTCCCAATGCCAATGCTTCGGACGATGAAATGATTCTGCCTGTGAACATCAGCTGCATGGCCTTTCCAACACCAATCAGCCGGGGCAGCATCTGGGTGCCGCCGGCCCCGGGCAGTACCCCTAACGTCACCTCGGGAAGCCCCATGCCGGCATTTTCTGCGGCAATGCGGATATCACAGGCCATGGCCAGTTCCAGGCCGCCGCCGGCGGCCAGACCGTTGATGGCGGCAATGACGGGTTGGGGGGCGGTGCGCATCTTTTGATGGAGTGCTTTGACCCCCTGGACAATATCAGAGGCTTTGCCGCTGTCCGCTTCAAGGAGTTTGTCCACATCGGCACCGGCCACAAAGAATTTGCCTTCCCCGGTGATAATGATAACCCGGATGTCGGGATCTGATGCGCTCTCCACCATGTTGTCAAGAAGAGACTGGACCGTTTCTTCGTTGAGGGCATTGACCGGGGGCCGGTCAATGGTGAGAATTCGAATGCCCTTGTCCTGATCCGTAACGTTTATGCTCATAATCGGTCCTTTGTTTGGGGACTTGGGATATGAGACTTGGGTCTTGGGGAAGGGACCTGACGGCGTTTACCCATATCCCAAGTCCCATATCCCGTTCGTTAATTAATAATGAGGCTTGGGAGCCATGTGACCAGCTGCGGAAATAAAATCAGCAGCAGCAGGCACAGGGCCTGGATTCCCACAAAGGGAATGACGGCTTTGTAAATGTCCAGCATGGTCACACTCCTTGGCACAATGCTTTTTAAATAAAACAGGTTGAACCCAAAGGGCGGTGTCAGGTAGGACATCTCCATGTTGACGATGAAAAGGACACCAAACCAGACAGGGTCAAACCCTAAACTCTTAATGACCGGCACAAACACCGGGGTGCAGATCATGATGATGCCGCCGGGGTCCAGAATCATGCCCAGAAAGAGCAGGGTCATTTGAATACCGAAAAGGATCAGATATTTGGAAACGGGCAGGGCACTGACCAGTTCTCTGATAAAATCCACGGCCCCCACCGCCGTATAGGTCCGGGTCAGGCATGAGCCGCCGATGATGATCCAGATGATCATGCAGGACAGCCCCAGGGTGTGAAAGGAGGATTCCTTGAACACGCTCCAGGTCAGTTTCCGGGATACCGCCGCACACAAAAGGGCGCCTAAGGCCCCCATGGCCGCCGCCTCTGTCGGGGTGGCAATACCTTTAAAGATCACGCCCAATACCAGGGTAATCAGGAGAATCGGCAGGATCACGGCCTTGAGTGCGGCAAATTTCTCCGGCCACCCGGCCCGGTCGGCTTTGGGAATGGCAGGGCCCATGTCCGGATTGAAGTAGCATCGAATGGCAATATAGGCAATGAAGAGCAAGGAGAGAAGAAAGCCTGGAATAACGCCCCCGGCAAACAGTGCCCCAATGGATTCTCCGGCAAATATGCCGTAGATGATCATCAGGACGCTGGGCGGGATCAGTATCCCCAGGGCCCCCCCTGCCGCAATACTGCCCGAGGCCAGTTTGACGTTATACTTGTACTTGAGCATGGCCGGCAGGGCAATGACCCCCATGGTCACGGTGGCCGCACCGCTGATGCCGGACATGGCCGCAAAAAACGTACAGATGATGATAGTGCCGATGGCAAGCCCCCCCTTGATGCCGCCCACCCATTTGTGCATCATGTCAAACAACGCTTCGGCAATGCCCGAGTGCTGAAGCAGAATGCCCATGAACACGAACAAGGGGATGGAGGTTAAGATGAAATCGTTCATGGTGCCGAAGGCCGTGGACGAAATCATGAATAGCGTGCTGGGGCCCAGAAAAATGAAATTAAAAATCACGGCCAGGCCCCCGAGAATAAACACCAGGGGAAGCCCGGTTAACAAGCCTAAGATCAGTGAGGAGAAAATGAGAAGGGTTATGGTTCCGACTTCCATCAGTGCTGTTCCTTTCCGCTGATAAGCGTCCTTACATCACGAATGAATTTGGCAATTATCTGAAGAAGCAGTAACAAGGCCCCTATGGGAAGCATGACCTTGAGCGGATAGATGGGGGGCCCCCACTGAGTGGAGGCGTGTTCCAGTATGGTAACCGATTTGACGGCGCTTTTCCCGCCGACCCAGATCAGGGTTCCCAAAAACGTCAAGGAGATGAAAAAAGTGACCATATCCAGCAGCGCCCTTGTCCGGACACTCAAAGATTTGTGAACCAGGTCCATATTGACATGAAGCTTTTCATAAGCGGTATAGGCCCCGCCGATAATGATAAAGGTGCCGAACATCATGGCAGAAAGTTCGTGGGCCCATAAAGTCGGGCTTTTAAACACATACCGGGCCACCACCTCATACCCTACGATCAGCGCCAACACAATTATAAGCATGCTGACCGCCTTGCCGGACCATTCACTGATGGTATCGATCAGCTTTAGAATACTGTCGAGCATTGCCTCACCCCCTTGAAGTTTTTGAAAATTACATCCTGAACCATTTGATTTAGATGCGCCCGATGTCCTTGAGGAACGCTTTCATCATGTCGATTGCCTTGGCATTGAGGGGATCTTTCTGGGCAATTTTATCCCAGACAACGATGGCGGCATCCCGCATCTTTTTTAACTCTTCGTCGGACAGGGTATTGATGTTGACCTTCCAGTCTTTTTTCATATCCTTTCTGGCGATTTCAGACAGAATCAGGGTGTCGGCGGAATGCAGCGTCCCCTGAGCCAGGGCGGCTTTTTCAATAATTGCCTGCTGGACCGGGGTCAGTTTTTTCCAGGTGTCCATGTTCACGATCAGGTTGTTCCATGCCCCGACGATGGGATCGGGCAGCATGTAGTTTTTAAGGACCTCCTGGAACTTCATGATAAACATGGGATAGGCATCCCCCCAGTGGGCCCCGTCAACCACGCCGGTGGCCAGAGCGGTATAGAGTTCTCCGCCCGGAATATAGGTGGTGGAGGCGCCCATTTCAGTGAGCCATTCAGCCATAACACCGTATGCCCGCAGTTTTAAGCCGACCACATCGGAAAAGGTGTTGATGGATTTGTTGGTCATCAAGCCGACGGGGTAAGACTCATAAGGGATGTGATAAACGTTGAATTTGGCATATTCCTGCTTTAACATTTCCGCATACCCTCTTTTATACATAAATACGTTGGCCTCTTCCAGGGTCTCAAAGGCAAAGGGCATGCCCGCCACTTCACTGACCGGTATTTTTTTATGCCAGTATCCTTCGGCGATTTCAGCCATGTCCAGAGCGCCGTTTCCCACAGCTTCCAAAACCTCTTTCATGGGAAAAAGGGAACTGCCGCCAAAAATTTTGATCTTGATCTCGCCGTTGGACAGTTTTTCAACCGCATCCCTGAATGGGCCTAAGCCTCGCTCCGCATCAATCGGAATCAGGTGGGACTGAATTTTCAAGGTAATTGTTTTTGCACTTACGGAAAAGTTTACCGAAAGCACGGCAATGACTGCTATAAAGATAACCATCACACGTTTAACCATTGAGCCTCTCCCTTTTTCAAAATGTTTGTCATTAAATTAAAATGGCCATGGCAGACGCCGGGTCTGCCGCATTACTTGAAACCCGTTCTTTAACACCCTTTAACGCATTTGCTTTCCCCAGCATCAAATCCGCACAGGGACCTTCATCAATGGCAGTTCACCTCCTTTCCTTTTTTAGACATGGGATCTGGGACTTGGGACTTGGGACCTGAGGAGGGGACCTGACCACTTTTCCCCATATCCCAAGTCCCATGTCCCAGTTCCCGTTCATTTATTGTGTGCTTCTTCTTGTTCTATCAGTACACGCCTTAAAAGCTTTCCGGCGGCACTTTTGGGCAGATCCTCCACAAAGGCGACCTGCCGCGGCCGTTTATAAGCTGACATGTTGTCCTTGCACCATTCAATGATTTCTTCTTCGGTGGTCTCATCGCGATACTCGGGTTTGAGCATGATAAAGGCCTTGGGGCTTTCTCCCCTGTATGGGTCGGGAACACCGATGACGGCGACTTCGAGTACAGCCGGGTTCCGATAAAGAAGGTTTTCCACTTCACTGGGAAATACGGAAAAGCCTGAGCATTTGATCAGCTCTTTTTTGCGTCCCACAATGTTGAACCATCCGTCCTCGTCCATGACCCCGAGATCCCCGGTAAAAAGCCATCCGTCCCTTAGGGTGTTCCAGGTGGCTTCGGGATTGTTCCAATACCCTTTCATGACCGTGGGGCCTTTGATAAGGATTTCCCCCTGTTCCCCAGGGGCTACCGGGGTCTTTCCGTCATTGGGATCCACCAGCTTGACCTTGTTTAACTGGGCAATACCGATAAACCCGGGCTTTTTACACATAACGGGGGATTGAAATCCGCCGTGGGAGGTACACTCGCTTAAGCCATACCCTTCCACCACAAGGGTTTTAGGGGACAGATTCCGGATTTTTTCCTGGATAGTGGTGGAGATGGGGGTTCCGCCGGTTCCCAGAATTCGAAGGGAAGAAAAGTCATACTGATCAATGCCGGGGGTTTCCAGCAGGGCGATCAGGCTGGTGGTGGCAGTGACCCAGAAGGTAACCCGATAGGTTTCAATGGCTTTGGCCGTGATGGTGGGATCAAACCTTGGCATGAGCACCAGTTCGGCCCCGGCCACCAGTGGCGTACACATGAGCTGCTGCATGCCCATGACATGAAAAAAGGGCGTAAGCCCCAAAAATACATCCCCGTATCTGTGTTTGAACCAGCTGATGGTCCCAAGGCAGGTAAAGGCAAGGGTATGGTGGGAAATCATGGCACCCTTGGGAAGGCCAGTGGTCCCGCCGGTATATTGGAGCAGGGCCAGCTCTTCGTCCAGCTCATGGATACGGCTGACAGGCTCGCTGGCCGCATTATTGATAAACGGGATGAAATCAAAGGTTCCCGGAAACGGCTGTTTGGCGATCTTTGCTTCATCGGGAAGGGGAAGGGCAGGGGATGGGGGGATATAGTCGGAAAGAGAGCATAAAATGGCATACTCGAGCCCCACATTGTCTTTGATTTTCAGCACTTCAGGATACAGATAGTCATGGGCCACCAGGATGCGCGCGCCGGCATCGTTGATCTCAAATTCAAGTTCCCCCTGCTTGAACATGGGATTTAGGGAAACCACCACCCCGCCCGCCCTCATGATGCCAAAGAAACTGATGACAAATTGCGGACAGTTCTGCAGATACAGGGCCACACGATCCCCCTTTTCAAGGCCAAGGCCAATCAGGGCATTGGCAAACCGGTTGACGGCCTCGTCGAGCCCGGCATAGGTCATGTCCCAGCCATAATATCGCAACGCAATTCTTTCGGGATTAAACAGTGCCCAGTCCCTGATGTACTCTGATACGGGTTTTTCAACTTCGAACTCAGTTTTAACAAGCGGTTGCCTGACGCGGTTTAACGGGGTTCCCATTTTTTTTCCTTTATTCTATTTTGTGAAAAGCCTCCATAATCCATTGAATAGACAATATATTTTTGCTTAATGCACCGCTGTTTAAGCCGGCGCCCGGCGACCTATAACCCATTTTATGACAGGTTAAGGCCCAGGCCTTTGAGTACAAACGCCCCTAAAAAATCAATAATCTGCTGTTTGGGTTTGTCTTTTAAGTTCCAGCCCCGTAAGGCCACAAACACCAGATTGTATGCCAGAACGTTTCCGGCAAGCTTCACATCTTCCTGTATACCCTTGTATTCAAACACCTCTCCCACCAGATCACACCAGAACCCGGTGACATTTTTTTCATCCATTTCCAGCACCACCTTGAGGTGTTCGGAACTTAAGTACTTGCTCTCGGTATAGATCAGCTGGAACAGGTCCTTATGGTCAAAGAGAAACTCGATGGATTTTTTCAGGGCCTTCTCCATTTTTTTGACCGGGTTTTCACAGGCATCCAGTTTGGCGTCGGTCAAATGCTTATGCCAGATAATCTGGGAATGCCGGTGAATGAGAAACAGCACATCATCCTTTGATGAGATGTAGTGGTACATCTGCCCCATGGACATGCCGCTGGCTTTGGCAATCTCCCGGATGGAGGCAGGGTGGAACCCCTTTTCAAAAAAGACCTGGCAGGCCCCTTCAACAATCTGCTGGTGCTTTACATCAACGGCATCGGCCTTTTTGGCCGTAACATTGATCAACCGGTGAACATGTTCGTCCCATCGGTCTAAAAAGGTCTGTTTTTTATCACTCATTTATCTTCATCATTTCCTGCGGTATTCGTAAAACCCTTTACCGGATTTTCGTCCCAGCCAGCCGGCAGAGACCATGCGGTTGATGGTGACCGGGCAGGCGTACTGGGGGTCGTTAAGCTCGTTATACATGGCCGTGGTGCCCTTCTGGATGGTATCCAGGCCGATAAGGTCCAATAATTTAAACGGCCCCATGGGAAGGCCAAGGCCGTCTTTTACGGCGGTTTCAATATCTTCCATGCTGCCGGTGCCCTCTTCATGGAGGCGGACGGCATTTAAAAGGATAGGGGTGAGAATCCGGTTGACGATAAACCCGGGCCGGTCCTTTGACACCACCACCTTTTTGCCCAGGGCCTCACCGAACCGGCGCATGGTTTCAAGTTCCTCGGTGCCCGTGGCCAGGGTCTGGACAATCTCCAGCAGCGGGATAATCTGGGGCGGGGTCAGAAAGTGGGTGCCCATGACCTTATGGGGCCTTCCCGTGGCAGAGGCCATTTCAATGACCGGCAGCACCGATGTATTGGAGGTTAAAATGGCATGGTCCGGGCAGATATCATCGAGCTTTGCAAAAATCTGTTTTTTCAATGCCAGATTTTCCGTGACCGCTTCAATGACCAGATCGCAGGTGTCAAAGGATAAAAAGTCGCACCGGCCGGAAATCCGGTCCAGTATCTGTGCGGTATCCGCATCCTTTGGCAGCTGTCTTTCAATGGCGGCCAGCCCTTTTTCAAGAAACGCCTCATTTTGCTCCATGATACAGACATCAAAGCCTTTCTGGGCACAGAGCAGTGCAATGCCCGATCCCATGATGCCGCATCCCACGATTCCCACCCGTTTGATCTCCATGTTATGCTCCCTGGTCCAGGCCGTGCCATCCGCACAGCTCAATGTCGGTGGCAACCGTGCCCGTGACCCGGCCGGCATCCATGGCCGCTAAAAATACGGCGCATTTGACCATCCGGTCCGGTGATTCCCAGTTGCCCTGGGCCTCTTTGGGCATCCAGTATTCCATGCCCTCGGTCCGGACCACATTTTTGGGTTTGATGCAGTTGACGGCAATATTGTATTTGCCCACTTCCGTGGCAAGCCCATAGGTGAACCGGTCCACCCCGGCCTTGGCCACACTGTAGGCAAGCCCTGTGGGAACCGTGCCCTCGTCCCGTTCGTCGGCCGCCAGGGAGGAGATGTTGATAATGGAGCCGCTTTTTCGGTCCATCATCTGGGGCAGCACCGCTTTGGTGCACAGAAAGGTCCCCTTAAGGTTGACATCCAAAACCAGATCCCACCGCTTTAAAGGCGTTTCAACCACGGGGTAGTAAAAGGCCACACCGGCGTTGTTCACCAGGATGTCCACCTTTCCGAATGCCTCAATGGCCTTGTCCATCATCTGGTTGACGCTCTCTTCTTTGGTGACGTCGCACTTGACGGCAATGGCCTTTGCCCCAAGGGAAGTGATCTGCTCCACCGTCTCATGGATGGTCCCGGGAAAGCGTTCGTCTTTGACCTGATCGCTGCGGGCGACCACCACCACGCTGGCCCCTTCTCTGGCAAGCCCTAAGCAGATGGCCTTTCCGATGCCCCGGCTGGCACCGGTGACAATGGCTACTTTATCGGTTAGTGTCATTTTATATTTCCTTTTATTCTTCATCAGACGGCAGGGGCGGCACCATCAAGATGGGAATTTTTGAACGTTTAAAAAGGGATTTGGCCCGGTTGCCTAAAGAAACAGAGTCTGAAAACAGGGTTTTATTGGACCCGATGACAATCAGGTCACAGTTTTCTTCACTGGCTGTTTCAATTATGGTGTCGACGATTTGGCCTGATTTAACCAGAATGTTTTCAACGGCAAACCGGCCTTTGACAGCTGGATCCCCTTCAGAAAAAGTGGTCAGGGCCTCCCGGATCTGCTTTAGTTCACTTTTTTTGCCAATGAGAATGGACCTTGTGTCATGTTTTTGCTTTTGCTGTATCATATCCCATTTTTCCTGGCCGAGCATGGCTTTGAGCCGGGAATCCAGAGAATCCTGGATATCTTCCATGACATGGAGCAAGGTGATGCCCCCGTCATAGTGGACCGCCAGGCTCGTGGCATAGGTAAAAGCGTATTTACAATTGACGGACAGGTCGGTGGCAAATAAAATTTTATTAAATTTTTTGATCATTTAGCACAGGGTTCCTTTGTTATGGTTGTTTTGTTTTTTTAAACCGGTCCAGCATGGCTCTTGGCGTGGCTGTTTTGCGTTCGTAACGGGGCAGTTTGACCCCTTCAAAGCCTGCCAGGAATTTGGCAATATTTTTTAAGGGTTCCAGGTCATACCGGCTCATCATGGTGATGGTCTCCATCAGCGGAGAGCCGCCCCCATGGACACCGGCCACGGCCTGGGCCCCTTCAAAGGCATCACACAATTTGTTTTCCATCATGCGCATGACCCGGTGGGTTTCTTCCGGGGTGTAGTCGGGATTTCTGACAATATATTTATTGCAAAGTTCTGCCGTCTCGGGATCATAAAAGGATTCTTCCGTGGGCAGAGAGGCGCAGACCCCGCCGGTTAAGTCGGCTAATGTCTCATATTCATGGTAAATTTTCTGACCGGCCAGTTTTCTGCCGGCATTGGTCAAAATTTCATCGGGAACAAAGGACCCGTTGGGAAACTCTTCGGCCCGCAGGGCAGAGGCCTGGCCCGCAGCAAATACAAGTTCTGCCGTGCTGATGATATCACACAGCTTATCCCTGACATGATGCTGTTTGGCAATATCATTGACATCGGCCACCAGGGCGGCCTGGGCCGCGATGACTTCTGAGACGGCGGTCTTGCACCCGGTGTAAGAGTGACGGTGAAAGTGGGCGAACATCAAGGCCAGATAGCCGGCATACTGAAATGCGTCAGGATGGTCGTAACCATTCAAAAACACCCGTTCTTCAGGAACAAAGGTGTCATCGAAAATGGTCAAAGATTCCACATCCCCGACTTCGGCAAAGGGGGCTTTTAAATGTTTTCTTCGGTGATGCCGGCCGGGCAGGGCCATGAGTTTGACATTGTCCCAGTCCGCGGGCAGGGCAAAGGAGACCGCATAAGCCTCATCCCCTTGTCCCATAAATTTGGTGGGGGTGACAATGATTTCATCCACATAAGGCGCATTGGAGTTGCAGATTTTGGCGCCCCGGACAATGATCCCCTTACAGGGCTGGCCGTCAATGCCGATACCGTCCACATCGGTTTTGACGATATGGACAAACTGGTCCGGGTCCGGCTGCATATGGGCCCTTTTGTACTTGGGATTTCTGGACCCCTTGACATCGGTCTGGGCACAGTTGGCCACCAGGTCGTTTTCCTGGGAATAGAGCAGATACTTATTGAAGCGTTCGTGATAACTGGTCCCGCAGGCCTGGTCTAAATCATAGGTAACAACCGCCAGGGCGTTCAAGGCATCGGTCCCCATGCAGCGCTGGATACAGCCGCCCACCCGGTGGCAGAGCAGCCGGGTCATGAGCTGTTTTTTAAGCAGATCGTCCTGGGACCTGTGAATATGGGTGAACCGGTTGATTTTTTTGCCGGTCAGATGGGATGTGGCCGTGCAGACATCTTCATACTCCGGGTTGTGGGCAAAATCATAGGTTTGCTTCATTACATAACACCCCCCATCGATCCAGTCGCCGGAACGGTCCACCTTTTTGCCGTTTAAGTAGACATTGGGCTTCATTTTGAGCAGTCTATTTTTGTATTCTTCGTAGGTGCCTATGGTCATAATTTCTCTCCATAATTTAAGTGTCAAATTTCCTTATAGACAAATTTAAATGGGGGGATGTTAAATGGTTCATGTTTAAAGTTGGCTTCCAGGTTGCGGTAATTAATTTTTTTGGCCGGTGTAAAATTTTTTAAAATAAATAGAGCGCTCGCTTTATTTTTGTGATATATGCCTTGATAATCTTTGTCAACAGTTTTTTTCATAAAAAAAGGGGGGGGGTCTTAAGTCAAAATGGTCTACACTGATTTTAGCACGCTCATTGAAGCCAATATCCTCAACGCGACCAAGAAAAATGTCGCGGTTGTCTGTGCCCAGGATGCCCATGCTTTAAAAGCCGCCATGTCTGCGGGCAGGGACGGTATTGCCCATCCCGTCCTGATTGGCGACAAGCAAAAGATAAACGAAAATTTAAGCGCTTATAAGGATTATTGTGAATACACTATCCTGCATGCCAAAGACATGGATGCCGCCTTGAATATTACCGTTGATCTGGCCCGCAAAGGTGACATCGATGTCATGATGAAGGGGCATCTTCAGACCGCTGACTTCATGAATATGGTCATCGACAAAAAAAATGATCTGCGGACCGGCAAGCTGATTTCCCACATCCTTATTTTGAAGATTCCCACCTATCATAAACTGTTGACCATTACAGATGTGGCCATGGTCCCCTACCCGACCCTGGAACAAAAAAAACAGCTGCTGCTCAATGCCAGCGGCGCTTTAAAAAGCATGGGGTTCACCGACATTAAGGCTGCTGTTCTATCTGCCGTAGACCGCGTGAACCCTAAAATGCCCGAATCAGTGGAGGCCGGGGAACTTAAAAAAATGGGTGAGGCCGGGGAGATACCCGACTGTACGGTTGAAGGCCCCATGCCCTATGATCTTGCTGTCGATAAGGAATCTGCCCTGATCAAAGGGTATTCAAGCCCTGTGGCCGGGGAGGCAGATATCCTTTTGTGTCCCAATATTACCGTTGGCAATACACTGGCCAAAAGCCTGGTATTCAGTGCTAAATCCGTTGCCGGCACCATTATTGTCGGCGCCAAGGTCCCCATGATTGTAACGTCGAGATCGGGCCCTACAGAAGAGAAATATAATTCGATTCTGCTGGCGGCATCCATCAATAAATCGGGGCCGGGAACTTGCCCGGCTACCGGAAAGGCAGGCTGATCATGATGGAAATCATACGGATCCTGGCCATTAACCCCGGCTCCACATCCACCAAAATTGCCGTCTTTGAAAATGAGGACAAGGTTTATGGCCTTGATATTACCCATGAGGCGGAAAGGCTGGCCCGGTTCAAACAGTTAAGCGATCAGTTCGATTATCGAAAACAGATGATCATCAAAGCCATGGATGAACAAGGATACGATTTGAGAACCTTCACCGCCTTTGTGGGCCGGGCAGGGGGCTTGGACCCCTGTTCCGGGGGAACCTACCCGGTCAATGACCTCATGCTCGACCATGCCCGGTCCCGGCCCATTCACCCGGCCGCCTTAGGCCCTTTGCTGGCCCATGATCTTTCCATGGCTTACGACAAGCCCGCCTTTGTGGTCAATCCGCCTGATGTGGATGAGTTAGAGCCCGTGGCCCGGGTGAGCGGGATTGCCGATCTGCCCCGATCCAGCAGCTTTCATGCCCTAAGCCACAAGGAAGTCGGCCTGCGGGCGGCGGCTAAAATGGGCAAACCTTATACCGATGTTAACCTGGTGGTGGCCCACATCGGCGGGGGCGTATCGGTTGCGGCCCATAAAAAAGGACGGGTGGTGGATGCCGATAACCTGCTTTACGGGGAAGCCCCCATGGCGCCGACCCGGGCCGGTGTGGTCCCGCCATCAAAACTGATCAGCCTTTGTTTTTCAGGGCAATACAGTGAACGCAAGGTCAAAGAGCTGTTCATGAAGAACGGTGGACTGGTCAATCACCTGGGAACCAGCGAGGTTCTGGAGGTCAAACAACGGATCGCCAAAGGGGACCGGTATGCCAAACTGGTATACGATGCCATGATCTACCAGGTGGCAAAAAGCATTGGCGCCTATGCCACAGTCCTTGAAGGAAAGGTGGACGCCATCGTCCTCACCGGGGGAATCAGCCGGGACAGTTATTTTATCGAAGAACTCACCCGGATGGTGGCCTTTATTGCCCCGGTGGATATTTACCCCGGGGAACTTGAGATGGAGGCCCTGGCCTTGGGGGTGTTACGGGTGATCAGCGGGACGGAAGACCCGGTGGCATATACCGGACAACGCGTTTGGGAGGGATTTGACAGTTATAAAGGCAGACCGCAGACGGGAGACCGCAGACCGGGTGCACTGTTCTAAGGATACCCGACCTTCAGCATTTATTTTCACATTTTAGGTCCATGCAGGGAGCGGGCCATGTCTGCCATTGGTTCGCGGGTATGGCCCTGCTTCCTGCCGCCGGAAACCGGAGACCGGAATGCGAACCCCTAAGGAAAAGTGATCCGGTCTTGTTTCTATTCAGCCGGCAATGTCATTAAATTAAGAGTTTTCATCACTATAAATTGGGACGGCTCTTATTAACGTCATGAAGAGCACATCTCCCAATGCCTGCCCCTGTCCGTTACTCTCTGTGAAGTTTGGCGCAGCCAAACCTTAAGTGTCCTCTGTGGTTTAAAAACATGAAATCCCAAAGGGATTGAAAGGTTTTTTTTGAAATTCCTGGTTTGTGAAATCAGCGGGCTTCGCCCGCATTTTCTATTTAACCACAGAGAGAATTTAAGGTTTGGCTTGCGCCAAACTACACAGAGGAGACCTGCAAATAACATACTCGATGCTTAAGTTAATGACATTGATTCAGCCGGTATTGATTTTGAAGACACATGACGGTAAACTTGGGCCGAAAGTTGTTGTTGAAGCACTAAAGATCCAAGGAGATATAAAAATATGGCCCGAGTTCGGATAGATCCCCCTGAAAGAATATTTTTTTCAACCCAAATTGATGTCCGGCTGCGGGACATCAATACCGCCCATCATATGGGCAATGAAGCCTTTCTGGTGGCGGTCAGCGAGGCCCGTGCCCGGTTTATCCGAAAGCTTGGCTATGTGGAAACCGATATTGAAGGCACCCGGCTGATCATGGCCGACTCAGCCATTATCTACAAATCAGAGGTGTTTTACGGCCAGATTCTCAACGTTGAGATCGGGGTTTCCGGTTTCTGGGAATGCGGATGTGAATTTATCTACCGGATGACCATACAGGATTCGGGAAAATTAGCGGCCCTGGCCAAAAACGGATGGGTATTTCTGGAAAAAAACGAGCGGGTCAAGGCCAGGGTGCCGGAAAAATTCAAAGCCAGGTTTTTGTAAAGGAAAAGTTATCAACTGGTGAAACAGGCAGAATAAAGCCTGCATTTTAAATCGAGTTCTCAACACCTTGACAAGCGCAAGGTTGTGGCTTTGAGCCCGCTGAAAAATAAAAAAGGAAATCTACTACGATTGATATGGAAGATCATACAAAAAATCGGGTGTCTGAAATTCTCGCATCCTTTAAATATTATGATGGTGTTTACAAACGGGAAGAAATCAACGCAGCCATTGAACTCAAAGAAGAGATAACACCCGCGTTGATCAAAGTTCTGGAAGACCTCTTGTCCAATCCCCAGGTTTACATCGAAGATGGTGAACTCTATGACCACATTTATTCGGTAATGCTGCTTGGACATTTTAAAGAACATCGTGTCCATAAATTGCTTATAGATATTTTTTGCCTTCCGGATGACTTGCCGGACAAACTATTTGGCGATATCTGTACCTCGGATTTGCCGGCTCTTTTGTTCAATACCTGTAACGGCTCCATTGATTCTATGAAATCCATGGTTCGTAATACAGCGGTAAACGAATATATCCGTATTTCAGGCTGTCAAGCAATAGCTTATTCTACTGTATCCGGTTATGTATCCAGGGAGGATACCATTGAGTTTTTCAACTCATTGTTCACTGGGAATGAAGCGGACAAAACTTCAGACTTCTGGGGACTATTAGCATGCATCGTTTGCGACCTTTACCCTGAAGAGATTATGGATACGATCGAGGCATCTTATGAAAACGGACTGATCTCACCTGGAATAATCGGTTATGAAAGCTTCAAGAAAACCCTGGATATGGGAAAAGAAAAGAGTCTTCAGGTGTTGAAAGAGGATATGGAAAGACACAGCCTTGATGATTTCCACGCGGCCATGTCCTGGTGGGCATGCTTTCAGGATAATACAAAACATTCGGGTTCTTTGAAATTAAAGGCTCAAAAAGCATCAAGCAGAAAACAATCATCTGCTAAAAAGAAAAAACGCAAACAGTCTAAAAAATCCAGGAAAAAGAATCGGAGATAATAAGGCTATACATAAGCCCTATGGCCGCTATCCTGATACCGCATAAAAACGTGATCAAACACGATACCGGTTTTTTGTTCGACATCATCGGTGCTGTAAAAGGGATCGGGCAGGCCGGTGTTTTCATCGTACAGGTAGTTGTAAATGAAAGTTTTGACAGCGGCCTTGGTCACCTCTTTCTCCTGCCAGTTCTCAACTTTCAGCTTTTCAGCCTTTAACAACTCAAGAAGCTCACCGGCGATGCGATGCGCTTCACCTTTTCCCGGTCCGCCTTTGATATTTCCGGTTTGAGTAATAGATCAAAGATCGCCAGCTGTTCCTCGGTAAGGCCTTCCCGTGCGGCCCGCCTTTCTTCCTCGGACAACTGCCGGTAATACTTCATCAGCTCCTCAAAGGTCTTCTCAATGGTGGATCTGTTCTTTTCTTCATTATACGCTTGGATGATCTCCTGATAGCGTTTGTTGAAGTCGGTCCTCAAGGGATTTTGTTTCAGCATCCGTGCAAGCTTCTTTTCAATGGCCTCTTTCAGGCAATAGACCGTTGTGTTCTTGTGTTTCTTTTTGGCAAACTCTTCTTGCAGCAGCTTAAAGTCTATCTTGCTGATATCATAAAGGTAGTCATCAACACCCGGCCCGGCCTCCCTTACTTCCACGGCCTGGTCCACCACCTTATGAAGATCCTGGATGATCCGGCTGATGTCGGCTTTATCCCGATCCCCGAGCAGCTTTTTATAAACAATGTCAATGGCGTCATGGGGCTGCCTGAAGTCGTTTACAGCCTTGATGTTCAGACAGCCTTTAAATTTCTTAAAAACCATCCGTGCCTGTATTTCAAACCGCTTCCGGGTCTCTTCACTCTGATTGATCACGTTTTTGGCATCTTTTATGGCGGCAATTTTTTGAAATCCTGTTTTTTCGGAAATGCTCTCAAGCTCAAACCCCCGTTCCTTCAAAAAGACCCTGGTGTGGTCAATGGCCCCGGCCAGTTCCTCAAGCAGTTCTTCATCTGGTTTAACGGGCGGTTCGGGAACACCGCCACCTGCGCCGCCACCAGAAGCGAAAGTGGCAAGCGCTTCCCTCAGATTTTTCAATATACCGCAATAGTCGACAATCAGCCCGTTGTTCTTTCCTTCGTTGATGCGGTTTGCCCGGGCAATGGCCTGCATCAGCGTATGGGCCTTTAAGGGTTTATCAAGGTAGAGGGTTGAAAGGCTTGGGACATCAAACCCCGTCAGTCACATGGCACAGACAAAGACAACCCGGAACGGGTGATTCTCCCGTTTGAATGCCAGGTCGATTTCAAGGGTCTTGCCGTCAGACGTCTCAAATCCGTTTTTCATGCGTGCCCGGTGGGGGATAATATCCAGATCCCAGTGTTTGAACTTCTCAATCTCCCCCTGCTCTTCGCTCACGACCACCGCCATCCGGGTTTCTTTGAGCCATTCAAGTTTACGCCGCAGACCCATTAATTCCTGTTCGTCACAGGCCTCTTTCATGCCGGCGTCGGTTTTCTGAATTTGTTCCTGCCAGAACCCTTGAACCAGATTATACATCCGCAGGGCCGTGATTTTGTCGAGGCTGACAAACATGGCCTTGCCGGTTTCCCAGGCGGTGGCGTAATGCTCAACAAAATCCCGGGCAATGGCCGTAAGCCTTCTGGTGGCGGTAATCACATGGTACGCCCGGGACAGGTCCTTTTCCAGAAGTGCCTCCTGGTCCGCATCCAGTTCAATGGCTTCAAGCTTTTCAGCCAGTTTCATGTTGATGTTCGTGGTGGCCAGCCCAAGTTTCTCCCCCCGGCTGTCATAGAAGAGTGGAACTGTTGCATTATCCTCAACAGCCCGCTGGAAGTCATAGGTGGATACGTACCCGCCGAATATTTTTTTGGTGATCTCATCATCCTTGAACAACGGAGTCCCGGTAAACCCGATGTAGTGGGCATGGGGAAGTGCATTGCGCATATTCAGGGCAAGACGGCCATACTGGGTACGATGGGCCTCATCGGAGATAACAATGATGTCGGACCGATCAGAATAGATATCCCCGGGGCCAGCCACGTCCTTATTGAACTTGTGGACCATGGTGAAGATGTACGCCTTGCTTGAAGAGAACAGTTCCCGAAGATCAGCCCCGCTTGATGCCCGGCAGTGGTCCTTATCGTTATCCACAATACCGCATCCGGCAAAGGTCTTGTAAAGCTGAGTATCCAGGTCTTCTCGATCCGTGACAATCAGAAAGGTAAAATTTCCGGTGAGTTTACGGTGAACCTTCTGGGAAAAGAACACCATGGAATAGGATTTGCCGGACCCCTGGGTATGCCAGAAGACCCCGAGCTGTCCTTCAAGGGCATTGCGGTCCCGTACCGATCGAACGGCCCGGTTTACCCCAAGATACTGATGGTTTCGCGCAACGATTTTGGCAAGGGTCCCGGCACTCTCGTCAAACAGGATAAAATTTTCAAAAAGATCCATAAAGTTTGACTTGGTGCACACCCCCTTGAGCATGGTCTCAAAGTCCACCACACCCGGTTCATCCTCGTCCAGACGTTTCCAATCCTTGAAGTGGCCATACCTGGCTGACAGTGATCCCATCCTGGCCTTATCCCCGTTGGAGAGCATGATAAAGGCATTGTGATCAAATAAATGGGGAATGGTGTCCTTGTAATCCTTGAGGTTTTCATTATAGGCCCGGCGGATATCCTTATGGATGTTCTTTAGTTCAATGAACAGCAAAGGGATGCCGTTGACAAACCCGATGATATCCGGACGCCGCCGGTAGGGAAGCTTTGCGATCCACAATTCACGGACCACCAGGAAATCATTGTTCAGTGGATCGCCAAAGTCAAAGACCTTGAGGCGCCGCTCTTCGATAATCCCCTTATCGTTCTTGAACTTGACCGGGACACCGCTTTTGAACAGCCCGTATTTCTCCCGGTTCGCCTGGAGGGCGGACTTGCTGACACTGGTGGCGGCAATTGTCGTTACGGCTGACTCATAGGCAGTTTCGGGCAGGCCGGGGTTGTATTGTTTCAGGGCCTTTAGAAGGTGCTGGACCAGCACCACCTCGGTATCGTCATTCCGCCCCAGCAGGGAGTCCTGACCGAAGTCCTCAGCATTATAGGCATACACTGAGTTCCATCCAAGTTCCGACTCAAAGTACTCAGCAGTGGTCTTCTGAACAAGTCTGTCTTCGGTCATGGGGCCTGTCATACGGGTATCTCTCCGTTCATGAGTTTGGGTAACAGGAGGTCACGGGCGGCTTTGAGCTTTTGATTTTGTTTCGCCAGGTTTTCAATATAATCGAACTTTGGTTGAACCAGTTTATCAAAACGCACAAGCAATTTGGTTGATTTAGGCACAAGAAGTGGTTGGTTTGAAACGTATTTGGTGTTTAAATTCTTCTGAGTTGCACCATCTCCAATACCTTGCAGGAGAGCTTGTTGCTGAAAAATAAGGTAAAGATAGAGAAAGTACTTACTTATATGCTTTAACCCTTTGAAATAAAGCCAACCGTCGTGGATACAACCAGAAACACCCGTAAAATTGGGAATCCCACATGTAGCACTATTTGAGAGAATCAACTCGCCAACAGGCAGTATGATACTCTTCTGAGATCCATCTTCGGTCACCTTTTCTACAGTCTCAAAGATATACGGGCTTTCTGAAGCAGTAGCGTCACCGATTTTAAACCACGGAATATCGCCCCCCATATAGTCTTTGATTGGCCTCGGGGAAGCTCCTCTACCAACGGTACAAAAGTTAGAAACAGCAGCCTTCTCCCATCCATCGGGCACACCATCGGTGATCCTTGTGTTCTCATGCCCGGGAAACCGCAACCTCACGAACCACTCACGGTAAAGCTGACGTGCGGAGTCCTCAAGGAGGGCTATCCGGCGGTTGTTGTTCTCGATGAGGTCATCGTAGGCGGTCAGGATGGAGGCAATTTTAGTGTGAATTTCCTTGGGTGGAAACAAAACATCCTTGGCATGAAGGTCATTTCGATTTACTCCAGGCACAGCAGCTTTGTCACTTTGTGTGAACATCAAAACGTGACTTAAAAAATAGGAAACAAACCTTGGGTCATTGCCTTTGAAGTCCTGCACATACAAGGCAGTGTTCAATGGCCAGAAATCGTTGTTTACATAATAGACCTTTCCTATGGTGCCGTAACGCCCTGTAACAACACCGGGACCTTCAACCTTACAAATATTATGTGTTCCAGTTATGCCTGATGATGAAATAATTGGTATTGAACCGAATTGTCGTTTTGACGAAGGTAAATCATAGCCCCTTTTCAGCGTAAGAACGTCACCAAGCTTTTGCGTCAGCCAGCTCATATCCCAAGATCCTCAAAGTTGCTCTGGATAGTCCTCGCCAATTCAATGGCTTCCTGGTTCAACCCCTCAAGCTCAAGATGGATATCCCGAATGGTCTCCTCAAAGTCAAAATCTTCGTCCTCAACAGGCGGGGCAACCCCAACGTACCGTCCCGGCGTCAGACTCCAGTCATTGGCCTCAAGCTCCGACTGATCGGCCAACTTCACCAATCCCTCGACATCGACAAGCTTGGCATCAGGGAAACGCGATTGCAGCCATTCAATCTGCCGATAATAATACCCTGGTGTCTTCAGCTTCCCAACAGCCTCTTTTCGAATGACATCCAGTTCCTTTTTCAGACGGGTGACCTCACGATTATCCCACGCATCATTGGACTTGGCGTCCAGGTCCTTTTCGGCAATCTCGATACCCCGAACCGTCTGCTTAAACAAAAGGTCAATCGTTTTGGGCAGCATCTTCAGTTGGCCATTGATCGGCTCAAAGTCTTTGCGGGCCTGGTTCTGGCGGTCATTCGTGCCGGGAATCCCGGCGTATTCAGCCCCGTACGCATTGATGTCGGACACCAGTTTTCCACCATGGGTCTTGCACTGCTCGACTATCCCGGTCACGTCACGGATTAATTGGCCCAGGCTGGCGTCCTTGACGACCTTCTGGAAGGCATTGAGTTTATCCAGCAGCGGCTTTTGCCCATCGGCAAACCCTTTGAGGGCGTCCTCGACGGCCAGACTCTCAGTTACCAACGTTCCCAGGTACGCCTTGATAAGTCCCAGGTATCGCTCTGTCTGGCCACGGTATAACCAGATGATTGCCGTAAGATTCTTTTGCTGTTCCGGCGTAAAGTCGTAGATCTTGCGCGTAACTTTCCGGTAAACATTCCGGGCATCCAGCATGAGCACCTTACGGGCCATGGTCTTAGGTTTGGATTTATTAAAAAACCACAGCTCACAGGGCACCGACCGGGTATAAAAGAAGTTGGACCGGATACCGATCATGACATCCACATGGCCGGTCTTGATGAGCTTTTCCCGGACATCGGCCTCTTTGTTGCCCGCACTTGACGCCTGGGAACTCATAACGAAACCGGCCCGCCCTGTCCCATTGAGATAACTGTAGAAATAAGAGATCCACAGGTAATTACCGTTGCTGACCTCCTTGTTCTTGTTTACGCCGGGCAGGCCAAAGGGCAGGCGGGGATCGTCCTTGATCTTTTCGGCGTCCACCTTGTCCACATTGAACGGTGGATTGGCCATCAAAAAATCAGCCTTCTCCCAAAGCCAGTGGTTGTCCTCATAAAAGGTGTTTCCCTCAAGGATCTGCCCTTCAAGGCCGTGCACGGCAAGGTTCATTTTGGCAAGACGGATGGTCAGTGCCGTCTTCTCCTGCCCGTAAAAGGTGACAGCCTCCTGGGTTGCCCTGCCCGTCTGGTTGAGAAAATGGGAGGTTTGAACGAACATGCCGCCGGACCCGCAAGCCGGGTCAAACACGGTCCCATGGTCCGGTTCAATGACATTCACGATGGTCTGAACCAGGGATGTCGGCGTAAAAAACTCCCCGGAGTCCTGGGCACCGGCCATGGCAAACTTCATGAGAAAATACTCGTAGATCCGACCAAACACATCCCCATTGCCGTTACGCAGGGCTTCATCGTCAAAAATCCGTAGCATCTTGCTCAACAGTTCGTTATCGAAGATGTGGTATTCCCTGGGCAGGATATCTTGGAGCCCCGTATAGTCGGACTCGATGATCGTCATGGCATTGATGATCTTATGGGAAATATCCTCCCCCGAGGGAAGCTCAAGCAGATACTGGAACTGGGCCTCCTTCTGGAGATACAGGGCGCTTTTCTGAACGAAATCATCCTTGGTAAGGGGACGGGTCTTGCCCCCACGGGACGGCAGGTCTTTCTTGATCTGTTTTTCAACGATCAGATACCGGTTGTAGGCATGCCTCAAAAAGATCAGCCCCAATATGGGCAATGCGTATTCGGTAGAGGTCAGCTTTGAGTTTGCCCTTAACTGGTCAGCCGCCTCCCATAGACGTTTTTCGATTTTTTCGATGTCATTCATAGTGTATTGAGTTTTATGAGAAAGTCCCTTAACAAAGGTGACTTTTAATCTTTGTTGCCGGCTGCCTCGCTTGGATAACCAAGGCGGCCCGGTTTCTGCCCTTTAGGGTATGGCCGTTATATCCAATAGTTGGACTTTAAATTGAATTTCCACTTATGTTTGGTTTGTTTTTTCTCCGGGATACCAAAGATAGGCCTGGAGCCAGAGAACGCCGCGCACGTCTTCACCAATGGTTGGGAGTCTGCGGTTTTTGAGCTTGTTTTCAGGGACATACAAATCGATATCAAAATCAATATCACAAGGTCTGAGTACCGTGATGCGAATACACCAAACCCTTTGACCGAGCATTTTTTCATGCAGTTCTGTCACCGATCTGACAGGTCCCTGAAACTCATAGTCGTCTTCACCAAGATCAGGCCGTGGTAAAAGCGCTGCCATTCCACAGGTTTGAAAAATCAATGGTTCTTTACTATCCCGTTCGGCTGGATTATTGGCATGCATCACCCCCCGAAGCCGGGAGACATGTTCTTGCTCATGGATAATGATGGGATCAGGGCTTACGATTTCCATCGTATATGTGAACCCCGTAAAAATGAACGGATAAGCTTCCCCTTTTTTATAAAATTTTCGGTTAGCGGCAAACAACGGATCAAAAAATACAAGCGAGTGATCTTTTTCAGAGCCCACAACACATTGAATCTGGGCTTCAAGACGATTGGGCCATAATTTAATTTCTTCAATAAGAATTGTATGCTGCGCCCCATCACTTACCCAGGGATAGGCTGAGATGAATTCATTCCCCCCTTCCGGCGAGTCCGTTTGAATGACACTGATCAAACCAAATCGTGGTATGGGCCATTCCAGCAGAACACCTGTCGGTTCCTGTTCGGGAAATGGATAGGGCCTGGCGCTTTTGTTGTCCGCATATGATAACGCTATCCGGCCTTGTTGTATAATTTCCGGAAGCTGATTAAAAAGGCTGGTCAGATCATCATAAAAGATCCCAAGGTGGTTCCCATGGCCGACATCGTCTTCGGAGCAGCATTCACCAACAACTGCTTCAAAAGGGGTGTTAAATTGGTTGTCATTCTCACCGTTCATAACTGCTCCTGAGCGTTGACTGATTATGATGCTGCATCAGAATAACTGAATATCCGGATGATTTGAAAAATATCCAAGCCTTAAAAACGGAATGGAATAAAACCGGACATTGGTTTTGATTGTATATCCTTTGCCGTTAACAGGATGCAACCATAATTTTTATGGTCAGCCCATTTCTGATGTATTGTTATCCCACAATGGTCAGCCAGGCCCCGGCCACGGCAAGGATGATGGCAATGCTTTTGTTGACCGTGATTCTCTCCTTTAAAAAAAGGGCGGCCAGAATAAAAATAAAGATGGTGGACATCTGGTTGAGGATGGCGGCCCTTGATACGGTGGTGTATTTCATGCCGGCAATCCAGCACAAGAGAGCCAGAAAGTTAGCTGAAATGGAGGCGGGCAGGGCGGTCAGCCAGGCATTTGAGAACTTTAACTCCTTAAGGTATTGATCCCGTTTGGGATGAAACAGCACGATAATTCCCAGGGGCAGTATCCCGGCCGCGACCCGGACCAGGGTGGCCCATAACACATGGGTCTGCTCCAGTACATCCTTGACCATCACAATGCCCCAGGCCAGAAGAATCATGGACAAAAACCCCGCCCCGAGACCGATAAAGGAAATTTGAGCGTTTAAGGCCTTATCCTGGGGCCTTTGCCGGAAGGAAACCGATCCCAAGCCGATGGCCCCGAGAATCAAAAAGGTTCCGGCAATGCCCGGGGCAGACAGGGATTCATCCAGCAGAACAAAAGAGAACAACAGAATACAGGGCAGGTAAAAACATTCTACTACAGCCAGGAACCCGGCGCCCAGCCGGTCCAGGGCAATAAAAAAAAGCAGGTCGGCCAGGGTAATGCCGAGAAAGCCGGACAAGGACAGCAAAATCCAGTATCTATGGGGATGGCCCGGAAAAAACGGAACCTTGAATATCAGCATGGTGCCGGTCAACAGGACCAGGGCCACAATGCTTTTATAAATGTTCAGGGGAACCGGAGAAAACGTGCCCTGGCTTTTTTTGAATAAAATAACACCGGCGGCCCAGAAAAAGGCCGCCCCTAAAGCGTACGCCGAACCTGTCATCCTCAAACAACCCCAATTTTTATTAAAGTTCTACATATTCAGGGGCACGGATACCGATTTCATGCCCCTGAAAGATTCTCAATTAATATCATAAAACAACAAAGAGGTTAACCGTGTTCCGCCCCTGAGGGGTGAAATCCTGAAAGTTTGGGCTGCAAGCTCTGGTTTGCCTTTCTTTTAAGAAATTCAGGCCGGATGGCGCAGATTAACAGCGGGTGAAGGGTTAAGGCCGCCACCATATTGGTAAACAGCAGCATGGACAGGAAAAATCCCATCTGGGCCTGGAATTTCAATCCGGAAACCGCGTACCACATGATCAGGGGCAGGATCAGGGTGATCCCGGTAAAGATGATGCCCTTGCCGGCTGTTTTAGCCGATTCGACCACCACCTGGCTGTAACTTTTTTCCGGGGTGAACCCCTCCATGCACCTTGAGTACAGATAGATGGCAAAATCCACGCCCACCCCCACGCCCACTGCCGAACACGGCAGGGTGTTGGTGGTCAGCCCTACATTGGCAAAGGTCATGTAGGTAAAGGCAATCAGGTTGGAAAACAGCAGCGGAACCGCGAGCATGAGCCCGGCGGCCATAGACCGGAAGGTCAAAGAACACATGACAAAGATGGCCAGCAGCACCAAGGCGTCCATGACCGCATGGGAGCGCCGCATCTCCTCGTTCAGGGCAATCTCCATCCCAATGGCTCCGCCGGCCAGAAAATAGGTGCCGTGCTCAGTGGTAAACCCGCCGTTCTCAAGTGCTATCCCTTTGTTTTTGAAAAAATCATAGGCCGCTTTTTTGATGCGGATGATATTTTGGGAGGTATGGTCGGCAAAATAGAGGGTGATCTGGGTCCGCCGCATCTCCTTGTCCATATACAGGGCCAGAACCGCCGGATCAATGGTGGATTTCAGCTGTCCCAAAAGGCCGGTCATCTCCTCAAGGTTGGCGGGCAGCTGGTATCTTAAGGGGTCTCCCTCCCGGAACATGTAGTTCACCGACCGGACCAGGTTGAGGATGGAGTCCGAAGATTTATAGATGTCCGGCAGGGTTTCGAGCATATAATCGGAAAAATCCTCCAGGGTTTTCAATACTTGGGGCTGGTAAACCGCCCCCTTCTCTCCTTCAAAGAAAAGGGAGAAATCATCGGAAGATGCCTTGAATTTCTCATTGAGAAGGGCGGTGTCCGTATTGTACTGCTGATCAGGCCAGAGGATGGCCGAACCGGGGGTGGGGTCGCCCACCTCTAAATGTTTGATCTGCCAGATTCCCACGGCAAGGATGGCGGCAATGATGATGAAAATCAGGGGCCTTCCCCGGCCAATGGAAAAGTTCACTGTGTTGAGAATCATCCGGTCAAGCCAGTGGCTCTCTTTTGTTTGCGCCGGCGCGGTTTTCAAAGTCTTAGGGTCAACGGGCACCATGCTGCAGATCAGGGGCACCAGAATGCCTGAAAGGCCGATGGTCAGCATCCAGAAACTCATGATAACGGCCAGCTGCTGGAGCAGGACAATCTTGGCCAGGCCCAGGACCAGAAATCCGGCCGCATCGGTCATGACCGCCGCGGCATTGGGCTTCCACATGGCGGTGATGGTGTTGCCCGTGGCCTGGTCCACATGCCCTGTGGCCTTGAGTTCTTCAATATACCGGTGGGTGATCTGCACCGAGTTGCTCAGCATCCTCGCCCCCACTAAAAAGGCCAGCACATAAAGCAGGGGGGAGAAATTCATCTGGATCCACCCGGTAAATCCCAGCCCCATGATGGTGCAGATCACCAGCATGGTCAACGGGGCGATGATCCCTAAGGCATTCCTGAAGATAAGAAAAAGGATGACCACCATGAGGACAACGGAGATGGCAAATACCAGGTACATCTGGCCCACAAAACTGTAGATCACCCCCATGAGCATGGGAAACCCCAGAATATGAAGGGTGGTGTTCTCATCTTCATACCGTTTTTTAAGGTCCTGCATCTTGGCATAAACCCGGCTGTAGGAAATGTCTTCTCTAAAAGATGTGGTGATCATGGCCGCTGTGCCGTCCATGGATACGGACACGCCGTCATAGGTGGGATCGGTAAAGATATTTGTCTTTAACGCCTCTATCCCGGCCGGGTCCTGGGGCACTTCAGGAAACATCAGGTTTTCCGAACGGATTTCCCCGCCGGGCAAAAGCTTGACCACCTTGGCCGCACTGGAGGCCATGGAAAAGGTCTGGAGCCGGTACACCTCATCCCACAACTCAATTTCCAGGGTAATGTCCCTGACCTTGGCCAGGGTTTCGGGATTGAAGATATCCTGATCTTTGGATTCTACCCCGATGAGAACCCCCATGCCAAACCCGCCGAAGACCTCGTAAAATTTGTCCATTAATTGAAGGTAGGGGTGATCCAGGGGAAACAGGTCGGATAACACCACTTCATTTTTAATTTTTCCCATGCCCATGCCAAACCCCAGTGTCAGCAATACAACCAGGACAATAACCCCTTTTTTTTGTCCCATAATCACGTCGGCAAGCCCTTTGCGGTCTGTTTTAATTTTCTGTGTCACGGTTTTTGCGTAGCCTTTTTATCTGCTCGGGTTGAGGTTTAGCCAATGGCCGGAAGGGCCGGTATGGGTTTTATAGATCCAGGCCTTGATGCCCACGGCAAAAAAAGTATTGTCTGCCGAAGGTTCAATGTCGCCGATCCATCCATAGGTCACCGGGGGCGTGACGGCTGCCTTTTGAAAGGAAGCCCCATTGTCGATGCTTTCAATCAGGGTGCCGTTTCCGCCGATGATGACATGGCCGGTTTGATCCGCCCATACCGCAAACAGGTGGACCGGATCAATCACGTCGGTTTGGATCTGTTGCCAGGTGTTTCCGTTGTCCCGGGTTACGGCGATATATTTTCCAAGGCCCGCCACCCAGGCCGTATCCGGATCAACAGCCCAGACATCAAAAATAAAGTTGCCCGTTTCCATCATCTCGGTTTCAAGAGAAATCCTTAAAAATCCGGCCTGTTTTTCCCAGGTGCTGCCGCCGTCGGTCGTATGGTAGATAAAGCCGTACTCCCCGGCAGCCCACCCGTTGTTTTCATCGCAAAATGAAATGCTCCGGAACACAAACTCCTCATCCGGGTCCTGAAACTGGACCTCCCAGGTCAGGCCCCCGTCACGGGTAAAGAGAATGGTACTCATCTCAGTGGCAATCCATCCGGTAAGGGAATCGGCAAAACAAACCGACATTAAATAATAGCTGACGGGGCTTTTCTGGGGCTGCCAGGTCTTGCCGCCGTCCACGGTATGAAGGATGGTTCCCACATCCCCCACGGCCCAGCCGGTTTGCACGTCCGTAAAACAAATGGAGGAGAGGGTAAAACGTGTCCCGCTCTCCTGGCGGTCCCAGGTGTTGCCGCCGTCGCGGGTGGCGGCGATGATTCCCCGCCGGCCGCAGGCCCACCCGGATTCAGGTGCCGGAAAGGATACGGAAAAAAGGTCACGGTTAAACAGGCCGTATTCACAAAAGGCCGGGCAGGCCCACAAAAAAATTAGTAAAGGCAGCGTCAACGCGGCCCAAAAGGTGTGGTGAAATATTTTGTTTACCATATGGATCTGCTTATGTTCGGGTCTTATCCAAAGGGGCCGGCCCGTTAAGGAAAACTGGCCCCCGGGTCTGTCGGGTTTTATATGAAAGTCTCACTAACATCTTGAGAGGACTTTCATTATTTGTTGTGGGCGGATCTTGGTTGGATAACCAAATCAGCCCGTGGCTGTTTATATGAAAGTCTCACTAACCTCCTGAGAAGACTTTCATTATTTGTTGTGGGCGGTTCTTGGTTGGATAACCAAGACGGCCCGTGGCCGTTATATGAAAGTCTGACTAACTACCCGTAAAGACTTCCATCTTTTGTTGTGGACCGGTTCTTGGTTGGATAACCAAAGACGGTCCGTGACCGTTATTTAAAACTGGTAGGATACCGATGCATAGATGTGGTCTTTGTGGTTCCACGTGATATCTTTGGTTCCGTCAAACCACCGGACGCCGAGCCGGTAGGTCCAGTTTTCATCCGGGCTGTACTCAATGGCCGGGTTGATCTGCCGGGTATTGTACTCGGATTCATACTGAATAAACAAAGAGGCCTTGAGCTTGTCGTGCAGATAGAGGGTTTCCAGGGTCAGGTTCCAGGAGGTTGTTTTTTGGGCACCGCTGACGGCATCCACTTCAGCGGTGTTGGTGTCAAGGACCAGTTCCTGAACCACTTCCGGATAAACGGTAATGTCGGCCCTGGGGTTTAAAAGGGGGATATCGATTTTCCAGTCCAGGCCGACGCCCCACAGCCACTTGTCTTTGATAAGGCTCATAAAATAATCCGGGATATAGTAGAACCCGATGGTGGAGTCAAAGAAATAGGCGGTTTCAAGGCGCAGCACCGGTTTAACCCCGCCAAGGGCGGAAAGGGAAAAGGGCAGTTCCCGGGAAAGGGACATGCCGATAAACTCTTCATCCCTGTATCCGGCTTTGGTGGAGGTAAACCAGGCATCCACTTCGGTCACCACCGGGTTGTTCTGGATCCCGTTGAAGTACATGACCTGGATATAGGTCTCAAAAATATCCGCAGAGACACGCAGTCCGAACTCCTCGTAATGGTCCGGCTCTTTGAAGTCTATATCTTCAGCATAGTTGGCCGGAATCCATAAGTCCATCATGTCCGGGGTCCAGATCCCGGCATCCTGGCTTGAGGCCTCGACCCAGCCTTCCGTTCCCCGAAATTCGATGCCCGGGTTGATGACCAGTTCAATGGCCACATGGGAGACAGACTCGGTAAAGATAGGGGGATAATACTCTATCTTGGCCATGGTAACCGGTAAAAACAGCAATTCAAAATCGTTTTCCGTATACCCCCTGCGGTAGTCCTGGGGCGACACCTGGCTGGTCACCGGCACAATGTCCATCTCCCCCCATTGAATGATCTGCTTGCCCACCCGGATCCTGAAATCCCCCGGGGTCCAGGTCAGATGGGCCTCAAAAAGGAGGTCATTCCATTCATCCAGCATCTGGCGCTCGTCCCTGGATTTATTGAACCCCTTGCTTTCCCATTCATGGTTGTCATGTAACAGATCATAGGCCAGGTCCACATCCAGCCGGCCTGATCCATAGAAAAACAGGGTGTCTGAAAAATCATGGCGTGCTTCAAGAAGGACCTTTGTGACGGCCTGCTGGAATCCCTCTTTGTTGTCCTGTTTGTCACCGGCAATACCAAAATTGGCCCCCTGTTCAATATAACCGGAAAACTCAACCGGGCCGGTTCCGGATAAGGCTGTTCCCGGTATCATCATGCAAAACGCCATGATCATGGGCACCATAACGATTAAAGCTGCGGCACAATGGGTATGTTTTTTCATCTGTATGCGTTTCCTTTTGCGTTGTTGAATTTTTGTTCAAGCCCTACTTGGGCCCTACTTGGCCCTGCGCATCATGTTTCTTAAGCTGATATCTTCAGCGTCATAGACGGCCGGCAGTTCATAGGAGACCGAAATTTCCGTGTGATACTCAATGTGGTCGCAGGCCAGCACCCAGCCGCCGCCGGAGCTGACAACGCCAAATTCCGGATGCCAGGAACCGCCGTTTTCCGTGGTCCTGTATTTTCGTCCCTTCTGGTCGTACATATCTGAGAAAATGAGCCGGTTGGTTTCCTGGTCGATGTATAAGATGCGCTTTGAATAGACATAATTGGGATCCAGCTCCGTGAGAAGGACCACCCATACCGGCCGTCTTTCAAACTGCTGTCCCACGATGGTCCCCTGTTGGGTGATGGTAAATGCGCCGTCTGTGGTGGGGGCGGTGACCAGGTACTCCCGCTCGGCAATCACCTCATATGACATGGGATACTCATCAGGGGACATGGTTTGGGCAAACCCGCCAAGATCATCCACGGCCTGGGAAAATCCGGCCATGGGGTCCTGGGTGTCTGATGCGCTCAGTTTCCTGACCCTTCGCAGGGACGGCAGGTACATCATGCTCTGGGATTCGGACTCAGCCGGAATAAAGGAGATGGTCACCATGGTCATACCGGCCACATCCCGGGGGGCATCATAAATGGTGATCTCCCCTTTAAGTTCCCGCCGGTTGGCGGCTCGCTCATTGATGGCGCCAAGGGGGGGAAAGATGACCCGGCCGTTCATCCTTGCCCCGTAATAGTGAAGGGTGTTGGTAAAATCCTGTTCCAGGTTCCGGTTCCACCCCACGGCATTGTCAACAAAGTATATATTGCCGCCCCAGCACTCGTATGTGAATTTTAAGTTATACATGATCTGCTGGGCCTTGAATTTGCCTTCAGGCCGGGGAAAGGGCATTCCGGACACCCAGGTTTTGTCTATGATATATCCCTGGTCATCCAGCCGGGTTTTTCCGGCATTTTTGGCCGTGGCCTCGGCCACGGGCAGGGGCATGTAGTACTGGCGGGTGGGGATGATTTCAAATTCTTCAAAAGTGCCGGCCAGGGGCGGGGCTGTTTTTTTGAACCGCTCGATATAGCCTTCGGGCAACAGCTCTTTAAATCCGGGATTGTTCTGTACATCCTCCCAGGTATATTTGCCGGGCTTGATGTCCGGGGCAATTTTGCCCACCACATCCGGGGCCTTAAACCCTTTGATTTGGCTCCACTGCTGCTTCATCTGCCCGACGTCCCACGTCATTTTTTCCAGCATTTCCTTTGGCACAAGCTGATGAATCCCAAACTCTTTTAAAATCGGCCTGGGGTCGTCAATTACCGCTTTATGCTCGGCGACTTGTGCAGGGGACGGCACATAGGTGCCCGGATGGGGGTAATCCTGTGCGTGCAGGGGCAGGGTCAATACCGGGATAAATAAACCGGCCGCCACTAAAATAAGTGAAAATTTTTTACCAATAAACATGTTGAGCCTCCTCAATAACTCAAATTAGGGATTAATCAGCTTTCACTCACGAGAAGTATAATCAGGGCTGTTTTTAATCTATACCCCAAAGGGTAGAGGGGGGGGTAAAAAGCAGGTTGGTTTACAAACCACCGGCATTGTGGGTACAAAAAACGTGCTCACCCTGCCTGGCTTGATGCGGTCCTTTTTGGTCCCGACGAAGAGGGGATAATCTTTACCGATTGACAAATAGTAAAGGAGGGGACATGCCAAAGGTCAGTGCAAAAAGACAAATCACTTTGCCTGTAAGTCATTGTGAAACTTTGGGAATCAAACCGGGGGATGAAGTGGAATGCTTTATCGCTCTTGGCCAGTTAACCATTGTGACAAAAAAACAGGGAATTGCAAAAGGCGTCTTAAAACATGTCCAGGGGGACCCTTCTATGACTGATGAAGAGTCCAGGCAGAGTTCTCTGCAATGATCGCAATCGACACCAACGTTTTGTTACGATACCAAGCGGTCTGTCCGGTGCCGTGGCGGCAGATTCCAATGACTTTTCATTTACCGCAACGCTTGTCACGGACAAAGACTTGCTGGCAAATTTAACGGACCTCATGGACGAAGACGAAGACATTTTCTCGGTCTGGAACTTTTCAGTGGATAACTATGACGGCGACCAAATTTATCTTTCCATCTCGGTGGGGTTAGAGGATTTGGAAGAGCTGTACATCTTGTATCTGACCGAATGACATTGCTTAACTACTTATAAAAACTTTCATTATTCGTTTAGGACGGTTCTTGGTTGGATAACCCGGGACGGTCCGTGACCGTTTATATGAATACTTAAAACAGCTTAGCAGCCCGCCGGAAGAATGATCCGGAAGCAATGCCGTGTAAGTCCCAAGAATTTTAAGGCAGCGGACCTGTAATTTCAGCCCGCCTTGTACATGGCACAATTTTCAAGTTTTTGATCAGACACTATACTATAAATCGCCCGGGAAGTCTTATCCGGCCGGCAATGGCAAGAATTCCAAATCCGAGCAAAAAAGCGGTGGCAGGTTCCGGAACGGTGCTGCCGGGGTCTGGGCGATCCCAGGAAGGGGTTTGCAGGTGAATTTCCGAGTCAAGTGTCATGTTGTTGACAACCACGGAGCCTTCAATGGGCGAAGTAAAACTGAAATTTGCGCCGGTGGCAACCACCGAGCCTGCCCATCCGGTAGACAGTTTTAGACTTTCAAGCTCCGGAAAGTACCACACAATTTTGTCTGCATAGGTTGTAAAGGCTTCGGATAAATGCAGTCCGCCGCCGGTAACCAGGCTTTTACTATCTCCTGTCACCTTGATAAGGATCATATCCACATCGGAAAGATTGCCGGTAATATAAAGATTTGCCAATGCCGTTGAACTGTCTATCAGACTGGAATTCAGTTCAAAGACAGCGGTATCACCGGTGGTGGCCACGTTGAGTGCAGCAGCATTGCTAGCCGTATATGTCATGGTTTCGGTGGCTGTGGCGTTCAGATTTTCAAACCAGTCCGTGGTGGCCTGAATATCGGCACTGACCGCCTGGATCACATCATTAACAGATGTGTCGTTATAATATACATAATCGGAATTAAGGATTGTTTTGCCTGCGTCACTTCCGCCAACCCTGGTACCGCCAAAGTCGACATGAGTCTCACCCGATGAGAGAATCTGCCCGCCAACAATCAGGGAATCGTTTTTATCGAGCCCCGTAGTAGTGACATCATTTGAAACAGCCCCCTCCCTGATGGCAAAATCTTTTGTACCTCCTTTAATATTCCCGGCAACAAGGGTTCGTCCATGCACATCACTATTGCCGGCGGTAAGGTTGCCAAGGACGATTAAATTAAAGTCCTGCATGGCCCCTGCATAAGCATTGGCGCAGAATAGTAAAACCCCAAGACAAAGAAAGATAACTTTTGTTCGAAAAATCAACTTCATAACCGCTGCCGCCTGTTTCATTTTGTCCACGCCATTAAAAAGCTGTTGTCTGCCCATTGTCTGTCGCAATCTGTTTAGCAAATCAGCTGAATCGAATAAACCACATATAATACATGCAAATTTAATGCCAGTTCTTCAAAAAGATCACTAATATTGTTTTTTTTGTATAACTGTTCAAAATAATATGGATTTCATCACTGATGTGAAGATGATGGGTGCCAGGCGGTGTGTTTATCTAAACCGGGGATAGGCTGTATTTGGGTAAATTTTTACATAAAGTTGGGAAGAAAAATACCTAGTTTAAGAGATTTTTTGCCATAGATGCCCCTTTGAAGTCGGGATCGATTTTCAACGCTTTTCTAAAATAGACCCTTGCCTCTTCAAACTCTTTCATCCGGTATAAGGTCATGGCATAGTGATAGCAGGTAAGGGCGCTTTCAGGATTCAGTTTTAAGCTTTTTTCAAATTCAGCCCGGGCAGACGGGTAGACCCCTTTTTGAAAGTAAAGCCATCCCATGGTATCCAGAACATCCGGTGCATTGGGAAGACGGCTCCTTGCAAGCCCGGCCAGGCGGAATCCCTCTTCAAGGCCGTCTTTTTCTTCTGAAAGGATAAATGCCAGGTTGTTTGCGGCCCGGGCATGGCCAGGGTCAAGTTCCAGAATTTTACGGTAATAGGCCTGGGCCGTGCCGGTGTTTCCTCTAAGATCCGATATTGATCCGATGCCCATGAGCGCGGGGATAAAATCCGGGTTCAGCTTTTCAATGGCCCTGAACTGTTCCAATGCTTTTGATTTGTCCTTGTCCATGGCCAGAATATTTGCCAGCAGATTGCGGGGGGTTATGTATTCAGGTTGCAGTTCAATGGCTTTGCGAAGATGAATCACCCCGTTGTCCAGCTCTTTTTTATTTAAATAGATTTCTGCCTTGAGATTTTCAAAAAAGGATAAGGCATTATTGGCATCTGTCTGATGTTCGAATTGGCCGGAAACCTTATCCAAAAGAGCCAGGGCCGGGCCATATTGTTTATCTTCAAGGTAAATGTTTGTGATCTTCTGGATAAGGCCCAGCTGTCTTGGGTCCAGGTCATAAGCTGCCTGAAAATACGCTATGGCCTTTTCTTTATTGCCCATGGCTTTGTATAAAAGGGCAAGCCGAAGTTTTCCCGGGATATGGCCGGGTTTTTCCTCAACAATGGTTTTAAGAATCTTTTCGGCTTGGGCCATGTTCCCCTCGAGAATATGAAGTCCCGATAGAAGGGTCAGGGTTTTTAAATTCGGTGCCCGGCGTTTGAAGATCTCTTCAAGCTGTTCTTTTGTCTTTTTTATATTTTTTTCAGAAAGGTAGATCTGGGCCAATTTGATCCTGGCATCCGTGAAATCCGGGTCGATTGCTGCGGCGGCAAGAAGGTTGTCCGTTACCTGGACTTTTTCAAATTCCGCCGGGTTGTCGGCCAGGCCTGCGGCCGACCTGAAAATTTCTTGTGCCGACAGGTCTGTTGCCCCCCCGGTTTCAATACAGATGGCGCGGTAGTAGTATGCTTTTGCATTGAGCCTGTCCTGGCCGATGACCCTGTCAAAAATTTTCAGGGCGTGTTCAACATCATTTCGGGCCATCAATACCCGGCCCTTTTGTAAAAGGGCGTCAACATCAGAAGGATTCCCGGCCAATGCCTGATTCACGGTTTCAAATGCTTTGTCCACCATCGAGAAATTAAGGTAAATCCATGACAACTCCGTGAGCACAACCACGGATTCTTTATGTTTTGAAAGGGCCTTTTGCATGGTATCAACAGCCTTGTCCTTCATTTCCCGCCGTGCATAGTATTTTGCAAGATCGATAAGGGGGCGCACGGCTTCATCAGATGCCGGAATGGCTTTTAGATAGTGTTCTTCAGCAAGGGGGAAATTTTTTTGGCCCTCATAAAACCAGGCAAGATCCACATGCTTTTGGGATGTTATGCCGGGTGTTTCAAGGACTGTTTTCAACAGGGCCTCAATTTTGTCATTCCTGCCTTGAAAGGCGTAAAGCCTTGCCAGCCCCATATAGGCATCTCTTGAGGCCGGATCAACGGCAATGGCCTTTTGAAAGGCCTCTTCGGCCTTGGTTAACTGCCGGTTTTTAAGGTAAAGCAGCGCAAGACCGGTAAAGGTTTTGACATTTTTATCGTCAATGGTTGATGCTGTTTTCAGGGTTTTAATGGCGGATTCAATATCCTTTTCTTTAACCTGAAGATCTGCCAGAAGATGAAGGCCGTCAATGGCGTCAGGAGAGATTTTAAGGGCGTGAATGGCCTCCTGCCTTGCTTCCATAAGCTGTCCTTTCTGAAGATAGATCTGCCCAAGCCTCAGATGTGCCGTCAGGGTGCCGGGTTCTGCCCGGGCTGCCAGTTGATAATACTTGACGGCAAGGTTAACCCTTTTCAGTAGGATATAGGTTTCGGCAAGTTCAAACAGGGCGTTACCATTGCCGGGATCAGCCTTTATGGCGTTTTTGTATTCAATCACCGCCTCATCCGGTTTTTGTTGGGAAATGTAAGACCTGGCGCTTTTGATGAATTTTTCAGCCTCGGTTTCCGGTTGGTTTGCACATCCGGTCAGAAAGCAGCACATAAAGATTAATATAAAAGCCTGTTTTAGCAAGTTAACGTACATGATGGTTATTCCTTAATATGAAAAGGCAAACCCTGTGGGCGGCTTCATTTTGACCATGGGCTTAATTATCATATATGGAATAGGGCTGCAAACATCATTCAAGGTGTGAAAAATAAACAAAGCGGCAATGGCCTCACTTTCTGAGCCACTTTTTTGCGGATTCAACACTATCGAATGTTTGAATGGTCATGGCGTGATTTGGGTTTGGTTGTTGGTAGGTTTGGGGTCGGGCCACAGCAACCCATTGTAATATCTATAAAAGAGCTAAAAATATGCCCCTAAAACGGCCTTAATCGACTCTTTCGGGGGCCGAAAACATGGGTTTAATTTTACTCTGACCTTATTTTTTATAGAATATAGAGATCATTGGCCGGGCCGTGGACCGCAGCAACGGCCAACCCCTGGCGCAAGTCCCCCTGATCCTGGTGATTACCTTCCAGAAAAGGGGCTAAACCTTGATTATAGCATTATGCACAGACTTGGATATGATAGATGCGGCTATTTGCTAAGCCTTAGAATAATTAGACTCACCCGTCCAAGATTATTTGGTTTAAACTACCCCGCTAAAAGATTTAAAAAGTGGGGGGGCAGGCTTGACATTTGGACTTTCTATTCCCCAAAGCAAATTGCTATGCCACAGCCATAAGCTTATCTGTCCGGTCTCTCAGTGTTTTAATAATTTCCTGGATAGCGTCTACTTCCTGTTCATCAAAATAGACCTCTGCGCATTGTTGGCACACCCAGGCCGGCACTTTTTCCAAAGTTAAGTAGTAGCCCTTTTGATCAATATGAAAAGGTGCCGTGCCTTTGATCATTGTTCCCTGGCAATGCATGCACTTCATGTTTTTCTCCTTGTTTTAAAATCGTTCTCCCACTCCTGTTCGTCGGGCAGGTAAGCGGTTATAATGGCAAGATAGTCCGGTTTGGGAGAACAAACAACATGGATCGCATGATCAGGGCAGCCCAGGACAAGGCAACTGTGGCCCCGGACATCTTCCGGATAATCTTCTATGACCTCACCGTTTTCGATCACGTAACGGATATCCCTGGTGCTTATCATCCTGTCCGGCCTTGACATCTGGCGTACAGCATGGGGAAGAAACAGTATTTGTTTTTCCGCACTTTTCTGTATGCGGTTCAATATGTCATGTTCCATAAATGCTACAGGCCTGTTTGGGACGCCAAACGCTGGAAACGGTGTTTAATAATAAATGTATTTAATACCTCTTTTGTCGTGGTTCGGTCCTCTTCGGTCAGGTTGTCTATCTCCTTGATGGTCTGCATCAACGCCCTGTCAGCTAATACCATAGTCACTCCATTATTTTATTACAATCAGGCTATTTTTGATCATATTTTTTAGTGTGCCTTTATTTTTCAAGTTGGGCAAGTTTTTTTCAAACAAGGCCAGTGATGACAATGCCTTCCAGATTTACCAGGGGGATCTGCCCCCCTTGGAAGCGCCCGCAGGCCTTGCCGGAGTCAGTATGCCGGCAGGAAAGATCAGCCTTACATGGAATGCCGTGGATTCTGCCGCAGGATATGTGGAGTACCGGATGGCTCCCGGGCAAGTTCAACTTTCCCCTTTAAACCACCCTTGACACCACACAATATACAGACTAGCCGGACCAGGAAGGCACCTACACCTATGCAGCGGCAAGTCTGCGCAGTGTAAACGGCCAGGAAGCCGAAAGCGGTCAAAGTGCGTCTATTGAAGTTGAGTCATGAGTCGGGCCATGAGCAAGTGAGTCGTTGAGTCGGGGTCGGACCAAGCAAAATGATTTATAATCAATCAGTTAGCCTTAAAAATATCCCCTTTTGGGGGCCTATATTGATGTTTTTGAGGGCAAAAAAGGCGTTTTAAGAAACCAACCAAGGTCAAGCTTGACAGCTAAACAAGAGTTCAGCTAATAATGATATCTACAAGCCAATATCCTGATTTTTTCATCAAAGACCAGTTAGACCAGCCGGTGTTCCCGGCCAATCCGTCGTGACCAGCATCCAGACAGTTCGTGTTTGAGGGGTTCGGGCTTGCCCGTCCCCTCAAACGGTTGGCGTTGGACTTCCTTGATGAGTTTAACGATTTTTTGGGCCTTTTTTCTGTCCTTTTCGATCCACCAGGCAAGGTCCTCAAATCCGTTGGCATCAAACTCCAAGATCCTGGCAGGCTTTATCAAAAGGTATTCCTTCCGTGCGGTTTTTAGCATCAAGCAGCCGTTTTTTCATCGCGGCATTTTTGAGCAGATAGGCGGTTGCTCCCATCAATCGTCAGGAAGGCGCCCGTATTTTTTTGATAAGTCGGATCACCGGCCGATGCTGACAATACCGTTCCGGCCCCTCAACGTCATGGGTGTGTCGATAACCAGACTTTCGTCATAACTGCCCCCCTCAATGTAAACCGAATAGTCCGTGCTTTTGCGTACGGCAAAAATGCCTTCTAAGACAGTGTTAAAAGGCTGGGACATGGTTCCTTTTTCTGTGCCGGTATAAGACTCATTGATATAGGCATCCCATTCCACTTCATCATTCCTGTAAATAAACGGTTCAAGCACGGAAAATGCGGTGTCAAAACGCCCGTAATCGGTAGTATCGTCGCTGGTGCAACTCCAGCTGGCGCAACTGGCGACACCCCGGACGCGATGGCCTGAATCGAAAATTGGTGATCCGGAGGAACCGGGTTCGATTTCTCCGTCTCCATCGGCAATGTAAACCCGCCATGCCTGGGCCGGGATGCAGCTGGTAACATCGTCAGTTTTGGTTCCAAAGGTAATCCGACGGTGCGTTCCCCGAGGGTGGTGAATGCCCGTTGCAGGTTCGTTGTCGGCCCAGTAGCCGGCATCCCAACCCTCGTATTCGACGCCTCCGGGAACATCTGATTCAAGACCAAGCAAGGTGTAGTCGGTGTTTGAGTCGACCGCGAGCACAGCTACACCACTGGTGCTCGGCAGCGTTGACGGGTCAGGAGGCGTGCCGTTGCAAGAAGGTGTCTGGTAAAACCAGAATACAATTGCGGACTCAGCCTCGGACTGGCTCCAGCCATCGCTGCCGCCGCAGTGCCGGGCCGTGGCAAACAGTGATGTGAAATCCTGGGGCACTCGGTTGTACATGGCCCCTGAGCAGAAAAACTGGCCTTCTTCCGGACTCGATATATAGGTCAGCGCACCAACGCCGTCTGCCTGGGTCTGCCATTCTGTGTAGCAGCTGATATTCAGATGGCAGTCCAGTTCGACCGGTTGAAGATCATCTGTGGACGCCGTACCGGGCATGGGGCGGTACTGGTTGGAGATGGCGTCGACAGAGAAAAAAGTATTGGTTGAGCCAGGATCAATGCCGTCGGGAAGGTAGTACTCCAGGCGAACTTCATCGTTGAAAACCGGCGGTGTCCAGAACTCGCCGGATGTTCTGCCGGCGCGGGCAGCATCCATCTGTCTGACTTGGGTTCCATCTTCAGAATTGTAAATGATAAGCTGAGCCCCTGCTGCAGGAGGCCAGGGCGTCAGTCGAAGCCGTATGGAAAGGGCTCCCGGTGCCCTGAACCAGGCGGTCCATATTTGTCCGCCATCGGGCAGGGTTGTCCATTTGCCGTTTTCCCGGGTGGATACTGGTGAAAATTGCTGGGTTACGCCAATCCGAAGCGGGCCCAGGCGCGTTCGTCCGGCATCTTCAGCAAGCAATTGCTGAACGTTCAGCCGAGGGGTTTCCACCAGGTTGGTCTGGTCAAAAAGCTCTGTCTTTTCCAGCGACCGGGGGGCCGGCTGGGCAACAGCCTTCACCCGGAGGGGCTTGACGGCATTGTCCATGAAAGGTGCCTGTCCCCAGGCGGAACTGCCGCTTATCCAGAAAAGAGCCGGTATGGCCATGATCCAGCCAAAAAGTCGATATATTGTTAGTCTTGATTGCATGAAAGACTCCTTCGTTGATGTTACCTGACTTAAAGTCCTTTCGGCTCATGCCTCTTACTGCAGTCCCACCAGCACGAGCACCAGCCCCTGGCCTTGTTCCAGGGAACTCATGGCCTTGCCAAGTGTGGCCCCCTGAGCTTTTGCATAGTCTGTCACGCGCATGACATGGCCCGGAGTGTCTGATGTGGTCAATAAATCGCCTGGCCGGATCGGATCCCGGGAGGCATCTGCCCAGCAGTAGACCCTGCCGGTAAGCGCCACGGGGTATTCTCCGTCGGCCCGGGTGCCTTTCTGGCCCATGTGAAGACCGGGTTTTACATCACCGGCGCCGCTGATGATGCCGGCCACTTTATGGTCATAGGCCTCCTGACTGACCATGAGCCCGCCGGTTTGATCCGGGTTAATGCTGACCACCGCGCCTGGCCGGATTTCTCTGCCGGTAGGAGATACGTCAAAACTTTCGGATAAATCTGCACCGCCGGTAATGACCAGGACTTTTGTGGTGGTGGTGCCGTTTACATCCAGCTTGCTGGCAGGACTTGCCGTTCCAATACCGACATTGCCGGAGATCTGCTTGAGCACAAAAGCATCGGTGGTGGCGTAAGCGCCAAGCCGGAGGCCATCCCCGAAAACCGCCTTGATGAAAAAGTGTCCGATATAATTGCCCAGACCGATGACGGCCTCGTCACCGGTGGTGCTCCAGCCGTCATCTCCGGTCACTTTTAAATTACCGGCCACATGAAGTTTGGTTTCCGTTGGATTGGTCGTGCCGATCCCCACCGTTCCGCCAGCAAACAGGTCGCCGTTAAAGTAGCCGGCCCATTGCTGTCCCTCGCCGTAAACACCGATCCCGTCGGCACCAAAGGCGGTTCCTTTTACACCGATGCCGCTGGTCCCGGTGGTCTCACCGTATACACCGGCGCCATTGGCCCCGGTGGCACCGCCGGCCACGCCATAGGAATTGGGACCATTGCTCATGCCATATACACCGGCCCCGGTGTCTCCGGTATTGAGAATGCCTTTGATAGACTCTCCCCATCCGTTAAGCAGTATCCGCGTTACCTCCAGGCGGCCAGTCATGGTGTCTCCGGTGGTGTTAACCCAGTTGTCAGTGCCTGCGGCCATGAACGCACTGGCGTGCTGACCATCCACCATATCTGCATTCCCAGTATTTGAGGCATACTCAACGGTGATGTTGTTGGGGACCTGGCCGTCGCCGATCTCGCCAAGGATTTGAGCAAAGGTGTGTTCGTGGGTGGCAGCGGCAAAAAAACTTGCAGGCTGACCGTCCAGCAGGTCTGCATTTTCTGCAAGGTCTGCCTGGGCAGCATGATTGACGGTAATGGTATCCGGAACCTGGTCGTCGCTGACCGATCCGTTTATATCAGCAAAATCGTGGGTGTGTTCGGCACCGGCAAACTCGTCAGCCAAACGGCCCTCAAGCATTTGTGAATCAGCGGCTTTAAAGGCAAAGGGAACTGAGGTGAGAAGTTGCCGGGGCACCATCTCATCATCCGCTCCTACCTTAACGCCCAAAAACAGTTCGTTGTCAAACAGGCCTGCCGGGAAGGGGGAACTGCCGGGGTCATGGGGCAGTTTGACATTGAAGATTCCATTGACGACCGGTACGGCGACCGAAGCCTCATGCCAAAGCGGGATGGTGGCCGTATCCGAGTTGTAGATGGAAAAGGTGATGATGTAAGTGTCATCAAGAACAGGCATTCCTGATGGATCCGTTAGCTTGCCCTGGTAATTGATCTGCTCAGACATAAGTCCAAAACCTGGTGTGGCCATGACCGTCAGTACCCAGGCCGTTATGAACAGCCATGTTGCAATCCTCTTGATTCCCATGATGCTTTCCCCTCCTTTAAAGTAAAAACAGATCGACCCTGCCAAAAGGATTTTTGGCAGATCTTCTCTGGAATTCTCTAATCTTGAGTGCCGTTTATGATTTCTGTTTTCAGCTGCAGCGGGGTAAAATGAATTTTAATAACATCCTTTTTAATCAGGCTTTATTTTATTTGTCAAGGGTGCCCATCCACAGAGTCAGGGTAACCCGCATTTATAATAAAGTGTACCTACCCTACCGAACTCGCTATCGCTATAGGGAACGCTATCAAATCGATCTTGGGATGAATTTCGATTTTGGGAAGGAGTGGGCCATGCCCACGATGGCTTCGCGAGAATAGCCTCTCCTGCAAAAAACACGGACGAACAAAGACTGTCACAGACACACGGCCAAACATGAATTTTATCATGCCATTTCAATTATTTTCAGAACCAGTTTTTCAATTCCTTTGGCCGCGTCTTTGATTCCAGGTCCCAGCATATAAGCCGGCGTGGTAACGATTTTATTTTCCTGGTCCACATGCACCTGGTCCACATCCGGTCTCCCGTCAGGATTAACAAAAACATCTGTGGCTTGCCCGCAGCATGTTTTTGTTATGAAGTATTTAAAAGTCTTTCCTCGGGATAAATAAGAAATTCAAGAGCTTGTTTTTCTATGATTGTACAATCTTGATCAAGTTAAGCGGAATTTCCATTTTCCTGGATTTTGAGAAATATGGAATATACTGTAAACAATCACCTTTTTATTTGCAAATTCAAAGAATACAGCATATGGGAAGCGCCTCACCAGTGCCCGTCGATAGTTCTCATGAACCTTCATATATAATTCAGGTGCCCGGCATATTTTTTTGGATACAGGCATCCACACAACTCAAAAAATCTTCACCCAGGCCAGTCCTTCTGTTTTCATACCAGTTATAGGCTTCATGAACATCTTGAAGAGCCTCAGGTGCTATGACGAGTTCAGCGTCCATATGGACTTCGAACTTTTTGCTTTACCTCGTTCCATGATAGCCCAGAAGCCGGATTGGTCATTAAGTTAGCCTTTCTCTTGGCCAATTCTTGTTTTTGCCATTCATGAATGGGGACATCAGATGCAGTGTTAGCCAGATCATCCCATAAATCCTGTACCAACTGCAATTTTTCTGGTGGGCTTAAATCAAATATTGATGTATTGGTTACTCTCATGATTTTTTTGTACCTCCCGGATATATTTTTCAGCATTATATCAGACGAAAATATAAATCAAAAGGCCTGTTAAAAATTCCTGTAAAGGCTCCATTTTAACATCAAAAGGCGACCACCAAATGCTTTCTTCTCTTTTCATCGTTAACCTGGCTATGCGCGGTATGACTTTCTTCTTTTTTTAAATTACAAGGTTGTTGTGCGCAAATGATTTATTGCACAATTCGTGCTGTTGTGCAATTATACAAAAAAACACAACATCAGGGGGAGCATATGGCGTATGTCAGAAAAAAAGGCAATCAAGTTGTTATCGTTCATGGGCAAAGGAATTCAGTCTCCAACTCCGTGGAACAGCAGACATTGTTCGTGTTCTATTCAAAGGCTGAAACCATGGCTGCAACCGGCAAGTATAAACAGATGTTCAGGCAATTCCTTGAGGATGAGTTTCCAGCGATCCGGTTTGATTGGAAAAAGCTGGACGCCGCTATAAAAAATAACATGGCTATTCTTCCCGATCTTTATCCATACAAGCAGAGCAGGGTGGAAAACGGCTTTCGAAATGCCATGGTTGCATTTACCAAAGAACTTTTAATTGCAGATCCCCAGGTTTTGATTTCATCGGCAAGGCTATTGGAAAATCAGCAACACGAGCTTATGTATCTGCGGGATCTCATCAGTTGGCGGCTTGACCTTGCAGATCAAGAAGAAAACGAATGGAACCAGGACAATCCCTTTTTCTGGCGAACATTGATGCATCGCCGTGAAATACCTGCCGAAGGAATGGAGGCTATTGCCCAAATGTATGAAAATCAGGAATATGATAAGGTTGAGGCCTTGGCCGGACTGTTTGTTGAGTGCTGGGATAACTATGCCGAGGGCCACAATTATCTGGGACTTACCGCTGTGACAAAAAATGATCTGGCAGCAGCTAAAACGCATTTTAAAAATGCCATGACTATAGGTCGCACACTTTTTCCAAAGCGGATCCGGAAGGACAGTTACTGGTCGGATCTGTCAACCCGGCCATACATCCGCGCGATAATCTATCTGGCGCAAACCTGCAACCGAAATAACGAATACACCCGGGCACTTGCACTATGCGATAAGTTGGACAAGGAGTGCGGTCAAAAAATCACTGCAATGTCGGAGCGCATTCCTGTGTATTTAAACAGCGGAGCCTGGGAAGAAGCAGAAAAAGCTGCCTGGTACGTCTGCATGGTCTATCCGCAGGAAAATTTTGCACGGGCTTTTGCTCTTTGTGAGATGGACCGGTGGCAAAAAGCATTGGCACCCTTTATTTCGGCTATTATTCGATTTCCCAGAACCGCAGGGTTACTTGGTGGGCTTGTGCAAACCCAAAAACCGGAATCAGCCGATGAAGCAACTGACCACAATACAGGGGTTGAGTTGATGCAAAGTCTTGAGGTTTACCTTCACAATAAAAAGCACACAGGGAAAAAAATGTTAACGCTACTGCTTGAAAATTCAGAGATGAAGGCCCTGGTCAAAGAAGCGGTAAAAGTCCGACAATGCTGGCGAAACGACAGATCCGGTGATAAAAAATGGTTCGACAGACTGCACGAGATGGAAAGCAGCGTATTTGCCGAAAAAACAGCGGACAGGATATGGCCGCTGGTTGAGGCGTTAAAGACAGCCGCAGGAAAGCAGATAGTTCCTTGATGGCGAATCTGAGAAAAATGCTATTAGAAAACTAAATACAAAGAGACTTATAAATAAAAACATGCCTTAATTCTTTACAATTAGGGTTCCTTCCTTCTCTCCGAGAGTGGTTTTTCCAACAACGGTATTGAACCATATATTTTTTGTCAATCGGGTAGCCGGGGGCAGTTTTAACTGCCCCAAGCCCCCTCAGAACCGTACGTGACAGTTTCCCGTCATACGGCTCAAGCATTTCTAAGGCTAAGCCTTGCGGGGCCACCCGGTTGTTTAAGCAATAATGAAATTTACAGTTATTCCATAGCATGCTTCTTTGATGATCCGCCAGGGAAGTACAGTTCTTTTTTTTCTGGTCAAAAAACATACGTCTTTTGAAAATGCCTCTGGATGTGCATGTCGTGTGCTTCTCTAACAACCTTTGCGATACGCATCTACAGTCTTTTAACAGTATAAACTGCTGATGGGCGCACCAGCTATTGCCGTCATTTGCTTTCCCATTTTCAAAGATTCTCCAGACTTTCTCGCAAAGAAACACCTGTCCGGGTGTGTCTGTAGCCACACCCGCCGGACGTCAGCTCCCTTTCGGGCCGGGTAATGTTGAAGAATAGATCCATCTCAATCCGTATCCACCTCATTACAAGATGGCATTCGCTTTTTCCTGCATCTTACTCCCGCACCTTCATCAGTGTGCCTTACGGTTTCACCTGCCGAATGTTCCCGGCGAAGATACGGGGTTTCCACGTTCCACACTATTGCCAATTAGTGGATGACTTAGGCCTGCCCTTAAGCACCGGCGGCGCAACATCTCACGCGGTAGTTCGGAAATCTGCAACCTGACCGCTCACCTTTAGGTCCAAGCTTACCAGCCTCTTTAGCTTGCTCTCCGTGACGGTACTTACGGAACATTCAATTAATTTGACCATATCATCCAAACCCTTGCCCTCAACCGGATTGAGGCTTCCAGGAGGATATCCGCCTCACGGCTTCCACCCCTTCCGCAATTGCGGAATTCGGTACGTTTTCGGTTGGGCTTCACACCGTTTCCGGATGCACCGGAAACCGCATGCCACATAGGGTACCGGCAGGAGAATGCCGGGTTTGGTCAGGACCGACAGGCCCGCAAACAGCCAATAGTGCGACCTCGTGTCGCACCCAGAACGTCAAAATCTGCGGTTTATCCGCAGCATTTTTTTGTTAGGGCGATTTCAATTTTTATTTTTGTTTAGTTTATTCAACAATTATTGTATGTTTTCATCAACAACCAGTAGTTGCCCTCATCCTGAACAATCCCAAGCCCACCCTGATACACCTGGAAAACCTAATTAACACATAAGCGCGTAATGGCCCAACAGGCAACAAGTAATTTTGATGTTTACAAACCGCGTACTCCCAAAGAAAGCGCATATTACAAGTGTGTTGAGAATCATTTTGAAGAGTTGGAACGGGTGTACCCGGAGGGCAGAAACTGGGATGATATGTATAAATCCAGATACGGCTATTGGCGAACATACGTCATGACTGTAATTTACAGATATCTCGACTGTGGTGATCTTCATATGGGGTTTGCCAGGGTCCGTTGTGAAGAATGTGGCCATGAGTGTCTTCTGGCATTTTCTTGCAAGCGCCGGCATTTTTGCCCATCCTATCATCAGAAAAGGGTTGTCGAATATGGAGAATGGCTGCTGACAAATGTCTTAAAAGATGTCCCATACCGGCAATAACCTAAAGGTCAGAAACTGGGTTTTCAGCATCCCTAAACGGTTACGAATTTATTTTCTTTATGACCGCACTTTACTGGCAAAACTTTCCAAATGTGCATGGAGTGTTATTACAGCTTACCTGAAATCTACGGTCCCGGGTGGAGAAGCTGTTCCCGGTGCCAGTATTGCAGTGCAGACCTATGGCGACTTTCTAAATTTCAATCCGCATCTTCACGCCATAGTTTCAGACGGTTGTTTCTTAAAAGACGGCAGCTTTCAGACTGCTCCGATATTTATGCTTGAAGACCTGGAAGAAGCATTTCAGTATGAGGTGCTGAAAATGCTCAAGAAAGAGGGGAAAATAAATGATGCCATCATACCCTGAAGGGCAGAAACTTGAACAACATGCTTTCCTGGTATCATTCCGGATTTAAAGTTTATATCGGAGACAGAATTGAGCCTGATGATAAAATCGGACTTGGCAACCTGGCAAGATATATCATTCGAGCCTGCTTCTCCCAGGAAAGACTGGTCTATATTCCGGTCGAAAAATCTGATGATGGTATTGCTAAAATCATTTATACCGCCAAAGATGGAAAATCCCAAAAAATGTTTAATGCTTTGGATTGGCTTGCCAGGTTGGTGACACATATTCCAGGAAGATACGAGCATACCGTTCGTTACTATAGTTACTTTTCTAACAAGTCCAGGGGGATGAGAAAGAAGGCGGAAACTGATAACACAATCCCGACAATTATACAAAATAAGATGTCTTCAAAAGAAGCAAGGCAGAATTGGGCCAGATTAATCCAAAAAATTTATGAAATTGATCCTTTGGTTTGCCCAAAATGTCAGGGCCAAATGAAAATTATTTCTTTTATCGAAGATCTTGATATTATCGAAAAGATTTTGCGGCACCTGGGCTTATGGGATATCCACAACCATGACCCACCGCAGGCGGTTATTTCTGATCCCATTCCTGAGTTGGTTTATGACTTTTCAGTCTCCCAGATCCCGGCAGTTGAGTATTGGAATTGATTTTCTCTGTACGCGGGGTTTCTGGTGAGGTGCGCTTAAAATCAGCTTAAATTTTGGAATTTTCATATTTGCTTTGGAGATTTCTGATACAGGCTATTCTTTTACCTCTGTCCTGCGACATCCCTTTTTTCGGCGAATGCCCCCGCCGGGCCACAGGCACAACATGTTGTGCCTGTGGCCCGGCGGGGGCATATTTCAAGCTTCCAATATTTTTCTATACTTCTTGAGTCAAAAAGCAAGTTCTTATCTGTTGTATCTGTCTATGAAATTTCATAGCAGCGGGCACCCATGACCTGGTCCTTTGTCTTTTTCACCGTTTTAAGATAGGCGTCATTGGCATCAACAATGGTGAAATCCGTATTAATAGAAACAATGGCCGCCGTACTCTGGCGGATCAACAGATTGGAAAATGTTTTTTCGGCCAAAAGCCGTTGCTCGGTTGATTCAAGCCGCTGGCGGGTTTTTAGAAGATTGCGCAGCACCCGGCTGATATTGTACTCAAGAACCCCGACCCCCCGGGGTTTTAGCCGGATAATTTCAAGAAGGACGATTTGCTTTCCCGTCAGCTCAAGAACGCTGTCAAGGCGTTCAATTTTCAGCAGGTCATCAAGGCTGTTGTTTGTATATATCCCCATTTTCCGGGCCATCAGAATCCCCTCGGCCCGGGAGTTTTTATCACACACCCCCAGTATTTTGATATCAAAGAACGGCAGGGGGTCATCATGGATCAGCTCAAGAAAAAACCGGCAGGTCCGGCCGCCGCCCACAATGGCGATATTAAGCGGAAAGGTATCGCTTGCAAGACTTTCTGAAATGGTGTGTTTCGTTCCCATCCGGCACCCACCCCGTTAACGTTGACATTACCCTGTGGATCAGATCCGGTGAAATGAAATTCATGAGCATGTTTGAGCAAAACGGCCACGGTCCGGTATGAGGTTGCGATGTCTTGGCAGCGGCTGGATGATCCGGCGAACTCTATTTTAACCTACCTTAACGGCTCATTATGACTCAAAAAAAGAGTATCATTTAAACTTGGTTTAGTAAAGGCATCTTAGGCGCCCCTGCGGGGAGACTGAAGGAATGAAGACCGGAAACCGGGAGTTGCACCTTCTTAAGGTATACGTATTCCGGCCTCCGGTCTCCTGTTCCCGGTCTCCGTTTATTAGGGTATTGTCAGCTATTACCGGAGATAGCCCGGTATGCAGATGGGTTCGGGGATCTTTTTTTACGGCGGAACCTGTGTTTTGGGCCGGTATTTTGTTCTCTTTTTATCTCAAGATCTATATCGCTTAAGTCCCCAAGTGATTGAAATTCCTCATAAATTATTGCGACATCTTCTATTGATGTAATTTTTTTCGAGTTGACACCCACCACAACATCCCCGTTCTTTAAACCGATTTTTTCAAAAACAGAACCTGCTGTTATTCCCGTAACTTTATAACCATCCATTTTTTTATTGGAATAAACCGGTTGGACACGAATCAGTTTTTGCAGCACGTCAAAATTATTTATTATTTGTTCAACATGTTCTTTTTTTACCGCGATATGATCTTTACCATCCTTATGTTGTGTTCCATAGTCCCGGGTTGGCTTTCCGCCGGTATCCGGCAAAACCTGACGGCCTTTTTGAATATGCAGTATCTCATTTTCCCCGTTAACCGCCAGAACAACCTTTTCTCTGAAGATCCTTTCCACAACAGCGTCATTAACTCTATCCCCTGTTGAATACAGAATCTGGTCATGTGTATGTTTATTCCGGATAATGGCATAAGAAGCACTGCCTTCTGCGACAATTGTTCCTAAAAGTTCAAGGTCTAAATTCGTTTTTCGAAGTAGCGCATCTTTGGCTCTGTCAGCCTTAACGCTTTTTGTATTTTCATTATGAACTGTCTGGGATTTGGCAAGCGCACTCATCTTAACGGTTTCAAAAAAGAAACCATAAAAAGTTAAAATAAAAACCAGGCTTATGATTATAAAAGGTCTTTTCATATTTACTGTTGGCCTGCTTAAATCCATGGATAGGCAGTCCCTTTAACTGCCGTATCGGAAAGGGGACTGCCATCCTTAAAACCAACCGGTGTGTTGCAGCAAAGAGAGACAAGGCCTGTTTAAAATTAAAGGCCTTGTCTCCCTAACGGTCCGTTATTCCGGATCAACCACCGACAAAACCCGACCGGCTATTGTTATTGGGGCAGTGAAAAAGAAAGAATCCTTTTAAAAGCCATGCCACTGCCGTCCTCTGCAGTTACCTGGACATTAAACCAGGTGGGATTGGTGATACTGGTTTCAGAGGTATCAAAGGTGGTTGTCACCCAGTCTTTATCACCCCACTCAGGATTATCGTTGTCCATATTTGACCAATTGGAACCAGTACCAAAGTTAATGGAAACCCAGTCTCCAAAGGCATCTACTGCCGTGGGCAGGGTCCAGGCCACAGAGACCTCTCCGGGAATACTTACATCACCGGAATCAGTTGGCGTAGTAATGGTTGGAAAATGCGCGTTGGTCAGTTTGCTCGCCTTGAGGGGAACGGCATTAAGCGGGCAAATCCAGCTGTGCTTGACTGTTTTGGTGTCAACATCCACCCCGACAAAGAAAAACTCATCACCCGCCGTGAGTTCTTCAATTTTCAAACCGTCATCTTCTGTATATTGACTCATCCAATGGGATGTCGTTGTTGAAGAAATTGTATATTCCGGATCTATATCACTGGTCCGTTCAAGCAAAAGACCGTTGATGCCGGGATAACCGATATTGGTCAGACTGGGCAACGCTGGATGCAACACAATAAACCCATTAATACCATAGGTGTCCAACGCCACATTACCCTCATCTTCAGCCCATAAATCAAGGCCGGACCATTTGCTATCCCCACCGTATTCCCGCGTCTCAAAAACATGGTCACTTTCTATATCCCCACCGTCATAAAATGGACACTGGTTGCCATACCATTTCACGATGTCACCGTCTTTGACAAATGAGGTGATAAAACTCTCTGTAACCCCATTTTCGCTCAATGTTACCAAACACCAGTTTCCTTCCGTATAACCGGGCATTTCGTCTATTGTTACATTATTATACACCGTTTTAGCGTTGCTCATTCCCCGGTAAATACTCACCGCCGTGATCGTAATGCCGGTGGTTGGCCCTTCATCTTCATCCAGCCAATCTTCCAGGAAATCTTCCCGGCCCATGCCCTCATCCAGAAAATCAGACGTCATGTAGGGGAGAAGCGCCGCTTTCAATTTAGCTATAGTTGGCTCTGAAGTCGCATATAACGCTTCTATTTTCTTAAATATGGCCAGGGCTTCTTCCTGGAAAGTGAGATTGGCCCCCACAATCTCCTGAACTTCCTCAGGTGTCAGTTCCTTTTCGGTTTCCCCGCTTGAAGCGTTATGTTCAAACATTGTTGTACCCGAGGACTTGTCGGCAATCTCTACGGTCACATTGTCAGGGTCTGTGCTGTCTACTTGAAAGGATACCGTGTCAAGGACCCTGTCAAAGGACTCTCCGATGACAAATTCACCGTTCATCAAATCAAAATCTGCATCCATTTCCAGGGTGGCGAAAACACTGCTTAAAAGTTCCTGGACCCGTACCGCCGCATTGACTATATCAGCGGCATCAGGAACATCCGCATCAGGATCATCCTCATAAACGTCTGCCGGGTCCGCCCCTAAAGCCATGGCCATGACCAAATTGGTGGCCGGTGTGACATTGGCGTTTTCCTCAGTAGAGTCCACCGTGGAATAAAGCTTGACTTCCTTTCCGTTGGCCGTTCCCTGGGCCCAGATCAGAAAGGGGGCAGTCAGGGCTTCAACATTGACTTCGTAACTGCCGTCAGCCAGAATTGCACTTTGGGATGTGACACCGTTTGCCCCTCTGATATTTATGGTACCGACTATGGGAGCGCCCGCTGCGGCAATACCGCTGATGGTGGCATCCGCAGCATCACCGCCGCCGCCACCGCCGCCATTGCAGGCCGTAAGAAACAGCAAACACAGGATCAAAAACAAGCCGGAAAACGTCCATTTTACAATTTTCATCTGTAGATATTCCTCCTCTATTCAGTATAAACATAAAAATAATAACCACTTTTTAACCTTTGTGGCGTCCATCCCTATACATTTAATTTACCACGACTCATTGATTTAGTCATGACATCCAAATTTGATTGTGCTTTAGTTTAGTAGTATGAGTAAATGCTTCATCGCTTTTTGTCAAGAAATATTAACATTTCCGAAAAACAGGATCAACCAGATGAAATAAAACAAAAATTTTCAAACTTCAACAATCCGACGGCGACTGAATATGACCTCACGTAAATTGATAAATGGTATGCTCCCATTGTTTAAACCATGACGGTAACAGCGGAAAAAAGAAAAGCTGACGAGCAGGATGTACCTGTCAGTATGGATGCATTTGATGCCATGGCTCTGAAATATGCCGGCGTAGCAGATACGCCTGATTTGATCCGCTTTGTTCTCAATGTTTATTTCAAAGAAGCGACTATGGAGAATATCATGGTGGTCCGGGGTGTATCCTCGGTGGACGGTGCCACCATCGGGCCAGTGGGCGTTTACATTGATGGTATCAACTATCCGCTGCAGTTCATGCACAACCTGGAACTGCTTGACGTTGAACGGGTGGAATTCCTGCGCGGTCCCCAGGGCACCCTTTACGGCAGAAACACGGAGTCCGGCGTATTGAATATTGTGACCCGGGAACCGGGCAACGCATTCAGCGGAACCGTTGAAGCCACATACAGCATCTTTGACACCTCCCACGGCATGATCCCGGAATATGAAGCCGGTGTCAGCCTTGATATTCCGGTTTTAAAAGACAGATTTTTTCTGGGCATTGACGGCCGGGGCATCATCAGCGACGGGTTTATGAAAAATACACGTACCGGGCAGGACGATGCTACAAAGATCGATAGAAGAAACATCAAGGCCAATGCATTGTGGCTGCCCAATAATAACCTGTCTGTTTCCCTGGTCGTGGATGCTTTTGAATACGATGACGGCCAGGGACTTTACAGAGTATTTACAAGTGACGACGGCCTGAAAAACGACAACCCCACCGAGATGAGAGGGTTCCACGACTCAACCCTTGACCAGGAAGGGGCAGGCCAGGCGCTGAAGATTGAATACGAAGCCGATGCCTTTGACCTTGTTTCCATCACCGGTCACAGGGATTATGACCAGTACTCCGTACTTGGCAGCGGTGTGGGGGTGTATGATTACGGTAAAAATATCTGGGAATTTGACGACCGATTTTTAAGCCAGGAAGTGCGGCTGACCTCAAAACCCGATGCCGGTCCCTTTGAATGGCTTGTCGGCGTATACGGATTTAAAGAGGACACGGACATTACCCTTTCTATAAAGCCTTTGGGCGACACATGATAGATAAGGTACTCTCCGTAAGATTCCTAAATTCCCTATACATTGGTCGGTTCGCAAAGAATCAATTTTATCCGGTATTAAATTGATTTCTCAGGTTCTATGTACGGGAGCGAAAATGTATTTTGTTGACTATAGATTTCTATTCGGAAGTTGTCGTGCACTCCTTACCAAATACATTTGTGAATTCAAGTAAATCATTACCATCAACATCTCCATCTTCATCAAGATCCCCTTTGCAGGGTGGGTTTTTAATATCAATTGCCATGGCAAACTCAACTCCAGTTGGTTCCAGTTGGTTTCCATACTCATTAATGGCATCACCAATGACACCAAACACAAGAACATTTGCCCCCTGAACGAATAAGTCAGGATTGACATTTAAAGTATCCATATTCGGCCATGCCAGAATTGGAACTCCGTTTTCAGTTCTTTCTCTACCGGCTTCACTTGTGAAATCTTCTGCTGAAATTTTGGGGGAAATTCTGTGACCGTTAAGGTAAGCTACTGCCATGTCGTCCACATTGACTTTTAATTCAGCTCCGAGGACTTCTGAACAATTTTGGATATTAAAGGTGAATTTATAAAATGCAGAGGAACAATTGTCATAAGTTACTTCAAACGCATCATCGATAAATTCATTGGCTGAAACATGTGGTTCATTTAAAGGGTCTGACACATCTGGATCTGAACACTCAAACGAACTTGCCATATGATTATCGTAAGAAAAGCTATGAGCAACCTCCCATTCATCAGAGTTATATGCAGGTGGACCAAAATTTACTTTTTCAATTTGTTCTGATAATGAACCACCTATTGGCATTGCCTGTGCACTATTTGAACTTGTAATGTGAGTAAGGAGAATAGCCGATAGTGATATATCGTCTAAGCCAAAGTCGTTCCCACTAGATTCTAGAGAACTTTCAAAAATGCGAATCTGTGCAATGGTGCTACTTCCTGAGTCCCATATCGCAGTGAAATTGATCCAAGGGCTTCTATTCTGGAATGGGGTTCCGAGTATTGGTCCAATAGGTAAACCATTGATCATTACTTCCAAATCGGAATTATTACCACCATTACCCATCGCAAGTGTCATAGCCCACATAGAAAAATTATAAACTGTGTCTTGTTGAACAGCCACATCCTGTCCCCAAATCAAGGTATTCGAATTGGCTCCATTTGCAAGAAACATTTCACCATCATCCGTAGTATGGTCGTTTGGAACTATTCCAAAGAATCCAGTATTAACGCCTGCTGTGAAAATACCGTACGTTCCTGAGGTATGAGACAATCCAAGTGAATACCCTGTACTGAATCCAGTATTACCGGCACTAAAGTCACCATTTAAAATTAGGTTCGAAGCATGCAAATTTGAAACAAATACTACAATAAAACAAACGGCAATAAGAACTATATCTTGTCGAATATTCATTGTTCCCCCCTCTACAGAGTAGAAGTTACATTATTTTTCTAAAAGTCTGAAAATCCATAATTATTGGAAATTAATCGCCCTCTATTTTTTTCTGAAAGCCTAACAGTATTATTGGACAATGGGCTTTAATCTAAAATTCAAAATAATTGGAGATTAAACACCCTCTGCTGGAAATTGCAACAGTCAATTTTATGCCCTGTTAAATTTCTTTTTCAGAAAATTGAAAATGAGAAATGGCAAAGTCAATAATGATGATATTTATAGTCGCCCGAGCCGATTTGGAATCAGCGTTCAATGACAGAAGTATTGTTGGGGGGGATTAAAAATTCCTGACGGAGGACTATGTCAAAAACAAAATGCAGTGACGGCCGGATTCAAAACCCCGGACTATTATTAAAAGCCAACAGTCCATAATTTTAAATTTTTACAGATCTTTGAGTCTGGTGCTGAGCGGCACCTATGGCGGACTGCGGCACAGCCATAAAGCCGGGCCGGGATTAAAAAATATTCAGCTGCCTTGCCCTGGTGACGGCCTGGACCCGGTTTTTGACGGACAGCTTGGTGAACAGGGATTTGTTGTAGAACTTGACCGTGTTGATGGAGATATGCATCTTCTGGGCGATTTCCCGGTTTGAACAGCCAAGGTCGATGAGCTTTAAAATGTCGAACTCTTTTTGGTTCAGGCTGTCAAAGGCGGTGACGGGGATGGTTTTCTGCGGCCGCTCCAGGGGTTTTTCAAGGCGGCAGTGGCCGCAGATTACGGCGGCATGGGCCTTGACCACGGGATCCGTTGCACTGGAAAGGGTGATCAGAAGGTCGGCAATATAGGGCGAGTAGATCACAAACGGCTGGATGTATTGCTCGGGGACGGCAAAGCAAAGGCCAAGTTCCAGGATCCGCACGGCGTTTTCTTTTTCCCCCAGGCCGTTCAAGGCTGCCGCCCGGATGATATCGGCTTCAAGCACGGCCGTTCTTCTGTGCCGCTTCAGGGCCCGGGGCCGAAGGGTTTCCATGAGGCGGCAGGCCTCTTGAAACCGCGCCTGGTCAAGGAGAAGAAAGGCCTGCACCAGGCAGTCGGATTCAAAGGCTTCACAAAAGGGCTCATCCAATGACAGGGGATTTTTCGTTGACCAGGCCTGTGCCGCCTGGCGTTTGCCCTGGAGCAGGCCAAGTTTGGCCATGGCGGCCCGGGCGGTCCGGATCAGATAGCGGCTTCCCGATCCGTCGGCCCTGTGCAGGGCTTTTTCCATATTAAAAAAGGCGGTTGATGACCGGCCCATGGCCTGGAGGATGAACGCCGTCTGGATGTAAATTTCGCAAAGGAAAATATTGATCCGGGATGTTCTTAAAAAATCATGGGCCTTGTTGATGTTGGAAAGGGCCTTGTCCAGCCGGTTTTCCAGGTAGCGGATGCGGCTCATCATATAAAAATAATCGGCCTGGTAGGGGGCGGCGGATATGCCGGTTCCCGCGGCCTGGTCAAACCACTGCCCCAATCGCTGCGTGGCCCTGGTCATGTTTCCCATGGCGATCTCAATCTGGGCATAGGCCCTTAACAGAGTAAAATAGCCAAACCCGATCTCCAGTGTCTGATACAGCTCTTTCTGGTCCTCAATAAAGGCGTGGGACAGGGACAGGTCTCCCCTGTCAAGTTGAATCAGCAGCCGAAGCTCGGATAAAAACAGCGTGAGCAACGGATATGTTTCGGGCATGTGGTCAATGTCCCGGGTAAGCTGGTCCAGGCGGCATAACGTCGGGTCATGGGCCGCGGCCATGGCGTGTCCGGCAAGGGCCCACAGGGCCAGGGCAAATTCTTTTTTACGGTCCGGGCACTGGTCCAGCAGTTCGGTTTTCCGCCTTTCAAGGGCCTTGAAAAGCCCGGGGGCCGGGATCAGATCCCAAGTGGAGATCAACACCATCAGCCGGTAAACCGAGAGGATCAAAGAGGTGTCAATCCGTTGTGCCGGCAGGGCATCCAACAGACGGCACACCGGTTCAAAGTCGCACTCCAGAAAATAAAACATCAGGTGATCTTCCATCAGGTCTGCCAGAAATTCGGTGTCATAAGCTTTCAGGGCGTGGTCAAAGGCCTGGTCGAGAAGATAGTGCCGGGCGTTCCATAAGGCCGCTTTTTTATGGAGCAGGACGGCCTTTTGGGTGGATATGGCATGGGGATGGTTTCTCAGGGCCCGGGCAAAAAGCCGGTGAAACCGGAACCATTCGCCCCCGGCATCCAGGGAGATGATAAATGAATGGTTCCGGTACAGGGTGGTCAGGACGTCACGGCAGCCGGTCCGGCCGGTTACCTCCCGGCACAGTGCGGCATTAAACCGGTTCAGGATGCAGATTGTAAGCAAAAAATCCTGTAGGTCCGGGGGGAGGGTGTCAATGACCTCTTCGTTGAAATATTCATTGACAACGGCATTCTCAACAAAGGGCGTGATATTGGAAATCGCTGATACCGGATCCTTTCGGTGCAGGGCCGCCCTGGTCAGCACCAGCCCGGATATCCAGCCTTCGGTGGCCTCAAAAATGGTGTCGGCCTGGTCCGGCCGCAGGTCCAGCCCGGCCACCCGGGTCAAATAGAAGCGGGTTTCGTCCCGGCTGAATTTCAACGCTTCCGGGTGAAGTTCGGTTATCCGGTTTCCGGCCCGCAGCCGGGAAAGGGGAAACGGCGGCTGGGACCGGCTGATGATGACCAGGTGAAGGGCCTTGGGGGCATACTGGATCAGGTGGGCCACAAAATCCAGGATCGGGCGGCAGGTCAGGACATGAAAGTTATCAAACACCAGGTAAACCGGCCCGGCCTCCGCGCTGAAGGCATCGAGAACGGCGGCGGCCACATCCGGGTCGGCCACGGATCTGTGTCCCTGGAGAAGGGGGCCGACGGCCTTATCAATGGGATCGCTGATGGACAAGAGGCTGATGAGAAGATGCCGTAAAAAGAGGCCGGGATCATTGTCACGGGGATCAAGGGTGTACCAGGCCGGGTGGCGGTCTTTTTGGGAAAGCCACTTTACGGCCAGGGCGGTTTTGCCTGCGCCGGCACACCCGGTGATCAGGATAAGGGGCCGTTTCTCCCCCGCCGCCAGGCGGTCTGTAAGGTGCTGCCGCAGAACCATTTCAGATCTTTGTTCCGGGACAATTAATTTGGTTCTGACAATCATTAACGCCTTTAGATGATGTTTAATTTCCGGGCTTTGATGCCCGCCTGGACCCTGTTTTTGACTTCAAGCTTGGCAAAAATATTTTTATTGTAAAATTTGACCGTATTCACCGAGACAAACAGATTGGCGGCAATATCGTTGTTGGAGTGGCCCGAGGCCATCATTTTTAAAATATCCACCTCCCGTGGGGTCAGGCTTTCAAAGCTGTTGACCGGAATGCTTTTGCCGCTCTCCCGGCAAGGGCCATGCGCCAGGCCGCATTGGCGGCAAAGTTCGCCGGCATGGGCCTGAATCAGGGGATCCGCCGCATTCTGAAGGGACAGGAGCAACTCCCCGATATAGGCGGAAAAGAGGATAAAGGGCTGAATGTATTTTTCAGGCACGGCAAAACAGACGGCGCATTCCAGGAAAAGAAACGCCTCTTTTTTCCGGTCCAGGCGGTACAGGGCCGCGGAAAGGAGGATATCAATCCTTAAGACCGGTTCGGCCCTCAGCCGCTTTAACGACCTTGGCCTCAGGGTCTCCAGCAGCAGCACCGCTTTTTCATACTCGCCCTGGTCCACCCACAAATGGGCGGCCAGCAGGCATTCGGATTCAAAACATTCCGAAAAGGGCTCGTTGACATTCAGTTTTCTGCCATCGGCCCATTGCCGGGCCCGGGACGGTTCCCCTTGAAAAAGCGCAAGCCTTGCGGCGGCACACTCGGCCACGGCCAGAAGGTAGGGGCTGCCCATGGCGGCGCTTTTTTCCAGGGCCTTTTCCATGGCAAAGGAGGCGACGGTCTCCCGGCCCATGGCCTGGAGGATACAGGCCTGCTGGATATGGGCATCGCACTGGATCAGGTTCAGGTTGGTTTCTTCAAGGTATGCCATGGCCGAAGAAATGTTCTCCAATGCAAGGTCCGGTTCGTTTCGCATGGCATGGATCATGGCCATGATGACAAAGTAATCCGACCGGAAGGGCAGCTTTGACAGACCGGCCTCTTTGGCCATGTCCAGTTCGGCTTTGAGTTTTTCCTCTGCCCGGGACATGTGGCCCATGGTGATCTCTATCGAGGCGTAAATCCGGAGCAGGTTAAATACCCCGAACCCGAGTTTTTTCTGCTTATAGAAGGCAAGGTTATCCAGAACCGTACCGGCAAGTTGCTGGGTCTCGCCGCTTTCCATGAGGCTCCAGGGGATAAAATCCAAAAGATACATTTTAATGTAAAGATGTCCGGGGCTGATGGTTTTAAGGTCCAGGGCCAGCTGATGGGCGTCGTGCCGGTCCGGATGTTTAAAAATGGCATTGGAGTGTTCTGCCGCCAGCCATAAATCCCTGGCCCGCTGCTGCTTTGCCCCGGTATACCGGGAAAGCAGCGCATCTTTCCTGTCCCGGATATTTTTCATTAAAAAGTCGGCCTGGGACAGGTTCCACTGCTCCGTTGCCAGCAGCTGCCGGTATAAGAGCAGGATAAGTCGCTGGTTGACCAGGGCGTCGGGGATTTTGTTCAGCCACCGGGCAATCGTGACAAATTCGCAGGCCAGAAGATAGAACATGAGATGGTCTTCCAGCACGTCGGCCAGAAAATGGATATCCCCCGAGGCATGGGCGTGTATAAAGGCCAGCTCAAAATGATCGTTGGCCGCGTACCAGAGCGCGGCTTTTTTCTCCAGATCCGGGACCTGTTCGGAATGGGTTTGTTTCAGGTGTTTTTTCAGGGAATCGGCAAACAGGGCATGGTACCGGAACCACTCCCGGGACGGGTCAAGGGCAATGATGAAGATATTGTTCCGGTCCAGCTGTTCAAGGATGGCACCTGAATCTTTCATCCCGGTGATGTTTTCACAAAGCGTTGCATTAAACCGGGTCAGAATGGATGTTTTGAGCAAAAACTGCTGAACCGGTTCCGGCTGCACCCGGAACACCTCTTCCCTGAAATAATCCATGGCAAAGGTTTTGTGCTCTTTAAGGGAGATTCTGGAAAGATCCTGAAGCGGCTGCCGGTTCAAGGAGAGCCCCACCAGCTGAAGCCCCGATACCCAGCCTTCGGTGAGTTGAAAAATTTTTTTGAGCTGTTCGGGCAAAAGCCGGATATTGAAGAGATCTGACAGGAAACAGGCGGTTTCATCCAGGCTGAATTTTAAATCCATGGCACTGACCTGGATCAACCGGTTTCCCACGGTGAGCCGGGCTGTGGGAAAGGGCAGGGCGGACCGGCTGAGGATGACCAGGTGAAGGCAGGCCGGCGCGCACTCAATAAGATATTGAATGGCCTCGTGAATTTGGGTTGATTCAATGGCGTGGTAATCATCCAGCACCAGAAAAAAATGGTCTTTAAAGTCCACAAACTCATCAATTATCCGCTGCACGGCCTTTTGGATGGGAATGGTTTTCTGCCCCTGGAGAAACGGGCTGAAGGCCTGGGCAATTTTTTTGCTGCACGTGAGCATGGCCGATAACAGGTACCGGGAGAACAGATCCGGATCATTGTCCTGATTGTCCAGGGAATACCAGGCGGCCCGTTTTTCGTACCGGGAAAGCCACTGGACCGCCAGGCAGGTTTTGCCGGCCCCGGCCTGTCCGGTGATAAAGATCAAGGAGTGGTCTTTGCCCTGTTCTATGATCCCGGTCAACTGGCTGCGCTGGACCATTTTTTCCCTCAGGGGGGGCATTGTCAGTTTGGTCTGGATGATCATGGGCGGTTTCTTTTATGCATTTTTTTGTAAAGTTACCCCGCCTTCTACCCTTTAAGGTATAGGACAAAATATTTTACCCGGGTAATTATAACCCATAAGACAAAACGCACAATGCAAAAAATATTTTGATTCCGGGATCAGGGCGTTGTCCCCCCGGAAAATTTCTGGAGAGCAGCATTGATCAAAAATTTGACCCGACAGGATTTAACCGACATTTTATATGGCTGTACCATCCTTGGCACCGGCGGCGGCGGAGAGATCCAGGAAGGGATGGACCTCATTGAGGAGGCCCTTTCCCATGGCCGGCAGTTCCGGCTTATTCCCGTGGATGAGGTCCCGGACAATGCCCTGATCTGCACCCCCTATTTTCTGGGTGCCGTATCCCCGGTGTCGGAACAGGAAAAACAGCAGTACGACCGGCTGCCCCGGCTGGCCGAAAACCCCATTATGGCAGCCGTAAATCGGTTTAAAGCCTACCTTGGCGCCGATTTTTACGGGACCATCTCCTGTGAAATGGGCGGGGCCAACTCCGCCTTGTCCTTTTATGTGGCGGCCATGATCCAGGGCTTTATCGTTGATGCGGACCCCGCCGGACGGGCCGTGCCTGAAATTACCCACTCCACCTACTATTTAAACGGGCTGCCCGCATCCCCCATTGTCCTGGTCAATGCCTTTGGAGAGACCGCCATCTGTGAAAATATCATTGATGACAAACGGGCCGAACAGCTGGTCCGTTCCCTTGCCGTGGCCAGCGCCAATGATATTGCCGCCGTGGATCACGCCCTTGAAATGAAGGTGCTGCGGCCGGCGGTGATTAAAGGCGCCGTGTCCTATGCCTTGAAACTCGGGCAAGTGTTACGGCTGGCGCGCCAGACCCAGGAGGACTCAGCCCAGGCCATTGCCGGGGCCGGCAGCGGATTTGTGGCCTTCAGGGGAACCATAGAAGACTTTTCCTGGAAAAACCAGGAGGGGTTTACCATCGGGGATATCCTGATTCGGGGAACCGGCAGATATGCCGGCCATACCTATAAAATTAATTTTAAGAATGAAAACATGATTTCATGGCTGGACAACGAAGTCCATGCTACGATTCCGGACTTGATCTGCCTGATGGATACAGATACGGATGAACCGGTGACCAACCCCAACCATGAAAAGGGAAGGGCGGTGGCCGTTCTGATTCTGCCGGCCCCCAAAGCCTTTTTAACGGAAAAAGGCTTGAAAATTTTCGGGCCTGAGTATTTGGGCTATGGTTTTAAGTACAAGCCTGCGGTAAAAAAAATATAGTAACTGTTCAGCAGTGCCCCATCTTCGCTCATTCAGGCCTTCTCACATAGCAAAAGTATGCTACGAAGTCCTGACTAAACAAATATGAAGCACTGATGAACAGTTATGGCCCCTGTTTTTGCTTAATTTTCAGCATTAGCTGAATAGTTACAATATATAAGTGATATGATGATGAGGAAATGCAAATGAGCGAAGAATTATTTAAAGCCATTACCACCTTGAACAGAACCGACGCCGTCCGCATCACCGAGGCACTGCTGGCCGGCAGCGAATCCCCGCAAAAAATTCTGGATGTGGGGCGCAAAGCCATGCAGCTCATTGGAGAGCGCTTTGAAAAAGGGGAATATTTTCTGCCCGAATTGATGGTGTCCGGCGATATTCTCGGGGCCATTGCCGAAAAGGTCAAGCCCGTTATGGAGGCCCAGGGCGACACCAAAAAAATCGGTAAAGTGGTGTTTGGAACCGTGCAGGGGGACATCCATGATATTGCCAAGGACATTGTGGTGTTCATGCTGGATGTGAACGGCTTTGAGGTGATTGACTTAGGGGTGGATGTGCCGCCTGAAAATTTTGTAAAGGCCGTTGAGGAACACCAGGCTAAGATTGTGGGGTTGAGCGGATTTTTAACCCTTGCCATTGACCCCATGGAACGGACCATCCAGGCCCTCAAAGCGGCCAACCTCACCGATGTGAAGGTGATGGTGGGCGGCGGCCCGGTCAACCAGCTGGTCTCTGACCAGATCGGGGCTGATGCCTGGGGCTCCACGGCCATGGATGCGGTGAGTATAGCCAGAAACTGGGCCATCGCTTGAACAGCTATTAGCTGTTAGCCATTAGCTTTGGGGCTGTAAAGCCTGCAAAAAAAGCCAAATGGTTGAAAAAAAATGGAGTACAACAGCAACGGGGAACAACCATATGGAAAATCAAGAACTAATACCCCATACCAAAGAACAAAAAGAGTACCGGGCCCGCCTAAAAAGGGTCTGGGACGCGGTGCGGCTCAAACAGCCGGACCGGGTGCCCATGGTGATCCTCGACGATTACTTTTCCCTGCACCAGGGGGGCTTAACCCCGGCCCAGGCCTATTATGACACCGAACTTGCAGCAAAGGTATTTCAAGAAGAGATCGTGAAATACGGCTGGGACATGGTCGGCCTGTTTGCGGCATTTCCCGGAAAGGTCGGGGAGATCCTGGGACTTACCACCAATAAATGGGGCGGGTACAATCTGCCGGATACCCAGGAGTTCCAGTATGTTGAAAAAGAGTACCTGCTCGCTGATGAGTATGACCTGTTTTTAAAGGACCCCGGGGATTTCACGGTTAGAAAGCTGTGGCCGCGCATGGCCACGGTCCTTGAGCCTTTCGGTCTGTTCCCGCCCCTGGCGGCCATGTCCCATGCCTATGCGCCGGTGGGGGAGCTGGCCATTGCCCTTAGCCGGCCCGAGGTGCTGGAGATGCTCAGGAAAATGATCAAAGCCGGCGAGGAGATGAACAAGCTGCTGGAGGTGCTGGACCGGACCACCGAAGCCTTAAAGCAAAAAGGCCTCCCCGTGGAAAACGGGCTGTCGGCCTCTTTTGCCCATGCCCCCTTTGACTGGGTTTCCGATTATCTGCGGGGCATCCGGGGTTCCATGATGGACATGTACTATAACCCGGACAAACTCAAGGCTACCATAGAGGTGATTACCCCCACCATTATAGATTACGCCATTGCAAGCGCCAAAGAAATGGGCGGAACAACGGTCTCCATCCCCCTTCACCGGGGATCGGACTCGTTCATGTCCAACGCCCAGTTTGCCGAATTCTACTGGCCCGGCTTAAAAAAACTTCTGCTGGCCCTGATCGAGGCGGATCTGACCCCCATACCCTTCTTTGAAGGCTCCTATACCAACCGGCTGGAGTTTCTCACCGAGCTTCCCGCCGGCAAGGTCTGGGGGCATTTTGATGTGGTGGATTTAAAAAAGGCCCGGCAGGCCATTGGCGATACCATGTGCTTCTGGGGGAATGTGCCCACCCAGGTGCTGATTGCGGGCACACCGGAACAGACCGCTGATGCTGTTAAAGAACTGATTGATATTTTTGGGGATACCGGCGGCCTGATCATTGACGGATCGGCCGGAATCCCCAAGGAAGCCAAAAAGGAAAATGTCATGGCCATGGCCGAAACAGTTTATAAATACGGGGTTTATTAAACAGGTAACTGCATATGGAAACCATAAAGATACTGGGAATCAACGGAAGCAACCGCAGGGGCGGCAACAGCCGTTTTCTGCTGGACCAGGCACTGGCGGCGGCAGCCCTGGCGGTGCCCGGATGCGTGGACACTGAAATTTATGAAACCGGCGGCCGGACGTATCTTCCCTGTACGGCCTGCGACCGCTGCCATTCAAAATTAGGGGTCTGCCGGCTTGAGGATGATTTTGCCGAACTGCGGGACAAATGGCTTGAAGCCGATGCCCTGATTTACTCCGTGCCGGTGTACCACGCCGGAATCCCGGGGCATTTGAAATGTTTTATTGACCGGCTGGGCGAAAGCGTGGTGGAGGGATTTTTTTCCAAACAGATGAAAGTGGTGGGGTGCGTCACCTCGGGAACCGGCATTGCCACCGGCCAGGAATCGGTCATGAATTTTATCAACGCCCATGCCATGATGCTGGGCTGTCTGCCCTTTGCCGGGGAGTGGCCCGGTGCCTATACCGGGGCCGGCGGATGGACCCACGTGGATCCCCGGAAAAATGCCCTGAAAGACCTTCACGCCGGCAACGATGAAACCACGGCCTACCTGGTCAAATCCACACGGAACATGGCCGCCGGCATCGCCCAGCTCGCTGTTTTGATCAAAACCGGGGCCCGGCAAAAGCAGGTTCACGACCTGCTCGAAAAGAGCGGCCGCTACACCATGTTTCTCCGGCGGATTTCCGGGACAAAACCCCTGGCCATTGAAAAGCCCTATGACTATTTTGCCACTGATGAGGATACCCAGCTGGAATTTGATGAGGATTAACGGCCACGGGCCGCCTTGGTTATCCAACCAAGAACCGCCCACAACAAATAATGAAAGTCTTCTCAAGATGTTAGTGAGACTTTCATATAAATGCCCTTTTGCCGGCATTGCCCTGCCGGGGCACCCCCTGAATTTTTAACTTTGGAAAAAGACTTATGGAACCAGAACAGGTAAATTCAACATTTAATCGTCCTATGGTGATTGTAACGGCCATCATTGTCGGCATCACTGCCAATTGCTTTATTGCCGGTATGCCGGTCATACTCAACGAGATGGTGGTGAAATGGGCCTATTCAGAACAGAAAATCGGGTTTGTGGCGTCTGCGTATATGGGGGGAATGACCGTGGCCTCCGTTTTGTGCACCTTTGTGATCACCACCTTGAACCGGCGCTGGATCCTGGCCGCCGGGACCGTTCTGGCCGTCATCAGCCACCTGCTCATTGCCATGGTTCAGCCCGACACCATGGCCCCCCTGGTTCTGATCTGGATATTTGCCGGGTTCAGCCAGGGAATCAACTGGTCCCTGGTGCTGGCCTGCCTGTCCGGAACAAGCAACCCCACCCGGAACTTTGCTGTTTTATATCTGTTCTCGGTTGCCTTTATCGGGCTTGAGCTGATTGCCCTGCCGTATCTGTCCGCAACGTGGAATGTTGAGGCCATATTTTATGCCTTTGCCCTGGTAACGCTGGTCTGCTTTGTGTTCATCCGGTTTTTTCCCGCAAGATACATTGAAACCCCGGAGGAGCTTGAACACAAGGCTAAGAATCCGGTGGTGCTGCCCTGTTTCCTCAGCCTGGGGGCCATCTGTTTTTTCGCTGCCAATGTCAATACCTTCTGGGCTTATGCAGAGAGAATCGGGCTGGCATCGGGCCTTTCAGACGGTACGGTCCTGACCTGCCTGTCTTTGGGGAATCTGGCAAGCCTGACCAGCTGCCTGTTTGCCACCTGGCTCGGGGGTAGATTCGGCCAGGCCCGCCCCCTGATGATTACCCTGGTGGCTGAAATCCTGATCATGGCGGGCCTGGGAATATCATTGACCCCCATGGCCTATATCCTGGGATCCACCCTGTTTTTCATGTTCTGGAACGTAACCGATATATTTCAGCTGGGCTCCCTCAGCGGCTTTGACCATACGGGCCGGTATGCGGTTCTGGTGCCGGCTTTTCAGGGGATCGGCTTTACGTTGGGACCGGCCCTGGCCGCCCTTTTGGTGGGTGAGGACGGCACAGGTTTTGGTCCGGTGCTCCTGATGTGCGCGGTCAGTGTCCTGGTCAGCCTCGGATTTTACATTGTGATTCACAGAAAATGGGGAGAATATGCCATATGATTATCGTCGGTGAATTGATCAACGCCACCCGGAAGGCCGTACAGACCGCCATTGAAACAAAGGACGGGGCCTTTATCCGGAAACTTGCACAGGATCAGGCCGGGGCCGGGGCTGCCTATATTGATGCCAATGCCGGGGTCTTCAGGGACAAGGAGACCGGTTGCCTTAAATGGGTCATTGACCAGATTCTTGATGCCTGCGACATCCCGGTCTGTGTTGACAGCCCCAACCCTGAAGTGCTGGACCAGGCGTTAAATTATCTGTCCGCCAAAACCGGCACCCCCCCCATGATTAACTCCATCTCCCTTGAAACGGACAAGCTTGAAGCCATGCTGCCCATGGTGTCCGGCAGCGACTTTAAAATCATTGCCCTTTGCATGAACGACAAAGGCACCCCGGCCACGGTGGATGAACGGCTTTCCATTGCCGATGCGCTGATCAATAAGCTGATCCAGGCCAATGTGAAACCTGAAAATATCTATGTTGACCCCCTGGTTCAGGCCATCAGCACCAATGTCTCTTTTGGCACGGCATTTTTAGACACCATTGAAAAGCTCATGGACCGGCATGAAGGCATCCACACCATGTGCGGGCTGTCCAACATCTCCTTTGGCATGCCTGCAAGGGGGCTCATGAACCGGACCTTCATGGCCATGGCCGTTGCCAAGGGACTGGACGGCGCCATTGCCAACCCCCTGGACCAAAAGATGATGGCCGCCATTGTAACGGCTGAGGCCCTTGCCGGCAGGGACGGGTATTGTATGAACTACTTAAAGGCCTTCAGGGCCGGAATGCTTTAGGTAGTTAGCCTGAAGGCTGAAGGTCAAAAATTGAAATCCTCTTTAAAAAGGAATATTCATCTGGCCAATACCGTAAGTCTAATATTCAAAGGGAAAGATTATGTTTAAATATGCCATTGTTAAAACCCCGGCATCTACTTTAACGGCCGGCATTACCGCTTCGCCTGAACTGGGCGCCCCTGATTATGCGAAGGCGTTGGAACAGCACCAAACCTATATCCGGGCCCTTGAGGCCTGCGGGGTCGGCGTGACCGTGCTGGACCCGGACGAGAATTTTCCGGATTCCTGTTTTATTGAGGATGTGGCCGTCTGCACCCGGGCCTTTGCCATGGTCACCCGCCCCGGCGCCCGGTCCCGGATGGGGGAACAAGAAGACACGGCAGCCGTCCTCAGCGGATTTTATGACCACATTGAGCAGATAACGGCCCCGGGCACCCTGGAAGGCGGGGATGTGATGATGGTAAAGGACCACTATTATATCGGCCTTTCGGACCGGACCAACCGGGAAGGGGCGGCGCAGCTCATTGCGGCCTTGAGTGCCCACGGGATGGACGGGTCCATGGTTGAAATGAGCGATATGCTTCACTTAAAGACCGGGTTGTCATACCTGGAAGAGAACATCCTTTTGGCGGCAGGCGAATTCAAAAATAAAAAAGAGTTCCGTTCCTTTGATATGATTGAGATTCCCGAAGAGGAGAGTTACGCGGCCAACTGCATCCGGGTCAACGATTATGTGATTGTCCCGGAATGGTTTCCCAAAACAAGAAAATTGATCGAAGATGCCGGGCTCAAAACCATGGCCGTGGACACCTCGGAATTCAGAAAACTGGACGGCGGGCTGAGCTGCCTGTCACTCCGGTTTTAAAATCCTTTGGGATTCGTGGGACACCATATTTAATTAAGGTCAAGTACTATCGTATCCACGCCCCCAAAGCCTATTTCAAAACAGCATTCAATAGTAAAACTATCGGGAGGCCAGATCATTAAAAATTCCCATGAGGACGACACCCACATTGAAATATCCCCAATATGGAATGTTGACCACCAGGGCTCTGATTAATCCCTTTGCCCTTTAATCGCCTGAAAGTGGCCGGTCAGGCCCTTATTTTGCCTGCCAGTGAATAACCGGCGGCTTTCTGGGGGGCAGTCGTAAAAACGGGTGCCTGGGATATCCCAGGATCATGGCATAGTGGTGGGTATGGTTTGGGGGCAGACCGATTTCTGCCTTTAACGGGTTGTGGCCCATGGCCTCATTAAAGGTGCCGGTCCAGCAGGTGCCAAGCCCCAGGGCTGGGGCGGCAAGGTCCAGATAGGACAGGGCCAGGGAGATATTGACCATGGCTTCACAGGAATCCTGATCCGAAGAGGCGATCAGTAGGGCCGGCGCCCCCCAGAGCAGGCCATCCAGTTTGCGGGTTTCCCAATCCTTAAGAATGGCATGATGGGCGGCGTAGCTTCCGATTTCGCCGGTGGGATTCTCTTGAATCTCTTTTTTGAGCCATCCCATGGCTGCATTCACGAAATTGTCCAGCCGGGCCCGGCCGTTGAAAACCGTCCACTCAACCTCCTGGCCGTTGCCGGCACTCGGGGCATATTGGGCGATGCGAATGAGTTTTTCGATCACGGCCGGTTCCACGGCTTTTCGCTTATAGACCCGAACGCTTCTTCTGGACCTTAAAAACTGGATCATCTGTTTTTCATTGATGGTCAAATCCGGTTCAATGGCCGGGCAGGTGTCCAAGGTGATGTTTCCGTTGGTGATCGCACCGGCAGGGCAGATGGCCACACACTGCCCGCATCCCATGCACATTTCCTTTTCGGAATCCAACACCACCGGATAGCCGCCGGATTCAGAAGAGACATGGAAGATGGATGGGCATATGGCGGCGCAGCGGCCGTCCCTGACGCATTTTTCTTTGTCGATTATGATATCATCAATTCCCATGGGCCATGCCTCCTCAAGCCGTGTAACCACCAAATTTAAATTCAAGAAACCAATATCTTTAAAAATAGGCCGAATTTCAAGGAATTTCCTGCTATTTTAAATTTTTAAAGGCCTGGTTGATTTTTTCAACGGCCCAGTCAATATCGGCCTTTCCAATGATCAGGGGCGGGGCGAAGCGGATGGTATAGGTGTGGGTTTCCTTGCACAGGATACCCATGTGGGAAAGATCCTCACAAATGGCCCGGGCACCGCCTTTTGTCCCCTCATGAAGTTCAACGGCGATCATCAGGCCGATCCCCCGTATTTCCTTGATGGCCGGGTGTTTGATTTTGTTGAGCTGATCCAGAAAATAGGTGCCCATCTGTGCCGCATTTTCCACCATATTTTCTTCAACCAGAACCGTTAAAGCCATGCGGGCCACGGCACAGGCCATGGGGTTGCCGCCAAAGGTGGAGCCGTGCTGGCCCGGCTGAAGCAGCCCGAGTACCGCCTCATTGGAGAGCACCGCAGAGACCGGGTAGAATCCGCCGGACAACGCCTTGCCGATGAGGGTCAGGTCGGCCTGAACCCCTTCGTGTTCTTCGGCCAAAAGCTTGCCGGTCCGGCCAAGGCCGGTCTGGATTTCATCTAAAATCATCAGGATATTGTTCCGGGTGCAGATCTTTCGAACTTTCTTTAAATATCCCCTGGGCGGGATGATAACACCGGCTTCTCCCTGGATGGGTTCCACTAAAAAGGCCACGGTGTCGGGGGTGATGGCATCTTCAAGGGCCGCGGCATCCCCAAAGGGAATGGTGACAAACCCCGGGGTAAAGGGGCCGAAATTTTCCCGGGCGTTGTCGTCGGTGGAGAACCCGATGATGGACAGGGTCCGGCCGTGAAAATTGTTTTGGCATACGATGATCTGAGCCTGGTCTCTGGCAATCCCTTTGGATTCATATCCCCATTTTCTGGCACACTTGATCACGGTTTCAACGGCCTCAGCCCCGGAGTTCATGGGCAGCACCTTGTGGGAGTTGGTCAGGCGGCACAACTGCTCATACAAAAGGGGCAGCTGGTCATTGCGGAAGGCCCGGGAGGTCAGGGTCAGTTTATCGGCCTGTTCCAGCATGGCCTGACGGATCTTGGGGTGGCAGTGGCCCTGGTTCACGGCGGAATAGGCAGACAGGCAGTCCAGGTATCGGTTGCCGTCCACATCCCATACCCAGATGCCTTCGCCCCGGCAAAGAACAATGTCCAGGGGTTTGTAGTTTCTGGCACCGTAACGGTCTTCAAGGTCGATATATTCTTTTGTCTTCATGGCTTTGCCTTTCATGGATGGGGTGCAAACGCCTTATGCCCGATTTTTTTTCAAGATAAATATAAGCACAGGGTTTTTATTTTTATAATATTACAGTATTAAACAGACCGGTCAAATCATTTTAAGACATCCAAAGGATGAGAAAAACTCATGCAAAATCCCCATATCTGCCATCTGCCGTCCCTGAACGGGCTCAAGGCGTTTGAGGCGGCCGCGCGGCATCTGTCCTTTACCCGGGCGGCCCGGGAACTGAGCGTGACCCAGGGCGCGGTGAGCCGCCAGGTCAAGCTTCTGGAAACCGCGCTTAACGTGGTGCTGTTCCACAGGCATCACCGGGAACTTGTCCTGACCGATCAGGGCAGGGTGCTTTCCCGGGACCTTGCCCGGGCCTTTGACATTATCTCCAATGCCCTGGAGCGCCTGACCCGCCATCCCCATGATTTAAACTTAAAGGTTCACCCCACCTTTGCCATCCGCTGGCTGATTCCAAAGCTTCATCTCTTTCAGGCCCTTTACCCGGACATCCAGGTCCGGTTTACCACATCCAGTGTCAATGTGGATTTTTCAAGGGAGAATTTTGATGCGGGCATCACCCATCTGGGTGAAAAAATCCCCGGCGTGAACCGGCAGGTGATTCTCACGGAACAGCTCGTTGTGGTCTGTTCTCCCAAACTCGCCCGGGGTAATCCCGGCCTTTGCCGCCCTGGAGACTTGAAACACCACATGCTGCTCCATAACAGCCCCGATTTAAAGGAGTGGGCCGCATGGGCCGACCAGAACGGCGTGCCGGATCTTCCCCTGGATAAAGGGCAGGTGTTTGAGGTGGATGATGCCGCTCTCCAGGCTGCCACGGCAGGCATAGGGGTGGCATTGGGGGATCTGTTTCTGATAAGGGAGGAACTGGCCTCCGGCCGGCTGGCAGCGCCCTTTGGCCTTGCCACGATAAAAACAGGCGGTTACTATTTTTCATGGCCTGATTCTCATCAAACCACACAGGGCGTTCAATTGTTCAAAGAATGGTTGACCAAAGCCCTTTTGCTGGATCAAAAAAGAGACCGGACGGCTTTGCAGGGGGTAGGGGGAATAAAATAAACCCGGGCGTGAGGGATTATTTTCCTTTTTTGACTTCCAGATTTTTTAACGCATGGTTCAGGAGTTTTTGAAACTGGTCCGCCTCCTCTTTGGTCATGCCCTTTATCAACAGAAGGTCCTGGCTGTCCCTTCCTTTTTCAATAATGGTTTGGGCACAATGAAGTCCGGGTTTTGTAAGCGTCAGGCATTTGTTCCGGGCATCAATGGTGCTTTGTTTGCTTGAGATAAGCCCTTTATCCTGGAGCCGCTTTATGACGCCTGAAACGGCAGGGTTACTGACCATAAGGTATTCTTCAAGGGATTTTTGATTTATTTCCTTATTGTCCATGTTATCGTACAGAAACATGAGAATATCACATTGGGTTGCGGTGATGTCAAAGGTGGAGAGCCATTGGGTTCGGTTTTTGTTCAGGTAGGAGTATAGTCGTTTGATCCGTAAGACATTATTAAGCGTACGGTGTGAATTCATTGCGGGATTTTCCTTCGGGCCGCCTTGACGATATCTTCTGCCGGGACCCAGGTGATTTGGGAGACTTTTTGTACCGGGTATTCCTGAACCCGTTGTTTGAGTTCGTCAAAGCCGTGGGTCCATTTCTCGACAAACTCCTTATCATAAAGGTTTTCATTGATAATGACATTGAGCAGTCCCAGGGCCAGCGCGCCGTCTGTCCCGGGACGGGGACGCAGCCACAGGTCGGCACGGGTAGCGGCCCAGGACATGCGCGGGTCAATCACCACCAGTTTTTCAAAACATATTCCGTTACGGTGATTCCGAAGGTATCCGCAGGGAGACTGTGCTCTTGCTGGCAGGCCACCTCACAGCTATGGCACCCCGTACAATAATGATAGTCGATGAGTAACCCATACTGCTCCATAGGTTATTCCCTCCATTTGGGCTCGGGTGAATCAAGGGTGATTTGTATAACACGTTATGTATTTCAAGATACAATAAGGCCATTCCCCGGTCAACTGTTTTTTAATCGCCAGTTGACAGACCGGACCGCTTTGCAAGGTTTAACGCGTCTTTGTATTCTAAGGCTGAGACCTGTCTTGACAGTTCAGGCAGGGTGCGGGCCCGGTACATGGGCCGGTATTGGGACATGACATTGATCCGGCAGTTTGGGGAGACATTCCGGCTTAAAAATTCTACCACTTCACGGGTGCCGGCCAGGTTTTCAGGCAACACCAGGTGGCGGACAAGAAGACCGTAAACGGCAATGCCCTTTGAATCGGTTTTAAGATTCCCGACCTGATGGAACATTTCCGTTACGGCCTGCCGGGCGACGGACGGATAATCCCGGGCGTTGCAGATTTTTTGGGCGATGTCCGGGTCCCAGAATTTAAAATCCGGAAGGTAAATATCCACAATCCCGTCCAGGATTTTGAGGGCTTCAAGGCGTTCATACCCTGATGAGTTGTATATCAAAGGAAGCGTCAGGCCGTTCCGGGCCGCAATATCGAGTTCTTCAAGGATAAAGGGCAGGAAATGCCCCGGGGTGACCAGGTTGATGTTGTGGCATCCGGCCTTTTGAAGGGCCAGCATGACCGAAGCCAACTGGCCGGTTTGGGCCCTTTGGCCCTGGCCCTGGATGCTGATGTCATGGTTCTGGCAGAAAAGGCACCGCAAGCTGCAATGGGTAAAAAAAATGGTGCCCGAGCCCTGGGTCCCGGACAAGGGGGGCTCTTCACCAAAGTGGGGACAGTAACTTGAAATTTCCAGAACGTTTGAAGCCCTGCAGACCCCGGTCTGATCCCGGGCACGGTCCACTTGGCATTCCCTGGGGCACAGGCAGCAGCTTTCCATCAGGTCATAGGCCTGTTTGATTTTTTGTTTCAGGCGTCCCTGACGCCTTGTTTCAATGTACCGGGCCTGGGGCATAAATATATCCGGATAGCTAAGATTTAGAAAATTCTTCGGCGTGCCGGTTCAAGGCATTGAGAATTTTAAGGGTGTTTTTTCCGGGCCGGCCGTCCTTGATAACGGTATCGTCAATTTGAATCACCGGAACCACGCCCTTGTTGGTGCCCGTGATAAAGACCTCATCTGCCTTGAGAAGATCCTTTAACAGCAGTTTTTCTTCTTTTATCTCGAACATATCGGCACCAAGGGTCATGATCAGTTCCCGGGTGATGCCCTTAAGAATGCCGGAGCCTGCCGTTACCAGGCAATTGCCGAAAAAGGCAAATAAATTGGAGGTGGTGCATTCAAGGGCCTCCCCGGCTGAATTCACATACAGGGCCTCCATGGCCCCCACGGTTTTGGCTTTTTTAAGGGCCAGGGCCGCCGGGACGTAAGAGGTCACCTTGGCCCCGGGAATGGATCTTTCCCGTTCAACGGTGATAATCTTGGCCCCATCGGTGTACCATTCTTCGGGCAGTTTGGTAATGGGGGTAACCAGAACAATGAGGCGGGGCCGGCCCTTGGGATTTAAAAAGTCAGGGCTGGAACCGCCGGTGATGACAATCCGGATATTGGCCTCATCCATTTCGCTGTCATCGGGGCGGCCGGCACCTGATAAAGAACCGTTGAAATTTTTTTCAATGGTTTCAAGAACGATTTCTTTGATCCGGTCCTCATCCCAGGGCAGGGTCAAGCCGATCTGGGCGGCGGAATGCTGGAGCCGCCTGATATGTTCATTTAAAAAAAAGGGTCTGCCGTTATAGGTCCGCATGATGTCGCACACACCATATCCCCTGAGCACAGCAAGGTCATCAACTGGAATGACGGCCTGATCTGCCGGGACAAACCGGCCGTCCACATAATAGGTCTTCATGGGGCAAACTCCTTGAAGTCGGATTTAATATTTTCTATAGTAAGGGAATAAATACAACCATTACCAGGATTATCAAGGGATAAAATGGAATTTTTTTCAGGAATTCAATATAACATCAAAGGACTGCTTCTTTCTTTAAAAACCCCTTCACTACTGTTGCTCGGGCTGCTCAGATTTTTTGTGGTGTTTGCCTTGACCCTTTCTTTAAGCGGGTTAATTTTGCTTCATCATGACAATATTCTGTCCATGATATGGACGGCACCCGACGGCGGGTGGCTGATATATGTCTGGCATGTGGCCTCCTGGCTGCTGTCCTTGTTTCTGGCCGGCATTGCCATGATCATTGCTTACCTCATTGCCCAGTTGTTTTTCTGTGTGTTTATCATGGACTATATGTCCAGGATTACAGAAAGACTGGTTCTAGGCCATGAAAAACATCCGGTTCAGGCCTCCTGGGTGGCTTTTTTCATTTATCTGATCAGGCAGGAAATCCCCCGAGCCGTGATCCCGGTGCTGATCAGTATTGTAATCATGGGGCTTGGCCTGTTCACCCCCATCAGTCCTGCGATTTTGATCATCTCCGCCATGGCCGGGGCCATGTTTATGGCCTGGGACAATACCGACCTTGTGCCGGCCCGGCGGATGAAACCCTTTTCCGAAAGGCTTGGCTTTTTAAAGCGTCATCTGCTGTTTCACCTGGGATTCGGGCTTTTGTTTCTCATCCCCTGGCTGAATATCCTTATCCTTTCTTTTGCGCCGGTGGGGGCCACTTTGTATGTGATTGACAAAGAAGACCGGTAACTGTCATGGCCGTTATTTGCAAACAGCGGTCTGAGACCCTTACAGAACCCGACAGCCAGACCCTCGTTGAAGATGAAAAGGTGATTATCTGCAGGGTTTGCAGCCAACTTGTTACCAAACCGGAACTGAGCATCCGGGTCAATGATGCCCATGCCCATGTGTTTGCCAATCCCCACGGCAATGTATTTGAAATCGGCTGTTTTTCCCATGCCCCGGGGTGTGTGCCGGTTTCCCAACGATCTGATGAATTTACCTGGTTTCCCGGATATTCATGGACCATTGGTGCCTGTGCCGGGTGCGGATCCCATCTGGGCTGGATTTTTTCCGGCGAAACCGGCGGCATGGTGAACCGGTTTTATGGCTTAATTCTGGATAAATTGATTTTTCCTTGATACCGGCCACGGGCCGCCTTGGTTATCCAACCAAGAACCGCCCACAACGAATAATGAAAGTCTTATCAGGATGTTAATGAGACTTTCATATAAAAATATTGACAATCACAAAATATTTCATATAATCAAACTTATATAACAATTTATCCGAAGATATAAACGTTTTAAGACGATGATTGCTAAAGGCTTTCCGGCAATGATGAGGGACGAACTCTCGAGCTGAAGCGGTAAGCCGCCAATCCTTTCCAAAAGCGGTATTCCCCAAAGTAATTTCGTCCCAAAACCATAACCTTAAAATACCAACAGGAGGAAAACGCCATGAAAAGCGACTTTACCACCAGTGAAGAGGAAAATATGCCCCCGATTAAAGATGAAAATATGTATGAAAAACGCTCCCCTGTGGACCGCAGATCCCCGGTTGACCGCAGGATCCTGGATATGGGGCCCGGGTATCCCGAAAGCCAGCTGCGCAAAAACAGAGCCGACCGCAGAAAAGGCTGGGAAGACCGGTACGGCTGGGAAAGAATCAGCAAGTGGAGCAGTGCCCCGATTTTTTCAGACCTGCCTTAAGTGAAGGTTGATTTTCCCCCTTTCGGGGGGATTGTCCTGTCTGTTTGTTTTGCCCTTCTGTTAAGCCGTTTTCCTTGATGTATTCCCCATTTGCAGTTTCAACTTGTTAGTTATGTATTTAAAAATAAGATAGCCCTTGAAATATTCTTTCTTATCCATTAAGACATACCCACTGATAACTGACTGGATAGGAAAGGGTACAGCTGATGCCGCAAAAAATATCTGTTGCTCGATGGGCCAACCAGGAACTGATTATTCCCTATGCTGCACCATATTTTGCATATGTAGCCATTTCCTCGGTTCTGCACAATAAAATTAGCGTTGAACTCAATTACTGCCTAAAGCTTGTTATCGTCCCAGCACTGCTCGCCTGGGCCTGGAAGTGGTACGTCCCTTTAACCGGTCCTAAAAGCAAAGTGGTCTCATCCCTGTACGGCGTGGTTTTCGGCATTGTCGGCCTGGTGGTATGGATTGCTCTTTTTGCGCCGTTTGCCACCCCCGGCCAGGAGCCGTGGACAGTTACCGGGTTTATTCTTCGCCTGGTCACGGCCAGCCTGGTGGTCCCGGTATTTGAAGAGCTGATGATGCGCGGGTTTGTGTACCGGGTGGCCCTTCAATGGGATGAATTTCGAAAACAAAAAGTAAAACAGCCCCTCTGGCACACCCTTGAACACGCCGATATTTCAACGGTTTCGCCGGGGGCCTGGAACTGGGCCGCTGTCTGGATTTCCACGGTGATTTTTACCCTGGGCCACACCACCCCGGAGTGGCCGGCTGCCATTGCCTACGGTCTTTTGATGGCCTTTTTGTGGATTATTAGAAAAGATCTTTTATCCTGTATCGTGGCCCATGGTGTCACCAATTTGGGGCTGGCGCTTTATGTCTATTATACCGGCTCCTGGGAGTTGTGGTAGTGTTAGAACGAGAAATCACCCATCTGCCGCGTTACAGAAAAATCGGCAATCCTCACAACCTTCAAGGTTGCTCCGGTTGCCAATTTTTCTGTGCCTTGCATATGGGCAATTTCTCGTCCAAACACGGGTTTTCGATCAGGTGCCAAGCAGTTCTTGACTAAGGAGAGAAATTTATGAATGTACTGGTCACCGGCGTTGCCGGGTTTATAGGATACAGCTTGAGCAAGCGTCTTCTGGACAAGGGCGTCAATGTCTGGGGGATCGACAACCTCAATGACTATTATGACGTGAACCTGAAAAAAGACCGGCTTTCAAAACTTGAAAATCAAACGGGCTTTACCTTTGAACGGCTGGACCTTGCCGACCGGAAAGCCATGGAAACCCTGTTTAAATCGGTTTCATTTGACTGCGTGGTCAACCTGGCGGCCCAGGCCGGGGTCCGGTACAGCCTTGAAAATCCGGCCTCTTATGTGGACTCCAACCTGGTGGGCTTTGGCAACATCCTTGAAGGGTGCCGCCATTGTGGGGTCAAGCACCTGGTATATGCCTCGTCCAGCTCGGTTTACGGCCTGAATACCGTAATGCCCTTTTCGGTCAGGCACAATGTGGATCACCCCATCAGCCTCTATGCCGCATCCAAAAAGGCCAACGAACTCATGGCCCACACCTACGCCTATCTGTACAACCTGCCCTGTACGGGCCTGCGGTTTTTTACGGTTTACGGCCCCTGGGGAAGACCTGATATGGCCTTATTTTTGTTTACCAAAGCCATCTTGAACAATGAGCCCATCAAGGTGTTCAACAACGGAAACATGCAGCGGGATTTTACCTATATTGACGATATTGTGGAAGGGGTGATCCGGGTAATGGATAAAATCCCGGAACCGGATCCGGACTGGTCCTCAGACACCCCCAATCCGTCTTCAAGCCGGGTCCCCTACAAGATATACAATATCGGAAACAACCAGCCCGTGGCCTTAATGGAATTTATCGAAGCTATTGAAAAAGCGTTAGGAAAGGAGGCCATCAAAGAATTTTTACCTCTCCAGCCCGGCGATGTGCCCGCAACCTATGCCGATGTCAACGATCTGATCGCCGATACCGGATTTAAACCCGCCACCCCGGTTCAAGAAGGGGTTCAGAATTTTGTGGACTGGTACCGGGCATACTACAAGTGTTGAATGCCACTTTGTTGTTAACAAAGTTACGAAGGCAGCGGTTAATGGTGGGCAACGCTGCGCTTTTACCCACCCTTCTACAGGACTATAAGTGATGGAAAATGGAGACCGGAAACCGGAGGGTGTTAAACATCCGGTCTTCCGTCTTCCTTCTTCCGGTCTCCCTTCTTTATAGTACCGTCCCAAAATTACCGGCCAGGGCCTCCAGCTCCTCGGCCGTAAATCCGCCGGACCGGCTGATCAGGCTGTAAATGTCCTTGCCATCCACATCTCCGTCCGGTTCACTGTCCCCGGGCAAAGAGGCCTGTATAAAGGTTGCGGTAATGGTCATATCTTTGGAAGAACTGTAAAAGGTGACAGTCCTGGGGTTGGTGGTGCCCGAGATGCTGCCGCTCCAGGAATCAAATTCCCAGCCGCTGTCGGCAATGGCCTGAACCGGTATGGATGTGACATTGTTCACATAGTAGCTGTAAACCCCGGGGGCAGGGTCAGTGGTGCCGTTTCCCTCTACCAGAATAGTCAGGGTCTTCAAAGGATAAAATAAGGTCAGGACAAAGGGCGGATCAAGCTGGCCATCTACAATGGAAAGCTCCACTTCAATGGTGTATTCGTCAATGATTGTATAGGCAAGTTCGGTCCAGTCCGGCAGTTTGTAAAGCACCATGTCCGGATCATAGGGGCTTGGAAAGGTGATCTGAAACGGATAGGTTCCATCCTCCCCTGTAGCCGATATGGTGAAGCCAAAAGCGGTTTCACTGTTTATCATGTCCGGGGCCAGTTCAAAATCATAGGTCCCCGGATAGGATGCGGCGTCGTCGGTAACTGAAAAATCGGTGATGGTTACACCTGCATCAGTTGTATAGACGCCCGGGTCACGGGTGAAAACGCAGGCCTCACACACAAAGGTGTCGGTCTGCCCGTTTTCATCGGTGACGGTCAGGCTTGGCGAGTAGGTCTGCCGGTCTGGAAAAGTGACGGTGGGATGCTGTTCTGTGGAGTCAATAACGCCGTCCCCGTCAAAATCCCATGCATAGGTATAAGGGGCGGTCCCGCCGGTACTTAAATCGGTGAATTCGATTTCAAGGGGGATGAATCCGTCCCGGACCATCATGTCAAAGGCCGCCACAAGGGTATTATAGGGTGCGATTTTAAACAGTTTTGCCCGGCACCCGTAGCCGCCGCTGTAATGGCATTCGTTTCCCATGACAATAACGCTGCCGTCAGGCAGGGCCACAACGCTGCCGCCCATGGCATAAGAATAGTCTTCATTGTCATTGACCAGAAATTTGTACCATTCAAGGCCGCCTGCGCTGCTGAATTTTGCTGCAAGGATCCCTTCCTGGGTTGCCCCGTCCGTATTTAATTCTGCAGGCCCTGCAAGGATAAATCCGTTATCCGGTGTCACAGCCCCTGAGTCAAAGCAGCCTTCAAAATCCTGGTCATCCACTGATGTGTGCCAGACCGCTTCCTTTTCTGTGTTCAGTTTTCTAACGGACGGCATACTGTCATTGCACCCGCCAATGACATATCCGTCATCCAGTCGCTCAACCCAGTTGCCTGAGTTGAAGGCGTAGGAGATCCGGTCCCAGGCAAAGAACCAGTCCAGGTTCAGGTCGTCATCTGTCCGGATCAGGGAAACCGCCCCGTTGCTGCCGCTTATCTGGGAACCATAGTGCCCGGATATAATGACCCCGTCCGGGGTGTCCCGGGCAATGGATTTTAAAAAGGCGAAACCGCTGTAATTATCCGGGGTGGAATGCACAAGGGATTCCACCGAAAGGGGTGTGCCGTTGGCATCTGTCTTAAAAGCCCACATGGCCCAGCCTTCACCGTCAATATATTTGTTTGCCGCCGCGATAATATCCCCGGACTCAAGGCTTAATACATCCATGCCCATGCATTTGAATGCCTCATCTGCATCATTACCAAAGATGGTATGCCACAGAAGGTTGCCCTGAACATCCGTTCTGGCCAGGCTCAACCTGGGATACTGAAAGTAGGCTGTATCCTCATTATAATCGCCGATGATCACGTAGCCGTCATCCGGTGCTGCGGCAAGGGCTGTCCCCTGTTCCCACACATTGAAATTTTGGGTCAGGTTGCGCTGCCATTGCATGATACCGTTATCAAAGGTTTTGAGCAGCCACATATCATTTCTTCTACTGCCGGATGAATATCCGAAAAAGGAGTAGCCTGTGGCAGCAAACCCGCCGTCGGTGCCCCTTATAATATCATTTCCCCTGACGTCAATGTAGCAGTAGGCCCCTTCTTCACAGTCCCTTTCATTGGTAATGGTTCTTTTCCACAGAATCTGGGGGCCCACTACGGTAATGGTCTGGGAAACAGTGTCAAAAAGGCAGTCGTCATCTTTTACGGTCAGGGTCACCGTGTGAGTGCCGGGGGACGAAAAGGAATATGAGGCCAAAAGGCCGGTAGCATCAGCCGTGCCGTCCCCGTCAAAATCCCACTCATAGCTTAAAATTTCCCCGTCATCGTCCAGGGAAGGGGAGGCGTCAAACGCAATGGTCTGGTAGACAAACACCGGATCATCCGAAGACCAGGTAAATGTGGCTTGGGGCCGTGAGTAAAACCCCCGGGTTTTAAAGGCCCAGATATGGTCTTCCCTGACCCCGTCCTGGCCGAGATCCCCATCTTCGCCATACAGGTCATAGGTGGTGGTCCCCACAACAACAAATCCGGGATCACTGCCCGTGTCCTCGGCAATGGCAACCCCCTCATCGTATCCGTCTCCGCCAATGGGGACGTCCCATAGAAGTTCCCCGTCACTGTCAACGGCAAGCAGCCAGATGCTGAAACGGATAGTGGGCTGATAAGAGGTGGTCATGCCAACGGCGGCATAGCCGCCGGTGCTTGTCTGGATCACATCGTAGCCGGCATCGGGTTTTCCTGCTTCCCCAAAGGTCTTATACCATTGTGTGCTGCCGTCGCTGTTAAGTTTGACCAGGGTCAGGTCCCCACATACCCCGGCATAGCAAAGATCATAGGCACCGATTTGCGTCTTGCTGCCAACGGCAATGTATCCGCCGTCAGACGTATTCCGGATGCCAAACCAGGTACTGCCTGATTCTGCCATCCACTCACGGTTTCCTTCTTGGTCGTATTTATAAATACCGCTTAGGGTTCCGGCGATGACGCCTTTGTCAGAAGTTGCCTCAACACAGAAAATTTCATAAGGCGGCCCGTCGATATCATCCCAGCCGTGACTCCATTCTGTGGTGGAAGAAGAAGCTCTTAAAATCCAACCATCCCAGACCGTGTTTCCAAGGTCCGGCTGATTTCCGCCCAGGTAAAAATCATACCTTGAGGAACCAGGGTCCCAGAAAACCGATATATCATTGGCCCACTCATCGCCAAAACGGCCAAAGGTTTTTTCCCAGGAAAAATTGCCATCATTGTCTGTACGGGATACCCACATATCCCATTGCTCCCAGGTGGTTCCGTCATAGGAATGGCTCTGGTATTTCCGGCCTGAAACCATAAATCCGTCTTCCCCTGATCCGTCAGCATTTAATGGAACCAGTTCAATTCCCAGTGCGGCCGTATAGGGGCCGGTATCTGACGGGTTAAAGACCGGCTGGTCAAACACCCGGTTGCCGGTTCTGTCCAATTTGACCATCCGGGCAGAGGTTGTCACCCACCAGGGAGAAAGACTGCAGTTTGACGGATCATCACACTGCACAACGGACAGGACAAATCCGTCAGACACGGGAACCATGTCCGTTGGAATCATGCCGTTTCCATAAAGTGTGCCCCACTGCATGCCGCAGGGCAGGGTAAAGGTTTCAATGCCCTCTGCCCCAAGGTCGGTTGTAAGGGCTGTGGCCAGAATAAAAATGGTGCCAAGTAAAACCGTCCCAAGACGGATTTTGGATGCGATCATCTTTTCCCCCTTTTGAAATGGCCAACAGATCAGCCGGTTCAAGGTTTTAATGGTTTGCCCACATCAAATGAATCGCAACAATAATAGAGAGTTATCGAGATATTCGGTCAGAATTTAAAAGGCATCATAGGATAAATTTTGCCCATTATCAAGAAAAGAAAAAAGGGAACGATGAAGGGGGATAATCTCCAATCTAATGTAGGGGATTAGGCTGAAGGCTGAAGGGGTTTAGGGCTGTTCATCCCTTCAGTCTAATTACCTTTTCTACAATTCACCAGACCAGTGCCACCGCTATCCGCGATCAGAACCGGGAAAGAGAAAACGGCGACAGATCAATTTCAGGTTTTTTGCCGTATACCAGGTCGCTGACCGCTTTGCCGGTTCCTGTGGCAAGGGTTAAGCCGAGCATGCCGTGGCCGGTGGCCACAATCAGGTTATCCAGGGCAGGGACCGTATCGATAATGGGCATGTCGTCGCAGGTCATGGGCCGCAGGTTGGTCCACTCTTCGATAATGGGACTGGTCAGGGGATTTTTAAGATACTGCCGGGCCCCGGATATAATTTTGTTTATTCGAATGCGGTTCAGCCCCATGTCGTAGCCTGAAAACTCCATGGTGCCCCCAAGCCGGCAGGCGCTTTTCCATGGGGTGGCCACGGCGTTGCTCTCATAAAAATATAACGGGAAGACCGGACAGTCTTTGGACGGTTTCATGGTAATACTGTACCCTTTTCCCGGTTCCACCGGCAGTCTTAGATTCAACTGCTGCATGGTGGACGGGGTCCAGGCGCCGGCAGCCATGACAAAGGCATCGGCTTTAAACCGGCCCTTTGAGGTGTTAATGCTGTCGACCTTGCCGCAGGATTGGTTAAACTTGAGAAACCGGCAGTTTTCTTCAAACACCACCCCTTTTTTTGTTAACGCATTTTTCCAGGATGCCATAAGCAGCTCAGGCCGCAAATGGGCGTCCCCTATGGTATGCCATGCCCCAACCACATCATTGCCAAGGGCCGGCTCCATTTCTATCAGTTCTTGTTTTTTAATTTTACGGCTTTTGATACCAAAGGTTTGCTGAAACTGGTCGGTTGCGGTAAATCCGTTAAAATTTTCAGGATTTTTGAAAACGGTCAGCACCCCTTTGGCCTCGTAATCGCAAAGCAACTCTTTTGATTTTAAAAGGTCGCCGTACAGCCGGTCACTATACGAGAGCAGTTCAAATTTGCCTTTGGCTGCTTTTCGTTTATGGCCATGGGTGCAGTTTCCCGCAAATCTGAGCAGCCAGCTGAGCCGGCCGGGGTCCAAGGTGGGTTTGATGTAAAGGGGGGAGGTGCCCTTAAGGGTCCTGATGATTTCATGGCCCACCGCACCGGGAACACACAAGGGGGTAACATCACTGAAATAGAGCAGTCCGCAGTTCCCGTGGGACGCCCCGTCACCAGCCCGGTCTCGTTCAATGATGGTCACCCGGGCCTTTTTTTCAATCAGATAATGGGCGCAGGCAAGGCCGATAACCCCGCCGCCGATAATCATAATGTTGGGTTGGTCTGTCATGGCTTTGGTCCTTGTCTTAAGTGTTCCGTTACATCAGGGCAGGTACCATATAATTTATTGTTTTTACGTTCAAGAAAAAATAAAAAAACCTTTGACAAAAAATATTAAATTTGACGATTTATGATCAGCCATTATTGTAATTCTAAGGAAGACCGGTCTGGTTTTAAAAACGGTTGTTCCGGTTCTAAATATGCATCACATTTAGGTTTGTATATCTTTAAATCAACTGATCAAGGAGTACAGCCCATGAGATTTATGATTCGAAATTCAATTTTGATGGTACTGGTAATGGCCGTTAATATTGGCGTTTTTCTTGCCCCGGTATCGGCATCTGAAAAGCCGGTTATCGTTGTATCTACGACACAGATCGGTGATTTTGCACGAAAGGTGGCAGGGGATCATGCCGTGGTGCAAAGCATTCTCGCGCCGGGGGCCGACCCCCACACCTATACGGTTACCCCCAATGATGTTCAAATTGTTTTAAAGGCTGATCTATGCATTGAAAATGGTCTTCATCTGGAAGGAAAATCCTGGATGAAAACCCTGGCCACAGATGCCGGCAAACCCCTGGTTACAGCCACCAACGGAATCAAACCGTTGTTGATCCAGGAAGGGAAACAAACCCTTCCGGATCCCCATGCCTGGTTTTCCCCTCAGAATGCGGCGGTTTATGTGAACAATATCATAAAGGCCCTGGCCGGGATTGATCCTGAAAACAAGGACGCCTACCAGGCCCGGGGAAAATTGTATTTACAGCAGCTTCGGGTTCTGGATGCCTGGATCAGAGAGCAGGTCAGCACTATCCCTTCCCGGCAAAGAATTCTGGTCACTACCCATGATGCCTTCAATTATTTTTGCCGGGAATACAACTTTAATGAAGAGAATGATTTTCTATCCATTGCCCCGGTCGGATGGTCTACGGGTGCTGAAGTCGGGGCCGGCATGACACCGGAACGGCGGCAGAAGGTGGTCGCCTCCATCAAAGAATCCGGTGCCCCGGCCATATTTGTTGAAACCACCATCAACCCCAAGCAGATTCGTGAAATTGCTCAGGAAACCGGTGTAAAAATCGGCGGAGAGCTTTACTCGGACTCCATGGGGCCGAAAGGCTCGGCCGGGGAAACCTATATCGGCATGATGCGGGAAAATACCCTTTTAATTGTGAGGGCGCTTAAATAAAGCCGTGAGATTTTTACTTGGCATACTGATCTGGGTGGCCATGGTTGGCAGCGTATGGCTTTATACCGCTGCCAGGGACGCCCGGCTGCCCGGCGAACCGGCCCGGGCAAAGGCCGTAACGGTGGTCCAGGCGGATTTTATTTTAAGCCTGACCCCGACCTTTTCTACTCAGAAAGATCCCTTTGCCCTGGACACAGGGGATGAGAGTACATCAGATCTGGTGATAAGGCTCAACGGGAAAAACATTGATTTGCCATCCCCGGATATGGCCCGGGGACAGGAATTGCGGATCAGCCGCTTGCCAGCCCTTTTGCCCGGGTTTAACGAAGTTTATATTAATGCCGGGCCCCCGGTAAGTGAAAGTACGCTGTTTCACGGCATCCGGGTTAAGCTGACCTTGAACGGGGCATCCATGGTTGATAAAACCATCTGGGCCGGGCATGGGGAACGGGTGGCCGGAACGGTCGGCTTTACCCTTGACCCTGAAAAGGAGTCCGGCCATGACTGATCATCCCAAATTTGCCGTTGAAGTCGAACATTTGACCGTCAGCTACAATGCCAGGCCGGCCCTGCTCGATGTTACCGTGGCCATTGAAACCGATCAGTTAGTGGGGGTTATCGGGCCCAACGGGGCCGGTAAATCAACCTTTATCAAGGCTGTCTTGGGGTTTGTTACCCCGGATTTGGGAACTGTTCGCATCAACGGTGTTCCTGCCCGAAAGGCCAAAGGCCAGGTGGCCTATGTGCCCCAGCGGGGGGCCGTAGACTGGGATTTTCCCATAACGGTCAAAGAAGTGGCCTTAATGGGTCGTTACCAGCAGATTCCCTGGTATTCGTCACCTAAGCCAAAGGATTGGGACAAGGCCATGGAGGCCCTGGACATGGTCCGGATGACTGAGTTTTCCGACCGGCAGATCGGGGAGCTTTCCGGGGGGCAGCAGCAGCGGGTGTTTATGGCCAGGGCCCTGGCCCAGGGCAGCGATATCCTTCTTTTGGACGAACCCTTTGCCGGGGTGGACGCAGCAACGGAACGGGCCATTCTTGATGTGCTGGAACGGGCCAAAGAGTCCGGCAAAACCCTGGTGGTGGTTCACCATGACCTGTCCACGGCATCTGAATATTTTGACAAACTGCTGTTGATCAAGCAGCGGCTTTACGCCTACGGCCCCCCGGGTCTGGTTCTCAAAGAAGACCTGCTCAGCCAGGTCTATGAAGGGCGGTTAAAGGTTTTTAAAGCGGTAACCACAAAGGAAGATGGCTGATGGGTGACTGGCTTCTGGCCCCTCTGGCACAAACTTATTTTCAAAAGGCCCTGATCGGCGGCTGTATTGTAGCCGTGGTGGCCGGCGTGGTGGGCTGTCTTGTGGTGCTTCGCCGCATGGCCTTTCTAGGGGATGCCCTGTCCCATGCCATGATTGCCGGCGTGGCCGGCGGCTATTTGATCATGAAGCTGTTTTTCGGCCTGGAGGCCCATGCTCCGGGCATGCTGTTAGGCTCTCTTATGGCTGCGGTGACTACGGTGGCACTGATCAGCTTTGTTTCCCGGATTTCCAGGGTCAAGGAGGATGCCGCCATCGGCATTATGTACACGGGGATTTTTGCCTTGGGCGTGGTGGCGGTGTCTATTTTCAGGCATTATATTCACATTGACCTGATGCACTTTATCATGGGGGATATCTTAGGGGTGGCCGATACCGACCTTTGGGTCAGCGCCTTTGTGGCCGCTTTCGTTTTAACGGTGCTGGTCCTTTTTTTCCGCCATTTTCAGCTGACCACCTTTGACCCGGTTATGGCGGCCTCCATCGGACTGCCGGTGCTGGCCTTGGATTATCTTTTGACCACCCTGGTCTCTTTGGTGGTGGTTTCTGCGGTGAGCATGGTGGGGGTGATCCTTGTGGTGGGGCTTTTAATTACGCCGGCGGCAACGGCTTATCTCTTAAGCGACCGTCTGGACAAAATGATGTGGCTGTCGGCCCTGTTCGGTGTCACCAGTGTTATCGGCGGCCTTTACCTTTGTGTCTGGCTGGATTCTTCGGGGGGCGGGGCCATCATGCTGTTTTGCACGGTTCAGTTTCTGGTGGTGCTGGTGGTTGCCCCCAAGTACGGCCTGTTATCGCGGTGGATGCGGATGCGCAGCCTCATTCCACAGCAATTGGTTGAAGATATCCTGACAACGGTGCTGCGACATGACGGGCCCGCCCCTTTGGTCCTTATACAAAAATATGCCGGGCCGGTTAAAAACATGGGCCGGGTATTAAAAAAGATGATCCAGGACGGGGAGTTAACCTTGACGGAACAAGGCTATGCCCTTACCCCTAAAGGAAAGGATGAAGCCCAAAAAATGCTGCGGGCCCACCGGCTGTGGGAAACCTATCTCAAACAGATCGGTACACCGGAACATGAGGTTCATGCCACGGCCCACAGGCTTGAACATCTCGGCGGGAATGCCGCCGCCTATATTGATCAGAAACTCGGGCAGCCCGAAACAGATCCCCATGGCAGGCCCATACCGGAAAAAAGCCAACCCCCCGGAGCGCCATGACCATCAATTACGCTGAAACCATTTTAAATTCCCTGTCCGCCCACATTGCCATTATTGATGAAAACGGCATCATCATTGAAACCAACCGGGCATGGCAGGAATTTGCCCGGTTAAATGAGATCGGGGTCAGACCGGATATGGTGAATATCAATTACCTTGATATCTGTGACATGGCAGGGGACGGGGAAGGGCAGGCCGCCCGGAGCGTGGCCAAAGGCATCCGGAGGGTGATTAACGGGGATGTGGACGAGTTTGTTATGGATTATCCGTGCCATTCGCCCGGGGAAAAACGCTGGTTTTATATGCGGGCCATCAGGGCTGCAGGTTCCGACCCCTTACGGGTGGTGATCAGCCATGAAAATATCACTTCTTTAAAGCTTGCAGAGCAGCAGCTCAAGGAAAGGGAACAGGAGCTTGAGCAAAAATCCATTCATTTGGAAGAGGCCAATGCGGCTCTGCGGGCCATCCTCCGGCAGCGGGATGAAGATGCCAAACAAATGGAAACCACATTTTTTCAGAATATAAAATTTACGGTTCTGCCCTATCTTGACCAGCTTAGAGAGGCCGTTTCCAAAGGGCCTGAGAAGGAACTTTTGGAACTGATTGAATTGGAACTCAATCACATTGCCTCCCCATTTTTGCGAAGGGTTTCCAATGTGGAAGCGATTCTTACGCCCCAGGAAATCAAAATTGCCTCGTTGATCAAACAGGATAAATCCTCCAAGCAGATGGCAGACCTGCTGAACCTTTCCTTGACCACGGTTAATTTTCACCGGCGCAATTTACGCAAAAAACTGGGCTTAACCCACAACGCCACCAACTTGAACATCTTTTTAAAATCCTTATCACAATGACAGGTTTTGCCCGTCATTAACCCCTGACTATTCCCTTCTTGTCCAATCCCGATTTTCTATTTAAATTATATGCTATAACTGCCATGGGCCACAAGCCCACAACGAATAATGAAACTGAAGATACCAGCAACGGTAGACTATAAATTGGGCACCGCAGGTGCTTCGCCCTCTTGTCTCTTGTTTCTTGTCTCCAGTTTCTTATAAAAACACCTATAAGTTTACAACAAAATGTAAATACCAGGCTGATACAGCCTGCCAACAGCTAAAAGCTAACGGCTAAAAGCTAATAGCTAATGGCTAAAAACAAGGAGGATATCATGATTTGCAGTCTTTCAAATTTAAAGGATCAGGATGTGGCCCAGATCAAAGATCTGGAAAAAGAGTTAGGGGTTACCATGCTGGCGTTTTCCTGCCACGATACAAAGCCCACCACCCTGGAAAATGCAACCCTTGAAAAAATCCAGGCCCTTGAAAAAAATCTGGGCGTCGCCTTGGTGGCGGTTCAGGCGTAAAGCTAACCCGTACCCATTCCCCACTTTTTCAGATTCAATTTTTTTACAATGCCAGCTTCCGGTTTAATCACGGAAGCTGGCATTGCTTTTCTCGATTTTCAAAAAAAAAGATGGTATAACAGCCCCGGAACAGCTAAAAAGAAGCTTTTGGCTATCAGCCATTAGCCTTTAGCCATAAGGACTTACAACCATTCGCTAACGGCTAACGGCTAACGGCTAACGGCTAACGGCTAACAGCTAACAGCTAACAGCTAAAATCCCACAGGATCGGAACATGCCCATTCTTGAAGTTGAAAATCTAAAAAAGTATTTCCCGGTATATTCGGGGGTGTTCCAGCGCCGGACCGGCTGGGTCCATGCGGTCAGCGGGGTTTCTTTTTCAGTTGAAAAAGGGGAAACCTTGGGGATTGTGGGCGAATCCGGATGCGGAAAAACCACCTTGGGCCGGTGTATCCTGGGATTGTACGAGTTAACCGACGGGCAGATCCGGGTCAACGGCGGCACCGTCTCAAAGCTGGATGCCAAAAACAGGAAAAAACTGTCCAGGCAGCTTCAGATGATTTTCCAGGACCCCTTTGAGTCCCTGAATCCCCGGCAGACCATCCAGCAGATTTTAGAAGAAAAATACAGGATTCACGGGGCCGGCAACCTGGATTTGGAAAATGAGGTTTCAGGCCTTCTTGAAAAAGTCGGGCTGCCCGCTGATGTCCTTTCCCGGTTTCCCCATGAATTTTCAGGGGGGCAGCGCCAGCGCATCGGCATTGCCCGGGCCATCAGCATGTCCCCTCAGATCATTGTCTGTGATGAGCCGGTATCGGCCCTGGATGTATCGGTCCAGTCCAAGATTTTAAATCTTCTGCTCAACCTTCAGGAAACCCTTGGCCTGACCTATGTCTTTATTTCCCATGACCTGTCTGTGGTCCGGCATATTTCAGACCGGATTGCCGTCATGTACCTTGGAAAGATGGTTGAAATTGCCGATGCCGGCACCATCTATACCCGGCCGGCCCATCCTTATACCAGGGCTCTGTTGTCAGCCGTTCCCGTACCGGACCCGGAAAAAACCGGAAAACGGATGGTGTTAAAAGGTGAAATCCCGTCTGTAGAAAATCCCCCGCCCGGGTGCCGGTTCCATACCCGGTGCCCGGATGTGATGCCCATATGCCGGGAAAAAGAGCCTGTGCTTGAAGCCACCGGGGGGGATATCAAGCATTTAACGGCATGCTTTCAAGAAACTGGAAACTGGAAACAAGATACAAGAAAGTAGGGACAGGACAATGCCGGGCTTTCCATCTTCTTGTCTCTTGTTTCTATTTTCTTGTCTCTTGTTGGGCTTGCGGAAAATGGGCCTTAATGGTAATGTTCTTGACTTAAAAAAAATTGGGTCCGGTCCGGGGTTAAAATGGCGGGGACCGGTCCGGTTATGATTAAAGGATTTGTTTTGCCGTTACAGCCAGGCGTTTGAAAGGAGAGTGTGCTATCCGGAAGAATGGATCTTTAAATGGTTATGTCCTCCTGGCCATCATTATGATGATTTTTCAGGCGGTCGGTTGCAAAGCCTCTCCGCCGGAATCGGTTGAGCCTGAGTTTGTGATCAAAAGCGGCCGTATTGTGGTGGACCGGGACGAATTTTTTGATGAACTTGATCTCAAACTGCTGGCTTACCCGTACAATATTAAAGATTATCCAAACGACTATAATACCATGATCATGGATCTGGTCATGGGGTTAACCGAGCAGTGTCAGTTAATGAATGCCGCGCAGCAAAAGGGGATAGCGGTTTCAGACCAGGAGGTGGACCAGGCTGAAAAACGGCTGCGCCAGGATTATCCGGATGACAGCTTTGAGCAGATGCTGTTAGAAAATGCCGTCTCATACCGGGTCTGGAAAGAAAAACTTCGAAAGAACCTGGTGATTGAAAAACTGGTCTATACCCAGCTCGATGAGGCCATTACCATCACCCCGGATGATCTGGTTTCATATTATAAGACACTTAATGACGGCAATCTCGATGGAGAAAATCCCGGTCTTTTGGATGAGGAAGCACAATTAAAGGCCTTGGGTGAACAGCTGCTGACCGGATTAAAGCGGGAAAAACGGCAGGCCCTTTACGGTGAGTGGATTGAGCAGATTAAAACAGCATATCCGGCACAAATCAATGAAAAGGAAGTGACCCGGTTTTTATTGAATCCCCATAAGGAAAAGGATGGTTTCGATGATTAAAAAATGGTTTTTGATGGGTTTTGCATTGGTTCTGGTTCTGGCCGGGCAGGCGGCAGGCGAAGAGGTCGTTGACCGGATTGTTGCCATTGTCAACAATGAGATTATCACCCAGGTTCAGCTTGAAAGAAAGACAGCCCTTTATCAAGAAAAGATTGAAGCCAGCAACAGTACCCAAAAGCGCAAGGAAGAACTGCTCGGCACCATGAAAACCAATATGCTCCACCAGCTCATCGACAAGATCCTGGTAAATCAGGAAGCCGATCGGTACCAGGTTGAAGTCACCGATGCTGAGGTGAATACGGCGGTAGAAAACTTTATGGCCCAGCACGGTCTGGATCAGGCCGGTCTTGAAAGCGCCCTGGCCAGTGAGAACTTAAGCCTTGAGGAGTACAAGGAGAATGTCCGTCAGGAAATCATTCAGTCCCGGCTCATTAACCGGGCCGTCCGGTCCAAGGTAATTATCACGGATTCGGATATTGCCGCCTATTATGCTCAACATGCCGATGAGTTCAAGGGGGTGGAAAAATACGAACTTCGAAATATCATCATGGAAGATGCGGATAAAATAAAACAAGTCAAAGAACAGCTTGAACACAACGCATCGTTCAAAGACCTTGCCGGCGAATACTCCACCGGGTCCAATGCCTCTGACGGCGGATATTTAGGGGCCTTTGAAATTGACGGCTTAAGCGAGAACATCAAACAGGCCCTGCAAGGCGTAAAAAAAGGCGGTCATACCGATATCATTGATACACCCCAGGGCTTTCAGATCCTCTATGTCCAGGACATTATCATGTCCGGGGGCAAAACCCTTGAGCAGGCTTCAGAAGAGATACAGCAGATCCTGTACAATCAGTTGGGAAAGGAAAAATTTGCCCAATGGATTGAATCCTTAAAAGAACATGCCCACGTCAAGATAATGCTTTAAGCCCCTATATTATAACAGGATCTTTCTATGAATATCGAACAAATAAGAATACTGAGCACCAGTATCAAACGGCTGCTTCGCCGGGGTGCCACCCGTCAGCTTGTCAAGATTATTGATAAGACCCACATGGCGGACCTGTCCATCGTGTTCAGGGATCTGTCCGACGTGGACCGCAAAAAGTTGTTTGATCTGATTAAAGACCCTGAAAAAATCGGCCTGCTGTTTTCAGAACTGGACGAATCGGTTTTCCTTGAGTTTGTCAAAAACGTGAATTTTGAAAAACTGGTCCAGGTGTTTGACCATATGCCGTCGGATGATGCTGCCGAGCTTCTGGGGTGCCTGGACGAAGAGCTTTCCGACCAGATCCTGGCCAAGATGCAGAAAGAGGAATCCGACAACGTTGAACAGCTTATGAGCTACGGCGAGGACACGGCCGGCAGCCTCATGGTCACGGATTTTGTGGCGTTAGAAGAAGACGTCAAGGCAAAGGAGGTCATTGAGGCCCTTCAAAACAAATATCTTGACGTTGAAATGCCCTTTTACATTTATGTGGTGGATGCCTACGGCAAACTGGTGGGGGTCAGCTCCCTTCGGCAGCTGGTGGTGACGGCGCCTGAGACACCGCTAAAAGAGTTCATGGCAACGGACATGGTCTCGGTCAAAACTTACACGGACAGAGAAGAGGTGGCCCGGCTGGTCTCCCGGTATGATTACCTGGCGGTTCCGGTAGTGGATGATGAAAACTGTATTGTGGGGATCGTGACCGTTGATGACGTTATTGATATTCTCCATGAGGCCGCCACGGAAGATATGCTGAAAATGGCCGGTGTCGGTGAAGAATATGTGGAAACCCAGACCGTGCTCAGAGGGGCACGGATCCGGCTGCCCTGGCTTCTGGCCTCCTGCCTGGGCGGGCTGGCCGCCTTTTTCATCATTGGCGGCTTTGAACATGCCCTTTCCAAATTTGCGGGGCTTGCCGCGTTTATTCCGGTCATCATGGGCATGGGCGGCAACATCGGTACTCAGAGTTCAACCATTGTGGTCCGGGGAATTGCCACGGGCCGGATTAATATCCATGATTTTTCCCGGGTGGTATCCAAGGAGCTGACCGTTGGCCTGATCCTGGGATTAACCTACGGCCTTTTCATCGGCCTTGTGGCCAGGCTTTCCTTTGTCCATGAGCCCTTTTCCCTGTCTTTGGCCATTGCCGTAGGGCTTGCGGTCATCTGTTCCATGAGTGTGGCGGCCCTGGTGGGGTCTACAGTTCCCCTGGCCTTTGAAAAGTTTCATATTGATCCGGCCGTGGCCACAGGCCCGTTTGTGACCACTTCAATTGATATTGTCAGCGTATTTTGCTATTTCAAAATTGCCACACTTCTCATGGATATCTAACGGGCATGGATGGTGCCGGCATTAACGATCCCGGGCAGGAGTTCAGCACAGATGCCATTTTGCTTCGAAAAATCGAATACGGTGACCACGACTATATCATTACCTTTTTGACCCGGACCATGGGCAAGATCAGTGTGATTGCCAAAAACGCCAAAAAGAGTGTTCGGCGTTTTTCCGGGGCCCTGGATATGTTTTCCCTTAACCATATTCAGTGCCGGTACCCCAAAAAGAATAAAAACGGGCTGATCATCCTGACCCAGTCAGGGATTGAGAACGGATTTATCCAAATCCGGTATGATCTGTTTAAAACCGCCTATGCCAGTTACTGGGTGGAACTTATATATTCATGGCTTGAAGAGGGCAGGGTGCAGACACGGTTGTTTGAGCTGTTGTTGTTCAGCCTTGACATGCTGGACCGCTCTGCTGTTGACCCGGGGATTTTAAACCTGTTGTACCAGATCCGGTTCATGGGCATTTCCGGATTCAGCCCGGTGATTGACCGGTGTGAATCTTGTGATAGAAGACTGGATGCCATTGCCCAGGACAGGATCCGGTTTGATTTAAAAGACGGAAAGCTTATCTGTGATGCCTGTTTAAAACCAGACACCGGCACCCGGGATATGGGCGGGCTTTCGGACAAAGGGCACTTTCTTTATATTTCAAAGGGCACCTTAAAGCAGCTGGCCTGGATGAACGCCTCAGACATGGCCAGGGCCGACCGGATTAAATTTTCATCCTTTGCCATGACAGAGGGGGCGGCCCTGATGGAGGCTTTTATTCCCTTTCACATTGGCCGGGAGATGAAAACCTTGAAATTTTTACACCGCTTAAGGCAGGAACAATGAATTTTCAACCCAGGTTAGAATCAGGGCCCGTGACCGCTTCCGTTCCCTGCCGGATTGATTTTGGCGGCACCCTGGATATCTCCACTTTCTATCTTCCCTTGTCCCATCTGTTCCCGGCCGGGTTTAACATGGCCCTGGACCTGAGAACCACAGTGACCCTGACGCCTTATGTCAAAGGAAAGGTGAAAATTTCCTCTTTGGGGTTTGAAGACGCCAGTTTTGATCAGGGAAAGGCGGATTTTACCCATCCCATGGGGCTGATGTTTGCCTGTGCCCAGTTTGTCAATGCCCATGGGCTTGAAATAAGGATTGAATCCTCTTCCCCGCCCAGAAGCGCTTTGGGGGGATCTTCCTGCGCCTCTGTGGCCATTTTAGCGGCTTTATATGCAGCCATGGATAAGCCCGTTGACCCGGTTCATTTAACCTGGCTGTCCCACACCATTGAATCCAGCGTGGCCCGGGTTCCCTGCGGGGTTCAGGACCAGGCTGCCGCCGCTTTTGGCGGGGTCAACCTCTGGCATTGGAAAATGGGGCAGACCGGTCCTGTTTTTGAGAAAACCCCCCTTTATGAAACCCCTCAGGAGACAGACGGCCTTAACCGGCACATTCTGGTGGCCTACTGCGGCATTCCCCATGAGTCAAAAAACATCAACGGCAAATGGGTTGATTCGTTTTTAAAGGGAACCTCACGATCAGGGTTTGAGAGAATTGCAGGCCTGACCAAAGATTTTTTTTCGGTCTTAAAACGCAAGGCCTGGGATGAGGCCGCGGCTTTCATGAATGAAGAAACCGCCCTTCGTCTTGATATGACCCCGGATGTCCTTGACAATACCGGTAAAAAATTGTTTGAATCGGCAAAACAAAACCATTGCGGGGCAAGGTTCACCGGTGCCGGCGGCGGCGGGTGTGTCTGGGCTGTGGGAAGCGCTCAAAACATTGAAGGACTTAAAAAATCCTGGCAAGGCATACTTGATGGTGTACAAAACGGACAGATTCTTGATACAAGGATAGATCACCAAGGCATTAAACTTATAAAAAACGGATAACCTATGAATTTTCAAGATGTCATTTTAAACTTGAATAAATTTTGGGCTGATAAAGGGTGTGTCCTGATTCAGTCCTATGACATGGAAGTGGGGGCCGGCACCTTTCATCCGACCACCCTGTTAAAGGCCCTTGGCCCGGAACCCTGGAAAGTGGCCTATGTTCAGCCGTCACGGCGGCCTACCGACGGCCGGTACGGCGAGAACCCCAACCGGCTTCAGCACTACTACCAGTACCAGGTCCTGTTAAAACCCTCTCCGCCGGATGTCCAGGCCCAGTATCTGGATTCTTTAAGGGTCCTTGGGGTGGATCCTTTAGAGCATGATATCCGGTTTGTGGAAGATGACTGGGAATCGCCTACCCTCGGGGCGTCAGGCCTTGGCTGGGAAGTCTGGCTGGACGGCATGGAAGTCACCCAGTTTACCTATTTTCAGATGACCGGTTCCCTTGAGGTCAACCCGGTACCCGTGGAGCTGACCTATGGCCTTGAAAGAATCTGCATGTACCTGCAGGGGGTGGACAATGTGTTTGACCTTAAATGGAACGACGAGATCTTTTACCGGGACGTCTACCATATGCAGGAGGTAGAACAGTCCACCTATAACTTTGAAATCGCCGATGTGGACCTGCTGTTTGACCTGTTTAAAAAATATGAGACCGAGGCCCACAGGATCTATGAAAAAGGCCTGGTGATCCCCACCTATGAGTACTGTTTAAAATGTTCCCACACCTTTAATCTCCTGGATGCCAGGGGCGCCATCAGTGTGACGGAACGGACAGGATTTATCAAACGGATCAGGGATATTGCCCGGTTGGCATCCAAACTCTACGTGGCCCAGAGAGAAGAGATGGGCCATCCGTTACTGAACCGGGGAGGAAAAAATTAAGATGAGTACCTTGTTAATTGAAATCGGATGTGAAGAAATTCCGGCCGGATATATTGTACCGGCCCTGACCGCTTTTCAAAACAGCATGGCCGATGCCCTTTCCCGGGCAAGAATTGATCACGGCCCTTCAAAGATCATGGGCACCCCCCGGCGGCTCACCCTGATCATCGAAGGTGTAGCGGATCAGCAAAAGGAAAAGACCAGCGTTTTGACCGGCCCGCCTGAAAAAGTAGGGTTTGACGCCGACGGCAAGCCCACCATTGCGGCCCAGAAGTTTGCCGATAAAGCCGGCATCAGCGTGGATCAGCTTAACGTCGAAGATACCGACAAGGGCCGGTATCTGACCGCCGTGGTGGCGGAAACCTGTGAGCCGTCAGGCACCATCATTGAAGCCATGCTCGAAAAACAGATCCTTGCCATTCCCTTTCCCAAAAGCATGCGGTGGGGCAGCCTTTCCATCAGCTTTGCCCGGCCCATTATCAGTCTTGTGGGGCTGTTAGGAGACCAGGTCCTCAAGTTTAAGGTGGGCAATATTGCCTCGGGTAACGAGATTTTCGGCCACAGTTTCATGAACCCTGCAAAATTTAAGGTGAACACGGCCGATGAATATGTCCAGGTGGCGGAATCCGCCGGTATAATCCCCGAAATTGAAAAACGAAAGACCCTGCTCACGGACAAGATCAACCAGCTGGCAAAGGAAAACAGCGCCCAAATCCTGGATGACCCCGAGCTGCTTGACATTGTGACCAACCTTGTGGAAGTCCCTTATCCGGTGGTGGGAAAGTTTGACGACATCTTTCTTGAAGTGCCGGATGAGGTCCTGATCACGGCCATGAGAGAGCACCAGAAATACTTTGCCTTAATTGATGAACAAGGCCGTCTCAAACCCATGTTCATTGCGGTCAACAACACCCTGGCCAAAGACATGGAGCTGGTGGCAGCCGGCCATGGCCGGGTCCTTCGGGCAAGGCTTTCCGATGCCAAGTTTTTTTATGAGACCGATCTTACGTCAAGCCTGGACCAGTTTGCCGAAAAGCTCAAAAATGTCACGTTCCAGGAAAAACTCGGCTCTGTTCATGACAAGGTCCAGCGAATTGGGAAACTGGTTGAATATCTGGCCGATGTATCCGGAAACGCGGATAAAGACGCGCTGAAAACCAAGGCGGTCCGGGCGGCCCAGATCTGTAAGGCAGACCTGGTCAGCCAGGTGGTCATTGAATTTACCAAGCTTCAGGGTGTTATCGGCCGGGTTTATGCGGGCAAAGCCGGCGAAGATTCCGAGGTCGCCGATGCGGTTGAACAGCATTACCGGCCGGTCCAGTCCGGCGGGCAGCTGCCGGAAAATCCCACGGCTGTTGTGCTGGCCATTGCCGATAAGCTCGATACCATCTGCGGCTGTTTTTCCGTTGGCCTGATTCCTACGGGCGGGGCCGATCCCTATGCCCTGCGCCGCCAGGGCATCGGCATTATCCAGATCGTGCTGGAAGAAAACTTAACCGCAAGTCTAGGACGCCTTATTGAAACCGGCCTTGCCCCGTTTGTGGATGATCCGTCTAAAATCAAAGAGATTTCAGGCCAGGTCAAGGATTTCCTGGAAAGCCGGATGGTCAACATTCTCACCGATCAGGGGTATTCCAAAGAGGCGGTCAATTCCGCCCTTGCCGCCTCCTTTGACAACCTTCCCGACGTGCTGCTGCGGGTAAAGGCCCTGGATAATTTAAGACAGGACCCGGATTTTGAACCCCTGTCCATTGCCTTTAAACGGGTGGAAAACATCCTTAAAAAGGCCGAAGACCTGTCCGGTTTAACGGTGGATGAATCCCGGTTCCAGGACCCCAGCGAGACTGGCCTTTACAAAGCAGCCCAAGAAGTTTCATCCAAAGTGACGTCCCTGATATCCTCCGGCGACTATGATCATGCGCTAAAAGAAATTGCAGGCTTAAGACCTCATGTGGACCAGTTTTTTGATGATGTTATGGTGTTTGCCGATGATGAACAGCTTAAAAACAACCGGATTGCCCTGTTGGCTTCTGTGTCCGGGATATTTAAACCCATTGCCGATTTTTCAAAAATTTAACGGATTGGAAAGCCGTTAGCCTTAAGCAATCAGCCGTTAGCTTTTCACCCTAACAGCTGATTGCTAAAAGCTAATGGCTGACAGCTAACTGCTATCAAACAAGGAGACCATGACATATGGCAGGTTATGATCCTGAAAAGGACAAGAAATTATCAGAGTGGAAAAATGAAGAAACCGGGCTTTTGATTTCCATCCATCAGTATGGGGACGGTGAGCCCAAAGTCCAGGTCGGCCCCAGAATTTTAAAGAAAAAAGACGGTACAGACCGGGCCCCGTCAAAAGCCGGCCGCCTGTCCATAGAAGATATCATGTGGCTGTACGATATCATTGATGAGGTCAAAGATGAATTATCCGACCTGGTCGGACCTGAATGATGAATCCATTGTCCCGCCGTTAGGCACCAGGAACGCGCCGGATTTGGGGCCGGTGGCCGTTCTGGTGTCTCCTGAGCCGGACTTTAAACTGATGGGGTCTTTGGCCGGACATCCGGTTTCAAAGGCCTCGTTTTTCAACAGCTCCTTATCCCGGCTTGAAAACGGCGTTACCCTTGCAGGACCTTATATCGGCGCGCCTTATGGTGTGATCCTGCTGGATTCCTTAGCGGCCCGGGGGGTTAAGACAATCATTATCCTGGGCTGGTGCGGGGGGTTGACCAAAGATCTTTCCATTGGCGACCTGATTATTCCGGACAAGGCCATTTGCGATGAAGGCACCTCCCGGCATTACCAGAAACTGGATCAGGACCTTCCCTGTACCTATCCGGCCCGGGGATTGGCCCGGGACCTTGCCCGGCATCTTTCAAAAGCCGGTCCGGCCCCTGGTCTTGACACCATCTGGACCACCGACGCCATTTACCGGGAAACCCCCAAAAAAGTTGACTGGTACCGGGAAAAAGGGGCCAAGGCCGTTGAAATGGAATGCTCGGCCCTGTTTGCCGCCGCCGCGTTCCGTCAGATTGAAACCGCTGCCCTGTTGATTGTTTCCGACAGCCTGTCACAGATAAAGTGGGACCCCGGGTTTAAGAAAAAACAGTTTAAGGCGGCCCGGAATGCTGCTTGTGAGGGTGTTTTGGCCTTTGCCGCTCAATTGTTATCAAATTAGGAATGGAAAGAATGGATCAACGACTCAAGGACGAAGCTGCAAAACTTCAAAAAGACCTGACCTTTCACAGCCGTCAATACCATGTTCTGGATGATCCCCTTATTTCCGATTATGAGTACGATCAGATGCTCAAGCGGCTCATTGAGCTTGAAACCCGTTATCCGGAACTTTCGGTCCCGGATTCGCCCACCCAGCGGGTCGGGGCACCCCCCTTAGAATCCTTTGGCACGGCCCCCCATACCCTGCCCATGCTCAGCCTGGACAATGCCTTTGAAGACAGTGATGTGGCAAGCTTTCATACCCGGATTTTAAAAAATCTGTCCATAGACAAGGTTCTTTATACCGTGGAGCCCAAACTGGACGGGGTGGCCGTGGAACTTCGATATGAAGGGGGCGTTCTGGTCCGGGCCACCACCCGGGGCGACGGGCTTGTGGGCGAACTGGTCACTGAAAATGTCAGGACCATCCGGTCCGTGCCCTTAAGGCTTGACGAAAATCAGATCAAAGCCCCTGAAATTCTGGAAGTCAGGGGAGAGGTGATTATCTATGAAACAGATTTTCAACAGCTGAATGAAAAGCGGCTCAAAAACGGCCAGCCCCTGTTTGCCAATCCCAGGAATGCGGCGGCAGGCTCGCTGCGGCAGCTGGATTCAAAAATTACGGCCCAGCGCCCCCTGACCATATTTGTTTACGGTATCGGGCAGGTAGAGGGGCTTGGATTTGACACCCAGGCAAAGCTGCTGGAAACCCTCAAAAAATTCGGCTTTCCGGTTAACCCCCATATCAGAACATCCATTCCCATCAAAGCGGTTTTAACGGCCTTTCAGGATTTTCAGAAGATGCGGCCGGATCTGGAATATGAAATTGACGGGATGGTCATCAAGGTGGACCGGCTGGACCTTCAGCAGGCCCTGGGCGAAAAAATCAAAAGTCCCCGGTGGGCTATTGCCTACAAGTTTCCGGCCATCCAGGAAACCACCACCATTGAAGATATCCTGGTCCAGGTGGGCCGGACCGGCACCCTGACCCCGGTGGCGGTTTTAGAGCCGGTGAATATCGGCGGGGCAACGGTTTCCAGGGCAACCCTGCACAATGAAGACGAAATTATCCGAAAAGATATCCGCATTGGGGACCGGGTCCTGGTGGTCAGGGCAGGGGACGTGATTCCTAAAGTGGTCAAGGTCATTGAATCGGCCAGAACCGGGAATGAAAAACCATTTGCCATGCCCGCAAATTGTCCGGTATGCCAAAGCCCTGTGGAAAGACCGCCCAACGAGGCCGCCATAAAGTGTATCAATGCCGGCTGCCCGGCCCAGATCAAGGAACGAATCCGCCATTTTGTCTCCAAAAAAGGGTTTGACGTGGACGGGCTTGGCAAAAAACTGGTGGAACTTCTCATTGACAAAGGGCTGGTTCATCATTTTGCCGATCTGTTTTCCCTTGAACAGTCTGTCCTGGCCGATCTGGACCGGATGGGAGAAAAATCCGCCCGGAACCTGGTTGAGGCCATAGACCAGTCAAAGAGAATTTCACTGAACCGGTTTATTTTTGCCCTTGGCATTGACCACACCGGTGAAAATGCGGCCATGCTGCTGTCCAAAACATTTCAAACGCTTGAAGACCTGATGGCGGCCGACCAGGCCCGCCTTGAAGCCATTCATGGCTTAGGCGGGATCAGTGCCGGTGCCATTACCCGGTTTTTCGCCAACCCGGAAAACCAGAAGGTAATCCAGGCCCTTCTATCTGCCGGGGTTGACATCACCAATGAGGCCTTTGGTTCTCAGGCTAAAGAATCGGTCCATGTCTTTTCCGGCAAAACCGTTGTTCTGACCGGAACCCTGGAATCCATGACAAGATCCCAGGCCAAAAAAGCCCTTGAAGCCCTTGGGGCCAAAGTCAGTTCAAGTGTATCCTCCAAAACCGATTTTTTGGTGGCCGGGGCCAATCCCGGGTCCAAATTCACCAAAGCTCATGATCTTGGGGTAAAAATTCTAGAAGAATCAGAATTTGCCCAGATGCTGTAAAATAATTGAATCCTGGATTATCATGTTATAGGTGATGGTGGTGTAGGGGCAATTTATGAATTGCCCACGTAAAGGTTATTCATGAAAGGGCGATTCATGAATCGCCCCTACGACCGAGCCAACAACACCGCCTCATCCGGTCTTTCTTCTTTCAGTCCCCATTCTCTATATTCACCTTAACCCAACCTTATTTTTTTCGTTTCAATTTGAACAGGGATGATGTAATTAAAAAAAGTATATTGACGTTTAAAAATTACATTGATAAAGAATAGCCTTGTGTTGGTTAATTGAAATAGAGGAGAAAGATAATGAAAAAAAGACCGCTCATGCTGATCGCCATTGGAATCTCACTGTTGTTTGCCGCTGAAGGCGTTGCTGCCGAACTGTTTTTGTATGCCGGTGCCGGATTACGAAAACCCACGGATCAACTCATTGAAAAATTCGAAAAACAGACCGGGCACAAGGTGATTGTGAATTACGGCGGATCCGGAAAACAGATGTCCCGCTATCTTTCTGCCCAGCAGGGAGACCTGTTCATGCCCGGGTCTTACTTTTATATTGAAAAATTAAAGGAAAAAGACCTGGTCCTGTCGGATAAAAAAGTGGTGCTTCACACCCCGGTGATTGGCGTGCCTAAAAATGCAACCAAGGGCATTAAGACCCTGGAAGACATGGCAAAGCCCGGGATCAAACTGGCCATGGGCGATCCCAAGGCCATGGCCCTTGGCCGGACCAGCATGGATATCATTAAAAAGGCAGGCCTTGAAAAACAGATCCTGGACAATGTGACCGTCTATGGTGCCACCGTCAACCAGTTAACCCTTTATGTGGTGCAGGAGAACGTGGATGCGGCCATTGTCGCCAGGGCCAATGCGTTTATGCATAAAGATACCATTGATATGTTTGAGATCCCGGGTGATTTATTCACACCTGAAATCATCGCCATCTCTGTGTTGAAAACCGCTAAGGATACGGCTTTGGCTGAGCAATTCCGTGATTTTGTTTCAAGCGACGAAGGGATCGGTCATTTTACAAAATTCGGGTTCCTGCCCTTGCCCTGATGATCGCCCTGTTTTATGGCATACTGGGCATCTGCTGTCTGGGGATTTTAGGGGTTTTATTTGCCCTGGTATCCCAAATCGGGATGGCGGACCTTTTTCAGGCGCTTCTGAACCCGGAAACCTGTTTTGCCCTTAAACTGAGCCTGACCACATCGGTTTCGTCCGTGGGCATTTCAATGGTCCTGGGACTTCCAGTGGCCTATTTGATGGCAAGGAAATCCTTTCCGGGTAAATTCGCCGTGGATTCCCTTCTGGACATTCCCATGGTCATGACCCCGCTGGTCACAGGGATGGGGCTGCTCTTTCTGCTTTCGCCCCATCTGGCCGGAAACCTGCTTCACCGGATGGGGGTGGACCTTTTGTTTACCCCGTCCGGGGCGGTGATGGCCCAGACCTTTATTGCCACCCCTTTGGTTATCCGAAGCTGCCGGGCCACCTTTGAGGGAATTGATGAAAAGTATGAACAGGCCGGCGCCATGCTCGGATTGTCCGATATCCGGGTTTTTTGCCTCATTGTCCTGCCCATGGCCCGCAACGGCATCCTGGCCGGGGCGGTCCTGGCCTGGGCCAGAACCTTAGGGGAATTCGGGGCCACCCTGATGGTGGCCGGGGCATCGAGAATGAGAACCGAAACATTGCCCATTGCCGTTTACCTCAACCTGACCAGCGGAGAAATTGAGCTTGCCGTTATCTGCGCCTGGCTTTTGATCTGCCTGGGGGTCGGGCTGCTCATGATCCTCAAATGGCTGGGTGCCCGCAACAAAGCACTACATTTTTAAAGGAGATTTGTCCATGAGCCATCTGGTCGTAAACGACATCAAGTCCTCTTTTGTCAAGGTTGACCACCTTGAGATCCGGAAGGGTGAACTAATGGTGCTCATCGGCCCGTCCGGTGCCGGGAAATCTTCCTTTCTAAATATCCTGGCAGGGTTTATTCCCCATTCCGGGCAGATTCTGCTGGATGGCCGGCCGGTTCATTGCCTGCCGTCCCATCGCCGCAGGATCGGTTATCTGTTTCAGGATCTTTATCTTTTCCCCCACATGACGGTATCCCAGAACATAAAGATTGCCATGAAAACCCTGGGACTGAAAAAGGCCCAGGTTCAGGAAAAAGTTGGCTCACTTCTTGAGCTGTTCAGGATAAAAAAACTGGCCAAAAGTTACCCTGCCCAGATCAGCGGCGGTGAAAAACAACGGGTGGCCATGGCCAGAACCATTGCCGGAAAGCCTGATTTGCTGCTTCTAGATGAACCCTTGTCTCACCTGGATTACGAAACAGCCCAGTATCTCAGGGCCGAATTTAAGCGAATTCAAGAACAGTTAGAGCTGACCACCTTGTTTGTCACCCATGATTTGAAGGAAGCCCGGCAGCTAGCCGACCGGGTTCTGGTCATGGAAGACGGGCGGTTAAAAAAATTTTGGCAAAAAATGGATTTGATGCCGGAAAATATGGTACCCTTCTTTAATGGAATGCCCGAGCATTATATTTCCAAGCCCTTTTGCTGATTAAATCAAATAGGGCTTCAAAATAAACACTTGAGGCTATAAATCATCAAAGTTAAGGAACGACAATGGATATTAATGAGATTTACATTCGCTTAAAAGAGGCGTTAAGATCAGAAGCTGACCGTCATCACCTGGCCGATAAAAAGATTGATATTAAATGCAAGCCCCTGACCGCCAATGAGGCCATCGGCAAGCCCGATCATGATGATTATCCCATTATCAAGGGAAGGGAGGTCATGATGGAGGCCATGTTTGATGGTGCGGCCGGCCAGGCATTTACCGATGAGTATACGGATATTACCCTGACAGTGGACGGGCTGCTGAACATAGACCACACCAAAACCAATGAACGGGCGATTTTTATCGCAGGCCTTAATGCCGTATACCGGTCCTTAGACCTTTGCGGCAAGACCATCCACTGCAAAGACAAGGAACCGGTGGAATGTGCCGAAAACCTGATTAAAGAGCCGGAATTTTCCGGCAAAAAGATTTTATTGGTCGGCCTTCAGCCAAGGTTCCTGGAGTATCTGGCCCGTCAGAATACCATGCGTGCCCTTGATCTTGACCCGGACAATGTGGGGACGGTAAAGTTTGGCGTCACCATAGAGTCTGGCGAAAATTTTCAAGACGGCCTTAACTGGTGCGACATGATCTTTGCCACCGGGTCGACCATCGTCAACGGGTCCATTACCCATTTTATCAATTCCGGGAAACCGGCCGTGTTTTTCGGGGTGACCATCAGCGCCCCAGCCAGGATTCTCGGGCTTTCAAGCTATTGCCATTGCGGGCGGTAAGACCTGGAAGCCGGAAACAGGAAAGCCGGTGTTGCGATTCCTCAAAGTTCTGAGGTTGTAACGGGCCTGATGAAAAAAACACGGACAGACACGGACGAACAAGGACGGACACGGACATGGCTCAGGTCTGTGTCCGTCTGTGTGTCTGTGATCGTCCGTGACTGTCCGTGTTCGTCCGGCAGGGTGGGCTGAGCGTAGCGAAACCCGCCATTAACAAGGGAATCCGCTGTTCCAGTGTCCCGGGTGAAACCTTCTGGTCTACGGTCTCCAATTCAATTTTGGTCCGGAACGATTCCCCATCAGTCCGCCTGATGCATGCGAATATTCCTGTTCGCTTATCGTTATTTTTGAATGTAATAACAAAATTGTAGCTAAATTCGTGCAATTTTTTGTCGCTTCTATGAAGTTACAATTTGGGAATAAAAAATATTCCATAATTGTAATTTCATAAATAGTCCTGCAAGCTCTCCTAATGCTTGTCTGATAATTTTATCACCCATATTTTCAAATAGTTATCTAAAAAATAAAACTTTTTTTCATCTTGGCACCTGTTTTGCTCTAATAAAATTCAAGCATAACGAAGGACAAATTAAAGCAACAGAATAAAACCAAAAGCCACACAAGGAGGCAAGATGAAGAAAATTCTGGCAATTATTAAACCGTTTAAGGTGGAAGAGGTTAAAGACGCCTTAACCAAAATCAACATCAACGGCATGACCATTTCCGAAGTAAAAGGGTTTGGCCGTCAGAAAGGTCACAAGGAAGTCTACCGGGGGGCTGAATACCAGACCGATTTTGTCCCCAAGGTGGAACTTGCCATTGCTGTGGACGACGATATGGTCGATGAAGTAGTGGAAACCATTATCAACACGGCCAAAACAGGAAAAATCGGGGACGGTAAGATTTTTATCCAGCCCATCGAAGAGGTCATTCGTATCAGAACGGCAGAAACCGGGCCAGCCGCTTTATAGACGTTAACACCATTAATATTATTTATTTTAAGGAGATTTTAAAAAATGAAATATCTGGTTATGATTACCCTTAGTTTAATCTGTACGATTTCTACGGTTTGGGCCGGCGATGATGCCCCTACAGTTCTGACCAACAAGGAAGCCATTGAACTTGTACAGACCCATGCCGATTATGTCTGGACCCTGATTGCCGCAGCCCTGGTCTTTTTTATGCAGGCTGGATTTGCCATGGTGGAAGCCGGATTTACCCGGGCCAAAAATGCCATTAACATTATGATGAAAAACTTAATGGACTTTTCCATGGGGTCATTGTTTTACTGGGCCATTGGGTTTGGCCTGATGTTCGGTGCCTCCAAAACCGGTTTTTTTGGCACCAGCGGCTTTTTCTTAAGCGATTTTGAAGTGGGCGGGGATCCGTGGGTTCTGGCATTCTGGATGTTCCAGGTCGTATTTGCCGCCACCGCCGCTACCATTGTTTCCGGTGCCATGGCTGAAAGAACCAAATTTACCTCTTACCTGATTTACACGGCGGTTGTATCTGCTCTGATTTACCCGATTTTTGGTTCCTGGGCATGGGGCAGCCTGTTCAACGGTTCCGGATGGCTTGAAGGCCTTGGTTTCATCGACTTTGCCGGTTCCACGGTAGTTCACTCTGTGGGTGGCTGGGCTGCTCTGGCCGGTGCCCTGGTTCTTGGGCCCCGTCTTGGCAAATATGATGCAAAGGGCAATGTTAAGCCCATTCTTGGTCACAATATCCCCCTGGCAGCCCTTGGCGTATTTATCCTGTGGATTGGCTGGTTCGGATTTAACCCCGGCTCTACCACCGCTGCCTGCAAAGACATTGCCATGATTTTTGTTAACACCAACCTGGCTGCTGCCGCCGGCTGTGTTGCGGCCATGATTGTTTCCTGGATCAAGTTTGGCAAGCCCGAAGTCGGCATGAGCCTTAACGGTGCCCTGGCTGGCCTGGTTGGTATTACCGCCGGCTGCGCCAACGTCACCCCCTCAAGTGCCATCATTATCGGCCTGGTTGCCGGTGTCCTGGTTGTGTTCGCTGTTCTGTTCTTTGACAAAATCAAGATTGACGACCCGGTGGGTGCCATTTCAGTTCACGGTATCAACGGTGCCTGGGGTACCCTGGCTGCCGGTCTCTTCAACATTGAAGGCGTTACTTTTAAAATTTTAAGTGTTCAGGTCATCGGTATTGTGGCCTGCTTTGTCTGGACTTTCTGCACTGCTTATGCGCTGTTCAAGATTATTGACATGACAGTTGGTCTTCGGGTTTCCATGGAAGAAGAACTTGAAGGGCTTGATTCTACAGAACACGGCGGCAGTGCTTATCCTGACTTTACAACCATTAACCATGGCGGCATGGGGTCTTTTTCCTCCGGCTCCGGCGGCAGCAAGCTCTCCGAATCCGCTGCCAGCTATTCCGCCAAAAACCTGGCCGGCGAAGCTTAATCCTCTCCTTTAATTCCGGCCTTTAGCCCGACCTGCCGCTTCCACATGCCTGTGGAAGCGGCAGTTTTTTTTGAAAGCTCTTGGCAGGTGGTTAATCTTCAAAAAAAAGGACTTGGGACTTGGGATATGAGACTTGGGGATTGCAGTATCCACGGCCTACCCAAGTCCCATAAACCGAGTCTCAAGCCGGTAGTTAGCGTGAGCCCGTTTTATTTGTCCTTCAAAAACAAAATGTTATACGGACAATGGTGGGCAACGCTTCGCTTTTGCCCACCCGACCGGGCTCCAAGGGAACCCGGCATCCGACCTCTATCGCTCCAACCCTACCGCTCAAACCAGGGAACTTGACGGTTTCGGTTTCCCGTCTCCCTTCCTTCCGGTTTCCTTTTTTTACATCATAAAATTTACCGGTAAAAAAATTGGTTTGGGTGCCGATTTTGTGGTTTGGTGCCAAACCATCAGAAAAACCATTGAAAAAATAATGCCGGGCGTGTAAAGGTCAGATATCCACTGGATTGAGTTTTCAAACAAAAACTTGCGATGACAACCATGCCCGAAACCCACCAGCTGTCCGTCAAAGACCTGCCCTTTTATCCTGAACTTGAACAGGAACGGATTGAACAGGTCTGTATATCTGATTTTCAGGACAGCCGCGATTTTAAGCGTTTTTTAAATGGCCGAATCACTGAAAATGGTGTTACCGGCTTTATTTTTGACACCATTTCACCGGACAACCGGGCAGGCGTGTCCGCTTATCTGCCCCAACTTACGCCATGGCTTGACGAGAACCATGGACAGATAAAATTCGGCATTGTCCTGGAGCTTGGCGCCCCTTTGCCGGATACCGATCTTGAAACAATAACCCATCTTTCTTCACTCGGGCTGAGACTGATGGTCTGGATTTGTCCTGAAAACTTAAAAACCTTTGATACCCAGGGACTGTGGAAGGTGTCCAAACTGGAGATCTGGAACCATGTGGCAGGCAAGAATCTGATCACCGGAAACCTTTCCACTGACATGAAAAAATTTATGTTTGACAATGCCAATATTGTCCACTCTTATGACAGTGATGATGCGGTAAACACGTCATCCCAGGATGTTTTAAAATATCAGGCCTATTCAAAAACAGCGCCTATTCCAGGGGAACCGGTCTGGAAAATCCTTGGCAAGGCACAGGGGATTCTGGCCGGCCTTAACCTTTATTCGGTCAAGGAACTTTCAGGGCTTCGACTGGCGCCTGACACATCCCGGTTGATCCGGCTGGGAAGTGCGATCACCTATACCTTTGAGCCGCCCAAAGACCTGCCCCCTGGATTTCTGGATGAAATCTGTAGAATGGTGGATGCCGGCGGATCCGTTGACATCACCCATGTCAGGGCCAACCTTGAAAAGGCCCATCTGATCGGATACGCCATGGAAAACGGGGTGATTGTGGGCAACTCCAGCCTCAAACACCCTAGAATTGAATTTATCGCCCGCTTAAAAAAGATGACCGGGGTGGATTTTACCGGTTTTGTGGAAAGGGGGTATACCTCGGTTCGCCCCGAATACCGGGCACATGGCGTGGGCAAAGAGCTGCTGGCAGGGTTGACCGCCAATGCGGCCCCGTATAAGGTGTTCTCGATTATTGATGAAAAAAACCTGGCGGTTCAGAAAATTGCCATAAGAAACAACACCCGGAAGGTGCTGACCTATTTTAGCACCAAACTGAACAAGCCCATGGGGGTATGGGTGCCCGAGCATATGATTTCTCAAATTCCAGAGCTGAACCAATGAGACTGGCCGTTATCAGTGTCAATGATCATCACTTTCATCCCTCCAGGCGGCTTAAACAGGCGGCCCGGTCCAGGGGGCACGACCTGCGGGTGATTAACCCCTATCACCTGGTCCCTGTTTTAGATGAAAACGGCCCCTCCTTTGACGGCATGGACCAGCCCCCCGATCTTATTTTCCCCCGCCAGGGCTCTCCCATGGGAGATTACGGATTTGTTCTGCTCAACCATTTTGAACGCATGGGCGTTCTTTTGGCCAACGGTGTGGCGGGCATCACCCTGGCCAAAAACCAGTTCAAAACCCTTCAGGCCTTAAAAGAGGCCGCCATTCCCATCCCTGAGACCTGCTTTATTACCCGGCCGGACAAATTTTTCAATGCCGTTGACCGTCTTGGCGGCTATCCCCTGGTGGCCAAACAGGTGGACGGCATGGGCGGTGACGGGGTGGCTAAAATTGATCATAAAGGCATGGCCGAGACTTATCTTAAAGAACAGTTAAATCCTGCCAAGGGGGTGCTGCTCCAAACGTTTCTTCCCCCTGAACAACGCAAGGACATCAGGGTTCTGGTCATTGGGGAAAAAGCGGCCGCCGGCATGGCGCTGACCCCGAAATCCAATGATTTCAGGGCCAATATCCACCAGTCCGGCCATGCCAAAGGAATTTTAAATATCCCGGAACAATGGGCGGAGTGTGCCGTGGCCGCAGCCAGGGCCTGCAAGCTTGTGATTGCCGGTGTGGACATGATGATTGACCGGACCGGCTCACCCCTGGTCATTGAAGTGAATTATTCTCCGGGTTTCAGGGGGCTTGAGGCGGCCACGGGAAAAGATATTGCCCTTGAAATGATACTGTTTGCTGAAAAAACAGTTCGCCATCACATCAACAGGTTTTGAATTTTTCGTGAAGGTCCCGGATCCGCCGGCTAAGCACAGAGCAGATTTTAAGGCCGATCCCGGGAAACTCCATGACCGTCTCCTTGAACTCCTCTTTATGGAGGGTTAAAAACCGGCAGGGTTCCGTGGTCTTAATGGTTGCGGATCTTGGGGCATCTTCAATCAGGGCCATTTCCCCGAAGGCATCCCCCGGGCCCATGTGATCGAGTACTGCCGCATCTTTGCCGTCATACTCTTTGATCACCGCCACCTGTCCTGTAACGACTAAAAATACCATATCTCCAGGCTGCCCCTGCCGGATCACCGTCAGCCCCTGCTCACAGGCCTGCTCCTGGCAAACCGACGCAATGGCGGCAAGTTCCGCCGCTTTGAGTCCCGTGAAAATCTCGATCTCTTTTAAGAGCAGAACTTTTTCTCCAATGGTCAGTTCCTTGGGATCATGGGATTGGTTTTGGGATTTGAGGTGCTTGTTTTTGTTCAGGATCATCTTGCATTCCTTTACAATGTCGGGATTGTCCGATTGGCTTAATTTGTCTTGATACGGGGTTAACAGATCCGGGTGACCGTGGGCCATGCCCATGCCAAAAATTACATCGGTCCAGTCGTTTGAAAAGACCAGCTTTGAAATGGCGCGGTTGCCATCCACTGCCAGGTTTTTGATTTTTACAAATTTCTCACCCTGGTCTAAGGCCAGAAGGCCCGGGGTTTCCAGAAGCGGTGCCACCATATTAAAGGTTCTGGTATCCAGAATGCTGCCCAGCAGTTCAACGGCATTGCTGCGCTGACGGGTATCGTTGGAGTAAAGGCCTTTATAAACGGTTCTCATCCGGCCGGTCCGGTCGTGGATGGCAAGGACCCGGAAAGTGCTTTCCAGGGTGCGTTCCTGCTGTTCGATCAAGTGTCTTTCGCAAAGCTGCTGAAATTGGTTTTTGGGCAGGGCCGTTACCGCCTTGGCCATGGACAGGTATTCCCAGGCCTTAAACAGCTGGGTTTTTGCAAACAGCACGGCGTCAAACCCCTTGATGTCTAAATTTTCAAGAAGAATAAACAACTCTTTGCGCATTCTCGAAGAGGGGGTTTCAAGGCAATTGACCATGACCTGCCCGGACAGCCGGTCATTGGCCAAAAGGGCGCTCTCAATTTTTGTCCGGGCCAACCGCCTAATATTTTCTGACAGGTCATCGAGTAGCGGCAGAACGGTTTTCAAGGCTTGATCATCAACAATTTTAAAAGATTTCAAGGCAGCGGATCTGACCTGTTGTTCCGGATAAAACAGGTAAGTAAGGGCAATGGCCTGCAGGTTCTCTGCCTTGAGCCGTTTAAGGGCAATAATGATTTCGCAGATCAACTGCCCCGGGGGAGCGTTGTCCAGCATCTGTAACAGATCCGGGATAAACTTGGGGTTCCGGCTTAACCCGGCACTGATGATACCGGACTGCAAAAGATCCGTATCCGATGCGGTTAGCCATTCTTTTATAAATCCTTGATGGGATTCAGGGTCCATCCGGTAAAGGCCGGCGCAGGCAAAGCCCCTGAGAACCGGATGGGGGCTGTAAAAAAAAGGATGCAGGTCCACCCCCTTCAGAAAGGGGCCAAAAACAGGGTCCCCTTTCAAAAGGGCAAGCCGTTTAAGAATGGCTATGGTGGTTTCCGGCTTCTCAGGGTCAAGGAAACGGGTAAGGTTATGGTTGATTTCATCCGGAGCATCAAGGGACATCAGTTTGATCAGTGCCGGCTGGTCACCGGGGTTCTGCCGGTCAAGGGTTTGAAGAATCAATTTGTCCAACCCTTTGTAAGACAGCTGTTTTAACAGGCCGGCGGTCCAGATGGCATCCCTTCCTCTGGCCTTAAGAAAGCCCTGTTCCAAGTCGGCCAGGGCTTTTTTATGGTTGAACACCTGGGAAAGTTCTCTGGGATTAAAATTTTTAATGTCCAGCAGGTTATTTGAAATCAGGTTTTGAAGAATAGATCCGTATTGGGACCGCAGGATAAACGGGGCCGCACACCAGGCCAGAACAAAGGGCAGGGCCACCAGGCTCAAATATCTCGGATGAAACAGGGCATCAAAGACAAGGATCAGTGACGAGCCTGTAAACAGGGCGGCCCGGACAACAGTGCCCCGCAAAAAGGGCCGGATCAGGTTCCGGTAAGATTCGGGAAACAGCCCCATGAGAATGGAATTGGCCGGAACATTAATGGTGGTCCGGATGATACCCGTGGATATCCGGGCGTACATGGCGGAAAAAACATCAAACCGGAACAAAAACGCGGCAAAGGCCAGCATATAGTTAAAGGGATGAAACATGAGGGCCACAGGAAGGCCCCACTTTCCATAAATCCGCCCCACAAAAAGCAGGATAAACAAGCTGATAATGTTCAGGCTTCCCTTAAAATATCCGAAAAACTGGATCATGGCCCCTTCCGTGGCAAACTGGTCATTGACGGCATAGTTGAACTGGTAGTTTAGAATGGGGATCACCACGTTGGGCATGAAATTGAGGAGCAGCACGATCTTAATCAGGGTGGATTCCTTGATCAGGGGCAGGATTTTTTTAAATTCATCTGTCAGGGACGGTTGTTCCGCCACCGGTCTGTCCGGCTTGTCGCCGAAAATTATGGCCGGGTAATGCTTTCCCATGGACCTTACCATGGCTGCGGCAGCAAGCGAAGTGAAAAGATAAATGTACAACAGGTTGTCAAGGCTGAATTTCGCGGCCAAAAAGGGCGTGGCAAAGCTGCTTAAAATCAGGCCAATAACCCCGCCGGCGGTGAGGAGCGGAAAAAGGCGCTTGGACTGGCGGGTATTGAAAATATCGTTGCACATGTTCCAGAACAGCATGCCCTGGATCATCTCAAACTGGCTTTTGAGCATGAACAAAAAGGGGTAAACCAGATCAAATCCAAAAGGGATGATCATCCGAACCCCGGCAATGAGAAATCCTGAAAAAATAAAAACAACCATTAACAGCCGGGCCCCGGGCATCCGGGTTAGAAAGGCGGCTAAAAATCCGGTGATAAAAAAGGTGGCCACGGCATTGGCCATATTGACCACGGGCATGAACTCAACACCGTACCGCTTTAAAAAGGCGGTTTCCGCCATGTTGTTTAAAATCATCCCGCCGCACCGGATGATGAACAGCAGGGCCGCTGTCCATAAAACCAGGCTGATTTCTTCTTCATAAACCTTTAGGAGGTCAAGGACTTTTTTTCGCATGAGTTAAGGCTTTACCACGATTGATGGTTTTTGTATACTTGGGCGCATATAAAAAAAATGTATTCGCATTGGAATCTTGAATTTAAAATTTTTGGTAACTATTCAGGAGGCGTGATGAAAAAGATCTGTGGCGCGGCACTGGTTTTCTGGATGGCTTTATCCATCAGTGCTTATGCTTTTGACGGCAGTGGTTTTGACGCAGATGGCGATGGGGATATTGATGCCGCGGATTTGGCCCAATTTGCCCAATATTACGGTACATTGGGCTATTATAAAGATTATGACGGTGACGGGTATTCAGATGGAACGGTTCAATACGCTCAAGCCCAGCCGATAGACTACTATCCGGAATCTGAATTAACCGCAGTTACCGGTGACTGTGATGATGCGGCCTACAGCATCAATCCCGGTGTGCAGGAAATTTGTGCGGACGGTATCGACAACGATTGTGACGGCGTAATCGATGAGAGCGAATGTCTATCCAACCAAACCTTTACCGTTGACTGGGCCATTCTGATTTACCCGGTGTCCGCCCAAGCGGTATCAGGGACATCCATATATGTTTACGGTCAGGTTTACGTTTCAGGGTTAACCGACCAGACCATGGGCTGTGATCCCCACCCGGTCCTGGTGGCACAAGTTGGCATCGGATCAACGCCTGATACCGCGAACATGACCTGGACGACGGCTGAATGCAACCTGAATTATAATGGGTATTCAAATAACGATGAATATGTGGGAATCATCACAGCGGGAACAGCCGGTACTTACTATTATGGGTGCCGCTTTTCAGGCGATGGCGGCAACACCTGGCAGTACGCCGATCTGAATGGGCTTTTATCTGGTGGGTCTGTTTTCCCAAATCCGGGGCATTTGGTTGTCACGCCCGAATCGGAATGATGTTTTTCGCCAAGCCCGATTCAGTGTTTACCGTCACCCGCATGGCCTTAAGCCCCCTGACATCAGGCAGGTCCTCAATATCAAAGGATTCAATTTCTTTTTTGGTCTTTCCCAGGCCAGCCAGGTATTCAAGGTGCTGCCGGATTTGTTTGCCTTCACCGGGGCTTGAATAGACCAGGGCAATTTTCCCGGGCTGGGTCAGCCGCTGACCTGACCCCTTGACCAGGGCTTTGTCCAGCCGGGATTTGATGATTTCCTGGCGGGTGTTATAGGCCGAGTCCACATCAAACCGTTTTTCATCATACCTGAACCGGATGGACAAGGGGGTGTGGTTGACCAGGATCAGGTGGCAGGTGGACAGTTCAATCTTAAGATCCGGTTTGATTCTTTCGGCATGAACGGCCAGGCCGCAGGCGGTCATGATCTGCCATAAGGTCATGTCTTTGACATGAAACCCCGAAAGCCTGCCGTCCGGGGTCATGGAACCGCCAATGTACATCATATAATCCACCCCGTCGGTCTGCCGTTTTTCAAAGTAATGGGGAAAGGATGCCTGGACTTTAGCGTCCTCGCGCTCGAGAAAATTGGAAAGCACCGTATTCAATGCGGCCACGCTGTCTTCGTAATCTTTTCGCTTGTCATGGATCATGCCGGTGACCGGATCAGTGGCTTGGTTATATTGGTCAATCATGCGGTCTATCTCGCTGCTGATTCCGGTAAGAGAGCCAAAGGTGGGTAAAACCTCATGGTTGAGAAGGGAAAATACCGTGTTTTCGTCATTGGAGGTCACCCCCTGATCAATTTTGCAAGTCAGGCTGTCAATTCTTTTGGCATATTCATTTAACAGGGGCCAGGGGCGTTCCAGGGCGGCGGCAGCCATAATATCCCGGGCCATGGACAGTTGGCGGGTCATGTCCTGCTGAATGCCCTGGTTACGGGCTTTGGAAGAGCCCCTGATGTCTGATGCCCCGTAAAAAGGGATCACATCTTTGAATACAATATCTTTCATTTTAGAGTCCGTATCCCCCTTCCGGACCCGTTCAAGGTGGGCCATGGCCTCTTTTTCAAACCGCCATTCAACGGATGGGTGGACCGCGGTACACTGTTCTTTGATCACCCTCTGGACATGTTTGCCCACCTCATCGAGCCCCCGTTTCAGTGCCACGGCAAACAACGGGGAAATCTGTTCCATGAGAATGGCGTCAAAGGAGCTTAAGTCATTGGGGTAGGGCGAATAAATTTCCAGAAGGCCGATTTTCTCCCCCTGGTAATACAAGGGGGACAGCAGCATGGACCTTATGCCGGCGGTCACGGCCACTTGTTCATTGGGGTTAAGGGGTGTTTTGGCCGAAAGGTCAGGCACCCTTAATACCGACGCCTCATGGGCCGCTTTTGCCCAGACCGAGTCTTGAAGGTCTGCCAAAGGGATATGGTGGGAGTTGGCGAACAGGCAGTTGATCTTGGAGTGGTGGTCGTTCTTGGTGATCATGACCTGGTTTTCCTGCAGGGCGGCGATGGCCACGCCCAAGTCCGGTTTTTTAAACAACGACTGGAGCCGGGATTCCAGCAGCTGGATGCCTTGGGAAGAAAAAACCGAGTTCTCATCCACCAGGTCCCGCTCAAGGGCGGAAATGATTTCTTTTGGGGTGACATCCTGAATTCTGGAAATAACAAATCCTTTAAATTCGTATTGATCCAGGTTTATGAATTGGTTTAACAGGTCAACGTCAGTCAGATGGGCCATGATCTGCCTGCGGTCTTCGTCATTCAATGGCTTGGGTGGCGCCAGGGGGACAAGGTCCACAAACTGATGGTCGTATGAATCCTCATAATATTTTGTCAGGCCGGTGGCTTCCTCTACCAGGGTTCTGACATCCCCGGTGGTTAAAAAAGGGCAGGGGAAATCATAAATCCGGTTCAGGACCAGGTGATAAGGCTTAAGGGGCTTTTTATTTGAGTGAAAGGTGAGCTCGTTTTTCAGGGTCTGGCCAAGACAGCCCGAAGGGTCCAGAAACAGCCGTTCAAATTCCGGGGTGGCATAAAAAGATTTAAAAGAGCAGGGGATAAAGGCCGCCATCATCTCCTTTTCATAAGATGCCGGCGGTACAACGGCACTCATCAGTGCGTCAAGGGATTCTCTGTGGTCCTTCAACACCCCGGTATCATGAATGTCTGATTCAAACGCCACGGGCATGGTTTTCATCATCTGCTCAAACGCCGTTGCCATGCCCGGAAACCGGGCAATAATCTTCTCCTGCCAGAATCGTATCAACGGGACCAGGCTCAACGTGGCGTGACCGGATGGATAATCAAGGCGGGTATGGGTTCTCATGAATAAAACTCCTGTTAAAAATATGGATTGCCTTAGAAATTAACCATTAAAACCGGTTTTTGCAACCGGACGGGACGTAATAGCAGGGCAATCGCATGTAACTTTCCCACGGTTTGAGCTTACCGAATGCAATTTCAGTGCGCAGCACTGAAACTCTGTGCTACTCTGTGCCCCTCTGTGGTTAAATTTAAAGAGTGGGCAAAGCCCACAATTTACAAAACCAGGAGGTTAAAGAAGAATAATTCAACCCCTTCGGGATTTCATATTTTTAAACCACAGAGGGCACCGAGGTTTGGCTTTCGCCAAACACCACAAAGGGGCTTCGACTCCTTGCTTTATTCTCTCTTGTTTCCAGTCTCCGGTCTCTTTATTTACATAATTGCGGTTATCCGGCCCCCAGGAATCCGGCGGCCGCATCGGCGCTGAGCTGTCCGTCCAGGGCGCTGGAGACAATCCCGCCGCTGTAACCCGAGCCTTCTCCTGCCGGAAACAGCCCGGAAAGCTGAGGATGCATCCGGGTCCCCGGATCTCTTGGGATGCGGACCGGTGAGCTGGTGCGGCTTTCCACCGCCAGGACAAGGGCCTCGCTGGTAATAAACCCTCTCATCTTCCGGTCAAACTGTTTAAACCCGTCCTTTAAGGCATGGGTAATAAACCCGCCCAGGACCTGTCTGACCGGAAAACTCACCGCGCCGGGCAGATAGGAGGTGTGGGGCAGTGACATTGAGGGTTTGTCCGCCAGAAAATCCGTCAGCCGCTGTGCCGGTGCGGCCATGGTTTTTCCCCCGGCGGCATAGGCGCGGGTTTCAAGGGCCTGCTGAAACAACAGGCCGGCCAGAGGGCCTTTATTCTTATGATTTTCCCAGAGGGGTTTATCCACGGTCACCACTATCCCTGCATTGGCATGGGGAAGATTCCTGGCGGAATTGGACATGCCGTTAAGGACCAGCTCGCCCGGGGCCGTGGCCGCTGGCACCAGCATTCCCCCCGGGCACATGCAAAAGGAATAAACCCCCGCCCCGTTGACCTGGCAGGCCAGCCGGTAACTGGCCGTGGGCAGGTGGGGATTCTTCGCATTCCGTCCGTACTGAATCGAATTGATCAGGGCCTGGGGATGCTCAATTCGCACACCAACGGCAAAGGGTTTGGATTCAAGGGATATCCCGTTTTCCTTGAGCAGCCCATAGATATCCCTGGCAGAATGGCCTGTGGCCAGAATTACGGCATCGGCCGCAACCTCTTTGTCCGGTGTCCGCACACCGGTGATGCCGGTTTGGGATATCATCAGGCCCGTCACCCGGGAATTGAAATGGATTTCACCGTTGCTGTCAAGGATGGTCTGCCGAATGGCGGCAATGATCCGGGGCAGCCGGTTGGAGCCGATGTGGGCATGGGTGTCAATGAGAATGTCCCGGGCCGCGCCGTGCCGGACCAGGACAGACAAAATATCATCTATTTTGCCGCGCTTGGTGGACCGGGTGTACAGCTTGCCGTCACTGTAGGTGCCAGCGCCGCCCTCCCCAAAGCAGTAATTGGAGTCCGGATCACAGATGCCCTGAACGTTGATGGCTTTAAGGTCAAAGCGCCGGCTGCGCACATCCTTTCCCCGTTCGAGAATGACGGGGCAAATGTTATGTTCGATCAGCCTGAGTGCTGCAAAAAGACCGGCGGGACCGGCGCCCACGATCACCACCCGCTGTTTTGATTTGATTTGCGGATACACTTTGGGCGGGCAGGGGTCAGGCGGTGCCTGCCCGCAATAAACCGATACCATAAGTTCGAATTTCGGGGTTGTGCCCCGTGCATCAAGAGAGCGCCGATCAATGCGAACAGCGTTAATATCGGACAGGTCACAGGGCACATGTTGGGCAGCGGCCTTTCGAATCGCTTCAGGATCGGCGGCTGTTTCAGGCGGCATGCGCAGGCTCAGTTTATGGATCATATGGGGTGATCATTCATATTTTCATGTTTCTTTTGGGATAATTCATCTATTATCATACTTCTTTGTGATGTGAAAGTTTCACTGTTTTCATTCTTTCCAGGCCTGAACGCTAAAGGTCCGGTTTGACATCTACAGTGCTTTGGCATAAAAATAAATTTTTTAGAAACCGTTTCTTTTCATGGAGAAAAAACAGGATGGACATCGGGTTCTTAATGGATGATTTAAGGGGGATTGATCCGCAATGGGAGACCACCGCCCATATCATGTACGAGTGCAACCAGCGCCGCCACCGGGTTTATTTTTTTGAGCCCCATGATATTTATATCCGGAAAAACCAGGTGGTGGCCAGAATGCGCAATATTACCGTTGCTCCCGGGTTAAGCCTGAAAACCTACTGGAGCGAGCTGATCCTGTGCCTGGAAAACGAAGAGCTGATCTTCGAGATTGTAACGGATCTCGATGTGCTGTTTTTAAGAAAGGACCCGCCCATCAACCATGAAGCCATGGAATTTTTAGGGCCTGTGAGCGATAAGGTGTTCATGATCAATTCCACCCTAGGCCAGCTCAACGGCAACTCAAAGGCATATATCCTTAACTTTCCGGACATTATTCCCGAGACCCATGTGTCCAGGGACCCCAGCCGCCTTAAGAAAATCATTGATGATTTTGGCGGGGACATGATCATCAAGCCCCTTCACGGCCACGGGGGCCACGGGGTTATCAAGGTCAGCAACCGGGACCGGGAAAATTTAAACTCCCTGATCAACTATTATGTCACGGTGGACCGTCCCTATGCCCGGCGGAAGCCCATCATGGTCCAGGAGTACCTCAAGGCCGTCAAAACAGACGGGGATGTTCGGGTCCTGCTGCTCAACGGGGAGATTTTAGGGGCCATGGGACGGCTTTCGGCGGATAATGATTTTAGAACCAATGTCCATGCCGGGGCCCATGTGTTCAAGCACGACCTGACACCGGCCCAGATAGCCGTTTGTGAGCGGATCAAGCCCAAACTGGTTCAGGACGGGCTTTATTTTGTGGGAATCGACATTATTGGCGACAAACTCGTGGAAGTCAACTGTGTCAGCCCCGGGGGAATTCCCCGGATCAATCATTTGACAGGGGCCAGACTGGAAAATTGCGTGGTTGATTTTATCGAACAAAAGATTGGGATCACCCCATGAAGGGTCATCTGCCGGTTCAAGGGACAAGGCCTCATCGATTAAATCGTCTGGTGTTGTCCGCTTTTCTGTTTGCCGCCGCCTGGGCCTTATCGGCGTGTTATCAACCGGTCACGGATAATTTTTTAAAAATCGGGATACCCGAAGAACCCAATTCCCTGAACCTGTTTCTCGGGACCGATGCCAATTCACAAAAGATCCTGTCCCTGATCTACCAGCCCTTGTTTTGCCGGGATCCCAAGACCCTTGACATCATTCCCTGGCTTGCCGCCAAAGACCCGGTGTTTGACTGGGAAAAGCTCACCTGCACGGTTACCCTTAAAGATGCCAAATGGTCAGACGGTTCCCCTTTTACCAGTGAGGATGTGCGGTTCACCCAGCAGCTGGTGTTTGATTTTAAAATCCCCAAGTATTACAGTAAATGGAAGATCATTTCCCATTGTGAGACCCCTGATCCCAAAACCGTGGTGTTCCACCTCAAAGAGCCGTCCGCTATATTTGAACCCCGGGTCCTGACCTCTCCCATTGTGTCCAGAAAAGAGTGGGAAAACCGGGCGGCCTTTGCCAAAACCTGTGAAAAACCGCTGCGAAGCCTTCAGGCCCAGAACATTGAATGTCCTTTGGGGACCGGCCCCTTTGTATTGTCCGAATACCGCAAAGGCGGGTATATTCATATGAAACGGAATGCTTATTTTTTCGGACAGGGCCAGACCATCGGCGGTATGGCCCTTGGGCCTTTTATGGACAACATCCTGTTCAAGATTTACGGCACCAGCGATGTGGCCATCCTTGCCCTGCAAAAAGGGGATATTGACTATTACTGGTGGGATATCCAGCCCGGCTACATTAAAAGCCTTGAGCGCGATCCCCTGGTATCCCTTTACTTTAACCGGAAAAGCGCCCTGTATTATCTGGGGTTTAATCTTCGTAAAGCGCCGTTTAATGACAAGACGTTGCGGCAGGCGTTGTCCTTGATGATCGACCGTGAATTTATCCTTAAGCGGATTCTTCAATCCTACGGCGAGGCCATGAATACCATTGTCCCTTCGGGCAACCGTTACTGGACCAACCCCCATGTGGTCCCATACGGCAGCGACATGGCCCCGGATCAACGGCTGGCCGGGGCGGTTGCCATGCTCAAGGAGGCCGGCTATACCTGGGAAACCGAACCCATTGACGAAGCGGGCCGAGCAAGAACCCCGTCGGCCATCATCATGCCCGACGGCCGGGAAATGGAACGGGTGGTCATTTTAACCCCGCCGGCCGATTATGACCCTAAACGGGCCTTTGCCGGAACCATGATCCAGGAATGGTTTCGGAACTTAGGCGTGCCGGCCTATGCCCGGCCCATGGCTTTTGGGGCGTTGCTGGACACGGTCAAGACAAGCCATGACTTTCAGGCCTTTGTCCTGGGGTACGGAAAGCTGGACCTGGACCCGGACTATTTGCGGGCCTTTTTTTACAGCAAAAACGACAAGCCCCGGGGATGGAACATGAGCGGGTATAACAACCCGGTGTTTGACCGGTTGGCCGATGAACAGCAGGTCACCACCGACCTGAAGATGAGAAGAGAACAGATCTGGCAGATGCAGGCCATTTTATCCGAAGACCTGCCTTATATTCCCCTTTATAACCCGGATATTGTTGAGGCCGTTTACACCGGCCGTGTTGACGGCTGGGTGGAAAAGGTTGACGGCATCGGCCATATCTGGTCTCTTTGCCGCCTTAAGCCAAAGGATCTGAAATAATGAAACCATTTCGAATGATGGCCTTCAGGCTCCTGGAAATGATGGGGATCTTTTTTGTCATCCTCACCCTGTTCTTTTTTTTGTTCCGCCTGGCACCGGGAGATCCGGTGTCAAGGGTGGTGGATCCCATGCTCACCCCGGAAGACATGGCCCATATGATTGAGCAGATGGGGTTGAACCAACCCTTATGGGACCAGTACATCATCTACTTAAAGCAGTTTTTCACCGGCAACTTCGGACTCTCCTTTCATTATGGGGAGCCGGTGTTTGATATTATTGCCGACCGGCTGCCCTGGACCATCCTGCTGTTTACCACCGCCACCATCCTTTCGGCCATGGCCGGGGTGTTTTTAGGCAAGATTGCCGCCTGGCACAAAGGCGGGCGGCTGGACAACGCCATGTCCTTCGGTGCCCTGGCCTGCCATACCCTGTTTGTTCCCTGGTTTGCCCTGCTGCTGCTCTGGTTTCTGGGCTACAAGCTGGGGGTTTTCCCACTGGGCGGGGTCCTGTCACCGGAGCTGTGGCTGATAAAGGCGCCGCTGCTTTACAGGACCCTGGATGTCCTTGCCCATCTGATGCTGCCCTTGATCACCTTGTTTATCATCAACCTGGGCTCCTACCTGCTGCTCATGAGGTCTTCCATGCTCTCGGTGTTAAAAGAGGACTATATCCTTACGGCCCGGGCCAAGGGCTTGAGTGAAAAGGTTGTCCGGAACCGGCATGCGGCCAGGAACGCGGCCCTGCCCGTGATCACCAGCATCGGCTTAAGCCTTGCCTTTTCCATTAACGGCGGGGCCTTGACCGAGCAGATTTTTACCTGGCCCGGTATCGGGCGGGAGTTGATTTTTGCCGTGAGCAACAACGATTATCCGTTGGCCCAGGCCTGCTTTCTGCTCATTTCCCTGGTGGTGCTCATGGCCAACCTTCTGGTGGATGTCCTTTACGCCTGGCTGGATCCAAGAATCCGGATTTAGGAGACAATAACGTGATCAGCAGATACCGTATCAACCGCATTTATCATATTTTCGGACTCTTTATTCAAAACCCGTTGGGAAAAACCGGGTTAGGGCTGTTGTTTATTTTCATGGTCATGGCCCTGGCAAGTTTTGCCCTGCCCCTGGCCGGTGCCATGTACGATCCCATGACCGGCATTGATCCGGATATTATCATGTCCAAAGGGCCAAGCCTGACCCATTGGCTCGGGACGGACAACGTGGGCCGGGATATTTTGGCCCAGCTTCTCGAAGGGGCCAAGGTGGCCTTTATTGTAGGGCTGTCTTCAGCCTTTTTCAGCATTGTTATCGGCACCCTGGTGGGAATGGTATCCGGGTATGCCGGCGGCCTGATAGATGCCTTCCTTATGAGGACGGCCGATATCATCATGGTCATGCCCTCTCTTGTGATCTTATTGATCTTGTCCTCCTTGTTCGGCCAGTTCAATATCTGGATCATCGTGTTTATCATTGCCATTTTGCGGTGGCCTGCCGTGGCACGGGTGATCCGGTCCCAGACCCTTTCCTTGAAACACCGCCCCTTTATTGAGGCGTCCCGGGTGGCCGGGGCATCCCATGTCCGGATCATTTTCAGGCACATGCTCCCCAATGTCCTGCCCCTGGCCTTTTTGTACATGACCTTCAGGGTCACCTCGGCCATTTTAACGGAAGCGGCCCTGTCATTTTTGGGGTTTGGCGATCCCAGCCAGGTGAGCTGGGGCATGATGCTCCAATGGGTCTGGAAATCCGGCCATATGTTCCAGGCCCCTTACTGGCTGATCCCCCCTGGCCTTTGCATCTCTTTGCTGACCCTGGCCTTTTATATGGTGGGAAGGGCCATGGACGAGATCCTGGACCCCAGGCTTCGAAAGGAAGGATAGCCCCATGCCGCTGCTGAGTATCAAAGATTTAAGTATCGGGTATAACAGTGTCAGAGGGCTTGTCCGGGCCGTGGACAATGTTTCCTTTGACGTTGAACCGGCCAGGCCTTTAGGGCTTGTGGGAGAATCCGGATGCGGCAAGACCACCTTGGGCATGGCCCTGATGGGGCTGCTGCCGGAAAACGGTAAAATTTTAAATGGCCGGATTGAGTTTAACGGTGAAAATCTGGCCCAGGCCAGCCAGACCCAATGGCAGCTGATCCGGGGAAACCAAATTGCCATGATTTTCCAGGCCGCCATGAATGCCCTGAACCCGGTGTTGAGGGTGGACGAACAGGTCAGGGAAGCCATCCTCGCCCATGGGGGCGGGATGGATAAACAACCAGTGGACCAGCGCATCAAAGAGGTGTTCAACCAGGTGGAAATCCCTCTGGACCGGATTAGAGATTATCCCCATGAATACTCAGGCGGAATGAAGCAGCGGGCCGTCATTGCCATGGCCCTGGCCTGCAGGCCGGATATCATTATTGCCGACGAACCCACCACGGCCCTGGATGTCATTGTCCAGGACCAGATCCTGAAGGCCATTCTGCAGATCCAGGAACAGACCCGGTCCGGCCTTGTTTTTATTTCCCATGATATGGCGGTTATTGCTGCTGTGTGCGAAGAAATATGCGTGATGTACGCCGGCCAGGTGGTTGAAAAAGGAACCAAAAAGGAGGTCTTTTCCAATCCGTCTCACCCGTATACCAGAATTCTGCTGGCCTCTTATTTAACCCTGGACCATAAGAAGAAGGTGGCCCTGCCGGACCGGTTCGAACCCGCCGATCTCCTAACAGATTCTTCAAGGTGCCGGTTCTCGGTGAACTGCAAGGATTGCTCTTTGGCGTGCGGGCAGGGAGAAACCCCGGTCTGGATCACCATTTCAAAAACCCACCGGGTTTTGTGCTGCGCCAGGGCAGCGGCAAGGGGGGTGTCATGAACAAAACACGGCGCACCAGGGCGCCCCTGGTTGAAATAAAGGCGGTCACAAAGGCATATAAATCCGGGGCCGGGCTGTTTTCCATGGGGAAAGCCCAAACCGTCCTGGCCTTGAACAGCATCAATTTAACCCTTGAGACCGGGGAGATCCTCGGCCTGGTGGGCCGCAGCGGCAGCGGAAAAACCACTGTGGGACGGCTTCTGGTCCGTCTTGAGCAGCCGTCCTCAGGCCAAATTTTTCTCAACGGCGAACCGGTTAACCGGTTAACGGGAAAAGCTTTAAAACATTACCGCTCCAGGGTTCAGATGATTTTTCAGGACCCTTACCAGTCTTTAAACCCCTATCTGACCATTGGCCAGACCATTCTTGAACCCTTGAGCGTCCATGGGATGGGAACCTTAGAGAACAGGCGGCAAAAAGTGCTGGAAACCCTTGACACCGTTGGCCTGACCCCGGCCATGGATTATGTGGACCGGTATCCCCACCAGCTGTCCGGGGGGCAGCGGCAGCGGGTGGCTGTTGCCAGGGCCATTGTTCTGGACCCTGAGGTGATCGTGGCCGACGAACCCACGTCCATGCTCGACGCCACCATTGCCATCCAGCTGCTTCACCTGCTGTCCCGGATCAGAGAAACCAAAGGCTTAACCTTTCTTTTCATTACCCATAACCTGGCGGCCGCCAATTATTTGTGTGACCGGATTGCCGTGATCAACCAGGGACACATTGTAGAGGTGAACACGGCCAGAAACATCATCACCCGGCCGGAACATCCCTATACCAGGGAGTTGATCAGAGTCCAGCCCGGATTTGATTATTGAGGAGTTTAGGCGGAAGGGGATTGGGCTGAAGGTTCAATGGCTTACTTCCTTTAATCCTAACAGTCTTCAGCCTAACAACCTTCAGCCTAATAAAATAAAGCCGGGTTGTTAACCAACCCGGCTTTATAGGAGGAGAGAGAGGAAAAAGGAATGAAATTTCCTTGTTGACTCTGTGGGGACTATACCAGTGAAAAATAATCTTAAGATGACGCCAATATTACCAAAAGGTCATGTTTGTCTTTTCTCTTTTTTTTCAATGCCCCAAATGCAAAAAAGTTTTTATAGAAGGGATCTCATTATGATAGGATGAACCCTGAACTTGGAGAAATGAAAATTGCTCACACCAAACCATGAGATATGTTTAACGGCTTATGAAACTGATTACCACCCATAAAGGATCTGATTTTGATGCCCTGGCATGTGTTGTGGCGGCCGGCCTGATTTATCCGGATGCCAAGCCGGTGATGCCGGGCTCCTTGAATGCCAATGTAAAGGCCTTTCTGGCCATCCATAAAAATATATTTGAAATTCACACCCCGGATGAAATTGATCTGGACCAGGTGAATACGCTGATTTCAGTGGACACCCATTCCTGGAACCGGCTGGACCGGCGGTTGTTAAAACTAAAGGAAAAGCCGGATCTGAAGATTATTGTGTTTGACCACCATATGGACGGGGACATGGATGGCCAGGAGAACACCGTTAGGGAGACCGGGGCCGCCATCACCCTGCTGGTCAAAGAAATTGAAAAACAGCGCAAACTGCTCACCCCCATTCAGGCCACCTTGTTTCTGCTCGGGCTCTACGAAGACACCGGCAACCTGTCCTTTCCCTCCACCCTGGCCGAAGACGCCTATGCCGCCGCCTTTCTGTTAGACCGAAAGGCCGACCTGAATATTCTGGCCACCTTTTTAAAACAGGCCTATGGCCGGCAGCAGAAGGACATTCTTCATGAGATGATCCAGGATGCCCAGCGAATGGAAATCGGCGGCTTTACCATCAGCTTTCCCAAAGTTGAGCTGAAAGGGCGGATACAGAACCTGGCCATGGTCATGCAGATGTACCGGGAAATCGTGAACGTGGATGCGGCCTTCGGGATTTTCAAAGACGTGGAACGGAATAAGGTCATGGTGATCGGGCGCAGCGGCGTGGACGATATCAACGTGGGCCTTATTATGAAAAGCCTTGGGGGCGGCGGGCATCCCGGGGCAGGGTCTGCCCTGCTCAAATCAGTCAATCCCGATACGGTCCAGGAAACCCTGACCGCTCTGATTGAGGGAAACCAGCAATCCTCGGTTATGCTCTCGGACATCATGTCCTATCCCGTGATCACCATCAATCAAAGCACGCCGGTGGAAAAAGTGGTCATGATCTTAAGGGAAAAAGGGTGTACGGGCATGCCGGTGGTGGATGATGACGACAATATTGTCGGGGTGGTTTCCAGAAGGGATTTTAAACGGATCCGAAAGTCAAACCAGATGAAATCCCCCATTAAGGCCTTCATGACCCCGAACCCCATTGTCATTGCCCATGACCGCAGCGCCATTGAGGCGGCCCGCCTCATGATCAAGCATGATGTGGGGCGGATTCCGGTCATCCAGGATGACCGGATTATCGGGATTATTACCCGCTCGGATGTCATGATGTACTTCTATGACCTGCTCCCCGATTAAAGGTGTTTGGACGAAAAGTCACCCATCTGCTGCGTTGCAAAAAAATTTGAAATCCTCACAGCCCTGAAGGCTGCTCCGGTTTCAAATTTTTTTGGCGCCTTGCATATGGGCAACTTTTCGTCCAAACACCAGAGCCCGCAAAGCTGGTTCCAGCCGGACAATCGGGGTAGCACTGCGGTGGGCACAAAGGGCGTGCCCACCCCTACCGATTTCGGGAATCCTGTAGGTGGGCAAAAGCGAACCAGCGTAAGTGTTGCCCACCACATATAGCTATAAGGACTTATAACCATTCGCTAACAGCTAATAGCTAAAGGCTAACAGCTTAATAGCTAACGACCGCCCTCCAACAGCTTTTTTGCTTTAACCGCCAGCTTTTCCCGGAAAATTTTGGAGTTGTGCCGGATGTCCACGGGGAACGCCTTTTCAATGAATATGTGCTTTATGCCGCTGGTCATGGGATTGGCAGCGGCAAGGTCCTGAAGCTCTTTGATAAATACGGTTTTATTGGAAATCTTTGTGTTGGGCTCAATAAAGATCACCGGCATCTGGGCAGGCGGTGCGCCCACCCCGGCCAGCGCGCTTCTGAACACTTTGGGGTGATTATTGAAAATGGCCTCCACGGGAATGGTGAACAAGGTTTCCTTGGGGGTTTCCACCCGGTGGTTTTTCCGGCCGCAAAACCAGAGCCGCCCTTTGGAGTCCATCCATGCCAGATCGCCCATGCGGTGCCAGACCGATCCGTCCGGGTCTTTGATCTTGGACAGCCGATCGGCTTCAGGGTTGTTGAAATACTGGCTGGTAACCAGTTCGGCATTGACAATGATTTCACCCACCTGGTTTTCTGAAACAGGCCTGGCATCTTCAAGCCTGGCAATGGGCTTGTCCGTGATTTCAATAATCCTGACCTGGGTATCGCAGATGGGCCGGCCCACACACATGCCAAAGCCCTGTTCGCTCAATTGCTGGGTTTCCGTCAAGATTTCTTTTGACCCGATGGAAATAATGGGAACCGCTTCCGTGGCCCCGTAGGGGGTATGAATCTGGGTGTCTGAAGACAGCATGAATGAAAACTGTTTAATGTTGGCCGGTGAAACCGGTGCCCCTGCCGACACCACCCGCCGAAGGGACGGCAGCTTAATCTTGTGCGCCTTGCCGTAGGCCCCGACCCGGTTGAGCAGGGCAGGGGAGGCAAACATGTTGGTGACCCCGTGGTTTTCAACGGCTTCAATGATTTTTTGGGGGTTTACCTGGGCCGGCTTGGTGGGGTCCATGTCCGGAATCACGGCCGTCATCCCTAAGGCCGGGTCAAACAGGGCAAACAAGGGAAAGGTGGGCAGATCAATTTCATCGGGGCCGATATGAAAATGGTCTTTGATCTGCCGGATCTGGGCGTCAAAGTTGCCGTGGGTGTAGACCACGCCTTTGGCCGGGCCGGTGGAGCCGGTGGTAAAGACAATGGCCGCGGTTTCATCGACGGTGGTCGCCGCCTTGGGAAAAGGCTCTTTGGTATCCTGGATCAGATGGTTCAGGGTCTGTCCGTTCCAGAACCATTTTTTCCCCACCGTTACCCAGTGCTTGACCGAATGAAAGTATTTGGGCTTAAAGGTTCTAAGGACATGGGCCTTTTCAATACCGATAAAGGCCTTGGGCATTCCCTGTTCCAGGCATTGGAGCATCCGGTTGATGCCCATGCCCGGGTCCACCACCACCGGGACTGCCCCGACCTTGAACATGGCAAAGATGGCAATAAAAAAATCAATGCCCGGCGGTACCATGAGAATGGTCCGGGCCCCCCGGGTAATGCCCATGCTGACCAGGCCAAAAGCGGCCTGGTCCGATAGAACATCAAGCTGGGTAAAGTTTAGCTGGCTGTATAGCACCCGGTTGTTTTTGTCCCGTCCGGAAGGGTAAACCACGGCTCTTTTATAAGGAAAATTTAATCTGGCCTGTTCAAGACTTAAGGAGATATTGGCGTATGAGGTCATAGAAATTTCTTTTTTAGTTTGTAGATCAGGCCGGGAAATAAGCCTTCAGGCGCTGCTGCCTCGTCCTGTTTAAGTTTTTGGGTCTGTTCCTGGGCCGTGGCAAGGGCGTTCCGGGCAGTCGCTACCAGTTCTTCACCCTTTTCGGCAACCTTTGCGGTCCCCTGTTCAGGGTTGACCTGGTATAGGACATACATCTCTTTGATGGGTTTTTCAATCTTTGAAAATTCTTTGACCAGGCTGCCTCTGGATTTTTCCCAGACCTTTTTTTCCTTTTCGGCGATTTTTTGCTGATCCGGGTATTTTTCTCCCACCGCCTGGATCCGTTGGATTTCATTGTCAAAAATCATCATTTCCGAATCAAAATCAAGAATGGCAAGGTAAAGGTCCGGAATCTGGGTGAACGTAAATTTAAGCATCTCCTGGGGGAGCCCCACATGGCCAAGCTCCTTTTTGACGTAGCGGACCTGCCCGTCTTTTGGTCCCATAAAAACGGTGTACCCGAAATAACCGCCGGTCCCGAGCATCACCAGAATAATCAGAAGAAAAATTTTCTTTTTGGTGAAAAGGCCTTTGGATTTGCCGCCTTTTTTCCCTTTTTTAGATGAGGATTTGGTTTCCTCTCCGGATATGTCTTCTTTTTCTTCGGTTACGGATGCGTCATTATCGCCGGCCTGTTTGGCCTTTTTTTTACCGAATCCAAGCATGGTTGTTTTGTACCCCGGATTTTACAAAAAGTCAAAAAGGTTGGAAACGGGAAGGCCGGAGACCGAAAAGATCGGAAACCGGGGGCACTTTAAAAAGGAACTTACGCAAAGGCGCAAAGGCGCAAAGTTTAATGGTTTTAGACCATGTTATTCTTTGCGCCTTAGCGCCTTTGCGTGAGAATATAAAAAAAGAGGGAGAAGCCCTCGATTTTTACATCATGATTATCCCTTTGCCCCTTTAAAAAATTTATCAATCAGCGCCAGGATCTGTTCCGGTTTATCTTCAAACAGATAGTGGCCGGCATCCTCAAATACATGGGACTGAGCGGTGGGAAACCTTCGTTTAAATTCATTGAAAAAGTGAAGGTCAAAGACAAAATCCCGGGCCCCCCATAAAAACAATAATTTCTCAGGGTCAAGCCGGTGAAGGGTTTTGTCCACATGATCCACAATAACCCCGGACCTGTCTTTGGGACTTACGGGAATATCCTGGACAAATTTTAAGGTGGCGATCCGGTTTTTCCATGAATTATACGGGGCGGTCAACCCCTGCCGCACCTTTTGGGGCAGCCTTGTTTTGGTCCCGACAAAGGCGGCGGTCAAAGAAAAGATGTTTAATCCCAGGACCGCGGGAACGGCAAGCCACGTCAGGTATTTGATTATCCATAACATCCATGGAAAGGCCTTGCCCTCGGGCAGGAAAAACCCGGATGTATTGGTAATGACCAGTTTGTCCACCCGGCTAAGGTGATCAAGGGCCCAGGCAAGGCCGATCATGCCGCCCCAGTCATGGACGATGAGGTTTATCTTGCGGTCTTTTGAAAGGTTCAGGCCGTTGACAAAATCATCAAGATCCCTGACCCGGGAACCCAGGGTGTAATCATAGGTACCCGGTTTAAGGTCGGGCCCAGGGCTGTGGGGGGGCTTGTCTGAAAATCCGCACCCTACATGATCGGGAACAATAGTCCGGAATTTCGGGCAAAGCCCCTTGATCAGGTTCCGGTAATAAAATGACCAGGTGGGATTGCCGTGGACCATGAGAACCACGGGTCCTGCGCCTTCATCCACATAATGCATCCGGTGGCCGTTAACGGTCATGAACCGGGATTCAAAGGGGTAAATATCCTCAAATCCGGTTCTGGATACGGCTTTGCCATTAATTGTACGGGTTACCATTCAACCCCCAGAAAATAGGAGTTGAGCCCGGACCCCACCCCGACAAAGGCCACAAGATCGCCAGGTCTCAGAAATCCGCGTTCATCAGCGATGGCCGCGGTAATGGGCAAAGAAACCGTGCCCACGTTGCCTAAAAACGGATAGGTGCAAAAATCTTTTTTAATGTCAATGCCTAAGGTGTCGTAAAACCGGTGGTGGTGACCGGCCCCGACCTGATGGGCAATAAACTTGTCGGGCTTGTCTTCGGGCAGGTTAAACTCTTTTCTGAATGCTTTATATGTTTCCATGGCAAGTCCTACCCCGTGTTCCAGAACGCCCTGGGCTTTGGTCCGCATGATCACTTTTGAGGTGGTGGGCATGCCCTTTTCTTCAAATCCCCAGTGGCACAGGGCATGGTGCTGGATGGCGTTTCTCACCACCCCGCCTTTGACAGCGTGGCGCTGGGTATCGGCACGCCCTAAGCTGCCGTCTGTGAGCAGGATGGCACAGGCCCCTGACCCCCCGGTCATGGTGGCCACGGCTTCTTTGTAAAATTCCACGCTCTTTTTCTCGTTGATTTCGTCAATGGTGGAGTCCACAATCTGCCGGGCGGTCTCGCAGGAGACCACAAGACCGGCCTTAATGTTGCCCAGCTCAATCTCGTTGGCCACATGGACCATGCCCGTAACCATGCCCAGACAGGCGGATTTAACATCGTAAATATGAGCGGTCCGGCCGATATTGAGCTGGTCGGCAATGGCGCATGAGGTGGCCGGTTCAAACCCGTCCTGGCAGACCCCGCAATAAGCCAGGGCACCAATGTCTTCGGGGTCAATGCCTGCCTCATCAATGGCCTTTTGCCCGGCGGCGGCGGCATGCTCCCCTAAGGTATGGTCCACGTCCCAGTAGCGCCGTTCCTTGATACCGGTCAGGGCCTCCAATTGCCCGGGCTCAAACCCCACCGCCTCAAAAAACGGGGCCAGCCGTTCTTCAAGTTCGGTGGTGGTGACAATATTCGGGGCCAGTTCATACCCGAAAGATTCAATAAATACCTTTGAATATCTCATGCTTTTCTCCAAAATTTTTCCAAATCACTTTTCGTGATGCCTTCCAGTGTCATTCCCATATCCTGATACCATACAATTCTCAAGTCATCGGAAAACATGTGGGCATCTGCAATCACATAAGGTTTGGGGGCAAACCCCATTTTTTTGATATGAATTTCATATCTTGCTTTTCGGGTGTCAGGCGTTACCGGTCCCCGGCATTTCAAATTGCTTTCATTTTGAGGCAGCACGTCAAAATGAACCTGGGCCAGGGGGCTGACCCAGCCTGAGCGCTGGACAAAAATCCTTAAGGCATGGGCGCAGCACTCGTACATCAGGGTGCCGGGCATGACCATATCATCAATAAAGTGGCAGGTTAAAAACCAGTCATCCGGATGGATATCCGCCTGGGCCGTGATAGACCCAAGACCGTACCGTCCCCCTGTCGGGTCAAGATCAAGGACCCGGTCAATGAGGTGCATTTGACCGCCGGGAAGCCGCTGGTTGGCCCCAAGGGTAACGCCCTTGAACAGGGGACCAAAGGCCGCCTCAAGGTTGCCCTGGCGTAAATGATCTACTTTCTGACTGGAAAGGGTTTCCCGTTCAACGGGAACCAGAAACCGGCTTTCAGGAGCGGTTTCGCCCCGAACCGGTTCACGGTCTTCCCGTTTTAAAATGATCCCCCCGGAGTTTTTGACTTCCTCATCGGTGAAAAAACCGGCACACCCGTCCCGCATGGAAATTAAAAGCTCACCGTTGATGTATCCTTTGTAATGGAAGAAGAACAGGTAAATGTCCCCCTGTTTTAAAAACCGGTCAATTTCAATGTGGTATTCAATGGTTTCATGGGGTTGGGGAAGCGGCCTGTGAAAGGTGACCCTGGCATCCAGGAGCCTGTATTTTCGCTTTCCTTTAACAGCATGGTCTATGCCTAAATAGGAACATAAAAACAAGTCGGCCTGGCCCGCCTCAATGGAAATGGAAACCGGGGTTTTCCCGCCGTCCAGATACCAGGCGTTTTCCTTAACATCGTGCTGGGTGACGATTTTACCGGGGCCAAGAGAGCAGATATCCCCTTTGATGTCCATGATCCGGTCCACCAGCATCAGCGGCGCACCGGGCAGCCTTACCCGGGCCGGGTAGGTGTCAATGATATCAAATTGGGGCCCAAGAACCTTTCCGGCCTTGCCAATGGCAAATTCCATGCACATGTCCCGGTCCAAAAGGGGCAAGGGCGGGGCAGGGGCAGGAGAAATGTCTGCCGCCGGCTGATGTCCTGACGCCTGCATCACCTGGGCGGCATGTCGGGTAAGCGTTGCAAACTGCTCCTGCATCAAGGCCATGGTGGTCTGGGAGAATTCTAAAAATTTTTCATGGGCCCGGGCCGTGGCAGCGGTTCCCTTTACCATGATTTCAGGGTGAACCGAACCGGTATCATTGGGCTGCAGAGGGTCATGGTTTTCGGGGAAAGAAACCTGAGGTGCCGGTGCGGGTTCGCTATAAAAGGCCTGATTCATAATATTAAGCGCTTCCGGCGACAGGGGCGGCCGGGTGGTGTTGATTCGCATGAATTTAACCGGCGGATTTTTTGGGGCCAGAACAGGAGAACTCGGACAGGCCGGTCCCTGCTCTAAAAGAACATGGCCGAAAACGCCATCCAGGCTGACCGCCGATGCAAGGGCTTTTAAGGGTCGCTGTTCCGGGGCAATCAGGCGTATGAAATCAGGGGAAAGGTCAAATTTATCCCGGGGCAGGGCATGAAAAAATGAGTTATCGGCAAACCGGTGTCCGGGCAGCTGCCCTTTGTACAGGCAGACAGCCGCTTTCATAACCGACAGCAGGCCTGAGACCGACCGGGTATCCCCTAGTACCGGCAGGGCCGATCTTAAGGGTACCGGACGGGTGAAGCGTTTCTTGAAGAAATTTTCAAGGCCTTGGCTTTCAGCCTGGCCGATCCGGCCGGTGCCGTTGGAGTGGGTCTCGATAAAATCAATGTCAGGCTTTAAAGATCCTGAAAAAAGCTGTTCAAGGGAAACAGTAAGGCCCATGGTATCCGGCCCGCCATCCGGGCTGGTTTCTCCCGGGACCCGGCCGCCGGATCCCGACCCGGTCCCGGTAATGACAGCGTAAATCCGGTCCTTATCTGCGATGGCCTGATCCAGCCGTTTTAATACAATGGCGGCAGCCCCTTCAGAAACCGGGCCGGTATCCGAAGGGTCACAGGCCCGGTTGAGCAAATACGGCCGGATGTCCCCGGCCATGTCCACACCCCCGGCGATAAAGGTGTGGGTTTCCTTGCAGCTCAAGGAGTAAAGGGCGGTTTCAATGGCCCGTATGCCTGAGGCAGCGCCTGCGGACAGGGTAAAACAGGGGCCGCCAAGCTGAAATTCCCGGGCCGTTCTTGAGGCCGCGATTCCGCCAAGGGCTCCTAAGGTCCGGTCAAAGGTCAGGGGCGGGCTTAAATTTTCAAGAATATCATCGGTGACGGCGGTATCTTTGCCGGAAAGCTTCCAGCGCATGAAGAAATTGGCGGCATTAAAGTCAAAATCAATGCCCATGGCACCGCCCATGCGGGTTCGCAAGGATCGATCTTCGGGCCTTGGGCAAATGCCGGCATCTTCCAAGGCGCCTTTGACCGCCTTGAGCAGGATCAGGTGCTGGGGCAGGATATCGCCCAACTGGTTGGGGGGGATGTGAAATTCCCCAAGCCCCATGGTAAATGCGTCAATCAAGGCGGATTCAATGTTTGATGCCCCGGAATCCACTAGGTGGGGCCACCGGGCACCGGGTTCAGACCACTGGGGAAGAGACCCGCCCAAAACAAGATCCACAAATTCCTGCAGATGGGAACACCGGCCGGTCACGGCATGCATGCCGATAATGGCGCAGGGTTCAAGTTTGTCCGGTTGAAAGGATTGGGGAACCGGATAAAGGACCGGGTCTTTGATAAACTCTTCTACCAGGACATGGGCGTTAATGCCGCCGAATCCAAAGGCCGATACCCCGGCCCGCCGGGGCTGTCCGGGCTTTTCCGGTGCCCAGTCTTCCGGTGTTGTCTGAACCGTTACCCGGGTATCTGTCAGGGGGCTGTCTTCAGGGAAGGCTTCAAAATTGGCTGAGGGCGGCAGGACTTTATGGGTCAAGGCCAGAAGGGTCTTGATTAACGAGGCGGCTCCGGCAGCCGTGAGCAGGTGGCCGATCATGGATTTGACGCTCCCGATGGCCAGCCGTGCTTTGGGGCATTGATAATGATCCAGCAGGGTTTTAATGCTCCGGGTTTCGATTTTATCCCCTACCGGCGTGCCCGTGCCGTGGCACTCCATGTACTGAATCTGGTCCGGCCGCCACTGGCAGGATTCGTAAGCTGCGGTCATGGCCCGGATCTGGCCTTCGGTGGCCGGGGCCACCAGGTTGCCCTCAATGTCATTGGATACCCCGGCCCCCCGGATAATCCCTAAGATATGGTCACCGCAGTCCAGGGCATCTTTAAGCCGTTTTAGGACCAGAATGCCGCAGCCTTCCCCCACCACCAGCCCGTCGGCATGGTGGTCAAAAGGGGCGCATCGGCCTGAAGGCGACAGGGCCATCAGCTGGGAAAATCCCACCTGGGTATAGAGGCTGTCCGGCCGTGACACGCCGCCTGCCAGCATCATGTCGGTTTTCCCAAGCCGGAGCTGTTCACAGGCAAGCTTAACCGCGAACAAAGAAGATGCACAGGCCGCATCAAGGGTGAAACAGCCCCCCAAAAGCCCTAAAGCCCGGCAAAGCACCGCACCGGGGCCGGATACAACCGAGGCCCTGAGGGCATCCAGCCCAGTGGGAACCGCCGCGTTTCTTTTGGTGAGAATCTCCATGGAGATTAAAGAGGAACTGTCCGTGGGCAGGCTGATGGCGGCCAGCACCACCCCGGTTTTTTTTAAAATATCAGAATTTGAGTAGCAGCCTTCAAAGGCCCCACGTCCCGCCTGAAGCACCAAATGATGGACCGGGTCCAGGGCGGTTAAAAGATCTTGGGGCAGCAGAAACCCGGCCGGGTCAAATTGAAAATCAGTGATGATGCCGGCACGGTTTGATACGGCCCTGTCCGGAACATGGCCTTTTTCCACCATGATCCCGGACGGCGCGGCCCACCGGTGTTCGGGCACCGGGATAACAGCCTGTCGCTTGTTCAGAATATGGGTGAAAAATTCATTGATATGGCCCGCCCCCGGAAAGATCCCTGCCATTGAAACAACGGCAATGGGGGCCAGCCCCTGTGTTCGCCCCTTAGAATTCATAGGCCGTGATATAGAGAAGAACCCTTACGAATTCAAGAGAATATTGTAAAATTTGTGTAAAATGGGGGGTGGGACTTGGGATATGGGACTTGGGACTTGGGGGGGGCGTGGACTGGAAGCCTTGAGAACGCCAGGGGCACCGCAAGCCTATGGGCGTTGGTCTGGCATCTGAAGTGTAATCCTGAAATTTGAGAAAACCGGCACCAAAGCAATCCCCAGGTCCCATATCCCAGGTCCCAAGTCCCTATCCCAATTTAAGAAAAATACCCTCAATCACCGGGATGATCAAAAGAATGGCCGTAATGACCATGAGGAAAATGGCCAAAACCCGGTCCCCAAGACTTTCGCGCCTTCGGTCATTGTAGGCAAAGATCCAGCCCAGAAAAATCCCGGAAACAAGGCCGCCCATGTGTCCCCAGTTGTTGATGTTGGGGATGAGAAATCCAAATAAGGCCAGGCTGATGATCCAGCCCGATGTCTGCTTGTACACCCGGCTGCCCCATTCCCCGCCCCTGGATTTGCCAAAGTAGAGCAGGGCCCCGATCAAACCGCAGATCCCGGACGAAGCCCCAATGGTCATATAAACCTTTCCCATGTAGGACAGCAGAAATCCCCCGGCACCGGCCAGGGTATAGATGGTGAACATCCGGTACATGCCGTATTCCAGAATAACCAGGGATCCCACAGTTCTAAAGGCCATCATGTTAAAGAAAATATGGAGCAGGCTGCCGTGGAGCCAGTTGGCCGTGATCAGGGTCCACCAGGCTTTAAACCGGACAATGGGCAGAACGCCGGTGGCCCCCATAAATTCAAGAACATTCATGGAAGGGGTCAGGGCTTTAAAGGGGTTTAAGGTAAACCGGGTGGCGCTGCCGCTGAACAGCAGGCAGATCACAAACATGGCCGCATTGATATAAATAATGGCTTTTATAAGGCGCAAAGGGGTCAAAGAAGGTCTGGATTTCATGGAATGTGTTACCGCTTTGGTTAATGGATGATCAATTGAGTTTGATGTCTTCTACCGTGACCGATCCTAAATATTCTTTAACCGCCCCAAGGGTCAGGGTGAACATTTTGGTGCCGGTGAGAATGGCAATGGCATTGCCCGGGCTGTGGCAGGCCTCTGCAAACAAAGGTCCGACAATTGCGGCCGGGTCCGTGGTTTGTTCAGGGCTTTGCTGCATGCCTTTTAAATAAATGTCCAGCCGCTCTTTTAGAATGTTGAAATAATCAATGGTCTGGCCCGTGGTGGTTTCGGTCAGGTTGGAAATATTTTGCGAGATTTCCCTTATGACCTCCCAATAGGTCTGGGAGACCACGGCCTTGTTTTTATCTGTGGCGGCCATGAAAAAGGAGATGCCCCAGCCCACGCTTAAGATTTTTAATATCCCCAGTTCATATTCAACCGCTGTATCGTTCAGGCCATGGGAAGGGGGCAGGGCGGCCAGCAGCGCTTTTAAGTCTGTCCGGTCAATGGCAAAATTGGCCAGGTTGCCGGCCAGGTCACCGGGGGTAATGGCTTTGTTCTTAATGCTGTTCATGGCTTCAACGCTTTTAGCAGTTAGCAATTAGCGGTTAGTCTTGGTATGGATATGCCATGTACAACAGTAGCAGATTATGGCATATTCACTCTAATTAAATAGCAGGCACAAGGAAAAGTGTAAACCCAAAAGGAGATAAAACCGTGTACCAGAAAGCTGCAAAGGCAATCCTCAAGTCAAGGCGGTGTATTGCCTTTACCGGGGCCGGGATTTCCGTTGAAAGCGGAGTCCCGCCGTTCAGAGGAGAAAACGGGTTATGGAATAAATACGACCCCATGACCTTTGACATCCGGTATTTCCTTCAGGAACCCCAGAAATCCTGGGAAGTCATCCGGGAAATTTTTTATGACCTGTTTGGTTCGATTCTGCCCAATGCGGCCCATTATTCCCTGTCTGAATTAGAGGCCGAGGGCAAGCTTGACGGGGTGATCACCCAGAACGTGGACAACCTTCACTATGATGCCGGTTCAAAGGTGGTCCATGAGTTTCACGGCTCCTTAAAAAAGCTGGTCTGTCTGTCCTGCAAAACCCGGTATAAAATTTCCCAGATTGACCTGAGCCGGCTGCCGCCCCTGTGCGAACGATGCGGCGGTGTGTTAAAGCCGGATGTCATCTTTTTCGGGGAAGCCATTCCGGAACCGGCCCGGTCCTTATCCTTTAAAGAAACCGAAAAGGCCGACTGTTTTCTTTTGGTCGGGACCACCGGCACCGTGGCCCCGGCCAACCTGATTCCGTCTGCGGCAAAGTCCAACGGTGCGGTGATTATTGAGATCAATCCCTGCCCGTCGGAATACACCCGGCGGGTAACGGATATTTTCTTAGAGGACCGGGCCGTCCATGCCATGGAAACCTTAATGGATGAAATCCGCCTTCAGGGGGATTCATGAAACCCGACTGCCTGTTCTGCAAAATTGTCAACAAAGAAACCCCCACCACCTTTTTATATGAGGATGATTTGTGCGTGGTGTTCCGGGATATCAACCCGGCCGCCCCGGTTCACCTTCTCATCGTGCCCCGGCAGCATATTAGAAGTATCAATGACCTGGAAGCCGGCGACCAGTCCCTCATCGGCCATCTGTTCATGGTGGCAAGGGACATGGCCCAAAAAGAAGAGACCGACCGGGCCGGCTACAAACTGCTGTTCAACGTGGAAAAAGGGGGCGGCCAGGAAATTTTCCACCTTCACCTGCACCTGATCGGCGGATGGCATAAGCGGTATAATCCATAGGGGGAGAACCGGAGACCGGAGACGGGAGACCGGAATGCGCATCCTTTAAAAATACCCGGCATCTATCATCCATCCGTATATTTCCGGCAGATGCAATGTAGGAGGGGGCCATGCCCGCGATTCCCGGGCATGGCCCCCTCCTTTTACGCCTGGCCCAAGGAAACCTCAACTTCCGGTTTCCGGTCTTCTTTCCTCCAATCTCCATTCTTTATTCCTATGGGAAAGCCATATAAACCAAACAATTCTTTATTGACATTTTTCCAGGGGTTTAATACAAATACTTCCCTGCACAGGGCCGCTGCCCAAAGGCTTTTTTTCCGGCAGCCAGCCCTTAGCAACCGCATACTATGCCGAAGTGGTGGAACTGGTAGACACGCTAGACTTAGGATCTAGTGCCGCGAGGCGTGGGGGTTCAAGTCCCTTCTTCGGTACCATTTTTTTAAAGCAGCCGGTTAGGATAAATTTACTAACCGGCTGTTTTTTTGACTCACTTATTTCCAGCTTCCTTTTCATACAGTCGTTCATAATGATTTTTTTAAGAATGCGGTACAAAACGTTAAAAAAATTTGCATTTTGTACCACACTGGCATATTGTTAAAAAAACAGTCAGTACTGGAGGGTCAAAATGAGCGGTAAACTGGTTGACAGGGAAATTTCTGAAAAAGTTCGGAAAGCGGTATCTCAAAAACCGGTAGTAACCATTGTCGGGCCCAGGCAGTCTGGAAAAACCACCCTGTGCAAAATGCTTTTCCCCGACCGGGAGATGGTATCATTAGAGGCCATTGATGAAAGGCTGTTTGCTACTGAAGATCCCATCGGTTTTTTAAACCGTTTCCCGGATGGTGCTGTTATCGACGAAGCCCAGCGTGTTCCCGAACTTTTCTCTTATATTCAGACCATTGTCGATGCCCATGATAAAAAAGGACAGTTCATCTTAACCGGCAGCGACCAACTTGACCTTTCCAATAAAGCCGCCCAGTCCCTGGCCGGCCGGACAAGAATTATAAAGCTGCTTCCTTTTAGCCTCAAAGAGGCCTATGGTGAAACCCTTAAAGACCAGACAATGGAGACCGTCCTTTACACGGGGTTTTACCCAAGGATTTTCAAAGACAACCTGGATGCTGCCCAGGAAATGAACGATTACATCGAGACTTATGTCAATCGCGATGTCAAACGCCTGGTCAATATCAAAAACCAGCGGGATTTTGATATTTTTTTAAAAATTTGCGCCGGAAGAACCGGCCAGGTTTTAAATATTAACGGAATCAGCAACGATATCGGCGTAAACCGGGAAATCGTCAGAGCGTGGATCTCCCTGTTAGAGGCCAGTTATATCATCAGATTAGTAAGGCCCTTTGAAAAATCCTATGATAAACGGCTGGTGAAAAGCCATAAACTATACTTCCTTGATACCGGCCTTGCCTGCCGGCTGATCGGGATTACCGAGCCGGGTCAGATTTTCACCCATCCTTTAAAAGGGGCTCTTTTTGAAACCCTTATTTTTAACGAGCTTTTAAAAAAGCAGCTCAATGCATCCGGTATCGGGCAGGAGCTTTATTATTTCAGGGAAAACAAGGGACTTGAAATTGATTTTCTTTTTCAAGACGCTCCCAGATCGATAACCCAGATAGAAGTAAAGTCCGGGCAGACCATCACCTCAAAATTTTTCCATAACCTGCATGCCTTTTCAGATCTGTCAAATGAGGTGGGAAAATCCATTCTAATTTACGGCGGGGACCAGGCCTATGTCCGCCAGGGGGTTCATGTCATGGGCTGGAAGAACCTGCCGGATTTTGGTCTTTGATTGGCTCCGGCATAAAAACGACTCCCTATGTATCTATTTTTTAACCACATTCGTAATGATCTCTTATAATAGGTTCCCATAAAATTAATCTTGTCTTATTTTCTGTTGTAAGAGACAATAGGGTATGACATATGAAATTCAAACGACAAAAGCCCTTGATAAATGGTTTGCCGGGATTAAAGATAAAAACTTCAAAACCCGTTTTTTGTCGCGCATTGACTATCTTTGGATTTACAAAGAAGGTCACCACAAGGGAATTTGATGTCAGTGAATACCTTGATTCCCCGGAAATGATCCGGGTATATTTGCAGGCTGCACTTGAGGAATCATGACATGACTGCACACCCACAAGAAAAAAGTAAAATGACACCTTCTGAATATCTGGAAATGGAAAGAAGTTCCCTGGATATTAAACACGAATTTTATGACGGTGAAATATTTGCCATGGTAGGTGCAAAATTCACTCACAACCAGATTAATGTAAATCTCATAAGAGAGTTAGGAATGAAACTAAAAGGTTCGAAATCCCCATGTAGCCCTCTCTCTAATGATATGCGTGTAAAGATTGAAGATAAATACGTCTATCCGGACATTGTAATATATTGTGGCGAACCTGAATTTGAAGACAACGAATTTGACACCCTAATAAACCCTGCTGTCATTATGGAAATATTATCTGAATCTACTGAAAGTTATGATAGAGGAAAAAAATTTAAAGCCTACCAGCAGGTATCAACCCTGAAAGAATACATTCTGGTTTCACAATACGAATATTCAGTGGAACAATATGTCCGCACCAAAGACATTTGGCATTACAAATTGTACGATAAAGAAGAACAATGCGTGAAAATAGAATCTGTTAACTGTGAGCTGAATTTGTCTGAAATTTACTTGAATGTTGAATTCAAAACGGGCCCGGAAACAGGAAGATAGTCTTAATCGCATGTTTTTGGCACCCAAAAGGGTCGATTAAGGGCTTTTTAGTCCGCTATATTGAATTTGCCCTGAAATTAAGGTTGACCAAACGCCCAAAGTCTGATATCGAACAAATGATCTATATCCAGGGTTAACTAAGGCTTCCCGGACCGGAAACCCGGGGCAAACTTCAAGCACTGCTGACCGGAAAAAATGTTACAAAAAGTTCACAATCATAGGAAAAAAACTTCTCAATGTTATGAACATTTTTTCACAAAAGCCAATTGCGGCAGGAAACCGGAAAAAAACTTCTGTGGATTTTTATTGGCTATGGATTATTTAAGTGCCTGGTAATAAAAGAAAATATAACAATCAAAGATTTATGTCGTTTTTTGTTTTGTCCTATGTGCTTAGGTACGGTTGTTGCAAACTTAGAAATGGCATAAAGATTTGACGAAAGCTGTAACGATTTTTAATTGTCCATACAAAATTTATTCAAAGCAACAACAGGGGGGGAAAATGGTTAAAGGAATAGGCAAGTTTAAAGGGATGCTGCTGGCATTGCCGATTCTGCTTGTTTTGATGTGCGGTTCTGGGTTTACTGATGTAAACATTTCTACAGAAGGGACCTATACTGACACTGAACTGACACTTAAGGTTTATGCAGATACTACGGAATCATTTGGTGTTGATGGGAGTGCTGTTGAGCCGTTGGTCAGTTATGGGGTAAAAGTTACTTATTTACCAGAAGAGTTGAATGCTGCTACAATAGCCGCTACAAAAAATGAAACAGACTGGTATTTTGGAACAGCAGATGGTACGAAATATCCCTACATTGATCCGGATACATCAACAGAGGGGGCAGTTGTAATTATCGGAGGGAAAATTGATGAAAACTCCCCTACCGATGGCGTAGCTGGAAGTAAGGTCCTGTTAGGCACAGTTGTTTTTGAAAGAATAGATACCGAAGTAGCCCCAACCATTAGTGTTGAGTTGGGAAAAGACGGTGATTACGTCAATTTTTGTACCAATGACGGAGATCCTTTGGACAACACAGAACGATTGAATTTTGATGAACCAACAATTGTTTGCTACATAGAAGGTGATGTTAATTTAGATGGAAATGTAAACATTGCCGACCTTGGAGCAGTACAAAAAGACTGGTTAAAACAAGGTTCAGACATTTCGAATCCAAATGCGGACCTCAACGGCGATGGTTGGGTCAATATTGGTGACCTTGGTTTAGTACAAAAGAATTGGCTGAAAAGTTGCAATTGAATTAAAATATAAGGAGAATTAAATTGGAAAAGAAAAAAAACTATTTGATATTTATGGTGATGATTGTCAGCCTCTTTTGCGCTAGCAATGTGTTCGCCTCGTGGTCCTTTGATCTATCTTTTGTGGATGAAGACACGGTTAACTTAACATTTCTATCAGATGAAGGTGATGTGTCGTCTATTCCTAGCTACAGCCTTTTTATCGGATATGAATCCACTATTGATATAACCAGCTTTACGGTTTATCAACCTTCTGGCTACAGCGCTGCTATGGGACCCGCTGTGGATACCCCTGCAGACGATTCAGCAGGCACTCCAAATATGATCAGTAATATAACAGCGATGACTTTTGGTGGTGGAGTTCTCACCGATGGATTCGTGATAGCGTCTTTTGACATTAGTTATTCGAGCGATCTGAAAAAAGATGGTAAGCAAGATATTTATTTTTACTATACTTATGGAAATTTTGGTGTTAATGATCAAAACTATAATACTACTTATGGGGAAGAGCTGTTATCAAATGGCAATTTGACCTATGATCCTGAGTCTCTTGATGTCGGATCTGCCATCCCTGTACCCTCCTCCTTTTTGCTTCTAGGTGGCGGAATTATCGCTCTTTTGAGAATTAACAACAGAAAACGGTCATAAATCGCTTGTCCGCGAGCGATCCGGGGTCGGGCCACGGCAACATACTGAATTGATCCGGGGTCGGGCCACGGCAACATACTGAAATTTTAGAAAAAAGGGTCGAATTTGAGGGCTAAAAAGCGCTTAATCGACCCTTTTTGCTATTGAAAAGGCTCGATTAAGCCTGGCCTTAGGTGAAAAACAGTAGAGGGTTGCTTTTTACCTCTTGCACAGAAATATCCCTGAACTGTTATTTAATCGGCGATTTCCAGCCTGCCCCTCAAACTATTCATCAATCCTTATCAATCCCCCCCCCCACAACTTCGCAAGCAAGACCACACCTAAATTTCACGTTGACGCAGTTCGGATTAATAAGTATTCTGTTATCATCATACCAATAGAGGATAAAATAAATGAATACCCAGAAAATAGCCATTACTATGCCTAAAGACCTCGTGGACATGATCAACGAGATCAGCTCCCGGAAAGGACTTTCCAGAAGTAAATTTATCTCTCTGGTCCTTAGGGAAAAAATAAAATTTGAAAAAGAACAACAGATCCGGGATGCATATGACCACGTCTTTTCAGACAAGACCATTCAAAAATAACAGATCAATTTTACCCGGTGGTTTGAGAGTGGCAGCACTGAGGAAGGCCAGGAATGGTAATCCGGAAAGGGTCCGTATACTGGGTGGATTTTTCTCCGGCAAAAGGATCAGAACCTATGGGAAGACGCCCCGGTCTTGTTGTTCAGAATGATTTACTCAATGACAGTAAATTGAATACGGTTATCGTTATTGCCATTACCTCTACCTTGAAATTCGGTGACTTACCAGGGAACGTCCGTCTTCATAAAGGCGAAGCAAATCTACCAAAACCTTCTGTGATTAACATGACCCAGATAAAAACAGTCGATAAACTCAGCCTAAAAGAAAAAATCGGCACCCTGTCAAAGGAAAGGTTTGACCAGGTTTGCCTTGGATTGAAACTGGTCACGGATTTGCCCTGAGCATCCAGCCGGTGCCTTATTTCTTTCTCGGGTCAGGATCGGGCCATTGAAAAAGGGCCGATTAAGCCTGCCCTTCAGGTATCCCATAAAATGTGATTGCCTGGTTGATCTTTGTCCGGGACTTCATATGGAGCTATCTCCTGCCTAATTTCAAAAGCCTCGCCGGACTCGCGGATTTTTCGCCCTTTGGCTTTAAACCCAAGCGCTTTTTTAACCTTTTTAATATAGTCTTCACTGCCAACGGCAATGGCCTGTGACCATTCTGGCTCTCTATCGTTTCTCTTTTCCCGGATGGCTTTATCGATCCATTCAGTATGAGCGTCTTTTAATTGTTCATAGGTGTCAAATCCCAGCAACCCCATGAGACGCTTAAAATCGATAATTGACTTTCTGGTCCTGGGATTCTGTATTTCGTTGTATCCGCACCATTTCCAGTTTCCAGGATGATCAACGGCACCGGCGCGGACCATGTTTAAATCGATATAAGTGATGCACCGGCGTAAATGGCGGGTGCTTTCCACAGCAGTGGCATGATACCGGTCCTGCCAGAATGCCCCTTGCCGGCGCTTTCTTATATTGTATTCCTGTCCGGTTCTTCCGGCCATCAGTTTGATAGAATCCGGGATTACATTTTGGCCGCCGGCATCTGAGACAAGCAGATGAATGTGGTTGGAGGTAACCATGTAATCCAACACGCTTAACCGGTTGTAACGTTTTTTGGCCTGATACAGCCATTCACTAAACAACCACCGGCTTAAAGCCGGTGGGTTTAAGAGCGCGGACTGAAAGTCCAGCGATACCGGCAATAGCCGGTTGAAATGCGTCACTCTACATCAAAATGGTCATTAGGGTCTTTTTCAAAATGATGTTCGAGATATTCCTGAATCATTTCCTTTGTCAACTCCCCAACGGTCACACAAAAATACCCACGGGCCCAAAAATGCTTGCCCCAATACCGTTTCTTCAAATGAGGAAATTCCTCAAACACTTTTCGAGACACTCGGCCTTTGATCCGACGCATTATATCCGAAGGAGAAATGTTCGGTGGTGCCGAAACCAGGATGTGAACGTGATCTTTGCTTACAACTCCACGCAAAATGTGGATTTCGAACCTTTCACAAGTTTGGCGTACGAGTTCTCTGACTCGCAATGCAACATCCCCCTGCAATACGTGATATCGGTATTTGGTTACCCAAACAAAGTGATACTCTATTTTGAACTTCGTATGACTGTTTTGCCGATAGCTCATGTAAAGCACTATAAAACAACTACTGGCAAAATGCTACCCGCCTAAAGGCGGGGGTTTTAACCTTTTACAGAAACAATAAACCGGTCGCGGTCCTTTGCAAATTTGAAAAGAAAGGCCCGTTTATGGCAGCGATGGGTTATATGCCAGATATGACCAGGGATGAAATGCCTTTTTGCTCGGGCCATTGAAAGGTCCTTAAATGAGTGTTTTGGGCATAAAAACAGTCGATTAAGCGTGTTTTTAACCTTTATTTTACGCCATTATTCTTTAATGTCAATCGGTTATCGTGGCCCGCCCCACCCCAGAAATACTTGATTTTTATGTTAAGCTCTGGCAGTATCTTTAACCAGTACTGGCATTAACAATTGATCCGGCACGAGGCCATTTTCTTTAAGAACAACCGGCTATTAACGGTATCGTTTCAAAAATATATTCAATCTAAAAAAGGGGCTTGAGACCTCTGGTCTCGAATAGAAATTGAGATAATTATGAAAAAAAACGGCATTAAAATTTCAGCTTGCATGATGGTCAAAAACGAAGAAGAGATGCTGCCAAGATGCCTGAACAGCATCAAACACCTCATTGACGAACTCATCATTGTGGATACCGGATCTACCGATAAGACCGTTGAAATCGCGCAATCCTTTGGCGCAAAGATTTACCACCACCCCTGGGAAAATAATTTCAGCAAACACCGGAACCAATCCCTTTCATATGCCACCGGCGACTGGATTCTTCTAATTGACGCCGATGAAGAACTCAACGCATACCAGCTTAAAAAAAATGAGTTTAAAGCCTTGCTGGCCAAGGCCCCTAAAGATTTAAACTGTTATCTGATCAAAGTGCTGGATAAGAACCGGAAGGGGGGCATTACGTCGGCAACGGAATCCATCCGGATATTTAGAAATCGCGTGGGGATCAAATATGTCGGGATTGTTCACAATCGGCTGTCGTATTCTGGCAAGGCCGGGCACCTGAAGCTTGAGCTGTTTCATTACGGGTATGCCCTGTCTGATGAACAGATGCAGGCCAAATACAGGCGGACCAGCGGCCTGCTCTTTAAGCGAATCGAACAGGACCCCAATGATTTTGATGCCTATTTTTACCTGTTCCAGGTCCACTCGGAAATGGACGAGAAGGAAAAGGCCATCCAATATGCCGCTCGCTGCCTTGAACTCATAGAACAAAAGGGCCTTCAACCGATTGAGGCCTCTTTTTACTATTCTCTTTACTACGGCATGGCCAGCGCCCATCTAAAATTAAGCCAGTATGACCAGGCTGTGGCCGCTGTCCGCAAAGGGCTTGAAGTCCTCCCGGATGAAGTGGATCTTTACTATGAACTTGCCGCAGTGGGATATTTTTCTGGCCGGCTGGACCTTTGCGTTGAAGGCGGGCAAAATTATTTCAGGGTGGTGGATGAATTCAGGAACGATGCGGCCCGGGCCGGCACAAGGTTTGTCTTCACCACGTCTAAAAGTGCTGAAACCACGGTTTATTTCTGGCTCATGGCCGGTCTGGTATCCACTGAATCATTTGAGCGGTTTTCAGCGGTGTGGGAAGATTGTAAAGACCGGATGCTGGACAAGCCGGGCTTTCAAAGAGAGCTGTTCAAGGCCCTTGAACAGAAAGAAGCTTTTGAATCCCTTGAACCGGTGGCGTCCTTTTTGCTGAATCATCTTGAAAAAATTCATCCCGGCAACCATAAACTGGTGTTGTCTTTTCTCCTCTTTTATTTAAAGGATCAGGAAATTCACCAAACCGATGGCGATGAAACATCTGAAGCGATGTTCGAAGGTGTGGCCGGGCGTTATCTGGATACCATGGACAGTTATCAGGCCATCCCAACTCAGGACGCGGTTATTCTGGCCAACTTTATGTTGGGCAAAAACCTTTGGAAATTCTTTCTGGATTTAACCCTGGTTCTTTTTGAACGCGAGCTCCAAGGGCAGATTACGGCTCTGGATACCAATGCCGACCTGGCCAAGGGTTATCGCCTCATTGGTGAAAAATTGGTCCAAAACAGGAAAGGGCAGATGGTTTCAACCTTGTGCAGGGATATGGCCGGCGCCCTTGAACGAGAATCATTGCCATATTCGGCATCAGGAAAGGAATCCTGCACCCCGGATCCCCAAATAGATCATTGTGCAGGCAAGGAAAAGACCACACCTTTATATAAGACGGCTTTTAAAGAAGTGGATATCACTCCCAAGGCCAGTGAGGCGCAGCCGGTGGCACTCCAGGGAATGGCCGGGGGAGTGCGCAACGCCGTCCAGGTGGCCACCCCCCTTAAAATGCAGATGCTGCTCATTGAAGATGATAAGGGCGCCAAGCTCCTGATTGTGAGCGCAGACCTGTTCGGGTTCGGCAAACCAATGGTTGACGGGGTCGTAAAGGCTGCCGCAGACTGGGCCATTCCCCCTGAAGCCATTATTCTAAATGCATCCCATACCCATTATGCACCCGGGACTGTATCCAATGCGTCCCAGACCCTTGGGCCGTTTCATCAGAATTATGCCCGGGACGTTATGCAGCTGATCACCCAGTCCCTTGGGCCGATGTATGATGCCCTTGAACCATCCCAAATTTACTCGGGAAAGGCCAGCGGGGTGGATATCGGTATTAACCGCAGGCTCAAACAGGACGGGCAGGTTAAGTTCCAACCCAATGAAAAGGGCGAGTATGACACCAGTGCGCCGTTTCTTTTAGTTGAAGGGCTTAACAGCCAAAGGCGGATACTGTTGCTCAACCATGGCTGTCATCCCACCAGCATTGGCAATGCCAGTGTTATTTTTGCCGATTTTCCCGGATATTTAAGACAGGCGTTGATCCAGACCGGGAAAGTGGCCCATGTGATGTACCTTCAAGGCGCGGCCGGCGATATTAAAGCCGGTGCCTTGGATGCCGCACAGGAGAACCGGCCTGTATTTTGCTCCTCAGTGGCCGATGCCGAAAAAAACGGCCAGAAAGCCGCACAGCAGGTCCTGCCGTTTCTTGAGCATGACCAGCTGTCCTTATTAACCCAATCGGGACTTTGCTGCACCAAAGAGAAAATGCTCCTGCCGTTAAAGCCGATCCCGCCGGCAGCAACCATAGAATCTTTGAAAAACAACCCGGATTCGGATTTTATTGTAAGGGAATGGGCCACAAGGCTTACGGCCACCTATCCTTCAGGACAGTATCCCAACGCCCTTGCCCTTGAGGTTCAGGTGATAACCCTTGGCAATACCGTTACATGGGTTACTTTTCCGGCAGAACCGGTAACACAACTTGGGATGAAGCTGAAAGCCCTGACCCGCTCCCCTGACCAGACGTTTATCCTTGGCTATACCAACGGGTTGTATTGTTATCTGCCCGATGACCGCATCATTGAAGAGGGGGGGTACGAGTCTGCGGTTTCGCCGTACTACTATATGATGCCCCATCTATTGGAAAAGGGAACTGAATCCAGGGTGCTGTCCGCTGTCCAAAATTGTATCACCGCCATAGAAGGGCCTTCGCCCCAGGCGGTTTACGGCAAGTATCATGAAACAGCCAAACCGTACGGCAACGCCTTTTTTACCCTGTCCGGGGGCCGGTGCGGCACCCAGACCCTGTCCCATCTGCTTGACATGGCGTCCAATGCCAGGGTATGGCACCACCCCTTGCCTTTTCTGGTCAATGAAACTTTTGAGGCGTATTGCCAAAGAGATAACCAGGATCTACGAAGGGATGTCTTCTGGCGGGGCAGGGGACAGTTCATGTACAACACATGGTCTAACGGCCTGATTCACGGCGAGACAGACCACAACATGACGCCTTTTTGCGATATCATTGCCAAAGATATACCGGATGCCAAATTTGTCGTTTTGATCCGCAACCCCTGGGATTTTGTCCGGTCCGGGATGAGGCGAAATTATTATAACGGCCATCCCTGGGACACGGGGCGGTTAAGGCCCATGGAAGATGAAATGGCGTTATCTGATTGGAACAGCCTAAGCCAGTTTGAAAAGGTCTGCTGGCTGTGGAACAAAACCTATACCTTTATTTTAATGCAGCTTCCCGTCCTGGGACAGGAAAACGTGTTTCTCCTAACGTTTGAAGACATGGTTGAAAAACCTCAGGTTCTATTTGCATTATCCGAATTTTTAGGATTAAAAGAAATTGCTGCCCAACAGGTGGATGAAGTGCTAAAGAAAAAATTAAATGCCCAGCAGACCGGCAGTTTTGCCGTTCCCAACGACTGGACCGGGCAGATGAAACAACGGCTTTGGGAAATCTGCGGGGAAACCGCGCAAATCTTTGGCTATGAAAATATATTCTAAAAAGGAGTTGAATTCATGAGTGGTTCCATAAGTGGTTCCATGAGTGGTTCCATTAATGGGGCCGCGCCGCTGGTCAGTGTCGGAATGCCGGTTTACAATATGGAAGATACCGTTGGCGAAGCCATTGATACGGTCTTGTCTCAAACTTTCACGGATTTTGAACTGATCATCTGTGACAATGCCTCTACCGATGGGACCGGTAGAATCTGCCAGGCAGCGGCCGACAGGGACCCAAGGGTCCGGTATCAGCGAAATTCCAACAATATTCTGGGGGAAAATTTTCGTTTGTGCGTACTGCTTTCCCGGGGAAAATATTTTTTGCTGGCAGCCGCAGACGATTCACGCAAGCCCCAAATGATTGAACGCTGCCTCAATGCTCTGGAATCCCACCCTGATGCCGCGGTGGCCTATCCCCATGTTGAGCTGTTCAACCCGGATAATAACAGCAAAAGCCTGTACTTTGATTCCTACCGGCTTGACCAGGACAACCCGGAAGACCGTTACATCAGCCTTATCAGAAATCTTGACCTGGGAAACCCCATATATGGGCTGTTTAGAAAAGAGCTGTTTTTTCAAATCCCTCCGTACGGCAATAAACCCCATTTAACCATTTTGACGGACAATCTGTTTCTGGCCAATATTGTCTTTCGCGGGAAAATTATCCAAATCCCTGAAGTATTGTTTATCCGGCGGCGGGGCAGCCGGGCGGAAAGCTGGCAGGAACTGTTGGCCAACAGGGAAAGAAGATGCTCCGCCAATTATATGCTCAGCGGGGTTTCCATGCCGGTTAGTGAAAGTATCCAGCAGCATATCCTGGATCTGCTAGAGTCTGGTTTGCCCCAAGAGAGCATTGTCCGTTTAATTAAGGCCACCTACAGCGAATATGCCAGGCGATATGGGAAAAATTTGACTTTTGAGATCGACCGGGCAGTATCCCTGGCCAGAGAGGGCCGCTTTATGGAAACATGGAACGGAAGCCCTGCGCCCCATCCGGATAAAAATGTGCAGCACCTTCTGGATAAGGAATACGCCCAGATTTTGTATAACCGGTTCCAGCGCACCAGTGCATTTGTTACAAATCATGAGGGGCTTCATCTTGGTAAAGCCTATTGCCTTGCTAAAATGGAACGGGTAAAGGAAGGGCAGTTTGAGGGTCAGATGGCAAAAGAGATTATTTACCAAAAATCCGGGGAAAGTTCCTTTTCAGGTCCGGCATCATGATCCGGATACTGCATATCACCCCCCATCTGGGCGGCGGCGTGGGCCGGGTTTTGCTCAACTACCTGAAATTTGTAAAGAAAGATTCCTCGTTTTTCCATGAAACCGCGTGCCTGGATTATGCCAATGGCCAGGCAAAAAATGAGGCGGCCGCGTATTCGTTTGTTTTAAAGGAAAAGATGGCCTGGGATATTCCCGGGCTCAAATCCATGGTGGCCGATGCGGACATTGTCCTTGTCCATTGGTGGAATCACCCGCTGCTGTTTGATTTTCTGGTGCGAAATGATCTGCCGCCCTGCCGCCTGGCCTTCTGGAGCCATATATCCGGTTTTCATCCCCCTAATGTATTTACTGAAAAAATATTAAATTACCCGGATATATTTGTGTTCACCACACCGGTCAGTTACAAGGCTGAGTCATTCTTGAATATTGATGTTAAAGACCCGGACCGGATCACATCGGTCTGGTCCACGGCCGGGGTCGGCCATGTTGCGGCGGTATCCCCGGTTCCCCATGACCGGTTTAATGTGGGATATATCGGCACGGTGGATTATTGCAAACTGCACCCTGGTTTTTTAGACCTTTGCGCCAGAATTGACATTCCGGATGTTCATTTTTTTGTCTGCGGCGGACCAAGCCACGGGCAGATCAGCCAGGCGGCATCGGAAAAAAAATTAAATCAAAAGATGACCTTTACCGGCCATGTGGATGATATTGTCCCGTATCTGTCAAAGTTTGATGTGCTGGGCTATCCCCTTGCCCCTTACCACTATGGGACCTGCGACCAGGTACTGGCCGAGAGTATGGCAGCCGGTGTGGTGCCCGTTGTCCTGCAAAACCCGATGGAAGCCTATATCGTCCAAAACCATAAGACAGGGCTTATTGCCCAGGATGAACCCGGGTATGTAAAGGCCATTGAAAAACTGTACCATGACCCTCAATTAAGAATTGAGTTGTCCCAAAAAGCACAGCAATACGCCAAACGCACATTTACGCTGGATAAGCTGAACCAGGATTGGGGAAAGGTTTTTGAAACGCTTTTAAAAAGCGGCAAGGCCGTTAAAAAATGGCCGCATCATCTGTCCTTCTCCAAAATAACGGCCAGGGATATTTTTCTTGAGTCCCTTGGGGGATACGCAGATTTGTTCTGGTCGTACAGCAGAACCAGAACAGCTGATGGAAAGGCCCGATGGCTTGAAAAAATTGCGTTGCTGGGAAATCTTCCAAGCTTTCAGGCAGCCACCAAGGGCAGTGTCCACCATTACCGGTATTTTTTCCCGGATGATCCGGTTCTGGCCTTATGGAGTGATGCCATGGCCAATGCCGGAAAAAAGGATTACACCAGCTTATGAAAATTGCCGTCACCGGGGCAACCGGTTTTATAGGAAGGCATGTGATTGCCGAACTTTCAAGGTATCCTGTTGATATTATAGGTATTTCAAGGCAATCGCTTTCGAATGTCCCCCGGTTGCCGAAAATTAAAACGCACCGGTTTGATTTAACCGATTCCGGCATTGATCTTTTTGACCGGTTAGGGCGTCCAAATGCACTGATCCACCTGGCATGGGACGGACTGCCCCATTATAAATCCCTCCATCACTTTGAAGAACAATTGCCCATGCAGTATGATTTTTTAAAAAATTTAATCGCCTCAGGCCTTGGCCATCTGTTTGTTGCCGGTACCTGTTTTGAGTATGGTATGCAGTCAGGGCCGTTAAGCGAGAACATGCCGTCTTGTCCCAAAAATCCTTACGGGTTTGCCAAAGATGCCTTGCATAAGCAGTTGATGTATTTGAAAACCAAAACGCCCTTTTCCCTGGTATGGGGAAGGCTCTTTTACCTTTACGGTGACGGGCAGGCCTCAAATTCTCTTTTTCCCCAGCTGTACCGGGCCATTGAACAAAAAGAAAAGATATTTAATATGTCCGGCGGAGAACAGCTGCGCGATTACCTGCCGGTGACAGAAGCGGCCGGATATATTGTCTCCCTGGCGCTGGGATTCAAAGACATGGGCCGTGTGAATATCTGTTCTGGGCAGCCTGTTTCTGTCCGGAAACTGGTTGAGGGGTGGATTAAAGCAAACCACTGGCAGATTCAACTCAATCTCGGGCACTATCCCTATCCCGATCATGAGCCAATGGCATTCTGGGGAGACCGGAAAAAGCTTAATCACTGCCTTGGGCAATGTCCGCCGGGGCCAACAGATATGCCGGATCAGCCTGCTTAATTTTACCGGATCAGCCTGCTTAATTTTAATAGAATCGGTTAAATTTAAAGTTGAACGAAACTTGAAACCAATTTTGATTTTGCCGGGTGTTAACGGGGCATACCCTGTTCTTCCGTCCCGCCTGTTTTTTTTTGCTCTTGCTTAAATTGTTGTAACTATTCAGCAGTGCCCCATCTTCGCTCATTCAGGCCTTCTCACATAGCAAAAGTATGCTACGAAGACCTGACTAAACAAATATGAAGCACTGATGAATAGTTACGGCCCCTAATGTCTGCTTATTTTCTATCATTAGCTGAATAGTTACAAATTGTTTAGAGCGATGGGATGATTAAAGGCAAGATACCGATAACCAAATTTGGCTTTTCGTTCTCCGGTCTGCCTTCAATATTTTAAAAGCAGTTCCGGGGCGGCCGCATCAAGGTTATCGTATGCATTGTTGACGTATCTTGGATAGGCACAGGTTTTACAGGCTTTGATACGGCTCTTTTCACCTTTAAGATGAAGCTGTCTTATTTTTTTCAGGGGACTGCCGTTCCAGACATCCAGCATGCCTGTCTGATTAATATTTCCGATCACAAGCTTGGTTGGCGCGCAACAGGGCTGGATGCCGCCGTCGGCATATATTTGAAGGTTGTAAAAGGGCTGGGGGCAGACCGTGACGGTTTCCAAAAGGGGCTGGTTCAACAGGCTTTTGTCAAATTTGTTCTTTATTTTTGAATAATCCACGCTTTCAAATAAAGGGGCAATGGGCTGGATTGTCAGGCTGTCACAAATGGGATCAAATATCTGATGGCAAATTTTCTCGTGGCTTTTTTCTTCCAATGCAAGGTCCGGGACCTTGATATAAACCATGCATTGACGTTTGTTGTCATAAAAATATTTGATGTTTGCCGCAAATTTTTCCATGTTTATGCGTACGCCGCAAGTTTGATAACACTGGTCTGCGATGACGCCTTGAAGGGATATTCTGATGGTGTCCAATCCTGATGCGATCAATTCATCACTTTTTTCTTTCGTCAGTAATGACCCATTGGTGATTACAACGGTTTCCTGGGCAATCTCTTTGGCTAAGCGCACCATCTTTGAAAGATCCGTATGCATCAGCGGCTCTCCAAAACCCGAAAAATTTATGGTTTTTAATTTCTTTTTAAAGGTCTTTGCCTCGGCAGCGATTTTATTAAAAACGTCCAATGGCATCCGGCCCCGGTTAATTTTGTTTTTTTGATCCTGGGGCAGTGTGCAATAGGTACATTTAAAATTACATAAATTTATGGGCTCTATGATGATGGATAAAGGTTCTTCAAGGGGTAAAATATCTTTTAAAACGGATCGTTCTTTCCGGTTAATCCAAACTATTTCCTTTTTAGCCATTTATCTTCCTGCAAATTATTTTTTTTAAACATTACAGACGGTTGGAAATTTTAATGTCTGCCCGCAGCATTTGTGTTTTTAAAGAAAACTATTTAATCCGCTTTAAATAGCCATTCCCGGAACATGAGATAACCAGTTTATTTTTAATGTCTTTATCCAGAACAAATGAATCATTGCGTTTAAGAAATTCATCCACTGCTGTTTTGGGATTGTCCCCGGCGCCCCATGGCCGGTCGCCTAAAGGAATTTGCGGATAATCATCTATGGATGTGTCGCAGACAACACAGTAACTGCCCGGTGATACAAGGTCTGAATAAATTTCAAGCTCTTTTAACACATGCTGGTGGCTGTGGTTTGAGTCGAGGCTGACCAGTATTTTGTCAAAGCTGCGGGAAAAATCCTTTACCTTTCGGGCAATATCATCTGAAACGGAAGACCCTTCAAACATTGTAATCCGTTTATACATCGGATGCTCTTGAATCTGTCTGCGGTTGTGTTCACGGATGTCAATATCGATACCAAGCACCTGCCCGCTGGTTATTCCCATCATTTCCATGTACCCGGCATTCATGATCAAAGAACCGCCGTGGGCAATACCGGTTTCGATAATCAGGTCCGGTTTTACCTCCCATATGATTTCCTGCATGGCAACCATATCCTGGGGAAATTGAATCACGGGCCTGCCCATCCATTTAAAATTATAGACATAATTGTCTTTGCTGCTTTGAATGACCCACTGTTTGGTGATCTCGTGCAGCTCTTTGTCATGTCCAAGTTTGATCAGGTTCTGTTTTACTTGTTCTTCAAATTTTTTTATTTCGTCCAATGGTGGCTCCTTATGGTTTTTGAAAGCTTAAAGTATGGATAACGGCAGACCCGTATTAAGTAACCCAAAATAATTTTTCATCTTGTCTATGTAGGGGGTTGTGGTGATGACGACAATATCTGTTCGGGGGGACAGCCGCTTTAAATTCTCAGGGTCTGAAATTTTTTGGCTGTGAATGGTCAAGGTCTGTTTATACGGGTCTTTGTCGTAGAGTTTAATTGATGAAAAGTTCGGATACAAGTAAGTTTCCAGCAGATACAGCATGTATGACGATAATCCCCAGGCATGGAGCGTCTTTTTTGTGTTTGAATATTCATTGAGAAAGCAGGTGATGGTATCAGGCGGTTTAAAAAGGCCTTCAAGCTTTTTGGCCAGTGAAAAGTCGGGGGTCAGCTGCCCATTTTGTACGGGCTCTTTTTTAAACACCCCGTAAAGGGATTCATCCTTGTTTTGGTTCTGCACCAGATCGGATGTGTGAACGGACTTTGCAGAAAAACCGCAGGCACGGGTCAGGTTAATTAAGGCTGCGGCATCAAAATGATTGATATGTTCGTAAAGAAAGTTCCATAAAGGCGCTTGAGGAAAACCCGGATATGCCGACGCGTTGGGCACTTCGATAAACAGGTGACCGCCGGGCTTAAGGGCTCTGTAAATTTCGGAAAGGGAGGTTTTCGGCGAAAAGAGGTGCTCAAGTGTATGGGTTAAACATATCAAATCAAAGCGGCTGTCTTCAAACGGGATTTTTGAGGCGTTCCCGGTAACGGTTGAAATAGGGGCGTATTCTTTTGGAAATGTCAAGTTGGCCGCAAGGGGGTCAATGCCCGTAAGGTTGGTGTATCCATGGTTGAACAGTGTTTTTAAAAGCCCGCCTCTGGCACATCCAATATCGGCAATCGCCGCATCCGGGGGCATATTCAGGGGTGAAATCAGCTTGAAAATCGTTTCAAAGCGGGCGGTGTCCTGTTCAAGGCAGCTGCCGGTGCCGGGTGATGAGCAGGTATGGTTAAACTCATAGGCTTCATAGTAAGCAAGGTAATCTTTTTGTGTTGAATGGGTTTCATAAAAAACAGCACCGCATTCACAGCAGCATACAACCCGGGTATTTTTACCGATACTGAACGAATCATAAATGGCAAAATCCAGCTGGCCAAGCTGTATGCCGTGATCTGTGCCGCATACCACACAGGGTCTTAAAAGTTTTATGCCGGTCTTTATATCAAGCATGATGACTGCCGATTCTATTGGGATTGAATCAGTATAAAATATTTTTCCATTTGTTTTTGGTTGTCAGAACATTGGCAATAAACTGGCTTATGTTGCAGTGGCCGCAGACCACACAACCATCATCCTCAGGCGGGGTTTTAAAAATGTATTCTCTGATTTTCTGCCGTTTTTCTCCTTCCCAGATCTCTTTGAAGGTCTGTTCCTTGAGATTTCCGTAACTGTAATCTGTTTTTCCCCAGAACCGCCAGCAGGAGTATACATGGGATGTTGCTGAAATGCTGGTGAACAGGTCAATGCCGGTGCAGTTATTTTTCTTCCAGTTGCCAAGCCGGTTATTTTCTGAAAAATAAGTGGTTCCGGTTTTGCGAAAGACAAATACGTGAAAATTTTCATCCATAAGGCTTTCGCATTCCTTTCGCATCTGTTCAACTTTTTCTGCGGTGATCTGATTGGAAATAAACTCTGATCTGCCGTCAGGAGAAAATTCGGTATAGGCCGGCTCATAAATATAAATATAATCAAGCCCGAGGTTTTTGAGAAACCCGGTGATGGGTACAATGTTCCCTAAGTTATCTTCACTGGCATAGAGACTGGACCACAACACAACATCAAGGTCGTTTTTATCCCTTAAATTTGCCGCATAGGATATATTGCTGACCACATCATGCCACTGGGACTGGTCGCAGCCATGGTCAACGGCATACCGGGCCGGGTCTGAATCCATCACACTGAATCTGATATAAAACAGTTTTTCCAGGACCCGATCCTGAATTTCGGGAACAAAAAGGGCCCCGTTGCTGGACAGGGTAATGTCAAGCCCCCTTGCGGCGGCCGCTTCAATGGCATCCGGGGTCCACTTGTTGACCAGGGGTTCGCCGGTCCCCTGGATCAGAAGGGATTTGACCCCGTAATCGGCCGCCTGGCGGACAATATCAATATAATGATCTTTTTCAAGGGTGGCCTTGCCGTCCCGGTTGTATGTATAGCAGTAACGGCATTTCTGGTTGCAGCTGGAGGTCGGCGAGATTTCAACCTCAACCGGCGGGTGGGGCAGATGGTGTTTTAATGCATACAAGGCATCAATGTGGGCATAGGTCCTTGGTTCCAGATAATCTTTCATACGTTTGTTAAGAGCCACAGTTTATCTCCATTTCTTATCTTTAATCCATATGGTAGAAATTATTGATGATCTCCCCGGGATAGTTCATCTCCTTTAATTCAGATACGATAGAGTCTCCACGAAGATATGAACCAATCACCACACAGCTGTCATCCGGCGCATCGTAAAGAATTCCGGGGCTGTTGACAGGCTTCCCATGAATGGTATGTTTTTGTTTTTTTGTGCTTTTGTCTATAAAAACCGTCCGGCAGTCCTTTAATGCCGAGTAAGCCGCAAGCTGGAAAATAACATTGGTTATTCCCCAGATATACACGGTTCTTGATGTATGGACATAATTTTTTAACATGATATCTATTTTATAAGGCATCCGGGGTACGGCCTGAATTTGATCTAAATTCGGGTTCTCTTTGCTGTCAATTCCTTTTTCCATGGACCGGTACCGTGCGATCACCCCGAGGATGTGCGAAGCGCAGAAATTTATCTTTTCTTTGATGACAGCCAGCGGCACAAAGCCGTTTTCCCTAAGAAGCCGGCACAGCTGGCATGCGGTAAACATGTTGATATGTTCGGGCAGATAGTTTGACAGCATCACGCCTTGTCCTGAGGTGATTTCTGAGTCCGGGACTTCAATATAAACCGTTCCGTTATCCGTAATATTATCGGCAATGGCACGGATAGCTGAAGTGATATTCAGCAGGTGTTCAAAAACATGGGTTGAAATAACAATGTCTGCTTTTTCCGGAAGTTTGAAATCCGTAAAGCTTGAATTGATGGTTTTAAATTTTCGTACTGAAAGGACATCTTCGGGAAAAGATCCCGGATCAATCCCGTAAAGGCGCCTTGCCCCTTTCCGGTAAAAATTTTCAAGAAGTTCCCCGCGGCCGCAGCCCACATCACAGATAATCAGTTCTTCAACGGGTTTGGAACAGCAATGATTTAAAAGCGTATCTGTCAACGATGTTTTTCGATCAAGCAGATGGCTTAAGCGGTAACTTTGGTCATTGCTGGTGATTCCCTGGTAGTAATTGGTGTAATATTCGAAAAGCAAGGTTTCAGTGTACGGCGCAGAACAAAATAGAAAACCGCATTTTGAACATTGGACAAGGTCCCGTTCTAAAGGAAGCGGGCTGTTATCAAAATCAAGTCCTGACAAATGGACGATGATATTACCGTCTATACTGTGGCAGGCCGGGCAGGGTCTATCTGGCATGGTTTTTCTTCCTGTATACGGTCAACCGGTTGACTTTAAGCTCCATAAACAATTCGCGCCTACCGTTTTTTTTCAGGTAAAGGAAACACGGTTAATTCGGGGACAGCTGTCACAAACCGTCCCCCCCAGTCGGCGGCCTGTTTTTGCTGCACCATAATTTCTTCGGCAATATTCCAGGGTAACATAAGAATCCAGTCGGGTTTTTCTTTTGACAATTTATTTGGGTGGCAAATGGGAATGTGGCTGCCCGGCAGATATTGCCCCTGTTTGGAAGGGGCGGCATCACATACAAACTCGATTAAATCAGGTTTAATGCCGGCATAGTTTAATAAAGTGTTTCCTTTTGCCGCAGCCCCATAAGCCGCGACCTTTTTGCCGTCTTGTTTCTGGGCGATTAAAAATTTAAGCAGATCGTCTTTTATGCGGCCGGCGCGTTCCTGAAAGTGCCGGTAGGGTTCAAGGGTGTGCATTCCCCTTATCTGTTCTTCGTGCAATAATTGATTAACCCGGTCACTAACAGGCCGTATATCGTCATCATGACACCCATAAACGCGCAGGCTTCCGCCATGGGTCGGCAGTTCTTTTGCATCAAACACACGTAGTCCGGCGGCTGAAAAGATACGGTTTACCGCATACAAAGACAAATAAGAATAATGTTCATGATAAATGGTATCAAACTGGCAGAATTCCAATAACCGCATTAAATGCGGGAACTCAAGGGTGATGGTGCCGCCTTTTTTCAGGACAATTTTCATCCCCCTGGTAAAGTCGTTAATGTCAGGCACATGGGCAAAAACATTGTTGCCGACAATCAAATCCGCCTGCCTGCCCCTGGACTCAAGTTCAAGGCCAAGTTTCTCACAAAAAAATTGCGTTAACACCGGAATCCCAATTTTTTGGGCTGCAAGCGCCGTGCTTTTACTGGGCTCAATGCCCAGGCAGGGAATGTTGGCTTTGATGAATTCCTTGAGCAGATAGCCGTCATTGCATGCAATTTCAATAACCATGCTGTCAGGGCCAATAGACAGCTGCTTGATTATTTCTTGGACAAAACGGGCGGCATGGGCCACCCAGCCGGCGGATGTGCTGGAAAAATAGGCGTATTGAGAGTTGAACAAATCACCGGCCTTGGTGTAATCTTCGGTTTGGACCAGAAAGCACCGGTCACAGACCCTGACCCGGAGCGGATAATAGATTTCCGGTTTTCTTAAATCATCTTGACTTAAATATGCATTGGATGGCGGGGCAAACCCCAGATCCACAAACATGTGTTCAAGTGGTGCGTTGCAGTGCCGGCATTTCATTGGCAGACCGCCTGTAATTACAAAGTTAATCCGTTAAAGGTTTTTTCAAGCCCGGGAAATCCCAGATCCCTTGAAGAGATACAGGTCACTTGTTCCGGCCATTTAATGGACAGCCGTTCATCATCAAACCTGATGCCCCTTTCACAATGCGGCGTGTAGTGGGCCGAATGAAGATAAATCATTTCTACATGGTCAGTCAGGGTCTGGAAACCGTGAGCAACCCCTTCGGGAATAAAGACCATTGACAAGGATGCTTTGGATAATTCAATGCCATGCCATTTCATAAACGTAGGGGAACCAGCCCTCAAATCAACCATGACATCAAAAATTTTACCTTGAAGACACCGGATTATTTTGGTCTCGCAGGCCGGCGGCAGTTGATAATGTAATCCCCTGACAGTGCCTTTTTGGGTTGTCGCTGAATGGTTGATTTGAGCAATTGGGCCGGTAAACCCAATCTGTTCAAACTCCCGGGTGCAAAATTGTCTGGAAAAGGCGCCTCTGTTATCCCTAAACGCTTCGAGTTCTATGGTGTACGCACCGTCAATAGCAGTCGGCTTAAATCTCATCTTACGGCCCGGTCTCCCCCCATATTTTGTTTTTTTCAGTCAAGGTCAGTCATCGGTAAAGATGGGCCATCATTCAAACACCCACCCGGCATTGTCTGATTCCCATAATTCATTTAAAAACTCCATATCCCGGATGGTATCCATGCATGCCCAGAACCCTTCATGCCGGTGCATCATCAGCTGGCCGTCACGGGCCAGCTGTTCAAAAGGCCCGTATTCAAGATCACAGTCGTCATTTTCTGTAAGGTAATCAAAAATCTTTGTGCTAAAAACCATAAAACCGCCGTTTGCCAGGGTTCCTGAGTCTTTGGGCTTTTCATGGAACGAGAGGATCTGATCCCCGTTTAATTTCATTTTGCCAAACCTGGATGCCGGGGTTACGCCGGAGATGGTCGCGATTTTACCGTGGTTTTTATGAAATTGAACCAGGGCCGGAATGTTGATGTTTCCAATACTGTCCCCGTAGGTGGTTAGAAACATATCGCCCTTTATATATTTTTCTATTTTTTTTAACCGTCCGCCTTTTAAGGTCTTTTCCCCGGTATCGGCCAGGGTTACAGACCAGTCGCTGCAAACTGATTGATGAATCTTTATTTTTTGGGGATGGGACAAATTAATGGTGAAATCGTTGTTGAGCATTTCAAAATTGAGAAAATACTCTTTGATCATGTCCCCTTTATACCCAAGGCATAGTATAAAATCTTTATATCCGTAATAGGCAAAAATATTCATCAGATGCCAGAGGATCGGCTTATCCCCGATTTTAACCATGGGTTTGGGCCTGTATTCGGTTTCCTCTTTTAAACGGGTTCCCATGCCGCCGCACAATATAACAACTTTCATTTATGGTTTACCTTTCATAACACTTTTCACCGCACTACTCCCAGTCGGGTGAAAAATTTTCACTTGTCTGAAGGAATGATTCTTTCTTATTCCAGTTGGCAAAGGAGGACTGATAGCATGTCTGGCAGGCCGATTCCATGTCATCCGTGTTTACCTTTGCCCGGTGTTCTTGAAGCTGCTTTGAATTCCACATGTCGTCAAATAACGGGAAGCTTCTGATATGAAACAGTTTGTTTGGTGAAGACATGCATGGACGGACATAACCGTCAGACCCTAGAAAAAAATCTCTCCAGCCGGTATAACAGGTCTTATGGCAAAGATCGTAAGCCGGATCTTGTCCCTGCAAATGAGGCAGCTTGAGTGAAATGCCGTACTTTTCTGAAAGCATTTGGGCCTCATGAAACATATGGTTTACCAATGGGATGTTATCGTACAGGGTTTGTTCTTCCATGGGTTTACTGAATGCCGTCAGATAGACAACTTTGACTTCATCTAAACCAAAATCAGAGGCTAATTTTACCATGGCCGGCAATTGGCTGATATTGGATTTCATAGCAGTGAATACAAAGTTCATATACGGCCATTTGCCGCGACGGTTAATGATTGATTCAATGTTGTTTAAAATGAGGTTAAAGTCAGAACCCCTTCGGATACGGTTGTTTGTTTTTGCATCTGCCCCGTCCAGGCTTACGGCGATAATATCTGTTTCAGTGTCAAATATAATGTCTGTCAGGCGTTTCAGCCGCATGCCGTTGGTGCAGAAATATTTGCGCATTCCATTTTTGTGCGCCCATTTAAGAAATTGGGGAAACTCGGGGTGTAATGTGGGTTCCCCCCATCCCATAAGGGTAACTTCTTCGACTTTATCTACCACGGAGTCAAATAATTTTAACCAGGATATATCAAAGGTTGTATGTTTAAAATCTGCTGCATTACGGCCGCACATAACACAATTTAAATTGCACCGGTTTGTCAGTTCAAAGACAAATCGCCGCGGATAAGACACAGGATCGGCTTTTTGCTGCCTGGCTTCTTTTTCATTGAGAATTGCATTTTTTTTACGGTCAGCGGACAATTCCCGTGTCTGCCTTAAATCAATCGTCTTGGCACGCAGTATTTCCATATTATCTCTTGATGTTAAAAGAATAGTTCTGTTTAAAAAGGGTATCAGTCAAGATGGCCAAAGTCCATCATAATTTTTTATATCGGCATTAACATTGTCAATTATTAAAAGGTGTATTAAAAAGACACCAGATTATCAAAAAAACCACAACGGTGGTACAGCTTTTATAAAAGGATTTATAATTCATGCAGATTCCGTCAAAAGCGTATATACAAAAGCAGTTGGCTGATTCCCCATTGATTTTCAGCCGGGGGGAGTCCCTTTTTGAGGGGGGATCGTTTTTTTTGTCCAAGGGCAGTCTTTCTGAGAAACAATTTGTTTACCAGGTGGACGGGGCCTACGGGGATTATACCACTAAAATCCAGTTTGGCGACGAACAAATCCGTTCATCCTGTACCTGCCCGTACCCCGGGGACGGGTGCAAGCATGTGGTGGCCGCAGCCCTTCATGCCAGGCAGATTCTGATGAAAAAAGGGGCCACAGAAACGGCCTTTTCATCTGATGATCCCCAAGAGGAAAATGATTTTCTAACCAGTGAAGATATCAAGGCCCTGGCCATAGAAGACCGTGAAAAAAGGGCCCGGGTGGAGACATTTGAACTGGTGCCCGGAGATTTGTTCAAGGGGGATCACCTGGTCATCAATAAAAATAAACGAAAATACCAGGTCACCCTCCATGACCCTGAAACCGGAACCGGCCACTGCTCCTGCCCGGATTATATGACCAACGGGCTTGGGACCTGCAAGCATATTCATTTTGCGGTGAACCAGCTCAAGCTTGAAGCCGATTATAACAAGCGACTTCAAATGGAAACCTTCCCCTTTATCGACATTTTCTGGGATTCGGTTTTGGAAGCCCCCCGGATGTATGGGGACAAATCTGTGGATATCCCTGAAGATACCGCTGCCATCTTAGATAAATATTTTGACGGTGCCGGCATGTTCCGTCATGATGATTTTACAAGGATCATTGACCTGATGGATCTGCTTGACGGCAACAAGCGGGTCAGGATCAGGGAAAGCCTGCTCAACCGGATTGAATCAAAACTTCAATGGGATCAGATTCAAGAATTTTCCAGTCAGGACATCCCGGAAATTCCATTGAAAGCCACCCTTTATCCCTACCAGCAAAAGGGGGTCTCCTTTGGCCTTTTTAAGCCCGGCGTTCTCATCGGTGATGAGATGGGGCTTGGCAAAACCCTTCAGGCCATTGCGCTGGGGGTGTTAAAAAAGGAAATTTTCGGGTTTTCAAAGATTCTGGTCATTACCCTGGCATCGTTAAAAGAGCAGTGGAAACGGGAAATTGAGAAATTTTCCCACGAACAGGCCGTGATCCTGGAAGGCGGGCCGGATCAGAGAAAAAATATTTATTTTAATGATTCCTCCTTGTTTAAAATTACCAACTATGAGGCCGTGTTAAGGGATACCCTGGTGTTAAGGCGGTTTAACCCGGATGTGATTGTCTTGGACGAGGCCCAGCGCATTAAAAATTTTTCCACCAAGACATCGGATGCGGTCAAACAGATTCCCAAAAAACATGCCATTGTGTTGACCGGCACGCCCCTGGAAAATAAGCTTGAGGATGTCTACTCCATTGTCCAGTTCCTTGATCCTTACATGCTCACCCCGTTGTGGCAGTTTGCCGGAGACCATTTCCAGATCCCCAAAAAGAAGAAAAGCAGTGTTGCCGGATATAAAAACCTGGATTCCCTTAATCAGAAACTAAAATCCATAGTCATTCGGCGCAAAAAAGAAGATGTTCTCAAAGACCTGCCCAAAGAAGTGGTCAATAACTTTTACATTGACCTTCATGATGAGCAGGCCGCCATCCATTCAGGCTATGCCCGGCAGCTGCTTCCCCTGCTCAATAAAAAATTTTTAACCCCTGTTGATATGAGACGGATCCAGATCCTGCTGCTGCGCATGCGCATGGTCTGCGATGCCACCTTTTTAATTGACCGGGATACCCGGATTTCCCCCAAACTCAAAGAGCTTGAGGGCATCATTGATGAAATGGTGATCCAGAATAAACGAAAAATGGTCATTTTCAGTGAATGGACCTCCATGACCTTTCTGATTGCCAATACCCTTTCTGATATGGGCGTTTCCTTTGTGGAGCTTTCCGGAAAGGTGCCGGTCAAAAAACGGCAGGCGTTGATTGACGAGTTTACCAATAATCCCGAGTGCGGGGTGTTTTTATCCACCGATGCCGGGGGGACCGGGCTCAATCTTCAGGCCGCCGACTGTGTGGTCAACTTTGAACTTCCCTGGAATCCGGCCAAAATGAACCAGCGCATCGGCCGGGTCAGCCGGATCGGGCAGGAAAGTTCCTGTATCAATGTGATCAATCTGATTGCCAAGCGCAGCATTGAAGAAAAGATTCTGGCCGGTATTCAGCTGAAAGCCGATCTGTTCAAGGGGGTATTTGACGAGGAAGGGCCCGATGAGGTGGATTTCTCAAGGGAAAAGAAAAATGAAATGCTCAACCGGCTCAGGCAGATGATGGGAGAAGAACCGGAACCGGAAAGCTTTGAAACGGCTGAGCCTGAAGAAATTCCTGAAGATACCCCCCATTATCTGAACCCGGAGGTTCTCGGCAAAGATGAGCCGGCATCAGACCGCCTCGAACCTGAGGATACAGATAATTCTGCCCGGGCCCCCGGACTGGCGACCCCTGAACTGAGTGACCCTGACCTGGATCAATCTCAACATATCTTCGCCGCCCAGGCCCCGGAAAAGGTTGAGGCGGTGTTAAATTCAGGCTTAAGTTTTATTGCAGGCCTCATGGAAATGGCCACGGGACAGAAAATGGAAAACTTGGATTCACAGGAAAAAATGATCACGCTGGACAAAGAGACCGGGGAGGTCACCATGAAATTTAAACTACCAGGATTTTAGGAAAAAATTAAATGATCAAAGGATTTTCATTTGCCGGCATTGCCGCCGGGATTAAAAAAAAGAACGGAAAAAAAGATTTAGGGGTGATTGTCTGTGATGAACCGGCCTCAGCCGCCGCATTGTTCACAAAAAATCAGGTCAAGGCCGCGCCGGTACTCCTGGGACAAAAAGTGATTCAAAAGGGGAAAATCCAGGCGGTGCTGGCCAACTCAGGCAATGCCAATTGTTATACCGGGGAACAGGGAATTTTGGATGCGGCCCGGTGCGCCCGGCTCACCGCATCGGTTTTAAATACCAGTGAAGATATGGTTATGGTCTCTTCCACCGGGGTGATCGGTGCCCCGCTGCCCATGGACATATTTGAAGCGGCCATCCCTAAGTTAAAAGACAACCTTTCCCCAAGCCCGGATGATTTTGCAGCGGCCATCATGACAACGGATACGGTTCCCAAAGTGGTGAACGGGCAGGTTGAAATTGACGGTAACGTGGTTTCAATGACCGGTATTGCCAAAGGATCGGGAATGATCCGTCCGGACATGGCCACCATGCTGGCCTATGTCTGTACCGATGCCGGCATTTCGGCAGACCGCTTAAAATCCTGTCTGGTCCGGGCCAATGAGCAATCTTTTAACCGGATTACTGTGGACGGGGATACCAGCACCAACGATACCCTGCTATGCCTGGCCTCAGGGAAAAGCGGGGCGGTTATAACTGCGGATAATCAAGCCGTATTTCAGCAGCTCCTGGACCAGGTTTGCCAGGAGCTGGCCAAGTGGATGGTCCGGGACGGGGAGGGGGCCACCAAACTGGTTCAGATCCTGGTCAAGGGGGCCCTGACCAAAGAAGACGCCTTTAAGGCGGCCGAGGCCATTGCCCACTCCAACCTGGTCAAAACCGCCATTAACGGTGAAGATCCCAACTGGGGCAGAATCACGGCTGCTGCCGGCCGGTCCGGCGCCAAGGTAGACCAGGATCTCATGGACCTTTATTTTGGGGATACCGCCCTGGTGATCAAGGGGAAGTGGCAGGGGCTTGACGCTGAAAAAGAAGCCGCCGTCATCATGAAGGGGGACGAGATCAACCTGGTTCTGGATTTAAACCTTGGCCCAGAATCCGACGCCTTCTGGTTCTGTGATTTTTCAAAGGAGTATGTCTCCATCAATGCCGACTACCGGTCCTGATATCCGGCTTCAAAAGTTTCTGGCCCACTCGGGGATCTGCTCACGCCGGAAGGCGGAAACCCATATCCTTGAAGGCCGGGTCAAGGTTAACGCAAAGACCGTCACCGAGCTTGGCACAAAGGTTAATCCCAGGACCGACCAGGTATGGTTTGACGGCAGACCCGTGACCCTGCCGACAGAAGAAGCCCACACCTATATCCTGGTTAACAAACCACCGGGAGTGATCACCTCCTGTTCAAGGACACACGGGAAAATTATTCTGGACCTGGTGAAAACAGACAAACGGGTGTACCCCGTAGGGCGGCTGGACAAAGATTCCGAAGGCCTGGTCCTGCTCACCGATGACGGGCAGCTTCATAACCTTCTGTCCCACCCCTCCCACGACCATGAAAAGGAGTACCGGGTCAAAACCTTGAATTCCATACCCGATGCCGCCCTTGACGCCATGGCCCGGGGCATGATGATCGACGGGGTAAAAACCCGGAAAGCAAAGGTTTCCCGCCTGGGAAAAGACGAATTTAAGATGGTCCTCAAACAGGGGTTGAACCGGCAGATCAGAAAGATGGTGGGAAAAACCGGCAATCACGTGACTCGGTTGCTGAGGGTCCGCATGGCCAGCGTCACCCTTGGCACCCTAAAGCCTGGAGAATGGCGCCACCTGACGCCCAAAGAAATCAAACGGCTGACAAGCCATGAACCGGTCAGCCGCAAAAAAAACAAAAAAGGATGAGGGCTTGCAGGATTCGCACCTTTCATCCTTTATCCCTCATCCTTTCAAAGGTCCAATTCCCGTTGCCTTCCGGATCTGTGCCAGAAAGGGAACGGAAAATTCCCTGGCCTTGGCTGCGCCGTCATTTAAAATCTGGTCGATATCCCCGGGGTTGTTCATGAGTTCTTCATAAACCTTCCGGGGTTCTTTGACCACTTCGTCAATGAGTTCAAACAGTTCCTGTTTCATGACGCCCCAGGCAATCCCCTCATGGTACCGGGCTTCCATGGCTTTGGTCTGTTCTTTTGTGGCAAAGGCCTGGTAAATGGAAAACAGGGTGCAGGTCTTTGGGTCTTTGGGTTCATCCGGCCCTAAAGAGTTGGTCTGGATCTTCATGATCATTTTCCGAAGCCGCTTCTGGGTATCAAACAGGGGGATGGTGTTATTGTAGCTTTTGCTCATCTTTCTGCCGTCCAGGCCTGAAAGCACGGCAGAAGACTCATCCACCACCACCTCAGGCAGAATAAACAGCTCTTTGTAAACATGGTTGAACCGGGCGGCAATGTCCCGTGTCATTTCAAGATGCTGGATCTGGTCTTTGCCCACAGGCACTTTCCGGGCATTGAACATGAGGATGTCGGCGGCCATGAGAATGGGATAGGAAAACAGCCCCATGGTCACGCCCTTGTCCGGGTCTTTGTGGTTGTTTTCTTCGTTTTCCTGGACCAGGGCTTTGTAGGCATGGGCGCGGTTCATCAGCCCCTTGGCGGTCATGCAGGTTAAAATCCAGGTCAATTCGGGAATTTCAGGAATATCAGACTGGCGGTAAAACACGCAGTTTTGGTGATCCAGCCCCAAGGCTATCCAGGCCGCCGCAATTTCAAGGGAAGACTGGCGTCTTTTTTCAGGATCATGGTTTTTGATCAGGGAGTGGTAATCGGCCAGGAAATAATAGGATGTCAGGTCCGGATTTTTACTGGATTCAACGGCCGGCCGGATGGCGCCCACATAGTTTCCTAAATGGGGAGTGCCACTGGGGGTTATACCGGTTAAAAAGTCTGCGTTTTTCATATATAAGGTCCTAAATGGTTGTGTTAGACATTAGACTTGAGACATTAGACTTTAAAATTATAAGCCCGCCACCATCTAAAGTCTAAGGTCTAAAGTCTAAGGTCTGAAGTCTAAAATAATTGCGCAAGTATCAAAAAAAAGCCGTTTAATCAATATATTTATGGGCAGCCTCTTTGGCAAAGGCCAGTTCTTCTTCTTTGGTGGCAAGGTCTCCTGAAAGCTTGGCGTTCAGCACCTGGTTTAATATCCGGGTGTAGACCGGTCCCGGCTTGATGCCAAGGGCCTTAAGGTCCCGGCCCTGAATCAAGGGCTTGATATGGCGGTATTGGGTATAAAATAAAAGGATCTCTTTTTTGACCGCTTCGTTTTTACTTAAGGCCACCATATAAAGAATGGATTCGGGTTTAAAATAAATCAGGCCCCAATAAAGCGCCTCGGGGGTCACCGGCGGACTATGTTCGATTCTGGTAAGCCGTTGTTCCGCCTTGTACCGGGTGTCAAGCATCAGTGCCCTCTCACCGGGTGATACAAAAAAACGGTCACAGATTTCCGTTGAAATTTTAAAGGAGCACCGGTGGAGCAGGGCCATAAAATAAACCGCCCATCTCGGGTAATCTTCATGCCCGTACATGAGGTCATGCCAGGTCAGGGTTTTGTTCACGGATTCGAGAAGCTGATAAGTTTCAGGTATAATAGTCAAATCCGGATGGATCACCTTTTCAAGGCCGTAAGATGCCATCATTCGAATGGCCGGGATGGGATTTTCTTCGCTTAAAATCTGCTTGAGTTCCGATAGCACCCTCAGGTTGCCCAAGTTTTTGAAACAGTCGATTTTGATGGCGTTTTTAATGAGGTTGGAGGTGACCTTTCCGATTTTAAACCCGAACCGGTTGGAGAATTTAATGGCCCGGAAGATCCTTGTGGGATCCTCCACAAAGCTTAAGTTATGGATGATCCGGATGGTTTTATCTTTGATATCCCGGGTGGCCCCGAAATAATCAATCATTGTCCCAAAGGATTCCGGCGCAAGGCTGACCGCTAAGGTGTTGATGGTAAAATCCCGCCGGGCCAGGTCCAATTTGATGGAGCTTTTTTCAACAATGGGAAGGGCCGCCGGCATGGTGTAATATTCGAGCCGGGCAGAGGCCACGTCAATCTTGAAATTATCCGGAAAAATAAGGACCGCTGTGCCGAATTTTTTATGGGCATTGACCCGGCAGCCCATATGCCCTGCAACGGCTTTGGCAAATTGGATCCCATCGCCTTCCACCACAATGTCAATATCGTCATTGGGCCGGTTCAGCAGCAGGTCCCGGACAAATCCGCCCACCACAAAGGCCGCTGTATTCAGCTGTCTTCCGGCAATGCCGATGTCTTTTAGAAGCTCTAAAACCCGAAGGGGCAACCGCTGGGTAAACAGGTTGTCCACCTGCCGTTTTCTGGCGCTGTGGCGCATGGATACGGGAAGATCCAGGTCTTTTTTGGCATTGTTATTTTGCACCAGGTAGGACAGAAGGTCAGTCCGTGTGATCACCCCGTTGATCTGTCCGTCTTCAACTACCGGTAAAATCCGTTGTTTCCGATCTATGATTTTTTGTTCGATTTCAGATATCCCGGCATCCGGTGTCACATGGTCAATGTCAGAGGTCATGTAATCCCTGACCGGTTGTTCTTCAAGTTTGTGAACCAGGGTTTTTTCAGCCACCTGCCGGGTGATATATCCTTCATAGGCACTAGTTTCAGGGTCCACCACCAAAAGGGTGTTAATATTATACCGGGTCATGAGCAGGGCGGCTTTTGAACATGAGGTGTCAGGGGCTACCGTGATGGCCGGAGATGACATCAAGGCCCTTGCCGGCTGCACCGGCTTGACATGCTGCTTGATCTGGTCAAGGAGCATGATTTCAACCTGAGACAGGGTGGTTTCCTCAACTTTTGCCGAAGCCGCAAAAGCATGGCCGCCCCCGCCGAAATAGGAAAGGATTTTCCCTGCATCCACCTGGGACAGCCGGTTTCTGGCAATGATATTGATTTTGTTGCCCATCAAGACAATGGCAAAAAACAGGTCCAGGTTTTCCATTCTCATGATTTTTTGGACAATGGAGGCCAGGTCAGTGATGTAAACCGAAGCCGATATGGTGGAAATATGGACATCAATTCCGTTAATTTTATGGACCGTCATCTCGTTGAGCAGTTCATAGAGCCAGGTGACGTGTTCGGTTTTAATCTCTCTGACCACCAGGCTGACAATGGTGCCAAGGCTGGCCCCGCAGGACAGCAGATAGCCTGCCTGGTCAAAATCCTCCCGGGTGGTGGATTCATGGGTAAACAGGCCGGTATCCTCGTAGATCCCCAGGGCCATGACCGTGGCCTCTTCAGGGGTGGGCACGATCCCTTTTTCCTGTAAGATCATGCTCAAGATGGTGGTGGTGGCCCCATAGCTTTTAATAACGGCCTTCTGGGCTGCCACATCGCCTTTCTGATCCGGGTGGTGGTCAAAGACGTGGATGGCCAGATCCTTTTTTTCAAGCAGGTCATCCACCCCGGAAAGCCGGTGGCGCTGCCGGGTGTCCACCAGCACCAGGGTGGTGGTTTTTGAAAAATCAATACGGGCCGGGTCTGCCATGTTGAACAGATAGCTCATTGAATTGATAAAAAAATTTCTCAAATCTTTTTCATGGGAACCGGGGAAGATAATGATACTGTCCGGGTACAGTTTTTGGGCGGCCAGCATGGCCCCCAGGGCATCATAGTCTGCGTTGACATGGCTTGTAATTACCGTGGGGGCCTGTATTTTACTTTTTTTTTCCGGCAAAAATTAACTCCTGTTGAATTCAGATCATGAAATTTATATACTATACCCTTGGAAATCTCAATAATAAGGAAAAACCATGCCGGTTATCTATCAGTGGAAAGGAAAGAATCCAAAAGGCAGAAAAGTCAAGGGGGAGATGGAAGCTGAGAACGCGGAACAGGTCGCTTCAAGCCTACAGAGGCGCAAAATAACCCCCGCCAGAATCAAGAAAAAGCCAAAAGATATATTTGAAGATATTCCTTTTCTTGCCCCCAAAGTAAAAGAAAAAGATGTTATTGTGTTTGCCCGGCAGTTTTCCACCATGATTGATGCCGGACTTCCTCTGCTGCAGTGCCTGGATATTCTTTACTCCCAGCAGGAAAATCCGACATTCAAGAAAGTTTTGAAAAAAATAAAGGAATCCGTGGAATCCGGAGAAACATTTGCCGATTCATTAAAAAAATTCCCCAAAGTGTTCAATGAATTGTTCATCAACATGATTGCGGCCGGTGAAGCCGGGGGTATCCTGGATGTTATTCTCAACCGGTTGTCCGCCTACATGGAAAAAATGGCCAAGCTCAAAAAACAGGTCAAGGGGGCCATGACCTATCCGGGCATCACCCTTGCCGTAGCCGTCATTGTGGTGGGCATTATCCTGGTGTTTGTAATTCCCGTGTTTCAAGACATGTTTTCAGAAATGGGGTCTACCTTGCCGGCGCCCACCATGTTCGTGGTCACTTTAAGCAATCTGGTGATTTCAAAAATCTGGGTGATTATCGGTGGCATTGCCGGGGTTATTTTTTTTCTTCGATACAGCTACAAAACCCCCAAGGGCCGGGTGATCATGGACGACATCTTCCTGCGGTTGCCGGTCATGGGCATGCTGATAAGGAAAGTGGCGGTGGCCAAATTTACCCGGACCACGTCCACCATGATCTCGAGCGGGGTGTCCATTCTTGAGGCCCTGGACATTGTGGCCAAAACATCGGGCAATAAAATCGTAGAGTTTGCCATCCAGGATGTTAAGACCGGGATCACCGAAGGCCGGTCCATGGCAGACCCGCTGTTGGAAAGCGGGGTGTTTCCGGCCATGGTCTGCTCCATGATTGCCGTGGGGGAATCCACCGGTGCCCTGGATATCATGATGGAAAAGATCGCCGACTTTTATGATACTGAAGTGGATCAGGCTGTAAAAAACCTGACCGATATGATTGAACCGTTCATGCTGGTATTCCTTGGGGTGGTGGTCGGCGGCCTGGTCATTGCCATGTACCTTCCCATCTTTACCATGGCAAGCGCCATTGGCTGATATTTTGAGATCCTTCGACAAAAATTCCTATTTTGCCAGACAACTGTCCTGGCTGACCTTTGCCAGGATTATGTTTTCTTTTCTCCTGGTGTTGTCCTGCCTGGTGTTTTCCGCCGGAGAACGGCTGGCCATTTTATCCAAGCCCTTTCTTTACCTGTACTACCTTGCCGCCCTGGTCCTGGTCTTGTCCGTGGGGTATACCCTGTGGCTGAATCAAAAAAAGAACCTGGTCCTGCTGGCCTATATCCAGATCGTGGTGGACCTGTTTTGTTCTACTGCTATTATTTTTCTGACCGGCAGTTATTATTCGGTGTTTACCTTTGTCTATCTGGTGGTCATTATTTGCAGCGCCATGCTGCTGTTGCGCAAGGGCAGCATGCTGGCCGCCTGTATATCAAGCGTTCTTTACGGCCTTCTCATTGAGCTTGACTATTACGGGGTTCTTGAGGCCTCGTGGAATCATTCCATTGCAACGGAAGACCCGGTTCACGTGGTTTACCGGATCGCCATCACCATTGGGGCTTTTTTTGCCGTGGCCCTCTTGAGCGGCATTCTGTCCATGCAGCTGAAGACCACCCGCCAGGACCTTAAAATCACCCAGGAACACCTCCGGCGGGTGGAAAAAATGGAGGCCATGGATGAGCTGATATCCGGAATTGTCCATGAGATCAAAAATCCATTGGCCTCCCTGTCAGGCTCTATCCAGCTGCTCAAAGAAGATGCCGTTCCGGAAAGTTATGAAGACAAGCTCATGAAGATTATTCTAAGGGAAACCGACCGGCTTAAAACCATTGTCAATGATATCCGGGTGTTTGCGAAGCCCAGCCGGGCCTATTCGGAAAATGTGGACATTGCCCTGGCCATTGATGAGGTCATGGCCCTTTTTGAGAATACTCCGGAGTGGGCCCCCCGTATCAAGGTCGATCTTCACCTGGTGCGCACTCTTTTTGTCAGCATCAACCCCATTCACCTTCAGCAGATTTTATGGAATCTGATCAAAAATGCGGCAGAATCCATTGAAAACCAAGGGAAAATTACCATTTCCCTGACACCGGCCAGGAACCAGAAAATTTACCTGACCATTCAGGACGACGGCCAGGGCATTGATGTCAAAGAGGCCCGGCACATTTTTGACCCGTTTTTTACCACCAAACCCGAGGGGACAGGTCTTGGGCTGCCCATTATCCACCGGCTCGTCCACACCTATGACGGCATGATCGATTTTGATTCCACCCCTGGAAAAGGCACGGTCTTTACCCTGGTGTTCAACCAGGCGTCAGGCCCGGCCGGCCAGGGCAGCCGCGCTTAAAAAAAACAAGCCAGTTAATCGAAACTTTGTGTTTGAACGAAAAGTTGCCCAGAAGCAAGGCTCAGAAAAAATGGCAGCCGGAGCAACCTTTTGGTTGCGAGGATTGCCATTTTTTCTGCAACGCAGCAGATGGGTGGCTTTTCGTTCAAACACCAACTAAACCTTGACAATCCGGGTCCAATCAAGCTATCTATCCATGTTCCACCCTTTGGGTACAGGCACCAAAGTCCAGGTACAACCAAATGTTTCACATACCAAATCAAAGAAAGCAGTGAATGTCATATGGATAAGGAAAGCAAGCTGATTCAGCTTAGAAAAGAAAAAATGAACGAGATTAAGGATAAGGGAATCCCCCTTTATCCCAATGATTTTAAAGTTGACTGCCCCATTTCAGAAGTCAAAGAGGTCATTGATACGGATCCCGATTCTTTGGGAGAAGACGGCCGGCAGTTTAAGGTGGCCGGCCGGATGATGGCGGTCAATAAAATGGGGAAATCCTCGTTTATAAGGTTCAAGGACGGAACCGACCAGATTCAGGCCTACCTTCAGAAAAATGTTCTCGGAGATGAGGTGTATGACCTGTTCAAAAAGCTGGATATTGGTGATTTCATCGGGGTTCAAGGGCCGCTGTTCCAGACCAGAACCGGCGAGTGGACCATCCAGGCCAAAAGTTTTAAGCTCCTGTCCAAGGCGGCCAGGCCTTTGCCTGAGAAATTTCACGGGATTAAAGATCCTGAAAAACGGTACCGTCAGCGGTACCTGGATCTGATCATGAACGAAGACTCCCGGCAGATTTTCCTTAAAAGAAGCAAGACCGTATCGGCCATGAGACGCTTTTTTGAGGACCGGGGATTCATGGAAGTGGAAACCCCCATGATGCAGCCCCTTCCCGGCGGTGCCGAAGCCACTCCCTTTAAAACCTGGCACAATGCCCTGGATATGGAACTTTATTTGAGGATTGCCCCGGAGCTTTACTTAAAACGGCTTGTGGTGGGCGGGTTTGAACGGGTGTTTGAAATTAACCGGAATTTCCGTAACGAAGGGGTTTCCACCCGGCATAACCCGGAATTCACCATGGTCGAATTTTACCAGGCCTATGCGGACTATGAAGACTTAATGAACCTGACTGAAGAAATGTTTGAATCCATTGCCATCCAGGTCAACGGTTCTTCCACTATTGAATACCAGGGACAGGCCATTGACTTCTCAAAGGGATGGAAGCGGATCTCCATGATGGATTCCTTAACGGACATTGCCGGCATTGATGCCCAAATCCTAAATGATACCGAGGCCCTGCTCGCCTTTGCCAAAGAAAAAAATATTCAGATCACCAAAAAAGACCGCCACGGGAAAGTGTTGACCAAGCTGTTTGATGTCCTGGTTGAACCCGAGTTGATCCAGCCCACCTTTATTACCGGTTATCCGGTGGAAGTGTCGCCGTTATCCAGAAAAAGTGATACGGATCCGGAACTGACCGACCGGTTTGAACTGTTTATCGCCGGCCGGGAAATTGCCAACGGGTTTTCTGAAATCAATGACCCTGAAGACCAGCACAACCGGTTTCTCATGCAGGTCAGGCAGCGGGACGAGGGCAATACTGAAGCCCATATCATGGACTCGGATTATGTGGAGGCGTTGGAATACGGCATGCCGCCCACCGCAGGCCAGGGCATTGGTATTGACCGCTTAGTGATGCTGTTAACCGATTCAGCTTCCATACGGGAGGTTATTCTTTTTCCGCATATGAAAAAGAACGCATAAAAAGAGGCCCAAGCCTGTGTCCGTTGAATTTTTTATAGCCGGGAAATACCTTAAAGCCAAAAGAAAAGAAGGGTTTATCTCTCTGATCACATTTTTATCCATTGCCGGGGTGGCCTTGGGGGTCATGGCACTGGTGGTGGTCATTGCCGTTATGAGCGGGGCTGAAACTGAATTTCGAAAACGGATCCTGGGACTTGAGCCCCACATATTGATCATGAACTATGGGGGCACCTTTGACCAGTATCAGGACATCCTGGATAAGATCTCATCAAGCCCCCATATTAAAGACACCTCGCCCATTCTTTTCGGTCAGGCCATGATCCGGACCAACCGGTCCTTTTCAGGGGTGATGGTTCGGGGGGTTTCTCCAGAACACGGGGCCCTGCTCATGAAAGGGTACACCGCTCAAAAGCTTTCCACCGCCCTTGAGGAATCCAATGAAAAAGACAGCCTTCCCGGGATTATCCTGGGCAGGGAACTGGCCGATTCCCTTGGGGTCACCATCAATGACAAGGCGGTTCTCATGTCCCCGAAAACGTTTATATCCCCCATTGGCCAGATTCCGTCCATGAAACGGTTTGTGGTAAAGGGGACCTTTTCATCGGGCATGTCTGAATATGACGGTATCCTGGCCTATGTCAGCCTGGACCAGGCCCAGGACCTGGTATCGGCCAGGGGAAAAGTCTCGGCATTGGGACTGTGGGTTGACAACGTGTTTAATGTGAAAAGCATCCGGAAAAATGAGCTTAATTTTCTTAAATACCCTTTTTATATAAGGGACTGGATGGACATCAACCACAGTTTGTTTTCCGCCCTGAAACTTGAAAAAACGGCCATGTTTATCATTCTGACCCTGATTATTCTGGTGGCGGCCTTTAATATTGCCAGCGCCCTGATCATGATGGTCATGGAGAAAACCAAAGATATTGCCGTTCTCAAAGCCATGGGCGCCACCCATGATATCATCGGCAAGATTTTTATCCTCAAGGGCATGATCATCGGTGCCACAGGAACTCTTCTGGGTACCGGTTCCGGGGTTCTGGTCTGTTTTTTGTTAAAAAAATATGACTTCATCCGGCTGCCCGAGGCTTATCCCTTTTCCACCCTGCCCGTGGAGCTGTCAGGCCAGGATGTACTGATTATCGGGATCAGTTCGCTCTTGATCTGCTTTATATCAACCCTTTATCCTTCCCGCAAGGCATCAAAAATGGACCCGGTTGAGGCCATCCGTTATGGATAAGGATTGTAGTGAATACCTGCTGTCGCTGGAAGGGCTGACAAAAGCGTTTAACGGACAGCCGCCCATCCGGATTCTGGATCAGGCCGATTTAACCATAAAAAAATCTGAAAGCATTGCCGTTGTCGGGGCTTCGGGAATCGGAAAATCCACACTTTTAAATATCATCGGCACCCTGGACCGGCCCGATTCAGGAAGAATCATGTTCCAGGATATGGACCTGCTCACGCTCAAAGATAAGGCCCTGGCGCAATTTCGAAATTCCAGGATCGGGTTTATCTTTCAATTTCATTATCTGCTTCAGGGGTTTACCGCCGTTGAAAATGTGATGATTCCGGGATTGATCGGCAGAATGTCAAAAAAAACTATTGAAAACAATGCCGTAAATATGCTTGAAAGAGTAGGGCTTGGTTCCAGACTTACCCACCGGGCAGAAGATTTGTCCGGCGGAGAGCAGCAACGGGTGGCCATAGCCAGGGCCCTTGTCATGAAACCGGATCTGCTGCTTGCCGATGAGCCCACAGGCAATTTGGATCAGTCCAACAGCATGGCCGTTCATGAACTTCTCAACCAGTTAAACAGGGAGCTTGGCATGACCATGATTGTTGTTACCCACAATACAATGCTTGCAGGAATGATGGACCGGCGCGTTACACTGGACGAATCAAAAATAATACCCGCAGATTAAGGAATGGCATGTTACCCATGAATGTTAGACAACACCTTAAGGCCTTTGGCCCGGCATGGCTGATGTTTTTTGGTTTTACAATCTTGATTACAACCCTGGCCTCACCCCTGGCGTTTGCCCAGGCGCCTTCGGTTGCCCTGTTTCCCTTTTCTATCCAGGCGGAACAGCCAAACCCCAAAATCCAGGAAAGTATCCTTCAGATGCTCAAGGAACGGCTGGAAAAGGACGGCGCAAAAATTGTTATTGTTACAGATCTGACTGACCCGAGCCAGATGGATCAATGGGATTATTACAAATTCCGGGAAGAGGGGGTCCGTTTAGGGGTAGACCGGATCATCACCGGCCACATCTTCATGGCCGGCAAGGGGGTCAGCCTTGATACCAGCATGCACAATGTGTTTGAAAATGAGCCGCCCTTAACCTTTTTCTCCCAGGCCGAAGGTATCGGCGGGTTAGGGTCTGCCGTGAACCGGCTTGGCCGTTCCATTACCGGGGAATTGTTTGAAAAAAGCGTGATTGCCCTGTTTACCGTAAAAGGGAACAAACGGGTGGAATCCGATGCCATTCTCAGGGTGGTTACCTCCCAGAAAGGCGATATTGCCGATTCGGGAAAGTTGTCCCATGACCTGGAACAAATTTATAAAATGGGCTATTTTGATGACGTTACGGTTAAAAAGAACAAACTTGACCGGGGCCTTGAAATTATTTTTGAGGTTGCTGAAAAGCCCAGTGTCCGGAAAATCATATTCACGAAAAATGTTATTTACGAAGAAGAAGAGTTGTTCGAGGTGGTGGAAACCCGTACGGGATCCATCTTAAACCTGTACAAGATCAACTCGGATGTTGAACGGTTAAAGCAATTGTACACCGATAAAAATTATCATAATTGTGTCATAGAGTACGAGGTCAACCCCCTTGACAACAACCAGGCCGATATTGTCTTTACCATAGACGAGGGCAAAAAGCTGAAGGTAGAGTCCATTACTTTTGAAGGAAACAGCTTCTTTGATGAAGACGATCTTAAAGATGAAATTCAGACATCGGAAAAAGGGTTCTGGTCCTTTATTACTTCATCCGGGGATTTAAATGAAACCGAGGCCCTAAATGACGCCCTCAGACTTGAATCCTTCTATAAAAACAATGGGTTCATTAATGCCAAAGTATCAGATCCACAGATCGAGTTTGGCCATGAAAGCATCTCCATTCATTTTAAAATCAAAGAGGGAGAACAGTATAAGGTCGGCACGGTTGCCATTACCGGTGATATCCTGACAACCAGGGAAGAACTGATGGCCGGCATGGAATCCAAGGAAGGGGAACTTTACAACCGGGAACTGGTCCGAAAGGACATGATTACCTTAACGGATATGTATTCCGACAAGGGATATGCCAATGTGGATGTGGTTCCTTTAATGGACAAGGATGATGAGAAACATGTGGTCAACCTGTCGTTTAAGATCGACAAAAAAGATCTGGTTTACTTTAACCGGATTGTGATCACCGGCAATTCAAAAACCCGGGACAAGGTCATTCGACGGGAACTGGCCATTGAAGAACAGGGGCTTTACTCCAAACATGGACTTCAGCGAAGCTACCGGAACTTGAATTACAAAGACTACTTTCAAAATATTGAAGTTACCCCGGTCCCCACTGACCGGCCAAATTATCGGGACGTTGATGTCAAAGTGGAAGAAAAAGCCACCGGCAACATTTCTTTTGGCGGCGGTTTTTCCAGTGATGACGGGGCCTTTGCCCAGGTATCCCTGGAAGAACGAAACTTTTTAGGGCGTGGATACAACTTAAAGCTGTTAACCCGGTTATCGGGTTCAACCCTCTTGTACAAGATCGGATTTACCGAGCCCTGGCTCTTTGACAGACCCATTTCCGTGGGGGCTGATGTCTACAAACTGGAAAAAGAATATGATTATTATGATCGCGACTCCGTGGGCTTTACCCTGAGAACCGGATACCGGGCCCTGTGGGATTACACCACGGTGGGCGTAGAATATAATCTGGAAAAATTTGATATCTCGGATGTGGAAAGCGACTATACCAATGTGATGGAAGGATCATGGATCACCTCAAGTATCAAGCCGTACATCAAGTATGATTCAAGGAATCATTATTTTCTTCCCACCAAGGGGGCATTCCATAAATTTTCCATTGAATATGCCGGGGAGTTTGTGGGCGGAGAAGTCGATTTTACCAGGTACCTGGTTGAAACCGGCTACTGGATTCCCCTGTTCTGGAAGTTTGTCGGTGCCCTTCATGCTGAGGGAGGTTACTTAGACGACCGGACCGGCAACGATATCGACATTGACTGGGAAAGATTTTACCTTGGGGGCATTAACTCCATCCGGGGGTTTGATGACACCGACATCAACTGTACCCCGGAAGGGGAAACCATCCAGCGCGGTGGTGAACAGTATGTGATGTTTAATTTTGAGCTGATTTTTCCCATCCAGGAAGAAATGGGGGTGATCGGAGTTCTGTTTTATGACCGGGGGGATGTTTACCGGAAAGGGGACAGCATTGATCTGGGCGAACAGTATTCCACGGTGGGTTTTGAATTTCGCTGGAACTCCCCCATGGGGCCCATCCGGCTGGCTTACGGCATCGTGGTGGAAGGACAGGATGTCAAGGATACCGGAGAGGGGCAGTTTGACTTTAGTGTTGGTGCGTTCTTTTAATTTTCAGCTGTTAGCCATTGGCTGTTAGCTTTTAGCTATAAGCCGGGCCGGCGGCGATTACCTTGATTTTTGAATACAAGAAAACATAAGCAATCATTACTTAAATTTTAGGAGAAAAAAATGAAAAAATTTATGATTATGGCAATGATTACCCTGTTCGGGATTGCAGGACTTTGCCAGCCGGTGTTCAGCGCAGATGTGGCCAAAATTGGGGTCCTTAATTTTGAAAAAATTCTCAAAGAGTCCAGCAAGGGGAAACTGACCCAGAATCAGCTTCAGGAAAAGGGCCAGGAGCTTAAAGGAAAACTGGAAAAAGAAAAAGCCGAACTTGAAGAAATGTCTCAAAACTATGAAAAAGAAGCCCTTTTGCTGAGTGCGGAAAAGAAAAAAGAAAAGGAACGGGAGTTTAGAATCCGGGTTAATGATTTAAAAAAAATGCAGGAAGATTTTGCCAGAGAGTTAAAAACCATGGAAATAGAACTCATCAAAGAAATCCAGACCGATGTATTTAAAATTACCGATCAGATCGGAAAGGATGAGGGGTATATGATGATCATGGAAAGAAAAACTGCCGGTATCATCTACATGCCTGACCAGATGGATATCACAGACCGGGTCATTGAGGCCTATAACAAACAGATGGCCAGCAAAAAGTAACCCTTTTCAGAGCAAAAGCCGGTGGAGTCAACAAGTTCTAACCCATATCAGCCAGGGCCTTACCCTGTAGAACAAATTGCCCGGATCATTGATGCCCGGATGGAAGGGCAGGGCAATCTGGTTATTTCAGGGGTGTCATCTTTTGATGATGCCGGCCCCAATGATATTACCTTTGCTGTTGAACCCGAATTTTTGTCCCGTATTGAATCGGTCAGGGCCGGGGCAGTGATTGTCCCCGCGTCTTGTAAACCCTGCTCGAATACCACCCTGCTCAAAACCGATCACCCCCGGCTGGCCTTTTTTAAGCTGGTGCCCTATTTTCATCCGCCCAGAAATCCGGTTCCGTATATCAGCCCTTTGGCGGTCATCGGAAACGGTGTCTGTTTAGGGGAGGGGGTTACCATTGAGGCCCATGTGGTCATTGAGGATCATGCGGTGATCAAAGACCATGTCCATTTAATGCCCGGCGTGTTTGTGGGCCGCAAATCCATTATCGGAGAACATACGGTAATCAAACCCAATGTGACCCTGATGGACCGGACCAGGATCGGACATCACGGGCTCATTCATTCGGGAACGGTGATCGGGTCTGACGGGTATGGATTTGCCCAGGCCGGCACCAATCATGAAAAACTTCCCCACACCGGATATGTACACATCGGTGACCACGTGGAAATCGGTGCCTGCAATACCATTGACCGGGGAACCCTGGGCACCACCATCATTGGATCAGGGGTGAAAACCGACAACCAGATCCATATCGCCCACAACGTTAAAATCGGCGACAACACCCTTATCGTAGCCCAGGTGGGCATTGCCGGGTCTACCACGGTGGGCAAAAACGTGATCATTGCGGGCAAGGCCGGCGTATCCGGCCACCTTCATATCGGAGACGGGGCCATTGTCGGTCCCTATGCCGGGGTGGCTTCTGATGTCCCGGGCGGACAGATTGTTTCAGGAATTCCCCAAATGCCTCACCAGACCTGGCTTAAAGTTTCCCAAATTTTATTGAGACTGCCTGGAATGCGAAAGAAATTAATGTCCATTGAAAAGCGGCTTAATGCCCTTGAACAGCATAACCAAAATTAAACATAACTGTGTCTGGATGAAACCTTTCGTAAGCTGTCACCTTTCATGCCATACAGCCCAAGGATAATTCTTTATTCAAACACGAATTTGGAGCAGTCATGATTCATCCCACGGCCATTATCAGCCCTTCGGCAGAAATCGATGCCAATGTCACCATTGGTCCTTACGCCATTATTGAATCCGATGTCCGCATTGGTTCAGGCACCACCATCGGGTCCCATGCCACAGTGGAAAAGTACGTGACCATTGGAGAAAACTGCCAGATTTACCAGTATGCCTCTATTGGCGGGGCCCCCCAGGATTTAAAATTTCATGGGGAAAAAAGTTATCTGACCATAGGCCGCGGCACCATTATCCGTGAATTTGTCACTATCAACCGGGGAACCGAAGCCGGCGGAGGTATTACCGAAGTGGGGGACCAGAATTATCTGATGGCCTATACCCATATTGCCCACGACTGCAAGACCGGGCGGCAGGTGATCCTGGCCAATAACTCCACCCTTGCCGGTCATATTGAAATCGGGAATCATGCTACCATTGGCGGCCTGGTGGCCATTCACCAGTTTGTCCACATCGGGGATTATGCCTATATCGGCGGCAAATCCGCCGTGGTCAAAGATATTCCGCCTTATGTCATTGCCGCTGGCGACCGGGCAACCCTTCACGGGTTGAACAACGTGGGGCTCAAACGGCATAAGTTCTCCAACTCCACCATCCGGCAGCTTAAAAAGGCCTACCGGATTTTTTTCAGGATCGGCCTGACCGTTAAACAGGCCTCAGAACGGGTAAAGGCTGAAGTGGAGCAGGTCCCGGAAGTTAAAAATTTTATGGAATTTATTGTCAAATCCAACCGGGGGGTGGCCCGCTGATGAACGGGGGGGTATGGACAGCCGCCAGACACAGGACATGAAAATCGGAATCATTGCCGGCGGTGGGCAGTTCCCGCGGCTTTTTGCCGAAAAAGCCCGGGAAAAAGGGTTTCAAACTGCGGCGGTGGGCTTTAAATCTGAAACAGACCCTGACCTTTGCACTCTGGTAGATCATTTTTCCTGGATTCATCTAGGCCAGATATCCAAACTGGTCCGGTTTTTCGGTCAACATGATATCACCCAGGCCGTTATGCTGGGAACGGTTAAAAAGATTAATATTTTTAAAGATATCCGCCCGGACTTGAAAGCCCTGACCTTTATTGCCACAACCAAACGGACCCATGACGACAGCATCCTGTCTTCTTTTGCACAACTGCTGTTCAAAGAAGGGATTAACATTCTGCCGTCTACCATGATCTTGCCCGAAATTATCAGCCCCAAAGGATGCTGGACCAGAAGATCCCCTGACAGGGGTGAGAAAAGAGACATTTTCCAGGGTTGGAAACTGGCCAGACAAATCGGTAAACTCGATATCGGCCAGTGCGTTGTGATCAGCAACGGAACCATCCTGGCGGTTGAGGCGGTGGAGGGAACCGATGCCGCTATTAAACGGGGAGGGGAGCTGTCCTGTAAAAGCGGCCCTGTGGTGGTCAAATTATCCAAGCCCGGTCAGGACCTGCGCTTTGATCTGCCGGCCTCGGGCCTTGGCACTATTCAAACCATGGCGGCGGCCGGTGCCCGTGTTCTGGCCCTTGAAGCCGGCAAATCCATCTGCTTTGACCGCAAAGAAATGATTGCCCTGGCCGACCAGCATGCCATTGCCGTGGTCGCTCTTACCGATGACGATATCCCCAAGGACGTTTAAAATTTCATGAAAGAGCCTGACAAGTCCATAGACTGCGCTTTTCCCCGTATCATGGTTCTGGCCGGCGAGCCTTCGGGAGATATCCACGGGGCCGCACTAATAAAAAATATGCTTAAGCTCAATGCCAATGCGCGGGTCACCGGCATTGGCGGTCCGAACATGGCCGCTGCCGGGGCCAGGCTGTTTTACACCATTGACCGGCTTTCGGCCATGGGCGCCACAGAGGTGGTGCTTCAGTTTAAGTATATTAAGCAGGCCTTTAACCGGTTCCGGGATGAGTTAAGGACCGAGCCGCCCGACCTTTTAATCCTGGTGGACTATCCCGGATTCAATCTGAAAGCCGCTGCCTACGCCAAAAAGCGATATGATTTTAAAATTTTATACTATATCACCCCCAAGGTCTGGGCCTGGAACCCGGGCCGGTTAAAAACCATTAAAAAAAATATCGACCATGCGGCCTTGATTTTTCCCTTTGAGGAAAAAATATATAAAAAAGCCGACATCCCCTGCACTTACGTGGGAAATCCCCTTGTGGATTATCTTGGTTTTCAGATTCAGCCCGGGGTTAAGAACAAAGCCGCCCATCACCCCCTGTCCATTGGCCTGCTGCCCGGGTCAAGGCGCTCTGAAATTGACCGGCTGCTTGTCCCCATGCTCAAAACGGCCTTGAAAATCGGCCAGACCTTTCCGGATACGCGGGTTTATGTCTCCTGTGCCGGATCTGTATCCCATGAAAAAATCAGCGCCATGGTCAGCGAATATGATCCGGGCGGACGGTTTGAGGTGGTTCAGGGGCACCCCGGGACCATCTTTGAGCGGGCCGACCTGCTCATTGCCGCCTCCGGAACCGTCACCTTAGAGGCGGCCTTAGCCCAGGTGCCCACCATTATTATCTACAAAATGCAGGCCGTCAGCTTTTTTCTGGCCAAAATACTGGTCAAGGTTAAATATGCCGGCCTTGCCAATATTATCACCAACAGCCCTGTCATGCCGGAGCTGATTCAGCACGAGGCCACCGTAGACAACATATACCGGGTATCCCTTGAAATGATTAAGGATCTGCCTTTAATTTCCAGAAAACTTGGCCGTGTCAGAAAGCGGCTCGGACCTCCCGGAGCCCCCTTAAGGGCGGCAAGGCTCGCCTTGAGTTTAATCCGAAAACAAGGGTAAACCTTATCCCTAAGCATTGACAAACCATTGAAAATACGATTAAAGATAACCCATCTTTAAACTATATAGGACCCGTTCCATTTTGCTAACCTTTGAAATGATTCTTCTGGTGATCTGCCTGTTTCTGTCAGGCTTTTTTTCATCGTCGGAAACCGCGCTGTTTTCCATATCCAAAATTAAGGCCTTTCACATTGCCAAGGACGGCTCAAAGACCGGTCAGCTGATCATGGACATGAAAGAGAATTCCCATACGCTTTTAACCACCATCCTGATCGGGAACAACATCGTTAATATCGGGGCCTCGGCCCTTGCCACCTCCCTTGCCATATCCCATTTTCAATCCAATGCCGTCGGGATCGCTACCGGCGGGATGACCCTGCTGATCCTGGTCTTTGGCGAAATTTTCCCCAAATCCTTTGCCAACCACAACAATGTCCTGGTTTCCCGGATGGTGATCTACCCCCTGTTCTGGTTGTCCCGGCTGTTCTGGCCTTTGATTTTTATTCTTAATTTTATTCCCAAACTCCACGGTACCATTGACAATGCCCAGGAAGCGGTCACCGAAGATGAACTGATGACCATGGTAGAAGTGGTTGAGGGGGAAGGGGAAATCAAGGAAGAAGAAAAGGAACTGATCAGCAATATTTTTGATTTTGACGACACGGCCTGCTCTGAAATCATGACCCCCAGGGCGGATATGTTTTTTATTGATGTATCCAACGGGCTTGATATCCAGAAAATCCTGGAGACCGGATTTTCAAGAATCCCGGTGATTGAAGATTCCATTGACCATGTCATCGGCATTCTTCATGTAAAAGACCTGTTTGCAAGCTTCCAGAAAATCACCGAGCAAAAAGAAGATCCCGAATCACTGGATGTCAAAAAGATTATGAAAAAGCCATATTTCATACCGGAATTTAAAAAGCTGGATTCTTTGCTCCACGAGTTTAAGATCAAAAAAAGCCACATGGCCATTGTAGTGGATGAGCATGGCGGCGTGGCCGGGATTGTCACCCTCGAAGATGTGGTGGAAGAAATTATCGGGGATATTTCAGACGAATCCGACCGGAACGTACCGGATATCATCCGGATTAAGGGAAACAAATGGCTGGTGGCCGGAAAGATCGATATTTACGATTTAAATAAAAAAATCAATATCTCCATCCCGGAATCCGCCAATTATGACACCTTTTCCGGTTTTTTCCTCAAACAGATTGAACGGATTCCCCAGCCCGGAGAATCCATCGTGGTTGATAAATGGACCATCACGGTCAAAGACATGGACGGCAACCGGATAAAATCTTTTGTTTTTAACCGGGAATGAGAACCGTATTCTGGGCAACCACATTCATAATCCGGCATGATATTTGGACGTTGTATGTAAATTTTATAATGTATATTGTTGAGACTTGGGATATGGGATATGGGACTTGGGGAGGCCGTGGATGCCGCAATCCCCAAGTCCCATATCCCGAGTCCCAAGTCCAATTTTTTGGAGATAAACCATCCCCCTAAAGGAAGGGTTCATCTGAAAAGTCCCATGATCCGTGCAGATAAATTTCTTGACATATTTTTTGGCCGGTTATAGGGTTCTGATCAAACATAAAATTAAAATTTGAAATGCATATTATTCTCACAGACATATTTTTTTATTTTTACCGGTATTATTATACTGGATTTTGTCTGTGGTGAACTGATCATTTCAACCAATTGACCAGAAAAAACCGCAGCAGGATTCATCTTGTTGCGGTTTTTTATTGGGTATTCAGGTAAACCGGCTGAAGGAAGGACAAGTATGAACACAGAAAAACCGGCCCACCCAGACCGGGACAGGGCCCTGGCCCCTTTAAGAAAACAGATCGACACCATTGATGCTCAGATCCTGGAATTGATCAACCAGCGCCTTGACATCGGCAGACAGGTGGGCCGGATCAAACAGGAGAAAGGGGGCGCCGTTCTGGACCGGGAAAGGGAAAAAAAAGTCATAGAGAACCTGTTTGCCCTGAACCGGGGGCCGGCCTCCAGGGACCTGCTTCAATACATATTCAATGTGATTATTACAGCCACCCGTGAAATTCAGAAGCCCAAGAAAATTTCCTTTCTCGGACCTGAAGCCGGCTTAACCCACATGGCGGCGTTAACTCATTTTAAACATTCGGGCAATTTCATTTGCCAGCCCGGCCTCAACGACGTGTTCAAGGAGGTGGAGAAAAATGAAAGCCGTTTTGGGGTAGTCCCGGTTGAAAATTCCATTGAAGGGGCGGTTAACCATACCCTGGACCTGTTTGCGGTGTATACCTTGCAGATCTGCGCTGAACATTATGAACCCGTGAGCTATGATCTGCTGTCCATGACCGGAGACCCTTCCCATGTGAAAACCATTTACGGCCACCACCAGGCGGTGGCCCAATGCAAGGGGTGGCTGAGAAAGAAATTTTCTAACACCCCCGTCAAGGAAACCGGTTCAACCGCCCTGGCCGCCAGGGCGGTTGCCAGTGATCCGGACGGGGCCGTCATTGCCAGCGGCAAGGCCGCCCATATCTATGAACTGCTTCCCGTTGAAACCTCCATTGAAGATCATGCCGGGAACATCACCCGGTTCCTGGTTATTGGTAAAGACATGCCTCCCCCCACCGGGAAAGACAAAACATCTATCATGTTTGCCGCCTCCCATGTGCCCGGTGCATTGTTCAAGGCCCTGGAACCGGTAAACCAGGCCGGGCTTAACATGCTCAAACTTGAATCCAGGCCCACGCGGAACCAGAACTGGAGTTATTATTTTTTTATGGACATTGAAGGGCATATTCAGGACCCGGTGGTTTCCCATACCATTGAACAACTCAAGTCTGTCTGCCTTTCTTTGAGGGTTTTGGGTTCTTATCCCATGGACAGCGAGTCAGGGATTCAAACTTTAGGATAGTGGAATGTAAAAATGGATTTCGAACCTTATATGAATCAACAGATCAATGCCGCCACGCAATTGTACGGTGTGATGGGCAGCCCGGTGTCCCACAGCCAAAGCCCCCTGGTTCACAACAGGGCATTTGCCCATCAGGGCATAAATGCGGTATATCTGGCCTTTGAACCGCCGGATGCCAAAAGCTGTATCAACGCTATCCGAAGCCTGAATATAAAAGGGGCATCCATTACCATTCCTTTCAAGGCGGGGGTTATGGATTACCTGGACTGGATCGATCCTGAGGCCGGGGATATGGGCGCGGTGAATACCATTGTCAATGACCGGGGCTCTCTTTTGGGGTACAATACCGATTCAAAGGCGGCGGTTGATCCCCTTAAACCCTTTGGCATTGCCGGTAAAACCGTCTGTATTGTCGGGGCCGGAGGGGCGGCCAGAGCGGTTGCCTTTGGCATATGGAAAAACAAAGGCCGTCTGGTGATTGTCAACCGGACCGCTCAAACGGGCATGGATCTGGCCGGCCAATACCAGGGCAGGTTCTGTCCCCTCCAAGACATTTCTCAAATTCAGGCGGATATTCTCATTAACACCACCAGTATCGGGATGGCGCCGGCCGTGGATCAGGCTCCGGTTCCCCTGTCATGGCTTAGGCCTGAAATGGTGGTGATGGATGTAGTTTATACCCCGCCGGACACCAGACTGATCCAGGCCGCCAGGCAAAGGGGCTGCCATGTGGTGGACGGGCTTGCCATGTTTATTGCCCAGGCCGCTGCCCAGTTTAAACTGTGGACGGGCATTGAACCGGATCAGCATCAGATGCGCACCGCCCTGCTCACAAAATGACACCTGAAAGGAAAAAGGATGAAAAAAATAATTCCAAGGCCCATTAAAGACCAGACGGTTACCGTGCCAGGATCAAAAAGCATCTCTCACCGGATGCTGATCTGTGCCGCCCTTTCAGGGGGAGTTTCAAACATAACCAACCTTCTTGAAAGCCAGGATATTTCCCTGACTTGCCAGTGCCTTTCCCATATGGGGGTCCAAATCAGGGACACCGGTCCTGATACTGTTGAAGTGAAAGGATTTAACGGCAGGCCAGAACCCTTTGATGAACCGGTTTATCTGGGCAATTCCGGCACGTCCATGCGGCTTCTGGCTGGAATTGCCGCCCTGGGCACCCGTGCCTATACCCTGACCGGGGACCAGAGAATGTGCCGCCGTCCCATGAAGGAGCTGCTGGATGCCCTTGAAAAGATACAAATTAGCGCCAGGTCTGACAATGCCCAGGGAACCCCCCCCATAACCATTCAGGGGGGAAACCGGCAGGGGGGAGATACCCTGCTTGATTGTTCAAGATCAAGCCAGTACCTTTCCAGCCTTCTCATGATCGGCCCTTTTTTTGAAAACGGCCTTAACATTCAACTGACCGGGCCCCCGGTATCCTCACCGTATATAGACCTTACCCTGGATATCATGAAACAGTTTAAGGTTGATGCAAAGCGCCTTGATGAAACCCGGTATCTGGTGCCCGGGGGACAGTCCTATGCGTCCGGAACCTTTTTTGTGGAACCCGACCTTTCCAATGCCGGGTATTTCTGGGCGGCCGGCGCCATTACCGGCCGGGCCATTTATGTAAAAAATGTTCAAAAAGACTCTTTGCAGGGTGATTTTAAACAGATATATATTCTGGAAAAAATGGGCGCCACCCTGGAATTTAAAGACCGCTGTGCCGGTGTCAGAGGGAATGGACTGACCGGAGTGGATGTGGACATGTCGGATACGCCGGATGCGGTTCCGGCCATTGCGGTTGCCGCCGCCTTTGCCAACGGGGAAACAAGGATCACCAACATCGCCCACTTAAGGGAAAAAGAGTGTGACCGGATTGATGCCGTGGTTTTAGGGCTTTTGAAAATGGGAATCGATGCCCGGCAGGGAGATGACTGGCTTACGGTGGTTGGTGGAACCCCTAAAGGCGCGTTCATTGAGACCTATAACGATCATCGGATTGCCATGGCTTTTTCTCTGGCCGGCCTGGTGGTGCCGGGCATGGAAATTGAAAATCCCGGTTGCGTGGAAAAATCTTTTCCCGGGTACTGGGATATTTTTGAGAAACTTTAAAAGCAGGCTGAAGGTATTTAGGCTGAAGACTGAAGGTAAATTACTTCAGTCTAATCCCCTTCAGCCTAACCCCCTATTTAAATGAATATTTTTTTGATTGGATACCGGTGTACGGGAAAGACCACTATCGGCAGGCTGCTGGCGGATCTTCTTGAATATGATTTCCGGGATACGGACCAGGTGGTTCAGGAACGGGCCGGCATGTCCATTGAAGCGATGGTAGAAAAGAACGGGTGGCCATTTTTCAGGGAACAGGAGGCCCATGTCCTTGAATTTATAGCCAATCAGGACTTTGGCCATGCCGGGCAGGTGATTTCCACAGGCGGCGGTATTGTCCTTGATCCGGAAAACCGGAAACTGATCCGGGAAAAGGGATGGGCGGTATGGCTTAAGGCCGAGCCTGCCGGTATCATTGAACGGCTTGGGCAGGATTTGAACAGCCAATCCTCTAGGCCTGCCCTGACCCAAAGCCCCATCTATCAGGAAACCGTTGCCCTGTTGTCAGAAAGGAACCCCCTCTACCAGGAAACCGCCGGATTTTCCATCGATACTCAGGCCCTTTCCCCGGACCAGGCGGCCCGGCAGATTCAAACAGCATTTGAAAAACTTTAAAACCGAACAGCTAATGGCTAACAGCTAAAAGCTAACCGCTAAACAAACGAGGACCCCATGTCAGGATCAAGTTTTGGAAAAGCATTTCAGATCACCACCTTTGGCGAATCCCACGGCCCGGCGTTAGGCGTGATCATCCAGGGATGCCCGCCGGGCCTTCCCATTACCGAGGCCATGATTCAAAAGGCTTTGGACAGACGGAAACCCGGTAAAGGCCCGGCCTCTACCAAGAGAAAAGAACCAGACCGCCCGAAAATCCTTTCCGGCACCTTTGAAAACCGGACCACCGGGACCCCCATCATGATCCTCATTGAAAACCAGGATGCCCGGTCCAGATCCTATGATGATATTGCAAATCTCTTCAGGCCGGGTCACGGGGATTATTCTTACACCCAAAAATACGGTATCCGGGATTATCGGGGCGGGGGCCGGGCATCGGCAAGGGAAACCGCGGCCCGGGTGGCCGCAGGTGCCGTGGCAGGGCTTGTCCTTGCAGGACATCAGATCCGTATCATGAGCCATACCCTGGCCCTTGGCAGGGTTGAGGCCAAAACCTTTGATCCTGAATTTCTTGAAACCAGTCCGTTGCGGTGCGCTGACCCCAAGGCGGCCATGGCCATGGAAAAAAGAATTGAACAGGTCAAAGAACAAGGGGATTCCCTTGGCGGCGTGGTTGAAATCAGGGCCTCAAATGTTCCGGCAGGGCTCGGAGATCCCGTGTTTGATAAATTAGATGCCGATATTGCCAAGGCCTTGATGAGTATCGGTGCGGTCAAGGCGGTTGAAATTGGTTCCGGAATTGAGGCGGCCCGGATGACCGGGTATGAGAACAACGACCAGATCATGCCCGACGGGTTTGAAACCAACCATGCCGGCGGAATTCTGGCCGGCATTTCCAATGGGGATGAGATTGTGGCAAGGGTCCATATCAAACCCATCCCCTCTATTTTAAAAGTTCAAAAGACCCTTACAAAGACCCATGAGCCCACAACGATTTCCACAACGGGACGGCATGATATCAGCGCCATTCCCAGAATTAACATGGTCTGCGAGTCCATGCTTATGCTGGTTCTGGCAGACCATCTGTTAAGGCAAAAATCAATTGTCTGAAACGGGTTATTTTTTGATAATATCCGTTTCCAGTTTTTCAGAAATTTCAAGTGCTGAGTTCAGGGAGTCGTTGATCATAAAAAGTTGAATTTTCAATGTTTTTAAGGATGCAGGGGTGGCTGCGATGGGCTCTTTGGAACATAAAAGGTCGGCGAGAACCTTTGATTTTTTGGCAAGCTCCATGAGCCGTTCACTGAAATTCACCACTTCATTGGCCCATTTGTCCCGCTCTTCCTGGGACAGTTCAATGTTGGCGTTGCCGGTACCGTTAATCAGATGATCAATCTGGTAGTCTTCAGGATTTGCAATGATTTCGTACATGGCTAACTCCTTTTTTCTTTTTTTTTGTTACGCTGTCGCTGCTATCGCTGCTGTCGCTGCTATCGCTGATCTGAAATTTAATCAGAAGAATATTTCAAGCTTTAGATCAAGTCAAGCTTACGTCTTGAAAACATTGCAGATTCAGAGTCTATCCATGGGGTATGATACCGGAAAAACCGTATTAATGAAATATTTGTAGCCACTTAACCCTGAAAAAAATTTTTTACCCGGGGTTTGGGGAAATTGAACCCGAATTCACTTATTTGAGTAAATATTCTGTCAGCTCACTTTTGACATATTTAATTTTCAAGGCTGCCAGGACAAGGGCATACTGCGCATCGGAAATGCTTCGTTCAGCGGTGACCAGAAGGGTGTTGGCATCCATCATGTCAATGCTGTCCGCCATGCCGTATTTAAACTGCATTTTAACCGCATTATAGTTTTCATTGGCGGATTTTAACTCGTCCTGAAGATTGATCAGGGTGTTTCTGGCAGTTTCATATTCCAGGAAAGCGACCTTTGCCTGCAATACAATATCGTTCTTGACGCTTTCAAGGTTCTGGCGGGCCTGCCGTTCCTTTGCCCTGGCCTGGGAAACCTCGGCGCCTCTCAAGCCGCCGTCGTAAAGGGTAAAGACCAGCTGGGCCTGAATATAGGGATCATATACATTCAGGTCAGTATCCTGTGATCCGGCGTCATAGGAAATATCAGAGTCCTTGTATCCGGCTTCCAGGCTTAAGACCGGCCAGTAATCGCCTTTTTCATACTTGACATTGTCCATGGCCCTTTCCAGGTCTTTTTGGGCTTCTTTAATTTCATACCGGTTTTCAAGGGCTGCCCCCTTAATCCCGTCCAAAGTGGGATGAAAATTTTCCAGGGTTCCGGCATGTTCAGCTGAAATGGTAAAATCATGATCAATGCCGGCCAATCTGGCAATCCGGGCCATTCCCTGCTGAATCCCGTGTTCTGAAGTCACCTGAGAGGTCCTTGCTTTGGACAGCTCGGCCTCAGCCCGGTAAAGATCGGTTTTGGTTACAGACCCCACAGAAAGTTTTTCTTGAACCGAGTCCCTGTGGGTTTTCAGCCGGTCCATATCGGCCTCGGCAATTTCTTTTTTACGTTTGGCACTCAAGGTCTGAAAATAGGACTCGGCCACGCTGAACAAATAGTCTGCTGTGACCCGTTCTAAAGCAAAACCGCTTTTTTCAATCCCTTTTTTGGTGAAATTGTAAGCGGTCAGCTCCTTGCCGTTGATGGTAAAGGATTGGGTCAGGTTTATCCCTAATGTGGTGGAATCCGGATAGGACTGGCTGTCGTGTTTATGGTTTACAACGCTGCCAAACGTGCTGATCCTGGGAATGAGGACCGAAAGGGCCCGCTTTTTTTCATCCTCGGCAATGGTAACATTTTCCTGGGCCATCTGAATTTGTTCGGCATTTTTTGCGGCTTCACGGCAAAGATCATTTAAAGTGTATAATGGTCCGGGTCCGGCAACGGCAGCATTAAGGGCAAGCCATAAACTGAACACCGGACCCCAGAACAGACCCCACACGGTTATTTTCATAATCGACCTCATTTTTGAACATTACAGATCATCAATAAAATTTGAAACCTTAAAGCCAGCATCAACCGCCTTTGGCAAGATCTGCCAGGGGGAATGGGTGCTGATGAAAAGTGTTGATAACCATATGATGATTTGGTATTGATCGTCAAGTATTACCTGCCTTGCTTAACGGATAAAGCCCTAGGGGGTATCCATTGCCCATGATTGGACAGGTGCGCAGGCAGGAAGGAATAATGAACAAGGAGAAAAATGGATGACATCGACAATAAACGATGACCTGCCCATGGTCCGGCAGGGGAAAGTAAGGGATATTTTTGATACAGGGGATGCCCTTTTAATGGTGACTACAGACCGGTTGTCTGCCTTTGATGTGGTGCTGCCCAATCTGATCCCGGACAAAGGCAAGGTCTTAAACCAGATATCGGTGTTCTGGTTCAAGCAGATGGAAGATCTCATCAGAAACCATATCATTACCGTGGATGTCAATCAGTACCCTGAGGAATTCAAGGCCTACAAAAACGCTTTAGACAAGCGCAGCATGCTGGTTAAAAAGGCAAAACCCTTTGAAGTGGAATGCATTGTCCGGGGATATATCACGGGCTCCGGATGGTCATCTTACCTCAAGGAAGGCCATGTCTGCGGCATTGAACTGCCCAAAGGCCTTAAAGAATCCGAAAAACTGGAAACCCCCTTGTTCACCCCCTCAACCAAGGCGGAAGTCGGGGACCATGATATCAATATTTCTTTTGAGGAAACCATTAACCTTCTGGGCCGGGAAATCGCTGAAAAATTACGGGATCTGAGCCTTGCCATTTACAACAAAGGCGCTCGGCTGGCCCTTGAAAAAGGGATCATCATTGCCGATACAAAGTTTGAATTCGGGCTGCTGGATGATGAGATTATCCTTATTGACGAGATCCTGACCCCGGATTCATCCCGGTTCTGGCCCCTGGATGACTATGAGCCGGGCAGGGGACAGAACAGCTATGACAAACAGACCGTCCGGGACTGGCTGGTCAATTCCGGATGGGACAAAACCCCTCCCGGCCCTGAACTTCCCCAGGAGGTCATAGACCATACGGCCCGAACTTATAAGGACATCTATACGAGACTGACCGGTGAAACCCTCTGATCATCTTGAGCAAATCCGGGTATCGGACATTGATCTTACCGATACCCGGTTTCAGATTTCCACTGACCCCTGCGACCTTTCATCCCTGGCCCTTTCCATTGAAACCATAGGGATGTTAACGGCGCCGGTGGTCATCAAAGACCAGGGCAGGGTGGTCATTGTATCGGGTTTCAGACGGATCCGGGCGGCACTGCTCAACAAAGCCGTTCCCCTTATGTATTGCCGGGTCCTTGAAAATAAAGACGATGCAGCCCCGAGGGCTGTGGCGGAAAATGCCTTTCAAAGAGACCTGACCCTGATGGAAACCATCAAGTCCCTGATGCTGCTCAAGGGCGTCATGCCTGTGGAAAAGATCGCGGCCCAGTCTCTTTTGATATTCAATACCCGGATGAACACGGCCTATATAAAGGATTTGCTCTCCATCGGGGGCATGGGTAAGACCATGTGCCAGGTACTGGACAGCGGCCATCTGTCATTAAAATCCGCCGTGAAAATTTCCAGGCTTGAGCCGGTTACCCGGGACTTCTTTCTTGACATATTCGGACGGATAAAGGCCTCATCTTCCAAGCAAAGGGAAATGATCACCTTTATGCTGGAGATCATGGCAAGGGATGGGATCAGCCCGGAAGATTTTTTCGGACAGGAATCGATCCATGCCATTTTATCTCACGACAGCGGGGATTTAGGGTTTAAGGCCGATGCCTTGCGACAGTTTCTGGTTCAAACCCGGTTTCCATTTCTTGAAGAAAAACGGTCCCGGGTAAATGGGGCCATCAATAAGCTGAACCTGGATAAACACATCAAGTTCACCCTGCCGGAAAATTTCGAGGGAACCACTTACACCATGTCCTTTAATTTTAAATCCGTGGCAGAATTCAAGACCCGGTTATCCGAGATTGAGGCGGCTGGTAACCATCCGGATTTCAGGCTTATCCTGGACAGGAAATAAAAAAATCAACATGGCTGCAAAAGGTTAGGTATGAAACTGTCCCGTTTATTTATGGATAAGGAGATTGCCCGGGATCCTGAAATTGAATACCTGATTTCAAAAACAGGGCTCAAACCAGAACCCGTTGAGAACTCCGCCATGGTCTACGATGTGATCAACCGGTCGCCTGATCCCGTATCCCTGGCCAAAACCATTCTTTATATTACCCGAAACAAGGGGGCAGTGGTCAGGCCCTGCCCCGGTACCAGTCACTATACCTGCTGCGATTATACCATCCTTCATACCGGGACCTTCTGCACCATGGACTGTTCCTACTGCATTCTTCAGGCCTATTTTCACCCCCCGGTGCTCCAGTACTTTGCCGGCCTTGACACCTTTGGCAAAGAACTTGACCACACCTTTTCCCAGAACCGGATTTACCGTATCGGAACCGGGGAATATACCGATTCCCTGATTTGGGAACCGGTAAGCCAGAGCCCCCAATTTCTGGTTGAAAAATTTGCCCGGCAGACCAACTGCCTGCTGGAATTAAAAACAAAAACCATCAACGTTGGTTCCCTGCTGGACCTGGACCATAACCAAAAAACCGTCCTTTCCTGGTCGGTGAACACCCCTGAGGTGATCAAAACCCAGGAGCGGGGAACGGCATCGCTTAACGCCCGGTTAAAGACGGCCCGCCTCTGTGAATCCAAGGGGTTCCACCTGGCCTTTCACTTTGATCCCATGGTGGTTTATCCGGGGTGTGAAGATGATTATTTAAAGGTGGTGGATGACATATTCGCCCAAGTCAGCGCCGATCATATCGTCTGGATCAGTATGGGCAGCTTCCGGTTCATGCCCAAACTCAAACCCATAGTGGAACAGCGGTTCTCCAAATCCGTGATCTGCTATGGGGAGTTTATCACGGGCCTGGACAATAAAATGCGATATTTCAAACCCCTTCGCATCGGCCTTTACCAGAAGGTGGTTGAGCGGATCAGGCAGCATGATCCCAAGGTCCTGGTTTATTTTTGCATGGAAGACCGGGAAGTCTGGGAAGCCTGCATGGGATTTTACCCGGGAAAAGACGGGGAACTAGGGCATCTTTTGGACCAAAGCGCGGTAAAACACTGCCAGCTCAACCCGGATCTGCTTTAAGCTGAAGACCGGAAACCGGAAACGGGAGACCGAATTTGCGCACCCGGTCTCCAGTCTTCTTCTCTTGTTTCCTGTATCAAATTTCTTGTTTCAAGTTTCTTGTATCTTGACCGGTTCATATCCCTTGGGCAAATGGGCGGTGCCCAGAACACAGGGAAGTCCGGTCTCCCTGGAAATCTTACGGGCAATGGCTTCCATATCCTCACAAAATCCACCGTTGGCGTTATCCCATCCGGCTTCGGTTTTTTTGGCAAAGCTGCATGTGCAAAAATGAATTACCTCAGCCCCCTTTGATTTTAAAATTTTACCGAATTCCACGGCATTGTCCCCCGGGCACCGACAGGTAAACACCCCGGCCGGGGTGCATTCCTCGTATCCGGCAAATCCCTGGCTGGTTTCCATCATGGTTTTAAAACAGCCGGTCAAAGGACACCGGTTTTCATTTTTCTCACACCGAATCATGGCTACTTTTGTCATTTACGATCTCCTTAATGTTTTTTTTAGCTATTAGCTGTTAGCTTTAAGCCGTTAGCTATTAGCCGTCGGGTTTTTAGCTAACAGCTAAGGGCTAACAACTAACAGCTTATTTATCGCTGCTACCCCATGCTGCGGCCACCACCGCCCATGCCACGGCCGCCGCCCATTCCACGGCCACCGCCCATGCCGCGGCCGCCACCACCGCCCATGCCACGGCCACCGCCGCCGCCCATGCCACGGCCACCGCCGCCGCCCATGCCACGGCCGGTACCACTGGGTGAGGAGGGCTGGTTCATGCCGGAATTAACCCCGGATTTTTCCGGTACCGTGGCCTCGGGAGATGCCTGAAGTCCCCCGCTTTTAAAGCGTTCCACCGCCTGCCTCACGGTTCCGTCCTGGCCGGTATACACCGCAATGTTTGAAGAATTAAACACATCCATGGCCTTAGGGCCGCAGTTGCCGGTCAACACAGCACGGGCCCCCTGGTTAATCACAAACACGGCGGATTGTATCCCGGCCCCGCCGCTGGCGTTGATGTTCTGGTTGGAAAAAGAGTCAACGCTCATGTCATCGGTTTCCACCAACAGCAAATAATCGCACCGGCCAAACCGGGGATTAATCTGTGCATCCAGGTCCTGGCCATAAGCACTTACCGCTACTTTCATTTTGTTTCCCCCGTCCTTAACTGTTTAGGTAATATGAAAATGTTGCCTTAAGAGAATTAACAGCAAAGTTCATGCCAAGTGAATGGAAACCTAATTTACACTATATTTCAGGATGTTGCAGAACAGGTCAGGGGAAGGTGATTTCAAAGATGCCGGCGCAAAGGTCGCACAAATGCGCCTTAAATCAATTATCGAATAGGCAATGATCAAAAATACAAAAGGGGCCGCCGGAAAACCGGCAGCCCCTTTTGAAATTAAAAATGACTGGTCTGGCTGGGATTAATTGTCTTTCTCAGCATTCACCATTTCAATGATTTTTTTGGCCAGGTCCCCGGGGACCTCGTCATACTGCTCAAATTCCATGGTAAAGGTGCCGCGGCCCTGGGTCATGGAGCTTAAGTCCGGGGCATACCGGAGCATTTCAGACATGGGTACCAGGGCATTGATGACCTGTTTGTCTCCTTCGGAATCCATGCCAAGGACCCGGCCCCTTCTGGAGTTCAGATCGCCCATGATATCACCGGTATTGGTATCCGGCGCCTTTACAGACACTTTCATAATGGGTTCAAGCAACGTTGCACCGGCGTCCTTGGCCGCATTTTTAAAGGCAATGGACCCGGCGGTTTTAAAGGCCATTTCAGAGGAGTCAACCGAATGGTAGGACCCGAAATCCAGGGTGGTTCTAAAGTCCACACAGGGGAATCCGGCCAGGATACCATAGGCTGAACTTTCCCTGATACCAGCCTCTACAGCCGGAATATAGTTTTTGGGGATTACACCGCCCACGATCTTGTCCACAAATTCAAATCCGGTTCCCCTGGGAAGGGGCTCAAGGACAATCCAGCAGTCCCCGTACTGGCCATGGCCGCCGGACTGTTTTTTATGTTTGCCCTGGACCCTGATTTTCTTTTTAAAGGTTTCGCGGTAGGCCACTTTGGGAGTGGCAATGTCCATGGCCACGTTGAATTTTCTTAGGATCTTTTCAGCCGTAACCTCAATATGAACCAGCCCGCGGCCCGATAGAATGGTCTGGCGGGTTTCCTCTTCCCTTCTAAGCCGAAGTCCCGTGTCCTCTTCAAGGATTTTACGGACCGCCTCGTGAATTTTATCTTCATCGTTTTTGGCTTTGGGTGAAATGGCAAATGAAATCACAGGGGGCATGGGTTCCGGGGCCGGGATCTGGATCTCCTTGCCGCCGGTCAGGGTATCCCCGGTCAGGGTTGATTTAAGCTTGGCCACGGCCACAATGGAGCCGGGCAGGGCGGATGTAATGGTTTTCTGCTCTTTTCCGGCAATTTCCAGCAGCTGGGAGAATCGTTCTTTGGCCCCTTTGGTCACATTGAGAACGTTCCCCTCTTTGCCAAGAGATCCTGAAATAACCCTGAAAAGAGACAGCCGGCCGGCATAGGGGTCTACGATGGTGGCAAAAACAAACCCGCAGAATTCAGCCGTTGGATCCGGTGAAACCACAACGTCTTCCCCGGCACTGTCTTTGGCAATCCAGTCTCCCCGGTCAATGGGAGAAGGCATGTAGTCATCAATAAAATCTAAAATGGTCTCAATGCCGATCAGCTTTGTTGCTGATGAAGGAACGGCCGGATAGAATTCAGCATCCAGAATCCCCTGCCTGAAAGCGGCTTTAATTTCTTCTTCGGAAAGCTCTTCGCCTTCCAGGTATTTTTCAAGAAGCTCGTCGTTGAGTTCGGCAATATTTTCAATGAATGCTTCTTTGTCGGCAGCTATATCATCCGCCATATCCTGGGGGATATCCACTTTTTTGGCTTTGCCTTGGCCATCAAATTCAAAGGCCTGTCCGGATACAATATTGACCAATCCTTTGAACCCATCTTCCTGGCCAATGGGATAGCAGACCGGTACCACCTTTTTTTTCAAGGCGGTGCTGCAGGCTTCAACGCAGGTATTAAAATCCGCGCGTTCCCTGTCTAACTTGTTCACAATAACAAACCCGGGAAGGTTGTATTCAAGGGCGCTGACTGCGGCTTCTTCGGTCATGGCGGACGGGCCGCCCACACCGTCAATCACAAAGGCGACACTGTCCGCAACGGGTAAGCAGGTTTTGGCGGCAGAGAAGAAATTTTGATCGCCCGGCGTGTCCATCAGTGTGATTGTATGCTTATTGTGGGCATACTTCATTAATGATGTGTTGATACTTTGCTGTTTTTTGGTTTCCTCAGGCTGGAAATCCATTACGGTGTTGCCTTCTTCAACCTTTCCGAGACGATTGGTCACCCCGGCGTGAAACAGCATAGCCTCAGCAAGACTAGTCTTGCCCGCACCTCCATGGCCTGCTAGGGCCACATTCCTCATGGCTTTGATTTCTTCGCTCATTACCGCTCCTTTTCAAGTCATAAAAAAAACCCCAACCCAGTGAGATTTTTTTTCTTTTAAAGTCAGGCAAACCCGCCAAAATAATGCCGGTCAGCCCTTGCATTAACCAAAAATTAATATTTAAATAATAAAATTTAAATAAAAAGGACAGTACTTTTTACCTTAAAATCATAAATATAATAAATTCTTCATTTCCTTTGGGACCTAGGATGGGGGAGGGCGTTACCCCCTGGATCTCAAATCCCCTGTTGGTGAAAAAATCCATCAGGTCTGTTTTGACATTTTCCTTGACCTGTTCGCTGCGCACGACCCCCCCCTTGCCCACATTTTCCCGGCCGGCCTCAAACTGGGGCTTAATCAGGGCAAGGACCACGGTTCCCGGTTTCATAAACTTTTCTGCCGCCGGAATCACTTTTTTTAAGGAAATAAAAGAGGTGTCGGCCACCACCATATCCACGGTCTGCCCCACCTGGTCAAAGGCCATGTTTCTGATATTGGTCCGTTCAATCACCACCACCCGGTCATGGTTGCGCAAGGCCCAGTCCAGCTGCCCATACCCCACATCACAGGCATATACCTTCCGGGCCCCGTGTTTTAAAAGACAGTCGGTAAACCCGCCGGTGGAGGCCCCGATGTCCAGACAGGTTAAATTTTGGGCGCTGACGGGAAAGGTGTTGAAAGCTTTCTCAAGCTTGAGCCCGCCCCGGCTGACAAAGGGGTTGTCATCTCCCTTTACCGTAATTTCCGCCTGGCAGGCAACCTTGGTGCCCGGCTTGTCACAGGGGGTGTTGTCCACCAGGACCCGGCCGCTCATAATCAGGCTCTGAGCCCGCTGCCGGGACGGGGCCAGCCCTTTATTCACGATTAAAAGGTCCAGCCGTTCTTTAACGACCTTTTCCCCTTTAGTCATCGGGGACGCCGTTGTTGACCAGGTCTTTGGCTGTAAGAAAAATGGCATCTTTGTCAATGCCGCACTCTTTTCTAAGGATGGACTGGGCCCCATGTTCCACAAAACAATCCTGAATTCCCAGCCGCCTCACCCTGGCACCGGTCAGGCCGTTGTCGGCCAGCAACTCCAGCACCGCTGATCCGAACCCGCCGTCAAGAACATGCTCTTCCACCGTGACCACTTTTTTGATTTGGCCGGCCCGTTCAAGGATCAGGTCTTTATCCAGGGGCTTGACAAACCGGGCATCCAGCACCTGGGCCTGAATCCCGTCTGATTCAAGCATATCCGCTGCGGCCAGGGCATCGTTGACCACCCGTCCGATACCAATGATCAATACATCAGATCCCTGCCGGACCACCTTGCCTTTGCCCATTTGAACCGGTGATGGCACCGGATCCAGTTCAACCCCTTCCCCCTTGCCCCTGGGGTATCTTAAGGCAATGGGGCCGTCATGGTTCAAGGCGGCTGTCAGCATGCGCGCCAGTTCATTTTCATTGCTCGGGGCCATGACCACCATGTTGGGAATGCTGCGGCAAAAGGCAAAATCAAACAACCCGTGGTGGGTGGGGCCGTCTTCGCCCACAATGCCGCCCCGGTCAATGGCAAACACCACCCTGTGGGCATCAATACAGACATCATGAAGGATCTGGTCATAGGCCCGCTGAAGAAAGGTGGAATAAATGGCCACCACCGGTCTTAAGCCTTTGGCGGCAAGGCCTGCGGCAAAGGTTACGGCATGCTGTTCGGCAATGCCCACGTCAAAGAACCGGTCTTCAAACTGTTCGGCAAACCCCATCAGCCCGGTGCCTTCAGGCATGGCGGCAGTAACGGCGACAATTCTTTTGTCCAGGTTGGCCAGATGGATCATGGTATCCCCAAACACCTGGGTGTAAGAAGGCACCTTGCATTTGGCATCGGCTTTTTTGTTGCTTTTCCCGGTGTCAACAACAAAGGCGCCGACCCCGTGAAAATAGACCGGGTTTTTTTCCGCCGGTTCATACCCTTTTCCCTTTTTGGTGGTGACATGGAGCAGCACCGGGGAATCGGGATGCCGGATATTGGTTAAAATGTCGATCAGATGGTCCAGATTGTGGCCGTTGATGGGACCGAAGTAATCAAAGTTAAAGGCCTCAAACAGCATGCCCGGTGTGACAAAGGTTTTAAAGGATTCTTCCCACCGCTTGGCCATGCCGTACATGTCATCCCCGATTTTGGGAAGGGATTTGAGAAATACCCCGAACTGATTTCTTAACCCCTGAAGCGCTTTGGCCGAAAAGGTCCGGGACAGATAAGAAGACAACGCCCCCACGTTGGGGGAAATGGACATGTCATTGTCATTGAGAATCACGATCATGCCCGGGCTTAAGTCCCCGGTCTGGTTGAGGCCTTCATAGGCCAGTCCGGCGGTAAGGGAACCGTCCCCGATAACAGAAATCACGTCGGATTTGTCCGCCATGAGCTGCTTGGCGGCACAGATGCCGAGTCCTGCGGATATGGACGTGGATGAATGGCCCACGGTAAATCCGTCATAAGGGCTTTCCTTGATTTTTAAAAACCCGGAGATCCCTTTGTACTGGCGCAGGCTGTCAAACCGGTCATTCCGGCCGGTTAACAGCTTATGGGCATAGGACTGGTGGCCCACATCCCAGATCAATGTGTCGTTGGGCAGATCAAACACATAATGGATGGCAATGGTCAGTTCAACGGCGCCAAGGCTTGAGGCCAGGTGTCCCCCGTTTTTGGAAACCACTTCAATGATCCGCTCTCGAATTTCCCAGGCAAGTTCGGGTAAGCGGTTCCGGGGCAGGGCTTTCAGATCCGCTGGCGTTTTTATCTGTTCAAGAAGGCTCACGTTATATTACCTTGTTCGCTGTTAGGGGTTCAAGAAGATATTTAGCGTCTAAAGAAGGATTTATGTTTGGACGAAAATTTGCCCAGATGCAAGGCCCAAAAAAATTTGCAACCGGAGCATACCGGGGTATATGAGGATTGCCAATTTTTTTGCAACGCAGCAGATGGGTGAATTCTCGTTCAAACATGGGGCTACCTTTTTCGGTTAATGATGTACTGGGCAATAGCCCTTAAAGGGTCGGCCTTCCGGTCAAACCCGTCAAGGGCCTCAAGGGCGCTGTCAATCAGGTTGCGGGCATATGCCTTGGACTTGGAAAGCCCCATGAGGGCCGGAAACGTCGTTTTCTGGTTTTCGGCATCAGACCCGGCGGCTTTTCCCATGACTTCCGGGTCTCCTTCGACATTGAGGATGTCGTCCATGACCTGGAAGGCAAGACCGATGCCGGCGGCATAGGTTAGCAACGGTGTTTTTAATGAATCGCCGGCATTCACACTTAATGCCCCGGATTCCACGCTCACGGAAATCATTTTTCCGGTTTTAAGCCCATGAAGCTTAAGGAGCCGGTCAAGGATATTATCCGGCGCATTTTTCAACAGTTCTTCGGACTGCATGTCCAGCATCTGTCCTTCCACCATGCCGTTAATCCCGGCCGCGTCGGAGATGGCCGCAATCAATTGAATCCGGACCGGGTCATCGGGATACACATCAAACAGGTCCCCGGGACTGGCAATGACCCTGAAGGCGTGGGTGAGCAGTCCGTCACCGGCCAGAATGGCGGTGGCTTCACCAAATTTTTTATGGCAGGTGGGCATGCCCCGCCTTAAATCATCGTCGTCCATGGCCGGGAGATCATCGTGGATCAAAGAATAGGCATGGATCATCTCAATGGCGCAGCAGGCGGGCAGGGCATAGGTCTCATCCCCGCCGCAGGCCTGGGCTGAGGCAATGGCCAGAATGGGTCGAAGCCGTTTTCCGGGGGCCATGAGCGAATGGGTCATGGCCCGTACCAGCTCACGATCCGGGTCCTGGGATTGAAACATCCGGTTAAGCCGGTCATCGATAAGTTCACGGTACCTGGCCAGATATCCGGACAAATCAAATAAAGGATCAATGGTCTTCAAATGGTGATTCCTCTATGGTGTTGTCTATTCCTTTGGTTAACACGGTAATTTTTTTTTCAGTCCGCTCCAGGATTTCACGGCAGTAGCTAACATGGGCAATGCCGGCCTCATATTTTTTAAGGGCCTGTTCAAGGGGCAGTTCCCCTGATTCCATTTCCCTGACAATATCTTCGAGTTCCTGTAACGCTGTTTCGAAAGTTTTTTTGGCCATTTGGTCTCGTCTCCGTTAGCTGTCAGCCGTTAGCTGTCAGCGGTTGTTTCCTTTACCTGTGCGGTGATGCGCCCCTTTGCCAGGATCACTTCAATCCGGTCATCGGCCTGAAGATCCTGAGCACTGGTCACCATTTTCCGGCGGGGCAGGGTGCGTGTTATGCTGTACCCCCTTTTCAGGACAGATTCCGGATTAACCGCCCCCAAACCGGTTTCAAGTTTTCCCAGCCGGTTTTTCCCTTTTTCCAGGCAAGCCCCCATTACCAGGCCAAGCAGGTCCGATAACCCGGTCACCTGGCGCTTATCGGCCTGAACATCAGGCCGGCTGCCGATCAGGCGCCGGGTCAGGAAAGAAAGATGTTCCTGTGACCGGGAAATTCTGGTTTCAAGGGCCTTCAACAGTCTTGCCCCATGGTCGTCGAGTTTGAGCATATGATCGTCAATCAGGCGCCGGGGGCTTTTGAGACGGGATTCAAGATCTATAATCTGAGATTCCTTCCGGGTCAATGTCTTTTCAAGGGTCATGGTCATGGACAAGGTTAGCCGGTTCAGGGTCTGGACAAGCATTTTTTTATCCGGAAAGGCATGTTCCGCCGCCGCTGATGGGGTCGGCGCCCTGAAATCAGCCACAAAATCGGCAATGGTAAAATCTGTTTCGTGTCCGATACCCGTAATGACCGGGATGGCAGAGTTGAAAACGGCCCGGGCCACCACTTCGCTGTTAAAGGCGGACAGGTCTTCCATGGAACCGCCGCCCCGGGCAAGGATGATTAAATCTGCCCGGTTCAGTTGATTTGAAAATTCAATGGCCTGAGCGATCTGCAAGGGCGCATCAACGCCCTGAACCATTACCGGTAAAATTTGAATGCAGCCGTTGGGGTATCGCCGGGTGGCCACCTTGATAATATCCCGCACAGCTGCGCCTGTCGGCGATGTAATCACATGAACGGTTGAGGGTAAGAACGGGATGTCTTTTTTATGGGAAGGGTCAAAGAGGCCTTCCTGGTCCAGTTTCTTTTTGAGCTGTTCAAAGGCCAATTGAAGTGATCCGGTGCCTTCAGGCTCCATATGTTCAAAGATGAGCTGATAGGATCCCCGGGGTTCATAAACTGAAATCCGGCCCAAGCCGATGACCCGCAATCCGTTTTCCGGTTCAAATTTCAAGGCGTGTTTCTGGTTTCTGAACATCACACAGTTGATCACGGCGCCTTCATCTTTTAATGAAAAATAGGAATGGCCTGATCCGGGCACAACATAGTTGGAAATTTCCCCAATGATCCAGACAAAGGAAAATTGATTTTCCAGTATGGTTTTCAGCTCACGGGTCAGCTTTGAAACCGTGTATATGTGGTTAAATTGTTTTTCCTGAGCCATAACCATCTGATTTATCGATATCGTTCATTAAATACAAGGGGTATATTTATAAAACAATGAATTTGTTTTAACAATATAAATATGATGATTGAAGGAAACCGGAAGACCGGAGACCGGAATGCGTAAACCCGAGGGAGTCACAATATCCGGTCTCAGGTCTTCCTTATTTTGAATGTCTGATAATATATATTATGTAAACTTTTTATCGGTCCAAATGGTTAATCAAATTGTAATCTTGCAATCCCCTTTTTTAATGTTATTATACTGATAAAAGTACTTTAATGATCCGAAACAAACTTTTTAAGGAGGCATACCAAATGAATCAGGCTTATTCTTTTTCCGGGTCCGATACCTTAACCCGGGTTAATTCGTTTATCAGAAGCGTCTACAACTGGATGGCCATCGGCCTTGGCCTCACCGCCTTTACCGCATATTTCGTATCCCACAACGAAACCGCCATCCAGATAGTTTACGGCAATCCCATTGCCTTGCCCGTGCTGATCATTGCCGAGCTTGGGTTTGTCTTTTTCCTGTCGGCCAGGATACAAAAAATTCAGGCGTCCACGGCGACCACGCTGTTTGCGGTATACGCCATACTCAACGGGATTACTCTGTCCTTTATATTCCTGGCGTATACGGCAACCTCTATCGCGTCCACCTTTGTGATCTGCGCGGTCACCTTTCTTTCCTGCAGCATCTTCGGCATGGTCACCAAACGGGATCTGACCTCCATGGGCGGCTTCATGATGATGGGGCTGATCGGTATTATCATCGCCTCTGTGGTGAATATATTCATCCAGAGTTCGGCCATGGCCATGGTCATTTCCTATATCGGCGTTCTGGTATTTGTGGGATTAACCGCCTATGACACCCAGAAACTTAAATCCATGGCCGTTACCATGCCGGGCAACGCCACCGGTGCCATGGTTCGCAAAGGATCCATTATGGGCGCCCTCACCCTTTATCTGGACTTCATTAACCTGTTTCTGTTTCTGCTCAGGATTTTTGGCGGCTCCAGGGATTAGTGTTTGAACGAAAAGTCACCCATCTGCTGTGTTGCAGAAAAAATGGCAATCCTCACAACCGCAAGGTTGCTCCGGTTGCCATTTTTTCTGGTTTCTGACCTTTGGTTACGCCTTGCATCTGGGCAACTTTTCGTCCAAACACGGGTTTTCCATTCAGGCACTAATTAAAATCCTGGTGGACATGGGCGGTTCTTGGTTATCCAACCAAGAACCGCCCACAACGAAAAATGAAAGTCTTTTCATCTTGTTAGTGAGACTTTCTTATAAACTGCCATGGGCCACAAGCCCACAACTATTAATGAAACTGAAGATACCAGCAACGGTAGACTATAAATTGGGCACCGCAGGTGCTTCGCCCTCTTGTCTCTTGTTTCTTGTCTCCAGTTTCTTATAACGGCCACGGGCCGTCTTGGTTATCCAACCAAGAACCGCCCACAACGAATATTGAAAGCACTCAACAGGTTGCTGAGTCTTTCATATAAAAAGTCCATCATGACGTCTTGGTTTTGCCTATAGGGAAAACTTACCACCCGCCCTCCCCTTATTTGTACACACAACAAACTTATCAAAATTATTGTCATTACAATTAGTTGTTATATAATTTAATAATAGTTGTATCTGCAATTAACACAGACGCCTTTTAACATCTCGTTCGCCGCGCTTGACCGAACCATTTAGTTTTATTATTCTATCAGAAATTGCGGCACTCAAATTCCAGCATTCAAGCTTTATCATAAAAAAAATCGGGGAGGACAACATGAACACAAAAGCCATGGACCAGCTTTCTGAATTCAAAGATCTGATTCAAAAAGCCACCGGGTTTGATTCTCAAACCCGCCACCTTAAACAGCTGCTTCAAGACCCGGACAGGTTCAAAGGCTTCAGCCTTGAATGCGAAGGGCTGTTTTTTGATTTTTCACGCCAGCGCCTGGACAAAGATGCCATGGCGTCTCTTTATGCCCTTGCTGAAACAGCCGGGGCATTGGAAACCTTTGACGAAATGGCCAAAGGAGAAATCGTTAACGTCACTGAAAAACGCTCGGCCCTTCATACCGGTACCCGGGATTTTTCCCGGGACAGCCTTATGGCAGGCGATGTGGATGTGTTAAAGGAAATCCACCGGGTCAATGGCCAGATTCAGCAATTTTCACGGGCTGTCCGGTCCGGCGAACTCAAGGGCTCAACCGGCAAACCCTTTACCCATGCCGTAATTGTGGGAATCGGCGGGTCGTACCTGGGGTGCGAATTTGCTTCTGAAGCATTGAAAGCCGCCCACGAATCCCAGATTAAACTGTTATTTTTGTCCAACGTGGATATTGACAATTTTGCCCGGATAACCCGTGAGGTTGAGGCGGAATCCTGTTTATGGATCGTGATTTCTAAATCTTACACCACCACTGAAACCATGGCCAACCTGGAGCAGGTGCTGTTCTACCTGCAAAGCCATTTGCTGACGTCCAAGGACCATCTGGTAACGGTCACGGCCAAGGGCAGTCCCGGGGACAATCCGTCTGACACCGCGGCCCCTATTCTGGACAGTTTTCACATGTTTGATTTTATCGGCGGCCGGTACTCGGTGACTTCGGCGGTAGGCGCCCTGCCCTTAAGCCTTGCCTTCGGGTTTGACGTGTTTGAGCAATTTCTTAAAGGGTGCCACGCCATGGACCGCCACACCCTCAAGGCCCCTCCAAATGAAAATATCCCCTTAACCGCAGCCCTGATTTCCATATGGAATACCTATTGCCTGAACTACGGGGCCCAGGCCATTGTGCCCTACTCTGCCGCCCTTTCCAGGCTGGCCCCCCACGTCCAGCAGCTTTATATGGAAAGCCTGGGCAAAATGGTAACCGCTGACGGGCAGTTCCTGGAAACCCCCGGGGGATGCATTATTTTCGGGGAACCCGGCACCAACGCCCAGCATTCTTTTTTCCAGCTTGCCCACCAGGGACCAGCGTTTCCCATTGAATTTATCGGTGTTCTTACCCCCGGGTTTACCGGAAAGAGCGTCCGGTCAAAAGGGGTGACCAACCATCAGGAGCTGTGGGCCAACCTCATTGCCCAGACCACGGCGCTGGCCATTGGCAAGGACGATGACCGGCCCGAGCGGTTTTTCTCAGGCAACCGGCCCTCATCGGTTCTGGTAATTAATGATCTGAGCGCCCAGAGTATCGGGATTCTGCTCTCCTTTTACGAAGCCAGGACCGTTCTCGAAGGGTTTATCCTGGGGCTCAACCCCTTTGATCAGTATGGTGTGGAACTGGGCAAGGTCCTTGCTTCCAAACTAAGGACAGAAATTCAGTCCAAAAATCAGGATTTTTCCCACAGCTTTGATCATTTGGGAGAGGCGGAAGCGTTCTATCTGAACAAATTGTTTAAAAGCCATTAGCTGTTAGGCATTAGCTGTTAGCTTTTAGCTGTGCAGATTTTGGGCTGCTACAGCCCGCTAATGGCTAACAGCTAACTGCTTTTTTAAAACCGGTAAATCGACGCCGCCCATGTCAGGCCGGCCCCTAACCCTGCAAACAGCACGGTCGAGCCGGGTTCTCCGATCAGGCCCTGTTCCATGGCCTCGTGAAGGGCAATGGGGATGCTGGCGGCCGTGGTGTTTCCGTATTTTTCAATGTTATGGAAAATTTTGTCTTCAGGCAGTTTTAAGAACTGTCCAAAGGCCTGGTTGATCCGTTTGTTGGCCTGGTGGGGAATGACCAGATCAATCTCGTCAAGCCCTATACCGGCCATTTTCAATGCCTCCTGGGTCACCTTGGGCAGCATCCGGACCGCTTTTTTGAAGATGGCCGGACCGTCCATTATCGGAAACCATCGGGGGTCATCTGCATCCGCATCCTTTGGGATTCGCACCGGCAGTCTGGACGCCGGCAGCTCCGTCATTAAAGAAGAGGCAAAATTGCCGTCGGCATGGAGGGCCGATGATAACAGGCCGCATTTTTCATCGGTGTCAACGCCTTCAACGCAGACCGCACCGCCGCCGTCACCGAATATCACGGTCACATCGCGGCCCCGGGTGGTTTTATCAAGGCCGGTGGAATGAACTTCGGCCCCGACCACCAGAACTTTTTTAGCAAGGCCGCACTGGATATAGGCATCGGCCGTTGCCAGAGCGTAAAGAAAGCCGGTACACTGCTGGCGGATATCCAGGACAGGGGTTGAATTCAATCCCAAACGAGCGGCCATCAGGCAGCCTGAGCCCGGAAACATGATATCCGGGCTCAATGTGGCAAATATGATAAAATCAAGGTCTTCGGCTGTCCACCCGGCCATGTCAAGGGCCTTAACAGAGGCTTCATATCCAAGGTCTGAAGACCCGCACTCGCCCGTTGTCCAGTATCTTTGACGGATGCCGGTTCTCTGGCGGATCCATTCATCAGAGGTGTCCATCAGTTTAACCAGATCATGGTTGGTCACCAGGTTAGGGGGAACAAACATCCCGGTGCCTTTTATCATACTTTTCTTCATACACATCTTCCTTGTTTCTTTTCTTGCCGGGGTTATCCTGCTTGATAAATTGGCCGGCCTGATTTATGATTCACGTCTTATAATATTAATTTTATGTTAACGCAAGGCAGATAACCGCTTAAGTAAAAAGCGAAAAGAAAGAATGACCCCATGATTGTACCGCTACTGATATTGACGGCAGGGTTGCTCCTGCTTTATTTTGGATCTGAAATTTTGGTTGAAGGGGCAGCCTCCACGGCTGTCATGTTTGCTGTAAGACCGGTTATTATCGGGCTGACCGTTGTCTCTCTGGCCACGTCGGCACCGGAACTTCTGGTGAGTATGGTGGCGGCCGTTAAAGGGTCCGGTGCCATTTCCATCGGCAATATCCTGGGCTCCAATGTCATCAACATTGCCCTGGTTCTCGGAATTTCCGCCATGATCCGGCCGGTTTCCGTTAAACGGCAGGTGACCATCATTGAAATCCCCTACATGGTCGCTGTTTCGATTATATTCTGGGTGATGTGCCTGGACGGGGCCATCGGCCGCATGGACGGGATCATCCTTATCGGCCTTTTGATCGGATTTCTGGTCTACGGGATTCTCACGGCCAGGGAAAAAAAAGACCCTTCAGCCGGAAATGAAAACCTTGCATCCCAGCGCAATTCAAAAAAGCTGTTAAAAAACTTTATCTATATTATCCTGGGCGTCGGCATGCTCGGTTACGGTGCTGAGCTTGTGGTTTCCACGGCCATCGGGCTTGCTGAAAAAATCGGGCTGTCCCAGACCTTTATCGGCATTTCAGTGGTGGCACTCGGTACGTCCCTGCCCGAACTTGCCACCTCGGCCGTGGCTGCTGCCAGGGGGGAAAGCGATATTTCTGTCGGCAATGTGGTGGGATCAAACCTGTTCAACATCTGCCTGGTCATGGGGTTTGTGGGCATATGCAATCCCATGCATATTGACAAGTCCCTTCATTTGTTCCAGTTCCCTTTCATGATTTTTATCTGCCTGGCCCTGGGCGTCCTTGCCTATAAGTATAAAGGGGTGAACAAAGGCCAGGGACTGGTTTTTGTGGTTTTGTTTTTTGTCTACATTGCTGTCTCCTATTTCATCTGATCAGGATATTTCAAGTGGGCAATTTATATAAGGTGCCGGATACGATTCTTTTTAAAATAGTCGGGAAATCATATTTTTTCCTTGCAAACCGGAACAAAACTATTATATGCACTTAACAATATAAAATCCGTTGAAATTTTAAGGTAATAAAAATGCCGGAAAATCCTCTGCGACTTTTGATAGTTGATGACAACGAAGACATCCTGTCTACCTTTTACGAATTTTTCAATTCAATGGGGTACGAAGTCAAAACTGCCATTGACGGTCTTGCCGCATTAAAAATTTTAAAGGAGAAACCCAAAGTATTTCATTGCCTGATAACGGATCTGGTTATGCCGAATATCAGCGGGGTCGGTCTTATTTCCATTGCAAAAAAAGAATGCCCGGGAATTAAAATTATTGCCATGACCGGTTATGGAGACCACCCCGGTGCCCTTGCCTCTGAAGCGGAAGCTGACTTGGTATTGTTTAAGCCTATAGATTTGTTTGACATCGAAGAAAAAGTTGCCAAGCTGTTAAACAAGGAAAAGAAGTAGACAAAAAAGACGTTAATACTTATGAGCACACCTCTAATCGGCGTAAGTCAATCAATGTTAAAGATCAAGGAATTGATCAACCATGTGGCGCACACCTGCCTTAACGTCCTCATCACCGGTGAAACCGGTGTCGGCAAGGAGGTGGTCGCCCAAAACCTGTACGCCGAGTCCACCAGATCTTCCCGCAATTTTGTGAAAATAAATTGTGCGGCCCTGCCGGAAACCCTTCTTGAAAGTGAATTGTACGGATACGAAAGGGGGGCATTTACCGGTGCCCACAGAAAACGGCCCGGCAAATTTCAGACCGCCAACAAAGGCGTGCTTTTCCTGGATGAAATCGGGGACATGCCCATAGCCCTTCAGTCCAAAATGCTCCATGTCCTGCAAAGCGGTGAATTCTCCCCCCTCGGATCAGACCAGGAGTTTAAAACCGATGTATGGGTCATTGCCGCCACCAACCATAACCTTGAAGAGCGGATCAAACAAAAGCAATTCCGGGAAGATCTTTTTTACCGGCTGAACATTATCAAAATCGACATCCCCCCGTTACGGGAACGCAAAGAAGACATCCCTGCCCTGGTTGAGTACTATTACCGGAAATTTAAATCTGAATACCCTGAAAACAACGGGGCCAAACCAGATACAGACATTATGGAAAAACTGTGCCGGTATTCCTGGCCGGGAAATGTACGCCAGCTTCAAAACTGCATTAAAAAGCAGATGGTGATGAACTCCTGGGAGAAGATATTCAATGAGCTTCCCAAGGACGGTACAGAAGTCCCGAAAAATGTTGTAAAACCAAACAAGGGCAAAAAGTCGGATACCGATACCGGAGAATTCAGCACTGAATCGGTAACCATCATCTCCCAGTTCGTTGATTTGTCCACCAGTTCTGAAAAACTGTTCCAGGACATCTCCCTTAAAAAAATCAAAAAAATGGCCGCCAACCGGGTAGAAAAGGAAGTCATTGTCTTTGTTTTGGACAAGGTGGGCTGGAACCGCTCCAAGGCCGCCAAAATTCTAAAGATCAGCTACAAAACCCTGCTCTACAAAATGAGCGAATTCGACATCAACCCCCCGGTTAAATAACCGGGTCTTCCCCCATTTTATCTGCTTTCCCCCGTTTTCCACACAGCAAAATAATCCTAATTTATAGGGTTGCACACCGTCATAGTTCCAAAAAGTTAAGAAAAAAATTGACTTTTTTGAAGATTTTTGGTTCATTGCAGCCGAATGGGTGCTTGCAAATTAAGCTTAATAGGGAACTTCGTGAAAATCGAAGACAGGCCCGCTGCTGTGACCCTTGCCTGTTATTTTAACAGGAACTCTTCAGCAATTTATTGTGCCACTGTTCCACCAGAATCTTGGGATGGGAAGGCCGCATGAAGGGAGGGAAGTCAGAAGACCTGCCCGTTTGATCAGACAATGTATTCTTGCGGCTTCATAGGATACAGGTCACATAAAGAATTTGCGGATAAAAAGGGGACATCCCAGATCAAAGCAGTATTTTGGTCTGGGATTTTTTTTTGGCCCATCCCAAGCCCCTGAACTTAACCGCCAGCAGGCCTTTATTTTCAGGGCTGTAAAGAGACCGTTACTAGGGCGGGCCCCAAGGGAAAGACCCGGTAAAAGAAGCCGACAGAACACCAAAGGAGCATCATGATTCAAAGATTAAAAGAGTTATGGAAAGATGATTCAGGGATATCAGCAGTGGAATATGCATTAATGGCCGCCGGCATTGCCCTGGCTATTGTTACGGTTGTCTCAACCTTAGGAGAGACCATTAATGACAAATTCCAGGAAATCGTTGACGGCCTGAACGGGGAAGACACCACCGAGGAACCATAGCCTTCTGTGCGGGGGGATACGAAAGCCAAATGATGCAACCGATGCCGGCCATTTTGATGTGCAGCCTCTTATTCGGGATATCCGCTGTCTTTGATTTAAGATTCCGGCGGATTCCCAATTATTTGACTGTTCCGGCCTGTCTGGCAGGCTTGGGATACCATGCCGCAACCAGCGGTCTGGAATGGGGCTGCCTGTACGCGTTTAAAGGAATGGGAACCGGGTTATTATTGCTGATGATCCCCTTTCTGCTGCGGTATGCCGGCGGCGGAGATGTGAAACTGCTGGCGGCTTCAGGCAGTTTTTTGGGCGTTTCCGGTGTGGTCAACCTGTTCCTTTACGGCTCCATTGCCGGGGGAATCTGGGCCCTGATTCTGATTGTAACGGCTTCAGGCCCCTGGCAGACGGTCAATATTTTATGGTTTCCGTCCACCTTGCTTAAGACCCTGCCCGGCCAACTTAAACGCCGGGGGGTCCCCTATGCCGCCGCTATGGCGATGGGGTTCTGCTGTTATTTGACGGCAGGGCCGGTGATTTAACCTGATGTTTCACGGCTGACGATATGATTAGGCATTGGCCATATTCAAAATCCGGTGTCAGGGGCAAAAACGAGGGGGGAACCTCCGCGGTGGAGTTTGCCCTGGTCATGCCGTTCTTTTTTGCCATTTTCATGGGGATTATCGAATATGGGTGGGTCATGACCTCCCAGATTCTGCTCTCCCATGCCGTGGCAAAGGGGGCACGGACGGCGCTCCGGATGCCCGATGAACCCCCCGGCGAAATTGAGTCCAGGGCCAGAGATTCGGTCAAGGACACTTTTGATATCATTGGGACCCTGTCTGATGACAACATTGATGTTGAGATCCAGGCCGCCGGCGAGGACCAGGGGCCTCCCCTTCCCAGACGGATTATTGTCACCATTGAAAACTATGCCTATACCCCGCTGGTCGGGTTTCTTCCCCAAGCCTTTGTGCCCAAAAGGCTTCACAGCCGGGCGGTTTTTTCCTTTCCTTAAAGGACCCGGCGGGAAATGACACAAGAATGAAAGGCCATATGAATTAACGCCCTTAACCGTTTAAAGAAAAATGAAAAAAATGAACATCAGGCTGACATGTGAAAAAGGGGTTTCCGCCATTGAGTTTGCACTGGTATTGCCCCTGCTGATGACCTTTCTTCTGGGCATCGTGGAGTACGGCTGGTTTTTTAAGACCAAAATTGCATTGGACAATGCCCTGGCCTGCGCCACCAGGGCCGTGGTCAAGGAAAGCGGCTATGAAAGCCCCAAAGATATTGCGGTGTCGGCAATGGTTCAGGCCCTGGACGGGGAAGTCGATGCCGCGACCCTTGAACCCTACCTTTGCATTGACCAATTGTCAGATCCGGACCGGGCAAAACTTGAGTTGGCCAATTTCCCATACCAGTCACTGACCGGCTATTTCCCGGCGGGCATGATACCGTCTCGCGTTTCTTCCACATCGGTGGCGGTGTATCCGTGAACAGGGAAACCCTAAAATGAAGGCAAATTTGATCATACAAAACAAAAAAGGATCCGGCTGTGATTAAAGTGCGTGGCATTGTGATCATCATTGCTGCCGTGGCCGTGGCCGCCCTTGCCGGGAATCTGTTAACCCGGCAGAGCAAAGGGCCGTCAGGCCGTCACGTTAAGCTGGTTGTTGCGGCCCGGGATATCCCGGCCGGCACCCGGATCGAAGCCCATCATATGCAGCTTCAACAATGGCCGGAATCGGCCCGGCCCAAAGATACCTTTGATGGCCTTAAGGATCTTGAAGGCCGTGTGGCCAACGAATACATTTACACCGGAGAGCCCATAACCGGTTCCCGGCTCAGCGCCCCGGGCACCCCCACAACGCCCGAGCCCATTGAGTGGCTTGGCCCGTCCGATACCGGGATGAGGATCGCAAGCCTTGAAGTTGATCCCGTTTCAGGACTTGCCGGAATGCTTAAGCCCGGCGACCTAGTGGATGTGATTGCCAAGGATTCTTTGAGCCAGGGAAATACCCGGCAGGTTGCCCGATGCATCCTGTCCAGTGTAACGGTCATGGACGTGGGAACACCCCAAAGCACCGGAAAATCAAGCCGGGCCTCAAAAATCATTGTCACCTTTAACCTTAATCCGGAACAGGCCCGCATTCTGGCCCTGTTCCGGTCAAGCCCCTTAACCCTGTCCAGGCTGACGCCAACCGGCGGCCGCCCTGCCCCGGAACTTGATGCGGTGGTGTTTTCCCTTGAAAACGGTCCCGACACCCGGTCCGGCATTGCCCAAAAAGACCAGGAAAGGATTCAGGGCTGGGACCTGAGAATGGATAAGGGCCGCCGGGCCATGACCTTAAGCTTTAAAGATGACGACGGTATCTGCGGTTTTCTGCGCCCGGGCAACCGGGTGGATGTCATGGGCATCAGTTTTGCCGGCAACATTTCATCCCAGGGAGACCAGCCCGGTGCCAAGGCCACCTTGTTGAATACATCCAAAACGGCACGGATCATCCTGCAGAACCTTGAAATTTTAGAGGTGCAGTCTCTCACCGGGACACCGGAATCGGACATGCCCGGTTCAAGTGACAAAAAAGCGGCCATGGGCACCGGCAATGCCGGTGGGTCAAAAATCAGCCGGCAGGCCGGTTCCAAAAAAGGCAGTGTCATCGGCCAGGTTACTTTTCTGGTTTCTCCGGATGTGGCTGAAAAACTCGTTACCATTTACAACAGCCAGTACATTAAATTGATCGTCAGAAACTCAAAAGATCAGGGCATTGTACACACCAGAGGGGAAAAGCTCACAGACATGTTCTGGAAAGACAAACAGTACTACACGGTAGAGTATTATTACGGATCAAAAGAATGGGGAATGACCTTTGACCAGGAAGATTTTCTGCCTGAAAAACCAGAGCCCAACCATCTGCTGCCCCATCAGAAAACCGGATCTGCCCCCTCAAAGACCTATCGTACTCAGGAGAACTGATTGTTGATTAAAAAACAAGGCATATTGATAATCGTCGGTACACTGGCGGTGGCATTTCTGGCCGCCAACCTGGCATCCCGGTTTATGGTTAAAAAGCCTGCCCCAAAACGCCGGGTCGTGGTGGCCGCCACTCAGATAAAGGCGGGAGAAACGCTCACATCCCTTAATCTAAAACGGATCACCTGGACCTCGCCTGTCATTCCCAAAGGGCTTTTCACCAACATATCAACGGTTGAAGGGCGGATCGCAGCCAAAGGGTTTAACTTAGGAGAGCCCATTCATCAGAACCGTTTAAAACCCGATTTCGTCAAGGCCCCGGAGCCCGTAGAAGACGGGATAGCCCCCGGGATGTGTGTGGTCCGCATCAGCATCACGCCGGATGCCGCACTCAATGGACTGCTTGAACCCGGAGACAAAGTCGATGTCATCGCCTCAGGCTCTCTTGGCTCAAAAAACGGCCGGCGGATCTCCCGGATTATTCTGTCCGGGGTCAGGGTGCATGATACCGATGGTTCAAAGCCTGATGGGAAAGAAGAGTCCCTGTGGGCCAAAGGCAGCCGGAAAACAAATCAGGGGGTGGCCCTGGTGTTGACCAGAAATGAGGCCTGTATCCTGTCGGCCGCCCAGAATGCCGCTTTGACGCTGGTCAGAAGGGACAGCCGGGACGACAACAACGCCGTTGGCGAGCCGGTTATTTATTCGGCACAATTGGGGGCCAAAACCCGGCAGGAACTGTCACAAATGGCCGATGAGGTCAACGAAAGACTCCAGTCAAAAATTGCTGTGGGCAAACGGGCCATTACCATCCGTGTCAATGATGAAGACGGCATCTGCGGTTTTCTGCGGCCCGGCCAGCGGGTGGATTTAATGGCCACCCACGATTTTAAGGGAACCGCTTTGCAGGGCCGGAATGTGCCGGGAGCCGATGCCATGGTGACCGGCGAATTCACCGTTTCCAAGATTTTGATGCAGAACCTTGAAATTCTTTTTGTGGAAGAGGATACCCAGCTTTCCAGTGAAATCAGAGCCCCTTTGGCAACCCGGGAGGATATGCCGGACCCGGCCAAAGAAACAAAAGAACAAGCCCCGGAAAACCGGTGGGAAGAAGGTTCCTGGGCATCCGCCTGGTCCACCAAACGGGTGACCCTGGTGGTATCCCCGGAACAGGCGGAAAAACTGGCCGTGATTTCCCATACGTCAGACCATGTCAAATTGATCGTCAGAAAACTGGGCGATGACCATATTGTTGAGACCGGCGGGGAAAAAAGCAGCCGGGTATTTTATAAGGAAAGTTCCCCTTATCATGACATCACCGTGTTTACACCGGGCATGAAAAAGGAAACCAAACGGTACAATAAGGAGGCCTTTTAATGGGCCATTTGCAGGAGAATCATCCATGAAACACCACAGGCTGAGCATGGGGTACCTGTTGTTAGCCGGTATTCTTGTTCTTTTCACCATAAGCGCAACGGCCTGGGCCGGACAAAGCCGGTCCCTGGCCGCAACCACCATTTATGTGCCTGAAAAACACTCCCGTCCTTATTTTATCAAGATGCTTCGCCCCCAAAGGCCAAGCCCGGTTAAAATAATCTCCATCAATGATACGGAAATAGCCGAAGTCAAGGTGATTTCTCCCTATGAAATGGTCATTGACGGCCGGAAAATGGGATCGACCATGTGCATTGTCTGGTACGAAGACGGAACCAAAGACTTTCTGGAAATCCGGGTGGTGCAGCCGGACTGGCCCTCACTGGAGGTCGATGTGATCAGGGGCCTGAATTCCTCTGCCTCAAACTCCCTTTATAATGCCCGCTGAGCAGCAATCAGTTTAAGGATAAATAATGACCCCTAAGAAATACAATTGGTTTTTGTCAGGCCCGGTTTGGCTGTTTTTTTGTACCGGGCTGTTCTTGTTAAGTTTTCCGGCGGCAGGGGTTGCCGAACCGGTTCTGGACGGCGTGACCATGAAAGATGCACAGCGTCTGGAATTGACCGCCGGCATGTCCTTTGTTCTGGATACCCGGGACAGCGTTTCCCGGGTGATTGTGGGCAAACCTGAAACCGCCGATGTCAGGGCCTTAAGCCAGAATAAAATCCTGATCAATGCCACCAGTGTGGGTTCCACCAACCTGATTTTATGGTATGAGGACGGGTCGACCCAGGTGTATCATGTCAGCGTCAAGTACGATACCTTTGAAATCAAACGGCAACTGGCTGCCCTGGTCCCCGAGGCAACGGTAACTGTGGAAAGCGCCTTTGGCATGCTTATGGTATCCGGCCGTCTGGAGGATACAAGGACCATGGAGCGGGTGCTCGGGGTCCTGGAAGCCTTTGCCAGCCCTGAAAGCATCAAAAACATGATGACGGTGACCGGCTCCCAGCAGGTTCAGCTGGAAGCCAAGATTGTGGAGGTGTCCAAGTCTGCCATTAAGCGGTATGGGCTTAACATCTTTGGATATTCCAGCGGCAGTGAACTGGGGATCGGCCTGGTGCCCCCCGGGGCGGACGGACCGAGCATGACCTGGAGCGGAACTTCTAAAAGCTCTGGTACTTCTCAGTCGTCTACCATTGAAGACTATGCTTCCGGAACAGTGGGCGCCAGCGATATCAGTATTGACAGCACATCCGAATTTACCATGGCAACCCCTTTTGCCAATGCATTCCAACTGGCATTTACCTTGCTCAGTGATGATGTTTCCGGGATTTTAAGCCTGCTCAAAAGCCAGGGGCTTGCAACAGTCAAGGCCCGCCCTACTCTGGTGGCCATGAGCGGTCAGGAAGCCAGTTTCCTGGTGGGGGGATCATTTCCCATTCCTGTCTCCGGCAGTGACGGCAGTGTGACCGTCAGCAATCAGGAATACGGCGTGGAGCTGACCTTCTGCCCCACGGTGATCGCCAAAGACACCATCCATTTAACCGTGGAAACCAGGGTCAGTGATGTGGATTATTCCACATCGGTCACCTCCGGCGGCGCCACGGTTCCGGGGGTCACCACCCGGGAGGCCGAAAGCACCCTCATGCTCAAGGACGGCCAGACCTTTGCCATTGCCGGCCTTCTCATGGAAAACATCAGCTCAACGGTCAATAAAGTCCCTTTGCTCGGTGATCTGCCCGTTGTGGGGGCGGCATTCAGAACCAAAGAGTATATCAAGGAAGAAACCGAACTGGTCATCATGATTACCCCCCGGCTGGTCAAGCCCATGAACCCGGGGGAAATCCCGCCCCTTCCCGGGGATACCGAGGTATTTGAACAGGATGATTTTGAGTTTTTCTTTCTGGACCATATCTGGAAAAACAAGCCGGACAATCCTGAAATCAGACCGGTGTTTGCCGGCCCGTCCGGGTTCGAGGAATAAGGGGAGGCATAACCACATGGCGGATAAAATATTATCAATGATCATCAGCAGTGATTCCCTTCTGTCACGGGAGGTCCAGATCCGGCTGGCGTCCATGGCACAGGTGGAGCCCATGGCCATTACCCCGTCCCCCTATAACCGGATTAAGGACGCCGCCCCTAAGGTGCTGTTCCTGGATGTCCGCAAAGACCCGGAGGCTTGTTTTGAGCTTGCCCAGCGGGTGGACCGGTTTATGCCCGCCACCCGGGTGATCATGCTCAGTGATGCCAAAGATCCGGATCTGATTTTAAATTCCTTAAAGGCCGGGGCCTGTGACTACATCCTGTTGCCCCTGGATCAGGATGAGCCGGGGGATTCGGTTAAAGCCCTTCTGGATAAGGAGGCCAAACGGCAAAAAGAAGGGGACATCTTTGTGCTGTCCAGCAACAAGGGCGGACAGGGGGTGACCACCCTGGCGGTCAACCTGGCCTGCCACCTTGAGGCCCTGACCGGGCAAAAAGTGCTTTTGGTGGACCTTAAACTTCAATCCGGGGATGTGGCCCTGTTTATGGATGTGGACAACCCCTATACGGTGACCGACCTGCTCAGGGACCTGCCACGGCTGGATGAAAACCTGCTGTTTTCTTCCATTGTCCGGTCCCCTTTCGGGCCTTATGTGCTGCCGGCACCGGGAGAAGTGGAGAAATCCATCCGGATTACGGCTGAGGATATTGGCCGGATGTTCCAGATTCTAAAAGAAAACATGGATTATATCATCGTGGATGTGCCCCATGAACTCTCGGATCTGACCGCCCCGGTCATGGACCTGTCCCGCCAGGTGCTGCTGGTCACCCAGCAGACCGTACCGGCCCTAAGATCGGTCAGGGAAACCCTGGACCTGTTCAGGGGCGTTGGATATGAAACACAAAAGCTTGCCGTTATCTTAAACCGGTATGAAAAGAACAACGATATTACCCTTGCTGAGATTGAAAATCTCTTTGAGCAAAAGGCCCTGGCCGTTATTGCCAATGATTTTCATGCCGTGACCGATGCCATCAACAAGGGCCGGATTTTATCGGCAGACCATAATGAGTCGCCGGCCAACAAGGACATTAAGGCCTTAGCCTGCAAGCTTGTGGGCATAGAACCGGAAATCGAAGAACAGGGTGTATTACAGCGGATAAAGGGATGGTTTGTTTGAAAGAGCTATTAGCTTTTAGCTGTTAGCCTATAAGGGAAAGTTCTGCCGGCTAACCGCTAACGGCTAATAGCTAAATGCTAAAAAATTAGGGATTTTTTTAAAATGAAATTAGCTGATAAATTTGGAATGGTCCAATCATCCGGGAGCCAGGCGCTCACCGCGTCGGTCAATCTGGATTTTACAGCCTATCATACCATCAAGACCCGGGTCCATTCCCGGCTCATTGATGTGATTGATTTTTCCACCATTGAGGACATTCCTGAAAACACCTTACGGGAGTGGATCAGGGAGGTCGCCATTGATGTGTCCGCCGCTGAAAACATTCCGTTGAACCGAAAAGAACTGGACACCCTGGTCTCCGACGTGGTGGATGAGATTTTAGGGTTGGGCCCCATTGAACCGCTGCTGAAAGACGACACCATCCAGGATATCCTGGTGAACACCCACAACCAGGTGGTGGTGGAAAAAAAAGGCATCCTTTATCCCACGGCCATCAAATTCCGGGACAATGAACACCTAATGCAGATTATTGACCGGATTGTCTCCACCGTGGGCCGGCGGATTGATGAATCAAGCCCCATGGTGGATGCCAGGCTTCCCGACGGTTCCAGGGTAAATGCGGTGATTCCGCCCCTGGCCATTGACGGGCCCCAGCTGTCCATTCGAAAATTCGGTTACACGCCCATCACCTTGAAAGATTTGCTGTCCGGCACCAGTATTGTTCCCCAGATCGTGGAATTTATTTCCAAGGCCATTCAGACCAAGCTCAATATCCTGATCTCCGGCGGCACCGGCAGCGGGAAAACCACTTTTTTAAATGCCATGTCCACCTTTATCCCCAAGTCCGAACGAATCATCACCATTGAAGACAGTGCCGAGCTACAGCTTCAGCAGCCCCAGGTGACCAGGCTTGAATCACGGCCGGCCAATATAGAGGGCAGAGGCGAGGTCTCTTTAAGGGATCTGGTCATCAACTCCTTGAGGATGCGGCCGGACCGGATCATTGTGGGCGAGGTCAGGGGGGCCGAGGCCATGGACATGCTCCAGGCCATGAACACAGGCCATCCCGGATCCATTTCCACCATCCATGCCAATTCGGCCAGAGATGCCCTGTCACGCCTTGAGGTCATGGTGGGCATGGGCACCCTGGCCATTTCAGAAAATGCCCTGCGCTCACTCATGGCCAGCGCCATCCATCTGATTGTCCACTTAACCCGCCTGCCCGACGGGACCCGTAAATTTATCTCTCTGTCCGAAGTTATGGGCGTGGAAAACAACCAGATCAAGCTCCAGGATATTTTTGTTTTTGAGCAGGAAGGGATTCATGAGGACGGGACCATTTACGGCTGCTTTAAAAGCACGGGCACCCCGTCCCGGTTTGTGGACCATTTGAGGCGTTCCGGCCATCGCCTGGATAAAGAGATGTTTAACTTTTGCATTCCGGCAGGACGGTGACCCATGGCCTATGTGATTCCATTTCTGGTATTTGTCTGTGTCTGGCTGTTGTGCATGGGGGGCTACTATATTTATCTGGATCAAAAGGCCGTCAAAAAGCAGGCCATGCTCCGGCGGGCCGCCACAGCCCCAAGCTTAAAACAGATCCGCCGCCTGGAACTTAAGCGGCAGCGAAAAATCGGCATGCTGGAGCGCCTGATTTCTCATGTAATGGATGTATCAACGCTTGGGGATATGTTGGCCCAAAGCGGCCTTGCCCTGTCTTTGGACGCCTTTTTACTGATTTCATCGGGTCTTGGCGCGGGCTTCTCCCTTGCGGGCTTTCTGATGACCCGCTCTTTTTTGATGTTTGTTATCATGGCCGTGGCAGGCTTTGCCCTGCCCGTTCTGGTGGTGGCCCACAAAAAAAGAAAACGAAACCAGCTCATGGTCAGCCAGCTGCCCAATACCATGGATTTTATTGTCCGGGCCTTAAAATCCGGGCAGTCCCTGGACCGGGCCCTTTACGGGGTTTCAACCAATATGGCGCCGCCCATCAGCACGGAGATCCGCCTGGTTTATGATGAGCTGTCCATGGGGCTTGCCTTTGCCCAGGCCTTAAGAAATTTTGAAAAACGGTTTCCTAAAATTCCGGAAATTAAATTTTTATGCACCTCTTTTATTATCCAGAAGGAAACCGGCGGCAATTTAACCCAGATCCTTGAATCCTTAAGCCACACCCTGCGTTCCCGGTTCAAGTTAGGCCGGCAGATCCGGGCCATAACAGCAGAAGGCAGGCTGTCCATGTTTCTTTTGGGATTGGCGCCCTTTGGCTTTTCCGGCGCCATTTACCTGGTCAACCCGGGATATATGTCGATTTTGCTTCATGACCCCAAGGGGCAGCATTTACTGATCACGGCCCTGGTCCTTAATGTAACGGGATTTTTAGTGATGCGGCTGTTAACAAAGGTGGATGTTTAAGCTTATGACGGATATCAGCTTTCTCATCAATGTTGCGGCCCTAGTCATTGTCTGCCTGTGCTTTGGGGTTCTGGTTAAGGATTCCCGAAAGACCCGGGTCATACGGCAACGGCTTAAGCGCAAATCCCCTGACTCAAAAGTGAACCGGTCCATGAGCCGGATGGGTCGGTGGGTTAAGATTATTGGGGAAAAGACCTTGCCCAAGGGGGAAGACAAGATCCGCTTAAAAAAGGACCTGGCCTGCGCCGGGTACCGGCATGCCCATGCCTTAGAATTGTTCTGCGGCATCCGGATGATTCTTTTTGGCACGGTTCTGGCCCTTGCCCTTTTATGCGTTGCCCTGATGGAAAATATCACCCTGGTCTCCATTACCATGGCCTTTGCTGCCATCAGCGTATCTTACAGCCTGCTGCCGGTGGTATTGAAAAAAAAGGTCAAAAAACGGAAAAAAAATATTTTCAGAGAACTGCCCGATACCCTGGATCTGATGGTGCTGTGCATTGAGGCCGGTTTAGGCTTTGAGGTGGCCCTGCTCAGGGTGAGCAAAGAACTCAGACAGGTGGCCCCGATTTTAAGCCGTGAATTTGCCCAGTATTTTTATGAGACAAGGGGCGGCGTGGCCCGGACCACGGCCCTGGGCAATATCAAACGAAGAAATAACTCTCCTGGGCTGGACGCCTTTGTGGAGGTGGTGCTTCAGTCTTTAAAGTTTGGAACGGACATTGCCGGGGCCTTAAGGATTCACTCGGAATCCATGCGGACCGAGCGCCATCAGATTGCCGAGGAAAAAGGGGCTAAAATTGCGGTGAAGCTGACCTTGCCCCTGGTGTTCCTGGTACTGCCGTCCCTGATGATCGTTATTTTAGGTCCTGCGGTCCTCCGGTTAATGGACGCATTGATCAACTAACGGCCACGGGCCGTCTTGGTTATCCAACCAAGAACCGCCCACAACAAATATTGAAAGTCTTCTCAGGACGTTAGGGATACTTTCTTATAAAAAAGGATACAACATTGTTGGAACGTCAAATGAACATAAAAAACCCAACCCGGCCAGGGATCAGATTCACGTCACTGGTAAAAAATCCGGGTAAACTTATCCTGGTCCTCGCCTGTCTGGTGTTGTCCGCCTGCACCTCTTACTTTTCAGGGGGCCGGGACACCATTGGCGATGAACTGAAAAAACAGGCCATTGAAGATAAGGCCGCCCTCCAGGAAATGACCTATAAAAAAGAAAAAAACCAGGCTCCCAATTACCTGGGGCTGGCCCGGCAGCTGACCCATGACAAGTATTATGAAGTGGCCATAGGACAGTTAAACGAAGCCGAAAAAACCGATCCCCATAACCCGGAAATCTGCTACTTAAAAGGGGTCTGCTACCGGGGCAAAAAAGAATACCCCAAGGCGGTCCGGCAGTTTGAATCGGCCCTGAAAACAGACCCCGGGTTTTCCTATGCCCACGGGGGGTTAGGGGTGACCTATGATGCCATGGGCCGCCATGATGAGGCCAGGGTCTGTTATGCCAGAGCCATTGAGATTGATCCGGGCGTGGCCGCCTTTTACAACAACTTTGGCGTGTCCTGCCTCATGAACGGGCAGCCTGAAGAAGCCATCGGGTATTTTAAGAAAAGCATTGCCATTGATCCCCGATATGCCCGTGCCATCAATAATCTGGGCATTGCCTACGGCATGGCCGGAAATGAGCAAAAGGCCCTGGCCGCATTTAAAGCCACCAACAGCGAGGCTGTGGCCTATAACAATCAGGGCTATGTGTATCACATCAACAACCATATTGATCAGGCCCTTTCCATGTATGACAAAGCCGTCAAGGCCGACCCTGATTTTGCCCTGGCCATGGAAAACCGGAAAAAGGCCGCGGCCATCGCCTATAAAATAAAAGATCCGGCCGGTACTGACAGCCGGGAAGTGCCAAATCCAACCCCCTGCCCTGCCCTGGAGAACCAGCCATGAAAAAAAGATTCTTTTACGCTGACCTGATCACCATTGCCCTGATTTTTTTCATTACAGGCTCAACGGCCCTGTTGGGCGGGTGCGCCACTGAGGCCCTTTCCCCGGATCACGGCCGCTCCTTTGAGGCCATGATCAAAACCCAGGCGGTTCATCCCGAAGGCCTGCCCGCTGACACGCCGCCTTTAGAGCTTTCCGGTACGGCAGCCCGGGCCATATATGAGAATTACCTGGATGACATTTCCGATGAGGACAGCAGCGACAGCGATGATGACGCTTCTGAGGACAACGATGATTAATGGCCTGAGGCTTAAAAAATGCCCACGTGGGCAGATGAACACAAATACAAATTTTTTTGTTGGAAAACAAGCCATGAACCAAGGAGTTTTTAACAACTTGTAAATAATAAAAACCGGGCCCCCTGCCATGGGTTAAATGGGAATTCCGTGAAAATCGGAAACGGGCCCGCCGCTGTAATCAGAGAAGAAAACCGCAACATGTCACTGCCCTAAAGGGGCCTTTGCCTGCATCAAGGCTGGCAGGCACAAGGTGTCCCTTAAAGGTGGGAAGACGCGGCCATTTGCTTGATCTGAAAGTCAGAAGACCTGGCCCGGTTTAGAAGTTAAGGGCGGCCTCGAGGATTCGGGCCGGACTTCAATCTATTTTGAAGAGAAAGGAACAACCTAAGGAGGCAATCGCTTTCGGATTGGGCCTTTTGAGGAGAAAAACAATGATACGAAATCTTTTAAAACAGATTCCGGGTTTTGATGCTCTAGATAACCACAGCCTTGAAAACATCAGTTCAACCTTTTACCGCCGCAGCTTCAAACATGGCCAGATTCTTCAGGATCAGGGCCGGGATATTAAAACAGTGGGGCTGCTCAGTTCAGGGGCAGCCGATCACATGATCAAAACGGCCAATGGCGATGAATCCATTAAAACCATTGGCGCGGCCGAATTTTTTGGTGCCACAGATTATTTTATCAGCGGGTCTGCCATAACCTGCCTGAAGGCCAACCGGCCCGGGGTATTTTTCTTTCAGCATATCAACGATTTTAAAACCATGATTCACCGGTATCCCTTTATCCAGAACTTTTTCTATAAAACCGCCCTGTCTTCGGTACAATGGCTCTGGAAAGCGTCGTCAGACTCAACCGGCCGGCATTTAACGGCAGCCATTCGTTTTCCGGACAATGGGCAGGACCCGGGCCAGGACAATGATCCGGTCCGCAGTTTGGAAATCGCCCTGGCATTTATTGATAAACATTACAGAAAACCCATTGGCATAGAGGATCTGGCCAGACAGTGCCACATGAGCAAATGGTATTTTTCCAGAATCTTTAAATCCACCATGGGAATTTCCTTTTCAAACTACCTGAACGCCAGGCGGATGGAAGCGGCCAAGGCCCTGATGAACAATCCGGATTTGAACGTGACCGATATCTGTTTTCATGTGGGATTCAATGATCTGTCCTATTTTTCAAAGGTATTCCATAAATCCGAAGGCATGCTGCCGTCCCATTACCGGAATCAGGTAAAAATCAGTGACCGAAAGGGCCGCCGGGTGTCACAGTGACCTGTTAATTCAGAAACAACAAATACCGCTTATCCAAACGGCCGTCCAATGGACAAAAATTTACCAAATTCCGACAATATATTACGAGTATTTCTTTTCCCTTCGTTATATATGACGTCTAATGGGAAAAGACCGGGTTGGGGGTGCTTTCTAAATTACCACCGCTTTTTAAGACATTTTCAATCCGACGGATAACCAGCAACGAACCTGCTGAGAAATAATTAGGAAAATAAGGAGGTGATCATCAGGAATATCTGGCTGATAAATCAAAATAATTCAATAAGGAGATTTAATAAGATGAACAAAACAAACTTAATAAAACTGATGCTATCCGTTTCAGCATTACTTTTTATCATGAGCTTTATTACAGTGCCCTGCTGGGCAACCTCGGAACGCATGGCGGGTGAGGATGGTTATGCAGTCCAGGATGCAACAATGGAAGACACCGCCCGAAATTACTCCGGGGGCATGGATGTGGTCTATGCCCAGGTGGCTGAAGGTACTGCAGCAGCCAAAACCAGGTGTTTTCTCAAGGCTGAGGATACCATGAACTGGAGCGACTATACCGGAACGGTCAAAGCCATGCTTTACGACCAACTCGGCAACCTGGTCCAGGAGGTGGCAGAGGTTGCCCCGGGATTAGGGGTTTACTCGGGTACAGCAAAGCTCAACCCGGCCGGTGACACCATATGGCTTTCCGATACCAAAGATACATCTGACAGCGGATCATATTATACCGTATCGGCGAACCTGGATACCATGACCTTTGGGACGGCCACCGAAGAATTTGTGCTGCCCGGGGCCTGGGAAGTAGACTGGCCCACTGCCGGTGACCAGTCCGGAACCGCCTTTTTCGTTGGTAAGGAAGCCAACTACTGGAGCGACCCCCACGCTATTTTTATCCGTGCCAACGGCGCATGGCAGAAGGTGGTGGAAATCGGCGGATACTCTAACGGCATGGCATTTGACAACGCTGGAAATCTGTGGTGCGGCAGTTACACCAGTTCCGGTCCGGCCGATCAGCAATACGTCTACATGTACAAAGCCGATACCATCAGTGCGGCAATTTCTAACGGCTCGGTGCTGACACCGGCACTGGCCGACGAAACCATTGCCTTGCCGACCTTTGTTGATGACGATGGCACCACCTATTACACCGCCCCCAATGACTTTGAATGCGATCCGGAAGGCAATGTTTACATTACCATTAACGGTGGATTTGACGTTGAAAATGACATTGATACCGGCTTTGTTGTAATGATTGCCAACGATGGAAACGACCTGCCAGACGAGGGCTATTCCCAGGAGGATCTCATCTATCTTGCCAAAACCAATCCGACCTCAGGCTGGAACTGGCAAAAGGCCCTGGCATACGATGGTGAATCTTTTATTGATGACGCCACCGATAACGGCTATACCGACCCCACCGAGTCAACCCCCACGGCCAACCGGCTTTTTGTGGACCAGGATTATGGCTGGAGCACCGGCGGCCCGGATATAGTGACAGCCATAACCCGTGACGAGGACAACGATGCAGACGGTGTCCCTGACGCCATTGATAATGCACCTGAGACAGCCAACGCCGATCAGACTGATACTGATCATGATATGTATGGCAATGCGGCGGATGCGGATTTTAACAATGATGGCAGTGTTACTTCCAGGGACCTTTCAACATTTCGAACATCATACCGCCAAAGTGAAGGCGATGAGGGTTACAATCCCGATTGTGATATGAACAGTGATGGTACGGTTACCTCAAGGGACCTTTCGGCTTTCAGGTTGAGAATGCGTACTCAGGGACCATATTATTAAACCATTTAATAACAGAATTTACATAAAGGAGAATGAAATGAGAAAAATATCTAACCCAAAGTACCTTTTAATTGGATTAATTATGGGGCTATTCATATTGGTGTCATCACCAGCTTACTCTCATTATTTGGTACTTGATGAAGCAGGGCTTCTTACTGCGGAGATTGGAGATACGGTGACGATATCTGTTTATCTTCATACGGAATCAGAAGACTCATTATACGGTTGGGGCCTTAACCTCGGTTTCGATGATGTGGAATTAACTTATGTTGAGGACAGCATGGCTTATGGGATCAGCTATGGCACTGACGAATCTGAAGGGTATACACTTAATGGTTCCACTGATATTGGTGGGGCCAGCCTTTTCCATGCCGGTTGTTACGACTGGAGCTTCGAAGGATTTACCATGGATGCAGACACGGATTATTTGTTGTTCTCCGTTAGTTTTACTTTTAATGGCGGGACTTGGGATGGAGACGATATCTGGGTGGAATGGGGCCATGACGATACCTCTTACTTTGACCTCGACGGGGGTTGGACTGATGGGTTGACAGTTAACAGCGGTGAGCCTGACTATTCAAATGTACCTGTTCCTGCAGGCATCTGGCTGATGTTTAGTGGCCTTATTGGGATTTGCGGTCTGCGCAGGTATAATAAATAAACAAGATTGTTTACAGATTGATATTGGCTGCCGGGTCATAGAGACCCGGCAGCTTTTCCTTTGGGGCATCTTTTTCAAGACAAAGTCTTTTTTTTATGTGAAAAACGGTTTCCAGAATTTTTTGGTGTGACGGTCCTGCCTGCAACTATAGGCAGTTACTATCATGAGCTTTTTATTGCATTATTGCATTACATAGAATGTCGCCGTGCGAAATATTTGAAGGTGGACACAATTATGAAAAACATAAGCCTTTTGAACGAGGTAAAAATTTTTAAAAACAAACCAAGGCTTTTTAGTTTAATTCTTGTAGTAATAGCAGGTTTGGCGATTCTGAGTACCTTATGGTTCAGCTCACCCAGCTTCCATTTGCCGGAAAACCGAAATGATAAGGTTTTAACCGCCATGGAAAATGATCAAATCCCACCGCACACCGAATCTATGAAAAAAGAAACCAAACCAGAGGCATCCGTTACAGAAAAAAAACCACCGATCAGCCAAAATACGGCCATAACAGACATAAAGGAAGTCACAAAAAATAACTTAAAAACGAACGCTTTAAATGAAACAGAGGATCTAAAAATACAAATTGAAGACACCATTGCCCATTTTCAAGACCGGGTACTAAGCCACACCGACGCCACCCGGGTCCGGGTGGAAACCAAATTTCTACCCGAGGCCGGCATTGAGGCCAATCAAAAACTTTTTGGCTATGTGGCGTTTACCACCTCAGCCAAAGGATATCATCCCGAGGGAGTGGCACAGACCATGCAAAAAATTGCATCTGAATATTTTACCCAGTTCCCGGACGCCCCGAAAGTCCGGGTCTCCCTTGTTGTTGGGGGCCGGGTAACCGGCGGGAAGACCTTTAAACCTGAAGATGTTAATTGAAAGTTTCCGCATAGGTTCTCGTCTTTTGAAAATGCCTAAAAAAATATGATCATCCGTGCAGACCATAAGATCAATAACCAACAAGGTAATATTGTCATTATCACGGCCGTTTCTTTAACGGTTTTTCTCGGGATTCTGGCCCTTGTAGCAGACGGGGGGTATCTGATGATGAGAAAAAATAAGTATCAAAACAGCGTGGAGGCTGCCGCCCTGGCGGCAGCCATGAATATTTGTGATTCCTCCTATGACGATGTGGCACGGCTGGTGGCTTCTGAAAACCAGATCCCCTATGATTCGGAAAAACTGACGGTCAGGATCGGATTTTATGATCTTGACGATACGTATGATGATTTTACCGGTTATAAGGACTTTATAGCTGATTCAGACACGGATACCGTCTACAATGAAGCCTTATCCGACCCGTCAAATGATCAGTATGTTTACAACAACGCCGTAATGGTTTCTTTAAAAACTGAGGTGCCGGCCTTTTTCTCAGGTATTTTAGCACAGGAAAGCGCAACCGTATCGGCCAGTGCAGTGAGTGTTGCTTCAAATGCCGGTTTATTTTCCTATGATGATGATCCGGTTACCGGCGGAATTATCATCGACAATTTGTATTCATGTTATATTAATTTTAACAATACCGGCATCATTCACTCAAATACGGAGATTGAATTTTCAAGTACAGGCAGCACTGCAATAACCGGCGGCACCCGGGCAACCGCAGCCGGCGACATCAGCCATTGCCCTGTAGAAGATGCCTGTTCTTCAGGAGAGGAAGAATTATATCCCTCCCAGGACTTAGATGATATCATGGCAGAACTTAAAGACGAGGCCGGCGGTCAAAACCGGATAATTCCCATGACCGATGCCAGCTTTCCAAGCTACACCGAGTCCTCAATGGAAGGCGGCCGGTATGATGATGACGGCAACTTCTATTATAGTTACTATTATCTCGGGGCTGACAATTATATCTTCTGCCCCCATGACGGGAACCATTCAGGTGCCGTATATTATTTTGAAGGGGCGAACCCCCATAACGGCAGGCTTGGCATCAGCGGCCCCCCGAGAGTCGGCTCAGCAAGCACCCATGCCAAAAACTTTGTCATTGCCGCTGAAGAGGATCTGGCCTTCAACGGGTGCGCCCGGGGTGAGCTTTACCTTGGCGGTCATGTTGAAGATATGGTTTCTATCTATACTACCGGCAATGTCGGCGGTCCCATAGCAAGGCCACGGTATTACGGCAGTATTGGCGAACACCGGTTTTACGGGGTTTTTTTCAGGGTCGGCGGTTATTTCGGCATCCGGATCAACGGTGGTGATACAGAGCCTGCAGAATCGGATAAATTCAGAATTAATATCCGGGTAAATGCACAGGGAAAAATCAAGCTGGCTGATTCCAATTTGACCCCTACCGGCCCATGGTATGTCAAATCTGATTTCGGCCCGCCATGTTCGCCCGTAAAAGTTATTTTAGGCAAATTAGAATAAACGATTAGAAAAAGGATCAAGAATGAAATCATTTATTGACATTTAGCCATTAAGTTTTTATGGTCCAGACAAATAAGGATTACAGGTACCCGGCCCGTGCCGGGATAATGGGAACATTGTGAAACTCAATGACGGACCCGCCGCTGTAATCGGGGATGACCGCTGTATCTATGCCACTGCCGTAAGAAGGCGGGAAGGCTCAGCCAGTAAGATGATCCGAGAGCCAGAAGACCAGCCTGTATGAATTGGCGTACCCAGGGTAAGGGCGCGTTAACCAAATAAAGGATTAAAAACGGAAATCCGGACAAGCCTGCTTGTTCGGATTTTTTTGTTTTTTTGGGGCCTTTTCTGTCATGAAAATTTTAGAACAAACTAAAGGAGAGCTGCTGTTTAACAGCATTAGCGATTTTGAATTAACACAACTGATTAAAACCGAATTTGATTTCACCCTGATTGAGCCCTACACCATGATTGCTCAAAGAAATGAAACACCGGACTGCTTAGGATACATCCTTGACGGCGTTATCGACGTTTATGCCCCCGCAGAAAACAGCCGTACCACTTTAAGGGGAAGCTTGGAAAAAGGGGAATTTTTCGGGGTAGAGGCTTTTTTTGGACGAGGCGTGTCGTTTTATGACGCCATTTCCTCAGGACCGGTGGAGTGCCTGACCATATCAAGGGAAAAATTTGGAAAAATCCTTTTGGATAACAGCCGGCTTAAACGGTATTATCAGTCCCTATTCATCGAACATTTAAGGCGATTTTCCACCCGTTCCCTGATCAATTTTTCAGGTCCAATGAGCTTTAACACCGATGACCGCCGTCTGAAAAAATGCATAGCCTTTATTGATACCCATTATATGGAAAACATTCGCCTTGACGATGCCGCAGAGCTGTCAGGCCTGAGCCGGTTCCATTTCAGCCGCCTTTTCAGGCAGGCCACAGGGCAGACCTTTAAGGAGTATCTGAACATCAAACGGGTGGAAGCGGCCAAGCGGCTGTTAAAAATTCCGGACGTAAACATTTCCCAGGCCTGTTTTTCCGTGGGGTTTAATGATGCCTCTTATTTTGCCCGATGCTTTAGGAAACACGAAGGGATTACCCCCTCCCGGTTTAGAAAAACAAGCCGTACGGCTTATTGATATGGATATGGGACTTGGGTAGGCCGTGGATACTGCAATCCCCAAGTCCCATATCCCAGGTCCCATATCCCAGGTCCCAAGTCCCAGGTCCCAAGTCCATTTACAAGGGAATGACGTCTACAGCCTCTGCAATATGGTCACAGAAAATCCGGGTAATGCCGTCCAGCTGGCCTACCCCCTGATCCACCAGGGTAACCTCAATCCCGTTGCGCTCCAGGGTTTTCTGCCAGGAATCCTCTTCCCTGGTAAGGTCTTCCTTAAAATGGACCCCGGCCACTAGAAGAAAGGGGACCAGGGTGACCTTCTTGAATCCGGCTGCCATAATCCGCTCAAGGGTATGATCAAGTCCCGGGTACCATTCCACGGTTCCCACAAAGACCCGGGGACCGTATATTCGCCGCATAAACGTCTCCAAGGCGGGATAGCTGGTCCAGGACGGATGATCCGTGCCGTGGCCCACCAGCACCAGGGCCTGGTCAGGGTCCTGGGGCACGATAGGGGAAAGGGCCTGGGCCGTTTTTTCAAAATCATCGTGGGCCGTAAGCAGCGGCAGGCCGGCGGCAAACCGGATTCCGGTGATACCGGCATGGTGCGGGGCCACGATCAGGCGGTGAAATTCATGGCCGCAGACCAGGTGCAGGGACTGCATGACCGCCCAGGTGTGGCCCTGATCGGCCAGAATTTGAAGGGTTTCTAATGGATCTTTGAGGTCCAGTTGATGGTTTTTTTGCATGGCCCGTTTGACCACCCTGGATGAATAAGCCCAGTGAATCTGAGTGTCCGGCAGGGTCTCTTTGAATACCCGGTCCATTTTTTCGTAGGTGGCAAAGGCTTTGGCCGTTGTACCGAATGCCGTCAGGACCACAGGGATATCTTCTCGTTTGTCAGTCATGGGTGTTTCCTTTTTTTACGATAAATACAAAGGGGTTTCGGGTGACCGGGTTGGGGGCCACGGTGACCTTGGTCTGGTAAACCGACTCAATGGCCTCTTCGGTCAGCACATCCAGGGGACGGCCTGAGCCGTAAACACAGCCGCCGTTCTTGTCTAAAAGTACCAGCCGGTCCGCATATTCCCCAGCCAGGTTCAGGTCATGGAGGACCATGAAAATGGTCACGCCCAAATCCTCTTTAAGGTCGGTCATCAAATCCAGGACCCGGACCTGGTGGGTGATGTCCAGATTAGACGTGGGTTCGTCCATGATGATCAGGGAGGGCTCCTGGGTCAGGGCCCTGGCAATGGCGGCCAGTTGCCGTTCTCCCCCGCTGATTTCATTGATCCGGGCATCACACAGATGGGCGGTGCCGGTCAGTTCCATGTATTTTAAGGCAATGTCCATGTCTTTCCGGGTTTCAAAAAACTGGTAGGGCGAAAAATAGGGGAGCCGTCCCAGCAGCACGTATTCCTTGACGGTCATGGCCGCCGGATCAATGGTCTGGAGAACCGATGCCATGCCCTTTGCCAGGGCTTTGCCGGACAGGGCCGTGATATCGTTTCCCTTAAACCGGATCTGCCCTGCCCCTGGCGTAATGGACCTTAGGATGGCTTTCACCAGGGTGGTTTTCCCGCACCCGTTCGGCCCCACCACAGCCAGAAATTCCCCCTGCTGAACTTTGAGGCAGATATCCTTGAGAATGGGGGTATCTTTATAGGAAAGGTTCAGATGTCTTATTTCAAGTACCGGAATCACAGGATCACCTTTTTCCTGGAAAGGGCCCAGATAAAGATAATCCCGCCGATAATGCCGGTAATCACGCCCACGGGCAGTTCTAGGGGGGCTATAATGGTCCGGGCCACCACATCACATAAGGTTAAAAAGGCGGCCCCGGCCAGAAATGAGCCGATCAATAAAATCCGGTGATCCGGCCCGGTGATCAGCCGGATAAAATGAGGGACAATCAGCCCCACGAACATAATAATGCCGGCCACGGCCACACTTAAGCCCGTTAAGAAAGAGGCCGTGACAAACAGGATTTTTTTGGTTTTGACGGTGTTGATGCCAAGGCCTGCGGCTTCTTCATCCCCGAGCAAAAGGGCGTTCAGGTCCATGCAGAACAGATAAGAGATCAGAAGGCCGGCAACGGACCCAATGGCCGCAATCCGGATCAACGTCAGGTTAGGTTCATCCAGTGAGCCCATGATCCACAGCACGATGTTTTGAAGTTCGTCGCTGTGGGACAGGGCCATGAGCAGCATGACAAGGGATGAGGCCACATAGGAGATCATGACCCCGGTTAAGAGCATCCGGTTGGACCGGATATTCCGGTTTTGCCGGTTCAAACTGTAGACCAGAAAGATGACCAGGCTGGCCCCTAAAAATCCGGACAGGGGGTAGGCGGCAATCCCGATTACCGCATAAAATTTAAACAGGATATTGACACAGACCCCTAAGGAGGCCCCGCCGGAAATCCCCAAGGTATAAGGCTCCACCAGGGGATTTCTGAACATGCCCTGCAGCAGGGCCCCGGCCAGGCTCAAAGAACCGCCAACGGCCATTCCCAAAATGATCCGGGGAAGGCGGATATTCATTAAAATGCTGTAATCGGCAGATCCTTTCCCGTGGAGCAGGATGTCGGGAATGCGGCCGATGTCGATGCCGGCACTGCCCGTGCAAAGGGCGATCAGGCCGGAGACCAGCATAAAAATAAAAAGGCCGGCCGTAATGAATGCCCATTGTCTGATCCTTGGGCTCATTATGGGGTACACCCTCCGGCAGAAAGGTCTGCATCCGGGTGAATCAACGGCAGAATTTCTATGATCCCCTTAACAAAAGTAACCGGCGTGGGACTGCATATCAATTCAGGGTCCAGAATATAGATCCGGCCGGATTTTATCGCGGAAATGCTTTTAAAAGCCATCCACCGCTGCTTTTCCATTTCGCCGGCTTTTTTTGAGCTTCCCATGGTGGCAATCAGAATAATTTCAGGGTCCTGGGCCAACACCTTTTCCCGGCTGTAAATCCCGGACGCCTCGTTTTCAGCAATGTTTCTGCCGCCAGTATACCGGATATATTCGTTTATGAACATATCTTTGTTGGCTGAGTATAAGGGCTTTAAACCGATCTGCATGAATACCCTGGGTTTTTCAAGATGTTGGGTCAGGGCGTTGATGCAGGCGGCATTCTTTCGGGTTTTTTCGATAATGGCATGGGCCTGTTCGGCCTTTCCAAGCCGTTTTCCCATGGCCAGGGTCATGTCACACATCTGTTCAAAGGTTTTGGGGTTTTCTGCCCTGAAGATGGGAATGAACCGACTTTCCAAAACTTTGAGCTGTTTTTCCTGGGTCAGGGCACTGGCAATGACCAGGTCCGGGTTCAGCCGGATAACCTTTTCGATGTTCATCTGGGTCACGGTACCGATTTTGTCTTTTAATTGGGCCTCAGGCGGGGAATTGCAATAGGTGGTGTTGGCAATGAGCCGGTCTTGGGCCCCCACAAGGTAGATGGTTTCCGTGATAATGGGAGAAAGTGAGATCACCCGCCGGGGTATGGCCTGGTCTGCCCTGCCCTGTCCGGAAAGCCCCAAAATCATGAAAGCGGATACCCAGATCAGGCGTGAAAAAATTTTATTCATGGCTCATTTTTTCCATGGTTCCGGTGAAAATCGAATTCAGGGCCGATTGAATGACTAAAGGAACCGTGTCGCTGGTTACCAGGTTCTCAAGGGCGTCAACGGGTTTTCCCGCAATCCTTGACGCGGTGGCAAGGCACCACTGGTCAAACCGGGTTAAATCCTTGATCAGGCCCCGTTCGTAATTATCGCTTAAGGCAAAGGCCGCCTCAAGAAAGGCCGCATATTCAGGTTCGAGCAACAGGTGGTCCACCTGTTGGGAAAATTCATTTATTTCAATGCCTTTCTGGGCCATGCACTCACAGGTGATCTCGCCGGTAAGGGTGTATACGGACAGGTGTCTTTCTTTGAGCCGCTGAAATATGTGGCGGTTTTCGGTGACCTTATTCTGGTTATAGATGGCCTCTTTTACCGCATCGTAAACCGCTTTGGCAATGAGCTCTCCCATTTTGGAATGGCCGCCGGTATTGTCAATGGGGGGGCCTTCTCCCGCTACCACCAGGACATTGTCGGTGCCGGTGCCGGTGGCCCTGTGGCGCTGTGGCGTGTAGGTGCTGCGGATATCAAGGTCTTCTAAAACAGCGGTCTTGGCTTCAGTGGCAGAAATGATCGCCCGGGTCATGGCCCTCGGCGAAAGGCCCATATTGGCCATGATGATAATGTTAATGGTGCCGGGTTCATAATACATCCCGGTATCCTGGGACATTCTCACAGCATTGGACATGACCCCGGCCGTTGCCAGGGCCGTTACCTTCATGTCCTTAAACCGTTTGGTCTGAACGCTTAGGTTGCCCATGTCGGCGCCGGTAATCAAAAAAGAGGTGGTTTGGGCTTCTTTCCGGTTGGCCTTTAGGATGCCCTCACGAATGGCCAAAATCCCAAGATGGTGTCCCGGTCCCCAGGTGGCAGGCGGTGAATAGTGGTTTCCCACGGACATGATCCCGGTTCGCTGGCCCTCCAGGGTGGAAACAATGGTCTGGGGCCGTTTAAACTCAATCATCAAGGTTTTGTTTTCAAAATCATAAATCCGGGTTTTGTTGACGACCGCCGAGACCACATAGTCAAGGTCAACATCCACGGGATAAGATCCAATAATCTGCTGCTCAAGAACATGATTCTCCGGGCGGGAGAATTCTTGAGTATAAATCATGGACGACAGCCAGGAGACAAAATCCCCCACATGGGTGCCGGCCCGGCAGGTCAATTCACAGGGAAAATAAAAGATCTGGTGGTTTTTAACGGCATCCACATCCTTCCATCCCTCCTGGGAGAAAAAAAGATCGGCCGCCTTGCGGTCTTCACCGCAGCCGTAAACCACCTCGGGGTTAAATTGCTGCCACTGTTCAAGACTCACGGCGACCACACTGCCGGGCTCATTTAAATCAGGCGGCAGCCCGCCGGCCATCCGGATCATCTGGTTTTGAAAAGAATCGTTTCCCGGTGTCATGATCATATCCCGGCCCATGAGGCGCATGACCCGTTTTTTCTTTTCAGGCACGGCCTTTGACAGCTTTTTTTCAATTAAGGCCAACTGGTCTTTATTCTTTTGGACAACCCGGGCGGCTGCCCCTTGTTTTTGAAATATCTGGCCAAAGGTGAGCATATTCTCAAACCCATGATCCAGGCTCAAGGTTTTATAAACAAAAAACCGGCAACCGGTGGATTCAAGTTTGGCTTTGATCTGAGTATGAAAATCGGCCAGGATCACCAGATCCGGATTTAAGGCCTTGATTTTTTCAACGGATGGATACATGAAGCCGCCCACCACGGCCTTTTTTTCAGCCCCTTTTAAGGTGCTGTCATGGTATGTCAGCCCTGCAACGGCCCTGGAAGCGCCGATTTCAAATAAAATCTCGGTGGCCGTGGGCACCAGGGACACCACCCGGCAGGGGGTCGATTCAAACCGGACCAGATTGCCGATGCTGTCCTTGACCTCCACCGGCTTGTTGCCGCATGCCGGCAACACCAGCACCAGGCTCACCAGAACCAGCACTGTCAACAATACCGGATGATTTTTTTGATTTTTCGGATTACCCCACCCAAACTTGCCAATTTGATTTTTCATATGCCGTCCTTGATCGGTTAGCTAAAGGCTAACAGCTTAAAAATAAAATGCCCCGAACCAGCGTGTTACTGATTCGGAGCATCCCTAATTTATATCCGAAAATGTATTGACCCTCCTTTACCACAAGGAAAGGCCAAATTTGTTAAGGCAGGTCTTCTGACTATTGGATCATTCTACTGACTGCGCCTTCCCGCCGAAATTCGTTTCAACAGTGGCAGTTTGCAGGGTTCGTCCCCAACTACAGCGGCGGGCCCGTTCCGGAATTTAACCGGATTCCCTATGCTTTATGGTTAAAGCATGCGTGAAATGCACCTGAACAAGTGTTATTCATAATTAGAAACAGCCGAAAAGTCAATGTTTTTGGCTGCAGGCGATACTTGCGGATTATGGTTTGATGTCTGTTGTGGGGATTGTATGAATGTATAAAATTGGGACTTGGGATATGGGACTTGGGTAGGCCGTGGATACTGCAATCCCCAAGTCCCATATCCCAAGTCCCAAGTCCCAAGTCCATTATTTGGGAGATAAAATGTATTTTTAGCCAAGCATCAAAACGCGCTGTCGCCAAGGCTTTCAGGATCATTCAAAAATTGCTTAAAGCCTTTTCGTTCAAGGTCCAGGGCCTGCTCCCGGCTCATCTGGCCTGAACAATTCATCAAAGATTTAATTTTTTTGATGATGGCCGGGCTGGCCTCACCGATTTGGCCGGCAATGGCCTTGGCCCTTGGAACCAGGTCTTTAGCAGGAACCACTTCATTGACCAGGCCCCACTCCAATGCTAGCCCGACCGGCACCGGCATGCCGGTAAAAGACATCTGGGCTGCCCTTCTGATGCCCACGGCCTGCTGAAGAAGCTGGGTTAATCCCCATCCCGGATGGATGCCAAGCTTTGCATGGCTGTCGATGAATACGGCCAGATCCGAGGCAATGAGGAAATCGCAGCACAGGGCCATCTCAAGGCCGCCGGTAATGGCGTGTCCGTTGACCGCGCCAATTATGGGCACCGGACAGGCCTTGAATATCTCGGGCAGCTCTTTTCCGTCCTCTCTGATATCGAACAACCCTTGGGTTTTAACCGCCTCAAGGTCAACTCCCGCACAAAAGGATTTGCCCTTTCCCGTTAAAATGACCGCATTGATATCCGGTCTGGTCGATACGCTTTCAAAGCAGTCATACAGTTGAACCAGAAGATCTTTGTTAATGGCATTGTGTTTTTGGGGCCGGTTCAAAGAGATCAAGGCAATTGAACTGTCAATGTCCATCAGAACGCTTTGTTCACTCATTATTCATTCCCCCGTAATAAAAAAGGGGTTGGATTTTCATCCCAAACCCTTGATTTTATATTGGAGGCGGCTTCCGGATTTGAACCGGAGAATAACGGCTTTGCAGGCCGTTTTAAGTGTTTTACCTGGATTTGCCATGTTTTTCAAAACCATACAATTATTGTTTAATTACAGTATGTTTTTGGCCGCCTCTTTCACCTTGACTATCCCAAATTTACCGTATATTCTCTAACGAAGGTTGGAAATAGGGTTGGAAATGAGTTTTTAATAAAACCCAATTCAGTCAAGATTCCCTATCAAAATATAAGGGGAAAAACAAGGAAGCAATTCAGCGTATGAAACGACAAAAAACTGACAAACCAGGGGTTTTTTATCGCATTGGAAATCGAATTGGCGGCCATAGGGAAGAAAAAATTTATTATGTCGTGTTCAAAAAGGACGGCAAAGTAATTGAAGAAAAAGTTGGGCGGCAATACGCAGATAAGATGACCCCGGCAAAAGCAGCAGTTATCAGGTCCGATTATCTTGAAGGCCGAAGAAAAACCACCCGAGTGAAAAAACTTGAAGAAGAATCCAGATTCACAATTGACCGCCTATGGGAAGAATATTCCAAACAGCGGGCCCACAACCTTAACTACCAAAAAGACAAGAATCGTTATGAGAAATATGTGAAACCGAATTTTGGCAAAAAAAAAGTTCATGAAATAGATCCGTTAAGCGTTGACCGGGTTCGTTTGAATTACCTGAAAACCCATGCTCCACAAACCACTAAACATATTCTTGCCCTTCTCAAAAGACTGATAAACTTCGGTGTCAAAAAAGCCCTGTGTTCTCCCCTATCATTCATCATAGAAATGCCTAACGTGGATAATATAAAAAACGATGCCCTTTCAGAAGATCAATTAAAGGCCTTATTCACGGTCATTGAAGAAGATGACCACCCTCATGCCGGCAATATCATATTGTTGGCATTGTTCACAGGAATGCGCCGGGGATCGCTCTTCAACCTGAAATGGCAGGACATTGATTTTGAACGGGGCTTTATTACCCTTCGGGACCCCAAATCCGGCAAAGACGATATAATCCCCCTGAACGATCAGGCCCGATCTGTCCTTGAAGGTCACATAACGACCGGCAGTGAATACGTTTTCCCCGGTAAAGGCGGCAAAAAACGCACAAATGCCCAAAAATCCATAAACAAAATTAAAGAGGCGGCCGGCCTCCCAAAAGAAATCAGGCCCTTGCAATCATTGCGCCATACGTTCGCAAGTCTGGCTGTGAGCTCTGGTGAAATTGATCTTTACACCCTGCAACGTTTGACCGCCCATAAAACTTTTGCCATGCTCCAGAGGTATGCCCACCTTGCAGACAAGAGGATAAAGCAAGGTGGCAATGCTGCCGGGAACGCCATTGAACAAGCCATGAGGCCAAAGGGGAATAATTCAACCCAGAAGGTTGTGAATCTTGAATCTAAAAGATAGAATAACCTAAATGCCCACGACAACTGGAATAAGCGTAGCCCTGTAAGGAGAAAAAAACATGAACTCACAACCGCAGGAAAAAACCATTATGACACCAGAGGAGTATCTTGCCCTTGAAAGAGCGTCTCTGGATATCAAACATGAATTTTACGATGGTCAGATTTTCGCTATGGTTGGAGCAAGCAGACACCACAACCGTATCAACGTTAATCTTACTGCAAAATTACATAGCAAATTTGAAACTGACAATTTTGATTGTGAAGTATTTTCCAATGATATGCGGGTAAAAATTTCGGATGAAAAATACACTTATCCCGATCTTGTTATTACCTGCGGTAATGCGGAATTTGATGATGATAATTTTGACAACCTGACAAACCCAGTTGTTATTATAGAAATCCTTTCAGATTCAACAGAACTTTTTGACAGGGCAAAAAAGTTCTTTAATTACAAAAAAATCCCGACACTTCAAGAGTATATCCTGGTCTCCCAACATGAATGCCGGGTCGAAAAGTACACACGCCAAAGTGATATATGGGGATATCAATCATACGAAGAATTAGATCAGACGGTAACAATCGTATCGGCCAATTGTGAATTGCCGTTATCTGAAATTTATTTAAATGTGGAGTTTGAAAAATCTCTTCAACTTTAGAAACCGTATAACTCTTTCCTCGGGACCGGTCACCTTTTCTTTGCCGGGCCTGATGCAACCCACCCATACAAGGGGAACGGCATTTTTTAGGCATAAAAAAGGGGTTGGATTTTCATCTCAACCCCTTGATTTTATTTTGGAGGCGGCTTCCGGATTTGAACCGGAGAATAACGGCTTTGCAGGCCGTTGCCTTACCCCTTGGCCAAGCCGCCGGTGGAGCGGGAAACGGGATTTGAACCCGCGACTTCGACCTTGGCAAGGTCGCACTCTACCACTGAGTTATTCCCGCTCAGCAACAAGCGTTTTTAATATAAGTTTATGGCTTGTTTGTCAATAAAAAATTGGATTTTGTGCTGATTTTTCCAAGTTGTCAGCCCATATTCCCGTCATCTTTTATTGGTTTTTTTTGTTCCAGTCCGCCATAAAAGATTCAATGCCCTTGTCCGTCATATGGTGGGCGGCCAGTTTCTTTAGCACCCCATGGGGGATGGTGGCAATATCGGCACCGAGCATGGCTGAATCCAGGACATGGAGGGGGTTGCGGATACTGGCCACGATGATCTGGGTATTGAACTCATAGTTGGCAAAAATCTGGACAATTTCTTCAATCAGTTCCATGCCTTCCTGGGCCAGATCGTCCAGGCGGCCCACAAACGGGGATACATAAGTGGCACCGGCCTTGGCGGCCATGAGGGCCTGAAGGGCGGAAAACACCAGGGTGACGTTGGTTTTAATGCCTTCAGATGACAGAATCTTAACAGCCTTTAAGCCTTCAATGGTCATGGGGATTTTAACCACAATGTTTGAGGCAATCCGGGCCAGGTCCCGGGCCTCACTGACCATACCATCACACTCAAGGCTGATGACTTCAGCGCTGACCGGCCCGTCAACGATCTCGCAGATTTTGGAGATAATCTCTTTAAACTCACCTTCTTCTTTGGCAATTAAAGAGGGGTTGGTGGTGACGCCGTCAACCATTCCCATGCTGGCCGCATCTTTGATTTGCTCAATGTTTGCCGTATCAATAAAAAATTTCAATTTCAATCTCCTTTTATTTAGCTACTAGCTGTCAGCATTTAGCCTTTAGCCAATAGCTGTAAGTCCTTATGGCTAAAAGCTAAAGGCTAATAGCTTTTTTATAATCGAATCACTTCCTGGCCTTCCTGGTTTTCAATGGCTTTCAATAACGTTACTGTCTCAACCTTTAACACCGGATGAACGGTATGGGCTCCTATATCACAGACCGGCTTTAAAACAAAGCACCTTTCGTGCATTCTCGGATGGGGGATTTCAAGGCAAGGGGTGCTTAAAATCAAGTCCTCAAAATAAACAATATCCAGGTCAATTTTGCGGGGGCCAAACCTGAATTCCTTTCCGTGCTCGTCCAGCTGTACTTCAATTTCCTTGAGAATTTTTAACAGGTCTAAAGGGTCTGAAACACGGGTTTGGATTTTCAGGGCCGCATTAACGAACCAGTCCTGATCTTCATAGTTCTGGGGCGCTGTTTTATAAAATCCGGACACCTTTAGAACCGAAATTAACGGGTGGCGGTCAAGATGGTCGATGGCCCGGTCAAGGTTCTGTTTTTTGTCTCCCTTGTTGGAGCCGATACTTAAATAAGCGGTATAAGATGCCATGGATCAGTTGATGGGATGGTTAATCGGCTGGGGGTTGGCCGGGCTCAATTAAAATGGTGGGTGAAAATTCACTTTTAACATTATTTTTTCCAACGGCCCTGACCCTGAAATAATACCGGTTACCGGGTTCAACAGCCTTTGAGTAACTCATTTCGGGCATGGGAACGGTATCGGCAACGGTAAATACCAGGGGGCAGCCTTCGCATTCGCCGGGCACCCTGACGGCACTTGAAACTTCAAAGCTCACGGGGGACAGGCCGTCTTCGGGATCCGGTTCATGGGTCCATGACAGGATGGCCGTATCTTCCGAAATCTCATAGCTTAACCCCGCAACCGGGGTAAGAACCCTGGTCTTGGCAAGGGGCGGAAGGGGCGGTCCTTTATAGCCGCAGGCAGAAATGGCCAGGCATCCCATAAAAAGACAGGCCAGCGTTATGGCAGTGCGGTGTTTCATCTATTTCTCCGGTTGATATTGAGACAGGTTGTTTTGGGCCCGGTCAACAGCGTTTCGGACGTTGTCAAATCCGGTTCCCCCATAGGTGATTCTTCTGGCCACCATCTGCTCAAGGGAGATAAACTCAAAAATATCTTCTTCAATGAGATCACTGAACTTTTTCAGTTCAGTAAGTGATAGCCCGTCCAATTCTTTCCCGAGTTCAAGGGCGTGGGCCACGGCTTTGCCGGCCACGGAATGGGCCTGCCGGAAGGGCATGCCCCGGTTAACCAGGTAATCGGCAAAATCCGTTGCATTTAAAAAGCCCTGTTTGCAGGCCGCCAGCATCCGGTCCTTGTTCACCCGGATGTTGCCCAACATTCTGGTGTAGACATCCAGACAGATGGTCAGGGTATCCACAGTGTCGAACAAGGGTTCCTTGTCTTCCTGCATGTCCTTGTTGTAAGCCAGGGGAAGGGATTTCATCAAGGTCATGATGGCCATCAGGTTGCCCACCACCCGGCCGGTTTTTCCCCGGACCAGTTCCGCCACATCGGGATTCTTCTTCTGGGGCATGATGGATGATCCCGTGGTAAAGGCATCAGAGATGGTGATATAGGAAAATTCCGAAGAAGACCAGAGGATCAGTTCCTCGGACAGCCGGGACAAATGGATCATAAGAATGGAGGAATGGGAAATAAATTCCATGACAAAATCCCGGTCAGCCACCGAATCCATGCTGTTTTCCGAAACACTTCCAAACCCCAAAACCCTGGCGGTATATGCCCGGTCCAGAGGATAGGTGGTGCCGGCAAGCGCCGCTGCCCCTAAAGGCATCACATCCAGGCGCTTGAGTGAATCTTCAAGGCGCTGGGCATCCCGGTTGAACATTTCGTAGTAGGCCATGAGATGATGGGCAAACAGCACGGGCTGGGCCCGCTGCAGATGGGTATACCCGGGCATGATGACATCCATATGTGCCCTGGCCGTATCCACCAGGGCCTGTTGAAAGGAGCGGATCATGCCCATGAGGTTCAAGGTCTCTTTTTTAAGATAAATCCGCACATCCAGGGCCACCTGGTCATTCCGGCTCCGGCCGGTATGCAGTTTTTTGGCCACATCCCCGCACTCTTTGCCCAGGGCATCTTCCACGTGCATGTGGATGTCTTCCAGGCGGTCGGAAAAGACCACCTCATGGTTTTCAATTTTCTGCTTTACCCGGTCAAGGCCATGGATCAGGGTTTTGGCCTCTTCGGGCGTAATCATGCCCTGCTTTTCCATCATTTTCAGATGGGCCATGGAGCCTTCAATGTCACAGTCATAAAGGCGCTTGTCCACGTTAATGGAGGCATTGAACTTTTCCACCAGTTCATCGGTGCTTTCTGAAAATCTTCCGCCCCAGAGTTTATCACTCATAACCCTATTACGCTTTCCTTTTGTTTTAATGCCGCAGGTGGGTGACCTTTCGTTCAAACACGGCCTATGATTAAGGCTTCCAGAATGGCTTTGTGCATATGCCGTTTGTTTTCAGCCTGGTCCCAGAACGCTGCATTGGGGGCCTCAAGGACCTCCTCGCTGATTTCCTCTCCTCTGTGGGCCGGCAGGCAGTGCATGACCAGGACATCGGGCCTGGCCAGCGACAGCAGGCCATGGTTGACCTGAAATCCCTGAAACACCTTGATCCGGTCTTCGAGTTCGTCTTCTTCTCCCATGCTGGCCCAGACATCGGTATACACGACATCCGCGTTTTTAACCGCTTCTTTGGGATCATTTGTAAATACAATATTGGGCTTTGTATCTGCGGCGCACCCCTTGATAATCTCAGGCTTTACCCCATGCTGGTCCGGACAGGCAAGGATCAGGTTAAACCCTAAAACCGATGCGGCATTGACCCAGGAATTGGCCACGTTGTTCCCGTCCCCGACCCAGGCAATTTTAATCTTTTGATACCCGCCTTTATGCTCGATAATGGTCATGATATCGCTTAAGATCTGGCAGGGATGAAAAGAATCGGTCAGGGCATTGATCACCGGAATGGTGGACGCCTGTGCAAATTCTTCTACCAGTTCATGATCAAAGGTTCTCATGGCCAGGCAGTCAATATACCGGGACAACACCCTTGCCGTGTCTTTGGCCGGCTCGTTCCTTGAAATCTGGGTGTCCTGGGTACTCATGTAAATGGCGTGGCCCCCCAGCTGAATCATGGCGGTTTCAAAGGCAATCCGGGTCCTGGTGGATTTTTTGTCAAAGATCAGGCCAAGGCTTTTCCCGGTCAGATGCGAGTCCATGATGCCCTGGCCATATCTTTTTTTAAGGGTCAGGGCCCGGTCAAACAGATAGGTAAAATCATCGGCGTCAAGGTCCAGTAAAGATAATAGATCTTTTTTCAAAATACGCGTTCCTTTCGGATCTATAAGAGGCTGTCCAGCACAGCGGTTAGTTCGTCAATCTCTTTTTGGGCCACAATCAGGGGCGGTGCAAATCTGAGTACCTTATCTTGAATTGCATTAATGATAAAGCCTTTTTTAAAGCACTCCCGGGCAATTTCTGCGGCATCCTTGTCAATCTCCATGCCGATCAGCAGTCCTTTTCCCCTGATGTCTTTAACCCGGGAATGGGTCTGTTTTAATTCCAGAAGCCTGCTTTTAAAGTATTCCCCCGTTTTTTTGACCTGAGAAAGAAACCCTTGGTCCGAAATAATGTCAACCACTTTAAGGGCTGCGGCAGTGGCCAGCGGCGTGCCCCCGAAGGTGGTGGCATGGCTGCCCGGTTCAAACCCTGTGGCCGCTTCCTCAGTCGCGAGCATGGCCCCGATGGGAATGCCGTTGGCCAGGGCCTTGGCCAGGGTCATGATATCGGGTTCCACCCCGTAATCCTGGTGGGCAAACAGGGTGCCGCACCGGCCCATGCCGGTCTGGATTTCATCAAAGATCAGCAGGGTGCCGGTATCCGTGCATAATTTTCTAACGGCCTTAAGGTAATCCGGGTCTGCCGGAATCACCCCGCCCTCCCCCTGGACCGGTTCCATCATCACGGCACAGACCGTATCATCAAGGCATTTTTCCAAGGCTTGAATATCGTTGAACGGCACATGGACAAAACCGTCCAACAGGGGGTAAAACCCTTTTTTGATCTTGTCCTGGCCCGTGGCGGAAAGGGTTGCCATGGTCCGTCCGTGAAAGGACTGTGTCATGGTAATAATGGTGTACCGGTTGCCATTGCCTTTGGTCTGAAAATACCGGCGGGCAAGTTTGATGGCCGCCTCATTGGCTTCTGCCCCGGAATTGGCAAAAAAGGCCCGGTCAGCAAACGAATTTGAGGTTAACACCTGGGCCAGATCCGCCTGGGGCGTTGTATAAAAAAGATTGGACACATGAACCAGGGTGGCGGCCTGTTCTGAAACCGCCCGGGTCACCTCAGGATGGCAGTGGCCCAGACTGCACACGGCAATCCCGGCTAAAAAATCCGTATAAATTTTTCCATCTGAATCCCAAAGCTTGGTGCCCTGCCCTTTAACAAAAGGCGCCGATCCCTGGCGCAAATAAGTTTTAAAAACATGACTCTCGGTCTTATCAACAGTCTGATCCATTACAACATCCTCTTTATTTAGGTGGATAGGCTGAAGGCTGAAGGTAGATAGTCAGAAGGTTATGATTCAGCCGGCCTAAGCCCCTTCAGTCTAAACATCTTCAGTCTTACCAAACACCTGGGTCCCAATCCCTGAATTTGTAAACAGTTCCAGCAGCAGGGCATGGGGAATTTTCCCGTTGATGATATGGGATTTTTTCACCCCGCCCTTCACCGCATCAAGGGCCCGTTCCACTTTGGGAATCATTCCGCCGGAGATCTCTTTGTCGCGGATCATTTTCAGGGCCGTTTGTTCATCAATGGAGGAAATCAGTTTGCCTTCCTTATCCAGAACACCGTCCACATCCGTGAGCAGCACCAGTTTTTCCGCGCCCATGGCCGCGGCAATTTTGCCGGCCACCACATCGGCATTGATGTTGTAGGTTTCCCCTGTCCGGCCAATGCCCACCGGGGCGATAATGGGTATAAATCCCTTTGCCGTTAAGGTGTTTATGATTTCAGGGTTCACCTGTTTGACATCCCCGACCATGCCCGGATCTATGATTTCAGGCGGTTTGTTCTCGTCTTCCTGATAAATAATCTGAAGTTTTTCAGCCAGGATCAGGTCGCCGTCCTTGCCGGTCAGCCCAACAGCCCGTCCCCCTTCCCGGTTGATCCTTGCCACAATATCCTTGTTGACTTTCCCGCCCAAAACCATTTCCACCACATCCATGGTCGGGGCGTCCGTATACCGCATGCCCCGGATAAAGGTGGAGGTAATGCCCATGGCATCCAGGACCTGGTTGATCTGGGGACCGCCCCCGTGGACCACCACCGGGTTCATGCCGATGTACTTGAGAAGGATAATGTCGTTGGCAAAATCTGTCTTTAGTTTTTCGTCTTTCATGGCGTGGCCCCCGTACTTGACCACAACGGTTTTTTTAGAAAAACGTTTAATATACGGGAGGGCCTCAATTAAAATATCTGCAAGGTTCGGGGTCATAGAATATACCTGCTTAAATCCTGGTTATCGGCAATGTCAACCAGCTGTTTTTCAACAAACGCCGCGTCTATCACAATTTTGGTTTCATCCACGTCCGGGGCGTCAAAAAGAATATTTTCCAACAATTTTTCCATCAGGGTATGAAGCCTTCTGGCCCCGATGTTCTCGGTGGTGTTATTGACATCAACGGCAATCTGGGCAATTTTTTCCACGGCATCCTGGGTAAAGGACAGGTCCACGCCTTCGGTCCTGAGCAGGGCAATGTACTGAAGTACCAGGGCATTTTTCGGTTCGGTTAAAATCCTGGTAAATTCATTGGCCCCAAGGGAGTTCAACTCCACCCTTATGGGAAACCTTCCCTGAAGTTCCGGGATCAGGTCCGAGGGTTTGGAAACGTGAAAGGCCCCCGATGCAATAAACAAAATATAATCGGTCCGGACGGTCCCGTATTTGGTGGGCACCGTGCTGCCTTCCACAATGGGCAGCAGGTCGCGCTGCACCCCCTCTTTGGACACCTCGGGGCCGTAGCTTTTTTCCTTGCCCGCCACCTTGTCGATCTCATCAATAAAAATGATGCCGGACTGCTCCACCAGGGAAATAGCCTCGGATTTAACCCAGTCCATATCCACTAAATGGGCCGCCTCTTCCTGGGTGATCAGCTTGATGGCGTCCTTGACGCTGACCTTGCGCCGTTTGGTGTTTTTGGGCATGAAGTTGCCGAGCATGTCTTTAACGTTAATCCCCATTTCCTCAATACCGGTATTGGAAAAGATCTCCACCATGGGCGAGGATTTATCGGTGACATCCAGATCAATTTTTCGGTCATCGAGCTTGCCGGCCTTGAGCATGTTCCGCAGCTTTTCCCGGGTTCCGGTCCCGGACGGGCTTTGCCCGGCCGTTTCAATGGTATTGTCCAGGCTGACCCCGGCGTTGCCTGAAGACGGGGGCAGCAGAATATCCAGGATCCGCTCTTCGGCCATTTTGGCCGCCTTTTCCTGGACCGATTCCTGCTGCCGGGCCTTCAGGTTGTTGACGGTCAGTTCCACCAGGTCCCGGATCATGGATTCCACATCCCGTCCCACATATCCGACTTCGGTAAATTTGGATGCCTCAACCTTGTAAAAAGGGGCATCGGCCAGGTTGGCCAGCCGCCTTGCAATCTCGGTTTTCCCCACGCCGGTGGGGCCGATGAGAATAATGTTCTTAGGGGCGATTTCCTCTTGAAGATCCGGGTCGAGCTGCCGGCGCCGCCACCGGTTTCTCAAGGCAATGGCAACGGATTTTTTGGCATCGTTCTGGCCGATAATATATTTATCAAGCTCGCATACAATCTGTCTGGGTTTCAGGTTTTTCATTTTTTAATTTCTTCGATGGTCACGTTATGGTTGGTGTATATACACAGATCCCCGGCAATTTTCATGGCTTTTTCAACGATCTGGCGTCCCGAAAGGCCGGTATTTTCCATCAATGCCACAGCAGCGGACTGGGCCGCCACCGATCCGGACCCGATGCTGATCACCCCGTGGTCAGGCTCAATGACATCGCCGTTGCCTGAAAGCAGGTAGGTATTGGCCCCGTCAGCCGCAATCATCATGGCCTCAAGCCGCCTTAAATACTTGTCGGTGCGCCATTCCCGGGCAAGCTCCACACAGGCCCTTGTCAAAGAACCGTTGTACCGTTCAAGCTTTTCTTCAAGCTTTTCAGACAGGGTCAGGGCATCGGCCGTGGCGCCGGCAAAGCCTGTGATGATCTGATCATGGTAAATTTTCCTGACCTTTTTGGCCTTGTGCTTGGTCACGATGCTGCCTAGGGTGACCTGTCCGTCACCGGCCACCACCACGCCGGTGTCATCCCTTAAGGCCAGGATGGTGGTGCCGTGAAATGTCTTTGTATCTGTCATAAATTACAACCAAAATAATAAAATTAAAAAAAATACAGGCCTTCCATTTTGATCCGGGACGATCCCTGATCAAAAAAACGGTAAGCCGTCAGCTTCTCGGATGGGCCTTGTCATACACCCGGTTTAAGTGGTCCATACTTACATGGGTATACACCTGGGTAGTGGACAGGCTGGCATGGCCGAGTATTTCCTGGATTCCCCTTAAATCCGCCCCTGAATCCAGCATATGGGTGGCAAAGGAATGGCGCAGGGTATGAGGGGAAACCGGTACAAACAACCCGCAGTCATGGACCAGCTGGTCCAGAATCCTGCGGATGGACCGGCTGGTCAGCCGGGTAAAATTTTTATTCACAAACATGGCCTGCGGGGGATCAGCCAGGCTTTCCCTGTAATGTTTAATGGCCAAAAGGGCCCGCTGCCCCACCGGCACCACCCGTTCCTTATTGCCTTTGCCAAAGACTCTAATCACTTGGGCCTGAAAATCAACATCATTTTGATTTAATCCGTGAATTTCCGATACCCGCATGCCCGTGGAATAAAAGGTTTCAAACATGGCCAGGTTTCGTTTGTCCATCCAGGTTTCCGAAGGAATGGAATCCAACAGCCGGAAAAGGTCATCAATGGTTAAGTACTTGGGGATGGTCTTTTCAAGCTTGGGAAAGGGGATCTGGTCCGCGGGATTCAGGGCGGTCCTGCCGATCCTGACCAGAAATTTAAAAAACGCCTTTAAAGAAGACAGGTGGCGGGCCAGGCTTTTTTTGGCTTTTTTTTGCCGGACCTGCCCGGCTAAAAACCGGCTGATGTCCTGTTTTTCGATTTTGGGGGCCAGGGGCGCAAAAAAGGTTTGAAGAACGGCCTTATCCGGCGGGTCATCTTCCGGAAGGTCAAATTCCGCTGCCCTCTTTTTTTCAGTATACAAAAATTTAATGAAACTTAAGATGTCGGATTCATAAGCCCGGCAGGTGTGTTTTGAATACCCTTTTTCCGCTGCCAGGGTTTCAATGAATTGATCGAGAAGGTCGTGTCTGTCAGTCATCTTGACCCCTTAACGTTGGCCATGACCTGTTTCATGGCCTCCCAGACCGGCCGTTTCAGGTCCGGATTCTCCAGCAGGGTTTTCGGGTGATAGGTGGGCATGGCCGGGACGCCGTAAAACCGGGTAAATTTACCCTGAACCGAATCCAGGGAAACGGCCCGGCCGTATATTAAGGAACCGGCCTTCTGCCCCAAGCCGATGACCGCTTGAGGCGGCTGCCGGGTGAGTTTATCTTTTAGGGCATCACGGTCTTCGGCATTGCAGATAAACACCTGGTCCGGCGTAAGGGCCATGGCCTCTAAAATTTTGGTGAGCAGCTTTCCGGCCGCTTCTTTGAAAAAAACAGATTCCGAATCAATGATCCACAGGGTTGACCATTCATGGCCCTGGCATAAAAATGGCCCCGCAGGTGCGGCCGCCCGGGCGCTCCGGTTTCCCCCCCAGGCCGCCATTGCCTGCCGTGAGGCCTGGTTCAGGGACAGTTCGGTATTGCCAAGGCGCTGCTGGTCCCTGATAAATTCGGAGAAATCCTTGATCGCCTCTTTGAATTCCCCCATGGGGTTAAATGATTGACCGTCCTGGTCTAAAAAGGGAGGGGACATGATACCTACCCCAGTTCTTGAACAATGGTATCAAGGACAATGTCGGCCACCTGAAGTTTTTCCATGAGCGGAATATCCTTTACGGTTCCGTTCTTTAGAAAAACCCGGGCCTTGTTGGTGTCGGCCTCGAATCCCGAGCCTTCCTGCCCCACCAGATTGGCCACGATCATGTCCAGGTTCTTTTTTTTCATTTTTTTTAAGGCATTTTCTTCAAGGTCATGGGTTTCGGCGGCAAACCCGGCCAGAAACTGTTCTTTGGTTTTAAGCTCTCCCAAACGGTTGAGAATATCCATATTTTCCGTAAGGGAAAGGACCATGCCCTTTTGTCCGGGTTTTTTCTTAATTTTAAGGGCCTGGCAGGCGTCAGGTTTAAAATCCGCCACAGCCGCCACTTTGATAATAATGTCGGCACAAGAAAGGTTGTCCAGCATGGCCGCTGCCATGTCATCACCGCTTGACACCTTGATCAGATCAATCCCGAAGGGCGGATCAATGGAAACCGGCCCCGAGACCAGGGTGACCTGCCCGCCCCTTTTTTCCGCCCGCCCGGCAATGGCGTACCCCATTTTTCCCGAAGAGTGGTTGCTGATGTACCGGACCGGGTCAAGGGCCTCCCTTGTGGGGCCGGCTGAAATGAGGAACCGTTTCCCCTTAAGGTCTTTAGGGGTTAACAGGGCACAGATCCGGTCAAAGATATATTCGGGTTCCGGCAGCCTTCCGGCCCCAACGGTTTTGCAGGCCAGCACACCGGAATCCGGATCCAGGATATGGACGCCGTCCTTTTCCAATATATCCAGATTGCGCTGCACCCGGATGTTCTGGTACATGTCCGAATTCATGGACGGACAAAGCATGACCGGTGCCGTCACCGCGAGCATGGTGGTGCTCAGGGCATCGTCAGCCAAGCCATTGGCCAGCTTTGCGATGATATTGGCCGTGGCCGGGGCGACCACCGCAAGGTCGGTTTTGGCTGCCGCATCAATATGGGCCACAGAAGAACCGGTATCCTTGAACAGATCGGCAATAACCGGATTTTCCGATAAGACTTCAAAAGTGGTTTTGCCCACAAAATTCTGGGCCGATGCCGTTAGCACCACCTGCACATCGGCCCCGGCCTTTTTTAAAAGGCGCAGCAGTTCCACAGACTTATAGGCGGCAATGCCGCCGGTAACCCCCAAAAGGATATGCGTGTTCTTTAACATAGAAAAATCCAGCGGTTAAGGGGCCAGGCCCGAATCAATAATATCGGCCGGCGTCATCTGCTGCATGGTTCCCTGGACCCTGGGGGCCACCCCGATTTCCACATAGGTATAAATTTCTTCGTCCCGGATGGTGACCACGGCGCACCGGGTGGGTTTTTCAAACACCATGATGGTGGTGTCCGGGGATTTGATCTGGCTGACCACATTCCAGTTGTCTTTTAACATGTTGGTATTAAAAAAATTAAACAGCGAGTGGCCCTCTACCCGGCCTTTCATCATCAGCACGCCGGACCGGAACCCCGGGGTGGAGACCACAAAGGTTTTGTCTTTGATGATTTTCAATTCATTGGGCACCAGGATATCCACAAAATCATAATAGATGGCCGTTGTCTGGTTGGATTTTTCATTGCCTTCCCCGGTATCACCAGCCGGCGTTGCCGGGGAGAGGGTTGAGGCACATCCGGTTAAGAATACCATAAGCGCAGCGCAAAGAACCATTTGCGTTATTCGTTTAAAAATGCTTTCCCCCCCGGCAAAAGCCGGATCAATTGAAAATGTCATGGTTTTTCTCCTGATTTTTTGAATGCAGGCCGTAAAATTGGGCTAAATTGATTATCTTTTCTAAAACGATTCTGCCTTAAAGTCAATTTTATTAGCAAAAGTTAAGGGAAAAATGATTGTATTTAGATGGGAAACCTTATAGATAGGAAAGGTTATTGTAAACTGAAAACCTTAAACTGTTTTTACCATGTACAACGCCTATTTCGGATTTAAGGAAAAGCCCTTCAGACTGGTACCTGATCCGGAATTCCTGTTTCTTGGCGCCAGCCACGAAGAAGCGCTGGCCCATTTGTCCTTTGCCCTTTCCCAGGCCGAAGGGTTTGTGGAAATCACCGGCGAGGTCGGGACCGGGAAAACCACCCTTTGCCGGGTGTTTTTAGAAAACCTTGACGACACCGTTGACTCAGCCTTTATTTTTAACTCCAAACTGAATGCCTCCCAGCTGTTAAGCGCCATTCTGGCCGATCTTGGACTTGAGGTTGAATCCCGGGAACCCTCGGACATGACAAGGGAGCTCTACGGTTTTTTGCTGGCCCGGAAAAGCCAGGGCCGGTCAGTGGTGCTTCTCATAGACGAGGCCCAAAACCTTGAACCTGAGACTTTAGAACAGTTAAGGCTCTTATCAAACCTTGAGACCACCAAAGCCAAACTGCTGCAGATCATTCTCGTGGGCCAGCCTGAGCTGTCAGAGATTCTCAATACCTTTGAGCTGCGTCCCTTGCGCCAAAGAATCAGTGTCAGCTGCAAGGTACTGCCCTTGAGCGTTACCGAAACACAGCTTTACATTGAACACCGGATTAACACGGCGTCTTTAGTCCCCCAGGCCCTGTTCACCCCGGGGGCATTACAGCAGATTGCCAGACAGACCGGCGGCATTCCCCGGAAAATCAACATTCTTTGTGACAGGGCATTGTTAACGGCTTACAGCCAGGATAAAAAGACCGTTACCAGGACAATGGTCCGTACCGCCGCAAAGGAAGTTGTCTTGCCCAAAGCAACCCGTTCCTTTTTTTCATTTCCCAGATTGGCAGCACTGCTTTTAATTCTTGCCGTGGCAATGGCCGCAACCCTTTTTTCCCCAAGGTCCCTTACCCACGTCAACTTAAAACCCCAGGCGGCAACCCAAACACCGCCCGCCCCAAAAACCGGTAAGGTTTCTTTTAAAACAGCGGCCCAGGCCAAGACCCAGGCCAAAGATATCCGTTCCAAACCAATTTCCACCGCTTTTGATGACCTTTTTATATGTCAAAGGGATGACGCTTTTAAGCATGTTCTAAAGCTCTGGGAACCGGATATGGATATGGTTGATGTTCAAACCGGACGGCTTGAAGAAATCACCACCGATTCCCAGTTTTTCAAAGTCCTGGCCATTGAGTACGGATTTCAGATTTTACACATTATCAATGACCCTGACAGATTGCTGCAATTTCAGCTGCCGGCCATTATCCAGGTGCAGATAAATGAAAAATCCGGATACCTGCTGTTATTGGAAATTTTTGACAATGGGCGGTCCTTTATACTGGAGGGCAGGAATAATTCGCGGGTCACCCTGCCCTTTGATGAGTTATCGGTCCATATTAAAAACAACATTTACATCCCCTGGAAAGATATCTTCGGATATCCCGGTGTTATCACCCCGGGCTCTCCTGCTGCCGTGATTATCTCGTTAAAATCATTTTTAAAACAGATAGGCTTTGACAACCTGGAACTGACCGCCCATTATGACACGTCCTTAAAAGATGCGGTCCGTGACATACAGGCCCGATACGGTCTTGAACAGGACGGCCTTGCCGGCCCCATGACCAAAATTGTCCTGTACCGGCTAAAACACAGCCGTCAGCCTGAAAATCAACCAACAACGCCTTAAAGTTTTCATATGAGCACCATTCTAACGGCATTAAAAAAAGCCCAGGACAATGCAGACCTGGCCAAATCCCAGGGAGCTGAAATTAAAGTCCCTGAGCCTGTTTTCAAAAGGACTGTTGCCGTAGAGCCCAAAGGCCGTTCCAAACCGCCGGTTGTTTTCATCGCGCTCCTTTGCGGCTGCCTGGTTGTTGTGATGGGGTTGGGCGGCTGGCTTTACTGGATGAACGATCAACCTGAAGGGCCTGTAGACCCGGGCGGCAGGCCATTGGAAATTAGTGATCAGGCAATAAAACAGACCGCGCCGGCTCCCCCTGCCCTGGGGGCCGAATTACCGGGAAAGAAACCGGCATTTATTCCCCCTCCCCTGGAAATGGCAGAAAGTGAACCGGTTGATCCGGTCCCCCCGTCGCAGCCGCCGGCCCCTTTAAAAATCCGTGAGTTCCAAAGGCCTTTGCCGGAGCCCGAACCGGCTGTGGTTGAAATCCCTCAGGCCCAGTCCGCAACAAAAAATATCCCTGTCCCGGACCAGGCGCCCCAAAAGATGGCATATCCCATGGCTGATTCAACCCTGTTGGACCTTCAGGCCATTTCCTGGTCAAAAGACCCGTCACAGCGGATTGCGGTAATCAACGATAAAATTCTGGGGGAAAATGAACGGGTTCAAGGATACCTGGTCCTGCATATTGAACCGGACCAGGTGGTTTTAAAAAATCCCGATGGCCGGCAGGTCAGCCTGCCCTTCAAGTATCAATAACGGCCACGGGCCGTTTGGGTTATCCAACCAGGAACCACCCACAACAAATATTGAAAAAACTCAACAGGTTGCTGAGTCTTTCATATAACAGCCACGGGCCGCCCTGGTTATCCAACCAAGAACCGCCCACAACAAATAATGGAAGTCTTCTCAAGATGTTAGTGAGACTTTCATATAAGTCAAATGACTTTTCGGTTGTTGAAAATGAGTACCGCCAGCACAAAAACGGTGACAGTCCATCCAAGACCGGTACCAAGGCTCTGCACCAGGTGGCCTGCCGGAATGGGCGTTTGGTACAATGCCTGGGTTCTGTAATTAAGGGCTTCAAGGTTGGGAAACCCGTAATAAAGGATCAATAAAACATTTTCCAGCAGTTGATCCTGGGCATTCCGGGCATAGGCAAATAAATAGGAAGCCCAGTGTCCGATAAAATAAAGGGAAAACAAAAACAATGCGTGGAGCAAAGGACCGGTAAATGAGGCAAACAAAATGCTGAACCCAAACAGCACACACCACTCTAAAAAAATAAACCCTATGGCGGTCAGAATGTTAACTGAAACCGGGGTGCCCGTCATAACAAGGGCCATAACCAGTATGAATGAAAGGGTAATAAATATTAACCATCCCATGGCCAGGATTCCGGCAAATTTACCGGACATATACACCCACCGGTCCACCGGCCGTGACAGCATGGTATAGATGATTTTTTTGTTCAGATCATTTTGAACGGCATTCAGCCCGAGGACCAGGCTTGACACCACCCCCAATATCCCGAGAATCCAGAAACCCGAATCCAGCACCACCCGGGTTTGATCCCCCACCGCCATGTTGGCGAGCATACCGGCCGCTAAAAACAGGCAGATGCCGGTCAGGCTAAGAATCAGATAAGCGTTGTTTCTTAAATTTTCCTTAAAGGTAATCAGGGTAAAAGCCCACACCTGGTTTGTGAAGCGCTTCATTTGAATATATCCTCAATTGCCGGATAAACAGGGGTTAACGATGCCAGGGACAACTGCTGCCCTGACACCAGTTCAATGATCCTGTCTTTGGCCGCCTTATCAGCCAGAATTTTATGGGATCCGTCGGGCTGGGCTTCTACCTGGATGCGGCCCTCTATGTGGTCGAAAATTTTCATGTCAGAACCGTGAACCACGGCCTCATACCGGGTAATGTTCCGGTGGATGTCATTCATGGTGCCCTGCCAGGAAACGGTCCCGTTTTTAATTACGGTAATCCGGTCTGACAGCTGCAATACATCGGACATGATATGGGAACTGAACAACAGGCTGTTTCCCTGTTTTTTGTAATCTAAAAGAATGTCATGGAGCCGGGACCGCCACAGGGGGTCCATGCCGCTCATGGGTTCATCTAATACCAGTATGGCGGGGTTGTGCAAAAACGCCTGGGCAAATCCCAGGCGCTGCACCTGGCCCTTGGACAGGCCTAAAATAGTCCGGTCCGCCAGGGTGTCCAGATGAAATCTTTCCATATTCAATTGAACGGCCTGTTTGAGCCCCTGTCCGGCCATGCCCGATAGCCGTCCTAAAAAAAACAGCCACTCGTTGACCTTGAGATGGCCCGGGATGTACTGGTTTTCGGTTAACAAACCAAGTTTTGCCCTCGCCGATTTTAACCTACAGGGCTGACCATCAATAAAGGCCTTTCCGGTTTTGGGGGTTAAAATGCCGGTGCAAAGCTTGATGGTCGTGGTTTTCCCGGCCCCGTTAGGGCCGATCAGCCCCATGGATTCACCTTTGGGAATGAAAAAACTGATATCCCTGACAATGGTTTTGGATTTTAGAAAAAATCCCTGGGGTACCTGATAGGAGACATCGCTTAATTCTACAGCGTTTTGGACCAAGGTTAATTTCCTTTAAGTTTTTCCCGGATCTTCTGTTTTTGTTCTGGGTCATCCACATGCTGGTCAATAATCCGGTAAAATGTTTCCATAAATGCCCGGTTGCCGGACCTTGAGGCAAGGGTGGCCGACAGGCCCCTTAAGTATTGCGGGGCGTCCTTTTGTTTGGACGCTTCAAAAATCTGCTGGCTGGCCTCTTCAAGGTTTTCAAAGGCCTTCCAGTAAATATAGCCTTTTAGAAAATAAAACTGCCAGTCATCTTCAAAGCTTGCCAACCCTTTATCCAGAATCCAGAGGGCGTCATCGGGCATTTGTGCCTCAAGATATAAAACAACGGCACCAAAAATGTAAGGCACTTTCCAGTGTGGCGCAAGATCGGTGATTTTTTCCAGCAGGTAGTTTAAGAAAAAATAGTCCTGGTCTGTAACCGCATGGGCGCCAAAATAGTATTTGGTCCGGACCCATAAAAAATCAGCCGTTAAATCGGGATCTGCCGGGGCAAACAATCTGATAAACAGGGTTTTGGCGGGAATAAACCGGATTTCATCGATTTGGTTGCCGTCGCACCAGGGGCACTCGGGATTGTCAAAGGAAAATGAAAACCGCTCATTAAGAAGACGGGTTTGGAAAAGGATGGTTGCCGTCAGCAGGACGACAATTAAAATATAGCAGCATAAGGTTTTCATGAAAATAAAAGAGTGGCCCTGCGCCTTTCAGGGTGGCGCAGGACCCGATCTTTTAATTTATTGACCGTTAAACGAATGATTAGGGCGTGCATCCGGGAACGGAGTTTGTCAAAGCTCCGGTCTGGGTCATGGTCCAGGTATCGTTTTTGCCATTCGTTTGTGCTTTGGCGACTGCTTGCGCGGTAAATCCGGTCGCAGTCGCAGCTGTAATCGTGTAAGTATATTTTGCGGCAGCTGCATCCTTTAACGCAAACCCGATTTTAGACTGATCGACGTCATACGTATCATTCTCAGCAAAGTAGGCCTCTTCCATGGTGCGGATATTTCCAAGATTGGATTTGGCTTCAGCCTGTTTGGCCTTGCACTGATAATTCATGAAGTTAGGGATGGCAATGGCGGCCAGAATGCCGATAATGGCCACGACGATCATCAGTTCAATCAGGGTAAATCCGTTTTCATTTTTTTTAGTCATGTTTACTCTCCTTATCTTTGGGTTGGACTAAAAAGATTTAAACTCTTTTGTTGCAAAACTTAATGAGCAACTGGCATGCCAGGGAAGCGAAATTTGGATTTATTTTTTTTAATATACTGATATCAAAAGAGATAAATTATTCAGCCAGCAAAAACCGAGATGAGATAAGCCTGGGGTATGGACCAGGCATTGAACAAAAAATTTTTAGATCATGACAAAAAATGTCAAGGTTACGATTTAAAGGTTCGGGATTTTCCCTATCCTTTCTTTTTTCTGCGGACCACTCTTTTTTTCTTTTTGGCCGGGGCCGGCGGGGCGGCCATGTTCTGTCTGGGGTCAAGCAGGTTGTTCTGGGAGTAGGCACAGGCGGCCCTGGGGCATTTGAGCCCTTTTTCACCGGTTGGGCCTGTGGTCTCCGTTAAAAACGGATTTTTACATAAGGGGCATTCAAAATGATAGGGCATTTCCCAGGAAACAAACCGGCAGTCCGGATTTGAACATGAAAAATAATCTTTGCCTTTTTCCGTTGTCCTGGTCACGACTTTGCCGCTGGCACAAAGGGGGCAAGGGGTTGACAGATCACTTTCAAATTCGGCAATTCTGGACTCGATATCGTCGTCGGCCCGGGACTTGACAGGTTCAGGTCCCGCTGCCTTTTCTGCTGCTTCGGCTTCCCTTTGGGCCTGCCTTTCACGGGCCTGCTCCTCTTGTTGCCTGATCCGTTCCTCCATGGCCTTGAGCTCGGCCTCCCGCTGGGCCATGAGGGCCTCTTTTTCTTCTAACTCAGCGGCCTTCTCCCGGGCAATGCGCAACTCTTCCTGCCTTTTTTCCAACGCCTTTAGCTGTTCTTCGGCTTTTCTGGCCTCTTCCTGGGACTGTTTGATTTTTTCTTCTTTTTCAGCCAGCTGCCGGGCCAGCTCAGCGGCTTTTTCGGCCTCTTGTTCTTTTCTTAAGGCTTCGGCTTTCCGGGCCGCGATTTCCTCTTTGGTGGGCCCTTTGTCAAACACATCCCTGACCACCATTTTGGAGGTGAAGCTTTCCGAGCGTTTCCTGGTTTTCATCAGGCCCGAAAGCCGCTTGAGGTTGTTCTTTTTGAGTGTGGCGGAAATCTGTTTGGACTGGACCGATTGTTTGGTGGCACCCGAGGCCATGTCTGTGGCCAGTTTCTTGGCGCTGTCACGGTTAACCTGAACCCCCCGGCTTTTCAGGGTGGATTCAAAGCTTTGTTTGGCAAGTTCCAGGGTTTTGCGGCCTGAATTCACCTCATCGTTCATCTGAAGCACAAAGGCAATCAAATTCAGCCCCTGCATGCCCGGAAACATGGAATCCAGAAGCCCTGCCATCATAAAGGCCGGCATCCCCGCCCCTAGATCACCATTGCCGGTTTTGGTGATGTACCCGTGGCCGATCAGGGAATTGAGAACCATTTCAAGGTTTTCGTCCAGGTCAAGGCCAATGTCCGTCAGTTCTTCCTGAAAAGATTCTTCATCGAACCGTTCCGGCGGGGAATCCGGGTACTGCTTGATCTCCCGTTCCCGTTCCACCATTAAAATGATGCATGAAATGCTGGCAAGATTAAAGGACATTGATGCCACATCCGTATCCAGTTCAACAAAGGAGGTAATCTCCCGGGCAAGGATTTCATCAAGTTGTTTCCTGGTTTCCACCGGGTCTATGTGTTTATCCCCTGATATCTCCATTATTCATCTCCTTGGTTGATTTCATGAATCATGTCTGCAATATCCGAAGCCATCTGCTCTACCTTTTCTTTATGGCTTGATTCCTTTGGGGGAGGCTCATCAATCCCCGCTTCAAGGACGCCATCCTCCGGGCTGTCCGGTTCATCGGCCGGCATACCGGTCTCATCGGCGCTGTAACCATGGGTGTTCATTTCAATGCATTCGCCGTTCCGGTTGAAAATCACGGACAATGGCACCTTGACTTCAAAGTCAAACTGGTAGGCGATCTGATTGTTATGGACAATGAGGTCACCGTTCTTGTATTCGATCTCTTCTTGAAGGGTAAATTGATGCTTTTCCATCAACAGGTTTTCAATGGATTCCCAATCCAGTTCGGCGTTAATGGTATCAATGAACTCTTTTTCGTTTTCCTTGATGGATTCAGGCGGAATCAGTTTCATGAATCACCTTTGCACATTTTAATTTAAAGCCTGAACAATCTCCTTTGCAAAATCCAGGTACGATGATGCCGCCGGATTTTTGATATCGTAAAGGGCAAGCGGGGCCGCGGCTTTTTTGACGGCCGGATCATCCGGAATGGTGGTCTGGTAGACCAGATCCTTTAGGTTTTGAAGGTTGCGATCTAAAAGAAATTGACTGACCTGGTCATTACTATCGACCCTGTTAAATAGAAAACCGCCGATTTTTATGGGGATTTCATGGGTTTTCCTTATGTATTTGACCAGATTCAAAAGGCTTGAGAAATCCTTTTCCTGATTTAAGTCCGGGCAGACAGGGGAAACCAGAATGTCTGCCGCGGCAACAGCGGCAACAGCAAGGTATCCCCATGAAGAGGGGGAGTCAATAATAATGTACTCATAGGAAGGGTCTGCTTCCGTATGAAGAAATACCCGGAGCATTTTTTCGTTTGCCGTAAGTTTGGACAGCCTTAAGGCGACTGAAAACAGGTCAAATCCTGATGGGAGAACATCCATATACATCAGATCCGTACCTGTGACCGCCGCCATGAAACCGACCTTGCCTTTAAAAACAGATGAGATATCATGGGAAAAGGGATTCACACCGGACCATTGGGTGGCACACCCGCTAGGGTCACAGTCGATCAGAAGGGTCCGTTTCTCGTACAGGGCAAGAGACGTGGCCAGATTGACAGCGGCTGTACTTTTTCCTACCCCGCCTTTCTGGCCGGAAATTGTTAAAATTTTGCTCATGATTTTTGGATTTTAACACAATGGGCAAAAATTTCAATCCCAATCCGTTAAATATCAATGATTTCAAGGGGGCCCGCACTATTTTTTTAGCGATTCAGGATCGGTTTGACAGCCGGTTGAAATTGAAAAGGGGCCATACTATAATTGAAGTACTAGCCCAAACAGCCGATACCTAACTTTAAGGCCATGATTTTCTGAGGGGCCGTTCCGGTTTAAGGCTTTTTTACCGTTTCAAGGAGGCATTGCCTTTTGGCTAAACTATCCATTTCCTTAGATGATATTCAACAGGCGGCAGCCCATCTTAAATACCGCCCCGGCTCTGTTAAATACAAGGCGGTTTCCGCCATTCTGTCCGTTTATAGCAGCGCTCAGGAATCAGGGGAACCGGTTCGATTTATCGATACGGACGCCTTGGTGGATCAGATTTGGGACTTAAATCATGATCCGGCCAAAATCCGGTCCAAAAGAAGAAATTTTTCAAGCCTGAAATCCTCCATCAACAAAGACCTGGAAAAACTGGCCCAAAAGGGATTTAACCCTGACAACATCATTATTTCCCCGGCCAATGTTTTTGATATGAGCGAGGAGGCCAAAAACGATGTATTTAACTCATTGGGAGATGCCGCCGGGGCCGGGTTTGATTTAGAACAGATTTCAGGGGTGCTCAAGGCGGTCTCTCAGGCCCTTGAGAGCCTCAAGGAGGCGGACAGCGACACAGAGTCAAAAGATATCATCAAGGAAATTGAAAAAATCATCAACCATGTTTCCCAGGGAGGGGCGCTTGATGATCTGGGATCCGGCCAAGGTGCCGGAGACGGCGGGGATGACAATGAATTTGAAGAAGTCGATGAAGACGAGCTTGAGATCGTTGATGCCGATGAAGACTTGGAAGAAGCAGAACTTGCAGAAGATGAAGAACTTGAGGAAATCAATGATGAGGATGCCGAAATTATAGATGTCGATGAGGACATTGAGGAAATTGAGTTAGATGAAGACGAAGAGCTTGAAGAGATTGAGGACGATGATGTTGAAATCGTTGACAGTGATGAGGACATCGAAGAAGTTGAGCTGAGCGAGGATGAAGAACTTGAGGAAATTGATGATGAGGACATCGGAGAAATTGAGTTAGATGAAGACGAAGAGATTGAAGAGATTGAGGACGATGATGTTGAAATCGTTGACAGTGACGGGGACATCGAAGAAATTGAGTTGGGCGAGGATGAAGAACTTGAAGAAATTGATGATGAGGACACCGAAATCATCGATGATGAAGATATAGAAGAAATTGAGTTAGGTGAAGATGAGGAACTTGAAGAGATTGAAGACGACGATGTCGAAATTGTTGACAGTGACGAAGACATAGAAGAAATCGAATTAGGAGAGGATGAGGAACTCGAAGAGGTAACCGGCGATGACGTGGAAATCAATGACAGTGATGAGGACGTTGAAGAAATCGAGTTGGGTGAGGATGAAGAACTCGAAGAAATTGATGCCCAGAACACTGAAATCACAGATGATGAAGACATTGATGAAATTGAGTTAGGGGAGGATGAGGAACTTGAAGAAGTCGAGGCCGGAGACGATGAGGATGTAGAAGAAATCGAACTCGATGAAGATGAGGAATTAGAAGAAATTGAAGATTTAGACGATGATGTGGAAGAAATTGAGCTGGCAGAAGACGAGGAACTTGAAGAGGTTGATGAATTAGATGAAGAAGAACAAAAGGCCCTTGAAGAATTCAGGGCGCAGCGGGAGCGGGCGGAACAGTTTGACGAAACTCTGGGAGACCGGGAGAAAAAATTTAACATCTATGTAACGGTTCCCGAAGGCTTGTACACCGTCGGGACCCAAAAAAAACTTAAGGCCAGCCTTGAACTTCAGCAGCTGCAAATGCCCATAACATTTATCGGAAAATTTCCCGTCACCAATGCCCTGTTTGAAATTTTTGTCGACCATACCGGATATGTGACCACGGCAGAGAGACGGGGGCATGGGACGGTTTTTTATGCCCGGTTTAAAAAACGAAAAACCCGGGCTGCCTGGCAGAAATCAGCCGGATCCCAAGAGGTTAAAGGGGCCTGCTGGTTCCAGCCGTCAGGGCCTGAATCATCCTTGTATGGCAAAAGAAACCATCCTGTGGTACAGGTCAGCGTGGAAGATGCCATGGCCTATGCGTCCTGGATCGGCCGGCGGCTTCCCACTGAGGCCGAATGGGAAGCCGCGGCAAGGACCGATATGGGAAACCGGTATCCCTGGGGCAGCGAGTTTAACCCAAAGGCCCTGAATTTTGAATTAACCGCATTGGCCGACACCTGCCCGGTGGATGAATATGAAGCCTTTGCCAATGAATTCGGTATGGCCGATATTCTGGGCAATGTCATGGAGTGGACCGGTGATGTTCAAAACCCCCCGGTTAAAACCCGGGCCAACCGGCTGTACAGCATTGCCAAAGGCGGGGGATGGAACTGCGGACCTGACGTTACCATCGGCTCAAGGGGGCTTTTTCCTGCCGGATTTTCTGCCAACACCATTGGGTTCAGGTGTATATCGGAATTGTTTTTATGATTTGAGCTATTCGCCTTTAACCTCAAACCGGTAACTGCCAATAGCTCTAACCCCTAACCGCTAAAAGCGATATTATGATCGACCAGCACACCCAACAATACCTGGATTTTTTAATCGTTGAAAAAGGGCTGGCCCCCAACAGCATTGAATCCTATGCCGGGGATCTGGCAAGATTTGTCGAATTTTTAGAAGACCAGAAAGTTGAACGGCTGGAACAGGTGGATACAACGGTTATTCTGGCCTGGCTTATCCATTTATCCCAAAAAGGGCTGTCAGCCAAATCCAGGGCCCGACACCTGATCACCATCCGGGGGCTTTACAAGTTTTTGGTCAATGAAAAATTATTGGCTGCCAACCCTGTTCTGGAAGTGGACCTGCCCAAAACCGGCCTGGCCCTTCCCAAAATTTTATCCGTTGCCGAGGTTGAAGCCCTGCTCAATGCCGCCAATCCGGTCACGGCAAGAGAACTCAGAAACCTTGCCATGCTGGAAATCCTATATGGTTCGGGATTAAGGGTATCGGAACTGGTATCCCTGTCCCTTCAGGATGTAAACCTGGACGCCAACCTGGTCCGGGTCATGGGCAAAGGGTCCAGGGAACGGGTGATCCCCCTGGGAACCAAGGCAAGGCAGGCGGTGTTGCTGTTTAAGGAAACCGGCCGTCCTGAACTGCTCGGCACTATTGCCAGCCCCTACCTGTTTGTGGCCAGGGCCGGGAAGCCCATGACCCGCCAGGGATTCTGGAAAATTATTAAAAAATATGCCGCCAAAGCCGGGATTAATAAGAACGTTACCCCCCATACCCTGCGCCATTCCTTTGCCACCCATTTGCTTGAAGGCGGAGCAGATCTTCGCAGTGTCCAGTCCATGCTCGGCCATGCCGATGTGTCCACCACCCAGATTTATACCCATATCACCCGGGAATATTTGATCCGGATGCATGAGAAGTATCATCCCCGAAGGTGAGTTGTTTTTATATGAAACTCTCACTAACATCCTGATAAGAATCTCAATATTTGTTGTGGGCGGTTCTTGGTTGGATAACCAAGACGGCCCGTGGCCGTTTATAAGAAACTGGAGACAAGAAACAAGAGACAAGAGGGCGAAGCACCTGCGGTGCCCAATTTATAGTCTACCGTTGCTAGTATCTTTAGTTTCATTATTCGTTGTGGGCTTGTGGCCCATGGCAGTTATAATGTAAGAAACGCAGACCGGAAAAAGGGAGACGGGAGACCGGATCGCGCATCCTTAGGGGTTTCGCATTCCGGTCTGCGGTCTCCTTTCCTCCGGCTCCCTAGGTTTTATTGGAGACAAACCGTTCAACCAGGAACAGGGCCGGTTGCTTTTTTTAAAGAAGTTGTGTTAAATACCCCCCGCGCCATACAAAAAATTAAATCCATTCATTTATGCAGCGAAGCGATGAGGCCGGATGAATACGCATCAACAGATTAAAGACACCATTTTACAGGTTTCAAAACCAATATATATCACTGACCGGGACGGTCAGGTCGCCTTTTCACACGAAGCCCCTTCTGGTTTGACAGAAATCGGAACCAAAGATTCACAGGTCAAGGCCTTCTGCCCTGCCCTGCCCATGGAGAATCTGGGCGACGCCGGTTTTAAACAGCGGCATCACCTTTCCTACGCCTATGTGGCCGGGGCCATGGCCAACCAGATCGCGTCGGTGGATATGGTCAAGACCATGGCCGAAAACGGCATGATGGGATTTTTCGGGGCCGGCGGGTTATCTCTGGGTGAAATTGAAGCGGCCGCGGTAAAACTGACCTGCGAACTTGAAGGCAGGCCCTTTGGATTCAACCTGATCCACAGTCCCTTAGACCCTGATCATGAGATGGCCACGGTCAACCTTTATTTAAAATACGGAATCCGGCTGATCAGTGCGGCGGCGTTTATGCGCATGACCTTGGGGCTGGTGTATTACCGGATCAAGGGGATTCATCAGGGACCGGACCAGAAGGTCATTGCCCCCAACCATATCATTGCCAAGGTGTCCAGAATCGAAGTGGCCCGGCAGTTTTTCAGTCCACCCCCGGAAAAACTCGTTGCCAGGCTGCTGGAATTAAACCTGATCACCCCAAAAGAGGCAGAACTGTCCCAAACCATTCCCATGGCCCGGGATCTGACCGCTGAAGCGGATTCCGGCGGTCATACGGACAACCGGCCGGCACTGGCCCTGCTGCCCACCATGCTGGCCTTAAAAAATCAGTTTATGGAGACGTTTAAATATAAAACGCCCCTGTGTGTCGGCCTTGCCGGAGGGATTGCCACGCCGGAATCGGCGGCGGCGGCATTTAATATGGGGGCATCCTATATTCTGACCGGCTCCATTAACCAGGCCTGTGTGGAAGCCGGGATCAGTGAGGATGTAAAAAAACTGCTCTGCCAGGCGGAACAGGCCGATGTGGCCATGGCCCCGGCTGCGGACATGTTTGAAATCGGTGCCAGGGTCCAGGTCCTCAAGCGGGGAACCATGTTCCCGGTCCGGGCTGAAAAGCTGTATCAGGTTTTTAAAACTTACAATGATTTTCAGACTGTCCCGGAAAAACTCAGACAGGAAATTGAAGATAAATTTTTGCAGCACAGTTTTGAGCAGGCCTGGCAGGCCACCCGGGAGTTCTTTGAATCCCGGGGCAGCTTTGGGGAGATCGAAAAGGCTGACGCCAATCCAAGGCACAAAATGGCCCTGGTGTTCCGGTCCTATCTTGGCCGGTCCTCTAAATGGGCCATTCAGGGAATACCGGAACGGAAAATGGATTACCAGATCTGGTGCGGCCCCGCCATGGGGGCCTTTAATCAGTGGGCCGCTTCAAGCTTTCTTGAACCCCATGAAAACCGGAAGACAGCGGAAATCGCCCTGAATCTTCTATTTGGGGCCTGCGTTGCCACCCGGGCCATGTTTCTCAAGGCCCAATCCGTTGATTTTCCCATGGAAGCGGGATATTTCCGTCCCATGGGAAAGGAAAAAATTCTGAAATTGAATAGAGGGGATCAGGCCGAAGGAATTTAGGCCGAAGGTGGACAGACAGTCAGCGCTATCCGAACACCTTCAGCCTATCTACCTTCAGTCTTTCTAGTATTCCCAGAGTCCGTGCAGGTTACAGTACTCCCTGGCCGTAACCTTATCCGCATCGGTCTTAAAAGTCGCCTTGGGCGAATCCGTGGGTTCCAGGAATTTTCTTTCAATCAGGGTCCCGTTTTCGGTAATCAGTTCAATCCACTGGATGTAGTGTTCCGGGGTCATGGGATGGTCAACGGAACCGACCTTTACCAGGTACCCGCCGTCAATTTTTTCCACAACCGGAACATGTTTTTCCTTTGCGGCGTCAACGGTATTGGCCACTAAGCGGTCCATGGGCTGTCCGCAGCACATGACCGGGGGTTTTTCCCCATGAAGGACCTGAACGATATTGCCGCATTTTGCACATTTATAAATGCCGTATTTTTCTGCCATGGTATTTCTCCTTTAAGATGGTTGCTTAATAATTTTCAGGTTTAAGTTCGAAGTGGTCTTTGGGATGGGCACAGGCCGGACAGACGTCAGGGGCTTCAGTGCCTTCATGGTTGTAACCACAGTTTCTGCAACGCCAGGTGGTGGTTTTTTCCCGCTTAAAGACCTTGTCGTTTTCAATGTTTTTCACAAGGGCAAGGTATCTTTCCTCATGGTAAACTTCAGCTATGGCGATGGATTCAAATGTTTTGGCAATATCATTGAATCCTTCTTCTCTGGCGGTTTTGGCAAATTCAGGATACATGGTGGTGTGTTCGTAATTTTCACCGCCGGCCGCCTCTTTAAGATTGTCAAGGGTGGTGCCGATGGTTCCGGCGGGAAAAGCGGCGGTAATCTGTACTTCCGCACCGGTTTTGAGATACTTGAACAACCTTTTGGCATGTTCTTTTTCATGGTTGGCGGTTTCTTCAAAAATGGATTGGATCTGAACAAAACCGTCTTTTTTCGCCTGGGAAGCAAAATAGGTGTAACGGTTTCTGGCCTGGGACTCACCGGCAAATGCGGTGAGCAGATTTTTTTCGGTCTTAGTTCCTTTTAAGTCTGGCATTTAACCTCCTTATGGTTTTTTAAAATGTCTGGTCTTTTGTTTTGCCTGTTGATATGAACGGCGTCAGGGTTTGTTTTGAAATATTGCAACCTTCATGCCGTTTGTTTTAAAAAAATAAGAAATATTTAACCATTTGGAATAATTGGTTTTATAATAATTTAAAGTGCCGGTGGCCAAAAAATTTAACCGGTGCATTGATTCTTGAATTGGGCTGAAACAGGTTTATCTGATACAAAACCGTATCAATACAAATAATAATCCCGGGACATGGCTGGTTTATGAAACAGAATCTAAAATTTATCCAACCCGGTTGTGTTTTTTAAAGGCTTACCCAGTTAATTTGCCGTTGAAATTAAAATCTGGTACAAAATTTGAATCTGTAATTCTCTGACCGATAACCAGCCCGTAAAACCGGCTGAAAATATGATATGAAATCATACCCTTTTTCAATTAAGCAAGCAAGGAGACTAAAATGAAAAAATTTGCCCTGTTCGTCTTTAACGGAGATCCCATGTGTTTTATCCACGTTCTTTTAAATGCCCTGGACATGAAAGAAAAGGGACACACCCCCGGGATCATCCTTGAGGGCGCCAGTGTCAAACTGATCAGCGAACTTTACAAAGAAGGTCATCCCTTAAACAAACTGTGGCACAAAGTCCTGGACCAGGGACTTGTTCTCGGTGTCTGCAAGGCCTGCGCCGGGAAACTGGGCACCCTGGAAGATGCCAAAGCACACAACCTGACCCTTTTGGACAACATGGCCGGTCATCCGTCCATGGCGGGCTATGAAGCCCAAGGCTTTCAGATCATCACTTTCTAAGCGGTTAGCATTTAGCCGTTAGCCAACAAACTTGGTGACGCCCAAAAGCTAACAGCTAATGGCTAACGGCTAAAAGCTGTTATTCCGATTTAAGGACGGATAAAAATGCCGATTGGGGGATCTCTACGGTCCCCACCATCTTCATTCGCTTTTTCCCTTTTTTCTGCTTTTCAAGCAGCTTTCGCTTTCTGGAAATGTCCCCGCCATAGCATTTTGCCGTCACGTCTTTCCGGTAGGCGGAGATGGTTTCCCTGGAGATAATTTTACCGCCGATGGCCCCCTGGATGGGGATCTTAAATTGCTGTCTGGGGATTTCTTCCCTTAACCGTTTGCAGGCGGCCCGGGCCCGGGCTTCGGCTTTGTCTTTGTGAATCAATTGGGAAAGGGCATCTACCCGCTCCCCGTTGATGAGAAAATCAAGCTTGACCAGGTCGGTTTCCTGGTATCCGGCAATTTCATAATCAAATGAGCCATACCCCTGGGTGACGGACTTGAGCCGGTCATAAAATTCGTAGACCACCTCGGCTAAGGGCAGTTCAAAGCGCATATCCATCCGGTTGGAGGTCAGGTACTGGTAATTGGTGGATACCCCCCTGAAATCATGGCAGACCTGCATCACATTGCCCATATATTTGTCCGGAACTATGATGGACGCATTGATATACGGTTCCCGGATTTTGGAAATTTCAGCCGGGTCCGGATATTCCACAGGGTTGTCAATAATCAGGACGGTTCCGTCGGTTCTGGTGATTTCATACTGGACCGACGGAGAGGTCAGGATCAAGGAAATATCATACTCCCTCTCAAGGCGCTCCTGGACCACCTCAAGGTGAAGCAGGCCTAAAAAGCCGCACCGGTATCCAAAGCCCAGGGCAACGGAACTGTCCTTTTCATAAATCAGGGAGGCATCGTTGAGTTTGAGTTTTTCAAGGGCATCGGTCAATTCTTCATAATCGTCGGAAGCCACCGGATACATGGAAGAGAACACCACCGGCGTGGGTTCACGAAAACCGCCCTTTGGTGCGGCACACGGATTTTCGGGCATGGTGATGGTGTCCCCGATTTTAACATCGGAAATGTTTTTAATGCCGGCAATGCAGTAACCGACCTGTCCGGCACTCAGGCTGTCCTGGGGCACCCGTTTGATCTGGAACAACCCGACCTCTTCGACTTTGTACCGGGCATTGTTGGACATGAATAAAATTCTATCCCCTTTTTTGATACTGCCTTCAAAGATACGAAAGTGGATAATGGTCCCCCTGAATGAATCATAATGGGAATCAAAAATAAGGGCCTTGAACGCATCGGTGCCGTCACTGTCGGGGGCGGGGATGCCCTGGACAATGGCCTGGAAAATTTTTTCCACCCCAATGCCGGTTTTGGCCGAGACCTGAAGGGCATCCTGGGGATCAAGGCCCAAGTCTTCTTCAATCTGGTCTTTGACCCAGTCAATGGCGGCTGAGGGCAGATCAATTTTATTGATCACCGGAATTATGGACAGGTTATGCTCCATGGCAAGGTATAAATTGGCCAGGGTCTGGGCTTCCACCCCCTGGGTCGCATCGACAATGATCAGGGCACCTTCACAGGAGGCCAGCGCCCTGGAAACTTCATAGGAAAAATCCACATGCCCCGGGGTATCAATCAGATTTAAAAGGTATTCGTTGCCGTCCGGTGATTTATAGGGCAAAGAAACGGTTTGGGATTTAATGGTGATTCCCCGTTCCCGTTCAATGTCCATGGAGTCCAAAATCTGATCTTTCATATCCCTTTCATCTATAATTTCGGACAGTTGAATAAGTCTGTCCGAGAGGGTGGATTTTCCATGGTCAATATGGGCAATAATTGAGAAATTTCTAATACAGCTTTTATCGAACTTCAATTGGACTCCAAATTAAGAGGTTGACAACAATTATTATTTTAGTTTAATTCTAAGCGAAACATTTAACAATTGCATTAAAAACTGTCAAGATCGCAGCTTTGACAGTGAGAAACCCCAGGAGCGAACAGCATGGCCCATTCTATACTGGTAGTCGATGATGACATAGCCATCAAAGAGTCTGTGGAAGAGTACCTTAAAATCCTTGCCTTTGATGTCAAAAGCGCTTCCAGTGCAGAAGATGCCTTGCAGATCCTCGAATTTTTCAAAGCCGATGTGGTGCTCACCGATATCATGATGCAGGGCATGGACGGCCTTGAACTGACCAAGGAAATCAAGAAAAAACACGATATCGATGTCATGGTCATGACCGGATACAGCGCTGAATATTCCTATGAAGAAGCCGTGAATGCCGGGGCCAGTGACTTTATTTTCAAGCCGTTCCGGTTCAAGGAACTCGACCTTCGCTTAAAACGGGTTTTAAGGGAGGCTGCCTTTAAACGGGAACGGGCCAAAATGCTCAAGGAAATGGAACAGCTGGCCATCACCGACTCCCTGACCGGCCTGTTTAACTCCAGGCAGTTTTTCCGCCAGATTAAAATGGAAATCGAACGGTTTACCCGGTATTCCCGGCCCTTGTCCATGCTGCTGCTGGATATTGATTATTTTAAACGGTACAACGATACCTGGGGCCACCTTGAAGGGGACAAAGTCCTGATGAGCTTTGGACGGATTATCAGTGCCTGCATGCGGTCCATGGATACGGCCTACCGGTACGGCGGAGAAGAATTTACCATTATTCTTCCTGAAACAGGCATCGATAAAGCCTGCGTGGTCGGAGAAAGAATCAAGGATAAAATTGCCGATGAAATCTTTGAACCGGAACCCGGGAAGAAAGTGACGGTTACCGTCAGCATCGGGGCCGCCCAGATCAAGGACGGAGAAGACGTATCCGCATTTATCAAGCGAACGGACAAATTGTTATACAAATCCAAAGAAAACGGCCGGAATCAACTCAATTTCGAATAGCCGTTACAAACGCTCAGCAAACCTGCCACCACACCCTGCCACAAAATGCCTCCGTTTACCGGTAAGTTTATTAATGTATAAAATAGGGACTTGGGATATGGGATATGGGACTTGGGTAGGCCGTGGATACTGCAATCCCCAAGTCCCATACCCCAAGTCTCAAGTCCCTTGTTTTGGAGATCAACCTTATTGTCAGGGCCTCTATCCCGCCATTTCCTGGATCCGTTTCAGGTTAAGGGAGAGTTTCTCTCCTTTTTCTTCGAGCTCCTGGTGAAGCCCTTTGACCTTTTCAATGACTTCCTGGGGGGCCTTGTCCAGAAAACTTTCATTGTTGAGCCGTTTTTGGACCCCGACCAGTTCTTTGGTGTTTTTCTCCAATTCTTTTTTCAGGCGCTTTATTTCTTTTTGAAAGTCAATGACCCCTTCCAAAGAGACATAGCAGGTAGTGCCGCCCGTCACTGAAGCGGCTGACGAGGGCGGAATGGTGTCGGATTCACAGAAGTAAAAACTTTCCAGTCCGGCCAGGTTCACCATCACGGCCTTGTTTTCCGCAATAATGATTTTTTCTGTCTCATCCTGGGTATAGGCCAGAACCTTGATTCTGGCCGAAGGCTGGATATTCATTTCGCTTCGGATGTTCCGTACCCCGGAAATCAGCTCAAATACAAAGGCCATATCCGCTTCCGCCTTTTCATTCCGGTCAAGGGCATAGGCCGTCTCATCATAGGGAAATGAGGCCTTCATGACAGAGCCCTGGGTGGTGGGCAGAATATGGTAAATTTCTTCGGTAACAAAGGGCATAAAGGGATGCAGCATAACCAGAATGTCTTCGAGTACCTTTGACAATACGGCACAGACCATGCCCCGCCGGGGTCCCCCTTCTTTCTCGTAAAGGGCGGGCTTGGCCGTTTCAATGAACCAGTCACAGAACTCATGCCAGACAAACTGATACACGGCAGAGGCGGCTTCGTTAAATTTATACCCTTCGATCCCCTCTTTAACGGCAAGGGCCGTGGCACAGGACCTGGACAGAATCCATTTTTCAGGCAGAGACAGTTTTTTGCGGTCGATTTTTGGCACATCACCTGAAATATGCATCAGGGCAAACCGGGCGGCATTCCACAGTTTGTTCACAAAATGCCGGTACCCTTCCACCCGGGATTCAGACATCTTTACGTCCCTGCCCTGGGCGGCAAAGGCGGCCAATGTAAACCTGAAGGCATCGGCCCCATACTCGTCAATGACCTTGAGCGGATCAATAACATTGCCTTTGGACTTGCTCATTTTTTTGCCGTGTTCATCCCGGACCAGGGCATGGATATACACATCATCAAAGGGAACTTCATCCATGAAATGAATCCCCATCATCATCATTCTGGCCACCCAGAAAAATAAAATATCAAAGCCGGTCACCAGAACATTGGTGGGATAAAAGGTCTTGAGCAGGTCTGTCTGCTGGGGCCATCCCATGGTGGAAAAGGGCCATAGCGCACTGGAAAACCAGGTGTCCAGTACATCGGTTTCCTGGATAATATTTTTGGACTGGCAGGCCGTACAGGCATCGGGATCAACCTCTTCAACAATAACTTGTCCGCAGTCCTGGCACTTCCATACCGGGATCCGGTGTCCCCACCAGATCTGCCGGGAAATACACCAGTCACGGATATTGTCCATCCATTCAAAATAGGTCTTGTCCCAGGTCTCAGGGATAATTTTTGTCCGGCCGGACCGGACGGCCTCGGATGCCTTTTCGGCCAGGGGGCCGACCTTGACAAACCATTGTTTGGAAATGGAGGGCTCCACATCGGTGTGGCACCGGTAGCAGTTGCCCACGCTGTTTTTCAAGGGTTCCTTTTTTTCAAGCAGTCCCAGGCTCGTCAATTCCTCCACGGCCTGCTTGCGGCATTCAAACCGGTCAAGGCCCTTGAATTTGCCGGCCCCCTCCATCATTTTGCCGTCTTCGTCAATCACCTTGAGTTTTTCAAGGCCGTGTTTTTCACCCAGATGAAAGTCGTTGGGGTCATGGGCCGGGGTAACCTTAAGGGCACCGGTACCGAATTGAGTGTCCACATAGGTGTCCCGGATAATGGGAATGACCCGGTCGGTAAGGGGCAATACCACCTGGGTATGGGCTAGATCCTTGAACCGCCCATCTTCAGGGTTTACGGCAACGGCCGTATCGCCGAAAAGGGTCTCGGGCCTTGTGGTGGCAACGGTCAGCCCTTTTTTCTGTCCCTTGAACGGATAACGGATATAGTAAAGGTAAGAATCTCGTTCTTCATATTCGACTTCCAGATCGGCCAGGGCGGTTTTACACCGGGGACACCAGTTGATGATGTACTGGTCTTCATAGATCAGGCCTTCCTTGTACAGCCTGACAAAAACCTTGCGGACCGCATCGGACAACCCCTCGTCCATGGTAAACCGCTCCCGGTCCCAGTCGCAGGATGCACCCAGCCGTTTGAGCTGGTTGATAATGGCGCCGCCTGATTTTTCCCGCCATTTCCAGACCTGTTCAATGAATTTTTCCCGGCCCAGCATGTCCCGGGTCTGCCCTTTGGCGGCCAGGTCCCGTTCCACCACGTTCTGGGTGGCAATACCCGCATGGTCGGTGCCCGGCATCCACAGAACATTGTACCCGATCAGCCGCCTGTAACGGCACATAATATCCTGAATCACGTTGTTCAGGGCATGGCCCATATGAAGCACACCGGTCACATTGGGCGGTGGAATAACAATTGAAAACGATGGCTTATCGCTTTTGTCCGCTGCCTTGAAATAACCGTTATCCAGCCAGTACTGGTACCATTTTGCTTCGATTCCGGAAGGTTCATATCCTTTATCCAGAGTATCCGAACCCATAATCTAACTCCTCAATTATTTTAGCTTTTAGCCATTAGCTGTTTGCTTTAGAATGAAAAAGGGGATAAAAATCCCCAAAAATGAAACCCCGAAGTTGTGAAATGTGACATCATTGCCTGCTGATCCGGTCCAGATCTTTTTGAAGGCTGTCCTTGATCTCCTTGATTTCTTTTTCGATGACTTTTTCCATGACTTCAAAAAGAATGGATTCTATTTTTCCGGCAAACTTTTTTTCAATCACTTTTTCCAGGGCCTTTTCAACCATGTCCGAAGAAACATCGGCCGTATCCGCTTCACCGGCTTGGGTTAACGGCTCGCTGTCTTTTGTATTGGTTGCGGGCAGGGCCTCAGTCAGTTCAATGACGCCATCTTCAGTTGAATCATCATAAGAATCAAGGTCAACCACTTCGGTCAACTCAATGATGCCGTCGTCTTGTTCCTGATTTTCAGACATGGTTTCCTTCCTTTTTTATTAATTTGAGCGGTAAAAAAACGGGCAAACACTTAAATTCTTTTTAAACATGGCGTTTTTGCGAACAAAAACCTATCAAACCCTTAACAAAGTGTCAACAACAGACCGGCAGGGCAACCGGTTTCCGGTCTTGAGGTGAATCTGTCTTGATATTGTGCCGGAATTTTTCTATAAACGGGATAACTCACTATCGACCCCGAACTTAAACCCATTGGCTTTATACTTTTTTTCATTGTTCAGGATAACATCATGATATTCGATATCCCCGGAACAGGGAAGATCACCATCGAAAACGTTCTGTTAGACTATAACGGCACCCTGGCGGTTGACGGCCGGCTGTTAAAGGGGGTCAAGGAAAAAATCAATGTGCTTGCCCAGACCGTATCCGTTCATGTCATCACCGCCGATACCTTCGGCAGCGTGGAAGATGCCCTGAACGGGACCCCCTGCAAGGTGGTGGTCATCCCCAAACAAAACCAGGACCAGGCCAAACTCGATTATTTACGGCAGCTGGGCCCTGAAAAAACCCTTTGTGCCGGAAACGGGGTCAATGACCGCCTTATGCTCAAGGAGGCCGCCTTGGGAATTGCCGTCCTGCTTGAAGAAGGGACCGCCGTTTGTGCGCTTACGGCAGCGGATATTCTGGTTTCCCACATTCTGGATGCCTTTGCTTATTTTGAAAAGCCGGACCGGCTGGTGGCCTGTCTGAGAAACTGATCCGGGATTTTAAAAAAATGAATAAACGATATTACCGCCCCCGGGCCCGGAACGGATCCGAGTCCCGAAAGAAGCAGACCATGGTCAGCCTGACACCGGCTGCCGACAAGGGATTAAAACAAACCTTTCAGCAGATCGGAATCCCCGAACCCGAACCCTTTAAGCCGGACCCGTTTCAAATTGAGGCCATTGAGGCGGTTAAAACCGCAGACTGCCTGGTTACGGCCCCTACGGGATCAGGGAAAACCTGGATTGCTGAGCAGGCCACTGAAACCAATTTTTCCGCCCATGGCAAAACCTGGTACGCCACCCCGTTAAAGGCCTTGACCAATTCCATTCATGCCCGATTTTCTCAGTTGTTCGGCAGCGAAAATGTCGGAATCCTTACCGGGGACATCAAGGAAAACAGCGACGCCGCCATTGTCATCGGCACCACGGAAATTTTAAGAAACCAGCTGTATGACGCCATGCATAAGGGAGAAAGCCTTAAGTGCGATCTCATTATCCTGGATGAGGCCCACTTTTTAGGGGATGAGGAACGGGGCGTGGTCTGGGAAGAGATCATGATCTATCTGCCGGTCCGGATTCCGCTGCTGATGCTGTCCGCCACCATCGGCAACCCGGAACTCATTGCCGGGTGGCTGTCCAGCATCCGGGGAAAGGCGTGCCGCTTAGTGGAAAACAAGGAGCGGCCTGTGCCCCTGCACCCGATCTTCCTGCATCCGTCCGGCACCCTGTTTCCATTGCTGGCCGCAGCAGAACATCCCAAGGATAAACCCCGGCTGCACAAAAAGGTATTTAAGTATGTCCATTCCAAAAGGCCGCCCTTTCTGGCGCCCCCTGGAAAACTGCCGCCCTTTGACGACATCTTACAGATCATGGATGAGTTTGACCTGCTGCCGGCCATTTTTTTTCTTAAATCCCGTGCCGAGTGCGACCAGGCGGTCAAAATGGTCGGCAAAAAGCTTCAGCAAAAACATCCGGACAAGGCCCGGGCCCTGGTTGAAACCCTGGATGAACTGGTGTCCAGCAGCACCCATTTAAAAAAACATGCCCAGCGGCTATCCCTTGAACTGACCGGAACCGCAGCCCACCACAGCGGCCACCTGCCGGCCTGGAAAGTGGTGGTGGAAACCCTTATGGCCAAAGGATATCTGCATGCCATGTTCGCCACCTCCACGGTGGCCGCCGGGGTTAATTTCCCGGCAAGGTCAGTCGTAATCTTAAACTCTGACCGGTTCAACGGGGTTGAGTTTATCCCCCTGTCCCCCAGTGAATTTCAGCAGATGGCCGGCCGGGCCGGCCGGAGGGGCAAGGATAAAATCGGATTTGCCATGGCCCTTCCGGGAAAATACATGAATATTCCCTATCTGGCCGGCCTTGTGGATGCCCCTGCCCTGGATGTGGATTCCCAGATCAAAATTAATTTTTCCATGGTGCTGAACCTGCTGCTGTCTCATACCCCGGATCAGATCCAGACCCTTCTTTCCAAGTCTTTTGCTTCGTTTCAAATGTCATCAGGCAAGAAAAAGGCCGCCCGAATGGCCCGGAAAAAATTTGGTGATGATTTGGAACATCTGTGGGTTGATTTCCTGGACCATATGGATTTTCTGGCCCAGGAAGGGTTTGTCACCCCGGAAGGGGAACTTACCCCGGACGGAATCTGGGCCTCCAAATTAAGGATAGATTCGCCGCTTTTAGTGGCCGAGTCTATCAAGGAGAACCTTTTGCCTGAAAAAGATCCGCCACTGCTGGCTGCGGTCATGGCTTCTTTTGTCAATGAAAAAGAGTTCCGGGATGATGTCCTCTACAGGGGATCCATGTCCAAACGGCTGAAAGAGTGCTTCCTGGACTTAAGAAAAGGCCTCAAACCCTTTGCCGTTAAAATGCTGCAAAAAGGATTTTTGGCCCCCAACCTGTACATCCAGCCGGCCCTGTTAACCTTTGCCTGGTCCAGGGGCATGGAATGGGAAGAGCTTATGCACGGCTCGGATTATCCGGAAGGGGATTTTGCCCGGCTTATGCTCAGAACAGCGGAAAACTTAAGACAGGTGGCCAAGTTAGACGACCATTTCCCCCGGCTTTCAGATACGGCCCTGCGGGCAGTGGACCTGATCCTCAAAGAGCCGGTGGTGGCGGTATGAGCGATTAGCTGTTAGCGTTTAGCTGTTCGCCTTTAGGGGTTGATTCTCCGGCTAACGGCTAAACGCCAACTGCTAATTTTTTCAAACAAGGAGGTTCAATGAACTTAATTCATGCAACCAAGGCCCCGGCGGCCATCGGTCCTTACAGCCACGCAGTGGTCCATAACCATATGGTATTCTGTTCGGGCCAGATTGCCCTTGATCCTGAAACCATGGAACTTGTGGGCACCACCATTGAAGCGCAGACCCATCAGGTAATGAAAAATATCTCCGCCGTTTTAATGGCTGCCGGAACCGGCCTGGATCAAATTATCAAAACCACGGTTTTTCTGGCTTCCATGGATGATTTTGCCGGCATGAACCAGGTGTATGAAAAAGCCCTTAACGGTCATAAACCGGCCAGATCAGCCGTTGAGGTTGGCCGGCTGCCCAAGGATGCCCTGGTTGAAATAGAAGTGACAGCTATAAAATAAAGGAATCAAAATGACTGAAGATACGAAGAAAGTAATTTTTTCCATGATTAACGTGAGTAAGTTTCATGGCAAACGCCAGGTCCTCAAGGACATTTCCCTGTCGTATTTTTACGGGGCCAAAATCGGGGTCCTGGGCTTAAACGGCTCGGGGAAAAGCTCCCTGCTTAAAATCATGGCCGGCGTTGATAAAGAATTTACCGGTGAAACCATTTTGTCCAAAGGGTTTACCATAGGCTTTCTGGAACAAGAGCCGTTAATGGATAGTCAAAAAACTGTCCGTGAAGTGGTGGAAGAAGGGGTTCAGGAAGTGGTGGACCTGCTCAAAGAGTATGAAAAAATTTCCGAAGAGTTTGCCAATCCCATGTCAGATGACGAAATGGACAAGCTCATTGAGCGCCAGGGCAAACTCCAGGACAAGCTGGACCACATGGATGCATGGGACCTGGACGCCCGGCTGAAAATGGCCATGGATGCTCTCAGATGCCCCCCCGAAGACGTTGGGGTGGACAGGATCTCCGGCGGTGAAAAACGGCGGGTGGCCCTGTGCCGTCTATTGCTCAGCAAGCCGGACATCCTGCTTCTGGACGAGCCCACCAACCACCTGGACGCTGAGTCCGTGGCCTGGCTCGAACAGCATTTGAGCCAGTATGAAGGCACGGTCATTGCCGTCACCCATGACCGGTATTTTCTGGACAACGTGGCCGGGTGGATCCTGGAGCTTGACCGGGGAGAAGGCATTCCCTGGAAGGGAAATTACTCGTCCTGGCTGGACCAGAAACAACGACGACTGGCCAATGAGGCCAAAGGGGAAAGCAAGCGGCAGAAAACCCTTCAAAGGGAACTGGAATGGATCAACATGTCACCCAAGGGCAAGCGGTCCAAATCCAAGGCCAGGATCAGCGCTTATGAAGAGCTGCTCAAAAAAGATGTCAAAGACCAGGAAGAGAAAATGGAAATTTTCATTCCACCAGGGCCCCGGCTCGGGGACAAGGTTATTGTAGCCGAGCAGGTTTCCAAAGCCTTTGGTGAAAAGTTTCTGGTGGATGACATGAACTTTATCCTGCCCCCCGGGGCCATTGTTGGTGTGATCGGTCCCAACGGGGCGGGCAAGACCACCTTGTTCAACATGATCACGGGAAAAGAGGTCCCGGATTCCGGAAAAATTGAACTGGGCCAGAGTGTCCGCCTGGCCTATGTAGACCAGGAGCGGGACACCCTTGACCCTGAAAAAACGATCTTTGAAACCATATCCCAGGGCCAGGAAAAACTGCTTATGGGCGGTAGGGAAATCAATGCCAGGGCCTATGTGGGAAAATTCAACTTTTCAGGAACTGACCAGCAAAAAAGGGTTAAAGACCTCTCGGGCGGGGAGCGCAACCGGGTCCACATGGCCACCCTGCTCCGGCAGGAGGCCAATGTCCTGCTGCTGGACGAACCCACCAATGACCTGGATGTCAACACCATGCGGGCGTTAGAGGAGGCCATTGAAAATTTTGCCGGCTGCGCCGTGATTATCAGCCATGACCGCTGGTTCCTGGACCGTATCGCCACCCATATCCTGGCCTTTGAAGGGGACAGCCAGACCCTGTTCTTTGAAGGATCCTATTCAGACTATGAAAAGGATAGAAAAAAACGGCTGGGCATTAAAGCAGACCAGCCCACCCGGATCAAATACCGGCAGCTGACCCGATAATGGCAAAAAACGGCCTTTTTCTAGTTCATTTTGCCGTGTTTTTATTCGGCCTTGCCGGGCTCTTTGGAAAATTTCTGTCATGCAGTCCTGTGTTTATTGTTTTGGGGCGGACCGGCTTTGGAGCGGCCGCCCTCTGGGGGTATGCCCGGTGGGTTTCAGGAGACCGGCTTTCGGGCTTTACCGTCAGGGCGTTTTTACTCTTTGTTCTCCAGGGGGTGCTGCTGGCCGTCCACTGGGTGACTTTTTTTCTGTCCATCCAGATCTCGAGTGTGGCCTTAGGTCTTGTCACCTTTTCAAGCTTTCCATTGTTTGTGACATTTATGGAACCCCTTTTTTTTAAGGAAACCTTACGGAAAGCCGACATCTTCACCGCCCTGGCCGTGTTTGCCGGAATCGTTCTGGTGGTGCCGGACCTTGATTTTGGTAACACGGTTACATTGGGGGCGTTTTTCGGACTGTTGTCAGGATTTACTTTTGCAGTCCTGGCCCTGGTCAACCGGAAAAACGCCGGATTTTCAAACCCGGTGGCCGTAGCCTTTTACCAAAACCTGTCTGCGGCAATCTGCCTTTTGCCACTGGTTTGGTGTCTGAACTTAACCCGGCCGGGCCTGTCCGATCTTCCCTACCTGATGGTGCTTGGGGTTTTTTGCACGGCCCTTGCCCATACCCTGTTTATCCATTCCCTGTCCTTTATCCGGGCCCAGACCGCCAGCGTTATTGCCGGCCTTGAACCCGTATACGGCATCATCCTGGCCTTTTTTCTGCTCCATGAAGTCCCCTCCTTTAGAACCCTGGCCGGAGGTGCCATCATCATCGGCACAACCATCGCCGCCGGCATGTTAAATAAAAGGGGATCAGGCTGAAGGTGTTTAGGCTGAAGGAATGTGCATTCCCAACTCCCTTCAGCCGTCAGTCCAAACCCCTGTTAACCTAATTAATACCTTCCAATAATCCGGAAAGTTTCCGCCTTGGATTTAAGGTCTTCCAGCATGCCGGAAAGTTCCGGGTTTTCAATATCCGCCTCAAGATCGGTATAAAACATATATTCCCAGGGTTTGCCATGGATCGGCCTGGACTCAAGCTTGACCAGGTTGATTTCATGTTCACTGAAAATTTTCATGATCTCAAACAGGGCACCGGGCTTGTTGCCCGTGGTAAAAATAATGGAGGATTTATGAACCTTTTTATGTCCTTTGTCTTCCCTGGCAATTACCACGAACCGGGTGAAGTTTCTGGGATTGTCTTCAATGGATTCTTCGATGATCTGCATGTCAAACTCCTTGGCCGCCATGGTTGAACCGATGGCCGCACAGGATTTATCCGCCATATCCCGTACCATTTTTACCGCTGAAGACGTGGCCACCACAGGTACGGTTTCCACATCAGGATACTGGGCCAGGTAATCTTTGCACTGGGTCAGCGCCGGCGGCGGCCCCATGATTTTCTTAAGATCTGATTTGGTGGCCCCTGCCATACCGATCAGGGCATGTTTGATCCGGATGGTGATATCACCGATAATTTTTAAGTCATGGGCCTGAAGCAAATCAAAATTTTCATGAATAGAGCCGGATAAAGAGTTTTCAACCGGTACCATGCCGTAATCCACGTCGCCTTTTTCCACCGCCTTAAAAATATCGGAAAAACTGTTCATGGACAGAAAGCTTGCATCATCACCGAAATAGGAAATGCACGCCTTATGGCTGTAAGCCCCTTTTTCACCGATATAGGCCGCTGTTTTGACTGATCCGTTATGGACCTTGCCCATGACCGCAGATTTTTTAAGGTAATCGTAGTCCAGCTGCTTTCCCACCACAGGGGCAATCACATAAATATCCCGGGCAAGCTTGCCGAACTGTTCGGGATAAAGGCTTTGGGGCCCGTCAGACAAGGCATTGTCCGGATCATGGTGGACCTCAATCATCAGGGCATCAGCCCCGGCGGCTACGGCAGCCCTTGCCATGGGCGCCACCTTTTCCCTGATCCCTGTGGCATGGCTTGGGTCAATGACGATGGGAAGATGGGTGAGTTTTTTTAGTACCGGAATGGCGGACAGATCCAGGGTGTTTCTGGTGAAGGGCTCAAAGGTCCGGATGCCCCGTTCACAGAGAATCACGTTTTCATTTCCACCCGCCGCAATATACTCGGCAGACATGAGCCATTCCTGGATGGTGGAGGCAAGCCCCCGTTTAAGCACCACGGGCTTGCTCATTTTGCCCACGCATTTTAAGAGCTCAAAATTCTGCATGTTACGGGCCCCGATCTGGATCACATCCACGTATTGTTCCATGAGTTCAGCCTGGGCCGGGGACGTCATTTCCGTCACCACACCAAGGCCTGTGGTCTCCCTGACCTCGGCCAGAATTTTTAATCCGTCTTCCTCAAGCCCCTGGAAAGAATATGGTGAAGACCGGGGTTTATAGGCCCCGCCCCTGAACAGCACGGCCCCGTATTTTTTAACTTCCTTTGCGATGGTCAGGGCCTGTTCACGGCTTTCTACAGCACAGGGACCGGCAATGATGACGATTCGATCGCCCCCCAGGGTAACATCCCCAACTTTAATCCGGGTGTCTTCAGATTTAAATTCCCGGCTGACCAGTTTATAGGGGGTGGTAATGGGCATGGCATCCATGACGGCGTCAAGCTGTTTATATTCGTCCGGTGATTTAAGGGATTTGCCAATAATCGCCATCAGGTTCCTTCCCGCGTCCGTGATTTCACGGGCAATGCATCCTTCATCGGCCAGTACCGATTTTATCCGGTCCTTTTGATTTTGTGTGATCTGATTGTCTAATACCAGTAACATGTGGGCTCCTTTTCATTAGCTTTTAGCGGTTAGCCATTAGCCTTTAGCGGATAGCTGTTGGCGAACGGCCAATTGCTTTTTAAATAAAAAAAGCCCCGGAAGTTTTCCTCCGGGGCCTGAAAGCAAAAAGGCCCCGGGTGGCTCATGTCCACCCGGGGCCTTACAAAGTTTATTTTTTAATGTAAGCTACACCGGATGAACGCTCCTAAAAAAGAAGAAGAAACGTTCAAAACTAAATATAAACTGTGCTGCCGGTGTATTCATCTGGTGTCTCATTAAAGATTTTCTCAATATTATGGTGTTACTCCTACAGCTCCTTTTCAATCCTGTCAAGGTTTTTTTACAATGCGGTGCGGGGGCCCTGTAATTTATTATAGACTGTATTGAATTTCTCGCCGCCTTCGCGTATTCTCCATTCATGGGGGATAAACAGCCAACAGAAAGCTGGGAAAGCAAGGCCATCCCTTACGGACGCCAGTGGGTCAGCCAAAAAGATATTCAGGCTGTGATTCAAACCCTTGAGGCTCCCTTTTTAACCACGGGACCTGTTGCCGAACAGTTTGAGGACGGGCTTTGCGATTTGACCGGTGCAAAATACGCGGTGGTCTGTACCAACGGAACCGCTGCCCTGCACCTGGCCTGCATGGCACTAGAGGTTGGTCCAGGGGACATGGGGCTGACCACTCCCAACTCTTTTATGGCGTCTGCCAACTGTATCGAGTTGTGCGGCGGACAGGCTGATTTTATCGATATTGATCCTGTCAGCCTTTGCCTTTGTCCTGAAAAACTTGATCAATACTGCCGGCATCACCCCCCCCCAAAGGTGGTCATTCCGGTGGATTTTGCCGGACTGCCGGCGGATCTTCCGGCCATCCGGGCCCTGGCGGATCAATATGGGTTTGCCATTATTGAAGATGCCGCTCATTCCATCGGGTCCGAATACGAATTCAATGGTCATTTTTATGCGTGTGGCTCCTGCACCCACACTGATTTAGCGATTTTTTCCTTTCATCCGGTGAAAACCATCACCACCGGTGAAGGGGGGGCTGTCCTGACCAATGACAAAAACCTGGCCGCCCGTCTGCGGTCCCTTCGCAATCACGGTATTGTGAAAACGCTTGAGTTTATCTCAAAGGTCGGGCCATGGTACCATGAAATGCAGCAATTGAGCCTGAATTACCGCATCACCGAAATTCAATGCGCCCTTGGCATCTCCCAGCTTGGCCGGTTAAAGGAATTCAAGGAAAAAAGACAGCAAATTGTCCGCCGTTACAACCGGACATTTTCAGGTGATGACCGCCTGATTCTGCCCCACAGCAACCTTGAAAAAACGGCCTGTCCCCATCTTTATCCGGTCCAGTTTGCAAAGGGCGGAACGGTTCGTAAAAAAATCCACCAGTTTCTCATTGATCAGGAAGTTTTCTGCCAGGTTCATTATATTCCCATTTACCGCCAGCCGTATTACTCGCAAAAATATGGATTTCAAGAAGGAAAATGCCCTAACGCCGACACCTATTACTCAAGATGTTTGAGCCTTCCTTTGTTTCCAGCCCTGACCGAAACCCAGATTCAATTTTTCATAGAAAAATTTTTACTGGCCCTGGATTGCCATGCCTAAGTTTCTCATTGGTCCTGATGACCCGATTCAAGATAATTGTGTTATCATTACCGGTCAGGATGCCAGACATATGGCAAAAATTCTGCGCCTGAAAACCGGTGATACGGTTGCCCTGACCAATGGCCATGGAATGGATTATACCGGCAGAATCCTTGAATCCTCCCCTAAAGAAGTAAACATTGAAATTTTGACCTCACAGGAATCTATCAGTGAATCCCCTCTCAAGCTAACGGTCTGTTCAGCCATGCTCAAACACCAGAACATGGACCTGATCATTAAACATCTGACCCAGCTTGGGGTTCACCAATGGATTCCCTTTTTTTGCACCCGGTCTGTCCCGCTGCCCGATGCCAATGCCTTAACCAGACGGCTGGACCGGTGGCAGGCCATTGCAGCGGAATCCATCAAACAATGCCAAAGAAGCCGGCTGCCGGAAGTTAAAAAGCCATTGGCCTTTAACCAGGTTCTGGAACAATCTGCTTCCCATGACATAAAAATCGCCTTCTGGGAAGCCTCGGACACCCCCCTTGACCCGGCGTCCTTTGGCCCTGCCCGGCCTGACAGCCGGGTGGTCATCCTCATTGGCCCTGAAGGCGGTTTTACACCCCGGGAAATAGTTGAGGCAAAGGCCCATGGCTTTGTGTCATGCCGCCTTGGCCCGAGAATTCTCAGGGCTGAAACCGCGGCTATCAGTGCCTGCACCCTTATTCAGCACCTTTTTGGGGATATGTAATTGGGTATAGGCTGAAGGGTCTTCACGTCTGAAGAAATTGATTTTTCCTTCTCTTGGCTTAATCTTGCGCCTGATCGAATTCCCCGGAGCAAGCCCAAGACGGATCAAAGCTAACATAGTCTTAATTTTTCACTTGACATCTTTTTCCAAAAGACATATAAACCCCCTGTTGTTTGAGCCCAGGTAGCTCAGTCGGTAGAGCAGGGGACTGAAAATCCCCGTGTCAGCAGTTCAATTCTGTTCCTGGGCACCACGAATTTAAAAGGCTTTAAGCGGAAGATGCATACCGCTTAAAGCCTTTTTGCTTACATAACGGGGTATTATAACATGAAATTAAGACCATTGGGCGTGGCCAAAGAGATCATTGAGGCCACTGGATTAACCATCACATACACCTATGATGACCTTATCTTTATTGAGCATAACCCTTTTCTAATTCAGTTTGATGATGAAAATCCCAAGAATCTAAAATTGTTTTTTAATATTGATTGTGAAGCCGGGACGGTTGAACAACTGGAAAAACAATTGACCGGCGCTGCTTTTCAAAGGCAATTTTCCATTACCAGAACCGGGCAGTATGAACTTAGCCAGAAACCGGGCTCCGAGGAAATTGAAATCACCTTCCATGAAAGCTGACACCTTTAAATCCGATGCCCTGCTGGTGCTGACGGCCGCCATCTGGGGATTGGCCTTTGTGGCACAGCGGCTTGGCATGGAACATCTGGGCCCGTTTACATTTAATGCCCTTCGGTTTTCTTTGGGATGCGCAAGCCTTATTCCGTTAATGATTCTGGGCCGTCATCCTGACCATACCGGGGACAGCCTGAAAGGCCTTGTCAAGGCCGGCCTTGTCTGCGGCTTTTTTTTATTTGCTGGGGCCTCTTTGCAGCAGGTGGGAATTGTCTATACCACGGCTGGCAAGGCCGGGTTTATCACAGGCCTTTATGTAATTCTGGTGCCCTTTTTAAACATGTTTTTTAAGCAGGAAAAAACCACGCCAGGGGCCTGGATCGGCGCTTTCCTGGCTGTTATTGGCATGTTTTTGCTCAGCGTGACCCAAAATTTAACCATGGAATTCGGGGATATCCTGGTGCTGTTGTGCGCTTTTGGGTTTGCCGGCCATCTGCTGGTGGTGGGTCGGTATACCAGGCGCTTTTCCTCACTTAACCTTTGCTTTGCCCAGTTTATGGTCTGTGCCATCTTAAGTTTTATGGCGGCGGCCTTTACGGAAACGGCCGGACCCGAAGAGATTGCGGCGGCCGGAATTCCGCTTCTTTACGGTGGGGTCATGTCCGTGGGCGTGGCCTATTCCCTTCAAGTATATGCCCAAAAGAGAACTTTGGCGTCCCATGCAGCTATTATCTTAAGCCTTGAATCGGTGTTTGCCGCCTTAGGCGGGTGGCTGATTTTAGGGGAACTGCTGTCAGGAAGAGGGATTATCGGCTGTGGATTCATTCTTGCCGGGATTCTGATCTCTCAAGTTTACAAAGGCGGTTCAATCAAAGAGGCATGAATCCCCTGGCCAAGGTAAGTGTCATGCCGGGTTCTGGCAGAGGCCAGAAACACCGGATTCAATCCATCCACAAAGTCAAATATCACGGCCCTTTTTTTCCCGGGAGCCGGACGAAGGGCCCGTCCGATATACTGGATCAGCCGTCCTGAAAATTTGACCGGGGTGGCCAGGAATACCATGGAAATCTCCGGAAGGTCAAAGCCCTCCCCCACCAGCTGCCCTGTGGCAATTAAATACCGGCATGCCCCGCCATGAAGATTGGAAACGATCTGTTCCCGGTTCTTCCAGGATACCGATCCTGTCAGAACGGCGGCATCAATCCCATACGTTTGGGACAACATCTCCTGAATCAGGGCGCAATGGTCTTTTCTGTCGGAAATAATCAGGCTGATGCCGTCGGAATCCTTATTTTCAGCTATGGTCCGGCAGATCAGCTCATTTCGGAGAGGGTCTTTGGTCAGTTCAGACAGCACGGTGGAATAGTATTCCCCGGCATCCAGCAGGGTATGAAACCGGGTTTGCACCCATTGCACATCGGCCTCACAAAGATTGCCGGTTTCAACCAGATCGGTTTTTTCGATCCGGCCGGTGACTTCTCCGATGTGCCAGAAAATAACCTGGGACAACTTATCCCTTCGCCATGGCGTTGCGGTAAGGCCGAGCATATATTTGCAGTCAAAGGCCGTGACCGCCTCGGTGAAGGTCCGGCTCGGACACCGGTGGCATTCGTCCACAATCAGGTGGCCGATATGGGGGACAACGGCTTGCTTTTTTTTGTACAGGGTCTGGACCATGGCGATGGTGATGTGTTCACCAATGTTAAATTTTCCGGCCCCAATCTGACCTACGTCTTCTTTGGCAATTGAAAGATACTGTTCTATTCTTTCACACCACTGGGAAAGCAGTTCTTTTGTATGGACCACCACCAGGGCCGGCTGCCGGCGTTGGGCAATAATGTAAAGGGCCATGACGGTTTTTCCGGCCCCGGTCCCGGCCTCAAGCAGTCCAAAATCCCTTTTAATAATGGAATTCACCGCCGCCACCTGAAGCGGCCGCAATTGGCCGCAAAATTTAAAATCAAGGCTGGGAAAAGAGCGGCGTTCATCCGTATATTCAATATCAGCGCCCCGGGTTTTTAAAAACCGATAAATGCCTGTACCGGCGCCCCTTGGGCAGACCAAATCGTGGTTATCCTGTTGGTAAAAGGTCAGCCGGCTCGGGATGCCCTTGGTGTACCGCCCCATTTTCTGGGCTTCATAAAATTTAGGGTTGGCCATGGTCAGGTTTTGCTTAATCTGCTCATGATCGTCAGGGGCCAGGTCTTTGAGAACCAGTTTGCTGCCAAGTATAAATTTCATTTTCTAATCATAAAAATGCTGTTATTCTAAATTCCAGATTTAACCCAAGTTCCAGCCTAACCCAGATCAGGAGATTAAACCATGGTAAAACAAATTATCTTATGCTTTCTTACCTTGTTGTTTTTATCCATTACGGCGTTTGCGTTAAATAAGGGCAGCGAAGTAATTAATCTTTCCGGTGGGAAAAAAGGGAATATTACCTTTCCCCATAAGGCCCATCAGGATGCCTTAACCGATTGCAATGTCTGCCATTTGAATTTTCCCCAGAAACCCGGGGCCATTGCCGGTGAAATTGCCAAAGGAAAACTCAAAGCCAAACAGGTGATGAACCAGACCTGCATCAAGTGTCACAGGGAACAGCAATCCGCCGGTAAGGTGTTTGGGCCGGTCAGTTGTAACGGATGCCATCAAAAATAGGGGCAAATATCAGAATTCTTGTTTTGATTTTGTGCGGACCAGGGCGGCCCTGCCCTGCTCCAGAATTTTTAAGATCACCGGAACAGCCGGCGGGATACGCTGGTCTGACTGCCTTAAAGTCCGGATCATTGTCAAATGCGTTCCTTGGACAATGGTATGGGGCGTGCTGCCAAGTCGGGTGGAACCTAAGGCGACAAGGCCGTCTCCGATGGCGTCACACAAGGGCAGGTCATAAGGCAATAATTTAGCGGCAATAATATGCGTATCCACCGTGTGGCCTGTGGGTCGCCTGTCAAGGGCCCGTAAAAAAGAAGATCCCGGGGTAAGGTCAACACCGGCCGCCCCGGTGCCGTCCATCAGAAAATTAAGCCAGTGAAAATTAGGATCTTTTCTTCTGCAGAACTGGTCCCTGATTTCAAGAAAGATCCGGAACCTGACCAACTGGGCCCCTTTCTGTGGCGTGGCCAGCATGATCAGCCGCTCAACCTTGGGGACATGCCCGCCGGCTGCCAGTTTCTCAAAAGACAGTTCCGGCCGGGTCAGCATATCCCGGCAGACCAGGCCGCCCATGCTGTGGGCAATAAGCGTGGGGCTAATGGTGTGATCGAGTTTCATCAGTTCGTCCACAAAAAAGGCGGATGACAATTCAATGGCCTGGTCATTGGGGTACCGGAATTCATACACCAGATAATGCTTCTCCGTTAACGCCGGGATAAGATTTCTCCAGATCATGCCGGGTTCATCCAGGCCATGAACCAGAATAACGGGCAAAGGCGCCGCTACGGCCTTTTCAGGGCGGCTGCATTCTTTAATCCCATAGGTATTGAAGGTTTGTCTCATCCGGCCTGGAAAGGCCTTCTTAACCAGCCCCTGGATCAATGTCCGGGCGTGGCTTTCCTGATCCGGCCAGACCCCCCGGATAATTTGAAAAAAGATACAGATTACAAACAGAAAAAGAAACAACCGCCAGAATTTACGACTCTTTTTTCTTCTCAAATCAGCCCCCTTTTATCCGATACAGTGGTTAGGTGATTAGGCCAAAGAAATTTTGCAATCCATTCTTCCGCCTTTATGCCTTGGGTCTGTCAACCTTTTATTGACATCGTGCTGCTTTGCTTATATTGTCCCATATCAGTTTGTTTAGTGTTTGAACGATTAATTTTTTATACCGGGCTTATCCGATGCTGCTGCTGATTAATCCATATAATCCTCAGGAACGGTTGATTTCGCAGGCTGTTGATATCCTGAAAAAGGGCGGGGTTTTGGCCTACCCGACCGATACCTTTTACGGTATTGGCTGTAATATCATGGATAAAAAAGCCATTGAAAAAATTTATGCCCTTAAACAGCGCAATAAAAACAAGCCCTTTAGTTTTATCTGCCCGGACCTCAAAGATATTGCCAAATACGCCAAGGTGTCCAATGCGGCCTACCGGACCATGAAAAGAATGCTGCCGGGCCCCTATACCTTTATTCTGCCCGGGTCTAAAATGGTGCCGAAGATCATGCTCACGAAGCGGAAAACCGCTGGTATAAGGGTTCCGGATCATGCCATTGCCATCGCCCTGACCAACCTTTTGGGGAACCCGATTATCTCCACCAGCGCCACGGATCCTGAAGGCCGGGTGTTCCAGGATGCCTCTCTGATCGACGATTATTTCGGCAGCCGTCTGGATATGGTTATCGACGGCGGCCCGGTTCCGGATCAGCCGTCTTCTGTGGTCTCACTAATTGATGACGAACCCGAAATTATCCGACAAGGTGCCGGAGATATTGAAATCTTTGAGTAAATTTTTAGCCAGTTTTTTGAATAAACCCAGCTGGTCTTCTTTGGGATAAACTGGCTTGAGTTCCTCCTGGATCATGGCCATTTCACCGGCCCACTGAACCGCGTCGTCCAGATTCCCCAAACGATCCACAAGGTTGAGTTCCATGGCGGTCTGGCCGCTGTAAACCCTGCCGTCGGCCAGTTTGGCCATCTCCTCTTCTTTCATATTCCGGGCGCTTGCCGCATCTTTGATAAACTGAAGGTGAAGCTCGTCCACCAGGGCCTGAAACAGTTTTTTCTCGTTCTCTTTGAGTTCTCGCAAGGGCGATCCCATATCCTTGAATTCCCCGCTTTTGATAACAATGGGGGATATGCCGATTTTCTTGGCAATTTCCATTAAATTGGCATATTCCATAATGACGCCGATGCTGCCCGTTATGGTTCCCGGATTCGCCATGATGCCCTGGGCTGCGGCAGCAATATAGTATCCGCCTGAGGCGGCCACAGCCCCCATGGATGCAATGATTTTTTTGCTTTCCCGGGTTTTGATCAATTCCCGGTATATTTCCTGGGAAGCGGCGACACCGCCGCCGGGGCTGTCAATGCGAAGGATGATGGCCTGGATCTGCTCATCCTTTCGAAACTGGACAATATCTTCTATGATTCGTTTAGATGAGATAATGGGGCCGGTAATTTCAACAATGCCTATATTTCCGGCAGGGGCTGAATACTTTCCGGACATCCCCTTGTTCATCATTGTGGTGCCTGCAACGATCAGCCCGGCAAATGCTACAAACCCAAGGCTCATGCAAAGGGCAATAACCATGAAGAAAAATAAAAGCGGGTGGCGTCTGGCAAACATAAACATATTTCCTTAACTGAAGCTAAAACAATAAAAGGCCGGAAGAAAATGGGTTTTCGTCCGGCCTTTGAATCTGAATCCCGGGATACAGCCTTCCCGAAAAATTATAGATTATGGTTATTCCTGATCGTCTTCGGAATCTTCTTTTTCCTGGGCTTTATTGGCTTCGATCTGCTCCTGGATACTGTTGCCCAAAATGGCGCCGAAAGAAGATGTTGCAGGCTTCATGTTCTTGGCAAATTCTTCAAGATATTTGTCGTCATCATCTTCTTCAAGCCGCTTAATGGAAAGCCCGATCCGTCTTTCATCAGAATTGATGTTCATCACTTTGGCCGTAATGGTTTCTCCAATCTGATAATGCTCTTTGGGGCTTTTCACATTTTCTTTGCTGATTTCCGAAACATGGACAAGGCCTTCAATCCCTTCTTCCAGTTCAACAAAAACACCGAAATCCGTCAGGTTGGTGATGACACCGGAAATTTCTTTGCCGACTTCATACCGTTCTCCAACGGTATCCCATGGATCTGCCTGGGTCTGTTTGATGCCAAGGGAGAATCTTTCGTTGGTTTTGTCGATATCCAGAACAACGGCCTGAATGGTGTCGTTTTTCTTATAGATTTCTGAAGGATGTTTAATCCGTTTGGTCCAGGAAATATCAGAGATGTGAACCAGACCGTCGATGTCATCGTCAATTCCGATGAAAAGGCCGAATTCAGTGATGTTTTTGATTTTTCCTTCAATGATGGTTCCCACCGGATATTTCTGGGAAATGACTTCCCAGGGGTTGTCAACGGTCTGTTTGATGCCCAGGGAAATCCTTCTGTTTTCCGGCTTAAGATCAAGGACAACCGCTTCCACCTCTTCGCCCACGGTAACCATCTGGGACGGATGTCGGATCTTGCGGGTCCAGGACATTTCAGAAACGTGGATCAGCCCTTCAACACCTTCTTCAAGTTCAATAAATGCGCCGTAATCGGTCAGGCTGACTACCCTGCCGGTAACCTTGGAGTCGATGGGATATTTTTCTGCCGCAGTGGTCCAGGGATCCGGGGTCAGTTGTTTCATGCCCAGAGAAACCCGTTCTCTTTCAAAGTCAAAGGACAGTATTTTGACGGTGATCTGATCTCCCACATTAAACAGTTCTGAAGGATGTTTGACCCGTCCCCATGAAATATCCGTAATATGAAGCAGTCCGTCCACGCCGCCAAGATCGACAAACACACCGTATTCGGTAATATTTTTAACGATGCCTTCCATGACCTTGTCATTTTCAATGGCCTGAAGGGTTGCACTTCTGAGCTTGTCACGTTCAGCTTCAAGCAGCACCCTTCTGGACAGGACAATGTTGTTTCTTTTTTTATTGTATTTGAGGATCTTGAACTCATAGGTCTGACCGACCATCTCGTCCATGTTCCGAATGGGGCGCAGATCAGCCTGTGATCCGGGCAGAAAAGCCGTCAACCCGATATCAACTGAAAAGCCGCCTTTAACCCTGGAGACAATGACACCTTCGATGATTCCGTCTTCATCGTAAACATCTTTGATGGCATCCCAGACTTTGACCTTCTTGGCTTTTTCACGGGAAAGCAGAACCGTCTCTTCTTCCTCGTCCCAAACCTCGATCATGACCTCAAACTGGTCGTTGACATTGACGTTGACATTGCCTTCTTCATCAATGAATTCCTGAATGGAGATCTGTCCTTCTGACTTGTATCCCACATCAACCAGAACCGTTTCCCTGCCAACAGAGATGACAGTTCCTGTGACCACCTGGCCCTCTTCAAATTTTTTCAGGCTGGACTCGTAAATGTCCAGAAGTTCTTCCATGGTTTCTTCCCCGGTGATTTCAATCCCGGCATCAGAAGTTTCCAGCGGTTTCTCCATTTGTTCGGTATTCATGTTTTGATTTTCGTTTTCTTCAGCAATGTTGTTCATTAAAATTAATCTCCCTTGTCGAATTTTACCCGTCTTCCAGATCTGTTTTGTCCGGCTAAATGGTGGCATTTAGCGTTTATTTTCAGAAAAATCAGTCGGGAAGATGAGTACAATTTGCCTTTATATCAATGAAGGAGAAGAAAAGCAAGTAAATAAATGGATAAATTCCTGTTCTGCCTGGTTCTTTTGAATTTTTACCCTGGAATTGAATGGCCGGTTGTCTTGGAATCTCTTTCATGCACCAAATTGAGCACGAGCAAGATTATGAGCAAGAACAGGAAAAAAAGGGACATGTCTCCGGTGGGCGTCTTAACCTAAGGTTTTTTCCCCTGCATTAAGGCCAGAAGCTCTGCGGTGGAAAGCTTCCCTGCAAATTCACTCTGGGCCAGAAGGCTTTGGGCCAGGTCCCGTTTTTCACTGTGAAGGTCCATGATCCGTTCTTCTATGGAATCTTTGACCACTAAACGGTAGACGGTGACCGGACGGGTCTGCCCGATCCGGTGGGCCCGGTCTGATGCCTGATCTTCCACGGCCGGGTTCCACCAGGGGTCCATATGAATCACATAATCGGCGGCTGTCAGGTTAAGGCCGGTACCGCCGGCCTTAAGGCTGATGAGGAACAGATCCCCCTGCCCTTCCTGAAATTCTTGAATCCTTAAAATACGCTCTTTTTGAGGGGTGGCCCCGTCCAGATATTGAAAGGAAAATCCTTCTTTTGAAAGGGCATGCCGTAAAATATCCAGATGCCCCACAAACTGGCTGAAGACCAGGGCCCTGTGATGGTTCTCCTTGAGTTCTCTGACCGTATCCATGAATACCTTGAGTTTGGAACTTTCCACACGGGTGTCCGGCAGCACCAGGGACGGGTTGCAGCACAGCCGCCGCAGCCGGGTCAGTTCCGCCAGGACCCTGAAATGTTTTTGATGGGGGCTGTCTTTGAACTCAGAGATGTTTTGAAGGGATTTCAATCGCTGGGCCTCATAGAGAAGCGATTCTTCCCGGCTCATTTCAATCTGGAGGGTCACCTCTGTTTTTTCCGGCAGTTCTTTGAGAACATCGTCTTTTTTCCGGCGAAGCAGAAACGGGCGGATCAGCTTTCTTAACCGGCCGGCGGCCTCAGGATCCTGATTCCCCTCAATGGGCAGGACAAAGGCGGTCTTAAACCGCTGAAATGTACCGAGCAACCCGGGATTTAAGAAATTAAACAGGGTCCACAGTTCTTCTAAATGGTTTTCAATCGGTGTGCCCGTGGTGATCAGCCTGAATTTGCCGGTTAATGCCATGGCCGCTTTGGAGCGTTTGGTTTTCCGGTTCTTAATGGCCTGGGCTTCGTCCAGGACAATGGTCTGCCAGGTTATCCCGGCCAGTTTTTTACGTTCGGTCTGAAGAAGGCCGTAGCTGCAGATGACCAGGTCAAAGGGCCCGAGGTTATCTAAAAATTCCTGCCGGTTTCTGCCGCCAAAGATTAACGGGGAAAGCTTTGAAGTAAAGGCTTTGGCTTCTTTTTCCCAGTTGTTTAAAACCGATAAAGGGGCCACAACCAGGGACGGACCCTGATGGGCATTGACCAGGATTCCGGCAAGGGACTGAACGGTTTTGCCAAGCCCCATGTCGTCGGCCAGGCAACCGCCCACCTGCCAGTGAGCAAGCCGGCAAAGCCAGTGAAACCCGGTCACCTGATAATCTCTTAACACCGCTGTCAGGGAGGCGGGGATGGTGGTTTGAATATCCTGTTTAAGGTTCCGGCAATGGGTCTTCCAGGCAAGATCGGTGTCAAGGTGTCCGGCCTGGTCCGCAAGTTCCTCTATGGCCGGTGCGGCCAAAGGAGAAAACAGCAAATCCGTTCCATGGGGGGTGGAAAAGGCCTTGAGTTCCTCAATCCTTCGCTTCAACGACTCGGTAATGGCCAAAAACGAGCCGTCGTCCAAGGGGATGAACCGGCCGTATGACGATTCGAGCATCTCCATGAACCGGAACAGTTCAATACGGGTATCCTTGTCGATTTGAACCGAACCCCGGGCCTTGAACCACTGCCGGTCCTTTTGAATGGACAAGGACAGGTCGGACAGGCTGTTCTCATGCCGGATCAGCCATTTGGATTCCTTTGGCCATTTTAAGACCATGGGTTCTTGGCAGTTTTTTAACTCCGTTAACAGTTCTAGGATCTGTTCGGGATCATCGGTGTGCCATTCTCCTTGATATTCCCGGCAGGTTTCAAGGGTCGGACAGGCCTTGATAATTTTTTTAAGATGATCGGTTTCCTGTTCAAGATCACGGGTGGTCCTGATTTTGGTATGGCCGGTTTCCCTGAAAATATACCGGCTGCCCTGGCCTGGCAGAAAAAAGGTGAGATCATCTTTTAAGGGATTGACCCTTGTTTCCATGACCAGTCCCTTTTTAAAGGGGGTTAACAGTACATGAATGGCGGCATCGGCTGTCATGTCAGCAAATTCCTGGGTAGATGCCACCTTGAGATCGGAATGGACCGCCATAAAGGAAGACACAGAAGAAATAGCCTGTTCAATACTTTTTTCTTCTTTTTCCGGAATGACCAGCCCCCGGTCTTTTAACAGCCGGGCCATGTTGATCTGGTCCATGTTAAACCGGATGATTTTATACCTAAAGGACGATTCCTCAATCAGACAAAGCCCTGGCAGCGGATGGCCCGGCATGGGGTCCATAAAAATATGAATGTGCTGGTTTTTCCAGGTCAGACACAGCCGGGGTTCGCCGATTGCCAGTGTGACAGGCTGCACAAAATTTTGTTTTGAAAAAATCAGCGGATGGCCGGCAAGGGCCGGCAGGGCCTTTTCAAGGTTAAACTCAAATATAGGGGAATCACCATAGGGCAGGCCGGGCTTTTTCTCAATGGCGGCACAGATGTGATGGTCCTGGGGGGTTAAAAAATCAAGGGTCAGGTAATTGCGGTATAATTCCCGGATATCCAAAAATTTTGGTTTGGACCACCCTTTGGGGGTTTTAAGCTGAATACAGGGAATAAGGCGGCAGCCATTGGCCCGGTCATCCACAATCAACTGCCAGACAAGCCGCTGGTCCTGGGGATGATCGCAAGCCCGGTCAAGGTTTTCTGCCCCCCCCGTTCCCATGCCTGCCAAAAGGGCCAGGGGCTTTTTCCACTGGGCTGCCGGGACGAATAAATCCAGCAGACTCACCGTCCCCATGTCCCGGTGCAGTTGTCCTGCAATGGCGTTGTTGACATCAAAATTAAAATTTAATCTGGCCATCAGGGAATAGACTTCTGCCAAAAGCCATTCGGCGCCGAAATCTATACATTTTTCCCGGATGGTTTCAAGGTCCTTTTGATATCTGCCAAGCCCTGGTTCCTGGGCCCAGCTTTTAAACAAAACAGAAAAAAAGGCAGCCAGGTAATCTTCATTCATAAAAGAAGATGATTTCTCCTGAAATTCTGAAGATACAATGGATCTTGGCTGATGAACAATAAGGCCTGTGATGACCTTGAAAAGTTCCCCTAAGGCAGATGATTGCGTTGCCACCCAATAGTTGATTTGATCCAGATAATCTTTTTCCGGGACGGGGTTCCGTTCCCGGCCGCTGCCGAGAATGGCCAAAAGAAAAAAAAGATTGTCTTCCGGGTGGGGAAAACAGTGCCGGAAAGGGGGGTCTTGTTCGAGCCGGTCAAGCCCCTGCCGGAACAGGGAAATCGATTGGGATATTTGACCCTTTAGCAGGGCCTTTTTCCCCTGCTGGACAAAAAAACGCGGTGGCGCTTCCGGGTCAAAACAAGGATTGTCTTCAATCAGATCAAGTTTTCCGGTTAAAAGGTAATGATCGGCAAGAATCATATCCTGGTCAAGCCCGGGATATTTGGATGCAAGGCGTTGGGCATAATCTGTGACGCTTTGAACAAGGAGCAGTTTTTTTCGGATATCTTCCAGAATCCAGCCCGTTAATTTCCATCGCCATGGCAATGAAATTCCGTCAATGAAATCTGGCCTGAAAGAAGAGGCAAAGACCTTGAGCAGCACGGTTTCTTTCCCGCGTTTCTTTCTGTCCATCTCCTGCCCGGACCTTCGGACAAGATCCGGGTCTGCCAGGACTGAATCACTGAACAAGGCCATAAAAACAGCTCTGGCGAATTCTTTTATGGTCCTGAACTCAATATGCCGTTCTAGTTGGGGCTTAACCAGTGGGGCCACTTTAAGGACCTGATCGGCAATCCGGGTATATTGGCCCCGGGCTGCCAGTTCTTTTAGAATTTCGATTCCTAGATTTTCAGGACAGGAAAGCCCGTCATCGTTTACTAAAACCGCCTTCTGGGCCACCAGGGCTTTGAGAACCGGCCCCAGGGTTTTATAGGAAAAGGGGTTGCCCATCTCGTCCCGGCATCCAAGATGCTCAAGGCAATCCAAAAGGTCAGTTTGCCGCATTTCATAAACCTGGACCGCTAAAATCCGGACCACGGTTTGATGGACCGGCACATGGGAAAGCTGCGCCATCAGAGGCTCAAAGGGATTGGGGGCGTCAGAATTGGGTATCATATTTTTAAGAAAGCTTATCCTTTAGGGGTTAGCAGGCTTAGACCACCGAAAATAAAAATTGAAAAAACCCTTTCCAATTTAACGGGTGTTAAAATCAAAAATGACCAGCTATATTATCAGGAATACGATGGATTGACAAATCGGGCACTACGGAACCAGTGCTGACGCATGAATAAAAAAAGGTTGGCTTTAGTCGATCTAACCACTCCCTTTGGGGGGAGATCCAGCCTTTTTTAATTCAAAAAGGCAGTCCTTCAGACACTGACTATGGCCGAAACGAAAGACGGTCCTTCGGTCCGAACATAGCGTTCCCACCTCTCTGCTTGGGAGAGTGTTTTCGATTACCCGTCCGTCGTTGCCGTCATACTAATCGGAGTTGAAAGGGAGTGGACAGACGATCTTCCAGCCACATGTAATCCAGCCACGGGCCGGACATGGTATCCCGGACTAAACGAATCAGGCCCCGTGCGCCGGTATCTTCAATAATCCTGGCAAGCCGCTGCGAGTATCTGGCCAAAACGTTAAACATATGGCCCAGGCGCATCAAGGCATGATACCCCTTCATGACGTTCCAATCATACGAAAAACAGTGCTCGTACTCATATCCATGATGTTTCTCAACGAGAATACCGGTTTCAATACACCAACGGGAACGGGCGGCTATGTTGCATCGTTCGTGAAGATTAAATCTGTCCAAAGGTTCGCTGGACAACCACACATGACGACTATTTTTCTTTTCCGGTTGACCGCTTTCCCGGCTAACCTCTTTCCAGCTCTCTTTGCATTCAACAACGTGCAGGATTTGACTTTTCTTGCCGTTCGGACCAAACCGGTAGTCAATGGCGTTGATCCACCGAAAAACCTGTTTCCTATTGCCCCATGTGTGTTGGTGGCAGTTTTCTGTATCGAGTGCGGCAAGCGTTTCAAATTCATTCATTACGCTGGGTAGAGCGTCATCTTTCAGTACAATCATGAACTGCCATTTGTTTGTTCGGCAAATTTCTGCCACGGGGCCCTTGGCATAAAGCCCATCCAAAAGCACCATAATTTTTAGGGCGGGAAATGCCGCCTTCAGGCAAGAGGCTAACCGGTAAAACGCCTTGAGTTCGCAGTCCTGCTTATCATTAGCGGTATCTCCTTCGGTGTAGCTCAGGATTTCGCTTATCAGCGGAATGCTCATGCCATCGGAAAACGCAAGATTAGCTTCCAGAACATAGACATGATACTGTTTCCTGGTGCCATCCTCTTTCTTGATGTTACGTTCCAGGCACTCTTCATCCCAAAGCCAGTCGCGTTTGAATTTACCGGTACCATCTATGGCAATCGGATAACAGCCATTGACCAGGTACCGTCGAAATTTCTTTTTCCGGATCAGATCTCTGACCAGATCGAGATGAAGCTTCTTGATTTGATTGATATCAATCTTAGACAATAGGCGTTTTAACGTATCATGATGGGGAAGCGTTTCAAGCTCCGGGAAAAAATATTGAAGATTCTTCCAGAACATCGGCCGGCTCATTTCTTTGTTGGCCTCACGGCAAGAAGCCATCTGAAACACAAAGGTCAGTATCCCATAGATCATGAGTGTGGATATTTGGTGTTTTATCTTCTTAGGGTTTCGAGGGTCTTCAATCTTGGCCATACGTTTGAGCAGAATTGGCAGCTTAGCGCGAAAAATACTCATTTTCTCAGCCACGGCCTCATTGCGGATGCGCCCCTCCTGTTCTACACTTTCATATCGGCATTTGCAGTTAGAAATTGTGCCATGAGAGGGCGGCTGAAATCCCCTGGCCTCTTCATCCCGACGTAATTTTCTCTGCTCCTTTTTAAACTGCTTTCTTTTGGCCTTTATCTCCTCACGATTGGGGCGTCGGCTAGGCTTGCTCATCCGATCTGCCTCAAAACCTGACGGAAATTATTCACCAGCGGATAAACGAAGATTTTTTTGGGACTGGTCCTGTAACTTCTACCCTGCCGGACAAGCCCCTTTCCGCTGGTCATGCCAAGGTGTCTAAAATTGGCCGCCCGATAGCACGTCCCATCGAAGTGTTGTGGGTCGACAAAGGTCTCCAGCAAAGCCGGCCGATACCCCCAGCTCCGCTCCCAGTCTTGCACCAGATCTCTGACAATTTTACCCAATACGTGACTTGCCAGATACCGGACCTTGACCCACGGAAAAATCAGGAAGCGTCCATTGTTTACAACAAATCCCAAGTTTCTTAAGCGTTCGTTGGTGCTCCAGCCGATCCATCGATCCCTCGGGGTCAGCGCCTTGGCCGCCCCTGAGAACAGCATACATCCCAATATGCGCTCTTGAGCTTGTATCAAATAACGCAGATGACATCCGAACGGCCGCTTGTAGCCAAGATAATGGTAACGGTGCAGGTATTCATTAACCAGTGAGCGTTCTTCCGTGTCTTGTGCGACCCTGACAACGATCGGCCCGATATCCGAAAGCGTGCCCGCTACCTTATCTTGGGGCTGGGTCCTGTCGTCCGCTACCGGCAGTTTCTGTTGAGAGCCCTTTATGGGACCGAGTTTCTCTTTTTCAGGCAACCGTATGAGACCTTGGGACTCCAGTCGCAGAAGCAATTTCCGGCAGGCATCCACCTTGTTCCTACCAGAAGCGGTATACCAGCCCAAATGTTCGCATATTGTATGAGCCAGTTCAGTCTGACTCAAATTCGAAAAGGTCTCTACTGTCTCGCAAATCTGTATAAGCTCTTCGTCTTTAATTTTCCGGCCACATTGGACAATCACGACATCCTCCTCTTCAAATGTAGTGTCTCGATTGGGGGGGCGCTCATTCGTACCCTATGCTACATTATCAAAAGGCCGAAATTTTGTCTATTTAAATTTTGCGACAAAATAATTTTGGATATCGAGCTGCGTCATTGATATCATTGACTATAAATTTTCATGCGTCAGCACTGCTACGGAACAGTTACTTTAGGGTTAGAACAAATTCACCGTGAGTCGGGTGCAAAATAATTTGATTAGGTCTGACGGATATGTTAGTTTATGGTTAATAGTGGGCACCAGACCGACCTGATACCGGCTCAAACGCCCCCGATACAATTAGGATGGGTGTTTTGCCTGCGCCGGCTCATCATAAGGCCGTAATCCCCTGGTGCTGTTTACCTTTTTCAGGAGGTTTCTATGCAAATATCCATTACTTTCAAAAACATTGACTCTTCAGAAGCGGTAAAAAGCCACGTTCAGGAAAAATTCGAACGGCTTGATAAACTGCTGGATTTCCCAGCAGATGCACACATCGTTCTTGGAGTTGAAAAGCTGCGCAACAGCGCAGACATCAAACTCAACTGTGACAAACTTAAAATCCACGCCAGAGAAGAGGCTGAAAACAACCTTTACGCTGTGATCGATACCCTTTTTGACAAGGTCAGGCTTCAGATAACGAAAAATAAAGACAAACAGCGCCGGCATCTGTCCGGCGACAAGAAAAGCATCAAGACCGGTGACACCATTCTTGAAGCATCCTAAGCATCCTTATCATTGCTAACCGGACCCGCCGCAAAGCCCAAGACTTTGCGGCGGGTCTTTTTTTATGAAAAGCTTAAAAAAAGAACCCGTCGCTTCAATGTTTACGGCATGCCGGCAAGATGAAATTTGACCATCGCTTCAAAGGGGCCTGCATTGCGCTTGTCGCCCTGCTGCATTGGGGGCCCGCCGTTTCCGGGGGCACCCCCGTTGCCCATAGGACCGCCGCCCCCGGGGCCGCCCGGGCCGTTACCGGGCATGTCCCCCATGGAACCCTTGTCCGGCATAAATCCCTGACCGCGCCCTGTGGTTGAAAGTACAAGGCAAACCGGATTGTTGAAATCACTGGTTTCATCAGGCAGTACAGCGTCGAGCCTGATTTGGGCCTCAAACACCAGACGGGAAAAATCTATTATTTTCATGCCAAGCTTAATACCGTAATCCCCTGCCTGGGCAACCGTCATTTCCATTTCCCCCGAAGAATGGGGATAGGTGATCAAAATCGACCGGTGGGCCAACAGGTCAGAAGGCAAAGAACCTGAGACATCTTTCTGGGGGCCTTGAGAAGGCCCCATTGGCCCCCCTTCCGGCGGCTGCTTTTGTTTATCCCGGGACAGGGGCGTTCCTGATGAATCCGTGTTCTTTTTTTCAAGGCCGTGGCCGAAAAAAGGGTCCCGGCCTTGAATTTCAATGGAAAACGGGCTGGTCCCCTCCTTTAGGGTATCCAGGGTTAACCTGAATCCCCGGGCGGCCAATTGCTGTTTCAGGGATTGGCCGGCAATGGTCACCAGAACACAAAGGGTTTTCCTGTCGTTCATGACCCGGATACCGGTCCGGTTTTCCTCATCAAAATACAACGGCGGGGCCACGGGCCAGTCCATGTCATTTCCATCGGCCACAATGCCGGATCTCATCAGGCTTCCTTCAAAAACAGGAATCTCTTTGGCACACCCCCAAAAGAGGATGGCACAAAGGAAAAAGAGCAGGCCAGGCACTGAGTTACGATAAGCCGTAAATGTTGCCATGAATTATCAGAACAGATCAGAATTAAATTTATATCCCATACCGTATACGGACAGGATGACCTTGTCATCAGGAAGTGCTGTGGCGATTTTTTTTCTTATATTTTTGATGTGGGTGTCGATGGTCCGCTTGTATTCACCGTATTCATACCCCTGAACTTTTTTGATCAGATCTTCTCTGGACACCACCTTGCCCGGCTGAATCATCATGCTTTTTAGAATGCCGTATTCATTGTGGGTCAACTGGATGGTCTGGCCGTCAATGGTAACATCCCGGGATTCGCTGTTCAGGCTGATACAGCCGATTTTAATCTGCTCGTGGGAAAAGGCGGCCCGGCTTCTTCTCATCACCGTGTTTACCCTGGCCACCACTTCTCTGGGGCTGAAGGGTTTGCAGATGTAATCATCTGCACCAAGCTTGAGTCCAAGCAGGACATCCTCTTCCTGAATCCGGGAGGTCAGCATGATAATGGGAAATGAATACCGTTTCCGAAGTTCCTGGCAAATGGTCAGGCCATCGAGTCCCGGCAGCATGATATCGAGAATGAGCAGGTCGGGCGATTGCTGTTTTACCGCATCGAGCACCTGGTCCCCCCGGTAAAGGACACTGGGTTCAAAACCGTCTGCTAAAAGATACTCACTGAGCAGGTCTGCGATTTTTTTTTCGTCTTCGACAATTAAAATGTTTTTTTTAGGTTTCATGGTTCAATAAGGGGAAGATGAATTGTAATCAACAGTCCACCTTCTTTGGTTAAGGTTGCTGATATATCGCCATCATGGGCATTGATGATGGCCTTGCAAATAGACAGTCCAAGCCCGGACCCTTTAAGGCTTCGTTTCCTGGACGGATCCACCCGGTAAAGCCGGTCAAATATTTTTTCAAGGCTTTCGGGCGGTACCCCGGGGCCGGTGTCCTGGACGCCAATGATAAGGGTGTGATCTTGAATTTTATCCCATACCGAAATAGTGCCGGGTTTTCCCGTATATTGAAAGTTATTTTCAAAAATATTTGAAAATACCTGCTTTAACCTGGCCCCGTCGGCCTTAACGGTACAATGGTTTTCCTTTAACCGGATATTTATTGAGAGCTGCGCCTGCTCCAGGCGCATGGCAAAGGTATCAATGACCGAACGCACCACCACCACCGGCTTTAAAGGTTCCATGATAACGGAAAGGGCATGGGTATCGGCTGCGGACAGGAGATGAAGGTCATTGACCAGGGTTTCAAGGTAGACCACTTCCGAATGCAGCGAATCCACATGGGCCCGGTCAAAGGGCCTGATACCGTCCTGAAGGGCCTCAAGCTCGCCCTTGAGAATGGATAAGGGTGTTCTTAGTTCATGGGAAATATCCACCACCCACTGCTTTCGCATGGTCTCGTACCGTTCAAGGGTTGCGGCCATTCGGTTAAAATCATCGGCTAACCGGCCCAATTCGTCGTTAGTCCTGACATTGATGCGGGTAGCGAAATTAAACCGGGTTAAGGCATGGGTTCCCTTTGTGAGCTTTCCCACCGGAGATAAAATCAGCCTGGACAGATAAAAAGAGGCCAGGCCGGTCAGGATAAAGAGGATAATCCCGACCATATAAAGATCGTTCAAGCGGTTTTTAAATGAAAATCTAAATGCGTCAGAATACCGGTCCATTTTTCTGAACCCAATATACCCCACCGGTTTCCCATCACATAGAATAGAGCTAATTTTCAGAGAATCCTTATCCTCCGGACGGACAAATGCCCCGGCGATCTTGACCTGGTTTTGATCAAACAGGGTCAGTCTTCTGTGGGGAGGGCCAAACCGGGGGGTTGACCGTTCACGCTCTGGCATGGCTGAAGGGCCGGGTTTAATGGGCGCAGGAAACGGTCCGTTATCGTTGCGGGGCTCAGGCGCTTTGGGCGGCGGCATAGTCTTGAAAAACTCTTTTTTGGCGATAAGGTTTTCCATCAGATGTTCAAAGGATTGGGGGTTACGCTGGAAATGGTTCCAGTTGCCGTGCCGTTCAAAATCAATGCAGAGTCTATCGGAAATGGTGGTCACCATGTCCTTTTCAATCATATTTTCTATTTCTTCAAAATGTCTGGCAGTGGATATTTGAATGGTAATGAATACCGAAAACAGCAGGACCAGAGAGGTCAGAAACTGGACCGAAAATATTTTGTGAAACAAGGTCATCAATGGAGTATGATATTCCTGATATGGATTTGCAAGCCCAATGAAAAAAATTCAATATTTCTTCATATATAAACCCGGTAAACCGGAAACGGGAAACCGCAGACCGGATGCCAGATTCGGGGATCGCCATCTTGGCTTATGCTCTTGCGTTAACCGGTTTAAGCATGATTGAAAGCAAGAAAAACAACCGCAGGGAATCACAAGATCCGGTCTCCCGGCTTTCGGTCTGCGGTCTGGGGATCTTTTGTAGTATAACCGAAAAAAACTTGAAATTCAAAAGTCTATGGTATATTAGAAAAAGCTTTTTTCACTATCGTGTTTGCAAGGGGTTAATTAAAGCCAATGGGGGAGCCAATGAAATTTCAAAACATCAGTTATTCGGCGGCATGGAACCTTTTTTTGATCACCCTGGGCAGTGTTATCCTGTCCATTGGCCTGAAGGCCATTCTGATTCCCCATGGAATGATTCTCGGGGGATTTTCCGGGCTGGGGCTTCTTCTTTATTACGCCACAGATGCCCTGACGCCAGGCCTTTGGTATCTGGTGCTGAATATTCCGGTGTTTATGATCGGCTACCGGTTTATTTCCCGCAGGTTTTTTTTATACAGCCTTTACGGCACCCTTGTCCTGACGGTTATGATTGATCTGGTGGGATTTGAAATCGGCGTAAAAGACCACTGGCTTGCCGCCCTGGCCGGCGGGGCCTTTGTCGGGGCGGGCGCCGGCATTATTTTCAGGTCATTGGGATCGGCCGGCGGCAATGACATTATCTCTATTATCCTTAACCAGAAATATGGTGTCAGGATCGGGTCTTACAACTTTACATTCAACTTTATCCTGTTCATATTCAGTTTTGCTTCACTTGAAACCGATATTATCCTTTACTCTATGGCCACGTCCTATATCTCTTCCCAGGTCATTGATTCTTGTATGGCCATGTTCAACCAAAGAAAAATGGTCATTATCGTTTCCCAGAAACCCCGTGAAATTACAACACAAATTATGAATAAGCTGAACCGTGGCGCCACTTTTCTAAAAGGCGAGGGAGCGTATACGGGTGAAAATAAAGAGATCATCCTTACCGTGGTCAACACCTACCAGATCAAGCGGATTGAAGAAATCGTGTTTAACATTGATCCGGACGCCTTCCTGATTACGGAAAATACCTTTAATGTGCTGGGAAAAGGTTTTTCAAAACGTAAAATTTATTAGGGGTTGTTTTCTGAATTAAACTGAGCGGCTTCCAGGGCAAAAGCTTTCCTTCGGGTTTCAAAATCCTTGATTTGACCGTTTAAGGCCATCACCTTTTTCCGGTATTCCTCAAGTCCTTTGGCGGTGGTTAAGTCAGGATTCTCCTTTTTTAATGCCTGGCGCTGCCGGACCAGATTTTCGTACTCCTGATCCAGTGTCTTCTTTTTTTGCTCTAACCGTTGGTGTCCGGACAAGGTCCCCTGCCCTGCCTTATTTTGCCGGTTCAGGGTGGCGGCATTGTTAGCCTTTGTGCCCTTTATATCCGGTCGGGTATCAGACACCACATGGGTTTCAGGAGAATTGATTTCTTTAAAACTGGGCACATTATGCCGCTGATCCGGGGGAACTTCGGCAAGGTTGTCCGTATAAACAGTTACCCCGTTGTGATCCACGTATTTATAAATATCGGCCGAAACCACCGGCCCAAAGGCAAAACTTATGGCCAATACAGCGAATATGATCCTCATTTGCGGCACTCCTTTATGTCAGGCCTTTGGTGACTTACTGGTTCTCCAGCAGATACAGCTTGATGATCTGCCGGTTTTCATTAAGAAAGTAGCCCACCTGGCTGCCTTGTTTAAATTGGGTTTCAGCAATGCGGCTTCCCTGGTCATCATAAAAGGCAACCCCGGGTGAAAAGTATCGCAACCGGTCGTCCACAACAATAATTTTTTTCCCGCTTTCATCATGGCCGATCCTTAAAATGGTGCCCCCTGAGTCAAAGTCAAAAAGTCCTTTAACGGTCTTTGCCGGGTTGATTTGGGGAACCGACTGGACCGGCAGAATTTCAAGATCATCTGCAAAAGATTCCGTTATGATACCCCAAACAGCCGCCATCAAAACCGCTGTTAAGAGCATGATAAATTTTGCCTGTTTCACCTTCTAATCCTCCTTAAACCGCCAAAAGGTCATCCCAACCCCTTCATCGTCTTCCTGCATGATGACCACGCTGCCCGATGAGGTGCTGAAATATTTGAGTTCCGTATCATCATCCGGGTTGTCAACGATCATGGGGGGGTACATCATGGTCGAGTATTTAAGCCCGGTGGGGGGAAGGGTTAAGGTTTGCCCGTTCACCGTGACGGTAATTTTATCATCATCGTCAATCACCCCGTCATCATTGATATCCAGTTCGGCGTCCGATGTGCGTCCGCCCGAGCAGGCGTCAATTTCCATAAGCCAGGATTCACCGCCGGCCACACAGGGGGAATCGGTCTGGGGTATGGAGGTGATCAACACCACTTTGCCGGACCTGATTTCAAGGTCCCTGACAATTCTCTCCCCGCTATCGGGCAGGTCAAAGTACCATCCTACCTGGTTGGTTTCGACATCGGAAGGGTTGTCATACAGGACCGTGTCAGAATTGGGTGGCGTATCCGGATCCACCACGGTGGCCCAGGTGATGGTGTTGTCCGTTAAGATCCGGTATTCGGTGGAATTCACGGTGCCGGTCCAGTAGATGCTTTGTTCCAGAAGGCTGACGGTCTGGGGTTGGTTGGACAAGGCCTGGGTGCTGTTCCGTTCAAATGAGCCTAAGTATTCACTGTCGTCAGAATCATCGCCGTAATCCCAAATCCCGTAAAGGGTCTGCTGGCTGGTGTGGGTCAGATCTGTGATGCCCAGGTACCGGCCCGTGCCAAAAAAGATCAAATATCCGTGCATGCTGCTGTCACAATGGTACATGGCATTGGGTTTGGTGGTGATGGGCTGGGGATTGCCGTAATCATCCTTGGCCTGGAACAACGGCATATTGGCCGAGCCGTTTTTATAAGCCACATCCCAGTCCGTTGTATCCTCACTGGTCAGGTCAAATTTCCATAAATTGCCCAGAAGGTCGCCGGCATAAACATAATCCACCTTGCCGTCGGAGCCGGATACCATCAGATCGGCCACATTGCTGTCTTCCATGACCACATCAATGGCAAGCGGTGTTGAAAGCCCGTTGCAGGCGCTGTTGGCACCGGTGCTGATCTTTTTAACCAGATCGCCGGTCAGGGCATCGACAATAAACAGCACCGCATCATGATTGGGGCTGTTGTATCCGTTGCCGAATATGGCCACCCAGGGATGGGCACTGGACCTCGTTTCAACAATAAAGGCCTTGGCGTATGAGTATCCCATGTCATTGATATCCGATGTTGATGTGGTGCTGTTGGGAAATTCCCACAACACCCGGGACGCCAGAATATCTTCGGTGGTGACGGCCGTTGAGGCATCGGTAATGTCCAGACAGTAAACCCCTTTCCCGCCTTTTCCTAGACCTCCTACCAGAAGGGATTGATAGGTGACGCTGGTGAGGCCGGTAAGGATACTGGTGGACTCAACATCAATGGTTTTGGCATAAGGGGTTAAATCAACGTAATATTGGTGGGTGTAGTCGGGATCAGTCAGATCGGCCAGGTTTTCAAATACCAGGTTGGGCACATAGGCAAACAATTCCTTTCCCGATGACGCATCAAAGGCATGGAGCATGCCGTCGTTGCCGCCGGCATAAATGGTATCACCAAAATAAAGGGGGGCTGAGTGAACCACGTCGGACAGGACTGTGGCCCTCAGATAATTGCCGTTATCGTCCAAAAGGTACCTGGATCTTAAGGTCCCGGAGTTCTGCTCTTCATTGGCATGGTTCCCCCGAAGGTACTCCACCATATCCGAACTGGTTAGAACAGCCTGCTGGGCCGTATTTAATTTGGCAAACCGGAAGGGGATTCCGGCAGGTGAAGCAATTGAATCGTCATAGGTCGCTATGAGCCGGCCGGTATCCCAGTAATCGGAGTTGCTGTTAATCGCGGCATCCAGGATTTCACTGCCCGACCAGAGGGGAGATTCAAGGTCAACGCTACCGGTGGAGCTGTCCACTTCATAGGCAATGACATCCCCGGTCCACCGGTTGGTGGAGTAAATGGACTGGTAAAGCACCAGCCCTTCCTGGAGTTCTTCCCCGTTAATGGAAACCGATGCACCGGACCCAATCCGGGCCAGCACATTAGAGACCACCTGCTCAAAGGCATCCACCAGTTCCTGGGGGGTGCTCGCGCTCAGATACACGCCTTTGCCGTTCACAGCCGTGTGCCACAGATCGTCAATTCTTTCTTTGTCACTGTTGATAGGGCTTGGCCAGGTGGGATAAATCCGGTTGGCCTCAACAATGTTATCCAGATCATAATCATCCTGGTTCAGGTTGCCCTGCACCCCGAAGGAGACCGTGTAGGTGACCATATGCTGCCAGGTGGCGGTGTCGTAAAAATTGGTGGGCACATTGTCATCCAGGCCCGGTGCCAGGTCTTCCTGCCAGTAGTACATGGCCACATCGGCAAGGGTGTTGGAGGCGTCATCGGCGTAGGGCGCGGAGTAGGCGCCGTCCACATTGCCAAGCCCCGGCGACAGGCCGTTGTAAGCCCCGTCTGTGAACATGATGGCAAAATTTTGCTGGCATTCTCCGCTGGCATCAATGGACAACGGAGAGGTGGCCAGTTCCGGTTCCGAAGGGTTGATGGTCTCATCCACATGATAGTACTGTCCAATCTTCTTCAAGCCCTTGCGCAAAGGGGTTCCGCCAATGGTGTGGGTTCCGGGATGGTAGGAAAACAATTTGTCAAGAACTTGCTCACTTTGGTCAACGCCTTCCACGCCCACCGGGAGAACCGACTGAATAATATGGCCGTTAATGCTCCGCATCCCCACCATCACCCCCTGAAGCTCGGGCAGAACCTTTGCAATGGCCGAAACAGATGTGGATCTTCTTTTCCGGTAATAAGAGTACCAGTTGGCAAAATTCTGCCGTTCTTCGGCATAGGTCCGGCCGGTCACCACATCCGCTGGCGGGCTTGAAGTCTGTGACAGGTCCCCGGTTCCGATGCGCTCTCCAGTTTCATTGACCTTATAATAAGTGATGGCACCGCCGTCTATAATGACCAGATAAGGCAAAGAAGCCGCATCGGACCAGACATAGTAATGGGCATTGGGGATGGTCACCCCGTCAATGGAGCCGTAAAGGGCACTTAAGTCAAAATAGTTGGCGTCGTAATAGGGATGAGATCTGGGATTGTCGGGATCCGCGTCCCCAAGGGTATCGTTCCAGGGGTCATAATCTTCACTGGGGTTATAGTAAATCACATTATATTCGTGCCACTGGGACCGCCAATAATCCTGTTTGCCGCTGGTTTTGACGCTGTAGGAGTAAACGCCGGTCTGATAAAGATTGTCCCCTGGATCCGCAAACACATATTCATAATCCCTGTTCCCCACTTCAAAAAGGGACTCTGTTTCGCTGGTCATGATTTCCCAGTCCATGCTGCCTGAATCATCTAACCCGAACATGAGGTTGGGGGCTGAGGCATCGAGCTGGGTGTCCAAAGGCGCATCGGCTAAATCCACACAGGTGTCGGCCGTGGCATCGGACCCGTCACAGTTCTGGTCAATGCCGTCCCCCGGGATTTCAACCGCCCCGGGCCAAATGGTATCATCGCCGTCGTCACAGTCCTCTGTGGCCGGTGATCCGTCCCCGTCGTTATCGGAAAGACAGCTTGAATCTGACCCGTCACAGTCCTGGTCGATACCGTCTTCACAAACTTCGGTGGCATTGGGATGAATGGACCCGTCATTGTCATTGCAGTCCCCGGATACAGCGGACAGGTCATTAGATACCTTGTAGTTGCCACCCGGCTGGGAACAGGCGGTCACACTGGTACCGCTGCCGTACCCGTCCTGGTCCGCATCCAGGTACCAGATCTGGCCCGGGTATTCATCGGCATCGTTGTCGTCGCAGTCATCTCCATTGGTGACATACCCCGCGGGCTGGGACTCGGCATAGAGAACAGAACCTGAATCCCCGTACCCGTCCTGGTCCGCATCCAGATAATAGGGGGTCCCGCAGGCATCACTGCCGTCACAGTTCTGGTCTACCCCGTCCTGGCAGATTTCCGTGGCCCCGGGGTTAATGGCGGCATTGTCATCATCACAATCGTCCTGCCCTAAAAGTTCCGTTTCAAGGCTGTACCCGGACGGCCGGTTACAGGCGGTCTGGGTTGATCCGTCCGTGTACCCGTCAGCATCACTGTCTTTAAACCAGGTCTCTCCCAGATATTTTGTGGCATCATTGTCATAGCAGTCATCATCATTGTCCACATAACCATACGGCTGGGATGTGGCCACGGTGCTGTTGTTGGGATCCCCATAGCCGTCACCGTCGGCGTCCCTGTAATAGGTGGTTCCGGAGCAGTCGTAAAAGATATAAAAAACAATATTTCTTTGGCCGGAGGTAAACGAAACCGGCGTGGAGGTTCCGTAATACCAGTAATAACCGTTCTGAAGGTACCAGTAATTTAAGGTACATCCCCCGACATCGGAAATGATCAATTCAAAATCGTTGTTTTTATCTATGGTGACGCTTTGGGAGGCCTGAACGGTCTGGGTTTCCCATTGATTAAATTTGTTTTTAACCCGCAGCAGAAAACTGGGGCTCGTACTGGAAACCTCTTGGGGATAAGCATAAATGGTCAAGGTGATCGTGGATGGCTGTTGGTTCGGGGGCTTGGCAAAGGCAGTCGGGGGAACCAGCATCAAAGAAAAAAGGAAATATATAGCATAAAACATATAATGGTTACGGTTGGTCATACTTTTCTCCTTTCATCAATGCCTCATCTTATAACCGATTTCGATGACAGAGGTGCCCCCGTTCCCGGAATGCCCGTGCCCATAAGAAACGTATTTATACAGATTGCTGGTGGCGGTCATGTCAAGGGAGCTGCCCTGGGAGATCCCGGTTTCCACTACGGCATAATCGGCATTGGAAATGCTGGCCGAAGCTGAGTTGCTGCTGTCCCACAAAGAGGTGTCGGACATATCGGCATTGTCATCTTCCTGGCTTAACCAGGCCAGCGTTTGAAAACTTCTGTCTTCAAGGTCCCGGGTTGAAGCCTCCTCAAGGGTTTGAATGCCTTGGCGGGCTGCGGATTCAGCCCGGTAAAAGTTATCCTGGTAAATGCGTTCGTTTCTGACTATTTTAAATTCCGTGGACGTCATGGTGACCGAAGTGACGGCAAGAATGCTTATGACAGACATAAGAATCAGGGCCAGGATCAAAACGGATCCCTGTTCATTGCCGGTCGGACGGCCGGACGAACATTTCCCCTTGAGGTTAAGCGACAACTCTGGGAACCGGTTTAACCGCCACCCTGGAAAACGGGGTCTGAATTTATAGGGGGCCTGGTTTTTTTCCATAAATCAGTTCCTGGTTTTGATAAAGGTTAAGTTAGACTTAACATCCCCATTGCTGTCAATGCTTCTCAAGGATATCTCTTTTGCATCATCCGTGCCGTCGGAATTATAATCTAAGGTTTGAACCATTTTATACTCTAAGGTATAGCCGTCAGGAATGGTTTCATAAAGGTTGGGGAAATTACTGTTGGTGACGGTGGTGTAGCCGTTGGCTCCAGCCCCGGTATTGTCAATGCTGGCATAGGGTCTTAAAATAAAATACTCGGCCTGGCTCTGATTGGCAAAGGCGGCCTCGGTAAAGTGGGAAGCGTTTTCGTTGTTCTGAATGGCGCTGACATGAAGGCTGATGACAGCCAGAAAGCCAATGGCAAGGATCCCTAAAGCAATCATCAGTTCAAGAAGCGTAAATCCCTGATTTTCTATAAAGATTCTTTGTTTCATCACAATCCTAAATTTCTGCACAGCACAAGGGTCGTTACCGTCCTTGTGGCGCTGTTCACCGTATAATCTGTTTCTCCGATGTCCACTCTTGCCGTCAGGCGGATTTCAACAGCCCGGATATCATCCAGATTACTGGATGGATCAGTTATCTCGTCCCCATCTTCGTCCTTATAGACAAACAGGCGCATGGCCTTGTAGGCAGCGCTGGTGGTATCGGCAATATAGGAGGGATCACTGGCATCAGATACATTGACAATATTTTCGGCAATAGCCCCGGTTAATCCGTCATCTGACATGGCCAGATCATTATCCCCATCTGCGCTGGCATCATAAAGGTAAAAGGAAATGGTTTTGATGCTCACACTGCCGGTGCTTTCATCCACATAGGTGAATTCAAGGGCAGATCCTGAACTTAATCCGTCTCCGGCCTGGGTGATCCCGGTGTTATACTGCCCCTCATAGGGATCATATCCGGCCATGCGGATGTACGAGGTCATCATGTGGAGCCCTGCCCTGATATTCTCCTGCATTTCCAGGATCTGCTCTTGGGACAGCTCGGATTCCTGCTGGCCCGTATATGAGGTGATCAGGCTTGCCGCAACGATACCGATCAGGGCCATGGCAATAAGCAATTCGATGAGGGTGAACCCGTGTTCTCCGTTATGATGGATTAATGGTTTCATTGGGCCCTGATATTTCCAACACTGTTCATAACAATTTGCACCTGCTTGCCGGTATTGTTCAAGGAGATGGTGATGGTGCTTCCCGTGGTGCCATACGGCCTTCCCCGGGGGGTAAACCCTTTAGGGTTGCTGCCGGTGTAGGCGATGGTCAGGTTTTCATCAAGATCCACCCGGTCAAAGGCCTCATCCGTGTCAATGGCATCATCATCATCCGTATCCACAAAGGATTGATAAAAGTATTGGCCTGAAGTCCCGTCCTGGTCAAAATAAATCTTGGTATCAATGTTCTCCTTTACCGCACGCATTTTCAATCTTTGAAGGGTGGAAAACAATTGCCGGCCGGCACTTCTGAGGCGATAGTCTTTGATCATGCCGGCCATGTTGGGTAGGGCAATGGCTGAAATGATAGCCACAATGCTGATCACCGTGATTAACTCCACTAAGGTGAATCCTTTTTCCTGATATTTTGGCATATATTTCCCTAACCCAGTTTGATCTATAATTTAAAAGATAAGCAAAAGCGGTACCATGAGTGCACCATGTGCATGGGTTATTATAGTAAATCTGCCTTAAAATACAAGAACCATCACCGTTCAGGCCAATGGTAAGCCTATATCTGAGGTTAGTTCGTCAGCTTTCCCTGTGAAATCACGGTCATCTGGCAAGGAATAAAAAAAGAAAAAAGAAACCAAACACCTATGGAGATTGAACAAAATTGGCTATATTTAACCAATTTTGTTCGATGATGTGGTGATTTTTCACCACCAGACGAAATTGTGGGCTTGACCGTCAGGTTAAGGGCGGCCGCAACATCCGGTCTCCTTTATTCATAAATCGTATGACGCTTGGGATCAAAGGCTTCCCGGATTCCTTCGCCCACAAAGGTGACCGTCACCAGGGTAATGATCAGGGCGGCCACCACCGAGGCCGATATCCACCAGGCCTCCATGTTCTGCCACCCTTGAGACAACAGTTCCCCCCAGGAGGGGGTGGGCGCGGGCAGGCCGAATCCCAGGTAATCCAGCGAAGTTAAAGAGACGATACCGCCGGACACGGCAAAAGGGGCATAGGTCACAATAATGGAAATGGTGTTGGGGATGATATGCCGGAAGATGATCCTGAAGTGCGAGGCCCCAAGGGACCGGACCGCCAGCACATACTCCCGCTCTTTTTCTTTGTAGGTCACGGTTCTCATCACCCAGGTAATGCCGATCCATCCGAAAAACGCCATGATCAAAATTAAAATCATAAAATTGGGCACCACAATGGAAGACACAATAATGATCACATATAAAAAAGGAATGTTGGACCAGATTTCAATCACCCGCTGGAAAAACAGATCAAATTTACCCCCAAAATACCCCATGGAGCAGCCAATGGTAATGCCGATGGTGTAGTTCATCACCAATAAAAAAAGCGAAAATAAAATAGCGGTGCGAAACCCGTAAACCAAGCGGGCCAGGATATCCCTTCCCACGTTGTCGGTTCCCAGAAAGTGCCGGTCTTTGAAGCTTGGTGCAAAGGGGGGGTATTGATTGAGCTTTAAATCATTTTCAAATGGATTGAATGGCACCAGGGGCATAATCAAAAAATCCCCGTTTTTTTCCTGGTCGAACCTGGCTTTCAACTCACGGTAATTGGTCTGGTAATCATAATCAAGCCCAAAGGTTGACCCCGGGATCATGTCTGAATAGGTCGGAAAATAAAACCGCCCCTGGTATTTGACCAGAACGGCTTTAGAGTTGATGAGCAGCTCGGCAAAAAAGCTGGCCCCGATCATGGCCAGAATAATCACCAATGACCAGAAGCTGCGGCGAATGGAATAAAACCGCTTTAATTTTTTGATGGTGACCGGATTAAAAAATCTGCCTTCCATAGACATCATCACCTATTTGAATCTGACCCGCGGGTCTACCATGGCCACGCAAATATCCGACAAAATATTGCCGATCATAAACAGCAAAGAGGAAATCACCAGAATCCCCATCACAACGGGATAATCCCGGTCAATGACCGATTCGTATCCAAGAAGCCCCATGCCGTCGATATTAAACACCTTTTCAATCAAAAAAGATCCCATAAGAATAATGGAGATATTGTTGCCGAAACTGGTGGCAATGGGAATCAGGCTGTTTCTCATGGCATGGCGGAACACCGCCTTTTTAAAGGTCAGTCCCTTGGCAATGGCCGTCCTGACGTAATCGGCCGCCAGGTTGTCCATAAGGGTGTTTTTCATCAGCAAGGTCATCACGGTAAAAGAACCCACCACATAGGCAAACAGCGGCAACACCGTATGCCACAGGATATCAAGGATTTTTTCCATCACCCCCATGTCGTCAAAAAAGTCGGAGGTCAGGCCCCCAAGGGGGAACAGGTCAATCCTTGAAGAAAACATGACCAGCAGTAAAACCCCGGCCACCCAGCCCGGGATGGCGTATCCCGTAAAAATCACGGCCGATGTGATGTTGTCAAATGGGGTTTTATGGGATATGGCCTTGGCCGCCCCAAGGGGAATACAGACCCCGTATATCAGTAAAAGGCTTAAGATTCCAAAATAAAGGGAAATGGGAATCCGGTCCCGGATCATGTCCCATACCGGATCATGGTAACGGGTGGATCGCCCCAGATCGCCTCTGAGGACCTTGCCAAGCCAGATCATGTAAGAGGTAAGGACCGGCTTATCAAAACCGTAATAGGCCTTGAGGTGGTCAATCTGATCCTGGGAAAGGGGCTGGCCTGCTCCCGGGGCCGCCCTGGAACCTGATGAACCGCCCTGCCCCATCTGCATGGCCCTGGTTTCGGCAATAATCCGTTCAATGGGACCGCCGGGGACAAACCGGGTAATGGTAAACACCATTACCGTGATCCCGATAAAGGTCGGGATCACCAGCAAAAGCCTTCGGATAAAATAGGCGGTCATGGCGCGGGTCCCTTATTTTTTATATGAAAGTCTCATTAACATCCTGATAAGACTTTCATTATTCGTTGTGGACGGTTCTTGGTTGGATAATCCAGGCCGTCCGTGACGGTTTTATGAAAGCTCAAACACGGATTCCAAAGCCTTATCCAGGTTCTCGGGTTTTGAGCCCCCTGCCTGGGCCATGTCAGGCCGTCCGCCGCCGCCGCCGCCTACAATCCCGGCCGCCTTTTTAACGATATCTCCGGCCTTGTACTGCCGGGTCAGGTCATCGGTGACCATGGCAATCAACAGGGCCTTTTCATTGGACTGGGCCCCAAGCAGCAGAACGCCCGAGCCAAGCTTTGCCTTGAATTTATCGGCAAGGTCCCGAAGCTGGGAGGGGTTCTCAATTTCAACCCGTTTGGAAAGCACTTTAATGCCGTTGATTTCCCGGATATTGTCTTCAATGTTTTCAACGGATTTTGAGGCCAGTTTTGCCTTAATAGATTCAAGCTCTTTTTCAAGGGCCTTTTTTTCGCTGATCAGGGTTTCCACCTTGGTCACCACCTCATCCTTGGCTCCCTTGAGCAGGCCGGCAGCGGTTTCAATGGTATTGCGGTCTGCATGGACCGTGTCAAGGGCTGCCTGGCCGGTCACGGCCTCAATCCGCCGGACCCCGGAGGCCACGGCCCCTTCAGACAAAATCCGGAACAGCCCGATATCTCCCGAGGCCCTGGTATGGGTGCCGCCGCAAAGTTCCTGACTGAATTCCCCCTGGGAAACCACCCTGACCACATCCCCGTATTTTTCTTCGAACAGGGCGGTGGCCCCTGATTTGACCGCATCATCCATTTTCATTTCCCGGGTGGACACCACATGGTTTTCCCGGATTCTTTGGTTGACCTCAGTCTCAATGGCGGCCAGTTCATCAGCCGAAACACCGCTAAAGTGGGTAAAGTCAAACCTGAACCGGTCCGGTGTGACCAGGGAGCCGGACTGTTTAACATGATCTCCTAAGACGTTTCGCAAGGCCGAATGAAGAATATGGGTGGCGGTATGGTTAATGGCCGTTGCCTGGCGGCGCCGGGCATCCACCTTAAGGGTAAAGACATCCCCTTTCCGGCATGATCCTGAAATCACCTTGCCCTTATGAATATAAAGCCCGGAGGGGTCCGACACCGTGTCTGTGATGTTAATGGTGCAGGCGCTGTTTTCAAAAACGCCCCGGTCACCAACCTGGCCCCCGGATTCGGCATAAAATACGGTTTCTCTGGTGACCAGTTCAACCTCATCTCCCGAATTGGCCGGATTGGCCTCCTGGTCATCCTTTACCGCCATGAGCAGTTCCGATTCAATCTCAAGGGCATCATACCCTTTAAAACGGGTTTTCACACCGGATGAGGTCAGGGGTTTATAAACATCACCTACCCCTTCAAATTTCTTTTTGGATTTGGATCTTGCCTTTTGTTCGGCCATGGCCCGGTCAAATCCCTCAATGTCCAGGTCCATGTCCATTTCCTTGACATGGTCGGTAATAATGTCCACCGGGAACCCATAGGTATCATAAAGCTTGAAGATGACCTTTCCGGGAATCACCTTCTGGTTCTGGGCATGAAGGTCTTCCAGGGTGGATTCCAGCAGTTTCATTCCCGTTTCAAGGGTTTCAAGAAATTTTTCTTCTTCGTTTTTCACCACGTTCAAAATAAAGGCGGCGGATTCTTTAAGCTCCGGATAGGCCTCATCCATAATGGAAAATACGGTTTGAACGGTTTCATGGAGAAAGGGTTTTACAAGGCCGATGCTTCGGCCGTACCGGATGGCCCGGCGCATGATGCGGCGAAGCACGTATCCCCGCCCTTCATTGGAGGGCAGCACCCCGTCACTGATCAGAAAGGCCGAGGCCCTGGAGTGGTCGGCAATGACCTTCATGGCCACTTCCACTTCCCGGGACTGATTTCTCTTTTTGCCGGAAAGTTCCCCGACCTTGTCCATAATGGGGACAAACAGGTCTGTATCAAAGTTGGTGGGCACATCCTGGAGAACAGAAATGATCCGTTCAAGGCCCATGCCTGTATCAATACTGGGTTTGGGCAGGGGGGTCATGTTGCCCTGTTCATCCCGTTCAAACTGCATGAACACCAGGTTCCAAAGCTCAAGCCACCGGTCGCAGTCGCACCCGACAGCACAGTCTTTGCGGCCGCAGCCAAAGGCTTCTCCCCGGTCAATGTGAATCTCGCTGCACGGGCCGCAGGGACCGGTATCCCCCATGGCCCAGAAGTTGTCCTCTTCCCCTAACCGGGCGATTCGGTCTTCGGGCACGCCGATGTTGTCCCGCCATATGCCATAGGCTTCATCATCATCTAGAAATACGGATACATACAGTTTTTCCGGATCAAACCCATACCCGTTGGTGAGCAAATCCCAGCCAAATTCAATGGCCTTATCTTTAAAATAATGGCCAAAGGAAAAATTTCCCAGCATTTCAAAAAAGGTATGGTGGCGGGCCGTGTACCCGACATTTTCAAGATCATTGTGTTTGCCGCCGGCCCTGACGCATTTTTGGGATGTCACGGCCGTGGCGTAATCTCTTTTTTCATCACCGGTGAACACCCGCTTGAATTGAACCATGCCCGCATTAACAAACAAAAGCGTAGGGTCGTCCTGGGGAACAAGGGAAGAAGATCGGACATGCTGATGGCCGTGTTTTTTAAAATAATCGAGAAAAATTTTCCGGGCTTCGTTGCCTGTCATGGTATTTGCACTCCTGATTCAATATAACGGCCACGGGCCGCCTTGGTTATCCAACCAAGCACCGCCCACAACGAAAAATGAAAGTCTTTTCAGCTTGTTAGTGAGACTTTCATATAAAAGCTTCGCTGTTAGCAATTAGCAGTTAGCTTTTAGCTGAAAGGTTAATGGCTTTCAACTATCGCTGCCGGCAGGCCTTTTGGGGCGTATTTCTTGAGGCCTGCCCTGTTTGGTACTATTCTTTGGTTTCTGGGGCTGGAGCAGGATCCGAGATGCCCAGCTCCTGCCTTACCTGGGTCTCAATATTTTCAAAAATATCCGGGTTGTCTTTCAGGAAAATTTTTACATTTTCACGGCCCTGGCCGATTCTCTCCCCGCCATAGGAATACCAGGACCCGCTTTTTTCTACAATATTAAGGTCAACCCCCATGTCCAGAAGGTCCCCGGTTCTGGAAATCCCCTCTCCGAACATAAGGTCAAATTCAACATTTTTAAATGGCGGGGCCAGTTTGTTTTTCACCACCTTGACCTTGGTCCGGTTGCCGAGAATTTCCTCCCCAGCTTTGATGGCGGCGGCTTTCCGGATCTCAAGCCGCATGGACGCATAAAATTTTAAGGCATTGCCGCCGGTGGTGGTTTCGGGGTTGCCGTATACCACACCGATTTTCATGCGGATCTGGTTGATAAAAATAATGGTAGTGTTTGTTTTTCCGATGGTTCCGGCCAATTTTCTTAAGGCCTGGGACATGAGCCTGGCCTGGAGCCCCATGTGGGAATCGCCCATCTCCCCTTCAATTTCCGACCGGGGAACCAGGGCGGCCACAGAGTCCACAATCATGATATCGATACCGCCGCTTCTGACCAGCATATCGGCAATTTCAAGGGCCTGCTCTCCGGTATCGGGCTGAGAGACCAAAAGTTCATCACAGTCCACGCCAAGGCGTCTGGCATAGGCCACATCCAGGGCATGCTCGGCATCAATAAAGGCCGCGATCCCGTTTTTCCGCTGGGCCTGGGCCACGGCATGAAGGGCCAGGGTGGTTTTCCCCGAAGATTCCGGACCGTAAATCTCAATGATCCGGCCCCTGGGATAACCGCCGACCCCCAGGGCCTTGTCCAGGGCCAGGGAACCAGTCCGGATCACGGGAACCGCTTCGATTTCCCGGCCGCCCAGTTTCATAATAGACCCTTTGCCGAACTGACGTTCGATCTGGCTCATGGCCGTCATCACCGCTTTTTGTTTTTCTAAGTTGTTTCCCATTGTTGTTCTCCAACCTGTTTTTTGTGCAACCCCTTTTGCCGTCTTTTGGGGTTACCCTTTGTTTTTTTGCAGGCATCCTGATCCGTAACCGGCTCAGTTTCTGATGGCCTCTGACTTTCATTATTGGTTGCGGGCCGTTATCTCAGATCAGCCCGGTCCAGTTGATAAGCTTCAGACAAAAGCCCGCCATCATCCCGGCCATGAGATCATCCAGGACAATCCCGGCCCCGCCGGTAAAATTCTTTTCAAAATAAATGACCGGCCAGGGTTTGAAAATATCAAAACACCTGAACAGGATAAACCCCGCGCCAAGAGAAGCCCACCCCACCGGTACCAGGGACATGGTAACGCAGTACCCTGCCATTTCATCAATCACAATAGCCCCGGGGTCTTTCACCCCCAGAAGGGCTTCAGCCCTGTCAGCCGTAAAGACCGAAACCAGTATAATTCCGGTCAGGACAAATCCGGACCAGAGACCGGGAATGACGGCCATCAGCCAGATCAGGGGGATGCCGGCAAGGGTGCCAAAAGTCCCCGGGGCAAAAGGGGCTTTGCCAAGCCCGAACCCGGTGGCGGCAAACAGGATGAGACGGTCTTTCAAATGGGCTTTCATCACACCACTATCTACCCTTTAGGTCCTTTGCTGTCAAGGCTGCCAAGGTCATCCAATTGAGCCGCAATTCTGGCATATACCGCTTTCAAAGGGAGGTTTTCCTTAAGGGCAATATCTTTTAACTGCTCATATTCCGGAACCAGGTTCCAGGTCCCGGACAGGGATAACACCCGCTTGAAACGGATTGTTCCAAATTCGGTCTCTATGTCCACCGGCTCGCGTTTCAAGGTTTTTCGGTCCCAGGGGGCATACCGGACCCCTAACGCGCTGGTTTCAGATAAAATGGTGTCCGTGACCAAAGAAAGGTCCTCAGGTCTGACAATGGCCTCAAGCCGTGTCCCGGGCCGATTTTTTTTCATTTGAATCGGGGCGTATGAAACATCAAGGGCCCCCTTGTCAAACAGGCGGTCCATGACAAATCCGAGAATTTCCGGGGTGATATCATCCAGGTTGGTATGAACCACATAAACCGGGTCATCCTCTCCTGTTTTAGGATACGGGGCATTTTCATTATCCGGGAGGGCCTTTCCCAAAACCATGCGCAGCAGGTTGGGCAGGGATGAACCGGTTTTTCGTTTTCCGGCCCCGTACCCGGTTTTAAGAATCTTCATATCCGGCATGGGCCCGAAATCTGAGCAAAGGGTGGTGGCAATGGCGGCCCCTGTGGGGGTCACAATCTCCGTTGTGGCATCAGATCCTTTCACCGGAACCCCTTCAAGAATCCTGGTCACCGCCGGCACCGGGACCGGGATTTTGCCATGGGCACATTCAATAAATCCCGAGCCCAATGGGATAACCGAGGAAAAAACGGTTTGGATGCCAAGGTATTCCACGCACAAAAAGCTGCCAATAATATCCACCATGGAATCTATGGCGCCCACCTCATGAAAATGGACCGTCTTGATATCTTGTCCATGAATGGATGATTCGGCCAGGGCAATTTTTTCAAAGGCTTTAAGGCTTTTTTCTTTTACCCCGTCTGACAGGTTTGAATCTGAAATAATGTGTTGAATGTCCGTGTAATGCCTTGAGGTCTGGTGGTCTGTCACATCCACAAAAACATTGGTGGCTTTGAGGTGATGCCGGTACACGGTTTCCACCTTAAGGCCAAATCCGTTGAACATGGGGCCAAGCTGTTCTTCAATATAGGCCGCCGGCACCCCAAGGTCCACAAAAGCACCTAAGGTCATGTCCCCGCTGATGCCGGAAAAAACATCCAGATAAAGAATCATTTAAAGGTCTTCCTTCAGGGCATGAACCTTGAGAATTTCAAGCACCAGGTTGGCGGCGTTGACCATATCTTTTAGTTTTATGGACTCTTTGAGGGTATGAACATCGGTCATGCCTGTCCCTAAAACCCCTGCCACAACGCCTTTGCCAAAAAAAACATTGGCATCGGCACCGCCGCCGATGGTCTGGGACACAAGGGGTTTGCCCAGATTGGCACTGGCCTTGCGGGCCAGCTTGACCACCAAATGATCTTCAGGGATCCGGGTGGCCGTAAAATCGGTGAGCACCTCAACTTTCACCGTTGGAAGGTCATTTTCACCCCGGAGTTCCTTAATGGTATTCTCAAAGGTGTCCGTGATGTGGGCGGTAACCTTTTCAAGCTTTAACAGGTCATGGCTTCTGGCCTCTCCAAGAATTTCTACCTGTTCGGGAACAATATTGGTGGCCATGCCGCCTTTAATGATCCCTAAATTGCAGGTGGTTTCCTCATCTATCCGGCCAAGGGTCATTTTTGAAATGGCCTTGGCGGCGGCATAAATGGCATTTACCCCGTTCTCTGGCTCTGCGCCGGCATGGGCGGCCTTGCCGTAAACCACGGCTTTGATCTGGTTGGCGGCCGGTGCCCTTGTCACAATACCGTCGGTTTCCGTGGAGTCCAGAATATAGCCAAAAGTCGACTCCATCAGGGAAAAATCAAAATTTTTGGCCCCTACCAGTCCGATTTCTTCACAAACCGTTATCACCACCTCCACCGGGGGGCAGGGCAGATCATTTTCCAGAACAACTTCCATGACCTCAAGAATAATGGCCAGGGCAGACTTGTCATCGGCTCCGAGAATGGTGGTACCGTCACTTCTGAAAACCCCGTTTTCAAAAATCACCTTAATGTTGTTCCCCGGTTTTACCGTATCCATATGGCCGGACAAAAACAAGGGGGCCACATCCTGGTTGCCGTTGAATCTGGCCACCATATTGGAGGCGTTGCCCAAGGTTTTTTGGGCGGCATTGTCAAACCTTACCGTTGCACCCAGCCGGGTCAGCCGTTTTTCAAGATCGGCGGCAATGGCAGCCTCATTCCGGGATTCGGAATCAATCCGGACAAGCTCGGTAAATACATTTCCCAATCGCTGAGCATTGATCATTTCATACAGCCTCATTTTGTATGAATTCTCACTAACATCCTGAGAAAACTTTCATTATTTGTTGTGGGCGGTTCTTGGTTGGATAACCAAGACAGCCCGGGGCCGTTTTTGAGTAAAATCAAAATTCTACTTTATACTAAAGTTCATGGTTTAATTCCATACAAAATTGGGCAAAGAACGTAAATCGGGGCCGGCAGCCGTTCTGAGCTGACATAAATGTTTTGGGTCTGCGGGCAAAGGCACAAGGCCTCCCGAATAAGCAGTTCCCCGGTATGGGGATGGGGCAGTGTAAGGCAACCGGGTTGCCGGGAAAAGGCCTTATCCCAATTCTCTTTGGATTCTTTTTCATACCAGTAGGCATTTTTATAGGTCAAAATGACCATGGCATTTCCGTCAGGGCTCAGATCCATGGCCGTGGGCTGGGATCTGAATTTTCCATATTTATCCTTTAAGTCATCGGGCGTAGGCGAAGGAAGACTGTTCAGGCGGGCAACCGGGGTGGCCATATAAATGCCGTCTGAATTTTTCATGATTAAGGGAAGTTCATATAAAACCGGCGGAACCGTCCGTTTGCTTAACAGGTAAATTTTCTGTTTTACAGAATCAACCGCCACGGCCTCACAATCCCTTGGCCCGTCTTCATAACTGAACGTTATCTTGGCGTAAAGCCCCAGGTTTTCAATTGTTTGGTTATTCTCAGCCCCGTTTATTTCAGGTTCCCGGACAATGTAAAGACAGCAGGATGACCGCATGGCCATGTTATCCCCCACATCGGCAATTAACAGGTAACTTTCCCGGCCCTGAGTAAATGATGAAAGGTCCTCCCAGTCCACATTCGGAGCGTCTTTGATGTTAAATTTACCTAAAACCTGCCCGGTGGCTGAAACCCCGAACAAAGTATTGGCATTGCCGCTGTCATTGATCATCCATAAAAGGCCTTGGGTTTTACAAGATCCGGCCAACCCGGAAATTTCGGGCAGATCAGTGTCGGTAACGCGGCCTGAAAGGCTTGGGCTTCCATATGAAGGCGGTTCAGGCGCAGTTCCGGATACAGCCCAGGTAAAACAGCATCCCCACAAAACCAATGTGCATAAACAAATCCCTTTTTTTTTCATATATCCTCCTGTTTTTTATTATCCCATACCCTAACTTGCCCAGGAAATCAAAGATGAAACACCCTTAAAATTGAGGAAAAAAATTGACAAAAACATGACACAGGGTATACATTACCCGGGTTGCGGAAGCACGCGGCTCACTGGTGGGGCCCTTGGACTTCAAATCCAATGTGGGGCGTTAGAACCGTCCCGGGTGGGTTCGATTCCCATGTGCTTCCGCCATTTTTTTTATATGAAAGTCTCACTAACATCTTGAGAAGACTTTCATTTTTCGTTGTGGGCGGTGCTTGGTTGGATAACCAGGGCGGCCCGTGGCCGTTTTATAAGAAACTGGAGACAAGAGACAAGAGGGCGAAGCACCTGCGGTGCCCAATTTATAGGCTACCGTTGCTGGTATCTTCAGTTTCATTATTCGTTGTGGGCTTGTGGCCCATGGCCGTTTATATGAAGCACTGATGAACAGTTACGGACCCTGGTTCTGCTTAGTTTTCAGCATTAGCTGAATAGTTACAATCTGTGTTGTATTTCTCCATTGGGAAATCAAACGGGCTGAAACCATCGCAGACGATCTTTGGCATGGCGGTAATACTGCCAAAACCGGATTTCCCTTTATCGTCAAAAGACAAAAACCCTTTTCGCCTATCGTAACAACCTGTTGATTGTGAAGGAAAATTCACAAAATATACGGCGGAGGATTGATGCCAGCAAAGCGTCTGTGGGCTTGGAATTGAGACATCGGCTTCTCAACCCCGAAATTATGAATCTGATGCCCCTCTGGCCAATAAAACCGCAACATGCTAATAAAACTTTAAACTGAATATGTTTAAAAAAGACCGTTCCGCCATGCCGGCATGGACCGTTTTTCAGGGGTTTTGAGCAACACTTAAATTTTATTAGGAACAAAATGAAAATTTTTCTGACCAACGATGATGGATACAAGGCGCCGGGCATCAATGCGCTGTATGAAGAACTGTCTGCCTTTCACGAGGTGACCCTGATTGCGCCGGATCGTGAAAAAAGTGCGGTCAGCCATTCCATTTCTTTGCACACGCCTTTGAGAATCACCAAAATCAAACTGGACAGCCAGGACACCGGGTATGCCGTAAACGGAACCCCTGTGGACTGCATTAAGCTCGGATTGTTTGAAGTATTTAAAGGTCGGCCGGACCTGGTTATTTCAGGAATCAATGCCGGGGGAAATCTTGGGGTGGATATTAATTATTCAGGAACGGCGGCGGCGGCCAGGGAAGGTGCTTTAAATGGTCTTTCCTGTATAGCGGTATCGCTCATGACAGGCGAGTACATGGATTTTAAGGGGATGGCCCGGTTCTCGGCCGGCATGGTGCACCGGGTGGCGGAGCTTGACTTAACGGCCGGCACCTTTTTAAATATTAATGGCCCGGACTCTCCCATTGATCAGGTCAGCGGGGTTCAAATCACCCGTCCGGCCCAAACCAATCTGTCCACCCGGTTTGACTGCCGTATCGATCCAAGAGACAGGAAATATTTTTGGTACGGTCCCATGGGGGGAATTGACGCCCCTGCCGGGACCGATGCCCATGCCGTAAAAAACAACTATATTTCAATTTCACCCATCCAATCGGGTCTTACCGATGACAACGGACTGCACCACTTAAAGGATGCGATAGATTGGTTAGGATAAACGCCGTTTTTTTACGGACTTTACAATGATTTAAGGTTATTCAACAATCTCTAAAATGACCCTTTTTTGTTCCTTGGCAGATGCACACGAAAGGATGGTTCGCATGGCCTGGGCGGTCCTGCCTTTTTTTCCGATAACTTTACCGAGGTCTTCCTTTGCGACCCGAAGTTCGAGAACCAGGGTCTGTTGTGCCTTAATTTCCTGTACGTTAACGTCTTGGGGATTGTCAACCAGCGCTTGAGCGATATACTCAATCAATTCTTTCATAGCAGGATCTCCTATTCTGTCTGCCAAGGTGAATATACAATATAGCTATAGATGCTATTTGTTACATAGCGGAATAACTGACCATTTTGTTACGAAAATTGATCTGCTTGTTTAGTCGAGTTCCCTGTTTTGGTTAGCATACCATAACGCATCTAAATCACAAGTCTTATTTTTAATTTTTATATTTATCTGCTCCCAGGGGGCTGCCTGACAATTTTACTTGACATAAAAATGAAATTAATTATTTTATGAGCGACGTGTTTAGGATATATGACTTGATTTTACAGCCCAGCGCAACAAATCAGTGCAATAAAAGATTTTGAAAAGGGCCCAACAAAAGGAAAAACCAGTGGCAATTGAAATTACAACCAGGGAATCTGAACGAAAAATGCTTGCCGATGCCGGGTATGGCCAGCCGGCAATTGACTACTTTCTTGAAAAAAAATACATGGGACATTTGGAAGACGCAAACCAGATATCTGAAAAAGTCGGTTCCTGTGGTGATATAATGAAAGTTTATATCAAAGTGGGGGAAGATCAGATTATTGAAGATGTCCGGTATGAGATTACAGGATGTGCCGGAGCAGTTTCAGCAGCCATGGCAGCCGTTGACCTGGTAAAAGGCAAAACCCTTGACCAGGCCCTTGAAATTGATGACGGCGATGTATTTAACGCCCTTGAAAATATCCCTGAAAAAAAGCACCATTGCATACAGCTGGCTGTAAAAACGCTTCATCAGGGGATCCAAGAGTTTAGAACTGGACATTTGGCATAAATATCTGATTGTTTTCTGTTGCCTTTTTTTGATTTGTCCCGGGTGCAGCGTCAAAGCCCCGGGATTTAAAATCAATAATCTGGCAAAAGCCGATGTGGATATGGTGGCCGATATTCACATCGAGCAAGTCCGGTCTCTGCTCAAAACCCTGACCGTCAAGCTCTACAAGATGAATTCAGATGAGCTTGAAAAAAGCCCGGGTGCCACCATTGATTCCAGGATTGCTTCAATTTTCCAATGCCCTCCCCTTCAAAATTTTTCCGAACTTTCCAATAAACAGGGAACCGAAGCCATTTTGCTTGGCTTTGAACCCGAATTTACCGGTGACCGCGTGTTTGCCGTCATGTATGGGCTGTACACCATGATCATATCCTCCTATTCCGGAAAATGCAGCCTTTATATGATCGATTTTCTGGACCAGCAAAACCTGTACAACAGTGCCCGGAACATTGAAATTTTTGTCTGGCGGATCAACAACCGGTACCAGGCCGACGGCCAATTGTTCCTGGCCACAAACCAGTGCGACGGTCCGGTCAAAAATTTAAGCTTTGAGCGTATTTTCGGTAAATTAATCGCCCTTCAGGACACCATGGCCCTGGTTGTTTCCAACCGGACGGGCCGGCTGATTACCAAGGTGGTTCATACGGCAGCATCAATGACCTTCTTTCCCATCGGTTTTTAAGGACTGCGTAAACCGCTGAACCTGCTCCCGGTAATAACTTTTTTTGTCGCCGGCTGCGGCAAGGGCTTCCTTTGCGGCTTCTACGGCCTGATCCACTTTGCTGTTCACAAACAGGGCTTCGGCATAAGTATCCAGCACATAGGCAGGCCTTTCCACTGACAGGGCCGTCGCGGCAAGCTCCAGGGCCCGCTCCCGATTTTGAAACTGTTCCTCCGGGCAGGTGGCATACAGCCAAGCCAGGTTGTTTAAGGCATGGACGTTTTCAGGGTCAATCCGGATTACATTTTCATACGCTTCAACTGCCTTTCCATAGGCTTTCTGATCATAATGGTAATCGCCAACCACCGCATAAAGGTCTGAATTGTCCGGGTCCAGCTCAAGTTCCTGTTCAACGATTTTTTGGGTCACAAACTGTGAAAACGGCTCTTTAGCAACCCCGTAGCTGACACTGTATCCCATGGCACAGACCAGGGTAACCAATAACAGGTACCCCCAAATCAACCGTTTAACATGGACATGATGACGCAAAACAAGGGAAGGGTCTTTGCTGCACGCCTGTAAAAAATCAACCCGCTGCCCGATGCTGTAATGGTGCCAGTTCGGCTTATCAGGGGACTGCCCGGTCATGAACGCAATTTTTTGAAAGGTGGATATCATGGGGAACACATCGGGTTTGAACCTGAAAATATGAATATCGGCCTGGCGTTCAAAATTTCTCATGAAATACCCGAAAGCAAACCTGAAATAGAGGATGAAACAGGCGATCAGGGTGATGGTAATCATGGCGGCGTGGGCATCGGATCTTTGAATTCCTAACCACGAGAACCCGGCATATGCCGGTGAAACCGTGTATAAAAGCAGCATTAACGGCTCAAAAAAAAGAAAATTAATGGCGATGAACCCGGCAAAGAACATCAGGTAATACAGCATGTGATGTTTTTGGACATGGCCGATTTCATGAAAAATCACGGCTTCTATTTCATCTTCACTCAGGGTATTGAGCAGCGCCGGGGTTACCAGAATATAACGGAACCGGCTGACCACACCCATTACCCCGGCCGTGATCATGGCCCCGCCGAACAATTCCCATTTTAAAATATCCCGGTATTTCAGCCCGGCTTTTTGGCATACCTGCTCGATCATTTCCCTTGACGGCCCCGCTTCAAGGCTGACGCAGCGCCAAAGCTTTCGGATCAAAAAGGGCCCGAAAACCGTCATAACGGCCAGAGCCAGAAGGATATACCCGATCTCTCCAAAGGGAGATGTCAATACGGCTTTCACCCCCTCAAAAGGCAGAAAGCCGATCAAATCAGCGGTCAAAGACAGGCAGAACCAGGGCAGCAGCGCCGGAAGAGAAAAAGAAATATGGGACACCAGAAAATCTTTTTTAGTCAGGCGGCCCGGAAAAAACATGGACTGCACCTTAAAGGCAAAATTCCAGATCACCACCAGATAAAACAAGAATAATCCCAGAAACAAAACCGCCGCAAAGGTGGGAACCATCTCAAAAACGGTTAATTTTAACAGCCACTGGTCCAGCTTGAACACATAAATACTGGCCGCATAAATGGCAAGGGCGGTGACCGACAGCTTGCGGATCAGGCGGTTTACTTGCTGATCAAGGCCGGCGCGGCCAAGCGGTACGGCCTTTTGGGACAGACGGTGAAACAAAAACCGGCAGGCCAGAACAAAGGCCCCTGAAAGCGCCAAAAAATAAAACCAGTTGTCCGGGTCAAGGGTTTTAGGCGGCTCAAACAGCTGGGAGGAGGTGTAAATCACCAGGGCGACAAGAAAATATAGGAAATTTGAAAACAAAACCGGCAGTTCCTTAACTTAAAATTCCGTGAAATGCATAGGTGTTTAAAATAATCCAGGTTTTTACATCGAATTTAAGATGGGGGTCCTCTAAAAGGGCCCGGGCCTCATCCCGTGAAACCATATGAACCCGAATTTCCTCAGAAGCCTCGGTATACTGACTGCTCGGGGTCCCTTGGCATTCAACGAACAGCAGGCTGACAGATTCATCGGTCATGCCCGAGGAAGAGTATACCGGCGGCCCCTGTTTTAAAACCGCTGTCATTTCAAGACCGGTTTCTTCAAAAAGCTCTCTTTTTCCGGCGTCCGCCACGGTCTCACCAGGGTCTACCAGCCCGGCCGGAAACCCGTACTGGAACCCGCCCAAAACCACCCTGAACTCTTCAATGATTACCAGTTTTCCGGTCTGGCAATGGAAGGGAACCAGCACAACGGCATCGGGCAGGCCTTCGGTCTTTTCATTGCCCTTTCTTGAGGCATATACCCAGGTTTTTTTCTGGTTTTCCCGGTTCAGATAATCAATGGCATAAAGGTTCAAGTGAGATTGCCGGGTCAGTTGTTCGATTTGGTTGATTTTCATACGGTCTCCTGAAGGCTTAAAAATTGTCCAGTACCCAAATATAATATTCTAAAATCAAAATACGACATTATTTTTGTATCATCTTCTTGGGATTGAAAACAACTGATGCGCGGAAAGGGGGAAACCGTCAGGCCGGAAACGGGAGACCGAAAAGAGGGAAACCGTCAGTCGGGAAACGGGAGACCGGATCGCGCATCCTTAGGGGTTTCGCATTCCGGTCTGCGGTCTGCTTTCCTCCGGTCTCCCTACATTAATTAAATTCGCTCAGGCAGGCAAACATCAGCAGCACATGGCAGGTGCTGCCCGCCAGAACAAAGACGTGCCAGATTTCATGAAAACCGATAAGGCCTTTGAAAAAATTCGGTTTTTTAAGGACATAAACCACGGCGCCGCAGGAGTAAAACACTCCGCCCAAGGCGAGCCAGAACAGCTCTAATGGACAAAGGCTTTTGACAATGGGGTAAACCGCAACCACACACAGCCATCCCATGATCAGGTAAATAAGGGTGGACACCCATCGCGGCAGGTTCATAAAAAAAAGCTTGATTAATACACCGGCAAGGGCCAGTCCCCAAACCGTTCCAAACAAACTCCATCCCCAGGGCCCCCTTAACGGGACAAGACATATGGGGGTGTAAGATCCGGCAATCACCATAAATATCATGATATGGTCAATCCGGCGGAACAGGTTCAGGGTTTTCTTGGAAATTCGCAGCCCGTGATAAAGCGAACTTGCGGTATACATGAGCATCAAGGTGGTGCCAAACACGGCAAAGGAAACAATATACCAGGCATCGGCCCGGATGGCGGCAAAGACCACCATGAGGGTCAGGGCCACAATGGACCCCAATGCACCGGCAATATGAGTAATAGTATTGACCGGTTCTCTGAAAATTTTATCACAGGTACACATGAATTGATTCATACCTTTTAACGTCATTATATTCAATCCGTTGATAAAAGTTTTACAAAATTTTTAATATAAGTAGTTAAATCTTCAAGAAAGTCCTTGATTAATTATCCTGGTATGCTAATACTGACAAAGGTTTTGGTACCCTGTTCAGGTTTGGCGATAAGTCCAATCGCCATAAGTATAAAAAACAATTTTAAGAAAACTTTAAAAAAGGGAGTTGTCTATGAAACTGTTTAAAATTTTGACCGTCTGTCTGGCCGTTTGCTGCGTGTCAGCCACTGCCTTTGCAGGCACCCTAGAGGACGTTAAGGCCAAAGGGTACATCCAGGCCGGCGTCAACGGAGACCTGTTCGGGTTTGGTAAAGCGGATGATAAAGGGGTTTGGAGAGGGCTTGATGTGGATTGCGCCAGAGCCGTTTCCGCCGCCGTGTTCGGAAGTCCTGATAAAATCAAATTTGTTCCCCTTACCGCCAAAACCCGGTTCACCGCCCTTCAGTCCGGTGAGATTGATGTGCTTTTCAGAAACTGCACCCAGACATTAAGCCGGGACACGGCCTTAGGCCTTGATTTTGTCCAGGTCAACTACTACGACGGTCAGGGATTTCTGATTCCCAAAAAACTGGGCGTCAGCAATGCCAAGGAACTGGACGGTGCCACCGTGTGCGTTCTTCCGGGAACCACCACTGAGCTCAACGTGGCCGACTATTTCAGGAGCAACGGGATGGAGATGAAACCGGTTGTGATTGAAAATACCGCAGAGCTTGCCAAGGCCTTTTTTGCCGGCAGGTGCGACTGCCTGACCTCTGATGCCTCCCAGCTGGCCGGGACAAGGGCTGTGGCCCCCAACCCCGACGACTATATCATTTTGCCTCAAATCATCTCAAAAGAACCTCTGGCCCCTGCGGTAAGACACGGGGACAACCAGTGGAAAGATATTGTTAATTATGCTGTTCTGGCCCTGATCAACGCCGAAGAGCTTGGCATTACATCTAAAAATGTTGATGAAATGCTCAAAAATGAAAATCCCAAAATCAAACGGTTCCTCGGGGAGACCCCTGGAAACGGTAAGGCACTGGGACTGGATGAAAAGTTTGCCTACAACATCGTTAAACTGGTGGGCAACTACGGTGAAGTTTTCGAAAGAAACGTAGGGGTCAACACCCAGCTTGGCATTGAAAGGGGATTAAATGCCCTTTGGACCAACGGCGGGCTGATGTACTCCCCCCCATTTAAATAGTGGTTGAACGAAAAGTCACCCATCTGCTGCGTTGCATAAAAATTTGCAATTCTCACAACCCCTATGGTTGCTCCGGTTGCAAATTTTTATGCGCCTTGCATCTGGGCAACTTTGTGAGATAAATCTCCTCTGCGAGCCGCCCAAACACGGGTTTTCGTTCCGGCAGTAAATAAAAAATGGTAATGGACTCTGTGACGACCCAAAACAGCTCAGAAAAAATATCCTTTTGGCACGACCCGGATAAACGGTCCTTAACTTATCAGGTGGGCACGGTTCTTTTATTTGCCCTGGTGGCCTGGTACCTGGTTTCCAATACCATGACCAACCTTGAAAGACAGTCCATTGCCACCGGGTTCGGCTTTTTACAGCATGAGGCCGCCTTTGAAATCGGGGAATCCCTCATCGAATATTCAGCGGCCGACACCTATGCCAGGGCCCTTTTTGTCGGATTTTTAAATACCCTGCTGGTCTCGTTTATCGGGATAGTGCTGTCTGTTGTTCTGGGCACCTTTATCGGCATTGCCCGGTTATCCAAAAACTGGCTGATCAACCGGTGTGCTGCAGTTTATATTGAGGTGTTCCAGGATATCCCGGTTCTGCTCCAGCTTTTTTTCTGGTATGCCTTTTTTTATGAAATACTGCCGTCTCCAAAACAGGCCTTAAGCCCGTTTACCGGTTTGTTCCTGTGTAACCGGGGCCTTATTTTTGCCGTCCCTCAGGGGCATCCGGCACACCTTTATATGGGCCTGGCCTTTGTAGCGGCCTGTATTCTGATATTTCCCCTTAAAAATTGGGCCCGGAAACGGCAAAATACTACAGGAAAGACATTTCCCGTATTCTGGTCCTCCCTTGCCATGGCCATCGGGCTTCCCCTGATCTGCTGGTTTTTGGCCGGTACCCCAACGGCCATGGATATCCCTGAACTCAAGGGATTTAACTTTAAAGGCGGGCTGGCCATCAGCCCTGAGTTTTCAGCACTGCTTCTCGGGCTGGTTTTATATACGGCAGCATTTGTGGCAGAGGTGGTCAGGGCCGGGATTCAATCGGTGTCCAAAGGTCAGACCGAAGCCGCCATGGCCATCGGGCTCAAACCGGGACAGGTGCTGAATCTGGTCATTCTTCCCCAGGCGTTGCGGGTCATTATTCCGCCCTTAACCAGTCAGATGCTCAATTTGACCAAGAACTCATCCCTTGCGGTGGGGATCGGATTCCCTGATTTTGTTTCGGTTGCCGGAACCGCCATTAACCAGACCGGCCAGGCCATTGAAGGGGTTTTGCTGATCATGCTGGTCTACCTTGTCTTCAGCCTGTCCACCTCGGCATTTATGAACTGGTACAATAAAAAAATGGCTTTAGTCGAAAGATAATATTTGATTTTAAGATCTTATGGAAGCTGATACCAACAAACAGAACATCAAACCACCGGTGGCCAACACCGGTATTATTGGATGGATCAGGGAGAATCTGTTCAGCAGCCCCCTGAACGCCATGCTGACCCTTATTATTCTGGCGGTTTTCTGGTATTCGCTGATCCCGTTTGTTCAATGGGCGTTCATTGACGCCTGCTGGAGCCCCGATGCCAATTGCCGGGAGGCCAAAGGGGCCTGCTGGTCTGTGATCACCTGCAATTATAAAATTATGTTATTCGGGTTCTATCCCCAGAACATTCTCTGGCGGCCGATAACCGCCATTATTCTTTTGTTCATCCTGCTGTTTATCAGCCGGAACCGGCAGTACTGGAAACCCTGGCTCGGATATACCTGGCTGGTATCACTGATCATCATGGGAACCCTGCTGTCCGGCGGTATCCTCGGGCTTGAGCATGTTGAAATTGAAAAGTGGGGCGGGCTTATTCTGACCTTGCTCTTGTCGGTGTTCGGTCTGACTGCCGCCTATCCTCTGGGCATCATTCTTGCCCTTGGCCGGCAGTCCAAAATGCCGGCCATCAAAAGCTTTTGTGTGGTTTACATTGAACTGATCCGGGGGGTTCCCCTGATCAGCCTGCTGTTCATGTCATCGGTGGTTTTTCCCTTGTTTTTACCCGAAGGCATGACCATCAACGGTATTTTAAGGGCCCAGATTGCCATCATCATTTTTACGGCCGCCTATATTGCCGAAGTGGTCCGGGGCGGTCTTCAGGGAATGAACAAGGGACAATTTGAGGCGGCCGATTCCATTGGGCTGAACTATTCCCAGACCATGCGGCTGATCATCCTGCCCCAGGCGTTAAAAATTGTTATCCCGCCTTCGGTCAGCGTCCTCATTTCCGCCTTTAAAGATACCTCCCTTGTGGTGATTATTGGATTGTATGATTTGCTCAAAACCACCCAGACCACATTGTCCGAACCCCGGTGGATGGGATTTTCAGCCGAAGCCTATATTTTTATAGCCATTATTTATTTTCTGTGCTGCTTTTTTATGTCCAACTACAGCCGGCGGCTTGAAAGAGAACTGGACACGGGATTGTAACATGAACCAAATTTTAAATTTTATGTGATCATTTATGAACCAGGAAAATTTAAGCTATTCAGATTTGTCCAGCCGGGACACCATTATCACCATCATTGAAATGCACAAGTGGTACGGGGACTTTCATGTCCTTAACAATATCAACCTTGAGGTCAAAAAAGGGGAGCGCATCGTGGTCTGCGGCCCCTCAGGGTCCGGGAAGTCCACCCTTATCCGCTGCATCAACCGGCTTGAAGAACACCAGAAAGGCAAAATCATCGTAGACGGCATTGAACTGACCAAAGACCTGAAAAACATTGAAAAGGTCAGATCAGAAGTGGGGATGGTGTTCCAGCATTTCAATCTGTTTCCCCACCTGACCATTGTGGAAAACCTGACCTTAGGGCCCATATGGGTTCGAAAAGTTCCCAAAAAAGAGGCCGAGGAAACGGCCATGTACTACCTTGAAAAAGTCCAGATTGCCGAGCAGGCTCAAAAATTTCCCGGGCAGTTGTCCGGCGGACAGCAGCAGCGGGTGGCCATTGCCCGAAGCCTTTGCATGAAACCCAATATCATGCTGTTTGATGAGCCTACCTCAGCCCTTGACCCTGAAATGGTCAAAGAGGTGCTTGAGGTCATGATCAGCCTGGCCCGGGAAGGAATGACCATGCTGGTGGTCACCCATGAAATGGGGTTTGCAAAAAGCGTTGCCCACCGGGTACTGTTCATGGATTCCGGTGAAATTATCGAAGCCAATGAACCCGAAGAATTTTTTAATAATCAAAAAAACGAACGAACCCGGCTCTTCTTGAGCCAGATTCTTCATTAACGAACATAACCCATATCCTGATTAAGAGGGACTCTATGAAAAAACAGATCAAAGTATGGTATCATACCGGCCCCAACTCCGATATCAGAGAATTCTTACTTCCCAAGTCTCTGCTATGGTTTATGGGGCTTATTTTCTTATGCAGTATCTGTGGCTTTTCATGGATATCCTATGATTATTTTCAATTAAAACATACCTTTTACGATAATGCCGGGCTTAGGGACAAACTGGTAAAAAAGAGCCAATTGATCCAAGATCAGCGCAAACAAATCCAGAAGTTTGCCGCTGACCTTGAAATATTAAAAAATAATGTCATTGCCCTTACGGATCTCGGTGAAAAGGTAAGGCTCATTGCCGATATCAAAAAAACCGGGGATCAAAGCGGGTTTATTGGTATTGGCGGCATTCCCATGAGCGAACTGGACCCGGACCTTCCTCTGGATTCCAGACACAACCGCTTGATACGGGAAATGCACAGCCAGGTGAACCAGACCCAAGCTCTCGTAAAATCAGAAAAAACTGATTTTAACGCCCTGATTGAACAGCTGGAGCAAAAGAAAAACATGCTGGCCTCCATCCCGTCCATCTGGCCCGTAAAAGGATGTATCACCTCAAAATTCGGGTATCGCACGTCTCCTTTTACCGGGAAACAAACCTTTCATTCAGGGCTTGACATCGCCAATAAGATCGGTACAAAAGTAATTGCCACGGCCAATGGCACCGTATCCTATGCGGCCCGGAAAATGCATTTCGGAAACCTGGTCGTGATTGACCACGGCTACGGCAAAGCAACCAAATACGGCCATTTAAGCAAAATTCTGGTCACCAAGGGCCAGAAGGTTAAACGCGGAGACGTGATTGCACTTCTTGGAAACAGCGGTAAAAGCACCGGACCCCATGTCCACTATGAAGTTGTTTCCAATGGTATTCCGTTAAACCCGTTAAAATATATTCTGAACTAACGGCCACGGGCCGCCCTGGTTATCCAGCCAAGAACCGCCCACAACAAATAGTGAGACTTTCATATAAACCGCCTTCCTTTTTTTGCCGTTGTTTTGGCCGTATCCCGTTTGCCGGCCGACATAAGGGCAAGCCCCCTTTTTAAAGCTTGGTTTTGGTTAATTTTAAAATTTTTTGTTTTTATTTTTCAAATTAATGCTTATAAGTTTTCAACATGAAAAAATCAAAACGACCCGGTTCAAACCGCTAAATCACAATAAACCGCCCCGTGACAAACAGAAAGGTCAGGTAAATATAATCTATGCTGCTTAATTTTTTTACGAAAATATTTGGTTCAAGCAATGACAGGATCATCAAAAGTTTTTCCCCCATCATTGAACGGATAAACAGTTTAGAACCGGACATGCAGGCCTTGTCCGATGATCAGATGAGAGAAAAAACCACTGAATTTAAAACCCGTCACGCCAATGGCGAATCCCTTGATGACCTGTTGCCCGAAGCCTTTGCCCTGGTACGGGAGGCGTCGGTCCGCACCCTTGGCATGCGCCACTTTGATGTCCAGCTCATCGGCGGCATCACCCTTCACAACGGGACCATCGCTGAAATGAAAACCGGTGAGGGAAAAACCCTGATGTCCACCCTCCCCGCTTATTTGAACGCCTTATCCGGCAAAGGGGTCCATATTGTAACGGTCAATGATTATCTGGCCAAACGGGATGCCGACTGGATGGCGCAGATTTACAGCTTTCTCGGGCTGAGTACCGGGGTGATTGTTCACGACCTTGATGACCAGGAGCGTAAAACTGCCTATGGGTCCGACATTACCTACGGAACCAACAATGAATTCGGGTTTGACTATCTTCGGGACAACATGAAGTTTCAAAGGGAAAACCTGGCCCAGCGGTATTTAAACTTTGCCATTGTGGATGAGGTGGACTCCATCCTCATTGACGAGGCCAGAACCCCGCTGATTATTTCGGGACCGGCTGAAAAATCCACCCACCTGTATACCCTGACCAATGCCATTATCCCCGGATTTAAAAAAGATATTGACTACACCATAGACGAGGAAGCCAAAAGCGTCTCCTTAACCGAAGACGGGATTGCCAAAGGAGAAGAACTGCTCAATGTGGACAATCTTTACGACCCGTCCAATATTGAAATTCTTCACCACCTTAACCAGGCCCTTAAAGCCCACACCCTGTTTAAGCGGGATACGGATTATATTGTTAAAAATGACCAGGTGGTGATTGTTGATGAGTTTACCGGACGGCTGATGACCGGCCGCCGGTACAGTGAAGGGCTTCACCAGGCCCTGGAAGCCAAAGAAAATGTCAAAATTGAAAATGAAAACCAGACGCTTGCCTCCATCACCTTTCAAAATTATTTTAGAATGTATGACAAGCTGTCCGGCATGACCGGTACGGCCGAAACCGAAGCCCCTGAATTTAAAAAAATATATGACCTTGATGTCCTGGTGATCCCTACCCACAGGCCCATGATCCGAAAAGACATGGCCGACATGATATACAAAACCCAGACCGAGAAATATGAGGCCGCCATCAAGGAAATCATCCAGCTGCACCGGAAAGGCCAGCCCGTTCTGGTGGGTACCATTTCCATTGATGTATCCGAAGACCTGAGCAAAAAACTCAAAAAAAGAGGGATTCCCCATAATGTCCTCAATGCCAAGCACCACAAGGCAGAGGCCGAGATTGTGGCCAATGCCGGCCAGAAAGGTGCGGTCACCATTTCAACCAACATGGCCGGCCGGGGCACCGATATCAAGCTTGGTGAAGGGGTAAAGGAACTTGGCGGGCTCCATATCCTGGGCACCTCCCGCCATGAATCCCGTCGGATCGACAACCAGCTGCGGGGCCGGTCCGGCCGTCAGGGCGATCCCGGTTCATCCCGGTTCTACCTGTCCCTGGAAGACGACTTGTTACGGATTTTCGGGGGAGACCGGATCCATAAGGTCATGGACAAACTCGGCATTGAACAGGGCGAGCATATTGAGCATCCCTTAATTTCAAGGGCCATTGAAAATGCCCAGTCCAAGGTGGAAGGCCATAACTTTGAGATCAGAAAGCATTTGCTTGAGTACGATGATGTCATGAACCAGCAGCGGGAGGTCATTTACCGGCAGCGAAGAAAAGCCCTGGAAGAACAAGACCTTCATTCCGTGGTGCTGGAAATGATGGAAGACAAGGTTTATGGTTTAGTGGATGAATTTGCCCCGGAAAAAACACCGGTTAAAGAATGGAACCTGGACGGGTTTAAAGAGGCTGTATCCAAGCTGTTCGGTTTTGCACCGGATATTGAAACCATTATTCAGGAAAATCCCTCTGTCGACCAGTTGTCTGAAGCCATATTTGAACGGGCAAAATCAGAGTACAACCGGAAAATGGCCCTTATCGGACCGGAAGAAACCCGACGGCTTGAGCGGTTTGTCCTTCTTCAGACCGTGGATACCCGGTGGAAAGAACACCTGCTGTCCATGGATCACTTAAAAGAAGGCATCGGGCTGCGGGGGTACGCCCAGCAGGACCCCCTTCGCATTTATAAAAAAGAAGGGTTTGATATGTTCCAGGATCTCATGGAACGGATCAAAGAAGAGGTGGTGGATATTTTATTTAAAATCCAGATCACCACCCCGGCCCAGGTAGGGGAAATGGAAAAACAAGAACAGCAGGACCTTAAATTCTCCCACTCTGATGGCAGCACGGTTAAGCAGCCGGTTAAAAATGCGGCCAGAAAGATCGGCAGAAATGATCCCTGCCCCTGCGGCAGCGGCAAAAAATACAAAAAATGCTGTATGGCCAAAACCAGCGGAGCATAATATGGCATTACCGGATTCAAGAACCGGGACCATTGTCTCTCCAAGAACAAGAGATAAAACCCCTCCCATGTATAAGGTTATTCTTCATAATGACGATTATACAACCATGGAATTTGTGGTGGAGATTCTTACCGGCGTTTTTGGAAAATCTCTTGAAAAAGCCACACAAATCATGCTTAATGTACATAATAAGGGAAAAGACGTTTGCGGCATCTATCCAAGACAAATAGCGGAAACTAAAGTTGAAACCGTCCACCAACTGGCCGCAGGCAGAGGGTTCCCTTTAAAAAGCACCATGGAAAAGGAGTAGGTATGATTAGCAAAGAACTCAGCACTGCTTTAGGCTTTGCCGTTCGGGAGGCAAAAAAAAGAAGACATGAATACGTTTGCGTGGAGCATGTTCTTTATGCGATCCTTAACCATGAATCAGGTTCTCAAACCATTGAAAGATGCGGGGGAAGTCCTGAACAGATAAAAGAAGAATTAGAAAAATTCTTTGACGAAAAACTGACTCGAATCGACTCTAAAGAAGAGTATGTGCTTCAGCAGACCATCGGATTTCAGCGAATGATTCAACGGGCCATTAACCATGCCCGGTCCGCCGAAAAAAACGAAGTCAACTTAGGGGATATCCTGGCGTCCATCTTCCAGGAAAAAGATTCCCATGCGGCCTTTTATCTTGAATCCGAAGGCATTACCCGTTTGGATGTGTTACGGCAGATTTCCCATACGGAACCGGTTGAAAAAAAAGCGGTTTTTGAACCTGATCCGGCACAAAAACCCTTTAAGATGGATGACCGGAAAGCCCGGCGGCAAAAGAAAAAAGATCCCCTTGAACTGTATACCACCGACCTGCTTGAAAAGGCCAATAACAAAAGAATTGATCCCCTGATCGGCCGGGCCAACGAAACCGACCGGATGATGCAGGTCCTTTGCCGGAGAAGAAAAAACAACCCCATCCTGGTCGGGGACCCCGGGGTCGGCAAAACCGCCATTGCCGAAGGACTGGCCCTTAAAATAAACGATCATGTGGTCCCGGACCTTTTGGCTGACTGTGAGCTTTTCTCTCTTGATATGGGGGCCTTGCTTGCCGGCACCAAGTACCGGGGCGACTTTGAACAGCGCCTTAAAGATGTCATTACGGCCCTGGAGCAAAAAGAGAATGCCTTGCTGGTCATTGATGAAATTCACACGGTTGTCGGGGCCGGGGCCACCACTTCCGGGTCCATGGATGCATCCAATATCTTAAAGCCTGCCCTGTCCTCCGGGGACATAAAATGCATCGGGACCACCACCTATGAAGAATATAAAAACCATTTTGAAAAAGACCGGGCCTTTTCCCGGCGGTTTGAGAAAATAGAGGTATCCGAACCCAGCGTGGAAGAAACCGCGCTCATTCTCAAAGGGCTGCGCCCGTACTATGAAGAACACCACGGGCTCAAATATTCTGATCAGACCATTGAGGCGGCAGCCTACCTTTCAGATAAATATATCAATGACCGGTTCCTGCCGGACAAGGCCATTGATGTCATTGATGAAACCGGTGCCTACCTGCGGCTTAAAGGCGGGGGGACCCGCAAAAACGTCAATCCCAGGGATATCGAGCATATCGTTGCCAAAATTGCCAAGGTGCCGGTGAGCAGCGTGACCTCCACAGACCGGGCCAATCTCGAGTCCCTGCCCGATAAGCTTTCCAATGTTATTTTCGGCCAGGATGATGCCATCACCACATTGTCAACGGCCATTAAACGGTCCCGGGCCGGCCTTGCCGCACCGGATCGCCCCATTGGCTCCTTTTTGTTTACCGGACCGACCGGGGTGGGCAAAACCGAAGTGGCCAAACAGCTGTCCGCTGCCTTAGGGATTCAGTTCTTGCGGTTTGACATGAGCGAATACATGGAAAAGCATGCGGTTTCAAGGCTCATCGGAGCGCCTCCCGGATATGTCGGTTTTGACCAGGGCGGCATCCTCACGGACAGTATCCGAAAACACCCCCATGCCGTTCTTCTTCTGGATGAAATTGAAAAGGCCCACATGGACCTTTATAATATCCTTTTGCAGGTCATGGACTATGCCACCCTCACCGACAACAACGGAAAATCAGCTGATTTCAGGAATGTGGTCATCATCATGACCTCCAATGCCGGGGCAAGGGAGATGAACGCCAACAGTATCGGCTTCGGGGCAACGGTTCAGGAAACCGGCGGCAAAGGACGCAAGGCCGTTGAGCGGACCTTCAGCCCGGAATTTAGAAACCGGCTCGACGGCATTGTCCAGTTCAATCATTTATCCGAACAGGTCATGGAAATGATCGTGGATAAAAATATGAAAGAGCTGAAAATCCTGCTCAAAGCCCAGAACGTCTCTTTGAGCTATTCGGCCAAAGCCCGGTCATTTATGGCCAAAAAGGGGTATGATCCCAAATTCGGGGCACGCCCCTTAGCCCGGTTTATCCAGACCGAAATCAAGGATAAAATCACCGATGAAATCCTTTTCGGAAAACTTGAAAACGGCGGAAAGCTTTCCATCAGCCTTAAAAATGGTGAACTAACTTATAGCGTCAAGGCGTAAATGCCGATCTTCAGACTTTCAGAACATCTTGAGTTTCCGCCGGCCTGGCTCGCCCGGGCCGACGGACTGCTGTGCATCGGTGGAGATTTAAGTCCTGACCGGTTGATCCTGGCCTACCAGAAGGGTATTTTCCCCTGGTATTCGGAAACCGAACCTATTCTCTGGTGGTCCCCGGACCCCCGGCTCATCCTGTTTCCCAAGCAGATAAAGGTATCCAGAAGCCTGAAAAAAAAGATCCGGAAAAATTTTTTTACCATCACCATCGACAATGCATTTGAATCGGTCATCGCCTCCTGCTCACGGCCCCGGGGAAAACCCAACGAGGGCACATGGCTGGTTTCTGAAATGATCGATGCCTATATCCGGCTTCATGAAATGGGCATTGCCCATTCGGTTGAAGCCTGGCATGAAGACCGGTTGGTGGGCGGTCTTTACGGGGTGTGCCTGGGCCATTCATTTTTCGGGGAGTCCATGTTCAGCCTGGAAAATGATGCCTCAAAAGTTGCCCTGGTTGCCCTGGCCAACCATTTGCGGTGCCACCGATTCTCCTTCATTGACTGCCAGGTCAGCTCCAGTCATCTGATCAATATGGGGGCTGTGGAAATTTCCCGCCACTCTTTTCTCAACTTGCTTAGTGAAGCCATACAGACTGAAGTATTGACCGATGTCTGGAACCCCAACCATATCCTGTCAGCCCTATTACCAGATCAGGATACGGTTGCACTGAACCTTTAAAAGGAAAAATCATGTTGTTTCGTCTGTTTCTTTGTTTTACACTTATTCCTGTCATTGAACTATACCTGTTAATTAAAGTCGGCACGGTGATCGGCGGGGTGAATACCATACTTCTGGTTATTTTAACCGGGTTTATCGGCGCATGGCTTGCCCGTATGGAGGGCATGAACACCATGATGAAGGTCAGAATGAACCTTCAGAATAATATCATGCCCGCCGAAGAGCTCATTGATGCGCTGATTATTTTTATTGCCGGCCTGGTGCTGATCACACCGGGGCTGATCACCGATTGTTTCGGTCTGATGCTGCTCTGGCCCGTGACCCGGAACCGGTTCAAACGGTTTTTAAGAAAAAAATTTGATGACATGAGGGCCCAGGGCAGCATTAACATCACAAAATTTCATTAATCCGGACAGGTTCGCCAATGGGAATCAAACAAGACATTCTTGCAATGGTCACCAAACGGGACAGTCGCCTCCCCTCCCTGTCCGGTGTTATCAAAGAAATTCTCAGTGCCGCTTCCAAGGAAAAAACCACCACAGACGCCCTTGCAGACATTATTGCCAAAGACCCGGACATTTCCGCCAAATTAATCAAACTGGCCAATTCGGGATATTATGCCCAGAAAACCAAGGTGGAAACCCTTAAACGGTCCATTTCCGCCATTGGATTTGATGAGGTCATCGGGATTGCACTGAGTATCGGCATATTGTCTTCGTTTACGGATAAATCCGGGATGGGACTTGATATGAAGGCCCTCTGGATTCACAGCATTGGCGTGGCCACCATGTCCAAATCCCTGGCCATGCGGTCCAACCCGGGAATTGCCGGTAAAATTTTTATCCCGGCCCTTCTCCATGATATGGGCAAGGTCATTTTGTCCTTTAAATTCAAGGAAGACTACATAAAAGTCAGGCATGCGGCCATTGAGACCAAAAAAACCCTGTATCAGACGGAAAATACCATATTTGAAATCGATCATGCGGCGTTGCTGTCCCTGCTCATGAAACGGTGGCAGTTTCCTGAGTCCATCATGATTCCATGCCGCTTCCACCACAGTCCAGAGTCCTGCCCCACCGCCTACCGGCACCAGGCCATGATTCTGAATTTAGCCGACTACCTGACCCAGAAAGCCGGCATTGGCCACAGCGGCAATCCGATCCCGGTCACGGTTAAGAATGCGGCCCAGAAAATCGGGCTTGCCGACGCGGTACTCAAAATGAATCTGGACCAGCTCAAACGAAAAGAAAAGGAAATCAAGGATTTCTTTATCATCACCACCGAAGCCTGACAAGCTCCGGAGACCTGGTGTCCCAACCATCTATGATTATGAGATATCCGGCTCTTTCATCCATTCTTTGAGCCGTTCAAGCCCTTCCTTGATGGAAACCTCAGGTACATATCCCAAATCTTTTTTGGCCCTTGATATGTTAAACCAGTGGGATGTGGCAAGCTCTCTTGCCGCAAACCGTGTCAGGGGCGGGTCTCTTTTAATCCCCAGCAGCTTATAGGCAAATTCAAACAAACAACCGGCCGCATAAGCGGTCTGGGCTGAAATATGTCCCTTTACAGGAGGAAGCCCGGCCGCTTCAAGGAACGCATCGGCCATGGCCCATTTGGAAACCGGTTCATCCTGGCTGATAAAATAAACATTCCCGGAAAGCCCGGGATTTTTTTCAAGGGCAATGGCCGCCAGAATATGGGCATGGGCGGCATTGTCCACATATATGGTGTCCACCAGGTCGTCGGTCCTGCCGATTTTTTTAAGCCGGCTGGCCCGGCCGATAATGCCGGGCACCAGGTGGTTGTCTTCAGGGCCCCAGATCAGGTGGGGGCGAAGAATAATGCAGGGAAGCCCTTGTTCAGCAGCCTTTATAACCTGCTTTTCAGCCATGGCCTTGGTCTCAGGGTAAGGGGCCAGGTAACGGGACGGATACGGAGCGGATTCATCCTGATTTTCCATTTCAGATTCATCAAAGACCACACTTGGAGAGCTGGTATAAATCAGGCCGGCCACCTGGTTATGGCGGCAGGCCGAAAGAATGTTCCGTGTGCCGGTGACGTTGGTATGGTAAAAATCCTTATATTTTCCCCAGATCCCGGGTTTGGCCGCCACATGAAAGACCGTGTCCATTCCCCTGACCGCACGGGTAACAGACTCAATATCACCCAGATCCCCCTTGATCTGCCTGACCCCCATCTCATCAAGGCCGGCATAGGCTTTTCTGGAAAATGAACTGACATTCAGCTTTTTTTCCATCAGTCTCTTGACAATGGCCTTTCCAAGGAAGCCGCCGCCCCCGGTCACGAGAACATTTTCCATCCTGTCTCCTTAGCTGTTAAACCCATGTAAAATAATCAATGCCCCGAAAGTGTGAATTAAGTATTATCTCCCAAGTCCCCATTTTATACATTAAAAAATTTCCACTCTCCTCAAACTTATGGTACGGCAGCATGGGGTTTAAATTGCCAACCAAAAGCCCTTGACAAAGCCAGCATTATACAGTAGAAAGGGTCTGCTTTTTGGCTGAGCGGGAATAACTCAGTGGTAGAGTGCGACCTTGCCAAGGTCGAAGTCGCGGGTTCAAATCCCGTTTCCCGCTCCACTTCTTCTAAAGCAATCCTTTAATCCTCATTTTCTAATTTAGTACCTACAACTCCAATGGTATGCCGAATCCCAATTTCAAGGCCTGCTCATAAACGGCAGCGGCAACCGTGAGATCAAATAACGCCATGCCCACGGATTTAAAAAACCGGGTTTGACCATTCTTGTCTACAGGTGTTCTTACCAGAGGGGCAAAGGGCTGTATTTTTTCTTTTTTAATAATATTCCGGGACAGGGGTCCTTCAATGTCACCGGACTCCTTTGCGGCAAAGGGGGTATCCACGTAAACCTCATCTGCCGTTTCAATTACCTGGTCGGGAAATTCTTTCATATCCGGTCTGAAAGACCCGATGGAAATAAAGGTCTTGGACTTGATATGGTCTGAAACCCGGTCATCTGGCAGGGTAAACAAGGGGGTTTTGGTGGTGGTGGCGGCAATGATCACTTCAGATTCTTTCACCAGATCCAGGGGATCTGCGGCAATATGAAGTTCCAATTCCGGATAGGCCTTTCCCAGGGCCTGGGCCATTTTTTCAGAAGACTTTGGATACATGTCATAAATCCAGAGCTGCTTTACCTGCCGGTTATAAAGCAGATACCGAACCTGACTGAACCCCTGGACACCGGCACCGAAAATCCCGGCTTTTTCCACCGATTCCGGGGCCAGCAGATCAACGGCCAGGCCGCCGACCGCCCCGGTTCTTTCGGCGGTTAATGCCGCACCATTCATAAATGCCAGGGGCGCCCCGCTCTGGTTATCACAAAGGGACAGGGTCCCGTTCACCGCCGGCTGATTGAATTTTCCCGCGTCCGGGAACACGGATACCAGCTTGGTGGCCATATATTTTTCAGAAAAACAGGGCATTAACAGCAGCATGTTGTCCCTGTCCGCCACGTGCATCCTGTCCGGCATGTTAAATGCGTCATCCAGGACAAGGTTGTAGGCCTGTCTTACTGCGTTCTGAATGGTTCCCTGATCTGTATTTCGAATATGTTCTTTATTTAAAAACAGCATGAACTTCCTTTCATAATGCAAGGAGATCGGAGGAAAGGAGACCGCAGACCGGATAGCCGGATTCTGGAAATCGGCCTCAGCCTAAGGGAACTGCAAATCCGATTTCCCGTCTCCCTTCTTCCGGTCTCCCTTCTTTATCCTTATCATCAAAATTAAATCGTCACAGGGCAGACCACGTGCCATCTCCCTGATGCTTACACTCGTTTCCCTTACCATAATAAATGTGATATGAAAAGCCGATGTATTGATCGGCCGTCAGCTGTCTGCCGGTTGCGGAAAAACAAAAAACAAAGCGCTGTTAAATATATAGGGATTTATTGTGGCCAAAGAAAAAATTTTATGCATTCCCCGAAAAAATCTGCCAGCACCATGGGTAGGAGAAAGAAGCGTCACCCCTGTGGCGTTTGATGAGTTTATTCGTGTTTGCACCCAGGCAGGATACTTATTTGTCAACCGGCCTGAAGCTGAAAATGACAACACCTTAAAACAAATTATTCCCTATATCGTTCTTCAGACACAGGATGCATCACAAACCGCCGTTTACAAGCGCCAGGGCAGCGAACAACGGCTCCATGATCTGTGGTCCCTTGGCATCGGCGGCCATATTAATCCTGAAGACCAGGCGTCAGCAGACCCCTCTTTTAAAGACATACTGCTGGCCGGCATGAACAGAGAGCTTACCGAAGAGCTTGCCCAAAGGCCTTTAGAGGACCGCCTTGAATTTAAAGGCCTTATTAACGAAGAAATCACCGATGTGGGCAGTGTCCATACGGGTGCTGTGTTCCGGATACTGACCGGCCAGCCGGAACAGTATCGCCCGGGGGAGGAGCTGTCCCAATTTCAGTGGGTTGAAACCAGGTCCTTGAAAGAGTTGAACATGGAACTGTGGTCGGAACTGGCTTTAGCGCTTTTATTTTTTCCCAGATAACCGGTCCAATACTTTTAAGGCCGTGGACCCATCCTGTTTAAGGACCTTGGAGCCCCTTGTTATCTTGCACAGGCTGATGCCGTATTTTTCTGCAATCTTTCTCTGGGTCATGCCCTGATACAGATCCTTTAGCAATTTCCACCTAAGGGAAATATCATCCCTTTCTGCGGGGGTAAATATATCTTTAAAGAACCCGTCCAGGTCTTTGGTATTATCTATGGATAAAATCACTTCTAGTAAGTCTTGGTCAACGGTCATGGTGATCCTGCTTTGTTTTACAATTATCGTCTGTGGGCTTTAACGAACGTGGTGCCGGTCTGCTTCCCGGATAACCGCCGCCCTGCCTTAAGTTTTAAAGTACCATGGAACAAAACACAACCCATAGCCGGTCTGTTTTCTTAAAAATATTGAGTTTTTGTCACAAAATCAAAGGAAAACAGGGATTTTTTTTTGATAAATCTGCCTTTCGTCCGTGGAACTGTTCAGATTCCTGAATATTGACATTGGGCCGATATAAGAAACCTTTTTAATCCGGATTGACCCTGGTATTAAACTTTAATAGTATTGATGGCATTATGGCAAAATCCAAGCTAAAAAAAGATTCAAACAAAATGACGATCGTAGACCAGAAACTCATCAACAAATTAATCGAAAACGGGGTGGAAGCCTCTTTAATTCCAGGGTTTATACGAAGCCTTGCCAACGCCTTTCTGATCAACCCGGACATGTCCCATTACCAGGCAAACAAACGCTTGAAATACCTTGGATGGGACGATATTGAAATTGATTACCACACCTTTCAGCTTGCCATCACCTCTTTTGAAACCAAGGGACTGAGCCGGCTGCAATATAAATCAGCCCCCTGGTATCTGAGCAGCTTCAACGCCAAAGTCCCCCATTTGGTTCAGTAAGCGTCGCCCCCTTATTAAAGGCTTTTTTTCTGTTCAAAATACAGGCCAACCAGTTTTTGGGCAAGCCCCACATAGGTTTTTGAAGACAGGTTTTTCATTCTGTCTTTGTAATCTTCAGGGACTTTTTCAAGGTTGTCGACAAAAGCGATCAGCTCTTTGTTCCCGATTTTTCGGCCCCGGGTCAGTTCCTTGAGGCGCTCATAGGGGTTGCTCTCACCAAACACCCTCATGGCGGTCTGGAAGGGCTCGGCCAAAAGCTCAGGGTTGTTGTCAAGATCCCGGGCCGTTACTTCCGGATTGATATCCACCTTTCCAAGGCCTTTAAGGCAGTTTTTCATCCCAATATAAAAATATCCAAAGGCGGACCCCAGGCTCCTGAGCACGGTGGAGTCTGTTAAATCCCTCTGAAATCTGGAATTTTGAAGTTTAACGGCCAGATGTTCCATCATTGAGATGGCCAGCCCCATATTCCCCTCACTGTTTTCAAAATCAATGGGATTCACCTTATGGGGCATGGTGGAAGAACCGGTCTCGCCTTCTTTAACCTGCTGTTTGAAATACCCAAGGCTGATATACCCCCACATGTCCCGGTCCAGGTCAATGAAAATGGCCGCTGTTCTGACCAGTGAATGCAGAATAAAGGATAAGGCCGCATTGGGATTGATCTGGGTGGTAAACAATACCGGCTCAAGGTGAAGATATTGGGATACAAACTGCTCTGACGCCTTGATCCAGTCAACCTCCGGAAAAACAAAATAATGGGCATTATAGTTGCCGGTTGCCCCGTTGATTTTGGCCTGGACTTTTTTTTGCGCCAGCAGATTAAATTCCTGACGCAGCCGCCAGGCAAAATTGACAAATTCCTTTCCGGCGGTTGTGGGGCTTGCGGGCTGGCCATGGGTCCGTGACATCATGGGAATGGATTTATAGGCCAGGGCCTTTTCTTCAATCTTATTGAGACAGTCTTCCAACTGGGTCAGGACCACCTTTCGGCCCTCATCCAGCATCAGGGCGTAAGCGGTATTGTTGATATCATCCGATGTACAGGCAAAATGAACCCATTCCCGGATACCGGAGAGCCCTGCCCTGTCCAGCCGGTCCTTAATAAAATATTCAACGGCCTTAACGTCATGGTTGGTCTTTTTTTCAATGGCCTTTATTTCCAGGGCATGCTCAGGGGTAAAGTCGTGGGCAATGGCATCCACCGGCGAAAGGTCAAGGCCATGGTCACCGGCCAGCTCTAAATCATTTAATATAAATTTAAGCCACTGGGCCTCAACCATCACCCTGTGGCGAATAAGCCCGTATTCACTGAAAATTTCACCAAGTGCTTCGGTCAGGCTGTGATACCGCCCGTCCAAAGGGCTGATTGCCCTGATATGGTCCATGGTCCCCCCGCTGAATGGCAACGGGCAGAATAAACTGTTTGGTCCTGGTGTGGCCCGCCGCCGGATAGAAACTTAACATATTAAAATTGTTTGACTTTAAAAAATTTTTCCTTTAAAACTAATCTAACGGTCAATCAAGACAAAATAGCAAACCATCTGTAAATAAACAATCCCAAAGAGATTCACTTATATTAAATGCGTCTAAATTTCTGGTGATTTTAAATATTTTTTACTGATTAAGTCCATCAACCGGCTTGACAAGCCCATTGTTTTTAAAGTATTTTAGCTTTCATTTTGCTTAAACGAGTTGGTAAATTACGGATTACATTGCAGGAGTAAATTTCATGGCATTAACAAAAACCCTGATTGCAGAAAAAATACAGGATCAGCTGCAGCTGTCAAGGACAACCACCTATGAAATCATGGAAGAATTTCTTGAAATCATAAAAGAAACCATCGAAAACGGCGAAGACATCATGATCAGCGGATTCGGAAAATTCTGTGTAAATGAAAAAAAGGCCAGAAAAGGACGAAACCCTGCCACAGACGAAGAAATGACCCTGCCTGCCAGACGCGTGGTAACATTTAAATGCTCGGGTAAACTCAGGGAACAGATCAACTCATAATTTCCATTCAATGCATTTTCTTTTTTCCGAACAGCTGATTGCCGGCATCATTCTAACCGCCTTGATTGCCGGCTATTTGCTGAACATGGTTGCCGACATCCTTAACCTCAGCTGCCTTGACCAGGGGCTTCCCCCGGAATTTCAAGGGGTATACGACCACGAGAAGTATTTAAAGTCTCAACAGTACCTCAAGGCAACCACGGGATTCGGCATTATGTCCGAATCTATTGATCTTGTCCTGGTTCTCGGATTCTGGTTTCTGGGCGGGTTCCGGTATCTGGACACCCTTGTCAGAGGACTGGGCTGCAACTCCATATTGAGCGGGTTAATTTTTATCGGCATCCTGATCCTGCTCAAACTGGTCATTTCAATCCCGTTTAATTTTTATTCCACCTTTGTGATTGAAGAAAAATTCGGCTTTAATAAAACCACAAAACCTTTATTTTTCCTGGACATTTTACGGTCCACGGCCCTGACTGTGATCATCGGTGCCCCGATCCTGTCGCTGATCCTCTGGTTTCTGGAATCTTTCGGCGGTTTGGCCTGGATATACTGCTGGGCCGCGGCCACCATCTTTATTCTGGCTGTCCAGTATATTGTGCCCACGTGGATCATGCCCCTTTTCAACAAATTCACGCCACTGGAACAGGGGCCTTTAAAACAGGCTATCCATGATTATGCCAATTCCATTTCTTTTTCCCTTACCAACATTTTTGTCATGGACGGGTCCAGGCGGAGTACCAAGTCCAATGCGTTTTTCACAGGCTTTGGTAAAAACAAACGGATTGTTCTTTATGACACCCTGATCCGCCAGCATACGGTTGAAGAACTCGTGGCGGTTCTGGCCCATGAAATGGGGCATTTCAAGAAAAAGCATATTATCCGGCAGATGGCCCTGGGCATCCTTCAAATGGGGGTAATCTTTTTTTTGTTGTCCATTTTTATCAGCCACCCACCCCTGTTTAAGGCGTTTTATGTTCAAGAACCATCGGTCTATGCCGGGCTTATTTTCTTTGCCATGCTGTTTTCCCCCATTGACATGGTGATCTCCCTTTTAACCCAGATATTTTCCAGAAAATACGAATATGAGGCCGACCGGTTTGCCGCTGAGACTACCTCATCCGGCGCCCCCCTGGCGGACGCCTTAAAAAAACTGTCCGCCCACAACCTGTCCAACCTGACCCCCCATCCGTTTTATGTGTTTTTGAACTATTCCCATCCACCGGTTCTGGCGAGAATCGCCGCATTAAAGCCCTATAGCTGACCCGCTGTATCAATGGGGCGCAAATCCGGCAAGGAGGCCTGTTTATGGAACGGTTATTGATCACAGGAGATATTCACGGCAATTTCTCAGCCTGGCTGACCATAAGGGCACTGATGGCCCCTGGAGACGGATTGGTGGTGGCCGGGGATCTTTTTGACACCCGGTACGGCAGTTTTGCCGATCCCGATTACAGCCCGGAATCCATTAAAAATGCGGTGTCTGACCTCAGCCTGCCGTTTTATTATGTGTACGGCAACTGTGATGAACCATCGTTTTCCCCGGGATATGATTATCAGCTCGAATTCACTGCCGCAGGCCGCTGTTTTTTTCTTCACCATGGCCATGCCATCCCCCGGATACCGGATAATGCACAGATCATTGTCCAGGGCCATACCCATTCGAGCTGGCTTACGCAAAAAGACGGCCGCATTTACCTCAATCCCGGTTCCATTGCCCGCCCCAGAGACCGGGTGGCATCTTACGCCATTGTGGACAAAACCGGTATCCGGCTCATTGAATTAAACACAGGGCAAGCAGTGAGTAATGGGGTCAAACCTTGATTATGGTCTTTAAAAAAGACCATAATCAAGGTTTGACCCCATTACTCACCATTACTCATTGGCGAGACTTTCCTGACCGGTGATATTTTTTCAATCCTGTCCGGCAGATCCTGCTTCAATATTCTTTTTCTTGTTTCAACCCTATCTTTCAGCGCCATATGCTTCATGTAATTCTCATAGGGGGAACCACATGACTTAACCCGGATACGGCTTGGGCCGGCAGGTTCGTTGCGGCCTGAAATGCCTGCCTGCCGGAAACTTTGCACCAGCACCTGATCAAACCCTTTAATCCGGCGGCCCTTATTTGTTCTGAAATCCTTTGGCTCTCTGACAGGCGGCTTGTTTGGAGAAAATCTGTCTTGTTGGACCGGCTTGATCTTGGCCCGTTGTTTGAAATTTTTAACCATTTTTGAAAAAAACGACTTTCCCGGCCTTTTCCCCTCCGGGCCGCCTGAGGCTTCAGGTTTGCTGACAGGCTGGGCCGGACACCGGCAAGCCAGAACCCCGAATGCCATATTAATCTGCTTCATCCGGGCATCGGCTTTTTCAACATCAAGGCCTGAGGCAACCGAAAAATCAGGATGATACCGTTTGGCCATGGCCCGGAAAACCTTTTTCAGCTCATCTGCCCCCACCGGCCTGGTCAGCCCCAACACCTCTAATGCGGTCTTCTCATCCATTAAATTTCCTGTTTCACGGTGCTTCTGCCGTTGACAAATAAGCAGCCATTGTCCATACTTTCGATTCTAATTGAATACATTTAGGTATATATTTTGATTCAGCATAAATTCCATATCCGGATACGTCAACAGATAAGATAATGGGGTCAAACCTTGATTATGGCCTTTAGAAAAGGCCATAATCAAGGTTTGACCCCATTATCTTATTAACCAAAGGACCGCCAATGCCGAAAAAACCTGCCAAACCTTCTAAAATCACCCGAAACCCCGATCATGATGCATGGCTGACCGCATTTTTCCTGGAAAACCACATTGACCCCTTTGCCTATCCCACCAAGGTGGGCACACCGGAACAGACTGAATTTATGGTCTACTCCGATGAGGGCTCAATCTATTATCCTTGTTCTGATAAGACCTTTGACGCCATAATGTCCAGGAAAAGGCCGGAATATTTAATGCGGGCGTACCAGCAAGTCTATAACCGGGTCATATCCCTTGTGGATGAATTTATTGAGCAGGAATATGACCGTAAATTTTTAAAGGCCTTAATCAAGATCAAATATGACCATGAGGTAGAATCGGGCCTGATCATTCCCTCAAGACTTGAAAAAAGGCTGTATAAAATTTTTTTGAGCAGGACCCATATTGAAGACCCCTATTCCCGGGAAAAACAGCAGGAGAACAGGCAAGCGGCACGGCTGTTCAATTCAGAAACCTTTAAAAAGGCGTTAAATAAAATTGACGGGGCCCTGACCGACATTAAGAACCTGTGCCTGGAGGAATTAAAGGAAAAAATAAAAGAAATTGAGCTTAAGCGGTTGTTAAGCCTGTATACCCGTTCGGATCTCTGGAAAGAAAAAAATATGAAAATTCCAGGTCTCCGGGAATTTCATAATATTTTCAACACCAACATTCATGGGGAGGGGCTTCAAATTTTAATTGAGCTGATCCGGGAACGAAAAAGCAAGATCCTCTGGCTGTCCGATGATTCAGGCTCTTTTGTGGTGGATATAAGAATTGCCAAATTTCTTGCCAATCTCGGCCATACGGTGATTATAGTGGTTAAGGAAGGCTCTTTTTATAAGCATGTCTGCCTTAGGGATACCCGGACGGACCCGACCCTGATCAATGAGCTTGAAAATGTCCATTTCATCCACGACAAAACCATTTCCAAAAACCGGTTGGTCCAATGCCTTAAGCAGGAAGCCAATATTTACGTGGTGTCTGACGGGACAAGGGAAGATCTTAACCTTCTGCTGGCATCCACCACCTTTGCAAGGGTTTTCAAAGAATCGGATCTCATTGTTTCAAGGGGGGAAAACCAGAAAAACCGCCTGATCAATACCAATTTTAAATTTACAAGAGACATTATCAATATCAGCCCGGAAGCCGGCAAAGGGCTTTTCATCATTTATAAGCCAAGGCATCCTGATTTTATAAACTTTTCCCACCAGGACCTTGAAGAAAAGGCCGGGGCCATTATCGATCAGATGAAGGCGGCCAAAGCCAGAAACATGACCGTGATGTTTTACAGCGGCATTATTGGTTCCCTCCCCGGAAAAATTGACGTGGCAAAAAAAATCATGACCGTATTTATTGACCACCTGCAAAGCCGGTCAAGCAACCTGTTTATTATCAACCCGTCGTTATACTATGAACCGGGAATGGATGCAGACGATCTGATGTACATGTGGGAAATCGTTCAGAGAAGTTCCTACATTGACATCTGGCGGTTCCAGACCGCTGATGATATTGAACAAAGTTTCGCGCTTATGGATAAAAAGATACCGCCGGAATGGATCGGAAAGGATGCAACCTACAGCACAGGCTGCACAAAAGAAATGAGAATTGCAAGGGATGTGTTGCAGAAAAATCCGGAAATGCAGCTCATCGGACCGGATACGGACAAGTTCATGCGGCGGGATGAATATGGAGTGGGCTCCATGTATGACCGCAGGCTTGCCGGGGACTAAGGATAAAGAATGGAGACGGGAGGCCGAATATGTCAAGTTCCCTGGTTTGAGCGGTAGGGTAGGAGCGGGCCATGCAACGATAGGCAAGGTATATGGGTTTGCCTGTGATGATTCAGGCTTTGTTGATCTGCCTTACCAGCAGATTATACCGTTCTTTGATCCGTCCATATTGAACGGCCAATTCCTGGTTTTTTTCCCGCTCAAGGGACAGGGCATTTTTAAGGCCGTCCACCATCTCATCCCGGCAGAATGTTGCCCTGGCATCCATTTCAGAATAACAGGCCTGATAACAGGATTTAAGCTGGGCAAACGCATCTTCCACCCGGGTGATCCGGTCCAGAATATCTGCAGATGCGTTGGGCGCTGCCACGGCGGGGGCGGCAACCCCGCCAAGATCGGGCTTTAGAATCTGCCGCTCCCGGATAAATACCCCGATACCGCCCTTATCTTCAATAACCTGATCCACGACCGCCGAATCAATTTCATGTTTTTCATCGGCATATCCGTAGACCAGAGCAGCATCACAGAGCAGGTTAATGGTTCTGGGGATCCCGGCCGAAGCCTCAAAAATAATCTCCACCGCCTCCGGCAGGAAAAGGTCCGGCCGTCCCCCGGCCTTTTCCACCCGATAGGCGATATATTCGCAGGTCTCCTCCAGAGTCATGGCCGATAAATGGTAACTGACCGCAATCCTCTGGGCAAACTGCTCAAGCCTCGGGTCCTGGATTTTATCCCGAAGTTCCGGCTGTCCGACGATCATGATCTGAAGCAGCATGTCCTCATCGGTCTGAAGATTGGACAGCATCCGGATCTCTTCGAGAACCTCCTGGGTCAGGTTCTGGGCCTCATCAATGATCAACAGAACATTTCTGCCCTGGCTGTACCGCTGAATTAAAAAATTATACAGTATCTCCAGGGCTTTGGCCTTGCCGATCCCATCCTCATACTCAATTTCGAATTCCGTTAAGATCATATTGATCAGGTCATCGGACAGGACATTGGTATTAAAAATAACCGCCACATCCATTTCTTTTTCAACCTGGTTGAGCAGGTGCCTGACCAGGGTGGTTTTACCGATTCCGATTTCACCGGTCAGCATGACAAACCCCACCTTTTCAGTCAGGCCGTACTCAAGAAAGGTCAGCGCATTGGCATGTTTTGAAGAAAGAAACAGGTATGCCGGATTGGGGACCAGGTTAAAGGGTTTTTCCCTGAACCCGAAATGTTCTTTATACATGGGATGTTATTCCTGCTTGTTTAAAACGAACCCAAGCAATTTGTCTTGAGGGATCATGGAAAGGGCTTTGTTGACATCCTTTTTGGAGGTCTGTCCCGCTTCAACAACCATGATGATCCCGTCCATCATGGGGGCCAATGAAATGGCTTCTGAACGTTCCAGCACCGGCGGCGCATCAAAAAACACATACCGGTCATCATACCGATCCCCCATTTCTTTGACCAGGGATTCCATCATTTCAGAAGACAGCAGCTCGGAAGAATCCTGGACTGTCCGGTCCCCTGAAATCAGGGTCAGTTTATCAATCCCCGGCCAGATGATCAGCCGGTTCATGGGCACATCATCCAGAAAATAATCTATAAGACTGTACTTGCTCTCAATCCCTAAGTATTTATGAATATCCTGGCCTTTGAAATCACAGTCCACCAGAAGGACGGTCTGCTTTAAATCCTTGGCAAAGGCCAGCCCCATGTTGATGGTGGTCACGGTTTTCCCCTCATTGGGGTGGGGACTGGTAACCATGATGGTATTCAGTTTCCGGTTCTTGGCCTGATGATGGATCCGGGTCCTTAAGATCTTATACCGTTCAATCTCTTTGGAATCCGGATTAATGCTGACCCCGCGGTTTTTTTCCACCACCCCAAGGTCAATCCGGTGTTGAATGGAATCCGAATAGGTCGGCGATTTCCAGGCGTCACCGTTTTTCTGGGGGACGGCAGGGCCTGCCGTCGGGGCAGGCGCACTGGTCTGAACCTGGGGTTCCATTTCCGGAGCCTGGACATCGCCTCTATCTTCTTTAGCCTTATCAAGCGCTTTTCTTAGTTTCATAATGTTTATCTCCTCAAAGTTCCAGGTCCGGTTAAGCAAATCTTCGCATGATCTTGGCCTGGAGGACATCAAGATCCATGACAAAGGTATCAAACAGGTAAATCCCCAAAATAATGGCCGCAATAATAACACCGATGGTCACAAGCCTGCGGACATTTCGTTTGGACTTGTCTTCTATGGTGATAATCCGGGGAACTTCAGTCAGCACGGTGAATCCCGTAGCCCGGGTAAGGGCCTCGGCATCCCTGAACGAGGTATCTGAAAATTCAATCAAAGAGGCCAGCCCGACGCCGGCACCAAGGCCGAGGACAACCCCGATCAGCAGAATGGCCAGACGGTTGGGTTTATAAGGTTTTTCCGGCAGCCTTGCCGATTCAACCAGGGTGAACCGCTCACCTTTCTGTTTGGATTCGAGTTCTTCAGCCACCCTGGCTTCCATCATCTTGGCCTGAAGGTCGGCAAGTTTTCTGGTCTGAAAACTTTTTTCCGTTAAGATCGAATTGTATTTTTCTTCAACCCCGGGGGTGGCGGCCAGCCGCTCGCGGTAATCATCGGCCTGATCTTCAAGCTTTTGAATATTGTATTTGGTTGAGGTAATATCCGAACGGATACCGGCCAGGCGAACGGAAAGGGTGACATACGCCGGGTTCTTGCCGGCATTGCTGCCGCTGGCTTCTTTTTCTTCTTTTCTTTCCTGTTTGGAAGTTTCGACTTTGACCGTCAGGTCTTCGATTTCCTGTTTGAGTTTCTTAACATCCGGGTACAGATCGGAGTATTTTGTCTTCAGGTTAATCAGCTCCATTTTCAGGGCTTCAAGGCGGCGTTCATCATCCTCTTTGGGTTTCTGGTCCGCCATGGCATCTTCAATATCCTCAGGGGTATTGGCCAGCTGTTCCTGAAATTCGCTTTCCTGTTCCATCAAAGCTCGCAGGCTCTCCCGGCGGGCATCAATGCTGCGCTGCAGGTTATCCAGGGTCTGCATATTCACCTGGAAAATCTCGGGCAGGGAATGAACATTGGCCTGTTTAAAATCAGCCATTTCCTTTTCAAGCTCAGCGGCTTTCTGGGCCACCCGTTCCTTTTCACTTTTTAAAAACTCAAACGTTGAAGAGGCCTGGTCTTTTCTGACCTTGATGTCCTCTTTTAAAAACAAAGAGGTGATGGTGTTGGCCACCTGCTGGACTTTTTTGGGATCTTCCCCTTCATAGGAAAGGCTGAAAGCAATGGTGGCCGTGGCCGTCCGTCCGGACCGCCGGTCCGCCACCTCAACATTGATGGGTTCAAGGACAACATCTTCCTGCATTTTGGCAATAATTTCATCCGCGGTTTTCTTTTTCTTCAAATCCGGATAAAGGTCAAACTGCTCAATTAACTCCATGAGCCTTGCCGATGTCAGGACCCGCTGGTTGATGCTCTGAATCCGCTGCTCCGCGTAAGTGGTCATGCTGGAAGTAACATACTCAGCGGGAATTTCCCGCTGTTCAATCAAAATGGTAGAGGTTGACTTGTATATCGGCGGCAGCAGCAGCGCAAAGGCCCCGGCAATCAACACAATCAAAAGAAAAGGGATGATAATGGCCCACTTGCGCCGATTTAAAATAGCCAGATAATCATTTGGGGATAGAACATTTTCTTCCATTCATTTGCCTCAATTAACATTTATAGTTATGGGTAATTGGACTTCAACTGCTACATCAAATACTGTTACAGTTCAAACTCTTTTCTGATGGTAAAATAAAAAAGATTTCTTTCCGAAGTCTCATCCGCCTCACGGTCATCTTCATTGGTATACCGGTATGCGCCGGTCAGCAGCCAGGTATCCGAAAATTTATACCGGAAACCGGGCATGAAATGAAGGGTCAGGTTGTCCACATCTGACCCGATTTCCCGCTCACTGGTATTCAGGGAAACCGAAGTGGCCAGGGTAAGGGAGAAATCTTCGGTGATCCGGCGGCTGATATTGATTGACGCGCGGGTTCGCTCAACCGTACCTGTGGTTCCGGTCCCGCCCCGGACATCATGGGACAGGGAGATACCGGCATCGGTATAAAGCCCTTTGTAATCCAGACCCGATATCAGAACAGTGCCATAGGTGTCGTCACTGTAATCGTCCTCATAAAAGGTGACATCGTAATCCCGGTGTACATATTCAATTTCCTGGGTGGAATCGGTATAGCTTACTCCGACCTGAAAATAATAAGAAAACAGCTCTGTGGCCTGCCTGGAAAAACCGGCATAAAGCTGGAATACATCAGCCTCATAATCCTGGCAGCTGAGGGCGGGATAAATTATATAGGTTATGTCCTGCTCCTCATCCGAACTATAATGCATATAGGAAAAATTCAGCAGCGCCGTGGTATTTTCCCAAATCTCAGATATATTCCGGGTCAGGGCCAGGCTGACAGAAATGGTGTCATCTTCTTCATCCTGATCCATATCCTCAAGGGTGGTGTTTTCATACCCGACACTGATTTCGCCCCGGGTGATCTCGGAAAACATATAGCTGGCCGAAAGATCGCCTTTTTTGACTTCCTGTTCGCCTAAGCTGTCTCTCATCAGGCCGGAATCATCGGAGTCCTGGTCTTTCCTGGAATCCTGCCGGTATTCCACAGACCCGCCAATACCGGCCCGTTCCGTCACCAGATAGTCAATACTGGCAAAGGCCCTGCCCTCTGTGTCATTGAGATCATCATGTTTCCAATAAATCAGCCGGTTGACCCTGCCGTCCACCTTGGCCGTGACCCGTTCGGACTTATGGTCGTAAATCAGGCCGCCCGTGGCTGTGGTCAGGTAGCTTTCTTCTTCATCGCTGCTGTCAAAATAGATGTTATCCGAATACTCCTGACGGACAGAAAGATAAGGAACAAACTCTCCCGGCTCTGCCCGGAGACCAAATGAAGGCACCGCCAGGCAGCCCAGAAGGATCAGCACCGGTAGAATCCTGATTCTATCCATGGCCGCTCCTATCGGACCACAATAACATCACCCCGTTGAAGCATGATGTTTTGTTCAAGATTTTCACCGGTGGACACTTCGTCATAATTGAACTTTATGATCTGGGTCTCCTGGGTCCCTTTCCGGAAAATAGCCACTTCCTTTTCCTTGGCAAAGGCATTGAGCCCGCCGGCCAGGGCTAAGGCCTGAAGGACGTCAATATCGGAGTTTAAAAGAAACCGGCCCGGATGGTTTACCTTGCCGATCACATAAACCATGTAAGAATTAACCTGGATAAGGCTGATGGACAAATCCGGTTCCGGTATAAACTTTTCGAGTTTCTCCATAAACACCGTTTCAAGTTCCGTGACAGTCAGCCCCGCCGCCTGAATTTCCTTAACCAGAGGAAAATGAATTTTTCCGTCAGGCAGAACCGCCAGCTGTTTTTGAAGATCCGGATTCTGCCAGACACCGATTTCAAGAACATCGCCCGGGCCGATCCGGTAATCCTGAGCATGGGCCGCCGGTACAACCGCGGCGATCCCCATTACTGCCAAAGCCAACATTAGTTTTTTCAGTTTCATATGCCTCCTGAAATTCATTTTAAAGGTTAACGCTATTTGGGTCTTAAATGTTAAAGTTCTTTGAGTCGTTTTTCGGCGTCTTCAGCTCCAAGAAAGTCTTTATCAGACGACAGGGATTTTTCAAGGTAAATTTTTGCCTCTTCGGTCTTTCCCTGCTTATCCAGGATCATTCCCATATGGTAATTGATGATATTGTTGTCCGGATGTTCCTCAAGGGCCTGGCTGACCTTGGCATAGGCTTCGTCCAGATCGCCGAGTTTAAAATGAAGCCATCCCACGGTATCCAGAATCACCCCGGCCCCGGGTTTAAGCGCTTCGGCCTTGGTTGCAAACTCCATGGCATATTGCAGGTCATGTTCCGAAGCCGCGGATTCAGACCGGATAAACGCAAAATTATTGGCTGCCGGCCACAGCTGCGGATTGTTTTTAAACGCATCTTCATAGGTACGGGCCGCCTTTTCATAATCCTTGTCTTTTTCATAAATACTGCCAAGGATCATCCAGGCAGACCGGTTTTTGGGATTTTTTTCCAGGGCAGATGAGAATTTTTCAATGGCCGCATCTTTCTGCCCGCGGATCAGATAAATCCGGGCCAGGTTCTCATAGGGCTTTCCCCATTCCGGGGCCAGTTCAGTGGCCTTTTCAAATCCGGTCTGGGCCAGCTCAAACTCTTTTTTGGCCAGGTGAATTCCCCCCTTAAGGTTCCAGGTAAAGGCTTCTTCGTTGTTCTTATCCAGCCGGTCCGTACACAGCTTCATGGCCGCATCAAAATGCTTTTCCTTAATATACAGGTTGGCAAGCCCGGCCAAAATCAATGCCGCATCCGGATTGGCCGCATAGCCGGCTTTGAGCTCTTTGATGGCGGAGGCGTTATCCTCCTGGGCGGTGTAAACCGATGCCGCTTTAAGCCATCCCCTTGCATTGTCGGGCTTTTTCTCCTTGACCAGGTTGTACTGGGCAAGGGCCTTGTCATATGATTTTCTGGCCAGGTAAAAATCGCCCATGTCAATGTAGGACTGAAGGTTATCCGGGTTGGCTTCAATGGCGGCCTGCAGGTTTTTCTCTGCAGCTTCAGGTTTTTTCAAAACCAGGTTTAACCGGGCCATTGCCTTGAGAAGGGCGGCCTCTTTGGGGAGTTTGATATGGGCATTTTCCAGGACATTCATGGCCAGATCGACATCCTTATTCAGTAAGTGGGCCTGGGCAAGGCTTAAATAGCCCTGAACCATTTCAGGACGGTCTTCGGTGACCAGCCTCAGCTCAGGCACGGCATTGGCGCCGTCTTTTCTGGACAGGTAAATTCTGCCCTTGATAAAATGGGCATCCACATTTTTGGGGTCATTCTCAATAACCTCGTCAATGAGCTTTTCCCCTTCAGCCACTTTGGCCCGGGCCAGGCATACCCTGGAAAGGGCCACCTTGGTCCGGATGATGCCCGGATTTGCCGGATCAGGATTCAGCCCCAAGGCTTCTTTCAATATGGATTCGGATTCGTCAAGCCGCCGGGTTTTGGCATACACCTCGGCCAGAAACAGCCGGTATTCAAAACTGTCGGAATGGGATTTCAATCCGTCCTTAATCAGCTTTTCCGCTTTTTCAAGATTTTTAGACGCGATCCAGAGCGCTGCAATTTTGATCCTGGTTTTTTCATCTTCACTGTCCTGTTCCAGAATCTGATTAAACAGCTCTTCGGCCTTGTCCATCTGGTTCTGATTAATGTACAGCTTGGCCAGGTTAAGCCGGTGGGAAACCTGATCGGGCTTAAGTTCGATCACCTTCAAGAGATTTTCCTCCACGGCATCAAAATGCTTTTCATTGGCCTCAAGCTGGGCAAGCCCCAGCCTGAGCGGAACATTGTCCGGATTCTTTTCAATTCCTTCACTCAGATAGGCCCGCATTTGTTCCGGGTCCTGGTGAAGGCGGGCCACGGAAGACAGCAGGGCGTATAATTCAGGCGAGGTCGCGCCGGACTTATACAGGCCCATGAGAATTTCCTCACCCCGGAGGTACTCTTTTTGGGCAAAAAGGACCGATGCCTTTAACAGGTTGCCGTCCAGGTTCTCCTTATCTACGGCCAGAATGGCCTCAGCCTGTTCCAGGGCCTGGTCCGGCGCCCTTCCGGCCAGCAGCAGCTTGCCCAGAATGGTTCTGGCCTCAATGTTGTCCGGGGCCAGCTCAACGGACTTGGACAGCATGCCGAACGCCTGCTTGAAATTCTTAAGTTCCAGTTCGGTTTTGCCCAGCATGAAATATGCCTGGGCATAATTCTGGTCAATCTGGATGGCATTTTTATATTCAAGCTTGGCTTTTACAAAATCTTTTTCCTCAAATAATGCGTTCCCCTTGTCAAGAAAGGCCTGTTTTTTATCATCGGGGCTGCCGCAGCCGTTAAGAACGGACACAAACAGCATAATGACAAGAAGAAAAATCGAATTTTTTGAAAGAATAGCCTTCATCAAATGCTCCTTTAAGTTTTTTATCAACGAGTTATCATATCTTTATGTTCTCACACAAAGACACAAAGCCGCAAAGATTAATAACGCTTATGCAATGAAGCTTTGTGCCTTTGCGCCTTCGCATGAGCCGTAGGGTGGGCACGCTGTTTGTGCCCACCACCTATCTAATCACCTTCAGTCTAAAAACCTTCAGCCTGAAACCTTACACCAATGCCCGAACCACAAACGCCCCTAAAGCGATCATCATGGGCAAAACCATCCGTTCTGTATCATGGCGAAGCTCTCCCATCAACACATCATAGCTGTACAAAATCACCAGCACCTTGGCCAACACCATACCGGCATGGTAGGCTTCAAAATGAACAGACGGCAAATTGGGAAATACCAGGATAACGATAAACACCAGGATATCCATGGGCGTTACCTTGAATCCCTGCCGCCGCCGTGTCAGGTTCATGGTCATGATCACAAATAAAATCAAGGCAATAAACCCGAGATTATTCACGGTTAACCAAAATTCGGTCATCCAGATCCCGGCGTCGTTTTCAGCGGCGTACAAGGTCAGCGGCGCCAAAATATAAACCGAAAATCGCAATAAAACGGGCCGGTATCTTGACCAGTCAAAAAAATAGGTAATACCGGTGGCAGCCATTAACCCGGCGGCAATTGCAGAAACCAGCATGGAAATTTTAACCGGCACCAGGGCCTGGCATCCGAATACCAGGGGAAACCCAAACCGTATCCCCCCAAAAAAAGTCCGGATAAACAGCTTCTGGTCTTTCAGGGTTTTCAGCCGCCGTTTCACCACGGAGTCAAAAGTGCCCTCCCTCCGAAATTTCCACTTCACCCTGCCCCCTATAAAGAAAACCAGGAGAATCAACAGGGACAGGGACACAAAGCCCAAAAAGGAAAACCAGTCCGAATAAAACCGGAAGATCAACGCCATGATCATAAACAGGGCCTGGGTGATATAGATCAGCAGTACGGCTTCGGTATGAAAAAAACCAAACCGGAGCAGCCGGTGATGAAAATGGTTTTTGTCGGCTGCAAAGGGAGATTTTCCCTTTATGACCCGTTCGGACATCACCGTCAGGGTGTCCAGAATCGGAAACCCGATCAGCGGCAGGCCCAGAATCTTGGCATACGGCGTATTGGCCTGGGTCAGGGCCACCACCAGCACGGCCAAAACGAATCCGAGCAGCTGGCTGCCGGCATCGCCCATAAACAACACCGCCGGATGGGTATTGAACCTTAAAAACCCGGCAATCCCGCCTGCCATGGCAACGGCAATAATGGCCACACTATGATTGCCGCAGTTCAATGCCAGAAAAACAATCAGAATATAGCTGAGCATGGATATCCCGCCGGCAAGGCCGTCCAGTCCGTCCGCCAAATTAATGGCATTGGTTACCCCGAGAATGGCAAACACGGTAAAGGGAATGGAAAGATATGCCGGCAGCGTACAGGATGCGGGCAGCAGATCCCCGAAACAGGTAAACCTCACCCCCCCGAAAACAACCACAATCACGGTGGCGGCAATCTGGGGGACAAATTTCTGTATGGCTCCCAGGGTTTTGATATCATCAATCACCCCGAAAACAACAATAATGCCGGCCCCGATAAACAGAGAACTGACAAAAGGGTCCCGGGGAAGCCAGAGCAGCATGGGGATAAAGGCCCCCAGGGCCATGGATATCCCCCCGGTCTTGGGCATGGGAACCGCATGGACCTTTCGGGCATTGGGCACATCCACAATATTCATTCTGAATGCCAGGCGCTTAAACACCGGCACCAGGGCGATGGTCAAAAACAACGACAGGATAAAAACAGTAAACAGATTCATCTATGATCTATATTTTATAGTTATTGTTGGCGCCGTAGGGTGGGCAAAAGCGAAGCGCTGCCCACCATCTAACGGCCAATCCACCGGCCTGAACGACAAATTAAATAAGCCAAAATTCGCTAACAGACCACGGCCACAAAAAGCATGCTCACCAGACTTGACACACCCTGAACATTTCATTACCATAAAAAACACATACAATAAATATATTTGGAGGAATACATGGCGCAATTACACTGTTACATACCGGACAATCTGGCGATCCTGTTTAAACAAAAAGCCAAGGAGGCCGGATTGTCCACCTCAAAATATTTGGCCTATCTCGTAAAAAAAGAGACCATCAATGACTGGCCGGAAAATTATTTTGACCTGGCCGGATCATGGCAGGGAGAGCCCCTCGTCCGACCGGATCAATTAGATATAGAACAAAGAACAGGGTTTGAATAAAATGTTTCTTCTGGATACCAACGTCTGCATCAATTTTCTTAACGGCACATCTCAATCTGTTGAACACCATTTTCGCACCAGCTCCCCTTCCGAAATTGCGGTCTGTAGTATTGTTAAAGCTGAGCTGCTTTTCGGTGCAAGAAACAGCAACCGGGTAGATGCCAACCTTCAAGCCTTAAGATTGTTCTTCGCCCCTTTGCAAAGCCTGCCCTTTGATGATCAATGTGCGGATGAATACGGTCTTATCAGAGCCGATCTGACAGCCCAGGGCAACCTGATCGGCCCCAATGATATGCTTATTGCCGCAATTGCCCGCGCCCATGATGCGGTCCTCGTTACCCATAATACCCGGGAATTCATCCGGATATCCGGCCTCATTCTTGAAGACTGGGAATAAGGTTCAGCAACGCCGGACCAATCTCCCTTATCCTATGCACAATTTGTAACGAATCTTGAAACCGATTTTGATTTTGGGTAGGAGCGGGCCATGCTCAATAGCAACTTGAGCAATCAGGCAGTCAATTGTGCTTCTAATGGTGATTCCTTTTTTTCTGCAGGAAAAATATATTATAGCGGCTTGCGCATAAGAGCCTATCAGGTCTAAAGGATGAAAAAATTTTTGGCATTCCAGGTATTCATTCAAGAGATTATATTCTTTTCGATCTTTGGCCCCCTGCAAAATTTCCTGATAAATGACAGAGGTAATCCCAAAGGGAATCTGCTGTTCAATAATCCTTCTTAAGCTATCGGTTGAGGGGTTTGAAACACCTTTAAAGAAATCGATCAGAACTGACGTATCGACAAGTATCATTTGTCCTGTCGGAGGGCTTTATAATCATAATCATGGCGGAATTCAATTTTCCCCGAAAGTTCCAGCAAGTTTTTCCTTTTCCGGGAATCAACAAATTCCTGCAGTGCCATTGAAATAATATCTTTTTTAGTTTTTAATCCGCTTAAGGCCAGGGCCTCCTGAATCAACCGGTCATCTAATACTACATTGGTTCTCATAATACACCTCCCCATACACACCAAGATGCGCCACTCAAGCACTTTTGTCAACAAAGCATCTTAATGCCCTGATATCTGTCCCTTCCCTTTATCATCATGAACACCCTCCTGTGCAGTTTGGCGACAGCCAAACCTCGGTGTCCTCTGTGGTTTAAAACCATGAAATACCAAAGGGGATTGAATCCAAGCCCAAGTCCCATGTTCCGGTTCTCATTCCGGCTTCCCATCTGGCTCTGCGGTGGTCAGCAGTCTCTGCCTTTGCAAGCCCAAGAACTTTAGATTGAACAGCTATCTTAAGAAAGGTTATTTTGAATCCACTCAACGAAATCAAAAAATGATATTTCAGGAGTTAACTCAATTTTTGTTTTATTTTCCAGATGTAAATGGGAAATATTCTGTCCGGCATGCTCTTTACCAATTCTACCATATTTGAGCCGAATAGCCCTGGGATCCGGCGCATTGTCAAAGCCGGCTTCAACCCAATTTTCATGTAACACATAATAACTGTATTTTCGTGTATTGTCGCTGAACAATTCTGAAATAAAAACCGTATATGCCCCATACCGGCACTTGATATTTAATATTGACCGGACAGGTGTCACATCCAGATCATAATCAAGTTCTTGAAAAATTTGGTGCGCAGCTTTTACAACATTATCAAAACATTCTGAAGTTGATCTGTCCAATCCTTAATCCCTTTATGGCATAATTCCCACTCAAACAGATCGGTTTCCCACATTTTATCAATGTTGCATTCAACTTGATTCACATATGCTTCATCCTCTGATATTTTTTTATGGAATGTTTCATAATCACATCCATATTTTTTTTTAAAAACGCTGACTTTTTGTTTCAAGGTAACGATTTTTATTCTTATCTGCTCAATCAAATACTTTTGTAGCGCATCATCAACCGCAGATTGCAAATCAACGTCAAAGGTTGATAAAATCTGAGCGTATTTGTCATTTATTTTGACGGAATCGGCAATGCCTGTTTTCATCATACACCTCCCTATACACACCAAGATGCGCCAGTCGGACACTTTTGTAAACAAAGCATCTTAATGCCCTGATATCTATCCGTTCCCTTTATCATCATGAACACCCTCTTGTAGCCGGACTATCGACGCCGGCCCCACCCTCTGTGCAGTTTAGCGCAAGCCAAACCTTCCGTGCCCTCTGTAGTTTAAAACCATGAAATCCCGAAGGGGTTGAATCCAAGCCCCAAGTCCCATGTCCCGGTTCTCATTCCGGCTTCCCATCTATCTCAATAACAGAAAAATAAACACCAATTTGGGTAGGAGCGGGCCATGCCCGCGATTCGCGGACATAGCCCGCTCCGAGCAAGATATGTTTCATGCTCTTGGTTTTTTTGATATTAAAACAGGAAATCCCATAAAAAGTGAATAAATCTACATCTCGCCGGCCCGTTCAAGAAATTGTAGATAGACCGTTTTTGAATACCATCGACCCTTTGAAATCATCTCATCAAGCAATGGCTTTGTGGATTTGATTATATTCTTTTCTTTGGCAATTAACAAAAATATATTAAGCTGCCCGATTGAGGCTAAAGAGATAATTGGCGTGGTATTCGACACAATCTTCATTTTATCTTTTTTGCGTCGGAAAAAATTTCATCCATTTCATCATCACTATAATCAAAAATATATTCTTTCTCCTGTTTGAGTCTCTCGATAAACTCAATTCTTGTGTAACCTGCCAACTCGGCCGCCTTCCCTAATGATAAACGCCGATTCCTATAGAAATGTAACGCAGATAAAAACAGAACGTTTTTTGTGAATTCATCCTTTGTTTCTTTTATTGACAGTAGAATATTTTCTTTTACCGGGGAATTTATATGTATTATTCGCTCGGGCATGTATCAGCTCTCAAGAATAAATTGTTCATTACGGTTTCTATTCCTTCAATACCTAATATATCATTAATATAGATCATTTTGTCAACATGACCACACTCTATGTAGTCGGACCACTTTGTGTAACCCCGTAAGTTAGGTAGAGCGCAACGAAACCCAACACCCCATATCCCATTTCTCACTCCGGCAAAAAAGTCCGCAACACTGGCTGAACATCAGAAATAAACCCCTGCCCCCTTCTTTCAGCATCATCAGTGGATTCCACCAGGATAATCACCCGGATCAAAGCTCAGTCTGTCGGTTGTCGTTCAAGTAATCTAAATCAAGAGCCCCCATTACCTCACTTCCCATAACGCTCAACAAACGTTTCGGGTGAATAAACATCCAATTCAGACCCTCTAAAATCATTGCCATTCCTGGTAACAATAATCGATATATCGCGTAGTTGGGCATATTATTTTATGACTGTAACTCGGGTACGCAGTAGGTTTTAATATTTTTCAGTTCATTACTTTCAGTTAACTTTGCCTGATACAAATCCCATCTTAATTGTAAATTCATCCAGAAATCTTCCGAGATTCCAAAAAATTTTGCCAATCGAAGGGCTGTGCTCGGCGTTATGCCTCTCTTACCTTTTACAATTTCATTAACCCTTTGATATGGAACATGTATTGAATTTGCCAGTTCCTTTTGGATTATTCCCATCGGGGTTAAAAACTCTTCAATTAGCATTTCGCCTGGATGAGTAGGCTCTCTATGTGTTGGTATTCTAATCATACTCACCTCATAATTAGTGCCTGAACGGAAACCCGTGTTTGGACGAAAAGTTGCCCAGATGCAAGGCGCAGGAAAAGTTGCAACCGGAGCAACCATGGGGTTGTGAGGATTGCAACTTTTCCTGCAACACAGCAGATGGGTGACTTTTCGTTCAAACACTAATTAATAATAGTCGGTTATCTCTACAAAATCAGGGGCCGATTCTGACCATTTAAAACAGACTCTATATTGATCATTGATTCGTATACTATAAGTCCCTTTTCGGTCTCCCTTTAGTGCCTCGAACATATTTCCTGGTGGCATTTTTAAATCTTCTAAATTCAAAGGAGACCTGCAAATAACATCCTCGATGCTTAAGTTAATGACATTGATACCTCAATAACAAAGAAATAACCACCAACTTTAGGGGTTCCCCGAAACTCAATCGACTTCTTATCCCTCAGTTCTTTTGGCATCCGCTCCAAAGTTCTTCGAGGAATATTTAACGCCTGCTGTATCTGCCGTGTATTTTTCCCAGGATTCAGTTTAATATATTCAAGCACCTCATTTACACCGCCACTTTTTATCTACTTTTCCAGTAGTCCGGCTTTCTATGCAGATGCATTACCGCCATAATCCTGATGTGGTTGTTAACTATCCGATAAAGAATTCCGTACGGGAACTTGTTTGTGAGGCAACGCCTGGTTTTTGCATCAATCCCTGTCCAAGCATATGGATGCTCACATACTCGTTCAATTGTGGCGAAAACTTCTTCAGAGAATCTCAAGCCTAACCCGGCCTGGCATTCTTCGTAATATTCAATGGCGTCAATAAATTCTTTTTCAGCAATTTCATGAAAGCTGAATCTCATTTTGAAAATCGCTTCCGAATTTTTTCAAAGACCTCCTCTCCGGAGATAAGTCTTGCTTCTCCACGGTCAAGTGCTTGGCAACGGCGTTCAACTTCGGCTGACCATGCCAGATCAATATCTTTTTGAGTCGGTAAATTGGTACTAATCAGCAACCTATCTATAAGTATAAGCCGTTCATCTATGGGAAGATTGATTGCTTGTTCATATATTTTTTCTGATATGCCTTCCATGTCATCTCCTTTTTTTATTTGAATATACAGATGACAGCCTCATTGTTCAATAATCAATGGCGCATATTGTTTGTAACATAACCGCAACCCGTAGGTTGGGTAGAGCGCAGCGAAACCCAACACCCCATACCCCAAATCCCAAGTCTCATATCCCATTTCTCACTCCGGCAAAAAAGTCCGCAACACCGGCTGAACATCAGAAATAAACCCCTGTATCCGTTTTTCAGCATCTTCTATCGTTTCATCTTCATACACCAGTGTAATCACCCGGACCAAAGCCCCATCCGTCCGCTGCCGTGTCAGGGCATCCCAGAAGTTATAAATTTTCATCTGATATGCATTGGTCAAAATCCGTCCCCGGCAGGGAAACCAGTAGTAAGACAATTGCTTAACCGGTGCCTTTTCAATCAAAGCCCGGTTTGCCGGCATGACCGTTCCATCTTCCAGGGTAATATTCCGGCTCCCGGCCTGTTTAAAATCCCAACCCCCGCCCCGAAGACAGGTCGCCGGAGAATGGATAGACTCCCCTTTTCGCTGGCTTTCATAATAGGCCACATAAAAATTGACTGCCTTTCCATCTCCAGTTTTGTAATCGGCCATGAAATAGTCACTCAGGTCCAGTTCATCAATGAACCTTTTCTCCATCAATTGCCGCTCTCCGCTCCATTCCCCGATGGTCTTTGGAAACTTATCAAAAGACTGACTTATAGGGATAGCTTCCCTGAATTCAATTCCTTGGGACAAGCCAATTGTCAAGACCAACAAAACGACAGAAACAACAAACTTAGGCGATTTTAAAGATGTCCCTTTTTCTTTTCCAACAGCCTCAACTAATTCAGTTTCCACAATCGAGGTGTCATCTTGAATTTTCTTAGGCTCAGGGAATATCAGCCTAATAATCCAGATTTCTAAAAGCAATATCCCAAGGGTGAACATAAATATCAGGATACCTTCAAAATCATGGAAAAACCCTTCCACCACTTTTGCACCAAATTTTTCAGATAAAATCCCTGTCAATGCAATCCTGAGACTGTTGCTAAGAATAGTTAAAGGAAGCGAAGATACAACAACAATAAGCCGTTTCCAAAACCGGGCCGGATAAAAATAGGCAACCAGAATACTTAGCACAATCATTGGAAACAGATATCTCAGGCCCGAACAGGCATCCACCACTTGAAGCTGAGTAAAGCCAAGATCTATGACATTGCCTTCCCGGTACGCGCTCATGCCATAGGCCTGCATCATTAACACGCCAAGTTTCGTTGAAAGGATCTTCAGTTGCAGGGTAATCCTGTTATTAATGAAATTGGGAAGCGGAAACATGGTAAAGATCATACATAAAGGGAAGATAATGGTTTTGACTTTATCCATTCCCATTAGCATAACGCAAAGGCCAAAGATGACCAGCCAGAAGGATAAATAAAGTGAATAAAACTCCCCTCCCAACTCTCCGAGCCAGTAAAACACAATGCCCAATAAAAATGGAATCATCCCCCGCCACTGAGGCCGGATAGTTTCAACAGCAAAGGAATTCTTCTTTTCCCAGAGCAGATATAAAACAATGAAAGGTATTAGATAGCAATAGGAATAATCATCCTTTTTCCACCATTTGAGCAGATTAGCTGCTGCAGACTGATAAAGGAATATACACAGCACCGTGTAGATACCAATCACAATGACATATCCGGATTTTATTGAATCAGAAAATTTCATAAAGACAGACTTTTCTTAAATTTAAATATGAAAGTCCTTGTAAAAAAGGCCGGGACTTTCAATTTTTGTTGTGAGTTAGCCTATAATAGAGACCAAAAGGATCGTGACATCTATATCATTTTTTCTAAAAGCTCTTTGGTTTCCTTGATGTGCACCGGGGAAGAAGCTCCGAATAAAACTGCGTCTACATTCCCATCCAGACTGCCGATATATTCTACGGCTTCCTCTGGTTTGACTGCACCTGATGCAAGAATGGACATGGCAATGGTGAAGCTGTTCTTTTCTCTAAGGCTTTTTTCAACCGCCGCTTTAGAGGGGTTCATCCGGAACCCAATTTTGTTAAAATTTGAACAAATCAATGGTTTTTCAATGCCCAAGTTATTAACCAGAATATCTTTGAGCATGACATAGTTCATTGTAAAAAAACCTGCTTTGACTCCATATTGTTCTTCAACATATTTTGAAAATTCATAAAATATATTATGCATTCCCATACCCATCAAAAGATCGGTAACAATATTGAGTAAAAAAACAGCCTCAACATTCAAACCTTTAAACTGCTTCATCTCTGAATCTACCAGCAACTTCATAATCGGTACAGGATCTGATGATACCGCTGCTTTCAAACCTTTAAAACCCGAAATGATCTTATTTCCCGGTACGAATTTATTCACAGCCTCAAAAATTCCCTGTTCAACCATTGCATTTGCATATTTATGGGCATATGGCATACAGGGAACCAGCTTGAAATCAGAAAATTCCTCGTTTTCTCTTATCTTGTCAAAAACAGGTTCAAGCATATCATGTGTTGTAAACATAAAGGTTTTGATGCCGATCTTATTCACATATTCAAGGGTCATATATATATCACCCGGCGTTCTGTATTTTTGGGACTGCCGGATTGACGCCTGTTCGGACATGTGGTTTACACCAAAAAATTGGTTATCGCCAAATATAATTCTGTCCATTATTTTTCACCTCCGGCTCTTTTAAAAACCTCATCAAGCAATTGATCTGTCACCAATGCACTTTCAAAAGGCGATATTGAACATTCAATTTTTCCATTGATTAAGTCAGAAAACTCCATCATCTGGTTTGAAAAATCTTCTCCCCTAAGATAATATGGAATATCAGTATTTTCATCAGTTATATAGCATTGGTTCCAGCCTTCTTTCATGCCTGAAATACCGCCCTGAGAGACAAATACGCTTATTTCCTGTTTGTTGGCGACTATCTTTCCCTGTGTTCCTGCTATTTCAATGGTGTTGCTGGCCTTCCTGGCAGAGGCATCAGACCAATTGATGTAATTATATCCAACCACCTTGTCTTCATGCAAAAAGGTAGCGGAAACGATATCATCAACATTTGTTGAAAAAACCTTTGCCAGGAACGAAAAACTAACTTTCACCTTTGTACCAAAAAAATATGTTGAAAGATCAAAACAGTGAGGCCCATAATCGAACAAGCACCCTCCTCCCTGTGTATAGTCGTTTCTCCATCCTTTGCTGTTTTTCTTTAAAATAACACCACCGATCATCTTATTCACATAACTGACCGGTTCGCCGATCACTTTTTCTTCAAGCAGTGTTTTTACTTTCTGAAAAACCGGATTAAACCGGTTTACATAACCGACCTGCCCTTTAATATTATTTTTAGATGCGATCTTACATAATTCGAAACTTTCTGCAACGCTTAAGGTAAAGGGTTTTTCGATAAACACATCAAGCTGCTGTTCCATGCAGTATTTTGCAATATCAAAATGCAGCGCATTGGGAACACAGATGATAACAGCATCCAGTTCCTCTTTTTTGATCATCTTTTTATAATCTTTATACGTTGTATTATCTGTATTTTTCCCTAAAAAATACATCAACGGTGCAGAAAGATCGCAAACAGCCACAACTTCAATGCCTGGTGTCGAATTGGCAATGGCCAAATGGGAAAGTCCCATTTTACCGACTCCGATCAACGCAACTTTTTTCATATCCTAATATCCATATTATTGTTTATATCTTATACCTGAACATCAGTGCTTATAATTTATTTTCGGGAACCGATCTGTTTTGCCGGAATCCCTCCAATGACAATGTTAGGTGTATCAAATGATTTGGTGACAATGGAACCGGCAGCAACAATGATCCCGTCTGCAATAGAAACACCTGCTGTAATGATACTTCCGGCACCAAGCCATACATCATTACCTATTATAATGTCTTCATCCAAGCTCTCCTGAAATGTCATCGGGATTCCGGATAATTTACTCCCATGATTTGAAGCGTGCAATTGCACCAAAGGTCCCATCAAAAGGTTATCACCTAATATGATCTTTGAATCAGGAGCTGCCCAGATAAAACAGTTAATGTTTATATGAGAGTTTGCACCTACTATGATATTTCTAGCATTTCGAATGGAAGCCGAAGGGTGAATTCTACATTTTCCTTTTTGATTAATTTTTTTCCGCCAATAAACATGTTCAAAAAGAAAATAAGAAAACGATGCAATGATTGACTTTATAAAAGCCAAAGAAAATACTGACGAAAATATAATTTTAATTTTTTCTATATTGTTCATAAATCCTTAAGACCAATTTTTTAATAAAATATAGAAAATATTTATAGGACCTTTTTATTTTTTGAGGTTGCTGAGACCAAACAAATGCCCATTCTAACCCATTATTTTGCATCCATCTTGGTGCACGCATCACCTTCCCGGCTTCATAGTCAAAAACCAGCCCAATACCTATTAAAACAGAAGATCCGATTTTATCTTTAATTAAATTGATGAAAAACTCCTGTTTTGGCGCCCCAAGCCCAACCCATACGAAATCAGGTTGGCATTGGTTTATGCAATCGATGATATCAGAATCTGCCAACTCTTTGGCAGATTTATAGGGAGGAGAGACAGCCCCAACTATCTTTAATGAAGGGAATTTTTTTCTTAGATTAATCTCAAGCATCTTTACTATCTCAGGTGTGCTGCCATAAAAAAAATGTGTATAATTTTTTTTCTCTGACAATTCACATACCTTATAAAAAAAATCCTGGCCTGAACATTTTTTTACGTTTTTATGGCCCAGAATGTGTGCGTACCATTCAATAGGCTTGCCATCCGGCAATGTTAAAAATGAATTATTCAATACCCGGGCATATTCTTTATCATGGTTAGCGATATAGGTTGCTCTAACATTAGAAACACAAATATACCCTTTTTCTTTCTTATCAACTTTCCTGCTGAGCTGGCCTATGGCATCTGATAAACAGGTACAACTGAATGAAACATCATCAATGTAAAACCTATGCTGCATTGCAACTCCTATAGTGACGGAAAAACAAAAAATTATAATTTTTTGAATGCATAATCATCCAATTTAATAAATCTTCTGTATTTCAGACGAGTTAACAGATGTAAAAACTCAAGCTTAAGTTTCTCTAACCTTGTAATTTTCAAATCTGCAGAACGGGTTTCCAATAGAAAGTCCAGCACTGTAGAAACTGGGACAAACCATCCGTCCTTTTGAGAAATATAGTTTATTGCTTCCATGAAACCAGGATCAATTCTCCCTTGCTGCATATAATATCCAAGATGGGTAAACAATATACAAATACCTTTTTCTTTTTCCAGCCGGTCTATGGCTTTTTTAGTAACAAGATGATTAAAAAGCCACTGATTTGGAGCAAAAGTAGCGGAAAACCAGTAGTTGGCATAACGGGTTTTATCCGGATCAATATAGGGCATTTTGGGATTAAATTTTATAGTATTTAATTGATCAATCTCATAGTTTCGGCTGAATTTGATAGTCTGCTTATGCTCATTTCCCCAGAAATGAGGACTCCCGTGAATCTCTCCCTGAAACGCCTTACTGTATTGGGGATAGAATTTTTTTATTACCCAGTTGAACGGAAAACTGAATCGCTTATACCCGCCGTAAATACTGTCAACGTTATAAGAATGATTGATATGAATCTTTGGATACGCTCCAAGTAAATTTTTGTACTCTTCCAGACCTTTTAAAATTTCTTCCCTATAATAGGTCCCACTTCCCACATTATGAAGGCCGATTTCAAATCCTTTTTCTTTCAGATTCAATATAAAATCAAGATATTCAGGACTCTGGAGGCAGTCTCCATTGGAAGTTTCATCCCTTGGGGGATACACCCATACTGTTTTGGTAATTCTAAGCCCTTTTTCATATAGAAAATCATAAATCGGCTTTGTATTTGAATAAGTGCCGTCATCGGCATCATCAATGATGGTGAAAACAAATTTTTTATTACGTGGCAATTCAATATTTTTCATACTATAGCCTTCCAATAATCAAAATTTTTCAATGCTCTTTTACCATTTTTTGAATTTTGATTTTCAATTCTTGCGATAAGGATATGTGATAGGAATATATGATTTTCATTTTTTTTTGAAAGTAGTTTTGGGACTTCTCAGCCCTCTTTCCATCAAGACTTCACTAAGAGAATATCTTGAAATCGGGCGGTACATCTTACGAAGGCCCCATCTATTTTCATTAGTTGAATAGGTGATTATTTTTCCAGTTTTCCAAATCATAAGCCTTAAAAAAATTCTTAAAATATTGCTTTTCGAACTTAAAAAAGACCAGATTTTTGGGGGTTTTTTTAGCTTACTGCATGTTTTGACTGTTTCTTCATAATACTTTATAGAATTTACAATTGATGTTTGCTCTTTACCATGCTTTCTGAATCCTGCTAAAGGAACTGATACACTGTACAAATCAGTGTATCGTGCAAATCTAGTCCAGAGATCAAAATCGGCAGCATATTTTAACGATAAATCTAAACCACCCACCTTGTCCCAGAGGGTTTTTCGCCAGAACATGCTCTCTTGTTGTAAGTGTCCAGCGTATAAAGGTTGAAACCATCCATTTTTGATATAATTCTTAGGATATACAGTCCCTGCATTGGACGCCACTTTTATACACTGACTTTTTTCGTTGATATAGGATGGCAACCCTATAATCCAGTCCACTTGGGGAAAGGCTTTGAAAATATCCTTAACTACCGAAAAGGTCCATGGATAATATACATCATCTGCGTTTAACCAAGCCATGACCTCTGTATCGACATATTGATATCCCCTGTTGATACCATAGTACATCCCATCGTCCGGTTCAATTATCAGGCGGTCAAGCCTGTCTTTATATTGTTTTAAAATATCTTGCGTACCATCTGTAGAAACGGCATCAACAACAATATGCTTGTAATCACCTTTTTTCTGGCAATGAATTGATTGAAGAGTTTGTTCAATATAAGATTCACAGTTATAACATGTTGTGATAATAGATATATAGGGTTTCATATTCTGGGCTCTGCCTCAGGGTTGATAGAGTGATAGATTATATCGCTTTTTTGAGCAATAATCGACCAGTCATATTCGTTCTCAACCTTTTTCCTCCCGTTCAAGGCAATTTGTTTTCTCAATGGCCCGGAACCCAAAAGCTGCAGGACACAATTAGCAAAATCCTGGGGAGTATCTGCGATCAAAATTTCTTTTTTGTCAATCAAGTTCAATCCTTCAGCTCCCACTGAGGTTGATACCACTGGCACACCTGCTGCCACGGCTTCAAGAATTTTTAACCTCGTTCCCCCGCCCGATCTGAGGGGTACCACGACCACTGTAGCCTGCTCATAGTACTCAAGAACGCTTTCAACCATCCCAGTGACAATGATGTCCCTCCCGTTATGCTTTTCTAAAAGTCCTTTTCTGGGATTCCGACCTACAAAACTGATATTTGCCTCAGGGACCTGCTTTTTTATTATTCCAAAAATTTTTTCTATAAAAAAAATAGCCCCGTCATGATTTGCGTCCGAATCCATTGAGGCGACGAAAACGATATGGTTGTTGGCCTTATCTGTATCATTAAACTTAAATTTGATTGTTTTTGTATCAACTCCGTTGGGAAGTACTTGAAAATTCAAGCCCATGGTGTCTTTTTCCAAAATAGACTTATCTATATCCGACATTGTTGCTATACAGTTATACTGATGCAGTGCACGAATCTCCCATTTTTTAAACTTTGACTGGTTGAATAGATGAAATATTTTTTTCAGCCCAAAGGGCAGATTTTTTATAACCCGCTCATTCCGAATATAGTCTATGTTATGCATGATAACAATTGACGCCGTCATAGCTTCCATTTTTATATGATCAAGATAAATCGTCAGGGAAGAATGTTCTACCTGTATAATATCAAACTTATTTTCTCTACATATTTTTTGTAAGTATTGAGATATTTCAAGAAAATATACAGTAGAAAGGCTGATGGGATATTTGGAAAACAGGAAAGGCATTACCCATTTTAATCTCTCCCAAAAAGTGACCGGGCTAGGTATATGAAAAGCACGAACTGTGGAGCAGTATCTCTCCAGTTCTGCAACACCGTTAAGATCTTCTTCTGACATTGCCCTGCAAACCAGAGTTATATCATGGTGGGATAAACTTTTGATAAGATTAAATACCCGAATTTTTTCCCCATCATTGGCAGGGTAAGGGCAGGTTCTAGCTATTAATAAAATTTTCATATTTTCTCATTAAACGTCCAACCAAATAATAATTACACCGGGATATTCAGCTCCACAATCCCCCAAAAATTAATTCCCGGTATATCTATATGATAATATTTCTCAGACTCATATATCGTTAATTCCTTTTCAGCTTTCAAAGAGTTTACCCCAGTTTTTCCATTGAACAGGAACTGATGGAGCACAGCCTTTTTACAATCTATTTTTGGGAACCTATTTTTTAAAATATTTATCGTAAAAGCCCCGGTCGATTTCATCATTCTTTTATTCGGAAGATACTCCCTATTTAACAGATGAATAACCATTTTATTGATTTTATTCGTATCTTTCTGCCTTAAAAGACAATATATTTCCGTATCTCCCGTGGCTCTAATGCTGCAGAACTTATCAAAAAAATTTTCTTTACTAACCAGTCCAGTATCAAGATTAATAATATTTTTGTTAGTGGGGTTATTATTCAGCTCCTTCAGCGTGTCAGAAGAATAATATTTCGGTAGAAAAGTAAAAATTGAATCAAAATTATCGAGTTGGGCTATTTGTAATTTTGTTTTTTGCAATCCATCAACCAAAACAATTTTAAAAAGAACACCTCTTTTAATCAACATGTCTACCAGTTTTATAGCTTTTCTTCTTATTTCCGGATATTTAAGAATATCTTTGGACAAAATTAAATGATGTTCAGACACTGCTTTATAATCATCAAAGAGATGACTGTTCAGTTTAATCCATTCTGCAAGGGCAGGATATATTTTTGCTTCAGGATAATACCATGATCCTGGTATCCAGGATTTTAAAGGAAAATTAAAAAATTGCCCCAGAGCATATGCCTGCGCGATCCAATTACAAACTAAAAGTTGATGTCTCTCTTTTTTAATGATTGCCCAATCCACACCTAGTGCTGTGGCAAAAATAGGTTTTCCGATTGCCTCGGCCATTTTATAACAGAACAAAGGGATATTAGATATTTTTAGGGCCGAGGCATTATGCACAATCTCGGGTGCGGAGAAATCAATGGCCTCATACAATGGAATTCTTTTCCAATCCCAAGGCGTGGCATTTGCGGAGATCAGAATACGGTCACCATTTTTTGATCTTGCATATTCACATAGTTCCTGAAAAAGTTTTAATGTTGACTTCACTGTAAATGTCTTAAACTCCTCAAAAAGGAATTTATCCAAAGCAGGGGTTCTGGTTCCATTTGTCAGGTATGTCTGAAAATTAAAACGATCAATGTCTATGTTTTTATTATTCACCAACGGGCTATAAGACTTTTGCCTTAGGTAATCTGAAAAACTTTCCATACTGTATTTTGAAAAAGAGCCTACATCTTTTTCAATTAATTTTGAACTCATCACTGGTTCATCAAAATGAATGGCTGACGGCTTACTCTTAAGCACGTAATCAATTTTTCTAAATAACCATTTTTTATATTCAGGATCATTTACGCACGCCATTGGGCACAATATGCCACGCCGGGCTAGCCTTGGAAGGCTAACTATTTTCCCAGATTGATCTAAAATCGCTCTTTTTTTTATCCGGTTAAGCAGTATTGCATCTCTTTTTAATTTGGGATCGCTTCCATTCCTTAATTTCCAATAAAGCTTATTGCATTTTCCATCTTCTTTTGCATCACAAACAACGTATTTACCCCCCTCCTGAATAAGGGCGATATCGACGCTGAACAGTTTAAGCCCGATTTTTGGGTAGATTTCGAATAACTTTTTTCGAGAAGATAAGTGTTTTCCCCAGGAAGAAAGTTGATCTCCCCATGTAATGTGATCTACATGATATTGAGCTAATTTTTCATAATTGTCTTCATCATACATAACCGCTATATCAGAAGACGAAAATAGCTCTGAACATTGACAAAAATCGTTACTGCATAGTACATTGAAAATTAATATATAAATACCTATAAGTGGATAGAAACGATTCACATTATTTCCTTCTGCATTTTAATTATTTCTATGAAGCAAAGGATTAATAAAAATTTTTTTCTCGGCCACGAAAAGCCCTTTTTTCAATCGGTTGAATTTAAAATTGACATTATCCCGCTGTAATTTCAAAAAGTCAGGTTGTATATACCCATACTTTTTTTTATAAAGTGGAAACAATTCTTCCTCAATAAAGTCGTTCAATTTTAGATCCAAGGTATTATTTGCCCTAAGACGATTGAAAGCCTTAAAATTTTTTTCGTTGTTCAAAAACTCCTCTTTGTTGTGCTTGCTAACCCGTAAAGGTTCATATCTAATGTCAAAAGGTCCATCAATCATGTTTTTTAACAGGCATAGGGATTCATCAAATCTTTCAGCTTTACCTACAAAAAAAAAGTTGTTTTTAAGTATTTTTTTTGCAGTTTCGAGGTCTTCAGAGCCTGCAATAAAATGTGTTTGAAAATTATTTAACTCCGGTCTTCCAGCACCTAAGGTCCATTCGTTAAATTTCAGTTCAGGATCCCAAGTTCTAATAATATGAAAATATAAAGAGATAAACCGACTTACTGGATCTCGTACAAAAGTTATGTATTTCACCTTCGGGAAAAAGAAGTGTAACTCAGTATCATACCTTAACCAATGTCCTGAAATACTTTTCAATTGCCTCATTACTTTTCCTGAATTAAACGGAAAAACTTTTGGAGATGCTTTAGTTTTTATCTTTTTATGATACCAGTCTATATGCCTTATTGAATAATTATTGATTAAAATATTCCTAAAAGTTGTCCCGGCAGATTTCGGAATATGCGAAAAGAAAAGGGTCATTTTTTCAGGTCTCCTCCCATAATATCAAGTTTTCTTGATAACTCCATCAACCCACTCGTTACAGCTATAATAATAATATAGTTATCCTCCATTATTCTTGCATTTGTTATTGAGGCAGGAATCATTGCAAGAAGGAAAAGAGATGACCCTAAATATGCTGGTTTTATTTCTATATCTTTGATGTGTTTCAACATTTTTATTGATCTGATTAAAATTGAAAAGATGTAAACCAAAAATAAAAAAAGACCTGTTAATCCAAGTTTAAAAAATATATAAAGATAGCCGTTATGGACATAGCCCCAACTCTGAATTTTTTCATGATATCCTGTTTTGTCATTAAGCGACATAAAATTTTTCTGAGTAACTGCACCTAATCCGTGACCAATTATAGGCCTTGATAAAGCTTTCTCAAAAATCAACTTCGACTCCTTTATTCTTCCTTGTGTAGATCCATCATTCGCTAAATTAGTTGGAGTTAAAGAGGTAAACCTGTCAACTCCACTTGTTACATAGGTTTGAATTTTGGTACCTAAAAAGCCATATAATGCAACAGGTAATACTAAAATTCCAAGTAAAAACGAGACAGAGAAAAAAACAATAAAGCTTTTTCTTACACTTCCACCAACAAAAGGAAAGACGCTTAATATGGATAATATTATAGCCAACCAAGTTCCGCGGCTAAAAGAGATGAATATGCCAATACTCAACAAGATAGTAAAGAAGATATTTTTTAAATTAATCTTTTGAAAAAGATTGATCAACCAATAAAAAAATAGGAACGTTATTGTCGGCATTCCATTAGTTCCGATTCTAGTCACACCTTCAATGTCGTGCCCCATTGTCCTTAACGTTAGGGTCTTACCAGACAGGAATTCTAATTGAGTTGGCAATATAACTTGCAAAAAGCTAATAACTGACGTTAAGGAAGCAATTATAGTAGTTAAAAAAATAATTTTATGAAAATTAGACTTATTGGGTATTAGTGACAAAATCCCATAAAATATTAAATATAAGAAAAAGCCTCTAGCCTCTTTTGCTGCCAAGTGAAAACTAGTTTCACCCATAACGGCATTTATAATACCAAATGCCCCGAAAACTAAAAAAAGGAGTAAAAATACAACTGGTGTGGTAATTGATAAGCCGTTTCTATCACCTGAAATTAGTTTTACAAAGATTGCTAAAAGTAATAAAAAAAAGAAAAGATCATGTATCCCAAAACTACTAGATCCAACCAAGTCAATACCTGGTATAAGCGCCATATTAAAAAAAGACGCTTTTAAAAAAATCTGAATCGCAATAAGGTAAATTATAATCGTGTCCAACTTAGAACTTTTTATAGCATTTTCTGTTTTATTCATAAAAGTAACTTTTAAAAAAATATTTTATAATTTCGTGAATCGCTTGGATATTATTACCTTTAAGTTTAGGCCCAAAACAAGCGCGTTTTCAAAAAAGATATATTCATGAACAACCCGCCGTTTGAGGTATTATTTTCGCCGCCAACTTGCCATCCACTAGAAACACGAGTCCCCAGTTTTTTTGTATTGCCAGTTGTGTTGTGTTTCATGTTTTTGTCATTCCTTTTTTGAGACTGCAAGGTTTGGACTCGGCATTGCAACCCGTTTGCAATAACTATCCGGGGAGCATTGGCATCATGTAACCCGGACGGTCTTTATAAAATCAAAATATTTGAACATGCTTTGGAGCCGATCGTTATAGCCAATGATTCGATATTTTATGGCCCTGCAGGATTTCAAAATTAAACAGGGGATGTTTATAAATGTCTGGATCAATGTCATTAACTTAAGAGGGTTTTGCATTTAACTCACTGATATTAATGATATTAATGATAAAATCATTGAAAAAAATGAGGTCGACATGATATACTCAATTCTAATAATAACAGCCAATTATCATAAAAAAAAGGAGCATATCATGTCGAAATCTGATAACAATTTCACACCGGTTGGCACGGAATCTGCTTTCCAATATATGTGCCAAACTAATTGATTTTCTTAAAAAAATTATCAATTCTTCAAATTTTATCAATCAACACCGCCAAAGTCCAACAAATTTCACCCGTAACAGAAAACTGTCCTTTTCAATACTTATATTTTTCCTGATGAATTTGGTCAAGGGTTCATATCAGGATGAACTCGACCAATTTCTTTAAAGCCATATTCGGGTTTGATGTTATAAGGCGATTTATCTCCAAGCCAGCCTTGACCAAAGCCAGGATGAAATTAAAATACGAGGCATTCTCCGAGCTTAATGATCAGCAGATAGATTTTTTCTATCAGAATTTTGCCCCCTTGAGATGGGAGGGTTTTAATCTGCTTGCTATAGACGGGTCGACAGCTCAACTGCCCCGGATTGAATCAATATTAAAACATTTTGGAGCATGGAATCCACGCCAGGGAGAAAAATGCCCCATGGCCCGCATTTCTCAGATGTTCGATCCACTCAACAAAATAACTGTTGACGCTCAAATTGTCCCCAAAGAAACTGGAGAACGTGAACTGGCCGCCTTCCATTGTTTAAAAATGGTACCAGGTGACCTTATACTTCTGGACAGGGGCTATCCAGCATATTGGCTGTTTAATCTCATTCTCAATCAAGGTGCCGATTTTTGCGCCCGGATTCAGCTAAAAAGATGGAAAATAGTCCGGCAATTTTATAATTCAGGCAAGAAGGAAAAAATCATATCTTTGACGCCATTCCCCAGTTCAATAAAACAATGCAAAGAAATGGGGCTTGATTTAAAGCCATTAAAACTACGATTGATTCGGATTGAGTTAGAGACAGGCGAAGCTGAAATCCTCATTACATCCATCATTGACAAACAAACCTTTACGCATAATCAGTTTTCTGAACTTTATCATTTGAGGTGGCCTGTAGAAGAAGACTACAAGACTATGAAACAATGGATAGAAATAGAAAATTTCACCGGAAAATCAGTCCTGTCCGTTTACCAGGATTTCCATGCGAGAGTGTTCTCAAAGAATCTGACATCAATATTAGCTTTTCCCACTCAGACCATCATTGACAAAAATACTGAGGATCGGATGTATAAATATAAGCCGAATTTTGCACAGGCTTTATCAAAAATGAAGGACGTTCTTTCGCTATTGTTCGTTCGCTCAGGTGAAAAGGTTGTTGAGTTGATATCAGCTATACAAGACATTATTGTCAGGACTATAGAACCGGTAAGACCGGGCAGAAAATTTCCAAGGAATTTCAATAATCGAAGCGGTCGTTTCCATTGCTGTTATAAGTCCCTTCGTTAAGTTAATGACATTGAATTTTTTGTTGATATTCTTATTCGCTTGAAACGTCCTTTCAATTTGGTATAGTTCGTTGTAGAAATCTCATTATACTCTTTATTGATAGGCGTTTCGAGACTTTTTTTATTCTTATTACTTATTTTGGAGTTAAATTACCGGATTAATATCCCATAGAGCAGTGTGGCCGCTGGATGAAGACGGATGCTGAAAATAATAAATCAACCAGCCGTTTACTCATGAGATTTTTTTCTGGAAACACGCTTTTTTGGGGTTTAGGTTGTCATATATTTAGAATTGTTTTGAAATCTATACAGTGAAATAACAGCGAATACTATAAATAGCAATAAAAGACAGGCAGCAATTAAATAGTGTTGTACAGTGACGCTGAAAACAATAGCGATAAATGACATTATATAACCCCAATTCAATATATTGAATCTCAACTTTAATCCAACATAACGCAAATAATAATAGTTAAATATAAATCCTATAATTGAACAGATAAATGCTATATATACAACTCCCTGATATCCGTAATAGGGAATGCAGAAATAGCTAGCAATAAAAGATAACGATGTAACAATGATATTTATTATTAATGGTGCGATGTTATAACCAGAGCCTACAAGAGTAAATCCCATAACAACGGAACAAAATGAAAACGCACATCTCGCAATCATAATAAATGCTGCAGTTGATGCTGATTGATACTCCGACGAAAAAACAAGTATAATAATTTGATTTTTAAATGTAAAAAAGAGAAACGAGCCAATGGCGATTGATATAAATATTATTTCGATCGATATCTGCAATAATTTTTCTGCTTTATTTTTTCTATACTTTACTAGTTCAACAATTTTCGGGAAATATACTGAATTATACACCCTTCGCAGTTGATCAATAAAAACAGATAGCCTTGTTGCAATATTAAAATAGGCAACCGATGTTGGATTCAACAATGCAGCAATCAAAAAAGTATAACCCCGATCATACAGATTTGAGTACAGCTGGTTTATATATATAGGGAGACTGAATTTTAATAATTGGCTTAGAAATGTAAGATGAGAAAAAGATATTTTCTGAACCCATAGCTTCATATCTAACGAATATATTTGAAATAATATACCTATTAAATTTGATATAGTAATTGTCCAAAGAAGACCGATAAAGCCTTTATCTAGATAAATCATTAGTATCAATGCTGAAACGATTTTCACTATGCCATTTAAAAAATTTGCTATTGCTATTTTTTTAAATTTTTTAAATCCTTGGAGAGGAAAATTCAAATATGTAAAAACAGCTACAGAACCACAAAACAATACATATAAAGGTTCAAACTTTATAAATCCCCAAATGTTATTTACTATAATGCAGATAATAATCACAGTTGTAAGGTTGAGAAAAAAGAAAAGGGTTGTAACAAAAACGTTTGATTGTCTTATCTTTTCATCCTCTTCTTCGGCTAAGTATTTGACTAATGCCACGTTGGTTCCGCATCCGGCAATATCTGTAATAACGCCAGATGTCGCCATGACTAAAAAATAAACACCCATTTCTTTTATACTTACACACCTAGTAGCGATTACAATTGTAATAAACTTTGAAGCTGTTAGGGAAAGGTGGCCCCCACCAACACTTAATAGGGATTTGATAAAGTTGGATCTAACGATCATATTAAACAAAGCAACATTACTATTGAAAAATAGGTTAGCATTTTATATTCTGTTTTCTGTATACAAGAGTATGATATCAAAATTCATATCCGAGCATTTTAATCTCTTGTTTTAATGCAAAATTAGTATGGTTAATAAGGCTTTTGTATTCTTCGGGGGCATTTTTCCATCCGAAAACTGTAGCACGAGGTCGATTTGTCCCATCCATAAGACCCACTTTAATTCCTATAGCCTCTTCGTTTACAGGGGCATCAATTTTTAAAAAACTAAATATTCGTTCAAACTCGGCAATGGAGTTTAATTTCAAATCTTCAAATCGTACTAAAAGCACATTATCATGTTTTGGAAAAACCCAAGAGTGAATCTCCCAACGATACTGCCTTATCGGATCATAAAACCTGATAAATTCCTCCGCATCAAGATTAGGTACATCCTTTGCTTTTTTATACATTTCAAAAAGAGAAATAAGCGTATCTCTAGGATCCCGATAGGTATAGATATATTGACCTGAAAATTTGTGGGGCGGCAACCTCAATAATGCCTTTGCCCGAGCTATCAATTTATTTCGGGCATGTATTTTTATTGCAAGTATTTTTTTTTCATTTATGTTTGGTTTATTTTCGAATAAGTCATATGTTTTATAGTCAGAACTTTTTTCAATCACGCTTCTTATCCAATGAGTTCCACTACGCGGATACCCGCATAGGATACACTGTATTTCTGCCTTAGACCCAAAAGGCAACAACCCGTTTATCGCATACCCAATATTTATTTTTTTTTCTTTTGAAGCACCGAAATGCTTATTTGTCACAATATTTTTAACCGTTTTGATCGAATTAATTAAAGTATTTATAAAGGCCATTTTTGTCCTCAAATAGATTGTTCGAAACAATTATCTCCCGTAAACATCCTCAAAACGTACGATATCATCCTCGCCAAGATAAGAGCCGGACTGCACTTCGATCAGGTCAAGGGGAATCTTTCCGGGATTTTCAAGTCTATGCATTGTTCCTAAAGGTATATATATGGACTCATCTTCTTTCAGTAAAATTTCTTCTTCTCCTTTGGTTACAATGGCTGAACCTGCAACAACAGTCCAATGTTCCGCCCGGTGATAATGCTTTTGCAAAGACAGCTTGGCACCGGGTTTAACCGTTATTCTTTTAACCTGATAGCGAGGTGCCATATCAATGGTTTCATAATTCCCCCAAGGGCGGTAAACTTTGCTGTGAGAGACGGATTCACTGCGGGCTTTCGCCTTAAGCCGGGCAACTATTTTTTTCACCTCCTGGACCCTTTCTCTGGGGGAAACCAGAACGGCATCTTTGGTTTCGACAATAACAAATTTCTCGACACCTACCGCAGCCACAAGCCTGGATTCAGAGTTAATAAAGGATTCTTTAACATCCTGAGCCAGAACATCCCCCCTGAATACATTAAGATTTTCGTCTTTTTCTCCGGTTTGCCAGAGCGCGTCAAATGAACCAAGATCGTTCCAGCCCACATCCAAGGGAATCATTACTCCTTTTAAGGTTTTTTCCATCACTGCGTAATCAATGGAATCTGAAGGAACTTCAGCAAACTTTTCAGGCCCCAGACGAAAAAAATCAAGATCCTTTGTCCCTTCTTCAACCACTTCCCGGCAAAGTCTTAGAATTTCAGGGGTATGAATTTCAAGTTCCTGAATAATTGATGAGGCCTTAAACATAAACATGCCGGAATTCCAGCAGAAAAGCCCTGATTCGACATATTTCACGGCCGTATCCGCATCGGGTTTTTCAACAAACTTCTCTATTTTTGCGATACCTGTTTTTTCTGACAGGATGTGTCCTTTTTTAATGTACCCATAACCAGTCTCCGGTGAATTTGGAACAATACCAAAAGTGATCAGGTCACCTTGTTCCGCATATTCAAGTCCAGATTGAACAGCCTGATAAAAATCATCCACCTTTTCAACAACATGATCAGCCGGCAGCACAAGAAGTACAGGATCGTCATCCCTCTTTATGGCTTTCAGGGCGGCCACCGCAATGGCAGGCGCGGTGTTTTTTCCAATCGGTTCAAGTATGATTTCATCAGCGTTCACCCCGATCACCCTAAGTTGCTCTGCCGTCATAAACCGGTGTTCTTCATTGCATACAACTATGGGTTGAGCAACGTCATCAAGTTTCTCAACCCTTAACATGGTATTCTGGAGCATTGTATTTTCATTATACAGATCAATCAACTGCTTGGGAAAAAGTTCCCTTGAAAGAGGCCAAAGTCTGGTACCTGCCCCCCCGGCCAGTATTACAGGCATAATCATCGCATCAACTCCTGCTGTATAGTAATCCAGTTTGATTTTTTATTGGTTTAGTTTTTAGTTTTAGGGTTATCTTAGGGATTTTAGGGATCGGGCCGCGCTAATTCATTGAAATTTCGATGAAAAGGCCTGATTTCATGCCGTTTTTAGTCCTTAACCCCACCTTTTTAACATCAAAAGAAACAGTTTAAGAGCTTATCAGCGTCCACCGTTTTTTATTTCGTTTCAAACAGTCTCATAGGCTATAAAAGAGAGAATCTTCGCTGCCTCTGTGACAGCAAATTTCAAATTATCAAGGCCATATGCGGACAGAAGGCTTTCCGATCGGAGATACCGGCTCCCGATGCATCGGATCTGGAACCTTTTTGGGTCAAAAACCTGAGAAGAAATGATCTTGATTCTTCGCATGTGATAGGGAGCGCTAACCAGGATGACAGACTGGAATCCTAGTTGTTCCATTATTTTCCCGGCTTCAAGGATCTCAATATGGGTGTTTTCATAATAATCCGGATAGGTCTTTGGAGCAAACGGCTTTAATCCGGAGACCCGGGTTTTAATGATCTGCCCTTCCGACATAACAAACACCTGCTGGTAAGCCGGTATAATCAGGGTGTCGGCATACCCTTCATACATGAGTTGATGCGCTTCTTTCAGTCTTTGCTCCTGATCCGGACCTACAAAGAGAACAATGGCATCTGATTTTTCAGGGGCTTCGCTGAAATTTAAATAGCGGTATGTCAGGGCATATCCGGCCAGGCAGCATATTAAAATGGTAATTGAAATGGCTGTAATTTTGAATCGTTTCATTTTTTAAACCACAGAGGGTTGGAGGGGCACAGAGCGGCTAAGCCGCAATCAACGGCTGAAAGCCGTTTTTTATGTTCTCACGCAAAGGCGCTAAGGCACAAAGGGTTTGGAATTTAGAACCGTGTCCCTGCTCCTTTGCCGGTTCGACTCCAGTAGATGTTAGATGCTATCGCTGCTATGTTTGGTTTATCCCGCTCTTTGCAGGTGTGCAATTTCAAGCAATACATCCTCCAACGAAGGCTCATTGCTTTTAATCGCTTCTTCACCAACGTGTTTATGGTGAGGGAAAGTTGACAAATCGGAATGATGGGGAGCATTATCATATCTAAAAATAAGCTGGTTCCCCGAGTTCATATACTGATAACGATATTTAATCTTCGAATGCCTGTCAGTCTGTTTTACTTTGACAAAATCTAACCGGTATCCATTTTCGAAAATAATTGAGCCCTGAATGTACCCTTGCCGTATGTTGTAAATTCGTTTCTTTATTGTATGTGATTGAATATTCGGGAACTGGAGCAGCAAATTTTCCAATCTTGAAAAATAATTCTCAATCACGTGAGTTCCTGAAGTCTTTTTTCATCATCGCAGAACATTTCATAAAGCCCGGCCCAAACCATATAATCTTCTTGATCGTCATAACCGCCGGCTTCAAATCTGCTATAAAATTCCTGGGACGTGATTTGATAAGTCTCCTCAAACTGCTTTAAATCGAGCCGAAGATTAAGCAGCCCTTTTCTCAACTCACTAACTTGATAGTCAATAATATTTTGGGCAAAAGCTTCCTGATCTTGAAGAGTCGAAAGGATTTTTTTTAGCCGATGGGCCGTATCAGCTTGAATATTTAATTGTAAATTAAGCATAATATCGCCCCTCCTCTATTTTTGGGTTTGTTTTATCCCTTTCATTTCTTGAGAGATAAATAATGAAGTGTATTCCCATGTTGTCGATAAATATAGCCCAAATTATTTTCTGTTTCAATGAGGCTTTTGGTTGTATTGCTGTGTCAGATATGGTGATGAGACCTGTTCTTTTGGGGTCGGGCCACGCCAATCCATTGAGATTTTGGATAAAATGCTCGTTTCCAAACTGTTTTTAGCCTTTAATTCCACTTTTTTGATGCTGAAAAGTACCATTTAAGAATTCATCAGCAGTCACTGTTTTTTATAATAGAATTGCAAATGATTTATTTAAACAACATTCTTATAAGCAAGGAACGAAACGATCTTCGCTGCTTCGACGATGGTCAACTTCAAGTTCTTCGGCGTAAAAACAGATACCAGACTTCCCGGCTGGAGATACCGGCTTCCGATGTATTGAATCTGGAACTTTTCCGGATCAAAAACCCGTGAAGAGATGATTTTGATTCTTCTCATGTGGTAAGGGGCACTGACCATAATGGCAAACCGGAATCCCAGTTCTTCCGTCATTTTTCCGGCCAGAAGAGCCTCAACATGGGTATTTTCATAATAATCAGGATATGCATTTAAGGGAAACGGCCTTAGCCTGGAACCAGGTGCTTTAACAATCTGGCCTTCCGACATAACAAACACCTGCTGGTAAGCCGGTATGATCAGGGTATCGGCATACCCTTCATACTTGAGTTGATGCGCCTCTTTCAGTCTTTGGTCTTGATCCGGGCCTACAAAGAGAACAACAACATCTGATTTTTCAGGGGCTTCGCTGAAATTTAAATAGCGGTAGCATATTAAAATGGCTGTAATTTTGAATCGGTTCATTTTTTAAACCACAGAGGGTTTGGAGGGACACAGAGCGGCTAAGCCGCAATCAACGGCTGAAAGCCGTTTTTTATGTTCTCACACAAAGGCGCAAGGGCGCAAAGGGTTTTGAATTTAGAAACGTGGCCCTGCCCCTCTTATCATAAGCTTTTCAAAATATTTTTAACATCAGCTTGTAATATAGGAATATGAGTTTTAATGATCTGCCAAACCTCTTCAGCATCAATTCCAAAATAATTATGGGCAACAATATTTCTGAAACCTTTAATTTTGAACCAATCTGTCTGTGTATTCTCTTCAATGAATCTTTCGCTCAGTCTTGAAACCATCTCACCGATAACAATAAAATTCATTAAAACTGCATCAAAGTCTCTTTGGTTTTGGTATAACTCGTCAGCACTTGAATAGGATTTCGTGTAAACCAAAATTTTCTCTATTGAGTCTTGAATGGATAGAATATTCAGCCTGTCCGTGTCAGGCATAAAAGGCCTCTTTTAAAATGTGTTCTTTGATATATGGCTTAATATATTTTTCTCTGCAAACGTCTATATCCCGGTTGAAATGTTTTTTAAAATATTGTTTAAGTTCAAATTTCAACTGAAAAAGATCCTCAGTGCCCGGTTCAAATTCAACTAACAAATCTATATCACTGTCCTCACTTTGGTCGCCTCTGGCATAAGACCCGATCAGGCCGATTTTGGAAATCCGGTAATTAGAACCAATATGATCCCGGTTTTTTCTTATGAAATCTATTATGGTTTCTTTTGTCAACATTACAAACTTACCTTTTGGGTTTTACTTGAAAGCTTTGCCCTTCCGATATTTTTTATTATCACAGAGAGGGTGGTGCGACCTCTGCGTGATGGAGGCTTAACCAGACGGCTGAAAGCCGTTTTTTTATGTTCTCACGCTAAGTCACTAAGGGTTTTAAATCCGGATGGGCTTGATTTCGTTGACGAATAGTGGGCACAAACCGCGTGCCCAGCCTACCGGGGTTATACCTGAATCACCAAGTCGGAATATTGACCAAGAACATGGTCTGCCGTTAAAAATGAGAGAGATTCAGAAACGGCTTGGGCTATCAGCATCCGATCAAATGGATCACGATGATGCAAGGGCAGCTGATGTACCGCCACACCATGGGACACTGAAATTGGAAAGAATATTATCCGGCATCGGGTCATTGAAATCATCGGAAATTGCAACCCGGCCTTTCAGCACACCAAAATTAATTCTTGATGGCCCATCCGTTTTTCTAAAACCTTCTGTTGGTTTATCCGCTTTTCTCTCTCTTACTATTATCACCTTAACTGACGTATCCGTTGGATAGTTAAGTTTATCTGGAACATGTATCATTCCATTCTTAATTATGGTGTTGAATTCTATTGCTTCCATAATGCTTACCCCATTGTTTGGCATATAATCCGGCCCCGGCAGGCCATCATAGCAAATTCCCACAGAGAAATTGATGCAACACACCGTTGGCCAAAAGGGGTTTCTTCAATCTGTTTTCGAGCCAGTTCTGAAAGATTTTCAGGTTCGCTTAATACCCACCACCAGGTATGTGTATCCATTAAAATCATGGATTAATCGCATTCCCATTTATCATCAAATGGTTCTAAAAGATCTCCAACTGTCTTGCCTACGCCTGGAAGCGTCCCTAAAAATGCCTGTGTTGATGGACCGTCTTCATTAAAGGCCTTTTCCATTAATAATTTAGTCTTTTCTTTCTCCGCCTGTTTTTTTCCGACTCGGAAAACCAATAATTCAAGCTCTTGATTTACCATATTGGCGGGTATGTTAATTGTTATTTGATTAGTTTTCGGACTTATAATTTCGCGTATCAGTATTTATCACCTCTATGAAGTGTATTCCCATGTTGTCAATAACTATAGCTCAAATTGTTTTCTGTTTCAATGAGGCTTTTGGTTGTATTACTGTATCAGATATTATGAAAAGGCTTGAGCTGCCGGGCACAGCGAAGCTTCAATCAACGGCTGAAGGCTGTTTGATATATTCTCACACAAAGGCGCTAAGGCGCAAAGGGTTTTGAATTTAGAAGGGCAATCCTGCCCCCTACCTGTTCGGTTCCAGCAGATGCAGCGGAATATCCACCACCTCTCCGTCTATTATCTTTTTAATAATTTCGATATCCAGGTTTGTCAGTCTTGCAATCTCGTCATCCGGAAGGTTGTTTTTTTTCATGGTATGAATAATGTTAAAGTATAATCCATACCCTGCTTCCTGGCGTCCTTCCTGGCGTCCTTCCTGGCGTCCTTCCTGGCGTCCTTCCTGGCGTCCTTCCTGGCGTCCTTCCTGGCGTCCTTCCTGACGTCCTTCCTGGCGACCTTCCTGGCGTCCTTCCTGGCGACCTTCCTGGCGTCCTTTTTCTTTTATATATTGTGATAACATAGCCGTTTCCTTATTTTGAATGATGGTTTCATAAAGTTGTTGCTGCTCTTGGTCGCTTATTTCTGAATACACATCAATAAAATCCACATATTTATCAAAAAGCCCCCTGGTGGCCAATTGAAAAAGCCCTTTGTATGCCTGGTGGATAACCTCAATTCGCTCTTCCTTTTTATAGTTCATCTTAGGCAAAAGAATTTTTACCACCGGATTATCCACATTGTAATAATCCCTTGCATTCAAGTCAAACAGCTTATGAAACACATATTCAAAGTGAAGAAACAAGCGGTCGTTGATTTGTGCGTGAAGTTCAGTGAGTACAGATTTATGCCATTTTTTTCTATCGGTGAACAACACGGTCGGAACTACCAATGCATCAGGATGGGCCTCCATCATGTCGGTGGTGTACCGGAGCAGTTTGTATATGGAAAATTTTGATTTGTCTTCCTGGAACTCCACCAGCCACAATAGCAATTGTTGATTTTCAAAATGGAACAGTATCGGAAGGTCCAGTACCAGCCCCGCATCTGAGAGGTGGTGTTTTTTAGGCTCCTGACGTGTGAAATCAATGGCAATAATTTTGCCCCAGTTTTGTTCCGCACTGGGGAGCAGCCACCGGAGTGTTTCTTTGGGAAAATCTTGAAATAAATTTTTAAAGTTACCGTCGTGGGTTATCATTTGTTAAACATTCCCAACCTCATAACAGGTGCCTTTAATCTTTAATAGAAAAAAACATTCTATCTGAGATCTTAACAATAATACCATACAGTTAGTGCCGAAAAGAAATTCTCCTTGTTTGTTGACTTCCATTTCAATTGTATGTTTGATTTGATTCTCTTTTTTGGGGAACCTCTTAGCATAACAGCTGCTTAATGCAGTTAAATATCCCCCCACTTTGTATCGTAAAAATTCATTTTCATTGTCGACGGTTATTTTTGTAACAATTCCATTTTCATAAGATAATAAGTCCTGTTCTCCCATATTGAAATCTGAAATCAGGGCTGGGACTTCCAATGAAAAAATTTTGTTTATTTCGAATTCGATACTTTTATCCAGGTCTTGGGTTTCACAATATCCTGCGTTGTATTTCATTGAACTTTCGATATAATCAGTGTGAGTGTCAATGTGCTGTATCAAAAGATGCAAATGATGCAACTCATGTTTAACATCTTTATCAGGATCGATAAATTGTTTGATTTTTTCGTTCTTGGGCTTTCTGAGTATCATTATCCCAAGATAAAACTTCCCATGCCATTGAGGGATAATCGAATCGATTTCTACAAAAATACCATCAAGCAAAGCATAACGGCCATGGGTATAATCATCAGAATCAACAATTACAAATAAATGAGGTAGGCCGTACAGTTCATTATACTGAATTTTATTAATGGTCTCCGAATCGTAATAACCTGCATTTTTGATAATTTTTTTGATCCCTTCTGTATTCTCATGAGTGACCAAATTGTAATAAGTATCTTTATAACTCAATTTTGTGGACCCATCTTTTCAACCCTGTCATTTGCGGTTTAGATTCTTTCTGATGCGGTTTTGTAGATTTCTTTGTCTCTTCGAGGGCCGACGGCGAGAACATAGACAATCACTTGTTGGTCGACGAGTCTGTAAACCACCCTTTCGGCTCCAGTAGATGTATCGGGATATCAACCTTTTCATTGTTGGCTATTTTTTGAACTATGCTAAGTTCCAGGTTGATCAATCTGGGCTATCATTTCTTCGAAGAGCCCCTTTTTGCCGGCATTGCGAACAAATATGGTCACAGTTCCTGACGTATAACCTCACTTTCCTGCAAGAGACCACACAAGTGACCAGAAGACCATCATTCTTATTGCAATCTTTCTCTTATCCAAGCGGGATTCTTTCTACAGTCAATGACGGCATAAATTCTGGTTTCACCTTTTTCAAGATGGCTATCTCCATAGTAATTTTTTGATTATATTTTTTGAGACAGATGTTTTTTCTTTGTCTTGGGATGATATAGATGATCCCCCATTATTTACGTATGGTCCTTTCACTTACCAATTACACATGGGTTATTCAAGCTCTTGATTTACCATATTGGCGGGTATGTTAATTGTTATTTGATTTGTTTTCAGACTTATAATTTCGCGTATCATCATTTATCACCTCTATTAAGCGGTGAAGGATTCTTATTTGCTTAATTTTTTAAGGATATTTTTCGCTAAAAGCTCGTTAATTTCACGATGTCTTGGAACAGGTTGACAGGCTTTTGTAGAAGGATTTTGATACCAGTCATGCTTTCCACCATGCCGGATAAAGGTACACCCCATACGTTCAAGATCTCTAATCAGATCTTTTCTTTTCATGCAATTTCCATTTCTCCAACATGGCGTACACAGGGTATATGGTTACCGGATATATCATGGTGAATATCTTTCAGATTCAATTTGAGTTCTTCCAAAGTTTTTCCCTGAGTCATATAATCAGGAAACTCTTCCCAGTAGCCAAGCCACATATCATTATCAAAGAAATATATATATTTTTTCTTTTCCATAATAAGTCCTTGTATTAAATCAGAACACTAATCATTGTTTCATTATAATTAAAGAATTAAGATATCACAAGTGGCGGATTTTAATATACGGTGAATCTTTATACTTCTTAGAATTATCAATGAGGCTTTCGGTTGTATTACTGTGTCTGATATGGTGAAGAGACCGGAGCAGCAAGCTTCAATCAACGGCTGAAAGCCGGTTTTTATGTTCTCACGCAAAGGCGCAAGGGCGCAAAGGATTTTAAATTTAGAAGGGCAATCCTGCCCCCCCCTACCTGTTCGGTTCCAGCAGATGCAGCGGAATATCCACCACCTCTCCGTCTATTATCTTTTTAATAATTTCGATATCCAGGTTTGTCAGTCTTGCAATCTCGTCATCCGGAAGGTTGTTTTTTTTCATGGTATGAATAATGTTAAAGTATAATCCATACCCTGCTTCCTGGCGGCCTTCCTGGCGGCCTTCCTGGCGTCCTTCCTGACGGCCTTCCTGACGTCCTTTTTCTTTTATATATTGTGATAACATAGCCGTTTCCTTATTTTGAATGATGGTTTCATAAAGTTGTTGCTGCTCTTGGTCGCTTATTTCTGAATACACATCAATAAAATCCACATATTTATCAAAAAGCCCCCTGGTGGCCGATTGCGGTTTAGATTCTTTCTGATGCGGTTTTGTAGATTTCCTTGTCTCTCCGGGGGCCGACGGCGAGAACATAGACAATCACTTGCTGGTCGATGAGTCTGTAAACAACCCTGTAATCACCGATTCGCAGTTTCCAGAAATCTTTCAGATTATGGGCCAGCGGCAAACCATACCGGTCCGGCGCGGTTGTCAATTTTTTATCAATTGTCCGGATGATCCGGCGGGCAGCGGAGGGGCCGACGCTTTTTAAATCATCCTCGACATCTTTGTGATAAAAAACCTCCCAGGTCATTTCGCAAATTTTTCCATCATTTCTTTATGGGAAATTGTTTTAGCTGAATCAAACGTCTGCATTCTGGACAGCGCCAGCGCTGTGAGCCTCAAATCCTCAATTTCTTCTTCCATGGCTTCATAAGACTCAAAAGACATCAGAATCGCCTTAGGGGTGTTGTTCTTTAAAATGACCATTTTATCCGTTTCACCGGATTCTATTGAATTAAGCGTCGCTGCCGTATGTTTTGATAACAGGGTGGATGAAACATAATTTTTTATAGGCATAATAATATCCTTATTTTATAGTGAATTATACATATAATAATGCCTATTTCGGTGGCAATCAATGATAAATAGTTCCGATATTCCCGGGGCCGAAGTCATTTGCGGGTATAGAAAATCTTGCCGACACGTTGGATATGGCGTACAAGCGCCTCGTTTTCAATAAGCCTGAACAAGGAAAGATCTATTTTATATGGCAGCAGCAGGTCATCCAGTTCAGATTCAATTTTGTATAATTGTGATGGTGTTACGGCTTCGCCCTGGATGGCCAGGTCAATATCTGAGCCGGGCTGGTAATTGCCTTTTGCCCGTGAGCCGTAAAGATAAACCTGGTAAATGTCGGGAAAACGGGAAAACACACTATGAATTTTATGAATTGTTTCAGGAGACAATCCAGACGGGCCGATGGAATTATCCGTCATGCCGTTCCTGCATCATTTTTTCAAACTCGAGGAACAAAGAGTGGTATGTATGGTTTACTTTCCTGATTATTTCACTGGCGGTTGATTCATCATAAGTATGGACGGCTTTGTTTCTGGCCTGGATCATTTCCATCCAGTTGTCACCGTCTTTAATCAGCTGATTTTGAAATGCTTCTCTTGTGGCGTCCCTTGATCCTGTTATCCGGGTATTTCCCTGGTAAACAAAAAAATCTTTCATGACCTTCCAGGCCAGTTCGTGGGTAAATTCAAAGGCCTTTATAAATCCCTGCTGTTCAATATTTGACAGCTGTTTTTGGTGAGACAAATTAACCGCCTCTGTCAGCCGGCCCAGGGCTTTTTTAAAATTTTGAAACCGCTGTTTCCAGCGGATATCTTTTTCGTTCATTTTTTTATATGCCCTTGCTGCTTTGGATCAGTTATTTGTTTCGTAACTGTTGTGCAGTGCCCCATCTTCGCTCATTTAAGGCCTTCTCACATAGCAAAAGTATGCTACGAAGTCCTGACTAAACAAATATGAAGCACTGATAAACAGTTACGGACCCTGTTGTTGCTTAGTTTTCAGCATTAGCTGAATAGTTACTTTGTTTCTAACAAATGCAGCGGTATATCACCGACCTCCCCTATTTTAACCAGTTTTCGACAGCCAGTTCCGGTACACGTAAGAACTCCCGCTCATTGGCTGTTACCAGGGTTAATCCCAGGGAAAGTGCATGGGCTGCAATCAACATGTCATTGGGACCAATCGGTTTGCCTGTTTTTTCCAGATGGGTTCGCAATTTTGCATAGGCCCGATCAGCCGGTTCTCTCAAAGACATTATTTTTATTGCCGAAAGCACCGTTTCCAACTGCCTGGTGAGAGGGGCTGAGCCTTTCTTTTCAGCCCCAAACCGCAGTTCAGAGGCGACGATAATACTTGTACAGATTCGGTCTTCACCTTTGAGGGCAATGATATCTGTTAATTTGCCCTGTGGATTTCTAATCAATTCGGAAATGATATTGGTGTCCAGAAGGTAAGACAGATTTTCAGTCATAGATCAATATCATCTAATGGTTTCAGGTTATCATCAACATTGGGGAATTCATCACGAATCGGTTTTAATTTTGAAAGAACATGCAACAAACCGGCCTTTTTCACCGGTTCCACAATAAGCCTGTTTTTTTCCTTGCGGATTATGGCTTCATTTCCTTCCAGCTCAAACTCCCGAGGGATTCTTATCGCCTGGTTACGCCCGTTCCGAAACAACCGCACATGTCGCTCTATTGGCATAGTAAGCACCTTCTGTTTAATTCAATCATATGCCAAAGCATAGGCCAAGAAAAAAAGATTGTCAATTGGTAACTATTCAGCTAATGCTGAAAACTAAGCAAAACCAGGGTCCGTAACTGTTTATCAGTGCTTCATATTTGTTTAGTCAGGACTTCGTAGCATACTTTTGCTATGTGAGAAGGCCTGAATGAGCGAAGATGGGGCACTGCTGAACAGTTACGTCAATTGTTTGTAGCCTTAGATAATATCAACAATTCTTTCAGCGGCGTGGCCGTCCCAGAATTTGGGTTTTTGGCCTGTTTTCCAGATTCCGGCCATGATCTGGTCATAGGCGTTGAGGATTTTCTCTTCTGAATTGCCCACCAGCTCGTTGGTTCCCTGGGTGACGGTGATGGGCCTTTCGGTGTTTTCCCGGATGGTCAGGCAGGGAATGCCTAATGCCGTTGTCTCTTCCTGGAGGCCGCCTGAGTCGGTCAGGGCAAGTTTGGCGTCCTTCCACAAATTTAAGAATTCCATGTAGGACAGCGGCTGGGTCAAGGTGATGGTTTCGGGCGGCTGAATGCCGAAGGCTTCCATGTTTTTCCGGGTTCTGGGGTGAATGGGGAAAATCAGGGGAAGCGTTTGGGAAATCCGGCCAAGGGTTTTGAAAATCCGTTCCAGGGTTAGTTTGTCATCCACGTTTGAGGGGCGGTGGAGGGTGACCACGCCGTATTGGCTGCGGCCGGCTTTGTAGTCGTTGAATTTCAGGGTGGCCGGGTCCATCTGTTCCAGTTGTGAGAGCTGGTAGTACAGGTTGTCGATCATGACATGGCCGACAAAATGGATACTGGCGCCGGGTTTTCCCTCATTTTTAAGATTGACCATGCCCTGCTCTTCGGTCACAAAAAAGATATCGGAGATGGCGTCGGTGACCATGCGGTTGATCTCTTCGGGCATATCCAGGTCAAAGCTTCTTAACCCCGCCTCTACATGGGCGACTTTGATGTGCATCTTTTTGGCCACAATGGAGCAGGCCAGGGTGGAATTCACATCGCCCACCACCATGATCAGATCGGGGGGATCTGTTTCACAGATGTCTTCAAAGCCGACCATAATTTTGGCGGTCTGCTGAGAGTGGGTTCCCCCTCCGGCGCCCAGGTGGTAATCAGGCTTGCGGATGCCGAGTTCCTCAAAGAATATATCGCTCATATTCTGGTCATAATGCTGGCCGGTATGGACGATTTTATAGGAGAACTGATCTGCGTGAAGGTCAAGGGCCCGGGCAATGGGGGCGATTTTCATAAAATTGGGCCGGGCCCCGGCAATGAGCATGATTTTTTTCATAAGACTTCCTTACAGGCGCCAGAAGGGATGGCCTGTTTTTTCCACTTCATTCACATCCAGCATGCATTTAACATCCACAAGGCAGCCTTTAGGGGCCAGTTTCTCAGTAAATGCGCTTAAGGGCTGATCTTTGTACCAGGCATGGGGAACCGCGACAATCAAAGCGCCGAGGTCTTTCAATTCTTCCCAGGGTTTGAGGTCAACATTGTAATACTGCCTTGCCTCTTCAGGATCGGCCATGGGGTCATGCACCAGCACATCGCACCCGTATGAATCCAGTTCATGAATAATGTCAATGACCCGGGTGTTTCTTAAGTCCGGGCAGTCCTCTTTGAAGGTCAGGCCCAGGACACCGACCCGGGTGCCTTTGACCGGTTGAGAAGATGAGATCATCATTTTGACGGCTTTTTCCGCCACAAATTTTCCCATTCCGTCGTTGATTCTCCGGCCGGCCAGGATAACTTCAGGATGGTATCCTTCGCTTTGGGCTTTAAAGGTCAGATAATAAGGATCAACCCCGATGCAGTGCCCGCCGACCAGACCCGGGGAAAATTTTAAAAAATTCCATTTGGAGCCGGCGGCTTCCAGGACGTTTTTGGTGTCAATGCCGAGCAGGTCGAATATCAGGGACAGTTCGTTCATCAATGCAATGTTTAGATCCCGCTGGGTGTTTTCGATGACCTTTGCCGCTTCCGCCTCTTTGATGGTCCGGGTCCGGTGTACCCCGGCCGTTACAATGGATTCATACAGGGCGGCCACGGTTTCAAGGGTGGCTTCGTCATCGCCGGAGACCACTTTGGTAATCTTGGTCAGGGTATGTTCTTTGTCCCCGGGATTGATTCTTTCCGGTGAATAGCCCACATGAAAATCTGTTTTCCATGTCATGCCGGATTCTTTTTCCAGCAGCGGCACACAGATGTCTTCGGTCACGCCGGGATACACCGTGGATTCAAACACCACGATGCACCCTTTTTTCATTACTTTCCCAACGGTCCGGGAGGCGCTTTCCACAGGATAAAGGTCCGGGCGCCGGGCTTTGTCGATGGGGGTTGGGACGGCCACGACAATGATGTCGGCATCGGACATGAGGCTGGGGTCTGTGGTCGGGGTGAAATGTACCGCCTGTTCAAATTCCGCTTTGGAGACTTCTCCGGTGGGATCTTTATGGGCTTTGCTGTTGTCTGTAATGGACTGTTTTAAGTCAAAGCCGATGGTGTTGAATTTGGTTCCAAAGTGTACCGCAAGGGGAAGACCGACATACCCTAAGCCGACAACGGCAATTTTGGTGTTTTTATCCAATTGTCTAATCCTTTCTGCAGTTAATCGTTTATTAAGGGAGTCCACCAGGTTTCCTGGTTAAGGTACCATTCGATGGTCTTTTTTATTCCGTTTTCAAAGGAATATCTGGGTTTGTATCCGAGCTCGGCGGTGATTTTATCCGCATTAATGGCATACCGGCGGTCATGGCCGGCCCGGTCCGTTACATGGGTGATCAGGGTTGATGAGGGCTGTCCCATTGCGGGCGGGGCCTTTGGAAACTGCCGGGCAAGGGTTTCCTGTGACCCAAACAGTTCATCCATTACCGTGCAGACCAATTTTACAATATCCAGGTTGACCTGCTCGTTGTTTCCGCCGATGTTGTAGGTTTCCCCGATTTGCCCCCGTTTTAAAATCAGGTCCACCCCGAGATTATGGTCATCCACAAACAGCCAGTCCCTGATCTGCATGCCGTCCCCATACACCGGGATGGGCTTGTTATTGAGAATGTTGGTGATCATAAGGGGGATCAGTTTTTCGGGAAACTGAAAGGGTCCGTAATTATTGGAACAGTTTGAGGTGGTGACCTCAAGGCCATAGGTCTCATGGTAGGCCCGCACCAGGTGGTCCGAAGAGGCTTTGCTGGCCGCATAGGGGGAATTGGGGGCATAGGGGGTGTCTTCTGAAAATGCCGGGTCTTTGGGGCCCAAGGTGCCGTAGACTTCGTCGGTGGAAATATGGTGGAACCGGTGGTTTACCGGGCCGTTGTCCAGCCAGACTTTCTTGGCGGCCTTGAGCAGGCTGTGGGTACCGACAATGTTGGTTTGAATAAAGGCATCCGGCCCTTCAATGGATCTGTCCACATGGGATTCGGCGGCAAAATGAACCAGGATGTCCACCTTGTTTTTATTCAGCAGGTCTTCCACAAGCCCCTGGTCCAGGATATCACCGTGGACAAATTGAAACTGGTCATGTTTGAGCGCATCGGACAGGTTGTCCGGATTGCCGGCATAGGTCAGGGCATCCAGGACAATGACCCGGTCTTCCGGGTATTGGTTCAGCCAGTAATACACAAAGTTGGTGCCAATGAATCCTGCGCCGCCGGTAACCAGTAAGGTGGTCATGATTTCAACTCCCTGAGCATGGATCGAAGCTTCACCCGCCAGTGGACCGGGGTGATTTGGGTGGCCTGCCACATGGACTGTTTATCCAGTATGCTGTAATAGGGCCGTTCCGCCGGGGTTGGAAACTGCTCTGACGGGACCGGGGTAATGGATACCGGTTTGTTCAGTATCCCGAGATGGAGCCCTTCTTCCTGGATGGCCACAGCAAAATCATACCAGGATGCCGCGCCGGCATCGGTCCAGTGAAAGGTGCCTGAAAGGGATTTTTCAATGGATACCCAGATGGCCTGAGCAAGGCCTTTGGCCCAGGTCGGGGTGCCGATCTGTTCGTCAATAACCTTGAGGTCTTTTCCGGCTGACATGAGGTTGAGCATGGTTTTCACAAAATTTTTTCCGTGGGCGGAATACAGCCATGCGGTTCGGATAATCAGTGCCTTGTCCTTTAGATTATGGCGGACCGCCTCTTCGCCTTTTAATTTGGACAGGCCGTAAACGGACTGGGGATCAAATGGGTCATCGGGCTGTAAGGGTTTGTAGTGTCTGCCGCTGAAAACGTAGTCTGTTGAGATGTGAACCAGGCGAATCTGTTTTTGGGCCGCTATCTGAGAGATTTCATCAACGGCCTCATGATTGATCCGGTGGGCTTTTTCCGGTTCGGTTTCCGCCAGGTCTACTGCAGTAAAAGCGGCGGCGTTAATGATCCAGTCTGCATCGGAAGGGAATATACATTCCTGGATACTGGATGATTTAAAAAAATCTATTTTGGGAAAATCACAAGCCTCAATATGCACATCCTTTGGACAGGTTTGCAAAAGCTCCCAGCCCAGCTGCCCTCCTGATCCGAGAATAAGGATCTTCATTCGTACACCTGTGCATCTTTAAAAGGTACTGCGTCCTCATCCTTTTGAGATAAGAGCGGTTGTTTACCGGAGATCAGGTGCCATTGAATATTGATGTCGGGATCATCCCACCGTATGGACCGCTCATGTTCAGGGGCATAGTATTCGGTACATTTATATATAAACTCGGCCTCGCTGCTCAGGACGTAAAATCCGTGGGCAAACCCAGGGGGTATCCACATCAGTCTTTTGTTTTCCATGGAGAGCGTCTCCCCGACCCATTGGCCGAAGGTGGGGGAGGTTCTTCTTAAGTCCACCGCTACATCAAAAACCTCTCCTAAGGTCACCCGGACCAGTTTTCCCTGGGCCTTTTGGATCTGGTAATGCAGTCCCCTTAAAATCCCCTGGGAAGAGCGGCTGTGATTGTCCTGGACAAAAGAGGCATCGGCTATGTTCTCTTTGAAAAAATTATCCCGGAAGGTTTCCATAAAATATCCCCGGCGGTCGCCGAAAACGTCCGGTTCCATAAGGACCACATCGGGAATGGATAGTCTGGTCAGTTTCATTGCCTAATTGGTTTCCTGTCTGATGATGTCCATGAGGTATTTTCCATATCCGTTTTTCTTCATGGACAATGCGGCCTGTTCCAGTTTTTCAATGTCAATCAGGCCCATTCGAAAAGCGATTTCTTCAAGGCAGGCGATTTTAAGGCCCTGCCGGTCTCCCACCACCTTGATAAACATGCCGGCATCCAGAAGAGATTCATGGGTGCCGGTGTCCAGCCAGGCGGTTCCCCGGCTGAACCTTTCAACGGTCAGTTCATTTTTTTCAAGGTAAGCTTTATTGAGGTCGGTAATTTCAAGCTCACCTCTGGGGGAAGGGGTCAGTTGTCTGGCAATATCCACCACGGTATGGTCATAAAAATACAGCCCGGTGACGGCATAGTTGGATTTGGGGGTTTTGGGTTTTTCCTCAATACTGATGACCTGGTCATTGTCGTCAAATTCAACCACCCCGTATCGTTCCGGGTCTTTTACATAATAACCGAAAACGGTTGCTCCGGTCTGTCGTTTGGCGATGACCTGAAGCCGCCTGGAAAGGCCTTCTCCATAGAAAATATTGTCCCCCAGGATTAAGGTGACCGGATTGCCGCCGATGAATTTTTCCCCGATGATAAAGGCCTGGGCCAAGCCGTCGGGAGACGGCTGGATCTCATAGGAAAGGTTGATTCCCCATTGGGACCCGTCTTTGAGGACGTTTTTGAACTGATCCGCATCCTGAGGGGTGGTGATGATCAGAATATCATGAATGCCGGCCAGCATCAGAGTCGACAGGGGATAATAGATCATGGGCTTGTCGTACACCGGCATGAGCTGCTTGCTCACTGAAAGGGTGAGCGGATATAACCGGGTACCGGATCCGCCAGCCAGGATGATGCCTTTTCGCATGGGGTCTGACATTAATTTTTTCATTTTTTTAACCGGTCAGCCGCTGATCAAATTCAGACCTGAAGACGGGCGTCATGAGACCGTTTGAGCCCTCGGATCGCGGGCATGGCCCGCTCCTACCCGAAATTGAAATTGGTTTCAAGACTTGTTGGATGTCCTTTCCTGTCTCTTGTTTCCAGCCGGTAGGGTGGGCACGCTTTTTGTGCCCACCGTTTCAACCGGGTTATAATTTAGAAACAGCGGGTTATACGTCAATGGTGGGCAACGCTATGCTTTTGCCCACCCTACCAGGTCTTTCCTGTCTCTTGTTTCCAGTCTCTAGTTTCTTGTTCGGTACCACTCATAGGTATCGGCAATGCCCTGTTCCAGGGAAATGGAAGCCGTCCAGCCCAGTTCGGAGAGACGGTCAACATTGAGCAGTTTTTTAAAGGTGCCGTCGGGTTTGGTGGTATCAAATACAAGGTCGCCTTCAAATCCAACCGCAGCTTTGACCATCATGGCCAGTTCTTTGATGCTCAGATCAGTTCCGGTGCCCACGTTGACAAAACAGGGCGATGGATATTGGGTTAACTGCTGATCCACGACTTCGTTGGAAAGGTTCATCACATGGACACAGGCCCGGGCCATGTCATCCACATGGAGGAATTCCCGGCAGGGAGAACCGGTGCCCCATATCACGACTTCCTTTTTCCCGGACACTTTGGCCTCATGAAACTTCCGGATTAATGCCGGCAGGACATGGGAATTTTCAAGATCAAAGTTATCGTTGGTGCCGTAAAGGTTGGTGGGCATGACCGCTAAAAACCGGGTGTTGTACTGCCGGTTGTAGGACTCGCACATTTTGATGCCGGCGATTTTGGCCAGGGCGTAGGGTTCGTTGGTGGGTTCCAAAAGGCCTGTGAGCAGATGCTCTTCTTTCATGGGCTGGGGGGCTTCTTTGGGATAGATGCATGAAGACCCTAAGAAAAGCAGGCGGGATACCTGGGTTTCATAGGCCGAATGAATGATGTTGTTCTGCATGGCCAGGTTATCGTAAATAAACTGGGCCGGGTAGGTGTTGTTGGCATGGATTCCCCCGACCCTTGCGGCCGCCAGGAAAACAAAGGCTGGTTTTTCATTGCTGAAAAACTGCCGGACCGTTTCCTGGTGTTTAAGGTCCATCTGAACCAGCCGGATGGGCAAAGATTCAAGTTCATCTAAAGCCCTTGAATGATAACTGCCCAAAAGATTGGTATATCCCTGCTTGACCAGGTTCCGGGCAATGGCGCTGCCCACCATGCCGGCGGCACCGGCAATAAAAATTTTATCGGATGGATTCATGTGAAGTTCCCTGCCCTACTCATTTTGGGTAAATACCTGGAATCCGGCTCTCTGGCAGAGCTCATCCCGCTTGGCCTCTTCAAGATCAGACCGGGTCATTTCCCGGACCAGTTCCTTAAAACTGATCTTGGGTTCCCAGCCCAGGTTCTGTTTGGCCTTGGATGGATCTCCTAACAGGGTTTCCACTTCCGTGGGCCTGAAATACCGGGGATCCACCGCCACAATGGTTTTTCCGTTGGCCGGGTTGATGCCCTTTTCATCAATGCCCTGTCCCTGCCACTCGATGGCCATGCCCAGTTCTGCTGCGCAGACTTCCACAAATTCCCGGACAGAGTGCTGCTCCCCTGTGGCAATGACATAGTCGTCGGGTTCATCCTGCTGGAGCATGAGCCATTGCATTTCCACATAATCTTTGGCATGGCCCCAGTCCCTGAGGGCATTCATGTTTCCCAGATAAAGGCAGTCCTGCATGCCCAGATGAATCCGGCTCAATGCCCGTGTGATTTTCCGGGTAACAAACGTTTCCCCGCGGATGGGGGATTCATGGTTGAACAATATGCCGTTGCAGGCGTAGATGTTATAGGCCTCCCTGTAATTGACCGTAATCCAGTAGGCATACAGTTTGGCGCAGGCGTAAGGGGACCTTGGATAAAACGGGGTTTTTTCGGTCTGGGGAACCTCCTGGACCTTGCCAAAGAGTTCCGAGGTAGAGGCCTGGTAAAACCGGGTTTTCTTTTCCAGCCCTAAAAGACGGATTCCTTCTAAGATTCTCATGGCTCCCAATGCATCGGCGTCTGCCGTGTATTCAGGGGATTCAAAAGAAACCTGGACATGGCTCTGGGCGGCCAGGTTGTAAACTTCGTCCGGCTGCACTTCTTTAAGGACCCGGATCAGGTTGCTGGCATCGGTGAGATCTCCGTAATGAAGCACCATTTTCCGTGTTGTCTCATGGGGGTCCTGATAAAGGTGATCAATCCGGTCCGTGTTAAAAAGGGAGGCCCGCCGTTTGATGCCGTGGACCTCGTATCCTTTGGCCAGGAGGAATTCGGCAAGGTATGCGCCGTCCTGACCCGTTATGCCTGTAATTAATGCTTTTTTCATGATTATTCTACTCTGTTTTAGGAAGTTAACTGGCCGCGTCAGACCAGTTTTGCAGATTAATGCCGGAGATTTGCTCAAACTTGTCCGGTATGCTGGTGACCAGGGCCATGGACTTTGATCTGGCAATCCCGGCAATTAACAGGTCTGTATAATCGATGGGAAACTGCTTTTGATCAAGTTCGTGCCGGATTTTTGCGGATTCCCGGGCACAAGTGGCATCAAAGTGCACTATATTTAGTGATTTGAAAAATTTTTCAAATGCGGATTTGGCCTGTTCATCGGGTTTGCTCTTTTCGAGGGCGTAATACAATTCAAAAAACGATATGACGGAAATAAACACGTCGGCCGGCGAAAGGTCGGTAAGCTTTGAAATTAGTTCCGGCGAACGGTTTTTGATCAAGTTCAGGCAGATATGGGTGTCTAAAAGATATTGCATCAGTTCTTGCTGGGGGTATCCGGAAAATCTTCAGGCAGCTCTTCCAAAGATTCGAGAAGAAAATCCCAGGTTTGTTCAATAGGTTCGAGAATGATCTGGTTTCCGTTCCGGAATATCTTAACTTCGGTTCCCGGCAGTCGAAACGCCTTGGGGAGCCGGACGGCCTGAGAATTACCGTTTTTAAATAATTTAGCGGTTTCTTTTTCCATGCTTTGGCAATGGGTGTGAAAGGTGCTGTGTATAAATTAAAATCTGAAGAAGCGGACGATCGACAGAAAGCCGGCATAGCTCCGCCCTGTCGATTACAGGGCGACCGGTCATGCTTAGGCCCTTAAACCATTTCCCCTGTTAAAAGGCAAGTGATAATTACATAAAATATATATTAGTTTTTGGTTATCCTATTGACTTTTAAGAAAAGCTTAAAGCCGATATGCTCAAAATTTTATTGGAAAACCAAAAAAATTAATCATTCCCTAACAAAAAAATAATTCATACAACACATTGGCATTCAACACAACACCCTGCGGCCTTTAAAACCCTGATATTGTCAGGGCCTTTCATTTTTCAACGGATATTTTAACGGCCTGACCCGATAGGTTACCAGGCACCACCAAGTGGTGTACAGTGCCAGATTCGTGCCAACCAACTTACCATTTCGTTTATGTTTTTATAACTAATTGAAATAAAAAATAATTAAAATATCAGTACCGATTCATAGTTTAATACGATGAGGGGATTATGAAATTTTTTTCATACAAGTGTTACAATTTTTTTCCTATCATGTGCAAAAAAGGGAACATCCCTGCAACAAAGCGGCTTATCCCTGGATTGCAATTGCTTTTTTTTTCATATAGACTTTCGACAGCCTTAACAAAAATTTCCATCTAAAAAGGACAGCAGCAATGGCGGTATTTGAGTATAAAGGGCTGAATAAAAAAGGGAAGAAAATATCCGGCATTGTGGATGCCGACAGCATCTCCAAAGCCAAGGGGAAATTGCGCAAGCAGCATGTTTACCCCACGTCCCTGAAAAAAATGGACACCAAAGAGGCCGGCCCGCGTGAGAAAGAAAGAAAGGGCGGCAGCGGATTCACCCTCTTTTCGAAGGTTGGCTCTTCTGAGCTGGCCATGATTACCCGCCAGATGTCCACTTTGCTGTCAGCGGGCTTCCCCCTGGTGAAGGCGGTGGAAACCCTGATTCCCCAGGCCAGGTCAAAAACCATGTACCGGGTCCTGTCCCGGGTCAAGGATGCCGTTGAAGAAGGGGCAAGCTTTGCAAAGGCTTTGGCCCTTTATCCCGGGGTTTTCTCTCCTATCTATATCAATATGGTCAATGCCGGGGAATCATCGGGAACCCTGGAAATTGTCCTTGAGCGGTTGGCAGACTTCACGGAAAGCCAGGAGGATTCAAAAAAAAAAATCCAGGCCGCCATGGCCTATCCGGTTCTCATGTCATTGATCGGTTTTGCCGTTTTGCTGGTGCTTCTCACCTATGTGGTCCCGGGGATTGTGAATATTTTTTCAGATATGAACCAGACCCTGCCGCTGCCCACACGAATCCTGATCACGGTCAGCGATTTTTTCAGTTCATGGTGGTGGTTGGTGGTACTGATGCCTTTTTTATTCTTTTTGCTCATTGTTCTGATCCGGAAAAATGAAAAAGGGGCGTATTTTCTTGACCGGCTCATGATTTCCATGCCCCTTACAGGGAATCTGCTCAGAAAAATGATTGCGGCCCGGTTCACCAGGACCCTGGGGTCTCTTCTGGACAATGGGGTTCCCATGCTGACCGCCCTGGACATCACCAAAAGCATTGCCGGAAACCGGGTGATCCATAACCTGATACTCAATGCCTCTGAGCGGGTGGAGCAAGGGGGGGAATTAGGGGAAGTTTTAGGAAAAAGCAAGGAATTTCCGTATCTGGCATCCCAGATGATTAAAGTCGGCGAGACCAGCGGGGAAATGGAAAAAATGCTGGATAAAACTGCGGATTTGTTCGAAAAGGAAGTTCAGTCGGCCGTTACGGCGGCCACCTCCCTTATTGAGCCGTTTATTATTCTGATCATGGGGGTTGTTGTGGGGGGGATTATTATGTCTATCTGTCTGCCCATCTTCGAGATAAATCAACTGATACAATAGATATGGGACTTGGGACTTGGGATATGGGGCCATATCCCAAGTCCTATATCCCAGGTCCCATATCCCAAGCCTAAAAATCCAATTTAAACATCAGCTTGTATTCGTCCTGGTTCAGGGAGGGTTCAAGGGTGAGGGTTTTATCAAGGATTTTTACGGTCTGGGCTTTGTTGTGCTTATGGGCGGCGGACATGGCACCGTAAATATTGCCGGTATAAAAGCCGGCTTCCACAAAGCCGGCCACCCCGGCCAGGGCCTTGTTGTCGTCGTCCCAGGCCTTCCAGGCACCGGCGATGAGCCCGGCATTGAACAAAAGGGTGGTCAGGGCATCTTTATATCTGCCGCAGTAGGCAAATCCGCCGCCGGGAATAAGGGCAAGGATTCCGGCAAGGGCCGGGTCTTTTCGGGGTGCCTGCCCGGCTTTTTGAATCAGGGAAAGGTGATGGTCAACCTCATAGGCCGCTTTTCCGGACAGGGATATGGCTTTAAAGGCGTTTTTGGCATTTTCCAGGGCATTGTCTTTACCCTGGGCGGCCATGGATAGAAAAAGCCGGCCAAGCTGGTAATGTATCCGGTCCTTTGTGTCCGGGTCAAGGGCGAGCTTCAGGTAATTTTGAAGGACAATCTGGGCGTATCCGAAATTGCCCATCTGCTCAAAGGCCCGGCTCTGGTAAAAGTATGCTTCCCGGGTGACGGGGCCAGGGTTGTCGGCCAGGATGATATCGTTAAACACCCTGGCTGCTTCATAAAAATTTTGGGTTTCCACCAGACAGGCCCCTAAAAGGAATCGGGCATGGTCTGCTTTTTCGCTGTCCGGAAAAAAATGAAGAAACCGCTTAAATTCGACTATGGCCGTGGAAAAGTCTTTGTCCGTTAAAAGCTTAACGGCATAATCGTACTGCATGTCCGGGGAAATCACCAGGGACTGTGACCGGCCTTGCCCCGGCATGATTAAAACCCAAAAAAGGATAAAAAAAAGTCCGATCCACTGCCCCCCTGCCCTGCCAATGGCCGGCTTCATTTATGGTTTTCCTCATTGAACCACCAGCGGGTCTTTTCAGGGTTTGAATCGGGTTGGGCTTGTTGGCCTGAATTGTCAAACCACCAGAAATCATTGTCTTTGACCCGGTCCAGGGTTTTGTTCCGTCCGTGGACCAGAACATGGGGGGAAAGCTTCACCTCGTCCCTGCCGCACCGGACCAGGCGGTCACAGGCCATGACCCAGCCCGTTACAGGCCCGTGTTTGTCAAATACCTGCCGGCAGTATTCGGAACAGCTCGGGTGCATGGGGCACCGGTCCCCGTCAATGGCGGAGATATGATCCTGGTAGAATTTGACCAGGGGATTTCCGGCATGGGTTTCGGGCACCAGGGATATGCCGATAATAAGAGAAACAAAAAGGTATAATTCAATTTTTAAAATTCTCTTATTTACCATTGCCCTGCCTGTACATATAGTCTCCAAAAAATTGGACTTGGGACTTGGGATATGGGACCTGGGGATTGCGGCATCCACGGCCTCCCCAAGTCCCATATCCCATATCCCAAGTCTCAATTTTATACATTATAAACCTTAATATTCCCACCCCCCATATCCCCAAAGTCCCAGATCCCAACTTTTTTACTCCTGGGTAACCCTTAAGACCTCACCAATGGAGGTCAGTCCCTTGAGGACCTTTGCCATCCCGTCCTGGCGCAGGGTGTTCATGCCGTTTTTAAGGGCTGCGGCCTTGATCTGGTTGGCATCAGAGGTGCTCAAGACAAGGCTTTTGAGCTGGTCGTTCATTTCCATGATCTCGAAAATGGCTTCCCGGCCCGAATACCCGGTGTTAAAACATTTGGGGCAGCCCTTGGGTTTGTAGACTTTTTTGCCGATGTATTCCTCTCCCCAGCCGTTCATGGCCTGCACCTGGGAGGGTTCAATGGTAAACTCTTCTTTGCACTCATTGCACAACAGCCGAACCAGGCGCTGGGCGATCACGGCGTTGACCGAGGATGAAATCAAATACGGTTCAACGCCCAGATCCACCAGACGGGTCACCGCCCCGGCAGCGTCGTTGGTGTGAAGGGTTGAAAATACCAGATGGCCGGTCAAAGCGGACTGAATGGCGATTTCTGCAGTCTCCAGATCACGGATCTCCCCGATGAGGACAATATCCGGGTCCTGGCGGACAATGGCCCTCAGTCCCCGGGCAAAGGTCACCCCGATTTTGGTGTTGACCTGGATCTGCCCGATGCCTTTAAGGTTATATTCCACCGGGTCTTCAATGGTGATGATATTTTTATCCGGGGAATTGATTTCTGTTAAAGCCGCATAAAGACTGGTGGTTTTACCGGAACCGGTAGGGCCTGTGACAAGGACGATCCCGTTGTGCTGGCGAATGATTTTATAAATGGTGGCATAATTTTTCTCGGAAATGCCGAATTCGGAAAATTCCAGAAAATAGCCGGATTTATTGAGCAGCCGCATGACCAGGCGCTCCCCATAGGCGGTGGGGATGGTGGAAATCCGGATGTCGATCTCCTGGTCCCCGATCCTCACCTGGGCCCGTCCGTCCTGGGGCATCCGTTTTTCGGCAATATTCATCTTGGCCATGACCTTTATCCGGGAAATCAGGGAGGACTGGACCCCTTTGGGCGGGTGCAGCATCTCGTAAAGGATGCCGTCAATCCGGTATCTGACCTTAAGTTCGTCCTGGAAAGGCTCAATGTGAATATCGCTGGCCCCGGCCTTTACCCCCTGGGAGATCATGTGGTTGACCAGGCGGATCACCGGTGCATCGCTGGTGTCATCCAGAAGATCGGCGGTTTCTTCAAAATCATCAATAATGGTGAAGGCGCCCCCTTCCATGTCTTCCACAAGCTTCTGGGCGCTTTCTCCGGACCGGTCATACAGGCTGTTCACGGCGTTGATGATCTGATTTCTGGGTGCCAGAACAAGCGTATAATCGTCGAATCCCAAGAGCGCCGAGAGGTCATCCGCCCCGCTTAAGTCCGAGGGATCATTAATGGCAATTACATTTTCCTTGGCCGTTCCCAAAGGAACCATGGCAAACTGTTTTAAAAAACTGCGGGAAATCCGGGTGGTCCAGTCGTCCCGGACTTTATCCAGGGAAAGGATGGGCAGCACCTTCATGCCGTAGACCTGCCCCAACGCCTCGAGGATTTCATTTTCCAGAACCAGTTTGCTCTCAATCACCGACTCCATGAGCCCCGAGGGGTTTTCCAGGTAAACCGCCTCAAGTCTGGTGCGGGTATTGGCAGGAAGGGGGGTCCTTTCTTCAATGATATTTAAAATCTCATCAATCATGGGTTATTCCAGAGTTTGGCCGGCATCATCTTTGGGGATCCGGTTCAACTTATTGTAAAGAATAATCTCGCCCCTTTCCAATGCCTTGATATTTGTCTGCTTCTCATCGTAAATCTTCTTGGCTTCCAGGGGATTTTTCACCACCCTGGGGGTTAAGAAAACATAGAGATTGGTTTTATCCAGGCCTTCTGAGGTATTTTTAAAGGCCCATCCCAAAAAAGGGACGCTGCCAAGGCAGGGGGTCTGCCCGCTGGAGTTGCTGACACTTTCATCAATCAGGCCGCCGATGACCACACTGTTGGCATCCTCAACAATAATAGTGGTTTCGATCTCCCTCTTTAGGGTGGTGGGACGGTCGGAAGAGGTGGCACCGCTGGCGGATGTAAGCTTGGTTAATTCCTGGTACACATTGAGCCGGACCAGCCGGTCTTTGCTGATCTGGGGGGTGATTTTCAAGGTAACGCCAACGTCCTTATACTCGTAGGAGCTGTAGGTTTCACTGGCGTCACTGGCGGCCGACCGGGTCTGGTAGGGAACATTCTTGCCCACGGTAATGGTGGCTTCCTCGTTTTCCATGGTCAGGATCTGAGGGGTTGAAATAATATTGACGTCTTCATCACTCTGGTAAGCGTTGACCACGGCTGAAATACCGGGGAACTCCACCCCGCCGATAGAGAATGTCTCTCCCAACACCCCCACGGAAAACCCCTGGGGAAGAGATCCGCCCTGGAGGGAGGAAAGGTTGGAGTATCCGTCATCTCCCACGCTGCCAAAACCGCCGACAACTCCGGTATTGTCTTCATCTCCGCCGGCAGCGGCCCATTCAGTGCCGATGCTCAGCCCTTTGGTAACATTCACCTCCATGATCAGGCATTCGATATAGACCATGGCTCTCGGGATATCGAGTTTGGCAATAACCTCTTCCAGCACCGGATAATCTTCTTTGTCCGCCATGATGATCAGGCTGTTGGTGGCTTTATCTGCCAGGATTTTAATGCTGTCGGACAGGAGCGGGGCTTTTTTCTGGCCCTCGGTGGTTTTCTTGCTGGAACTGCTGCTGGAAGGGATTTCCGTAAGGACCCCGACCAGATCTTCAGCAATGGCGTGTTCAAGATAATAAACCCGGATTTTTTCCTCCCCCTTTGGCATTTCCCGGTCCAGCAGTTCGATCAGTTCCCTGATCTGCTCGGTCTCCACTTTGCTGGCCAGGGTGATCACCGAGTTGGTCCGTTCATCGGCCACAAACTTAAGGGAGCTGGCCGAACTTTTTTTGGAGCCTTTACGGCTTTTGACCTGGGCGGTAAACACAGAAGACAGGCTTTTGACAATTTTTTCGGCATCGGCAAACTGGACCGGGATCACGGATATTTTCTGGCCCACGGACTGCACATCAATGGTTTTGATGATTTTCATGAGCCGGTCAATACTGCTTAAGGTGGCGGTGATGATCAACATATTGGTGTCATCATAGGATAAGACAACGCTGCCCTTGGGGACCAGGGGGGTGAACAGGCTTTTGATCCCGCTGGCATCGGCATAGGTCAGGGGGACGATCCGTGTAACGATCTGGTCATTGGCGGTTCCCTCCCGTACCGGCTGGGTCACCACCCGGGTGTCTAAGTTGTCACTTTTGGCCGTGGGTGTTGGAATAATCTTTGTTACAGCCCCGGATTCCACCATGGAAAAGCCGTTGATGTCCAAAACAGACTCAAATACCTTATAGGCGTTGTTTACCGATATCTTGGTAGGAGAAATAATGGTAACGTTTCCTTTGACCTTTGAATCCACTACAAAATTTTTGCCGGTCAGCTTGCTCATGAACTTGATAAAAACGTTGATATCAACGTTATTAAAGTCAATGGACACATATTTGGAATCCTGGTCTTCAGACAGTTCACTTTCCGGTTCAAGATTCTCCTGATCCGCTGCCATTCCATTTTGGGCAGACAGCATCAGGGTAAGGCCCATGGCAAAGATAAGAAAAATTGGCAGCACCAATTTTCTAAATTTAAACATTATCATTCATCTCCTCACTAATATTGCGTTTATTTCTTATCTTTCTTTTATTGTTTTGGCTTTAATTGCTTTTACGGCTGTTCTTCCTCAGGTTCTTCGATACCTTCAGGTTCTTCCGCTTCTCCGGATTCTTCGGCTTTTTCCGTTTTTTCAACCGGCACCGCTATATACTGCCCGTCTTCCTGTTTTTCAAAGGCGATCTCTTTTTCTTTGCCCCGCCTTAGAACCGAGATGGTGGCGCTGTCAGCATCCTGTATTTCCTCATACATTTGCAGGGCATCATCCGCTGTGGTGATCTGGGTTCCGTTGATATCCGTGATGATATCCCCGTTTCTCATGCCGATCTGCCTGAACACGGACTGGGGACGGATCCCGTAAACCATAAGGCCGTCAGGCTCCCCCTGAGAAAAATGGGGCCGGATCTTAACCTGTTTCATTAACGAAGACAACTGGTCATTCCCTGCCAGCTCCTCCATACCCGGCGGCTTGCTGGGAAGGTCCGGCTTGGGCGGCCGCCGGGTATTTTTCTTTGAAGAGGCCGACCGTCTTGCCGGGCCGCCCTTTTCCTCTTTTTCCATCATTTCCAGAATCTGGTCCTTGCCTTTGTAATTGAGGACCACGCTCCGGCGCATAATTTTCTTTATCTGGGCCTCCTGGATGGTATCCCCGATGCCGTATAAAGATTGTTTGCGCTCTTTTTTATCTTCAATGACGGCGTATACCGGATCACTGCCGGTCACGGTGCCCCAAAGGGAAATCTTAAGCTGGGTATGTTCGAGTTGGTCCAGATCCACTTCCGGTTCCGCCTTTTGTTCTTCAACCACAACCACAGGCTCTTCAACTTCCACATTAAAAATATTTCGATTAATCACCGGCAAAAATTGATTTTTGTCCATTTTAGGGCCGGCCACCTTTGGATCAGCCTGATCCGGCGTCTTTCCTGATGGTTCATATGCCGGGACAGTCCACTTTTCAGGAATCAGCTGTTTGTACATGATATCCACACACAAATATGCCCCGGCGGTGATCAAAAGGACGTGTATGACGGTAAATAAAAGTTTCATATGCCGATTTTTGGAGATCCCAAAGTCCCTTTTATGTAGAATGAAATTCCGTTTTTGGTGATGTTTCCGGCCATTGACTTGACCTCGGCCCGGTTTGCAAATTTGGCAAGATAGGGAGAATCCGCCAGGATTTTTCCTTTCAGTGACAGCCTGGTTTTTTCCATGGGAACAGCAAAGACAAGGTCCCCTTTTAAAGACACATTAATCAACGGTCCTCTTGCCGTGCACCGGGTCAGCTCAACCTTTCCGGGAAGGCTTTTAAATTCAATGCCGATCTGGTCAAAATCCACCTGGGGAAGGGAAATCAGATTCAGCCAGGTGTCCTTCATTTCAGAATGAAAATTTAAAACCTGGGCGGTGCCGTTTCCGGTGACGTCGTTTGTTTTCTTACGGGGCCTGCCTTTCTTATCCGCATTCGAAGGTTCCGGCGAATCTGAAAGGAATTCTCCTTGAATTTCACAGGAAAGGGTTACCGAACCAAGCCCGGTTTTATACTGATACTGGTCCACATTAATTTGGGTCCATGACAACGCCTTGCAGGAAAAGGCGTTTAATTCGCTGCCCCGGGTTTGAAACACCCCGTTGACCTGTCCGCCGTAAATGCTCGATTTAATATGAATTTCTTGTTGGGAATTCAACAGGAAAAACGGGCTGACACTGGCCTGAACCCCGTCAGGAACGATGTTAAGCCCATTGAAGGTTTCAAGTGCCACATCGGTAAATTTGAGCTTAAAGGGCAGGCCCGGACGGACAGCCCCGATGCTGAAGCTCACAACGGAATCACCGGCATTCAGGATTTCCTCCACATAACGGCCGGCCCTGGAGGCGGGAAAACTGACAAAGGCAAACACCATAAACGCCACAATAAACACCAGCAAATAAAGCCATATGGATTTTAATGTCATGTTAGGGGGTGTCCTTGAGCATCAGGGTTTGGGTTTCAATAACCGCATCCATGGTTTTTTGTTCTTTTCCTGTCTTTGTCAACGAAAGGGAGGTGATGTCAACGGCATTGGCGGATGATTCAATCCTGAAAAGAAAATCCATCAGGTTTTTAAGGTAAACCCCGGTCAGTTTGACCTTAACCGTGGAAAGGGAATGCTCGGATTTATCCAGTTTCCGGGTAAAGGGCTTCATATAGGCCACATTGGCCTTTACCCCGCTTTGTTCGGCCTGGGTGTCTAAAAAGGAAAACAGGGAAAATCCTTTTGTTCTGCGGGCCAGATCCCCGGCATGAAGGTCCTGGCTTCCCACTGCCTTGGCATATTGCCGGCTTAACAGGGTCATTTCCTCCAGGCCCTTTTGCCGGTCAAACAGGATCCGGGTCAGATTGTCCCGCTTTTCAAACACCGGGGCAATGCCCAGCTGAATCCCGAAAAAAATCACCAGAAAGCCGACGCCAAGGCTTAAGACCATTATTTCACGTTTTGAAAGGTTCGGCATAAAGATCACATTTCTATGATAAATTTAAAATTAACCCGATTTTCCTGCTTATCCTTTTTATCAGCGGCAGCACTGCTGATTTCCACTGTTTTGAACATGGGAACCGCTTCTATCTTGCTTTTAATGTTGTTCACGTTGTTGAAATTGTCAGTTGAGCCGGACAAAACAATTTTCCCGCTGTTGTATAAAAATCTGGATATATCCACATCAATGGATGAATCAATGGCCGTTGAAAGGGAGTTGATGATTTCAACGGTTTTAAAGGCCACGGTATCGGATGAATCCTTTCCATTGGCGGACGACTGCTTGAGGGCCGCTTTGACGTTGGCCTTCATCTGAAGATACGGGTCCTGGATGGTTTTTTGTTTGGGAAAGGATTGTCTGTAAATTTCCATGGCCCGGGCATCAATGGCGGCAATCCGGTCAGATAATCTGGCGCTGTCCATGGCCGTGCCGGCCATGAAAAAGCCGAATACCAGAACCAGCAAAACCGTGGTGGTGATAATGGCGCTCAAATGTTTTTTTATGGGGGATGTGGCCCCGTAAATCCCCTGGCAGAAATTGAACAGCAACTTTTGTTTTCTTAGCAACGCCATTTCCGGCAGGGTCAGGCCGTCAAAATTTTCGGCGGCAGCCACTGCCCTGGCATCAAAGACAGATTCACAGGCGTTCAGATCTTCCTGAGCCGTGCTGCGTTGAGAGCAGACCAGAATATTAAAAAACAGTTTGGTTCCCCGCTGCTGATTGAAACCCATAATGGTCTGTTTAAGCTTAAAACAGATGGATTCAAAGGATACTCCGGCCCCCCGAAAGGACCGGACAGCGCAAGGGACCCCGCTGCAGGCCAATATCATAATGACCTCTTGTTTTGTCACGAAAAGAAGGGCATGGTTTTTGTCCGGGTCAAGGCCCGGGAGCATCCTGACAGCGGCCGTGTAGCCCTTGGGAATAATCAGATGGGGTTTAATGCCATAACCGGTAAGGCAGTCACAGATTTGTTCAATCCTGGATTCTGCGATGGATGCCGTTAGAAGCGGGCCGGCCCCAGGTTTGCTTTTTAAAGGCAAAAAATCTGAAATATAAGCTTCATGGCTTATGGGAAGGAGGGGTTCCAACTCAAATTCCAGCACCTGCCGGATCTTTTTGGGCGATGTAAAGGGAAGGTCGGCTGCCCTGAAACTGACCCAGACCGACGGCACCTCAATAACGGCCCGGCTGCATGGGGACAGATCCAGGCGGGATCCCATGATTTCCATGGCCCGGTCAAAGGGATCTGTGGTTTGTTCAAGGTCCCGGGGTGTTTCCAAAGGTTCGGGCAGGTCTTCAAATAAAATAGAGACGGGTTCCTGGCCCAAGGCGGAACCGCCCCGGTCCTCCACCCAGGCCGTGATCCCATGGTCACTCAAATCAAGGCGTAACATCGGACCGTCCATTCCCTATATCCTTTCCAGCTGTATAATCCGGCACATCCATTTCTTAGATTCCTGAGCTTTTTCCCTTTTGAGAATGGCCGTCAGCCCCACCTGAGAATTGTTTTCCCGGGCAATGGTGTCCACCCGGAAAAGATCACTTGAGTAGGTGATCAGATTATCCACGGCCTTTTGTTCAGTTTCCGACAAAGAAATAACGCTTTTATACCACCCCTTGTCAAGGGCATTGACATAGGCATCGTCATCTTCGGTCCGTTCCTGCCTGAAGTCCACAATGTCGGCCGCCATGTCTTCCATCCCCTCCGGCAGCAGGGCTTCAAGCACTGCCAGGCCTGCGGTGTTGATATTCACTTTCCCGGTATACTGAAAACCGCCCTGCTCCCCTTTATCATTATTTAATCCATACACGGTAAAATAGTCGCCCAGCTGCTCCGGGGCGTTGGTGTCTGCCTCTTCGTCGGCTTCTTCATCATCCTCATTGGCATTGGCCAGCACATCCGATGTCACCCCTTTGACGCTGAACAATTCCTCGATCCGGTTAAAGGGACCGTTGGCGCACTCATAGGAGGGATCAAGCTTTTGATAATAATCCGATTCCGCTCCGGTCAGCCCGGACACCGTATCATCATCATTGGCATCCAGCCAGTCCTTCATGCAGTTGATAATTTCAGAGGCATCTCTTTCATCCCCGGACTTGTCACTGGAAAACCGAAGGTTAAAAAAATTTTCTAAAATCCGCTGCTGGTCCGAGTTGATCTGGTTTCCCGGGTATTCACTGATCAGGGCGTTGACCTGAATCTTGGAAAGTTCATCTGTAATTTTAATTTCAAGAACCCCTTCCTTTCCCATCATCAGGGCAGCGGCCATATTCAGTTTTTCCGGATCGGCCCAGTCTTCCTGGATAGAATCCACATCGGTTTTTTCCGCGTCCTGAGCCAGGATCATCCTGGCCAGCTCAATGCCGGACCGGGCCATCTGCTCGGCCTTGAACCGGTCTTTCAGGACCAGGCCTTCCATGACCGAATCACCGGTAAATTTGCCCAGCTGAAGGGCCCCGGCCACCAGAACAGCCACCACCCCCAGGGTAATGAGCAGGGCCACGCCCCTGTCATTGTTCAGAATCTGCCAGGGATTGAACCGGTTTCCACGACACCGGTGTTCGTCCTGAACCGGGTCTGTGAAGGTTTTGGCGGCTGTCTTATTCAATGGCATCCCTTCCTGAAGCAATGAGAATAAAGGTTTGAAAAACCTGTTCCTGGCCGTTGGAATCCGGAGCAAAGGTGATTTTCAAATTCACCCCGGAAGGGACCACATAATCAAATTCGTCATCATCCGAGTTCCAGGTTTCATATTCATCCCCGCCGGCATTGGTAAAGGTTGCTTCAAATCCGGTAATATCACGGCAGAGTATGGGATCGGCACAGGATTGAACTTCATCGGGAAACGGATACAGGGCATCGGCCCGGTAAAGGTTATATTTATTGTCTTTATCTTTTTTCACGTAATAGGCGATCCTTGCCACCCCGGAACGGGAATCTGATCCGGTACAGGCATGGGCCAGGGATGCAAATACCAGGGTGGCCGCAGTGTGCCCGTCAATGCTTTCATTTTCACAGATAAACCTGAAAGGATCGGGGTCATCGTTGAATTCGGGTTTTTGATACCGGGGTTCCTGAAGCACAAACAGCCCTTGAAGGTCCAGTTGAATCCGTTTCAACGCCCCTTGAATTCTTTCATCCCGGGTGATGTCGTTTTTGATCTTGTCGCTGGACAGGGCAAAGGCCCTGAAAGAGGAAAACAATGCGGTCATCACAATGGACAGCAGCACCACGGCAATAAGGATTTCCAACAGGGTGAACCCGCTGTCTGCCGCCATGGAAGGTCTATTCTTCAAAAACATACCTCCATGTGGTTACCTCGAATTTGCGCTCTTCCTGATTGTCCATAACGGTGACGACAATTTTCTTAAAATTTTCACTCTTTTCCTTGTCGATAAAATCCAGTGCATCCAGGTCCAGTTCCTGCTCTGAGATGCTGCATGTCCACTTATACCCGGGTTGGTCTTCCCCGAAATCCCCCGAGGTCTGGGTAAAATCCTCAAGGTCCAGCTCAATCTGCCCCAAAACCTGTGATGCCAGCACCGGTGCCATGGTATTGAACCTGCCGGCCTGGGCCAGCCGGACAGTGCCCGACACCATCCGGAAAACGGAGACAAACACCAGGGCAATAATGGAGACGGCAATCATAACCTCAAGAAGGGTAAATCCTTGGGCGGCAGGCGGGGAACCATGGGATCGGAATCCCTTCGAACCCCGGCAAACGTCAGATACAGTCCTCAAAGGAAACATGTTCATCCAAAAGCAGGGCCTTTGAAATAAAAGGCTCGATTTTCAAAGTCAAATTATCTTCACCGTTGTTCATATGGATCAGGGCAAAATCAGAGTAGCCCTGTTTGCGGAACCGGATCTGATAATCAGCTGAACTTTGTTTAGCATCAGGAAATTCCACATCCAGAATCACCAGACCGTCGGGAAGGGAAAATCCGTTGCTCCTGGCCTCTTCCAATGCGTCTTCATCCATGCCCTGGGTACTGACCCAGATCGTCTGGCCAGCGGTTTCCACATGCAAAATAATGTCGGTATTGTTTTCCATTGCCCTGTTTTTCAGGTCATTGACCAACCGGGCGATCTGTCCGGCCTGGGTGTCGGTATTGGAAAACAGGTCAACTTTCCTGAACACCGGCAGTGAAAATACCAAAAGCCCGGCCAGAATGCTTAACACCACGATCAGCTCAATCAGCGTAAACCCGGCAGTTCTTCCCTCCGGAACCCGCTTAAAAAAGCAATCCGCCCTCACAGGCAGGGGGTGTTTAAAGGTTTGGCGTTGGGGGGCCGGCACCGGTTATTCAAGCTCCCAGGAGTTGATATCCGAATTTTTCCCCTCGCCTCCGGAAGCACCGTCGGCCCCATAACTGAGCAGATCATAATCGTCATGCACACCCGGAGACAGATAGACATACTCTTTGCCCCAGGGGTCTTTGGCAACTTTTCCTTTTTCCAGATACCCTTTTTCACTCCAGTTGGTCGGGACCGGCTCGGAGGCTGGTTTTTCCACCAATGCCTGAAGCCCCTGTTCTGTTGTGGGATAATTGCCGTTATCCAGCTTGTACAGCTTGAGCGCCGTTTCAATGGAGGAGATATCAAGTTTGGCCTTGACGATCTTGGCATCATCGGTCCGCCCTAGAAATCTGGGGGCAACATAGGTGGCCAGAATTCCCAGGATAACCACAACCACCATCAATTCAAGAAAAGAAAACCCTTTATTACCGGTAATCAACCTTTCCGGCAGGGTCTTCCCAAGTCTGGCGCCAACGGGTTTTAAATAAACATTACTCATGGAATACTCTCTATTATTCGTGAAAACCAAATATTGAGAACTCTTACCACTATTTATGGACCAAGTAAAGAACCCTTAGGGCTGCGCAGAATACAAGCCGGGCCGGGTGTTTCAATGATATTAGCCGGTTTTGCGCCCTCAGGGTTCATTTAGCTAATCAAAGCCTTACATTACAATATGGTAACCTTGCATAAAACCGGGGAATTCCGCCCACCTTAAGGAGTGCCTTACAAATTAAGCTGAAGGAGGCCTGAAGAAAGAAGACCCCAGGCCGGAATGCGTAAACCTGAAGCGTGCGATTTCCGGTCTCTTTTTTTATACATCCGAACCTTTATTTAGAAAAAAGCATAGTTTTTACCGGAACAAACCTTTAAAATAGAGGCTGCCTTGTATGATAATCTGGATAATCTTATGAAAAATACATTATTTTGCGTCTCTTTTTTTGTTCTATTGGCTGTAACGGCTGCCTGCCAGGCAGCCTCTCTAACCATAGCAGACAACACCATATCCCTGTCGGCCCGGCAGACCCCTCTGCAGGACCTGCTCAAACAGGCGGCCGTGGAAGGCATTACCGTTAAGATTGACCCGGGGATCAACCCTTTGATCACAGCGCAATTCACCCGCCGGGACGTCCAGGCCGGCTTTGATGAAATCCTGGCCGGCCTGAATCATTCGTATATCTGGACCAAAGCCCCGGACGGCGAGATAGAACTTTCTGAGATCGTTATATTCAGGCCCGGGAAAATAAACCTGGCCCGGTCCATTCAATCTTCCAAATCCCTGGACATTGTCCAAGATCCGGATACCGGCGCCTATTATGTGAGAAACCGGATCCTGCTGACATTTAACCAGAAGGTGTCCACCCGGAAAATCAACCAGCTGCTTCAAAAATTAAAGGCCAGAATCGAAACCGTTAACCGGCATTTGGGAATTTATGCCCTGATTTTATCCGATTCCGGGGATCTTAATGCGGTTCTGATTAAACTTCAGCAGGAAGGAATCGTGGGCACGGCAGAACCGGATTATGCCTACAGGGCCGGAAGCGCACCCAAGGTGGCGGGGCTTGATGATCCCTTTAATGGGGCCACCCTGTCAGACAAACAGCCTGCAGAATCGGCTTTTGCCGTGGCTGTCCTGGATACCGGGCTTATGGAAACCTATGCATCCCAGGGGTATATCCAGGGAAGCTTTGATGCTGTAGATCCCGACAGTTCCATTTCCGACCATGTGGGCCACGGCACCCAGATGGCGCTGATCGCTTCAGGCCAGGTGTCTCCTATGGGGGTGGCGTCCGGCGAGTTTTCCAATCCGGTTCTGTCGATTAAAGCCTTTGACGACAATGGGTTTACCTCAACGTCCACCCTCATGGCCAGCATTGAATATGCCCTGGAAAACCAGGCAAAGGTGTTAAGCTTAAGCTGGGGATCTGAGACAGATTCTGCCTTTCTGGAAACGGCCGTTAACTATGCGGCCTCAAAGGGGCTGGTGGTGGTGGCCGCCGCCGGCAACTCCCCTACCGGAGATCCCGTGTATCCGGCCGCCTATGAGTCCGTGATCGCCGTATCTGCATTAGGGCCCGACGGAAAGGCCTGGGAGATGTCCAATTACGGAGATTTTGTGGACCTGGCCGCCCCCGGATTTGCCAGCCTTCCCGTGGGCAGCGACGGAAACCCGGGCACCTATGCCGGCACCTCCATCTCAACCGCCTACCTTGCCGGCAAAATAGCCGATTATCTAAGAAAACACCCGGATGCCAAAACCATTGACGCCAAAGCGCTGATGGGCTCGCCATAGCGGCTTCATAACTGTAGGTTCGGTTTCGGCCAAACACTTTAACCCAAAGGATATGAGCATGGAAAAATTTTTAAACCCTGACCGGCGCCGGTTTTTTCATATCAAAATTGTGTCTGTGATATTTGTGCTGCACCTTTTTCCCATAGGACTTTACGGCGAGCCTACAAACCTGCAAAAGCCCGAAACATATACTGAAAACACAGACGTGACCGGCTGGGTAATGAGTGAGAAACTGGACGGAATCAGAGGTTTTTGGGACGGCACAGGCCTTTATACCCGTAAAGGCATCCGGTTAAATCCCCCGGCGTGGTTTATCAGAAATTTCCCGTCGTTTGAACTCGACGGTGAGTTGTGGAGCCGCAGGGGTGCCTATGAATTTATACAGTCGGTGGTTCTGGATCAGCAGCCCGGTGAGCAGTGGCGGGAAATCACCTATCATATTTTTGAAGTGCCCAACCAGAAAGGTGATTTTTTCCAGCGCCTGAAAAAGGCCCAAGAATGGTTTGCATCACATCCCAATGCACAGGTGGCCATCATTGACCAGATTCCGGTCAAAACCATGTCTGATCTAGATCAGTTTGTCCAAAAGGTGGAATCAAACGGCGGAGAGGGGGTCATTGTAAAAGACCCGAACCGGGCCTACCACACCGGCCGGAGCCCCTATGTCCTAAAGATAAAAAAAGCCGGGGACATGGAAGGGGAAGTGATTGCCGTCAATCCGGGAAAAGGTAAATATGAAGGGGCTATGGGATCTTTAACCCTTTGCCTCGAAAACGGTGTTCAATTCAAACTTGGTACCGGCTTCACTGACCAGGTCCGGCGGAACCCACCGGCCATAGGATCGCAAATTACGTTTAAGTATTATGGGTTCACCCAAAACGGCATTCCCAAATTTGCCTCTTTCCTCAGGGTCAGGGCCGATTGATCTTCTTAGAATGTGACATGTCAAAATTGAAAAGTGGATGCTTGAACAGGCCGGGATTGAGCAACCAACGGCAGACGATCAGCAGGTGTTGAAAGTGGTCAATGGTGGGAAATAAACTTGAAACGTAATATTGATTTGAATACCATAAAATAGTATATTTATACATATGAACTGGACAGTTAACATAACAAGACAAGCAGGGAAAAAGCTTAACCAGCTACCCAAAAGGGTACAGAACAAGCTTATTACCTTGATCAGAGAAATAGAACTATCCGGACCCATCAGGGGAAACTGGCCGAACTATTCAGCACTTACAGGAAATAGGCACCACTGTCATCTAAAAAAAGGTCAGCCTACCTATGTTGCTGTATGGGAAACTAAAAACAAAGAAATAAAAATCATAGAGGTAATTTATGCAGGAACACACGAAAAAGCCCCATATTGATACGGTTGAGCTACATTTTATTGGGCCTGTCAACAAACAAAAAGAGGCTTCAAAATTATTAAAAGGACTTGGTTTCCAGGATGTCTCCGACAGTATACCCTGGCGCGATGCCTTTCCTGACATCAATGAGCATGATTTGCCCGGAATCAGTCTGGCCGGGGCCAGGGGGAAAGAAGGTCTTACCCAGGTTCAACTTTCCAATTTAACCGGCATCCCCCAAAGACATATTTCTGAAATGGAGAGAGGGAAGCGCCCCATTGGGAAAAAGAATGCAAAGCTGTTTTCAAAAGCCTTAGATATTGATTACAGGGTTTTTCTTTGATTCTGAAAGGGCTCTAAAATGGCCGAAAAAATAGATTCTGAATCCATGCAGAACATGGACGATTTCATTATTGATCAGCTTAAAGAATCTCCGGAGCTTATCCCGGATCTGCTGAAAAGCACTATCCAGGATTTGACCGCTGAAGAAGATAACTTCAAGAGTGTTATGAAGACTCTTTTTTATATAACCCGGGCCAGGGAAGGCGGTGTCTCAGAATTATCAAGGAAAACCGGATTGACCCGGCAGGCGCTTTACCGACTTTTTAAAAATGGGAATCCCACATTAAAAACCCTTGTCAGTGTCCTAAATGGCTTGGGTGTCAGACTGGATGTTCACGCGCAATAGGGATAAGAAGCATGGCAAGCAGGGTTATGAAAATCGGCATCATGACAAAGGAAGATTACAAGCACAGGACCATTGCCATTGCCAAGGGCGAGTACAAACCCCGGAAAAATGAACCCAAGGTATGGTTTGAATCCATGGAATCTTTGGGGCAGGTCTTGAGTGGACAAAATCAAAAGCTTTTAAGATTGATCCGGGACCGGCACCCAATTTAATATTGAATTAAACACTCCACGTCCCCGTTTTGAAGCACAACGTATAGATAACCCGCCGGGCTTTAAAACCACAAAAGATCCGGCAAAAGTTTATATTTCCATTAACCCGACACCTTCAGAAACGCCGCGCAGTAAGCCCGGTCGGGTTCATTGGCTTGTTCGGTGATCATCGGGTTAGCCGGGACATGATCTCTAAAGTTAGTATCATGTCCCGGAATCCCCGTTTTGGCTATTAGTCTTTTTAAGATGGCCATTTTGCCCCCAAAAACATTCATTTAAGACAGTTTTGAGGGTGTTTATAAAGGCTATTTATTTTAAATTCAGCGCATTAGCTTGGCCCGACCCCAAATCACGACCCCTTTTTGAAAGGACAACAATATCACACCCAAGGAAAAAATGAGCCAGAAACATACCTGCTTTAGAATAATGGATTTCATGAACAAAAATCCTTCTTAAAGGATGAATTTCAGTTTTCTTCTTGCGTATTGTGCAAAAAACATCCCCAAAACCCCGACTAAAATAAACATACCAGATTGTGGTATAGGAACTGTAAATGTCTGTTTATAAAGACTGTTACCGATTACAGTAGCTGCCCTGAAGGATTCGAGTTCGATTATACCGTTTATTACATTTATCTGGAAAATTCCCTGCAAGTCCTGCCAAGAAGTAGAAGAAGCCGGTTCAAGATATCCCGTACTTGATTTGCACAATTCGCTTCTTATCGGTGTCTCCTCTGTTGAATTTTCATAAACAGAAAACCTAAATTCCGCTGCATCGGGTGTAATTAAAGTCAGATCTACAAAACTAAATGCTAAATGATCTTCTGTATATGCTGAGTGATAAGGCAAAGACGTAAATTCAAAAGTATATGATTCGCCCTGTGTCAAAACAAGGCCACAAACACCCGTATTCGTAAAAATAAGAGTTAAAAAAAATGCACAAATACTTAAAAACAGAAGAAAAGATTTCATGACGCCCATCCTAATGAATTAAATTGTCCAGTTAGATATCAGTCGCATATCCGGATATATTCCCAAAGTCAAGAAAAAATATCTATCGAATGAATCAAAGTGGGGCAAGCCAGCCCTTAAGTTAAAATTCCTTTTTGGGAAGTCTGTTCAACGCTGTCCAACCGGCTTTACAAATTGGCTGAGCAACATAAATGGAATATATGCTCGGATTCACGATTTGATTCCACATACCATATCTTGTGGTCCGGTTCAAATCTCGAGATTACATTTTATATATTATAGAATTGATTTTCTGAAAGGCCTGACAATTCAAGATTACTGGAAGTTATTTTGCTCCCACATCCGAGTGAAACAGAGTATGGCCTTTTTGGTTATTGCGATATCCCAAATGAAAAGGAAAGCACCTTTAACCGGGTTGAACAATGAATGAAATAGGCATGGCCGGGACAAAAGGCACAGAGCCCCTTGACGTGAAAAAACCCGGAGAATACATTGAAAGGAAACCACAGGGAAAAATTACAGGAGAACACCCGGGATAAAACAGCAGGACAAACCCCAGGAGGAAACCAATGTTGGCAATAATGGCAACCCAACAGGTAAGACAGCGGTTGCAGAGGATAGAAGCGGCCCTGGAGACAAGAGCGCCAAAGACGTACCGGGAATTGAAAAAGAGCCGCCGTCTTCAAGCTTTCCTGAAGGAACGGGAAGAACAGATAATGGAATCGTTCGGGGAGGAAAGGGGCAGGATAATGATGGAATTCAACATGCCGGACGATGGAGATCCGATAGCCTTAGTGGCCCAAATAAATCAGGATCTTCTGTCAGCGTGGAATCAAACGATAGAAACGTATCTGGATTTCAGCGATTAAAATTAAATGCCATGTCAACAGGCAGCCGATGTTCCCAGGCCCGGCAGGGAGAAAAGAACGGGGGGCGGTTATCCATCCCTCTTGCCCGGCTCCCGTCCTGCCCCCTGGCCCTGATCGCCGCCGCCACCACCAGCAGCCCGGGGGAGAGTGACCGCCTGGTTACCGCCTGGTTCTCTCCCTTGACCCGGCCCGTCCGTCCCTTTCCCCTCTCCTTGCCAGGGGGCATTAAATCCGTCCATATGTAAAACCCCGCCGATTTCCCGGGTACTGAGATATACCCCATCCCCTGAAACGGCCTTAGAATGAAAAATACAGGGCCGGTTTATGCTAGTGCGGATTTATTGGGCTTTGGGTTTGTGGTGTGGGGGAAATGTGGGGGACGTTGAAAATGTCCATGAATGTGGGGGATAGTGTGGGGGACAGCTTTTTAAAATCACAAAGGGCTTTCAGCAGATTTGCTGAAAGCCCCGTATTTTTTGGTAGCGGGGAAAGGATTTGAACCAATGACCTTCGGGTTATGAGCCCGACGAGCTACCAGACTGCTCCACCCCGCAACAATGGCGCCTAATATAATTCAAACACTTTTTATAGTCAAGGACTTTTTAATTGGTTTTATTTAAAGCCTGGGCAAGCTCTTGAATGGAGGCGGTGGCCGTGCCGACCTTGCCCACCACGATGCCGGCGGCGGCATTGGCCAAGGCCGCACTTTCCCGGAAAGTGGCCCCGGCGGCAAGGCCTAAACCAAGAAGGGAAATCACCGTATCCCCTGCCCCGGATACATCAAACACCTGGCGGGCCTCGGATGCGATGGTAAAGGGGGCCTGGCTGCCTTGAAACAATACCATGCCGTCCTTGCCGCAGGTAATGATCAGCCGTTCAATATCGGTCCGGCTTAAAATTTGATGGCCGGCCAGGGCCAGATCCTCATCCGTTTCAAGGGGCATGTTCACAGCAATACCGGCCTCTTTCCGGTTCGGGGTCAGCAGGCTGACGCCGGTGTATTTGGTAAAATCCCGGGATTTGGGGTCAGCCAGCACCGGGATGTTCTTTTTTTTTGCCGCATCAACGGTCCGGGCCACCAGGTCCCTTGTCACCAGGCCTTTGTCGTAATCGGAAATAATAATCACATCAGACCGGGCAATTTTTTCATGGATGGCCGATGTCAGGCGTTCAAGGGTTTCGGCGCTGATTTCCCGCCGGACTTCCTTGTCGATTCTCAATACCTGCTGGTTTGAGGCAATGACACGGGTTTTCCGGGTGGTGGGCCGGTCCGGCTCGCTGACAATGCCGTCGGTTTTCACCCCCTTTTTTTCCAGGTGTTCAAACACCATTTTCCCGGCCCTGCCGGTTCCTGCGGTTCCCACAGCCATGACCTTGGCGCCCATGGCCGTCAGGTTGTTGATGACGTTTCCGGCCCCGCCCAAGGTATGGCTCTCCCGCTGCACCGCCACAATAGGGACCGGGGCCTCAGGAGAGATCCGGTCAACGTCTCCCCACAGATATTCATCGATCATCAGATCCCCGATGACCAGAACCCTGATCCGGGCGAAATCATTTAAATCAATTTTCATTTTCAAGCATGGACGTTATCATGGCTTTCAGTTCTTCATAATCCCGGGCAACTGGAATTTCGGGGAATTCCTGAATAACGGTTTCAGGGGGCTTAAAGAAGAATCCCTGGTCAGCGGCTTTGATCATGCCGATATCGTTGTAGGAGTCCCCAAAGGAAATCACCCGGTAGTTCAGGCTTCTTAAGGCCTCTACCGCTTTGGTCTTCTGGTCTTCCATCCTCAGGTTATAATTGGTGATGTTGCCCTGGCCGTCTATGGTCAGGCTGTGGCAGAACATGGCCGGGAACCCGAGTTTGGCCATAAGGGGCCGGACAAATTCTTCAAAGGTGTCGGACAGGATAATGATCTGGGTCCGGCGTCTGATCCAGTCAAGGGCATCAGCGGCTCCCGGCAGCGGGTCCAGGGTGGCAATGACATCCTGGATATCCTTAATCTTGAGGTTGTTTTCTTTTAGAATGACCAGGCGCCGGGTCATAAGCACGTTGTAGTCACTAATATCCCGGGTGGTCAGTTTGAGTTCCTCAATGCCGGTTTTTAACGCCACATTGATCCAGATTTCAGGTAAAAACACCCCTTCAAGATCGGCGGTCAGCAGGTTCATATTTTTCTCCTGGTTAATCCTGGTTTTCTTCTTCAATTCGAATGATGACCGGTTCTCCCACAACGGAACCAGCCTTGGAAATCTGAGTTAAAGCCGTCTGGACCCACGCTTCCTGTGCCCTGTGTGTGATCATGACCACAGGCACTTTGCCGTTGCTGTTCCGGCCTTTCTGATGGACGGATTTAATGCTGATGTTATTGTCGCCGAGGATGCCTGAAATCCGGGCCAGCACCCCGGGGTGGTCCTGGGCTTCAAACCGAAGGTAATATTTGGTTACCAGCTGCGACATGGGCAAAATGGGAATCTTGCGGATATTCTCTTCAGGATATCCCAAAATGGGGACCCGGCGCTGGGTATCGGAGATAATGTTTCTGGCCATATCGGCAATATCACTTAATACGGCGCTGGCCGTGGGCATCATCCCGGCACCGGCCCCGTACAGCATGGTTTTCCCGGTGGCATCGGCATCAATGGACACGGCATTCATGGAATGGTCCACGTAGGACAAGGGGTTGGTCTCATCAATCATGGCCGGGTGAACCCGGGCCTCCACATAGTCGCCCTGAATCCGGCCAATGGCCAGCAGCTTGACAGTGTATCCAAACCCCTTTGCAAATTCAATATCCATAGGCGTGATGTTCCGGATTCCCTCCACATGGATATCTTTTAAATTGATTTCCATGCCATGGGCCAGGGAATTTAATATGGCCAGTTTATGGGCCGTGTCATGGCCGTCAATATCAAGGGAAGGTTCTGCTTCGGCATACCCGAGTTCCTGAGCGGTTTTTAAGGCGTCCTCGAATTTGGACCCGTCCCTGGAAATTTTGGTTAAGATATAGTTGCAGGTCCCGTTCAATATGGCTTCCATGGACCGGATATCATTGGCCACCAGAGATTCTCTAAGGGACTTGATGATGGGCATGCAGCCGCCGCAGGAAGCTTCAAAGGCCAAATCCACCTGATTGGCCCGGGCACTTTGAATCAAATCGTTGCCAAACTCGGCCAAAAGCGCCTTGTTGGCGGTCACCACGTGTTTTTTATGTTCCAGGGCCTTGACGGTCAATTCCCGGGCAATGGTTTTCCCGCCAATGAGTTCCACCACAATATCAATTTCCGGGTCCTCGATAATCTGCATGGCATCGGTTACCAGCTGCGTATCCTTGAGCGCCACGCCCCGGTCGGTTTCAATGTCAATATCGGCAATGGCTTTAAGATTGAGGAATGCGCCGATCCTGGATTTCAGAAGGTTTTCTTTCAGGGTCAACAGCCTTGCTACGCCAGCGCCAACGGTCCCGTAACCCAGAATTCCGATCTGAATGGTTTTCATGAATTCATGTTCTCCGGTATAAAAAAATTTTGCAAATTGCTTCAAATGGCCCTTTAGTGGATGTTCTTTGCCAGGGCGGTCAATATTTAGCTTAGATACATTATAATAGGGGGGTTGTCAAAAAGCTTTTAAAGCCGTTATTGACTTTTAAAATCGTTGTGTTTATTGTTGAAAGGTTTTATAGAATCCGTCCGGATAAGCCGAAACTTTAAAATCAGGTACGACTGGATTTGGGACGAAACATACGGCTTGGCGAAACGGCTTAATTTAAAGGCAAATAATAAAGATCTATTGAGAGGCATAACCCCTTATTTTCGAAGGTGTATTATATGAACGAGTCCCTGACATATGCAGACTCAGGCGTTGATATTGACAAGGCAAATGAATTGATTGACCGCATCAAGGTTATTGCAAAATCCACCCCCCGGTCCGGCGTTATGGGGGAAATCGGTGGATTTGGCGGATTGTTTTCTCTTAACCTTTCCAATATTTCCAATCCGGTTCTGGTCAGTTCCACGGATGGTGTGGGAACCAAGTTAAAAATTGCCTTTCAAATGGACAAACACGACACCATCGGCATCGACCTGGTGGCCATGGTGGTCAACGACATCGTGGTTCAGGGGGCCAAACCCTTATTTTTCCTGGATTACCTGGCCATGGGCTGCCTGGACAACAAGGTGGCCGAACAGATTGTTGCCGGCATTGCCAAGGGGTGTACCGAAGCCGGCTGTGCCCTGATCGGCGGTGAAACCGCTGAAATGCCGGACATGTACAAGGAGGGAGAGTATGATTTGTCCGGATTTGCCGTGGGGATCGTTGACAACGATAAAATCATTGACGGCTCTTATGTCAGGCCCGGCCATCAGATTATCGGCATTGCCTCAAGCGGCGTTCACTCCAATGGATTTTCCCTGGTCCGTAAAATCTTTTTTGAAAAATGCGGGTATGATGTGTCTACCCCGATTCCGGATTTCGGGACAACCTTGGGAGAAGAACTGCTCAAGCCTACGGTAATCTATGTTTCCACCATTTTAAGCCTTCTTCGGGATCTGCCGGTTCACGGACTGGTTCATGTGACCGGGGGCGGGATTGTTGACAACATTATCCGGGTCATGCCCGATGTCTGCAAAGCCATCATTCATAAAAATTCCTGGGAGATCCCCCCGGTGTTTACCCTGCTGCAACGGGAAGGCAACGTATCGGACATGGAAATGAACCGAACCTTCAACAACGGCATCGGCATGATTGTGATTGTGCCCGAACCCTCATGCCAGGATGTCATGGACCGGCTTTCCGCCATGGAAATCAATGCCTTTCACATTGGTGAAATTGCTTCCCGTGAAGGGAACGAAAAGCAGACCCAGTGGGCTTAATGCCCATGGTGCAGCACCATCATGATCCTGCTGGGCATTGAATCCTCCTGTGATGAGACCGCAGCCGCTGTGGTCAAAGACACCTTTACCGTTCTGTCTTCAGTTATTGCCTCCCAGGTTGATGTCCATCAACTGTACGGGGGCGTTGTACCGGAACTGGCGTCACGGATGCATCTTGAAGCGGTTACCGGGGTTGTGGATCAGGCGGTCCGGGAAGCCGGTATCTCCATAAAAGATATTGATGCTGTTGCCGCTACCCGGGGACCGGGGCTGATCGGCGCCCTTCTGGTTGGATTTTCCTTTGCCAAGGCCTTTGCCCATGCCCGGAAGATTCCCTTGGCAGGGGTGAACCATTTAGAGGCCCATATTTATTCTCTTTTGTTAACGGACCATCCCCCTGAATTTCCCTTTGTGGCTCTGGTGGTCTCCGGGGGGCACACCAACATATATCACGTCATTTCAAAATCCGAATTTGTGCTGATGGGACAGACCCTTGACGATGCTGCCGGCGAAGCCTTTGACAAGGTCGCCAAAATGATGGCCCTGGGATATCCCGGCGGGCCGGTCATTGAACGGCTGGCCAAAACCGGGACACCGGATATTCCATTCCCCAGGCCCATGCTGGACAGGGACAATTTTGATTTTAGCTTCAGCGGGATCAAATCCGCTGTAGCCCGGTATCTTCATGAAAATGAAACGAACACCCCTGGGGATCGGGCCAGGGTAGCCGCCTCTTTTCAGGCTGCGGTCATTGATGTGATTTCAGACAAACTCATCCGGGCGGCCGCTTCCAAAGGATGCCCGAGAATCGGCATTTCCGGAGGGGTTTCCGCCAACCAGACCCTGGTAAACCAACTCACGATAAGGGCCAAAGAACAGGGCATAACCGTCTTTCATCCCCCGGTTTCCCTATGTTCGGACAATGCCGCCATGATTGCGGCCAGAGGCAGTGTGATGATTGCAAATAAAGAAACCATTACCGATGGTCAGGATGTATTTTCCCGCATCAAACTTTAAACTATATTTTTTATAAGAAAGTCTCACTAACGTTCTGAGAAGACTTTCAATATTTGTTGTGGGCGGTTCTTGGTTGGATAACCAAGACGGCCCGTGGCCGTTAGTTCAAACACTACATAAGATTGGAGAGGTATGCTTTCTTGGCCGAGATAATTCGATCAAGGCAGACCTTTCCTGAAGCCCGTAATTCTTCGCTGGTTTTAAACAGCCTGACCATTTCATTAAATGCCGCGGCCATGGCAGGTCCCTGGTGGCAGATCAGGGCAAGATCAATCCCGGCCCTCAAAATCTGGCCAACGCAGGTTTCCATATCATGGGAAATGGCCTTCATATCCAGATCATCGGTCAGGGAAAGGCCCTGAAACCCCATCCTCACCCTTAACAGGTCATGGGCAATGGCCGGGGAAAGGCTGGCCTGCCACTGGTCATCCAGGCGGGGATAGGAAATATGGGAGAGCATGATCCCGGATACCCCGGCCTTTTCGGCGGCTTTAAAGGGCACCATATCGGATGGCTCAAGGACCTCAAGGTCTGCCTCCAGAACCGGCAGGAAATAATGGGAATCCTTTACGGTCCTTCCAATACCCGGAAAATGTTTGGCCACCGCCATGATCCCGTTTTCCTGGAGGGTCTGGATTACCTGACAGCCCAAATCCGCCACCGTCCGGACATCCCCTTTAAAGGCACGCGCCTTCATGATAGAGTCAACCCCCTCAGGACAGGCATCCATGACCGGGGCAAGATTCATGTTGATGCCGGCATGGTTAAGCTCTAAGGCCGTTGTTTTTGCAAATTCTTTGGCCTGACCCAGGGTCTGAATAGACGGATTCCCGGCAAACTGTGTAAAGGGCGGCCTTAACCGGGAAACCGTCCCGCCTTCCTGGTCAATAGCAATAAACAGCGGTAAACGGCCTGATGATCGGGCATGTTCCTGGATCCGGGCGCAAAGGCGGGCCACCTGTTCCGGGGATTCAATATTCTGCCGGAACAGGATAATGCCGCCGGCTTTAAACCGGTCTATGATCTCAATGACTTCATCGTTAAACTCAGGGCCGTTAAACCCAAGCATGAGCCGCTGGCCGGCAAGATTTTCAGGATTTTTCCAGTCCATCCCTTGCCTTTTTAAGTTCGGCTGTGACCTGCTCTGAAAGCCTTCCGGCCTCTTCGAGGTGGCCGGCAATCTCTAAAAGCCCCTGGTCTCTGGCTTTGGTTGCCCAGGACAAAAAATTATCCTTATGGCTTTCGTTATGGTCTACCCAGTGGGCAAACAAGGTGGCCAGCTTTTGTTCCAGACTCATTTCAGTATCATGGGAATGGGTATGTCCATGATCATGGGTATGTTCATGATCGTGGGTATGTCCATGATCGTGGTCATGAGAATGCCCGTGGTCATGGGCATGGGAAGGTGAGTGTGCGTGATTATGGGAATCCCCATGATCGTGAGAATGGTCATGGGTATGGGAATGGGTATGTTCGTGATTATGGGAATGATCCTGGCCATGGGAATGTTCATGGCTGTGGCTATGGTCGTGCCCATGGGAATGCCCATGGTGATGGTCGTGTGTCATAATTGAACTCCGTTAAGATAAGTTTCAAGGGGGATTAATTCAGGTGACATGGCATAGACCGGTTTCCATAACCGGGATGCGTTAATTTCAATACCATTATGGATAATGGAAACGGGCCGGTCTGAAGAGACCACCACAATAATAATTTTGGGGTGATTCGAAGAGAATCTTAGAGCCGAGTTGTACCGGGCGCCTCTTGCCATGTTTTCATGCTTGATGGTGGTGCCGTCCAGAAGGCAGGCAAATCCATGGATATGGCTGTCTCCGGTTAAGTGAACCGCGCCGTCAATTTTTAACAAAGACCGGGCAAGGTTAAAATTTTTGGGTTCCAGAAGGCTTAAGGAAGGTTCCAGCACATGGCCGGACAAAGGCACGGGAAGCTCGTTAAGATCCAGCACAAGGGTACACCCGTGGCGGGAGGTCCCGGCCGCATGAACCAGATTGGATACCACCTGAAACAGCAAATTGGAAGCCTCACCGTCCAACTGAGAATCCATTAGAAGCTCTTCTAACTCCACCATTTTGGCCTTGCGGGTAGTGGAATAAAAGCTGCCGTCATGAAAAGAGGCCAGCTTTTCGTTCCCGAGTTTTAAAAACCCAAAATCGCCCCTGAAATCAGCGGTGACCGCATAATCGGGTATGGCGACATCGGTAATCCCGATAACAGACAGGCCGTCAGAGGCCAGCTTACGATCCGAGCGCTCTACCGCCAGCAACAATTTTCTAATGTGCTTTGCATTGGATATTGAGGGCCGCTCATGACGTTGAATTTTGGTTATAAAATCAAGGGATTCCAGTTTATGGGCATCGGTAAAAAACAAATGTCCCCGGGCCCAGGCCCCTTCCTCACGGGTTTTTGAGATATTGAGAATCGCATTGAGGATGGGCGGTATCTGCATGCGGCTGTCAAAGGTCAAATGCTGTTCTCTTTCGTCCACGATAGCATCTGCGACAGCCTGAAGGGAATAATTTTTAAGCACATAGTCTGAGGCGTTGATAACCGTTGTGGTTGAATTAAAATCGTGGATAAACAGGGTGATTGCCTGCTCAAGCCAGCATTTAACCGGTTTTTTGGAACACATGTCCGGGTGATGGTCCGTAAACCAGGACTGGTAAAAAAATTCCGAACTAATCCCGCCGCAGGAAATCAGGCCGGACAAGCCCGGATCTTCTTCAAGCACAAAATGGCCTAAAGGCTGACAGTTAATTTTTTCGATCAAATCAAGCCGCCATTGGCGATGATCCGTAAAAAACAACTCTTTGAGCCTGGTTTCGTGTCCCTTAAGAAGCCCGTTAGGGTCAAGTATCATTACCGGGTCTTCAGGCTTTGCGGCAAAAATTACGGCAACCCGGCTAGGCCTGATAAACTTTGAAAGGCCTTCAGTCACCCCGTTAAGGATATTGGTGATGTATAATTTTTTGTATAATTCCTGATTCATTTTCACCTGACTATTGTAAAATCGTACAAGGATTGTTATTGAAACAAAAAAAAACTACGGAGGCAATAGAAATATGAGAAAAATCGTTTTCAGCATTATAGTTGTTTTCCTGACTTGCTTTGGCCTTGCTGATCTTTGCCCGGCCAAGACCGGATATGTATCTGATATGCTGATTCTCACCCTTCGGGAAGGCCCGTCCCGAACCTTTCCGGTGATCAAAAAACTGCAAAGCGATACCCCTTTAACCATCATGGAAGAAAAAGACCTTTTTTTAAAGGTTGGTCTTGCATCTGGAGAAACAGGCTGGGTAGACAAACGGTTTGTGGTTTATACCCTGCCCAAATCCACTGTTATTGAACAGCTTAAAGCTGAAAACAAGGCCTTGGAGGAACAGATCGCCCAACTTAAAACCGCACAGGAAAACATGGCCCCATCCCCGGATTCGCCTCTGCCTCAGATCAGTGAAGAAAAACTGCAAGCCCTTGAGCTTGAGCTTAACAATGCCAACGAAAAAATAAACGCCTTGGAAACGGCTTCCGCCCAGGCCACAGAAAAATACCAGACCCTGTTAAACGATTCTGATAATATAAAGGAAATTGTAAGTTCAAACAAGAGACTAAAAAGAGAAAATGTAACACTGGCCAAGGAAATCCAGGGTCTAGAGGATCAAACCAGCTACCTGTTCCGTACCGGCATGATCAAATGGTTCTTGGCAGGGGTCGGGGTTCTGCTGTTAGGATGGATCTTGGGCCACAGTGTTTCCCTGGGAAAAAAGAGAAGAAATTCCCTTCTTGATTAACGATGAAACGGTTTTTTCCTTGACAGAACATCGTTTTTCTCTTTATCAAAGACCATAGTACACCTTTACAATTTTTTGAGTTTGCTGATGCGACCCTGAAAATTTAAAACGGCCTTTAACCCCATGAGAAAAAAGGAGAGGATCTTGTCTGAGCAAAGCATTTATTCGAAAAAAATCTGGCTTAATTCCTATGAAGCCGGAATTGCGGAACACATTGAATTTAATGACACCCTGGTCCCCGAGTACCTTGCGAATTCAGCGAAAAATTTCCCTGATCACACCGCATTGATATTTCAAGGGTATTCGGTAACCTACCGGGAACTCAACGAAATGGTGGCAAGATTTAGTGCAGCGCTTAAAGGATTTGGGGTAAAAAAAGGGGACAGCGTGGCCATCCTTTTGCCCAACCTTATCCCCTGTGTGGTGGCCTACTATGCCATTTTGAGAATCGGGGGTATTGTGGTGTTCAACAATCCCCTGTACTCTGACCGGGAACTTGAACATCAGTTTACAGATTCCAACTCAAAATTCTTGATTACCCTTGATCTTTTAGCGGCCCGCATGGTCAAGCTCAGGGAAAAAACCAACATTAAAACCATTGTTTACACGTCCATTGGCGACTATCTTCCCTTTGTCAAACGGCTGTTGTTTCCCCTGGTGGCCAAAAAAAAGAACCTGGCCTGCACGGTTTCCCCGGCCAAAGACCTTTACAAATTCAAAGACGTTATCAGTTCAAACCCGCCGGACTATGATATGGCCGATATCAGCCTGGATGATACCGCCATGTACCAATACACCGGCGGCACCACCGGGGTGTCCAAAGGGGTGATGCTCACCCATAGAAATATCGCCTCCCAGATTCAGCAGCTCCAGGCCTGGTTCCCGGCATTTGATGAAGGAAAGGAAATCATGCTGGGCGCCCTTCCCTTTTTCCATGTATTCGGCATGTCCACCTCCATGAACTTTGCCGTGCGCATGGCCTGGGCCAATGTCCTGGTACCCAAACCCCAGCCCGAACCCCTGCTTGAGGCCATTGGCAAATTCAGGCCCACCTTTGCTCCCCTGGTTCCCACCATGTATATCGGCATACTGGAACACCCTGACCTTGCCAATACGGATCTGACCAGCATCAAGGGCTGTTTCTCAGGGTCTGCCCCCCTGCCTCTGGAAGTGATCAACAACTTCCAGGAAAAAACCGGCTCCATTATTGTTGAAGGATACGGCCTGACCGAAACCACCCCGGTAACCCATGTCAATCCATTCCAGGGCAACCGGAAAGTCGGGTCCATCGGGGTTCCCCTGCCAAATACCGAATGCAAGGTTGTCGATATTGAAGATCCCACCAAAGAAGTCCCTGTCGGGGAATCCGGAGAACTGCTGATCAAAGGGCCCCAGGTCATGAAAGGGTATTTGAACCGGCCGGATGAAACAGCCAAGACCATTAACGAAGAAGGATTTCTCCACACCGGCGATGTGGCCAAAATGGATGAGGACGGCTACTTTTATATTGTGGACCGGATCAAGGACATGATCATTTCCGGCGGATACAATGTCTATCCAAGGGATATTGACGAAGTGTTGTTTGAACATCCCAAAATTGTAGAAGCCTGCGCCATCGGCATCCCCCACCCCAAACGCGGGGAAGCGGTCAAGGCCTTTGTCATCTTAAAAGAAGGTCAGAAAATGACAGAGCAGGAAGTCATTGACTATTGCGCCACCAAGCTTGCCAAATACAAGTTGCCCACCCAGGTGGAATTCAGAAGCGAGCTGCCCAAGTCCAACGTGGGGAAAATTTTAAGAAAGGACTTAAGGGCTCAAGAGAACCAATAGTAAGCTGTCAGCCTTTAGCTGTTAGCCTTTAGCTCTTAAAGCCATGGCTAACAGCTAATTGCTAACCGCTAAAATGAGAGCTAAGAAATGAACCAAATTCCCAGTATCCGGCAGGAAATTTCTTTTCAGAACCAATCCTGCACTATTTACAACCTCAAACTGCTTGAAAATTCTTTTTTCCCTGACATTTGCTCCCTGCCTTTTTCCGCCCGGGTGATCATTGAAAACCTGGTCCGGAATATGGATGCATCAAAAATTTCGTGGGAAGACATTTACAATGCCTGCGGGTTTTACCTGTCACGGTCCCAATCCCAGGAACTGATTCCCTTTTATCCCGGCCGGGTCCTGATGCAGGACTTTACCGGGGTTCCGGCAGTGGTTGATTTTGCCGCCATGCGGGATGCGGTCCATAAGGCCGGGCTTGATCCTGAAAAGATCAATCCCCTGGTCCCCGTTGACCTGGTGATTGACCATTCCATCCAGGTGGACCATTTCAAAGAGAAAAACGCATTTTTCCTCAATGCCCAGAAAGAATACGAAAGAAATAAGGAACGGTATAAACTCTTAAAATGGGCCCAGGAAAATTTTGACAATTTCAGGGTTGTTCCGCCGGAATCGGGCATCTGCCATCAGGTTAACCTGGAGTACCTGGCGCCGGTGATTGCCACGAAACAAACAAAAGAGGGGCTGACCGCCTTTCCCGATACCCTGGTGGGAACCGACTCCCACACCACCATGATCAATGCCCTGGGCGTTCTGGGCTGGGGGGTCGGCGGAATCGAAGCCGAAGCCGTAATGCTGGGCAAGCCCTATTATATGAACCTGCCTGAAATTGTCGGGGTTCATTTTACCGGAACCCCTTCAGCCCAGGTTACCGCAACAGACATTGCCCTTTTTGTGACCCAGCGGTTACGGCAGGAGAACGTGGTGGAAAAAATTGTTGAATATACCGGTCCCGGCGTAAAAAACCTCACCCTGACCGACCGGGCCACCATTTCCAACATGTCCCCTGAATACGGGGCCACATCGGGATTTTTCCCGGTGGATGACCAGACCCTGGATTTTTTGAACCGGACCAACCGGGAAAAGACAGCGGACCGGGTGTCGGCCTATTGCAAGGCCTGTGGTTTTTTCAACACCCATGACCGGGACCTTGTTTTTTCAAAAACCATTGATGTGGATCTTGGGGCCATCGAACCCTGTTTGTCCGGGCCCAGCCGCCCCCAGGACCGGATTGTTTTAACAAAGGTCAAAGAAAAAATCACAACCTTGTATGACCTGGACAACCGCCAGGACATACAGATTCTGCCCCAAAATGCTGAACAGGGAACATCAAGCCATGAGCCAGCCCTGACCAACGGCAGTGTCGTTATCGCCGCCATCACCTCCTGCACCAACACCTCAAACCCCTACACCATGATTGGTGCCGGTCTTGCCGCAAAAAAGGCCGTTGAAAAGGGCCTGTCCATTCCATGGTTTGTGAAAACGTCCCTTTCCCCGGGTTCCCGTGTGGTCATGGACTACCTCAACGCATGCGGGCTGATCGATGAATTTGAAGCCCTGGGGTTTAACAACACCGGGTTTGGCTGCATGACCTGTATCGGCAACAGCGGGCCTTTGGATCCCTTTATTGAGGAAGCCATTAAAACCCACCACCTGGATGTGACCTCGGTATTGTCCGGGAACCGGAATTTTGAAGCCAGGATTCATCAGGCCGTTAAAGGCAATTTCCTGATGTCCCCCATCCTGGTGGTGGTCTATGCCCTGGCCGGCAGAATCAACATTGACCTTGACACCGAACCCCTTGGCACCGGCAAGGACGGTGCGCCGGTTTTCATGAAGGATATCTGGCCGGCTGCCGCAGAAATCAACGAGTTTGTGGAACGTCATGTAAAGGCCGACTTCTATAAAAACCAATATGAACATATCTTTAAAGGCGACCGGCTCTGGCAGGAGCTTGAGGTTTCCAAGGCCACCACATTTGATTTTGACCCGGATTCCACTTATATCCGGAACCCGCCCTTTTTTGAAAACTTCTCTTTGACCGCCGGCCCCATAAAGGACATTCATGATGCCCGGCCTCTCCTGATCCTCGGCGATTCGGTCACCACGGACCATATTTCACCGGCCGGTGCCATCCCCGTGGACACCCCTGCCGGAAAGTATTTAAAAGAAACCGGGGTTCTCCCCTTTGATTTTAACTCCTACGGTTCAAGGCGGGGAAATCACGAGGTCATGATGCGGGGCACCTTTGCCAACATCAGAATTAAAAATCTTCTGGTGGATCAAACCGGCGGGGTTACCCTTAAATTTCCTGAAAAAGAAACCCTTCATGTGTTTGATGCGGCCCAAAAATACAAGGACCAGAATACAGCGCTCATTGTATTTGGCGGAAAAGAATACGGCACCGGCTCATCCCGGGATTGGGCGGCCAAAGGGACCATTCTGTTAGGCATCCGGGCGGTTATTGCCCAGTCCTTTGAGCGGATTCACCGGTCCAACCTGGTGGGCATGGGGGTGGTACCCCTGGTTTTTAAAGACGGCGAATCCTTTGAATCTTTGGGACTGAAAGGAAATGAAACCTTTACCATCAAGGATCTTGACGCCATCCGGCCCAACAGCATACTTAAGGTTGAGGCAACAGAAAACGGCCGGACCGTCACCTTTGAAGTTTTGGCCAAACTCAACACCGACATTGAGGTTGACTATATCCGGCACCAGGGAATCCTTCACTATGTTTTAAGGAAGATGATCACTGGATAAAATTAAGTACCCCTCATAAGGCCGGGGTCACATGCCCCCGGCCTTTATTTTTCATTCTCCAAAGAGCCCTCTTCCCTTACCCCCATCTGCAATTTTTAGGTACTTCACGCTGCCAAATTGATTTTTTGCAATATTTTTTAATTATTTTCTGCCATAATATTCATATTCTAAAAGATACACCACATTTCATGAAATATAACATGAAATATTTGATTGATCCTGTTTTTAAAATATTATATAAATCCTTTACGTTTTTAACCTTTTTATATGGGGAAATATCCGAAAAATGGAATGCAATCATTACAAGTTTGAGTATGGGCAATTTGGCGAAACCACAGGGGTAACCATCAACCTGAGAGGGGCGGATATCCTGAGGTTCAATAATATCAGCAAAGGTACGGCATTTACGGAAGAAGAGCGGCAGGCTCTTGACCTGAAGGGGTTCTTGCCCCCCAGGTTCAAAACCCTGGAGGATCAGGTGACCTCCAGCCTTTCCATTATTGGAAAAAAAGAAAACGATATCGAACGGTACATCTATATCCGAAGCCTGTATGACCGGAATGTGGTTCTGGCCCATGCCGTGGTGGCAAGCGACGTGATCAGGTTCCTTCCCATTATCTATACCCCCACTGTAGGGCTGGCCTGCCAGCAGTATTCCGCCATGTTCAGGCGGGCCAACGGGATCCACTTTTATCCGGGCAATATTGACCAGGCCGAACAGATCCTTAGGAATTATTCAGACAAAGACATCCGGGTAGCTGTGGTCACGGACAACCAGGGAATTCTCGGCATTGGTGACCAGGGCGCCGGCGGCATTCCCATCTGCCTTGGAAAACTGATGCTCTATACCCAGGGTGCCGGCATTGCCCCATGGCATTGTCTGCCCATCTCCCTGGACGTGGGAACTGACAACCAGGACCTGCTTGAAGACCCCAGCTACCTGGGCTGGCGTCAAAAAAGGATCAAAGGGGCGGAATACGACGCCTTTGTTGAAAAATTTGTGGTGGCATTTAAAAAAGTCTTTCCCAAAGCCCTGTGCCAGTGGGAAGATTTTTCCAAGCAAACCGCCTTTACCGTCAGGGATAAATATGTCAAAGAGGTGATCTCTTTTAATGACGATATCCAGGGGACCGGGTCTATCGCCCTTGCCGGCATTCTGGCCGCCATGAAGGTTAAAAAAGAAAAAATGACGGATCAGGTATACGTGGTTCACGGCGCCGGCGCCGGCGGCATCGGCATTGCCGAGCAGATCATGACCGAACTTATGGTCCAGGGAATGACACAACAAGAGGCCACCCAGAAAATCTTTACCTTAGATTCCAGGGGTGTGGTCACATCGGACCGGGATCTTGAGCCCTATAAAATTAAATTTGCCAAGGATCCCAAGACCCTTTCCTGGTTAACGGCCCCTGAAGACAACACCCTTTTAAATCTGATTAAAAACGAAAAGGTAACGGTCCTCATCGGCACTTCCGGCCAGCCCGGATACTTTACCAAAGACATCGTTCAAGCCGTTGGGCAGAATACGGACCGGCCCGTGATTCTCCCCTTGAGCAATCCGACCGCCAAGGCTGAAGCACTGCCCAAGGATGTTTATGAATGGACTGACGGCAAAGGCCTGGTGGCCACAGGCTCTCCCTTTGACCCGGTAGAACATAACGGCAAATCCTATCGGATCGGCCAGATGAACAACTCCTTCGTATTCCCGGGTGTCGGGTTAGGGATTGTTGCTTCCGGCGCCACAGAGGTTCTGCCTGAATTCTTTTCAGCGGCAGCCCATGCGGTGGCCGGATTTATCAGTGACCAGGATATTGCCGACGGGATCCTGTGCCCGCCCCTGGACCAGCTCAGGGAAGTGTCCATGGATGTGGCCAAAAAAGTAGGGCAGGAAGCCATCAAAGCCGGCGTTACACAGAACGACTGCGCATTTTCCGAGTTTAAACACGAAAATGACCCGGAAAGACTCAACACGCTGATTGATAAGATGGCCTGGAATCCGGTGTATTTTTGATAGCTGTTAGCCATTAGCTATTAGCTTTACAATATTTGAGGTTTCAACTTTAGGCTTGAGGATCCCTTCTCCAGGGCATTTCAAGCCTAAAGTTTTTTTGGCTCACTTACCCGTTTATCTGATTACCCCATTGCAAAAACGCTACGGGATTGCATTTCTGCAAATTTTCTGATAAATCCCATGGTAATTGTTAACTTTGTTAAAGATGTCATAGATGAGCGATAACCAACCTTTCAGCCCCCTGACCCGGGACACCACCCAGGTCATTCTCGATTCCATCTCAGACGGGGTGTTCACCATCAATTATAACTGGGAAATTACCTCGTTTAACCGGGCGGCTGAAGAAATCACAGGCATTTCAAGAAAAGAGGCCATCGGCCGCCACTGCTGGGACGTATTCCGGTCCAATATGTGTGAAGAAGACTGTGCCTTGAAAAAAACCATGGAACAGGGCAAACCGTTTATTTCAAGCTCGGCCTACATCATTAACAGCCAAAAAAACAAAATTCCCATTACCGCCTCCACATCTCTCCTGATTGATGAAAAGGATGAGGTCATCGGCGGCGTGGAAACCTTCCGGGACCATACCCTGGTTGAAGCCCTTCGAAAGGAACTGTCCGGCAGTTTCAAGGCAGGGGATATCATCAGCCAGAGCAGTGCCATGAAAAAAATTTTCACCATCCTGCCCCAGGTGTCAGAAAGCGACTCTTCGGTGATCATTGAGGGGGAAACCGGCACCGGAAAGGAGCTTTTGGCCCGGGCCATCCACAACACCAGCCACCGGAAAAACAAACCCTTTATCGCCATTAACTGCGGGGCACTGCCCGATACCCTGCTGGAATCCGAGCTGTTCGGATATAAAAAAGGGGCGTTTACCCACGCAGTCAAGGATAAGCCCGGACAGTTTGCCTTAGCAGACGGGGGAACCATTTTCTTGGATGAGATCGGGGATACCAGCCCGGCATTTCAGGTCAGCCTGCTCCGGGTTCTCCAGGAACAGGAGTTTACCCCTTTAGGCGGGCTTAGCAAAGAACGAACCGATGTCCGGATCATTGCCGCCACCAACAAAAACCTGACCCGGCTCATGGAAGAAAAACGGTTTCGCCAGGACTTGTATTACCGGATCAATGTGGTCCGTTTAACCCTTCCCCCTTTAAAAGAAAGAATGGAGGATATCCCCCTTTTGGTGGACCGGTTTATCTCCAAAATGAACATGCGACAGGGAAAGCATATTGGCGGAATTGACCAGAAAGTGCTTTCCACGTTTATGGCCCATGATTTTCCGGGCAATATCCGTGAACTTGAAAACATTATTGAGCATGCCTTTGTCCTTTGCACCAAGGGAACCATCAAATTAGAGCATCTGCCCGGGTTTATTTCCCAGCAGTCCGTGTGTCCTTCAGAACAGACCAAAGATCCTGTGAAATCAGCCCAGATCAAGCTCATTTTAGATGCCCTGACCCGGAACAATTACAACAAAAATGCCGCAGCAAAGGATCTTGGCATTCATAAAAGCACCCTGTTCAGGAGGATTAAAAAACTGGGCATGACCGTTTAATGGGGTAGGTATATCTGCTACCGGTTTTATGGTATCGGTCTTAAACTTGCGACTATAACCATAACGATCCGGCATAAGCCGTTACGGCCAGATATGGCTTAACAACTTGAAATTATATGCATATTCAAGACAACACCCCATGAACAGAATTTGCCGCCAGGGTTCGGCACATGGCTTGCAGAATTGGTTTTAGAAAGGTTTTTTAAAAAAGGGGGCTTCCCCTTAAAGTTGAACTCAAGCATATGGAGAATTTTTTGTGAAACTGGCCGTCACCATATGGGGTAATCGGATATCGCCTGTTTTTGATGCTGCCAACACGCTTTTAATTGCAGAGGTTCAAGACGGTACTATCGTCAACAAAACATATAAGCCTTTCAGGCCGGAACCTGCGGCCGATATGATTGACATGCTCAAACAAGCCGGGGTCTCCACCTTGATCTGCGGCGCCATTTCAACAGGTCCGGCTGACCTGATCACAGAACATGATATTTGCCTGGTCCCTTTTATTACCGGCAATGCCCTGGCGGTTCTGGATACCTATGTCAGCCAAAAGGTTATCGACAGTAAGTATATTATGCCGGGCTGCCCCTCCCCTTTTGTCTAGTGTTTGAACAGATCCGTACTCAGATACCGTTCTCCCGTATCACAGACCACAAAAACAATTTGTTTACCCTGATTTTCGGATCTCGCCCCCACGGTTTTTGCTGCATGAAAAGCAGCCCCTGAGGAAATGCCGCACAGGATCCCCTCATTGGCGGCCAGCTGTCTTGCCCCGTCAAGGGCCTGGCTGTCCTGAACCTGAATCACTTCGTCCAGCACCGTCTGATCCAGATTGGCCGGAATAAAACCGGCACCGATGCCCTGAATGGCGTGGGGTCCCGGCTTACCGCCTGAAAGAACCGGAGACCCAGACGGTTCCACCGCAATGATTTTGATTTGGGGATTTTTTTGTTTTAGAAACTGCCCCACACCGGTAATGGTTCCCCCGGTGCCGACTCCGGCAACAAAAATATCAATGTTACCGTTAAGGGCATCCCAGATTTCAGGCCCGGTGGTTTTACGGTGAATATCCGGATTGGCCGGATTGGAAAACTGGTCCGGCATAAACGCATTGGGGGTTCTCAATAAAATATCCTGTGCCTTTTCAATGGCCCCTTTCATGCCCTGATCCCCCGGGGTCAATTCCAGAGCAGCCCCGAGATGAGCAAGGAGCAGCCGGCGCTCCCGGCTCATGGTCTCGGGCATGGTCAGCACCAGCTTTAACCCCCGCACCTTTGCGGCAAAGGCCAACGCAATACCCGTATTGCCGCTGGTGGGCTCTACAATCAGGGTATCCGGGTTGATTTTTCCCGACGCCATGCCCTGTTCAATCATGGCCACGCCCACCCTTGCCTTGACACTGGCCGTAGGGTTGAAGGTTTCAAGTTTCCCCATTATAACCGCCCCTGTTTGTCGGGAGGCCGTCCGGATGTGAACCAGAGGGGTATGGCCGCAGGTACGGGTGATGTCCGGATAAAGGGTCATGGTTTGCCCCCTTTTTTTTGAGAATGTTTTCTGTAAACCAGACGCGGGGTTTCCATAAACACCTTGGTGTCCGGCGGGATGGATTCGGTCAGCCAGACATTGCCGCCCACCACAGACCTTGCCCCGATGATGGTATCGCCGCCGAGAATGGTGGCCCCGGAGTAAACAATGACATCGTCCTCAATGGTGGGATGCCGTTTGGCGCCCCGAAGCTTATTGCCGGCATCCGGCGGCAGGGACAGTGCCCCGATGGTGACGTTCTGATAAATCCGCACATTGTTGCCGATGATGCTGGTTTCTCCGATGACCAGGCCGGTGCCATGGTCAATGACAAAGCGCTCGCCAATGACGGCCCCGGGGTGAATGTCAATCCCGGTCACGCTGTGGGCATGTTCACTCATGATCCGGGGAAGCTGGGGAACCCCGTGCGCATAAAGAATATGGGCAATCCGGTATACGGTAATGGCATAAATCCCGGGATAAGAAAAAATGATTTCATCATGGCTTTTGGCGGCCGGGTCTCCGTCATAGGCAGCCCTGACATCGGCTGCCAGGGATTTCCTTAATTCCGGTATCTGCCGGATCAGGGCCATGGCCGTTTCACCGCCTCTGACCTCGCACTCCGTACAGGGCCGGTCATACCTTAAACAATCGTGGCGCAGCACATGGGTGATCTGCTCAGACAGGGTATCATACAGCTTGGAGGCCGCCTGCCCCATGCTATAGACCAGATTGGCGTGGTCAATTTTTTCCTTGGAAAAATAACCGGGAAACAGAATCCGTCTGAACTGCTCAATCATGTCCCTGACGGAAATGGTAAAATGAATGGGTTCATCCCCGATATGGGCAAAACAGGTATCATCCGCCATTGATGTTAAGATGTCCTGAATGGTCCCCGGAAGCTGTTTTCGAAGGTCCGGCCTGCCATCATTCAGTGTCCGGCAGGACAAGGCTGTCTCACTCATTGGATATCCTCCCCTATTTCACTGAAACACTTTTTAAATACTTCACAGGACGCACACTCGCTCATTTTTTCATCCCAGGTCCCATGGGGCCTTCCCGAGCAGATGGTGCCGTTGACAAACCAGCACATGTCGCCAGATTCAAATTCCCTGGCCGGACAGCTTTGTTCGTCACAGTCCATGATGTCCCAGCATTTGGTTTGGCCGCCCTGCCCTTTTGTCCGAAAAAGAAGAAACAACAGCTGCCGCTCCACATGGTGGGGAATTTTGCGCCATCCCTGTTCATAGCTGTGAACGGCCTTGATGGACACCCCTAAAAGCTGTGCCATCTCCTTTTGGGTCTTTTTGAGCCTGGCCCGGACCTGCTTAAATTTTATATCATCCATGGAAATACCGGTATTATGTTCAATTGTCTATTCATCAATGCCGTTGCCGGCATTGCATAATTACTCATCAGAATCTATGCCACAAAGTAGGGGTTGTCAACTATAGAACGGAAACCGGAGGCCGAAAACGGGAGGCCGGATGCTGCGATTCTTTTGGGTTCTATCAGGCGTTAAGGACTTTCTGTCCGCTTGTTTCTTGTTTCCAGTTTCTTGTCTCTTGTTTCTTGCCTGGCATGCTAATTGTATAAAATAAATCTTAAAAACAGGATTGAAACCGGCTGTCCCGGCATTATGTTATGGGGTTTTGCCGCCTAAACGATTAACAAAGTGACAAATTATCAGTTTAAAGAGCATGTTACCGTATGTTTGAAAAAAAATGCGATACCAACATTGAACTAACCATTGAATTGGCCCATAAAATGATTCATCTTGCAAAGCTTGGGGATGAACACAGGGAAGATCCGGGCTGCGGGATTCTTTACGGAATTTTGCTGGACTCGGGGTACCGGATCCTGGAGCTTGCCGAAAAAGAAAAGCAAAAGCATATTCAAAAAGGATGGTGGAATGAGCCGCCTGAAAAGTGAAACCGCCACTGCCCCGAGAATCTTGGCTGTAAACATGGAGTGCTGCATTCTTTGCGGCGTCTGCACGGACCTTGCCCCCCATGCCTTTGAACTCAACGATGCCGGCTACATTGATGTTCTTGATCTTGATGACTACGAAGATAAGGATATTCGAGAAGCCGTAAACAACTGTCCCCGCCACTGCATTGTCCTGGAATAAATTTTTCTTCCCCCCCCTCTCATGCCCCCAGCCACACCGCAAAAGCCATGAAAGGCGCGCGATTCTTTGCCCTGACAGCCTTCAGCCCAACCCCCTTCAGTCTTCCCGCACAAATTTTCCAAAAAATCATTGCATCTGATACACAAATGTGTCAAGTACTAAACCGGCAGGCATTTTTTTTACGGGCCATGCAGGGATGCACCCCCTGCCCGGTCTCCAACTATCAAAGCAAATCCGCCTGCCAGTTTAAATTCATGATTTGAAATCAGGTGTGATTCCTGGAAATACCATATGAAAGAATTTGAAAAAGCCGTTCTTGATCGAAATAATTTAAGCCTGGTTCTCGACAACATCCATTTAGGGATAATGGCCCATACCACAAGCCGGGTTATCACGGTTTTCAATAAAGAAGCCGAGAAAATTACCGGATATACCAAAGAAGAGGTCATTGGAAAAGACTGCCACGATGTTTTCGAAGCCCCGTTTTGCGGGGGCAAGTGTTCATTTGCAGACGGACCGCCCACTTTCCATACTGACCTGGTGGAATACCCGTTAAGTATTGTCACCAAACAGGGGGAGACCCGCCAGGTGGAAATGACGGTTTCCCCTATTTTTAATCAAGACAAGCAGCTTACCGGGGTAATTGCCTCCTTCAGGGACATGACAGAGCCTTTTGCCCTTTCCCTTAAAACCGAATCCATTTCCGGATTTTCCGGCATTATCGGTAAGGACAAGGCCATGCAGGAAATTTTCAGGCAAATCCAGGATGTGGCCTTGTACAATTACCCGGTCCATGTTTCAGGGGAAACCGGCACCGGTAAAGAGCGGGTGGCCAACGCCATTCATGATACCAGTTCCTTTGGCAAGGGCGCCTTTGTCCCGGTCAACTGCGGGGCCATCCCTGAGGGGATTGTTGAAAGTGAATTGTTCGGCCATGTCAAAGGGGCATTTTCCGGCGCGGTCCGGGAACGGAAAGGCCGGTTTGAACTGGCCCACCAGGGCACCCTGTTTTTAGATGAGGTGGCTGAACTGCCCTTGCAGACCCAGGTCAAACTGTTACGGTTTTTACAGGAAGGCAGCTTTGAAAAAGTGGGCGGGGAAAAACGGGTTCATGTGGATACACGGATTATCAGTGCCACCAACAAAAACCTGAAAGAAGAGGTCCGAACCGGCAGGTTCAGGGAAGACCTGTTTTACCGGCTTAACGTGATACCGGTTCATTTACCGCCCCTGCGGAAAAGAAAAACCGATATTCCCCTTCTGGCCGCTTATTTTCTTAAAGAGGCTGAAGTGGACAGCCCCCACAAAGCCCCTGAGATTTCAAATGAAGCCATTGATATCATGCTTGATTATTCATGGCCGGGCAATGTCAGGGAGCTGAAAAACGCCATCCAGTTTGCCATGGTCAGATCCAGGGGGAAAAAAATCATGCCCGACCACCTGCCCCTTGAGATCACCCGGGACCAGAACGTAATCATGCGATACGAGTCCCCAACCGTGGCTTTGGAAACCAAACCGTCCCGGGGAAAACTGGATGAGGAGTCGGTCAAGGCCGCCATGAAAAGGGCCGGGGGAAACAAGTCCAAAGCCGCACGGCTTTTGGGCGTGGGCCGGGCCACCCTGTACCGGTTCCTGTCCGGCAATGAAGAGGTAATATCATATATTGACACCATTTAATCCCTGTCTCGCGCTATGAGACAGGACGGTTGTGTGAGACATTTTGTTTGAGACATCAACCGTATCCCAGGCTTTTTTAACCTTTAAATTATCAAAAATTCCCATTCGCAGACGGCCCAGGACCTTTAACGGCGTTAAGACAGGAAGACCTCACAACCATCCGCTTTTTCAATAAAAATGTTCTGTCTTTCAACCGGTTGAACGGCCGCAAATGAAAGAAAATTGACCAGACGGCCGCTCTTTTTGTTCAGTTTCGCTTATCGGCTATCCATGGCATGATACTTGCTCAACTATTTCATTTAGATGGCCGCTGTAAATATCGCCATACGGTGACCCATTTGGTTAACACATATTTTTCACCTAAGCCGGACAGTCAAGCAAAGGAAGTTCGATATGAAAATCAGTTCGCTGACCCGCCCTGTAACCCGGATCTACACATTTTACCGTGACGGTTTTAAAGGGATGGTGCTGGGAAAGAAATTATGGACCATCATTTTCATCAAACTCTTTGTCATGTTTGCTGTTCTAAAAGTATTCTTTTTTCCGGATTTTCTGGATTCAAAATTTAAGACCCCCCAAGAAAAATCAAGTTACGTCCTGGATCAGATCACCGGCCAGCCAAGTTCTGAGCAGGCACCATTTAAATATTAACCCAAAACACCTTATACCGAAATTAGGGAGGAAAACCTTAAATGATTGACATTGACCTGAGTATGGTGAACTGGGCAAGGGCGCAATTTGCCCTTACCGCTATGTATCACTGGATTTTTGTCCCCCTGACCCTGGGGCTGTCTTTTTTGTGCGCATTTTATGAATCCATTTATGTGCGTACCGGGAAACAAGAATGGAAGACCATTACCAAATTCTGGATGACCCTGTTTGGCATCAACTTTGCCATTGGGGTTGCCACGGGAATTATTCTGGAATTTGAATTCGGGACCAACTGGTCCAATTATTCCTGGATGGTGGGCGATATTTTCGGGGCACCCCTGGCCATAGAAGGCATTTTTGCCTTTTTTCTCGAGGCCACCTTTTTTGCGGTCATGTTTTTTGGCTGGAACCGGGTGTCCAAAAAATTTCACCTGTTCTCCACCTGGATGGTGGCCGTGGGCTCCAACCTTTCCGCCGTATGGATACTGGTGGCCAACGGCTGGATGCAGAACCCCGTGGGCATGGCCTTTAATCCGGATACGGCACGCTTTGAAATGGAAAGCTTTTTTAGCGTGGTGTTTAACCCGGTGGCCTTATCCAAATTCACCCATGCCTCAAGTTCCGGATTCTTGCTGTCTTCCCTGTTCGTCGTTTCGGTCTGCTCCTGGTATCTGTTTAGAAAAAAACATGTTGAGATGGCTAAAAAATCCCTTGCTGTTGCCTGTGTTTTCGGGCTGCTGTCTTCCGGGTATGTTATTTTGACCGGGGACGAGTCCGGCTATGAAGTGGCCCAGAACCAGCCCATGAAACTGGCCGCCATTGAAGGGTACTACAAAGGCCAGACCAAGGCCCCCATTGTGGCAGCCGGTATTTTAAACCCGGGCAAACAGCCCGGGGACAACCAGGACGCCTTTGCCATCAAAATTGAAATCCCCTACCTTTTATCCCTTTTGGCCAACCGCACCATTGATTCATTTGTTCCCGGGATTGACGACCTGACCTATGGGAACGAAGAATTTAAGGTAGAGGGTGTAAACGAAAAGATGGTAAAAGGCAAACAGGCCCTCAAGGACCTGGCCATTTACAAACAGGCCAAGGCCGGCAAGGATGAGACAGCGGCCACCAAGGCCCTGGCCGCCTTTAAAGAAAACATCGATTACATGGGATACGGCCATTTTGACAAGCCCGAACAGGCAATTCCGCCGGTGGCCATGCCCTATTATGCCTTTCACATCATGGTGGGCTTAGGCTCTTTGTTCCCCTTGATCTTTATCCTGTTTCTCTTTTTCATTTTCAAAGACAGCCTGGTCAAGCAAAAATGGCTGCTTGCCCTTGGCCTGATTTCAGGGGGACTTGGCATGATCGCTTCCCAGGCCGGATGGATTGTGGCGGAAGTCGGACGCCAACCCTGGGCCATTAATAACCTTCTGCCGGTTCATGTGGCCACCAGCAACCTGTCTGCCGGCAATGTGCAGCTGACCTTTATCCTGTTTTTAGCACTGTTTACCCTGCTGCTTATTGCTGAAATCACCATTATGATAAAACAAATCGCCAGAGGACCGCAAGGAGGGCCGTCAAAATGATATTTGATTATACAACTTTACAAAACCTTTGGTGGATCATCTGTGCCGTTGTGGGCAGTTTGTTCCTGTTCCTTAACCTGGTCCAGGGGGGCCAGACCCTGCTATGGCAGGTGGCGGCCACTGAAACGGAAAAAACCCTGGTCATTACCGCCCTTGGCCGGAAATGGGAACTGCCCTATACCACCCTGGTTCTTTTTGGCGGGGCCTTGTTTGCGGCCTTCCCTAAATTTTATGCCACCAGCTTCGGGGGAGCCTACTGGGTCTGGATGCTGATCCTGTTCTCCTTTATTATCCAGGCGGTGTCCTATGAATACCGGAAAAAAGAGGGAAATCTGTTCGGCCCCCGGGTGTATGAACTTTTCCTTTTTATCAACGGATCTTTGGGCATTTTGCTCATCGGGGCGGCTGTGGGCACCTTTTACACCGGTGCCAACTTTACCCTGGACATGTACAACCGGGTGACCTGGGGATTTACTGTTTTCGGGTTTAACTTTAGGGGGCTTGAAGCGGCTTTTTCGCTGTTCAACCTGAGCATGGGCATATTTCTGGTGTTCAATGCCCGGGTTCTGGGCGGGCTTTACCTGCTCAATTCCATTGATTTGTCCAACACCCCCAACCTTGAAACCCGGCTGCGGGAACAGGTCTGGAAAAGCTTTCTGATCGCTCTGCCGTTTTTGCTTTATGTCCTTGTCTGCATCCTGTTTATGAAAGGGTATCATGTGGACGATGCCGGCGTGGTCTCCCTGGTCTCTTCCAAGTATCTGACCAACCTTCTGCAGATGCCGGTTCTGCTGGTCCTTTTGCTGGCCGGAGTAATCCTGATCCTTTACGGAGTGCTGTTAGGCGCCTTTAAATACAGCACCAAAGGCATCTGGTTCGCCGGGTTTGGCACCGTATTTGCCGGGCTCACCGTGCTGTGTCTGCCGGCCTTGAATCATACGGCTTTTTACCCGTCCAAAATAGATCTTCAGTCCAGCCTCACCATTTACAACGCCTCGTCAAGCCAGTTTACTTTGATGGCCATGACCTATGTGGCATTGGGGGTCCCCTTTGTTCTGGCGTATATTGCTTATGTATGGAAGCTAATGGATTCTAAAAAGCTGACCACTGAAGAGATTCAAGAAAAATCGTATTAATAATTAAGCTGTTAGCTTTTAGCTGTTACCCTTTAGCTGCTGACGGCTAACAGCTAATGGCTAAATTCAAAAAAGGAAAATATTAAGATGGGATTTATCAATTTAATACTCTATGTGGTGCTGATCTATGTTTCCTACAAGGCCAGCATTAAAGTTCTCGAAAAATTAGACCTGATGGATTAACCCGATGGCCCTGTCTGTTGTGGACCTTTACGCCAAAGTGCTGCCAAGAACCAATTGCAAAGACTGCGGTTTTTTGACCTGCATTGCCTTTGCCGGCAAGGTGGTGTCGGAAAAGTATCCCCTCAAAAACTGCCCCCATATCCCGGCAGATGTGCTGGAACCGGCCCAAAAAGAGCTGGAACAGCAATACAAGGAAGGCAAATGGCTCAAAAAGGACATGGCGGCCGAAGCCCTTGAATGGGCCAGGCAAAAGGCCGCGTCCATGGAACTATCTGACATTGCCCGGCGGATTGGGGGGGACTTTGGGATTGAAGCAGGCCAGGAAAAAATTACCCTGCCCTGCTTTAATAAAACCCTTACCATTACCAGCCAGGGGGTGGCTGATGTGTCCGGCCGCCCCTTGAGCCGTAACGAACAGACCTTTGTCTATATTCACATGGCCCAGGGAGGGTCCACAGAACCCACCGGAAAAAGGAAAAGCCTTAAGGAATTTCCCAATACCGTGTCAAAGATCCTGTCCATGCGAGAACATATTGAGAACCCTTTAAAAAAGACCTTTGCCGGACATTTAGACCGCCTGGTTTCCGCCTGTGAAGGCTTTGGCGGAAAAAACGTCAAGGCCGATTATGAAGCCCCGGATCTGGCATATGAATTTTCAGGCTTTCCCAAAGTTCCGGTGGTTCTTCTGTTCTGGGATGAAAAAGACGAATTTGAGGCAGATGCCAAACTTTTATTTGATGAAACCATTATCCGCCACCTGGATATTGAATCCATCATGTTTTTAAGCGAACACCTTGCCAACTCATTGATGGAGGCCACATGAACCCGGTAGTTGACGCATTAAATTTTCGCCATGCCTGCAAGGCATTTGACCCTGAAAAGAAAATTTCCAGGGAAGACCTTGGCAGCATCCTGGAAGCGGCCTGGCTGTCCCCGTCGTCCTTTGGACTTGAGGCCTGGAAATTTCTGGTGCTGGAATCAGAAGATGTCCGGCAGGCGTTGCGGCCGGCCTGCTGGAATCAACCCCAGATCACCGATTCCAGCCACGTTGTGGTGATCCTGGCCCAACCGGGTGCGGCAACGCCCGACACCCCCTACATAAAGGGAAACTTTGAAAGAAAAGACCTGTCCCCAAAGGCGGTAGCCGCTTACATGAAAAAGTATTCCTACCACATGGAAACTGAAGTCTTTCCCCGGATGAGCGCCTATGCCTGGAGTTCCAAGCAGTGTTACATTGCCCTGGCCAATATCATGACCGCTGCGGCAGCCCTTGGGATTGACTCCTGCCCCATGGAAGGATTTGAAAAAGACAAGGCTGAAAAAGCCCTGTCCATTGATACCCGGACATTTGAAATTGCTGTCATTGTTGCCTTGGGATACCGGCTCAATGAACAACCCAAACGATACCGGCACCCCAAAGAAACCCGGATAGAATTCCGGTAATCGAGGATTTCACATGAAAGTAACCCTGTTCAAGCCCTGCCCTCTGGTGCCGGGCCAGAAAATCAGGATCGAAGACTCTCCCCTTAAAGGGGACTGGGAAATCATTAAGGTTTCAGACTTTAAAATCACCTTGCGCTGTCCGATGTCCGGCAAGGAGCTGGTCAAGGACAGATTTCTGGTCTTCAGCGAAGAAAAAGACCAGGAATGGCCGATTGATAGATAGCCATTAGCTTTTAGCTTTTAGCCCTCAACGATTAACCCACAGGTGATATGAATGGCTAACGGCTAATAGCTAATTACTAACAGCTTTTAAAACAAGGAGCTTATCATGACCAACAATGTCGTAGTCGCATTATCCTGCGGAACCAATGACACCAACCGGGCCACCCGGGCCATTCATCTGGCCACCATTGCCCACAAGGAAGGGAAAAACACCTGTATTTTCCTGCTGGACGAGGGGGTTTACCTGGCCAAAGAAGGCATCATCACCCATGTCAGGGCCGCCACCGGCGATGTGGCCGACGACCTTCTGGCCTACCTGCAGGCCCACGAGGTCCCCATTCTGGTCTGTACGCCCTGCGCCAGTGCCCGGCAGATCAAGGAAGAAGACCTGATAGAAGGGGCCAGGATGGCCACAGCAGCGGAATTTATCAACCTTTCCTGTGACGCGGCTGTTATCAGTCTTTAAGGTCAGGACGAAAACCCGTGTTTGAACGAAACCTTGCTTGAGATACAAGGCGCAGCCGAATGGTGACTTTTCGTCCAAACACTTCATTACAAAGGCAGCATTATGCACATCCTCTGTTTGCAGGGAAGCCCAAGGAAAAACGGGAATACCCGGGACCTTGTCTCTATGTTCAGTGACAAGGCCCGGGACCTTGGCGCCACAGTAGAGACCATCCATGCCCCGGGCCTGGACATAAAGCCGTGCAAAGAGCTGATTGTCTGTGAAAAAAAAGGGTTCTGTCCCATTAAAGATGAAATGGACCAGGTCTATGCCGCCATCAAAAGGGCTGATCTCATCGTATTGGCCTCGCCCGTGTTTTTTTACAATGTCACGGCCCAGCTCAAGACCCTGATTGACCGGTGCCAGGTATTCTGGGGCCGGAAGTATAAGCTTGGGCTCAAAGAGCCCAATGCCGGGATCCGCCAGGGATTCTTACTGTCCTGCGGCGGGTCCGGCGGGAAAAAACTCTTTGATGGTATGGAACTGACTGCCAAAATCTTTTTTGACGCCCTGTCGGTGTCGTATCAGGGCATGCTCGGTTACCGGCACATTGAATCCCCCGGGGACATGGCCGCCCATCCCGGGGTTAAGGAAGATGTGGCAAAAGCCGTTGAAACCCTTTGCCGGCCGGTTCTTTCCCGGCAAAGGGTTTTGTTTGTTTCCTTAAAGGATGCCTGCCGCAGCCAGATGGCCGCGGCTTTTCTAAGAAGTATGGATCAGGGCCTTTATCATGTCGCCACGGCGGGGATTGACCCGGCCCCCGAGATCTTTGCGCCTGGGATTGACGTCATGGCCGAAAAACAGCTGGACATAAAATTTTTGGCCCCGTCAGCCTTACCCCTGGAAACGTCTTCTTTCGACAGGGTTGTCTGGCTGGGTAAGGATGGTGATCTGCCGGCATCTTTATCATCAGCGGCAATTGAAACCTGGGATGTGCCGGCTTTGGAAAACCCGTCCCTTGAGCAGTTAAGACAGATCCGGGATGATCTTCAACAGCGGGTTCAACAGGTTTTTTGTAATCTGTAAAATTAAGCGGGCTTTTCGTTCAAACACTACTTAAACCGTTTGGCCAGATCATTGTCGATCACATAAATGCAGACCTCATTGGCCCCCTGTGAAGAGTAGCCAAACTTGCTGGACAGGTTGTCGATCAGAAAAGTGACATCCTTTTTGATCCGCTTGTCATGGGTCTTGAATTTTTCGGTATCAAAATCCTTGATGGCGTTCCTGAAATTTTCATTGTCGATAAACGGTTCCAGCACCTGTTTTTTCAGGTTATGGACATACCGTTCGTGCAGGGATTCAAACAGCCGGGTTTCCGTAACATCTTTGCCGTCGATCATGATCTCCTGGGTCAGGGTCCTTGTGGTGTATTCTTTGAGGACGTCGTTTCGAAACTGTCTTCGTCTTTCAACGACCATGTTTTCGGGCAGCAGCCGGTTTTCAATACTCTCCAGAAAGGCCTCGGTCACATGGATTTCCTCTTTGGTGAAAATGCAATTCACGATAGAGTCAAGTTCATTGGTCACGGCTGAGATATAGTTTTTAATATCCCGGGCAATCTGCTTTTCATTGTAATAATAAAGGGATTCCTTGACCTGCTGAAGAACCGAATAATCGTACATGCGCAGCAGGGAAAATAAGAATCCCGTGGGAAGGTTCTTTTTGGGCAGCACATCAAGTTTGGTAAAAAAGGTACACAGATCCACCATGTTAATGGGCCGGTCCTCCCGGGCATATTTAGAGTAAAACTGGTCAAATATTTTAATGGCGTCCCGGCCTGAGAACCCTTCTTTGCCGTAGACTTCAGACTCGGCAATAATGCTTTTCATCCGCTTTTTATCAAGGGCCCGGACATCATCGTTGTCCAGCCATTTAGGAATATTGCCCGAATACAGCTCCATTTTAAGCAGCATCAGATTTTCATCACAAAAATTCTGATACTTTTTGGGATCCTTTATCCACTCTTCAAGGGCCGGGGATTTCTGGCCGATCCGCGAGCAGATAATGATCCTGGCAAAGTTATCCAGAACCATGGGCAGAAAACTCGATTCAATATGGCGGCCGAAAATATTCAGGTAAATTTTAACCTCTGTTTTGACATCCAGGACATAGGGGATGTCAATGTACTGGATCCGGTCGTCAAAGGAGGGGAAATCCCTTAAATTGCGTTTATCCTCCGGGTTCATCAGGGCAAAGAACAGGGCATCCACCCGTTCCTCCACATTTTCCACCTTATAAACCCCTTCTGAAATCACATTGTGAAGCTCCACCATCCGCTCCACATTATTGGATTTGATGTCCATGAGGGCATAGATGCCATTGTTCACACGGGAGAAGTTCGAATAAATGTAGTTAACGATATTGGAATCCTGGAATAAAGAGCTGATCCGACTTTGAAGCATCCGGTTGGAGATGATGTTCTGCTTTAAGGGCCGGTCTCCGGGGTTGAAGACGGATATGCCCGTGCCAATGCGCCGATTAAAGTAATAGGGCCGGACATAAAGCATTTTAAATACCTCCACAGGATTTCCCAGGCGCTCTAAAAGGGAACTGTAGATAGACGCACAGACCGTGCAGACATCCTCTCTGAACACCCACTCATACTCTTTTTCCGTAAACAGCCGCCACTTGAACTCATCATTTTTGATCAACCCGTCCAGCACTTTGCGCCGCTGTTCTGCCGGGATAATTAAAAACGGGTTATCATGGGCCAGACAGGGAATTTCAATATAATCGCGCTCCCTGCTGGGAACGGTAAGGGTGTCCGGTTCATCATCATGTTTGCGGCCTCTGTGCTCATCTTCCTGCTCCACGTATTGAATGAGTTTTTCAAAGGTGGATACCGGGATGATGCCCCCCTTGTCCTGAAGGTCCTTAATGTTCAGACGCCAGACAATCTCATACCGGCGGCCTTCCTCGGAATTGGCATAGATTTGAAATTTTTTTAACAAATTGTTTAAAAACGTGCTTTTCCCGCACCCGTGGGGGCCGTAAAATACATAGATCCGGTTCTGCTGAGCCCCGTGGCGCAGGTATTCCATCTGCTTCATGAACCGGTTGGCAAACAGCATATCTGGAAAATAGGGATTGACCGACCCTTCGGAAAACAGTTTGGTGCAGTCGTATTTGGTAAAAATCATCCGGGAATCTTTTCGGTCTTCGAGTTCCTCCTGGGTTTCTTCCACATAACTTTTAATCATGTCATGAAAGGTCTGGAAAATATTTCTCAATACCTGGGATGGACTCTGGGTAAGGATTTTAAGGTAGGTTTCAAAAGGAACCGGCTTGAACCGTTCCCAATTGCTGATTTCCCGGTCTAAAAGGGCTAAGGTATCATCCACGGACTGGATGGATGAAGTCCCTGCCACCTGCTCTACCGTCGCCCCGGTTCTCCTTGGGGAGTCCATTGCAGAATCATTTTTTTCCATGGCCAATCACAGCTCCCGTTTATGCAGTTTACGATTTTCCATGACATACCGCATTCGTTTCCATTGGAATTTATTTTTGGGGGATTCGCTGTCCGGTGCCGGTGCCACAGGATCCCAGAAATTGACATAAGTGCTGGTCTCCGTCTTGGAAACGGCAACCGGTTCACAGGTCTCGAGATGAACCGGACCGCCCCACAGGTATTCAATGCCCACCATGGTGTTTTCAATATAATCAATCTTCAAGGGCTTACCCTCAAATTTATGGTCCAGGCAAAGCACCCCCTTGACACTTTTTTTCTTGTCCACCCGGATATGGGGGGGATGGTACAGGGTGTTGATGATCATCTGCTTAAAATCTTGGGCTTTCTTGGATTTGATATAATATTCCCAGACCATTTTATCCTGTAAAAATCGTTTTCCCGTGACAAACAGCCGGTGTTTAGACACCATTTCCTGGTCTATATAGGTATTGACGAAAGTAAAGTCATTCATGTTTTCCCGGATCTTGAAAATCAGTTCATCACCGGCCTGCTTTTTGTTATCATAAATTTTCTTGGCCTTTTCATCATGAAGACGGCTGTACTCAAGATCGTACCGGCCCTTGTTTTCCATGTCCCGGATATGCTGGAACATTCGCAACCCTAACGCATAAGGGTTAAGACCCACCTTGGGAAGGGAGGTGACTGCGGCATTGACCTTGGCATAATCGGCCTCATGCCCCCTGATCCGGTCATCAATTCTGAACAGCCGGTCATGCCAGTAGCTGGCCCACCCCTCGTTCATGATCTTGCTTCTGATCTGGGGCTGAAAATAAAGCGAGGTGTTCCTAACGATCTGAATCACCGTTTTAATCCATTCATTTTCCTCCTGCTTGAGGAACGGCGAATACCGCAGGATATATTCCATCACGTCCAGTTCCGGTTCTTCTTTTGATTCAAGGGCCTTTTTATACAATTCCTCAAATTCGGGATACTGGCCGGTCACCTGGTCGAAAAAGTCGGTTTTATCTTTCTGGCACTGGTTGTACCGGTTGATTTCCTTTAAATAAACAATTTGCGGCTGCTGTTTGACGGTCTGTAAAAACACATCAAAGTAATAGTCTGTCCGGGTCGGTTTCTGTTCTGTTTCCTTTGAAAAAATCCGGTTAAGCTGGTGGTGATACCCCACAAGGTTGTCGATCCCCCTTGAAAATTCAATGGCATAATCCACCCAGCGCCCCTTTTCAGACCGCAGCAGGGCAATCATCCGCTTGTCGGCTAAGGCCTGGCCGGTAAGGTCAATATCCCAGGTATTTTTAAAAAAGATATTGTTCTGAAAAAAATCGATATGGCCTATAACATGATAGAAAATCATCACATTGAGCCAGTCCGGGTTGTTGTCGTTGTAATAGGAAATGGCCGGCCGGGTATTGATGACGGTTTCATAGGGGTTGGACGGATACGCCTCATACATACCTTTGCCGGAAAGAACCCTGACGTCATGGACCCAGTAATCGTAAAGGGTAGGGATCATCACCTTGGGAGACAATTCAATCATGTCCCGGTTGGTGACAATGTACTCAAGGGTTTCGTTGTCAAAGGAAAGACCGGCATCCCGCGCCCGGACTTTGCACTCTTCCATGATTCCTTTGACATGCTGGCTGACAAGTTCCATATTTGCCCCGCTTTTTGGCTTTCTCAGCTGATTAGATTCTTGATTCCCTGTATAATCCGGGTATCGTCCGCATCTTCTCCCATGACATCCAATTTAAGCAGATTCTCATGTCTTTTCAGCACGCCGGAGGCCTTAAGGTATCGGGCCACCTCGGTATCCTTATTGGCGGCATAGGAGTGGTGGACAATGGTGATCCCTGCCCTGGCCACATAGGTCATCATCTTCTCAATTTCTTCCAAGGTCTGCTTCCCGTCCCGGTCCCAGTCATCCCCGTCAGTGCCGTGAAACACATAAATATTATAATCCTTTGCCAGGCTTTCTCTTTCCACAATATCGTTGACCAGCTTGAATGCCGTAAATACCTTGGTGCCGCCGGCCACCTTATAGGAGTAATACTTGAAAAAATCCGATACCTCGCGGGCTTCGGTGTCATGGAGGATAAACCGTGTTTCCACCTGTTTTTCATATTGAAAGACCAGCCAGGAATAGAGCATGACATGCTGGGAAACAACGGCCTGGGTAACTTTGCCCCCCATGGACCCGGAATAATCGCGAAGAAAAAAGACCAGGGCCTGGGATTCATAATCCTTTTCCCGGGACAGGATCCGGTAAACCATATCCCGGGGGGAAATAATAAACCGGGTTGAATCAATGTCGCCCGGGTCATCAATGTTGCCCAGGCTGATATTGGTCTCTACAATTTTCCTTAACGTGGCCTTTTTATCCAGCACCTGGCCCACGCCCCGGTTCCGGTCGGTCAAATCATAAATATACCGGGCAAGGGTTCGTTTTTTGCCCTTGTCCTGAAGGTTGGGCAGTTGAAAATCCTGGGACAGCACCTTGCCCAGTTCATAGGCATTGGATTCAAACTCATGCTCTCCGCCCTGGCCCTCACCCGGACCTTCGCCGTCACCTTCACCGCCCTCGCCGTCACCGTCTTCGGGTCGGACCGGCTGATGCCCGATGACCTCGCCTTCTTCTCCTTCCCCGGTTCCGGCACCAGGCTCGCCCTCCCCCTTTTCCCGGTCCGGATCAAATTCATCATGGACGAATTTTTCCTCTACCGTGGTGGGGACCACGATAATCTTTTCCTTGCCGCCGGTACCGGGCTTAACGATCCGGCCAACACGGATTTTTTGTTTAAACCCGTCTTCTCGTCGCTGTCTGTCCCGTTCCAGGAGTTCATCCAAGGTTGTCATGCCAGACCTCCTGTTTTATTTGTCGTCTTCCTGGGAACAGAAATATTCAATGGTTTTCTGGGCACAGGTCCGGCAGTACCCGAGCTTGTCGTGCATGGTGGTGATCATCCGGTCATAAAGCTTCTGGTTTTCCTCGTTGGTCCGGTTGGCCAGGGCCCCGATAAGGGAGCCGGCCCCGGCAATATCGGATTTAAGCCTCACATCGGTAATGGCCTTGACCAGTTCCAGGTTGTCCATAAAATCATAGTTGGCATCAACGGACAGCTTCTGACCGTAGATCTTGCGAATGGAATTTCTGAAAGAGGCGCGCTGTTCTTCGGTTTTAAGCCCCAAACGCTCTTCCACATTTTTGATATACCGCTCGTCGATTTTAAGGGCTTTAAGCTCTCCGGTCTGGGGGTCTTTATACTTCCACATCATATCAGGGCCAAGCTGTTCGGCATCCACGCCAATGATCATGTTCACGTAATTTAAGACGTCCTTTTTAATGGCCAGGGGTTCATCCATGTAGGCGTTGAACATCTCGGTCATGATCCGTTCTCTGTAAAGGCCCCGGGCGATTTTAAGGTCTTCCATGAATTTGGCCCGGTCGGCGGGTTCATGGACATAATCCAAGACCGTCCTTTCCAGGGCATTGAAAATATCTAGGGCAAACATGCACTTGCCCTCGTTGGTCTCAGAGCTTTCAAGCAGCAGCTGGACGGACCGGCCAAGGTTTCGCTGCCCTAAGCCTTTCTGTCCGAACCGCTTGGTAATATCGGTGTCCTGATTTAAGGTATCAATGAGTTCGGCCAGGGTTTTTAAGCTCTTTTCCCCGGCCACTTCACCGGCAGCCAGCTTCATGGTCTCAACCGGGGTAAGCTTGTCCGAACGGGGAAGCCGTGTTAACACCACGCCCACAGAGGCCGCATAGTTTAAATTGGGGTCCTGATGCAGGATCTCCTGGTCCAGGGATCGTTTGGTGTCTGCCCCAATGGCGTATTCGGTAAGGGTCCGCTGAATTTTATAATCCGTGTTATGGGCCACATAACAGATCCGGCACCGGTCGATGATGGGGGCTTCTTCTCTTTCAGACAAAAAGGTATCAAATTCCGAGTTATTGGACGTGGCGATAATCAGGGTGTCAATGGGCCATTTAAATCCGTCAAGCTCTATCATCCGGTTCTGGATCACCCCGAGATAGACCTGAACCAGGTCTTTTTTATTTTTGTAAATTTCATCGCTGAAATGAATGCCCCCGCCGGCCACCCGGGCCAGGGCCCCCCGCCTCAAATCAAACCGGTAGGGGTTGTTGGAATCGGAAATATGAAGCAGGCGCTGGATGGACTCCTCACCCATAAGGTCCACGGCAGAGGATGTAATTTTATCCTTGGCCGGATATTTCCCGGTAATGGTGCCCAGACTCTCGATTAAGGGAACCGGCGTGATCTCAACAAAAGAAAGCATCCTGGTCAGATCCCCGTCGCATATTTCCCGGATCTGGTTCCAGATATAGGCCGAGCAGGCCCCGAGAGGACGATAATTATTATAAAGGGTTTCTAAGGCATCATTGGTAAACTTATATTTTTTGGCTAGAAGATCCCGCGATTTGTCTTTGGTTTCTTCCAGGTTCATGGCCAGGATCATGGGATCTTCATAGGTCTGGGATTCAATAGAATTAATTTTTCCGTATCCCCCCAACTGATCCAGGTTAATAAATTTAAAGGTATATTTCCGGTTTTCAGGCACACTTAGAAACTCCCGGTACCGGGAGCACAGATACTCCACAAAAAAGGTTTTACCGTTGCCGGGCTCACCCACCAGTACAAAGGCCATTTCCCGGGACGACCCCCCTTCTGAAGCATCCTTGACAAAGGAGACAAAGGAGTTGATTTCATCGTACATTCCCACCAGATGTTTTTTCCCGCGGCTGAACAGATCAAACTGGTAAGTGGTTTTCCCCTTGACCGTGACTTTGCGAATTCCTGCGTCCAGGATCATTCGCGACACCCCCTGAAAGGCGTCTTCAAATCTTCGGCTGCCTTTTTTTACAGCATTGACGTGATCGGTTAAACTTTTAGGATTGGATTTCACTGCCATTTTATCCCCCTTTAACGGCAGCTAAAAGGAAAAGAGTGCTGCCAGTCAAAAACGTTAGGAAATGAACTTGATTATTAAAGGTTCTGAAGGGCTGCCCTAAGACCATTTCCATCCCCAAGATGCATTTGGTTAATATTTGAAAACGAACAGCAGCTTTAAATTTAGGATAGACTTTTAAATTTCCTGTGTCAATTCATTTTGGTTTATATTCCCTTCTGCCGACAGGTATGATAAATAAATTGTTGAAGCCTTCAGCCAGAGAAAATTATGAATCAGTGAAAAAAGCCGAGGGGGATATGGCTCAGGAAAATTTTTTATCCATAAAAGACATTTCCAGGGAATTAAATACCGGAACCACGTTTACCAAATTTTTACTCAAACGGTTTGAAGCCTTTCTGTCTCCTGAGTTATCCAATGGTTATCCGGTGTTTCCCCCGGATACAGTTCCTTTGCTGATCAAAATCAAAACCGATATTGATTCGGGCAAACTGCCGTCCAACATTGAATTGGAGCTTTCCAAAGAGTTAGAGCAAAATGAAACGGCCGCAGCGTTTGACCGGCTGTCCAATGAAGACATCAGGGTCAGTCCTGACGGCCTTAAACTGATCAAGGATCTGTTTAACGACATCAGCCGGCAACAGGAAAGGATTGCCCTGGCCCATGAGAAAAGGGCTGCGGCAGAGGAACGAAAGGCAGTGGCTATTGAAAAAAGGGCCGATGCAGAAGAGAAAAAAGCCTTTGCCATGAACAATATCGCCAATGCCCTTCAGGAGATGAACCGGCTCAAGGTCCAGGACCCTGAAATGATGAAAATCGCTCATCATGCAGCCGACACGCTTATTTGTGATGACAGCTCCCCTGAAATGGACCCCATTGATGTTTCAGAACCCGAGGTTCTGCCCGGGGAGCCCGTTGATTCAGATTTCCCCGATTTTCCCGGCGATGAGGACAACGCCCTTGAAAACAGAATGGTCTTAGACGACCTGTCAAGCCTCATTAAGGCGCATCCCCCTCAGGACACTGACGATTTATCCATGCTGTTGGATGAAACACCGGACAGTGCCCCACAGGATGATCCGGTCCCTATGGATAATTTAAACCAGCTTCTGGATGCCGGGCCCCGGGAACCGGCTTTGGATGATCTGTCCCTGCTGGTTGATGACCCAAAAGACGGGGCATCTTCACCAGCCGCAGACATGGATGACCTGGCAAGCCTGATTGACACAAGTGCCCCTGAATCCGGTACGGCCATAGAGACCGACGATCTGTCAAAACTGATTGATGGGATGGCCTCAACGGCCGGCACTCAGGATATGGACGATCTGTCACAGCTGGTTGATGAAAGTGACAAAACAACCAAAGATCAGGATAATCTTTCTTTGCTCATTGATACGGAAACAAAAACCACCGGGGAAACGGGCCAGGATGACCTGTCAAAACTTATTGATGACCCGGGGCAACAGCAGGTGCCGCAAGATACCGCGGCCCAGCCCATGGACGATCTGAGCGCCCTTGCCAAAGACATATTACAACCTTCTTTAAAACCGGATATTACCCCCAAGGAAAATTTAGAGGCTTACAAGGCGGCGGTCATGAAAATTATTCTTCAGCTTAAATCTGACGGTTCCAGCGCCCAGGAGGCCACAGACCGGCTGAACAAGGATGAGGTTCCCACCCTTTCCGGAAAAGCCCAGTGGAGCATCAAGGCTTTGGAGCAGATTTACCGGTTTATTGACTCAGCCGCTTGAAAAAGAAGCGGCTATTTGGCGCCGGCTTTTTCGGCAAACCTTGTATCCACAAACTTATCCAGGTCAATCAGGCTGGTCATGATCTTCATTTCGTCCATCATGTACTTCTGAATCCGGTCTAAATCCGCTTTAACCGGAAAAAGTTCGCCGGTAAGGATCCGGTCCGGGGGTTCGGTGAGTACCTTTTGAATGACATCCTTGTCCTGGGACAGGAAATTTCCGCCGATAACGGCTGCGGGGCCAGGCTGATCGTCGATGGCCATACCGGATCGGACAAAGCTGGTGCAGATTTCCTGGATGGCTTCAGGATGTTTTTCAATGACTTCCGTTCGCATGACAAAAACGCAGCAGGGATGGCCCGGCCACAAATCTTTTGAGAGGCAGAACTCTTCGCCGTGGCCCTGGGCAATTACCTGGGAGCCAAAGGGTTCAGCCACGATAAATCCGCCGATTTCACCATCATCGTCGTATTCAATGGCCTCAGGCATCTGGAACGGGGCCACCACTTCAAGAATGACGTCAACACCAGAGTCCGTGGCCCGGCCGGGTTTCAGCCCTTTTTCGGCCAGAAGCTGATAAAACAGCATGTTATGAATGGAAAGCTGATAGGGAATTAATACGGTTTTGCCCTTGAAATCCTCAATGGTTTGAATGTTGGCCTTTTTGCTTTTCACCAGGATGCTGCCGGATTTATGGGCAAACAGCAGCAGCTTTAAATCCACACCGGACTTAAACAAATCCATGGCGGTAGGGGCCAGGACCAGGGCGCCGTCAAGGGACTTGACGGAAAGGGCATCGGCAACTTCATTCCAGCCGTTTTTCACCACCGGCTCAAGGGTACAATGCTCAAAGGTTTCCATGCCTTTTTTGAGTTTAAGGTCTGTAACACCCAGAATTAAATGGTCTGTAATTTTCAGATAGCCAATTTTAATAGCCGGTTTGTCCGCCATTGAGTTACCTCCAGTAAGCGTGGATAAAGATGATTTGGTTAGTTATCCTTTCCCCGATTAAACGCCGACACTAAAAGAACTGCCTAATCGACCGAAGACGAATTCCTTTATAGATGTTGAGTCAATACTGTGGCATAATTCAAAGTTAAAGTAAACCCCAAATTCCCCACAACATTATGGATTACCTAAAAAAGGTATCGACTTATCCGGGAAATGACTTAAATTTTTGTTTCCAGAAACAGCCTGGCCATGAGCAGATCTTCCGGGGTGGTCAGCTTGATATTCCCGGGGCTTCCCGTTACCGTTGAAACAGACAGTCCGGCATGTTCCATGATAGAGGCATCGTCTGTCCCTGAAAAGCCGGTTTTCCGGGCATGGTCAAAGGCGGTAAGGATCAGGTCGAGCCGGAACGCCTGGGGGGTCTGAGCCCGAAACAGCCGGCTTCTGTCAAGGGTTTTCTCAATCTTACGATCCGAATCCAGCTGTTTAATGGTATCGGTAAGCTCAAGGACGGGGATACAGGCGCCCGTTTCCCGGGCCGTATGGATACAGTCATTGATCACCTTCTCCGGGACAAAGGGCCGGACACCATCATGGATAAGAACAATGTTTTTTTGCGTTTCAGTGCTGATCTTTGCGGCCTTTACGAGTCCCTGGTAAACAGAGGCCTGCCGGGTATCACCGCCTTTGACAAGGCAGACAGGGGTTGAATATTCAAAAGGGCTGATGACCTTCTCCCGGCAATGGGCCATATCGTCTTCGGGCACCACAAGGATAATCCGGTTGACAGCTTCATGGGAATCAAACAGTGCCAGGGTCCGGGAAAGGACCGGTATCCCTTCAAGGGCCATAAACTGCTTTTTGACAGGCGACCCCATTCGTTTGCCGCTTCCCCCGGCAACAATCACCGCTGTATGGTCAAACCCTTGGATCATGTTGAATCCCCCTTGTGAACCATTCAGCTAAGATACGATAATTCTTTGGGCAGCGGAATCCCCTTACCCATGACATCTTCCCCGTAATTCACGCCGGCCAGAATCTTAAGGTCATTCAAGGCCCGGATATCCCCTGAAAATGAAACCGTCTCAATCTCTTCTTTTTTAATTTTCCCGCCGGCCCACTGGATATCAAGAACAGACGAAGCGTCAAACCGGTCCCCGGCAACGTGCATGATGACTTCCCCGCCGTAATGCTGGACAATTTTGGCCACAAGCAGGCTCGGGCGGCTGTGAAATCCCCTGTCCTTGGGAATGCCCACACTGATCTTCGAGGTTTCCATATTTTCGTTAAGAATCCGGATGGCCACCTGTTTGCCCGAAGACAGAAACTTCCAGGCATAAAAAAGGCAGAAATTAACGGCCCGGTCCAAGAGGACATCCGGGTCAATGATTTCTTTAAGGGATTCACTGATCTGTTTGTAAACATCCTTGAAACCGACATCGTAAAGGTGGCGTTCGTAAAAATGAAGCAGCCGGCCCATGACCTGAAGGATATGAAACACAATGGAAAAATGACTGCGAAGCTGGTCGAGAACCAGGTTCTCAGACGACTTGCTGTATACCACATAAGAATCAAAAGAAGATTGAATATTGTGGATCTGCATCTCAAATCGCCGGATGATCACCTCATTGATCTTTTCAGGAACCAGTTCCCGGATTTTTTTCAAATCATGATGTTCGTAAAAAGAAAAGGGTTCAAACTCTTTGACCACTTCCAGAAATTCACTGGATATGCGGGTCAGATTTTTCTGCTGCTGGTCCCGTGAATTAAAATCATCGATATTCCGAAGCAGCTGCTGAGAAGAGGTAATGCCGGGGAAATATCCAAGGTCATATCCGCTTCCCGGAATGGCAATATTGAGACGCATGGCTTCTTTAAGGACCACAGGGACTGCCATTTTCAGGGAGTCCTGTAAGGTCACGATGGTGTCAAGGGCCTCTTGCTTGAAGGTGTTATACCCGCCTTCAAACTGATAAAAATCAAACCGGTTGATAATATGGCGCTGGGAATAACAGGCCAGGGAAAGATGGCGGACCAGGGCGCATAATTCACGGTATAGCACCCATTCGGAATTTTTTTTGGCCCCGTGAAAATCTAAAAAATCTTCCAGAATATGAGAGTTGATAATCAGTTTCGAAAACAGCTTTTTGGTAAAAACATAATTATCGGTCTCGATTGAGCGGATAAACAAAAGGCATTTGAGGTATTCAAAGGAAAAAATATCGGCCTTTTCCCTGAAAGAGATATCAAAGCTGGGTTCCATGGTATTTCCTGAAGGTGATATGGTTGTTCATCGGTCTGACCGGCCCGTAAGCCGAATTCTGTTGCCTGGCAAGGTTACCCTTGTCACAGGCCAACGATCATTCATCTAGGATGCACGTTGCCGTGCACCTCAAGCGACCTACCCGGAAACTTCAGACGGACAGCCTTCAAGCGTTTCCCTATTTGGTCTTGCACCGGACGGGGTTTACCAAGCTTTTCCAGTCACCTGGAAAACTGGTGCGCTCTTACCGCACCGTTTCACCCTTACCCAGCTACTCACTCAACTGTCCACCGTTCACTTTCAAGGTCGTCAGCTCAGTGAGTAGCTGGGCGGTCTACTCTCTGTTGCACTTTCCTTCACGTTGCCGTGACTCCACGTTATGGAGCGTCCTGTCCTGCGGTGTTCGGACTTTCCTCCCGGTTCCGTAAAGAAACCCGGCGATCGTTTGTTCCGGACAGACCGATGATTTTACATTAAGTTAAAATATGCCGCAAACCGCGCGCATTAGTTGCGCTGCTCAGGCTTCGGCTACATAGTAAAGTATCCTACTACATTGGGGGCATGAGATCAATTTTGTTCCCCGCTGAACTTCAATATAAAGCTGAGGCGGAATATTCATAAAACAGCCCATGCAGGTCTCATTTTTCACCCGGGCTACGGCCAGGCCGTCGTTCATCTTTGAAATCCTTTTAAACCGGTCCATGAGAAACGGATCTAGGGCCTGACCGATTTCGGCCTGCCGGGCGCCAAATTCTTCCAGGGAGGCTTTATCATCCGTGGTCTGTTGTTCGAGTTCTGCCTGAGCCGCCCTTGTCTGCTCTTTGAGGAGCGCAAATTCCTTTTCGCTTTCCTCAACAACGGCGGTTTGTTTTTCCTTTTCCTCCATCATTTCAAGCAGCTCGGTTTCAAGGGCGTCTTTTCGTTTTTTATTGTCATCAACTTCCCTTAACAGGACCTGGTACTCTTTGTTGGTCTTCACCATTCTAAGGGTTTCATTGCTTTTGATGATCCGCTGGTCAATCACCTTGACTTCCTCTTCGGTCTTCCGGCACATTTCCGAAGTTTTTTCAAGCTCTTCCCGGTTCTTTACCAGGGCGGCTTCAAATGCGGCAAGCTTTACTTCAAGCCTGGCTTTTTCTTTATCCACTTTTGTCAGGACAGACTGAAGCCTGACAATTTCGGTTTCAGTTTCCTGAAGCAGAACCAATGCGTCTATATCCTGTTTTGTTATTTCCTTCATGGCTTATCCTTAAACGTTTTTAAAAGGATCCTCTTGGTTTAAAAATCCTTTGATTTTAAGCCCGTTTTCACGAATGGCGGCTGACTGTTCAAGCTTTTGTTTCAACAGGTCCACGGCAATATGCTCGGATACAAAATGGCCGGCATCCACCGCGGTTTTCCCTTTCTCCTCAATCAGTCTGGCGTCGTGGTATTTAAGATCACCGGTAATGAAGACATCTGCCTTGGAATCTAAAAATTGGGGAATCAACGAACCGCCGGAACCGGTACAGACTGCCCCCCATACCACTTCCTGCTCAAGATTTCCAATCACCCGTATCCCGTCAAGTTCAAGTCTTTTTTTCAAATCCCGGGCCAGCGCCTTCAATGACGCCTTTTTGGGGAATTTTCCAATTCTTCCAAGACTCGCGGGATCTTGAGTTGTCTGCCCAAGGCCGGGGTCCGGACAAAATCCAGTGATCTGGGTCAATCCGATAAGATCGGCAAAGGCGTCGTTAAGTCCGCCCGGTGCCTTGTCCAGGTTGGTGTGGGCAGACACAATGCTGATCCGGTTTCGGGCCGCCGCCGCAATGGCGTTTCCCGGCATTTTCCCGAAATCAATGGTTTTTTCAGACTTAAACATCAAGGGATGATGGCTTAACACCAGATCCGCTTCCCATGCTTTGGCCGCGTCCATTACCGCCATGGTCACATCAAGGCTGACCATGATTTTTCTGACCGGCCAGAGAGGTTCCCCGGCCTGAAGTCCGCTGTTATCCCAGTCTTCGGCAAGGCAAAAGGGCACCATCGAGTCAATGATCCACATCACATCTTTAACCGCCAGTCCCATTTAAACCATCCACCGGCCGCCAGGGCCATCCGTTAATTTTAAAGATCCTTTTTGCAAAATAAAAAAAGCGTGGTTTGATAACCACGCTTTTTGTGTTCTCTTTTCGCCGGTTTTTCCAGGCAAAATCATATATGTTCGATGCGCCTCCCTGATATGTTTCGAGATTCCGGAAGTTTCCCGTTGAATCGATTCCCCTGATACCATATCATTTTGCGACATCCTAAGCTATCTATTTTCCGCAAATTTAAAGTGGTGGGCCCACCTGGATTCGAACCAGGGACCGACCGGTTATGAGCCGGTGGCTCTGCCAAACTGAGCTATAGGCCCTTTTTTTACAAAAAACTGGAGGACTATATTACAATCGGATTTGATAGTCAAGCTTAAGCCTTAAATTAATTCTCAATAAAGGTCTTGAGTTTTTTGCTCCGTGTGGGGTGTCTCAGCTTTCTTAATGCCTTGGCCTCAATCTGCCGGATCCGCTCTCTTGTAACGGTAAAATCCTTTCCGACCTCCTCTAAGGTGTGATCGGATTTTTCCCCAATCCCAAACCGCATGCGCAATACCTTTTCCTCTCTCGGGGTCAGGGTGGCCAGAATTTTACGGGTCTGTTCTGCCAGACTGAAATCAATGGCCGCCTCGGACGGGATGGAAAACTTTTTATCCTCAATAAAATCCCCGAGATGGCTGTCTTCTTCCTCGCCAATGGGGGTTTCCAGAGATATGGGCTCTTTGGCGATCTTCAGCACCCGCCTGACCTTTTCAATGGGGATTTCCATTTTTTCGGCTATTTCTTCGGGAGAGGGTTCTTTGCCCATTTCCTGGACCAGGTACCGTGAGGTTCTGATCAGTTTGTTGATGGTTTCAATCATGTGGACGGGAATCCGTATGGTCCGGGCCTGATCGGCAATGGCCCGGGTGATGGCCTGCCGGATCCACCAGGTCGCATAGGTGGAGAATTTGTATCCCCTTCGATATTCGAACTTATCCACAGCTTTCATCAACCCGATATTGCCTTCCTGAATCAGATCCAGGAACTGAAGGCCCCGGTTGGTATATTTTTTGGCAATACTGACCACCAGACGAAGATTGGCCCGGACCAATTCCCGTTTGGCAGAATCGGCCTTTTTACGTCCCTGGTCGATCCGGTCAATGATGGCCTTTAAATCGTCAACATCCCCTTTAAGGCCATCCTTTTTCCTTGTAATCTGGACGGTGACCGCCGTGATATCCTCAAACAGCTGGGTGGCCCTTTTCTTGGTAATATCCTTTCGGGCAACCGCCCAGGCAACAAATTTTTCCCGGTCAGCGGCCTGTTTGATCATGGTATCCCGGACCACATTAAAGGTCTTGGCACATTTATCTAAAAGATCGTTGGTGATCTCAAACCAGGTAATGGTGTTTCTGATATTTTTTTCAATGGCATCAATAATGTTGGATTCAAACCGCCAGGGTTTAAGCTCTTCAAAAATCTTTTCCGTATTCTCATCAATGGTCTGAATCAGATTGTCATACTTCTTGGTTTTTTTGTTGGTTTTCAGAAGATCTTCCCGGTTGGCCTGATTTTCCATATGGATTTTTCTGATAATGGCCAGGGATTCGAGAAATTTTTCCTGTTTGGAGGCCTCATCAACCACGCCGTCCCCTTCATCCACATCTCTGAGCACATGTTTGGGGCGGATACACTTTCTTTCCATCCTGTCCCCGTACCTGAATATGGTATCCAACGAAAACGGACAGTCCAGCATGGCCCGAAGCATGTCCCGCTCACCCACCTCTATTTTTTTGGCGATCTCAATTTCGCCTTCACGGCTTAAAAGGGTGACCATGCCCATTTCTTTGAGATACATTTTCACCGGGTCAGTCACGGCGCCAAATTCCAGATCTGTGCGGTCCTTTCTCGATACAAGAGACTGATTCTTATCTGAATCCTCATCCAGGTGGGACATATTGCCGCCTTTATCTTTTAGGGTTGGTTTCCGGGCCGGTTTTGCCTTGGGCTTTGTGGATTTTGCCTTTGCCCTGCCGGCTTTTTCCATGTCTTTTAACTCAATTCCCTTTTCTTTAAACTTTAAAATAATATCTTCCAATTGATCCGAAGACTTTAAATCATCACTGATAGCATTATTGACTTCGGCAAAAGAGAGGACACCGGTTTTTTCACCCTTTTTAAGGAGCTTGTTGAAAATATCCTCTTCAATGACAACCATATCTTCTGCCGGACTTGCCTTATCTGCCATATAAACTGCCCTCCAAAGGCTTTAAGCGCCGGGGCTGATGTGAAATTGACTAATTTCAAGCTGCTTTTGCCGCAGCAATTCCATCACGTCATCTTCACCACCCTTTTCCGCACTCATTATTCGTGTTGTTATCTTATTTTCATTTTTTTTCCGAACCCGGACGAACCGGCTGATAATATCCCGGGCCTGCCTGTGAATGGTTTCCATATCTTCACCGGCATTCTCAGTTGACCCGCCGGCATCGGAAACCAGACAGGCAATCAGCTCCTGATCTTCAGGGTTCTTAAACTGGGTCCATATCGTGTTAACGCTGTTGGTTGTGCCGGTATCCGCCTGGAATATGACCATAGCCATGTTCTTTAACCGGTCACTGGTGAAAAAATCCGGGGCATGGCTGTCCATCACATCCTGAATCAGTTCAGGATAATTTAACATGATGGATACAATCTGTTTTTCACCGGGATCAAGTTGTTCTTCAACAACCGGTGCCTCGGGATTAAACGCCGCCGGCCGCTGTTGTTTGCCGACCTGGTCGCGGACTTTTTCTAAAACCGCCTTTTCATCAATATGCAGGGTCTCTGAAATTTCCTTGACATAAAGCGACCTTAAGGCGCTGTCACTGATTTTGGCCAGATGCCCCTTCATTTCTTCAAGGATTTTCACCCGGCCTTCCACACTCATGCCGTGGGTGTTTTTGGCCAGCTCAAATAAAAAATCCATGATGTTCTTAGCTGTCCCGGCTATATTTTCCCAGGCGTCCCTACCGTTTTTCATGATAAAAGAATCCGGGTCATGGCCATCGGGCAGCACCAGTATCCGGGTGTCCACCCCTTCTTGCATAAAAATTTTAATACTTCTTTTGGCCGCATTGATCCCGGCAGCATCTGAGTCAAACACCAGCACCATTTTGGTGGCATATCCCTTTAAAATCCGGACATGCTCCGGTGTCAAGGCAGTGCCAAGGCTTGCCACGCAATTTTGGATGCCGTGTTGAAACAAGGATAAAAAGTCAAAGTACCCTTCAACGATATAAACCAGATCAGCCCGCCGGCAATGCTGCTTTGAGGCGTGAAGGCCGTAAAGAATCCGGCTTTTATTGTAAACCGGTGTTTCAGGTGAATTCATGTACTTGGGCATGGCATCGTCCATGACCCTTCCGCCAAATCCGGCCACCTGCATATTGATGTCAAATATCGGAAACATGATCCGGTTTCTGAACCGGTCGTAAAACCCGGAACCGCTCTTGCGGGGCAGCACCAGCCCTGATTCCAGGGCCGTTCTTTTGTTCACTTTTTCTTTGCGCAGAAGATGAACCACCCCGTCCCACTGGTCCTGGGCAAACCCGAGATAAAACTGCTCTATGATTTCTCTTTCGGTTCCCCTTCTTTCAAGATATCGGGCACCAGCGGATCCTGGCGTCAATCCCCCCTGGTAATACCCCATGACTTTTTTATTGAGTCTGAACAGATTCTCCCTTGCCTGAATCTGCCTTTTCTTTGCCGGATCAAGGCTATTTGTTTCGATGAGAATGTTGTATTTTCTGGCCAGCATCCGGGCGGCTTCCGGGAAACTGATGCCATGGTATTTCATGATAAAGCCAAGGGCATTCCCCCCGGCCCCGCACCCGAAACAATGAAAAATCTGCTTGTCCGGGTTAACGGAAAAAGACGGGGTTTTTTCGGCATGAAACGGGCACAACCCAAAGAAATTCCTTCCGGATTTTTTGAGAATAACAGAATCGGATACGATATCAACTATGTCTGAACTGTTTAGAATTTCAGAAATTTTCTCTTCAGGAATATACATCTTTAAGTGGTGCCGACTCCACGGGTTTAGTGTTGATCATTACAAAATAACTACTTAAAAAAACAAGTCAATAATCTGTGATGTTGAAATGTTTTGCAGCCAGTTTGAAATTATAGAATCAGTCCCATTCATGCATGTTTCAGGTATCATCATCGCAATCAACGCTTAAAACGAATATCGAACGTTATAACGTCCCCTTGCTGGACAAGGCCCCTTTAATCTTTTCATTCACCCGGCTGGCCTCGTGCAAAGCCCTGCCTAAAGCTTTAAATATGGATTCAAGAACATGATGTTCATTGGAACCATAAAGGGTGTTGATATGAAGATTAAAGTTGCCTTTCACACTGAGTGCCTGAAAAAACTCTTTGGCAAGAAAGACGTCAAATGGTCCGCCGGATTTTAGATTATCCGGGAAATTATAAATCAGGTAAGGCCGGTTAGACAGATCAATGGTCACCCGTGACAGGGCCTCATCCATGGGAACACACTTATCACCGAATCTGACAATTCCCTGTTTGTCTCCAAGGGCCTCAAGAACGGCCTGTCCTAGAACAAGCCCGGTATCCTCAACCGTATGATGAAAATCCACAGCAAGGTCTCCCACAGCCTTTAGCGAAAGGTCAAAAAAACCGTGAACGGAAAATGCAGTGAGCATATGATCAAAAAAGGGAATTCCAGTGGAAATGTCGGCCTGCCCTGCTCCGTCCATATCAATCTGAAGATCTATCCGGGTTTCCCTGGTGTGCCTGGTAACAATAGCCTGTCGGCCCATAGGAGTATCCTCGAAAAACGAAAGCCGGTGGTTCACAGGGCATTTTTTATTCAAAAATGCCCATCGGTCAGCCTAACTTCATTCCAGCCGTTTATATTAAGACATAGAATGAATCTTGCTAAGATACACTCCTTTTTTTGCCTTGTCAATTATAAAATATAGAACCGCCAGGGCTAACGCATGTAAAAATTAAGTTAACTCTCCCCAATAATGGACTTGGGGCTTGGGATATGGGACTTGGGGATTGCTGTATCAACGGCCTACCCAAGTCCCATATCCCATATCCCAAGTCCCCATTTTATACATTATCATCCATACTCACATATCAAACAGCCTGCAGATTACATGCGATTGTCCCGTCTAAAACCGAATATAAAGTTGAAAATTTTTAACTTTAAGTCTATTATATTGGGACAGTAAAAGAAACCAACAGGAGACGAGGCTATGAACATTCAGCCGTCGCCCGGCACCACCCCAATCCCAAATTTTCAGCACAGTTTTGTCTCCACATCATCCGCCGCCGAAAATCTCCAAAAACCCCCAACAGATACCGAAAAAACAGGCGTTGTCCAGCCGGACACATCCGCGGCCCAGGAAGAAAACCAGGCTTCGGACCAGTCTTCGAGCCAGTCCTCTGATGGGTCAAATCCCCCGTCATCCCCCACGGTTTCAGAAACCAGCCTGACCGAATCTGAAAAAAGGCTGATTACAGAATTAAAGCAGCGGGACATGGAAGTCAAACGGCATGAAATGGCCCATATCTCCGCATCGGGCGGGCTTGCCGTTTCAGGCGCCAACTTCACCTACCAGCGCGGGCCTGACGGCAGAAATTATGCGGTTGGCGGAGAGGTCAGCATAGACACCTCTCCGGTTTCAGGAGATCCCGAGGCCACAGTCGCCAAAATGCAGCAAGTCAGGAGCGCGGCCCTTGCCCCGGCCGATCCGTCCGCGCAGGATATGAAAGTGGCGGCCCGGGCAAGCGCCATAATGGTGGATGCGGTATCCGACATCATGGCCTCCCGAACCCAGGAACAGACAAAGGAAGGCGAGGCTGCAGCATTCGGCAGCCTTCAACAGGCCACCCAGACCTACACCCGGGTCCATTCCCTTCCCGAAGAGGATACCAGCACCATCCACGTCACCGCCTGAAAAAATCTATTTTATCAGCTTGACGATCTGTCTGAACTGTTCCCCGCCAGCCTCTCCCATCAACTCAAAAAAGAGCATTTCCACACTGGTGATCTGTCCGCCGGACTGAAAAATCCGCTGCAGGCCGACATTTTTATTTTCCAGAATCCTCGAAGATACGCAATCAGACACCACCTGGACCTCAAACCCCTGGTTGAGCAGGTCATAGGCGGTCTGAAAAATGCAGATGTGGGTTTCAATGCCCGCAATTAACACCTGGTTCCGGTTCAGTGACAAAAACCGCTCATTGAATTTGGGCTCTTTGCAGCAGGAAAAGCTCGATTTTTCAATGGGCTGTTCTTCGTCCATGATGGTTGAAAGCGGCTCAATGGTCGGGCCAAGCTTGGACGGGATCTGTTCCATCCAGATAATGGGAACACCAAGGACTTTTACGCCCTTTAAAAGGATTTCAAGTGACGTAAACAACCGGTCTTTTTCATACATTGCCTGGGCCAGCTGCCCTTGAACATCAACCAGGAGCAGCACACAATTGTTCGGGGTAAACATAATCTGCCTCCTTTGTTAGCTTTAAGCTGTTAGCTTTTAGCTGTTAGCTTTTAGCCGTTAGTTTTTAGCTGTTAGCCGTTAGTTTTTAGCTGTTAGCCGTTAGCTTTTAGCTGTTAGATTACAACAATCCCTGACAGCTGACAGCTGATCGCCAGCAGCCCTGATAAAAACCACCTAAAAAAAGACTGGGACTTAATGCCCGGCCATTCTATGACATCTTGAACCATTTTGCAAAAGATCTTCTTTTAAAAGAGCGACATAGAATCTTGATTTTTATGACCTTTTTTGTTAGTTTGAAGGGTGAATTGGTTGGCGCATCGGTTGTTGTGTTACATATCGTGATTTACAACCAATTGATTTTAAAGGAGATTTGAAAAAATGATATCATCCTTAAATAATAATGTATCGGCCCTGAGGGCATTCGGCCAGCAGATACAGACCAGTGCCGGCAATGTAGCCAATGTCCTTTCCGACGAATACAAGGCCGGAACAACCCGGAATACCGAAGGGCAAAACGGCTCGGTGACCACCACCACGACCATTGACAACAGCCCGGGACCGTTGGTTGAAGATCCCCTGAGCACTGACGGTTCATTAAAAGAACTGTCCAATACGGACATGGCCCGGGAAATGGTCCAGCAGATTTCCGCCCAGTACGGGTTTGACGCCAACGCCAAAGCCATCCAGGTTCAAGACGAAGTTTTAGGGACTGTTATCGACATTATTGAATAAACCATAATACCGTTTCTGCATGAAAAATTTGACACCTCTTCTCAAACAGTTAGCTGTAATTACCGGTCTTTTCACCCTGTGCTTCATGTTACCCGCCTGCAGTGCCTGGAACAAAGCCCTGGCCCCTTCGGCCCATATTGCACCGCAACCCATCCAGCCCTGCCAACAGCAGGACCCCCAATTTTCCCGAATTTCCAAAATCCGCCGGCACATCGTTCAAACCTCTATAGAGAATATTGGAACCCCTTATGTATGGGGAGGAACCCGCCCGGAGATGGGATTTGACTGCAGCGGCCTGGTCTACTATGTGTACCGGAGCGCCGGAATACCTGTACCAAGAACCGCCCGGGATCAGTACAATACCGGCAGTAAGGTCAACAAAAACAATCTGAAACCCGGAGACCTGGTATTCTTTAATATTTCCAGAAGAACCTCCCGGGTCCACGTGGGCATTTTTACGGGCAACAACGAATTTATCCATGCCCCGGGAAAGGGAAAACCCATCCGGGTTGCATCCCTTGATAATGTTTATTTTAAACACACCTTTCTTGGGGGCCGAACCTTTATCCAGGCCCGGTAACCGGCTCGTCTCATTGTAAAACTTTTGTCAAACCCCCTGTGAAACAGGCATTCCGGCCGGTGGCAGTGTATACTTGCCCATTAAAATTAAGTTCAATTTAAATTGACAACACCATTCCAATGCCATAGTCAAATGAAAGACAATAAAACCCTTTCAAAACAACCTTCTGTTCCCGACATTCCCATTGCCGTCATTGGCATGGGCTGCATATTTCCCGGTTCCCCAGGACTCAAGGAATTCTGGCATCTTCTGTTTAACGGCAGGGACGCCATTGAGGACATTCCCGAAGATTCCCACTGGAGAATCAAAGATTATTTTGATCAGGACCCGGCCTGCCCGGATCATGTTTACTGCAAACGGGGAGGTTTTATCCCCGCAACCGCATTCAACCCGTTGGATTACGGGATCCCCCCCAATAATATTCAGGCCACGGACACGTCCCAACTGTTAGGCCTTGAAGTGGCCAAAGCCGCATTGGAAGATGCCGGATACCCGGTCAGCCACCCTTATCTGAAGACCCAGAAAGTCAACGTTATTCTCGGCGTCACCGGGACCCAGGAACTGGTGATTCCTTTAGGGGCCAGGTTAGGCCATCCCATCTGGAAAAAGGCTTTGAACCGGGCCGAAATCGATCCCGCACAGAAAAAAGCCATTTTAGATGACATTCAAAGTCAATATGTCCAATGGCAGGAAAACTCATTTCCCGGGCTGCTCGGCAATGTGGTGGCCGGAAGGATTGCCAACCGGTTTGACCTGACCGGGACCAATGCCGTCAGTGATGCGGCCTGCGCAAGTTCCCTGTCGGCCATTCATACGGCAGTCATGGAACTTCAATCCGGAAAATGCGACATGTCCATCACCGGCGGGGTGGACACCTTAAACGATATTTTCATGCACATGTGTTTCTCAAAAACCGGTGTTCTGTCCAAAACCAGCGATGCCCGCCCCTTTTCCAAAGGCGCTGACGGCACTGTTTTAGGCGAAGGCATTGGTATGCTGATCCTCAAGCGGCTGGCAGACGCCCAAAAGGACAACGACCGGATTTATGCCCTGATCCGGGGAATCGGCACGGCCAGCGACGGCCGGACCTCGGCCATTTATGCGCCTGAAACCCCGGGCCAGATCAGGGCACTTGAAGATGCCTACGGCACCAGCGGGATAGACCCGTCCACCATCGGCATGATTGAGGCCCACGGCACCGGGACAAGGGTTGGGGACAAGGTGGAGTTCACCGCCCTTAAACATTGCTTTGACCCTGCCGGGCAACCCCGTAAAATCGCCCTGGGGTCCGTCAAATCCATGATCGGCCACACCAAGGCCGCAGCCGGGGCGGCCGGCATGATCAAGGCGGTATTAAGCCTTTACCATAAAGTCATTCCCCCGACCCTTAAGGCCCAGGAGCCGGACCCGGATCTTGACATCAACCAGTCTGCCTTTTACCTGAACCATCAATCCAGGCCATGGACAATGCCTTTGGGTGCCTGCACCCCGAGACGGTCCGGGATATCGGCCTTCGGATTCGGCGGCAGCAACTTTCATGCGATTCTTGAAGAATACACCCCTGAGAAAGCCCATGTGTCCTGGGACGGCTCTGTCCGTCTGTTTGCTTTTTCAGGCCCGGACAAAGGCCAGGTAAAAGACCGGCTCATTGATCTTGAAAAAAAGATTGAAAACGCCCTTAGATCCGATGCGGACCCTGTTGAAACCGATCAAATCATTGCCTTTCAGGCATGGGAATCCTGCCAATATTTTTCATTTGAACACGACGCCAGGCTGTTGATGGTCCATGAAAAACAAGGGGATATCCAGGCACTAATCCGTAAGGCCATGGATGTCCTTGACAACAAGGTCCCCTCAAAATCGCCTGTATTCTACGGTTCCGGCAGGCCCCGGGGAAAAATAGGATTCTTATTTCCCGGCCAGGGGAGCCAGTATACCGGAATGGGACGGGATCTTGTGAGTACCTTTCCCGAAGCCTTAGACGCCTTTTCTCTTTCAGGACAGGCGTTTTCCCGTGAAAACAAATCACTGGACCAATCCCTGGATGAAGCTGTTTTCCCTTTGCCTCCCCACATTATCGACAAAGGTCAGGCTGAAAAAAAGCTGCGGCAAACCCATGTGGCCCAGCCGGCGTTAGGGGCGGTCAGCCTGGCCATGGTCCGTATTTTAAACCGATTCAAGGTGTATCCTTCCATGACCTGTGGTCACAGTTTTGGCGAACTGCCGGCGCTCATGGCCGCCAACTGGATTTCACCGGAAACCATGGCGGCCCTGGCCGCCATCCGGGGACAGCTCATGGCAACCGCCGGAAACGCCGGCAGCGACAATGATCCAGGGTCCATGCTCGCGGTCCAGGCAAGCCTTGAAACCATTGAGAAACTGATTATTGACAATGAACTTAATCTGATCCTGGCCAATAGAAATGCCCCCTCCCAGGGGGTCTTGTCCGGGGCTTCCAAAGAAATTGACCGGGCCTTTACCCTTTGCCGCAGCGCCAAGATAAGGGCGGTCAAGCTGCCCGTGGCCGCAGCCTTTCATTCCGGGCTGGTCAAAGAGGCGGCCAAACCTTTCCAAGAAGCCCTTACAGAAATTGACATCACCCCCACCCCGGTGACGGTGTTGTCCAATACCACGGGAACCCCTTATCCGGATACCATCCCCGAAATCATGCAGACCCTGGGCCGGCAGCTGAGCCATCCGGTCAACTTTATCGGTAACATTGAGACCATGGCGGCCCATAAGGTGACCACCTTCCTGGAGGTTGGCCCAAAAGCGGTCCTTACCGGCCTTGCCCGAAATATTCTCAAAGAAACCGGCTGTTCTTTCCTGTCCGTGGACGGATCAGCCGGCAAAAAATCAGGCATTTTTGACCTGGCCCTTACCCTGGCGCAAATTGCCGCTTTAGGCCATCCCATTGACCTTAAAGCATGGGAAGACCCGGCAACAGAGCCGGAACCCCGTAAAATGAAGGTCATGTTGTCCGGGGCCAATCCCAAACCGGAACCGCCCAAACCGGAACCGGCAGCAGCCGGAAAAGGGCGCTTGGCCGCCCCCAGGAAAACTTCATTTCCCAAGCCAGCGGTTCAGAATCCGGATCAAAAATCCGCCGGTCTGGCCATGCCGGCATCCGGCCGCCATGCAGTAGAACCCACCCCAACCCGAACCCCCCCTTTAACACCAGACAACATCAGCAAGCAAGGGTATAAAATGAACCGTTCACCGTTTAAAGCCCAAGAACAGAACCCGTCCCATGAGGCCATGCGCCTGGTTCACAGGGGACTTGAAGCCATGCAGGAACTCCAGGCCCAGACGGCCAGGGCCCATGAAAAATTTCTGGAAACCCAGGCCGAGGCCGCCCGGGCATTGGCCGGAATGATGGGCCACACCCATCATCTGCCTTCTGTACCGGCACCCCTGCAGGCACCAGTACAAACACCCGTGCAAGCACCAGTGCAAACGCCAGCACAGTCACCCGTGCAAACCGCCGCGCCTTTAAGCCAGCCGGTGCAGGACCTCACTGAGGACCAGCCGGACCATGGGAATGCTGCCCAAACAGCGCCATTTGCCGACCAACCCCATAACACCCCATTGTCCCCACCGGTGCCTGAACCGGGCCAGGTCCCGTCCGGATCGATTCAACCGGTCTTATTTGACATTGTCAGCCGCCTGACCGGTTTTCCCGTTGAAATGCTGGAACCTGAGATGAACATTGAATCAGATCTTGGCATTGATTCCATCAAACGGGTAGAAATCATTTCAGAACTTGAAAAACACTTTGAAGACCAGTCCGGTTTAACCCCGGAAAACATGGGGGCGGTTCAAACCCTTGATGATATTTGTTCTGCCCTTGCCAGCAGCCTTGCCGTACCTGAGAAACTTCCGGATACCCCCCCGGCAAGTAAAAAAAGCACCCCTTCCGCCCCTGCAAAAAAAGCATCTGATTCAAGTGAGGCCTGTGCCAACACCTATCAGGTTTTAGTGGGCATTATCAGTGAGCTGACCGGTTTTCCCGTTGAAATGCTTGAGCCGGATATGGACCTTGAATCCGACTTAGGTGTGGATTCCATCAAACGGGTGGAGATCCTCTCCCGGCTTGAACAGGAGCTTGACACCGGTCCGAATCTTTCGCCCGAAGACATGGGCGCTCTTAGAACCATACAGGACATTGTCCAGTACCTGACCCCTAAAGATAGCCCCCCCCCTGCGGGGAATAAAAAAAAAACTTTATCCAGTGCCGCTGACACCCGGGCAGTCGATGAGAATATAGACGTTCTGCCGGATCTGCTGCGAAGGCAAGTCAAGCTTAAACGATTTCCCACAGACCAGATCCGGTTTTATAACGGGGCCAAAATTGACCTGCCGGAAAATAAAATAGTTTATATCACCAGCTGCCCGGATGACCCGGACCAGCAAACCCTTGCCTTACGCCTTCAAGAAGAGTTTCAAAAACAGGACATCCCTTCCCGGGTAATCCCGTTATCACAGCACCATATCCCCAAACTGTCCAATGCCGCAGGCCTGTTAATTTTACAGGAAACCTTTCAGGACCAGGACCCTGTCAGGGCCTCCAATTTCCTTAAAGCCGCTTTTCTTTTGATCAAAACCAATGCCCATGAACTGACGGCATCGGCCGCCGTGAAAGGGGCATTTCTTTGCGGCGTCACCTTCCTGGGAGGGGGATTTGGCCTGGATGGTTCCCCCATTTCCACCTGTCCGGTCTATGGTGGCCTTTCAGGGTTGATTAAAACCTGCGCCATTGAATTCAAAAAAATTCTCTGGCGTTCCATGGACCTGCCTGGAACCCTTGAAAAATGCCTTAACAATGCCGAAGCCGCTGTTTCACTGGCCATGACCCAGGGGGAAGTTGAAATGGGGCTTGACGGCGATTACTGCAACATTCCGGTTATGGAAGCCGCTGGGTTGCCTGCAACATTGCCGAAGGCTGATCTCCTTAACCTTCAAACAGGAGAGGTGGCCGTCATCACCGGCGGAGCCAGGGGGGTTACCGCCCAATGCGCCATCAGGCTGGCCAAAGAAACGGGCTGTACCATTGTTCTTCTCGGCCGGTCCCCGGAACCCTTTGAAGAGCCTTCATGGGCCAACGGAATTTCGGATGCGCCCGGCTTGAAAAAAGCCATACTGGTCAATGAATTCAAAGACCTTAAGCCCAAACCCTCGGATATTGAGGCCCGGTATAAACGCCTTGCTGCCAACCGGGAAATCCTTGCCACCCTGGATCGGATCAACCGCCTGAATGCCAAAGGGGTCTATTTCAGCGTTGACATCCGGGATAAAGAAAAACTGGCCCCCGTATTTTCACGTATCCGTGAAACCTTAGGACCGGTCAGTGCCCTTATTCACGGCGCAGGGGTGGTGGCCGACAAGCTTATCGTTGATAAATCCGATCAGCAATTTGAAACGGTCTTTTCCACAAAGGTCACCGGTTTGTATACCTTGCTTTCCCTGACCAAATCCGATCCGGTCAGATACCTTGCCTTATTTTCATCCATTGCGGCCCGGACCGGAAACACCGGACAATCCGACTATGCCGCAGCCAACGAGGCACTTAACAAGACGGCGGCCTGGTTTGCCCGCAAAAATCCCGAGACCCGGGTGGTATCCATCAACTGGGGACCCTGGGAGGCGGGCATGGTCAATCCGTCCTTAAAAAAAGAATTCCAGCGAAAAGGCATTGACCTGATTCCTGTCAACGCCGGTGCCGCCTGCCTGACCCGGGAAATGGCTGCGGCCAGACCCACAGCGGTGGAAATTGTCATTGGCGGCGGCCTGACCCCGGGAAAAGGAAAGGATCATCTGCCCTCCCCCAAACATTACACCAGGGTGCTGACCCAAAACTTCTCAACCGGCCAGGTCCCCATCCTTGACGCCCACACCATAGACGGCCTTCCCGTGGTTCCCTTTGCCCTGCTAATTGAGCTCATGGCCCATGGCGCTGAAAAAAACAACCCCGGCCTGGTCTTTTCCGGAATGGACAACATGAGGCTGCTAAAGGGTGTTCGGCCCACAGCGGATGGATCTTCAGACAATGGCATTGACCTGACCCTCAAGGTGACCAAATGCACCCCTGAAGATAACGGATACGGCTGTTCCGGCATCCTGACCTCAACCTGCGGCCAACAGGAAATCCGCCATGCCGCCGGGACCTGCATATTAACCGACAGCCTGCCTGAACCGCCCGTACTGTCCAAGACCATTACCATGGATCTGCACGAGCCGTCCCTGACCATCGCCCAGGCCTATGAGCAGGTGTTGTTTCATGGGAAAGATCTTGAGTGTATCACCCGGATTAAAGGGGTATCTGCCAAAGGCATTGAAGTCTTTGCGCTGACCGCCCCTGAAACCCAAAAGTGGTACAAAACCCCCCATTCAAAATCCTGGACCATTGACCCCATGCTGCTGGATGCCGCCTTCCAGGCCGCCATTCTCTGGACCTGGGAAACAACAAAACAGGTCTGTCTGCCCAGTTTCCTGGCAGGGCTTCGCCTGTATTCATCCTATACAAAAATCCAGGACGGGCCTGTCCGGATTCTGTTCACCGTGAATGAGCAGACCCGCCATAAAATTAAAGGGTATTTTACCTTTCTGGATCACCAGGGAACCGTATTGGCCGGCATCACCGGATTTGAGGCGGTCATAGCCCCGTCGCTTACCCGTAAGTTTTCGCCCCCTGCCCCTTTGTTTGACCGGAAATCCATCCTGGCATTTGCCCAGGGCAATCCTTCTGAAGCCTTTGGGGAAAAATATAAAATTTTTGATGAACAACGGCAGATTGCGCGGCTGCCCCGGCCGCCTTATTTTTTTATGGACCGGGTCCTGCTGGCCGACCATCCCCAGTGGGAAATGAAACCTGGCGGCTGGATTGAAACCGAGTATGATGTCCCCCAGGACGCCTGGTATTTCAAAGCCAACCGGACATCCACCATGCCCTTTTGCATTCTGCTTGAAATTGCCCTTCAGCCCTGCGGATGGCTGGCCGCCTTTGCTGGTTCCGCCCTTGAGAGCCCGGACCGGCTTCACTTTAGAAACCTTGGCGGAAACGCCGCCATTCTGTCTCAGGTGACCGCCGATACCGGTACATTAACGGTCCGCTGCAAGATGACCGAGGTGTCCAAAGCCGGCGGCATGATTATCCAGAATTTTGACATGGAAGTGTTGTGCAAAGATAAGATGGTCTACCAGGGAAAAACCAACTTTGGATTTTTTACGGCAAAAGCCCTGGCCAATCAAGTGGGAATAAAGGACAATCTTTTGGCTGCCTATGAGCCGAATCCCAATGACGAAACCCCGGTGGTTTTCCAGGATGATGCCCCCTTAACCCCCAATGATGACGGCAAAAGCCCCGACTCAGGGATGCCGGCCAAAGCCCTTCGGATGATTGACACCATCGAAATCCTGGATATGGATGGGGGGCTTTATGACCAGGGGTATATCAGGGCTCAAAAACTGGTTGACCCGGATGAATGGTTTTTTCACGCTCATTTTTACCAGGACCCGGTCTGCCCTGGCTCCCTTGGCCTTGAGTCCTTTATCCAGATGATCCGGTACTTTCTGGTCAAAAAATTTAACATTGATCCCTCAAGCAGCGAGGTATTACTTCCCTTGGGCCGCTCTCACCAGTGGATATACAGAGGACAGATTATCCCGTCCAACAAACAGGTGACCATCCATGCCCACATCAAAGGCGTTGAGGCCGGATCAAATCAATTTTCTGCCACAGCTGACGGGGCGTTAACCGTTGACGGCATCTGCATTTATGAAATGAAAGATTTTATGGTTTCTTTTCTGCCTCAAGAAATGGTGACCGGTGCCAAACCAGAAGGTTTTTTGTCCGGGCCCGCCATTTATGACCAGCCTGCCCCGCCAATGGATTAAAAAAAGATTTGAATTTTTTAAACCACTAAGATAGAAAACAATAAGGGCCGATCCAACGGGTCGGCCCTGCCATTGATTAAAACGACAGCTTGAAAAAACAAAGCGGTACAAAATCCAAACACAAAGGAGATCTGCCTATACCCAATTAGACGCGAACGAATATTAGCATTGGCATTCACATTAGATTTAAAATCGTTTTCTTTTTTTTACACACACCTGGTTTTCAAATTCTCCATCGTTTTCACTATCAAATTCATTTCATTTAACTGCGGAAGTTCTAAAAATTAGAACCCCTTAGGATTCACTATCCGCTGTCCTTAAAACAGATGCAGAACGCATCTTTCAAAGGGTGGTGACATGGTCATTCCAGCAGCAAACCTGTCCCTTTTTAAGGGACTCGGAAGAAATAAATGCCATCATATTGCGCCGAATTTTTGTTCGTATCCAAGGCACGTCAAAGGGAGCATATTATATATATGTGCCCTTTGGCGTAACGCAGGAGACGGACAAAAAGGCAAGCAAGATGGGGGATTTATTTCTTTCCGAGTTCCTAAAGGAAGGCTCCCTAACACCCAACCGTCACCAGGCTGGATCAGATGTTTAATCCAACCTTGGTGGGCCTGGGACTGGTGACTTACGTCCTGGGGCCGTCCGATTCCTTGACCGAACCGGGTCAAATTTTACCCCGAAATGAACCGCTGGAGAAAAAGAGTTATGAAAACCAAGACGTTCAGAAACGAAACATATGAAGTGCTTGAACATGGGGAAACCCCCGGATTCAAGACTGTTTTTCACATTGTCCTGTGTGTGGCAGTGGCCTACTTTATCTACATCTTCACCCATCTTCACTGAAAATCAAGTAAAGGAGCTGAAAATGAGAAAAGAATTAACGATTTTTGACAAGCCGGAAAATGTACGTCGACTCAGAACAGGATTTTTTATCGCATTAGTCCTTGTGCTTCTTGGTGAAGGACTTGTGGACATGCACGCTGAATTCCATGTGGCCCATTTCTTTGGATTTTATGCCGTGTATGGCTTTATCTCTTACGTTTCCCTCATATTCATCGCCAAAATTTTAAGAAAATTCATCATGAGAAAAGAGGACTACTATGACAACTAATCTGATTCATCCCGGTCTTATCCTGGTGTTCGGTGCCCTGCTGATCCCCTTTTTCAAGGGGAAATCCAAACAGGCATACATGCTTTTTCTGCCGGCGGCCGTCTTTTTGACCGTCATTAACCTGCCCATGGGAAACTGCTGGACTTACAGCTTTTCAGGCATTGACCTGATCCTGGGGCGAATCGACAAGCTGTCGAGAATATTTTTATTGATTTTCAGCATCATGGCCTTTATAGGGGTGTTGTTTGCCTTAAAGGTAGAGGACAACCTCCAGCATGTATCGGCCCTGGTCTATGCCGGTTCCACCCTCGGGGTGGTGCTGGCCGGGGACCTTCTTACCCTTTATGTGTTCTGGGAAATCATGGCCATTGCATCCACCTTTCTGGTCATTGCACCCCGGACCCGGGAATCCAGGGAGGCCGGGTTCCGATACCTGATGGTCCACCTGGTGGGGGGCCTGATCCTTCTGGCAGGCATTATTTTTTACATCCATAAGACCGGAAGCGCCAGCTTTGACTATATTGGGCTGACCGATGCCTGCTCCTGGTTCATTTTTATCGGCATCGCCCTGAATGCCGCCGCCATCCCACTGCATGCCTGGCTGCCTGATGCCTATCCCATGGGCACGCCGACCTCCACAGTGTTTTTGAGCGCCTTTACCACCAAATCAGCGGTTTATCTTTTAATCAGAACCTTTCCCGGCACCGACCTGCTCATCGTCATCGGTGCCCTGATGGTATCCATTCCCATCTTTTACGCGGTTCTGGAAAACGACATCCGCCGGGTCCTTTCCTACAGCCTGATCAACCAGGTCGGGTTTATGCTGGTCGGGGTGGGCATCGGCACCGAACTTGCTCTAAACGGGGCCTGCGCCCATGCCTTTTGCCACATTATCTACAAGGCCCTGTTGTTTATGGCGGCCGGATCAGTCCTTCAGATGACCGGCAAGATCAAGTGTACGGAAATCGGAGGGCTTTATAAAACCATGCCCTTGACCTGCCTGTTCTGCATGATCGGGGCCGCGTCCATATCGGCATTTCCGTTGTTTTCCGGATTTGTCTCCAAGTCCATGATTGTGTCCGCCTCAGCCCATGAAAGAATATTTTTGATCTGGCTGGTTCTCCAGTTCGCCTCCACCGGCGTTGTGGACCATGCCGGCATCAAGGTGCCTTTTTTCACCTTTTTCGGACACGATTCCGGTATCAGGGCCAAGGAGCCCCCGTTGAACATGCTCATTGCCATGGGAATGGCCGCCTTTTTGTGTGTGGGCTTAGGGGTATTTTACCAGCCCCTTTACCACCTGCTGCCATATACTGTGCATTATCAACCCTATACCGGTGCCCACGTCATCGGCCAGCTTCAGCTGCTGCTGTTCGGGGCTTTTGCCTTTACCCTCCTGATCCTGTCCGGATATTACATCCCTGAAGTCAGGAGCAAAAACCTGGATGCCGACTGGTTTTACAGAAAATTCGGGGTATGGGCTTACAACTTTATGGACAAGGGATTTAATTCCCTGAATCTTGCTTCGGAAAAAGCCCTTATGAAGGCGGTCAAGGAGGTGGCGTTATTTTTCAAACAGACCGCTGTTTATATTTCCCTGTTTTTTGCCGTCAATTTCTGGCTGTTGACGGGCCACCGGGGTAAACAGCTTTCCTATAAGAAACAACGGCTTTACGATGACCTTACCCACGGCACGGTTCCCATCGGCGTCGGGGCGGCTGTCGCGGTTTCCTTTATTCTCTTTGTGGTGATCCTTACCTGAAAACGCCAAAAAATAAATCAATTAACGTATACATAAATGAGTTACAAACGGCCTTTGAAAATATCAAAGGCCGTTTGTTGTTGGATTTCTCATCAGAAAAAATATTTTAAGTATTGCCTGTGGTAGAAATTAATTGTAATTTGTTGTAAAGATTCAAGCCCAAACCACCAGAGCGGCATGAATTATAAGTGTTTATCCTGAACAGTTTATATGGCTGAACGTTGCTGTTTCGTGATTCATAGCCGGTTCAGATTCAGTAATTATCCGGCTTAATGATTACTGCTGATCTTAAATAAGATTTACAAGGAGAATGAAGATGATTGATCAATTGGCCAAGACGCCAAATGGCGCGCGCGGCCTGATTCAGGTGGCCTCAGTTACAGGAAACAAAGTAAATTCAATCGTATTTTTCATCTGTGCAATGCATTATCGGGCCCACCCATCAAAAACCAAGGCCGCCTTTATTCATGGTCTTTTTCTGGAAACGGCCCAGCCACAGGGCCATACATCTACGGACCAGTGGGCAATCCAATACCTTTCCGTCAAGCAAGAGAGTATCGGCGGCGCAAATAATTACCAGGCGTATAGACAAAATTACGTAACGAAAATTGCCCTTCCTCAGGCCCAGGCCGTCGGCATGAACCCCCTTAAACGAATGTTTACCTCTGGGAGCCGGAAAGCCCCCCGTGATTTGTTTGATGGACTGCTTGAGCCTGTCCGTCAAAATATGAGGCCTTTTGTAAGCCAGAGTCTCAATGGTGGTTCCATGTTTGATTTCGCTAAAAATACGATCAACGGATTCCGGGTAGGAAACCAAGGCGGAGGGACTGATAGAGAACAGGGGCAGTACCGCAAAATGGTGTCCTGGGCTGACGAATACGCCAACAAAATAGACCAGTCCGGCTGTTTCAGTGCGACAGCCCTGGGCATCAGAAACGTATTTGCCCCACAAAATTTGACTTAGTGATAATCACCCGTCTGTTAATGGCCTGTTTTTTCAGGCTGCCGGATGGCCGGATGAACCGCTAAGGCTTTCATGAACACCTGGGTATGGCGGTTCATCCGGTTTTTGAATTTTTTGACCACCTGTTTCATGACCTGGTAGCCGATGTCATAGTTGGACCGGATCAGGTCAAGGCAGTGCTGTGAATCCAGGGTTATGACGGTACTGTCCGTCACGCAGATGGCTGAATAGGTGGACGGGAAACTGTCCAGAAGGGAAGAAACACCAAAAGACTGACCCGGATTCACCTCATCCAGGGTCAGGGCAAGACCGGTGGAAGCCCGGCAGTTCAGGTATATTTTTCCCGATACCAGCATAAAAATCCGCTCCTGCCTGTCCCCCTGGCGAAGGAGAATGGACTCTTCGCCAAAGGCTTCAAGGCAGGCTACGGTGCTGATTTTTTCTAAGACTTCCTGGGGCATGTCCCGCATGAAATTTATTTTTCTCAGTTCGGTGGTGTCAACCATTGTGATGTTCCCTGTTTATGTAGGCTGAAGGCGTTTTGACTGAAGGCTGTTAGGGCTGAAAATCCCGCCGTCTTCAGCCTGATCCCCTTCAGCCTAATCCCCTAAATTAAAATGACGGCGTCAGATGGCTGATATCCTGGATCCCCTGTTTAAGATCCGGATAATCTTCCAGGGTCTCCATGATCATTCTGGCCCGTCTTTCCATGTTCCGTTTGTACTGGCCGGCCACGCCTACCATGAAAAAGTAGGCCAGCTCCTTATTAATCTCAAAAAGCTCAAGCATCCTTGCCCCGCTTAAGGTAATCACTTCACAGGGTTCCTGGCATACCGCCGTATAGGTCGCCTTTGAGCCTTCAATAAGGGAAGAAGATCCAAACGTGCGCCCAGCCTGGAGATTATCCAGGATGACATCAATATCCTCGGTCAGGGACATTTTTAAGGCCACCTGGCCCATGATCATCATATAAAAGGTATCAATGGAATCCCCAATTTCAAACAACTGGGTATTGGCCCCAAAAATATTCAGGTTTGCCTCCCGGCCAATGATGTCAAGCAAATGGTCAGGAACGTCCTTGAGCATATTGATTCGTTTGAGATCTTCTGTTTTTACCATGCTGCCTTCCCTTAAGTTAGAATATAGACCAGGAAAATAAAGGAAACTGCCACTGCGGCACCGATGCCGATGGGCACGGTCCCTTCCATCATGTCCTGATAGAGCCGGGCTTTTTTAAACTCCAGCTGTTTTCCCCTGATGGACCGGGCCAGCCAGTAGTTCACCGAAAAAAACAACGCCACCCGGATCCCCGCATCCTTGAAAAACCGGCCGGTTCCGTAAAAAACGCCTTTGACCACTGAATCGCACTGGGTGTTTAACGGGTTGAGGGTGTTGGCCAGAACGGTATACACCCATTTGCCGCCTTTGCGGTAAAACCAGTCGGAATCCAGGTTCACTGCCCGCTGTTCCGCCGGGTATATGCCGGCCAAAAGCAGCAAGGCAAAGGCCAGGGCCGAGAAAAAGAGCAGCTCGGTCTGGGTCAGCACATGGGAAATGGTATAGGGATGGTAATCCACGGGAAAGGGCAGAATTGAATACAGAGGCCCGGGGAAAACACCAATAAAAATACATAAGAATGCGGCAATCCCCATGGCAATGAGCATGTTCAAAGGCGCTTCCTTAACCCTGTGGCCTGCATCATGGCCGAAAAAGGCAAAAAACGGAATCTTGATCCCGGCATGGTGGAACACACCGGCCGAGGCAAACAGCAGCACGAGCCAGACAAACACCAGGCTGCCATGGCCTGCTTCATGGGAGCCGTGGGCTGCCGCAGACATGACCATGGACTTGGACACAAAGCCTGAAAACAGCGGAAACGCTGAGATGGACGCAGCCCCCACACAACAGAACAGACAGGTCCAGGGCATGCTCTTGTAAAGCCCACCAAGATCCGTGGCATTGATTTTGCCGGTCCGGTACATCACCGCCCCCATGGACATGAACAACAGCCCTTTAAACAGGATGTCGTTGAAGGCATGGGCGCAGGCACCGTTAACGGCAAGCTCGGTCCCGATGCCGATGCCCACCACCATGAACCCGACCTGGTTGATCAGGCTGTAGGCCAGGACCCGTCGAAGATCATTTTCAATGACCGCATAAAAGATGGGGAAGGCGGCCATGCCCACCCCGATCCAGATCAGGGCTTCGGTGCCCGGAAAAAGCCTTGCCAGGGCATAAACGGCTGTTTTGGTGGTAAATGCACTTAAGAAGACCGTGCCGCCGATGGTGGCCTCAGGGTAAGCATCGGTTAGCCAGGGATGGATCAGCGGCCAGGCACAGTTAATGCCGATCCCCAGAAAAATCAGGTAGGATGCAAAACTGCCCAGGGCCATCTTCGCCATATCAAGTGAACCGGTGCCCGAATAGTGGAACACGATACCGGCCAGCAGCACCAGCCCGCCAAAGGCATGGACCATGAGATACCGGAACCCGGCACTCTGGGCCGCCTTGGTTTTTCTGGACCAGATCAGCATCACCGATCCAATGGTCAGGCATTCCCAGAACACAAAAAAGGTGAACAAGTCCCCGGCAAAAATGGTTCCCAAGGCCGCACCCGCATAAAAGAACCCGGCCACAAACTCGGCATTGCTCTTGAAATTGAGGATATAAATCACCGTGATCAGGGCAATAATATGAAAAATATACCCGAACAGGAGGCTGAGCCGGTCCACATGCATCTCAACCAGGCTGAAATCCTGAAAGACCATAAAGTGGCTGTCGCCCATGGGCAGATGAATCAGATTGATAAATCCCACGATGGGGATCAGCATCATGTAAACAGCTTTGGCCTTGCCCCGGAACAGGGGCACCAGAAGGCCCCCCAGAATAAAAATCAGGGCCGGCATGGTATTAGTTGTCATAATAGTCCTCCTTGCGCCTTACCAGGGGCCGAAGGATGTACTTGGACACCAGCACCAGGACCACACAGGCCACAAAGCCGTAAAAACAATAAAATCCCCAAAAGGTTTCCCACTCATATTCAGCATGCCGGTGAATGATATGCTTTTCTGAAAGGACCATATAAACGAAATCAATTATCAGCAGTCCGATAACGGAAGTGAAAAAAACCTTGAGCAGTCTTTTAACGTTTTCCGGATTGTCGAACATATGTTTTTTTTCCATGATGATATAAACTTTCCTTAATCTTCTCTTTTTATTTTACTTTCAAACCCCGGGTTTGGGCAAAAAATGGCCCAGATGCAAGGCGCAGGGAAAGTGGTAACCGGAGCAACCTTCAGGGTTGTGAGGATTGCCGCTTTTTCTGCAACACAGCAGATGGGTGATTTTTTGTTCAAACCCCAAATTAAAAACAGGGGCGGGACAGGATATAGGCCATATACAGGCAGCTGACCGCAAACACAGCCAGAAACACCGGCCGGTACCCGGGCACGGCCTCGTGTTTGAGTTCCATTAATTCTTTTTTGTCGTTTTGTTCCATAGACAGTCTAACCTCCAATAAATCCCTTGGCCGCCATGGATGCCAAATCCAGAAAAGGCTTGGGGGCAAAAAAGAGAATAAAGGAGATCAACGCGGTAATCACCAGGGGCACCACGCACATCACGGGTGCCTCATCCACTTTTCGCTCAAACATGGCTTCGTCAGGGGCGCAGAAAAACGCTTTGTAAAAAATGGGCATAAAATAAGCGGCATTGAGCAGGGAGGATGTCAGCAATACAAAGAGCATGAAAATCTGATCCGCTTCCAGGGTACCCAACACCAGGTACCACTTACTGATAAAACCGCCCGTGGGCGGCAGCCCGATGATGGACATGGCCCCGATCAAAAAGGCTGTCATGGTCACGGGCATGCGATACCCGATTCCCACCATCCGGCTTAAATATTTTTCACCGGTGGTCACAAAAATGGCGCCGGCGCAAAAAAACAGGGTAATTTTGCCAAAGGCGTGCATGGCAATGTGAAGCAGTCCGCCGGTCACCCCTTTGGGGCTGAGCAGGGCGGCACCAAGAACAATATAGGACAGCTGGCCAATGGTTGAATACGCCAGCCGCCGTTTAAATTCATCCTGGGACAGGGCAATGGCAGAGCTAACCAGAATGGTCACCGATGCAATGCCGGCCACCACCGCCCCTAAGCTAAGGGATGACAGCAGTTCAATCCCAAAAATTCCCGTGATTACCCGGACGATGGAAAACACCCCGACCTTTACCACGGCCACGGCATGAAGCAGGGCAGATACCGGTGTGGGCGCCACCATGGCCGCGGGCAGCCAGGAGTGAAAGGGCATGATCCCGGCCTTGGCAAAGCCGAACACAAACATGAGCAGCAGCACCATGGCCTGGGGCTTGGCCAGCTGGCCTGAAAAGATACCGCCGGGGGCAAATTCCAGGGTTCCGGTCACATGGTAGCACCAGATCATGGCCGGCAGGACCAGGCCGATGGAGGTGCCTAAAATAAAGGTTAAATACCGCCGGCCGGACACCCGGGACAACCTGTCCTGATGATGGGTGACCAGCGGATAAGTGGCCAAAGATAAAATCTCGTAAAACAGATACAGGGTCAGCAGGTTGGCGGAAAAGGCCGCCCCGATGGTGGCGGACAACGCCAGGGCAAAAAAGGAGACAAACCGGGTCTGGCCGTGTTCGTCAAGCCCCCGCATGTACCCGATGGAGTACATGGACGTCACAATGTACAAGGATGAGGCCACAAGGCCGAACAACATCCCTAAGGCGTCCACCCTGAAGGCAATATCCGCCCCCGGGGCCACCTTGAACAACGTAAAGACGATCTGGTTGCCGGAAAGAATGGCCGGCAGCATGGACAGTACGATCAAAAATTTTATGGACCCGGCAATAAATGTCCAGCCCTCCCGAACATTGGGTTTGTCTGAAGAAGAAACCAGAACCGGAATCACAGCCAGGGTAACCATCACCGCCAGAAAGGGTCTAATTGAAGGTATCAGTTCCATTTATTCCTTTGCCTTGTGTTTAAACCATTATTGTAAAAAGGGAAGGATCACCTGGTCCACAATGGATCTTGAAAAGATGCCAAGCCCCACCAGCGCCACACTGACAATACCGAGAACCGCAAGGGAAGACACCGGGGCCTCATCCATGGCCACGGCTTCGTGGTGGCCGTGGCCGTGGTCTCCTGATGATTCCGGCTCAAAAAAGCAGACCTCAAACACCCTGAAAAAAAGCACCGCACAGATCAGTGAAGAGATCAGCAGTGCCGCGGCAAAATGGTAGGCCCCGGCCTCAAAGGCGCCCAGGATCAGGTACCATTTTGAGAAGAACCCGCAAGTGGGCGGCACCCCGATAATGCTGAAGGCGGCCAGGACAAAACCGGTCATGGTCCAGGGCATTTTGCCGAACAGCCCCTGAAGGTCTTGAAGGTTCACCCGGTCCAGTTTGTAGACCATGTTGCCCACGGCCAGGAACAGGGCAAAGGTCATGGCGGCATCGTTGACAATATGAAGGATGGTCCCGGTCATCCCTAAGGTATTGCCGAGCCATGCCCCGCCCACCATGTATCCGATCTCACAGACAATGATAAAGGTGAGCATCCTTTTTAAGTTGTTCTGGGCCAGGGCAATGACCCCGCCGGCCAGAATGGCGATGGTGCCCAGCCAGACCACAGCATCGGAAAGATGAAGCTGCTCAAAAATATAGTCAAACCCGAACACCGTGACCATGAGCCTGACCATGGCATAGACCATGACCTTGGTCATCAAGGGCGCCACCACCCTTGCAAACCCCATGGGTGCGCTGGAATAGGCATTGGGCAGCCAGACATGCAGCGGGAACAGGGCCATCTTGATCCAGACCCCGATCATGCACAGCAAAAAGGCCACCAGCACCGTGGAAGAGCCTTCAATGGTGTCAAGGATATGGGCCACATCCAGCATGTTGAGGGAGCCGGTTTTAATGTAGATGTATCCCACCCCCAGCAGATAAAAAGAGGCCCCGATCACCCCGATAAAAATATAGTTCAGGCTGGCAATGGCCCCCCGGTCCCTGTCCCCTAAGGCAATCATGGTATAGGAACTCAAAGAGGTGATCTCAATGAGGACATAAAGGTTGAACAAATCCCCTGTGGCCGTGACCCCCAAAAGGCCCACGGCAAACAGCAGGTACATTACAAAAAAGGCCCCGCTTCTGTCCGGGGTATCCTTTTGAATGTTCCGGTAGCTGGCCACCAGGTTTAAAAACAGGATGGCGGCCACCAGCACCATGACCATGCCGTTCAGGCTGTCAATTTTATACTCAATTCCCATGGGCGGAGCCCAGCCGGCCATGCGGTACTGGATAGGGCCTGTGGACAGGACCGTCAACAGGTTCTGAATGCTGGAATAAAGGCTGATGCCCATAGCGGCCAGGGCAAAGGGATAGGTTAACCGGTCTTCCACCCAGGTGATAATCCCCGCAAAAAAGGCCCCTAACAGGGGGGCAATCACAACAAGTGCTGGATAATTATTCATGGTCTACTTTTCCGATAAGCGCATTCGAAGTTCATTTTCTTCCAGGGTCTGGTACCGCTGATATATCCTTACACACAGGGCCATGGCTACCCCGAAGGTGGCCACAGAGACCACAATGGCCGTAAGCATCAGTACATGGGGAAGCGGGTTGATGTAATCAGCCGCGTGAATCACGGCGTCATGGCTGCCGTGCCCTCCCCCCTGGATAATGGGAATGGTCCCCTCCCGTTTAAAGCCAATAGACACATAAAACAGAATAATGGCGGTCTGGAAAATATTCATGCCCACCAGTTTCTTGATCAGGTTATTTTTGGCAATCATGGCATACAGGCCGATCATCATGAGAACGATATAAAGCCAGTAATTGTACTTGGCAACGATCAGGTGTAAGAGATCCATCATCTTTTTCCTATAATCCTTCGTCGTGTCGGCCTTCTGAGACGATGTTAATGTAAATGATGACCATCACCATGGTGACGGCGATGCCCACGCCGATTTCAACCCCGAGCATCCCTAAGGCCCTGACATGGTGATGCCCTAAAATGGGTTCAAGCTTGCCGTAATCTAAAAAATGGCCGCCCATGAACATGGCCAGTGCCCCGATCCCCACATAGATCAACACCCCGATGGCAGAAAACACCCCTAAAAATTTTTCGCTGATCCGTTTCATCAACGTTTTTAAATTATAGGCAATGGCGATCAGAATCAGGCTAGAGCCGAAAATAACGCCCCCCTGGAACCCGCCCCCCGGGGAAAAATCGCCATGGGCCACCACATAAAGGGCATAAATCTGGATAAAGGGGATGAGAATCCGGCATACCGTTTTGATAATAATATCCGAAGGGACCCAGTCCCTGTCCATATCTTCAAATTCCCGGCCGACCCGGATCTCTTTATCCGGGTTCTTGACATGAAGCACCACCCCGGACGGGACATGCCGGTAATAATGGTCCTGTTTAGGGCGAAAGTCCCGAAGCAGCAGAAAACAGGCCAGGCCCGCACAAAACACCACAGCGGTTTCAAACATGGTGTCAAACCCCCTGTAATCGGCCAGCACAGCCGTCACCAGGTTGGGCACATCGGTTTCTTCCACCGCCTTTTCAATATAGTAGTTGGACAGGTGAAGGGATGCCGGGGAATGGGGATCACCCCAGTCGGGAAGCTCTCCGGTACCGTAAAGCAAAAAGGCGCCGGTCAGGCAGACAACAATAAAGGCAAATAGCTTCAATCTTTGGTCCTCCTGCTGGTTCTAAATACTGCGGCAACAAAGAACACCGTACTGACACCGGCCCCCACCGAGGCTTCGGTAAAGGCCACGTCTACGGCACCCATCACCGCCCACAGCAGACACATCATAAAGGAATAGGCCCCGAATAAAATGGCCGTCCCCAAAAGGTCCCTGACCGTGATGGCGGCAATGGCACAAAAGATGACAAAGGTTAAAATGATCAGATCAATGGGAAAATACATGCTTATTCCTTTTCAATGGTCCTTTCCGGCATCTGGTCTGCGCCTTTTTTCTTTACCCAGGGGCGAAGGCCGGCCCGCATGCCCGCGTCAACAATGGAATGGGTGGCCGTAGGGCTGGACATAAAGACAAAAAAGACGATGAGCAGCATTTTGATGCAGATCAGCACTGAGGCAAGACTTAAGTGGTGAAGGTTAAAAAAGACAAGGCCGATCACCATGGACATGATCCCAAGGGTGTCCAGTTTCCCGGCAGGATGGAGTCTTGAATAAAAATCCGGCATTCTCAAGATCCCGATGGCCCCGCCTAAGAAAAAGATCAGGCCGGTGGTCAGAAAAAAGATGGCCAGCACGTTTAATATAATCCCCATAGGTATCCTTATTTTAGCTTTTAGCTGTTAGCCGGTTTATCCTTTGGTATTGGCTTTCCCGATTTTCCGGTCTCCCGTTCTTATTCGTTAAAGGATTCCTCATAAAGCCCCTTGCGTTTGTGGAAGTAGCGCGATGCCGTCAGCACGGCCACAAAGTTCAAAAACGCATAGGCCAGGGCAATGTCCACAAACATATCTATCCGTTCGTAAAGAAAGCCGATGAGCAGCAGCAGGATAACGGTTTTAGAGCCAATGGCGTTCACACCGATGAGCCGGTCCAGAACCGTTGGCCCGAAAAGGCAGCGGAACATGGACAACAGCATCAGAAGGCAGAGCCCCAATGCAATGCACAACAAAAATACATTCATATATTTTCCCCAAAAATATCAGCCGACTTTTCCAGCATGGCCCCGGGCAGGGCATCCGCAGACGGCTTATCAATGGCATGAACCCTGAAGGTTCCCTCCCGGACCGCGGTGATGGTAATGGTGCCCGGGGTCAGGGTAATGGAGTTGGCCAGGGTGGTAATGGCAAGGTCAGATTTTAAATGGGTGTGAAAGGTAACAACATGAGGGTCAATCAAGTCTTTCATCTTGGGATGGAACACTAAAAAGAGCAGGTGGAAATTGGCCTTTATGATTTCAAGAATCAGCCAGGGGATGTAGGCCAGGAATTTTAAAAAAATCCTGAAATGGCCGGCCGTGAAGGAAGGAAACAACAGATCGTGGAAAAACCAGGCCACCAGGGCGCTGGAAAACAGGCCCAGGCCGATGAGCAGGCCTGAAAAATTACCGGACAGAATCAGCCAGGTGATAAACATGAGAACAAAGGTAATCAGAAACGAAGGAAGAGAGAATTGAGAGGCAGAGGTGTCTTCGGACCGGCTGTGGGATGAAAGGGATTGTTTTAAATCACTCACAGTATCACTCCTTTTGGACAATCAGTATGAGATGAAAACCGGAAACAATGCCCTGTACCCGGTTCTTTGTAATGCAGATTCTATTTTTCAACGCCGTAGAGCCCCTTAAACCGCTTGTATAACCTGGAAACCGCCCCCTGTTTTGCGGGCTCTCCCTCCTGGGTGAGGACGCTGCTGCTGTCCCTGTCACTTCTGCTGGCAGCTGCCGCACGAATGGTCTCAATCAGGGTTTCCATATCCACCGGCTTGGACATAAATTTAAATGCATTGTATTTCCCGGAGGCCAGGGCGTTTTCCACGTTGCCGTGGCCGGTGAGGACAATACAGGGCAAAGAAGGCTGAAGCTCTTTGAGCCGTTTTTGTACTTCGATGCCGTCAATGCCGGGCATCTGTAAATCCACAACAGCCACATCAAACTCCTCTTTGGCGGCAGCCTCAACCCCCTCTTCTCCGGAGAAGGTTGTTTTCACGGAAAATCCTTCAAGTACAAGGCGTTTGGCCATGTACTTTAAAAATGTCTGTTCGTCGTCAATAAATAGGAGTTTCATAAATAAGCCTTGTAACTTCTAAGGTTTTTTAAATTACGAGTTTGGGAAATCCCTGTTTAAAGGTTTCCACGGCTTTATAAAAGACCAGCTTGTGTTTAACAAAAGCCTTTGGCGTAGTCAAGTTGTTTTAATGGGGTACATAATCCTCAAAAGCCCTTAAACAGCCTGTTTCCTGGGCGTTTTGCCCTGGATTTTTAGTCCCTTATAGGCACCAAAAGGCAAGGATATATGGATTGGTCTGCGATATTTTTTGATATGGATCCCACCCAGCGCTCTAAGATGGCGGTTCTTTCACTGCACCCTAAGACAATCATGGTGGCCTGGTACTCTTTGGCCGCCTTTAAAATTTCCTTTTCAGGATCTCCCGCATACACATGGGCCCGGCACGAAATCCCGGCGTCCTCGAATTCATCGCAAAGGGTATCCAAGCGTTTTCTCTGCTCTTTTCTCACCTTCTGGGCATCATGGGAATCCTTTGATTTGAGCAGGCTTTCCTTGACCACATGCATGACGTGCATTTCCCCGATCACTTTGCCCAAAGGTTTGAGAAGGGATATGGCCTTTTCGCCGGAATGGGACCATGAGGTGGCAAACAGCGGCCGTTTGAACAATTCTTCAGGAACCAGAGAGTCTTCTGTAATATGTTTAAATACCAGGATGGGCACCGTGGTCCGCCGGGTCAGTTCCGTGATATCCGACGGGGAATAAAGCTGCTCTATTGGCCCTTTATGGGACTGGCCCACCACAATGAGATCCGGCTTTTCCCTTTCCACCACCCTGAGAATTTCATGGATAAAATCAGCCACCTCAATATAGGCGCCGACTTCCATCCCGAGTTCAAACAGGTTTTCCGCCCAGTCTATAAACCTTATATTGGCCGTTTCCTTGAGCTTGACCTCCTCTTCTTTGGAATATCCGGTTCCCCTTCTCATGGCCACCTTGTCCCGCTCAATCACATTGAGAAACACCACATGCTCAAGATCGGCCTGCCCTAAGACAAGCAAAGATTTAAGCGCATCATAGCACAGGTCCTCAAACTTGGTCACAAAAAGCAGTTTCTTTATTTTCATAAGACCTCCGGCCGCTTCTTACGGTGATTTCATTTTATCGGTTAACCAATCATTTTTTTAACGGCGTTGGCCAGCTCGTCCGGTTCCACGGGTTTCTCAAGGTAGATTTCCGGTTCCGGAACCGCCTGCCCCTTGAACTCTTCGAGCAGTTTCTGGGATTTCAAAAACGACCGAAGGGAGATCCCCGTAAACATAACCACGGGAATGGTTTTAAACTCATCTTCGGTTTTCAGGGTTCGATAAAGCCTTATCCCACTGCTTCTTGGCATGAGGACATCCAGCACGACCAGGTCCGGGGCCTCTTTCTTTATTTTTTCAAGGCCCTCCACACCATCTTCGGCCACCAACGGCGCATACTGGTTTTCTTCTAAAACAGTAACCACAAATGACCTGACATCCGGATCATCATCTACCACCAGAACCTTTTTGGTCATCATCTCCTCCTTAAGTCAGATTTTATCCGTGTCTTTCATGATTGTTTAAACGGCAAACGGATGGTGAAAACAGACCCTTTGCCCGGGGTGGACGCTGTATCAATTTTCCCGTTGTGTTCTTCCACCAGCTTGGCGGTTACCAGCAGGCCAAGGCCGGTTCCCTTGCCCCCCTTTGTGCTGAACATGGGGGAAAAAAGGTTTTCCAGGGTCTTCTCGTCCATGCCGCATCCGTTGTCTTTGACCTCAAAGCAGATCCGGTCATCTTCTATAAATGTCCGGATCCCAATGGTAAACTCCTTTGACCGGTCCAGATCTTCCACACAGGCATCGATGCCGTTGGTTATCAGATTTAAAAGGGACCGGTGAATGGTTTCCGGATCTGCCAGAACGGCCTTGATATCCGGGGAAAGATCACTGGTAATACGGATCTGCTTGTCTTTTGCCGCCTGTTCAACCAGGTCCACCACCTCGGTGACAATGTCATTGGGGTTGCAGGGGCTGATTTCAGGCTCCCGCTGTTTGGCATAGGTCAAAAGGTCCTGGGTTAAATCCGCCACCCGGTTGATATTTTTCTGGATGGTCTGCCACCCGTTTTTGAGCTTTTCCGTGTTGTTTTTCTTAATGCCCACATCCATGACATAGGACCCGCCTTTAAGGCCGATCAGGATATTTTTCACATAATGGGCCAGACCGGAAACGGTCTGGCCGACGGCGGCAAGCCGCTCGGACTGGAGCAGCTCGCTTTCAAGCCGCTTGATCTCGGTTAAATCCTGAAAAAAGTTCACCACCCCCACAAACTCATCATTTTCATAAAGCACACTGACGGCATACCGGACTGGAATGGTGGTGCCGTCCTTGAGCAGCAGGTTGGTTTCCCGCCATGGCATGGCGGGTTGAGGGCAGCTTTTACAGGCCTTTTCCTTTAATTGGCTGACAAGATCCGACGGATAAAAATCGTCAATGTGCTGCTTGTTAAGCACCTGCCCTGCCCCTGATTTGAATATCCGGGCCGCCTCGGGATTGTACACCACCACCCGCCACTCCTGGTCAAAGGCCACAATGCCGTCATTGCTGCTGTGAATCAGCAGTTTCTGGAACCTGGATCTTCGCCGGATCTCTTCGGTGGCTTCGGCCACCTTGGTTTCAAGGTTTTTGGTGTACTCCTCCAGCTGCTGCCGGATGCTCATCTTGGTTTTGGCCCGTTCCAGGGCAATGGCCAGGGCCTCGTCCCTGACCGGCTTATTGATAAAATCGCTGGCCCCGTACTGAAGGGCGGTGATGGTGGAGTCCACATCGCCATGGCCTGTGACAATAATCACCTCCCGGTCCGGATCAATCTCCTTGATCTGTTTTAACAGTTCAAGGCCGTCCATCCCGGGCATTTTGATATCGGTAACCACAATATCCGGGCTGCTTTTCTTGAACACTTCAAGCCCTTCTTCCCCGCTGAATGCCGATACAACTTCATATCCGTCGCTTCTCAAGGACATGGTCAGCAACCTGACAATAATTTCTTCATCATCCACAATCAAAATTTTATTGGCTGACATTGCGGCGCCCTCCTTAGACGGCCGGAAATTTGATGATAAATTTAGCCCCTTCCCCTTCCCGGCTCTCAATTTCAATGATGCCCGAGTAATCCCTGATGATCCCGAAACTGATGCTGGTGCCAAGGCCGGTGCCTTTGCCGGTTTCCTTAGTGGTAAAAAAAGGCTCAAATATTTTTTGTTTGACCTCTTCACTCATCCCTGTTCCGGTATCCGATACAGCGGCCACTACCCTTTTCCCTTCGGTATAGGTGGCAATGGTCAATTTTTTTTCAACTCCCTGGCCCTGCTTTTCCTCTTTCTCATCCATGGCGTCAATGGCATTGGTCACCAGGTTGATAAACACCTGCTCAAGCCGGTTATGCTCCGCCATGATCATGGGCAGCTCCGGATCAAGATTCAAGTCCACCTTGATGGAATGAATCGTGATCTGGTGGCCGAGGACCTTAAAGACATCGTTAATGGGATCATTCAGGTTCAGTTTCTTCAGATCCCTTTCAGACTGGCGGGAAAAATCCCGGACATGCTTGATCACCCCTGCGGCCCTGGCCACGTTGTCAATAATATCACCGGCCATGGTTTTGAGTTCGTCATCGGAAATGGAAATCCCCTTTTTCATCATCTTAAGGATGAGGTCGGCACAGATCTGAATCACGTTTAAAGGCTGGTTGATCTCATGGGCCATGCCGGCGGCCATGGTGCCCAGGGTCGCTAATTTCCCGGCCTGGATGAGCTGGGTTTCCTTTTCAACGGTCTCGGTGATATCCGTGGTGCAGGCAATGATAACATCCTGGCTGCTGTAGGTGGTGTTGATCCCGGTAATGTTCACGTAAAACTGTTCACCGGATTTTTTAAAATGCCGCTTTTTGGTCAGCAGAATGGACTTACCGTTGTTAAGGTCCAGCAATCCCTGTTTGACAGTGAGATCTTTTTTTTCGCCCAGCGCCTGAAAAGATTCGCCTAAAAGCTCGGCTTTGGTATACCCGTAAGTGGTTTTGGCCCGGTTATTGAAGTCCAGTATTTCAAGGGTGTTGCTGTCAAGGATGAAAATAGGGTTCGGGTTGTTGTTGAACAGGGTCCGGTACTTTTCTTCGGATTTTTTATACTTTTCATGAAGTTTGGCCAGTTCCCGGTCCTGAAGGGCAATTTCGGCCTCTGCTTTTTTGTCTTCGGTTTTGTCCATAAGGGTTTCAATGGCCCCGATGATTTTTCCGTCCGGCGACTTGATGGGGGCGGCCGTAAAAAAAATCCATTTCCCGTTTTCACCCATATGGGGGAAAAACTCTTCGGCTTCATATCCCCCGTTGATGATACTGGATTTTCGCCATGACGCCCCGTAATATTTTTCCACCTCTTCCCTGGCCATCCGGCTGACCACGGCATCGGCCATGGTCGGTCTTTTGGCAGACCTGAACGGAACCCACTGCCGGTCCGTTCCCACCAGTTCATAGGCCCTGTGGCCGGTCAGATCCTCACAGGCCCGGTTCCAGTGGGTGATGATATGCTCATTGTTAATAATAAAGGTGGGAATCATGGACCCCTGGATCACCTGGGTCAATTCTTTTTCCAGTTCCAGTAGGGTTTCGCGCTCATCCCGAAGATGCTGGTTTCTTTCCTCTGCAGCAGCCATGACTTTTTTGGAAAAGGCGTCAAAGGCCTCCCCGACGGCATCCCCTTCCAGGGTCCTGTCCCGGAGCTGCTGTTTGATCAAGAGCCGTTCCTCCTGGATTTCCAGAAAACGGATAAAGGACATGGCCTTAAAGTTGTCCATTTCCAGGATGTTAACCTTCTTCTTTTCCAAGGTTTCCATAACAGGGGGCAGGGTTTCGTCGTTTTTGAGCTTTAAAATCAGGTCCAGATTCTTGAGGTTGCCGACATCGCTATAGGCGTTGGTGAAAGCAATTCCGAGCTTTCGGGCTTTTTCCAACCCGTCACTGTTCACCAGGGTATCGGCCACCATGGCCACTTTAAGGTTCAACCCTTTAAGTTTCGGGCCGGCCAGGTGGTCAATTATCCGGGCACAGGGGTCATTGCCGCCGATGATGGCTATGGTCAAACCGTTAAGATCCAAATTCATCATTTTTTCCTTATTTCATCCTTTCCGGTCTACACTTTTTTTAACTCAAACGCCAGCCAAAGCTTTGGCTAGCTGTTAGCCGTTAGCTGTTAGCAATTAGCGGGCTGGCTCAACCCGGAAGCTAACGGCTAATAGCTTATAGCTAACGGCTAATGGCTTTCACCCATTGGCCTGTATTTTAAAAAATTGCCATATTCAACCTTAAGTTCCAACCCAGTCAACCGTTAAAAGAACACCAGGGTGACGATAATAAACGTAGGAATCAAAAACACCAGGGTGAACTTAAAAATATAGCCAAAAAAACTGGGCATGGGACATCCGGATTCCTCTGCAATAGACCTCACCATAAAGTTAGGGGCATTGCCGATATAGGAACAGGCCCCGAAAAATACCGCCCCCGCAGAAACGGCTTTAAGGTAAATGGGGTTTTCAACCATAAGCAGCGGCACCGACTGGGCTTCGGACATGCCGGAATAAAAACTGCCCAGTGCCGTGTTAAAAAATGTCAGATAGGTGGGGGCATTGTCCAAAAATGCGGATAAACAGCCCGTGACCCAGAAATAATGGACCGGTTCTTTCACCGCAGTGATTAAAAAGGCAAAGGCCCCCTTGGAACCGGCTTTAAGAAGCAGCAGGCAGGGAATCATCGTGATAAAAATTCCGATAAACAAAAAGGCCACTTCAACAATGGGAAACCATGAAAATTCGTTTTCTTCGCGCACCACCCGCGGGGTTGCCGCAAGGGAGGCAATGCCAAGGCCGATCAAAATCCCGTCCCGAAGCCAGTCCTGAACCGCCCGGTGAATGCCGAAAACCGAGACTTCCCCGAGTTCTAAAACACCACTCATGAGAACGGCCCCAATCACGCCGGCCAGAAAAATAAAGTTATAGGTTCCTTCAAGGCGCAACGGCTGTTTCTCGTCCTTGTCCACCGGGGGCGGATCTTCTTTTTTGTAATGGTAGAAATCCAGGCAGAAATAAGTTAACAGAAGAACGGCGCCGGCCACCGCCATATGGGGAAGGATTTTCATGGTCCAAAAAAAGGTGACCCCGTGAAGAAATCCCAAAAACAGGGGCGGGTCTCCCAAGGGGGTGAGGGCACCGCCGATATTGGCCACCAGAAAAATAAAAAAAACCACCATGAATGTTTTGTTTTTCCGATGCCGGTTGGCCCGCAAAAAGGGGCGGATCAGCAGCATGGCCGCCCCGGTGGTGCCCATCCAGGACGCCAGCACCGCCCCCAAAAGAATCATCCCGGTATTGATCAGGGGGGTGCCGGTAAGGGTGCCTTTGAGCAAAATCCCCCCGGATACCGTAAACAGCGCCCAAAGCAGAATTATAAACGGAACATAATCCGCCAGGATGATATGAAGGATTTCATGAACGGCGGCCCCCTTGAAAACCCATAAGAAGGGGACGGCCAGACAGGCCGCCCAAAAGGCTGAAATTTTCCCAAAATGGTGGTGCCAGAAGGTGCCGGCAATCAACGGCAACAGGGCAATGGACAGCAGCATGCAGGCAAAGGGAATGCACGAATACAGGGGCAGGATCTCCCCCAATGCCTCATGGCTGCCGTGATCTGTTGTTCCATGGCCTTCATCATGGCCCGCCTGGACTTCCAGGGTTGAAGCATGTCCGATAGATTGTTCCTGATGGACATTGTCGTCAGCCAACCCGGCCACGGGAAACCAGATTAAAACCGAAACCAAAACAACCGCTGCAAAACCATCACACTTCATAGGCATTCTCCCTTGATCCCACTTGGGGGGCTGCGCAATCATTGTGTCTAAATTTGAATGACCAATTTTTAAAATGGCCGCCCCGGGATTACGGGAAATGGTTCAGGGCGGGCCGGATTTTGCTGCGAGATACCAACTCAAATCCAGGAAGCATACAGTGTGAACAAAAATGGGTAATGCTAAAACCTAATAAATAAACCCGGGAAAGTCAATCAAGAAACAAGGGACAACAGGGTGATCGCATGTCACTTGCCTGCAGGTGATGTCAATTTTGATGATAAGGATAATAATGTATATTGTTGAGACTTGGGATATGGGATATGGGACTTGGGGAGGCCGTGGATGCCGCAATCCCCAGGTCCCATATCCCAAGTCCCAAGTCCAATTTTTTGGAGATTTAACTTAATTTTTACATGCGTTAGCCCTGCCGGATGGCGTCTTGTTTCTTGCCTCTGTTTTTTATTTGTTGTATAACCATGGTCAAAGCCTCTTGTCTGCGGGGCAGAAATTCACAGCCGCCTTTTAAGATACCAGGCCTTGTTGAAGGCTTAAATACCGTAATCCGACGGCTTTTATACAACCTAAAAAAATCGAACATTAAACACGTTCCTAAATATCAAACCCATTACTATGATTATTGAAAACGCTACCACCGTACTGAAACTGGAAGCCCAGAGCATCTTAAACCTTGCCGGCAGCCTGGATGACGATTTTTGCGCCCTTGTCAGGGACATCTGCTCATCCACGGGCCGGGTGATTATCTCAGGCATTGGAAAATCCGGCCTGATTGGCCGTAAAATCGCTGCCACCCTAAGCAGCACCGGCACCAATGCCATGTTTCTCCATCCTGTGGAGGCGGTCCACGGGGACCTTGGCATGGTGGGAAAAGATGATGTATTTATTGCCATTTCCAACTCCGGAGAAACCAGTGAGCTCAACCGGCTGCTGCCGGAAATCAAGGCCATTGGCTGCCGTTTGGCCGGATTTACCGGCAACCTTGAATCCACCATGGCGGGCTTTTGCGATCTTCTGATCAACACCAGTGTAGAAAGGGAAGCCTGCCCCTTTAATATGGCCCCGACCTGCTCTACCACGGCCCAGCTGGCCATGGGAGATGCCCTGGCCGTAGTCCTGATCCATGAAAAAAAATTTAAAAAAAGTGATTTTATGCGGTCCCATCCCGGCGGGGCCTTAGGCCAGCGGCTTTCATGCCGGGTCCATGAAATCATGTTTGAGGCCGGCCATGCCCCCACGGTCAACATTGATTCGCCCATGTCTGATGCGGTCAGGGAAATGGACGCCCAGCGGCTGGGCGCCGTTGTGGTGATTGATAACGACCATATGGTTAAAGGGATCATTACCGACGGCGACATCCGCCACTGCATGGCCCAGGGCGTGCTGGACCCGGCCGGGACCAAAACTTGCGACATCATGACCCGGGATCCCCACAGCCTTGATAAAAATGCGTTTCTGTACGACGCCCTGAACCTGATGGAAACCCACCAGATCACGGTTCTGCCGGTCATTGACAAAACCGGAAAATTAGAAGGTATCCTGCATCTGCACGATATTTTAGGGAAAGGCTCCTTTAAATATAATGGTCATGGCCATGAAAACCACCGGCCATGAGCCCGATATTTAAACAGATAACCGTTTAATACCAGATACATGGGCAAAAAGGCCCACAACCAACAGCTAATAGCTAACAGCTAACGGCTAACAGCTAACGGAGGCTTCCATGACCGACCAGACATTTTCAACGGAAATATCCACCCTTGGGCCTGCCAAAATTGCATCGCCCATGAAGCAGCAAAGCCGGCGCAACTCGTCCATGAAACATTTTATTTCTGACGATGCAAGGGTCCTGGCCGATATGACGCCGGCAGGGATTCAAAAATGCTATGACGAGGGGACGCCCCCGCCCAGTTTTGAGCTGGCCGGACCCAGGGAATACATCTATTTTGATCCCAGCAAGCTCAAATGCGCGGTGGTCACCTGCGGCGGGCTTTGCCCGGGGCTCAACGACATTATCCGGGCCATTGTCCTGGAGCTGCACTACAACTACGGGGTAAAAAACATTTACGGCATCCGCCACGGCCTCCAGGGCTTTATCCCGGAATACGGCCATTCGGTGGTGGAACTGAACCCGGCCGCCGTGGCCGGGATCCAGGATATGGGCGGGTCTGTTCTGGGATCTTCAAGGGGGAATCAGGATATCGGCATGGTGGTGGACTGCCTGGAACGAATGAACATCGGGCTGTTGTTCATGGTGGGCGGGGATGGTACCCTTAAGGCATCCAAGGCCATCGTGGATGAAATATCCAAACGCAAACAGAAAATCTCGGTGGTGGGCATTCCCAAAACCATTGACAACGACATCTTTCTGGTATCCCGCTCCTTTGGATTTGATACCGCCGTTGATGTGGCCACCATGGCCATCAAAGGCGCCCACAACGAGGCCGAAGCCTACCCCAACGGCATCGGCCTGATCAAGCTCATGGGCCGCCATTCCGGCTTTCTGGCCGCCACCGCCGCCCTGGCCCAGCAGGATGCCAACTTTGTCCTCATCCCGGAGGTCAGTATTGATCTTCACGGGGATAACGGCCTGTTAAAAGCCCTGGAAGACCGGCTTTCGGCCAGGGGACACGGGGTTATCATTGTGGCCGAAGGGGCCGGCCAGAATTTTTTTAAAGGCGCCAAGCAAAAATATGATGCATCGGGAAACCTGGTGCTCCAGGACATCGGCATATTCCTCAAAGACCAGATCGCCGCATACTTCAAGGAAAAAGGCGTTGACGTCTCTCTCAAATATATTGATCCCAGTTATATCATCAGAAGCCTGCCGGCCAATGCCAATGACAGTGTGTTCTGCGGTCTTCTGGCAAGGGATGCGGTCCATGCGGGCATGGCCGGAAAAACAAAGGTGTTGATCAGCTTCTGGAACAACCATTACATCCACGTCCCCATGGACGCCTCAGCCGGCAAAAGAAAGAATCTGGATCCCAACGGACGCCTGTGGCAGTCGGTTCTGGAGGCCACCGGGCAATACGCCTATTTCAGCGGATAGGCCGTGTTTACCCGAACACGGCGCTCTGGCACGCACCCAAAGGAGTATTGAATGGATTGTAATAAAGAAAAGAACCTGAACCGGTGCAACTGCACCTATGAGCCCTGTTCCAGAAAGGGGGTCTGCTGCGAATGCATCGCCTACCATTTAAAGATGCGGCAGCTGCCGGGATGCTGTTTTCCGGACAAAGAAGAAAAGACCTGGGACCGCTCCTTTGAGCATTTTGCCAGGCTTGTGGAAAACGGCCGGGTGTGACCGGCTAAAAGGGCCTGCCCCTTAAATGGACCGGGCGTTCTTGTTACTGAGCAACTCCCGGATAATGCTTGAAAGGGCTGATAAATCGGTGGGCTTTTGGATGTATCTGGCGATTCCGGCCTCTAATGCATCGGTTTTTGAAAAATTTTCATTGTACCCGGTACACATGATGATGGGGATGTCCGGCCTTATTTCCAAAACAGCCCCGGAGAGTTTATCCCCTGTCATTTTGGGCATGGTCATGTCCGTGACGATGAGATCAAATTGATCCGGGGCCTCCGTAAATGCGGCCAATGCTGAGACACCGGTATCATAGGTTGTTACCTGATACCCTTTCCCGGATAAAAACGTTTCCAATACTTCTAAAATCAACGCTTCGTCGTCAACAAGCATGATTCGCCCGAAACCGGGCGGCTCTTTTTGGGACGCCATGGCGTTAGGTGTTTCCGCCGTGGCAGGTGTGTCGGTGACCACCGGCAAATACACATGAAAAGTCGTCCCCTGCCCGGGGGTTGTCTTAAGCTCAATATGCCCGTTATGTTTTTCCACGATTCCGGCCACCACGGCCAGCCCTAATCCGGTTCCCCGGCCGATTTTTTTGGTTGTGAAATACGGGTCAAATATTTTTTCTTTAATCTGATCCTCAATCCCGTGGCCCGTATCACTGACTGAAAGCCGAAGATACTTTTCCTGAGTCCATGGCGTGTCCTTGCCGGTATTGTTCCCAAAGGCCGTTTCCTCCTCCAAAGTGACGGTTAACGTACCGCCTTCATCCCCCATGGCGTGATAGGCATTGGTGCAAAGATTCATTATGACCTGGTGCAGCTGGGTGGGATCTGCCAGCACTTTGGCCCTTGAGTTTAGATTCTTTTTGATCTCAATATGGGAAGGGATGGAGGACCGCAGCAGGGTTAAGGCTTCATTTAAAATGAGGAGCAGCCGGATGGGGTGTTTGTTGGATTTGCTCTGCCGGCTGAAAGATAATATCTGCTGGATTAATAACGAAGCCCTCTGGGCACTTTCAAATATTTTCCGGTTGTATTCTTCTACTTTATCCGGATCATTTTTATGGGTTTCCACCAGCTGAGAGAACCCGTACATTCCCGAAAGGATGTTGTTAAAGTCGTGGGCAATTCCCCCGGACAGGGTCCCGATGGCCTCCATTTTATGGGCCTGGCGCAGCCGGTCTTCAAGGGCTGCTCTTTCTTTTTCCGCCTGTTTCTTTTCCGTTATATCAATGCTGAGAATGTAGAATCCGTCGACATGCCCGTGCTGGTCAGTTTCAGGCACATAATTTATTTCATACAGTTTTTTTTCATTCTGTTTCGTATTGTAGGCCACTTCAATCCGGCCGGACCGGCCGGCGAGGGCATATTGGATGTGGGGCTCAACCTTGGCATAATTTTCAGCCGTTAAAATATGTTTCATTTTCCGGCCGATAATTTGATCCCGGTCCATACCGAAAACTTTCTCAAGCTCGCGGTTGACCAGCACATACCGCTGGCTGGCATCCACGTAAGAAATCAGGGCCGGCAGATTATCGATCAACAACTGCAGGTGTTCTTCATTTTCCTTTGCCCGGGCCAGCTGCTCTTTCAACTGGGGATAATAGCTTTTCCGGGTGGACTCAAGGCTCAGTTCCAGAAACTTTCTTCTGGCAGCCAAATGGGGTTTATGGTGGTCCGGGGGTTTCATGGCTGCAAATTAAAGACCTCTAATCGTAAAGTTGTTCGTATAAGTATTCAATATCCTTGATATCAGCCTCTTTCGGGTTGGTGGCAAGGCAGGGGTCGTTAAAGGCAAATTCAGATAACTGGGGAATATCTGAAAATTGAACCCCGAAATCAACCAGTTTCTGATGAATGGACAGTGCTTGTCTGAGCCCGGCGACATGATCGGAAACAGCCGTCCCCCTTTCCTCAAAGGGTGTTGCGGTTAAATCCAGTCCAAGGGCCTGTGCGAGCCGGTCATATTTATCCGGGCAAGCCCCATAGTTAAACTGGATCACCTTTTCGAGAATAATCGCATTGCATTCGCCGTGGGCCAATCCGAACATCCCCCCAAGGCCATGGGCCATGGCATGCACCAGCCCAAGGCTTGCATTGGAAAATGCCAGGCCGGCCATGAGGCTGGCCGTCATCATTTTGTCCCGGCAGATGATATTGTCCGGTTCTTTAAACGCCCTGATCAAAAAATTTGAAATGATTTCAACGCAAGCCACTGCCGCCATATCCGTCAAGGGTGAGGATGCGGTTGAAACATAGGCTTCAAAGGCATGGCACAGCGCGTCCATACCGGTTGCCGCCGTAAGTTCGCAAGGCATGGTGGTGGTGGTCGCCGGGTCAATCAGGGCAATATCCGGTATGACCATCTTGCTGATCACTGCGATTTTAACTTTCCTTACGGTATCCAGAATGATGGCAAACTGGGAAACATCGGCGGAAGACCCGGCCGTTGTGGGAATAAAAATTAACGGCGGGCCGGGATTGGGAACTATATCAACCCCTTCATAGTCCAGAATATGACCGGGGTTTCCCATCATCACGCCAATCCCTTTAGCGCAGTCCATGGGGCTTCCCCCCCCCACGGAAACAATCAGATCGCAACCTTTATCTTTACAGATTTCAAACCCTTTCATGACCTCGTGATCTTTGGGATTTTCGGTGACGCCGTCAAAGACAGTGTATGAAATTTTTGATTCTCTAAGGCTTTTTTCGACCAGGGATGCCCATCCGGCATTCCGGACCCCCGGGTCGGTGACAATAAGGACTTTTAATGCCCCCAAATTCCCGGCATGGCGCCCGGCCAGGTGAATCGCCCCTTGTCCGTAAACGATTTCCGGGACCAGAAATTTTCTAAGGTCCAGCAGAGACGTTGATGTCATAAACAGCTCTCCTGATTGATGAACCCATTGATGTTGGATGCTTTAATTTACCCCAGACCCCTTGAATGTGCAACAGGAAAGCAGGGCCGCGCCAGGGCAATCTCATGTAACTTGCCCACCGTTTAAACTTACCGATTGCAATTTCAGTGCGCAGCACTGAAACTCTATGCTACTCAGCTCCAAAAGTTTAAATTTTTTTTAAGCTTATACATTCACCAGCAGGGAACACATATTGGGGTTGCGGCTTTGCCGCGCTGCGCTGCTCTGTGGTTAAATATAAAGAATGGGCGAAGCCCACAATTTATAAAACCAGGCGGTTAAAGAAGAATAATTCAACCCCTTCGGGATTTCACCTTTTTAAACCACAGAGGGCCGGCCCTTGAATGCTTATGTCAATAGCCATCGTCGAGGACTGTCTTTTTAGATGCGATTGCCCTGAGGAATGCGGCCCGGTAACGCATTTATAGTCCGGTATGATATTGGGGGTTTGGGTATTGTTCGTAAATTGATTAAAAAACAAAGACCGAATTTGCAGTTCCCGCCGGTTGCGGCGTAAGAGCGGGCCATGCTGTTTTTCCTGCTATTAATCCGGTTCTTGTCTCTTGTTTAATGCTCAATCTCCACAAACCGGCCCCGTTTGATGGTAATTAAGAACAAGTCTTTGCGCGGGGCCCCGTTTTCATCAAAGCCGGTATCCCCGGTGACCCCTTCATAAACCCTCATGGCCTTTAACGCCTCTTTGAGTTCTTGTCTCGAGGTTACCCCCTGGTTCATACAGGTCTCGAAAACCATCCTGACGGTATCGTAGGAAACCGCTTCAAAAAATCCGGGCCGGCTCCCAAAGACATCGGTGAAATTCTGCTTAAATTTACGGGTGACTTGCCGGGTGGAATTGCTGAAAAAACCATCGGTAATGACGGCGTTTTTATGGTATCCGGATGACCCTTCCAACAGGGTTTTATTGTGCCACAGGTTGGTCCCGAGCAAGACCATGCCCTTGACATCGTTATAGGCAAACTGGGGCAGAATCTGGTTGAGTTTGGATGCCGACTCCGGGATAAACACCGCCTGAAACCCCCTTCCCGAATCCTTGATATCCAGAACGGCCGGCTGATTTTCGTTTCCCGGGGTGTGGCTGTCAGTGGCGGGAGACAGGGTGAACTCGCCCCATTGATTGGTTTCATGATACCCGGTTCTTTCCCTTAAATTTTCCTTTAAAAAGGTGGGGACCTGATAATACCCGCCGGTCAGCTTTTTGATGGGGGCTGAAAAGTCCGTGGCCGATACCGGGTAAGACTCTACCCCGACCACATCAATATAAAATTCCTGGGCCGTGTCTAAAAAAATTTCCATATATTTTTGACCGTACCGTTCATCCGGATAAAGGATGGCGGCCCGCTGGACGTTCAGCTGGTTTCTGGCATACCCCAACAGGGCATGGACCTGCATTTCAGGGGTAATGAAATTAGAGAACAGATAATCCCCCCTTGACGGAAAATCGGTTTTCTGGGTTAAAGCAATCATGGGAATACCCAGTTCCTGAGCCCTTTTCCCAGCCGATTCCAGGGTTAACAGCGGCCCCACAATACCGATCACATTTTTCTGGGCCAGAAGATCCACGGCCTGACCGGCTTTGAAGTCATCAGACTGGGTATCCTTGACAATCATGTTAAAGTCAAAGCCGTATTCGTCATGCAGGTCCTGAACCGCCAGCTCAACCCCCTTTAATACCTTCTGGCCGTAAACCTCGTATTTGCCGGTAAGGGGCAACAGGCAGCCGATGGTATTGGGTTTGGCCTTATCCAGGTTGAATTTATCGATCATCTCAAGGGCACTGCCGGCATGGGCATCATCGGGATAAAGCCCCACAAAACGGATCAGGGCCGCCTTAGACCCGGTGACATCTCCCTGACTGGCCAGGTTGGCCCCAAGATAGTACAGCAAAAGAGATTCCGGGATAGCAATCTGTTTAATCTGCAAAAATTCTCGGATCAATTCCGGATCACTCAGGGACAGGGTGTTTTCAAGCGTTGACAGGATTTGATCTTTGGTCACGTCTTCTTCCGGGTATAAATCCACCTGAAACAGGGCCTGGTTGTAAACCAGCAAGGCATCCTGGTATTCGCCCTGTTCCGTGAACTTTCGGGCCTGTTCCAAAAGAACCTTTGTCAGGGACGGTTTGGCCTCAGGCTCGGGCGTTTCTTTTGCTGCAGGGGTTTCCTGCTTGGGGGCCGGTTCTATATGACGGACAGGTTTTTTGGGCTTTCCCATGGAACAGCCGGAAATAAAGGCCGATAACACCAGAATCACGGCCCAGGCCGTTGCTTTACAAAAATACGATGTCTTAATGGGTTTCATACCTCATGCTCTTAAAATTTTTAGACTTTAGACTACAGACTTGGGACTTTAGATCGTCCGGCTGCCTCGTTTTCTAAAGTCTAATGTCTAATATCTAATGTCTACCATCCAAAAACTGTTTAACCAGCGCTTCAGCCCTCTGAACCTCAGAAGGATTTAACCAGATAATGCCGGGCTCTTTTCGAAACCAGGTAAACTGGCGTTTGGCATACCGTCTGGTATCCCGTTTGAGCAGCCGCACCGCCTCATCCAAATCCACGGTCTGATTTAAAAACATGCCCATATGGCGGTATCCAATGGACTGCATGGATTTAAGCCCAAGAGAATACCCTTTTTCCACCAGGCCTGCAACTTCCTTGAGCAAGCCCTGGTTCATCATGATGTCCACGCGCTGGTTGATCCTGTCGTAAAGCACTTCCCGGTCCATGGTCAACCCCAGGGTCAGGCTGTCGTATTTGGGGTTGCTGAACCCGTGGGTTTCCTGTTCCGTGGAAATGGCGCGGCCTGTGGATTCAAACACCTCCAGGGCCCGGATCAGGCGAAAGATATCGTTGGGGTGAATTCGTTTGGCTGCCTTGGGATCGCATTCCCGAAGCCGGTCATGGAGGGACTGTCCCCCTTTTTCCTGGGCTTGATCCGCCAACCGGGACAGGGTCTGGCCGCAGACCGGTGCCGACCGGAACAACCCGAAAATCAGGGCCCGGATATATAACCCGGTTCCCCCGGCCACCACAGCAAGGGTCCCCTTTTCATCCAGCGCATCAATAACAGCCGATGCCTGGCGGGCATACTGCCCGGCATCATACTCGTCATCGGGTTCGAGAAAATCAATCATGTGGTGGGGAACCTGCCGGATTTCCCGGGCATCGGGTTTGGCCGTGCCAATATCCATGTACTTGTAGATCTGCATGGAATCCGCACCGATGATCTGGCCGTCAAACCGTTTGGCCAGCTTTATGGCAAAGCCGGTTTTCCCGATTCCGGTGGGGCCGCAAATGGTGACGATCTTTTTCATTTAAAATTTTCCGGCCTTAAAGTCGTCAGCCGTATGCGGCAGGGGATTAATATCTGTGATTTAAAGTTCGACAATTTTTGCTTGCGGCTTTTTTTGTTTGCAGCCCACATCTTGAAGGTTGAGGTTGACATTGATTAAAATAGTGACTTATAACATAATTCTTTAATATCGAACAACGGTTTATCATGAAAGGAATCCCCTTTGGTCAGGAATAAGCCATTTCAAAGTTACATTATTATTTCGGCGAAAGGATTTTTTGTTAAGCAACGGTTACACCCGAAAGGGCAGAAACCGGACCGTCTCTGGTTATCCAGCCGGGGTTCGGTTCACAACTAAAAATGGAAGTTTTTTCGGCTTGTTAATTAAGACTTCCATCTAACACAGAAACAGGAGAATGTGATTAATGGGAAATAAAAAAACCGGGTCCGTGGTGGTGATTGGCGGTGGTATTTCCGGCATGTTGTCAGCCCTGGATCTTGCGAATTCCGGATTCTATGTCTACCTGGTTGAAAAAGGGCCATCCATCGGTGGTGTTATGGCCCAGTTGGACAAAACCTTTCCGACCAATGACTGTGCCATGTGAATAATCTCACCTACACTGGTCGAGGTCGGCCGGCACTTAAACATTGAGCTGTTAACCCTTTCAGAAGTTAAAGATGTCACAGGAGAAAAGGGCCATTTTCAGGTCGAAATCCTGAAAAAGCCCAGATACGTCAACGAGGATCTTTGTGTGGGCTGCGGGGCCTGTGCAGAACGATGCCCGGGAAGATGGAGTGATCATTATAATGCGAACCTTGCACCGAGAACGGCCATCTATGTAGAGTATCCCCAGGCCGTTCCCTTAAAATATGCCATCAACCCGGATGTCTGTCTGAAACTGACCCAGGACAAATGCGGCAACTGCGAAAACATCTGTCCGGCCCATGCTATCGACTACACCCAGACCGAACAGACCCTGATCATTGATGCGGGGGCGGTTGTGGTGTCGCCAGGCTTTAAGGCCTTTGATCCCACCCGGTTTGACAATTACCGGTATGCCAGTTTCCCCAACGTGGTCACGTCCATGGAGTTTGAACGGATACTGTCTGCCTCAGGCCCGACCCGGGGCCATGTCACGACCTTCCCCAAACTGCCGTCAAATCCCAAAAAGAAAGCGGACAAGGCCTTAGCCAAACAACGAAAAGACCCCAAAAAAATTGCCTGGTTCCAATGTATCGGGTCCAGGGATGTGAACAAATGCGATAATGCCTATTGTTCTTCGGTCTGCTGTATGTATGCGGTCAAGGAGGCCATCATCGCCAAGGAACATGCCGGCAGCGATCTTGACTGTTCCATCTTTTTCATGGACATGAGAACCCCGGGCAAGGAATTTGAAAAATATTATGAAAGCGCCCGGGAACAGCACGGAATTAACTTTATCCGCTCCCGGGTCCATACGGTGACCGAAGACCCCGACACCCATGACCTGACCATCATGTATGCCGATGAAATGGGACAGATGGTTGAAGATACCTTTGACATGATTGTCCTGTCTGTGGGCCTTGAGATTTCCCAGGAGACCAAAGACCTGGCCCGGCGTCTGAACATTGATTTATCCGCCGGCGGTTTCTGTACCACCGATTCCTTTGAACCGGTGACCACCAGCCGGGACGGCATCTATGTCTCAGGGGTCTTCAACAATCCCAAGGATATCCCTGAATCCGTCCTGGATGCCAGTGCCGCAGCCTCGGCTGCCGGAGACGGGCTGGCCGAGGCCCGGAACACCTTAACCCGTGAAGTTGAAACCATCCCCGAGACCAATGTGATCGGGGAACGGCCCCGGATCGGGGTGTTTGTCTGTGACTGCGGCTCCAACATCAAAAACGTGGTCAACTGTTCCGAGGTCAGGGATTATGCCAAAACCCTTCCCTATGTGGAATTTGCAGAAGAACCCATGTATGCCTGTTCCCAGGACGCCCAGGATAAAATGGTTGAGTATATCAAAGAAAAGAACCTCAACCGGATCGTGGTGGCGGCCTGTACCCCCAAAACCCATGAACCGCTGTTTCAGGAAACCCTTAAAAACGCCGGGTTGAACAAGTATCTCTTTGAGATGACCAATATCCGGAACCACGATTCCTGGGTTCATCGGAACAACCCCGATATTGCCACTGAAAAGGCCAAAGACCTGGTCCGGATGGCCGTGGCCAAAGCGGCCCTGGCCGAACCCCTTAAAGAGGAAAAGATCAACGTCAATGACACGGTCATGGTGGTGGGCGGCGGTCTTGCCGGGCTGACAACAGCCAAGAGCCTGGCCTGCCAGGGGTATGAGACCCATATTGTGGAAAAAGAATCCGTCCTGGGCGGACAGGCCCGTTACCTTTATAAGACCGCCCAGGGAGAAGATGTTCAAGAAAAACTGTCGGCCCTGATCAAAGAGATTGAAGCCAACGACAACATCACCATCCATACGGACACCTGCCTTACCGGTGTGGCCGGATTTGTGGGCAACTTCAAATCCACCCTGGAAACCCAAGGGAAAACCATTGAACTCGACCACGGGGTCGGGGTTCTGGCCACGGGGGCCAGAGCCTTTGAACCCGATGAATACGAATACGGCAAGGACCCGCGGATCATCAAGTCCCTGGATCTGGACAAGATGTTCATTGAAAATGACCCGGGCATTGAAAAACTGGAATCTGCCGTGTTTATCCAATGCGTGGGGTCACGGGAGCCGGACCGGCCGTACTGCTCCAGGGTCTGCTGCACCCATTCCATTGACTCGGCCGTTGAGCTGAAAAAAAGAAACCCCGCCATGGACGTCTTTATTCTGTACCGGGATATCCGAACCTACGGGGAACGCGAACTGCTGTACAAAGAGGCCCGGGAACTCGGGGTCATCTTTATGCGGTATGACAAAGAACATAAACCCAAGGTCACCGTTAATAAGGACAGCGTCAGCATCAGCCTGACCGACCATGTCCTTGGGCTGCCCGTCACCATTGAGGCGGATCTGTTAACCCTTGCCACCGCCATTGTCCCCAACCGGGACGAGACCCTGGCCAACTTCTTCAAGGTCCCCTTGAACGATGAAGGCTTTTTTGTGGAAAAACATGCCAAGCTAGGACCAGCCGAATTTGCCACGGACGGTGTCTTTGTGGCGGGTTCCGGCCATTATCCCAAGCCCCTTAACGAAGCCGCCACCCAGGGCCGGGCCGCCGCATCCAGGGCCCTGACCCTGCTGGGCAAAAAGGAGGCCCTGTACACCTCGGGCACCATTGCCACGGTGGACCCCATGAAATGCTCTTCATGCGGGGTATGCGTATCCATCTGTCCTTATTCCGCACCGGGATTTGTGGCTGAAGGCCGGTTTGCCGGAAAGGCTCAGGTCAACCCGGTGCTGTGCAAGGGCTGCGGTCTGTGCGTGGCCTCATGCCGGTCCGGTGCCCTTCATCTTAAGGGGTTTGATACCAACCAGATCTTTTCACAAATCTACGCTTTGGGCGAAGCGGGTTAAAGGAGAAAACAAATCATGTCTTCAGACAATATCAAAATCGTTAGTTTCCTGTGCAATTGGTGTTCTTACGGGGCCGCGGATCTGGCAGGGGTAAGCCGGATGGAATACCCGGCCGACATCAGGGTTATCCGGATTCCCTGTACCGGACGGATGAGCCCCAAATTTATTTTGTCCGCCTTAAGAGAAGGCGCCGACGCGGTCTGGGTTTCCGGCTGACATCCCGGTGAATGCCATTACCTGGACGGTAATTACTATGCACGTCGGAAATTCGCCCTCATGGGCAACCTGCTTGAACACATGGGCATTGAACGGGACCGGGTTCATTTTTCCTGGATTTCTTCTGCCGAGGCCACCAAATTTGTGGACGTGGTCAAGGAAATCACTGAAAAGGTCCGGGCATTGGGACCCAACACCAAATTTGTAAAGGACTACAGCTGATGAATACGTGCACAGATAAAATCAGACAGCTTGCGTTTGACCTGCTGGATAAGGGTGATGTGGATCAGGTAGTCGGCTTTACTGCCGGGACCATCCCCATGGCCTTCCGTCCCACGGTCATTAAAGATAAAGAAACCACCAAGAACCTTTGCTTTTCCTCTTTTTGCGGCCTGAATCTGGCCAACTATGTCCGGCGGCAGAAGGGAAAAACAGCCGTGATTGCCAAGGGGTGCGACAGCCGGAATATTGTCACCCATATTGTGGAAAACCAGGTCCAAAGAGACCAGATCTATATCATCGGGGTGCCCTGCACCGGCATGGTGGATAAACGAAAACTCGCCGCCCGGTTTGATACGGACATCATTGATATCAAAGAAGAGGGGGACAGCCTTACCGTTACCTTAGCCTCAGATACCCAAACCATCAAAAAGGCCGACGTCTTAAAGGACAATTGCCGGACCTGCACCCATCCCAACCCGGTGCTGTTCGATGTCATGGCACTAGATCCGGTGGCCGAGCCCAAACTGGATAATCCGTTTCCCGATGTGGATGAAATTGAGGCCATGGACACGGAACAAAAATGGGCCCATTTTCAGGAACTGACCGCCAACTGTATCCGGTGTTACGCCTGCCGGAACGCCTGTCCCCTGTGTTACTGCCCCACCTGTTTTGTGGATGAGGCCGGCCCCCAGTGGGTGGGCAAGGGCCAGGACAAAACCGATGTCCAGACCTTTCATGCATTAAGGGCGTTTCACTGCGCCGGAAGGTGTACGGACTGCGGGGCCTGTGTGGAAGCCTGTCCCATGGGCATCAATGTCCGCGACTTTACCCGGAAGCTCAACAAGGACGCCTTTGAGCTGTTTGGATGGGAAGCGGGGCTGAACCTTGAAAAACGGCCGCCTTTAGATACATTCAGTCCAAAGGATCCAAACGACTTTATCAAATAAATTAGGATTTTAGCTATTAGCTTTTAGCCTTTAGCTTTTAGCTTAAGGACTAACAGCCAATTGCTAACAGCTAACAGCTCATAGCTAACAGCTAACTGCTAATTGCTAACAGCTAACTGCTCATAGAAAAGGACTCTCATGAACTTCATAAGCATTGATAAAAAAGACTGGGCCCGGGGCATTGATAAATCCAGACAGACCTACCGGCTCTTTGGCCCGGTTACAGATAAAAACGGCTGTTTGTTCAGGGAACTTGGGCCTGATGTGCAGCCGGAGATGGACGCTCCAGACACGGTCATGTCCCCCAAGTGTGTTCTGTTTCCCCAGTCAGAAACCCTTCTGACCGCCACCCTGGATGAATCCAAAGAAGACCACCACATCATGAAACGGGCCGGCACCGATTATTCACCCCGGGCGGTTTTGGGCATCAGGCCCTATGATGCCAAGGCGGTTCAACTGGTGAAGCTCAACTTTGATACTGAGGATTACCGGGACCCTTACTGGTGTGACGCCTATGAGGCCACCACCTTTGTGGGGCTTGCCATCAACAAGCCCGGCCCCTTTGACTTTTCCCTGTCTGCCGGAACCGGCCCCTTTGCCGAGGAGGGGCTGGATATCCTCCTGGCCGACATGGACGACCATTATGTTGCCAAACTCCTGACCCCCAAAGGCGAGGCCTATGCCGCCGCCTGCGGATTTGACACCACAGCCGATGAAAAGGAATCCTCCGCCCTGTTTGACATCCTCAGAAAAGAGGCGGAAAAGTCCATTTCATCCACCGTTGCCACGGACCGGTTAAAGGACCAGACCATCCTGGACCTTCACGAGGCCCCGTTCTGGGACGATGTGGCCTTTTCCTGCATCAACTGCGGCACCTGCACCTTTGTCTGCCCCACCTGCTGGTGCTTTGACATCCAGGACGAGACCAAGCTAAAGGAAACCCGACGGTTCAGAAATTGGGACACCTGCATGTCACCCTTGTTCACCAACCACGCCTCAGGCCATAACCCGAGGGGGGAAAAGGTTCAGCGCGTCCGCCAGCGGTTCATGCACAAGCTTAAATACTTTCTGGACAAGTATGATGCGGGCATCATGTGTGTGGGCTGCGGCCGGTGTGTTAAAAGCTGTCCGGTAAACATCGACATCCGTGAAATCTGTGAAACCATGAATGCATACGAGAAAAAAGACTAGCGAACAAAGGAGGAAACACCATGGAAAATCCCTATCTGCCCTACCCGGTTCGCATTGATGACATAGCGGTGGCAACCGAAGACAAATCCCTTAAAACATTTAAATTTGTCTTCTTAAACCCTGAAGATGAAGAAAAATTTGCTTACAAGGCCGGGCAGTTTGCTGAACTGTCCATTCCGGGGGTGGGTGAAATCCCCATCGGCATTGCCTCTTCCCCGGTGGAAAAGGGCTTTGTCAAATTTACCGTATTCCGCACCGGCGTGGTCACCTCCCACCTGCACAACATGAAGGTAGGGGATATCATGGGCATCAGAGGCCCCTTAGGCAACTGGTACCCCTGGGAGACCCTTGAAAACAAGAATGTGGTCATTATCGGCGGCGGGTTTGCCTTTACCACCCTGCGCTCTTCCATTGTCTATATGCTGGATCCGGCCAACCGGCCCAGGTTTAAAAATATTGACGTGGTGTACGGGGCAAGGTCTCCGGGCATGCTGCTTTACAGGGAAGAATTGTATGAATGGGAAAAGCGCGATGACATCAACATGCACATCACCGTTGACGGCACCGATGACCCTGACTGGAAATACCATGTGGGGTTTGTTCCCCAGGTAGTGGAGCAGAACGCCCCTAAGGCCGATAAAGACACCTACGCCATTGTCTGCGGCCCGCCCATCATGATCAAGTTTACCCAGCCGGCACTGACGGCCTTAGGATACGGCCCGGGCCAGATCATCATGTCCCTGGAAAACCGGATGAAATGCGGCATCGGCATGTGCGGGCGGTGTAATATCGGCAAGGAACTGGTCTGCAAGGACGGCCCTGTTTTTACCCTGGAGCAGATCAACTTGACCCCCAAAGAATATTAGATTTAAAGGCATTTAATCTTAAAGATATAAATTAACATAGAACCTTGATTCTTTATTGACAAGATTAGGTTGCTGGGATATGGTAAGTTCTCAATTATCATTGGGAATGCGGAATGCAAGACAGTCATGTCTTATGTATAATGGAAGTATCAAAACTTATTTAAGGAGGAATTTTTAAATGGCAACAATCGAGTTTAACGGGAAGAATTTTGAAATTGATGAAGATGGTTTCCTTCTCGACTACAATCTCTATTCTGAAGAATGGGTAGAATACGTCAAAACTCAGGAAGGTATCGACGAGATGACCGAAGAACACTGGCAGGTTGTTAAAGTTCTCCAGGACTACTACGAGAAAAACGGCATCGCCCCCATGGTACGTGTTCTGTCCAAGCTGACCAAGTTCAAACTGAAACACATCTATGAATTGTTCCCCTCTGGACCGGGTAAAGGAGCCTGTAAAATGGCTGGCCTGCCCAAACCGACCGGATGTGTATAGTTAAATAAGACTTTTCACGATTGGTTAGGGGCTCTGTTGATCAACAGGGCCCTTTTTTTTTGAAGGTGAATAGGCTGAATGCTTTTAGGCAGCCCCCCCTTCAGTCTAATCCCCTTCAGCCTAAACGCCTATCACTTCAGGAAACTACCCCATGTCTCAGGACACGACCACAGCGGAATCTCCCCCTTTAGATGAGATTGACCGGAACATCCTCAACATGATTCAGACGGATTTTCCCATTGACCCAAGGCCGTACAAGGTGATTGCCGAGCGGCTCGGCCTGGGGGAAGATGAACTGATCTTCCGGGTCAAGGCCATGAAAGAGGCCATGATCATCCGGCGGATTGGCGGCAATTTCAGCCCGGACCGGCTCGGGTATTTTTCCACCCTGTGCGCGGCAAAAGTCCCTGAAGACAAGATCGACGAGTTCACCCGGGTGGTCAACAGCTATTCCGGGGTAACCCATAACTACCGGCGTGACCATACCTTTAACATCTGGTTTACCTTTATTTCCCCTTCAAGACAGACTATCCAGGACAGCCTCAACGAAATTTCTCAAAAAACCGGCGGGGTTGAAATCCTCAATCTCCCGGCCACCCGGGTATTTAAGATTTCGGCCAACTTTAAATTATGAAGCCTGTGCGCCTTGCCCTGGCCGTGCAGAACTGCATGGCCGGCCAATTTGACAAAAACCTTGAATCAACCCTTGATTTTGTGTCCAAGGCAGCCTCGGACAAGGCCGACATCATTGTCTTTCCGGAAATGAACCTGACCGGCTACACGGCCGGGAAAACCGTCAAAAAAATCGCCCGCCCTCTGGACCAGGACCTGATCCAAACCTTCAGCGACCAGTCCCGCCAGACCGGAATGACCATTCTTACGGGCATGGCCGAACAGGTGTTGTCCGATAAGGCCCCGGACAGGATCTGCGTGACCCACCTGGTATTCCAGCCGGACCAGCCGGTGGCATATTACAGAAAGCTGCATACCGCCCCCAACGAAAAGCCTTTTTTTTCCCCCGGGAACAGCATCAAGGTATTTTCCTTACCCCAATTTAAATTCGGTATTCAGCTGTGCTACGACGCCCATTTCCCGGAACTGTCCACGGCCATGGCCTTAAAGCAGGCCGATGCCCTGTTCTTTCCCCACGCCTCCCCCAGGGGAAACTCCAGAGAAAAATTTCTATCCTGGATGCGCCATCTCAGCGCCCGGGCCTTTGACAACGGCCTGTTTGTGGCCGCCGTAAACCAGACCGGCGACAATGGGGCCGGCTTGAGTTTCCCCGGGCTTGCCCTGGTCCTGAACCCGGACGGCACCCCGGTGTCCCGATCCCTGGACGACCGGGAACACCTTCACATCACAGACCTTGACCCCCGTGCACTGAAGCACGTACGGTCCCACCGCATGCGGTATTTTCTGCCCAACCGGCGGGATGATTTGTTTGGATTTTAGGGGATTAGGCTGAATGTTGAAGGAGTTTAGGGCTGCGCGTTCCTTTCAGCCTGGCCACTTTCTCACTTGCCGATTTCCCCGGTGTTTGAACGAAAAGTTGCCCAGATGCAAGGCGCAAAAAAAAGTTGCAACCGGAGCAACCTGGAAGGTTGTGAGGATTGCAACTTTTTTTGCAACACAGCAGATGGGTGACTTTTCGTTCAAACACTACTTAAGGATGGCGGCCCTGCGATTTTGGATGTACGCATTCTTAAGGGCCGCATAAGGATCCAGGGCAGCCTGTTTCAAGGCCTCATAATCCCCGATTCTAAAGGAGGCATCGTTGACGGATCTGAGGGCGGTGCTTCCCCAGTAAAGTTCCCAGGGGTCAAGGTAATTGAGCGGCGTGATAAAATAGTCCCCTACCCGGCCCACAGCGTCCCGGGCGGTGGTGGGGCCGAAAAACGGCAGGACCAGGTAAAGTCCTTCACCAATGGACCAGGTCCCAAAGGTCTGTCCAAGATCCTCGGCATTGGTTTTGATATCCATGTGTTCCTGGGCATACTGGTTAAACCCGAGGACGCCCAATGTGGAGTTTACCAGAAAAATACCGAATTCATTGGACGTATTGACCACCTTGCCCTGAAGCAGATTGTTCACAAACCGGACCGGAAACAGAAGATTATGGAAAAAATTGCGGATTCCCTTTCGGACAATGGTGGGAACAACGGCTTTATACCCCTGGCCCACGGGTTTGATGGCATAAAAATAAAGGACATCGTTCAACGCGTACATGGCATAGTTAAAGTAATAAAGGGGGTCCGGCACCATGGCCTCTTGAACCAGGCTTTCATCATACTCTTCAAATAAGTCCAGCCCGTCATCCACGTCCTGATCCTTATCACCGGACGGGCTTGCCCCGGTCCATCCGGCCTTGGCCAGTAAAAACGGAGAATCAAACTCAAAGCCTTCCCCGGCCTGGTCCATCACTTCCCAGGAAGCTGAGGAATCCTGGGCCAGACCAGTGGTACAGGTTGAGAAAAGAAGAAATACCCCTGCCAGCACACCATTGAGGATGAACCGTTTTGTTTTCACTCTTTGAGTTTTTCCTTGATATCGTTAATAATTTTTTCAGGAGAATCATTAACCGCCTGCCGGAACTGCTCCCGGTAATTGGCGGCCATGCTGACGCCCTCTATTTTGACATCGTAAATTTTCCATTCCCCGTCTCCCCTTTTGATCATCCGGTATATGACGGGAATGGGAACGCCTTCCTGAATAATCCGGCTCGGGACATCCGAGCGCAGGGTATCCCGTTTCGGGGCAAGGGGCATGGGGTCATCATATTCAATTTGAATGTTGTCCACCCGTTGTCCCTCAAGCTTTGCCACATAGGTGTTGCAGATCAACTGAGAAAAACACTGGGTAAACGCTTCTTTCTGGGCATCGGAAAAAGAGCGGTATTTTGCCCCTAAGGAGAGCATGGAAAAAGTTGAAAAATCAAACATTTTCATGGCCCTGTCATGAAGCTGGTCTTTTCGGGACGCCAACGTTACGCCTTCCGGTGTTTCCCGGATCAGGGAAAGCATATCATCCACAAAGGCCTTTAACTGGGCCTGGGCTTCTGTGTCAGCGGCAGACGGCCCTGCAAAAGCCACCCCTGAACCCAGCACGATAAGACAACAGGCCGCCCATAGGAGGCAGGCCCTGAACAAAGATCTATTTATCAGATTTTTCATCGCTGAATATAAACCTTCTTACAAGGGATTCGATGTCAACGGTGGATTCGGTGTTCTCAATTTCATCGCCGTTCTCAAGAAACATATCCGATCCGCCCGGTAAAATATCAATATACTTTTCACCTATTATACCAGAAGTTTTGACTGAGGCAATGGAATCTTCGGACAGCTCTATGGTCTTGTCAATGGCAAACTCAACCTTGGCCAGAAGCCGTTTCCGGTCAATGTCAACCGAAGCTACCGTGCCGACGGGAACCCCGGCAATCTCCACCCGGGCCCCCTGTTTCAGGCCGGATACAGACGAGAAATATCCAAAAACCGTATAGTGGTTATTGGAAAACGGGGTAATTTCACCTAAGGTGACCAGCAGATACCCTGAGGCCAGCAGGCCGATCAGCACAAAAAAGCCCACGTAAAATTCTTTTTTTCTTCTTTCCATTTATTTGCCTTTGGCTTTATAAGCTGTTAGCTGTTAGCCCTTAGCCTTTAGCGAATGGTTGTAAGTCCTTATGGCTAAAAGCTAATGGCTTATAGCTAAAAGCTTCTTTTTAGCTGTTAGCGGTTACGCTTCCCGGCCCTGAATAAATGCATTGAGCCGTTGGTTATCCGAACCCATCAACTGGTCCCGGGTTCCTTCGAAAATAATCTTTCCTTCGTCCAGCATGGCGATCTTCTGGGCCACATCAAAAATCTCAGGGATGTCATGGCTGACAATCACGGCGGTAAACCCGAACTGTTCCTGATATGACTGGATCATGGAATGGACATCGTGTTTCCTGACCGGATCAAGCCCGGTGGTGGGCTCGTCAAATAGAACAACCTTGGGGTCGGTGACCAGGGCCCGGGCTAAGGCCACCCGTTTGCGCATGCCCCCGGAAAGCTCCAGGGGGAATTTATGTTCATTCCCTGAAAGCTCGAGCTGTTCCATTCTCATGGCCACTTTTTTTCGGATGATTTCTTTTGAAAGGCCTGATCCCTTCCGGGTTTCAACCAGCGGCAGGGCAATGTTGTCAAAAATATTTAAAAAATCAAACAGGGCATTGTCCTGGAACATGTAGCTTAAGTTCTTTTGAAAGGCCCTGAGCTCTTTTTTCGACAAAGTTTTAAGGGACTGCCCCCGGACCTTCAGGGTTCCTTCATCCTGTTTGACAAGGCCGATGATATGCTTGAGCAATACAGATTTTCCAGTGCCGCTTTTGCCGATGATGGCCGTAATCAGGCCTTCATATATGGGCAGGTCAATCCCTTTGAGAACATGGTTGTCCCCAAAACTTTTTTTGATGCCGATAAATTCAATAAGCGGTTCTGTCATGGGGATTAAACCAGAAAATAAGTGATGATATAGTCAGAAATCAGGATATAGACACAAGACCCGACCACCGCGTTGGTGGTGGACATGGATACACCCTTGGCCCCCACCCCGCCCCCTTCCTGAAGATGGGTATAAAATCCTTGAAAACAGCAGATGCCGGTCACCAGCAGGGCAAACACAAAGGACTTGATAAACCCGCCGTTGATATCCGCCATCAGGACGCTTGAGATGACCCGGTCCATGTAGACCGTCCGGTTGATGCCCAGCATCACCGACCCGGTCAGGTAACCGCCGAAAATCCCGATAACGTCAAACAAGGCCGTCAGCAAGGGAAAGCTGATCACGGCCGCCACCACCCGGGGGGTAAACACGAACCGGATGGGATTGATCTGCATGGTTTTTAAGGCGTCAATCTGTTCGGATATGCGCATCACCCCGATTTCGGCCGCCATGGCAGATCCGGCCCGGGCCGCGATCATGATGGCACAAAGAACCGGCCCGAGTTCCCGGACCAGGGTCAGGGCCACCGCCGCCCCGAGGGCGGCCTCAGACCCGTAATCCACCAGGGAGTAGTATCCTTGAAGCCCCAGGACCATCCCGGTAAACAGCCCGGTCAGGACAATGACGAAAATGGATTTGGCCCCGATAAACCAGACCTGTTCCAGGATCTTGTCAAACTGAATGGGCAGGACAAAAAACTGACTGATGCCCGCCGCAAAAAAAAGACAGAACCGGCCAAAGGTTTCAATTGACCGAATCGCGGCAGCCCCTGTTCTTTCAGTAAATTCAATGATCATGAACAGAATTTATAACCGGTTTATCTCCAAAAGACAAGACAGGCCCCAAAAAAGACAAAATCTCTTATACATAAGGTTACCAGCATCCGGTGGTGCCATATTCTTCGGCAAAAATGCGCAGGTCTTCGCCGTCAACGGCACCGCTGTTATCCAGATCAGCCAGGCACTGATTTACCGGAGAAATCTGAATGTAATAGTGGTCATTGAACGTGGCTGACCGGATATGGGTAAACCCGTCCATGGTTCTGGCCCAGGCCCGCAGATGGAACTGATAGGCACAGCCCGGGTCATGCCATACATCAAGGTCTCCCGATTTCATTGCTGTCAGGGAATCAAAGGTATCTTTAACCCCCTGCCAGTCCGGAGGACTGCTGTCATTGGAACCGGCATACTGGTCCGCTGCCACATCCCCTGCGTCCTTATTTTTACCGTAAAAGACAGACAGTTCATAATTTCTTAGAAAGCCGTTTTCGTGCCAGGCGACAATATTGAAATTCAAATTTTCCATATCATCACCCAGACTGATCATGCCGCATTCCGGTATCACGGTGCCATCATCAAATGCAGGGAGAGTCTTCATCCAGATAATATCCCCGGGAGAAATTTGACGCCGGCTCAATGAGCAACGGATCAACCGATATATCCCCGGGGCCCGGCTCAGCCGAGCCCCCGACCTGGGAGCCATAATTGCCATGATTCTCCCATACATTATTGTAGGAAATTTCCGGTATGGCGGCGGTGCTATGGGACGCTAAAATGCCGTATGCGTCATTGCCAGCAATAATATTGTTCTTGATAACGGGTGCCGATTTGTAACACCAGATACCGTCGTTGTCATTATCCACAATAGGATGGTGGTTTCAAATCCGGCCCCCAGGACATTTACCCCACTTTTTAAGGTGAGGTTTTCTTCATAGCTTCCGGCCAGGACCTGGATCGTATCACCGGAAGAGGCCGCATCAATGGCTCCCTGAATGGTTGAATAAGCCGATGATGGGACCGTCATTGTTTTTGCCATGGCCGTGGCCGCATTGATGATGGCCAGGATAAAGGGTAAAATTTGTTTTGTTTTCATGTATCCTCCTTTGAAAAAAGCATAAAGCCGTAACCATATCCGGACCGGATATGGAACCACACGGCTAAAAAAACATGGCCTGACGGATGGTTGATTTTTTCAGGTGTAAAAAGAAAACAGCCCATGGCTGAAGGGGAACGACCTTGCGGGGAGGGCCATAAAAAAGGGAGACAAAAAACGGGGTGGCAAATGAAATTATCCGGTCAAAGGCGTTGTACCGACACCCTACTTATTTCATAAACTCTTGGCTTTTCAAGGGGTTTATCTCAAAGAAAACGGGTGGCCGCCGGGACATCCGAACTAACGGCCACGGGCCGTTATAAAAAAAATAATGCATCTAACTTCAATATAGTTGAATCTCCCGACTGCCGGTTCAAACAGGCGGACTGCCCGCTATCGCTATCGGGATCGCTATCGGAAAATTTGGTGGCAACACAATTCTTTTATCCACCGAGCTAAACGATGTGAACAAGAGCATGAAAGGTCGCCTTGTTGGAGCGGGCCATGCCCGCGATCGAATCGCGGGCATGGCCCGCTCCAACCCTACCGCTCAAACCAGGGAACTTGACGGTTTCGGTCTCCGGTCTCCTTTCTTCCGGTTTCCGGTCTCCCTTTTTCCCATTGACACGTACAATAAAAATGATTACGTATGTATCAACTTATCAAAGGATGCCATTTCAAAACCAGATGGACAGTTTGAGCCGGCCATCCGGTCCCGGCATCTTTTGAAGCTGTTACCAAACCATTTCAAGCTTGAAGGACAACTCCCATGGCCCAGAAAATTACCTTAAGCATCCCGGACCTGCTTCATGAAAAGCTCAAAGACTGGCGGGACTCATTCAACCTGTCCGCCATGTTCCAGGAAGCGGTTACCGAAGCCATTCAAAAAAAGGAAGCCTTTAAAAAACGGTTTTCCGAAGACATGGACATGCAGGACATCATTGCCCGCTTAAAGCATGAAAAGCTGATTTGGGAAAAAAAATTTTTCAAGTCCGGAAAAGCCCAGGGAGAACTTTGGGCCAGATCCGCCCATTATGAAGACCTGCTGTACGTACTGAGCCTGGAAGATACGTACCAGCTGATCAATGACCCCACATACAAAGCCTATTTTGAAAACATATACGATGCCAATGAACTGGGAAAATACGCCCTGGACGGCGGGACCGACCATGAAAGACAGTTTGTGGACGGGTGGTTTGCCGGGGTGGCTGAATTCTGGAACCAGATAAAGGAGCGCATTTAAGATGACACCACTTGTTCTGGGAATTGATGTGGGCTCGGTATCCCTTCACATTGCCGCCATTGAACCGGACAAAGATACCGCAACCATTATCCACACGGTCGGGGCCTTTCACAACGGTGACGTTAAAACGACCCTGTCCGGCCTGCTTTGCCACCCGGCCCTGGCCCCGGTTACCCATGTGGCCGTCACCGACAGCACCCCCTCTTATATCAAATCCCTTTCCCGGATTGACGGGCAGGTCGCCCTGATCCGTGCCGCACGCCATTTTCACAAAAAAGATTTCACCGCCCTGCTCAACATCGGCGGTGAAAAATTTTCCCTAAGCCTGTTTGACCGCCAGGGCAATTATACCGGTGCCCGGCATAACACCTCCTGTGCCGCCGGCACCGGGGGTTTTTTAGACCAGCAGGCCAGACGGCTGAACCTTGGAGGCTCCGGGGAAATCAGCCGTATGGCCTTGGAAAACCAAAAGCCCCGCCCGGACATTGCCACCCGGTGTGCCGTGTTTGCCAAGACCGACCTGATTCATGCCCAGCAGGAGGGGTATGACATTGCCCAGATCTGTGATGGCTTAAGCTTTGGCCTGGCCAAAAACATCGCCAATACCCTGTTCAAGAAAAAGGTCGGGGAAGGCCGGATTCTCTTCTGCGGCGGGGTGTCTCAAAACAGCGCCGTCAAAGCCCATTTGGAGTCCATCATCGGCCATGACCTGTTTGTGGATGAATTGTCCTGTTTTTACGGAGCCATTGGCGCGGCCCTCTGCCTTTCCGATGAGATAAGCGAGATGGCCCCGGTATCCTTTGCCTTTCCCGAAGACATATTCCGGACGGAATCTTTGGAAAACAGCCTGGAATACCCGCCCCTTGAATTGAAACTGTCCGACTACCCGGACTTTTCATCCTATAAATCCTATGATTTTGAAGGGGTGGAATCCGATGTGTTTGTTGACCCCAACACCCTGTCCATCTCCTGGGGATATTTAGGCCTTGACGTGGGCTCCACCAGCACCAAGTGTATCCTCACCAACCAGGACGGCGCGCCTCTGGCCGGGTTTTACACCAAAACCGCATCCCGGCCCGTAGAGGCGGTTCAAAAATTATTCAAGGCCTGCCACGGCTTTTTAAATGATTTTAACCTGGATTTTCCCATCAAAGGATGCGGCACCACCGGATCAGGCCGCCGGATCAGCGGCAAAATCATCGGGGCCGACATTGAGCCCGATGAAATCACAGCCCATGCCACGGCCGCTGTCAACCTGAACCCCCGTGTGGACACCATCATTGAAATCGGGGGCCAGGACGCCAAATTCACGTTGCTTCGGGACGGCATGGTCACCTCTTCCACCATGAACACGGTCTGCGCCGCCGGCACGGGCAGCTTTATTGAAGAGCAGGCCTTAAAACTGGCCTGCCCCCTTTCGGATTATTCCGGCCGGGCCCAGGGGGTCATTGCCCCGGTATCCAGTGACCGGTGCACGGTTTTCATGGAACGGGACATCAACTACTATCTTGAGGAAGGATACCAGACCAACGAAATCCTGGCCTCAGTCCTTCATTCGGTCCGGGACAATTACCTGACCAAGGTGGCCAGCCAAAGCCTTATCGGAGAGTGCATCCTCTTTCAGGGGGCCACAGCCCGGAACAAAGCCCTGGTAGCCGCCTTTGAGCAGAAACTTAACAAACCCATCCAGGTTTCCCGGTTCTGCCATCTGACCGGGGCACTGGGGTGCGCCCTTTTAGCCCGGGCGGAAAACCTTGAAACATCCGCCTTCAGGGGATTTGACCTCTGGAAACAGGCCATCCCGGTCCGCCGGGAGGTCTGCCAGCTTTGCACCAATCACTGCAAGCTGACCATTGCCGAGATGCCGGACGGTCCCCAGGCCTACGGATTCTTATGCGGCAGGGATTATGAAACTCAGAAAAAAGTCAACAAAGACACCGCCTTTGACCTGCTCAAAACCCGGCAGCAGCTGACCCGCCTCAAGGAAAAACCCCGGGCCAAACACGATTTTACCATTGGCCTTCCTGCGGCCCTGCACATGTTCGAAGACCTTGAATTCTGGGAGTTCTTTTTTTCTGCCCTTGGCATTAAAACCGTCACCAGCCGGTCCCTTAAACAACCGGTCAAGCTTGGCAAAAGCATTGCCGCCGCCGAATTCTGCGCCCCCATGGTCTCCCTTCACGGCCATGTGGTCCATCTTTTAGACCGGGCCGATTATGTGTTTCTCCCCTCCTATTTTGAGGACCGGTTAAAGGATAAGAAATACCGGCGCCAGCACTGCTATTACACCCAGTTTTCCCCGGTCACCCTGACCTGCCTTACCGGGATTGACCGGGACCGGATCATCTCTCCGACCATCAAATACCTTTACACCACTTTTTATACCAAAATGGAGCTGTACCGGGCCTTAAAAAAGATCTCCCCTGATTTTCTGTTCTCCTTTTTTGATATTGGGGCGGCCTGGGACCGGGCCGTTGAGTTTAAACAGCAGAATCAGGCAAAACTGTCCGCCTGGTTTAATGAGACCAGAGCCCGGACAACCGGCGTCAAGGCCCTGATTTTGGGACGGCCTTACACAGTGCTGTCCGCCGCCATGAACAGCAATATTCCCAAAATATTTGAGAATTTAGGGATTCCGGTATTTTTCCAGGACATGCTGGACAAACAGAACGTGGATTTTTCACCCATTGATACCGTCCTCAATGAAATCCACTGGAAACACGCCGCCGATATCCTGGAATCAGCCTATATGGCCGCCATATCCCCGGATCTTTATCCGGTTTATATCTCCTCGTTTAAATGTACCCCGGACTCTTTTGCCGTGGATTACTTTAAAAAAATCATGGAGCAGTTCAATAAACCCTGCCTGGTCCTGGAACTGGACGAACACGATTCCAGCGTGGGGTATGAAACCAGAATCGAGGCGGCGGTCCGGGCCTTTACCAACCATAACCAAACCAAGCCGCCCCTTCAGATCCCGGACCACCCCCTGTTTGACAAAGGCCGGGCCAATTCCCTGGAAGGCAAGACCATTATCTTCCCGAACTGGGACCGGTTCACCGCAAGCCTGGTGGTCTCGGTATTCAGAAACGAGGGGATCAATGCCCTGCTCATGGAGGAAACCCATGAAACCCTTAAAAAATGTGTCCTCACCAACACGGGCCAGTGCATCCCCCTCAATGCTGTGGCCGCCGCCTTTATTCACACGGTCCGGAAAAACCATATAAACCCGGAAACGGCGGTTCTCTGGCTTAACCAGTCTGAAATTGCCTGCAATATCAAGATGTATCCCTTTCACATCCGCCAGATCCTGGAACGGGAGGGCAATGGGTTTGAAAAATCCGGCATATACTTAGGCGAACTGTCCTTATCGGAAATCTCCTTCCGGGCTTCCACCAACACCTATTTTGCCTATATGTTCGGGGGGCTGCTGCGAAGCATGGGGTGCAAGATCAGGCCCTATGAAATTTATAAAGGCCAGACCGACCAGGCCCTGGACCAGGCCCTGTCCATTATTAACGGGGCCTTTCTGACGGGCGGTTCCAAGGAAAAGGCGTTAAAGGAAGCCGTGGGCCTGCTGTCAAAAATCCCCACAACTCAAAGGGGAACAAGGCCCAAAGTGGCCATTTTCGGGGACCTTTACGTCCGGGACAACGATCTGATGAACCAGAACCTGGTCCGGTTTATCGAAGCCAACGGCGGCGAAGTCGTGGTCACGCCCTACTACACCTACATCAAAATCATTGCCAGCGCGTATTTTAAAAAGTGGTTCAAAGAGGGCAAATATTTAAGCCTGCTGTCCAACAAGGCCCTGTTCATCGCCATGAGCGCCATGGAGAAAAAATACTATAAATACTTTGAACCCATTTTAAATGAAGAAGACCTGGATGTCAGCCAGGGGTATGAGAACATCCTTGAGCAGTACGGCATGCAGCCTGAACATACCGGCGAATCCATGGACAATGTCTTGAAAATCCACCACATTGTCCACAAGCACCCGGACCTTGCCCTGCTGGTGCAGGCCAACCCGGCCTTCTGCTGCCCGGGGCTTGTCACCGAAGCCATGGCTGCCAGGCTCGAAGAAAAAACAGGGGTGCCCATTGCCACCATCACCTATGACGTTTCAGGCGGCAACAAGAACAAGGTAATTACACCCTTTTTAAAGTATTTCTCGAAAAGGAATTTCCTGGACTCTGCCCTGGATGTGAGGCTGAAAACTGAAGGGTATTAGGCGGAAGACTGAAGGTAAAAGGTCCCCCCCTTCACAGGGCAATCGCATGTAAAAAAATAAGCCATCCTGGAATGGGAAATAAGAATAATCTCCAAAAAATTGGACTTGGGATATGGGACCTGGGGATTGCGGCATCCACGGCCTGCCCAAGTCCCATATCCCAAGTCCTAATTTTATACATTATTATCCTTATCATCTAAATTGACATCACCGGAAGGCAAGTTACATGCGATCACCCTGCCCCCCCTTCAGCCTTCAGCCTGAACCCCTAACCCCCTAAACCTACTGCCACAGCTTGAAAGTTGCGGTCTGACGGGTTCCGGGCAGGTACGGGCTCACCCCGGGATGTTTTTTGGAGAATTCGTTCTGAAACTCAATGCGCATGACATTAAATTTGTTATGCCGGTCAACCGCCCGCCGGTACCGGATGTAATATTCATCATAGTTCTTTTTCTGGGGATTGGATTCCTTTGACATAATCTCGTCAAAATTGTCGGCAATATACCGGAGCATGGCTTCAAAGGCGTCCAGGTACTGGTTGAGGCTTCGCTGGTGAATGATCACCTTCCGGCAGGTATAAAACTCATTGATCTGGTACACCCAGCTTAACTCCTGTTTCACAAAATAGGACTGGTAATCCTGGGTAAATCTGACCAGCCGGGTAACGGCTTCCTGATTAACCGCCTCGGCCTCACGAACAATTTTGATAAATGCCAGGGTATCGTGAACCTCACCGGGCGAGGTCATTTTCTTGGACATATCTTCAAGCTCGATCAGGGCCTGGTCAAGGTCCTGGGTGGTCTGCTTGAGGATATCGCTGAACCGGATGGTTTCACGGACAATGGGGGGAAGGTGGGCATACTTGTTTTTTTCTTTATCCTTGGCCCAGAGATAAATTTCCACGCCCGCCACCATGGAAAACGTGGCCATGAAAACCATGAACAGAATCAACCCCTCTGTCTTGCGGGACTTAAAAATAAAATACGGGGCTGTCACCGGGGCAAACAGCACCATGGCGGCCCACCACAGGGGCTGTTTTCTGCGAAAGCAGTCAAACAGCATGGCCCCGGAAAGAATGAACACATAGGGAAAATAAAAATAATACACGATTTATCCTTTGCCGGTTGTCTGAATATACGGCAAGATGTTATATGTGCCGCCACGGACGCTGATGGTGACGGCCCCATGGATATCGGTTCTAAAAATCCGGCATTTGCGATCCATGTAACGGTTTAAAACCAGTGAGTGGGGAAACCCATATCGATTGGCGAATCCACACGATATTATTACACTTTCAGGACTGACTTTTTCAAGGAAAAAATCATTGCTTGAACTTTGGCTGCCATGGTGGGGACACAGCAAAATGTCGGAATCGAGCCGTCCTCCCTGGCTGTCCGCCAGGATCTGCTCCCTTGTTGTCATGATGTCGCCGGCAAACAGCATGGAAAAATTATCCTGGCAAAGCTTAAACACCAGGCAGTTATCGTTAAAGTTAATGTCCGGGTGCCCCGCCGGAACCCCGAAAAAGGAAAGCCTGGCCCGGCCCGAATCAAACTGCCTGGTCCCGGAACCCGGGTGAACCTGGCCAATCCCTTTTTTGCGGCAGATCTCCATCATTTTCTGGTAAGCCCCCGTGTCTCTGACATCCTGATTTTTGACAAACTTTTTGACCTTAAAATTTTCCAGGATAAACACCAGCCCGTTCATATGGTCTGCTTCAGGATGGGTTAAGACCACCATATCCAGGGTCAAAATATGCTGCTGCCAGAGAAACGGCGCCACAATATACCGGCCCGGGTCAAAGGCGGACAGCCCCGAAAACCCGCCGCCGTCCACCAGAACGGTATGGCCGGTCCCGGACCGGATCAGGCATGAATTGCCCTGCCCCACATCCAGCACGGTAATCCGGGTATCTCCCGGACGAAACCGTTTCCAGGCCGCCATACCGGCATCTGCCAGGAGTGCCAATAGAACAACGGCCAGAAAAGCGGCCCACACCTTCTTTTTCCCGGTCTTTAACAGCAGATACGCCCCTAAAAAGCCAAGGTAAATCAGAACCAGGGCCAGTTTGTCCGGGGTCCCCACCCGGGCCCAGGCAAAGGGCAGCCCTTCAAAAAACCCAGCCAGGGCCAGTGCGCCATTGATCAGGCCCCCGCAAAGATCAACCAGCGGGAAGGAAAAATCCGGGCAGATGCAAAACAGCACAAACGCCAAAAATCCCAGCGGCAGGCAGACAAACCCCACCAGGGGCACCAGCATCAGGTTGGCAAAGACCTGGACATGGGACACCATATTAAAATAACAGGCCGTCAGGGGCAACGTGCCAAGGCCTGCGGCCAGGGGAACCAGGCAGGCACTGCCCCCGCGGACAATAATCTGATGTTTCTCCATCATCCCAAACTTGCGGGCCAGGTCAAACCCGGCCAGGATAAAGGCCACCGCACCAAAAGACAGCTGAAAGGAAATGGTAAACAGGGCAAAGGGCTCCAAAAGCAAAATAACCAGACCGGCCAGGGCCAGGGTATTAAAGGAGAGGGCCTCTCTTTCCAGGATAAACGAAAGGGCAAACACGGCCGCCATGATAAAGGCCCGCCGGGTAGACGGGGAAAACCCGGAAAACAGCCCGTAAACAAAGAGCAGGCCCAAGGTCAGCACCCAGGCGGCCTTTTTCGCCCTGCCGGAAATCAGCCAGGGCCTGAAAAACGAGAGCAGACCAAAACTGATCCAGAACACCACCAGGCCGAGAATGGACATATGAAGGCCTGAAATAGCCAGCAGATGGGCCGTCCCGGTCTTGGCAAACCGGTCCCTGAGTTCCGGCGGGATCAGCCGTTTTTTACCGGTCACCATAGCGTTGAGGATATGGGCGGCATCGGTATTCCCCAGCCGCATCAGAACAAGGTTAAAAAAACCGTTCCTCAAGGCTTCCAGCTGCTGCATGAACCGGTCTTTTAAGGCATGACTCTGGTAAACCCCGACCTTGGAGGCCTTGGTACTCACTGAACCATAAATGCCCTGCCGCCTTAAAAATGTCCGGTAATCAAATCCCCCCGGGTTATTAAAATTCCGGACAGGCTTGAGGGCGGCACTTACCGTGACCAGGTCCCCGTATCCGGCACAAAACTGTTCCAGGCCGTAAAGATTAAGAAAGACCTTTCCTTTAACAATCCGGCGGTGTTGGCCGTCCCCCTTATGGGGCTTCAGGGCGCAGGCCGAAAGCTTAACACGGGTCTTGCCCGGATAATGTTCCTGAAAAGAGGCAATCCGCCCCTGTATGTCATAGACACGGCCGTCACAGTACCGGGCCACATGTCCGGCAGGCAGATGTGAGGCGCCCGGCGACACCCCTCCGTATACCCCCCATATGCCGGCCAGCAGCCCCAGGCATGCCGCCACCGCCGGCGTGCCTTCAAGGAGAGACCGGGCCATGGCCCCATACCCGGCCCAGAACAATAAAAAAACAAGGCCGCCCCAGACCATGCCCAGGGCATCCCCCAGCAAAATGCCCAGGATCAGGAACATCATCACCCAGACCATGGGCAGATGAACCAGGCCGGACCGGGTTCGGCTCATCCCTGCTCTCCTGTCCCGGTGTCCGGCATCCACAGATAAACGGAAAGATCCACCTCCCCGGAAAGGGAAAACCCGACATTTTCAGATTCCAACAGGGCCTTTTGAAGTTCATACCCCCGGGACTTTGGCAGGGAAATCCGGCCTTTGGCGTTGATCACCCGGTGCCAGGGCAGCTGGTGCTTTCCGGACATGGAATGAAGGATCCGTGCCACCTGCCGGGCCCCGTTAGGATTGCCGGCCAGAAGCGCCGCCTGTCCGTAGGTCAGGACCCTGCCCTCGGGGATGGCCCGGACAACCTCAAGCACCTGTTGTGTAAAAACTGTAAGCCCCATAACCCTGCACCAAAGTTAACCGTTCCGGATTCTACCATTTTTTAACTTTCCCGCAAAGGCGCAGGGGGATATAAACAGAATATATAAATCATACTTTTGACAAATTCCCAACAACAGGATAACGTCAATTTTAAGATTCATTTTATGGCATTCTCACATAAGGTGTTCATACGCAATGACGGGGGCAGCTGACCATGTTGAAAAACAATGGAAAAGGGCAAGTCGACCGAATGCCTGAGGTGTTCCGTCTGGGCCTGGATCTGGGTTCCACGACTGCAAAGCTGGTATTGGTGAATTCAAGCGTCAATGTCATTTACTCGGACTATCACCGCCACAAGGCCGATGTTTTAAAAACAATTTTATCCATGCTGGACCGCGTGCATGACCGCTTTGGCAATATCAGGGTATGCCCGGTACTGACGGGTTCCGCCGGAATGGGGATTGCCGAACGGACGGATCTTCCCTTTGTCCAGGAAGTGGTGGCGGCCTCAGGTGCGGTCACGGGCCGGCACCCCCAAAGCAAGATGCTCATCGATATCGGGGGAGAAGACAGCAAAATGATCTTTTTCAACGACCGCTGCGGCCCGGATATGCGCATGAACGGCAACTGTGCCGGCGGCACCGGCGCCTTTATCGACCAGATGGCAAGCCTGATGAACCTCACCACCGATGAGCTTGACCAGCTGGCCTTACAGGCAGATACCTGCCATACCATTGCCTCGCGCTGCGGGGTGTTTGCCAAAACCGATGTCCAGAACCTGATCAACACCGGAATCCCCAAAACCCAGATCGCCGCATCGGTGTTCCAGGCCGTGGCCATCCAGGCGGTCAACTCCCTTGCCCGGGGCCGGGACATTAAACCGCCGGTGGTATTTGTGGGCGGGCCTTTATTTTACTACCGGTCCTTAAGGCAGTCTTTTTGCCGGGTCTTATCAATCCATCCGGACCAGACCATTCTGCCGGAGATGTCCAGGGTATTTCCGGCATATGGCGCGGCCCTGACCCTGGATGCCGGAGTTGCTAAGGCCACAGAACTGGACCTGCTTTGCCGGAAATTAAAGGAAACCGGCGGGGAAATCTCCTTAACCGCCCAGCATGACATGCTGTTCAAAAACGATCAGGAACGGATCATGTGGGATATTAACAAGGCCCAGTACACGGTTCCCCGGGTCCAGGCCCCGGCGGGGAAAGAACTGTTTGTGGGCATTGACGCCGGCTCCACCACCACGAAAATAGTGGCCGCCGATGCCAGGGACCAGATCCTGTTTGTGCATTATGACCATAACCGGGGCAATCCCGTTAAAAGCGTTCAAAAGGGCCTTTTCGCCTTAAAACAAACCCTTGATGCCCAAAAGATCCCCTGTGAGGTAAAACAGTGCGTGGTGACCGGATACGGTGAGGAACTGATCCGGGCGGCATTAAACATTGACACCGGCATGGTGGAGACACTGGCCCATTATTATGCGGCCAGACAATTTGATCCGGACGTCACCTTTATTCTGGACATCGGCGGCCAGGACATCAAGGCCATCTTTGTTGAAAACGGGCTGATCACCAAAATTGAAGTCAATGAAGCCTGCTCGTCGGGCTGCGGTTCGTTTATTGAAACCTTTGCCGATTCCCTGGGCTACACGGCAGCAGGTTTCGGGGATCTTGCCTGCACATCCAGGCATCCGGCGGACCTGGGCAGCCGGTGTACCGTGTTCATGAATTCCAGTGTTAAACAGGCCTTGCGCCAGGGAAGCCATGTGGCGGATGTGGCGGCCGGATTGTCCTACGCGGTGATCCAGAACTGCCTTCACAAGGTGTTAAGGATATCCGATGCCCGGGAACTTGGGGGAAAAATTGTCGCCCAGGGGGGCACCTTTAAAAATCCCGCCGTGTTGAGGGCCCTGGAAAAACTGCTGGACACTGATATCGTCCGGCCGGACATTGCCGAATACATGGGGGCCTATGGGGCCGCCATCTATGCCCGGCAAATTGCCGCCGGCAAACCGGCCCATACCGGTATGGCCCGGCCGCTGTTTGACAGTCTGGCCTGCGCCGGCAATACCGTTGAAAAACAGGTCACCTGCAAGGGATGCACCAACCACTGCCGGGTCCATATGATCCGGTTCCCCAACGGGTGCCGGTACTATACCGGAAACCGGTGCGACCAGAAGTTCTCCAACAGCCACAAGGTTATCACCCCCGGCGACAACCTGTTTAATATCAAGTACCGGCTGCTGGAAGACCTGACAGATACGGCATCTGATGCTAAGACACCGGATGCCGGGGCCCCGGTTATCGGGATTCCCATGGTCTTAAACCTTTTTGAAAATTTCCCCTTCTGGGCCGCCCTGTTCAACGGCCTCGGGTTTACGGTGGTCCGGTCCCGCCCCCGGGACAAGGACCTTGGCATTAACAGCGCCACCACCATCATGTCGGACAATATCTGCTATCCGGCCAAGCTGGTCCATGCCCACATATTTGACCTGATAACCCAAAAAACGGATTTTATTTTTTTCCCCCGGGTGGTGTTTGAGGCCTCACAATTCAAGGACGAATCCAATCATTTTAACTGCCCGGTGATCACCGGATACCCCGATGTGATCAACAGCGCCGTCAACCCGTCACGGTACGGCATTCCCATGGACAGCCCCACCATCAACTTCAACGATAAAATCCTGCTTGAAAAAGCCTGCCGGGCCTATGTCAAAAAATTCAATGTCCCGGAAAGCCGGTTTCAACAGGCTTTTTCAAAGGCCCTTGGGGCCATGGACCGGTTTAAACAAGCGTTAAGGGCTGCGGGCAAAAAAACCATTGAAAGGGCACGGGCCAATAATGAACTGATGGTGGTGCTGGCCGGCCGCCCCTATCATGCGGACCCGGCCGTCAATCATGCCATCCCCGATCTGATCAGCCGCATGGGAATCCATGTCCTGTCAGAAGACGCCCTGCCCCTTGGGGCTGTTGAGCTGCCCGAATCCCTTGAAGTGGCGGACCAGTGGCAATATTCCAACCGGCTTTACCGGGCCGCCCACTGGACCGGGAAAGAACCCGCAGCTCAATTTGTCCAGTTCAACTCCTTTGGGTGCGGGCCGGACGCCGTGGTAATTGACGAGGTCAAGGTAATTTTAAAAACCTACGGCAAGGTTCCCGTGGTATTAAAGATAGACGAAATCACCAGTATCGGATCGGCCAGACTGCGCATCCGGTCCATGCTTGAAACGCGCAAAGAAAGCGCAAAGCCTGTGCCCAGCCGTTCCAGAAAAAAACTGCCCCCCTTCAAAAAGGCGGACCGGGCACGGAACATTCTGGTTCCCGACTTTTCCCCGTTCTACTCTTTATTTGCCCAAACGGTTTTCATCCCCATGGGATACCAGGTTGAAATCCTGCCGCCCCCGGACAACGAGTCGGTAAAACTTGGTTTAAAATACGTGAACAACGACATGTGCTACCCGGCCATTATCACCATCGGCGATATCATCAAAGGCTTAAACAGCGGAAAGTATGACCTTGCCAACACGGCCGTGGCCCTGACCGAAACCGGGGGGCAATGCCGGGCCACCAACTACACCTCCCTGTTAAAAAAGGCCCTGCTGCAGGCCGGATACGACAACATCCCGGTGGTCTCCCCCTCTTTCAGCAAGCAGAGCGCCAACGACCAGCCCGGCTTTTCCATCAACCGGCCCCAGGCCATCAGCCTGATCCTTTCCGCCCTGCTGGTGATGGATCAGCTTATCCGCATGTACCATGCCATTGCGGTCCGGGAACGTACCCGAGGAGATGCCCTGGCCGTCCTGGAAACCCATGTAAAAACCGCCCAAAGCCATGTGGGCCGATGGACCGTCAAACACAGCAGCACACTGCTTGAACATGCCATTAATGATTTCAACCGGATCAGGACCTGCCCCGGCCGCTATCCCAAAGCAGGGATTGTGGGTGAAATCTACGTCAAATACAATCCATTTGCCAACAACCATATTGTCGACAGGCTCACTTGTGAAGGCATTCAGGTCTTTGTCCCCCCGCTGATGACCTTTTTTATGCAATCCATTGTCAATATCTCCTTTAATGCCGCCCACCATATCCAGTCCTGCAACCGCCTGGGCCAAAAGGGCCTTTCGTTCGTTCAGCGGCTGGTGGACCGGAGAATCCGGCACGTCAACACCCTGATGTCATCCTTCAAGGTTGACCTGGGCCCCATTCCATCGGCATTTGAACTGGCCCGGAAAGCCGAAACCGTCATCAGCCTGGCCAACCAGGCCGGAGAAGGCTGGCTGCTGCCCGGCGAAGTGGTCACCATGGCCGAATCCGGCATCCGGAACATCATCAGCCTTCAGCCCTTTGGGTGCATTGCCAACCACATTGTGGCCAAGGGAATGTCCAAGAAGCTGACCGATCTGTTCCCGGATCTGAATTTCCTTGCCCTGGACATGGACGCGGGAAACAGCGACGCCAACATACAGAACCGGCTGGCCTTTTTCATCCATACGGCCAAACAGGCCGGGCAGGACCATCCGGCCATGAGTGCCTGAACCGGCCTTGACCCGGAATTAAAAAAGATTTCTTTATTTTGCCCCAGCGAAGTTTTATATATTTTTCATGGAGACGGATCACAAAATAATTAAACAACGCATCCTTGACCACTGCTCGGCAACCGGACTCAGCTTTAATGACTTTAAGGCTGTCTACGCGTCCCAGATTATTGATGACCCCGGTTCCTTTGACCGGTTTTTCAATGATCCGTTCAACGAGATTTCCAAATCAGAAAAAGCCGCCCGGGTTGACCTGCTGATGGACCTTCTGGTTTACGGCCTGCCCAAGGATTAGGGCCTTGGCCCTGCCCTTTTGCTCCCCTCTGCTTTCCGAACACCCGCCAATTTAAGCACACAATACCATTAACTTAAGGCTTTTTATCACAGGCCTCTTCTATCCTGAGGCCAGTTAACCAGGCGCCAAAGGGGCTTCGTCCCCTTGTCTCCGGTTTCTTACCATTAACGCTTAAGTTAATGGCCTTGTTTAGCACACATCAATTTTTTTTAACAAAAATCATCCTTGCCTATTGACATAAACAGAACTATATGGTTTTAAAAACTTCATGAGCGACGACCTAAAATTTATCGGAAAAAACATCCGTTTTTTCCGCCGGTCCCGAAACTGGACCCTGGCCCGGCTTGCCGCCAAAATCGGCATCCGGGAAGGCCCCCTCGGCCGCATTGAACGGGGCATCAACCTGCCCTCGGCAGCGGTGATCTACAGCCTCACCCAGGCCTTAGATGTCCCGGCCGACGCCCTGTTTTCCCCGGAACTGACCCAGGCCCGGGCCTCAGCCGCCGACACCGACGCCCTGTTTACGGCCATTGATCAAGACCCGGTCATCCCGCCCAAGCCACTGCTGTCGGTGTGCCACCAACTCATGACCGCCTTCCATGCACTGGAAGACATCCTGGGTGTTCAAAAACACGCCCTTGTTCCCCTGACCCTCCCCTTTGAACCGGACTATCCGGGCATGGAACATCTGTCCCAAAGGGTCAGGGACGCCATGGGCACCGGGGACGCCGTGGTATTTGACTACCTGGAACTGTTTGAAAATTTTGGATTGCGCATCCTCGTCCTCCCTTTCATGAAGGCGGCCCAAGACTTTGACGCCGTCTCCTTTTACGAACCCATCCACCAGAACGCCTTTTTTTTCATCGACGCAAAGAAGAACCCGGAAAAACAGCTTTTCTCCCTTGCCACAGAGCTTGGCAAAATCCTGATCTTCAACCAGATCAGAATCAGAAAAGACACCCTTTTCCCCGAATCCGATCCCGGCCCCCGGCCCGTCACCCCCATCCGGGCCGCCCGATGCTTTGCCGCCACGTTTCTGGCACCGGCCACCGCTGTCCGGGCCACGATCGGGCAGCTGGGGATCACCCCTGACACCTGGACCTTTGACCTTCTGCTTCGCATCAAACACCGGTTCGGCATCTCAGCCGAAGCCTTTCTCTACCGCCTCCTGGAACTTAACCTCATCACAGGTCCATTAAGCGAAACCTTCAAAACCCAGATCCAGACCCACTACCACCAGACCGGCTTTGGCGAGCCCGACAACAGCCGCCGGATCATCAACGCCAACGGCAGGTTTTATGACCTGCTCACGGCCGCCGAGCAGCTGGCCCCGGCCACCCCGGAAATAGAAGAAATCAAAACCGCAGCAACGGAGTTCAAGCTTGTAAAAATTTGAAAGGAGATTTGATATCCAATTAATAGTTAACTCTCCCGGCACCCTGGTTAAACAGAAAAATGAAATTTTTTTGTTTCAGAACAGGGAAAACAAACTGGAATTATCACCATTGAAGCTGGAATCAATTATTGTTTCCAACCAGGCAATGGTTTCTACCGCTGCTATCTCCCTGGCCCTGGAGCACAATATTGACCTGGTATTTCTGGACAAATATGGTTTCCCTTTGGGCAGGGTATGGTTTTCAAAAATGGGTTCTACCGCACTGATCCGAAGAAAGCAGCTTCAAGCAGCTGAAGACGAGACCGGGGTAAGGCTGGTCATTGGTATGATACAAAACAAACTGGAAAACCAGATTGCCTTTCTGAAAAAACTCAAATATGCCCGACGGGATAAAAAGGATATGTTTGACGCCCCCATTCATACCATTGAGGGTTCCCTTGAAGCATTGAATTGTGATCTTAGCGATCTTGATAAATCCCGATCTCTTATCATGGGCCTTGAAGGAGCAGCCGGCCGGGCATATTTTTCCTGCATTTCTAAAGTCATGCCGGAAAAATACCGGTTCAAAGGCCGGTCAAGGCATCCGGCACTGAATCCCTTTAACGCTGCCCTGAACTATTGTTATGGGGTCCTTTATTCGCGGGTTGAGAAAGCCTGCATCATTGCCGGACTTGATCCCTTTGTGGGCTTTATGCATTCCGATAACTACAATAAAAAGTCCCTGGTCTTTGACCTTATTGAACCCTTCCGAATCTTTGCTGATCAGGTGGCGGTGTATTTTTTCACCGGCAAAAAGGCAAAAGGTGAATACTTCGATGTCCAGGAACATTCCTGCACACTGAATACAAAAGGCAAACCACAGGTCATAGATGCATTGAACAAACATTTGGAGGAAAAAGTTCGCTATCGCAGGAAAAACGTCAAACGAAAACATATAATCAGTCACGAGGCACACCGCCTGGCCAATATCCTTTTAGAAGATTCCGATATGGTCCGCCCTGACTGGCTTACAATAAAGGAGTTTTAATGAGTTCCATCCTCGCCTGGATCATGTATGACATTGCCGAGAATAAGGTCCGGAGTAAAATTGCAAAGGTCTGCAAAAAATACGGCTTGACCCGCGTCCAGAAAAGCATCTTTTTGGGCCACCTGGACACCAGCCGTTTCGACGAGCTGGCCGAATACTGTCTGGATCTCATGGACGAAGACACGGACAGTGTTTATCTCTTCCCATTCTGCCAGGAGGACTTTAGACGCATCCAGGTGTTGGGCCAAGGCTTTGACAGGAAATTGGTGAATGATGAAATTTTATCCAAGTTTTTTTAACTGCAAATTCGATCCTTATTATAATGGATTAGCAGTCATAGCTAAATTCTATAGCACATTTTTCAATCCTTTTTTCTGACATGGATAGCTAATTATGGGTATTGGTATTTTTATTTTCAAGTTTTTTCTTGACAAAATGACAGAAGATGAAAAGATTAAAGCCACACAAAATTTTTAATGTGATATAGGATTAACTATGTAGGCCAAATTTGGAGGTAAGAATGAACAAAAATTTGATCCCAAACCATTTCATGACCCTTAAAAAAAATGTCAGCAACTATTCGGATTCAGTTTTCACAAAAATCAAACTTGCCAAACCGACGATGGGTACAATTCCGTCACGAAAGACTTATTTGTTTTCTTTAAATTTTTCATTTGGATTACAGATTGGCTGTAGCAAAAACAATCATCACAAATTTTAAGCTAATACTGGAATAATGATTGTGAAAAAAGCATCTCTTTATTTTAATGACATCCGCCTAACCCCCTCCCAGATCCATAAATTCAGGGGTTATGTCGGCAACGTATTTTCCGAGTATGATCTGGTTCACAACCATAATACAAAAACCGGCCAACACATTTATCGATATCCTTTGATCCAGTTTAAACTTGTTGATCAGACGCCCTGTATAATCGCCTTGACAGAAAAAGCGATTCAGATATTCATGCAAATTTTCATGACACTGGACAAAGTCGACATTGAAGGCAAGGTTATTCCAATTAATGAAAAAAATCTGAAAATCGAAAATACGGATTTCGGATTCTCGCCAGAAACATTTATGTATGAATTTAAATCGTTATGGCTGGCATTAAATCAGCACAATTATAACCTGTTTACCGAAATGGCTGACAGCAGGGACAAAAAATCACTTCTTAAAAAAATTCTTACCGGAAATATCCTGTCCTGTGCCAAATATCTTGGCTGCCATTTAGAACGAGACCAGAGAATTGAAACAGACCTTAGCATTAAGCCATCGAAAACTACTTTAAAGGGTAAATCGATGATCGGGTTTAAAGGCATTTTTAAAACAAATTTTCTATTGCCGGACTATATAGGACTTGGGAAATCAGTATCACGGGGATTCGGCACCATCCAGAAAATACTATAAAAAGGAGTGGGTCCATGCTTGATATAATGCAAAACCTGGCACTCTGTCATCTTTGGAAAAACCTTGAGGGTATCAATCCCCTTCCGGAGGATCTGAGACAATGGTTTGTCCAAGAAAAGAATAGAGATCCGGGGCGATTTTTCCCCTTTCTGGTTGAACCATCCGGAAAGATAGAAAAATATTATACCCTGAGTCAATCTCCGGAAGATGAAAACGGTACAATTCTTGAGAGTGCTTCCATTGAATCATTAGGTGAAAATGTAGCCTCTTTTCTGCCTTTTAACAAACCAAGCGGTCCTCGGTCTCCGCAAATCGGCCCTGTCATCAAGCGCTCCTATTCCAAGCAGAAAGGTCCGGGCCCCACCCTGCAGATCATCACCTCCACCCTTAAAAATTTTGAAAAATTTTCAACATCAGAAAAGGAGTGGGCAGGTTTTTTTAAAGAATGTCACCGGGTCTTCAGCCACGCAAGGCTTTATTATGCTGGAGAACTTCACGAGTGCAAGCATAATGCTTTTCATACCGCAGTTGAGATTATTCCCGAATCAAAGCCAGTCTTTTTAGCGTTTAAAACACAAGGCTGTCTCCCTGGACAGGTTTCAGGATATAGGAATTATCTGGCCACCATGCTGGACGGTGAAAAAAAATATTCCTTGGCCAAAGCAAAACCTGTTGACCTGGACCAATGCCCCTGCTGCGGGTCGAAAAATGTCAAAGGGTTTGCTGCGGGTCTGTCCAAAGCCGGGATGAATATTTTTAATATTGACCGTGAGGGTGCATTTCCGGGGATAACCAACCAGAATGCCCATCTCTCATATGCCCTGTGTGAACATTGCGCAGATTTGCTTTATGTTTATAAATTTCATGTCAATCATAATTTCATCACCTACCTTGCCGGTCAGGAATCACTTATGATTCCAGAGTTGTACAGTGATTCAGATCTAATTTCGAAGTTCATAGCAGATTACCAGGTCTATATCAAAGAAATTGCCAGTGCCCCCCAAGAGGCGCTGAAAATTGAACAATTAAAACTGATAAGACTTTTTAAAAGGCATACGGCTGTATGCTCGGTTGATGTGATTTGGTCCAACGACAGCCTAAAAGGCCAAAGTATGGGAAATCTATCGGGAAAAATTACCGATATTCTTCCCTCAAGGCTAAAGCAGATTGACAAGCTGAACAGGGAGTTTAATGAAAAAAGTTCTCCGCTTTTCCCAATTCACGCCGTTATAGAAGAATTTAAGTTCGACCTAAATTGTTCATTTATTTTCCCCTTGCTGCGAAGACCGGGTGGCAAAAAAGCGGGCAGCGTAAACGCCAGCAGAAAGCTCACGGAGCTTAAACGCTTGATGGTTGAGGCCATATACAAAAATAAGCCCATTCCTAAACAGCGGTTTGAAGAAGAAATACTGACCACTGCCCGGTGGTACCTGCTATCCATCCTTGAAAAAGAAAAACCGGAATTCGATTGTCTGCAGGAAGGGTTTTCACAAAAAAATGATACATACTGGTGGACCTTTGCCGGATGGATCAGACATCTGGCCTGGGCCCTTAGTTATTTACACCACATGGAGGTAATGATTAAAATGGAAAACCTAAGAACCTACGTCCCGAAAATGAAAGATCTTGAACCGTACTTTTCTGAAGAATCCGGTATCACAAGTAACGAAAAAGCGTTTGCTTTTATTCTTGGAATCTTATTCGGACGTGTGCTTGCCCTTCAGGGGGGCAAAGGGGTCAATGTCAATGCCAATGCCCTGACATGGCTGAAAAGACTCACTCTAACGGGTAAGGATTTGCCGGGCTTTTACGTTAAAATTCGCGAGAAGCTATTGGCATATGATGCTGAAGGCAGTTCTCAACTCAGGGAGGTCATCAGGGAAGCCGGTGCTCTTGGAACCCTTTTGGGCGACACCATTTCGTTAGATCAAACCCCATGCTGCTACTTTATTCTTTTAGGCCAATCAATCGCCTCAGATTTGTTTTCAACTAAAAAAGAAACAAAAAAATAACTTAAGGAGATATACCGATGACAAATGAATTATTGACCTCAAGGCGGGAACTGTTTTTTGCATATGATATTAAAATGGGGAACCCAAATGGCGATCCCGATGAAAATCGACCCAGGGTATTGCCGGACGGCACCTACTATGTCACGGATGTCAGATTGAAACGGTTTATCAGAGATCAGTTCAAAACCCAGGGACATGCCATCCTTGTTGATACCATTGAAGACAAGACCACCAACTTGACCGGACGAGTAGCCCATCATCTTCAGAAGATAGGGAAACCAGAAGCCACCGGTGAGGAACTTGTAACGATCCTTCTGGATTCCTTTATTGATGCCAGATTGTTTGGCAGCTCATTAGCTTTTAAGCAGGAGGGGACCTGGGAGGCCAAGCCGGTACCCAAAACCTTAACCGGGGCATTGCAGTTTAATCATGGAGAGGTGATGCATGATGCGGAGCCTGTAGATATCCATGGCACAACGACCTTTGGTTCCAGCGAAAGCAAAACCCAGGGCACCTTTACCGCCTATTATGCGTTGAGGTATGCGCTTATCGGATTTAATGGTGTTGCAAACGAGCATTCAGCCCGGTTGTCCAGGATGACCGAAACTGACTACAATACGGTGCTTGAAACCATGTGGAAGGGAGTAAGGGGTGCCGGTAATACGCGATCCAAATTCGGTCAGGTCCCGAGGCTTTTGATATCCTTGACTTACAAAAAGGACACAGAATTTCAATTCGGGAACCTGTCAGATTATATTGCTTTAGTTCCTAAAAATGGGAAAGAAGAAAAGGCATGGAGCTCTCCAAAGGATTATCAGGTGGATTTAAACCAGCTTTTGGAAAGACTTAATCAATTTTCTGAAAAAATTGAGGCAATATCATATGAAGCATCACCGGATATCGAATTTTCATCTGCGCTTCCTGCAGACTGGACTGCTCTTAAAATTGATTAATTTTTGAGGACAAACAATGACAAACAATCAATGTGTCATTTTTAAATACACGGGGAAATACGGACATTTTTTAAGGGCCGAAGCGAATGCGTCGGCCCCAAGCTACCCATTTCCACCGCGAACAGCATTGCTCGGCCTGCTCGGTGCCGTGATGGGCTTTGAAAAAGACACTTGCCAGGTAAAGCTTGAAGACGCAAACATTGCCGTTTCAGGAGGTTCTGCCCTGACCCATTGGCATACTGCCAACTTGAGGAAAGATCCGCCGGGCATGCTACCGTTTCAGGTAACAAAAAATGCGCTGGGATCTTCAAAACACCAAAGAAATACCCAGATCATTCAGGAATGGCTCATCCGCCCTGACTATACCGTTTTCGCTCAAATCCCCGAGCCCTTTTATTCTGATTTATGTCGCCGAATTAAAACCAGACAGTGGCATTTTTCACCCTGCCTTGGGCTGTCTGAAATGGCGGCAGACCTGACCTTTGTGAATACTTCGGCAGTAGAACCATTACCCATGGGAAAATACCACGTAAAAACATTGATCCGTCGGGATCAGGTATCTTTGAATATAGAGGATCTTCTTGAAAAGAACATGGCGGCAAAATCCATTCGTATGCCCCGCGCTCTGACAAGCGACAGGCAGTTTTCCCATGCAACATATCTATACCCGGTTGGTGGCAATACACTTTCAATCGAAACGGAACATGCCGTAAAAGCAGGGGAGCATATACTCCAATGGCTATGATTCAGTCCCATTGCAAGCCGTATAAATCGTTGAAAGATCACGTTTATGAAGTACACCAGGCAGGCAGACTGATTGAAAAAAAGCACTCTGATCAAGTTTGTGAAGTGCTTCATTACCCGCTAAATCTTGCAATTGACTTCCATGATCTTGGGAAAGCCACCCCGGCCTTCCAAGCCTATATCGAAGCGCCTGAGAAATATAGGGGGGATCCAATTCTAAAGGCCCATACCCCGGTTTCGCTCTTGCTGTGGCTTGCCTATGCGTTGAAAAGTGAAATCCCAAATGAGTTTGCATTGATTGTCACTGCTGCCATATGGCGTCATCATGGCAGATTTCCAACCATCAAGGAATTATTTTACAATACACTGTACTTTTACGAAGACGACTATAAGATAGGACTCTATCCCGTTGATCAGGTGAATCGAGAATTAGATTTACAGCTTGATTTTAAACAAAAAGATTCCGATCTCCAGTTGGAAGATATTTTACCGGAGAATTATATTGAAACCCTTTCACTGGAAATTGCTTCGCTAACAAGGCTTAAAGCCCAATTGCTATTTTCCGTTCTTTTGGAATCGGACCGGACTTTTCTGGCTTTAAGCCCTGAATTCAGAGATTCAAATACAGACCGATCTAAAGAAACTGAATTACCCCCGTGTTTAATAGATAACTACATTATCAGTAAAACAACAGAAAAGCAGAGAAAGGAGCCGCTGAATCAAAAAAGAACCATTGTCAGGCAGCAGATTATCCAGAACAGTTCCATTGATCCCAATATTGAAAGCGTAACACTGCCCACAGGACTTGGAAAAACCCTGGTCGCAGCTCAATGGGCATTGACACACAGAATGGGTTCACCTGTGTCCAGAAAAGTAATTATCGTGCTGCCGTTTTTATCAATCATTGACCAGACCGTAAAAGAGTACAGACAGTTATTCTCAGGCTGCAATGCCGAAAACATAATTCTGGAGGCCCACTCCATCGCCGGACGTCAGTACAAGGAAGGAGAGGACCAGGACATCGACAACGATTATAATAAGGCGGTAGATTTTTTTTCAGAAACCTGGAATTATGATTTCATCATCACGACTTTTGATCAATTTTTGTATGCACTTCTTTCTTCCGAAAAAAAACATCTGCTGCGTTTCCACAATTTAACTGATGCTTTGATTATCATGGATGAAATTCAGGCTTTACCACCTCAATTGTGGGAACCATTGAATCTTGCAGTCTCCACACTTACCACGAATTTCAATTCTAAGTTCTTGATAATGTCGGCAACTCAACCTAATTTTATAAAAACCAAGGAACTGGTTAACAACCCCGATGAGATATTTGAACAGCAAACCAGATATCAAATGATCTTAAGGCTTGAGAAGATATCAATTGAATCCTTCATTGAGAACTGCATTCATCGAATAAACGATGAAAACTGGCATCAAAAAAAAATTCTGATTGTCTTAAATACAAGAAAATCCGCCAGATTTGTAATGGATTCCCTGGGAAGCCACATTCAAAGCGCAGCCTATTTTCTTAGCGCAGACGTAACACCCAAGGAAAGACTGGAAAATATTGATAAGATTAAAAATGAGGGGCCATGCCTCGTTATTGCTACCCAATGCATTGAAGCTGGAGTAGATATCGATATGGACTTGGTCATAAGAGATTTTGCCCCTATCGATTCCCTGGTTCAATGTGCTGGCCGGTGCAATCGTAATGGAACAAAAAAAAGAGCTGATGTTGAAATCGTAAATTTATGTGGCCAAAACAATACAAAATATTCCAGGCTTGTTTACGATAAAACTCTTTTAGAATATACAGGCGTTATATTAAACCAAGCTTCAGAGACAATACCGGAAGAGAATGTGTTTCAATTAATTACTGAGTATTTTCGTCTTATTAAAGAAGGCATGAATGTTGGAAAACGATTTGCTGATGACTGGGCTTTTTGGCGAGAAGATCTCAATGTAAAAAAACTGCTTCGCGGAGATCATGAAAAAATAGATTTTATTGTCGCATCTCAAGATGAACCACCAGCCGGTTCTGGTCTGCTTCATGAAGAATTGAGGCTCGCCATTGAAATAGATGACAGATGGAGTCGAGAACGGCAGTTAAGAAAATTAAAATCAAGAATCGCCCAAGTTACGGTTTCTATTTGGACCTCAAAAAAAATCGATCCATCTGTTATTTCTGATCAGATCGGATGTTATAATTTTTTAAATGATAAATATTACACTCCAGGCAGAGGATTTGAGATCAAAGACATAGATAATTTTGACAGCGACATATTTTTCTAAAGAACATCTTGAAAGTTAAAGACATGAATGCCACTTGCAATTTTACCGCAACCCACCTCTTAGAATACTTGTATTGTCCCCGATTTACATATTTTGAGTATGTTCTCGATATACCAGAACGACAGGAAAAAAGATTCAAAGTAATGAAAGGAAGATCTATACATGAATCTGCGATTAAAACAAACCGGCAATATCTAAGAAAAAAGCTTAATGTGGTTGAAAAACGCAATAATGTTTATCTGTCTACAAAATCGGGCCTTCGTGGAGTTGTTGATGAAATATTATTTTTTTCAGACCACACAGCGGCCCCATTAGATTTCAAATACGCGAAATTCAAAAACCGATTATTCATGACCCACCGATTTCAACTTGTATTCTACGCAAAGTTAATTATCGAAAATTATGACACTAATGTTAATCAAGGATTTTTGGTATTCACAAGAAGCAAAAACAAATTAATCGAAGTCAACCTGTCAATTAAAGATTTCAAACAATTTGACCAGATAATTTTTAATATGCATCAAACAATTACCAATTGTCGATACCCAAAAGGGACTGCATATAAAACAAGATGTATTGATTGTTGCTATAAAAATATTTGCGAAAGATAAATTAAATTAGAATTTTTTATGAAAAAAACCCATTACCCCTACTTTACGACAAAAAAAATCAAATAAAAGAGATGAGATTTTTCCACCCATTAGTTATATTGTTCTTTGAAAATTCGTTTAACTTGTTTTTATTAAATTGGATAATGACAAAATGCTCCTCCGGAAACTGATCCATCACAACAAGGATTGAAACTCATGGTCATGGTTTGAATATAGTATCCATTGGACCTCCGGAAACTGATCCATCACAACAAGGATTGAAACCGTAATTAACAATCTCACTTAATGGTAAAGACCCCCTCCTCCGGAAACTGATCCATCACAACAAGGATTGAAACCGCTGGACATCTATCATCAAGACCTGACGGATATTCCTCCGGAAACTGATCCATCACAACAAGGATTGAAACTGAATGCTGTTTTCATGGTATTTCTCCTTTCTGTGGCCCTCCGGAAACTGATCCATCACAACAAGGATTGAAACTATTTCTACCGGCAAAGATTCAATCACTTGCCAGGCACCTCCGGAAACTGATCCATCACAACAAGGATTGAAACTCAGGGTAGACGGCGTTGAGCTTGGTGTATCATGTCCTCCGGAAACTGATCCATCACAACAAGGATTGAAACAATTTCCAATGCCTCGACCTCTTTTTCCGTTATAATCCTCCGGAAACTGATCCATCACAACAAGGATTGAAACATCCGCATAGAAACCTACTCCTCACTATTGTGTTGCCTCCGGAAACTGATCCATCACAACAAGGATTGAAACTGGCCCAAACCCCTGAGATAAACAAGGCGGTTGACAACCTCCGGAAACTGATCCATCACAACAAGGATTGAAACTTCAAGTTAAGGTGTAAAAACAAGTATTCTTCAGGTCCTCCGGAAACTGATCCATCACAACAAGGATTGAAACCTATGACCTCTTGATGAACCACCAGAAGCGCCTTGGCCTCCGGAAACTGATCCATCACAACAAGGATTGAAACTCGATTCAACGGGCATACGAAAGGATTTTACCCTGTCCTCCGGAAACTGATCCATCACAACAAGAATTGAAACTTTTTGGGTGTTTTTAGGGTGTCACCGACATTGCTGCCTCCGGAAACTGATCCATCACAACAAGGATTGAAACAAGTACACATACCAGCTTGACGCCGCCAGCGGATCAACCTCCGGAAACTGATCCATCACAACAAGGATTGAAACATAAAGAATCAATTGATGAATATCGGCTGTCACACTACCTCCGGAAACTGATCCATCACAACAAGGATTGAAACATATTGCACAGGTGCAGCTTGAGCAGGGAATTTCCCCCTCCGGAAACTGATCCATCACAACAAGGATTGAAACTCCATTAAAGCTATTTCCCCTGCCCGTGGCGAAATGGCCTCCGGAAACTGATCCATCACAACAAGGATTGAAACCCAAACCGTATAACGGGCGGGCAAAGGTGGTTGAGCCTCCGGAAACTGATCCATCACAACAAGGATTGAAACTTTTCCCAATACTCTTGGAACATTCTTACTCATCCTCCTCCGGAAACTGATCCATCACAACAAGGATTGAAACTTCCCCGGCAGGACTATGACCGGCTCATGCAGCGGCCTCCGGAAACTGATCCATCACAACAAGGATTGAAACAAGATCAGTACAAAGAGGGGCATACCTGGCATACCCGCCTCCGGAAACTGATCCATCACAACAAGGATTGAAACCTGGACGCCGGGCTGACAACGGAGTGCTACGACGGCCCTCCGGAAACTGATCCATCACAACAAGGATTGAAACTCTGAGGGTCTGGCGGGAGCTGAAACTGTTGAACCGCCTCCGGAAACTGATCCATCACAACAAGGATTGAAACTCGATCAATGCATCGCCGTCATGCTCATGCCCGGCGCCCTCCGGAAACTGATCCATCACAACAAGGATTGAAACTCCGGGCCATTGAACAATACCTGAATTCATAGGATGCCTCCGGAAACTGATCCATCACAACAAGGATTGAAACCCTTTTGTGCGGGAGGTTTCCGTATGCAAGGCCCCACCTCCGGAAACTGATCCATCACAACAAGGATTGAAACGCCATAAAAGTTCGTTGGTTCATAATGCCAGATTCACCTCCGGAAACTGATCCATCACAACAAGGATTGAAACTTGAACATGATAAAATCATACGGCAATGCCGTATAGACCTCCGGAAACTGATCCATCACAACAAGGATTGAAACTTGAGAAGTCTCCAACAGGGATGATCTGGATATCTTTCCTCCGGAAACTGATCCATCACAACAAGGATTGAAACTTTCTTTCATCCGCCGCATGTTGATTGAAGGCAGGTCCTCCGGAAACTGATCCATCACAACAAGGATTGAAACTCCAGCAGAACCTGGTTGCCGTCCAGCTGGCTGCTGCCTCCGGAAACTGATCCATCACAACAAGGATTGAAACCCCCCTGATCGGCCAGGGCCTGGCTGGCAAACGGGGCCCTCCGGAAACTGATCCATCACAACAAGGATTGAAACCCCCGTCTAAGGGGTTTGGGAATCCCCTTCTCTTCAGCCTCCGGAAACTGATCCATCACAACAAGGATTGAAACCCCATCCTGCCGGATTCCATGGCGACCCGGACATCACCTCCGGAAACTGATCCATCACAACAAGGATTGAAACCCGTTCAACCAATTCCATAAGATGGACGCCCGGCTCCCTCCGGAAACTGATCCATCACAACAAGGATTGAAACTTGGCCCACTCCAGCCATTTTTCCCCTAAGAAAAAGACCTCCGGAAACTGATCCATCACAACAAGGATTGAAACTTTGTGAGGGGTACAGCACCGGGGCCACCATCCACCCCTCCGGAAACTGATCCATCACAACAAGGATTGAAACACAAAAGCCGGTCATATCTGGGCGGATCACGATTAGCCTCCGGAAACTGATCCATCACAACAAGGATTGAAACCTTTGCATGCCTGGATTATCCGGGCCGCCTTATGATCCCTCCGGAAACTGATCCATCACAACAAGGATTGAAACCGGAAAACGCATGCTTAAGCCCGGTCTCAAAGATACCTCCGGAAACTGATCCATCACAACAAGGATTGAAACAAAATCGAAAACACTTATTCCTTATTTATACAATCGCCTCCGGAAACTGATCCATCACAACAAGGATTGAAACTCCAGGACGAGTATCAGCCACATAACCCGTAATCTCGCCTCCGGAAACTGATCCATCACAACAAGGATTGAAACCTTCTACCAACCGCAGTTAAACCAGCAGACACAACACCTCCGGAAACTGATCCATCACAACAAGGATTGAAACATTTCGGGAACCAGTTTTCGGCGGGGCTTGCCAGTCCTCCGGAAACTGATCCATCACAACAAGGATTGAAACCGTTGCGGTACCGATTAGATTCACTCCCGGATCTGCCCTCCGGAAACTGATCCATCACAACAAGGATTGAAACATCACTATTGTTGGTGCCTGAAGGATAAAACCGCCAACCTCCGGAAACTGATCCATCACAACAAGGATTGAAACTTGGATTCCATTACCTATGAGTTGAGCGGTGATGCGCCTCCGGAAACTGATCCATCACAACAAGGATTGAAACCCGGCCGGCAGGAGGTTGACCTCCACTTTCTCCGGCCTCCGGAAACTGATCCATCACAACAAGGATTGAAACCCCAGGTGGAGCAGTCATGGATAAATCCTGCGGTCACCTCCGGAAACTGATCCATCACAACAAGGATTGAAACCAAAACTCATGATCCAGTCCTCTCGCCGCACATACCTCCGGAAACTGATCCATCACAACAAGGATTGAAACTTGACCAGCTTGTCGCCATCCCTGACATTGGCGCTCCTCCGGAAACTGATCCATCACAACAAGGATTGAAACATATGGAAAGCCTTCCATCGTCTGGACTCTCTCCACCTCCGGAAACTGATCCATCACAACAAGGATTGAAACGTTCCATCTCCCAATTGGGCGTCAAGGTCATCGTCTCCTCCGGAAACTGATCCATCACAACAAGGATTGAAACCTTGAGGAAACAACCGTGGAGAAGGACAATTCTCCACCTCCGGAAACTGATCCATCACAACAAGGATTGAAACTGAACAAGTGCATTGTGCAACCGTAGAGAATACCGGCCTCCGGAAACTGATCCATCACAACAAGGATTGAAACTTGCCAACATATTTGATTTTCATCTCTTCCATTTCATCCTCCGGAAACTGATCCATCACAACAAGGATTGAAACCTTATCTAATGCTTGCCAGTCCATAATCCAGCCTTCCTCCGGAAACTGATCCATCACAACAAGGATTGAAACCTTATCTGTACCAGGCATCCTTTATTATGTGCCTGCCTCCGGAAACTGATCCATCACAACAAGGATTGAAACAGGTATCGGGATCCATTCCCTTGCAAACAAGTTCTATGCCTCCGGAAACTGATCCATCACAACAAGGATTGAAACTTATTTGATAGGTGTTTGACCAGAAAGATATATCTCCTCCGGAAACTGATCCATCACAACAAGGATTGAAACCAAATGAATGCTAACGGCCACGTAGCCGGCGTTGGCCTCCGGAAACTGATCCATCACAACAAGGATTGAAACACCGACACAGCTAAAGTTCCCGAATGATCTCTCATCATGCCACATAGGGTGCCGGCAGGAGAATGCCGGGTTTGGTCAGGGCTGACAGGCCCGCCAAACAGCCAATAGCGCGACCTCGTGTCGCACTATAACGATAAGCTCAACCGACCGGGGACAAATTGCCGAGCGCGTTCTAAAAGCCAATTTTTTTCATAAACCAGGGTCTTTCAAAAAGTCGATAGCCCCCCGGGTCGGCTGGAGTGGCTTGTCCGCATTAATATATTCTTTCAACTTTAATATTTAGAGTCCGTGCAATCCGTTTTGCCATGTCAGGTGTTAGACGACGTTTACCTCTTTCATAATCACTTATCATGTTTTGACGTATCCCAAGTTTTTCAGCCAGTTGAGATTGCGACAAATTCGCTTTAAGCCGGGCAGCAGAAAGAAGATTGCCTATCCTGTTCGATTGCATTTCTTGCCAGAAATTAGTCTCTTCAACAGCGATACTCTCTTCCTGATCAGAGGCAAGAATATTCACTTCGTATTTTTTGCTTATCCATTCAATGAGTTCATTAACATTCTCTCCTTGAAGGGAAATTTCAATACGGGGCTTTTTCACGAGAGCCAACATAATACACCTCAATTTCGATTTCCCCTTGTCGGAAGGTCCAGCAAGCCACATACCGATAATTTAAATGACAATGGTATGTTTCTTTTCCTAAAGGAGAAAAGTTATGCCAATTTTTTTGTATCGGTCCATCTTCTTTGAGGTCTTCAATCAATAAAAACAGCAACTTTTTAACAGATAGCGGCAGTTTCTCTAAATCACGAAGAATTTTCTTCTTTATTTTGACCTCATATTTCATAAGGTTATATTATAACCATATTAGGTGATGGTCAAGCGAGTTTTTTGATATGCGAACAGTATGATACGTTCCTGTCGCCCCCTCCCACGGGGGCGTGGATTGAAACTGAGGATGCCGTATAGGTGTATGCTATGCCGACGCCTGCAATAGAAAAAACGACTGTAAAAGAAAAACTTCAAGTAATGGAAGAATTATGGCGGGATCTTTGCAGAAATCAAAATCAGATACCGGTTCCTCAATTATCTGAACGATTCCCCTTTGCCGTTTATTATAACGTTTCAAAAGAAGAAATAAAAATTTATGCTATTGTTGACTGCCGCCGGGAACCGGCCTGAATAAGAGAACGGCTGAACATATAGATTCAGTTGGATCCCACAGCTTATTCAGATATGCGCCCGGATGGCCGCGCAGATTTTTTCACACAGGGCCTGGGTCCGGGCCTGGTCCGGGCCTTCCACCATGACCCGGAGCAGGGGCTGGGTGCCGGAATACCGGATCAGAACACGGCCCTGGTCGCCGAGTTCGGATTCCACCTGTTGGATGGTTTCGGCAATGGGGGGGATCTGCATGAAATCGGGGCGTGAGGCGTCCACTTCCACGTTAATCAGCACCTGGGGGAAGACCTGCATGACCCTGGCAAGCTCGGACAAGGACTGTCGGGTGTAAAGCATCACCTCGATCAGTTTTAAGGCGGACAGCATGCCGTCTCCGGTGGAATGTTCTTCTAAAAAAATCATGTGGCCGGAATCTTCGCCGCCAATCACGGCCTGGGATTTGATCATTTCCTCCAGGACCTTCCGGTCGCCCACACCGGATTTGAGGTGGACAATGTCCATGGCGTCCAGGGCCCGGGTCAGGCCCACGTTGCTCATGATGGTGCTGACCAGGATGTTGTTTTTCAACTTCTTGTTTTCTTTGGCGAATTTGGCGCAGATGGCCAGGATCTGGTCCCCTGAAATGGTTGTTCCGGTTTCGTCCACGGCAATGAGCCGGTCGGCGTCGCCGTCAAAGGCAAGGCCGATGTCAGCCCCCTTTGCCATGACCATTTTTTCAAGGTCCCCGGTGTGCTGGGACCCGCAGTTGTCATTGATGTTATAGCCGTCCGGGGCGTCATGGATGATGGCGGCGTCAAACCGGTCAGGGGAAAACACCAGGTGAACCATTTTGGACGCTGCCCCGTTGGACGCATCCAGGACAATGTTGAGTTTTTGGGATGCCGGTCCTTCCGGGGACACCATGAAAGAAAATTTTGATTTAAGAAAATGGGCGTACTGCTCAAGGCTGTCGGACAGGGGCTGGATTTTGCCGATTTTTTCTGACGGGACGTCTGCCACGGGATCTGCCGGGCTTAAAATGGCCGCTTCAATGCTTTCTTCCTGGTCATCGGTGAGTTTGATGCCGCCCTGCCCGAAGATTTTAATCCCGTTGTCATAGTAGGGATTGTGGGAGGCAGAAATCACCACCCCGGCCCCGACCCCTTCAAGGCTTGTGCACAGGAAAGCCACGCCCGGGGTGGGGATCACCCCGGCCAGCAGCACATCCACCCCGGCCGATGCAGCTCCTGCGGCAATGCCGGCTTCGAGCATATCCCCTGATATCCGGGTGTCTTTGCCGATGACAAGGCGGCTGAACCCGGACTGCAGGATAAAATCTCCAACGGCCCGGCCGGTTTTCATTGCAATATCACAGGTGATGGGGTAGCAGTTAGCCCTTCCCCTGATACCGTCTGTTCCAAAAAGCTGGCTCATTGACTTTCCTTTTTAACCCTGCCCTAAATCATTAATTGCGCTGTAATCCCGGTTTCAATTTCATACAGCCACCGCGTTCCGGCCTGTTTTGCCCTGGGACCCAGGTCCTGGATCACCTGAATATAGTCGTTGCCGGTTTGGTGGATGCCGGATTCAACCGCACAGATCAGGGCTTTTCCATCCTTGTTTACCGGGTCTGCTGCCAGGGCCGCAGCAAAGGCCGGTTCTGCTTTTTTAAAGGCCTCAATGGCCTTGTCATGATCGGCAATTCTAGGATCAGCCTGGTTAGAATTTCTTTTGCCTGATGTTAGAATTTCTTTAGAACCGGCCAGATTCTGACAAAATTTGCCAAGCCGGGAAATTCTTTCTTTTATCAGATCCGCCAGGTTATGTTGCATTCCCCTGACCAGTTCCCCGTAAAGCGGATCTTTGATAAACAAGGGCCGGACATGGGCGTACCAGGCTTTCAGGGAAATAAGGCCGGCAATGTATTGGATGTTTCTATTGTAAATCCGGCTGATCTGGGTGTAGACCATGGGGCTTCGGGGGACGGATATGGATTTCATCCCTCCCCCGAGAATCAGCATGCTGTTTTTTTCTTCATCTTTTCTCACCACTGAGCCTGCGGCCGTGATGCAGCCGAATCCGATCCTTAGAGGGCCCACAAGTCCGCCCTGCCCCCCTAAGAAGATAGGCGGCTGATCCAGCATGACCCCCTGGTGGACATTGCCCATCATGGAGGCCGTGGCCTTGTCCTGGTTGGGGGTGTAATTGAAATGGATGAACGATGACCCGACTTCCGAATGGTCCTTTCTGCTCGTGCCCCCGGCCATGAAACAGTCGCAAAAGTTGATCAGGCTGCCCAGAGTGACAAAGGGAAACAGCAGGGTCTGTTTGAGCCCTACCGTGTGGGCGGCATTGGCCTGTTCTTCGAGAATGGTGCCGGACCGGACATGGGCCCCGGAGCCATAGGCGTTGTCCCCGGCAAACACGGCGCCCTGGAAAAAGCCCCCGGCAAGCCGGCAGTTCTTCCCCACCAGGGTGTTGTCCAGGGTGGCCGGTGCTTCAAGACCGATGGTAGAATTTTCCATGATCAGCGAATCGGGGCCCATGATCTTGGAGCCCCCGTATATGGCGACATTGGTGCCGCTGATCCGGTCCGGGTTTACGTCATCTGCGATGTAAACCGATTCCGGGTTAGGAATTTGGACGCCTTTTTCAAGCAGTATGGTGATTTTCTTTTCCATGGGACTTTATTAAGGGGCATATCGTACGGATGTCAAGACTTTTCGTTGTCTTTTTCAGAGGAACCGCATTTGTAATGATCCATTTGATCTCCAATATAATGGATTTGGGACTTGGGATATGGGACTTTGGGATTGCCGTATCCACGGCCTACCCAAGTCCCAAGCCGATAGTTCGTGTGAGCCCGTTTGATTTACCCATCACAAACAACATGTTATTTGGACTACCGAACTCTCGCTAAGGCGCTAAGGCGCAAGGCTTAAACCCCCTTGGGCAATGGTATTCTTTGCGCCTTAGCGCCTTTGCGTGAGAATATAAAAAAGAGGGCAAAGCCCTCGATTCTAGCATAACAAGGCGATCGGAAATCATTACGTGTTTGCTTTATAAATTCGAAAAACCCTTACCTACCCAAGTCCCATATCCCATATCCCAAGTCCCAATTCTATACATTTAATCTACCAACGAGGCCCCAAAATCATGCCGGATTATAAATGCCGGTTACCCGGTTGTCTTTTCACCCGTGAATGGGAAATCCCGCCGCCTTGGAGGCCGTTTCCCCCATGATCTCCCCTAAGGTGGGATGGGCATGGATGGTATGGGAAAGTTCTGCTGCGGTCAGTCCTTTTTCAACGGCCAGGGTGGCTTCGGCAATCAAATCCGTGGCATGGGCCCCCATCAGGTGGACCCCCAGAATTTTTCCCGACGCCTTTTCAATGACCATTTTGGCCAGACCGGCAATGTCGTCAATGGCCTGGGCTTTGCCCAGCACCCTGAAGTTCACGCTGGTGGTGGTAACATCAATTCCCCTGGCTGTGGCCTGATCTTCGCTTAAGCCCACGGTGCCGATTTCAGGCATGGTAAAGATGGCCCCGGGAACGGCGTCATAGGCCATTTTTGATGTCAGTCCCATGGCGGATTCGGCCGCCACCATGCCTTCATGGGAGGCCACATGGGCCAGCATGATCCTGGAAGGCCCCAAAATGTCGCCAATGGCATAGACATTTTCAACGGCGGTCTCCATGGCATCGTTGACCTCGATAAAGCCGCCTTTGCCGGGTTTAAGCCCGATGTTCTCAAGCCCCATGCCGTCGGACAGCGGGGTGCGGCCGATGCAGACCGCCGCGAGTTCGGATTCAATCTGATCAACTTTGGGGTCTTTGGCCCTGGGGTTGTCCGTAAACGGGCTTTTGGCAACAGACAGGGTCACCCCGGCGCCTGAGGTGTCGGCAGACTGAACCACGGTATCGCAGAAAAGGGAGATCTTCTGCTTTTTCATTTCCCGGGTTAACAGCTTTGATATGTCCGAATCCACTGACGGCAGCGGCAGCGGCCGGGACAGGGCCTCCACCACAGTAACCTTAGTGCCCAGGGCGTTAAACATAAAGGCGAACTCACACCCGATCACCCCGCCCCCCACAATGGCCAGAGACTCGGGCACCCGGTCCAGGGCCAGGATATCGTTGGAGGAAAGGATCTTCTCATGGTCAAAGGGAAAATCCGGGACATCATAGGGCCGGGTTCCCAGTGCAAGAATAAGCTTGTCATAGGAAAGATTTTTGCTTGACCCGTCTTCACCGGCCACCTGGACCATGCCTTTGGACACCAGCCGGGCCAGGCCCTGTTCCACGGTGATCCCCCTTGACTTGAGCAGGGCGGCAATTCCCTTTCTCTGGGTCTCCAGGATATGGTTTTTGCGGGCCATGAGCCTTTCCATGTCCGGGACCACGGGTCCGTCCACCCGGATGCCGATCTGGGAAGCCCTTTGAAAAGCGGAAAGGGTCTGGGCCGTGTGCATCATGATCTTGGACGGGATACACCCGTGGTTCAGGCAGGTGCCCCCAAGGTTTTCTTTTTCCACTATAACCACCTGGGCACCTAAGTCTGCGGCTTTGAGTGCCGCCACATAGCCTCCGGGCCCGGCTCCGATGATCACTAATTTGACCGGCATGGTTCCTCCGTTTTAGCTGTTAGCTGTTAGCCTTTAGCTTTTAGCTGTTTTTTGCGAAATTAAATTTGAATATAAGTTGTTTTTACAAATTTTTCCATCTAAAATTTATTTTTCCACCAATTTTCTAAAAAACAATTGACATTAACACCATATTAAAAGTATTTTGGTAAAAACAGGGTGCGCGCCTTTTCCAAACATTCACATCAGGATCAGTCCGGGACTTAATATGAAAATTGATGACATTAATATTGATATTATCAGGGAACTTCGCGAGGGCAAAAAGTCCTTTAAACGAATAGCCGACAAGCTCGGGATAACCGAAAATACGGTCAGGGCCCGGGTGAACCGGCTTCAGGAAGAAGGGGTACTCGAGATCTGCGGCCTGGTGGACCCGGCCACCCTTCCCGGCCACCGGGTGGTGATTGTGGGGATCAAGCTTTCGGCCATGAACCTGGTGGACAAGGGCAAAGAAATCAGCAAACTCAAAGGGGTTATTTCCGCGAGCGTGGTCACCGGGCGGTACGATCTCATGGTCACGGTCCTGTTTAACAAAGAATTTGACCTCCTTGAATTTTACACCGAAGAAATTTCAAAAATTGAGGGGATTAACTCTGTGGAGACTTTTGTGGTTTATAAGTCATATAATTTAAAAATCCCGTATATTTTTTAACCGGCCGGAGGCCGGCAGCCATTAGCTTTTAGCCATCAGCTGTTAGCTTTTGGAACGTATCAACCGGCTAACCGCTAAAAGCTAATTGCTAACTGCTAATAGCTAACAGCTTACAAAATCGAGGTATGCCATGAACACCCTTTTAAACGCCACACCGCTTCACCAATGGCACCAACAGGCCAATGCCAACATGGCCGATTTCGGGGGGTATGACATGCCCCTCTGGTACGAAACCGGGGTAAAGACCGAGCATCTGAGCGTGCTCAAATCCGCCGGCATCTTTGATACCAGCCACATGGCCTGTATCAGCGTTGACGGGGACGCGGCCTTTGGCCTGCTCAACCGCTGCTTTACCCGGAACCTTAACTTATTAAAGCCGGGCCGGTGCGTTTACGGCGCCTTTTTAAATGAAAAAGGCCATTCCATTGATGATGCCATTGTGTATAAGTTTACCGATACCCGGTTCATGGTCTGTGTCAATGCAGGCATGGGAAAGACAATTGCCGACCACCTGGAAAGCCACCGGTCGGCCAAGGACTGCCGGGTCAGGGACCTGTCCGGGAACGTCGCCAAAATGGATATCCAGGGCGTGAACTCGGCCCGAATTCTGTCCAAACTCATTGAGTCCCCGGATACGGTATTTACCGGCATGCCCTATTTTTCATTCAAAGGCCATTTTGATCCCGAAGCCCCTGAAGCGCCGGTGGTGAGACTGCTCAACGGCACACCGGTTCTCCTGTCCCGGTCCGGGTATACCGGTGAATTCGGGTTTGAAATTTTCCTTGACCCGGAGGCCATAGTGGGCCTGTGGACGGATATTCTGGAGACGGGCAAAGGGTTTGATGTGACGGCCTGCGGCCTGGGGGCCCGGGATTCTTTGAGAACCGGGGCCTGTCTGCCCCTGTCCCACCAGGACATTGGGTCCTATAAATTCATCAACCACCCCTGGGAGTTTGCCCTGCCCTGGACCCGGGATAAAACCGCGTTCACCAAGGATTTCATCGGCAGCAGCGCCCTGCTGCCCAGGCCAACGGACTTATATGTCTTTCCCTTTGCCGGCACCAGCTTGAAAAAAGTGCCGGCAGGCCCGGACACCCAGGTGTTTGAACAGGGACAGGATGATCCCGTGGGCAGTGTCCTGACCTGCGCCACGGACATGGGCCTTGGCATGGTGGACGGCCAACTGGTCAGTATCGCCTCCCCGGGCCTTGCCCCGGACACCCCCGTCAAGGGGATCTCCTGCGGGTTTGTCATGGTGAACAAACCCCTTGTTCCGGGGGCCGGCATCACTTTAAAATCGGGAAAACGGTCCATTGATGCCGCCATTGTCACGGATATCCGGCCCGACCGGACTGCCAGAAAAAAACTGGAAAATTTTTTAAATCAATAAAAGCCAACCGCTAATGGCTAAAAGCTAAAACAAAGGAGTCCGCCATGAAAGAACTAAACGACCTTAACCTTCCCGATGACGTCAAGTACACCGAAGACCACGAATGGGCAAAATTAGACAACGATGTGGTTCTGGTGGGCATCAACGATTATGCCCAGGACCAGCTCGGGGAAATCGTTTTTGTTGAAATGCCGGAAATCGGGGATACCTTTGCCAAAGGGGATGAATTCGGCTCTGTGGAATCGGTAAAGGCGGTATCTGAAATGTATATCCCGGTTTCCGGTGAAATCATTGAAGTGAACCAGGGGCTTGAAGATGCCCCGGAACTGGTGAACACCGCCCCCTATGCCGGGGGATGGATTATCAAGGTCAAGCCCGACGACCTGTCTGAAATGGATCAACTCATGGACAGGGCCGCCTATCTTGACATGCTGAAAGGATAAAAAGCCATGCGTTATCTGCCTCATACCCAGGAAGATATCCGGGCCATGCTGGCCAAAACCGGCTGCAACACATTGGACGACCTGTTTGCCGGCATCCCGGACGATCTCAAGACAAAGACACCCCTGGATTTAGGGCCCGCTTTAAGCGAGTGGGACCTTAACGCCCATATGGACGATCTGGCCTGTGCCAACATTGCCTGCCGGAACACCAAGTGCTTTATCGGGGCCGGCAGTTACGATCATTTTATCCCGGCCATTGTTCCTTACCTGATTTCCCGCTCTGAATTTGCCACGGCCTATACCCCTTACCAGCCCGAGGTCAGCCAGGGAACCCTCCAGGGGATTTACGAGTTCCAGACCATGATCTGTGAACTGTTAAAAATGGATATTGCCACGGCCTCCCACTATGACTGCGGCACGGCCCTGGCCGAATGCGCCCTGATCGCCCTTCGCAAAGACAAGAAGGCCAATAAGATTGCGGTGTCCGCCCTGGTCCATCCGGCCCACCGGCAGATCATGGCCACCTATTTGAAACCTGCCGGTTTTGAAATGGCCATTATCCCGTATACCGATGAGGGGCTCACGGATCTTGCCGCCCTTGAATCCATGGAAGGGATCGCCGGGGTGGCGGTCCAGTCCCCCAACTTTTTCGGGCAAATCGAAGATCTTGCCGCCTTCAAACAGCAGGCCGACGCAAAAAATGCCTTGTATATCGTCTCCTTTACCGAGGCCCTGGCCTATGGGCTGCTCAAGGCCCCGGGCACCTTCGGGGCCGACCTGACCGCCGGGGAAGGCCAGAGTCTGGGGATTCCCAAATCCTTCGGCGGCCCGGGCTTAGGCCTTCTGGCCGGGACCAAGGCCATGATGCGAAACCTGCCCGGCAGACTCATCGGCCGGACCCACGACGCCAACGGCAAGGACGGGTACGTGCTGACCCTGGCCACCCGGGAACAGCATATCCGGCGGGAAAAAGCCTCTTCCAACATCTGCTCCAACAACGGGCTCAACGCCATGACCGCGGCCATTTACCTGTCCTGTGTGGGCAAAATCGGCATGCGCGAAATTTCCCAGCAAAACCATGACCGGGCCGTTTACCTGAAAAACGGGTTGGCCAGGGCCGGGTTTACCCCCCTGTCTGAAAAGCCCTTTTTCAATGAATTTGTCCTCAAGGCCCCTCAAGGATTTGACGCCAGAAGAGATGCCCTTGCGGCAAAGACCTGCACCTTTGCAGGGCTCAACCTCGAACCCTATTATCCTGAATTAAAGGGGCATTACCTTTTCTGCGCCACGGAAACCGCCTCTAAACAGGATATGGATGATCTGATAAAGGAGGTGGCATCATGACACCCGGAACCAGCGGTCTGATTTTTAACGAACCCAATGTCTGGGACAAAAGCCGTCAGGGACGATGCGCGGTGTCCTTGCCCAGGCTGGATGTGGACCGCAGCCCCTTAGGGCCCGACCTGACCGGGGATGCCCCGGCCCTGCCCGAGCTGTCTGAACTGGATGTGGTCCGCCATTTTACAAGGTTGTCCCAATGGAATTTCGGTGTGGATTCAGGGATGTACCCCTTGGGGTCCTGCACCATGAAATACAATCCCAAGACCAATGAGGTCCAGGCGGCCCGCAAAGGGTTTGCCGCAGCCCATCCCCTGGCCGGGGAATCCTTCTCTCAAGGGTCTTTAAAACTGATGTTTCACCTGGAAAAGGCCTTAGCTGAAATTGCCGGCCTTCCCGGGGTGACCCTTCAGCCGGCGGCCGGGGCCCACGGGGAACTCACCGGCATGCTCATCATCCATGCCTTTCACGCCAAAAACAAGAACCAGCGGTCCAAAATCCTTGTGCCGGATACGGCCCACGGCACCAACCCGGCCAGCGCCAGCCTGTGCGGATACCAGTCCGTTAATATCAAGTCCGGGGCAAAGGGAATGCTAGAGCCAGATACCGTGGCAGCGCTCATGGACGAGGATACGGCCGGCATCATGATCACCAACCCCAACACCTTGGGGTTGTTTGAAGAAAACATCAAGGCCGTGTGCGATATTGTCCATGCCAAGGGCGGCCTGGTGTACGGGGACGGGGCCAATATGAATGCGGTCATGGGCATGGTCAGGCCCGGAGAGCTTGGCATTGACGTGCTGCACTACAACCTGCACAAGACCTTTTCCACGCCCCACGGCGGCGGCGGCCCCGGGGCCGGGCCCGTGGCGGTCCGGCAGGATTTGATCCCCTTTCTGCCGGTTCCCCGGGTGGAACGAGAGCTGGACACCTATAAACTGGTCTCGGACTGCCCGGATTCCATTGGCCGGATGCACACCTTTTACGGCCATTTCGGCGTCATGGTCAAGGCCTATGCCTATATCCTGTCCATGGGCGGCGACGGGCTTAAACAAGCCTCCCGGCTGGCGGTCCTGAATGCCAATTATGTCAAGGAGAGTTTAAAAGATACGTTGAACCTGCCCTATGACCGGCCCTGCATGCACGAATGCGTGTTTAACGACAAACATCAGCGCGAACACCATATTACCACCATGGACATGGCCAAGCGGCTGCTCGATTACGGGTTTCATCCCCCCACGGTCTATTTTCCCCTGGTGGTGGATGCGGCCTTTATGGTGGAGCCTACGGAAACCGAGTCCAAGCAGGACTTAGACCAGTTTATTGAAGCGGTAAAGGCCATTGCCGCAGAGGCCAAAGAAAACCCGGACCTGCTGCACAAGGCCCCGGTTGTTCCCAAAGTGACCCGACTTGATGAGGTCACGGCGGCCCGGAAACCCTGTCTTTGTGGATAAGCAGGGTTTAAAAAACCCCGGGGTTTCTGTGGCCGGGGCTGTTTTCCGGGACCTGGGGTTTATGGATTATGAAAAGGCCCTGGACCTCCAGATTAAAACACGGGACCGGATCATTGAAAATCCCGGGGTGCCGGACCATATTTATTTTGTCCAGCACCCCCGGGTTTATACCCTGGGCCGGCGGGGAGGAAGGGAAAACCTGATGGTCTCCGAATCCTTCCTTGAACGGGAAAACATCCGGGTGATCCAGACCAAACGGGGCGGGAATATTACCTTTCACTGTCCGGGCCAGGCGGTTCTTTATCCGGTGGTTCATTTGGAACGCGCCCGGATCGGTGTGAAGGATTTTGTTGCGGGTCTTGAGACCATCATGGAACGAACGGCCGCGCAATTGGGGGTGAACGCTTTAGGGGACCCTGACAAAAGGGGGCTCTGGGTGGGAGATGCCAAAATCGGGTCCGTGGGCCTTGCCGTTAAAAAAGGGGTTTCCATCCACGGACTGGCCCTGAACATCACACCGGATCTGACCCCGTTTTCCTGGATCAACCCCTGCGGGTTTGAAAACCTGGCCATGACCTCCATTGAAAAAGAACTGCTGGCACAGGGAAAAACTCAGGATCTGTCCATGGACCGGATCAAAGAGATTATGTTCAGCCATTTTTGCGATATATTCCATTTTACCCCTATTGAGGACACCCCATGAATGTTTCCTGCAAACCCATCCCTTCTGAAAAAGACTCAAATGTCCCCCGCCACCGCTACGTCCCCAAACCCGGGTGGCTGAAAAAAAGCCTGCCCAGGGGCGGGGCATACCAGAAGATGACCCGGCGCTTATCTGAAGCAAAGCTTCACACGGTCTGCCAGGAGGCCAGCTGCCCCAACATGTTTGAATGTTTTACAAAGCAGACTGCCACCTTTATGATCATGGGCCGGGAGTGTACCCGGAATTGCCGCTTCTGCAATGTGAAATCCAACCGGGTTTTGCCCCTGGATCCAGAGGAACCGGAACGGCTGGCCCAAACGGTCATGGCTCTGGGGCTAACCTATGTGGTGGTGACCTCGGTGACCCGGGACGACCTTGACGACGGAGGGGCCGGCCACTTTGCCCGGACCATTGAGGCCGTCCGGGAAATGGGATCAACCCGGGGCGGCGACCCCATCCGGGTGGAGGTGCTGATCCCTGATTTCAAGGGGGATGCCAAGGCCCTTAAAACCGTTCTGGATGCCGGGCCTGATGTCCTCAACCACAACCTTGAAACCGTGGCTTCCCTGTATGATAAGGCCAGGCCTGAAGCCGTTTACCAGCGCTCCCTGGACCTGATTCAACGGGCCAAAGCCCTGGCCCCGTCCATCCCGGCCAAATCCGGTATCATGGTCGGCCTTGGCGAAACCTGTGACGAACTTGTACATACCCTCCAGGACCTTCACGACCACGGCTGTGATATCCTGACCATGGGCCAGTATCTTCAGCCGTCCAAAGCCCACCTTGACGTCAAGGCATATTATACACCCCGGCAATTCGAAGACCTCGAAACCCTTGCCCGGCAAATGGGATTCAAACAGGTGGCCTCGGGGCCTTTTGTGCGAAGTTCCTACCGGGCAAAGGAGTTGTTTGAAGGGGTGTTATTTTTCGGAAAGGACCCACTCCCGGGCTTGTGAAAAATCTCTGAATGTCAGAATACGCTGGGGCAGTTCAAAGGACGACAAGGTCTCGTACATCCGCGAAACGCCGTAAGCCAGATCATTATCAGCCACAAAGGCCACTTTGGCCTTGCCCCTTTGGGGATATTTTTTAATGGGAACCCATGTCTAAAAATATTAATAATCATGCTGTTTTTACAGACCTTGAGGCGTCTTTTAAGAACCGGTGCCGGTCAAATGAGCTTTTGATTGGTGCATGGAAAAATTTTCTAAGGATTTTTCCGGCAGACCTTTCTTGTGATAAACAGCGCCCCTCATTAACCCTGGCCCGGACAACCGGCGATATGGGTCTGGGCCTGATCTGGATTGTTCAGGCGGCACTCATAAGGCCGATATTAGATGCAGTTGAGGCTTTGGACCCGGGCCATGCGGCCGTGAACACCTGCCGAAGCAATTCCATCGGCGCCCTTGCCGCTTCCGAGAGCCGCACCGCCCCCCTGATTATTGAAAATGGCCATAAAACCATCCGGTTAAACGGGACAAAGAATTATATTACCGGCGGTTTTTTGGCTGATTTCATCTGCCTTGCCGGACGATTCCCCGGTGAGGGCAAAATCTCCACTCTGATCTTTTTGCCGGTTGCCGCCATTCCTGAAGATGGATTCAAGGCCATTGATCCAGGCTGTCTGCACACGGCCTGCCATGCCGCACTGGTCCTTAAAAATTTTCAAGCCGATACCAGCGGCCTGTTGCCCATACCGCCGGGCAAGGTGCGAAGGCTTCTGGCCTCATGGGGCATTATTGAACGAAGCTGCATCACCGAAGCCCTGTTTGGACTGTCCCTTTATCTTGCCGAAAAAATCAGGAAATATACCCGGGTGGACATTCCGGGCGAAACGGATCTTGAATCCGGCCTTTCCCGGATCAGCCGTTTAATTGATGAACAGATCCAATCAGCCCGGAAAAACGATTTTGTCCAGCCGCTCCAGGCCCCTGTAAAAACACTTTCGCCCTTTGTCGAAAATCTGAAGCATACGATTCAGGACAATGCCGCCGGTCTTCCCCATGAGTTTCACCTGAAATTCAAAGACCTGCTCTTTTTTTCCACAAGATTTATGCAGCCGTAATATGGGACATCATCAGGTCCACCACCTGCCCCACCGTAAGGTCAGTAGAATCAATATGCACGGCATCGGCCGCCGGTTTGAGGGGGGCTGTATCCCGGTTTGAATCATCGCGGTCCCTTTTGGCCATTTCTGTGGTGATGGATTGGATATCCTGCTGGCTGCTGTGAGTTTCATCAAACCGCCGTTTGGCCCTTACCGACAGGTCGGCCGATAAGAAAAATTTAACATCTGCGTTGGGGAAGACCACCGTGCCCATGTCCCGGCCTTCAAACACCGCAGACTGTTCTGCGGCTATCTTTCTCTGGGTGGACAGCAGGGCTTCCCGGACCGGTTGCTTAGCCGATACGGCCGAGGCCAGCATGGAAATTTCAGAGGTCCGGATAAAGGGGGTGATGTCCCGGCCCGAAGATATCAGGGTTAAATTCTGCCCCTTGATTTCAAACCCAAGGTCAAGTTCTGAAAGAAAGGCCAAAAGTTCGGCGTCATCTTCCCAGTCGATGGATTGGCATTTAATCTCATAGGCGGTGCCCCGGTATAATGCCCCGGTATCCACGTAAACAATGCCAAGCTCCCGGGCAAGGGCCTTGGAAACGGTGGTTTTGCCGGCCCCGGCCGGCCCGTCAATGGTGATGATTCGGTGTGCCATAAACCTGTTTACCCCATAACCTTTTTTAATGCCCCGATAAAAATCTCGTTTTCTTTCTGGGTGCCGGCGTTGATCCGGATAAAGGTCTCAAACCCGTAGGATCTCAGGGAGCGGACAATCACCCCCTCAACCAGCAGCTTTTGAAACACTGCGGTGGCATCGGTCTTTAAATCCACCATCATGAAATTGGCCTGGGTGGGCAGGCAGGCCAGTCCCATTTGGGTCAGCTCTTCTTTGAAAAAATCCAGTCCCTGGTGAACGGTTTCAATGCTTTGGGCTAAAAAGGCGTCATCTTCCAGGGCGGCCTCAGCCGCGGCCTGGGCCAGGCCGTTGACATTAAAGGGCTGCTTGATCCGGTTGAGAATCTCGGCCACCTCCTGATCCATGATCCCGTAACCGATCCTGAACCCGGCAAGGCCGTAAGCCTTGGAAAAGGTTCTCAGGGTCACCACCCTAGGATCTGCCAGGGGGGTGTCAAGGCTGTTAAATATGTCAGGATCCCGGGCAAACTCGATATAGGCCTCGTCCATCACGATGAGAACGTCATCGGGCAGGTCAGCGGCAAAGCTTGAAAATTCGTTTTGGGTCACCATGCTGCCCGTGGGGTTAAACGGGTTGGTGACAAACACCAGTTTGGTCCGGTCCGTAACCTTATCGACAATTTCTTTTAAGTTGGTGGAAAAATCCTTGAGCGGGATCATGACCGGGACCCCTTTGGCGGTCTTGACACTGATCTCATACATCAAAAAAGAGGGCAGCGGCATTAGGGCTTCATCCCCGGGGTTTAAAAACCCGTGGGCCAGCAGGGCAATAATGTCATCAGACCCGTTGCCAAGGACCATATTTTCAAACTTAACCTTAAACTTCTGGGCGAGTTTGGTGCAAAGGGCGTGGGCAGACGGTTCAGGGTACCGGTACATATCCGGCAGGCAGTGTTCCACAGCCCGGGTGACCAGGGGGGAGAAGCCTATGGGATTTTCATTGGATGCCAGTTTCACGGCATTGGAAATGCCATATTCCCGTTCAAGTTCCTTTAAGGGTTTGCCGGCCTCATAAGGCTTGATGGCTTTCACCGGCTCACTGATGACAAATTTCATTTTTTAAAACCTCCTGATCTGTGGTGCCTCTTTTTCAAAACTTCATGTTTAAAGTAAAACCATTATAGATGCAAGTTAAGTTTGAACTTTTCGCTGTACCTGTGGTAGAAGAGGCTTTTAGCCTTAAGCTGTTAGCTGTTAGCTGTTAGCCAAAGGACTAAAACCACTAAAGGCTAAAAGCTAACAGCTAAAAATCATCAACAACCAACTGCCGGCCAATGCCATGAAACCAACGGTCATGACAGGGCTTGAAGCCCTCAAACAAAACATCCCCCAGAACCTTAAGGGAAAACGGCTCGGGCTTTTGGCCAATCCGGCCTCTGTAGACAATGCCTTTGCCCATGCCTCCCGGGTGATTAACGAGATTTTCCCTGGGCAGCTGACGGCCCTGTTTTCCCCCCAGCACGGTTTTTACGCCCAGAAGCAGGACAACATGATCGAGTCGGGCCATACCCTGGACCCGGAACTGAACATCCCTGTCTTCAGCCTGTACAGTGAAACCCGGATTCCGTCAAGGCAGATGTTTGATCAGATAGATGTCCTTGTGATTGATATCCAGGATGTGGGCACCCGGGTATATACCTTTATTTACACCATTTCCTATTGTCTTGAAACCGCGGCGGCCATGGGAAAACAGGTGGTGATCCTGGACCGCCCCAATCCCGTGGGGGGCCAAAAGGTGGAAGGCAATGTCCTGGAGCCGGATTATGCCTCCTTTGTAGGACGGTTTCCCATTCCCATGCGCCACGGGATGACCGTGGGGGAAATTTCCTTATTTTTCAATCGTGAATTTAACATGGGCTGCGACCTTGCCGTGATCCCCCTTAAAGGGTGGAAAAGACAGATGGCTTTTTTGGATACCGGGCTTGCCTTTGTTCCCCCTTCACCCAACCTGCCCACGCCCGGGTCCTGCCTGGTCTACCCCGGGCAGGTGATTTTTGAAGGGACCAATATCTCAGAAGGCCGGGGGACCACCCTGCCCTTTGAACAGTTCGGGGCACCGTTTTTAGATTCAGGGGCCATGGCCAGGGAAGCCGCCGGGTTACTCAAAGGGGTGCATCTGCGCCCGGTGGTGTTTGAGCCCACGTCCGGAAAGTGGCACGACCAGGCTTGCCACGGATTTCACATTCATGTCACAGATCCGGACCTGTTTGAGCCTTATTTTACCTCCCTGGTCCTCATGCAGCTGATCATGAAGCACCATGGAAAAGACTTTGAATTTAAACCGCCGCCCTATGAGTATGAATTTAAGCGCATGCCCATTGACCTGATCCTGGGCAGCCGGGATTTAAGACATAAAATTGAGGCCTTTGAAGACCTTGAACTTGTCCGGGAAAACTGGCAGCCGGAACTTGAAGACTTTAAAGCCCGGTCAAGGGAGTATTACCTTTATGACTAGTCCGCCTGATCATCCATCCTGGATCCGGAAAAGTTTCAAAGGCAATAAGGTCTGGGTGCCGGCGGACCCTGACGGCAAGCCCCTGGCCGTTAACGGAAAAGTGCAAATCAAATACAACCTAAAGCAGGACTATGAATACCAGGTCAAACTGGAAAATTTAAGGCCTGAAGACGAGGCGGTCCCGGCCCGGAAAAAAGGCGGGACAACAAAAAAAACCGCCGGGAAAGCCCCGGGGAAATCTGAAAGCCAATCCCGGGAAGCTGACCTGCCGGAAAACTGTATCCGAATTTATACGGACGGGGCATCTTCGGGGAACCCCGGCCCTGCAGGCATCGGCGTTCTGTTGATGTACAAGGATCATAAAAAGGAAATTTCCAGAAGCATTGGACGGGCCACCAACAACGTGGCGGAGTTGACCGCCATCAAAGCCGCCCTTGAACACCTGAAACGGACTGATCTGCCCGTCAGAATCTTTACAGACTCAAGTTATTCCCTCGGACTTTTAAGCAAGGGCTGGAAACCCAAAAAAAACCAGGACCTGGTAGAAGAGATCAAACAGCTGATGACCCGGTTCCGGGACCTGAAATTCATCAAGGTCAAAGGCCATGCCGGGATAAAAGAGAATGAAGTGGCGGATTATCTGGCCACGTCGGCCATAAAAAAAGGCTGAAGGGGGATAGACTGAAGACTGAAGGGGGTTACATGCCCTTCAGCCTAACCGCCTTCAGTCTTCAGCCTAAATATAAAAGCCGGCCAAAGGGCCGGCCCCATATCGAAAAGTATCCGCGCTAAGTTGTGCTTACGGAAAACTTATTTTTTAAGGTCTTCGAGTTCTTTTTCCAGCTCGGCAATTCTGGCTTTGTCATCTCCTGCAGGAGCATCCGCGCCTTCTTCGGTCTTCCAGGAATCCTTAAGTTCATCAAACCCGAGATAAAGGGCAAGGCCGCCGCCCAAAAGAAGCATCGGTGGAATGCATCCCGCAAGAATCATCAAAAACTCATTAAACCAGACTGCCAGACCCACAACACCGAGAAGAACTGCGATTGCACCACCAATTAAAGTTTTCATAAATAGATCCTCCTTAAGCTTAATTTACCTCTTAAATACTCAATAATTTTTTTTTGAACCGAAAATGATTATTCATAGATTGAAACAATTACCACAGACCATTTATTTAATCAAGGCGTTTTTCTGCACTTTGCCAAGCCTTCCCGCAGGCCATTTGCCTGCCGTCCCATCCGTTGAGCCTTCGGTTTCCGGCCGCTTGTTTCTTGTTTCCTGCCACTTGTTTCCTGTTGCTATCAGAACCGGTCTCTGATAATGAATAGGGGCTTTATTACCCCTGTTTGCCCCTGACATTGCTGATAGGAAATTCCTAAATTTAAAAGCCATTACAGGGACCAGATGCAAGGAAACGTTCATGAGCCTGTTCACCCCGTTTAAACGGTTTGCCGCTGATACCAGATCCCGGGTCCGCCGGTGTATCGACTGTATTCTTGGAGACGACCACGGATACCATGGAAGCCTTTACCCCGGCAATACCAGCCTGATTATTCGAACGGTTTTTAACTATTTTTCCAGAAAAGTCACCATTGACGAACACAACCTTGAGAAAATTAAAAAAATAAACCCGGATTGCTTTGTGGTGTACGCGAGCAAAAACAAGCGGGCCTTTGATTTTTTATATTACCATACCAGTTTAAAAAAACAGGACCTGCCGTTTCCGGAACTGGGGTTTGACTATTCTTTTATTTTTCTTCAGCCCTTAAAACGGCTGCTTAAGATATTTGTCTGCCATGTGGATTATTTTTTCCACCATTTTCGTTTCAGGGATATCTACACCTCGGGCCAGGCCGAACACGACATGTTAAGCGGCCGGACCGGTTTTGTCTGTCTGATTGAAGAAGACGACTTTTACAACCGGTTTATCAAATCCACCCCCGACCCCCTTCACCACCTCATCGAGCTTCAAAAGCAACTTGAAAAAGCCATTGTGATTGTGCCCGAAGATATCATCTATATTACCAAGCCCATGCACAAGAACCCGGGGCTTGCCGATATCCTTTTCGGCACCCATGAAAAACCCGGCCGGATCAAACGGCTGCTGACCCTTGTCCGGCATCCTGAAAAAATCAGGGTGGTGATTGCCAATCCCGTTAACCTCAAGGATTTTATCAACCGGCCCGAGATCGACCAGCTGGACTCGGAATTTCAGGCCCACCGGTTAAGAAGCCATCTGGTGGACATCCTCAACCGGCAGCGGCGAAGCATCACCGGCCCCCATTTGAAATCCCGCCAGGAAATCACCGAGGATATTTTAACCCGCAAATCCCTGCGGGAATTTCTGGCCGATTATGCGGCTGAAAATAACATCAGCCTGCAAAAAACCAATAAAAAGGCCGCATCCTATATCAATGAAATAGCCGCCAACTATAACATGCGGGTGATCAACTTTCTTAACTGGATGCTGACCTGGGTGTTCAACAACATCTTTGAAGGGGTCATGGTCAACCATTCCGAGATCCAGCGGATGAGGGAAACCTATACCGAAGCCCCCCTGATCCTGGTCCCCTGCCATAAAAGCCACTTAGACTACCTGCTGCTGCCCTATGTCATGCACCGGAACAACATGCCCTGTCCCCATATTGCGGCGGGCCGGAATCTGTCGTTCTGGCCGTTAGGGCCGATTTTCAGAGGGGGCGGCGCATTTTTCCTTCGGCGGACCTTCCAGGGGGCCCCTTTGTATGCCAAAATATTTGAGGCTTACCTTGAAAAGCTGTTGTTTGAAGGGTTTAACATTAAAATCTTCATTGAAGGCGGACGGAGCCGGACCGGCAAGCTGCTGTCCCCCCGGCCCGGCGGCCTTGCCATGATTGTCAAGGCCTGCCTGAACGGGGCCTGTGACAACCTGTTTTTTGTTCCGGTGTTTGTGGGATACGACCGGGTGCTGGAAGAGGATGCCTATTTAAAGGAGATCGAAGGCGGCAAGAAAAACCCGGAGAATCTTAAAGGCCTTATTTCCACCCGCAAATTCCTTAAAAAGAAATACGGCAAGGTCTATATCCGGTTTGACGAGCCCATGTCCCTGAAAGGGTATCTTCAGGAAAAACACATTGACCTGTCCCATGCCACGGACCGGGAGATGCTGGATTTTGCCAAACGGCTCGGATACAAACTCATTGACCGGATCAACCAGAATGCCGTGGTCACGCCCCACGGCATCATTGCCGCAGGGATTTTAACCACCCCGGGCAACACCATTTCAAAGCAGCAGATCTTTGAGCGGGTCACCACCTTCATGAACCTTCTCACCTTTCAGGAAGCCGAGCTGTCCGACACCCTGATTTTAGATCCGGACAATACCCTGAATACGGTGATCCATACCTTTATTTCCAGAAACTTTATTGAACTGGCCGATGAAGATGAAGATGAACTGACCGATTCCACCAACTTTATTGTCAAAAACAACAAACGGGCCATTCTGGACTATTATAAGAATTCGGTGATTTCCTTTTTTGTGCCCAGTGCCTACACGGCCGTGGCCATCCTGGAAATCGACCGGTTTAAATTCGCCCTGACCGACCTGGTTCCCCGGGTCCATTTCCTGGAAACCATGTTTACGGACGAGTTCTCTTTTGATGAGGAGACCACCTGTGAAGAGATGATTTCCACGAGCATCAAAGGCTTTGTCAGCCAGGGCATCCTGGTGCCGGACGCCTACCGGCCCGACCTGTTCAACCTGACCTCCATGGGACGGCGGCAGCTCAAATGGTTTGCCGCCTTTATGCTGCCCTTCCTGGAATCCTACCAGACATCCCTGCTTTACTTTGAGAAAGAAAAACCGTCTAAATCCGATGTCAAGGAACGGGATAAGAAAATCCTCTCCCTTGGCAGCCGGCTTTACAAGAAAAACCAGATTTCTTTTAAGGAATCCCTGTCCCTGATCAACTACCGGAACGCAACCAAATTTTTTACGGCCCATGGCATCCAAAGCATGGAAGATGCGGTCCGGATCGATCATTATAAAGAGATCATTGGGCGGCTGATCCGGTTGATTATGTCATAAAGGAAAGGGAGACCGGGGGCTGGAAACCGGAGACTGGAAAGGAAAAACCGCTAACCCCTGTCAGCTAAGAGCTAACCGCTAAAGGCTAAACGCTAATTTATGAAAGCACTGATTCTTGCCGCAGGATTCGGGACAAGGCTGATGCCCTATACAAAGGTCCTGCCCAAGCCTTTGTTCACCCTGGGCAACCAGACACTGCTGGAACTCAATATCCAAAAGCTGGCCCGGGCCGGATGCGGCCATATTCTGATCAACACCCATCACCTCCATGACCAGGTGGCGGCCTTTGTTAATGATCTGAAAACCGATGCCCGGATACAGCTGGTTCATGAGCCCCGGATTCTGGATACCGGCGGTGCCATTGCCAATATCCGGTCTTTTCTGGATGATGCCCCTTTTTTTGTGGTCAACTCGGATATTGTATCGGATCTTGACCTGAAAGGCCTTTACCGGGCCCATGTGACTTCAAGCGCTTTCGCCACCCTGGCCCTTCACCATTATGAACCGTTTAATAAAATCAGGGTGGCTGACAACGGTGTGATTCTTGATTTTGATACCCCCAAAACCGGACTTGCCTTTACCGGGATCCAGGTCCTGTCCCCTCAAATTTTCAAGTTTTTCCCGGATAAAGAAAAATTTTCATCCATTGACGTTTACCGCTCTTTAACCGGCCAGGGGGCGGTTAAGGCTTATTTGCCCCCCTCGTTTTTCTGGGCGGATATCGGGACCGTCCCCGCTTACCAGGAAACCGCCCGGCGGTGGACGGCGGCCAAAGCATTCGGGTTCTGCCCGGAAACGCTTGAGGCCACAGGGCTTGCTGATTTAGACATCACCCTTCTGGACGGGGACGGATCAGACCGGAAATGGTACCGGGCCGAACTTCCCGCTTCGGTGCCGACCAGAAATGATACGGACATTCGATCCACGGTGATCAGTGACCATGGCATCTGCCCGGACCATGAGCAATTTTCCAGTGCCCCCCTTGATCAGCTCCGGGCCTTTGTTAAGATTGGCACCCATCTTTCCACCAAAGGCATGGCAACCCCCCGGATTCTCGCCCATGACGAACTGTCCGGCATGGTGGCTTTAGAAGACCTTGGGAACACCCACCTTTGCGACCTGGTTTCCCAACAGGACCGGGACGGCCTGATCCGCCTGTATCGGCAGGTCATTGACCGGATGGTTGTTTTTTCCCGGGAAGGGATTAAAGGGTTTGACCCGTCCTGGACCTGCCAGACCCAAACCTATTCCAAGGAACTGATCCTGGAAAAAGAATGCCGCTACTTTATAGACGCTTTTGCTAAAAATTACCTTCATGCGGCATGTGAATTTGAGACCTTTGAGGATGAGTTTGGCCGGATCGCCGACCTGGCCCTGGCACACGGGCACACCGGACTGATGCACCGGGACATGCAGTCCAGGAATATCATGGTTCAACACCAGCATATTTATTTTATTGACTTTCAGTCGGCAAGGATCGGCCCCATCCAGTATGATCTGGCTTCCCTTTTGATTGACCCTTATGTTAAACTGCCCGAAGATGTCCAGCAGGATCTTCTGGCCTATGCGGTCAAGGCCATTGGCATTACAGGTTCCCGGCAAAAAGAACCGTTTTCTGAATCCTATGCCTTTTGCCGGCTGGCCAGAAATTTTCAGATCCTGGGGGCCTTTGGATTTTTAAGCCGGGTTAAGGGAAAGATAGGGTTTGAAGCCTATATTCCCCATGCCCTCAATGAGCTGAAAGCCTTTTTTGACCGACCCCGGGGCCGTGAATTTGAGAAACTGGCCCCATTTGTTAAATCCTTATAACCGTCACGGACGGCTTGGATTATCCAACCAAGCACCGTCCACAACGAAAAATGAAAGTCTTTTCGGCTTGTTAATGAGACTTTCATGTAAATGGGTTATGGGACTTGGGTTATGGGACTTGGGACTTTGGATTTGCGTTAAAAACCCCATAACCCATACCCCAAGCCCCAAGTCCAAATTAAAACCAGGATAGAGACACGATATGAAAAAAATTAAGATTATGATCAATGGTTTGCCCGGGAATGTGGCCAGAACCATAGCTGAAGCCGCCATGAAAGATGAGCGGTTTGAACTGGTTCCCTATTCCCTGACCGGGCCTGAAATCCAGGATGCCTCTTTTGCTGTTGCCGGGACGGATGTGGCCCTGGTCCGGCCTGAGGACAGAGCCCAGACGATCCATGAGATCAAAACCCGGTTCACCGATTTTATGGCCATTGATTACACCCACCCCACAGCGGTCAATGCCAATGCAAAGTTTTACGTTGAACATCACATCCCCTTTGTCATGGGCACCACGGGCGGGGACAGGGATGATCTTGAGAATACGGTAAAAAACGGGCAGACCCCTGCTGTAATTGCACCCAACATGGCCAAACAGATCGTGGGATTCCAGGCCATGATGGAATTTGCGGCCACCACCTTTCCCGGCCTGTTTGACGGGTATACCCTTAAGGTAACCGAAAGCCACCAGCAGGGAAAGGCCGACACCTCGGGGACAGCCAAGGCCATGGTCGGGTACTTCAACCAGTTGGGGGCCAACTTCAGTGTCGACGACATTGAACAGATCAGGGACCCTGAAATCCAGGAAAAAGAATGGCAGATCCCCAAAGCATATCTGTCCGGCCACGGGTGGCATACCTATACCCTGACCTCTCCGGACAACACCGTCAAATTTGAGTTTAAACACAACATCAACGGCCGGGACATTTATATCTCAGGCACCCTTGATGCCGTGGTTTTTCTGGACCGCAAACGATCACAACACAACAGCGGCCAGATGTTATTCACCATGATTGACGTGTTAAAAACCGCATAAGCCTTTTTCTGATGAATGCCTATGTCAAATTTGCCCTGATCCTTTTTGGTCTGGCCTACCTGATTTCCCCGGTGGATATCATTCCCGATATCCTGGTCCCGTACCTGGGCTGGTTGGATGACGGCCTGGTTCTCTGGACGGTTTATTACCTGATCCGGTACGGGCAGATGCCCTGGTTTTTGTTTAAAAAAAGAGGGGTCCCGGGAAAATCACCGGGTCCGGCCGGGCAAGGCGGCAAGCGCTTTACCGGCACCCCGAACGGCAGCGGCCCCAAACAAAACCGTTCCCGGGCGTCCGGAACATCCACATCTGAAACCAACTCCCGGCAGCAGGACCGGGCCGAACAGCCCAAATCCCCCCACGACATTTTAGGGCTTGGGCCGGATGCGTCCTGGGAACAGATCCATGCCGCGTATAAGGAAAACATTAAAAAATACCATCCGGACAAGGTCCAGCATCTTGGAAAAGAATTTGCCCACCTGGCCAATGAAAAATTTTTGGAAATCCAAACCGCCTATGAGACCCTTAAAAAAAGGGCCGGCAAATAGGGCAAGGATGAACCCATGAGGTCTTTTCTTGAAATAGACGGCCAGCAGCTGGAGTATCAGTGGATTGAAGAAACTTATAGAACACCTGATGCCCCGGTGCTGGTGTTTCTTCATGAGGGCCTGGGCTGCATTGATCTTTGGAAGGATTTTCCTGAAATGCTTTGCAGGCAAACCCAGTTAACCGGGTTCATGTATACCCGGGCCGGCTACGGGCATTCCGATCCCTGCCCCCTTCCCCGAAAAAAAACCTATCTTCACAAAGAAGCCCTGAAGGTGCTGCCCAAGGTATTGTCTGCCGCCCGAATCAGGGACCATATCATCATGGGCCATTCAGACGGCGGTTCCATCGGCATTATTTACGCAGGAAGCCCCCACGCCGCCCATCTTACAGGACTGATCACCGAGGCGGCCCACTTGTATTGCGAACCGGTCACCACAGCCTTTCTCAAAGAGGCCCGAAAAGCCTATCTGGAAACCGACCTCAAACAGAAACTGGAACGGTACCACGGGACCAACACGGACACGGCTTTCTTTGGATGGAACAAAACCTGGCTTGACCCCCGCTTTAACTTTTGGAATATTGAAAAATATCTCAAACATATAACGGTGCCCTTCCTGGCAGTCCAGGGCCGCCAGGACCCCACGGCCACCCTGGCCCAGCTTTCCAGCATGGCAACCAAAGCCCCAAACGGCTGCATGGAGATTATTGAAGACTGCGGCCATATCCCCCATCTGGAAAAAAAACAGGCAGTGGTCACCGTGATGGGAGAGTTTATTTCCGGCATCGTGGGGGACAGCCGATAGCTGTTTCGTTCCCGAATCTCATTGGCACACTATTTGTTGCAAACTTAACGTATAAAAATTAATATAAAACAACAAATTGAAAAAGAGGACAAAGTTGCAAAATTCTGGCTTGATCCGGTAAGACTTCATAAGAGTGGTGGCTTTAGAGCAAAAGAAATTAATGATCTTCAAAAAAAGATTCAGGACAATGAAGAACAAATTGTAGAGGCTTGGAATGAGTACTTTAACAATTGAAATAGAGGTACCATACGCACAAGATGTTCTCGTAACATCGGAGCTATTAAATATTGATTTAAGCGATGGTCGCAGTATTTCAGCACCATTGGCCTGGTTTCCGAGGTTGGTATGCGCTAATCAGGAAGAACGGAATAACTGGCGTATCATCGGCCGGGGTGAAGGCATACACTGGGAAGATATTGATGAAGATATTAGTATTGAGGGCCTGTTGGCCGGTAAAGCATCTGGTGAAAGCAATTCATCACTAAAAAAATGGATGGCTAAACGATCAGCCCGGCAAAACGCTCCAGCCGATCCGGAGGACTAACTGCTTTTTGAAGGCCATTGCTTTTCCTAAAAAATGGAATGCTGCAACCTGCCCGGTAATTTGTCCCCGGTCGTTGGAATGTATCGCCGGAGTGGGATGGCATACCCCAAAAGCTACCGGCTAATGGCTTATGCCTTTCACCCGACATGCCTTCCCAGAAAATTTTCCCATTCAGCAGCCAGTGCCAGCGGGGTTTCGTACATGGGATAATGGCCGCAATTGGACAGTTGCATAATTTCAACATTGGGAAAAAACTTTCCAAATGTTTCCTGCATCAGGCCGTATGTCAGGTCAGGGTCAAATTCACCGGCAATAATTTTTAACGGGACCCGGGACCCGGCACAATCATCCACACATTCGTAATTCACCCATGATTCGAGATAATCGGAAAATGCGGTTTGTTCACTGGCCTGCATGGATTTTTCAGCAATCATTTTATACCAGGCCGGGGTCAGGCGGTTGCCCGTTGACAGCCGGAACACCTCTTCCCGGCAGGACATATCCGTGGCACTGTTGGAAAACAGGGCCCATCCCTGGTCATCAAAGGGAATGGTTACCGGCGGACAAGGGGTAACCCCGATGGCGCTTTTAATCCTTTCCGGGGCGTCGGCCGCCAGACGGCAGATCACCTTGCCCCCCATGGAATGGCCGATGATGTGAAAGGTTTCAAGGTTTAACGAATCGGCTAATTCCAGCAGATCGGCAGCGGTCTGCTCAATGGAATAAGGCCCCGGCAGATCCCGGGACAGCCCGTACCCTCTCAGGTCAGCAAAGATGTAAGTAAACTTTTCTTTGTCCAGGGCCTGAACCATGCCGTCAAAGCAGGTGTGCTCCATTTTCCAGCCATGAAAAACAAGAACTTTGTTAGAACCCGTGCCGATTGAATTATAGTTGATCATGTGGTACCTCCTTTAAAAATGACAGATATCCGTTCCAACTTAAAAACCATATAGTTTAAGCCGCCTGAAAACAATAAAAGAATTCACCCAAATGGGGGATGTTTTTTTTAACATTCCTGGTAAGAAAAGGGGCAATGTTGGTTCACCCAGGCATTAAAATGGTTAAACAAGGAGAAACAAAATGAAAATCGTCACACTTTTTGGCAGCCCAAGGCCCAATGGAAATACGGCAACCCTTGCCAAAGCATTTATGGAAACAGCTGAATCTTCCGGGGCTGATGTCCAGTCTTTTTTGTTAAACAAACTGGATATCAAAGGGTGCCAAGCCTGCGATATCTGTAAAACCAAAACAGATCATTGCGTTATCAAAGATGATATCTCAACAATTCTTTCTGCCGTGCAAGCTGCTGATGTCCTGGTTGCGGCAACGCCCATTTATTTTGCAGACATCTCAGCCCAGCTTAAAATTTTTGTTGACCGGTGTTATTCATTTCTGGAACCTTTTGAAACCGTACCCAAAAAAAGCCGGGTAACCCCGGGAAAAAAATTTGTGCTGATTACGGCCCAGAACCGGGAAGATGATTTTTTTGCTGAAGTCTGTATGAAATATCAAAAAATATTTGAAATTCTCGGGTTCGAGAAAACCTATCTGGTCAGGGGATGCAATCTTTTAAAGGCGGATGATATCAAAACAAAAAACCGGCAGGATCTTATGGACCTGGCCAGGGAAACGGCAAAACATATTGTGAAGATTAACCCATAAAAAGGCTGTCAATGTTTTAATTTAATAGGGTTGATCTCCCAAAAACATAGGGAGACCGGAGGAAGGCAGACTGGAAACCGGGTGCGCCCCTCCAAGGGAAACTGGCATCCGGCAGCTATCGTTATTTTTTTGGCCAATGCGAGGTTAGAGCGGGCCATGCCCGCGATTCGATCGCGGGCATGGCCCGCTCCAACCCTACCGTTCAAACCAGGGAACTTGACGGTTTCGGTCTCCCGTCTCCCTTCCTCCGGTTTCCGTTTTTTTTACATTAAAATCCCCCCCCGCAAAGAACACACACCGTGCCGCCATCTATATGTATTGTGGGCCAAACCTTCCGCCTTGACAAACCCGCCGCAATACCTTAACCAGATATCAACAAATCCGCTTCATTCATCACCCAAAGGAGACTGCCATGGTTCATTCGCCAGATACCCCAAGGAAAAATGTTTCCCCGGCCAACTGCTGGGATCTGTCTGTCATGTTTCAGGCCATCGAAGAATGGGAAACTTTATTTGAAACAGTTGAAAAAAAGCTGCCTGAATATGAGGGCTTTAAGGGAACACTTTCCAAGGGGCCGGATGATTTGCTTTCCTGTATTGAGTTTGACCATGGTGTGGGCCGGGATATGGAGCGGCTGTATACCTTTGCCCATCTGCGAAATGATGAGGATAAAACCCATTCGGACAATGAGGGCCTGTTCCAGCGGGCCGTCAACCTGTATACGCGCATGGGAGAGGCGGCAAGTTTTATCGCCCCGGAAATCCAGGCCATTCCCGAGGAGCAGCTGGCCGTCTGGCTGGATCAGGAGCCCTTTTCCCCCTACCGCTTTTACTTTGAACAGATTATCAGAAACATCCCCCACACCAGGGACGCCCAGACAGAACAGCTGCTGGCCATGGCCTCGGAAAGCCTGGGCGCCCCCCAGCGCATTTTCTCCCAGCTGGACAATGCCGACCTTGATTTTGGCACCGTTACCACACCTGACGGCAAAAAATCCCCCCTGACCCACGGCAATTTTATCACCTTTTTGAGCCATGGTGACAGGTCCTTTCGCAAGACTGTATTTGACCAGTATTATAAAGGATATGACAAGCACCGGCATGCCGTTGCCGCCACGCTGTCGGCTTCGGTAAAAAAAGACCTGTTCTGGGCCCGGGCCCGGCACTTTGATTCGGCCCGAAAGTCCGCCCTGTTTGCCGATAATGTGCCCGAAACCGTATATGACAATCTGATTGCCAGCGTCAAAATGGGCCTGTCCCCGTTATACCGGTATCTGGATTTCAGAAAAAAGGTGTTGGGCGTTGATGCGCTTCACATGTACGACACCTATGTTCAAATGGTGCCGGACATCCCCTTTCACATGCCCTATGAGCAGGCCGTGGCCACCTGTATGGATGCCCTGGCGCCGTTGGGAAAGGATTACACCGCTACCCTGGAAAAGGGCCTGCTGCACGGCTGGGTGGACCGGTATGAGAACAAAGGCAAGCGCAGCGGCGCCTATTCTTCGGGATGTTACGACTCAAACCCCTATATCCTGCTCAACTATGATCCGGACACCATCAACAGCCTGTTTACCCTAATCCATGAAGCCGGCCATTCCATGCACACCTTTTTTTCCAACAAAACCCAGGGCTACCCCACCCACGGGTACACTATTTTTGTGGCGGAAGTGGCCTCCACCCTCAATGAAACGCTTCTGTCCCGGCATTTGCTGAAAATTTACAACGATGACCCCAAAATGAAAGCCTATATCCTGAACCGGGAAATCGATAATATCCGGGCCACCTTTTACCGGCAGACCATGTTTGCCGAATTTGAGCATATCATCCACGGGCTGGCCGGTGAAAACCGGGCACTGACCATTGATACCTTTACCTCGGTGTATAAAAATCTGCTGGCCGTCTATTTTGGGGACAAAATGGTCATTGACGACAACCTGACCCTGGAAGCCCTGCGGATTCCCCATTTTTATTCATCCTTTTATGTGTACAAGTATGCCACAGGGCTGGCCGCCGCCCTGAGCATTGCCGGGCGGATTACCGACCTTGGCCAGCCGGCGGTGGATGATTATCTTAAATTTTTAGGCCTTGGCGGTTCCATGTTCCCCATTGACGAACTGAAAACCGCCGGCGTGGACATGGGCACCCAGGCCCCCATTGAGGCCACCGTGTCATACTTTCAGTCGCGGATCAGGGAGCTGGAAAGAAACTGGATATAAGGAGAAATTGCCATGAAACTTAGAAAAATCACGTCACTGACCATGCTGTTGTCCTTTTTGCTGCTGATTGTCACCGCCATTGTCCTGTATGTGGTTCCCGAAGGCCGGGTGGCCTACTGGTCCAACTGGCGATTCATGGGACTTAGTAAAACCCTTTGGGGGGATATTCACATCAATCTTGGGGTTTTATTCCTTTTGGCCGGGCTGCTGCACATTTATTACAACTGGTCGCCCATCCTCGCCTATCTGAAAAACAAGGCCAGACAGCTTACGGTATTTACACCGGAGTTTAATGCGGCCCTGATCCTGACCGTGGTCTTTATTGCCGGCACCCTGTTCCATATTCCGCCCATGAGCACTATCCTTGATTTCAATGCATCTTTTAAAGATGCCGGTGCCGAAAAATATGGCGAACCGCCTTACGGCCATGCCGAACTATCGTCTTTAAAAATGTTTGCCAAGCGCACCGGCCTTGACCTTAATGACATCAAACCACAGCTTGAAAACGCCGGCATTGTGTTTAAGGATGACACCCAAACCCTGCTGGATATTGCCAAGGCAAACCACTGCACCCCCAAAGATGTCTATGAGGCCATGCAGCCGCCCAAGTCAGCCTCAGACACTGGTGTGCCGCCTTTTCCAGATGAACCTTTTTCCGGTTTTGGCAGAACCGTTCTGTCCGACTTGTGCGCCACCTACGGCCTCAACGAAAAACAGATGATGGCCGGGCTTGCTGAAAAACAGATTCAGGCCCAATCCGGACAGACCGTCAAAGAGATCGCCGAGTCCAATAACATGGCACCCCAGCAGCTTTTTGAAATCATCCACGGTGTGGTGGTTACGCCTAAATAAGGTTGAAGACCTTCAGGGCTGAAGGTTTCGGGATTGTCCTGATTTCAGAGGCAGTTGCGGTCGGCGGTAACGTTTTGGAATATGGCACTTGGGATTTCCCTGCGGCTTTTTCCCCAGGCCCCAAGTCCCATATCCCAATCTCTTTTCATTTGTTATGGACGGACCGGTTCTAAGCCCCAGTCCGTCCGTAATTTACGTTCCTAGATAAATATCAAAGACCCCGCTAAAATAGCGGCCAGATACAGCAGACCGAATACCGCCCCTAAAGCCCACCAGCGGCCCTGGGGGATAAACCCTGCCCCGTACCACATGGGCGCAGGCCCTGTGGCATAGGGGGTGATGATGCCCATCACCCCCAGGCTGCCCGCCAGAAGGATGGAAAAGGGAATCAGCTGTTCAGGGGTGATCAGTTTTGCCGCAATGGCCATAAATATGGGCATCAGCGCCGTGGTATGGGCCGTGGTGCTGGCAAAAAAGTAGTGGAGCAGAAAAAACATCACCAGCATGGCCATGATGAGCATGGTGGGAGACAAAGAGGCCAGATAGGACTGGGAATTTTTCCCGATCCACTCCAGGATGCCGACTTCTTTGAGCCCGGCGGCCATGGCCACCAGGGTGGCAAACCAGATCAGCACATTAAAGGCCGCCTTGTTTGAAATCACATCATCCCAGGTGATCACGTTAAACAGCACCATGAGCGCCACAATGCTGATGGCCGCCGTGGTGGAGTGAATGCCGATTTTCCCGCCAAATATCCATAACAACAGAGCCGCCAGGGCCAACAGGGCCATCAAAATCTCCTTCCCCGTAATCTTGCCCAGTTTTTCAAGCTCTTTTTTGGCCCATGCCGGGGCTTCCGGCGATTTCTTCTGGGTGGGGGGATACAGGACATAAGCCAGCCAGGGCGTTAGCAGAAACAACGGGATCATCAGCGGCAGCATAATGGCGGCCCAGGCGGTCCAGGATACGGAATGTCCCGTGCTTTTGGCGATCATGTCCACGGCCAGGAGGTTGGGCGCCAGGGCCGTCAGAAACATGGAGCTGGTCACGCTGGTGGCGGCAATGGCCACCCAGCAGATATATGCCCCGAGCTTTCTGGGCTCATTTTCCGGGGTGGAGTTGAACACCAGGGGAATGTTGGATGCCACCGGGTAAATGGTGCCGGCACTCCGGGCCGTATTGGACGGCATGAAGGGCGCAAGGACCAGATCCGACAATGCCACGGCATACCCAAGCCCCAGGGAATGTTTGCCCATGTACTTGATCATGATCAGTGAAATCCGCTTGCCCAGCCCTGTTTTCTTATACCCCATGGCAAACATGAACGCGGCAAAGATCAGCCAGATAACACTGTTGGAAAATCCGGACAACGCCCATTTAATGCTCTGTGACGAAGAGCCCACCAGGCCCAGGCAGGCCACCAGGGACACACCGGTGAACCCCACCAGGGCCGCCGGCACCGGTTCCACAATCAGGCCGATGACCACGGCCATGAACACTGCCAGAAAATGCCAGGCCTGGATAGACAGCCCCTGGGGGGCCGGCAGAAACCATAGAACCAGCAGCACCGCCACCGGAGCGATCATTTTTATTTTTTGTGAAGTCATAATGCCTCCTTTTACAATCCATTGCCGTTAATATAATTCAGTCCTTTTGTCCAATAGACTGCTAACATCAATATAATCAAATATCGTGCCGGAGTAATCATAACTGTTCAGACCGGTTGACTCCCCACCCGCCGGGTTTTCAGGATATTTTGAGTTGAAATTGCAATTAATTATGCACCGTCAGGCCGGAACAAAATGGAAAAAGTTTTGACAGGGTGTCACAAATGGGACCAGGGTGATCCGGACCACAGCCGTTTTGTCTCAGGTGTAATCCAGAGTAATTTTGTATTTCGGCTTTTTATATCCTGATCAGCGATCGGGATATAAAAAGGCTATAACCAAGACGGGCATGCCTTTCGATAAATTTTAAGTTTAATTCCGACAATTGAAACAATGAAAAAAAAAGAATTGACAAATCTTTTGAGATTCAATATTTCAATCAAATCTATTTCCAGAAGGAAATAAAATAAGCACAAATACAGACCGTTTCAAAATTAAACAACAGAATTTGGCCAGGAAGGCAGTTTACCTGAAAAGGAAAACCAACTTCCTGGTTTTTTTTTGTCCCTACGGGCGGCCCCGGGTTTTCAACCCGGGTTGTCCACAATAACCGTAAAAAACTTTAGCCCCGGCCTGACCGGACGCTTAATCATAAAAGGAGGTGAATCTACTGAAAATTGAATTAAATGAAAAAAAAAGAAGGCAACCTTAACCGTCCAAAGTTAATTCAGGCTGCCTTCTTTAAGAGACATCCCCCCGGATGGAAGGATATTCTTAAATTCAAGATATCATTGACTTATTTCCCATGTCAACCTTCATTCCATCCGGAAATTCTACAAAAAACCCCGGCCAGAACCGGCGCTGCCGGCTTGTTTGGCCTGTGACACCACTGCCATCAGGCATTCTGTATCCATTGCCTGCCGGTTTGGTGCCTTTTGAGTTAATTTCAGGAGGAGTGAAACATGTTGAAAAAAAGGAAAAAATTAACCCTGATTGCCGTGGCAGTCCTGTGTACGGGACTGTTCTTTGCACCGGCCCCGGCAATTTCAGATGAAACCAAAACCGAAGAAACGTCACTTACGAACAAAGCAAACCAAAAACAAGCCCAGGATCTGGGTGAAATCACCGTTACCGGTAAAATTATGGACGACACCACGGCCAATATGCCGGCCGTAGTGGAAAGCGTCACCGCCGAAGGCATTGAGCGTATCAATGCCATGGAATCTTCCGATGTATTCAAATACATGCCCGGCTCATACCTCCGCAAGCTCTACCCGGGCAGCACCAACAGCCCCCTGATCATCCGGGGCAACAACTCCACAATGACCGGCCGGACCCTGGTCCAGACCGACGGGATGAGGCTGTCCGATTTCACATCCACCGGCCATGGCAATGCCCCGAAATGGTTCTTTGTGGCCCCTCAGGAAATCGAGAAGGTGGATGTTATTTACGGTCCGTTTTCCGCGGCCTACAGCGGCAACTCCATATCAGGTACCGCTTTGATCACCACCGGCATGCCGGAAAAACTTGAGATTGATACCAGCCTTAAGTACTTTTACCAGAACGCCCATGCTTATAATACTGATGATGATCTGGACGGGTATAATCTATTTGGTTCTGTGGGAAACAAGACCGGAAAATTCTCTTACAACCTCTGGTTTAACCACCTGGAAACAGAGAATGCGGCCATTATGTATGTGGCCAAATCCGCCGCATCCGGCGGTACGGACGCCGGCACGGCGGTTACCGGATATGCCCAGGACAAAGACCCCACCGGTGCTGACCGCTATATACTGGGGGCCGACAGCACCAGCGACATCACCAACAACACCTTTAAAGTCAAACTGGCCTATGATTTAACGGATTATTCCACCATCCGGCTGACCTCGGCCATCTGGGATTCGGAAAACAATTCGACCAACCCGGATACCTACTTGCGAGACGCAAACGGAAATCCAGTCTACACCGGAACAGTCATCATTGACGGAAGAAGTTATGATCTTGGAACCACTTCTTTTGACTATTCTGAGGCCGAATACCAGGATATGCTCAACGGGTTAACTTATAAGCTTGAATCCCCCGACGGACTTAATGTGGATGCCCAGGTAAGTGCCTATACCACGCTCAAAAGCGTCTCCCGCTCATCTTCCGAAGCGGCTCCGAATTCCAAAAACGGCGGGGCTGGCAGTGTGACGGACACCGACAAAGGCTGGTATACGGCGGATCTTAAGATGGCCAAAGATGTAGAGGGCTGGAAAGGAATGCATTCCCTGGGCGCCGGCTACCATTTTGACCAGTACTACACAGACGGTGAAACCTGGAATGCGTCCAACTGGAAAAAAGATGTCCGGACAACCTTAAGTTCCGGTTCTGAAGGCAAGACCCGGACCCATGCCCTTTATATAGAAGATACCTGGCATGTTGAAGATCACTGGTCGGTTTACCTGGGCGGCCGTTATGAATGGTGGAAAGGGTTTGACGCCAGTAAATCCATTGACGGCAATACCGGCCGGATCACCACAGATTTGGATGATAAGGACGACAATGGATTTTCACCTAAATTTTCGACCACTTACAACCCAAACAACAACTGGCAGCTCAGGGTCTCACTAGCCCAGGCCACCCGGTATCCCACGGTTGGGGAAATGTATTACGGGGGCATCACATCCGCCGGTATAATCAACAAAAACAACCCGAATTTAAAACCTGAGGACAGCTTTGCCAAGGATTTCACCATCACAAGGTTCTTCGGCAGCAATGCGGAAGCCCGCCTGACCTTTTATGAAGATGAGATCAAAGACGCCATCTTCAGACAAACAAATGCCTACACCAACATCAGCAATTACCAGAACGTGGACGAGGTAAGGACCAGAGGGATCGAACTGGCCTATAATGTCAGACGAATTTTTATTGACGGGTTGGGCCTGTTTACCAACGTGGCCTGGACCGATTCTAAAATCTTAAGAAACGATAATGTTCCCGACAGTGTGGGCAAGGATTTCCCGAGGATACCGGACTGGCGCGTCAAATGTGTTCTGGACTATGCGCCCACAGACAAGTGGTCGTTCACTTTGGCCGGCCATTATTCAGGGCAGCAATACAATACACTGGACAACTCGGATCCTGACGGCGGATACGGCGGTACGGATGAGTTTCTGGTGTTTGATGCCAAGTTCAGGTACCTCTTTGACTGCGGCCTTGAAGCCACCATGGGCGTAGACAACATCTTTGATGAAGATTACTACGTCTACCATCCCTACCCCATGAGAACCTTTTTCGTGGAACTTAAATACTCATTTTAATTTTTAAAATAAAGGAAATTTACAATGAAAGGTTTAAACCAACTTCTAAGCATGGGCATTCTTGCCCTCGCACTTTGCGTCAGTTCCCCGGCCGCGGCCCACGATACCCTGCTGATCATGGATACGTATCAGGCGGCTGTTAACACCACCCCGGGCTTAAAGGTATTTAACACCCATCATTTTCTTCCACCGGAAAAAGAACTGATGGAGCCGGACAGGATCCAAGAAGTCTTTTTTATCACCCCGTCATCCAAGCGGGTGGCCCGGGACGCTATGATTACGGAAACCGGCACCTGCCTTTGCCTGGCTGTTCCTGTGAACGGCTTTTACACCAAAACCCCGGACGGTTACCAAAGGGGCAAGACCAAAAAGGACGTTGAAAACCCGATCCTTTGCAGCAGCTCTGTTAAATATGCCAAGGCCGTCTTTACCGTGGGCCAGGCCGGTGGAGACGCCTGGGCCAAACCCCTGGGCCAGGCCATGGAGATCGTTCCCTTAAAAGATCCGGCCACCCTGAAAACCGGCGACATTCTGCCAGTTAAGGTTCTCAAGGAAGGCAAGCCGGCAAGGACATTTGTATACGGCACCTATGATACCTTTTCAGATCAAAAAGATACCTTTGGCTATACCACCAAAACGGACAAGGAGGGAGTGGCTAACATCAAGCTGATCCATAAAGGCACCTGGCTTCTCATTGCCAAGGTAGAAGAACCTTACCCGGACACTTCGGTGTGTGACAGCCAACGGTGGGCAACCAGCTTGACCTTTTATATAGATCAATAGTTCCGGGGAGTCTGACCTGGAATAAGGCTCTTCCGGGTGTTACGGGTACCCGGAAGAGCCCCTCTTAAACCATGGAAAAGGAATTGTTTTGTTCAAAGTTAATGACATGATAAAAAAAAGGCTTTACAGTGCCCTGTGCCTGGCGGTGTTCATGATTGCCGCAGCCGGCTGCTCCCAGTCTTCCGACAATTTATCCAAAACCCCTGACGGAAAATCGCAAAAAAAAGAGCTGACCATAGCCTATGGCCTGGATACCAATGCCCAGACCGCCACCGGCAGTTCCGATATGCTCCTTGAGATGTTTACCTGCCAGCGCCTGGTGGAATTGGACGGAACCCGGGTGACCCCGAGCCTGGCGCAATCGTGGGATATCCTGGAAAACGGAAAAACCATTGTCTTTCATCTGCGAAAGGATGTCCGGTTTTCCGACAACACCCCGTTTAATGCCGATGCCGTCAAATTCACCTATGACCGGCTCGTGGCATTTAACAGCACCTCATGGACCGAAATCGACCGGATTGAAAAGCTGGAAATCCGTGATCCCCATACGGTGGCCGTTCATTACAAGGACGGACTCGAAGGCTATGTTGCGTTAACCGGATTCGGGGAATACCATTTCAGTATTTTAAGCCCCACCTCTGTGGGGCCGGACGGGGAGCCTTCATCGCCTATTATTAAATTCACCGGTACAGGTCCCTTTCAGGTGGCAGACTATCAAAAAGACCAGTACACCGTATTTGTTCCCAATACAAACTACCAGGGGCCAGCGCCGGGCCTAAACAAAATCACTGTAAAGACCATCCCCAGGGCTGAAGCCAGGGTCCTGGCACTCCAGTCAGGGGGGGTGGATGTGGTGGTGGACAATTTTCACGGCGGATACGCATATACCCCCCGCAATCTGCTGGCCACCCTTGAAGGCCAGGGATTTAAGGTCATGAAAAAAGAAATGCCCATGACCATTTTGATCGCATTCAACGTCAAAAAGGCGCCGTGGAATAACCCCAAAGTGCGTCAGGCCATCAATCATGCCGTCAATAAGGATGATCTGGTGGCCCTGTTTGACAACCGGGTTGCCCCGGCCAAAACGGCCCTGTTTTCCGACACGGCACCGTATATGGACACGGCAGCGGTGACCGTGCCCGGGTTTGATCAGGCAAAGGCCCGGACACTGCTCAAAGAAGCCGGATTCCCGGAAAAAGCCGAGTACAGCCTGATTGCCCAGGGGGACAATCCCGATGAGGTCAAGCTGTGCGAACTGATCAAAGCCCAGCTCGCTGACGTGGGAATAAACATCAAGCTTGAGGTGATAGAATACGGAACCTATCTTGAGCGGCTGCCCAAGGGCGAATTTGACTTGTACATCTGGTACGCCGCAGGCCCTGAAAGGCGGAAATTCACCCGCATGGACGGCCGGTTTAACTACGAAGCCCCGGAGTTCAGCGGATGGGGATGTTATTCAGACCCCGAAATAACCGCTGTGATTAAAAAAGCCGTGGGCTCATTTGACGAGGAAGAACGGAAAACCCAGTTCCGGCAGTTTTACCGCTTGCTCATGGACAAGGCCGCCATTGTGCCCCTCTACTTTGACGCTGTATTTGTTGCGGCCAAACCGGAAGTCAAGGGGATTGAATTTATCTCTTCCGAACCCCGGTTTGACCAGGTCACCATTGAATAAGCACCACGGAGATTTGACCGGTTGATTGCTGTTATCCTGAAAAGAATGGCCCTGCTCATCCCGGTGGTGCTGGCGACCTCGTTTTTATCCTACGGCCTGATTTCCCTGTGTCCGGGAGATGCGGCCATGCTGATTCTGGAAAGACAATTGCAGGCTGTACCGACCCCGGAGCAGCTGCTTTCGTTTAAGCAGGAACATGGGCTGGATCAGCCTTTTCTGATCCAGTATGCCACATGGCTTGGCCGGGCGGCTAAAGGGGATCTGGGCAGTTCCCTTGCCACCCGGGAAAGAATATGGCCCACCTACATGGAAAAGCTTGGGGCAACGGCAATGCTTTTCATCACAGGGCTTGTCATTTCTATGGTGGTGGCCATTCCCTTAGGGGTTTATTCAGCCGTCAAGGCCAATACATTTGTGGATCAAGTGTTACGGGTGACGGCCCTTGGCTGCATTTCAATGCCCTGTTTCTGGTGGGGCATGCTGCTGGTCTTTGTGGCTTCAGTTCAGTTTAAGTGGCTTCCGGCCTTTGGGTACGGGAAGGTGGAACATTTTATCCTTCCGGCCCTGACCCTTGGCATTACCGGTGCCATGGACCTCATGCGGCTGACCCGGACCAGCGTGCTGGAGGTGCTAAGGCAAAATTTTGTCCGGACGGCCAGGGCCAAAGGGCTGAGTGAAACATCGGTGTTAACCCGGCATGTGTTTAGAAATGCCATCATCCCGGTGATTACGGCCATTGGTCTTCATTTCGGCCACCTGGTGGGGGGCATGGTGTTAATTGAAACCCTGTTTGCCTGGCCCGGCGTCGGCCGGTATCTGGTAGAGGCCTCGAGCATGAGGGATATCCCGGTGATCCAGGGGGTTGTTTTGATGAGTACCCTGTTTTTTTTACTCCTCAACCTGTTAGTTGACCTTTCTTACACCATCCTTGATCCACGGATCAGCATTAAGGGGAAACAAAGATGAAAAGCTTTATTGCCGGCGGCATCCTGATCCTGTCTTTAATTCTTCTGGCGGCCCTGGCCCCCATGATGGCGCCTTCTGACCCGTTCAAAGTCAACATGTCCGAACGGCTTCAAGGTGTCACATGGGAGCATCCCATGGGCACCGACCAGCTGGGCCGGGATCTGTTCAGCCGTATCCTTTATGCGGCCAGAACATCCTTTTGCGCCACCTTTGCCGTCATGCTGTCCTGCCTTTTCATCGGCACTGCCGTGGGGTGTGCGGCCGGATACTTCGGTGGTTTTACCGACGAGGTGTGCATGCGCATGGTGGACATGCTCATGGCGTTTCCGCCCCTGATTCTGCCCATTGCCATTACCGGCATTCTCGGGCCGTCCCTGGCCAACATCATCCTGGCCCTGACACTGACCATGTGGACCGGGTACGCGCGCATGGTCAGGGGCAGCGTTCTTTCGGTAAAAGAACAGCTCTATGTGGAAGCGGCCGCCGCCATGGGGGGCAGCCGGCGGCAGGTGATCCAGTGCCATATCATTCCCAATGCCATTTATCCCCTGGTGGTATACGCGGCCCTGAATGCCGGGTATACCATCCTGGCCATTGCGGGGTTAAGCTTTATCGGACTGGGGGCCCAGCCGCCCACCCCGGAATGGGGGGCCATGCTCAATGAAGCCACCTCATTCATGGGCAACCATCCCCATTTGTTTATTTTCCCCGGAATTGCCGTCATGGCCGCAGTGCTGGCCTTCAACCTGATGGGGGAAGGGCTGCGGGACATGATGGACCCCAAGCTTCAAAAGGAGGTGGAGGTTTGAATTCTGAGCCGATTATCCAGCTGCGGGACGTGAGCATTGAGTTCAGGACCCGGATGGGACCGGTCAAGGTGGCGGATCACGTCAGTTTTGACATCAGCGAAGGGCAAACCTTCTGCCTGCTGGGCGAATCAGGCTGCGGCAAGAGCGTCATCGCCCTGTCCATCCCGGGGCTGCTGCCGGAAAACGCCGTGGTCACCGGCCAGATCTTATACCGGGGCGTGGATTTACTTTCCATGTCCCCAAAGGAGCGGAAAAAAACCCGGGGCAGCCGGATCGCCGTCATTTTTGAGCAGCCCATGAGCTGCCTTAACCCGGTGATGAAAATCGGCGAACAGATTGCCGAAACCCTGCGGGCCAACGCCGGCATTCAGGGTAAGGCCGCCCGCACAAAGGCGGAACAACTCATGGAGGAAGTGGGGATTCCAAAACGAAGGATTACGGACTTTCCCCATGAATTGAGCGGCGGGATGCAGCAGCGGGTTATGATTGCCATGGCCCTGGCCTGCAACCCGGAACTTCTGATTGCCGACGAGCCGACAACGGCCCTTGATCTGACGGTTCAGCGCCAGATCCTGGACCTGTTAAAAGGATTAAAAGACCGGTATGGAACTTCCGTCCTCATCATTACCCACGATCTGGGTGTGGCCGCAGAGATGTCCGACATGGTCGGGGTCATGTATGCGGGCACCCTCATGGAATACTGTCCGGTCCTGGATTTTTTCCAAAATCCGGGCCATCCCTATTCCACGGCATTGTTGAATGTTATCTCAGGAAAAACCCTTACCCCTATCCCCGGGACTGTGCCCAGCCTGACCCGGCTGCCTTCAGGGTGCCCCTTTCATTTAAGGTGTGAAAAGGCCAAAGGCATCTGCACGCGCCAGAAGCCTGAGCCTGTTTTCGAAGGTTCCAGAATGGAGAGATGTTATTTTGCAGGATACCATTACAGCAGAAAGACTTACCAAGGTATTCAGGCCTGAAGGGTCCGGGCTGTTTAACCGGACCATACCTGTCAAAGCGGTGGATGATGTGTCTTTTGACATCTCACCGGGTGAATGCTTTGGCCTTGTGGGAGAAAGCGGTTGCGGCAAGTCCACTGTGGGCCGGATCCTGCTCAAACTGGCCGAGCCCACATCCGGCACTGTTTTTTTTAACGGCATGAACCTGAAACATTTATCGCTGCGTGACATCAAGGCCCTTGGGCCCCAGATGCAGATGGTCTACCAGGATGCGGACAACTCTCTGGACCCGAGATATTCGGTATACCGTATTCTGGAAGAACCCTTAAAACTCAAAAAAATTGCCCAGACAGAACGGCAACAGAAAATACTCCGGATCATGTACCGGGTAAATATCGGCACAGAGCTGCTGCGGCGGCATCCCCATGAACTTTCCGGCGGCCAGCGCCAGCGGATCGGGATTGCCAGGGCCCTGCTCCAGGAACCTCGGTTCATTGTGGCCGACGAGCCGGCCGCGTCCCTGGATTTATCGGTTCAGGCCCAGATCCTGAAGCTGCTGGATACCACCAAAAGAAACCGGGGAACGGCCTTGCTCTATATTTCCCACAACCTGCGCATGGTCCGGTTCATGTCCCAGCGCATGGCGGTCATGTACCTGGGCAGGTTCATGGAAACCGGCATCACCGAAAGCATCTTTCAAAACCCGCTTCACCCTTACACGAAAATGCTGTTTGCTTCCCTGCTCTGTTTGGACCCGCGAAAGAAAAGAACCCGTAAACTTGGCATTACCGGGGAGCCTCCCGATCCGGGATTTACCCCGACAGGATGCGCCTTTCACCCCCGGTGCCCCCTGCGGGTCCCGCTTTGTGAACGGGAAAAACCCCAGCTAAAGGAAGTGGCCGGCCGGAAAGTCGCCTGCCACCGGATTTGGGGGCCTGGCTTTTCCTAAGGCCCTCAAGGTTTGAAAATCAATACAAAGGAGACGTTATATGACTGATGCTTTAAAAGCCGTTGAAGAACGCTGGAACACTCACGCTGAAAATTATGATGCCAGGCATAACGGCAGCGCCAAAGAAGAGGATGATGCGGTCTGGAAACAGGTTATTTCCACCCATCTTGGAGAAGAAAAACACCAAAAAGTCGTTGATGTAGGGGCCGGAACCGGTTTTCTTTCCTTAAGAATCGCCGCCTTGGGATATGACTGCCAGGCCGTGGATATTTCAGACGGCATGATGGAACTTGGCAAATATCATGCGGCCCGGCGGGGACTTAACCTGGAATTTATCCGGGGGGACCTCATTGATCTGCCTTTTGACGATAACAGCTGTGATGTGGTGACCAACCGCCACGTTTTATGGACCCTGCTGGAACCGGTCAAATCCTTTAAAGAGTGGTTCCGGGTGTTGAAACCCGGGGGAAAGCTGGTCTGTTTCTGCAGTGTGGGCGGGGATGTATCATTCAATCATTACAGCCAGGAAATTGAGGATATGCTGCCTCTCAAAGGCGCGGCCGTGAGCAAAATCACCCGCCACTTTGAGGACTCAGGCTTTGTTGCCGTGGAGGCCGTGCTTCTTGACAAACTGCCCAGAGGGCATCACGGCAGCCATTGGTATGTGTTCAAAGGCATTAAAAATAAATAACTTTTAAAGGAGAAATTATGTCAGCTGAATTTAGAGACACCACCGATCTGATGGTTTACGGACATGAAGGATGGCTGGAACCGTCTACCACCCATATCCATGAAGGCGATACCGTTCAATTGTATTTTAACTGGGGACACAACATGGTCAGCGACGGGCTGGCCCGAAAAGACGGGCTGTCGGCTTTTTTTGTTTCCCCTGACGGCAAACAGCAGGATCTTTCGGTCAGCGGCCAGGAAGACAATTGCTATGTGTTTAATGTGGTCCCTGAGACATCCGGTCTTTACCATTTTGTCTGCAAGTATGTGGGCTCTTATGTGGTTGACCAGGAAGGCAACTATCACATCGGCAATTTAAAGGATTTTCCCGATGCCAAAACCGCCTCTTTATACACCCAGTTCTCCCATCTGGCGTTGCGGGTGGGGCATGGGCCTTCTGAAAACCAAATGGACACCATGCCGGAACTGGACCTGCGTCTGATACCTGAAGGATGGAAACACCCGCACACCGGCGATGAGATCTTATTCAACCTGGAATATGACTTAAAACCACTGCCCGAAACCAAGGTCAACCTAACCCATGCCCCTGATAACGGCGGCGACGTCAACTATAAAATTTTTGAAACCGATGACCAGGGAAATTTTAACGTTAAATTTGAGGAGCCCGGCCGGTATCTTCTGATCGCACGGCACAAATCGCCGGACACCGTATCAGACCTGTACACCGATGCCAGCCTGACAACCACCTGTTTTTTAAAGGTAAAAGGATAACCCTCATATTTAGGAAGAATACATGAAAAAAATGCCGTATGTATTTGGTTTTCTGGTGGTATTGGCCATAGCAGTCCCGGCATGGGGACACGGGACAGAAGGGTCTACTGAAACCACTTCAGGCATCCTGGTTACTGCCGGATACGATGACGGGGAACCCATGAGCTACGCGGCTGTGGAAATTACCGGGCCGGACAACGGCCCGGTTTTCCAGAAAGGCCGGACAGACCGTAACGGGCAGTTCATGTTCCGACCCGACCAAAAAGGAAAATGGCAGATTGTTGTCCAGGATGGCATGGGCCACCGGCTGGCCCTGGAGCAGGAAATAGGCGATGATAAAGGCAACCTTACAGCCGCTCAGTCATCCCCATCCGCTCCCCCAAAAGCGTCCCGGCCCCAGGGGATCATCACAGGGATCAGCGTTATCTTCGGGCTGTTTGGCCTTGCATACGGCTGGAAGGCCCGGCCCCGGGGATAAGACACGCCGGTTTACAAGTACTCCGAAGCCAAATGCGTTTATCTAAAATAAGATATCGGATCCACCACGCTAATTTTACCACTGCTAAAGGGGTGCTTTAAGTTGGCCACAATCTGTGTGACTTTGGGGGGGGTGAGTTTTTCAGCATAGTAGGTCAGGTGCCTTGACACTGTATCATCCGAGTATTTGGCTTCAACCAGTTCTTCAATTTTGCCCTCTTTGAGGATAAGAAAGTCAACTTCCCTGCCCTCTTTGTCCCGGATATATCTTAACTCGTATTGGTAACCGTCCCGGTCCTGAAGAAAATGGATTCGTTTTAACAGATGGGTGGCAACAAGATTCTCAAATACAGCCCCGTCATCGCCAATGACATCGGCGTTGTCACAGAAAAACACTTTTGGCGGTTTTACAACGGCTCTAGGAAGATTTCTTGTATAGGGGCGGACGGCAAAAACAAGGTACATCCGCTCCAGGACATCCAGCCAGTTGGAAACGGTCTTGGGCGACACCTGAATTTCCCCGGCAAGATTGGATACCACCACGATACTCCCGACACGGCTGCGCAACTGGTCAATCAGCAGGCTTAACCGGGAGATATCCCGGACCGGTTCCAGATCCCTGATATCCTCGCGCACCACCCGGTCAATTTTCTCCCTGCGCCAGCGTCTCGCCTGCCGCTCATCTCCGTCCAAAAAAGGTTCAGGGAAACCGCCCACCCGCATCAGCCGATCAAAGGCCTCCCGGGCACTCATTTTCTCGGGGAACTCATCCAGTCCAAAGGGGTGAAGCCGCCAATAATGATACCGTCCCAAAAGAGAGTCTCCCCCCTTCCGGTAGACGTCCAGCCGTGCCGACCCAGTCACCAGAAAGCGGTTTTTGTTCTGGCATGTATCGTATATCCCTTTGACCCAGTTTTTCCAGTTGGGATGCTTGTGAAGTTCGTCAAAAACCACCAGGCTGCCGTCTTGCTGCCACTTTTTGGCCAGAAGATCCTGCCGGTCTTCATCAAAATCCCAGTTAAAATACCGCCCGCCAAAGTCCATCTGACCCAGCAGCCGTTTGGCCATGGTGGTTTTTCCCACCTGCCGGGGGCCGCCGACAAAAACCATTTTTCGTTCAAGATCCTGAAGAATGTGCGGTTCAATGTATCGCATGAGGCTATTTTAACCCCTATTCCAAAATAGTCAAGGCTATTTTGGAATAGGGGTTAAAATAGCCTTGTGTATCAACATCTCATCAACCGTCTGAAAAGGCCTTCATTTATGGAGCGGCATTTTCAATAAAAGACAAAGCCCCGGTCCTTCAAAAAGGCCAGGATCTGGTCCCGCCCCTGGTCAATGGTCAGGCTGTTGGCGTCGATGCGGATTTCAGGGTTTTCCGGTGCTTCGTAAGGCGCGCTGACCCCGGTAAACTCAGGAATTTCACCGGCACGGGCCTTTTGGTAAAGCCCTTTTTGATCCCGGTTTTCACAGGTGGGCACCGAAGCGTCCACATGAACCTCGATAAACCGGCCCGGTGCTGTCAATATCCGGGCCAGATCCCTGTCTTTCTGGTAAGGGGAAATAAAGGCGGTCAGGACAATAATACCGGCGTCGGTAAACAGCTTCCCCACATGGGCGATCCGGCGGATATTTTCCTCCCGGTCCCCGGGAGAAAACCCCAAATTCTGGTTCAGGCCCTGCCGGATATTGTCTCCGTCCAGTACAAAGGTCAGTTTTCGATATCCATGCAGGGCCAGTGCGGTGGCGTTGGCCAGGGTGGACTTGCCCGAAGCGGACAGCCCGGTAAACCAGATCATGGCACCTTTCTGCCCCAAAAGTGCTTCCCGGTCCAGATTGGATACGCTGGCGGTATGCCAGTAAAGATGTTGCTCACTGCTCATAAATTTCCCTCTTTTATCCGAAACAGACGCCTTTGTGTAAAACCGCCTGAGAGTTATTCCTTAGGACCAAACTTTTGCCTGAAGGCACATGCTATTATTTCAGCCGTATCCGATGCCTCTTTCACGTATTCCAGGTTTATCACCAGATCAAATTCCTGGGGATCCGATCCGGTTTTGCCGAAAACGGTTTTAAAGAACTCAGCCTGTTCCGTGTCCATGGTGTTGAGATGAGCCCCGGCATCTGTTCTTCTGATGTTCAGCAGCCGGGCCACCCGGTCGATCCGGTATTCCCTGCTGGCAATGAGTCTGACCGCCAAAACCCGGCTTCTTGGCAGGATCAGGTGGGTTCCCCGCCCGACAAAAACCGTTGATTCAATGCCGGCCAGGGCCATAACGGTTTTGGCCAGCTGCCTGGCATAATCACTTTTTAAAAATGTTTTTTCACTGATCAGCATGGAAAACAGCTCGCTCATCAGTCCGGGATACCGCTCGTCAAAATAGGCCACTGATTTTTCAGACAGATTCTTTTCCTTTGCCATATACTCCAGAATTTCCCGGTCAATCACCCGGCAGGCAATTTTTTCAGATAACAGGTCTGCAATTTCCAGGGCCCCCACCCCGATCTGCCGTGACACACAAATACAGGGAAAAGCCCCTTTTTCAGGCTGTTCTATTTCTCCGGCCCGGAGGCCTGAGGTGTGGCCCCACTGTTTGGCATGGACATCTGCCCACTGGGCCGCACTCATTCTTTTTTTCCCGTAATCCCCCGGTTTATAATCGGTTTTTAACGTTTCATTCATGGCGTCCCCCCTTTTTTAATTAAGATTGATGGTGCAAACCATCTGGTCCCTGAAACGACCCTCTATTCTAAATTAAGAGCAATATCAATGCCATGACCCGACCCCAGGGACAATTATCCAAAGCCGCTGAATCCATGGGGTTTCCGGGTGCAAAAGGCCGGCTTAAAAAAGGCGCCCGGCGTTGTCTTCCATATCGAATCGTCCGGTTTTCTTTCATGGTGTAAACCCGTCTTTACAAATTTCCAGAGGCCGGCCCAGGGCAATCGCATATAGCTTTCCCGCTGTTTAAGCTGACTGAATGCAATTTCAGTGCGCAGCACTGAAACTAAAGTGTTTCTCTGTGCACCTCTGTGGTTAAATATAAAGCGTGGGCGAAGCCCACAACGAATAATGAAACTGAAGATACCAGCAACGGTAGACTATAAATTGGGCACCGCAGGTGCTTCGCCCTCTTGTCTCTTGTTTCTTGTCTCCAGTTTCTTTATAAGAAAGTCTCACTAACAAGCTGAAAAGACTTTCATTTTTCGTTGTGGGCGATTCTTGGTTGGATAATCCAAGCCGTCCGTGACGGTTATAAAAAGCACATCACGGGTTGACCCATTTTTAGGGCTGATGATATGATTTTTTTCAAGGGCGAATCCCATTTCTTTGACACATGGCACCCGGGTGTTCCCCGCTGAACCAATGACGGTAACAAAAGTTACCATTTTAAACATCTCAAACACCGCTAACAAACGGAGACGTCCCATGGATCTTTGGTATGTGTTACTGGAACTGGTGGTCATTTTTGGCATGGCCTTTGCCTTGGGCAGCCTGGCCCAGAAGTTCAGGCAAAGCCCCATTCTTGGGTATATATCGGCCGGGGTTCTGGCCGGCCCTGTCATTGACAATGCCGAAATGATCAGCCAGATGGCCGAACTTGGTGTCTCGTTGCTGCTGTTTTCCATCGGGCTTGAATTTTCATTCAGACAATTGCGCCGGATGGGCAAAACAGCCTTTGGGGGCGGTGCTTTGCAGGTGGGGATCACCATTGCCTTGACAGCCCTGGGGGGAGTTTTCTTTTCAGCCCTGCCCAAAGCCCTTGCTTTGGGGGCACTTATGGCGCTGAGTTCCACCACCATTGTCCTCAGGGTCCTGGTGGACCGGGCTGAAATGGAATCCGTCCATGGCCGGACCAGCCTGGGGATTCTCCTGTTTCAGGACATGGCCATTGTTCCTCTGGTCATCCTGATCAGCCTTTTGTCGCCGTCAAGCGGTACTTCCGGAACCGGGGCCCACCTTTTAAACCTGCTGGCTGCCGTTTGCGGCCTTGCCGCGGTGTTGTATATCCTTTTGTTCCACCTGATTCCCCGGCTGTTGTCCTCAAGTGCGGTTTTCGGCAACCGGGAACTGACCGTATTGTTTGCGGTGTCCACAGGGCTTGGCGCCACCTGGGCCGCCCACGCGGCGGGGATATCCCCTGCTTTGGGCGCTTTTGTGGCCGGCATGCTGCTTGGCGAATCCCCTTTTGCCACCCAGGTCCGCGCTGATATCGGGTCTTTGAAAATTTTAATGGTCACCTTGTTTTTTGCCTCTGTGGGCATGTTCATCAAACCGTTATGGTTCATCTCCCACATTTATTTAGTGTTTGAACGAAAAGTCGCCCATCTGCTGCGTTGCAAAAAAATTTGCAATCCTCACAACCCCTATGGTTGCTCCGGTTGCAAATTTTTTTTGCGCCTTGCATCTGGGCAACTTTTCGCCCAAACACGGGTTTTCGTTCAGACACTATTTAATTTTACCTCTGGCCGCCCTGATTTTTGTGTTTAAAGCCGGGATCATTTACGGGGTAACCCGGCTCTTTGGCCTGGACCGGCGGCATGCCCTGGCCACAGGAATTGTGCTGGCGCAGATTGGTGAATTTTCCTTTGTCCTTGCGGCGGCGGCCAGGGACGGCGGGCTTATCGGGACGGTCTTCATGGATTACATCATTTCAGTGACCATCCTTTTGATGCTGGCCACCCCTTACATGGTGTCCATGGCCCTTCCCCTGAGCAACAGCATTTTAAACCGGCTGAGCAGAAAGGGGGATAGCGTTGAACACCAGGCTTTGGCCCCGGTGCCTGATGAAAAAGACCGGGTGGTGGTGGTGGGATTGGGACCGGCCGGCAGGCAGGTGGTGCAAACATTAAACACCAGCGGGATGACCCCGGTCATTATTGACGTAAACCCCCAGGGAAGCCGTTTTGCAGCCCGGCATGACGCACCGCTGTTCCTGGGGGATGCGGCCAGTGAGGAGATACTGAACCACGCGGGCCTTTCACAGGCCTGCCTGGCCGTTGTTACCGTGCCGGATGCCAAAATCTGCGTTCAGATTATTGCGGCCATGAAACGCCTTTCCCCCACCCTGCCCATCGTGGCCCGCAGCCGGTACAACCGGCATTTTAACGATCTTAAACAGGCCGGAGCCACCGTGGTTGTGGACGAGGAAACCATGATGGGCGAAACGCTCAGCCGGGAAATTACCCACTGTCTGGCCGATGACAACTGCACCTTGCTGGCCCGCCGGTTAACGGGAAAAAGCGTTTCTTAAGCTTTGGCAGGTATTTATTCAAGCGGCCCGAAGAACTTGAGCCCTTCCAGTTCCTTTAGGGCTGCCCCTTCTCCTACCGGTTCAACGGTCTCATTTCCAAACGCGCAGCCCTTATTTTAAAGCCCTATCCCCAGACAGACCATCCCCATCAGGTTTTTCATTTTATACTCTTTTTTTTCGGTGGTGCAAAAAAAGACAGAGAAACGCGCCTGTCCGGTAATATGACGGCCGCAAGCGGGTGTAAAGAAAAAAAATGATTCAAGGGAAAGGTTTACGAATACAGCAGACAGCTGGTATAAACACAAAAAAAAATGAGAATTAACTGCTGAAACCACAACCTGTTTTTACGGTAAAGGAATAAAAATCATGACCACTGGTATTCATGATACCAAAGTTGTACGGACCACCACCTGGTCTGCCGGCCCCGGGTGCCATGGCGGGTGCGGGGTGCTGGCCCATATCAAAGACGGAAAGCTTATCAAAATCGAAGGGGACCCGGACCACCCCATGAACAAGGGGCGGCTGTGTTCCCGGTGTCTTTCCATGACCCAGTACGTTCACCATCCCGACCGGCTCACACAGCCTTTAAAACGGGTGGGGGAACGGGGCGAGAACAAATGGGCGCCCATCTCCTGGGATGAGGCCTTTGACCTGGTGGAAGAAAAATTCGGGGCCATCCGGGAGGAACATGGGGCCGAAAGCGTGGTGTTTTCCATGGGCACCGGCCGGGATGTCGGCGCCTGGATCTGTATGCTGGCCTATGCCTTTGGCAGTCCCAATGTCTCATTTTCCATGAGCGGGAACGGCTGTTATACCCCAAGGATTGTGGCCTCTGAAACGGTGCTGGGGGATTACTGCATATTTGACGGGGGGCAGTGGCTGCCCAAAGGCCATGATGATGAGCGGTACGAAGTGCCCGAAACCATTGTGATCTGGGGATACAATATCAATGCCTCCTGCCCGGACAATATCTTTGGCCACTGGGCCACGGATTTGATGAAAAAAGGGGCCAAACTCATCACCATTGATCCGCGCCTCACCTGGTTTGCCTCCCGGTCCGATAAATGGCTGCCCCTCAGACCGGGGACGGACGGGGCACTGGCCATGGGGTTTCTCAACATTGTGATCCAGGAGGAACTCTATGATAAAAATTTTGTAAAACAATGGACCAATGCCTCCCATTTGATCCGGACAGATACCGGAAAACTTGTCCGGGAAAGTGACCTGGCCGCCGATGGGTCAGATCAGAACTTTCTGGTCTGGGATCTGGAAACCAAGGCCCCGGTGATCTGGGATTCCCAGGGGGCCGCATACAAGACAGCCGCTCTATCCCCGGCCCTGGAGGGCGAATTTCAAATCCCATTAAAGGACGGCAGCCTGGTCACGGCAGTGCCGGTTTGGACCAGGTTCTGTGAAGAAGCCGCCCAATATCCCGTGGAAAAGGTGGCAAAGCTCACCATGCTCGATGAAAAAGATATCATTGAGACGGCCCGGATGTATGCCAAGAGCAAGCCGGCCACCATCCAGTGGGGCCTTGCCATTGACTCCACCCCGGGCATGACCCCGACGGCCACGGCCATTGCCTGCCTGTGGAGCATCTGCGGGAACCTGGATGTGCCCGGCGGGAATGTCATTGCCCGGTATGCCCATGATGCGGTGGCTTATGCCCTTCCCGGGGCCAAAGGGGTGATCAAGCTGGCCTCCAAAGAGATCGATAAAAAACGGATCGGGTACGAAGAATACGGCCCCTTCCGGCAGTTTGTCTGGCGGACCCAGACCGACACCATGCTGGACCAGATGCTTTCAGAGGACCCTTACCCGGTCAAGGGCATGTGGGTCCAGTGCTGCAACCTTTTAGGGGGCATTGCCTATGATCCCAAAAAATGGATCAAGGCCCTTAAAAAACTGGATTTCATGGTGGTGGTGGACCTGTTTATGACCCCGACCTGCCAGATGGCGGACCTGATTTTGCCGGCCACCAGTTTCCTTGAAAAAGACAGCATTCGAAGCTGGTGGGTCCCCTTGCAGACCATCAACAAGGCCATGACCGTGGAGGGGTGTAAGCCGGATGTGGAGATCAACTTTGAGCTGGCCAAGCGGTTTGACCCCTCTTTGAAATGGAACAATGTCCATGAGCTGTTTGACGATATTTTAAAACCCTCGGGCATGACCTTTGACCAGCTTCAGGAAAAAGGATGGGACATCCCGCCTGAAGGGCATTCCACCGCCCCTTACCGACGGTATGAAAAAGGGCTGCTCAGAAAGGACGGCAGGCCCGGATTCCAGACCCCGTCCGGAAAACTTGAGCTTTATTCCACCCTGAGAGAAGAATGGCAGCTTGATCCTTTTCCCCATTATGAGGAGCCGCCCTTTACCCCGGAAAGCCGGCCGGACCTGTCCAAGGAATACCCCCTGATCCTGTCCACGGGCCGGCGCTCCCCGGTGTTCTTCTGCTCTGAACACCGGAACATTCCCTGGCTGCGGGATATTGACCCGGACCCGGAACTCGAGATCCATCCCGACACGGCCGCCTCGTTGAACATTTCAAACGGCGAATGGGTATGGGTGGAGAACTGGCTTGGCAAATGCAAACTCAAGGCCAAGGTTTCCCCCATTGTTCCCCGGTGGATGGTTATGGCGGCCTATGGCTGGTGGTTCCCGGAAAAAGACGGGGCCGAACCTTCCCTGTACGGCATGTGGGAATCCAACATCAGCCAGCTCATGCCCATGGGTTCCCAGGGCAAGGATGGGTTAGGGACCATTACCAAGCAGCTCATGTGCAAAGTCTACCGTGTTTGAACGAAAACTTGCCCATTTGCTGCGTTATATTATTTTATATGAAAGTCTGACTAACTACCCGTAAAGACTTTCAATATTTGTTGTGGGCGGATCTTGGTTGGATAACCAAATCAGCCCGTGGCTGTTATATGAAAGTATCACTAACAAACTGAAAAGACATAAATTTTTCGTTATTGACGGTTCTGGGTTGGATAATCCAAGCCGTCCGTGACGGTTTAAGGAAAGAAGATTATGACGACAAAACCCCGATACGGTTTACTGATAGACTATGAATTCTGCACGGGATGCTACGCCTGCCAGGTGGCCTGTGCCCAGGAGTATAAATGGCCGGCAGGCATGGGGGGGATAAGGGTCACCGAGGTGGTGGAAAACCTTCCCAAGGACAAGCACTACCTCAAGTTTATTCCCATGCCCACCCAGCTGTGTATTTTGTGTGCCGGGCGGACAGCCAAAGGGCTTTTGCCGGCCTGTGTCCAGACCTGCATGGCCGCCTGCATGACCTATGGAACAATTGAGGACTTGGCCCAACAGATCACCAAACCCCAGATGGTCCTTTGGGCACCCCGGTAACCCCGGCATGTTTGATCTGAACCGATGATCACCGGGGCTGCGGCAGATCAACGTTGGCCCCGATTCTCCGCCTTTTCGACCGGTTTGATATGTGAGGATGGATGATAATGTAAAAAACGGAAACCGGAGAAAAGGAGACGGGAGACCGGAAATCGCGACCCCCTCAGGTTTACGCATTCCGGCCTCCGGTCTCCGGTTCCCGGTCTCCATTCAATTACCCTGTTCAGACGGGTTAACCGGCCATATCACTGTGCACCGGCAGGCACTTGGCCGGCAGCCGGGGCAAGGTTGTTCAAGGGGATTGAAAACCCGGCTTTTTCATACAGGTCTTTGATTAAGGTCAGGTCTGCCTCAAGGCTTTCTCCCGGATGAATTCGGCCGATCCACCGGGTTCTTTTGAGCTCGTTGTCCAGGTACCAGCAGATAATGGGGACATCGGCGGCTTTGGCAATGTACCAGAATCCGGTTTTGATGGTGCCCACTTTTTTCCGGGTGCCCTCGGGCACCAGGGCCAGCACCAGTTTTTCCCGTTTATCAAATTCTTGGGCCACACTGACCACAAACCCATGGGCCTTGTCCCTTTTGACGGGCATGCCCCCTAAGCCCCTGAGCAGGATCGACATGGGAAAGAAAAACCATTCCGCCTTGACCAGGAGCCGGGCCCGGACTTTGGCGACCTTGATATAGGTCAGCGCCCGGACCGTGTCCATATTTTTGGTGTGGGGAAACCCGATGACCACGCATTTATCGGTCCAGTATTCGGGAAGGGTGTCATAGGTCCATCCCATGGCGCGGTACAACAGCCGCCCCAGTATGCTCAAAATATGTTTCATTATCATCCTTTCCGTCTATTTAGTGTTTGAACGAAAAGTCACCCATCTGCTGCGTTGCAGGAAAAGCTGCAATCCTCACAACCCCAAGATTGCTCCGGTTGCAGCTTTTCCTGCGCCTTGCATCTGGGCAACTTTTCCCCCAAACGCGGGTTTTCGGTCAGGCACTGTTTAAACCGATCTTACCCGAGAGCCCGGCAAGCTTATCCCATGATACGCCGGAATGCAAATACCATCTGCCTTTCTAACGAAACCTGAATCATCCGGCTGGATGATTCGGAGAATTTTCGACGATTCGGGATAATGCCGGCAAATATTCCCGGGGAAATCGCCCCCAATAGAATGAAAGGGATGGTCCATCCTTCGCAAAAAATGAAATCACAAAAACATCGACGATTTCTGACTTCGTCGCCTCAATCAACAACCTGCATAACCCACCGCCACTTAACCCTCTTTAATAGCAAGATAAACTCGACCCACCAAAATTGGCTTCACATTTAAATAAATCGCAAACCGTCTCCCGCCAAATCTTTGCGCATCGAAAATTGCGAAAACAATGCGATATAGGAACTGCTTTTTTTCTTTCCTTAACCACTTTATTTTACTGTTTCTATTGACAAAAAGGCCGTTCCCCATTATTCAAAGAAGCGTATTGTCAACTGCTTAACAAAAAAAAGGGAGCTAGTAATGAACTCAATTGGATTTGGGAAAAAACTGTACATGTCCTCCATGGGAATTATCTTGCTGACCATCCTCATTATCGCTGCAGTTAATTTCTATCAGACCAAAACCACCTTTCTTGCCAAAGGAAAGGCCGGCATCCAGAGTGTTTCCGATGTTCTTTTGGGCACGGTTGGAATCCAGCACGACCTGCAAGAAGACAAACTCAACTCTGACATCGGCATCCTGCGCACAGAAAGCGAAAGCTCAGGAACGGCGTCATTTTTAGGCTCCCAGCAAGCAGAAATGGAAATTTTCGACGTTGCCACAGCCAAAAAGACAACGGCCTCCCTGCCCAAACTGCTGTTTGGTCTCACCTTTGTTACCGGCGAATACGAGCTTGTGGACAAGGCCGGCCAGTTCAGTGATTCAGAAATCAGCTACTTCCAATTGTTTGACGACAAACTGGTTAAGGTGTCCACGACCTTGAAAAATGAGGACAAATCCCGGCCCATCGGCGGTTTTTATGCTGCTGACACAGCGCAGTTCAAAGCCGTCTCCCAGGGGAAAGCGATTTCTTTTTTAGTGGGTTCAGGAGAACAAAAGGCCCTTTGCAGCCTGTCCCCCTTCAAAGACCAGTTAGAGGGAACCATGGCCGGGGCCTACGGTGTTTGCCGGACCATCCTGACGCCGAGCCTTGCGGACATGGTGAAAAAGGTTAATGTTAATGGAAACGGCTACTCCTTTATCTGTGACGGAACCGGCCGGATCCTGACCCACCCGGACCCGGCCTATACCAAACTCAACGTCAATGATTTTACCGGCGGACAAAGCATCCTTGAAACCCGGACCGGGTTTATCACCTATGAATATGACCACACCCCGTATTACGGGTTTGTGAATTATTTTGAGCCATGGGACATGTATTTTACCGTGGCAGTATCTGAAAAAGAACTCATGGCCGGCATCAACAGACAGATCCTGGTCAGTTCAGGTTTAAGCGGCATTATTGCCTTTGCCCTTGGGCTGTTGATCATCTCCCTGATGAACCGCCAGCTCATGAACAACATGAACGGCATGGCCACCCTGGCCAGGGAAGTGGCCAAAGGCAACTTCAACCACAGTTTCACCTATAAGGCAAAAGACGCCATCAAGGATACCGTAACCTCCATGAACGAGATGGTAACGGGACTGGCAGACCTGATCAGGAACCTGAATTTGAATGTGGACACCTTGAGCCAGGCCTCCAGTGAACTCAACCAGATTTCCGACCGGATGAATTCAGGGGCCCAGACCAGCGTCAACAAAGTCAATACCGTGGCATCAGCGGCCGAACAGGTCAGCGCCAACATGGATTCTGTGGCCGCATCCATGGAACAGGCCAGCATTAATGTGGAAACCGTGGCCAAGGCCACCAACCAGATGAAAACCAACTTGCAGCAGGTGGCCCAGAATTCCAACAATACCCGGGAAATCACGGAAAAGGCGGTTGAACAGGCCGGACTGACATCCAAACGGGTTCAGCAGCTTGGCAGGGCTGCCGAAGAAATCAACAAGGTTACCGATACCATCACCAACATCTCATCCCAGATCAATCTGCTGGCCTTAAATGCCACCATTGAAGCGGCAAGGGCAGGCGAAGCCGGCAAAGGCTTTGCCGTGGTGGCCACTGAAATCAAGGATCTGGCCGGCCAGACCGCCGGTGCCACCGAAGACATTACCCGGAACATTCAGGAAATACAGGGCCAGATCAGCGGCGCGGTCACGGAAATTCAAAATATTTCCGGCATCATCGACAATATCAATGCCTTTGTCACCGAATCGAGCCAGGCCATTGATGCCCAGTCCGCGGCCACCACCGATATTGCCGAAAATATCGGCCAAGTTTCCCTTGGGATCAGCGAGGTCAATGAAAATGTGGCCCAAAGTTCCAGTGCATCGGGACAGGTGGCTCATGAAATCGGGGATGTCCTTGAGGCCTCCCAGCAGATTAATGAATTTTCATCCCAGGTGAAGGAAAAGGCCCGGACATTGACTGAAGTCATGACCCAGCTTCGGGCCATGACTGAAAAATTTTCGATTTAGAAGGAATCCGGCTGAAGGGGTTCAGGCGCAAGGAGGTAAGGCTATTCCCCTTCAACCGGCCCCGCTTCAGCCTTGAAATTTTTATACTGTTTGATTTCATCCAGGGCGTTGCTGAATCTGTACTTTTCCAACGCCTTGGCCACCTTTTCCAGAAGCTGTTGGTCTTTGGCATCTAAGGCCGCCTCTTCAAGCTTTGCAAGGACGGGTTTGATATGCTGGGGGCGGCGTTTTTCAACAGCCTGTGCCAATTTTAGCCATAAATCGTCACCATGTTGGCCAATGACTGTTTTTTTGTCCGTGGCGGGCTTTCGGGGTTGAAAAACCGGGCTTGCCATGATCTCGTCAATCACCCCGGCCAAGGCCGCATCAAAGGCGGGCAGCAGGGCCTGATCCTGCGTGTCCTCAAGCTGTCCGGCAAGGTTGCTAAGGTTGTGGGCACCGATACTTCCCGAAAGCCCCTTGACGGTGTGGGCAATGCGCACGGCCTGTCCCGGATCATTATCCATCAGGACTTCGAGTTTGGCCGTAATCCCCTGGTATTCATGAACAAAATCGGTCAAAAGTTTGCTGTAAAGGGTCTTGTTTCCCATAACACGCTTCAATCCGTCCGGCACATCAATGTGGGTAAAATTTAACGGTTCGGCCTGGGCCGGCGGTTCTGAATCTTCCCCTGGCGCAGATTGATCGGTGTTAAGGAAAGATGGCAGGCTTTTAGGATCACATTTTCTGGGGATAAACTGGAGCAAGACCCCAAATAGCTGGGGCACTTCTATGGGCTTTCCAATATGTTTGTTAACACCCATTTTAATGGCCTGTGCCACATCACTGTCCATGGCGCTGGCCGTGAGGGCAATGATGGGGACATTGGTGTCTATCCGGCGGATCTGCCGGGTGGCTTCATACCCGTCCATCACAGGCATCTGGATGTCCATTAAAATCAGTTCATACACGTCGGGATCTTTCCGGTACATGTCAAGGGCGATCTGTCCGTTTTCCGCCTCGCTGATCATGATCCCGCTGTTGGCCAGCATGCCGCAGATAATCTCGCGGTTGATCTTGTTGTCCTCCACCAGAAGAATATGGCTTCCCTTAAGGCTGGTCAGCTGGTTTTCCAAAAACGCCGGATCATTGCTTTGTTCTAATTGAGGTTCAGTCCCTTTAACGGAAAAAGCCATATCGCCGGATGTTTCAGTGGCCTTGTCCGGCTGTTCTATAATGGTGGCTTCAAAGGAAAAGCAGGTGCCTTTTCCGGGCTGGCTTTCCACCCAGATTTTACCATCCATCATTTCAACCAAGCGCTTGGAAATAGCCAGGCCAAGGCCGGTACCGCCATACTTCCGGGTAGTGGAGATATCGGCCTGGGAAAAGGCTTGAAACAACCGGTCCATCTCCTGTTTTGTCATGCCAATGCCGGTATCTTTCACATCAAACCGGAACCGGTCGGTTCCGATTTTTCTGCAGTAGATGCCGATCTGGCCTGTTTCAGTAAATTTTACCGCATTGTTGACCAGGTTTGTCAGGATCTGGCCCAGCCTGAGCGGATCACCGTATAAAGCCGTACAGGGAACATCATCACAGGCCACCACCAGATCCAGGTTTTTCTCGGCGGTTTTCATTTCCACCAGCGTGGTGACATTCTCAATCACCGTCCCAAGATCAAAATCAATATGCTCAAGCTTCAGCTTTCCCGCCTCGATTTTTGAAATATCCAGGATGTCGTTGATAATCCCCAACAGTGTGTTGGCCGCCACCCTCATTTTTTCTGTGAAATCCTGCTGGACAGGGGTCAGATCGGTTTGTTTTAACAAGTAGAGCATGCCGGTAACGGCATTGATGGGGGTGCGGATTTCATGGCTCATGTTGGCCAGAAACGCACTTTTGGCCTGGGAAGAGGCCTGGGCCGCGGCCCGTTCCTTTTCGACCTGCAACCCGTGAAGTTCAATTGCTTTATTTTTTTCCCGGAGCACATTAATCCGGCCGGCAAGAACAATGGAAAATAAGATGGCTTCCAGGGCAGAGCAGACCTGGTGAAAATAATTGGTAAAGCTGGTGTGGGGAAGAACGCCTAAAAACGTCAACCCGGCAATTGCGGTGGCAATCAGCATCAGGGTCCATATGAAAATAAAATGTTTTGAAAACGGAATCTTTAGTTTGACACACCGAAAACTCGTCCATAACAGGACCGGCGGAAAGATACCGGCCAGACCGGCGGTGTAAGGGTTAACGATATGGGACGGCATCACCAAAAGGGCGAACAGCCCCGCGACCGACAGCCCTAAAATAATGTTTAATAATTTATAGCCAAAAGGGAAATTTTCTTTCAAATTTAAAAACTGGTTTGAGAAAATCACCGCAAACCCGGTGAGCAGAAAAACAAAGGCCGACATGCTGATGACGGTAATCCCGGGAACTCCGGGCCATAAATACTCGGTGGCCAGCCCGTTGAATGAAAATTCAAACAGGGCGGTGGCCGCAATATGCAGGGTAAACAAAAGAAAACTTAAGTCTTTGGTGGTCAGGTAGACCAGCAGGTTGTAAACAATGATCACAAACATCAGGCCATAATAAAACCCCAGGACATGGTATTCATTTTTGGCGTGAGGCCAGAAGGCCTCTTTCTCCCATAACATTAACGGGGCCCTGAGGGAGTCGACGGTTTTAAGTTTGATAAAAACGATGTGGGTTTTCCGGGCTTCAAGGGGCAGGTTGAACAAAAAATTGCGGTATGCGTACTCCCAGTCCGCCACCAATACCTTTCGTCCGGCCAGTTTATGTTTGGTTCCCCGGAAGATTCCGTGTTCATTTACCGTATAAACGAAAAGCTCTATAAAATCAGCGTGGGGCCAGTCAAACTCCAGAAGGATTTCGTGGCGATAGGGCCACATGGGCTCAATTGTAAATTTCAACCAGACGGCGGACCGGGTATAGCCGAAATTGGGGATATCGCGTTTGCTGTCTTTAAACTGCCCCGCCCGATGACGATTCATAACATCAACGATGCTCCACTGATCCCGGGCGTCTTCAAGGATTTCAATATGGCCGCCAAGAAAATATCTGTCTTTGCCCGGCTGCACAACAACCGGGGGGGCAGCGTAACATACCGCAGTGATCAATTGTACGAAAACACAATAAAGAAACAGTTTCATTTAAGGAAACCCATGTTTTTTCGCTAAATCAAAACAGACTGGAAGATTTCTTTTTAACCTATAACGGATTATAAGAAATTTGTCAAAAAGGCAAGATGCAGGGAAACCCGATAAATACAAAAAAACCGCATCGCCGGGCGGCCTGATGGGCAAGGTGCGGCAGACTCAATCCACATCGGGCGGTACGCTTAAATATGCGCAGGGGCACCGGACGGTTGCAGTTAAGCTTTATTACACTATTTTTTCCTTGTCAAACCAGCCAGACCAATAAGGCCTGCCCCTAACAGGAAAACAGTATTGGGGATTGGGGTTTGTGCCTCTGACAGGGTCCACACCGCCCAATATTCGGCGTAGGAGATATAATGTTCGTTTTCAGCCGTCAATTCCACATAATAATCAGATACTTCATTAGTCCTATAACCATATTCTGAATTTGGTCCGACAACCCCGTACCACACATAGAAACCTGATGATGTTAGTTTACCTATCCGTAACTAGTGTCTGAACGAAAACCCGTGTTTGGGCGAAAAGTTGCCCAGATGCAAGGCGCAAAAAAAATTTGCAACCGGAGCAACCATAGGGGTTGTGAGGATTGCAAATTTTTTTGCAACGCAGCAGATGGGCGACTTTTCGTTCAAACACTAACTATTCAGCTAATGCTGAAAACTAAGTAAAAATCAGGGTCCGTAACTGTTCATCAGTGCTTCATATTTGTTTAGTCAGGTCTTCGTAGCATACTTTTGCTATGTGAGAAGGCCTGAATGAGCGAAGATGGGGCACTGCTGAACAGTTACACCTATCCTTCCTTTTTCGTTTGCCTCATCATAATCCTCGTATATGTACGGTGTCATAATGATTATTTGATAAGGTTCTCCATCTTCTTTGCTTAATGCGGTATAATGCGCCTGATGATAGAAAAAAAAAGCCTACGGTGAGTTGAAATATTTTAAATATGATTTCGACAAGTTATTTCAGTCCAAAATTTTTTCCACATTTATTTTTGATTTGTTTCGGACAACGGGCTTGACCTAACCGATCACCCGGTTGCGTAATATTTTTCACATAATTATGTCAATTTTTACATAGTTTGTGAAAAATATTACATATATAGCGCACTATTATAAAAAGTTTGAAAATACTTTTGAAAATGGGCACGGACCACGGATCTGACATAATGGGGAATATTTCAATTCTTTCCTCTGCAATGTAGCTTGAAGTGAGAGAGGGACCCTCATCCTGAAATAATATGAATACGGATTCCGGGTGAGGTAACTGGTGGAAGACGCTTTAATCATTCTGGTCCTCCATTTGTTTATGTGGACAACAGACGATCAAATTTAATCTTCAAGCCATAAAAGCAAAAAAGCCGCTGTAATCACAGCAGCTTAATGAGGGGTGGTGCCGAAGGGGAGATTCGAACTCCCACAAGCGTACGCTCGCTAGTCCCTGAAACTAGTGCGTCTACCAATTCCGCCACTTCGGCACTCAAGGGTCGTTTTTAAGCGCCAATTAAAGATTGCTTAAAAACGATGGTTAGGCTATATATATTTGTTTGTTTGCTTTGTCAACTATATTTTACGTAAACCTTCCGGTGATGGCCGGAAAATAATTGGAATATATGATGCGGGCGTGCCTTAAGCCGGAATGGTTAAGGCCGCCCGCAGCAAGTTTTCCAAAAAATCAGGAATTATGGAGTTATTTGAAAATATTGACCAGATCAGCAGCCCGTTCAACCGGGCTGTTGTCACTATAGGGAACTTTGACGGGGTCCACAAAGGACATCAGGCCCTGATGCATCAGGTGATTGAAAAGGCGGATGAAATCGGCGGCACTTCGGTCGCCATAACCTTTGAGCCCCACCCGCTCCGGGCCTTGGGACTGGCCAGCCCACCGCTGATTACCCGGCATGACCAGAAATTTGAACTCATCGAGCAGACCGGCATTGACGTGTTGATCTGCATCCCCTTTACCAAAGAATTTGCCGCCATCCCGGCCCGGGATTTTGTAACGGATATGCTTGTCGAAAAAATCGGTATGAAGGCCATTATTATCGGACCGGATTATTCTTTTGGAAAGGGGCGCACGGGAAATGTGGGCCTGCTTCAGGACATGGGCAAAAGCTTAGGCTTTGAAACCATCATGTCCACCTGGATCAAAGACGCCAATGGCGGGACCGAGCGAATTTCAAGCACCCGGATCCGGGAACTGGTCATGGACGGGCATGTGGCACAGGCCGTCAAATACCTGGGCCGGTATTACCAGATCCGGGGCAAGGTCATCAAAGGCAGAAAAAGAGGGGGCAGCCAGTTAGGCTTTCCCACTGCCAACATTAAACTTCATGATGAACTGTGCCCCAAGCTCGGGGTTTACGCCGTCACGGTTGAAACCATTAAAGGAAACTTTCCCGGGGTTGCCAATATCGGGTTCTCCCCGACCTTTGGCGACCACATGTTTACCATTGAGGTCCATATCCTTGATTTTGACCATGATATTTACGGCTCAAGGATCCGGGTTAATATGGTGGCACGGTTACGGGATGAAAAAAAATTCTCCAATATCCAGGAGCTTTCCGGTCAGATCCGGCAGGATATTGAGACAGCAAAGGAAATTTTGAAGAAAAATGGCCGTTCTTGACATTGTAACTTATCCGGAAACGTCGCTTTCCAGACCTTCCGAAGAAGTTGAAACCATAGATGAAGAGCTAAAGGAATTGATCCGGAACATGGGAGAAACCATGTACCATGATGCCGGCGTCGGACTTGCCGCCCCCCAGGTCGGGGTCAACAAGCGCCTGATTGTTTACAACCCCCTGGCCGGCGACCCGGAGGCCGATAATTCAGCCAAAACCTTCACTGCCCTGATCAACCCTGAAATCATTGCATCTTCAGGCAGTTTTATCTCGGAAAATGAAGGCTGCCTGAGTGTGCCCGATTACCGGGCCGACGTGAAACGGGCTGAAAAAGTGACGGTGCGGGCCTTGAGCATAGAGGGCAAAGAACTGGAATTTGAAGCCGTTGACCTTGAAGCCGTGATCATGCAGCATGAAATCGACCATCTGAACGGGATCCTGTTCATTGACCGGATTTCTTCCCTGAAACGGGCCATGTACCGGAAAAAAGTCATGAAAAAATTAAAAACCGAGGAATAGACTTGCCCGGAAAACCCAACATCATCTACATGGGGACCCCTGACTTCAGTGTCCCGGCCTTAAAGGCCTTAGCCCAAAGGCCGGACTTTCATGTCAGCCTTGTGGTGACCCAGCCCGACCGCCCCAAGGGACGAGGCAAAAAACTGGCTTTTTCGCCGGTTAAGGCGGCCGGCCTTGATCTGGGCATTGAAATTTTTCAGCCCGAAAAGATCAATACCCCCCAAAGTTATGACCGGCTGTCCAGCCTTAAACCTGACTTTTTTGTGGTGGCGGCTTACGGCCAGATGTTGTCTCAGGATATTCTGGATATCCCCAAAATTTATCCCATTAATATCCACGCCTCTTTGCTGCCCTTATACCGGGGGGCCGCCCCCATCCAGGCCGCCATTTTGAACATGGATAAACTTTCCGGAGTGACCACCATGGTCATGGCAAAGGCCATGGATGCCGGGGATATCCTGTTATCCGACACCACACCGGTGACCCCGGAAGACACGGCCCAGGCCCTTCACGACCGGCTCGCGGACCTGGGGGCCGGCCTGATCTGTGACACCATTGACCAGGTCCTTAAAAATAAGGTCACACCGGTTCCCCAGGACCATGCCAGGGCCACTTATGTCCACATGCTCAAAAAATCCGACGGCCTGATCAACTGGGAAGCCCCTGCCCTTAACATCCAGGCCCATGTGAATGCCATGGCCCCCTGGCCCGGGGCATTTACCTTTCTTAACGGCCAGCGGCTCAAGATCTTCAAAGTATGCCCCGTGGACCAGACCGCCCGGCCCGGTGAAATTTTCAAAATAACTGATGACGGTATCTTTACAGGGACCGGCAGCGGAGCGGTGATTATCCAGGAGCTGATGGGGTCCTCGGGAAAACGCCTGAACGCTGATGCGTTTTTACGGGGGCACACCATTGACCTGCCGGCCCGGTTTTCCATGCAATGACCTTAGATCCCCGCCATACGGCCCTGGACATTCTTGACGCCTCCGCTGATCCGAAAACCACCCTTGACCAGACCTTAGACCATGCCGCCCCCCGCCTGAACGAACTTTCAGACCGGGACAAACGGCTGTGCTATGCCATTGTGTTCGGCGTGCTTCGCAACCGGGCCTATCTGGACCACGTGATCAGATCTTTTTCGAAAACGGCCTTTGAAAAGCTGGACGCCAAAGTGGTTCATTTGCTGCGCATGGCCCTGTTTCAGGTAATGTTCATGGACCGGGTGCCCGATTACGCCGCCATTGACAAGGCCATTGAGCTGTCCAAAACCATCGGATTAAAAAAGGCCTCCGGATTTGTCAATGCGGTGTTAAGAAATGCGGCCCGAAACCGGACCGCCATTGAACTGCCCCATAAACAGGGCTCTGTCGCCCACATGGCAACGGCCCTGTCGTTTCCTCCCTGGCTGCTCAAAAAATGGGCCGCGCTGTACGGCCTTGAAAAAACCCGCGCCATCTGTGAATCGGTCAACCAGATCCCCCCCCTGACCCTGAGGGTGAATCCCCTGGCCACTTCAAGGGTAAGTCTTTTCCAGATCCTTGAAAAGGCCGGCCACACCGTTGAACTGACCCCGACCAGCCCGGACGGCATTAACCTGTCCGGCCCGGGCTCCCGGGTGGAGCTTCTGCCCGGTTTTGACGACGGGTTTTTCCAGGTTCAGGATGAGGCAGCCCAGTTGGTGTCGCGGATTCTGGCCCCCCAGCCGGGAGAAACCATTCTTGATGCCTGTGCCGGTGTCGGGGGAAAGACCCTTCATATGGCATCCCTGATGGACAACCAGGGAACCATCACCGCCATGGACATCGGAAAGGCCAAATTAGAGACCCTTCAGGAAGAGGCCCGGCGGCTTCATATCGACAACACGGCGGTCTGCTGCAGGGATCTGCTCAAAACCAGTATCAAGGATTTTGACGATTTTTTTGATGCTGTCCTGCTCGATGCTCCGTGCAGCGGGCTTGGGGTCCTGCGGCGGAACCCCGACACCAAATGGAAACGGACCTTTAAAGACCTTCAGCGCATGGCCGCCCGGCAGAGGAAACTGCTCAATGCCGCGGCCGGCCTGGTCAGACCCGGCGGCCGGGTGGTGTATGCGGTCTGCTCCTGTGAGCCCGAAGAAACCATTGATGTCATTAAATCCTTTTTAAAAAAGCGAAAAGATTATACTCTGGACAAAAATCCTGATCTGTCTGTTGAACTGCCCGGTATCCTGAATCCCCAGGGGGTTTTCACAACATACCCGGACAGGCTTCAAATGGACGGCTTTTTTGCTGCCCGTCTGCGCCGCAGTCCCAAAGACGGATCACCCGCATCGTAAAAATTTGAGCAATGAAAGCTGCCATTAAATTTCTTACCGTTTTTGTTCTGGCGTGCAGCCTGGCCGGTATCGGGGGATACGCCTTTATCACCTTGTATACCCAGAGCGCCGAGGAAGTGGTGATGCCCGAGCTGACCGGTAAAAACATCATCTATGTTCTGGAAACCCTGACCCGTCTCGGCTTAAACGCAAAACTCATGGGCAGCCGGTATGACAGGGACATTGCCGAATACGGCATCACCTTCCAGGACCCGCCCCCGGGCACCCTGATCAAAAAGGGACGGGATGTGGTCATCTATATTTCAAAGGGCAGTGAAAAGGCCCTTATGCCCGACTTGCGGCAGATGCCCCTGGAACAGGCCCGCCTTTGCCTTGAAAAAGCAGGGTTTATTCCCGGGACCATCAGCTATGTGTATGCCCGGGAAACGGCAAGGGACCATATCATTGCCCAGGACCCGCCCCCTTTTTCCAACCTCTCTAAACTGGGTGCGTGCAGCCTTTTGGTAGGAAAAGGCCCCCGGGTGGAAGCCAGAATCATGCCGGATCTTCAAAACATGGAAAAGGAAAGGGCCCAAAGCTTTCTGGCCGACTTGAACATCAAAAGCGCACTATCCATAGAAACCGTGTCACACACGGCACCCGGGCTTGTTCTGTCCCATGATCCCGGTTACGGGTATCCTGTTTTTCCGGGCCAGACCGTCTATATCAAGGTCAGCGCCCCCCGCCAGGAGAGTGATGACCTTCATGGCGTTATCCGGGTCACCCACAGCCTTGGCTTTGGATTTTTAAAAAAGCATGTAAAAATTGAAATGGAAATGATGGGCATGGACCTTTGCCTTTATGATGAGTATATTCAAGCGGGAAAAGATATCACCCTATTGATTCCTGAGGGAATACACACTAATATACGGATTTTTGTTGATAACCAACTGGTTAAAACCACCCGTGTTGACCCCTGGCACCAGGTAACCGAAACCTATTGCCTGCCCTGGGACCGGGGATGGTTTTCAGATACAGGAGAGACCAAATGGGATTGATTGCCCCCTCTATTCTTTCGGCGGACTTCACTATCCTGGGACAGGAACTTGACGCCATTGAAACCGCCGGTGCCGACTGGGTCCACATTGACGTGATGGACGGCGCCTTTGTCCCCAACATCACCTATGGCCCCATTATTGTCGAGGCCTGCAAACGGGTGTCCGGCCTTGTGCTGGACGTCCATCTCATGATTGAACGGCCGGACCTGATGGTCCCGGAATTTGCCAAGGCCGGGGCAGACTATATTTCCGTCCATGCCGAAGCCTGCCCCCACCTTCACCGGAGCATCCAGCTGATCAAAAGCCTTGGTGTTAAAGCCGGCGTGGCCCTGAACCCGGCCACCCCCTTGTCCGCCATTGAATATGTCCTAGAAGATCTGGATTTTGTCCTGGTCATGAGCGTGAACCCCGGATTTGGGGGGCAAAAATTTATTGAATCCAGTATAACCAAAATTAAAACTTTGTCTGAAATGCTCAAGCAAACAAATCCCAATGCCCTGATCCAGGTGGACGGCGGGGTCAACCCGGCAACCATTTCCCGGGTGGCCAGGGCCGGGGCATCCTGTTTTGTGGCAGGCTCCGCCATTTTCAACACGGCGGATTACCGGCAGACCATTTCGGACTTAAGAAAGGCTGAAGGAGTTTAGGCTGAAGACTGAAGGCGGGGTAACGCCCTTCAGTCTAAAACCCTTTTAAAAAAAGGATCCCCATGAACAAACTGATGATCACCGTTCTTGGCAAAGACCGGCCCGGGATAATTTCCCATATCAGCAATCTGCTCTTTGAGCTGGACTGCAACCTTGAAAACGTCAACCAGATGATTCTGCAACGCCAGTTTGCCGGATTTTTTATTGTGGAGCCCCCGGCCGGAACCGATGCTGAAAAGCTGACCGCCCGGATCCGTGAAAAAAACGGGAGTTCCGGCCTGGCCGTTTATGTCAATGACCTGGACACTGAATCCGGAAAGTATGAGGATACCACCGGCGACATCTTTTTAATCACCACCATCGGACCGGACCAAAAAGGCCTGGTGGCCGGTTTTTCAAAGATCATTGCCGGATTCGGCGCCAATATTGTCAATTTAAAAGCCGTATTCAAGGGGGGCATTGACCCCAACAGCAATGTCATGTCCTACCAGGTTCTGATCACCCCGGATGTGGATGCCCCCAGCATGTTTGACGCCCTGAAAGCCAAGGCTTCGGAGCTTAACCTGGATATCCGGATTCAGCACCGGAACATTTTTGACGCCATTAATAAAATATAGGACCCATCATGTTTAACGATCAGGAAATCATCTCCACCATTGAGATGGTCAAAAACGAAAAATTGGATGTGCGGGCGGTCACTTTGGGGATCAACCTGTTTGACTGCATCAGCCACGATATCCGGATTTTCAAACAAAATATCAGAGAAAAAATCCTGGCCCTGTCTTCCCAACTGGTGCCGGTCTGTGATGCCGTGGGGGAAAAATACGGGATAAAGGTGGTCAACAAACGAATCTCTATCAGCCCGGTGGCCCTGGTGGGGGCAGCCTTTTCCCCTGACCAGATGATTGAGATCGCCCTTGAACTCAACGACATTGCCAAAATGGTTAATATTGACTTTATCGGCGGGTTTTCAGCTTTAGTGGAAAAGGGCATGGCCAAAGGGGACAAGGCTTTGATTGAAGCCCTGCCCCAGGCCCTGGCCCAGACCCAGCGGATCTGTGCCTCGGTCAACGTGGCCACCACAAGGGCCGGTATCAATATGGACGCCGTGCTTGAAATGGCCAGGGCCATCAAAAAAGCGGCTGAACTGACCGCCGAAGATGACGGCCTGGCCTGTGCCAAGCTGTGCGTATTTTCCAACATCCCCCAGGACATGCCATTTATGGCCGGGGCCTACCTGGGTGTGGGCGTGGCCGATGCGGTCATCAATGTGGGGGTGTCCGGACCCGGCGTGGTCAAGCGGGCCATTGAAAGAAACCTTGAGAACCGGGAACACTCCCTGGGGGAAATTGCCGAAATCATCAAACGGACCGCCTGCAAGGTCACCCGGGTGGGCGAACTCATCGGCCGGGAAGTGGCCGATACCTTAGGGGTAAACTTCGGGGTGGTGGACCTGTCCCTGGCCCCGACGCCCACGGTGGGCGACAGCATCGGTGAAATCTTCCAGGCTTTGGGCTTAAGCCAGATCGGGGTTCCCGGCTCGACAGCGGCCCTGGCCATGCTTAACGATGCCGTTAAAAAGGGCGGGGCCTTTGCCAGCTCCCATGTGGGGGGATTAAGCGGGGCCTTTATTCCGGTGAGCGAAGATTTAAATATTGCCAATGCCGCCCATAAGGGCTTTTTGTCCATTGAAAAGCTTGAGGCCATGACCTGTGTCTGTTCCGTCGGCCTTGACATGGTCCCGGTCCCCGGGGACATCAGTGTGGAATGTCTGGCCGGCATCATTGCCGATGAAATGGCCATCGGCATGATCAATGCCAAGACCACCGCCACCCGGATCATCCCGGTACCCGGCAAAAAAGCCGGTGACCGGGTTCATTTTGGCGGGCTATTGGGCGAGGCCCGGGTCATGGCCGTTCCCCATCCTGAACTGACCGATGCCTTTGTCCGCCACGGCGGGCAGATTCCTGCGCCCATTCACAGCCTGAAAAATTGATTTATGAACACTAAAGCCGACCCTAACCAGGTCCAGTACCGGATCATCTTCATTCTCACCCTGGTTCACTTTACCGGTGATTTTTATTCATCTTTTTTTACACCGCTGCTGCCCGCATTTGTGGACCGGCTGGACCTGACCCTTGCCCAGGTCGGGCTGATCACCGGCCTTGTCAGGTTCTTGTCCTTTATTGTCCAGCCTGTGGTCGGGTATCTGGCCGACCGGCATGAAGGCCGTTTTTTTGTGCTGTCCGGACTGTTTTTGGCTTTTTTTGCCATTCCTTTTACCGGGCTTGCCCTTAATTTCTGGAGCCTTTTGCTGCTGTTGCTTTTAGGATCCCTTGGCTCATCCATGTTTCACCCTTCCACCACGGGCATGGTCCCCCTTTACGCGGGCAACCGGACCGGCACTTCCCTGTCCATATTCAACACCGGCGGCACCTTTGCCTTTTCCGTCGGGCCCATATTCATCACCTGGTATGTGGCCAGATTCGGCCTGGATGCCATGCCCTGGACCATGGGCTTAGGGCTGGTCTGTTTTCTGTTCTGCCTTAGATACCTGCCCACACCGGTGAGCGAAGGCATGGCCTCCTTAGGGTTTATCGGCTCCCTGAAGGATTCTCTGGGAAAGGTATATAAAATCATTATTTTGATCTGGCTGGTCATGGTGCTCAGGGCGGTGGCCGGACAGGCGTTCATGACATTTATGCCGGTATACCTGGCCCAGAAAGGATATACACTGACGTCCGTGGGGATGATTGTGGCCCTTTTTGTGGCATCCGGCACCGTGAGCGGGTTGACCGCCGGATATACGGCAGACCGTATCGGATATAAGCCGGTCTTTTTTGTATTATTTCTGCTCATGACCCCGACCCTGCTGCTCTTTCTTTACCTGCCCGGTGCCTGGGTTTATCCGGGTGCTTTCCTGGGCGGATTTTTTGTGTTTGGCCCCATGCCTTTAGGGGTGGGCATGGCCCAGAAGCTGGCCCCGAAATCACGGGCCATGATCTCAAGCCTGATGATGGGATTTGCTTACGGCCTTGGGGGGCTGGCCTCTCCTTTAATCGGAAAGCTTTCCGATATTTACGGCATTGAAACGGTGTTGTTTTATACGGCCTTTATTCCCCTGGTTCCCCTTGTGCTGATCACCAGATTTCCCCGAACCAGGTAGGGGATAGCTGTCAGCCGTTAGCTGTTAGCTTTTAGCTGTTGGCTTTTAGCCATTAGCTTTTAGCCATTGGCTTTTAGCCATTGGCTGTGATGACTAATTGTGGACGGTTTTTATGTAAACAAAGGAGCGGGATGTGCCACAAAAGATCCTTTTAATTCAGCCGCCGATTGAGGATTTTTACATTACCCGGAAACGGACCATTCCCTATGGCCTTGCCGGTATAGCCGCCGCCCTTGAACAACAGGGATTTCAAACCGAAATTTTTGACGCCCTGGCCACGGACAAATCAAAGGAAATGGCCCTTCCCCCCGAGTTTGACTATCTGTCCCCCTACTTTGGGCGCCAGGATCTGTCCTTGTTTTCGCTGTTCCATAAATTCTGCCACCACGGGTACAGCTTTGAGCATATCGGCAACCTGGTCCGACAAAAAAAACCGTTTATCGTGGGCATATCCTGCCTTTTTACGGCATATGCCGGCCAGGCCCTGGAAACCGCCCGGGTGGTTAAGAAATTTTACCCGGATGCCGTCACGGTCCTGGGCGGCCATCACCCCACCCATTTTCCCGAACAGGTTCTGTCATGCCCTCAGGTGGACTATGTGATCCGGGGCGAAGGCGAAACCGGGTTCCCGCAGCTTTGTAAGGCCCTTGCCTCCGGCGTGGATTTAAGCGGGATCCCGGGCATTGCCTTCAGGCATGACAAGGAAATTCACATAAATCCCCCGGCCTGGATAGATGACCTGTCCACCCTGCCCTCACCATTAATCTCCCATATCAGGCATGATTATTACCAACGGGGCAAAAAGGCGTGCCTCACCATTGTGACCAGCCGGGGATGCCCCATGCCCTGCTCCTATTGTTCGGTCTCGGCAAGGTCTGCCCACGGCCGGTTCCGGCAAAGAAAGGTGGAAGACGTCTTAAAAGAGATCAGCGGCCTTGCCCGTCAGGTAAGGGTGGGGTTCATTGATTTTGAAGATGAGAACCTGAGCCTTGATAAACCCTATTTTATGGCCCTTCTGGACGGCATCACCGAAATATTCGGCAAAGAACCCCCGGAACTTCGGGCCATGAACGGCCTGTTTCCGCCGTCCCTTGACCGTGACATGATCACGGCCATGAAAAACGCCGGGTTTAAAACCCTGAACCTGTCCCTTGGGTCCACCTCAACAGAACAGCTGCGGCGGTTTACCCGCCCGGATGTCCGAAAGGCCCATGACAACGCTCTCGACCTGGCCCGGGAACAAGGTCTTTCAACCGTCTCCTATATTATTGCCGCGGCCCCTTTCCAGACCGCCTTATCCTCTGTCAAAGACCTGTTGTATCTGGCAAAACGCCCTACCCTGGCGGGACTTTCCATTTTTTATCCGGCCCCTGGCAGCCCTGATTTTAAAATGTGCCAAAAAAAACATCTTCTGCCCGGGACCTTCTCTCTTATGAGGTCCACAGCCCTTCCCATTGAGCATGAAACCACAAGGGTTCAAAGCGTGACCCTGCTTAGGCTTGCCCGAATCCTCAACTATGTGAAAGCCCGGATTGACAAGGGGTTTCCCCTGCCCCGGGCACTGCCATTTGACCCGTCCATGGCATTTAAGGACCTGACAGACCGGGAGGGGATCAGTGAAAAACTGCTTTCGTTCTTTTTATGGGATGGATCAGTTTTTGGTGTGGGCCGGGATGGAACCCCATATGAACATGCCGTTGACAAGGCATTGTGCAAAGCCTTTATTGAAGGGCTTGCCAACCGGCCTTTAATTGGAACCCGGGATATGAGTACCCCTTCAAATCCCCCCTTAACCGTTTAGAAGCCCCCCCTGCAATTTTAAATTAGTTGTGATATGAATTGGCGGCCCCTGATTTCCAAATTCGAAATTCCAGGGCTGTTGGGTTGAACGGATTTCCGACGCCCTGAAACAAGAAGCCGATTATAATTGCGGCTTATCAGGTTTAAACGTTAAACAGCTTACTATTTATCATGTTATCCATTGAACAAAAAAAATACCTCCTCAAGATCAAAGAAGTATATTTCGCCAAAGCCCTGCAGGCAGAAAAAAACAAAACGGATATTGTTGTTTATACCCAGTGCATGACCAAATCACCCGGATTTGAAGAGTTTAAAACCCTTCATATAAACCTGGCCATGGATGAAAAATCGATTCTCGATGGCATGACAAAGAATACACGTTATGAAATCAGGAGAGCGGCGCTAAAAGATAATTTATCAGTCCATATGGACCTGTCCCCTGAAGAACATGATATAAGGGAATTTGCACAGTTCTATGACGGGTTTGCAAAAGACAAAGGCTTATCCCCATGCAGCCGGAAAAGATTGTCGGCCCTGCGGTTAAACAACGCCCTTGGCTGTTCGGTTGCAAAAGACGGTGACGGCATCCCTTTGTGTTACCATGTCTATATCATAGACCAAACAGGCCTGCGTGTACGGCTGCTGTATTCAGCCTCATTCTTCAGGCAGGCCGCTGACCAGGAAAGACGAAACCTTATCGGCAGGGCCAACCGTTACCTGCACTGGGCGGATATGACAGAATTTAAAAAAAAGGGTTTTCGGATTTACGACATGGGCGGAATTGCTCCCCCCGGGGCCGGTAATGAACTGGAGCGGATAAATTTTTTTAAAAAAATGTTCGGCGGCATTGAAGTAACAGAATTCAAAGGATATAAACCGGAAAGTATCCTGGGAAAGATCGCCATTAAAGCCATGGATACAATCCGGTATATAAAAAGCCATCCGAGACCGGAAAAATAAGCCAAGGGGAATCATGAAAACCTTCATAAAAGAGCGGCTCCGCATTATCCCCGGGCTAAAGCCCGCCTACAGGCAAGTTAAACATTTCATCAGACAGACGGCAAAAAGAAGTCCCAAAAAACAAATACAATTTGAGGTCCATTTAGTTGAACATTGCAATCTTAACTGTAAAGGATGTGATAATTTTTCGTAACTATTCAGCTAATGCTGAAAACTAAGCAAAACAAGAGTCCGTAACTGTTCATCAGTGCTTCATATTTGTTTAGTCAGGACTTCGTAGCATACTGTTGCTATGTGAGAAGGCCTGAATGAGCGAAGATGGGGCACTGCTGAACAGTTACCTTTTTTTCAAAAACAAATTGATTATTGCCCAGGCCGTTGGTGGTGGCAATATTGCTTAGCGAAAATCCCCTTTCATGCAAAAAGTGAAATATCTCTTCTACTTTTGCCACTTCAAAGGGATAGCCCCCCAGCCAGTCAAACCAGTCGTGGACAATGGACATCCCCCTTTGTTTCTTATACGAGGCAAAAACGTTCTCTTTTTTTATGGCGCACAACAACAGGTTTTTTAAAATATAATACGGAAAGAAAATACAGAGAATGACGGCTTTTCCAATGCCCCCTGAGCAATACACTGCCTTTACCTTTTTCCAGAACTTGGACAGGACCTTCTGATAATTGTATATGGATATAAAAAGGGTCCCGTTTTCCTTAACCAGGGGGACAATGTTTTCCATGGCCTCCCACATGCTTCCGGTATGGTGCAGGACCCCCCATGAATAGACCAGGTCAAATTTGCCAAGGGATTTAAGATACACTTTATCCAGCACCGAACCGTCTTCCACAACCCAGTCAGGATCATTGGGATAATATCGTAAGCGAAGTTCCCGGGTACAGGCTGTGGAGTTTGAATCACAATCAAAGGAGTGGACTTTTGCGCCCAGATTTCGCACGGCAAGTGAGAACAACCCGCTTCCAGAACCGATATCTAAAACGGTTTTGCCCTTCAGGTCTTCAACCTTAAGCATTTCCTTTATGGATGCCTGTGCAAGGTTGATCCGTTCATCGGTTAAGGTGGCCAAAAAGCTTTGCCAGTTTTTACCGAATTCAAATCGCCTTTCTCTCATGGTCTTTGTTGCAATTGTATTCAATTATTTTCTCCAAAGTGTTGTCAGGTGCCATGTCGTCAGATTGATAGAATTTACACACTTTACTTATCCACAATACCCCCCATTTAGTGGCGAGCAGGGGCGGCAAATGTGGCGGGCAGGGACAGCATAGGCATCATCAATCAGATCGGTTACAACCAATTACCACAAAAGAAAAGCGCACATCAAGTCTAAATGTGGCAACCGGTTTGGCGGCCCCCCACCCCAGATTGTTTTTTTTAAGACGGCCAAAGATCCTTTGCGCCAGGTTGACTCCCGGAGTGCCATCTGTTATGAATGGACAATCAAACATTTCATTCAAATAAAAACACCATTCGGAGCGAACAGTGAAAATCAAGGCACTGTCTAAAAAAGCGATTGCCTTTCCGCTGACCAGCATTTTCCCGGCAGATCGATATTATAACTGTATCAAAAAAAAAGGGCTTACCGTCTTGACCTACCACCGGATCACGACTACCCCCGGCAGGCTCTATCCCCAGCAATGGGGAATGTTTGTTGAAAAAAAATCATTTGCATGGCAAATGGACTATCTTCTTTCCCATTACAGCATTGTCAGCCTTAAAGATGTGGTAAATGCCGTCATTCACGGGAACCCGCTGCCGGACAATCCCGTGATGATTACCTTTGATGACGGATACCGGGACAATTATCTGCATGCCTATCCGGTGTTGAAACAACGGCATATCCCTGCCGTTATCTTTGCCACTTCAGGATTTGCCGATAAGGCTTACGTCCCCTGGGCAGACCGGTATTATATGGTGCTAAGGGTTTCGTCCCTTGAAAAAATGAAACAGGCGCTCAACCGGTTCACGGGCAACCCCGACGCTGCTCCGGTCATCACCAACGATGCATTGTTTGCGGATTTTGCAGCCCTGTCGATCCAACAGCGCAATGACCTTCTATCGCAGTTAGAAGAACAATGCCACATTAATTCAGGCCAATATGCCGGGCTGATATGCTCCTGGAACGAGCTAAGGGAGCTGAACAAAAACGGTATTTCTATTGAAGGCCATACGGCCAGCCATCCGCCAAGCCTGCCGGTCCTTGATGCTGAGCAGATTAAAACCGAGATTCTTTCTTCAAAAAACGCCATTGAAATGCGGCTGAACAAAACCGTTACCGCCATGGCTTTTCCCGAGGGCCGTTTTGATCAAAGAGTCCTGGCCGCCGTAAAGGAAAGCGGGCTGTCCATCGCGTTTTCAACCGTGAACGGCATCAATGACCCGGAAACCATCCGGGCCCGGCGGTACCATCTGAAACGATTCGGCATTGGCCTGACCGATACCCATGAGGTATACAGGCTAAAGGCTTCTGGCTTCTGGAAAAAAAATCTTCAGCTTCGGGTTCCACCCCAGGGGCATTACCTATAGGGCCGTCATTACGGCGGGCAAAAGAGAAACCAACCGCATCATGGACCAGACTATAAAAAATCAAAATTCAAACGTTTGCAGACTTCACGGGGTTGATATTGTTGTTTTGACGGATCCGGCCCAGGCAAAGCCCTATAAAAATGAATGGAACCGGCTGGCTAAAGAAAATACAACCCACTCTATTTTCCAGACCTATGAATGGCATGAGTGCTGGTGGAAAACCTATGGTGACCTGTTCCAGGGGCTTATCCTGACGGCATGGACGGAAGACCGTGCATTGACCGGCGTTGCCCCCCTTATGGTGTCGGACAGGCGGGTCGGCTTCATCCGGCAGCGGGTCGTGGCGTTTATAGGGGCACCCGCTGAAAGTGATTATGCCCAAAGTGATTATTCTGATTTTCTGGTTGATCCGGATCATCCCCATGTATTGAACGCTTTTATGGACTGGCTGATGATCCACGGCCACCTGTGGGATGTGCTGCACTTTTCAGATATCCCCGATACCTCATGCCATCTTGAGATACTGGAAAAAGTAATGGCAGGCACCTCCCACCACTTGCAAAAAACCTGCCTGTATGAAGCGCCCACCTGCATTTTCAGCGACCCTGATGAAGCCTTGAAAATCCCCAGGAAGAAAAGCCTTAAACGGCATTTTAACTATTTTAACCGGATGGGAGAGCTGAAATTTCAACACTGTACGTCATTATCGGAAATAGAACGCCACTTTCCCCTTTTTTTTGCCCAGCACATTGGGCGCAGGGCACTGGCCGGCGATTCAAGCCAGTTTAAGGACACCCGCCAGAAAAATTTTTTCATGAACCTGTCAAAGGCCTTTGTGTCTACCCCCTGGCTTCGCTTTTCCGTGGTTCTGTTTAACGGCCGCCCCATTGCCTATCATTTGGGCTTTATATTTGGCGGCCGGTTTGTCTGGTATAAACCGACTTTTGATGTGAGCTGGAAGAAACACTCACCGGGAGAGGTCCTGATTAAGTACCTTTTTGAATATGCCCTGGAGCAACAGGTGGACGAATTCGATTTTACCATCGGCAAAGCCGCATTCAAACACCGGTTCGCCACCCACATCCGGCATAACTTTCGACTGTCGCTTTTCCGCTACGGGGTGCCCTTTTTCGGCCAGAAATGTTATAATGGGATCAAAACCGCGGTAAAAAGCAATCCTATATTTGAATCAAAGGCCCGCGGTATGCTGAACGCCCTGAAAAAGCAAGCGAATTAATCCATCATTATTTCTAAGTTCAAATTAAGGTCTAAAGGGAAACCGTAAATGACATCAATTCACAAGCTTCGTATCTTCAAGGGAATGAAAGGATTTCAGACGATACGGCCGGACTGGCAGGCACTATTTGACAAGGCCGGCAGGACTCATTTTTTTCATTCGCCACAATGGTACGAGAGTTACCTTGCGGCTCTTGAAAAAAACCCGGACCATTTTTTTATTATTGCCATATATGAACAGGATCATTTAAGGGCCATCATTCCTTTAAAGCGGCAATTTATAGGGATTAAAGGAATCGGGGTCACCATATTGAGCGTGCCCGAACACCGCCATTTAACTTACCGGGATATCTTAACCGACGGCCTGTCCCCGCCACTGGACCTGTACCAGGCCCTTTGCGGCAATCACCGCTTGGCCCGGCTTATGCCCTGGGATCTGCTGCGCATTAAAATGGTGTATAAATCATCATTTGCCATGGAAAGTTTTGCCGGGGTCCCGGCCCTGCGCTCCATTAAAAAAAAGGTGAACCGCTGCAACATCTTTTTCCTGGAGCCCTTTGAAACCATGTTGGGGAAGCTGTCCAAAAGCACCCGGAAACGATTGCGAAACAAACGAAACCGACTGAACAAACTGCCGGGGTTTCATTTCCAGACCGCCGTATCCCGCCAGCAGTTCAAGGAGGCTTATCGCATTTTCCTTAAAATCGAAAGCTCCGGCTGGAAAAAAGAAACCGGCAGTGCGGTGGCGCTGAACCAGGAGTCTGATCACTTTTACAGGGCATTGTACCGGGCATTTTCTTCACAGAACGCGTGTGAAATCAACCTGATGTGGATTGAGGGCAAGCCTGTGGTTGCCGAACTGGTCTTAACCGCTCCCGGGGGGGCATATACCTTAAAAACCGGATATGATGAATCCTTTGCCCATTATTCTCCGGGCCATTTTATGATTGAATACATGATGCAGCGGTATTATGACCATCAAGCGCCGCCCAAACAGCTCAACCTCATGACCGGCAAGTCTTATATGGATTACATGCGGCCGCAAAAAGAGGACGTCTATGACCTTTACCTGTTTAAACATTCCCTGAAAGGCGACCTGCTGACCACCATTGTCCGGTTCCGCTACCTGGCAAGAAAGGTTTACGTCACCAAAATCCGGCCCTATATTCGCACCCATTCCCTGACCTATAAATTTATACAGAAGACCCGGCGAAAACAAAAATAATTTTGCGGCTGGTTTTCTGCCGGCTGTTTGATATGAGGGTAAAAATAATATCGTAAACAATTTGAAAGGAGATATGCTATGAAAATGGTGAAATATTTTTTAGTGGGTATTGTCATCCTTTTTGTTTTGCTTGCCGCCGGATACGGCATTAAAGTGCGGATGGGAATCAATTTATTTGATACCTTTCATTTAAGCGATTACTGGCCGTTTAACCTTCTGATCCCGGAAGCGGTGATTGACGAACCGGGTCCGGGTTACGCCAGAATCGACGACTTTAATTCAGCTGACCCGTTTGGATTCTGGATCACCATATATTCCGGTGAAAAAGGGGTGGCAAAGCTTTCTAAGGATCCAAAGGGCAGCAACGGCACCGGCTGCCTCCTGATCACGTGCAGCCAAAAAACCGACTGGGCCGTCAATGCGGGATACTTTGTCAAGGTTAAACCGGGCGACAAATTCCACTATGAGGCCAAACTGAAAATCGGCAGCCCGTCAGGAAAGGCCGGTATCAGCTTTGTTGCATTTGACAAGGACCGCAAAACCCCAAAGTACGATTTTATCAAACAAGAAGCGGCAATGGACAAAATCGGCACATGGCAGGTGGTTTCCCTGGATTTTACCGTTGAGGACCCTGAGAACGGTTATATTGTCCCCAGAATCTGGGGGTATATGGCCGGACTTGTCCGGTACGATGATATTGTATTGCGAACCGTTGAAAATTAACTTATAAAAGGACCCATGATTAAAACTTCACATAAAACCGGCCCTGCATCTGTTCTTTTCCAGAATCCATATATCCAGATCATGCGCATAGACCATTGGTTTAAAAACGTGTTCATGCTTCCCGGCATTGCCGCAGCACTGATTGTGGATAACCGGATCAGCCTGTCCCTTTTTGTGGCGATTTTCTTTGGCGTGCTGGCCACAAGCCTTGCAGCATCAGCCAATTACACCATCAACGAGTACCTGGACCGTGAATTTGACCGGCGGCACCCCAAAAAAATGAACCGGCCCTGTGCCAGGGGGCTGGTCCGGTTTGATCTGATGATGGGCCAGTATGTGCTGCTGTGCCTTGCCTCTTCAGGGATAGCCTGGGCCATCGGGACCCCCTTTTTATTAAGTATCCTGGCCTTGTTAATCATGGGCATCATTTATAATGTCCCGCCCCTTCGCTCAAAGGACAAGCCCTTTGTGGATGTGGTGTCCGAGGCCCTTAACAATCCCATACGGTTTTTGGCCGGCTGGTATATTGTTCTGGACAGCCCGTTTCCGCCGTCAACGGCATTGCTGGCCTACTGGTTCGGAGGATCTTTTCTCATGACCATCAAACGGTTTGCGGAATTGCGGCAGATCGGCGAAAAAACCTCAAAAGACTACCGCCCCTCCTTTAAGTATTACACCCAGGACCGGCTGATGCTGGCCTCATTTTTCCATGCCCTTTGCGCTGCTTTTTTTCTGGGGATTTTATTGTACAAGTACCGGATTGAAATGATCTTTACCTATCCGTTTTTCTCTTTGCTGTTTATGGGGTATCTCTACCTTGGCCTCAAGGATGACTCGGTGGTTCAAAACCCTGAAAAGCTTTATAAAGAGTGGAAGTTTCTTGTTTTCAGTTTAGGGCTTCTTCTCTGGACTGCCTTTTTGCTCCTTGTAGACATCCCCTGGCTTCATATTTTCCTGGTCAACAATTTCTCCTAAAGGCCATCTGCCTTGCTGCCCACAAGACAAACCGCAACAAAATTTTTCCGGTATATGGTCAGCGGCGGCCTGGCCGTGCTGGTCCATCTGTTGGTATTGGCGCTGCTGGTAGAAACCACAGGCATGGACAAAATCTTTGCCACGTCTGCCGGCTTTGTAACGGGCTGTATGGTCAATTATCTGATCCAGTACCACTGGGTGTTCAGTTCAGGCGAACACCATGGCCGGGCCATTGTATTCTATTTTGGCTTTGCCCTGATCATGCTGTTTGTGAACGCACAGATATTTAAATTTTTCCTGTCTGTTCTGGGGCTTTACTACCTGGTTTCACAGGTGCTGGCCACGGGAATTGTTTTCCTGCTCAATTTTATCTGCAACCTTACCATCACCTTCAGGCCGTCCAGGAAACGGTCATGACAGACCGCCGGTTCAGCCATGTGGAAGTGTTTGATTTAGACGGGACCATTACCCGGACAGACACCTATGCGGCCTTCCTGATCTATGTTTTAATCCGCCGCCCGGCAAGATGGTTCAGGTGCCCGCTGCTGGCCGCGGCGGTGTTCATGCACAAGGCCGGGGTCCGGGACAACACCTGGCTTAAGGGGTTTTTTCTCTACCATGTGATCGGGGGGCTTCACAAAGATCAGGCAGCGGGTTACGCCCATGGTTTTCTTAAGGCATTTTTGCCAAAGGCGGCCAGGCCCCAAGCCCTTTCAGCCATCCGGGAACTTCAGGCCCAAAACCGGTATCTGATCCTGATGAGCGCCAGCTTTGATTTGTATGTCACCATCATCGGCCAGGCCCTTGGCTTTGATGATGTGATCTGTACCAAAGCAGGGATAAGCCGCTACGGCACCATTACCGGAAAGCTTGCCGGCGAAAACTGTTACGGCAGGGTAAAAGCTGTTTGTTTTAAAGAATTAAGGCGGGATTTTCCCCGTTCCCGGTTCACGGTATATACCGACCATCACTCGGATATCCCCATCATCACAGCGGCCGATGAGGCCGTGGCCGTCAACCCCACCCCAAAGCTGAAGGCCTATGCGGTTTCAGGCGGGATTCCCTGCAAAGACTGGAACTGACGCCTTTACCGCCAGGATATAGCAACCTCAGGCAACCTGATTCATTATCGTTTTAATTCAAACAATTGCCCACGGTCTGTTTTCGCAATCAGGGCATATGATTCATGAATCGTCTTCCATAATTTATCAGAACCGTTTTTGCCCCAGGCCAGGATGTACCGGACAGGAAACCCTTTTTGCTCATAATGCGTCAGCAAATTGCGGCATGCCGCTGATGGCTCTAATGGCCCGTTATGTTCATCTATAAAAGAACCATCTGTGTAGCCGAAATCCAGCGGGTCCATGCCCTGCCGGTACAGCAGCGGGAAATACTCCAGGGTAACTTCATAGTTTTCCAGGCTGATGGAACGGGTTTGTCGGGCCAGATGGTCAGAGGCATGAAGCAGGGGATCTGTCCGCCAAAAGAGACTGACCCCCAGCGGCCCCTTGGCCGTAAGACCGTCATTGCCGTCCAGGTTTAAGGGAAGAATCACCGAATCAGGTGCGATATGGGGGCCAAAAGACAGGTACCCTTTGATGTGCCGGTTAAAATGGGAAAACACGGCGAGGTGAAAACAAAAGAGAATCATGGAAAACCCGATCAAAATGCCCAATTGGTTCATCAATCTGTCCCGGTTGTTTGTCCAGGAAGCAAGTCCTAAAATCAGGACAGGAATCATAAACAATGCAATCCGGTGTTTGATAAAGCCGCCGCCGAGCATGTTGTCATGGGATGTGGCAAAATACATTTGCGGGACAAAAAGCAGCACCAGGCAAAAAGCAAAAAAAACAGACAGCATCACTTTGGGCAGCATCCCTTTAAACCCGCCGGGCCTGACCAAAAGGAAAACCAGAAACACCACAAGGACTGAAAAGAGCGTCCCCACACTGATCAATGCAAAAAGCCCGGTAAACCGGATGGGAAAAAGGGTTCCGCCAAGAACCAGGTAGGCCATCCGGCCGGCCAGCTGCCCTATCCCCAGTTCCGGCACAAAAACAGACTGTTTTCCACCCAGAAAAAGGACCACAACCGCAATCACCGGCACATAGCAAAGAAAAAGCGGAACAAAGCGGCTGACCATAAAACCGCCAAATCCGCCGGCATCGAGTTTGCCTTGTCCCTTTACCGAATTGACGGCATATCCGATACAGGAAAGGGCCACGGCAATGCCAAGGAGCCCGAAACTGATAATGTGCATGAAGTAACTGAAAAACCCGGATATCATAATCCATAACAGATAGATCTTCTTGCCGGACTTTAAAAATTCCAGCACCAGGGTAAAGCTCAGGACAAAGAACGGCACCGAAAAACACATGCTGTAAAACCCGTAATAAAACAGATGATTGTAATTCATGGGAAACACAAGCCAGGCCAACGGTGCCATGGGCTGGTTGATTTTTGAAACACCAAAACGGGTAACCAGGGGAAGAAAGACGATTAATATGGACAATATGATCCGCTCAGCCGTCTGTACCCCGGCCATACGGCCAAGCTTGGCCAGAACCAGATGAAACACCCAGGTGGGGGTAAAATCTTTATTGAGTTCATAAAACCCGTCTATCATCGGGTTAGTTTGTTCCTGCAAAAGTCCATTGATCAGATGGGCATTGAACAGATGGGCCGGGCCGTCCTGGGTAGGGATATAAGGATAAACCCAGAGGGGAATAATAAACAACACAACCATTGCCCCGAACAGCCAGGGCTCATATTGCTGGATTTTGGTCATATGGCGGGATCTTTCTTATGGTTCATGGAAGAATTTTAAACCAAGAGGCTGACATGCCGACAATTTAAAAAGAGTTAGGGTCAATGCGTAATACTTATCCTATTTAGGCACATACGGCAAGAACAAGTTCCGGGCAGATCATCCTGCCTGTATTCTTGCTCTTGCATTAAATAGTATCCAGTTTAAAATGTATTAGAAATTCATAGATAGAGGATAAAAAGGATAATGACTGACGGACAAAACAGAACACAAATTAAACCCGGGCAAACCGTTTCCATTGTATTAAAAAAAGACCAAAGAACAGGGGTCCTGACCCAAGGCGTCGTAAAAACGATTTTAACAAAATCACCTTTCCATCCCCACGGTATAAAAGTTAGACTGGAAAATGGCCTTGTTGGAAGGGTTAAGGTTATTCACGCTTAAAAATTCAGATTCACTATGTATTTTAAAATAACTTATTCGTCTATTTACAGCTGGAAAGGTGCCGGGACCGAAAAAGAACAAAATGATCCCCGTTTAATGGATTCCTTTTGCCATTTGATTCTCGCCCATGAGGCAACCACCAAAGCGACCTGGATGCTTTTGATAGATCAGGGCGACAACACGGGGGTTCCGACCTCCAACTGTATTGAATATATCATCCCCCGGATTTGTGAAAAATTCATATTGAAGACAGCTGACCTGCGTATTTTTGAAGTCTGGCCGTACCATAAAGGAGATCCGAGGCTGAAATATACGGAAGTTGTGGTCTCGGCCATAAATTTTGATGCCATGGGCCATCAGGTCCTTCGAAATTCCTGGAAGCAAATCGACAGCCATGATGCGATGATATTGGATCAACTCATTGAGACGGTGGGCGATAAAGTGATCCGAGAGGAAGTTTAATGTTCTTTTCCGGCTGCTAAAACAGATGCGGGAAAGTGTTGTCCCCTGGAGGAAATAAACCATGCTGAGAAATTCATTTCAACACATACCAGGTATCGGAGATAAGACTGAACTGCAGTTATGGCGTTCCGGCTTATTAGACTGGCAGGACGCTGCCCCTGATAATGACTGTAGAATTCCCCCCAAAAGATTTGAGACCATAATGGCATACATAAAAAAGTCTGCTGAACGTCTTGAAAACAATGACCCGGCCTATTTTGCAAATCTTTTACCGGCCAAGGAACACTGGAGATTATTCAAAGAATTCCGTGACTCAACCGCTTACATCGATATAGAGACAACGGGTCTTGGGCTTTACGGTTTTGAGATTACAACCATTGCACTCTACGACGGGAAAAAAATACAATACTTCATACAAGGACATAATCTTGAAGATTTCATAAAAGAAATCCGTAATTACAATGTCATCATCACTTACAATGGAAAAACCTTTGATGTGCCGTTTATCGAAGGGCAGTTTGGTATCAGTCTGGACCATGCCCATATAGATTTGAGATATGTTTTAAAAAGTTTAGGGTACTCGGGCGGTTTGAAGTGCTGTGAAAAGGCATTGGATATCGATCGTGGAGACTTGGACGGCGTTGACGGTTATTTTGCCGTTCTCTTGTGGCTTGACTATCAGCAAAACAAAAATGAAAAAGCGTTAGAAACCCTCCTGGCCTATAATATCGAAGACGTTGTTAACCTGGAAACGCTGATGGTCATGGCATATAACATGAAAATTAAAGACACGCCGTTCAGGTCTACCCATGAACTGCCTGTACCCAAAGCGCCAACGATACCTTTTAAACCAGACCTTGTAACCATCGACAAAATAAAAAGCAGTTTTGGCATAGGTTCAACATGGCCCATGCCATAAGAAACCATGAAAAAATAAATCGGGACCGGGAGACCTGGGATACCTGGAGCGAAAACAAAAAAGAAGAGACAGACAGAGCTGAAACCCGTGCAGCTTAAGAATCAATTGAAATCCTTTGACATAGATATGGTTCTTGCCTATTGTGAAAGATCTTGTTTTGGGATTGGAAAAATGAGCCTTTGTAAGTTGCAAACTTCGAGAATGCTTAATATATAAACACTCCTGAGGATTCTTATATGGACCATTTTGAGGACCGATGGTTATATATGCAAGCACCAATCAATGAATACTATAGGACAACTCAAAAAGTATCTAAATGAAGATTGGTGATAGGAAAATATAGAATCCAGAGGCTGGAAGATAGAATGGACCATAGAATATACGGAATACAAAGAAATGTTTTGAGGAGCATGCCATGAGAGGTGCTTTAGAGAAACTGACAGTTAAGGGATTCAAATCCATTAAGGAAGTCAATGAATTCAAACTGGGTGACCTCAATGTAATTATTGGTGCAAATGGCGCCGGAAAAAGTAATTTTGTTCAGATTTTTCGTATGTTGATGGCAATGACGCAGAAGAATTTCAGCAAATTTATTCTTGAGCGTGGAGGAGCAGATAATTTTCTTTTTGAAGGGCCAAAGGTGACCTCAAAAATTGAGATGGGGTTTGATTTTACATCCCACAGTAGTAATGCGAAGGGCTCTAATTCATACCGGTTTGAGCTCACACCAACCGCCGATGAAAATTTTCTTATAAATGAAGAACGAAAGTATGTCACAACAGAATGGCGTTCTTACGGAAGTCCATCAAAAGAAAGCCGGTTGTACGATGAGCGCAATGAAAAATCAAGGGACGGTCAGTGGAACGGAGTAGGACATTTCGTTTATGAATCCATTTCCAATTGGATGGTCTACCACTTTCATGATACCAGTGCGTCATCTCCCATGCGACGCTCAGAGATCGTTGAAGACTATCATAAACTAAGGGGAGATGCTGCAAATATTGCCCCGTTCATCTTTCACCTTAAAAATGAGGAATTCTATTCTGATTATTATAAGAGAATTGTTGCTGCCATCCGCATGGTCACACCTTTCTTTGATGATTTCCAGTTGGATGTACACAAACTTGGTGAGGCGGAAAAAGTCCGGCTTAGTTGGCGTCAGAAAGGGTCGAACTTTCCAATGCAGCCCTATCATCTATCGGACGGTTCTATTCGCTTTATCTGTCTTGCCACGGCATTATTACAACCGAATCCACCTTCCACGATTATTATAGATGAACCGGAACTGGGCCTGCATCCGGCGGCGATTGTAGTGCTTGGTGAACTAATTCAGGTAGCCTCAAAACAGACCCAGGTCATTGTGGCAACCCAATCTCCTGCACTTATTGATCAATTTGGCATTGAAGATACGATAGTTGTGAACCGTGAAGATGGTGCTTCAACTTTCAAACGGCTGAAGGAAAAGGACTTTTCAGCATGGTTGGAAGATTACTCAGTAGGCGAACTCTGGTCAAAGAACGTTATTCCAGGAGGGCCGATTTATGAGTAATTACATTGAAGTGATCGCCATCGTGGAAGGCAAGACCGAGCAGATTTTCATTGAGAGTATCTTAGCACCGTATATCGGTTATAAAAACATAGGGATACGTGCGACTCAAGTATCCAAGCCAGGACAAAAGGGTGGTGATGTTCGTTTTTCCCGTGTCAAAAGGGACCTGGAATTGCATTTAAAACAACGGCCTGATACCTATGTTACGACATTTATCGATTATTACGGGACTAAAGAATGGCCAGGATTTGATTTAGTACCAGAGCAAGCGCATCCTTCACAGATTGCCAAAACGGTGAATGAGGCGACCAAAAATCATGTTATCTCGCTTTTTTCAGAACAACAGGCAGAACGCCGATTTATACCTTTCGTAGCCGTGCATGAATTTGAGGCACTGCTTTTCAGTGATGCCGGGATTCTTGCCAGGCAACTGGGCATAGATGAATCTACAGTTGCAACGGTCATATCTGAATGTGGCTCTCCAGAAGCAATCAATAATAATCCCCAGACAGCTCCTTCCAAACGCCTGGATGCCTGGTCAATCAATGGGAAGTTTCTGAAAACAACGATGGGGGTGACCATCGCCAAAGAAATCGGTATCGAAAAAATTCGAAACGAATGTCCTCTTTTTAATGACTGGTTAAGAACTTTTGAAGTGATTCAGAGGGGTGACTAATGATTGACACATCAATGCCATTAACTTAAGAAATTTGGCATAGCGCGCAGGGGTTATAAAATGGGCGCCAACGGCGCTTCATCCTCTTGTCTCTTGTTTCCAGTTTCTTGTATTAACGCTTAAGTTAATGACATTGATTGACACATGGTTAAAAAGGTGAATAGTTGCATGCAAAGCACCTCGTTGAAAAAGCCCATCCTGAGCGATTCCTCGTTTATCCAAATCATAAAATTTTAGGCTAAAATTGTCAAAAAGACCATTTGGATTGATAAAAACATTAGAGCAGAATTTTAGGAACCGTACGACAACACTTATGTCTAATTGTCGTCCAGGCTTTTTCGAAAACAGCACTGAATAACAGCCGCATTGTGGGGGATATCATCATCTAAAAGTTTCCAATGCGGGGCATGGCAAAAACGAAATGCCGTCAATGCCGGAATCCCCCCCCGGATGATTATTAACAGGGTTGGCTATATTGACATATCAGACCGGCTGAAGATTACACGCTCTCCCCTGGCAAACAGGCCAGGGGAACCGCATTGATAATGATACATTCAATCTCCAAAAAATTGGACTTGGGACTTGGGATATGGGACCTGGGGATTGCGGCATCCACGGCCTCCCCAAGTCCCATATCCCATATCCCATATCCCAAGTCTCAACAATATACATTATTATCCTTATCATCGAAATTGAAATCACCGGCAGGCAAGTTACGTGCGATCACCCTGACAAACAGCCAATGGTTTCTATATATTTTGCCGCTTTTGTGATATAGAAGAAAAGCGGTCATCAGTAAAACATAAAACATCCAAAGAAATTTCATGCCCCGTAAAAAAAGCATAGCAATGGTGATCAACTCCCTGGAAGGCGGCGGCGCTGAGCGGGTTTTTACCACCCTTGTCCACCGGCTGTCCCGTGATTTTGCCGTGACCGTGATTCTGCTTGATGACCGGGTGATCACCCAAAGGCTTCCCGAAAAGACACCGGTGGTCTGTGTGGATAAAAGAAACCTGGTATTAACGTTTTTCGCCTTTCTGGCACAAATCAAACAGATCAAGCCGGACCTGGTGTTCAGTTTTCTGACACGGTCAAACCAATTCTCCGTGGCATCCCGCCTGTTTTTTGGGCACAAGGTGGTCATCAGCGAGCGCTCAACGGCCAGCAGCCGGTTTGGGGATGCCAGCCTCTATCACCGGTTAAACCGGATGCTGATCCGCTTTGTCTATCCCTTTGCCCATACCATCATTGCAAATTCCACAGGGGGGCGGGATGACCTGATTGACCATTTCGCCATTCCTGAAAAAAAGGTCATCACCATTTACAATCCCTACCCGGTTGAAGATATCCAGGCAAAGGCCGATGAACATTTGCCGGGCCAGGGAGAATACATCTGCGCCATTGGCCGGTTCAACACGGCAAAACGATTTGATCTGCTGATCAGGGCCTATGCGGCGGCAAGTCTTGCCCCCAAACTGGTCATCCTTGGAGAAGGCCCGTTGCGCGGTGAATTTGAAACCCTTATCGAACAGTTAGCGCTAAAAGACAAGGTCATTCTGCCCGGTTTTCACGCCAATCCCTATCCGTTCATTAAACACTGTAAATTTTTTGTACTGTCCTCCCAGCGGGAAGGCTTTCCAAACGGCCTGGCCGAGGCCCTGATCCTGGAAAAAGCCGTGGTGGCAACGGACTGCAAATCCGGCCCCAAAGAAATACTCGACCCAATGTTTCACCCCCCGGTTAATGATGTTCACCAAGGGGAATTTGGCATCCTGATTCCGGTCAATGATGAAAATGCCCTGGCCCGGGCCCTTATTTTAATGAATCATGAGGATAAAATCAGAATGGCATATGAACAAAAGGCCCTTGGCCGGGCCCGGGATTTTCATATCCGTTTTATATACCCGGTTTACAAAAAAGCCCTGCTTGAAACCCTTAACCCTTAACCAGAAGGGACCAAAATGAAAATTGCCCTGCTCGGATCCAGAGGAATCCCGCCCTGCTACGGCGGTACGGAAACCTATGTGGAATACCTTTCACTCCATCTTGCCGCCAAGGGAGACGACGTCATCGTATACTGCCAGAAACTATCCGGACAGGAGCGGCAGCAGGCGCTTCAGAAAACCTATCCCAAGAACATTCGCAGAATTGAAATCCCGAGTATCCCTTCCAAACACCTGGACAATCTGATCCGCTCACTGATTTCGGTTATCCATGTCAGCTTCAATCCCGACATCGACATTGTGCAGATCAACAACCCCGGGCCATGCCTGTTTTCGTTTATTCCAAGGCTCATGGGCAAAAAAGTGGTCGGGGCAATGCGCGCCTTGGATTCCCAGCGGGAAAAATGGGACAAGTTTTCATCTTCCCTGCTCCGGTTTGGAGAGCTGTGCAGCATCAGGTTCGCCCATGTGACCACGGTCAATTCCCTGGCCATGAAGCGGTATTTTACCCGGACCTATCAGGCGCAAACCGCCTATATCCCCAACGGCGTGGACCTGCCCAGGGTCCTTCCTGAGCCGGACCAGATCACCAAGTGGGGGCTTGGCAAACAGGATTACCTGCTGTTTATGGCAAGGCTTGAACCGGAAAAGGGGTGCCATACCCTGGTTCAGGCCTTTGAAAAAATCAAGGACACCCCGGAGGCCAAAGGACTTAAGCTCGCCATTGCAGGCCACAAAGGAAAGTCCCCGGATTATTACAATCAACTGGTTGAACAGGCCGGTGACGAGCGGATCAAACTGCTTGGATTTGCCTCAGGCCGGCTTAAAGATGAACTGTTTGCCAATGCCTTTGCCTTTATCCTTCCCTCGTCCATTGAAGGCATGTCCAATTCACTGTTGTCGGCCATGGCCTACGGCCTTCCCAGCATAGTCAGCGACATTCCTGAAAATGTGGCCGTGTTTGAAACGCAATCAACGGACCGCACGGCCCCGGATCCCCCGGGAATGGTGTTTCGGTTGTGGGATGCGGATGATTTGGCAGAAAAGCTCATGCAGCTTGTCTCGGATCGCCTTAAGGCCAGGGATGAGGGGCAGCGCCTCCGGCAGCATGCCTGTCAATACTTTCAGCTGGAAAACATGGGGAAAAATACCCGAAAGGTTTATGAGCAGATCATAAAAAACAGATCGCCGTTTACCGGCTGAACTTTTTTCCCACAAGAGAGATCAAAAATCGTTTTTCATCCCCTCTTAATACGGTTAAAAAGCAAACCGGAACGTAAATAACCGTCATGACCAGGCCTGCGGCTATCAGATGCCACCAGGACGTTATGGCAAACGTTGATGCCATGCCAAAGGCCGCCGCCGCAACCAGAGATGCCAGAATAACCCCGGGGATCACCGGCATTAAGAAATAATACCGCTTCTGGTTGAGCAGCCCGGCGGTGTAGATGGGCGTAAAGGCAATGCTTCTGAGCATAAATGCCAGAACCGTGGCCACGGCCACGGCATAAAGCCCCCAGCTGCTGTACTTGAGCAGGCCGGCGGAAAAGATGACGTTCAGGATCCCGCCGGCAAAGGTGACCAGTGCCGGGATTTTAACCTTGTTCAACCCCCGGTTGATGAAATAAAGGGGGTTGATGGCCAGAAAGATAATCTGGGGGAAAACCACCAGCTTCATCAAGGGACCCAGATGGGCAAATGACGGGTCCAGCCATACCACCAGCAAAGGGGTGGAAAGGCCGGTCAAAAGGCCAATGGGCAAGGCCAGAATCATGCCCATGAATTTAATGGCTCGCCTGGTATGAAAGGCCAGGTCAGGCATCTTATTTTCTGCGATAAAATCAATCACAATGGGTGAAAAGGCATTGCTGATGGCCGGTGTCAGGGTCCGTAAAAACAAGACCCACTGAACCACCACCGCATAAAGGCCCACCATCCCGGAATGGGTGATCAGGTTGATGATGATCAGGTCTGACTGAAGGTAGAAAAGGCTGCCAATGGTGTCAATGGTGATCCAGTAACTCATTTTCCCCATTTCCTTGAATGCCGGCCAGGAAAAGGCTTTGATCTTAAGGGTCAGGTCTGGCAGGAACATCCTCGTAAACATCAGGGCCATGATAAACTGGAAACAAAACATGCCAAACCGGCTGACGCCCACAATGGTCAATGATGCGTCAAACAGATAAAACAACACCAGAATGGCCAGAAGCTGCCCGATCCGGCTGATCACCACGGATATGTTCTGAACATAAAGTTTATGGGTCACAAAGGTGGAAACCCACAGGGGACTTGCAAAGGTATCCACAAGGCCTGAGGCAATCATCAGCACAAAGAAAACAGCGGTATCGGTTTGGGCGCCGGAAGGGATATGGATCAGGCTGGACAGGAAAAAGGCGGCGCCCAATACCAGGATGAGCACCACCATATTGATGCCGAAAAGCGACACCACGGCCGTGGAAAAATAGGTCCGCCCGGATGCCATATCGTTTTTTTCAATGGCAAGGGAGATAAACCGGCTGAACGCCGTTGTATAGTTGCCGGATAAAATCATGATGTAAAGGGCTATATCGGCGACCAGGGGATACATGCCGTAGACATCCACGCCCAGCTGCCGGACCAGAAAAGGGGTCAGCCACAACAGAATCAGTGACGTTACACCGACGTTGAGGATATTGGAGATGGTGTTGAGTACCAGCCGTTTTTTGGCATCGTCGATGCTGATCATTTACGTTTGTTCACCTGTTATCGGGGTTTTACGGTATCTTTAAGTTTTTTGACTGCCGGCATCAGTGAAGGCGGGATGAACCGGCCGAAAAACGCCAGCAGGTTATACCGGAACCCGAGTTTATACCCGTATTTTTTGAAAATATCATTAACAGCATTAAGGTCATTAAATTTAACGGCCCTGGCAACGGTTCGCCGGGCACAATCGAGAATAAACGGTTCGGCCGCCTTTTTGGCCACCGGCCCCTTTGAGCCGGAAACCCGGTCCATATGAAACAGGAATTTGAGCGCATCATTCATCGAAGACCGGTTTACACTCGCGGTATTGGTGATGGAATTGCCGCGAATCCAGTAAATACCGGAAAGCCTTGCGCCATATCCCACCCTTGGATGGGAAAGCCCTATCCGAAGCCACAATTCCCGGTCTTCTCCGCTCCCAAGGGACTCGTTAAACCCGCCAAGGGATAAAAGGACCGATTTTTTAACGATGGCGGAAACTGTCGTCATAATGGGGTGAATGGCCTCAATTTCAAAACAATTATCAAAATAGGCGCCCTGTATCAGCAGGGTATCCCGGACCGATTCTTTTAAGGGTTTAAAATAAAGGATTCTTCCCGTATCCTGAGATTTGATGATGTCCAGTCCAAAGTACCAGTGCAAAAACGGATGGCCCGATAGAATATCGCGGGCCTGTTCAAGGTGGTAACTGAGCCATTCATCGTCGGAATCCAGAAAAGCGATCCAGTCGCCTCTGGCCTTTGCAATGCCGGTGTTTTTGGCATTTGAAACCCCTCCGTTGGGCTGGGAAATGACAATAACGTCCTTGGCGCAGGCTTTGGCCTTCTGAGCCGTATTGTCGGAAGACCCGTCATCAACCACAATGATCTCAAAGGGCGTAAAGGTCTGGTTCAAGGCGCTGTTGACGGCTCTGGCAATATATTTTTCCGTATTGTAGGCCGGGATAACGACTGAAATTTTCATCCTTTTCTCCAAAAGCCTTTACGAAAGGCCGGCAATATGTGGCGGGTCGCTCTTCAAATGTTAAGAAAAACTGATGTTGCGTCTTTTAAGCCAGGTTCCTAAAAACATCAGGGCGTGGAGCTGTAAGATAAAATCACGCTGGCTTTTTTCGTGGAGCCTGACAACGGCATCAATGGCCTGTTTATCAAACAGCTCATCGGGCAGGTTCCCGACCGCTTCGTCAAAAACAGGCTTTAAATCTTTGGTGATCCACTTTTTCAACGGAATTGAGAACCCCATCTTGGGTCGGTATAGGATGGGGTCGGGCAGCCGGTTTTCCAGCGTCTTTTTTAAAATAAACTTGGCGGTTTTATCTCTGACCAGCAGGGTATCATCCAGTTGAAAGGAAAAATCCGTTATCCTGGGGTGCAGATAAAATGCCCTGACTTCAAGGGAGTTGGCCATGGATGCCCGGTCAACCTTGACCAGCATGGCATCCACCAGTCGCATTTTAACATCCAGATACCGTAGCTTTTGCAGCAGCGACGTGTCTGCCGGCAAATCATTGATGTGGTTTTCGATAATGGTGCCGGAAGAATATTGAAGGTGTACGGGTTTTAAGGCAGGCCCCAGAATTTTAGCAAGCTCCCGGCGCTTATACACAATGGCCATCATATCAAATAACAGCTCGGTTTGTGACAGCCCGACCCGGTGTAACTGCCGCTTATAATCGGATGATTCCGGCAGCAGCATGGACAAGGCCCCGGCCATCTTGCAAACCGGCCTGAACGGATACACGGCAGTGAGCCGTTTAAGGCGCGGATATTTTTGATAGCCTGAAAAGATTTCATCTGCCCCGTCCCCGGAAACAATCACCTTTTGAAACTGCCTGGCCTGGTGGGCAACAAAGTAGCTGGGGATAAAGCTGAAATCATTGAACGGCTCATCATACAGGTCAACCATCTGTTCATAGATGTCAATGAGGTTGTCGGCATCCAAGGTGAGGATATGATGGGTTAAGTCAAGATGGCGGGCCACCTGCGTTGCATAAGGGGATTCATCAAATTGGGCGTCATTGAATCCAATGGTGTAGGCGTTGACACGGCTGTTGTTCCGGCTGATGTAAGCGGCAACCCCGCTGGAATCGACCCCGCCGCTTAGAAACACCCCATACCCCACATCTGACAATGTGATTTCTTTTGAGACATCGGACAAAATCTGATCAAACATCTCGGCGGCCTGTACCGGGTCCTTTATGCTGTTTTCAAACCGGGCGGTATAGTAGGGTTTTTGGGCCGTTTCAAGGGTTTTGACATCAATATTTAAATATGACCCGGGCTCTAATTTTCGGATACCCGAATAAATGGTCTTGGGGGTGGGGACATACCCAAAGGACAAATAATCGAGCAGGGCCTTAAGGTCAACAACCGGGCGGTCTGAAAGCAGGCGGCAAATACTTTTCAACTCTGATGCGAAAAAGAACCGGTTGCCGGATTTGGTATAAAAAAGGGGTTTTTCCCCCATCCGGTCCCGGCCAAGGACCATCTTTTTTTGTTCCAGATCATAAATGGCAAAGGCAAACATGCCATGCAGCTTGATAAAGGCGTTTTCCTGCCATTGAAGATAGGCTTTTAAAAGGACTTCCGTGTCGGATTCGGTGCGAAACACGACGCCGAGTCCTTGGAGTTCTTTTTTGATGTCCAGGTAATTATAAATTTCCCCGTTAAAGACCATCACATGTTTGCCGCCGCTGTCGACAAAGGGCTGGTTGGCTTTTTCATCCAGGTCAATGATGGCAAGGCGTTTGTGCCCTAAAAGGACATGGGGATCTGCCCGGTATATACCGGTATTGTCCGGCCCCCGGTGATGCATCAGGTCCAGGGCATCACGAAATCGCTGCTCATCATCATAACAAATGGCGCCAAGGATACCGCACATGAATGTTATTCCTTTTCCAGGGCAAACTGGTGATACTTGATCATAATGGCCAGATATGGGGCTAAAAACCAGTGCGTTCTGGCATCACTGAAAAAATCTCCGGCAAAGGTGGCGAACAAAAGGCCAATGATATAGGCGGATATGACGTTTGGAATCAGCCCGGTATTGTTCTTTAAAGAAAACAACATGGTTTTAAAAAGCCAGAAATAAAAAACCACGGCCGCTATGGTTCCCGACCGAAAGATGGTCTGGATAAACTGATTATGGGCCGTCGACACCTCAACGGCACGGGTGGGCAGGCTGAACCCGAACCCGAACAGCATCTGAATAACCGTGGAGTGCCTCAGATAATGATCGGTAAGGATCCGCCATGTGGCAAACCGGCCGGCCAGGATGCTGTCATAGGGGGTAGGTCTCGGGTTGAACAGCTCATCAAAATTCAACAGGACCGTCCCGGACTGGACCACGACTTTGTTCAGCAGGTAAGGAGAACTGAGAATAATCATAACGCCGGCCAAAAACAACAATACCAGGGTTAAATAATATTTCCTGAAATAGGCAAAGGACAGCAACAGCGCGGCCAGCGCCAGCAAAAGGGTCCTGTAGTAGGTCATATAAATGCATAACAGCAGAAACATCAAAAGCCCTAAAAACATCAGCTTCATTTTTTTGGCTGTCTGATCCCTGAAAATCATGTACAGATATGCCGGTATAAAGGCCAACAGGGTTCTGGAGGCCACGTTCTGATGGGGGTACCCCCCCAGATTCCGAAGATGCCCTCTGTCATCCACCAGATCTCCGGTCACCTGGTGGATGACAAATTGGAGCAGGGGATAAAACGAACTGATGACAATCACAACAAACAGCTGTTTAAGGTCTTCAGGGGTTTCAATGATGTTGATGGCATAGATCAGGATTGTCCACAGGGTAAAGTATTTGAGCCAGTCCCCGACCATGAGGACCGTCTCACTGGCCAGCACCACTGCGGGAATGCCGGCCAGCAGAAACAGCGCATAATAATTGGCAATTCTCTGGTCAAAAAACAGGACCTTTGCCTTGGCGGCATCCAGTTTTTTAAGCATTAAAGAAAACAACAGGATAACGGGGACAATAACCCCCACTGTCTGTAAATAATTGAAGGGAAGCCCCGGGAACTTTTCCGTGATGTACAAGGCCTGGTTGTCGATAATAGGCCGGATAAACACCAGCAGGTAAAGCCCGTATTTGGGTTTGAAAACAGAGCAGATAAACAGAAGAAAAAGGAAGACGGCTATGGGGAGTAATAAAGCGATCATGTTGACTGGTTCAGATGCCCTTTTATGTTAATTTGGTTATTTTAAAGCTTAAGTGCCGGTCAGATAATCCGGTACACCCAGGAAGGAATCACCTGGGGGACCCTGTTTAATACCACACCGCCGATCATGCAGTTGTTCTCCACCAAGAGGTTTTTAGACCGCATGGCCACTTCCCGCTGTACCTTGAGTGCCTGGAGGATCAAAAAGGTGGCATCAGACGAAACCGCGGTGGAAACAGCCGAAGATGATGCCAGCAAAGGCGGAGAATCAACAAAAATATAATCAAACTTGTCTTTTGCCTCGGTGATCACAGCCTGAAACCGCTCCAGGCTGATATCCCCGGTCATGGACCGGTAAGTTTTTCCACTTTGCAGCAACGCCATGTTGGCTTCAGGCAAAATCACCAGGGCTTCATTAAGGGTCGCGTTGCCGGCCAGGACTTCAGCAAGGCCGGTATCGGGCTTGAGGCCAAATACATGGTGCAGCCTCGGCGCTACAAAATTGGCATCAATAACCAGCAGTTTTTTACCGCTGCGCTGTTCTCTGACATACTGGACAAGATTGGCAAGGACAGTGGTCACCCCCTCTTTTCTTCTGCTGCTCACAAAGTTAAAGGCTTTACAAGCGTCTCTGGAGAAAAGATGGAATACTTTTTTTTCAAGGTCCCCGCTTTGTTTTCGGTTTTTTAAGTCAAAAAAATGCCACCCCAAAGCGTTTGAACTGCCTTGCTTTTGCATAGACTCACCCTCCGGTTTTCATCCGCCATCCTTGAAATGCTTAACTCTTTAAACCTTGCGCCCGCCCTCCCCTTTACTTTTTTTATATGAAAGACTCAGCAACCTTTTGAGTTCTTTCAATATTTGTTGTGGGCGGCTCTTGGTTGGATAACCAAAGCGGCCCGTGGCCGTTATAAGAAAGTCTCACTAACAAGCTGAAAAGACTTTCATTTTTCGTTGTGGGCGGTGCTTGGTTGGATAACCAAGACGGCCCGTGGCCGTGAGGAACTATTTTATGTTGTTAAAACTGCATACCACCGGCAAATCAACAAGGGCCTCCACGTCATCGGCAGATTTGAGTTTATTATCAATGGATTCGAGAATAAAGGGCAGAAAAACCGCCGCCATCAGGCCACCGGCCAGGGCAAGCATCAGCAGCGTCACCCGCTGGGGGGCAATGGGCTGCTCTTGCAGGTTCGGCTCGGATGACACACTGACATTGGCCAGTTTCCGCTTGCTTTTTCGACTGAGCACTTTGGCATCCTCGGTCTTGCTTTCATACAGTTCAAAATTCTGTTTATAGATATCCACTTTCCTTGACAGCTCATTGTGGAAACGCCCCTTCTGGTTAAGGTCGTTCACATCGGATCTGAGTTCCGCTATTTTGAGTTTAAGGCTCTCAATTTTAATGGCCGTGGCCTCTAACTCAAGTTCATCGGTGTAAAGGGCTTTTTCGACTTCATACCGGATCTCATTTCTGAGCATTTTGATCTGGCCGTCAATGTTGTGAAATTGTCTGCTGTCTTTGGAAAATCTTCCGCTGACGGCACTGCGCTGGATCAGGACCGGCACCATCCCCTTTTCAAGCTCCTGGATGGAAGGGATATCGTTCATTTCCTTGGACAGGTTAACCATATCCGGATTCTGCATCAGTTCCTGCTTGAGCATGCTGATCCGGGCCCGGTCTTCGGCATAGGAGATCTCAATCATCTTGAGTTCATCGGTAAGCTTTGCAATCAATGCAATGTCGGCGGCAATCTGCTGCTCCAGGTTATATATATTTTCGTTTAATTCAAAAGCCTTTAATTCCTTTTCAGCCTCATCCAGTTTGGTTTTAAACTCCTGGGACTGGTCACTGAAAAAGTGCAGCCCCTTTTCCTGTGCAAACACCTTGGATCTGTGCAGAAAGTAATTTTCAAGCAGTTTTTCAAGAACGACAAGGGTATTTTGGGGAATCTCACCATGAAGGGCGATCTCAATAATGTGGGACTCAATGACAGGGGAAATATTCAACGCATCTCTTAAATCCGCCACTTTTTGTTCAAGTTCTGTGCCCGGGTCGGAGGATAGTTTAAACATGCCCAAAACAGCATTAATGACCTTTTTGGCCGGCATCAGAATCAGAGAAAAAATAGATTTTTTGGGATCGATCAGGTTGGCCTTATCCGCTTCAAGGGACTGGACGGTACCGGCAAGTACCGACTGGCTGCTGATCAATTCAATTTCCGTATAGATATCATTTTCAGTGACCGGCACAACTCTTCGCTGATCATCACCGGTGGTAATCACCTCGCCTTCTCTGGTTTTGGGCATGACCAGCAGTTCGGCATTGCTTTCATATACCGACTTGGCGGAATAAGCATATCCCATCACCAAAACGATAATAAGCCCGAAAACAATTAATGCCTGCCGTTTCCAGAGAAACCAGATGCGAAGATAATCTTTTGAGGATTGTAATTTTGTAATTGCCATACCAGTAATATCTCTTTTATTGGATAAGTTATTTACAGCCCTTTATTCTTCATCCCCTGCCGTGGGTGCTGCGGTTGCGTCTCCATAACCGTCATTGATAATGGGACGGGTGTTCAGCCCCGTGCCGCCCATATCATACGCACCGACAAGATTTGATGGAATCATGTTATTGATATACTGCTCCACAAAAAGGTTTGCCCTTGCAATTTTGGATTTGGGCACCACCACCACGTCATATTGGTTGAGCAGTACGTCCTGACTGATGTCCCCCATGGATAACACTTTTCTCAAATTGATGATCCGGCCCCAGGGTTTGCGCTGTTTATCCCGGCTGATGACCAGAACACTGCTGGGTTCAGCTGTGTTGGCAAGCCCCCCGGCCCGGGCGGTCAGCTGGCTGACGGTATAGGGATGTTCCATCAGATAGTAGCCCGGGGCATTCACTTCCCCCATGACAAACACCAGATTGGATTTCATCACTTTCAAAATCAGGGTGATGGTCAGGTTCTCCACCTCTTTGGAATACTCCCCCTGGACAATTTCCTTTAGCTCCGGGACGGTTTTTCCCCGGGCAAAGATATCCCTGATCACCGGGAAAGACACATATCCGTCCGGCCGTATGGTGGTCAGCTTGCTTTGTCCGCGGTCTGCTGTGGTAATGGCCACTTTAAGGTGTTCCACCGCCTTGTTGTACTCAATCATGGTAATGGTGACCACGGGTTCAATAAACTCTTTGGCGTAAAGATCTGTAATTTTTGTTCTCAGCTGGGTGGGTGTCAGCCCAAGGGCCTTGACATCTCCTTTCTGGGGCATGGCAATGTTGCCGTCCGGCGTTACCTTTAAGTCCCGGTTGATTTCCGGATGAAAGGCAAATTCAACCCGGACCACATCCCCCACGGCCAGGTGGTACTCTGTGGTGTCCGGACGCGGGGTGTAGTGGTAAACGACTTCCAGAATATCCCCGGGTCCCAGCTCATAGTCAAACTCGCCTTTGGGCATGGGACGGTTATAAATAACATCCGATGTGATCTCAACCTTGGGGCCGGCACAGGAAAACAAAAAAACCACTATCAGGCCAAACAGTGCGCATTTTTGAGTTTCCTTAAGTATCGCAAGCATGGTTCTGCCCTGGTTCATATCATCCGGTAAACCCAGGAAGGAATCACCTGGGGGACTCTGTTTAAAATAACGCCGCCGATCTCACAGGCATTGTCCGTCAAAAGGCTTTTTGAGCGCCTGGCGACTTCCCGCTGTACTTTGAGGGCCTGGATCACCAGAAGGGTCACATCCGCAGCAATGGCCGTTGAAATGGCATCTGATGAAATCAGCAGCGGAGAGGAATCAATAAACACATAGTCAAACCCTTTTTTGGCCTCTTCAATCACCTCGCTGAACCGCTCCAGGCTGATGTTTCCCGCCATTCGCTTGTAATCCTGGCCGCAGGTTAACAAGCTCATGTTCAACACATTGAGGCTGATAACGGCCTCATGAATCTGAATGCCCCCTGCCAGCACATCGGCAAGGCCTGCGGAAAGTTTTTTGTTAAACACCCGGTGCAGGCCGGGCACCAGGAAATTGGCGTCAATAATAAGGATCTTTTTTTCACTGCCCTGTTCACGCAGGTATTGCAGAAAATTGGCCAGGACAGTGGTGACCCCTTCCTGGCGTCTGCTGCTCACAAAATTAAATACCTTTCGCTGGCTTTCCGTTTTTAAATTATAGATTTTCTTTTCAAGGTCTCCGCTCTGTTTCCGGTTCCGCAGATCAAAGAAGTTCCAATTTCCAGAACGGGGCTTCGGGTCGGTAATGACTGGTTTCGGCGGTTCGTCCTGCGTTTTTGTCCTTTTGAACATTGTCCACTCCATTGAGATTTAGAAATTGCTCTTTGACGGTTATTTGATATCGTTAAAGCTGCATATTACCGGCAGCTTAACCAGCGCTTCCACGTCGTCGGCGGATTTCAATTTATTGTCAATCACTTCAAGAAGAAAAGGAAGGGCTAACGCAGCGCCAATGCCCGAAACAAGGGCCAGCAAGAGAAGCGAGCCCCGTTTGGGTGCAATGGGCTTCTGGAGCAGGGTAGGCTCTGATGACACACTGACATTGGCAAGCCTTCTTTCGCTTTTCCGGTTAAACACCTTGGACTCTTCAGCCTTGTTTTCGTAAAGGGAAAAGTTTTTTCTGTAAAGCGACACCTTCCGTGTCAGGTCCTGATGGGTGCGCCCTTTTTGATTGAGTTCACAGACATTGGACCGAAGCTGGGCAATTTTTTCTTTGAGGCTCAAAATTTTGATGCGCATGCTCTCAATTTCAAGTTCTTCCGTCCGGATGGCCTTTTCAACTTCAAACCGGATTTCACTTCTGAGCATATCGATCTGCTGGTCAATGATTTTAAATTCCCGGCTTCCCTTCGTAAATCCGCCGCTGATACCGCTTCTTTCAATGAGGACCGGGACCAGCCCTTTTTCAAGTTCCAGAATAGCCGGAATCCGGCGCATATCACGGGTCAGATATACCCGGGTGGTGTCCGCACTCATCTTCAACCGGAGCATGGATATCCGGGCACAGTTTTGAGCATAGCTCACCTCGAGCATTTTTAACTCTTCGGTCAGCTTTGCGAGCAGTTCAATCTCGGTAAATATCTGCTCGCCGAAATTAACAATATTTTGGGAGAACTCAAAAGACTTCAGCTTTCTTTCCGCCTCTTGAAGCCTTGTTCTAAAATCCGTGGCCTGGTCATTGAAAAAATGCATTCCTTCCCTTTGGGAAAACACCCGGCTTCGATGCTCAAAGTATTTGTCCAGAAGTGTTTGAAGGATGGTATAGGTGTTTCTTGGCACCTCTCCATGGAGAGCAATGGTGATGATATTAGAATCAATCACCGGGCTGATGACCAGTGAGTCTTTTAGCTTGGACACCTTTTTTTCCAACTCAGAACTTTGATCGGTGGTCAGGTGAAGTGCCCTTAAAATCACGCTGCCCGTCATCTTGATAGGGGTCAGGACCAAAGAGACAATGGACTTTTTGGAATCTGAAAGACTGGACTGTTCATCATTAAGGGATTTCACCGTATTGGCCAGAACCGAATGGCTGGTTAGAATTTCAATTTCCGTATAAATGTCATTTTCCGTAATCGGCACCACCCGTCGCTCATCTTCACCGGCACTGATCACTTCTCCTTCCCTGGTTTTGGGCATGACCAGCAGTTCGGCATTGCTCTCATACACGGATTTGGCCGTATAGGCATACGCCATCACCAAAAGAACAATAACCCAAAACACAATGATGGCCTGCCGTTTCCAGAGAAACCAGATGCGAAGATAATCTTTGGATGATTCTAATTTTGTAATCGCCATACGAGTTAAAGGCTCCTGATTTTTTAGATATAAGACTTGAGACTTGGGACTTGAGACTTGGGGTGCCTTTCAGCCGATTTCAAAATCTAAAGTCTAATATCTGAAGTCTCTTCACACTCACCTTTCAGAAATTTGCTGTTCCTGCCGAGGAATGCCTGCTTCATGTTTAATAATGCTGCCTTTAAGGCATATTCGTATTGCCGATACCGTCGTTAATAAGGGGACGGGTATTCAACAATGTGCCACCCATGTCATAGGGGCCGATGAGATTGGATGGTATCATGTTGTTGATGTATTGTTCAACAAACAGATTTGCCCTGGCAATTTTTGATTTTGGCACATACACCACATCGTACTGGTTCAGTACAATGTCCTGGCTCATATCACCATCCTCAACCACCTTTTTCAAATTAACGATCCGGCCCCAGGGCCGCCTTTCCTTATCTCTGGTGATCACCAGAATAGAGCTTCGTTCCGCGGTGTTCAAAAGGCCGCCGGCCCTGGCCGCCAACTGGCTGACCGTATAGGGATGTTCCATTAGAAAATAACCGGGGGTTCCGATTTCGCCCATAATATAGACCAGGTTGGCATGGACCTCTTTGAGGATCAGGGTCACGGTCAGGTTGTCCACCTGTTGTGAATATTCCCTCTGGACAATTTCCTTTAACTCGGGAAGGGTCTTGCCTTTGGCATATACATCCCGGATAACCGGAAAGGAAATATATCCGTCCGGGCGGATGGTGGTCAGCTTGCTCTGCCCGCGGGCCGCAGTGGTGATGGCCCGTTTGAGATGGTCAATGGTCCGGTTGTATTCCACCATGGTGATGGTGATGACCGGATCAATAAAGTCGTCACTGTACAGCTCGGTCAGCTTTTTTTGAAGCTGGGTCGGGGTCAGGCCCAGGGCCTTGACATCCCCGCGCTGGGGCATGGACACATTGCCGTCCGGCGTCACCGTAACGTTCCGGTTGACTTCCGGGTGAAAGGCAAATTCAACCCGGACCACATCGCCAACGGCCAGATAATACTCGTTGGTATCCGGGCGCGGGGTATAGTGGTAAACAATTTCCATAACGTCGCCGGGCCCAAGCTCATACTCAAACTCGTACTTGGGCATGGGCCGGTTGTAAATAACGTCCTTTTGTATGCTGACTTCAGGCGAGCCGCATGCAGACAGGAAAAAAACAAAGAGTAAACTTACAGTTGCACGTTTCATAGATTTTTCCTATTTGTTTTCCCTAACTTTTGTAAATTTAAACTCAAGCCTCCGGTTGAGCTGCCGTCCTTCATCTGTTTCATTGGTTGCCACCGGAATGGAGAAAGAATGCCAGCTCAACGATATTCTCTCAGGGTCTATCCCCTGTTTTTTCAAATAGGTGAACCCGGCCAGGGTTCTGTTTTTAGACAGCTTGATATTGTACTTCATGCTGCCGTAGTTATCGGTATGGCCGCTTAAGTGCAGGTTAAGGTATGGATGTTTGTTCATCAGGGCCGCCACTTTGTTAAGGACCTTTTTGCCTTCAGGGCGAAGCACGTACTTGTCAAAGTCGAACAGGACATCGGCAATGACCGACAGTTTCCAGCAGCCCCGGTCATCCACCGGTACGCCGGGCTCGGTATCCGGGCAGTCATCCATATCATCGGGGACCCCGTCACCGTCACTGTCGCCGGCCATAGTCGGTGCCGGTTCAAGAAACACCTCGCGCACAAAATTTTCCATACCGTCTTTGGAGTTAAGGTCCTGCCCGGTAAAAAACGTTCCGCACCGGCCGGCATCGGCAATTCTTTTCAGGATCTCGCCCCCCTTTACATCATACCCGATCTGCACTGTATAAATGCAGATATCATCCCGGTAGCGAAGCTTTAGTTCTTCTGCGCCCAGCACCTCTTTTTCTCCCATATCCATGCCGTCGCTGATGATGATGACGGCAATCTTTCCCTTATGGGCATACCAGTCCCGGCCCGCCGCCCGGAGGGTGACCCACAGCGGGCTTGCCCCGTCCGCTTCGAACAGTTTCCTTATGACATGGCCGTATTCGTCACGGTCGTAAGGCTTGGGCCCGTTGCCAAGTTGCGTATACACGGGATATCCAAAGGTTCTCAGGGCACTGTTGTAGTCAAAATCAGGGATGCTGTCATTCATGCAGGCGGCCAGGCTCCGGCCGAACTCCAGTTTGTTTGAAAGGGCGTCCTGGTGGCATTCACAGCAGCGATTGACCCGGTCCTGTTCAGTAATTTCCTCTTTCTGCCGGCCGGTAAACAGTTTCAGGACCCCTTTCTTTTCAAATTCCCGGCCGCCATACTGAACCGCATGGTCTTCCGCAAATTTCTGGTCCTGGTAAGCCGTATGGCAGGACATGCATGACCGGGATGCCGTTACCGTCTGTGTCATTGAAGCCGAAGGATCAAATATCAGCATAAAATTGTCAACTTTTTTAACATAACCGGTGGTGTCAACGGGCTCGCAGTCGTGCAGCTGCGATTTATGGAAAGAACTGTGGGATTCTTCCGCCGCTGCCGGTTCAGGGGCCACGTTTTCAGCCTTCTGGCTCGTCCCCACACATCCGATAACGATACAGCACACCAGCAGGACAGCTATGTTTAACAATATTTTAGAACGCATCAGTATAATCTCCTTACATTATCCCATACCTGCACAAGGCGTGTGTGCAGTAACTTTAAACCCCCAGTTAATGTGGTCCCCCATGGCAGGAAATTCTCAAAGCATCTCCAATGGGGAATGCACCTCACCCTGCCGATACTGTATGTAGACCGATATAGACGGGAACACGATATTTTTTTGACTACTTAGAACCCAAAAACCCATTAAAACACATAGTTGATTGTTTTGTATCTTAACTATCTGATTATTCATTACAATTCAAGGTTTTTTTTTGCAAATTTGTCAATCTTTCCGTCTGCCCCCTGTCTTATTTCTGGATAACGAGGGGAAATAAGCCCCGCTCTAAATACAATATTATTCATATATTTCAGAATATTACGAACAACGACAACCGCATTTTACTACCCTCTTAAAGTTTTTTGCTTGGGCGGCCGATTTTTTTCTAATGTACGAAAAAAAGATTAAAAAACACATTTTAAACCGGCTGTTCCGGTCTAATGCCCACCGTCCCCAAGGGTGCGCCCCAAAAAGGCTTTCCATATAACCGTCACGGACGGCTTGGATTATCCAACCAAGCACCGTCCACAACAAATATTGAAAGTCTTCTCAGGACGTTAGTGAGACTTTCATATAAATGCACCAGGGAAAACACTCAAATTTTACTCCTTATCTTGAAAGAGCGGGGCAAGATACGGCTATCTGTCTGTTGATTTCCTTGAGTAAAAACCATTGCCGGTATAGCGTCATTTGTGTTTGACCTGGCCGGCTGACTTATATTATAAATATACCCCGGACAGTCATAATAAGGAAACCAAAACCCATTCCGCATATACAATAAGGAATAGACCACTGTTTTTTTAACGCACCCCGGCAAAGGCGTCAAGGGGGAAAGGGTAAACCCTTAAATGAAAATCAAGCAACTGATACCGGCTCTTGTGGGCTGCCTGCTGGTCTTGGCGGGGAATATAGGACACGCCAGGCCGGTTTACACCATCACATTTATCAACGGGGCCAATGAAGAAACCGGGCTTGGACTTTTTGCCCAGCAGATTAAAGAGGAAATCAATACCCTCATGAAAAGCCGGGCCGACATCAGGTACCAGAACCAGATGGTTCCCGTGAATCCCCGGGAACAAAGCATTGAATCCATTGGCCGCCTGCTTACCCATAAGGGGGGGGACTGTTTTATCGGGCTTGGGGTAGAGCTCAGTGACCGGCTGATCCGCCTTAATCAGTATCCCCGGCCGGTTATTGCCGTGGGCGTTATGGATGCCAGGCTTCAGGGAGCCCCCCGCTCTTCAGAAGGCGGTTCCGGCGTACACAATTTAAATTATATTGAATCCCACTTTGATGTGGCGCAGGACCTGACAACCTTTAAATCCCTGGTTGACTACCGGCATCTGAGTGTGGTGCTGCCAAAGGATGACCGGGGGGTCCTAAAGGCCCTTGAAACATATTTCACCACCATTTTAAAAACCATTGCCCCGGATTCAACCTTTTCTCTGGTAACCATTGACCCGGCGCATATTGACACTGGCCTCCCCCAGGTCCCCCTGGAATCTGATGCCGTTTATCTGGTGCCGGTGTTCACAGAAAACGGGGATGAGCAGATGGCCGCCATCATCAAAGAAGTCAACCGGCGCCGGCTGCCCTCCTTTGCCCTGCTCGGCGAATCCCATGTAAGGCTCGGGGCGCTTTCGTCCATTGCCCCGGACCGGAACATCAACACCATGGCCCGCCGGGTGGCCATTAATGTCCTGGACATCCTTGAAGGCGCTGATGCCGGGACCCTGCCCGTATCCATATCCAGTTACTCGAACAACTTTGTCCTCAATGTGGATACCATGAAAAAAATTGATTATTACCCGTCTTTTGAGACGGCAGCCAAGGCCCGGCTCATCAACCTTGAAAAACTTCACCAGGGGGGCCCCGGGCTCAAGCTTAAAGGGGTGATTTTAGAGGCCCTTGAACGAAACCTGGCCTACCTTTCCTCACAGGCAGACACCCAGATACAGGAAACCCAGGCCCAGATCGCCCGGGCCGCCCTGTTTCCCCAGGTCAGCGTTTCGGCAGGCCTGACACGGATCGATAAAAACCGGGTCAACATCGCCCAGACGTATAATGCCCAGACCACTTTTTCGGCGGGTGCCGGTTTGCAACAGGCCGTTTTTTCAGACGATCTTCTAGCCAACCTGGCCGTCCAGAAAATATTGACCGGGGCCCGGCAGTACAGTGAAAAAGCAGCCCTTCTGGATACGGTGCTGACGGCCTCCCGGGCGTATATCAACCTGCTGCTGGCCATGAGTACCCAGAACATTCATAATGACAACCTGAGTGTGACCCGTAAAAACCTGGAGATCGCCCGAAATAAAGCGGCTGTGGGAACGGTCAACCTGGCCGAGGTGAGCCGGTGGGAAAGTGAAAAGGCCGCCAATCAGATCAGCCTCAATGATGCGTTCCGGGATTTTCAAACCGCCCGGATGCAGCTCAACCAGATTCTGGACCGGCCTATCCTGCGGGATTTCTCCTTAGCGGATGTGGGGCCGGACAAGGGCATTGAACTGATGATTACAGATCCTTCGGTATACCGGTTTCTCAACAATTTAAAACAGGTTCGTAAATTCAGTAATTTTCTGGTCACTGAAGCGGACCGGTATCTGCCTGAACTCAAACAGATTCAGGAAAACATTAAGGCCCAGGAACGGCTGGTACTCAATAAAAAACGGGCCTTGTACCTGCCCAGTGTCGGTCTTGAGGCCAATATAGAAAAAATCCTGGATGAATATGAGGTCCGGCAGAACACCAGTTCAGACCTGGATCATCCCTGGTCGGTTTCCCTGACCGCGACATGGCCCCTGTTTACCGGGGGGGCCAACCAAAAGGAACTGGCCCAGAGCCGGCTTGAATTGTCCCAGCTCAAATTACAGGAAAGAGATGCCGTTAACCAGTTTCACTTAGATATCCGGTCAAAGCTTGAAACTGCGGCCGTATCGGCCCGGGAAATTGCCCTGGCCAATGCCCGGTATGAGGCGGCCCTGAAAAGCTTTGACATCATGCAGGCCGGATACGCCGAAGGCCGCAACAGCGTCACCGAACTGGTGGATGCCCAGAATACCAAACTCAACAGCGAGCGGGCCCTGGCCTCGGCCAAATACCAGTTTGTGCTTGATTTTCTGGAAATGGAACGGGCCACAGGCCGCTTTTACTTCCTTGACACCCCCGACGAGAAGCAGGCCTTTCTCCGTCGGTTAAAAGAATATATGGAAACCACCTCAAAACGAGATTCATAGGAAAAGCCAATGAAATCCAATTATTTAGCCATTTTCGCATGCATTACGCTGCTGCTGTCCGGCTGCAGGGACAGTGATACGGTAACGGAACAGGAAAAAGAGCCCCCTGCCCGCCCGGTCAGGTATGTGGTGCTGTCTCCCCAGACCCAGACCATGAACCAGAGATTCAGCGGTACGGCCAAAGCCACAAAAGAGGCGGTCTTAAGCTTTAAAGTAAACGGGACCATTGAACGAATTCCCGTCAAAGTCGGCGACCGGGTTGATGCGGGCACCCTGTTAGCGGAACTTGACGAAACCGATATCAAGATCGAGGTGGAATCTTCCAGGGCCGGGGTCAAAACCGCCGGCGCCGATGCCAAATCCGCCCAGACCGGTGTATATACCACAAGCTCCAACTATGACCGGGTCCAGAAACTTTACGAGAATGATAATGTCTCCTTAAGTGAGTTTGAAAAGGCCCGGGGGGACTATGAAACCGCACAGGCCAGCCTTGAGGCGGCCCGGTCAAGGATCACCACTGAAAAATCCAAACTTCAGGCCGCCCAGAACCAGCTCAAATATACCAAGCTCACCGCCCCCTTTACCGGGATTGTCAACAGCATCCCCGTAGAAGAAAACGAGGAAATTTCTCCGGGCAGCCCGGTACTGACCCTGAACGGCATCGGGAACCTTGAGGTGGCCGTGGATGTATCGGATTTGTACATTGCAAAAATTAAAACCGGCATGCCCTGTAATGTCACTTTTTCCCCTTTAAAGGATGTGGAATTTAAAGGCGAGGTCACCGAAGTTTCCTACGGCTCAACCGACGCCCCGACCTATCCGGTTACCGTGGATATCCGGTCCGAAGACCCCCGGTTAAGGCCGGGCATGGCCGCCCAGGTTACCTTTGATTTTGGGGAATCCGCCGAACAAACCGGGCTTTATGTGCCGTCCGACGGCATTGGCGAAGACCAGGGCGTCAACTTTGTCTTTATTGTTGACAAAGGCAAGGACCATACCGGCACCATCCGAAAACAGAATATCGAAATCGGTGATCTCACTGAAAAGGGATTTCTGGTTAAAAAAGGGCTTCAGGCAGGGCAGATGGTGGCCACATCGGGCCTTCAGCTGCTCACGGACAAAATGATGGTCAAGCTTCTCGATGACCCGGTGAACCAGTGGTAACTGAAGTCTAACCCCAATACACTGACCCCATAACCCTTGGGAAAATTTTAATGAACCTTACAGCGTTTGCCATACAGAAAAACCGAATTTCACTGAGCCTGCTGGCCATTGTGGTCCTTTTAGGGATTGCCCTGTACAAGGGGCTGCCCCGGGACAGCATGCCCCCTTATGTGGTGCGGGTGGCCACCATCGTGTCTTATTTTCCCGGGGCCAATCCCGAGCGGGTGGAACTTCTGGTCAGCAAAAACATTGAAGAGGTGGTCCAGGAAATTCCTGAAGTCAAAACCATTTCCTCCCAGTCCAGAACCGGCCTTTCCGTCGTCACGGTTGAACTCAAGGATGAGGTGACCGAACAAGACCTTCAGGGGGTATGGGATGAACTGAGGCGAAAATTAGAAGACATCACCACCCTGCCCTCAGGGGTAGTTCCCAAGCTCAACGATGATGATGTCGGGGTGGTATACGGGATTATCCTGGGGCTGATCTCAGATGAGTTTTCTTTTGCCGACATGGAAGATGTGGCCAAACGGATCAGGGATGACCTGATCACCCTGCCTGACTCGGCCAAGGTAGAGCTTGGCGGGGTCCAGGAGCAGCAGGTGGTGGTGGAATTTGACACCACACGGCTGAGCGAATACGGCCTGACCGTCCAGAAGTTGGGGCAGATCATTAAAGAAACCAATATCCTGGACTCGGGCGGTGAGATCAATTTGGGGGAAAAACGGCTCATCCTTGAACCCACGGGCAACTACGATACCATCGAAGACTTGAAAAAAACCATTATCCCCATCGGCGACAAGGGAGAAACCGTTTTTTTAGAGGCCATCACCACCATCAAAAAAACCTATAAAGATCCGCCGACCAGCCTGGTCCGGGTCAACGGGAAACCGGCCATTTCCCTGGCCATTTCCCTTAAAGACCAGGCCAATATCATTGCCCTGGGCAACATGGTGGAAGAACGGATCAAAGAATACAACAACCGGCTGCCCTTGGGCTTTGAGGTCATCCGCCTGGCCTCCCTGGACGGCTATGTTCAGCATTCCATTGACAATTTTATCGGCAACCTGATCCAGAGCATTGTGATTGTCATGGCCGTCATGCTGGTGTTTTTAGGATTTCGCACCGGCCTTGTGGTGGCCGGGCTCATCCCTTTGGTCACCATCACGACCCTGATGCTCATGGGGGTCATTCACATGGGGCTCAACCAGGTGACCCTGGCCGCCTTGATCATGGCCTTAGGCATGATGGTGGACAACGGCATTGTGGTATCCGAGTCCTTTATCGTCAAACTCGAAGCCGGCAAGGACCGGATGGATGCGGCCCTTGAAACCTGCAACGAACTAATGGTCCCCCTGCTGATCTCCACCCTGACCACTTCAGCGGCATTTTTGGCCTTTTTTCTGGCAGAATCCAACATGGGGGACATCATGGGGCCGCTTTTTGTGGTGATTACCTTTGCCCTGGTCTCTTCCTGGCTCATGAGCCTGACCATTATCCCGTTGATGGCCTATTATTTTGTCAAAATAAAGAAAAAAGAAGGGGGATCTTCCAAATTCTCCATCTTTGACCAGCTCAATAAGGTTTACGCGTTTGTTCTAAAATGGGTGATGAAGGCCAAGCTTATCTTTGTGATTTCAATGTTTGCCGCTTTTTTTATTTCCCTGAAAGGATTCGGCCTGGTCCCGTTTATCTTTTTTCCGGACAGTGACCGGAACATGATTACTGTGGATATCAACCTGGCCCTGGGCACCCATATTGATCAGACCGCGGAACTTGTGAAATCCCTTGAGGAGCATATGGCCACCCTGCAAACCGGCCCGGATAAGCCCGAGGGGATCACGGACTGGTCCTCATATATCGGAGAAGGCCCTGAATCCTACGATCTCGGGTATACACCCGACGAGGCCAACTCAAGTTATGCCCACATCCTTGTCAACACCAGCTCCGGGGATGTGAATCCCAAAATCATCGAAGAACTGGACACCTTCTGCTTTAACACCTTTCCCAATGCCGACATCAAAGTATCCTCCTTAGGCCAGGGCGGCGGCGGCACACCGATTGAAATCAGGATTCTGGGAAGGGACCAGGATGTCCTTTACCGGCTTGCCGGGCAGACAAAAGACCAGTTAAACCAGATTTCAGGGACCAAAAACGTCATGGATGACTGGGGGCCCAAGCTTTTAAAATTCATCATTGACATTGATGCCATAAAGGCCAGAAAGGCCGGGGTTACCAATGAAGACATTGCCATCAGCCTTCAGACAGGGCTTTCCGGTTACAAGGCCGGAACCTTCAGGGAAGGACAGGACAGCCTGTCCATTCTCATGCGCAGCCGGCAGTTCTCCACCCAGACCCTTCAGGACCTGGAAAACATCAACGTGTTTGTCCAGTCCACGGGCAAGGCCGTTCCGTTAAGCCAGGTGGCCACCATTGTCCCCAAATGGGATTATGCCAAGATCATGCATTACGGGCTGTCCCGGAGCATCACCATTACCTCGGAACTCAGGGAAGGGGCCACGGCCTCTGAAATCACAAGCCAGATGCAGACCTGGCTGGATGAAAAAACCAAGGACTGGCCTTCAGGGTATGGATATGAATTTGGCGGGGATGCTGAAAACACCCAGGAAAACATGTCCGCAGTCATCCAGTACCTGCCCCTTTCCGGCTGCATTATTGTATTTTTGCTGATTTTCCAGTTTAACGGAATCCGGAAAACTGTCATGGTGCTGTCCACCATTCCTTTAGGGATTATCGGCGTGGTGATCGGGCTGATTGTCTTTAGATCCTATTTTGGGTTCATGGCCTTTCTCGGGGTGATCTCCTTAGCCGGTATTGTAATCAACAACGCCATTGTGCTCATCGACCGGATTGAAATTGAAAAAACCGAGTTGAACAAGCCCCCGGCCAGGGCCATTGAAGATGCGTGCAGCCAGCGGTTTAGGCCCATCATGCTCACCACCCTGACCACCACCTTAGGGTTGATCCCCCTGTATTTGGGGGGCGGTGTCATGTGGCAGCCCATGGCCGTGGCCATCATGATCGGGCTGATTTTTGCCACAGGGATCACCCTGTTGTTTGTCCCGGCATTTTACGGTATTTTTTACCGGGTAAAGGGATGACCTTGATTATTATAAAGCCGTCACGGGTTGTCCTGGATGGAACATCCGGGATAAGCACTTGATGAATATTGATTCACCAAACATTTAACGGAGAAATTTATGATGAAAAACCATCAGTCAAGCGCTTTATGGCTCGCATGGGCACTGGCCCTTGTCATGGCTTTTTGTTTTGCCGTCCCGGCTGCCATGGCCGCCGATCAGCAGGATCAGGAGAGCGCACAAACCGAAAACACCCTGGAACCCGAAGCCCTTGAGGCCCTTTACACCATGAGCAGTTATCTGAGAACCTTGCCGGCCTTTGAGGTCACATCCAACTTTTACCTGGATGAAGTCCTTGTTTCTGGCCAGAAAATTCTGGTAAGCGGACAAAGCGCCCTTAAGGTCAAGGTTCCCAACAAGCTCTATTCCAAGGTAAGTGTGGATGAAAAAGAACGCAATTTTGCCATGTACTTTGACGGGCAGAATTTTACCCTGTACGGGGAAACCCACAACTTTTACGCCACGGTTTCAGCCCCGGGGACTTTAAAGGACCTGGCTGAAAAAACCTTTGTTGAAAAAGGGATTGAGCTGCCGTTGCAGGACCTGTTCCTCTGGGGAACCCAAGCCTCTGACCAGGACGCCGTCACGTCGGCCCTGATCATCGGAAATGCCGTGCTTGGCGGTAAAGCCTGTACCCATTATGCATACCGGCAGGAAGGGGTTGACTGGCAGCTGTGGATTCAGAAAGGCGAGCGGTCCCTGCCCCTCCAGGTGGTGATCACCACCACCTCTGACGATTCCCAGCCCCAGTATGCGGCAAGGCTCAATTGGGATTTGGAACCGGATGTGGACGATGCCCTGTTTACGTTCACGCCTCCCAAGGGTGCCCATCCCATTAATTTCTTACCCCTTGCCAAGAAAAATTAAGGAGGAGAACATGAAAACAACATCTATATTCTGTCAAACCACGGTTCTGACGCTGGTTGTGCTTCTCGCCTTAGGCACCAGCTTTATCCTGCCCCGGTCTGCCCAGGCCAAACCCCCGGTCCGGGGATCGGCCCATGTTTCCGTTAACCATGGCGGCGGGCATGGTGGCGGTCCCGGCGGCGGCCCCAACACCAATATAAACGTGAATGTGAACAACCCCGGCGGCGGCCATGGACACCATGACGACCACCACCATGATGACCATCACCATGACAATCATCACCATGACAGCCATCACCATGACAGCCACCACCATGACGGCGGTTCCATCATCGCCGGCGCCATTACCGGCCTGGTTGTGGGGTCGATTGTGGCAGCGGCCTCCATGCCCCCGTCCTGCACCACGGTGGTCATCAACAACGTCAGTTACCGCCAGTGCGGTTCGACTTGGTACCAGCCCTGCTATTCTGGGACCACACTTCAATACATAGTGATTGATCCGCCCCGGTGATGATTAATTAAATCAAAGGACACAAACCACGAAAGCGTTTTGTGGACAAGGTGGACTTTAGTGGACCCGGCAGGCATTTATGGGGTTCACCACACAAAGCCCGCCTTGTCCGCTATCCTCAGCCGGTTATGCAACAAGCCGCCCGGACCTGTCAGGCTGATATTTGAAAATAATTCCATGCCGACCCGTCCGGCCCCTAAGAGGGTAAAAATTTACCCAACCCTTTCCATATTGTGAACTATATTTCTCAATAATATTACTTTTTTTTCACAATCAACGTTTTACGACGTTTCTATATTTTTTCTAACCTTACCAATTGATTACAAAAATCAATTTTATCGATCATGGCACCATTATTGCAAACTTAATTCCTATCATTACCGGTGTCTGCACCTTAAGATCCGGATAATTTTCTTTCACTGCACAGGACTTAAAACCGTATTACCGGCTTTGGCATGGACGCTGGAACCGGATTATGGACGAAGCGAAAGTCCACTGGACATGGCGGCGTTGACAAGAAGTTGATAGGAAGGAGGCGGCAGTGGTGGGATCAGGAAAGGCTATACCCCGTTATTTTAGTGTGTTGTCCCGTTTTCCCATGGAAGGGGAAGGCAAACGGGCACTGGCATGTAATTTCTATGATAAATGTCTCTACCAAGCGGCCATCCTGGACTGGGCAAGTTTTAACTGTGAGCTGTGCCGGTATGAAGCAAAAGGCCCCATGGAAACCATCGATCAAATCACTACCCCCAAATTCGAAACCGACCTGACCGAATGGGACCCGGACTACTGGCTTGCCGGTTAGTTCCGGACCCGGACCAGGGAGAACAGTATCCCCACCAGGCTAAACAGGGCAAACACCACAAACCCTGTGTGCATGGTGCCCAAGAATCCGGGGATGGTATCGACCGAAACCGGGGCATCCCCCATATAGATACTCAATAACAGGGTAATAATGGCGGTTGTTGACAGCATCCCGGCAGACCGCATGGTGGCCGCAAGACTGGATGCAATGCCGTAGTGGGCCGGCCCTACCGACCCCATGATGGTGGCCATATTGGGTGTGGAAAACATGGCAAATCCCACCCCCATGACCATCAGGACTACGACCACATGGGCCACAGGGGAGTTTTGTCCGATAAAGGCGGCAAGCCCCAAGCCTGCGGCACAGACGGCCATGCCCAAGGTGGCCAGAATGGACGGCGAATATTTATCAGCTAATATGCCGGAAACCGGCGCAAGGCACGCCTGAATCAGCGGCTGAACCACAAGAAGCACCCCTGCGTTCTGGGGGGGCATCCCTTTGACCACCTGAAGATACAATGAAAAGAAAAACGTCACACCGAATGAGGCGGCATAATTGATCCATGTGGCTATGTTGCTGAAGGCCAGGACCCGGTTGCCTAAAAGGAGCCGGACATCCAGAATGGGGGACCGGTTCCGGTATTCAAAAACGGCAAAGCCGGCCAGGCCGGCCAGCCCCGCCCCCCCGACCACAACGGGCCAGGCCCCCTCCTTTAAATGGGAAACCCCCATGATCACGCAAAACAGGGAAATAATATAAATGATGCTGCCCATGCGGTCAAAGGTTTGTCCTTGAGCGCCTTTCCATTCACTTTTAAGGCGGGTGACGGTCAAGATTAAGGCCATCAGGGCAAGAAACACCGCCACGAAAAAAATCCACTGCCATCCCGCATAGGTGATGAGCAGTCCGGCCAGAGACGGGCCCGCAGACAGCCCTAAATAAACACAGGCCACAATCACCCCCATGGCCCTGCCCCGCCGTTCCTTGGGGAAAACCGCAGACAAAATCGCAATGGAGGTGGCCGTGTTGCAGGAGGCCCCGACGCCTTGAAAAAATCTTATGGCAATAAAAATTTCAATGGTGGGGGCAAAGGGCAGGATGGCCGTGGCAACCAAAAATGAGGCCACCCCGGTGACAAATATTTTTTTCCTGCCCACAATATCGGCATACCGGCCAACGGGCAGCAAAAAAAGGGTTACCCCCAGAATATAGACCAGCTCCACGAGCCCCAAGCTCACGGCACTGGCATTGTAGAAACTTCCGATGGTGGGAAGGGCAACCCCCACCGCCGACATCATAAACGGTGCCAGAAACTGGACAACAGAGACCACGAGCAAGGTCGCCCCGGGAGATGTGGTACCGGGCTGCCGGCTATCGGGCTGATTCATGTTTTCTCCTTTTTGCAGTGGAGATCATCCGGTCCATGAAGTCTAACAGGATCCGGTGTTCTTGCACGGTCAGGTCTTCATTAAAATTCTTTTCAATGTCCTTTAAGGTATAAAAAAAATCTTTTTCCATCTGTCTTGCGGCCAAGGTGGCTGAGACAAGCTTTTGCCGGCGGTTTTCAGGATTCACCACCCGGGCGGCCAACCCTTTTTTGATCAAAAGGTTCACGGTCCTTGCCGTTGCCGCCGGGTCAACGGCAAGGGTGGAAGAAATTTCCTCCTGGGTAACGGGAACCTTATTATGAAGCAGTTCGGCCAGACAGGACACCTGCCCCGCACTGATCCCAAAGGATTTCAGCCGGTGGTTTAAAAAATGGGTGTTCAGCCGGAACAGCAGTCCGAACCTTCGCCCAAGGGATGGGTTATATGTTTGAGGCATTGACTTTCCTTTATTGACTTATCAATTATTGATTAGTCAATCATAAATCCGAGAAAATTCAAAGTCAAGGCACCGGATGAAATAATTTTGATTTTTAAAACCGCGGCCAGGAATGTCGGCCAGAGAAGCCTGAATTTAAGTAAACGGCAAGGTCTTGGCAGTATATGCACATTTTTTTATACCGGCCATCCCCCTATACAGGGCAGAAACCTTGCCCGCCTGAGTTATCCTGCCAAGAACCGCCCACAACAAATATTGAAAGTCTTCTCAGGACGTTAGTGAGACTTTCATATAACTGCCATGGGCCACAAGCCCACAACGAATAATGAAACTGAAGATACCGGCAACGGTAGTCTATAAATTGGGCACCGCAGGTGCTTCGCCCTCTTGTCTCTTGTTTCTTGTCTCCAGTTTCTTATAAAAAACCTCTTAAACCCCGTTGTTTCTAAAACATGACATATCACATTCTGTCTTTCATTGGATTTGTAGTGCCGATAGAGGGTTTTCTGATCAATTTTCTCCCCCGCCTTTCGGTCTGGTCTTCGAAAGACCGGTTTTGAAACCGGTCCATATCCATCTTTTCTATAATTTTCATTAATTCTTTTTTACTGCAAACATGATCTAAATTTTTTTTCACGGGCATAGGCACGTCCTTTCTAATACAGTTACAAGTTGTTAACGCAAATAAATCTCAATCCCATTGGCCATCAAACGGCCTAATCCTGATCCGGCAAACCAATACCCGGAAATACTTCCGCCGGCTCAGCCTCTATTTCAGAAAAATTTTTCCGTTTATTTAACTTTTGTTTCATTTTTTCTTCTTTTTTCTTTTTCTTTGCTAACTCTTTCTGCCTTTTTTTAAATGTATACTCGTTACGGGCCACACATTCCTCCCTTTTCTAAATGAATTTTCGATAAGAGACGCCATACCCATCAAGGTCACCGCACATAAGCACACGTTTCACAACCACTTTGCCGGACCGGCGTTGGAACACACAATAAACCGAGTGTGAAAATAAGTACTTAGATTTTTGAGGTTGTGTTAATGAATTTAAAAAACAGACAAATCATCAATTAAATTTCAATACTGTATTTCACTTTGAAGCAAGCAGCATAAATTCAACGATAATTTAAGATGTTTTAACCGTAAAACAAATTGATTAACGAGGACTGCCTGTAAAATCTTGTCCTCACAGGGAATGTGCTTTTTACTTAAATATTTGCCACTCAGCATACAGGATTGAAATCGAATTGCAAGCAAAAAAAATGCCGGCCCGGTCAAATGGAATTAAGTTTTTGGCCGGGAGAACCATATTTCAAATTTGGCCTGTCCATCCAGTACCGCCTTCAAGAATAAGACCCCGGGCATAATCACGGAAAACCAGGACGCTTGAAGTGGTGATCGACGGTTACATGCCCACCCTTTTGCGAAACCTGATGCACGAAATCGGCAAAAGCGTTCTCCGGGCTGAAAATTTTGCAACAATTTTACAGGCGATTTCCCTGCCAAAACGATTAAAATTTCTTGACATTTTAAATTTTTCCTGTAGAGTGTGTCAAATGCAACATTTTAGTGCATCAGTAGTTTCCTCTTTAAGGTGTGTATATCTGTACAATCAATGATTACCCCCCAAAGTACGAAGCGAATTTTTTATTATTTTTATTTAGGAGAAAGTCCGCATGGCAAAAGGTACCGTAAAGTGGTTTAATGAAACAAAAGGTTTTGGTTTTATCGAAGTAGAAGGCGGCGGAAAAGATGTTTTCGTGCATCATTCCGGCATCAACGCAACAGGATTTAAATCGCTTAACGAGGGGGACCAGGTAACATTCGATATTGAACAGGGGCCTAAAGGCCCGTCTGCCTCAAATGTAACCGTTATCTAGCAATTCGTTTCTTCAAAAGATTAATAAGCCCCTGGATGCTGCAAGTATCCAGGGGCTTATGTTTTTCTACCCGGTTACAGAACCGCCTCAGACAGCAGACCGGGATGCCTGGCCCTGAGGAAGTTGCAATCTCTGGTCCAAAGTCTTCCATTCTTTATCATCCATACTCACATCAATGCCATTAACTTAAGAAATTTGGCATAGCGCGCAGGGGTTATAAAATGGGCGCCAACGGCGCTTCACCCTCTTGTCTCTTGTTTCCAGTTTCTTGTATTAACGCTTAAGTTAATGACATTGATACTCACATATCAAACAGTTACAAACCCCGATTTTTGGCTTTTCTTCAATAGGTGTTGAACAGTTGCGAATTTTTTAAATCTGACCGGCCTGGTGTTCGGCCACATGGGAGCCGATCAAGCACCGGACACGTTCGGCCAGGTCTTCAATTTCTTCGTTTTCAAACTCAGAAAAAGGAATTTCGTCCAGCACCGTCACCGACATCCTGTGCCGGCCCCGGAACCGCAATGAATGTTTGGGGAGGGCATCTTTGGTATGGTTGATGGCAACGGGAAGAATGGATATTTTCATCTCTTTGGCCAGGATAAAGGCCCCGGGCTTAAACGGGCTTAAAACACCGGTTTTAGACCGGGTTCCTTCGGGGAAAAAGAACACCGATATATTGTTTGCCAGCAGGTTCCGGCAGTCCTGCATCATCTTTTCAACACTTTCCTTGTTTCCCCTTTTTAATTTAATATAACCGTTTAAGACCATGTTCCAACCGATAAAAGGAAGTCGGAACACTTCGGCTTTGGACACCCACCGAAAGGGAAAGAACAGCCGGTAAAGCACCAGAATGTCCAGCTGTGACTGGTGATTGGACACCAGGACATATCCCTTGTGAAAGTCCATTTTGTCCCGGCCTGAGATGGTGACGGACCAGAGGGGCATCAGCCAGATATAAAGGCACGCCCAGAAGGATGCAAACAGGTTGAGAATCACTTTTCGTTTGTCACACCAGACGGTCGTCAGCCAGATCACCAAAGAGATGCAGAACAAAACAGCGGAACTGATACCGATAAACAGGATATAGCAGAATGATAAAAAGAGGTTAACGCTATAACTCATAAGGGGTAAGGCTCTCGTACCCGGTTTCAGTGACCAGGATGGTCTGTTCAAACTGAGCCGATAAAGACCCGTCATCGGTCACGGCGGTCCACCGGTCTTCCAGGACGTGAAGATCCTTCTTGCCCAGGTTGACCATGGGTTCGATGGTGAACACCATGCCCGGAACCAGGACCAGGCCCTTTCCCGGTGAGCCGAAATGAAGGACCTGGGGCTGCTCGTGAAAATCAAGACCAACCCCGTGGCCCACAAACTCCCTGACCACGGAACAGCCCTGGCCTTCGGCATAGGACTGGATGGCATGGCCGATATCGCCAAGGGTGGCCCCTGGCCTCACCACTTCCATTCCCCGCTTTAAGGACTCGGCGGCCACGGCCACAACCTTTTCCCCGTCCCGGGTGGGCGTGCCCACAAAAAAGGTCTTGTTGGCATCAGCGTAATAGCCGTTCAGGATGGGGGTGATGTCCACATTGACGATGTCGCCGTCTTTGAGTTCAAGATCCCCCGGAATACCATGGCAGATCACTTCGTTGACAGACACACAGACACTTTTGGGATATCCCCGGTAGTTCAAAGGTGCCGGGACAGCCCCGGCATTGATGGTCTGTTCGTGGACATAGGTGTTGATCTCTTCGGTTTTAAGCCCGGGCCTGATCATCTTTTCCACCCCGTCCATGATGGACAGCAAAAGTTCTCCGCACTGTCGAATGCCCTCCACCTGTTCCGGGGTCTTCAGGATAATATCGTACCGCTGTTTATACTCCTGGCTTAAGGTAACGGCATTGGTTTTATTCATGCAGCAGTTTTTATACTTTATGCCCGACCCGCAGGGGCAAGGATCGTTTCTACCGATTTTACCGGCTTTTTTCTTCATTTTCACTGTTTCTCCCAACAGGGGATCCCCATAAGGAATGGGGATATGCCTTTTCTATTTTTATGGTTACTTCATCTGCGATTTGACCGGTTTCAGAAGGGAAATGAACGATTTTATTGGATTCGGTGCGGCCGGACATTTGACAGGTCTGTTCGGTTTCTTTGACAAATCCATCCCGGAGTTTGGCGCTTTTTCCTTCCACCAAAACCGAAAGGACCTTTCCGGTTTCCTGGTAATTTTTCTTTTCCGTAATGGTCTCCTGGAACTCCAGAAGGCGGTTGAGCCGGATCATTTTTTCGTCTTCCCTGACCTGGTCCGGGAATTTGGCTGCGGGTGCCACGGACCGGTCTGAGTAGGCAAAGGCAAAAATAGAGTCAAATTCAACTTCCCGGATCAGGGCCATGGTCTCGTTAAAATCGTCTAGGGTTTCAGACGGGAACCCCACAATAATATCCGTGGACAGGGCAATCCCGGGGCAGGCCTCCCTTAAGGCCTGAATTCTTGACATGTATATCTGCCGGGTATACTTGCGGTTCATTTTCTTTAAAATCCGGTCGGAACCGGACTGGACCGGCAGATGAAGGTGATTGCAGACCTTATCGATATCCCTTATGGCATGGATCAGATCAGAGGACAAATCCTTGGGATGGGAAGTGGCAAACCGGATCCGCCGGATCCCCTCAACCTGAGCCACCTTTTCTAAAAGCCCGGCAAAGGAGATGCCCTTTTCTTTGATGCCGTAGGAGTTGACGTTCTGGCCAAGGAGGGTCACCTCTTTGACCCCTGCGTCAGCAAGGGCCGTTATTTCCCGGACAATATGTTCAGGGTCCCGGCTTCGTTCCCGGCCCCTGACATAGGGAACCACACAATAGGTGCAATAATTATCGCACCCCTGCATGATGGTCACAAACCGGGAGATTTTATTCTGGGTCAGGCCGGATTCATGGGGCATGGCCTCAAAAATGGCATCAGAAGGACCTGTATCGACCAGCCTCTTTTTTCCGGATTGAATGGCGTCAATATGGGTTGAAAACCGTTCAAAGGCCTGGGTTCCCAGAACCAGGTCCAGGAAAGGGAGCCGCTCAAAAGCCTTTTTTCCCTCCTGCTGGGCCACACACCCGGACATGACTGTAATCAGGGACGGCCGCTTCTTTTTGGCGGCGGCAAACCGGCCTAAAAAGCTGAAAGCCTTTTCCTGGGCCTTGTGGCGGATGGCGCAGGTGTTGCAGACCACAATATCGGCACGGTCCATGTCCAGGGTTGGCTCAAATCCCTTGTCCATGAGAATCCCACAAAGTTTTTCCGAATCATACACATTCATCTGGCAGCCAATGGTATGGACATATGCCAGGCCTTTAAACCTCATTAAACGCCATATCCTTTCTTAAATCTTCAATCACCCGGAATACGGTTTCCTGGCAGCCCGGGGCCATCCTTATCCGGACCAGGCCCCTGACCGGATCAAGGGTGGTCATAACGGCAATGCCCTCATACGCTTCTAATATAAATCTGATAAAACCAATCCTGGTTTTATCCACCTGGTATTCCCTGATGATGGTTTGCATTTCCTTCAAATCCCGGGGTTAGCACAGAATCAAGTTGTGCAGTATACCATCTAACAAAATGAATTCCCAAACAATTTTTTTGACTTTATCCGGCCCGGCAGATATATTTCTTCACCAATCAGAATGGAACCCTTGCTGACATACCCCCATTTTAATCCGGACACGGCAGCCCGGCTTTCAGATGAACTTGCCTGTCATCCGGTTATTGCCGGATTGCTGGTCCGGCGCGGGATTACCACGTCTCACGAAGCCCGCGCCTTTTTAGAACCGGATTTAAACGGCCTGTCTGATCCGTTTACCCTCAAGGACATGGGCAAGGCTGTAGAACGGATTTATACGGCCGTGATCAACCATGAAAAGATCATGATTTTCGGCGACTTTGATGCCGATGGCATCACGGCCACATCCCTGCTGCTGGATTTTTTGTCCCGGGTGGACGCAGATCTTACCTGGTACATCCCCCACCGGATCAAGGAAGGATACGGTATGAACCAGGGCCATGCCGCCATGGCAGCAGACATGGATGTAGACCTGATCATCACCGTGGACTGCGGTATTTCTTCCATTGATGCCGTGAATGCCGCGGCCAAAGAAGACATTGATGTCATTGTCACGGACCACCATGAACCCGGCGAAGAACTGCCGCCGGCCTTAGCCCTGATTGATCCCAAACAAAAGGACTGCCCTTCGGGACTGGATTATCTGGCCGGGGTGGGGGTTGCCCTGTATCTGGCCATGGCCCTTCGAAAATTTTTCCGGAAAAACGGGATGTGGGAAACCCTTGGGGAACCCTCCCTTGCCCCGCTTCTGGATTTGTTTGCCATGGGCACTATCGGGGACATGGTCCCCCTGATCCGGGAAAACCGGCAGCTGTGTGCCGCCGGGATCCGGCAGATGCGCAAGAACTTACGGCCCGGGCTTGCCGCCCTGCTCAGGGCCGCCCGTCTGGATGCCGGGCGGCTGGACTCCGATGATGTGTCCTTTAAAATTATTCCAAGGCTCAACGCGGCCGGCCGGATTTCCCATGCCAGGATCTGTGTTTCCCTGCTGACCTGTAAGCACCATGCTGAGGCTGAGCAGACCGCCATGCTGCTCGATGAGCTTAACCGGAAACGCCAGGCCGTTGAAAAACAGATTGTTCTGGATATTGAAGAACGGATCTTCAAAGACCCGTCCCTGATTTCCGAAAGACTCCTGTTCCTCCATGATCCGGGATGGAATCCCGGGGTCCTGGGAATTGCCGCCTCAAAGCTGGCCCGGAAACACGCCTGCCCGGTGGTGCTTCTATCCTGTGTGGACGACCTGTTGGTGGGATCATGCCGGAGCATTAATCAGATCAATATCTACAATGCCCTGGCTGAAAACGCTCATTTGCTGGAAAAATTCGGGGGCCATGCCCTGGCATCGGGCCTGACCTTAACCGAAAAAAGACTGTCAGCGCTTTGGTCGGGGCTCAGCGACCATTTTAACACCCATTACACCAAAAAAGATTTTCAAAAACGGCTGACCATTGATGCCGAGCTCGAATTCAATGACATGGATCTGTCCCTGGCAAAGCAGATTGACCTTTTCCGCCCCTTTGGCACATCTAATCCGGAACCTGTTTTTCTGTGCCGGAACCTTAAAGTGGTCTCATCTCACATCCTTGGCGGCCTGCACCGGAGAATGGTGTTAAAAGATGCGGCATCCCATGACAACAGCCCCTCTATTGAAGCCTTTCACTTTAACGTTGACAATATCAACGACCTGCCCGATTTCTACAGTTTTCTGGCCTTCAGGCTCAAGCTCAATAAATTCCGGCCGGACTCGATTCAGCTGATTGTGGAAGATATGAATTCCTGATTCCCTGTGATGCCCATTATTTTAGCTTGCGCGTGAATTTTATATGGCATATTATAATGGATTAGTGTTGAGAAGAAAATTAAAGGGGAAACCCTTGAGGCATCAGTTTTAATTTTGTTGTGGACCACCCCTGGTATTAAGGGCTGTCCGTGACGGCATATTAAGGATAAATTCATGGCCAAAATGTTTTATACCGGAAACAGGGAATCCAAACTTCTTTCCAAAATTGAATCTTCAAAAGAAAGGGAACGAGTTAAAACCATCCGCGCCATCCGGGACAACATTGATGATTTCAGCAACAAGGTGTGCATGAAACTCATTGAAACCGGCCTTATCGAAACCGTAAGCAAATCCAGCATTGAAAACCAGATTGTCCGGTGCCTGGACGACCTGATCAAAGCCGAGGATTTTGATGTGGATTACATGATTGCGCCGTTCAGGTCACTGGTATCAAGCCCGAACATTGCCTGCCTGTATCTGACCGCATTTATTGTTGAAAAACTGATCAACCACAAAGATGTGATTGATATCTACGGTAGCGATGAGGATATTTATTTTACCATACTCAAGGAACTGAACCGTTTCGTTACCTTATAGCCCGGATTCCGGCGGACTTTATTTTTTAATCCATTCCCCACCGGGTTTTTGAACAAACTCTCCGGGCTTTGCCCTTTTGGCAAGATTGGCCCCCGCCCGCTTCTCAACCAGGTCCAACGTAGTTTTCTGCTGTTGGGCCATTTTTGTATAAACGGCTTTGCGGTCCTTGTTTTCACTGCTGACCACGTCTTGATTTTCTTTTTGCTTTCCCACAAAAGCCAGATACCCGTCATGGCTCTCGCCGATAACCCCTCTGGCCTTAAGATCGGCAATCACCGGCAGCCGTTCTTTCATCCGCTCTTTAACCCCCTGTGCGTGGCCCGGCTGAGCCATCCCAAATCCCATCACCAGAAGAATCAAGCCCATCAGGCATATTCTAAATTTCATGGCCCCTCCTACTTGCTTTGCGTTTCAGTGTCATCGGCATAGACATCATCAAAAAAATCATCCAGCGCCCGGTCCACTTTGACATTCACGTCAATGGTGATATGAATGGGCTTGATTTCCACGGGCTTGACTTCCACCTCATGGCTGGACTGGCATCCCTGGAGCATCAAAAAGGCTGCAAATAAAAGAACAATCGTTTTTTTCATCGCCCAAACCCCTTATTTATCTTCAAATAGATTTATCAACTGATTACCAAATTTCACCATTTTATTAAAGGGCAGTTTTAAATTAACGTCCAGCTGTATCCCCTGGAAACGGGATCCGGGACTCTTCGCCCCCACCCGGATAAAAGAGCCGATTTCTTTTTTATACTCAAAGGGAAGCACCTTTGCCGGCTTGCCGTAAAGTTCAAGATTGGCTGAGAGGGTATCTTCATGGGTATTGAGTTTGAGCTTGGCCCAGTCATAATCAAATTCTTTGAGGGCTTCGGCGGCCAGGTCCAGCTGGCCGAACTGGGGTGTTCCCATGGGGATACCGGCCAAAAGCCCCTGGGTATTCACGATCTTTATCCTGCCCCCGGTTCCGGGGGTGGAAAACAAAAATCCGTTTTCAAAAGCAATGCCGTCTTGAGAAATCACCACCGGAATGCGGCCGCTTAATGTCCCGGTGCCCTCCGCCTCAAATGAGCCCATCTGCTCCAAAAGTCCGGAAAGCTTGAGCCGGTCACAGTAAAGAATCAAGGTATGGCGCATGTCTTTGTCGGGGAACCTTGCGGCTTCAGTTGAGATCAGCCCGCTGCACCAGCCGGCCTTTAAATTTTCAAGATTCAAGAAGGCACCGTCTTCAATGCTGAACCTTGCCCGGATGTCTGAAAATTTAACCTTTCCCGACTCAATGGTGTCAATGGTCAGGATCTGTCCGGGCAGGGACTCGGGGCACACCAGGTCGTTAAACGCTATGGTGCCTTTAATTCCGTCCACCTTTATCCCGGTTTCGCCCAGCACCATATGGCCCTGGTGGATCTCAAGTCCGGCCCGGGTTTTGACGGCCGTGCCGTCATACACCGCCTCGGCATCGCCTGACATATCAAGTTCAAAGGTTCCGGCTCGGGCAAGCCCAGGAAACAGGGGCCCCACCTGGTCCGAGGTCAGCCGGGTCTGGCTGAAAAAGGCATGAACCTTTGCCAACACCTTATTTTCCAGATCTGCCATGCCCGAGAAGGTCACATCAAGAGGTTCAAACGCTTTACTGCCGGCTTTGCCACTGAATTTCACCCCCATGGGGCCGGTTTGAATCAGGTGGCCGGAAACGGTTACCCCGGGCAGGCTCCCGGTTTGAATCCGGGAAATGGCATATCGGCCTTCTTTGGCCTGTCGGCCGTCGAACGGATTAGCATAGGACAGATCGACAAATATCCCGCTTAAGTCTCCCCCGGCATCCGCAAGGGCGGCTTTGCCGTTGACCAGGCGTGTCCGGACATTGAGTCGGGCAGGTTTTGCCCTGGCCAGATACACTTTTCCCTGTTTTTCAAGGGCCTTTATAGATCCTTTGACGCCGTTCCCCGCTGCCGTTATCCCGGACATTTTAGATGTAAACGCCACCGTGGCTTCCCAGGTATTTTCATTATTCTCTCCGGAGCGGGCCAAATCCGCCTCAAGGGTCGAATCCAACTCAAAGGACCGGGCATCCAGAGTAATCAACGGGTGGTTCACCCGGACCTGATCTGAACGGATGAGCACTTTTCCGCCAAGGGTTTTCATATCGCCTTTCAGGTCCACGGCCATGAACGGGTTCTGGATGGAAAGCCGGTCTTTTCCCATGGCAAGGGCAACCGCCTTTACGGGCAAGGTCTGGGCGTCCAGCTTAACCGCCCAGTCATCCCCCCCCTGCCCTGCCCGGTTCAGACTGATCCTTCCGGATACCGGCAGGATCAAAGGCGCTGTATCCTGGTCGGCCGACAATTGAATGCCGGCCGGTTGAATTTGAGAACAGGCCATCTCAAACCGTGTATCCACGGCCAGGCCCCGGGGGGTGAATCCAAGGTCGGCCGTAAAATTTGTTATCTTAACTTCAACAGGATAGACAAGATCAAGCCGGGAAAGGCGAACCTGTGCCCCGTTCTTTCCCTTTTGATTCACAGCAACATCACAGGGGCCTGAAAATCCGGGAAAATCAACCCCAAAAAGTCCTGCCAGTGCCCCGGGATGGATTTGGGTTCCGGAAAATTTCAAATCCTGCACAAGGCTTAAGGGATTTTCAAAAACCTGATCCAGACAGGACAAATCCGCCACCATGGTCACTTCAAAGCAGTCACCGGCGGGAAACAGATGAATCCGGCAGTCGGCTCTGTTTTCTTCCCGGTTAAGGCAGATGGCAACATCAAAGGGAAGGATGATATCGCGATTTTGAAGGTGAAGAATAAGCTTAGATTGGGAGACGGTTACGGTTTCGGGGAAAAAGGGCCGTATCTGTTGGATCACGGCTGTGGCGGGCGGGCCGGTATCTGCTTTGGGCGGCCCTTTTCCTTGAAGATATACCCTGCCGGTTTCATCCATAACAAGGTTAATGGAAAGGCCTGAAACAGACAATGTCCGGGGGGAAACTTTGAAAGACCGGGGCCCGGTCTTTTTAAATACCCAGTCAACAAAAACCTTTTCGGCCCCCCCCCCTTTGCCATATCTTACATCCAATACCAGTCCGTGGTTCAGGCCGATATGAGAAATCTGAAAATCAAGGTCCAGGTCCTGAATCAGGGCATCGAATTTGGCATGAACCGCTTTCTGGGCCACAACAGAAAGGTTGGCGGCAAGGAGGGCAAGCCCGGCCGCGCCGGCAAGGGCCACCAGGACAAGCACTTTCATGACGGTTTTAAAAGACATTTTTAATTTGAACCGTAAGGAATAAATCTCCTTTGGGCCTGCCGGGCAGGGACCGGCCCATGCCCGCAAGTTTAAGCTTGGTTCCCTGGCGGATGCCCGCTGGAATGGTGACCTTGTAAAGGGGTTTGTGACCGCCCCAGGGAATGGTAATCATTTTCCGTGCCCCTCCCAAAGCCTCCAGGGAGTTCAGCTCAATGGTCCCGTAAAGGTCAGGCCCCTGATCCAGAGATTCAGGGGAGATCACCTGAAGCTTGGGCGTGTGTTTCTTTAAGTTCATCTGCCGTAATTTTTCACCCACCCCGGTTTTGGGCAGCCGTTCATGGAGTTTGACAAAGGCCATGCCGGCAAGAAAGCCGCCGATATGTGCCCACCAGGCGATCCCGGCACCGGCGCCCGAGCCGGCGGCATTTAAAAACTGGATCAAAAACCAGACCCCTAAGAAAATAAAGGCCGGCACCTGGATGAATAAGGGAATAATGATGAAAATGGGAATCAGGGTCAATATTTTGGATTTTGGGTATAACAGGAAATAAGCGCCCATAACCCCGGCAATAGCGCCGGAAGCTCCGATAGTGGGAACCGTTGAAACCGGATTGAGCAGGCAGTGGGACAATCCGGAAATGGTGCCGCAAATCAAATAAAATGTCAGATACCGCAAAGATCCGAAATGGGCCTCCACATTATCGCCAAAGATGTACAGGGTCCACATGTTCCCTAAAAAGTGCCAGAACCCGCCATGAAGAAACATATAGGTAAAAAGAGAGATAAAATGGTTGGCCAGGGAGAAATGGGCGGACACATCAGGAACCGTATATTTGGCAGGCACCAGGCCAAACAGATAAAAATAAGCCTGGTTGCCAAGCCCTGCCTGAAGCTGAACCATGAAAAACAACAGGTTCAGGGCCATCAGGGCGTAGGTGGCCACAGGCCTCATATGGGACGGCTGGCTGTCTCGAATGGGGATCATTCAACGATCCTGAGGCAACACGTTTTTTTAAGCATGGCGTACAATACTTTTAATATCTCCATGACAGCGTCTTCAGCACAGAAAAATGCCAGGTCATCATAGGGTTTGCAGGCGGCCAGGAGGGGGGCATTTCCCGCATCCAGTCCCACCCGTTGGCGGACATACTCCATCCATACAAAGTAAATATCCATGAGCCGCAGATCTTTGGACCGGGCCATGCCGGCCCTGATCCGAAGGCTGAGGTCATTAAACAACAAGGCTGCAGCCCCTTGCGCACTCTCAGGGAACGCCGCCTCAGGCACCTTTCCGGGCAGGTCCTGCAACACCGCCTTCTCCCTGCCGTTTTCCAAAAACAGCAGATAGATCACGGCTTCCAGGATGGTTTTGACGTCATGATAAATGCCCGGGTCATGGCTGGCCCTGGGCCCTGCCACATTGAGGGCTTGTATTCCGTTGTCCAGGATAAAGGACTGAATGATCATGGAGGCTTCAAAGGCCTCGCCACAGGAAAGGTCAATGTGGCAGTTGGGCTTTTTGCCTGTCCGGGCAAAGGTCCGGGTCAGCAGAGAGCCGCCGGTCAGAGGACCTCGGGAAATGATCACGGTCCCGTCTGAATCCATGATGTTCTGCCGGGTTCTTGAGGGGTAATCCCCGCCCGGGGTCTCTTTGAGCTTATAACGCAGGGACAGGGGGCCGGCCTCCGTTTTCCTTCCCCGGGGAATCCAGCCGCCATGGGGAATATCATATTTCATGGCCACATCCAGAGCGGCACGGTCTGCCCCGGTCTGGCCGCCGGACATTATTTTTTTGATCATTCGGATCAACTCCCCATGGCTTCCAGGGTCTGGGTGACTGAGGCAAGGGTTGCCCTGATGGCCAGAATGTTTTCCTCCTGTCTTTCTTTTTCCGTTTCATGCAGGGCAAGAATCCGGTCCATGTCCTCTTTCAGCGAATCGTAAAGGGAAAACCGGTCATGGATCTTCTCCTTGAAATCCCGGGTAGCGGCCTGAATCAACGGAATGAAATACTGGTTTAAAAGAACGTGGTAGTACTGCTCAATCTGCTGCCCAACCAGGTTCTGGCTTTCTTTTTTGATGACGGCGGCGGCCCGGTTAAATCCCGGCGTAAATGAAAAGGTGGTATTTTTGTTTAAAAACGATGCCACCAGCATCAAAACACTTTGAATGCCTAGGCCGGTCATGGCCCCTGCCTTAACCTTAGGGGTATACACCGGGGAAAACAAGGTCTCGGGCAGTTCCAGGCCTAAAATTTTCTTAATCGTTGCCATATCAATGGTTTCAGCTTCACCTGAGGCCTTTTCGGTTTCGCGGTCCCCAACGGTGTTCCCATGGGGGGCATTGTTCTGCGGGGCCACGGTATTGACAGGCACCGGGCCCTGATCCAGAATTTGTTTGCCTTTGAGCAGATCAATTTTATAGGAATCCAGCAGGGATTGAAAGTAAGTTTCCACCCTTTTTTCCTGTTCCTGAACCATTTTTTTAATATCCGGCAGGATATTGGCAACGGCAAACAGATCCAGCTTCCGTTTAAAATCCTGAAACATGAGATAAAGAATATGCCGGAACCCCGATTCCCGAAGCAAATGCCGGTAAGGGGAAGGGTCAATGGGGGTCATCCGGATAAAGTCCCGGGTCTTTTTTCTGATGTTCATGGCGTCCTTGAAAAAAATATTTCCAAGGTCTGCCCTGATCTGGTTTTCAAGGCCTGCCACGGCCCCTTCAACGGAATTGTCGGCAATGGTTCTCAAGCGCAGCCCATCTTCCCTGATCCGGGTCACGCGCTGCCTTGCCTTATCCTGATCCGGCGCCTTGGCCCGGACCATCTGCAGGGCCATGCCGGCCGTCTTGTCCATTGCCCCGGCCATGGACAACAGCCGGGACCTGTGGCTTGCAAACACCAGGTAAAAATGCTGCCCGGCCAGCGCCTTATTGAATTGCTCACGAAATTTTTGGCTGTTTTCGCTGCAAAATGAAACCATCTGATCCTCACCCTGCCATGCGTCAAACCTGAGCCGGTTTTTTGGGGTAAGCCGTTGTTCCATGGCAGCGAACAGGTCATACAGGGCAGAAAAAGAATACAGCCGGGGATGGGGCAGAAAAAAACGTAACTCATTTAAAATCTTTGACTCAATGGCCTTAAGATCGGCAAGGTTCTCGTGTTCGGAAAGGTCGCAGTTGTTGAGGAACAAGATATTTTCAAGCAGCCCGAGTTTCTTGATCAGCCTTAGAAACTCCATATCCGCCTGTCTTAGCCCGTTTCTTGAGCTGATGCAATATACGATAAAATTGGCTGATTCAATATACCTCAGGATCTGTGACAGCTGCCCGGGATCTGTGGAGTCCGCCCCCTGGCAATCGGCCAATTCAATGTTGGGCTCAATGATTTTGCCAAAGATCTCCAGGCAGACATCTTTCACGTAAAAGGCCCTGGCCGGATCCCCTGTAAACCCCTGGTGAAACTCAAAATCTTTGCCTGAAAACTCAAGACAGACCGGGTCGGCACCGGTTTTATCCTTTAAAAATTCATACCCTTCAAGGGCGTTTTTCAATACCAGGGCTTCAGGCCGGATTCCCTGGTCGGTAATGGGAAAATCCTGCACTATCTTATCGTAGACCTGTCTTAGAAACTGCCGGTCTGAACTTCGCCGGATATCTAAGCCGCCATCCCCATAATCTGTTTCAAAATCTTTGGGATGGGGCATGCCGGTGTTCGACGGTGCCGGTGAAGGAATTTTCTCAGGAAACATCTCAAGGGCTTTTGATAGAACGGCGTTGATCTCATCCCAGGATTTAAGGGTGATGACGGCCCGGTTTTTCTTGCCTTTGGTGATCCGTGTGGTAATAGAGGTGACAACGCCCGCCCCTCTTTTAACCAGCTCTTTTCCGGCCAGGGCATTGATAAAGGTGGATTTTCCTGACTTGATGACCCCCACCACCGCGACCTTGATCTTTCCCGAGTTCAGCAGGCCGGGAATGGTTTCACACTGGCTTTTAAAGGTAGAAAGCCCCGGATCAGACAGCCCCGGCACCTGTTCCATCATGTCCATAACGGTCAGCAGCTGTGAAATTGAATGTTTAATGGATTGAATCGGGGAGTCGTTGGCTGTCATAGGCGCTTAGATAAAGTGTCAGTAGATCAGCATCATGGCTTTCTCGTACCGGTGGTCCGTCCGGGTGTCAAACATGATCTCCCGGGTGGCGTCACAGGTTAACCACGCATTATCCTGAAGCTCATTATCCAGTTGCAGGGGGCCCCATCCGGCGCATCCGAGCATGATCATAAAAAAATCTGGGCCTTTTCCGACAGCAATAGCCTCAAGAATGTCCCTGGAATTGCTCAAGGCCAGCCAGTCGCTGACCTTGAGGGTTTCGTTCCATTTAAAGGGCGGGCCGTGAAGAATAAAGACGCCGGAAGGCTGAACCGGGCCGCCCAGAAAGATATCAAGTTTGTCCACACTTTCGTTAAATTCGATCTCAAGGTCTTCAAACAGTTCCCGCCCCGTGAGCAGGGGATGGACTTTGTTGACAATAAATCCGAGGGCCCCGGAATCGTTGTGTTCACACATGCATGTCACTGTCTGCGCAAAATTGGGATCAGGCAGTCCGGGCATGGCCAAAAGAAATTTGCCCTTCATGCTCGGAAAAAGGGATTCATTCATACATATGCTCCACAGTTACGCTTGATATGGGCAGCGTTTGCCCGGCAATGTGATTGTTAAAGGGGTAGTTTTAAATATTTTCAACGGTTTTGCAACAGTTTTTTAATGGCTCATCAATCCGCCTGCCGACCGTAAACATCATCAAACCGGACAATATCATCCTCGCCAAGATACGCCCCGGACTGGACCTCAATGAGTTCTAAGGGGATCTTGCCCGGATTTTCAAGCCGGTGCAGGGTTCCCAAGGGGATATAGGTGGATTCATCCTCTTTTAACAGAATTTCTTCTTTGCCGCGGGTAACGATGGCGGTGCCTGACACCACGGTCCAGTGCTCGGCCCGGTGAAAGTGTTTCTGCAAAGACAGCTTGGCCCCGGGTTTTACAGTGATCCGCTTGACCTGATACCGGTCCGCCATATCAATGGTTTCATAATCCCCCCAGGGGCGGTAGACCCTCGGGTGGCAGACGGATTCCTCACGGTTGAGTTCTTTTAACCGGTTAACGATTTTTTTGACATCCTGAACCCGGTCCCTTGGAGACACCAGCACCGAGTCTTTGGTTTCCACAATGACAAACCCGTCAAGCCCCACCGCAGCAACCAGCCGGGACCCGGAATGGATAAATGAATTTTTAACATCATGGCAGATAACATCGCCGTCCAGGACATTGGCGTCATCATTCTGCTTTCCGGTCTGCCACAGGGCGTCAAAAGAGCCCAGGTCATTCCACCCGGCATCCAGGGGAATCATGGCGCCGTGTTGGGTTTTTTCCATTACGGCATAGTCAATGGAGTCCGGGGCAATCTGCTCAAACACCGCCGGGTCTATCCTGAGAAAATCCAGGTCGGTTTTACCGCCGGCCACGGCCTTCTTGCAAAGTTCGAGCATGTCCTTCGCATATGCTTCCAATTCTGAAACAATGGTAGAGGCCTTAAACATGAACATGCCCGAATTCCAGCAGTACTCATTGGCGGCCAGATACGCCTTTGCCGTTTCAAGGTCCGGCTTTTCCACAAACCGGGCGATCTTGCAGGTGTTGGATTCACTGTCAATTTCCTGCCCTTTTTGAATATACCCGTAACCGGTTTCAGGGCTTGAGGGCACAATGCCAAAAGTGATCAGGTTCCCCTGCCCGGCCAGCCGTTCGCCTGTGGCGATGGCCTGGTGAAAGGCGTTTACGTTCTCAATAACATGATCTGCCGGCAGCACCAGCATGATGGGGTCTTCATTGGCTTCAAGGAGTTTAAGGGCGGCCAAGGCAATGGCCGGGGCTGTATTGCGGCCCACGGGCTCCAGGATAATGGCCATGGGCTCTTTATCAATCTGCCGCAGCTGTTCAGCGGTCATAAACCGGTGGTCTTCATTGCAGATCACCATGGGGGCGCCAAGGCCCTCTATGCCGTCAAGGCGCAGGATTGTATTTTGAATCATGGTGTCCTGGTTGTAGAGATCGATCAGCTGCTTGGGAAACAATTCGCGGGAAAGGGGCCACAGGCGGGTGCCGGACCCTCCGGCCAGAATGACAGGAATAATCATGGGGTCTCCTTGTTTGTTAGCTGTTGGCTGTTAGCCTTTAGCTGTTGGCTGATAGCTGATAGCCTTTAGCCTTTAGCTGTTGGTTTTTGATTTTATATCCCGGGTTAAATTTTATCGGCGGTATAAAGGCTGATATGAAGGTCATGGGACACCTTAAACCGCTGATAGTCCAATGGGTTAAATCCTGATGACTTCAGCTGGGCTTCAATACTGGATCGGGTAAACCCCAGCCAGACGCCGCCGATAATTTTTTTTATTTCTTCCCGGCCGTGTTTTTCAAAATCAGCCAGGACAAACCGGCCCGAAGGCTTAAGGACCCGGGCCGCTTCTTCAATGGCCTTTGGCGGCTCAAAAATATGAAACAACACCATGCTCATGATCACGGCATCCACTTCCCGGTCCCTCATGGGGAGATTTTCAAGCTCTCCTAGCCGAAGATTGATGTCCGGCACGCCAGAAAGCCGGATACGGGCCTGTTCCAGCATTTCCGGTGAAGAATCCACGCCGATCAGAGCGCAGGCACCGAACATGGTTTTATCCATATGCAGGCATTCGAGCAGTTCCCCTGTTCCGCATCCTAAATCAGCAACAGCACCCGCCCCGTTAATTTGACTTTTCAGGACATCATTGAGGTTAAACTCCCCTAAAACCTCTTTTTTGAGCCGGTCCCACTGGGGGGCTACGGTCCTGAAAAACCGGCGGCTTCTGCTTTTGCGGTTTTCGATGCTCTGCCCGGCCTTTTCAAGGTCCCGGCAGCAGACCGGTTCCTGTTTGGCCATGGCACAAACATAATCGATCAATATTTGATTATGGTTAGCCCGGTTGGCGGAATAATAAATATAACTGCCCTGTTTGCGGGAAACCAGCAGGCCGGACTCCAGCAGGATCTTTAAATGCCGGGACACCCCGGACTGTATCATGTCCACAATGGACACGATCTCACTCACACTGAGTTCACACTGGTTCAACACATTGAGCAACCTAAGCCGGGTTGAATCGGAAAGGGCTTTAAACTGTCGGGTAATGTCCATGTTATGCTAAATCAGATATCCATTTCCTGTCCAAATTCCATGACCCGGCAGTCCATGCCGCAGGCCTCAACTTTTTTCTTGAACTCAAGCGGATCACATTCTATGACCGGGAACGTGTTATAATGCATGGGGATCACGGTTTTGGGCCGGACAAATTCACAGGCCTTGACCGCATCATCAATGCCCATGGTAAAGTTATCCCCGATGGGGGTGAGCATATAGTCGATGGCATTCATCTCTCCAATAAGTTTTAAATCGGAAAAAAGCCCGGTGTCCCCCATATGGTAAATGGTTTTGCCATCGGCGGTCACGAGAATTCCGGTTGGGGCGCCGTGGCATTCCTTGTCCGGGGTCACCGAGGTATGAAAGGCCTGGGTCAGCTTGACCCGCCCAAAATCAAAGTCATAGGCCCCGCCGATATGCATGGTATGGGAGGACAGGCCCTTGGCGCCAAGATAGGAGGCCAGTTCGTTTTCCGCGATACAGAGGCTGCCGCACCGCCTGGCAATGGACAGGGTGTCCCCCAAGTGATCACCGTGCCCGTGACTGAGCAAAATAAACCCGGCATCCACCTGGTCCGAAGAGACCGGGCAGGTGGGGTTGCCGTCCAGAAAGGGGTCAAACAGGATTTTAAGCCCCTGATCCGTTGTCAGTTGAAACGCTGAATGGGAAAAATATCTTAGTTTCATGGCTGCCTCCTTAAAAAAAATTGTTACCGTTGCTTATTGAGCCGGTTTTTTTCGCTGGTGTTAAAGCCTGGTCACCCGTGACGGTTTTATAATATTTACCCTTTGAGTTCAACCCTGAACCGTTCATGAAAATTTAAATTCTTTTCAACTTGGGAACGGATTTTGCTTATTTACTCATGATAATTGAAATGGGATTTAAAGTTAATGCCCTCATGAATGTTGACGGTTACCCACAGCCAAAACCATAAAAGGAGCCTGTTCCAAGTTGAAATTACCCCCTGTGCTGGCCGGCCTTGCCCTGATTTTTCTGCCCCTGCCTGTTTTTGCGTCCATCTGGTTTGCCGGCATTGGGAACGACGGCTATATCGAAGATGTTGATGCAATATCTGCTGCCTTGAGCAGCCTTTACACCTTGGAAGAGCTTGAATCCAATTCTTTTACACTGGCGAATCAGACCGGCACGGGCATCACTGCCGCACTCACGGACTGGGCAAGCCTGCTGAGCCCGGGGGACACCCTTTTCTTTGTATACTCGGGGCATGGCGGTTATATATCAGACAGCGACAGTGATCCCGATGAAACCGGTGCAAAGAGTTTTGCATCAGATGCCTGGGATGAAACCGTGGGACTTTGGGGTGACTCAGACCAGCTGACAGACGATGCGCTTGCCCAAATCTTCAACACCCAGGCCTTTGAGGGCGTTACCACCATCGTTATTATGGACGCCTGCTACAGCGGCGGATTCATCGGCGGCACCAATGACTTAAACACGGTTTCGAACCTGACCTTTTTAGGTTCCAGCCAGGAAGATCAGGAGTCTTATGGCTGGAATGACGCCCTGAGTATATTCACACAAGGCCTGATCAACGGACTGGAAAACCTGAGTGCCGACGCTGACGGCGACGGCATTCTCCTGGCCGGGGAATGGTTTGATTTTGCCTATGCCTACACCACCGGCGAAGTGTCCGGCCAGGACCCGGTATTCTGGGGCGATGAAGCCCTGGTGATCGCAACGGCTTACCCGGTTCCGATCCCCGCAAGCTTCTGGCTGCTGGCCCTGCCGGGGCTTGCGTTATTGAGAACCCACAGCATTAACAACCCATTGGGTAAAAAATTACCCAAACTATGAAAAAAATGTCTCACTTTTAGGTATTTTTTTTCACACTGTTGATTTCTGAATGGAAAAAGCATATTTGTAAAAATGAATGTTATCTTAAGACCCCATACCGGATAATTTATGGATTCTTTTTTCAGCGGCTGCCTGTTTTATCATGTCAATGTCTTGTCAAGGCAGATGCTGAAACTGGCGGATACCGAATTCAAGCCGTTAAAGCTCTCCCCGGCCCATGCCTCCCTGTTGCTCCTCATCCTTGACCAGCCCGGCATAAGCCCCAAAGAACTGAGCCGGCAGATGCAGCTGAGCCCCTCCACCATTACCCGGTTCATGGATGCCCTTACCCGAAAAAAGCTATTACGAAGAAAAAACAGGGGCAAAACCATCCAGGTCCTTCCCACCGAAAAATGCCTGCAGCTCAAACCGGACCTGGCAAAGGCCTACCTGAACCTTTACCGCAACTACACCAAAATCCTGGGACAGCAGACCGCGGCAACCCTTTCCCGGGACATTGAACAGGCCGGCAGCCTCATGGCCGCCCATTTCAAAGAAGACAACGACCCGGCGCAATGACCCTGAACTTCAAACTCGTTATTGAGTATGACGGCACCCCCTTCTTTGGCTGGCAGCGGCAAAAGGACCGGGTAACGGTCCAGGGAGAGTTAGAAAAAACCATCTCCATCATCCTTAACCAGGAAATTGCCATCTCAGGTTCGGGAAGAACCGATGCCGGGGTTCACGCCCGGGGCCAGGTGGCAAGCTTTAAGGCCAAAACACGGGTCACTCCCGAAGAACTCAAAAAAGGGATCAACAGCCTGATCCGGTACCCCGTGGTGATCCGGGACTGCCGCATAGTGGACAATCAATTTCATGCCCAGTACAGTGCCTTTTCCAAAGAGTACCACTATATTATTCTGAACCGGCAGGACCCCTGCGCCATTGGAAAAGATTATCTGTGGCATGTCCGCGCCCCCCTTAACCTTGATCTGATGAACCAGTGCTGCCGCTTTCTTCAGGGCACCCACGATTTTAAATCCTTTGAAAACACGGGCAGCCCCCGGACCTCCACCCAGCGGCAGATTTTCTTTGCCCGTACGGACGTGGGGGATAACGACACCATCGTCTTTAAAGTCTGTGCCTCCGGGTTTTTAAAAAACATGGTCCGCAATATTGTCGGCACCCTGGTGGATGCCGGGCATGAAAAGATATCACCCAAACAGTTTAAACAGATTTTAGAGGTAAAAGACCGCCGGCTTGCCGGTGCCACAGCCCCGGCAGGGGGGCTTTTTCTTGAGAAGGTCAACTACCCGTAACTGTTCATCTCTTTTTATAAAAAAGTCTCACTAACATCCTGATAAGACTTTCATTATTCGTTGTGAGCGGTTCTTGGTTGGATAACCAGGGCGGCCCGTGGCCGTTAAAAAGCCAGGACATTTCATTAAATTCCTGGTACATTTTATCTATCGAAAAAACAAAACACAGCGGCCGCCGGCCAAAGGAGGTTTATTGTGAAAACCTATAATCCCGAACAGGCGCTGCTCAGTGCCCGAAGAGAGTTTGGCGAACACGGCGGGGTGGCCCCTTCCATATCCCGTTCCGCAACCTTTACGGTAATACACCCCCAGACCATGCCGGAAATATTCAGCGGCCTTAAAGGTCCTGAACAGGGAGGATGCTTTCTCTACAGCCGCCATTTCAACCCCACAGTGGATGTGCTGTCCCGGTATCTGGCAGCGATTGAAGGCACCCAAGCGGCTGTCTGCACAGCCAGCGGCATGGCGGCCATTGCCTGCGCCATAATGCAGATTTGCCAAAGCGGAGATCATATTGTGGCCAGCCAAAGCATTTACGGCGGCACCCACGCCCTTTTGGAATCTCTGCTGCCCCAGATGAACATTAAAACCACCTTTGTGAATATCACGGATTTATCCGCTGTCGCCCAAGCCATCACCAAGAAAACAAAGGTGATCTATACAGAAACCATGGGCAATCCCACCCTCAGGATCGCCGATATCCCAGCCCTTTCCAGGCAGGCCCGGAAAAATGACATCAAGCTGGTTGTGGACAATACCTTTTCGCCGCTGATTTTTACGCCAAAGGTCCTTGGGGCGGATGTGGTGGTCTATTCGCTCACCAAGTACATCAACGGCGCCAGCGATCTCATAGCCGGCGCCATTTGCGGTGATAAACAATTTATCCTGGATTTAATGGATCTTCATACCGGCCGGGTCATGCTGTTAGGCCCCACCATGGATCCCCGGGTGGCCTTTGACCTGATCCAGCGGATTCCCCACCTGCCCATCCGGATGAAAGAACACAGCCGCAGGGGCGCGGCCATGGCTGACATGCTCAAAGACATGGGCATAAAAGTGACCTATCCGGGCCTGCCCGACCACCCCGAGCATGATCTGGCCTGTCAGCTGTCCAATGAAAAATACGGCCTTGGCGGCATCCTGGCCATTGACTGCGGTACCCGGGAAAAGGCCGAAGCGCTCATGGAAGTCCTCCAGAATGAAGAGGCCTTTGGCATGATTGCAGTCTCTTTGGGATATTTTGACACCCTGATCAGCTGTTCTGGCTCCTCGACATCCTCTGAAATCGGCATTGAGGATCAGCAGAAAATGGGCCTGTCACCCGGCCTGCTCAGGATCGCCATAGGCTATACCGGCGATCTTACCACCCGGCTTGAGCAAATGGAACGGGCTGTGGCAAAGGTGCTGCTTTCCAAATCCTGAACCGGAGCGTGATCCTGATAACCGCCTCGGGCCATCTTTAGCTATCCCATTCAAGCAGCATAATTTAAAAACCGGCCCTATTTCTAAACTTAACTCGATTTTTTGGGGCATCAAAACGTTCACTTTACAAGAGTGCCCCGGCCGGGCGCAAAACCGCCATAAATCCCCTGGGTTTGGAAGACCGTATGTATTACCTTTTTTTCACACCCCTATTACTTTTTTTACCACTTTTGGGAAAATTCCTTGGTGAATTGGGCTCAGTCATTAAACCCCAATTGCCTTCACGTTAAGAACATTCTTAAATATAATCAACTTACGATATGGCGAAGTTGGGATTAAAAACAAGGCATAATTATTGCTTGTTTTCTATACGGCATTATGACACAGCCAAACCTGCTGTGAGGCAGCAACGGAAAGCCACGGGTCTTAAAAGGTATTTTAAAAAGAGCGCCGGATTGCCTGAAAGGTGACCCGGCGTTTGTGTTCATTGATAATGAAGCTGGTTTGCAAAGCGTTGGTTGGAAGTGGATTATGGTCAATCCCGGGAGCTGCGATTGTTTTAGAATATTTGCCGGGGCAGATAACCAAAAGATGACTGGAGGAAGACGGATGAAGATGGCGTTGACCGGAGTTGGAAAATCTCAAGCTGCTTTTAGAATATTGTTTCTCATAATGATCTGTTTTAGTTCTGTTGCCCATGGGGCCGATCTGACCTCCTGTTTTATGGATCTGGACGGGGATAAGGACGTTGGTGGAAAGGATACGGCGGCATTCATAGAGCAGTATACCATCAACGACTGCACCAACGGATGCACGGCTGATTATGACGGCAGCGCCGTGATGGATGAGCCGGATCTGGCTGAATTTGCCGATGAGTTCGGGCAGACTGACTGTCTGGGCGTCTCCTCTCAGGCGGACATGGTGGGGCCGTTGTCCAATGCCCAGATTACGGCTTACCGGGTAACGTCCTTAAGTGTTCCAGTGGAAGGGCCCGTCAATGCCGTAGTGTCCGATGATCTTGACACAGCCGGCACTTTCAGCCTGTCGTTAAACGGTGTGGATGACGATGACTGGGTCATTGTCCTGGCAGCCGGCGGTGAAGATATTGACCACGATGGGGACGGCCTGATTGACGATGAATCAACCACCAGCCTGGGAGCCCTTTATGCCATGGCAAAAGCTTCGGACTGGCGGGACAAAAGCTTACATATAACGCCTTTGACCGAACTGGCCTATCGTTACATCGAACATCTTTTTTCTGAAGTCCCGCCGAAAGACCTTGCCATCCGTATGGCAGATCTGGCACGAAACCTTATCAAAACAGATATTGACGGCAATGGCGCTGTTGACTGGTATGACATCCTGGCATTTGATCCTGCCGACCCAACCCATCTGGACAAGCTGAAAACTGATTATGGCTGGCTTTCAACCGTAAACGGAGAAGGATATTCCATTATTGAGACTCTGATTTCCGGCAACACAGCCCGGATGCTCTCCTGTATGGATGACACATATTCTTATCTTATGACCCGGTTCCCGGTCCCGGACTCCCGTTACCAATCAGTGAAAATTACCCTGTCCGTGTTTGGATCAGGCAGTGCAACCTGTGATGCCCCTGCCAATCTCGCTGTTGATTCCACTTTGACGGAACCCGTGTTTGAAGACCACGTTTATCTGCCTGCTGATGAATCATCCCTGGTTACGTTTACTGCATCACCCGGTCCGGATTCCCAGATCTTAAGCTGGTCGGGTTGTGACACGGTTTCATCAGACTTAGGTCAGTGTACGGTTGCTTTGAACAAAAGCCGGTCAAATGAATACGGGGTCGGACCAAGCATAATGATATAAATTAAGACATTTAAGACAAAAAAGCCCCCCGATAGAGGGTCTATAATCCATTTTTTAGAACAAAAAAGAGCAATATAGAAATTTTTCTATTGGGTTTTCTATTGGTTCTATTTTCTTAAATTCTATTGGGGTCGGGCCGGGCAAGAAGCCCAATTGGATTCTTATAAAACAGCCAATGATCCCTGCCCTGAAGGATTCCGGGTGCCTACCATAAGCCAGTGGGATGGTGTCAGAAATAATAACAGCCAGAGTACCGTAGGGTCATGGTCAGGTAGTGTAACCAACTATAGTTCAGCCCGTTTTTTTGGTAATGGCTTGATGTTGCCGGCCGCCGGGGGCCGGGACTTCTACTCCAGCGGTGCGCTGAACACCCGCGGCTACACCGGCCGCTACTGGTCGAGTACCCAGGATTCCAGTTCCAGCGACAACGCCTGGTACCTGCGCTTCTCCAGCAGCCGCGCCACCATGTACAACCCCGACCGCATTTACGGCTATTCGGTGCGCTGCGTCGCAGAATAATTCAGATAGTCTGAGCAAATTGGCATGGTCCCTGTGACTGCCGGCCCTTTCTGTTTGACAGGAACGGCATCGCCCTGAAAGAGATAGTGGTGAATTTTAAATTTCAATCTTGAAAAGTGTATTACCAAGGAATATACTTAGACAGTGAGGATTTTTAAAAATAAATGGTTCAATCATTGGGCAGGGAAAGAAAAAATTTCTGATACGACTTTGATTGAGGCCGCCAAAGAAATCGAAGCCGGTAATGTAGAGGTTAATCTTGGAGGGTTTTTATTCAAAAAACGACTGTCTAAATCCGGTTCCGGCAAAAGTGGCGGATACCGGGTTCTTGTTGGATATAGAGAAGAAAGCCGAATTGTTTTTTTATATGCTTTTGCAAAAAATCAGAGGTCCAATATTTCTGAAAAAGAAAAAACGGCTTTAAAATTGGCGTCCAAGGCATTGATGGCTGCAACGGAAAAACAGCTTAATGCCCTGATAAAAAATGGTTCGATATGGGAGGTGGAAAACAATGAATGATCTTTTAAAAATAGCCAAAGATATGGGCGAAGCTCTTTTTGAAGTTGGGGCAATGGACAAAGTGACCAAGCGGCAGCTTGATACGCTTTGTTTGCCGGAGGCACGGATTTTCAACCCCTCAGAAATTCGTCAGATCAGAATCCGGAACCGAGTCAGCCAGGCTGTTTTCGCCTCTGTTCTTGGGATTGGAAAAACAACCGTACAGCATTGGGAACAAGGCGTTAAAAAACCCAGCGGTCCCGCGCGCAGACTTCTTGATCTTGTTGACAGGAAAGGGCTGTCCGTGTTTGCATAGACATCATCTATCCCGCTAATGAAAAAAATATCCATTATCCATCGTCAATCATTCATTCCCGGTGTTGTTATCCTTGTTTTCCTCCTATCCGTCTCAATCGCCCATGCCCAGGAAATCCAACTTCATTTTCCCCACTTTGCAGGGCAGGCATATGACTGGAAAATTTTCCAGGGCCAAAAAGAGGTGACGGTTCGTTCAGATAAAATTGCCCAGGACGGGAAAGTCACCCTTATCATGCCGGATGCCTATCAGGATTATCGGGGTATGACAAGGTGGCTCCTGAAAAAAGGGGGTGGCCTGGATATGATTTACACGGGAAAAGAATTTTTTGTGGAATGCCTGTCCGAACACCCCGGTCCGGAAAACATCATCTATACCGGCAACCTGGAAAATGACTATTTAGCAGCACAGGGCAACCATCAGAGGACAATCCTGGACAAACTGGGTGCGGTGAACCATATGCTCCAGGTATATCCTCCTGAAGAAGATCTTTATCAAGTGGTTTTAAAAGAACAGGGGAATTTACGCCTGCAATTTGAGCAGACCCAGGCGGTTAGGGCCAAAAGCCAAGCCCTTTATATGCGGCCCGGTTTTCACAGATTGTGGATTTTACCCGGGGGATAGCAGATAAGGTGTATGAAAAACAGGAAGATCATATCCGCTTTTTCAACGATTTTGTGACCCATACCCTGGACTTTGAAGCCCTCTATACCAGCGGCCACTGGGACCAGGTTCTGCACCACTGGCTGATGATGAATATCCAATCGGAAGCAGATGCACAGGCATTTGAAAAACGGCTGGATAAGGTTATCAGCAGAATGGATCAGGATAAAATTTTAGGCGCATTTGCACAAAAAGCCGTTCCTTCGCTGGTCCAGAAAGGCAAAGATGAACTGCTCCCCGCCATTACAGCCCATCTGAACAAGCGTCCCAAAGCCATGGGCGAATTGACCGATACCACCCGACAGATGATTTCATCCTTTAAAATACTCATAGGCGACAAAGCACCGGACCTGGTATTCAAGCACCGGTTTTGGCCCAGACAGGTAAGAGCGGGACCGATATTGCCCTTAAAACCGATGATCTCAACGCCGCCTACACCATTTTACTGTTTTACAAGGGAAGCTGTCAGCTGTGCGAAGATGCCCTGATCACGTTAGCGAACAGTTATAAATGGCTGAAAGAACAAAACGTGAAGGTGATTGCCGTCAGCGGTGATGATTCAAAGCAGGGGTTTGAAAAAAAACGGATCTATCATCAATGGCCGGACAACTACTGCGATTTGACCGGCACGGACGGGGTGAATTTTACAAATTTTGCCGTGATGGGAATTCCAACGCTGTATCTTCTGGATAAAAACGGAATTATCCTTAAAAAGAGTGCCATGGCAGATGAGATAATTGATCAGGTAAAAAGTGACCCATCCATAGAAATACTGGATACAAATCCGAGCTAATTTTTGACATCCAGCCATTGTCCAGCCATAGCCATTGGGGTCGGGCCGGGAAAGAAGCCCAATTGAAAGGGATATAGCTTAAAAACCGCCCCCCTTTTTGGCCTTAAACCGTTATCTTCGGCATCGAAATGGGCACTTTAACAAAGAGTAGCACAGCGCGGCAAAGCCGCAACCAAAAGATGTGTTCCTTGATGGTAAATTTAATACTGTATAAAATTGGGACTTGGGATATGGGATATGGGACTTGGGGTAGCAAGGATTTCTCAATATATGGAATGCTTTTCTCTTTGCTCTGTGATGCTAAAATCGAGGGCTTTGCCCTCTTTTTTATATTTTCACGCAAAGGCGCTAAGGTAGCAAGTTAAAATAAGTTGTGCAAATTGCGCTGAATTTTTCTTTGTTTTCAAGGCGGACAGAGGCACGCATAACGAGCTATGTGTGCCTTTGTCCGACGAAGAAAACAAGGAAAAAGGCAAGTAAGGTGGATAAGTTATTTTAACTTGCTGCCTAAGGCGCAAAGAATACCATTGCCCAAGGGTATTTAAGCTTTGCGCCTTTGCGTCTTGGCGAGAGTTTTTTTTGAAAGGAAAGCCAGGTAGGGTGGACAAAAGCGCAACGTTGCCCACCATTGTCCGTATAACATGTTGTTTGTGAAGGATAAATCAAACGGGCTCACGCTAACTGCCGGCTTGAGGCTCGGGATTTGGGGCTTGGGTAGGCCGTGGATACTGCAAGTCCCAGGTCCCAGGTCCCAAGTCCCAAGTCCATTATTTTGGAGAGTAACTGTATTATTTCTCCCAGGATAATCTTAACAAAATTTCAAACTTTTGGAGCTGAGTAGCACAGTGTTATCAACCGAAGACTTTTTTTTCACCAATATGTACTGATAGGACCCTATGAAATTGGTGCACCAAAGGGGCTTCCCTTTATTCTGTCGCAGGTCTGGTCCGTTTCATGAATTGCTGTTATTCAAACCTGATTGAAGGACATGCCCCGGATTTATTGAATTGTTTGGCAGCTCAATAGTGATAGCGGGCCTGCAAAAAGTCAATTTTGTTTTCTCTGGCTAAATACACAATCCGGTGTTCCTGTGTAAGTCTTCTGGACCAAGTATTTGGAGCGAGATATTTTAACGGTTCAGGTTTTCCTATTCCTTTGAATGGATCTCTCATAATTGCCTCAATGAGTTCAAAGGCTTTTAGGGCAATTTTCCGATCAGTTTTTACCCAGTATTTTAAATCCTCTCGAAATTCAGGCTGGAATATGGCTTCTCTTGTTTTTTTACTTTTTGCCAATTCCAACCTCTTTTTTTAAATCCTCTATTTTTGTTGATGATTCTGAGTCAGATAACGCCCGGCTCAAGGCTTTTAATAATCGCTGTGCGTTTTTGGGTGATCTAAGCAGATGTGCTGTCTCAAATAGGCTTTCAAGTTCGGTTGCTGAGATTAAAGCGACATCTTCTTTGCCTCTACGATTGATGATCACGGTTTCCTGGTTATAGGTAACCTCATCAAAAAGATGAGCGAGATTCGCTCTCGCATTAGTGTATGTCGTATGAATTGCCATGGTATCTCCTTATTTATATGTACATTTATACTGTACTTACTTTCGAAGAAATAGTCAACCCGAAGAATTGTTTTTACTGACTTAACGAGAAGATCTTCGGCCTGTCCGCAGCATGTTTTTGTTGCGGCCGGGGGCGGCCGGGAAAGAAGCCCAATCGGGGCAGCCGGGGGCCGGGCTGAGCAAGAGAAGCCCGATTTAAAAGGATATAGTTAAAAACCGCCCCCCCCCCTTTTTGGCCTTAAACCGATTTTTTTGGCATCTAAAAACAGATCGTGATATCCGAATTCCTGGGCAAGCTTTCGGAATCTTAGGTGATATTTCATATGGACGATGTCGTAAAGCCGGTCCTCCCCGGCCGCGTCCATCTCCTGTTTTGCGCCAATGGAAAAAGGGTTGTTGGCAATGTAAAGATATTGCAGATACTGGACATTCAACTCCCCGGGCCACCACAGGGCGCCGGCATCTTTGGGCGCATCATATGTATGTTCCGCCTGATATGAAGCAGCCGATTAATTTGTGGGAAATTTTTAATTTCATGGTGTTATCCTATGAATGTAATGATTTGTTTTTTCAAACATGGTCTGCCTTCAAATTCACCTGCTTTTACCAAGTCAGATTCTCGCAGGAACAAGGATGTATGATCTATAGACTGAAGAAGGGCTTAAAACAAGGATGGCGCCCTTTTCTTAAGTAAGAAAAATACAGAAATCTTTTACCGGAGCTTTTTTGGGGCCTGTTTATAAGTGCAGGGTTACTCCCCAAAATATTTGAAGCCAGCTCAATGTCAAGGACGAATTTAGCCTTAACCCGCTGTTTTTTCATTTTTTTCGTAAAAGGGCATCACCCCGGGTATTTTGGGTTAAATCATCGGGGAATGATCCCGGATTCTCTGGACATGATCGTTGTAGTGGGAAATGATATCCCGGCGATAAATCATCCCTAAGAAATGTTTGGGATCATCTTCGCTGACCACGGGCAAGGCATCAATATTCTTCTTTGTCAGTTTGAGCAGCACCGTGTTCAAATCTTCGCCGGGATGGGTGGTGATCAGATCGCCGACCATGATGTCCTTCATCACCACCAATTCTTCAATGTGGATGGTGAAAATGACTTCTCTGATATCGGTGGAAGAAAAAATCCCGGTAAATTCCCCGTTGGCATTCATTACCGGGAAATAATGCTGTTTTGTGGTCTGAAATATCTTTTTAAACTCGCTGAAGGGCATGTTTTCGTTCAGGCACCGGACCTCTCTGATCAGGTGGGTTAAGTTTTCCACCTTGATGGTCTGGAGGATATCCATCATGAATTCTCCGGCATGGGCAGGCGAATCAATCCGGGATTTGACCTGATTTTCAAATATGGTCCATTTCCTGGCCAGCAGATAGCAAAGGGAACAGACCAGAAGGCTTGGCAACAGCAGATGATAGGAGTTGGTCATCTCGCTGACAAAAATAATGGTGGAGATGGGGGTATTGGAAACCGCCGTAAAGAACCCGGCCATGCCCACAATAACAAAAGACCCCGGATTGACCACCACCGTGGGAATCAGCAGGTTGAACAGCTTGCCCACGGCCCCGCCCACAGCCCCGCCGATCACCACTGAAGGGCCGAAAACCCCGCCGGACCCGCCGGACCCGATGGAAAAGGCCGTGGTGAAAATCTTGCCGATGGCCAGGGCAATCAGGGTAGAAATAGCGATCTTATTAAAGATAGCGTCCTGGGCCATGCCATACCCAAAGGCCAGGGTATAGGGCAGAAAATATCCGATGATGCCGGTCAACAGCCCGCCAATGGCCGGTTTGATATGATTGGGGATTTTCCAGCGATGAAAAATGTCAATGACCCCGTAAAACACCTTGATATAAAACACCCCCACCAGGGCAAGGACACCGGCCAGGACCACATAAGGCCCGAGTTCCAGGGGGTTCTGAAATTTAAATCCCGGAGAGTCAAACAGTGATCCCCAGCCAAATACCAGGCAGAAGGTACAATAGGCCACCACCGACGAGATTCCCGCAGGGATAATGACCTCGGATTCAAAATCCGGATCACGGTAAAGGACCTCGGCCGCAAACAACGCCCCGGCCATGGGCGCCCGGAAAATACTGCCGACACCGGCGCCGATGCCGGCGGCCATCATGATCCGCCGCTCCCTTTCCGACAGGTTGAGCTTCGTGGCCAGAAAAGATCCGAATCCCGCGCCGATCTGGGCAATGGGCCCTTCCCTGCCCCCGGAACCACCGGTGGTCAGGGTAATGGTGGATGCAATGGTTTTGATAATGGGAATCCGTCCCCGGATCCGTCCGCCTTTGTGGTGATAGGCGTCGATGGCAGCGTCGGTGCCGTGGCCTTCGGCTTCAGGGGCAAAAGTGTAGACCAGCCAGCCGGAAACAATCCCGCCAAGGGCCGGCAGAAAAAGAAGTACCCACCGGTTAAAGGGGGTGTCGGTATGGGGCAAGAGCAAATGTTCACCGGCCGGGGAGCCGGGCCGGTAGCCGGCCATAAGATCCAGAAAATAATGCATGCCAAGGCCGCACAGATAATGAAACAGTACGGCCCCGCCCCCGGCAATGATACCAATCATCACAAAGTAAAACAGCCACTTGCCGGCGTGCGCAATATCCAGTGAATTGAATGTCGGCTTAAATCCCATGATCAGGTGATGTTACACAGCTCGTTTATCCCGTTTAAAATCGTATCAAAAAGTTCTTTGGTATCCGTTTGTTCAAGGCAGGAAAATGCCACCCTTAAGTTGCGCTTTCCAATGGATATCAATCCCACCCCGTATTTGTCCAGCAGGTGAATCCGCAAGGTTTCCGCGTCCACGTTGTTTTTGAGCCGGATGCACATGAAATACCCTGAGTTGAAGGGATAAGCATCGAACCCGTCCTTGTATTTGGGATCTTTGAGGACCTGTTTGATTGCCGTGGCACGGGCCTTCATCAGATCAAATTTTTCCTGCTTCTGGGCCTGGTAATCCGGTTCCGACATGGCTTTGAGCAAAATGGTCTGACTCAAATGGGAACAATTGGAAATGTTTCCCCGGATACAGCCGCCGGTTTTTTTCTCAAGGGCCAGGTAAGTGTCGTCCAAGCCCTCTTTAGCGCAGATGCCATAGGTGACAAACCCGGTCCTGAATCCCCAGACATAATCCTCTTTGGTGGCCCCGTCAAGCTTGATGGCCAGCAGCCGTTTTTCCTTGCCGGCCACTTTGGCAAAAATGGATTCCTTGCAGGTTTCTTCTTCAAAAAACAGGCCAAAATAGGCGTCATCAAATGCCGCCACCACGTTGGTGCCGTTCTGGGCTATTTCAATCAGCACGGCTGCGATCTTATCGGCTTCATCACGGCTTAAGGTGTACCCGCTGGGGTTGTGGGGGAAATTAAGAACCGTGACGATCTTTTCATTGTGCTTTGCCTGTTCCTGCATGACCTGTTTAAAAGAATCCACGTTAAACCGGCTCAGATCCTGAGTAAAGGTCTGGTAATGGACCATTTTGGCGCTGTTTCTGATGCCGAAGGTCATGCCGTAATTGCCCCACATCATATCGGGCAGGACAATCACATCCCCTTTGTTCACCCACATGTCGGACAAAATGCTCACCCCGTGGGTAATGCCGGCGGTGACCACGGGAAGACTGACGGACTTGCCTTTAAGGGAAGGATTTTTTTTGTACAGTTCTTCCTGCCAGGTTTTGCGCAGGGCCGGAATCCCGAATGACGGGGCATAGGGCAAATACTCATCCGGGGAAATCCCCGTTATGTGCTGGGTCACCGAGGGAAGGCTCAACACCTTAGACCCTTCTTTGGCAATGCCGATGGTGGCGTTTATCCGGTAGGCCTTTTCCTTGGCTTCCGCACTCTGGCTTAAAATTCCCTTGGGGAAATATAAGGCTTTTCCCATGTCGGAAAGCATTTCATAAACATGGGGGTTAGATTTTTGAATAATAGCGTTCAGTTCCTGTGCTAACGCGTTCATGGCAACCTTTTCTTAAATCAACGTTGAAAAAATATCTGCTGTCATGGCAAACCGTGGGTACCGCAAAAAAAAGACAAACTCTGCGGCCATATGCGGTCATGGCAATCGCAGAGTTTGATAATATTTGAAAGAACCCTAAACCCCTGCGGCTTAACCCACCCCCATTCCGGAGGGGCCGGTTAACGCCGGGACAAAAGTTCTGGAAACAAAAAAAACCGCTATCTTCTCTTGGATGCCTTGATCGGGTTGATTTTTTGTTTTTTGGTTTCAGTAACGGTTTTAATATGGGTGGCCAAGTTGCAGTTGCCGTTTTGCCACTTCAAAGAAGGATCCGGGGCAGCCGTGCAATACTGGCCAGCCGCTTTTTCAACAATCCTGCGGCAGCCCAGGCACTGATCAATAATGGGCAGGCAGTTTCCTTCGTTGTAGCTGCATCCGGCAGCCGTCATAAATACACAATCATCACCTTCTCTGACCGTTGTACAAATCATAATTTTTTATCCTGCATTTCTCTGGTTTGGGGTATAAAATCAAAAGCGGCCGCTTTTCAGTCACCCGCTGTCATCTTCCATGCATCACGCCTCACTTGGGCTGTAAACCTGATTCTATTATCACAGGGGGATCTTTGTGTCAACAATTGATTAGAAATAGCAGTGCTGACGCATGAATAAAAAAAGGTTGGCTTTAGTCGATCTAACCACTCCCTTTGGGGGGAGATCCAGCCTTTTTTAATTCAAAAAGGCAGTCCTTCAGACACTGACTATGGCCGAAACGATAGACGGTCCTTCGGTCCGAACATAGCGTTCCCACCTCTCTGCTTGGGAGAGTGTTTTCGATTACCCGTCCGTCGTTGCCGTCATACTAATCGGAGTTGAAAGGGAGTGGACAGACGATCTTCCAGCCACATGTAATCCAGCCACGGGCCGGACATGGTATCCCGGACTAAACGAATCAGGCCCCGTGCGCCGGTATCTTCAATAATCCTGGCAAGCCGCTGCGAGTATCTGGCCAAAACGTTAAACATATGGCCCAGGCGCATCAAGGCATGATACCCTTTCATGACGTTCCAATCATACGAAAAACAGTGCTCGTACTCATATCCATGATGTTTCTCAACGAGAATACCGGTTTCAATACACCAACGGGAACGGGCGGCTATGTTGCATCGTTCGTGAAGATTAAATCTGTCCAAAGGTTCGCTGGACAACCACACATGACGACTATTTTTCTTTTCCGGTTGACCGCTTTCCCGGCTAACCTCTTTCCAGCTCTCTTTGCATTCAACAACGTGCAGGATTTGACTTTTCTTGCCGTTCGGACCAAACCGGTAGTCAATGGCGTTGATCCACCGAAAAACCTGTTTCCTATTGCCCCATGTGTGTTGGTGGCAGTTTTCTGTATCGAGTGCGGCAAGCGTTTCAAATTCATTCATTACGCTGGGTAGAGCGTCATCTTTCAGTACAATCATGAACTGCCATTTGTTTGTTCGGCAAATTTCTGCCACGGGGCCATTGGCATAAAGCCCATCCAAAAGCACCATAATTTTTAGGGCGGGAAATGCCGCCTTCAGGCAAGAGGCTAACCGGTAAAACGCCTTGAGTTCGCAGTCCTGCTTATCATTAGCGGTATCTCCTTCGGTGTAGCTCAGGATTTCGCTTATCAGCGGAATGCTCATGCCATCGGAAAACGCAAGATTAGCTTCCAGAACATAGACATGATACTGTTTCCTGGTGCCATCCTCTTTCTTGATGTTACGTTCCAGGCACTCTTCATCCCAAAGCCAGTCGCGTTTGAATTTACCGGTACCATCTATGGCAATCGGATAACAGCCATTGACCAGGTACCGTCGAAATTTCTTTTTCCGGATCAGATCTCTGACCAGATCGAGATGAAGCTTCTTGATTTGATTGATATCAATCTTAGACAATAGGCGTTTTAACGTATCATGATGGGGAAGCGTTTCAAGCTCCGGGAAAAAATATTGAAGATTCTTCCAGAACATCGGCCGGCTCATTTCTTTGTTGGCCTCACGGCAAGAAGCCATCTGAAACACAAAGGTCAGTATCCCATAGATCATGAGTGTGGATATTTGGTGTTTTATCTTCTTAGGGTTTCGAGGGTCTTCAATCTTGGCCATACGTTTGAGCAGAATGGGCAGCTTAGCGCGAAAAATACTCATTTTCTCAGCCACGGCCTCATTGCGGATGCGCCCCTCCTGTTCTACACTTTCATATCGGCATTTGCAGTTAGAAATTGTGCCATGAGAGGGCGGCTGAAATCCCCTGGCCTCTTCATCCCGACGTAATTTTCTCTGCTCCTTTTTAAACTGCTTTATTTTGGCCTTTATCTCCTCACGATTGGGGCGTCGGCTAGGCTTGCTCATCCGATCTGCCTCAAAACCTGACGGAAATTATTCACCAGCGGATAAACGAAGATTTTTTTGGGACTGGTCCTGTAACTTCTACCCTGCCGGACAAGCCCCTTTCCGCTGGTCATGCCAAGGTGTCTAAAATTGGCCGCCCGATAGCACGTCCCATCGAAGTGTTGTGGGTCGACAAAGGTCTCCAGCAAAGCCGGCCGATACCCCCAGCTCCGCTCCCAGTCTTGCACCAGATCTCTGACAATTTTACCCAATACGTGACTTGCCAGATACCGGACCTTGACCCACGGAAAAATCAGGAAGCGTCCATTGTTTACAACAAATCCCAAGTTTCTTAAGCGTTCGTTGGTGCTCCAGCCGATCCATCGATCCCTCGGGGTCAGCGCCTTGGCCGCCCCTGAGAACAGCATACATCCCAATATGCGCTCTTGAGCTTGTATCAAATAACGCAGATGACATCCGAACGGCCGCTTGTAGCCAAGATAATGGTAACGGTGCAGGTATTCATTAACCAGTGAGCGTTCTTCCGTGTCTTGTGCGACCCTGACAACGATCGGCCCGATATCCGAAAGCGTGCCCGCTACCTTATCTTGGGGCTGGGTCCTGTCGTCCGCTACCGGCAGTTTCTGTTGAGAGCCCTTTATGGGACCGAGTTTCTCTTTTTCAGGCAACCGTATGAGACCTTGGGACTCCAGTCGCAGAAGCAATTTCCGGCAGGCATCCACCTTGTTCCTACCAGAAGCGGTATACCAGCCCAAATGTTCGCATATTGTATGAGCCAGTTCAGTCTGACTCAAATTCGAAAAGGTCTCTACTGTCTCGCAAATCTGTATAAGCTCTTCGTCTTTAATTTTCCGGCCACATTGGACAATCACGACATCCTCCTCTTCAAATGTAGTGTCTCGATTGGGGGGGGGCGCTCATTCGTACCCTATGCTACATTATCAAAAGGCCGAAATTTTGTCTATTTAAATTTTGCGACAAAATAATTTTGGATATCGAGCTGCGTCATTGATATCATTGACTATAAATTTTCATGCGTCAGCACTGTAGAAATAGCACAGGGCAATCGCATGTAAAAAAACAATCCATCCTGGAATGGGGAATTAAGGATAATCCAATTATAATAGACTTGGGACTTGGGATATGGGACTTGGGGATTGCCGTATCCGTGGCCTCCCCAAGTCCCAATTTTATACATCACTATCCTTATCATCAAAATTGACATCACCGGCCGGCAAGTTACATGCGATCACCCCGGGCCTTAAAAAAGAAATTGTTTCCGCCTTAATTTTCTTTTGCAATAGTGTTACTATAGCGGTCAGGAACAAATACATAAAATTCGAATCAAAGAAGCCAACAATGATGCGTACAACATCCAACCGCAGGCCCCCTGCCTGGATCGGCATATTTTTGGGGACCCTGATTTTTTTCTTCACCGGCACAGGCTCTGTTTGTGCTGAAACGGACAATTCGTCCCATCAGACCTCAGGCAAGGCCGGCAAATTCCAGATTGCTTATTATGAAGGCGGGCACTACAGCGATTATACCGACTGCATGAGGGCCATCATCCATGGGCTGATCCACTATGGGTGGATTGAAAAAACCCCTGTGCCGCTCCTTAAAGGGAATGTGGACAAACCCTATTGGCAATGGCTGTCATCCCAGGCAAAGAGCAGCCGCCTTTCCTTTGCCATGGAAAACGCATTCAGTGCCGGATGGTCCGAGGACAGGCGAAAGCAAGTTAAGCAAACCGTCTTAGACCTCCTGAACAGCGGCAATATTGACCTGGTCATTGCCATGGGAACCTGGGCGGGCCAGGACCTTTCCAACCTTAGCCACCACGTTCCCACCCTGGTGACGTCCACTTCCAATCCGATTCAGGCCGGTATTATTCAAAGCACACAGGATTCAGGGATAGATCATGTCACCGCCCGGGTGGATTCAAAACGGTACATCAGACAGATCCGCATGTTCCACCGCATCGTGGGGTTTAAAAACCTTGGCGTGATTTACGAGGACTCTGATGACGGCAGATTGTACTCCGCGATTAACGAACTGGAAATGGTGGCCCAAGAGCGCCATTTTAACATTATTCGCTGCACCTTCATTGACAGCACACCGGACCGGGAGACCTCAGGCCGGGAATGTATCGCGTGTATGAAACAGGTGGCAAAGAAGGCTGATGCCTTTTACGTTACAGCCATGCTGGCCCTTGATGAGCAGATTGATCAAATGGTCGGCGTACTGAACAAAAACAAAATCCCCTCGTTTTCAATGGTGGGGTCAAAATATGTGGAAAAGGGGATTCTCCTGAGCATCTCCACCGACGAGGGGTACCGGGCACAGGGCCTGTATGATGCCAAAAAGATGATTGACATCTTAAAGGGGGCAACCCCCCGGGATCTCAATCAGGAACTGCCGGACCCCCTGGACCTGGTCATCAACATGGACACAGCCCGGGCCATTGAGTTTCAGCCCCCTGCCGGGATTTTAAGGATATCCAAAAAAATCTATGCAAATTCCCCCCAGTAATGCCACCCGGTTGAAGTATTACGCCCTTTTGCTTCTCTTTTGCCTGATATATTGGGTAATTGACAGCTTCTGGTCCTATCTTTCTTTTGAACGTAACCTGCACACCCTTATGTATACAGAGCCGGGCTCCCTGGTGGACACCCTGATGCTGCGGGTTTCTCCCTATCAGTTCGTCTCCCGGATGGTCGTTATCACGCTTTTTCTGGTGGCCGGCATGGTTCTTTTTGAAGTTCTGGTTACTAAAAACCGGGCTGAGGCGGCCTTTCGGGACAGCGAAGCCAAATACAGCACCCTGATCAATCATGCCAGCGAGGCGATTTTTGTCTCCCAGGGACAGCGGCTCAAATTTGTAAACCCCAGGGCGTCCCTGCTAGCGGGGATGAGTGTTGAGGAAATGACAGACCAGCCCATTGTCCGGTTCATCCACCCCGACGACCAGGACTTTATGCGCCGGTATATTGCCCAGCAGCCGGCGGCCGGGTCGGCCAGGAAATGCACTTTCCGCCTGGTGAACAACAAAAACAAAACCATATGGGTCAGGTTGAACACCACCCCGATCAAATGGGAAAATGAATTTGCCACCTTAAACTTTCTAAATGATATCAGCGAAGAAAAACGGCTGGCGGAGCAGCTCCAGAGGTCTGAAAAAATGGAAACCGTGGGCATGCTCGCCGGCGGCGTCGCCCATGACCTGAACAACATTTTAAGCGGACTGGTCAGCTATCCGGATCTGCTGCTCCTGGACCTCCCCCGGGACAGCCCCTTACGGGAACCCATTTTAACCATGCGTAAATCTGGCGAGAGAGCCGCCTTGATCGTCCAGGACCTGCTGACCCTGGCCCGCAGGAATGTGCCAACCATGCAGCCGGTTCAGCTGAACAGTGTCATACAGGAATATCTGTCCTCCCCCGAATTTAAAAGGGTCAAGGGCTTTAACCCGGAAATCAAGATCCTAACCGATCTGGCACCGGATCTTCCCCATATCCAGGGGTCTTTGGTTCACCTGTCCAAAACCGTCATGAACCTTGTCACCAATGCGGTAGAGGCCTGCCACCAGGTGGGCACCATTATGATTTCAACTTCAAACCAGTATCTGGACCATCCCGCTCAAGGATATGAAACGATTAAAGCGGGAGACTATGTTGTCCTTGAGGTGACAGATACCGGCGAGGGCATTTATCCGGAGGACATTCAGCGGATATTTGAGCCGTTTTACACCAAAAAAGTGATGGGCAAAAGCGGAACCGGTCTTGGCATGGCCGTGGTCTGGGGAACCGTAAAAGACCACCACGGGTACATTGACCTGAAAAGCGAGCCTGAAAAAGGAACCCGGATTTTTATTTATTTTCCGGTTCCCCGCCAGCCCCTGGCCCACCCCACAGACCCGCCGGTCATAGAATGGAAAGGACAGGGACAGCAGATTCTGATCGTGGATGATATTGAAGAACAGCGCAGCATTGGCACCCTGCTCTTGTCCAAACTGGGCTACCAGACCCATGCGGCAGCCAGCGGAGAAGATGCCGTATCCTTTCTTAAAACCCATTCGGTGGACCTGGTCATCCTGGACATGATCATGGAACCCGGAATGGACGGCCTGGACACTTACAAAGAAATCATTAAAATCCATCCCGGCCAGAAAACCATTATTGCCAGCGGGTTTGCCGAGACAGACCGAGTCAAACAGATGCAGGAACTGGGCGCAGGGCCCTACCTTAAAAAGCCTTACAGCCTGGCCGAGATCGGCCAATGCGTCAAATCGGCACTGTCCGCTTGAACACTAAATATCCATGATCAGTTTGTTGGCACTGGCCTGCTCCAATTCATGGCGCAGTTGGGTCAAGGTTGCCTCAAAGCGTCTGGCTTCGGGCATCCGGGCCAGGTGCCGGCTGTCGCTGTTCACATCGGCCAGTACACTCAGGACGCGGCTGACCGTGAGCCGGGCAATATCCTGGGCCGGCTGTACGGCCGGAGGTTCGTTCCCACTGGCTTCAGTATAGACCAGGATGTTTCCCTTTATCAAAAAACCGATCAGCCGGTCCACCAGGGCCTGGGGGATGGCCAGGGCATCGGCAATCTGTTCGGCGGGCATGGCTGGTTCCCCTTTGTGGAACCGGACAATTACATAACGGCAGATGGCAAGGCATGCCAGCTGGGTTTCGGCATAGCTCAGTTCCCAGCCCCCGGCCGTGGGGTGACCGTGTTCCGAGAGCTGGTAGGCATGGGAAATTTCAGCGCCGATAATGACGATGAACCAGCTGATCTGAAGCCACATTAAAAACAGGGGCAAGGCCGCAAAACTTCCGTAAATGGCATTGTATTTGGCCACAATAATCTGGAAATGAATATATGCGGCCTGGACCGCCTGATAAGCGGTGCCGGCAATAACACCGGCCAAAAGCGCTCCGTCAAAGCGGACCCGGGTGTTGGGCATGATAATATATATCACTGTGAACAAAACCCAGATCAGGGTAAAGGGAAGCAGCTTGAGCATCACATAAATGACCGGCCCCACCATCTGCAACAGCTCAAACCGGCCGGATATGGCCGATACCTGATGGGTAATAAACACCGTAAGGCTGCTGGACAGAACCATGAGCAGCGGGCAGATCAGTATGATGGTCAGATAATCGCTCAGCTTGCGGACCAGGGGCCTTGAGCGGACCCCCCAGATATGGTTGAACGACCCTTCAATATTGCTAAGGACCTTAATGGCGGACCAGAACAGAACCACCACACCGATACCGGCGATCATCCCGCCCTTGGTGTTGTTCAACAGGTTCTGGGCAAAACCGATGATTTGCTGGACCACCTCCTGCTGGGCGGAAAAGCTTTCCAAAAGTTCCTGTTGCAGCCGCCGTTCAAATCCAAACCCCTTGGCAATCCCAAATGCCATGGCCGCCACCGGCACCAATGACAGCAGGGTAAAAAAGGTCAACGCCGAAGCCCGCAACGCCCCATGGTGCCGGGCGAAATCCCGAACCGCCGTCACTGCCGTCCGGACCAGCCGGATCATCAGCCACTGGAGTGCAGACCGATCGCCACGCCGGGAATGCCAGACCGTCTGGTTAAACCCTTGGAGCCATTCTTTTACCTGAACATTGAGGTGTTGCATGTTAACCCATCCAGTTTTTGCTTTCAAACAAGCGGTAGGCTGATTAATTCCCTTTACATTGATTCAATGGGGTTGGTCGGCACCGGTTCATCTAAACCTAAATCCAGTCATACCATATGAAGTAAAAAAAACGAATACCGGATTGATGGCCTGTCATGGCCATGTGGGGGAAAAATGAATTTTCAACAAAAAAGGGTTTCAACCAAAAAGCTGAAAACCCTTATCGTTTATGGCGCGCCCGAGACGATTCGAACGTCCGACCCCTTGATTCGTAGTCTGTTTTTAACACTTTCACATATTTTCATAAAACCACACAAACGCATTGATATTACTTGACATTATCCCTTTTTGGCAGTATCCTACTTTCACTTATTTTCATATGAAAACACCTTATTTCAGCTCAAAAGTGGGCAAAAAGTGGGCAAAGAATTTAGGGGGGCAAATAATGGCAAAAGAAAAATGGGAAGTGGTTCACAAAGGTATCCGGATCAAAAAACACCCAATTAGAAAGCACGGGGTTAAACCTGATATTTATTTCACTTGCCGTTTTCAGTTCAACGGCAAACGAATAAATTCGGCGCTTGGGTGGGCGTCTGACGGATGGACGCTTGACAAGGCTATTGTCCGGATGAATGAGTTGAAAGAAGAGGCAAAGGCCGGGGCGGGAATTGAAACCCATAGGACTAAGCAAGTTAAATCTGACGAAGAACGAAAAGAAAAAGAACTCCAAGAACAAAAACGTCAAGAGCAGGAAGCAAAGGACAGCATGCCTGTGGGCACCTATTTTAAACAGATCTATTATCCATCCATATCACAGGAGAAGAAAGAGAAGGTCGCTGCCACAGAAGAAATACTCTTCCGCTTGTGGATTGATCCTGTCATGGGCGATAAACCATTCAAGGATGTATCAACCTTTGATCTGGAACGTCTTAAAAAGAAAATGGCAAAAGCAGGTAGAGCCCCCCGGACGGTTGAGTATGCTTTAACCACCTTGGGACAGATATTCCGGCACGCAGAACGGCTAGAATTTTTCCAGGGGGACATCCCCACTACTAAGGTAAAAAAGCCGAAATACGACAATAAACGGGTTAGATTCCTATCCCATGATGAGGCCCATACCCTTTTGGGCTTACTTGAAAAGGCAAGTCGGCAGATGTATGAAATGGCCCTGTTATCACTTCATTGTGGATTACGGGCCGGGGAGATTTTCTCCCTCACCTGGAAGGATATTGACTTTGAGCATGACTTAGTCACCCTGCTGGATATCAACACCAAATCGGGTAAAACCCGGACTGTATCTATGACCGCCGATGTTAAAGCCGTTTTCAGAGACCGCGATACGGGCCTTAAAAATGATTTGGTCTTTCAGGCCAGAGGTGGGGGAAAAATAGTAAAGGTTTCAAAATCATTCATGAGGGCCGTGGACAAAGCCGGGCTAAACGATGGTATCGCGGACCGTAAACAACGGGTAACATTCCATACCCTGCGCCATACCTTTGCAAGCTGGCTGGTTATGAATGGCATCAGTCTTTATGATGTAAAAGAACTTTTAGGCCATGCCACCCTGACCATGACAGAGAGATACGCCCACCTTGCCCCGGATCGGAACAGAAAGGCGGCGGTGACCATGGAGAAAGTATTTAAGGAAAAATCTCATGCAAAGAGCAATGTGGTGAACATGAGGTGATTCTTTTATGAAGGAAGATGATATCGTTGGTGAAGAATTAACCTTTCTTAATGAATTGGTTAAAGCAAGGAAAAGGGCAGGTCTGACCAAGGAAGATGTTGCAAAGGACATGGACACTAAACTTCTTGTATTGACAAGAATTGAACATGGCGGATGGGGACCTAACCAGTCACCATCTATAAACCTTTTGCGAAAATACGCCAAAGCTGTAGGCTGCCGGTTGAAAATCAGCCTGGAGCCAATTTAAATTAAAAGGATACTCAACACATGAAAAAATTTCTTACAGCAATCATTGAAAAAGAGGGGACCGGCTACGTTTCCTTGTGTCCGGAACTGGACATAGCCAGCCAGGGGGAAACCGTTGCTGAGGCAAGGGGGAATTTGCAGGAAGCCCTTGAATTATTTTTTGAATGTGCATCCCCGGAAGAAATAGAAACCCGGCTTAAAGGGGAAATTTACATCACCCAGATGGAGGTTGCCGTTGGTTAAGCTGCGGGTCTTATCTGGAAAGGAAACCTGTTCAATATTGTCTGCCCATGGATTTGAAGAAATCCGTCAAAAAGGCAGTCATGTGATTATGCAAAAGAAAATTGAAGGGTCCACCATCACCGTTCCGGTTCCTGACCACAAGGAACTGAAAAAGGGGACCCTGCTTTCAATTATCAGGCAATCCGGCATAGACCGGAAAGCCTTTGAATAATTCTGTCTTCCTGGGATAGATCCCGGCTGATCACCGGGGTTGAAAAGGCGGCTTCCCTGAACCGTCTTTCCCAGGGTTCTTTAATCAGGGATCATGCAGGGGTTATAAGATGAGACATTCAGACTATCCTAAACAATTTTATAAGTTATGGTGGGAATATTTACATCGGAGCGAAAACTATCGAGAACTCTGTGAACATATGCGGACTGACAAACCCCTTCCTGATAAATTCATAAATCCCAATCACCCTCAATCTTGTACAAAAATTGTTTATACCTATCTACACAATTTAGATATCCATCAGCTTACTTTTGAAGAATGGTATGAATATAAAATAAGTTGTTTTAAAAATAACGAAAAAGCTCAACAGAAAATGTGTATTCGGCAATATGATGATTACCTGAAAGAAGAAATTGATGGTAGCATATGCTTCCTTAAACGCACATTAGGTAGAGATCCAACGATACAAGAATTTAAAAATTTCCTTTTTGATGACTCACAGACAAAATTTAGAAAGAACTGGGCATTTGTTATTGAGCCATACAGAATGGCAAAACCAAAGGTTCTAAAAATAATCCAAGACGAAATTGCAAAATATAGAAAAAAAGTCATTCGCTATGATGAAATCGAGCGATACCTTAAAATTTTTGATTTAAAGCAGGAGGGATTAACTATAAAAGCCATTATAAATAAGATAGATCCAAATCGAAGTGGCGACGATGACGCTGTTATAAGGACCTTTAGGAGGGATATATCTAATGCAAAAGAGATAATAAAAAATGTCGAAAATGGAAATTTCCCAGGAAAATACAATCAAAGGGGGTGCATTCCCATTTAGTGGCCTAAGCAAAGTGACCGAATTTGTATGAAGATATTGTCAGTCAAGATGTTCCACCTCCCGGAAAGGAGCTGACTCCTTAAGAACAACATTGATTCGGATGTTTCCGGTTTCCAGAATATACCCGGTGATTTCATTCTGAGATTTATAACCCGACGTATTGCACTTTCAACACAGCCGCTGCCAGTAGGTATTTTCAGGCTGCGGAACTGGCGATACTGCATTCTGTTTCGATTTTTCACGAAGTAACTTTTAAATTTGGATAGTGCTTCTATGCGCCTTTTAGGGTACGTAATGTGTTTTACAATTTCTTTTCTAAGGTCTTTGAATCTGCCATCCCAAAGGAGGTTCTTCCAAGATTCTGCTATCCGGTTTCTTTCTTTTATAGGGATTCTCTTTGGCAATTTGTCCACGATTTCATGTAAATTCTGTTTTGCATGGGTGTAGTCGATTACCTCATAATAGGATTCGATTTCAAGCCGTTTGGCCAGCGGGCCTGTTCGCTTCCAATAGCTACGTGCACCGTCACAGCAGAAAACAACACGCTTGGCTTTGGGAATATCTAATTCACGCAAGTAGATCTCAAGAATATCAAAAGCGGCATCAATACCGCCCATTGTGGCATCATAAACCGGCAAGTGTTTTTTGGATATTGTGCCGTCCGGATCGACAATATGTATGACAAACTGAATGGGTTCTTTCCATTCAGCATGATATCCCTGCCGCTTTTGGCCTTTTGATTTACGTCCCCGTTTTGGCCTCCGTTCTCGAAGGCGACCGCCGTCGATACAAACCAGAACCGTTTTGCCACCAACGCGATCAGTATCTCCAAAAGATACCCGGCCACGCAGGGGCATAGCTTCCTGTGCAAGATTCATTGTTATGCGGCGTATGGTTTTGACATTTAAGTTGATTGCATGGTTTTCCAGGGATCTTCGGGCAATTTCAAAAGAGGGACAGAGCAATGCTGCATGGACCACCGACGAAGCGAACAGCGTTGAACACCTGCCGATAAAACCAAGGTAATCAAGCCCAAAATGGCGGCCTGTCCCCTTTTGTCGTTTTTTTGTTTTAGGGCCTGGCCGTTGTTTGGAAACAACTTTTGAAAAGTAAGGGGATCGGATGCTCAGGGTAGTTCCTGTCAATAATCGAATGCTGCTGGGGCGGTATCCGTTGAAACGCAGTCCCTTTTTACCGGCACCAATTTTCAGTTCAGATAAAAGATCCGGGTCAGACAGTGCCTTTTCAATGACGGGAACCAGAAATGCTTCCACAATAATGAAGAGGCCGTTCCGTACCTGCTCACACAGGATATTAGCATTTTGATGGTTTTGGAAATCAGCTACGGCTTTTGTTAGAAGGGTTCGAATATCCCTTATAGTGGAAGCAAGTTTCATGATCAGTCCTCGAATTGCAGGTTGAAAAATTACCTGTCATTTCGATGACTGAAACCCTCAAGGTTGTGTGCATAGCTGCTTTTTATAATTGGAAGTCAACGGGTATACATAGATGTCTTTTATCGGCACCTGAAGTCTGTGGTGCCTGTCTTGACGGCTTCGCCCTTTGCTTTGACCAATTTTTTGCCAATTTGCCGCCTGGTAGCAAGTTCCGGCAAAGCGTGATCGATCCACGAAAGTTTCTACCAGACAGATATCGTGACCATATTTAGCTGTCCAGTCCCGGCTCAGCCGCCTAAGACATGAACCCAGAATATGACTGGCAAGATGGGGAATTCGAATCCATGGCAAAATCAAAAATCGGGTATTGTTGGTCGTCATATGCAGGTTCCTGCGACGAGCCGACCTATCCCAACCGATGAATCGGTCACGAGGGGCCGTTTTCCATGCTGCTGAGCCAAAAAGCAGGCAGGCAACCGGACGAGAATTGCGATCAAAAGCCATATACTTCATATGTTCTCCGACATACCCTTTACACCCAAGGTAATGATATCGATCCATAAGGCAATGGAATAAATCATCAATATCTCCACGGCCCGATACCGGTATCAATTGTATCGGGCGGATCTTACGCAAAGTGGTTTCTATCGGCTTACAATCATGGGGGACATCGGGAATACGCCGCTGACGGTTACCGCTATGACGGGCAACGGGAAGTGTGACCATCCCTTTTTGCTCAAGTTTTCTCAGCATGCTTCGACAGGCCATGTCCTTGAGCAGACCTTTTTCCGTGCGCCAATCCCAGCGAGCACACAATTCTTTGGATAAACGAGTGCGGTGCCAGGCGGGATTGTCGTTAATCAAATGGCGTATCGTTTGTATATCAACTTCTGAAAATTCACGTCCTTGAATGGTTAAAGTCCTGCTCATGCAAATCTATATAACCTTTCATGAGCCAGGAGTCCAGCTTTTTTTGGGAGGGCAGAGTATTCAATGCAGCATGAAAAACGGAAAAATTGGATACATGTCAGTTCATGCCAGTAAATATCCTGGCCCAGAGGGCCAGGCTTTGGGAACCCCTAAAAGGGGTTAGTATGCCTTGCCCCCTGAGGGGGCAAGGGAAGCGTCCCGTTTTAATTTTAGCTAAACAGATCTAACTGTTCGGCTCGTTTTTCTTTTCGTTCTTGATATTTCACATACTTTCGTATCATATCAGCGTCAAGGCCAACTGTATCAACACAATATCCGCGTGCCCAAAACTTATTACCCCAATAGGGCCTTTTCTTCAGATTCTTGAATTTATTAAAAACCCGTATCGCCGTCCGGCCTTTAACAATGCCCATGAAATCCGAGATTGATAGTTTGGGTGGTACTTTGACCAACAGATGAACATGGTCTATTTGAACATTCAACTCCACGACCTCACAACTTTTTTGTTCAGCAAAAGCTCTGATGCAGTTCTCAACCTCTCTCCCTATTTCACCGCCCAATATCCGAAAACGGTATTTCGGAACCCAGACACAGTGCTGACGCATGAAAATTTATAGTCAATGATATCAATGACGCAGCTCGATATCCAAAATTATTTTGTCGCAAAATTTAAATAGACAAAATTTCGGCCTTTTGATAATGTAGCATAGGGTACGAATGAGCGCCCCCCCAATCGAGACACTACATTTGAAGAGGAGGATGTCGTGATTGTCCAATGTGGCCGGAAAATTAAAGACGAAGAGCTTATACAGATTTGCGAGACAGTAGAGACCTTTTCGAATTTGAGTCAGACTGAACTGGCTCATACAATATGCGAACATTTGGGCTGGTATACCGCTTCTGGTAGGAACAAGGTGGATGCCTGCCGGAAATTGCTTCTGCGACTGGAGTCCCAAGGTCTCATACGGTTGCCTGAAAAAGAGAAACTCGGTCCCATAAAGGGCTCTCAACAGAAACTGCCGGTAGCGGACGACAGGACCCAGCCCCAAGATAAGGTAGCGGGCACGCTTTCGGATATCGGGCCGATCGTTGTCAGGGTCGCACAAGACACGGAAGAACGCTCACTGGTTAATGAATACCTGCACCGTTACCATTATCTTGGCTACAAGCGGCCGTTCGGATGTCATCTGCGTTATTTGATACAAGCTCAAGAGCGCATATTGGGATGTATGCTGTTCTCAGGGGCGGCCAAGGCGCTGACCCCGAGGGATCGATGGATCGGCTGGAGCACCAACGAACGCTTAAGAAACTTGGGATTTGTTGTAAACAATGGACGCTTCCTGATTTTTCCGTGGGTCAAGGTCCGGTATCTGGCAAGTCACGTATTGGGTAAAATTGTCAGAGATCTGGTGCAAGACTGGGAGCGGAGCTGGGGGTATCGGCCGGCTTTGCTGGAGACCTTTGTCGACCCACAACACTTCGATGGGACGTGCTATCGGGCGGCCAATTTTAGACACCTTGGCATGACCAGCGGAAAGGGGCTTGTCCGGCAGGGTAGAAGTTACAGGACCAGTCCCAAAAAAATCTTCGTTTATCCGCTGGTGAATAATTTCCGTCAGGTTTTGAGGCAGATCGGATGAGCAAGCCTATCCGACGCCCCAATCGTGAGGAGATAAAGGCCAAAAGAAAGCAGTTTAAAAAGGAGCAGAGAAAATTACGTCGGGATGAAGAGGCCAGGGGATTTCAGCCGCCCTCTCATGGCACAATTTCTAACTGCAAATGCCGATATGAAAGTGTAGAACAGGAGGGGCGCATCCGCAATGAGGCCGTGGCTGAGAAAATGAGTATTTTTCGCGCTAAGCTGCCCATTCTGCTCAAACGTATGGCCAAGATTGAAGACCCTCGAAACCCTAAGAAGATAAAACACCAAATATCCACACTCATGATCTATGGGATACTGACCTTTGTGTTTCAGATGGCTTCTTGCCGTGAGGCCAACAAAGAAATGAGCCGGCCGATGTTCTGGAAGAATCTTCAATATTTTTTCCCGGAGCTTGAAACGCTTCCCCATCATGATACGTTAAAACGCCTATTGTCTAAGATTGATATCAATCAAATCAAGAAGCTTCATCTCGATCTGGTCAGAGATCTGATCCGGAAAAAGAAATTTCGACGGTACCTGGTCAATGGCTGTTATCCGATTGCCATAGATGGTACAGGTAAATTCAAACGCGACTGGCTTTGGGATGAAGAGTGCCTGGAACGTAACATCAAGAAAGAGGATGGCACCAGGAAACAGTATCATGTCTATGTTCTGGAAGCTAATCTTGCGTTTTCCGATGGCATGAGCATTCCGCTGATAAGCGAAATCCTGAGCTACACCGAAGGAGATACCGCTAATGATAAGCAGGACTGCGAACTCAAGGCGTTTTACCGGTTAGCCTCTTGCCTGAAGGCGGCATTTCCCGCCCTAAAAATTATGGTGCTTTTGGATGGGCTTTATGCCAAGGGCCCCGTGGCAGAAATTTGCCGAACAAACAAATGGCAGTTCATGATTGTACTGAAAGATGACGCTCTACCCAGCGTAATGAATGAATTTGAAACGCTTGCCGCACTCGATACAGAAAACTGCCACCAACACACATGGGGCAATAGGAAACAGGTTTTTCGGTGGATCAACGCCATTGACTACCGGTTTGGTCCGAACGGCAAGAAAAGTCAAATCCTGCACGTTGTTGAATGCAAAGAGAGCTGGAAAGAGGTTAGCCGGGAAAGCGGTCAACCGGAAAAGAAAAATAGTCGTCATGTGTGGTTGTCCAGCGAACCTTTGGACAGATTTAATCTTCACGAACGATGCAACATAGCCGCCCGTTCCCGTTGGTGTATTGAAACCGGTATTCTCGTTGAGAAACATCATGGATATGAGTACGAGCACTGTTTTTCGTATGATTGGAACGTCATGAAAGGGTATCATGCCTTGATGCGCCTGGGCCATATGTTTAACGTTTTGGCCAGATACTCGCAGCGGCTTGCCAGGATTATTGAAGATACCGGCGCACGGGGCCTGATTCGTTTAGTCCGGGATACCATGTCCGGCCCGTGGCTGGATTACATGTGGCTGGAAGATCGTCTGTCCACTCCCTTTCAACTCCGATTAGTATGACGGCAACGACGGACGGGTAATCGAAAACACTCTCCCAAGCAGAGAGGTGGGAACGCTATGTTCGGACCGAAGGACCGTCTTTCGTTTCGGCCATAGTCAGTGTCTGAAGGACTGCCTTTTTGAATTAAAAAAGGCTGGATCTCCCCCCAAAGGGAGTGGTTAGATCGACTAAAGCCAACCTTTTTTTATTCATGCGTCAGCACTGACCCAGACAATATGATATTGGCAACACCATATTGTCTGTGATAGCTTTTTAAATCGGCTCATTTGTTACTCCTTACTCCTCGTTGTGGGGACAACTTCGAGTATTGAGTAGCATTGAGCCGTACAGATGGCAAAGCCACTGCACTCTGACCTGGCCCAGAGGGCCAGGGTTTTTACGTTAGACTAAATGGGATTGCACCCAATCAAAGGTGACAAATAAAAACACCTATACTTTTGTCACTGACAAAATAAATTTTTAAAATCTTAGACACTCCTTATAATCATAAACCTCCTATATCCTGCCATTGTGGTTGATTTTCTTTCACAAGTGCAAGGTACAGGAGGTTTTTTTATGGCGTTAGCAATTCATTATCCCAAATCAGCGGTAAGAAAATTTTTGGAAAGCCGGTTCCCGGAAACCGACTGGACAGAAGTTATCGAAGAACTCCCCCCCATAATCTGGCGATCCCGTTGGAACGATCTCGCAGACAAACATGGTCTACCTTTCCGTAGAGGTTATATGCAAAACCTTGATTCCAACGGCTGCGGTCCCGTTGCGTTTATGTAAAAACAAAACGCCGGCGGCAACCGGCGCATGGGGGGAACAGAGATGATTTATTTCAATATAATCAATTACTTGTCTTGTGTCAAGCTTGATCCGGCGGTGCTGGCGGCACTGATTTTTTTTGCCATGGTGGAGGCCACATGCTGATGCCAGGCCAGAAAGAAGTTATGGAGCCCGCCTGGCTATGTCCTGTCTTGGAAAACATCCCCGAAGAACTCAGGTTTCACCACCAGTGGATTCTGTGGAAGGCTAAGCAACAGGATAAAAAATGGACAGAAATTCCATATTCGTACCTTGGAAGGAATGTCGATGCCCTCATCCCTCATCCCTTGGGAACCTTTAAACAGGTCTGTGATGTTTTCATTTATTGTCAGAAACTCGCTTTTACCGGGTTGAGTTTCGCCCTGGCCCTTAAAGATCCATTTGTTGTTTTCGATTTAAACGACTGCCGAGATCCACAAACAGGTGCCATCGAATCATGGGCTTTGGAAATCTTGAACAGACTGTTTTCCTACTCGGAGATAAGCCCGAGCGGAACCGGATTAAGAACCCTTATCAAGGGATCGCTCCCCCCCGAAGGACGGAGCAATGGGCCGGTTAAGATTTTCGAACATGGCCGATACCTTGCCATAACAGGACACCGACTACCCCACTATCCGACCCGAATAATGGAACGATCGAGCCAGGCAGCAAGGCTGTATGATAGGTTAGTCGATCGCTCGCCAAAGACAAATCCGATGCCGCAGATATTAAGTCCCAATATCGGGGGGGCAAAATGAATATGCTGGCCTATAATCCTGACCCGATCATCCAACCGCCCCAGGACCTGGACGCCGAAGATAGATTATTGGCCGCGATTTTTGTCATGGGTGTCAAGGCCTTGGACGGCATTGTAAACAGCTTGGAACCGGGCCATTTTTACCAGACTTCACACCAGTTGATATTTAAGGCAATCCTAACGCTTAAATCAAAGGGTGCCGGGGTGGATCTGGTCACAGTGGCGAATCAGCTCAAGGAATCCGGAGAGCTTGATAAGGCTGGTGGCGCTTCATTGCTTGCAAAGATAGCAGACAGGGCACCCATCTCCCTGAATCCTGCCGGGCATGCCGAAATCATCAAAAATTGTGCTGTGAAAAGGGCGATTGCAGCCCTTGGGTCATGTTTAGTCAGTGGGGCGGGATCAGGGCAATCTGTCGATGATTTATTGGCTTTAATCCGGGAAAAAACAAACAACCTTTCACTGTCTTCAGAGACACTATTTCGGCTTACCCCAATTTCGAAGCTTGAATGCAAAACTCCTGATTGGCTTGTAACTGGTCTCCTTGAGAGAGACTCTCTTTCTCAGTGGTTTGGTGACCCGGGATGTGGAAAAACTTTCATAGGGGTCGATTTGGCCTGCTGTATCGCCACAGGGACAGATTTCCATGGCACGGGAGTCAACGCCGGGCCGGTAGTGTATATCGCGGGAGAGGGTCAAAATGGCCTAAGAAGACGGTTTCAGGCATGGCAGATTCGGCACCAGGTTTCCTTTGAGTCTGTCTCCCTGTTTGTTTCCACGGCGCCGGCAAGTTTTTGTGATCCGGCATCTATTCCTATTGTCGAGGCTGCCGTTGATGGTACCAGAGAAAAACCGGCGGCCATATTCATTGATACACTTGCCCGTAACTTTGGCCCTGGTGATGAGAACAGCACCCAGGAAATGACATCGTTTATCGCTTCCTTGGATGCAATCAGGACAAAGTATCGTTGTGCTATCGTTTTGATCCATCATAGCGGCCATGGGGATAAATCCAGGGGCCGGGGAGCCATGGCTTTAAAAGGTGCCCTGGATGCAGAATACCGGCTTGAAAAAGATGATGTAGGCGTGGTGCGGATGACCAATACAAAGATGAAAGATTTTGAACCGCCTGCACCCATGGCTTTCAAAATTCGGTCGGTTGAACTTGGTATCAAAGATGAAGAGGGCCAGGAGATCACCGGCGGCATTTTAGACCCGATCGGATATCAGGCACCTGTTAAAAAAACACCCGTCAAAAAGCAGGGAAAATGGCAGGCAATTTGCCAGGGCATTTTGATGGATCTTTTTGAAAAACAGCGTCGAAATCTTGAAAAAAGTGGTTTCTCCCCAAATGGGGCAAAAGTGTTGATTCAGGATATCAAAGACGAAGCTGTTTCGAAGGGGATGCCGTTAAAACATTGGAATAGATATTTCAATTATTTAAGTGAGTTAGAAGGTATAAAAGTCAATACTCCTTACTTTGAAATGGCTCCCCAAAATACCCCAAATAGCCCCAATGGGGAAGAATGAGGACAATTCCCCATTTTACCCCAACCCCCCTTTAGGGGGGTGGGGAAATGGGGAGGTCATTTGGGGAGGCAAATTTTAATTAAATATTTGAGGGCGAATATGGACAAACTCACAGCAGAAATCAACGGCCGGATCACAAATTTAAAAGACAGGGTTAATTCTCTTCCTTGTGGAGGTGGACTTGAACGGCTGGATATTGAGTTGCTCCGGATTAAAAATGAAATTGAAGTTTTCAGAAAATTTTTGGTTTTGAGAAAATTCCTGGAAAATGGCAATCGGAAAGGAGAGTAAAATTGAGAATTTTAGAGCAAATCAGAGCTTTTGGGTCCTTCCAAGGGCCTAATTTATTACGGGTCGGCAAGGCGCGATATTTTTCTAATTACGACCCTCAAAAAATCCGTTTCCGTTTCCGGTTAAGTGGGCAAATAATCGAATAGAAGACGAAGCGAGAACTTATGCATCAAAAAATACAACGGGCTTTAAATCGAAAATTAGGAACTCTCAGGGTTAATCCTTGCAAACCAAGGAAGAAATACCCACAGGCTATTCGAAATAATACTAAATTCAAATAACCATGGATAATCAAGAATAATAGAGAAAAATCAGGATTTGGCTCTATAAATTATTAAAAAAGGGAGCGGAAATGGCAACCCAACAAGAAATAGCAGACCACTTGGACCTGACCCCCCGCCGGGTAAGGGGTCTTGTTAAAGACGGGATACTCCCTTCCAGCAAAGGGCCGGGCGGGTATGATCTTGACGCTTGCCGCATAGCATATATCAAATATTTGAGGGGAGTCTCTTCCGGCCAGGTCCGGGAGTGTGACTCCGAAGAGCTTGACGATCGTGACTATTCAGCCCTTCTGGAAAAAGAAAAGCACCGGGAAAAGAAACGGCAAAATGACCTTGAAGAACAAAAGATTGCCCCTGTCTCACTCCTTACCTATGCCTTGGAAAAATCCGCAAACCAGATCATTCCTATTCTTGAATCCATTCCCTTGGTCATGAAAAGGAACTGGCCGGAGATCACCGGGGACCAGATAACGCTCGTGAAAAAATCAATTGCTGAATGCCGGAATATTATTGCCGATTCTGAGCTTACTTTGTCCGATGACGAGGTTAAACGGCACTCATGAAGGGACCATTCCTTAAACCAAATTTCAAAAAAAGGTGGCGACATGGCAGCAGAGACCAATGAAAGAAGAAAATCAAAAGCCCCACTTGATGGGGTGAGCTTTGATCGAGTGAGCGGAGTTCAGTGTCCCAAGTGCAAAACGGATCTTAAAAAACTTCCCGGCCAAACAACGACAAATACCTTGCCGTGGGAAGATGGAATCCGAGTGAGGTATCACCTTTGCCGAAGATGCGGAACCAGGTTCAAAAGCATAGAAACAGAAAAATAAACCCCAAAAAAGGAGAGAAAGCATGAGTGACCGATTAAAACAAATTTTGTCAGGCGAAGGGGATTTCACCTCTATTGAGATCCAGGAAGAAATCGATGCCCTTTCCGCTGCCAAAATGGAGGCCGAAGAGAAGCTCAATACAATCGAAAATGAGATTGAAGTCGCAAAAATTGAAAACTTGGATAAACCTGCGACCAAGGAAATCAAAACCATGGAATCTGAAAGGCTGTCCCTGGAAGATCGTATCCCCACCATTGGGGCTGCCCTGGTTAAATTGGAAAGGATCCATACCGGCACCGTGAATCTTGAAAACGATTCCGAACTCAAGGAAATCGGGGAAAAAATAGCGGCCCTTCGTGAACAAAAGGAAACCCTGGCCCCTGATGCCTTGAAAAACTTCGGTGAGGCCGCCGCTCAAGTTACTCAAGTTTTTGGTGAGATCGGAATCGTTTTCAATTTACCAGCTCTTTTTAACAGACTGTCGGACGAGCAGAGGGCGTGTTTTAGCGGTGCATTTAAAGCCGCCCGAGAAGGAAAAATCAGCTTGCCTGCTGAAATTGACGCCCTGCAGAATCGGCAGCGTGAGCTACGAATGGCCATTGATAAACTTGGCGGTTAACCACAATGGGGGCACACCGGCCTGCCCCCTTTAAGATAATAAGGCGGGGGCTACATGTCAGCTCTTTGGAGCATTGCTGGCTTAGTCCATTTCTATGAGTCGCCTGGGGATAGAATGTTCCCCAGGTCTCCTTTCATGCTGGCTGGCCGTTTGGTCAGCCAGCACACAACAAGAACAGGAATAAAAGGATTTTTTGATATGAAACAGACATTCATGCAAATGGTTAAGGACTACCAAAAGAGCAAAGACTGTACCAGGACTGAGGCACTATCCGTGATCGCCATGGAGAATCCGGATCTTCACGAAGCGTTTATCCAGGAAAATAACAAACTCGAAGGCACTACAGGCAATTCCCATGAAGAAAAGCCAAAGCACACCTTCATGGAAATTGTTGATGATTACCAAAAAATAGAGGGTTGCACCAGAACCGAAGCCTTGAAGGCTATTGCTAAAAAATGGCCTGGGCTCCACGCCGCTTATATCGAGGGGAAATAGCCCTCTTTAATAAACTCAATCCCAAATAAGGAGATGAACCATGACACAATCTGTTTACAACCTTGGAGGCAAGTCTTTTGTGGCCGGTGAGAATCTGATTGCCAACCGCAGAGTTAAGGTTAAATCTGGGACAACAACAATCCCCCTTGAAGTTGTTCATGCCGATGCCGGAGAGGCCTATATCGGTCTTACCGCATCGAACGAAAAAGAAGGGGATGCAATAACCGTTGAGATGAAAACCTGTCTGGTTGTCGCAGCGGCCGCCTTTTCCATCGGGGCCACCCTGTACGGTGACGCAGACGGGAAAGTGTCCGGGACTTCCAGCGGCGCAGCCCAGTTTATTGCCCTGGAAGAGGCCACGGCAGACGGGGATATCGTTGAAGCCGTCAGACTAAAAGTCGCATTCACGACTGCTTCAGCCGTTTCGATAGCCGATGCCGACACCCATACAGATGAGACGACCGTCGAGGGTGCCCTGGCTGAACTTTATGCCCGAATCGAAGCGCTGGAAGCGTAAAATTTTTAGATTCAGCATAGGCCCTGACCCTTCCGGCGGAAAACGGGATGGATCAGGGTCTATGCCCACACACGGTAAAAGGAATTAAAAATGTCAGATTCAGAAAAAATAGAACGGCTTGAAAAGCAGATACAAGGACTGAGGGCCGCGATCGCTCTCCAGGCCCGAGACTTGGCAATCTTGAGGGCAAAATTTGAAGCCAACGCCCATTTTGAAGCATGGGTACACGGTGCCCTTATGAAAGCGTTTCCGCCTATCGGGGAGCATATGCAAAAAGTGTCAGAAAGGTTCCTTGCCGAAATTGATAAAAAAGATGCTCCCCCGGAAATCAAAGAAATCTGTCGGGATTGGATTTCAGAAATCCACGAACGAATTGTATCAACCGGGGGCGCTCCGGCCCCTTCCCAAAAAACATTGAACTGAGAGGTGAAACATGGGCGATCTTGAGAAAACCGTAAAAATATTGTTCCAGGGGGACGATCAGGTCAGCCAGACCATAAACTCCTTGTCCGGGACCCTGGGTAGTTTTGAAAGCATAGTGGGTTCCGTGGCTGATCCCTTTGCGGATATAGCCGATGGGGTCATTAAAGCGGATGCCGCCTTGTCAGCTATGGCGGTTGGTGGCCTGGCATATGCTTTCACCAAAGCCATGCAGTTTGAAAGCGCAGCGGTTGAACTAAACAAAGTCCTTGGGGACGAAACCCCGGAAAGCCTGGCAATAGCCCAAGATGCCGCTATCGACCTGTCAAACCAGTATGGGCAATCAGCATCAGATATTCTCAATTCCACAGCCAATTTCAAACAGGCCGGGTATGATGTTGAGGAAGCCATGCAGCTTGCCAAAAATGCCATGGACCTTGTTATCGTGGGCGGCGTTGACGCATCAGAAGCAAGTGCCCTGTTGGTATCCACTTTGAAGGGCTTTGGTTCTCCTGCATCAGAAGCGAACCGGCTGCTTGATATCTTGAATGAAACTTCCAACAACTACGCCACCAATGTGGAAGAGCTTGCCACAGGCATGGCCGATCTCTCCCCGATTGCCTCACAGATGGGTTTTTCATTTGAGGAAACAGCCGGCATTCTCACACCGGTAATTGAGGTTTTCCGTTCTGGGGATGAGGTGAGCCGGGCATTTAGAACAGGCCTTCTCAATTTAACATCAGACACGCCCCGGGTTACCCAGGCCCTGGCCGAACTCGGGATATCGCAGACCGACGTAAACGGCCAGATGAAGTCCGGCCGGGATATCTTCTATGAGGTTCAGGCGGTTTTCCAAAACCTGACCGACACTGAAAAAACGTATTACGCCCAGCAACTTGTCGGAAAAGACCAGGCGGCAAAGATGGCCCTGGCCTTTTCCTCAATGAATAAAACCCTTGAGGTAACGGAAACGGCCATGGGCGCTGCCGGGTCAGCAGCCAAGGAACTTGAAAGTTATTTTGGGTCAGCAGAACATGCTGTTGACGTACTCAAGGCCAGGCTGGAAAACCTGGCTACCCTGATCGGTACCGAATTTGAAAATGCCTCTAAAAACGTCATTAACGGCGGGAATTCAATTGTTCTCGCTTTACAGCAGATGGTGAAGGACGGCACTTTTGATGAAATTTTCGAGAAAATCAATGAATTTGGGAATCAGCTTGGGGCTGATTTAAAAGCAATCGCTAAGAACCTGCCGGAAGCTTTTGAAGGAATTGAGTTTAAGGACCTGATTGACTCCTTTGAAAACCTGGAAGATTCAGTTAGAGGCCTGTTCAGCGATGTTGATTTGACTACTTCGGAAGGTTTGAAAGAAGCACTTCAAGGCGTTCTCAACACGATATCAAGTCTGTTGAACACCACTGCCGGGATGGTGGACGGGTTCAAACCTTTTTGGGAATCCATCAAAGGGTCAATCAGCAGTTTCAACGAGCTTAAAACAGAGACCCAGGAAGCCGCCGGGCAAATCCTTGCACTCTCTAAAGCTGTTGTTGAGTTCGGCCCAAAATTCACGGCAATTATTCTTGCAATGTCAGAGTCTGCGGATAACCTTGCCCCCGTGTTCAATGTGGTTATCAATACCATTTCAGGGGCCTTGGAAACAATGAAACTTGGCTGGAACACGCTAAAGCTTGCATTCCTTGAAATCGTTGAGGATCTCATGCTTGCCGGGAACACGTTTTCAAAGACGTTCATGTTTGGTGCATTCTCGGATGATATCGAAGAGAATATCACTAAGGTGCAAAGCTGGAAAACTGAGACTAAAAAGGCAATGTACGATGCCGCATCAGCCGCAACGGAAAAACTCACCGGCATGAAGGTCAATTTCACTGAACTGAATGACACCGCTGCTGAGTCGGTCGAAAAGATCGAAGCCATTCCCAAAAAATTAGATAAGATCCCGGAAAAAAAAGAATCCAAGATTGAAATGACCGGGATTGACGGCCTGAACTCGGATCTCAACTCAATAAACGGGACCCTGGCCGATATCCCGGATGAAAAAAAGGTTGATGTTTTTGCCAACGTATCCATGGGGGATCTGGGAACCCTTTACAATGGCCTGCAAGATCTTCCCGAAGAAAAACAGATCCTGGTTCAATCATTGATAGATGCCGGAGAACTCAAGGCCGCCATTTCCATGCTTGAAGAAATCCCGGGAGAAAAAATCGTTGATATCGCCGTAAAAACTGATCCCATAGAAGAGGCCAAAAAGGCTTGGCAGACCTTGGAAGTTGAGCTTGAGGACGGCACAACCGTTTCCTATACAGTGGAGGCGGATATGACATCAGCAACCAAGGCCACTAAAGATATTCAGGAAACTTTAGAACCGGCAAAAACGTTAGAGATTCAGACCGAGCTTGATAAGGCAAAACTTGAGACAATTGAAAATATGTTCGGCAATCTAACTGACACCATGAACACCGCTATTGAATGGGATGCAAAGCTGAACATTGCCTCACTTGAAGCTGAAACTGAACAAGTCAAGGCCACCATGGAAAGCCTTGGGGTGGCAATTGAAGCAACATCCGATACGGTCAGCACTATGTTTTCGAGCCTGTCAGAGGGCGGCGGGGCTCATTTCTATGAGCTTTACGATCTCCTGGAAAAAGAAATCAACATGCAGGAAAGCCTTGTGGCTGCCGAAACCCGTCTTGCCAATGCCCAGGCCGCCCGGATCGAAAGCGGGGAGCCGATAGGGATACAGGTTGAATCATCTGCCCTGGCCCCGGCCTTGGAGATGATTTTCCAGGAAATTATGGAAATGGCCCAGGTCACAGCCAATGCTGAGGGGCTTTCTTTGTTGGGAGTAGGGGATTGATAGCATGATATTTAAACTGAACAGCAAGGCAATTTTAACCGGCCTGAATCCGGCAACCCGGGAAGCAGTCAAACGGCGTTTGACCATGCCCAATCCTAAATATGCCGAAGCAAAAAAAATGGGCCGGGCCACCTGGGGAATTGATCGGGAGTTGAAATTTTATCATGAGGCTCCGGACTTCCTGGCCTGTCCCAGAGGGGCAGCAAAGCAACTTTATTTTTTATGTACCCGAATGGGTGAAGATATCCGGATAATTGACGAACGTAGGATCCTAGCTCCGGCTGAATTCCAGTTTCAGGGAAAGCTCCGGCCATTGCAACAGCAGGCGGTTGATGGGATTCTTTCCCGTGACTCAGGGTTACTTGAAGCCGGGACCGGTGCCGGGAAAACCGTCATGGGCCTTTACCTGGTTGCTGAGCGAAAACAGCCGGCGCTTATCATCGTTCATACCAAGGAACTTTTGAACCAGTGGATTGACCGGATTGAACAGTTCCTGGGAATCCCCCGAGATGAAATCGGCATAATCGGCAGCGGTAAGTTCACCATCGGGGACCGGATCACCGTTGCCACGGTTCAGACCCTTTTCAAACGGGTGGATGATGTTGTTCCCCATATCGGCCACCTGGTTGTGGATGAATGCCACAGAGTTTCGAGCAGGACCTTTACCGATGCCGTGACCGCCTTTGACTGTAAGTACTTGCTTGGGCTCACGGCTACCCCCTGGAGACGTGACGGACTTTCAAAGGTCATCTTTTGGCACGTCGGGGACGTTGCCGGCAGGATTGATAAGCAGGACCTTGTCCAGGCCGGCAACCTTTGCCCGGCAGAGGTCAAATGGATTAAGACCGGATTTTCTCCCTTTGTGGATGCCAGCGAGTTCTATTCTAAGGCCCTGTCAGAACTGACCGAAGATTCAACCAGGAACCGGTTGATTTGCAGGACGGTTGCCGAGAATAACGGCCATGGTGTCAGCCTGGTTCTGTCTGACAGAAAAGAACACTGCCAGGTGCTTAAAAATATCCTGGAGGATGCCCATGGAATTCAGGCTGAGGTATTGACCGGAGCCACCACCAAAAGTGACCGGGAACGGATAATCAAGGCCCTGCAGAATGATGAATGCCGTTACCTGATTGCCACAGGCCAGCTTATCGGAGAAGGGTTTGACCTGCCGGGAATATCCACTGTGTTCCTGGCAACGCCGGTTAAATTTTCAGGCCGCCTGATCCAGTACATAGGCCGGGCACTCCGGCCAGCACCCGGAAAAGATAAGGCTGTAATTTTTGACTTTGTGGATGGGTTGAACCCTGTCTTTGCGGCATCAGCCAAGAGCCGTAATTATACATATGAAAACCAGGGAATTTTGAGCAGGTTGGCGGCCTGATGGGGGCCAATGAGAAACATATGGTGTTCTCAGTATAACGATTGCCTGACCCGGGCCGCCATTGAAGACAGCGCCGGATTTGATTGCTCCGGTTGCCCCCAGATGGAAGATAACAGCGGCCAAGTGAAAGACCCGGCAGTGATCCGGGAAGAGGCCCTGAAATGTACCCGGCTGCTGTTGAAGGTTTTTCCCCGGCTGGAGCGGCGGTTTGGTGTTAATGAATGAACCTCAATTCTGTTTGTGGATCATAATCCCGAAAATATGAGCCACAAAATTAAGCCTTGACACCATGCCCAAATTTTATGAGAATGGAGACCTCTCAAAATTCAGAACGGTGAACCGGGCCGTTAATCCGGTATATTTATTTGTATATGCAGTACTCAAAATATAATTGGGGTATGGTGGCGCAATCCGAAAGGACCGCAAAGGTTTTTCTGAAACCTTGAGACACCTAACCCCCATTTTGTTTTTGGAGGTACAAATGAAATCTTGTCAGAAACCACGAACACCTGTCAATCAAACTGAGATCATCCCTTTTTCAAAACAATCAACATTTCCAGAAGAAAAACACCCCAAGGAAGAAACAGAAAATGATTACCTTTGGCTGATAAAACTATCAGATATGGGACACGATCAAGAAGTGATCAAATCAATTTATGCTGAAGTGTTGTACCAGAGAAAAAAAGCCAGAGGGGAGAATCCGGAATATTACATTGTTCCTTTAATGAGAATATTAAGAGACGATCACCCATTTTATTACGAGAACGCCAAGCGCTTCATTGAACGGAAGTATGATGAGTGCTTTCCTGACCAGCATCCGGTCGTTTCCCCTGAAGTAATGAAGGAATTGAAAATAATTGCAGAAAGGAGGGAATAATGAGCGCTTATGGCATGGAAAAATATAGATATAAGATTAGAGAACAACTTCCTCTTAGAACATATGAACGTAGAGAAGAGGCAAAGAAACTTGAAAAAGATATCCATTCTGCTAAAAATCTCTTGTCAGAATTGATGAAAATTTCAATGCATTCTTGTGTTCTTGGCTTGGAATTTTCGGGAACAGATCTCAGTGGTAATCGGATAGAATCTTGTGCAGGAGTTCCCCAGGGGTTTTTTAAGAAAACCAGGGATGAATTAGCAGAAATGCTAAGAGATCAAATACAACGTCAAGAAAAAAAGCTTGATGAGATCCCTTATGCAAAAGTCATTACCTTCGATTTCCGGAAAAAGGAAGTGGAAGCAAACAGAATGCCGTTCCCAAACTCGCCACCCGAAGAAATGACCATTCTTAGAGGCACAATGGAAATAACAAAGGCTGCTGGTATTGAATATAATAAGATAAAGCTTTTTGTTAATAAAAAAGGCCTGCCGGCTTTCAAGATCCCTGGCCGAAAATTTTGGTATGCCTTCCCCCAAGAGATAGAAAAATGGAAAAGTGAACAAGGGGGTGTCAGTCATGCAAATTAAAGCCGATTTCACAAAAGAAGAGCTGTTGAACCACTATGATATCTTTGCCGAAGTATGCCACCCAATAGGAAAGATAAAATTGCTGGCTGACATGCTTTGGTGCCTGGACAAAGAGGAGCTTGTAACTGGCAACGTCATTAATCAAGACAATATTCTTACCCTGTCAGGTTCGCTCAAAGACGCTTGTGAGGAGATTGAATATCTGATCGATATTTCCAATGAGCAGTGGAGACAACAACTTGGTGAATACCCAAAGTTGAAAATGAAAGCCAAGGGATACAAGGACCTGTGCAAGGGTTTCTTTGCCTCTCTGCCGGAAAAGGCAAGCCATGACATATTAAGGGACCTGATTGCGGATTTCCGGGCTCAGGTTGAAAGATTGGAGGTGCAGTATGAAAACATCTAATCCCCTAAGGACCACATATGATGACATCGTCGGCATAAATCAAAAAATGTATTTCCTATCAACCGTCTTATTCCATTCCAAAAATATGGATGCAATTCAAAATTTTGATTGTTTGAGGGCTTTAGCTGGATTCTTGGATGATATGGTCGTTGGTATGGATGATGTCGTAGCTTCACTGAAAAAACAGATAAACAAATCAGAATTAGCCCGGACAGAGCGGCTTGAAAGGTTCCTGGATGGTCTGGCCAGGCAGATGGAGGAAGGCCAGGAAGATTGGGATTTTAAAATCGTGGCTTCCAATATCCGGCAGGTGTTGAACTCGTAAATAATTCCTAAACCCCTATCAGGCCCCTGGTGGTATCCGCTGCCAGGGGCTTTTTTATGCCCAAAAACGGACGGGTGGAAGGGGCGGTTCCCAATCCGGCAGAAACCCTGCCTTGATCAAAAATTTTACGCGGCGGTTCATTATTCACATACATATTGATTATAAAGTAATGTAAATGTTAAGCATGATCCATGCCGTAACTGAAATAGCTTGACTACCAATGGATACAGAGCGGCACTTTTCTTGCTTAACCTTTACATTTTTGACCAGCCCCCGCCGGTCACCCTGGAGGGTGGAGGCTGATTTTTGGCCTAATCCGGGGTGTCCTGGTGCCCCCTTCCCTTTTTTGACGGCCCAATCTAAATAAGGACCCCATTTTTCTTGGGGAAATATTTTCAAGCCATGAAGACCAGTCCATATGATTAAAAAAGTGGGCAAAAAGTGGGCAAAATCATGTTTGAAAACAAAAAAGGTTTTCAAGCCAAAACCTGAAAACCCTTATCGTTTATGGCGCGCCCGAGACGATTCGAACGTCCGACCCCTTGATTCGTAGTCAAGTACTCTATCCAGCTGAGCTACGGGCGCAACAGCAGATCTTATACCAAAGCCTTTTTTGAATTTCAAGGTATTTTACAAATTGATCCAGGAAAACCGTATATATACGCCAGCATGATATTGAAAAAAACTGGAAACAGGCGAAGAGAAAGACGTCAGATGTATAAAACCAAGACCGGAGTGTATATTCAGGAGGTTCGCATTCCGGCCTGCGGTCCCCTTTTCTTCCGTTCTCCGTTACATTAGTATTTGACCTTGAAATAAAAGCCTTATATAGTCCGGGCAGTATGGATGATGAACATTACATGATGCTCGCTATAGAGGAAGCGCAAAAGGCAGAACGCATAGACGAAGTTCCGGTGGGAGCCGTTCTGGTCAATGAAAACGGACAGATAACCGGAACCGGTTTCAACCGGCCCGTATCCACCAGTGACCCCACCAGCCACGCCGAGATCAACGCCATTCGCAATGCCGCCCAGAAGGCCGGGAACTACCGGCTGCCGGGCACCTGCCTTTATGTCACCATTGAGCCTTGCATCATGTGCATGGGCGCCATTATCCATTCCCGGATCAACCGGCTGGTGTTTGGCGCTCCGGACCCCAAATGGGGGGCTGCGGGGTCTTTATACAACATGCCGGCCGACCAGAGGCTGAACCACAGGCTTGAGGTGGTCTCAGGAATTTGTGAAGATCAGGCCAGAACCCTTATACAACGCTTTTTTGCAAAAAAAAGGAGCAGATAGTGACAAATACGGTAATAGTAGGGACCCAGTGGGGGGATGAAGGAAAAGGTAAAATTGTTGACCTGTTGAGCGAACATGCCGATTATGTGGTCAGATTCCAGGGCGGTAACAACGCCGGCCACACCATGGTGGTTAACGGTAAAGAGATCATCAGTCACCTTATCCCGTCGGGAATTATCCAGCAGAAAAAATGTTTTATCGGAAACGGGGTGGTGGTTGACCCCTTTGTTCTCTTAGATGAAATTGACTACCTGATCTCAAATCAAATCGATGTATCCCCGGAAAAATTAATGATCTCCAACCGCGCCCATATGATCATGCCCTATCACCAGGAAATCGATAAAGTCCGGGAAGAAAAAAAGGGAACCACCAAAATCGGCACCACTGGCCGGGGGATCGGCCCCTGTTACGAGGATAAAACAACCCGAAGAGGAATCCGGTTCTGCGATCTGTTGGACGAGGACGTGTTCAGGGAAAAGGTAACCGCCCTGATGGAGGAAAAAAACTTTTATCTCAAGCATTATTTTAATAGCAAACCCCTTGACCCGGAAATGGTCATTGACCGGACACTCAAGGTAAAGAAACGGCTGGAACCTTATATTGGCGACGTGTCTGTGGCCCTTTATGAGGGCATCGGCCAGAATGCCAGCATTCTTTTTGAAGGGGCCCAGGGGACCCACCTGGATATTGACCACGGCACCTACCCCTTTGTGACGTCTTCATCCACCGTTTCGGGAAATGCGGCCAACGGGTCCGGCCTTGGCCCTGGCAATTTAGGCGAAATTATCGGCATTGTCAAAGCCTACACCACCCGGGTGGGGGAAGGCCCCTTTCCCACGGAACTGTTTGATGAAACCGGCGACCATCTTCAGACCAAGGGGGCCGAGTTCGGGGCCACCACGGGCCGGAAAAGAAGATGCGGCTGGCTGGACATGGTGGTCCTTAAAAATGCGGTCCGGCTCAACAGCCTGACCGGCCTGGCCATTACAAAACTTGATGTCCTGGACGAACTCGAAGAAATCAACATTTGTACCGGATACCGGTTTGAGGAAAAAACCATTTCAGATTTCCCGCCTGAAATCAAAATTCTCCAAAACTGCACCCCGGTTTATGAAACTTTGCCGGGCTGGAAACAGGATACGTCCCAGGCCCGATCATATGATCAACTACCTGAAAACGCAAAGAAATATCTGGAACGGATTGAACAGCTGTCAACGGTTCGGGTTAAAATAGTTTCCGTGGGACCGGGACGGGAGGCCACTATCCTCAAAGAAAATATTTTTACAAATTGACAATCAAAGAACTTTAATGTAATTAACCTGCTTTAGTCGGGATGTGGCTCAGCCTGGTAGAGCACCTCGTTCGGGACGAGGGGGTCGGAGGTTCAAATCCTCTCATCCCGACCACCATTTAACCGGAATCATTTTTGATTTCGGTTTTTTATTTCCCTGATCGAATGGCCCCTTGGTATGCCCCTTCATGAATAGGATTTCTTATTCTCGGAACTGGCATCAACGTCGGCCTCATCCGGGCCGATGGGGCTCTTCCCCTTTCCGGATCTCCCCCCTTTGAACCCTTCCCGGCTCAGAAGGACTTTTTTGTACGGCTGTTTCAGGCACGTTCCCCATCTATTTTTCCATTTGGGCAACCCATTCCTGATGCCAGGTATTTATTGTCGATCAATGCCATTAACTTAAGAAATTTGGCATAGCGCGCAGGGGTTATAAAATGGGCGCCAACGGCGCTTCACCCTCTTGTCTCTTGTTTCCAGTTTCTTGTATTAACGCTTAAGTTAATGACGTTGTATTGTTGATTGCAAAAAAAAATGATCTGATCCCCTAAACTTAACCTGGCGAATGTGATACATATTCGATGATATTCACAAAATCTAAAATCAATACTTTGATGACGGGTTTGAAACCCTTTCTTCGCCATGAAATTTTAAAGGGATACGGCCATGGATACATTTTTTGCACCAGCACACAGAACTGAACGAAGAAAATTTAAAAACCAGCTGTCTTCCATTGCCGAAAGCTCCATTATGAACGCCCTGCTGGAAACCGCATCCGGGGTTCTGGTGGTCTTGAACGAAGACCGCCAGATCGTGGCATTGAACCACCATTTCCTGGAACAACTGGGCATTGAAGATGCGGAACAGGCCCTGGGTTTAAGGCTTGGAGAAAGTTTGAGCTGTGTCCATGCCGGTAAAGGGCCTGCCGGATGCGGCACCACCGAGTACTGTCTTACCTGCGGGGCGGCCATTGCCATGATGGCGGCCATTGACCAGAACCAGAGCGATGAGCGGATCTGCGCCCTGGTTTCAGATCAAAACGGCGAAATTTCGGACATCTGTCTTCAAATCAAGGCCAGGCCCATTAAAGCGGACGGTCAACGGTGGATTTTAATTTATGCCCGGGATATCACCAAAGAGCAGTTCTGGGCCAATTTAGACCATGTGTTTTTCCATGATATCAACAATACCCTGACCTCCCTTTACGGCCACCTTCAGATAGCCGATATGGACCACCCGGACGACGGGTCTATCCAGGCCATAAAGGGGGCCGTTGAACGACTGATCAGCGAAGTGGCCGTTCAGAAACGGTTTTCCCTGCACAAAGATCAATCCTATACCCCTGCCCCCAAGGTGGTGCCGCTTTCCGACATACGTCAGGCGCTTGGTGTTGCCATAAAAGGGCATAAGGCCCTTAAAAACAAAAAGATTCTGGAAAACTGGACAGATCCAGCCATCTGCTTAAAGACCGACTTGCTTCTCTTGTCACGAATCCTTGGCAACATGGTGATCAATGCCCTTGAGGCGACCATTGACGGCGGATCCATACGGATATCCGTGGAACCGTCTGTTGATGCCGTCACCTTTGAAGTCTGGAACCAGACCGCCATCCCGGAACATTTCCAAAAACGGATCTTTCAGCGCCACTTTACGTCAAAGCCCGGGCCAGGCAGGGGATTTGGGACCTATTCCATGAAATTATTCGGTGAAACCTGTTTAAACAGCCGGGTCTGGTTTGAAACGTCTGAGGTGTTGGGGACCTGTTTTAAAATCAGGCACCCAATTTAGTGTTTGAACGAAAAGTCACCCATCTGCTGCGTTACAGGAAAAGTTGCAATCCTCACAACCAAAAGGTTGCTCCGGTTACAACTTTTCCTGCGCCTTGCATCTGGGCAACTTTTCGTCCAAACACAAGGTTTCAGTTAGACACTATTTAAAAATTTTAAATATCATCTACTTTATTCAGGCGGTATCGCATGGATCGAAGGGTTAAGCCTAGATATTCGGCAGCCTTGCTCTTATTGCCCTTGGCAAGCTCCATGGCCCGTTTCAGGTAAGCCGCTTCAATGGTGTTGAGAATGTCATCTAAATCAACCCCCTGCTCCACCTGTTCCAAATCAAACCGCCGGTTGTCGATTCCCTCCACCCACCGGCGTTTCTTGTGGGTAGAAATGGTCAGGCTTTCGGGCAGGATGATATTGGTGGATGACAGGGCCACGCTCCGTTCAATGAGGTTTTCAAGTTCCCTGACATTGCCGGGAAAATCGTACTTGTTTAAAAAATCAATGGCATAGGAGGAGAGCTTGACAATATCCTTTCCCATTTTTTTGGCATACTTTTCAGCAAAATGCTTGGATAACAGTTCAATATCCCCTTTGCGGTCCCTTAAGGGCGGCACTTTTATGGGGATCACATTGAGCCGGAAAAAAAGGTCCTCCCTGAAGTTGCCTTCAATCACTTCCTGCTCCAATTGTTTATTGGTCGCGGAAATAATCCGGATATCCACATCAATTTCCTGGGTCCCGCCTACCGGCTTGAATGAGGTTTCCTGAACCGCCCGGAGGAGCTTTACCTGGAGCATCATGGATAATTCACCAATTTCATCCAGAAAAATGGTGCCCTGGTTCGCCGCCTCAAAAAGGCCTTGTTTATCGGCCACGGCCCCGGTGAACGAACCTTTGACATGGCCGAAAAACTCGCTTTCCATAAGGGTGTCCGGGATGCCGCCGCAGTTGACCACCACAAAGGGCTTGTTCCTGCGGTCGGAATTTTCATGGATGGCCCGGGCAATCAGTTCTTTTCCCGTACCGCTTTCACCGGTAATCAATACGTTGGTCTTGGTGGGGCCGACCTGTTCGATCCGTTTATAGATGGCCTGCATGCCCGGGCTTTTGCCGATGATCCGGTTAAAATGGGTCTGGTCTTTAAGTTCGCTGCTGACCCGTTCCTTTTCATGCTCCAGGGTCTTAAGCTCTAAGGCCTTGGCAATAGTGTCCTTGAGTTCTGTATTGTCAAAAGGTTTGGGAACAAAGTCATAGGCCCCTTCGTTCATGGCCTCAACGGCAATCTCCGTTGTGGAGTAGGCAGAAATCAGAATCACCACCGTGCCGGACTCATGTTTTTTGACTTCCCTTAAAACATCGAGTCCGGTAATGTCCCCTAAACGGATATCTGAAAGCACCAGGTCAAAACTGCGCTTTCTAATTAGCCCCAAGGCCTGTTTACCGTTCTTGGCGAGCACCACATCATACCCTTCTTTGGATAAGAGAACATCTAAAAACTCCCGCATGGACGGCTCATCATCAACAACCAGTATCCGGTGCTTATCGCTCATAGGCGCTTAACCTCTTAAGATTTAGACTTCAAGATTTTTGATAAACAATACGGCCGCCGACAATGGTCATGAATGCCCGGCCCTTGACTTCCATCCCGGCAAAGGGGGTGTTCCTTGATTTGGAAACAAACGCTTCCGGGGTAATGGTAAAGGCCGTTTCCGGGTCAATAAGTGTCAGGTCTGCCACATTGCCCGGTTTGATATCGTTTTCAACACCCATCAGCCGGGCCGGATTTTTAGCCATCTTCACAATTAGTTCTTCCATGGTCAAATGGCCGTCCTGAACCAATTTTAAGGACAAGGGAAGGGCTGTCTCAAGGCCGATGATCCCAAAGGCGGCCTGGTCAAATTCCAGGTCTTTTTCATCCACGCTGTGGGGGGCATGGTCTGTGGCAATCATGTCAATGGTACCGTCACAAAGCCCTTGGATAACGGCCATGCGATCGGTTTCAGACCTTAAGGGCGGGTTCATCTTGAAGTTGGTGTCATATTCGGTGATGGCCTGATCCGTCAGGGTAAAATAGTGGGGGGCGGTCTCGCAGGTAACGGACACACCGCGCTGTTTGGCCTGGCGGATGGCCTCAACAGACTGGGCCGTGCTGATATGGCAGAAATGGACATGGGCGCCGGTCAGCTCAGACAACCCGATATCCCGGACAACCATGGCGGATTCAGCCTGATTGGGGATCCCCTTGATGCCCATGAGGGTGGCCTGGGGCCCCTCGTTCATGGACCCGCCGGCGGTAAGTTGTTTGTCTTCGGCATGGACCAGCACAGGGATATCAAGGTCTTTGCAGTATTCCAAAGCCCTGCGCATAAGCTGGGAATCTTCAACGGGCATGCCGTCATCGGTCACGGCCCGGATCCCGGCATTTTTCATGTCATAGATCTGAGCAAGGTTCTGTCCCTTAAGCCCCACGGAAATGGCGCCGGCGGGATAGACCCTTGCCATAGCGGCTTTTTCCCCTTGAAGGAGGATAAATGCGGTCACCTGACCGTTATCGTTTACAGGGCGGGTATTGGGCATGGCACAGACCGCTGTAAATCCGCCGAAAGCCGCGGCTTTCAGACCGGAGGCAACGGTCTCTTTGTATTCGTGGCCCGGTTCCCTTAAATGCACATGAACATCTATCAGGCCGGGGGTAAGGATCATGCCGTCAGCCTCAACCACCTGAATGTCCCCATCGGGGTTTTCCGGACTGTCTTCAGGGTCAAGAACGGCTTCAATCACCCCGTCCCGGACCAGTATATCTTTTTTGGCATTGATATGCCCCGGGTCCAGGACATGGGCCTGCCTAATCAGCATCTTCATTACGGGTTCCTCCTCCTGCAACAAGATAGTAGAGGGCCATCCGGAGCGCTACCCCGTTGGTGACCTGTTCAAGGATCATGGAGCAGCCCGAATCGGCCACATCGCTTGAGATCTCAACCCCGCGGTTCAGGGGGCCCGGGTGCATGACCACCACCTTTTCATGGGCCAGGGCAAGCCGCCCCCGGTTCAACCCGTAAAGGGCCGCATACTCCCTTTCCGATGGGAAAAGATTTTTCTCCTGACGTTCCTTCTGGATTCTGAGCATTATGATGACATCAGCCCCGGTCACGCAGGATTCCATTGTTTTAGACACCCGGCACCCCAAATTTTCAATTCCCGGCGGGATCATGGTTCCCGGCGCACAGACCGACACATGGGCGCCGAGCTTTGAAAGGCCAATGATATCGGAACGGGCCACCCGGGAATGGGTAATGTCCCCCACAATGGAAATTTTTAAGCCCTCAATTTTGCCTTTTTTCTCACGGATGCTCATCATGTCCAGCAGGGCCTGGGAGGGATGGGCATGGGTGCCGTCTCCCGCATTGATCACGGAACAGGCCACCCTTCGGGATATCTGCTGGGCCGCCCCGGAGGATGAATGCCGGATGACAATAATATCCGGGTTCATGGATTCAAGGTTCCGGGCCGTATCCACAAGGGTTTCCCCTTTAACAATGGAAGAAGATGAGGTTGAAATGGAAACCGTGTCCGCAGACAGTCGCTTGGCGGCAATTTCAAAGGACAGCTTGGTCCGGGTGGAGGGTTCCTGAAAAAACAGGACAATGGTCTTTCCCCGAAGGGTGGGGACCTTTTTGACCGGCCTTTTGGAAATTTCCTTCATTCCCTGGGCCGTATCCAGAATCAGGTTGATTTCCTCCGGGTCCAGGGAGTTGATGTCCAGAATATCTTTCTTGGTAAACACCATGAATATTTCCTTCAAACCGTCTCGACAAGACCGTCCTAGACGGAAATTGGTTATGGTCAGCTAAAAGCCAACGGCTAATGGCTAACAGCTTACTAAAACAATAACGTACCGATCCTGCCCCACCTGACTCCAAAACTTGTCTTGTTCCAGGACCAGTAGATCATGAAGGCCTCCCCTTTTACGGCATTCAGGTCCACAAATCCCCAGAACCTGGAGTCATGGCTGTTGTCCCGGTTGTCCCCCATGACAAAAAGCTTGTGGTCCGGTACGGTTTTCTTTTCCATATTGTCCCTGGTGCTGAAGTTTGCGGGGATGACCCGGTTGTCTTTATGTTCAGCATAGGGTTCATTGACCACTTTTTTATCATTTACATAAAGCTGTTTGTTTTTAATCTCAACCGTATCCCCTGCCACAGCAACCACGCGCTTGATAAAATCCTTGGTGTGGTCTTCGGGATAAACAAATACCACGATATCCCCTCTTTCGGGGTCTTTTACCGGAATCAGGGTTTTGCCGCCGGTGAACGGAATTTTAACGCCATATATAAATTTATTGACCAGAATCTGATCACCGATCTGGAGGGTTTCCAGCATGGAGCCGGAAGGAATTTTAAATGCCTGGACAATAAATGTCCGGATAAACAGGGCAATAACAATGGCAATCAAAATTGCCTCAATATTCTCCCGCCATGGGTTTTTCTTTTTTGCTTGAACTTTCGCCATGAATTGTAACACCCTTTTGGATTTTCCCCAGCGCTGGCCGTTGGGGGGTTAAGTGAACATGTGCTGAGGCTGGCCGATAAAAAACCTGGACTGCTGAATGGCCGTTTTCAGAAGCTGGGCTATTTTTCTGGCCTTGACCATGCTGGACAAGGGAACCGTCGGCACTTTCTGGCCGCGCACCATGATGGTGCCGCTTTTGAGCTCCCCATAACTGACCTGCCCATAGGACTTGGATATGCCCTCGGTGTAATCAAACCCGTAATCCACGATCTGAGTAAAAATCTCGTCATCTGAAACAGCCGTATATTTTAAAATTTCTTCGTTTAAAATGGGGATGGGGATACCAAGCCCTACGGAAAGGGAAACCCCGTACCCCCTGATAGACTGGCCCACCAGCCATTCCGGGGACATTTGTTTTAAATCCCCGGTGACCATCAGGGTGCCGGCAGGGGTTAAAGGAACCCCGTTTTCCCCTCGCTCCACGTTACTTTTATGCTGGGTTCCCGACCAGGTCACATACCCCTGGGCTCCGCCCAGGAAAATCCGGGTTCCAAGGCCGATGGTCTTCAAATAAGGGTCATTTAACAAGGGGCTGAGCGCACCCGATGTCGAGTAGCTGGCGTTCCCCATCCGGGGTTTCAAGGTCCCCATGTAGGTATATTTGGTTTTATCCGAGCGGTTAATGGCGCAGTTATAGTTCTGATACCCGTTCCGGGGGCTGCAGAGGATGGCATTGGGCAGGTCCTTGAGGGTGACGGTCTTTTCAATTTTTCTGTTGGGATAACAGTCTGTCCCGTAACTTAAAGCCCTCACCGCCACTTTCTTGCCGGCCACCAGATCCTGGATCACATGGCCGCCGCCGTAATTAAACTCCCCGGGATGAAAGGCATTGTGGGGATCCCCCTCCCGGGTCTGGGTTGCCCCAAGATAACAGTCCACCGCCGCCAGGCCCGAATACGCCGGCACATCGTTAAACCAGGTCTGGGTGGTCCGGACCACCGGCGTGGACTGGCCGATATTGATAAATACCCCTGAGGAGCACATGGGGGCAAATGTCCCGGTGGTGACCACATCCACCTGCTGGGCCGCTTTGACGATCCCCTCCTGTTTTGCAATGCCGATCACTTCTTCGGCCGTAACCACAACCGCCTCACCCCGGCGGATCTTTTCATTTATCTGTTCGTAGGTTTTGTTAACCGTATGGTCGCTCATACCTGTCCTTTACATATTTAGGGAATTAGGCTGAAGGTGTTTAGGCTGAAGGGACTCACTCCATCACCTTTTTTTCATCGACCTTCAGTCTTTTTCAACGGGCCTGCCGCCTTAATCTTTGATGTAATATTATTTTTAATCCAGGAACTGTCCCACCATTCTACCGGGGTCACAAATACGTTGTGAACGATTATGGAAAAATGAAGATGGTCCCCTCCGGCAAGGCCGGTCTTACCGGTCTGGCCGATAATATCCCCTTTGGCAACCTTATCGTCAACTGACACATTAACGCCACTCAAATGGGCATAAAGGCTTGAAAGCCCAAACCCATGGTCAATGATCACGGTATTGCCGAAAATCCCCACATCTCCGCTAAAAATCACCCGGCCGTTGTTGGCCGCGCCAACCGGGGCATGGGCTGTGGACGCCAGGTCAATGCCCATATGCACCGCCCGGTCAATTTCCCGGCCTTTATATTTGTAAATGCGCTGGTCGGCAAACCCGGCCCGGTTGGCAGCCCCGGCAAGGCGGGTGAACCGGCCCTCCCAAAGCATTTCATTTACCGTGTTCGCCGGAATTTCCAGAATTTTTTTGACATTGGCCTCCCGAAGTTTCCGGTTAACCTCCAAAAATTTATTGAGCATGGGGTTATCCCCGGGCCGTTCCCCTCCTGAAGCCGCCTCGACACTGAAATCCGGCATTTTAGTATCCAGAAACTGGTCCGGAATATTCAATATATCGGTTTTAAATTTTTTGTCTTTTATGTAGTGGTGGAATCCTTTCTGGGCAATATTCCCGGCTGGATCCCGGGCCGTCACCCGGATTTTGGTACCCGGTCCCTGGGTATAATCCAAGGCAAACAGGGCCGCATAAATATGGTCGTCCTCAAACAATCCGGCATAGCCGGGGAAATAATTATCGTCGACCTTTACCCCGCTTTGGATATCTGCTTCAAAAAGCCGGTAAATGACTATGCCTGACCCGCCTTTTGTAATGTTATGCTGGTGGCTTAAAATTTGCACTTTGGGTGCCGTAGAGTCAATGATCAGCTTTTTTTCCGCATAATAGACATTTCCCTTGTTCCAGGATTTCCAGGCGTAATCACTGACCCTGATCCGGATAACGGCTTCGCCATCACTCATCCCGTATTTTTCTGCCTCTATGGGGACGGTAAATTCTTCCTGGCTGACCCGGTTGTCTGAAAAGAGACTTAATATGGAAGATGCCGGATAAGATCTATCCAGCAGCGTTTTTTCGTTCCCTTTCTGCATAATGGACAAGGTCACGTTCCTTAGTCCGGTCCCAGAATCCATGGCCATAAAAGACATCTCATATGATTTTTTAAGGTACATGGAGGGCAGGTCAACGGTGACATCGGGGGCTGTCCCCTCATATTTAAAGGTCAAAACCCATGCCAGGGGGACAATGATAACCAAAAAAAGCAAAAACAGAAAAATTTTTTTCATGGATGCTGCCCGTATGTCAAACCTGGCTTCCGATGCCAGGTTCTGTGTTTTGAGAATTACAATAACGCTTATTTTTCAAGAGGTTAGATCCTCTCAATCAAAATGCCATTAAAAATACCAGTAATGGGGCAACTTGGCAAGGAATTCTTGACGCAAAGCCACGGTTTAATTTTTTTTTCCTAACGGCTGAAGCGGTTTGGACTGAAGGCTGTCAAGGCTTCGAATTTCCTGACCCCATGGCGTCCATGGGTTGCGGTGAGCCTTTCCCGGAAAGATCACCAAGGCGGCATAGCTGTTTGCTTTTCCAAACTGACATCAAACGGCGGACAATTCACATGCAATTATCTTGCCTTGACAGTTGATCAGGGTTGACTTTTAAGGTCTGTGGCTATAATTAATCGGCCAGACACTATTTCTACAACCGTTATGGATGGTTTAAACAAAGACTGTTTATGAAAAATTTTTTCTTTGACCTTGTGGAACCGGACCGTTCCCGTTTTTTTCTGATGGCCGGCCCCTGCGTAATTGAAAGCTATGAGCTGACCTGCGACATTGCCGGCACCCTTAAAGAAATAACGGGCCGGCTGGGTATCCCGTTCATCTTCAAGGCATCCTTTGACAAGGCAAACCGGACATCCATCCAGTCGTTCAGGGGACCGGGCTTTGAAAAAGGCCTTGGCATCCTGGACCGGATTAAAACCGAGCTTCACATTCCGGTCATTTCAGATATCCATCTGCCGGATCAGGCCAAGGAAGCGGCCACGGTTCTTGATGTGCTCCAAATCCCGGCCTTTTTGTGCCGGCAGACCGACATCATCCTTGCTGCCGCTCAGACCGGCAAACCCGTAAACGTGAAAAAAGGCCAGTTTTTATCCCCCATGGAGTGCCGGAATATTATCAAAAAGGCTGAATCCTTAGGGGCAAAAGACATCTGTATTACCGAGCGCGGCAGCAGTTTCGGGTACAACAACCTGGTGGTCGATTTCAGGTCCATCCATATCTTAAGGGAACTGGGAATCCCCGTGGTGTTTGACGCCACTCACAGCGTGCAGCTGCCGGGCGGGGCCATGGATTCCTCAGCCGGAGAACGCAAGTTTGTCCCGACCCTGTCCCGGGCCGCCATGGCCGCAGGGGCCGACGGCCTGTTTATTGAAACCCACCCCAACCCGGAAAAAGCCCTTTGTGACGGGCCCAACTCAATGCGCCTGACGGACATGGAACCGTTGCTGCGCTGTCTTCTGGCCGTCAAAAAGGCTTGTGAAATTTAAGGATCTGCCATGACAGACTGTTTTAAAGCCATCAAACTGCTTCTCCTGGACGTTGACGGGGTTCTCACTGACGGGACCATCACCTATGCCGACTCAGGAGAACAGATCAAAAGCTTTTGCTCAAGTGACGGCATCGGCATCCGGCTTTTGATGCAGGCCGGCATTGGTGTGGGCATTGTTACGGGCCGGGCATCTGAAGCCCTGATCCACCGGTGTAAAAACCTGAACATTGACCTGGTCTTTGAAGGCATCAGAGACAAAGCCAAAGCCTTTGATGAAATTGTCGAAAAGACAAAGCTCAAGCCCGAACAGATTGCCTTTATGGGAGACGACCTCATCGACCTGCCCGCCATGACCCGGGCCGGCACGGCCCTCAGTGTCCCGGATGCCCCCAAAGAGGTCCAGTCCCGGGCCCATTATGTCACCCGCGCCAGGGGTGGATCCGGGGCAGTCAGGGAGGTCTGTGAAGCCATTTTAAAGGCCCAGGGACTGTGGGATCAGACCATTGCCCCGTTTTTAGCATGAACCAGGCCCTTAAAAAAAAGGTGATCATATCCCTGAGCGGGTTTCTGGTTCTGTTGTTTGCCGGCCTTGCCCTGTTTTTTTTCATTAACCGGACAGGCATTGATCCGCCCAAGCTCACGGACATCCACGTTGACTCCCAGGCCGCCTTTAAGCTCAATGCCCTTGAACAGATCTCCAAAAAGAACGGCATCACGGAATGGCAGCTGAAAGCCGCCAGTGCCACCTTGAAAAAAGAGGAAAACAAGGCCATACTTGAACAGGTGAACATCATTTTTTACACCAAAGACAACGGCAAGGTTTACCTGGATTCAGATCAGGGCATTTTAGACACCCAAACCCATGACATCACATTTTTAAAGAATGTTGTTGTCCGGTTTGAAAACTATGTCCTGAAAACTGACAAGTTGCATTATAAGAAAAAAACACATATAATACGCTCCCAAACAAAGGTGCGTGTAGAAGACCATGCATCGGTCATTACAGCCGACTCCATGGCGGTTGATTTAAACGAAAATAAGATCACATTAAAAGGACATGTCAAAGGAAATTTAAGTGAAACCTCTCAGATCCCTTAATGCTTCACTCCTTGTGACCATGTTGGTTCTTGCCGCCTTGATTGTTTCAGGAAATGTTGCTGCTGAGCCCGAAGTCAAAAAACCCGATGCCGCCCTGGAACAAAAAGACCCGGGGAAAATGGCTTTAACGGATACTGAAAAGCCTTCTGACACAGCCCCTAAAGCGGCCGATAAAAAACTTCATGTCACTTCAGATAAAATGATTGCCCTTCAGGACTCATCCATGGTGGAGTTCATCGGCAATGTCAGGGCAACCCGGGAAGAATCCATTATTCTGGCGGATTCCATAAAGATATATTTTTATTCTTCGGACCAGAAACCTAAGCAAGCATCAGATCAAAACAAGGACGGCCGGCAGGTCAATGTCGAAAAAATTGTTTCCACCGGCAATGTTGAATATACGGAAGGAGAGCGTAAAGCGTTTGCAGACAAAATGGTTTATACCACGGCCGACGAAGTTCTGGTGATGACGGGAAACGCCCCAAGACTGCTCACCGGTAAAAGCTGGATAACCGGCAAGAAAATCACCCTGTTCAAACAAGACGGCAGGGCCATGGTGGAAAGTGGCGGCACCAACCGTGTAGAGGCTTTTTTTGATCCTGAGGATAACCCTGAGGATAAAAAGAAATAAACAGGAGCCCGACAGGGGGCATGGCAGAACTTTTAATTAAAAACCTGGTTAAAATTTACAACCGGAAAACCGTGGTTGACCATGTGGACCTTATTGTCAAGCAAGGTGATGTGACGGGACTTTTAGGCCCCAACGGTGCGGGAAAAACCACCACCTTCTACATGACCATCGGATTGATCCGGCCGGACCAGGGACAGGTTTTTTTAGACCGGGATGACATCACCCATGACCCTATGTACATCAGGGCAAGAAAAGGGATTGGCTACCTGCCCCAGGAATCTTCCATATTCAAGAAACTCACGGTGCGCCAGAACATTACCGCTATTTTGGAAGTGCTTCCCGTAAACGGCGTCAATATAGAGGAGAAGGCCCAGGGCCTGATGAAAGAACTTGGCATACACAAACTCGCGGACCAGAAAGCTTCGTCCCTGTCCGGAGGAGAACGGCGGCGTCTGGAGATTTCAAGGGTGCTGGCCACGGACCCCAAGTTTATCCTTCTTGATGAGCCATTTGCCGGCATTGATCCCCTGGCGGTAATTGATATCCAGCAGATCATCACTCAGTTGACCTGCCGAGGCATCGGGGTGCTGATCTCCGATCACAATGTAAGGGAAACCCTCGGGGTCTGCAACCAGGCTTATATCATGAGCCAGGGCGTGGTGATTGAATCCGGCCCGCCGGACCGGATTATTGCAAGCGAAATAGCCAAAAAAATCTATCTGGGAGATAATTTTAGATTATAACATGGAACTCGGATTACAACAGAATCTCACACTGACCCAGCACCTGGTCATGACGCCTCAGCTTCAGCAGGCGATCAAGCTGCTTCAGCTGTCCCGCATTGAGCTTGCGGAAATGATCCAGCAGGAGATTGAGCAGAATCCTGCCTTGGAAGAGGTCCTAAGCGATGAGACCTCAGACAAAAAAATTACGGCCCAGGAAGGTGAATCCACCCCGGACCCAAGGGACGGGGAAACCAGCGTAAAAGAAGTGACGATAGAAGACAAAGTCGGCTCAGATGTAGATTGGGAAAATTATATCAATGAATATAATTCCACGGGCCGGATTTACACGGAGTCGGAAAATGTTGACTCCCCCAACTATGAAGCGTTTACGCCTGAGAAAACCACCCTTGAACAGCATCTTGAGTGGCAGCTGATGATGCACGGGTTCAATGAAGAACAAGAAAAAATCGGCCGCATGATCATCGGAAACCTGAATTCCGACGGCTATCTGTGCCAGGATACCGATGAAATCGCCAAAGCCCTTGAGGTCCCGCTGATCAGCGTAGAAAATGTATTAACCCAGCTTCAGGCCTTTGACCCGCCCGGGGTCTGCGCCCGGAACCTGTGTGAAACCCTGTTGATCCAGGTTGAACAGCTCGGTATTAAAAACGACATCATTGCCCGGATCATACGGGACCATTTAAAAAACCTGGAAAACCGGAACAGCAAAAAAATTGCCAAAGCCCTTAAAATATCCGTTGAAGAGGTCCGGGCCGCGGTGGCCGTTATCCAGTATTTAGAGCCCAAGCCCGGCCGGAAATTTTCCACGGAAGAGCCCTCTTATATCACCCCGGACATCTATGTTTACAAGCAGGGGGATGATTTTAAAATCGTCATGAATGATGACGGGCTTCCCAAGCTGAAAATCAACCGGTTTTACAAGAACGCCATTGCCAATGGAAAAACCCTGCCCAAGGATGCCAAAAATTATTTAAACGAAAAAATGCAGTCTGCCTCATGGCTGATCAAAAGCATTCACCAGCGGCAGAAAACCATATACCTGGTCATGGAAAGCATTATCAAATATCAACGCGAATTTTTCGAAAAAGGGATTGCTTACCTTAAGCCTCTAATTCTCAAAGATATTGCCGAAGACATTGAGATGCACGAGTCCACCATCAGCCGGGTCACGAGCAATAAATACGCATATACGCCCCAGGGGCTGTTTGAACTCAAATATTTTTTTAACTCTTCCATAGAGCGGACAGACGGCGATTCAATGGCTTCAGCCAGTGTAAAGGAAAAAATCAGGCAGCTGATTGAAAATGAAAATCCGGACAATCCCTACAGCGATGATAAAATTGCCAGCATTCTTCAAAGTTCCGACATCCAGATTGCCAGAAGGACGGTTGCCAAATACAGGAAAATGCTGAACATTCTGCCCTCTGCCAAACGCAGACAACTTTAGGAGGTCGGATATGCAGACAACGGTGACATTTAAACAGATTGACCCGTCCGAGTCTTTAAAGGCTTATGTCCAGAAAAAACTGGACAAGTTTGACCGGATGCTGGACAGCCCCGGAGAGGCCCATGTGGTATTAAGTGTTGAAAAAATACGGCATATTGCCGAATTGACCTTAACCTGTGACCGGATGAATATTCATGCCAAAGAGGCCTCTGAAAACATGTACTCATCCATTGATACCCTTGTGGACAAGGTCCGGGCCCAGATCAAAAAAAACAAAGAAAAGGTCAAGCAGCACCTGTCCGGGAAAAAGCAGCAGTATAAAGCGGCAAAGACTGAATTTGACCCGGAATATGCGCTTGAAGATGACTTGGGATCAGATGACCTCATTGTTGAAATAATCGACACAAAGCCTATGGACATAGACGATGCCGTGGCCAGGTTTAATTCAGACAACCCGCCTTTTTTTGTTTTCAACAATGCCAGGACCGAACAGTTAAATGTTCTTTACAAACACAATAACGGAAAGCTTAGGCTGATTCAGCCCAGGGGATAGTTCTCTTATGAAAATCAGTGAACTGCTATACAAAGACGCGATCATCGATGACCTGAAATCCACGGACAAACCCGGAATTATCAATGAACTTTCCCTGGCGGTTTCAAAAACGACCAACGCTGAGGCCAAGGATATTGCAAGGGTATTAATGGAACGGGAAGGACTTGGCAGCACCGGCATTGGCGGCGGCATTGCCATTCCCCACGGCAAACTCAATTCAGTAAAAGAAGTGGCCATCGGATTCGGGCTGAGCCGGAAAGGGGTTGAATATGATTCCCTGGACGACAAACCGGTTCACATCTTTTTTTTGCTGCTCACCCCCGAAAACTCCTCGGGCGGCCACTTAAAAGTCCTGGCACAGATTTCCAAACTGCTCAAAAAAGACGAATTTAAACACAGTCTGAGGTTTGCCGAGTCAGCCGAGGACATATACGACATCATTCAGGCCCAGGATGAAGAATTCTGAATGAAAACCAAAAAGTTATATATCATTACCGGCCTTTCCGGGTCGGGAAAGACCACCGCTGTCCAGGCCTTTGAAGATGCGTCCTTTTGCTGTATCGACAACATGCCCATGGAGCTTGCCCCCAAATTCCTTGAACTGCCCCTCAAACAAGGGGAAGATATCAAGGGAATCGCCTTTGTCATGGACATGCGGCTGACATCCTTTATTCAAAACTTTGCACCCGGAATAAAGGCCATGAAAGACCTTGGCGTCAGCCCCCGGATTATCTTTCTTGAGGCGGACAAAGACATCCTGGTCAACCGGTACAGCCAGACCAGACGGCTTCATCCCCTAAGCCGTGAAGGCGGCCTTATCGACAGCATCCTGCTTGAAAAGAAAACCATGGAACCGGTCCGCCAGGCCGCCGACCATATTATCGACACCACCGGTCTTAACGTCCATGAACTCAAAGCGCATATTTTAAGCCTGATCGGCAGCCCCAACCAGAACGCCCTTCCCATGAAGCTGAACCTGGTTTCTTTTGGGTTCAAGTATGGGATTCCCAGCCATGCCGATCTGGTCATCGACGTCAGATTCTTAAACAACCCCTATTTTATTCCAGAATTAAAACCCCTTGACGGAGACTCACAAGCCGTGAAGGATTTCGTCCTGTCCGCCCCCGAAACCCGGACATTTCTAGAAAAATACACCAGCCTTCTTGACTATCTGATTCCCCTGTATAAAAAAGAAAACAAAGCCTATTTAACCATAGCCGTCGGCTGCACCGGCGGCAGACACCGGAGCGTGGCCATTGCCCGGTCCATTTTTGAACACCTAAACCAAAAAGGATTATCTCCCGGAATCGTCAACAGAGACATCGACCGGGACATCAAGGAAAAATGATTGGAATTGTACTGGTAACCCACGGAGACCTTGGCAGGTCCTTGACAGACACCGCCGGCCTCATACTCGGGGATAAGCCCGAGGATTTGATTTCTTTGACCATTGACATCAAGGAAGATCCGGACAATTTAAGAAAAAAGATTAAACGGTCCATTGCCAAGGTAGAGTCAGGCAACGGCGTAATTATACTGACGGATATGTTTGGCGGAACCCCGTCAAACTTAAGTTACTCTTTTCTCGAGGAGGGAAAAGTTGAAGTGATATCCGGAGTCAACCTCCCCATTTTGCTTAAAGCAGTCACATCTAGAACTAAGATGGACATTGGGGAATTAACCTCATCCCTTATCGACCATGGGAAACGGAGCATTTCTCTGGCCAGCGGGATATTAAAAGGAACGAAAAGGAGCTAAGTATGAGTATCAAACTGGGTATAAACGGTTTCGGCAGAATCGGCCGGGTGGTTCTTAGATCCGCCCTGAACCACCCTGAACTTGAGGTGGTCCATATTAACGACCTTACAGACACAAAGACGACAGCACACCTTTTGACTTACGACTCTGTTCACGGCATCCTCAACAAGGACATCCGTGCAGAAGAAGGTGCTATTTTCATTGACGATAAAAAGATTACGGTTACGGCCCACAGAGATCCGGCTGAGATCCCCTGGGGAGATGCCGGAGTGGATATCGTCCTTGAATGCACCGGTATTTTCCGGGACAAGGAAGGGGCTTCCAAACACCTTAAGGGCGGGGCCAAAAAAGTATTGATCTCCGCGCCGGCACCTGATCCGGACGTGACCATCGTCCTGGGCGTCAACGATGCCATGTACGACCCGTCCGCCCATACCATTATTTCCAATGCATCCTGCACCACCAACTGCCTGGCGCCGGTCGCCAAGGTTCTTTTGGAAAACTTCGGGATTGTGTCCGGCATGATGACCACGGTTCACTCTTATACAGGTGATCAGCGGCTTCTGGACTTCCCCCATAAAGACCTGAGAAGAGCCCGCTCAGCCGCCCTTTCCATGATTCCGACCACCACCGGCGCCGCCAAGGCGGTGTCCCTTGTCCTTCCCGAACTTAAGGGCAAACTCAACGGCCTGTCCGTCAGGGTTCCCACCCCCAATGTCTCCCTGGTGGATCTGGTGGCCCTCACCGAAAAAACAGACCTGACCAAGGAAGTGGTGAATGCCGCCCTTGAAAAAGAATCAAAGGGAAGCCTTGCCGGCATCATGGGCTACACCGAAGCCCCCCTTGTGTCCATTGATTACATGTCCAATCCCCTGTCATCCATCGTGGATGCCTCCTGCACGGATGTCATCAACGGCAACATGGTCAAAATTTACTCCTGGTATGACAACGAAGCCGGGTACTCTGCCAGACTGGCTGAACTGGCCCTTATGGTGGGCAAATCCCTCTAGGGTTGGGAGGACAATATGAGCAGAATACCACTGATCGCAGGCAACTGGAAAATGTACAAAACCGGGACCCAAGCGGTGGCAACGGCATCCCGTCTGGCAGAACTGTGCAAAGATGTGACAGACGTGGAAGTGATGATTGCCCCCACCTACCTGTCCCTTCCCCTGGTGGCCAGGGCCTTTGAAGGCAGCCCGGTCAAAGCAGGGGCCCAGAACCTGTACTTTGAAGCCGAGGGCGCCTATACCGGCGAAGTATCCGCCCCCATGATCAAGGATGCGGGTGCGGAATATGTCATTATCGGCCACTCGGAACGGCGCCAGTACTTCGGGGAAACCGATGAGTCTGTTTCCAAAAAGGTAACCGCCGCTGTTAAAGAAGGGTTAAAGCCGGTCCTTTGCATCGGGGAAACCGAAGCCGAACGGGACCAGGGAAAAACTTTTTTTGTCCTTGACAAACAGGTATCAGATGGGTTAAAAGCTTCAGGTCCTGAAGACATCCAGGATCTTGTGCTGGCTTACGAGCCCGTATGGGCCATCGGTACCGGCAAGACAGCCACCACCGATATGGTCGAAGAGGTCCACAGGCACTTAAGAAAACATTTGGAATCTTTATATTCCAAAGAACTGGCCGATGCCACCCGGATCCTTTACGGCGGATCGGTCAAGCCTGAGAATGCAAAAGACCTCATGGCCATCGAAGATGTTGACGGGGCACTGGTTGGCGGCGCAAGCCTTGATGCGGATAAGTTTATTCATATAATAAACTTTAACAAACAAAGCGGATAAAATGACAAGTTTTATTGTTACCATACATATTATCGTCTGTGTTCTCTTGATCCTGATCGTACTGCTTCAGAGCGGAAAAGGCGCTGAGATGGGGGTTTCTCTCGGCGGCGGAGCAAGCCAGACACTGTTCGGTGCCTCCGGTCCGGCAAGCCTTCTTGCCAAGGTGACCACCGGCGTTGCCATTATCTTTATGATCACCTCCCTGTCACTGGCCTATCTTTCCGGCCACCAGTCAGAGAGCAGCGTCATGAAGAATGCCGACACGGTTGAACAAAGCCAACCCTTACAACCGGCACAAGACCAGACCGGCAATACCGGCAGCGCAACCGAATAGACGAACAAAGAAATGCCGAAGTGGTGGAATAGGTAGACACGCACGCTTGAGGGGCGTGTGGGGAGACCCGTGGGAGTTCAAATCTCCCCTTCGGCACCATACAATTTAAAAAAAGGGCTGAGTTTTTATCAGCCCTTTTTTTATTGCCCAGTGCAATTCATGTAAAAATCAGGTTAATTCCAATTATTTAGGGATTTAGGCTGAAGACTGAAGGCTGAAGGGATTTAGGGCAGTGCATCCCTTCAGCCTAACCACCTTCAGTCTAATTACCTTTTCTACATTATTATCCACTCCAAACCGACATCAAACAACGGGCAAACAACCGGCAATTTCCCCAAGCCTTTTCCTTAGCGTTTTTCATACAAAATATGGTATAAGTCTTTTACAAAACGCGAACCATCACCCTTAGAGAAAAGGCCCAAGCATCAGGCAGCTTAACAGTTCATGGTCAAGGATTATAAACGAAACTGCTTTAAATGTCAGTTCTTCTACGTTACCTGGGAGATAGCCCATCCCAACGGTTGCAGGGCTCTGGGTTTTAAATCCCGGCAGATGCCCAGTACGGTCGTATACCAAAGCTCCGGTGAACCCTGTTCTTACTTTCAGGAGAAAGTAAAAAAAGATTCTTAAGCCTGGCCTGCTTGATAATTTACCAACCTTGTTTATATTATCTTCATTATGAAAACGTTTAATGAGATTCACGCTCAAGACCCCAAACAAGTGGAAAAGGAACTCGGGGAATTTTTAAATAAAAAATTCGGGGGGAGTGTTAAAATTATTTCTCCCTCCATACAGCCCCGCCAGACCCCTATCACTGGAAAGTCTCCTTCAAAAGGCAGAAAGGAGCTCATTCATTTCGATATCAAGCCCGCCGAACTGATCTCATACCTGGATCAATATGTTGTCCGGCAGGACAGGGCCAAGTCTGTTCTTTCCACAAAAATCTGTACCCATTTTAACCGGATCCGGCAGCAAGAAATCCGGGGCCGGGATATGCCCAGGCTTTCGGGCAATATAAAATCCAATATTCTCCTGCTCGGCCCTACCGGCATCGGGAAAACCTACCTGATCAAACTCATTGCCAAACGGATCGGGGTGCCTTTTGTCAAGGCCGACGCCACCAAATTTTCCGAAACCGGATATGTGGGCGGCGATGTGGAAGACCTGATCCGGGATCTGGTCAAGGAGGCCGATGACGATATAGAACTTGCCGAATGCGGCATTATCTACATTGATGAAGTCGACAAGATTGCGGCAAGCCCCAATGTCATCGGTGCCCAGATCTCCAGGACCGGGGTTCAGCGTGCCCTTTTAAAGCCCATGGAAGAGACCGAAGTGGACCTGAAAGTCCCCCATGATCCCGTGTCCATGATGCAGGAGCTTGAATTTTTCCAGAAAACCGGCAAAAGAACCAAGCGGCGGGTGAACACTGCTAATATCTTGTTCATTTTGAGCGGGGCCTTTTCAGGGCTGTCCGATGTGGTCCGAAGACGGCTGACCAAGCAGAGCATCGGGTTTGGGTCCAGGCTCAACCAGAGCCGTGACGAGGTGGACCTGCTCAAGCAGACCCGGGCCGAGGATCTGGTCAAGTTCGGGTTTGAGTCTGAATTTATCGGCAGGGTTCCGGTAAGGTGTGTGCTGGACACCCTGGACAAGGATGACCTGTATGCCGTTTTAAAAATGCCCAACAACCCGGTGATCTTAAACAAGCGCCTTGATTTTTGCGCCTATGGCCTGGATATTGTGTTCAGCGACAATGCCCTTAAAATCTTAGCGGAACGGGCGTTTAAAGAGAACACCGGGGCCCGGGGTCTGGTCAGTGTGGTGGAAGATGCCCTTTTACCTTTTGAAGAACGGCTGCCATCCACCAGTGTGGGCCACCTGACCGTCAACCAGACCCTTTTAACCTCCCCCAAAACGGTGTTGAAACAGCTGGAAGCCGGTGAAAATCTTGAGGCCTTTGAAGCCGAATTCAAACGGGTAAAGCAGGATTTTACCTCATACATTACCACCTACCTCAAAGACAACTGGAAACGGCTGTCCATCCGCCACGGACTGACCCTGTCCCGAATAAGGTGTGACCTGGTGGCCCAATATTTTGTCTCCAACGTGATTGAAGTCGACGATGCCGTCAAGCAGATCAAAAAGTTCTATGACTCGGTCAAGGAAATTGAGGTTGAAATATCCAAAAGCTATGATATGAACGTGGTTTTTGAAGAAGATGCCATTGATTTTCTTATTGAGCAGTTTGTGGAACACCGCGCTACCAGCGAGGAAATTTTAAGAAATATCTATGACAAATATTATGACGGATTCAACCTTGTCCGGGAAAAAACAGGGAAAAACCGGTTTTTCCTCTCCAAAAAGGCCTTGCTGGACCATAATGAATACCTTAACCATCTTATCAGGAAAGAAATACAATGATTGGAATTTCCAAGCTGTACTGTGCCACGGTTGAACCTTCTGATGCCCTGCGGTATGCCAGACATTCGGGCAACCTGCCCTCCCACCTGCTTCAGTTTTCCGTTGATAAAAAACCGGTGGTGGTCTGGAACATGACCCGGAGGTGCAACCTGAAGTGTGTTCACTGTTATGCCAGATCCGAGGACATTTCCTATGACAACGAGCTGACCCATGAACAGTGTATCACCATGATTGATGACCTGGCCCAATTCGGGGTGCCGGTCCTGCTGTTTTCCGGTGGAGAGCCCCTGGTTCACCCCAGGCTTGTGGATTACGCCAAATATGCGGTATCCAAAGGCATGCGGGCGGTGATCTCCACCAACGGAACCCTGATCACCCGGGAAAAGGCCAAAACCCTCAAGGAGATCGGCCTGTCCTATGTGGGCATCAGCCTGGACGGAATGGAAGAAACCCATGACAAATTCAGGGGGGTTAAAGGCAGTTTCCAAAAGGTCATGAAGGCCATTGAATACTGCCAGGACGCCGGCATCAAGGTGGGGTTGCGCTTTACCATCAACAAGAGAAATGTTCAGGATATCCCGGGGGTCTTTGACCTGCTTGAACAAAAGAACATCCCCAGGGCCTGTTTTTACCACCTGGTTTACTCCGGCCGGGGCAGTGAAATCGCCAAAGAGGATTTAAGCCACGAGGAAACCCGAAAGGTCCTGGACCTGATCATGGACCGGACCCGGGATCTTCATGAGCGAAATAAGCCCAAGGAAATCCTTACCGTGGACAATCATGCCGACGGCCCTTACGTTTACCAGCGGCTGCTCAAGGAAGACCCGGACCGGGCCGCAGAGGTGCTTGAACTGCTTGAGATGAACGAGGGAAACAACTCGGGCAGAGGCATCGGCTGTATTTCATGGGACGGCGAGGTCCACCCGGACCAGTTCTGGCGGGAAATCAGTTTTGGCAATATCAAAGACCGCCCCTTTTCCGAACTCTGGACCGATCCTGAAAACGAATTTCTCATGAAGATGAAGGAAAAGAAAAAACACGTTAAGGGACGGTGTGCCGGGTGCCGCTGGCTGGATATCTGTGCCGGCAATTTCAGGGCCCGGGCGGAATCTGTGGCCAATGATCCCTGGGATTCGGACCCGGCGTGTTATCTGACCGACGAAGAAATTAAATAATTCTGTTTGGCCGGGAATTCACCCATCTGCTGTGTTGCAGAAAAATTTGTAATCCTCACAACCCTCAAGGTTGCTCCGGTTGCAAATTTTTCTGCGCCTTGCATCTGGGCAAATTCCCGACCAAACGGTTAACCGAGATTTAAAATAATTGCCTTATCAAGGTATCAAGGAGATCCATAATGCTTTTTCCCGACTACAGGGGCAGAAGACTTAGAAGTTGTGAGAATTTCAGGCGGATGGTCCGTGAAACCAAGCTTTCCTGTGATGACCTGATTCAGCCGTTGTTTGCCGTTGAAGGAAAGGGGGTCAAAAAACCCATTGACTCCATGCCCGGCCAATTTCAGTTGTCCATCGACCATATTGTGAAAAAAGCCCAGGAGGCCAAGGATGTGGGGATCCCAGGCATTATCCTGTTTGGGATCCCGGACAAAAAAGACAGCCTGGCCACCCAGGCCTATGCCAAAGACGGTATTGTCCAGAGGGCCATTGCCGCGGTCAAGGAAAAGGTGCCGGACATCAGTGTCCTGACCGATGTCTGCCTGTGCGAATATACCGACCATGGCCACTGCGGGATGGTGGTGGACAACGGCATCATTGACAACGATGCCACCCTGGACCTTCTGGCAAAAACCGCCCTGTCCCATGTTCAGGCCGGTGCCGACATGGTAGCCCCTTCGGACATGATGGACGGCCGTGTAGCGGAAATCCGGGAAACCCTGGATGAAGAAGGGTTTTCCCATATCCCCATCATGTCCTATGCCGTCAAATACTGTTCTGCCTTTTACGGCCCCTTCAGGGAAGCAGCCGAATCAGCGCCCAAGTTCGGGGACCGGAAGACCTATCAGATGGATCCGGCCAATTCCGATGAAGCCATCAGGGAAGCCACCATGGACATTGAAGAGGGGGCGGATATTATTATGGTCAAACCCGCCCTGCCCTACCTGGACATTATTTTCAGGATCCGGCAGGAAATCGACCTGCCCGTTGCCGCCTACAATGTCAGCGGGGAATATTCCATCATGAAGGCCGCCGAAATGATGGGCTGGGTGGATGGCAAAGCCGTTGTCATGGAAGCGTTGCTCTCCATTAAACGGGCCGGGGCCGATATGATCCTGACCTATTCGGCCATTGACGCCGCAAAGGAGCTCACCGCATAATGGGCCATCACCACGCATCCGGCGGCCATGGCCAGGGCCAGGGACACCCCGGCAAAGACGCATCCCACACCCTCAGGCTGGTGGCCTGGGAGACCACAAGGCGGTGCAACCTTTCGTGCAAACACTGCCGGGCTGTGGCCGAAGACCACCCCTATGACAATGAACTGGACACCAAGGCCTCGTTCAGGCTTTTAGAACAGATCCGGGAGGTGGGCACCCCCATCGTGATTCTCACCGGCGGCGAACCCCTGCTGCGGAAGGATATCTTTGATATTGCCGCTTATGGCACAGAACTGGGGCTTCGCATGGTCATGGCGCCCAACGGCACCCTGGTGGATGAAGCCGCGGTTCAAAAGATGAAAGACTCTGGCATCAAGCGGATCAGCATCAGCCTTGACGGGGCCACGGCCAAGTCCCATGACGAATTCAGGGGGCTTACCAATGCCTTTGACCGGGCCCTTCACGGCATTAAGCTGGCCCGAGAGGCCGGCCTGGAATTCCAGATCAACACGGTGATCACCCAGACCAACCTGGATGAAATCCCTAAGATTCTGTCTTTGGCCGAAGACTTAGGCGCAGTGGCCCACCATATTTTTCTTCTGGTGCCCACGGGCCGGGGAAAGTATATCCTGGATTCATCCATTGACGCCGAACAGTATGAAAAGACCCTGAACTGGTTTTACGATCAGCGGGACAAAACCAGCCTCCAGCTCAAGGCCACCTGTGCACCCCATTACTACCGGATTCTAAGACAACGGGCCCATGAAGAAGGCAAAAAGGTCAGCTTTGAAACCCACGGTCTTGATGCCGTCACCCGGGGCTGCCTTGCCGGAACCGGGTTCTGTTTTGTCTCCCATGTGGGACGGGTCCAGACCTGCGGATTTTTGGATGTGACCTGCGGGGACATTACCCGGCAGAGCTTTAAGGATGTCTGGGAAAACTCCAAGGTATTCAATGAGCTTCGCAACTTTTCCAACTTAGAGCCCAAATGCGGTATCTGTGAATTTAACCGGGTGTGCGGGGGATGCCGGGCAAGGGCCTATGAGGCCACGGGAAATTACCTGGCCCAGGAGCCGTTGTGTTCCTACCAGCCGCGGAAAAAATAAAAAAGAAGACCGGAAACGGAAAACGGAAGACCGAATTTTACCAATTTCCTCAGGTTACGGTGTAGGAGCGGGCCATGCCCGCGATTCGCGGGCATGGCCCGCTCTAACCAAGCTATTCCCCTGAATATAAAAAGCCCGCCTGCAATGGATTTGCAGGCGGGCTGTTGTTTTCATTATCAGTGTCAGGATTTCGGTAGAAAATCTAACGAGATTTATCCGTTATAAACCGGTTTTGTGGTCAGTTTTGCCAGGATTACGCCAAGGATCAGCAGACCTCCGGACAGATAGAACGCATAGTTCAACGAACCTGTGACATCCTGGATCATGCCGCCGATTCGGGCGATGAACACGCCTAAGCCCCATCCTAAGAACACCAGGCCATAGTTGAATCCCAGATTCTTTGAACCGAAGAAATCAGCCGTAAAAGACGGCATCAGGGCCAGACCGCCACCGTACTGCCAGTAAGCAATCCCGACCACGAGAAACAGCAGGAAAATATTCTGGGTGGAAATCACATAGGGCAGGGAAAACAGGCAAAGCGCCGAAATGGAGCAGTTAATGCAATAGGCATTTAACCGCCCGATTCTATCAGAATAATACCCGGTGCCAACCCGTCCCGACGCATTGATCAGGCCGCCGAAGGAGACCAGAAGCCAGGCATTGGTGACAAAGAAGGGCATCCCTTTGGCCGTTGTCGCCATCAGCCCTTTGGCGCTGCTGATAATCAAAAGGCCGGACTGGGTGGTCAGGATAAACATGAATATCAGGGCATACAGCTGCCAGGTTCTAAGGACATCACCGGCTTCCCAGTCATGGGTTTTTTCCGTTGCCTGGTTCAGTTTGAAATTTGCCCGGCTCATGGGGACCGGCGGGGTATACCCTTCCGGCGGGGTCTTCAGCAGCTGACCGGCAATGATCACCACAATGCAGAACAGCGCGCCAAGCGCATAAAAACTGCCTGAAATCCCCCAGGAGTCAATGAAATACTGCCCCAGGTAGCTGATGTACAGGGCCGCACCGCCATAACCGCCAACCACCAGGCCTGCGATCAAACCGCGCTTTTCCGGGCCAAACCATTTAAGGGCCGCCGGGGTCGGGGCGGCATAACCAATGCCCATACCGGCACCGCCAAGCACGCCAAACCCAAGAATCAGGCCGGTGTAGCTTTTCATGAATCCTGCCAGGATACACCCGGCAGCAAGCAGAAGCCCTCCCACTGTAGCGCCGAACGCCGGGCTTATTCTATCTTGAATTTTTCCGCCCGGGATCATAAACAGTGCGAATATAATGGCACACAGGGAATAGGGCGTAGCGGCCTGGGCATTGGTCAGGTAAAGCCACCCCTCATTAACGCCGCTCATTGGCTGTCCCGCCAAGTCCACATTGACCAATGCCGATTTCCAGATACTCCAGGCATACAAAATCCCCAGACACAAATTAACCGCTGTGCCTGAAAACGTGGTAACCCATGCCTGTGCCGGTACTTTTCCCTCAAGCTCGGCCTGAGTAACAGTCTTGGTAATGGTTTGCGTTGTCATAAAAAAACTCCTTTTTTTGGGGTTACAGGGGGAATGTTTTGGGCTTAGGGAACCGGCGGTGCCGGTTCCCTAAAAAAATTATCCTGTAAACATTAATTTTGAACCATCTGCCTGATCTCTTCTACGATCTCAGGATTGGCCAGGGTCATGACGTTGCCGACATCGCCCCGGTTTGAGATAGCGCCAAGAACCCGCCGCATGATCTTTCCTGAACGGGTTTTGGGCATGTCGGGAACAAGCCATACTTTTCTTGGTTTGGCAATTTTTCCGATCTGGTTGCAGACCGCATCGGAGATCTTCTGGGCAATGGCTTCACTGGGTGCAATGCCGGGTTTCAAGGAGACATAAAGATCGGGTTCTTTGCCTTTAATCTCATGGGCCACGGGAACCACGGCCGCTTCGGCCACTTCTTCAACCACCAGGGAGGCCGATTCAATCTCTTTGGTCCCGAGCCTGTGGCCGGACACATTGATGACATCGTCAATTCTGCCGAGGATACGGTAATATCCATCCTCGGCCCGCATGGCGGCATCACCGGCCACATAGGGCCAGTCACGCCAGTCTTTGCTTTGAGGATTTTTGCAGAATTTGGCGTAATAGGTGTCAATAAAGCGCTGTTTGTCGCCCCAGACCGTCTGCATCTGGCCGGGCCATGGATTTTGAATGCAGATGTTGCCCGCGATGCCGGGTTCAGAAATCTCCTTGCCTTCATCATCATAAATGATGGGGTGAATTCCCGGAACGCCGGGGCCGGCGCTGCCCGGTTTCATGGGGCTGATCCCCGGGACGGTGCTGCACAGAAAGCCGCCGGTCTCGGTCTGCCACCAGGTGTCGACAATAACGGCTTCGCCCCGGCCGACCACGGCCTGGTACCATCTCCAGACTTCCGGTTCAATGGGCTCGCCCACGGTAGTCATATGTTTGAACTTGTAATTGTATTTGCCCGGTTCTTCAGGGCCGATTTTCCGTAACGCCCTGATGGCGGTGGGGGCGGTATGGAAAATATTGACATCCAGTTCCTGGGCGATTCTCCAAGACCTGCCGGCATCGGGATAGGTGGGAACCCCTTCATAGATAACCGTTGACGCGCACAGGGCCAGGGGGCCGTATACAATAAAGGAATGGCCGGTAATCCAGCCGATATCCGCCATACACCAGTAAACATCTTCGGGATGTATATCCTGGATGTATTTGCTCATGGCCGTGACATAGGCCAGATACCCCCCGGTTGAATGCTGGGCCCCTTTGGGCTTGCCCGTGGTCCCGCTGGTGTACATGAGAAACAGCGGGTCTTCGCTGAGCATTTGTTCCGGCTCAATGATCTTTCCATAGTATGGTTTGACCGCTTGGTTGACAAAATAGTCCCTGCCTTCCACCATGGGTGTTTCTGATGAATATTTGCCCGGATATCTTTGCCATACCAGAACCTTGTCCACGGTCTGGCCGTCATTCTGGGCCAGTTGAACGGCTTCGTCGGCATTGACTTTGTGGTTGAGCAGCTTGCCGGACCGGTAATAGGCATCCATGGTGATAAGAACCCGTGAGTTGGAGTCTACGATTCTGTCGGCACAGGCACTGGCGGAAAACCCGCCGAATACCACGGAATGGATGACGCCGAGCCTGGCGCAGGCCAGCATGGTAATGGGCAGCTCCGCACTCATGGGCATATGAATGGTGACCCGGTCCCCTCTTTTTAACTGAGCAAAGTCCCTTAACATGGCCGCCATTTCATTGACCCGGACATAAAGTTCCTGGTAGGTGATATGGTCAACCCGTTCTTCTTCGAGTTCCGGGACAAAATGGATGGCGGTCTTGTTTTTGTTGTTCTCTAAATGCCGGTCAATACAATTGTAACTGGCATTAATTTTTCCACCCTTGAACCATTTCCAGCAGGGCGCATCGCTGGTATCCAGCACCTCATCCCAATATTTGTACCAGGTTAACATTTCAGCAAACTCGGTAAAACAATCAGGAAAATTATCAAGACTGAACCGCTCAAAAACGTCCGGATCTGTGAGATTGGCCTGGCCAACGAACTTGGATGACGGGTGAAAATAATCTTCTTCCTGCCAATGAACTGCGATCTGTGCTTCGGTGGTTTCTACGGAAGTTTGTTTTTCCTCACTCATAATAATCTCCTTTTGGTTAAGGTGAAGATGCCGCTTAAATGAATGCCATTTACTAAATACAATCTATTCATATAATTTAGCACGTTTTGTGCCAAAGAACCGGGGACACAATTAACCAATTGAAAATTAAGGATATTTTAAAATTTCAACCATGAATGAAAATTTCATTTCACAATAAAAGTTGTAACAATAAAAGTTGTGTGGGTGGGGATTTTTTACTAAAACTGATTAAAATCGGATGGTTATGAAAATTACAATTTTTATTGTTGCAACAATAAAAATTGTAGGCCGCGAAAACACAGGGTTTTGCGGCCTACATCAGGTTTTTCACGGCAAGTTGTAATGTTAGGCGGTAATTGAATTCAGCAGCAGAGTAATGGGCCGCTCAGCTTCTTTTTCTCCTGAAAAATGATCGGGACCGGGCCGCCGGTAGAGGTCCGGCCCGGAACCTGCAGCGGCCCATTTCTCCCTGAGCTGGGCATAGACCTTAAAGGCGGTGGAATCCATATCCACCAGCGCTTTTTCAATGACCAGCTCTAATTTTCCCTTTCGTTCTTCAAGGTGCATGAGCCTGGCGATGGGAATACCCATGGGCGCCCATTGTTCAAAGGGCTTTTCTAAGTTTTTAATGGCGGCCATCTGCCCTGTGGCACGTCCTGCAATCAGGTGAAACGCCGTCATGCCAAGGTTATAAGTGTAATTGCAGTCGAAATTGGTGGGATCCGACCCCCTGCCGTCATATCCGTAAAAATGGGTCTGGGTTTTAAAAGACGGCCTGGATTTTTCAAATATTTTAATGACCGGCCCCGGGGTCTGGTCTTCTTCATCCAGAACATTGCCCGATACCAGGGCCTGTTTCAAGGTTTTAAATGAGATAATGGACCGTTTAACCAGCAGATACTCGGCCTTCGGGTCTTCAAACAGGGCATGGGCATAACCTTCAGGTTCCAGCCCCCCATCTGCCATCAAGGACAGATAGACGGCTTTTTCGATGCCGATTTTATACAGGCCCTGCTCTTTTAATACCCCAAGGTACTCCTTGACCATGTTCATGACGATTTTCTCGGTTTTAACCTGGGAAAATTGGAAATTGCCGTGAAGGTCTCTTTCCACCAGAAGCCCTTCTCTAAAAAAGGAGGGCAGCTGGTTAAACAGCTCGTCATCCCTGACATTCCATATGGGGAACCCTGATTTGTCCACCATTCCCTGGCTGATGTGGCGCAGGTACCCCAGTTTGTCTTTCAGGGTTGGAAAGTTCAAATGAAAGCTGAGATCATGAATCCGGTTGTAGTCGGCGATAATTTTATTGAGTTTAATAATAAACACCTGGATTTCGTTGATAAACTCAAGGATGCCTTCGGGCAGGATGATCACCCCGTAATTTTTCCCAAAAGCCGCCCGCCGGACAATGATGTCGCAGATCAGACGGGAAAGGTGGCGCAGGGTAATCCCAAAGGCATTATAATCTGTCAGCCCCTGTTCTTCAGCCTGGGCCAGCCGGTCCTGATTGACATAATCGGCTAACTCCTCGCCGATCAAGGCCAGGTTGGCGTGAGTCTGAAGGGCGCATTCCAGGGTCAGGTGGCTGGCCACCCGTCCCATGACCTTGCACACATGCCAGTATTTTCTATCTGAAGACGCATCCGCACACAGGTTGCTGATGTTCTCGGAAAACCCCCGGGCCGCGCTGTGAAACCCAAAGGAGACGGCACAAAGGCTCTGGTTGTCCCGGGTTTTGACCTGGATATCCCCGTCAATGGTCTTGGGAACCCCGATCACGCTGATACGGGAGGCTTTAAAATGCTGGGCCAGAAAGGCGGCATTGGTGTTTGAATCGTCTCCCCCGATAATGACCAGGCCGTCCAGATTCATATCCTTACAGGTTTTAAGGGCCCGGTCCATTTTGGCTTTGGAATCGATCTTGGTCCTTCCCGTGCCGATCATGGAAAACCCGCCCATGTTTCTGAAATTATCCACCAGTTCCCGGGTAATTTCAATGAACCTGGACTCCAGGATACCGTCAGGCCCCATAAGAAATCCGTATAACCTGGATTGGGCCTGACAGGATTTCATGGCGTCAAAGAGGCCGGCAATCACATTATGGCCGCCGGGCGCCGGACCGCCGGAGAACACCACGCCGATCCGCCTTTTCCGGGCAAAATTTTCTGCGGCATCCCCGGACGGGCTGTCGTCTCCTACAATCTGCTGGACATGGTTTTTAATAATATCCGGCAGCAGCCGTTCCGCCTCCTGATGCAGGAAAAATTGATATTCTTTTTTTTCTTCCAGCCGGGTGGCCTTAGAATTGAAAATCTGAATTTTCTCAGGGGAAAAAGAGCGCCGTTCCGTATTTTCATGGTTGATGCCGGCCAAGGCTTCCCTGATCATGGGATGATCCATAACCGACGCAGAACTTTTTTGTGCCTGGGGACTCATGCAGCCTCCTGTTCAATCTGATGCATATTAAATGTCCAATGGGGGAACGTTGTTGCAGGCGGGAACGCTGATGAACAGTTACGGACCCTGGTTTTGCTTAGTTTCCAACATTAGCTGAATAGTTACAATTTTATTTACTGTCTGCTTCTTTGGCTTCTTCGAGCACCACCTGATTGCGGCCGCCGTCTTTGGCCTTGTACACGGCAACGTCAGCCCGTTCAAACACCTGAATGTGGGTTTCATCCTGGGGGACGGCCTGGGTGACCCCGATACTGACCGTTACCATCACCTTTTCGTTTTTGTACAAAAACTCTATCTTTTCAATGGTCTTCCTAATCTTTTCAGCGGCGATCACAGCCCCCGGGCCATCGGTCTCAGGCATAATGACGGCAAACTCCTCTCCCCCGTAGCGGGCGAGCATATCGTTGGTGCGCAGCAACGGCATGGTCCGTTTGATAATCTCTTTCAAGCACTTATCCCCAATGGCATGGCCGTACCGGTCATTGATATTTTTAAATTTATCCGCATCAATTATCAAAAGGGAAAAAACAGAGCCATACCGTTTAAAGCGGTCCATTTCCTCTAAAATTTTCCGGTCATAGGCCCGACGGTTAAAGGCACCGGTCAGCTGATCCCGGTTGAGTTTCTTTTCAAGTTCCTCAGAATGGCGGACCGCTTCATCCAGTTCTTTTTTCAATTTTACAAAGCTGCTTTTAAAGGCATCCACATTTTTGCGGGCCACATCGTGAATGGCCTTTTCGGTTTTCTGTTTCTTGACCAGGGCCATGTCAATGGAGGTCAGCCGCTCTGTAATCTGGGACTTGAGGGCGTCAAGGCTCTGGGCTATATCGGTATTTTTTTTCAATTCCCCCAATTCACTTGTAAGGGCATCTTCAAACCCCTGCCCGGTTTTGGCAATGGCCCGGGTCTGTTCGTGGGAAATAATGAGTTTGGATTCAATTTTCAGTATCTTGTCGACAATCTCAAGAACAAAGGAATTGACTTTTTCCCGGTCTTTGCTGGTATCGGATATATAGTCAATGATTAAGCTGAAAATTTTTTCCCGGACCTGGGTGATATCTGCGGAATCAGACAGTTCAACAAGCCCTTTGGAAACTTCATTGAGCCTTAGATCATAGGACTTGTCCAGGCAGGACTTAAGTTCATTGAGCAGCTCATGGTAATCCTTTTTAAAGTCCTCCACAAAAAAATCAGCCGCAGATTTTTTAATGGAAGCAAACACCCCTTTTTTCTTTTTAAATACCACCGGTCCGATATCTTCTTTGATCATTGCCGTTTTCAACTGCTCAAAGACATAGGACATTTTGGCCGTGGAGGTTCCCTTTTTCATGCCGGCACTGATCTCCTTGCAGGCCTGGCCAAATGAAGACTCCTCGTCCTGGACAACCATATCAATGATCAGGGGGATATATTTTGCATACAGCCGGTCTTTTTCCCGGGTCTGTTCCTCAAATTCATCTAATTCCTTAACCAGCTTATCTTTTTGAGCAATTTGCTTTTTAAGCTGGTCTTCAAGCAAAGCGATTTTCTTATCTAAAGGCTCTACCATGTATACCTCCCGTTTATCTGGAAGCTTTTAGCTATTTTTAGCTCTTAGCTGTTAGCCGCAGCTTAGATTCGGCATTCTGACTTGATGTCCTATTTTTAACGGTTGCCGCCCATAAAGTAAACCCAAAAATCTTGTGCTTGATTCTGACCCGGTAAAATTGTAAAAGTGCAAACACTACGAAAGGCTGAAGGTGGATGGGCTGAAGGCTGAAGTTTTCACAGTGCGAAGGGTATTTAAAGCCCTTCAGTCTAACATCCTTCAGTCCAAACCCCTAAAAAAGGATGAAAATGCGGTTCCACTGGCTGCATTTCTTATAGGAGAGTAAAGATTGATTTTCGATCTGTTTAAAAAAAGAAAACAAAAAAAAGAACAAGAGCGTGTTGAGCAGGAAAGGCTGGAACAGGAACGTGCCGAGCAGGAACGCCTGGAACGGGAACGTGCCGAGCAGGAACGCCTGGAACGGGAACGCGCCGAGCAGGAACGCCTGGAACGGGAACGCGCCGAGCAGGAACGCCTGGAACGGGAACGCGCCGAGCAGGAACGCCTGGAACGGGAACGCGCCGAGCAGGAACGCCTGGAACAGGAACGCGCCGAGCAGGAGCGCCTGGAACGGGAACGCGCCGAACAGGAAAGACTCGAACGGGAGTGCGCTGAACAGGAAAGACTCGAACGGGAACGCGCTGAACAGGAAAGACTCGAACGGGAACGCGCTGAACAGGAAAGACTGGCACGGGAAGCTCAGGAGCCCCCTGAGGATAAAACCGAAAGCAGCGGCCTGTTTTCCCGTCTGAAATCCGGCCTTAAAAAAACCCGGGATATCCTGACAACGGATATCAACGATCTGTTCATCTCAGCCAAAGCCATTGACGATGACCTGTTTGAAGAGCTTGAGGAACTTTTAATCACCTCGGATCTGGGCATTGATATCACCATGGAAATCATGGAACGGATCCGGAAAAAGGCCAAACGGCTGTCCGGTGCCGAGGAATTGAAGCAGGTCCTCAAAGAAGAACTAATTTCCCTATTTCAGACAGAGCAGGAGAAAAGCTGCCCTGTGGCATTGCCCAAACCCCAGGTGATCATGATGGTCGGGGTAAACGGCACCGGCAAAACCACAACCCTGGGCAAGCTTGCCATGAAGTATACCCGGCAGGGGAAAAAGGTCCTGATTGCGGCAGCCGATACCTTCAGGGCGGCCGCCATTGAACAGGTTGAAATCTGGGCTGAGCGGTCCAATGCATCCATTGTCAAGCACAGGGAAGGCGCCGACCCTGCGGCGGTGGCCTATGACGCGGTTGAGGCGTCCATGGCCAGGGGGATAGATGTCCTGCTCATTGATACGGCCGGACGCCTTCATACCCAGAAGAACCTGATGGAAGAACTCAAAAAGATCAAGCGGACCGTGGCCAAAAAAATGAACGGCGCACCCCATGAAATTCTCATGGTCTTAGATGCCACTACCGGGCAGAACGCCGTGTCCCAGGCAAAAATCTTTAACGAAGCCGTGGGCCTGTCCCAGATCGCTTTAACCAAACTGGACGGCACTGCCAAAGGCGGCATTGTTGCAGCGGTTTCAAGTTCAATGAACATTCCCATTTCATACATCGGCGTTGGTGAAGGCATCGAGGATCTCCAGGAATTTGACGCCAAGCTGTTTATTAATGCGTTGTTTGATGCATAGACTTTAGACTTGGGACTTGAGACTTGAGTATCATTAAAAGACTTTCCGTCTTAAGTCTAAAGGCTAAATACAAAGGATATAAAGTTTGACCGGCATAAGTGAAATCCTGATTTTAATTTTGTTGATCGGACTGGTGTTCATTATTCCGAGAATGATGGCCCCTGCCCCGAAAAGGGAGGCCAGGATGTCACCCAAAAAAATTTCAGTCAAACTTCGTGCCGGTATTGTGGCCAGTATTCTGGTTCCGGTTGCGGCCGCACTGATGCTGAAGCCATGGGAAGATAATCTGATTGCCTTTATCGCCATCGGCATCCTTCCGGTGGCCCTTTTGTGGGCTATAGCCTGGATCATGGCCGGAAACAAATCTCAAGGCAGGGGGAATTCATGACATCTGATATAAAATCGTATCTGTATGATCACGCAGTTGAGGCATTCCAACTCCTGGAAGAACTGGTCCTGATCCAGAGCGGCTCCCGGAACAAATCCGGGGTGGACCGGGTGGGGGCAAGAATCAAAAAAGAAATGGCGGCCATGGGATTTGCCTGTGAGATCAGCCCATCCCCGGTTTTCGGCGACACCCTTATTGCCCGGAGCCCGGCCTGCACAGCCCGAAAAGCCGACAAAAGCCAGATCCTGATCACCGGCCACATGGACACGGTATTTCCTGAAAACACTTCATTTAACTTTTACCGGGAAGACAGCAACTGCTGTTACGGCCCCGGTACGGCAGACATGAAGGGCGGGCTTGTGGTGGGCATTCATGCCATCAAGGCCCTGTTGCATACAGGCCGGCTGGACACCCTGCCCCTTTGCTTTGTTTTCAACCCTGACGAAGAAATCGGCTCCCCAAGTTCCCGGGAACTTATTTTTAAAGAAGCCCAACAAAGCCGGGCGGCCTTTGTGCTTGAGGCCGGCGGCCTGTCCAATGAAATTGTAACCGGCCGTAAAGGCAACCTGGCCCTGGATCTTGCCATAAAAGGGGAAGCCGGCCATGCCGCATTTGCCGGGAAAAACAAGGCCAGTGCCATCCTGGAACTGGCCAGAAAAACCATTGCCATAGAACATCTCAACCAGCCTGAAAAAGGAATTTCAGCCAATGTGGGCACTGTAAACGGCGGGTTAGGCTCCAACACCGTTGCTGAACATGCCAGTGCTTCCCTGGATTTCAGGTTTTTAACAGACCTGGACGCGGAACAAATAAAAACCCAGATCAACCGCATTGTCAAAGAGCAGACCACCCCCCATACCGTTTGCACCCTTAACACCGTTTCTTCCCGGCCGGCCATGCCCCAGACCCGGGCCAATAAAGACCTGTTCAACCGAATCCAGAAAATTGGGGCCACCATCGGCGTTCCCGTAGTAGAAGAACTTCGCCAGGGCGTGTCGGATGCCAACAATATTGCCCTTGCCGGTATTCCGGTCATTGACGGATTAGGCCCCATAGGGGCCAAAGACCACAGTGAAGATGAATATATCATCAAATACAGCCTGATTTCCCGTTCCCTGCTCTTTGCCCATATCCTGGCCGCTTTCAACACGCTGTAGGAAATCCGGCGCTTAATCAAATTCATTGGCTGGAGCCCAATTAACAGCAAGGCTGAATATATAAGTCCGTTTCCCATAAACAATAACCCGGTTTGATTTTTTCATACTTTGTTTGATTGACAAAAACGAAGGTCTATCCTATATCGGAGGACAGCTGACCGAAACGTTTAAAACTTAAAAGGAGAGGAAAATGAAGCGACATGGTGTTGTGTTGGCAGTACTGGTTGTTGTTTTCTTGTTTACCGGAGCAGTGGGACATGCCGGCGACATGGAGATTCTAGGGGTGAAGTTTCCCGGCGAAAAAACCATTGACGGTAAAAAACTCACGCTCAACGGCGTTTCCTACCTGAAGAAACTGGGCTTCGTGAAGGTCTATGCCGTGGGCCTCTATCTTGAACATCCCACCAAGGATGCCAAGGAACTGATCGAATCCGAGCAGGTCAAATACATGCTCACCCACTACCTGACCAGCAAAGCCACGGCCAAAAAAATCAGCGAAGGATTTGTGGAATTAATGGAAAAGGGAAACCCCAAGGACCTGGTGGAGGCCAACCAGGCGGACATTGAGAAATACGCTTCCTGGCTGGACAAGGACATGAAGCCGGGCCTGACCTCGGAATCCCTTTACGTACCGGGCAAGGGGCTTACCCTGACCTACCAGGGCCAGGTCAAGGGCACCATTCCCGGCGCTACCTTTGCCCAGATGTACTACCGGTATAATGTCGGGGAGAACGCCGATGAAAAGGTCCGCAAAGGGCTTTTGGGATTATAACCCCTTACACACGCAAGGAAAGCCCTTATCTTAACATACTGCCTGAAGGAAAACCCGTGTTGGGGCGGCTCGCAGAGGAGATTTATCTCACAAAGCTGCCCGGATGCAGGTTTTTCTGCAACACAGCGGATGGGTGACTTTTCGTTCAAACACCAGCATAAACTCCGGGGGACTTTATCCGGCTTCACAGCGTCGTAACGTCCCCTGGATTCATTTTTCACCCCCCATGAAAAAACAGTGATTTGAGCCTCGGCCAGTTTCCCTTTGATTTTGACACCGCCGGCGAAAAAAACAGATGCCCTGGAACGAAAAATTTATTTCAGGTCAGGAAAAGAAACCTTAACCCCGGTCCAGGCCCAAAAAACAGGAGTAGATCATATGTCTAAGAAAGAAGAAAACCTTATTCAGAAAGTGTTAAAAGAACAACAGTCCCGCCAGGCTGGCTACCGGGAGCGTGCCCTTAAGATGTTCCCCTGGATCTGTGCCCACTGCGGACGTGAATTTGAAGGCAAACGAGTCAAGGAACTTACTGTTCACCATAAAGACCATAACCACGACAATAACCCGCCGGATGGGAGCAACTGGGAACTGCTTTGTATCTATTGCCACGACAACGAACATTCCCGGGACCAGGTTGCTGATGCCTATTCCGATGAAGTGGCCGGGAGTACCGCAGACTCCGGCGGCTCCACCAATCCGTTTGCAGGGCTTGCAGATATGTTAAAAGGCAAATTGTAACCTTTCTGCCGGCCGGAAACGCGGGATAGCGGTACATATTACCGCGCCGTGGGCATTGTCCTGAAAACCACAGAAAACCCCGATGATTACTGGCTCACCGCCGACGGCGGGCAACATGATTGTTATTACAAGGGCCAGGCAGCCGAGATTGTGCCCCGCCCCCGGCATTGTGAAAACGGCCATATTTACCTGGCCTTCGGAGCTGAAGAAGCCGGTTCCAAAGGCGGCCACCGCCTGTACGGCTGGATTGGCCTTCATAATAAGCAGCATGTTGCCTTTGCTAACGAAATCTTTGACGGCACCTGTTCCCAGCAGTCCTATAACGATTTTCTGGCAAGAATGGACACGGTGCTTGAAAACAAAAAAGAAAATTAAATACGGAAGAATAACGGCCTCTAAAGAAAGCTTGATTTACCCCCTCACTTCGCCTATTATAGAAAATCAACGTCATTTCAGGGTATTAGAGAGACTTCGCATATAAAAAATTCTATCACACCCGGCCTTGCGAACAGGAGATAAGATGTCATCCTTGTCTGAAAAGCGGATACTGGTGGTGGACGATGTCCCGGCCAATTTAGATATCCTTGTAAATGTCCTTGGGGGCCTGTATCAGGTCAGTGCGGCCACCAACGGAATCCAGGCACTTGAGGCCATTGGCAAAGAAAAGCCGGACCTTGTGATCCTGGATATTCTAATGCCCCGGATGGACGGCTACGAAGTCTGCAAAAGGATCAAAAAGGATCCCGGCTTAAAGGATATCCCGGTCCTTTTTGTAACCAGCCTGTCCCGCGAAGGAGATGAAACCCGCGGATTTGAGCTTGGCGCGGTTGACTATATCATCAAGCCATTCAGTCCTTCCGTGGTGAGCGCCCGGGTAAAAACCCACCTGGAACTGGCCCAGGCCAGAAAAGAACTTAAACGCCAGAATGATCTGCTTTGCGAAAACCTTAAGTTAAGGGCCCAGGTGGAACAAATCACCCGGCACGATTTAAAAAATCCCCTTCAGGTTATCCTGGCAACAGCACAGTTGATATCCGTTAATCCGGCCATGGGCTTTGAGAAGCTCAAGGCCGTGGCCGGCAAACAGATCAAAACCTGCTACACCATGCTTAACATGCTCAATCAGTCTTTGAGCCTGTATAAACTGGAAAACGGCTTATATCACCTTAAGATTGAAGAGACCGACATCCTGCCGATGCTGGACCAGGTTTTGCTGGGAAACCACTGTCTGACCCAGCGCATGGAACTGAATGTCCGGATTATGGTTAACGATCATCCAAGGGATAAAGATGACCAATTTATAATTCTGTGCGACCACATGCTTTTTTACTCCATGGTGAGCAACCTGGTCACCAATGCCCTGGAAGCATCGCCCCGTCAGGGAAAGGTTGGCATAAGATTGAGCCGGCCTGAAAATCCTTTAATCGTTATCGAGAACCAGGGTCCTGTACCCGAAAGCATCCGGGAACGGTTTTTTGAAAAATTTGTAACCGCAGGCAAAAAGAACGGCACAGGGCTTGGCACCTACTCAGCCATGCTCACCGTCAAGGCCCACCAGGGGTTTATCAATCTTGTTCCGACAGACGGCCAGGACCTGACACGGATCGAAATCCAATGGCCCGGACCATTACAGATAGAATCCCATGCAAAGGGGGCCGATCTGGCATTGACATTCAGTCAAAATCCCTTTCATTAGCGGCTCCGAAATCATTCAACCGGTTTTATAGCTTAACCAATCCCCTTCCATTCAATGGCGGAACAGCCATTCACTCCCAAAGGGTATTATGAAAATATTTGCAGCCAATCAGACGGCCTGTGCGTTCACTTTAAATTACCCCGAACAGGCATTTGACCTTGATACAAACCCGGTTTCAAGCACCTTTTTTACTCCTTTTGACAGTGGTGAAGAATCCGTATCCTCCTGGACAGCGAACCGTGCCGTCGCCGGAAAAATCCAGTTAAGCGGTGTCTGCTCTGATGTGAGCGCTGCCGGAGATCCAGCTTCGGAATCCATCCTGTTTACAATTCATCTAACCTGTAAAGACAATGCCGTTTCCGGAACATACCGGTTTGAACTTACCCAGAGTTCATTGTTTCAACCCCGGGCCGGCTGGGGAACGGATATGGATTCTGATAACGTCTATGACCCGGGGGACCAGGACCTCTATGAAAATGCCGCTGTTATGGTCAATGCATATGGTTCAGAATCGAATAATTTTGAAACCGCAATAGGTACTTTGTCCCAAAACCCAGCCATTGAGGTTTGTGTCTTCAAGGACTCGGATGGTGACGGCATCCAGGATCAGGACGACCTGTTTCCCGAGGACCCGGAAGAATGGCAGGACTCTGATTCAGATGGTATCGGGGACAATGCCGATCTCGATGACGACAATGACGGAATGCCGGATGACTTTGAAACAACATATGATCTGGATCCTGTGGTTGCGGATGCCCTGTATGATGACGATGTAGACGGGTACTGCAATTTACGAGAGTATCTGTCAGGTAGCAACCCGAAAAACGAGTATGACATTCCGGACTGCATTGCAAACTTTGATAACGGCAATGGCGTTGACGGCAGGGACACCGCCATATTTTCAATGGACTATGCCATGGAAGACGGCACGGCAAATTCATCTTGCAGTGGTGATCTCGACGAAGACGGTGACGTAGATGAAATTGATCTTTACCTGTTTACTGAGGATTTCGGCAGGGTTGACTGCTGGTAAGCGGCCCCACACTGAATAACGGCCACGGGCCGCCCTGGTTATCCAACCAAGAACCGCCCACAACGAATAATGAAAGTCTTCTCAAGATGTTAGTGAGACTTTCATATAAAACCATTGAAACCAAGGACACAAAAACTCATATGTTGCCAAATCAAATAAAACAAAAAATGATAAAACCGGCCGCAACGGCCATGTTTTTTCTTTTAACGCTCTTTTTTTCAGCAACCCCTTTATTTGCAATAACCATTACAGGACCATCCGCCTGCTCTTATTTTACGGTAACACCCGGGGAGAATGTGCCGTTAGCGGTTGACAGCACAAACAGATTGCATATGGTGGTTTCAGAAGATGATCAGCTAAAGCACAAAATTCTGGTGTCCGGGGAATGGGAAGCCGAAACCATCCGTGCCATTGAGGGCACGTATACCTATCATTCAATAAAAATTGACGCGTCTGATACGATTCATGTCTGCGCCTATGACAAGTCAGGAGACACCCTCATTTATGCAAGAAAAACGGGAACGCAATGGATTACAAAGGAAATCCTTAACGGTCAAAATGCGGGAAGGTTTGCCATACTGGCGGTTGACCCGGACGGCAACGCCTATATTTGCTATGCAGATAAGACTGCCGGCACCTTGAACCTGATCACCAACAAAAACGGCTCCTGGCAAAACCAGGCCCTTGAACTTTTATCCAATATCGGCATGGGGTTTGATTTTGCCTTAGACGCGAGTGGCAATATTCACCTTGTGTATGACAATTACAATTCCACCCACTCCCAGGGAATTTATTATGGTACGTATTCAAACGGCTCATGGACAACCCAAGAAATTGCCTCAGGAGATCTGCGGTCGCCGTCGTTAGCCATTGACCGGACCGGCAGTTTGTATATTGCCTATCAAAAGGTATCCACATATTGTACTTCGTATGATTGTACAACGAGTTACTCTCTTATTTATGCAACAAACAATACCGGGGAATGGATTTATGAAACCGTCAACCCATATGACACCGATGGTGCCACCCCTGCCATCCGGATTGATTCAGACCATAACGCTCACATCCTTTCCAGAGATAATGGCGGGATTTTTTATTCCACAAACAGTTCAGGGCAATGGTATACAGGGGTTGCAGACGAAGATGGCCTTTCATGCTCCGGCATGGTCATTGAGCCTGCCATAGATTTGAATGGGGCGATTCACTTCTCATATATGGATTATTCCGACGTGGAGCCCTTTTCAGTTTATCCGGACGACAACCAACCTGTGGTTAAATATGTCAACTTAACGACTGAAGTCACTATTCTTCATCACCCCTTTTATTCAAAACCATCAAAACCTGAATTTGCCTGTTATGAGTATTTTCAAGTTACCGGCGCCAATATTGTGGCATACCGCTACAGCATTGATAACGGCCCGTTTTCCCAAGAGACATCGCTCAATGAAATCAAAATTGACAGCCTTAAAAAAGGGGTTCACTCTCTGCGTGTCATTGTCAAGAATGCGGCAGGATGCTGGCAGTCTGTTGATGAATGCACCACTTATACCTGGACAACGGATAACAGTTTTTTCCAATTTGAAACCCTGTCAGAAACCAACCTATGGGACGGAAAGTCAGTCATTACAAGTGATGCGTCAGGCCATGTCCACGTCGCTTATTTCAACGCCGACAACACACTCAGATATCAGACAAACCATTCAGGGCAGTGGGTCGAAGAAATCATTAACCCGGCGGTTGACCCCTCTGACTACCTTGCCATAGCCGCCACATCAGCGGGGAAAGCATATATTGCCTATATTGACGGGGAATCATTAGCCCTTGCCTCAAATATTTCCGGAGACTGGTCCACAGAGGTCCTCGCCGAGTGCGAGGCCTGTATTTCCATAGATACGGATGATGCCGGTGCGGCCCACATTGCTTATGCGGTTGATGAGGCACTTTATTACCTCACCAACGGTTCCGGAGAATGGGTCCGGCAGACCCTGCGCACCACAGGCTACGAAATCCTATACAATTGTATTGTTGCGGACCCGTCAGGCAATGCCCATATCTGCTCAGGAAACACCAGTGTTCTTGTTTACAGCAGCAACATATCAGGCACCTGGGTTCATGATGAGGGAATTCTGGGCTATCTTGAAGAAGTCCAGGGAGAGGTTGGGCTGGACATTGATACGTCCGGGAAAGCCCATATTATTTATTATGACGCCAACGGTTATTACAGGAATTTGAAATATACCAATAATACAAGTGGGACCTGGGCCACAGAATCAATAAATACCGTATACAGCAGAAGCTATGACCCCAAAATAAAAATTGATGCCAACCAGAACTGCCATATTGTGATAACAAATTACAAGCAGGTTAAATACATCACGAAACTGGACAGCGCCTGGAGAATAGAAGCCATAGATTATGATAACAATTTGAAATCAACCCATTCCTTTTGTGTTGATGACTTGGGCCAGATTCATCTATTATATCGGATCGCTCCGTATTATGCGTTAAAATACGTCAAAGGCTTTCATCCAACGGCAGATACCGATGGGGACGGCATTGCCAATTATGTTGACGATGATCCGTATTTACGGCTCAAAGGAGACCTGGACGGAAATTGGAAGATTGACCGGTATGATTTGGCCATTGCCCTTAAACTATTGGCCGGCGGTACATATACCGGGATATATTCAGACAACGCCATCATTAAAATAGACATTAATGGCGATGGGCAGATTGGTCTGGAGGATTTAATCTATATTAGAAAAAAAGCCGGGGAATTGTAAGCCATTAACTTTTCTCATTTCTTTTTGGCTTCATTATCCCCCCGCGTCTGGAGATCCCCGCGATGAAAATAAGCCCGGAACAAAACAGCCCCATGGCCCCGGGCAGGGGAACACAAGCCGCTGATGTCACGGCAAAGGTGCCAAGGCCGGTTGCGGTGAAACTGGCATATGCCCCATCAAATGAAAGGTCTGCCGGATCATATTCTTCCCATGACCCATCCAGAAAAACCCAGATGCTCAGGTCCAGAAGATCCGAAGCGGATGCGGCATCTAAAGAAAGGTATACCGGGCGATCTTCATTTACGGTATATCCGGTGACTGAAAATTGCCAGGCAGACAGAATCTGCTCTGTTGTTCCTCTGGTCAGGCTGTCAAGCAGTTCCAGGGTTCCGCCGGTAACCGCTGCCACAGACACTTGTATTTGAGTTTCAGCATCCGTCCCTGTAAATGCGGCACCGGCTGACATGCCGGTAGAAGTGTCCAAAACCAGGGCCCGCTGATTTTCAGATAGATCAAGATCAACAGCGGCAACGGTTTCACCCCTGGCATTAACAGCTTCAAAAACCGTTACCGTCCGGGTATCTGCATCCCACAGGCCGCCCATGGCCTGGATGATGCCGTCACCGCTCATTTCACCAAAGGATATGGGGGTATATGTCCCGGTGTCTGCTCCGGCACCAGCCGCCAGGCGTATGGTTCCATCATTTGTAATGGTCCCGCCCCATTCATTGTCCGCTGTACCGACCAGAAAAGAACTGTGAATGTCAAGACTTACCACCGCCCCGCTACCAATGGATGCACCCTCTGAAGTCACCCGGCCGCCGTCACTGACGGCCAGCGTGCTGCCGGAACTTTCCACGGACAGATCACTGCTGTTGGTCCAGGAAGATCCCTGCCCGTTAACGGTGACCGTTCCGGTGGCACCTGAATGGCTGCCGATAACAGCCCGGGAACTCCACAATGAACCGGCATTGGTGATGTCAATGGATCCCGTACCGCTGCCGCCCACGGAAAGGCTTTTCCGGCTGATCCAGGAGGACCCTTTTCCATCAATATAGACCCGGCCAACGGCATTGGAAGAATAGCCGACATGGGAGCCCAGGCTGATGAACGACCCGCCATTGGTAATGGTCAGTATCCCGGTACCCCCGTCACCCACCAGAAAACTGCCCCGGTTAATTGTCCATGAAGAACCTTCGCCATCAATGGACACCGTGCCGAAAGAGCCTTCATACCGCCCAACAGAGCCGTATCCACTGGACACCTCTCCGGCGTTTGTAATGGACAGACTGCCTTCACCGTTGTAGCCCACCATCAGGTTCCAGCTGCTGGTAAAAGCCGAACCTTCTCCATCAACGGATACCGAACCTTTTGCGTAACTGCCATGCCCGATATAAGCGGAGGAATCCGATACCTTCCCGCCTTTGGCAATGGTCAGTATTCCCGTCCCGTTTCGGCCCACAACCATTCCGCCGCTATTGGTCCATGAGGACCCGTCCCCTTCAACGGTTGCCACACCGGTGGAACCCGAATAATACCCCAGATAGGCACCGGAAAAATCCGTTAACCCGGAGACGGTTCCACCGTTGGTAATGGATAAGGTCCCGGTACCGCTGCGGCCCACATAAAGTTTGGCATCGTTGGTCCAGGCGGCGTTAGGGCCGTCCACAACGGCCGTTCCTTGAGCGCCTGAATTGTAGCCAAGATAGGCGGTATATGATGTCAGGGATACCCCCTGGCTTATGGTCAGATTGCCTTCCTGGCGATATCCAACCCCGATGGTTCGGGTATCGCTGTCCACAAGGCTGACAGTGACCTGATCGATTAGAAAGGATTGGGTACTTTCGTAAGTGCTGTCCAGAACAATATCTGCATCCGCAACAATGCTGCAGGTATTGACGGTCCCCGATCCTGACAGCTGGGAGGCGCCGGTGTACAAGGCACCGGTGGTCAATGTCCCGCCGTTTTCCCCAAAATTGATGGTCCCGTTTTCATTTAAAACGGTTTCTCCTAAAACCTGAACGGTTGCATGGTTTAAAATATCAAGGGAGCCGGAACCCCGATACCCGATGTAAAGGTCTTCGCTATTGATCCAGGAAGACCCTTGGCCGTCAACAATGGCACTGCCCGTGGCACCCGCATAATAGCCAAGATAGGCCCCGGCACTGGTCATTGACCCGCTATTGGTGATCAGCATAGTTCCCGCACCCTTGCGGCCGACATAAAGGTCGCCGCTGCTGGTCCAGGCAGAGCCTTCTCCTTCAACGGTCACTGTTCCCGCCGTAGCAGAACCGCACCCGATATGGACCTGTGAGCTCTCAATTTTGCTGCCGCCGGTGACAGATACCATTCCGGTATCATCATAGCCGATATAAACCCTTGTTGAGCTGTCCCAGGTATTTGGTAGATCACCCGGCTTGATACCACCACTGTATGACAAGGTTGCATGGACTTTTGGAACTAAAAAAACACCTGCCAGGAACACCGTCATCAACATAGAAAAAATAAATTCGCGCAGAAATACTGATCCTTTCATATTCAACCTCCCACGATAGGAACAGATACCAACATTCCAATCAAATTAAATTTAAGTTAGCAAAACAAATCAAAAAAAAGCCAAACAATTATTATCTTACCCTTATCCCTATTTTTTCAAACCATTGACTTTTAACGGCTGATCAGGTTCAATGGCCGGACATTGATGAAGGGGATTTTTAAATGGCGGTAAAAGAACTAACGCAGCTTGGGCCGGCCACCTGGGTGATGGAGGGGCCGACCAATATCGGATTTATGGACACCAGTGACGGTGTGTTTATTGTGGACAGCGGCAATGGCAAAGAGGCCGGGCGAAAGATCAACCAGGCCCTTAAAAAAATGGGCTGGCAGCTCTCCGGGATTATCAATACCCATTCCAATGCCGACCATATCGGGGGCAATGATTATCTTAAGCGCAACCTTGCCTGTGACATTTACGCCCCGGCCATTGAGGCGGCCTTTACGGAACACCCGGAACTGGAAACCGCCTTTTTGTGGGGCGGAAAACCGGTCAAGGACCTGGACAACCGGTTTTTCAAGGCCGTTCCCTCAACGGTGGACCATGTCCTGACCAAAGACAGCCAGGTGGCCGATGGACTGACCCTTCATGTTCTGGACGGCCATTTTTTCAACATGATGGGCCTTTCAACCAAAGATCAGGTCCTGTTTACGGCCGATGCCCTGTTCGGAAAAACCGTTCTTGAAAAGTACAAACTGCCCTTTATCTATGATGTTGCGGCGTTCAAGGCCTCCATTTCCCGGATTCAGAAAATTTCAGCCTCATGGTATGTGCCCTCCCACGGCCGGATCAGACCGGATATTGACGAACTGGCCGCCCTGAACCTGTCTGTGGTACAGGATCTTGAGACAGCGCTTCTGGAAATTCTGATCCGGCCGGCCCATTATGACCATGTGTTAAAGGCCGTCTGCGACCGGTTCGGCATCACCCTTGACTGCGGCCAGTACGCCCTGGTGGGCTCCACTGTCCGCTCTTTTCTGTCTTACCTGTACAACGAGGGCGCTTTAACCCTTTTCTTTGACGACAACTTGCTTTACTGGGAAACCGCTGTGCCATAGACCCAGCCCGGGCCTATCACTCCCTAAAAATAAACCCATTCAAAATTTAAGAATCTGCGCCAATGAAGGGCACACCAAAAAGAGAGAAAAACAGCTCATGGATTTTTTTGATACAGACAACCTTGAAAAAATACATAACCGGAATTTTGATTTATCCACTTTTGTGGTTGACCCGGAACATCTGCTCATCACCGGGGAGTTCAAGGAAAGAAACCTGATCACCGTTTACAGAAAGGCCGGAGAACGGTCTGAACCGCGCATGTATCACCATATGCAGGTTCAGCTGCTGGTCAACATCACAGAACTTAAAATCGTCGACATCAAAGCCAAAATGCCCACAGTGCCCAACAGCGACATATGCCGGGAAATGGAAAACAGCCTGGACAAGCTCAAAGGGCTTGTCATTGCGCCAGGATTTACCCAGAAAGTCAAAAAACTGGCCGGCGGCATCAGGGGATGCACCCATCTGACCACCCTGCTCATCTCCATGGCCCCGGTGGTGCTTCAAGGCTATTGGATCGTCAAAGGTCGGAACAAGGAAAGAAAAGAACTGACCCGTGTCAACATCAACGACTATCTCATTGACACCTGCTGGGCCTGGCGCAAAGACGGCCCCCTGGCCCGGACCTACATCCAAGAGGGATAACCCCGGCCTAAATCAGGATGGGGATGATTTCAAGGGTTGCTCCCGGCGGCCCGGGCTCACCCGCCTATCCTTGAGGTTCAATGCCAAGCCGGTGCCGGGCGCAGGCAAGCACCAGTTCTTCAGCCTGTTCAAAGCCAAGGACCCCGGTATCAACGCAAAGGTGGTACCGGCGGATATCCAGCCATTCCCGGCCGCTCACGGTTTTGTTGTATTCCGCGCGGTTTTTATCGCTTTCTTCAACCGTGGCCCGGGCCTGTTCCTCACTCATGTCATACATCTCTTTGACCCGGTCAATGCGAAAGGGCATGGACGCATGAAAAAACACGCTCAAATGCCGGGGATGGTCTTTGAGGATATGGGCGCTGCCCCGTCCGATAATCACGGAAGGCTGCTGCCGTGAGATCTCCCTGATAATTTCGGTCTGGATTTCGGAAATGGCCTTGTCGCTGGTCACATGCATTTCCGGCGGCACATAAACCATGCCCGCCGGATAATTGACCATGGATGCCAGAAGATTTTCAAAAAAAGATAATTTTCGTTCTTCCCTGGATTCAACCTCACTTTCAAGCATGGCTAATTTGGGAGCGGCCTCTACAATGATCTGCCGGTCTACAAAGGTCAGGCAAAGGCGCCGGGCCAGTTTCTGGCCGATACTGGCCCCGCCGCTGCCGAGCTGGCGGCTGATGGTTATAATGGCCGGCATTGGGGTGGATTCCATTTTATTCTCCTTGTTGTATTCATATTCGCCCTACTGGTCTGAAAAATTTTGTTCCTGTCCGATTTTAAGAATCTGCCCGGTTTCAAATTCAAAATACGATTTAATTTTGCGAATGTCAAAATTTGCCAGCCGCTTAATGCCCGGCAGGGTCTGGTATCCCTTACGGCCGCAATTCAAGTCACTAATCCCTGTCCGTCAAAAAAAACAAGCCGGGCGGCCGGTTTTTTCTTGACATATGCAAACCCAATGCACTATTAAGAAAACAAGCCGGTCGGCCGGTTTGTAAAATCACCCTCAATTGAAGCAAAGAGAAGGCTATTTTGAAAGAAAAAGAAAAAATATATATCGGTGCATTAAATATTATCCTGGAAAGAGGATATGACAACACACCGTTGTCGTTAATTGCCAAAGAACTTGGACTGAGCAAAGGAGGGCTCTACCATCATTTCATCACCAAAGAACAGTTGCTGTATGAGATCATCCGATATCAGATTGAGAAAGAATTCCTTCCTATCATTGAAAAGGCAAAGCAAATTGAGTCGCCAAAGGAACGGATCGCTTTCTTTTTTGAGCGGTATTTGAAACTTCTGGCAAATGAGCCGGTAGGGTTCGTGTCGGTTCATGAAACCCGGCGACTCACTGCTGAACATTATAGTGAAATTCAAAAAATATGGAGAGACGTCTTTGATTTTATATCTGATGCCATTAGTGAAATGCAGGCAGCGGGTGAAGCCAAGAAATTGAATACCGCGTTTACCTCATTTTCAATGATCGGCATGTGCAGTTGGTTGTTTTACTGGTTTGACTATTCGCGAAAGGAATCTATACAAGAATTATGCGATACTTTTTTTGAAATCTTTTTTAACGGGATGCTTGAAGAGCGGAATCCGGACTGAAAAAACGCTGCTTTGAGTTATTTCTTCATCGTCCTTCCAAAATAGGATTACAAGTCTGTCGTTTAATCCCGGCAGGTTTTGAGTTGTTTCTTTGTTTTGTACAGGCAACGCCATTGTAGCTGATTTTTAATTCCTAAAGGAGGGTTTCTCATGCAACACCAAAGAAAAACAGGGCGTACCCGAAGTATTGAATGTCTTATGATCGGCATTGTGATCAGTCTCATGCTTTTTAGTCCTTGCCCGGCTGCCCAGAAGACATTTAACTTAAAGCTTCAGCATTTCTCTACCGGAGATGAGTTCAAGCGCTGCACACAGGATTGCTTTTGTCCTTTGGTGGAAAAAATAACCCATGGTGAGATCAAGATTACCCCTTTTCCGGGCGGTGCGCTGGTCCCGGTGAAAGAGATGATTAATGCCGCATGTATGGGAATGATCGATATGGCCTATTTTGTAGGCGGATATTGTGCCGGCCTGGTGCCGGTAGCAGAAATCATGGGCGGCCTTCCCTATGCATTTGAAAATCTTCATGATGCCCAGGTTTTCATGTGGCACCGGGGGTATATTCAAATCCTTAGGGAGGAATTTAAAAAACATAATTTATATATCATTCCCGTAGAGTCTTATAATATCGGGCTGATGAGCAATAAACCCATCAATACCCTTGCCGATCTGAAAGGCACCAAAATGCGAAGCCACAGCACGCTGGCCACCTGGCTTTCAAAAGCAGGCGCTTCGGTTGTTTTTATTCCTGCCACGGAATTGTACACAGGCCTTGCAACGGGCGTTGTTGACGGTGCCAGCTGGGGAGACGCAGGCCCCATGTCGGAGATGAAGTTTCACGAAGTATTGAAAAACTACATGCTGCCGGAACCCTTGATCGGGGCATGGAATGTTGTGCTCATCAATCTGGATGTCTGGAATTCGTTTTCACCGGAACAACAAACCGCATTTGAGAATGCGTCCTTGCTTACAGGCAAAGTAGCGGACGCGCAAACCCGGGTATTTTATCACAGGGCCCTTAAATTCATGCATAAGGATTTTGGTGTAAATATCGTCAAACTGCCGCAAGAAGAGCAGGAACAGGCCAAGGTGCTGGCACAGAAAACATTGAAGGACCTGGGCGAAAAGCACCCGTTAAATGCAAAAGTACTGAAAATGGTTGAAGACTACATGACGGAAAAAGAGATCTGTCCGGGCATCACGCCGTTACCATGGTAACCCATATCGCGTTAACACATCTTTAAACCGTTACCATGGGAGAAAACAATGGGTTCTGTGCTTCGCCTGATCAATTCTCTAAGTGAACTGGCAGGAAGAATTACGTCATTTTTGATTATCGTTATGAGCCTGGTTATCTGCTTTGAAGTAGTGGCACGGTATATCTTTAAATCGCCAACGCTTTGGGCCCATGAACTATCGGCCATGATCTTTGGTATTTATATTATATTCGGAGGGGCGGTTACCTTCCTGTCAAAGGGCCATGTCAATGTGGATGTTTTTTACGGCACTCTGTCTAAACGATGGCGGGCCTTTTTAGATGTTCTGACATTCTGGTTCTTTGCTCTTTTCTGCTTTGCCCTGGCATGGAAGGGTTGGGAGTTCGGCCTGAAATCACTTAAATTTGACGAGCATTCCGGCACTGTCTGGAATCCGCCGGTATACCATATGAAGATCTTGATCTCCATTGGATGTTTTCTTCTGTTGCTCCAGGGTATTTCCAAGTTCATAACCGATCTTGGGATTCTATTTAAGGGGGATGCGTCATGAGTGTAACAGCCGTCACCCTGCTTATATTTGTGTCCCTTATTGTGTTGCTTATGCTGGGGTTACCCATTGCTTTTTGTATGGGAGGCGTCGCTTGCCTTTTTATATTGCTGTTATGGAAGCCTGCCGCGTTGGGCATGGTGTTCAGTGTTGCATACGGGGTAACGGATAATTTTGTCCTTATTGCCATTCCATTGTTTATTTTTATGGGAATGGTTCTGCAGCATTCGGGTGTGGCCGAAGAGGCTTACGATATCATGTACAAGTGGATCGGCAAATGGCGGGGCGGACTGGCCGTAGGAACGGTAGCGGTATGTACCGTCTTTGCGGCCTGCGTCGGCATCAGTGCCGCAGCCTGCGTCACCATGGGAATCATTGCCCTTCCGGCAATGCTCAAGCACAACTATGACAAATCCATTGCCATTGGGTCCATCGCAGCGGGTGCCGGGTTAGGAATCCTCATACCGCCGAGTATACTCATGATCGTGTACGGCGTTTTTGCTTCGGAATCCATTGGCAGGCTTTTTGCCGCCGGAGTTTTTCCAGGGCTTTTGCTGGCGGTTATGTTTATGGCCTATATCAGTCTTAGATGCCATTTTCAGCCTCACTTGGGACCTGAGATGCCAAAGGAGGAAGTGCCTAGCTGGAATGAACGGTTTAAATCCCTGACCGGCGGAATTATTCCCCTTTTGCTGATCGTTCTTGTCATCGGGACAATTCTGACCGGCGTTTGCACACCGACTGAATCAGCTGCCATGGGCACAATGGGCAGTATTTTTTGTGCGGCCATCCGGGGCAAGCTGTCCTGGAAGATGCTCAAAGAAGCCTGTGCCCATACGCAAAATCTTTCCTGCATGGTGGTCTGGCTTATTATCGGCGGATCATGTTTTGCGTCCTTGTACACCAGCGTTGGTGCCATAGCATTTATAAAGGAACTGGTCACCCAGTTGCCGTTTTCAGCTTATTTGATTCTGGCAGGCATGCAGTTGACCTATATTTTTCTTGGCATGCTCATGGATCCCGGCGGCATCATTATGATAACGGTTCCGATTTTTGTTCCCATTATCAAAGAGCTTGGGTTTGATCCGGTCTGGTTCGGCATCCTGTTTACGATTAATATGGAGATGGCTTACCTGACCCCGCCCTTTGGGTTCAATCTGTTTTATCTGAAAACAATCGTGCCCCCGGGCATCACCATGATAGACCTGTATAAAAGTGTGATTCCATTTGTTTTAATTCAGTTGTTAGCCCTTATAATCGTCATTGTATTTCCTCAGATTGCATTGTGGCTGCCGGACCTGGTTTTTCAAACCCGGTAACGGCCATATCCTAAAGGGCAAAACCTTAAAAAAGCCGGCCAGGTTGTTAATCCGGCCCTGAAGCAACAAATTGTCCTATAATTTCAATTAAATTGAAGATGGGGCACTGATGAATAGTTATATTAATTTTAAGTTTTATCATATCAATGGAGGACCGGTTTCATGGATGGAAAGATTACCTACGCCATACCCGAGTATAACCACATGTCGATGGAAGAAATCCGTCGCGAGCAAGAGGTCTATTTATCTGAGCAGCTTAAATATTGTTATGACCATTCGGATTTTTATAAAAAAAAATTTAATGAAATCGGTGTTGAGCCGGAGGAGATAAAAACACTGGATGACTTAAAGCGCCTCCCCATTATGATGACCAAGGAGCATGAACGCGAAAATCATCTTGAATCAATGAAAAGGTTCGGCCATCCTTTTGGAATGCACCTTTGCGCGCCCCCTGAAGATGTATACCTGACCGGAACGACTTCCGGAACCACTGGTATTTCAACCTTTACCTATACGTTTACCCAAAAAGATATGGAAGTATTGGCCCCGACTTTAGGCTTCCAGTTCTCCACTGTCGGCATTGAAAAAGGGGACCGGGTGATGTTCTGCTTTGCCTTGGGGATTTATGCCACAAGTATGGGATTATGGGGACTGCGGCATATTGGTGCCCTGCCCATTGATATTGATGTTCGCGCCGGCAGCGAATTGATACTGAACTTTGCCGAAACCACCAAAGCGAACTGGCTGCTGTGTACCCCTTCCCTGGCCCTGTACCTGGCGGAAAAAGCACCTGAAATCCTGAAAAAGGATATCAGGGAGCTCGGATTCAAAGGGTTGAAATTAACGGGTGAGCCTTGGGCGTCCATCCCGGAGGTTAAACAGAAAATAGAAAATTTATATGGATGCCGGGCATATGATTTTTATGCGGTTTGCGGCGTTGCTGCCGGCGTTTCCTGTGACAGTAATGAATATTATGGGCTTCATTGCCACGCGCCCCATTTATGCACCACCTATCAGGATCTGGTTGATCCTGTAACCAAGAAACCCATTGAAATAACCGATGGTGCCATCGGAGAAATCGTTGTTACAATGCTCCGCCGCAAGGCATGTCCCCTGGTTAAATACGCCTACGGGGATATTGTACAGGTTTTTACCAAAGAATGCCCCGGATGCGGCTTTAAAGGCCCCCGGGTCAAAATTATCGGGCGATCGGACGATATGTTGATTGTCAAAGGGTCCAATGTATATCCGGCTGCCATCAAAAAAGAGGTGGCCGCCTTTTTTCCCCGGGTAACCGGAGAAATGCGCATCGTACTCACCCAGCCGCCCCCCCGGGTTGACCCGCCGCTGAAGCTGAGAATCGAACATGGCGCGGATATCCGTGATGATGACCTGAAAGGTCTGGACCATGACATCAGCCTTCGTCTGCATAACAAGTTGAAAATTCGTCCGTCCATTGAGTGGCTCAGACCCGGAACACTTGAAAGATCCAAGCGAAAAACCGATGTTTTTATCAAAGAGTACAGTTGACCCTAAGAGGAGAAAGATCCAAATGGCATTTGAAAAACTGCTTGAAGAATTAGAAGAAAAGCGTCAAAAAGCCCTTCAAATGGGGGGTCCTGAAAAAATAAAAAAACAACATGATAAAGGACGGTATACGGCCAGAGAACGCATTGACCGTTTACTGGATAAAGACTCCTTTTTGGAGCTTGGCATGTTTGCCCACTCGGACTGGCCTGGAATGGAAGAAAAAACCCCGGCTGACGGGCTTATTTGCGGATTTGGCCAGATAGACGGCCGTCATGTGGGCATTGTTGCCAATGACTTTACCGTACTGGCATCAACAAATGCCAGAATTAATTTAAAAAAAGTGCTGCAATTTAAAACCCAGGTCAAAGACCGGTTTGGGATACCCCTGATCTGGCTAGGGGAAGCAGGGGGGGCCCGGATGCCTGACTGCCAGGGATCAAAAGGGGTCCTGTCTCTTACCGGTGGTGATTTAAACGGACTGATGCCGGAGTATACCCATTTTCGGAAACAGCCCTTTATTTTTGCCGCCATGGGGGAGTGTTATGGTGTTGCCGATTTTGAGGCCTGCCTGGCTGACTTTGTGGTTCAGGTGAAAGGCAGTGGTATTTCCATATCCGGTCCCCGGGCACTTGAACGTGCCATCGGCCAGAAACACAGCGCCGAAGAAATGGGGGGATGGGATATTCATTCAAAGAAAACCGGATTGGTGGATCAGGTTGCCGAAGATGAAGACCACTGCTTTAAAATCATCAGGGAATACTTAAGTTTTATGCCCAGCCATTCGGGTGAACTGCCGCCTAAGGGCCCTGTTCCCAAAATGTCCAATGAACCGCTGGACAATATCCTGGACCTGCTGCCTGAAAATCGTAAGCGAGCCTATGATATCCACCGTATTATCGAGTGTTTCGTGGATAACGGGAAACTGTTTGAATTAAAACCGGAACTCGGGACCATGATGGTAACATGCTTTGCACGGATCAACGGTGAAGTTATCGGCATCATTGCCAATAACCCGATGGTAAATGTGGGGGCAGCCGATACCAACGCACTGGATAAACTGACAAGCATGCTCTGTCTTTCAGATTCCTATAATATTCCCCTTCTTTTTTTACACGATACACCCGGCCATTTTGTGGGAAAAAATGCTGAGTTAAACAAGGTCAGTGCAAAAGTAGTCAATGCCATGCAGGCGCTTTTTCAAGTCACCGTACCCAAAATATCCATCATCATCCGAAAAAGCTACGGCCAGGCCCATGGCAACATGTGCGGCACCGGTTCCGGTCCTGACTTTATTGTGGCCTGGCCCACGGCGGAAATGGGATTTATGGACCCAATGATTGCGGGGGATGTAGTATTTGGTAATCTTTCAACTGCTCAAAGGGAAAAGAGAATCAATGAAATGATCGGCGATTTATCCCCCTACCCGGCCGCCGGTGACTATTATCTTCAAGATATTATCGACCCGCGGCAGACTAGAAATTACCTGATCAGTGTTTTAAACCTTATCCGAAACTCAAAGGACAAGGGCATCAGCGAACACAGGCTGGCCAACTGGCCCACAAAATTTTAATGCCGGCCTTGGAAATATCCTGATAACAGCCGGATCTTGTAAAGGGGATAACAATCCCCTTTATTTCTTTTCTTTTTCCTTGCAGGCACACGGATGATCAGCCGTGTCCCCGTGGCATTTTTTAATCTGTTCCGGGGTGCATTCGCCGGGCTTGGTTTTTAATTTTTCAGGAAATTGGCAGCCGCATTTTTCTTGACACATGATGTTGTCTCCTTTTTGGTGGCTCAATAGAGCTTTTATGGCCCACATTTCTGGCGGTGTCAAGAGCTCCAATATAATATAGGGGATTAGGCTGAAGGTTGTTAGGCTGAAGGGATGCGCAACCCTAAACCCCTTCGGCCTTCAGCCTGATCCCCTAACTTTAACGGTCCATAATGCTCCCAAACCCCATATCTCAAGTCCCAAGTCTATACCTCAATATACCGAATCTCCATCCGTGACAGCATCTCTTTTGCCCTGTCAAGACTTTCCAGGGATATTTCACTGTCCTGAGCCCTGGCGGCATGTTCAAGTTCCAGATAAATATCATAGAGCGGCTGCAGGCCGTAGTTGCCGGCGGCCCCTTTGTAGCCGTGGGCCAGGCGGCGAAGATCCTCATAATCCCCAGTTTCAACGGCCCTGGCCATGGTCGCCATGGCCTGGTCAAGTTCTTCAAGGAATTCAGCCATCAGGTCCTCGAGATCTTCATCCACTTCAACGGTCACCGGTTCCATTAAGGCAGATGACAGGACCCGGCCTGAATCATTGGAGGGATTCCGGACTTCATCCGCCTGTTCCGTCAATGGGGAATCCCCGCCCGAAGCCATGAATTTTCCCATGACCGTGAGTAATTCCTTTTTCTTTACCGGCTTGGATAAAAAATCATCACAGCCGGCCGCCAGGCATTGTTTCTTGTTCTGGTCAAAGGCATGCGCCGTCAGCGCCACAATGGGGACCGGTGAACGCCCCTGGTCCTTTTCCATGCGGCGGATTTCCCGGGTGGCGGTCAGGCCGTCCATGATGGGCATTTCCTTGTCCATGAGCACGATATCAAAGGTTTGGCCCTCCCGGGCATAAATTTCAACCGCGCTTTGCCCATTCACCGCTTCGGTAATGCGGATGCCGGTTTTGCTCAGAAATTTATGAATAACATTCCGATTGGCCGGAATATCCTCCACGAGAAGCAGGTGCAGCCCATTAAAGTCCCAGCCGTGTTTTTTTTCATCGGTCAAGGTTCCGGCCTGAGGGGGATGGCCCATAATTTTAGACAGTATGCCCATCAGGTCCGACCGTTTGATGGGTTTGGACAATACCCCGTCCAGGGCCGGATCATTCCCCTGGCCACGATGTTTTGATATATCACAGGAGGTGTTGAGGATAATATCCGGCGGTGCTGAAGGGTAAATCGCCTGAGCTTTTCAGCCACCTGCATACGGACTTCGATCCGGATCATTTCTTTGTCTTCAGGGTCCGGTCCCGGGTGAATGTTCAGGGTGACCGCCCCTTTTTCGGTAAACTTGATGGCATTGCTCAACAGATTGATCAGAATCTGCTTAAGCCGGGTGGGATCACCCAGCACGTACCGATGGACCTGGGGGTTCACCCGGTAGGCCAGCTCCAGGCCTTTTTCATGGGCCTTGCTCCCCAGGATCCGGCCGGTTCCCTCAACCAGGTCAATGAGGTCAAAGGGCACGGATTCCAGCTCCACCTGGTCGGCTTCAATTTTGGAAAAATCAAGGATGTCGTTGATAATGGCCAGCAGCATGTCCCCTGAGGAATGCAGGGTCTGGACATAGTTGCCTTTTCCAATGATATCCTCTTTTTTTACCCCGGAGACCTCTTCAATGGCCTTGTTCCACACCACAATGATTCCGTTCTCGTCCACCACCATGGTGGGTTCGGGCAAAAATTCAATGATATCGGATAAGCGCCGGTTGGCATCATCAAATTTTTTTTCTTTCCAGCGCTCTTGGGTGACATCACGGAAAACCCAGATGCGGCCATCTTCCGGATCGCAGCACAGGCCCCTGGAATGGATTTCAATAATCTCGCCGTTTTTTAATGACAGTTCCAGGGCAGGTTTCCCCTTTGAAAAAAAATAGTCCAGGACGGGAAACATATCGGATCCGTCAGTCTCAACCCTTTTTGCCGTCATCTGGGCCACCGCCTTGAGGTTCCGGCCCGACAAATCCTGGCGGGACAGCTGCCACATGGCACCAAACCCGGCAATCCACATCTTTACCCGGCCGGACTCGTCCGCCGCCAGAATACCGTCTTTCAACGAATCCATCACGGTGGTCAAAAAAGAGATGGTACATTCATTGCAAGTTCCGGCCGGATAAATCTCATCGGCTTTATGTAAAAAAGCAACCATTGACATGTCTCCATTAAGGGTCTTGGATTCCTGGCTATCCCAGGGCCACCTGGTTTCGCCCGGCTTCTTTGGCCTTGTACAATGCCGTGTCCGCTGCCCGGATGATGATCTCAAAACTCTGGGATCTGTCCGGCTGGAACGTGGCGGCGCCCTGGCTGACCGTTACATGGGGTGCGGCAGCGGAATATTCATGGGGAATCGCCAGCGCCTCAAACGCCTCTTTGATATTGCCGGCGGCGCTCAAGGCGCCCTGGCTGTCCGTGTCCGGAAGGATGGCGGCAAACTCCTCACCGCCATACCGGGCAACCAGATCAGCGGAACGTTTCATGGCGTTCTTCAACGCGCAGCCGACCTTGCGAAGGCAGTCGTCTCCTTTCTGATGCCCGTAGTTGTCATTATATTTTTTAAAATAATCGATATCCATGAGAATCAAGGACAGCGGGGACCTGTTCCGCATGGCCCGGTACCATTCTTTGTCCAGGATTTCGTTGAACCTTCGGCGGTTGGGAATCGAGGTCAGGCCGTCAATAAACGCCTGCTCCTCAAGAAGGTCCAAAGCGTGCTTCAAGGCGATATGGTTCTTGATGCGGGCTTTGACGATGGGCATGCGAAACGGCTTACGAATATAATCTGCAGCGCCTAAGGCCAGCCCCCTGGTTTCGTCGGCATCTTCTTCCAGGCTGGTGATAAATACCACGGGGATATTTTGAAGCCGGTCGTTATCCTTGATGCGGCGGCAGACTTCAAAGCCGTCCATCCCCGGCATGAGGACATCGAGTAAGATGAGGTCCGGCTGATGGGATTCCATAGCGTTTAACGCCTCCTCGCCGTTTATGGCGGTGAGGCATTCGTATTCTTTGGAAAGCTTTTTGGCCGGCAGACTGACATTGGCCTTGACATCATCCACAATCAGAATCACAGGTTTGGGGGAAGACAATTGAAACTCCTTGTATTGAATTATTTTCATAACTGTTAGCGGGCTAAACCCCGGACCTTGGGCGAGTCACATTTTGACAGGCGATGACATTCGCATACCACCATAAAAAAAGCCTTTTGTTGGCCACAAAGCGCTGGTATTCCGATGGCAACCCAAAGCAGCGATTGATTCATTAACCCCATGCAAATGGCCGCCCAAAAGCGATAAGGCGCAAAAACATATTTTAAATTAACTATTTATCGCAATCATGTTATCTGACACAGATTTAGTCTGTTACGAATTAATTTTCAAATAAAAGGGATAAAATAAGGGGTTGCTTTTTGTCAAGCGATATGTGCAGATGGCCAGGGTTTAAGGCGTTTTTTGCTGTTTGAACTGTTTTTTGTCCATCCCGTGCCGGGCCAGCAGGCGATTGAGCTGCCGGGGGGTAATACCGGCCTTGTGTGCCGTCTCGTCTATCCGGCCGCTGGTCTGCTCTAAAAGGCTGGTCAGGTAAGAGATTTCGCAGGTATCGACCGCATGACGGCGGGCCTGGGCCAGGGTCAGGCCGGTACCGGGTGCCGATACATCCTGAGCCATGGGCATCTGGGTTTCAATGGGCAGGTTGTCGGGGGTGATCGCCGGGGAGTTTTCCAGGATATAGGCCCGCTCAAGGATATTTTCAAGTTCCCGGATGTTGCCGGGCCATTCATAGTGACAAAATCCCTCCAGAACAGACGGATAAACCCTTTGAATGTTTTTCCCGTACTTGACGTTCAATTTTTTCAAACAGACATCCACCAGGTCTTCCAGGTCTTCAAGCCGGTCCTTGAGGGCCGGGATTTTAATGGGAAACACATTCAGGCGGTAAAACAGGTCTTTTCGAAACAATCCCTTGCTGACAGCCTCTTCCAGGTCTGAATTGGTGGCGGCGATGATCCGCACATCGGCTTTGAGTACGGCATCGCCCCCGATCCGGCTGAAGGTGCCGTCCTGGAGGACCTGGAGAAGCTTGATCTGGGCCGATGGTGATATGGTGCCGATCTCATCCAGGAAAAGGGTGCCGCCCTCTGCCATTTCAAACCGGCCGGGTTTTTTCCGTTCCGCACTGGTAAAGGCGCCCTTCTCATGGCCGAACAGCTCACTTTCAATGAGGGTGTCCGGAATGGCACCGCAATGGATGGAGATAAACGGTTTTTCATAGCGCCGGCTGTGCCAGTGGATCAGCCGGGCCATGGTGCCCTTGCCCGTTCCGGTTTCCCCGAGCAGGAGGACCGTGGCAATGGTGGGGGCAACAGACCGGATGTTCTCAAAAATCTTTTTCATGGCCGCATTTTTAGACCGGATGATGTCCAGCCATTCGGTTCGCCAGAACCTGTCCCGCAGGTAATCAAGTTCAAAGTCCTTGGAACGGGTCCGGTTCAGGGCAGGCAGCAGCAGGTGGACATCCCGTTCCCTGAACGGAGACAACAGGTATCCCACGGCACCGGATTTTACCGCTTCAATGGCCTTGCCGGTGTCGGACCGGGGGCACAGCACAATAAACTGGACAAAGGGATTGACCGAACTGAACGCCGCCATGCCCGGCTGGGCTGCCAACAGTTCGATGTCGGCCATGATCAGATCAAACGCCGACTGTGTATGCAGGGCATACGCCGTATCAAGATCCAAGGCCCGGCGGATGTTGTTGGCATCGGACAAGGCATTTGAAATCAGACGGTATTCATCTTCTGCACTGGTCAAGACCAGAATATCTTTCATCTGAAACCCCAAAAAGAATTTTGGCCACGCTGCTGCATAACGGGTGGAACCAACAGAGTGTGGGTGTTTTTTTAGCAGTAACCCGGGTTTCTGTCAACACGGCCTGGAACGATTGACAGGATAATCGTATCTGCAGATTGTTTGATATATGAGTGTGGATGATAATGGAAAGAATGGAGACCGGAGGAAGGGAGACGGGAGACCGAAACCGTCAAGTTCCCTGGTTTGAGCGGTAGGGTGGGAGCGGGCCATGCCCGCGATCGAATCGCGGGCATGGCCCGCTCCCACCTTGCATTGACCCAAAATGGAGCGATAGATGCCGGATGCCGGGTTCCCTTGAAGGGCGCATCTGGTCTCCCTTCTTCCGGTTTCCGGCCTCCATTACATTTTATTCAACTTAATTTTCACGTAAGATTGCCCTGGCATGGGGAAGCAGACGGATTTGCCGGCAGGCTGAAACACGGCCTTGCCGGCAAATCAAAATAACGGTTATCCCCCAATGCCATTAACTTAAGAAATTTGGCCTAGCGCAGGGGTTATAAAATGGGCGCCAACGGCGCTTCACCCTCTTGTCTCTTGTTTCCAGTTTCTTGTATTAACGCTTAAGTTAATGACATTGGGTTATCCCCTATACCGAAGCAACCGGATCTTCTTAATTTTCAGTCCCTGGATTTTTGATCTTCTGGAAGATATTCCCGGCCAGTTTTTTATCTTTTTTCTTTTTGCGCTTTTCTTTCAGGGTCAATTGCCCGACTTTCAGGCTTTCACGCCGGTTTCTATTTTTTTTCCCTTTTTCTACCATAATGCCTCCTTGCTGGATTCATTTTAACGGGGGTGTGGCCCATGGTTTGCCCTTCATCTCATATATTGCCGCTGGCCGTGTGTATCCCGCTTCTTAAAACCATAAAGCCAGAACCATGCCGAAGGCTTTTGAAAATAAAACCCTCCTGATTTTTTTAAATCACATTGGCCCGGAAGGGCGGGATTGGGCAAAACGGCTGAGCCTTAAAAGTTAAGGCCTCGCCGCCTTGGCCATCAAAGCGCGGGGGGCCTGGCCCGTGCCCATGAAAAACCGGACCTGAAATGTCCCCGATCTGCCGAATCGGACATGGAATGTCCGATCCCAGACCGGATATTTTGGGGGAATCCGGCCTGCCAGGGCCGTTTTCCGGATTAATGGCTGTTCATTATCCACATGGCATCTAAATTGCTAAGGAGGGTGCAAAACAGATTTTGGGAATCAAAGACTACGCCAAGCCTGGAACCGTTTGTGGTTAAGACATAATGAGACAAAAACCAAAAAATCCAAACCCCGACAGACATAGCGGCCAAAGAACATTCAACCATGCCAAACCGTAGCCATGCTGTAAAACCGGCCCGGATCGGAAGCCGATGCCTTCTGACTTCGGGCCTTATGTCAATCCCCCAGTCAAACTGACCCTGGAGAAACTCTATGGATAACCCTTGTGCAAGCTGCGCCGGCCAGGGCACGTCGTGCTGCAGCGGATATCAGATTTTTCTGACCCCCGGTGATGTTTGCCGCATTGCCGATGTCACAAAAAATGGTGACTTTTTTACCTTTGAATCCCCGGTACGGACCGATATCGAACCGGATTACGACCCGTCATGGCTGCCCCTGATCCTGTCACCCGGCAACCAGGTTCGGGTGTTGAAACGGACCGATGACAAAAAGTGCTGCATGGCTTCGGACACCGGGTGCATCCTTCCGCCCGACCGGCGGCCGCTGATTTGCCGGCTGTATCCTTATACGTTTATGGAAAATTGTATCCTGGGAATTGATCCCCACTGCCCGATTTCAAAACATCGGGACTGGCAGTCCGTCCTTAGCCGGATGGGCATGCCCGAATTTAAGGCCATGCAATGGCTTGACCTTCTTTATGCCGAAATCCGGACAGGACCCGATCTTTGGCCGGTACCTGATTTCCATGACGCGGGACAAGAGCCCCTGATTTGCGGCATAGAGGCGTAAAGGCCTCATCACAGAGCGGTTTGAGCCGCCGTAACGGTTCAACAGTTTGGGATAATGGTCAAAATCGGGGCAAAAGACTGCGGTGAAACGGGCGCTGTCAGTGGATCAGTTTGGTGACAAAAAGATCAAGGACCTCAATGAGAATCAAAATAATGATGATCCACTCCAGCTGTGCATTGTGGCTGTGCTGGGAAAGGTCTTTAAAAAGTTCGAGATTCTCCTGGACAATGTTTAAATTCTCCAATGTGTAGCGGTAGCGCAGGGTGATATCAAGTTCACGGGTCAGGGCTGAATGCAGCTGGTTTAAACTTTGCTCTTCCCACATGAGCTCCGGTGTATCAAAAATATAGAGGTTCCGGGCAATCTGATTTTTTATGTTCAGGGCTTTCCCGATATACCGGATCAGCTGCCGGCCTTTGAGATCGACCTTCCCGTTTGTTTCGAGCTGGGTGGTGTAAACCCGTGTTTCTTCGAGGAGCTGCTCAGACTGTGAGCTGTAGTAATCCAGGGCAATGGACTGGGCAATGGAGAACATCACCGTGTAAATTTTATCTGCCTCATATGAGGTCAGAATGACTTTATTGAAAAGGACCCGGCGCTGTTTTTTGCTGTCGATCTCAATGGTGTATTTTTCGCTCTCAAAGTCCGAGGTGTACTCAATTTCCAGCAGATCCCGGATGGACCGCAAAATCAAGGTCTGCTCCCCCTGATCCACATCCACGAAGACAACGCTGCCATAGTTGGCAACAAAGATATAGCCGCCGGTTTCTGTTTTATAAAGCAGTTCCGTGGGATCTTCTTTGACCATTTCAAACAGCAGCGATTTTTTAATGACTTCAATATTGATATGGCTGTTGACATGCAGTCCGAAAACCAGTTTTTCCACAATTCCCTCCACTTGAAAGTCCATATACCATAATGGAACTCCCATCAAAAGGAAACGGTTATTTTTATAAGAAACTGGAGACAAGACACAAGAGACAAGAGGGCGAAGCACCTGCGGTGCCCAATTTATAGTCTACCGTTGCTGGTATCTTCAGTTTCATTATTCGTTGTGGGCTTGTGGTCCGTGACCGTTATATGAAAGTCTCACTAACGTCCTGAGAAGACTTTCAATATTTGTTGTGGGCGGTTCTTGGTTGGATAACCAAGGCGGCCCGTGGCCGTTATAGGGAGGCCGGAGACGGGAAACGAGAGACCGGATTTGCGAATTCCCCGGTTTGAGCGGTAAAGCAAAAAACTGTTCCACTCCCTCAGACTTCGGCTTATTCGCCATAAAGGGAATCTTGAAATTCCCTTTATGAGAGATTGGATGGGGATAAAGAACGTTGTTCTTGAAAAAATATTCAAAATGAAATATATTCATTGTTGAATTTATTTAAAGAGGATAGAAAATGACCATTTGGGAAAGAGAAAAAGAACGGCAGAAGCTATGGCAACTTTTTGAACGCGGAAAGCATGTGGCATTATTTGCCCCCAGACGTCTGGGAAAGACTTGGCTGATGCGCAAACTTGAAGAAGATGCCAAGGCCCGCAACATTACGGCTGTTTTTGTAGACCTGGAAGCCGAAACGACTGCCCTGGGTGCTGTACGAAGGATATGCAAAGAAATCAGTGAAAAAAAATTTTTCCTTTCTTTGTGGCAGCAGCTGGGCAAACGGGTAACCGATATTCTCCAAGGGGACACACCGGCAAACACCTACCAGGAGCTGTTGCTTAAATCAAACTGGGAGTCTATGTTGAACGCAACCTTAAAGGCTCTGAACAGTGCCGACCGTCCAAGCCTGATTCTTATTGATGAGATTTCTGTCTGCCTGTCAAGCCTTCTGGCGGTTGATGAAATCCAAGGCCGCGCTTTCATGAGAAGGCTTCGGAGCACCAGCAGCAGTATCCGAATATTCGGTGGTTACTTACCGGCTCCATTGGCATTGATCATGTGGCTGACCAATATGGGCTGGGAGGCACGCTTAACCTTCTGGACCCTTTTCCTTTGGCGCCCCTCACGCCGAAACAGGCAACCGCATTCGTGAATGACCTTTGTGGCAGGCGGAATTTACCAAAGCCGGATAAGAATGGGCATGACTTAATGCATACCCGGCTCGGCTGGTTGGCTCCCCACTACTTGTCAGGCTTTCTGGACCGGATTGAAGATGAAGTTCCAGAAGGCATGAGCATTACTGCGGCACATATCGATCAGGCGTTTGACACTTTGCTTAGGCATCCGTTCAACCGGATATTTTCAGACTGGCCCGACCACATCAACCGAAACTATCCGGACCAGCAAAAATTAATGGCCCATGCCGTGTTAAACATTCTCAGCTGCCATCCGGACGGGGAGAGCCTGGAATCCCTTCGAAACAATGAGAAGCTAAGCAAAATAGATATCACCGGCCTTCGAAACACCATCGTTTCTCTGGAAAACGACGGGTTTATCAGCAAAGCCTCTGACACTGGACAGTATCGATTTGTTTTCGGGCTGCTCCGTGAATACTGGAGGAGATACCAATGTCTGTGACCGAAGAAAAAGCCGGCACCACACTCCGAATGGCTGTCTATGATCCCCTGCAACTGAATGAAACCGACTTTCTCAATACATTTGTGGCCCGGCTCCCTCTTTTGAATCGAATGCTGCGCCACATCGCAGAAAGCGGCAACCAGACCATTCTTCACCACCGTCTGGTGTTCGGGCAACGGGGCATGGGAAAAACGTCGCTGCTGCGAAGAATCGCTTTGGCCGTAAGAGATGACCACACACTTTCCCAAGCCTGGATACCGCTCAATTTCCGGGAAGAGCAGTATAATATCGGGCAATTAAATGATTTCTGGAAAAATTGTGCCGACGCCCTGGCTGACTGGTGTGAAAAAAACGGAAAACCAGCCCAGGCTGAATCCTTAGATCATGCAGTTCGTGCAAGCAAGGATCTGTACAGAGACATCTGTGCCGTTGCTGATGCGAACAGCAGGCGCTTGATCCTGTTGGTGGACAACCTGAATCTTATCCTTGACAGCCTGGCGGTAACAGATCAATGGGCTTTAAGAAAAAGCTTGCTTGATAAACATGCCCCCCTGATGATTGCCTGCACGCCAACCCATCTGCCCCAGCTTTCCCAACGGGAAGGACCGTTTTACGATTTTTTTTCCATGGATGACCTTGGGGCACTGGATTCCCATGAGATGAAGGAATGCCTGGTCCGGCTGGCCCGGACAAGAGGAAAGCCCGGACTGGACGTCCTTTTGGATATGCAGCGCCATCCCCAGCGAATCAGGGTCATGCATACCCTGTGCGGGGGCAATCCCAGGACCCTGGTTTTAATCTACCAGGTTCTTGAAACCATAGCCAAAGCAGTTCCGGACGACGGTGGAGATATGGGACAGCTTCTGGAGGGGGTCCTTGAGACCACCACCCCCCTGTATAAATCCCGGACTGAAGAACTGTCGCAGCAGCAGCGCCGGGTTATTGATGCCGTGGCCCTGGCATGGGACCCAATCTCTTCGGCCGAAATATCAAAAACTACCGGAATTGTCCCAACCACATTGTCAGGGCTCATAAACCGGCTGAAAAAAGACGGCCTGCTGGAACGAGTGTCCATGGGCCCTAAACGAAACGGGGTCCAATTGGCAGAGAGGTTCTATAATATCTGGTATCTCATGCGCCACGGCACACGGCGCAACCGCCTCAGGTTGCAGTGGCTGAGCCGGTTTTTGTCAACCTATTATTCAAAAACGGAACTTGGGGACCAGGCCAGGCAGTTAATTGCAAGAGAGAACACCTGCAGGAACCTTTACAGCGATGCCCTTCTTCACGCCATGGACCACGATGCTCCGCTTCAGCAGGCACTTCGCACTGCCCTGACAAAACCTTTGATTGGCAAGACCCCGGACTTCATTCAGAATCTGCTGCCCGGTGAAGACTATGAGCCCAAGATACTGGACCATGACCTTCGTAGAAAAAAAATGGCCCAAGGATTCATTACCGCCGGCGCATCTCCATCAGATGCCGGGGAATTGGCCCAACAGGTCTCCGAATCGATAGGGTTGAGTTTAAAAAGCAAACAGCGTTACGCGGACTTTGCCAAAGATTTCGACGTTACCCAACAAAAAAAATTATCAGATTTTCTCTATAGTGAAACCCAGCGAATCAAAAAGGTATTAGGTGATACGCCATACAAAAAAGTGTCCGCTCTTTTTAGGGATGGTATCCTCACATCATTTTCCGATCCTGTGGAAGCACTGGCGGTTCTGTCAGGCAGTGAAGATAATGACTTTATCGATATCTTTTTATATTCTAAAACTTTTGAGTCCGCAAAAGATGCCGATATTGAAAAATTCTTAACCTTTTGTCAGGCAATGCCCCCGACTACCGCACTTGCCTGGAACAATCTGGGAAATTTGTTCCAGATCCGACTCAGTCGGTATGAAGAAAGTGAACAGGCTTACAAAAATGCCATTGAACTTGACTCAACAATTTCTTTCCCCTGGAACGGCCTGGGGAACTTGTACCGAGGACATCTCAACCGGTTTAATGAAAGTGAACAGGCCTACAAAAGGGCCCTTGAACTTGACCCAACAAATGCACTTATATGGGCTAATCTGGGCGGGTTGTGCCAATATCACCTCAATCAATACGAAAAGAGCGAAATGGCTTATAAAAAGGCCGTTGGGCTCAGCCCAACAGATGTATCCATATGGGTAAATCTGGGTAAGTTATACGAAGTTCACCTCAACCGATATGAAGACAGCGAACGGGCTTACCAAAAAGCCATTAAATTCAACCCCAAAAATGATCTCATTTGGTTAAATCTGGGGAACTTGTACCAGGCTCACCTCAAACGATATAAGGACAGTGAACACGCCTACAAAAAAGCCATTAAATTCAATCCAACGAACCCTACTGCCTGGTTCAATCTGGGGATCTTATACCAGACTCACCTCAACCAATATGAAAACAGCGAACGGGCATACAAGCAAACCATAGAGATTGATCCAACGAACGCTGACGTATGGTTTAATCTGGCGGGGTTGTACCAGTTTTACCTAAACCGATATGAGGACAGTGAACAGGCTTACAAAAAAGCCATGGAACTTGATCCCGTATCTGCTTACCCGTGGAATGGCCTGGGTAATTTGTATGAGGGGCGTCTTAACCGATATGAAGAAAGCGAACAGGCTTACCAAAAGGCCATAGAACTTGATCCCACATATGCTTACCCGTGGAATGGCCTGGGTAATTTGTACGGGGAGCGTCTTAACCGATATGAAGAAAGCGAACAGGCTTACCAAAAGGCCATAGAACTTGATCCCACATATGCTTACCCGTGGAATGGCCTGGGTAATTTGTACAGGGAGCATCTTAACCGATATCAAGACAGTGAACGGGTTTATAAAAAAGCCATTAAACTTGATCCCACAATTGTCCAGCCATGGGATGGCCTGGGCAGCTTGTACCAGGACCATCTTAATAAGGATGAAGACAGTAAGGCCGCTTATCTGGAAGCCATCAAACTTGATCCGGATGGAAGCATTTGCAAAGCCAATCTCCTCTGGCTGAATTTAAAACAAAAAAATATTCACAGATTCAAGGAGCAATTGGAAAGCATTCACAACCTGCCCTTTCCGGGTAAAGCCTTATTGCTGGCAGCACACGATTTAATTGAAGGCAATCCTGGTTTGTGTTGTGACCGGTTAAGGCCGGTATTTGAAAAGAACCCTATAGAACTGTGGATCGTCTTCAGGGTTGACCTGCTCCGGCTTACAAGGCTTATTAAGAACCTTGGGTTTGATACATTTTATCTTAATTTTTTAAAAAATCATGGGTTTGATATGTCACTGGAACCTTATGCGGCTGCGGCCCAGGCTTTTTTCCAGGAAAAAGAACTCCTGTTTGGTTTAAACCCTGAGGCACGAACTGTAGCTGAGGGTCTTTACAACTGGTTAATCAGCAACACACTTACCGGCAAGCCTGATTGTTAATCTGGGCAATGTTCATGATCTTAACTATTTCTGGCGGATTCAGTAATTCCGTCATTGAGCAAGGTGTCTCTAAGGCTGGGCCAAGCGTGTAATTTTGGGACAGCCCCAATTGCAGTTTCCGGTTTTTTCAGCAATTCCAGATCCGGCGCAGGTCGTCCATGCGGGTCATCAGGATGTCCATGAATCGGGCTTCAAGGTCCAGCATAACGGTGTCGTTATGGCGCAGCCATTCGGACAGCCAGGCAAAGCGCAGGGCCAGAACATATTCCGGGAACAGGTCCCACCCCTCAGGGCTGATGATCCCGGATGCCTTAAGTTTCCGGATAAAGGTCATGACCATGGGCATGCCAAGGCCCTCCGGGTCTTCGATGCCGGCGCAGCCCACCAGGTTGGCGGCATCAAAAATTTCAGGCTTAAACCCGGTAAACTCCCAGTCAATGACGGCCAGGGGGGTTTCATGGTGCCAGATCACATTAAGGGGATGAAAATCCCCGTGGCAGAAAGCCGCTGGAATCCGGTCATGGGCCTTCATGAACTTGCGGTCAAGAAAACGGGCAAAGGGATGATATCGCCGGTAGATTTCAGGACGATGGATTTTCACCCGGTCCATGAGGGTCTGGATATAGGATGGAATGGAAAAGACAGAAACCGGCACCACGGTCTCAATGCCCTTTGAGGCCGTTTGCATCCGGACCAGAAAATCGGCAAGGTTTGCGCCCATGGGGGCTGATGCCAGATATCCGGGCCGGTCAAGCCCGGTTCCCGCAACAAACCGGGTAAGCTGCCAGCCGCCGTCCCCCCAGAACGGCAGCGCCTCCCGGCTTAACGTGTTGATGGGGGGCAGGATCCGGCCAAGCCCCTTTCCGTCAAGAAAGGCCAGGGCATGGGCCACATTCCGGCGATGGTCAACCTTGTGCGGATCAAATTTTTCCAGCAGGAACAGGCCATGGTCCTGTTCCTCGATCACGGCCCGGGCAAGGGTCCGCTGGGGGCTGCCCTGAATACAGAATTCCGGCCGGACTGCCTTGATGCGGATTCCCCAGGTTGTTTCAAGAAAATTACCGAAATCCGGGCTTCTTAGCTCCGGCAACCCTGGTTTAGAGGAATGCGGCAATCCGGCTTTCCAATGCCTCTTTGGGCAGGGCCCCGGCCACCTGATCCATGACCTTTCCGTTTTTGACAAAGAGCATGGTGGGAATGCTCTGAATGCCGTACCGGGAACTGGTCATGGGATTCTCATCCACATTGACCTTGGCGATCTTAAGGCGTCCCCTGAACCCTGCGGCCAGCTCATCCAGGATGGGGGCCACGGCCCGGCAGGGGCCGCACCAGGGGGCCCAGCAGTCCACCAGCACGGGAATGGCCGACTGGATCACCTCCCGCTCAAAGCCGGCATCGGTCACATTCACCGGCTTGTCAAAAATCTCAACCCGCAGCAGTTCCCCGCATTTTCCGCACTTGGGCTGCTGGGTTATCCGGCTCTCCGGCACCCGGTTTTTGGTGCCGCAGGCCGCGCACCGGACAATCAACTGGTTCTCGCTCATAGGGTATCCCTCACAATTTCATCCTTCATCCTTCAGCCTTCATCCTTTCAAGCACCTCCCGGTAGCCGGGCCGGTCCGCATCCTGATAAAACACGCCCACGGCATAAGGCTCATACTCCGCGGCCCGCATGGCGGCCTCCATATTTTTCTCTTTGGCCGGAAAGGTCAGGTGATAGACATTCTCCTTCAGGGCTTTCCAGGTCCGGTTGGTCTTGTCAAAGGTCACGCAGGGGGTCAGGATCTGGATAAAGCTGAACCCGGTGTGACGGGTCCCCTGCTTGATGATCTCTTTGGTGGTTTCCGGGTCCCCGGCATAGGCCCTGGCCACAAAAGAGGCCCCGTATGCCAGGGCCAGCTTAATGGGGTTCAGGGGGGTGTCCGGGTTGCCGCTGGGGTGGGAACTGGTCTTCATGGCAAAGGAGGTGGTGGCCGAAGACTGCCCTTTGGTCAGCCCGTAAATGGAGTTATCAAAGAGCAGAAAGGTGATGTCAATATTTTTGCGGGCAATGTGGGGCAGGTGCCCCCCGCCGATCCCCAAGGCATCCCCGTCACCGGCCACGGCAAACACCGTCAAATCGTCCCGGGACAGCTTTAACCCGGATGCCACGGGGATGGACCGGCCGTGAAGGGTATGAAACCCGTAAGTATCGGCAAATATCGGGGTCCGGCCGGAACAGCCGATCCCGGAGACCATGCAAATTTCCTCGTGCTTGAGCCCGAGCTCTTTGACAGCCTTGTAAAAGGCGTCCATGATGCCAAAATACCCGCACCCCGGACACCAGGTGGGAAGGTCCCCGGACCTGTACTGAAGAAAATCACGGGCCCGGACCTGATCAAGTTTTTCGTCTAAAAACGGCATTATTTCATCTCCCTTATCTTTTCGAGAATGTCTTCCGATGCCATGGGCCTGCCCGTAATAAAATTGAGCCGTTCCACAGGCCGGTGGATCATCCCGGACACAAAGGCCGCAAACTGTCCTGAATAGTTCAGCTCCGGCACCAGGATCTTCCGGCATTGATTTGAGAAATCCCTGACGGCCTGTTCCGGAAAGGGCGAGAGCATCAGGCTGCTGAAACAGGCCGCTGAGATGCCCTCATCCCGGGCCGCGGCCACGGCTTCCTTGGCGGCTCCGGCCGAGGATCCCCAGGAAATCACCCCGATATCGGCCCGGCCGTTTTCCGGTTCAATCAGATCCGGTTCCGGGGCTTCCTCAAGAACAGCCCCGTGCTTCTTAAACCGTTTTTCGGTCATGGCCAGATGCCCCTTGTCGGTGTAATTGGGGCGCCCGTTCTCATCGTGTTCCAGGCCGGTGGCAAAAAACATGCCGTCCGGGGTGCCGGGGATGGCCCGGGGTGAAATGCCGTTTTCGGTAAACCGATACCGTTTGTAATCTTTGAGCTCTTCGGGGCCCGGGACCACATGGGCGTTGATCAGTTGGGCAGAGGGCTTTCCCGGCACACTGATATTTTTAATGGAATTGGACAGAAAAAAATCTAAAAGGATCACCACCAGGGTCTGGTATTTTTCAGCCAGATAGAGCCCCAGGACCGTGGCCGAATAGCATGAGGCCGTGTCCGTGGGGGCCAGCACCACCCGGGGGCAGTCCCCGGTTCCCCCTAAGACGGCGGCCTCAAAATCGCTTTGCTCGGTCTTGGTGGGAATGCCGGTGGAGGGTCCTCCCCGCTGGGAGTTGACAATGACGGCCGGGACCTCGGCCATGACGGACAGGCCGGTGAATTCGGTCATCAGGGCAAACCCCGGGCCCGAGGTGGCCGTCATGGCCCGAACCCCGCCGAATCCTGCCCCGATCACGGCCCCGATGGCCGAGATTTCATCTTCGGTCTGGAGCAGGGTTCCCCCCACCTTGGGCAGCTCCTTGCTTAAAATCTCCATGATCTTGGTGGCCGGGGTGATGGGGTATCCCGCATAAAACTTGAGGTTGGCATCCAGGGCGGCCATGGCCGTGAGCTGATTGCCGTTAATGATCAGTTTGTCCCCTGATATTTCCGGGGTCACCCCGTCCAGGGTCAGCTCATCTTCCTTATCAATGTTGTCTCTGGTCCAGTCAAACCCCTCCAGAAAGGAATTCACATTGGAATCAATGACCACCTGCTTTTTCTTGGCATACCGGTCTTTGATGGACGTTGTAAACCGGTCCCGGTCCATGCCGGTCAGGGCAGCCAGGGCACCCAAGGCCACCATGTTCCGGCCCCGGGTATTTCCGGCCGCCTTCTGAGCCAGCTCAGCCAGAGGAATACCGTAGGCCGTGACGGAGGCCGCCTTCTGTCCCAGCACGCTTGAATCCTCTTCATGGGTTCTGGCGGGCTGGCTGTCGTATATCAAAATCCCCCCGGGCTTTAACACCGGCAGCTGGGAAATGGCGTGGGCATCATTCAGGGCAATGAGCACATCGGAAAGCTTGCCCGGCGAATAGAGCGGTTTTGTGGAAATCCGGGTGTGGGCCACGCATTTTCCAAACCCCCGGATCTCTGCCGGGTAGGAATCAAAGGACATGATTTCAAACCCCTGAGAGCTCATGAAACGGCTTAGGATTTCACCGGCCGATATGGTCCCCTCCCCCGCACTGCCGCATATTTCAATTACCATGTTGATATGTTTCATTGTTTTTCCTCTTTATCAGGATATGGGACTTGGGATTTGGGACTTGGGGTTGCATTATCAAACTGTCCCGCAAGCCCCATATCCCAAGTCCCATATCCCAGAATCTCATATATCAAAGCTGTCAATATCATCCCACCAGGCGGTCTTGATCTGCACCCCTTCCAGGTCAAAGTACTTGCGCGGGGCCGACTCGACCCGCCGGCTTTCCCCAAGCAGGTTCAAGGCCGCGGTCTTTCCCTGGATGTCGGCGTTGGGCCAGCCCATGGAGGTGATATAGGCCTTGATCCCGGGATGGTAAATCTGGGCGCAGGAGCCGCAGGCATAGACATGTTCCACATTGGTCTGCAAAAATTCATTGACCAGAATGCCCCGGTCAATGTCCAGGCCCGAGCCTTTGGCAAAATCCACCCGGGGGATGAGCCCGTTAAAGGAGAATACCAGGTCTGCGGCCTGTTCAATACCGGCTCTGGTGGTGATCCAGGGTTTGCCGTCCCGGGTCTCCACATGGGCCAGGGCATCCCGCGGGATTACCTTTGTTCCGGTGTTGGAGAGGCTTGCCTCAATATTTTTCAGCATCTCATCGGTCAGGTTAAAGGGCCAGAAGGCATCGGGAAACAACAGCATGGTGACGCGCTTGCCCATGGACCTGAGCATGCTTGAAAACCGGAACCCCACCAGGTCCCCGCCCAGCAGAAAAAACTCGTTGGCCTGTTGAATCTGATCCTTAAAGGCCATGACCGCTTTGTAGGAGGTGATGAATTTCAGGTGTTCCTTAAAGGGGGCAAGGCTTGGCAGCAGCCGCTCGGTTGAGCCTGCGGCAATGATGAGCCTGTCGAAGCCCACGGTTTCGCAGTGATCCAGCAGGACCTGATTTTGGTCCAGATCCAGGGCACTGACTTTCTGGCCTAACCGAAGCCGGATGCCCTTGTCTTCATAAAACTTGAAATCCCTTACCTTGAGCCGTTCCTGGGCCACCTTCCCGGCCAGGTATCCGGTCAGCCTGGGTTTATAGTAAAACTCGATATTTTCATCGGAAATGATGGTGATGTCCCCTTCAGGATCATGCTCCCTCAGGGTCAGGGCGGCCCGGTTCCCGGCAGGTCCGTTTCCCAGAATTACATAATGGCTGCTCATCTTGACTCCTTTATTAGCTGTTAGCTTTTAGCTGTTAGCCTTTTGCTGTTACAGATCTGTCCGGACCAGCTCGGTCCTGGTGACCGAAATACAGTCCATGGGGCAGACCGCATAACATTGTCCGCACCGGATACACTGGTCATTGTCAATGGTGATGGACACCACCTGATTCCACTTCCGGGTCTCCTGATAATCCCCATAAGTGCCGTCCGGGGCGATGGGAATGTCCGTCACCATTTTGATGCAGTCCTTGGGGGCCACATCAATGCAGGCCGAGCAATAGATGCACCGCAGGGGATCAATTTCATACTTAAGGTTGCAAAGGTAGCACCGCTTGGATTCCTCATGGGCATGGTCCGGGTCAAACCCGGTCTCCACCTCGTTGGTATAAGAGGCCATGCGCTGGGCCATATCAAGGGTGCTGACAGGGGTTCTGGGAATAAAATCAAAGGCCCTGGGCCGGTCCGTGGTGGTTTGCGGCGCCAGCCTTACTTTCCATTCCCTTCTTTTAATTCCCATGAAAAAGGCATCCACGGCCAGGGCGCACTGCCGCCCCCCGGCAATGGCGGTGATTACGTCGGTGGACCCGGTAGAGAAGTCTCCGGCTGCAAACAGGTTGCCATCCCCTGCCCTATGGATGCCGGGTTCTATTTCCCCCATATCCACGGCCATGGGCTCCCCGTCCGGGGACTGGCCCAAGGCGGCAATCACGCTGTCACAGGGAATGGAGAATTCAGATCCTTCAATGGGACGGGATATTTTATATGGCGGCTGGTCAATTGTTTCCATCCGGGTGTGCTGAAACTCAATGGCCGTTACTTTGCCGTTCTCCCCCCGGATCTTTGACGGCTGGACCAGGGCCTGAATCCTTATCCCTTCAAACAGGGCCTCGTGCTTTTCCGTCTCATCAATGCGCATCTGCTCCTGGGTTTTCCGGATGTTCAAGGTCACATGCTCAGCGCCTAAGCGAAGGGCGGACCGGGCACAGTCCACGGCCGTAAACCCGGCGCCGATCACGGCCACGGTCTTGCCCACAAAGGGTTTTTCCCCGGCATTGACCAGATCCATGAATTTGAGGCCGTCATAGACATTTTCCAGATCCTCTCCCGGAACCCCTAATTTTCTGGGTCGGGTACAGCCCGTGGAGACCACCACCGCATGAAACTCCTTTTTCAGGTCCTCAAGGGTGACATCCGTTCCCACTTTCTGACGGGTTTTAAGGACAATGCCCAGGCGCAGGATATTGCTGATCTCGGCCATGAGCAGGTCCCGGGGCAGCCGGAATTCGGGAATGCCGTACATGAGCATGCCGCCCGGCTTTTCCCGGGACTCAAAGATCACCACCTCATGGCCAAAGACCGCCAGGTCATGGGCACAGGCAAGTCCCGCAGGCCCCGCCCCGATCACGGCCACCTTTTTGCCGGAGGGGCCGTAAAGGGATTCGGCAATCTTATGCATGGGGGACTTTAAGTCGGCACAGGCCCGTTTTAAATGGCAGATGCCCACGCTCTGGCCGTTGCCGGGCTCCCCGTGGCGGCAGGCTGTTTCACAGGGCCTTGAGCAGATTCGTCCCAGGACGCCGGGCAGGATATTGGCCCCCCGGTTGAGTTCATAGGCCCGGGAATACCGTTTTTCATAGATCAGCCGGATATACCCGGGGATATTGGTCCGGGCCGGGCAGGCGTTCTGGCAGGGAACACTTTTGGCCACCTGTCCGAAGTCCCTGGCATCGGTGGAGTACCATACCGTGTTGGGTGTGGCTGCTGATTCCATACAAATTTCCTTTCTGGTTAGGTAGTTAGACTGAAGGGTTTTAGACTGAAGGGTTTTAATACCATTCGTGCAGCGCAAACTTCAGCCTTCAGCCTATCCACCTTCAGCCTATTTTTAAAATTTGTCATAAAATATCATATCATCCTCCACCCCATAATCATGAAGGGAGTGAATCACCGAATCAATCATGGGCGGCGGCCCGCACAGATAAAACTCAATCTCGCCGGGGTCGTCATGTTTACACAGATAAGCGTCGCACAGGTGAACATTGATAAAACCGGTCAGGCCGGTCCAGTTATCCTCTTTTTCCGGTGAGGAGAGGGCCACATGATAGGAAAAATTATCAAACTCCCGGTCCAGGGCTTTAAAATCCTCGTCATAAAAGAGCTCTTTTAGGGAACGGGCCCCGTACCAGAAGGAAATCTTCCGGGAGGTCTTCAGGCCCCGAAGCTGCTGAAAAATATGGCTGCGCAGCGGGGCCATGCCCGCACCGCCGCCGATAAAACACATTTCCCGGTCCGTGTCCCTGGCCATAAAATCCCCGTAAGGGCCGGACACGGTGACCCGGTCCCCCGGGGTGAGGCCGAACACGTAGGAAGAGCCGAACCCGGGCGGAATTCCTTCGGTTCCCGGCGGCGGCGTGGCAATCCGGACGTTAAAGGCCAGGATCTCATTTTCATAAGAGGGATTGGCCAGGGAATAAGCCCTGAAGCCGGGCTTAATGCCCTTGGCGGCAAGTTCCAGAAGGTTGAATTTTTTCCATTCGCTCACGTACTTGGATTCAATGTTAAATTCCTTGAAATGGATATCGTATTCGGGCACATCAATCTGCATATAAGCCCCGGCCTTGAAATCAATGGGGGTGTCGGGCTTGAGAACCAGTTCTTTGATAAAGGTGGCCACATTATGGTTGGAGACCACCGTGGCCTGAACTTTTTTAATCCCGAAAATGGATTCCGGGACTTTGATGGCCATGTTGTCCTTGATTTTAACCTGGCAGGAGAGGCGTTTGCCTTCCATTTTCTCAGCCCGGGACAGGTGGGCCAGCTCCGTGGGCAGGACAGATCCGCCCCCTTTAGTGACCACGCATTTGCACATGCCGCAGGACCCGGACCCGCCGCAGGCAGACGGCAGGAAAATCCCCTCTTTGGACAGGGCGGACAACAGGGTGGGGGTGCCCTGGACCTCAAGGGGCTCATCGGCATTATCGTTGATGGTGACGGTGTGGGACCCCTCTCCTGCGACCCTGGACTCAACAAAAAGCAGCACCGCCACAAGGATGCCGATCACCCCGGAAAATACCAGAATGCTGATCAAATAAATCAAAATACCCCCTCTATTTTAGTGTTTGAACGAAAAGTCACCCATCTGCTGTGTTGCAGAAAAATTTGCAATCCTCACAACCCCCGGGTTGCTCCGGTTACAAATTTTTCTGCGCCTTGCATCTGGGCAACTTTTCGCCCAAACACGGGATTGTCGTTCAGGCACTATTTTAGGAACCAGGGATTGTCTTGCAGTTCTTTTCCCCAAGTCCCATATCCCAAGTCCCAAGTCCCTATAAGGTTATTCCTGAAAACATCATAAAGGTCATGGCCATGAGGCCGGCTACAATCATGGTGATCCCGAAACCCTGAAGTCCCTGGGGCACATCGGCGTACCGAAGCTTTAAGCGGATGGCCGCCATGGAGACAATGGCCAGCATCCAGCCCGTGCCGGACCCGGCCCCGAAAATAATGGACTCCACCAGGGTATAATTGCGCTCCACCATGAACAGGCTGGTGCCCAGGATGGCGCAGTTAACGGCAATGAGGGGAAGAAATACCCCAAGGCTGGCGTAAAGGGTCGGGGAGTGCCGGTCAATGATCATCTCAACGGCCTGGACCATGGCCGCAATCACGGCAATAAAGGTGATGTATTTTAAGAAACTCAAGTCCAGGTCCGGAAATCCGGCCCAGGACAGAGCCCCGGGAGCCAGAAACCCATGATACACAATCCAGTTGACCGGACTTGTCACCGTGAGGACAAAAATCACGGCAGACCCTAAGCCAATGGCCGTTTCCACATTCTTGGACACGGCAATAAACGAACACATGCCCAGAAAATAGGCCAGCAGGATATTGCCGATAAAAACCGAATTGATAAACAGACTGAATAAATCGCCCATGATGATCCTTTGTGTTTAGGTGCTTAGGCTGAAGGTTGCTGATACGTCCTTAAAACCTTCAGTCTTCAGCCTTCAGCCTCTCAGTTTAGGCTGTTTTTAAGCCATACCAATAATCCGATAATGAAAAACGCCCCGGGTGCCAGGACCATGAGTCCCATGTTCTGGTATCCCAGATCGTAGACAAACTGGGGGACAACCGATAATCCCAAAAATTTCCCCGAGCCCAGAAGCTCCCGGACAAAGGCCACACTGACCAGGACCAGGCCGTACCCGGCCCCGTTGGCCAGGCCGTCCACAAAGGAATCCACGGGCGAGTTGGCCAGGGCAAAGGCCTCGGCACGGCCCAGCACAATGCAGTTGGTAATGATCAGCCCCACAAAAATGGAGAGCTGCTTGGAGATGTCATAGACAAAGGCCTGGAGGATTTCATCGGTGACAATGACCAGGGATGCGATAATGGCGAGCTCGGCAATGATCCGGATATTGGAGGGAATCTGCTTTCGAAGGGCCGAAATGATCATGGATGAACAGGCCGTTACCAGGGTCAGGGCCAGGGCCATGACCATGGCCGTGGACATCTTCACGGTAACGGCCAGGGCCGAGCAGATCCCCAGGACCTGATAGGCCACTGGATTTTCCGCCCAGATCCCCTTGGTCAATATCTCTTTATAGCGGGACAAATCTCTCATATCAAATTTTCCTTAGTGGGGACTTGGGATATGGGACTCGGGACTTGGGGCTGTTTTCCCCATATCCCATATCCCAGGTCCCATATCCCTGTTCATTTTGCTTTCAATCCTTTCTGCCGGAAGGTGACGGACAACGGCTCATACCGTTCCAGGGTGGACTTGATCCCTTCTGAAAGGTATTTGCCGGTCAGGGTGGCCCCGCTGATCCCGTCCACGTAATTTTCCTGAAGGGCCGCCGGAAGGTTTTCGGTCTTTCCCTTGGCAATGCCCACGGACACAAATTTATTCTGGGAGTTTAATATTTTCTTTCCCTTGAAATTGTCCTGGAACCACCGGCTTTCAATTTCTCCGCCAAGTCCCGGGGTTTCGGAATGGCTGAACACGGAAAACCCCGCAACGGTCTGGCCGTCGCTTTCAAAGGCCAGGTATCCCCTGATCTTTCCCCACAGCCCCCGGGTATTGATGGGCAGGATATAGCCGTTAACGGCGCCGTTGGTCCGGTACAGATAAAGGCTTAAGGCATCGCTCCCGGCCTGTTCCCCGGCCTCAAGGATCCGGCCGGCCGGGTCCACCATGACCTGCTCGATCCGCTCATTGTAAAGGCGGTTGATCTCCTCTTTGGGTGGTTTTTTACCGGTCAGGATGTTGGCTGCTTTTAGAATATTGACCTTCTTGTCCAGGGCCATGTTCTCTTCCTGCCGGCTTTTAAGGCCGTTGGCCGCCGCCGTGATTAAAAGGCTGCACACCACCGAGAGCAGCAGGGCAAACCGGACAACCCGGAACCGGGTGTTTTCCTTTTTTTCACCAGATTTCGCCTGGGGTGATGCCGATTCCGGTGCTTTGTCTATGGGGTTTTCTTTGGTGTCAGACATTGGGTATCCTCTTTGACGCTTTAAACCGGATGACCAGATAATCCAGGAGCGGGGCAAACACGTTCATGAATAAAATGGAGAGCATGGCCCCTTCTGCAAAGGCCGGGTTGGCCACCCGGATGATGACGGTCAGAAACCCGATCAAAAGGCCGTAAATCCACCGGCCCGGGTTGGTCCCGGCCGCAGACACGGGATCTGTGGCCATAAAGACAATGCCGAATAAAAATCCCCCGGCGCACAGATGGTACAAGGGGCCGGCATTGGCCCAGGTGCCGGCGCCCCCGGGGATCAGGTAAATAAACATACTGGTCAGGACAAGCCCGGCAATGCCGCCCAGGATAATCCTGAAATTGGCAATGCCCGTGACCATTAAAAACAGGCCCCCGATCAGGCAGCACAAGGCCGAGGTTTCACCGATGCTCCCGGGAATGGCACCAAAGAATAAGGCTGACAGATCAAAGCCGTGTTCGGTAAGGGCCGATGTGAGGGTCTGGCCGGCCCCGGCGCTCACGGCCAGGGGGGTTGCCCCGGACAATCCGTCCACCATCTGTTTTCCGGCCCGCCAGACCTCTCCGGACATGGTCACGGGATAGGAGAAAAAGAGAAAGGCCCGGGCGGTCAGGGCCGGGTTCAGGATGTTCCTTCCGGTTCCCCCGAAGACCTCTTTTCCCAGCACCACCCCGAAGGAGATGCCAAGAGCCACCTGCCACAACGGGATGGTGGGCGGCAGGGTTAAGGGAAACAGCAGGCCTGTTACCAGGAATCCCTCACTGATCTCGTGCCGCCGCATAGAGGCAAACAAAATTTCCCAGAAAAACCCCACCCCGTAAGAGATGATAATAATGGGCACCACATAAAGACTTCCCGTAAAAAGGGCAGACCAGAACCCCAACGATTTGCCCTGGGCAATGCCCGCCTGGACCCCGGCATTCCAGATCCCGAAAAACAGCGCCGGCATCAGGGCCAGAATCACAAAACTCATGTACCGTTTCAGGTCCAAAGAGTCCCGGATAAAGGGCATGACCCGGTTCACGGGAGAGGGAAGGAAGAAAAAGGTCCGGGTAGCATCATACAGGGGGGAAAGCTTGGGGTATTTGCCGCCCTCCCTGAATTCGGGTTCCAGCCGGTCCAGCAGTTTTTTAACAGCCTTCATGATCTATCCTTGTAATGGGCATCCATTCCCCTGGAAAGGATGCCGGTCAGTTCAATCTTTGACGGGCAGGCATAGGCGCACAGCCCGCATTGGCAGCAGTCCAGCAACCCCAGGGACAGGGCCTGTTCAACGTCGTCCGCCAAAATGGCCTTGGCAATGAAATTGGGCATCAGGTCATTGGGACAGACGGCCTCGCAATGGCTGCAGCTGATGCAGGCCCGTTCCTCCCCGTGGCGGGTGGCGTCCGGGTCAATGGGGCGGTTGAACACCCTGGACAAAAAAGTCCTGGATACCGTGGGTTTGTTGATCCCTGGCCGGATAAAGCCGAACATTTCCGAAGTCTCCCGGGCGTCCAGAAGGGTGATCCCGTCGTCGAAAAACCCCAGATGTTCATCCGGAGACAATATCCTGCCCTTAAACCGTCCCGTTACGGCCAGGGTCCCGGGGGTAATGCCCCGGCAAAGCAGGTGCAACGGAAAGCCCTGCCGGGTCAGGATATGGGGCCTTGCATCCCCACCCTGGTGGACGGCAATCAGCTTTTCAACGGGATATGTCCCGGTCATGAGAAACCGGGCCATCATGATCAGGTGGTCTGCCCGGATCATCCAGGCACTGTTTTCAGAGGGGTCGGTTTTTGTATGGTAAAGCACCACCCCCGGGTCCCAGGCCGGATAATGGTCCGGCACCACATGGGTGATTTTTTCTGTGACCTTTTCGGGCAGGTCCAGATGGCCCTCGCGCACCGTCACCAGCACACGGTCTGAAAATTTATCCAGCAGGGACAGGCCGTAAAGAAATTCCTCTTCAAAGAGGTCCAGCAAAAGGCCCGGGCGGGGGGAAAACAGGTCCTCCCCATCCAGACAGACAATGATCATGGGCGGGGTCTGTGAGGCGTCGGCCGTATCCCTGAAGGGCAACTGCCGCATGCCCTGCCAGACACCGCCCTGCTTGAGACGGCCGGCAAGGTCTTCGGCGGTCCGGTTGTCCAGGTCCTGAAGACTTACCGGATCAAATGCCGCAAACTCATCTGACGCCGCCCGCTCAATGATGATTTCGATTAAGCGGCGCCGCTCTCCAAACCGGATCTGTTTGACCAGGCCCGTTCCCGGAGACACGTAGACCAGATCAGGGTCCTGTTTGTCACAAAAAAGGGGCATGCCGGTGTTGACCCTATCCCCCTCTTTGACCAGAACTTTGGGCCGGATATACGAAAGTCCCTGGGCCGACAGGGCCAGGGTATGGGAATCCATCCGGTGAATAAAGCTCACGTCCGGCCGCCCTGAAAATTTGTGCTTAAACCCCTTGCTGATGTTTAATTTTTCCATTAGAAAGGTTTTGCCTTATGTTTTTGGGTTGGGCACTGATAGATACGGCCCACCCCAATTGATGGTCACCTTCTTTATTGAAAAAGCGGCAGCAGTTAAAGCATGGCCGCAATGTCTTTTCCGTACTGCTGGGCGGCCTGGATGGCACCCTGAATCTGGCTGGTTTTAAGCATCAGGGGACCTGACGGCACCATTTTCATCTTAAAAATATGGTCCATGGTGTCAAATATCCGGCCGGCCGCTTCACCGCTCCAGCCATAGGACCCGAATGATCCGCCGGGTTTGCCTTCAAGACCGGCCCGTTCGGCCATGAACAGCAGCTGTTTCATACCGGTCACCATCTCCCCGTGGTAGGTGGGAGAGCCGAACACATAGGCATCATACCCGGTTAAATCCGTTTCTTTTTTGATTTCAGGAGATTTTTTAACCACACATTCATGGCCGGAAATTCGAATCCCTTCAGCAATCAGGTTGGCAATCCCGCCGGTTTCTTCAGTTCTGGTAGCAAATACAATCAAGACTTTTCCCATGGTTCCTCCTTAAATAAAATTCGCTTATCGGCCATGGCAGGGGTATGGGTCCCTGTCATGAACATGGCTTTTTTTAATGTACTTTTAACGTGTTCCAGGTGCATTTTAACACCGGGAGTGCCGCCCCCCACGGCGGCCCGGATAATATCTCTGCCCAGCATCACCACATCGGCGCCCAGGGCCAGCATTTTAAGGACATCGTACCCGGTTCTCACCCCGCCATCCACGGTAATGAGGGCCGAATCCTTGATCCGTTCCTTCACCCGGGGCAGCATGGTGGCGGTTCCGGGCGTGGAATCCAGGACCCGTCCCCCGTGGTTGGACACCCCGATAACGGCAGCCCCGGCTTCCACACAGGCTTCGGCTTCTTCAGGGAGCATGATCCCCTTGGCTATAAACGGCAAAGAAGAGAATTCAACCAGCTCCCGGATATCCTTGGCACTTTTTTTAAACACGGGCTGGCCGTGCCGGGCCATGATGGTGGAGCCGCACCCGTCCAGATCCACCCCCACAGCCTTGCAGCCAAGGGTCTGAGCCCTTTCAATGAGCCGTTTTAACACATCCTGGGACCGGGGTTTGAAAATGGGAATGCCGAACCCGCTGCAGGCAGCCATGGCGTCGAGACTGGGGTGTTTCTCTTCGGTATAAAACCAGGTATCCCCCCGCAGACCGATGGTGCCGGCCTCCTGTGCCCCTTTTAAGACGGAAATGCAAAAGGCCGTTTCGTCCATGGTGTCATTGTATTTTTCCACCCCGGCCGTTGATGAGGCCAACACGGGAAATTCAAGATCAATGCCTAAAAACGTACAGGACGGGTCCGGTGTAAAATGATCCCCAAGAACCGACAGGTTCAGCTGCACGGCTTCAAGGGCCGTTGAATTGGCCCTGAAAGAGCGGCCGGATCCGGCCCCGCCAAGGCCGATGGGCTTGCCGTAAGCCTCTCTCTGGCAAATTTTTTCAAAACTGCCGTCACAGGACGGGTATGCCGCACAAATCCCTTTAAGCTTGGTTCTGGCCCTGTCCCTAACCTCATCCAGGGTCTGGGGATAGTCGGTTTCCTCTAAAATCAATGCCTGATCTGAGCCGCAATTAGGGCATTTTTCCGGCAGGGGCGCTTCCTTAAACTTCTCATGACAGACAGAACAGATCCATTGACTCATTGCCCGGTCCCCCCGGTCTCTTTTTGAGATGGTTTATGATACAGTGTTGTCTTACCAGACAGAACCGTTTCAAAGATCAGGCCGGTTTTTGACACACTTGCGCTATACAGATGGTGTAAATGAAACATGAATTCTCTTGATGACCCAATTATTAAAAATTTTGTTAATTAAATCAACACCTAATAAATTTCAAACCGGTGTTCCTATCATTTCTGATCCACATAGATCTTACCGGAGAACCCGGTTTGTGGATGTCTATGGGTTTATGTAGCAATTTGCGGGCCAGGATTGAGTGTTTGATTTAAAATAAGGTCTCCAAAAAATTGGACTTGGGACTTGGGATATGGGACCTGGGGATTGCGGCATCCACGGCCTCCCCAAGTCCCATATCCCATATCCCAAGTCTCAACAATATACATTATTATCCCCACCACCAATAAGGACTATACACAGACTCAAAGCCCGATTTACTTTCAAACAAAAATCTGGCATAAATTGTGCATCATTTATTTACCGAATTACCCAATTCCACCGGACCGGCACCAGCCCCTCCGGGTTCAAAAATTCTTAAAGGAGATACCATGGCAGAAAATGACACCACTTTATATGCCTTGAGCACATGCGGACATTGCAAATCCACCAAACGGCTGTTGTCGGAGTGTGAGGTTGAATATAACTATGTTGAAGTCGACACCCTTGAAGGGGATGAGCGCCGGGCGATTTTAGAGGATATCAAGAAACTGAACCCCAAGTGTTCATTCCCCACCATTAAAATCAACGATACCGTGATTGTGGGATACAAAGAAAGAGACATCAAAAAAGCCCTGGGAGTAAACTGATGGATATTCAAAAACTGTACGAAATGCTCAAAAAGGCCAATGAGGCCAAGCAGATCTATTTTAATAAGGATACGGACCTGGTGTTTGAGCTTTTGGAATCCCTTGTTTTAAACAAAGAGCGATACGGCTACATGGCCTGCCCGTGCCGGCTGGCCTGTGGTGACAGTGAAAAAGACAAAGATATTATCTGCCCATGCGATTACCGGCAGGCCGACCTTGAAGAATTCGGTGCCTGTTACTGCGGGCTTTACATCTCCAAGGAGTTGCACAACAACCAGAGAGAGTCTGATTATGTTCCGGAAAGAAGGCCCCCGGAAAAGGTTTTCTAACCAATTATAGGCCTGCCCGACCAACAGCTAAAAGCTAACAGCTACAAATACGAGGTGTTCTATGACTGATGAATGCTTACCCTTAATGAATACCGGTTTAAGAGGTGTGGACGTTGCCAGCTCAAAGATCTGCGACGTCCGGGGAAAAGAAGGAAAACTGATTTACCGGGGGTTTCTGGTCCAGGACCTGGCGGAACATGCCACCTTTGAAGAGGTATGTTTTCTGTTGCTGTACGAACGGCTTCCCAAAAAACAGGAGCTGGAGGAGTTTACCCAGAGCCTGAAACTCAAACGGGCTGTGCCGGAAAACATTTTTGACTTCCTTGCCGTCCTGCCCCCTCAAATGAATCCCATGGATGTCCTTCAGGCGGCGGTTCCGTTGCTTGGTCAGGCAGACAAAGGGCTTTTAGAAGAACCCAAGCTTGAAAATGCCCTGTACAGTGCAGAAAATCTCATTGCCGGCATTGCCGTGATTACGGCGGCATGGGACCGGATCAGAAACGGGAAGAAAGCTGTTGCGCCGGACAATGATTTAAGCCATGCCGCCAATTTTCTGTACATGCTCAACGGGGAGAGACCGGATCCTGAAACCGCCCGGTTTTTTGATGCCGGCCTCGTTCTCCATGCCGAGCACTCCTTTAATGCATCCACCTTTACGGCAAGGCAGATTGCCTCCACCAGGGCCCATATGGCGGCAGCCGTCTCCGGGGCCATCGGCTCCCTGTCCGGTCCCCTTCACGGCGGGGCCAATGTCCGGGTCATGAAAATGCTCAAGGAGATCGACTCCACGGACCGGATAGACGACTATATCAACCAGACCCTTGAATCCGGCGGGTTGATCATGGGGCTCGGGCATGCCGTTTACCAGACCGATGATCCCAGGGCCAAGGTGCTGGCCCCCATGAGCAAAAGAATGGGGCAGATTGCCGGACAGCCAAAGTGGTATGAGCTGTCCCGGGAACTGGAAATCAAGGCCAAGGCCGCGTTCAAAGAGAGAAAGCAGCGGGACATTTACTGCAACGTGGATTTTTACTCGGCATCCCTGTTCCATGCCATGGGCATTGCCACGGACCTGTTTACCCCGCTGTTTGCCGTATCCCGGGTCAGCGGCTGGTGCGCCCATGTTATTGAAGAGCAGTTTGCCACGGCAGCGCCCAAACCCACCCTTTACCGGCCCGGTGCCGATTATGTGGGAGACTATTGCGGGCCCGACGAGTGTGTCTACACCGACTTTGAGGACCGATAAGCGCCAGGCTTCCTTTGGATAATCAGATAAAACAAGAACGGTGTTAGGAGGCATGAAAAAAGAAATCAAAAAAAGACTCACATCCATGCAGGTCAGGCAGGACAAGGAAGACGCCGAGCAAAAAGCCCATGAGATTTATAAGCTGGGTCCCGACGCACTTGGCATACTGATTGACCTGGGACTGGAATTCTCCCAGGACCCTGAAGATGAAAAAACGAAAAATTTAATCCGGGCTGTCATTCTGACACTCTTCGTTTTCTATGCCAGAAACAAAAGCGGATTCAAAGCCGCTTCAGGGTATCCTCAAGTCGTGGATTTGCTGATTGATTTATCCGCCAAGGGCTTTGCTTCGGCCAAAGTGGTGCTCTCGGACATGGGATTTTCCGAATATGACCTGTACCGAAAACAGCTTTTAACCCTGCCCATAGGGGAAAAACTCCTCCGGGACAAAGAAATTTCTACCCGCGAGGCCTATGAAGAGATTCGATTAAGCAAAACCTACACCGGGTTCAAGGGGTTCATGAAGGACGGATACGCCCTGGGCAGTGATGACAGGCATACGTATACAATCCATAGAGTCGGTAAAGACCTGTTTGCCCTGAGAACGGGTAAATCAAACTGACACCGGCCCATGACATATCCGGGCTATGACATTGAAAAATCCCGGGTTGAAATACCTCTCATCAGGCGGCCGAAAATATCCGCACCGGTAATGATTCGTTTTGACGTCCCCCATGTCAGGATAATGTCCTGTTCGATGATGTCATCCTCCCCTTTTCCCGGCTTGTTCTTAAACCGGTTAAGGACGTTGCCAAGCTTGGTTGCCGTGTCTTTAACAATAATGGGGGTGTGGCAATACCAGGAAGGGTCGGGCCGGGGGGATTTAAACAGTGCGTGCCGGATAAAACAGTCGGCATCCATGACCATTTTCGGATCATTGGTTTCATCCGTGAAAATCACCCATTTTTTTCCGGATTTCTCAATGGTTCGCAAAAAAGGGTCTTCGGGACTCTGGGTATAAGCCGGGAATATCAGCTGCCCGTTGGCAGACGGCAGTTGAATAATACTGGCCGGGTCAAGGTCCACCCCTTCCTGGGCCATGCTCAGATCGTCAATGGCCAGAAAATTCAATGCGCCCAGGCCCTCGATCCGTGCTATTTCCGCATCATCGGCATCAATATGTTTTTTGATCATCTCCCGGATGCTGTGTTCCCTGAAATATTGAATGCTTTCTTTTCCCAGCCACCAGTCCAGCAGCAGGGCTGAGGGTTTGGCGGCCGGATAAAGCAGGACCTGGTAAAATTTAAGGACCGGGGCCAGCAAAGAGACCATTTTCAGGGCATTGCGTGAAAAATAGGCCTGGGGAATAATCTCCCCGATAAATGTAATCAGGACAGTAGAAAACAAAAATGCGCTGATACCGGTCAAAACCGAGTTGGACAACAGCGCCAGCAGAACATTAATGCCGACATTGCCCCATAAAATGGTGGTCAGGGCGAAATTGGAATCTTCCCGCAGCAGCAACAGTTTTTCTGCATGTTTATTTCCTTCGGCGGCTTCAATTTCAAGCCGCAGGCGGCTGATACTGAATACCGCCAGGTTCATGCCGGAAAACATGGCTGAATGGCAAAGGCAGAAAAGAATTCCCGCCCAGGTATACAGCAAGGTAAAAGATGAGTGCATGGATAGTCCGTTTTATTTTTTTAAGATTACTTGGCGCTTTTCAGCGCCACAGTCACATGAATCTCAACATCCGGCCACCGTTTGTCCACGGGCTGAACGGCCTGGGGGGCAACGACCTTGCAGTAAAACATGGCGTTCTCCCTGATATTGTCCAGATAAACCGGGGTAGTGGTAATGCTTTTATAGGATTTACCGGCATCTCCCGAGGGAACAAACACCCGGAGGGCTTCAGGGTCAACCTTGGAAGAGACCAGCCGCAGGCCGTCGGGGAGACTGCCCACCAGCTGGGGTTTGACCGGCAGGGTTGTCCGGGTAAGTTTGGCGATATTGACCTCGATGCCGGCCGGTTCGGCGTCAAGCAGCCGGATCCCCCGAGGCAGCCGGATATTTTCTTCGCTGATAAACACGGTCTGTTTGCCCGCGGCCATTTTCGACAGGTCAATCTTGACCCCCAGGGCAGCCGGAGAGACGGCGTCCAGATCCGATTTGGAACCGCTTAGGTGCAGCCGGGCCTCATTGGCCTTTTCCCCGGTCATGACCACATCTTCAGCCGTGGCTGTATACTCTACCGGAACAGCAACAACCTTTTCAATCATCTCCCCCTGGCCGGCAATGATCGTCACCCACAGGACCACGGCCACCGCAATGGATCCGGCGATCTCCAGCCCCAGGGTGCGAGGGGATGCATTTGCGGAAAAGAGCTGTTTAAAAATACCTTCAGCCCTGTAATGGTCAAGGATGGCGTCCACAATCTGAGCCTCTGTTTTAAGGGGGGTCATCTTGCCGTTTTTAAATATGGAGACCTGGCCCCGCTCCTCGGAAACCACGGCAACCAGGGCGTCTGTTTTTTCACTCAGCCCCATGGCCGCCTGATGGCGGGTGCCGTAATCGCTTGGCAGGCGCTCACTCTGAGAAACGGGAAGGCGGACCCCCAGGGCATCAAACCGTTCGTTTTTAACAATCAGTGCCCCGTCATGGCCAGGAGAACTCGAATCGAATATGCTCAGAATCAGGGGCAGGCTGGGCCGGGCCTCCAGGCGGAATCCACCGCTCACCCACTGGGCAATATTCTCGGTGCCCGGAAACACGATAATGGCCCCTGTGCCGGATGCGGCCATGCGGGTCAGACTTTCAGCCACCAGCTTGAAAAAACCGGGGTCCTTGGGGTTGTTTTTATCTTTCCGAATGGAGGCGGCCCTTTCAAAAACCTTGCGCAGCTCCGGCTGGAACAAAACAATCAGGCTTAACACCGCCACATGGCTGACATTCCGGTAAACCCACTCCACCCCTTTCAGGTCCAGCAGGCTGGCGATTACGAAAAATAGGGCCGCCACCAGAATACCGGAAACAATTTTCCAGGTGCCCAGCCGGATAATCGTCCGGTACAGAAAAAAAAGGCCGGCGGAAATGACCAGAATATCCAGAACCGTTTGCCAGGACGGCAGATGATATGTCATAGCGGATTTCCCTCTTTTGGGTTAATTGTTGGTCTCTTTATCAAAGGCCTGGGCCTGCTCCGGTGTCAAAAACAGGTCTTTCATGCTGAAAATGAGCATTCTTCCGGCCTGGGTAAACAGCCGGTTGGATAATAGAAGCGCCGACAGGTCCAGATCCCCTGCCGGATCTTCGGCAGATGCCTTCACGGTTTCCTGGATAAAGAGGTTATCGTCGGATTCAAGTTCTTTGAATGCCTTAATGATGGTCTGGTAGACCGATTCCGGGTCCCGCCGTTCCGATATGCCGCCCGTGGCGGTCAGAAAGTGGAGCAGGCGCTTTCTGAAACGGCCGTACTGGCGGTTTAAAAAAGCGGACTCGGAGGCTTCGAATTCATCCAGAATCGGCCGTATGCCTTCAAAATTTTTGGCCGCATTCATGATATTCCTGGAGGCCAGAATGACTCTGGCAAGCGCCCTTGTTCTGTGTTCATCCGTGGTCTGGGTCTGAATCCTTGAATAATAGGCCACCACGGCCGAATGAAGGTGTCCGATCTGGGCAAAAAGCGCTTCTTTTGTCAGCTGCTTTCGTTCGTTTTTCTCAAAGGGCAGCTTTTCGTCAAATATCAGTTTTTCATCCAGCGCCAGGGACCTTAAGGCATACAACTGGCATTCCTGGAGCATGTGGATCACCTCGTTTTTGATGGCAATACCGGCTGCCTCGGCTTCCTCCGCCGGGGTATTGACCAGATAGACGCTGATGGTTTTCCGGTGTTCGGGCAGAAATTTGGCCAGCAGCCGGGTGAGGGTGTTTATAAAAGGAACAAACATCAACACGCCGATGACATTGAACAGGGTATGAAACAGGGCCAGGCCCACCGGCCCGTTGGCAGAGACATCCACAAACAATTTAACCGCCGCGACCATCAGGGGCAGGCCGGCAAAGGCAACAATCCCGGAGACAAGGTTAAAGACCAGATGGCTGGCCGCCACCCTTTTTTTGGACGGCGTTCCACCGGCGGCCCCGAGAAGGATGGTGATGGTGGTGCCGATGTTGGCCCCGATGACCATGGCGGCCCCCATCTCAAAGGTCATCAGGCCGCTGTGCAGTGCGGCCAGGGTGATGGCGATGGTGGCGGCGCTGGCCTGCATCAGGGCCGTCATGACGGTTCCGATGATCAGATATGTCCACAGGGCCAGGTTGTGCAGATGCTGGGGGTCAAATTCCTTTGCAAAAAACTCCACACTGGTCTTCATATAATCCAGGCCAAGGAAAAGAAAACCAAACCCGATCAACAGCCTTGTTAAATGGGCCGGCCGCGTTCCGGGCTTTGCAAGGATCAGTCCGAATGCGGCAATCCCGACAAATGGCAGGGCAAAGGCCTCAATCCTGACCTTGAACCCCAGGGTCGCCACGATCCAGGCGGTCAGGGTGGTCCCGATGTTGGAACCGAGAATAACGCCAATGGCATTCTCCATGCTCATGATGCCGGCCCCCACAAAGGCCAGGACCATCAAAGAGACCGCCGAACTGCTCTGGAGCAGGGCGGTGACCGCCGTCCCTGCGGCAATGGCCTTGAGCCGGGTATTGGTATAATGCCGGATAATTTTGCGAAACGCTTTACCGCTCAGCTCTTTTACGGAAGTTTCCAGAAGCTGCATGCCGAACATGAAAATCCCCAGGCCGGCGAGCAGTTTCCAGTAATCAAATCCAGACATGAAAGACTACCTAAAGTTTTTATAAGAAACTGGAGACAAGAAACAAGAGACAAGAGGGCGAAGCACCTGCGGTGCCCAATTTATAGTCTACCGTTGCTGGTATCTTCAGTTTCATTATTCGTTGTGGGCTTGTGGCCCGTGGCCGTTATATGAAAGTCTCACTGACAAGCCGAAAAGACTTTCATTTTTCGTTGTGGGCGGTGCTTGGTTGGATAATCCAAGCCGTCCGTGACGGTTATATGAAAGTCTCACTAACGTCCTGAGAAGACTTTCAATATTTGTTGTGGGCGGCTCTTGGTTGGATAACCAAAGCGGCCCGTGGCCGTTAAGCGGATTAAAATGGTCAGCCAGGCCATGCCTGGCTGATGAGTCTGTTATTATAAACCTGCCCTGTTGTTTGTCCAGATGCAAATCACACCAGGTAAGACTGGAAGATCACGGCAAACCCGAGAAATGCCAGAAACCCCAGGATATCGGTTACCGTGGTCAGGATGATGCTGGAACTCTGGGCCGGATCAATCCCCACCCGCTTCATGAACAGCGGGATGGACGCGCCGGACAGGCCGGCAAAGATCAGGTTGAAAAACATGCCAAGGCCAATCACGAGCCCCAGATAAGGGTTCCCCACCCAGAGCCAGGCCGCTGCCGCCGTGACGATCCCGATCACCACCCCGTTGATGGCCCCAAGCCCGCCCTCCTTTAAAATGAGCCGGCCCGCTTTTTCCTCTGGGATCTCCCGCATGGCAATGCCCCGCATGACAACGGCCAGGGACTGGGCCCCGGCATTCCCCCCCTGGCCGGCAACCACGGGAAGAAATACCGCAAGGATTGTCAATTTTGAAATCACGCCCTCAAACAGGGCCACGACCCCGGCGGCCATAAAGGCCGTCACCAGGTTAATGTGCAGCCAGAAAAGCCGTTTTTTCAGGGAAAAGAAGATACTTGAAAAAGGTTTCTCATCCCTGCCGGCACCGAACATCCGCTGGATGTCCTGGGCCGTGTCTTCCCGGACGCCCTTGATCAGACGTTCGGCCTTGATAACCCCCAGAATTTTATTTTCCGAATCCACCACGGGGGCGGCAAAATACTTTCGTTTGGAAAGGTCTGCCGCCGCTTCCTGGACATCCATAAACCCGTGAAGGGAAAAAACATCCCGGATCATGATGGCTTCAAGGGGCTGATCGGGTGAGGCCAGCAAGAGATCGCGCATGTTCAGCACCCCGAGCAGGTGACTTTCCTCGTCCACCACATAGGCGTAGGTGGCCGGCACCCGTTTCTTGGACAGGAACCGGATGGTTTCAATGGCATCCTGGACCAGAATATCTTTGTCAAATGACATGAAGTCAGTGCTTAAAATCCGGCCAATGCTTCTTTCCGGATAGGTCAGAAGTTCACTGATCTGCGCCTGAACGGTTTCATTAAGGGTTGCCTTGATCTGTTCTCTGAAGGGTGCGGACGCATGCATCAGTATGGCGGTGAGCATCTGGGGCGTCATGTGGGGAAGCACCTGGCCGACAAACTCGCTTCCGGCCCCTTCCAGCAGCACGGCGGCAAACCCCACCTGAAAATTGCGGATCACCCGGACAGCCGTTTCGATGGGAAGCACCTGAAGGATTTGTGATGCATCCGCTTCATCCATACTTTCCATAAACCTTGCGGCAGTGGCCGCGTCATGTTCCACAAACCGGTTGATGATGGTCAGGTATGCCGTGGGTTCGGACATTGAATCCCCTCCTTTGATTATTTTAAAGGTTTTGTTTTGGTTTTTAATCTTAAGGGGAACCGGCAAAAACAACAGCCCCATTCCGTTTTTTTTCAGGAAATTCTTAAACGGGAAAGGTCAGCCGGGTTCCGGGGGGGGGGCAAGACCCGGCTGAAAGGCCGCCGCAAGAAAAAACCGGGACGCACGCATCAGGGGGATCAGGCTGTACCTTGGATGGTTTCGGGAAGTAAAAAACCTAATCCGCATCACCGGTTCGGATGCTGAGCAATGGAATGGGGCATCGCCTGAACATCTTCTGGGCGCAGGAGCCGATGACCGTGTCCACCAGATTGGAACGGCCTTTGGCCGCCATGACCAGGATATCGGGCTTCTTTTCCTCAATGGCCTGGAGAAGCGCCTTGTAGGGAACGCCGATCCGCACGCTGGTCTTCACCGCCATGGTCTGGCACCCGGCCTCTTTGATGAGTCCCTGAAACTGAGCTTCCCTGTCCGTCACGGACTCTTCCAGGTAGGTTTTCACCGACAATTGCGGCGCTATATCCGCTACTTTTTTCACCATGTCAACATCCCTTTGGTTGATGACGTTGACCAGCAGCAGTTCCGCATCCACGTCTGCTGCCAATGCGGCGGCGTATTTCAACACCGGAAGGGAATACTCGCTAAAATCAATGGCCACCATGATCTTATTAACTGTCTTCATTGTTCCTCCATTTCATAAAGCCCGTCTGCCAATTTTGCAACCGGGCGGTTTTTCATTGCCGAAGGACGATTGTCAGGGAAAAAACGGGCGACTTTTAGGGGGTACATTTCATTGACCATGATTCATATCGGGCAGATATGGTGAGCCCCAGTCCATTTGTTATTTAATTATCCTGTCCCGTGTCCCGGGAAACGGGCGTAAGTTGACAAATAACATGAAATCATTCACTTTGAAACTGCTATTTTTCCAATCAATGTACCGGAAAATTCTCAAGGCCGCAGGAAAAAAAAGCCGGGCGTCCAGTCATGGGGTCAAAGGGAACAGCAGCCTTGGAAAGACCATATCCGGCAGCGCGGCCGGAAAAGGTGTTCAGGCGGTGTCCCATCCCTTGGCCCATCGTCCGTATCGCGGATGAAACATATTGAAATTTCAAAAAAACTGCCATACATAAAAAAAGCTTGTAAAGCCAAAACGGGGGGCGTATATGCATCGTAAACAGCTGCCCTGGTCTGCTTCATTATCCTCAAGAGCCTGCTTTGGCGGACCCGGGCCGGCCATTGACCCGTTCCGACGGCCTAATGAAATAAGGAAGATAACGTGAATAGCCAAAAAACTTTGAAAAGAACTGTTCTTCGGATCCTTGGACCGGTTTATATTATGCTGGCGCTGATACCGTACCCGGGGGTTTGCGCGGTTGAGCCGGCCAGCATACAGCAGGCCAAAGCACTGTCCGATACCTTTGCCGCCGTGGCCAAAAAAGTGATGCCGGCGGTTGTTTCCATTAAAGTGGAAAAGATGGTCGCCCCGGGAGAAGGCGCTGAAGGGGCAACAGATCCCGGTGAATTGTTCATGGAAGAGTTCTTAAAAAAATTTTTCGGCGACCGGTTCCCGCAGATGCAAAATCCCCGGAAAGAAAAACAGGTGGGCCAGGGTTCCGGGTTCATCATCAGTGAGGACGGGTACATCCTGACCAACAACCATGTTGTCGGGGAAGTGGACAACATCAGGGTAGAACTCAGCGATGGAAGGGTATTTGACCAGGCCCAGCTGATCGGCACGGACCCGGAGACGGAAGTGGCGCTGATACAGATCGATGCCACGGACCTGCCGGTTATAAAAATGGGGGACTCCTCAAAATCCCGTATCGGGGACTGGGTCATGGCCGTCGGAAATCCCTTTGGCCTGACCCAGACCCTGACCGTGGGAATTGTGAGCGCCATTGGCCGCAGCAATGTACATATTACCGAGTATGAAGATTTCATTCAGACCGATGCGGCCATCAACCCGGGGAATTCAGGCGGGCCCCTGATTAACCTTGATGGAGAGGTGATCGGTATCAACACCGCCATTTACAGTCAAAGCGGGGGGTATATGGGCATCGGATTTGCCATTCCCATCAACATGGCCCGCGCCATAGAAAACCAGCTAAGGGAAAACGGGCGGGTTATCCGCGGCTATCTGGGGATAACGGTTCAGGATCTGACCGCCGAGCTTGCTTTGGCACTGGGGGTCAAGCGCTCTTCCGGGGCACTGGTTTCCGGCATAATGGGGGATTCTCCGGCGGGGGACAACGGGTTACACATCGGGGACATCGTCATTGAGATGAATGGCAAAAAGATTGAAACCAGCACGTCCTTAAGAAATTTAACCGCTATCCTGCCGCCCGGCAGCGAAGCCGTATTGACCATTATCCGGGATAAAAGGGAAAAGCGGCTTCAGCTCGCAGTCGGAGAAAGGCCATCGGCACAACAGGAACCAGAGGCTGAAACACCGGAAAAAAGCGCCATGGGACTGCAGGTTCAGGCCGTCACCGGCCAGATCGCCTCGCAACTGGACAGTAAAGAAGGAGAAGGCGTTGTCATTACGGGCGTTCAGGAGGGAAGCGCGGCCGAGGACCAGGGACTGGGTGTCGGTGACATTGTCCTGCAGGCGGATCGGAAAACAGTGAATACGCCGGAACAATTCGATCAGGCGGTTAATGAAGCGGCAACAGCGGGCCGGATCCTCCTGCTGATCAAGCGGGACGGATTAACCTATTTTATCGTGGTTCCCTTGTGAAGGAGCGAGAATGATACTATATCTGTCGGGGATGGCCGCAGGGCTATTGCTGATGGTCTGGAGCGCTGACCGGTTTGTTGACGGGGCAGCGGCCACGGCAAAACACCTGGGGATGCCGCCCTTGTTAATCGGCATGCTGATTGTCGGGTTTGGAACGTCGGCACCTGAAATGCTGGTTTCGGCCATGTCCTCATTGCAGGGAAATCCCGGCATTGCCCTGGGAAACGCATACGGCTCAAATATTGCCAATATATCACTGATTCTGGGGCTCACCGCCCTGGTAAGCCCCATCTACGCCAATTCCGAAGTGCTCAAGACTGAACTTCCCGTCTTGACCCTTGTCACGGCCGTTGCCGTTTATCAGGCCTTTGACAAAGTGATCTCCACTTATGACGCCGTGGTGCTGCTGCTCATTTTTTTTGTTTTTATGGGGTGGTCCGTCATAAAGGGAAAAAAGAAAACCACGGACTCCTTTGCCGGAGAAGTTGAGCTTAACGTTGAATCCAAAACCATGGGGATCGGCAAGGCCGTCTTCTGGCTGGTCATTGGGCTTTTGCTGCTCATGGCCAGCTCCCGGCTCCTGGTATGGGGCGCAGTGAATATCAGCCGGCTGCTGGGGGTCAGCGATCTGGTCATCGGCCTGACCGTTGTGGCCGTGGGGACCTCTTTGCCGGAACTGGCCTCTTCCCTGATGGCCGCCCGTAAAGGGGAGCATGATATCGCCCTGGGCAATGTGCTGGGGTCCAACCTGTTTAATACCCTGGTGGTTGTGGGAATTGCCGGCAGTATTGCCCCCCTTGAGATAGCACCTGAAGTGCTGAAAAGGGACATGCCGGTCATGGGGGCCCTGACGGTTTCCCTTTTTATTATCTGTTACGGGTTCAAAGGGCGACAGGGACAAATCAACCGGTATGAAGGGCTGGGGCTGCTGCTCTCGTATGCCGCCTATTCCCTGTATTTGATTAGATCTTGTATCCATTTCACATAAATTTTATGAAACCGCCCAGGATATACAGAGCAATGGCAAGGCTTGATTTATCATTTTCCGGCCTAATTTAGGATACTGCCGCCAAGAACGGGCAAACCGCTGCCGGCAAAGGCAGGGGCCGGTGAAATCGGGAGCCCCCCACGGGGCTACTTTCTTTTGTGGACAGAGCGCCATCCCCCAAGGGGGGTGGTGACGGGACGCAGCACCTTGCTCATGCTTCGGGCCTGCTCCACCACATAAAAGGCCTCTTTGTCAATTTTCTGAACTTCGGCAATAAGCCACTTGAGATCTTTTCTGCGGCAGGCGATATAAAGCTCCCATACCGGCCCTTTCAAGCCTTCCCCCGTAAATACGGTCACGGGCTGGCCGGCATCCCTCAGGGTCTGGGCAATGGTCTTGGCCGACTCCCGGCAGATGACCCGAAGAATGATCAGCCCAAAGGCCAGCTTGGCTTCCACCTTGATGCCGATGACATTCCCCGTGGCGTATCCAAAGGCATAAAAAATAATCAGAATGGGCTGCTCCTTGACCTGCCCGATGACGGTGCTGGCCACCAGAATCCAGATCGTGAGTTCACAAACGGCCAGTATAAAGGCCAGAACGCTTCTTCCCTGAACCGTGACAATGGTCCGGACCGTTCCGATGGACACATCGCAGATTCGGGCAAAAAAGACAAAAACACCGGTCATGAGGATGGACGGATCAGGCATTGAAAGGCTTCCCCGATATGGACGGATAACGGTCAAATAGTGACCGAAAAAACGGCCGTCTTATGGTTTGCAGAAAGGAGAAACGGTAAAACCGCTTCACAAGGATATAAATGAATAGTAAACTGCCTTTTGTCAACCATGAAAAATCTTAAACTTGAGGACTAGAAGAGGACTATCAAATGAAAATCTGGCAATGTACGGTATGCGGCTACATCCACCGGGGGGAGCAGCCCCCTGAAAAATGCCCGGTCTGCAATGTTCCGGCAAGCAAATTCAAAGAGATCAGCGAGGATCAGATTCCTGAAAAACAGCGGGCAAAGGCCTCCCCGGCCAAAACCCAAGCGGTTCCCCCTGCCCCTCCGAAACCGGAAACCGGGATGGAAAAAATCAAATCCCTGCTGGTCCGGCACCATCTTCATCCCATTTCCGTGCATTCCCCTAACGGCCTGCTGCCGGTGGCGTTTGTGCTGTTCTTCCTTTCCTGGGTCTGTCACTGTGAATTTCTTGCCAAAGCCGCCGTGGTCAACCTTATCTTTGCCATTGTCTCCCTGCCCGTGGTGCTGTTTACCGGTGGGCTTGAGTGGCGCAAAAAATACCGAAAGGCCATGACCTCTGTCTTTATCGCCAAAATCCTTTCCGCCACTTTAGCCAGTGCATCGGCCGTTATCGCCCTTGTCTGGTATTGGATTGACCCGAAAGTCCTGGCATCTGAAAACGCCGGTATTTTCATCTGCCTGAATCTTTTCATGACCGCCTGTGCCGGAATTGCCGGACACATTGGCGGCAAACTGGTGTTTAAAGACTGATTCGTGGCTGTTGTGGACACCATCTGGCATATGACGCCCAACAAACGGCTGGCAAAGGCTCTGGCGGTTCGTGAAGTTCCCTCACTGGTCTGCGAAGCGGTCAACCTTGAAGGGGTGGCCATTACCCTGCCTGAAGTTCAAACCATTCTGGACGGGGTGACGGTGGGCGGCCATAAAATCAGTGACCAGAACATGGTGATCAACCAGGCAAAGGCATGGAAGCGGCTCTTTGAGCTGATGGATGACAACCGGTTTGAATTTTCAAAACCCGTTGCCCTTGAACTTCACCACATTGCGGCCAGAGAAGAGGCATTTGAATGGGGGGTATTCCGGTCAGGCCATGTCGCCATCAGCGGATCGGATTACGAGCCGCCGCCGGCCGAAACCCTGGACGAAATGTGGGCAAAGACCCAATCTGAAGTTGACTTAATAAAGGATGTATATGATAAAGCCATTGCCGCATTTTTAAAGATGGCCCGAATACAGTTTTTCTGGGACGTCAATAAGCGGACGGGCCGGTTCATGATGAACGGAATTTTGCTCAATAAAGGATACCCGGTCATCAATGTGCCGGTTAAGCGCCAGCTTGAATTCAACCGGCTGATGCTGGCGTTTTATTCATCAAATGATATGACTCAGATGAACCAATTTTTAAGAAGCTGTATAAATGAAAAAATTATCTCAAACTTTCAACAAGGTGCTGTAACATGACAGAAATTATCTGGACCAAGACCGACGAGGCCCCTGCCCTGGCGGGATATTCCCTGCTTCCCATAGTACGCAATTTTCTCAAGCACGCCGATATTTCGGTGACCCTTTATGATATTTCCCTGGCCGGCCGGATCATTGCGGCCTTTCCCGAGAATCTCACACCGGAACAGCAGCAGCCGGACCACTTAGGCCAGCTTGGCGGCCTGGTTCAAAAAGCGGATACCAATATCATTAAACTGCCCAATATCAGTGCTTCGGTGCCCCAGCTGCTCTCTGCCGTCAAAGAGCTTCAGGATAAGGGGTATGATATCCCGGATTTTCCGGAGAAACCGGAAACCGACGAACAACAGGCTGTTTATGCCCGGTATGCCAAAATCCTGGGGTCTGCCGTCAACCCGGTCTTAAGAGAAGGCAATGCAGACCGGCGGGCTGCGGCCTCGGTCAAAGCCTTTGCCCGTAAACACCCCCATAAGATGATGAAACCCTGGCCCGAAAAAGGATCGCTTTCCCGGGTGGCCCATATGACGGAAAAAGATTTTTACGGCACGGAAAAAAGCCTTGCGTTGGACACGGCCTGCACGGCAAAGATTGAGTTTGAGGCTCAAAACGGTCAGGTATCGGTGTTAAAGCAGGACCTTTCCCTGGAGCGAGATGAGGTGGTTGATGCGGCCGTCATGAATGTTCAGGCCTTGCGCCAATTTTATGCCGATCAGATTGACCGGGCCGCCGCAGATCAGACCCTGTTGTCCCTTCACCTTAAGGCCACCATGATGAAGGTGTCTGACCCGGTTCTGTTCGGCCATTGCGTGTCCGTATACTTTAAGGATGTTCTGGATAAATATGAGCCGGAATTTAAACAGATCGGTGTCAACGTCAACAACGGCCTGGCCGTTATTCTGGACAAAATCAAAACCCTTCCCCAGGAAAAACGAGAACAGATCAAAAAGGATATTGACAAGGTTTATGAGGCCAAGGCCAGTCTTGCCATGGTGGACTCAGACAAGGGAATCACCAACCTTCACCTGCCCAACAATGTGATCGTGGACGCGTCCATGCCCAATGTGATCCGGGACGGCGGCAAGATGTGGAACAAGGAAGGCAAGCTCCAGGATACCGTGGCCATGATCCCGGACAGAAGTTATGCCGGAATTTACCAGGCCGTTATTGACGACTGCAAGGAGAAAGGCCAGTTTGATCCGGGAACCATGGGATCGGTTTCCAATGTGGGGCTCATGGCCAAAAAGGCCGAAGAGTACGGCTCCCACGATACCACTTTTGAAGCGGCCGGCCCGGGTGTTATCCGCCTGGTTGACGAAACCGGAAACCTTCTCTTGTCCCAGGATGTGGAAAAAGGGGATATTTTCAGGGTATGCCGGACCAAGGACATCGCGGTTCAGGACTGGGTTAAATTAGGGGTATCCCGTGCCGGGACCACCGGGACACCGGCGATTTTCTGGCTTGATCCCAACCGGGGCCATGACAGACAAATTATTGAGAAAGTAAAGAAAAACCTTGATAGCCTTGACCTGACCGGCCTTGATGTTCAGATCATGTCTCCGGTTGAGGCCATCAAATTTACCCTGGACCGGGTCAGACAGGGGCAGGATACCATTGCCGTGACCGGCAACGTCTTAAGGGATTACCTGACCGACCTGTTTCCCATCCTGGAGCTGGGCACCAGCGCCCGGATGCTCTCCATTGTCCCCCTGTTAAACGGCGGCGGACTTTTTGAAACCGGGGCCGGCGGATCAGCCCCCAAGCATGTGGAGCAGTTCCTGGACCAGGGCCATCTCAGGTGGGACTCATTGGGTGAATACTGTGCCCTGGTGCCGTCCCTGGAACTTGCCGCCAAACAGTCGGGCAGCGATAAACCCCTGGTTCTTGCCCGGGCCTTAGACCAGGCCATCGGCGATTATCTTGAACAGGGAAAAAGCCCGTCCAGAAAGGCCAATGAACCGGATAACCGGGGAGCCGCCTTTTACCTGGCCCTGTTCTGGGCCAAGGCCATGGCCGAACAGTCCGAGAACCCGGCCTTAAAAGAAATTTTCATTGAACCGGCCCGGCTCATGGCCGAAAAGGAAGGGATGATCAATAAAGAACTCATGGAAACCCAGGGAAAACCCGGGGATATCGGGGGCTATTATCTGCCCGATGAGGCCAAAGCCCAAAACCTGATGCGGCCGAGCCCAACCTTAAACCAGATTATAGATACCCTTTAAGCCAGAACAAGGATTAAGACCTAAAGCTGAAGGGGAGTTAGAGTTGCCCTCCCCTTCAGCCCACCCACCATTTCAGTCATAACACCTGGCCCCCTCACGATGAATCAGATGGAATCGAATTCTTGGCAAATGGCGGACACAAAAAACGTGTCCACCATTCGGGGATATTTCTATCCCTGATTTCCGACTTGACAATTTAATTTTACCCTACCTGGCTTAATCAATATACATCAAGCCGTTCAAATGGACCGGTTATAATTCTCCAAAATAAAAATTTTCCTTATTGAAAAACAAATAATTATTGACATTTTCCCCTGATTAAGGAAAATAAACCGATGAAGCAAATTTTAAAAACAATTATTAAGGATTTTCATTCCAGACCGCTGCCATCGTTTACGCCACGACATTTGAGCGTTCCCCTTGATCTGGGCAAAATTGTTACAATCGCAGGTCCGCGCCGAGCTGGAAAAACATGGTATCTTTTTCAACTCATAGCAAGCTTGGAAAAGGCTGGCATAAAGAGAGAACAGATTTTTTATCTTAATTTTGAAGATGAGCGCCTCGATTTTGATGCTGGTTATGATCAGATTCTTGATGCCTATCTTGAACTTTATCCTGATCAGAAATTGGATGAGCTCTATATCTTTTTTGATGAGATTCAGGAAATTCCGGAATGGGAAAAATACGTCCGTCGTCTGTATGACACAGTAAGCAAAAAAATTTTCCTCACAGGCTCAAATGCAAAAATGCTATCAAAAGAAATTGCCACCTCATTAAGAGGACGAAGCCTTTCTTTTGAGATTCTGCCTTTATCATTCCCGGAATTTTTATCTTTCAGGAGCATTGATTCCAAAGATATATATTCCACAAAAAATCGTGCAAAAATTCAGCGCAGCTTTGATGAATACCTGACCTGGGGTGGATACCCCGAGCTGGTTGAAATGGAAAATCGTTTTAAAGCAAACATTTTGCAGGAATATTTTAATGTCATGCTCTATCGGGATTTAATGGATAGATATGAGATTCGAGACGCATCAATTCTAAAATACCTTATTAAACGCCTCATCGGTTCATTTACAAAAGAATTTTCTGTTAACAAACTTTACAATGATTTGAAATCCAGGGGAATCAGAATCGGTAAAGACTCAATTTATCGGCTCATAGACCAAATATTTTCTATCTACATGGTAACATATGTGGAAAAATATGATCCTGCAGTAGTGAAAAGAGAGATGAGCAATAAAAAAATCTATCTCTATGATAACGGGATTGCCTCTGGTATCCGGTATACTTTTTCAGAGGATCGGGGCAAATTACTTGAAAATTTGGTTTTTACAGGTATCCGCAATACTACAGAAGCTATTTTCTTTTTAAAGAATGGCTATGAGTGCGATTTTGTTGTTTTCCCTGAAACTAAAAATCCAGTTCTTATTCAGGTCACCGAAACATTAAATCAAGATAATTTTCGCCGGGAAATAAACGAATTGGAAAAAGCCAGAAAAAGGGTTAAAAACAGCCACTGCGTGTTGATAACCGGAGACATGGGAGTTCCTTTTGATATGTTGCCAAAATGGGTTGAAGTCATGACAGCATATGAGTGGCTTCTAAAACAACAAAAACATTCTACGGTCATGCCGTAGATGTTTACGTTAAAATTACAAAGGATCAGAACGTTTAAGGAATCGCAGAACGACACATAATTCTATAACTCCTGCTTTTTTCAAAAATCAGCCGACCGCCATATGTTGTATCTGAATTGAACGGCCAGAATTCAATTTTATAGACCTAATCCTTATTTTCAAAGATTGGGGTTGCAATTAAAAAAATCAGGCTGAAGGCTTAATGGGTTTAGGGTTGTGAATCCCATTTCCCCACCGCCGCTCCAACGATCCTTGTATTTCATTTTTTTTTGTTTTATATCCTTTTTAATTTGAAAGGCTAAATTGCCCACCGGCGGAAAACCAGTCCAATGGAGGGAATGGCAATAAAGCCATCCGCCGGCGGTTAAACAGACCGGGGGCATACAGCCGTCACGAGTGAAAAAGGACAGCAGCCATGAATCTTCAGGGGGATTTTGAAGGGTTAACCCTTGCCGGCATTCTCCAGCTTTTGTGCAATGACCAGAAAACCGGAATATTGACGGTCAAACGCGAAGGCGAGGAAAGCCGGGTGTTTTTTGACCAGGGCACCATTGTTTATGCAACGGCTTCATTGAAGCAGGCCCGGTTGGGCTTTTTGCTGAGAACCGATGGGATCATATCGGCCCAGCAGCTTCAAAAATGCCTGGCCGATGCCAGAGAAAGCAAGGTTCACATCGGCAAAGTTCTGGTGGAAAAAGGGTATATTTCCCTTGAAACCCTTAAAAAATACAATACCCGGCAGGTGGAGGCGGTCCTGTATGACCTGCTGTTCTGGGAAAGGGGGCGCTTTGATTACCGGGATGCCCGGCTCAACTTAAAAAGCATGATCGTCACCCAGCTCAACCCCATGAAGCTGATCCTGGAGGCCTCCCGGCGGATTGATGAGCTTTCCGTCCTCAAAAAGGTCATTACCTCAGACCGGCTGGTGTTTAAAATGTCGGGTAAGGTTAAGAGCAAAGAAGAAATCAAGCTTAATGCCAATGAATGGCGGGTCCTTTCTCTGATTGACGGTGCCCGTTCCGTGCGCCAGGTGATCCAGGAAAGCGGGTATGATGAGTTTGCCGTTTATAAAATCTTTTTTTCTGTTATTTCATCGGGACTGATTGAGCAAAAAGAACTCGCCCCGGTTGAGGACCCTGACGATCTGTCCACTGTTTTTACGGTGTTCAGCGATATTTTTCAATCCATTCGAACCAATATCAGCCAGGAGTTAGGGGACCGGGCAGATTCGCTGTTTGAGGAAAGCGTGCAGGACTTAGAAGCGCCCGCCAAAACCCTTTTTTTGAATTTTCATCCCAAGGCCCAGGCCGACGACAACCTCAAGGCCGTTGAAGCGGCATTAAAGGGCATGGATGACGTGAAGAGCAAAAAGACTTTTTTTATCCAGGGCAGTTGCGAATATTGCACCAAGGTGCTCACCCGTGTGGGGGATATTTTAGGCAACCGGCCCCTGTCGGCCATACTGGAAGACATTGAAAAAATACTGGCCTATGTCCGGAAATACCAGGCCGAATCCAATGAAAAAGACCCCATCGTCAGCCAGATGAACACGGTCCTTTCCGATATCCGGTCCAGGTCCGGAACTGATCCCAAGAACCCCAAAAAAGGGCTGTTTTCGCTGTTTTCATGATGGCATTTTCTGTATAGACGAGATCCCGCGTCTGGGCAAAACGCTGCCCAGATGCAAGGCGTAACCTAAAGGTCAGAAACCAGAAAAAATGGCAACCGGAGCAACCTGTCGGTGGTGAGGATTGCCGTTTTTTCTGTAACACAGCAGATGGGGGACTTTTTGTTCAAACGCTGCTCATGAATCAGCGACCTTGGCCCCGCCCAGGGCCAGAAACGCCAGGGCAGCCGTCCTGAAAAGGGCCCGGATAATTTCTAACAGCTCTTTGTCCACCACACCGGCCAATATGGTGACGTAATCGGCGATAAACAAGAGGCAGACCGTTACCAGAATCAGGTTGATGACCTTGCCGACCTTGCCCCCGGCATATTTGACCCGGGCTTTGTTGAAAACAAAGATGATAATCAGATATATAATCAGCGTAAACACGGATATGATCATTTGTGCAGACATGTTTTCCCCCTATTCCCGACTGTTTTCAACCGGTCCGGTCAATGGTCAGGCCTGAACCTTTTTTAAAAACGCCATGACAGCGGCAACCGTATCAAAGTTATTCACATCGTTCTTTTTAACTACCCCGAGATAATAACCGGCCACAGAAAAAATCAACAGATTTTTTTTATTTTTTCTAAAAAAGGCGGTGTACCGAAACTTATTTTTCCCAAGCGACGACAGGCTGCGGCCGCAGGAAAATACAAGATTTGCCACATTTTCAGGATGTTCCATATAATGAAAAAGAATGTTGCCGTTCCTGTCCGTTATCAGGTACTGATCTACCCCCCGGACCGTTTGAACCGTTCCCAATGCCCGCAGTGTGTCTCCAGTTCCCAAAAGTGCCTCCTGGCAATGCGGTTGTAAAAAACCTTCCGTTTGGTTCCTTGCCGTTGGTAAAACCCGGGGCCAAAAATTTTAATCCTCAAAGCCTTTTTCCGTCAATTCGTTCACTTTATCAAGAGAGGTCAGAATGTCAAGCCTGCCCCCCCCACTTGATGAAATTCCTGGAGATAGCCGGGAAGCCGGTTAAACACCTCTATTGGCGTTTTGGGAAGATGATCCCCGTCAACAAACAAATTTTGACGTTTGCTGCTGGCACTTGAAAGATCAATGATTTTACCCGCTGCTTCAATGGTCTGGCCGTCCGGATCGGTAAATATGATCACCTGGGGCCCCTGGCTGTTTACCACGTAAACGAACTGGCCGTTTTCCAAAGTCAATATGCTTCCCGGAGGACAGGTACCGATTTCTTTGACAAATGAATAGAGAATAAGCTGCAAAATGGGATCACGCCCTGAATAATCCTTAAAAATCTGATGGACCACTTTGGTTGGATTCACCGCTTCGCCGTAGGTTCGCTTCAAGGTCATGGCGCTGTATATATCCGCTATTTTGCAGATCTTAACATAGGGCGGCAGGTCTGAAGGGGATGAATAATCAGGATAAGCGTTGTCCTCATCAGCATAGATTGCCGCGTGGTGGTGTTTGATAATATTTTCCACATAGACGTCGTAAATACCGTTCAATTCCAGGAAAGCCGTCCCATATTCCCCGACATGTTCTTCCATTTCCTTGTGCTCCTTGGCAGTCAATCCGCTTTGTTTGTTCAGCATGGAAGGATGGATCATTATTTTGCCCATATCGTGGATGAGATAGCCGATGGAAATGGTGTGCACGGCTTCAGGGGGATAGTAACAAAACGGGGTCATCTCATCCGGTCGGCGGTGTTTCAGGTTATCTTTGAATTTGGCCGTGAGCATATTATTGATATACTGTGAAAACAGTTCGTTGAACCTGTTTAACACAAGGGTTCCGATATAACAGACACTCACTGAGTGTTGGAAAAAGTAATCATTGGTGGAAAAATAGTCTTTCATGCTGCTTAATATCAATCTATCTGTTTCAAAGAGCATTTCCATAATTTCGTTGATGGCTTGAATGTTACCTTTAACATCAATCCTGGCCGGTGCGCCATTGCCTTCTTTTTTATGGAAGCGTCCACATAACAGCTGTTCCTGGCTATCCACCAGGTCGTTAAACAATTGTCTGGCCCGTCTGTATTTTTCCAGAAATTTTTTTTTCGATTCCATCATTTTAAGCATCTTCTGTTTCGCATCAACGGATACCATTCAATCTCCTCTATTTGACTTTAAAAGAAACGATGACTCCTGATCCGGGCCATGACGTTAAAATAACATATTTGAATTTAAAAAAATGGATGCCGGGTCTCTATATTATCGCTGGGATATGAGACCCATACTAAAACAAATCTGACTTTCTTTCAATTGGTTATCGTGTGCCGATCAGGACAGTTTCACCCGGCTATCGAGACGAATATAAATACGGATAAATGGGTTCTCTTATTTTATGGTTCCCAACCTTGCGAATTTTGAAACACGCCGGCCGCCACCGATACAGAAGACCAGGCTTCGACCACCTAAGCATCTTCGCCGATAGTCTTTTTGCAGGTAAAACCCGAAGGCCGGCTGAGGATGGTCACTGTTCCCAAAAGCCCCAGTCGCCTGCCCGTTTTACCAGGGTTTTCACCTCATCAGGCAAGAATACGGTCTGGCAAACAAGAATCAAAAACAGGCTGTCCGCCAGGCGAAAGACGGCAAAATGCTTGTCAGAAATAACGGTGAGCATCCCCTCAAGGTCGGAATAAACGGCCAGTCCCTCCTGGTATTGCCGGGAAAAGGTCCGGCCCAAGGTCAGCAGGTCTCTGGGCGTTAAAACCGGCACCCGGTTTTCAAGAACGCCAAGGATCGAATCATAGAAAAACAGCCCCATGATTTCGGTAAAAGACCTGATTTTTTCCGAAAGCTGTTTGAGTTGTTTTTCGATGGACAGCACCGGGGAAGGGGCTGCATAGGAATTGTTGTAGCCGCAGGCGCGGCATTGGAACACCACTTTCCCGTTTTGAGAAATCCAGGGGGGCAGATCATTTTTCCCCCCGCAGTCTTCGCAGAAGAAAATCATCTTACCTTCTGAATATGGCGCCTATTTTGGCCCAAAAGCCAGAGGGCCGGGATGGCTTCTTTGCCTTATCCCCTGTTGCATCCTGATCTGAAAATTGTGATGCCATCCGGTCAGCGTTAAGATGGTGGACCGACCGGGCCAGCCGGGTGAGCATATCCAGGAGCGCCCCCATTTCAGGATCATTTTCCCGGTACCCTTTAAACCGCTGAACATCCGTTTCAAAGGCATCGAGAACCGATGGGCTTGAAAGGCTTTCCGGATCATTGATACATGTTTTAATCTTCTGGAACACCAATTTTGAATCAATGGCCTCATCCTGGTTCTCTTCATAGGACTCGTCCCCATAAGATGCCTCCTCATAGGGTTCGCCCTGGTCGGGTTCGCCCGGGTCGGGTTCATCCTGGTCGGCCTTGTCCCCGCCGGATTCGTCCTCGTAGACCTCGTCCTCAAATTGAAAGGGAACCACGGCCTCAGGATCGGTCTCTTCCCCGCTGCCCCCGGGTGAAACCGCATCTGTTTCTTCAAGGACGTTCAAAGAAGATTCCGCCTTGATGTCCTCACGGTCAAAAGCCCGGTCCGCTATCCCTGACAGAGCCGGTGCCGGGTCAGATTCATCCGGATCGGCTGCCGGGGGCTCTAAGTTGAAAAATTCATCCAGCCGGCTTTCAATTTCAGGGATGGGGTCATTATCCCGACGGCGGGGGGTAAAATTTTGTACCCCGTCTTCCAGGGACCGGGATGATTCTTGTGCCGGAAATCCCGGGCCGCCTGCCGGACCGTTCCCGTGGAGTTCAGACAGGTGAATGGCCTCTAACAGCTCATCTGCCGGTGATTCCTTGGCGGAAAACAGATCGTCCATGACCGTTGACGCTTCTTGGGAATCCGCCTCAGCAGGGTCATGGCCCAAGGGTGGCGGCGGTTCGGTCATATCCTGATCCGAAAGGGTATTTAACGGGGCATCCTGATTTTTTGAAGTGGTTCCTTTCAGATGGGACAAGGCCGGTGCCATGTCCTCATCTGCTTGTGTTGAGGGAGCAGGCCCCCTGCCCGGCTGAAGGATCTGATTTTTAAAGGCCTGGAACGCGCCAATGTTTTTTTCAAGCAGCTGTTTTTTTTGTGCCGGGGCCATGTCCGGCCGGCTGACCATATCTTCATAATCCTGAAATACGGATCGCAGCAGCGTAACGGAATCCGGGTGGGACTGTGCCTTGTTCTTGGCGATATAGGTGCCCATGCTGCCCATGATCTTCAGGAACGATGCATGAAGGCGGCTGGACTCAAACTTTTTTGACAATTGGAGAATGACCTGGTCAAACCGGGCCAGGGTGGTATCGGAAATCTCCCAGTCCACTGATAAAACAGCGGCCTTGAGGTCTTGTATATCTTCTTTCCCCATGGAAGGCGGGGACGCAATTTGGGCCTTTAAGTCTTTGAAGGTTTTAAGGGCTTGGGCAAGGATATCCTGAACGGCTTTGCCCGTCTGGTTTTCCGGTGAAAGCAGACGTTCAAAACCGTCGCAAAGCCCCAACAGGACCGGGATACTCTCCGGATGCGCCCGCTCTTTTTTCGATGACAGATAGGCGCCGATGGACTGCATCATCTTAAGAACCTTGGCTGCCGGAGGGGTATCCTGAACCCGGCCGTTCAGGTCATCAAGGGCGCGTTGAAGGGCATGGGTGTCTTCTTCTTTATAACCCGACGCCATGGCGCACTTAAGCTGCCGTATTGTTTCAAGGGGATCCAAAGCAACCTCCTTAAAATACCTGGTCCTGGATAGATGCCAGGGTAATGGATATAATTTTTTTAAGGGTGGGGATCACATTTCCCCCGTTAATGGCGCTGGCCTCAAAGGCCGGCACCTTTAACACCCCGTTCAGGTCCCGTTGCAGAATTTGGGAGGACAAAATGGGAATCCCCGCCTTTTTTAGGTCCACCTTGTTATACTGCATGACCAGGGGAATGTTGAGCAGGTCAAGGGAATAGGTTTGAAGATTCTCATAAAGCTGGTTTAACGACTCGATATTTTTTTTGCGCTGATCTTTTTGAACATCGGCCACAAACACAATGCCGTCAACCCCCCGTAACACCAGGCGGCGGGTGGCATTGTACTTGACCTGGCCCGGGACCGTATACAGCTGGATGGTCACATCAAACCCTTTGATCTTTCCCATATCAAAGGGAAGAAAGTCAAAAAACAAGGTCCGGTCATCATGGGTTTTCAGGCTGACCATCTTGGTTTTGATCTGATCTTGATAGGTCCGGTTAATATATTCGAGGTTGGTGGTTTTGCCGCCCCTTCCCGGACCGTAGTAAACAATCTTGATCTGAATTTCCCTGGTTTTTACATTGATAAGCGTCAAATCCGCCCCCTGACGGCGTTATGCCCCTGAATGATCCAAGTCGTCCCATTTCATGTCGGGATCCGCCAGAACCTTTTCCATGGCCTTGATGGCCTCAGCCACCTTTAACCGGACCATTCCTAAAGAGACATCTTTATTGAACATGGAGATCAAAAGCGTGTTGTCGCAGACTTTACTAAAATGAATGCTTGATTTTTCACCCTTGTGAAACAACAGCGAAAACTCAGATTCTCCCACCAGTTTGGCCATGGCATCCACGGCGGCAAAGTTGCCTGCCGCCAGGGCGGCAAAGGCCGTGGAATCCAGTTTGGTTTGGCCGCTGTCATGCTTGGCAATGGCGTTGCCGCTCATGTCCATGTAAATTACATGGTCTATGCCGGCGGCAATCAGGTGGGTTTGAATGACATGGTCTATGGCGTTTAACTGATTTTTATTTAACATGGCGTTCTTTATTTTTAGCTGTTAGCTGTTAGCCTTTAGCTGTTAGCTTTTAGCCGAAAACTTAAGGCATCGGTCTTCCGGTCTCCGTCCTCCGGTCTGCCTATACTTCTATCTCAATTCCCACCGGGCAATGGTCTGAACCGAAAATGTCGTTATCAATGAAAGCCGATACCACCCGTTTCTTTTCTATCAGATCCTGAGTAACAAAAAAATAGTCAATCCGCCACCCGGCATTGTTTTTTCTGGCATTAAACCGGTAGGACCACCACGAATATTTAACTGTATCCGGATAAAAATGGCGGAAGGTATCCACATATCCCTGGTTCACCATTTTGTCTAAAACATCCCGCTCTATCCTCAAAAACCCCGACCGGTCTGAGTTGGGGCCGGGATTCTTCAGGTCGATTTCATTGTGGGCCGTGTTAAAGTCCCCGGTGATAACCAGGCTTTTTCCTTCTGCTCTGAGCTGCCGGGCATATTCCAGAAAAAAATCATAAAAATCCAGTTTATACGCCAGGCGCTCGTCACTCATCTGGCCATTGGGGAAATAAATATTAAACAGGATAAAATCCTCGAAGTCCATCTGGATGATCCGGCCCTCGCCGTCAAATTCCGGCCGGGAAAATTCGGTTTTTACGGCCAGCGGCGGCACTCTTGTAAAGGAGGCCACCCCGGAATACCCCTTTTTCACCGTTGAGTAGGCCCAAAAGGACTGGTAGGGCCCGAGATGGATCATCTCATCAGTTCTCTGGTCTTCCTGGAGCTTGGTTTCCTGGATCATAAGGACATCCGGATCAAGACGGGAAACACTTTCTTGAAAGTCCTTTTTCATAACCGCCCGTAGCCCGTTCACATTCCAGGATATGAGCTTTAATGTCTTTTTCTGTGTCATGGTGAGTCCTTTGGTTTTGCAGTTAGCTTTTAGCTGTTAGCGGTTAGCTGATAGCTGTTAGCGGTTAGCGCTCCGCCTTAGTTTGGCCTTGATGGGTGCAAAAATCAATGTAAAAAAGGAGCCCGGAAGAAAGGGGGCCGGAGACCGGAAATCGCAAATTCCTAAAGGATATGCATTCCGGTCTCCGGTCTCCATTCAATTATTATTATCTAAATTCGCTTACCCTGGAGCGAAACAGGGGGGAAATGATACAATCCGATCGGATTGTATCGGGACAGGTGTCTCAAAAAAATGCCGGGCCAATGAAAATATCACTGGCCCGGAATACCCATAGGGGAATTAAGGACTGCCGATTTTTTTAACGAAAGCTGACGGGTAAAAGTTGATTTAACCGCTATCCTTCCTGGTCGGCCAGATAATCATCATACATGGTCTCTAAGGCCAGCTTATGCTTGGACTCTTCCTGGACCAGTATTTTGAAAACTTTTTTGGCATCTTCATTATCGGTCTGGTTTCCCAGGGTGGTGTAGATTTTAACGGCCTTTTCCTCTCTTTTCATGGCAATTTTCAAAATTTCAGGCATGGGCATGCCCTGTTTGTACTCGGTCTCTACCATGTAGTCGCTGATTTTAAGGTTGGTCACCGGCTTGAATTCATAGGCATCAATTTTGGCCTTATTTCCCGAGATATCGGACAGCAGGTCCGCATGTTTCTGTTCTTCCCCGGCAAAGGATTCAAAAGTTTCCTTAAGGGCTTCCCGTGTAGCCTCAGCGGCCAGGGAGGTATAAAATTCAACCGCTTCTTTTTCCCGGTTGATGGCAAATTCCAGTATGTCGTCAACAGATTTGAATTCCATGCACTTTCTCCTTTTTTACTTTATTTTACGATTAACTTTACTTGGCCCCGAATCAATTCATACAGTTACAGTCCCATTTTCATCATCCGGGCTTATTAAAACCGGACGTTATGAATAGTTCAGCAAATTGTATACCATATCAGCAGAAATCTACAACCTGTTTCACAAAATGTCATTGGGTGCGGCATCCACAGCCTTAAAATTTAAGCGGATATCTCCCGCGGCTAAAAATACCAGGAAAGGGCACCGACAAATATATCAAGTCCGTCGTTGGGATTTTCAATGCCCGCGTTTGAGTAATGCATATACCGCAGGTTCAGATCAAATTTGTGGATCCTGACCCCTATACCGATCCGGTCTTCAAACAAAACATTCGAGGAAAGGTTTTGGCTGTTAATACTGTAATCATTTATATATGCCCCCCCGATTCCGGCTTCAATGTAAGGCCGGATTGCCGGATTGCCGGTTTCAAAATGATAAACCAGCACGGGAGACAGCCCTATGCCGTAAACCTTCTCCCCCTCATGAGCCCACGCATTGCAGGACAGCTCAGCATACCAGGAAAGGTAGCCGGTCCGGCTTTCAAACCACCGGGGTGAAAATTCCCGTATAACCCCTGCCCTGAAAACATCAATATCATGGTGGGCCGCACCAACCCCGAGGCACACCCCATAAGGTCCTGCCAGCGCGGTTGACGCCAGTAACAGACAACATACCTGACCAAAAAGAACTTTTCTCATGAGCACCCTTTTCCCTGCCGATTTTAAATTTGAAATAAGATTTGGGGTAAGGTATCTTATTTGCGTCTAAAAATAAACCGAAAACTAAAGGAATGCACCGGTGTTATCTGCTTTTTATACACCGCCGGGGTTGACATAAAAACCAAGTAAGTTTATATCGTTCTAAAAATTATTTCATAGACAAAAAGGACTGCGGCCCCGTTGCCGTTTCTGTAAAATGAATGTAAAACAATCAGTTAAAAAGAATAAGCCTGAATTTTTAAAACAATGGTTCAAGGCAACCATTGAAACTTATCCAAAAGAAAGCGCCCGAATCCTGGGAAAAAATGTGGACCGGTTTGACAACCCCGTCGGTGCCGTGACCCGGGAAACACTGGAGGCCGTTCTGGACCTTTTACCCGGGGGGTATAACCAGGAAATCCTTGAAAAGACATTGGATCCCCTGATCCGGATCCGTGCGGTCCAGGCGTTTTCCGCGGCAGAAGCCGTCAGCTTTATTTTTGCCTTAAAGACCATTGGAGAATCCATTATCCCCTCTGACCAGCTCCGGCAGTTTGACCGGATGGTGGACGACATTGCCCTGGCGGGCTTTAACAAACTGTTGAAGTGCAAAGAAGACATTTTCCTTTTAAAGGCCACTGAGAGCAAGCGGCGGATTCACAGGGCATTTGAAAGGGCAGGTTTAGTAGAGGAGCTATCGGAAGAAGACCTCCTGGGCTCTTATAAATTTTAACGTGCATGACAAGATCTTAGGCTTGTCCTGCGTAACAATGAGGTGGTTAACATCATGAATCAAAAGTACTTGGTCCCCCTTGTCGCAGTTTTTCTGCTTTTCCTGATAGCATATACAGGGGTTGAGGGAGCAGGGCTTCAATGGTTCTTTGGGATTGTATTTCCCTATCTGGCGGTGATTGCCTTCCTGGCCGGCTTTGTCAAAAAGGTCATGGGCTGGGCAGCGTCTGCCGTTCCGTTCAAGATTCCCACGACTTGCGGACAGCAGAAATCATTACCCTGGATTAAACAGAACGCCATTGACAACCCTGATACCACAGCCGGTGTTTTCGTCCGTATGCTTCTGGAAATTCTGGTTTTCCGATCTTTGTTTAGAAACACCAAAGCAGCGTTCAACCGGAATGCTTCCAACAGGCTGACCTATTCCTGGGAAATTTTTCTGTGGGTAGGGGCACTGGCCTTCCACTATGCCTTTTTAGTGGTTCTGCTCAGGCATTTAAGATTTTTTACCTCCCCGGTTCCGGCCTGTCTCCAGTGGCTGGAATATTTTGACGGAATTGTCCAGCTGGGCCTTCCCGGGCTGTTTCTGTCCGGCGTTGTCCTGCCGGCAGCCGCGCTGTTTCTCCTGGCAAGGCGAATTTTTGACAGAAAAGTTAACTACATTTCCCAGGCAGCCGATTATTTCCCCTTGTTCCTGATCATCGGCATCGCCCTGACCGGCATTGCCATGCGGTATTTTACCAAAGTTGACATCATCGGCATTAAAACCCTGACCATGGGACTTGTAACCTTTTCGCCCGTCATCCCGGAAGGCGTTGGCGGACTGTTTTATGCCCATATTTTCCTGGTGTCCATTCTGTTTGCCTATTTCCCCTTAAGCAAGCTCATGCACATGGGCGGCATCTTCTTGAGCCCGACCCGGAACATGACAAGCAACACCCGGGCCGTAAGACATGTGAACCCCTGGAATTATGACGTGCCAGTCCATACCTATGAACAGTATGAGGATCACTTCAGAGAAAAAATGATTGAAGCGGGCCTCCCTGTGGATAAGAAGGAGTAACTTAATGTCTGACGAATTAACACCCGATGAATTACTAGACAAAATTGATTACAGCCCCCGGTCCGCTTCAGAGCCGGGCAACTGGCTGGACACCACCAAATCGGTTCAGATCCGCCCGGGCATGTACTGCTATGCAGCCAAACCTGAGAGCGTTCAAACCTTAAGCCTTCCCAATGCCAGAGAGTGGAACCCCTTGGAAGACGACTGGAAACTGCCGGACGACTGGCAGCAGATTCTCCATAACGGCATTAAGGAACGCCTGGAAAAATTCAGGACCTTCAAGGTCTTCATGGACATCTGTGTCCGGTGCGGGGCCTGTGCCGATAAATGCCACTTTTTCCTTGGCACCGGCGATCCCAAGAACATGCCGGTTCTGCGGGCTGAACTGCTTCGCTCGGTTTACAGAAACGATTTTACCACGGCCGGGAAAATCCTTAGAAATATCCCCGGCGGCAAGCGCCTTAACGGCTCCCGCCCCCTGACCCTGGATGTCTTAAAGGAATGGTGGTACTACTTTTTTCAATGCACGGAATGCCGCCGCTGTTCGGTTTTCTGTCCCTACGGCATTGACACGGCTGAAATCACCATCATGGGCCGGGAACTGCTCAATCTTCTCGGGTTGAACATTGACTGGATCGCCACCCCGGTTTCCAACTGTTATAAAACCGGCAACCACCTGGGGATTCAGCCCCATGCCTTCAAGGACATGCTGGATTTCTTTGTAGAAGACATTGAAGAAATCACCGGCGTGAACTGTGCCCCCAATTACCAGAAAAAAGGGGCCGACATCCTGTTCGTTACCCCGTCCGGCGACGTGTTTGCCGATCCGGGCACTTACACCTGCCAGGGATACCTGATCCTGTTCAAGTATCTCAAGGACAAATACGGTCTGGATGTCACCTGGTCCACCTATGCGTCGGAAGGCGGGAACTTTGGGTTCTTCACCTCCCACGAGACCATGAAGCGGCTCAACGCCAAAATGTACATGGAAGCCAAACGGCTGGGGGTCAAATGGATCCTGGGCGGCGAGTGCGGCCACATGTGGCGGGTCATCAACCAGTACATGGATACCATGAACGGCCCTGCCGACTTCCTGGAAGAGCCGGTCAACCCCATTACCGGGACCAAATTCGAAAACGCCAAATCCACCAAAATGGTTCACATCACCGAGTTCACGGCCGACCTGATCAAACACGGCAAGCTTGAACTGGACAAGAGCCGGAACGCCAACCGGATCATGACCTTCCATGATTCATGCAACCCGGCAAGGGGCATGGGCCTCCTGGAAGAACCCCGTTACGTGATCAAGGCCTGTGTGGATCAGTTCTATGAAATGCCGCCCAACACCATCCGTGAGCAGACCTTCTGCTGCGGTTCCGGTGCCGGCCTGAACGCCGGGGAAAACATTGAGCTGAGAATGGCCGGTGCCCTGCCCCGGGCCACGGCCGTCAAATATGTCCACGAGAAATTCGGCGTCAACACCCTTGGCACCATCTGCGCCATTGACCGGGCCGCCCTTCCCACCATGTGTGAATACTGGGTACCTGAGGTCGAGGTGGCCGGTGTCCACGAACTGGTGGGCAATGCCCTGATTCTCCCGGGCGAGAAGAAGAGAACCGAGGACCTGAGAATGGAACCCCTGCCGGGTTGTGAGGAGGAATAAAGATGAATAAAAACATGATCGTTACCGGGCTGGTAATTTTTGTTTTTGCCGTGCTCACTCCTTTCTGGTTCAATCTGGTCACCACCACGGCCGCAGCGCCGGAGCCTGAACTGCTCGGCAAGGCAAAAGCAGAGAAAAAATGCGTCTTGAGCAAGTTTGACATGCGGGCCAACCACATGTCCCTTCTGGATGAATGGCGGGATTCCGTTGTCAGAAACGGTGACAGAAAGTATACCGGAACCAACGGCCACACCTTTGAAATGAGCCTGTCAACCGGAGAAAACTCCTGCCTTGGCTGCCATGAAGACAAAGGCAAATTCTGTGATTCCTGCCACAATTACGCATCGGTAAGCCCCTACTGCTGGGACTGCCACACCAACCCCAAGGAGATTGAATGATGAAAAAGAGCAGAAGAAGCTTTCTTAAAGTAGCGGGAATTGCTGCCGTCGGATTGGGTGCTGCTCCGGCAATGAACCTTGCCGCATCTGACTCCCACGGACCGGCTCAGGCCGTAAAAACAACAAATAAAGAGGCCCTCCACGCCGAGCGCTGGGGAATGGTCATTGATACCACCAAGCTGACCGAAGAAATCGTTGAACATGTTGTCGAGGCCTGCCACAGCCACCACAACGTGCCGGACTTCACCATGGAGCCGGACGAAGAAAAATACCCCAACACCCGGCCGGCCAAAATGACCCAGGAAATCAAGTGGATCTGGGAAGAGCATTTCCACAATGCATTTCCGGACAAGGAAGACGAATTCCTGGCAGAAAAGTACCATCACCTGCCCTTCCTGGTCACCTGCAACCACTGCAAAAACGCCCCCTGTGTTCAGGCCTGTCCCACCCAGGCAACCTTTAAACGGCCGGACGGCATTGTCATCATGGACTATCACCGGTGCATCGGCTGCCGGTTCTGCATGGCGGCATGCCCCTACGGATCACGGAATTTTAACTTCAGAGATCCCCGTCCTTTTATCGCCGAGACAGACCCAAGCTTTCCCACAAGGACCAAAGGTGTGGTTGAAAAATGCAACCTTTGCGCTGAACGCCTGGCCAAAGGACTTCAGCCTTACTGCGTTGAAGCCAGTGAAGGTGCCATCGTGGTCGGGGACCTGGAAAATCCGGACTCCGAAATCAGGACCATCTTGAAAGAACATTATACAATCAGACGTAAACAGTCCCTGGGCACCGAACCCTCTGTTTACTACATCATGTAAAAGGAGCGGCGGATATGCTTGAGATAGCTTTAAAAGGAAGCAAAAACTACTGGATATGGATAGTCTGTCTGCTCGCTGTCATGGGAGCCGGCGCACTCGTTTACCTTGACCAGTTCATCAACGGCCTGATGATCACCGGCATGAGCCGGGACGTCTCCTGGGGATTTTACATTGCCAACTTTACCTTTCTGGTTGGTGTGGCCGCAGGCGGCGTTATGGTGGTCATTCCCTATTATCTGCATGATTATGAAAGATTCCACCGGATCACCATCCTGGGCGAATTCCTGGCCGTGGCCAGCCTGATTATGTGCCTTCTGTTCATCGTGGTTGACTTGGGCCAGCCCATCCGGATGCTCAATGTGCTGCTTTACCCGACCCCCCACTCCATGCTGTTCTATGACATGATCGTTCTGAACGGTTACCTGTTCTTGAACATTGTGGTGGGATGGAAGGTGCTGGAAGCCGAGAGAAACCAGGTGGAACCGGTCTGGTGGACCAAACCCCTGGTTTACGTGTCCATTCCCTTTGCCATCGGGATCCACACGGTTACGGCCTACCTTTACTGCGGCCTTCCCGGACGGGGTTACTGGCTGACCGCCATCCTGGCCCCCCGGTTCCTGGCCTCAGCCTTTGCGGCCGGGCCCGCCTTCTTGATCATCCTGTGCTACCTGATCAGAAAGTTCACCAAGTTTGATCCGGGCTGGGAAGCCATGCAGACCCTTTCAAAGATCGTCTGCTGGGCCATTATTGCCAACCTGTTCTTCTTTTTGTGTGAATGTTTTGTGGTTTACTACTCCAACATCCCGGGCCATAAAGCCCATATCGGATATCTCTTATTCGGATACCACGGTTACAATGCCCTGGTGCCCTGGATGTGGACCGGCCTGATCCTCATGGCCTTGGGAGCTGTTTTCCTGATCATTCCCAACCTGAGAAGCAACCCGACCCTGCTGCCGGTCACCTGCGCTATGATCTTTATCGGCGCCTGGATCGACAAGGGACTAGGCATGATCTCCGGCGGGTTTGTTCCCTCTCCCCTCCACCATGTGACCGAATATGCGCCCACAGGAAAGGAAATCATCATTACCCTGGCGGTTTATGCCACAGGATTTTTGATTTTGACCATTCTTTACAAACTCGCATGTACGGTTAAAGAAGAAGTCAAGGGTTAGTGATCTCTTTCTAAAATAAGAGAACCGCCTATATCGGATTGAAGAGGGGGGCTTGGTTTCAGGCTCCCCTCTTTTATTAAATGAATTATAACAATTTCTTATAGCCAGACATCAGACAAGGGAAAGGACGATTAAAAATGAACCGAAAATATCCGCATCTGTCACGGCCCATCAAAATCGGGAATGTCCATTTTAGAAACCGGATGTTTGGCGCCCCCATGGGGGGAACCGACATTACAGCGGACTGTACCATCGGCCCGAAATCAACGGCCTTCTATGAATACCGCGCCAAAGGCGGGGTGGCCTCGGTCACGGTCAGTGAAGTGGTGGTTCACCCTGAAACCGACGGGTCTCATATGTTCCACCTTGATCTTACGACCGTTGATTCCCTGGCCAGCTTCACTTATACCGCAGACGCTATCCGGCGCCACGGCGCCATCGCCAGTATGGAACTGTCCCATTCGGGTCAATATGCGGGGACCTATCTGACCGATAAAAATAAAAAAACCGGGTTAAACCAGTGGGGGCCAAGCGACGGGGTCAGACCTGACGGTAAAGCAGTCAAGGCGTTAACCCGCGAGCTGATTCAGGACATAGTCAAATCCTATGGAGAGTGCGCCGGCATCGCCAAAAGGGCCGGTTTTGAAATGATCATGGTTCACGGAGGACACGGATGGCTGATCAACCAGTTCTTATCCCCTTATTTTAACAAACGGACCGATGAATACGGCGGAAGCCTTGAAAACCGGGTCCGGTTTGCCCAACAGGTGCTGGAAAGTGTCAGAAAGGCTGTGGGACCAGGATTTCCCATCGAATTTCGCATGAGCGGTTCAGAATTGTTTGACGGGGGGTATGATCTGGATGAAGGGGTTAAGATTGCCCAGCTGGTTGAGGATCGTGTTGACCTGCTTCATATCTCTGCGGGAACCTATCAGCAGGGGTTTGCCGTTACCCACCCCTCCATGTTTCTGCCCCACGGCAGCAACGTCTATCTGGCAGAACACATTAAAAAACATGTCAAGGTGCCCGTCGCCACCGTGGGCGGGTTAAATGACCCGGAAAAAATGGAAGAAATTCTGGCCACCGGCAAAGCCGACGTGGTCGAAATGGCCCGTGCCCTGCTGGCCGACCCGGAACTGCCCAAAAAAGTGATGACCAACCGGGATGATGAAATTGTTCACTGCCTGAGATGTTTTGTCTGTATGGCCGAACGGGCCATAACATCCACCCGGCGGTGTGCGGTCAATCCGGTGATCGGCCGGGAACTCAATGCCATGGAGATCCTTCCGGCCGCCAAATCTAAAAAAGTCCTCATCGCCGGTGCCGGTCCCGGTGGCTTGCAGGCCGCCATTACCGCGGCAAGGCGGGGACATGACGTGACCCTGTGCGAAAAGGCAAATGTGGCGGGCGGCATCCTGGTCAGCGAGCAGGCCCTGCCCTTTAAGCTGCCCATGTACCGGCTTGGTGTGACTCTGGAAACCATTGCCAGAAAAGAAGGGGTAAAGATTCAACTCAATACGGCGGTTACCCCGGAATTGGCCGCATCCTTTGATCCTGACGTGCTGATTGTTGCGGTGGGCTCCCGTCCTTTGGCCCCGCCCATTCCCGGCCTTGACGGCAGCCATGTGATTGTTGTCAATGACTATTATAAACACCAGGACAAGGTGGGCCAGGACATTGTGGTGATCGGGGGGGGGCTTTCCGGGTGTGAAACAGCCGTACACATGGCCCTTGAAGGCAAAAACACCACCCTGATTGAAATGCAGGGCGAGCTGGCCCCGGATGCCAACATCCGGCACCGTCCGATCCTGCTCAATGAAATTAAGAAGCACGGCATTAAGGTGGTGCTTGAAACAAAGGCCGAACAGATTACGGCGGATACGGTTGTTGTCTGCACAGACAAAGCGGGAAAACCCGTTGAATTTGCATGTGATACCGTAATAACGGCATTTGGCCAGGCCCCCCGGCGTGATGTGGTGGCGTCGCTGCTTGATGCCGCCCCCATAGTTGCCCAGATCGGTGATTGTGTTCAGGCATCGACCATCACCACGGCCATGTACCAGGGCCATCATGCAGCCCTTGATATCTAGATTTTGATATGCCCCAGGAGTTCCAAAGCCCCGGAATAGTCGAAGGCATCAATGAACTGCCGCATTTGGGAAGCGGTCTGTAAAAATTGGGGGTCACTTGACGCCCCTTCTAATTGGGAAAGCAGTTCAGACGCCTGGGTGTCATACTCTTTGAGGGCGGTTTCCAGCTGTTGGACAAGCTGTTGAAAGGCCTGTGGATCCATTTGCCGGTTTCCCGACGGGGAATCCGGCATTTTAATTTGGGCCAGGGCATGAGAAATGGCTGTTATGGTTCGCGCAAGCTCGTTATCGGTAATGTCCAGACATTTATCGACCCGATTCATATCCAGCGCCCCCTCTTTTTTCAAACAGGTTTCCAAATCTCGGCTTAACTCAAATAAGGCCATGGCGCCGATGTTGCCGGACACCCCTTTCAGGGTATGCGCCAAACGGACCGCGCCCTGCCGGTCGTTGCTGTTTAAAGCGTCTTTGACCTGTTCTTTAAACCCTTTGTTCCGGTTGATAAACGTTCTTAAGACCTTGACATAGGCAGCGGTACTTCCACCGATCCGGTTTACCCCATCTTCAACATTCACCCCTTCAATTTCAGGCATTTCAATTTCAGGGGCGTCATCTGAACTTGTTTTCTTTTTAATTAATTTTCTTTTGAATGGCTGAATCCATTTTTCAAGGGCCAGAAAAAGTTCTGTAGGATTAATGGGCTTGATGACATAATCTTTCATCCCCACTTCCAATACCCTTTTTTCAACACCGCTCATGGCATCCTCCGTCATGGCAATGATCGGCGGAACCTTAAAATCAGTATTTTCCATGATCCACCGGGCGGCGGTAATGCCATCCATAACCGGCATTTGTAAATCCATCAATATGAGGTCATAAGGGGTGTCAGCGGACGCCAGATATTTATCAAGTCCTTCTTTTCCATCTGCGGCCACGTCAACCACAAGCTGCTCAGATTCCAGCAACTCCACGGCCACCTGCTGATTAACCTCATTATCTTCAACCAGCAGAATTCTCGCCCCCCTGACAGCCTCCAGGTCGTAGGGCTTTTGAATATCTATATCTTCAGTGCTATTATGGTCTGGTTTGCTTTGGCCAAAGGCCTGAACAATCGTATCAAAAACCAGGGACTGGCTGACCGGCTTAATCAAAAAGGTATTGATGCCTTCAAACCAGGCCTTCTCCATGATGTCCTCGCGCCCATAGCTGGTGACCATGATAATTTGGGGCATTGTCTTCTGGCCGGCCAGGCCCAGAATCTTTTGGGATGCTTGAAGGCCATCCATCCCCCCCATCTGCCAATCCATGAAAATCAGCTGATACGGGCGACTTTTTTTTATGGCATCTGACACCCATTGAACGGCACGCTCACCGGATTCCACGCAATCAACCAAGAAATCAAAATCCTTGAGATAATTTCCCATAACCAGCCGGGCGGATTCGTTGTCATCCACTACCAGAACCCTGAGATCCTTTAACGTATCAGGACAAATATGTTTTTTTTGCTGCCCCGGTTGCTGGACCCCCAGACGGACTGTAAAAAAGAATTCACTGCCCTTTCCGTAACAGCTTTTCACCCCGATACGGCCGCCCATCAACTCGCTTAGATTTTTGGAAATGGTCAACCCCAGGCCGGTGCCGCCGTATTTGCGGGAAATCGACGTATCTGCCTGGGAAAATGCCTGAAACAGATGATTTTTCTGGTCTTCGCTCATGCCGATCCCGGTATCCTTGACGCTGAAATATAAGACAACAAAATCTTTACCTTGTACTTCTACCCGGCAGCTGATTTTAATCTCACCCTGTTCGGTAAATTTGACGGCGTTGTTGGCCAGGTTCAGCAGGATCTGGCCCAGCCGCAATGGGTCGCCGTTGAGCGCGAAGGGGACATCCCCTGCCACATCAAATACCAGCTCAATCCCTTTTTGGGCCGCCTTGATACTGATGATATTGGAAAGGTCATCAAATACAGATTCCAGGTCAAACCCGGTATTCTCAATTTTCAGTTTCCCGGCTTCTATTTTTGAAAAGTCCAGAATATCGATGATAATGCCCAGCAGGCTTTGAGCGCTGGCATCGATTTTGGCCACGTAATCCTTTTGTTTTTTCGTCAGCGTTGTACGGCCAAGTAAATGGTTCAGCCCAATGATGGCATTCATGGGGGTGCGGACTTCATGGCTCATATTGGCCAGAAACTCAGACTTGGCTTTGGTCGCTTCTTCAGCCAGTTCTTTTGCCAGTTTGAGTTCATCTTCAGCCCGCTTGCGATCGTTGATCTCTGTCTCTAAAGCGGCATTCATGGCCGACAGCTTTGCAGTCCGTTCTTCCACCCGGATTTCCAGCTCACTACTGATTTTCCGCAGTTCATCCTCCACCTGTTTTCTCTTGGTGATGTCCCGGTCGATTCCCCGATAGCCCGTGAATTGCCCCTCAGCGTCAAACACCGGGACCCCGCTGGTCTCAAGGACAAGCCGCCGGCCATCCCGGTGAAGGTTCACATTCTCCAGCAGTTCAAAGGGGCGCTGGCTGGCGATGATTTTGCCAAACCCCTCTGCCAGCCGCCTGGCCTCATCTTCGGGCATGAAATCAAAGGGGGTGCGCCCGATAACGTCTTCGGGTTCATATCCGAGAATGTCGCGTATCCCCGGGTTTGAATAAACGTAGCAGCCCGTCGTGTCCACTTCCCACAACCAGTCGGAACTGGTCTCCACCAGGGAACGGTATCGTTTCTGGCTTCTTTCCAGGGATTCGATGGTCTGTTCCCGGGAAATCAGCTCTTTCTTCAATTGGCGAACCTGTGCTTTGAGTTCTTTATCGTCGGGTTTAAAAGCCACCCCTGATTCCCTCCCGTGATTCATTGAAAATATAGACTGACGTGGAAAAATCAATTGCCAAGAATGTGGTCCGTATGCGCCGGCTAATTGTAACACTAATTAATGGTTTAATGGTAGTTGGAATTTTAAGATCGACATGATATTAAATGGCAAAGGCACCGGACAACCCAGTGTTCTTTCCCTTTGGGGTTAACACACTTGGATACGGTTATGGCGCTATGGTTTTTATCATATCTTTGAATTAAAGTTTTAACATCAGTCAACCCCTTTCCGGTTTGTTCCCATGCCGGCCACTTGCCATGATAAATGCATTTAACAACACCTGCCTGATCCAGCCTGAAGAACCGGCCTTTGAAGGGTTAAAAAATAAATTCTTAGCCGCCTTGTATGCCCGGGACAGGGACAGTGCCCGGGATCTGTATAAAACCATCTGGGACAAAGCGGTTTCTCTGTCACCGGACCTGCCGGAAAACCATGAAAAAGCCCTGCGCCAGATTCAGGTGGCTGCCAAACGCTTTAAAGAAGATTTTCCGGCCTTGAAAGATGGTTACAGACAACTTCAGGCCCTGCTTCGGGATGTGGTTAAAAACCAGTCCGGCCCGGTTCGTTATATCAGTGCCGAGCAGTGGCTTGAAAAACAGGATTTAGCCCCCTGGCAGGAGAATCGCCTTTATGAAACCGCCATTACCTTCCAGATGACCACAGGCTGCTCCAATTTCTGCCGGCGGTGCAACGAGTGGGCCCTGCCCAAAGTCCGGGCCCATTTTACCGGGGAAGCCGTCCAATATTTTCTTGAAAAATTCAGCCGGTCCCATAACCCTGATCCGGCCCTTTACGGGGCGTCAGACCCTTTGGACTGGGAAGATCCCCCCCTGGGGTTTGACGATATTCTGCCCTGTGGGAAAACCCCCTACAGCATTTTAACCAAGGTCCCCAAAAAAAAGACCTTACAGCTCAAGCGGTTAATTCAACACCAGGTTAATTTTTCCGTCAGCCTGACGTCACGAAACAGGGAACGGGTAAAGGCCATTGAACAGGTTGCAGGGATTTGTTTGCCCAAACAGCATGATACGGACACCCTTTTGATCCCGGCCGGATTAGATGAGGATTTTACAACGGTAAAGCCCTCCATCACCGACGCCTACGGCAGTGAAATCACCCCGGACGGCGCGTTTATCATTATCCCGACCTTTACATCCGCCCTTTACCCCATGGGGCACCGGAAAATTGCGGTGTCTAAAACCACCCCCTATTTCCCGGTCCGGCTTCAGGGCAGACAGGCCCTGCTCAAGGATTATTTTAAACCCCTGGAGGTGGTGGGAAAAACATCAGACCGTTTTTTTCTGGATCATCTGCTGGATGTTCAGGTGGAATCCATTCTGCTGGATAACGGTAACGAAGATCTCACCCCGCCGGGCATGCGAAGCATTAAAGAGTATTTTGAAATTTTTGACGAAAGTCCCAGAATTCATCGTAAAAACATGATCCCGGCCGTAATGGGGAAGCTTAAGCAGGCCGGCCTGAAAGGTCATAGGGGATACCGGAACCTTTCAGACAAAGAAAAAGAAAAGTACCGCCGGCAAATCAGATCCCACCTGGATTTTACCCGTAAAAAACCGGTCCGCGAAGCAAAGGTTGCGGCGGTCTGTTTTTTTCTACGGGCCGTCCGGTCATACGTCCGGGGCCATACCGCTCAAAAAAAGATCATCGCCTTTTTGACCCAAAAAGAATTTGGCAAATTAAAACACCAGCCCCCCCCTGATTTAGACCGTCTTGTTGAACCAGGGCAGGCCAATGCATGGCCCTTTTTCAGGTACCATGCATTAAGCCTTGTCCATGAAGAAAATCCCGGGCCGGTTGACCGGTTTGTTCTGGCTCATCCGGCCCGGTTTGATCCCCAAAAAGACCGGTTTACTTTTTCTTGACCAGGTTTTCTGCCGTATTCATATCCCCTGCCTGGGCAAAGGTGGCGCCGACCATGGCCTTTTCAAAAATGGCATTGACCTTTTTGGCGGCATTGAAAATCCGTTTTTCATGCTCCCGTTTTATTTTGCAGGCCCCGTCAATGACCTCGATGACTTTTTCCTGGTCACAGGGTTTTTCAAGAAAATCATAGGCCCCCTGTTTCATGGCCTCAACCGCGATTTTCAGGGTGCCCTGGCCGGACAGGACAATACATTCGATCAGGGGGCTGATAATTTTCAGCCGGTGCATGATGGTAATACCGTCAGCCTCTCCAAGGATAAGGTCAACAATGGCCACATCATACTCAGCCGCCTGGATGTTTTCTAAGGCCTGGTCCGGGTCATAACATCCCGTCACCTTGTAGCCGGCAAGTTCCAGGCGTTCTTTCATCAGATCAACAAATTCTTTTTGATCGTCTACCAGCAATACACGCGCTTTATTCAAAATTTTCTCCTTTTTAATTTTTTTTATTTTTTCTGCCGGGTTGGTCTTTGCCCCCGGAGAGCCAAAAACTTGAGTATTTCATACTATACCACATTTTTTTATTTGAAGCTTCTATGAAAAACCGTCAAAAAAAATTTGAACTTTCACCCCTTGCTTATTTAAATATATTGCGTTATACAAAATAAAACATAACGGTATGAGCGCAAGAAAAAAAAAGGACTATCCGGTGAAACAGTTTAATACCCTTACCCATAAAGTCTATTACTGGCTGATTCAACTCATGCTCAATTCAGAGGTGGTGCCGGGGCAGCGTCTGATCTTTGCCGATATTGCCCGGCACCTGAACGTAAGCCGGACACCGGTAAACAATGCCCTGGTCATCCTGGCCCGGGAGGGGTATCTTGACTTCATCCCCAACCAGGGGTATTCCGTACACCGTCTGACTTTAAAGGAAAAGCAGGATCTTTATGAAATCCGTGAGGCCATCGAGGTGGGGTTTATCGGCCAGGCCATCTGCAGAATGACGCCCCCGAGACTCAAAACCCTTATCCGCCAAATAACCCGCCTCGAAGCCCTGATTTCAGGATGCCTGAATCGCCAGGTCTTCCTTTTGGATACAAAATTCCATGAAGCCTTCCTGAGCATGGCCGGAAATGCCGATCTTGATTCACAATACCGGGAAATCTGCCAGAGGATTTACATCGGGCTCAGGGCCGATGACCCGGCGGCTTCCCGGATTCTTGACCTTCAACGGGGGCATAAAAACCTGCTTGAAGCGGTGAGGCTCAAAGACACCGACAGGGCCAAAAAGATACTCCTGGGGCACCGGGCCGTTCTTGAAAATCTTGAAAGGCCGCCGGTGCTGGAGCCGGCTTTAAAATGCGGAACGCCCCACCCCCTCTTTCATATCGAACCCGCTGTTTTCAACTGATTTGTAAAATGGGACAACACCATGAAGCTTAATAAAACCGACTACCAGCTCATCAGAGAGCTTCAAAGAGATGGCAGTGCCAGCTATTCAGATATGGCTGAGAAACTGAGCATCACCGCCAAGACCGTTGCAAAAAAAACCGAACGTCTGCTGGCCGACAAGATGATTTCCATCATTGCCCGGCCCAACCCGTATCTTTTAGGGCTTTTTTCAAGTGCCGTTATTGTCCTGAAGACCAATCTTGCAAAAAATGAGGCCATCTGCCGGGCCCTTTCAGAAAACTTCCATGTCAACCTGGTTCAGACCGTGTTCGGACGGTACGACATTCTGGCCATTGTCTATTTTCCCGACATTGAACAGCTCCACCGGTTTATTGATGATGAAATCTATGCCATGGACGGCGTCCTCAAGGTAAAATCCTATTTTATCAAAGATGTGTTTAAACGGTATGACCGGTTTTTTGGAAAACAGCCGTGCGCCGGCAATCCTGTAAAAATGAAGGACACTGACTGGCATTTTGTTAAAACCCTGGCCAGGGACGGACGGGCCAATCCGGTCCAGTTAGCCCGGGCCTCGGGCACCCACCTGTCTACGGTCTACCGGCGCATTGAAGCCCTGCAAAAGAGCGGCGCCATCAAAATCAGCGCGGTTCCCAACCCCTCCCGTCTGACCCCTTATTCGGCCGATGCCTATGTCCTTTTGGAAGCAGAGCCCCATGAAGTCGATGAAATCTGCACGAAATTATCCCGGTTTCCCGAGGTCCAGTTTCTCATGACCATGAACAACCATTCGGGCCTGATCCTGTGCATTCATTCAAAAAACAACGGAACCCTTTTCCAGTTTATCCAGCAGCATGTCTCCTATCCCAAGGGGCTGGCCAACGTGGAAATATTTGTCCGGGCCGTGATCCACAAAACCTATTACGGCCTGGTCCCCGATGACTGGGAAACCCGGACGACCATCAATTAATCGTCTGCCCCCTGATATATTGGAGGGGGGATCGATATTTCGGAGGTTCCCTTGGTGACGATTTCTTTGTCCGACCGCCTTCCCTCAAAATAAGATCATTACATTCCAATACGTTACACCTCTATTCCAACACATTTTACAGCCATGGCATGTTTGTTGAAGTATCATTTACCTGTCTTGGGGAAGTCATTGCGTTTGGTTGTGGTTGAAAGCCGTCAGCTATCGGCAGTTCCCGTACAGGCTGCAGCCGCCTGCCGATAGCTGCGCATTTTTTTTAAAAAAATTCTAGCCGTTTTAAAATTATAAAAGGAGTTGTTATGGAACAAAACAGCAATATTGAGGTGATTCCGACAACCACTTGGTCAGCCGGCGCGGGATGCCACGGCGGATGTGGACAGAATATCTATGTCAAGGACGGAAAACTCATCAAAATTGAAGGAGATGAGAATGCCTCATGGAACCAGGGGCGGGCTTGCCCAAGGGTGTTGGCCATGAAGCAGTATGTCTATCATCCGGACCGGATTACCACCCCCCTTAAACGGGTGGGGGAACGGGGCGAGGGAAAATTTGAACCCATCTCCTGGGATGAGGCCTTAGATATCTGCGAAACCCGCCTTAAAGACATTCGGGATAATTATGGTGCCGAGTCCGTCATTTTTGCCCAGGGCACCGGCCGGGACGTGGGCGGCCCCATCTCTTACCTGGCGTACAATTACGGCAGCCCCAACTGGTGCCAGTTAGGTCTTTCCGGCCAGTCCTGTTATACCCCGAGGCTGGGGGCCATGAAAACCGCCATGGGCGATTTTGCCGTGCTGGATGCCTCCCAGTTCTCGGCAAAAAGGTATGATGATCCCGAATGGGAGGTGCCCAAAGTCATCATTGTCTGGGGGCAGAACCCGCCGCCAACCTGCCCGGACGGATTTTTCGGACATTGGGTAGTGGACTGCATGAAGCGGGGCAGCCAGATCATCTCTGTTGACCCGAGATACACCTGGACCTCCACCCGGGCCAAAATTCATCTTCAGATCAGACCCGGTACGGATGGCGCCCTGGCCCTTGGCATGCTCAATGTCATCATCAACAACGAACTTTACGATAAGGAATTTGTGGACAAGTGGGTGTACGGGTTTGACAAACTCAAAGAACGGGTTCAGGAATATCCCCCGGAAAAGGTCTCCCAAATCACATGGATCCCTGAAAAACTGATCCGGGAAGCCGCCATCCTTTATGCTGAAAGCAGTCCGGCCGCTATCCAGTGGGGCGTCCCCATTGACATGAACCCCCAGGCCACCAGCGTGGCCCAGGCCATTACCCATTTGTGGACCATCACAGGGAATGTGGATATCCCCGGCGGCAACGTCATTGCAAGGCCGTCTCACGGGGTGACCACCTATCCCTACTCCACAGAGGAACTGGTGGGGCTTTACGGCCAGGAACTGGTGGACAAGCTCAACAAGCTTCGCATCGGATGCGATACCTATCCCATGGTAAAGGGATTCAGGGGATGGGCCCAGCCGGATATGGCCATTGACCAGATCGCTACGGGAAAACCCTATCCCATCAAAGGGGCATGGATCCAGACGGCCAACATCCTGGGCGGCCAGGCAGCCCGGGCCGAATACCACTATGAAGCCTTGAAAAAACTGGATTTTGTGGCCGTGGTGGATCTTTTCCACAACCCCACCACCATGGCCCTGGCCGACATTATCCTGCCGGCGGCCACCTTTGCCGAAAAAGAGAGCTTCCGCTCCTGGTGGGTGCCCCTTGGCATCATGCAGAAAGCCGTTCAGGTGGGAGAGTGCCGTTCTGACTGGGAGATCAATATCGAAATGGCCAATCGCCTCAACCCCAATGCCAAATACAAGAACGTGCGCGAGTTGATCAATGACCGCCTTTCCGTAGCCGGATACACCTTTGATGATCTGGTCAAAACCGGTTCCCAGAAAATGCCGCCCAAAGGAGACCCGTCAAGACCCTACCGCCGCCATGAAAAGGGGCTGCTGCGCTATGACGGAAAACCCGGATTCAATACGGACACCGGCCGGATCGAACTGTATTGCAAGGCCTATGAAAGCTGGGGCCTTGATCCCCTCCCCTATTTTGACGAGCCGCCCCAGAGCCCGGTGACCACACCGGAACTTCATAAAAAATATCCCTTGATCATGATCACAGGGGCCAGGTCCTCGCTGTTTTTCCACTCCGAACACCGCATGATTCCATGGCTCAGAGAAAAAAACCAGGACCCCTATGTAGAGGTTCATCCGGATACGGCCAAGGAATTCAATGTCTATGACGGTGAATGGATCTATCTTGAGAACGATATGGGCCAGGTCAAACGCAAGGTCAGGATCTCCCTTCGGGTTCATCCGAAAATGGTCCATACCCTGCATGGATGGTGGATGCCGGAAATGAAGGGAAAAGAGCCGGACCTGTTCGGGGTGTGGGATTATCAGATCAATAAAATCGTTCCGGGTCCCCAGCACGCGGCCTCTGGTTTCGGCGGCGGACAGTACAAAACCACCCTTGTGACCCTGTGTAAAATCAAAGCTTAAGAAGGAGGCCCCCAATCATGTCAAAAAACGGATTGCTCATCAATTATGAATTTTGTACCGGCTGCCACACCTGTGAAGTGGCCTGTCAACAAGAACATGATTTCCCGGCGGGAAAGTGCGGAATAAAGGTAACGGAATATGTCTATAAAGCAGATAAAAAACCGGTGGCAATAGACTACCTTCCGTTCCCGACCGAATTGTGTGATTTGTGCATCAACCGATGCCGCCAGGGGGAAGAACCCACCTGTGTGAAGCATTGCCAGGCAAACTGCATGCAGTTCGGTGCACTTGAACAGCTCGCTCAAGTGGCGGAAGTAACGCCCCGCACGGTTATTTTTTCACCCCGGTGATTCATTGTGTACCACAACCCCATAACCGCAAGACGTAACCCAAGTAAAGGAGTTTTATGATGAAAAACAACAAGGCTTTTTGGATTCCAGCGCTCGCGTTCCTTCTTCTTTGCTGCACATCTGTATCCTTTGCCAAGCCCATTAAACTGACATTCGCCAACCAGAATTCTGAAACCAGCTGGAGCGGAATGCACGCCATTGGCCCCTGGGCCAAAGCCGTGGAAGATGCCACCGGCGGAAAAGTAAAAATCGACGTGTATTACAGCAATACCCTGAGCAAGGGAAAAGATGCCTGGAGTGCCACCAAGACGGGCATCTCGGATATTTCCTGGTGTTTTCACGGGTACTGGTCCGGCATGACCCCCCTGGCCGATGTCATCAGCCTTCCGGCCCTTCCGTTTACTTCCGCAGAAAAGGGCAGTGAGGTATTCTGGAAACTCTATGAAAAATTTCCATCCATTCAAAAAGAGTTTACCGACAACCAGGTGCTGCTTCTGTTTACCAGCAACCCTTACATCCTGCTCACCAAAGACAAAAAGGTCACCACCATTGAAGAGTTGAAAGGGATGAAAATCAGAATGAGCGGCGGCCCCCCAACCGATATGATGAAAGCCCTTGGCGGAACCCCTATGCTGATCCCCATGCCCGACATCTACATGGCTTTCCAGAAAGGCGTTATTGACGGGATGGGAGCGCCATGGGAGGCCATTCACGGGTTCAGGCTTTATGAAGTCGCCCATTTTTACACGGAAACCCCTTTCCCTGCCGTCTACTTTTCCATTGCCATGAACAAACGCAAATGGGCCTCTCTTGGAAAAGAAATTCAGGACGCCATCATGAGCGTCAGCGGTCTTGAAGGATCAAAGTTCTGGGGAAAAAATCATTTTGACACCGCCAAAGACGGGGTTTTTGAAAAGGTTAAATCCTTAGGGAAAACCATTGACGTCCTGAAGCTTTCCGAAGAAGAACACCAAAGATGGCTGGACCAGGCCGGAAAACCCATTTGGGAGCTGTGGGTTAAAAACATGGAAAAAAGCGGCCATAAAAATGCCCGTGAGATTCTTGATGCGGCGGTTGCTTTAAGCAAAGAGTAACTTAACTTAAAGGCACCTTTTTCTTCTCCCTTTGCTTTTTTGTCATTGGCTGCCACCCGTTGATATGCAGGGGGAGAGGAAAACCGCAAAGGTCTTCTTTTTTTCTTGGCTGTTTTTTTACCCTTTGTTTTTATTCTATCAGGATCTCATACACATGAAACAACCATTTATGAAAAAACTGGTTGAAATATTAATTGCCGCCAGTGCATTCATGCTGGCGCTGATGATGTTTTTAACCACACTTGATGTTTTCCTGCGCGCCCTTTTCAACAGTCCCATTCCCGGCGCGTTTGAACTGGTAGAGTATATGATGGCCGTTCTGGTGCCCTTTGGCATCGCCTATTGTGCGTTTCATAACTCCCACATTGCCGTTGACCTGATTATGGACCGGTTTTCATCAAAGGTCCGCAGCGTCACCAACATGGTCATCACATTTATATCCCTGATATTTGTCATTCTGATTTCCTGGCAGAATGTCCTGTATTTCTGGGAGGTCAAATCCTTTAACACCACATCCGCGGTATTGCATGTCCCGGCGTTCCCCTTTGTCATTCCTACGGCCCTGGGGTTTGCTGTGTTTGCATTGATTCTAATAAAACAGATCGCCAACCGCTTTAAGGAGGAAAAGCCAGAATGAGCCCTATGCTTGTGGGAATTATCGGTATCATTGTTTTGGTCATCCTGATCCTTGCCAGGATGCATATCGGTTTGTGCATGGGGCTGGTGGGTTTTTTAGGATTTGCCTATACCCTGGGGCTGGACCCTGCCCTGGGCCTGCTTCGAACCGTTCCGTACAGTACATTGTCCAATCAGAATTTATGTGTCATCCCTTTGTTTATTTTAATGGGGACTTTTGCCTTTGATGCCGGAATCAGCGAGGATCTTTATCTGGCGGTTCACCGGTGGCTTGGCCATCTGAGGGGCGGGCTTGCCATGGCAACGGTGGCTGCCTGCGCCTGTTTTGCCGCCATCAGCGGCTCAAGCCTGGCCACGGCGGCAACCCTGGGCAAAGTGGCCATGCCGGAGATGAAAAAGTATAATTATGATTCTGCCCTGGCAACGGGGTGTATTGCCGCCGGCGGCAGCATCGGCATTCTGATTCCGCCAAGCGTGATCCTGATTATTTACGGGATCATTACAGAGCAGTCCATTGCCAAACTGTTTCTGGCCGGATTTGTCCCCGGTATTTTAGAAGCCCTTTTTTACATGCTCACCATTCTGGTCATTACCCATTTCAGGCCGGAAATGGGCCCTCCGGGTCCCCGGGCCACCATGGGGGAGCGGGTCAGGTCCTTTTCCAAAGTATGGGAGGTGCTGCTGCTGTTTATTGTTGTCATCGGGGGGATTTACGTGGGCATTTTCACCCCCACCGAAGCAGCGGCTGTGGGGGCGTTTGGAACCCTTTGCTTTGCCATGCTGCGGCGCAAGATGTCATGGGGCACATTTAAATCAAGCCTTGTAAAGACCTCGTTGACTACAGGAATGCTGTTTTTAGTGGTCATGGGGGCCATGATCCTGGGGTATTTCTTCTCGGTCAGCCGGCTTCCCTTTGAGCTGGCCTCCTGGGTGGGCGGACTTGACTTAAACCGGTATGTGATTTTACTGGTGATTTTGCTGGTGGTGGGCGTGCTGGGCTGCCTGATGGACTCCATGGCCATTGTGCTGCTCACCGTGCCGGTCTTTTACCCCATGATCGAGTTCCTTCAGTTTGACCCCATATGGTTCGGCATTCTGGTGGTCCGGGTAACGGAAATGGGACTGATCACCCCTCCTGTGGGGCTGAATGTATATATCATTCAAGGCATTACAGGAGAACCCATGGGCACCATCTTCAAGGGGGTGATGCCGTTTATTCTGGCGGATCTGGTGGAGATTGCCTTTTTGATCGCCATCCCCCAGCTGACCCTGTTTCTTCCCAACTTGATGTCTGGTTAATTAAAAAACCGGCCGGTGGGCCGGGCTGATGAATTTCAGGGCTGCCAAAGGCGTTATGGCCTTGGCAGCCCTGTTTTATTGAGGGTATCTTCCGTTAGCCGGTTTACCATTCAACCGGGTGCCGGCATATTCATTATGCTTGATGCCAGGTTGGACGGGTTGTTGACAGACCGTACACCCCCTTTGTGAAAATCAGTTGAATGTAAAAGAAAAGATTGATATTACGGATGAAACGAAAGCGGTCAATTTGTATTTTAAGTTTATTCAAGTAGCTCGAGAATGGTGACGAATGTTAGCTGAAGATGAACTTTCATATGATCCATCCGTAATTAATCTTGAAGAGCGCCTTCAATTTGAAACCCTGCTGACAGAGGTCTCCAGTAAATTCGTGAACCTGCCGGCAGACAAAATTGATATTGAAATCGAAACCGTTCTCCAGCGGATTACCGAAGCCCTGGATATTGACCGGTGCAGTGTGGCCCAGTTTACCGATGACCTCAAAAAACTGATTGTAACCCATGCCTATGCTGTTCCCGGGGTCTCCCCCATGCCGGATATGGTCCTTAACGAGCATCAACCCTGGTACACCCACAGGCTTTACCAGTGCCGGACCATTGTGATGGAAAATGTAAAAGACCTGCCCGATGAGGCGGTCATTGAAAAACGGCATTGCCGGACCGAGGGGATTCAGTCCAGTGTGCTGGTTCCCATGGCCGTGGGGGGCTCTTTTCTCGGTGTGGTGGGGTTTGCCTGCTTGAAAAACCCCCGGAAATGGCCGGATTTCCTTGTAAAACGATTAAAAATGCTGGGCATGGTTTTTGCCAACGCCATCATGCGGAAAACCTCAGAGCTGAAGCTTCGCCAGGCCTTTTCGGAAATCCAGTATCTCAAGGACAAACTTGAAGCCGAAAATATTTTCCTGCGTGAAGAGATCTCTCTTCGCCATCAGCAGGATGAGTTTATTGCAGAAAGCAAGTGCATCAAGGATGTGCTGGTCCTGGCCGGGCAAGTGGCCAAAATGGATACCACCGTCCTGATCCTCGGGGAGACCGGGACCGGCAAAGAACTGCTTGCCAAAGCCATCCATGCCTTAAGCCTTCGCCGAGAGCATACCATGGTAACGGTCAATTGCGCGGCACTGCCCTCCAATTTAGTGGAAAGCGAGTTGTTCGGCCACGAAAAAGGGGCGTTTACCGGTGCTGAATCCCGGCGGATCGGCCGATTTGAGCTGGCCGATAAATCCACCCTTTTCTTAGATGAAATCGGGGAACTCTCTCTTTCCCTTCAGGTCAAACTGCTCCGGGTCCTTCAGGAAAAAAAGTTTGAACGGCTGGGGGGGCACAAAAGCATTGCAAGCGATGTCCGGGTGATTGCCGCCACCAACCGGAACCTGCTCCAGGCGGTAAAGACCGGTGAATTCCGGTCTGACCTTTATTACCGGTTAAATGTATTCCCCCTCATTATTCCCCCTTTAAGGGAGCGCCGGTCCGATATTCCGGCTTTGGTCTGGTTTTTTGTCCGCCATTTTTCCGAAAAGATGGGCAAACGCATTGACAGAATCTCCAATGCCACCATGGATACCCTTCGCCAGTATGAGTGGCCCGGAAATGTCCGTGAACTTCGAAACGTGGTGGAGCGGGCCATGATCATTACAAAGGGGAGATCCCTTCAAATCAGTATTCCCGCACAGCAGGAGATTGCGACAGATCAAGGCGCCACCCTTGATGCCATACAAAAAAGGCACATTATCGCCACCCTTGAGACAACCAACTGGTGTGTCCGGGGTGAAAAGGGCGCCGCTAAAATATTGGGGATGAAGCCGACCACCCTGGAGTCGAGAATGTCAAAGCTGGGCATTGTCCGGCCCGGGAAATAATGTTTCTATACATGTTCAGGCTAAATGCTTTCAGGGGGTTTAAGAAACCAGGCCAGGACCACCGCACAGGCCGTGAGCAGGGCACATAGCCCAAAGGCCATACCAAAACTGCCGGAAATATCGGTCAGATAACCGGCCAATGCCGGCCCGACAATCTGGCCGACCCCGAAAAAAAGGGTAATAAAGCCAAAGGCCTTTACCGCAAGGGACGGCCCCATATAATCTCCCACAGCGGCGGACATGATGGTGGGAATACTCCACACGGCCAGCCCGAAAATGGCAATAGAGGCATACAGAAACGGGTTGGGCAGGCCCCCGGCGGCCAGCGTATAGGCAAGGGTGAAAAGGGTATATACCGTTATCATGCCGGTTTTTCTGCCCAGCCGGTCGGAAAGCGCACCGAAAAGGGGTCCTGAGAATATGGACAGCCCCCCCACCACCGCCCAGAAGGTGCCGGCGGTCCCTTCGCCAAACCCCCTTTCATTTACCATGGCGGTGACGATAAAGGTGACAAAGACCGAATACGTGGCCCCGAACAGCAAATAGATCATCCCCAAATGAACCATGGTTTTCCGATGGCTGTTCTGCTTTGTTGAAAAACCAGGGGGCACGGCCGACGGCGGGTCCTCAGGCCCCAAAGGCGAAAGCCCCATCTGCAGGGGATCATTTCGCAGCACCAATGCCGTAAAACCGGCTGTGATAAGACAAATCAGACCAATGGCCAGCCAGCTGACCCGCCATCCTTCAGGGCCTTGGACAGTATTAATCCAGGGGATAAAAAAACCGCTGAACACAATGGCCAGGCCATTCCCGGACAGCATGCCGCCGGCGGCCCTGCCCCGGAATGCCTTGGTAAACCAATGGGACACCAGTCCCATCATGGGAACGTTGGCCAGACCAGACCCCAGGCCTGTGGCCGTATACAGCAGCAGGATCTGGCCAAACCCACTGGCCTGGCTGATGACCGCCGTGGAAACCCCCACCAGGACCAGACCGGCAGATATGGTCCATCGGGCACCCAGCAGGCCGGCAATCAATCCGGATAAGATCACAGAAGCCATGTACCCTATAAAATTGCCGGTACCGATCAGCCCCATCTGTGAATAGCTAAGGCCCAGCGTTGCCCCCATGGAGGGCAGCAGCATGCCCAGGGAAAACCGGCTCAGCCCCAAACATGAAAAAACAACGGCCAGGCCGGTGAGCACAATGGCCCAGCCGTAATGAAACGGTTTGGGGGGTGACGGGTCTTCCATGGGACGGCTCCTTTTTTAGCTGTTAGCCATTAGCTTTTAGCGGGTAATGGTTAGGTTTTGGCTGTTATGGGATAACTGGGCCATTAAGTCAAATAACGGCCACGGGCCGTCTTGGTTATCCAACCAGGAACCGCCCACAACAAATATTGAACGTCTTTACAGGTAGTTAGTGATACTTTCATATAACGGCCACGGGCCGCCTTGGTTATCCAACCAAGAACCGTCCACAACAAATAATGAAAGTCTTTTCAGGACCTTAGTGAGACTTTCATATAAAAAAACCGGAAGGGGCTGTGGCTGCCCCAGGGGCGGTTAAAGGGCCTCATGGGCGGTGCGGTTGATAATTTCGGCCTGGTGGTACGGATCCAGATCCACAAAATAATCGCTGTATCCCGCCACCCGGACCAGAAGGTCCCGGTATTGGTCCGGATGGGCCTGGGCATCTGTTAGGGTCTTTGTGTCCACAATGTTAAACTGGATATGGTGGCCGCCAAGCTTAAAATAGCTTCGGATCAGCCAGGAAAGTTTGTCCAGATCCGGCTCGGTTTCCAGCACCTGGGGCAAAAACCGCTGGTTTAAAAGGGTGCCCCCGGATTTGGACTGGTCCATTTTGCCCAGGGATTTAATGACGGCCGTGGGCCCGTTCCGGTCCGCCCCATGGGAGGGAGAGGTCCCGTCGGACATGGGCATGCCGGCAAACCGTCCATTGGCCGAAGCCCCGAGCATTTTGCCGAAATAAACGTGGCAGGTGGTGGACAGCATGTTCAAATGGTAGGTCGTTCCCTTGGTATTGGGCTGTCCGTCAATGGCGGCAAAAAGGCTTGCGTAAACCGCCTTCATGATGTGATCGGCCCCATCATCGTCATTGCCGAAAAACGGGGTCTTGTTCCAAAGGCGCATCCTCAAGGGCTCATGCCCTTCAAAGTTCTTTGCCAGGGCATCTAAAAGCACCCCCATGGATACGGTTTTTTCTTCAAACACATGTTTTTTGATGGCAGAGAGGCTGTCGGTAATGGTCCCAATGCCGCAGCACTGGATATAGGTGGTGTTGTACCGGGGGCCGCCGTTGTAGTAATCTTTCCCTTTCTCAATACAGTCCCGGATCACCACGGACAGAAAAGGGGCCGGGCAATGCTGTGCAAACATCTGCTCAATATAGTTGTTAACACCGATTTTCAACGCCACCCCATGGTGGAGCTGGGCCGCAAATGCCGCAAAGACCTGATCATAGGCGGTAAACGTTTCAGGGTCACCGGTTTTGATGCCGATCTGTTTTCCGGTTAAGGGATCTTTGCCATTGTTTAAGGCAAGCTCCAGCAGTTTGGGCACATTCAGATACCCGGTCAGGATATAGGCTTCTTTGCCGAATGCCCCGGTCTCAATACAGCCGGAACACCCGCCTTCCCTGGCGTCTTCAATGGTTTTGCCGGCCCGGACCTGCTCTAAGACAACCGTGTCCGCATTAAACACCGACGGGTATCCATACCCCTTGCGGATCACCCGGCAGGCGGCCTTGAGCATTTTCCGGGGTGTTTTTTCGCTGATCTGGACATTGCACTGGGGCTGGAGCAGCTTTAAATCATCGGCCACCTCCAGAATCAGATAGGACAAATCATTGGAACCGTCCCTCCCGTCCCGGGTTAAACCGGCCAGGTTGATATTGGTAAAATCATTGTAGGTTCCGCTTTCCTTGGCCGTCACCCCGACCTTGGGCGGGGCCGGATGGTTGTTGAATTTGATCCACAGGCAGGAGATCAGTTCTTTGGCCCCTTCCCGGTCCAAAAGCCCTGAAGCAAGGTCCCTTTCATAAAAGGGCAGCAGATGCTGGTCCAGGTGGCCGGGGTTCATGGCATCCCAGCCGTTGAGCTCGGTAATGGTGCCCAGGTGGACAAACCAGTACATTTGAACAGCTTCCCACAGGGTCCCGGGGGCATGGGCCGGAATCCGTTCGCAGACAGCGGCGATCCGGTTAAGCGCTGCTTTTCGTCCAGGATCTGTTTCAGACTCGGCCATTTCTTTTGCCAGGGCCGCGTGGCGCCGGGCAAAAATCATGGCGGCATCACATGAAATGTCCATGGCCTTAAGCGCTTCGGCTTTTTCCAGGGCCTTAGGGTCATGGATAAAATCAAGACCGTCAAGCTGATGTTTAATCTTTGCCTTAAAATCCAGCATCCCGTTTTCGTAAATCATCCCGTCAAGGGTGGTATGGCCCGGGGCCCGTTGTTCCATAAATTCAGTGAAAAGCCCTGCCCCATAGGCATCTTCCCATTCTTTGGGCACATGGGAAAATACCCGGTCCCGCATGCTGCGCCCCTGCCAGTAGGGGATGACGGTTTCCCGGTAAACCTCGATATCCTCTGGACCAATGGTATACGGGGTCATGGGCCGGCTGTTCAAGGTGTCAAGATCGGCGGCCGAATGACAGGTCAACTCGGGAAATGTGGGGACGGCCTTGGGAAACGGGCCGCGTTCCCCGACAATTAATTCATCCTGGCCCATATAAATTTGTTTTTTTTCACACAAATTTTTAAAATTTAATGCCCGCAGTACGGCAAGAGAATACTTGCCTGAGTTTTCTTTATAAAATTGTGTGGTCAATACCGCCCGTTCAATGGAAATGGAGGGCACGGCGGCAAATGATTTTTCCCTTAATTTCTGAATTCTGCTGTTCATTTTGTTCTCTTTTACCCAGACGGGTATACTGTCATTTTACGGTCTTTTCGGTTGACAGGAACTGATGCTGCACCGCCAACCCGAATTGTTCTAATTTTCCCCCGGCCTCTTCCACCTGGGCTCTTGACGGTACCAGGGTGCCCTTCATCTTGTAGGGAATGCCGAGCTTATCATATTTGGGCCAGTGGAAATCGTGGTAAGGCAGAATCTCCACCGGCGGTACGGGGTCAAGGCCAGACAGAAAACCTGCGAATTCTTCCAGATCTTTTTTCCTGTCATTGACCCCCGGGATCAAGGGAATCCGGACCAGAACCTCAGCCCCCTGGACCATCAGGTACTCCAGGTTGGATAAAATCATCTGATTGGATACCCCGGTGTACTGCCGGTGCCGCTCATCATCAATGAGTTTTAAGTCATACAAAAACAGGTCGGCCAGAGCCGATACCCGCGTTAAAACCCCCCGGCTTGAAAACCCGCTGGTATCCACGGTGGTGTGAATCTCATCCGCCTTACATCGGGTCAGCAGGTCTATGAGCGCCTCCCCCTGGGCTAATGGTTCTCCACCGGAAAAGGTCACGCCCCCGCCGGAACTGTCATAAAAAATACGGTCTTTTAACATAATGTCGGCCAGCCCGGATACCGTTATCACCTGCCCCTGCAGGGCCATCGCCCCGGCAGGGCAGGCCCTTGTACAGTCGCCGCAGGTCCGGCAGATGTCCTGATTAATGACCATCCTTTTAGAACCTTGCGACACGGTAAGTTCCAGAGCGTTCTGCGGACAGGCATCACAACACAGACCACACCCCATGCATTTGTCCGGATGATGCACCAGGTGCGGTACAGGGGATATGCCTTCCGGATTGTGGCACCAGCGGCAGGACAGGGGGCAGCCTTTGAAAAAGACAGTGGTCCTGATCCCCGGTCCATCATGGATCGCATATTTTTTAATATCATATATAAGGCAGGTCCGGACCGGCACAACAAATACACTCCCCTGTGGGTGGATTTTTTTTAGGGGATGTTTATGCTGGTCTGGCCGGCATTGGTGATGCTGATGGTGCCGCCATAGGAGCACATGCAGGTTGAAGTATCATTGAGTGCGGGCATGTTGCCGATCAATACGGTGGAGGCCCCCGGCGTCCAGGGCGCGGCGGTCGCCGGCACACATGCCTGGGGGGTCAGAACCCCCATGGCAGCCGATGTGGCGGCGGCTACGGCAGGATTGCCCGGATTGGAGCACATGCCAAACCCTGGAATATTGGTAATCGGTATGTAGTCGTTGATATTGGCCGCGGGCACATAGCCGCCCTGGACTTTGTTTGTGGGAAGCACCACAAGGGAACACGGCGATGCGCCGAAAGAACATTGTAACATTGCTCCCATCACTACCTGAAGGGCCATTTTGAATCTCCCTGTTGGGGTGTTGAATAAAACCGCTTTAAATTGTTTAGCAAATCTTTACCGTCAGGTCAATTTTGACAAAAAAACTAAATCAATACCACCTTGCCTGGGGCCCCGGGAATTTCCCGGACATAGCGGGGAACCGCATACCCCGGCAACTCAGCGCGAAGCTGGGCCATCAGGCGGCAGCCTTCTTTTACAGGCACCTCAAAATGGGCGGCCCCGGCCACCCGGTCCAGCTGGTGGAGATAGTAGGGCACCACCCCTGAATCCACCAGCGCTTCAAACAGCGTCTTCAGCGCCGGAACCGTATCGTTGACCCCGCGCAGCAGCACGGTCTGGCTCAACACATTGCACCCGCAATTGATCAGGTTCTCTATGGCCTCGTAAACCCGGCCGTCCAGTTCATTGGCATGGTTCACGTGCAGTACGACAAGCCGTCGCCCCCCCATGCCCCACCTTTTTTGATTGCTCAAAACGGCCAGCAGATCTTCTGTAACCCGGTGGGGGATGACCACCGGCAGCCGGGTATGGATCCGGATCCTTCGCAGATGGGGGACCTGGTCAAGGTGGTGGATAAGGGTTGAAAGCTTCAGATCACTCATCATCAATGGGTCCCCGCCGCTGAGAATGACCTCATGGATTTCAGGATCAACTGAAAGTTGTGCGGCAATGGCTTCAGGATCAACCGTAAAACGGCCTTCCCCCTCTCCGTCCCTGGGAAGGGGCAGATGCCGCCTGAAGCAAAACCGGCAGTGAACACCGCAGGCCCGGCCGGTCACAATAAGGCTGCGGCCCTGGTATTTGGATAAAATCCCTGTGGGACTGACATTCTGATTCTCCTGTAAAGGATCTGTGGTAAACCCCTCAAGAACCGCTGATTCCGCCTTTCGGGGCAGGACCTGAAGCAGCAGCGGGTCATTGGGATCCCCCGGCTTGATGCGCCGCCAGAAGGTTTCGGGCACAACCATGGGAAAATCCGGGTTCATCTCTGCTTCCTGGGTTGAAATGCCCAGGCGGCGGCAAAGTTCGGCCGGCTCCCGCACCGCTTCTTCAAGAATGTCTTGCCACACGGGCCGGCAGTCCGGGATCCTGTCCAAAAGCTGTTTAAAATCTATTTTGCCTGTGGTCTCGTTCATGGCAGGCCATATTAGCAGATCAGCAGTAAATTATACAGAGGGGTGTTGCCACGCCCCCCCCCCTATTACGCATTTACGCCTCGCTTTTTAGCGATTCCATGTAAATATCCCCCGAATTTTTTAAGTTAATTTCAAAATCACAAATTCCCGGCCTGTGCCTTGCCTCTAAGGCAAAAAAATCATGGAATATTCGGGTTCGCCCGGTATAATGCTTTTTTTGACTATACCAGGGAGTTATTACATGGAAAAAACCATTGCTGTAATCGGCGCCGGAAGAATGGGATCTGTTGTTGCAACACAGTTGCCCCCTAAAAACCCCAAAACCATTATCGATATAAATTTAGATAAAGCAAAGATAACAGCGCAAAAAACAGGCAGTGCCTATGATACTTCTTTGCAGGGTGCAAAAAACGCGGATATTGTCTTTTTGGTACTTTCAGCAGATCTAATTCAAAATACAGTAAACAAGCTTTTGTCTATTGTAAAAAAAGGGGCCGTTCTAGTTAATCTTGCCACAAATGCCAGTACAGATAAACTGCACAGCACGCATGCCTTCCTTATTGACGCAAAAATAATTGGAAATGCCCAGGCAATCTCCACTAATCAAAAAGCCATTATGGTTGTTGACCGTTGTGATGAAAAAATTTTCAATACAATTAAAAATCTCATGTCAGGCGCGTTTATAGTTGAACATGGGGATATTGAAAAAATCCGGGAATTAAATACCTTTGCTGTGGCTGAAAGCATCAAGGCTGCAGTTACTGTCAAAAAAAAGATAAAAGAGATGAACTGCCCTGAAAAATGGACAAACACTGTATTGGAACAGCTCTGCATAACCACAATGAGAGCCTATATCAACGGCAATCTTGGCCCGTTTGCCCAAGAAATTGCAGATAAAGCAGAAAAGGATATAGGGCCGGACCAGGCATAATTGTGCAACCAATTGGCGGCTGTCCTGCCGTGTCGCAAAGGCCATCTTTATGTGTGAAAAAAAGTTCATACAATTGTGAATTTTTTTTCACAATTGTATGTAAAATTTACCATAGCCTCTTTTTTTGCCTTTCCTTGAGGAAATATATAACAGACTGTATTTAAAGTGTTTTAAATTTTTCGATATCCCCTGGGGAGATAACCGGGGTTGATTTTTATTGGCACGATCTTTGCAAAATATCTGAAAGACATTCTCTGATCGAGTATATTCCTAAATTTTATGGGGTTCCTTATGGATAAAGTCTGTTTAGCGGTATTCAGCTGTCTTCTCTGGTGCCAGGTGGTCCTGGCACAAAACATGGCAAGCGATCATTATGGAATTAAAGCCCGTGTCATCTCCGCAGGGGGCAGTGCCATCGTCTCTCAGCACTATGAAAGTATCAGCACCACTGGCCAGCCCACTCCGGTTGAAGCAAATGATTTTTTACCGGCGTCTGATTCCTATACCCTGAAGCCGGGATTCTGGTACCAGGTCAGGCCCGAAGAGTGCGAGTGCACGTTAAGTAAATTTGCCCAATCCTTTGGAGAGACCACCGCTGTCCCGTCAAACTGCTGCGACATTGACTGGGAAGGGGATGTAGACGGAGACGACCTGTTTTTACTTCTTCCGGGGCTGTGACAGATCACATGAAACAAAAGGCCATGGCATAACCTGGCTCATGAAGTGCATTAATCCGTGATTTTAAATTTTAAGATAATATTTAATGCTTTAACGTAACTACTCACCCCGGTCAAAATCGACACCGGGGATTTCACCTGCCAAAGCAAGCTGAATGGCAACAAGAGGATTCACGCCTTTGTTTGCCATGGTTTGCAGGTAGCTTGAAATCCGACAATAAGCATGAGCATATTGCTGGCATCGAAAACAACCTGATATTTTCTGTTTTACCTTTGCCATCCGAAGATCGCGTTCTGCCCGATTATTAGTGAATGGAACATATGGGTCCTTGGCAAACAGCAAAACGGCCGCTTCATTATTTTTAAGCCTTTCCCACAGATTATGGGCATCTGATTTGGCCATTTTACCGCGTTTGCCTTTTGGTTTTGGCGGGATTTCCGGCAGCTCTTTATCACCTCGTGTAAGAATGTTACGGAATCGTTTTTGCAAATTAGCGTATTCTTTATCTGCCAAACACTTTTCTTCCCGCTTTGCTACTTTATGACAAGTTTCCTGTAAAAGCTTTTTCATATTAGCAGCCCACCTGTACTGATTGGATTCAACAATAAATGTCAGTTCCCTCAATAGATGGGAACCACAAAGTCCATGTCCACAATGATCGTACGACAGGTATGATGCCCAGCAATCGTGGATTATTACCCCGCCATAGCGGGGAATAATATTCAAATCGACTATCGCCTCCTTGCCTCGCTTTCGGTGAAGTAGCTTCAAGGTGGTGCCTCCGGAGGAATACACATGTATCCAGTGATTTTTTCGATCCACCCGAAAGGATGTCTCGTCAACATGAATTGATGGGGCCTGAAGAATGTCTTCTATCGATTTGACCTCCCACCTTTCAAGTGCTTGATAAAGTCGCCAAACAAACTTTAGAAGGGTTGCTTCTGAAATTACCACACCGATCATTGCAGAAATCTGCTTTTGAACTCGGTTGAGTGCAACCATTTGGCTGATGATCAAGTGAATGACAAATGCTTTGAGTCCATTCCCATATTGCAGAGGGCCTGGCATATCCTCTGGAAATTGTCCTTTGACCGTCGTGTTACAGTTGGGGCACTCTTTGATTTCGGCATCAACATGATCCACGACTTTTTCAAAAATGATATCTATTTTGGTACGCCGCTCATATCCCTGGCAGGGTGTTTGATCAAGCGGCTGACCACATACATTACATGTTACAGCTTGCGCAACGGTGACGGTTGATTTTGTGCGGGCATTGCTAAGCTTACCGCTGACCTCTTTGCCCTTTCCTTTACTTCCAGGATCTGATTTGGAGGTCTCGTCCTTAGATGTTTGTGAAGACGGCAGACTTGAGTTTTTGTTATCTTTGCGGGTCTTTTTCTCAAGGAAGATAGATAGTATCAATTCCACAATAAGGAGCATGCTGTTCATCAGAGCCCGCATCTCAGGAGATACTTTGCCCTCAGCACAAAGATTTTCAAAATCCTTTTTTAGACGGGCTATTTCTTCCCGAACACTATTTTTATCTACCGTTGCCATGTCATTATTATAACACGGGTTTTTGGCGGCTCGAGATTTGCTCTATAGCGGATTTTCTATGTATTCGGCATCATCTGTCATGATTTTACGGTAAATTTCTGGATAAATAAGCGCCAGCATGCTTTAAAAAAGGATTTGGCAACCATTTAAAAAATTTTAAAATCGGCCTCAAAAAACCTGTCAAGTCTTTTTTTTAAATTCTTGCATTTTTTTATGGGGTGAGTAGTTACGCTTTAACAATTGATTATTTGGAGAAAAAAATGAAACAAGCGATGCGTATTCTTTGTTTTGCACTGGCTTTTTTATGTCTGACTGGTTCTTTTTCCATGGCAGATGTCCCCAATTACCTAAATCACCAGGGGCAACTCAGTGACAGCACAGGCCCTGTGGCCGACGGTACCTATTTAATGCAATTTGCTGTTTTTCAAACCGCTTCAACCACCACGGAGCTGTGGTCGGAAATCCATGAAGTTGAGGTGGTGGACGGGATTTACACGGTCCTGCTCGGGTCAATTGATTACAAAAATAACCCGTTTGACATCAACACATTTTCAGGTGGGGATGGCTGCTATCTTGAAGTCAGGATATGCCCGCCCGACAATCTCACGTGTAACCCGGAAAAAGGTGAAATGGAAATTTTCTCTCCCCGGCAGAGGCTTACCACAACCCCCTATGCCTTTAAGGCTGATGAGGCCGGCCACGCAGCAGATGCAGACACCTTAGGCGGCATCGCCCCCTCAGGATTTATCCGTCCCAACCAGGCCGGTGTTATCAGCAATGTGATGATAACCGCCGGTGCTGTGGATAATTCAAATATCGCAGCATATGCAGTTACCTCTTCAAAAATCGCTGAAGGCAATGTCTCTTCGAGCCATATCGCAAATGGCTCCATCAAAGGGGGCCTGACAGGGGACATTGCCACAGAGACCATTAACGTATTTAACCTTGCGGATGGTGCTGTGCAGACATCAAAAATAGATGATAATGCCGTCACCACGGATAAGATCCAGGACGGTGCGGTTACCGCAGCAAAAATCACCCCGGGATATGTGGCGGATTTTGATGCCGACCTGCTCGACGGCCAGCATGCTGCAGACATTATTGATGCGGCCAGTGACGAGGTCCGCACCCCTATCTCTTCCCTTCCATATTATATCTCATCACCCGGGTCCTATTATCTGACCGGAAACCTTACGGTAACATCCACAAAGGATGTCTATGCCATTTATATTGCCAGCAGCAACGTCACTATTGATTTTATGGGATTTACAATTACACAGGTTGCAGGAGGCGCAGCGGCCGGAATTTCGGCTGGAAGCTATGCGCTTGAAAACATTACCATCAAAAACGGTGCCATATCAGGATTTTCCAGCAGTGGTATCTCTTTGTGGTATGCTTCAGGCGGACGGGTTGAAAATATGCAGATAACAGACAATGTCGATTACGGTATCCTTATTGGTACCAGAAGCATAGTTAAAAATAACATCGTCAGGGGCAGCGGCAATCATGGCATCATGGCCGGTAGAGGCTCTCTTGTTGATCAGAATGTGGTTGGGGATGGTTTGGATCGCGGCATTTACGGCGCTGATACCGCCATTACCAACAATGTTGTTATGAACAACGGAACGGATGGGATTTACGGTGCTGACGGCTGCAATATTATTGGAAACACGGTGGTTGAAAACAACCAGGAAGCGAGCGGTGCATATGCCGGGATTCGGGTGTCAAACCAGTGCCTGGTAAAGGGAAACCGGGTTGTTAACAATAAGGTCTGGGGCATCTATATCCCTGCCAATTCAGGAAACAATGTCCGCAACTGCATTGAAGAAAACTATGTGGCAGGGATAGGGACCGGTGCCGGCGCAGGGATAAAAATTTTAGAGGAAGGGACGGAAGATGGGCGTAACCTTTACCTGAACAATCGTGTATCCGGATGTGACCCTGATTTGTCTATTATTACTGGAAATATAAACGGCGGGGGGAATATCACGTATTAATCCAGGGGCTTTCAAGATCAGGATGAACCATAATCAGTATATAAGGAGAATCCTCACAGCCGGGGTTCTCCTTTTTTTTATGGCCGCCCCCTGTTTTTCCCAGGAAAAAATCTACACCGTTGCCGGCACATCCATGTCCCCGACCTTAAATCCCGGTGATCAAATCGTTGTTAACCACCAAACGGGCCAGCCCGTCGCCAGAAAAGATATGGTGGCGGTCTGTTTAAAGAACAGAGCAAATCCCATGGTCAAGCGCGTGATTGCTGTCGCAAAAGACTGGCTTGCCATAAAACAAGGGGTGCTTTGGGTGAACGACAAGCCTCTTGACCCTGTGGTTAAAATTGATGCTAACAAATGGAAAAGCACCATTCGCCAGCTTGAACATTATCATTGGGTTCTGCCTGCCGGTACGGTTTTCATCCTGGGCGACAACTTAGGAAACAGCAGGGACAGCTCAAGACTGGGTATCATCTCACAATCCCAGATCTGCGGCAGGGTTGTCAACATATTAAAGGCCGGTTCAGCCAACTTAAAGTAGGCCGGATATCAGATCATCCGGCCGTCCGGGGCCTGTCGGCCCCGACTCATCACTGCAGGCCACTCCCTTCTTCATACGCAGATAACGCTCCGGTCCACCGGTCCGGGGTCGCCCATTATGACCATTATGATTATTTACGGTGCCGCCATCACATACACGGTGGACAGGGCCGATTAAACGGTTATTGCCCGGACCGAGGCCACGACTTTAGTGACCCCGTGACTCGTGTGATTTTTTGCGCAAAACCCCTTGCTTTTTAAAATCATCCCCTGTATATGTTTCTATCCATAGAAACAAAGGGATACTAACCGCATGATTAGCGGTGGGCGATGCTGCCCTTGGTGTAAAAAACGGTTCCCAGTGGACCCATGACCTTGACAATCCGGCCAATGCCCAGTTTGTTGAAGCCTATAAAAAAGCCTATAACCGCATGCCCACCCTGTACGCAAGCCAGGGGTATGACACGGCCCGGCTCATCGGCAGCGCTCTGAAAGCCGTCAACGGCGATCTTGGCGATCTGAAAGCCTTTAAGGCGGCCCTGAAAAAAGCGGATTTCGAGTCTGTCCGGGGCAAATTCAAATTCGGCGCCAATCAACACCCGGTCCAGGACCTGTATATCCGGGAGGTAATCAAGACGGATGACGGCGGGTTTACCAACAAAACCATAAAGAAGGTCTTTACCGACCATGTGGATGCCTATGCCTGTGACTGCAAGATGTAAGGGGGCCTTCCCGGTATTTTGTTGCCATGCTATTGATTGCTGAACAGCTCTTGAACGGCCTCCAGCTCGGAGTAACCCTGTTTTTAATGTCTGCCGGACTAACCCTGGTCTTTGGCATCATGCAGGTGATCAACCTGGCCCACGGTTCTTTCTATATGATCGGCGCCTATGTCGGGGCCACGGTTGCCGCTAAGACCGGGTCATTTGTCCTGGGGCTTGCTGCGGCGCTGCCTGCGGCAGGCCTTACCGGCATGGCCGTGGAGAGCCTTATTTTCAGAAGGCTCTACCACCGGGAACATCTGGATCAGGTTCTGGCAACCTTTGGGCTGATCATGTTTTTTAACGAGCTGGTCAGAATCATCTGGGGGCGCCAGCCCCTGTTCATGGATGTGCCCGCCTTTCTTTCAGGCGGGGTGGAACTTTTGCCCGGTCTTGTTTACCCGGTTTACCGCCTGGCGGTCATCGGCGTGGGACTTGGGGTGGCCCTGTTCTTATGGCTGATGTTTGCAAAGACCAGACTTGGCATGCAGATCAGGGCCGGGGCCGTCAACCGGCGCATGGTGGCGGCCTTAGGGGTAAACATCAGGCTGCTCTATACCCTGGTGTTCGGGCTTGGTTCCCTTCTTGCCGGTCTTGCCGGTGTCATGGCAGGCCCTATTCTGGCCGTGGAATCCGGCATGGGAGAAAGCATTCTCATCTTAACTTTTGTGGTGATTGTTATCGGCGGCATCGGCTCTGTTCGCGGCGCCCTGGCCGGGGCACTCCTGGTGGGCATGTCAGACACCCTTGGCCGGGCCTTTCTTCCGGACATATTCCGCCTGTTCACAAGTTCTGCCCAAGCCGATTCAGCCGCGGCATCCCTTGCCTCCATGTCCATTTACATTCTCATGGCAGCCATCCTGGTATGGAAGCCCCAAGGCCTTTTCCCGGCCCACACATGATGAAACTGTCCAAACACTTTATCGGAATCATTCTGGCCGGCACCCTGTTTTTCGCCCTTTTGCCCCCGGTGGCATCGGCCCTTGGCCAGGCCTATTACATCTCTTTTTTCAGCCGGATCCTGATATACGCCATGGCGGCCGTCAGCCTTGATCTGCTGATCGGGTATGCCGGCCTTGTCAGTCTTGGCCATGCCGCCTATGTGGGAACAGGGGCCTATGTGGTGGGGATCTTTTTTTACCACGCCTCTATGATGGAACCGTTGTTTAACCTTCCTTTTCTTTGTCAGGGAAGTGAAAACGGCCTTATTGTCCTGCCCCTGGCCGCAGTCGTATCTGGTTTTGCAGCCCTGATTTTCGGGGCGCTCAGCCTCAGAACAAAGGGAATGCACTTTATTATGATTACCCTGGCATTTGCCCAGATGCTCTACTATTTTTTCGTCTCCCTTGACACCTATGGCGGTGATGACGGGATATCCCTGTATTCCCGCTCTGCTTTGCCGGGACTTGATCTTGGGGATGATACCCAGTTCTATTACCTTTGCTTCGGGCTTCTTTGCGGGTTCCTCTTTTTTAGTGTCAGGCTGGTCAACTCAAGGTTCGGGCTGATGATCCGGGGTGCCGGCGACAATGAAAGGCGGCTTAAAGCCCTTGGGGTGAATGCCTATGCCTTCCGCCTGGCCTGTTTTGTCATTGCCGGGGCAGGCGCCGGCCTCGCCGGAGCGCTGATGGCCAACCAGACCGAATACGTCAGCCCGGGACTGATGCACTGGACCCTTTCAGGCGAGCTGATGGTCATGGTGCTCATCGGCGGAATGGGAACCCTTTTCGGCCCGGTCCTGGGCGCCTGTGTCTTTTTATCCCTGGAAGAACTTCTGGCCATGGCCACAGAACACTGGATGATCTATATGGGCCCCTTTCTGCTGGTCATTGTGGTGTTTGCAAGAAGGGGAATCTTCGGGCTTCTCACGGGAAAACACCATGACTGATTTTTTGCTTGAAGTGTGTAACCTGAATAAGACATTCGGGGCGGTCAAAGCCACCGACAACCTGAGCATGTCCATTAAAAAAGGACATGTCCACGCCCTGATCGGTCCCAACGGTGCCGGCAAGACCACGGCGGTCAACCAGATCACCGGAGATATCCTGCCGGACAACGGCCGGATTCTTTTCAAGGGAAAAGACGTTACCTTTCTTAAAGCCCACAAACGGCCAAGGCTTGGCATGGCCCGGTCTTTTCAGATTACCCATATTTTTGAAAATCTGACCGTCTCTGAAAACATGGCCCTTGCCATCTGCGCCCATGCCGGCCACAATTTCAGGTTCTGGGAAAAATGCCTGGATGCCGATGTGGTAAAGGCCCGGCTGCCCGGGGCCCTTTCACAGGTAGACCTTACCTCCCAGGCCATGATGCCTGCCCGCCATCTTTCCCACGGCGAAAAGCGGCAGCTTGAAGTAGGCATGGCCCTTACCGGGAAGCCGGATCTTTTGATCATGGATGAACCCATGGCCGGCATGGGACCCGGCGGAACCGTGGAGATGACCCGGCTGATCCGCAGGATCAAGTCAGACCTGACCATCCTGCTGGTTGAACACGACATGGATGTGGTGTTTTCCCTGGCCGACATGGTAACGGTTCTGGTTTACGGGGAAAATATCGCCAGTGCCCCGCCGGACCGGATCCGGGAGAATAAGGCCGTCAAAGAGGCCTATCTTGGCGAGGAGGGGTTTTCGTGCTGAAGGTGGAAAATATAAATACTTTTTATGACCTAAGCCAGGCCCTGTTCAACGTATCCCTTGAAATCGGCCCGTCAGAGGTGGTGACCCTTCTTGGCCGCAACGGCATGGGAAAAAGCACCACCATCAAATCCATTACCGGCCTTGCCAAAGTAACATCCGGCAGCATCATTTTCAGGGGGGAAAAAATCCATGCCGCCCCGGCCTACATCCCTGCCAGAAAGGGCATCGGACTGGTGCCCGAAGGCCGGCAGATCTTTTCCAGCCTTACGGTAAGGGAGAACATGCTGGCCGCGGCTGCCAACCACACGGGCATGGAAAATCCCTGGTCCATGGAAGATGTCCTGGCCCTGTTTCCCAGGCTGAAAGAGAGGCTCAAGCACTTTGGAAACCAGCTTTCCGGAGGAGAACAGCAGATGCTGGCCATTGCGAGGGTATTGATGATCAACCCAAGACTGCTGATCCTGGACGAAGCCACAGAGGGCTTAGCGCCCCTGATCCGGCAGGAAATCTGGAACAGCCTTAAAAAATTAAAGGCCCGGGGCATCTCCATCCTTATTGTGGATAAAAACCTTAAAGCCCTGCTGAAACTTGCCCAGCGGCACTACATAATGGAAAAAGGGGCCATTGTCTGGTCGGGTCCCTCAAAGGCCCTGGCATCCGACCCAAAGCTTCAGGCCCGATTTCTCGGGGTCTGATTTCCTAATGCACCATTCTGATCGAAACCGGCTTTAAGAAAATAAAGGAGCGCAGGCTTTTGATGATATAGGGTCGGACCACTCATTCTTGCGTAACCAGTAGATTGTATAGCAATGTCATTAACTTAAGCGTTAATCCCAAAACAAGCGTGAGATAAGTAATAAAAATGAGATAAAATCCTCGAAACGCCTATCAATAAAAGGTATAATAAGTTTACCACAACGAAATATACCAAATTGAAAGGACGTTTCGAGTGAATAAAAATATCAACAAAAATTTGGCAAAACGCAAGAAAAAAATAAGCAAAAAGCTCAACAAAAGAGATTGGGATGAACAGCCAGCCCCTATGTTTAAAGCATCCAACATTCAATACGAGATTGACGGTCGCCTCCAAGGGGTTGCTCCCGGCGGCATAGGGTTAATTCATATGCTTGCCAAAAAGACCGGCCTTCTGAAAGAAATTGATAAGGAGCTCGAACTGCTTAAACGCCATTTGCCCTATCATGAATCAGATCATGTCGCCAACATGGCATATAATATTCTTGCCGGTGGCACCTGCCTTCAGGATATTGAGCTGCTCAGAAACAATGAAGCCTGGTTGAATGCTCTGGATGCAGAAATTATCCCCGATCCCACTACAGCCGGAGACTTTTTGCGCCGGTTTTCCAAGGAAGATATCATAACTCTGCAGGACGTCAAAAATACCATCCGGAAAAAGGTATGGGAAAAGCAGCCGCAAAACTTCAAGAAAGAAGCCATCATCAATATCGACGGCACTATCAGTGAAACAACCGGCGAGTGCAAACAGGGTATGGACATCTCTTATAATGGTAAGTGGGGATATGCCCCTCTGATAGTCTCTCTGGAAAAAACAAGGGAGCCTCTTTATATAATCAATCGATCCGGCAATGCTCCGTCCCACCTCAACTCTGCGGGTTGGGTGGATAAGTCCCTTGATCTGCTGGAAGGCACTTTTAAAAAATTATACGTTCGGGGTGATACTGATTTCAGCCTTACTTCCAATTTTGACAAATGGGATCAACGCTGTACCTTTGTCTTTGGCATGGATGCCAGATCAAACCTGATAAAACTGGCCGGTGGTCTTTCAGATTCCGAATGGGAGATATTTGAAAAACAGCCGCAAGCCATCAAAACAATCCCCAGAAAACGTCCCGAAAATATCAAACTTCAAGTGGTCAAAAAACGCAATTTCAAACGTCTTGAGACCGCCTGTGAACATATAGCCGAATTTGAATATAAACCTGGTAAATGTCGGCAACCCTACCGGATGATCGTGCTGCGCAAAACAATAAATGAGTATAAAGGCGAACGTCTATTGTTTGACGATATCCGTTACTTTTTTTACATCACAAACGATTGGAAAAAATCAGCCAGGCACCTGGTGGATTTTTACCGGAAACGGGCGGATCACGAAAATGACATTGATCAGTTGAAACATGGCGTGCATGCAATGGCTAATCCTTCTGATTCCCTAAATGCCAACTGGGCCTATATGGTTGTTGCATCTTTGGCATGGGATCTGAAAGCCTGGTATGGAATGATGATGCCGTATCGAGCTTTAGGTCTCTCCATCGTCCGTATGGAATTCAAACGCTTTATCCAGACATTTATAAATATCCCTTGCTTGATCATACGTTCCAGCAGGGCCATTAAATATCGAATCATTGGTTATAACAACAGGCTCACAAGCGTGTTCAAGTTTTTTAACTCTTTGAAGACTGCCTGGGTTACATGATGCCTTTGCTCCGGACAGTTATTGCAAACGGGCTGCAATGGCGAGTCTAAAACCTGTAGATTTCAAAAGGGAATTTAAGCAATGAACCACAACACAATCGGCAGTATTCCAAAAAACATCAGGACTCGTGCGTCTGTTTGATGGAAATTGGAGACACAAAATAATAGCTCGGGTCGACAATTGCTTATGAGAAATTCATTTTTTATAACACGCTTGTTTTGGGGTTAATGACATTGGATTGTATAGCTAAAATTAAAATAACTATTCAGCTAATGCTGAAAATTAAGCAAAAACAGGGGCCGTAACTGTTCATCAGTGCTTCATATTTGTTTTTTATATGAAAGTCTCACTAACATCTTGAGAAGACTTTCATTATTTGTTTAAATTCGGGGGACACGAAACAAAATTAAAATTGGCTTGCAAATATTTTAGTATCGTGTTCCCCGAATTGATCTGATCTTTGCGCGCCAGATTTCTGCCCATCTTGCCATCAGAAAAGAGTCATTGAATACGGAGAATGGCTGCTTACAAATCTTTCAGTATAAAACCGGGAGCCGTCTTGAAACTGCCGCCTTCAAGGAAACAACCGTCTGTAGCGATGGCATGCAGATGTGGGTTAGGATTTAAAAAATCACCATATGTCTGCACCGCCATACTGGCTCCGGGAACGGCACTATGATCGGAAACAGCAGATTCTAAATATGTAGTCATAACCTTCCAGGCACAGCGTGATAATTTTGCCAGTAATTTGCGGTCATAAAGGAAATAAATCCGTAATCGTTTGGGAATGCTGAATACCCAATGCCGGTGACACGTCCGGTTCTTAAGGGGCTTGGGACCGGTAACGATCCCCGGCTACCTGGCACGAGCTGCAGATTTTGGTCGTTCGCCCGAACCAATTTGCTGACCATAATTTTATCCTGTTCTTAGTCAAGAAGAACGTCAAAATTAATAAGATATAACAATTAACCTATTGATAATATTTTTATACCGAATATATTCTTTATGTTTTATTAGTCAATATGTAAGCTAAAAACCTATTCAGAGTGTCGTTATGACGGTTACAATAAAAAAATATATAGAACGAGGACCCTCCACATCAAAAGAAATTCAGGCCGCAACCGGTCTTAGTCAAAGTTCGGTTGCGCGTAGATTAAGGGAGATGGGGAATAGTGTTGTTCAAATACAAGAAGGACGCTTAATCAGGTACGCTGCAACCTGCAATGCATTTGGAGCTGATGATAAAATACCTTTAGGTATTATTGACCATGCCGGAAAAGCTATGGTCATTGCCTATATTCGCCCTTTGATTCACGGGGTTTTTTTTTGGAACCCTTGAATTCAATTTCATCTCTGTTATTGGGAGAACGTGGGAACGGCCTGTATGACGACCTTCCATATTTTCTTTACGATCTGAGGCCACAAGGTTATTTAGGTCGGCAGGTTGCTCGAGAAATTGCAAAAAGGCATGATGATTTCCCTTCTGATCCAAGGCAGTGGACAAATAAGCATATTGGAAAATACTTAATCTCCAATGGCGATGATCTGCCTGGGCATTTTATATTTGGCGAACAAGCGTTGATACGTATCCGTCGGAAAGCAATTCCGATTTCAGTTCACCATTACCCGATACTCGCAGAGAACGTAATGAAAGGGGAACTCCCTGGATCATCCGCCGGAGGGGAACAACCCAAATTCACGGCTTTCAAAAGCGAACCTGCCTCTCCTGCAACAAGCGGTAATAGGTCTCATGTAATTGTTAAATTTTCACCCAAAGGCAACAATGACGTAGCTCAAAGATGGAGAGATCTTTTAGTTACCGAATATCATGCATCCCGAATTATAAGCGAGAGTATCTATCTGTCTGCAAAAACCAACCTTTTTGAAATGGATGGGCGCTTGTTTCTGGAAACACAAAGGTTTGACCGGTTTGGAGAGTTTGGTCGCGCCTCAATGGTCTCATTGCAATCTATTGATAATGAATTCGCAGGTCTTGGCCATAGCTGGCCGAAAATTATGAATGAACTTTTTACTCAGAATCTTGTTACTGAACAGGATGTACAAACAACTGAGCATTTATTTTGGCCAACTCATTAACAATACTGATATGCATCCAGGTAATCTGAGTTTAACCATGGAGCAGGATTCATTTCGATTGTTGCCATGTTATGATATGTGCTCAATGGGGTTTGCGCCTAAAAGCGGAGGAGAAGTACAACCCTTTCTTTTTGATGTATCGAATACCCCGGATGCAAATGTCAGTCAGGATGACCTTGAAAGGGTAAAAAGATCGGCACATACCTTTTGGAACAATGTGGCAAAAGATGACAGGATTTCAGATGAGTTTAAACGGTTTTTAGACCAGGGAAATCCGCTTGAACCCATTATCAATCAATCCAAATGAAGACGGATAAATCATGATAATTGGAGTCAGCGTAAAATTAAATTGTCAAGATCTTTTTCATAGAAGAAAACTCAATGTCATTAACTTAAGCACAGAATATTAAATTAATAAATCGCTTTGATTTGGGAGATAGCTTCTCGTTATTTCTTCAACGCTCGAACAGAATGTGTGTCCCTGAGCACGTATTTGGGATTTAAAAAAAAAGGGGGGGGGGGGATTACTCGTATCTGAAAACGTCATAACCCTTTGCCCATTGACTTATGGAATCAGCATTGTTTAAACAATCTGACATCGCATTCGGAAGCAATAAGGTCTCTGACTGGAGTGAGAAAGCTTCGGAAAGTTGCCCAAATAACGCTCTGGTTGTACCAAAAATAAAATTTCTGGCAGGAGAGCCTATGATCGAGGATCTATAATCAGCGGAATCATAAGCGGCTTTGCACGCTACTGAATCAAATGAGTTCCATGACCGGCAAATACTGGGCCGCATCTTATATATACTGCATTTCCCTTTCTTGAGAAACAGGCACGGCAGATCGTCCTTTAGGGCATAGAGCTGTTCCAATGTTTTACCGGCGGTCAGTAAATGGATCTGGGATATCTCTGCGTTTAAAGCACTGACCTCAGTGAAGGTGAAATCTGTTTTGATGAATGCTGAAATAAGCAGGGCCTCAATTGGGATTATATTGACCTGAGAGTGGCAGCAATAGTTGCATCCGCTCCTGCAGGCTACTTTAGGACTTTGTCCATTTTCTTCAAGATTTTGTACAATACTGTCTGAAAACTCAAGTACCTCCTGAAAGACAAGCAGAATAGCGTCATGGAACTTTAAACCATCTGCTTTTTTTTGGGATAGTTTTTCCTGGATGGTTTGAAACAAAATTTCTTTGAATTCACTTTCCTGGTCGGGCTGATTCGACATATTCATAATTCTCTACTCAAGTAATAAGAAAGGCCTTTAAAGGACAAAAAAAGGATAGGGTTTGTTAACTCTCTGATTGTTCTTGTGTAAGGTTCAGTATCTTCTTTTTCTAAAACGGTTTTCTTTTTTGGGGCTCCAGAATCGGTGGGAATAACCTTTATGGGTCTTTTTTCAATCATATCACCATTCAAGGCTTTGACGGCCTTATCTGCTTGCGCATTTTTTGGCATTTCCACAAAACCAAATCCCTTTAACCGACCACTGAATCTGTTTTTTATGATTTTAACGGTTTCTACCCTGCCAAAGGTTTCGAACATTTGCCTGAGGTCATTTTCAGCCATCTGGAACGTAAAATTTCCAACATAAATATTCATTCGCACGTCCTTTCGTTTTATAGGGCTACCGGGAATAGGTCATAATCCAGCCTTTGAATTTTTTATCCAAATAGTTTGTATTCTTGGGTTTCTCATGGATGTGGGAATACCCGAGGCTTAACATTTTCGTGGTAAATTTTGCATGAAATCCTCGCCCTGGATCAACGATGATCACATCGCAGTGACAACGGCCATGTTGATTTATAAATGCGGCCAAAAGGTCAACGTGTTCACTCTCGTAAAGCAGATCAGCACCAATGATGAGATCAAAGGTGCCGAGTCCATCACTGATCAAATCAGCCCACCCGGTTCGCACAAATGGAATCATTTTTCCACCGTTCAATCCTGTATTATAAATCAGAAACCTTTCTGTTTCAGGATGGTGGTCAGTTGCTGTAATGTCTGCAGACCGCAGGCTCAGAACGATACTGGCAAGAGCAATGCCGCACCCGACTTCCAGCACCCGTTTCCCATCCACATGGTAATTAAGCATCAGGTTGGCAAGCACCTCGCCTGCAGGCCAGACTACGCCGAACATTGGCCAGGCAGCAGAAGATATGCCGAGCTTTTTTGCGGCTTCGTCGGTATCATGAAACTGGAGTATATCCCGAAGCATCCTTATATGAATATCCATATGCCCGATTTCCAACGTTGTGTAGCGGAGCCGGATATCAGACATAAGACCTCCTACTCGGTTTTGCCCAAATCAGTGGGGAGATCATCTTCAATCAGGTTTTCCTTTTCCACTCTGCGTTGTTTTTTCTCTTCCTTTTTCTTTTTTTTAGCCAATTCCTTTTGCCGCTTTTCAAAAGTGTATTTATTTTTAACTCCCATGTTTCCTCCTTTTTTGGGGCAGTAATCTTTTTCGAGTCGATTAAACCGGGAGGAAAGACTGGTCTGTCATTTTTTTGCCCAACGCCTTTTCAATCATGGCGATCATTTTACCATCTTCTGCTGCGGCAAAAGTATAGGCCTGGCCAAACTGATCCGCTCTGCCGGTTCTACCGGTTCTGTGGATATAGGTTTCAACAGTATCGGGCAAATCATAGTTAATTATGAATTGCCATCATTTCAATATTTTCATGAATCTGCTCGGCCAGTTCCCGTGTGGGTGCCATAATCAGTGCCCTCGGCAAAGCATTGAGTTTGGCTGAAGGCCGACTGACCAGGCGCTGGAGAATGGGTAACACGAAGGCTGCTGTCTTTCCGGTACCGGTCTGGGCCAGGCCGAGAACGTCCTTGTCCTGAAGAATGGAGGGGATTTTTTGTTGTTGAATGGGGGTAGGATTGATGAAACCGGCATCACCAATACCTGAGAGAATGTCAGGGTGAAAATTAAACTGGGTAAAACGCATTAATACTCCTAATTGATGATCGTTCCTCCGGACGCAGGACCTACCTGACGGGGGCTGTATCAATAAATTTGTATATAGTGAAAAAGGTAAGTGGTGATAAAAAGATCACCAGATTGGAGAAGACATTAAAAACGTTTCCAACAAAATCTTCATACGGTTTTCACGGTTAAGTGTCGGTAAAAACTTCAACGGCAACGTACGATGTTTGTCAGACAACGAGGTCAACGAGGACTACCTGAAAGAAAATATTCTGTCAGGGAATGTATCTTTACATTTATAAAGAACTAATTTTATACTAATACACAGAAATTTCAAGTTATTTAATTTATTGTTCTTGACATCTTCACTTTTCCCTGTATGATGGGTACCCATTGCACTATTCTTGAAGTGCTTAAGTTTCCTTTCCAAGGTGTATATCTCAAAAAGTCCGTGATTACCCCAAAGTTAGAAGCGATTTATTTTTATTTTTTATTTAGGAGAACGCCTACATGGCAAATGGTATTGTAAAATGGTTTAGCGAGTCAAAAGGTTTTGGATTTATTGAACAGGCAGATGGTGGCAACGACGTGTTTGTCCATCATTCAGGTATCAACGCAGTTGGTTTTAAATCTCTCAATGAAGGTGATCAGGTTTCATTCGACATTGTACAGGGTCCCAAAGGACCGGCAGCTGCAAATGTGACCGTGATTTAATATCCCATTTATCCCTGTGACATTTTGGCCCCTGAGTAGGTTCTTACTCAGGGGCTTTTTTAAATTTCGATCATTTTTCATAAAAAAGTTTAGTAACTATTCAGCTAATGCTGAAAAATAGGCAAAACCCAGGGGCTGTAATCCTTCAGCACCCAAAAAGTATCCATATGATACTACATCGAACGATTTCCAGCGAATTATCCAGTTACCACATATTGTGACCTGTATTGGCAATATTTATAATGATTTTGCCTATCCCCCTGAACCCACCAGGCCGTCGAAAAGCGCCTTCAGCGCAGAAACCGTGTCGTTGGCCGCGTGCAACATCACCGTCTGGTTCAATACATTTCACCAGCCGTCTATCAAGACGTCTATGGTTTCATGGATTTCAGGATCATCCGAAAATTATGCAGAAAGGGGTTCCCCCCCATTTTGTACTTAATCCGGGTCCCGGGGAATGGCCAGCCCCATTTTCTTCAACCGATACTTAATCGCCTGAAGGCCTTCTTCGGCGCCGCTGCAAAGCTCTTTTGACTTGTAATCATTTTTGCCGCAATGATTCTTTTTGATGCTGAAAAATCGATGATATTCGGCATAAAGATAATTGGCGGCCGTATTGGCTTTAGGATCAGCAAATTGGGTATCCTTCCGGGACCGCAGAATTCCCTGAACACTGGAAGAGCCGTCGTCAACCTTGTATTGTTTTTGTTTTATGGTTGAGCTTTCCGATGAACTGCCAGTATACCGCCCATCTGCCGCTTCCCCCATTTTTTTTGGGGGGGGAGTGGTACGGTCACCGGATTCCTCAAACAGGCCGGCATCAGGGACAACTTTTTCATACGGCTCTGCCTGCAGAGCCTCCCAAAGATTCTGCACACTGCTTTTTCGAATGCTTATATACCCGCCGTATTTTTGATAGGTAATAAAATCGCCTTCCTCATAGTAGTAGCCGGTTCTGATCACACTGCCGTTTTTAAGCAAAATTTCATATTCCGCCAAGGCGGGAGAAACACAGAATAAAATCATCAGGAACAACACCCTGCAAGCTGTTTTGGTTATTTTTTCCATTCATGGTTCCTTTTTGTTTTTTTGGGAATCTGCGGCCATCTCACTTTTCAGTGTTCAACTTTGATCAAAACCCTGATCCTGCCCCCATGCCAAGCCCTTTTCCCTTCGTATGTGAGGCGCTTATTCCTTTTTGAGTCTCCCCCCCCAAATGACGTCCAGTAAATCACAGATTTATGCTAAATTCCACAAAATTTCAAAGATCAACCCGGCGAAAAAAAGGCCGGCGCCAATTGCCCGTATTCTGATTTTCCACCGTATTGTTCAAAGGGAATTCCCCTTTTTTCATGGGGATGAGTCCCTTTTTCCCGGGCCGATTACGCCAATAGAATCTCTTTGGCCAGGGCGCGCCCTTCCCGGGTCATGAGGATCCGGTCAAGCTTGGCCGTAAACTCATCACTGGACAGCTGGGTTTTCCCCTCGCACTCCAGCATGTTGGTGATCATGTCCGCATCGTACAGGCACATGAACTCAAGGGTTTCATTGGGTCCTGCGTGATGGTGGTGGCCGATAATGTCGCAGACCGTTTCCACCAGCACCTCGTTGGCGCCTAAATTTTCAAGGATCTGCCGGGCCACAGGCGGCCCCTCGATTTCCTGGTATTTGGCCGCCGACGAGTTATATTTTTCCTCGGCATTTTTAATCCCGATATCATGAAGATAGGCCGCACAGAGGACCACAGCCATGTCAGCCCCTTGGGCTTTTCCGATTTTATCGGCAAACCCGGCCACCTTGGCGGCATGGCCGATGCGTTTAAAATCTCTGCCAAAATATTTTTTCATCTCCACGGCCACCCGGTCCTTGAGCAGGTCGTCGCGATTTGCCAAAACCCCTTCGGGCAGGGTTCCCAGGCAATGCTCGGCAAACTGGCAATAGGAGGCGCATCCAAAATCCATTTTGGGGTTCACCATTTTTTTGCCGCATTGGGCGCATCTTCTGGTGGTGTCATCCTTGAAAAATTCCATGGCACCGCCGCATTCCGGACACTTGGTTTCAAAGATAGCGTCCGGGTTCCAGTATTGGGTATCTTGTCCGGGACATTTCATGGCATTCTCCTTTTTTTTATAATCCTTCCATCATGGCGGCAATGTCAGCATCCGGGTCGCCAATGGCCTTGATATCAAAGTTCTCCACCAGGACATTGACCACGGCCGGGGACAAAAACGCCGGCAGGGTCGGGCCAAGACGGATGCCCTTAACCCCAAGATGCAGCAGGGCCAGAAGAACCGTCACCGCCTTTTGCTCGTACCAGGCAATATCAAAAGATAAGGGCAGCTCATTGATGTCGTCAAGGCCGAAAACTTCCTTAAGTTTTAAGGCAATCACGGCAAGGGAGTAACAGTCATTGCACTGGCCCGCATCCAGGACCCGGGGGATCCCGCCAATACCCCCAAGATCAAGCTTATTATACCGGTACTTGGCGCACCCGGCCGTGAGAATCACAGTATCTTGGGGAAGCTTCTGGGCCACTGTAGTAAAATAACTTCTGTCTTTTTGCCGGCCGTCGCACCCGGCCATGACAATGAACCGTTTGATGGCACCTGATTTGACCGCATCCACCACCTTGTCGGCCAGGGCCAGGACCTGGTTTCGGGCAAATCCCCCCACAATCTCACCGGTTTCAAGTTCTTCCGGGGCGTTGCAGGTCTTTGCCAGGGCCACCAGAGCCGAAAAGTCTTTGACGCTCCCCTCGCGCCTTTCCGGGATATGAACCGTCCCGGGATAGGAGACCTGGCCCGTGGTAAACAGCCGGTCCCGGTAGGTGTTGGATTTTTTCATGGGTATAATACAGTTGGTGGTCATGAGGATGGGGCCGTTAAAGGATTCAAATTCCTCATTCTGGTGCCACCAGGACCCGCCGTAGTTTCCTTTAAGATGAGGGTACTTTTTAAACGCCGGATAATAATGGGCCGGCAGCATTTCCCCATGGGTATAGACATCCACACCGGTGTCTTTGGTCTGTTCCAGAAGCTCTTCCATATCCTTAAGGTCATGGCCGGAAATCAGAATCCCGGGACTGGTTCCCACCCCGATATTGACACGGCTGAGCTCCGGATGACCGTATGCCGTGGTATTGGCCTCATCCAGAGCGGCCATGACGGTAACGGCCACCTGCCCGGCCTTGAGAACCAGGCCGATCATTTCCTCAAGTGGCAGATCCTCCACCGTGGAGGCCAGGGCCTCAAAAATGAAATCATAAATTTCAGTTTTTTGAACCCCCAGGACAGCGGCATGATCGGCATAGGCACAGATCCCCTTAACCCCGATGACCAGCAGTTCGCGAAGGGAACGGACATCTTCATTTTCAGTTTCAAGGACCCCTGTGGATTTTGCCTTTTGTTCAAAACCGGCCGGGTCATCGGTAAACCAGGTGGCGGATTCATGAAGGCCGGATCCAAGACCGTCCCTGACCCGGTCATAAAGGTCTTTTTTGACCTTAATGGCCTGACTGATCCAATTTTTAAGGCTGTCATCGTCAAAATTCACATTGGTAATGGTGGTGAACAAGGCCTTGGCCACAAAAGAACCGGTTCCTTCGGGGATATCTGTTCTTCCTGCCTTGCGGGCCAACACGGCAATCCCCTTAAGATTCCAGATAAGAAGATCCTGCAGACCCGCCGTCCCCGCCTTTTTACCGCAGACACCGTTTACCGTACACCCCTTGTTTTGCAAAGCTTCCTGACATTGAAAACAAAACATAATGTTTCTCCTGATCTTTGGGTTAATCAAAGCGTTCCCTTGTTTTTTTCAATCCTCAAGGACAGGTATACCGGTTAAATCGTGTCAGGGCCTTGACCTGGGTCAAGGCACCTTATTTTTTTAATTTTTTTTCTATGGTCCGGCCATTACATGGTGTATAAGCAAAGGCTGCTGATATTAACGAACCATTGTGAATTATGTCCTTAATTATACCCATTTGTTTGATCATGTTTGCGGCCGGCTGGGTCCAGGGGGTCTCAGGGTTCGGGTCTGCCCTGGTCGCCATCCCGCTGCTTACCCTAATCATCGACATCAAGACGGCGGTACCGCTCTGCTCTTTGAGCGGGGTTATTATTGCCACCTATCTGACATTGCAGTTAAGGCAGTCTTTTGACTTCAAAAAAGCAGGGCCCCTTTTTTTGGGGGCCCTGCCCGGCATCGCAGCCGGTGTCATCTTTTTAAAAACCGTCCCTTCAACCATTATCCAGACCCTGATGGGCATCTTCTTAATGGGCTATGGAGGGTACAATCTGTTTTTTACCATCCCCCCCAAACCCATTCACCGCCGGTGGGGGTATGTGGCCGGATTTTTAACCGGGGCTATTGGCGCGGCCTTCAGTGCCGGCGGCCCGCCGGCCATCATCTACACCACCTTGAACAACTGGACCAAAGACGAGATTAAGGCCACCCTTTCGGGATTTTTCTGTTTTGCCTCCTTTCTCGTGGTCGCGGCCCATGTGATCAGCGGGTTAACCACCCTTGCCGTTGCCAAAACCTTTCTGATTTCAGCGCCGTTTATTTTATTGGGCACAGCTTTGGGCTCCTACTGCTACCGGTTTTTTAAAAAAACCCTTTATTTGAAAGTGGTATTTGGTTTTCTGATCCTCATGGGCGCCATGATGATCACCTAATCAGGCCTCAAGCTCTTTTTTGACCCAGTCCCGGACCCGGCCTTCCACCGCATAAACCCCTTTGTATTTTCCGATGCCCTGCATGAATTCCTGTTCGAGATTTTCCGGCAGATTGAAGTTGCCCAGTTCCTCAGAATCAAACCCCTTTCTTCTGACCAGGGTCAGGATGGGCCGTTTTTTCCAGGTGTTGATGACAAAATAAACGGTTTCATTCTCCTTGTCCCTGGAATTGTAATAAGACTGTCCGCGCAAAGGCCCCCATTCCAGGTGAAGGGCAATGGCCTCTTCAGGGGTCATGTCCCAGTCCACAGAGTTAATCAGGTTATAATCTGTTTTTATATCTTTAAGTTTCATGGTATTCTCCTGTTTCTAATGGGTTACTCAATTGCAGCCCAATGTCATATACCTTCATTACAAACTGTAATAGCAACTCTTGTGCCGCCACATTCAAAACCTTAGCAACCCATTGATTTTATATTTCAAAAAGAAAATATAGACATAGAGTAAGGGCAAAGAAAACCCTTAATCGATACAACCTATGAGAAACATAATTGTATCAATTACCACCAATTGAAACAAAAAAAAAGAAAGGGGCCGGCAAATGGATACCGCAGCACTGTTGGAGCCGTTTAAGACCAATAACAAACGGATCACCATTTTAACCGGGGCCGGGATTTCGGCTGAAAGCGGAATCCCCACCTTCCGGGGACCGGAAGGGTACTGGACCGTGGGCTCAAAAGAGTACCGGCCCGAACAGATGGCCACCCATGCCATGTTTACCCGGAACCCATGGGAGGTCTGGGCCTGGTACCTTTACCGGTGGACCGTGTGTAAAAATGCCAACCCCAACCGGGGCCACCACGCCGTTGTCCGGATGGAAGGCATTTTCAAGGACCGGTTCCGCCTGATCACCCAGAATGTGGACGGGCTGCATTTGCGGGCCGGCAACAGCCTTGAGCGGACCCTTCAGATTCACGGGAACCTTCACTATATCCGGTGCGCCAGGGACTGCACCACAAAGCTTTTCCCCTTTCCTGAAGGCATGGCCGACAAGCAAAAAGACCAGCCCGTCTCGGAAGAAGAAAAGGAACGGCTGACCTGTCCTGCCTGCGGCGGCCTTGCCCGGCCCCATGTCCTCTGGTTTGACGAATGTTACAACGAGACCTGGTTCAAGGCGGAATCGGCCATGGCATGGGCGGCGGCCACGGACCTTCTCCTGGTGGTGGGCACGGCCGGGGCCACCAACCTTCCCATGCAGATCGGCATGATGGTGGCCCGGAACCCTGAAGCGGTGATTATAGACATTAACCTGGAAGATAACCCGTTCCGGCAGTTTGCCGCCCGTCATGACCGGGGGATTGTCCTGGACGGACCCGGGGGGAAATTTCTGCCCGAACTGCTGTCCATCTGGGAGGGATAAGAAATTAGGAGAGGCCGGAAACTGGGAACCGGAGACCGGACAGCTGGAGACCGGAACCTGCCTTAGCCGTTTGGGTCTTCAGTCTTTAAAGGCGGATACAACGGCGTTCACCGCTTTTTCCAATATGGCCCTGGGGCAGGCAAGGTTGAACCGCTCAAACCCCTTGCCGTTTTCACCGAACCAGGATCCATGGTCCAGGCCAACCCCGGCCTTTTCCTCCAAAAGCTGTATAACTTCGCTGTCTTCAAGGCCAAGGCCGTTGAAATCCACCCATGAAAGATAGGTCCCCTCAAGGTCATGCACGGTTACCCCGGGAAGTTGCTTTTCAAAAACGGATTTTAAAATCTTATAATTTTCATAAATATATAAGATCAGATCATCCAGCCAGGCCTCGGCTTCATTGTAAGCGGCAGCCGCAGCAACAGCCCCGAAAAGGGTGCCGCCAATGCCGTTGGAACAGCCTAAATTCTCGATCTGGCAAACCATTTCCTGCCGGAGGCAAGAATCGGGAATAACAATACTGGACTGCTGGAGGCCGGCTAAGTTAAAGGTCTTGCTGGCAGCCACACAGGTGATGGAATGGTCGGCAAAGGATTTTGAAATGGAGGGGAAACAGACATGCTCGTTTCCCGGCATGATCAAATCACAGTGGATCTCATCGGAAACCACCAGCACATTATTTTCAATGCATATCCGGCCAAAGTCTTCCAGTTCTTTCTTTTTCCAGACCCGGCCCACAGGGTTGTGGGGGCTGCACAGGATGGCCAGTTTGACCCTTGGGTCTTTCACTTTTTGCGCTAAATCTTCAAGATTCATAAGGTATCGGCCTTCCTGCACCTGAAGGGGATTTTCAAGCACCTGCCGGCCGTTGTTCAAAATGGCCCTGGCAAAGGGATAATATACCGGTGTCTGGATCAGCACCTTGTCGCCGGGAAGGGAAAAGCGCTGGACCATATAGTTGATGGCCGGGACCACCCCGGGGGTGGTCAGCACCCAGGAGGGATCAATTTCCCACCGGTGCCGTCTTTTGTACCAGGAGACCAGGGCCGGCAGATAAGACGGGTCCATAAGGCTGTAGCCATATACCTGATGCTCAAGCCGTTTTTCCATGGCCTTGCGGATGGCCGGATGGCATTTAAAGTCCATGTCTGCCACCCACAAGGGGAGCAGATTTTCCCTGCCTTTGCCGAAAACCGCAGACAACACCTTGGGCGCCCACTTCACGGAAGCCGTATGGCTGCGGTCCACCACCTGATCAAAATCCCACTCTTTTTTCATCATATCTTTCCTTTACGTTAGCTTGCCTCCGGGTACCCTCCGATAGTCCAACAGAGTTGATCTGTCAAGACCAAACCGAATCCGAGATCCATGATCCATGACTCCTGACCCAGACAAATGATTGGAATAAAAGGCGATTAAACGGGGCGGATCTTTTGTGGAACGTCCACTTGGTGCGGCAGCGGCACTGTGGTATTTTTGTTCTGACTTCCATTTGTCGGCAGAAAAGTATATAATCAAAAAATCTGGAAAGTGTCACTCAACGGCCAGGATAGCCTCAAGCTCTATATTGCAGAACATCACTGGAAAAATAAAGAACAAGAAAGGAAATCCTGATGAACGAGCTTAAAAATTTTTCCTCAAAGGATTTTATTGACCAGATTAAAATTCTTCAGGAGATTGAAAATAAAAAGGTCCATGATGCGATCCCTGACCTTTTCGAGCTATGCAAAGAGAGCGACCCATTGGATCCGGCGGTGTTCGTGGCCCAAAACAGCCTCAGGTCACTTTTGCTTGAAAATGAAGAGCAAACTGTAAAAGGCCTGTTGTTTGACGATATAACCATAAAGAACATCAGCTTACAGGTCTGCTGCCAGAAAAAGTGTCCGCCGGCCGCCCCGGTTTTGCTAACCCTTTTTTCTGATCTTGTCTCAGACCCTTCACCTGAATTAACCTCCGGGCACCCCCGTTACAGTGAAGCGTTTAAGATTCTTTCAGCGCTGTCACTGATACAGGCCCCTGAAACCCTTGAATTATTCCGACAATATATAGGCCATAATGATTCTCTGATCGCATCCTTAGCGGTTAAAACCATTGGAATTTTTAAGGATGCTCAGTCCATTGACGCCCTGTGCCGTATCATCAAGGAATCTGAAGCCGATGACCGCTATGAAGAATGTGATATGGTCGTGGCCAGTGCCATTGATGCCCTGGCAGTGATCGACACGGACAAGGCCGTATCGTTTCTGGCAGCACATATTCATCACCGCAATCCCATCGCCAGGCGAATCATTCATGAAGCGCTGACAAAACTTGGCCCTGAAACCATCCCGTTTATTGCACCGTTTATCTTAAATGATGATACGGATTTGCAGATCATGGCCGCAAGCCTTCTTGGGGATATGGGGGATCATAACGGCGCAAAATTCTTAGCAGATGCCGTTGACAAGGGACGCATTGATCACCCCAATGTCCGGTTTGTTGTATATGAAGCTTTGGGTAAAATTCCCTCACCAAAGAGCCTTGCCTGCCTTACCGAGGCTCTTTCAGAACAGGACCCTGGCCTGTTGATAGCCGTGATGGCTTCACTTAATCATCAAATCAATCCGGGTGTGATGGAAAAAATAAAGGCGCTCATTCAAAACAAAGGGGACCAAGGGGCCCGGTTAATCCAGGCGGTGGTGGCATCCAAGGCGCTGAACGTGTTCGAAGCCCTTTACGACGATGAAACAATTGCCGGGGCAATGATAAATGCCATTGGCAGATCTAACAACACGGGCATTATGGGCGCATTTTCCACCAGACTTAAATCCATGGGAGGAGAACGACCCCAATCTGATGCCGTTAAAATTTCATCGGGTTTCTCAAATCAGGCCAAAAAGAAAATACTCATTGTGGATGATTCCAAATCCATGCTGCTGTTTTACCACAGCGTTACTTCAGATATGGGAATGATGTCCAAGGCCGCTGAAAACGGCCGGCTGGCATTGGACATACTGGAAAAGGACCACGCCTTTGACCTGATCTTAACAGACCTGAACATGCCGGTAATGACGGGTATAGAGTTAACCCGGAAAGTCAGGGCAAATGCTTTAATGAATAACATCCCCATTGTCATGGTCACCACGGAATCCGATCTGTCTCAATTGCAGCTTGCAAAAAAGGCAGGGGCGACGGATTTTATAAAAAAACCGTTCACCGCAGATCAGCTTCAAAACAAAATCAACAAAATTCTCTGAATTTTGATTCTATCGATTCTTTACATGAACCCCAATTACTGCTAAACAAAGGCTGTTTTTATGGTCTAAAGCGGGCACTGCCCGCAACCCATTTGGTGTAGGTGATTCATTATGCGTCACTCTCATTTTCTTGTTTTTTAAGCAGAAAATCGAGCGTAAGGCACCAAATAGTTTTTAAAACATGACCATAACGCCTTTATTGCGGCAGCCGAACAGCACCGGATACCGGGGCAGCGGCTGCGGTTTTTTTATTTATGATGACCATAGTTTAAAAAGAGGATGCCATGAAAAAATTCTTTGTTTGCGCTATCTTGTTTTTGTTTGCCGGATATGCCTTTGCCGGAACGGTTAAGGTCGGGTCGGTCACGCCGTTGACGGGCAAACTCGCCGTTTACGGAGAAGGCTTCCAGCAGGCCATGCTGCTGGCCTTAGATGAAATCAATGCCCAGGGCGGCATTAACGGCAGCCCCATGGAGATTGTATATGAAGACAACAACTCCACATCCAAAGGATCGGTGTCCGCCATCCAGAAACTGATCACCATTGACAAACTGCCCCTGATCTTCGGGCCGGCGGCAAGCTCCAACTTTCTGGCCGTATGCCCCATTGCCCAGAACAATAAAACCATTCTTCTGGGCGCGGAAAGCGCGGCCGCATCCATTACCAAATGCGGTTCCTACGTTTTCCGGATTTTTCCTTCCGATCTGCTGCAGGGCATCGGTGTGGCGGAACTGACCGCTTCATTGGGATATAAACAGGTAGTCCTTACCTACGTGAACAATGACTGGGGCGTGGGCTTAGCCGATGTTTTCAAGGAAAAATTCACCCAGGCCGGCGGCAACATCATTGAAGAGCTGCCCCATGCCGAAGGCAAAACTGATTACAGAAGCGAAATCTTCAGGATCAAGCGGTACAACCCCGAAGCCGTGGTCAACCTGACCTATATTAAAGAAGGCGGCACCATTCTCAAACAGGCCCATGAAACCGGACTGACCACCCAGTGGCTCATGGGGTCCGCATCCAAATCTCCCAAACTGGTGGAACTGGCCGGCAAGTCCTGTGAGGGCATTATCGGGACCTACCCGACCTTTTCCCAGGATACGCCCGAGTACCAGGCATTTAAAGCCGCCTGGGAGAAAAAATATCCCGGAAAGAAGATCCCGGTATTTGGCGAGTACAACTATGACATGGTCAAACTGACAGCCAAGGCCCTTTCCCTGGCCGGGTCCACGGATGCCGACGCCATCAGAGAGGCTCTGATGCAGGCAAGCCAGGGGTTTGTGGGCACCACCGGAGACAAGACCTTTGATGAAAACGGGGATGTAGGTGCGACCTATGGCCGGTGGACGGTCAAGGACGGAAAAATTACCGACTACAAATAGTAGATGAGTACATATTACATACAACTGCTGGTGAACGGCATTCTGGCCGGATCGGTGTATGCCATGTTTGCCGTGGGCCTGGCCATGGTATACGCCGTGTTCAAGTTCATCAACTTCTCCCATGGGGAGCTGATCACCTGGGGGGCGTACCTTTCGCTGATGTTCACAGGTCCGCCCTTTGGGCTGCCGGTCTATCTGGCCTGCTTTCCGGCCCTTGTCATCACCGTTCTTCTTGCCCTTGCCCAGGATTATGCCGTGTACCGGCCCCTTCGGCAAAGCAACCCCATCTCCATTCTCATTGCCTCCATCGGGCTGTCCTACCTGATGAGAAATGCAGTTCGCTTATGCTGGGGGTCGGATCTTCGCACCTTTGACCTGCCCCTGTCCGACGGCCTGGTGTTTTCCGGCATCTATGTCACCCGGATCCAGGTGCTGACCCTGCTGCTGTCTCTTACCTTTTTCATGATCCTTTACCTGATATTAACCAGAACCCTTCTGGGCAAATCCCTGCGGGCGGTGTCCGATAATATGGAGCTTGCCGCCATCATGGGGATTGACATGAAAAAAATAACCGTTGCCATCTGGGTGCTGGCGGCCGTGTTTGCCGGAACCGGCGGGATTCTGCTGGGCCTTGACACCAGCCTGGATCCCATGATGGGAATGAACAGCCTGGTCAAAGCCTTTGCCGCCGTTCTCATGGGCGGGGCCGGAAATATCTGGGGGGCCCTGGCCGGCGGATTGTTCATCGGGGTTGCCGAAAACGTAAGCCTGATTTTCATCTCTCCGGATTACAAAGATTTTATTGCCTTTGCCGTGATCATTCTGGTGCTTTTGTTCAAACCCAGGGGACTTTTCGGCATTGCCCAGGGGGTGCGCTGAATCATGGATTATGTATTGCACATTCTGATCCTGTGCCTGATCTTTTCCATCTTTGCCTTGTCCTTGAACCTGGAACTCGGGTACACCGGCCTTTATAATTTCGGCCATGTGGCCTTTTTCGGCATCGGGGCCTATACATCGGCCCTGTTGAGCATTAACGGCCTGCCCGTCCCCGCGGCCATGGCTGCCGGCGCTGTGTTTGCCTGCGGTTGCGGGGCCTTGTTTGCCCTGCCGGCACTGCGCCTTTCCGGGGACTATTTCGGAATTGCCACCTTTGTATTTGCGGAAATGGCCCATCTGTTCTTTTTAAACACCCGGGATCTTACCGGCGGCCCCATGGGGCTTCCCGGCATTCCCCGGCCGGCCGTTACCGGTTCGGGCGTGGACAGCCTGCCCTTTTTTCTGGGATTGACCCTGGTCCTTGGTATCCTGGTGTTTGCGGTCCTTAAAAGAATGGCTTCATCCCCATTTGGCCGGGCACTAAAAGTGATCCGGGAAGACGAATATGTGGCAAAGGCCCTGGGCAAAAACACCCTTGTCCTTAAAATCAAAGCCATTGCCGCAGGCTCGTTTTTTGCCGGCCTTGCCGGGACCTTGTGGGCCCATTACATCACCTATATCAGCCCGTCGGACTTTTCGCTACAGGAAACCATCCTGGTGCTGCTGTGCGTGGTGTTAGGGGGAAAGGGAACCAACATCGGCCCCATTATCGGCAGCTTTGCCGTGATCTTTTTCGGCGAAGTGGTCCGGTTTATTCCCATTCCGGCCGCCTATACACGGTTTGTGGCCCCCACCCAGGGCATGGCCTACGGCCTGATCCTGATCATCATGATGCTCAAGCGCCCCGAAGGGCTGATACCGGAGTATAAAGACCCATGCTGACATTAAGCCGCATCACCAAACGCTTTGGGGGCCTCACCGCTGTGGATGATGTCTCTTTTACCCTTGGGAAAACCGGCATTTCCGGGCTCATCGGACCCAACGGCTCAGGCAAAACCACCCTGTTCCATTTGATCACGGGATTTTACGGACTGGACAAGGGCTGCATCAGCTTCAAAGACGAAACCATCAGCGGGCTTGCCCCCCATATCATCAGCCAGAAAGGTATTGTGCGCACCTTCCAGCAAACCCGGGTCCTGCCGTTTCTTTCGGTTCTGGACAACCTTTGCGCGGCCGTGCCCGGCCAGGCCGGAGAACGCCTGTTCCCTTTGTTTTTCACCCCATCCAAAGTGGCGCGCCAGGAAAAACAGAACCAGGAAAAAGCCCTGTCGGTTCTAAACACCCTGAACCTGACCCGCATGGCCGGTTCGCCGGCCGGGGACCTGAGCTACGGCCAGCAAAAACTGCTGGAAATCGGCCGGGTCCTCATGGCAGACCCCAAGCTGATTATTCTTGATGAACCCACGGCCGGCATCAACCCGAGCCTGATCAAAAGCCTGGTGACGGTGTTAAAAAATTTACGGGACCAGAACATTAAAATTTTTATCATTGAACACAACATCCCCCTGGTGTCTGACCTGTGCAGCGAGGTCTTTGTCATGGATTCAGGAAGCCTGATCTTTTCGGGCACCCCGGAACAGGTCCGCCAGGATGAGCAGGTCATTGAGGCCTACCTGGGAAAGGAAGCCTGACATGCTCTTGACCATGACCGATATCACGGCAGGCTACGGCCATGCCCCGGTGCTGTCCCGCCTGGACATTGAGGTGGATAACGGTGAAATTGTCTGCATTATCGGACCCAACGGCGCCGGCAAATCAACGGTGCTGCGCACCCTGGCCGGCCAGCTGCCGGCGTCCCGGGGAAATGTCGTGTTCAAAGACCGTGATATCACCAATGACAGCATTGCCCAAAGGGGCAAACAGGGCCTGGTCTTTATTCCCCAGGGGCTGAATGTGTTTCCCAACCTGACGGTCCGGGAAAACCTGGATATCAGCGCCGGCCTGATTCGGAACCGGTCCCGGGCTGCCCGGGCCGTGGCCCGGGCCCTTGAAACCTTTGATCTGCTGGACAGAAAACAGCATGCCTTTGCCCGGGAGCTTTCCGGCGGCGAACGGCAGCTTCTGGCCATCAGCCGGGCCGTTATCCTGGAGCCGGACCTGGTTCTTCTGGATGAACCCTCCCTGGGGCTTGCCCCCATTGTGGTGGATATGATCTTTGAAAAAATCAAGGATATATCCAAAAACGGAGCATCGGTGCTGCTGGTAGAGCAGAACGCCAGAAAAGGACTGTCCGTCAGCCACCGGGGATATGTGCTGGAACTAGGGCAGAACCGGCTCACCGGCACAGGGCAGGAATTGTTGGAAAGCCCCGAAGTTAAGCGGCTCTACCTTGGCGGATAACAGGCCTGTAAACCTTATTTCTAAAGGAGATCCCCATTGCCAAGACTATTGCAGATCGCCCAATTAGGCCACCCGGTCCTCCGGCAGACGGCCCTGGAAATTGAAGACCCCAGGACACCGGCGGTAACGTCCCTGATACAGGATATGGCCGCTACCATGGCAGACTCAGCCGGGGTGGGTATTGCCGCCCCCCAGGTCTACGAATCCTTAAGGCTGTTTATCATGGCATCCAGACCCAATGCCCGATACCCGGATGCCCCGGATCTGCCCCGGCAGCTGGTCATCAATCCCCAAATCCTATCGGCCGGCGACGAGATGGAAAGTGGCTGGGAAGGCTGCCTGAGTATCCCGGGCATCCGGGCTCTGGTGCCCCGGCACAAAAAGATAAAGGTCCGGTTCCAGACCCTGGAAATGACCTTTGAGGAAACCGTCTATGAGGGGTTTATTGCCCGGATCTTCCAGCATGAATTTGACCACCTTAACGGCAAAGTCTACCTGGACCGGGTATTCTCCAATAAAGACATCATCAGTGAAAAAGAATTCATGAAACAATTTACCGCTTAAGTGTTCCCCTCCTGATTCCCCTATAGTGTGAACTTAGGGATGTGGTAAAATTAAAACCCACAATTCATTCCTCATAGCATGGAATATCAACAGCCCATTTTTCAATCCCTGGAATCCGAATAATTTTGTTTTCTATATTATTCACGGCGGACTTGACCAAACGTACCCCTGTCGGGTAAACACCTTTGATTAATTTGACGACAGGATTTTCTCCTTTCCATGTCATTGTTCGACATAGACCGAGAACCTTTTCAATTTTGTTCAGCAATTCGCCTTTCCAATGATTTTCCAAAACACCCCAAACTCGCTCTATTGGGTTGTATTTACTGTGGTACGGGGGATAGTACACCAAACTAATATTTACAAATGCTGATTTGGCAAAGTCCACGAGGCGACTAATGAATTGGCTCCTTCGGCTACTATTTTCCGGCCCATTATCAAGATTGATCACCAGTGTATGTGGGGCGAATCTTGCGTTCAAAGAAGGCCAGAGTGATTCCAGCGCATCAATCATGAAATCAGAGGTGATGTTGCTTTCAGTGAAGTACATATAATTTTCATCCAGAGCAGGTATGTTGATACCGAAAAGTTTCAAAAGGGAATCGGGTTTAAAATCATGGTCCGCCGCTTTAAGATTGCAACGACTATATCCGCCTCGGGAATAAGGCCCTATTTTAATAGTGGCTTTTGCGTCCATTGAGATACGTAAAACGCCATCTGTTTCATCGGCTAGTTGGTTTGTCCTATGCACATATTCAAAAATGATGTCTGTTTCAGGAATTTTTTTTTTACCTTGGCTTTGGCGACCTTCTTCAGTTTAAAACCCAATTTATTCATTATGGTGGATAGAGTCCGTACTGTTGGCATATTCTCAGGGTCATATCCCATGTCGTCAACTAATCGACGGAATACTTCATTCGCAGATATTGGGGAATATAAATTCTGGGTACGGAATGTAGGATCAGTCTGACATATAGGGTTTACAATACGAGTTATGTCCTCTTTTAAATTCGGAAAATGTTCTAAACACGATTTCCGGCCTCGTCCGGAAAAATTATCAACACAGGTAACTCCGCTTTCTATTTCCCGTCGCCCTTTGATTATTGTTTTCCGATCCCAACCCAGTTCTCTTTCAGCCTTTAGTTGTCCGCCGTGCCCCATAAGGGAGACAACGCGTGCCATGAATTGGCGCCGTTCATGGCCTTTTAATTTGCTTCGAGTGGTATTCAGAAAATCCTTTAGTGGTGGCGTTAATTCCGATATAGTTTTGGGTAAATTGTGCTTAGAATGATCAAACATGGTCCTCCTGTATTTTTTATGTAATCTTCCATGTTGACCATAAACTATCGATTCCATGTTGTCTATAGAAATCAGAATTCAGACTATGGAATTGTGGATATTAATTTTTCTGAGGCCCTTAACCGCATCCGTTAAGGCGGCGATCGTATTTGCCGCCGCCTTTTCTTTTGCAGGAACACCTGTTTTTTTAATTCCGGCAGAAAATTTTCCTTGTCTTTTTATCTGGGGTACCGTATACAGTCTTCAGTATTCAACTAAAACAATTTGAAGGGAGGCATGATGAAGATTGCCATTATTGGTGCAGCCGGCAGCGTGGGCGCTCCTGCCGTATTTTATCTTTCGGCCCAAGGCCTGGCCGATGAAATCCTGATGATCGGCGGCAGCCGGCAGAATGTTCTCAAACAGCATGCCATGGATCTTTCTACGGCATTCTCTTGTAAAAATATCCGGATTTATGCCGGTGATTACAACGACCTGCCGGGCAGTGACATCGTAATTAACGCTGCCGGGGCGGCCCAGGGACTGATTAAGGACCGCATGGAAATGCTGCCCAAGAACCTGTCCATTATTTCCAATATCGCAGAACAGATCAAAGCCCACTGTCCCAATGCCATTGTCATCACGGCAACAAACCCGGTGGACCCGCTCAACTATGCCACCTTCCGGATGACGGGGTTTGACCGCCGGCAGCTCATCGGATATTCCATTAATGATTCTTTCCGCTTTCGGGAAATCATTGCCGAAAACTTTAATGTACCGGTCAGCCAGGTCGAGGGCACGGTCATTGGTGAACACGGCAGCACCCAGGTGCCCTTGTTTTCGTCCGTCAAGATCAAGGATGACCCTGTCTTGGTATCCGAAGATATTAAACGCTGTGTCTACAAGACCATCCCCACCATTCTATCCCGGTACGAAGCGTTTCAGGCCGGGCGCACCGCCGGCTGGACCTGCGCTGTGGGCCTTGAACAGATGGTCCGGGCCATTGTGACAGACAAAGAGACCATCCTGCCCTGTTCGGCCATACTGGACGGCGAATACAAAATTAAAGACCTGAGCATGTCCGTGCCGGTGAAATTAACACGCCAGGGGATAACAGGCATTGTAGAATGTGCGCTGGCTGATGATGAGCAGATCATGCTCAACCGTTCCATTGAAACCCTGCAAAAAGCCAATACCATTGTAAACCAGTTTTTACAGACAACATGAACCATAATTTAAAATAATTTTCAAACCCGCTACGGAGAACAGCATGTCACACACTTTAAAAAAACTTTTTGAGCCGGGTATGATCGGTCCGGTCAAGGTTAAAAACCGGATCATCAAAACCGCCAACGGCACATCGTTTATGGACGATGATCAGACCTGCGGCGACCGGATGATTGCCTATTACGAACGTCTGGCCAAAGGCGGCGTCGGATTTCTTGTGGTGGAGTCCTGCGGTACGGAATACCCCTTGGGCATTCAGCACATCCATTATTTTGAAGACGGCAGTTACGAAGGGGTCCAGCTTCATTTTGACGATGACCGCCTGATTCCCGGTTTTAAGAAACTGACCGATGCCTGCCATCGCTACGACTGCAAGATGTCCATCCAGTTCCAGCATGCCGGCCCCTGGAATCCCACCGGGCTGTTGCCCAGTGATATGTCCATCCGGGAGACCAAAGCCGCCTCAACATTAACCAAAGAGGAACTTCCCGGCCCGGACTTTAACCCATGCGAGGCATATACCGCTGAAGAAATAGAAGAACAGATTGACCTGTGGGCCAGCGCGGCGGAACGGGCGTGTCGGGCCGGGTTTGATGCCTGTGAGATCAACCATGGCACCGCCCACCAGGGAAACACCTTCCTGTCCCGGATATGGAATAAACGAACCGACGAATACGGTCCCCAGAATTTTGAAAACCGGACACGGTTTCTGAGACGGTGTATTGAAGAAGCCAAACGGCGGTGCGGCCCGGACTTTGCCGTCCATGTCATCATGAACGCCGTGGAATACAATCATCCGTTGGCCACCACCTTGGAAGAAGGGGTGGAGATGGCATACCTGGTGTCCCAGGTTGCCGACGGCCTTAACCTGCGCGGAGAGCGTTACGGCCACCGGGGCGGCCTGATTCAGCCGGACCGGATCCTTTATCCCGAGCCCCCCCACGACCTGCCCAAAGACTATGACTGGAGCCGGGGCGGCCGGGGCGCATCGGTTCCTTTAGTGGAAGCCGTCAAGGCCCGGGGGGTAAAAATTCCCGTCTGGACCGCCTGCCGGCTTGATCCGGTGCTGGGAGAAGAATATCTGCAAAAAGGCAGCCTTGATTTTGTGGGCATGACCCGGCGGCTGCTGGCGGATCCGGACCTTCCCAATAAAGCCAAAGCGGGACGCCTTGAGGACATCCGCTGGTGCAACGGCTGCCTTCACTGCTTTGATATGCGAAACAAGAACAAACGGCTTGAATGCCGGGTGAATGCCACCTTGGGCAGAGAGCTTCTGCCGGAATATCAGCCCCAAAGCGTCAAGAAAAAGAAAAGAATTATGGTCATTGGCGGGGGGCCTGCCGGCATGGAAGCGGCCCGGCAGGCAGCCCGGCGCGGCCATCAGGTCACCCTGGTTGAGCGGCGCACTTATCTGGGCGGACTTGTCCCTTTAGCGGCCATTGTCAAGGATCTTGAGACCGATGACCTGACCTTGTTTGTCCGCTATCTTGCAACACAGCTTAAAAAGGAAGGGGTAACGGTCCGTTTGGGCACCGAGATCACCCCCGATAACATAAAACAGGAACACCCCGATGCCCTGATCATTGCGACCGGGGCGGCCCACGCTCCGTTTGACCTTCCCGGGGCAGACAGTGCCATGGTGGTGGATACGGCCAAACTGCACAATACCTTAAGTTTCATGCTTAAATTCCTGTCATCGGCACAGATTGCCAAATTAACCAAACTCTGGATGCCGGTGGCCGGCAGTGTGGTGGTCCTTGGCGGCACGCTTCACGGCTGTGAACTGGCGGAATTTTTGACCAAACGGGGACGCCGGGTGATCATGGCCCATAATGGCGCTGCGGATGAACTTGGTGACAAAATGACCATTGACGATCTGGAAAACCTCTGGCCCTGGCTTAAACAAAAAGGCGTCTCTGTCTGGTCCGGGGTGAATTATGAGCGCATTGACCCCAAAGGGGTTGAAATCAGCCTCAAGGATCAACGCAAACTTATTCTGCCGGGCAAAAATGTCATTACCACCCAGGACTGGAGTCCTGCCTTTGAAACCATTGACTCGTTTACCGGACTGGCCAGTGAAATCCATGTTATCGGCAGCTGCAAAAACCCCGGGCTCATTGTTGATGCCGTCCGGGAAGGAGCCCAGATCGGGTTATCAATTTAGAGCGTTATCAATTTAAAGAGGAGAACCGGATATGAAAATTGGTGTAGTCGGCGCCGGCGCCATGGGAAGTTTTTTTGGGGGACACCTCAAACAGGGCGGTCACGACGTAACCCTGATCGATACCTGGCAGGATCATATAGATGCCATCAATGCGCATGGACTTGAAATCTGTAAAGACGGGAAAACCATGCAAATCATGATACCGGCATGCAGCCCCGATGCCGTGCAGGATAAAATGGATCTGATCCTGATCATGGTGAAATCTTTCCATACGGAGGCCGCCCTTCAGGGGGTCACTCATTTAATCGGTTCGGATACCGTCATTATGACCCTGCAAAACGGTATCGGCCATACGGAAAAAATCAGCGGATATACCCAGCCTGCCAATATCATTCATGGGATTACAACCTATCCGGCCGATCTGGAAAGCCCCGGCCATGTATCTTCCACCGGTCAGGGAACCATCAAAATGATGACTGCAGACGGGAAGGACCGTCCCATGCTTGGTGATGTTCGTCAGGCATTTGCCGACGGCGGGCTCGAATGTGAGATTGCCCCCGAGGTTTCCGTGGCCATCTGGGAAAAGCTGGCCTTTAACGCCGCCATGAACGGCCTGACGTCCATCTTGAATATCAATGTCGGCCAGTTGGGAGATACGGATATGGGACGGGATCTATCCAAAGCCCTTGTTGCGGAAGTGGTGGGCGTTGCGTTAAAAAAGCAGATCCCGGTTCAGCAGGAACGTATCCTTTCGACCCTGAATATGGCCTTCCGGGAGCACCGGGAGCACCTGCCTTCCATGTTCAAGGACATCAAATCCCAAAAACCCACAGAAGTGGAGGCCATTCACGGTGCAGCTGTCCGGGCAGGCAAAGAACTGGGGATGTCCCTGCCGGTGTGTGAAACTGTTTACCGGATGGTCAGGATTATATCCGAAAAATATAATATATCATAAAATTATCACATATCATAATTCTCCATTGGGAGGCTGTGACCTTTATACACAAATTAAACATAATTTCAGGTTGTTATAAGAAGATAAAAAAAATCAGGGACCGGTATAGATATTGCTAGACCCGTAGTGCCTGAGTGATTGAATCGTGACATAACCCGGCAGCTTTTCCATTTTATATGAAAGTCTCACTAACGTCCTGAGAAGACTTTCAATATTTGTTGTGGGCGGCTCTTGGTTGGATAACCAAAGCGGCCCGTGGCCGTTTATAAAAAAACGTATCAAATGGAAAGGAAACAACAGCGGGGTCACCCATTGAATTCACTGCACAGGCCGCAAAAAAGGCAACAGACAGGGTACCATTTTGGCAAACGGGAACAAACAACAAGGAGGACATATCGGGAAAAAAGCCGCTTCTCATGTTAACGGTGTTTCTTTCAGGACGCTAGGGACAGCGTTCTGATCCCCTTACCATCTCTGGCGGCGTTCAGCTGAATTTATAGTGGTTTAACGAATCATGTAATTTTTTTTAACGGTCATGGTCCGAGTTCGGTGATCTAACCGGGCATCGGTCCAAAACAAAGAATGAGAGTCTTTTAAGGTTGTTAGTGAGATTTTCATGTAAACACCCAAGGAGGCAGTAAATGGAAACAATTCATCGGTCCAAACTTTTTATCAGCATATTGACCATCACAGCAGTCCTGATCGGAATCAGCACCGCATCGGCCAAGCCGATCACCCTCAAGTATGCCACCATGAACGCCCCAACCTCATGGCATCATACCGAGTTTTACGTTAAATGGGCTGAAAAAGTAGAAAAAATCACTGAAGGACGGGTTAAAATTAAAATTTTTCCGGCCCAGACCCTGGGCAAGGCCCCGTCTTTCTTTGATCTGGTCAAAACCGGGGTTGCCGACATGGCGTTAGGGGTTACCGCATACAATAACGGGCAGTTCCCCTTAACGGAAATGATATCCCTGCCCCTGTTGCCCCTTCCCAATGCCAGTGCCGCTGCCGCCACGCTCTGGGAACTGTATGAGAAATATCCGGAGATGCAAAAGGAATATGAAGGAACCACACTGCTTCACTTCGGCAATACCAGCCCCGCCATGGTCATCAACAACAAAAAACCCGTCCACAATCTGGACGATCTCAAAGGCATCCAGTTGAGAGTCGCCGGCACCAGGGCGGCCGATGCCATGACCCGTCTGGGTGCAGTACCGGTCTCCATCAGTATTTCTGAACTGTATGTGGCCATTGAAAAAGGGGTGGTTGACGGGGTGACCACGGTATGGGAAGCGTTCAGCCAGATTCCGGTAGAAAAGTTACAGTACATTACCGAAGTCCCCTTGTACACCAACCAGTTCTGGATTGCGGCCAATACCAATTCCTGGAACAAAATTTCCAAAGAAGATCAGGAACTGATCATGGCCAAATGCGGCGGCATGGCCGGCTCCCTGATGGAAGCCAATGTGTTTGACAGTGCCGAGGGCCCTGCCCGGGAACTGGCAAAAGACTGGACCTATGACAAACTGGACCCGGCGGAACTGGCAAAATGGAAAGCCTTAACCCAGCCCATTCATGAGGAATACATTGCCGAGCTTGAAAAACGCGGTCTTCCGGCCCGGGCATTTTACAATGACATGATCGAGATTCTGACCCGGTATGAACAAGTTGCCACGTATCCGCTCAGGCAGCAATAAAAGCGCCATGGCTCTTTCATAATTGTTAATGATAACCCCCTTGATTTAGGATGCCCCCCATGTTTTCATCTCAGAAGTCCATTGGACAACACTTTAATGCGGGATTTGACCGAGTCGTATTATCCTCGCACTATCTTGGTGGTATTATGCTGGCTGTTATGATGTTTATAACAGCATTTGACGTTATCGGCCGTTTTGCCTTCGGACATCCCATCAAAGGCGCCCAGGAATTGTCTGCGGTGATGCTTGTCCTGGTTGTGTTCCTGGGCGTTGCCTATACGGCCAAGGAAAAAGAACATGTCCGTATTGAACTTCTGCTGATGTATCTGAAGCCTAGGGTAAGGCAGGCCCTGGATGTTTTTTCCAATTTGATCTCCCTTATCCTGGTTTTCGGCATTGCCTATCAGGGCATTGTTCAAATGGGGACCCAAAAAGAGCGTTTTGTAACGACAACCTTGCTGAAAATGCCGTTGTGGCCCTTTGCCCTCCTGCTGGCCCTGGGCGCCATGCTCCTTTGCGTGGTGGTCATTCAGGACCTGGTCGAAAGCCTTCGTGAGTTTGCAGACGGCCAGTGGAAAAGCAGGTCCATGGTTTTTCTGGGATTCGGCATATGCGCGGTTATCTTTTTGACCATCCTGGGGTTTTCATTTGAAAACCCGTTTGAAGCCACCACGGTCGGCATTGCCGGCATGGTGATCATGCTGGTTCTGATGTTTATCGGCGTTCCCATCGGCTTTTGCATGTCTGCCGTGGGGACCGCCGGAATGATGTATGTCATCAATACCAGTGCCGGACTTACCCTGTTGCAGACCACGCCCTTTGACACCACCTTCAGCTATGACCTGACCGTGGTGCCTTTGTTTATTCTGATGGGCGCCATTGCATTCCGGTCCGGCATCAGTCAGGATCTTTATACCATGGTTTACCGATGGCTTGGCCACCTTCCCGGCGGCCTGGCCATCGCCACCATCGGCGCCTGCGGCGGCTTTGCCGCCGTCAGCGGATCAAGCCTGGCAACCGCCGCCACCATGGGGATGGTGGCGCTTCCGGAAATGAAACAGCGCCAATACAGCCCTGCCCTGGCCACAGGAAGTATTGCCGCCGGCGGCACCTTGGGAATCCTCATTCCCCCCAGCGTTGTACTGATTATTTATGGATTTTTGACCACCCAGCCGATTTCAACCCTTTTTATGGCGGGATTCTTACCGGGCCTGCTGCAGATTCTTCTTTACATGGCCGCGGTATATATGATCTGCAAAAAAAATCCGGCAATGGGTCCTCCGGGCCTGAGGTCAAACATGCACCAACGCATGCTCTCCCTTAAAAACACATGGGGGGTTATTTTTCTTTTTATCGTGGTGATCGGCGGACTTTATATCGGCGTTTTCACCCCCACCGAAGCCGGCGGCATCGGTGCTTTCGGCGCGCTTATATTTATCATTATGCGCCGGAAATTAACTGTAAAGAATGTGTCGGAAAGTTTAAAGGACTCGGTTAAAACCACGGCCATGAGCTTTATTGTCCTCATGGGCGCCATGTTTTTAGGATACTTTTTAACGGTCACCCAGCTGCCCACGCTGCTGTCCGAAACCGTATCAAACCTTCCTTTGAACCGGTACGTCATCTTGTTGATGATCCTGGTGGTTTATCTTCTTTTAGGGTGTGTGATGGATTCGCTATCCATTGTCCTGATCACCGTACCGATTTTCTTTCCGGTTGTTCAGGCCATGGGATTTGACCCCATCTGGTTTGGCATCATCATGGTCCGGGTTGTGGAAATCGGCATGATCACGCCGCCGGTAGGCATCAATGTGTTCATTATCAAAGGCGTGGCCCAGGATGTGCCCATGCACGAAATATTTAAAGGGATCATGCCCTTTCTGGCCATGGACGTGATTCATCTTGCGCTGCTCATATCCATACCCCAAATCGCACTCTTGTTGCCGAATCTGCTGGGAATGTAGCCACAGAGAGGACTTTGCCCTAATTGCCCTAAATTGACCAGGACGACCGCCCCATTGCCGGTAAACCGGGCATTACACGCCAGGGCACCCCTGTCTATGGACCGGATAAATATCTTTCCGGTTCATAGGATAAAGCAGGGGTTCCGGCAGGGAAGGAAATTTGCTAAAAAAGGATATTGTCTGTATAGATAAGACAACATTGATGTTGCCAGCCCAAACCGGGGGATATGCTTTAAATGACGGTCATGGACCGTCTTTGGTTAGCCAACCAGGCATCCGGTCCGCAACGAGAAATGAAAGTATTATCAGTTTGTTAGTGAGACTTTCATGCAAAGTCACTGCGAAGAGGAAAAAAGATATGAATAAGGCCGGTAAATTCGTTATTGAACAACCATCCCCCATGCGAAAACAGGTGTACAAGCACTTAAGAGATCAAATCTTAAGCAATGAAATCCAACCGGGCGGCCGTCTGGTGGAGGCGCAGATTGCCAAAACCCTCGGCGTATCCAGAACCCCGGTCCGGGAAGCCGTTCACCTGCTGGAAAGGGACGGTTTTATTGAGTCCATTCCACGGGTGGGGTACCGGGTCAGAAAACTCATCATGGAAGAGTTGGAAGAAATCTTTGAAATCCGAAAGGCCAACGAGCTTTTGGCCTGCACCTGGGCGGCAAAGAAAGCCACTCCCAAATCCCTTACATCCCTTGAAAAAAATATCAAGATGACCCAGACCGCGCTCAATAACAATGAGCCGGAATTGTTCCTGGACCTTGATCAGGAATTTCATTCCATTCTGGTGCAGGCCAGCGGAAGCCAGCACCTGGCCGGCATATGCCGGCAGCTTGGCCGCCTCATGCTCCGATACAGAATTGACAGTATCACGGACAACGACGCCGTAACCGGTGCATTAAAGGGGCATATCGCCATTTATGACGCCCTGAAAAACAAAGATGAAAAAGGCCTTAAAAATGCCCTTGAAGACCACCTGTGCCATTCCAAGAAGGATATCGACACCCGCCTAACGGTGCGGTGATAAAAAAAAGGTAACTATTCAGCTAATGTTGAAAACTAAGCAAAACCAGGGTCCGTAACTGTTCATCAGTGCTTCATATTTGTTTAGTCAGGACTTCGTAGCATACTTTTGCTATGTGAGAAGGCCTGAATGAGCGAAGATGGGGCACTGATGAACAGTTACAAAAAAAGATTCATCTTACTGGCACAGCAGATCGTCGGTTGTCTCCTTGAACAAGGGCGAAGGATCCACCAACTGTCCCTGTACACAGACAGACAAATGAAGATGGGGCGCGGTTGACCGCCCGGTACTGCCGGCCCGCCCGATAACCTGCCCCCTTTTTATACTGTCCCCCGCCACCACCTCGAATTTGCTTAAATGAAAGTAAAGTGACAGGACCCCGTTGCCATGGTCGATGTATACGGAGTTTCCCGCATAATAGTGGGCCTCGGCCAGGATGACCCTGCCGTCGGCTACGGCCTCTATGGCGGTTCCTTCAGATGCCCTGAAATCGATGCCCCGGTGGGGATTTTTAGGCGCGCCATTTAAAACCCGCCTAAGGCCGTAAACACTGGTGAGCTTTCCCTTTACCGGCCGGTGAAGGGGCAGGTGCCACAGCCGCTGGTCTGACCAGGTGTCCTTGGCTTTTTGAGTCCGTATCCTTTCCGCCTTTATCCGTTTCAGTTCAGCGGCCGGCGGGGTGACCATTTGGGGCGGCAGGGCAAGTTCCTGGCGTGGGTAGGTCCGGGAAACGATCTGTATCGACCCATGGCGGAGGGTCTGTTTTCCCCCTGTGACCGCCATCACATCAAGGGGCTGAGGTCCCGGTTTGATGGTAAGGACATCGGTCCCGAGCATGGCAATGGCCACATAACGGTTGTTCCATTGTGAGACAGACGGCACCACCTTTCGTCCCATCCAGTGAACCGAAAGCGTCTCAAACGCCTGGGATGATGTCAGCCGGACAAGAAACGGCTGGCCCATGCCCGCCTGGTCCGGGTAGGCCACCGTGATGGTCTCTCTGGCATCGACGGCGGGGACTGCCTGACGGATGGGGGACAGCATAAGGGCTATGAATAAAACCACTATCCAGGGTCTGGTTCTCAATGCACTGGTTCGGATTAAGCACGTATCAAACATTTTCATGGGCCCAACCATAATGAATCAAGACCGGTTTGTCCATAAATGCCTGTTTTTTTACCGGCCACGGCCTTTCTTTTTTCAAGGCTTTTTCGTATTAAAGGGTTTTAGGTCCGGTCTTTGCATAAAAATTCAGTTGACCGTATCAACCCATTCCGGTGCAGCCCACCAGGGCCGGCCGTTAAACAGGAGGCACCATGAAAACGAAAATCACGGAACTTTTCAATATTGAACACCCCATTATCCAGGGCGGCATGCACTATGTGGGGCTTGCGGAACTCGCCGCAGCGGTCTCCAATGCCGGCGGGCTTGGGATCATCACGGGCCTGACCCAGAAAACCCCTCAAGCCCTGGCCAACGAGATTGCCCGGTGCAAACAGATGACGGATAAACCCTTCGGGGTCAACCTGACCTTTTTACCGGCCATCTCCACCCCGGATTACCCCGGGTATGTCAAAGCCATTATCGACAACGGGGTCACCGTGGTGGAAACCGCCGGGCGGAACCCGGAATCGGTTCTGCCGGCCCTCAAGGATGCCGGGGTCAAAGTGATTCACAAGTGTACCGCTGTCCGCCATGCCCTGAAAGCACAGAAAATCGGGTGTGACGCAGTTTCCGTGGATGGATTTGAATGCGGCGGCCACCCCGGGGAAGACGATGTCCCCAACATGATTTTGCTGCCACGGGCGGCTGAGGAACTTAGCATCCCCTTTGTGGCCTCAGGGGGGATGGCCGACGCCCGAAGCCTTGTGGCCTCCCTGGCCCTCGGGGCCGAGGGCATCAATATGGGGACCCGCTTTCTGGCCACCAAAGAGGCCCCGGTCCACGACAATGTCAAACAGGCCATCCTGGCCGCCAGCGAAACCGATACCCGGCTGGTCCTGCGTCCTTTAGGCAACACCGAGCGGGTGTTGAACAACAAGGCCGTGGAAAAACTGCTCGAAAAAGAGGCCCGGCTGGGAAAGAATATCAAATTTGAAGACGTGATCGAAGAAGTGGCCGGGGTCTACCCCCGGGTAATGACCGAAGGCCTGGTGGACACCGGCGTCTGGTCCTGCGGCATGGTGGCGGGTCTGATCCATGATATTCCCACCTGCCGGCAGCTCATTGACCGGATCATGGCTCAGGCCCGGGACATTATCCAAGGCAGGCTTTCTGCCATGCTCAGTTCAGAAACAAAGGAAGACAAATGATTTCACCGGATCTGTTTAACGAAAAAGGAAGACCCTATCTGCCCGGACACCTGGGCATTCGGGTCACCAAGGTTGAGGATGCACAGGTGACCGCCGAACTGACCGTAGCCAAACAGCTGATCGCGCCCAATGGATTTTTGCATGCCGGAAGCGTTGTAACCCTGGCTGACACCTGTGCCGGATACGGGGCCACGGCCAACCTGCCGGAAAACGCCGCCGGATTCACCACCATTGAATTAAAATCCAACTTCCTTGGCACGGCCCGGGAAGGGGTTGTTACCTGTACGGCCACAGGGGTCCACATGGGCCGGCAGACCCAGATCTGGGACGCCAAAGTGATTCATAAGGACACCGGCAAAACCATTGCCCTTTTCCGGTGTACCCAGTTTATTTTGTACCCGTAATTTTCAAAAAAGGAGGCCAAAAAGAGGGAGACCAAAAAAACGGAGACCGGAAGCAGGGAGACCGGATCTTGCAAATTTTTAAAGTTTACTCTATCCGTTTTCCAGCCTTCCGTTTCCATTCCTCGTTAAATTTTATATATTTTGGTTGACAAAACCGCGATTTTTAATTTCTAATAGAGCATTCATCATCACCGTTTATCCATTTTCGCCGATGAGATTACCCCCTGTTAATTTCATCGGTTAAATTAAACAAAACTGGCGACAGACGAACAGATTAAATTTTTCTATTAAACCGATTTTCCTTACTGCCTTGATCGTCGCCCTATGATAATTTCTTAACTATTGGTTATGGGAATGGCACTGAAAAATAATGGAACAAACGACAAGGGCCTTTTGGACAAAGCGTCACAGAAAACCGCCAAAACAATAGAAACATCAGCCGCCCTTCCCGGCCGGGAAGAATCGCCAGGATTCCCATTAATCCGGTGGGATTTCGCCGTTGATGGCACGGTTCTGGTCCCCCGGTTCAAAACCGTTCTCGGTTATAAGAATCAGCAAATTGAGGCCATGCTCAAAGACAGTCTCGACTGCTTTCATCCCGATGACCGGAAAAACCTTAAGGCATTATGGCATGCCTGCCTCATGGACACGGCCCCCTGTACGATAAAATGCCGGATAAAAAAAGAATCCGGGGAGTATGCGTGGGTGCTGGCAAAGGGGCATGCCGTCCGGGACCAGCAGGGCAAGGTCATGTCCATAACCGGGTCTGTTACCGAGGACCGGTCCCTGGACAATCCCAAATCAGACCTCAATGAACGGGATGGCGAACTTCAGACCGTTGCCGCATACGCCGGGATCGGAATTGAACCCGAAACCGGACAAGTTGTTGTCCCGGACAGCCAGTGGATCGACAATGAAGAAGACCTGCGAATGGCGGCCAGTGTATTTTCCAATACCCAGGACGGGATTCTTATCTTGTCCCCGGATAGGACCATCATCAAGGCCAACCATGCCTTTGAAGAAATTTTGGGATATTCACAGCAGGAAATATCCGGCAGGGGCCGGACCATTCTCAAATCCGGCAGCCATGACCCGAAATTTTATGCAGAGATCTGGCAGACCGTCGATCAAAGCGGCAGCTGGCAGGGGGAGGTCCTGGAACGCCATAAAAACGGACGGATCATCCCCATCTGGTACAGCCTGGACTGCCTGTACAATGAAAAGGGCGAAGTCACCCGGTATATCGCTATCCTGTATGACCTGACCGACCAGAAAAAATCCCAGGACCAGATCAACTACCTGGCCCACTATGACATCCTGACCGGGCTTCCCAACCGGGCCATGCTCAAGGAGCGGCTGGCCCATGCCTTAAGGCTTGCCGAGCGTCAGAAGACCATGCTGGCCGTACTGTTTATTGACCTGGACAATTTTAAGCATATCAATGACACCTACGGCCATCCGGTTGGAGACGAGCTGTTGTGCGAGGTGGCCAAAAGATTACAGGCCACTGTCCGGAAAAGCGATACCCTTGCACGGCTGGGCGGAGACGAATTCATGCTCCTGGCCGAAAATATAAAAAATGTCTATGCTGTTAAAACAGCAGCTGAAAAAATCATCGGGATTCTGGCGGAACCGGTGGTTCTGGGTGAAGTGGAGCTGTTTTTATCCGCAAGCATCGGGATCTCCCTTTACCCCAACGACGGCACCGATATCGATACCCTGGTCAGAAATGCCGACATGGCCTTGTACCGCTCCAAAGATTCCGGCCGGAACCAGTTTCATTTTTACAAAGAGGAAATGTCCAACCTGGTCCAGGAACGAATGGCCCTGCAAACCGAACTTCGCCAATACCTTGAAAAAGAGGGGCTGGAACTGCATTATCAGCCTGTGGTGAATTCCGCAACCAGGGAGTGTATCGGTGCCGAGGCCCTGATCCGGTGGCAGCATCAGGAAAAGGGGTATGTCCCCCCTGAAAAATTCATTCCCATAGCCGAAGAAAACGATCTGATCCATACCCTGGGAGAATGGGTTCTTTTTACGGCCTGCCGCCAGATGAAAGAATGGATTGATTCGGGCCTCCATTTAAAATTCATTTCCGTCAATGTTTCGGGCAAGCAGATTGTCCAGGGTGATTTTGTCAAGGCAGCCAAACGAATTCTCGGTGTGACCGGATGCCCGGCACAACGAATCACCCTGGAGCTGACCGAAAGCTTTATCATGGAAGACAGCCGGGGGGCCATTGCCCAGCTCAATGAACTGCGGGCCATGGGGTTTGGCCTGGCCATAGACGATTTTGGCACAGGATATTCATCCCTGGCCTATCTCAAGCATCTGCCGGTCACCAAACTCAAGCTGGACCGTTCCTTTCTCCAGAACCTGAGTACCGGCTGCAATGACGCAGCCATTGCCCGGGCCATCCTCAAGCTTGGGGAGACCTTGGGCCTTGAGGTCATTGCCGAAGGAGTTGAAAACGAAGACCAGCATCAGTTCCTTGAATCCGAACACAGCACCATGTGCCAGGGATTTTTATATGCCAAACCCATGGCCACCAATGAATTTTCCAAATTTGTCCAGGGGTTGGGCCAGGGGCGGTCTTAAAATGCGCCGATCCTGACCGGCTGCATTATTCCCAAAGAATTTTCATGTCATTTGTGATATAAGGCGTTTCATATGAACCGTTGACCATGAAAGTGCATATGAAATCTGATCATGGAAAAAGTTGATACCCTTATTATCGGGGCAGGCCTGAGCGGCTTATCAGCGGCTGTCAAGCTTTCTGCCCGTCAAAAATCTATTGTTGTCCTCGAAGCCCGGTCCCGCATCGGGGGCCGGATCATGAGTACTGAGTTCCAGGGTTTTTTTACCGATCTTGGCCCGTCATGGTACTGGCCCATGATCAATCCCAATGTCTGTTCCCTGGCAGACAGCCTTCAGCTAAAATCCTATCCCCAGTTCGAACAGGGATTTGCCCTGTTCGAAACCAAGGACGGCCAGACCCAGCCCGTGTCCGGCTGCCCCATGGAGCCGCCGGGGTACCGGCTTGAAGGCGGCATGATGGCCCTTGTCAGCGGACTTTATGCGAAAATTGCCAAAACCGTGGTCCGCCTGAATCACCCGGTCTGCGAGATTGCCCGGCAGGACAATGGATGCCGGGTCACGGTGGGGCACCTGGACCAGCCCCCCCAGTATGAGATCGAGGCCTCCCACGTGATCCTGGCGTTGCCGCCAAGGCTTGCGGCCAGATCCATTCTGTTTACACCGGACCTGTCTTATGACCTGACCCAGGCCATGCTCAGGGCCAGCACCTGGATGGCCGGCCATGCCAAATTCTTTGCCGTGTATGCCAAAGCCCCCTGGCGGGGTATGGGGCTATCCGGGCAGGGGTTCAGCCAGCGGGGACCTTTAGGGGAGATTCATGACGGGTCCGGCCCAAGGGGAACGGTTTACGGGCTTACCGGGTTTGCCGGCATCCCCGCCCTGCACCGGAAAGATGAAAAAACCATGTCCCCGGCCATTGTCTCCCAGCTCGAACGGCTTTTCGGCCCGGAGGCCGGACAGCCCTTAGCCCTGTTTTACAGGGACTGGGCAAAAGAGGATTTCACGGCCACGGAATATGACCTGAGATCCTGCCACAACCACCCGGAATTTTACCCCCCGGGCAACCAAACCAGTATCTGGAACAACCGCCTGCACTTTGCCGGAACCGAAACCGCCGGCCAGTTCGGCGGATATCTTGAAGGGGCCCTGGTCAGTGCCGCACGGGCGGCCACGGCCGTTCTTGAACATTCCTGAGGGAAGCGGACATAGATGGGGCAAAATGTGATGATCGAGACCGTTGCATCCTGGCCTGCTGCCCAGGATACGATTGATTTGTCCTTTACGGTGTAAATATTTTATATGAAAGTCTCATTAACATCCTGATAAGACTTTCATTATTCGTTGTGGGCGGTTCTTGGTTGGATAACCAAGGCGGCCCGTGGCCGTTATAAAGCACTGACATTAAAATACACGAAGCAAGAAAGGCAAAAAATGGCTAAATCATTACGAGAACAGCTCATTGGAACCTGGAAACTTGTGAAGTACACATTAAAAGATGAAAACGGGAAAGAATTTTATCCCATGGGGGAGGACTGTACCGGCTTTTTGATCTACGCGCCAGACGGGCATGTGTCAGCCCAGCTGATGGCTTCAAAACGGCCTGCTTACAGCAGCGGAGACCTCCACCATGGAACCCGGGACGAAATGGCGGCTGCGGCTGAAGGGTATATGGCCTATGCCGGAAAGTTTGAAGTTAACGAAAAAGAAATGACCCTGATCCATCAGATGGCCGTCAGCATGAATCCAACATGGCTTGGACAGAAACAGGCGCGTTACTTTAAAATTCAAGGCAATAAAGTCACCATCACTACTGATTTTAACACGGCAGTGTTGGTCTGGGAAAAAGCCGACCCTGTATAAACGATGTCTTTGCTTTAGATTCAAAAATTATGAGGGGCACGATCCCTCCTTTCTGTATGAAATGAATCATAATCTATCGTGTTTCCATAATTCCATGTCGAAAATATGAAAAATCAAATCAATGGTCCGAGGTAAAGACTACCTTTCGGCCAGGCGCCGTTTTTCAGTCGGACTTCCCCGGACTTTCCCTCAGTCAGGAACGATAAGGATTTTGAAATTTAACTCACATTCCACACCCCTAACAGGGATATATCTGGAATTTTGAAATAAGATCTTTATCTGTTTGTTCAGTTGGTTAAGATTTCTGACTACCTTGAATAGAATTCACACACTGAATCGTATTTAGCCTAGATTTTTCTAGCAAGTTCTATTATGATCAGTCCTCAATGAAAAAACAGCCATTGAGGTGAGCATGAAAGATTTTCCCGCAGTTGATGGATTTACCGTTGAACATCTTCCGATTATTACAGCGTATGCCCAAAAAATAGGGATAGTTGATATTATCAACACGCTTATTCCAACACAGATGGCTATTGATGCCGGCACAGTGATTCTTGGAATGGTTCTTGACACCCTGACCGGGAGAAGTCCCCTTTATAAACTGGATAAATTTTTTGAACATCAGGACACCGAACTTCTTCTGGGCAAAGTGGTCGATCCATTAAGCTTTTCAGATTATACTGTTGGCCGAGTTCTGGATAGAATTCACGACTATGGGGCCATGAAGACATTCTCAGAGATTACTATGCGAGCATTGAATTATTTCAATATCAGCCACAAGCATCTGAGTTTCGACACAACTTCAGTAACTGTCCAAGGCGACTACCTTCTATACTCGAAAGAAAAAGGGCCTGACGATACGATGAATATTGTACACGGCCACAGCAAGGACCACCGTCCGGATCTCAAACAGTTTCTGGTAAAGATGTTATGTGTGGACCGAACAATCCCGGTATTCGGTCAAACTGAGGATGGAAACGCATCTGATAAAACGGTCAATAACGAAGTCCTGTCATCAATATCAAAATATATGGCGAACAACGGAATCCATAAAGATGGATTCATCTACATTGCAGACTCAGCCATGGTGACTAAAAAGAACCTTGAAGAAATAGGAGACAAAATTCAATTTATCAGCAGGCTTCCCGCAAACTATAAAGCGTGTTCTCAATTGATCAAAGAGGCCGTAACCAAAGACGATTGGACAACTCTTGGCAAGTTATCCGAGACAACAGAAACTCAAAATCGTCCTGCAGCAGTGTACAAGTCATGGGAAACCGAAACCACCCTTCATGGCAGATCCTACCGGGTAATCGTAGTGCACTCCAGTGCCCATGACAAAAGGAGACAAAAACGGATTGACCGTGAGCTGGAGAATGAGCATGCGGATCTTTCAAAAAAAGCAAACGCTCTGGCAAAACAAGAGTTCTTCTGCCAGGAAGATGCAGAAAAGGCCGCCGTTGACCTGAAAAATGGTAAACATAAATATTATGCCCCGACAACAAAAATCTCTGAGCGCCCAAAATACAAACGAGGCAGACCTAAAAAGGATGGTTCCCGTTCATTGGACAAAATGATGTATGCTGTTACATCTGAACTAGAAGAGACCGAGGCTGCAACAGATCTGCGAAAAGAAGCAGGATGCTTTGTTCTGATATGTTACCGCCGGTCGTAACCGTCCCCACCTATGGCGATGAAGCAGGCCACCCCTTTAGCCGGTAACAAAGCCTCCATCCTTTTTACTTTGTCTCTTCTTCATCCCATATTTTAAAAATATATTTTCTTCCTTTTTTTCTTTGAATTTGGTTTTGTTTCTTGGATGGATTTGAAAAATAAGGAAGGCTCGAAGTAGGCCGCTTCGAGCCTTCAAAAAGCAGACATCCATATAAAATACGGAAGCTACCCAACATCTTCATATAATCACGGCTTCCGTTTTATGGCAAGAACGGAAAATGTGGAGATCGTTTTATTAAAAGAAATCCAGTGTAAACGATGCGGCAGCATTTTTTATATCTGCCACAGTTGCTGGCGTGGACAGATTTATTGCTGTGAATCCTGTCGGGAAACTGCTCAAAGAGAAGCTCACCGTAACGCCCAGAAGAAATATCGACAAACTGAAAAAGGTAAGTTAGCCCATCGTCGGCAGGAAAAAGAGCGGAGATTAAGAAATTCTCAAAAAACCGTGGATGATGACACTTCAACACCCTCCAAATCCAATGATAGTCTTCGGGTAACGCCTCCGTCTTCCCATCCATGCTGCTGTTTTTGCGGAAGAAAAGGTCTGATTGTAGATCAATTCCCCCGGCGGGGATATGGCAGACGGTATTCAGGCGACAATTTTCATCATTATATTTCCAAGGAGGGTAAAAATGATTACCAAGGAACCGTTGAAGGACCATCGAATTAGAAAAATTAACGGCAGTTTCGCATGGATAAGCCACCGGTTTATCCGCCAGGGGTATTGGGGCAGCCTGAACCACCAGGAGCTTGTGCTGTACCTTTTTCTGGTGATGGTGGCAGATCGTCAGGGAATGTCTTATTACGGCTATGATAAAATCTGTTCATTGACGGCCATCCGCCTGGACGAATATATCCAGGCCAGGAACGGGCTCATTGATAAAGATCTCATAGCCTTTGACGGCCGACTGTTTCAAGTGCTTTCCCTTCCCAAAAAAAATGTTGCAGCACCGACGTCCAAGGCGCCTAAGCAACCCACCGGCGGCAGTGGCCTTATCTCAATCGGGGAGATTTTTCAAAAAAGCCTCAATATAGCCGGAGGTCCAAATGATTAACCTGCGTCCGGACCAATTGGATTTACGTCTGGGATTCCTGCGGCCGGTCCACGCCGGTGCCCAGGAAAAGATGGCGGCTTCATTAGTCAAGCATGGCCAATTAACGGCTGTTGTTGCGGTTGAGCAAGGAGGTTGCCATATTTTAATAGACGGTTTCAAGCGGCATCGCTGTGCAGGCCTTCTTGGCATGAAGACGCTTAAAGTGGCTGTGTTGAAAAAAAGTGCTGCAGAAGCCAAGGCATTGCTCTACCTTCTGAACCGCCCGGATGGGTTTTCCACGATCATGGAGGCCCTGGTGGTCTGGGAACTTGTAGAAATAGAAGGGCTCAATCAGGTTGAAGCGGCGATACTCCTTGAGCGGCATAAAAGCTGGGTTTGCCGACGGCTTTCCATGATCCGCAGCCTGACCCCGGAAATTGTCCACGATATCAAACTTGGGCTGCTCCCTGCCGGGGTCGGTCCGTCACTGGCGCGGTTGCAGCCTGCAACCCAGGCCGATTTTTCTCTTTGTATTCAAAAACACAACCTTAAAACCCGGGAGGTGAACCGTCTGGTGGACCTGTGGTGCAAGACCAGTGATCCCGGAGCCAGGCGCCACCTGCTTGAATCTCCCAGGCAAGCGCTGGAGTCCGTAAGCCGGGACAAGGAAAATTATTATTTGATTATTGATGCCATTCTTTCAAAAATGTCCAAGCTGAACAACTGCATTGGCAGCGGCACGATCAATGGTTCCAAGGTCTGCGCCCTTAAAGACTTTATAGGGCGGGCCGGTGCCCGGATGAAACGGCTCAATGAGTTGATAGGAGGGCACCATGAGCCGGTTGAGTGAAAAGGAACAGGAACGTATTCGTAAAGTCTTTGGGCGCACAGCATCCATCCGTCAGACAGCAAAACAGACCGGGCACAGCCGCAAGGCAGTGCGCAGGGCATTGGGCTGCAACAATGTTATTAATGCGCCTCAAACCAGTCCCCGCAAAAGCAAACTTGATCCTTACAAGGCCAAAATCGGTTACCTTGTAAAAGAAAAACATCTCAGCGGGGTTCGGGTGTTGGAAGAGATCACGTTGTTGGGGTACACGGGCGGATACTCCATCCTCAAGGAGTATATCAGAATAATCCGGCCCAAAGGCTTGAAGGTGCCCAGGCCTCCAATTGATCATGCCCCTGGAGATGAGGGGCAGATGGACTGGAGTCCTCATAGTGTGTACATGGGTGGACAACGCGTGGTGGTGCATACCGGATCTTTTGTATTGTGCTTCAGTCGTTGGATATTTATACGTCACTTTTTTGATGAAACTATAGAATCAGTGATCCGGTTGCATGAAGAGGCGTTTGACGAGATCGGGGCGGTTCCCCACAAAATCACCTATGACAATATGACCACGGTGGGCAGGCACACGGGCCCCGGAACCGTTTGGATCAATCCGGTATTTAAACGGTTTGCCCAGGAGTATGACTTTGAGATCGTCATCCTTCTACCCGGCAAAAAGGAACGACACGGCAAGGTAGAGCGGCCGTTCCGGTATATTGAAGACAATTTCCTTAGAGGCAAAGAATTTATTGATCTTGAGGATCTCAATAACAAGGCCGATGCCTGGCGGGCGAACACAGCCAATGTCCGTATCCACGGTACCACCCGGGAAAGGCCTGTGGATCGCCTGGCAAGGGAAAAAAGTCTGTTAAAGCCTGTGCCATGGAATAAAACGGATCAATTTTTTAAGGAAGTACGTCGACTTGTTAACGTTGATTTTTGTGTCACCATCGACAAAAAACGATACTCTGCCAATCCTGAACTGATAGGCCGTTATGTCCAGGTCCGTTTGTTCCGTGATCACATTGAAATATGGTGTGATGAAACGATGGATTGCCGGCATGTTTACACTCAAGAAGACAGGCAGGTGTTGCCTGAACATGAAGCCCTGTACAGGAAGATGACAGGCCAGAGTCAATTGCTCAAAGATGCCTTTTTGAGATTGGGTGAGGTGGCGCAGGTCTATTATAACGGATTGAAAGAAACCCGGAAAAGCGCTGCCGGGTACCATATGGGCCGTATCCTCAAATATGCCGACCGCTATGGTGCGGATGTGGTCTCAGGGGCATTAGCTCATGCCACGCGGTTTGACTCATTTAGTGCTGATGCCGTCCTGCGTATCATCCAGGGGAAAAACATTAAAGCTTCAAACAAAACAAAAGCCGGAAAAGGTCTGCCCAACAACACCCGGAGCTATTTGAAATCCTGTTCAGTGGAGCAGGATAACCCACAAAGGTATGACCACCTGATTAACAGAAAAACAATGGATGGCAAGGATGAATGAAAACTTAAGCGACCAGGTTAAAAAGAAACTGCGCAAGCTTTATCTCAAGGATATGGCCCAATATCTGGAGCAGGCCCTTGCCAAGGCGCAGAAAAATCAATCCGGTCATTTGGCGTTCCTGGCCGACATCGTGGACGTACAGATGAAGGCAAGAAAGCACCGATCCCTTGAAAAGCGGCTAAAAACAGCGGATTTCCCCAGAAACATGACCTTTGATAACTTTGATTTTAACTTCCAGCCAAGCCTGAATGTAGAGCACCTCAAAGATCTGATGGAGCTATCCTTTGTGGATCGAAAGCAGCCGCTGCTTATTTTTGGGAAAACCGGCACGGGCAAAACTCATATTGCCTCAGCCCTTGGCGACCAGGCCTGCCGTGCGGGTTATAAGGTTCGATTTTTTTCCCTGCAAAAACTTCTGGCCATGCTGTATACGTCATTGGCTGACGAATCCACCGATGAGGTGGTCGCCGGCTTAAGCCGTTTTGATCTTCTGATCATAGATAATGTGGGCGGTATCCGCACAAAGCCGGAATATCCCAGCCTGCTGCTGGATTTGATCAGCGTCTGCCAGGACGATACCGCCTTTATTGCCACATCTTCAATCAGTCTTGAGGATTGGGGGACGACTCTGGGAGATCCGGTTGTAACTCATGCCATTATCGATCGATTGATGCACAATGTTCACATCATTAATATCCGGGACGGACTCAGTTATCGAACGGAAGGTCCCAACACAACGAACACTACTAATCCCCAGTCCATACCCCAATAACCATCTCTTCACATCTGCCGGGTTTTATACGTCCTCGTATAAAACCCGGCTTTTTTACTTCCAAAATCGGGATTGACGCCTGTTGGTGAGCGTGTTCTTCCAACCGCAGGTGCTTTACTGCAACCAAATTGATTGCTATGGCGCTATTCCATTAATATATCTTGTTTTAGCTGATTGTGTTGCAAATTATCGATACAAATGAGAATGGTATCTTCCCTCAAATATTACACCTGCGAAAAGCCCTGACAAGTCAATATATCACAGGTGGGGACGGTTCGTTGCCGGCAAAGGTGGTGACCTTGATCACCGGCGATAACATCTGATATGCAATGTGCCTTCGGCCGGGGCTGACAAATATAGTTCCTACGATGTCCTTCGGGCCTACAAGGATCAGTACGGGATTGAACAGAACTTTGGATTTCTGAAAAACACCCCCCTTGTAAATTGCGTATTTCTCAAAAAAGCAGAACGAATAGAGGTGCTTGCCCTTGTCTTGCTATTGTCTCTTTTGATTTGGCGGCTTATTGAGTACAATATGAGACGATATACAAAAGAGGAAAATAGAGACCTTCCCGGCTGGAAAAAAAGAAGGACAGATAAACCGACATCTTTCATGGTGATGAGTAGTTTCCAATATCAGTTGGTTCTTAAAATTGGAAAGCACCGAAAACTGGCCAGGCCGCTAAACAATAATCAACGGGAGTATTTGATGGCCTTGGGGTTAAACTCCAAAATTTTCACAGTACCTGGAGGGTAATTGACGTTGCACGCACAAAAAAAATACGGATTTATCACAAATTAGGGTGCGGAATGTGAGTTTAAAACGGCTTCCACCCCACAATGCTTCTGTTATTCAATACTATTTTCCAAGAGGTCTGGGCGACAGATGATAGACTTATGTTGCGAGTGGTCATAACTCATTGATTTTTATGATAAATTCAAACACCCGCTGTGCAAATCAATATCGACTTTTAAATTCAATGAGTTACAGTGGATTATAAAATTTTTCATAATCACTGGCAACATAATTTTTTGTTTTACTACATACCGCTTTAAAGATAGCAAAAGGCTACCTCAATGGATCATAAACTGTCAAGCCAGGCAAGGATTTCAGCATTATTTTTCCAGTCGATCAGCTCATCAATCTTCTTGTCTTGATTTATTTTCGATTGCATATATTCAATGAGCTTATCCTGGATTTCCCGTTTTTTTGACAAGTCCAGCTGCAAATAAGCCATTGTTGATTCAACGCTTTGATGGCCCAGGCGATTTTTGATATCCGATACGGGGGCCCCTGAAGTCACCATATTAACCGCACAAGAATGTCTGAAGCAATGGGCCGGACTCAGACCTTTCAACCGTTTTTCCGGCAATGCTTTTGTCAGATATCTTCGGCAAATTTTGTTGATACCATGCCGGGTCATTCCCCGCCTCCGCTGATTAATGAACAGCCGGTGTGCAAATAATGGGATGGGGGCTACTCTATGATTGGTGATATAGTCTGAGATCAGTGATGCGGTTTTGGACCACAGGTTGATCAACCTGTATCGGTTCCCCTTGCCCAGGACCGCAATGGTTTCGTTTTCAGGATCAAAATAATCAAATTCCAGTGTGGCAATCTCGCTGGCTCTGGCACCGGAGTCGTAAAGCAGATGGAGAATGGTAAAATCTCTCATCCCTTCCTTCTTTTTTAAATCGACGACACTGAAAATTTTCATTATTTCTTCTGGGTGTAAAAATCCCATCACCTTCTTTTGAGCCCTTTTCTGAGGGATGGTCAAAAGAGCTTCTGCGACTCGTTTTTTGTCCGGATGCATGAATCGGATCATCTTGGCCAGCGACTTGATCACGGCCAAGCGGTTGTTCCGGGTCTGGACGGTATTTTTTCGGTCTGTTTCCAAATGATTCAGGAAGCCCAGAACAGCGTCAGGTGTTAAATGGTCAATTTTCAAGGATTTGATTTTGATCGAATGATAATCCGCCAAAAAATGCAGAAACAAAGAAAAAGCCTGCTGGTAAGTTTTAATGCTTTGTTCGCTGGTCCCTTTTATATGGGGCAGGTATTCATAAAAATACTGATGCAGGCAGGTGGATAATCTCATACATCCTCACTTCTCAACATCGAAAAATCAAGCATTTGGCGGCGATGCTCTGCATCCAGAACTCTCAGATATTTGGTCGTATACTTGTATTCGCTGTGTCCCATGTAAGCGGCCAGCACCGGCAACGCATTTTGGGCAGACTTGCCCTGTTGTTTAATTCGTTTCAGTGTATTTACAGCAAAGGAATGACGAAGTGAGTGCCGTGTCGGGTTGCTGAAATTTGTAGCACCAATAATTTTTTTGTGCTGATCAAGGTTAATGGCCGAAATCGCTTTTTTAAATTTTCGATCCATGAAATGGCGGGGTAACTTTCCGCCATCTCCTTTGATCAATAATAAAGGATGCACATCGGCAATAAGTAAAAGCCGTCGCACGTTCAAAAAATTGTCGATTTCACAAGAAACGGCCTTGGGTATTGGGATCAGTCGGTCTTTTTTAAATTTTGTTTTCTCAATATAGATTGTCCTTTCTTCAGACCTGTAGTTCTTTTGCAGCAAATTGAACGTCTCCGATATTCTCAAGCCGCACCGGGCCATCAGCAGAAAAGAGATATAACCGCTAAAATCGGTGAGGTAATATTTTTTTGTTTTTCGCATCTGTTTTATGACAGTTTTCAATAAAAGATCCGTTTCTTTCGGAGAAAAAATAAAAGGGATAATCTGATTTTCCGGCAGCTCAGCAATCTCCTGTATGGGATTTGTCAAAATCAGGTCTCTGCGGATCAGATATTTGAAAAACATTTGAAACGTTCGAAAAAATGTATTGATGGAACGGTTTTCACAATTGAGGTCTGAACGGAGTCGGATGAAAAACAACGGATCAAATGATGTCCAGGTCACATCCCTTTGGGCAACATACCGATCCAGCAACCGAAGGCTGCACAGCAGCATTTTATCTGAATATCCCAATTGAAGACGGTATTCGATAAAATCCTCTATATATTCGCTAAGAAAGCTTTTAAAGCGTTTCACCGAGGATAACCTCCCGCATCAGGTTGATATGGATGCTCAGATATTTTTGCGTTGCTCCGATGCTTTTATGGCCCATCATTTCTTTTATCTCATAAATGGAAGCACCGGACTCCAGCAAATTCTGGGCGTAAGAATGCCTCAGCCAATATGTGTTTGACTCAAGATTGCTATCAGCCATAAATTCTCTTATATGACGGGGGATGTCGCTCCTGCCAACCGGTTTATAAGGCGGCACTAACTGTAAAAATAAGGTTCGAGATTGGGTTTCTGGTCTCCCGCCGATAATATAAGCGGTGATGGCCTTGATCACATTGTCCGGCACAGGAAGATGAGCAGGGCTGTAATTTTTTCTCGAACGAATAAAAATCTCTTTTTGCCTGAAAGAGATGTCATCCAGGGTAAGTGAGCTGATTTCTCCGGGCCTCAATCCCAAAAAATATGCCAGGTGCATAGCCGCATAAATACGGAGATCTTTTGCTGTTGACAAATTCATGAGCTTAAACATTTTTTGCACTTCATGGGGGCGCAAGAATTTCGGTGGTTTTGACCGAGCAAACTCAGGAGGGCTCACCACCAGCACAGAGATGTCTTTTTTGATATACCCGCCTCGGTAGAGGTGCTTGAGAAACTGCCGAAGATGTGACCGGTTAGATCTGGCTGCCCCGGCAGAATAATTGGTGTTGTAACGGGCTAAAAATTGATCAACCTGATGAATGGATATTTCATTTAAAAGAATGCCTGACGTTTGAAGAAAAAAATGAAAACTCATCAGTATTTGCCTCATTGCGCCGATATTGTTTTCGTTACGAAGCTGGTGTTTGTAATAATTCAGATACCCATGAAAAATTTCCGGCAACGGAAGGCCGAGTGGCGGCATTATTTCTGCCGGCACTCGACATCGACGATAAGACTGTATATTGAGTTCTGTTCCCAAATCAGACGTCATGATCAGGTGCTCTTGTATTCAAAATAATCTGAAGATATTTGACACTGTCAACAAAACCAATGTGCCGACAGGCCATTACCAGATCTATGGTATTAAAATTCTTTTCGCATCGAAAACACCTGCTCAGGTTCGTCTTAGGATTAACTGCAGTCTGAAATTCATTGCACAAGGGACACAGAAAACGGAAAACCCCTTCACTTATTTTGGCTGGAATACCCAGTTCCGTTTCGATCAACACATGAATGGGTATTGAATTTCGTAATCTATAAAGTTCCTTTGAAGAAAATCGTTTGCCCATGCTGACACCTCTTCTTTTTGGTTAGTTCCTTCATAATATCTGGTGTCAATTTTACCGTCTCCTGGTCCGTGGCATCAATAATCTCTTGTAACGCATTTTTGTTAAGGAGGGTGTCAAACCCAATAAAGACAAGGGTCTTGGCCGATATTAAATCTTGTAACGGTATTTGAATTAAATCCATCGAAGATCCTTTACCAGCAATGGTTTTGGCAGTTTTTATCTCTTGTAACGTATTTTCAGTTAAGGATGGCTTTCCCGGAGGCTTTGTTCGCTTCCAGTAACCAGGATTGCTTTGGCGCCATTCCTGAACACGGACCACATTCTCAGGCCCTGAAAAATAATCCTGATTCTTTGGCTTATTCAGCCATTTTTGCTGGCTGTGTTTTTTACTGGCAATTTTGCATTCGGGTTCGTTACAAAATTTTTGCCGTTTCAAATGACGGGGATCTGGCTTGAATAAATTTTGGCAGTTTTTACACCTGCGCTGTCGGATTTGTTTTTTCATAGACCTGATACCTCCTTAGATCTATGATCGGATGGATGGTGGCGGGGTAGTATTTTTTCAAAATATGGCGGGGTATAGCGGGGTCCAGCTGGGTCGGGCGGGGTAGAACACGCAACAAAAAAAACTCGCTACATAAATAGACATATCTGTCGCTCTACTATTCCTCAAAAATTTTGATTTATTTGCGATTCACGGCGGCGAAGCCGCCGTGAACGATTCCAAATAACCGGCTCGTCCGGTTCATTTTGATTGTTGGGAATTTCAACAAGGATCAAAGGCAGACTATCCCCCTTTTTTCCTCACTAAACTCACCACTCTATATATGTTCCCAGTGATAACTGGCTGCATAGCAATTTCTGTCGTCAAAGCTAAAATGGAATATTATCTGTTTTATAATCTGATTGGAGCTCTTTTCCTTCTCCTTCTACAATATATTTAGCTCTATCATAAAGCTCATCATAGGTTAAAATTTCAATATTCCTGCTGTCATTACGAAAGAGTTCAAATGTTTTCTTTTTAATTTCAAATTCAAGTTCATTACTTGATTCTCCAAGTTGTTTCCAGTGTCCCATAATAAGTATTACTTTGGAATCATATGCTTTCTGACTAATCGGGCTACCAGAAGAGCTATATTGCTGTTTGTCCAACTTTATAAGACCTGATGCCTTCTGTTCAAGTATTTGTGAAACAGAATACACAACATCATTAGAAAGTCTCCAACTATTAGATCTGTTTTTTAATGGCGCAAATAACGGTGTTGATGGTTTTTTGATCTCAACGAATGTAGTAAATTTTTTGTCTCCAAGTAAATAATCAGCTATTACCGAATTGGATCCATTTAGCTCTGTATCTGAAACATGCGATTCTCGTTGCAATATAGTTTGAAAACGATAGTCAAGGCCATAACCAAATATCCATTGATTTTTTTCAAAGAAAGACTGCCAAACCTTCTCTTCTCTCTTATCAAAAATATTATTTTCTGATGCATAGGTTTTCCAGTATTCACTGTTATCAATTAGCTTCTTGAAGATACTCAATTCTTTTTTTCTGAAGGAAGTGTTTACTATATCTTTGGAAGTTATTGCGCCCTCATCAATCATTTTTTCTATTATTTTTGCGCGCATAGGATGCTTTCTTAATGCTGCAAAATAACTATCAGAGCTATCAATAGAATTTTCCTGTAAATCTTTTATGCTTTCAACATTAATTTTGAAACTATCTGGGTTTGAATAATCAATAGATTTAAGTTTACCAATAAAATGATATAGCTTTTCAGCAACTTCTGGGTATAAGCATATTTGTTGCTCTCCACTATCGGCAATTTTTCCTGTTTTGACATTAATTCTTGAAAGATATATAACCGGGACCTTCACATCACTTTCAGCTTCAAGAACGGTTGCTTGTATTTTTTGTCTACCACCATTTGTTTCGTATAGTGTTGCGCTTAATTTTTCTGAAACAACAAAATACTGCCGTTCGTCTTCAGTGATCAATTCAACATAACGTCCATTCCATTTCATCCTTTTACCAACATAGATAGTGTTGAGGAATTTATTATCATCATAAACAGGATTATATTTGTTTTCACTCATAGCTCGGATATCCTTATCCATTAACGGGATGTTAAAGCTCGACGTTCTTTTTGCCATCTGCTACACAATGTCATTAACTTAAGAAGATTTTGTGTTTAACTTGCTGATATTAATGATAAAATCATTGAAAAAATGAAATCGACATGATATACTCAATTCTAATAATAACAGCCAATTATCATAAAAAAAGGAGCATATCATGTCGAAATTTGATAACAATTTTACACCGGTTGGCACGGAACCTGCTTTCCAATATATGTGCCAAACTAATTGATTTTCTTAAAAAAAATATCAATTCTTCAAATTTTATCAATCAACACCGCCAAAGTCCAAAAAATTTCACCCGTAACAGAAAACTGTCCTTTTCAATACTTATATTTTTCCTGATGAATTTGGTCAAGGGTTCATATCAGGATGAACTCGACCATTTCTTTAAAGCCATATTCGGGTTTGATGTTATAAGGCGATTTATCTCCAAGCCAGCCTTGACCAAAGCCAGGATGAAATTAAAATACGAGGCATTCTCCGAGCTTAATGATCAGCAGATAGATTTTTTCTATCAGAATTTTGCCCCCTTGAGATGGGAGGGTTTTAATCTGCTTGCTATAGACGGGTCGACAGCTCAACTGCCCCGGATTGAATCAATATTAAAAAATTTTGGAGCATGGAATCCACGCCAGGGAGAAAAATGCCCCATGGCCCGCATTTCTCAGATGTTCGATCCACTCAACAAAATAACTGTTGACGCTCAAATTGTCCCCAAAGAAACTGGAGAACGTGAACTGGCCGCCTTCCATTGTTTAAAAATGGTACCAGGTGACCTTATACTTCTGGACAGGGGCTATCCAGCATATTGGCTGTTTAATCTCATTCTCAATCAAGGTGCCGATTTTTGCGCCCGGATTCAGCTAAAAAGATGGAAAATAGTCCGGCAATTTTATAATTCAGGCAAGAAGGAAAAAATCATATCTTTGACGCCATTCCCCAGTTCAATAAAACAATGCAAAGAAATGGGGCTTGATTTAAAGCCATTAAAACTACGATTGATTCGGATTGAGTTAGAGACAGGCGAAGCTGAAATCCTCATTACATCCATCATTGACAAACAAACCTTTACGCATAATCAGTTTTCTGAACTTTATCATTTGAGGTGGCCTGTAGAAGAAGACTACAAGACTATGAAACAATGGATAGAAATAGAAAATTTCACCGGAAAATCAGTCCTGTCCGTTTACCAGGATTTCCATGCGAGAGTGTTCTCAAAGAATCTGACATCAATATTAGCTTTTCCCACTCAGACCATTATTGACAAAAATACTGAGGATCGGATGTATAAATATAAGCCGAATTTTGCACAGGCTTTATCAAAAATGAAGGACGTTCTTCCGCTATTGTTCGTTCGCTCAGGTGAAAAGGTTGTTGAGTTGATATCAGCTATACAAGACATTATTGTCAGGACTATAGAACCGGTAAGACCGGGCAGAAAATTTCCAAGGAATTTCAATAATCGAAGCGGTCGTTTCCATTGCTGTTATAAACCACTTCGTTAAGTTAATGACATTGATCTGCTACAGCAACAATGATTGAAAAAATGTTCTAATTACAATACGATATCTTTATAATTTGTCTTAATATATGCCACTAAATTTTTAAGAGATCTATGCATCTCTTTAGCAAATTCTGGAACTTCTCGAATCGCTAATTGTACATCATCAGTTCTTGCTATATCTAACCATGTATTGGGTCTCAATTTGTCGTTGACATTCGTAGGTGTAAAAGCTTCCCAATGAGAGCAAGTCCTTGACCAATCTTCATAGAATGATTGTATAAGATCCTTTAATTTGTTGTCATAAACATGGTAGTTTGAAGACAATATGAATTTTTCCATATGATCACGCTCATATAATGATGATTCAAGAAGATAAGGATAGAGTGCTTGATCTATGAAGTAGTCGAGTTTGTTCAAATTTGTAATATCTGAAAAAATATATTCTATCACAGAAGTATCATTGCAATATTCAACTGGCATTTTTTCTTTTCTTAAAAATTTGTAATAGAATAATAAAACGCCCAATAATATTAAGAAAGTCGCCAATGTATTTGTGTAAATACTTTCGTAGGAAACACTATTTTTTTTATCGTCAAAAAATGAAAAAGAAACACCTAATAGAACCTCTAATATACCTTTCGATAACAGAATTGTTCCGGAGGAGACCAACAATCCTGAAAAATAAAGAAATGGATTTTTTTTAAGGGATGTTATGAATTTTATTATTTCGATTATCTTTTCCATATATTCTATTTTCTATTTCTAACCCCCAAAATCTGCGGCCTGTCCGCAGCATTTTGATGAGAGCAATCACGATAATTCATGGACAACGTTTCATGGTAAATAAGGGCTTTCCCGGAGGCCAAGAGAGCCCGATTTTAACTGATAATTTTTTCAGCTTTCTGTAATGTCCTGATCAGATACTGTGTTTTTTTTCGTTCACCCGCATGATTAATCCAATCCTGCCTTTCATTGATAATGCGATTGTAAATTTCCATTCGTGAGAAACCTCTTCTATAGAGGGCCAGAGCATATGCAAAATCAGTGGCAGATTCGTCACCCTTATCATAGAGGGAGCGGGAAATATTACCGTTATGGCACACTCCCCCCCGGGGTTGATGGGAAAAGACTTCTTGAGGTTGGGAGGATAATTCTATTTCAGGGACAATAGCCTGGCATTTCCAGTCCACCCATAATAGCTTTGCCAAAGGGTATTGTCCTGAAGGCGTTCTGTGTTTTGCTTTTCTGTTCCTGAACCCGGGGCATCTGCCCCACCTGTTTTTCGGGTCGGCGCCGGGATCACTGTGCATGTTTTCCAACCAATACTTTTTTTCGGGAAGGCTTAACGGACGGTCACTGTGAATCCAAATTTGATAATTGCCGGGAGATGTTTCTATAACCATCCTGCCTGGTTTAAAGCGGTTTGATATGGATTGATGATGCCGGATAAGCAGGTCAATGTTTAAATCGTCGGCAAGAAAATAATAAGGCTGAATAACAGGATCAGGTCTGATCAGGATGTGCCTTCCTCCGGCATTTTCAGCTTTAAGATAAGGGATGTTTTTACAAGAGGGGAGAACGGGCCACCGGCCCTTAATTTCATCAAGAACTGCCAGGCTGAAGCGGTGCTTAAAATAATTGCCGATTTTCCAAAGTATTTTTTCCATTGAGGCAGGCCCGGACCTTTGGAGTCCGGGCGTACGTTCAAAACGGCTCGTGTTCTTTATGACGGTTCTTTTCCGTGAGCCTTTGTTTCTGGAATCGCCTGAAGGCCCGATATTCCATATTCAAGCTTTCAAGTCCGGCAAGGACCATATCCAGGATAAAATGTTCCAATTCCTGTGTGATTTCTTCCAGTTTCATGTCCGGATCATCATAAATACCCATATTGTTCTCCTATGATTTTTTATTGGGCGGCTGTCTGGAATAGACTTCCATAAAAAGCTTTTCGTCCAATTGATTGAGTTCTTTTTCAATCCCCGCAGTCAGCAGGTCTGCGGCCATATTGTTAAGAACCCGCAGGTTGCCGGCGCAATGGTCTGCAAGGGTCCTGATCAGAGTTTTCGTCATTAAGTGCGGGGCGCCGGCCTGGTTCAGGCTGTGATCCATGTAATCCAGCAGGTCATCCCGGACATAGGGAAGCAGCGTCAGCCGGAACTGCATCCGGCTTCCCAGCGATACCAGGGATCTTGATCTGAACCGTTCCGGGAGCCGGTCATCGCCGCAAATCACGGTGGTCAACAGGTTTTGGGAGTCAAAGTCCGCGCTGTTCAACAAACGCAGTTCATTTAAGCATCCGGTCAGCATCTCCTGGGCCTCATCTATGAGCAGGATGGGCCGGAACAAGGTGGTTTTTACATGACTTTTCCAGCGCTCCCGAAGATCCTTGAACCCGCCGTACCGGTTGGCAGGGCTCAAATTGACACCAAACAAAACTCCCATTTCCCGGTAAAAGTCTCCGACACTGCTTTGGGGACGTTCCATTACCCCGACAACTACCTCGTCAAGTTTACCGAACTTTTGGGCAATCATCTGCAACGCCTTGGATTTGCCAAGGCCGGGGTCCCCGCTGATCAAAGCAAAGCCCCCGTTCAGGGTCATATTCTCAAGACGAAAAATAAAACTGTTCATCAATGGCGGATGCCATAAGGCTTCCACGGGGATATTAGGAAAAAAAGGGTTCCATTTAAGGCCGTAATAAGCCAGAAGCTGTTTGTTGTTCATGATTCTCCTTTGGGAAGATAGGCTGGAGGCATGCCGCTTTGGGCATACTCGGCCATCAGTTTTCTTAATAATGCAGGCTCGGATTCTTTCAATGTTTCATCCGGTAGAATGGTATGCTCAGGTCTCGACTTGATCTTTCGTTTTCCTGAAGCATTTTTGATTTTGTCCTGGGGGTAGATCTGCGCAATCTGTTTGCCGGTTCTCTGGTCCATGAGCCAGGCCATGGATTTATCCCAATTGGCAAAGCAGACATGTAACCGAGGGATATGGTGAAACCGGGAAGGGATCTCAAATCTTACCCCGTTGATGGACACGGTACCGTCAGATTTTCGCTGATTTCTGGATTCGCAGACTGTAAAGGCGAACCTCAGTTGCTCTTCATCCGGTGCCGGCCGGGAAACATCTTTGCCTTCAAGCATGCGTTGAACAGGAGATGTGCCGATGTCACTATGCCTGGTTTTGTTATATTCCATCTCGACCCAGGCCTGACTGCTGTGATTGAGATATTCCAGTGTCAGAGGGTCCACCCGGGTCAGCATGGCCATCAATCTGCCTTCAAGGGTTCCCCAAAAGGCTTCCTGCTTACCGTTTTGATAAGGGCTGTAGGGCAGTGTCGTTTCATGAAGTATCCCTGTTTTTTTAAGACCGTTGCAAAACTCATGGGAGGTCATGGCAGATCCGTTGTCCGTCATCAGTGCCCTGGGAAGCCCCCTTTTGAAAAATGCCTGGGTCAATCCATGAATCAAATCCTGGGTGGTTTCTCCTGAATACCATTGGATGTGGCAGCACAGGCGGGAATGGTCGTCAAGAATACATAAGGCTTTGGGCGTATACCAGTTACCGTTGTTATCCACCACCCGCAGACTGCCTTCATGAAAATCCAGATGCCACAGGCTGTGAACATATTCTGCTTCGTATCCTCGGATTTCATGGCTTTCGAACCGCTTTGCGGCAATTTTCATACCCGCTGTCTGTTTTTTCTTTGCTGAGGGCTTCCTGGTCCACCCCCTTTCGATCATCCGCCGCCGGACACTGGCATAGGATGGTACCGATACTGAAGCCTCCTTTTCCTGGAGTTCTGCTGCGAAATTATCTGCGTGCAGTTTGTAGCTCCAGTTCGGATAAGTCCGGTATTGTCTGCCCAGCATCCGGATCAGTTCAGGTGTGAATACAATTGAACCGCCATAGTCAGAACGAACTTTCCGCCCTAAAGCAATAATGGGGTCCTGGGCATTTTTTGCCTTGTAATACCAGCTTTCAATAGTTGAAAAATGAAATACCGTTGATTCGTTCGTGATGGGATGGGTGTAAATCTGATAGGAAAGCTTTTCCAGTTCCTTGCGCAGCTCACCTTTGGCCGGCGGATTTGCCAGCAAACCGCCAACGACTGAGAAGCGAAACAAAGCCCAGTTATCAACCGGACTTTGGTTTTTACTGTTCATAGGCCGGGGTCCTTTCAATTTTGAGTTAAAATTTTCAGCGAAATGCTGATAAAAATCCCGGCCCCTTTGATAGAACAGTTGAGCGCCCAAGGCCACGCCCATCTTCTGCGTGAGATTACCCGGCCCTTATTTTTTGTGATATTTCACTGCCTTGAGACAAGAATGACAAACAGGAGATCAACGTTTTTTTGATGGACGCCTGTTGATGCAGATAGAAGTTGACCAAACTTGCTGGAAGACGATCATTTTTTACGCTTGCAGGTACTCGGCCCCGGATTTTCTTCCATTGAGAGCTTGTTGGAAATATTTCTTTGAATAAGCTGACCCAGCGGCTAAGGGTGTTGCGGGAGATACCGATTGTTTCAGCAAACCTGGACATCGTGATACCTACAGATTGGTTCTGCCAGTCGGACACAATCGTCAGAATGGCCGCATACCAGTAAATGTTTTTACCAAGGAAACGGCAGGTTGGCGGGATCAAACGACGTCGACAGCCTTCCCTTCCGCAACATAAACTGAATTGTAAAAAACATTCTTCAGACAACCCTTCAGGCTCCCCCCTGGGTTTGCGCGGATAATTGGCATAATACAACGGTCCCTGGCAGTGGGGGCACTTCATCTGTCTATAACGTTCGGCTGTTGCCAGATCTATTTTGTATAGATCCCAAAAAAAACTT